>JADJQR010000001.1 GCA_016712675.1 bacterium
TTGCGTCGGCGCAAGTGCCGGCGCCGGCGCACCGGGCCTTAGCCGCGGAGATGCCATGACTGCCGATCAGGAGGCCGGCCCGCATCCGCCCGGGCCCTGCCGTTCGGCCGCCCGCCGCCCTTCCTGAACCGCCGCTTCGAGCTCCTTCGCACTCGGCAACAACACCTCGTACCGCGCCGCGACGATCCGCTTTTCGCCTTCGGGCAGCGTCATGCGCACCACCGCGTCGTTCCTGCGCGAGCACAGCGCGATGCCGACGGTCGGTTCCTCGTGGGCTTCGCGCTGGGTGCGGTCGTACCAGTTCACATACATTTGCAACTGGCCGAGGTCGCGGTGCGTGAGCTTGCCGAGCTTCAGGTCGACCAACACGAAGCAGCGCAGCAGCCGGTTGTAGAACACGAGATCGACGAAGAAATGGTCGCCGTCGAGGGTGATGCGCTTCTGCCGCGCGACGAAGCTGAACCCCTTGCCGAGTTCGAGCATGAATTCCTGCAGATGGTCGATGATGGCCTGCTCGAGGTCGCGCTCGCGCCAGTGAGGGCGGTCGGGCAGGCCGAGGAATTCGAGAACAAGCGGATCCTTCACGACGTCCTGCGGGGTGCTGACTTCCTGGCCTTGGTGGGCCAGGGCGAGGATGTCGTCCTTGTCGCGGCTGGCGGCCAGGCGCTCGTACAGGTGGGAGGCGATCTGGCGTTCGAGTTCGCGGCAGGACCAGCCTTCGCGGGCGGCTTCGGTCTCGTAGAACGAGCGAGGCAAAGGGGCGGGCACGGCCATGAGCAACACGTAGTGTGACCATCCAAGCTCTTGACGGAAAACAGGTTGCACGATTGTTGCCAATTGGCTCGACAGTGTCGAGCCAATTTGTTGATCGCGCCTGTCATTATCCGCGGCCGCAATCGCGGGGGTGACCGAATAGGCCAGAAAGAAACACCGCATCCGCTTGAGATTCGGCTGACTGAATCCTCTGCCGAAGCACCGGGTCAGTCGTTCAGAGAGCCCCGCCAAGACCTGCTCCCCGTATCCGGCCCGCGCATATCCCTGCTGCTCGACCTCGACGATCTGCCGTCCGATCTCCCAATAGGTCTGGACCATGGCCGAGTTCACCACCCGCGTCACGCGCCCACGGGCGTCGTTGATGATCTCGACGATCCGCCGGAACAGGTCATCCGCGATAAGGCCATATGTCCTCTCACTTTCGTTCGCGAAAGGGGTAGAGTCATCACTTCGGTGAGGCTTCTACCCCTCCGCGAGGGAGAGTCAAGGAGGACCCGATGGTTCGCTCCCAGACCGATCGCCTGTCCGAGAAGACCGTCGAACGGCAGTTCCTTTACGAGCTCGAAGCCGACTTCGAACTGGCACCGGCGACGTCACGGGCCCTGTTGTCCGCGGCGCAGCAGGTGCTGATGTCATGTGCGCGGGGCGGCGAGTTGCGCGAGGGCCAGATGCAGGTGACCGTCGTCAGTTCGCGCGAGCCGGCTGGCAAGCCGCTCACGGCGATGAAGAAGCTGCCGGTGGTGGTGACGGTCGATGGTGGCCTCGAGGACTTGGCGGTCATGCAGCAGCACGGAGCTGCGAGCCTGCGTCGGGTGCGGGGTGCTGCGGATGACAGAAGAGGCCGTGGATCAGGAGGGCGTGCTGACCCAGGAAGACCTGGCGCGGTTGCTGCAGACGGGCGTGCGTACGGTTCGCCGGGACGTGGCGCAGTTGCGGTCTGAAGGGCACTGGGTGCCGACGCGCGGCGCCGTGCAGGACACGGGCCGCGGTCAGTCGCACAAGGCGAAGATCGTCGAGATGTATCTGCAGCGGATGACATACTCGGAGATCGCCCGTCGTGCGCGTCACAGCGCGTCATCAATCAAGCGATACGTTCAGACCTTCGGTCGTGTGCTGGTGTTGTGGTCGCATGGGGTCCGCGAGGCGGGCGAGGTCGGGTACGTGGTGGGTATCAGTGCGCGGTTGGCGAGCGAGTACCTGTCTGCGAGAGCGGTACTCAACGGATCAGTATGCCGATCGTCTGGCAGAGATCGCCGATCAGGCTCGACGGGCCCTACCTCGCAACGGCGAGGAAAAAGGGGGGCGCCGATGAGCCCCCATGGGGACCGTTACAAGACGATCGGGCAGCGGGACTTCGGTTCTGCGGTCGAGTACCTGATCGAGACGGAATTTAAGCTGGTGGGCAGCCATCGGGTGATCCGGATGATGGTCGAGTCGATCATGGAGTTGCACCGGGAGTTCTTCCCGGAGACGCAGAATCACAGTCCGGGTACGATCGTATGGGCGACGACGAAAGCCGGTGATGGCGCGAAGGTGAGTTGGGGTAAACGTGCCGAAGCGTACGGGACCCAGATCGTGCACCTGCCACTGGTGACAAAGGACGAGATCGAATCGCGGATGAAGACAACGCCGGGTCAGGATGCCGCGAACAACCGCCGCAAGGAGACCCAGCGCGACCGCCACACCTTGGTTCGGCTGGTGAAGAGCGCGGCGGCGCAGGGTGGACTGTTGACGGGCGCCGAGCTCTCGGTGCTGATGAACCGCTCGCTGGCCAAGGTCCATGAGTACATCTGCGCCTGGGAAGAAGAGACCGGCGAAGCGTTGCCGTTGAAGGGCTACGTGCTGGACATGGGCAGCTCGCCGACCCACAAGGGGATCATCTGCCGCAAGCTGGAGGAAGGGATGAGTCCGCCGGACATCGCCCGGGCGACTGGGCACACGCTGGAGGCGGTGGACAACTACCTGGGCACGTATGAGCGGATCAAAGTTCTGCTGCGTCGGGGCTTTGACGTGGAGACGATCGGTCATGTGACAGGCAAAGCGGCACGGACCGTAGCGCAGTACCTGGTCATCATCGAATGCTATCACCCGGACCTGCTGCAGGACTCGCATCGTCGCTGGCTGACAGGCCGTCGCAAGGGCAGGACGGTGACGGCGCGCCCGGAGATGATGACCTCAATGACCGAGGCCCTTGAAAACGAAGAGGCCCCGGACACGGGGAAATGTGAGAAAATGACGCCGGCCGGCTCACAGGGGCTCGGGTCGAAGCGGGCAGTCTCGGGGAAGGCAAAACCCAGCCTAACGAAGGGCCAAAAGACCCTGTGAAAAAGCGGTAAGAAACCGATCACCGGACATATGGCCTAAGTGTCGGTGACGTCCGAGGGGTCGCCCGTTGTGGGCGGTTGACGGTCTTGATCACGCATGTGGGGCTCCTCTGACGGTCAGGAATCGACGCAATCGGGCATGGGGTTGCCTGTTGCGGCGTTGCGCCCGTGCGGGTGGAATCGGAGGCTTCAGAAAGGACCGTGCCTGGTCATGGGACGGTCGGGCTGTCCGCCCATGTATCTGCCGGCAATTGAGCAAGAAATAGCGCCAAATTGACATAGCGCGGTGATAGACTGGTCTCAAAGTAGCCCATGGGACCGGCACCGCCCGCCCGCGATCTCGAACTTGGACCACACACCCGAACGGGAGCCCTCCATGCGACGTTCGCTCACGCTCCTCTTGACCGCCGCCACCCTGCTGCTGGCCGCCGCCGCAGCCCAGGCGCGCGTCAGCCACGGCTATTCGGGCCTCCTGACCATCGACACCGTCAGCGCGGTGAACGATGACGCGAGCGCCCTGCCGCAGGCCACGGTCCTGGCCACGATCTATCCGAACCCGTTCAACCCGCGCACGGTGATCGCCTTCGAATTGGCCGGGACCGGCCCCATCGAACTGGCGATCTACGACCTGGGTGGCCGCCTGGTGCGGGTGCTGGAAGCCGGCACGCAGGCGGCCGGTCGCCACGAAGCAACCTGGGACGGCCAGGACCACGCCGGCCGCGCGGTGCCGACGGGCACGTACTTCTGCCGGCTGAGCACGGCGCAGGGATCCCAAACCATGAAGCTGACGCTGGCCCGCTAGAGCCGGTCTCGCATCTATCGGAGGACGAAACATGAAGACCACCTGGATACCGCGCGCCGGCGTGATCATGACGGTGCTGCTTCTGGGCTCCACACTGGCCCAGGCCCAGGGCACGCAGCTGCTCGTGTCGAATGTGCAGGCGCAGCAGCGGCCGTTCACCGCGACCTGGGACGTGACCTACGACCTCGAGACCGTCGGCGATATCGCGGTGACGGTGAGTCTGTACCTGTCGACGGACTCGGGCGCGAGCTACCCGAACCTCTGCGGGACCGTGAGCGGCGATGTCGGCGCCGGCGTGTTGCCGGGCATCGGCAAGAGCATCGTCTGGGATGCGGGCGCGGATTTCCCGGGCCTGAGCAGCGCGACGTGCCGGCTGCGGGTGACGGCGGATGATGGCCAGAGTGACGTTCCGGCGGGCTTCGTCGCGATCGGGCCGGGGACGTTCATGATGGGCAGTCCGACGACGGAGCCGGGGTGGTCCAGCGACGAGACTCAGCATCAGGTGACGTTGACGCGTGGGTTCTCCATGCAGGCGACCGAGGTGACGAACCAGCAGTATCGGGACCTAGTGCAGTGGGCGTACGACAATGGTTACGTGACGGCGACGAGTGCGAGTGTGCGCGATGCTCTGGACGGCTCAACGCAGGAGTTGCTGAATCTGGGCGGCTACGGCTGCGAGATCTCGTTCGTCGGGGGCACGTTCACCGTGGACGTGGGGAAAGCAAACCACCCCGTGCTGGACGTGAACTGGTACGGCTCGGTGGCGTACTGCGACTGGCTGAGTCTGCAGCAGGGCCTGCCGCGGGCGTACAACCACAGCACGTGGCAGTGCAACGCGGGCAATCCTTACACGGCGACGGGTTACCGCCTGCCGACGGAGGCGGAGTGGGAGTACGCGTGCCGGGCGGGGACGCAGACGCCGTTCAACACGGGGTCCTGCCTGGATGCGGGCACTGAGGCGAACTACGACGGCTGCTCATTCTACACCGGGTGCCCAACCGGGCCGTACGTCGGCTGGACGGTGCCTGTGGGCAGTTACCCTGCCAACACCTTTGGCTTGTACGACATGCACGGCAATCTCTGGGAATGGTGCAACGACTGGTACGGCACGTATGGTGGGACTGTGACGGATCCTGTGGGTGCGGGGGCGGGTGACTACCGGGTGGTCCGCGGTGGCGACTGGAGCAACGCCGCGCAGGGCTGCCGCTCAGCCTGCCGGGGCAGCAGCGACCCGGACGTCTCGCGCGACGACTTCGGGATTCGCCCTGTGAGGTCGACCTCATGATGGCGCGAAGCGCCATGCCCGCGCTTGTCCCTTGGACACTTGCCCCTTGGCATTGAGCGAGGCTGGGCAGCGGTCCGGCGGAGGTGGCGGCGCAGCCGTCCGCCCCGCAGGACAGCAGCCCGGCCGAGCGGTCCGGATGGTTCGGTTCATGACCGGCACGATGCGACCTCCAGACGATCGCCGGCGCGGTCTCAACCCGACGAACCGCACGGTGTGGGATGGGAGGCCGGAGCACGACTCGGCGCTGCTCTGCCGGCTGCGACTGGAATCCCGAAGCATGGCGCGGCCGAGAGCAGCAGCTCCGCCTGCATCGATCTCGAACCTGGACCCCACCCGAACAGGAGCCCTTTATGCGATGTTCGACCACGCTCCTCTTGAGGTATGGTCGCCTGCATGACTGGCGATCGCCGCGGGCGCGGCCCGCCGTCTGGCACGTTGCAGGCCCGCAGACCAGGAAGCTCACGCTGGCCAAGTAGCCGACTTCGCAACCGATTCACGATGGAGGTTTGATCATGCGGACGACTTCAAGGCAGCGCGCCAGGTTGATCGCTTTGGCACCGCTGCCGACATCACGCCTGGCAATCTCGATGTTGCTGGTTTGCGCTGTTCTGGTCGGCTGCGGCGATGACAATGGACCTGTCGCTCCGCAAGTTGGGACGATCACGATCAACCCCGAGCCGAACAGCATCAACGCGCCGTGGCAAATCACGGGTCCGAACGGGTTCAGCCAGTCTGGCAACGGAGATGCGACCCTCGGCAGCAAGACGGCCGGCAGCTACACGCTGACATGGGGCGCGGTGACGGGCTGGACGACGCCGAGCCCGGCGGCGGTGACGCAGACGCTGATGGCCAATGGGTCGTTGACGTTCGCGGGGCCGTACACTGTTTCGGGGACGCCAGCGGGCTTCGTCGCGATCGGGCCGGGGACGTTCATGATGGGCAGCCCGACGACCGAGCCGTTGCGGCAAACCGACGAGACCCAGCATCAGGTGACGTTGACGCGTGGGTTCTACATGCAGGCGACCGAGGTGACGAACCAGCAGTATCGGGACATGGTGCAGTGGGCGTACGACAATGGTCACGTGACGGCGACGAGCGCGAGCGTGCGCGATGCTCTGGACGGCTCGACGCAGGAACTGCTGGAGCTGGACATTTCCGGCTGCGAGATCTCGTTCAGCGGGGGCACGTTCACCGTGGATGCGGGGAAAGCAAACCACCCCGTGTTGGAGATGACCTGGTCCGGCTCGGTGGCGTACTGCGACTGGCTGAGCCTGCAGCAGGGTCTGCCGCGGGCGTACAACCACAGCACGTGGCAGTGCAACGCGGGCAATCCGTACACGGCGACGGGTTACCGCCTGCCGACGGAGGCGGAGTGGGAGTACGCGTGCCGGGTGGGGACGCAGACGCCGTTCAACACGGGGTCCTGCCTGGATGCGGGCACCGAAGCGAACTACGACGGCAACTATCCCTACACCGGGTGCCCAACCGGGCCGTACGTCGGCTGGACGGTGCCTGTGGGCAGTTACCCTGCCAACACCTTTGGCTTGTACGACATGCACGGCAATCTCTGGGAATGGTGCAACGACTGGTACGGCACGTATGGTGGGACTGTGACGGATCCTGTGGGTGCGGGGGCGGGTGACTACCGGGTGGTCCGCGGTGGCGGCTGGGACGGCATCGCGCAGGTCTGCCGCTCAGCTAGCCGGTTCATCAACTTCCCGAACTACTCGGACTCTTCCTTCGGGTTCCGTCCTGTGAGGTCGGTTTTCTGATGGCGCGCAGCGCCATGCCAGCGCTTGGCGCTTGGACCCTTGGCCCTTGGCTTTGAGCGAGGCCGGGCGGCGGTCCGGCGGAGGTGGCGGCGAAGCCGTCCGCCCCGCAGGACCGCTGCCCGGCCGAGCGGTCCGGATGGATTGGTTCATGAAGCTGACGGTGATCCCTGCGGAGTGCGCGTGCGCCACAGGCGCCAACACGGTCACCAGACAGCCACCTGCGTAGCCTCAGCCTGCCTCGATTTGCGCCGGCGCAACTGCCCCACCCCGCTCATGCACAAACCCATGACACCGACCGCACAACGTGATCAGATTCTCCGCCCGGTTCGATCCCCCCTGCCCGCGCGGCGTCACGTGGTGGACTTCGAGGAAATGCGTCGATCGACACCCAGGCGCAGCGCAACGATGCCGATCCCGCGCCAGCACCGCCGCGCGCACAGACGGCGGGATGGTCGCGCGGTTCGCTTGGCCCGGCCGCCGCACGCGCGCGTCGCAGGCCAGCGCAGCCAGTTGCGCCGGCGCAACCCGCTTCTCGCCGCGGCTGGTGGTGACCGCGGCGCGCTCGCAATCGGGACACTGCTGAACGATGATCTACGCGGCGGGGCCGGCGGCGGGCCGGGACTTGTCGCTACCGCCGGCAGCCACCAGCGCTTCGCAGCGCGCCAGCCGGACGCCGTCAGCCCGCAGGCTGATTGTGGCCGGTGGACCGGCGAGCGCCCCCGCCGCCCGCGGCATCCGTGAGCGCCCCGGCCTCGCGACGGTGGCGGCGTTGGTGACGCGGTGAGGCGCCGCGGAGATGCCATGACTGCCGATCAGGAGGCCGGCCCGCGTCCGCTCGGGCCTTGCCGCTCGGCCGCGCGCCGGCCCTCCTGAACCGCCGCTTCGAGCTCCTTCGCACTCGGCAACAACACCTCGTACCGCGCCGCGACGATCCGCTTTTCGCCTTCGGGCAGCGTCATGCGCACCACCGCGTCGTTCCGGCGCGAACACAGCGCGATGCCGACGGTCGGTTCCTCGTGGGCTTCGCGCTGGGTGCGGTCGTACCAATTCACGTACATCTGCAACTGGCCAAGGTCGCGGTGCGTGAGCTTGCCGAGCTTCAGGTCGATCAACACGAAGCAGCGCAACAGTCGGTTGTAGAACACGAGATCGACGAAGAAGTGGTCGCCGTCGAGCGTGATGCGCTTCTGCCGCGCGACGAAGCTGAACCCCTTGCCGAGTTCGAGCATGAACTCCTGCAGATGGTCGATGATGGCCTGTTCGAGGTCGCGCTCGCGCCAGTGAGGGCGGTCGGGCAGGCCGAGGAATTCGAGGACGAGCGGATCCTTCACGACGTCCTGCGGGGTGATGACTTCCTGGCCTTGGTGGGCGAGTGCGAGGACGTCGTCCTTGTCACGGCTGGCGGCCAGTCGTTCGTACAGATGGGAGGCGATCTGGCGTTCGAGTTCGCGGCAGGACCAGCCTTCGCGGGCGGCTTCGGTTTCGTAGAAGGAGCGGGTCGAGGGGTCGGCGATGGAGATCAATAGGCGATAGTGAGTCCAACTGAGTGCGAAGGGCAATTCCCGCTCCACGGGCGGCGCCAATTCCGCCCGCAGTGCGGGCGGAATTAGTTGAACATCGTTATCAGCGGAGGCATCTCGGGGATCGATGACTGTTGCACGGTCCGCGAACGCGAGGTAGAACTGGCGCATTCGCTCCAGGTTGCGAATGCTGAAGCCCGTTCCGAACCGTTCGGTCATGTGCCGGGAAAGCCGTTCGATCAACTGAGCACCGTAATCCGCCCGCGGCTCGCCAGCCTGTTCAATCTCGACGATTTCCCTCCCTGTTTCCCAGTAGGCCCGGACCATCGCCGAGTTCACCGCCCGAGCCATGCGTCCGCGGGCTCCGTTGATGATCTCGGCAACACGCTTGAACAGGGCGTCCGCAGCGACACCCACGGCATCGCCTGTCGTCTTCGGGAGACGGTTGATCTCGCGCATGGAAAGCCTCTCGGGTGGTTGCGAAGTTGTTTTGCCGAGCCACGATGGCCGATCTCCACCCGCCGCGGCCTGGACCCCTGATGGGTGCGCTCTGGAAGGAGCGTGCCGAATGGAGCCCAGACCGGCAGCCCCATCGAGACCAGCTGCGAACGGAACTGACTCAGGCCGGCAACCGCCCCTCGCTGGGTGCCGCCTTCGTGATCGCTTCCGACATGGCCCGGTGACGGTCCGGCTGCCCGCCCATGCACCTGCCGGCCATCGAGCAAGAACTAACACCATACTTGCGTGGCGCGTTGATATACTGGCCTCAAAACAACCCTACGGGACGGGCACCACCCTGCCGCGATCCCACACCTGGACCCCACCCGAACAGGAGCCCTCCATGCGACGTTCGACCACGCTCCTCCTGGCCGCCGCTGCCCTGCTGCTGGCCTGCGCCACAGCCCAGGCGCGCATCAGCCACGGCTATTCCGGCCTCCTGACCATCGACACCGTCACTGCGGTGAACGATGACGCGAGCAGCCTGCCGCAGGCCACGGCCCTGGCCACGATCTACCCGAACCCGTTCAACCCGCGCACGGTGATCGCGTTCGAGCTGGCCGAGACCGGCCCGTTCGAGCTGGCGATCTACGACCTGGGCGGCCGCTTGGTGCGGGTGCTGGAAGCGGGGACGCAGGCGGCCGGTCGCCACGAAGCAACCTGGGACGGCCAGGACCACGCCGGCCGCGCGGTGCCGACGGGCACGTACTTCTGCCGGCTGAGCACGGCGCAGGGATCCCAAACCATGAAGCTGACGCTGGCCCGCTAGAGCCGGTCTCGCATCTATCGGAGGACGAAACATGAAGACCACCTGGATACCGCGCGCCGGCGTGATCATGACGGTGCTGCTTCTGGGCTCCACACTGGCCCAGGCCCAGGGCACGCAGCTGCTCGTGTCGAATGTGCAGGCGCAGCAGCGGCCGTTCACCGCGACCTGGGATGTTACTTACGACCTCGAGACCGTCGGCGACATGGCGGTGACGGTGAGTTTGTACCTGTCGACGGACTCGGGTGCGAGCTACCCGAACCTCTGCGGGACCGTGAGCGGCGATGTCGGCGCCGGCGTGTTGCCGGGCATCGGCAAGAGCATCGTCTGGGATGCGGGCGCGGATTTCCCGGGCCTGAGCAGCGCGACGTGCCGGCTGCGGGTGACGGCGGATGACGGGCAGAGTGAGGTTCCGGCGGGCTTCGTCGCGATCACGCCGGGGACGTTCATGATGGGGAGCCCGACGACGGAGCCGGGGCGGGCCGGCGGCGAGACCCAGCATCAGGTTACGTTGACCCATGGCTTCTATATGCAGGCTACTGAGGTAACGAACCAGCAGTATCGGGACCTGGTGCAGTGGGCGTACGACAATGGTTACGTGACGGCCACGAGTGCGAGTGTGCGCGATGCTCTGGACGGCTCAACGCAGGAATTGCTGGACCTGGACGGATACCGGGAGATCTCGTTCAGCGGGGGTACGTTCACCGTGGATGCGGGGAAGGCGAACCACCCCGTGCTGCAGGTGACCTGGTACGGCTCGGTGGCGTATTGCGACTGGCTGAGTCTGCAGCAGGGCCTGCCGCGGGCGTACAGCCACAGTACGTGGCAGTGCAACGCGGGCAATCCGTACACGGCACCGGGTTACCGTCTGCCGACGGAGGCGGAGTGGGAGTACGCGTGCCGGGCCGGGACGCAGACGCCGTTCAACACGGGGTCCTGCCTGGATGCGGGCACCGAGGCGAACTACTACGGCAGCTATCCCTACACCGGGTGCCCAGCCGGGCCGTACGTCGGCTGGACTGTGCCTGTGGGCAGCTACCCGGCCAACGCTTTCGGTCTGTACGACATGCACGGCAATCTGTGGGAGTGGTGCAACGACGGGTACGGCACATATGGTGGTACGGTGACGGATCCTGTGGGCGCGGGGGCGGGTAACGCCCGGGTGTTCCGCGGTGGCAGCTGGGGCAGCGTCGCGCAGGACTGCCGCTCAGCCTACCGGAACGCCTGCGACCCGTACTACTACTCGCCCTTCGGCGTCGGGTTCCGTCCAGTGAGGTCGGCTTTCTGATGGCGCGCAGCGCCATGCCAGCGCTTAGCGCTTGGACCCTTGGCCCTTGGCTTTGAGCGAGGCCGGGCAGCGGTCCGGCGGAGGTGGCGGCGAAGCCGTCCGCCCCGCAGGACCGCAGCCCGGCCGAGCGGTCCGGATGGATTGGTTCCTGCCAACGGGTGGCCGTCTGGTGCGGGTGCTGGAATCACACACGCGAGCGGCCGGTCGCCACGAATCAACGTGGGACGGCCAGGACCACGCTGGCCGCGCACCTATCGGAGGAGGCAACATGAAGACCATCTGGATGCCGCGTGTCGGCGTGATCATGACGGTGCTGCTTCTGGGCTCCACACTGGCCCAGGCCCAGGGCACGCAGCTGCTGGTTTCGAATGTGCAGGCGCAGCAGCGGCCGTTCACCGCGACCTGGGATGTGACGTACGACCTCGAGACTGTCGGCGACATCGCGGTGACGGTGAGCTTGTACCTGTCGACGGACTCGGGCGTGAGCTACCCGAACCTCTGCTCAGCGGTGAGTGGCGATGTCGGCGCTGGCGTCTTGCCGGGTATCGGCAAGAGCATCGTCTGGGATGCGGGCGCGGACTTCCCCGGCCTGAGCAGCGCGACGTGCCGGCTGCGGGTGACGGCGGATGATGGGCAGAGTGAGGTTCCGGCGGGCTTCGTCGCGATCGGGCCGGGGACGTCCATGATGGGGAGCCCGACAACCGAGCCGCTGCGGTACTCCGACGAGACCCAACATCAGGTGACGTTGACGCGTGGGTTCTCCATGCAGGCGACCGAGGTGACGAACCGGCAGTATCGGGACCTGGTGCAGTGGGCGTACGACAACGGCTACGTGACGGCGACGAGTGCGAGTGTGCGCGATGCTCTGGACGTCTCGACGCAGGAGCTTCTCGATCTGGACGATGTCGATTGCGAGATTTCGTTCAGCGGGGGCACGTTCACCGTGGATGCGGGAAAGGCAAACCACCCCGTGCTGGAGTTGACCTGGTACGGCTCGGTGGCGTATTGCGACTGGCTCAGCTTGCAGCAGGGTCTTCCGAGGGCGTACAACCACAGCACGTGGCAGTGCAACGCGGGCAATCCGTACACGGCACCGGGTTACCGCCTGCCGACGGAGGCGGAGTGGGAGTACGCGTGCCGGGCCGGGACGCAGACGCCGTTCAATACGGGGTCCTGCCTGGATGCGGGCACCGAAGCGAACTACTACGGCAGCTATCCCTACACCGGATGCCCAGCCGGGCCGTACGTCGGCTGGACGGTGCCAGTGGGAAGTTACCCGGCAAACGACTTCGGCCTGTACGACATGCACGGCAATCTGTGGGAGTGGTGCAACGACTGGTACGGCACATTCACATATGGTGGGACTGTGACGGATCCTGTGGGCGCGGGGGCGGGTCTCAACCGGGTGTTCCGCGGTGGCGGCTGGAGCAGCCACGCGCAGGGCTGCCGCTCAGCCTTCCGGAACGGCGACTACCCGTACTACTCGAGCTACTTCATCGGGTTCCGTCCTGTGAGGTCGGCTTTCTGATGGCGCGCAGCGCCATGCCAGCGCTTGGCGCTTGGACCCTTGGCCCTTGGCTTCGAGCGAGGCCAGGCAGCGGTCCGGCGGAGGTGGCGGCGCAGCCGTCCGCCCCGCAGGATCGCAGCCCGGCCGAGCGGTCCGGATGGATCGGTTCATGAAGCTGACGGTGATCCCCGCGGAGCGCGCATGCGCCACAGACGCCAACACGGCTACCAGACAGCCACCTACTTAGACTCAGCCCGCTTCGGCTTGCGCCGGCGCAACTGCCCCACCCCGCTCATGCACGAATCCATGACACCGGCTGCATAGCGTGATCAGATTCTCCGCCCGGTTGGTTCCCCCCTGCCCGCGCGGCCTCACGTGATGGACCTCGAGAAAGTGCGTCGAGCCACATCCCGGCGTCGCGCAACGATGCCGATCCCGCGCCAGCACCGCCGCGCGCACAGACGGCGGGATGGTCGCGCGGTTCGCTTGGCCCGGCCGCCGCACGCGCGCGTCGCAGGCCAGCGCAGCCAGTTGCGCCGGCGCAACCCGCTTCTCGCCGCGGCTGGTCGTGACCGCGGCGCGTTCGCAATCGGGACACTGCTGAACGATGATCTGCGCGGTGGGGCCGGCCGCAGGCCGCATTTCGCCACCGCCCGCCGCCACCAGGGATTCAAGCGCCGCCAGCACCAGGTCCAACCGATCGCCGCCCGCGGGCGCCAGGCCCAGCTTGTGCGCCTTCGCCACCAGCGCCTCGTACCGCGCCAGCCGGACGCTGTCGGCCCGCAGACTGATCGTGGTCGGCGCTTCGGCAAGCAAGGGCGTGACAGTCTCGACGTCCGTCGGCTCCCCGGCCGCCGCGAACGCGAGTTGCGCCGGCGCAACGGCCCGCCGCTTCGTCGCCCGTTGCACCTGACGAACGTGCCGCACCTGCCGTTCCAGTTCCCGCCGCCCGGTCGTCACCGCCTTCTCGACCCACGCGGCCTGCGTCGCCTCGGTCGCCACGCGCGCCACCTGCTGCGCCTTGGTCCAGCCGACCTGGCCCGTCGCGACGGCTTCGCGCAGGACCGGCAAGCGCTCGAGGTCATCGGCCAGCCGCTTGAACTGGTGGTAGCGGTTGTCGCTGAAGCCCAGATCCTGGGTGGCGTAGAGCTGCAGGCTGGCGTGGCCGAGCTGGCGGTACAGCCCGCGGCGCGCCACCTCGGCGAACCACAGCGCCGCGCATTCGCGGGCCTGGTCGCAGGCGGCCAGGGCCTGGCGCAACGAGGCGTCGACCCGCGCGGCGGGCAGGCCGGGGGCGAATTCGGGAAGGGTCAGGGTGGGCATGGGGGCTCGCTTTCCGTGGGAGGAAGGGCCGCTGTTTTGATGGCGAAAAGATAGCGAACAAATGGCGCAACAGCAAGCGAAATATGTTGGTTGATGTTTGGCATACTGTATACCCGCCACCGTGCGGCCGGAGCCCCTGTCCTGCGGCGGCCTTACGCGCCAACCCCGCCCGCCCGGCGGCCCCCAGCCGCACCCCCCGATTCCCGCCCAGCGGCTCCACAAGAAACTGCGAGCCCGCGCCGTTGCCGACGCGGGCCCGCGACCCCAGGGAGACGACCGCCGGGGCCTTTCCGTTCTCGGCCGGGCGCCCTAGCGCGGCACCGCCAGGAACACGCTCTGCTGCGCGCGCGGCTTGTAGACCCGCATGAACACCGGGCGCTCGGGCGTGCGCGCCAAAGCTGACTGGAACTCGGCCAGCGTCGTGACCGGGGCGCGGTTGACCTCGACGATGATGTCGCCTTCCTCGAGACCCTCGCCGGCGGCGTTGCTGGTGGAGGCGACCGCGGTGACCAGCAGGCCGTTGACCGAGTCGGGCAGGCGCGTGGCGGCGCGGGCGCGGTCGGTCAGCGGGCGCACGGTCACGCCGGCCAGCGTCTTGTCCTCGTCGCGGGCGTCCGGGCGCGCGGCGGGCGCGTTGGCGGCCACCTCGGCGTCGGGCAGGCGGCCCAGCTTCACCGTGACGTCGCGCTCCTTGCCGTCGCGGAGCACCTGCACGCGCGCGGCGTGGCCGATGTCCGACAGGCTGATCAGGTTGCGCAGCGCGTTGGGCGAGTTGATCGGCTTGCCGTCGACCGACAGGATGATGTCGCCCTCCTTGAGGCCCGCGGCGGCGGCCGGCGTGTCGTCGTTGACCTGCGCCACCAGCACGCCCTGGGGCTTGTCCAGGCCGTAGTAGTCGGCCAGCGACTGGTCCACTTCCTGCGGCATCACGCCCAGGTAGGCGCGCTTGACCTCGCCGTCGCTCTTGAGCGCCTCGACCACCTTCATCGCCATGCTGGACGGGATGGCGAACCCGATGCCCATGCTCCCGCCGCTGCGGCTGAGGATGGCCGAGTTCATGCCGACCAGCTTGCCTTCCATGTTCACCAGCGCGCCGCCGCTGTTGCCGGGGTTGATGGAGGCGTCGGTCTGGATGAAGTCGGCGTACGCGGTCAGGCCGATGTTGCGGCCCATCGCGCTGACGATGCCCATCGTGATGGTCTGGCCCACGCCGAACGGGTTGCCGATGGCCATGACCTGGTCGCCCACGCGCAGCTTCGCGCTGTCGGCCACCTCGATCATCGGCAGGCCCTTCGCCTCGATCTTCAGCAACGCCACGTCCGTCGGCGGGTCGGTGCCGATGACCTTCGCTTCGTACTCGCGCTCGCCCTCGAACGTGACCTTGATCTTGGTCGCGTTCTCCACCACGTGGTTGTTGGTCAGGATGTAGCCGTCCTGCGAGATGACGATGCCCGAGCCCATCGAGCGCTCGACACGCTCCTGGCCGCGGTGGTTCTCGTCGTCCGGCATGTTGAAGAAGCGGCGGAACATCGGATCTTCCATGAACGGGTGCTGGAACGACGCGTCGACCGCCTTGTCGGTGGCGATGTTGACCACCGCGGGCATGGTCAGGGCGGCCACGTCGGCGTAGGAGCGCAGCTCGCCGGCCGGGGCGGCGGGGGCAGCCGCCGCGGCGGCCGCCATCGGCGCAGCCGTGGCCGTCGTGTTGCCGGGCGCGCCCTGCAGGGTCAGCCCCACGGCAACGCCCAGCGCCACCAGGGCGAGGGCGGCCAGGGGATTGCGTTTGAGCGAGGACATCGGGGTCTCCTTGCGGCGGCGGGCCGGCCGGGGCCGGGCGCCTGCGATCAGGGGATGGGCGCGGCCGCGCCGCGCCGGGTCTGTTTCCATCTCGAGCCGCCTTCAACGTGGCAGAGGCGGACAAGTTTCCACAAATCGCGACGGCCCGCCACCGGGGCGGGCCGCCTGCAGGTCGCGCGGGGGGGCGGCAGCCGATCAGCCGTCGTCGCCGATGGCCTCGACCGGGCACTCTTCCATGGCGTCGAGGCAGGCCTGGCGCTCGGCGTCGCTCTCGGGCTGCTTCGAGACGAAGGAGTAGCCGTCGTCCTCGTTGCGCGCGAAGTTGTCCGGCGCGGTCTGGCGGCACAGGTCGCAGTCGATGCAGTTGCTGTCCACGTAGAAGTCGCCGTCGACGTTGTTCGCGACCTTGTCGGTATTGTCAGCCATCGCGTTCCTCCCGGTCTCTCTGGTGGCCCCTGGCGCCGTACCCGCGCGCGTCCGGAGCCCGTTATCGACGGATCCGGTCCCTAGATAAGCCGGAATCCGCACCCGCGCCAAGCCCGATTTCGCGCCGCGGCTACTTCGTCCGGAACGGCTCGAAGGTCATGAAATCGGCATGGTGAACGATGTACGCCTCGGTCGTCCGTTTGACCATGTCGCCTTCGCCGGCGTGGGCGGCGATGATGTGGCACACCCGCGGCGGCACGCCGGCCTCCATGGCCAGCCCCACGCCGCTGAACGGGTGTCGGACGTAGCGGCCCATCTCGCTCTGGACCGACTTGCCGTCCTTCACCTCATACTCCAGCAGTTTGCCCACGTCCGCCAGGATGGCCCCGGCGATGGTCACGTCCAGGTCCACCGGCAGGTCGGCCCCGAAGAACTCGTTCATCTTCAGGGCGGCGTCGCGGGCCACGTGCACCACGCAGCGCTTGTGGGCCATGAAGCTGACCTTCAGACCCGGCACCAGGAGCGTGAACGGGATGGTCTGCAGGTCCTGGACGGTCAGGGGGCTGCGTTCGAGGGCCAGTTCCCAGGTGCGGGCGGTCGCCTCGCGCAGCTTCTCGTCGTGGATCCAGTCGAGCTCGGGCCACAGGTCACGGACGGCCTGGTTCACGGGACACGCTCCGGGGTTCGGGGTGCGCTGGGGTCGCAGCGGGCCGGGCCGGCCCGCGGTCAATTTCGGTGCACAGCCCGTGACGGGCAAGCCGTTCGTGCGATCGGGCACGCTGCAGCGGCCCGGGCGGGGGCCGCTCGCGCAGAATGCCCGGCCTCCGCCCGGGTCGCACGATACAAGACGATATTAAGGGTATTTCGTACCGCGTTTGATGATGGCCGGTTTCGCCCGTTGATGGCGTCGGGTGGGGGGCCACAACCTCATGGCACCAGCTATGCAATCATGCTGGCGTCGTCGGCCCCGGGCGCGATGACGGCGAACCAGGGATCACGGAATCATGAGCGCCCCCGGGGGGCGGAAGCCAGGAGAGCAACCAGATGAAGCGCACCACGAAGATCAACGTCACCCTGGTCCTGGCCCTGCTGACGACCGCCCTCCTGGCGACGTCCGCCTCGGCCCAGACCACGACGGTCAACGTCTCGTACACCTGGACCGCACCGACCTCCGGCTCGGCCGTCGACCACTATGTCGTCGAGGTGAAGGTCGACAGCGGCAACTTCACGCAGGTCGGCACGACCGCCACCAACAGCTACACCCTGACCGCGGCCGTCGGCCATGCGCACCAGCTGCGGGTCGCCGGCGTGGATGCCCAGGATCGCCAGGGCCCCTTCTCGGTGCCCAGTGATACCTACACGCCGGACGCAGGCGCGCCGAGCGCTCCCGGCAAGCCGGTCCGCTTCTAGCCCGCAGCGCGCTGCGTCGCGCAAAGAGCCGCCGGTCCCCGCGCGAGGGGCCGGCGGCTTGCGCGTCGCCACGCGGACCTCCTCACGGCAGCCGCCAGCCGAGACGCAGCGCGACCGTGCCCCAGTCGTAGCTCTGTTCCTCGGCCGCGGCGAAGAAGCCGAACGACCGGAAGCGGTTCAGGTGGTAGACCGCACTCAGTTCGGTGTCGCCGAACCTCAGGCCGGCGCGCGCAGACAGGCCCCAGCCGCTCTTGCTCGCATCGACCAGCGTGATGTGGTCCTTGCCCGGTCCCTTGAGCACGCTGCGCACATACGCGGGGCCCACACCGGCGAACCACTGCGTCCCCGCGCGGTCGGACGAGATCATCAGCTCGGCCCCGTAACGCAGCGATGACGGCGAGAGGCTCTCCTCGCCCGAGGTGCCCAGACCGGTCGCGTCACCATAGCCGAGGTAGTGCCCCGTCGGCGCCAGAGACCACGTGCGCGAGAGGGCGAAGCGCCACTCCAGACCGATCTCGAAGCCGGGGCGCGCGCCGGCGCCCGTCGGTGTCGCGTCGAGTCGGTCGCCCAGGTCGCCCAGCGGTGCGATCCAACCGACGTCGATGATCACGCGGCCTCCCCCCGGAAGCACGGCCGCGGCGTCGCCGGCGGCCGCATTGGCCGTCGACGCGGGGACCAGCACCGCCGCCAGGAACAGGCACAGAGCAGGCAGAAGGAGCATGCGGCGCATCGGGCAACCATGTCCTGTCGGGGCGGGTGAAGAGGGAATGGCGGGGCAAGCCTATCACCGCCGCCCGGTTATGGCAATCGGGCTAGCGGCGGGCCGCCCCGGCTGAGGGCGTCCCTCATGTTGACTTCGATGATTCCTTAAGTCGACCCCGGGACCTGACGAAGTGGGTCCGGGATCGGCGGGCCCCGCACCGCCGCTTCCGGGGGATTGCCGCGGGTGGGGGACCATGTGCCCGGTGAGGTGGCAACGATGAAGAAGGCGATGATGGTGCTCTTGACCCTGCTGTTCCTGGCTGCCGTCGCGCTGCCCGGCGCCGCCGTGGCGGAAGTGAAGCTCGGCGTTCTGGCGAACCGCGGCGCGCCCGAGTGCATGAAGCAGTGGGGCGCCACGGCGGCCTACCTGTCCGGCAAGATCGGCGACAAGGTGACGATCGTGCCGCTGAAGTTCGAGGCGGTCGAGCCCGCGGTTGCCGCCGGCCAGGTGGATCTGGTTCTGGCGAACTCCGCGTTCTACGCCGAGCTCGAGAAGACGCAGGGCGTCAAGGCGGTGCTGACCATGGCCAACCTGCAGGACGGCAAGACCATGACGCAGTTCGGCGGCGTCATCCTGGTGAAGGCCGACAGCCCGATCAAGACGCTGGCCGACCTCAAGGGCAAGAAGTTCATGGTCACCGAGCGTTCGTCGTTCGGCGGCGGCCAGATGGCGTGGCGCCTGCTGCTGGAAAACGGCATCAACCCGGACAAGGACTGCGCCGAGGTCATGATCGGCAAGAAGCAGGACAACGTGGTGCTGTCGGTGATCAACGGCGCCGCCGACGCGGGCACCGTGCGCAGTGACGTGCTCGAGAGCATGGCCGCCGCCGGCACGATCAAGCTGGCCGATGTGCGCGTCCTGAACCAGGTCAAGGATGCCTTCCCGTACATGCATTCGACGCAGCTGTACCCCGAGTGGCCCCTGGCCGCCGCGGCCAAGGCCGACCCGGCGATGGTGCAGAAGATCGCAGGGGCCCTGAAGGCCCTCAAGCCGACCGACGAGGCGGCCAAGGCAGCCGGCATCGCCGGCTGGGTCGACCCGCTGGACTACGGTCCGGTGCGCGACTGCCTCAAGACCATCAAGTACGGCGCGTTCGCCGACGTACAGTAGGCTCACCACGGGCGGCGCCGACCCGCGGCGCCGCCGCAAGTTCAAGGGGTCTACCAATGTTCGAACGCATGGGCGTGACAGCCAAGTTCCTCGTCGCGATCGTCGCGTCGATCCTCGTGATCCAGGCCGGCACCGGCGTGACGTCGGTGCTGCTGGCGAAGCGGGGCCTGGACGAGCAGGCCGCCGGGGTCCAGCAACTGCTGGCGACGATGGAAAAGGACCAGGTGGCGCAGCTCCAGAGCGAGCTGGAGGAGAAGCAGCAGTCCCTGTCGGGCCTGCTGTCCGAAATCGCCGCCATGTACATCATCGGCTACGACTTCGCGGCGCTGGAAAACCTGGCCGCCGTCGCGACGAAGGACGCGGACATCGCCTGGGTCAACTTCTACGGCGCCGACGGCTCGCCGCTGGTGCCAGAGAAGAAGGCCGAGGGGGCCGTCCGGTCCTACCGGCACGACCTGGCCTTCGATGGCAGTACGGTCGGTCGTATGGAAATCGGCGTCTCGACCGCGGCAGCCGACGAGGCAACGCGTCGCCTGGCCGAAAGCCTGGCCGCCGGTGCGGCCGAGCGCGAGGCGCAGCAGGTGCGCGCGTCGCGCCGGATGGCGCTGGTGTCGGCCGGCATCAGCCTGGTCGGCGTCTGCGTGTTGGCCGGCCTGACCTGGCTGCTGCTGGCGCGCATCATCACGGCGCCGCTGTCGCGGGTGGTGGTGGACCTGGGTGCCGGCAGCCGGAAGCTGTCCCTCAGCGCGCGGTCCATCTCCGAGGCCAGCGAGTCGCTCAGCGACGGCACGTCGAGCCAGGCCTCGGCGCTGGAGCAGACGACCGCCTCGCTGGCCGAGCTGTCGGTGCAGACCTCGCGCACGGCCGAGAGCGCCGGCCAGGCCAGCCGCGAGACGACCGAGTCGAGCGAGGCCGCCGGCCGCGCGCACGAGGCGATGTCCCGCATGGAGACGGCGATCGGGCGCATCAAGGCCTCGGCGGACGAGACCTCGAAGATCCTCACCACCATCGACGAGATCGCGTTCCAGACGAACCTGCTGGCGCTGAACGCCGCGGTGGAGGCCGCGCGCGCCGGCGACGCCGGTCGCGGCTTCGCGGTGGTGGCCGAGGAGGTGCGCAACCTGGCGCAGCGCAGCGCCGAGGCGGCGCGCTCGACGGCAGGGCTGCTGGACGAGTCGCGCGCGAACGCCGACCACGGCGTGGCGGTGGCCGTCGACGTGGCGACGATCCTCGACGAGATCGGCGGCCGCGTGCGCACGGCGGCCGACCTGGTGGGCTCGATGAGCCGCTCGGCGGCCGAGCAGGCGGGCGGGCTGCAGCAGATCAACAGCGCCGTCGGCCAGATCGGCGGCGTGACCGAGTCGAACTCGGCCCGCGCCGAGGAATCGGCCGCCGCCAGCCGCGAAATGACCGCGCTGGCGGAAGACCTGCAGGGCGTGGTCTGCACGCTCGAGGGCATCATCGGCGGCAACCGCGGCTGAACCGGCGGTCGCGCAACGCAGGTGACGTTCGTGCTTGCGCGCGCGGCCCGGTCAGTGGATCATGGTCGACGTTGCGGCTCCGCGCCGGGGCCCCGTTGGGCCCGGCGCGCCCGTGCACCGAGCGGCAGAAGCGGATGGCCACGCCTACGGTCACCCGCCCGGAACCGGCCGCCTGCCTCAATCACGGGCAGCGCAAAGTCGTGTCGGGCGCAGGCTCCAGGCTGGATCAGCGACTCACGGTCATTCGACCGGGTCCGGTCCGGGCAAGGGAAGGAACCGGGCTGGAGCCCGGGACGTGGCAGCGGAGATGCGGAAGGGGACCCCGGAGGGGTCCCCTTCCCTGCTTGTTGGGGCCCGCGTTGCGGATCAGCCCGCGGGCGTGACCGCGCCCGTCTCCAGGTTCACGGTCCACGTCCCGTGACCCTGCACCGTGACCGTCGCGGTGCTTGTGCCGTTGAACGCCACGGTCATCACGAAGCCGCCGCCGGTGAACGTCATCGTGCCGCCGTCCGGGTAGCCGGAGGTGGCGACGGCCAGGTCGTCGAAGGTGAACGCCGCCGTATACGTCCCGCTGCTGAACGTGCCGCCCCCGTTCAGGACCGCCGTGCCGGCGCCCCGGTTCAGGTCCCCGGTGACGTCCAGGCCCAACTGCGCCGAGCCGTCGATGCCCTCGGGCTGGATCACCAGTGGCTCGCCGACCCCGGTGTACAGCCGCGCCCAGGTGCCGGTCGCCCACGTGGCCGACGGGCCGCTGGGGCCTCCCAGGCGGAAGTCAAGGAACACGGTCCCGCTGACCTCACCGAAGAACGACCGGTTGTAGACCGTCTTGCCGGACTCGCTGAACGTGATGATCTCCGGTCCCACATCCACGATGGCCATCGCGATCAGGCCCGCCTGAGAAGCGGCATCCCGTTCACTCAGCTGCGGGGTGGGATCCTGCGGCGCCGTGGCGTCGCTCTCGCAGCCGCCCAGCACCAGCAGGGCCGCCGGGATCAGCAGCAGCAGCGCCAGGGCGCCGCGGCCGCGGAGGTATGCGCGAATGGTGTTCATGTCGTCTCCTTTTCGCCGGACCGGGCTCAGAACCCGAACATCAGGCCCGCGGTGTAGGTGGTCAGGTCGCCATGGCCCATCTCGAGATTCAGCTTCGCCAGCACGTTGAGCGTGGCGCCGACGGTGACGCGGCTCTCCTGCGTGCCTTCGGCGGTGAAACCGACGGTGCTGCCATTGCCGCTGTAGGTATAGGCGACGTCGATCTCGGAGTCCTCCATGGCGTAGCCCGCATAGACGGTCGCCAGCGCGAACGCCTTGCTGGCAGCCACGAACATCGTGCTGGCGTCGGCCTCGATCAGCGTGCCGAACTCGACGGTCTGGTTGAAGAAACCGACCATCACGTCCACCGGCAGCGTGGGGGCCACGATGTTGGGGCTCCACTGCAGGCCGTAGCCGAAGACCTTGATCTTGCCGAAGTCGCCCAGCTTCAGCTCGGGCAGCCAGCGCACCGTCGCGCGCAGGCCGGCGATGCCGCCGACGCTGGCCTGCGGCACCGCCATCGGCGAGAAGCGGGTGTCGACCAGGCCTTCGATGGTCTCCTGGCTGAAGACCTGCACGCCGCCCACGTAGCCGGTCACGGTGCCCGGGGTCTCGTCGTCGCCGAAGACCGTTGGGCCGCTCATGACGACGTAGCCCGTCGTGCCGGGCGCGACGCTGTCGTCGTAGTCGGAGAGATCGACACCATCGATGACCTTCTGGAACGACTGGTCCGCTTCGACCAGATGCGTGGCGGTGGCTTTGATGCCGAGCTCGATGGTCAGGCGCGAGCGCGGGATGGCGGCCGTGTGGAAGATGCCGCTGTTGAGGTTCGGTCCGAACGAGTGCGTGAACGGCGCCAGGTAGGCCTGGGCATACTGCCCGGTCACGTCCTCGAGCAGGTCCTCGAGTTCGTCGGCCCAGGCTGGCGCGGCGGCCAGCGCCGGCAGGATGGCAAGTGCGGCCAGGATCCGGGCGGCCTGGCGCCCACGAGGCTTGGACATGGTCTCTCCCTCCCCGAACTGGTTGTTACGGGCGGATGGGGTATTATAGTTGCGCCCGCCCCGGCAGCGGACCGTCGTCGGTCCGTGTCCGGCATGGCTTCCCCCTGTGCGGAGGCCGCGGACAGTCTAGCAAGGAGTGGTCCGGTCCACCAGCCGGACGGAAAGCGCAAGCATGGCAAGCGATAACGGCTTTTCAGGCGAGGCGTTGCCCGGCGGGCTACTCATGTGGGACATGGCAGGGACGCTGGTCTTCGTCGATCCGCTCACCGCCAAGCCCGTCGCCCTGCCCGGCTGCGACGTCTACCTGCCCGAGTTGGCCCGCGATTTCCGCCATGTCGTGACCACCGGCGACTCGGCCGTGGAAGCCCGCCACCAGCTGGGGGCGCACGAGATCCTGCCCCATGTGGTCAGGATCTTCGCCGACCTGCACGAACCGGTGGGCAAGCCCTACGGCCGCGTCATGGCGGAAATGGGCGCGGGCAGCGAACGCTCCCTGGCCGTCGGCGACCGCCTGCGTACGGACGTGGGCGCGGACACCGACCGCATCGTCTCGATCCTGGTCAACCAGGAGGCCCGGCCGGTGAACGCCGGCATGATTGCCTACATGGTGCACATCCTGAGGCGGCAGTCGGCGGGCGATTTCCTGACCGCCTTCAACCACCTGACCATCACGGCGATGCCCGAACCGGCAGACCAGGGCCCGCAGGCTGGCGGTGAGGTGGTCGCCGCCTGGCGCCGCGACGACGGCTTCCCTTACCGCCTGTGGCTGTGGACGCATCCCGGCCTGGAAGGCCGACGCGCCGTCATCGTCCTGTTCTAGCCCGTTTTTCCCGGCCCCGCGAAAGGACCGTGCATGACCGAGCCGATCCGCCTGTTCGTCACCGGCGGCACCTTCGACAAGGAGTACAACGAGCGCGACGGCTCGTTGTACTTCAAGGACACCCACATGGCCGAGATGCTGAAGCTCGGACGCAGCCTGGCCGACGTCGAGGTCCGCACGCTGATGATGGTCGACTCGCTGGAGATGACCGACGACGACCGGCAGGTGATCCTGGCGCAGTGCCGCTCCTGCCCGCGCGACCGCATCGTGATCACCCATGGGACCGACACCATGGAGATCACCGCCCGCCTGCTGGGCCAGGCCGGGCTGCCCAAGGTGATTGTCCTGACCGGGGCCATGATCCCCTACGCGTTCGGCAGCTCGGACGGGCTGTTCAATCTTGGCGGGGCCCTGGCGTTTGCCCAGAGCCTGCCCCCCGGCGTCTATATCGCCATGAACGGCAGGCACTTCCGCTGGGATAACGTCCGCAAGAACCGGCAGCAGGGCGTGTTTGAGGAGCTGCCGCCGGGCTGAGATCACGCGAACGGGAGTGTGCGGACAATTGGATATTTGATGTCCGCAATTGGAGAATATGCACGAACTTGCGGACGGGGTGCCCCAAAAAGGTACCCCGTCTGGCCTTCTTGGGTTGGTGGGCGATCTGGAGAAGGGACGTGATCGGCGGCACCACCTGACACACACCCTGGGTCATGCATGCGTCCGAGATGATGTGGCAGCTCCTATTGCCTGTTCGATGGTGCCGCCGATGCACACGATTCGGGCCTCCGCAACCCGGTGATGGGGCGCGGACGAGACGGGACGGACGGACCGGGCTGGCCGAAGGCGACCTTGGGCGAGGGTCGTTGGAGGCTGGTCCGGTCCTCTTCGTGGCCTGGAGCGACGCCGTGGGTTCCGGGGTTCGTGCGTGCGGTTTCGCGCCGGTCATGCTATTGATGGACGCGTCGTCGTACACGTTTCCTCTCATGGTTGAAGGAGCCGTCGCCGCATGCTGAAGTTCCCTGCGCCGTTCCCCGCTGCGGTCTTCGTCTGCACGAACAAGCGCCCGGACGGCGCACCCAAGCCGTGTTGCGCCGACCGTGGCGGCGTCCAACTGCGCGAGGAACTCAAGCAGATGGCCCGCGACCAGGGTCTCGAGGGGCGCGTGAAGATCTTCGCCAGCGGCTGCCTGGGCGGCTGCGAACAGGGCGTCGTGGCGTTGTCCTACCCGAAGAACGAGTTGATGCTGGGCGTGAAGCAGGAGGACCTGCAGCGGATCCTCGACGAAGCGGTCGGCTGACGGAAGGCGACCGGATGCACGACGGCGGCAAGATCCTGCCCCGGGCCCCGTTGACCAGCCGCATCTTCCTGGTGGCCCTGGTCATCGCCATCAGTTTCCTGTTCCTCAAGATGATCCGTCCGTTCCTGACGGCGCTGCTGCTGGCAGGCATCGCCGCCTCGCTGGCGCAGCCGTTGTACGGGCGGATAGTGCGGGTCTTCCGCGGGCGGCGGCGCGGTGCGGCCATCGCCGTGATCGCGCTGGTGGTGCTGGTGGTGCTGTTGCCGCTGGCCGGCCTGCTGGGGCTGGTTGCGGCCGAAGCGGTCCACGTAGGCGAGGCAGCCGTCCCCTGGGTGCAGGACAAGCTGAGCCATCCCGACCAGATCGAGACCTGGCTCCGCGCGCTGCCGATCTACGAGCACATCGAGCCCTACCGCGAAGACATCCTCACGCGCGCGGGGCAGGCCGTCGGCTTCCTCAGCCGGCTGCTGATCGGCGGGCTGCAGTCGGTCACCAGCGGCACGCTCAACTTCCTGTTCATGCTCGGCATCATGCTCTACGCCATGTACTTCTTCCTGGAGCAGGGCGGCAGGCTGGTCGACCGCATCCTGTGGTACCTGCCGCTGGAGGACGCCGAGGAGCGCCTGCTGCTGGACAAGTTCCGCTCGGTCACGCGGGCCACGCTCAAGGGCACGGCCGTCATCGGCCTGCTGCAGGGGACGCTGGCGGGGATCGCGTTCGCGGTGGCGGGCGTCCCGAGCGCGCTGTTCTGGGGCGCGCTGATGGTGGTGCTGTCGGTGATCCCGGGCATCGGCATCGGCCTGGTCTGGGTCCCGGCGTCGATCGTGCTGGTGTCAAGCGGGCACACGACCGCGGGCATCGTGCTGGCGGTGTTCTGCGGCGCCATCGTCGGCAGCATCGACAACGTGCTGCGGCCGCGCCTGGTGGGCCAAGACACGAAGCTGCCGGACCTGCTGATCCTGCTCTCGACGCTGGGCGGCGTGGCGATGTTCGGGATGCTGGGCCTGCTCATCGGCCCGGTCCTGGCGGCGCTGTTCGTGACGGTGTGGGAGATCTACGGGCGCATGTTTGCCGCGGTGCTCCCGGCGGGGGCGCACCGCGGCGAGGAACCGCCTAGTCCCACTCCGCCGTCGCAACCTTGATGATGTTCGTGGTGCCCGACACGTTGAACGGCAGTCCGGCGGTGATGACCACCGGCTGGCCCGGCTTGACGTAACCGTTCTGCAGCGCGGCGCCGATGGCGCGGCGCTCCAGGTCCTCGGCATTGGCGGTCTCGGGCATCAGCACCGGCACCGCGCCGAAGGTCAGCGCCAGGCGCACGGCGGTCTTCGGGTGCGGCGTCATCGCCAGCAGCGGCTGCCGCGGCCGGTAGCGCGCCACCAGGCGCGTCGTGCTGCCGCTGGTTGTGCAGGTCAGGATGGCGGCCGCCCCGATGTCGGTGGCCATCTCGACGGCCGTGTGCGCGACGGCGGCCTCGAAGCTCAGCCGTGCCGCGTCCTTCAGCTTCGCGTTCCAGCCTTCGTGGTCGAACAGCGGCTCCACGTCGGCCGCCACCTTCGCCATCACCCTGACCGCCTGCACGGGGAAGGCGCCGGCGGCGGTCTCTTCCGAGAGCATCACCGCGTCGGTGCCGTCCAGGATGGCGTTGGCCACGTCGGTCACCTCGGCGCGCGTGGGGCGCGGGTGCTCGACCATCGAGCGCAGCATCTGCGTAGCGGTGATCACCGGCTTGGCCGCCGCGTTCGTCTTGGCGATGAGCATCTTCTGCGCGCGTGGCACGGTCTCCAGCGGGATCTCCACGCCCAGGTCGCCGCGCGCGACCATGATGCCGTCGGCCACCTGGATGATCTCGTCGATGTTCGCCAGCGCCTCGAACTTCTCGATCTTGGCGATCAGCGGCACGTCGTAGCCGCCCTCGGTGATGACCTTCTTGACCGTCATCACGTCATGGGCCGTCCGCACGAAGCTGAGCGCGATGAAGTCCACGTCCTGGGCCAGGCCGAACTCCAGGTCGCGCTTGTCCTTCTCGGTGAGGATGGGCGCGTTGATGCTCCGGTGCGGCAGGTTGATGCCCTTGTTCGACCCGAGCGGCCCGCCGGCAATCACCCGGCAACGGATGTCGCGATCGCTGGTCGATTCCACCTCCAACTCCAGCAGTCCGTCGGCCAGCAGCAGGATGTCGCCGGTACGTACGTTGGCCGGCAGGTCGGCGTAGGTCAGGCCCACCTCGTGCTCGTCGCCGGGCACGTCGCGGTTCGTCAACGTGAACGGCTGTCCGTTGTGCAGCGTGACGGTGCCACCCGCCAGCGGCCCGGTGCGGATCTTCGGGCCCGAGAGGTCCTGCAGGATCGCCACCTGGCGGTTCAGCTTCAAGGCCACCGCGCGGATGTCGCGGATCGTCTGCGCATGCTGCTCCATCGTCCCGTGCGAGAAGTTCAGGCGGGCGACGTTCATGCCCGCCTCGACCAGCTTCTCGAGGATCTCGGGGCTGCGGCTGGCCGGCCCGATCGTGCAGATGATCTTGGTCTTGGTCATCGGTCCTGCTCCGGTTCAGTCCAGGAAGAAGTCGTTGAACAGAGGCGTGCCCGGCCGGACGGCGTAGCGATCCAGATCGGTCTGTCCTTCTTCGGCCAGGATGTCCTCGTCTGTATAGAAATGGCCGGTGCAGGCCCGGCTGTCGCGCGTCAGCAGGTACCAGGCGGCGTCGGCCACGATCTCCGGCTTCCGGCTGGCGTTTGCCATCTTCTCGCCCCCCAACAGGTTGCGCACGGCCGCGGTGTCGATGGCCGTGCGCGGCCACAGGGCGTTGAAGGCGACGCCCTGATCGCGGAATTCCTCGGTCATGCCCAGCACCCAGGCGCTCATCGCGTACTTGGCCACGGTGTAGGCGGCGTGGCCGGCGAACCAGCGAGGGTGCATGGTCAGGGGCGGGCTCAGGTTCAGCACATGGGGGTTGGGTGCCTTCAGCAGATGCGGCATGGCGCTCTGAGTGACCAGGAAGCTGCCACGCGCATTGATGTCGAACATGCGGTCGTACATCTTCATCGGCGTCTCGAGCAGCCCCGTCAGGCTGATGGCGCTGGCGTTGTTGACCACGATGTCGAGACCGCCGAACGCGTCCACGGTCGCCGCCACCGCGGCCTGCACCTGTTCGTCATCGCGGATGTCGCACTTGCAGGCCAGGGCGCGGCCGCCGGCCTGCTCGATCTCCTCCGCTGCACTGTGGATGGTCCCCGGCAGCTTGGGGTGCTCGGTCGTGGTCTTGGCCAGGATCGCCACGTTTGCGCCGTCGCGCGCCACCCGGACGGCGATGGCCCGGCCGATGCCACGGCTGGCGCCGGTGATCAGGAGCGTTCTGCCGCGGAGGGTGCGGTCGCTGTGGGGAGCGGGCATGGCTGTCCTTTCGGGTGTGCCGTGGTGCGGCACCGGGGCGGCTGCGACCGCGACCGCGGGTATCCTGAGGCATGGCGGTCGTTTCGGCAAGCATGGGGCGCGCCGCGCCGTCAATCCGCGATAGTCCTCACCCAGAGGTCCGAGCGCCCTGATTCCTCGCGCACGAACGCCAGCGTCGACCCGACCGGGGACCAACGGGCGGCCCATTCGCTCACGCCGTCCGGTGTCAGACACGTGGGATCGAGCGAACCATCCGCGGGTACGAGCCAGACCGAATCCGTCTGGCCGTCGTGGACCCGGTACGAGAGATTCCTGCCGGATGGTGACCACGCCACGTCATTCTCTGTTGCGGCATCGTCCGTGATGCGTCGTGGCGCCGTCGTGCCGTCACTGTCCGTCATCCAGATGTCTGTCTGGCCGCCCCGCCGCGAACTGAAGGCGATGAGGGTGTCGTCCGGGGACCAGATCGGATCATGGTCGGCCCCGTTGCCGGAGGTGACCGCGACCGAGACACCCGTGTCCATGTCTCTCGTTGTGATCAGTTTCATCGGAGCGGCGGGCACCCAGTACCAGTATGCCACGCGCTCACCGAGATGCGACCACGTGAAGCCCCCGGCGCCGTCGGTAGGGCCGTGGACGTCGACGATCGTGCAGCCGTATCCGCCCAGGTCATAGACGACAAGTTCGTAGTCTTGCGAGGACACGCAGCCAGGACTCCTGTCGAGGGCCGCCGCCAATCGCGAGCCATCGAAGGACCAGAACGGGCGGCGGATGCAGCCGCCGTCATCATCGGAGCAGGGATGACTGAACGCCCGCTCCTGCCCGCCGGGATAGGTGACGAGGCGGATCTCGGTCGAAGCGGCACTCGCGGTCAACAGGATCTGGGATCCGTCGGGTGACCAGCGCAGCGTGTCGATGGCTTCGCCCGTCGGCGCCAGGACGGTGACGGCTCGTGTTGCGACATCCAGAACGGCGATCTCGATCAAGACTCCGTTCTGCCGGAGGTAGGCGATCTTCCGACCGTCAGGGGACCAGGCCAGATCCAATTCGCGGTGATCATCGTCCGTCATGCGTGTGGTCGTTGCGGGCACCAGTGGATCCAGGGGTTCACGCGTGCCGCAGCCACCCGCGCCCAACATCCAGAGGATCGCGACAAGCGCCGCGCCAGCCATTGAGCGCGACATGTTCGCCTCCCGGCGTTCGTTTCGCGTGACCAACCGGTCTCCGGCTACGGGCGGCGGCGCGTGTTGCCCGGCGCTCCGCGCGACAGCGTGTCCTTCCCCATCTCCTCCACCCGCACGAACACCGCCCGCCCCGTGATCCGGGGCGGCAATCCGTCGGCGAAGCTGAGACTCAGGTCGCCCGACAGGATCTCGCCGGGGGCGCCGGGCCCGCCGGGCCCGCCGGGGGCGCCGATCACGTCCAGCGGGATCACCACGGTCACGGGATCGGGTCGGCCGGGAATCAGGGCACCGATCTCACGCGTGCCCGTCAGGATCGGTGTCGGTTCGAGCGCGCCCCGGAAGCCGACCACGATCGTGCGCGCAGCGGCGGAGCCGGGCCACTCCACGTTCGTGCGCCGGTAGCTGAACGAGGTCGCGCCGGACTCGGGCTCGAACACGAAGCCGGTGCCGTCCAGGTCGCTGCCGTCGAGACAGCTCGGGTCGCCGGAGATCGCCGGTGTCGACAGGCACAGCCCGAAATCGCGCGTGACCTGCCGATCGGCGTCCACCGGCGTGAAGCCGGCCAGATGCAGGCGCTCCACGGTGACGACGAGACCCGACCCGAGGCGGAACTCGCCGATGAACGCGCCGGCCAGGTCCTCGCCGCGGTAGGTCAGGTCCAACTCCAGGCGGTTGCGGGTTCCGGTCAGGTGGTCGGGCTCGAGATCGATCGTGCCCTGGCACTCGAGCTGGCGGTTCTCCAGGTCGACAGTGATCCGGTCCAGGATGCCGCCCCCGATGCGCTCCGTCTCCCGACCATCGCGATCCAGACGCACGATGCGTACCGTCGCGGCCAGCCGATCCGGATTCCGCAGCATCTCGGCGAGGGTCGGCGGCGCCGCCTTGGCACCGTCGGCGCCGGGCAGTGGCGCCTGGACAAGGATCGCCAGTGACGCCCTGGGCGCCTCGACCGGCGAATCCGACATGCAGCCGGCCAAGGCGACGAGCAGCAGGACGGCCACGGCGCGGGGGCGAACCGGGCACCTGGGAGAATGGCGGTCGCGTGTCATGTTCGCTCGCTATCGGTGGAGGTGCAGGAACAGCGACCCGAAGCTGCCGCCGGCCGACCTGCCGGCTTCGAGAACAAGACCGAGCGGGCTGCCGAGTTCGAATCCAGCGCAGATCAGGCCGTCGGTGCGCCGGACGTCCACGTCGTCGTTGGCCAGCATCTGCGGCTCCGCCAGGACGTCGAAGACGACCACGGCGTCATAGCTGGCCCGCAGGTGGTGCCTCACCCAGCCCATGGCGACATAGGGGGCGAAGCCGCCGAAGCGCTTGCCGACCTCCAGCAGGAGGAAGCGGCTCGACTCCTCGAAGGAGAGATTGACTTCGTAGGGGGCGGTGACGTCGCCCTCGGTGAGCTGTCCGCGGGCGCTGAATCGGCGTTCGGTCAGGAAGCTCGCTCCCGCCGCCAGCGACACCTGCGGGGCGTGGCCACCGTCGAGCAGGCGCAGGCGAAGCCCGCCGCCGAAGATGGGCTTCAAGTTCTCGAGATCGACGGAGCGGGTGATGTCAGGTTGATCTCCCAGCGTGAGGCCCGCGCGGAGCAGCAGATCCAGGCCGGCCAGCACGGTCGCACGCGGGCCGCGGTCGCGGTGCAGCAGCCCGATGCTCGCGTCGGCGAAGGCGGCGATGACGGCGCTCTCGACGCGGTCGGCTCCCGACGGGTCGTCCACGGTGTAGTCAGGGTTCGCGACGGTGAACTCCGCGCCGCGAAGACCGACGGACAGGGCCGCGTGCCCCAAGCCGGGCCGCACCGTGGCGGTTGCGCTGGAGGGGCCGGTGCCCGCGATCATCGTGCCCAAGTGAGGTGTCGCGTCCGCGAGCGTCTGCCGTGCCAGGTCCTGGGCGCGCGCCATGTAGAGGATGAACTCCTCGGGCGTCTGCTGGGCGGCGGCTCGACCTCCCGCGCTCGCGATCAGCAGGGCGATGACCCCAATGGTGAACCGTATCATGGTCGGGCTCGCCTTCCTCAGAGATTGCCCACGACCGTCAGCGAAGTCTGGTAGCCGCTCAGGTCGAGGCCGCCGCCGGCGGCATCTCCCGTGTACAGACGCAGTCCCAATCCGGCGCGGATGCGCGACGACACGCAGAAGCCGCCGTCGACACCCAGCGTCAGGACAGCTGCCCGTCCCGTCCCGTACTCGTTTCCGTCGATCAGACGCCAGGCGGCGACGGGGCCCAGGTGCCAGGGCCGCTCTTGGCGGCCGCCCAGCCAAGCGCCGCTGATCGACCAGTACAGTTCGTTGCCGTACAGGCGCAGGTTGTTGAGGGCGGCGCCGGCCTCGTCGTAGGTCGTGGCGCCGTCGCGCACCAGATAGGAACCATGGGTCTCAAGGCGCAGGTGACGGGTGCTCTTCTCGACGCCCAGGCTCGTCCGCGCGTACCAGTTCTGATCGTAGACGAGCACGCCGTCGACCGTGTCACCCGTGTAGTCGGCGTAGGTGAAGCCGGCCCAGGCACGAGCTCCGTCACGAGTCGTCTCGGCTCGCAACGAGAGGTTGAACTGGTCGCCCGGATCGTAGTCGTCGATGCCGGCGTAGGACTCGTAGGCGCCGGCGATCTCGTACGCCACGGTCGCGCCCAGGAGGAACGGACCGCGTTCGACGGCGCCGCCGGCCATGAAGCTCAGACCCAGACCAGCTCCCAGTCGCCGCAGCGGTATCGACAGGAAGTCCTGGGACAGGTAGTGGGAGACCAGCCATTCGCTCTCGAGGTCGAGTCCGCGCTTGCCTGTCGGCAGATTCAGGCCCAGGGCCAGGAAGACGCGGTCCTGGGCGAGCGAGCGGTTGAATTGGAACCGCAGGTCGCTCAAGCCGGACAGGCGATGGACGTCGCCGTCGACCTCGGCCTGGCTGCTGCCGCGGGCCAGGAAATACCGGAGCTCGGCGTTATCGCGCAGGGGCAGGAAGCCGCTGAGGGGCGCGACCACCTGCCGGACCGTGACTTTGCGGTCACCCTGCTCCAGCGTCCAGCCGGTCATCACGAACCCGGTCTCGATCTCCGGAGGGGTGCCGTAGACAACCTGGGCTCGTGCCGGCCCGGCGGCCGCGAACGGTGCCGCGAGCAGGAAGGCGCCGAGCCACCTGGCGATGTTCCTCATCGGAAGTCACCCCCGACGATGATCCGGACGCCCGTGACCGCGCCGGTTCTCGGCGGGGCCGTGTCCGGCGGTCCGCCGGCGTCGGTGCCCAGGAAGGTCGGCATGATGCCGGATTCGCCCTGCAGCGCCGTCAGCAGCCGCGCGGACTGCTCGTCGGCCGAGGTCCCGGTTCCCGGGCCCGGCGCCGCTCCGGTGGCCGTGGCGAGGGCGACATCCCCGGTCATCTCCGCCATCACGCCCGCTTCCTGGAACCCCCCATCAGCCTGGTGCGCCTTCTGGAACTCGGCCGCGGCCTCGGCGTACCGTCCCTGTTCGTGGAACAGCAGGCCACGGCTATAGGCGAGCACGGCGGTGAACGACTCGGTCGGCACCTTCTGGATCGCATCGCGCTCGGCAGCGGTGATCGTGATCCCCAGGTCGTCGATGATGTCGAAGACCAGGTCCTTCTCGAGGCGGAAGAACCCGGATTCGTCGCCGGTCACGCCGTCAAGATCCCGGCTTTCGGCCGCCACCACGTCCGCAAGCGCACTGTAGGCTTCCAGCCGGCCGTTGCCCGGCGCCTGAAGCGATCCGGTCACCACCCGCCGGCTGCCCAGCAGTCGGCCGGTGCGCAGGCGGGTGTCCGGGTCCGCGAGATCCGAGTTCGCCAGCGCCAGTTCACGGATCAGCTGCTCGATCTGCAGCCGCTCGACTACGCGCAACGAGGCGATCTTGCCGAGATCCAACGCGAGGAATTCCGCGAGTCCCCGGGCCAGCGGGGCCAGCTCCGCGGGCAGATCGGCGCCATCGAACGCGACGACCGCGATCGTGTTGTCCGGCGGTCCGGTGAACCGCCCGTCCCGTTCCGCCGCGAGAGCATCCTGGGCGAGTCGTTCGGCCCGTTGGCGCACAAGGGTCTCGAAGCGCAGGTGCGCCAGTCGGCGCGTCTCCCTGTCCGGGCGGGACGCCAGCACCTGCCGGAAGAAGCCGAGCGCGGCCCCTTGGTCCCCGAGCGCTTCCCGCACGAGTCCCTGATAGAGCCGCGTGCGCTCGTCCGGGCCCAGGCGGGCGGCTTCGGCCAAGGCGGAATCGGCGGCCGCGTGCCGTCCCAGGTGATACCGGGCCACGCCCGCTTCACGCCAGGCGGCAGCGCTGAGGGGATTGCCGGACAGTTCCCGCTGGAACGCCGCCGTCGCCTCCTCGTAGGCGCCCGAAGCCAGCAGTTGTCGTCCCTGGTAGTAGGCTCCCGGCGCGCACGCCCCGACCGTCAACAGGGCCAGGACCAATGCCCAGAATCGTGCCATGGCGGGTCGTCCTTTCCGGCCTATCGCTTGAGCGGACGGGATCATACTACGGACCGGGACGGTCTGTCCAAGGCGGCGTTGGGGGGCGGCGGTACGGAGAGGCCGAACGGCCTACGCTTCGCCCGGTCAGAAGGCAAATGCGATCAACGCGCGCGACGCGACGCGCTCTCCAGCATACCCAGCGCACCGATCAGTCCGCAATCCTCGTGTCCGCCTGGCAGACAGGGTGACTGGGCGGTCAGGTGGTAGTTACCGCCCCCACGGTCGCTGAAGAGCGGATCGGCAGCGAAATTGCCATCGCGTCCGATCCGATGCATGACAGCACCGCCGTCAGCGTCCCCGTTGCCATAGTAGTCGCAACACAACAACGCGGGGCTCACGGCACCGAATGCGATCCCGAGCGGGCCATTGAAGGCGACGATGCAGTTCTGGATGGATGTATTCCACTCGCTGTACACGGCGGCCCCGAAAGAACCCTGGGTGACGCCATTGGCCACGATCGTGCAGTTGACGATGTTCACGCCTTCCGAGGAGCTGGCGAGATAGAGGGCACTACCCTGCTGGCCGGCCGTGTTGTCGGCGAAGAGCGAGCGGGAGACGGAGCCGCTCGCTAAGAAGCAGGCACCACCTTTGCCGGAGGACGGGAAGGAGGCATTGGCCTCGAACGTGCAATTGCTGATTCGGGCCCGGCCATAGATGGCACCGCCGCTACCGCTGTAGACGTTGGTGTTTTCGCGAAAGAGGCTGTGGCGCACAACGCAGTCGGCACCGGTCAAGGGATCGACGAAGATCGCGCCTCCGGACATCGGGTCGACAGCCGCCGCGCTTGCACCCATGAGCGCGTCCATGACGCCGCTTCGATTGCCGAAGAATTCACAGTCGTCGAATTCCGGCGCGGAGTTCCCGGATACGTGCACGGCGCCACCACCGCCGGTCACGATGTTTCCATCGAAGAGCACGCGCTCGAAGCGGGGGCTAGCATCGACGATCGCGACCCCGCCGCCCGTCGAGCCATGGCCGTTGGCGATCGTCAGGTCCTTGATCGTCGTGGACTGGGACTGGCCGTTCGAGATGCTCAATATGTGGTTGCCACCGGCCAGACCGCTGCGTCCGACGATTCGGCAGTTCGCGCGCTGACCGGATCCGGAGCGGATCGTCAGCGACTTCCCCTGAAGCGTGATATCCCAGTTCCCGGGCCCGGTGAAAGTGCCATCTCCGAGTTGTACGATATCGCCGGCGTCAGCGGCGTTGATGGCTGCCTGGATGGTGGCGTAGGGACCGGAGCCATCGGCAAGGACCGAACGGATCGGCGGACTGCCCGTCGCGAGACATGCGATCGGGCCGCAGGGCATCTCGCCGAGCGCGATGAGACCCGAGGCGTCACCGGCTTCGGCCGGGTCGAACTCGACGATAACCTCGGCGAAGCCGCGCGGTTCGATGGCGAGAGGATAAGCCGAGGCGTCGACCAGCGTGAACGCAGCGTGGTCACTCGACGGCTGCAACGTGAGTGGCGTATCGCCGAGGTTCCAGATCGTCACGCCGCGTCGGACGGGTGTGCCGATCGGCGTAGTACCGAAATCCAACTGTGCCGGATCCGCATCGCAGCCCGTGTTGACATCCAGCTCGCTCTTCGTGCCGCAGCCCGATCCGTGCAGTGAGACGAACGCAAGGAACAGGCACCAGAAGAGCCGCTGAGCGCCTCCGATTCCGAGTTCGCCACGGATGGCGCACGGCCGCCGCATCGTGTCGTCGCCTCTGGTCATGTCGTCTCCGATCCCCTGCACGTCGACCGAAGTCCGCATGGCGGGGCCGACCAGTATCGTCGCTATCGTAGCACACATGGTGGGGCACGGTGCCCCAGACAGCAGTTGCGATCGGGACCCGCGACCACCGCGCACTCCTCAAAGAGCACGGATGTTCACGATAGATGATCAAAGTGCATGGCGCGCCGGCAGACAGAAGTGGGCACCACCGTGTCGGCCCGCCGGGCACCGCGGACGAACACCAGCGTACCCCCACCACACGGCCGCACCACGCTCAAGACATTCCCCGTCGCTCCTCAACCCATCCGTAGGCCACCGGCATCACCAACTGCGTCAACAGCGTGCAGGTGACCAGCCCGCCCATCACCACCACCGCCAGCGGCTTCTGGATGTCCGCGCCCGAACCGGTGGCCGCCAGCATGGGCGCGTGACCGATGAAGCTGGTCAGCGCCGTCATCAGCAGCGGCCGGAAACGCAGGTCGCAGCCGCGGACGATGGTCTCTTCCAGCGTGCAGCCGCCCTGGCGCAGCTGCCGGAAGAACGCCATCAGCACGACGCCGTTCTGCACGGCGATGCCCAACAGCACGATGAACGCCACGGCCGCGCTGACCGACAGCGGCATGCCGAAGACGACGACGGCGACCACGCCGCCCACCAGCGCGAACGGCAGGTTCAGCAGCACCAGGAAGCAGTGGCGGAAGCTGCCCAGCGCCAGGTGCAGCAGGATCATGATCAGCAGCAGCGCTATGGGCACCACGATGCCCAGCTGCCGCATGGCCCGCTGCTGGTTCTCGAACTGACCGCCGTACTCCAGGCGGTAGCCGGACGGCAGCTCGCGCGCCAGCGGGTCCACCGCCGCGCGCACGTCGGCCACGAACCCGCCCAGGTCGCGGCCGCGCACGTTGGCCTCCACCACGACGCGGCGCATGCCGTTCTCGCGCGTGACCTGCGCGGGGGCTTCGACCAGTCTGAACGCGGCCAGCTGGCCCAGGGGCACGCGCTCGCCGCCCGGGGCCGGGATCAACAGCCGTTCCAGTTCGGCCACGTCGCGGCGCGCCGCCTCCGGGAAGCGCACCACCACGGCGATGCGGCGGTCCTCCTCGATGAGCGTCGTGGCCAGGCGGCCGGCCGCGGCCGTCTCGAGGGTGTCGTTGATCAGGCCCACGTCGATGCCGTGGCGCGCGGCGGCCTCGCGGTCGATCACCGCGTCCAGCTGCGCCATGCCGGTCACCTGCTCGACCTTGATGTCCCGGGCGCCGGGAATCGCCTGCATGGCGGCCGCGGCGCGGTCGGCCACGTCCTTCAGCAGCTCGAGGTCGGTCCCGAAGATCTTCACCGCCAGGTCGCTCTTCACGCCCGAGATCAGCTCGTTCACGCGCAGCGCAATGGGCTGCGAGAACGAGTAGCGCAGGCCCGGCACCTGGGCCAGGTCGGCGGCGATGGCGGCCACCAGGTCGGCCTTCGATCGCCCGCGCGCGAACGCGCCGCGCGGCTTGAGCATCACGAACACGTCGGTCTGCTCAGGGCCCATCGGATCCTCGCTGATCTCCGCGCGGCCGGTCTTGCTGACCACGGTGGCCACTTCGGGGAAGGACAGCAGGCGCTTCTCCAGGTACGTGGCCGTCTGCACCGAACCCTCCAGCGAGGCGTTCGGCAGGCGCACCACGTTGATGGCGATCGAGCCCTCGTCCAGGGGCGGCATGAACTCGGTGCCGATGAGCGGCAGCAGCGCCACGCTGCCGGCCAGCACGGCCGCGCTCAGGCCCAGGGTCAGGCCGCGGCGGCGCAGCGCGCCCCGCAGCAACCGCAGGTACGCGGCGTGGAAGCGGCGCACGAAGCCGAACTCGCGTTCGGGCGCAGCGCGCAGCAGCAGGTCGGCCAGCGCCGGCACCACCGTCAGCGCCACGCCCAGGCTGACCAGCAGCGAGATCAGCATCGTCAGGGCCAAGGGCGCGAACATGCGCCCCTCGATGCCCTGCAGCGTGAACAGCGGCACCAGCGTGATCGCGATGATCAGCACCGAGAACGCCACCGGGCGGGCCACCTCGATCACGGCGCGGGCCACGACGTCGCGCGCCGACTCGTTGGTTTGCGCGTGCGCCAGGTGGCGGCGCACGTTCTCGACCACGACGATCGAGGCGTCCACCACCATGCCCACCGAGAACGCCAGGCCGCCCAGGCTCATCAGGTTGGCGGTCAGCCCGACCTGCCCCATCACGATGAACGTGACCAGGTAGGTCAGCGGCAGCGAGAAGACCACGATGAGCGCCGTGCGCAGCTCGGCCACGAACAGGAACAGGATGAGCACCACCAGCAGGCCGCCCTCCAGCAGCGCGTGGGTCACGGTGTCCAGGCAGGCCTCGATCAGCGAGGTGCGGTCGTAGAAGACGTTCAGGCGCGCGCCCTCGGGCAGCGTGGGGCCCAACTCGCTCACCGCCTTCTTTACGCGGTCGACCACGTCGCGCGAGTTCTCGCCCTTCAGCATGATGACCATGCCGGCCACGACCTCGCCCTGGCCGTCGCGCGTGACCGCGCCCTGCCGCGGCTCGGCGCCGACCACCACCTCGGCCACGTCGCGAAGGTAGACCGGCGCGCCGTCCCGGGCGCCCAGCACCACCCGCTCGAGGTCCGGGATGTCGCGCAGCAGCCCCACCCCGCGCAGGTAGACCTGCTCCCAGCCGCGCACGATGACGCCGCCGGCGGCATTCGCGTTGCCGCGCTCGATGGCCTCGACCACGTCCGTCGAGGTGAGCCCGTAGGCCAGCAGGCGGTCCGGGTCCACCAGCACCTGGTACTGCTTGACCTGGCCGCCGAAGCTGTTCACCTCGTTCACGCCGGCAATGGGCTTGAGCCGCGGCGCCACCAGCCAGTCCTGGATGGTGCGCAGTTCCATCGGGTCCAGGCCTTCGCCCTCGAGCGTGTACTGGAAGATCTCGCCCAGGCCGGTGCTGATGGGCCCCAGCTCGGCCTCGGCGCCGGGCGGCAGCTGCTCGCGCGCGGCGGCCAGCCGTTCGAAGACCACCTGCCGCGTCCAGTAGGTGTCGGCGCCGTCCTCGAAGGTGATGACCACCTGCGAGAGGCCCGCCTTCGACAGTGAGCGCACGCCGGTCACCCGCGGCAAGCCGCGCATCGCCAGCTCGATCGGGTAGCTCACCCTCTGTTCCACGTCGACCGCCGCCAGGCCGGGCGACTGCGAGAGGATCATCACCTGCGTGCCGGTCACGTCGGGGAAGGCGTCGATGGGCAACCGCATCCACGCCGCCACGCCGATGGCCAGCACCACCGCGGTGGCCGCCAGCACCAGCACGCGGTTGCGCAGGAACCAGGTCAGGCTTCGCATCTCGGTTCCCTTCAGTCCGCGCAACCGGCGCCCATCTTGGAGCGCAGCACGTCCGATTTGAGGAGGAAGGCGCCCTCGGCAACGACGGTCTCGTCGCCGCGCAGCCCGCCGGTGATCTCGATGATGTCGCCCCACGTGCGCCCGGTGGTGACCGGGCGCCTGACGTAGTAGTCGCCCTCGTGGTGCGTGAACACGAAGCGGCGGCCCTCGTCCTCGAGCACCGCGTCCAGCGGCAGCACCAGCGCGTCCCCGTCGCCCGTCAGCAGCACCTGCACGGCGGCGAACATGCCGGCCAGCAGGCGCCGGTCGGGGTTGGGCACGGTCACGCGCAGCTTCACCGTGCGCGAGGCCTCGTCGATCGAGGGGCTGACGAAGTCCACCGTGCCGGCGAACGACTGGCCGGGCCAGGCCCGCACCGAGACCGCGGCCGGCAGCGACCCGTCACCGGCCTGCCGCAGGCGGGCCAGGTCGCGCTCGTAGAGGTCGGCCCGGACCCAGACGACGTCGATGTCGCCGATCGTCGCCATCACCTCCTCGGTGTGGGCGCGCTCGCCGCCGACGGCGTGCAGCGTCAGCACCGTGCCGTCGCGGGGGGCGCGCAGGCGCAGCAGGCCCGTGGCGTCGCCGACGTTCGCGTCGGCCGTGACGCCCAGGCGCGCGGCCTGCGCCGCCGCGGCATCGACGCGGATGCGCGCCGCCTCCAGCTCCTGCGCGGCCGCCTGCAGGTCCTTCTGCGCGGCAATGCCCTGTTCGCGCAGCGCGGTCGCCCGTTCGTGGGCCTGCGTCGCCGCGGCCAGCTGCGCGCGGGCCCCGCGCAGGGCGGCCGCGGCCTGCGCCGCCTCGCCGCTCTCGATCTCGACCAGCACGTCGCCGCGCCGCACGCGATCGCCGACGGTCGCCAGCACGCGCCGCACCACGCCCTCGGCCGGCGGCGCCAGGTGCGCCACGCGCCGCTCGTCGAACAACACCTCGCCCGTCAGCTCCAGCGGCGCGCGCACCGGCGCGCGCGCGGGCACCGCCTTGTGCAGCAGCCCGCCCGTGAACAGGTCGGCCGGCGCCCTGGCCACGCCCACCTCGTAGCGGCACTCGTCGCAGGCGTGGGTCTTCATGGCGTGCTCGCAGGAGGCCGCGAAGAGGGTCTCGACGGGCTGGTCCAGGTCGGAGGCCTCGGCGGCGCCGTGGTCGTGGCCGGCGTGGTCGTCGTGATCGACTTGGTCCTCCTGCGCGACCGCCGCAACGGCCGCGTGGTCATGCCCGGTGTGATCGTGGCCGTCATGTTCATCGTGCGCGGCCTTCTGGCCGTCCCTGCCGCAGCCCGCGGCCAGCAGCGCGGCCGCCAGCGCCAGCGGGAGGATGATCGCTTTCATGGCCGGTCCCCTTCGTGCAGCGGCGGCAGCGCCGCCAAGTACGCGACATCGAGCGCCGCCAGCGCGGCGGACAGTCGCAGGTCGTTCAGGTCGCGCCGCGCTTCGAGTTGCTCGCGCTGCGCCCGCAGCGCTTCGTCCAGCGGCAGCTCGCCCAGCCCGTAGGCCGCCTCGGCCAGCCGGACGCTGGCGTCAAGGGCGAGCGCCACGTCGTCGGCATCGGCCGCCAGCGCCGACTGCAGTTCGTGGTGCCGCTGCCAGGCGGAGGTCAGCTGTGCCAGACGCGCGGCTCGCGCGGCCACCAGGTCCGCCTGGGCCAGCCGCGTGGCGGCGTCGGCCAGCTGCCGCTCGCCGTGTCCGCGCGCGAAGATCGGCAGCGAGAACGAGACGCCCCACTGCGTCAGGTCCGCGTGCTCCTCGCGCCCGCCGCCTGCGAAGATCCCGGCCTGCGGCCAGGCCAGCGCGCCGGCCTCGGCACGGCGCGCCGTTGCCGCCCGCGTCGCGGCTTCCAGCGCTGCCAGCGCGGGGTGTGTGCGCGCCGCGGCGCGCGCCACCGGCAGGGCGGGCGGCGCCGGCCATTCCAGCGCCCCTTGGACGCGCGGCAGGTCGTCGGATTCCCACGGCAGCGACGCGGCCAGCTGCGCCCGCGCCGCCAGCTCCTCGGCGCGCGCGGTCGCCTGCGCCGCGCGGGCGCGCGCCAGCGCCACGGTGGCCAGCGCCTCGTCCAGGGCGCCGGTGTCACCGGCCAGGTGGCGGGCGGCGGCGATGGCGCGCAGGCGCTCCTGCACCGCGGCCCCCTCGTCGGCCAGCGCGCGCTGCGCGCCGGCGTGCACGGCCGCCAGCCAGGCGCGAGCCGCCTCGGCCGCCGCCCGCGCCGCGGCATCGTCGGCCCAGGCCTCGGCCGCCCGCAGGTTCGAGCGCGCCGCGCCGATGCGTGGCCCGCGCCCGGCCAGGTCGAGCTGCTGGCTCACGCGCCAGCCGCGGTCGCGGTACGATTCCCGCCGCGTGAACTCCAGTTCCAGTTCCGGGTTGTGCGCCCAGGCGCGGGCGGTGCCCAGGGCACCGGCCGCTTGATCCAGGTGCGCACGCGCGGCCAGCACCTGCGGCGCGCGCTCGCGCGCCAGGCGCAGCACGGCGTCACGGTCCAGGGCAAGCGTCTGCGCGTGCGCTGGCAGGGCCGCCAGCGCCGCCAGCGCAAGGGCGAGCAAGCCCCATCGGTTCAGGGTCGTCATCGGAAGGTCCTCCGCGGCACGACAGGTCGCACACCGGCCCACCACGGACCGGCGTCACGTCACGGGCCTGGCCGGAGGCTCACAAGCGGAGGATGGTCGTTCGCGCCGGCGTGGGCGGCGGGACGGGAACGGCGGTCAGGGCTGCGGGGCCCGCGTCGGTGCTGATGGTCGGCAGGGCCGGCGGCAGAGGCAGCAGCGCGGGTTGCGGTGCCGTCGGCGTGAGCGTCGGCAGCAGGGGGTCGGTGTCGGTGCTTCCGCGCACCGCGCAGCACGTACAATCGGGCACGGGCGCCAGGGGACCGCTCTCGCAGGGCTCGTCGCAGCACAACGGGTCGCAATGCGCATGCGTGGCGGCCAGGGCGTTGGCCCCGATCACCAGGCAGCCCAGCAGGGCCAGGAGGATGCGGATGCGTTTGGGCATGGTGTCACAACGATAGGGCTTGATCCGACGACCGGCAAGCAGCCAGCGAGTCCATGGGTAGTCGGTGACAGGGTCGTGAGCCCGAGGGCGGCTGCTGTGCCGGGCGCCGGGGGGTGTGCCGGCGTACATACAACGAACTCACGCAGAGATCGTTGAAACACCAATCGATAGACTGGACCGACCATAGTCGAGAGAAGCCGCTCCAACTCGTACGGCGCATCCCTGCGGGCCCATCTTGCAGGTCCGCGACAGCGATCATGCCGGTTCCCACCACAAGCTAGCACACCTGCAGCGCGACATGGCCGGGGCAGCGTTCCCTGGCGTGCGGCAGTGGGGGGGCGACAAGATTATCCAGATTCGGCATCAGAAACGGCCCGATCCGATTCGTTCGCGGTTTGTGGTCTTCAAACGCGGGAGCATGCCATGAGGACTCGAACCGTTTGCATCATCTTCGGACTCGCGGCGCTCTTCGCAGCGCCAACCCATGTCGGCGCCACAATCGGGTATCCGACATCTACCGCGACCGGTATCGACCTGGTACCCGTCGAAGACGTGCTCGCCGTTGCCGGCTTCGAGGCCAGTGAGCTCTGGGGCATGGTAAGCGTTGGCGAGCCCATCCCATGCACCGACGTCGATGGTCTTGTCATCTGCTACTTTGTGCCCGTGCGGCGCGGTGCCGGCGGGATTCCCTCGCGAAATGCGCTTTTCGACGAGGTGCGCCGCGACTCCGAGCGAGCAGCCGATCTGCTCGCGCACTTCGCGCCGCCTTATGCCTCAGGAGAGCCTGCACCACCAGCGCTCCTCGACGAGCTCGAGTTGCGATCCACCGATGCGGAGGCGATGCCCGCAGTCCGTCCGGACGGGGAAATCTCCCACCGGATCCAGTACGACTTCGCTAAGCGCGAGCAGGATAGACACATACGAAGCGCATCTGGTGCCGACAACTACGGCACCGTGATCGTCTCCGCCCGCCGGACCATGCACCCGATCCTGGCCATCTACCACTTTCTGCCTCCCTTCTTCATTACCGGTCCCGACGCCGCGGCCCGCGCCAATGCATTGCCCGGCAAAGAAGACGCCGTGCTGCGGGACATCGTGTTCCTGACGCCCGGAGAGATCTACTACCTCTTCGATAGGGGGGATGAGCGGGTGCTCGTGAACGCGAAGACGCTTCAAGTGGTCACGGATGAAGACGGATTCGTTGCGGCTGCACGACAGCTCAGCGCGAGCACCGCCATCAAGCGCGAGACGATCACGCACGGTGACGACCTGAATCCCGCCACGGTCTGGGATCAGATTCTCGTTCTTGCGCGACAGCAGGAAAGGAGGAACGAGCGATGACACGGCACCTCGCTTCGTTGGCAATCGTGCTGATCCTGTCATTCGTGATGGCTGACCCGGGTTCGGCGCAGCAGAACACCGTCGACAATCCAGACCTCGTTCAATGCTATTACTGGACCAACGGCTGCACGCCCACGGCTTCCGCGATGGTGTTCAGCTATTGGGATCACTACGCGTCCGGAGTCGGCAAGTTCATCCACTGGGGAAAGCTCATCGATTGGTACCACTCTCACGACGGCACGAACAACATCCCGAATCTCCTGGATGATCTGACGGCCGAACTCGGAACGGGGGCAGATGGTGGCACGCCGATGCCCAACATCCGCAGTGGACTCCTGTCCACCATCGAGTCCGTGAACGCGTACGAGGGCTCAGTCGGACAGTTCCATGGCTTCGACGACTGCTGGGACGCCCTGGTGTCCGAGATAGATGCCAGCCGCCCCTGTGTCTACAGCCTCTTTCCCGAGACGAGCAGTATCGGTCACTCCACGGCAGCTTGGGGCTATCGCCGAACCATGTTCGCGAAATTCGTGGTGCTCTACGATACGTGGGACTGGAACCCGGTGCTGCCGTATCCGGCGAACTACAGGGAGGACTGGAGCCTCCGCCTCTACTATGGCGGCACTGAGCCGGTGCCTGCCAGGGAGCCATGGCTCCACACGGTACAACTGGCCAGGACCGACACGCAGGACGACGATATCCTGCTCGACCAGCCGTACGGCGGAGAGGTCATCCCCGCCGGGCGCCCGTACACGATCCAGTGGTACCAATGGGGCGACCGGATCGACAACGTCACGATCCTGATGTCCAGGAACAACGGCCTCACCTGGACGCAGGTCGCCAGTAACGTCGAATCGATCGGAGCCGGATGGCACAGCTATGACTGGGACGTTCCATGCGTCGACGACGCGGACGTGCGGATTCGCGTTCAGGCGTTTGACCGGTTCTTCGTCAACATCTACGTGGCCGGAGACGGTAGCTTCGATGAGTGCCGGATTCGGCGCGTGGATCCGGTGACGCCCTCCGGGACCCACGTGGACAGGACGACGGTTGCGCCCGGCGGATCATGCACCCTCAGCTGGGGCGCATCGTCGAACGCGCTCTCGTACGAGCTCTCGGAGAACGGCACATGGCGCAACGTGGGCACCGTACGCGAAGTCACGAAGTCGTTCGCATCCGAGGGCCGGTACGCTTATCGCGTCCGTGCGGTGGGAGCCTGTGCGAACAGCGCCGCGAACACGGAAGTGACCGTCACCGTGCAGATCCCGCTAACGGAGCCGACCGGCTTCCAGGCCAGCAACCTGCACCCCCAGTGCGGAGAGCCGGTGACCCTGTCATGGCAGCCCGTTCACGGCGCCGTGAAGTACGAGCTGGCAACCAACGGGGAATGGCGGGACATCGGCACCGCCAACAACATCGTCCTGCGCCATGACAGCGATGGAGACTATGCGTATCGGGTCAGGGCGATCGGGAGGTACGCGACAGGGCCGGCCACCGCACCGATTGCGGTCGCTGTGCGGACGTTTTGCGATGTTTGGCCCGGAGACCTCGACAACGACGGTGCGGTCGCCACCTCGGACATCCTCTCGCTGGCGACCTTCTGGGGCCGGACCGGCGGCTCCAGGTCGCAGGGAGGCATGGAATGGCGCGCCTGTAGGACGGCAGCCTGGGTGCCGATCCCCGCGACATATGCCGACGCCGACGGTAGTGGACGCGTGGACATTGGCGACTTCCTCGCGGTCTGTGTCCACTGGAATCGCACCCACGACGCCTCGGGCGGCGGAGACAAGGCGACCGAATCCGACGCCGATCCCGAGGTCCTTGCCGCGCTCTACGCACAGGTTGGCGATGCTGTGGCCGGCCCGCGCTATGAGATCCGGCGCTTCCTCGAGAAGCAACTCGACATTGCGCCGCCGGCTCGTTACGCGCTGCACGCCAATCGCCCCAACCCCTTCAACCCGTCGACCTGCATCGAGTATGACGTGCCGGTGCAGACACAGGTGCGGGTGCGGATCTTCGACGTCACGGGCAGGTTGGTGCGCGAGATCGCGGGTCGGGACCATGCTCCTGGAACGTACAAGATCGTGTGGAACGGCGATGACGAACAGGGCCGATCCGTCCCGGCCGGCGTGTACTTCTGTCGCGTCGATGCGGCGGACTTCAGCGGCACGCGCAAGATGACCCTTGTCAAGTGAGGAGCAATATCATGAAGCGGCTGGCCTCCTGTGCCTTGCTTGTGGCCTCGACCGTCATGTTTGCCGCTTGCGGCAAGGACGAGGCGACGGACCCCGATGTCGGCGTGCACGTGACCGTCGACAACGCGGCGCTCTCGGCGGCGCCCGGTGACACCATCGTTGTCGTGATCGCCATCGCGAACGCCGCGGGGTTCCGCGCCGCGTCGTTCGCGGTGGGATTCGATGCCGATCTACTTGCCTTCCTCAGCGTCCAGAATGACACGGAGTTCATGGGCTCCGATGGCATATCGTTCTCGGAACGCGCGCCGACAGGCGTCTCTGTAGGTGTCGGCCGCATCGGGGGCACAGCGGCTGACGCCCCCGGCGAAGGGACGCTGGCTAGGCTGCAGTTTCGCTGCACCTCGGAAGGAGTTGCCGAGATCGTACTCGACGACTTCCGGATCATCGACATTGCAGGAGCGCTGTGCTTAGGTTCCGACGCCTTGACAGCAATCCGCGCCGGAGTCGTGATTGGCGATCTCGCCGATTGACGATCTGGCTCGGTCAATCGTGATTCGGCCGTGCTGACCTGTTGAACGGCGCACGAAGCTGTGAGCGCATCGAGCCGCGGTCCATTCATCCCGCGAATGGCCGCGGCTCCGGATGCCCGCGAGGGCGCAAGCGACTGCTCGTGCGATCGCGCATTGCCGCGCCGGTATCACAGATGTACCGCTGAAGCGCCGCCTCCGGCGGGCGGTCGCCATCAAGGCATCTTGCCGTACAGATGACGGAATCTGCTGACTACGCCGTCATATCAAGGCTGCATCCCGCATACGGTTGCCACATCCATTGCGCCGGCCGGATCAAGACACCAGAATGGACGATCCCGTTGCTGGCGACGCGCTCACTGCGCTCCTTCATCCGCGCGATGAGATCTTCGATGGGGACCTGGACAGCGGCCATGCGCCTCTGCAGTCGCGAATCGTCCAGGTCCTGTCGGGCCTGGAAGTGCGAGAGGATCTCGTCGGCGACATCCCTCGACGACGTCATGGCGCGGCGGATTTCGTTCTTCTGCTCGGCCGTTGCGCGTCCGTCCAGATAGGCGCGGATCGCGGCCTCGGGAATGCTCGTCGATGCGACGGGGGCACGGGCGATGGCGGCGGAGAGGATCCGCTTGAGCGCGTCGTTCCGTTCGTCGTCGACACCGCTGCCGGGCCGGGTGTGCTTCATGGCAACAGCCTTTCTCAATTGATGAGCGCCGACGGTCCGATTCCCATTGCGGCAAGGCGCCGGATCAGTCCGAGACGGCAATTGCGGTAGATGTTGCCGACTTCGGCGTTCCGGCTGGCCGACCAGCCCAGCGCAACAGCGATTTCCTTGTTCGTGTATTCGTGTACGAGTCGCCACACAAGCAGGGTCGTGCACAGTGGATTCCGGAGCGAATCGATGGCTTCGCGAACGCGTTCCGCGACGTCGGAGTACTCGGAGTCACTCGTGGGCGAATCAAGATCAGGTTCGAGCACAACCATCAGATTGGGCCGCTCATGGCGATAGATGTCGATCGCCCGGTTGTTCGCGGCCGTGCGGAACCAGCCCAAGAAGCTCCTGCCGCGGTCTCGATACCTCCTGATGACGGCGAAATCGTCTCTTACCATGAACAGCATGATATCGGCCGCAAGGTCGTGGTAGCGGTCACGCGGAAAGTACCTGAAGGCGCGCGGCGGCGAGGCCATGAGATAGCGATAGCCGGTATCAATGATGGATCGAGCGGCGAGATCAGGATCGCTATCAATCCAGTCGCAAATCGTTGGCCACGCGGAGCCCCAATCCATCAATGTGTCCGTGCCGGCAGCATCCATGTTCAGCTCCAGTTGGACGATGCGCATCCCGGTCACTGACCCCGGACGACTCTTGCGCCCGCACCGGCGTATTGTACATGAAAGCGGCGTTGCTGAACAAGCCGTTGCGGGCATCCTGTTCCTCCTTCCGCTGCCTTCGCGTCTGCTGGCGCGGGCCTGCCGCCGGATCAGCGCAGTCGACCCCGTGAAAGGAGAACGTATCGGCGCGCTGCCTTTTCGCGATGAGCATCCGCGAAACCGGATTCGCCCGTCATCGTAGGAAGCCAAGATCGGCTTGCGATTACCCGCTGACCAGCTGGCGTGCACGTCAACAGGTTTATTTACAACGACTTGGGAGCAGCAAGCCCGCGTTGGGCGACAAGCGGGCACACGAACTCGGCCGACTCGGTTTGAAACGCGGCATAGGCCTCGGGGGCACATCGCCGGTACTCCGAGCAGTAGCAGGTCGAATCTCCGTGGCGGAGTCGTTCGGCGAGTGGCCGGCAGGCGGCCGTCGCAGAGGCCGGCAGGTCGCCCGGATCGGCGCACAGCAACAGGGCCGGGATTCCCCGCACTTCGGCTCGGGCACGTTCCCTGAATCCGAACGGCGCATGGAAGCCCACGCTTGACGCCGCTACTGCCGCATAGACGCGCTGGCCACGATTGAGCACGTACCGGGCTACCTGGCTCGAAACGACATGTCGCGCCAGCGACGGAAGATCGCAGCCCCCGCGCTTCTCCGCGGCGCCGATCGCCAGACGCGTCGATTCGAGGGCTGCGCCCTCGGCCCGATCCGGCGCGGCGCGTTCCGCGGATACAGGATCGGTGATCGGAAAATGCCGCCTGAAGGGAAGCTGCTCCGCGAAGGGAGCGGTCAGCTGCTGTGCGAGGTGAGGATCGGGCCGTGCGATTTCCCGCACAATCGCGGCCAACGGCCCTGCCGTACGCCGCACGACCCGGTGGGTCCCGACCTGCGACTCCTCGCCATCCTCCAACCGAAAGAGGCCGTAGTGGTCGGAAATCAGGTCATAGGAATCGATATCGAGAGGCGGTCCGGAAGTCGGAGCGTCGCCTGCAGCGGGACGCGTCGTGCAGAGAACCTCGTGCCGGATCCCGAAGTGGACTCGAAGCTCGCGCTCGTCGACGAGTGGGCGCAGGACATAGGCAGTCAGCGCACCCCGCTCTCCGAGGGCTCGACGCAACTCCCGTCGGCAGATGTCAGCCAGGTGGCGCGCGTTCCACGGCTTCTCGAGGAAGTGGTCCACCCCCGCGAGGTTCTTCGCCTGAAGCGCGCAATCAAGTCCACCGTAACCGGTCAGGAGAACCGATCTCATGGCCTTCGCCGCCGGTTCCGATTGCAGGCCTCGCAGCAAATCGACGCCGGTCATACCCGGCATCTTCTGATCCACGATCGCGAGCGCGATCGAACCGCTTGCGGCAGCCCAGTCCCGCACACACGCCAGGGCTTCGGCGGGGCTCGAAAACGTCGCGAGGCGACCGATACCGGCGATGACCGGTGTCAGCTCAGCTTCCAGAGCGTCAAGGACGTTCGGATCGTCATCGACCAGTAGCACGATCGGCTTGTCCACGACCCAACCCCCGGCGACTTTCCCGGCCCCGTGCAATCCTCGCGACAGCAGGAATCGGGCACGGCAAGGGCCCACGTTGATCCTGGCACGTGCGAGTTCCCCGGACAATCTAGCATATCTTGGAGCCGCGTCAGCATTTCCGATTGCCCCAGACAGGCAACCCCGCGTATCGACGGGTCGGCCTAGACAGGCTTACCCAGGGCTCACCCTCCGAGCGGGAAGTTCGACGGTACCCGCCCTTCCTCAATGTCGAGGGGGCAGAAGTAGCTGCGTCTCGCCGCGGCGTAGTCGCGGTCGGGACATCCGGTCTGTTCGCAACCGCAGAGTCGGCCGACCCGCATGAAGTGCTGCGTGAAGATGTCGCTTCCGGCAACCGTTGCCGCCGTGGGTAGAGGTATCAACCGGCAGACCATCGCCAGCTCGTGTCCCGCAGTCTGGTCGCCCTCCGGCGCGAATCCCAGCGACTCGTACACGCTGCGGCGCAAACGCGGGACGGCTGCGCGTACCTCCGCGGCCCCTTGGCGCCGCGCTTCAAGCAGGGCAGCACGCAGCAGCAGGATCTCCGTCGCGTCATTCGCGTCTTCGGGCCAGAACGCCAACTGGTCCAGTTGCCAGCCGGCGTCAGCTGGTCGGAGGCGGATGGCCGCAGCGGGACGCTTCTCGTCGGCACCCCTGCGGGTCAGCACGATGTGCAGCGCACTCTCATCGCCGGGCATGAGGAACGAGGCGGCATCCGGCGCGCCGTCATCAGGTATCTCACCGAAGTGGACCACGTAGAGCCACCACTCGCGGCGCACCACGAGCACGGCATCCAGGTCGATATCCCCGGACAGGCAATCAGATAGCAAGTAGGTGCCCAGACCGCGCTTCCGGACGAAGCGCGCCAGAATCACGCTGACCGCCGGGATCATGGCACCTTCGGTGTCCCAGGGCTTGGCGAAGTACTTGTCGACCTCTGCTTCGTTGATCGCGCGCTTCGCCGAGGGCAGACCTGCGTAGCCCGTGACCATGATGCGGCCACCGTCGCGGTGCAACTCGTGGCGGCACAGCGCCACCAACAGGTCGTTGCCGGTCATGCCGGGCATCTTCTCGTCCGAGATGATCAGGGCGATCGCCCAGACCTCTCCAGCGGGCGAGGGCGCCGCCAGGAGCTCGAGAGCCTCTTCGCCGGAACTGGCCGTCTCGACCCGGAACAGAGGTTCGAGCCGTGGAGCCAGGAGCGACACGAGCGCGGTCAGCACCGCATCGTCGTCGTCCACGATGAGGACCTGGGGCTGAGTGATGACAGGGGCATCGCCGGGACGGCGCATCGATGGAACCTCCAACATGAACACGTTCTGGCCGGTGCCAGGTGCGTTGCGGGTTGCTGCGACGGGATTCTACCAGAATCCCGCGCGCCGACGAGTCACATCGCTCGCCGGACTGGGGATCGATCACAGCCCGGCCGTTTCCCGTTTCCTGAAGTGGCTGCGCCCATTTCGACAATGAGAGTCGGTGGCAAGACCGCCATCCGGCGTGATGGACGGCCACCGGTCACGGATGCTAGCATTACCCACTGCTGATCGGGCGTGGCCCCGGCATCATCGTCCGCGCGGCCGCCGGGCCGTGAACCACGAGAGGTGCGGTACATGGGCGGAGAACCACGCGCGATCGCCGGACTTCTGGTTTCGGAGGACACGATCCGGGGCCTGGGTCTCAAGATCGCCTTGTTGCCCGAAGGCACCACGACAGTGGGTCGAGGCCCCGGCTGCGATGTCATTCTCGAGAACTGCAGCGATACCCTGTCACGCTGCCATGCCGCATTCGTGTTCCAGGACGGCCAGATAGCCATAGAGGACCGGCACAGCAGCAACGGGACGGTTGTCGACGGCGCGGCGTTGAGGCCGGGTAGCCGTCGATCCCTCGGACATGCAGCGACCGTGTGTTTCGGGGAAGAGCGGTTCCGGTTCCTCGCTCTCGACAGCAATCGGTCGCAGGGCCTGCCGGAAGCGGTCATCCGTCACTTCAGCGACATCAACTCACTTGACATCTCGCGGGTCATCGGCGGCGCGTTGGCGGTGTTCCGCATGGTGGCCCACGTCGAGGAATCCTACCTCATCAGCACGACGCGGCATTGGCATTGGGGCGACGAGTTCCTGCACGAGGGAGCCACAAGCGTCGCGATGATCGACGCCAACCCGGCCCTGAGGGTCAGCCGCACGTCCATCGAGGAGTGCCTTGACAACGACCGCAAGGTCGTCCGCTTCCTGCGCGAGTCGGCGGACGCCGGCGTCGACAGCAGCATCTACGCGCTCCGCTTGCGACGAATCTGGATCCGGCCTCTCCACGGATTGGACGGCACGGTCGTGGCGGCCGTGTACCTTCAGAGCCGAGGCACGGGTGATCCGTTCACCAGCGCCACGGAGGTCTTGCTGGACGCCGTCGCCTCGCATCTCGAAGTTTCGATCCATAACTCAGCGCTTCACAAGAAGGTCATCGAGGCGAACGCGCACCTCGAAGAGAAGGTGAACGAGCGCACGCGGGAATTGGCCGATTCGCACCAGCGACTGATTGCGCAAGATCGCTTGGCGACGCTGGGTCGGCTGGTCGCCGGCATCGCTCATGAGCTGAACAATCCCGCCGGAGCCATCGCATCATTGGCCGAGACGCAGGTCCGCTTGCTGTCCAGGGTGTCGAAGATCCGCGACCGTGCGGCGAACGACGAGGGGGGCCAGCAGGCACATCACTTCCTGAATCACGTGGCAGAAGCCGCCGTCAGGGTTGCCCCCGACTCGCGTACGCGCCGTCAGAACGAGTTGCAGTACACGGCCGCCCTGCGCGCTGCCGGCGTGTCGGCTGCGGACCGCTGGGCGAGGTTGTTGGCTCGGATGGGGGGCCCGGAGATACTGGAAGGCGTGGACATGCAGGCGATCGCGGCTCAGGGCAATGGACTCTATGAAGACGCCGAGGATCTCTACACGTTCATCCGGGCCGGCGGTACGATCGCCGGTGCCGCCGCCAACATCGCCCGCATCGTGTCCGGCCTCAAGCAGTATGCACATCTGGATCAGGCCGAGTACATGTCCCAGGACATCCACAAGGGACTGGAACTCACTCTGGAGATCCTGCGCCCCGGGATCGGGGCTCACGTGACGGTAACGACGAGGTTCGCGCCACTGGTGCCGGTATTGCATCGCCCCGGCGAGTTAGCCCAGGTTTGGACGAACCTGGTGGACAATGCGCTGCGCGCCATGGGCGAGAGCGGCGAACTGACGATCGAAACCAGGGATCTCGGCGATGCGATCGAAGTCAGTGTCGGCGACACTGGCTGCGGCATTCCCCCGGAGATCCAGCCGCGCATCTTCGATCTAGACTTCACGACCCGCGGGCCGGGCGCCGGCCTGGGTCTCGGTCTGCCGATCTGCCGGAACATCGTCGAGGTCGGCCACGGCGGGGTGATTCGATTCAGATCGCAGCCCGGATGCACGGTGTTCACTGTGCGCCTACCCAAGCGGGACGCGGACCCATGACGTGGCTGGCGCGGCTCCTGGTCGACGAGGACGCCGGATTGGAAGAGAGCCATGAGCGAACCGAATCAGGCGCTACCTGACCACAATCTGGACGACTATCGACTTCTGCGTGTCATCGGCCGCGGTGGCCAGGCAGTCGTCTATGAGGCGGAGCAGATCAGCCTACGGCGAAGGGTCGCACTCAAGATCCTGCAGATCACCGCGGACTCCGATGTCGTGTCATCCCGCGTCCTGGCCCGCGAGACCGATGCACTGGTGAGGGCCAAGCACCCGGGAATAGCCGAGATCTACGGGACCGGCTTGACGCCGGACGGCCGGCCATACCTGGCAATGGAACTCATCGAGGGCATGACGCTCGCTGCGCATATCCGAGCCCATCCGGTCGAAGGCGGCCTGCCGCGCATCGAGCTTCGCGAACGACTGCGGATGATGATGCAGATCTGCGAAGCGGTAAGCTGCGCCCATCAGAGAGGTGTGATCCACTGCGACCTGAAGCCGCAGAACATCATGGTGGCCCGGGACCCGGTTGTGTCGTCGGACGCATTGGTCAAGGTGCTTGACTTCGGTCTCGCGCGCGTCGCGGCTCGCGCCGGTCAGACAGTGAGCCTGGACAAGGGACATCTGCGCGGTACCATCGCATACATGAGCCCCGAGCAGTCCGCGGGCACAGCCGATACGGCCGATGTGAGGACCGATGTCTACGCACTGGGGGTGATTCTCTATGAACTCATGACGGGGGCGCTCCCGTACGCACTCAGCGAGGCATCGATTACCCAGGCAGTACTCATCATCCAGGAAACTCATCCCGCGCCCCTCAGCAAGTTCTGGACGGAACACAGGCTTCCCGTTGACCTCGAGATCATCATCGGCAAGGCATTGGAGAAGGATCCCGGGCGCCGTTACCAGAGCGCGCTCGATCTGGGCGAGGACCTGCGGAGGTTCATGGATGGCCAACCAATCCTCGCCCGAGCGCCCAGCACGACCTACCAATTGCGTAAGCTGGCGGGCCGCCACAAGGTGCCATTGTTGATGGGCTCGGCACTCCTGGTTCTCTTCGTCGTGTTCGCGATCTATACATCAGTCCAGAACGCGCGGTTGAATCGCGAATCAAGACGCGCGAACGAAGAGGCCAGCACAGCCGAGACGGTGTCGGACTTCCTGGTCGGCATGTTCGATGTCAACAAACCGTCGATCTCGATGGGACGGGAGGTCACGGCGCGGGAGCTGCTGGAGGATGGATCGAGGAAAATCGAATCGCTTCAGGTCAGTCCACCGGTGAAGGCCAGGCTGCTGTACACGATCGGCACGGCCTTCGCGAGCCTGGGAAGCCACGAGCGAGCCGACAGGGCATTTGAATCCGCTTTGGCGATCCAGCGCTCATCCACATCTCCGCCGAGCCTGGCGGCAGCGGCGACCATCGAGCAGATGGCGATCGTTGCCCGCAGTGCACGGAAGATCACGCGCGCGGACTCGCTACTGCAGGAGGCCCTTTCCATTCGATTGCGCCTCGCCGGATCCGGATCCGTCGAGGTTGCGGAGAGCCTGCATGACCTGGGAGGACTCCGCCTGGTGCAGAAGCGCTTTGCCGAGGCGGAGTCGCTTCTCGCCATGGCGGCTGATATCCGGCAGTCGAAGCTGGGTCCTTTGAACATCGATCTTGCCAAGACGCTCAGCAACCTCTCCATGGCGAACAGCGGGCTCGACAGGGACGCCAAAGCGGAGTCGCTGCTGCTCAGATCCATCGACATCAAGAGAGCCACGGTGGGTGAGGATCATATCGACACAGCCAAGGGCTATCACAATCTCGCACAGCGCTACTCCGACGACAAGCGCTTCACGGAAGCCGAGCTGTACTTCCGGAAGGCAATCGCCATCAAGGAGCGGGCGCTGGGTGATAGACATCCGGACCTGGGCACGAGCCTCAACGGTCTTGCCTTGGTGTATCATCAAACAGGCCGCCATGCGGCGGCCGAGTCTCTCTACTTGAGGAATATCGCCATCGAGGAACACAATCGCGGAGTTGAGGACCCATCCCTGGCGCCAGCGCTTTCCAATCTAGCGAAGCTCCGGAAGCTGCAGGGACGTCCGGAGGAGGCGATTGCCCTATGGGAGCGGTGCGTTGTCCTCTCCGAAACCGGAGGTTCGTCGGAGGATACTCGTCTCAGCAGTTGGCTCATGGAGCTTGACGCCGTCTATCGCGACACGCGGAGGTTCCGCGAGGAGGAGGCGACACTTGTCAAGGCCATCGCGGTGCAGGCACGGCTGTTCGGGATCGACAGTGAGCGGGTGCGGAAGACACAGACGATGTTGGAGGCCGCGAGGGAGGCACGGTGACGACCGAATCGGCCGATCACCTATCACCTCTGCAGGGTGCCGGCGCCCTATGTTGGCTCGGGATCCGGAGCGTCCGGTGGGGCGGGCCGCGGGCCCTCACCGTCGGTCGGCAGGCGCAACGATCGCGGCGCCGATCCCGCGCGATCGCCAGCGTTGGCTTAAAGTCCATATCGACAACACGATAGATGCATTTGCGTCAGGCCCAACGCGGCAACTCGACTCCGGGATCGGTCTCCGGCGGCCTCTCTCCGGAGGTACAACCGCGAATCCACGTAATACGCAGATTGCCGCCAGAAATTCCCAGCCTCGGCTCGTTACCTGTATGACACGGCCAAGTCGGCCAGGAGCGGTTCTCAGAGGGGAGGCAGGGCATGACGACCACGATGCTCAGGAGATTCGTTGGCTGCTTGGGTGCTGCGGCGCTAGTGGTTCTCGCGGGGTGTTCGGGAGATGACGGGCCGACGGGGCCCGGTGGTGAAACGCGCCCGACGGGCGTCGATTTCGAGATGGCCGCCGCCGGTGTCGACTACACGGTCTACCTCGGCACGCAGTCGCTGGGTCGCCTCGACAGCATCGGCGAAACGGTGTCACGGGATCTCGGTGCCGGGACGTACAGCTTCCATGTGGTCGACAACATCTACAATCGCCAATCGGAGGACCGGTCGTTCCAGATCGGCGCGAATCAGCGAGTGAAGTTCCAGTTCGGCACCGGTTCGGAGACCATTCAATGGCTGCAAGGTGCTTCGTACGACAATCTGACAGCAACTATCGATCAAGCTCACCAGCTCGTATACATCGGCACGAGGCTGAGCGTTTCCGATCGGTACATCGGCCGGTCGCTGACTCATGGCAAGTACTGGCTCAAGAAGGTCGGCACTGCCTACAACTTCTTCACCGCTCCTGGCAGGTCGTTCAACACGCCTGGGAACTACGTGGGATATACCCTACAGGTCAGGCCGCAGGCCGGCTGGACGAACCAGTTCATCGAAGCTTCCTATGGCTTTCCGTATGCCAGCTTCCCGGATCGCAGTGCCGGCGCGACCTACTATGCGTTCGCGCGGCTCTACGATTCTTCTTCGATCAGCAGCGTGCACAGCCATTCGATCGCGCAGATCGGCCCGCCGGAGACGATTGCCAGACTCACGTGGAGCAAGGCGGGCAAGAACGGACTCGACACTGAGCCGGTCATCGAGATCGTGCCGTGCTCCGAAGCCATGGCGGCCGAGATCGCGATCAGCTGTGCGATCGAAGACATCCGGTAGTGCGGAGGGCCCAGGGCGCCAAGCCAGCGGGCAAGGTCCGGGCCGGGATCGGAGCGGAATCGCCTCGGTGGATCTGGTACATCGCAGGAGGGGCGAACATGAAAGGGAATCCGTGGCTTAGCAGCCGAGCAGTGCCGGCAAACTTGATCGTGCTGATAGCGTTAGCCAACCCACACATCAGCGTCGCAGAGACGGTCTTCAGCGGTGCGGCGCTCGAGCCATACTTGAGCAGCGTGGTAGCACAGACTGGGGGCTGCAATCAAAGGTGTGGAACGAACGAACTGTGTTACGGTGATTTCAATGTCACAACGACGTCGGTCCAGATCCAAGCCAGCCTACCTGGCGGAGCGGCATGCACATACTGTGGTTGCTGCCGGGAAGGTGCAGCGTTCGCTGGTGGAGTGGCGCGGTACATATTGTATGTCGATCCAGCGACGGGTCGACCACGCTCTCGATATTCCGGCGGGGTGCCGGCACGAGTGACGATCCCCGGCGGCAGCAGAGTCAGATTCCCGTGGAGTGCAGCGCGTGCGGAGGCGTGTGTGGGGAGCTATGCGACCAGCTCGTATACTTCTGTTGCGGTCTTGGCTGCCGGTGGCAGCGTGGTCAGTCAACACAACGATCGCCCGATCTGCGGCAGCTATGATGCGTTCGAATGGGCGGAACTCGGAGGGAATGCGTTGCCCTTCATGGCGTACCTCTACGCGTATGGCAGCAATTGCACGAGCGCGCACGCGTTGATAGACGTTGCCAATACAGCCATCCATGTGCCAACTGACTTCGTGCCGCCCGATCCGGATCCTCTGAAATCCTACGCTGTGGGCCACATCTGGAATCGGCAATCGGATTGGCTACCCGGAACATCACCGCTGACGCAGGCCGGTAACCCGAACCTGGATACCCAGGGGAACATGATATGGCGATACGAATGGGCCACTGGCGGCGCCATCGGCGCGCCTGATGTTTGGTATGAAGCACCGACATCGCTGATGTACTGGGATCCCAATTGGTATGGGGCCGCGGCGTGGTGTAGGGGCAATGATCTATACCCAGGAATAACCCCCACGAGGGCGGTTCACGCGCTCACACCTGATGCCCATCCTTACGTGCCGATCATTCGGTGGATCAATACGTCCACCGATGGCGGCACCTACTCGATTTCGGGCCAGCTCTTGATAGAGTGGACTGGACCGACCGGCATTGGAAGTCCGTGTGATGTCGATCTGGTTGTCGCGCATTGGGATATGTCCAGGGGTGATGTTACACCGATATTGGCGGCGACACTGACCAAGCCCAATCCGGATGATAGCAGCGGGGACAGCGTGCTTGTTCCTGTGGATGTACAGGCTGAACTCGGAATCGCGGACCAGTTGGTCGTTTCAGCGAGAGGCAGAAGCACGACAACAGCACCGCGATGGATCGTTCTTACCGATGATCTGGATATCACGCTGCTTGAAGTGCCCGATCCGGCGCGCCAGCTTGCTGCAGTTCGCGTGATGAACACCAGCGATCAGTTATGGCATGATGTCAGGATCAGAGCTCATGATGCCTTCGGCGCCCCGGTGGACAGTATCGCCGTTGCTGTTCTCGAGGCCGATACGGAGTTGAGATGGCTGACGCCTGCATTGGAGAGACTCGGTACCATGACTTTTTCCGCCATGCAAGGGGATGACGCGCTGTATGTCACGGAGGTCGCAGAGGAGTTGCTCTATACTCCACCGACGCTGTTGCCCACGATATCGGCTGCCGATCTCGAGCACGAGCCCAAGCCGATAATCAGGCGCTGCTCGGGCATGTGGGACAGATGTCGATTCGGCCGCATCGCATTGGATTTGTGGACTGACGGCGTACCCGGGGTGTCAACGATAGACATCATCGGTCGGACAAGGAACTCATCAGATGAGTTCGACGCCCCGACTCTCGGTTCCGGCTGGTCGCCGGAAGTTCCGTGCAGCCCATTGTCTGCGGTTTCGCTAACGGAGCGTCCGGGTTTTCTGCGCATCAAGGCCACCCAGCAGGAAGACGGTGCGGACTATTCGACAGTCAGCAACTATTGCGCGCCTCGGGTCGTCCAAAGCGTGGCTGGTGATTGGACACTGGAAGCCCGACTTGAATTCGAGCCAGAGGACAACTTCACGGGTGCAGGTATCATGATAAACGGACAGCGCGTTGCCGAGCGTTCAATGAGCGGCAGTGGACACACTATCAGATGTGTCGGTGGATCGTATCCCTATGACGGAGCGGTGTCATATTTCCGAATCGTCAAGACGTCTGATCAGGTCGTGGGATATTGGAGCTCAGATGGAGCTGCTTGGGTAGAGTCCGGCTCCAGATCACTCGACGCGCACTGTGTCGCGTTGGCAGCGTACCGTACCGATTGGGATTCCAATAGCAGCGCGGATGCAATCGCGGACTTCGACTATGTACGGTTCAGCGGGCTTTCGCCAGTTCCGGAAGCTGAACAAGCCACAGTGCATGGTATCTTGTCTCAGAATTACCCGAATCCCTTCAACCCTTTGACAACTATAGAGTATCGCCTGGTCGACGATCAAGTTGTTGACTTGACGATATTCGATGCACGCGGGCATAGAGTTGCTCGGATCGTGGACGCTGATTCCCAACAAGCGGGCCTTCATGTCGCTGAATGGGATGGCAAAAACGAAGAAGGCCATGCGATGCCTGCGGGGCTGTACTTCTATCGAATCAGCGCTGGAGACAGGAAGGAGGTGCGCCGAATGGTGCTGTTGCGCTGATCCGGACCAATTGGCTGAATGCCGGCACGTGGACGCCCGGCAGACCGAATGTCGTCAAGATGAGGCGCGTTGAGCTGGTCGACGATGTTCGTGATCCGGCCAGCAGTACGGTGACCGCAGGACGGTAGCCATTGAAAGAAGACACCATCAGAACGGCGTGTGCCCTGTTCACTTCATCCGGTCGCGGGGATTTCCCGATAAACCGTATCGCGCAGCACCGGCCTGAGCCCCGCCGCGCGGATGAACGCGCGAATGTCCTCGACGGTCATCCCCTTGCCGGCGGAGCCTCCGGCCGCGAACGTCACCCGCTCGTCGACCACCGTGCCGTCCAGGTCATTGGCGCCGAACCGGAGTGCCACCTGCGCGATCTCGCGCCCGAGCATCACCCAGTAGGCCTTCAGGTGCGGGATGTTGTCGAGCATCAGGCGGCTGATGGCCACGACCTTCAGCTTGGTCGTCAGGTCGGGCCCCGGCAGGTGCGCGAACTTGGTGTCCTTGGGGTGGAAGGCCAGCGGGATGAAACACTGGAAGCCGCCGCTGAGGTCCTGCTGCGCGCGCAGGCGCACCAGGTGGTCGACCCAGTGGCGCGGCTGTTCGATATGCCCGAAGAGCATCGTACAGTTCGATTTCAACCCGGCCGCGTGCACCAGCCCCGCCACTTCGAGCCAGCGCTCCGAGCTCATCTTCTTCGAGGCGATCTGCTCGCGGATCTCCGGATGGAAGATCTCGGCGCCGCCGCCGGGGCAGCTGTCCAGCCCGGCGGCGCGCAGCACCTCGATCACGTCGGGCACCGGCTTCTTGGCCAGCTTGGCCAGGAAGTCGATCTCGACCATCGTGAACGCCTTCAAGTGCACCGTCGGGAACGCGGTCTTCAGCGCGCGCAGGATCTCCACGTAGACGTCGAACTTCCAGCGCGGGTGCAGGCCGCCGACGATGTGGAACTCCGACACGTCCGGCGTCCAGTCCTTGCGCGCCAGCTCGACGCACTGCTCCGGCGAGTACGACCAGGTGCCCGGCGCGTTGGGGTCGTCGGCGTAGGCGCAGAGCTCGCAACCCACGTAGCAGACGTTGGTCGGGTTCAGGTGGCGGTTCACATTATAGTAGACGGCGTCGCCGTGCATCCGTTCGCGCACCGCGTGGGCCAACAGGCCCAGGGCGGGCAGGTCGTCGCTGGCGGCCAGGCGCAGGCCGTCGGCTTCGGACAGGCGCTGGCCGGATTCGACCTTCAGGGCGATGTCGCGCAGTGGGTGGGTCAAAGCAAGCACGGATCTCACCGCCGGCAGGCTTGGGGGTCGTCGGGTGGCGCGGCCGGTCCCAAAGCTAGGTCAAATGCCCGGGGCCGCCAGTTTTCGCCCGCCATCGCGCTCTTGCCTGTGCGGGGCAGGTCCGGTAGGCTGCAATGGCCGTTTCAATTGGGACGTCGGGCGCCTGCCGCGCCGGCGGCCATGCTACCCGGGAGGTATACCGTGTCCAGACTGTCCCTGTCGGCCGCCGCACTCCTGTCATGCCTTTTGCCGTCGTTCGCCTTCGCGGCACCGGGTGCCGGGGCCATCTCCCTTTCCTTCAACACATCCGCCCGGGCCGCGGGCATGGGCGACACCGGCGTGGCTACGGTCTGGGGCGGCGACACCAATGTCTGGGCCAATCCGGCGATGCTCGCCTTCCGCCCCGGCCTGCGCTACGGGACCATGCACTCGAAGCTGGCCAAGGGCCTGGCCGAGAACATCTTCATCGACAAGAAGGAGCTGACCCTCGGTGTGCCGGGCGCGGGCCTGCTGCTTGCCGATGGGCCGATCGACCACGTGTACCTGGACTTGGGCCTGCAGCAGGGTACCGACGAGTCGGGCAACCCCACGGGCCTCTTCCAGTCGTACATGAAGTCGCAGTCGTGGGGCGTGGCGCTCGGTGCAGCCGACATACTGCGGCTCACGAAGGTGGCGGACATCGGCGGCTGGTTCGATGTGGCCGGCGGCATCGTTTGGAAGGACTTCCAGGACCAGCTCGCCGGCGACGGCGTGATCCAGGACGCGCACGGCGCCGGCCGCGGCGAGGCCTCGGCCCGCGACCAAGGCTGGGTCGCGCGTGTGACGCCCCCTGAACACGCTGGAGCGTTGGTTCCCCGCGGACGCCCCGATCGGTGTCCGGATCGACGCCAGCTACGGCCACGCGAAGCTGAATAGCACGAACGAGATGATCGTCCACGTCGACGCCGACCAATCCGATCCCATGCCGACCGTGTACCTGTCCGGCTGGGCCCTGCACGGCGAGGTGCTGGCCGGGCGAAACCTGCTGGAGAACGTTCCGATGTGGGCGCGCGATGCCGTGGCGCCGTTGATGGCGTTCACGGCCACGTGGCAGACGATGGTACCCGGCCACCGCTGGACCGGCACCGACTACGAGTACGTGCGCGACGACAGCGGCGCCTTCGACGAGGAAGGCTGGGGCTGGGAACTGTCGCTGCTGAACATCATGCACCTGCGGCGTGGCCACGTGAAGGTGCCGTATGGCGACATCGACGGCGACACCGAAGGCTGGGGTCTCAGCCTGCAGGCCGGTCGCTGGGGCGGCGTGCGGTATGACAAGGCAACGGTGCCGCAGGCTCGGGGGTTGCCGACGGTGGAGCGGGAGGGGTGGCAGGTTTGGGTGGATTTGGTGGAGGTGGCGGGGGGGATCTAGGTCCCGCCGTGGCGCGTACAGTATCCGGACGAGGCGCTTGACTCCGTGGTGTGGTCGCCGATCCGGCGTTTGGTGGTTGTTCGCGGGCGCGCCGATGCTATGATCCCTCCGGATCGGCAACGGCGCGCCGCGCCCCGCAAAGACCGTGAAGCACCGTGATCGGAGCTGCCGCATGGGCCGGCGATTCCACCAGTACGAGATGGGGGAGCAGATCGGGAGCGGGGGCATGGCCTCCGTGTACTGGGGCCGCAACGTCAATCTCGATTCGCCGGTCGCGATCAAGATCCTGCATCCGGCCCTCACCTACGACGCGGGCTTCCTGGCGCGCTTCGAACAGGAGGCGCGCACCACCGCCGCGATCCAGAGCCCGAACATCGTCAACGTCATCGACAGCGGCAGCGAGAACGATACCTACTTCATCGTCATGGAACTGGTCGACGGCGCCGACATGGCGCGGATCTTCGCCGATCTCGCCGCCGCGTCCGGAGGCCCCACCCCGCTGCCGCCGGAGATCTGCCTGCTGATCCTGGAAGAGGTGGCGTATGGTCTGCGCGCGGCGCACGAGAAGGGCATCTGGCACCGCGACATCAAGCCCAGCAACATCATGCTCGATCGCCAGGGGTGCGTGCGTGTGACCGACTTCGGGCTCGCGCGCGACAGCGGCCGTGCCCCGGACCTGGACCTGACCCGCACGGGCATCGTGCTGGGGACGCCGTCGTACATGTCCCCGGAGCAGGCGGCCGGCGAGAAGCTGGACGGCCGCACCGATGTGTTCTCCCTGGGCGTCGTGGCCTATCAGTGGTTGAGCGGCAGCAAACCGTTCATCGGCTCTCCGAGCGAAGTCCAGCAGAAGATCATCGACTCGGAGCCGGCGCCACTGTCGACGACGGAACTGCCGTGGATCACGCCGCAGATGCAGGCGCTCCTCGACGGTTCACTGCACAAGCTCCGCGACAAGCGCTTTCCCACCATGGACGCCTTCCTGGCCGCGCTGCGAGCCGCCATGGAGAGCATCGATCCCGGGGGCCGCATCGCCATCAACCGCCGTGAGCATCTGCGACGCTTCGCCCAGGATCCCCACGCAGCGGCCCAGCAGTTGCGCCACGACAGCGTGCAGGTTCACCTGCGGCGCGGGCTTCTCCTGAAGGACATGGGGCTCGACAAGCTGGACGACGCGCTGTTCGAGTTCCGCTACGTGCGCGCCCTGGAACCGGCCAACGAGAAGGCGAACGAGGCGCTGCGCGAGTTGGAGCGGCGGCACGGGAATTCCGGTTCGAAGCGATCAGTTGGTCCCGACGGCACGCGCGTGCTGCCGAGGATCGTGTCGGGATCGGCGGTGGTTGCGAGCGAGGAACCGCGTCGACGTCGAGTCCCTCGACGCTGGCTGTGGCTCGCCGTCGCGATTCCGTTCGTCATGCTGGCCCTGCTCGCGCTGCGCGGAATGCTGCGGCCATCACGGGACCTGGCGGCGACGGATCCGGAACCGTCTGCGGCGCCGGCGCTGGCACAGGCGCTGCCGGCCCTTCGCGATACGAGCGCCGGCGAGACAGCGGTCCCGGGGGATCCGCCGGCTACCGCCACGAGCATTCCCGAGGCTTCGATCACCGTGCCGGTCACCGGCCGCGCGGCGGAGGCTGCGCCCCCCGTAGTGGCGGCGCCGCCGCGAGTCACGTGGTCGGTCCAGGAAGAGGTCACGGTCCTGCTGGATGGCGCCGAGATCTGGCGTGGCAGCGGCAAGGGCGGCGGCGATCTGGCCCCCGATCGTATCGGCAATCTGCTGGTGCGGGACGAGTCCACGTTCGCCAGCCTCTCACAGTCGGTTGGTCCCCTTGCACCGGGCCAGGTCCAGGCGCTTGGCCCCCTGGTGTTCGCGCGGGGGCGGTTGCAGATCTTCGGCCGGGACGGCATGATGGCGCGTATCGACGGCCGGGAGATCGATGCCATCGATGGGACCACCGAGACGTTCCCCATCGGGGAGGGCGACCACGTGCTGTCGGTGTGCATGCCGGGCCGGACGATCAAGGCCGTGACGATCGTAGTCGACACCGGTTCGACGTCCCTGAGTCTCATGGATTCGAAGCAAGACTGCGCGGACTACCGGTTCACGATCACGCGCGGTCTGCTGCACAAGATCGCCATCCGTTCAGAGAAGGCGGGAGGTTGACGCATGGGCATCAAGGGAGCCGGCCGACCTGTGACCGCGCGGGCACCGTTCGTGGTCTCGCTCCTGGTCTTCACGGCCCTGGCGGTCGGCGCCCGGGCGCAGGGGGAATTCGATGCTCGCGGCGAGCTGACGCTGGCTCACGGCGAGTACATCACGAGGGACTTTGAGCGTGCCCGCGACCGCCTCGAACGCATCCTGGGCGCCAACACGACGGACAGCCTGCGGCTCGAGGCCCTTGCCCTGCACGCACGATGCTGGACGCAGCTGCGGAACCCGACACGGGCCGTCGAGGCCTTCAAGGAGGCGCTCAGGGTCGATGCGGCCTGGCAGCCCGACGCCGATGAGCTGGAAGCCGCGGAGTTCACGCTCTTCGAGCAGGCGCGGCGCGAGTTCCAGGCCGAGCAGGCCCTGCTGGCCCTTCCGCCGTGCCCCGGGAGCACGACGCCGATCGTGGCCACCGTGGTCTTCGTCGCTTCCTCGATCTTCTTCCTGTCCGCCAAGAGCGGCGCGGATGACCGTTGGAGCGAATACGAGGCCGATCCGAGCCATCCCGCGGACCTGTACGACGACTACACCGGCGCCAAGCACAGGCAGGATATCGGCCTGGTCGCCACGGCAGTCTCCGGACTCGCGTCGGGATACCTCTGGTACCGATATGTCCACGATGGGCGCGCGTGCCGGGAAGCGGAGCCGAAGGGTCCCAGTCTGGGGCTGTTGATCGGTGTCCCGAAGGTGGCGGTGGTGGGCCGATTCTGAGGGGCGAACATCCGCTGGAGGAGGCGCGATGCTGGTAGCCATAGACGGGACGCAATCCAGGCGCGCTCTGCGCAGCAATGTCCGCGATTTCCATTCGCAGTACGTCGGCGCCAAGCTCTACTACCAGGGTCCCGACCGCTGGGTCACGGGACGCGATCTGTGGGACAGCGTGCAGTCCGCGCTGAAATTCATCCTCTGGAATCGGAAGTCGCTGGGCGATCAGGAAGCCATCGACCTGGTGGGACACAGTCGCGGCGGCATGGGGGTCATCGTCGTCGCCCAGAAGCTAGCGGAGCTCGATGGCGGACCGATCCCGGTGCGCTTCATGGGACTCTATGATGCCGTCGACCGCACGCCGACGGTTCTCTTCGGCGTCATTCCCGCGAACGTCAAGCATGTCCGGCACGCGTTGCGCGATCCGCGGGCGGGTTCGCGTCCGGCGTTCGGCAACACCGGAACGCGTGGCGCTCCGGGGATCGACTACGTTCCGCGGACCTACTTCGGCACTCACGCGGCCATCGGTGGTGATCCCTGGCAAGGTGACCATCCACGTGGGCTCAGCGAGGCCAGCGACCGGGTGGTTGCCAAGAACGTGCAGCGCTGGATGATCGACGAAGCGAAGATCTGCCACGTGCCCGTACGGTGACGCGCGGCCAGGTTCGCCCCCGCATGTCAGCCACATGGATCGGAGCCAGTGCGGCGGGATTCGGGAAGCGGACTAGCGGCCGCTGCGCAGAGGCACCACGACGGCGACCGTACATCCACCGTCATCGTGGTTCTCGGCCTCGACGCGCCCACCCATCGCTGCAGCCAACCGGCGCACCAGCGCCAACCCGATGCCGGTCCCCTTCGTGGCGCGGGCAACGGCGTCCTCGCCGCGCTGGAAGTCGTCGAAGATCCGCGCGATGGGCCGGACGCTGATCCCGGGTCCATGGTCACGCACGCCGAAGCACACCCCGCGCGCGGAAGTCCGGCTGAACAGCACGACATCCCTTCCTACAGCGCCCGCTCCGAACTTGAGACTGTTCTCGACCAGGTTGACGAGGATCTGCACAACCGCCTCGTGATCGAAATCGGCAGGAACCTCGGCGGGCGAGTCCACCCGCAGAACGAAGCCGGCGCGGGCGGCCTGCTCGGTCATCACACGCTCGGCATCGCGCAGGGCGTTCGTCAGGTTCCCGGTCTCGGCGGTGACTCGTCGCCGCCGCGCCTCGAGCTGGGAGAACTCCAGCACGTTGCGGATCAGCCGGGACAATCGCGCCGTCTCGGACTTCAGGGTCTCGAAGTACCGCCGGCGGGTCTCCGCGTCGGTATCCATCCCCTGTTCCAGCATCTCGGCGTACATGCCGATCGCGGTGAGTGGAGTCTTCAGTTCGTGAGTCACCGACGACACGAAGAGCGCACGTCGTCGCGCCAACTCGGATTGGGCGTGAACTGCACGGACCAGGGCGATGCCTCCGCTGACGGCGACCAGGGCGAACGCCAGCAGAAGCCAGCGCAACGTGCCGCGAGCCGGCGACGGTGGCGCGACATCGGCCCGCAAGCGAGCGCTCAGGAACTCGAACGGCGGCCGGAACGTGTGCTCCAGGCGCAAGGCCCGACCGGCTGTCACATCCGCACCCCCGGCGTACGTGATGCCGGCCGGTCGAGCGGTGTTCGCCTCCAGCTCCAGTCGCGTGAATTCGGCGATAGGCTGTCCCGTGAAGTACCTCTGCGCAAGATGCCGCAGCAGCGGCTGGACCGCGACGATGACACCCCGGTCCAGCAACGCGCCCCCGGCGCTGACCGTCGAGGCCACGAACACGGTGTTGCTGTCCAGGACCACGGCCCGCAGAACCGCGGTGCCGGCCCGCTCGACGGCGCTCGCGCGACTGCGCGCGGCGCCCCTGACCAGTCCCGCCTGATAGGCCGCTTCCAGCTCGTTGGTGATGTTGTCGTCCTCGAACTTCCGGCCCGACAGATAGCGCTTGGCGAATGACGACCGGTACGACGCCGGCGCACGCTTCCGATCGCCCCGGCCGGCGACGGCCTGCGCGTCTGCGGCTGCCCGCAAGGCCTCGACCAGGCGTCGGATGCGCACCGGGTCCGGTGAGGGCGTCACGCAGGTGCCGTCTTCGTGCACGGACACCCAACCGACCACATAGGCAGCCTCGGCGCGGGCCTTCGCCGTGCCGGCCGGCGGGGGCAGATAGGCGCGTTCGTCGCGGGTTAGGATTTCGGTCGCCAGCTCCGCCAGCTCCGCATCCATCCCGTTCAGAAGCTCCTCGGCGAAGAAGCCGAGCTCCGCGCGCTCGCTCTCGACAACGGCCCGGTGCGCCTGGACGAAGATCAACGCGGCAACGCCCAGGAGGATCGTGACGAAGGACGCCAGGACGATCAGCAAGCGCCTCACGGCGTACCCGCCCCGGATTCACGCAGCCGGTATCCGGATCCCCGCACCGTCTCGATGATCGTCCTGCCCAGCCGCGGCGACACCGCCTCCAGCTTGCGCCGCAGCCGCTGCAGGTGGATGTCCACCGTCCGCGTCTCCAGATCGGGTTCGTCGTAACCCCAGACCTCGGCCAGGAACTCCCGGCGCGATATGATGCGGTCACGGTGCCGGTGCAGGTGCAGGAGCATGTGGCATTCGCGGCGGGTCAGCGCGACGGCGGCGCCGTCGGTGAAGAGCCGGAGGTTGCCTGGATCCAGCCAGATGCCGCCCAGGTCCAGCGGCGGGCTCTGCGGCGAGCGGCCCGCGCGGCGCAGGATCGCTTCCACCCGCACCATCAGCTCCCGCAGCGAGAACGGCTTGCAGACGTAGTCGTCGGCGCCGGCGTTGAAGCCGGCCACGATGTCCTCTTCGGCGCCCTTCGCCGTGAGCATCAGGATCGGCAGGTCGGCGTAGGCGACGCGCAGTCGGCGGCAGGTCTCCAGGCCGTCGAGGCCCGGCATCATCACGTCCAGCAGGACCAGGTCGGGCAGCCGCGCGGCGACCGCGGCCAGACCGGCTTCGCCGGACGCTGCCCCATCGGCGGTGAAGCCGTGGAAGACGAGAACGTCGAGCAGGCCCTGGCGGATGGGCTCTTCGTCCTCGACCACGAGGATCCTGGCTCGCGCCATCGGACCGACCTCCAGGGCTGCGGGTCACAATCCCCATCGTACAGCGATCGTCGGCGTGGATCAACGCTCGCTGCGTAACAGTTCGGTAACAAGACGCCCCCTCGAAGTTGCCGAGGCGTGTCTGGTGTCCGCACGCAAGAGCGTCGATGCTGATGCCGGCACGAACGATTCCAAAGCAGGAGGTTGCCGTCATGTTCACCGGGAAATCGACGCTCATTCCGATCGGGCTCGCTCTGACGATAGCGTCTGCGCAAGCCGCCGTCGTGGAACCGGCGCTCACCCTCGACCGACCGGTCGTCGCTCACGACAGCGGATGCACCGTGAATCTGCTGGTCCGCTTCGACGCGCCCGAGCCGATCGACGACGCGGGTGTCGAGCGGCCGCCCGTCCAACTGGCACTGGTCATCGACCGCTCCGGCTCCATGCAGGAGGCCGGCAAGCTGGTCTACGCCAAGGCCGCGGCGAAGTCCCTGATCGAACTGCTGCGGCCCGCGGATCGGCTGGCCATCGTGGACTACGACAACCGCGTCACGGTGCTGTGGCCTTCGGCGCCCGTCGTGGCGCCGGAGCTGACCATCCGCGCGGTCGACGGCCTGACCCCGCGCGGCGGCACGAACCTCGCGGCCGGTCTGGCCGCGGGCCTCGCCGAGATCGGGCGCGACAAACAGACCGGCTTCACCTGCCGCACCATCCTGCTCTCCGACGGCTTGGCGAACCAGGGTGAGACGCGCGCGTCCGCCATCGCCGCCATGGCGGCCGAGGCCCGTCGCGGGGGCGTGGCCGTGACCACGATGGGCCTGGGACGGGACTACAACGAGGACCTGATGCAGACCGTGGCCGCCGGCGGCGGCGGCCGGTACTACTACATCGAGAATCCCGCCGCGATGCAGCGGATCTTCCAGGAGGAGATGGGCAAGGTCCTGCGCCAGTCGACGCGCGAGCTGGCCCTCTGGTTCGAGCACGGTGCCGCGATCCGGGGCGTCACGGTCTACGGCTACCCGTTCGAAACCGCTGGCAACCGCACGACGATCGGCATGAAGGATCTCTACGGCGGCGACGCGATCAGCGTGCTGCTGAGCCTCGAACTCGCGGCGCCGGGTACGGGCCGGTTCAAGGTCGGCCGCATCGGCCTGAGCTACGTCGACGCGGCCGACGGTCGCCGGCACCAGCGTGACTTCCCGGTCACGGTCACCGGCTCGGCCGACGCGGCGCTCGTGGCGGCAAGCGTCGATGTACCGACGGCCGTGGAGGCGACGCTGATCGTGGCCGACGAATGCCATGACCAGGCCGTGCGCGCCTTCGAGTCCGGGGACAAGCCGGGCGCCCTCGCGTCGCTGGCGGTCGTGCGCCAGGACGTCTCCGCGGCGGCGAACGAGTACGGCGACCCGAAGCTGACCAAGAAGCTGGAAGCTCTGTCGCTGGAGGAGGCGGACATGAACCGGGCCGAACGCGACCCCGCGTACCGCTCCGGCTATCTCAAGCGCAGCAAGGAAGCGTTCTACGGCTCCCGCCAGGGCAAGCGCGACAAGTACCTGCTGGACCAGAGCGCGAAGGGGCTGGACGTGGAGAATCTGCAGAAAGCGCTGGCCGATCGCGGTCACTACCATGGCGCCCCCGACGGTCAGTTCGACGACGAGGTGCGCGCCGCCGTCGCGGCGTTCCAGGCGGCCAGCGGACTTGATCCCGACGGGATCGCCGGTCCGCTGACGCTGCGCGCTCTGGGGCTCTACTAGGGAGGTGTGGCGGGACTTCGCCCGGTCGATTCGGATTGAACCCATCAACCACCGGTGCTACCGTCGATCATTGCCGCCCGCGTCGCAGTATCGCCCGAAAAGAAGGGGAGTCCATGATGTCGCAGAGACTGATGCACTGGACGCTCGCACTCGGTGGCCTGCTGGCGGTTGCCGGCTGTGCCCCAGGCCTTCCTTCCGTCCGGTTCGAGCAATCGAACCAGTTGTTCATGGAGCGCACGGTTGAGGGAATCGATCTGGATGCGGTCCTGTCTGCTCGGGTGCCGAAGGACGCCAAGATCTGTCTTGTTTCGATGGAGTCGGCGGAAACCAGCGACCATCCCTTCATAGCGGAGATCGAAGACCAACTCCTGACAGCCCTGTGTGCCGACGGGTATGCGGTGCTGGAGCGTGACGGCGACCTGCTGCAGCGCATGATCGCGGAGAGGTCCGCGGACAACTTCCGCTGGATGAGATTCCCGAATGACATGGTCGTGTCCCAGCAAGGGGCAGCCGTCGGGGCCGCGTCTTCGGGATGGCTCGCCACCGGCTACGCCTCCGGCTACGACCGCACGACGGTGTACGGAGCGAACGCGGACTCGGTGCTTGCGCTGGAAACCCAACTGGCCGGCTCCGAGTACGTGCTGGCCTACCGCGTCCTCGAATGCGGCATCGTCTATCGCAAGGGGCCGCAACGCGGGACCGCGACCCGGGATGGTCTGCTCAGGCTCCATGTTCGCCTGGCCAATGCCAAGAGTGGGCAGCTGCTGTACGCGGGGAACCTCCAGTCGACCCACGAGGACCAGGTGCCGGGTGTGTCGGTCCGCCAGCTTGCGAACTTCTACTACTCGTTCTATCCCAGCAACCTTCCCCTGGTGCGTGGCGCGCGGACCGAGTACCGGGAGATCGCGGGCCCGAGCGCCAAGGGCGGTGACAAGGGGGAACTGAGGTAGAGTCGACGGGAAGAACGGGGGGCAAGTAAGCGACCCACACCGTACACGCGGGATCCGTCGCACTCGAGGCGTTGCGACGACCTGCGCTTGCCGAGCCGTACATGGCGGTCCAGGTGGCGCTCGAAGCGATCTCCGCCATCCGGGTCAGCCCTTCCCCCTTCCCAGCGCCCTGTTCATCGCCCAGCACCTGATCTCCAGTTTGTTCTTGAGCGCCCACCGCTCCACGATGCGCGCCTCGATCGGCTTGGGGATTCGGTTGGCCTTGCCGCGCACCTGACGGATTTCGCGGCTGCCGGCCGCCGCTTCGATGGTTACGCGGCGCTGCCCGTTGCAGGTCAGCGACCAGATGCTGGCGCGCCTGCCGGCGATGGCGCCGCCGTAGCTGGCCACGCAGTGGCCCATGGCGCGGCCCTCCCTGATCAGGTCCGTGCCGGTCAGGATCTCGCGCACCTCCCAGCGCGCGCCCGCCCCCGGCGCGCCGTCCTCGTGGCGGGCCGTGACCCAGACGCCCGCGGCCAGCCCCGACGGCGTGTAGACCTCGCTCGCCTGGGCCCTGCGATTCGCGAGCTCGCGGTGCCAGGCGCGCATCAGTCGGCACAGCGACGCGTGCGTGCGGCCGGCGAGCGCCAGCGGCTCGCCCGCTTCGACGCGGTCATGGAGGAAGTCGACCAGCGGGCCGACGGACTCCAGGTCCAGGTCATCCTGGCGGCAGCACCAATGGATGAAGTCGTGCCAGTAGTCCTCGCGCGGCTGGAACCGGGCCAGCCGGGTCGAGGCCAGGCAGGCTGCCAGTTGTTCGCGCCCGCCGTGGCCGAGCACCTGCGCGCGCCGCACCATGGACTCGTAGGGCATGGGATACGGAGGATTCGTCAGCAGATGGAGCATGCGACGCGTCAGCGGAGCCGGCAGGATGCCGCGGTGAAGCAGGCGCGGCGAGGACCCGAACGCCAGATGCGTCAGGAACTGCATGGCGCGTTGCCGCGGCTCCAGGTCGAATCCGTTGGTGAACAGCGGCAGATCCCACAGGTGCGGCGACAGCGGGTAGCTCTGCAGCAGGTGGATCACGAGCGAGCGGAAAGCGCTGCTCAGCCCCTTGCCGCGAGGCCGCCAGGTTTCGGGATCCTCGTGCCACGTCGCCAGGGCCAGCGACACGACACCGTTCAGGTACGGCGGATCGAGCAGGCCGGGTCGGTGCCGCAGGACGACCGTGTGCAAACGGCGGAAGGGCCCGCGGATCTCATGACGGCAATCATCAGGCAGTGCGGCAGCCAGTTCGTCGAAGTCGCGCCGCCGCGTGTCGGTCAGGGGCCGGGCGACGGCGGGCCGGGGCCTTTCCGGGGGACGGCGCAGTCCCTTGATCTGGTGCCACTGCGGTGCTGCGCGCAGCTCCCGCTCCTGTTCCTGCTTGCGGCGCAGGTTCTCCCGCTCCCTGGCGGAATAGTGTTTCTTGCCGCGACGACCGTGCATGAGGCACCCCCGACGGGCGCACGCGTGCCTCGCAAGGTCGCGAAGCGCGTGGCCGTGCCCGGGACACCGCTGTACGGCATCGGCGGCCGAGGCGTTCGCTCGGCCGCGAGCGGTCATGTTACCGCGGCGGGATGGCCACGCCGACGGGTGTCCCCTTCAACGCCCTGTTGGGCGTGATAGTGGGACTGCCGTCGGGTGGGAGGTGCGGCGGGTCATCTGGATCTCCTGGCCGGAGCCGATTCAGGAGGGCGCCAAGCGCGCCCTGTCCCCCGATTCTGGACCAGCGCCATGGGCGCTGTCAAGCTGCTCGTCTTGTCACCTTGCGCGACGCGGGCTCAATCATCCGCCTTCGCCGCCAACCGCAGCGTCGGATGCAGGCTGACATCGAACACCCGATGCTTGCCGCTCTGCACCGCGCGGATGCGCTCCACGCTGGCGCGCAACCCGGCCAGCGCCACGGTGATCTCGAAGTTCTTGTAGCGGAAGCCGAAGTTGCGGAGCTTCTGCATGGAGGCGACCAGCTTGCGCTCGGACTCCAGCATCTGCTTCTGGGCCAGCAACTGGTAGCCTTCGCAGGCCTCGAGCAGGCCCATCCAGAACAGCTCGTCGCGGCCCTGCGCGCCGGCCAGGCCCTCGGCGGCCAGCTTGCCGGCCACGGCGAAGTTGCGGTTGTTGAAGGCGCTGACGGTGCGGTTCAGGACGTCGCTCATGCCGTTCCCTCCTGCGACGGAGGGCCCGGCCTCCGCGCTAGTCGTCGAATTCCTCGGGATCCAGGTACCGGTTCGCTTCCTCTTCGAACGCGAACTTCGTCTTGTCCTCGATCCGGTCCACGTACAGCACGCCGTCCAGGTGGTCGCACTCGTGCTGCATCACGACGGCGGGGAAGCCGTCCAGGTCGAAGTCGAGCTTTTGCCCCTGGTCGTTGTAGCCCTGGACATTGATCTTGTCCGGCCGCTCGACCCAGCCCCGCAGTCCCGGCACCGACAGGCAGCCCTCGTACATGCCCAGCTGCCCGGCGTTCGGCCGCACCGTGATCTCCGGGTTGATCAACACCCGGAACTTCGGCTTCCCGCCGCGCTCGGTCTCGCCGCCGGCAATCAGCAGCCTGACCGGCTGGTGCACCTGCGGCGCGGCCAGTCCCACGCCGTTGTACTCGGCCATCGTCTCGAACATGTCCCTGATCAGTCGCTGCACCTCGGGCCCGGTGATCATCTCCGGCGCGATCGCGGTGCACTTCTGACGCAGGACCGGGTGCCCCATGCGGGCGACCTTGAGAATGGCCATGACGGCAAGCCTCCTGGCGAACCGGGTAATGGACGGGGGTTGTCGACCCCACCATAATCCCGCAGCGCCGGGCCTGCAAAACGGTGATGTGCAAGTCGCGGACCTGCCGCCGGGCCAGCGGTTTGCGGGATTGGCGCCCCTGCCCGCCCGGCCCCCGGAAATCCCGTCCGGGCGTCCCGGCACGAACTGCCCCGCCTGGTGGGGCGGGCCGGGCTTGATGTTATATACGAAACAATACGAAAGATCACAATGGGGTGATGTGCAGTGGCCCGATTCGGCCCATCGCCGCCGCCGGGCATCGTGTCCGGTCGGTCACGCAGCCCCCTCGGCCGACAGCGTGCCGGCACACCGCGCCTGCGGCGGCGCAACTGCGCCCTCGTGCACGAACGCATGGCACCGCCCGCACAGCGTCACCAGATTCGCCGGCTTGTTCGTGCCGCCGCGGCTGCGGGGCGTGACGTGATGCACCTCGAGAAACGCGGTGGCGCCGCAGCCCGGTGTTGCACAGCGATGCCGATCCCGCGCCAACACCGCACGCCGGATGCGCGGCGGGATCGTGGCGCGATTGGGCTTGCCTGCTTCTGCGATCCGCGCGTCGCAGTTGAGCGCCGCGAGTTGCGCCGGCGCAAGCGCCCGTTCGCCGGCAGCGGTGGTGACGGTGGCGGCGGCGCAGTCGGGGCATTGGTGCACGATGATCTGCGTGGGGGCGTGGGACGACTTCGCTGCGCCTCCAATGTTGCTGCCCGCGGCCACCAGCTGCTCCAGCGCCGCCAGCACCAGCTCCATGCGGCCCGCGTGCGCCGGCACAAGTCCGCGCTTGCGGGCCTGCTCGACCAAGGCCTCGAAGCGCGCGACCTGCAGCGCATTGGCGCGCAGGGCGATGGTCGCGGGGATGGCCAGGCTGTCGGGGGTGGGCGTCATCGTCTTGGCGCTGTCCGCGGGCGGCGCCTCCAGGCTCAGCGCGAGCTGATGGCCGCCGGTCCGCGGGCCGGCGCTGGTATCAGGATCCGTACCGGCGGCCGCTTCCGCCCCCACCGCCGCGCGCGCCTCGCCGCGCACCCGCGCCACCTCCGCCGTGACCGCCGCGGTCAGTTCGCGCCGGCCGCACTGCGCCGCGCGGTCGACCCAGCGCGCGTCGGTCCCCGGCGTCGCCACGCGGGCCACCTGCTGCGCCTTGGTCCAGCCGACGCGGCCGTCGGCGACGGCCTCGCGCAGGGCCGGGAGCCGGTCGAGGTCATCGGCCAGCCGCTTGAACTGCCAGTACCGGTTGCGGGAAAATCCGAGCCTGTGCACTGCATACAGTTCCAGAGAGGGGTGCCCGAATGCAAGCCAGAGCGAGCGCCGCTGGACCTCGGCGAACCAGAGGACGGCGCAGCGGCGAGCCTCTTCACAGACGGCCAGGGACTGGCGGAGGGCGGCGTCGACATCCGCGGCCGGGCAGCCGGGGGTGAACGCGGGGAGGGTCTGGGGGACCATGAAGCGGGCTCGGTTTCCGGGAGGGAGGCCGGGCGATTAAGATAGGCGAAAATATAGTGATAAACAACGACAATGGCAACGGAAAAAAGAAGTTAATTATTTTGGCATACCGTATACAGCAACGCTCTGTGCCTGATCCGCGCGCCCCGAATCTCGGATCACCGCACCGGTCCCCAGGCGCACATGCGGCGCATGTCATTCAAGCTCGTCGTACAATGACATCGTTTGGCTCGGCGGCATCCCGCAGCCGTTCCCATACCCGCCAACCGTCAGCCAATGGAGCAAGCAGCATGATCTCACGGCCGCCATCAACGCAGGCATGGACGCCGTCGCCTTCCGGTGTGCGGGAAGATGACGGCAACGTCACGGCCTGGCCCGTCCCGAACGTGCTGGGGATCCGGCGGCGGTGACGCGGCTGCGGCCGTGAGTTTTGTCTGGCGGTGCGATTTCGCGTGGATCGCCCCTTGAAGTCTGACAATGGGTCATAAGCGAGCCCGCGCCCGCCCGCACGAGGTCGTGACCCTGCGATCACGGCCGGCGGCGCACCACGAATGTGCGCGCGTCGTCGTCGGGCGCACTATGGGCCCACTGCAAGCACATGTAAAACAATCAATTATGCAGCAACTGGGGTCCAAGGGCATTCGCGCGCTCGTCGCTTCCAGCGCACCGCGCCCGGTATTCGACACGTCTTGCCCCCGGATCACCTATGATCCCATCACGACCCCAAGAAGCGCCGGGATACCGGCGACCATGAATTCTGGAAGCCGGGGAATCCTGCACCGCGTTGGGCGAGCGCGGTGCGGGTGGACCCGGCTTCCGGTCTTGCATATCGCGAATCAATCAGTCGCCATTTCCCCTCCGCCCGTGCTATCCTTGATTCCGCGCCACCACGGCGCCTCACCTCCCGCACCAGCGCGGAGCCGATGACCTTGAGCCGATCCTCGCCCCGGTTCGCCCGCCGGCTTCCTCTGCGTGTGCGCATCGCGGCCGTCGTGTTGGTGGTTGCCGCGCTTCTGCTTCTGGGCGTCGGCAGGGCCCCCAGCAAGGCCCCGGTCGACCTTCGCCAGGAACGCGACAACCTGCCCTACCGCTTCCGCACGGTGGCGACCATGGTGCGCGGCCTGGCGATCCAGCGCGGCTGGATCACGCATCAGCTCTATGCCGATATCGACGGTGACGGCGTCGACGACCACTTCCGCGCCAGCGACCAGGGGATCTGCGGCACGCTCTGGACGCCGGCGGGGCCGGGCGGCAACTGGCAGTCCAACCTGCCGGTCGCCTTTGTGCGCAAGGGCCCGTGCGCCTCGGTCGACGGCGTGTGGGACCTCGATGGCGACGGCAGGGCGGAAGTCGTTTCCACCGCCGGCACCCCCGATGGGTTCCGCTGGCTGCTGAACGTCATGGATGCGGCCACCGGCGCGCCGAAGTGGAGCGTCGAGCTGCCCGCCGGGCTGGACGATCGCGGCGACGGCAACTGGGACGGCTTCTACCGCGCGTTCGGGCCGTTCACTGCGCACTTGCCTGAAGGCCCGCGCGCGGCGCTGCTGGTGGGCATCGAGGCGGGCCACGACGAGCGCCCGCGCGGCGCGCTGGCGCTGGATGCGCGCGACGGCACCGTGCTCTGGCGGCACCGGACCGCCGCCAAGCCGGTGGCGGCCAGCTTCCGCATCGTCGACCTGGACAACGATGGACGGCAGGAGATCTGCTTCCTGGGCGCGGGCGTGAGCAACTTCGATTCCGGCGAGGAAGTGGACGGCGTCGACGACCATCACGCCATGCTCTTCGTCCTGAACGACGACGGCAGCCTGCGCTGGCGGCGCCCGCTGGGGCCGGCGCCCGCCTCGGGCTGCCTGGAGACGGTGGACCTCGAGGGTGACGGCGGCAACGAGCTTCTCGTCGCCGCGTTCCTGCCCGAGCTGGGACACGAGACGCTGGCCGTGCTCTCGGGCGCCGACGGGACCGTCATCGCGTCGGCCGAACTGCCGTCGAGCTGCCAAGGCCTGACCGTGAGCGCGCATGACGGTGACGTCTCCGCCTGGCTCACCTTCGAGAGCAGGGCGCGCCGGTACACGCTGTCGCGCAGCGGCATCACGCCCGGTCCCGAGGCGATCCTCGACGGCGCCGCCCAGGTGGCGCTGGTGGCCGACCTGGTGGGCGACGCGCGGCCGGAAGCCGTGCTGGGCGCGCTCGGTGGCTGGAACTGGCTGGTCGACGACAGACTGCAGCCGATCGCCCTGCTGCACGACACCGCGTACCGCTGCGTGATGGAAGGCACGTCGCTGCGGCGGATGCCCGACAATGCGCAGCGCCTGGTCGTGCTGGGCGATCGCGAACACGACAGCGCCGAGTTCGTGATCGAACCGAGCCCGACCAAGCCGCCGTGGGCGCTGATCGTGGCCGGCCTGGGTATCGTGGGCGGCGCGGGGCTGGCGTGGCGCGCGCGGGCGCGGCGACTGTCGGCGGCGGCGCTGCGCGAGTTGCGGCTACAGGTGCTGGACCGGATCGTGATGGCCGACCATGGGAAGCTCGGGGCGCTGCGGACCGCGCGGAATCTGATCCGCTACTTCTCCGCCTTCGAGGCTGGTCTCAGCGACGAGGCGAAGCTCAGGGATCAGGTGGGCGAGCTTGCCGCCAACGTGCTCGACGTGGACCTGCCTGAACTCGAAGCGACCGTCGAGGTGGCGCAGTTCGCGCGGCTCGAGCCCGCGGCCGTGCAGCAGGCGGCCGCGGCGCTGGCGCAGGTGCGCGAAGCGCTGACCGCGGCGCTGAGTGGCGCGCCCGCGGACCAGGCGTCATCGCCCGCGACCAGGCTCCACGAGGCCATCGAGAACACGGACGCGCGCTTCAAGGCCCTGCGCCTGATCGCCGAAAGCCACTTCAGCGCGTCGCCCGACGCGGTGCTCGCGCGCTCGCTGAAGGCCCACGCCGACACCATCGCGCGCCTGGGCGTGGAAGTGGCGCGGCCGGCTTCGCCGATGCCGGACTGCCTGATCGACCCGAAGGACCTGGCCTTCGTCCTGGACAACCTGGTCGAGAACGCGCTGCGCGCGATGGCCACCGCGCCCACGCGCCGCCTGGTCCTCGACTGGCGGCCGGCCGGGCAGCTGATCGCCATCACGGTCCAGGACACCGGCGCCGGCATGACGCCCGCCGAGGCCAAGGCCGCGCTGGAACCCGGCGAGGGCAAGCGCGCCGGCGGCGGGCGCGGCCTGCCCGGCAGCTGCCGCCTTCTGGCGAAGTACGATGGGAAGCTGTCCGTGGGCGCCACCGCCCCCGGTCAGGGAACGACGATGATCCTGCACCTCAGAATCGCGTCACAAGGGAGCACGCATGAACCCGCCCGCAACTGAATCCACCCCCAGATGCCGCGTCCTGGTCGTCGATGACGACAAGGCGTTCACCCGCACCATGTCCGACGTGCTGGGCAGCGTCTTCGACGTGGCCGTGGCGCATGATGCGGAAACGGCCCTGGCCCAGGTCGCCGCGTTCACGCCCGAGGTGGTGCTGCTGGACATCACCCTGAACGACGGCGTGGACGGCTTCGAGGCGCTGGCCCGCCTGCGCGCGCTGGATACGCCGCCCGAGGTCATCATGCTCACGGGCATGACCGGACCCGGCCCCGTGGTCAAGGCCATCAAGGGCGGCGCCTTCCACTACGTCATGAAGGACTCGAACCCCGGCGAGCTGGCCAACCTGATCAACCAGGCGGCCGAGCGCGTGACCTCCCGGCGGCGGCTGGCGGCGCTGGAGGTGCAGCTACGCACCCTGGGCGGCGAGCTGATCGCCCACGACCCGCTCATGCTGCGCCTGATGAAGGACGTCGAGCGGGCCGCACCCACCAGCGCGACGGTGCTCATTGTCGGCGAGTCGGGAACCGGCAAGGAACTGGTGGCGCGCCGTGTGCACGAGCTCAGCGCACGGGCGCGCGGGCCCTTCGTGACGCTCAACTGCGGCGGCGTCTCCGAAGCGCGCGCCGAGTCCGAGCTCTTTGGCCACGTCAAGGGCGCGTTCGCCGAGGCTGTCGCCGAACGTGACGGCTGCTTCGCCCGTGCCCGCGGTGGCACGCTGTTCCTGGACGAGGTTGGCCGCGCTCCCGTGCCCCTGCAGGCAATGCTGCTGCGCGTGCTGGAATCGCGCGAGTATCTGCCGTTGGGCGCCTCTGCGCCCATCAAGATGGATTTCCGCGTGGTCGCCTCGACCAGTCATGACCTGGTCAGCATGGGTGATGACGGGTCCTTCCTGAAGGAACTCCTGCTCCGCCTGAACGTGTTTTCCGTCCTGCTGCCGCCACTGCGCAAGCGGCGCGAGGACATCGTGCCCCTGGCGCAGCACTTCCTGGACATGTTCTCGACGCAGATGGGCCGCACGGGCCTGACGTTCTCCGCCGCCGCCGCCCGCTTCCTCACCCGCCACGAGTGGCGCGGCAACGTGCGCGACCTGCGCAACCGCATCGAGCGCGCCGTGATCCTGACCGCGAACGACCAGGAGGTCAGCGTCGACGTCCTGACCGTCACGCGCTTCGACCAGGGCGTCACCATGACTACCCATGCCGAGGCCATGGACGCCGCCCAGATGGAATACGTGTCACGTCTGATGCACGAGTGCGACTGGAACATCACCCAGGCCGCCAAGGTGGCGGATCTGACGCGGGAGGGGCTGTCGCGGATGGTCGCGAAGTATGGGTTGAAGGATGGGAGGGTGTAGGGCGGGCGCAAGGACAGGCGCCGAGGCGATCTGCTGCGCCCAAGAGCGCGGGACGTGATTGTCGGATCACGCCGTGCCGGCGACGTGGATTGGCGCCGTTCTTGCGGTGGAGTCAGATTTATTGCATGCGCGGGAGGCCCCTCACGTGTCGAAATACATGTATCCGAGTGCATGGACTATCGTCGATGTGTCAAACCAACGCCATGCGCGTGGCGTTCTCGGGCGCGAAATCGACTCCGGAGTCACGACATGCGGCGCATCGCCACGATCCTCCTTCTTGCCATGCTGCACACGACTGACCTGGCCGCGGCGGCGACAAGCCCCGAGGAGCAGGCTGATCCGCACCGTGTCTACCTGACCAACGGATCTGTGGTCAGTGGACGGGTGATCGAGCATACGGATGCGGCCGTCAAGGTCGAAACCGCTTATGGTACGCTCTCGATTCCCCAGGGCGAGATCATGCGCATCGAATACGGAAGCGCGGCAGCGCAACCGCAGCGGCCCTTGCCGACCGCGGACACGAACCCCACCGCGGGCCCCAGCGAAGCGTCCGCGATGTTGTACGAGAGCCGCAAGAAGGACTCCGGGGTCGCTTGGGTCTCCAGGCCATCGGCGCCGGGCTCCTGTACACGGAGAACTACGCGGCTGGAACGACGCTCATGCTGTTGGAGAACGCCCTGCTGCTCTATCCGATGTTCGACTCCGGTCTCAGTTCCGATACCGCGACCTGGTTGATCGCAGGCGGGGTGCTGCTCAAGGCGGTCGATACGGTCTTCACGCTGAAAGCCGTGAACGACTACAACGAGAACCTCGCGATCGACATGGGGATCATTGCAGGGCCCACGACATCGACTCGCATCGATTCAGCGGCAAGGACCCGGCTGAGGACCGTGGCACGTTGGGCTCCCAAACGCGTGAGTGGCGATATTGGTACCTGGCAACGGGTGTACGGGGCGAGGTCGCCAAGCGGCTTTGGCTCGGCGCCAACATCGGTTTGATCAACCACGCTTCAACCGCGGTCTTGACCGGCGATTCATGGAGGGAGTCATGGAACGTGAACGATACGCGCTGGTTCGGCGGTCTCCATGTCTCGTATGGAATCGGGAACCGGGTGGCGTTCGCGCTTGAGCCATCGCTGCAAGGAGACAAGTTGTCGGACCTGCTCACCATCCTGGGCGTCACGGTGAATCTGCGCTCCGTACCCTGAGTAGGCGCACGCGGATCAGCGTCAGCGGCGGACCGGTATCGCCCGGTCAGGCTCGTGATTCTTCGATCACGGCATCGGCGCTCCGCCCCTGATTGTGGCCCGTTGAGCGTACGAATGGCGCCCCGCGCGGCAATTCATTGCAGGGCAATCAGATACCGTTCCGCCGCGTGGCCTCGCGCCGACATGTAACTGTTTCCATGACGAAGGTCTCATCCTCGATCTCCTTGCGCGGCACGGTTCCCCGCCAACAGCGGTCCCGATGAGCGTACCATCCAGGTAGTGGAGCCCCAGCCGCCCCCGTGCCACCGGAGCAATCCATCATGTCCATGTTCCTCCCCGCCGCGCGCAGCCTTCTCCGCTTCTGGGCCCTGATCGTCTGCGCCCTGGTGCTGGCCGACGGCGCCCTGGCCCAGAGCACCTGGCGGCCAACAACTGTGCCCAGGGATCCCAAGCCTCCTCGGTTCGATGAGCCGCGTCTGCCCAAGATCGACCACACGCAGCCGCACAATTGGAAGGCCGACAAGACCGCCGACAAGGCGGCCGACGCCCCGAGCGTGGTGCCGGCTCCGGCAGACTCGCTGCAACCGACGTACGAGCTGGGGCGGTGGTGGCTACCGAACGGTCCGTTGCCGAGGCTCGACCCGATCCAGCTCCCGGTTGCCCGGCAACCGGTGGCAAACGCGAAGACCGCGCGTGCCACCTTCAAGCGCGAGCTGACGATCAGGGCCTTTGCCCAACGTCCCGCGCTGGTGGACTTCCATGACGTCTTCCTGGATCAGGAGCTCAACGGCGGCGACAACCGCAATCATGACGCGATCGACTGGACTCGGGGTGGCGCGGCGGTCTATCGCCTGTCGTTCACCCGTCGCCTGGGCCTGCGGTTCCACGTCGAATTCGCCGGCGGACGCACCCGCGACCGCCAGACCTGGTCCCAGAGCCAATACGTGGATGGACCGGTCAGCCTCGTGCGCGACGAGCAGACCGTCTCCGTATACCACGGGACACTTGGCACGGCGGTGACGCTCGGCGGGCAGTGGAACCACGCCCGCTGGTCGGCCGCCGCCGGCGCCCTGGCGGGCTGGGGCCGCATCGGGATCCGTTACGAGTTCGATGGCGCCCGTTGGTACGACTACAAGTCAGCGATGGCCTGGTCCGTCGGCGGCTTCGTCGAGACCTCGCTGACCGCGCCGATCACCGATCGCGTGGGCCTGGAGCTGGCGGCCGGCTACCGGCTGTTGTCCAGGCCCGAGCTGTCGATGGGCGAGGGGGATTGGTACTGGGTCGCCGCGGACGGAAGCCAGCGCCGGGCCGTGCTGGATCTGGAGGGATGGTCGGTGGGCATCGGCGTGGGGTACAGGCATTGAACCGGGCGTCGTTGACGGCGATGCTGGCCGTGGCCCTGCTCGGTGCCGGCTGTGGGCGCGAACTGCCTGGCCAGGCGAACGACTCGACACCGCCGGCGACAACCTACGACCTGACCGTCACCACGATCAACGATGTCGACGTGACGCTGGCCTGGACCGTTCCGGGAGACGATGACTATCGCGGCGCGGCGGCGGCCTACGAGATCCGCCGCGGGGACGGTAGTTTCTCGTGGCGGACCGCGACCGTGGTGGGCCAGGACCTGAATCCCGGTGTTCCGGGCAGCCGCGACTCACTGGTGGTGGGCGGCCTCCGACCGAATACCCGCTACTATTTCGCGGCACGGGCACACGACGCCAACGGCAACCTGTCCGGCGTCTCGAACGTGGTCGAGTGCCGCACCACGACGAGCCTGGCGGTCAAGTCGCCGGCCGACGGCGATGCGTTCTGCCTGGGCGATTCGATCGTCGTGCAGTGGCCGGTCCTGTCCTGGATGGGACGTCACGTCGAGATCGTGCTCTCCAACTACTACGGGTACTCGACCGTGCTTGCCGACAGCACCGAGAACGACGGCCACTTCGTGTTCCATGACATCGCGGATCGGAATCATGCCGGTGGCTACGTGATTGGCCTGATGGATCTCGACTCCGGCCTCCGGGCGACCAGCAACGGACACTTCTCCATCAGCAGCGACGTCCAGTTGGCGGCCGCGGGCTATGCGAGCAGTCGGTCCGTCTGCCGCGACGCGACGATTCCGGTCACATGGACGACGAACGCGTGCACGCGATCACCTGTTCGCATCGAACTCCTGGCTGAACGGGTCGTCGTGGCAGTCCTGGCGGAAGCGGCGCCGAACACCGGAACCTTCTCTTGGGCGGTCGGCGACTTTCCGGACATCGGCGCTGCCTATCAGTTGCGCATCACGGCGGTGGAGATCCCTGGTCTCGTGACCGAGACGCGAGAGTTGAGCATCTCGTCGCCGGCCGTCCCGCCTGTCTCGGTACCGGCAACGGGCGACACGCTGAACGTGGGCGACGAGCAGTTCGTCGCGTGGTCCGGAGCGCCGGCCTGCGACCAACAGTACCTCGTCCAGGTCATGCAGGATGGCGTGGCTTGCGCAGAGTTGGCAGCGGGGATCTGGGGGACCGAGATCCTGTGGGTCGTGGAAGGCTGCGGCGACATGGCGCGGCCGTACGTCATCCGCGTTACCGGCAGCGCTTCCGGGGCAATCTCTGAGAGTGGACCGTTCCATATCTCCGATGCCTGCAGGATGCGGGTCACGAATCTGTCCGTTGCCGGCACCGCCATTCCGGGCCAGCAGGTGACGGTTGCCTGGACCAGCGCGAATGCGTGCGGGAATCGTGTCGACATCGACCTGCTGGATGGCGAAGGAAGCGCGATCCCCATGGCGCGAGACGTCGCGACCCCCAACTCGTACACCCTGACGATGCCGGAGCTCCAACCGGGCTTCAACCCGTGTCGGATCCGCGTGCGGGCCACGGTCAGCGGGGTCTACGCCGATTCGCCGGAGTTCGGACTGGTCTGCTCCCCGGTGCTGGTGAGCCCAGACGGCAGCGGTGACTTCTTCCGCCTCAGTGACGCCATTGCGGTGTCCGGCAACGGCTTCGTGATCGAGCTCGCCGATGGCACGCACGCGGGCCCTGGCAGCTGCGATATCGCCCTCGACGGCAAGAATCTCGCGATTCGCTCCCGGTCGGGCGATCCCGAGCGTTGCATCGTCGATTGCGCCGGAGCCAACGGCTTCCTGACCGCCACCAACTGCGCCGATGGCGTCGTGATCTCGGGCCTGACGATCCGTGAGCTCGCGGCCAACAGCACCACGTCGGTCAGTGCCGTCAAGGCAGTGAACTCCCGCGTCGAGGTCTCGAACTGCCGGTTCCGGACGCTGCGGTTCACCAGCCCTAGCGGATACGCGGCCGGCGCAGCCATTCTCGCGTTCGCCTCCGAGGCGACCATCCGCGATTGCCTGTTCCACGACGTCGTCAGCGAAGGCACGATCTCCAGCGCCGGCGGCGCCATCGCAGCCCGGGAGCACAGCGACGTCTCCATTGTCGGCTGCACCTTCGTCGGCATCCGGGCGGCGAACGGGTCGGTCGTGGACGTCCAGACCGGTTCGTTATCGCTCGAGCGCTGCATCATCTTCGGAAACGCCACGCGTGCGGTGGGCCCGGCCGCCACGACGCTGGGTGTTGCCTGCTGCGACATCTACGCCAACGCCAATGGCGACTGGACAGGTCCGTTGGCCTCGCTTCTCGGGGAGGCGGGCAACATCGCCGTGAATCCCGAGTTCTGCGATTTCAACGCGGCCGACTTCCGGCTGCAGGAGGGCTCACCATGCCGCGCGGCGGCAAGCGGATGCGCCGGCGACATGGGAGCGCTGGGGGTCGGCTGCGCAGGTCGGTGATCCCGCCGCGCTGAAGAGGCGTTTGCCGATCGCTAGAACGGCTTGCCCGGTTGCCCCGGCGGCCCCGGCGGTTCCGGCTGCACCGGCGCGGCCACCGGTACGATCGACACCGCGGCCACGCGCCCTGCCCCATCCGGCAGCGCCAAGCCCACGCGCCCGCTGGGGTAGCGGTCGTCGCTGGCCGAGATGCGCGCCAACGGCTCGTCGGCGCCGGCCGCGCGAACCCGGGCCGTGATCGCCGCGCCGTTGCGCGCCACGGCCAGCACGTAGCTCAAGGACGGGTCGAGCGCGGCGGAGGACTCCGTCGACGTCGCCAGGAGCACGGGCGCATCACCACCGTCGAGGCGAAGGACCTTGAGCACGCCGGCCTGATCGAGGCTGATCTCGTACCCCTTCACGCGCGACGCCTTGTTCGGCGGCACCTGCGAGCAGATGAGTAGCGACAGCCGGTCCTCCGGTCCCATCCCCGTCGGTTCGAACGTGGCCGTCACGGCGCCTTGCGCGAACTCGACCCCCGCCGAATTGTGGAAGTACCGGATCCTGGCGGCTTCGGCGTCGCGACCGGGCAATGCCCGCGCATCGATGGCTTCCCAGTTCTGGTCACGGTCGAACCAGGTTTCGCTGGCGCGATCGCCGAGCTGCCAACTCGGCTCCCCCGTTGCCCCACTCGTGCTGCCGGCGAAGGCCGGCTTGCCGGGCACACTGGGAGGGCCGCTATCCTGCGCAATGGCCGTCGTCGCCATCAGAACCATCGCCAGAAGCACGCGTACCATGTCCGCCACCTCACTGATTCGTCGCCAGGGAACGACCTGCCGGTTGGGGCGAGGCCGCGAGTCTAGCACGGCGCTCGCCCGACGCGCAACGGCCGGCCGCAGGCGTCGTCAACGGTCGCCGCCAGGGCCCAGCCCGCTTGCGCCGGCGCAACCGCGCTACCCCTCGACCCCCTGGCCTCCCGCCATCAGCGCAATGCGGAACGGGAACAGCTCGGCCCGCATCACGCCGCCGCGCACGGCGGGGTCGGCCGCCATCAACGCCGCGGCCGCCGCCGAGTCGACCGCCTCGAAGATGGCGATGCCGAAGGTCCGCTCCCCGGCGTCGGTGGCCCGGCCGGCCAGTTTGAGGGAGCCGGCGGCCAGCAGGCCCTGCAGGTAGGCGAAGTGCTCGCCGACCACGCGGGCCTCGTCCTCGGTCGGGCCCTCGGTCAGCATCTGGGGGCGGGTCGGGCGCAGCACGTAGGCGAACTGGTTCATCGGCGGATCCTCCCGCGGCTAGGCCTTGAACTGAAGGTCGTAGAGCTCCTTGTACCTGCCGCCGGCCGCCAGCAGATCGTCGTGCGTGCCGGTCTGCACGACGCGGCCCTGCTCAAGCAGGTGGATGCGGTGGGCGCCGCGGATCGTCGACAGGCGATGGGCGATGACGATGGTGGTGCGGTTGCGCACCAGGCGGTCGATGGCCTCCTGGACCAGGCGCTCGCTCTCGGTGTCCAGGGCGCTGGTGGCCTCGTCCAGCAGCAGGATGACCGGATCCTTGAGGATGGCCCGTGCGATGGACAGGCGCTGGCGCTGGCCCCCCGAGAGCGTGACGCCGCGGTCGCCGATGACCGTGTCGTAGCCCTGCGGCAGCTTCAGGATGAACTCGTCGGCATTGGCGGCGCGGGCGGCTTCGCGGACCTTCTCCAGCGGGATACCGTCCAGGCCATAGGCGATGTTCCTCAGCACCGTGTCGTGGAACAGGATCACTTCCTGCGTGACGATGCCCATGTTCCGGCGCAGCGACTGCGGGTCCAACTCGCGCACGTCCAGGCCGTCGACCAGCACGCGGCCGCGGTCCGCCAGGTAGAAGCCGGGGATCATGTCGATCAGCGTGCTCTTGCCGGCGCCGCTGGACCCCACCAGGGCCACCACCTCGCCGGCGCCCACCTTCAGCGAGATGCCCTGCAGCACGGGTTCGCCGGGCAGGTAGGCGAAGTGGACGTCCTGCAACTCCACCTCGCCACGGGCGCGCCCCAGATCACCCGTGCCGCGCAGGGCATCCGCCTCGGCTGGCTCGTCCAGGATGGCGAAGATGCGCTCGGCTGCCGCCAGTCCCGACTGCAGCTCGGCCCCCACCTGCCCCACGCTCTTGAGCGGCCGCACCATCGAGAAGATCACGAACAGGAAGACGATGAACATGTCGGGCGTCATCAGGCCGCCGGTGAACACGCGGCTGCCGCCCCACCACAGCAGGAACAGGCCGACCGCCATCGACAGCTGCTCGGTCAGGGGCGAGGAGGCCTTCATCGTGTAGTCGATGCGGAAGACCTGCCGGAACAGCGACTGCGCCTGCGCGGCGAACTTGGCGCCCTCGAACCGCTCCATGGCGAAGGCCTTGATGACGCGGATGCCGTAGACCGTCTCCTGCAGCGTGGCGGTCAGGTCCGCCAGCTGCTCCTGCTGGCGGTGCGACAGGCGGCGCAGCTTGCGGCTGATGGCCAGGATCACGGCCAGCGAGGCCGGCAACAGCGCGAACGCCAAGAGTGTCATCTGCCACGAGATGATGAGCGCCACGGCCAGGAACATGACGATGTAGATGGGCTCCTTGACCAGCTTCATGAAGCTGGCGCCCACGCACTGCTGCGCCACCAGCACGTCGTTGGTGGCACGGCTGATCAACTCGCCCGCCTTGTGGCGATGGTAGAAGCCCAGCGGCAGTGCCGTGTACTTCGCGTAGAGGCGATTGCGCAGGTCGCGGATCACGGCGTGGCCCACGTAGGCCATCAGCGTCTCCTGCGCGTAGCAGGCGATGTTCTTCAGCAGCGTGAAGAAGAAGAAGGTCAGGCAGATGCGCAGCAGCGCTTCCTGCTTGGTGCCCTTGAGCAGGGTGTCGGCGGCCCACGACTTGAAGGCCAGTTTCAGATCGTCGACCCAGCCGGCCTGCTCGCGCAGCGCCTCGTAGCGGTCGCTGCGGGCGGCGTCGGTTTCCATCTGCGGGATGCCGTCGCTGGGCACCGCGACCTCGTCGCCCTTGAGGAACAGTGTCTCGAGGAACGGCGAGAGCATCGCCGTCGAGAACACGCTGGCCGCCGAGAAGACGAGCATGGCCACGACCGCCAGCACCAGCGAGGCGGTGTAGGGGCGGACCATGCGAAGCATGCGCAGGTAGGTTTTCAAGCGGGTCCAGGTCCTCCCGGGTTCGTGACAAGGGCCGACCGTGAATGTCGCTGGACTCGGTGACCGCGGTCAAGCGTCGGCTCAGCGTGCCGCCAGCGCGCCCGCGATCGCCGTGATCATCGCCGCGAACTCGGACTCTTCGAAGCCCTCCGACTGGAAGATGATCGTGCCGTCGCGTCCGATCACGTGGTTGCGCGGGATGTACGCCTCGGCGTAGCGCGCGTAGGCGCTGCGGTCGGTGTCCAGACCGATCAGCCAGGGCAGGGCGCGTTCGGCCACGAAGGGCGCCACCTTGGCGGCGTCCTCCTCGCGTGCGACCGAGATCATCACGAAGTCGGGGTTCCCGCCGAACGCGGCCCAGACGCGGTCCTTCAGGTGCGGCATCTCGGCCTTGCACGGCCCGCACCAGGTCGCGAACCAGTTCACCAGCACGACCTTGCCCTTGTGCGCGGCCAGGCTGAACGGCTCGCCGCCCAGCGTCGCGACCGTGAACGGCGGCGCGGACTGGCCGACCACCGTCAGGGTGGTCTCCTCCGGTGAGGGGGGCGGGGGCGGCGGGGTGGTGTCGGCGGGCGCGGCCACTTGCGCCGGCGCAACTGGGGCCGCGGCGGCCTCGGCCACCGGCGCCTGCCGGCAAGCGCAAGCGCACCCCGTGGCGGCCACAGCCAGCAGCAGGAGAGTAGTCAGCGTCAGCGCGCGACGGGTCATGGCGGGTTCTCCCCGGTTCGTGGCGGATGAGGCGGTCACCAGGCATGCGTGCGCCGGCGCATACCGATGGCGCGCAATATAGCCCGGCACGGCCCGCGATGCGCGGGTGACCTTGCCGGCGGGACCGCGCATGCGCATCAACCATCATGTATACCGAACACGACCACACCAGAAGACAAGAATCGGCGCGCGCCTCGGAACCCTGCCCTCGCCAGATTGTTGAATATCCTTCATCATCCTCCCCCGCACCCCACACTCACCCCCCAGGAGCCCCCCATGGCGAACGACCCGACCCGCCGCGCCACCTTCGTGCTGAGCGAGGTGGAGAAGAAGCTGCTGGTGCGCATCGCCGACCGGTTGCCGCGGTGGGTGCTGCCGGACCACCTGACGGTGTTCGGGATGTTGGGCTCAGCGCTGGTGACCGCTTCCTACCTGATGAGCAACCACGCGGCGTGGTGGCTGTGGATCGCGAACCTCGGGTTCGTTATCAACTGGTTCGGTGACAGCCTCGATGGCACCACGGCGCGCGTGCGGAAGATCCAGCGGCCGCGCTACGGCTACTACCTGGACCACCTGACCGACGCTTTCTCGACCCTCGCCATCGGGCTGGGGCTGGGGCTTTCGCCGTACATGTTGTTGTCGGTGGGATTGGCAATCGTGGCGGGCTATCTGGTGTTGTCGATCAACGTCTACCTGGAGAGCCAGGTGCTGGGCGACTTCCGCTTCGGGTACGGCGTGGTGGGGCCCACCGAGACGCGGCTGATCCTGATCGGCCTGAACACCGTCGCAGCCCTGCTGGGGCCGGTCCCGTTCAACGTGATGGGCGTGGGCGCGACGGTGTTCGACCTGTTCGGCGTCGTGGCGGTGATGGGCATGCTGGCGATGCTGAGCCGCCGCGTGGCGCGCAACCTGGGGCACCTGGCCAGGCTGGAGCCGGCGAACACGCGGCGGGACGACCGATAGCGGCGCGGGCGCCCCCGCCTCGCCCAAGCGGGTCCGACCCGCGCCGCAGGCGGCTGGCAGCCGCCCAAACGCTTGCCGCACATTCATCTGTCATCATGGTCCGGTCCGCGATACGATCGGTATCTCCCTCTGCTCGTCGGCGGGATCATCCCACACGGCCGTTCCGTCCGACGGAACGGTGATCCGATATCCTGGGGTCATGATGCAGACACGGAAATCGCCCGACCGCAGCTACGGTGAAAAGCTGGTGCGGCTCTTCGCCAAGCTGATGTTCACGGGGCAGAAGCACTCGCTGACGGACCTGGCCAGGTCGCTGGGCTGCTCCAAGCAGACGGTGCTGCGCCTGATCGACGACATCACCCACGCGTGGGAGGTCCCCCTGCGGGACGAGCTGCGCGATGGCCGCAAGTGGGTGTGGTTCGAGCGCGACGGCCACGTCGTCCCCGAACCGGCGGCGCTGCTGAGCGAGACCGAGCACCGCACGCTGCAGATGTGCCGCGCCTTCACCGAGCACCTGCTGGGCCGCGAGACCTTCGACGAGATCGAGCGCGCCATCGAGAAGAGCGGCCACCACCTGCCGGCCGGCGTGGAGGACGCGGGCGCGGTGTTCGGCGTGGTGCGCTCGGGCGTGATCGACTACACGCGCCACGAGGACCTGCTGCGCACGCTGCTGCAGGGCATGGAGGAGCGCCGCGTGTGCGAGGTGCGCTACCGCGGCCTGGGCGCGCCGGCGGCCAAGACGTTCCACATCAAGCCGCTCAAGGTGTTCGCTCACCGCGAGACGGTGTACGTGCACGCGCGGCGCGCGAAGTCGCCGGACAAGCCCTACAAGGCGCCGACCTACGATCCCCTGCTGGCGCTGCACCGCTTCGAGGACGTGACGCTGACCGACACGCCCTTCCGCCGCCCGCGCGGCTACGACTTCGACAAGGTCATGAACCGCGGCTTCGGCGTCTGGATGCAGAAGCGGTTCCGGGTGGTCGTGGAGCTGGAGGGCTGGGCCGCAGCTTGGGCGCGCGAGCGGACCTGGAGCCCGGACCAGCGCGTCGAGGACCTGCGCGACGGCCGCCTGCGCCTGTCGTTCTGGTCGACGAGCGAGCCCGAGGTGGTCGCGCTGGTGCTGGGCTTCGGCGCCCAGGCGCGGCTGCGCGAGCCGGCGCCGCTGGTCGAGCAGGTGCGCGCGGAACTGGGGCGGATGGCGGGGCTCTATGACGTGCCGGCAAGGAAGCGGGCAGGGGGTCCCGACAACCCCCTGCCCCCGGATTCCGCTCCCGCACGGGACTGAGGCTCCCGATCCCGCCGCGAGGGCGGACCGACGCTGCTAGCGACGGCCTCCGCGGCCGGTGCCGCCGCCCGCCGCGCCGTCACCGGAGCCGGTGCCGGTGCCGGGACGCAAGCCCGCGCCAGCGCCGGAGCCTTCGCCGCCGAACCCGCCGCCGGCCCCCATCGCCCCCGGCCGGGCCAGGAAGCCGCCATCCTGGTCGCAGATGCCGTCGCCGTCGCCGTTGCCTTCACCCCGGCGTTGGCCGCTGCCGTCGCCGACGGGCTCGAAGTCCGGGTCCAATCCGTTGGGGATGCCGTCGCCGTCGGCGTCCGGCGCCAGGTCGTTGAAGCCGTCGCCATCCTCATCCAGGAAGCCGCCGACGCGATAGCCGTTGCCCGGTTGTTCATCGGTCTGTGCGTTGGCTGGGGCGCCGAACGCCACCAGGGCCGCGATGGACAGGATACTGATAGTCAGCTTGGTCTTCATGGTCGTTTCCTCATTCCTGAAGATGTTCGCAGCGAGGTGTCTCGGGTGCCCTGTTGCAGGGGGCGGGCCAGCTTGTGGCGTTCGGTGTCTCTTCCGGCAACTGATTCCACGGCATGGATCTGGGTCGTTGTCCCGCATGGTCCGACATGCGCAGCCCTGACGGGACTTCGACGGCGCCGTCGAACCCGTTCGACGATCACGGCGCAACGTCTGCCGCAACGAAAACGGGGGAGCCCGAAGGCTCCCCCGATCCGCCGCTTCCGCTCCCGCTGCTGGGGGGGACCCGTGTCCATCGGGGCGGTCGCGACATCGTCGCCGGTCCGTCAGTTCCGGCCGGCCAGGCCGTTGCCGTCCAGCTGGGGCGTGCAGGTGCCGTCGCCCGGGCCGAAGCCGCTGCCGTCACCGGGGCCGCTGCCGCCGTTGCCGGTGCCATCGCCGGGACCGAAGCCGGACGCGCCCTGCAGGTGCTTCCACTTGTACTGGAAGCGGTAGGCGAAGCCGTCCTCGTCGCAGATGCCGGTGTCGGCGCCCAGGCGGTTGCCGCTGCCATCCATGGGCGGCGCGTAGTCCGGGTCCACGCCGTTGGGGATGCCGTCGCCGTCGGCGTCCGGGGCCAGGTCGTTGAAGCCGTCGCCGTTCTCGTCGAGGAAGCCGCCGACCATGCGGCCGAAGCCGCCGGCGCCGTCGGTCTGGGCGGAAGCGGGGGCGACGAAGGCGGCGATCGCCAGGGCCGCGAGGGCGCTGAGGATGATGCGGGTCTTCATGGGTCTGCTCCTTGCGTCAGTTCTGCGCCGAATCGGCGAGGATTCAAGGCGGCAGATTGCATCGGACGGGCCAGTCGCCGCGGGATGCTGTGGAATTGGTGTCAACTTCCACGACGATGCGGATATCCGGGGTTCGCGCCGCGCCGCGATTCGAGACCGCGGATGAGCGGTGATTCGACCATCCGGTCGAAGGACCCGACGAACCTTGTCGATCCGGATGACCTGGACTACGATCGCAGGTCATGCGACGCGAACGGCGGTTGCGCCGGGAACAGGATGCCATGCCACGCGGTGCTGCCCGACTGACGACCCTGCTGCTGCGCGCACCCGTGGTGGTGGCCGTGCTGGTGCTGGCGGCGGCCGTGTTCGTCGTGTCGACGGTGCGCGAGATGCGCGGCGCGCGCGCCGCGATGGACGCCCTGACGGTCGACCACGCCGAGCAGGTGCGCCGCGTGGTCGGCGAGAGCCAGACGCATGCGCTGACGGCTTACGCGGCCTGGGAATCGCAGGCGGGGCAGCGCCTGCTGGCGCTGGCGGCGCTGGTCGAAGGACTGGCGAGCGCGCCGGCCCGGGTCCCGGCGCAGGCCGTGTTCGACAGCATCGCCGTCGCGAACGACCTGGTGTGTTTGAGCGTGCGGGCGACGGACGGGCGCCTGCTGGCGGCGGCCCGCGTGACCGGATCGCACGACGAGACGGCGTGCCGCGCCGAACTGTCGGCGGGCGGCGTCGACGATCTCGGCCCCGGCCAGGGGCGCATCCTGTATGTGCCGTCGGCGTCGGGCACGGGCTACCGCCTGGTCGGCGCGTTGCGGCGGCCGGACGGGCGCCTGGCCTGCGCCGGGATGGACGAACGCGCCCTGGCCGCCACGCGCCGACGCATCGGCCCGGGCCGTCTTCTCCAGCTCATCAACAGCATGGGCGGCACCGTCTACCTGGCGCTGCAGGGCGAGGAAGGCATCCTGTCGGCGACCGCCAACGTGACGACCCTGTCGGCGGTGGCCGATGACACCCTGCTGGCGGGCGTGCTGCGCAGCGGTGTCCCGGCGACGCGCCAGGTCGAATTCGACGGCCAGCCCACGCTCGAAGCCATATCGCGTCTGGCGGTGGACGGGCGCGCCATCAGCCTGCTGCGGGTGGGGCTCGACCTGAGGCCCGCGCAGGCGCGCCAGCAGGAGATCGAGCGCAGCCTGGCCGTACACTCGTTCCTGCTCCTGGCGGCGTTCGGCGCCGGTGCGGCGCTGCTGGCGGCCAGCCGGCGGCTGGCGGCGACCCAGGCGGCATGGGAGCAGGCGCGGCGCGAAGTGACGGCGCTCGAGGCCGAGCGCGCGCGGCGCGAACGCTCGTTCGCACTGGGCGAACTGGCGTCCGGCGTGGCGCACGAGATCCGCAACCCGCTCAACGCGATCGGCATGGTGGCGCAGCGGCTGGGGCGCGAGTTCACGCCACTCGAGGGGCGCGAAGAGTACGCCCAGTTGACGACGACCGTTCGTGGCGAGGTCCAGCGCATCAACCGGATCATCGAACAGTTCCTGCGCTTCGCGCGGCCCGCCGCGCCCAGCCCGCGCGACGTCGACTTGGCCGCGCTGGTGCGGGAGATGGCGCAGCTGGTCGAGCCGCGCTTCGCCGCGAAGGGCGTGGCGCTGGTCGTGGAGGCCCCCGTGCGTTCGGTCCTGACGGCCGATCCGGACCTCCTGCGCCAGGCTCTGCACAACCTGCTGGACAACGCGCTGGACGCCTGTCCGGCCGGGGCCGTGACGGTGCTGGCGCTTCGCGACGGCGGGGCAGTGGTCGAACTGGAGGTTCGCGACGACGGGCCGGGCATTGCCGCGGCCGAACTGCCGCGCGTGTTCGATCTCTACCACACGACGAAGCCCGACGGCACAGGTGTCGGGCTGGCGGTGGTCGACCAGGTGGCGGGCCAGCACGGCGGCCGCGCGCGCGTGCGCAGCGAGCCCGGCCTTGGGGCCGTTTTCACCATCGAATTGCCGCGCCGGCGCGCGGACGGGGATCAGCGATGACCGACGCGAGGATACTGGTCGTGGACGACGAGGCGGCGCAGCGCGAGTCGCTGGGCGGCTTCCTGGTGAAGCAGGGCTTCGACGTGGTGCTGGCCGCCGACGGCGAGACGGCGCTGCGCATCCTGCAGGGCGCCGTGGTCGACGTAATGCTGACGGATGTCCGCATGCCGGGCCTGGACGGAGTCGAACTGCTGCGGCGCGCGCGCGAGGTGAATCCGCTGCTCGAGGTGGTCGTGATGACCGCCTTCGGGACCATCACCGACGCCGTGGAGGCGATGAAGTCGGGCGCGGCCTCGTACCTCACCAAGCCCGTGGATCTCGACGAGATCCTCTTGCAGGTGCGGGCGGCGCTGGAGCGGCGGAACCTGGTCTCGGAGGTGCGCCACCTGCGTCGGCAGGCGGCGGCGTCGCACACCTTTTCGGGTATCGTCGCCACGAGCGCCGGCATGATTGCCGCCCTGGACCTGGCGGCGCGGGTGGCCGCCACCGACGCGACCGTCCTCGTCCGTGGCGAAAGCGGTACCGGCAAGGAACTGGTGGCCCGCGCGCTGCACCAGGCAAGTGGCCGCCGCGACGGTCCGTTCGTGGCCATCAACTGCGCGGCCATCACGCCCACGCTGTTGGAGAGCGAGCTGTTCGGGCACGAGAAGGGCGCCTTCACCGGCGCCGAGAAGGCGCGTGCCGGGCGCTTCGAGGCGGCGCAGGGCGGGACGCTGTTCCTGGACGAGATCGGCGACCTGACGCCCGAGCTGCAGGTGAAGCTGCTGCGCGTGCTGCAGGAACGGACCTTCGAGCGCGTGGGCAGCAGCCGGTCGCTGAGTACCGACGCGCGGATCGTCGCGGCCACGCACCGCGACCTCGAGCAGATGGTGGCCGACGGCGACTTCCGCCAGGACCTCTACTACCGGCTCGACGTGGTCAGCATCCGCCTGCCTGCGCTGCGCGAGAGGCGCGGCGACATCCCGGTGCTCATCGACCACTTCCGGCGCAAGGCGGCCGCGCAGTACCTGCGCCCGGTCGAATCGATCAGCCGCGAGGCGATGGATCTGCTGGTCAAGCATGACTACCCGGGCAACGTGCGCGAACTGGAGAATCTGATCACGCGCATGGTCGTGCTTTCGCGGGGGCCGGTGGCGACGCTGGCCGACCTGCCGGGGGGTATCGCCGGCGCGACGGCGCCGCGGACGGCGACCTTCGACGGCGACCTGCCGCTACATCTCGAGGAGATCGAGAAGAGCATCGTGCGCGAGGCCCTCGACGCGGCCCAGGGCAACCAGAGCCAGGCTGCGCGCGCGGTGGGGCTGAGCGAGCGCAACCTGCGCTACAAGCTGCGCAAGTGGGGCTGGTAGGCGGTTCCGACACGGCGCTTCGGTCGAACCATTCGACGAGACCGTCGAGCCCGGTGCGGGAGCGTTCGCGAGCGCCTTCTGTAAGTGCCAGATAGTCAACAAGTTGGTTTTTCCGCACGGGTGGGTCGGGAACTTGCAACCGGGCCGGAGGGACCGCGAGAGCGGCACCCGGGAGCGGAGCCGGACAGCATAGCGAACTCAGCACGTTTGGCGCGTTCCGACGATGGCGGGGAGGCGGGGGAGAAGGCGAGGCTTCCCCGCCTGCCCTGCTGCACACGAGGAGGCGGTCATGAGGCTCATCATCCTGGCTATCACCTGCTGCGCCGTGGCGACCACGGCGCTGGCACAGGACGCGCCGGCGGTGCCGACGCCCGGCTGGCTGGACCGTGACGGCGACGGGCGTCACGACCTGTATCGCGATGCGGACGGCGATGGCATCAACGACGCCAGCGGCCTGGCCTATGCGCACCGCTTCGTATGGATCGACGAGGACGGCGATGCCGTCAATGACGCGTGGCGCGACGCCGACGGCGACGGCGTGAACGACCTCGAGACCTCGTTCCGCGACCGCAACGCCGATGGTCGCGATGACAACGTGCTGGACCTGGACGGTGACGGCATCAACGACGTGACCGGCCGCGCCTACGGACGGGACGACCTGCATGGCGACATGTTCGGCTTCGTCGTCGATGGCGCGTCCTGGATCGACGAGGACGGCGACGGCTTTGCCGACCGACCGACCGGTCATCACGGCCGTCAGGACCGCTTCATCGACAACGACGGCGACGGCATGGCCGACGACTGCTGGTTCGAGGACGGCGGTTTTCGCCACCACCGCGCGCGCTCGGGCCAGGGTGGCGGCGCCGGCGGACCGGGCGGTCCCGGCGGCGGCCAGCAGTGGCGTGGCGGCGGGTCGTCCGTGTCCTGGAGCCCGCGGTGATGCGGTACGTGACGGCGTCGCGGACCCGACTGCTCGCGTTCGTGGCCATCGCGCTCTGGAGTCCGGTGGCGGCCGGCGCGGCGACCTCGTGGAGCGGGGGCGCTTCCACCATGCAGGTGTGGACGGACAACGTCTTCGGCACCGAGCCCTCGCCCGGCGACGGCATCACCGATGGCCGCGGCTGGTTCGCCTGGAAGCCGGTGACTGCGGTGCGCCTGGCGGCGAACGGGCGCCTGCTGCGTTTCCGGGACAACCCGGACCTTGACCACGGCTACGTGACCGTGATGGCCGAAGCGCTGCCGTCGGCCCGCAGCGCGAAGGTGCGCTGGCAGGCCGGCCTGGCCAGCGCCTGGCGGCTGAACGGCGAGCTCTACGAACCGTTCGACTACCGCGACACCAATGCCTACGCATCGGCCCGCCACTATCTGGCGGCGGGATTCAGCGCCCAGCTGCGCGCGGACGCCTCGTGGCGCCGCTATCCCGGGCAGCCCGTCGAGGATGCGCGCAGGGCCTGGCTATCCCTGCGCCTCCAGCGGTCGCTGCCCACGCGAACGAGCCTGACGCTTTCGTTGCGGCAGGGCTGGAAGGCGTACCGGGATGACGCGCAGGCACCGGCGGCCGCGCGCGAGCTGGGCCTGCAGGTGGCGCAATCGTTGTCGTCGCGGCTGGCGTTGCGGGCATGGGGCTCGCTGTCGGATCTCTACGAGCACGGCGACTCCGCGGCGCAGCTGGCCGCGTTCGACAATCCGCTGCTGGACGAGTTTTCCTCCGATGGCGGCCGCTTTGGCGGCGCCTTGAAGCTGATCACCCCGTGGAACCTGACTGCCGACCTGTCGGGGGAAAGGGCGCGGCTGGACTATCCCGGTCGTCCGCCGACCGTCTACGACGCGGTCACGAACCTGTTCGTGCTGGACGGCGAAGAGCTGGCGCTGGCCGACGGCGACCGCCGCGACACCGTCACACGGGCGCGCCTGGCCATCGAACGGCCTGGCGTAAGGCTGGGCGGACGCGCGCGACTCGACCTCACGGCCGCCGTCGAGTGGAACGACGCCGATTCCAACGACCTCTACTGGCAGTGGCGAGGCTGGTCGGTGCAGATGGGGGCCTCGGTCGCTTTCTGACCGCCTGCGGCCGCCGCCGCCGTAGATTTGACCTGTGCCCGGGCTGCGTCGTGTGTTATCAATACACGGCGGGTGCCGTCAGCGCCCCCCGCGGACCGCGTCCGCGCCCTCTATCCCCCGAAAGCGCGATGAGCACCTATCCCCTGATCATCCAGGGTGGCATGGGCGTGGCCGTGTCGAACTGGAACCTCGCCCGCGCCGTCAGCACAGCCGGCCAGCTGGGCGTCGTTTCCGGGACGGTGCTGGCCGTGGTGCTCTCGCGGCGCCTGCAGATGGGCGATCCCGGCGGGCACATGCGGCGCGCACTGGCGCAGTTCCCGGTGCCCGAGGTGGCGCGGCGCGTGCTGGCCGACCATTTCGTGCCGGGCGGCAAGCCGCCGCTGGCCCCTTTCCGGCGGCTGCCCCTGCCGGGCGTGCGCCCGACACCGTCGCTGGTCGAGCTGACGGTCGCGGCGAACTTCGCCGAGGTGTTCCTGGCGCGCGAGGGCCAGCACGGAACGGTCGGGGTCAACTTCCTGGAGAAGGTGCAGTTCCCCACGCTGGCGTCGATCTACGGCGCCATGCTGGCGGGCGTGGACTACGTGCTGATGGGCGCGGGCATTCCCCTGGGCATCCCCGGCGTGCTGGATCGATTCGCCACCGATGAGCCGGCCGAACTGCGGCTGGACGTGGCCGGCAGCGAACCCGGCCGCCCGTTCCTGTCGCGCTTCGACCCGCGATCGTTTCGCGGCGGCCCGACGTTGCGCCTGAAGCGTCCGCGGTTCCTGGGCATCGTCTCGTCGTCGACGCTCGCCACCACGCTGGCGCGCAAGGCCAGCGGCCGCGTCGACGGCTTCGTCATCGAGGGCGCGGTTGCCGGTGGCCACAACGCGCCGCCCCGCGGCCCGCTGCAGGTGGATGCGGCCGGCGAACCGGTCTACGGCGAGCGTGACCGTCCCGACCTGGGCGCCATCGGCGGCCTGGGCCTGCCGTTCTGGCTGGCCGGCGCGTTCGGGCGACCCGGCGGCGTGAGCGACGCGCTGGCGCTGGGCGCAGCCGGCGTACAGGCCGGCACGGCGTTCGTCGCCTGCGAGGAATCCGGCCTTACGGCGGAGCTGAAGGAGCGCATCATCGCGTTGAGCCGCGCCGGCCTGGCGCGCGTGTTCACCGACCCGAAGGCCTCGCCGACCGGATTCCCGTTCAAGGTGATGCAGGTGGAGGGCACTCTGTCGGAGGCCAGCACCTACGCCGAGCGCGAGCGCACCTGCAACCTGGGCTATCTGCGCCGCGCCTTCCGGCTGGCGGACGGCTCCTTGCGCTACCGTTGTCCCGCCGAGCCGGTCGCGGACTTCGTGCGCAAGGGCGGCCAGGGCGAGGAGACCGCCGGTCGCAAGTGCTTCTGCAACGGCCTGCTGTCCGCGGTCGGCCTGGCCCACGGCGACGGTGCCCGGCCGGACGAACCGGCCCTACTGACTGCAGGCAGCGCCGTGTCCGACGTGGCGCGGTTCCTGAAGCCGGGCCGCCGCACCTACTCGGCGGCGGATGTCATCGAGCGGTTGCTGCGCCCGCGCGACTAGGCATCGGTCGTGTCCCCGGCGCGCCGCGCCTGCGTATTCTGCCGGACGACGCCGCCACGGTGCGGCAGGCCCCATGATCCATCCGCCCCGGAGATCCCCATGAAGACGCGTCTGGCGATGCTTCCCGCCTGCCTGTTCCTGACGTTCCTCTTGGCGCCCGTGCCGGCTGTCGCCGTGAACCTGCACCTGCTGGTCGAGCGCGGCGACGATGTCGCGCTCGAGGCGGTGGCCGTGCCGGCGAGCGGCGAGCTGGTGGTGGCGCGCCCCGACCTGGTGACCTGCGTGCTGCCGTTCGGGCTGGGGCAGTCGGGCGACCTGGTGCCGAAAGTCCGGCGACCGGCGCGGCTGGTGGCGAGGGTCGCCGGCGGCAACCTGCTGGTCGAGATCACCGGCGGTGACGGGCGCGCACGCGCGCTGCCGCCGGTGGCGGTCGCGGACCTGGCCGTTCTGGACCTGCGCGTCAACGTGACCGGCGCCGGCGGGCGCCAGCGCGCGTTCCTGGTGGCCGGCAACGGCCCGGCCACCGCGGCCGACGGGCCGGTGCTCGACATGTTCGGCGGCAAGATCCCCTTGGCGGCCGGCGACTGGTCGCTGACCACGGAGACCACGCGGCGCGCGCAGGTGGCGACGTTGCGCGGGGTGGTGCCGTGCCGCTGGCAGGACGGCCTGGTGTTCGTGGACGTGACCGGGCCGGGCGGGCGGAAGGGTCGCTTTGTCGTGGACACGGCGGCCGGCACGACCGTCGTGGCGCGTGCGTTCCTGGGACCCGAGGCGGCGATCGCTCCGATCGAGGGTGTCGAGCACTCGGCGGCCGGTGCGCGCGTGGTACCCGGCGTGATGGAAGGCGCCGGCGGCGGTGTGGCGTCGCTGCTCGGGGCGACGGTCATCGACGGGCTGGCGCTGGGCGGCCTGCGCGTGGACGGCGTGCACGCGAACGTGCTGGCGGAACTGCCCGCGCTGGGCGGGGCAGCGGTCGACGGCATCCTCGGGCTGGACGTGCTGTCGCGCTGCGGCCTGCTGAGCTTGGAGCGCGGCGCCGGCGACGAGGGCACGTTGGCGTTCGACCCCGCGCCCGCGCCGGCAGGTGGGGCCGTGCTCACCTGCGGGTTCTCGATCGTGGCGAGGCACATCGTGCTGCCGGCGTCGCTCGACGGCACGCCGGCTTCGCTGGTGCTGGACACCGGCGCACGCGGTTCACTGCTGCCGCCGAGCCTGGCGGCACGCGCGAAGCTGCCGCCGGCGCCCGGTGTGCCGCCGCGCGAGTTCCGCGGGTTGGACGGCCGGCCGCTGCCGGCGCGCCCGGTGCGCGTGGCGTCGCTGCGGCTGGGCACGGCGGACGCAGGCCCGGCCATCCTCTTCGCCGGCGACGTGCCGGCGTTGGCGGCCCTGGGCCTGGATGCGGATGCGGGCGTGCTCGGCAACGACGTCCTGGGAGCCTGGCGGCGGCTCGAGGTGGATTTCGCGGCCGGCCAGGTGAGGCTGGCGCGCTGACCTGTTTCCCAGCGACGCTCTGGAGCGCGCGACCGATCGCCGGCCTGGCCACCTGCGCCGGCCGTCTCGGCGTGATCCGCGCTGGAATCCACCGGCGTTGGGGCCGCTTTTTCTTGACGCGGGCCCGCTCGTTTTCTATAGCTCTGCCCGTACCGTATTCTCGTGGTTCTTGTCGACCTCATCGGAGTGGTTCATGGGCCGTTGCCATCGCCTGTCCAGCCCGTTGATGCCGTCCCTGCTGCTTCTGACGCTTGCTCTGGCGACGGGCGCGGACGCCGGGCAGGACGAATCCGCCGACCGGCTTCGCCGCTGGGGGTTCGGCTGGGATCCCGTCGCATCGGGCAGCGGCTTGACCGTGCGCTATCGCTTCTCTCCCGTGTGGGACCTGTCGGTCGCCGCCGGTCCGAACGACTACCGGAATGACCTGGCGCGTCTGAACTGGGACGACGAAGGCGAGGTTGTCGAAGACGGCACTCCGCAGACCGAAAGCAACCGCCGCGAACAGGGTTGGGTGCGGCTGGTGGCCGGTCGGCGCATGTGGCGGGACGGCCGGTTCGGCGTCAGCGGCGTGGCGGCCATTACCTACCGTTGGAGCGTCGAGGAATTCCGTTACCGCGAGATGGGCTCGCCTTCCGGTTCGCTCGTCGACTACCGTAACCGTCGCGACACGAGCGATCGTGAGACCTGGACGCTGGCGCTTGGCATCCGCCCGTCGGTGGCGGTGACGTCCCGGCTACACGTGGAGTTCGAGGCCGGGCTCGAGTTCGAGCGCCAGCACACCGCCGGCGAGAGCGTCAGCTGGTGGGACAGCTATGAAGCCACGGACGTGCGTACCGATAACCTCGAAACGCGCTCGTTTCGTTCCTACGGCGGATTCGAGTTCTATCAATTGAAGTTCATCTTCTGGTTCTGACGAACCCGGCGGGGGATCAAGCATGTCCTGCCTGCGCCGATCGCTGCTGCTGGGACTGGTCCTTTGTGCCCCGGCTGCGGCCGCGCCTTCGCCCGCTCCCGAGTCCGGCCTGGCCGCTCTTGTGGCCGACTCGCTGCTGGCCGACGTGGCGCACTTGGCTCTGCCTCACCTGGATGGGCGCCTGTCCGGTTCCGCCGGCTACCTGGAGGCAGCGGGCTGGGCCGCCGATCGCTTTGCCGCGCTGGGACTGGAGCCGGGCGGCGATCCGGGCCAGGATGGCACGCGCGGCTGGCTGCAGTGGTTCGAGGCGGAGTACAACGAGATCCTGGACACGCCGCGGTTGACCGTCACCGGACCGGAAGGCGCACCCGTTGCGCTGCGCGCCGGACCCGACTTCACCGCGCGCGGCTTCAGCGGCTCCGGAGAAGTCGATGCCGAGGTGGTCTTCACGGGCTACGGGCTGAGCCAGCCCGGGCGCGGGTACGACGACTACGCGGGCCTCGACGTGCGCGGGAAGATCGTGCTGTGCTTCAAGCCGAACCCGGCGTGGTCGCCGGACTCGACGGGCTGGGACGCGCACAGCCAGACGGCCCGGCAGAAGTCGCTGGCCGCGCGCGCTCACGGCGCGGTGGGCCTGCTGTGGTTCGACACCGGCACCGCGGAACGGCCGGCCCGCGCGCCCATCGGCAGCGTGCTGCACGGGCCCGGCGAGCAGCCGCACGACTTCCCGCAGCTGGAGATCAGCGAGTCCGTGGCCGACCTGCTGCTGGGCGGGCCGGAGGCGGCGCGGCGCCTGCGCGCGGAGCTGGACGCGCAGAAGCGGCCGCAGTCGCGGGCGCTGGACGGGCAGCGCGTGATGATGGCCGTGAAGGCGCGCTACGAGGCGCGCCACCTGACGTGCAACGTGGTGGGCGTGCTGCGCGGCGCGGATCCGGCGCTAGCCGCACAGCCGCTGGTGGTCGGCGCGCACCTGGACCACGTCGGGCGGCAGGGCCCGGACCTGTACTTCCCGGGCGCGAACGACAACGCCTCCGGCAGCGCGGCCGTGCTGCGCCTGGCCGAGGCCTTCACGCGCGCGGGCACGCGGCCGGCCCGGACGGTGGTGTTCGCGCTGTTCGCGGGTGAGGAGTCGGGGCTCGAGGGCGCGAAGCACCACGCCGCGCACCCGCTGCTGCCCCTGGCCGACACGGTGGCCATGTTCAACCTCGACTGCGTGGCCTGCGGCGACAGCGTGCAGGTGGGCTCGGGCAAGACGTCGGCCGCGCTCTGGGCGCGTGCGCGCGAGCTGGACGCGGCCCACGACGCCTGCACCGTGGCCCGCACCTGGGGCGGCGGTGGCGCCGACGCCACCCCGTTCCACGAGGCGGGCGTGCCGACCCTGTACTGGGTCACGACCAACAGCTACCCGCACCTGCACGATCCCGGCGACGTGCCGGCGACGCTGAACGGGCCGCTGTACGAGAAGCTGGTGCGGCTGTGCTTCCGCGCGGCGTGGGACGTGGCGGACGGGGGGCAGACGTGGCGCGGGGAATGAGGGCCATCCTGCTGGGCGCCGCGCTGGCCCTGGCCGCGGGTGCCGCGCGGGCCGAGCCGACCTGGCAGCCGCGGCCGGACTGGGAGTCCCTGTTCGCCGACGCGGGCGTCACCGGCACCATCCTGGTGGCGGACGAGCGCAGCGGCGAGCAGTGGGTGTGGAACGCCGTGCGCGCCGCCGAGCGGTTCTGTCCCGCCTCCACCTTCAAGGTGCCGCACGCGCTGTTCGCGCTGGACGCCGGCGTGCTGCGCGACGAGTTCACGCGCATCCCCTGGGACCGCGCCGAGCACCGGATTGCCGGCTGGAACGCCGACCAGACACTGCGTTCGTCGATGCGCCACTCGACCGTGTGGGTCTACCAGCAGTTCGCGCGCGAACTGGGCGCCGAACGCGAGCGCGCCTACCTGGAGAAGCTCGGCTACGGCAACCGCACCGTGGGCGACGACGTGACCACGTTCTGGCTGGACGGCTCGCTGCGCATCTCGGCCGTCGAGCAGATGGAATTCCTGCGGCGGTTGTATCGCAACGAACTGCCGTTCGCGGTGGAGCACCAGCGCCTGGTCAAGGACGTCATGATCAACGAGGCCGGCCGCGACCGGATCCTGCGCGCGAAGACCGGCTGGCAGGCGCGCAGCGAGCGCCACCTCGGCTGGTGGGTGGGCTGGGTCGAGACGCCCGAGGGTGCGGTGTTCTTCGTGCTGAACATCGACATGCCGCAGGGGGGCGCCGACGCACCGAAGCGCGAGGCGATCGGTCGGGCGGTGCTGGGGGCGGTGGGGGCGTTGCCGTAGGCTTCGCGGGAGCTAGGCCTCCCCTTCCATCTCCCGCTGGTCCTTTCGTCCGTCGACATACCTCTCCCGCCACTTGTAGATCGTCGACTTGGAGATGTCCGCCAGCCGCGCGGCCTCGATCATCTGGCCGCCGCTCGCGCGCGTCAGATAGAAGAAGTAGGCGCGGGTCAGCTGGTCGTAGTCGAGACCGCGGAACACGCTGTCTTCGGCTTCGAGACGGCGCTGCGCCGGGTCGACCGCCGAGGCGGCGGCCGGGGCAGCCGCGGCGGTCGGGTCCGGCGGAGGAGCGAAGAACGAGAGCCGGCGCACGGCATCGCAGACATCGAGCGTCGTGACGGTGTGCCGGGCGTTCGCGCAGGCGACTTCGACGATGCGCTGCAGCTCCCGCACGTTGCCGTGCCAGGGCAGCTTCGTGAGGCACTCCATGGCTTCGCGCGCGAAGCCGACCACGTCTCCGGAGCGGCCGGCGGGCGATGCCAGGAGGAAGGCGTTGGCCATGGCGGGGATGTCGGCCACGCGCTCGCACAGAGGCGGCACCTCGATGGTGTGACCGGCGATGCGGTACAGGAGGTCGCGCCGGAACATCCCGGTTTCGACGAGCTGGCGCAGGTCACGCGAGGTGGCGGTGATCAGGCGGAAGTCGGCGGGGTACGAGTGCACATCGCCGACCGGCGTGATCTCGGCGCGTTCGAGGGCCGTCAGCAGCTTGGCCTGGATCTCGCTCGGCAGATCGCCGATCTCGTTGAGGAACAGCGTGCCCCCGTGTGCGGCGCGCAGCTTGCCGATCGTGGCCGTCTTGGCGTCCGTGTACGCGCCCTTGGCGTGCCCGAACAGCTCGCTTTCGATCAGGTTGGCGTTGAGCGCCGCGATGTTCACCTCGACGTAGGGCCGGGCGGGATCGCCGGCGAGCCGGTGCGCGGCGCGGGCCAGCGTGTCCTTGCCCGATCCGGTCGGGCCCAGGAGCAGGATCGGTGCGCGACCGGGCAGGGCCTGGTACAGGTTGCCCAAGACCCGCGTGAACGCGGTCGATTCGGCGACAAGGCCGAGCCGGCGGAACGCCGTCACGGCCGTTCCGTTGTGCACCTGGCGCAGATCGAGAGCGCGCCTGAGGCGGGCGCGCAGCACTGCCGGGTCGGCGGCGACGTCCTCCCAGGCCAGGAAGTCGGCGCCCAGGTCGGCCGCCGCCTCCGCCGTGGGGGCGTCCCGGTGGCCCGTCACCATCATCGCCGGCAGGTCAGGGTGCTCGGTGCGCAGCCAGCGCAGGATCGCGAAGCCCTCGTTCCTGACGTCCTCGCGGGGTCCCAGCAGCTGGTCCGCGGGGGCCTGCGAGAAGTCCCGGTCGACCAGCGCGGCGGCGATCGGCTGTGCGGCCAGGAGCGCTTTTGCGGCTCGCCCGCCGGAGGCGTACCGGAAGGTGAAGTGATCGCCCAGGAAGCGCTCGCAGTATGCGAACATGTCCTGCCGGTCGTCGATGACCAGGATGAGGGGCTTCGCGTTGTCGGGCATCAGGATCCTCGTTCGACCAGCAGGGGGATGTGCTCGGCGACGCCGTCCCTGAAGTATAGCAGAGGGGCAACCGGCTGTGTGGGGGCAAGAGCGGCCGCCGGGGTGTTGTCGCCCACGCCGCAGGTGACCGGGCGCAGGTCACCGTTCAGGCGGTAGACGCGCCCGTCGGCCACGAACAACTCCATGCGGACGGCTCCCGTGGAATCCGGCCGGCTCATGGGCAGTCGGTCGAGGGCCGTGGACTCGACCTTCGTGAAGTTCTCCTCCAGCAGCGGGGGGACCAGCAGATAGGCCTCCTCGCGGGCCGGCGGCGCCGTGGCCCAGCGGGTGCCCGGGAAGGCCTGTCCGTCCACCGTCGGCGTCTCGAGCATCAGCAGGCAGGTGGTGTAGACGCCGCCGCCCAGGGGCGCTCCGGACCAGTAGAGCGGCGCGTTCCGGGCGCCGTTGTTGTAGCCGTTCAGGAGGATCTCGATCCGCCCGTCACCGTCGTAGTCCTCGGAGCCGAAGTACTCCAGCGTACCGGGGTGCAGGTACTCGCCCAGCGTCCGGCCCTCTTCCGACAGGAACTGGATCGCCGTGGACGCCCAGTTGTCGTCGCGCACGCCGATCACGATGACGGGGACCCCGCCGTCGTTCCAGACCGAGGCCGCCGCGAACACGGTGATGAGCTTGCCCGTGTGGATCTCCCCGGGATCGACCAGCGGCTCGGTCCAGCGAAGCGGATGCTCCCAGGCCACGCGGCCCCGCTTGTCGAAGGCCGTGATCAGGCCGGGACCCCGTTGCGGAGCGGTCGCGATGATCGCCAGGGAGCGACCCTGCCGGTCGCGGAAGATGAGAGGGGGGACGGTCACGGTCATCGAGGTGTCGGGGCGGTTGATGGTGCTCCGGCCGTTGGACAGCACCCGGTCCGGCATGGTCCGCTGCCAGATGGGGTCGCCGCCGCGATCCAGCGCGATCACGACATGCAGGTCCTGGACCGTGATGCTCTCCATCTCGGGATGATCGAGCTGTCCGGCGGCGATGGCCAGCAACCCGAGCACGAGCACCCCCGGCGCGACCAGCGGCGGCGAGGCCAACCGGCGCGGCGGGCGGAACGTCACATCGCGGCTGGGCAGTTCGACCCGGATGCGGGTGCCGACCCCCGGCACGCTGCGCACATCGAGGGCGGCGCGCTCCTCCAGGAACACGCGCTTGGCCTGGGTCAGTCCCTGACCGTGGCCGTCGCCGTGGCGAGACCGGCCGTCGCGCCACATCGAGGCGACCTGCTCGTCGGTCATGCCCACCCCGTCGTCGACGATCTCAACGCAGGTGCCGCCGCCGCTCGGTGCCGGGCGCAGGCGCACACCGACGGCCGGTTGCTCGCCGCGCCTGGTGTCGTCGTCGGCCGCGGCGGCACCCGGCGCCTCCACGCGCTCCTCGACCGCTTGCAAGGCGTTGCGCAGGAAATTGCGCAGCAGGTCGGACCAGCGCGCCGCGTCGGCCCGGGGAACCCAGACCGCAACGCCACCGTCGGCGCTGTCGATCACCACCGGTACCCCGCGCGCGCCCGCAGCGCCGGCTTCGCGCCGGATCTCCTCGGCGGCGGCGCCGACCAGTTCGGTGAAGCGCACGCCGTGGCGCGCGGACAGCGCTTCGACCAGGCGGCGCGACCGGGCGGCCAGGGCCGGCGCCAGGCGTTCGGCGGCGGCCAGGGCGGGCGCATCGGCGGCGGCGGCGCGGGCCGCCGCGATCAGGTGGCGCCGCAGGTCGACCGTCAGGGCGATCACCTCGACCAGCTGCCCGAAGCTGCTGAAGGTCGCGGCGGCCAGTCGGGCATTCCTCAGAAAGAGCCGACGAATATCGTCAAGAATAGCGGTCGCCTCGCGCGCGTCGTCGCCGCGGAACCGCCCTTCGTGCCACTCGCGCAGGTAGCCGGCCAGGCGGGCGAGCTTGGCGGCCATCTCGTGGGAGAGGTCGGCCCGCAGGTGGTCGATCGTCTGGTGGCGCGGGGCGGGGGCGGCGGCGGCGGCCAGGCAGGCCGCGGCGGCGGTGAGGCGGGCGAGAGGGGTGGCGGGCATGGGGTGAGCCTCACGAGGCCTGGTCGTCGTCGCGGTGGTTGTGGGTTGATCGTATGCGCTGGGGCGCGGGGATGTCAACGCGGGGACGGGGCGCGCAGCGTGTCCCGCAGGCGCCAACCGAATAGGATGAAAAATCTCCTCGTGTCCGCGATTCCAGAAGAGATCCGCGTTGGCGGCGGTCACGATTCCGGATTCCGGACGCCGATGCGGCGCCCTTCGTCGCGCGCCGGCAGGTGCCTGCCTGCGGTCTTCGATGCAGGCCACCATCAACACGTCAGTTGCGGAGATCCTCGCGGTTCGCGCGCGCGACGGGCCGAACCGGCACGAATGGTGCGATTGCGCCGGCGCATCGGCCTGTCGGCACCGCACCGACGGGCATGCTCGTCCGGATGCGGTTCGCCGGGGCGGTACGGCGGGAAGGGGAGCGACGGCCATGCAGCAGAAGGAACAGCTTCGGCTCCGGGCTCGTGAAAGGAGCGCGGCGCGCCGCTTCGGGTGGGGAATTGCCGGAGTTTCGCGCCGGGAACCGGTGATCATGGTTGTCTTGTTCGTGTGCCTGGCTTCGGCTATGCCGTCGGTGGCCGGCGCGGATCCGGCTCCGGCGGCGGGGATGCCGGCGCTGGCGGAGTTCACGCGTGCGGACGGGAGCGTGGATTTCGAGGCTATCCGGACTGCGGGGTACGAGGGGGCGATCGACCTGGGTGGTGATCTGCCTGAGGTCGCGCCGCTCGCGGCGGGGGATGAGCATTGGGCGAGCGCGTTTGAACCGGCGGGGTTTAATGGCAGGGTGAGAGCAATGGTCGTGTGGCGCGGAGATCTGCTAGTCGGCGGAGAGTTCACGTCCGTGGGCAATGTTCCCATCTACTACGTTGCACGCTGGGACGGCATCTCGTGGAAGCCACTTGGCTCTGGAATCAACTACATCGTCAACGCGCTTGCCGTTTATGGCTCAGACCTGGTTGCTGGTGGGCTCTTCTACGGAGCTGGCAGCGTATCCGTGAACCATATCGCGCGCTGGGATGGTACCTCTTGGACACCGCTCGGCACGGGAGTGGACGGCGATGTTCGATCGCTTGTCGTCTACGGCTCGTCGCTTGTTGCTGGAGGCAGTTTCACTCACGCGGATGGCGTTGATGCGAGCTTCATTGCGAGTTGGGATGGTTCGTCGTGGGCGCGGCTCGGCACGGGGATGAATTCCGGTGTCTATTCCCTCACGGTCTACGGCTCGGACTTGATCGCTGGTGGAGCCTTTAGCCAAGCCGGCGGTACGCCGGCGAACTACATTGCGCGCTGGGATGGTGCTTCTTGGTCGCCGCTCGGCACGGGGATGAATGATCAGGTCTTGTCGATTGCGGTCTACAACAGCAATCTCGTTGTTGGCGGTTACTTCAGTCAAGCCGGCGGCGTGCCTGTGAGATATGTCGCGCGCTGGGACGGAGTGTCGTGGACGCCGATGGGCGCGGGGATGGACAACTTCGTTGGCGCGCTTGTGGCATTCGGAGCGCATTTGATTGCAGGTGGGGGATTCCACTCGATTGGCGCCGAATACGTGAACAAGATTGCGTCGTGGGATGGCGGCTCGTGGTCCGCGCTCGGCACGGGTGTGAATAATGAGGTATGGTCGCTTGCTGTTTACGACTCGGCACTCATAGCTGGCGGCCACTTCACCCAGGCCGGCGGCGTGACGACCAATCGCATCGCAAGCTGGTCTGGCGGCTCCTGGCACACGCTCGGCTCCCCGCAAGGCACCAGCAATTCGATCCAGGCCCTGCTGCCCGACGCCACCGGCGTGATCGCCGCCGGCGACTTCGACGGCGCCGGCTCGGCCGTCAGTCCCAACCGCGCCGCCCGTTTCGACGGCAGCCAGTGGCAGTCTCTGGGTAATGGCCTCGACTCCTCCGTCCGCTGCCTGGCCCGCCACGGCACCGACATGATCGCCGCCGGCTACTTCACCACGGCCGGCGGCGCCACCGCCAACCGCATCGCCCGCTGGAACGGCGCGGCCTGGAGCGCACTTGGCACCGGGATGAACGACCGCGTGCTTGCGCTGGCCTCACTCGGCGGTACGCTCTACGCAGGGGGCGGCTTCGCGACCGCCGGCGGGACGGGGGCGGCGAACATCGCCGCCTGGAACGGCGCGAGCTGGGCGCCGCTGGGCACCGGCACCAACAACACCGTCTACGCCCTGACTGCCCACGAAGGCGCGCTGGTCGCCGGCGGCACCTTCACCAGCGCCGGCGGCGTCACGGTCCAGCGCCTGGCCCGCTGGGACGGCGGAGCGTGGAGCGCACTGCCCGGCATGCCAAGCGGCCAAGTGCTCGCGCTCGGCCACTACGGCGGCCACCTCGTAGCCGGCGGCACCTTCGCCAGTGCCGGCGGCGTGACCGTCAGCAACATCGCCATCTTCGACGGCACGACCTGGCATCCGCTAGGTACCGGCACCAATGGCCAAGTCTTGGCGATGACCGAAATCGGCGGCCGCCTCTACGTCGGCGGCGAATTCACCATGGCGGGCGGCGTCACCGTCAACCGCCTGGCCGTCTGGGACGGCACCACCTGGAGCGCCCTCGGCTCGGGTCTGAACGCCGCCGTGCGCGCGCTGGCCTATGTCGACCCGTACGTATATGTCGGCGGCGACTTCACCACCGCCGGCGGCAAGCCCTCGAACTACATCGCACGCTGGGATGGCCTGCTGGGCGCCTGCAGCGTCGCGGTCACGCAGCCGACCGCAGCGGCCGAGCTGTGCGGCGGCCTGTCGACGGAGATCCGCTGGACGTACTCGGGCGACTGCGGCGGCCTGGTCAACCTGGACCTGCTGCACGACGGCGCCGTTTGCGCGAATCTGGCGACGAACGCGGCGAACACCGGCACCTTCACCTGGTCGCCGACCGCGTGCGCCGGCACGGCCGACGGCTATGCCGTGCGACTGACCGACATCGAGAGCGGTGCCACGGCCACCAGCGGCACGTTCCGGATCCTGCCGGCGGGCGCGCTGGCGGTGACGGCGCCCAACGGCGGCGAGCACTTGGTGGTGGGCGAGCTGACCACGCTGACCTGGAGCAGCACGGCGTGCTGCGGACCGCTGGTACGGCTGGAGCTGCTGCGGGACGGCGCGGTGTGCGCGGTCCTGGCCGAATCCGTGGCGAACGACGGCAGCGAGGCGTGGACGCCGGCCCAGTTCGGCGGCGCGGCGACGGGCTATCGGCTGCGGGTGACGGACCTGTCGAGCGGGCTCAGCGACGACAGCGACGGAGACTTCGTGATCGGGCCGGCGTACCGCATCATCGCGGTGAGCGACGTGGGCGGCGACCAGGGCGGCCGCCTGCGCGTGCGGTGGCACCGCGAGGACAACGACCAGGCCGGCGGCGCGCACACGATCACGCAGTACAGCGTGTGGCGTCGCGTGGAATCTGGCAGCAAGGGCGTCGGTGGCGTCGTGCCTCCGGAGTTCGCGACGATGGCCTATCCGCCCGGCACCTGGGACTTCGTGACGCTCGTGCCAGCCGGCGGCGAAGCGGGGTACGGCACCGTCTGTGCAAGCCTGCGCGACTCGACCCGCGATGACGGCATCCGCTGGACTACGTACTTCGTGCGCGCCCACACGCCGCAGCCGCTCGTGTTCTTCGACACGTTGCCCGACAGCGGCTACTCGGTGGACAACCTGGCGCCGGCCGTGCCCACCGGCTTGAAGTGGCAGGCCCCGCACGTGCTGGCCTGGGACGCGCCGATCGACCCCGACTTCCGGTACTTCACCGTGTACGCGGACGAGATCGGCGAGGACAACCGGATCGACGATACGATCGGCCGCAGCCTGGACGTTTCCGCGCGCGTCGCAGCGGCCTATCTGGTCACGGCCACCGACTGCCACGGCAACGAGGGCCCCGCTGCGACCATGCTGGCCGCGTCCGGCGTCCCGGCGTCGGCTCCGTCGGCGTTCGCGCTGGGCGCCTGCGTGCCGAACCCGTTCAACCCACGGACGACGGTCAGCTTCGACGTGCCCACGTCGGGGCGGGTGAGACTGCGCGTGTTCGACGTGGCCGGGAGGCTGGTGCGGACGCTCCTGGATGACGCCGCCGCCACGGTCGGCCGGCATGAGGTGACCTGGCGGGGCGACGACGATCATGGTCAGCAGGTCTCGGCAGGGGTGTATTTCCTCCGCATGGAGACCGACAGGTTTGCCGACAGCCGGCGCATGACACTGGTGAAGTGACGTGCTCCCATCGTAGAATCGCCGCAGGGGCGGCCGGAGCTCGGGCGACGTTCGCCCGAGCTCCCCTGATTGCGGATCCAGAGGAACCGCAAGCACGCGTCGCGAGAGGTGTCGGGATGAAGTGGTTGCGGATGGTGTTCAAGAACCGGATCACCCCTGCGAACGGCGTGCGGGACGAGCTGCCGCAGATCCTGGGCGTTGCGACCGATTCCGGCGGCAGGACCGTCGAGCTCCACCGTGGACCGCGATTCCAGGCAGCGCTCACGGAGGACCAGATGCGGCGGACGGTCTGGATCCAACAGACGCTCCAGGAAGCGTCTCCGATGACGGTTGAAGGCTGGGCCGACGGCTTCCTGCGCTGATCGCGATGGTCCAAGCGGCCCTGCGCGAACCGACGACCCTGTGAATAGACACCAAGACACCCGATCCACGAACGCAGGCGACCGCCGCTGTCGGCGGCCCGGCGGAGGGAGCCTGTGATGATCAAACGCCTGTTCGGCTTCGGTTCGCGCGGCGCGCGCCCGGAAGCTGACCGCGCACCGGCCCGGTCGATGGGCTCTGACCCCCAGCCGGAATGTCCGTGCCTGAGGGTCTGGGATCGGCGTGCCGACGGCACCCCGATCAACCCGTACCGCTATGCCGGCGATGACGGCAGCGAACCCAGCCGCCCGATCATTCCCCTGGGAGTGGCGCGCGGTCCCGTCCTCATGGCCGCGATCCATCTGTGGGTCCATGAACGCTACCCGGCTGCCGTCATCGGGCAGGACGGCAATCCCTGGCTGGTCAGCGAGGAGGGCGATCTCCACGTGTTCGCCGCGTCGATCCGGCATCCGGACGGCGCGGCCCAGGAGGTGTATTTCAACGCCTCGGCGGTCTGGGCGGCCCTGCAGCGGGACCCCGCGGCGGTCCCCACGCCGGGAGACTATGAAGCGCTGGCGGCGCGCATGCTGGCCGGAGAGCTGGCACTGGATTTCGATTGGCTGCGGCGGTGCTTCGCGACCTGTTCCGCCTATGACCCGTACTCGGGCAAGTTGGCCACGCTCCGGAAGGAACTGGGCGATCTGGTCACCGGAGGCGAGCCGACGAGGGCGATCGCGATGTTCCAGGGGATCCTGCCGCTCTGCCTGGCGAGTCCGCTGCCGCACGCGCTGATCGCGACGGCGTACGCCGACCTTGGCGATTCCCGGAGCGCGGATCGGCACCGACACCTGGCGCAGGCGCTCCTGACGACGATGCAGCCGGAACCCGACGCGGGTCGCTCCGTGGAGAAGGCGATCCTGACGCTGTTCCCGTTCGAGGAATACACCCTTCTGGAAATCTGGGGTTACCGGCTCGAACGCCAGGAGCTCAACCGCGTCGGTGAGCGCAGCCTCGATGTCATGCACGTCATCCACCGGGAGACGCATGAGCGTGCGGTCCGCTACTTCGACGTGACGTCGATCATCTCGACAACACAAGGACCCCCCGCTCGAACCCCCTGACCTTCTCCACGGCCGCCGCCAACTCGGCCACTTCGTCGCGCCGGAACAGCACCCGGTTCAGGCGCACGGTGCGTTCGACCACCAACGCGCCGCCGCTCACCCGCATCTGGCAGCGGTAGTCGAACGCGGGATGCGAGACGGTGACGTCCTCCGGCAGTGTCGCTGTCTGCCAGTCGACGGGGAGGGCCAGGCGCCAGACGAAGCGGCGCTCCCGTACCTGCCGGCTGATGTACGGCTCGTTCGCCTGGGGGTCCCACCCGAGCAGGAAATCGCGGCCGAAGACCCGGGCGCCGGGGATCAGCCAGTCGTTCCCCGATGGCGGTGGCACGGACGTTGCGGTCGCGGTGCCGACCAGATGCGCCGGGGCGCCCCGCTCCGGCGACCGCTCGACGGCCGCCGTGTCGGCGTGCATCTCCGCGAAGCGGCCGTCCAGGTACTGCTGGAGCAGGACTGCGGGCGGCTCCGCGCGATTCAGATCGAACTGCCGCTCCGAGAAGCCGGTCGTCGTCAACTTGAGTTGCACGGACGCCGATTCCGGCTCGCAAGAGATCTCTTCGACCATCGTGGCGAGCACCTCGTCGGGATCCCCCGGCAGCGGCAGCCATTGGCCGATGTTCGCCTCCTTCAGCTGGCGGATCCACTCCTTGCGCGCCTCGAAGTACCCCGATTCCTTTGAGGTCTTGAAGAACCGATCGAACATCGGCTTCACGACCGTGTGGAGGTTGTTCGGAATCTCCATGGCGTCGGTCCCGCGGAGGTCGGGACTCAGCTCGCCGGGTGGCGAGTTGCCGTTGGTCGGATCGAAGTACAGATCGGTCTCGCCACGCAGGCGCACGAGCAGGTGCGTCATGAATCTCAGATTCGGGTCGTGCTGATCCAGCGGCTTCAGGTACCGGCTCCGCGCGAGGACCAGATGGGCATCCAGGCCGAGAGAGCGACAAAGCACGTACATCAGATTCGCCACGGTATTCTGGGTGGCTTGGCGCGCCGCCAGCGAAGCCTTGAGCGAGCGGTCGCGCGAGCGGATCTCGCTGTCGTCCGCGACCACCATCTCGTCCCGGAGGAAGCGGTTGATGGCCAGGGCGCGGCCGACAGCCGAGACCTCGTGCGCGGTGATGCGCTGGGCCTCGGGCCGCAGCTCTGCACACTGCTCCTCCAGGTATTCGATATAGCCCGCAGCGTCGGCAATCTCCTCGCCCCAGGTGGCGTTGCGGACCCAGCGGCGGGGATTGTCGGACCAGAAGCCGCGGTAGGCCACGAACAGCCCGGGCTCGGCCTCGTAGGCGCGCGGCGCGTACGGCCCCGTTGCTTGCGGCGCGACATCCAGCACGGAAACGACGTAGTCGATGGGGAAGTCACGCGCGACATCATTGATCTTGGTGCTCCACTTGTCCTCCGGCATGTTCTCGCCGATGACCTTGTAGGCGAGGTTGCCGTTCGTCTTGAAGCGGGCACGGAACAGCACCAGCGGCAGATTGGAGGCCACGGCGACCCGATCGCCCAGGTAGGTCTCGGGCACCTTCAGTTCCACGGACCAGCCCAGAACGTCGCCCGCCTTGACGTCCGGAAAGGCGATGATCGCCTTGTCGGGCATGCTTCCATCGCCCTTGACGATCGTCCAGGCGGAGTCCTTGAGCCGCAGGACCTCCTCGCCACGCAGGATCCAGGCACCCTTGAACTCGAGCTTCGTCTCCTCGCCGTACTGGAACTGGCGTCGTGAGGCCTCGTCCAGCCGCGGATCCGTGACAAGGATGACCTCGTTCCTGATGATCCTGTACCAGGTGTCGTACACGTCCCACGTGTCACTGCGCTGCAGGATCACCGCGGGTTCGCCCGCCAGGTGCGGCAACGTGGCCAGGCGGTCGCGTTGGGCCTGAACGAGCGTCCGGATCCCCTCGGGATTGCGGCGGGCGATCGTCCAACTCTGGGCTTCGGCGGCGTGCGCGGCAACGGTGATCGCCATCATCGCGGCGACAAGAACCGCCGTCGCGATTCGCGGGTGTGCTACGGGCCGGGGCATGGTTGCGCTCCTTGTGCTCGTCATGGTCGATCCCTGGCGCGATCAGCGTGCCACCCGGATCGCGATGTGGCCGCGTTCATCGTCACGGATGGTCTTGAGCGCGTCTTCCCAGACGCGACGCCGCTCCGTCAGGTCCAGGTCGCGCACCGCGCCGTGGTCCCAGCGAACGCGGCGATCCAGACACAGGGTGTCACCGCGCTGCTGGACCGTGCGATGCCATTCCAGGGAGGCGGTGGCAACGCGCAACGAATCGGGCGATACCGTCCACCCCGCCGGGATCACGATGCGCCACGACTCCTGTCTGTCCACCAGCTCGGGCAGATCCAACACTGGCGACGGCAACGACAGCGGAGCCAGGATCCGTGGCAGGAAGACCGACGCGGCCGAGCCTGCCAGCGGCTGGCTCGTTCTGGCCGAGTACGCCAGGGTCTCGGGCGCAGAGGCCTCGCCGTCGTTCCCGGGGCTGGCGATGGCGGCGGCGGGGTCCGCGCCATTCGACTCACGCGGCGACGCGTTGAACGCGATGGTGACCGGCCGCAGCAGGTGGTTGAGGAAGGCCTCGCGCTCCGCAGGCGCCAGACGGGAGCCTGCGCTGCGCAGCAGGAGCCCTTCGATGCCGCTGGCCGCCAAGCGGGACTCGATCTCGAGGTGCCGCTGCGCATCGAGCTGCCCGGTGATCGCGTAGCGGCGTTCGCCTTCGGACCAGATGGCCACCGGCAGCGTCACCAGCCCTTCGTGTCCAGGACGCAGCTGCAGCACGGGCGACGCAGCGTCGTGCGGATAGACGTGTCCGGCCGGACAGTCGGTGAGGGTGGCGTCCAGCCAGACGCCATCGCCACCGTCATCGGCCCAGACGATGAAGTGGTTGAACTGCGACGGATTGGGCAGATCGATCGAGAGGGGGCCGACATGGCTGGTCCGTACCAGGACGGGCCAGGCTTCGATCCCCGCGGCGCGCAGGAGCGCGATCAGGAGGGAACCCAGCCCCTTGCAGTCCCCGTACCCCTTGCTGGCGACGAGGGCTGCGCGCTCGGGGATGATGCCGCCCAGTTCGCGGAACAGGCCGAGATAGCGCGTGTTGCCCTGTACCCAGGCATAGACGGCGTCGATCCGTTCCAGGGCCGAGGCGCGTCCGTCGGTGAGGGAATGCGCAAGTTCACGGATGCGCTTGTCTGGCTCGAAGCACTCGGCGGTCCGCTCGCGATAGGCGCGTGCGATGGCGCCCCAGTCGGCTCCGACGGCGAGCGCCCCTTTGCCCTCGCCCGCTTCGACCCCGGTCACGTGCCGCAGGACCGTCACCTGGCCCGGGTCATCCGGCCACCCCGGTCCATCGTCGCCGGCGACGCGCAATCCCGTCAGGGTCCACGAACGGACGGTCTCCCGGCCCCGCTCCTGTTCATGGTACCTCAGCTTGTCGAGCAGTCGCGCATCGCCGCGGGCAGTCCAGGCGAGCCGGTGCCCGGTGGGCATGACCAGTTCAGCGCTGCAATGCGCCACCGGGTAGCCGAAGGGGCTCAGTTGCTCCGGGTGCAGGCCATGGTGCGCGTGGCTCTCGTAGCGCATGATCGTCTGCAGCCGGTCTCCGCGCCTTAGCCCGGGCAGGATCGCCTGCTTGAACGTCTCCTCGAGCATGACCACGCCGCCTCTGTCGGGCGTGAACGCGATCCAGTCGAGCTTCTTGCCGTTGATCCTATAGGAATCGCGTCCATCGGCGGGAATGACGTTGGCGCTGAACGAGTCGAAACGCCGGAAGGGGCCATCAACGGCGAAGACCCGGCAGAGGTCCTCGACCGCGGACTGGTCGAGCAGCGTGATGTCCCGGTATTCGACGAGCGTGCCGCTTAGGCTTCTGGCGGAGGCATCGTAAGCCACGTGCAGGGAGGTGCAGCGGACGAGTTCCACGGCGTCGGCGTCCTGGTGGGCGGCCACGATGGAGTCGATCTGTGCGGCAGTGAACGGGGCAGGGAAGACATCGTCCGAAGCTGCCGTGGCCCCGGCGCACATGGCAGCGGTCGCGGCAAGTCCGATCATGAATCCGCCCAGGGCACGAGCGAGCCGCCCCCGGATTCGTCCGGCGTCCGGACCGTCGGACCGAACACCGGACGCGTGAGGTCCGCGAACTGGAATCGTGGACGACCCGGCAGCGCGGGGCCCGAGGTCCTGGTCCTGGTGGAGCATGCACAACCGCCTGGCAAAAAACAAATTACGGCGATGGTGGACGGTCCGGCGCGCACCACTCGCCGAAGGCACACTTCATGCCTGACCCGGGGGGGCAACTCCCGTGCCCGGATGACCAGCGAGCGGAAAGCCGGGTCGCATGCGCTTCCGGCCTTGAGTTTCGGCGTCGGAGGGTGGACGAGGCGACATGGGCGAGGTCGCTGAATCACCTTCCGGCGCCGATGACCACGATCACGCGGTCGTGCGCACAGCCGGAGGATCCGACCGGCAGGCTACCACCGGCGCGCGGTGGAAGCAATAGACAGACGAAGGAGCCACCCGATGGGCAGCTCCTTCATCTTTGGGCGATCGGGCGATATCGTCAGCGCTGCCCGGGGGTTGGAGGCTCAATTCCGCCCCGTGCGCACGCCGTCATCGTCAACTCCACGCGATCATGATAATCGAGATCAACACGACAATGCAACCTTTATTTGTACGGTATTGAATATTTCCGCCGGCCCGGCCGGCGACCCGCACCGCCTTGCCCCTGGTCGTGCCGGCCACTAGACTGAACCCTTGGATTCACCCTCGGACCACCGCCGGCCGCCCGCCGGCTGTCGAAAGCACGGGATCCCGATGCACCGGAAAGACTGCTGGAAGGCCGCCGGAGGCCTGGCCGTGGCGCTGGCGCTGGCCGTGACGTTGCCCGCAGGCGGCTGCGGGAAGAAGCCCCAGCAGGAAGTGTGGATCGTGGGCCTGGACGGCGGCGACTGGGACATCCTCGGGCCGGTGATGGACGCCGGCCGCATGCCCAACCTGAAGAAGTTGCGCGATGAGGGTGCCTGGGGCGTGCTGCGCAGCGAGATGCCGCTGCTGTCGCCGGTGCTGTGGACGAGCATCGCGACGGGGCGCACACCCGATCGCCACGGCGTGACGTGGTTCATGTCGACCACGGCCGACGGGCAGAAGATCCCCATCAGCAGCCGCAGCCGGCAGGTGCGCGCGATCTGGAACGTCGCCAACGAGAACAAGCTGACCGCCGGGGTCATCGGCTGGTGGGCCACGTGGCCGGTCGAACCGATCGACGGCTTCATGGTCAGCGACTACGTGGGCTGGCACAGCTTCGGCATCACCGGGCGCGGCGTCGAGGACGCGGGCAAGGTGTGGCCCGAATCGTGGGCTGCCGACGTGTCGGCGCTGATGCCGGCGCCGGAGACCATCTCGACGCGGCAGCTGCAGGACATCGTCAAGCTGACGCCCGAGCAGATCGAGCGCGCGACGGCCGGCGCCGGCGATGATCCGTACAGCACGCCGGTGGCGCACCTGCGCCAGGCGATGGCCACGTCGCGCGGGTACACGGACATCGCGCTGGATCGCCTGCAGAAGCAGCGCCCGTCGCTGCTGGCGGTGTACTACGAGGGGTGCGACGCGGCGATGCACCTGTTCGGCAACTTCATGCCGCCGCAGCAGGAGTGGGTGGGCGATGCCGACTACGCCGCGTACAGCGACGCCGTGGCGGCGTACTGGTCGTGGCAGGACGCGCTGCTGGGCGAGCTGATGGCCCGGCGCGGGCCGAACACGACCATCGTCGTCTGCTCGGACCACGGCTTCCGCACGGGCGACGAGCGCCTGCGCGTGGAACACGCGAGCACGGACCTGGCCGACTCGGAGCACATGATCGACGGCATCGTCGTGCTGAACGGGCCCGGCGTTCGCGCCGGCGCGCAGGTGACCGGTGCGAGCGTCTACGACATCGCCCCGACGGTGGCCGCGCTGCTGGGGCTGCCCGTGGCCAGCGACCTGGCCGGGCAGGTGCTGAGCGGCGCCTTCACCGGCGACTTCCGCACGGCCCAGCCGGTGCGCCAGGTGGCCACCTGGGAGACGTCGCCGCTGCAGCACGGCAGCGAGGTGGTCAACGACCCGGAGGCGGCCGCGCGCATGGAGCAGATGCTGCGCTCGCTGGGCTACATCGCGGGCGCCGAGGGCACCACCGCCACCTCGACCGGCGTGGCCGTGGGCCCGGAGAACGCGGTCAACCTGGCCACCATCTACATGAAGCAGGGCCGCCTGGCCGAGGCCGTGCAGGTGCTGGAGGCCGAGTACGGCCGCTCGCCGCAGGACCGCACGGTGCGCCTGAACCTGGCGCAGGCCTGGGCGCGCAGTGGCCGCGTCGACGAGGCGCTGAAGATGTACGCCGCGCTGCGCCGCGACGTGCCGCGCGACCTGGACGTGGTCGAGGACTACGCCCACGCGCTGATGGGCACGGGGAGCTTCGCGCAGGCCGCCGCCGTGTACGACTCGGGCCTGGTCGTGGACCCGAAGTGGGCGTGGGGTCTGGCGGGCAAGGGCTACGCGCTGCATCGGCAGGGGCGCTCGCGCGAGGGCGCCGCGCTGGTGGCGCAGGCGCAGGGGATCGACGCGCGTGTCGCCCGCGTGCATTTCTATGGCGGCGTGATCGCGCTGGAGACCGGCGATGTCGCCGCCGCGCGCGCGCAGCTGACCCGCGCGCTGGAGCTGGACCCGGTGGACGAGCAGGCCGCGCTGGCCCTCTCGAGCGCGATGATGGAGGCCGGCGACGCGAACGGCGCACGGGTGGTGCTGGAGAAGACCCTCTCGGCGGCCGGCAGCGCGCCGCAACTGCAGGGCCAGCTGGGGTTCGTCCTGATGCAGATGCAGCAGCCGGCCCAGGCCGTGCCACACTTCAAGGCCGCCGTCGACGCGCTGCAGGCGCAGGGCCAGCCCGACCCGATGCTGATGGGCAACCTGGGCGTGGCCCAGGCGATGAGCGGCGACCTGCAGGCCGGCATCGCCACCTTCCGGCGCATGACCGAGCTGTGGCCGGACAATGCCGATGCGCACGGCCAGCTGGGCGGCTTCTACGCGCAGGCGGGCCGTAAGGACGACGCGGTGCGCGAGCTGGAACGCGCGGTGCAGCTGGCGCCGGGCAATGCGCAACTGAAGCGGGCCCTGGCCGCGGTCAAGTCGCAGTAGGGGGCACACGTGGACCTGATGGGCTTCGCGCTGCTGGCGCTGTCGTCGCTCTTCGCGGTTGTCGACCCGCTCGGCTGCATCCCCTTCTTCAGCGGCCAGACCGCCGGCATGTCGTACGCCCAGCAGCGGCGGATCCTGATCAAGGCGCTGCTGGTCTCGCTGTTCGTGCTGCTGACGTTCACCTACGTCGGCAGCGCGCTGCTGCGCACGTTCGGCATCACCATCGATGCCTTCCGCATCGCCGGCGGCGTCATCTTCTTCGGCATCGGCCTGGACATGCTGCAGAGCCGGCCCCGCCGCTGGCATACCGGACTGGACCAGGCGGCGCGCGCGGCGGCCGCCGCCCGGTCCGCGGCACCCGCCGCCGTCGACGAAGCGGCGCAGATGCCCACCCAGGATCCCGACCACGACCCCTCGGTCACGCCTTTGGCCATCCCGATGATCGCCGGCCCCGGCTCGATCACGACGGTGATGGTGCTGCGGGCCGACGCACCCGGCCTGACCGGTGCCATCGCCGTGGGCGTGGCCGTGGCGCTGATCCTGCTGCTGACCGGCGCGATCCTGCTGGCGGCCGACACCGTGCTGCGGCGCCTGGGGCCGACCGGCATGAAGATCGTCGAGAAGCTGATGGGCCTGCTGGTGACAGTCATCGCCGTGCAGCTCATCCTCAACGGCGTGGCGCCGTTCGTGCGCGGACTGGTGTCGGGAGCAGCCGGCGCGCCGGCGGGGCACTAGGGAGTAGATCGCCATGTCCGTCCGCCCGCCGAAGCCCGTCGACCACGACGAGTACCTGGCCCGCATCCCCGCCAACCAGCGCGCCGCGCTGCAGAAGCTGCGCGAACAGGTGCGGAAGGCCGCGCCCGGCGCCGAGGAGTGCGTGGCCTGGCAGATGCCCTCGTTCCGCGTCGAGGGGCGGCTGCTCGTCGGCTACGCGGCGGCGCGCCACCACTGTGCGCTGTACCCGATGAGCCCGGACCTGGTCCAGGAGATGGCCGACCAGTTGGAGGGCCTGGACACCAGCAAGGGCACGATCCGCTTCCAACCCGAGAAGCCGCTGCCGGCGGCGCTGGTGCGCCGCATCGTCAAGGCGCGGCTGGCGGAGAACCGCGTGCAGGGCCCGATCCGGCGCTGAGACGTGCGCCGGCGCACGCGGGCCGGCCGCGCCGCCCCAAGGGCGACGCCCCGAACGCTACCTGGACAGCGGTGCCTGGGAACGTCGGCATGGCGGTCTGCGCGAGCGGGAGTCGCTGGACCTCGGCTGCCGGCTGGTGATCGCCGAAGCGCCCTTCAAGGCTGGATGAAAAGATTACTTCATTTGTTGTTGAACATATTCATATCAACAAACTATCGTATGGCGCCCGCACGGGCGATTCACCCAACTGCCTTACGGATCAATGGCCTCGCCGCCAGGGTCCGGCTCCGCCGTCGTCGCGAAGGGACCGGACCATGGAAGCGTGCTGGGAGTACCTGGCGTGCCACAAGGTGGAATGCGCGATGTACGGGCGCCGCGACGTGCGCTGCTGGGAGCACGACGACGCCTGCTGCAACCACGAGGCGGCCATGGCGTTCCGCGGGCGCCCGGCGCCGCACGCCGAGCCGGCGGACGGCAACGCCTGACCGCCGGCCTGTACGCCGCCCCTGCCGTGTGCTATCAAGGTCAGCCGGCCGCGTCGATCCCCGCTGCCCCAGGAGCCTGTCCCCCGCCATGTGCTCGATCTTCTGCCTGCTCGACCTGAAGTCCGATCCCGCCGAGCTGCGCCGCCGCGCGCTGGACATGTCCCGGCTGATGCGCCACCGGGGGCCCGACTGGTCGGGCATCCACACGGCGGCCGGCGCGATCCTGGCGCACGAGCGGCTGGCCATCGTCGATCCGGCCGGCGGCGCGCAGCCGCTGGTCAGTCCCGACGGCGCGCACGTGCTGGCGGTCAACGGCGAGATCTACAACCACCAGGAGCTGCGCGCCCAGCTGCAGGCGCCGTATGCGTTCAGGACCGGCTCGGACTGCGAGGTGATCCTGGCGCTGTACGCGGAGCAGGGTGACGCGTTCGTCGACCGGCTGCGCGGGATGTTCGCGTTCGTGCTGTACGACCAGGCGCGCGGCCGCTGGCTCATCGCGCGCGACCACCTGGGCATCGTGCCGCTGTACACCGGGCGCGACGAGGCGGGCACGCTGCACGTGGCCTCGGAGCTGAAGGCGCTGGAGCCGGTGTGCCGCGAGGTGACGGTGTTCCCGCCGGGGCACCTGTGGACCAGCGGGCAGACGACGCCGCGGCGGTGGTGGCGCCGCGACTGGCAGACGTGGGAGGGTGTTGAGCACCGCGTGACCGACCGCACGGCGCTGGCCGCCGCGCTGGACGACGCGGTGCGCAGCCATCTGATGTCGGACGTGCCGTACGGCGTGCTGGTGTCCGGCGGGCTGGACTCGTCGGTGATCGCGGCGCTGGCGGCGCGGCACGCGGCGATGCGCGTGGAGGACGGCGAGCGCTCGCCGGCGTGGTGGCCGCGGCTGCACAGCTTCTCGGTGGGGCTGCAGGACGCGCCGGACCTGATTGCCGCGCGCGAGGTGGCCGCGCACCTGGGCACCGTGCACCACGAGGTGGTCTACACGGTGCAGGAGGGGCTGGACGCCGTGCCGGACGTCATCCGCCACCTCGAGACCTTCGACGTGACCACGATCCGCGCCGGCACGCCGATGTACCTGCTGGCGCGGCGCATCCGTGCCATGGGCATCAAGATGGTGCTGTCGGGCGAGGGCGCCGACGAGATCTTCGGCGGCTACCTCTACTTCCACAAGGCGCCCGGCGCGCAGGAGCTGCACCAGGAGCTGCTGCGCAAGCTGGAGAACCTGCACTGGTACGACTGCCTGCGCGCGAACAAGGCGATGGCGGCGTGGGGCGTCGAGGCGCGCGTGCCGTTCCTGGACAAGGAGTTCCTGGACGTGGCAATGACCATCGCCCCGCGCGACAAGCTGTGCGGGCTGGGCGTGATCGAGAAGAAGGTGCTGCGCGAGTGCTTTGCCGACCTGCTGCCGCCGAGCGTGGCCTGGCGCCAGAAAGAGCAGTTCAGCGACGGCGTCGGCTACGGCTGGATCGACGCGCTGAAGGCCACGGCCGAGCGCGTGGTCACCGACGAGGTGTTCGCCGACCGCAAGGCCGCGTTCCCGCTCAACACGCCGACCTCCAAGGAGGCGTACTTCTACCGCGCCGTCTTCGAGCAGCACTTCGGCGGCCGCGAGTCCGTGCTGCGCACCGTGCCGTTCGGCAAGTCGGTGGCGTGCTCGACCGAGGCGGCCCTGGCGTGGGATCCCTCGCTGCGGCTGCGCGACGACCCGTCGGGACGCGCCGTGCCCGGAGTGCACACGGAGGCCTACGATGGGTCCGAGCGATCGATCTAGGCGGTTCCACCCACGCCCGCGCCCAGCAGCGCACGGACGCGCGCAACCAGTTCCTCGGGGCTGAACGGCTTGTGCAGGAAGTCGCCGCCGGGTCCGGCGGCCTCGCGCAGGTCGCGCGCATCATCCGTGTATCCGGAGATGAACAGCACGCGCAGGTCCGGCCGTGCGGCGCGTAGGCGCGCAGCCAACTCGCGGCCGCCCAGGCGCGGCATGACCACGTCCGTCAGCAGCAGGTCGAGCGGGCCCGCATGGGCGGCCGCCAGCTCGAGGGCAGCCTCGCCGTCGGCGGCCGACAGCACCGTGAAGCCCGCGCGCGCCAGGCAGTCGGCGGTCAGCTCGCGGACCATGGGCTCGTCCTCGGCGACCAGGATCGTCGCCGTCGCGTGGGCCGCGATCCGCGCGGGCGCGGCCGCTTCCGGCGCGGCGCCGGGTGCCACGCGCGGCAGGCAGACCGTCACCGTCGTGCCCTGGCCCGGACGGCTGTCCAGGAAGACGTCACCTCCGCTCTGGCGGACGATGCCGTACACCGTCGACAGGCCCAGCCCGGTGCCCTTGCCGCGATCCTTGGTCGTGAAGAAGGGGTCGAAGGCGCGGGCGCGCACCGCCTCGTCCATGCCGACGCCGGTGTCGGCCACCACCAGTGCCACGTGCGGGCCGTCGTGCACGCCTGTCGCGTGATCGTCGCCCGCGCAGGCGACGGTGATCACGAGCTCGCCACCGTCCGGCATCGCGTCGCGCGCGTTGACGACCAGATTGACGATCACCTGCTCGATCTGGCTACGGTCGACCAGGGCCCAGCTGCCGCGGGCGTCGGTGTCGATGCGCAGCCGGATGTGCTCGCCGATCAGGCGCCGCAGCATCTCGCCCAGCTGCTCGACGACGCCGCCCAGCTCCAGCACCTGCGGCGAGAGCACCTGGCGACGGCTGTAGGCCAGCAGCTGCCTAGTCAGCGCGGCGGCGCGTTCGGCGGCGCGCAGCACGCCGCCGGCGTGGCCGTGCGCCGGGCTCTGCGCGCCGACGTCCGAGCGGATCAGCTCGGCGTAGCCGACGATGGCCGTCAGCACGTTGTTGAAGTCGTGCGCGATGCCGCCGGCGAGCTGCCCCACCGACTCGAGCCGCTGCGACTGGCGCAGCTGTTCCTCGAGCTGTCGCTGCGCCGTGATATCGGCGATGGCGCCATCGTAGCTGATGATCTCGCCATCGGGTCCGCGCACGATCGTGCTGGAAACCCGACCCCAGAACGTGGTGCCGTCCCGGCGGCGGAACGCCACCTCTTCGCCCGCGAGGAATCCGCTGCGGGCGATCGCGTCCAGCAGCTTGTGCCGACGCCGCGGATCCGCATGCAGATCGAAGGCGTTGGCGGCCAGTACCTGGGCGGAATCCGCGAAGCCGAACAGGCTCGGCGAAGGCCTGGTTCGCGTAGAGCATCGTGCCGTCGGGCCGGCTGCGGTACAGGCCCTCGTTGGCGTTGCGGTGCAGGGATTCCAGCAGCTCACGGCTCTCGGCCAGTTCGGCGCCGGTGCGGCGCCGATCGGCTTCGGCGGCGCGGCGCTCCGCCACCAGGGCGCCGAACACCAGCGGCATGGCCACCATCACCAGTTCGAGCAGCTGCAGAGAGAGGTGACGATCGTGCTCGGCCACCGCCAGGAATGGACCAAGACCGTTCGCGGTGCCGACGGCGATGACCACGGCCGCCAGCGAGCCCGCCGTCACCGCCCCGCGCGGCCCGTACCTCACCGCGGCGTAGAGCGCCACCAGCAGCGTGAGGTTGGCCAGCATGATCCCGGTCACGCCGTCGGGCCCCACCAGAAAGACCACGGCCACCAGGAGCGCCTGCACCACGGCCACGGCCGCCGCCTGCAGCGCACACACCAGATCTCCCCGCGGCCGCGGCGGCGCCAGCCACGCCAACGCGACCGGAACGACGGCCAGCAGACCCAGCGCGTTCATGCGCCACCAGCCGCCCCAGCCGGAGTAGAAGGGGGTGGTCGGGTTCCACATCACGCCGCGCGCAAGCCACGAACATGCGACACTGGCCATGGGCGCAACGGTAGCCGCCACGCAGATGGCCAATACGTCGCGAAGCCGTTCGAGGCGCGGCTGGTAGCCCAGCCGACGCAGCAGCACGACGCCGACCAGCGCCTCCGCGGCGCTGCCGGTCGCGGCCGAAAGCGACACCGTCAGATCGTAGCCGACCAGCGTACGTTGGGTTGCCACCCCGAGGGCCACCACCCACCACGCGCGCACGCCCAACAGCCAGAGACCCGCCACCGCGACGCCCGTGGGCAGCCACATCACGGCCTGGTCGAGCACCTCGTAGCCGTATTCGCGGACCTGGGTGGAGGCGAGGAGGGCCAAAAGAAAGAGAACATGACGACCACAGGCCGCCACTATCGGGCGCGCGTTCATCGGGCGAGGATAAGTCTTGGGCCGGACGGCGTCAACGCCCGGCGGATCGGAGCCCGATCACCGGAACAAGGACTTCGTCGCACCCCAATTCCTGGGTTCCGCGTGCACGGCCGCCTCGCACGTCAGCACCAGATCCAGGTGCCCGACCTGCGGCCGCGTGAACCCGGTCCCGTAGCAGAACGGGCTGAGCGGGAACTCCCCATGCACGTAGGAGACTTCCAGCGTGAAGACGCCGTCGTGCAGCCACGTCCAGTCGACCGCGGGCGTGAAGGTCAGGCCTTCGCTGAACGGCTCGAGGATCGGCAGCCACACCGCGACCGCGGCCGAGCTGCCGGCCACCGGGTCCGGATCGCAGGCGAGCGTCATCTCGAAGGGGACTGTTCCGGTCGGATTCTCGACGCCCTGGTAGATGGTCCAGTGCTGCACGCCGCCGATGCCGGTCACCACCGCGTCCAGCGCGGTGACGCCCGACACGGCAGCACCGAAGTCGATGACGATGGTGTTGCCGGCGGCAAAGGGATCGTCGGCACTCCAGGTGAGCACGGTGGCGGCGGCAGGAACGGCCAAGCCGAGGCACGCCAGCGCGATCGGCGCGAGAACGAGGCGAATGGCGACGGTGGACCAGTGACGACGGACGAGGCTGCGAACCAGGGACATGTCGACGCCTCCGCGGCAAGGTGGAAGGGCGGCGGCCGGGCGGCGGACGCCCATGCGATCATAGCACGATTCGGCGGCGCGCGGAAATCCCTCGCCAAGGTCCGCGATTGACGCCCCGTCTCGCGGCCCGTATGCTCACGCCGTTACCGGGGCATACGTTCAGGGGCATGGATTCGGGGATTCCATGGAAGCCCGACGCTACTTCCTTGGCCTCCTGTTCCTTTCGACCATCACGATCGCGGGCGCTGCGGTGGCGTGGCCGTCCGTCGCGCCTCTGGCCGCCGGCCAGACAGGCGACAAGATCGCCGTCGTCGACGGACACGTCGTGCACGACGCCGGCGCGCTCTGGCACCATGTCGGCAACTGGGGCCTGATCGGCAGCGCCCCGGGCGCGCCCACGACCTTCAGCGACGCGCCCTCGGCGATGTGGCCCATGTATTCGGGCAACGAATACCTGTGGGCCGCGGGCCTGTGGGTGGGCGCGCGCGTGGACGGCGTGCCGCTGGCGTCGACCGCCGGCTACGGCAGCGAGTTCCTGCCGACGCCGGCGCCGGGCGACACCATCCATCCCACCGCGTTCGGCGCACCCGGCGGCAACCGCTACCCGTGGCCGGATCCCGACGACGACGGCGACGGCGTCGAGGACGAGGAGACCCTCAACGGCCTCGACGACGACGGTGACGGTCTGGTGGACGAGGACTACGCCGCATTCGGCGACCAGCAGTTCGTCTGCGCCTACAACGACCTGGAGCCGGGCGTGGCCGCCGCCAACCCGGACCATGTGCCGCTGGGCCTGGAGGTCGTGCAGCGATCGATCCAGTGGGGCGGTCCTCTGCACGAGGACTTCATCGGTTACGAGTTCACGATCACGAACGTGGGCACGCGGATCCTCGAAGACGTCTACCTGGGGATGTTCTCCGACCATGACATCGGGCCCCGTGGTCTGGCGGTGTCGAGCAACGACTATGCGGGCTTCCTCGACACGATCGCGACCGCCGCCAATGGCGCGGCGGTCCCCGTGCGCATGGCCTACATGTACGACGGACCCGGCAACGCGCATCTCGACGGCTACGCGGGTTGGGTGCTGTGCGGCCACACCACCGACCCGACCGGTGCACTGGCGCCGACCGAACCGGTGGTGAACAGCTACCAGTGCCTGAACGGCAACGCGAGCTTCGCGGGCGGCGGCGACCCGACCAACGATGCCGAACGCTACCAGTTGTTGAGCGCGCAGCAGCGCGACCCCGATGTCCCGCCGCTCCACTACAGCGACTACCGTGTGCTCATGGCGAGCGGGCCGTTCACGAGTCTGGCGCCTGGTCAGTCGCTGCGCTACCAGGTTGCGCTGGTGCTCGGCGACGGACTGGCGGACATGGTGGCCAACGCGGCCGAGGCGGTGGCCACGTGCCGCGGCGTGGCCTACGACCGCGACGGCGACCCGGGCAACGGCGCCGAGTTCACGGTGCCGTGGCTGAGCGCGCAGGACGCACCGGTCAGCGCGCTGGCCGGCCGTCTGGCAGCCTCGACGCAGGCGGGTGGCGTCGAACTGCTCGTGGAGACCAACCGGGGCGACGAGCCCGGCCTGAGCGTCGTGCGCCGAGGTGGTCTGGGCGTGCCCGAGCGCCGGTGGTCGCGCGCGCTGCTCGATCCAGCGGGCACAAGCGCTGGCAGACAGCTCTTCCGCGTACGCGACACCGACACGGCGGGCTGGCCGCGCCACTACGCCCTGGAATTGGCCGGGTCCGGTGGCACGTTGGTCCTGGACGAAGTGCGACTGGAGGGCCCCGCCCGCGCCGCTCTTGCGCTGCACGCGGGACCCAACCCGTTCAACCCCCTGGTGAAGGTGCAATACACGGTGCCGAGCGCCGGCCATGTCCTTCTGCAGGCCTTCGACGTGCGCGGGCGACTGGTGCGCACCCTGCTGGACGGTGCCGCGGAAGCCGGCAGCGGCGCCTTGGACTGGCGTGGCGATGACGCCGCCGGTCGTGCGCTAGCCAGTGGCGTCTACGAACTGCGGATGTCGGCGGCAGGGGCGGTGGCACGGGAGAGGGTGACGCTGGTGAGGTGATGACGGCGCGATGACGGTGCCGCCTGCCGTCACGCGGTGGCGGGGCGTGTTCGAGGTTGTCCGATCAGGGACCGCTTCCCAGGGTCCCTGGTTGGACAGCCTCGAATCGCCTGGGGTCCCCTCCCGCGGCACCTGCAACGGATTGAACGTGTGCACGCCGTGCACGTCATAGGCGCGATCCCCTTCGTGAAATTGGGCGAGAACGCGGCGGCGGACTTGATCTCGACCGGCGTCAACGGGCCCGACTCGCGGATGAGCAGGTCGACCTCGTTGCCATGCGAGTCGCGATAGAAGGAGAGGTCAGGACGCAGGCCGCGTCTACCGGCGCTCTTGAGGACCTCGGTGATCACGAGGTTCTCGTAGAGGGCGCTGCGCAGCGGGTCGCGCGCGGCCTGCTCCGGCGTGTGGATGCCGAGCAGGAAGGCGACGAGGCCGACATCGGTGATGTACGAGGCCTTGAGCACCGACAGCCACTTCCGGATGGTCTGGGCCGACACCCCGACATCATTGGCCAGCGCCGTGGCGTTGACGAGCCTGGCCGACGCGTCCCGCCAACAGCGTCAGGAACCTCTGGAACACCGAAAGATCGCGCAGCTCGGGCAGGGTCATGCGCGCCAGCGTGGTCTTGCCGGACTGGCGCGGGCCCAGCACGGTCACGACCGGGTACTCGGCCAGGGCGGCCAGGAGCTCGGGGGTAAGGGAGCAAGTCTTTCAATTGTTTTGCCGCAATATCTTATAGCTCACACAGCCGGGCTTCTACCCTCCCCGCCCCCACCTGCCATACTCCCCCCATGCTGCCCCCGATCATCCCCTTCGACGCGACCCGCATCCTCAGTGACGAGGAGGCGGCCGGCCTGAGCCTAAAGGACCTGTCGGCGCAAACGAAGACGCCGCCGTTCCGCCTGCGGGCGATCGAGGAGGGCCACCAGCACCACCTGAAGGGCGCGATCATCGCGCGCTACGCGGCCGCGCTCGGCGAGTCGGAGTGGCTGGGCGCGTGGGTGGCGGCGAACGCGGCGCTGGCGTCGAGGCTTCGGCTCAGCGAGTTGGAGTCGGTGGTGTTGGTTAAGGTGCGGGTGGATTGAGGCGGCGACCGAATCTGACGGTCGAGCTGAGCCAGATGTGGAGTTCCCGCGCCAGAACGGTTCGGAGCGCGCCGCCGAAGCCAAAGCCACGGCGGCGCCTCCGGTCGTTCTAGATTGGCCCGCTACTTGATCAATGTCATGCGACCCGTCTTGACCGTGCGGCCCACGATCAATCGGCTGAAGTAGATACCTGAGCCCACACGTGAGCCGGACTCATCGGTTCCGTCCCAGCGCACATCGTGCAAGCCCGCACTCGTCAATCCCCGCACCAGTGTCCGCACCAGGCGGCCTGAGACGTCGTAGATTGCCAAATTCGCCTCTGCGGGCTCCGGAAGCCCGAATGAGATGATCGTCGCTGGATTGAACGGATTCGGATGGTTGGGATTCAACTGAACGGTGGCGGGAAGCACGGCTTCCGATGCACTCGCAGCGTCGTTCATCCAGACGACACCCGGGGCGCTCTCGTTGCCCGCATCGTCCACGGTCGTCACGAAGCAATACAACGCATCGGACCCCCGCAGATCGCATGACCTTTCAGTCGTAGTCACGAAACTGGATGCCAACGCGAAGTCGTTCTCCGAAGAGGCATAGACATGGAAGTAGTGCCAGTCCGGGTCGACTGCCTCGTCCGGGGCTGCCCAACCGACGATCCCGTCGTCGAACGACAGGCCTTGTGGTGTCGAAGGAGAGATGTTGTCGGTCGACCAGCCCGCCATCGGAGCGCTGGCGAACGTGCCATTGTCCATGGACGCAAGCACTCGGTACTGGTACACCGCAGTGTCATTAGACGTTGAATCGCGCGGCGTGGCCACGAGAACGCGATACCGGTCTTGGGCGTACGACGCCGAGTGCCCAACTGCGACCCACTGTTCGCCCTCGAGGCGCTCCACGGTATAGAGTTCGGCCTTCAGCGGTACTGTGTCCTGTACGCACCGGACGAAGTCGACGTGGACGAAGCCTCCCTGGTCCGGGCGGACATCGATCACCTGCTCCAGTAACGGAGCTTGATCAAGGACAGTTACGGTCGCCGATGCCATGTCGCTCGAGTCAACACCCGAGACAAGTAGGGTCACATTGAACTGCCCTCCCGTCGCATAGACATGCTGAGGGCTGGGCTCGGTGCTTGTGTCGCCATCGCCGAAGCTCCACATGTAGTCCGTGGCGCTGCCAGTGGAGAGGTTCAGGAACGACACCGTCGCGCCTGGAGCCTGCAGGTCGCCCTCAACATCGAACGCGGCAATCACCGGGGCTACCGCCCCGACGACCAGATCGAAATGATGCTGCGGGCTGATCTGGGCCAGCACGCGCAATTTGTCGCCTGCCGAGACCGCGATCGTGTTCGCGGCTTCGTCGTCATGGTCGCCGAGCACGAGGAAGCACTCGAACTCGCCGGTGTTGTCGCCTGATTCCTCGAAGAACGGACGCATGTCGACGCCAGAGTTCAAGTTGGCAACCATGGCTACGACCACGTCGCGGTTGAACACATTGTCGTCGATGCCTCGGACCATGAAGAACAGAGAGTCGCCGCGCACGACGGTGTGGGCCAGCGGAGTCTGATAGGTGCCGTCGTCGGTGGCTGCGATCTCGGTCACCTGTGTGAAGCGCCCCGGCGTGGTGACGGAGACGTCAGTCAGGTACGAAGAGAAGTCAACCAACCCGATCGGATCAATGGTGTCGTGGCGGTCGAATATGCCGCCCTCGATGACGACCTCGTTGCTGCGTGTGTTCCACCAGTTCCGCGTAGCCAGAAGATCGTCCGTGCCGGCCACCATGAGATTGTAGTTCTGGTTGTGGCTGATGTTGCTGAAGCACACGGAATCGGCGGCGGCGTAGATGCCGCCAGCGCCACCCACGGCGTCGACGGTATTGTGCTTGATGTTGCTGTCGAGAATCTTGAGCCCGTCGGTGCAGTAGACGCCACCGCCTGCGAGTTCGGCGTGGTTGCTGTTGATGTTGAATCCGCGCAACGCGCGGGGCAGCGCTTGAGGTGCCAAGTGCACTCCGCCGCCCAGCCTTGCCCGGTTCCCGACCAACGAGCAATCGCTCCATATGCCCGGTGTCGCGGCTGGTCCGATGTAGATGCCACCGCCATCGGCGCTGGTCGCTGTCTGGCCACCGGCGCCGAGAATGAGTTCGCCAAGAACTTCGCAGTCCAGAATGACGTTTCTCGAAAACGTCCCTGCCGACAACTCCGCATAAACTCCGCCGCCATAGGCGTACGCATAGCGATAGTATCCTGGATTGTAGTTGCCGGCCTGAGCGATGGCATTGCAACCATCGACCCTGTTGTCAAGGACGTGGAGTCCAGACCCCTTGAGATACATGCCTCCACCGCGCGCACTGACTGTGGCGCCCATGTATCCGATCGCGGTCACGGTGGCTCGGCAGTCCGCGATGTGGTTGCCGATGACGAAGTGATCGTTGCCCAAAACGTACAGGCCGCCACCATCAGTGGTTGACCTGTATCCGATGATCTGGTTTCCCGCTAAGCTACTGCCGTTCCCGTTGACACGAATCGCTCCCGCGAGATTGGAGCAGTTTTCGAACACGCATCCCTCGACGTGAATCGCTGGTCCGTCGGTGTACACTGTAGCCAGTGGACCGCCCGCGTAGTTGAAGTTCGCGTACTGGATCGTGGAGCCACTCACGTAATCTCCGCTGCCGTCGATCACCGTGGGTTGCGTGGTCGAGTGGAAATGGATGCACGACCAGTCGCCGGGTGCAGCCGCGGTCCCGTTGTCGGAGGTGAAGGTGACCATGTTGCCTGCCGTGCCCAGTACGCGCATTTCGCCAATGACCTCGACGGATCGCGTGTCCTCCATTTCGATCGTCGTGCCACCGCGGACCTCAAGCCATCTGCCTGTCGGGATCGTGAGGTTGCCCTGGATTAGCGTGTATGGAGAATTGTCGGGTATCAACGTGCGGTTTGCGGCCAAAGGAGCGGAACCAAGCAACTCGCGTGGCTCCGTGGGCGGAATCGTTTCGAATGCGTAGTAGCTGAAATAGGAGTCTGGTGTGCTTCCGATCGTCGTCTCGCCGGCTTCGTTGGTGGCAACGACCTTCCAATAGTAGCGCCTGTCCATTCTCAGGTCTATTTCTGGCCTGAATGTGGTGCCCGCGAGTCCGGAATAGATCTGAGTTGTAGCGGGTGTGAAGCCGGTCGTGGTGCTGATGGACAGTGTGTAGGAGACGTTCGACGGATCTGAAGATGCCTCCCACTCGAAGATCGGCCAGACGTCCCAGTCGACCGCGCTGTGTGGCGGAGAAAGGAGGTTGAAACTCCCCGGGTTTGCTCGGGCGCCCGTCACTGCGCAGGCCAGGAAGGCCCACGACACCAGAATCACGATACGCACGGGTGTCCAAAACGAACGGGTCTTGGCGAAGAGTAACATTGGAGACTCCCTTGGTTCCTGTCTGCGGCTTCGAAGGTGCGTGCCGTGCGACGATGCCAGTCGCGATTCAACGTTCCAGGTCGCTCTTGCAGCGGTTCGGCAGGCCAAGGATGGAGCAGGGGGCAAGCGCACTCAATGGAATCGGTCGGAATCCAGAGGAACTCCAATGAATGCAGTACTTTCGGCGACCAATGCCAATGCTCCAGCGATGAACGTGGGTTCTCTGTGGTCGCGGGAGTGGGGCATTGCAGTTTCGTATTCGCTGTGGCCCCAGCGGAATCGCCTTCTCGCCTCCGGGGCGAGCAGGCCTCGCAGCGGCAGGCCGCGGCTTCGGTCGTGGCAAGGATCGAGCGCTGGGCCAAACCGCTCTGCCGGTGAGATCCCGCGCCAAGCCTCGCCCTTTGTCGCCCAGGTGGACAGGGACGCGGATGGGTGATCGATCGCGGGCTCACCTCGGGGCGGCACCCCGAACAAGCCGCGGAACTGATCTAGGGCGACGGGCACTCGGCACGCCGTGCGCAGATCACGATTGCGCGACCACTTGCGCCCACCCAGGCCTGTCCAAGATAGCTTTTGACTGATTGTTACAAGACTCAAAAAAGTCCTCCCGGTGCGGGATATTGGCGTCGCTGAACGACCAACACCCCGCAGCCAAGGAGGACGGATCGATGATACGTCACGCCAGCCTGTTCTACCAGCTTCTGGAGGTCATTCGCCGGCGCCAGTTCCACCGCCTGGTCCTGAGCCGGGGCACCGAGGCGCACAGCAAGGGCTTCGCGAGCCTGGGACCAGTTCGTCGCCCTGCTGTTCCTGCAGATTGCCCAGGCCAAGTCGTTGCGGGAGATCTGCGGCGGTCTCGCCTGTTGCCTCGGCAAGCTGTCCCACCTTGGCGTGCGCCGTGCGCCGAAGCGCTCGACGCTCGCCTACGCCAACGAGCATCGGGACTGGGAGCTGTTCCGTGATCTTGACAACGTCATCCTGCACGAGCTTCAGGCCCGTTTGCCAAGCGGGCGCAAGCTTTCGTACTGCAGCCGCCTGTTCTCGTTGGATGCCTCGGTCATCATCCTGAGCGTCTCGTTGTTCGACTGGAAGCAGTATCGCACCGCCAAGGGCGCCATGAAGCTGCATTTGCTGCTGGACCACGACGGATTCCTGCCCGTGTTCGCCTGTCTCGATGACGTGCACGTGCATGAGATCAACGTCGCCAAGTCCCTGCGCTTTCCAGCCGGAAGCGTCGTCGTGGTTGATCGCGGCTATCAGTCCTTCGATATGTTCGCCCGCTGGGCGCAAGAGGGCGTGTTCTTCGTCACCAGGATGCGCCGTCGCATCGCCTATCGGGTGATCGAGAGCCGGGAGTGCCGCGGAGAGATCGTCGCCGATGACGTCGTCGAGGTGACGAACAAGCCATCCTGCAACCTGTTTCCCTACTCCCTGCGACGAGTGGTTCGCCGTGATCCGGAGACCGGCCAGGATCTGGTGTTCATGACCAGCCTCTTGAGCCTGTCCGGAGAAGAGGTTGCCGCCGTCTACAAGGAGCGTTGGCAGATCGAGACCTTCTTCCGCACGCTCAAGCAGAACCTGCGTGTGAAGACCGTCATCGGCACGTCGTTCAACGCGATCTGCAGCCAGATTTGGACAGCACTGATCTCGATCCTGGTGCTGCGTTACCTGCAGCTGCGGTCGCAGATCGGTTGGTCGTTCTCGTCACTGGTGGCCCTGTTCCGGATGAACCTGCTGGTGTACCGGGATTTGTGGGCCTGGCTGGATAATCCGTTCGTCGAACCGCCGCCCGACCCGATCTCCACGCAGCTCGTTCTGGAGCTTTAGGTTTCGGACAGCAGAAAGGAGGGCCTGGACCGCGAGCGCACGAGGTACCCGTCCAAAAGGGTCAGAAGGGGGCCGTACGGAGCCGGCGAACGGCGGCATTGGATCTGTTTTGGACAGCTCTGGCGCCGGCGCAAGTGGTTGCGCCTCAAGAAATCTGACCCGAAAATGCACATTCGACGATGAGGCGATTTCTCCAACCCATGATTGGAGATGCACGCGCTCCCTGGGCCAACACCAACCCTCGGATCGACATCCAGCGCGGCGCTGATCCGCAGCAAGCAGACATCGAGAATCGATCACCCGGTCGTCGTCAGGCTGCAAGAAAAAGGGGCCGTTGCGGGCCCCGGGTGAATCCTACTGCCCGGTCATGCCGGGGCTCAGATCCGAACGCATGTTACTGTAGAGTTGCGATCCTGTCGCGGGCCAACGTCGCCCATGCGCGCGATTCATTGTGCCGCCGCGACCGGCGCGGTAGCATTCGGCCGTCGGCGCCGCCGCCATGATGACACGCCACGGGAAAGGACCCGCGATGCCCCTGACCCGCCGCTTATGCCCGCACTGTGGAAACAGGGGAATCATCGGCGCCTGGTGGGCGCCATTCGGGTGGCCCATGCGCTGGAACTGTCCGTCGTGTTCGCGGCCGCTGAAGTTCAGCGGCAGGCGGACGCTGCTGCTGGCGTTGCTGCGGGTGCCGCTGAATGCTGTCTTTGTGTATGCGATCTTTGCGCAGATGTGGTGGGTGGCGGCGGGGGCGGCGGTGTTGGGGATTGCATCGGGGGGGATGGAGATGGTGGAGGGCGCCGCTCCCGCGCAAACACACAGCACATGACCGTCTAGCGAGCTCGCGCGACGTCACCGGAAAAGTCAAGCCCAGCACATTGGCGGAGTTTGGAGGCCGCATCGAGTGGAGGCAGTTGGCGGCAGAGTACGGTGAAGATCCCGGGCTCAGTACTCTGCCCCATCGCGCGGATGCGATGTACGGAGGGAATCGAAGGGCCGGCTTCGGCGACTAGTTCGCGTTATACCCATGCTCCCGACTCCCCAGGACGTTCTTCCAATAAGACTCCCGCGCCAGCACGTACTCGTCGGTGGCGCGGGAGTCGGCGACCTCCAACAGCGAGAACTGGAAATGGTCCGCATGGGCGGCTCCGAGCTCGTCCAGCACGCGGCGCAGGTCCCGATTGCCGCCGTGTCCCGTGGCGGCATAGGCGCCCCAGCGTTGCCAGAGGCCGTCGCTGCCTGTCGCGCTGCCGACGTAGAGCCTGCCGTTGGAGCGATCGGTGATCAGGTAGACGCCCTTCATGTTCGACAGGGCGCCACGCCAGGATTCCAGGTTCTGCGAGACGATGATGCGAAGCCGTGCCATCGGTTCGCACACGGCGCCGTATCCGGGGAAGTCGCCGATGGTCATGGGCCGGGCCTTGATCTCCGAAACGTGGAACGGGCCGCCGTCGGGCTGGCCGATCAGGTACGAGGCGCGCGCGGTGCGCTTGTGCTCGACGATGACGCGACCGATCAGGTCGCCCTGCCCGTCGACGAGTTCCGTGGAGTACCGGAAGCGCCCGTTGTCCAGCGCCTCGCAGCCCAGCACACGATAGACGCCCGCGAATAGCCAGCGGGAGCCGTCCAGGTGAATCAGCGCGACCACCATGTCACGACTGAAATTCCGGGCCGTCTGGTCCTCCTGCCATTCTTTGAAGCGCCCTTCGTAGAAGGCGTCGAGCGGCAGCCACCCCGAGCCTGTGGCGAGGTGCACCTTGTAACTGGTCCGGTCCAGGGGGATGCCAGCGGTCTCGATGAGGGACACGAGCTTGATCATGGACTGCCTTTCGTCTCCGGCTTCAATCCGATGAGGTGGTGCCCCCGGGTCCAAGGGCCTTGAATCCCTTGATGAGAAGTGTCTTCGGCGCGGCGGGCCACTGGTCCTGACCGCTGGCCCCGAATCGTTCGCCGATGGCCTTGGCCAGGTGGCTGTTGACCGCCTGTTTGCCGTGCTCGCCCACGGCGTCGAGGTAGAGCTGCATGAGCTCGCGGTCCTCCTGGATCATCAGGAACACGCGGTCGGTCAGTTCCTGGGTGAAGCGCAGGAGGACGAGCTCGTTGAATTCGGAGATTGTCATCTGCATGTGCGCATCCTGGGGAGCGGGGTGCCATGGCGACTTCCCGGCGCAAGTCGCCGGGATAGCTGCTTGTGTCAGTTCTCGGGGGCGGGCGGCGGGGCTTTAGCGGGGATGTCGCCGGGTTTCATCCGGCGGGCGCACTCGGGTTGAAGCCAGGGTGCGCATCAGCGCCTAGCCTCGATTCAAGATGTTGGTCTGAAGACAGTTACGGGCGCAGCCGCCATGGCCGGTGCGAAGGGCGCCATGGCAATGATTTACCGCAAAACAAATATATGGCAGCAATAATATCATATGATATTAGTTGACGGCTGGACGATGAAGGACCCAGGCGCTGCCGCCCGCGATGCCGGAGCCGCCACCAAGCCCGGAACCACGGCCCGCGCGAAGACAAGGGACCCACCCCATGCCCTCCTTCTGCCCCTACTGCCAGAAGACCACCCCCACCCATCTAGTCACCACCACCATCACCCACACCATCAAGGGCACCGAAGTCACCATCCCCGTCACCCTGTCCCAATGCGACACCTGCGGCGCCCAGTTCAACAGCCCCGAACTGGACCAGGACATCGCCGCCATGGCCCTGGACGCCTACCGCGACAAGGTCGGCCTGCTCAAGCCCGACCAGATCCGCGCCTTCCGCGCCGCCTTCGACCTGACCCAGCAGGAACTGGCAAGGATCCTCGGCTGGGGCCTCGCCACGCTGAGCCGCTACGAGAATGGCGCCATCCAGGACGAGGCGCACGACCGCGCGCTGCGGATGATCATGCGGCCGCAGACGTTGCTGGCCGAGCTCACCGAGCGGCCCGCAGCGCTGACGTCGGCGCGCCGCGAACAGGTGCTCGAGCGACTGCGCAGCCGGCCGTACCGGCAAGCGGCGTACGACTCGTACATCCGCGAGTACGTCGGCGCCCACGCGCCCGACCTCAGCAGCGGCTACCGCCCCTTCGATCCCTTCCGCTTCAAGGCCATGGTCCTCCACTTCTGCAAGTCCCCTGGCGTGCCCCGCACCAAGCTGAACAAGCTGCTCTGGTACGCCGATTTCCTCGCCTTCCGGCAGAACACGATCTCGATCTCCGGCGCGCGCTACGCCCACCTGCCCCACGGGCCGGCGCCCGACGACTACGACACGCTCTTCGCCCGGCTGTCCGGGCCGGAAGGCGCGCTGCGCCTCGAAGAGGTCTCCAGCGGGACCTTCGACTGGGAGGTACTGGTGGCGAACGAGACGCCTGACTACGGGCAGTTCTCGAACAGCGAGCTCGCGCTGTTGGCTCAGGTGGCCGAGCGGTTCAAGGATGCGACGACGCGCGCGGTGAGCGACCTGTCGCACCAAGAGCCGGGGTACGAGCAGACGCGGGACGGGGAGATCATTTCGTATGCGTTTGCGGAGCGGATGCGGGTGGTGGTCCAGTAGGGCAAGAATCCCGCGTCACAGAACGTTCAAGTCCATTAGCCTCAACAACATGTGTTACAATGCCGCGCAGTGGGCGGTGCCTAGGGTCAGCGCAATGACGGTGGGTGGGTTGACTTGGGGGGTACCACGGAAGTCACCACGGAAGTCACCACGGAAGTCGCCCCGGAAGTCCTCTTGTTGCAGGCTCTTACGACGGCAGTGAGCGGCAAGGGACCGCAGGCCGCGATGGGACCCAGGAACGACGAGCACATCCGAACGGCCATTCTGGCCCCGGCGATTGCCGCCGGACTCGTGGAGATGACAATCCCCAACTCCCCGAACAGCCGCCTGCAGAATTACCGGCGCACGGCCAAAGGAGAACGACGATTGCGACGGGGCAAATGAGCGGGCCGAAGAAGTCATCGCCACCTTCGCAGGCGTCCATGAACGGCCGCGAGCGAACGCCTTCGCCCGCAGGCCCGGCCTTCACCGCGCCGGCCGCCCGCCGCTGGCGCGAACTGGATCCACGGTTGCAGATGCTGATCCTCAACAAGGTCTGGTGTGTCGGCTGCGAGGCGACGACGACGATCATCGAGCCCACCGGGCACCTCGTGCGCGGCGACCTCATACTCGAGGGGACGTGCCTGCGATGCAGGGGCGTGGTGCGGCGGGTGGTCGAGGGGGATTAGGTAAAGTAAAGGGCCGCTGCGATGGGCTCTTTCAATCAACAGTCCCTTGCGCGCCCCCGTCCCCGCCATCGATCCCGCGATGCCGACGCACGTTCAGCGCCTTCCACCGCAACCCCGGATGGGCGCGAAGGAGCGCCTGCATGGCGGCATCGCCGGTCAGCAGATCCGGCCTGATCTCGCCGCGTTCATTGAGAAGCTCAAGGAAAGTCACTTCCTCGGCGCGGAGCGGCAGCACAGCGGACAAGAGCTCGCGACTCTCGGAGGCCAGGGCGGCGCTCCAGACGACCAGATCGGCCCGGGCCGGCCCGGCCCCCGCTCGCAGCAGGGGCAGGAGCCGCTGCCCGACATCGCGCGGATCCGCCTGCACCTCGTCGAGGGAGACCTCCCGCCAGTCGCGTCGGCTCATGCCGCCGTACGAGACGAATCCCAGCCGCAGGCGCTCGGTATCGAACGGGCCGGCCGCGAGCAGGCCGCGCACATCGAAGAGATCGCGGCTCGCCGAGCGGCCGAACAGGGCGGCGAGCTTGCCAGCCACTAACTCGTGGAGGTTGAGCATCGGAACGCCGCTGACCCCGAACGACCCGATGCGTCGGGAGTCCGCGGATCCGGGCGGCCACAGCGGCGTCCGGAGCAGAAAATTCACATCCACTTCGAGCGTTCCCGGGCGTCCGTCAACGCCCATGTAGGTGAGCCGCCATTTGCCGCCGGCGTGCTCGCCCGGGACGCGCCGTGTCTGGAGTCCGAGGCGCCCACACACCGCCTGGAGTGCCAGCTCGACCTGCGGGCGCTCGGCGAGCATCGGCTCGCGCTCGGCCGTGCCGATGTAGTTGAGGTCGATGTCAACCGAGAGGCGCGGCACATTGAGCACGAAGAGATTCAGCGCCGTGCCGCCCTTCAGCGCCAGCCGAGATTTCAGAAAGGGGTGGCTGCGAATTCCCTCGAGCACGTCGAGCAGGCGGATCACCTTCTCCAGCGACTCGGTCCGGAATCCGGTGGCTGCCGCTTCGCGCTGCAGGGCGGAAAGATCGAGCATCAACTCACCTCGTCCCAGGCCCGTCCCAGCACACGCTCGGGCACGACCAGATTCCAGCCCTTCACGAGCCGGCCGGGCTCGCGCCGGGCGTCCAGGTACCGCGGTTGCGCCGGGGCCAGGCTGCGGAACGCCACGAGGTGATGCGCCTCGACCATGAGCCCTTCGCGGTGCTGCTCGAGGAAGAAGCCGACGCGGGCGGCCGTCAGCGCCGAGCCCAGCGCCCGCGTATACGCAAGAACCGCGTCGAGGTCGTAGAACTCGACCATTTCCAGGGAACGCCAGACTTCTTCCCAGCCGCCGCTGCTTTCCGGCGCGTCCAGCACATCGACGAGACTGCGCTCGAGCGTCGTCACCCGGACGACCCCGCCGGCATGCGGTCTCTCCTGCACGCCGCCGCCCAGGTCGGCAACGTGCCGCAGCGAGGGCGACGCCTGGACCGGCACGAATTCCTGCTCCCGGAACGTGAACCGGCGTTGTCGTGCCCGGGTCAGATAGTGAAAGCGGTTCCACAGCGAGTAGGCCTTGCCGTGGAACTGGAGCGCCGCATGGCCGGTCACGACGCCGTCCGGGGCGAGCTGCGTGGCCACCAGATAGGGATCCACCTGGTGGCGTTCGGGATCCGCGCCCCGGGGCACCGTCGCATAAAGGCCTCGCCGCAGGTGCAGCAACCGGCCGGAGGCCACATGCTGTTTCAGCACCGAGGAGGTGGTCTGCCGGCTCCGGCGGCCGCCTGCAGCGTGGACCGCGGCGAAATCGTCGAAGCGGAACACCGGGTGGCGGTCGAAGTAGTCGAGGGGCTTCATTGGCTGGTTTGTGTTCATGTTGGCAGTTAATCTACCTTTATGAGCGAGGATTGGCAAACAAAATGTCTCTAGTGGTCATATGTAGGCAATATGTATGCCTTTATAGCGCCGCATTGGCAAGTATTGTGGGGAATGCCCGCCAGTGACGCATAGGTCACGATTCCGTAAGCACTTGCGCCGGAACAAGCGGCAGTGGCTTCTCTCTCTTGCACGTTGTCCTGGGGTGAGCCCCGGATCGAGTTCATTCGCTTCTTCGAAAGAAAAAGGGGCCTCTGCGGGCCCCGGGTGGATCCTACTGCCCGATCGTGCCGGGGTTCAGATCCGGGCACAGATTAAGCCCGATGGGTGGCCTTGTCACGGGGAAGCGCTCCAGGCGCGCGGATTCTGCGGGTGTCGAAGGTCACGAAATTGCGAGCGCTTGCGCGGGCGCAAGTGGCAACGCATCAAAAGATCCACCAACGCAGACCTCCGCGGATACCTCGGCAAGTCAGTTTTCCAACCGCCGGTTGGAGAAGTCGGCCGGGCCAAAAAGCTGCTGACCCGCGGCCGCTGCAGGGACGACCAACCCAGCTCGGAGCAGAGCTCTCAGCGCCTCATGGCGTGGGATGCGCCGATCTCGGCGACCGCGCGACGCCGCGTCTCCGTGGTTCGGGGGCTCCAGATCATGCCCTAATGCAATAGCCGCCCCAGCAACACGTCTTCGACGTTGCGCCGCGAGTCGATGACCGAAAGCACGAAGACCTGGTTACCCTCGACTCGATAGATCACCCTCCAGGGAGCCACCACGACTTCCCGGTACTGCGAGATCCCCTGGCTGAGCAATTCCGGGACGACCCGGCCCTGCATCGGTGAATGCTTGAGCTTGGCCGTCCTGGCCCGGATCCGGGCCATCACTTTCAGGGCATTGCTCGGGCTATCGTCGGCGATGTAGAGAAGGATTCCCAGCAGGTCGTTCTCGGCGACAGCGGCCCAAAGGACCTCGAAGGACTTGGACTTCCCGGACTTGGTCATTTCCCGGCAACCGCTTTGGCGAGCCTGGAAAACACCTCGTCGCCGGTGCGGCTGTTGCCCTTGCGGATGTCTTCCTCGCCCTGCGAAATCAGCTTCAGCAGTCCGAGGGCATAGCGCATGTCCTCGTAACTCCTGGCATCCTGGAGAACCGCGCGAGGCTCCCCGTTCTGAGTGATGATCACGGGTCGCTGGGTGTCATTCACCTGCCGCAGCAGGTCTGCGGCCCGCGTCTTCAAGTAGGTGACGGGGCGGATGTCTTTCTTCATGCTCACGACCGAATCCTCCGGATTGAATGGCTCCAAATATGATACCTTATTCGGGCCGGCGGTCAAGCGGGCCAGGCCATTGCCAACCTTGGGCTGATGAGCCTGCTAGCCCTCGATTGCCTCGACAGTCAATTCTCGCACCACCGGTTAGAGAAATCAGATGGGGCCGGAAAGTCACGATTTCGTGAGCGCGTGCGCCGGCGCAAGTGTCCTGCCATCAAAATTCCAGCCGCCGAAGCCCCAAACGAGCGCCGTCGGCATTGGCCGCCACCGCCACGCCAAAACTGCAACCACTGGTTGCAGCATTCAGCGGCCCCGGGCCCAAGGCCCCGACCCCGACCCTCACCCCACGATCTCCCCCCACAGATCCCCGCTCCGCAACGGATCGAACGCGCGCACCCCGCGCACGTTGTGGCTGAGCTCGCCGTTGTAGAGCACCACGCCCGGCGCCAGGCGCTCGACGCCGGTGGCGGCCAGCCGGGCAAGGCCCTTCGTGAAGTCGGGCGAGAACGTGGCGGCGGACTTTATCTCCACAGGCGTGAGCGTGCCCGACTCGCGGATGATGAGGTCGACCTCATTGCCGTAAGAATCGCGATAGAAGCAGAGGTCAGGCCGCAGGCCGCGGCTGGCGGCGCCCTTGAGGATCTCGGCGATCACGAGGTTCTCGTAAAGGGCGCCACGCAGCGGGTCGCGCGCCGCCTGCTCGGGGGTGTGGATGCCGAGCAGGAAGGCGGCTAGGCCGACATCGGCGAAGTAGAGCTTCGGCGACTTGACCAGGCGCTTGCGGATGTTCGCGGCGTACGGCGGCAGCTCGAAGACGATGTACGAGGCCTTGAGCACCGACAGCCAGTTGCGGATGGTCTGCGCCGACACCCCGACGTCGTTGGCCAGGGCGGTGGCGTTGACGAGCTGCCCGACGCGCCCGGCCAGCAGCGTCAGGAACTTCTGGAACACCGACAGGTCGCGCAGCTGGATCAGGGCGCGCACGTCGCGCTCGACATAGGTCTGCAGGTAGGCGTTGAAGAAGCGCCGCGGGTCGAGCGATTCCTGGTGCACGCGCGGAAAGAACCCGCGCACGACCAGTTCGAAAGGCGACGGCGGCGCGCCACCGTATCGGCGCAGTTCGGGCAGCGAGAACGGCCACAGGTTCAGCATCGCGGTGCGGCCGGCCAGCGACTGGCTGATCGCCTCGTGCAGGAGCGGCTGGTGGCTGCCGGTCAGGATGAACCGCACGCGCGTGCCGGTCAGGGCGGCCTCGTCCACCACGCCCTGCAGGTACGACAGCAGCGACGGCAGCCGCTGCACTTCGCCGAGGATGCCGCCCTCCGGAAGCCCGGCCAGAAACCCGCGCGGATCCGCCTCGGCGGCGGCGCGCACGTCCGGGTCCTCGAGGGAGCGGTACGGCAGCTCGGGCAGGGTCATGCGCGCCAGTGTGGTCTTGCCGGACTGGCGCGGGCCCAGCACGGTCACGACCGGGTATTCGGCCAGGGCGGCCAGCAGTTCGGGGGTGAGGGCTCGGGTGATCATGGCCTGATTATATCGGCAAGATGATGCAAATCACAAGTGCAAATTGTGTATTACATGATTTTACGGCGGTGGTTGGCGGCGGAAGGCGGCGAACCGGGTCTCCGCTTGCGCCGGCGCAAGCGGATAATGCTTTGTTATGAATATGCTTAGATTCATGGACGGCCGCGCCCCCGTTCGGGTTCGGCCTCAGGCGCCGGCTTCACCCGCTGACGGCTATCTGGACACCAGGGCCGACTGGCTACGCCAGCTGAAGCGGTGCCTCAAGAACGTCGGGCAGGAGCTCCTGTACGCGTACGACTTCGGCGACAATTGAGAGCACATTCTGCTGGTCCAGCCCTACCGCCGCCGCCCCGTCACATGATCAAGGTCCAGCTGTGCCCCGGCGAGATAATCGCGTGCACTCAGATCACCCAGCGCAACAACGAACCCGTCGACCGAACGGTAGCGACCCCGGGGCGGCACCAGCGCCAGCCATTTCGCGAGATGCTCGTGCCAGCCAGCGCCGTCGAAGACGTTATCACCGTCGCTGAGAATGAACATGAAGACCAGATCGATGTTCGCGGATCCCCACGAAGGACTGGCCGCGACGCGAATCTCCCTCAGGCTTCGCAGCGCCACGCCTTCTGCGGTGCCCTTGTCGTGCTTCCCGACAAGACGTGCCTGGAGCCCGGCCGCGAAATCGGAGAAGTCGTCGGGAAACGCAAACCTGGCCCGGTTTCTCGCCAGGGCCTGCGCAAACCGTGACGCGTCCTCTTCGGTGGCACAGCCGCGAACGCGGGACAGCGAAGCGAGCACGGCCTTCTCGACGGTCATTGACCGATCGAGGTCCGCGATGAGGCGCAGCGAGGAAACCCCCGGTAAGAAAGCATAGCGCGGCCGCCGTCCGCGCTCGACTTCCCCGACCACGCCAGCGGGCACCTCAACCAACGGTGCGACCACGACGAACGGACGGTCGCGCCAGTTGCGGACGATGTCGCAGGTCTGCGTCAGGACCACCAGGCCGGCCTCGGGCGTCTCGAAAATGTCCGCACCGTCGGCCATCGCAGATGCGGCCTCGGAGGTCAGCGGTCGCGCCGGGGAGAAGCGATGCATGAACCAGTGCTCGCCGACCACACAATCGCCCTGACGCCATTCGGACAGCGCCGCGTCGAGGTCATCCAGGTCGGCACGGTCGTTCACGGCGCCTTCTTGATCTTCACGGACCGACCGGCCCGGGAGCGGCCCGCGTTGCGGTGGGCCGTATCGTGCACCGCGTCGACCAGGCGATCAGGAGAAGGCGGCGCCCACAGCGGGTGCGCGACGGCGTTGAACGGAGGAGGTGCGCCGCCGCCGCCGCCCTCGCCGAGCCACGACATGACCTCCCGTCGGCGACCTTCAGCCAGGAGGTCGAGTGGCGACGCTCCGTCGATGAGCATCGACGTCAACGCCGCCCGGGTGGCCGTGCCCGCCCCGCGATCGATGAAGCGGATGACGTGAAGCAGACCGTTCAACACCTCTTGGTGTGATGAGTTCATCGGCTTGCCGCTGGCCCAGAAGTGGACGCTGCGGCGCGAGACGCCGAAGAGCCCGGCGAGTTCCTCCCAGGTGAGGCCGCTCCGCCGGCGAAGCTCCTGGACGGCGGCTGCCTGTGAGGCCTCCGGCTGCGCGAGCATGACCCCGCTGTTGGTCTGCGCGGGCGCATACAACTCCAGCGGGACCATCATGCGCGCCGACGCCGAGGTGCCGGTGGCGAGGCTGCCGCAGACCGAGATGAGCAGGTCCTGGGCGTGGCGGAGGATCCCGTCGCCCGAGGTGCCGCGCGGTAGAGACAGCGGCGGAAACGTGGCCGTCAGGCTGCTCATGCCAGGCCTCCGTAGCGCCGGAGAAACTCATCGGTGACAGCCCAGCGGAAGAGCGCGTAGCTTCGCTCGGCGCAGAAGCGGGCCTGCGACACGATCCCATCCGTCACGAACGGGCGAGGAACTTCGCTGAAGGTGTCGAGATCGAGGACCCAGCTGCGCTCGTCGAGCGGGTCGATGGCCGCGGGATCGAATGTGCCGCCGGCGGGCAGCAGTCCCCAGCGGGTGCGCATCCTGGTGGCCTGGTCCGGTATGTCGAAGAGCGCCTCGCTGATGGAGACCAGCGCTGATGGGCCGACGGCGGTGGCGGCGACGCCGAGCATCTCGAAGCGTACCAACCTGTCGATGCTGTCGAGCGATTCCCCGGTCAGGCGATCGATATACCGCACCCCGAGACGATCGACGGTCTGTGGAGCGATGCGCCTTTCGAGCGCGCCGACGACTTCCTCGAGGCGCTCCAGGAGGTTGCCGCGGCTTTCGTAGTTCGTGGTCTCGATGGCCACGAAATCCGATGCCAGCGACACGCGCCAGCGATCATCGGTGCTGCTGAAGCGCCAGGTGACGCTTGGCGGCATCTGCGTGGGGCCGTCGGGCCCCAGCACGAATCCGCGCGTTTGTTCCGCCCTCAGCACGGGGTAGCTGCCGCGGATGTCCTCTTGGAACGGTGCCACGAAGTCGCGCTTCTCGATCGACAGGATCGAGGGGAAGCGGACCTGCACGATGACCCGCACCAGGGGCGCATTCGGGAGTGGCACCTCGGCCGGGAGGGGAGAGGTCAGCGGATTGTCCCGTGGGCTCATGGTCATGAGCTGCCTTTCGGCGCCAAGAGTGTGAAGTGTTGTGTGAAGTGCATGACTTGTACCATGGATCAAGGTGCGGGTTCCAGAGAAATCGGCGAGGGCCCCAGAGGTCGGGCCGGGATGGTCTAATAATCTGATAATATATTCAAATGAAACAAATTACATGTCAGATAAGGCGCAATTGCGGCGTCGAGCCCCGGCGTCTGGAGCCCGACGACCGAGCCCGAGGAGCCGCGGCGGCGACCCGGCACGGAGAGACCGTCGGCATCGGGAATTGACGCCTGCGGTCCGAATGACTCCGTGCGGCGAACGTTTGGCAGCCGTGCCCCAATGCGCGACCTGCGGGCCGAGGTGAGCCACGATTTCGCGACCGCTTGCATCGGAACCATAGAGAAGCCGGACCAATTTGATCAATGGCCCCAAATTGGCCAATCTGGGCACATATCTTGAGCCCAGAATGCGACTGTGTTTGTATCTTGCTGTAAAACAAGACAGTTGTCGCAATGATGAAACCACGATCAATAATAGAATCAGCCCGCGGCTGCCGCCCGTATCCTGCTTTCGCAGCGAACATCTGGCCTTCCAAGATCATGGACTCCCACCCCCCACCCAAAGTACGATCCCCCCAGATACGCACAGGCCCATCGGCACCCAGCCGGGCAGGTTATCCGCATGACACAAGATCTCGCCCACCTGACCTCGAGAATCCTCGCCTTCCGCGACGCCCGCTCCTGGCGCCCCTTCCACACCCCCAAGGACCTGGCCCTGGCCCTCAACATCGAGGCCGGCGAGCTGGCCGAGCTCTTCCTCTGGAAGACGGAAGCCGAAGCCACGGGGATGGCGGCGGACTCGGTCGGGCGCACGGCCATCGCTGATGAGCTTGCCGACGTCACGATCTACGCCCTGCTCCTGGCCCACCACTACGGCATCGACCTGGGAGAGGCGGTCGTGCCAAGCTGGAGCCAAGCTGGAGTCGCCGCGCAGCATCGAGTCATTCTCTTGCGCGGCAACTGATTACGCGGTATGCTCCCTCCGCAACCGTTCCATGAGCGTGGCCGACATTCAAGAGGTCCTACAACAGCGGCAAATGTCTGAGGACGGGATAACGAGGCGCTACCACAATGAGGCTCGTCCGCAACTCAGGAACCGACCGCGTCATCGACTTGATTCGACCGTATCTAGGGTCGGGCAACCAACTTGACGCAGTGACTCGTGCGTTTTCCCTGCATGCATTCGCTGAGATCCAGCCCTTTCTGGCTCGAATCAGCAAGAGTCGGCTTCTGCTTCCCCATACGGCGGATGGTCTGGAGGTGCTAGGAACCTCAGCTGATCGCGGTGCTCGCAACCGTCTTCAGACACGCTGGCTGGCGAATCAAGTGGCGAAATGGATCGAAGAGAAGGCCGAAGTTCGATCTACTGGTGGGCCTGTGCCACAGGGAGCATTTGTACTTCGCGACGGGGGTGGCCGAGCCGCTCAGGCAATGCTGGGGTCCCTGGCCTTCAGTACCGATGGTTTGGGAGTCGCCCCCGGGAACCCGATGAGCCTGATACAAGCCACCGAAGCGGCTGAAGAGGCAGAGTCGATCGCTCAGTGGTTTGAGGACCAGTGGGCTGCGCGTGCGGGCCACGGTGGAGCCAAGACTGAGTTGATTGAGGCTCTTCGTGCGATTGGGCAGGACCGGGACCCGTATTTGATCTACGTTCTCATTCTCCAGCACCTCTTCCACGAACGCGGAGATCAGCTCGACGAAGAGCAGATCGTCAAGTCGGCAACCGGAATCCGCAACACGGTCGTCTGGCGGAAGCTATTCAAGTTTCAGCGGGACGGGGTCGTCGGGGCCATCGACAAGCTGAACCGATTCGGGGGATGCATCATTGCGGACAGCGTCGGCCTCGGGAAAACCTTCGAGGCCCTCGCCATCATCAAGTACCACGAGCTGCGCAACGATCGCGTGCTGGTACTCGTGCCGAAACGGCTGCGGGACAACTGGACGCTCTACAAGGCGAACGATCGCCGCAATTTCCTGGCGGCCGACCGCTTCAATTACGACGTTCTGAACCACACCGACCTCTCACGCGACGGCGGACTCTCGGGTGATATTGCTCTTGCCCATGTCAACTGGGGCAACTACGACCTCGTCGTCATCGACGAATCCCACAACTTTCGCAACAAGCGCACTCCCCAGAAGGGGGGCGAAACTCGCTATGACCGGCTGATGCGCAAGATCATTCGCGAGGGCGTAAAGACTCGGGTACTGATGCTCTCGGCAACGCCGGTGAACAACCGAATGGCTGATCTGCGCAACCAGATCGTTTTCGCCACGGAGGGGGACGACGCCGCGTTGCTGGAGCACGGCATCGGCAGCATCGACAGCACGACGCGACTGGCCCAAAAACAGTTCAATCGCTGGCTCGATCTGGAAGAGGGGGAGCGGACGCCGTCGCGTCTGGTCGAGATGCTCGGATTCGACTACTTCACGCTCCTGGATCTGCTCACCATCGCCCGTTCGCGCAAGCACATCGAGAAGTACTACGGCCTCAGTGAAACCGGACGCTTCCCGGATCGCCTGCGGCCGATCAACATCAAGGCGGACGTGGACCGGAGCGGGGCGTTCCCGGCCATAAGGAATATCAACCTCGAGATCAGGCGCCTCAACCTCGCCGCCTATGCGCCCCTGCGTTACGTGTTGCCGCAGAAGCAGGAAGTCTACGATAAGAAATATAGCACCGAGGTCAAGGGGGGCACGGGGTTCTTCCGTCAGGTTGACCGGGAAGAGAGCCTGATCCACCTGCTTCGGGTCAACGTGCTCAAGCGCATGGAAAGTTCGGTGTTCTCCTTCGCGCTGACCATCGAGCGCCAGCTCCGCGATGTGGAGGCGACCCTCTCCCGAATCGACGAACAGGCCGAGGAACTGGAAGAGATCGACATCGAGGACGTGGACCTGGAGGACCCGGCGTTCGAGAGCCTTCTGGTCGGGCGTAAGGTCAAGGTTCTATTGCAGGACGTGGATCTCCTGCGGTGGCGCCAGGACCTGGTCGAGGATCGCAACCGCTTGGCAACCCTACTCGCCGCCGCACGCGAGGTGGGGGCGAGCCGGGACGCCAAGCTCGAGGCCCTGCGCCAGATGATCGCGGACAAATGCCGGAATCCGATCAACCCGGGTAATCGCAAGCTGGTCGTGTTCACGGCCTTCGCAGACACAGCTCGGTACCTCTATGAGCAACTTGCTCCATGGGCGAAAACGTCGCTCAAGATAGAGAGCGCACTTGTCACCGGGGCAGGTAGCAACCAGACGACCTTGCGCGGGCTTCGCCGGGATCTCGGCTCCATCCTGACGGCGTTCTCGCCTCGTGCCAAGGAGCGTCCTGCGGACTTGGCCGGCGACGGCGATCTCGACCTCTTGATCGCAACGGATTGCATCTCGGAGGGGCAGAATCTTCAGGATTGCGATTGGCTCATCAACTACGACATCCACTGGAATCCTGTGCGCATCATCCAGCGTTTCGGCCGCATCGATCGGATCGGTTCGGCCAACGAGCGGATCCAGCTCGTGAACTTCTGGCCGAACATGGAACTCGAGGAGTACATCAACCTCGAGCAGCGGGTGAGCGGGCGGATGGTGCTGCTCGATATCTCGGCCACGGGCGAGGAAAACCTGATCGAGCAGCAGTCCGGCAATCCGATGAACGACTTGGAGTACCGCCGCAAGCAGCTTCTGAAGCTCCAGGATGCGGTGATCGACCTGGAAGACCTATCCACCGGCGTTTCCATCGCCGACCTCACGCTCACGGACTTCCGCATCGACCTGGCCGAATTCCGCAAGGCCCACCCCGACGAACTCGAGGAGCTTCCGCTGGGGACCTTTGCCGTCACCACCAGCCCAGAGGCGGAGATCCCTCCCGGTATCGTTTTCTGTCTGCGTGCCGAGGACGAAGCCGGTGCACGGATCCCGGATGGTGGCTATCCATTGGCTCCCCATTATCTGGTGCATGTCGGCGAAGACGGCGCCGTGTTGTTGGGGTACACGCAAGCCAAGCAGGTCCTGGATCGGCTCAAGCGCACTTGCCTCGGTCGGGATCTGCCCGACGCCGGCGCCTGTGCGCATTTCGACCGCGCCACGAAGGGCGGCGAGGACATGCGCCACCCTCAAGGCTTGTTGGCCGCGGCGGTGGCCTCCATCGCGGGCAAGACCGAGGAGCGCGCGATAGAGAGCCTGTTCCTCCCCGGCGGCACCCATGCCTTCAAGGGCGAATTCGCCGGTATCGGAGATTTCGAGGTGGTGGCGTTCCTGGTGATATTGCCGGCTGAACCCACATCCGACCGGCAGGGAGGGACGGCCCAATGACGGCGGAAGAATTGCGGGTGCATGGGCGAACGCACGCCGGAACGCACGGCCTCAGAATGCAACGCACGCGTGTGCTCTTGATGCACGCCGGGGGTGGGATTGTCGCTCCTGGCTTGACAGAGAGCCAAGCGGCGGTGGGGGCATGAACGGAGATGGTGTCGTTCTTGCCCTCGGCCTGCCCGATTCCGCAATGGTGGATCGACGCGTACCGAAAGCGCTGCTCCTGGAACACGGAGCGCCGACGGCCGCCGATAAGCGCAGGATCACCGAGGGTATCGAGCAGTTGCGGTGGGTGGCGGCTCTCAAGCCCTCTACGGTCGGCATTGCTGCATACCAGGACTCCGAGCGCGAGTACCTGGAGATCGCGGTGCTGCAGATGATGTTAAGGCCCGCCGCCAAGAATGCCCGGCTGGTCGAATTGCTACACCGGGCTGTTCCGCATCCGGTCGTGGCCGTTTGCGAGCAGGACAGTCGCGCCACGGTGTCGCTCGCCCACAAGCGCTGGTCCCTTGGCGAGGGGGGTAAGACCGTTCTTAAAGGTGACGTGGTGGCGGTCGACCCCGAGGCTGCTGGCGAGGCCATCCGTGACGACTTCCTGGCTGCGCTGGCCCTTGACCGTCAACCGCGGGGCTCGCTCTTTGCCTTGTATCAGGGGTGGGTGGAAGTTCTGTTCGCTTGCCAGGCGGCAGGCCGCACGCATTCCTTCGTCGTCCCGGGTGGCGCCGACCGCCGTGCCGCCCGATGCGAAGCGTTGCGCGAGTGCGAGCGCTTGGAAGCCGAGATAGATCGTCTTAGGGCTGCTGCAGTCAAGGAAAAGCAAATACCTCGACAGGTTGAACTTAACCTGGAAATCAAACGCCTCGAAGCGGCCCGTGCTGCTGCTATAGCGAAACTGTAAGGAGAAGCGCCGCGATGAAGAAGTTGACCTCCACGGATCCCGAGACCCGCTCCGCCGACCAAGGCGCCGAGAACATTGAGCGTCTAACGGCACTGTTCCCGGAGTTAGTCACGGAGGGGCCGGACGGCCTAGCAATCAACGTGGACATGCTCAAGTCCCTGGTGGGTGACAAGACCGTCACCGACTGCGACGAGAAGTACGGTCTCAACTGGCATGGGAAGCGCCGGGCTCGCCAACTCGCGCTCACGCCATCGACCGGCACGCTGCGGCCCTGCCCTGATGATAGCGTCGATTGGGACACCACGCAGAATCTGATGATCGAGGGGGACAATCTTGAGGTTCTAAAAATCCTGCAAAAGAGCTACGCGGGCAAGGTGAAGCTCATCTATATCGATCCGCCGTACAATACTGGTGGCGATTTCGTATATCCGGACGACTTTCAGGATAGCATCAAGAACTACCTCGAATTAACCGGGCAGGTGGAAGGCGGAGCGAAGCTTAGCAGCAATACCGAGGCCAGTGGACGATTCCACACCGACTGGCTGAACATGATGTATCCGCGACTGAAGTTGGCGAGGGACCTGCTTAGACGAGACGGCGTGATTTTCATAAGCATTGACGACGGTGAGTTGTCTGGATTGCGCCTTGTTTTGAATGAATTGTTTGGGGAAGAAAACTTTCTTGCCTGCTTCGTTTGGAAGAGCAGGCAAAACAAAGACAACCGAACTGTAACGGGTGCGTCAATCGACCATGAGTATGTCTTGTGTTATGGGAATTCTATCCGCGGAGCCGACCGAGATCAGAGCCAGTATTCGAATCCTGACGGAGATCCTCGTGGTGATTGGGCAAGCGCCAATATGGTTGGGATTGCAACAAGGGACCGCCGTCCGAATTTGCACTACGACCTCATCAATCCGGATACGGGAGTGAACTATGGTTGTCCGGACATGGGTTGGAGGTATGATCAGAAAACGATGTCGAGGCTCATTGCAGAGGATAGGATTCTATGGCCGGCCAACCCCGATGGAAGACCCCGGCGAAAAGCGTTTCTTGCGGAGCTAGAATCGGATTTCACAGGTTTCTCAACTGTCATTGGAGATGGCGTTTTCACGCGAGATGGAACCGCTGATATCGATAGTCTATTTGACGTCAGGGTCTTTAGCTTTCCGAAGCCGGTGAAACTGCTTTCAAGCCTCGTGAAGCAAGGTTCCCAAGACGCGGACATTGTTCTCGACTTCTTCGCCGGCTCTGGCACTACCGCCCACGCCGTCATGTCGCAGAATGCTGCCGACGGGGAGAGTCGCCGGTATATTGTTGTGCAACTTCCCGAGCCACTTGACCCAGAGAATCGTGACCAAAAGACCGCCTCTGACTATTGCGACACGCTAAATCGACCTCGTAACATCGCAGAGCTGACAAAAGAGCGTCTCCGCAGGGCCGGGAAAAAGATCAAGGACGAGAACCCGCTGTTCGCGGGCGACCTCGGTTTTCGAGCTTATAAGCTCGACTCAAGCAACATCCGCACATGGGATCCTAACCACGAGGATCTCGATCAGACCTTACTCGACTCTGTAGAACATTTGAAGCCTGAGCGTACAGAGACGGACGTGCTCTACGAGCTGCTACTCAAACTCGGCCTCGAACTTTGCGTGCCGATTGAGAAGCGCACTCTTGCCGGCAAGGAGGTCCATGCCGCGGGTGGCGGGGTGCTAATGGCGTGCCTTTCCGAATCGATCGGCCGCGACGAGGTGGAAGCTCTCGCAGTGGGCGTCGTCGAGTGGCACAAGGCGCTTGCCCCGGCCGGAGACACTACCTGCGTCTTCCGCGATAGCGCCCTCGCCGACGATGTAACCAAGACCAATATGGCGGCGATCCTCGAGCAGCACGGCATCGCGAACGTGCGCAGCCTGTAGGAGGATCGACGCGATGAAACTACAATTCGAACCCAATCTTGACTACCAGCACCAGGCAATTGAGGCGGTGAGCGACCTGTTTCGCGGTCAGGAGATCTGTCGCACCGAATTCACGGTCACGAAACCTCGTGGGAAAGGGATGGAGGACCTGTATTCCAGTACTCTGGGATTGGGCAACCGCTTGACATTGCTCGACGACGAGGTGCTCGCCAACCTCGCGGACATTCAGCTACGAAACGGCCTCGCTCCATCTGGAACCCTCGCATCTGGCGACTTCACGGTCGAAATGGAGACGGGCACGGGCAAGACCTACGTCTACCTCCGAACGATTTTCGAGCTCAACAAGCGCTATGGCTTCACCAAGTTCGTGATCGTGGTGCCGTCCGTCGCGATCAAGGAGGGCGTCTACAAGACCCTCCAGATCACCGAAGACCACTTCAAGGGGCTGTACGCCGGCGTTCCTTTCGACTACTTCCTCTACGACTCGGCCAAGCTGGGCCAGGTGCGCAACTTTGCTACCAGCGCCCAGATCCAGATCATGGTGGTGACCGTCGGGGCCATCAACAAGAAGGACGTCAACAACCTCTACAAGGACAGCGAGAAAACTGGCGGCGAGAAGCCTATCGATCTGATCAAGGCGACCCTGCCGATCGTCATCGTGGACGAACCGCAGAGCGTGGACGGCGGCCTACAGGGCCGAGGCAAGGAAGCCCTCGACGCCATGAATCCGCTCTGCACCCTTCGCTACTCCGCCACCCATGTAGACAAGCACCATATGGTCTACCGGCTCGACGCGGTCGACGCCTACGAACGCCGGTTGGTCAAGCAGATCGAGGTGGCCTCGGCCACAGTGGAGGACGCCCACAACAAGCCCTATGTACGGCTGGTGTCGGTGAGCAATAGGCGAGGGACGATCAGCGCGAAAGTCGCTCTGGATGTGGAGACGCCGGCCGGCCTGCGCAGAAAGGACGTTGTGGTTCAGGACGGCGACAACCTGGAACTGACGACGAGCCGTGCCGTCTATGCCAACTGCCGAATCGGCGAGATCCGGGTGGCCAAGGGCGACGAATTCCTGGAACTGCGGGTGCCGGGGGGCGAGCACTACTTGCGCCTGGGGCAGGCGTACGGTGACGTGGATGCTCTTGCTGTTCAGCGGGAGATGATCCGGCGCACCATCAAGGAGCATCTGGACAAGGAGATGCGCTTGCGGCCGCAGGGCATCAAGGTACTCTCGCTCTTTTTCATCGACGAGGTGGCCAAATACCGCCAATACGACACCGACGGAAACATCGTGAAGGGGCCGTACGCGCGAATATTCGAGGAAGAGTACCACCGACTGGCGCATCACCCCGACTACCGCACCCTCTTCGAAGGGGTGGACCTGACCCGGGCGCCCGAGGAAGTGCATAACGGGTACTTCTCCATCGATAAGAAGGGCGGCTGGACCGATACCGCGGAGAACAACCAGAACAACCGGGACAACGCGGAGCGGGCATACAGCCTGATCATGAAGGAGAAGGAGAAGCTGCTCTCGTTCGAAACGCCGCTCAAGTTCATCTTCTCGCATTCGGCATTGCGCGAGGGATGGGACAACCCCAACGTGTTCCAGATCTGCACCCTCCGGGACATCCAGACTGAGCGAGAGCGGCGCCAGACCATTGGCCGCGGCTTGCGCCTCTGCGTCAACCAGCACGGGCAGCGGCTGCGCGGCTTCGAGGTGAACACGCTGACCGTCATCGCCACGGAAAGCTATGAGCAGTTCGCGGAGAATCTGCAGAAGGAGATAGAGGCCGAGACCGGGATCCGCTTCGGCATCGTTGAACCGCACCAGTTCGCCGCAGTGAACGTGACCGGTGCGGACGGTAGTGCCACTCCGTTCGGTCTTGAGAAGTCCACGGAACTCTGGGAGCATCTCAAGGCTCATGACTACATCGACGCGAAGGGAAAAGTGCAGGACAAGCTGAGGACGGCTCTCAAGGACAAGACGCTCGTGGTACCCGATGCTATGGCCGAGCAGGCTGCCCAGATCGGTGAGATCCTGCGCAAGCTGGCCGGACGCCTGGAGATCAAGAACGCCGACGACCGCCGCCAGGTGCGCCCGCGACAGGCGGTCCTGCACAGTCCTGAATTCAAGGCACTTTGGGATCGCATCAAGCACAAGACCACCTATCGCGTCCAGTTCGACAACGAGAAGCTGGTCGAGAGTTGCGTCAGGGCTATGAGGGAAGCGCCCCCGATCCCGAAGACCCGTCTCCAATGGCGTAAGGCCAACATCGCCATCGGCAAAGCTGGGGTCGAAGCCACGGAGCGCGAGACCGCTGCGCCGGTCGGGCTCGGCGAGAGCGACATCGAGCTGCCTGACATCTTGACGGAGTTGCAGGATCGGACGCAGCTGACACGGCGTACGATCCAGCGGATCTTGACCGCCAGTGGGAGGCTCGACGGGTTCAAGCGCAATCCGCAAGCCTTCATAGAGTTGGCCGGCGAGGCTATCAATCGCTGCAAGCGACTTGCGCTGGTGGATGGCATCAAGTATGTGCGCCTCGGCGATGATCAGTTCTATGCGCAAGAGCTGTTCGAGCAGGAGGAGTTGACCGGCTACTTAAGAAATCTCCTGGACGCCAAGAAGTCAGTCTTCGAAAAGGTAGTATACGATTATGGCGTCGAGGCCGCATTTGCGGATCAATTGGAGAAGAACAACGCGGTCAGGGTTTATGCCAAGCTACCTGGGTGGTTCACCGTGCCAACGCCGCTTGGCAGCTACAATCCAGATTGGGCTGTGCTGGTTGAGCAAGAAGGGCGTGAGCGGCTCTATTTCGTGGTGGAGACCAAGAGCAGCCTTTTCAAGGACGACTTGCGAGGTGGCGAAGACGCGAAAATCAAGTGCGGCCGGGCACACTTCAGGGCGCTAGCAATCGGGGAGTCGCCTGCGGAGTACCGGGTGGCGAGGTCGATTGACGACATATTCAACATGGCAACCGAAGCAGGCGAGCATTAGCGCGTGTGCGGCGGGCATGCTTCGTTTGCCAATCGTCTGCGTTGAGCCAGCCAGTGGGTCTCCGGAGGGGTGAGTTCAACCAATCACGGTATCAACGCATTCAACGATTTGTCGGGCGTCGCTAAAGTACCTTACTACATCTGCGATGGACACGCGCGGATTGCCTCCGTGCGCGAATTCATTTCTGGCGTCAACCAAGGACTGCAGTGAGGTCTTGATCTGATCACAATGCGGATGATTCTTGACCGCAGCCTTGAATTGCGTATTCCAGTCGGCATCAAAATCCTTCAGCAATTCGCAAATCTTGCCGTAGGACGGATTGGTCGAGCTATTTCGCACTTTCGCCGAAAGGTAGTTCTTCACCTGGGGCTTGGTGCCAAAAGAACACTTGTCGGCGATCACGGACTTGACAGCTTGTTCCACAACACCACAGGCCTTCATGAGTCCGTACTTTGACAAGTACGGAACCATACTGTTTCCCATGCCTAGGCGGCCAACATGGGTGTCAATTGACGCCAACTCTCTTTGGCATTCGTCGAGGAGTGCATGCACCGTGCTATTGTTCATATCGCAATCCATATAGATGATGCAACGCCTGCGAAATCCGCTCCACTATCGAATCCTTCTTCATCGTTTCCTTGCTACAGGCCAGACGGTAGGACTCGTTGGCAAGAAGCATTCGGCGTCGCCCCTCTGGGTCTACGACAACCAAATTAGGCATCCTGGATAGGGCCATCGCAGTTGCAACGGAAATCGAGTCGAAGATGGTCGGGCTAAACTTGGGGACGAGTTTATCGGGACTCGAGCGGGATATGTTGTGAAACGCAACTTCGCCCCATGTCGCTCTTATGAAATTCATGACCTGCAAGAACACGTTGCGCAGATGTTGAACTTCCTCATCAGCCAAGTCGACTCTTCTCTTCATGAACGTATTTAGATGCTTCTTGAGCGAAAGACGCTCTCTGTCGACAGCTGCCACCTCCGCAGGTTGCAGCGCAAAGAAGCGCAAGATGTATTCCATGTCGCGCATCCTCGCATCTTCAGCAGCGCCGAATAGCGTTCGCCAACAGGCCTCTGAGTTGAGTTCAAAGAGCAGGGTATTCAGCGCGCCTTGGTAGACACAATTTCGAATTTCTTGTGGCAGCAATGTTCTTCCACTTGTGTTGATTCTCTCGAAGACCTGATAGAGGCTGGTGTCATCTGCCGCCGGATGTTCCTGAACGAATATGATCGCGTGGATAGTCGTATTGCGTATTCTTCGCTGCTCCACATCCCCCAATTCTTTGAAGGCTTTTCCGCGCCATCTTTCGTTGATTCTCTCAGTCCTTGAGAGGCGAAATATCTTTCCATCACCGGAGAAGATGCCGCTAACATAGTTGTGTACGGTCATTATTCGTTGATAACCGTCGATGATGAGCATCTTTTCGTCGCCAGTCTTCGCCAGAAAAATGCTCGGCACCGGAAGCCCCAGCAAGACCGAGTCAATGAATCGCGATGCTTCGGATCTATCCCAGACGTACTTGCGCTGCAGCTCTGGCTTCTGCAACTCATCGTCGTCATATCGACTAATTAACTCACGAAACGAAAGGTCTGCGCCCCATGAGGAAATGCTAAAGAGATCGTCGTTGGAGTAGAAGTCGTTTTCTTCTTCGCCGATGTGGTGGATCTTGTCTTTCATCAGAGTAGCCTCCTTGATTGGCCGGCTCGCGGCACACAGTGCGCATGACACCTACGTTGGCGGCGAAGACGGCTTGCTCGGAGAGGTGCCACGGCACCTTTGACAATCCGGCGGCTCGTCCTGGGTAGACTCCCATTACTCGATCATGTCGCTTACTTGTCAGCATAGACCGCCAGCGGAAATCTGTCATTGCCAAGCTAGGATCACCGTCATTCGTGGTTGTAGTGGGTCATCTGGATCACGTTCTTGGCCTCGTGACGGCGTGTGGAACCCGTAAGCGGATGCGCTCGAAGTTCAGCGACCGCAAGGGCCGCAAGATGAGAATTTTGTCCCATCCACCGACCGGAGCCATCCATCGAAGTTCTTGCGGCCGCCGACTCGATTGTCGCCGACTCGTCCGCCCCCCACGACCGCTACGGCGCCGAGCAACTCATCCGCCCCCGCCTCGGCCAGGGCGCCTTCCGCCTCGCCGTCACCGAGGCCTACGCCCGCTCCTGCGCCGCCACCGGCGAGCACAGCCTGCCCGTCCTCGACGCCGCCCACATCCAGCCCTACGCCGACGGCGGCGCCCACGAGATCACCAACGGCCTGCTCCTGCGCGCCGATCTGCACCGCCTCTACGACGCCGGCTACGTGACGGTCACCCCCGACTACGAGTTCCGCGTCAGCCCCGCCCTACGCGACGAGTACGCCAACGGCCGCATTTACTACGACCTCGAACACACCCTGCGCGCCCACCGCGCCACCATCCGCCTGCCCGCCAACCCCGCCCACCGACCGGACCGGGAGCGGCTGGCCTGGCATGTGGAGGGGCGGTTTCGGAGTTGAGCCGGCGTGCGCCGGCGCACGTTGTGGCGGAATTGTGATTGTTGTGCCGGTGCAAGTCATGCGAATGCAAACAAAGCTACTGAACAACAAAGCAGAAGCCCGCAGACCGAAGCCTGCGGGCGCCGCCAGGCCGCAGCCCGGCGCGAGGAAGCCGTCGCGCTAATCCCGTTCGCCGCGACGGGCGTCCCGGGGCTCATCGTCGTCGTTGGTCGGGCGACGGAGCGGTGGATTGGCCGCCAGCATCCGGCGCTTCCGTTCCGGCCATTCGTTGATGCCCGCCTTGACGCGCTCGACGCGATCCCAGAACGCGATGGACTCGGGCGTGTCGGTCTTTCGTTCAAGCATGGCCGTGACCTCCGGTGGCTTCGCTCAATTGTAAGGCTGCGGACTGCTCAAGATCCACATGGGAGTTGGGCACCATGGGATCTCGCCGCTATCCGGACACCTTCCGCATCTCCGGCACGGCCAGGTTCTCGAGATCGAACACATTCGCAAAATTGACGATCGGCGGCACGATGGCCGTCAGCAGGGCCCTCTGCAGTGAGGACACAACCGTCTCGCGAATGAAGGGGTACATCAGGCTCGGGGCGACGCGCCCCCCGATCTGCTTCAGGGCGGCATTCAGTGCGATCGGGTCGGTCGGAGGGTCGGCGACTTCCACGACCGCCCGGTAGGCGACGTTGAGCGCGAGTCCCGGCACATTGGCGATCTGCAGGGACAGCTCGACGCCCAGCACATTCTCGCCGAGCCTGTTCAGTCCGAGGTTGAGCTTGAACTCGACCGGATGCCCAGGCGGAATTTCCCGTGCGGCAACGTCCTTGCGCACCTCGAGCAGGCTGAGCTCGGGCCCGGCCACGAGACGGATGCTGGCGGACTCAGCTGACATTCTGGCTCCCCTCGGCAACGAACGAAACGGCGTTGCCTCGTTGCAGCAGCAGTTCAGACGATTGGGACGTGGACATGGGCCCAAAGTCGCCAGTCTTCGAGTTCACGACATACAGCGGAGCCAGCGAAGAGGTCGGGGCAAGAGTCTGGCTTGCGGCACCAGGGAGCAGCGCCGAGTAGTTGAGGAGGCTGAAATGCTCGACGCTTCGCGCGGAGTGCGCGGAGTCGTGTGCGACGGCTTCCTCGATCTGCGCGATCAACCACTTGTTGACGCTGGTCTTCTGCTCCGCGGCACAAATGGTGATGGACCGGTGGAGCTCCGGCGACATCCTCAACAGGAGCTTCCCCGAGAAAGGCCGCTCCGGCTCCTCTTGGCGCGCGGCGCAGAAGTCGAGGTAGTCTTCGATCGAATCGATGAACGCCTGCTGGACCTCGTCCACGGATGTGCCCTGGAACGTGATCACGTCCCGGGTATTGATCACCTGCCCGTGCAGCAGCATCGCCTCCGGGTCGAATTCGACCGTGGCCATGTAACCCTTGTATTCCATCATGGCGTTACTCCCGCCTGGACCAGGAACTCCCGGACTGACTTCACGGCGCCCTTGTCGGTCACCTTCCTGGGGTGCGGCCGGTGAAACACCGCCCGAATTCCGTTGAGCGCCACCCTCACGCGCGACCCTCTTCCCTCCGAAACCTCGGCCCCGAGCCCGGACAGCAATGAGACCACATCATCCCAGTCGATATCGGCCCGTGTGGGCGTCTCGAATATCGCGGCAAGGGTGCCGCGTTGGCGACTGTTCATGTGCTGTCCTGATGGGATCGTCCTTGGGTATCTGCTCCTTGAGTAGATGATACTAGAAAATGATATCGTGCGCAAGTGTTCAGCCGCAATTAGAGTTAATGAATTTAAAATAATGTGGTTAGTGCTTGCCGGTGCGGGCGGACCCGGACGGTGGCGCCCACCGCGCCACCATCCGCCTGCCCGCCAACCCCGCCCACCGGCCGGACCGGGATCGGCTGGCCTGGCATGTGGAGGGGCGGTTTCGGGGGTGAGATAGGCGTGCGCCGGCGCACGCCTACGCCCAATCGCGCCAAACAGGGGAGCCAGACCCTTCGCGTCGGTTCTCATACGGCGACACAGTGTTTGCTCCCCTTTGTCCATCGATCATCGCAATATGTTGTCATTTAGCAATTTAGTCACACGATCACCTGCTGGCACTCAAGCCGCAGGCGCCTCATGCTCGGATACCATTGACACATGGTACCGCTAATGGTACCATAATCGTTGGAGCACACATGTCGCGGGCCGACAAACTGGTGGACAAGGCCTGCAGCAACCCCGGATCGCTGACGTTTGCCGAGCTCGTTCGCTTGGCCGGCCTCTTCGGTTTCCAGCAGGTCCGCCAGCGAGGCAGCCATCGCATCTTCAAGCGACCGGGCCACCCGTACTTCAGCTTCCAGGAGTCGGGCGGCATGGCCAAGGTCGCGCAGGTCCGGCAGCTGCTCGACTACGCCCGTACCCAGGGCTGGCTCGAAGACTGAAATGGAGTCCCTCATGCCCCCCTACAGCCAGCACCTCGCCTGGAGCCCCGACGACAACCAGTTCGTCGCCACCTGCCCCGAGCTGGACAACCTGCTGGCCCTCGGCGACACCGAGGAAGAAGCGGTGCGCGAACTGAAGGTGGCCATCGACCTGGTCCTCGAGGACATGGCCGCCACCGGCGCCACGCCGCCGGCGCCCGCCGTCCACACCGCGCACAGCGGCCAGTTCCGCGTGCGCCTGCCGCACACCCTGCACGCGCGGCTCGCCCGCCAGGCCGAGCGCGAGGGCGTCTCGCTGAACACGCTGGTCTGTACGTTGCTGTCGGAGGGCTCGGCGCTGTGGCATGCGGCGGACCATGTGACGGAGCGGTTCAGGGTGGCTTGTGGGGAGGCGATGGAGCACGGGTAGCCGCGGCGCGCGTGCGCCGGCGCACGCTGTGGCGAAATCGTGATTCTTGCGCCGGCGCAAGTCATGCGATGGTAAAACATCCATCGCAAAGCCAACTAGTCCCTCGCGTGGGCGCCGCACCTCAGTACCAAAGAAACGGCCCGCAGACCAAAGCCCGCGGGCGCCGTCGGGCTGCACCCGACGGGAGGAAATCGATCACGACTATTCGCCACGCTCCCGATGGTCCACGGCGTTGCCGCCATGCCGCGAACGACCCAGGGGAGGGTCCGTCTCGAGGAGCCGACGCTTCCACTCGGGCCACGAGTTGATCCCCTCGCGCACCCGGGCCACCATGGCCCAGAACTCCACGCACTCCGGGGTATCAGTCTTCTTCTCGAGCATGGCTTTATCCTCCCGTTGCGATTTCCAAATGTACGGCAGACGCCTCTTCCAGTTCAAGGTGATCACTTCATGCCTACCAACTGCGCCACTCGACCCGGGCAGGGCAGGCCGGACTTGTCTTTGTGGCGGTTCAGTCGGGCCGCAGCCTTCTTGCGGTAGAACAACTTCCCGCAGTGCGAACACCTGTAGATATGGGTCGGACCGGAGAGTCGACCGGATCTTCGTCTGCGTGGTGCCATGCGGCGGACGGCGAGAGCCGTGCGGTCACTGACCGGATCGGCTTCGGCGCGCGAGCTCCTCTCGGTGTGAGGAATGACGGGAAGCCCTCCTGGGGTCAACTCGATGGCGTATCGAGGTGCGAACACCTGATCTGTCGTTCGCGCGCCCTGTATACGGTCCACGCGATAGGTGCGGTGCTCGTTCCTGGCCGTGCTCCAGGCGTGGAGGATGATGTGACGTTCTGCTGTGCGCCGCAGCGAGTACGGTTCAATTCGTCGGATGCTCCCCGCGTATTCCAGATCGACGCATAGGCGGTTCCCGGCGGCAAAGCGGATGATCTCCAGCGCCGACCGCTGCCGCGCCCCGATCGGCAACCGCGCCGTGTGTTCGCGGATGATCGTTTCGCCTTGGGCAACGACATACGAGGTGGGCTCGCTCGGCGCCACGCCGCTTTCGAGCCACGCGAAGAACTCCGGCAAGACGTCCCAGAACGAGTCCAGCGGCGGCAGCTCGGGCAGCTGATGGCGCAGCATCTGGCCCCAGGTTGTGGCCAGTTCGGCCCGGTGCGGCTCCAGATCGGCGGCCCGCGGCACGGGTATGCCCTTGAAGGCGCACTTCTGGGCCAGCACGTCGAGAATCACCGCCGAGGACGAACGGACACGCGTGTTGCGGTAGAGATTGACCACGTCGTACAGGTCGCGGGGGCGGGTCCGCTCGGCCAGGGCGCGTATCTTCTCGGCAAACGCCTCCTCGTACGCGTAGGCGCGGACGACGATACCGTTTTCGGGCGCATCGCTGTAGGGATGGAAGATGGGAGTCTCCAGCGGCGGCAATACCAGGCGTTCGTCGGCCGTCAGGTCGAGCTTGATCCGGGGCCAGCCGCCGCCCGTTGGCGAGACTGGACCCCGGTAGCTGATCCTGCCCTGACAGCTCCTGTTGCCGCGGGGATTGGCAAAGACCTCGAAGTCCTGCTTGACGGCGGGCATGTCCAGTCCGCAGCGTTCGTACACCCAGCCGCCGATCTCGGCGAAAACCTCAGCGAGAAACGCCGCCTCGAGATGCTCATCGTCGCGAAGCGTGAAGTCCAGGTCCTCGGAGAATCGGTAGGTGTCGAAGAAGCACTTCTTGAGGCAGGTGCCGCCCTTGAACACCCAACTCTCGGCAATCCTGGGGTGGGCGAAGATCCCGGCCAGCAGCCAGCCCAGGGCGTAGTCCTTCTCGACGACATGCGGATTCAGGCCCAGCTGGCCCGCCATGCTCATGATCTCGGGCTTCCCGATCATTGTCGCTCAGCACCATTCCATCCGTCCGGAACCCGAAGCCTCCACCGCGTGACCAGCCGCGCGCAATCCAGTTCCGGGTCGAGCTTCGCATGCCCGGCCGTCAGCCGCTGCCGCGCGGCATCGACGAGCGCGGCGCCGTTCCGGTGGTGCTCGGCCAGGAACCCGAGACGCTTGAAGACCGCGCCATTGCCGAGTTTGTCGGCATACGCGATCAGCACCTGCGGGTCGGCATCCGCGCGATCCAGGTAACGCGCCAGGCAATCGGCCACCTGCCTGATCCCGCCGCCGGCCGCCGGATCGTCGAGCAGGTCGACGATCGTCCGCTGGAGGTCCGAGACCTGGACGCGCGTCTGGCTGCGCCAAACAACCTTCGTGCCGAAGTGATGCTCGGCCTTGATGTGCCTGACGGTGAAGACCGCCTCGCGGTTCTCGACCGTGCGCCGGCGCACCGGCCGGCAGGTGTAGACCTGGATGTCGCGGAAGACCTGCTCGGTGAGGTCCCAGTGCTCGGCCGCCGTGCGCCCGCCGATGTAGCAGGGATCGAAGATCGCCGGCACAAGGGTCCACGGGTCCTGAACCACCCGCTCGGAGCCGCGCAGGGCCAACTGGACCGGAACGTAGGTTCCCGGCCCGACCCGACGGAGCCACCCTTGGGCAGTCCAGCGCGAGAGCAGCTTCGCTGTCTCGGTGCGCGTGACCGCAAGCGCCGCCGCGGCATCGTCCAACGTGATGACATCGCCTGCGGTGCCGAGCAGGGTCAGCAGGCGGGAATTTGGGGGGTGAGGGGTGGTGTCCATGGTATAATTGTACGGCGATAATTCGCATTCGTCGAGAATTTATGACGCTGTAATATTGTCGTTGATATAATTTTCATGCGTAAATTCACTGATACTGGGAATAAATGATTGTATAATATACTATTGCGGAGATGCTGAAGATCGTCGGCTGGGGGCGCACCATCCCGCATGTCACCGCTTGGCGGCGGATCCAGGTACAGTTGCCGCCGTCCGGCGTCACCAGGTCGGGAGGCCGGGGCGACCGATAGGCGTGGCACGCGTGCGCCGGCGCACGCCATGGCACCTGGCGCCCGTCGCCGTTGTCCTGAACCAACTGTACCGTGACCTGCTGCAGGATCGTCGACCACGCAGAACAGCATCGCCGCATCGAGGTGAACCCATGCCCCGCCCCGAATCCACCGCTTCCCTCTTCAAATCCCAGCTGACCACCCTGAAGCGCTCCCGCCGCTTCATCCGGTGGGGAGAATCCGCCGCCTTCGCCCGCGAGCTCTCCGCGCTGCTTGCCTCCCTGGAGGCCGGCGTGACCGACGCGCGCCAGGGCTGCGAGCTGGTCGCCGCCTTCTTCCGCGCCGACAACGCGACCCTCGGCCGCTGCGACGATTCGAGCGGCCACGTCGGCGACGTCTTCCGCCTCGAGGCGGCCGACCTGTTCGCGGCGTACGCCAAACGCTGCCCCGACGCGGAGTGGCTCGCCGACCTGCTGTTCGATCTCAACCGCGAGGACGACTTCGGCGTGCGCGACCACATCGTCGACGGCGCCGCCGCGTACCTGCCGGAACCGGTCGTGCGCGACCTGATCCGCCGCTTCCTGTCGGTGGCCGCCGATTATCCGAAAGACGACCTCGCCGGCCGCCGCTGGTCGCGGCTGGGCGAGACGCTGGCCCGCCAGCTCAGGGATGCCCCGCTGTTCGAGAAGATCCGTCGCGACTCGTGGGGCGTGTCGTCGGTCGCTTCCCGCCTCGACATCGGCAGCGTGTACCTCGAGAGCGGCGATGCCGCCGCGGCCCTGTCGTGGTTCGAGCAGGTCCCGGTCAGCGAGCACTTCCAGCAGGACCGGCGGGACGCGCTGCTGCTGGACGCCTATACGCAGCTCGGCCGGCAGCACCCGCGCGAGGAAGTCGCCTGGCGCCTCTTCCGCCGCGGCCGCAGCCGGCCCGGCCTGAACGCGCTCCTGTCCGTGATCGGCGAGGCCCGGCGCGCCGCCGTCATCGACGACGAGGTGGCCGCCATCCTGGCCGGCCCCGGCCTGTCGTACGCCGACGCCGCGTTCCTCGTGGAGATGGGCCGCCTCGACGAGGCCGAAAGCTACCTGCTCGATCGCGCCGCCCTCCTGAACGGCGACTACTACGAAAGGCTCGTGCCGCTGGCCGAGGACATGGAGGCGGGCCAACGTCCATTGGCTGCTTCTCTCTTGTACCGGGCGCTGCTCGATTCCATCTTACGCAGGGCGCGCTCCACGGTGTACGGGCATGGGGTCCGGTACCTGCGCAAGCTCGACCTGCTCGCTGTCTCGATCACCGACTGGCGCGGCCAGCCCAGCCACGCTGCCTACCTGGCGGGGATCCGCCAGGCGCACGGGCGCAAGTCGAGTTTCTGGGCGCGGTATGGTGGGCAGGGGGATTGAGGCGGCCGGGTGGTCTGGTTCGCGGCGATGTTCGCGTGCGCCGGCGCACGTTCTCACGAGATTGGGATCCTTGCGCCGGCGCAAGCGACAAAACGTCCAGTAAACGCACGAAAAATATCAATTAATGGTGCTATTTGGGTAGTTAATGCTTGCCGAGACGCCATAATGTGGTATCATATAATACTCATACACCTCCCGAAGGCGCCGAAACCCCAACCGACAGGTCCCCATGCCCAAGGCGCAGGCGTCCGAACGGGAACGACAGCTTCTGCGCGCCCTGGCTGCCGATCCGGCGAAGGCCTCGGCCACGAAGCGAGCCACCTACGACCTGATGGCACATGACCTGACCATCACCGACGTCTGCGACGCCCTCTGGCATTGGATCGTCGACGGCCGACCCGTGACGCGCACCACGATGCACGGCCAGGACTCCGGAGAACCGGCCTACGAGATCTGGCCCGAACTGGCCGGCCGGAAGTTCTACTGCAAGTTCCTCGTCAGGGGAGAGCCGCTTCTCCAGCCGTCGATGCTGGTCGTCTCGGCCCATCCGGACGACCCCCACGCCCCCAACCGAGGGAGGCTATCATGACCCCGACGCAATGCCCCCTGTGCGGCGCCCAGTCCCTCGTCCCCCACGAGGGCACGTACAAGATGTACCCGCCCCAGAACATCCCCGGCGGTCCGCTGACCGTGCCCGCCGCGCAGTGGGAGACCTGCACCGCCTGCGGCGAAGAGATCCTCCCCGCGGCGCTGCTGGCCGAGCTCGAGACCCTGCGGATCGAGCGCCTGGGCTACCTGCGCCCCGACCAGATCCGCGCCGTGCGCGAGCGCGCCGGGCTGACGCAGACCGAGATGGCCGTGTTCGTCGGCGTGGGCGAGAAGACGTATTGCCGATGGGAGGCAGGCCGCTCGCTGCAGAATCTGTCCAGCGACAACCTCATCCGCCTGGCCGACCGCGTGCCCGAGGTGTTCGCCCAGCTCACCGCGCAACGCGATCCCGGTCGCCAGGCCGTCATCGACGCCTACCTCGACGGCCTGGCCGCCGACAAGGGCGGCAGCGACCTCGCCATGGCGGCGCACGGCGCCGAACTGGACGCCACGCTGGCCGCGCAACTGCGCGAACGCCTGCAGGCCCTCGCCTCGCAGCGGAGCGAGCCATGAACGCGGGGCTGGCGCGCGGCGCCCCCGAGATCGCGCCGCATGAACTCGTGGCGCGCCTGCTGCAGGCCACCGACCAGGACCAGCCGGGCGCGGTCGACCCGTCCCGCCTGCTGTCGTTCATGAAGCTGCAGTTCCTGCCCGTCGATTTCGCCGCATCCCTGCGCGACGTCCTGCCCGTCGCTGCGGGCGCCGCCCGCGCGCTGCTCTCGTTTCCGGACCGCCTCGTCGCCGTCGATGCCGCGCTCGAGCCGGAGCGGATGCGCTTCAGCACGCTGCACGAGATCGCCCACTACGTGCTGCCCGACCATCGGCACGCCCTCTATCTCTGCGACGCCGAGGGCCTCAGTTCGCGCGCGCGCCTCGACTTCGAGGTGCAGGCCAACCGCTTCGCCGCTGACCTGCAGTTCAAGGGGCACCACTTCACGGTCGAATCGCACGCCCTGCCCGTCTCGGCCGCCACTGTCAAGGCGCTGGCGCTGAAGTACCACACCTCGTTCGAGTCGACGGCCCGCCGCCTGGTCGAGAAGCACCACGCACCGGTCATGTTCGTCGTCTGCGAACGCCAGGCCGACCGCTCGATCATCGACGCCTCGCAGACGCCCGTCTGGCGCGTGAAGTACTGCTGCGCGTCGGCGTCGTTCAGGGCGCGCTGGTCCGCGCGGCTGGAGGGCGAGGTGCCCGCCGAGATCGTCGCGGCGTTGACTGCAGGCACGCGCGACGTGGGGGAGTCAATCGTGGCGGAGGTGCCGCTCGGTGGCGCCTTCGGCTTCGAGTGGTTCACCAACGGGTATGCGATCATGGCGTTGGTGAGGGCGCGGGGGTAGGGGTTGCGGTGGCGCACGTTCTCACGGCAGCTTGCCTGTTGCGCCGGCGCAACTGCGGAGCCCTCAACATACCGCACGCGGCAACATGCGTCACTGGTCCGTCCGCGGCGGATCATACGCTGCGGGCCTCTGGACGCGAGAGTTCCCGCCATCACAGCATACCTCAGCCGGCAGCAGGGCTCGCTCCAGGTGGATCCGGCGCAGAAACCGATGGTGGCCGCGACCGCCCGCAGTGGTGATCAGCTCCGACGGCTTGCGGTGCCATTCAGGCGAGATAATCAAGATATCGGCGCTCGATGACACGTCACGCGCCATCCTGACCGCAGGGACCAGGTCCGAGTCGCGGGTGAACAGAAGTGCGCGATCATATCGGGCCTGCATGGCATCCCGGACCATCGTGATGCCCAGACTGACATCCGATTCCTTTTCCTCATGGTCGGTCCATCGGGCACCGCATGCGCGGCACTGCCGCGAACGGGCCTTGAAGCGGCCAAGGTGCGCCGTGATCCCCTTTGCCTGCAGGGCCGCGACATAGATTGCGTGGCGGGCACTCGATTCGGGGCGCCAATGCGCATATGCCGTGAAGTACACGACCTGTACCATGTCATGATCGGACCGAGGCGCGAATGCTACAGTGAGCGCTCTCAGGTCCAGCCACTTGAGATAATTCGCGCCCAGATCGCCGACGGCGTGGTAGAGATTGAATCCATCCACATAGGCGATCGTCCGCTTCCTGCGGATCATGCCGACTCCCCCCGGAAAAAAGAAGGCCCGCAGACCGTGGCCCGCGGGCGCCGCAGGGGGGATTGCCCTGCGGGAGGAAGTCGCGAGGATTGTACGTCCTTTTGTGCCCGACCGCAAGCACTGCCTGCGGAAATACGGCGATCGCGTCCGGCCCGCGCTTCTCGGGACTCCCCCGGCAAGATCGATTCCACCGCATCGTGCACGAAGTGCTCATCATCGATCCGCAGCCAACGTCAAGCCGTAGCGCAAACTGGCCGCCGAGTTCCCGCTGCGCGCACGGGAAGGGGCGAGACGCGCGTATCCGACGCTGTCATCCAACGTTGACAAGAGGCGCGAAGTCGAAGCCTGGAGTGGCCGCCGAGCTCGCGTGCGCCGGCGCAAAGGGCCCGTCACTTGATCATCGTCACCACCCGCCGCTCGCGCGCCGCTCCCGCCACCAGTTCGACCACGTACGCCCCGCTGGCCTGACGCCGCCCTTCTCGATCGACACCGTCCCAGGTCACGGTCCGCGCGCCGGCCGGGACCACGCCGTCCTCCAGGATCGTGATGAGGTTGCCCTTGAGGTCGTGCACGGCCACGCGCACGTGGCCTTCCTGCGCCAGCGCGTAGCGGACGGCCACGCGGGGGTTGAACGGGTTCGGGTAGATCGCCTCCAGGCTGGCGGCGCGCGGAACGGCGGTGACATCATCGACGGCGGAGGCGCCGCCGGCGCGCAGTTCGAGGTTGTCGACGCCGACCATCGCCGCGTACGGCGGCGGCGGGAACGACGCCAGCGGGTTGTGCATGAGGCGGAACTCGCTGGTGCCGGCCAGCGCGGCGGCGGCGGAGCCGGACAGGACGATGAGGTCGGCCGCCTCGATCGCGAACTGGATGTCCTGCCAGCCGCTGGCCGAGGGCACGTTCACCACCTGGGTGACGGCCGTGTTCGCGCCGTCGGTGAACACGAGCCGCAGGCTGAGGTCGGTCAGGCCGAAGTTGTTCACGTCCAGCGCGACGACGCCGGCGCCGGCGGCCACGTAGTCGCCCGCCCACTGGGCCCGGTTGAAGGCCATCAGGCGGCTGCCGGGCCCGCTGCCGCCGATCGAGCGCAGCTGCAGGTAGTTGTCGTTCAGGCCGAGCGGTCCGCCGCTGGCGATGTTCTGGGTCGGCACCGGGCTCGGGTTGCCGACGGACCAGCCGGCCGTCGTGCCGTCCTCGAAGGTGTCGATCTGGCCCACGGTCAGGGCCAGGGCCGGCGCGGCGGCCAGCGTCAGCAGGATGAGGGCCTTTGCGCATGTCCGAGGGCTGTTCATCGTGGACCTCCCGGTTCGGGGTCGGTGCGGGGCCCGGAAAGCATACCAAATCTATCTTGTATATGTCACCACCGTGTCTTGCCCGTTATCCCGCCCACCTCTAACATCCCCCCATGATCGCCACCGCACCCCACCGGACCCGCCCGCGGCCCCACGCAGCGCCCCGCAGCGCCCTGGCAGCGCTGCTGGCGCTGCTGGCCGTCACCACCGGTCCCCACCCGGGCACGGCCGTCGCCGCCGGGCCGGCCGACTTCCCCTACGACCTGGACACCGGGCGCGAGACCGCGCTGCTGGCCGCCGGCGCCGGCCTGCTGCTGACGGGCGTGCTGCTGGGCAGCGACAACGAGCCGTTCACGCCCGCGCAGCTGGCGCAGCTGGACCCCGGCGGGGTGCCGGGGCTGGATCGCGCTGCGCTGGGGCGCTGGTCGCCGCGGGCCTCGCGGGCCAGTGATCGCCTGGTGACCGGGCTGGTGGTGTTGCCGCTGGCCGAGGCCGCCATGGGGCCCGGCCGCGAGCGCGGCGGACGCCTGGCGCTCATGTACGCGCAGACGCAGCTGCTGGCCGGCGGCGTCACCTCGCTGCTGAAGCACACGGTGCAGCGGCCGCGGCCGTTCGCGTACGGCGATGACCCGCGCGTGCCGGACGAGCGGCGCCTGTCGGGAACGGCGCGGCGTTCGTTCCCGTCGGGGCACGCGGCGCAGTCGTTCGCGGCGATGACCTTCCTGGCCACCGTGCACGGGCGGCTGCAGCCGCGCGGCGAGGGCTGGGTCTGGGCCGGCGGGCTGGGCGCGGCGGCCACCGTGGGCTGGCTGCGCGGCGAGGCGGGCGCGCACTTCCCGACCGACATCGTGGCGGGCGCGGCCATCGGCGCGCTGGCCGGGTGGCTGGTGCCGCGCCTGCACGAGGCGGACGGCGCCGAGGGCCCCGCGGCGGCGGGCGCCGGCGCCGCGCTCACGATCGGCTTCGCGTTCTAGAGAGGCGGGCCGGCTAGAACGACGCGCACGGCAGCCGCGCCTGCCCGCGCATGTCGATCAGCAGGCGCGCGAACAGCGCGATCAGGTCCGCGGCCATGAACGGCCGGTCCTCCAGCACGTCGAACAGCGATTCCACGCCGATCCGTAGCAGCACCGACGGGGTCACCGCCACGCCGTCGGTGCGGTGTTCCTGCGAGGCCAGGGCCACGAAGTTCTCCAGGTGGTGGCCGCAGCCGGCGCGCACGCAGTCGCAGTCGGGACGGCGTCCCTCGACGTGGCCCTGCACGAAGATGTGCAGCGCGCGGGCCGGTTCGCCGCGGCGCCAGACCAGGTCACCCGGACCGGGGCGGAGTTCCTCGGCGTGGCGCGCCAGGTCCATCATCGCGTCGACGTTGAAGGTGCCGATGCGCGTGTGGCGCCGGATCACCGTCAGCTTCTCGACGATGTCCAGCCGGCGCCCGGGCGCGCGCAGATCCACCGGCGGGGGTGGCAGGCAGTCGGCGGCCGTGGGGGCCGACGTCCAGGTATGCACCAGGTCGGCGCAGATCTGCTCGACGGCGGCGCGGCGCATCGCGTGGTTGTCTTCCATCTCGCGCAGCAGGAAGGAGGTTGAACCCTCCAGCGCCAGCGTGCGGCGGCGGGCCACCGCGGACAGTCCGCGCGCGTCGTGCGCCAGCGCGCTGAGGATCCCGATCAGCGAGGCGCCGCCGGCTCGCTGCGCGTCGCCGGCGCCGCTGACGATCTCCACTTCACCGTCCACCACCACGTAGAAGTTCTCAGGCAGCGTGTCCATGGCCAGCAGCTGTTCGCCTTTGCTGAACGTACGCTCGGTCATGTGCGCGGCCATGCGGCCGAGCGTGCGTGTATCCAGGTGCGAAAGCGGCAGGCTCTTCAGGTAGAGCAGCCGTTCGATCTCGCTGATGACGGCCGTGGTCGGGGTCATTCCGTCAGCCTTTCGGTGCGCGGGTCGTCCAGCATCGCCAGCGCGCGGCCGGCCACCTCGCGCAGGCGCGACGAGTGCGACGTCATCAACTGCTCCAGTTGCGGCCGCAGTGCATGCCGTCCCAACTCGCCGGCGTGGTAGGCGGCCAGGCAGCGCAGGTGCAGGTCGTCCGCGGCAAGCATCCCGGCCAAGAGTCCCTCCAGGTCGCGGCTTGGCACGGGCAGCGAAGGTGGCGCGAACTTCAGGCGCTCGGCCGGCGACAGGTTCTCCAGCAAGCCGGCTACCGGGCGGCGCAGACGCGGCGGCAGGTACTCGCCCAGCAGTTCCAGGCCGGCCGCCAGCGTGGCCGCATCGCCGCGCCCGATGCCGGTGTGGATGCGCTTGAGGTCCTGCGGCGCGTAGAACATGCCCAGCACGCGCAGCAGCCACTCGCGCGCCAGCTGTTCCTGGTCGGTCAGGTAGTCGGCCAGCATCTCGCCCACGGCCGTGCGCTGCGGCGAGTCCGGGCCCGCCAGCGCGGCCAGCGACAACCGCCACTGGTAGCTGCGGTAGATCTGCAGCACCAGGTGTTCGCAGGCGGCCAGCACCGGGCCCTCGGGCTTGGGCAGGTGAGGATGATCGGCGCGCAGGTGGCCCAGACCGCGCACGATCTTGAACGCGATGGCCGGGTCCATGCGCATGCCCAGGTGGCGCAGCAGCACGTCGTGCGCCATGCCGGGCTCGAAGCGGCTGATGGTGCGCGGCAGGTGCTGGCGCACCTCGAACGGCTGTGCCGGATCCACAAGGTGCCGCTCCAGGTGCGGCAGCGCGTCGGTGCCGATGGCCACCAGCGCGCGGCGCGCCGCTTCGCGCAGGCGGTAGTCCGCCAGCATCGGCAGCAGCGCCGGGATGTGGCCCGTATCCGGGTGCTTGGTCATGGCCTCGGCGGCTGCCAGCGCGGTCTCGCGATCGGCCGTCGCCGCCAACTGGGCCAGCCAGGGGGTGAATGTGCCGCGGTGGGCCAGGCGGATCGTGCGCGCGGCGGCCAGGTGCGCCGCCGGCGGTAGCGGCGTGACGCGAGCCCGTGCGTCCTCGGCCGGCAGGCGTCCGGCCGCCGCCAGCGCGACCAGCGCCGCCGCGCGCACGGCCGGGTCGTCGTCGCCGAATGCCGGGCCGGTTGCCACGGCGCCTGCCCGCGCGGCCACCAGCGCTTGCACCGCGCCCAGACGCATGGCCGGGTCCGTGTGGCGCAGCAGCGCCTCCAGGCGCGGCACGGCTTCGGCCGTGGGCGCGGCGGCCAGGGCTACCAGCACGCGCAGCGTCACCTGTGGGTCGGCGTGCTCCAGCAGCGAGGCAGGCACGCAGTCGGCGCGACCCGACTCCAGGATGACGTCCAGCGCGCCGACCACCTCGTTCGTCTCGCCGCTCTGCAACCGTGCCACCAGCGTGTCCAGCGCGTCGTCGTGCAGCGTGTGCGTTTCCACGCGGACGGCATGGTTGCGATCGTCCAGCACGTGACGGATGATGTTCAGGTAGTGCGTGCGCAGATCCAGCGCCAGGACCAGCCAGGCCAGCGCCAGGAACGTCACCAGAGCCGCCAGGTGCTGGTGGCCCAGGCCCAGCGTGGTGAATACCACCAGCACCAGCGCCGCGGCGGCCTGCCCGCCGCGCTGGCCGACCACGTCCGCCACGGCCTTGAACCGGTCACGCAGGTCCACCGGCAGCGGCACGTACAGCAGTTCGTTGGCCGTGCGGTTCAGCGAGTGGCGCAGCGCGCCGTCGACACTGCGTCCGGCCAGCACCGCCAGGAACGAGCCGCCGGCCAGGAACCAGCCGCAGCAGACGGCCAGCAGTGCCGGCAACGTCATGCCGGCGCCGACCACGCCGGCCACCCGCACCAACCAGCCCACCAGCACCAGTTGCACCAGCAGCGAAGCCAGGTTCAGCCACAGGTAGAACGTGGAGAAGAAGTGCGGCAGGTCCTGCGCCGGCAGCGCCGCCGCGACGCGGCTCTTGAACAGGTAGTCCATCACCGTGGTGGTGGCCGCCGTCACGGTGATCAGCAGCAGGATGCGCAGCACGTAGGGGCGCGCGCCGATCACGCGCAGGTCGCTGCCCAGCCCGGCGGCCGCGTCGCGCGTCTGCGTCGACAGGCCGGTCTGCGCGCGCGCGGCGACGCAGCGCGGGACGACCGCGGCCAGCAGCATGATCGCGGCGGCTGCCAGCAGCAGCGCCGGCGTAGGCAGCCCCTGTACCATGAGCCGCGCCAGGGCCGTGCCGGTGATGGCGCCCAGGATGCCGCCCGAACCGATCAGCACGAACAGCCGCTTGGCCTGCGCGATGGTGAACAGCCGCCCCATGTACATCCAGAAGGCCGTGATGACGATGGTCGCGAAAATCGCCGGCCAGGCGTACAGGGCGTAGAGGGACCACGTGGCGCCGTGGCGCGCGAACAGCCACAGCACGGTGGTCAGGATCGCGAAGTCGGCCAGCAGGAAGGCCAGGCAGTTGCGCCACTCGAAGCGCAGCAGGGAGCGCTGCCGAAGCTTGACCGCCGCCAGCGACAGCACCGCGATGCCCATGTAGATGACCGGCAGCTTAGTCGCGGGCAGCTTGGCCAGGAACAGTGCGTCGCGCGCGACCTCCAGCAGCGCGTGCGCGGCCATGACGCCGAAGAGCGTGATGAAGCCGCCGGCGCAGTTGCGGATTTCGTCGGGTCGGACGTCGAAGAAGCGCCTGATCATCTCTGGAATCCCGGATTCCTGGGGCCTGCGGCCGGCTGGGCGAAGGGCGGTTGACGATGGTTGGGACGCATGCGAGAGTCAACCTACCATGCATTCCCTGGCCCGACACCCCCGAAACCGCCGCCGGCGGGCGCCGATTGTTCTGCCCGGTGCCGGGAGCGCCGGTGTCCTGGTCGTCCTGCTGATGCTCTGCGGCCCGCCTGCTGCCGGCGCCCGGCAGGGGCCGTCGGCGGCCGCGGCCGACAGCATGGGCGCCGCCCCGACGCCCACCTGGCACTGGGGCGCCCGCCCGGTCCGCGCCGACTCGACCACCACGGTCTTCAAGCATCGCTCGCGCCCAGCCTGGGAAACGGCCGCGATGGTGCCGTACTGGGTCATCGGCTTGCCGTTCCGCCTGTTCTTTCTGGCCGGCGACCAGACCGTCACCGCCCTGGACAAGCTGAACCTGTTCGAGTTCAAGGCGGAGTATCCCGGTCTGCCCGGCCCGTTCGCCTCGTTCATCGTGCCGGCGCTGTCCGGTGGTGAACTGGAGGGCACGGCGCTGGGCTTCGAACTCGTGCGCCCGCGCTTCCTCAACCCGCGCGGCTTGTTCAACCTGCAGGCTAGCCGCTCGACACGCCATGCGGACGACGTGACCGGCGGCGCCTTCGTGCCGCTGGGTCCGGCCTGGCTGCTGCAGGTCGGCTTCGGCAGCGAGGAGGTCAACCTCTGGCGCTACTACGGGCTGGGCGGGGACAGTCGGGAGCAGGACCTGTCCTACTACTGGCACCAGACGCAGTGGCTGGGCCTGGCGCTCGAACGTCCGGTGGCGCGCGCTCTCGACTTCGAGGCGCAGGCCTACTTCTCGCGCCTGGCGAACCGCGAACCGGAGTACGAGACCGACCGGGCCCTAGATCTGGTGCACGGCGCGGCGCTGCCGCCCGGTTTCCGCGGCGAGTCCAACGGCCTGTCGCTGCGGCTCTCCCTCAACTGGGACGACACGGAACAGACCGGCCGTCCGGCCGCCGGCGCCTACCGCAGCCTGGCCGTCACGCTGTTCGAGCCCACCGACGGCGCCGATGCCCGCCACCTGGTGCTGCACGTGGCCTCGGAGGACTTCTTCCGGCTCTGGCACACCGACCGTTCGCTGGCGATGCGCGGCTTCTTCAACCGTGTGGTGCCCCTGGAGGATGCCGAGGTGCCGTTCACGCGCCTGGTCAGCACGCAGCGGCCCGACTACATGCGCGGGTTCCCGCCCAACCGCTTCCTGGCCCGCAGCACGCTCGGCGGCAGCCTCGAGTACCGCTGGCCCGCCTGGCGTCCGCGCGGCCGCGACGACTACGGCGTGGACGCCTACCTCTTCTTCGACGCGGGCCAGGCCTTCGAGCACACGGCCGAGCTGGGCTGGGACGAGGTGCGCACCGCCGTCGGCTTCGGCCTGCGCTACATCGACGGCAACCGCAAGCTGGGCGCGCGCGCCGAGGTGGCCGTCAGCAACGAGGACGTGCTGCTCCGCTTCCGACTGGGCCAGACGTTCCAGCACGACCGGAAGGGCCTGATGTATGGCCGGAACCCGACGAAGGTCTACTGAACGGCATGCGCCGCGCGCCGGCGCGCTGGCGCTGGCGGCCGCGCTGGCGCTGGGCGTCCCCGTGTCCGCGGGCGCGGGCCCGGCGCCGCTGCGCGACGGACCGGTCACCTGGTTCGCCGACGACGCGCGCCCGGTGCCGGCGCCGGCGCCCGACGAGCGCGGCCTGGTGCCCTACGCTGTGGAGGCCTTCCTGGGGCGGCCGTTCTCGCGCTTCTGGAACCCGGTGCGTCTGGTGCGCAGCCTGGACGGCGATGGTCCCGCGCACGAGGCGCTGGACATCAACGCGCTGGACGAGGTCGTCGACTCGGCCTGGTTCACCAACCGCATCGGCCTGCGCCCGCTTTCGGCGACCGAGCTGGCCGAGGGCGCGGGACACGGTACGCCGCTGGCCACGGGGCCCGACCTCTCGCGCGGCCTGGTCGTGCTGAAGGCCAAGTCGGCCGGCGTCACGCCGGGCTTCACCGTGCGCGACGGCCGCGGCGACGTCTGGCTGCTGAAGTTCGACCCGCCCTCGCACCCGGGCATGACCATCCGTGCCGGCGTGGTCTCGAACCTGCTGTTCCACGCGCTGGGCTACAACACGCCGGTCGACCGCGTGGTCACGTTCACACGTGACGACCTGGTGCTGGAGGGCGCCATCACCATCAGCCTGGAGCGCGGCAGCGCGCTGCAGGTCAACGCGGCGAACCTCGACTCCATCCTGGCCGCCACGAACTCGCGCTTCGACGGGCGCTACCACGCGCTGGCCAGCCGCTACCTGGACGGGACCATCCTGGGCTCGTTCGACGACCAGGGCCGGCGCGACGACGACCCCAACGACCTGCTTCCGCACGAGGACCGCCGCGAACTGCGCGCCCTGCGCGTGTTCGGCGCCTGGCTGAATCACTTCGACCTGAAGCGGCAGAACACGCTGGACGTGTACGTGGGCCCGCCGGGTGAAGGTCACGTGCGGCACTACCTGATCGACTTCGCCTCGACGCTGGGCACGTTCGGCGACCGCATCGTGCCGCGCTTCGGCTACGAGTACGGCATCGACCTGTTCCCGATCCTCGGCCGCCTGGGGACCCTGGGCCTGGTCGAGGACGACTGGGCGCGCCTGTGCCCGCCTCCGGACCTGCCCGAGGTGGGCATCTTCAGCGCCGAGGTCTTCGACCCCGCCGGCTGGAAGCCCGACCTGCCGCACAGTGGCATGGCCAACCTGACGCGGCGCGACGGCTACTGGGCGGCCAAGGTGCTGTCGGCGTTCACGGCCGACGACCTGCGCGTGGTGCTGCGCCAGGGCCTGTACCAGGACCCGCGCGCCGAGGACACCCTGCTGCAGACGCTGCGGGCGCGGCAGGCGGCCATCGTCGGGCACTGGTTCGAGCGGGTGCCGCCGCTGGACTTCTTCGTGGCCGACGCGCGCGGCGTCGCCTTCACCGACCTGGCGACCAGGCGCGGCTTCGCACCCGCCGGCAGCGCCGCTTATCGTTACCGGCTGGCCGCGGTCGATGCGCGGCGCCGCGGCGAGCGCGGTCCCTGGGTGACGACCGCCGCCTGCCGCGTCGAGCTGGCGGGAGCCGACGGGCGCGCGCTGCCCGGCGTGCCGCGTCCGGACACCGACCACCCGTTCCTGGCGCTCGAGGTGCAGCTGGACCGCGGCCGGGGCTGGTCCGCCTCGACGACCGCGTACCTGGCGCCGGCTTCGGGCCGCATCGTGGCGGTGGATCGTTGAAGGAGTCGTCGTGATCTCGCCATCGCCCGCCGCCGAACCCCGCTGCGGCCCGCTCACGCGATTCCTGCGCCTGTTCGCGCGTGTGGAGCCGGGCGAGGCCGGCAGCGTCCTGCTCCTGGCGCTCAACGTCTTCCTGCTGCTGACCGCCTACTACCTGATCAAGCCCGTGCGCGAGGCGCTGATCCTGGGTCACTGGGGCGCCGAGGCGAAGACCGCCGCCTCGGCCGGCCAGGCGCTGCTGCTGGTGGCTGTGGTGCCGCTGTACAGCCGCCTGGCCGACCGCCTGCCCAGCCGGCGCCTGATCAATGCGGTGCTGGTCTTCTTCGCGGCCTGCCTGGTGGCGTTCTACGCCGCCGCACGCGCCGGCCTGTCCGTGGGCATCCCGTTCTACCTGTGGGTGGGCGTGTTCAACCTGATGGTCGTCGCGCAGTTCTGGTCGTTCGCCAACGATCTCTACCGTCCCGAGCAGGGCAAGCGCCTGTTCGCCATCGTCGCCTTCGGCATGTCGGCCGGCGCGGTGTCCGGCAGCGTCATCGCCGGGCGGCTCATCGGGCCGCTGGGGCTGCACCAGCTGCTGCTGGTCTCGGCCGCGCTGCTGCTGGCCAGCGTGGGCCTGACGCGCGCGGCGGACGTGATGTACCGGCGGCGGCAGCCGGACGCCGGCGCCGCCACGGCCGCCGCCCGTCACGCCGCCGACGCGCCCATGTCCGGCCCCGGCGGTTTCACGCTGGTGCGGCGCAACCGCTATCTGCTGCTGATCGGGTTCATGCTGGTGCTGGCCAACCTGGTCAACACCACCGGCGAGTACATCCTGGGCGCGCGCGTGCGCGAGGCGCAGGATCGCCTGCACCCGGCCGTCGAGCGCACCGCCGACATGGACGACGCCGCGCACGCCGCCGCCGTGGCCGCACGCGACGAAGCCGTGGGCAAGGGCATCGGCCGCTTCTACGCCGACTTCTTCTCGGCCGTGAACCTGGTCGGGCTGCTGGCGCAGCTGTTCCTGGTCTCACGGCTGGTGGCGTGGTTCGGCGTGCGCCGCGCCATGCTGGCCCTGCCCCTGATCGCCATGGGCAGCTACCTGCTGACCGCGCTGCTGCCGGTGCTGGCCGTGGCGCGCTGGGGCAAGGTGGCCGAGAACGCCACCGACTATTCGCTGCAGAACACCGTCCGGCAGATCCTCTTCCTGCCCACCACGCGCGAGGAGAAGTACAAGGCCAAGCAGGCCATCGACACCTTCTTCGTGCGCATGGGCGATGTCGCCGCGGCCGCGCTGGTCATCGGCGGCAGCCGCCTGATGGGGCTCGGTACGGTGGGGTTTGCCTGGGTAAACGTGGGGCTGGCGGCGGTGTGGGTGGTGCTGGCGGTGGCGATCGGGCGAAGGTTCGCTAGGTTGGAGTCGCTGCGTCGGGGTTCATGACTCGTTTGCTGAACTGAACCGGAGGACGATCATGCTCCCGATGCTCCTGTTGGCGCTGCTTGCCACCCAGGCGCCGATCGCCGCCACCGACCTCTCTACCGCAACCCCGGAGTCGACCATGACTGCTGCCGGCACCTTCGACGTGAAGATGATTCCCCAGCCCGCCGACGACGAAGCCGCCGGCCCGTTCGGCCGGCTGCTGCTGGACAAACAGTACCACGGCGCGCTCACCGCCGTCAGCCGCGGCCAGATGATGGCCTTCCAGTCGGCGACCGAGGGTTCGGCGGGGTACGTGGCGATGGAGCAGGTCACCGGCACCCTCGACGGGCGCCGCGGCAGCTTCGTGCTGCAGCACGAGGGGCTCATGACGCGCGGAACGCCCACCCGCCTGCACGTGACGGTGGTGCCGGACTCGGGGACCGACGAGCTGGCGGGGTTGGCCGGCGAACTGGCCATCATCTTCGCCGAGGACGGCCATCGCTACGAGCTGAGGTATACGCTCGACAGGCCCTAGCACCGCGCGCCGCAGCGCCGCGCTTGCCCCGGGGCCCGCTTCTGGCTAGCCTGCCGGGATGCAACACACGGCGCTCGGCATCCTCAACACCACCTACGGCTACCCCGCCTTCCGCGGCCACCAGGCCGCGGTGATCGACCACCTGACAGCAGGCGGCGACGCGCTGCTGCTGATGCCCACGGGCGGCGGCAAGTCGCTCTGCTACCAGATCCCGGCGCTGCTGCGCGAGGGAGCCGGCGTCATCGTCTCGCCCCTGATCGCGCTGATGCAGGACCAGGTCGGCGCCGTGCGGCAGCTGGGGTTGCGCGCGGCGTTCCTCAACTCGACGCTCACGCTGTCGGAAGCCGCGCGCGTCGAGCACGACCTGCTGCACGGCGAACTGGATCTGCTCTACGTGGCCCCCGAGCGCCTGCTGCAGCCGCGCACCCTGGAACTGCTTGACCGGTCAACCATCGCGCTGTTCGCCATCGACGAAGCGCACTGCGTCTCCCAGTGGGGACACGACTTCCGCCCCGAGTACCTCCAGTTGGCGGTCCTGGCCGAGCGCTACCCCGGCATCCCCCGCCTGGCCTGCACCGCCACGGCGGACGAGCGCACGCGCGCCGAGATCCTGGCCAACCTGCGGCTGGAGGGCGGGCACACCTTCATCGGCGGGTTCGACCGGCCCAACATCCGGTACCGCGTGGTGGCCAAGGACGACCCGCGCAAGCAGCTCCTGAAGTTCCTGCGCGACGAGCACGCCGGCGACGCGGGCATCGTCTACTGCCTGGCCCGCAAGAAGACCGAGGAGACGGCCGCGTTCCTCGAGCAGCACGGCATCGCGGCGGTGCCCTACCATGCGGGGCTGGACGCCACGACCAGGCGCCTGCACCAGGAGCGCTTCCTGAACGAGGACGGCCTGATCGTCTGCGCCACGATTGCGTTCGGGATGGGCATCGACAAGCCGGACGTCCGCTTCGTGGCGCACCTGGACCTGCCGAAGTCGATCGAGGGCTACTACCAGGAGACCGGCCGCGCCGGCCGCGACGGCCTGCCCGCCAACGCCTGGCTGTGCTACGGGCTGCAGGACGTGGTGATGCTGCGGAAGCTGATCGACGCGCCGCCGCCCGACGGCATCGAAGTGGACGAGATGCACCGCCGCCGCGGCGCGCAGCAGCTCGACACGATGCTCGGTTACTGCGAGGTGACCGCGTGCCGGCGCCAGCGGCTGCTGGCGCACTTCGGCGAGGTGATGCCCGAGCCCTGCGGCAACTGCGACACCTGCCTGTGGCCGCCCGAGACGTTCGACGCCACGGTCGTCGCGCAGAAAGCGCTCTCCTGCGTGGCGCGCACCGGGCAGCGCTTCGGCGCGCAGCACATCATCGAGGTGCTGCGCGGGGGCGCCGCCGAGCGTGTGCTCAGGCTGGGCCACGACAAGCTGTCGACGTACGGCATCGGCGGCGAGCTGGATGTCTTCGGCTGGCGCAGCGTCATGCGCCAGCTGGTGGCCGGCGGCTTCCTGGCCCTGGATCCCGAGGGCTACGGCGGCCTGCGGCTGACCGCGGCGGCCGGCCCGGTGCTGCGCGGCGAACAGCAACTGCACCTGCGGCGCGACGTGCTGGAACGTGCGGTGGGCGCGGGCGGCGGCGGCGCGGGCAAGGGCGCCGCGCGCAAGGCCCGGCGCGCCGCCATCGCCCTGGCGGCCGATGTCGACGACACGTTCGAGCCCGATGCCGCCATGACCGCGCTGTTCGAGCGCCTGCGCGCGCTGCGCAAGCGCCTGGCGTCCGAGGCGGGCGTGCCGCCGTATGTCATCTTCCACGATCGCACGCTGGCCGAGATGGCGCGGCGGCGGCCCACCTCCGAGGCGGCGCTGCTGGGGATCAGCGGGGTGGGGCAGGCCAAGCTGGAGAGGTATGGGGAGGCGTTCCTGGCGGAGATGAGGGGGGAAGAGGGGTAGGACGGGGGCTGCTTGCGCCGGCGCAAGTGCATCAAAGGTCAATTTGGCAACAAGCTGTTGCCAAACTGCTCATTGGCGGCTCACTCAGTGCTCTCCATCGACCAACCACTGACCCCGCCAGTGGATCGCACGGCGTAATTCATTTCAAGTAAGCCAATTGCATGATTTCACGCTGCGTTCGAACCTGACTGATGGATCTGGTGATCCCTGACTTATGGATCTGGTGATCTAAGTCTTCTGGGCCGAACTGGCGGCTGCCGGCTCATCCGTCATTGCCAGTCGATTCGTATATTGATGCAATCGTGTCCAGTAGATGCCGGTACCAATAGGGCCACAGGCTGTGCCCCATTGTGTCGATTCGCAGTATCGCTTACGAGCTTGCCTCCCGGCGGTCCTTTGGGCGCGATCAATGCCTCAGTCGATCGGAGTGCCCCGGACATTCGCACCTGCAGGGGTTGGGCTGAACCGACACCTCCGAGAACACGGAACCAGGCTCATGCATGTACCCCTGCCTGTCGGGTACAACGAGATGCTGTCTGAGATCAAATCGCAGATTCGGTCCGTGCGGATTTGACCTCGACCTTCTCTTCTACCACCTGAAGCTGCGCTGCTGCGTCGTCATCGAGCTGAAGTCTGGCGATTTCAAGCCAGAGCACGCCGGGAAGCTGAACTTCTACCTGTCGGCCGTCGACGACCTGTTGCGCTATCCCGACGACCAGCCGAGCATCGGGCTGGTCGTCTGCCGCGGGCGCAACGGCGTCATTGCCGAGTACGCGCTGCGCGACCTGGCCAAGCCGCTGGGCGTCGTCACGCACCGGTTGCGCGGCGGCCTGCCCGACCGGTTGCAGGGCCGGCTGCCGACCATCGAGCAATTGGAGAGCAGTCTCGCGGCGCGGTGCGGCATCGGACAGACTTCGTGATGTCGGGAGATGGGTGCAGTACCAATCCAAATAGTTGTCTTCAAAAGCTTTATGCTAAGAACGAAAGGAAAAATGATATTATAATTATTGTGTAATTATAAATTAATTACACCAATGAGGCTGATTCGCCAGTACTGTAACAACAGCAGTTTACAAAGCTCTGTATCGGACCAGAACGGAGCCGGCCACCATGCACAAGTCAGACAAGTCCCTGCAGGAGGGCGAGACCCACGCCGCCCACCTAAAGAAGACCCAGGTCACGATCCGCCTGGACGAGGTCACCGTCGCCTGGTTCAAGACCCTCGCCAGCGAGACCGGTATGCCCTACCAGACGCTGATCAACCTCTACCTGCGCGATTGTGCGGTGAAGGAGCGTCGGTTGAACATGAAGTGGCGGTCGAAGCGGTAGACCCAATGCTGGCGGTGGGATCGGCGAGCGAGCGTCCCAAGTTTGCCCCTTGTAACGTTGCTTGATCCTTGGAGACTTGCGCCGGCGCAATTCTCACACATTCGCAACGATGTGCGCCGGCACACGCGTGGCGCTCGAGTTCGGACTGGGTAGGCCGTGAATGGCACAATGCGGCTCCCATGTCCCAGGCCTCACCCCACCGTTTTGAATCAGCTGCCAAGCGGCCCAGGGGGTATCGAAGGCCCCGATCGCCGGGTCAGGCGGGCTGCGCCGGGATCCAGCTGCCGACCGATGGTGAGGCCGCCTTGGCTGCCGCTTCACCGCGCCGCCCCGAACCGCGCCCACACCCCGCAATGGTCCGACCCCCAGACACCATCTGAAGTCGGCGCGCCCAGCACCACGCGCGCGGCGGTCGGCTCCGTGCGCGCACCGTCGCAGAACAGGTAGTCGATGCGGCGCGGCGTGGTGCCCGTGGCCGAGCCGAACGTCGCCGCGGCCGGCAGCTCCAGGTCGGGGTGCACGACGGCCAGCGCGTCGGTGAAGCGCGCGAACACGGGGGCCAGCTCGGGCCGGTCGGGTTCCGCGTTGAAGTCGCCGCCGATCAGCAGCGCCGCGTCCGCGCCGCCGCTGCGCGTCGAGTCGATGAACGCCAGCAGCCCCGCCACCTGCTCGGCGCGGATCGCGGCGCCTTCATCGGTGTGGTGCAGGTGCGTCACGTAGGCGTCCAGCGCGCGGCCATCGGGCAGCGCCAGCCGCGCGTGCGCCGCCACGCGCCAGTCGTCCAGCGGCGGCAGCTTCACCTCGGCCGAGGCGAGGATCGGCAGCCGCGTGAGGATCGCGTTGCCGTAGCGCTTCGCAGCCCCGGGCGGATCGACCGACGCGAACACGAACGCGCAGCCGAGGCTGTCGGCCAGCTGCCGCGCCTGGTTGGGCAGGCCCTCGTTCTCGAGCACCTCCTGCAGCAGGATCACGTCGGGCGCCAGTGCGCGCAGCGTGTCGACGATGACCGCGCGGCGCGCCGGCCAGTCGTGCTGGTCGTGCCAGAGGTTCAGCGTGACGGCGGTGAAGCCGCTTTCGGCGGCGACTTGCGCCGGCGCAAGTGCGGCGGCGAGTGCGGCGGCGAGCAGGAACGCGACGGTTGCCGACAATGTAGCGCGTCTGAACATCCTGCCACCCCGCTCGCGATCCCCGCGCGGCTCAGTTCCCGTCCTCGAGGATCCCCAGGTCCAGCGCGTACCTGATCGCCTCCGAGGTGTTGCTCACGTCCAGCTTCCGGATGATGCGCTGGCGGTGCGTGTTGACCGTGTGCACGCTGATGTAGAGGACATCGGCGATCTCGCGGCTGACCAGGCCCTTGGAGACCAGCTGCAGGATCTCGCGCTCGCGCAGCGTGAGCAGGTCGCCGTCCGCTTCCTGCGGGGGCGGAAACGTGAAGAGGTCGCCGGTGCGCCAGTTGTGCAGGCGGCAGCGGAACGGGGCGTCCAGCTCGGGCTCCGGCGCCAGGTCCAGCACGCTGAGGGCCAGCCAGATGTTGCCCCGACGGTCGAGCTCGAGCACCGACTGCTGCTCGATCACCCGCACGTAGTCGTCACGGAGGCCCTTCACGCGGTACTCGGCGAAGAGCTTGAAGTCCTTGCGTTCGCCGGGTGGCCGGGCCAGCGCCTGCGCGGTGAAGTGCAGGCCGGCCTGCATCAGCTGGAGCCGGTCGTCCGGATGCAGCCGCGCGTCACCGTAATGAGGACCCTCGGCCTCGCTGCGTTCGAGATCCCAGCCGAACGTCGTCGCGAAGCGCCGGCCCATGTAGGCGTGCTCGCGGCGGAAGAGGTCGAAGATCGACAGGGCTCCCGACGTCATGGCGTCGAGCTGCTCGAGGGCGCGGACGTGCCGGGCGAGGATGCCGTAATCCAGCTCGTCCTCCGCGAAGTCCTGCGACGCGAAGAGGCGATCGAGTTGCTCGTACAGGCGTCCCAGGTCCAAGCGCGGCCTCCGAATACTGATTTGTCACGATACCGAGTATAGCCCCGAATGCCGACAATTCCAGCGTCCCGTCACCCCCGTGCGCGCACCCAGCGCCGGGCGGCGCGCGGCGGGACGAACTGGAGGAGTCCACGCCATGTTGAAACCGCTTCTACACCCCGGCCGCCTGATCGTCGCCACTCTGATCCTCGTTCCGGCACTGTTCCCGGTCCACCCGTCCGCGGCCCAGGGCCTGCCGCGCCCGACCCTGAGGCTGGAGGCCGGACTGGCGGCCGAGGCTTCCTTCGACGACCCGCCGCTGGGCGAACTGGCCGACGGCGAGGCCGGCGTGGCCACCTCCACCGGGGCGGCGACGTTTTCGCTGCCGGTCGTGCTCGGGGGCGGCCACACGCTGCTGTTCCTGGAGGCCGGCTGGCGCGAGCTGCACCTGGGCCGGCGCCACTGGCCGGCGGCGATCAGCGCCGATCCCGACCGCCTGCAGGAGGTGTCGGTGGCGGTGACCGGCCGCACGAGGCTGGGGAAGGACTGGGCGCTGACGGCGCGGATCAACCCGCTGCTGGCCTCCGATTTCCGGAGCGGCGACCTGGAGGACGGCGATTTCAAGATCCAGGGCGCCGTCATCGCCGAACGGAACCTGGGCCCGCGCTGGACCCTGGGCCTGGGCGCCGCCTACGCCAGCACCTTCGGCGAGCCGCTGCCGCTGCCCCTGCTCGTGGCCCGCTTCGCGGGAGACACCTGGCTGCTCGACGCCACGCTGCCGTCGTCCGTGCTGCTGGTCCGCCACCTCTCGCCCAGCGTCGACGCGGGGTTGTCGCTGACGGCCGAGGGCAGCCTCTACCACATCCCGCGCGTGTTCCCGGAGTCGGTCGGCATCGAGGACCCCCAGCTGCAGTACATCGCCGTCCATGCCGGGCCGGTGCTGACGTTGCGGCCCGTGGACGCGGTGCTGCTGACACTGCGCGGCGGCGTCGCGTACCAGAGCCTGCGCGTCTTCGACGGCACGCAGGAGATCCCCGGCACGAACTACGACCTGGAACTCAGCCCGTTCGCGCGCGTCGGCCTCGACCTGACGTTCTGACGATCCACCGACGAAGAGGAGGTCCGCCATGAAGAAGCTCATGAACACCGTGGCGATCGTCGCGCTCCTGCTGACGCTCGCGCCCGCCATCGCTATCCCGGCATCCGCGCCGGATGCCGACGCCGGATTCCGGCCCTGGTACGAACTGCAGATGATGGCCGACCCCATCCTCGACCAGACGCTGCTGTACTATCTCGGGATGTCGTGGCAGAACATGACCGACATCGGGGAATGCCTGGCGACCGCGGCCACGGTCGAAGCCGGCGACCCGGCCGCCTGGTCGCGCGCCTGGCACGCGACCGCGCTGCGGCTCGAGCGGATCGGCGATGACTGCCGCGACCAAGGCCACCGGATCAGCGCCGGCGAGGCTTACCTGCGCGCGGCCACCTACTACACCGCCGCGCTGCACCGACATCCCGATCCCACCGCGCCGGACGTGCGGGCGTGGACGGCGGCCGCCGTCAACTGCTTCGAGAGCGCGTTCACGCGCCTGGACCTGCCGGTCGAAGCGGCGTCCATCCCGTACGAGGGCACGGCGCTGCCGGGCTGGTTCTTCCGCGCGCCGCCGGGCGACGGCCCGGCGCCCACGCTCATCGTCCAGCAGGGGCGCGACGGCTGGGCCGAGCACTGCCTGGGCACCGCCCTGGCGGCGGTTCGCCGCGGCTACAACTGCCTGCTGTTCGAGGGGCCCGGCCAGGGCAAGGTGCTGCGGCTGCAGGGGCTGCCGTTCCGCCCGGACTGGGAGCGGGTGATCACGCCGGTCGTCGACTGGGTCGTGGCGCGCCCGGACGTCGACCCGGCGCGCGTGGGCCTTCTCGGCGTGAGCATGGGCGGCGCGCTGGTGCCGCGCGCGGCCGCGTTCGAGCCTCGCCTGAAGGTGTGTGTCGCCAACCCCGGTGTCGTCTCGTGGCGCGACATCGTGTTCGGGTTCATCGGCAGCTTCGACCCGCGGCTGACAGACCTGTGGCGCACCGATCCGGCCGCGTTCGACGCGATCATCGCGCAACTGTCGCAGGACGTGCCGTTGCTGGGCTGGGGCATCGCCGACACGATGTGGAAGCACGGCGCCGCGACGCCCGCCGCGATGATGGCCGCGCTCGACGCCTACACGAACGAGGACATCCTGGGCCTGATCGATTGCCGCGTGCTGCTGATGGACGGCGAGGCCGACGATTTCAGCCAGGGCGCCGCGATGCAGGCGGCGCTGGGCGGCCGGGCCGACCGCATCGTCTTCACCGCCGGGGACACGGGCCTGCAGCACTGCCAGGTCGGCGCGCTGGCGGTTAGCAACCAGCGGCTGTTCGACTGGCTGGACGGGAACCTGAAGCCGGCGCGGTGATGCGCGACGCCGGCGCAAGTGCGACACCTTAGGCGCTTCGCACTTGCGCCGGCGCAACTCCAGCCATCGCGGATCGCACCGCCGCTACTGCAGCGCCCCCATCGCCTCGTCCATCGACACGACCTTCCCATACGTCCGGTCCAGCGTTGCCAGCGTGGTGGCGTGCACCTGCGCGGCGGGCACGGTCACGTCGCCATGCTGCAGGTCGCGCGTGGCGCAGGCGTCGCCGGCCAGCAGCACCTCGTAGCCGAAGTCGGCCGCCGCGCGGGTGGCGGCTTCGACGCACATGTGCGTCTGCATGCCGCACACGACCAGGCGTCGGAAGCCGCCGCTCTGCAGGATCGTCTGCAGGTTCGTCTTCAGGAAGGCGTTGACATCGTCCTTCATGACCACCAGCTCGCCGTCGCGCGGCTGCACGTCGGCGTGGAAGGCGCGGCCGGCCTTCGCGTTGTGGCCCACATGGATGACCGCCTTGCCGTGCGCGCGCGCCTGCGCCAGCAGCTTCGCCGCGTTGGCGCCGGCGGCCTCGGGCGCGACCAGCGGCAGCGCGCCGCCGGGGAAGTAGAAGTCCTGGATGTCGATGATGACCAGGGCGGTCAGGGGAGCGGGCGCTTCCGCGGCGGCTTCGGCGGCGCGCGCCGGGTGGACGGCGGCCAGCGCCGCGGCCAGCGTCAGCGCGGTCAACGCGCTGGTGGCCAACGTCGTCGCCAGGATCACGGCCAACGCCTGCGCCGTGGTCCTGAATGGGCCGGCAGCCGGCTTGACGTACGGCGCGAAGCGGGACATCACGGGATCGAACATCGCGGCATTCCTTTCCGGCGCGAGGCGACGGTGAGTGTCCCGACACCATATCATAGCGTGCCGCTGTCGGGTGCGGGAACTCTCGCGCTGCCCGGTGTTGCCGAGGCCGGCGCGTCCCGTGATTGCCCCGGAACCCGATTGGCCCTAGTGTGGACCCGCGAACCGCGCGGCTCACCCCGTAACTCCGGACGGAGTACCACAGCCCATGGATCTCATCCTCTGGCTCAAGGCGGCCATTCTCGGCCTGGTCGAAGGCGCCACCGAGTTCATTCCCGTCTCCTCGACCGGGCACCTGATCATCGCGCAGAACCTGCTGGGGTACACCGGGACCACGGCCAACGCGTTCGTGATCTTCATCCAGCTGGGGGCCATCCTGGCCGTTGTCTGGCTGTACTGGCGGAAATTCCTGGACCTGCTGCTGAATTTCTGGAAGCCCGGCAAGGCGCGGCAGCTGGTCATGAACCTCGTGATCGCGACCATCCCGGCGGTCGTGGTCGGGTTGCCGACCGACGACCTGATCGAGGCCTACCTGTTCAAGCCGCTGCCGGTGGCCGCGGCGCTGGTGGCCGGTGGCATCGCCATCATCCTGCTCGAGAGGCGGAAGATCACGGTGAAGGTCGCCAGCCTGGACGACATCCCCTGGAAGCTGGCGCTGGGCGTGGGCGTGATCCAGGTGCTGTCGATCCTGTGGCCGGGCGTGTCGCGCTCAGGCGCCACCATCATGGGCGGGCTGGCACTGGGGCTCTCCAGGGTGGCGGCCACCGAGTTCTCGTTCTTCCTGGCGGTGCCGGCGATGATCGGGGCCTCGGCGCTCAAGCTCTACGGCGTGCGGGACCAGGTCGGTGCGGCGGATCTGCCCGTGTTCGCGATCGGGTTCGTGGTCGCCTTCCTGTCGGCGCTGGTGGTGATCAAGGGGTTGCTGGCGTTCGTGGCGAAACGGTCGTTCGTGCCGTTCGCCTGGTACCGGATCGTGGTCGGGGTGGCGGTGGTGGTGGCGTTCGCGCTGGGAGTGGGCCGGTGAACGAAAAGCTCCTTGCGGGGGTCCGTTTGTGGACTATTTTGGTCTCGCTGGTTGTGTCCGTTGTCGCTTTTTTTGCGCTTTCATTTGAATTTGCCCTCGGGATCTTCCTGACCGCGCTGTGGGCGGTCGCGGGCCTGCTCGTGCTCGAGCGCCTGCTGAGGGCGGCGGTCCTGCCGCCGGGCGCGCCACGGAACCTGTTCGCGATCGCCCTGTGGGGGGCGGCGAAAATCGCAGTTTACGGCGTCGCGGTGTGGGTGTTATTTTCCCGACCGCTTCCAGCACTGAGCCACGCCGTGGGGTTCACTTTAATGATGGTCACTCTGGTGGTCCTCGGGGCGCAGGCCCGCTCCGCCGAGATCCGACTGTCTTCCCGACGGGAAAACGATGCACCGACTCAAAATTGAACGCGGCGCTCTGCTGGCCCTCCTGCTCGGGGCAGCTCTGCTGGGGTCGGGGTACGCCCTGGCCGCGGACGAACACGGGCACCAGGCGGCGGACCACCACCCGGCGGCCGAGGCCCCGGCGGACCACGCGCACGGTACGGACGCGCACCCGGCCGACGCACATACGGCCGACGCGCACACGATGGATGCGCACGGTGCCGATCCGCACGGCGAAGCCCATGGCAACGAAGCCCATGGCGACGACGCCCATGGCGCCCACCACGGCGGCACGCCCCACATCCCCAACGCGCTGACCTTCATCGAGCAGTGGGTGCCCGAGCCGGTGGCCGCGAAGCTCGAGGCGCTGAAGAACCCCATCTTCTCGCTGCTGGTGGCCGCGATCATCGCCTCGTTCTTCGTCTCCCTGTCGCGGCGGATGGACGCGCGCCGGCCGGGCCGGGCGCAGATGGCGGCCGAGCTGGTCCTCGGCGGCCTCTACGCGCTGTTCGCGATGATCATCGGGCCCACCGCGCGGCGCTACACGCCGTTCCTCGGCTCGCTGTTCCTGTTCATCCTCTGCAACAACCTGTTCGGCCTGATCCCGCTGGGCCACGCCTCGACCAGCAGCTTCGCCGACACCACGTTCGCCCTGGGCCTGATGACGTTCCTGGTCGTGCAGGGCATCGCGCTGAAGGAGAACGGCATCGGCGGCTACCTGCACCACATGGCGGGTTCGCCGAAGACGGGCATGGACTGGGGCTTCTCGCTGCTGCTGTTCCCGCTGCACCTGCTGGGCGAGCTGATCAAGCCCGTCTCGCTGTCGCTGCGACTGTTCGGCAACATCTTCGGTGAAGAGACGCTGGTGGCCACGATGGTCCTGCTGGGCGCGGGCATCACGTTCAGCCTGACCGACGGCATCGCCCTGGTGCCGGGACTGCCGCTGCACTTCCCGTTCTACTTCCTGGGCCTGCTGTCGAGCACCATCCAGGCGCTGGTGTTCACGCTGCTGGCCACGGTCTACATCGCGCTGTGGCTGCCCCACGGGCACCACGGCGATGAGCACGGCGACGCGCACCACGCCCATCACTAGGGCGGTGCCGCAGCCGTAGGCGATTTCGGGCAAGGGCCCGGATGACCGGACCGACGGCGGTCCGGGACCACCGCGGGGTGACCCGCGTAAAGTGACAACGCGCGCACGCGTTTAAGGAGGACCTAATGGACGGCAACATTCTCGGACTGGCTCTTCCCCTCGGGCTGGGCATGGCAGCGATCGGCTCGGGTCTGGGCCTGGGCAAGGCCATCGAGGGCGGCATGAACGCGATGGGCCGGCAGCCCGAGGCCATCGGCCAGATCCAGACGGCCATGATCATCGGCTGCGCCTTCATCGAGGCTCTGACGATCTACGCGCTGATCGCCACCATCCTCCTGATGGGCAAGCTGGGTTGATCAACCTGGGCCGGTTCCTGCGTGCGCGGCAGTGATCGTGGGGGGCGGCTGTGCCGCCCCTCGAAACCGCGGCCTCGCGCGTAAGAGACCGTCGACCGGAAGGTACCCGTCATGGATTTCGTGACACCAAACATCACCAACCTGCTGACCACGGCGGTCGGCTTCGCCCTCTTCGTGTGGGTGCTGGCCAAGTTCGCCTGGGGTCCGATCCTCAACCTGCTGGACGCGCGGCGCCAGAAGATCGAGGGCGACTACGCGGCGGCCGAGAAGAACCTGGCCGACGCGGATCAGCTGAAGGGTGAGTTCGAGAGCAAGCTCGCCGACATCAAGTCGATCGAGCGCGAGCGCGTGCAGGAAGCGGTCAAGCGCGGCGAGGGCATTGCCGGCGGGATCGTCGACAAGGCGCGCCACGACGCCGAGGCGACGGTGGCGAAGGCCGAGCAGGAGATCGAGATCGAGGCCCACAAGGCCCAGCTCGAGCTGCGCGACTCGGTGGTGGCGATGGCGATCGGCGCGGCCGAGAAGGTCATCGGCACGAAGATGGACGACGCGATGCACCGCAAGCTGATCGTGGAGTACATCGACGAACTGGACAAGACCGGGAGCGGGGCCTGATGCGCGACCGAAGGGTAGCCGGACGCTACGCGGAGGCGCTGCTGCGCACGGCCAAGCCGGCCGGCACACTGGCCGGCTGCGCCGAGTCGTACGCGGGCGTGCTCGAGGTCATGGCGGCCAACCGTGACCTGGTGATCTTCCTGGACAGCCCGCAGGTGCGCGAGCAGGAGAAGAAGGAAGTCCTGAAGAAGGTGTTCGGGCCGCGGCTCGAGCCGGTGCTGCTGGACTTCTTCAACCTGCTCCTGGACCGCAACCGCATCGAACTGCTGCGCGACATCGGCACGGTCTTCGCCGAACTGGTCGAGGTCGATCAGGGCCTGGTGCGGGCGCGCGTGGTCACGGCCATCGCGCTGCCGGCCGACCTGGAGGCGAAGCTGCGGGACAAGCTGGCGCAGGTGACGGGCAAGACCGTCGTCCTGGAGAAGAAGATCGATCCGGCGGTCATCGGCGGGGTGTGCGTCACCCTGGGCGACCGCATCATCGACGGCACGGTGCGCACCAACCTGGACCGCCTGCGCAAGACGCTGGCCACCGCCCAGGTGCGGGGTTGACGGCCCGCCACGCGGGATTCAACGAGGAGACCGGAAGTGAAACTGAGGCCTGAAGAGATCAGCTCCGTCCTGGCGCAGGAGCTGAAGAACTACGACCGCAACCTCGGCGTGGAGAGCGTCGGCACCATTCTGCAGGTGGGCGACGGTATCGCCCGCGTGTACGGCCTGCAGGACGTCATGGCCGGCGAGATGGTCGAGTTCCCCGGGGACATCTTCGGCATCGTGCTGAACCTCGAAGAGGATTCCGTCGGTGTCGCCATCATGGGTCCGGACACGAAGATCAAGGAAGGTGACCAGGTCAAGCGGACCGGCACCATCGCTTCGGTGCCCGTCGGCGACGGCGTCATCGGCCGCGTGCTGAACGCCGTGGGCCAGCCGCTGGACGGCGAGGGCCCGGTGCCCTCGACCCAGACGCGCAACATCGAGCTCAAGGCGCCCGGCGTGACGGCGCGCCAGCCGGTGAAGCAGCCCCTGGCGACCGGCCTGAAGGCCGTCGACTCGATGATCCCGATCGGCCGCGGCCAGCGCGAGCTGATCATCGGCGACCGCGGCACCGGCAAGACCGCCATCGCGATCGACACGATCATCAATCAGAAGGGCAAGGGCGTGTACTGCTTCTACGTGGCCATCGGCCAGAAGCAGTCGACCGTCGCCTCCGTGCACAAGCGGCTCAAGGAGCATGGCGCGATGGCCTACACGACCATCATCGCCGCCAACGCCTCCGACCCGGCCCCGATGCTCTACCTGGCGCCCTACACCGGCGTCACCATGGCCGAGCACCAGATGTGGCAGGGCAAGGACACCCTCGTGGTGTACGACGACCTTTCGAAGCAGGCCAACGCGTACCGCCAGATGTCGCTGCTGCTGCGGCGCCCGCCCGGCCGCGAAGCCTACCCCGGCGACGTCTTCTACCTGCACAGCCGCCTGCTCGAGCGCGCGGTGAAGCTGTCCGACGAGAACGGCGGCGGTTCGCTGACCGCGCTGCCGATCATCGAGACGCAGGCCTCGGACGTGTCGGCCTACATCCCGACGAACGTGATCTCGATCACGGACGGGCAGATCTTCCTGGAGAACGACCTGTTCTACCAGGGCATCCGGCCCGCCATCAACGTCGGTATCTCCGTGTCGCGCGTGGGCGGCTCGGCGCAGACCAAGGCGATGAAGAAGGTCGCCGGCTCGCTGCGCCTGGACCTGGCGCAGTACCGCGAGCTGGCCGCGTTCGCGCAGTTCGGCTCGGACCTCGACAAGGCCACGCAGCGCCAGTTGACGCGCGGCGAGCGCATGGTCGAGATCCTCAAGCAGGACCAGTACGTGCCCATGCCGACCGAGAAGCAGGTGGCGATCATCTTCGCCGCCAGCAAGGGCTTCCTCGACACGGTGCCGCTGGACCAGCTGAAGGTGTGGGAGCGCGACTTCCACCTCTTCCTCGAGCAGAAGCATTCGGCGGTGCTGCAGGCGATTGCGACCTCGGGCAAGCTCGAGGACGACACGGTCGAGCACCTGACGGCGGCGATCCAGGAATTCATCAAGACGCGCGGCTAGTCCGCGCCGGCGCGAGAAGGCGGGAGGTCACCGGTGGCTGGTGCCGGGGTCAAGCTTCTGAACAAGCGGATCCGCTCCGTGCGGAGCACGCAGCAGATCACCAAGGCCATGAAAATGGTCGCGGCGGCCAAGCTTGCGCGCTCCCAGGGCCGGATGCTGGCGGCGCGTCCCTACTCGCGCAAGCTGACCGAGCTGATGCAACAGTTGGCGGGCAAGGCCGACATCGCCCATCCGCTGTTCGAGTCGCGTCCGGTCCACAAGCGGCTGTACGTGATCATCACCTCGGACAAGGGCCTCTGCGGTTCGTACAACACGAACCTGCTGAAGCTCGCGCACAAGGCCGTCGACGCCTCCGTCAAGGACGGCGTCGAGACGGCGGTCTACGCCATCGGGCGCAAGGGCACCGAGTACTTCCGCAAGCGCGGCTACACGGTCTACCACGCGCACACCGACTTCGCCGGCGACATGAGCGCCGACCGCGGCCGGCTGGTGGGCGACAAGGTCGTGGGCTCGTTCCTCGACGGCTCGTTCGACGAGGTGCGGGTGATCTACGCGCAGTTCGTCTCGACGATGACGCAGCGCCCGATCGACGTGACGCTGCTGCCGATCGCGCCCGCGGCCGCGGCCGAGGGCGTCAAGGTGCCGCTGAAGGGCGCGGCGGCGGCCGCCGCCGCCGGGCCCAAGGCCGAGCACGACTACATCTGGGAGCCCAGCCAGGAAGAGCTGTTCGCGGTGCTGCTGCCGCTCTACCTGCGCAACCGGGTCTTCATGACGTTGAGCGAGGCGTTCACCAGCGAGCATGCCGCGCGCATGACCTCGATGAGCGCCGCGACCGAGAACGCGGGCGAGATGATCGGCGCGCTGACGCTGCGGCGCAACCGCGAGCGCCAGGCCGCCATCACGAGCGAGCTGCTCGATATCGTCGGCGGCGCGAACGCGATCTAGCACACGTGGATTGAGCAGGGGCGGGGCATGCGCCCCGCGGGCGACAGGCAAAGCCAAGGAGACTGCACATGGCCGGGAACTACGGGAAGGTCCAGCAGGTCATCGGGCCCACGGTGGACCTCGAGTTCGATTCGGATCACCTGCCGGAGATCCTCAACGCGATCCACATCGTCGATGAGGCCAAGGGCATCGACCTGATCACCGAGGTTGCCCAGCACATCGGCAACAACGTGGTCCGGACGATCGCCATGGACTCGACCGACGGCCTGGTCCGCGGCATGAAGGGTCTGGACACCGGCAAGGCGATCTCGGTGCCCGTGGGCAAGCAGTGCCTGGGCCGCCTGTTCAACCTGCTGGGCAAGACCCTCGACAACGCGGGCGACCTGCCGGAGCCCGACAAGCGCGCGCCCATCCACGCGGCGCCCCCGTCCCTGACCAATCAGGGCGAGGCGAACGAAATTTTTGAAACGGGCATCAAGGTCGTCGACCTGCTCGCCCCCTACGTCAAGGGCGGCAAGATCGGCCTCTTCGGCGGCGCCGGCGTGGGCAAGACGGTCATCGTGCAGGAGCTGATCCACGCCATCGCCACGCAGCACGGCGGCTACTCCGTGTTTTGCGGCGTGGGCGAGCGCACGCGCGAAGGCAACGACCTCTGGCTGGAGATGAAGGAGTCCGGGGTCATCGAGAACACCGCCCTGGTCTTCGGCCAGATGAACGAGCCGCCGGGCGCGCGTCTGCGCGTCGCGCTGTCCGGCCTGACCATGGCCGAGCACTTCCGCGACGAGATGAACCAGGACGTGCTGCTGTTCATCGACAACATCTTCCGCTTCACGCAGGCGGGCAGTGAGGTGTCGGCGCTGCTGGGCCGCATGCCCTCGGCCGTGGGTTACCAGCCCACCCTGGCCACCGAGATGGGCCAGCTGCAGGAGCGCATCACCTCGACGCGCCACGGCTCGATCACCTCGGTGCAGGCCATCTACGTGCCGGCCGACGACTTGACCGACCCGGCGCCGGCCACCGCGTTCAGCCACCTGGACGCCACGACGGTGCTTTCGCGGCAGATCGCCGAGCTGGGCATCTACCCGGCCGTGGACCCGCTGGACTCGACCAGCCGCATCCTGCAGCCGGGCACCATCGGCGAAGTGCACTACAACCTGGCCCGCCAGGTGCAGACGATCCTGCAGCGTTACAAGGACCTGCAGGACATCATCGCCATCCTGGGCATGGACGAGCTGTCGGACGAGGACAAGATCGCCGTGGCCCGCGCGCGCAAGATCCAGAAGTTCTTCTCGCAGCCGTTCTTCGTGGCCGAGGCGTTCACCGGCAAGGCCGGCCGCTACGTCAAGCTGGAGGACACCATCCGCTCGTTCCAGGGCCTGGTGGCCGGCGAGTACGATCACATCCCCGAACAGTGTTTCTACATGTGCGGCGCCATCGAGGAAGTGCTCGAGAACTACGAGAAGATGCAGGCGGAAGGCTAAGCGATGGCCAAGAGCTTCAAGGTCGTCATCGTCACCCCCGACCGCACCGCCTTCGAGGGCGAAGCGGTCTCCGCCACGCTGCCCGGCCAGGCCGGCTACCTGGGCGTGTGGGCCAACCACGCGCCGCTGGTCGCGGCCGTGGTGCCGGGGCTGGTCACGCTGCGCGCCGACGAGGCGGGCAACGAGCAGCGCCTGGCCGTCGGCGCCGGCTTCGTCGAGATCTCCGACAACGTCGTCAACCTGATGACCGACACCTGCGAGCTGGCCGGCGAGATCGACGTCGCCCGCGCGCAGAAAGCGCTCGAGCGCGCGCGCGGCCGGCTCGCTTCGATGGAGGCGGATCTGGACCGCGAGCGCGCGCGGATGGCGCAGGCGCGGGCGGCGGCGAGGCTGAAGGCGGCGCGGCGGAACTGACGGCGCGGGGGCGGGTTGAAAAGAGGTTGCGGCCGGCTCCGGGTGGAGCCGGCCGCACGTTTTCGTTTCGGGGCGTTGGCCGGGACGTGCGCCGGCGCAACATGCGGGTAGCGCCACGACCAAGCGGCAACACACGCTGATGCGGAGCAGGAGCGCCCGTGGCGTCCCGCTGTCTGCGCCACGGCTGACAACACGAAATCAACACGCCCATGGCCGCGGCCATCAAGCGGGAACCAACGCTGGAAAGGTCTTCCGATGCTTCCGGATGTGCCATCCTCAACTTCACGGCCATGCCTGCGGATATTCCAGGGAGAGGGACACGACCATGAGGGTTCTCGACGTCAACGCGTTGACCTTGATCCTGGCGATGGCGGTCGTGGCACAGGCCGCGGGTGCCGGGCCGGCGGCCGCGACGGATTGCCTCCCGCCGCCCGCTGGGTTGGCTTCCTGGTACACGGGCGATGACCAGTCCCACGACCTGGCGGGCGCCAACCACGCGCTCGCCCATGGTGCACTCGCCTATGTGGCTGGACAGGTCGGCGACGCGTTCGGCTTTGACGGCGCCAGCGAATATCTCGGCGTTCTGGACAGCGCCGACCTGGACATCGGCGTCGCCGACAACTTCACGATCGCAGCCTGGATGCTGTTTCAGGCCAGGTCGTCGTCACCCCAGTTCATTCTCGAAAAGCGGCAGCTGCTCGCGCCGGGCGACGCGCGGGGTCTCGCGTTGTTCCTCCAGGACGGACGCGTCGCGCTGCAGCTGAACGACGGATCGGGCAGACCAACTTCGTCGGCGGCGGCGCCAACCTTCGCGACGGGGCGCTCCACTTCGTGGCGGTGGCAGTCGATCACTCATCGCCCACCGGCGACTTCATTCGGATCGGTGACCAGGAGGTGCCGAGGTTCGATCCCACGGTCCGCCCCGGCGACCTCTCCACGGCGGGCACGCTGCGCATCGGCCGCTAATGGTTGACAACCTGGCCGACTACTGGCGTGCGGGAGCGATCGACGAACTGGATTGGTATGCGCGCGCGGTGACGTTCGGCGAGATCGAGGATCTGCGCGCGGCCTTCCTGGCGGAACTCGGGCCTGCGTGCCAGGTCAACAGCTTCGACGATCTCGCCCCCGCCATCACCATGACCGAGCTCGCCGCATGGCGATCGCCATGGCTTCCAGTTCAACAACGGTGCCGGTTTCACGCTGGCCTTCAGCGAGCCGCAGGCGGCTTTCTGGTTCATGGGCACGGACATCGGCGATGGCGGCGCGCGCCTGCTATTGACCTTCCAGCGGCCCGACGGCACGACCGTCAACGTCCCGGTTCCCCATACCACGTCGATGCCGGGATCATGGCCGAACATCGGCGGTTCGGCCCTGTCTTTCGGGATCATCGATGCCGCCCATCCTTGTACCACGATCACATTTACGAACCCCCGCGTCGGCCTGGATGGCTTCAGCTTCGGCGAGATCACGGTCCTCGGCGCCGTGTCCGGCGTGCCGGACGCCCCGCGATTGCGGCAGAGCCTGCGGCAGAACCATCCGGACCCGTTCGTCCCGCGCACGACGATCCAGTACGACCTACCCGGCGCCGGCGCCGCGCGCCCGGCTCCCGGGCTTCGGTGGTGTCACCCTGGTGGCCACGCAAGCGACGGAGCGGAGAGTCTAGCTGCCGGCGGGGCCGTCCGAACCCCTTCGGGACCGCAATTCCGAGTCCATTTCACCGCCGTGGTAGCTTGCAACAACCTCGTCCGTCACTTCATCCGTGACCAGGATGCGATTCCAGCGTGACTTCTCCGTAAATGCGTAGGCGCACGCCTCGGCCGCGTAGCGAAACCGCCGCAGCCGGGTGCCCGGCTGGCGGCGTTCGGCGGCCAGCGGCATGACGGCGTGATTGAAGCAGTAGACCTGGTATCTTTCCATGGCGGCCGGGCCTCCCGGGTTTCGCGAGAATCTAGGGCATCTCATGATGGCACCATCCGAATGTACATGTTCCATCGGTCGTGTGTACCAGACATTCTGAAGTCAACCTGTCGATGGATTCCTGGGTGGGGCTCCGCCGCCACGACATGGCGGGCTCTTGCCGACGCGATGAACATGCACAAGCGAATCGCTCTTTTCGCTCCCCGTTTGCGCGCCGGGGAAACATTTCCGCAACTTGCGCGCAATCTGCGCAACAAATCGTCTCTTCCCGCGTACGTCGTGGCTGAATCCACAAACGTGCGCCTGCCGATGCGATCGGCACGGCGCCACGACGCCCACCGTCCCCTCCATGCCGCCCCCAACCCGGTGAGCTGGCGCCGCAGCGCCGCAGCGACCCCGCGATCTCGCGGGGACCGCTGGAACACCGGGAGAGATCATGCTGCGCAGGCTGCTGGCGTCGGCGCTGGGGTTCATCCTCGTTCTGGCACTTTTCGGGTGTATGGCGCGCGATCGCGCCCGCTCCGCGCACCGGCCGGACGTCGTAATAGTCGCCATCGATACCCTCAGGGCCGATCATCTTCACTGCTGCGGCGACGACTGGATCCGCACGCCCCCCCTCGACGCCCTGGCCGGCGACGGGGACCGCTTCACGACGCTGGCCGAGCACCTCGCCGGCGCCGGCTACCGCACCTACGGCGTCGCGAGCGTCAAGTGGCTGACCATCCCGTTCGGCACGGCCCAGGGCTTCAACTTCGAGCTGCCGCTGGCGTCGCCGCCGAAGCTCGAGGGGGGCCCCTGGTGACGGCGCTGGGCAAGGCCACCTTCGACCTGCCGCGCGACAAGCCGCTCTTCACCTTCCTGCACTACTTCGACGCGCACGCCCCGTACGCGCCGCCGCCGCCGTTCGCGCGCATGTACTACGAGGGCGACGAGCGGGCGCCCGGCGAGCCTGTGCTCGACTTCCTGCGTTCGCCTGCCAACGCCGCGCCCAACCGTGACGGGGGCCTGTACGACTGGTTGGCCGGCGTGACCGACCTGCGGTTCCCCGCGCGGGAGTACGCGGCCGGTGTCAGCTACACCGACGACCACGTGGGCCAGGTCGTGGCCGAGCTCAAGCGGCGCGGGCGCTACGACGACACGCTGATCATTGTCGTGGCCGACCACGGCGAACACCTTGGCGAGCACGACCTCTGGTTCACGCACACGCTGCCGTACCAGGAGACGCTGCACGTGCCGCTGCTGGTCAAGCTGCCGCAGGGCCGCGCCGCCGGCCGCGTGATCGACACGCCGGTCACCACGCTGGACATCCCGCCGACGCTTCTGGACTGGCTCGACCTGCCCGCGGCGGAAGGCGACGGGCGGAGCCTGCGTGACCTCGAGGAGCGGCACGACTTGGCCGCGACGCGCCCGGATGACGTGGCCCGCCTCAGCGTCCGCCTTCGGGCGCTGTGCGCGGAGCAGAGCCCCCTCGGCTCCGCCGCTGCGTCGGGTCCGGCCGAGCTGGACGCCCGCGACCGGCGGCAACTGCATTCGCTCGGCTACGTGGCCGGGAGCGACGCCCCGAAGCCCTCGGCGCCGCCTGCTCCCGGCCCTGCTCCCGGTCCCGCCACCGGTCCGCTGCGGCCGGCGAGGCCTGCGGGCGAATAGGAGGGGCGCGGCGGCCGCGGCCCCGGATTGTTGGCATGCCGCGGCAGCGGGCACGGGCCTCCAGTTCCCGCCGCCGCTGCCGATATCGATTCTCACGTATCAGGGAACGATCCATGCACCCTTGTCGGCCACGCCCCGCGCGCCGCGCCGCGCGACGCCGGGCGGGATATCGACATGCACGATGGGAAAGGGGAGGGACTCATGAGACATGGCTCACGGCGTACGCACCTGCTGCTTTCCGCCTGCCTGGTCCTGGCGACCGGGCTTTCGGCCCTGCCGGCCCGCGCCGACGACTGCCTGGACTACGGGGCCACGAACCCGACGCTGCTCTACGGCGGCGACGGCATCACCGGCACCGCGATCGCCACGCAGGGCGACCGGGCGTGGGTGGGTGTCAGCGGCGGCCTTCGCACCTACGACATCAGCGACCCGACGACGCCCGTGGCGCTGGGCACGCTGCCGCTGGCCGGCGGGATCAGCGACCTGGTGGTGGACGGCGACTGGCTCTACATCTGCGTCTCCAACTATGGGCTGCGCATCGCTTCGTTGGCTTCCGGTCCGTTGCCGCAGCTGGTGGCCGGCGTGCCGCTGGGTGGCTACACCACCGATGCCGAGGTGTCCGGGGGCGTGGCCCTGGTCGCGGGCACCGGCGGCAGCCTGGTCGTCTGCGACGTCAGCGATCCCGCGCAGCCGCAGGTGTTGGCCACCGTGCCGTGTCCCGCGGCAAGCGCCGTGCTGCGCGTGGGCGACATGGCCTACGTCGCCGGCCGTGCGGCCGGCGTGCTGCCGGTCGACGTCGGCGATCCGTCGGCGCCGGCCGCCGCACCGATGCTCGACGTCGGTGCCGATGTGATCGGCCTGCGCGAGCACGGCGGCGTGCTCTACGCCGCGACCTACGACGGCCGCCTGCTGGCGCTGGATGTCGCCGACCCGCCGGCGCCGACGCTTGCCGGCGCGCTGGCGCTGCCGGATTTCGCCACCTCGCTGTCGGTGCGCGAGGGCGCGCTCTGGCTCACGGTCTGCAACACGGGCCTGGTGAAGGTGGACACCTCCGCGCCGCTCGCCCCCGCGGTCGCGGACCTGATCGAGCTGCCGGGGCTGTCGTACGACGTCGCGCACACCGGCGGCGTGAGCCTGGTCGCGGGCAAGGGCGACCTGCGCGTGGTCGACCCCGACGAGCAGCGGCCGCAGGCCTCGCAGGGCTGGTTCCGCGCCCCCAGCGGTTTCGGCGCCGTCGCGTTCGCGGGCGACCGCGCCTTCGGGCTGGACTACTTCGAGGGCCTGCTCACGCTGGATGTGACCGACCCGCTGCATCCGGTGGAGACCGCGCGCCTGCCGCTGGGCGGTGACCAGCGCGCGATCGCTCTGGGCGGCGGCCATGCCTTCGTCGCGGCGGGGCTCGGCGGTTTGCACGCGATCGATCTGGCGGATCCCGACCAGCCGACGCTGGCGCTGACGATGTTTAGCGGCGCGTCGGTGCGCGACGTGGAAAAGGTGGGGGACCTTCTGCTGGTGTCGAAGGACGCGGCTGGCGTGGAGACGCTGTCGGTCCTCGACGCCACCGATTGGCAGGCGCCCGCGACGCTGGGCGCCGTGACCGTCTACGGCGCCGGCGAGATCTCGGTCGCCGGAACCCGCGCCCTGGTGTCCAAGGAGGGCGGCGTGGCCCTGGTGGACTTCGCGCAGCCGGCGATGCCCACGGTGCTGGGGACCTGGACAGCTGCCGGCGGCGTCAGCGGCCACGTGCTGGCCGGTTCGGTGGCCTGGGTCGCAGTCTGGGGCGCCGGCGTGTACGCGCTGGACCTGACCGATCCCGCGCTGCCCCAGGTGATCGCCACCTGGAACGACTCTCCATGGGTGGACGGCCTCACGCTGGACGCGGGCGTGCTCTATGCGGTCTCGATGTCTGACGGCGTCTTCGCGTTGGACGTGCGCGATCCGTACCATCCGCTGCTGGTGGACGCGATCTCGCTGGCCGGCGCCGAGGAAGGCCTTGTCGTGGCCGGCGGCACGCTGTTTGCCATCACCGGTGAGCACGGTCTGACCATGACCGGGCCCGCTTGCTTGGACCAGGCGGCCGGTGTCGCGGCCGTTACGCCGCGGCGGCTCGTGCTGTCAGCGTCACCCAACCCGTTCAACCCGCGCACGACGATCGCCTTCACGCTGGATGCGGCGACCGAGGTGGCGATCGACGTGCACGACGTGCGCGGCCGCCATGTGCGCGCGCTCCTGGCGCCGACGCGGCTGGGCGCCGGCCCGCACGCGCAGGCGTGGGACGGGCGCGACGACGCCGGGCGGCCGGTGCCGGGCGGGGTCTACCTGGCGAGCGTGCGGCACGGTGCGGCACGCGAGCGGGTGAAGCTCACGCTCCTGAAGTAAGTGGTGCCGTCAGGAATGGGTCCGGCCGCGTCGGTTGCCAGCGCGGCCGGTTCCTTTGCGCCTGCAGGTGTGCCAAGTCACCACAGGTGTGGGGGGGCGTGCGGTGTCCGCGCACGCCGAAATCACTCTGGTTGACCGGTCAACCATCACTGTAAACAATTTCCACACATACACATGCGACAATGGAGCGCCGGGCCGGGAACGCTCCGCGCCATGGGCCTGTTTCCTGCCTTCTTCCTTCCGAAGTCGATCCGCACCGGACGCGACGCCACCAGCAAGGAAGGAAGCCGTCATGAAGAAGCTCACGAAGACCGCCTCCCGGACCCTCGCCGTCGCGGCCCTGGCCGCCGCCGCGCTGACCACCTCCACCCCGGCCGCCGCCGGCCAGGACTGCCGCGAGTCGACCGCCGGGTTCACGCACCGCGGCTTCGTGCTGGGCCTGAACGCCGGCGGCGCCGGCAGCCAGTTCATGTACAAGGACGGCACCCGGAGCATCTCCGAGGAGCCGCTGGCCGGCGGTCTGGGCCAGTTGCGCGTAGGCTACGACCTGAGCCGCCGCTTCTCGGTGGGCCTCGAGTCCATCGGGTTCACCAGCAAGGAGGACGACGCCGACTGGGAGTTGGGCGCCGTCATGGCGACCGTGACCTGGCGCCCGACCAACCGCGGCTTCTTCCTGCGCGCAGGGCTGGGCGTAGGCGGCGGCGACTTCACCGACCCGCAGAACGGTGACCGGCTGGCCCTGGGTTCGCGCGCGGCGGCGCTGTTCGGCGTCGGCTACGAGTGGCTGCTGGGCGAGCACATGGGCCTGGGCCTGGCCGCCGACGGCTTCGGCTTCGACGCCAATGGCGTGACCGGGTTCGAAGACGACAACGTCGGCGCTGGCGGCTTGACCGCGCAGTTCAACTGGTACCTGTAGCGATCGCCGTTGTGCGCGGCCGCAGGCTGCGCCAGAATGTGACGGCGTCACACTTGCGCGGACGGGACGAGAACCTCGATGGACCGCTACCACCACCCTGACGGCCGGACCTGCCGGAGACACACGCAGCGCCTCCGGCGCCGGCCTGTCGTGGCCCGGGCCCGGCTGTGCGCGGTGGCCGCACTGGCGATGGCGCTGGCGCTGCTTGGGCCGGTGCTGGTCCCAGCCGTGGCGCGTGCCCAGGCGGACGCCGACAGCACGGCAGCGGCGCCGGCAATCCCGCGGCAGCTGGTGCTGGACGGTGTCGAGCTGGTGGGGGCCACGCGCACGAAGCTGGAGACGGTCTACCGCTTCCTGCCGTTGCGGCCGGGACAGGTCATCGACCAGGCGGCGCTCGTGGCGGGCGTGGACGCGCTGCGCGCAGGCGGACTCTTCCGCTCGGTCGCCTTCTACACGCGCCCGGGCGGCGAACGCGGCCGGCTGGTGCTGGTGCTCGAGGTGGTGGAGCATCGCCTGGACTTCCGCTGGGCCGCCGGCAACACGAACCTGGACGGCTGGTACCTGGTGCCGGCCATGGTCGCGGCGGACAACGCCTTCGGCGACGGCGGCAACCTGGACCTGCGCTGGCGCCTGGGCTTGAGGCACAGCGCGGCGGCCCTGCGCTACGACCGCCCGCGCGTCGGGAACGAGCGCACGTACTGGAGCCTCGAGGCCGCCGCCGCCAGCACCGAGCGTCCCTACTTCGCCGACGGCGTCGAGTTCCGCCATCGCGTCGACGCATCGGGCTTCACCTTTACGCGCGGACGCCACCTCGATGCGCGGCGCCTGGCGGAGTTCAGCCTCGAGGCGTCGACCATCGACGTGGCGCGCCACTCGGTGGCCTACAGCCGCTCGCAGGACGGCAGCATCGACTTCGACCAGGAGATCACCGGGGAGGACCTGCCGACGTCCATCAACGAGGCGGTCGGTCGCCGGAAGCGCGTGGCGGCGCACCTGGATTGGCAGGTCGATTCGCGCGCGGAGGGCCGCCGCGCCGGCACACCGACCGGCGGCCTCTGGGGCCGCGCGAAGGGCGGGCTTGTCGTGCGCGAAGGGCGCACCGGCCACGCCGACCTGCAGCTGGACCTGCGCGCGTACCGCGACACGCCCGTCGGCGCGCTGGCCACACGCGTGCGCGCGGCCTGGGTGGGAGAGGCGGCGGACTTCACCGATCGCCTCTACCTGGGCGGCATGTACAGCCTGCGGGGCTTCGCCAGCGGCGCGCTGTCGCCGCCGGGCGGAGACACCTGGCAGTGGTCAGGATCGGTCGAGCTGCGCAACGACATTCTGACCGACACGCGCGGCACGAAGCTGGCGGGCCTGTTCTTCGTCGATGCCGGGGCCGGCGGTGCCGGCGACGGCGATGATCCCTACACCGGGACCGCCGTCAGCGTCGGTTACGGCCTGCGCATGCGTGTGCGCTGGCTGGACTGGATCGGCGTCGACGTGGGCTTCCCGCTGACCGAGCGGCCGCTCGACACGCGGTTCCAGGGGCATGCCTCGATCGGGTGGTCGTTCTGATGCGCCGCGCGGACCGGTGCCGGCGCGGGCTGCTCGCCGCGCTGCTGATGGCGGCGATCGCGCCCGCGGCATTCGCGGCGCCCGCCGCCACCGCCGCCACGCGCGGCTTCGCCGTGGCACCCGTGCGCGCGGGCGAACAGCTGGCCTGCCGCGTCACGACTGCCGGCCTGCCCGACGAGCGGCAGCTGCAGTCGATGCGCTCGGGCCTGGTCGCGGCGCTGGAGCTGGAGCTGGCCCTGGTCGACGAGGGCGACCGCGTGGCCGCGGCGCGCTCGGTCACCTTCCGCCTGGCGTTCGACCTCTGGGAAGAGGTCTTCTCGGTGGCGGACGACGGCGGCGAACGCCGCTTCCGCAGCCTGGCCGAGTTGCAGGCGCACCTGGCCCGGTTGCCGGCGCTGCCGCTGCTGCCGCTGTCCGCGCTGCATGACGGCGCACGCTACCGGCTGCGCGCGGCGCTGGTGGTGCGGCCGGTGGCCCGCGATGAACGCGAGCGTGTCGGCGACCTCATCGCCGGGCAGGCGCCCGGAGCGCCGGGCCGCCAGGATCGCCAGGAGGCCTCGGTGAGCCTCGGTCGCCTGATCCGGTTCTTCTACCAGGGCGGTCGCGACGAACGCGACGGGCAGGAGACCGCCTCCGGTTGGTTCCGCGCGGGGGAGGTGCCCCATGAAGCGCATTAGCACCCGCCTGGCGATCTCGTTCCTGCTGGTGGCGCTGCTGCCGACGCTGCCGCTGTCGCTGGTCGTGCGCGACCTGCTCGAACGCCGGTTCGGACCGGCGATCGCCGGGCCGCTCGACGCCGCGCTCGAGGCGGGCCTGGCCGAAAGCCGCGCGCGCCTGCAGGACAGCCGCCTGCAGCTGGCGGCGCAGGCGCGGGCGCTGGCTGTCGGCGCCGCGGCCGGCGCGACCGTCCTGCTGGACCGCGCCGGCGAGCCGCAGCCCGCCGACGCTCTGGCCGCCTTCGTCGCGGCCCGGCCCGGGCTTCTGGATCCGTTCGACCCCGTGGTCGAGGCGGCGGCCGCCGACGGCGACACGCTGCCGGTGCGGCGCCAGGGTGACGCGCTGGTGGCGCGCGTGCGGGTCGGCGATGGCGACGAGCTGGTGGCCGTGCAGCCGTTGCCCGCGGGCATGGTCGAGCGCGCCGGCGTGCTGACCGACGGCGTGACCGTGCTGCGCGCGGTGCGTGCCGAGGAGGGCCGCGTCGTGCTCAGCTTCGTCGGCCCGTTCCTGCTGGTCTACGGCGCGCTGGTCCTGGTGGCGCTGCTGGCGGGCCTGCTCTGGTCGCGGAGCATGGTGCGGCCGCTGGAATCGCTGGTCGGCGCCACGCGGCGCGTGGCAGCCGGCGACCTCGAGTTCCGCCTCGAGTTGCGCCTGTCGCGGCGCGGCCCGGGCGAGGTGGGCGAACTGGTGGCCAGCTTCGACGAGATGGTGGCGCGCCTGGCCGGGCAGCGCCGCGACCTGGCGCGGCTCGAGCGCGTGGCCGCCTGGCGCGGCATGGCCCGCACGCTGGCGCACGAGGTCAAGAACCCCCTGACGCCGATCCTGCTGGCGATCACGCAGGTCCGCGACGCCTACCAGGGCGACGACGCGGCCTACCGCGCCCTGCTGGACGAGGCCGTCGACATCACCAGCGAGGAGGTGGAGCACCTGCGGCGCCTGGTGCGGGCGTTCGGCGACTTCGCGCGGCTGCCGAAGCCGGAGCTGCGGGAAGGCGACCTGGTGGCCCTGCTGCTGGACCTCGGGCACCTCTACGGCCGCGAGCGGCTGGAGCTGGACGGGATCGGCGCGCCGCTGGTCGGCTGGTTCGACTACGACGCGCTGCGCCGCGCGCTGGTCAACCTGGTCGACAACGGGCTGGCGGCCTGCCGCCAGCAGCGCGAGCCCGAGCGCGTGGCCATCACGCTGGCTCGCCAGGGTGCGGGCGCGCGCCTGGTGGTCAGCGACCGCGGCGCCGGCATCGCCGCGGAGAACCTGCCGCGCATCTTCGAGCCCGACTTCACCACCAAGAGCGACGGCATGGGCCTGGGCCTGGCCATCGTCGAGAACATCGTCATCGGCCACGGCGGGGTCATTTCCGTCCGCAGCGAGCCCGGACGCGGCACGTCGTTCACCATCGACCTGCCGCTGACCGCCGCCGTCGCCGCCACTTCCGATTCCCGGGACGGTGCAGCGTGAAAGCCAGGGTCCTGATCGTCGATGACGAACGCAACATCCGCCGCACGTTCGCCATGGTGTTGACGGCCGAGGGCTTCACCGTCGACGTGGCCGAGAGCGGCGAGGAGGGCCTGGCCCGCTGCCAGGCCGAGCGTCCCGACGTCGCGGTGCTGGACGTGCGGCTGCCGGGCCTGGACGGGATCGAGGTGCTGCGCCGGCTGCGCGCGCAGGACGCCGAGCTGCCCGTCATCATGATCAGCGGGCACGGCACCATCGCCACCGCGGTCGAGGCCACCAGGCACGGCGCCTTCGACTTCATCGAGAAGCCGCTCAGCAAGGAGCGGCTGCTGGTGGCCATCCGCAACGCGCTGGACCGCCGCGACCTGGGCCGTGAGGTGCGCGCGCTGCGCGACAAGGTCAAGCGGCGGACGGTGATGGTCGGCGAGTCGGCGCCCCTGCAGGCGATCCGCGAGCAGATCCGGCGCGTAGGGCCCACCGGCGCGCGCGTGCTCATCACCGGCGAAAGCGGCACCGGCAAGGAACTGGTGGCGCGCGCCGTGCACGAGGCCAGCGAACGCCAGGGCAAGCCGTTCGTGAAGGTCAACTGCGCGGCCATCCCCGAGGAGCTGATCGAAAGCGAGCTGTTCGGCGCCGTCAAGGGCGCCTACACCGGCTCGACGCAGACGCGCGACGGCAAGTTCCTGCAGGCGGACGGCGGCACGCTCTTCCTGGACGAGATCGGCGACATGTCGCTGAAGGCCCAGGCGAAGGTGCTGCGCGCGCTGCAGGAAGGCGAGATCGAGCGCGTGGGCGGGGACGGGACCATCAAGGTGGATGTGCGCGTGGTCGCCGCGACGAACAAGGACCTGCCGGCCGAGGTCGCGGCCGGCCGTTTCCGCGAGGACCTCTACTTCCGTCTGAATGTCGTGCCCGTGCACGTGCCGCCGCTGCGCGATCGACCTGGCGACATCACGCTGCTGGCCGAGCACTTCCTGGCGGCGTACCTGGACGAGAACGGGCTGCCGCAGCGGCGCCTTGACGACGGCGCCCTGCTGGCGCTGCAGCGGCTGCCGTGGACCGGCAACATCCGCGAGCTGGGCAACGCCGTCGAGCGCCTGGCGATCCTCAGCGCGGGCGCCACCATCACCGCCGATGACCTGGCCACCTGCGGCGTGGGCGAAGGGATCCCGGCCGCGCGCCCGGCCGGCGGTCCGGCGCGGGGCGGCGCCCTGCCAGGCTGGGACCTGGCCGCGGTGCGCCGCGCCGGCGGGCTGGCCGCGGCGCGGCAGCAGTTCGAGAAGGACCTGGTCGAGGCGGCGCTGCGCGAGGCCGACGGCAACGTCTCGGGCGCGGCCCGGCTGCTGGGACTGGACCGCACGAACCTGCACAAGAAGATCCAGGCCTACGGGCTGGGCCATGACCGGGGTGGTGCCGAATGAGACCGCCTGCACTTCGTCCGCTGCTGGTCGCGGTCGTGCTCGCGTCGATCGTGGCGCCGCCGGTGCGCGCCGTCGCCGACGCGGATCCGGCCCCGGCTCGTCCGCTCCGCTGGCAGGTCGGCGTGCAGTCGAGCGGCTCCTGGCGCAGCCGTTTCGACGTCTTCGACCGCGACGGCGTTCCGCCGGGCGCGGTCGCGAAATGGGCGAACGGTGGCGGCGTGTTCGTCGGCCGCCGGTTCGGCGACCGCTTCGTCGGGCAGTTGCTCGTATCGTTCGCTCGGCACGATATCGAAGGTGTGGCGTCCCGGATCGGCGACGTCGAGTTGCTCCTGACCGGCACGGTGCTCCTTGGACCGGAACGCACAGTGCAGCCGTTTCTCCGGGGCGGGATCGGCGGCGGCGGGCAGGCTTTCGAGACCGAGGACGGCGACGGGAACCTCATCGCATTCGGGCCCGCTGCCATCGCCGGGGGCGGCGCCCAGTTGCGCCTCGGCCGCCGGGTCAGCCTGGAACTGGAAGCAGTCGGCACGTTCACCAACTTCCTGCAGGTGGACGACCTGACGAACGGCGCGCGCTGGGGCGGCGGCGACTGGCAGGTGCGCACGTCGAATTGGGGCTGGCGACTTGGCGTGGGGTGGGCGTTCTGGTTCTGAGTGGCGTCGGTGGGCGCCACGGAACCGCAGCAGGCAAGGGGACGCAAGGACATGATGCTGACGAGACCGGGATTCCTGGCTTGGATGGCGCTGGCGCTGGCGGGGGCATTGGCGTTCCCGCGGGTCGCGGCGGCGACGACCGCGCCGGACGCGCGGGTGAACCTGGCCGGCAAGGTGCTCGAACGGAACACCGAGGCGCCGTTGGCCGGAGCGATGGTCAAGGTTGTCATGGTTGCGCCGGACACGACGTCGCTGACCGTGCCGTGGGCGCAGCACCTGGCCTCACTCGGCCGGATCGATGGCCAATTCGGCGACGACGACGGCCTGGTCACCTACGCCGACTCGAACGGGCAGTTCGGATTCCGTGGGTTGCCGACCGGCCGCGTCTCGCTGACGTTTCCCAACGCCGGCTTCGCGCCGATCGCGCTGACCGAGACGATCCGGCCTGGTGAACGCGTCGACGTCACCGTCCGTCTCAAGCGCCGGCAGTACAACACGCAGGAGATCGTGGTCTTCGGCGACCGTCCCGAGCAGGAGGTCACGCGTGTCTCGCTGTCGGCGCTCGAGGTCCAGACACTGCCGGGCACCGGCGGCGACGCCATCCGCAGCGTCCAGGCGCTGCCGGGCGTCGCGCGACCGACCATGGCCGACCCCGGTGCCGTCATTGTGCGTGGCAGCGGGAACTACGACACGCGCTTCCTGCTGGACGGCATCGACATCCCCCTGCTGTTCCACTTCGGGGGCGTCAAGTCGACCTACAACTCGCTGGGCCTCGGCGGTGTGGACCTCTATCCCGGCGGGTTCGGCGTCCGCTACGGTGGGTGCATCGGGGGCCTGGTCGAGGTGAAGGGGCGCCCGGCGCGCGCCAACGGCTGGCACACGACGGTGGACGCCGGGCTGTTGGACGCCAGTGTCCACGCGGAGGGCCCGCTCGGCCGCGGCCTGGGCCTGATGGTGACGGCCCGGCGCAGCTTCATCGGCGAGCTGGCGGAGGCGGCGCTGGCGGACAACGACGACGTCAGGCTGGCGGTGGCGCCCTGGTACGCCGACGCCGTGGCGCGGCTGGACTGGGAGGCGCACCCGGACCATCGCCTGTTCCTGACCTTCTTCGGCGCCCGCGACCGCCTGTCGCTGGTGACGCCCAACGCCAACACCGGCAGTCCGGAGGTGTCCGAGGCCACCGACGAGGTGGAACTGGACCTCTCGTTCTCCCGGTACATCCTGGGCTACGACGCGCAGCTGGGCCGGCGCGTGCGGAACGAGCTGCGGGCCTCGGCCGGCCGCGACCGCAACTCGGGGCACCTGCTCGGCGAGTTCCGCTTCGACGGCCGCGGACCGGTCTTCAGCCTGCGCGATGACCTGGCCGTGACCTGGCGGCCGTGGCTGGTCTCGCGCGTCGGGACCGACCTCATCTATTCCGAATACGACTACGAGGTGAAGCTGGCCGGTTATCCGGCCTCGCGGCTCACAGACAAGGAGTTCTCCGACCTGGGCACCTACGCCGGCCTGGACCTGCGCCCGCTGCCGTCGCTGCTGGTGTCGCCGGGTGTCCGCCACGACTACTACCACCACCTGGACAAGTCACGCACCGGCCTGCGCGCCTCTTTGCGCTGGGACTACGGCGAGGGGCGCGTGCTGACGGCCTCGGCCGGCGACTACAACCAGGCGCCGCGGCCCATCGGCCAATCGACCGACCCCGTCTACGGCAATCCAGACCTGCCGCCGACCACGGCGCGCCACCTGACGCTCGGGCACGAGTGGCGCTTCGACCGCGGCTGGTCGCTGAAGGTCGAGGGCTACTACAATACGCAGGACGACGTGCCGGCCTTCGCCGACACGAACGACGTGAACTTCCTGCCGGACGCGCGCGCGCGGATGTACGGTCTGGAACTGTTGCTGCGGCGCGATCAGCGCGACGGCTTCCGCGGCTGGCTGGCCTGCAGCGTCGGGCGCAGCGAGCGGCAGTTCGCCCGCGACCCTGGCGACGGCATCAACTGGTCGCCCGGGACCTGGCTGGCGCACGACGTGGACCAGCCTGTGCACCTGGAAGCCACCGGCACCTGGGACCTGGGCCGTGGTTGGTCGTTCGGTTCGCGTCTGCAGTTCGTCACTGGCGTCCCGGTCACGCCCCTGCTCAGCTACACCGCGGGGCAGTTCGAGTTCGACGGCGACACGGGCAACTACGTCCCGGTCGAGGGCGCCTACCTGTCCGACCGCGTCGAGCCCTACGTGCGCGTCGACCTGCGCGTGGACTGGGAGATGGTCCGCGGCTCCACCGTCTGGTCGCTCTACCTGGACCTGCAGAACGCGAACTACTTCGCCTACAACAGCCCCGAGGGCTACACCTACAACTACGACTACTCGGAGCGGTCGCCCTACGGCTGGATCTTCCTGCCGTCGCTGGGCGCCCGCGTCGAATTCTAGGGAGTCGTCATGAGAATCGCGTGGCCTGCCGTTGTGCTACCGATCCTGGCCGCCCTGCTGTCCGCCTGCGGCGAGGGCTTCCCCGACCAGGAGATGCACCTGGGCCTCGAGGACAAGGTGCGCCCGTACGCGATCACGCTCGAGCCGCCAGAGGCGGCGCCCGGTGACACCGTGCGCGTGACGCTGCTGGCCAGGGTGCCGCGCCCTGACGAGGTGGACATCGGCTGGAAGGTGGCGTTGGACTACGACAGCGGGCTCTACGGGGTCGACGATGTCGAGCGCAACCAGCGACCTCTGGCGGCCGGCGAGCCCGAGGTGGACCAGGACGGCTTCCTGTCCCAGTCGTTTCTCTGGGTCGTGCCGGATTCGGCGCTGTTGTACAGCTCGGCGCTGCCTGCGGTAGTCGACGATCCGGCGCTGGTGGCGATCGCTGCTCAGCTGCCAGGACTGGGCAGCGGGCCGACCTGGCGCAAAGACGAGATCGACGCTTGGCTGAAGGGAGTCTCCCGCGAAGACCTGGCGGCGATGGACGCCTTCACGCGCGCGGCCGTCTGGGGCCTGGCGGACCGCTTCGCCTGCGCGGTGCGCTTCCGCGCCACGCTGCGTACGAACGTCGTCGTCGACGTCACGCGCAACCTGACCATCCGCCACACGCGTCGCCTGGACGGTCCGAACACGAACCACAACACCTTCGTGGTGTCCTTCGAGGTCGTCGCCGTCGCGCGCCGCGATGCCTCACCCGCAGACATCGACGACCCGGACGTGCCGCAGACCCGTCAGGTCTTCGTCGATTCGTGGGGTCAACGCGTGGCCGATCGCATCGAGCTGCCTGTCGATCCGGGTTGGACGTATTTCGCGCGCGGGGACTTCGCGGCCGAGTCCTACACCTCGCCGTGGGACCCGGGCCTCGTGATCGACGAACTGGCCCTGTTCCGCTGGTACTACTACCGGCAGGACGCGCCCGGCGTCGAGCACGCGCTCTTCGTGACCGACGAGGGCGAAGACGCCGAGATGTGGAACCTCAACGACGTGATCAGGCTGGAGCCGGACGGACCCGGCTCGACGTTCCGCCTGCTGCTGGTCGTGCGCGACAGCCGGCGCGAATGGGACTCGTTCCAGGGGACGCCGGGAACCGGCGTGGCCGAGGGTGTGGTGGCGTTCGTCGAGCCGTGAGCCGGGCGAACGCTCACGGCCCGACGAAGCGCGGTCGCGCGGACTTCAGCGCACCAGCTGCATCCGGGCCAGGGCCTCGACGTCGCCGGTGCGCAGCCGGCCCAGGTAGCTGCCGCTGGGCGCCGCCCGTCCCGCCTGGTCGCGCCCGTCCCAGACCAGGTCGTGGCGGCCCGCCGCCAGCGTCCCGGCCGCCAGCGTGCGCACGCGCCGACCGGACAGGTCGAAGATCTCGAGCGAGGTCGTTGCTTCTATCGGCAGCACGAAGCTGAGCGTAGTCTGCGGATTGAACGGATTGGGCGCCACAGCCAGGAGCAGCACTCTCGTCGGCAGGTCGCCGCCCGGATCCACGGCGGCGGCGCCGTCGGCGGCGAACTCGGCGGTCCTGGTCACGGTCCCGTTGACCGGCAGCACGATGATGGCGGCGGTGGTTTCTCCCGTCTCGACCCAGCGCACGAAGACCGATCCCGGCCCGGGCAGCGCCGTGATCGTCACCGGGTTGCCGCGGAAGTAGGTGCCGCTCCACGGATAGGGCGCGCCCGCCACCGGCAGCCCCGGCGTGTCGCCGTCGATCTCCAGACCGTGGACGCGCACGCGACCGCGCGCGACGTCGTTCACGTCGACCTGCACGGTCCCGGTGCCGGCCAGACCGAAGCGGGACTGGTAGTGCAGGCGGGCCACCGCCGGCCGGTTGTTCGCGAAGTCGCGGAAGGCCTCCACGCGCGCGGTCCAGTCCTCGGTCAGGCTCCAGCGCGCGTACCAGGCGCCGATCGCCGGCTCATATTGCGCGGCATGTTCGTCGATGATCGCGGCCACGCGCGCCGGCCGGAACGTCGAGTTCATCTGATCGCAGGCCGTGTTGATGAAGTCGCGTCGGAAGCCATCGTTCTCCAGCAGGCCGCGCAGGAGCACGGTCGACCAGGCGGGATTGGGCCACGCCGGGCCGTCCGTCGCCAGGGCTGCCGCCAGTGCGTTGTAGGAGGCGCTCTGGAACGAGTCGTCCATGTCCTTCAGCGACCAGCGCCAGCGGCCGTCATGGCCCTCCGGCGCGCCCGCCACGGGCGCCGCGACGTCCTTGCGCCAGAAGGTGATGTTGTTGCCCGGCCAGTCGGTGTTCGCGGCGAAGATCTCGGCTGCGCAGTACGCGCTGAAGTTCGCCATGTCCATCAGCGAGTCCGCGTGCGCGAACGCCGCCGGGTCGTTCATGTCGTGCGCGGCGACGAAGTCCCGCAGCGCGAAGTAGGTCAGGTTGCCGTCGGCCGGACCGTCGTCCACCTCGCCGTTGTTCTCCAGCAGCACGACGTCGTCCTCGTCGACGCCGTACTGCCGCTCGTAGTAGAAGCGGCTGTACTCGTCGCGCAGGTTGGCCAGGCCCCAGTATTCGCCGTCCAGGAACTGGATCACCGGGCGGCCGGCCTGCAGGTCGAAATCGAGTCCCTCCAGCACCCGATGGATGGCGAGGTCACGGAAACCCAGCCAGCCCCAGTCGTCGCCCGAGTTGCGCACCCGGAACCGCGCGTACGACACATGCGGCAGATCCGGGAACAGGGCCGCGCTGAAGTCGGCGTCGCCGTAGTCGTTGTCGGCGTAGAGTTTCAGTGACTTCTGCGGCAGCTTCACCGTGGCGTTCCCGCTGATGCGTACGCCGGCGTCCTGCGACAGCACCACCGAACCGCTCTCGTCGAACAGCTCCACGTGCACCGGCCGTTCCCAGGCCGAGCCGCTCTGGAAGTAGTTGCCCGTCTCCTCGACACCCGGCACGTAGAGGTTGCCCGGCACGTAGATGCCGATGGCAGGGTCGAAGAGGTTCACCGGGTCGGTCACCAGCGAGATGACCGGAAAGAAGCAGCGCGAGGCCACGTCCGGGCCGACGATGAAGGAACGCGTGGCGATCGCGCCCGGTTCCTGTCCCGTGCGGAACGCCCGTGCCCGCACCACCGTGATCTTGTCGATGTCGCCGGTCGGCGCGCGCCAGGCATAGTGCCCCGGCGCCATGAAATTCGTCGGGATCAGCGCGTGGATCGCCGGGTCGCCGGCGCGGTCGTCGACCGTGACGGGCCCCGTGTAGAGCGCCGAGGTGGCCGTGGGCTCGCTCCCGTCCAGGGTGTACCGGATCTGTGCCAAGGGATCGGTTGTCGACAGATCCAGCAGGAAGGGTTCGGCGTGGAAGCCGGCAGCGACCGAGAACTCGGGCGTCGGCGCCGTCGTCGTCGGGGCCCCGTTCGGGGCGCCAGGAGTTGCGACCGCGTACACGGCCCAGCTGGAGGAGCCGTCGGGATTGCGAGCGTACGATTGGTCGGCTTGCAGAGGGACCGCCGGCGCCTGGTCCAGCAACGTCGTACCGTCGGCGGCGGTCAGCAGCACGGGTTCGCCGTCAGCACTGAGCTTGAAATTGGTGTGCAGCTGGCCGCCGCCGCGCACGCCGTTCTTGTCCGAAGCCCAGACCACGAGCCGGCCGCCCGCCGGGACTGACCCCTGGGGGAACTGCCACTTGAGGGGCTGGCCGGCGTTGTCGCTGAGCCAGCAGCCGGTCAGGCTGAAGGGCGCAGGCCCGGGGTTGTAGAGCTCGATCCAGTCGGAGTAGGCGCCATCGACATCGGCGATCGTGGCGGAATTCGAGCTCATGTACTCGTTGACGACCACGGCGCCGGCCGAGGCAGGGATCCACGCGATCATCAGACACAGAGATAGGGCGAACGCCGGCGCAAGCCGGCCATGGTTAATCGACAAAGTGGCCACCAGCTTCCTAATGATCTAATTAGCAACAAGTTGTGCTAAGGGAGGTGTGTGGCGTACCCGGACCGGCCAAGGAACGACGTCAACGATCCTGAATAATAGCATGAGAGATCAAGTGATGTCTACCAGCGCATCCGGGGTCTCAGGCCGGATCGGCGGCGGTGGCCCCGCCGGATCTTCCCGGGACGCCGGCACGCACGGCGCCTTCGACAGTGCGGAGCGGTCCCAGGAGCAGGAACAGCGCGCTGAGGTTCAGGCAGTAGAAGGTGACGAATCGCCATGAGGTCATGGCCAGCGGCACCAGCGCCGACGGCAGTTCCCGCCCGATCGTCAGGATGAACATCGCCTCGGCGCCGCCGACGGCGCCCGGCGTGGGCGCCAGGTTCATCCCCGTGAAGCAGAGCCACTGCAGCACCGCGGTGCGCACCGGCGGGACGGGCGCGCCCAGCCCGGCGGCCAGCGCGCTGATGATGCTCAGACGGGCCGCCCAGTGCACGACGGCCAGCCCCGTGTTGATGGCCAGCACGCGCTTGCCGCGGCGGCGTACGATGCCCGCGACCGCCAGCAGGTCCCGCCGCCAGCGACGGAGGCGCACCAGCCGTCGCCGTCCGCGCCGGCCCCGGGTCAGCAACCTGGTCCCGATGACGGCCGCCACCGCCAGGCCGGCCGCCACCGCCGCAGCCAGGCCGACGGTCAGCCCGGACGCCGGGACCGTGTGCGCCAGTCCGCCCATCAGCTCCAGCAACCGCGGCAGCAGCCCGGTGGCCAGCGCCGCGGCCGGCACGAGCAGCAGGATGGCCAGCGTGTCCTCCAGCGTCCCCAGCAGCGCCAGCGCCGTGCCGCCGGCGGTGCCAAGCCCGTACGAAGCCAGGGCCGCGATCTTGACCGGCGCGCCACCGACCGCCGACGGGGTGACGGCCGAGGTGACCTCCGTCAGCATGATGATGCGCGTGGCCGAGCGCAGCCGGAAGCCCGGTTGCAGCAGGCGACCCCAGAGCCAGATCCTCAGGGCGCCGGCCGCCAGCGGCAGCATCGCCAGCAGGACCGAGACGGCCAGCCACGCGGGGTCCAATCGCAGCGTGTCCTGCAGCACCTGCCGGTCGGAGACCGCCAGGCTGTAGCCGAGGTCCAGGACGACCCCGACCGCCAGCAGCCAGCCGAAGCGGCGGCCCAGCCCCGCCAGGCGCGGCAGGACATCACGGGACCGGGGCCCTGGACGCGCCGTCACGGCGTCCCCCGCTCCGGCAGCAGCCCCCGGTAGGCCACGAGCATGAGGTCGAGGATGCGCGCCCAGTCGCCGTTGGCCTCGGCCCAGTCGCGGGCCAGGCGGCGACGTTCGTCGCGGTCGCGGGCAAGCTCGTCGATGATGGCCGCCGCCATGGCGGCGGCGTCGCCCGTCGGTACCAGCAAGCCGAGGCCCGCAGGCACGCGGTCCGGAAGCGCGCCGGCGTCCACGCCGACGACCGTCAACCCGCAGGCCTGGGCCTCGAGCACCGAGAGCCCGAACGTCTCGAAGGGGCCGGCGGTCACGTAGAGGTCGGAGGCGGCCAGCAGGGCGGCCAGGCGGGTCCGGTCCGAGACGAACGGCAGGATCGCCAGGCGGGGTTCGCGCTCGGCCCGCGCCTCCAGGGCCGGGCGCAGCGGACCCTCGCCGATCATCAGCAGCCGCAGGCAGGCCGCTCGCGGCAGCAGTTCATGGGCGCGCACCAGGACCTCGACCTGCTTCTCGCGGTCAAGGCGGCCGCAGTAGATCAGCACCGGTCCGTTGCCTGCCTCCGGTCGGAACAGGCCGGCCAGCGCGGCCGGGTCGGCGCGCGCCGGGGTGAAGATGTCGAGGTCCACGCCGAGCGGGATCTCGGCGATGTTGGCCACACGCATCGCATCGAGCCGCCTGACGTTGGCGGGCGAGGCGGCCACGGTCAGGTCGCAACGGCCATAGACGCGGCGGGCGTAGGCTTCCGCCACGTTGCCGCAGGCGCGGCCGGCGCGCCGGCCCCAGACGCTGGCCACGGGTTCGGCCACGTACGCGGTGGGGAAGTCGGCGTGGTAGAAGCCGACCACGGCGCAGGCCGCGTGCCGCTGCCGGTGGCGGAAGGCGACGCTCGACATCAGGAACGGATTGGCCAGTTCGATCACGTCCGGCATCTCCGCGGCCAGGAGGCGCGCGACGTGACCGGGGCGCACGTTGAACCGGTACGGACGGTAGCCGGGGATGAACGGCGAGGCGACCTCGTGGACGCGGGTGCGGCCCTCCTGGCGCACGGCGTCCCGCCCGCCCGGCACGATCAGTACGTGCTCGCAGTGGTCTTGGTCGGCGAAGTAGCGCTGGCGGGCCAGGATGTACGTGCGAATGCCGCCGCTGCGGGCAGTGAAGGACTGCACGACATCGCAGATCTTCATCGCCCTCCCGGATGGATGGATCGTGGGCGCCGCCTTGCCGGGGCGCCCCGTGACCGACTCACCACGTCAGGTCACGGGGCCTCCCTCGGCTGCGGCTCAGCTCGCTCTACGTCACCTGCGTCAGGCGGCGCACCAGCGTCAGGGCGTCGGTCCGCAGCACGGTCAGGTACACGCCGGCCGGCGCGTCGGCTGCGCTCCAGGCCAGGCGGTACTCGCCGGGTTCGTACATGCCGTCCAGCAGCGTCTCGACCAGGTGACCGCGCACGTCGACGATGTCCAGGCGGGCCTGCGTCCGCGGCGGCAGGTTGGCCGGCTCGGTCCGGGGCTCCTCGATCGGGTCCTCGATGCCCACGGTCAGGCTGTCGAAGGGCATCACGTCGCCCTGGCGCTCCACGCCGATCAGGGCGTACCAGCGGCCGTCGATCTCCGCCAGCGCCACGCCCTCGGGCTCGGGGCCCTTGTCGTCGCTGCGGCTGTCGAAGCCGGTGTCGCTCGTGTTGGTCCCGTTGAAGTAGGCCGGCTGCAGCGCGGCAACGATCTGCTCGAACTGGTCGCCGCTGTCGAACACGACGTTGCCGACGGTGTAGGACGCGATGGCGTCCGGCAGGTAGAACGCCTGCTGCGGCCAGTTCGCGATGTGGATGCCCCCGTCCTGGTTGCTGGGATCCAGCCCGTTGCCGGGCAGGCTGTGGTCCTTGGTGCCCAGCGGGATGATGTCCGTCACCGTGGCGCCGGGCCCGAACAGGCGCACGCCGGAGCCCAGGTCGACGATCGTGACCGACCCTTCGGGGTCGTTCGTATCGGCGTCGTTGGGCTCGCCTTCGTTGGCCGTCAGCGCGCGCAGGCCGTCGGGCGAGAATGCGATCATGTCCGGCAGGGCGCCCGCCGCAACGTCGTTCAGGTGTTTGCAGGTACCGGTCGTCTCGAAGAACACGATGCGGCCGGGATCCTGCTTCGGGCTGGCCTCTACGTTGCCCGTCGTGCCGTTGACCAAGAAGACCCGCATCGTCAGCGGGTCGTAGGCGGCGATCTCGGTGCCGCCGCCGTCGTAGATGCCGTTCGCATAGGTGCCGATCGGCGTCAGGGTCAGGGGATCGGCGAGGGCGGAGCCGGCCAGGGCCAGCACGCCGCCCGCAGCGAGAGAAAGTCTGCGCACGGATGTCCTCCGTGGATTGAAGGTGTGGAAGGCAACGCCGGAATCAGGCGGCACCCGCCCGCTCCGTCAGCGGGACGTGCGCGCCCAGGGCGGAGTCGGCCGCCAGCCGCCGGGCCAGTTCGTGTTCCCGGTCCAGCCACCGGCTGACGACCGGACGGCTGATCTGCTTGAGCACCAGCCGCACCATCTCGCGCGCCGGCCCGCGGCGCAGGCGGCGCGAGTTCACCAGGTGGCGCACGAGCAGCGCCACGGCCCGGTGCTGGTGCTGGAGCACGGAATCGGCGACGATGCGCTCGCCGCGTTCGTTGAGCACGTTGTCGATCATGTCGTGGACGACCGTCAGCATGCCGTCGTAGGTCATGTCGGACGTGACGATCGAACCGCGCCCCGCCCAGATGTTGGCGAGGAATTCCCGCGCGCCATCCCCCTGCGCGCAGTTGCTCGACAGCCCCACGTCCCCGCTGTGGCTGTCGCTGTTGCTCGTCAGCACCTTGCCCAGGTTGCCGGCCAGCGAGACGGTGGCCGCGTTCAGGCGGCCGGGCCGGCCGGCGTTCAGCTCGATGACCTGGAAGTTGGCCGCGATCTGCCGCACCTTGCCGAACTCGACCCGGTCGGATCGCCACTCGTCGAGCTCGAACCAGGTCGGATGGTTGTACTGCATGAAGATCCCGCGCGGCAGGCAGTAGTCGAACAGCTCGTCGAGCGTGACCACCTGGCGCCGGATCTCCGCGTACTGGTCCGGGTCCAGCATGAACAGGTTCACGTGGATGGTGAAGCCGATGCCGGGATCACACAGCGTGTGCTCGACCCCGGGGATGACGAAGGCACGGTCGGCCTCGGGCAGTTGCCGGACCAGCTGCTCCCAGCCCGCCATCGTGTCGTGGTCGGTGAGCGTGAAGTAGTCCAGCCGGCGGTCGGCGCGCCGCGGATCCAGCGCCTTCTCGAACAGCGCGCGGGGCAACAACGCCGCGACTTCGGGCACGTCGTACGAGACGTTGCTGTGGAGGTGCAGGTCTGCCCTTCGCAGTCGCTTCATGGGCACCATTAAAGCAGGACCGTTTTAGCGTTGTGTCAGCGCCACTTGAGAAATCAGTGAAGATCGCATCCGATTTCGCCGGCGCGGGGGGCGAGGGGGGGCTGCGCGGCGGCCTCGTCGGCCCCGGCCACCGCGGACGGTCCGGGCACGGGGGCCCGCGGGGTCGCGCTGGCCTTCAGGCCGGCGACGCCCGCCAGGACCAGCAGCATGCTGACCACGCGCAGCCAGCCCAGCGGTTCGCCGTGCCGCGCCACGCCCCAGGCCGCGGCACCGACCATGCCGATCCCCATCCAGACGATGTAGACCGGCGCCATCGGCAGTCGCTTGAGCGCCAGCGAGAGGAAGAGCGTGCTGCCGATCCCGAAGCCGGCATAGCAGAGCACGGGCACCAGCCGCGTGAAGCCCGCGGTGGCCTTGAGGCTGATGATCCAGCCTACCTCGAGCACCCCGGCCACGATGACGTAGAACCAGCCCATCTCAGGCGACATCCCGGCGTTCGAAGGGGCGCAGAGAGGCCAGGTGCTGGCGCAGCCAGTCGTCGGCCGGGAACCGGTACGGCAGCCCGTAGGAGAGGGGCCGGCGGTCAGGCTCGTAGGCGGTGCCGAACAGGCGGTCCCAGATCGCCAGCTTGGTGCCGAAGTTCCGGAAGCGCACCTCGCAGCGCTCGGCGTGGTGCCAGCGGTGCAGCGCGGGTCCGTTCAGGATGTAGCCGAGCGCGCCCAGGCGGACGTCCAGGTTGGCGTGGATGAACATGCCGTAGACCGCACTGAGGCAGCCCTTGTAGGTGGCCACTTCCGGGGCGGCGCCCAGCAGGATGATGGGCATGAATTCGACCACGCCGTTGATCAGGATCTCCAGCACGTGCGAGCGCGCGCCGCTGAGCCAGTCGACAACGCGAGGGGAGTGGTGCGCTTCGTGCAGGCGCCAGAGCACGCGGTTCCGGTGACAGAGGCGGTGGAACCACCAGATGTACAGGTCGTGCGTGACGGTGAACAGGAGCAGCTGCGCCCACAGCGGCCACTCGGTCACGACGGCGGGCCGCCCCGCCGTGGCCCGGTCCAGCCAGGCCGCGAAGTGCGCGATGGCCATGCCCGCCAACCACGACTGGAGGAACGTGTACAGCAGAAGGTCGTTCCAGAAGCCCTGGCGCAGCAGGCCCTGGCCGCGGTCGTACGGCCAGCGCCGTTCCGCGGCGATGAAGCCCAGCGCGGCGACGACGATGACCGCGGCCGACCACGCCTGCGCCCGCGCTAGTTCCATCAGGCCTCCATGCGGGCGGCCAGCCCGGCGACGCGGCGCAGCTTGCGGCGCGCGCCTTCCTCGCTCGCATAGACGCGCTTGTGCCCGTCACCGAGGGCGGTCTCCAGGTCGCGGATGTTGGCCACCAGCCGGTGGAAGCCCATGACCTCGACCGAAGCGGCCTGATCGGTGCCCCACATCGCCCGGTCCAGCGTGATGTGCCGCTCGACGAAGGTGGCGCCCAGCGAGACGGCGCCCCAGGTCGGCGCCAGCCCGACCTCGTGCCCGGAGTAGCCCACCGGAACCCCGGGATAGCGCGCCCTGAGCGTGGCGATCATGCGCAGGTTGAGTTCGCCGACGGGGCAGGGGTACGCGGAGGTCGAGTGCGCGATCAGCAGGTTGTCCGTGCCGAGCGCCTCGACGGCCGCCTCGATCTCCTCGCTGGTGGACATGCCCGTCGAGATCATCAGGGGCACGCCGACCGCCTTCATCCGGCGCAGCAGGTCGTGGTCGGTCAGCGACGCGCTGGCTGCCTTCAGGAAGGGGACGTCGAAGCTCGCCATGAAGTCCACCGATTCCTCGTCCCAGCAGGAGGCGGTCCAATGGACGCCCCGCTCGCGGCAATGGCGGTCGATCGCCGCATAGCCGTCCCAGTCGAACTCGACCCGATGCCGGTACTCGATGTACGTCATGCGGCCCCAGGGCGTGTCGCGCTCCTGGAACCACTGGTCGCGCGGCACGCAGAGTTCCGGGCAGCGCTTCTGGAACTTCACGCAGTCGGCGCCGCCGAACACGGCGCCGTCGATCAGCCTCCTGGCCGTGGCCAGGTCGCCGTTGTGGTTGATGCCGATCTCGGCGATCACGTAGACGGGCTCTCCCTCGCCGATCCGGCGATCGCCGATCATCAGGCGGGTGCTCGACATGCGGTACCTCCGTGGCTGCGGTTGGCGGCGGCGCCGGACTGGGCCGCCAGGATCAGCTCGATGAACTCGCGGAAGGCCCCGTGACCACCCGGGGCGTTGCAGACGTGGTCGGCCAGGGCGACGATCCCGGGCTGGGCGTCGGCCGGGGCACCGGTGAAGCCGACCCTGGACATGACCGCCGCGTCGTTGACGTCGTCGCCGATGTAGGCGACCTGTGCGGCGGTCAGCCCGCGGCGCTCGAGAATCCGGTCGAGCACCGCGCTCTTGTCGGCGATGCCCAGATGCAATTCGTCGATGCCCAGCTTCGCGGCCCGCCGCTGCACGATCGGCGAATCCTCGCCGGTGACGATGCCGCATTCGAGGCCGGCGTCCCGCAGCCGGGACACGCCCATGCCGTCGCGCAGGTCGAAACGCTTCAGCTCCTCGCCGCGTTCGCTGTAGTAGACGCCGCCGTCGGTCAGCACCCCGTCGACGTCCGTCAGGACGAGCCGGATGTGCCTCAGCGCCTGTTGACGATCGGAAGCCACGTGTTCCCTTCCCCCGCCTACCAGGCGGTCCAGCCGCCGTCGACGACCAGGTTGGCGCCCGTCATGTACGCGGAGGTGTCGCCCGCCAGGAAGACCACGGCGCCCCGGTAGTCGCCGCGATCGGCCATGCGGCCGAGCGGCGTGCGGGCGGCGTAGTTGGCGACGAACCACGGATCCTGGCCCGCCTCGACCCCGCCGGGCGACAGCGAATTGACGCGCACGCCCCGATGCCCCCAGTAGGCGGCGAGGTAGCGCGTCAGGGCCAGCACGGCACCCTTGGTGACCGGGTAGGCCGGCGACTTGTGGAACCGCTGCTCGCCGGCCGGGTCCCGGTAGAGGGACTGGTCGGGCCCGACCATCCCGTAGGTCGAGGCGACGTTGATGATGCTGCCCCTGCCCCGCTCGGCCATCACCGTTCCGAAGGCCCGGGCGCACAGGAAGGCGCCCGTGACGTTGACGTCGAGGGCGCGCCGGAACATCTCGATCGGATACGCCTCGCAGCGGCTGCCGTCGGCCGCCAGCGTTGGGTCCTCGAACTTGTCGTTCAGCGCCGCGTTGTTGACGAGGATGTCGACGCGGTCCAGGTGCCGCAGCAGGCGGGCCCGTGCATGTTCGACGGACGCCTCGTCGGCGACGTCGAATGGAAGCGGGAAGGCGCCGCGCACGAGCTCCCGGGACAGTTCATGGCACGCAGCCTCGTCCAGGTCGGCGACGACGACCCGCGCGCCGGCGTCGGCCAGGGCGTGGCAGTGCTCGCGCCCAAGCAACCCGCACGCGCCCGTGACCAACGCCACCTTGCCGCTCAACGCGAAGCTCTCCAGGCTCATTGCGCGGCCTCCGCGCGGGCACCGGGCACCGGCTTCGTATTGAACGAACTGGTCTTGCGGAACACGGGCTCCAGCGGCTGGCCCCGTAGGGCCGCGGCCGGGTCACCAGTTTCGACTGCGGCCGCGACCACGGGCAGCGCCTCGCGGTACGCCTCGAGCACGCGGGCGATGTCGCCGTCCCGATGGCTGAAGCTGAGGTTGTGGATGCCGCCCCAGAGGATGCCGCGCCGGATCATCTCCTGCTGGAGGAGGGCCTTGACCACCAGCGGGTCGCCGGCGGACGCATCGAAGGTCACCAGCGACCGCCACGGGTAGCCGACGCAGCGTGTGAACTCCAGACCCAGCTCGCGGCACAGCTCATTGTAGCCGTCCCTGAGCACCGTGCCCTGGCGGGCCAGGTACTGCTGGACACCCATCTCGCGCATCTCCGCGATCGTCGCCGCGGCAGCGGCCAGCGACAACGCCTCGCCGCCGAAGGTCGTGTAGAAGAAGACGTCGTGTTCCAGGAGATCCATGATCTCCCGTCGTCCGGTCAGCACAGCCAGCGGCATCCCGTTGGCAATGGCCTTCGAGTACACGGCCAGGTCGGGGATCACCCCGAAGTGCTCCTGCGCGCCTCCCAGGGCCATGCGGAAGCCCGTCCACATTTCGTCGAAGATCAGGACGATGCCGCGCTCGCGGCAGGCCACGGCGATCTTGTGCAGGAAGCGGTCCCGCGGCGCCTCGAACACGACCGGTTCCATGACCACGGCGGCAACTTCGTCATCGAGCGAGGCCAGGAAGCCCTCGTAGTCGTTGTAGTTGAAGGTGTAGGTCAGCACGTCGTTGAAGGCGGGCACGCCCGCGCGCCGGTCGGTGACCGCCAGGTACCAGTCGTGCCAACCGTGGTAGCCGCAGCAGAGGACCTTTTCGCGCCCGGTGTGCGCGCGTGCCAGGCGGACCGCCGCCGAGCAGACGTCGGCGCCGGTCTTGCTGAACCTCACCGCCTCGCAGCCGGGGATCACTTCGCGCACCAGTTCGGCGACCTCCACCTCCAGCGGATGCATGAGGCTGAACGTGATCCCGTCGTCCAGCTGGGCGGCGATGGCCCGGTCCACGCGACCGTAGGCGTAGCCGAGCGAGATGGGACCAATGCCCATGTTCAGGTCGATGTACGCGTTGCCGTCGACATCCCACACGCGGCAGCCCCGGCCCCGGCGCAGGTAGATCGGCGCCACGCCGCGGGTGAACTGCCCCGGTCCCTTTGCCAGCGTCTGCGTGGCCTTGGGGATCAGGCCGCAGGCCCGCGCGTAGAGGGCCTCGCTGGCCGTGATGTCGGGAAAGGGGCGAACCTGCGCAGCATCACCGGACATGGTCGACCTCCAGTTGGCTGAGCCACGCGCGCGTGCGGGCGGCGATGGAGCCGGCATCGAGCCCGGCATGGACGATGGCATCGGCGAGCAGCGCCGGGGTGAACCAGTCCTCGATGGCCACGGCGCGGACATTCGCGCGCAGGCCCCGCGCGACCAGCAGTTCGCACAGCCGCGAGTGCAACCCGCCGACACGCCGATGATCCTCGACCGTGACCACGAGGTCGGCGCGGGCGGCCTCCAGCAGCGCCGACTCGTCGACCGGTACCAGGGTGCGCAGATTGACGACGTGCACGCGCAGGCCATCCTGCCGCAGGATCTCCGCCGCACCGTGGGCCTCGCCGGCCGTGTAGCCGCAGGCCACCAGCGACACGTCCGGCGGGGTGCCGCCGTCATCGCCGTGGACCTCCGCGCGCCCGATGGCGAACTCCCCGGTGTGCGGCAGTCGCGCGGCCGCGTCCACGTACCGGATGTACCAGGGGTGCGGGTCCGCCACGATATGGGGCAGGCCCGCCACCAGTTCCGGGCCGTCAGCCGGGCAGAACACGCGCAGGCCGGGGATGGCGCGCATCAGCGCCAGGTCCTCGATCGCCTGGTGCGTGGGGCCGTTCGCCTCCGAGAGGATGCCCGGCACGTAACCGACCAGCTTGACCGGCACGCCGGTGATCCCGATGTCGGTGCGGATGAATTCGTACGCACGCAGGGTGAGGAAGGCCGCCAGTGCGTGGACGACCGGTATGCGGCCGCGCAGCGCCAGTCCCGTCGCCATGCCGACCAGGGTCATCTCGGTGATGCCCGTGTCGATGAAGCGGGAGCCCAGGCGCGCGGGCAGGCCGCGGATCGCAGCGCGGTTCTCGGCCGTCATGACGACGATCCGCTCGTCCCGCTCGGCCAGGTCGCCGAGGATGCGCTCGTAGGACATGCTCATCTCACCACCAGTCCCGGGGTGTCCAGGTCGACGGCGCCGCCGCCCCGCAGTTCGGCCAGGAATCCCGCCACCTCGCCGTCGCTGAGACGGCAGAACCAGCGGTCGGCGCGGGCTTCCAGGTTGCGCAGGCCACGGCCGCGCACCGTCGTGGCGATGACCGCGCGCGGACGACCGTCGCTGCCGCCCAACTCGCTGAACACGTCGTGCAGCGCGTTGAAGTCGTGGCCGTCCACGCCGGCGGCGTACCAGCCGAAGGCGCGGAACTTGTCGGCAATCGGTTCCAGGGGCACCAGCTCCTCGGTGCGCAGGTTGGCCTGGAAGCCGTTGCGGTCGACGACCACGATGAGGTTGTCGAGCCGGTGCGCTGCGGCCACGAGCACCGCCTCCCACACCGAGCCCTCGTTGAGTTCCCCGTCGCCCAGCAGCACGTACACCTTCTGGTCGTGCCCACGCAGCTTCAGGTCCAGGGCGACGCCCGCGCCCACGGCCAGCAGGTGACCCAATGAGCCGGAGTGGTACTCGACGCCGGGCACGCCGCGGTTCGGGTGCCAGTACAGGCAGTCGTCGGGGCTCAGGTGCTTCGCGAGGCGTTCGCGGGGGAAGAAGCCCAGCTCCGCCAGCGTGCCGTACAGGGCCGGCACGTCGTGTCCCTTCGACAACAGGAACCAGTCGCGGTCCTCGCGGTCCGGCTGCCGCGGGTCCACCTGCAGGACGTGCCGGTACAGGTACACGACCAGGTCGGCGCAGGACAGCGAGGCGCCGAGGAAGCAGCCGCCGCCGCCGGCCATGCGCACGCAGTGCGCCCGCACGGCCAGGGCGAGATCCTGCAGGTCGGCGAGCTGCGCCGGTGTCAGGGGCGGACGGTGGCGCGTCGTCACGTCGTCGATTCCTCCGGGAAGCGGGTGGCCGAGGCATCGATGGTGCGCAGTTCGTCCAGGTGGTGCCGGTACCAGTTGACGCCGGCATAGGCCGCATTGAGTTCCAGCAGGTGGGGCTGCCGCTCCAGGAGGGTCAGGATGTCCTGCAGGCTGAACAGCGGGTCCCGCGGCGCCAGGCGCTCGAAGACCGCGCGCACGAACGTCAGGTCCTCGGCGTAGTCGAGCGTGAAGCGGTGGCTCATCGAGAAGTTGCGGCCCGTTTCCCAGGCGACGTTGCCGAGCCGGAAGCGCTGCGGCCGTTCCCAGATGAACGGCGTCGTGTGTTCGCGCTCGAAGGGGCGATCCGCCTCCCGCCAGGCCGTCTCCAGCGTGGCCATCGACATCACTTCGACGTCGTTGCCGTCGGGATAGGTGGCCGGGTGCAGGTTGCCCAGGTAGTCGAACGCGTCGGGCATCGCCAGGAAGCGGCCGATCACGCGGTCGATCACGGCCGGGTCGATGAGCGGACAATCGGAAGGCACCTTGACCACGACGTCCGCGCCGTACTCGCAGGCGGCGCCGTAGTGGCGGTCCAGGAGATCCTCCTCGTGGCCGCGGAAGCAGGCGAACCCGAGGGCCGCGCAATGGTCGGCCAGCGCATCATCGGCCGCCCCGGTCGGGATCGCGACGACGATGTTCCCGGCCAGGCGCGACGCGCGCATGCGGGTCAACTGCCAATCCAGGGCCCGTCGCCCCGCGACCGGCGCCAGGACCTTGCCCGGCAGGCGCCGGGACCCGAGGCGGGCCTGCACGATGGTGACCACGCGCGACATGGCTACCCCGCCGCCCGCGCCGCGATGCGCTGCAACTCGTGCTCGTCATCCGCTTCCAGCAGCGCCCGGCACTGCGCGGCGATGTTCGCCGCGGAACGACCGCCGTTCTGCAGCGGGCACAGGCGGCGCAACTCCTCGCCGTCGAAGTACGAATGGACTTCCTTGCCCAGCGCCAGGCCGACGTAGACCACGGACGAGTACTGCGTCACGAGCACGTCGCAGTTGGCGATCATGTGGTCGGTGTTGCCGCCGGCGAAGATGCGGGCCTCGGGACAGATCCGCCGGATCTCGCGCGAGCTGCGCTCGACGTTCTCGTTCGGGTGCAGCTTGAAGAACAGCGGCCGGCCGGCCGCCAGGCGCAGGCAGCGGGCGTAGAACTCCCGCGGCCGGTCGCGCTTGAAGCACTCGCGGGTGTCCGAGGTGGCCGCCAGCACGTAGCCGCGGTGCGGGAAGTCGTTGTCCAGGAAGGCGGCGGCGTTGTCGAAGTTCGGGATCCCGGTCACCCGCAGCTTGCGCGCATCGACGCCCTTGCGGATGAAGAGGTCGCGGTAGCCCTCGGAGGCGACGCAGAACAGGTCGTAGGCGTTCGACAGTCCCGTCGTGGCCGTGCTGGCCAGGAAGCGGGGCAGGCCCAGGCGACGCACCAGCCGGTACATCCGGTCCTCGGGGTCGGTCATGCCCTCCTGGACCAGGACGACCCGCGCGCCGCGTATGTTCCCCGGCACGAGCAGGTCGGTGCCCATCAGCACCAGGTCGTAGTCGCGCGCGCGTCCGCCCAGGTCGACGGCCAGATCGTTGTCGGCCAGGTACTTCTCGGTGTCGCGGCGCATGGGGCCGCCCATGATCGTGAAATCGGCCAGGCCGGCATCCACCAGGTGACGCAGCACCGTATCGGTGTAGAACGGGGTATAGTAGTGTTCGAATTCGGGAAGCTGCTGCGCGATCTTGTGCATCATCGAGGTCTGGTTGCGCGAACCGCCCAGGATCAGTGCCTTCTTCCGCATCGTCGCGCTCCACCTCCGCATCATCGCCGCTTCCCGACACGACCCCTGGTCGGGCGCCGCGGGACATTCCCCGCCCCACAGGCGGATCGACGCATCAGCCTACTTCCACCCGGTAACTGGGAGGTTAGAGCGGGGTTATCTTGTCGCGATGTTTAGGGTCGGAATCCGTTATCGTGAAAACACCTGTTCAATAGACAGCCGGCTGTCGTGTGCGTGGCGACGGCCCGTCGGGCGCCGCGAGGTTGACGATCCGGGCCGCAGTCCGGACATTGAGCCGAAACAGGGGGGCGATGGTGATGACGAAGGCGATGTTGGCCTCGGTGTTGTTCCTGGCGCTCGCCGCAGCGGGCTGCGGCGGGAGCGACAGTCCGTCCGGACCGGATTCGGGCGTGGCGGCGCAGGTGACCGACCTGGAAGTGGTGGCCGGCACGGCCACCGGTGTGACCCTGGCCTGGACCGTCCCCGCGGACGTCGACAAGGCGGGCGGGCTGGCCTACGACCTGCGCTACGTCACCCTGGGCAACGAAGGTCTGGCTCGCGACGCGTGGACGCCCGCGCCGGCGCCCGCCGCGCAGCAGCCGGCCGGCCAGCGCCAGCAGCACGTGGTCGGCGGCCTGGCCGGCGGGGTCACCTACGTGTTCAGCCTGGCGGCCCGCTACGGCACCGGCGCCTGGTCGCGTCCATCGCCGCCGGCGGTGGGCACGGCTGCCGCGCAGCCGGACATCACGCCGCCGGCGCGCGTGCTGGACCTGGCGCAGTACGCCGGCAACGCCACCGGCGTGTCGGTGGCATGGTCGCTGGCGGGTGACGACACGATCCACGGCCGCGCCGCGGCCTACGAGGTGCGCTACGCCACGGCGCCGCTGGCCGGCGCGGGCTGGTCTGCCGCCACGCCGGTGACGGCAGCCCCCGTGGCGCATCCCAACCCGGGCAAGCTGGTCGTCGCCATCGACGGGCTGGCGCCGGGCCAGGCCTACCACGTCGGGGTGAAGGCCGTCGACGACGCCGGCCATGTCTCGGGCCTGTCCAACACCATCGTCGTGCAGCCGGGCAGCATGCGCACGCTCTACGTCCGCCAGGACGGGGCCGGCGACTACGCGAAGCTCAACGACGCCATCCACGGCGCCGTGGCGGGCGACGTGGTGCTGGTCGCGCCCGGCCGCTACACCTGGACCAACCAGGGCGACGGCGATGCCACTCAGGGCCTGTTCATCGTGCGGCGCGACCAGACCGATTTCACGATCCGTGGCGAGGGCGGCGCCGGGGTCACCATCCTGGATGCCGAGGGGCAGGGCCGCGTCATGTACGTGACCGGCGGCACCTTCGGCTCCGGCGACGAACGCACGTGGGCCGGCGTCACCGTCGAGGGGTTCACCTTCACCGGCGGCTTGGCCCCAGGCGTGGTGGGGGAACTGGGGCCGCCGTGGGCGGGCGCCGGCATCGCACTGCACCTGACCGATACGCTGGTGCGCGACTGCGTCTTCCGCGGCAACCGCGCGGTCGAGGGTGGCGGCGTCTGGATGGGCGGCCAGGGTGGCTCGCGCCTGGAGAACTGCCTGATCGAAGACAACGACGCCGAATACGGCGGCGGTGTCTACATGATCAACAGCGAGCCGGTGATGAGCTTGAGCAACTGCGTCATCCGCGACAACACGGCTACGCTCGCTGGCGGCGGCAGCTACATCAACAACGTCGGTCTTGAGATGGAAAGCACGCTCGTGTACGGCAATGCCGCCTTCGACCGCGGCGGTGGGCTCTACGTCGCGCAGCTGCATGACGGCAGCTGGATCGAAGGTTGCTCGATCGTCGCCAACTCGGCGCCGGTCGCCAGCGGAGTACGCTTGGCGTACCCCATGACGCTCGCGTTCGCGCGCAACCTGGTCGCCTTCAACGTGGGCGGGGCCGGCCTCGACGCGGTTGACGCCGGGACAGGTTCCGGCGCGGTGCTCGAGGCCCACTGCAACCTGCAGTTCGGCAACGGCGGCGGCAACGGGCTGCCGTTCGGTGCCGTGGACCTGGGCGGAAACCTGGTCGCCGATCCGCTGCTCTGCGGTGACGGCTACAGCCCGTCGGCCGCCTCGCCGTGCCTGCCCGCCAACCGCGTCGACATCCACGACTGTGGTGTGATCGGCGCCCTTGACCAGGGTTGCGGCGGCTGAGGAGGCAGGACGGTGATCGTCGAAGGTCCGCACGGCCCGGTCGAGCTGGACGACCGGGGCTACCTGAAGGACAACGCCGCCTGGACGCCCGAACTGGCCGCCGTGCTGGCCGCACGCGAGGGACTACGGAGGCTGTCGCCGGACCACTGGCGCGTCATCGACGCGCTGCGCGCCCATCATGCCGCGCGCGGCGCGCTGCCGATGATCCGCGACCTGTGCCGCGAGACCGACCTGACCCTCAAGCGCATCTACGAGCTGTTCCCGAAGGGACCGGGGCAGGACGCCTGCCGCGTGGCGGGGCTGCCGAAGCCGGACACCTGCGTGTGACCGGCGCTACGGCCGTGGCGCCGGCTGGCACCGCGGGCACCAGCAGCTGGACCTGCCGCCGATGACTATCCGTTCGATCGCGGTGCCGCAATCGCGGCAGGGTTCGCCGGCACGGCCGTACACGCGCAGCTTGCGCCGGAAGTTGCCCGGCTGGCCGTGGAAGTTGCGGAAGTCCAGGAACGTCGTGCCGCCGTGCCGGATCGCCAGGCGCAGGACCTGCTTCGCGCGCCGCAGCACCTCGCGCAGGGTGGCTTCGTCCAGGTCGCGCGGGCGCGCCAGCGGGTGCACGCCGGCCAGGAACAGCGATTCGTCGGCGTAGATGTTGCCCAGCCCGGCGGCCACGCCCTGGTCCAGCAGCACGCTCTTGAAGGGCGCCGCGCGGTTCCGGGCCCGGGTCAGCCAGTCGGCCGTCCGCACCGTCAGCATGTCCGGACCGACGTGCGCCAGCGCCGCCGGGGCGGTGGGGTGTTCGACCAGGGTCAGGCGCCCGAACTTGCGCACGTCGCGGAAGTGCACGACGCGGCCCTCGAAATCGAAGGTCACGTGAACGTGGCGGTCGGGCGCGTAGTCGGGCTGCGAGAGGAACTGGCCGGTCATGCGCAGGTGGATCATGAGGTGGGCGGCCTCGCCGGCGGGGCCCTCGAACCGCGCGATGAGGTACTTGCCGTGGCGGTGCAGGCCGACGAGCCGGCTGTCGATCAACGCGGTCCGGACGGCCCTGGCCGAGGGCTCGAAGACGCCGCCCCAGCGCACGCGCAGCCCGCTCAGGCGCCGGCCCAGCAGTTCCGCGGCCAGGGCGCGGCCGACCGATTCGACCTCGGGCAGTTCCGGCACTAGAGGCCCCGCGCTTCCTTGATGGCGTCGTAGGCGGCGTTGATCGCGCGCATCTTCTCGTCCGCGAACTTCCGGAAATCCTCGCCCATGCCCCGGTTCACCACCACGTCGGGGTGGTGCTCGCGGGCTAGGCGCCGGTAGGCCTTCTTGACTTCTTCATTGGTGGCCTCGCGCGTCAGGCCGAGGACCTTGTAGTGGGCGTCCGGGTCCTGCCGGGGGGCGAACATGGCGGCCGCCGTCTCGTAGTCGCGCGCGGTCATGCCCATCTCGCGCGCGATCGAGCGCAGGAGCCGCTCCTCGGTCGGGTGCAGGCCGGCATCGGCCGCCGCGACGCTCATCAGCAGGGACATGAGGTCGACCAGGCGATCCGGTTCGTGGCCGATCAGGGCGCGCACCTGGCGGGCGAATTCCTCGGCCGGGACGTTCGAATCGCGCGCCTCGTTGAACAGGCGTGCGGCCACGCGCCGATCCTCGGTGCTCATGCCCAACCGGTCGCGCAGGAAGGCGTCGAAGGACCGGACCTCCGGTTCGGTCACCCGGCCGTCGGCTTTGGCCACCTTGGCAGCCAGGCTGATCATCGCCACCAGGAACGCCTGCTGGGCCTGGCGCGGGTCGCGCACCGGGTCGCCGTAGGGGCTGCCGCCGGGCCGCCCGCCGTAGGGTGACCGGACCGGCCCTTCGCCGATGTTTGCGCCAATGGCCCCGCCCACGATGGCGCCCAGCGGGCCGAACATCATGAACCCGAGGCTTCCGCCCACCAACGTGCCCAGCAAACCCATGTTCGGCGCGCCCTTCCGTCCGTTCCGGGGAAGCCCGCATGATAGATCCCTGGCCGTCGGCGGGCAACCGGCGCCCTGTACGTCCGGGCGGCCACATTGCGGTCAAGATAACCCCAAGCCGGTCGATATGTTCGCGGTACCCAAGAGGTGCCGCGCGCAGCGTGGCGCCCATCCACCGCGCGGCGCCTGCGGTCGCGCCTGTCCCGGGGAACGAGCCATGAACATCCTGGTCGTGGAAGACGATTTCATCAGCCGCCGGCTTCTGTGCCGCTACCTCGAGAAGGCTGGCAACTGTGACGTGGCCATCAACGGCGCCGAGGCCGTGGCCGCAGTGCACGACGCGCTGGACAGCGGCGAGCACTACGACCTGATCTGCCTCGACATCATGATGCCGGGTATGGGCGGGCAGGAGGCCTTGGCCGCCATCCGGGACCTGGAGTTGGAGCACGGCATCCAGGTGGGGCAGGGGGCGCGCGTCGTCATGACCACGGCGCTCGAGGACCACGGCAACGTGCGGCAGGCCTTCAAGGCTTCGGCCGACGGCTACGTGGTCAAGCCGATCGAGAAGCTGAAGCTGTTCAAGCTGCTGGCCGAACTGGGACTGCAGGCGCCGGTGGCCGGTTGACGCGATGGCCTCCACCCTGGCCCCCCCGCGCACCGAAGCCCCGGGCGAACGCATCAGCGATCGCGAATTCAACGCGATCCGCGAGCTGGTGTACGCCCGCTTCGGCATCAACCTGGGCGAACACAAGAAGAGCCTGGTGGTCGGGCGCCTGCAGAAGGTGCTCATGCAGCGGGGGTTCCGGACGTTCCAGCAGTACTACGACTGGCTGAAGAACGATGCTTCCGGCAGCGGCCTCGAGGAACTGGCCAACCGCATCACGACCAACCACACGTTCTTCAACCGCGAGCCCGCGCATTTCGAGTTCTTCGCCGAGACGCTGCTGCCCCAGCTGGTGGCCCGTCGCCGTGCCGAGAACCGCCGCGAGCTGCGTCTCTGGTGCGCCGGTTGCTCGTCGGGCGAGGAGCCATACACCCTGATGATGCTGATGCGCGAGCACCTGGGTGCCGAGGTCGCCAACTGGAAGACCATCCTGCTGGCGACCGATCTCTCGGCCACCGTGCTGCGCAAGGCCATCATGGGCGTCTACGACACCGATCGTGTCAGCCAGCTGCCCGTCAACCTGCGTCGCCGCTGGTTCGTGCCGCAGGGAGAGGGCTCCGTCCGCGTTCACGACGACATCCGCGGCGCGGTGGTCTTCCGCCGCCACAACCTGATGTCGGCCTCGTTCCCGTTCCGCCACCAGTTCGACGCTGTCTTCTGTCGCAACGTGATGATCTACTTCGACCAGCAGACCCGGCTGGAGCTGGTGGGGAAGTTCCACCGCCACACGGCGCCGGGCGGCTATCTGTTCATCGGCCACTCCGAGACCCTGGGCCGCGACGAGACGCCGTACGAGTACGTGATGCCCGCCCTGTACCGCAAACGCCCGCTGGGCTGAGGAGGCTCCCATGGCCAGGATCCTGATCGCCGATGATGACCCGATGGTGCGCCGCACCATCGCCAAGGGTCTGGCAACGCTGCGCCACGACCTGCTGTTCGTGAGTGACGGCATCCATGCCATCGACCTTCTGCGCTGCAACGCGGGCTTCGACCTGCTGATCACCGACATCTCGATGCCGCTCCTGGACGGCCGGCAGCTGGTGGGCACGCTGGCGCACGATCCCTCCTTGGGCGGCATTCCGGTGCTGATCATGTCGGGCGTCGTCGGCGTGCGCGATATCGCCGACCTGCTGGAGATGGGCGCCACGAAGTTCCTGGCCAAGCCGCTGAACATGGCGGTCCTGCGCGAGGACGTGAATCACTGCCTGGAGCTGCGGTCGGTGGGCGTCCGCTAGCCTGGTTCGGCGATTGGCAAGGGACTGATTCCGTCCTATCGTGCGCATCTGACCACGGGCGGCTGGCCGCCCCCTCCCGGAGAGGACCGCACGACATGTGGACCGAACGATCCGCCCTGTTCGACGACCAGGACGATGCCGGCGGCTCGCCACTCGAGCGCGACCGCATCGAAGCGCGCTACAAATGGCGTCCGGGGCTGATCTACCCCGACTGGGCCGCCTGGGATGCCGACTTCGCTGGGCTGGAGAGCCTGCTGCCGGGCCTGGCCGCCCGGCAGGGAACCCTGGCCGATTCGGGCGCGGCGCTCCTGGCCGCGATCGAGGCCACGCACGACGCCCGGCGACGGCTCGAGCGCCTGCTCATCTACGCCAACCTGCGCAGCGACGAGGACACGCGCGTGGGCGAGAACACCGCGCGCAAGGGACGTGCGTCCAGTCTGGCGGTCCGCTATGCCGAGGCCGTCAGCTGGTTCGAGTCCGAGGTGCTGGAGATCGCTCCCGACAGCCTGGCCGCGCTGTTCACCGCTGAGGCGGGCCTTGGGCTCTACGCCCACTTCTTCGACAACATCCACCGCGCCCGGGCCCACACCCTGCCCGCGGAGCAGGAGGCACTGCTGGCGGGCGCTGGCCTGATGGCCCGCGGTGCCGGCCAGGTCTTCAACGCCTTCGACAATGCCGACCTGAAGCTGGGCGAGGTCGTCGACGAGCAGGGCCTGCGCGTCACCCTGACCAAGGCGCGGCACCAGAAGTTCATGAAGTCGGCGGACCGCCGTGTGCGTCGCGATTCGTATGAGATGTTCCTGGATGCCTACGGCGCCATGCAGAACACGCTGGCGGCGAACCTCGACGCCAACGTCAAGAACCACGTCTTCTACGCGCAGGCGCGGCGGCACGAGGGTACGCTCGAGGCGGCCCTGCATCCGGACGGCGTGCCACCGTCGGTGTTCCACGCCCTGGTCGAATCCGTGGGAGCGCAGACGGACGTGATCCATCGCTACACCGCGCTGAAGAAGCGCGTACTGGCGTTGGATCCGCTGCATGAGCACGACCTGGCCGCGCCTCTGTTCGCCGACGGCGAGTTCAGCTTCGACTACGACGACGCCTGCGCCATGCTGCTGGAGGCGTTCGCGCCGCTGGGCCCCGCCTACGTCGACGCGGTGCGTGGCGGCCTCGCGGGCGGCTGGATCGACGTGCACGAGAACGCCGGCAAGCGCAGCGGCGGCTATTCGAGCGGATCCTACGACACGCCCCCGTTCATCCTGCTCAACTGGAGCGGGCAGCTGGGTGATACGTTCACGTTGGCCCACGAGCTGGGTCACTCGCTGCACACGTGGCTGGCCTCGCATCACCAGCCCTACGTGTACGGTGACTACCCCATCTTCACGGCCGAGGTGGCCTCCACCTTCAACGAGCTTCTGACGATGGATCACCTGCTGCGCACCACGGACGACCCGCGCCGCCGGCTCTACCTGCTGGACTACCACCTGTCGCAGATCAACAACACGGTCTTCCGACAGACGATGTTCGCCGAATTCGAGCTGCGGATCCACCAGGCCGGCGAGCAGGGCGAGACGCTGACGGCCCCGTGGCTGAACGCGCTCTACCTGGAACTGCTGCGCAAGTACTGGGGCCCCCAGGTCGAGTTCGACCCCGATCGCAGCCCGCTGACCTGGAGCCGCATCCCGCACTTCTTCTACAACTTCTACGTCTACCAGTACGCCACGGCGTACTCGGCCGCGGTGGCCCTCTCGCGCCAGGTGCTCCGGGGTGGCGCGACCGCGCGGGAACAATACCTGGACATCCTGCGTTCGGGGTGCAGTCGTTATCCTGTCGAGACGGTGCGCCTGGGCGGCGTCGACCTGGCGTCGCCCGGCCCGATGCGCGATGTCATCGCCCTGTTCGGCGAGCTGGTCGACCAGGTCGAAGCCCTGCTGGAGTCGTGACCATGAACCGGTGCCCGCGACAGCCTGCTGCCTTTGTCCGCGCCCTGCCTGTCGCGTTGGCGCTGGCCGCGCTGACGGCGTTGCCGGCTTTCGCCGCCTTGCCGAAGCCCATCACGCCGACGGTGCCCGGCGGCACCAGTCGCCAGGCGAACCTCGAGCAGCTGCCCGACAGCCTCAACCCCATCTCCTATTCGTCGCCGGAGGGCCGATTCCAGACGACGTTCCCCACCGGCTGCGCGCGCCTGCACACCAAGCAGAACGCCCCCGTGGGCGGCTCCGACTCGGGCGGCGTGGAAGGGGTCAGCCTGGTTTTCGCGACCTGCGAACGCCACGGCAACAAGGACGAAGGCTGCCTGGTCAATGCCCGCCTCGGGACGTTGGCCGACGCGGAGGGCCAGGTGGCCGCGGACCGTGTACTCAAGGTCATCGGTGAACTCATGGCCAACTACGGCGTGGCCCCAACCCGCCAGATCCCGATCAGCCGCGACTTCGGCCCCCACGGCAAGGTCGAGGGGCTCGACGTGCATGCCCATGCGGTCTCCGGCGCCGGCGATGTCTGGATCCGCGGCCTGATGCGCGGCCAGGATATGTACTTCCTGGTGGCCTGGAAGGCGGCGGGCGGGCTCTTCGACGATCCCGAATACGCCGTGTTCTTCAACGATTTCCGGCCGTGGGTTGAATAGAATCCCCGCCGACGTTCTTCTATCTGACATAAATACAACAGTTTAGCCACTCACAGACCGATCCGCCCCGTCTTTGTAGTTCGTCGTGAAACTTGACTTTCTTTGTGAAATGAATCACAATGTGAAGTGATTCACAGGAGCTGCCGATACCGATTGCGGCTGCCGTGACGGCTGCCGCCGCTCCCGGGAGGAACGATGAAGCCCAAGCAGCCGACCGACCTGATGGCCCCGCCGGAGCGTCCGGCGCCCGTGGCCGGCGCCGCCGGCCGCGCGCCCGGCGTCCTGTCCGAGAAGCACGTCGCCCGCCTGAGCGTGTACCGCCGCCTGCTGCAGGACCGACCGGCCGGCGCTCCGCCGGAGATCTACTCGCACGACCTGGCCGCGCTGTCCCGCAGCACGGCCGCGCAGGTGCGCCGCGACCTGATGACCATCGGCTTCACCGGCAGCCCGGCGCGCGGTTACCGCATCGACCAGCTGATCGAGGCCATCGGCCGCACGCTGGACGCGCCCGCCGGCCAGGGCGCGGCGCTCTGCGGCGTGGGCAACCTGGGCCGCGCGCTGCTGGACTACTTCACGATCTGGCGGCCGCAGCTGCGCATCGTCGCCGCTTTCGACACCGACACGGCCAAGACCGGTCGCGTGATCCACCGTTGCCGCGTGTACCCGCTGGCGGAACTGGAAGCGGTGGTGCGCGCGCAGGGCATCAGCGTGGGCGTGATCACGGTGCCGGCCGCGTCGGCACAGCGCGTGGCCGAGATGATGCTCGCGGCCGGGGTGCGCGGGTTCCTCAACTTCGCGCCGACGCCCCTGCACCTGCCCGACGGCGCGTACGTGGAGGAGATGGACATCACCACGTCGATGGAGACGGTCGCCTACTTCGCGCGGCACCTGCCCGGCGCCGCGGCCACGGAGAAGCCATGAGCCTGCAGCAGCTGACGATGAACGAGGCCGATACCGCACGTGTCGAGGCGGTGTTGGCGCGGTGGCCGGGCGCGCAGCGCGACGCCCTGATTCCCATCCTCCAGGAAGTGCAGGAGCACTGCGGCTACCTGCCGCGCGAGGCGATGCTGCGCATCAGCCGCCACCTCGACCTGCCGGCCAGCAAGGTCTTCGGCGTGGCCACGTTCTACAACCAGTTCCGCTTCCAGGCGCCCGGCAGGCACCGCATCCAGGTCTGCCGCGGCACCGCCTGCCACGTGAAGGGATCGGCGGCGGTGCTGGAGGCACTTTGCCGGCACCTGAAGATCCGGCCGGGCCAGACGACCCGGGACGGCATGTTCAGCCTGGAGGTCGTGGCCTGCATCGGCGCCTGCGGGCTGGCGCCCGTGATCGCCGTGGACGGCGAGTTCCACGCCGGCGTGACGCCCGACGCGGTGGCCGGCATCCTGGCGCGCTGCGGGGAGCCGGAGGTCCGGCATGCCTGAGCAGGCCTTCTTCCGTTGCTGCCACCGCTGCTGGCATTCGGCCGAGATGCCCTGCCCCGAGGTGGTGGCCTGCCGGACCGCCGGGCCGCTGTGCCACGACGACGCGGCCTGCTTCGCACGCCTGAAGGCGGCCGGGACCCCGCATGCCGGCGTGCCGCGCGTGCGCGTGGGCACCGGCACCTGCGGGCTGGGCGCCGGCGCCGGCCGTACGCTGGCCGCCGTGCGCGACTGGCTGCGCGACCACGACACGCAGGCCTGCGTCAGCGAGGTCGGCTGCATCGGCTACTGCGTGGGCGAGCCGCTGGTGGACATCGAGCTGCCCGGCCGCACGCGCGTGGCCTGGCAGCACGTGACCGCCGACAAGGTGCCGGCGCTGCTGGCCGCGGCGCTGGGCGGCGAGACCCCGGCCGAGGGCCTGCTGGGCCAGCTGCGCGGCTCCGCCGACGAGGCGCCACGCGAGCCGTGGCCCGGCGTGCCGTACCTGGACGAGCACCCGTTCTTCGCGCCGCAGACGCGCTGGGTGCTGGCCAACTGCGGGATCATCGATCCCGACTCGCTGGACGAGTACCTGGCGCGCGGCGGGTACCGCGCGCTGTCGAAGGTGCTGCAGACCTGGACGCCGCAGGAAGTGGTGCGCGAGGTCCTGGACAGCGGGCTGCGCGGGCGCGGGGGCGGCGGCTTCCCCACCGGGCGCAAGTGGGGCCTGGCCCTGGACGCGCCGGGCGAGCACCGCTACCTGATCTGCAACGCCGACGAGGGCGACCCCGGCGCGTTCATGGACCGCGCCGTCATCGAGGGCGACCCGCACCGGCTGCTCGAGGGCATGGCCATCGCGGCCTACGCCATCGGCGCGCAGAAGGCCTACGTCTACATCCGCGCGGAGTACCCGCTGGCGGTGCGCCGGCTGCATTCGGCGATCGCCGCGGCCAGGGCCTGCGGCCTGCTGGGCCGCAACATCCTGGACAGCGGCTTCAGCCTGGAGATCAAGGTGAAGATGGGCGCCGGCGCCTTCGTCTGCGGCGAGGAGACGGCGCTCATCCACTCCATCGAGGGCAAGCGCGGCATGCCGCGCCCGCGCCCGCCGTTCCCGGTGGCCAAGGGCCTGTTCGGCAAGCCGACGGTGATCAACAACGTCGAGACGCTGGCCAACGTGCCGGGCATCCTGGACCGCGGCGCGGGCTGGTTCAACGCCCTGGGCACCGAGTCGAGCAAGGGCACCAAGGTCTTTGCGCTGTCGGGCCGCGTCGAGCGCACGGGCCTGGTCGAGGTGGCCATGGGCACCTCGATCCGCGATATCGTGTTCGCCGTGGGCGGCGGCATCCCGGAGGGTCGAGCCTACAAGGCGGTGCAGATCGGCGGCCCGTCCGGCGGCTGCATCCCCGAATCGCACCTCGACACGCTGGTGGACTACGCCTCGCTGCAGGCCGTAGGCGCCATGATGGGCTCGGGCGGGCTGGTCGTCATGGATGAGCGCACCTGCATGGTCGACGTCGCCAAGTTCTTCATGGACTTCATCCAGCGCGAGAGCTGCGGCAAGTGCATTCCCTGCCGCGAGGGCACGCGCCACATGCTGGAGATCCTGCAGGCGATCACGCGCGCCCGCGGCCGCGAGGACGAGACGCAGACGCTCGAACGCTTCCAGGGCGTGGTCAACCTCACGCGCCTGGCGCGGGTGATCCAGGACACCAGCCTCTGCGGCCTGGGCCAGAGCGCGCCGAACCCGGTGCTCTCGACCCTGCGCTGGTTCCCGGAGGAGTACGAGGAGCACGTGTTCGACCGGCACTGCCGCGCGGGCGTCTGCCTGGAGCTGCGCCACTACCACATCGACGAGGACAAGTGCAAGGGCTGCGGGCTGTGCCGCAAGCGCTGCCCGACCGGGGCCATCGTGGGCTCGCCGCGCGAGGCGCACTTCATCCGCGAGGACAAGTGCATCGCCTGCGGCGCCTGCGTGGAGGCCTGCCACCTGGACGCCGTGCTGGCGGACTGAGGGGACGACATGCCGACGATCAGCATCAACGAGCACGAGGTCGAGGCCCGCGAGGGCGAGACCGTCCTGGACGCCTGCGAACGGCACGGCGTGCGCATCCCGACGCTGTGCCACCTGAAGCACCTGACGCCGACCGGGGCCTGCCGCCTCTGCGTGGTCGAGGTGGAGGGTCAGCGCGCGCTGGTGCCCAGCTGCGCCTGGCCGGTGGCCGACGGCATGAAGGTGCGCACGCACTCGGCGCGGGCGATCGAGGCGCGGCGGGTGGTCGTCGAGCTGCTGCTGGCCAACCACCCCGACGAGTGCCTGTACTGCAACCGCAACACCGATTGCGACCTGCGCGGGCTGGCCGCCGAACTGGGCGTGCAGGGGCGTCGCTTCTTCGGCGCCAAGCTGGAGCGCAAGAAGGACGCCGGCAGCCCGGCCATCATCCGCGACCCGGCCAAGTGCATCCTCTGCGGCCGCTGCGTGCGCGTGTGCGAGGAGGTGCAGGGCGTCGGTTGCCTGGACTTCATCGGGCGCGGCAGCGCCACCACCGTGGGGCCGGCGCTGGACCAGGGCCTGAACGTCTCCAGCTGCGTCAACTGCGGACAGTGCCTGCTGGTGTGCCCGACCGGCGCGCTGAGCGAGCACACGGCGACACCCACGGTCCTGGCGGCGCTGGCGGATCCCGAGCGCACGGTGGTCGTGCAGCACGCGCCGGCCGTGGCGCTGACCCTGGGTGAGGAATTCGGCCTGAAGCCGGGCGCGGACGTGGCGGGGCTGCTGAACGCCGCGCTGCGCCGCCTGGGCTTTGCCCGCGTCTACGAGACGGCGTTCGCGGCGGACCTGACGGTGATGGAGGAGGCCTCCGAGCTGGTCAAGCGGCTGCGCGAGGACGGGCCGCTGCCGATGTTTACCAGCTGCTCGCCGGGCTGGATCAAGTACGTCGAGCAGTCCTACCCGGAGTACATCCCCAACCTGTCGACCTGCAAGAGCCCGCAGATGATGCTGGGCGCCCTGCTCAAGAGCCCGCGGGCGGCGATGGCCGGGCTGGATCCGGGGCGCCTGTTCAGCGTCTCGATCATGCCCTGCGTGGCCAAGAAGTTCGAGGCGGCGCGCCCCGAGCTGCACACCGAGGGCGTGCCCGACGTGGACGCCGTGCTGACGACGCGCGAGCTGGTGGGGCTGCTGCGGCAGCGCGGGCTGGACCTGGCGCGCCTGGCGCCCGAGCCCGCCGACGACCCCTTCGGCACCCGCAGCACCGCCGGGCGCCTGTTTGCCGGCAGCGGCGGGGTCATGGAATCGGCGCTGCGCACGGCGCACTGGCTGCTGACGGGCCAGGAGCCGCCCGAGCTGCGCGTGCAGGCGGTGCGCGCCGGCGACGGTGTGCGCGAATGCCGCGTGCTGGTGGCCGGCCTGGAACTGGGGGCGGCCGTGGTCAGCGGCCTGGGCCAGGCCAAGGCACTGTTGGCGCAGGTGCGAGCCGGCCGGCGCGACCTGCACTTCATCGAGGTCATGACCTGTCCGGGCGGCTGCCTGAACGGCGGCGGCCAGGTGCGGGCGGCGTCGGCCGAATCGCTGCGCGCCCGCCAGCAGGCGCTGTACGCGCTGGATCGCGACGGCGCCCTGCGCACGGCACACGGGAACGAGTCGATCCGCCGCCTCTACGACGAGTTCCTGGGAGCGCCGCTGGGCGAAGCCAGCCACCGCTACCTGCACACGCACTACGCGCCGCGCGAGGTCGTGCGATGAGCGAGCAGAAGAAGCTGTCGCTCGTCTCGACCATCCGCGAGCGCTGCCGCGTCTGCTACACCTGCGTGCGCGAGTGCCCGGCCAAGGCGATCCGCATCGCCGGCGGGCAGGCCGAGGTGATCGACGCGCGCTGCATCGGCTGCGGGAACTGCGTGCGCGTCTGCTCGCAGGGCGCCAAGCGCGTGCTGGACTCCGTGGACGACGTGCGCGCGCTGCTGGCAGGCCCGGCGCCGGTGGCCGCCTGCGTGGCGCCCGCCTTCCCGGCCGAGTTCACCGACGTGGACGCGCGCAGCCTGGCCGGCATGGTGCGGGCGCTGGGCTTCGCCTCGGTCCACGAGGTGGCCTTCGGGGCCGACCTGGTGGCCGCCCGCTACCGCGAGCTGCTGGACGAGGATCCCGGACGCCGCTGGATCGCCACCACCTGCCCGGCCGTGACCAGCTACGTCGAGCGCTTCCATCCGGGCCTGGTCTCGCACCTGGCGCCGGTGGTCTCGCCCATGATCGCCACGGCGCGGGCGCTGCGGAAGCTGCACGGGGACGACCTGCGCGTCGTGTTCATCGGGCCCTGCCTGGCCAAGAAGGAGGAGGCCGTCGCCGACCAGGTGGTGGGCGAGATCGACGGCGTGCTCACGTTCGCCGAGCTGCGCCGCATGCTGGCCGAGGCCGGCATCACGGCGGCCAGTGTCGAGCCGGGCGAGTTCGACGCGCCGCGGGCCGGCGCCGGGGCGCTGTTCCCGATCTCGCGGGGGATGCTGGCGGCCGCCGGCATCGACGACGACCTGGTCGAGGGGCGCGTCATCGCCGCCGGCGGGCACGGGGAGTTCCAGGAGGTCATCCGCGAGTTCGACTCGGCCGACCTGGAAGTGCAGCTGCTGGAGGTGCTCTGCTGCACGGGCTGCGTGATGGGCCCGGGCATGACGACGCAGGCACCGGCCTGGAGCCGGCGGCAGCGCATCTCGCACCACGTGCAGCAAGCCCTGGGGCGGCAGGACGCGCAGGAGAGCGCGGCCCGCGACCGGGCGGCCGTGGCCGGGCTGGACCTCTCGCGCGGCTACGCGGCCGACGACCAGCGCCTGGTGGCGCCGTCGGCCCAGGAGATGCGCGAGATCCTGGTCCGCATGGGCAAGCGGCAGCCCGGCGACGAGCTGAACTGCGGAGCCTGCGGCTACCCGACCTGCCGCGAGCACGCCCTGGCGATCCACGAGGGCCTGGCCGAGAACGAGATGTGCCTGCCCTACACCATCGAGGAGCTGCGCCACGCCGTCGACGAGCTGGCCGTCTCGCACGTCCAGCTGGCCAGCGCGCAGGAGGCGCTGGTGCACAGCGAGAAGCTGGCCTCGATGGGCCAGCTGGCCGCGGGCATCGCCCACGAAGTGAACAACCCCCTGGGCGTGGTGCTGATGTACTCGCACATGCTGCTGGAGGAAACCGCCGGCGATTCCCCGCTGCGGCCGGAACTGGCGACCATCGTCGAGCAGACCGACCGCGCCAAGCGCATCGTCGCGGGCCTGCTGAACTTCGCGCGCCAGAACAAGGTGGTGCACGCGGTGGTCGACGCGCGGGAGGTCGTGGCCCGGGCCCTGCGCGCGGTGACGATCCCGCCCGGGGTCGAGGTGGCGGTCGAGCACGAGGGCTCCCCGGAGGCGGAACTGGACGCCGAGCAGATCCTGCAGGTGCTGGTCAACCTGCTGGCCAACGCCGTGGCGGCCATGCCCGAGGGCGGCCGGCTCCTGGCCCGCACCGAGGGCGACGGCGGCGAGGTGCGGTTCATCGTCACGGACACCGGCACGGGCATCGCGCCGGAGAACCGCAGCCGCATCTTCACGCCCTTCTTCACCACCAAGAAGGCCGGCCAGGGCACGGGCCTGGGGCTGGCCGTGAGCTACGGCATCGTCAAGATGCACCGTGGCGACATCCACGTGGTCTCGAACGCCGACCCGGTGGCCGGACCCACCGGCACCGCCTTCACGGTGGCGCTGCCGGCGCGGCGGCCCGCGAACGGGGAAAGGACGACATGAGCAGCGAGCGCCCCCTGGTGCTGGTCGTGGACGACGACGAGGATTTCCGCGTGCAGCTGGGCCTGCAGCTGGAGGCGGCCGGCTACGCCGTGACGCTGGCGGCAGGCGAGTCGGCGGCCGAGGCCGTGCTGGCCGAGGTGAAGCCCGACCTGGCCATCGTCGACCTGATGATGGAGCATGCCGACGGCGGCTTCGTGCTCAGCTACCGGCTGAAGAAGCGCTACCCCGACGTGCCGGTGGTCATGGTGACCGGGGTGGCGCACGAGACGGGGCACGACTTCGCCACCGACACGGCGGCCGAGCGCGCCTGGATCAAGGCCGACGCGGTGCTGGTCAAGCCGGTGCGATTCGAGCAGCTGAAGCGCGAGCTGTCGCGCCTGCTGCCGCGGGAGTGACCATGACGACGCTGAAGGTGCTGATCGTCGAGGACGAACTGACGATGCGGGCCGCCGTGCGCCGCGCCCTGGAGCGGCACCAGGTGACGCTGCCCGAGGTGGAGGGCGCCTGCCGCTTCGAGGTCCTGGAGGCGGGCAGCGCCGAGGACGGCCTGGCCATCATCGACGCCTCGCCGCCGGACCTGGTCCTGCTGGACCACCAGCTGCCGGGGATGTCCGGCGTGGAGCTGTTGGCGGTGCTGGCCGCGCGCCAGCCCGCGCCCGAGTTCCTGACGGTGATGATGACCGCCTACGCCACGCTGGAGAACGCGGTGCTGGCCACCAAGCGCGGCGCCGAGGACTTCCTGGCCAAGCCGTTCACGCCGGACGAACTGCGCGCGGTGGTCGACAAGACCGCCCGCCACCTGCTCGTGACGCGCGAGGCGCGGCGCCTGGCCCGCGAGAAGAGCCAGGTCCGCTTCCAGCTGCTCTCGGTGATCGTGCACGAGCTGAAGGCGCCGCTCAACGCCATCCAGGGCTACCTGTGGATCCTGAAGGACCTGCCGCCGGCCGACGATCCTGCCGTGCAGGAGAAGGCCATCGACCGCTGCCTCGTGCGCATCGAGGGCATGCGCAAGCTGGTGATGGACCTGCTGGACATGACACGCCTGGAATCGGGCCAGAAGCGCCGCGACCTGGCGGCGTTGGACCTGCGCGAATCCGCGCGGAGCGCGCTCGATTCCGTGGCGCCGGAAGCCGCGAAGAGGGGAATCCAGTTGAACCTCGAGGCCCCGGAAGTGGTTCCCGTGACGGCCGACCGCGGCGAGATGGACATCGTCATGAACAACCTGGTGACCAACGCCGTGAAGTACAACCGCGACGGGGGGCGCGTGGACGTGACGCTGTCGCGCAGCGCTGGCCGCGCGCGGATCGTCGTGGCGGACACCGGCATCGGTCTGGCGCCTGAGGACCAGGCGCGCCTGTTCGGCGAGTTCGTGCGCATCCGCAACGACCAGACGCGTGACATCGCCGGCAGCGGCCTCGGGCTGTCGATCCTGCGCAAGCTGGCCCGCCTGTATGGCGGCGACGCGACGGTCACGAGCACACCCGGTGTCGGCTCCACCTTCACCGTCGAACTGAGCTGCGAGCCGACCGCGGCCCTGCTCGAAAGCACGCTGGCGGAGGCATGATCGACCGGAACGCCATCCTGGGCTGGCTGCTCGAGGCCGACGAGGCCCGCCTGGCGGAGCTGTGGTCGGCGGCCGACGACACGCGGCACCGCGCCGTCGGCGACGCCGTGCACCTGCGCGGCCTGGTCGAGGTCTCCAACCACTGCGTGCGCGCCTGCGCCTACTGCGGCCTGCGCGCCGCGCGCGACGAGTTGCCGCGCTACCGGATGTCGGTCGACGAGGTGCTGGACTGCGCGCACCAGGCCGTTTTTCTGGGCTACGGCACCGTGGTGCTGCAGGCGGGCGAGGACCCGGGCCTGACGGCGGCGCTGGTCGAGTCGATGGTCTGCCGCATCAAGGCGGAGACCGGGCTGGCCGTGACCCTGAGCCTTGGTGAGCGCGAGGACGAGGAACTCGTGCGGTGGCGCGCGGCCGGGGCGGACCGGTACCTGTTGCGGTTCGAGACCTCGAACCGCGAGCTGTACGCGAGGATTCATCCGGCGCGACCGGGTCGCGCCGCGGCGGATCGTCTCTCGCTGCTGCGCCGCCTGCGCGCGCTGGGCTACGAGACCGGCAGCGGCGTCATGGTCGGCATCCCCGGCCAGACCTGGGACGACCTGGCCGGCGACCTGCTGCTGATGCGCGAGCTGGACCTGGACATGATCGGGATCGGGCCGTATCTCGCGCATCCGGAGACGCCGTTGAGTGTCGCGGCTCCCGCCGCGACGGACCAGGTTCCCGCCGACGAATTGACCACACTCAAGGCCGTGGCCCTGGCGCGGTTGCTGTGCCCGGGCGCCAACATCCCAAGCACCACGGCGTTGGCCACGATCGACCGCGCCCAGGGGCGGGAATTGGGCCTGCAGCGCGGCGCCAACGTGGTGATGCCCAACCTGACGCCGCTGCGCTACCGCGAGCTGTACGAGATCTACCCCGGCAAGGCCTGCGTGAACGAGACGGCCGAGGCGTGTGCGGCGTGCCTGGAGAAGCGGATCACGACGCTGGGCCGGTCGCTCGGCAGCGGGCGCGGGGATGCGCAGGTGGATTTCATCGACGACACGCGGTTGGAAGCGCTGCTCAGCGCGTCGGGCGCGGAGCCCGACGCGGTTGAAGTGCGCGACGCGATCGCGCGCAGCCTGGCCAAGGAGGCCTTGTCGGTCGAGCAGACCGCGGTCCTGCTGCGCGCCCGAGACCCGGCGCTCCGCGCGGAAGTCATGGCCGCCGCCAGGCAGCTGAAGGAAACCGTCTACGGCAACCGCATCGTGCTGTTCGCGCCGCTCTACGTGGGCAACGAGTGCGTGAACGACTGCGCCTACTGCGGCTTCCGCAGCAGCAACCTCGAAGCGGTGCGCGCCACGCTGGACCGCGACCAGCTGCGGCGGCAGGTGGCCGCCCTGGAGCGCGAGGGCCACAAGCGGCTGATCCTGGTCTACGGCGAGCATCCCGGCTACGACCCCGCCTTCATCGCCGACAGCGTGCGCGAGGTCTATGCCACTCGAGACGGCCGCGGCGAGATCCGCCGCGTGAACATCAACGCCGCGCCCTTCGACGTCGACGGCTTCCGCACGATCCGCGAGGCGGGCATCGGCACCTACCAGGTCTTCCAGGAGACGTACCACCACGGCACCTACGCGCGGGTGCACCCGCGCGGCACGCGCAAGGGCGACTACCGCTGGCGCCTGTCGGCGCTGGACCGCGCGATGATGGCCGGTTGCGACGACGTGGGCCTGGGCGCCCTGTTCGGCCTGCACGACTGGCGCTTCGAGACCCTCGGCCTGGTGCGCCACGCCCTGCACCTGCAGGAGCGCTTCGGCGTGGGGCCGCACACGATCAGCTTCCCGCGGCTGCGCCCCGCCTCCGGCGTCACGCTGGACGGCCTGCCGCTGGTGGGAGACGACGACTTCCTGTATCTGGTGGCCGTGCTGCGCCTGGCGGTGCCGTATACGGGGCTGATCCTGACGGCGCGGGAGGACGCGGCGCTCCGGCGCGCCGCGCTGGCGCTGGGGGTCTCGCAGATCGACGCCGGCACGCGCCTGGAACTGGGCGCCTACGACGAGCCCGTCCTGGCCCAGCCCTGCCTGGAACGCGGCCAGTTCGCCCTGGGCGACGCGCGCTCGCTGGACGAGGTCATGCACGAGCTGGTGCAGGACGGCTACCTGCCCAGCTTCTGCACCGCCTGCTACCGGCAGGGCCGCACCGGCGAGCACTTCATGGAGTTCGCCGTGCCCGGCTTCATCAAGCGTTTTTGCACGCCCAATGCCCTGACCACGCTGCAGGAGTACCTGTGCGACTTCGCCAGCGCGGACACGCGCGCGGCGGGCGAGGCACTGGTGGCGCAGCAGGCGGCAGCGCTCCCGACGGAGGTTGGCGAGCGGCTGCGCCGTATCCGCGAGGACGGCGAACGTGATCTCTACTACTAGCGCTTAGCGCGGAGGCCACTCGTGAAGGCAACCCCCAGGGGCCTGCGGCTCCACATCGGCATCTTCGGCCGCCGCAACGTCGGCAAATCCTCGCTGCTGAACGCGCTGACGCGCCAGCAGGTGGCCATCGTCTCGGAGGTGGCCGGCACCACCACCGACCCGGTCGAGAAGCCGATGGAGATGCTGCCGCTGGGCCCGGTCGTGTTCATCGACACTGCGGGCATCGACGACGAGGGCGCTCTCGGTAGCCTGCGCGTCGAGAAGACACGCCGTATCCTCGACCGCACCGACCTGGCGCTAGTCGTCGCCGCAGGCGACGCTTGGGGCAGGTTCGAAGAGGATTTGCTTGGAGAATTCACGCGCCGCCAAGTCCCCGTGATCGTCGTCTGGAACAAGGCCGACCTCAGCGGGCCGCCGCCCGTGGTGGTCGAGACGCTTTCCCGGCTGGGCATCCCCTGCGTCGCCACCGCCGCCGCTGGCGGCGACGGCATCGCCGCGCTGCGCGGGGCCTTGATCGCCGCCGCACCCGACGACTGGATCAACCCGCCGTCCATCCTGGGCGGGCTGGCCGAGAGGTGGGAACCGGGCGCGCCGGTCGTCCTGGTGATCCCCATCGATCAGGAGGCCCCCAAGGGCCGCATCATCCTGCCGCAGGTGCAGGTCATCCGCGACCTGCTGGACCACGAGCGCTGGTGCGTGGTGGTCAAGGAGAACGCGCTGGCCGACGCGCTGGCCACCCTGCGCCGACCGCCCGCGCTGGTAGTCACCGACTCGCAGGCCTTCGCCGAGGTGTCCGCCCTCGTGCCGCCGGACGTGCCGCTGACCGGCTTCTCGGTCCTGATGAGCCGCTGGAAGGGCGATCTGGCCGAACTGGCCCGCGGCGCGGTCGCCATCGACACGCTGCGCCCCGGCGACCGCGTCCTGATCATCGACGCCTGCACCCACCACCCCATCACCGACGACATCGCGCGGGAGAAACTCCCGCGCTGGTTGAACGCGCACGTGGGCGGCGAGCTGGCCATCACCAACTCCCAGGGCCGCGACTGGCCCGCCGACCTGGCCTCGTACAAGCTGGTGGTCCACTGCGGCGCCTGCATGTGGAACCGCCGCGAGATGCTCTCGCGCATCCTCCACGCCCGCGAGGCCGGCGTGCCCATCACGAACTTCGGCATGGCGATCGCCTGGTCGCTGGGCGTGTTCGCGCGCGCGCTGGCGCCGTTTCCGGAGCTGGCGGGGGTGGAGTTGGGGATCGCGCGACGGAATTGAATAGACCCGGTCACTGTGGTATACTGGAAAGCACCCCATACCCTGTGAATCGAGGTCTGACGTGCGCGCAGCCATCCTCGTGGCCTTGACGGCCTTGCTCCTTGGGTCGGCGCAGGCCGCGCTGCTTCCCGCCGACGTGCCCTACGTGATCATCACCCGCGACGATCTGGCGGCGGCGTTCGAGCCGCTCGCATCGTTCAAGACGGGCGTGGACCTGCCGACCCGCGTCGTGACCCTGGAGTGGATCGCGACCCAGGTGGCACCGGGTTTCGATGAGCCCGCCACGATCCGCGCCTTCCTGCAGGAAGCCTGGAGCGCCTGGGGCACGCGGTACGTGTTGCTGGGCGGCACGACGGACATCGTCCCCACGCGCTGGATCACGAACACCTTCTACCCGACCAACGGGTCGACGCTGATTCCGGCCGACATCTACTACGCCGCGCTGGACGGCAACTGGGACGGCGACGGCGACGGCGTGCTCTGCGAACCGTGGCTCAATGCGGAGAACCCGGGCGATGGCGCCGACCTGGCCCCGGAACTGGCGCTGGGGCGGGCGCCCGTGGCGACGACGGCGGAAGCCGTGCTCTTCGTGATGAAGAACCTCGACTTCCAGGTGCAGAGCGGGCCGGAGACGGCGGCGCGGGCGTTGCTGGAGGCGGAGGTGATCTTCCCGTACGGGTACGGCTCTGGTGAGGACTACATCATCCTGGACGGCGCGATTCACGCAGAGGTCCTCCGTTCCACGCTGGAAGGCGCCACGCCGGCATGGCAGACGGTGCGCTACTACGAGTACCGTGACGGGCGGCCCGGCGCCCTGGCGCCCACGGCGGCGGCCGTCATCGGTGCGATGAACACGGGCGGCTTCCGGCTCGTGAATCTCTACTTTCCCACGTTCGGACAGAACTTGAGCTTCGGGCCGGATCTGGTCCCCTATTCGGTGCTCTCGGATCTGACGAATGAACGCCCGTTCTTCCTCGGCTTCTCGGGTCTGGGCGGGGAGGGAGTGGATCTGCCGATCCGCATGGCGCTGAATGCACCCGCGGGTGGCTGCGCCGGCGGCATCGGCTTCTCACGCGTCGCTTTCCCATCGACCTGCACGCGGTATGTCGAGGCGTTCTACCGCCACGCCACCGCATCCCGCACCGCGACTGTGGGGCAGGCCCACGCGGCGACCCTCAACGACCTGCTCGCCAACACCCACCGCAACTACGCAGAGCGCTGGTCGCACCTGACGTTCACGCTGCTGGCAGACCCGACGGCTTCGCTGCAGCCCATCGACATGACCGTGGCCATCGAGGATGACGCACCGGCGGAGGACGCGGACCCGGACACGGAGTTGCCGTCTCCCCGCGTGGCGCTGACCGCGTCGCCCAACCCGTTCAATCCCCAGGTCGATATCCGGGCCGACCTGCCGATCGCTGGCCAGGCGCGGCTCTATGTCTGTGATCTGCGCGGTGGGCTGGTCAGGAACCTGCACACCGGACCGCTGCCCGCGGGCGAGTCCCGTTGGCGCTGGACCGGTCAGGACGATGCCGGTCGGGCGGTTGCCAGCGGCGTCTACCTGCTCAGGCTGGAGACCGATCGCCGGGTCGTGCAGCACCGCGTGACGTTGGCGCGGTGACCATGGCGGCGGGGCTTGCCGCCGACGTGAGTCAGGCCCCGTCGCCCACCCCCGATGCCTCGCGCCGCGCCTGCTCATGCGCGAATCGGTGGCACCTTCCGCACAGCGTGACCAGGTTCTCCGCCCGGTTCGAGCCGCCCGCCTCGCGCGGCACCACGTGGTGCACCTCCAGGAACCGTGCCGACCCGCAGCCGGGCGCTGCACAGCGATGGCGGTCGCGCGCCAGCACCGCCGCGCGCGTGGCGGGCGCGATGGTGGCGCGGTTGCGCTTGCCGCCTTTATGGACGATGGCATCGCACCTGGCCGCCGCGAGTTGCGCCGGCGCAAGTGCGCGCTCGCCCCGCGCGGTGGCTGCCGCAGCGTGGCCGCACTCGGGACACTGCTGGATGACGATGCGGGCGGCCGGGGCGGCCGGGCGCGCGCGACGGGGGGCGGGGTCGGCCGGTCCGGCTGCGCCGGCACGGGTCATTGTCTTCGCCTGCCTGCGCGCCTCCGCGTCTTCGACCAGCGCCGCCAGCGCCGCCAGCACCAGCTCCATGCGGTCGGCCCCGCGCGGCACGGCGCCCAGCTTGCGCACGCGTTCGACCAGCGCCTCGTAACGGGCGAGTTGCAGGCTGTCGGCGCGCAGGGTGATCGAGGTCGGCGGGTCGGCCTCGAGCGGGCGCGGGGGCGAGGCTGCTTCGATTTGCGCCGGCGCAAGTCCGGGCGCGCCCAATGCCAGTTGCGCCGGCGCAACGGCACCGCTGGCCCCGCGCCCGCGCGGCTTGGCCTGCGCCGCCATCACCTCGCGTTCCAGTTCACGCCGCCCGGTCGCCTTCGCTTTCTCGACCCAGGCGGCCTGGGTCGCGGTGCCCGCCACGCGCGCCACCTGCTGGGCCTTGGTCCAGCCCAGGTCGCCACGGGCGACGGCCTCCTGCAGGATGGGCAACCGGTCGAGGTCGTCGGCCAGGCGCTTGAACTGCCAGTAGCGGTTCCGGCTGAAGCCCAATTCGTGTACTGCATACAGCTCCAGCGAGGCGTGCCCGAACTGGCGGTACAGGGCGCGCCGCTGGACCTCTGCGATCCAGAGCACGGCGCACTCGCGGGCGCGGTCGCAGGCGGCCAGGGCCTGGCGCAGGGCGGTGTCGACCTCGGCCGCGGGGCGGTCGGGGGTGAAGGGGGGCAGGGAAGGTGCGGCCGCGGCGGCGCTGGCCGTCGTGGGGGACGTGCGGGTCATGGTCGTCATGGCGGAGGCTCAGTTTCCGGGAGGGAAGAGCGGCGAAAATATAGCGAAACAAAATTCCAAGCGCAAGGCTGATTTGAAGATATTTTTCGTACACTGTATACAGCTATCGGCGGGCGCCGGATCGCGGAAGATCCACGGGTACTGGATCCGCGGCGCGGTGAGGGCGGCGCGCGCCCGTTTGCTCCGGCGCAACGCCGCCCCGCCGACCGCGCGGCCGCGCACCTATTCCTGTTCGATGACCTCGATCAGGAACGCCGCCGCGCGCGGGTCGCCCTCGAACTGGCTCACCCAGAAGACGGCGGCCTGCCGGATCTCGGGGTCCTGTTCGCGGCGGGCGATCTCGAGCAGGAGGTCGAGCGCCGGGCCGCGGTCCTCGAGCTGGGTCAGCACGTGGCAGACCTGGATCTTGAGGTCGTGGCCGGTGGCGCGGTCGTAGATGGCGCGCAGCTGGGGCACGCGCAGGGTGCCGCGCTGGGCGGCGAAGTGGAGGGCCTGGGCGCGCAGCTCGTCGTCGGCGCGGGGGTTCTCGATCAGGTTGAAGAAGATGGCCTCGGGCACGGCGTCGCCCAGGCGCGAGAGCGTCATCAGCGCGACCTGGAGCATCTCGCCGTCGGTCTCCTCGCGCAGGACCTGCTGGGCCAGGGCGCTGACGTCGCTGTCGCGGCCGCTGCCGGCCAGGCTGAACAGGGCCATCCGGCGGCGCTCGGGGTCGGCGCTGCGGTCGCGCACCAGGGCGGTCAGCACGCCGAAGGCGCGGTCGCCGCCGTGGCGGCCGATCGCGTGGGCGGCCGATTCGGCCACCTGCGGATTGTCGGCGCGCCGGAAGACGGCGACGATGGCGTCGAGCGCGCGGTCGCTGTCCTTCATCGACAGGCAGATGACGACCTCGGACAGCAGGTCGGCGTCGGTCGCGCCCTGCGCCAGCTCGATCAGCAGATCCTCGGCGCGCGGGTCGTCCGTGCGGCAGAGCAGGAAGGCGGCGTTGCGGCGGAACGACGGAGTGGCCGGTCGCTTGCCGCGCAGGATGTCGCCGAGCACGGGCAGGGCGCGGTCGGGGTCCATCTCCAGCAGGGCGTGCAGGGCCTGGATGCGCGTTTCCTCGCGCTGCTGCTCGTCGTCCGACAGCTCGCGCACCGAGCGCGCGGCGTCGGCCTCACCGCGCTGCGCCAGTTCGGCGTAGACGCGGGCCAGGAGCGACTCGCCGTCGCGTGCGGTCTCTGCGCCGCTGAACTCGAGCTGCTGGCGGCGCAGCAGTTCGACAGCCTGCTTGAGCTCCTGCGTGCGCGTCAGGCGATAGCGGGCGAAGGCTTCCCAGTAGAGCGCGTTGCCGGCCTCGCGGGTGCGCAGCAGCTGTTCGCGCTGCTCGGCGAGCAGCTGCGCGGCGTGCTCGAACTGCTCGCGACCCATCGCGGCGCGCGCGGCCTCGAGTTGGGCGCGCGCAGCCTCGAGGGCGGCGCGTTCATCGACCGGTGCCACCGGCGCCACGGGAGCTACCGGCGCCGCGGGCGGCGCCGCCATCGGCGCGCGCTGGGCCCGGGCCGCCACGGCCGGAACGAGCATCATCACCAGGCCCGGCAGCAGGATGCGGGCCATCGAACGGGACGTGAGCGTGCGCATCGTCGTGTCCTTTCCCTAGAGGGCGCGGGCCAGCCGCAGGCGCTGGACCGTGGTGCGGTCGTACAAGCCGTCGGCGATGCGCGCGGCCTGGGCGGCGCTGCCGGAATCCGGCAGGGCGGCGATCTCCGCGAGCACCAGTTCCAGTTCGCGCAGCAGGCGGCCCGCGTCGGGGTCGTCGGCGGCGGGGGAGTCCAGCAGCAGTCGTGTCTGGGTGAGCAGGTCGTCGGCCCAGGCGGCGGTGACCGTGCGCACGGCGGCCGGCGCATCGGCGGAGTTCGGTTGCGCCTGGAAGCCGGCCAGCAGCATCTCGGCGCGGTCGAAGTGCAGGCGCGCGGCCTGGCGGTAGCCGTCCGCGCGCCGGGCGGTGAGGGCCTCGGCGGCGGTGGCGTCGGCACGCGCCGTGGTCTTGGCGTCCGGACCCGTCCACCGCCCCACCGCGATGCCCAGCACCAGCACCGCGGCCAGGGCGGCGCCCGCGCCGGCCCACCGCCACCGGCGCTCCGGCCGCGGGCGCGCCGCGCGCGAAGCCTGGATCTGCGCCCACATCCGCTCGCGCGGCGCCGCCGGCGCCGTAGGCAGCGCGCGCAGGGCTTCGTCCAGTCGGTGATCGTCGTTCATCCCGTCTCTCCCGTGCCCAGGGCCTGCCTGAGCTTGCCGCGCGCCCGCGACAGGCGCGCCTTGATGGTGCCGACCGGGGCGCCGCTGGCCGCGGCGATCTCCTGGTGCGTGAGCCCTTCCAGTTCGTGCATCACGAAGGCCAGGCGATGCACGTCGTCGAGCGCCGCGATGGCCCGCTCCAGCCGCCGGCCCAGCGCCGTGTCGCGCTGGACGGCCGGCGCCGCCACCGCGACTTGGTCCAGTTCGGCCACCGCCGTCTCGTGCCGGCGGACGCGTCCGCGCCGGCGCAGCCCGCCCAGGATGACCGTCACCGCCACGCGGTGCAGCCAGCCGGCCAGCGAGCCGTCGCCCCGCCAGTCGCCCAGGCGGCCGAAGGCCCGCAGGAACGTGTCCTGGGTCAGGTCCTCGGCCAGGGCGGCGTCGCCGCACATGCGGTACGCCAGCCGGTAGACCCGGTCGACGTGCGCGTCGTACAGCTGCCGCTCGGCGGTGGCATCGCCGGACAGGATCCGGCGGGTCAGTTCGCGGTCGTCCACGTGGTCCTGTCATCCTGTCGGTCGGGCTTCCGGAGTGCCGTCGACACCCCGTAGACACCATCGGGGGCGCCAGGGTTGCCGCCGCCGCGATTTTTCTTTACTTCGGGTGCTCAAAGGTCGATATTTGTTGAGACAAAAAACTTTTGTCACCATTGAATACGCGCAGTCAACAGCGCGGAGGCGGCGATGAAGGCCGACGAACTGCACCTGAGCGCCAGTCTCGAGGACTACCTCGAGGCCATCTTTCACACCGTCGAGGCCAAGGGCGCCGCCCGCGCCAAGGACATCGTCCTGCGCATGGGTGTGCACAACTCGTCGGTGACGCAGGCACTGCGCTCGCTGTCCGAGAAGAAGCTCATCAACTACGCCCCCTACGACCTGATCACGCTGACGGAGCCCGGCGAGGCCGTGGCCCTGGGCGTGGTGAAGCGCCACCAGACGCTGTCGAAGTTCCTCAACCAGGTGCTGGGGCTGCCGGCCGCCGAGGCCGAAGCGGAGGCCTGCCGCCTGGAACACGCGGTCAGCAGCGGCGTGCTGAACCGGCTGGTGCGCTTCGTCGAGTACTTCGAGACCTGCCCGCAGAACGACGTGCGCTGGGACGCGAACTCCGGCTACTTCTGCAACAAGGCGGGCCATGGCGGCACCTGCGGGCGCGATGTCTGCGGCAGCGAGTCGCTGCTGACGGAACTGCCGCTTGCCGACGATGCAACCAAGAGCGGGGAGGCGTAGCGATGCCCCTGACGCAGGTGCACGAGGGGACGCGCGCCGTCCTCAAGTCGATCGACGGCGGTCGCCAGCTGCGCGGGCGGATGGCCGCGCTGGGGCTGCTGCCGGGCGCCGAGCTGGAGGTCGTGCAGAATTCGGGGCGGGGTCCGTTCGTCGTCGCGGTGCGCGGCAGCCGCATCGTGATCGGTCGCGGCATGGCCGCGCGCATCCTGGTCGAATAGGACTTCCCGTGGCGATGACGCTCGACAGGACGCTCACCGTGGCGGTGGCCGGCAACCCCAACGCCGGCAAGACGACCATCTTCAACAACCTGACCGGCGCGCGGCAGCACGTGGGGAACTACCCCGGCGTGACCGTGGAGTGGAAAGAGGGCACGCTGCGGCGCGGCGACCTTCGACTCAAGCTGGTGGACCTGCCCGGCACCTACAGCCTGACCGCGTACAGCGAGGAGGGCTGGTCGCCCGCGACTTCCTGCTGAACCACGCGCCGGACGTCGTGGTCGACGTCGTCGATGCGGCGAACCTCGAGCCGCAACCTCTTCCTGACGACCGAACTGCTGGAGATCGGGCGCCCGCTGGTCGTCGTGCTGAACATGTCCGACGAGGCGCGCGAGCGCGGGCTGATCATCGACCACGCGCGGCTGGCCCGGCGGCTGGGCGTGCCCGTGATCCCGGCCGTCGGCAACCGCAACCAGGGCATGGACGAGCTGGTGGGCGCGGTGCTGGACGTGGCCACCGCGCGCGCGCACCTGCCTGGCACGGCCGACATGTGCCGCGATCAGGGGCCGGGGCCCGGCTCGCTGGCGATGCCCCAGCGCGCCAGCCGTGACGGCCGCGTGGACTACGGCCCGGCCGTCGAGGGCGCCGTTGCGCGCATCGAGGCGATGCTGCCCGAGTCGCCGCACCGCCGCTGGCAGGCCCTGAAGCTGCTGGAGGGCGACCAGCAGGTGTTCGGCTCGGCGCCCGTGGAAGCGGACCGGCCCGCCATCAACGCCATCGCCGCCGCGTTCGCCGCCTCCACCACCGACGACCCCGACGTCCACCTGGCGCGGCTGCGCTACGAGCACATCGGCCGCCTGTGCGGCGAGGTGGTGCGGCAGGTCGGCGCCGGCCGCGGCACCGTGGTCAGCGACCGCATCGACCGTCTGGCCATGCACCAGGTGTGGGGCGTGCCCCTGTTCCTGGCGCTGATGTACGGCGTCTTCGCGATCACGTTCTCGCTGGGCAACCCGCTGATGGACCTGATCGACCGCGGCTTCGGCTGGCTGGGCGGGGCCATCACCGGCCTGTGGCCCGAAGGCAGCAGCAGCCACCTGCAGTCGCTGCTGGTGGACGGCATCATCGGCGGCGTGGGCGGCGTGGTGGTGTTCCTGCCGAACATCGTGCTGCTGTTCCTGGCCATCGCCGTGCTGGAAGGCACCGGCTACATGGCGCGCGCGGCGTTCGTCATGGACCGCTTCATGAGCAAGGTGGGGCTGCACGGCAAGACGTTCATCCCGCTGCTGATCGGTTTCGGCTGCACGGTGCCGGCCATCATGGCCACGCGCACGCTGGAGACGCGCCGCGACCGCCTGATCACGATGATGGTGCTGCCGCTGATGAGCTGCGGCGCGCGGCTGCCCATCTACGCGCTGATGATTCCCGCGTTCTTCGCGCCGCAGTGGCAGGGCCCCGTGCTGTGGATCATCTACGTGACGGGCATCGTGCTGGCGATGCTGGGCGCGCGCCTGCTGCGCGCGACGCTGTTCCGCGGCGAGAACACGCCCTTCGTGATGGAACTGCCGCCGTACCGGCTGCCGACCGCGCGCAGCCTGGCCATCCAGATGTGGACGCGCGCCTGGCTGTACCTGAAGAAGGCCGGCACGGTGATCCTGGGCGCGGCCATCATCCTCTGGTGCCTGACCTTCTACCCGAAGCCGCGCGAGGGCTGGGTCCCTCCGGCCGGCGACAGCCTGCCCGCCGGCGTGCCCTACGAGCAGCTGACCGACCCGGCACAGCAGCAGGCAGCCGCGCTGTCGTACTCGGTGGCCGGGCGCGTGGGCCGCGTGATGGAGCCGCTGATCGCGCCGCTGGGGTTCGACTGGCGCATCGGCACCGCGCTGGTGGGCGCCACCGCCGCCAAGGAAGTGTTCGTCGCGCAGATGGGCATCGTGTTCGCCGTGGGCGAGGCGGACGAGACATCAGAGCAACTGCGCGAGCAGTTGCGTGCCCGGTATTCTCCTTTGGTCGGCCTCTGCATCATGATGTTCGCGCTGATCGCCACGCCCTGCATCGCCACGTTCGCCATCACGCGGCAGGAATCCGGCAGCGTGAGGTGGGCGCTGGCGCAGTCGCTGGGGCTGACGGCGCTGGCGTGGGTCGTGACGTTCGCGGTGTTCCAGGTGGGGATGCTGCTGAAGCTGGGAGGGATGGGCTCGTGAGCTTCGGGTGGGAGGCGGTGGTGGTCTGCCTGCTGGTGGCGGGGGCGGGGGCCTGGGCGGTGCGCGCGCTGCTGCGCTCGCTGCGCAAGCCGGGCGCGTGCTCGTCGTGCGCGAGCGGCGGCAGCTGCCCGGCGGTCAAGAGCGGCGCCGAGGGCGCGGCCGGCTGCGGCAACACGTCCGGCCAGGAGCCGCCGCGGCGCGGCAACATCGCCCTGCACTGAACAAGGACCGCATGAAGCTCAACCATACGATCCGCCGCCTGCACTACTGGGTCAGCCTCGCGATCGCGATTCCCGCGCTGATCCTGCTGGCCAGCGGCGTGCTGCTGCAGACCAAGAAGCACTGGACCTGGGTGCAGCCGCCCGAACAGCGGGGCACCGGCACCACGCCGCAGATCACCCTGGACGCGTTGCTGCAGGTCCTGGTGGCGCAGCCGGACCTGGGTGTCCGCGGCTGGGACGACATCCACCGCATCGACCTGCGTCCCGGCCGCGGCGTGGCCAAGGTGCAACTGCAAGGCGGGCTGGAAGTGCAGGTGGACCTGGGCACCGGCCAGGTACTGCAGCAGGCGCATCGCCGGTCGGACCTGATCGAATCGATCCATGACGGCTCGTTCTTCGGCGGCGAATGGAGCAAGCTGGGGGTGTTCCTGCCGACGGGGGTGTTGTTGCTGTTTTTGTGGGGGAGTGGGGTGTTTCTGTTTTTGGTGCCGTGGGTGGGGAAGAGGCGGCGCAGGGGTGCTTGTCCCCCTCCTTGATGCCTACTGCCTGAGCGGCACGGGTCGACGCGGCCCGGGTTGTTGAATCCGGATCCCATTCTCATGATGACGATCGTGGTGCCCCACGACGCGTGCCCACCGATTTTCACGGCTTTCACCTGCCGGTAGCCGCCCCCTTCTGCGCTTTCACCCATGACGCTCAGGCAACCGCCGGCGGACCGCTCCGGTCAGGTGCGGTCCGCTAGGCTGTGCGATGCGTCGGGGGGACCAGTCAACTCAACGGGAGGCTCGCCGTGAAGCGCATCTTGCTCGTCGTGGCCATGCTCAGTCTGGCCGGCACCGCGTCGGCGGTGATGGATGTTCCGTCCGGAGGGTGGGACCAAGCTTTGAACATCACTGCGAATACGACCATCGATCTCTCGCAGGCGATCACCGGGACGTGGGATACGCAGCCGGCAGGGTATGTGGCCGGGAAGGGGATCTATGATCCGGAGAAGTGGGCGATTGTGTTCCATTACACGTCGGTCACGGTGGCTTCGGGGGTGACGTTGAAATTCACCAATCACCCGGCTAATCCGCCTGTGGTTTGGTTGGTGGAGGGGGCGGTGTTGATCAACGGGGTCGTGAACTTAAACGGACAGTACATGAACGACGGAGTGAACGGTGAAGCGATCGGAGGCCCCGGCGGGTTCAAGGGCGGAAGGCGTGGCACCGCGGATGGCGGCAACGGAGGTGGATTCGGACCGGGCGGTGGAACGCGTGCTGCCGCGAATGGCCAGAACGCGGGCGGGGGCGGTTACGGTACGGCCGGCGGCAGCACCAGCGTTCCTGGGGGCGCCACCTACGGCAACGTGGCGATACTGCCGCTCATAGGCGGGAGCGGTGGTGGTGGGACGTACGTTAGAAATGGTGGTGGTGGTGGTGGCGGTGCGATCCTCGTCGCCGCACAGTTGTCGATCGGCGTCGTGGGTCAACTGACCGCGATTGGCGGTGGCTGCCAGACCTCTGGCGGATCAGGCAGCGGGGGAGCGATCAGGCTCATCGCTCCAGAAGTGCATTGCAGCGGCAGTATACTGGCAACCGGTGGACCCACGACAGGCGGGGTCGGGGGAAAGGGGAGGATCCGCATCGAAGCCAACTTGCAGGACCTGAACGGGTACTTGGATCCGGCTACCGCTTCTGTAGTTGACCCTGGGGACACGCCCCTTTTCTGGCCGGAATCCTCCACCCCCATGGTCCGTGTTGTTAGCCTCAATGGTATTCCAGTTCCCTCCGACCCGCGCGGCTCACTGGTCTATCCGCATCATGATACCTTCCTGAGTGGCGCCGGCGATGTTACCACGGTCCTCGAAGCCGCCAACTTCCCGATCGACGGAACCCTGGAAGTGTACATCGTGAAGCAAGGCGGCGCCCGCACGCAGTTGCCCACCAGCAGCGTCACCCTGATCGGCGGCAGCTCGGCCTTGTCCACTTGGCAAGCCGTCTTCCCAGCCGTAAACAACGGCATGTACGCCATCCAGGCCCGCGCCGTCCTCCCGAACCCGTAGCCGATGCTCTGGACATCGGACCGGAAGGGAGGTGCGTACATGTCCAGGAACACACAGAAGCGAGTTCGGACAGTGGCTCGTCTGCTGGCGCTGGGCTTCGTCGTCCTGCTGCCGGCACTTGCGCCGGCGCAAGTGACGTACACCGATGCCGTGTCGCGGGCGGTGACGTTCGTCGTTCCGGAAGCCCAAGTCGTCATCGGGGACGCGGCTAGTCGCGAGGCCACGTTCTTCATCCCCATCCCCGAGCCGCCCGTGGTCATCAAGGACGCCACCTCGCGCGAATGGACCTTCTTCATCCCGCTCCTGGTGCTGGAGTATGAAGACGCCGTCTCGCGCGAAGTCACGTTCCACATCCCCGAGCCGCCCGTCGTCCTGACCGACGCCACGACCCGGGAAGCGACGTTCTACTTCCTTGGTGCCGTTGCGGTGCACCCGGGGTTCATCGGGCGCGAGCTCGTGAAACTGCCCGATGGGCCGGCGGTGTGGCTGTCGCTGGCGCCGCCGGGCAGGCCGGAGTCGGGCGGGCCGGACATCTTCGTGGCCGCGGCGACGAAGCTGGGAGGGCAGCCGACCGATCCGCCGGATGATTTCATCTACCGGGCGTTCTATCCCGAACAGGTCGAGCGCTGGGTCACGTTCGGTGAGGCGACGGCCGATCCTTCGGCGATCGCCCACAGTCCCGGGGCGCCGTGGGACGGCGCGCCCGAGGCCGCGGATGTCCTTGTCGCGGTGAAGGAGGCTCCCGGCGCCGTCGAGGGTCCCGCCATCATGCGCTTCAACGCGGCGGGCGTGGGGCAGGTCGTCGCCAGCGGTGCGGCGGTGCCGGCAGACACGCGTCGGCTGCGCTTCCGTGGGACCGGCGCGGGCGGCTTCGCGGACCTGCTGTACGCGGCGGCCGATACGGCGTCGCCGGGCGTCCGTTCGCTCACCAGCGGCGGCGTGGCGGGTGGCTATGCGTCGGCGCCAGCCGGCGGGGCGAAGGGCCTGGCCTTTGGGCCCGGCGCACCGTTCGCGGACGGGCTGTATCTGGGCGGCGAAGGGCGCGCGGTCTACCTGGCCGACGCGGCCGGAACAGCCACGCCGTGGACCGGCGACCTTGGCGCGCCGGTCGAGGCGCTGGCGTTCCCGAATGAATACGGGTTCGCAGGCTACCTGTACGCGCTGCTCGGTGACGGGCGCGTGGTGCGGATCGATCCCGAGGGTGTGGCGGAGGAGTTCATGAGCGGGATCATGCCGGCGCTGCCGCCGGACACGGATCTGCGGAACGACCTCTGCTTCTCGCTCGGCGGCGATCGCCTCTACGTGACCGATGCCGCGCGTGGACTCGTGTACACGATCGAGGGTCTGCCGGCCACGGGCGTCGACGAAGACCAGCCGCAGATCCCCGAGCGGACCCTGATCCAGGGCAACGTGCCCAATCCCTTCAACCCATCGACGGAGGTCCGCTTCGCGCTGGCGACCGGTGGGTCGACGACGTTGGAGGTGTATGACGTCGGCGGCCGGCTGGTGAGGCGACTGCTGGCGAGGGAGACGCTTGCCGCCGGCCCGCACGCGGTGACCTGGGACGGCCAGGACGACAGCGGGCACACGGTGGCCGCGGGGGTCTACCTGCTGCGGTTGACCACGCCGGACGCCACGTTGTCGGGCAAGGTCATGATGATCAAATAGCGGCCGCAGGGAGGCGGCTGGGCGGAGCGGGGCCCTGGCGATTGCTGCCGGGGCCCCGCGCCATCTCCGCTGCGACGCAGCTCATTCGCCCAGCTGCTCGAAAAGCGTGCGCGCGGCTCCCTGCACCTCCGGGCACAGGTTCATCAGCACGGCCTCGCCGCCCACCCGGGCCTCGAGCGCGGCGTGCAGGGGCCACAGACGGCTTGCAGGGCCGGAGGCGCCGAGCCGTTCCAGCAGGCGCTCACCCTGGCCATGGGCCAGGGCATGACGGATGTGCTGGAGCAGTTCGTCGAAGTGCCCCTGCGGCTGAACATTCGGGTGGCGCTGGAACGCCTGCCGGATGGAGGTGATGGTGGCGTCGACATCCGTGCCCACGCCGGCAGGCTCCTCGCGGACGATGTGAGGGAGCAGGCCGCGCGCCGCCGTCGTGGGCCTGGGCGCATCCGGCGCCCGGCCATGGTGGTCCCTCAGGAACTCGACAACGGACCGCAGCCTTGCGCGTTGCTGACGCGAGCCGTGATGCACGAGGTACCAGGTGCTGAGGAAGCGGTCGGCCACCTGGTAGCCGCTGCGGCCCGTGCCGGCGAGCGTGACCTTCTGCACCGCGCCGGCCTTCTGCAGGCGGTCGAGCTGGGTCGAGACGGAGGCGACCTCGAGCCGGGTCGCCGCAGCCAGGGTCGCGGCCGTGGCGGGAAGCCAGGCCAGGGCCAGGGCGTCGAAGACCACGCGGGCCTGCGGCGCCATGGTCTCGAGGCGGGAACGGCAGGTCGGCGTCGCCAGATCGAGCAGGCGCTCGAGGTCGAGCATGGGATCGCCGCGATCGTCCGCCTCGAGGACCAGGTAGAGCATCGTCAGCGTGCGCGGATGGCCCCCGACTAGATCATGCAGCGACCGAATGCGCGCCGGATCGCGATCCAGCAGCGCGGCGACGCGCGCTCCCGCCTCGCCGCGCTCTTCGGCCACGCGGCGCAGGCACGCGAGGATCTCGGCTGGCCGCAGCGGTCCCAGGACATCGATCTGGAAGAAGTCGTAGAAGGCCGCGTCCGGCCTGGCGGTCGCCTCGAGATAGGCCGAGGTGGCGCCGATCACGACCACGCCGTCGCTTTCCTGAAGGGCGCGCCGCAGGCTCCATTCCCGGCCGCGCAGGCCGTCGAGCACGATCTCGAGATTGTCCAGGAGCAGGAGCGCCCGCCGTTCCGTGGTGCGCAGCCAGCGGCGGAAGAGCTCGCGGGCCAGGCTCCCCTCGTCATCATCGTCCCGGCCTGCCAGCGCGGCGGCATCGGTCTGGAGCCGTTGCGCGTTGTCCGATTGGCCATTGCTCTCGAACCAGTCGCCCAGCGCGTCGAGGCCGTTGCGCCAGAAGGCATGCAGGTCGTGCGCGTTGTGCTGTTCGGCGCGCGGGATAAGCGGCACGAGCTTCGCGGAGAGCGCCGCGGAATCCTGGACGCCCATGCCGATCCGCCGCAGCAGGCTGGTCTTGCCCATGCCGGGCTGGCCGATCACGAGGCGGTGCTGGGCGGCGCCGCGCGCGGGCACTTCGCCCAGGCGGGCAAGCAGCTTCTCGAGTACGTCCTGCCTCGCGATGAACCCGCGGCGGAAGTCGTCATCCGAGAGCCGCGCGGGATCGTGGAGAGAAAGGTCGAGCGGGCTAGGCATCCTGGGCCTCCGGTTCGGGGCGCGGGGCTACGTAGCGTCGCCACCAGTCGCGAAGCAGGGTCATGCGGAAGCGCGCCGTGGTGCCGTCGGTGGCGACATCGAGGTAGCCATCCGCCACGAGCGTATCCAGGAGACGGCCGAGGGCGGAGCGATCCACGACGCGCCCGCCGTGGTTGAGTGCGGGCAGGAGCGCGTCGATGCGCAGTCCGTCGGGCGCCAGCGCGATGGCATCGAGTACGGTGAACAGGTCGCTTCGCTCGGGTTCCGGGAAGTTCCTGTCCAGGTGCTCGCGCCAGGTGGCCCAGTAGGCACGACGTTCGAGCGCGAGCATGTGCTCGGCAGCGCGATCGGCGCTGGCCGGCGTGACGGATCCACCGGCCCCGACCTCGTCGCAGGCCAGGTCGATCAGCTTCTCCAGATAGTAGGGCGAGTACCAGCCGAGCCGGCGCAGGATCGTGCGCGCGGCTGCGGGCTCCAGCTTGCAGCGGTTGCGCGCAGCCAGCCTGTCCAGAAAGGCAAGGGAGGTTGCTTCGTCGAACGGGCCGAGCGGGAAGACCTCCATGTCGGCGAGCGCACCCTCGAGGCCGTGCCGGCGCGCCACCGCGTCGAGCCCGATCGAGCCCGTGAACAGCCAGCGCACGCGGGGATGCTTCTGACGCAGATTGCGCAGCGTGTACAGGAAGTCGTGCGCGGCTGCCGGTCCCGACGATTCCAGGAGCGCGCCCACGAAGATCGGCACCTCGTCGACGAGCAACAGCCAGGGCAGCCCGCTGCGATCGTCCTCGAGCTGGGCCATGAGGTGGTCCGCGAACCCCTTCCATTCGGTGTTCATGAGGATCTGGCGCCAGTCGGTGAACGTCTCGGTGCCGCCAAGGGTCCGGCGCAGCCTGTCCGTGAGGGCGCTCACCAGCGATTGGCCGAATCCAAGCTCTTCCTGCAGCGCCGCGCAGAGCTGGCGGAAGAACGCACGCTCGTCGCGGAAGCCCTCGACGTCCAGCAGCACGGCGTTGTAGCCCTGCTTCGCGGCCTCTCCCTTGAGGCGGTTCAGGAGCACGGTCTTGCCGATGCGCCGCGGGGCCAGCATCAGCACGCTGCGCTCGGCGTCGAAATGGCGCCAGAGGCGGGCGCTTTCGGGGTCGCGGTCGAAGCAGATCATGAGTTCCTCCCGGGTGAACTTCAACGTAATGCATCGATATTGTTGTGCAACTGTTTTGTTGTACAACATTGTTGTTGTGTTTGTGTGCGCAATTGTTATATTGTAAATTGTTTATTCATAATGACATGCGCACCATGCTGTCCGCCGCGAACCGCCGCGCTCGATGCGGCGTGCGCCGGCGCACGCTGGCCCGGTGGTTCCGCGGCGCTGCGCTCGTGCAGCCAACGATATGCTATGATAGGGGCCAGTCGGTGATCCTCGGGACATCGCAGAACTGGCCCAACCTGCCACCAAGATGGAGGCGATCGTGAAGAAGCTGCCGATGATCCTGGTCTTCATGCTGGTCACGACGACCTGCCTGGCGCAGAACTACCTCCCGCTCGCTCCCGGCAACTTCTGGACCTACCGCTTGGACAACGGGCTCTTGGAGACCCGCGTCGTGGGCGAGCCGGTCGAGTTCTACGGAAGGACGGTCTATCCCATCAAGTACGTGGTGAGCCCCAGGTACGAGGGTCTGGTGAACTACTGGTCCATGGCGCCGGGTGGCGGCGTCCTGCTGCACGGCTTTACGCGCGGCGTGGTGGGCGCCCGGTACGAACCGCCGGTGCTGTGGATCGAAGGGACGCTCGCGGTCGGCCAGACCTGGACCCAGCAGTCGGACTTCTACATCCTGCCTTCGGGCGCCTACTACGGCCGCTGGACGTTCGACACCGAGGTGCTGGCTGCGGAGACGCGGAACGTGCCCGCGGGCAACTTCGCGTGCTTCGGCCTGATCAACCACGCGGACGGACCGCCTTTGGCGATGTTGGGCGGCGCCTGCGACCTGTGCGGACAACTGGCCCCCGGCAAGAGCGACCTCGTCGAGTACTGGGTCGCGCAGGATGTCGGCATCGTCGAGTACCTGGGGACGACCCCTACCGGCTGGCGGCCTACACGGGACATCCGGTGGCCGCGACGTCGGTGTCGTGGGGCGCGGTGAAGGCGCTGTTCAGGGATTGACGAATCCGGCGCACGTGAGCCGGTCACACGTTCGCTTGCCCTGAGGCCGCCCCATGCCCCGCGCCATCTTCGCCATCAAGCTGGTCCACTCGGTGATCTTCTGGATCCTGAGTGCGTGCGTGCTGGCGATCGTCGAGGGCGCCGTGACCGGCCGCGCCACGGGCTTGACGTGGCTGGCAGTCGGTCTGGTCGTCGTCGAGAGCGTGGTGCTGGCCGCCTTCCGCTGGACCTGCCCCCTGACCGTGCTGGCCGAGCGATTGGGCGCGCAGCGCGGCGCGGTGACCGACATCTTCCTGCCGAAATGGGCCGCCGACCGCATCTTCCCGGTGTGCGGGACCACGTTCGTGGTAGCGCTGGGGGTGCTGCTGGCGAGAGTGTTCACGTGAGGGGTGGCTGGGCGCGTTGTTGCTGGGATGCCTTGTCGTGCTGATCCTGGTGGGGGTCGAGGCCTGGCGGGAGCGGCAACAGGGCCGGCTTGCCTGACCACGCCCGGACAGGGACAGCCATGCTGCGACCGCTCCAAGCCGCCGCGATCCTGATCGCGTTCGCGATCCTGCCCGCCTGCGCCGCCGAACCGGCGGCTTCCGGCCGTGCGCGCGAGGCCGTGGTCGGCCTGCCCTGCGAAGGCTGCGAGGCCGTGTTCGCGGGACTTCCGGCCACGCTGACGGCGCACGCGCGCATCGCCCCGGCGGACGAGCCTGGCCGCCCGCTGCGCATCAAGGGCACGATCTTCGATGGCGCGGGAATGCCGGCGCCGGGCGTCATCGTCTACGCCTACCAGACCAACGCCCAGGGCCTGTATCCCCCCGCCGGCACCGCGGCCCACCACCACGGCCGGCTGCGCGGCTGGGCCCAGTCCGACGCCGAGGGCCGCTACGCCTTCGACACCGTGCGGCCCGGCGGCTACCCGGACTCCGACCTGCCGGAGCACGTGCACCTGCACGTCATCGAGGTCGGCCGCTGCACCTACTACATCGACGATGTCCTGTTCGAGGATGATCCGCGCCTGACCGCCGCGAAGCGCGCAACCCTGATCACGGGCCGCGGGGGCAGCGGGCTGGCGATGCCGACCTTGGACGAGGCCGGTGTTCACGTGGTGGTGCGGGATATCCACCTGGGGCGGAACATCCCGGGGTATCCGGAGGGTGGGCGCGAGTAGCAGAGGCCCCAACCGATGGACGCCGCGCGCCAGACGCCGTAGAATGCCGACGCCGGCTCCGAACGCGTTGGACTTGCGCCGGCGCAACTGACGGCGAGGTCGACGTGCGCCGGCGCAAGTCTCACGAAGTCGCCATAGTTGCGCCGGCGCAACTGGCGCAACTGGCGCAAGCGGCGGCAGCCCGCGAAAGGCGGTCCCCCATGACGATCCCGACGTTGCCTGCGCGCAGGCCGGCGCTTCGAGCGGCCACCCGTACCGGAGCCCACCGCCACCTGCTGGCCCTGGCCCTGGTCGCGCTGGCCGTGCTGGCGGCCGGCGGCTGCACCGTCCGGCTGATCTCCGACTATGACGAGACGATCGACCGGTCGGCCAGCGAGCTGCAGAAGGAGATGGACGCGTTCCTGACCGACATGGAGAACGGCCAGGACGAGTCGGTCATGTACGGCGTGAACCGCGGCTTCTACCCATACTACGCGACCGAGGTGCGGGCCGTGCTCGTGCGGGCGCAGGCGCATCCGAAGAACGAGCAGAGCGTGGCGCAGTACGAGCTGATGCTCGACAGCCTGAAGGAACTGGAAGAGGCGCACCGCGGCGACGAGGGTCTGGAGGACGAAGGCACGCTGCCGGTGGAGGCCATCCCCGTGTTCCGCGACCTGTTCAACCAGGCGTGGGGGGCGATCATCCACCTCGAAGTCGCCAAGAAGCGCTGACGTCGGCGCACGCCGGGAGGGCATCATGTCGTTTACCGTCGCCGAGATCCTCAAGCCGATGATGGCCGCCGCGAAGGCGTCGCTGGCCCAGGACTGGGGCAAGGCCGAGGACTACGCCAAGCCGGAGATGAAGCGGTTGGCCGAATCGCTGGCGGCCATCGCGAAGCTGGTGGCCACGAAGAAGGTCAACCAGCGGCAGGCGAAGGCGCTGCTGAGGATCCACGGCAACACCACGCAGTCCGTGCTGCTGACGATCGACGGGCTGGGGGTGATCGCGGTCGAGGACGCGATCAACGCGGCGCTGGGGGCGGCGCGGGATACCGTGAACACGGCCGTCGGGTTCAAGCTGGTCTAGCCGCCCTCACACCGGCGGCACCATGCGCAGCGCGTCCCGCGGATGCGGCAGGCCGCTGCGCTCCATTGTCAAGGGGGCGCCCCGGTCGGCGGTGGCGTCGACCAGCGCCTCGGTGGCGGTGAACTTGTGCCTGCCGTCCGGCGTATACCAGGTGAAGATGGAAGCGGACGGCCTGGTCGAGACGGGCAAGATCATCTTGTCAAAATGAGGAGTGCCATGCGACGCAGAGGCCGAATCACGATCCTGGTTCTAGCCCTGTTCCTCGCCGCGTGGAGTAGTAGCGGGTGCGGGGGTGGTCCGTCGCTCGATCCGCAGGATCGGGTCCCGGGCACCGAATCCGTGATTCCGGCTGCCGACTGTCTCAGCTTGTCACCGGACGGGCGCTGGCTCGTGTTCGTCGAGGATACCGAGCGCGTCCCGAACAACGGAGCGCCGCCGGAGAGCCACTGGCCCCATTACCGTCCCGTCAGCCTCGATCTGACCACCGGCCAGCGCACGGTGCACCACTGTCCGGCCGATCTGGAGTTTGGCCTGCCGCATCCGCCGGCCCTGCAGAACCGGGCCGTCGCCGAGAGTTTCAAGCCACACGCCTGGCGGGATGGCCGTTTCTACGGGCTGAACGTCGTCGACTCGCGACACCGGTGCCTGGTCCTGGATCCGGGCCGAAGCGATCTGGCCGTGGACGCGCAGCCCGAGTTGCGGCACCTGCAGTCGTCGGATCAGATGTCGCCGGACAGGCTGGCTGGATGGCTGCAACGACTCGAGGAGAAGTGGAACCGACGCCACTGGCACCCCACCGATGTGACTTTGCCACTGAACGGCGATGTGCCGGCGGAGTTCTTCTACTTCTCCGACAAAGAACAAGTGCTCCGGGCCGATGCCAACGGTGATTCCGTATGCACTTCGTTCAAGGATGGCTGGGCCGTCGAGCGGCTCCGCATTTCGCCGGACCGCCGGTTCCTGGCTTGCGTCACCAGGGAACGGAAGACCTTCATGATCTTCGTCGGTGGAACGTCCCGCTTGGTGGTGTTGGATTTGGAATCGGGCGACCGCCGAACCCTGCTCGCCGCTCCCGCCATCGATGCCCTGGTGTGGGCGCCGGACGGCGAGACGCTCTACGTGAGCGCGCAGGACGACAGAGAGTACGGTATCTACCGCCTGCGGATGGACGAGTTCTTCGTGCGCGACTGAACTCCAAATACTGGATCGTTCTCGATCTCGCAGCCTAAGGATCAGGACCATCCGGACCGCAATGCGCAGTTCGAGTACATCAACACCCGGGTGACCAAGGAAGTGCGGGTCGCCCAGCCCGTCATTTCAGCCCACTTCATTCACCGTGCCTGGCGCCGCGCTCCTGAAGCGCGTCGACGCGGGATGGCCTGGCGTGCGCCGACCTCCTCTTCACACCGGCGGCACCATGCGCAGCGCGCCCCGCGGATGCGGCAGGCCGCTGCGCTCCCTTGTCAGGGGGGCGCCCCAGTCGACGGTGGCGTCGATCATCGCCTCGGTGGCGTTGAACATGTGGCGCAGGCGCTCGTGCGAGATCCCGGCGTATTCGGGCGGGTCCATGGCGTAGTCCGGCAGGAACTCGCGCAGGGGGCGGTGGCCGGGCGCCGGGTCGGTCCAGGAGTCGCGCATGCCGGCGAACATCTCGTCCAGCGGCTCCTGCGAGGCCAGGTAGCGGCGCCAGCGGTGGGCGTCGAAGTCGAAGTCGGTGACGATGCGCTCGCCGGCCCGGCGGCCCAGCGCGAACAGCCGGTCGATGGTGGACGCCGGCATGTTGAGGTTGAGGCCGCCCTCGTCGGCGTGCAACGCGATGCGCACGATGCGCTCGCGGTAGCCCGGCAGGCGGCACTGCTGGTTGTCCCGCCAGTTCTGCATGGTGGCGACGATGGCGCCCAGGAATCCCGGCAGCGAGGTGATGGCGCGGAACGGTCCCAGGCGGCCCTGCGCCGCGGTCTGCGGCATCCAGACCTGGCGGCGATGGCGTTCGGGGTCGAAGTCGTCCAGCATGATCCCGTAGGTGGGCCAGCGCGGCCACAGCGTGTCGAAGAAGTGGATGGGGAAGTTGCTGCAGATGCCGCCGTCGGAGAACCAGCAGGTGCGGGGCAGTTCACGCTCGACCTCGTCGCGCAGCGTCCAGTCGCGGGCTACCAGCGGCACGGCGGACAGCAGGACAGGGAAGCTGAGGCTCAGGCGCACGGCGACCGCGACGGGCAGGCGGCCCGTGGCCGGCAGCCAGTGCAGGTCGGGGTCGTCGTCGCCGTACGCGTGTCCGTGCGCGATGAGGTGATCGACGATGCGCGCGGGGAACAGGCGCCGGAACGCGCGCTCGGAGAACATGAACGCGCCGTCGCCGAACGGCACGCGGTGCGGCTGGCCGGTGGTCAGGTCGGTGGTCATGATCTGCAGGTTGATCGCGGGGAACGCCGGGTCCGGGCCCATGAGATGGCCGAAGGTCAGTGGCTCACCTGTGGCCTTCTCGCCGCGCCGCTTGTGGCCGGCCACCTCGTCGAGGGTGTCGCAGAGCCAGTCGGTGAGCGCGGGGTGGGCGTCGCTGTCGCCCAGGCCGGGGCAGAGGCCGAAGCCGTGCTTCGGCACGTCGCAGAGCAGCGGCTTCGTCAGGGCGAACACCCACGCCGCCAGGACACCCAGCACCAGCAGGAGCGTGCCCAGGACCCACGCCTCGGGACCGCGGTGCGCAAGCGCGGCCCAGGTGAGGACGGCCGCGCCGGGCGCCAGGCCGGCGAACGTCTGGCCGGCGTGGTGCTCGACCAGCGCCTTCAGGACGCGGGCGATGCGGCCGCGCGGGCCGCGACGGCGGTCGAGCGCGGCCATGAGCACGGCGAACAGGCCGCGGAACGGGGCAGCGGGCTGGAAGAGGCCGAAGAGCGAGGTGCCGATGCGCCTGGTGGCGCCTTCCAGCTCCTCGAAGCCGCCGTGCGCGCGGTTGTACTCGGCCGCGGCCGTGAGTGCGGCGGCGATGGCGCCGGCGGAGGTGCCGCCGATGTTCCTGAAGCGGTGCTTGCGGGACAGCTCCAGCACGGCGTGCGGGTAGACGACGCCGCTGGTGATGCCGCCCTTCATGATGATGTCGCAGTTGGGCAGGGAGGGCATGGGGGGCTCCTTGGGGGACTGGGAGCTGGTTGAGGCAGGATAGGGGGGAGGGGGTGGGGTGTCAATTTGGAGGGGTTGTCGGGATGGGGCGGATCAGGTAGGATCATCGTCGCGGGGAGGCGGCTCGGTGGGTGTGGGGAGATTCGTGTGATTTGGCTGTTGATGGCCGTGGGCGATCTCCAGTACCGTGCTGCATAGAACGGCTCAGTTCGGCGTTAGGTAGCTATGCGACGTCCGGGCCGCGCGATCACAACCACAGGTGTTGTGGGAAGCGGAGAGTTCGGGGCACAATCAACTGAACAATAATTGACTCGGACTCGAGGTCTAGCCATGGCAAAGGTGCTCTTCGTCTTACTATGTGCTGTCGCCTGCATTTTCACCGGCTGCGCCAAAGAGAGTCGCGTGGAATATGTCGAGGCCGAGATCAACACACTGCGCGGTCAGGTTGATTCTCTGAAAGCACGTGTCCTTAAGATCGAGTTTGAGAACTCAATGAACGATTTCTTCAAAGATCTTGACAAGTTCGCACTTCTTACTCCCGGGGCAGACGGATATTCTATAATCCAGACAGACGTTGGTCGCATGAGCATATCTCTTGAAGACGTGCAAGCATATGCGAGTGGCACAAGGGTGCGGTTGCAGTTCGGAAATCTCACTAGTGCAACCGTCAATGGGCTGGGAGCGAAACTGGATTGGGGACGCATGAAGGAGCAGGGCGGCATAGACAAAGCGACGGAAAAGTCTCGTGAGGTCAAGTTCACACAGTCTTTGCGCCCGGGTTCGTGGACGAACATTCAGGTGGTGCTCGAAGGCGTGCCACCGGCAGAATTTGGATACGTGCGTATCAGCGAGGTGACCCACACGGGGATAAGCATGATGAAGAACTAGCACGAGGCGCGGCAACGAGGCGGGGTGCAGCATCTGCGGCGAGAAGCGTTTGGGGGACATACGCAACCCAACCAGAGCTTGCAGCAGACGAAGCCGCCTGTCACGGTCCGTGCTGGCGCACGGCCCGCGCCAGCCGTCTTCGCTGCTGAAACTGGTGTTAGGCTGAAGCATCGATTTAGGTGAACAGTCAAGGAGGGGCCCGGTGACGAAGATTGCCACGCGTGCTGCCATGGTTGCTGTCTGCTTTGCTTGCTTGGGGTGTGCAGTTCAGGCGAACTCGATCCGGTTCGGCGAGCATCAGTACGCCCCGCGACCGGTAGGCTCTCAGGTCGATGTTCTATTGAGTGAGCCCTCCAGACCATATGAAGTGATCGGACTTGTCACAGCGGACAAACAGGCCGCAACGACAATTGGTCAAGTGAAGGAATCGGACTTGTATCCGGCATTGATTGAACAAGCGCGCCTGATCGGTGCTGACGCCATCGTTGACATACAGTTCGAAACATTTACCAAGAGCGCGGTATTCTCGTCACGTAACAAGCACGCACTCAAGGCATCGGCTAAAGCCATCAAGTACAAGGAAGAGGACGGCAACTCGTTGAACGGCGGCGCTGGAGGGCGCTGACGCACAAGTGCAATTGGGGCCAGTGCGCGAACCGGTGAGGGGCATGATGTTGGAGTTTGCTCTTGGCACGGCACTTGGAGCCTTCTTCTCGTGGCTATTCACACATCTCTATTACAAGAAGTCCAGCGCCGATCTTCGGCGCGATCTGGGAGCGGCAACAGAGCGGTTGAAGCCACGCAACACTCTAGAGAACTTCGAATTGCTCCTCGAAGAGGGGCAGTGGAAAGAAGTGCAGATCGACGACAAGAGTGTTTGGGTCTGCCAGTCGGACAACACTTATCAGATTCATCTGGGTGACTGTTCGGAGCGCTATGCGGAACGTTGGACAACAGTGTATCCAGATAGGTCGGGCCGGGCGTGCCCTGTCTATCTTAAGATTGGCAATGCCATTATCAAGGAACTGACCTTCGTTTACATGGACGGCTTTCGGATATTTGTGCCGATGACCGAAGTCCGCCCCGTCCCGGGCTCGCCGAACAATCCGGAGTTCTTTTGGAACAAAGGAAGCCTCGCCGTCAAGGTGTGCCAGATCATTGGCAAATACTACCTCTACAAGTCGCTTGAAGGCGTAGCGGAAATGTCAGATGTCACCATCGTCGCCTAGTCTGCTTGGATTCGGCGTAAGCGTCCGACCCCGCGCGTATTCCCCCGCCCCTGATTTCGCGGCATGATGCCGCCTCCCCAACCCGGAGGTGCATCATGTCCAGCCGTCGCCGTACTCCCGCCGAGATCGCAACCATCATCTCGCAGTTCCACGCCAGCGGCCTGAGTCGCCGCGATTTCGCCCGCCGCCACGACTTCAGCGTCGGCTCCCTGGCTCGCTGGCTGCAGCGTCAGTCGTCGGCGCCGAACACCCCGAAGTTCGTCCGTGTGGTCCACGCCGCGGCGCCGACAATGCCGTCGTGGTTCGAACTGGCCCTGCCCGACGGCCGCCGCCTGCGCATCCCGGTCGGCTGCGACGAAGCCGCGCTGCGCTCGCTGCTGGGCGTGCTCGCCGAATGCTGACCATCCCCGAAACCGTCCGCATCTACCTGGCGGCCGGACCGACCGACATGCGCAAGTCGTTCGACACGCTGGCGGCGTTGACGCGGGATGTGATCGGCCAGGACCCGCGTTCTGACCACCTGTTCGTGTTCTGCAACCGCAACCGCGACCGCCTGAAGATCCTTCACTGGGAAAGCAGCGGCTACTGGCTGCTGAGCAAGCGGCTCGAGAGAGGCACGTTTGCTTGGCCGGCAGCAGGCGCGGCGCGCGCGACGTTGACGGCGACCGAACTGGCGGTGCTGCTCGGCGGTCTTGATGTGCGCGACACGCGCAAACGCGCTTGGTACGGCCGGAAAACTGCAAGTTCTTCGTGATCGTGCTTGAAAAGAGCGCGTGATCGTGTATGCTGCGCGCATGGACAACACCGCGCGCAATCATGAAGCCGAACTCGAAGCGCTGCGCGCGGTGAACGCCCCGCTGCTGGACCGACTTCTTGGTGAACTGCATCATCTGCGCAGCGAGAATGCCCATCTCAAGCATGCCCTGGACCAGCTGAAGCGACGCCTCTACGGCCGCAGCAGCGAGAAGGTCAATCCCGACCAGCTTGAGTTGGCGCTTCAGGTCGAGGCGGCGGCGGCCGCCGCTGCGGAATGCGGCGTTGTGGTCCCTCCAGGACTGGATGAATCCCCGGACGCTGAAGTGGCCGCGCCGGCGCCGAAGAAGCGCCGCCCGAACCACCACGGCCGGGTGCCGCTGCCGGCGCACCTGGAGCGGGTTCGGACGGAGATCCATCCCGAGGACATGACCTGCCCCTGCTGCCGCGGCGAACTGCGGCGGCTGGGTGACGAGACGAGCGAGGAGCTTGGGCGCCGCCCGGCGGAGTTCTACGTGCGGCAGACGGTGCGGGTCAAGTACGCGTGCCCGAGTTGCCAGGACCAGATCGTGCGGCCGGAACTGCCGGAGAAGCTGTTCGAGCGCGGAATGGCGGGCGCCGACGTGGTGGCGCACGTGCTGGTGAGCAAGTACGCCGATCACCTGCCACTGCACCGGCAGGAGGCGATCTACCGTCGCGAAGGCGTGCATCTGGACAAGGCGACGATGTGCGACTGGGTTGACCGGAGCGCTGACCTGCTGCGGCCGGTGGTCCTGGCGCTGCGGCGACTGGTCCTGGCCGGGCCGGTGGTGCATGCGGACGAGACGCCGATCCTTTACCTGATCAGCGGCGAACGGGGCTCGCACCGCGGGTGGCTGTGGGTGTATGCCAATCCGCATGGCGAGGTGTTCTACGACTTCAGCCGAACGCGAAGTAGGCAGTGGCCGGATGCTGTTCTGGCGGACTACCGCGGCTACCTGGTGGTGGACGGGTTCACGGGCTACGACGCGGTGGCGGCGCGCGATGGCGTGGTGTACGTCGGCTGCTGGGCGCACGCGCGGCGCAAGTTCCACGACGCGCTGAAGACGGACCAGCAGCCGGCGGCCGTGATCCTCAAGGCAATCGGCGAGATGTACAAGGTGGAGCAGCAGGCTCGCGACGAGGGTCTTGAGGCGGACGCAGTGTTGGCGCTGCGGCAGGCGCGTACGGCGCCGCTGCTCGCAGACCTGGAAGCGTACCTGCGGGCGCTGTTGCCGTCGGTGTTGCCGAAGAGCCCCATCGGCAAGGCTGTGCAGTATACCTTGGCGCGGTGGCCGGCGTTGACGGTGTTCGCCGGCGACGGCCGGGTGCCGATCGACAACAACAGCGCCGAGCGGGCGATGCGGAAGGTGGCGCTGGGCCGCAACAACTGGTTGTTCGCGGGCAACGACACGGGCGGCGAGCGGGCGGCGGTGATCTACTCGCTGATCGAGACGTGCAGCCGCTTGGGCATCAATCCTCACGAGTACCTGACGGACGTGCTGCGGCGGGTAGGAAGCCATCCCCAGAGCCGGGTAGCAGAGCTGACGCCGCGCGCGTGGCTGGCGACCCGGGCAGCGGCCGGCATCAGCAGCAATCAAGCATAACTGAGGACCATACCACTGAACGGGATCGGCTGGAATACGCCGTTCGTCAGACGTTTACGATTCGGCGTCGGGTCACAAGACAAGAGTGAGGCCAGGAGTGAGTTGCTGTGCCTAACCAGAGCTTGCAGCAGACGAAGCCGCCTGTCACGGCCCGTGCTGACGCACGGCCCGCGCCAGCCGTCTTCGCTGCTGAAGCTAGGTGTTCGCATGAATGGACTCGAGCTGCATGAACGCAGAAGCTAGGTCGGCACTACCTAACATGCCGGAGGAAGTATTTAGCCTCTGGTTTGACGATGTGGTCAACTCGCTGGGCTGGCCCCCCCAAGGTCAGAAGTGGGAAATGACACTGAGGGGATATCCGCTCCTCGAATGGCAGCGGCGCCGGTGGGAGAAGCGACCGGTCGATCTGCAGATGGACAGTTTTGCCCCGTCAGCTCAGGAGATGATTCGCCAGCTAATGATCGCTCATCTTACGGGAATCGATAACGAGCTTAGTGCTGACGTGACTAATTGGAGAGAACGGTTTGCGTCAATCGGAGAATATGTCGAGGAGCACCACCGCCTACCGGCCGCCCTAATTCTGCTCGAATGTGGCAGCAGGTGGCAGATTGCTGACGGCTGCCATCGCCTTGCGTACTACTTCGCCTCGAGAATTTTGCCTGCGAGACGACGGTTACTCGGGGGTCAGCAAGAGGCGTGGGTCGCTGTGCGGGCCCGCTAACAAGTGCTTGCAGCTGACGAGGACACCAGTCACGCAACTTGCTGAAGCAGCCCGCGCGCGCAGGCGCGGGGGGAGGGATTCGACGAGTTGCCGACGTCGGAAGTCGACTCGGAAGCTCTCGACCTCCGAGCCGCTTCCGAGTCGCTTGCCGCTTTCCGCCAGCTGGGTCGCCGGGACCTCGACCCGTTACTCCTGGTTGCGGACCACCAAGGGCGGGCGGTCACGACGGTGGAGGGTATGCCACTTTGCGGCAGGGACCGCGAGCGGCACTTCCCGGATGCTTGGATCCACGCCGGGCGCTTCGTGGGGCGCGACAAGATTCGCATCCTTGACAGGACGGAGATGCGGTCCCTTCCCGTGCGTGCGCTGGAGGAGGCCATCGCATTCGTGCAGGGGCACGTCTGGCAGGCGGCGGAAATCGGCGCGGTACTGCGCCGCGATCGCTGGAATCCGGAGCCGGAGGCGGTACGCGAGGCGGTCATCAACGCGGTGGTCCATGCGGACTACGCGCAGCGGTGTGCGCCGATCCGCGTCTCGATCCTCGACGACCGCCTAGAGATCGAGAATCCGGGAGTGCTGCCGTTTGGCCTGACGATAGACGACCTGCCGCATTGGGCCTCCGGGTTGCGCAACCGGTTGATCGGCCGCACCTTCCATGCGCTGGGCCTGATCGAGCAATGGGGTAGCGACCTGCAGAGGATGACCGCCGCGTGCTTGGCCGTAGTTGTGCTGCCACCGTCGGTTTGTCTACCCGGGCCACGCGGACGCGACTGGCCCACCTAGTGGGCTGCTGGCTGGTGCGCGAGAGCGGCGCCGGCCCGACGGATCCGAGGCGGCGCCATTTTCTGGTCGAAGGTGGCCCGGCGCAGGCCAGTCGCAGAAGCCGGCGCCGGCGGGGACCCGTCGTGACGCGGAGGGGCGAGCCCCCCCATGGCGGACCGTGACTATAGCGCAGAAGAGTTCGCGGCTGTTGGCGGCCGACTCGCTGTGGTATCATGCAAGCCGACGCTGCCAGCAGGAATTGACCGCGGCCGACCAAGAGTGCACATGGTCTGAATGGACTGAGTCATGGATTACGTCAGATCAAAACAGCGCGTTGCCGACCACGGGGAGGTGTTCACCCCGGCGTGGATGGTCGATGCGATGCTCGACCTGGTGGGCGGTGAGACGGAGCGCATCGATTCGCGCTTCCTGGAACCTGCTTGCGGCAGCGGCAACTTCCTGGTGCGTATCCTGCAGCGGAAGCTCGCCGCGGTGGATCTCAAGTTTGGGCAATCCGATTTCGAAAGGCGCCACTACGCGCTGCTTGCGGTGATGAGCGCCTATGGGATCGAGCTTCTCGCTGACAACATCGCCGAGTGTCGTGCGAATATGCTGGAGGTCCTCGCGGACTACCTGAAGCTCGACGTGCAGGATGAGCTCAATCGGGCGGCGGCCTATGTGCTGAGCCAGAACATTGTCCATGGCGATGCGCTGACGATGCGTACGCGGGATGATCAGCCCATAACCTTTGCGGAGTGGGGATATCTGGGGAAGGGCAAGTTCCAGCGTCGAGACTTCCGCCTCCACGCCTTGGCGATGTCATCCACGTTCACCGCGGAAGGCTCGCTCTTCGCCCACCTCGGAAAGCACGAGATTTTCACCCCGACCAGAACCTGCCCTCCGATGACGATGAGTGAGATCGCGATTGCCAATGGTGGCGCATCTGCGGAGGCGGTATGAGCGCTCAGGCTGCATTCACGCTTCGCGGCCGCAATCCGGACGTGCTTACGTGCATTGCCAATCTCTCGAACGACGAAGTCTTCACGCCGCCTGAGCTTGCGAACCGCATGCTGGATGCCCTGGCCGAGGCGTGGGCTGCAAACAATGGGGGCGCGGACATCTGGGCGGACAAGTCCGTCAGATTCCTGGACCCATGCACGAAATCGGGTGTGTTCCTGCGAGAGATCACGGTCCGACTTGCCCATGGCCTGGTGGGTGAGATTCCGGATCTCGAGGAACGTGTCGATCACATCTTGACTCAGCAAGTGTTCGGCATCGGCATCACCCAGATCACTAGTCTGCTGGCGCGGCGGAGTGTCTACTGCTCGAAGAAGGCCAATGGTCGGCACTCAATCGCCAGATCGCTTGTCGATGAAAATGGGAATGTCTGGTTCCGGCGCACAGAGCACACCTGGATTGATGACAAGTGCACGTTTTGTGGGGCCAATCGGCGCGACTACGATCGCGGTGGAGACCTCGAAACGCATGCATACGCGTTCATTCACGCGCACGACGTCAAGACTCGGCTTGCTGAGATGTTCGGAGGCGACATGCAGTTCGACGTGATCATTGGCAACCCGCCGTACCAGCTCGGCCAGAGCGGTGGAGAGGCGGTCGGTGGCTTCGCGATGCCGATCTATCAACAGTTCGTGAACGCCGCGAAGCGTCTTGATCCACAGTTTCTGGTGATGGTCACCCCGTCGCGTTGGTTCGCCGGCGGACGGGGCCTTGATGCGTATCGAAGCGAAATGCTCGCAGACACGCGCTTGAGGTCGCTCGTCGACTTCCCTGACGCCGCCGAGGCGTTCCCGGGCACACAGATCAAGGGTGGAGTTTCGTACTTCCTTTGGGACCGTTCCTGGAGCGACGCGTGCGAGGTCACTACGATCCATGGCGGAAGGCCGACGTCGCCAGCCATGAGACGCTTCCTGGGTGCGTACGATGTGGTGGTGCGGCGAAACGAGGCGGTACCGATACTGGAGAAGGTCCTGAAGGCCAGTGCCAAGGACAATTGTGGGAATCTGGCGCCCAAGGTTTCGCCCATCCAGCCCTTCAGTATTCGAACCAATTTCCGGGGCTCCGAGAAGAAGGCGGGAATGAAGTTCCCGATCCTGCTTATCGGCAACAACAGCGAAACCTACATTGAGCGGGCCGAAGTGCCGCGCAATGACGCATGGATCGACGAGTGGAAGGTACTGCTCGGCGCGGCCTATGGCGCGGGCGATAGCTTCCCGCATCAGATCTACAACTACCCGGTGCTTGCAGGGCCCGGGACTGCATGCACCGAGACCTACCTAGTTATCGGTCGGTTCGCAGACGAAGTTCAGGCGGGACGATTTGCAGCCTACCTGCGAACCCGCTTTGTGCGCTTCTTGGTGTCGTTGCGGAAGTACACGCAGCACCTCTACAGCGAACGCTTCCAGTTCGTCCCTGACCTGCCTATGGATCGCGACTGGGACGACGTGACGCTGTACCAGAAATACGGCATCGAAGAGCACGAGATCGCCTTCATCGAGAGCATGATTCGGCCGATGGACAACGCTAATGAGTAGATCGGTTGAAGAGATCCTCGCGGCCAGACCGACGGCAAGACCACGCGTCTACGCCTACTCGATAGACGACCAGGCGCATGCCGGCCTCCTGAAGATCGGCCAGACGACTCGAAACGTTGGACAACGAGTTGCCGAGCAACTGAAGACCGCCGCCATCAAGAACTACAGAATCGAACTGGACGAGCCGGCCGAGCGCCACGACGGTACGATCTTCAGTGATCACGAGGTGCGCACGGCCCTCATCAAGAAGGGTTTCGAGAACACCGAACTCGAGTGGATGCGCTGTTCGGTGGTGGATGTCAAGACGGTCCTGGCCGAGTTGCACACCGGCGCCCGTTTCACAAGTACTCACCACGAGACCTTTGCGATGCGGCGCGAGCAAGCTGCTGCCGTGGACAAGACGCACGCCTACTTCCATTCCATCTGGAAGGAAGACATGCACGCCGTTCCGCGGTTCCTCTGGAACGCGAAGATGCGGTTCGGCAAGACGTTCACTGCCTACCAGCTTGCCCGGAAGCTCGGCGCCAAGCGTGTGCTGGTCGTGACCTTCAAGCCCGCGGTCGAGGATGCGTGGCAGTCCGATCTGGAGAATCACGTACACTTCGATGGCTGGCAGTATCTCTCCCGCAGCACCGGCGGAGATCCGCGCAGGATCAGCGCGCGAAAGCCGGTCGTCTATTTCGGCTCATTCCAGGATCTTCTTGGCCGCGATGCGGCGGGCAATATCAAGTCCAGGAACGAATGGCTCCATGAGGTGAAATGGGACCTTGTAGTCTTCGATGAATACCACTTCGGGGCCTGGCGTGAGACAGCCAAGGAGCTCTTCGAGGGTGAGGAAGAGGCCGTCTCGCGGAAAGAGGCCAGGCTCGAGTATACGGCCGGGCTTGAGGGCGTGAACGAAGATCTCGGCATCCTCTCGGAACGCGAGGCTGATTTCCTGCCGATCACCACCAAGGCCTACCTCTACCTGTCCGGAACGCCGTTCCGGGCCCTGGCCACGGGCGAGTTCATAGAGGAGCAGATCTTCAATTGGACGTATACGGACGAGCAGCGTGCCAAGGAGGAGTTCCCGACCCGGAATCCGGGTGAGTGGAATCCATACGGCGCGCTGCCGCAGATGCGCCTCCTGACCTACCAGATGCCCGACGAGCTCCTGGCGATCGCCTGCGCCGGTGAGTTCGACGAATTCGACCTCAATACGTTCTTCGAGGCGTCCGGTACAGGCGCCAAGGCGTGCTTCAAGCACAAGAGCGACGTCCAGAAGTGGCTGGACATCATTCGGGGCGGGTACACGCCCAAGGCGGTCGAGCATCTCAAGACCGGCACAAGGCCGCCGTTCCCCTACTCGGACGTTCGCCTGCTGCCTTACCTGCAGCACTCGTTCTGGTTCCTTCCCAATGTGGCGGCATGCCATGCGATGGCCAATCTGCTCGGCGAGAAGCACAACGTATTCTGGCGCGCCTACGAGGTGGTCGTCGCCGCCGGCGCTTCGGCGGGTATCGGATTGGATGCGCTGCCGCCCGTGCGGAAGGCCATCGGGAGCGGATTCGAGAGCAAGACCATCACGCTTTCGTGTGGCAAGCTGACCACGGGGATCACCGTGCCGCAGTGGTCGTCCATCCTGATGCTGCGCAACCTCAAGTCGCCGGAAACGTATTTCCAGGCGGCGTTCCGCGTCCAGTCGCCGTGGTCGATCAAGAACCCCAATGGTGACAATCCGAACGAGGAAGAAGTCCTCAAGCCTGCCTGCTTCGTGTTCGACTTCGCGCCTACCCGTGCCCTGCGACAGTTGTCTGAGTACGGCATCGGGCTGTCGCCGAACGAGCCGAACCCGGAGAACGCGGTCAAGGACCTGGTGTCGTTCCTGCCCGTGCTGGCCTACGATGGCGCGAACATGACGCAGATCGACGCCGGCGGCATTCTCGATATCGCCATGGCGGGTACTTCGGCCACGCTGCTGGCGCGCAAGTGGGAGAGCGCCCTGCTGGTGAATGTCGACAACGACACACTGCGTCGCATCCTGGACAACCCTGAGGCCATGGCTGCCGTGGAGCGCATCGAGGGGTGGCGCTCGCTGGGCGACAACATCATTGAGACCATCATCAACAAGAGCGATAAGGTCAAGGACCTCAAGAACAAGGCGAAAGACCGGGATTTGACGAAGAAGGAGAAGAAGCAGCTCACGGACGAGGAGAAGGAATACAAGTCCAAGCGGAAGCTCGTCCAGGAAAAGCTGATCAAGTTCGCGACGCGGATTCCGGCGTTCATGTATCTGACCGACTACCGCGAGAACACGCTGCAGGATGTCATCACCAAGCTTGAACCGGACCTGTTCCTCACGGTCACCGGTCTTACGGTGAAGGATTTCCACCTTCTCGTCCGCCTGAAGGTCTTCAATACCGAGCAGATGAACCAGGCCGTTTTCGCTTTCCGCCGCTACGAGGACGCCTCGTTGCGCTACACAGGCATTGAGAGCCATTCCGGGCTGACCCACTGTGGGCTATACGATACGGTGGTGGCGAGGGAGGAGGCGCCGCCGTATGAGGCCCAGGAACACTGAACCGTTAGACTTGCGAGGTAGGCGTGTCTGAAGGTGACATCATTAGCGCTCCGTGCCGTCGCTGCGTGGGCCCAACAAGGCACCAGATCCTCGCCGTCACCCAGGTGGACGAAACGGAAGAGTATAACGGCACAGTGCATGTCGTAGTGCGGGCGACCTACCGTATGATTCAATGCCGCGGCTGTGAAACCGTGACATTGATGGAGCACGAGCAGTATGGCAGTTGCGGTGGAGACGGGGAAACGTACTACTATCCGGCGCCGCCGGTGCGCCGCGTGCCTGATTGGCATGTCCGACTGACCGCCTTTGACGGCGGGATGCGTGCGCTGCTTGTGGAGGTCTATTCCGCGATGCGGGCTGACAATCGAAGGCTCGCGCTGATGGGTGTCCGCGGCGTGGTGGATTTGCTGCTGAGTGACAAGGTGGCAGGCTCCGGAGGATTCAAGGCGAGGTTGGACCGGCTTGAGGGCGATGGCCACATTAGCCATGCCAACGGGTTGGTTCTGAATGCTGTGCTCGAAGCGGGTCACGCTGCCGCACATCGAGGCTATCAGCCAAGCGTGGCGGATCTCGGGCTCGTACTTGATATCGTCGAGAATGTGCTGCAGTCGGTGTACGTTCTGGGCGCGGACGGTGCTGTGTTGGGGAAAGCGGTTCCCCGTAGGGTAGAGTAGGTGTAATCTGATCTGAGCTTGGCCGGCTAGCTCACAGCCGCCGGTCCACCTCTGCCACCGAGATCAATCTTCGCCTCGCTTCGGGCAGATTCTCCAGGAGCGATGCCGTTGGCGTCCGCCCCGGCAACGCTTCCGCTGATGCGACCTGCGATTGTTGCATTTCACGAGCCACGCGTCCGGATCTTCCTGCAGTGTCTCCAGGGACACGTCGTTGGTGCCGTTGCCATTCACAATGGTGCCGAAGTTGCGCGGGAGGCGCCGTGCCGGGACTCATCGGGGAGTGCGGTATCGATTCAGGAAGGGATTGCGATGGGTGGGCTGGTGCGGTATGATCGGAATGGCGGGTGGCCAGTGCGCGCTTTGAGGGGGGATTGCAACGGCGTCTCGATGATGGGCGGTGGACGTACTTCGATTCTGCGAAATCTGGAATCGGTTGATTGGCGGTATTTGCTCCACCGACAACGGGTCGCAAGGGGGAAGCATGGCAAGTGAGAACACTATTCGCAACAAGAAGGCTCCGAAGCGCATCGGCAAGCCGATCCGCCAACGCAAGGCCAAGGCAGACGGTTCCATCGGTGCATTGCAGGCGACCATTGAGAAGAACTACGGGCTTCCTGCCGGCTGCATCAAGATCGTCTATCCCAGTGGCCGCAAAGCGCGAATCGACGCAGATGTTGGCGCGTTGCGTAGTCACTGGGAGAAACGGGGCTAGCGGCTCATGCAGGACGTCATCGCGTAGCGGCGCGTCCCAATGCAGGCAAGATGCGCACGTAGGCGATGGAATCAGTACCCGCGACAGTTACTAGAGCCAATCCGCCGCGCCGACCGCTGCAGCAGTACCGCTTTAAGAAGGCGCTCGCTGGAGGGAAGACGATGATCGACGTGCATGTTGAGAGTATTCCTGAGTTCATAGGCGAAGTTCTTCAGTTGCGGAGGACTTGGCACTCTGACACGCGCTTCCCTGAGATCTGGTTTCGGGGATCAGAGAATGCGGCTCTGAGTCTGCTGCCGGGAGCATATTGGCGTAAGGAGTGTGATGAACGGAGCCTCGTCCTCAGCTTTCGAAACGCCGTGCCGTCGTATCTTGACCGCGAACCAAGCGATGATTGGGAATGGTACTACCTGATGCAGCACTATGGCCTGCCAACAAGATTGTTGGACTGGACCGAGAGCCCGCTTGTCGCGCTGTACTTCGCGCTCGACAGGGAGCCGAAGGGCGGCGGGCCATGTGTCTGGGTACTTGATCCAGTGACCATGAACAAAATGGCCCAGGGATTCACTGACAATTCCATTGTAACGCCCGTGGCGAGCGACATGAACGCCCCATCGAGGAAGTGGTTGCCGGAGTTCTGCTGGCGAGGCGCAGAGCCCGCGACGTTCGGTATTCGTCCTGGTTGGAAGAGGCAGGACAACAGAAGTCCGCTCGCCGTGTACCCAAAGCGATACAATCCCCGCATCGTGGCACAACGCGGCGTGTTCACGATTCACGGGACGGAGGAAACCCCGATCAATGAGCTCATGAGTCGCGCGGTCACGCCCGGGAAACCGGGCATCGCGCGCTTCACTTTTGATGAAGCACGTCGACATGAGCTGATTGAGGATCTCTATTGCCTTGGGGTCTGCAAAGCGGTGCTATTCCCAGAGCCCCAAAGTGTGGCCGATGACTTGAGGCGGACCTACGAAACGGATGGCAGGAAGGGCGCATCCGAGTGTTAGCGTAACGAGCGTGTGACCGTGGCGGTGGCTGGAAATTGTCTTGGAGTACCTGCGCGTGGCGATTTGGCCGGCGCTACGAGAACGCCTCGTTGCGCTACACTGGCATTGAGAGCCGTTCCGGGCTGACCCACTACGGGCTGTACGATACGGTGGTGGCGAAGGAGGAAGCCCCGCCGTATCCGCCCCGCGACCACCCCTAAATCGTAGCGTCGGACGAGCCGGCTCTGGTAGGCTGAGCCCGAAACGCCTGACGGCGACGAAGATCCCGGCTATCGCTCTGGAATCGCCCTGGTTCGGCAGCAGATACGGCGGAGTCCCGTGAACAGAAGAACGTTCCTGCAAAACACTGCCAGGCTGGCCGCGGGCGCGCTGTTGGTCCCCGACGCGGTCCTGGCCGGAGGGTTCACGCAGCACCGCGGCAAGGCCCCGGTGACCACCGACCTGTGGCGGCTGAGCGCGAGGGAACTGGGCGCGCTGATCGCCGAGAAGAGGGCATCGGTGCGCGAAGTGGTGGAGTCGCACATTCGACGAATCGAAGCGGTGAATCCCAGCGTCAATGCGGTTGCCAGGTTGCTGGAGGACTCGCTTGCGGATGCCGATGCGAAGGACGCGCTGCTGGCGAAGCACGGGGGCGTGGGCCCGCTCTTCGGTGTGCCGTTCTCGGTGAAGGTGAACATCGATGTCCAGGGATCCGCCACGACGGAAGGAGTCCGGGGTCTTGCGGGGAACACGGCCGACGAGGATTCCCCGCACGTGGCCAGGCTGAGACGGGCCGGGGCGATTCCGATCGCGCGGACCAACATGCCGGACTTCGGCCTGCGCTACCACACGGACAATGACCTCTACGGCGCGACCATCAATCCCTGGAACAGGGCCGTGACGCCGGGCGGATCGAGCGGCGGCGACGCGGTGGCGGTGGCGACGGGGATGGTTCCGCTGGGCCTGGGGAACGACTTCGGCGGGTCGATCCGGTATCCCGCGCAGTGCTGCGGCATCTGCGGGCTTCGGCCGAGTCGTGGACGCATCGCGTCCTGGACGCGAGCCACGTCGCAGGGGACCATCTCGCATTCACTGAGCTCGCTGGCGGTACAGGGCCCTCTGGCAAGACGCGTCGACGATCTGCGCGTGGCGCTGCGCCTGATGAGCGCGTTCGACCCGCGCGATCCGAACTGGACCCCGGCGCCCCTGGACGGCAAGCTCGAGAAGCCGTTCCGGATCGCGCTGATCACGGATCCGGCCGGACTGGGGGTGGATGAATCGGTCCGGGCAGGAGTCAGCCGGGCGGCATCGATTCTGGAGAGGCATGGCGGGATCATCGAGGAGATCGACTCGTCGTCACTTCGGGAGTCGGCGCACCTGTGGCTCGAGATGGTCGCGACGGACATTCGCAGCCTGTTCCTCACCGGCATCAACGAACTTGCGTCGGAGGCCGCTCGAACTTTCGTCGCGGGGATGATTCGTCTGAGCGGCGAGGCGGACCTCGACCGGTACGTTGGAAGCCTGGCGCGAATCAACGGCATCGCGCAGTCGTGGGGCGCATCCTTCCAGAGGTACGACGCCATCCTCGGACCGGTGTCCTCGCGCAACCCCTTCCCGGTGGGATTCGACGTAGCCGGCCCCGATTCCACGCGGGCCGTCCTGGATGCGCAGGTGCTCACGGTAACCGTGAACCTCCTTGGCCTGCCCGCGGTGGCAGTGCCGGTGGGCGTAGCGCAGGGGATCCCGCAGGCGGTGCAGATCATCGGTCCGATGTTCCAGGAGATGCGAATCCTCGATCTGGCCGCCCTGATCGAGGGCGAGGTCGGCGTGTTCACCGCGATCGATCCGAGGGCCTGACGGCCACCCGCCCGCTGATACCCTCCGCTGCGGCGCCGCTGAGCGTCCGGGACATCGCCAGGATCCAGGCCGCGCGGGTCGAGGTGCCGGTGTCGATGCGCATCGCCATTCTCCACCTTGCGCATGACGGTGGCCGCCAGCGGACGTGGCGCATCTCGATGCCGGGCTGATTCGATTAGCGGTGTCTACGGGACGACGTCGGGGTTGGCGCGGAGCCGGCGATGCCGTGTCATATGAAGATGTCGCCAAGAGTGAGTTGAGGTCGGCCCCCGGGTTGGGATTGCTCAGTGGCGTAGGTGCGCTTGCCGGCGGAGACTGTTGACAATACGCCTGAAGATTGGATACAGTCCAGGCGCGGACATGACCGCGCATGGTGCGCTTGATGGACGGCCCGCGGTCTTGAGTTGGAGAGGCGTTGGCGTGGCATTTCCGCGGAATCGTGGCAGGCGTTGGATAATCGGGAACTGCTCGATGGAGTGTTAGACTTGAGGGAGCGTAGTGGATCCAATTCGCGACTACCTCGAGCGTACTAGCAGCGCATCGAGGCACATCTTCCACGGAATCGACGAGTTGGTTGGTCCGCTGCGCCACCATCGTGTTCCGCTGTTCGTGGGGTGGGGTGAATCTCCGGAGCCGTATCGGCAGTGGCTCGCCGAGCACGAGAACGAGGTGCGCGAATCGCTGGCGATTCAGGAGAAGTACGCACAGGAGTTGTTTGCAATCGCCACTCTATGCGGAGCCATTCTGCAGATCGCCTTTCACGCGTTTCAGCTATGCTCGACGCACGCGGTTGTGCCCGACGCGCTTAAGGGTGTCATCAGGGAAGACGCCAAAGCGGTCAAGTTCTGCGCTGGGCGCACCGTCAAGGGCGTGCCGCTCGGAATCATTGTCTATGTTGGCCGCAACCAGCATATGCACTTTGAAGACGCCAAACTCCAGGGTGTCAGCAAGACGCTCTTCCAGCTAATACTCGAAGGCGAACACGAGAGAGACTTGTCACGCCTGGTAGCGGACGAACACATGCTAATAGGGGTGGAATCCGGGACAAGCTTAGCGAAGGCGTTCATGGACCTCATGCGCTGGCATTCGTACGAGGCCTACGAACAGGACATGGTGCGAACGCTTGAGCAAGTCTAACCAGAGCTTGCAGCAGACGAAGCCGCCTGTCACGGTCCGTGCTGACGCACGGCCCACGCCAGACGTCTTCGCTGCTGAAGCTGGGTGTCAGACAGCGCCGGAGGCGCGAGGGAGACCACATGGAGCCGGTTCATGCCGCCGTCACCGGTCCAGCCGGGAACTCGCGGCCAGGCGCGCGGATCGTGGTCCGACCGGTTCTTGTTCTTGCCCTCGCCATCGCACTGGTGACCATCGGGTGCGGAAAGCGCCCCGCGGCCGCAGTCCTTCCCGACCCGCAGAAGATTGACAACACCGCACGCGCCCTGATGAAGCGAGAGCATGTCCAGGGGCTGGCGCTCGCCGTCATCGAAGGCGGGGAAGTGGTCCACGTGGCTGCCTACGGGATCCGGAACGCCGCGGGCGACCCGCTGACCACCGAGACCATCATGTATGGCGCCTCGTTGACGAAGACCGCCTTCTCGTACCTGGTCTTGCAACTGGTGGACGCAGGGAAGCTGGACCTGGATGCCTCGATCGCCGACCTGCTGCCGCGCCCGCTTCCGGAATACGACGACTACCACGACCTGGCGGGAGACCCGCGCTGGAAAGCCCTGACCATACGGATCCTGCTCTCGCACACGTCGGGATTCGCCAACTTCCGCTGGCTGGAGGACGACGGCAAGCTCCGCTTTCACCACGATCCCGGCACGCGCTATGGCTACTCGGGGGAGGGCTTCTACATCGCCCAGCTCGTGCTTGAGCAGGCGCTGCAGCTCGACGTCGGGCAGGAGATGCAGGCGCGGATCTTCGACCGCTTCGGCATGACGCGGACCTCGATGCAGTGGCGTCCGGACTTCCTGGCCAACCTGGCGGACGGGTTTCGGGAAGACGGGACGCCGGAGCCGCATGACGAGCGGTCGAGCGTGAGCGCGGCCGGGTCCATGGACACCGACATCGCCGATCAGGCGAATCTCTGGGCCGGTTTCATGCGGGGCGACGGGCTCAGCCGCACGGCCCGGGCCGAGATGGTCCGGTCCCAGGTGCCGATCACATCGGCCCATCAGTTCCCAACCCTGGCCCCCGATACCGACCCTGCCAACACCGCCATCGGATTGGCGGCCGGCCTGGGGCTGGTCACGTTCCAGGGCCCGCAAGGCCAGGTCTGGTTCAAGGGTGGGCACAACGATTGGACCGGGAACCTGGTAGTCTCCGTTGAGCGGGAGCGGCGCTGTCTTGTCCTGCTCTCCAACGACGTGCGAGCCGAGCGGCTCTACCCCGACCTCGTACAAGCTGTCCTCGGTGAGACGGGGATGCCTTGGAGATGGGAGTACCATTGACTTCCGAAATGAGCACCGTCCGCATCGCCCTCGCCAACGTCCGCGTACCGGCGACTCCGCAGGAATCCGTGCTCCTGGCGACATCGGCGGTGGCCGAGGCGGGTCGACAGGGTGCGCTCGTCGTCTGCTTCCCGGAGTGCTTCGTCCCCGGTTACCGGTGGCCCGGCACGACCCTGCCACCGCCGGATCCCTCGTTTCTGGAGCGGGCGCGGACCGAGGTGGCGAACGCGGCCCGGGAGGCCGGCATCACGGTCATCCTGGGCACGGAGCGCCTGACGGACCGCGGCCTGCAGATCACCGCCTGCGTGATCAATCCGGACGGCTCGATCGCCGGGTGGCAGGACAAGGCGCAGCTCGATCCGCAGGAAGAAGCCACCTATCCCGCCTTCGCCACGGAGCGTCGCGTCTTCACCGCCGGCCCCCTGACCTTCGGTGTGGTGATCTGCCACGAAGGGTGGAGGTATCCGGAAACGGTGCGATGGGCCGTACGCCGCGGCGCGCAGGTCGTGTTCCACCCCCACGCGCACGTGGCCGAGCCGGGAAGCTATCGCCCCACGACCTTCGCGGATCCCGCCAACACGTTCCACGAGAAGGCGGTCATGTGTCGCGCGGCGGAGAACACCTGCTACTTCGCATCGGTGAACTGCGCGAGCGAGGGCACCGGGACCACGTCGGCGATCGCGCGCCCGGACGGCACGCTGCAGTGCTACCAGCCGTACGGGCAGGCGGGTTTGCTCGTGGCTGACCTGGACCTCAGTGCAGCGACCGGATTGCTTGCCTCGCGGTGCCGGACCTCACCCCTGTAGGAGACTGTGATGGTGACATCGAGCCACGCGTGGCCTGACAGAGGCATGCAGCGGCCGGAAGGTCGCGCCGCCACCGAAGCTGGGTGCCGTGTGGGTGGATGGCTGTCGAGCCTGTTCCTCCGTTCGCTGCTGGAACGGCTGTCGTGAACGTGTTTCATCGGCACCTGCTGCTTCGCCACCTCAGGATGTGCGGGATCGCGCTGTCGGTGCTGTTCGCGGTGTCCCTGGTCCAGGGTGCGCCGGGGATGCTGGAGGCGGTCGATGGCGGATCCAGCAGCCTTCTTCGCGGCGCCGGGACCGTGGCGCGGGCCTGGTGCGTGGCCTTCGGCACGGTGCTGCCGCTGGCGCTGCTGCTGGGCACGCTGTTCACCGTCGGCGATCTGGCGCGCTACCAGGAGCTGACCGCCCTCGAAGCGGCCGGATGGTCGCGGCTGCGGATCCTGTCTCCGCTGTTGCTCGTGGCGATCCTGGCCACCTTGCTGCTGGCGTCCATGCAGCTTGCGGACCTGGTTGCGCCACCCGGGACACATGGTCCCCAAAGCCATGGCGCGAGAGCCGCAGAAGCCCCGATTGCGGCGGCTGCGCTGACGGAACTGCACGCTCGGCTCGCCCACCCGCTGCTGGGATTCCTGTCCGTTGCGGTGGCCATTCCCCTGGCTTCCACCAGGCGCCGCGTCACGGTCTACTCGAATTTCGGCATGGCCATGCTGGTCCTGTTGATGTACTACATCGCCACCGCGACGCTGCATGCGCTGGGAAGACACGGTGGGTTGCCGCCGGCGCTGGCGGGCTGGCTTGGTCCGGCTCTGCTGGGCGCGGCGACGCTGCTGCTGTGGCTGCGGCCGAGACGCTGAGGTTCTCTCCGACGCGCAATGAAGAGTACCGGTGCCATCCATCCGCGCCAAGAGTGGGCGCCGTGCCCGCGTCGTGCGCCGGTGCAAGTCGGTGCCCGCGGATCATGCGAAAGGTGCCGCGTTGACCAACCCCTGGCTCCACATCCCCGCCGGCGACTACGAGGCGCACATGCAGGCCGCCGGCCAGTCCGCCGTGCTGCGCGAGTTCTTTGCGCGCTCCTACGCCGAGGTGCGGCCGCGCCGGCTCGCCATCCTGGGCTGCACGACCGGTGAAGACTTCGCGTGCATCGACCCGGCCATCACGGAGCTCACCGTGGGCGTGGACCTCAACGCGGGGTTCCTCGACCTGGCGCGCGCGGTTCGCGGGCGATGGCGGGAGCCTTCAGCTGCTCCGCGGCGACGTCCTGGAGGTGGACCTGCCGCCACAACGGTTCGACCTGATCCAGGCGGCGCTTCTGCTGGAGTACGTGGACCCGACCCGCCTGTTCGTGCGCGTGGCGGGCTGGCTTGCCGAGGGCGGCGTGTGCCAGGTCGTGTCGCAGGAGCCGGCGCCGGACCTGCCGGCGGTGACGGCCACGGGCTATCGCAGCCTTGAGGTATTGTCCGGGTGCATGACGCTGCGGACCGGGGCGGAGATCGAGGCGCTGGCGGCGGGGGCGGGGTTGCGACTGGCGGGGCAGGCCGGCGCGCCCCTGCCGTCGGGGAAGATCCTCACAAGGTCGCTGTTCGCCAGGGCGGCGGGGCGGGACCGGGACATCCCATGAAACGGGGCCGCCTCCTTGCGGCCCCGCCCAATGCGCCATTGCCATCACTTGCGCCGGCGCAATCCACGCGAACGGCATCGCCGGCTCGTCAGCTACCCACCCGCTTCAGGTACACCACTTCCATCGGCGCCGCCTCGTCGTCGTCTGCGGCCGCGCCGCCGCCCTGCAGCGCCATCGCGGCGTCCAGGAAGCCGGTCACCAGCACGGCGTTGCCGTCCTGCGTCCAGATCAGCGAGTCCTTCTTGCCGTCGCCGGCGCACTTGGCCGAGACCTGCTTGATGAACTCGCCGTCGGGCGAGAACACGTCCCAGGTGAACATGATGCCGGCCGGCTGCTCGTGGCCCGAGCGACTGGTGGAGACCCACAGGTTGCCGTCGGTGCCGATCTCGATCGCGGAGATGTCCGGCTCGGTGCGCGACATCGTGACCTTGGCGCCCGGCAGCTGGGCCAGGCTGTCCCTGGACGGCGGTCACCAGGCGCTGGTGCTCCTCGTCCGTGCGGGCCTTGTGCTCGTAGGCCCGCTCGATCACGCGCTGCAGCTTGCCGTCCTTGCCGTAGACGTCGATCGCGTAGCGGTTGCGATAGCCGGCCACGTAGACGCGGCCGTCCTTGCCCGCGGCGACCTTGCGGAAGTCGACGCGGTCGGTCTTGTCCTCGTTGAACTCGAAGGCCGTGAAGTCCATGTGGTTCTTGCGCTCGAGGAAGCGCACCTTCTCCTTGCCGGCCGCGTCCACCGTCGCCACGTAGTTGGTGCGGTCCTGGCTGGTGGCGCCGCCCTGCGCGATTGCCTCGGCGGTCACGACCAGGTCCGGTCCGCTGGTAATGCAGTCGAACAGCTGCAGGAAGCCGCCCGCCGTGGGGTCGGCCGCACCGGGCGTGAACGAGCCCGCGGGGCTCCCGTCCAGGTTGATCTTGATGATCTTACCGGGGAAGATCTGCGCTAGGCCCAGCGTGCCGTCGGGCATGAAGACCAGGTTGGCCGGCAGGCGCGATTCGCCGGGGCCGTCGCCCTCGCGGCTGAGCGTCGCGACGCGCGCGCCCGTCTTGTCGTAGACCGGCACCTCGGCCAGGCGCGTATCCAGCAGGTAGATGCGGCCGTCCTTGCCCGTGCGGACCTGGGTGATCAGGCCGAAGAAGTCCTCGCCCTCGTCGCCGCCGACGCGCCAGACTTCCTGCAGCGCGACGACCTCGCGTCCCTTGCTGGGCTGCGCGCCGTTGGCAACGCGGGTCACGCCGTCCTTGACCGTGATCGTGGGGGCGGCGAGCGCGACCGTCGCGGCCAACGTCATCGTCACGAGGGCCACTGCGGCCAGCGCCATCCGCCTTGGGTTGCGGACCCTGAACGTTCCCGACCGTGCCATCATCGGCTCCCTTCGCTGTGTGCCCGCGCGGCGGGCCGGTGTTCGGATACGGGACCGATACCCGGTCGGGGCCGGTCTTGTTCGGCGGGTGCCAGGCGCAGCATCGCCGGGATCCCGTCACTGCGGCATCCTAGGTCGAATCTGAAGGCAATGCTACGGGATCGGAGAGGAAAAGGATGCACGGCCGGCGCGCGCCGCCCTACACCCACTGCTCCCGCACGACCTGCCCCTGCACGCCGATGACCGCCAGCTTGACCGGCACCTTGCGCGAGGCGGCGGCCACCGCCTGCTGGGCCAGCGTCAGCAGCCCGGCGCAGCAGGGCACTTCCATGATCAGCACCGTGATGGTGTCGATGCCGGCCTGGTCGATCATCGCCGTCAGCTTCTGGCGGTAGGTGTCCTGGCTGTGGTCCAGCTTGGGGCAGGCCATCGCCAGCGCCTTGCCCCGCAGGAAGCGCGGGTGGAACTCGGCGGTGGCGAACGCGCAGCAGTCGGCGGCCAGGAGCAGGTTGGCGCCCTGGAAATAGGGGGCGGTCGGGTTGACCAGGTGCAGCTGGATGGGCCACTGGCGCAGTTCGGAGGTCAGCGTGGCCGACGCAGCGGGTGCGGCCGGCGTGGCGGGCGCGGGTGCGTTGGTACCGGCCAGCGGGAAGTGCATCGTGCGCGAGCCGGGGCAGCCGCCACCGGCCGGGGCTTGACGCGGCGCCGGCGCCACGCCATGCGGGCGGACGCCCATCAGCGAGGCCAGATCGACCGGGCCGGGCTCGGGCATGTGCGCCAGGTGGTCGTGGACCGCCGCCTCGTCGTACTCGTCGGCGTCGCGCTCCTCGATGGTGATCGCGCCCTGCGGGCATTCACCCAGGCAGGCGCCCAGGCCGTCGCAGAGGTTGTCCGCCAGCAGCACGGCCTTGCCGCCGATGATCTGGATAGCGCCCTCGGCGCAGGACGGCACGCAGTCGCCGCAGCCGTCGCACAGGTCCTCGTCGATGCGCACGATCTTCCGCACAGCCATGCCCGGAGCCTCCCGCCGTGGTGTTTCCCGATCGCCGGGGACATTATTGGACATCCACATCCTGTTTGTCAAGATTGGTTTAGTCCTGTTTTTTCTCGGCGCCCACCCGAGGTCCGGGCTAAGGAATCCCCCATCGGGGGTCGATATCATCCTCATCAGGCCTGGGTGTAGATGCGCCCGTGCCTTGGACCCGGTCGCCCCTTGGCCCGCGATGGAGTCGGCTTTGGAACGCCCTGACGTCGATCCCGATGCCCGAAGGCAGCTGACGCGCGTATTCGCGACGGCGCCCGATGCCGTGTTCGTCACTGACGGGCCGACCGGGCGCATCCTCTATGCGAACGCCGCGGCCTGCGAGCTGTGCGGGTATGAGCTCGAGGACCTGTGCGGTCGCGGTCATGCCGACTTGCTGGCGCCGGACGAACGCGCTCTCGGAGTCGTGGCCCATCGGACCGCGTGGGCGGGACAACCGGTCCGGGAACAGGGGCTCGTGCTCCGGCGCGCCGACGGGCAGCGGATGCCCGTGGTCGTCTCGGCGCATGCGCTGCGTGATGAGGGCTGGGAGATGGTCGTGGCCTTCGTGCGGCCGCGGGAAGCGGACGCCGAGGCGGCACTCCTGCACAAGCAGCTTCGCCAACTGGAGCGCCGTTTCGCCGAGCGCACCGGCGAACTGACCGTGGCGAACCAGCACCTGACGCGCACCATCACCGAAGCCAACCAGCGCACGCTGGCGCTGCGTCGGGCGGGCCAGCAGCGAACCCAGTTCTTCGCCGGCCTGGCGCACGAAATGCGCACGCCGCTGAACGCGGTGATGGGCCTGGCCGACCTACTGACGGACATGACGCTGGAGGACGACGCGCGCCACACCTCGCGCCTGATCCACTCCAGCGCGCGCGCCCTAGTGCGCCTGATCAACGACCTGCTGGACCATTCGCGCCTGGAGGCGGGCAAACTGGAGTTGGTGCGCGCCCCGTACAACCTGCGCGACCTGCTGGGCGAACTGGCCGACATCTCCACGGTCCAGTGCGAGGACCTGGGCCTGACCTTTGCGCTGCGCGCCGAGGGTGAAATGCCTGACCCCGTCATCGGCGACGAGGGTCGCCTGCGGCAGGTGCTCCTGAACCTGATCGGGAACGCGATCAAGTACACGCGGGAGGGCGGTGTCACGCTGACGGTGCGAGCGGATGAGGCGGCGAGCGAGCGCGTGAAGGTCGAGTTCCGCATCACCGACACCGGCATCGGCATCACGCCGGCGCAGCAGGAGCTTCTCTTCCAGCCCTACAGCCAGGCTGCGGCGGGCCTGGCTTCCGGCAGCGGGAGCAGCGGCCTTGGCCTGGCCATCTGCCGCATGCTGGTCGAGCGCATGGGCGGTCGCATCGGCGTCGAGAGCGAAGAGGGTTGGGGCTCCACGTTCTGGTTCGAGCTGCCGCTGGAGCCCGCGCCGACGGACGCAGTCGTCGTCGGGCCGGCGCCGGGAGCCGCGCCAGGCATCGCCGCGCGCAACGGGCTGGTCGGTCGCCCGGTGCTGCTGGTGGAGGACAATCACATCAACCAGCGCGTCGCCGTCGGCATGCTTCAGCGCCTGGGCGTTACGGCGCGGACCGCCGATGACGGGCAGTCCGCCCTGGCGCTGCTGGCCGAAGAGGGCTTCGACGTCGTGTTCATGGACGTGCAGATGCCCGGGCTGGACGGCCTGGAGACCACGCGTCGCCTGCGCGCCGGGCAGGCCGGTGAGCGGAACCGGAGCGTTCCGGTTGTCGCCATGACGGGCCACGTCTCCCGCGAGGATCGCCAGGCGTGCACTGACGCGGGGATGAACGACTACCTGGCCAAACCGATCAGCACCGAGCGGATCCGCGAGGCGATGACGCGCGTCCTGGCCGCTTGCGGCACCGCGGGCACCCCCGCCAGCGACAACGACGTCGCCTTCGACCTGTGGGCGTTGGCCGACCAGTTGGACGGCGACCGCGACCTGGCCGCCGAGATCTTCACGCTGTTCCTGGACGACGCCGGGCAGCGCCTGGCGGCGACGGCGGAACTCCTACGGAAGTTCGACTGCGAGGCGGCCGCAGCCGAGGCCAAGACCGTCGAGGGCGCGGCACTCAACGTGCACGCGGCGCCGCTGGCGCGGCAGGCAGCGGCCATCGCCACGGCCGCCCGCCACCGCGAATGCGAGTACGCCCAGGAACTGGTCGTCGAGATGCAGGCTGCCCTGGCCGAGCTGGGCAACGCCTGGCGGCAGACCATCGGTTGAGAGTCCCCGCCTCCCGTCAGCGCCAGCCTTCAGGATGCCGCCGGTGCCACGCGGTTGCCTGTTCGTAGGCGCGCGCGACAGCGAGCAGCGTCGCCTCGTCGTCCAGGCGCCCGACGAAGCTGAGCGAAGCCAGAGGATTGTCGTGCCCCTCGCCGCTGGGCACCACCACCTGCGGGTGGCCGGTGAGGTTGGTCACCAGCAGGCCGGGTCCCGCGAACGATGGCGTCACATAGGCATCGACGTCGCGGAACAGCTGCGCCAGGCCGGCCATCAGCAGCGTGCGGTGGCGGTTGGCCTGTACGTACTCGACGGCCGGGATCAGGTTGGCCGCGCGGAAGACGTTGGGCCAGGCATCGCGCACCTGGCGCGCCAGCAAGTCGTCGCGGCCGCTCAGCGTCAGCTCCTGGAAGGCCGCCGCAGCCTCGGCCGACAGGATGATCGCCAGCGCGTACGGGTCGATGCCCAGCTCCGCCACCGGCAGCGTCACCGGCACCAGCGTGGCGCCCTGTTCGGCGCAGAGGCGGCGCATCACGTCCAGCGCCTGCGCGTCGACCAGGCTGTCGGGCCGCGACTCGGCGAAGGCGTCCTCGACCCAGCCGATGCGCAGGCCGGCCAGCGAGCGGGTCGTGTCGTAGGGGAACGGCGCCGCGGAGAGGCCGGGCTCGCGGCCGTCCGGGCCGCGGATCGCGTCGAACACCAGCGCGCAGTCCTCCACGGTGCGGGCGATGGGCCCGATCTTGTCCATGCTCCAGCTGAGCGCCATGGCGCCGTCGCGGCTGACGCGGCCGTAGGTGGGTCGCAGCCCCGTCACTCCGCAACGCGAGCTGGGCGAGACGATGGAGCCCCAGGTCTCGGTGCCGATGGCGAAGGGCACCAGGCCGGCCGAGACCGCCGACGCCGAACCGGCCGACGAGCCGCTCGATCCCTGCTCCAGGTTCCACGGGTTGAGCGTGGTGCCTCCGAACCAGACGTCGCCCCAGGCCAGCGCGCCCAGGGCCAGCTTGGCCACCAACACGGCGCCGGCTTCGTCCAGCTTGCGAACCACCGTCGCCGTGTCGTCGATGACCTGGTCGCGGTACGGCTCCGCGCCCCAAGTCGTGGGCGCGCCGGCAACCGCCAGCAGGTCCTTCGCACCATAGGGAATGCCGTGCAGCGGCCCCAGGTACTGGCCGCGGTCCAGCATGGCGTCCAGCTCGCGGGCCCGGGCCAGCGCGCGCTCGGGCAGCAGCGTGACCACGCAGTGCAACTTCGGGTCGTGGCGGCGCAAGCGGTCGAGCGACCACTCCGCCAGTGCGACGCATGTGATCTGGCGGTCGCGCACCAGCCTGCCAAGCGTGGCCACGTCGGTGAACGCCAGGTCGTCCAGATCGGCCGGGCGCTGCTGCGGACCGGGGTCGGCGAAGCGTGCGCGCGTGTCCGCGATCGCCGCGCGCACCCGCGTCTGCCAGGGATCCAGACGCAGTGCGGGCGCCACGTCGTTGGCCAGCTGCCGCGAACGCAGCGACCGGTAGGCGTTGAACTGGTCGACGAGGTCCGGCAGCATGAGGGCGCGCTCGGCGTCGGTCAGGTCGAGGCCGAGCACCACGGCCGCGCCCTGGAGCTGGGCGTCGGTGAACGGAGGCGGCGCGGCGGGTTCGGCTTCCTGGGCGGACGATCGCGCGGGCGCCAAGGACACGAGCAGGGCCAGCAGCGCGGCGAACGCGTTCGCGGACAGGTGGGCGGATGGGCGCGGCATGGGAAACCTCCGGTTGGGACCGGAGGGGAGCATCGGTCAGAGGTCGGCCTGCGTCAACGGGTGGAGGCGGACCGATCGCCGTCTCGGCCGAGCGCAGCCAGGATCGCCAGCTCGTCACGCAGCCGGCGGTGCAGTGAGGGGTAGTCGGGGCGGGGTATGATCTGCCGTGCGGCCATCACCAGCTCGGCGGCCCGTGCGCTGTCGGCCGCACTTCCCGTCAGCGCGAAGCGACGGCGGGCCACCTGCGCGCGGTACAGGGCCAGGTCGGCCGCGGGAACCGGGTGAAGTCGGACCGTCAGTACCGTGTCCGCGGCGGCCAGCAGCGAGTCCGCGCGGTCGAGCAGCGACGACCGGCCCGTAAGCAGCGCGCGGCGCGACAGCACTCCGGCCAGTGCGGCCCGTGCCTCGACGCGCTCAAGACTGTCGCGTTGCGGGTGCAGACCGTCCAGGACCCGCGTGATCGTCGTCTCGGCGCGCTCCATTAGCGCCAGCGCGACCGCAGGCTCGGGATCCGGCACGGGACGGCGCTCCAGGCGCAGGGCCAGTGCCTGCACCAGCGAACGCGCCGGTCTCCAAGACGAGCGACCGGCGCCCAGGCCACGCAGGTCCAGCGAGCTGTCGAGCCAGGTGAAAGCGCTGTCAAGGGCGACATCGGCGGTGTCGCCCTCGCGAAGTGCGGCGCAGCGCAACCAGGCCGTGCCGCGGGCTTCGGTGATGATTGCGCGTGCGCCGGTCCCGGTCAGCAGTCCAACCGGCACGGCATCGGCGAGGATCGCCAGGCAGCGGTCCACCAATGCGAGGCTGTCGGCGGTAGTGCCCCAGGCGCCCATCGCCACGCCCAGATTGAGCTTCGTCCAGGCCAGGTCCTCGGCGCGGGCCATGACCTCGTAGCCGGTCGGCGGGGACTGGTAGTTCTCTTCACCCTTCCGGAGCAGGCCCAGGGCGCCATCGTGCCCCACTGCGGCCTCCCGCCACAGCTCCGCCGGGGACTGCAGCAGGGCCCGCGCGCCCTGGGCGTAGGCGATGCCGGTGAAGGCGTGGTGCTGGCCGAGCCGCAGCACCTTTTCCCGTACCGTGGACGTCTCGTCGATGTCCTGCGCTGAGCCACGGCGCCACGGCACCACCGTCATGTCGCGCCAGTATCCGCGCGCCTGCTCGAGCCGGTTGGCATCGTGCTCCAGGTCCCCGATGAAGAAGTGGAGCTCGCCCAGCCGCCAGCGCACGTAGCGTTCGAGGTCGTGCCGGTAGGTGGCGGCCGGCATGCGGGCCAATTCAAGCCGCGACTGCTCGAACGCGGCGATGGCCTCCTCCCAGTTCGCGCGCGTGGACGGCCCGGAGTGCCGCAGCATGTCGGCCTGCTCGATCTGCGCCAGCAGTCCGCGCCACTGCGCGCTCGACGAATCGCGCGCGGAAAGCAGCACCCCCGTGCCGATGGCGACCATCGCCACGATGCCGGCCGCGATGACCAGTGCCCGACGCAGGCGCGGTCGCCGGCGCAACGCGCGCCGGATGACGGACAGGGGCCCGGGCGGGCGCACGGCCACCCGGCGGCCTTCCAGGTGGCGGCGCAGGTCCGCGGCCATCGCCGCCGCGGTCTGGTAGCGCCGGTCGGGGTCCTTCTCCAGCGCGTGCTGCACCACCAGCTCCAGCTGCTGGTTGCGGCCGCCCAGGGGCCGCGGTTCGGCGGTCGTGATCTCCAGCAGGGCGCGCGGCGTCGACAGGCGCGCCAGATCGTACGGCAGGGTGCCGGCCAGCAACTCGTAGGCGATCACGCCCAGCGTGTAGATGTCCGTGCGGGCGTCGATGGCCCCGGCACCGCCGGACGCCTGTTCGGGACTCATGTAGCGCACCGTGCCCAGGAGCTGCCACGTCTGCGTGGCCAGGGTGGCCAGCGGCGCTTCCTCTCCCTGCAGCCGCGCGATGCCGAAGTCCAGCACCTTCGGTCGCCCATCCGGCGTGACCAGCACGTTCTCGGGCTTGAGGTCGCGGTGGACGATGCCCAGTTCATGCGCGGCCTGCACGGCTTCGCACAGCTCGGCCAGCAGGCGCACGCGCGCGGCCGTGTCGGCGTCGGCATCCACGCGCCAGCGCGTGAGCGTGGTCCCCTCGATGAACTCGGTCGCGAGCCACGGTGTGCCGTCGTCGTCGGCGCCGGCGTCCAGCAGGCGCGCGATGCCGGGATGGTCGAGCCGGCGCAGCGCCTCGATCTCGCGCTGGAAACGGCGCTCGGCCTGCCCGCCCACCAGCGTCGCGCGGAGGATCTTCAGGGCGACGTCCGGCCCGCCATCGGGTCCGATGTCCGCGGCGTCGGCCCTGCGTGCCCGGTAGACGATGCCCATGCCGCCCTGGCCGACCAGTTCGATGACGCGCCACGGCCCGATCCGCGCCGGCACCGCCACCTGCCGCGCCCAGGGGTCGGCCCCGTCGACGGGATCGACGCCCTCGGCGTGGTTGGCCAGCAGGTCCAGCGCCTCGTCCAGCAGGATCGGGTCGTCGCTGCAGCACCGGCGCACATACGCCTCGCGTGCCGCGGGCTCCAGGCCCAGGGCGTCGACGAAGATGGCGCGGGCGGCGTGGAAGCGCTGGCGGTCGATGGGAGGAACCTCTGGCCGCCGCGGCGGTTCGGCTCGAAATGACTCTATGTGATCATCGTCACAGACGTGGTCGCGACAAGATAGTATCAACAGCGGAGCGTCATGTGCCAGACCATTTGCTCCGGAGGCTCTTCCATGCGCCCGATCATCCTGGTCATTTGTCTCTGCATCGCGGCGGGTACCGCGACCGCCGATGCACCGCACGTCATCTCGGTCGGATCGTTGCCGGGGGATTCCTCCGTCGCAGCGGCGACCGGCTCGCAGCAGGCGCACGCCGCAGCACGGGGCGGCGACCACCTCCTGGTGGTCTGGTCCGACCAGCGCGGGCGTGCCGTCGGCGGCAGCTCGGTGCAGGGCGACGGCGACGTGTTCGGCATCCGCCTGGATGCCGACGGCGACGCCGTCGACGCGGGGCCGTTCCTGGTGGCCGGCGGAATGGGGCTGCAGGACCGGCCACTGGTGGCGTGGAACGGCTCGGCGTGGCTGGTCGTGTACCGGTCGCAGGACCCGGTGGGCGGCTACTTCGAGACGCGTCTGCGCGCCGTGCGCATCGCGGCCGACGGCACGCGGCTGGACCCCACGCCGCTGACGCTGACGCCCGGCGCCTTCACGCCCGACGACATCGGCCTGCAGGTGGCCGGCGGCGACGGCCAGTGGCTGGTCACGCGCTGCCTCTACCACGGCGACGGCTACGGCACCTACCTGGCGGGCCAGCGCGTGGGCCCGGACGGTCAGTTGCTCGACGCCTCGCCGGTGATGCTGCAGGACTGGGTCTACGGCCGCACCGTCGCGTTGTGGGCCGGCGGCGGCTTCCTCGTGGCGGGCCCCGACTGGAACGACAGCGACATCATCCGCGCTCGACGCGTCGGCGCCGGCGGCCAGCCCGCGGGGGCCTCGTTCACGATCCCCGGCCTGGGCCTGGCCACTGACGGCAACGAGTACTACGTCACCTGGGTCGCCGATTTCGTGAATCTGGTCGGCTCGCGGCTGACCACCAGCGGGACGCTGCTGACGCCCGCCGGCGCCGTGCTGGCCGAAGGCTACACGCAGTTCCACGATTGCACGCTGGCCCACGATGGCGCCACCTGGTGGCTGGCTTGGGGTGCGGCCGACGAATGGCGCACGGTGCGCGTGAGCGCCGCCGGCGCGGTACTGGACGCCGGCGGCGGCACCCTGCTGCCGCTGGTGATCGGCGGGACGGTGAACACCGCCTATGCTGCGCAGCTGGCGCCGCGCCCGGGCGGCGGCGTGCACTTTCTCTGGCACGATCAACGCCCCGCGCTGGGCAACGACAGCAATGTCTTCGCGCTGCCGCTTGCCCCGACCAACGCGCCCGGCGCCGAGCGCTGCGTGTCGACGGGCACCGCCAACCAGCGCGAGCCGGACCTGGCGGCGGGCCCGGGCGGCGCCACCGCAATCGTCTACGTCAGCGAGCATGCCAACGACGACCGCGTGCTGCTGCAGCTGCTGGCCGCCAATGGGCAGGCCGCCGGCGACCCGATCCTGGTGGCCAGCGGGCCCACGATCGGCACCGCGGCCGTGGCCTGGGACGGGCAGCGGTACATGGTGGCCTGGGACGAGGGCGCCAGCGGGCTGACGCCCACCCAGATCAAGGCGCGGCGCCTGGCTGCGGACGGCGCCTTCATCGACACAGTGCCGCTGGCGGTCATGGCCGGGTTCGATCCCGACCTCGAGGCGCTGGACGGCGACTTCCTGATCGCGGCCTCGCGCTACGCCGCCAACCCCCAGTTCATCGACGCCTGGATGCGCATCGTCGACGGTGGGACGGGCGCCTTCGCCGGCAGTGCGGCGCGATTGCACGCCGGCTACGTGAGCGTGGGCCCGCGCGTACGGAGCGACGGCTCGCGGTGGCTGGTGACGTACCACAGCCACTGGTCGCATAGTAGCGCGGCGTCGGACGTCGTGTACAACTTCGTGGCGCCGGACGGTTCGTTCACGCCCGCGGTGAATCCGACGACGACGTCAGGCGGCGCGGGCACGCCCGACGTGGCCTTTTCCGGCTCGGCCTACCTGTTCGTCTGGCGCAGCAACACGCTGGCGAACGCCGACAACCACATCTCGGGCCGCCTGGTGGCCGCCGACGGGACGTTCCTGACGGGCGACTTCACGATCGCGCAGGCGACCGGGCGCCAACTGCGTCCCTCGGTCGGCTGGGACGGGACCGAATTCCTGGTCGTGTGGGACGACCAGCGCAACCAGGAATCCTTCTACGATGGGCGCACCGACATCTACGGCGCGCGCGTGAGCGCGGCGGGCCTTGTCCTGGATCCGAGTGGTTTCGTGGTGCAGGCGAGCGGCGAGGGCGACGCGACTGCGGCCCTGCTGTGCCGGACCGGCGCACCCTCGCGGGTGGCCTGGACCACGTTCGCCACCGACGGAGCGCCGTACGATTCCTGGCGCGTGCAGCACGCGCTGGTCAGGCCGGCGGTGCTGTCACCGGCGCTGCCGCCGGCCGTGTCCGGCGCGCTGCGCCAGAACGTGCCCAATCCGTTCAACCCGTCGACGCGGATCGCGTTCACGTTGCCGCGTGACGGCGCCGCGAGCCTGGCGGTCTACGACCTGCGCGGCCGGCTGGTGCGTACGCTGCTGGACGCAACGACACTGGCGGCCGGCGACCACGCCGTGACCTGGGACGGCCGGGCGGACGACGGCAGCGCCGCGGCGGCCGGCGCGTACCTGTACGAGCTGCGAGGGCCGGGCGTGCGCGAGGTCAGGCGCATGACGCTCGCGAAGTAGGTCTGCCGCTGAAGCTCATGGCGGACCGCGTCGGGAGACCCGGGCAGTTGCGCCGGCGCAAGTCCCTTGGATCCGGGACGGCTGCGCCGGCGCAATCGTCTGTCGGCCCGGGCCCTTTGTCGCTCACACCCGTGTCGGACCCGCCAGCTGCCGCCCTTCGGGCAGCCCCGTCCGCCACGCTCCATCGATGCGGAACCGCACCCGCGCATACCCTTCGTCGACGAGCGCCTGCACCGCCGCGCGGTCGGGCCCGGTCAGCACCATGACCCCGGCACGCTCGCCGTGGCTGCGGATGACGGGGATGACGTCGCCGGGCTGGTAGGAGAGCTCCAGCTTCACCACGCCGGGCCGGGCGCGGAAGTCGGGCGGCACGTCGACCGCTTCCAGGTGGCCGGCCGGCGGGAAGAAGTAGCGGTTGGCGACCGTCACGTCGCGCGTCGGCTGCAGCGCCGCCCAGTCGGGCTCGCGCCCCAGCGCGATGTCGATCACCGCGCGCACGTAGTTGACGCCGGTGCCGAGGGGGACCAAGCCGGCGCTGAAGTCGCCGCCTGAGAGCCTGGCGGCCATCTCGATCATCAGCGGGCCGCGGCGCGGGCAGACCACCACGTCGCCCTTGCCGACGCCGCTGTCGATGCCCAGCGCGGAGGCGGCGGACTCGACCAGCGACTCGATCTCGCGGCGCAGCGCCAGGCCGTCGAAACGCGAGGGCAGCCAGCCGCCGTTCTCCATCACCTGCGGGTGGAACGACTCCATGCCCTCGTAGAGGCGATCGGCGAAGCCGGGCGTGATGGCGCGACCCCGCCAGACCACGGTCTCGGTCGAGACCTGCGGCCCAGTCACGAATTCCTCCAGCAGCATGGCGCCGCTGCGGCCCTGCTGGCGGGCGTGGGCGACGGCGTCGTCGACCTGTGTGTCGCTGCCCAGCACGCGCACGCCGCGCGAGCCGGCGCGGTCGGTGGGCTTGATCACGACCTGGCGGCAGTCCCAGTGCCGCCATAGGCGGCGCACGTCGTTCGCGTCGCGCACCGCGGCGAAGCGGGGTACGCCCACGCCGCGCTCGGCGAAGCGCTCCTTCATCGCCAGCTTGTCGGTGGCCAGGCGGCCGGTCTCGGCCGACGGGCCGCACCAGCCGTAGCGCGCGGCGATGGCCGCCACCAGGTGCGGGACGTCGCTGCCCATGGTGGCCACGCCCTGCAGGTCCTCGCCGGCGGCGCACTGCGCGTCGACCCAGGCGAAGACGGCCGGCAGGTCGGAGAAGTCGATGGCTGCCGCCAGGTCGGCCGCGCCCAGGCCCGGCGCGCGCGCGTTGCCGTCCAGGCAGGCGGTGCGCAGCCCCATCTCGTGCGCGGTGCGCAGCATGAAGAGCTGGTCGGTGCTGCCGCCCAGGACCAGCAGGCACGGCGCGCTCACGGCAGCACCGCGCCGCCGGCCACGCTCAGCACCTGGCCGGTCATGTAGTTCTGCTCGTCGGAGGCCAGGAACACGCAGGCGCTGGCCACGTCGTCCAGTTGGCCCGGGCGCTTGAGCAGCGTCAGCGAGACAACCTTCTGGCCGCCGGGGCCGCGCAGCTCGTCGCGCGTCAGGTCCGTTTCGATGATGCCGGGCGCCACCGCGTTGACCAGGATGCCGTGCTCGGCGCCGTAGCGCGCGACGGCGGCGGTCAGCGAGATCAGGCCAGCCTTGCTGACCGCGTAGTGCACGGTCTTGGGGCCGTGGTACTGACCGGCCACCGAAGCGATGTTGATGATGCGGCCGCCCCGCGGCTTCAGGTGCGCAAACGCTTCCTGGCAGCAGATGAACGGGCCCTTGAGGTTCGTGCCGAGGATGTCGTCCCAATCCTGATCGGTGATCTCCTCGAAGAAACAGACGCGGTTGATGCCAGCGTTGTTGACCAGGATGTCCAGGCGGCCGAAGTGCTCGACCGTCCGGGCGAACAGGCCGCGCACCTCGTGGCGCCGGGTGACATCGGCGCGGATCGGCAGCGCGCGGCGGCCGACCGCTTCCACGGCGGCGACGCAGGCGCGGGCGGCCGCCTCGTCGCGGACGTAGTTGACCACCACGTCGGCGCCCTCGCGCGCGTAGCGTTCGGCGATGGCGCGGCCGATGCCGCGACCGGCTCCCGTGACCACCGCGACCTTGTCCTGCAGGCGCATGTCGGCTCCCTGGTTCGAACGCCGCCGCAGGCGCGCGGCGGCCCGGGCTGGGCGGCGCGGGGCCACACCTGCCCGGATACCGGCCACCGGGCGCGGCCAGGCGGCCGCCGCCGGGGCGAATCCCGAAGGCCCCCGGCACGTTGCAGGATCCGGACCAGCGGCCATCCGGTGCCGGGCCGGCGGGACTGGCGCCGGCGCACGCGATTCCGTTCATTGGCCCGGCGTTGGCAGGCAGCGTTTCCCGGCAAGGGGGCTCGATGAGACCGACATTCCTGATTGTCCTGGTGCTGCTGGGGTCGGCGGTCGCCGCGTCCGCGCAGGTGGCGCCGCATCCGGTCGAGGTCGCCTGGGGACAGGCCATGGCCGCCGCCGAGGCGGCCGACTGGCCGGCTTACCTGCAGGCGTGCGAGCGCGGCCTCGAGCTGGCCCCGGGGCAGCCCGCGCTGCAACGCCGCCGGGCCGAGGCACTGGCGCAACTCGGACGTGGCGACGAGGCGATGGCCGACCTGCGGGCGCTGGCCGACTGGGGCGTGGCCGCCGACCTGGCCGGCAGCGCGTTGCTGGAGCCGCTGCGCGGACGGGCCGACTGGCCGCAGCTCATCGCCGCGACCACGGCCGCTCTCGCTCCGCGCGGCTCGGCTTCGAGCACGTTCACGACGCCCGAAGCCGACCTGGTGCCCGAGGGCGTGGCCTGGGACCCGGTCGACGATGTCTTCTATCTGGGCATCGTGGCGCAGCGGAAGATCATGCGCATCGGGCGCGACGGCGTTGCCACCGACTTCATTGCGCCGGGTGCGCACGGCTACCTCGCGGGACTCGGGCTGGCCGTCGACGCGAAGGCCCGGCGATTGTGGGCCGTCAGCACCGCACAGGTCGACGATGGCCTGTTCGACGCGGCCACCTACGGCACCTCGGTCGTCCACGTCTTCGACCTGGACAGCGGCGCGCTGCAGTGGCGGCACGTGACCGCCCAGGCGGACAGCCTCGGCTTCAACGACATCTGCCTGCTGCCGGACGGAGGCGCCGCGGTGTCGGTGACCGACCGCGGCCAGGTGCTGCGTTTCGGGCCGGATGGCGGCGCGCCCACGGCGCTGACCCCGCCCGGCAGCGTGCCCGGGGCCAACGGGCTGTGCGTCGGACCGGGTGGCGACTGCCTGTACGTCTCGGCCTATGTGCTGGGGCTCCAGCGCGTGGACCTGGTGACCGGCGCCGTGACGGCGGCCACGATGCCGGGCGCGGACTTCACGACGGTCGGTGTGGACGGTCTGTACCTGCTGCCGGGCGCGCGGGAGCTGATCGCCGTGCAGAACTACAACGGGCTGGACCGTGTCGCGTGCTTCGCGCTGGGCGAGGGCGGCCGGCTGGAGGGCTGCCGCGTCCTGGTGGCGCGCCTGCCGCGGTTCGTGGACCCCACCACCGGTGCGGTGGCGCCGGACGGCTTCCACTTCATCGCCGACAGCCATGTGGCGACGTTCTACCAGCGGCCGGACAAGGCCGTGCGGACGGGATTCGGGACGTCGAGCGTGCTCAGGGTGGATTACCGGTAGCGCCACGGGGCGGGATCATGCGCGCCTGGGCTCGTCGCTCGGGAAGATGATGCCGTCGGCCGTGAGCACGAGCGCCGGCCAGTCGACCTCGTCGCAGAAGCGCAGTTCGGCCGCGTGCTCGCCGGCGGCCGGCTGCCAGCCCTGCGGCTTGAAGCGGAACGTCCAGTCCCGGCCCCCGAGGTCGCGGGCGCGGGCCTCGTAGACGATGTCCTCGCCTTCGCCCGTGATCGTGAGGTGGACGGTGCCGCGCGCCGTTCGGCCCAGATCCAGCGCATAACGCGCCCGGCGCAGCGCGGGTTCCAGCCGGCGGGCGCTGTGCCATATCCCGACGCCGAGCAGGGCCAGGAACGGCAGGAACGGCAGCAGTCCCCAGTCGCGCCGCAGCGCCGCGGCCACCACCAGTCCGGCGGCGACCAGCGCGATCAGGCCGAGACAACCGCCCAGCATCTTCCCGCGAGCGGCGGGATCTGCCAATTGGCGCAGCATGGCGACCTGCTCGTCGACGGTGCGGCTCCGTGCCTGCCTAGTCATCGGTCAGTCCGCGATCCTCGGCCGTCACGCTGATGACCCACGCCACGTGCCATGGCGCCGGGCCCGCGACGAAGGTCTCGTCGATCTCCTGGGCCGACCAGCGCACGCGCAGGAAATAGCGGCCGTCGCGACCGGGCACGAAGCGTACCGTGGGCACCAGGGCGGACACAGTCGGATCGTGGCGCAGCACCAGGCGCCGGCGGTCGTCGCCGATGACGACCTCGCCGTCGGTGGCGCCCAGGCCGCCCTTGGCCGTGATCAACGTCGAATAAGCCTCGCCATGGTGCACCGGGCCGTCGCGGAAGCGGAATACCTCGCGCGCGTGACCTCCGTTGCGGACGGCGAAGCCCAGGCTGGTGGGGTCGAACACGCCGGGGACCACGGTCGCATGTGCGACGTGGATCTCGGCGGCGCGGCGGGCCGGCAGCTGCAGTTCGCCGCGCCAGGTCATGACGGGGGCGACGGGGTCCACGCGCCATTCCTTGCGCACCTGGAGGTCGCCGTCAATCACCTCGCAGCCGGCGCACCGCGCGCCGTCGGCCACCTGCGCGGTCACCGGACGCAGGTCCGCCTGCTTGGGGCAGCCCGGCCGCTGGACCACGGCGTGGCCGGTGTAGAAGTCGGCGCCCAGCGTGATGTCGTCGAAGTAGCCGTGGGCCAGCGTGCCCAGCACCGGCCGCGGATCCCACCGCGGGAAGACCACCGAGCGCGCGGCCAGCCCGCGCCGCGGGTTCAGTTCCAGGCGGGCGGCTTCGCCTGCCAGCACCAGGTCACCGTCGGCGGGTGCGTGGCGCCCGGCATCGGGCGCAGGCGAGGGCCAGTCGATCCGCGGCAGCCGCGCGCGCGGCGCAACCTCCTGCCAGCGCTCGGCGGCCAGGTGCGTGCGCAGGTCGCTCGACCAGAGGAAGAGCAGGTCGCGCCAGGCGTCATCGTCGTCCGTGCCGGCGTCCGCCAGCTCGCGCGCCCGCGCGTGGCAGGCCGTGTTCAGTTCCAGGTCGCCGCGGCCGGTCACCGCCCAGCGGTTCAGGTTGTACTTCTCCTGCTTCTTCACCGGCACGGGCTGGGCGACGGTGCCCAGCCGCAGCCGCAGGCCGCACTGGGCCGACGGCGGCTCGTCCAGCGCGGTGGCCAATGGCGCCAGCATCATGCGCGGCTCGGCGGCCAGCCAGGCTGCGGCCTGCGCGACCGTGTCCCATTCCCCGCGTGGCCCGCCCTCGGCCTCGCCGTGCTCGTCGCGGTAGCGGCCGGGGCGGAAGTCGAAGACCTCGGCATCGCTGCCGTACAGCAGCGCATGACGCGGGGCGGTTTCGTCGGCGGCCGGCAGGCGACCACGCCAGTGTGCCAGGAAATCGTCGCGCGTGATGTCGCCGGCGCACAGGCGCTGCAGCTTCTGGAAGTCGAAGGTGTCGACCCAGACGACCGGCACGTCGGCGTCGTCAGGGCCCTCGGCGCGTTGCCAGTGCCACCGCAGGCGCGCGTCCCACTCGGGGTGCGCGTGCCAGGCGTTGTTCCATTCCATGATCACCGCGCGCGCTCCGGCGTTGCGATAGAGCGCGGCCAACCCACCGCTCCAAGCCATCTCGTTGACCAGCCACAGGGCGGGCTCGACGCCGAGCAGCCGTTGCGCCGTGCGCCGGCCCAGATCGAGGTTGCGCGCGTTGACCATGGCAGGCGCCAGCGGGCCGATGACCTGGCTGTAGCCGCTGGCCACGTACTCGGCGCGCCCGTCGCGCAGCAGCAGGCGCAGACGCTCCAGCCACTGCGGATCCAGTGCGGCGATCATCTCGAGCGTCAGCCCGCTCGCCTCGACGGCCACCGGCACGCCGCTCTCGGCCAGGTCCAGCACGCGGTGGTAGCAGCGCGCGATGACCTCGGCCCGGCGCGCGGCGCCGATCGACGAGTACATGAGGTTCAGGTGGAAGAGCGTCGCGAGCTTCAGCATGGCCCGGCCCGCCGCTGGCTGACCAGCCTGGCGACGTGCGCGGCCGCGCGCACGGCGCCCTGGCCGTCGATGACGCCGCGGGCGGCGCCGTGCAGCGCGGCCAGGTTGGCCGGTTCGATGACCCCGGCCAGCGCACGCACCAGGCCGTGCTGGTCGACGCGATCGTGCCGGCCCAGGTCCACGACGGCTTCGGTCGCTGCCAGGTGGTTCACGGTCGGCGCGTCGTGCTCGTAGTTGCTGAGGATGGCCACCGGCGTGCCCAGGGCCAGTGCCTCGCCGACGAGCACGCCCATGGCGGTGACCAGCAGCGCCGCGCCGGCCAGGATGGACTCGAGCGGATCCCCGGTGGCGATGATCACCTGCTCCGGGTACCGCCGCGCCAGGACCTGCGACTTGATGCGGGCGTGCGGCAAGGTCGGGGCCAGCACCACTTCGACGTCGACGTTCGTTGCGATGTCGTGCAGGGCGGCCGCCACGCGCGCCGTCAGCTCGTTCGGGTCGCTGCCGCCGAAGCAGACGACCACGCGCGGGCGCCGGGCGTCGCCCGTCGCTGCCAGGGCGCGGCAGGCCCGCACGTCCTCGCGGATCAGGAGGTAGCCCATGCCTCCCACCAGGTCATCGCGGCCGGCAGGCGGCTCCCAGCCGAACGAGGGTACGATGCCCAGGTCGGCGTCGCGGCAGGCGGGCTGGTCCAGGACCACGATGAGGTGACCGTCGGCGCGCAGGCGGCGGGCCAGCACGTCGGCCGGCCACTCGGAATCCAGCACGCAGACGGCGGGGCCGCCGCGACGCGACAGCGACGCCAGGAACGAGATGTCGCGCACCAGCGCGTCCTCGTCGACGAACGTGCTGTGGTTGAAACCGTGGCGATCCAGCATCGCCTGCGGTCCCGGGAGGTCCGGCGTGAAGAAGAAGGTGTCGGCATCGTGCTGGTCGCGAAGGGCCTCGGCCAGCGCCAGGCAGCGCGCCACGTGGCCCAGGCCCTGGCCGGCCGCGACCAGGAACACGTCCGGGCCGCTGCGCCGCGATTCGGGCTGTGTCCGCGGCCATTCGCGACGGACCGGCAGCGTCGGCCGCAACCCGTCGGAGGGGTCGGCGCGCCAGGTGCGCTCGGCCAGGTCCTCCGGCAGGGGCGCGATGCGGCCGGTCCCGTCGCACTCCGGCGAGACGGGCGCGTAGCCGCCGGCGATCACCGTCTCGATGGTCTCGGGCAACCAGCAATGGCCGCCGGCGAACTCGGCGCCGCGGCCCTCGAGGTCGAAGTGGAACTCGACCACGTCGGCCGCCCAGTGGCGCAGCGCCCGCCCGATCACGCCGGGCGACACGGAGTGGTCCGACCACCCCGCCTTGAATGCGACCTCGGGCCAGTCCGGCGCGAAGTTGGCCGCCATCATCTCGCGCAGCGTGCCGATCGCCGCCAGGTTGCAGGCGTGCTCGGGTACGGGGTAGCGGCTGACGCAGTGCAGAAGCGTCAAGTCGCGGCAGCCCGATTCCAGTGCGGCGTCGACGGCGGCCCAGGCCTCGCCGGCGTCAGCCATGCCCGTCGAGACGATCAGGGGCAGGCTCGTGGCCGCGCAGGCGTGGATCAGGTCCAGCCACGGCAACTCGTACGAGGCGACCTTCAGGAAGTCGACGTGCGGCGCCAACTCATCGACCGCCTCCAGGTCGAACGGCGTGCAGCCGAACTTGAGGCCGGCGTCGCGCGCGGCTGCCGACAGCTCGGGCAGGAAGCGGAGCGGTAGCTCCCAGCGACGCCGACGGCGGTGGTCGGCGCTGACGCGCAGGATCTCCGGCGCGAACAGGCGGTCGATGCGGAAGAGCTGGAACTTGACGCCGGTGCAGCCGACCTGGGCGGCCTCGGCGATCAGGCGGCGGCAGCGCCCCAGGTCGCCGTTGTGGTTGCTCGAGATTTCGGCGATGAAGTCCGTCATGCCGGTCCGCGATCGCCGTCGGCGCCGGCCAGCGCGGGCACGACCGTCCGCGGTCCGGGGGCCAGGTGCCGCCGCACCGCCTTGATGACGCGCGACTGCTCGGCTTCGGTCATGGTCGGGAACAGGGGCAGTGACAGGGCCTGGCGATAGTATGCCTCGGCCACCGGGCACTGCCCGGGGCCGGTGCCGAAGCGGCGGCGGTACCAGGGCTGCAGGTGCACGGGGTAGTAGTGGACCTGCGTGCCGATGCCGGCGCCGGCCAGCGCCGCATGCAGGCCGTCGCGGGCTTCCGTCCGCACGATCATCAGGTGCCAGCACGTGTCGTCCGGCTCCGGCCTGGCCTGCGTGCGCAGTCCGGGCACCCTGGCCAGGGCGCGGTCGTACCGCTGCACCAACTCCAGGCGTCGCCGCTTCAGCCGCTCCAGTTTCCGCAGCTGGACCAGGCCGATCGCGGCCTGCATGTCCGTCATCCTCGCGTTGAGGCCCAGCTCGTGCATCTCGTAGTACCAGGGACCGTCCTGGCGCTCGAGCCGCTCGGGTTCGCGCGTGATGCCGTGTGTCCTCAGCCTCGCCAGGCGCGCGGCCAGTTCGGGGTCGTTGGTGGTGACGGCGCCGCCCTCGCCCGTGGTGATGGACTTCACGGGATGGAAGCTGAAGCAGGTCAGCGCGCCGTGGCTGCCGTCGCCCACGCGATGCCAGGCTCCGCCTTCGTCCTGCCACCGGGTGCCGATGGCGTGGCAGGCGTCCTCGATCAGGACTGCGCCGTGGCGGTCGGCCAGGCGCTTGAGCGCCGGCAGGTCCGCGGTGCGGCCGCCCAGGTGCACGGGCACGATCGCCTTGATGCGCGGGTCGGCCAGCAAGGCAGCTTCGGTCCGCGCCACGTCCAGCGTGAGCGTGTCGGGGTCGATGTCGACAAAGACCGGCTCGGCGCCGCACATGACGCCGGCGTTGGCCGTGGCGACGAAGGTGGTGGCCGGCACGATGAAGCGGTCGCCGGGACCCAGGTCGACGGCGCGGTAGGCCAGCCAGAGGGCCAGCGTGCCGTTGGCGGCGGCCACGGCGTGTGCGGCGCCGCAGGCCGTGGCCAGCGCCGTCTCGAACTCGGGCACGCGCGGGCCCTGGGTCAGCCAGTCGGACTCCAGGACGTCGCGCACGCGACGGATCTCCTCGCCGCCGACGTCCTGGCGCCCGTACGGCAGGAAGCGTCTCATGCGTGGCTCCCGACGGCCAGCGGCGCCTCCTCGGGGATCTCCGTCATCAGCATCGTCAGGTCCACCAGGGACAGCCACTGCTCGTTCGTGTCGGAGGCGTAGCGGAACTCGCGCGGCACCAGCGTGCCGCCGGGACGCACGTGGTCCTGCTGCGACTCGGCGTAGGCCAGGGGGTAGATGACGTAGTGGTCGCCGTAGTCGAACGTCGAGCGCGCCTCGTCCTCGGTCAGCATCACCTCGTGCAGCTTCTCGCCCGGGCGGATGCCGGTCTCGACCAGCCGCGCGCGCGGATTCACCGCGTGGGCGATGTCGGTGATGTTGCAGGACGGGATCTTCGACAGGAAGACCTCGCCGCCGCCGCCGGTCTCCAACGCGCGCACGACCAGGTCGACACTGTGGTCGAGCGTGATCCAGAACCGCGTCATGCGGCGGTCGGTAATCGGCAGCGAGTCGGCGCCCTGCGCGGTCAGCTTGCGGAAGAACGGGATCACCGAGCCGCGGCTGCCCACGACGTTGCCGTAGCGCACTACCACGAACTGCGTGCCGCCGGCAGCGTAGGCGTGGGCGGCGCGGAAGAGCTTGTCGCTGACCAGTTTCGTCGCGCCGTAGAGGTTCACCGGGTTGACGGCCTTGTCGGTGGACAGTGCCACGACCTTCTTCACGCCGCGGTCGATGGCCGCATCGAGGATGTTCATCGCCCCCACGATGTTCGTCTGCACGGCCTCGTGCGGGTTGTACTCCATCAGGTGGACGTGCTTGAGCGCGGCGGCGTGGATCACGTAATCGACGCCGCTGAAGGCGCGGTACAGCCGCTGGCGGTCGCGCACGTCGCCGATGAAGAAGCGCAGCCGCGCGCGGTCGGCCGCGAACTCCTGCTCCATGTGGTACTGCTTGAACTCGTCGCGGCTGTAGATGATCACCCGCCGGACGTCGGTCTTCAGGAAGCGCCGGACCAGGGCGTGCCCGAGCGAGCCGGTGCCGCCGGTGATCAGGATCGTCTTGCCTGTGTACAGCCCGCGCTGGTCCATGGTCGACCCGTCCTTCCCTGGGACGCGCCTGCGCAGGGCGGGATGCCGTGCTGGCAGGATATCGTCCACTTGTGCCCCGATCCGGCGACGGGCCGGGGTGGCCTGAGGTCGGAGCTCGGGCCTATCTGCTATTACTGCAAGAACTTGGCGGCGTCGCGGAGCCGTCACCCCTGCCTTCGCGGTGGCGTCGTGGCAGCGTTCCGCAGGTGCCGGCCGAAGGGGAGCAGGATCCGGACCATGGGCGAGGCGGCCGGCCCGGCGCGTACTTGGCCCGCCCCGCAGTCCCTGCTAGACTGCCGCTCCCAGGCCAGCCACGACGGGAGCTGCTGACCGCCTACGACCAGATCCTGCCCGATCTGCCTGCCGGCCGGTCCGTCATGCTGCACTGACCGGAGGGACGATGACGCCTGCCGACAACCTGCCCGTGGCCCTGGTCCAGATGGACAGCGGCGAGGACGTGGCCGCCAACGTCGCACTGGCCGAGCGCCTGGCGCGCGAAGCTGCCCGCGCCGGCGCGCGCTTCATCGCGCTGCCGGAGATGTACCAGTTCCGCAGCACGGGGCGGCCGGCCGCGCTGCCCGGCGAAGCGATTCCCGGCCCCTCGACACGCGGGCTGCAGGCGATCGCGGCCGAATACGGCGCGGCGATCCTGGCCGGCAGCGTCTGCGAGGCGATCGCCGGCAGCTTCAAGGTGCACAACACGTCGGTGCTGATCGGCACCGATGGTGGCATCGCCGCCACCTACCGCAAGATCCACCTGTTCGACGTGGACATCGACGGCGTCGCGATCCGCGAGTCGGACTGGTACGTGCCGGGCGACACGACCGTGTCCGCGCCGGCGTGCGGCCGCACCGTGGGCCTGAGCATCTGCTACGACCTGCGATTCCCCGAGCTGTACCGCTGCCACGCGGACCGGCAGGCCGAGATCCTCACGGTGCCCGCCTCGTTCACCGCCACCAGCGGCGCCGCGCACTGGGACAGCCTGCTGCGCGCCCGCGCCATCGAGAACCAGGCCTTCGTGCTGGCGCCCGGCCAGACCGGCCCCGGCTCGGGCGGCGTCATGACGCACGGCAACAGCCTGGTGGTGGACCCCTGGGGCGTGGTGCTGGCGCGCGGCAGCGCCGGCGGCACGGAGATCGTCAGCGCCACGCTGGACTTCGCGCGGCTGGCGGAGGTCAGGCGGCGGCTGCCGGTACTGGGGCATCGGCGATTGGGGTGAGACCGGGGACGGGCGGCGACGCGCGCCGGCGCAACGCGCCCGCTCAGGCGCCCCCCGTCGCGCGCTTGCTGCCGGTGAACACCTGCGTCGTGATGCGGTCCAGCGCCCGCTCCAGCTGCGCTTCCTCGATCCCGGAGAACGAGATCCGTACGTGGTGGGCGTACTCGCCCCCGCCGAAGGCCGTGCCCGGGATCACCGCCACGCCGGCATCGAGGAACCGCTGCAGCGTGAACGCGCCCTGGTCCTGGCCGGCCGGCGCCTCGGGCACCAGGCCCTTCAGGTTGAGGAAGAAGTAGAAGGCGCCCTCGGGCCGGTACAGGCCGGGGCCCAGCACCGGGCCTAGCTTCTGCACCATCAACTCGCGCCGGCGCGCGAACTTCGCCAGCAGCGGCTCCAGCCAGGCGCTGCGCTCGGCCTCGTTGGTCATCGCCTCGACGAACGCCTTCTGGATGAAGGGCACGACGCCGCCGGTCTGCGTGTACTCGCCGAGCGTCATCCGTGCGATGATGTCGGCATCGCGGCACACGGTGTAGCCGATGCGGAAGCCGGTCGCCGCGTACGACTTCGAGCAGGTGAAGACGCCGAAGATGTGCTCCCCTGGGAAGGCGAGCATGCTCACGTGCTTCGCGTCGCCGAACACGAAGTCCTCGTAGGCCTCGTCCGAGACGATGCGGACCCTGTACTTGAGACACAGGTCATTCAGTCGCGACAGTTCGTCGCGCGAGAACACCTTGCCGCTCGGGTTCTGCGGCGAGTTGACGTAGAGCAGCGCGGCCCCGGGCAGCTTGGCCTCGACCTGCGCGAAGTCGATCGCCAGCTCGCCGTCCTTCTCCACCAGCGCCACCGGGTCCAGCGTGCAGCCGGCGTAGGGGGCGATGTTGTCCAGCACGCACGACCACGTGGGCGCGAACGAGACCACGCGACCGCCGGCGCACAGGTTGAACACCAGCTGCAGGCCCTCCTGCCCGCCGTAGGTGCAGATCACGTGCTCGCGGCCGAAGCCCGCCAGCCCGTTCGCCGCCAGGCGCGCCAGCACCGCGTCCTTGAACCACGGCTCGCCGCCGGACTTCGGGTAGCGCGTCAGTCCGGCCGCGACGGCCTTCTCCATCGCCCGCGTGATGTAGGCGGGTGTGTCGTCGGCCAGTTCGCCCCGCTGCAGGTAGGCGAATTTCTCCCCCGTGCGCGCCTCCCAGCCCGGCGCCACGTCGCGGATGCGCTCGCTGATCTCGACGATGGGCGACAGCCCGATGCGTGTGAAGGCAGGGTTCAGCATGACGGCTCCTCGGGCTGCGGCGGACCGGGACAGGGTGCGCTGGGCGGGCGCATTCTAACCCACCAACCCTGCGGGAGCCACGCCCATGCCGGGAGATGGCGGGTGCACCCGCACCCTACCAAATATCACATGAATGTGATGTGAGATATAACATCATGAAAATGATGATCTTGCGTGATTGTGAACCATCGCATGATATTTGATGGTTTTGTGTGCAATAAGATCATTCGCGATTATTTTCATCAACTATAGTGCCCGATGCTAGAATCGTGTTCGCAGTGTCGCAGGGACACCGGCCCCAAGCACCCGTGGAGGATGCACCATGCGCTCGTCTATCGCCAAGCTCCTGGTCCCGGTCCTGCTGTTCGCTCCGAGCCTGGCCGGCGCCTTCGACGTCACCTTCGGCACCTCGTGGGACAACATCCCGCTGCAGCAGGTCCTGGACCTGCAATACGGCGCGGGCGTGGTCAATGTCGCCACGGACTTCGAGGGCCACAATCCCGGCGATGCCGACCCGCCGTTCTGGGAGGACCTGGCGCTCAACGGCCTGCTCATCCGCGAGATCGCGGGCTTCGCCAACCGCAACACGCTGGGCTGGTACGCCGAGACGCTGCAGGCGGCGCCGGTGATCGACAGCATCGGCGACGGGGTCGTCTTCGACGGCACGATGGGTGCGGGGCAGACGGTCACGGTCTCCTTCGCGGACGGCCTGACCCGCTTCGGCTTCTACCTGAACCCGAACGGCGGCCAGGCCGGCGGCGGCAACGCGCCCGAGCCCGAACTGTTCTTCACGAACCGCTTCTACAACGACCTGGGCCCGGGCGGTGCCGGCGCCACCCACGCCCCCTTCAACGGCGACCCGCAGTGCCTGGTCTTCAACATCTCGCACCTTTACGGCGGCGTGCCGACCTACGTGCTGGCTTGGGAGGATCTGGACTACGGCGGCCCGATCACGCCGCACTACGATTGGCTGGGCACGGACAACGACTACAACGACCTGGTAATCGAGATCCAGGCCCTCTCGCCGGTGGCCACCGAGAACGAGACCTGGGGTTCGGTGAAGGCGCTGTTCCGACAGTAGGCCCGCGAGCCAGGCTGACGTCCTCCACGAACAACGAAGGGGCGGCTCCGCGCGGCGCCGCCCCTTCGCCCGTTCGGGATCCGGGCTATGGGCGGCGGCGCACCAGCACGAGCGTGACGTCGTCGCTGGCGGCCGCATCGCCGACGAACTCCTCGAGGTCGGCCAGCACCGCGTCGCGGACGGACACGGCGTCGTTGCCGCGCAGAGATCGCAGCAGCGCCGCCAGACGCTCATCGCCGTACTCGTCCTCCGCCGCGTTCCAGGCTTCGGGGATGCCGTCGGTGAACAGTGCCAGGAGGTCGCCCGGTGCCAGCTCGAGCTGGCGCGAGGTCCAGGTGCCCTCGCCGACCAGGGCCACCGGAAGGCCCGTCGGGGCCAGCATCTCGGCCGTGCCGTCCGCGCGCACGACGCAGGGCGGGTTGTGGCCCGCGTTCACGTATTCCAGGCGGCCACTGGCCGGGTCGAGCACGCCCACGAACAGTGTCGCGTAGCGCACCGGCTCGGTAACCGGGAACAGCACGGCGTCAAGGCGGGCGACCAGCGCGGCGATGTCCTCGCAGGGGCCGGCCAGGCCGCGCAGCAGCGGCAGCAGCGACGACACCAGCAGCGCGGCGCCCAGTCCCTTGCCGGCCACGTCGCCGACGGCCACCAGCACGCGCCCGTCCGGCAGCGTAAAGACGTCGTAGAGGTCCCCGCCCACTTCGGTGCAGGAGACCAGGTGCGGCACCAGCTCCCAGCCGGCCAGCTGCGGCGCCTGCTCGGGCAGCAGCGTGCTCATGATGCGCCGCGCCGCGCCCAGTTCGCCCTCGAGCCGCATCTTCTCGGCTTCCATCTCGTGGTAGCGGGCGTGGGTCAGCGCCACGGCCACGCAGTTGGCCAGCAGCGTGAACGCCTTCAGCTCGTCGGTCGTGTAGCGGTCGTGCGAGTCGGCCGAGTCCGCGTAGAGCAGCCCGATCACGTTCTCGTTGTCGAACAGCGGCGCCGCCATGGCCGTGCGCACGCCCTGCGAAACGATGCTCATCTGGGCCTGGAAGGCCGAGTCGAGCTGCGCGTCCTCGATCAGGAACGACACCCTCTCGCCCAGCACACGGTTGATCACGGTCCGGCTGAGCATCAGGTTCGGGGCCCGGCCGCCGCCGCGCACGCGCGAGGCGCGCACCTGCGGCTCGCCGCTGCCGTCCTCCAGCAGGGCGATCAGCGCGCGCTCGGGCATCACGGCCGCGTCCACCAGGTCGAGGATCGGCTCGAAGAGCTCTTCCGGCGAGCCGGGCGTCACCAACAGGCTGCCCGCTTCGGCCAGGACCGAGAACAGTTCGGCGCGCTTGCCGGCCCGCCGCGCGACCTGCCCGGTGCGGCTCTCGCGGCCGGTCGCCTCCTGCCAGGTGATGGCCACGCCGTTCGACGGGTGGTCGCCGACGATCGTCATCAGGGCCTGCGAGTCGAGGTTGCCACCCAGGGAGAACACGGCGCGCCCGAGCGCCACCTGGTCGCCGGGCCGCACCTCGCGCCAACCTTCGGCGGCGACGCCGTTGACCAGCGTTCCGTTGTGGCTGCCGAGGTCGCGCACGCGGGCGCGGCCGCCGGCGTACTCCAGTTCGGCATGGCGGCGCGAGACCGACGATTCGGGCAGGACCACGTCGCAGTCGACGGCACGGCCCAGCACGTGCAGACCCTCGGCCAGCTCCAGGCGGAGCTCCTGGTCGCCGACGCGGCCGGTGAGGATGAGTTGCTGGCGGTTCATGCCTGTCCAGTCCTGCTTGCCGAAGGAGCCACCCATCCGGGCGCGCCTTCCCGGTGGCGAGCCCCAGACTAGGCCAATCGCGCCGGCGGCGCCACGCGAATCGGACCGGTCTACTCCGGATGGACTGCGCCGTCACGAATACGCCGTGGCGGTTGACGGCGGGCGGACTCCGCCCGCATACTCGCTCACGGGAGTATCAGCGCCGACACGGGGGAGCGGCGGCATGGCCACCAGGGCGGGCACAGCCAGCGGCAACGACAGCGACGCCTTCCGCCTCGGACGCGAGACGATGCGCGGCGCATTGGCCGCCGGCGGCCTTGACCGCGCCGACCTGGTGCTGGCCTTCTGCTCGTCCGGCAGTGACGCCGCTCTCTTCCTGGCCGGCATCCGCGACGTGGTCGGCACCGACACGCCGGTCATCGGCGGCTCGGCCCCCGGCATCATCACACACGACCGACTCAGCTACAAAGGGGCGCCAGCCGCCGTCGCTGCCATCGCCTCGGACCGTATCCGCTTCGCGGTCGGAGCTGCGGGGGACCTGGACGGCGATGAGGAGGCGACCGGGCGCCGGCTCGCGGCGATGCTGCCAGCGGACGCGGCCGCCCGGCTGCTGCTGCTGTTCTACGACTCGATCCGCGCTCCCGCCGGTCCGGCGACACCCCCGGTCCTCAACTCGTCCGCGCCGCTGCTGGCGGGACTTGCGGCGCGGTTAGCCCCTGGCGTGCCGATGATCGGCGCGGGGTTGCTGGCCGATTTCGAGTTCGGCCGGGCCTGGCAGTTCGACGGCCGCGGGATCGTGGACCGGCAAGCCGTGGGCTGCCTGCTGAGCGGCGACTGCGCCGTCGACTATGTCATCATGCACGGCTGCATCCCGGCCGACGGCATCTACCGGCGGATCTCCCGCATGGACGGCGCCGTCATCCACGAACTGGATGGCCGTCCCCTGACCGAGCTGCTCGACGAGGCCTTCGGCAACACCGACTGGCGCCAGGAGCGACCTGTCATCTCGAGCCTCACCCTGGCCCTGGATTGCGGCCCGCGCTACGGGCCGCCCCGCGAAGAGTACTTCGCCGGCCGCCTGCTGACCGGTGTCACGCCGGACGGCAACGGCGTGGGGATGTTCGAGGCCGATCTGGCCGTCGGCCAGGAAGTGCGCTTCATGGTGCGCGACAACCGGCTCATGCAGCAGTCTGTACGCGAGAACACGCCCCGCCTGCTGGAGCGGGCCCGCGCGGCGGGTCGGGAGCCGTTCCTGGCGCTCTACATCGATTGCGGCGGCCGTTCCGCGATGTTCTCGCTGACCGAGCAGGAGGAGGCCGCCGAGGTGCAGCGGGTGCTGCGGGAGGCCGGAGTGCCGCTGCTGGGCTTCTATTCGGGCGTCGAGATCGCGCCGCTGGCCGGCCGCAGCCGGGGCCTGGACTGGACCGGCGTCCTGGTCCTGCTCTCCGAAGAGGTGCGCTGATGTCCGCACCCGGGCCACGCGAGAGCGACCTGCTCCGGGAGCTGGCTGCGGCCAGGACCGAGTGCGAACATCACCGCGCTGTCGCCACCCAGCTCGGGCGCAAGGCGCTGACCGATTCCCAGGACTATGCACGTCTGATCGGTAGCCTTCGCGAGACGGAGGCGGAACTGCGCCGCAGCCGGGCCGACCTCGAACTGGACGTGGCGCGGCGCACGGCCGAGCTGACGCTGGCCAATCAGGAGCTGTCCGCCGTGAAGCGTCGCTACGAGGACCTGGTGCGCCGCATCCCGCATGGAGTCTACACGCTGCGGATCACGTCGGCCGGTGAACGCCGCTTCGAGTACGTCAGTGCGCACCTGTGCGAGCTGGTGGGCTGCGAGCCCGAGCAGGTCATGGCCGACGCCGATGTGGTCTTCGCGGGAGTGCACCCGGACGACATGGCCGACCTGCTGCGGCTCAACGCGGCATCCGTCCAGGACGGAAACGTGCTGGCCTGGGAGGGGCGGGTCACCGCCGGGGGTGGCGAGCGTTGGCTGCGCCTGGAAGCCGACCAGACGACGCTGCCGGACGGCGACGTGCTGTGGAGCGGCGTGGCGGCCGACATCACCGAGTTCCGCCGCGCGCAGGACCGCCTGCGCGAGAGCGAGGAGCTCTACCGTCGCCTGAACGAGCTGGCGCCGAACGCGATCACCGTCTGCGATCTCGAGGGCTGCATCCGTATGCTGAACGCCGCGGCATTGAGCCTGTTCGGTGCGAACGATGCCAGCGCGGTCATCGGGAGCTCCATCTGGGACTGGGTCGCGGCCGGAAGCGGCGCGCAGGCGCGGCAGAAGTTCACCGAGCTGATGACGGTCTCGCGCCTGCGAGGCCTGGAATTGGAGCTGCAGCGTGCCGACGGCGCTGCCTTTGTCGCCCGTGTGGATGCTTCGCTGGTCTGTGACGAGCAGGGGCGTCCACGCCTGGTGATGATCGTCACCAACGACGAGACACCGCGCCGCCAGCTGGAGTCCGAACGCCTTCGTCTGCAGAAGCTGGAAGCCGTCGGCACGTTGGCCGGGGGCCTGGCCCACGACTTCAACAACCTGCTGCAGGGCGTCTTCGGCTACATCTCGCTGGCTCGCCTGAAGCTTGCGGATCCCGCGGCGGCCGCGGAGCTCTTGCAGCACGCGGAGAAGGCGACCGGGCAGGCGGTCAACCTGACTTCGCAACTGCTGACCTTCGCCAAGGGCGGCAAGCCGCAGAAGACGCGGCTGGCGCTGCCGGCGGTGGTCGAACGCGCGGCCCACTTCGCGCTCAGCGGCTCCGCCACGGTCTGCATCCTGGATGCGCAGGTAGACCTGTGGGACGCCGATGCGGACGAGGGCCAGGCGGTGCAGGTGATCCAGAACATCGTCATGAATGCCAGCCAGGCGATGCAGCAGTCGGGCATCGTCGGCATCAGCCTACGCAACGTCGACCTGCCCCCGCTGCAGGACGAGGCACTGCCGGATGGCGGCCGTTTCGTCGCCATCACGTTCTCCGACAGCGGGATCGGCATCGCCGCACCCTACCTGGGGCGCATCTTCGATCCCTACTTCACGACCAAGCAGCGGGGCAGCGGCCTCGGCCTGGCCACGGCATGGTCCATCGTCGCGCGTCACGGGGGCACCATCCGCGTCGAGTCGACGCCCGGCATGGGATCCACCTTCGAGGTGCTGCTGCCGGCGGCGACCGCCGCCGCGGCCACGCCGCCGGTCGAGGTCCCGGCCGGCCGCCGCTGCCGCGTGCTGGTCATGGATGACGAGGAACTGGTGCGCGAGGTGGCTGTCGCGATGCTTGGCTCGCTGGGCCATCTGGTCGACGAGGCCGTGGACGGCGACGAGGCCGTGCGCCGGGTCGAGTGTGCATTCGCTGCGGGCCATCCGTATGATATAGTCATCCTGGACCTGACCGTCCGGGGCGGCATGGGGGGCGAGGAGGCGATCGGCCGCATCCGCTCCGTGGCACCCGGGATCCGGGCCGTCGTGTCGAGCGGGTATTCGGACAGCGCGGTGATGGCCGACTTCCGGGCGCACGGCTTCGACGCCTTCCTGAACAAGCCGTACACCATCGAGGCGCTGAGCGCCTGCCTGGCTGCCGGGCAGTTCGTCTGAGCGGCGCCCCCGCGGAAGGATTCCCCCCCATGACCGATACCCCGCTGACCGACGCGCTCGCCGGCCGCGGCCGCCTGTTCGGTTTCACGACCGGTTTCTGGCTCCTGAACGTGATCGAGATGTTCGAGCGCCTGGCCTACTACCTGGTCCGCTCGGTGGTGGCCGTCTACATCATGCAGGCCGACGATCCCCACGGCCTGCACTTCACCGCGGCGCAGAAGGGCATGATCTACTCGCTGTGGTTCGTGTTCCAGTCGATCCTGCCCACGTTCACCGGCGGTTTCGCCGACCGCTACGGCTACAAGCGCAGCCTGTTCCTGGCCATCACCGGCAACGTGATCGGCTACTGCCTGATGGCCACGCAGCGTAGCCTGTTCGGGTTCACGTTCGGCGTCGTCGTGCTGGCCAGCGGCACCGCGTTCTTCAAGCCGGCGCTGCAGGGCAGCCTGGCGCAGAACCTGGACCGCAAGAGCTCTTCCCTGGGCTGGGGCATCTTCTACTGGGTGGTCAACGTGGGTGCCGCCATCGGTCCGGTGCTGGCCAACGTCATCCGCCACGACTACTCGTGGCAGGCGCTGTTCTTCACCGCCGCCGCCGTCATGTCGTTGAACTACCTGATGCTCTTCACCTTCAAGGATTTCCAGAGCGGGGCGGACAAGACCATCAATGCCGGCCAGGTGCTGGTGCGCACGCTGCGCACGCTCGGCGACTGGAGGCTGGGGGCGTGGCTCGCGATCATGAGCTGCTTCTGGCTGATGATGTACACGCTGTGGGACCTGCACCCGAACTTCCTGACCGACTGGAACGATTCGAGCGGCCTGGCCCGGTTCTTCCGCGACTCCCCGCTGTTGCCGGACAAGTGGGCCCTGGACACCGACCGGGGACCGCAGGTGCCGCAGGAGATCCTGATGAACCTCAACGCGGTGCTGATCGTCGCGCTGATGATCCCGGTCTCGTGGCTGGTGCGGAAGATGAGGACGCTCGAGTCGATGGTCATCGGCATGGGCATGGCCACGGTCGGCATCCTGGTGGCCGGGTTGACCAACGTCGGCGGGATCTTCCTGCTGGGCGTCGTCGGCTTCTCGCTGGGCGAGATGCTGACCGGCCCCAAGAAGAACGAGTACCTGGCGCTCATCGCCCCGCGCGACAAGAAGGGCCTGTACCTGGGGTTCGTGAACATCCCCGTCGGCGTGGGCGGCCTGGTGGGCTCGAACCTGCAGGGCTACTTCTACGGCAATTTCGGCGAGAAGGCGATCCTGGCGCAGAAGTACCTGGCCGAGCACGCGCCCGGCGCCGGCGGCTGGGACGGGCGGCTGGGCTCGCTGGACGCGGCGGCGGGCGTGGCGCGCACCGAGGCCTTCCTGAAGCTGCAGCAGGTCACCGGCCTGGACGCCGCGCAGGCCACGACGCTGCTGTGGGACACGTATGACCCCCACCTGAGGGTGTGGCTGCCGTTTGCGGCCATCGGGGTGGTGGCGATCGTCGCGCTGGTCTTCTTCGCGCGCGCGGCGCGGCGGTGGGCGGACATGGATGCGTGACGCGTGCGACACCGCCGTCTGCATCGTGCAGGCCCGCATGGGCTCGTCGCGGCTGCCCGGCAAGATGATGGAGGATCTGGCAGGCCGGCCGCTGATGTGGCACATCCTGCAGCGCGCACTTCAGGTGGGACCCGCGCTGGGTCGCGCGGTGCCGGTGGTGCTGGCGACCACCGACCAACCCCGCGACGACGCGCTGGCGGCGGTGGCGGATGGGCTGGACGTGGCGGTGGTGCGCGGCAGCGAGGACGACGTGCTCGGCCGCTTTCTGCTGGCGCTGGACAGCCATCCGGCCGGCTGGGTGGCGCGCGTGTGCGGCGACTCGCCGCTGTTTGATCCGGTGCACCTGGCGCGATGGCTCGAGCAGGCGCGCCGCGAGGGCGCCGACGTCGTGCGCTTCCGCGACGGGGTCACGTCGCTGCTGCAGGGAGGCGAAGTCGTGTCGGCCCGCGCCCTGCGCTGGAGCCGGCAGGCTGCCGGCGACGATCCCCTGGCCACCGAGCATGTAACCGCCTGGGCGCTGCGCCAGGCGCCCGCCCATCCGGACCTCATGGTGACCGCCTGGGCCGAGCCGCCGGCCGAACTGGTGGCCGACATCAAGCTCTCCATCGACACACCCGACGACCTGGCGCGGATGCGTCGGCTCTACGCCGCCCTGTGGGACGGCGACCGGCCGCTGGACCTGCGGCGGGCGGCGGCGTGGCTGCGGGAGCAGGGTGGCTAGCGGTGGCGGGTCGGCGCCGTCGCCCAGAAGCGGCGGCGCTGAGCCTAGACCGCGACGACCGAGTTCTCGGCGCCGGGGATGCCTGCGGGGCGATAGTCGTCGGCTGCCCAGTCGTTCTCCCAGACGCGGCCGTCGATCAGAAAACGATATTCGTATTCGCGGCCGGTCTCGAGGTCGAGCGTGACCTTGAATTCGCCGCTCTTGAGGCGGCTCATCGGCGTGGCGTCGGCGGCCCAGGCATTGAAATCGCCCACCAGGTAGACCGTCTGCGCGTCGCGCGCGGCCTCTGCCGGCAGGCAGAACGTGACCTTGCTCACGTTCTTTGTCTTCAGGTAGCGCTTCTGCGGACCCATCCCAGCCTCCTTGTCCGTGGATGTGGATATTGCGGATCACCTATCGCGCGAATAACAAAGTGTACGTCGGCACGCACCGCAAGACCTTCACTGTAATCTGACATATCGCCTTCGTTTAGCGGCTTGGGGTGACCATTAGGTGTCAATAATGAATTCCAATAGTCGATCCAGCATGGCGTTGCCCTGCTGGCAGCGCTCCGGCAGATCAGCCAGCAAGTCCTCGCGCGCCATCACGTACGGCCCCGGCCGCAGCGAGGCGGGGCTGTGCGCCAGCACGGTCCGGACCCACGCCGGGTCGGCCTCGGGATGGAACTGCAGGCCGATGGCCCGCCGCCCGGCCTGCAGGGCCTGGTGCGGGCAGCCGGCGCTGGTAGCCAGGGGCACCGTCCCGCCGGGCAGCGCGAACGCCTCACCGTGCCAGTGCAAGGCGGTGACCGCGGCCGGGAACGGGAAGACCGGGAACGGCGCCGACGATGGCGGGGGCACAGGTGTGATCGGCCACCAGCCAACTTCGCGCTCGGGGCTGGCTCCCACCGTGGCGCCCAGGGCGGTGGCCATCAGCTGCGCGCCCAGGCAGATGCCCAGCATCGGCGTGCCGCGCACGATCACCTCGCGGATCAGCGCCTTCTCGGGCGCCAGCCAGGGCAGGGTCGCCTCGTCGTTGACGCTCATCGGGCCGCCCAGCACCACCAGGAATTCGATGTCAGAGGCCGCGGGCAGAGGCTCGCCGGCGAACACGCGGGTGCGCTGCAACGGCAGCCCGCGCGCGGCCAGGCGTGGCGCGAGGGCGCCGAGGCCTTCGTACTCGACGTGCTGCAGCCAGTGGGTGCGCATCGGGGTGTCCTTCCGGGGCCCGGGGTGGTTGATGCGGTCGGGCGTGCGCCGCGTGCGCCGGCGCACGTCCTCACGATCCGGTACGGGTTGCGCCGGCGCAAGCGGCAGGATACAGGCGTAGCAACCCGGCAGGTGGCCATGCTATCATGACCCGGTGATCGAAAAAGTCGTTACCATCGTGGCACTCGGCGATCCAGCGGCGCGCAAGAGGGATCGCGACTACTGTCTGAGCCGTCCGCCCTCGGAGCGGACGGACGCCGTGGCCTTCCTGCGCCTGCAGGTGCATGGACCTACCGAGGGACTTCAGCGAGTTGCTCGCGTCGTTCAACGCGAACGGCGTTGAGTACATGCGCGCCAGCGGCCGACCGACGGACCTTGCGGACCTCGATTCACTTGGCGAGGCTTGAAAACGGAGACCGTCTCTGGACCTGGGGTGCCCTCTGGTCCTGGGGCGCAGCGCTGCCCGGAAGAGGAATGCGATGCGACAGGTGCAACCGTCGCTGGCGCGCGCGCTGGCGATCTGGGGATTGACCGTGGCTTCGGCCGGCGCCGCCCCCGCGCCCGTGGACCTGGCCGCCCTGGCCATCCCCGTCACCACGGCCCACCCGCGCGAGTTCATCTTCACCGACAAGGGCGCCGCCCACCTGGCCGGCGAGTGCGTGGGGCCGGACACGCGCAGCTACCACGGCTTCTATATCGCGATGCACGAGGTGGTCGACGGCTGGGCGCTGCGCCTGGAGAACGGCGTCGAACTGGGCGCCGCCACCGCGTACGAGGCCGAGGTGACGCCTGACCGCCTGGTGCGCCGCCACCGCCTGCCCGACGGCGCGGTGGTGACCGAGACGGTCGAGCTGTTCGACCGCGAGAACGGCTTCCGCGTGCGGTGGGACGACGTGCCTGCCGGCTCGTTCGCCGTGGCGCCGCGCATAGACATGCGCTTCCTGTGGAAGGTCGAGCAGCCGGGCTACGACGTGCGCTGGAGCGGCGACGCGCTGCTGGTGTGCCGACAGGACAAGCTGACGGCCGCGCCCGACCCGGCGCACCCGCAGTGGCTGGCCGTGGCCGTGCGCGGGGCCGACCGCTTCGAGCCCGACGGCCGCCACGTCGAGACCAGGTACGTCAAGGATGCGGCGCGCCGCGCGATGGAGAAGGCTTACCCGTACATCCCGGGTGCCATCGGCGGGCGTATCCCGCCGCAGGTGCCGGTCGGCCGCGTCGAGGCCGTGTTCGCGGCCGACGTGACCGCCGAGGCGGCGCAGGAGCGCGCGCTGCGGCTGCGCGGCGAGGCGTTCGACCTCGCGGCCGTGCGCCGCGAGCGGCTGGAGAAGCTGATCGCCGACTCGCGCGTGCTCACCGGCAGTGAGCGCGACGACCGGGCCCTGGCCTGGGCGCGCGTCTCGCTGGACAACCTGATCATGAACCAGCGCGGCCCGGGCATCTACGCCGGCTTCTACTGGTTCACCACCTACTGGGGCCGCGACACGTTCATCAGCCTGCCGGGCGCCTGCGTGACCAGTGGCGACTTCGAGACGGCGCGCACGCTGCTGCGCGGCTTTGCCCAGTTCCAGGAGAAGGACCCCGCCAGCAAGCGCGAGGGCCGCGTGCCGAACTTCGTCACCGTGGACGAGGTGCAGTATGCGAGCATCGACGGCACCTGGTGGTTCGTGCGCGCGCTGGACGAGCTGTGGCGGCAGTCGGGCGATGACGCGTTCGCGCGCGAGCTGGCGCCGGTGGTGTATCGCGCCGTCGCCGGTGTCGAGCGACACGCCATGGACAGCGAGGGCTTCCTGACCCACGGCGACGGCGAGACCTGGATGGACGGCGGCGGCGAGCGGAATCCCCATTCGCCGCGGGCCACGCGCGCGGTCGAGGTGCAGGCGCTGTGGCATCGCGGGCTGCTGACGGCGGCGCGGCTGGCCGAGCGCTTCGATCCGCAGCTGTCCGGCAACACCTACCGGGAGATGGCCGACAAGCTGGCCGCGAACTTCGCCAGGCGTTTCTGGAGCGACGGCCGCCTGGTCGACCACCTGAACGCCGACGGCACGCCCGACGCGCAGGTCCGGCCGAACGCGCTGCTCGCGGTGCTGGCGTCGCCGTCGCTGTTCACCGCCGCGCAGCGCGAGGCCGTCACTGCCGAAGCCGCGCGCGAGCTGGTGCGCCCGCACGGCGTGCTCTCGCTGACGGCCGCCGACCCGGCCTTCCACCCGAAGCACGTCGACCTGGCGAAGTACCACTACGACGAGGCCTACCACAACGGCGACGTCTGGCTGTGGCTCTCGGGCGCCTACGTGTCGGCCCTGAACGAGCCGCAGGCCGGCTTCGGCCAGACGCGGATGCTGCTGGACGAGATCCTGGACGAAGGTGCCGCCGGCACGCTGCAGGAGATCCGCGACGGTGCACCGGCCGCGAGCAACGACGAGTTCGGCGGCGCCACCAGCCAGGCCTGGTCGCTGGCTGAGCTGCTGCGGAACGTGGTGCAGGACTACGCCGGCCTGCAGGTGGACCTGACGGCGGCCGAGCCGGTGGTCACCCTGCGGCCGTCGCTGCCGGCGGCGTGGCCGCAGCTGTCGGTGCGCACAAGCATCGGCCCCGTCCCCTGCGAGATCGTGGTGCCGGGCGCGGACCAACCGCCGCTGCTGCGCATGGAAGCCGCGCCGGACCCGCGCTGGCGCTTCGCCTGGCAGCGGCCCGACGGCCGCGAAGTGGCCGGCGCCGTGACGGGCGCTGCCGGACGCTGGACTATCACGTTTGCGCGCTAAGGCGCATTTTCCGGGCGGCGTCAGGGCCGCCTTCGCTTATCTTCCGGCGATGCACAGGGCCTCCGGGTCCGCGTCCCCCACGACCGACAAGGAGCTTTCCGTGGCCAACCTCAAAGCCGTCATCGAGACCGACAAGGGCGTCATCAACCTGCTGCTGCACGACGACCTGACGCCGCTGACCGTGGCCAACTTCGTCAATCTTGCGCAGCGCGGTTTCTACGACGGCCTGACGTTCCACCGCGTGATCCCCGACTTCATGGTCCAGGGCGGCTGTCCGCAGGGCGACGGCCGTGGCGGCCCTGGCTACCGCTTTGCCGACGAGTGCACGCCGCAGCTGCGCCACGACACCCCGGGGGTGCTGTCGATGGCCAACGCCGGCCCCGGCACCAACGGCTCGCAGTTCTTCATCACGCATGTCGAGACGGCCTGGTTGGACGGCAAGCACACGGTGTTCGGCAAGGTCGTGGGCCAGCCCGACCAGGCCGTGGTCGACGCCATCCAGGGCGGTGACCGCATGGTGAAGGTCACGATCGAGGGCGACACGGCGCCGCTGCTGGAGAAGATGTCCAAGAACGTCGCGGAGTGGAACCGGAAGCTGGACTAGCGGTCGGCGCGGCATGGCGCCGGCTTCACATGTGCCGGCGCACACCATCCTGGGGGCGAAATCGGCGTGCCCTACCGTCATCTCAACGCGGAACGCATCGTCGAGACCATCGCCGGCCTGCAGGCGCGCATCGACGCGCGCTTCCCGGGCTCGGGGCTGGGGCGCGTCTGCCGCGAACTCGGCCAGATCGCGGCCAAGGCGCGCGAGCGCGCGGCCTGGATCGCCCGCCCGATCATCCCGCTGCGCGTGGCGGCGGCGCTGGTCTCGCTGCTGATCGTGGCGGGGCTGGCCGGCGCCATCTCCCGGTTGAGGGTGGCCGGCGAGCAGTTCAGCCTGCTGGACTTCGCGCAGCTGCTCGAGTCCGGTATCAACGACCTGGTCCTGACCGGGGCCGCTATCTGGTTCCTGCTCTCGCTCGAGACTCGCATCAAGCGCCACCGCGCCCTGGCCGCCATCCACGAGATGCGGGCCATCGCCCACGTCATCGACATGCACCAGCTGACCAAGGCACCCGAGACGGTGCTCGGCCAGTCGCCCACCGCCGGCGAGGGCACCGGCCGCGTGCTCAGCAGCGAGGAACTGGCGCTGTACCTGGACTACTGCAGCGAGATGCTTTCGCTGACCGGCAAGGTGGCGGTGCTGTACGTGCAGGGCTTCGACGATGGCGCCGCGCGTGACGGCGTCAACGACGTCGAGGAACTGACCACGGGCCTGTCGCGGAAGATCTGGCAGAAGATGACGGTGGTGCGGTCCGCCGGGGAGGCGGCACGGCTGGCGCCGTGAAGTGATGGTTGCGCCGGCGCAACCCGGACCCCGTCGTTCCTTCGACTTCGGCTCCGTCGACCATCGTTCCGTCGACCGCGGGCCCAGTCTTCCTGACGGTTGCGCCGGCGCAGTTCCTCCTCAGCCGGCCCCCGCCGGCCGGAATGACTTCCAGTCGATCCCCAGCTTCCGCATGCGCGCGCGCAGCGTGTGGGGGTTGATGCGCAGCAGCTTCGCTGCGCCAAACGGTCCCTCGATGCGTCCCTGCGCTGCGGCCAGGGCGGCGCGGATGTGGCGCGCCATCGCCTCGTCGAGCGGGGCGATCACCTGCCCGTGGGCACCCACCTGCCCCGCGAGGGTCACTTGCGCCGGCGCAAGTCCCGGCGCGATCCCTTCGCTACCTGTCGTCGCGGGGGCCCCACCGCCGGTCGGGCCTGCCGACAGCGCCGGGCCCTGCGCGCCGGCCGTTCCCAGCGCCTTGGCCACCTCCAGGCGCCGGCCGCCGCCCAGGATCACCGCGCGGTCGATGACCGAGCCCAACTCGCGCACGTTGCCCGGCCAGTCGTAGGACGCCAGCAGGGCCAGGTCGGTTGCCGTGGCCGCCGGCGGCCGCAGCCCGAAGTGGCGCGAGGCGCGCTGCACCAGCATGGCCACCAGCTGCGGAATGTCCTGCGTGCGCTCGCGCAGCGGTGGCAGCACCAGCGGGAACACCGCCAGCCGGTACCAGAGGTCGGCGCGGAAGGCGCCGCGCTGGACCATCGACGGCAGGTCCGCGTTGGTGGCGGCGATGACGCGCACGTCGACGCCCACCGGTTCCTCTCCGCCGACGCGCGTGACCAGGCCGTCCTGCAGCACGCGCAGCAGCCGCACCTGGGCGGCTTTCGGCAGGTCGCCCACCTCGTCCAGCAGCAGCGTGCCGCGGTCCGACTGCTCGAACCAGCCCCTTCGACGAGCCACGGCGCCGGTGAAGGCGCCCTTCTCGTGCCCGAACAGCTCGGAGTCGACCAGCTCAGGCGCGATGGCGCCGCAGTTGACCCGCGTGAACGGCCCGGCGGCACGGCGCGAACGCGCATGCACCGCGCGCGCGACCACCTCCTTGCCCGAGCCTGTCTCGCCCAGGATCAGCACCGGCAGGTCCGAGCCCGCCACCATCTCCACGCGCTGCATCACCGGGGCCAGGCCGCCGTCGGCGCCGACCACCGCCTCGTCCAGCCGGCTGCGGCCCAGGCGGGTCAGCAGCGAGGAGCGGTCCGCTTCGGCGGCGCGGCGCAGCGCGTTCAGCTCGCGCAGGCGACGGTCGTTCTCCAGTGCGGCGGCGAACGGCCCGCGCAGTTCGGCGCAGGCGGTCACCGTGTCCGCGGCCGGCTCCGGGCCCGGCGGCAGCACCACCAGCAGCGCGGCCGATGCGCCCGGCTCGCCGGGCACCGGCACCGCCAGCACGGCCCCGTCAGCAAGGCCGGTCCGCAGGGCAGCCAGGCAGGGCGGCGGCGGGCGGCCTGCCGTCTCCGGAGCGGCATTGCCGGCGGCGAACCAGGCGGCCAGCGCCGCAGCCTGCGCGGCGTCCAGGGCGTGCGGACCCGCCGCGTGGGCCAGCGCGCCCGCGCCGTCCCCGGCCATGACCGCCACCACCGCGCGGCCGTCCCGGCGCAGCCGCCAGACCTCCAACCGCCGCAGCGGCAGCCGCCCCTGGAGCCAGGTCGCCGCCTGGGCGACGAAGGTCTCCAGGTCCAGGTGCAGGCTGGCGTGACGCCAAAGCTCGTGCGTGTCGGGCACCGCGAACCCCTTGGCCGTGAAATATGATGGATATCTATATCAAATAAGATGGAATAGCAAGCAAATAGGCTGCATACGTTATACTAGACGAGCGAGCCATTGTCATCGAATCAGTTACGCCTCGGCACAGGATGGCCCGGGGTTTGCGGTACGCAGCCGTCTGCGCGGTCACCATCGAACCCGGACAGGGGGGCGACACATGTGGTACGGTCACGGTATGGCGAACCTGCGCGGCAACCGGCTTCTGGCACTTGTCTGCGGGGCGGTCCTTTCGCTGGCAGCCGTCACGTCTGTCCTGGCCGCTCCCAAGACCGGATCCGCCCGCCTGCTGAACGTCTCCTACGACCCCACCCGCGAGTTCTACCACGCCTACAACACGGCCTTTGCCGCGCACTGGAAGCAGCAGACCGGGCAGGACCTGTCGGTCGACATGTCGCACGGCGGCTCGGGCAAGCAGGCGCGCGGGGTGATCGACGGGCTGCAGGCGGACGTCGTCACGCTGGCCCTGGCGTATGACATCGACGCCATCGCGCAGCACGCAAGACTGCTGCCGCCGGACTGGCAGCAGCGGCTCCCGTACAACAGTGCGCCCTACACGTCGACCATCGTGTTCCTGGTGCGCAAGGGGAACCCCAAGGGCATCCGCGATTGGGGCGACCTGGTGAAGCCCGGCGTCGAGGTCATCACGCCGAACCCGAAGACGTCCGGCGGCGCGCGCTGGAACTACCTGGCGGCGTGGGCCTGGGCGCTCAAGCGGGAACTGGGCAACCTGGACAGGCTGCAGGACCCGGCGCAGGCGGCGGCCGTCGCGGCCGCTCAGGACAAGGCGCGCGCGTTCGTCGCGGAGATCTTCAAGCGGGTGCCGGTGCTGGACTCCGGCGCGCGCGGGGCGACCAACACCTTCGTGCAGCGTGGCATCGGCGACGTGCTGCTGGCCTGGGAGAACGAGGCCTTCCTGGCGGTGAAGGAGCTGGGGCCCGACAAGGTGGACATCGTGGTGCCGTCGCTGAGCATCGTCGCCGAGCCGACGGTGGCCGTGGTCGATGCCAACGTCGACCGGCACGGCACGCGCCAGGTGGCCCAGGCCTACCTCGAGTGGCTGTACTCGCCGACGGGGCAGGAACTGGCGGCGCGGCACTACTACCGCCCCGTCCGCGTCGACCTCATCGATCCGGCGCTGCTGCAGCGCTTCCCGGCGCTGGAGCTGGTGCGCATCGACGAGGTGTTCGGTGGCTGGGTCCAGGCGCAGAAGACGCACTTCGACAACGGCGGCGTGTTCGACGCCATCTACGCCCGCTAGGAGGGTCCCGTGCGCTGGCCGCGGCGACGACACTCGGTGCTGCCGGGCTTCGGGCTGACCCTGGGCTTCGCCGTGGTGTACCTGTCGCTGGTGGCGCTGATCCCGATGGCGGCGCTGTTCCTGCGCTCGCGCGGGCTGGGCTGGGGCGGCTTCTGGGAGACGGTGACCACGCCCCGCGTGCTGGCCGCCTGCCGGCTCAGCTTCGGGGCGGCCCTCATCGCGGCCACGATCAACGCCGTGTTCGGCTTCGTCGTGGCCTGGACGCTGACGCGCTACCGGTTCTTCGGCCGCCGCCTGGTCGACGCGCTGATCGACCTGCCGTTCGCGCTGCCCACCGCGGTCTCGGGCATCGCGCTGACGACCATCTACGCGCCCACCGGCTGGCTGGGCCGCGCGCTGGAGCCGCTGGGCATCAAGGCCGTGTTCTCGCCGCTGGGCGTGGTCATCGCGCTGACGTTCATCGGCCTGCCGTTCGTGGTGCGCACGCTGCAGCCGGCGCTGGAGGACCTCGAGGTGGAGGTGGAGGAGGCCGCCGCCAGCCTGGGCGCGCGCCGGCGCCAGACCTTCCGCCGCGTGATCCTGCCGGCCGTGGCACCGGCGCTGCTGACGGGCTTCGCGCTGGCCTTCGCGCGCGCGCTGGGCGAGTACGGCTCGGTCGTCTTCATCTCCGGCAACCTGCCCGGGAAGACGGAGATCGCGCCGCTGCTCATCGTCACGCAGCTGGAGCAGTACGACTACGAGGGCGCCACGGCCATCGCCGTCCTGCTGCTGGTCGTCTCGTTCGTCATGCTGCTGGTGATCAACGCGCTGCAGCGCTGGTCGGGCGGTCGCCACGCCAGGGGGGCCTGAGATGGGCCTGCGTCCGTCCACCGCCGAACCGCGCTGGGTGCGCCTGCTGCTGGTGTCGGTGACGCTGCTGTTCCTGGGCGCGTTCCTGGTCACGCCGCTGGTGGCGGTCTTCGTCGAGGCTTTCCGCAAGGGCCTGGGCGCCTACCTCGCCAGCTTCGCCGACCCGGCGGTGCTGTCGGCCATCCGCCTGACGCTGCTGGCGGCGGGCATCGCCGTGCCGGTGAACCTCGTCTTCGGGCTGGCGGCGGCCTGGGCCGTGGCCAAGTTCGAGTTCCCCGGCAAGAGCCTGCTGACCACGCTGATCGACCTGCCGCTGGCCGTCTCGCCGGTGGTCTCGGGCCTGATCTACGTGCTGGTGTTCGGCCTGCACGGCTGGCTGGGGCCTTGGCTGCAGGCGCATGACCTGCAGGTCATCTTCGCGGTGCCGGGCATCGTGCTGGCCACCGTGTTCGTGACGGTGCCGTTCGTGGCGCGCGAGCTGATCCCGCTCATGCAGGAGCAGGGGACCGAGGACGAGGAATCGGCGCTGACGCTGGGTGCCTCCGGCTGGCAGACGTTCCGGAGGGTGACCCTGCCGAACGTCAGGTGGGCGCTGCTGTACGGCGTGATCCTCTGCAATGCCCGCGCGATGGGGGAATTCGGCGCCGTGTCGGTGGTCAGCGGCCACATCCGCGGCAAGACGAACACGGTGCCGCTGCAGGTCGAGATCCTCTACAACGAATACAACTTCGTCGCGGCCTTCGCCGTCGCCTCGCTGCTGGCGATGCTGGCGCTGGTCACGCTGGCGGCCAAGACGCTGGTCGAGTGGCGGGTGGCGGCCGCCCCGGCCAGCATCTTCGCCGCGGGGGAGAAGCCGTGAGCATCACCGTCGAGAACATCAGCAAGAGCTACGGCGCGTTCCGGGCGTTGAAGGGGGTCTCGCTGGAGGTGCCCGACGCCCGTATCACGGCGCTGCTGGGGCCCAGCGGCTCGGGCAAGACGACGCTGCTGCGGATCATCGCCGGCCTGGAGGCGCCGGACGAGGGCAGCGGGCCCATCCGCTTCCACCAGGAGGACGTGGCCGGCCGCCGCGTGCAGGAGCGCCGCGTGGGCTTCGTGTTCCAGCACTACGCGCTGTTCAAGCACATGACCGTGTTCGAGAACGTGGCCTTCGGGCTGCGCGTGCGCCCCAAGCACGAGCGCCCCGAGCGCGCGGTCATCGACCGCAAGGTGCACGACCTGCTGCAGCTGGTCCAGCTGGACGGGATGGCCCACCGCTACCCGTCGCAGCTTTCGGGCGGGCAGCGCCAGCGCGTGGCCCTGGCCCGCGCGCTGGCCGTCGAGCCGCGCGTGCTGCTGCTGGACGAGCCCTTCGGCGCCCTGGACGCCCGCGTGCGCAAGCAGCTGCGCGTGTGGTTGCGCCGCCTGCACGACGAGATCGCCATCACCAGCCTCTTCGTGACCCACGACCAGGATGAGGCGCTGGAGGTGGCCGACCGCGTGGTGGTCATGAACGAGGGCCGCATCGAGCAGGCCGGCTCTCCGGAGGAAGTGTTCCACGACCCGGCCACCGAGTTCGTCATGAACTTCCTGGGCCACGTGAACGTGTTCGACGGGCGCATCGAGGACGGCAAGGTCACGTTCGCCTCCGTCCAGGTCGAGCACCCCGACGCGGCGCACCTGCATGCGGGTCCCACGCGCGTGTTCATCCGCCCGCATGAGCTATCGCTGCACCTGCTGCCGCGCAGCGACTCCCTGCCGGCCCGGGTCACCGGCATCCACGCCGCCGGGCCGGCCGTGCGCCTGACCCTGGCCACCGAGGCGGGGCTGGTCTTCTCGGCCGACGTCTCGCAGGACGTCTACCGGAGCCTGAAGGTGGCGGTGGGGGGGCGGTTCTGGGTGCAGCCGCGGGATCTGCGGGTGTTTCCGGGGATTGCCGATCAGACACGGGACTGAAGGAGGATCCGAGGGCAGACATCCGTTTATGTTGTTTCAAATAAACAATTTGAATCTATTTGAGAATATGTTCGCATATTCGGTTGTTGGGTTCTTGACGGATTAAACACGTCTTTCTTTTTTTTGTTTAGTCGAGTACAGGTTGTCAAGGAGGAGCCATGGACCCACGTCAAAATCCCTTCGCGCCGGGCGCCGGCACCCGGCCGCCTCGATCCTCAAGTCGTTCACGCTCACCTTCAATCCGGCCGGTGCCGTCACGGCCGGCTTCGACGCCGAGGTCCTCGCGGGGCTCGGTGACAGCGGGAGCATCGGCGATGACCTGGGCGATCTCCTGGTCGCCGTCGGCGAGGCGGCGCAGGGACAGGGCACCGGGCTGGTTTTCCTGCTGGATGAGATCCAGTACCTCAAGTCCGGTGAACTGGAGGCGCTGATCGCGGCTCTCCACCGGTGTTCACGGCGCGCACTTCCGGTCACACTGGTCGGAGCGGGACTGCCGCAGATGCCGCGCCTGGCGGCCGAGGTGAAATCCTACAGCGAGCGGCTGTTCCGATTCCCCACCATCGGCGCCCTCGATGCGGGGACGCACGCACGCGATGCGCTCACGATTCCCGTCGCCGGCTACGGCGTCGACTGGGAACCGGCGGCCGTCGACCATGTTGTCGACTATGCGCAGGGCTATCCCTACTTCCTGCAGGAATACGGCAAGATCCTCTGGGACGAAACGCCGGCGACGACCATCACGCTGGACGTGGCCCGCGCGGTGCAGCCCCTGGTGGAGATGCGTCTGGACGAGAGCTTCTTCCGGGTGCGGGTGGACCGAACGACCGACCTCGAGCTCCGCTACCTCTGCGCGATGGCCGCCCTGGGGCCTAAGCCGCACCGCGCCGGCGACGTGGCCCGAAGGCTCGGCCGGACCACCGAGCAGGCCGGCACGATCCGCTCCCGCCTCATCGACAAGGGCCTTCTCTTCACCCCGGGCCACGGATTAGCGGCCTTCACCGTGCCCCAGTTCGACCGGTACCTGCTGCGAAGCCACGCCCGGGTCCTGGACCACGAGGAGGAGAGTGACCGCCCCGATTGACGCCAACCGCCACCCCGTGCGACTATGTCCCGCCTGAATGCCATTCCCGCCGACGGGCCGGCCGCCCACCCCGACCGGCCGCCCGGACACCGGAAACGAGGAGCCGATGAGCCAAGTGACGCCGACCCTCGAGCAGATCCGCAACTTCGAGGGCAAGTACCCGAAGCAGTTGTGGTCGCTCTTCACGATCGAGATGTGGGAGCGTTTCTGCTTCTACGGCATGCGGGGCATGCTCACCGTGTTCATGGTGACGCAGCTGGGCCTGGGCGACAAGGAAGCCAACCTCCAGTACGGCGCCATCCAGGCCTTCGTCTACGCCTTCACCTTCATCGGCGGCGTGTTCGCCGACAAGATCCTCGGCTTCCAGAAGTCGCTGATCTGGGGCGCGGCGACGATGATCGCCGGCGGCCTGGTCATTGCCCTGTCGCCGTCGGAGACGGGCTTCTACATCGGCACCTGCTTCTCCATCGTGGGCACCGGCTTCTTCAAGCCGAACATCTCGACGATGGTCGGGCAGCTCTACCACGAGGGCGACAGCCGCCGCAACGCGGGCTTCAGCCTGTTCTACTCGGGGATCAACCTGGGTGCGTTGCTGGGCGGCGCGCTGATGATCTGGGTCGGCAAGAACCACTCGTGGTCGATCGCGTTCGCACTGGTTTCGGTGGCGATGACCATCAGCCTGATCACCTTCCTGGCCACGCGGAAGAACCTGGGTCCCATCGGGCTGTCGCCGTTCGGCCCCGAGGTCCCGGTCACGAAGCGCAAGATGCTGGAGGTGGCGACGTACCTCGGCTCGCTGCTGTGCCTGCCGCTGGTCTTCGTGCTGGTCAAGAACTCGCGCTACACCGACCTGTTCATGTACATCATCGGCCCGGCGACCCTGGTCTGGCTGGGCTGGGAGATGCGGAAGTTCAACCGCGAGCAGAACAAGCGCATCGGCGCCGCACTGGTCTTCATCTTCTTCTCGGTGCTGTTCTGGGCCTTCTTCGAGCAGAGCGGCGGCTCGCTCAGCCTGTTCGCGCTGAACAACCTCAAGCCGTCGCTGTTCGGGCTCGGCATGGACCCGAACGTGATCAACAACTCGTCGAACTCGCTGTTCGTGATCCTGTTCGCGCCGCTGGTCGGCATCGTCTGGGTGTGGCTGGCCAAGCGGAAGGCCGAGCCCAACTCGGTCGTGAAGTTCGGCCTGGGCTTCTTCCTGCTGGGCCTGGCCTTCATGGTCTTCGCCTGGACGAAGGCGTTCGCCGGCCCCGACGGCCTGACCTCGCTCGAGGTCTTCACGCTGGGCTACTTCGTCATCACCTTCGGCGAGCTCTGCCTGTCGCCCATCGGCCTGTCGCTGATGACGCAGCTGGCCCCGACCTCGATCCAGGGCCTCATGATGGGCATGTGGTTCCTGGCCAGCGCCTACGGCCAGTACGTGGCGGGCCTGCTGGGCGCCGGCATGTCGACGGCCGACCCGAACGCGGCGGCCCTGGTGAAGCTGGGCGCCTACACGGACGGCTACAAGCAGCTGGGCATCTACGCGCTGATCGCCGGCGTGGCGCTGGTGGCCATCTCGCCGCTGGTGCGGCGGTTGATGAAGGGCGTGCACTGAGCCGGGGCTCGGGCAGGCATCGGGATGGGAACGGCGCCGGGGGAGAGCCCCGGCGCCGTTCGTCAGGGCGGTGGCGGAGGGGGCACTTGCGCCGGCGCAAGTCGCCGCCATGTAGTTAACATGCCGCACCACCGGCGCGGCGTCAGCTCCTTGGTGGACGGTGAACCGCCGTTGACATTCCGCCAGTGCGGAGCCAAGACTTGAGGCGGGGTAGCCATGACGGATATGGTGCTCCCGGCCTTCAGACGGCACCAAGTGAGGTTGGGTGCGATTCCTGCCTACCCGCCGGCATGCGGTGCACCACGAAAGATCCCGGCATGCGTGAATTCAGCGTTGTCGTCGAGCGCGACCCCGCCACCGGCCAGTACGTCGGCCACATCCCCGGCTGGCCCGGCGCCCACAGTCAGGGTTCGGACCCGGCTGAGCTCGAAGCCAACCTGCGGGAGGTTGTTCAGATGCTTCTCGAGGACGGCGAGCCGACGTTTGAGACCGAGTTCATCGGCGTGCAAACTCTTCGCGTGGCTTGAGCGTGGGCAAGATCCCCGTCCTGAAGCCTCGTGAGGTTGCGGCGCTGCTCGAAGCCCGCGGCTTCATCGAAGTCCGCCGCAGGGGATCCCACCGCCAGTACCGTCATCCCGATGGCCGCGGGACGACACTTCCGTTCCATGCGAACTCGGACATCGCGCCCACCTTGCTGCGCAAGATCGCGCGCGACATCGGCCTTACCGTCGAGGAACTGCTATCCTGAAGCCCGTGCCGGCACTTGCGCCGGCGCAAGTTGCGGGCGTACAGTAAAGCACTGCAATAAAATAAGTTTGGGAGAGGCTGGAGCCGCCGCGAGCGGTTGGAAATGTGCATTGACAATCCACGTCATGAATAGATATCATTCATCACATGAGTAATTTAGCAGCCCCCCGCCTGGCCCTCGCGGCAACCCGCGCTCGACTGGCCGTCATGCCGGCGGTCGTCGTTGCCGGGGCCCGCCAGACGGGCAAGAGCACGCTCGCCCGCGAGTTGCTCGCCGACGGCAGGCGCTACGTGACGCTGGACGACCTGGATGTTCGCGACGCCGCGCACAACGATCCCGAGGTGCTGGTCGGGGGCACGGGGCCCGTGACCATCGACGAGATCCAGCGGGCGCCGGACCTGCTGCACGCGATCAAGCGCGCCATCGATCGCGATCGCGTGCCGGGACGCTTCCTGTTGACCGGGTCGGCGAACCTCCTCCTGATGCATCGCGTGTCAGAGACGCTGGCTGGTCGCGCCAGCTACCTGACGCTGTGGCCGATGACGCGGCGGGAGCAGGCGGGACTCGGTGCCTGCGGTCCGTGGGAACAGCTGCTGGAGGTGCCCGATGACGAATGGCCCTCGCTCCTCGCCTCCGCCGGCGGCAGCGCGGAGCCGTGGCAGGAAGCCGCGCGCCGCGGCGGCTTCCCGACGCCGGCCCTGCACCTGCGCAGCGACGCCGAGCGCGCGATCTGGCACGACGGGTACGCGAGCACCTATCTCGAGCGCGATCTGCGGGATCTCGGCTCGGTGGCGTCACTGCCCGACTTCCGGCGTCTGATGCGCGCGGCCGCGCTGAGGCTGGGGCAGCTGGTCAACCAGTCCGAGCTGGCTCGCGACTGCGGATTGGCGCAGGCCACCGCGCATCGCTGGCTCAACCTGCTCGAAGCCTCGTTCATGCTCGTGCGCGTCCCGTCCTACGCCGTCAACCGCACCAAGCGGCTGGTCAAGGCGCCGAAGCTCTACTGGGGCGACACCGCGCTGGCGCTGCACGTGTCCGGCGGCGAGCCGAAGGGGGCTCACCTGGAAAACCTGGTCCTGCTGGACCTGCTCGCCTGGCGCGACAGCCGGCTGGCGGCGGCGGAGATCTGCGGCTGGCGGACAACCAGCGGCGAGGAAGTGGACTTCGTCATCGAGAGCGGCGACCGGCTGCTGCCCATCGAGGTGAAGGCCACCACAAGGCCTTCGCTCGCCGACGCCCGCCATCTGCGCGCGTTTCGCGCCGAGTACGGAGACCGGTCGCGCGCGGGCCTGTTGCTGCACGCGGGTACCGACATCTTCTGGCTGACGCCGGACGTGCTGGCGGCGCCGTGGTGGGTGTTGGTGTGAACGGCGAACGCGATCGGCGAGCGGGCACTTGCGCCGGCGCAAGTGCCCGCCCCGCACCTCTGCTTCCCGCCTACACCCGCTCCACCGGCACCTGCAGCTCCGTCACGTACCGCGCCGGGTCGCGCCCGCGCTCCGGGCCCACGAGGTAGACCTCGCGGTCCGGCCCGGCGATGCGGTAGCCGTTCGCCTCGATCCAGCCCAGCAGCGCCGTGTAGGCGTGGCGCAGTTCCTCGTACGGGCCCTGGTGCACGGTGCAGGCCAGCGCCGGCTCGGCCGGCAGCTCGCGCTCGCGCACGCGGGGGTGCGTCGGCAGGCGGCCCGCGAACGGCGCGGCCACCTCGATGTCGACGTCCTGCTCGCGGTACTCGCCGTCGTGGTAGAGCGCCAGCGGCGGGCCGGTGAACTGCAGGCGCGAGGCGCCGAGAAAGCCGCACAGCTCGTCGAAGAGCCGGCCGATGTCGGGGTAGTGGGGCACCGTGTCGCGCAGCGTCGCCACGCGCAGCGCCGGGGCGCTCTTGATGGTCACGTCGTATCTGGGCATGTCGCCCTCCCTTTCGAGTCGCGCCAGGTAGGCCTCGACGCGCCCGAGGCGCGCCCGGCCCTCCACCAGTTCGCGCTCCAGCTCGGCGCGACGCAGCCGCAGCATGCCGCGCAGCTCGTCGGGGCCAGGCTCATCGACCAGGAGATCGCCGATCTCCTGGAGCGTGAGGCCCAGGTCCCTCAGGGCGAGGATGCGCTGCAGCCGCGGCAGCTGCGCCGCCGAGTAGAAGCGGTAGCCGCTGGAGGGGTCGACGCGGGCCGGGGCGAGCAGGCCACGCTCGTCGTACAGCCGCAGCGCCTTGACCGTCACCTGGGCCAGCCTGGAGAATTCGCCGATCCTGAACATCCACCCCTCCCGGTACGGGGTCCCGCAAGCTTGCGACCGTGACGATGGACCCTCCCCCCGGGGGAGAGTCAAGCGGTTCGCTGCCGGCCGCCCGGAACCGATCGCCACCCCCGGGTGTTCACCGCCTTCGGCGCCACCGACGGTGCGGTTGAGGCCGGTCGCGCGTAACCTGAGCCGGCCGGCAGGGCGGGATTCTGCAACAGGAGAGTGACCCGGATGCCCGGAGGTCCATACATGCTGAAAGCGCTGATCATCCTCACGCTGGCGGTGGGTTCGCTGAGCCTGCTGCTGTGGCTGGGAGCCGAGCAGAGGCCGGCCACCCAGCGCGCACGCCGCGTGCCGGCCGTGTCCGGCCGCATTGTCGGCAGCATCAACGCGCCCCTGGCGATGGCCGCATTCCGCAACCGCGACGGCGGGGGGCGGGGCGCCGCGGCGCCGCGGGCCGAGGCGGCGCCCGACTCGGCGGCCGGCGGCGGCACGGCCGGGGGCCAGGCGGACGCCAAAGTCGAGATGACTGATGCCGAATGGCGCGACCGGCTGACCCCGATGCAGTACCAGGTGACCCGCTGCAGCGCCACCGAGGCGCCGTTCACGGGCAAATACTGGAACCATCACGAGAAAGGGACCTACGTCTGTGTGGCCTGCGGGCAGGAGCTGTTTGCCAGCGACACGAAGTTCGATTCGGGCAGCGGCTGGCCCAGCTACTTCCAGCCGGCGTCCAAGGGGGCCGTTTCCGAGCACGAAGACAATGCCCACGGCATGGTCCGGGTGGAGGTCCGGTGCAGCCGCTGCGAGGCGCATCTGGGGCACGTCTTCCCGGACGGGCCGCGGCCGACAGGGATGCGCTACTGCATCAACTCGGCGGCGCTGGACTTCCGGCCGCGGGAGCAACGTGATTGACGTTCCCGAGGGTGACGTCGGGCACCGCGGCAGGTAGAATGCGCTGCGCACTCGATCCCGCTATCGTCAGCCCCTGAACGGATGAGCCCGGGGTGCCCGTTTGAGAATCCTCTACCTGTGTCATGACCTCGACGATGCCGCGATCTGGCGCCGCGTCGCCATGCTCCAGACAGGTGGGGCCGAAGTTCGGGCCGCGGGATTTCGTCGCGGAAGCGGCCCTTTGCCCGGCGATGCCGTCGTTCTCGGGCGGACCGTCGACGCTCGCATGGGTCAGCGTGCCTATTCGGTGCTGCGAGCACTGGCAGGACTCCGTCGGAGTCTGGGCCACGAGGCGCGCCCGGATGCGATCCTGGCTCGCAACCTCGAGATGCTGGTGCTGGCCCGACGAACGCGACGGTTGTGGCCCGGTGACCCGCCCGGTCTGATCTACGAAGTCCTTGATATCCACCGGCTCATGGTCGGTGAGGGACGTCGGGCCCAGGCCATGCGCGCCGTCGAACGTGCGCTCCTGCGGGGCGTCGGGGCCGTGTTGACGTCCTCGCCGGCCTTCATCAGCAACTACTTCGACAGGTATCGTCAAACACAGGTACCGGTCCACCTCGTCGAGAACCGGTATTTCGAACCGCGGGCCACCGCGCCGAACGCGGTCGGCCCGGTCCGCACGCCAGACGAGGGTACCGATCGGGCCGTCAGTATCGGCTGGTTCGGCATTCTGCGCTGCCGGGATTCACTCGCGTGTCTCGATGCGCTGACACGCGCGCGACCGGGACGATATGTCGTCGAGATGCGCGGTAAACCGGCTCTCGATGTGCTGCCGCGCTTCCACGAGATCGTCGCAGCCAATCCCGATCTCCGCTTCCACGGTCCGTACCGCTACCCCGACGACCTGCCCGACATGTACACGCAGGTGGATCTGGCGTGGCTGCTCGATGGCTTCGACGCGGGGTACAATTCCGCGTGGCTGCTGCCGAATCGACTCTACGAAGGGTGCCGTCATGGCGCGGTGCCGATCGCGCAGGCAGGCACCCAGACCGCGACGTTCATCCAGGCGCTGGGACTGGGGCTCGTGGTTTCCGGTCCTTCGGCAGACGAACTGGATCTGGCCCTCGGCCAGCTCACGCCCGGACACCTGGCCCGGTTACGGGAACTGGTTCACGCCGTCGACCCGGCGACCTGGACGGCGAGCGACCTGGATTGCCGGCACCTTGTCTCCCTTGTGGAATCGCCGATCAGAGGGCTCGGATAAGTGGACCCGGAAGGTCAACGTGGTTGTGGAGATTTCGTGAACTTATCGCGTTTGCCGCGGCGCCAGCTCGGTATTATTGAGTGCATGGAATCGCTTCGGCGGCGCCGGGGCATAGCAAACCCGGTTCCGGATTCGGCTTAAGGTATCGATAGCGCGTGCGATAACGAGGCAGGTCGAATCGCAGCGCAAACCGGTCGGTTCGTTGTCCAGGCGGACCGCCAGGGGCTGGTTGATGGACGTCATGAAGCACTGTCCCTCGTTGACCGTGGTCATGCCGGTGCGGAACGAGGTGCGGCATATCGGCGCCGTGCTTGATCAACTGTTGGCCCAGAGCCTGGCTCCGGAGCGCTTCGAGATCCTCGTCGTCGACGGAATGAGCACCGACGGCACACGCGAACTGGTGCGGGACTACAGTCGACGGCATGACCGGATCAGGCTCGTGGACAATCCCCGCTTTCTCGCCGGGAGCGCGCGCAACATCGGAGCGTTTCAGGCGAGAGCGCCCTACATCATCTTCGTGGACGGGCATTGTCGTATCGCCAGCGAGCGCATGCTCGAGTCGGCCCTGAAGGCGTTCGAGAGCGGTGAGCGCTGCCTGTCAAGACCCCAGCCGCTGTACGGCGATGGGGAGCACGTGTACTCCCAGGCCGCGGCGCTTGCCCGCAGTTGTGTTCTGGGGCATCACGCCGGCTCGCGCATCTACGAAGACCGCGTCCAGCACTGCGACCCCGTGAGCGCGGGGTGCGCCTACTCGCGCGAGCTCTACTTCGCCGTCGGCAACACCGACGAGGACTTCGACGCCGGCGAGGACATCGAATTGAATTTCCGTGTCAAGAGGCTTGGCGTTTCCGCGTTCCACAGCAACGACCTGACGGTCGGGTACTGCGCCCGCGGCAGCTTGGGCGCCGTGTTCCGCCAGTTGTACCGCTACGGCTACGGTCGGGCGCGTCTGCTGCGCAAGCACCCTGACGCGGCTTCGTTGCCGCCTTTGGCATTGGGCGCCGTGACCTTCGGCGCCCTGGTGCTCCCCCTGCTTGGCATCGGCTGGGTGCCGGCCTTGCGGATCTGGCTGCTGGGGATCGCGCTGTACCTGCTGGTGGTCATCGGGGTTTCGGCTCGGCTGGCCAGCCGGGTGGACGGACGGCTGTTCGGCCCCCTGGTCCTGTGCTTCCCGACCATCCACTTCGGGGCCGGTTTGGGTTTCCTGGCCGGGCTCTTGCGGGGACCGACCCTGTCGCATGTCCCGGCTTCGACCGCGTCCCAGGCACTTGTGTTCCTGTGCTCGTTCTGCGGCGCCGAATCCGGCGTCTAGGCCGGGCGCGGCGGTTTCTGCCAATCCAACCTGTTTCCCAAACACGGCTTGAGTCGCTCCCGGCGGTCGACATATAGTGGCCGGGTTCGCCTGTTGCCCGAGCGTCGAGCTTCCTGCCCGACGCGGGCCGGCGCGTGGTCCTTCAGCCACCGGGAGCCCGCGTGAAAGACGTCGTCTCGATCATCCTCGGCGGCGGGCGCGGCCAGCGCCTGTACCCGCTGACACTGCAGCGCAGCAAGCCCTCGGTGGCGTTCGCCGGCAAGTACCGCCTGATCGACATCCCCATCAGCAACTGCATCAACTCGGGCATGAAGAAGATCTTCGTGCTGACGCAGTTCCTCTCGGCGAGCATGCATCGCCACATCATGCAGACGTACGCGTTCGACGGGTTCACCGACGGCTTCGTCGACATCCTGGCCGCCGAGCAGACGCCCGACCGCTCGGACTGGTTCCAGGGCACGTCCGACGCGGTGCGCGCCACGCTGCACCACACGATGTACTACAAGACGTCGCAGGTGCTCATCCTGGGCGGCGACCATCTGTATCGCATGGACTACGGGCAGATGGTGCGTTTCCATCGCGAGATGGGCGCCGACATCACGCTGGCCGTGTATCCGGTCACGCGCGATGACGCGCCGCGCATGGGCCTGCTGCGCGCCGACGCCATGGCCGAGGTGACGGAGTTCGTCGAGAAGCCGCAGGACCCGGAGGTGATCGACCGCTTCCGCGCGCCGAAGGAGCTGTTCGCCGCGCGCGGCATGATCGCCGACAACGACACGTACCTGGGCTCGATGGGCATCTACTGCTTCGAGCCGCACGTGCTGCACGACCTGCTGCAGGACGAGTCGAAGACGGACTTCGGCAAGGAGATCATCCCCGAGGCGATCGGCAAGCTGAAGGTGATGGCCTACCCGTTCAGCGGCTACTGGCGCGACATCGGGACCATCGCCTCGTTCTTCGAGGCGAACCTCGACCTGGTCGACAAGAACCCGCCGCTGAACCTGCACCAGGGCGCGTGGCCGTTCTACACGCGCACGCGAGCGCTGCCGCCCGCGCGCATCATCGAGTCGACCATCGAGAACTCGCTCGTGGTCGAGGGCGCGACGATCACCGGCGCGCGCATCGAGCACTCGATCGTCGGCATCCGCGCGCGCATCCGCAAGGGCGCCTTCCTGAAGGACGTCATCCACATGGGCGCCGACTTCTACGAGGGCGAGCACGTTCTGTTCGACAACCTCAGCGAGGGCGGCGACATGCCGCCGATGGGCGTGGGCCGCAACTGCCGCCTTGAGCGCTGCATCATCGACAAGAACGCGCGCATCGGCGACGGGGTGATCATCCGCGCGCAGCCCGACGTGAAGGACCACCGCGACCAGTACCGCTGGATCCGCGACGGCGTGACGGTGATTCCCAAGGGCACGGTGATCCCTGCGGGCACGGTGCTGTGACCGGTCCGCGGCGCACGGCAGCGGCGCTGCTGGTTGTCGCGGCGCTGGCTTGCGCCGTGACGCCCGCGGCGGCACAGGACGCGGCGGACAGCGCGCTGTCGGCGGCGCTGACCGACTCGCTGCTGCTGGACGCCGCGGACTTCGGCGCCCTGCGCCCACACCTGCTGAACCTCACCACCGCGCGCGTGGCCGCCGCGGCCTGGGAGCTGGTGCCGCGCCTGGTCACGCTGGGCCGGCCCGACCTGCTGGTCGAGTTCCTCGGGTTCTGGGAGGACCGCTGCGGGCGCTCGGAGCCGCTGGTGCGCACGCGCCTGCTGGGGGCCATCTGGGACGGGGCCTTTGACGAAGGACTGTACGACGACGGCATCGTCGAAGACCTGGATGCGTGGCTGCAGCGCAGCCCGCAGTTCATGTCCGAGGGCCGACTGGCCTTCGACCGCTTCACCATCGTGTTTGCCGACCAGCTGCTGCCGCACCAACCGGCCGGCAGCCTGCCCGAGTACTTCTGCCTGGTCTACAGCGACCGCTTCGATGAAGCGGCCGACCTGCTGCGCGGCGCAGACCTGGCCGACACCTGGCTGCGCTGGTACATCGACCATCCCGACGGCGCGGAGGGCGGCCAGGTCATTCCCGGTCAGGACGAGCCCGCTGCCGAGGGCGAAGCGGGTCCCTCGTCGCTGCTGCTGACGGTCGGCAGCTGGCGTCCGCGCGGCGATGTCGCGCTGGCCGGCCGCCACGTCCTGGTGGGCGGCGTCCTGGAGCAGGAACTGGGGTCCTGGTTCGTGCGCCTGCCGATCGAGGTGCGCCTCGGGCGCACCGACCGGCCCTACCTGGTCGACCAGGACGGGGTGCAGGCCTATTCGGACCGGTTCGACGCCGTCTATGTGGGCCTGGAGGGCGGCCGGGCGCTGTGGCGGACCGGCCGGCTGCGCCTGGACGGGTTCGTCGGGCTGGGCTACGACGGGATCCGCCCGTTCCTGGAGCAGGACATCATGCTGGCCACGGTCAACCTGAACCTGGGCTTGGGGCTGCGCTGGCAGCCGATGCCGCAGCCGTGGTTCCTGGGCCTGGACCTGCGCCGCGAATGGCTGGGTACCCGCAACGAGGGTCCGGACTCGCTGGGCGGCGGCGCCCTCAGCGCCCGGTTGGGTATCGGTCGCCGCCTGGGCGGCGAGGCTTCCCGCTAAAGCAAATCGTTGTCCTGCCGATTCTTGCCCCGTTACCACAGTGATCCGGGCGCGGGGCCCCACGGGGCCCGACCAAGCGCCTTTGCGGCTCATGACGGGGAGCCTCGCCATCTTGCTGTCCGTGCAGGACCTGCCGATCCGCACCAAGCTCAGGTGGATCCTGGGCGTGTCGGTCACCGTGGCTGTGCTTCTGGTCAGCCTGGTGATGACCGTCTACGACCACTACAGCTTCCGGGCCCGCCTGTCCCGCGAACTGGAGATCTCGGCCGAAGTCATCGGCAGCACCTGCTCGGCGGCGCTGATGTTCGAGGACCGCACCGTCGCAGGCGAGATCCTGCAGTCGCTGCGCGCCAACCCGTCGCTGGTCGAAGCCTGCCTCTACGATTCGGACGGCAACCTCTTCGCCCGCTTCCAGCGCGACGGCTCCTTCCTGCCGCCGCTGCCGCCGACCGATGCGGGCGGCCAGCGCACGATCTTCGATGCGGTGGGCATGTCGGTCTACCGGGCCGTGGTGTTCGACGGCGAGCAGGTGGGCACCATCTACATCCGCAAGAGCCTCGATTCGTTGCAGGCGCGCTTCTTCAACGTGGCGATGATACAGGCGGCGGCGATGGCGGCGGCGTTGCTGCTGGTGCTCTCGCTGTCCGAGCGGCTGCAGCGCGTCATCACGCGCCCGCTGGGCGAACTGGTGGAGGTGGCGCGGCGCGTCTCGGCCGAGCAGGACTTCTCCCTGCGCGCGCACCGCACCGCAGGGGACGAGACGGGCACGCTGGTGGACGCCTTCAACGAGATGCTCGAGCAGATCCGCGAGAAGACCGTGGCGAAGGAGAACGCCGACGCCGCCAACCAGGCCAAGAGCGAGTTCCTGGCCAACATGTCGCACGAGATCCGCACGCCGATGAACGGCATCCTCGGCATGACCGGCATCCTGCTGGACACCGAGCTGGACGAGGAGCAGCGCAGCTACGCGCGCATCGTCTTCGACTCGGGCCAGTCGCTGATGGCGATCATCAACGACATCCTCGACTTCTCGAAGGTCGAGGCGGGCCGCCTGGAGATCGAGCCGGCCCCCTTCCACATGCGCCGCCTGCTGGCCGAGGTGACCGAGCTGATGCGCGGCACCGCCGACGCCAAGGGCCTCAAGCTGCGCTGCGTGCTGCCGGACACGGCGCCCGTGGCGCTGGTCGGCGACGCCGGCCGCATCCGCCAGATCGTCACCAACCTGGTCAACAACGCGATCAAGTTCACCGAAGAGGGCAGCGTCACGATCGAGGCCTCGTGGCGCGAGGCCCCAGGCGACGTCACGCTGTGGACGGTGACGGTGACCGACACCGGCATCGGCATCCCGGCCAACCGGCTGCCCGACCTCTTCCAGCGCTTCACGCAGGCCGACAGCTCGACCACGCGACGCTACGGCGGCACCGGCCTGGGCCTGGCCATCAGCCGGCAGCTGGCCGAACTGATGCACGGCTCGCTCGACGCCCAGAGCGTGGTGGGCAAGGGTTCGCTCTTCCGTGTGGTGCTGCCGCTGCCGCGCGCGACGCAGGAGCAGGCGGACGAGGCCCGACTGGACATCAACGCCCCGGTGCCGGATCTGCAGGCGGAGACGGACGCCGCCCTGTCCGGCCGGCGCGTGCTGGTGGCCGAGGACAACTCCTTCAACCAGAAGGTGGCGCAGTACATCCTGGAGAAGCTGGGCGTGCGCGTGGACCTGGCGGCCAACGGCAACGAGGCCGTGCAGATGATGGCCAACTTCGTCTACGACGTCGTCTTCATGGACTGCCAGATGCCGGAGATGGACGGCTACGAAGCCACCGGCATCATCCGCCGGCTGGGCGGGCCCGCCGCCCGCACGCCAATCATCGCGATGACGGCCCACGCCATGCCGGGCGACCGCGACCGCTGCACGGTGGCGGGCATGGATGACTACCTGAGCAAGCCGGTCCGGGCCGAGCTGGTCGCCGAGATGCTCCACCGCTGGATTCCGGGCCGCGCGAGCGGGGCGACCGCACAGGCGCCGGGCTGGGTCGAACCGGACCTTTCTGGCATCAAATCCTGATTTGACAACAGGTTGTGGCGGCAGCGGCGGGACTGGACCGTCGCGCTCTTTTTTGTTATGATGATCGTCGTTTTCAATATCGATCCTGGTCGGACCTGCGGCCCGTGACGAATCCGGAGAGGCGCCATGACCCGAGAGCAGATCCTCGCCAAGTTCGAGTTCTACCGCAGGGCCCGCCCCGAATTCCAGCAGCGCGTGCGCGACGCCGGCCAGCTCGTGCGCGTTAAGCCCGGTGGCTACTTCGTCTGCGAGGGCGACCACGCGCCGGGGGTCGGCCTGATCGGCGACGGCGCCTTGCGCGTGTTCAAGAGCAGCGCCTCGGGCCGCGAGATCACGCTCTACTGGGTGCGTGCCGGCGAGCTGTGCCTGCTGAACCTGCTGGGCGCGATGACCGGCGTGCCCTCGCCCGCGCACGCGCGCGTCGAGGAGGAGGTCATCGCCCTGGTGATTCCCCACGACACGTTCCGCGGCTGGATCGGCTCCGACACCACGCTGCGCACCCACGTGCTGAGCGTCATGACCGCCGGCATGGTCGAGGTGATGGCGCTGGTCGAGGAGATCGCCTTCAAGAAGCTGGACCTCCGCCTGGCGCAGTACCTGTGCGACAGGTTCTTCGGAGGTGCGGGCGCGGTCGCGGGCGTGAGCGAGCTGCAGGTCACGCACGAGGCGATCGCCGCCGAGCTGGGCAGCGCGCGCGAACCGATCAGCCGCCTGCTGAAGGAATTCGAGAACCAGGGCGCCATCGTGCTGAGCCGCGGCCGCATCACGCTGGGCGATGCGCGGGGGCTGCGGGCGATGGTGGAACAGGCCTGCTGAGGCGGCATCCCGAACACTTGTCCACTCTGTGACCGCGGTCACAGATGGCGTTCGCGCCTGTGCGTATGATCCCCGCCGTCAGGGATGGGGTGGGCGGTCCCGCCTGGGGACGGGCACCGACCGGGCCGGCGGGGGCGCTTCGCCCGCAGACCTCCGCCGGCAACAGCGACGGGCCGCCCCCCTCAGCCGTTCACGGTGGTTGCGGCAACCCCCAGGCAGCGGAGCGCAGCGGAGACCGGTGGGAGTGGCCATGGTGCCGGCGGCGCATTGGACCGCGGCCGAAGGCGCGGTGGCCCTCCCCTGGGCAGTCACGGGAATCCCGTGTCCAGTCTACCGGTCGGCGGACCCGTCAGCGTCGATTTTGTGGGCGAACTCGAGCTGTACGGGATCCGCCGGCCGGTCATCTGCACATGGGGCGCTTCACTTGATGGGTTCCAGCCCGTGGTCTCGCTTGCGCCGTCTTGCGCTATCGTGCTCTCTCTTGCGAGTGTCGCGGCGCCGGGTGGTTGACCGGTCAACCAATGGGCGCGCCCGGAACGTGCGATGCGGCTTCGGCGAGTGGTTGACCGGTCAACCAATGGGCGCGCCCGGAACGTGCGATGCGGCTGCGGCGAGTGGTTGACTGGTCAACCAATGGGCGCGCCCGCAACGTGCGATGCACGTGCGACAGATCGTTGACCGGTCAACCACTCGGAATTTCGACCATGACAACAGAGAGTTCGGCGCGCCCCATCGTTTCCGACGCAGGTCGCCCCCCTACAGCCCCCCGCCATCGAGCCACTCCCACAGATACCACGACGCAATGGAGCGGTACGGCCGCCACGGTTCGGCGAGGGCGGCCAACTCTGCCGGTGTCGCGTGGGCGCCCAGCCCGTAGAGGCGGCCGGCGGCCGCGCGCAGGCCCAGGTCGCCGGTGGCCAGCACGTCCAGGCGGCCCAGGTGGAAGATCAGGTGCATCTGCGCCGACCATGCGCCGATGCCGCGCACGGTGGTCAGTGACGCGATCACCTGGTCGTCGGGAAGGCGGCGCAGGGCGCGCAGGTCCAGACGGCCGTCGTCCACGCGCGCGGCCAGGTCGCGGACGTAGTCGACCTTGGCGCGCGACAGGCCGCAGGTCCGCAGTACGGAGGGATCCAGCGCCAGCACCTGTGCGGGTGTCGGGTAGCCGGCGCCGGGGACCAGGGCGCGCACGCGCCCGGCGATCGTCTGGCCCGCCTTGACCGACAGCTGCTGGTGGATGATGGCCGTCACCAGCGATTCCCACGGGGGGCGCGGGCGGTCGGCGCGGGCCAGGTAGGGACCGAAGCGGCGGATGACGGCGCGCAGCTTCGGGTCGGCCTTGGCCAGGTGGGCCAGGCCGCGTGCGTGTTCGGGGTCGCGGACCCAGCCCTCGTCGTGCAGCAGGCGGGCCTTCTGGGGCAGGCCGCCGGCGGCCGAGAAGCCGGTCAGCGAGCCGTCGGCGCCCACGCAGCGGTGGCAGGGCACCACCAGGGGCACCGGGTTGGCGCCCATGATGCGCCCGACGGCGCGGGCGGCGCCGGGGCGGCCGCAGGCGCGGGCCAGCTCGCCGTAGGTGATCACCTGGCCGCGCGGGACCTGCCGCAGCCGGCGCCAGACGGCGCGGGCGAAGGGCGGGGCGTCGTGGTCGTCGACGGGCACGTCGCGCAGGTCATCGGCCGGCGCATCGCGCGGGGCGCGGTCGCCGCCGCGCAGGACGGCCTTCAGGCGCGCGACCAGGTCGGCGACCGGCGCCGGTGGCCGGGCCACGGCCGGCAATTCAGGGCAGCGGGCGGCCAGTGCGGCGGTGGTCGCGGCGGCATCGGCGTGGCCGAACTCGAGGCGGCAGACCCCGCGCGGTGTCCAGGCCAGGCCGACCGGGCCGCGGGCGCTGGCGAAGACGTGTCGTCCGTGGCCGGTCAGGCGCATCGGCGGGATGCCTTTCGGGGGCGGGGGGCGTATATTCCGCGGGCGGCCGCTGCGGGCCGCGCACCGTGCCAATCTAGCACAGCCCAGCGAACGAGCCGAGGGTGCACCTGCCATGACGCCACGCGATCCGGACCTCGAGGACAAGCGCGACGACGATGACGATGACGACGACCGCGTCGTCTTCCGCGTGGCCGCCACGCCGGCGGACCTGCTGAAGGTGATGGGGGTGCGCGGCATCGTCTTCCATGACGAGCAGGGCGTCTCCTGGGAGGACGAGTTCGACGCCGACGATGCCGGCGCGGTCCACGTCGTGGGCGAGGCCGATGGCCAGCCGGTGGCCAGCGGACGGCTGCAGGTCATGGAGGGCGGCTGGGCGAAGCTGGGCCGCATCGCCGTGCGCGAGCAGTGGCGCGGTCGCGGCTACGCGCATGGGATGGTGGGCGCGCTGCTGCAGGAAGCGCACACGCGCGGGGTGACGAAGCTGAAGCTGCACGCGCAGGTCTACCTGGAGGACTTCTACGCCGGCTACGGGTTCGCGCGCCGGGGCGGAGTCTTCGACGAATGCGGCATCGACCACATCCTCATGACGCGCGAGGGCGGGTGACCGTGTACCTGTACCAGCAGCACCGGCGCTTCTTCGCGCAGACCGCGGGCGGGCTCGAGGAGATCGCCGCCGCGGAGCTCAAGCGCCTGGGCGCCAAGCGCGTGCAGCCGGGCAAGCGCGGCATCATCTTCAGCGCCGACCCAGAGGCGCTGTGCCGGGTGAACTACCGCGCGCGGTTGATCTCACGCGTGCTGGCACCGCTGGCCGAGTTCCCCGCTGGTACGCCCGAGGAGCTGTACCTGGGCGCGAAGAAGATCGACTGGACGCAGATCATGCGCCTGGACCAGACCTTCGCCGTCTTCGCGAACGTGTACCGCAGCCGCGTGACGCACAGCAAATACGCGGCCCTGAAGGTCAAGGACTGCGTGGCCGACATGTTCCGCAAGCGCTACCACGGGAAGCGGCCGGATGTCGACACGGACAGCCCGGACCTGGCGATCGGCGTGCACGTGCTGGATGACCAGGCGACGATCTTCCTGGACTGCTCGGGCGGCTCGCTGCATCGGCGGGGCTACCGGCTGGACGCGGTCGAGGCGCCGATGCAGGAGACGCTGGCGGCGGCGATCCTGGACATCGCCGGGTGGGAAGGCAAGCGGCCGCTCTACGACCCGATGTGCGGCTCGGGCACGCTGCTGGCCGAGGCCTGGTTGAAGGCCGGCAACATCCCGGCCGGTTGCCTGCGCCAGAAGTGGGGCTTCCAGCTGCTGCCGGACCACGACAAGCGCACATGGATCAAGGTGAAGCTGGAAGAGGACAACGCCATCAAGCCGGTGCGCGGGGGGCAGATCCGCGGCTCGGACATCGAGCAGGCCGCGGTCGACATGACGCGGCGCAACGTGGCGCGCATCCCCACCGGCGACGAGCTGCGCGTCAAGCGGAGCGACTACCGCGATCTGGGCGGCATCGAGGACAGCGTCATCGTCTGCAATCCGCCCTACGGCGTGCGGATGCAGCCGGCCGCGGACATGAAGGCGTTCATGCGCGAATTCGGCGATTTCCTCAAGCAGAAGTGCAAGGGCTCGGACGCCTACATCTACGTCGGCGACAAGGAACTGGCGGGCGAGATCGGCCTGAAGCCCGCGCTGCGCCTGCCGCTGCGCAATGGCGGGCTGGACGGGCGGCTGCTGAAGTTCGAGCTGTACTAGGGTTCTTCTTCCGGAGGATGGACGATGCACGGCGACAAGCACCATGATCACCACGAGCATCACGGCAGCGACGACGAGCGGGGGCGCAAGCGGCGCACCACCATCGTCATCTCGCGCCATGGCATGGGGGACGCGCCGGCCGAGCTCTCGCTCAAGCTGGTCCAGTCGCACCTGGGCCTGCTGGACGCCGACGACCGCGTGCCGTACGCGATCTGCCTCTATGGCGAGGGCGTGAAGCTGGCGGTGGAGGGCTCTGCGGTTCTGGATGAGCTGCGCTCGCTGGCGGCCAAGGGCGCGCGCGTGGTGGTCTGCACGACATGCCTGAACTTCTTCGGCCTGGCCGACAGGCTGCAGGCCGGTGCCGCGGGCTCGATGAAGGACATCGTCGAGATGCAGTGGAATGCCAAGCGGGTGATCACGCTCTAGGTCGAACGCACAGGCACGAGCTGCCCGTCGCGCATCAGCACGCGGCGCGTACCTCCGCGTGTGGTCACTTCCAACGTCGGTGCCAGCACCAGGTAATCCATGTGCATGCGCGAGCGGCCCTGGCCGCCGGCGATGCCGTCGTTGTCGCCGAAGGCGACGTGCACGGTGCCGAGGGTCTTCTCCGACTCGAGGATGTGGCTGCCGAGGCGCGCGCGGGGGTTCAGGCCGATCCCCAGCTCGGCGATGTTGCGGGCGCCCTCGTCGGTGTCCATGAACCCGCTGACGGCGGCCAGCAGGTCGGCATCGTCGCCGTCGAGGTCGACGCAGCGGCCATGGCGCACGGTGATCACCACGGGTGAGGCCAGACGGCCGTGGCCGGCGAAACCGCCGTCGACCACCAGCAGGCCGTTGGCGCCGGTCTCGACCGGCGCGGCGTAGACCTCGCCACAGGGCAGGTTGGCGCCGGCGGTCGGGCGTGCCTTCAGGTCGTGCGTGAAGCCGCGGTCGCGGACGTCCATGACCAGGTCGGTGCCGGTCGGGGTGGTCAAGCGGACCGTGGCCGCCTTGCGCAGGCCGTGTGCCAACTGGAGCGCCGTGTCGTGCATGGCGGCGTAGTCCACGTCCAGCGCGCCGCCCAGCATCATGTCGGCGGTGATGCCCGGGCTGTGGCCCAGGCGGTGGCGACCGGAGCCTTCGATCAGACCGATCCACTGCAGGCGGAAGGGCACTTCGGCCGGGTCGCCGACGATGGCGTTGACGACCACGTCGGCGTTCTCGAGCAGGGACGGCAGTCCGGGCGGCAACGCAGCCAGGGGGCGACCGGCGTCCGGGAGCGTGAAGACGCACACGGTGCAGCCGTGCTCGCGGGCGGCGGTCGCGAAGGCGGCGCCGCACGCGGCGGTGGCCGCATCCGTGACCACCAGTACGCGGTCGGCGGGGGCCAGGTCCAGCACGTTCTGCATCGCGCGCAGGGCGGCGGCGGCCATAGTGCGGTGGGCATTGGCGTCGAGATCGGCCATGGCGACTCCTTCGAGCGGGGACCAGGATGATAGCGTGTCCGGCGGCAGCGGACCAGCGCCGGTCCGGGTTGCGACCTCCCGGGAGTGTTCTTAAGCTGGGCGCCGGCCGTCGGCAAGATCGGCGGCACGCGACCGGTTAGACGAACCTCACCCCACCGGAGCGGCCTTGTACAGCGATTGCCACGACGACCGCGCGCCCGCGCCGCGAGACGAGGCCTTCCCGGCGGTGCCCGCGACGCCCGCGCCCGCCGACCAACTGGTGCGCCCCTGCGACATCAAGGGCATCCTGCACAGCCACAGCCGCTGGGCGGACGGGGCGCACTCCCTGTCCTCGATGGTGGCGACAGCGCAGGAGATCGGGCTCGAGTACCTGGGCATCAGCGACCATTTCCGCTCGGCCAGCCACCCGGATGGGCTGGACCTGCAGGCGGCGCAGGTGCAACGGCAGGAGATCGAGCGGCTACGGGCGTTGAACCCGTCGTTCGACATCCTGCAGGGCATCGAGCTGGACGTGAATCCCGACGGCACGCTGCCGGTCGACGACGCCAACCTCGGCTGGTTCGACTTCGTGATCGCCTCGTTCCCGCCCAACGGCGGCTGGGATCCGCAGCGCCTGACCGACCAGATCGTGCGCGCGGTGTCGCATCCGCGCGTGTCGATCCTGGGCAAGCCCATGGGTGAGTTCATGCTGCAGGGAGCCAAGGCGGGCGTCGACATGCCGCGCGTGCTGGAGGCTGCCGCCGCCCACCACACGGCCGTCGAGGTGACGGCCAATCCGTGCTGCGCCGAGCTGGACTGGAGCCATTGCCGGCTGGCGCAGGAGTTGGGTGTGCTGCTGGCGATCAGCCCCGACGCGCACCGCGCCGCGCGGTTGGTGGACTACCGGCACGGTGCCGAACTGGCGCGGGCCGCGGGCGTCTGCTGCGGAGGCATCCTGAACACGATGAACCACTTCGAAGTGCGCCGCTACCTGGTGCAGGGGCGCTGAGCGCTCAACCGGCGGGCGCGTCCACGGGCTCCGGCATCTTCGCGACGATCTCCCACTTGCGCATCATGTCCGCGAGCATCGCCTTGGTGATGGGCTTGCTGAGGAAGTCGTCCATGCCGGCGGTGAAGCAGGCCTTGCGGTCGCCGCTCATCGCGTTGGCCGTCATGGCGATGATGGTGACGGCGCCGGCGGGGGCGGGCAGGCCGCGGATGCGGCGCGTGGCCTCGTAGCCGTCCATGACCGGCATCTGGCAGTCCATCAGCACCAGATCGAAGGCGCCGTCGCGCGCCATCGCCAGGGCCTCGACGCCCGTGGCTGCCACTTCCACGCGGCAACCGAGCAGACGCAGCATGGCCGTGGCGACCTTCTGGTTGAACGGGTTGTCCTCGGCCAACAGCACGTGGGGGCCTTGGCCGTCGGCGGTGGCCGATTCGGTGGCTGTGGCAGGCGTCGCGGGCCCGGCCGGCAGGCTGCCCGCAACGGCCGCGCACGGCGTCGCTCCGGTGTCGGCAAGGGAGTCCCCGACCAGCAGCTCGCACAGGCGTGCGGTGAGCACGGGCTTGGCCAGGGTGTGGGCAAAGCCGTGGTCGTGCAGGTCCTGGTCGCGGGCGCCGCCGGTCAGGCGTGCCAGCAGGATCACGCGCGGGTCGTGGCGCGGCGCCAGGCGCGCCAGGTACGGGCGCAGGTCGGGCAGCGCCGCGTCGTTGTCGTCGTCGTCGGGATCGTCCGCGGCGGGCACGTGGTCGAACAGGATGTGTGTGAAGGGCCGGTCGGTGGCCGAGGCCCAGCCACCGGCCTGGTCCAGCGCCTCGGGTCCGCCCAGGATGACGCGGCCTTCGTGGCCGAGCAGGCGCACCTTCTCCAGCAGCACCTCGCCGGTCAGAGAGTGCCGCGTGACGATCAGCACGTGGGCCCCGGGTGCGCCGCCGACGGGCTGCGTGTTGGCGGCGGCAGCGACGGCCGGCAGGCGCAGCGTGAACGAGAAGGTCGAGCCCTGGCCGGGCTCGCTGGTGGCGCAGATGGTGCCGCCCATCAGGCCGACCAGCTGCTGGCTGATGGCCAGGCCCAGGCCCGTGCCGCCGTAGCGGCGCGTGGTGCCGGCCTCGGCCTGCGTGAACTTCTCGAAGATGCGCTCGAGCGAATGGGCCGGAATGCCGATGCCGGTGTCGGTGACGGCGAAGCGCAGGTCGACGTGGCCGTCGCCGGCGCCCACCGGCTCGACGTTCAGGTAGACGTGGCCGCGCTGCGTGAACTTCACGGCGTTGTTCAGCAGGTTGGTCAGCACCTGGCGCAGCCGGTGCGCGTCCAGCAGCACGCGCTGGGGCACGCCGGGGGCCAGGCGGCTGATGAACTCCAGGCCGGCGGTGTGGGCCGTGAAGGCGATCAGGCTGCCGGTCTCGTCGATCAGCGCCGGCAGGTCCGTCTCGACGGCGTCCAGCTCGAGCTGGCCGGCCTCGATCTTCGACAGGTCGAGGATGTCGTTGATCAGGCTCAGCAGCGCCGAGCCCGAGACGCGGATCATCTCGAGGTACTGCTTCTGCTGGTGCGTGGGGTCCATGTCAGACAGCAGGTCGGCCAGGCCGATGACGCTGTTCATCGGCGTGCGGATCTCGTGCGACATGTTGGCCAGAAATTCGCTCTTGGCGCGGCTGCTGGCCTCGGCCGCCTCGCGCGCCTGCACCAGCGAGCGCTCCATCTCGTGCTTCGTCCAGACGGTGATGAACAGGTCGGCCACCGAGTGCACCAGGTTGATGTGCTCCTGCGTCCAGGGGCGCGCCTGGTCGCTGTCGACGCCGATGAAGCCGAACACCTGCTGGTCGCGGATGACCGGCGCCGCCAGGAAGGCCGCGCGGTCCGGGCCCCAGTCGTCGCGGAAGCCGGCCGGGATGGTGGTGTGGCGGCGCAGGTCCTCGCTCATGACCGGGATCTTCATCTCGAACAGGCCCAGCAGCCAGTCCAGGTCCGACATCGGCAGCAGGGTCGGCGGGGCTTCCGTGTCATCGGCGTGGTCGTCGGTCCAGGTGTACTGGCGGACAGCCATGCCGCGGCCGGTGTCGAAGCGGTAGAGGAACGCGCGCGAGCCCTCGGTGAAGCGGCCCAGACGCCCGAGCACGCGGTCCATGATCTGCGGCATCTGCTCGCGGCCGCAATGCACGAAGGTCTGGAACAGCGCCGCGGCCGTGTGCTCGTAGTCCAGGCGCGCGGCCAGGGCGCGTTCGGCGCGCATCTGCTCGCTGATGTCGATGGAGACGCCCAGCACCTGCGCCACGCCGTCGATGTCGGCCGGCAGCGGCTTCTTCACGGCGGCGATCCAGATGGTGCGGCCGTCGTTCTGCGTGGTGTCGGTGACCGGCAGGCTCCACGGCTCGCCGCGCAGGAGCGTCTCGCGGTCCTCGTCCAGCCAGGCGCGCGCCTGCGCCGGATCCGGATGGACGTCGTAGAGGTGGCGGCCCTCGACCTGCTCGACCGGCAGGCCGTAGAAGTCGGCGACGGCCTTGTTGACCAGCGTGAAGCGGCCTTCGGAGTCGCGGGCGAAGATGAAGTGCGGGATGGCGTCGATGACCGAGCGCAGGTAGCGATGCTCGATGACCTTCTCGTCGCGATGTGCGTGCGCGCGCCCGACGCGCCACAGCAGCAGCGCGGCCGCCGCGGCGCCCACGGCGACGAACACGATCTCCCACAACTCATCGAAGCCGAACGCGTGGGCGGCCAGAGGCAACGCGCCGGCAGCCGCGATCACGGCCGCCACTACGAGTCTCAGGTCCGAGATGTCGCCACGCAGCTTCACGTCACCACCGCTTCGCCCGTTCCCGCACACGGCAGCAGGCGGGGCGCCTGACGGCACCCCGGCCCTCCCCTGCGCGCGGTATCGGCGACCGGCGGGGTAACTTGATCGGACTTTGCGGGTTATTGGCTTTGACAGCTCGCGGATATTTGTCAACCTGAGCCGACGGAGGGAGCGGTTCCGGCCGGCAGCGGGACCGGCGGGCATCGGCGCCGGAGGGCGCCCGGATGGTCGGGCGGGCCGATCACGATGCGAGCGGCCGTCGGGTGCGGAACCTGCGGTGTCGGGGCGACCCCGGCGAGCTGGGCCGCGCAGGCAGGCGCGGCCGGCAGGGCCGGCCCCGGCACCTCCGACAGGGATTGGGAGACGGGGGCCTCGGCCCGACCGGCACCGACGCGGCCAGGGGCCGCCCAGGCTCGCCGGGGGTCCGTATCGGGAGGGATACCATGACGTTGCGCCATCGGGGATGGGTGTTCGCCGCCCTGGTCCTGTTCGTGACCGCTTCGGCGGGTTGGGCAGCCGACAGAGCGGGCGTTCCGTCCGGTGGAACGGACCTGGCCGACGCCTGGGCCGACACCCTGCACGTGGCGGCGCCGCGGGTGACGCTGGACGAGATCATCGCCGACATCGGGCGGCGGCAGCGCGCCGACCGCGACAGTCTGCGCAGCGTCGCCTTCACCGCCGTGGTGACGGTCGTGCGCAGCCCCGGCGGCCGGGCGCCGGGCACCGCCGACAGCGCCGCCGACAGTGCCACCTACCCGTACGCCGGCGACTGGGAGCTGGAGGAGACGGCCCTGCGCTACGAGCAGGAGCGCGGCCGGCCCGACCGCATCGTGCGCCTGTGGGAGCGCAAGCAGTCGTTCCGGGACGGCGTGCCACAACCTCCCAAGGAGTCGGCGCACGTCAAGCCCGCCTGGCAGCCGCGTCCGATGGAGATGATGGACGACCTGCCGTTTGCCGAGGGCAGCGCGAAGCTCTACCGCTACGAACTGCTGGAGAGCACGCTGGTGGGCGGCAGCCTGGTGCACGTGGTGGCGTTCACGCCGCGCGACCGTTTCGCGCCGCTGCCGTCGGGCACCATCTGGGTGGACATCGCCGACTTCGCGATCCGCCGCGTCGATGCGCGCTTCGAGGAGGCGGTGCCGTTCCCCTGGCTGATCCGCGCCATCCCGCACTACCGGCAGCGCCAGGCGCCGTGCAGTGGCGTCTGGTTCCCCATGCTCGAGACCGCGCGGCTGGAACTGCGCGACCTGCCGCTGGCCGGCACCGGCGGCACCTGGGAGATGAAGGTGGAGCTGCGCGACATCGTCATCAACGGCGAGCCGTGCGACGGCGCGGTGGGCGCCGACGGCGACGAGGCGGGCGCGGCGCTGTTCTGGGCCGGCATCGACGACCTGTGGGATGCGCAGATGCCGGCTCCGCTGCGGCGGCCGTCGTCGCTGGCGATTGCGACGCTGGACTCGCTCTCGCGCGAGGGCGCGCGCGCCCTGGCGGCCATGCCGGCGCGCCCGCCGGTCGGCGTGCGCCTGCGGCCGGCCGGACTGGCCTTCAACCGCGCGCAGGGCCTGGTGCCGCGCGTGGAGGTGGCGTTCGGCCGGCTGGGCGGTGCGCTGCAGCTGGACACCGAGCTGGGCTGGGGGCTGGACGATCGCCGCGCGCTGTGGGGCGCGGGCGTGAACGTACGCGCGGCCGGCGGCCTGACGCTGCGCGCGGGCGCGGCACGCACCACGGGCGCGTTCGGCGGCGACGGCCGCACGGGCCAGCGCTCGTGGTCGGCCCTGCTGTGGGGCAGCGACCCCAACCACTATTTCGACCGCACGACGCTGGCGGCCTCGGCGCGCTGGCAGCACGGCCGCGCCGCGGCGCCGCGGGCGTGGCTGGAAGCGGGGTGGTCGCAGGCGCGGGAGTTCGAGCTTGCCGTGCACCAGCGGTGGAACGTGCTCGGTCGCGAGTTGCGGCCGGAAGGCATGCTGGCGGCCGACGCGGTGGACCTGGGCACGCTGCGCGTGGACGGCGGCGCGCGGCTGGGCGCGCTGACGGTGGGCGCGGGCGTGGCATCGCACGCATTGAGCCCGCGCGTGCCCGGGTTCGCGGGCGACGATGTGGACCTGGTGGGCTGGCACTGGTCCGCGCGCTGGCAGCGCCCCGACGCCCTGGGCAACCGCTGGACGCTGCGCGCGGGCGGCGGTGGTGTGGACGGGGCGGCCCCGGCGCAGCACCGCGTGTGGCTGGGCAACTGGCAGCCCGACGACGGCCGGGGCGGCAGCGCCGGTTCGCTGTGCGGGTGGCCGGCCGGCTCGCTGCTGGGCGACCGCGGCGCCTGGGCCTCCTTCGAGCTGGACCTGAACGTGGATCCGTGGCGCGCGCTGCGGGTGCCGGGGCTGCGTGGGCTGCAGCTGCGGCCGGCGGTGTTTGCCGAGTGGGCCGGGGCGTGGGGGCAGGCGGGCGAATCGTGGCCGGGCGCGGATGGCCTGGCGGCCGACGGGCGCGCCGGGGCCGGTGTGCGCGGGGCGGGGGCGCCGCCGACCGGCTCGCGCGCGGACGTGGGGCTGGGGTTCAGCCGGCGGGTGGACCTGCCGCTGGTGGGGATCGGCAGCCGCGTGGAGCTGCGGGCGGCACGCGCGGTGGGTGAAGCGGCCGGGGGGCGGGATTGGCGGTTCGTGGTGGGGATTGGGAGGTAGGGATGATCGGGGGTTGCGCCGGCGCACGCGATGATGGATACTCTTTGAGTATACATCCGACTGCGTCCACCCGTCACCGCCCGGAGGTTCCCGTGCGCACCCGAATCGTCAAGTGGGGCAACAGCCTGGGGTTGCGCATCCCGCGGGCGTTTGCGACCGAGGTGGGCGTGGCAGACGGCACACCTGTCGAGCTGACCCTAGAGGACGGCTGCCTGGTCATCCGGACGGTGGCGCCCGCCGGGTGTACGCTGGAGGGGCTGCTGGCAGGCGTGACGCCCGAGAACCTCCATGCGGTCGTCGACACCGGCGACGCCGTGGGTCGCGAGTCGTGGTAGCGCCCGAAGGCCGCGACGGCTACGTGCCCGAGCGCGGCGACATCGTCTGGTTGCCATTCGATCCCCAGGCGGGGCACGAACAGGCCGGCCGGCGGCCGGCGCTGGTGATCTCGCCGCGCGCGTACAACGGCCGCGTGGGGCTGGCCCTGTTCTGCCCGCTGACCACCCAGGTGAAGGGCTACCCGTTCGAGGTGGTGCTGCCGGCGGGCGGCCCGGCGGTCGGCGCGGTCCTGGCGGACCAGGTCAAGAGCCTGGACTGGGGCGCGCGGGGAGCGCGGAAGTTTGGGCAGGTCAATGAGATGACGATGGCAGAGGTGTTGGGGAAGATCGGGGTGCTGGTGGGGTAGGCAGAGGAGGTGGCATTGCGCTATCGTTGGATGTACAATAGGACGTACCAGAGGAGGTACGTTCGCATGAAGCTCCCGGAAATCATCCCGGTTACCGACCTGCGCCAGGACGCCGCCGGCATCCTGAAGAAGCTGAAGGACTCGGCCGGTCCGTTGGTCGTCACCCAGCGCGGGCGCGCCATTGCCGTGATCCAGAGCGTGGGCGCCTACGAGCGAGCCGAACATGAACGCCAGCTTTTGCGGCAGCTGGCGGCGGGCGAGAGGGATATCGCGGCGGGTGCGGGGAGCAGCCTTGACGATGTGCTCAAGGAGGCGGATGCGCTTCTCGACGGTGGGGACGCTTGAAGATCCGGTTCACAGATGCGGCGCGCGTCCAGTTCCTGGAGGGGCTGGAGTACATCCGCAAGGACAGCCCCGAAGCCGCCCGGAGATTCCGGGAGAAAGCGGAACTTGTCCTGCGCCGGCTGGAGGAGTTTCCGGAGTCAGGTCGCGCAATTCCGGAGTTCCCCGCCCTGCCCCATCGCGAGGTGATCGTGCGGCCGTACCGGTTCTTCTATCGTGCGACCGGGCAGACCGTCTGGATCGCCGCTGTCTGGCACAGCTCCCAGCTGCCGGAAGGACCGGGCCACTGACTCCCAACTGGCCGAAAACCGGTCGTTCTTGACGCTGGCCGGCCCGCGGTTTATAATAGCTTCCGCTTCGATCGGGCCCGCCTGTGCCGATGGTCTTGTACCGATGGTCATGGGCGGGACTGTTTGTGGCTGCGGAATTCGGTTCCTCGGTAGCTCAATGGTAGAGCATGCGGCTGTTAACCGCAGGGTTGTAGGTTCGAGCCCTACCCGAGGAGCCAAATGTTCCGGTGTACGAACAGACGTCTGGTTCGGTAACCCGTACCATATCTCTATTGTGCACCGATCATGGACGAGGACCTTCTTCACCAACCGGCGGAGAAGGTCCTTTTTTTGCGGATTGGTGCCCTCCGCCATCACCTTCTCGAAATCGGCCAGAATCCCCACGAGCATCTCTTTGTCGATGGCCGGGATCTCCAGGCGCTTTCGGCGCTCCTCCAGGTCGCGCTTTTCGACCTGCAGCTCCGCGATCCTGGCGTTCAGGTCGTCGACCTTCTGCGTGCAGGCCTCCGGCTTCAGCGTCTGGGCCTCGAAGGCCGCGAAGTAGCGGTCGATCGTGGCCTGCGCCTTGACGATCTGGGTCTCGATCTTCTCGATTTCCTTTTCCAGCGAGGGCTTCTCCGCGCAGAGGCGGTGGTTGGCCTCCTCCCAGATGCGAGCCAGGAACTGCTCGTCCTGGAGTATCGCCTTGATGTCCTGCAGGATCGCGCTTTCGAGCAGGTCGGCGCGCACGTAGTCCTGGTCGCAGTCCTTCGTTTCCCACCGCTTGTTGCAGAGGTAGTAGGGGAACTTCTTGTCCTTCTTGTGCGTGCTGACGCCCACCATGCGGCCCTTGCACCGCGCGCACTTGATGATGCCGGCAAGCAGGCGTTCCTCGCTGTTGTGGAACCGGCGGCCGTTCAGGTCTTCGATGCGGGCCTGCAAGATCTCCTTGGCCTTGTCGAAGATGACCTCCGATACGAGAGCCTGGTGGTTCCCCTCGTAGATCACCTCATGCCAGCGTAGCTTGCCGATGTATAGCGGGCTCTTGATGATGTGCAGGATCACCTTCTTGTCCCACTTCTTGCCGCTGCGTTTGCGGTGGCCGGCCTCGTTCAGCTTGTGACAGATGGTGTGCGTGCCCTCGTGACCGAGCGAGTACATCTGAAACATCTTCCGAACGATGAGCGCTTCGTCCTCGTTGATGACCAGGCCCTTCTCCGGGTCGAGCAAGTAGCCGTAGGGCACGTTCCCGCCGACGAACTTCCCGCTCTTCGCCTTCCGCTCCATCCCGACCTTGGTCCGTTCGACGATCGTCGCGTGTTCGAACTCGGCGAAGACGCCCAGCATCTGGAGCATCATCTTGCCAGCAGCGTTGGCGGTGTCGAACGGTTCGGTGATGGACTTCAGAACGACGCCGTACTTCGTGAGTTCGTCCACCATCAGGGCGAGCTCACGAACCTTGCGCGACAGACGATCGACTCGGAAGACCAGCAGCGTGTCGAAGGCCTTAGCCTCCGCGTCGAAGAGCATCTCCTCAAGACCGGGGCGGTTCATGTGGGTGCCGGATTCGGTGTCGCGGTAGAGCTTGTGGAGGCGCCAGTCGTCGCCCCACTGGGCCTTGCAGAAGGCCTCGAGCCGCTCGGACTGGGCGCCGAGGGAGTATTTCTGGTGGTCCTCGTCGGTTGAGATCCGGGTGTAGAAGGATACCCGGTGCGGGGCTTCGCGCCGATCAGACATGACGACCCCCGAGGGGCCGAATGTCGAGGCTGCCCGCCGGGCCGACGCAGGCTGGAATTCGTTCTCTCAAATGTAACCTCCTGTATAGCATGCAGTTGAGGCGGATTTCGCCCCATTCAGTCGTACCTCGCGACGCGCCAGACATCAAGGCATTCCCACCTTGGGAAAGGGCCTTGGGAGCCTGGGATGCGGGACAATTGAAAGCGCATGCTCTCCTGGCTTGACACCTAACAGTCGTTAGGCGATTCTCCCCGGATTCTGTAAAGGGAGGAGACCCCTAATGCCCCAACCAGACTCAAGAGTGCTGACGCCCCGGCAACAGGAAGTCCTGGATTGGGTGAAAGCCTTCATTCGCGACCACGGCATGCCGCCGACGGTGCGGGAGATCGGAGCCGCTTTCGGCATCAAGAGCTCGAGCGTCTTCGACCTGCTGAAGGCGCTGGAACAGAAGGGGCACCTACGACGGGGTGACCTGGGAGCCCGCTCGTTGATCGTCAAGGGGCGCGGCCGACGCCATGAGTGCGGCTGTGAGGAGGTCCGCGTCGTTGGACGCGTCCGTGCCGGCGCACCTATCGAGGCGATCGAGGACGACTGCGGCACCATCGCCGTGAAACGGGATCTGCTCCGTGGGCGCGAATCCTTCGCCTTGAAGGTGGAGGGATGCAGCATGGTCGAAGCGGGGATTCTCGACGGCGATTACGTGGTCGTTCGAAAGCAGGAGACGGCGGACGACGGCGACATCGTCGTGGCACTCATCGAGAACGAGGCCACCCTGAAGCGTTTCTATCGGGACGCGAACGGAGTCCGACTCGAGCCAGCCAATCAGGAAATGTCTGCAATCCGAGTGCGGACGGGTGAATTTGCGATTCAGGGGACCGTCGTCAGCGTGATGAGGGTGATGGACAAGACGTCGTAGGAGGCGAAGAGATGCCACGGCTCAGACTCAAGAACTTCAGTGATCTCGGGTTTATTCAGGGGATCGACAAGCCGCAGCACTTCGGGGCGCTCCTTGCCGGACATAGGGATTTTTTCGACCGTCAAGACATCGATATCACGAAGCTCAGGAATGATGATGCGACCGATCGCCACCTTCTGCGGGTATTCACCCAGCCGGATGAGGAAATGCCGGCGGATCTCCTCCAAACACTTTACGTGCTCGATGATCTCGCCGACGAGGCGGGGCACGACCGGATTCTGGATGAAGCCAAGCGGCAGGGCGTATTACTCGACGGCCGCGGTCTCACGCCGGGTGAGTTCGCCATTGTGGTCCAGTGCGCGCATCCCGGTCTCGTCAGCTTGTGCCATGAAAAGACGATCAACCAGAAGATCAAGAATTACCAGGAGTACCAGGCCAGGAAGATCGGCAAGCTGACTAGTGAAACCGCAAAGCGGAAGACCAAGGAGCTTGAGGCGGCCCTTGTGCCCTGGTTCGATTCGAACAACCGCAGTTCGGCCTGTGAAATCTACGCCTACGAGGAGCGTGGGGAGATCAAGTTTATCGTCACCCACGGTAGACCCGTGCGGACCGAGGGGAGCATCGACAAGAAGCTGAAGCGGTCGCGGGTGGCTTATCGTCCTCAGAAGCACGACTCGGTGATTTACGACAACCGGCTCGGCGTCCTGAGGATTAACGCCCAGTCTCTCGGCGAGAAGGATTTGTATCGAGCGACCTTCGGCAAGATCCTCTTCGGGGACACAGACCATTTCCCCGCCGGCGATATCTACACCCTGGCCCCGCTGAAGCGGGGAGCGAACGCGCTGCGACTGGTTTCGGGGGTGGAGTCTGTCCGGCTCGCCGAGGTGTGGATCGAGGTCGACAACAACCAGCACTTCGTTCAGATCTCGAAGGCCTACGATCTGATGGAGAGCATCACCCGGCATGGGCGGCCCAATCTCAATGAAGGCCGCATGGTCCGTGCATCTTTTCTCATCAAGTATTCGAGTGGTGGGCGTCCGCGGAAGCTGGAACTCCGACCGACAAATGTGGCCATCTACGACCGGGACCGCGACGGTGATCCCGCCGAGGCATTCCTGCGCGCGAACGGCTATTTGAAGATCAAGGCAGATGGCGATGACCCCGGTACTTGATCTGTCCCGGTTCTGGGAACTCCTTGAGACGAATTTCCCCCTGGCGGGACCGCGAAGCGAGCTACGCACCCGTCTCGGCAGTGACGAGGCTACTGCGCTCGAATTGGGTCAGGTCTTGACCTACCTCCGCATCGCCGACGCAGTCGCCTGTCCTCATCCCGGCGGACCAGGTTGTCCGCGCCAAGTGATTCAACTCAACGACGGCCGTTTCCAAGGTGTCTGCGGGAACGATCCGTCCGAGTGCGAGGACGTCGATCTGCAGCGGGATGACGTCGAGGTCATAGGAGTAGATCAGGAGCACCTCTGCGAAGCCCTGCGCCGACCCCTGTGCATTGGCGGGAGAGTAGAGCCACTTCCGGGCCTTCGAAACGTGTTCAGAGCAGGGACGTTCAAGCCGGATACGGTGACCAGGCATTCGGTCTACCTGGTGGTCCGTTCTTCCGAGCACGAGTACACCGAAGCCTTCGACGCACTCCGGTCACAGATGGAGGGCCAGAGCTTCGCGGTTCTGGTGCCTACGGATCGATTCATTGACTCCGGTTCCGTGCGTCAGATGGGTACTCTTGGCGTTCCCATCATCGGGCTCCAGGGCCTTGTCGACGTGGAGCTGACCGGACATTTGGTCATGTCTGCGGATGCACTGGATCTCTTCGGCGGCATTGGCCGTCGCGCCACATCCAGCGCTGCGATTTCGGCACCCATTGTGGCGCAGGTCCACACTGATCGTGGGTGGCAGGAACTCGACGATGCCGGCTACAAACGACTCCTGGAGGCGGTTGATGACTTCGACCTCATGGCCGACGAGCGGAGCGGGACCGTGTGGAAGCGCGAACAGGGGGGAGCGCTGCACGTGCGGGCAGATAGCGTCCAGCCATCATATTTCCATATGATTCGCTTCGCGGTGGAGAAGATCGGCTATTTCGACCCTGATGTTCATGGCCCAGAGGACCGGGCGGCCGGCAAGCAGACGTTCCAGCGAGCCCGCAAAGCCATCGATGTGAAGTACACCGCGGAGAGCGGCCGCGCGGAATGGCGCCTGTTCAAGACGCGGAAGGTCGACGACCACGCCGAATATCAGTTCGAGCCCGACCCCGACTACCGTTACGCCCTGATATTCCTGCCTCGTAACTGATTTAGATCCAAAGTCCCGCCGCTTTTCTTTCAAATACAGTCCGGATACACGCTGCATCCGCTCCAGAGACAGAGCGCCCCTTCATCTTGCCCGTCGACGAGCAATCACCTCGCGACGGAAGGAGATCCTATGAAGGAATGGCGCTGTATCCGCTGCAACAAGCTGCTCGCCGTCATTGACGGCGACCGGCTTCACATCCGCTTCGCCCGTGGCCACGAGTACCTCGTCGGGTACCCGGTGACGAGCGTGTGCCGGAGCTGCCGAACCCTGAACGAGCTCCGCGACGGAAACGCGATTGCTGCCCCCAGTAAGGGCAGTGTGTCGGCCAACGCGATCTAACTCCAAGTACTTCGAGGCGCTCGACGCCCTGATCGGCCAGTAGGAGGCGCCAGACGCCCGGCTAGTAAGGCCCGGGCGTCATGGCGACCAACTCGAGGGATCGAGATCGTGAGCGGCTCGAACAGGAAATCCAGACCGAGGAGTACCAGGAGCTCCTCAACAACCTGCAGTTGCGCTCCCCGTTTCTGCGGCGGTTCGGTACGTGGGGGGAGGTGATCGCATTCATGCGGACGGGCTCGTCGTGCGACCAGCGAAAGGACGAAGTCCTGCGTCCCATCTTCGAGTTCCACGGCGAAGACGGGGACCCGCGCTGGCGAACTCTCCTGATGACGATCTTCTGGCCGGCATTGAGGTCAATCCACGGCAAGAAGCGTCATTGGGATACGGACGCGGACGAGCTCTGGCACAACGTCGTCTGGACTTTCCTGAAGGTGATCTGCCGGGTCAACGTCGAGCGCCGTCCGGACCGATTGGTCCAGAAGGTCTACTGCGAGACCGTTCATCATCTATACGACGAGTACCAGCGCATCTGGACCCGTGCGAAACGCGAGCCGGCGGTGGACCCGGCCGAGATCGATGCCTTGGGTGGTTCTGTCGAGGGGCTCGATTTCGAAGGCATGGATCTACGGAAAGCCCACGAGCGGGATGTCGCCCGGCTCCGAAAACACATGGAGGCCGGGCGGATTACCGAGGCGGACTTCCTGCTGCTGGTCGGCACGCGCCTTTACCGCCAGTCGATCGCCGAATACGCCCGCAGCGTGGGCGTCAACACCGAGGCAGCCAAGAAGCGTCGCCAACGCGCTGAGGCAGCCATCCTCAACTGCGAGAATGACCTGCGATGATCAATCCCGGGCGTGTCCCCATCGAGGGCGCGCCCCTCCCCTTTGGCGGTTAGGGAAGACTGGAAGCGACGCCCAGGGAAGCGAGGAAACCATGATCTCCAAGGCCGAAGCGCGTGACCTGATCAACGACCTCTTCGAGGAGGAGGCGCTGATCATCGGCGGTCTGGTGGCGGTCCACGTGGTGGACGACGACCTGGTATGGCGTCTGGTCAAGAGTCTCGACGTGATCCGCGGCAAGATCCTCCGCCGGATCGAGGACGAGGAATCGGAACGCGAAATCACCCACCAGTGCCAGGCGGACAACGGCAAACCACACCCGGCCATCGAAGAGTTCCTGCTCTCCGTGAGGCGGGCATAACCGTGGGCACGCCTCCGCAAATGGAATTCAGGCGGCACTTCCACGCGCTGTCAGACAAGGACGCAGAAACGGTGGTCCAGACCGTAGCCGACCTCATCGTCGGCTACCTGAAGCGGAATCCAGGCGTGGGGGGTCCAGCGCCCGCGCAATCCGGCACCGAAATCCAGAACCCGGACGATCTGCAGAAGGAGACACAGGCATGAGTATCCCCTCGGTATTCCGCAAGCGTCGCAACGAGAGCGGCGACCTGGTCGACGACCTGGGCTTCCTGATCCACGAGCCCGCCGACACCTACCACGCTCAGGCTGGCAAGTTCCTGTCGAGCCACCTGCTGGCGGACTTCCGCCGCAACCCGCTGCTCTTCCACAAGAAGGAACTCGGGTTGGTGCAGGACCAGGACCGCCCGGCGTACATCGTCGGCCGCGCCGCGCACGTCATGATCCTCGAAGGTCGCGAAGTCTACGAGCGGACCTATGCGTTCGGCGGGCCGATCAACCCCAAGACCGGTCAGCCATTCGGCAGCCGCACGAAGGCCTTCCAGGATTGGGCGGACGAGAAGGGCAAGCCCGTACTCGATGACGAGCAGGCAGCTCTGATCGAGCGCCTGGGCGTGTCGGTGCAGGCCCACAAGCACGCCTCGGCCCTTCTGGCTGAGGGTGTCCCCGAGGGGGTCGTGCGGGCGACCTACTGCAGTCTGCCGTGCCAGGCCCGTCTGGACTGGCTGAGTCCCGAGCGTGGGATCGTCGACCTGAAGACCTGCGACAACCTCGACTGGCTCCAGACGGATGCGCGCGGCTACGGCTACGCCTACCAGTTGGCATTCTACCGCTCCCTGGTCTCCGGCGTCACGGGCATGAACCTCCCTGTCTACATGATCGCCGTGGAGAAGCGCGAACCGCACCGCTGCGGTGTCTGGCGGATCAGCGAGGAGGTTCTCGGGCTCGCCCAGAAGGAGAACGAGGACGGCATCGCGCGCCTGATCGCCTGCCGAGAGCGGGACGAGTGGCTCACTGGATACGAGGACATCCGCGAATTCGACTGGATCTGAACGCCAAGGGGAGTGGGCGGAATGGCGTGACGTGCTGTCGCCCGAGCGCGTCGGGACTCCCTGGGTCCGCCCGCTTCCCAACCAATCCCAACCGAAAGGAGATGCGATCGTGAAACTTCTGCAGCAAGTCACCAGCGGACGTGGTCCGGCCCCCAGAAGGGTGATGCTCTACGGCACCCACGGCATCGGTAAGTCGACCTTCGCTTCGTGCGCGCCGAACCCCGTGTTCATCCAGACCGAGGACGGCCTGGGCGAGATCAACTGCGCCAAGTTCCCGCTGACCACCACGTTCGATCAGGCCATGCAGGCCCTGTCGGAGCTCTACACCGACGAGCACTCCTATCGCACCGTCGTGGTGGATTCGCTGGACTGGCTGGAACGGCTGATCTGGGCCGAGGTGTGCCGCAAGCGCAACGTCGAGAACATCGAGGACATCGGCTACGCCAAGGGCTACGTGTTCGCCATGACGCAGTGGCGCGAGTTCATCGAGGGACTGTCGGCGCTGCGCACCGACAAGGGCATGACAACGGTCCTGATCGCCCACGCCAGGATCGAGCGCTTCGAGAACCCCGAGACCGATAGCTACGACCGCTACGTGCCGCGTCTGCACCGCCTGGCGTCGCAGGTTATCCAGGAGTGGTGCGACGAGGTCATGTTCGCCACGTTCAAGGTCTTCACCAAGCAGACCGACGAGGGCTTCGACCGCAAGCGCAACCAAGGCATCGGCACCGGCGAACGCGTGCTGCGCACCGTCGAGCGCCCCGCCCACGTGGCCAAGAACCGCCTGAGTCTCCCCGAAGAGATGCCGCTGGACTGGAACGTCTACGCCCAGCACATGACCCCCGAACCGATCAGCGCGCCCCAGGGCGGCAAGACCAAAGGAGCGAAGTAGCCATGGCGAACCTCAACGGATTCGATGCCAACAACGTCGACCCCGCGACCGATTTCGAGCCGCTGCCCGCGGGCAAGTACATCGCCATCATCACCGACTCGCAGATGAAGCCGACCAAGAGCGGTGCCGGCCACTACCTGGAGCTCACGTTCCAGGTGATCGACGGGCCGTTCAAGAACCGGCTGCTTTGGTCGCGGCTCAACCTGGACAACCCGAATCGGCAGGCCGTCCAGATCGCCCAGGGCGAGCTGTCTGCCCTCTGCCGCGCGATCGGGGTGTTGCAGCCCAAGGACTCGATCGAACTGCACAACCTGCCGCTGGTGATCACGGTGAAGTGCAAGAAGCGCGACGACACCGGTGACGTGGTCAACGAGATCCGTGGCTACGCCCGCAAGGACGCCGCCGCGGGCGTGCCCCAGCAGGAGGCGACCAGCACTCCGCCCTGGGCTCGGCGATGATCGAGATCGAGCTGCCGTTCCCGCCGTCGGTGAACCACTACTACCGGCGCGTTGGTCACCGGACGCTCATCAGCCGCGAGGGGCGCAGGTTCCGTGAACGGGTCTGCGCCATCCTCGCCGGTCTCGGGGTCGGCGGCTTGCGGGGCCCGCTGCGCGTGGAGATCGAAGTCTACCCGCCCAATCACCAGCGTCGCGATGCCGACAATCTTCAAAAGGCCCTTCTTGATGCGCTCCAACACGGCGGCCTGTACGCCGACGACAGCCAGATCAAGAAGCTGAACATCGAGATGTGCGGGACAGTCCGCGGCGGCCGCACGCTGGTGCGCCTGGAGGAACTCGGGAATGCTTGAGCTTAGGCCCTATCAACAGGAGGCGGTAGCTGCGATCTACAGCCACCTGCGCGAACGCGACGACAACCCCTGCGTGGTGATTCCGACCGGCGGCGGCAAGACCCCAGTCATGGCCACGGTCTGCAGGGATGCCGTGGGACGCTGGGGCGGGCGCGTCCTGATCCTGGCCCACGTCAAGGAGCTGCTCGAGCAGGCGCTGGACAAGATCCATGTCGTGGCGCCTGAGATGTGGATGAAGACCGGGATCTACTCGGCGGGCCTCAAGAGCCGGGATACCAATCGCCCGATCATCATCGCGGGGATCCAGTCGGTCTACCGGCGAGCCTGCGAGCTCGACTCCTTCGACCTGGTGATCATCGACGAGGCCCACATGATCCCTCCGGATGGGGACGGTATGTACCGGACCTTCCTGGACGACGCCCGCAAGGTGAACCCGAACCTGCGGGTGATAGGGCTGACGGCGACCCCATTCCGGATGAAGAGCGGGATGATCTGTGAGCCGGGCAACGTCCTGAACGAGGTCTGCTACGACGTCGGCGTGAAGGAGCTGATCGTCCAGGGCTACCTCTGCCCGCTGATCACCAAGGGGTGCGCCCAGCCGCTGGACACTTCGGGCCTGCATGTGCGCGGGGGCGAGTTCGTGGCCGGCGAGGCCGAGGACCTCATGGACACCGACGAGCTCGTCGAGTCGGCCTGCCGGGAGATCGTCGAGCAGACCCAGGGGCGGCACTCGGTCCTCGTGTTCACCACCGGCATCCACCATGGCGAGCACGTCGCCGCGGTCTTGCGCAGGATGGCGAGCGAGCCGGTGGCCACCGTCTTCGGCGAGACCGCGACCGATGAGCGCGACCGGGTCCTGGCCGAGTTCAAGGCCGGCAGGATCAAGTACCTGGTCAACGTCAACGTGCTGACCATGGGGTTCGACGCGCCGAACATCGACTGCGTGGCCATGGTGCGGCCGACGCTCTCCCCGGGTCTCTACTACCAGATGGTGGGGCGCGGCTTCCGCCTGAACCAGGGCAAGGAGAACTGCCTGGTCCTGGATTTCGGGGGCAACGTGCTACGGCACGGACCCGTCGATGCCATCCGGATCCAGGCCGTCAACCATCGCGGCAACGGCGAGGCGCCGGCCAAGCAGTGCCCAGTGTGCCAGAGCCTGATCGCTGCCGGCTACGCCGTGTGCCCGGACTGCGGCTACGAGTTCCCGCCTCCGGAGCGGCGGCAGCACGAGGCGACTGCGTCTACCGAGGGCATCCTCTCGGGCGAGGTGACGACCACGGTCCACGACGTGCGTGGGGTCTTCTACAGCGTCCACAGCAAGAAGGGCGCTCCAGAGGATGCGCCGAAGACCCTGCGGGTGGAGTACCAGACCGGCTTTCACCAGCACCAGTCCGAGTGGATCTGCTTCGAGCATACCGGATGGGCCCGGCAGAAGGCCGAGTCGTGGTGGCGACGCAGGTCGACCGCTCCGGCGCCGCGGACTGCGGCCGAGGCGGAGTTGCTGGCCAATGACGGCGCACTGTGCCGCACCCGCTCGATCACCGTGCGCACCGTGGTGGGTGACCAATACCCACGGATCATCGGCTACGAGCTGGATGACAGGCCCGCGTGGCGCGAGCCGGGGATGGACGACGACCGCGAGCTGGCGGGAGCCCTGGCCGGGAATTCCGCGGGTGCCTACGACCCGCTGGATGATGACGACCTACCCTTCTGACCTTGAAGTAGGTGCTTGTGGGCGAATCCAACGGGAAGTTGCTGCAGGCGGCGTTGAGGTATGCTGATCTCGGGTACGCGGTCTTTCCGTGCGTTCCGGGAGGGAAAGCACCGGGGACCGGACACGGGTTTCTGGACGCCACGACGGACCGGGGCCAGATCACGGCTTGGTGGACGGCACGGCCGGACGCGAACATCGGCATGCCGACCGCTGGCCTTCTGGTCGTCGACGTCGATGGGGCTGACAACCCGTGGCCCGGCGAAATTGCGGGCGAGTTGCCGGGCTGCCCGGTCTCACTGACGCCCCGGGGCGGCCGGCACTACATCTTTCGGCAGCCGGCAGGTAAGGCTTGGAGCAGCACGGCCAGCCGGATCGCCCCGAAGGTCGACACCCGGGCCAACGGCGGCTACATCGTCCTGCCGCCTTCGGTGGTGGGTGGCAAGCCGTACCGGTGGACCGAGAACCTCGAGACGTGCCCGGCGGATCTACCGGAGCCGCCGGCGTGGCTCGCGGCCCAGGTCGACGGCGGAGCGGACCTTTTCGTCCAGGGGGGCAACCGGCCCGCTGATGACGGCAAGGTGGCGGCCCAAGGCGCGCCAGTGGCGCCCCCGGGCGCGACGTCAGTAGTCGGTGGCAATTTAATACCAACCGGCCAACGCAACGCCACGTTGGCGCGCTTGGGCGGGGCCATGCGCCGGGTGGGGATGAGCCAGACTGAGATCCTGGCCGCCCTGGCCAAGGCCAACCAGGACCGCTGCAGTCCTCCGCTCAAGGACCGCGAGGTCGAGCGGATCGCCACCAGCATTGCCCGCTACGAGCCTGACCAGGTCGCAGTCGCCGTGACGGAGAACCATTGGGGGCAGGACAACCCATTGGCGGACGGGACTGCGGAGAGCACGATCGAGACGCCCGATCCCGGGCCGCTTCCCGCAGAACTCCTTCGCATCCCTGGATACGTCTCCGAGGTCATGGATTACTGCCTGGAGACGGCTCCGTATCCGAACAGCGCCATGGCGTTTGCCGGCGCAGTTGCGCTGCAGGCGACGCTCGCCGGGCGCAAAGTGCGTGACCCCGGTGACAACAGGACGAACGTCTATATCCTGGGGCTCGCCCACTCGTCCGCGGGCAAGGACCGCCCGCGCAAGATCAACGCGGAGATCCTGCACACGATCGGCCTGTCCCGCCAGCTCGGCGGGAGGTTCGCCTCCGGAGAAGGTCTGCAAGACGCGCTGTTCACCGAGCCCACCATGCTGTTCCAGACCGATGAGATCGACGGGATGCTGCAGTCGATCAACAAGGCACGTGACGCCAGGTACGAAAGCATCATGGAGACGCTGCTGACGATGTACTCGTCGGCCAATTCCATCTTCCCCATGCGCCGCAAGGCCGGCCGAGACGCACCCGGTGCCATCGATCAGCCTTGCCTGGTCGTCTTCGGCACGGCCATCCCGAACCACTACTACGAGGCGCTGTCGGAACGGATGCTGACGAACGGATTCTTCGCCCGGATGATCGTTTTGGAGTGCGGCAGTCGCTCGACCGGGCGGGAACCTCGCCTGCTGCCATTGCCCGGGCGCGTCCTCGACACGGCACGGTGGTGGGCCGACTTCAGGGTCGGCACTGGGAACCTCGAGAACTGGCATCCCGTGCCGCAAATCGTCTCGCACACCGATGGGGCCAAGCGTGTTCTGGTCGAGACCAGACTCGAAGCCGAGGCCGAGTATGCCAAGGCCGAGGCCGCCGACGACAGCGTCGGGACGACCGTGTGGGGGCGTGTCAGCGAGCATGCCCGAAAGCTCGCGCTGGTCTATGCCGTGAGCGAGAACCACCAGCGACCCGAGATTGGCCAGGCCGCTGCGTCTTGGGCCAGCCGGCTGGTTCTGTACCAGGCGAAGCGGATGCTCTTCATGGCTCAATCCCATGTCGCGGACAACCCGTTCCATGCCGAGTGTTTGAAGTTCCTGCAGAAGCTGCGCGCTGCTCCTGATCGCGAGCTCCCCCATAGCGTGCTGCTGAAGCGGTCGAAGATCGACGCCAAGAGCTTCTCCGGACTGGTGACCACGCTCGAGCAGCGAGGCGACATCGTCGTCCAGATGCAGGCGACTTCCGGTCGGACGGGCCGGCTCTACCGTCTGGCCGGTTCAAGTTCGGACCCGACGAGGGAATGATCGTGAAGAAGGGGGAAAGAAGCCCCACAGGTGCTCCGATCGCCGGTGAAAGAAGGAGAATAAAGGTGAAGCAGGAGAAGTCGGTAAATCTATATATGACACACTCACTTCTTCTTGTTTCTCCTAATACCCCTCATTCCCCCCTCGCGGAAATACCCCCTGTTTTCTGTCCGCGCGTGTCTACGGGGGGTGAATCAGGAACCAGCGACCCGAAGACGCGGCCGATCCTCGCTGAGCGCGAACGCTATTTCAGCCACGATCGGTACGCCCCAGGCCTCGTTGCCTTGGCCCCCCAGAGCGAACGCTATACAACGCAGCAGAACGCTAACGGCGACCTTCTGGCCCGGTGTCCGATGTGCGGCAAGGAGCGCCCTTGCCATGGCCGCCGCTCGAAGCGGATCTACTGCTCGGACGCCTGTCGATCGAAGGCTTGGCGCCGTGTTCATCCATCCAAGGCTCCGCAGAACGTGAAGAGAGGCCCAGATGAATAGGAAACGCCGGCCCAGAGTGACACTCCACTTCTTCCCGTTGTCTCGGCTGAAGAAGTTGAATACAGAGGGGACTCCTCCGCCGTGGGGCCCCTGCCATGGCTTCGACCCGTACGAGAGGGAGTACCTGTGCCTTGAGTATCGGAGGCCGGACGGGACGGGAGATTACGGCGGCATTCATTTCGAGCGGGTCGTCGGCAGCCGGGACGCCGACAGGGACCTTTCGCTCCTGGCCGCCGGCCGGAACGCGCTACCGCACTTCATGGCGGTGATCGAGGCAGCGTTCGCGCTGGAGTCGCAGTTGCAGGGAAGTCCCGCCCTGTGCGATCTCTCGCGAGCCCTGGAGGTTTTCCGGGAGCGGAGGACGAAGCGCCGCGGGTCGCTCGGAAGACCCGACATGAACGCCGAAGACCCCTCGGGTCGCCGAGAGGTCGTCGGTGCTGGGCTGGAGCCAGCGACTAGGCCACGGCCGCGATCTCCTTCATGATCGCCCGAACCGCCGCATCATCCTTGTTGGCGGCGGCCACCAGCAGGGTCCGCGCGAACTTCGAGGCCTTCGCCGGCCCGGCTGCCTTGTGGATGGCGTCGCGCTCGGCCTCGGTCAGCCGGAAGGCGAACACGCAGAGTTCCTCGCGCGGGGCCTTGGTCTCGGCGGTCTTGGTGCTCGCCTTCTCGGCGGCGGGCTTGCGGGACCGCGTGGTCTTCTTGGTGGTCTTGCTCATCGGTCAGTTCCTTTCACTCTGGTTCAGACGCGCGATCCGGCTGGGCTCTTTGCCGCAGCCCTCGCACGCCACGCGCCCGCCCTGGCGGTCGATCTCCACCATGTCAGCGGGCGTGATCTCTTCCCACCGTTCCCAGATCCAGGTGTCGGTCCCGGGGTAGGGGACGTGGCAACAGGCGCAGACGATGCTGCCCCGCTCGTTCCAGAAGACTTGGTGTGCCTCGAACCTGAATCGTGGTGTCGCGTTTTTGGCCATGGTCAGTCCCCCTCGCGCGGGATGTCGGCCTCGAACACGAGCGTGCCGTCCTGGCCGTAGATCTCGACGCGGTCGATCCGGGTGTCGGGGTTCTCGCGGCCGGCGCGCAAGATCGCCTGGCTCGCCCGCATGGCAGTCATCCGCCCGTAGGCCTCGTACTTCGCCCCCTGCTCGTCGGTGAAGAGCGTCGGGTTCTCGTCGATTTGCAGCCCGCCCTTGAACTGCAGCTCCAGGTCTCGGAGCGAGGCCCGGAACATGAGATCCTCGAGCGTGCTGTGGGCTTTGGGGTCGACGACGACCCAGAACTTGTCGTCAGGTCCGTAGCGCATCGTTGGCGCCTCCTTTGTGCTGCATGTCCTTGATCATCCGATTGCCCTCGGCGGCGTCGTCGACGGGGATGAGCATGCCGCGGCCGACGACGTACCAGCCGTCGCGGCGGTGGACGACCCGCAGGTCGCCCCCGAGGTCGAACTCCATCCCGTCGCTGAAGCGCAGTCGCGAGGGCCGGTCGTGATTCGTTGCCATGGGATCGGCCTCCTCACTGCGCCGCGGCGAACGCCCAGGCGGGCGCGTAGGGGGAGTCGCCGTTGGGGTGGCCGCCCTCGACGAGGTAGACCACCGAGGCCGCGTCATCCGGTTCTTCGTCAGGTTCGCCTTGCCCGCGCGACTCGTCGTCGGGGACCGCGATCCCGCCGATCTCGAACTGCAGCGGCCAGCTGGGCTGGAAGGCGAGGCGCACCTCGCATTCGCCAAAGCCGTCGCCCGCGACCTCCTGCAGGCGCTCGATCATCTCGTTGACCGTCATGGTGTTCTCCACCTTCTGGTGCGCCGGGCACCATGCCCGGCGCAGTCACAGTGACGAGCTTTCTGGGCCGAATGGGAAGGCAAAACAGCAGATAAATGCATTGTTTACAATGTGTTGAATGGGGCGCCAGGATTGGCCGTTTGGGGCGAGTTCCTGGCCGGCAGGGACGCCAAGTCGGCGTCCTTTGGCCGGTAGCTCCGATCTCGTTTCGGAAACCTGCGCCCCCGGCGCGCTGCACGGCCTGTCGCCAGTTGAACTTTCGACATGCATCGGATATGATTCTTCGTCAGTGGGGAGCGCCGGGGCGCTACTTGCAGCGCATCTCGCCCAACCCGGCGTAGTCCCTACTTCTCGCCAGCGCATGCGCTATCCCCTCCACCCATCGATCCACCCCCGGCGCCGTGGCCCAGGCGCGGCAGCCTCCGGTTCGGTCACCGCCGGCGTCTCGCATCGGTGGGTCAGGGCGGCGGCGCGTTCCGGCAGGGACTTCACTAACGCCGGGCCCAGGATGTACAGGGCGGCCAGGCAGTAGACCTCGAGGTCGAGCGCCTCGTTGCGGTCGCGGGTCTTGACCCACTCGCGGACGGTGCCGCGATTCTTGATCCACTTGCGGATGGCCTTCTCTGCGGTCAGCTGCGCCACGTACTCGGCGTCGATCCACTCAGGCAGGTGGCAGCAGCCGGGTCCAGGCGACCCGATCCGCAGGCGCGAGTAGACGATCTCCTTGCCGGTGTCGACGCAGAGGGTGAACAGCTTCGCCCGGTAGCGGTTGTGATCGGACGGGCGGCCGACCAGCGGCTTGCCGCGCTCGGAGCCACCGCGGACGGCGAACACGCGCCGGTCGATCCGAGCGCGGCAAAAGCGGTAGACCTGCTCGGAATGGTGGCCGCCGCTGTCGACGGCCACGCAGGAGATCGGGACCTTCTGGCCGCTCTCGTGCGTGAACTCCGTCCGTAGGAAGCGGTCGAGGTCCATCCATACCTGGTCGCGCCCTGGATCGCCGTGGAACTGCGAGAAGGCGACGAGCCAGGACTCCTCGGACGCGCCGTATCCCTTCACTGCGCACTCGAGGCGGTCGCCTTGGACGTCGACCGCGGCCACGAGCACGCCAACGCCGCTGGGCACCTCGGCCTCGTACCGCTCCGCCCGTGTAAGAAGGCTGTCGGGGTCGACGGTCTCCCCGCGCTCTTCCCAGGTCTCGCCCAGCACGCTGTTGACCCAGTTCTTCAGACGGAGTGGGTTGTCCTTCGATTCCAGGAACTCGGCGACGGTGGCCGACCACGGCAGCCAGCCGAGCGGGGAGTAGAGGCTGGAGAGGTGGAACCCGATCGTCTCGCCGTTGCCCTTGGCGGTGGGACGCCACTGGCCAGCAGCGAACATCTGGGTCTTGAAGCGCTCCTCGATCAGGACGCCACAGTTCACGCAGGCCAGGGTCGCGGTCTTGGGGTCGTCGTCGCGCCAGCGGATGTTCTCCCACCGCATCCAGTCGTAGTGGCCGCAGTCAGGGCAGGGGACGAAGAACCGGCGCTGGTCCGAGGCCAGAAATTCCCGTTCGATCCGGGAGATGCCCTTGATCGTGGGCGTCGAGACCAGGAAGACCTTGCGGCGCGAGTAGAGCGGGCCGGTGGTCCGCTTCTCGGCGAGCGCGATCGGGTCGCCCTGCCCGTCTACGTCGCCCGGGTACTCGTCGATCTCGTCGCAGAAGAGCCAGCGAATCGGCATGGACTTGACGCCCGTCGCGGAGTTCGAGCCGGTCAGGAACAGAACCCCGCCAGGAAATTCCTTGATCAAGAGGCTGTTGCCGCCGTCGCGGGCCCGCGCCTCGCGGACCAGGTCGTGCAGCACTGGAGTGGTGGCGATCATGGGGTCGAGGCGCTGCCGGCTGAACCGCCGAGCCTCGTCTACGGTCGGGCGCAGGACCAGGATCGGGCCCGGCGCGTGGTGCATCGCGAACCCGAGCCAGTTGTTGCCGGCCTCGGTGCCGCCCAGCTGGGATCCCTTCATGAAGACGACCCGCCGCGCCGGCGACCGCGGTCCCAGGGCGTCCATGATCTCGCGCAGGTACGGCGTCGTGTCGGTGTGCCAGTGCACCGCCGCGTGGCCCGAGCGGTTGCCGAGCACGCGGTGCTCGTCGGCCCATTCGCTGACCGTCAGTCGCGGCTCCGGCCGCCAGCCCGCCCGGTAGGCGGCCTCGTAGACGTCACGGCCGTTCGGCATCCGCGATCTCCTGGCAGATCCGCTCGATCTCTTCCTCGAGGATGCGCTGGACTTCGGCAGGCTCTTGGATGGCAGCCAGCACACTGGCCAGACGCTCGGGCAAGGCGATCAGCTGGTCGCGTGCCTTGCGGGCCATATTGAACGCACCGAGGCGCACCTCATCGGCGCGCACGAGCGTACCGCGCTTTCGGTCCAGTTCGAGTTTCGCCAGTTGCGCCTGGTACAGCTCGCGGGCGGCGCGTGCTTTGGCGTAGCCGGTGGCTGTAGATGGTCCGCCGATGATCTCGTCTGGCGCGCCCAGGTCCATGGGCTCGGACGGCTCGCCCGGTGTCTTGGTCTGCTTCGGGTTGCCGGTGATGCGATTGCGCGGCTTGCTCTGGTCGGTGTTCTCCTGCCACTGCTGGTCCGCAGACGCGGGGCTGATCTTGCCGTCCACGGTTGAGATCCGCCCTGACTTAACGGCACGCTGAACGGCGACGTGGGTCACGCCACGTCGCCGAGCGTACTCGCGCTGGGAGATCAGCTCCTTCTTCGCTTGCCTGGCCACCGCCTACTCATCCCGAGCAGCCCCGCGGTCAGCGGCGACCGCGTCGAACGTGCGTCCGTCCCCGTCGAGCGTTGCTTTCTGGCCGGTGGCTTCCTGCCAGCGCATCACGATCACGTCGGTGTAGGCGGAATCGAGTTCCATGAGAAAGGCATGCCGGCTCGTCTGTTCGGCGCCCATCAGGGTGGACCCGCTGCCGCCGAACAGGTCGAGCACGTTCTCGCCGGGCTTCGATGAGTACTGGATCGCGCGCACGGCCAGCTCGACCGGCTTCTCGGTCAGGTGGACCATGCTCTGCGGGTTGACCTTCTTGACCGCCCAGACGTCCACGGCGTTCGTCGGCCCGTAGAACTTGTGCCCTGCTCCTTCGCGCCATCCGTAGAAGGCCCATTCGTGGTTGCCCATGAAGTCCTTGCGGGTGAGCACGGGGTGCTCCTTAACCCAGATGACCGCTTGGCTGAAATACAGGCCGCAGGCCTTCAGCACCGGCGGGTAGTTGGCGCAGTTGGCGTAGCCGCCCCAGATGTAGAAGCAGCGACCGGGCTGCAGCACGCGGGCGATGTTCCCGAACCAGGCCAGGAGCATCTCGTCGAAGGCCTCGTCCGAGACGAAGTCATTGGCCAGGGGGCGATCCTTGGGGCGCATCTTCCCCGTGGCCTTCGACTTGGTCTTGTGCCGCGCGAGGTCGAATCCCTGGTGGTGCATGCCGTGTGCGTCGGAGGCCTCGACGGCGCTCTTGGTGGCCGGCGGGAAGCTGGACAGGCCGGCGGCGATGGCGTTGTTGGACCGCGGTTCGACTTTCACGTTGTAGGGCGGGTCGGTGTTCACGAGGTGGATCACGGCACCGCCAAGCAGCCGATCGAGAGAGGCGGGGTCGGAGCTGTCGCCGCACAGGAGGCGATGGTTGCCCAGGACCCACAAGTCGCCTTGCTGGCTCACGGGATCATCGGGAGGTTCCGGGGCAGGCACCTCCTCGGCCGACTCGTCATCGAGCAGATCGTGCAACTCGTCCAGGTCGAACCCGGTCAGTGCGAGGTTGAAGTCGAGACCCTCCAGCGCCCTCAACTCATCGGCCAGCAGGTCCTCGTCCCAGCCGGCGTCCAGGGCCAAGCGGTTGTCGGCGATGACGTAGGCCCGCTTCTGGGCCTCGGTCAGGTGGGTGAGCTCGATCACCGGGACCGTGGTCATACCCAACTCGCGGGCGGCCAGCAGCCGCCCATGGCCCGCGATGATCCCGGCGTCGCCGTCGACCAGGATCGGGTTCGTCCAGCCGAACTCGAGCAGGCTGGCGGCGATCTTGGTGATCTGCTCCGGGCTGTGGGTCCGGGGGTTCCGCTCGTAGGGGCGGAGCCGGTCGATGTTCCAGTGTTCCAGCTTCCCGGGCAGACGGACGGGGGAGTCCGGGCCCGTGGAATCGCCCGTGGCGGCCGTTTCGGACGCGTCCGTGGCCTTCGTGGGCGTTTCGGAACTGGAACGTTTGGTGTCGGTGGTAACTTGTTTCATGACTCTCCCACGCTATGAGGGCCGAGGTCGCCGGCACCCGCGTCTGTTGGCCCCGGAAGGAACCATCCTGCAACGACTTACGGATTCTTCACCCCTTGAGGGTGAAACATCCCCTTCATTCTCTTCTTTCACAGGCCCTCGCCACGGGCTCTCGCGATCGCATTCAGAACCTCTCGCTCCATCTCCTCGCGGAACCACCGATCGGCTTCCTTCTCGGCCGTCTCGACGAAGTGCAGGCGCGGTTTGATCTTCTTGCCCATGGCGAAGAAGTAGACGAGGCGCGTGGCGATGGGGCTGATGCGCTGGAAGATCCCGATCTCGGGCACGAGGTAGGTCTTGGTGCGCGTGACGCCGGCGCGCCGTCGGCCGGTCTTGGTGCGGTCGAAGCGGAGCCGGCCGACGCGCAGTTCGGGCGTGACCTGCGCTGCGAACTGCGGGCGCGCAGGTCCGCCGATCACGGGCTCGGCCACGCGCCGGGCGCCCTGGGTGAACGGCTTGCGCTCGGCCCCGCGCTCGAAGGCGGATAGGAGTAGGCGGGGCTTCTGCCCGACCCCGATCTCGGCGTAGGGCCTGCCCTGCTTCACGTTGGCAAACGGCTTGATGACCGCGGCCTGGCGGCTGATGAACTCCTTCTTGCGGACCGTGAACTCTTCCTCGACGCGCCGGCGTTCGACGGCCTGGATCCGCTTGGCCGTGTTGTTGATGGCGTTGACGACAGCGTAGGCCAGGCGGCGCTGGCCGTTCTGCAGGCGCAGGACCAGCGGGGCGGAGTCGATCTGCAGATCGATCCTCATTGCGGGCCTCCGGCGTCGCTATCGGAGTGCTTCATCTGCCGGCCGTGCTGGTAGATGGCATCGAGCGTGAGACGGCCCTGGGACATCTCGACGAGTGCCATGGCCCGGGCCGGCTGGGGGGCGTGGCCCTGGAGCCACTCGTAGACGGCCTGGTTGGTGACGCGCAAGTTGGGGTCGTGGGCGAGCCGGGCGACGATGCGGGGCACGCCGAAATCGGCCACCCAGCGGCCGAACTCAGTCTGCCAGCGGTCGGGATCGCGCTTGAACCTGCCAAGTTCAAGCGCTTCGTTGCGAGACACGAGAACCCCCTCACTCGAACGCGGTTGCGTCACGATCCAGACGAGGCGGATGTACCGTCTCTAATGACAAAGGGGGGCCGAAGCTCCTAGGTGGGGACATGACGTCCGCGGATTCTGGTGTGGCCCGTCCGTCTTCAGAAGTCACTTCGAGGGTGAGGCGGCCATGGGACATTTCGACAAAGGCCGTGGCCCGGGCCGGGTGAGGGACTTGTCACCAGGTCGAGATCCGGTCGACCGAAACGCAGCTCGATCGATCGAAAATGAACTGCAGGTCCATTTATTGCCCAGTTTGACAGTAGGCGTTGCGGGGGCTATGCTCTCCGAGCGTCTGAGAACTGCGCATGGCTAAGGGAGGTTTGGCAATGCGACATGGACGAAAGATCGGGCTATCTGTAAGCGCGTCTGCAGTGCTCTTGCTGCTGGTTGCGTTAGGGGGCTGCAACGACGAGAGTCCGACGAGCACGGGACTTTCGGATGTCACGTTGAGCGCAGCAGAGATTAGCGTGAACGACCAATCACTCGACGGCCAGACTATTCATCAAGGTGAGTATGTGGGGCCCGTGCGCTATGAAGCACGTCTCGTTGACCATCAAGGCAATCCCGTCGCCGGGGGTCGCGTACTGGTCCAGATCGAGACTTCGGGCATGATGGGGCCGATGCATGGATACACTGGTCAAGTCAATTGCTACGACGATGGGACCCACGGTGATCTGGTTCCCGGGGACGGCGCTTATTGCTTCGTCGATAGTACTCAGCAATATGGGTGTCATCGCATGGGCGCTCAATCGGGCGAGTATCACTACGATTTCTGTGGATACGATCCACAGGGCCACGAGAGCAACCACATGAACCTGAGCGTCAGTCTGCAGCAATAAGCACTCACAGCCAGCAGTTCGCGGATGGATGCGGCTGCGCCGGGATTCGGATCAAACGAGATGCACCGCAGCGGAGAACCGGGGGCAGGTAGTTGGGTGGCATTGCCATCCGATTTGGGGTTAAGTTCGGAGTTCGCGGAACCGAAACCTCATGCTTGGGTATAGGGCGTTTGTCCTGATGAGCAGCGATCAGTTCGAACCAACAGGAAGATGTCTTAACCGGATGCAGAAGAGGACGTTGCGAAGCCGACACGACCATGCGACCGGACGTGCGGCTGGCTTCTCCTTGACGGCCGGTGGGAATCGTCATATTCTGGGAAAATGCGAATGTTTCAGTCGCCATTCGGCATCGTGAAAGCAGGCGGAGCCCGTCTTGCAATAGCGGTGTGCCTGCTCGTCACAGGGGTCAGCACGCACGGGCTGTGCGTTGAGCCGGATGGCGCTTCACATGTAGCCAGTCGGGATCATGAGTGCTGTGATCCCGGCCAGGCGGATCGAGGCGACCCTGCGGTCGGGTTCGAGGTATGGGGATCTCCCGCGTTCCACGAGTGTGCCCACGTGCCCCTCGTCCAACCCACGCTGATCGCGGACAAACCTGACCAGAACTCGATCGCCGCGGTTTCTTTGCCCTGCCTCCCGTTCGAGTTTGATCCGTTGACATTCGAAACGGATGTTCCCTGTACCGAACAGCCTGGCTGCTTCTGCTCTCGCACGCCTCTGACCGTCGTTCTACGACTCTAGAATCCTCAGTCATCCCCGCTGTTTCGTAGACGATCCGCGCTTCGTGTGGATCGGCCTGATTTTGCTATGCATCCGACGGAGGAAAAGCGATGCAATGGACAAGTCGATGGAAGAGGTCTGCTCACATCTTCCTTCTGGCCTGCCTGGCGGTGTCCAGCGGCACCGTCTGGGCGCAAACTCCCGCTGGCTGGCCCGGCGGCCTCACCTTTGAAGAAGCGCTACGGCGGGCGCTCGAGGAGCACCCGCGCCTCAAAGCCGCGTCCCTAGGCATGGAGGCCGCCGAGGGCCGCATTCAGCAGGCCGGACTCCGGCCCAATCCGGGGCTCGCAGTCGACGTCGAGAACTTCTCCGGTGACCTGCCGGGATTCAACGAGTCGGAGACGAGCATCCAGATCTCGCAGCGACTTGAAACCGGGGGAAAACGAGGGGCGCGAGTTGCGGTCGCGGAGGCTGACCGTGCCTTGATCGGGCGCGACCTGGAGGCGGCGCGCCTGGATCTCGTGCGCGACGTCCGCAGCGACTTCGCCCTTGCGCTGGCAACACAGCGCCGGCTTGCGCTGGCCGACGAGACCCTGGCCATCGCGCGTGAGGTTGCGGCAACGGCACAAAGGAAGGTAGAGGCAGGCGCTCTCCCGGCTGTGGAAGCCACGCGGGCCCGTGTTGCCATCTCGGCAGCCGAGATCGAAACAGAGCGCGCCAGGGGACATGTGCAAATAGCAATCGAGCGACTGGCGCTGAACTGGGGCGGCAGCCCGCTCCCGGAGCAAGTCGAAGGTGACCTGGATTCCCTGACGACCGTCCCGACATTTGATTCCCTGGTCGTAAATCTGGCCGGGAATCCAGATCTGGCCCGTTGGACCAACCTGATGGAATACTACAGGGCTCGGCTGCGATTCGAACAGAGCCTGAAGTCCCCGGATCTGAACGTCGGGGGAGGCTATCGACGATTCGCCGCCGATGACAACGGCGCACTGCTGCTCAGTGTCTCGATCGACCTTCCGCTCGCGAACAAGAACCAGGGATCCGTGCGAGAGGCATCGGCCGACACCGGCAGATCCTTGTTCGAATTCGAGCAGACGCGCCGCTTGTTGGAGCGCGATCTCCGTGAGCACGCCGCCCGGCTTCGAATCGCTCAGGGAGAGGTGCGCGGACTGCGGCTGAACGTCCTGCCCGGGGCCCAGGAGGTCTATGAGGGGGTTCGGCAGGGTTACGAGCAAGGACGGTTTACATACCTCGACGTGCTTGAGGCGCGTCGTTCGCTGGCCCTGGTCCGCGAATCTGAGATCACGGCCCTCAGCGAACTCGAGCAAAGTCGAATCGAGATTGAGCGTTTAACTGGGCAGGGCGCAGCCCTGATCGACCGGGTACAGGAGGGAACGAAATGACCATGCTGCAAGGACCAAAGCTCTGGCTCGCCCTGCTCCTTGTTTTCGGGCTAAGCGGGTGTGGAGACGGGAATAAACACGGTGATGCCGGCCACTCCGACGCCGCGGCGACAGGGGAACACGGGCAGGGGGCAGTGGCTGCAGACGAGCCCGGCCACAAAGAAGAATCAGCCGAACATGAAGGACATGGCAGCGAAGCCGGCGAGGCCGACGAGCACGGATCTGAGGAAGGCGAGGGCGACGACGAAGGCCTTGTGATCCTGAACGCCGCTCAGCGCGAATCGGCCGCAATCACCATCGGCACTGCGATGCCCCGCGAGATCGTCATCGCACAGGAGCTGCCTGGAGAGGTGGTCGTCAATGCCGATCGCCTGGCTCACGTGGTGCCGCGATTCCCTGGTATCGCCCGCGAGGTTCGCAAGAAGCTCGGCGAAACCGTGCGGGCCGGAGATGTGCTGACGGTCGTCGAGGCCAATGAGAGCCTCGCGCCTTACGAGGTGAAGGCGCTCATTTCGGGCACTGTCATCGAGAAGCACATCACGCTCGGGGAGTACGTCTCCGACCAGCAGGACATCTACGTGATCGCGGACCTCTCAAGCGTCTGGGTCAACGTCACCGTCTATGCCCGCGATCTCGAGCGGGTCCGAGTCGGGCAGACCGTCACGATCGAGGCGGCTGGCATCACCGGAACCGCCGAGGGGAAGATCGATTACGTGGGCCCGGTGGTCGGCGAGGCCACTCGGACATCCATCGCGCGAGTTGTCCTGCCCAACGCCAGAGGTGTCTGGCGCCCCGGCCTGTTTGTGACGGCCCGGGTGCAGACGGAATCAGTTGAGGCGCCGTTGGTGGTCGCTGACAAGGCGATTCAAAACGTGCGGGGTCAGACCGTTGTCTTCGTGGTCGAGGGCGATGGATTCCGCGCACAGACCGTGACGATCGGTACAACAGATGGCGAGTGGACCGAGATCCTCTCGGGCCTTCGACCCGGTCAAAGCGTGGCCGTGGAGAACAGCTTCATCCTGAAGTCAGAACTCCTGAAGAACGAAGCAGGGCACGGCCATGGACATTAAAACAAGGGTCGGAAGGAGTGCAGCATGTTGGACCGCCTGATACGATTCTCCATCGCCCAGCGAGGGCTGGTTGTCCTTGGCGTTCTCGCAGTGATCCTGCTCGGCGTTGTGAATTTCGGTCGCTTGCCGATCGACGCGATCCCGGACATTACAAACGTCCAGGTGCAGATCAATACCGCGGTGTCTGCCCTGTCCCCGGTCGAGGTAGAGCAGCGGATCACGTTCCCGATCGAGACGGCGATGAGTGGCATCCCGCGCGTCCAGAACGTGCGGTCGCTCTCTCGGTATGGGCTCTCCCAAGTGACAGTGATCTTCGAAGATGGAACCGACATCTACTTCGCGCGGCAGCTTGTCAATGAGCGGCTGCAGGAAGCAAAGGAGAACCTGCCCCCGGGGCTTAGTGAGCCGAAGATGGGCCCGATCGCGACCGGACTCGGCGAGGTCTACTTCTGGGCCATCGAAGCGGATTCGACGGCCCGCAAAGAGGATGGCCAGCCCTATACGCTCGCCGACCTCCGCACGATCCAGGACTGGATCGTCAAGCCTCAGGTCCGGACGATTCCTGGCGTTACGGAAGTGAACTCGATCGGAGGGTACGAGCGGCAGTTCCACGTCACGCCTGACCCGGCGAAGCTTTTGGCCCATGGTCTCAGCTTCCGTGACGTCTTCCAGGCGCTGGCCGACAACAACGCGAACGCCGGTGCCGGCTACATCGAGCACCACGACGAGCAATACCTCATTCGTTCTACGGGCCTCGTGACCGAGATGGACGAGATCCGAGACATCGTGGTCGGCGGTGGGGACGGGGTGCCGGTGCGGATCCGTGACGTCGCCGAGGTCTCGATCGGCAAGGACCTGCGGACGGGCGCGGCCATGCTGAACGGGCAGGAGGCCGTGGTCGGGACCGCCATCATGCTCGTGGGCGAGAACAGCCGGGCTGTCTCGCACCGGGTCGGCGCCAAGATGGAGGAGGTCAACCGGTCGCTGCCGCCCGGCGTACGGGCGACGACGATCTACGATCGAACGAATCTCGTCGACGCCACCCTCGAGACGGTGCGCAAGAACCTCATGGAGGGTGCGATCCTGGTGATCGCGATTCTCTTCGTACTGCTCGGGAATCTGCGCGCGGCGCTCATCGTCGCCCTGGCGATCCCGCTCTCGATGCTCTTCGCCGTGACCGGGATGGTCCAGGGGAAGATCAGCGGCAACCTCATGAGTCTGGGCGCCATCGACTTCGGGCTGGTGGTGGACGGGGCGGTCGTGATGACCGAGAACATCGTTCGCCGCCTGGGAGCGAGACAACACCGGCTCGGCCGGGTCCTGACGCGGTCGGAACGGTTGGATGAGGCCTATGAAGGTGCGCGCGAGGTCGCGCGGCCGACCTTGTTCGGGGTCGGGATCATCATGGTCGTCTACCTGCCGATCCTCACGCTTTCGGGCATTGAGGGCAAGATGTTCCGTCCGATGGCGGAGACTGTCCTTCTAGCCCTGCTCGGGTCCCTCATCTTCGCCTTCACGGTCGTGCCCGCGCTGCTGGGACTTCTTCTGCGCGGAAAGGTCGCCGAGAAGGAGAACCGCGTCATGCACGCGGCCGTCTCACTCTACCGCCCGGTTCTGGAGGCATCCCTGCGCTGGCGGTGGCCGGTCGTAGCGGGAGGCATTGCGCTGGTCGCCGTCTGCGGCGTCCTCGCCAGTCGTATGGGAAGCGAGTTCGTCCCGTCGCTCAAGGAGGGCACGATCACGGTTCAGCCCTTGCGAATGCCCTCGATCAGTTTGACCAAGAGCGTCGAGATGCAGAAGCAGGTGGAGGACCTTCTGCTGCGGGAGTTCCCGGACGAGATCGAGCGGACGTTCTCGCGAATCGGCACCGCCGAGATTGCGACTGACCCCGCGGGTCCGGACCACAGCGACGGCAACCTCATGCTCCGGCCACAGAAGGAATGGACGCGGGCGAAATCGCAGGACGAGCTCGCGGCTGAGGTCCAGGAGGTGCTGCAGGCCCTTCCGGGTCAGAACTACGAGATCACGCAGCCGATACAGCTCCGCTTCAATGAGCTCATCTCGGGCATCAAGAGCGACCTTGCTGTCAAGGTGTTCGGCGATGACGTGGAGGTGATGAAGACCCAGGCACAGAAGGTCGCAGCCATTCTGGGCCAGATCCGGGGGGCCTCCGACGTTCGCGTCGAGCAGGTCAGCGGGTTGCCCGTTCTGACGATTACGATCGATCGTGCCGCGATCTCGCGCTACGGGCTCAACGTCTCGGACGTCCATGCGGTCATCGAGACAGCCATCGGAGGCAGCACGGTTGGCCAGGTGTTCGAGGGCGATCGACGCTTCGACCTTGTCGTGCGCCTTCCGGAAGAAATACGAACCGATATCCATGCGCTGAAGGACCTGCCGATCCCCCTTCCATCCAATCTCGGTGGGGGCGGTCCGCAGCTGGCCTCCCTGGGGCACGACACGGATGTCAGCGCGGCCTATGTGCCGCTTGGATCTGTCGCCAGCATTTCCACTAACGAAGGACCGAATCAGATCGGCCGGGAAAACGGCAAGCGCCGGGTCGTCGTGACCGCCAACGTGCGTGGTCGGGACATCGGGAGCTTCGTGGAGGAGGCGCAGGGGCGGATCGGGGCAGAGGTGAGCTTGCCGCCGGGTTACTGGACGACCTGGGGAGGTCAGTTCGAGAACATGCTTGCGGCCCGCGAACGGCTGACTTTCGTGGTTCCGTTGGCTCTGGGGCTGATCTTCCTGCTGCTGTTCACGACCTTTGGCTCGATCCGGCACGCGATACTCGTGTTCACGGGGGTTCCGTTGGCGTTGACCGGCGGCGTGATCGCGCTCCTGCTCCGGGGAATCCCGTTGTCGATTTCCGCCGGAGTGGGATTCATTGCCCTCTCGGGCGTCGCCGTCCTCAACGGCCTCGTCATGGTGACGTTCATCAGATCGTTGCACATGGAGGGGATGCCTCTCAATGAGGCAATCCTTACGGGGTCGCGGACGCGGCTGCGGCCAGTGTTGATGACCGCCCTGGTCGCATCGTTGGGATTTGTTCCCATGGCGGTGGCGCACGGGACAGGGGCCGAAGTCCAACGGCCGCTGGCGACGGTCGTGATCGGCGGCATCGTCTCGTCGACCTTCTTGACCCTTGTCGTGCTTCCGGCGCTCTACAGCCTATTCCATAAGAAGGACCCCAAACCCGCCGAGCAGGAGGATCTCGTATGAAGGAAATCAAGGCGATCATCCAGCCGTTCATGCTCCCGCATGTCCTGGACGCACTCCATGCCATCGAGGGATTTCCCGGAGCGACGACGTCTGTGGTCCAGGGCATCGGGGCACGCGAGTCGGGGTCCTTCGAGCAGCATTTGCGGACGAAGCTGGAGATCATCGCGCCGGACCGCCTCGTTGATCCGGTAGTGGAGGCGATCCAGCGGTTCGCCCATACGGGGAAAGCAGGGGACGGCTACGTATTCGTCGTTTCGCTCGAGAAAGTCGTGAAGATCAGAACCGGAGATGAAAGCACGGACACGTGAGAGCTTGGGCGGGGGCCTGTTATGCATCTTGGAGACCTCATCTTGGCCCCCGCCCTACCACTTGCCGGAGGAATCGGTAGATGCCGCAGAAGATTGCGGCAATCACGGACGAGGAGGCTTCGCAGATGGCACGGCCGGAAGTGATGCTGTTTCGGGTCCATGGAATGGACTGCGCGGAGGAGGCGGCAACCCTGAGACGCGAACTCGCTCCGCTTGTGGATGAGGAGGGAGTCACGTTCGACTTCCTGAACGGCCGCATGGCTGTCCAAAGAGCCCGCACCAACGCCTCGTCCGAGGAATTCCTGAAGGCCGTCGCACGAACGGGGATGCGGGCCGAATTTCTGGACGAGCAGACCGCGGCGAAGGGCGAAAGGCGCTCGGCAGCGACATTCGGAGACATCATCCCGTCCGTCGGCAGCGGGATCTTTTTGCTTGTTGGCTTCATCACTCATGTTCTTGCGGCGAAAGGAATCGCCGGCGCCTTGGGATATGAGGGGATGGGACATTCACAGGGTGTTCCATTGCTGGCTAAGATTTTCTACCTGCTGGCGGTCTTCGCAGGGGGCTGGAAGGTCTTCCCCAAAGCGTGGGCGGCCGCCAGGAGTCGACGCCCCAACATGAACCTCCTCATGACCATCGCCGTCATTGGAGCCGTCGGGATCGGGGAGTGGCTCGAGGCCGCCACCGTCTCCTTCCTCTTTGCCGTCTCCCTGGCGCTCGAATCCTGGAGCGTCGGACGTGCCAAGCGGGCCGTAAGCGCCCTCATGCGACTGTCCCCGGCATCCGCGCGCGTGATTCAACCCGAGGGGGGCAGCACGGAGATACCGGTCGAGGAAGTTAGCATCGGGTCCCGATTTCAGGTCAAGCCCGGGGAGAGAATTCCGCTCGACGGCATCGTCGTCAGCGGTGCGAGCGAGGTGAATCAGGCACCCGTTACCGGCGAGAGTATGCCAGTGACTGTGGTACCAGGTCAGACGGTCTACGCCGGCACGATCTGTGAAGACGGCGTGCTTGAGATCGAGTGCACGAAGCGATCGAGTGACACGACCCTTGCCCACATCATCCGGATGGTCGGGGAGGCGCACCTGCGTCGAGCGCCGTCCGAGCGATGGGTTGAGAGGTTCGCCGGTGTATACACTCCGGCAGTATTGGGTGTGGCCCTGCTGACATTTTTGATTCCGTCGATCGTGCTGGGCGGCGATTGGCGCGAGTGGCTCTATCGATCGCTCGTCTTTCTGGTCATCGGCTGCCCCTGTGCGTTGGTCATTTCGACGCCGGTCAGCATCGTCGCGGCCCTCGCCCGCGCGGCGCGCAATGGCGTCCTGGTGAAAAGTGGACTCCATATGGAATTGCCGGCACGAATCCGAGCGATTGCCCTTGACAAGACGGGAACGCTTACGGAGGGCCGGCCTTCGGTGCTCCGGGTCGTGCCCCTGTCTGGGCACAGCGAGGCAGACCTCTTGCAGAGGGTCGCATCACTTGAAGCTCTCAGCGATCATCCGCTCGCCCGGGCCGTTGTGGCCTATGCCGCCGAGCAGGGAATCAGCGCACAGCCAGTTGAGGCATTCAAGGAAATCAAGGGCAAGGGCTTGACCGGTCGTCTCAATGGCTCGTCGTACTGGGTAGGTTCGCACCGGTACCTCGAAGAGATGGGACAGGAGACGGCGGAGATTCATCGTCAACTGGAAGAGATTGCGAGAGAGGGGCGCACAGTCGTCGTCGTGGGAAACGAAAGGCACGTCTGCGGCTTCCTTGCCCTCGCGGATACGGTGCGTCCGTCCGCAAGTGCCGCACTGCAGAACGTGCGGAGGCTTGGAGTCGAGCACGTCGTCATGCTCACTGGCGACAACAGGGAGACTGCCGAAGCGATCGCTCGGGAAGTGGGCATCGAAGAGATCCGTGCGGAACTCCTCCCTGCCGACAAGGTCGCCGCCATCGATGAGCTCGTCGAGCGCTATGGGCAAGTTGCGATGATCGGCGACGGTATCAACGATGCGCCGGCGATGGCCAGGGCCACGATCGGCCTCGCCATGGGTGCTGCCGGGAGCGACGCGGCCATCGAGGCTGCGGACGTGGCATTCATGTCCGACGACCTTTCAAAGCTCCCGTGGCTCATTGAGCATTCCAAAAGAACGGTCGGAGTCATACGGCAGAACGTCATCTTCGCTCTCGCGGTCAAGGCGGTATTCGTTGTGCTCACCTTGCTCGGCTATGGCTCGCTATGGATGGCCATTGCCGCCGACATGGGTGCGTCCCTGCTGGTTACCTTCAACGCACTCCGACTGCTTGGGGAGTCGCCGACCAATCTTCCCCGAGCCGTGCGCTGACGCGGATCTGTGCGGAAGAAAGAGGCAGTCAGCCATGAAGACAGGTCGCCATCGAATCAGTGGCGCCGGCACACCGGTCGCCTCGCGCGGATTGCGGCCGCGTCGTCACCGCAATGAACGGTATTTCAGGATTGTCGCTTATGTTCTCACGGTGGCCGCTGCGGCGATCATCATCCTGCATACAGTCAATCCGGGGTCGAGACTGCTGAAGTTGCGGCCCGCAGGGCCGCCGCCGATCAATAACGTCGATCCGGTTTCAGGGAAGCCGGTTGACGGGTTCTCGCCGACGGCGACATACGAGAACTACACCATCGGCTTCTGCTGCAACGTGAGTAAGAACCGGTGGATGCGACTACCGAAAGCGGACAAGGATGCGTTCATCCGGAGCTTTGATGCCCAGCCGGATACGGCCAAGTAGGTGCAAATGATTCGTCACATGCGATCAAACTCCCACTCGATTTCCCGATCCGCTACGTGAGCCCGTCCCGCTCCGTATGTCCGAATGACCACCCGCAAATGGTTGTTGAGCCGCCCCAGCCCAGACTCGGTGATCTCATTCGCCTCGGGGTACGTCCAGGACGTACCAGTCAGGCCTGTCTCGGTATGGACAAGTGTGCCAAGCTCGCCGTATATCAGGATGTCGTATTCGGTGCCGGCCTCAGGAGCGGTGGCCTTGCCCGAGTCCACATAACTCCACGTCCCGAGCCGGTTGCGATGCAACCACGATACGGTGAGCTCGCCAGTGATCGAGATCGGATAGCTCTGCCCGTTGAACCGGACATCGGTTGGGCAGTAGACCTTCGTAGATCTTGCCGGCGTGGTCGCCACGACCGGGGACGTCGGGCACGACGCAAAGTTGTACTCGCTCTGGTTGTTGTAGGGCTGGAGACGGATGTCGTTGCTGACGTTGACGGTCGGCGGCACAGGCCCGCGAATGTTCACGACCTGGCTGCCGTAGGAGATGAACCACACGCGCGTGCCGGCGGGGAATGCTGTCGGCGCGGTGTCCAGGCAGCCGCGAGCGACGACCTGCAATGAGATTCCGCCCCCATCCTGGACCACGTTCTGGAACGCGATGAACTCCTCCACGCCATCGTGGGAGAGCCACGCGACATTGACGCCGAGCGCGAAGTCAGGGGCGCCTACCGACGCGACCCGGTCGGTGTCCAGGCCAGAGGCCACGGCGATTTCGCTCGCAAGCTCGTCGATCGCCGCGCTGAGAACCCCCGATGGCGTGAAGAACGGCACGTCGACCGACGGCGCCCAGCCTCCGGCTCCATCAGCCACGTGGGCACGGTACCCGAGGGAGATCCCGGTCGCGCCGCGTGCGGCTAGCGTAATGGCCAACTGCACGCCGGGCGTCAGGCTCCCGTAGCTCTTCGCCGCCTCATAGGGCGCGGCCAGGACGGCCTGGTCGGTCAACGCGGGCGCGTCTCCGGAGGGGTCTTCCCATCCGGAAGCCGGCGGATCTGAATAGCCCGTCCAGTCGACGGCGAAGATGTCCTCCATGGCCTCGATCTCGATCTTCCCCGAGTCGAGACGGCCTGTGCCGACGCGGACCGCCCGGCACACCATGCCGCCGATGCCCAGCGGGTCCCAGACGAGCTTGAACGCCGCTCCGGGACGGAACGCCCAAGCCGACCGGTCGGCCTCGATCGTGATCGTAGCCAGCGGATACGCCAGAGCGGCCAGCGCTCGTGCGGCGGCTTGCTGCGCCGTCGTCGGATTGGACAGCCCTCGCATCGTGATCTCCTGGAGCGAGACCTCGCCGCCTTGGATCTCGATCGAGGCCAGATCCTGGGCCTGGGCGGTCTTCTCAATGAACCCGGCGTCGCGGCTGACGTAGCCCACCCGCACAGTGTTCTTGAGGTCGCCCCACGACGGCCGGGCGAACGACTTCACCGTGCACGAGTCCGCATCGAGCACTGGGATCGACTCCGGGTCGTAGTCGTACCGGACCAAGCGGATCGTCAGGAGTCCAGTCGTAGGCTCGACGTACATGACGCCGTCGATGTGGCGCAGGATCTCAAGGACGAGGTCCTTCGCGGTCGTGGAGCGGTCTTGCAGCATGGACAGGCCGAGGCCCTCGGTGGCCAGGGTCTGGCCGACCTCGCGGAACGCGGCCACGTCCAGGAACCCCACCGGCAGCCCGAGCCCGTTCCCCGAAGCCGGCGAGATCAGGATGTCGTAGATCATGGCCGCCGGGTTGGCGTCACCGTCGATGTTCTCGGCCCCACCCGAAAGCCCAAGTCCGTTCGGGCAGCGCCGGACCACGAACGAGACGGCCTTGATGTACGGGCTCGTCCCCAGGTAGACGTGCCGGAACACCGCGTAGCTGACGCGCCGCCAGGCGGGCAGGCTGTCGCCAATGCGGTCCTCGAGGTAGGCGTCCACCGGCTGGGTGGCCGTCCCGTGGTAGACGTAGATGCTGCCCGCGATGCCGCCTTCGGATTCCTCGCCACCGAAGAAGTTCGGGGCGTTGATATGGATCTGGGTCAGGTCGGGAAGGTGGGCGTAGCCCGCCGGGGGCGCACGGTCATCGAAGCGGATCTTCAGGACCTCGTTGATCTCGCCACCGCACAGGACCAGCTGGGCGCCGAGGAAGTAGCGGTAGCCGGTGGTGATCTCGTCGGAGGAGAACAGCCCCGTCTTGACCTCCTTCTTGATGGCCTGGACCTGCAGGTCGCCGTACCAGGTGACCATGGGGCCCGACAGCTTGCAGGTTCCCCAGACGACCGGGATGGAGCGGCCCTCGCCGATCGTGGGGAACTGGAAGTCACCGAGGCTGGATGGCGCCGGCGCGTCGAACTTCGGCTTGGGGCGCAGGACGTCGTAAAGAACCGTGCCCACAATGTAGACCAGGGCCAGGAGCCAGAAGGCCATCAGTCGATCCTCCCTGAGAAGGGATTGCGGCCCGGCAGGCGCGACCAGCCCAGGTGGTTGGTGAGGTTGCCGAACTTGTCCCGGCAGGTGGCCTCGAGGTGGTCGCAGCCCCAGAAGGCCTTGACCTGGTCCAATGACGACAGGCCGGGCAGCGGCGAGATCAGCGTGACGGTGTTGCCCTGGTGGCCCACGATGAAGCGGGTCTCGCCGGTGGTGGACTCGAGACGCCCTCCGCGGAACCACTGGTCGGGGCGCAGGGCAAATCCGTTCGAGACCACGGTGGCGCCGTTCACAGACGTGACCGAGATCAGGTCCCGGCAGGCGGCAGGATCGGCGCCGCACGCAGACGAATACAGCACGTGGTTGCAGGGGGTCTGCATGGCCAGGATTGGCACCGTGCGAGCCAACATGGCCATCAGGCTGGCGCCGGTGAGGATGGCCTCGGATTCCTCGAACCGTGCGCGGACCACCTTGCCGCTGAAAATGGTCACCGCGAGCGATTCCTCGCCGCGGTGGGCCCGGTAGACGGTCACCCAGACGGGGGTGGACGGCAGGTCGCCGATGAACAGCGCCGGGACGGGATTGGCGCGTGGCAGCGTGAGATCGATGGTCTCGCCGGTGTCCTCCTGGGAGAAGTCGAGTTCGCTGCGCACGATGGCTTCCGGGGCGAACACGCCAGCCGGCAGCGTGATGGCCCGATCCGCCGAGGTGTAGAACCACATGTTGCTGCCCTGGGTGAACCGGAACCCCTCGATGGGTTGGCCCAGGTACCGGCTTTTCTCTCTGGCGTCGTAGGTCACAGTGGCGCCTCCAGGGGGAGTTCACGGACCCGGATCGTGGCCTCAGCCACCTGGGGACTCGGGTAGGTGACCTCGATGCGGTCTTCGTCGAGGCGGCAGAACTTCAGGAATGACAGCACGGTCTGCGCACGTGAGTAGTCGCGCTGCGCTACCGGGTCGAGCGTGAGGGTCTCGGTCAGGTAGTTGGCCGGATCGGTGGCCCCGGTGATCCGGCAGTATTCCATGGCCCCATTGCCAAGCGACCAGAGCGCGAGGTGGCGCCGGGCTCCGGTCGTGCCCCACATCTGCTGCTTGTACCTGACCCACCTGATCGTCGCACCGGACTGGTTCTGGGCGATGTCCTCGGCCAGGGCGAGATCCCACTGGAAGCTGGGCAGCCAGAACGGGACGGCGCGTCCCTTGCGGGCATCGAGGAACGCGCGCATGGCCGTGATCTCTTCGCGACCGAGCGCGGTCCAGGTGAACGGGCGTGTGGTGGCAGGCGCTGGGGCCTGCTCGTCGGCGATGCGCCGGCCGGTCTTCGAGCTCAAGAGCACGAACTTCCGCTTGAGACGCTCCTCGAAGGCCCCGACGCGGTTGTAGTTGAGCTCCAGGACATCAAACCCGAGGTAGCTCATGGCCGGAACCCGTCGATGTCGAAGGTGAGCGCGGTCGAGCCGATCGCGAGCGCGTCCCAGGTGAATCCCTCGTCGTCCGACAGCCGGCCGACCACGATCGGCAGGACGATGGTCAGCCCCGCGGTCCAGGATTGGATGAGGCCAAAGTCCAGGACCACGCGGTCAGGCAGTACGCTCTCGATGGTCTGGACCTCCCAGTGGTAGGGGTCGGTCCACAGCAGGACCATGCCGCCGGGCTCAAACGGGATGTCGGAGGTGTCGCAGAGGATGTCGTGATCGCCGGCAATTGCGTCCTGCAGCAGCCTGGTCTGGAACTGCCAACGGCCGACGCCGAACGCGCGGGCCTGGTTGCCGAAGATGATGGCGCCCGCCATCTGGGCATCGCGCAGATCGTCCAGGAGTGTCGCGTAGCGGATCGTGCCCACCGGCACGGCGCGTAGCTGGATACGCTGCTCCATGCCCCGGTAGGAGACGATGACGTCCGTCATGAACCCGAAGGTCTCGGTCACCGGTTGGGCCCAGTTCGGCGGGAACGGGAACGGGATCAGCCGGAATCCCACCAGCCGGAGGTTGGTGCCCAGCGGGTCTTTCCCGGCAAACACCCAAGTGACCAGGTTGTCGATCAGGGCGTCACCGTCGCTCAGCACCTTGACCAGATAGACCTGCGAACTCGACGCGGGGAACTGCGCCGGCTGGCCGAGGTGGTCCACGATCGCAATTCCGGCAGGTCCGGCGACAATGATCTCCTCGAGAGTCTGGGCGCGCTGGATGTCGGCGTTCCAAACCTCGACCTCGGCCTCCTGTTCGGAGACCACGGCGCCAAGATCATACCGGCGTGGGATCACATGGATGCGGCCGAGCACCGCCATGCCGTGAACCGGGGCAATGCCTCCACCCACCTGGAACGCTGCCGGCCGCGGGTCTGCCAGTGCCGACCGTGGGCCCGCGTTCATCCCGACAACGTGCAGGGGGCGGGTGCTGATCGGGTCGATGGCGGCTGTGGCCAAGTTGATCGATAGCGCCGCCGCGGAGCCGAGGATCAAGGGGCCGGGGACCCGAACCGCGGTGGCCATCAGGCGGCCTTCTTCACGGCGAAGAACGGGAACAGCATGAAGTTCTGGCCGCCCAGCTGGTAAATGTCGCCGGCGCTGTAGCCGTGGCCCACGGCCTCGGTCCAGAACACGGTGGGCGGGTAGCCGATCGGTGCCCAGCGATTCTGCGGCTCGGCCTCCATGAAGCAATGCAGGGGCAGCAGCAGCGCGCCGCCGAATGCGCTCTGCAGCGTGCGCTCGCCAGGTCCGCTCGTCCCGCTGTTCCACAGGTACTGGTAATTGACGTACTCGTCCTCTTCCATGCCGCCCAGGGCCTCGGTGCACTTGTTCAGGGCGTCGCGCATGCGCCTGCCGGTCCAACCGAAGCCCTCGTCCTCGGGCTTGCAGTCGCCAATCCATCTGCCGGCGAACGACGCCGCGTCGACGCGGACGAACGCGGTACAATGCGTCTGGCCGGTGCTGCCGGAGATCGTGGAGTAGTCCTCGTCGGTGTGGGACATCGGCGGGTAGGCGGTCAAGTCCATGCCCCGGCGGTTGCCGGAAAGGACGTCAGACAACTCGGCGGTGTTGAGCTTGGTGCTCGAGCTGGAAAAAAAGTAGGGGAACGGCTCCGGCAGCGAGGCCCGCTCAAGGGACGGCCCCCAGCCCATGTGGCAGAAGATCCCAGGTGCGCGCTCGACCACGACAGTGATGTGGTCGTTCCCGTCGTCGAACAGATGGTACGCGGCCACTGATCCCTGGGGCAGGTTCATGCCGCAGCCGGACGTGTTCAGGTCGTATGGCCGCACTGGACCGCCTGGTTGCGCGTACCAGTTGCTGCCGCCGTTCCAGCCGGTTCCCAGGTACAGGCCGATGCCGTAGCCACCGTTGCCAAGGTCATGGTAGTTGCTTGTGCCTCGGCGCCAGATCCGCTCGTTCTCGGCCGCGCGCAGGTTCACGTTCAGGCTTCCTGCCTTCACCAGATGGGCACGCCAGCCGGCGCCGTCCTGCGCGGACTGATTCACGGTCCAGCCTTGGCCAGCGAGCCAGGTCACCAGGGCCTGCAGGAGACTCGTAGGCGAGCTGCTGATTCCGGTCTGGTACGCAGCGGCCATCAGTCCAACCTCACGGCGCAGAAGTCGTCGCGATCGTTGCGGAACACGTTGGGAATGACGATCCAGTCGACGGCGCCCTGGCGGATCAAGGTCTCTGCGGTCAGGCCCTGGCCCGTGACCAGAGCGATGCCCGGAAGCTGGCCAGGCGTGTTGAAGCCGCCCCCAACGTCGCCGAGCATGATCATCACCGGCCACAGGTCGTACGTGGCGCCCGGACCCGGGTCCAGGAGCGACAGGCCGCACCGCGTCGGCCAGATGATGTGGAAGTAGGTGCTGGGCGTGGAGGTGATCGAGTCGAGGTACGAACCCTCGAGTGCCTTCCAGCCGCCGTCGAGATTGCGGACGCGCAACTGCGTGTCCCAGGGATCACGTTCTCCGGCGGCGACCGGGGCGCCTCCCGTGTCGGCGTGGGTCGGGATCCGGTGGCGGTTGTCCGCCAGGGACCACCGGTAGTCGGTGTCATTCCAGGCCGAGAACTCGCCGTGGGACATCGACCCGCCTAGGACCAGCGGGTACGGCCAGTGGTTCGGGGAGTAGTAGGGGTCGAGCAGACCGAAGACCGCGATCTCGTACTGGTTCGAGATCTTGGCGATCACCACGGCGCGGCGGCCGTCCGCGATGAACCAGTAGGGGATGGCAGCGTTCCAGAGCGGCAGGTAGAGGTTGCCCTGGAAGCCGGGCTGCTGATAGAACCGCGCCCCGGGAGTCCAGCCATCCATGCCGGCGATCTCCCAGTCGTGGTAGTCGGCGTCCTGGCGCTCGAAGCCGTGGATGCCGACGAAGATCTCAGAGGTGCCATCATTGCCCGGGGCCATCCAGGCGTACTCGTGGAAGCACGCATCGACGCCGTCAGCCTGCCGGAACATGCGCAGCGTGCCCATGTGGCACTGGGTGTAGCGCAACCCGGTGATGTGCCACCGGTAGCGGGTCGCCGACACCGGTGTGGCAATGGTGAAGGTCTGGGGGATGCCGCCAAAGAAGCTGATCCCCACCCGCGTATCGAGCGTCACCCAGGCGGCGCCATCCCAGTACTGCATCTGCCAGTCGTCGGGCGCCTGGCCCGTCGTCTCGAAGAGGGTCAACTCATAGGCGGCGATGGTCACGGGCTCGAAGAAGGTGATCTCCACCTCCTGAGGCAGTGTTACCGTCGAGTAGATGGCCCATGAGCGGTTGGTCAGGCCCGAGACGTTGAACGGCCAGATATCGAGCTTCCCGTCCACCATGTTCTGGACCGCGTAGATGCCCTCGTTGGCCTGAGTGGCCAACAGCCGGCAGCCACGGGAGCGGCGCAGGCCGGTCCACTTTGGTGCGGTCGACAGGGTGAACTGATCGCCCGAGATAAAGGGCGTCGCCCCGGCCGTGATAAGGAACTCCAGCGTCGCATGGGCGAAGGGCGTGCCGACCGTCGCGGGGCCGATCAAGCCCGTGACGCCGCCGACCACATCGAACGCGGTGGGAGAGGTGGCCGTGATCGTGAAGGTCTCGGCCACCGACGACGCTCCGCCGGAGTAACCGGTCAGGCTGCCATTGCCGGTCCCTGTGTAGGCGAGCCCGAAAGCCGATCCCTTGGCGGTCAGGAACGTGTGCAGCCGCTCGGCCAGGTCGTTGTAGTCAGTCGCGGTTCCGGTGGTGAACATGACTCACGTCCCCAGCGCCGAGCGGATCGCGCGGCGATTCTTGGCCATGGCCTTCACGAGGATGCGCTGACCAGCCGGGCTCTCGAGGTGGCGCAGGATGAGGCCTTCCTCAAGGCCGATCAGCATCTGGCTGTCCTTCGAAGCCTGCGGGTCCGTGGGGGCGGGCCCATCGACCAGGCCACCCTCGGCGAACCTCGGCACGGGCGCTTCGATCAGGACCGGGTTCTGGACCAGCGCCTGGATCCCACGGCGGTTCAGATCCTCGAGGTGGCGCAAGACGCCGGGTTCGCGGACCACGGCGGCGCGCACGAGGTACTCGCCGCGCGAGAACCAGGCGAGGTTCGAGTCCGACGTGCCGGTGCCGATGCCACCCAGGACGCCGCCCGTGGCCTTCTTCTCGGCGCCGCCGACTTGGCCGCCATCGCTGAACACCCCGGCGATCTTCTTCATGATGGCGGTTGCTAGAAGCTGGGCGGCCATGCGCTTCAGGTCAGCGATGATGGAAAGGGCCAGGTTGCGGAAGGCGTCGCCCAGGGACTTGGCGCCGGTGATGCCGGTGTCGAAGAACTCGGTCAGGGCGTCGCGCCCACTATCGAGGGCAGTCTTGCCGAAAGCCGCGAAGGATGCGCGGGCGCCTTCGACGGCGAACCCGAGGTCGCGCACGGCCGCAGTGAAGCCCTGGGCCTGAGCGATCCGCTCCGGGTCGCCGGTGGCCCAGGCGGCCTGCTCCAGGGCAGTCGCGAGGTTCTGCAGGGCGACCAGGCGCTCGGCTTCGATCGCCAGGATCTGCTGCTCGCCCTCGACCTGAGACAGCAGGCCCGCCGAGACGCGAGCTTCGATCTCGGAGCGGGTGGCGTCCAGGTCAGCCAGGGCGGCCTCGGCCTGGCGCTTGGTCTCGTCGAAGTTGGCGCCGGACTCCATCGACCGGCGCATGCGGGCAAGTGTCGCCTCGCGCTCCGCATCGGACGCACCCTGCTTTTTGAGCAGCAGATCGGCACGGCGGATCTCTTCGTTGATGCCCAAGAGCGCGGCCTCGTGGCGGCGGCCTTGGGCCTCGAGCAGAGTCTTCTCCAGGGCGAGCCGCTCCTCGGCGAGCTTCTGGACCGCGTCGCGCTCTTCGGCCCGGAGGGCGGCGGTCTGGTCTTCGTACTCGAGGCGGGCCTTGGCCAGTTCGGCGTCAATCTTCCCCTGCTCGTCGCTACGCCGGCTGGGGTCGGGCTCGCTGGCCAGCAGTGCGCGCTTCTGCTGGAGGACCTCGATCTCCTTGGCCTGCTCTTCTTCGGCAATCCGGCGACGCTCGGCGTAGTAGGCCTGGACGTCCTTGAGGCCTTCCTCGAACGCCCTCTTCTCGGCCGCGTTACGCAGGCTGGCTGCCGCGCGAACGAGCGCCAGTTCGCGGTCGAGGGTCGCCTGCATGGCCTGGGCGCGCTGAGCCGCGAGCGCGGCCGGATCTTCCGGGAGGTCCCCAGTGGGCGCATTCGGACGAGCTGCCGGCTTGGGAGGCGTCGAGACGGTCAGTTCGAAGCGGGTCTTGAGGCGGTCCTCTAGGTCGGCCTGCTCGGCGCTGATGGCTACCATGGCGGCTCTGAGGTAGGTCTTGGCCTCATCGAGATTGCCATGCAGCAGCGCCCACGCTGCGCGCACGCCGGCATCGATCCGCATCATGATCATCGCCAGGGCGGTCCCCACGATGTCAAAGGCGGACGACACCACCGCGACGATGAACTTCACCACCAGGCCAATGCCCTGGCCGAAGCGTTCCCAGGCTTCGGTCGTCTGCTTGAGGTCGCCGCTCATGATCTGCAGCGCCTGGGACAACTGGGGGACCAAGCCGGCGGCGAGCCGGGCGCCCAGGCCTTCGCTCTGGGCCTTCAGAAGCTCGAAGTCGTCGTTCATCTGCGCGGCGGACTGCGCCAGATTGCTGTCGATAAGGACGCCCAGCTCGCGGGCGCGCTCGATGACCGCGCCGAGTCCCTCGTCGGCCAGGGCGGTCATCGTGGGCACAAGGTTCGCGCCGGACCGCCCGAAGACGTCCATGGCGGTCTTGGTCTTCTGGATCGGAGAGGGCAGCGCGCTGATTCGCTGGGCGAACAACTCGAAGATCTGAACCGCGTCCTTGCCCTTGAAGTCGGCCAGGGTGAGTCCGAGGTCACGCAACGTCGCGGTGGCCTTGGGGTTTCCTGCGGCCGCCTCGCCGATGAACTTGTTCTGCTTGGCCAGGGCGGCGCCCATCTCCTCCAGGCTCGAAGCGGACGTGCGGGCGAGCATGTGCAGGGCAGACAGGTTCTCGGTCGAGGCGCCGACCGTCTGGCCGAGCTCATCGATCTTGTCAGCTGCGTCCACCGAGGAGCGGATCCACTGCTGGAATTGGCCGACCCCGAGGGCGACCCCCAGACCACTGAGAAGTGCCGAGGTGGAGCCCAGGACCCGGTTCAGGCCCAGGAAGCCATGCGACTGCTTGGCCGAGGCCTTCTCGGCTTCGGCCTGGACCTTCTTGAGGGCAGCCACGACCTCGGCGACGCCTTCGGCCGATAGCCGGACCCTGACATCAGGCGTGGCCATCGATGGACCTTCCTCTGAGGATATCGGGCAGCGCCGGCGGGCGCGGCCGCGATCCCTTGGCGCTGTGAGGGGCCAGGACGCACCAGCAGAGGTACCGATGGCGGAAGTCTGCCAGCGCCTGTTCTCTCATCAGCCGGCGGTAAGAGGCGAGCGCGACCCGCAGTGGCCAACGGACTATCCGCTCGGCTCGGTCGTGGTCGCCTGCGGCGAGCTCCCGGACGAGCTCGGTCCAGGGGCCGTACCGGCCTGGTGTGCCTGACTGCTGTTGGGGTTCGGGATCGCCTCGGCGAAGGAGGTCGTCGAATTCCACAAAGAGACGATCCCGCTCTCGAAAAAAGAGACCAGCAGCGACAGGACCAGGCCGCGCACCTCCGCCTTGTCCTTGGGGTCCCGCAGTTGCCCCAGGAATTGGGCGGTCTCGCGTCCTACCTCGGCGGTCCAGACCTCCCCGGGGTCCCGGTCCCGGGGTGCGGTGTCCTCCGGGACCAGGAGGCACCCGAGGAGATCCAGGATCACGCCGCTTTCGATGGTCACTTCCAGCAGCCGCCGGGCAAAGGCCTCGGGGCGCTCGCCGGGCTGCATGACCACCTCGTCGATCCGGGCGCGCTTGATCAGGGCCAGGAACCGGAAGTCCTGCTCCACGGTGGGTTCGTGCACCGGCAGGAACGTACGGCCGCCAAGGGTGTGCTTCTCAGTCATCACACGATCCTGATCAGCCGGTAGTGCGGCTCGTTCGGGTGGTTCGCGGCGTCGGACTCGATGTCACCGGCCATGGTGAAGCTGGCGTACTCGTCCGAGATGAACCCGATGGCTCCGTCAGCGCGCAGCGACGCCCGCCAGATCTCGCACTCGTACTTGGGGCCGCGGGCCGGGTCGCCGATGAACCGCAGGTAGCCCTTGACCGAGGTCTGGTTCATGCCGCGGATGGTCGGCAGCGCGATCGTGCCGTAGGTGAAGTCCACCTCGATGTCCGAGCCATCGGTGATCGCGCCGCCCTCGACGATGTAGATGCGGCCGGTCACGGCATCGACCTTGTAGTCGTCGTCCACCACGTAGGTAGGCGTGCCGCTGGGCCCGCTCACCGAAACCAGACTCACCTGGCGCTTCGACAGGGCGTAGTACCGTCCCTGCAGCACGTCGGCGATGGCCTCGTTCGTGACCGCAGCGCCCGTCTGCGACAGCGTCGCCGTGTCGCCGAACAGGGCCATGGCGAGGTTCTCCTTGGAGAACTCATCCCCGACGATTCGAATCGCGAGCGTCGTGCGCAGCACGTCCGAGGCGATCAGGTCGGCCGAGCGGTCGGCGCTCGAGTACTTCTTGATGTCTTCGCTCGTGGGCGTGATCTCGAACGTCGGGCAGTTGCCCAGGAACAGCTCGCCGGTGCGCGCGCCGTTCGCATCGAACCGGTCGAAGTAGATCTTGCCCCTGCCGAGCAGGATGTTGTTGCCGTTGACGACCTCGGGCATGGTTTCCTCCCTGTCAGGTCAGGCTCTGCGCGTCATCAGCGCGGGTCTGGTATTCGATCCGGAACGTCTGCGTGGCGCGGCAGAACGACGTCTCGGCCTGCTCGTACTCGAACTTGGTGCCGATCTCGTCAGCGGGGCCGTTGGCCAGGCCGCCGAAGGTGCCGGCCGCAGCGAGTGAGGCCGTAGTCCAGGCCAGGATCGGATCGGCCGCCTTGTCGGGCTGCGTGCCGGCTCCTGCCTTGGTCAGAACCTCGACGCTGAGCAGCACCGACCGCCGCACCACGGGGCCGTGGCTGGCCGTGCCCGCCTTAGCATCGCGCATCGACTCGACCGTCTCGATGCCCTGATAGACCGTCAGCGCGGGCAGCTGGTCCGCGCTGGGCGAGTCCAGGCGCGTCCGCACTGGAGCGGGAACGCCCACGGGCGCGTTCGTGGCCAGCGCCAGGACGGCGGCCGAGACGATCTGCTCGCGGATCGTGGTCATGGTGTCCTCAGCGCAATGCGGACCATGGCACCATCGCCGTAGGGCAGGACCTTCAGGACGACGTAGGCGGCCCCGCCCACGGTGATCGCTGCCCCCGATTGCAGGCCGGGCAGCACCCCGCTTTGGACGTGGACGATCTCCTCGGCGGACACGACGGCCGGCATATCGCCTGCGAGAATCTCGACGACCTCGCGGTCGAACAGTCCCGTCACCGTGGTCCCGCCAAGGGTGACCGCGACGCCGCCACCGGCAGCGGCAAGGTCAGCCAGGATCGCGGTGATGTCGGACTCGCCGAGGTACATCGGTCAGCTCGCCTTCTTGATCCCGACGAACTCCACGCCGAAGTCGAACGACGGCGTGGTGCCGGCGATGGTCCCGACCACGCGCAGGTAGCGCTTCACGTCGGAGACGTTCAGCTTCATGACCTTGACGCCGGCCGTCCCGGCCACGTCGGTGACCTGGGAGAACGCGCCACTGGTCACATCACTGAACGTCGAATTGTCGTCCGAGTGCTGGAGCTTCACGTCGAGCGTCGGCGTGGTTCCGGTGCCGGCCGAGGTGTTCAGCAGCACCAGGGCGACGCCCTCGTACTCGAGCACGTCGATTCCGGTGCCGGTCAGGGTCGACGTGCGGCGGGCCGCCGTGGCCAGCGCTGCGCCCATGGTCTGGGCCAGGGCATTGAGAAGGTGGGTCATGCGGTTACCTCCCGCCGGCGCGAGGCCGGATTCCGCGCCCCTGGGGCGCCATGGTGTCGGGGTCCCGGTTCTCAGGGATCGGGTCCCCGTGACTGATGGCGGCAGGCCCGGAGGCCGCGGAAGCCTCCGGACCCGCCTCGAGCACGGACGGGACGACGCGGGCGTAGCCCATGCGGACCTTCTTGCGCGCTTCCGCGATCGAAAGGTCCTTCGGGGCCACCAGGATCTGGCCGGGGAAGACGTCGTTGCCTTCGCCACCCAGGCAGTGACCCGTCGTGACCTCGATGGTGAGCGTGCCTTGCTCCGTCATGCGTCTGGTCCCTTCGTGCCCGGTTACGACAGCGTCGCGCCGGTGCCCTTGACGAACGACTCGCCGCGGCGAACCGCGGTGTCGGCCATCGAGTAGCTGGTGATCAGGATCTGGCCACGAGCGGCCTTGGTGACGACGTCGACGACGATCTCGAGGTCGTTGCCCCACATGCCGACCAAGAGGTCGTTCCAGTTCCCGAAGACCAGGCCGTGCTCGTTGCTGCCGGCGCCCAGGGTCTTGGAGATCTGGTTCGTGGTGCGCGCGGGGTAGCCGCCGAGCTCGCCCTCGCGGTAGGTGCCCGACCACAGAAACACGGGGTAGCCGCTGACCAGGGGCGTGCGCTTGAGCACGCCCGCCATCAGCGGGGTGGACATCCAGGACAGCGCCCCGAGGTCGGCGTTCTTGTCCGCGACCAGGGCGGGCATCGTGGTGATGTCCGTCAGGTCGGGCACGCCGCCCACGGCATGGGACTGCACGTCGGCCGCGCCGTAGATCCCGACCGGCTGCTTGTCCGTGCCTTTGCCGTGCAGCGCGCCGAGATCGAGGGCCAGGCCGTGGCCGGTCGCCAGGTCACTGCGGATGTCCGCCTCGACGTCGATCGAGGACATCACCAGCAGCTGCCGCGGGATCTGCACCTGGCCGATCAGGGTCTTGGGCGAGAGGGACACGTAGCCGTACGCAGGCTCGGACTGGGGAGCGTCGCTCGGCGGGTTCTCCTCCATCCAGGTCACGCTCGGAGCGCCGGTCTTCTTGTTGAAGTAGACCACCCCCTGCAGGCCGGGATAGAGCTTGGCGCCAGCGACCAGCACCAGCGCGCGGTTGCGCAGCAGATCGATCATGTCGGGCATGACCTGCTGGCCGACGAGCGTCGCGCCGCCGGTGGGCTGGGCCGTGCCCAGCACTCGCTGCTGATCGTCCTCGCTCAGACGCCACGGCACCAGCACGCCGCCGTGGTCGGCGCCGGTGCGGTGCTTGGTGAGCTCCTCGTGGACCTCGGCCTCCAGGCCGTCGTACCGGCTGCGCTTGCCGTCCATCAGCTCGGCCTGCATGCGGATGGCGCGGTGGATGGAGTAGCGCTTCTTGTCCCGGACCGGCATCGCCGCCAGGGCCTCGGCCGCGGGCTGGGCGTGGCCGTGGGTGCGGACGGCATTCAGGATCTCGCGCGAGACCTGGTCGGGGCTGAGGCCCTGACGGATCCAGCCGGACGCCTTGTCGGTCACGCCGTGGGCCTGGGCCATATCCATGATCTCGGCCGCCTCGGCGCCGCGATCGCGAGCCTGGACGAAGGTGGGTGCCGGCGCAGCCGCCGCCGACCCGACCTGGGTCTCGGTGCCCGGCGCGGGCGTGGTGACCGCGGTGGGCGGGGTTCCTGCATCGACACTCATGGTTCGTACTCCTTCGGTGGCGGTCTCTTCGATCGTGAACTCGACCAGGTCGAGGTCGGCCGCGGCGCGGGTGCGCCCGAAGCCGACCTTGTGGTCAGCGGGGATGGGTTCGGTGGAGACTTCGTAGGGCATCCAGCGGCAGCGGTAGGTGGCGACGCCGGTCTTCTTGTCCTTGGCCACCATCTCCATCGACAGGACCTGGTAGCCGACCGACACGGTCTTGATGTGCCCCTCGCGGAGCATCGTTTCCTGCTCTTGGCCCAGGGGGATCGACGAGAAGCTCGCCTGGCCGCGCAGGCGCCCCCTCTTCTCGTCGATCTCGATGTCGTTCACCGAGCCGAAGTGCAGGAGCCGCTGGTGGGACTTGATCAGGGGAAGGCCGTTCTTGGCCCTGGTGAGGTCCACGTCGCCGGTCACGTGGGACAGGACCTCGTCGTACTCCTCAAAGGTGTCCCAGGAGAAGCGGCGGACGGGCACCTCGCTGGAGAACGAGACGGGGTAGAGGCGGACCTGGCCGTCTTCGCCGTCAGCGCGAGACTCGACTTCGACCTCGAAGTCCCGGTACTGGATCCGCGGCACCTTGACCGTGCGCGTGTTGATGGCAGTCGGTGTGCTCATGCATCCAGTAGTGCTGCATTCGCGAAAGCTCGACCAATCTAAATGTCATTTAGATTGGTCGACTTCTGCGCAGGGTGGCACCGTGAGCGTATGGCACAAGAACTCGCAAACCTCCCCGATCAGTTCGCCGCCGGCACGACCGTCTGTTACCGCAGACGGCTTGCCGACTATCTAGCGTCCGATGGGTGGACGCTGCGGCTCCATCTGGCCGGCGCGAGCGTCCTGGCCAAGACCGCCGTTGCGGACGGAGACGACTTCGTCGTCACCATCGCTGCCGCCGATACGGCCGGCGGGTTCGCCCCTGGGTTCTACAAGTGGGTGGAGCGGGTCTCGAACGCGGGCGGCGAGGTCTATGAAGTCGCTACCGGGTCGGTCACCGTGCTGCCGAACCTGGCCGAGGCCACCGAGGGCAGCGAACAGGAGTGGATCGAGCGAGCGGTCGTGGCGCTGCGCGCCCATATCGAGGGCCGCCTGCCGGCAGGGATGGAGAGCTATCAAATCGCCGGTCGGGTGGTCGCCAAGATGCCGGTCAAGGAGGCGGTCGGCCTCCTGACCAACCTCGAGTCCCGCCTGGCCAGCCTCAAGAACCCCGGATTCGTCACCCGGCCGGTCCTCGTGTCGTTCACCGGACCCGGGTTCGAGCGATGAAGAGGCCGCTCCACCAGCGCCTCAGCCGCGCCATCCAACTTGCCTGGCGCGAAATCCGTGGCCAGCGCGGCGCCTTCGACGGTGCTGGTGTCCACCGCCTGCTCTTGGACTGGATCGCCCAGGCCCGGTCCGCGGACGACGAGATCCGTGGCGATCTTAGACTTCTGCGCGCACGGGCCCGTGAGCTCGGCCGCAATAACAGCTACGTCAAACGCTACTTCCGGCTGCTGGTGAACAACGTGATCGGCCCGATGGGGATCAAGCTCCAGGCCCAAGTCTGGGCGGGCGACCAGCCCGACACCAAAGCCAACACCGCTATCGATGCCGCCTGGAACGCCTGGGCCAACTCGCCGGTCACCGTTGACGGCAAGCTAACCCTGCGCCGCTTCGAGAAGCTGGTCCTCAAGACCGTGGCCTGTGACGGCGAGGCCTTCGTCCGCCTGTGGCGGGGGTTCGAAGGCAATCCCCATGGCCTGGCCCTGCAGGCGATCGACGCCGACCTGATCGACGAGACGTTCAATCGCCCCCGTCGCGGCACCCAAAACGAGATCCGCATGGGCGTCGAAATCGACGCCATCGGCCGCGCGGTCGGCTACTGGGTCTGGAATGCCGTGGGCACCGACCTGGTGCGGGAGCGCTACTTCGTCTCTGCGAACGAGATGCTCCACCTGTATGACCCCGAACGGGTGAACCAGACCCGCGGCGTGACATGGGTCCACGCGGTCATGGTCCCGGCGCACATGCTGAATGCCTACGAGGAGAGCGAGGCGGTTGCAGCCAGGATCGGCGCCTCGAAGATGGGGCTGTTCGAAAAGCGGGCGGACTCACTGGCCGGAGATCTGTCGAGTGACCCCAGGCCGGCGACGATGGAGGCCAACCCCGGCACCTTCGAGATCGTCCCCGACGGCTACGAGTTCAAGGCATGGGAGCCTGACCATCCTACGGCGCAGTTCCCGGCGTTCATCAAGCAGATGCTGCGGAAGATCGCCTCGGGGTTCAGCGTCTTCTACAACGTGCTGGCCAACGACGCCGAGGGCGTCAGCTACTCCACCATGCGGAGCTTCGCCCTGGTTGAACGGGACGACTGGCGGTCCATCCAGCAGGACTTCATCGACATGTGGCGCCGGCCGCTTTACACGGCCTGGCTCGGCATGGCGCTGCTCACGGGCAGCCTGAAGCTCCCCTCCCGCGATCCCGCCCGTTACATGGCCGTCCGGCATCGCCCCCGTGGCTGGCAGTGGATCGACCCCGAAAAGGAAGCCCGGGCCGCGGTGATCTCGATCCAGAACGGTCTCGGGACGAGAACCGGCTTCCTGGCTGAGAAGGGGGAGGACATCGAGGACGTCTTCGCGGAACTGGCCCGGGAGAAGGCGTTGGCCGAGGAATACGGGATCAGCGTCTCCGGTGAAGTGGCGGCGAGCCAGAAGGAGCCGGAGGACGAGACCGACGACGTTGCCAGCGGCGACGATACAGGCAAGAAGAGCGTGAGTGCGCACGTCGCCCGCTGATGGCGCGGCGCAACCGATGGGTGCCCTGAAACCAGGGCGGAAGCGAAAGGTGGAGTCGTGAGGAAGATCGTCATCTGTCTGCTGCTGATCGTGGCCGTCGCGTGGCCCCCTCTGCCTGGTCTGGCCGCGCAGGACGGGGCCCGGGCCGGTATCACCGGCTGGGTGCCATTCTACGGCACTGGCCAGGTGGGATCGAAGCGAGCGCACATCCTCGACATGTACGCGCTGCCCGACTTGGGAGCCGTCTCCATGTCGTTTTGGACCTACAACGCTGCGTCGAACACGTGGTCGAAGCTCAAGCCGAAGGTGGCCCTGGGCGACACGGCCTTCACGCTGAGAGAGGGATTGCCTGTCCGCTTCATCTTCGAGCCGAACGCTCCGGACGCGGCCTTTCTCTCGGGTGATGGGCGAGCGGACCTGATGTGGGAGTGACCGCCATGCGATCTCAGGTTTGCTGGCTGGTCGTCTTCTGCTTGGCCGCGGTGGCGGTGCCCCCGGTCGCCTGTGCGCAGTACGGAGGCGCTTTGCACAGCGGTGGCTGGGCCAACGGCATGGGTGTGCCCCTGCCGGCGCGTTTGGTGGCGACCGCGTCGCCACCCGTCACTCTGGTAATGTCGCCTCCAGCGTCATACCAAGCCGGCGGCATCAATGCCTACGCTTACGTGTATCTCAACGCTCCGCTGTCCGAAGCCAGAGCGAGGGCGAGGATCATCCGGATCAGCGACTCCGTGGTCGTGTCGACGAGCGGTTGGACGATTCCGTCGAACAACCGAGTGACCATGACCGGCCTCACGGTCGGGACAACCTACCGCGTCGAGATCGAACTCGAGGCACTGACACCCGCGTGGCTAAGCGTGCCCTGGGCCACGTTGATCGCCTCGTACGTTCAGCCGGACAAGTACAGCCCACCGTTCGATTGGGTGCTGGAGTCCTAGTGACAGCGCAGAAGGAGATTCGATGGAGATGGCATTCGAGGTAGCCCGCAATTTCGGACTCGGCGGGCTGGGGCTGATGGCGACGATGATGGCCGTGAAGCTGGCCATCCAGGCCGTCGACCTTGCGCGGAACCAGGTCTGGCGGCGGAACGGCAGCAACGGCACGAAGGTCGCCTTCGAGGAACTCAAGGTCGTCTGCCCGCTGGCGCCGGGACGCCACTCCCTGGACGACGTCCACGAGGTCCTGATCCAGATCCGCAGCGGCATGGAGCGTCTCAACGAGACCCAGAAGGTGATCGAGACGGACATGAAGGACCGCAGCCAGCGCCTTTGCGACATCCTCAGCGCGCTACGTCTAGAATTGGCCCGAAGGGAGGGTTGAGGTGACCAGCAGAGAACTGTTCGACCGCGCTATCGAAGTCGTCCTCGAGCACGAGGGGGACATCTACACCGACAACCCCGTCGATCACGGCGGCGCGACACGGTTTGGGATCGCCCAGCGCTGGAATCCCGACCTGGACGTCAAGAACCTGACCCGGGCCCAGGCGATCGAGATCTACTGGGAGCGCTACTGGCATGGCCACCGGTACGAGTTCCTGCCAGAAGTGATCGCAATCAAGGTGTTCGATCTGGCCGTCAACCTGGGGCACCAGGCCGCGGTGACCTGCCTGCAGCGGGCTCTTCATGCTTGCGGTCTGCGGGTGGCACTCGACGGTCGCCTCGGAGCTGAGACGTGCGGAGCCGCGAGGCGGGCCGACCCGGCAGCGCTGATGGCGGCGCTGCGATCAGAAGCGGCAGGAGAATACAGGCTCCGGGTCGCCCGGAGCGCAGACCAGGTTGTGTTCCAGGGCGGCTGGTTGAACCGGGCCTACGCCTGAAAGGAGACGCGATGGTAGGCGAAATTCTGGGCATCCTGGGGAAGGTCGCCGGTTCGGTTGCGGACCGGATCTTCCCCGATCCCGAGCACGAGCTGAGGCGGATCGAGCTTCAGCAGGCGCTCCAGGCGGCGGTTCTGGAGCGGTCCTCCGAGATCGAACGGGCGGCCTCCGAGGTCGTCAAGTCCGAGGCGCAGGGCCAGAGTTGGCTGCAGCGCACCTGGCGGCCGATTACGATGCTCACCTTCGTGGCGCTGATCGTGGCCCGGTGGCTGGGGTGGTCGACTCCGAACCTGGGCGAAGCCGAGGTCCTGAAGCTGTGGGACATCGTCGAGATCGGACTGGGCGGGTACGTCATCGGGCGGTCGGCGGAGAAGGTGTTGCCGGGAATCGTTGAGTCGCTGAAGAAGAGCTGATGCAGTCACCCGACTGTGGCGAGCGCTTCGGCCCCCGGGAGGTGACCGTTTTCGATGTTCCCTCGCGGCCGGATTGGGGACGCGGTGCGGACAATGATCCGGGCACAGGACGGGAACGACCTGGGCGGGCACGCGCTTCGCGTGAACGAGGCACGGAACCGTCCGCGAATGGGCGGCACTTGTGACGGCGGCAACCGCGTTGCACCTAATTGTTGCAAAGACAATGGATTACAAAGACAACATTGGGCTCCTTGTGCGCGGAGCGCGGGAAAGGACGGAGCGACTGCCGGTTGTGTTGACCAATGCCGTCGGCTATCTTCGTTCCCATGAATGCACCAGAACGCTTCGTACGGTGGATGTCTGATCATCGGCACGTGGACAAGAAGCTTGGCCACGTCTACCGCTATCACTCCCGCAGTGACGCCCACTCCATAGAGCTGTGTCGGCTGATCGTGGCCGATCTGGTCCAGCGATGCACTGCTCTTCGCGATCAGGCTGCGCGTGGAGAAGTGGCATACGGAATCAACCTCAAACACCAGTTTCCATCTGGGAAGTCGAAGACACTTGATCTGGCCATCGGTATCCCGAGGGGCCGGCCAATTCCTGGGGTGGCGGCGTCTGGCATCCATCAGGTCGATGATCTTGCCGAAGTTTTGATTGCATGCGAGGCCAAGACTGCCATGACTGAGCACGGCAAGGCTCAACCACGGATTTTTGATGAGCTCAGTTCCTCCCACGAGATTGTGCACGGTGGTCGCGCTGACGCAATTGCGGCAGGCGTCACAGTCGTAAACATCGCGGCGAGTTTCGTGTCGCCATTGCGCCAGCGCAAAGGTGAAGTGATTTACGCTAGTATTCACAAGCAACCGCACGTCACAGAGCGCATGGTCAATCACTTGCGCGGGCTGGTCGTGCGCGAGCGTCCCGAGGGCGTAGGATTCGACGCGTATTGCACGATCGTGGTGGACTGTGATAACCAAAGCCAAGTCTCACTGTGGACGACGTCTCCGGCGCCGCAGGCGGGAGATTCGGATCACTATGATACATTTGTCAACCGGATCGCAGACTTCTACACGAAGCGTTTTTCGGGCATAGGCTAGCGAGGCCCACAGAGATTCTGGTAAGGTGAATCTCGCGATCCGATCCATGTCGCGCCCCACTTCGCGTGCCCCGGCTGAAATGGCGTGGTTCACCGAGATCACACATCGGCCTGGCGTCTGAAGAAACCTGGCGATTTGCGTCACAATCGGCTAGTCTTGCACCGCAAGCGACAAAGGAGTTATAATTTGAAGCCCGCGACGCAATTGATAGACGACCCCAAGAACCTTCGTCAGTATCTGCCGGCAGGACAGCTGCCGCCCCTCAACAACGCCCAGTCCGCATTGCCCAGGATTGCGAAGGACACGAAGCTAATCGCGGCCATTGAGGAATGCGTGAAGCGAGTCCCCACGAGCCACCGACTGATTCGGCAAGACTCCCGGAAGAAATGGGATGTCCAACCGGAAAGTATAGCGCTTGTGTTGACTTCGCCGCCCTACTGGACGCTGAAGGAGTATCGTGTCGAGGATGGACAACTTGGATTCGTTGAGGACTATCTCGAATTCCACCGTGAGTTGGACAAGATATGGCGTCAGTGCTACAAATCGCTGATTCCCGGCGGCCGCTTGATTTGCGTCGTTGGCGACGTTTGTCTATCGCGCCGCAAAAACAATGGTCGACATACAGTCGTCCCGCTGCACGCGACAATTCAGGAACGGTGCCGCAAGATCGGACTCGATAACCTCGCGCCGATCATCTGGTACAAGATTGCCAATGCCTCCTACGAAGCGGAGGGTAATGGCACGGGGTTCTTGGGCAAACCGTATGAACCCGGCGCTGTGATCAAGAACGACATCGAATACATCCTCATGTTGCGGAAGCCGGGTGGCTATCGGCAACCGTCACTTCCGGAGCGGGTACTGAGTGTGATTTCTGCAGAGAACTACCAGCTGTGGTTCCAGCAGATCTGGACGGGTCTGACGGGGGCATCGACACGAAATCACCCGGCACCCTACCCGACCGAGCTGACCGAACGGCTAATTCGGATGTTCACTTTCGTTGGCGATACGGTGCTCGATCCATTTTCCGGCACGGCAAGCACGTCGGTGGGCGCGGCGCGCTGGGGCCGGAATAGCATCGGTATTGAATTAGACCCACACTACTTCCAAATGGGTTTGAATCGGCTTACGAAGGAAACGCAAGGCCTCTTCTCTCCTGCGACAATCGAAGTCCAGCCGTAGTCCGCGCCGGCAATTGTCTGGGCCTGTTGGACGGCGATCTCGGCGCCAATGACGGGGGCGGATAACCGCCCCCGTTGTGCGTCGCCAGCCGAACTCAACGCCCGTATCGGCAGGCGTCTTGGCACGCCGCAGATCAGTGGTGGCCGAGGTGTCCCCCGTCGCTCGTGTCCATCGTCGCAAAGTGGAACATCATGTCGTCGCCCATGGAACCGGTACCGTGACCGCCCATGCCGCCCATGTCCCCCATGCCGCCCATGCGCGACTCCATCATCCGAGTCATCCCACTTCCCATGTGGACCATATATCGCGTTCCGGGCTCCAGCATGGAATCGGGCTGGACGGTACACTCGGTCCCTGCTGCATTCCACTGAAAGTCGATTCCGGTGGCATGGAAATCGTCCAGGTGCCGCATCATCATTGAATCCGCCATGACTTCCATCATGGACCCGTGCGTGGCCATCGACGAATCGGGGCAGATCCCGCTCATCATGTCGAGCTCGCTTATGAGATGCAGTTCCTGCTCCACGACGGCGCGGTCGATGCCAGATGCGAAGCGGACGGTGATCGGAGCGTCAAGCCGCACGTCGACTGCGCCGTCGGATGGACTGATTTCCAGCTGGCTCGTCGACGGCGTCGCAGGTGTGTCCATGTGATCGGAGGAGCAGCCGATGAACACGAAGAGTGTCAGGAAGGCGAGAAGAACGGATCGAGCTAGCATGTTGACCTCCCGGGTCGACGATGGTGGTTCGTCAGGCAAAAGTAGAGACGGCCTGCGGATGCGGGGCGATGCACTCATTTGTTGCCGGCATTTCCGGCACGCACGAGTCGCATTCCGCAGGCCGAACAGGTTCCGGGCGTTGAGGAGACTACTTCCGCATGCATTGGGCAGGTATAGGATTCGGGCCGACCTGAGGCCATGGCCGGTTCGATGGCTCCGCCGCCCCCCGGTGGGGTGGTCTGCATGCGGGCCACGACAGAACTCCATTCGGGGTCAGCCAGCATGCGGGCGATGAAGCCATGCATGAAATCGGCGTCGTCCAGCAGCGAGTTCGAAAGCACGGCGCGACTGTTTTCGTCGACCAGCAGGAGTTCAACCGCCTGGCGGGAGTCCCTGACAGACATCGTATTGGCGGCATGCCCACTGTCGTGCCCGTGCCCGCTATTGCCCATCGTCCCGCACTGCGCCGTTGCAAGCCGCGGTGTGAAGATGATCAGGCCCAGGAAAGCGAGCCTTCCGACTCGTTCTCCCCACCGCAATCTGCGCACCGTCATGTCGATGCCTCCATCTGGTCTCTTGAACTTCTACGGGTGATTGAGCCTGACTGCGCAGCTATGAGCAACATCCGGGCCGCGATATAACTATCCATAAATAATACAATTAGACGATTTCATGATTGCGCGCCGTGTGAAACTGGAGACTATTGCACACGCGATTGAACGATATTCATCAATTACAAGACGGATATAGTAATGTATCAGAGACGGGCGGATGCACAGGTGGTGCCTGCGAAGCAAATGGCCCGTCGCCCGTGATCGCATCTCGCGAACGGACGACGGACCAAACCCATACGGTGCTACGCCTCCCCGGGCGTCATACGAATCTCAAACCGGCGAGATCATCGCCGTAGACGGGCCATCCAGGGTATCCGTCGCCGGACCGTCGACCACTTCCTTGCGCCGCCAGAGGTAGTAGATCGCCGGGTAGACCAACAGCTCCAGCAGGAACGAAGTCACCAGTCCTCCGACCATGGGCGCGGCAACACGCTTCATCAAGTCGGCTCCCGGTCCAATGGACCACATGATGGGCAAAAGGCCGATAAACGCGGCAGCAACGGTCATGGCCTTCGGGCGCACGCGCTTCACGGCGCCGTGGATGATGGCCTCGATCAGGTCACCGGTCGTCCGGAGGTGTCCCCTGGCCCGGGCTTCGTCATGAGACAAGTCAAGGAACAGCAGCATGAAGACCCCGGTCTCGGCATCCAGGCCCATGAGCGCGATCATGCCGACCCAGACCGCTATCGAGACATTGTAATCCAGCACATACAGGAGCCAGACCGCGCCCACCATGGAGAACGGCACGGCCAGCATGACCACGCCAGCCTTGAACGCTGATTTCGTGTTCATGTACAGGAGCGCGAAGATGAGGACGACGGTGAGGGGGATCACCAGCTTGAGCCGCTCCCTGACGCGAATCATGTTCTCGTACTGTCCACTCCACGACACCGCATAACCCGTCGGCAGCGTCGTTCCCTCAGCGACCGCCCTCTTCGCCGCCTCCACGTAGGAGCCAATGTCGACTTGCGAAGTCGCGAAGTCTACGTAGACGTACCCAGACAGCAATCCGTTCTCGTCGCGGATCATCGAGGGACCCTCGACCAGGCGCACGGTGGCGATCTCGCCCATCGGGATCTGCCCCTGGCCGTCCGGCAGCGGCAGCAGGACCCGGCGCAGCGCGTCCACGTCTTCGCGATAGGCGCGTGCGTAGCGGACATTGACGCCGTAGCGCTCGCGCCCTTCGACTGTCGTGGTCTGGTTGTCGCCTCCGATGGCTGTCATCACCATCATGTTGGCGGCATCGATCGACAGTCCGTAGCGCGCGAGCTGGTCCCGGTCCAGTTCGAAATCCAGGAAATACCCGCCTGCGACCCGCTCGGCGAACACGCTTCGAGTCCCCGGAACCGTTCGCACGACCGATTCGATTTCAAGCGCTGCCTTTTGGATCACCGCGAGGTCGGCGCCGCTGATCTTGATGCCGACCGGCGTGCGGATGCCGGTGGAGAGCATGTCCAGCCGCCCCTTGATCGGCATGGTCCAGGCGTTGCTGATGCCGGGGAGCTGCATCACTGCGTCCATCTCCGCAATAAGCTCCTCCTCGCTGATTCGGTCGCGCCACGCCGGGCGCAGGAGCTCCTTGAGCCACTCAGGGGCCCAGCCGGAATACCAGCGCGGCTTCGCCCGCCACTCCGACTCCGGCTTCAACAGGATTGTCGTCTCCATCATCGAAAATGGCGCCGGGTCGGTCGGGGTGTTCGCACGGCCGGCCTTCCCGAAGACGCGCTTCACCTCGGGAAAGGTCATGAGCATCTTGTCCTGGACCTGCAGGGCCTTTTGGGCCTCGGCAATGGACATGCCCGGTTGAACAGCCGAAGGCATGTAGAGCAGCGAGCCTTCCCGCAGAGGCGGCATGAATTCGGAGCCCAGCTTGAGGTAGACCGGGATGGTGCCGGCGACGATAAGCAGACTGGCGATCACGGTGGCCTTGGCATGCCGGACGACGAATCTGCATGGCCCCTCGTAGATGCGGTGCAGCAGCCGGCTGACGGGGTGCCGTTCCTCGGAGTAGTACTTGCCTACGAGCATCTGCGTGGCGAACCAGGCGAGGGGCCGGGGCTTGAAGCGGAATGGTTCGATCCGGGCGAAGAGCATGCGCATGGCAGGGTCGAGCGTGACGGCCAGGATAGCGGCGATGGCCATCGCCAGGTTCTTGGAATAGGCCAGAGGCTTGAAGAGGCGCCCTTCCTGGTCGACGAGAGTGAAGACGGGCATGAAGGCGACCGCAATGACCAGCAATGAGAAGAACACCGATGGGCCGACCTCGAGCAGGGCATCGAGTCGGACCTGGTGGAAGTCGCCCTTACTGCCGGCCGCTTGCCAGTGGTAGATCTTGTTGTAGGCGTTCTCGACTTCGACGATGGCTCCGTCGACCAGAACGCCGATCGAGATAGCGATGCCGGCCAGCGACATGAGGTTCGCGTTGAGACCCATCATGTACATGGGTATGAAGGCGAGGGCCACGCTGGTCGGGATCGTGAGGATGGGGATCGTCGCCGAAGGGATATGCCAGAGAAAGAGAATGATGATGAGCGAAACGATGATGATCTCTTCGATCACCTTGCTCTTGACGGTGTGGATTGCCTCTTCGATCAGTTCGGAACGATCGTAGGTTGTGACAACCTCGACGCCTTCGGGCAGCGACGGCTTGAGTTCCTCGAGCTTCGCCTTCACGCGCTTGATGACATTGAGCGCGTTCTCTCCCTGGCGCATGACGACGATGCCGCCGACTACGTCACCCTCTCCGTTGTAGTCGGCAATTCCGCGCCTCATCTCTGGGCCGAGTGCGACGCTGCCCACGTCTTTGACCGTGATCGGTGTCCCGTTGTCGACCTTCAGCACCAGCTTCTCGAGATCGGCGATCGACTTCACATAGCCCCGACCGCGCACCATGTACTCGCGTCCCGCCACTTCGACCAAGCGACCGCCCACGTCGTTGTTCCCGCTGCGCACGGCGTTGATGACCGTTTCGAGCGGTAAATTGTAGGCGGCGAGGCGGTTGGGGTCGACGGTGATCTGGTACTGCCGCACCTGCCCGCCGACGGCGGCGACTTCGGCGACTCCCGGCACGCTCTGTACTGCGTAACGCAGGAACCAGTCCTGGTAGCTCCTGAGTTCGTCGCTCGAGTGCTTGCCGGACCGGTCGACGAGCGCGTACTGGAAGACCCAGCCCACACTCGTGGCATCGGGGCCGAGTTCAGTCGTCACCCCGGCGGGGAGCTGGGGCGTGATCTTGGACAGGTATTCGAGGACGCGTGTCCGCGCCCAGTAGATGTCAGTGCCGTCCTCGAAGATGACGTAGACGAAACTGAACCCGAAATCCGAGAAACCCCTGATGTCCTTGACCTTGGGCGCCCCGAGCAGCGCGGTGATGATCGGGTAGGTGACCTGGTCCTCGATGATGTCCGGACTCCGGTCCCATCGCGAGTAGACGATGACCTGCGTATCCGACAGATCGGGGATCGCGTCGAGGGGGATGTTCTGCATCGTCCAGTAGGCGATGGCCAGCGCCACGATCGTGGCCGCGATCACGAGGTACTTGTTCTCCGCCGAGAAGCGGATGATGCCCCTGAGCATGGTTACCTTCCTCCGATGGCGGCGAGCGACGATCGGAGCTGGGACTCGGAATCGACGAGGAAATTCGCGCGCATAACCACTTCTTGGCCTTCTGTGAGCCCGGCGATCACCTCGATCTGGTCGCCGCTCCTGGCCCCAGTCTGGATTATCCGCGGCTCGAATTTTCCGTTACCCAAAGCCAGGAAGACAACGTCCAACTCGCCGGAACGGATGACCGCGTCGACCGGAATTCGCAAGCCGACATGGCTTTCGCCTTCAAGCGTCACTTCGCCGATCATCTCGGGCTTTAGGATCCCTTCCGGGTTGCGCAGATGGAGGTGTATTTTGGCGGTCTTCGTTCGGGAATCCATGATTGGATCGATGAATGCCACCTCCGCAGTGAATGGTCGCTCGGCGTAGGCCCGGACGGTGAAAGCCGCCGGCATGCCGACGCGAACCTGTGGTAGGTCGCTCTCGTAGGCATCGGCCATCACCCAGACTGTCTCCAGATCAGTGATCTCGTATGGAGTATCACCCGGGTTCACGCGGGCGCCCTCGACCACGTTCTTGGCCGTGACCGCGCCCGCGATCGGCGACAGGAAGGTGAGGGATTGCGACGACTCGCGGGTCCGATGCAGGCGCTCGATCTCGGCGGTCGGGACATCCCAGAGTTCGAGCTTGCGCCGCGCGGCGGCGAACAGCACCTCGCCATTCTCGGCGGGCGCCCCGCGGCTGGCCAGCGACTCCTTCGTCTGCAGAGCGAGCAGGTACTCGTTCTCGGCGGCGAGCAACGACGGGCTATACAGCGAGAACAAAGGTTCGCCCTTGCGAACCGACTGGCCGACGAAGTCCACGTACATGCGCTCGACGTAGCCCTCGACCTTGACGTTCATCTTCCGGACCCGGGTGGGATCGACCTGGACGCGGCCGACCGTCTGCCAGCTTCCGGCGACGTTGCCCGTCGTGGCTGGTGCCGTGCGGAGGCCGATCAATTGCTGACGAGTGGGGTCGATGTTCACCGTGGCCAGTCCCGAGACTGTTTCGCTGCCGCCACCCTGGATTTCGTCCTCGTAGACCGGGAGGTAATCCATGCCCATCTCGTCCTTCCTCGGTTCGTTCGATGTCTGGGCCGGATCCATGGGCGAGCGGTAGAACAGGACCCGGCGCTCCGCGGCCGGCGAGGACTCGGACTGGGCCGAGGCAGCCTGCTTCACCTCGACAAGCTTCATCCCGCAAATGGGGCAGTCGCTCGGGTGATCAGCTGTGATCGTCGGATGCATGGGGCACTGATAGAGCGGCTTTTGGGCCGGGGCCTCCGCGCTGGAAGGGGATCGGCTTTCGCCACGCGTCAGCAGCGCGACTGCGCCGCTACCGAGCGCGGCGCCACAAACGACCAGAGCGACCGCATACCACAGCTTGCGCGACGTGGTGTTGGTAGGCTGCGGCCCCGGTTCACGGCTCGCATTGGTATTCGTTTCCAAACCAGTTCTCCTTCTGCTGCCTACATTCGTGACATGGAAGTCGAGCCGGCGGCGGAGGTCGACTTTGGCGATCCGTCGCCTGTCGGGGCCGAAGTCGCGCCGCCCATCCCACCGGCGCCGGGAACGGCCCCGCTGCCCATGCCGCCCGGGGCCAGGCTGGCCGCGGGGTCGAGGCTCACTTCAATCCGGGCGATCTCGATGCGCTGAGCCGCCGCAACCGAGCCCAGGAATGAATCTACGTCGGACACGTAGCCGCTGAGCGCCTCCAGTACCGAGGCGAAGGTGACGCGTCCCACCTGGTATTGGGCCATTGTGCTCGAAACGGTGGCGTCGGATTGCACGAGCACCTCGGTGCGGTAGAGGCGATTGGTCTCGATCAGCGCCCCCAGTACCTCAATGCGCTCGGCGACCCTTTGGCGCAGCAATTGGCGTACGGCCTCGACCCCGTCCAGCGAGGCGACCTCTCGCAGGCGGTTCTCGGCGACGGCGCGGGATTGCTTGCTGCCGCTCCAGAGCGGGACGGAGAATGACAGCCCCGCCTGCCACATCGGCTCGAAGTCTCCTCCGCGAGGCATCACGCCGGCGTTCACCGTGAGATCCGGATAGTAGTCCTTGCCGGCGAGGTCGATGAACTTCGACGACCGTTCGGCGCCCAGTTGCCAGCGTTGGAGTTCAGGGCTCCGCGATTCGGCGTCCTGCCAGGCTTCGATTGCGGGGGGAAGCTCGGGATCCGGCAGGCCCATGAGGGAGCGGCTCGTGGCGACGGCTTCGTCCAGTGGATGTCCGCGGAGCCGATTGAGAACCGCTGCCCGACGGCGATCCTCGGCCGTGAGCGCTGCCCGGCTCTGTTTGAGGCGGCTGCGCTCGAGCTGAGCCCTCAGCAGATCCGACTGCGCGCCGTCGCCCGTTTCATAGCGAATCCTGGCCATGCTTTCCGCCTGCTGCCAGAGCGACGCTAGCTGGTCAAGGAGATCGAGCTGGTCCCGGATGAGCAGAAGGTCGATATAGGCACGCCCGACATCGGCCTGGATGGTGAGCCGTGTCCGCTCGCTGTCCATTTCCGACTGGCGCGCCTCCAGCGTACTGATTTCGCTCCTTAGGCCACGCTTTCCGGGCCAGGGAAACGTCTGCGACGCCATGAGCAACCAGTAGCTCGTCTCCATTTTGCCGACCTGGATTTCGCTGAAGCCGTCGTTCTGGATGCCCAGGGACAATACGGGATCCGGAAGGGCACCGGCCTGGGGCACGAGCTCGAAGTCCGCATCGGCAGTCGCGCGCGCGCCCCTCAGTTCGGGCCGGTTCGCGAGGGCATCGCTCACGAATTCGGTCAACAACGGGTCGCTAGCCAGGGGCAGGCCGGCGGGTATGACATCCGGTTCCACTGCCTGCGCCATCCGCACCATCAGCAGGAGGAGAAGTGCGACGCCCAGGGGCAGGCTGCGTACTCTGGTGCTCCCGGGGAATCCTGTCCCCAACATCAGTGAATCGCGAAGACTCCGGCACCGTCGTTGGGGCATAGTGCTTCGACCTCTCATGTCGGCACCGGATTTGCCGGTGGTGCGTGTTCGATCCTGGACCACACCGACGACGCATCGGTAGCAGGCCGGTGTCGAGAACTACTGACTCTGGTAGGGTCCCGTCCACTGAAAGCCTCGGCGTCAGAAACAAATGGTGCGGGCGGCTGCGGCGACTGTGCGCACGGAGCCGGCAGGAATCGCAGCGACGTCGGATGCGGTGAAGTTCCTGCAGGGGCGAGGCTCCCCCTCAGTGGCTCCGCCTTGATGTCGCGAAGGTCCCGATGCGGGATCCTAACACTCAGCATCTCCTGTGCCATCATCAATAGTTCATGAACCTGCAACGAGTTATGGGGGCATCGATGCTGAGCTACAAGGACGGAGTTGTCGACTATTCTCCAGCACTTGAAATAACGTTGGCGGATATTCGCCGGACCGTGCGACACGGGTGCACGTGACCGCCACGGAGGCGCCAACTCACTCGGCAGAAGAGCTGCCCGGACTCAACTGTTCTTCGTCTCGTGTCACCTGATGACAACGATCAACTGTAGACTATTGCGCAGCGCCGGATAAATGTGTCGGCGAATATTCTGCAGTTCAAATGTCCACTATTCGCAATCTACTGTGTTGCAACAGCTTGGGATTGGCACGAGTCATGCATCTTCAGCTGACTTGGTTAGCTGATGGTGATCCGAACCAGGCCGGTCACAAAAGGAGTAGAATCATGACTTACAGCAGGACGCTTGCAATGATGGTCGTCGTAGCAACGGCAGTTGCTTCTTCAACGATGGCCATGGACGTGTCAGTCGGCCACACCGGAATGCGCTCTTCCGCGCTTGATCCGATTCTGGACGCAGACCTGCTGTCCTTGGGCGGCGCGCCCGGCACAGCCACAATGGTCAGCAACGTACAGTTCGATCCGATCCTGGACGCCGATATCCTGGCAATCGCCGTCAAGCCGGGCAACTCCACGTATGTTGAGGACACGGCATTCGACCCGATCCTGGATGCGGACATTCTGGCACTCAGAGGTGGCTACTCCGCGCCCCTCGATTCACAGGTACAGTCTCGACGCGCGAAATCGACCAATTGAGCTTCACTGAAGGCAATAGGCTACATTGTCGCGGTGACCGGTCCTCGATCACTCACTTACGGGGACCGAGGGATGCGATGCGACATTCGAGGTCTCAGCCATGCCCGGGCATTCACAGAAGAACAGGGAGAGTCAGATTATGAAACTAGGAAGATTGGCTGTTTGTGCGTCCGCCATCGCGTGCTTGGCCTTTAGCGCCAGTGCTGCATTGGCAGCAGACCATGCCAGCCATCAATCCGCGACCCAGGATCACGGGAGTGCGGCTCCGGAAGCAAAGGGTCACTCCCATGAGGCCTGCGAGCTCCATGGCGGCCAGGTCGCCATGACGAAGGCTCATCATTTCGAGACCGTGTTTGGCGAAGACGGGATCCGCGTCTACCGCTACTCCGCCGCGCAGAAGGCGGAACTCATCGGTGGCGCTGCGGGTTCAGTGACTTTAAAATTCAAGGACGGGCCTTCGCGGGTCATTCCCTTCGTGTCCCGGAACGCGGCTGCCGAAGCCGGCGATATCTACTTCTGCACCATGCATCCGGACCAGGTGAAACGCGAGCCGGGAGCGTGTCCGCTCTGCGGGATGAAGCTTGTGGCGCAGAGCCACCTCTATGCCGCCGTCGACCTGCGGAAAGTTGAGCCGGGTACCCTGAAGGCGTCCATCTCGATCAAGGGCCTGGGCGGAGACGAACCGGAAGCGGCATTCACGGAGACCTTTCAGGGGGCCGCCCACCACGGTGAACACCATTAGCGTGCGCGTGTCGGCGTCGGGTGGAAGGTTCGGGCATGCCCTTGCTTGAGAGGTTGCTTCCAGGCATCAGCAACGCGCCGAACCTGCACCCGATGCTGGTGCATTTCCCCATCGTGCTCCTGCCGGCAGCGCTCGTTCTTGCGGTGCTGGCCTGGTGGAGTCGTCCGAACTGGTGGTCCGCCGCGCGCGCGGTGTTCCTGATCGGCGTGGTGTTCCTCGTCATTGCCGGCGTCTCCGGCCTGGTGGCACAAGCACGGATCGCACACGGGCCGCACTCCGCCGTCAGTGTGCACCGTCAATTCATGCTGGCCGCCGGCTGCCTAGCCCTGCTGCTGGTCTGGCCCATCCTGGCGATCCGGTCGCCCGCCGACAGGCGGCGCGCCGTCTGGTTCCCGGCGTCGCTCGTGGTGCTGAATGCCGTGCTCGTGCTGGGCGCGGACAGGGGCGCCATGGTGTCGCTCCAGTTCCGCGGCGGGCCGATTCCCACCGGCGCAGTCCCGGAGCGCGACTGGTCGGCGGCGCGGTCGCCAGCCGTTCGTCCCGGCGACCCCGAGGCCGGGGCCCGTCTCTACGCCAGGCTGGCCTGTGACTCCTGCCATGGCCCAGATCGCCGCGAGGAGGCTCCGGGGATCCCGCCCGGACTCGAGACGGTGGGCAGTCGCCTTCGTGCCGAGTGGATGCATGACTACCTGATGAACCCGCACCCGATCCGCTGGGCGGACCAGGATCGACGACCCGAGGTACGCATGCCGGACTTCCGGTTTACCAATGACGAGGCTGACGATCTGGTAGCCTTTCTCTCGCAACAACGGGATTCGACGCTCTACGACATTCACGGCCCGGACGCGCCGCCCTATACGGAACAGGAGATCGAACGCGGCAGGTTGCTCATCGGTGAATACAACTGCCGAGGTTGTCACGTGCTGGGTGGGATCGGGGCGCATCTGGGACCGGACCTGGATTCCGTCGGCGAGCGGCTGAATCCGGAATACATAGCGAGGTTGCTCCGCGCGCCGCAGAGGGTCGTCCCAGGGACGTCCATGCGCGATTTTGGACTCTGGGACGATGAGATACGGTGCCTCACCGCGTATGTCGCGGCATTGCGTTCTCCGAGCGTGTCGCAATAGCCTGAAGCCACGGCAGCGTCAACAATTTCTTTCCTCTAAGTTCGGCGACTTGCGTCCGTCGAACTTGGCAGCGACGCGCAAAGATCTGGTGGCGATCGAAGAGGAGATTCGCGAAGCGAAACAAAGGTACCACGATTACTTATGACAGCTCGGCATGGAGCCACTGCAATAGCTATTCTGTCTGCTGGACCAGTTCGCGAAATAGGTCGTTCTGGGTGTCTCGGTTATCAAGCAGTGCAATCGGACGCAGGGCCTTTTCTGTGATGACCGATCGGTGGACCATTGCGGGTAGGGACAAGACGCGGTCTTGGATTTCAGGGGCAAGGCGATTGAGGGCCATGATCTGGGTCACCCGGGCGCGGGAGATCCCCTCGCGACGGGCGATCTCGGACTGGGTTCGGACGTCGCCGGCGTCGAGCTGCCGCCGCCAATCCTGGGCCTTCCGGAGGAACTCAACCACCGTGGGCTTCCGTGGCGGCCGTGGGGGCTTCGCCGGCCGTCGGGCGTTGGCGGCCGCGTTCACGACCCGCTCCGCGGAGACTCGCCGTTTCAGGGTGCCGATGCTCCCGTTTTCGAACGCCCCTTTAGGACCGAGGGCGATCTCAACGGCCTGTTCGCACAACTCGGCCCCGGATAGGGCGTTGTGGTCGTCCGGGGCGACGTGTTGAATCCGGAACCAAACCTCGGGCGGGCCCTGCCTACGGGTTCGAATGCTGTTACGTTCGGGGAGCCAATCCTTTTTCTGCGGAATTCGACATACCTTCCTGTTAACGACGTGGCCCGGGGCGAGAGCTCTCGGGCTTTTCGTTTATTCCAAAGTCTGGCAACGGATTGCGCGATTTCGACGGGCGGGGTCGGAATCTCTGTTTTGGGAGGAGAGTTTGGGGGTCGCTGGGAACCGTTAGGGGTTACGGCCGGTGCCCATAAGGTTGTAGAAAAACTCTCTCTTTCTCGGTTTCACAACCCTCTCGGATTTAGCGCTCGGGTGCGGATCGAATGCCGATCGTAACGTAACTCACCGCCGGCTGGCTTCGCCCTATTCGACGCCCCCACCCATCGCCTGATACAGGGTGGCACTGTCGACGAGGCGTTGCGCCTGAGCCCCGATCAGGTCGATTCTGGTCTCTTGCGCTTGTTGTTGCGCGATGAGCAGTTGGACGTAGCTGGCGGCGCCCAGGGAGTATTGCCCCTCCACGGACTGCAGAGCGCCCTGTGCCGCGCTATCGGCGGTCGCAAGCGCGGACAGGGTCAGGGCATCGTTCTCCACGGCGCGCAGGGTGTCGGCCACGTTGCGTAGGGATTCCAGGACCACGCTCTGGTAATTTGCCGCAGCTGCGTCGAGTGCTGCCAGAGACGCGCGCTTTTCGGCGGGCAGTCCGGGATTGAACAGCGATTGGGTCAACTCTCCGATGAGACTCCACACTGCGGATCCGGCGCCGAACAGGGCACCTGTACTCAAGGCCTGTGAACCGAGGCTGGCACTGAGATTGAGTTGTGGATACATCTTCGCGACCGAGACACCGTATTCCGCGTTGGCCGCGTGCAGGAGGGACTCCGCGGCCTGGATGTCGGGACGGCGGCGCACCAGTTCGGATGGCAGGACGAGGGGTAGTTCGACGGGAAGGGTGAACTCGTCCAGGGTGAAGGTGGGCAGGCCCCCGGCTCCCGGCGCCCGGCCGGCGAGCACGGCCAGCCGATGTTCGTTCTGCTGGAGCTGGTGACGCAGCAAAGGTACGTAGGCGCGCGTCTGTTCCACTCTTGCTTGCAGGTTGAGAACCTCGTCCGGGGCCGCATTGCCGAGCCGCACGCGTTCCCGGGTCAGATGCAACTGTTCGTCCTGGGCGGCAAGGATGGTCTCGACGGACTGGAGTTGGCCGGCAAGCCTGGCCTGGGTGATCGCCGTGGTCGCGATGGCGGCAGTCAGGTCGAGTCGCGCGCCTTCAAGTTCGTAGTGCCGGTATTCGGCTCGGGCGGCCAGGGCCTCCAGAGCACGCCGTTTGCCACCGGACAGATCCGGCTGGTAGCGTGCGACGACGCCGGCACTGTACAGATTGAAATCATGCGCGTCGCCTTCCTGCCCCTGCGCGCTGGGATTCAGACGCTGGCGCTGGGCTCTGAGGTCGGCGTCGACCTGGGGATAATGCGTCGATCCTGCCTGCGCCGCCTGGATCTCCTGCGCCTGCCGCAGCGTGGCCTGGGCTGCCGCCAGCGTCGGGCTGCCCTCAAGTGCCTGTTCGATAAGCGCGTCGAGCGCTGGCGAGCCCAGATTCTGCCACCACTTCGCACCCACGTCGGTGCCCGTGTGGAGCAGCTGTGCTTCCCCCAGCGTCGTCGTCGCGGAGACCGTTTGCTCCGGCACGGGTGCGGCGGTGTAGCTCTGCACGGTGGGGGGCGCCGGGCGATTGAAATCGGGTCCGCTGGCACAACCGGCCAGCATACCGGTGAGGACCAGCGCCGCCAGTGTGCGCAGCGGAACGCCTGCGGCTCTCGCCGGGGGGGCGAACAAAAGAGAGGGGAAATTCACGCGATTCTCCCGGGTTTGCGTCGTTGGTTCACGCGAATCCACGTCCCTCGCCGCGCTCTTCGTGGGTCACTCCGTCGCGGATGTGGTAGATGCGCTTAAAGGTCGGAATGATCTTCTCGTCGTGGGTGACCACGATGACGGCGGTTTCGTACTTCTGCGCCATGTCGTTCAGGATGCGGATGACGGCCATGGCGCGCTCGCTGTCGAGGGGTGCCGTCGGCTCGTCGGCCAGGATCACGGGTGGGCGGTTGACCAGACCACGAGCGATGGAGACCCGCTGCTGTTCGCCACCGGAAAGCTGGGAAGGCATGGCGCGAAACCGGTGTTGCACATCCAGTGCGGTGAGCAGTTCAAGCGCCACCGCGCGTGCTTCGTCATTGGGGACTCCGGCTAACATCGGCAGCAGTGCGACGTTGTCGAGGACATCGAGAAACGGTATCAGGTACGGTGCCTGAAAGACGAAGCCGATCTTATCCCTCCGCAAGGCGCGCAGATCGCGGACCTTCCAGCCGCCGTCGTAGATCACTTCATCACCCAGCACCATGCGGCCCGCCGTCGGGTCAATCACCGCGCCGAGGCATTTGAGCAGGGTGCTCTTGCCGGAGCCCGAAGGACCGATGAGACCGACGACCTCGCCCGGCGCCACCTGCATGTCTACTCCCTTCAGGGCATCGACAGCGGTGTCACCTTCGCCATAGCGCTTGCGCAGACCTTCGACCTGGATGCCATTGACGCTCATGTCAGCCTCCGATGGCTTCGGCCGGGTCGACCTGGAGCGCCATGCGAATGGCGATGAGGCTGGCCAGGGCACAGATCACCATGACCGCGAAAAAGCCGATGATCGAATCAAGCGGCACGAGCAACACGTACTTGGGGAATCGCGGCGCCGTGTATGTCGCGGTGATCCTGCCGACCGCGAAGCCGATCGCTCCCAGTGCAAGCGCCTGTTGCATGATCATGGCGGCAATGGTGCGGTTGCGGGTGCCGATCAGTTTCAAGACCGCGATCTCGCGGATCTTGTCCATCGTCAGCGTGTAGATGATAAACGCAACGATGGCTGCGCTGACGATGGCCAGGATGACCAGGAACATGCCGATTTGTTTGGCCGACGTGGCGATCAGCTTGCCGATGAGGATGCCTTCCATCTGTGGTCGGGTGTACGCCGAGAAACGTTTCCAGCGGCGGATGGAGGCGGCGACCTCGTCCGGAGCGTAGCCCGGCTTCACCGTCACCAATACAGCATTGACGAACGCATTGGTGCTCTGCGAAGCGATCACGGCATCCAACAGATCGGATGCCCCGGGGCGGTTGAAGTCCGGATTTGCTTCGGTGCGGCGGCGACTTCGCCAGATGGCGTCGTTGTCCTTGAGAAACTGCGCCTCCTGGGCATCCTTCAGGGGGATGAACACCATCGGATCGCCGCTGGATGACACCATGCGCCGCGTCAGACCAACCACGATGTATTGATTGCGACGGATCTTGAGACGATCACCCAGCTTGAATCCGGAGGCGACATCCGCCACCGCTTCGTAGTGACTGCGCGTGATCTGGCGACCCGACACGAGATAGGGAGGCCATCCCGGGGTACCAGGTTCACCGGGTGCGATTCCGACCACCATGGCCCGGACGTCCCGATCGTCTTTGCGCACCTGCATGGTCAGATAGGTCACATTAGCGGCGCGGGCGATGCCCGGCATGGCCAGGAGGCCGCGGTACACGTCGTCGTTGAGACTGGACGATTCCGCGTACGGGCCGAGAGTTTCCTTCTGCACAACCCAGAGGTCGGCGCCGCTGTTGTCGAGCAGTGCTTTACCGTCGTCCACCATGCCGCGGTACACCCCAGCCATTGTGAGGGTCACTCCCAAGAGCAATCCCAGACCGATGCCGGTAAAGACGAACTTCCCCCAGGAATGAGCGATGTCGCGGCCGGCCAAGCTGATCATCGTGTGCCTCCGGCCAACTGCTCCACGACGTGAATCCGACTGCGTGCGGTCAGTGCCTTCTCGCTGTAGGCGACGATCCGGTCGCCGCTCGCGATCCCTTCGCGCACCTGCACGTTGCCGTCGAGATCGGCAGCTCCAAGCTTGATGGGCGCAAAACGGAGATCACCGCCAGCGATCTGCCAGACGCCGATCTTGTCGCCCACGCGGCGGACTGCGGCATTGGGGATTACGGGGGCGGCGGGGAGCGCCGGCAGATCAACTGTGACTTCGGCCAGTTCGCCGATCGGCGGTATGACTGCGGGTTGCGTTGCGAAGGTCACCTTGGCGAGCAATTCCTCGGTGACAGCGTCGGCTTTGGGTTCCAGCCGCAGCACGCGGCCCTCCAGAGGTTGGCCGCCGCGCGACCGCAGCACGATGCGGCCCGGCAGTCCGGCGACGAGGCCGGAGGCGCCGATCTGGTCGAAGCGCACGTTGATCCACAGACTCGTCGGCTCGATCAACTCCACCACGGCCTGGCCGGCGACGATGGTTGTTCCGGGGTCAAAGGCGCGCACAGCCACGATGCCGTCAACCGGGGCGATCAGGCGTAGATTGCTCAGTTGCTCGTACACGGCATCGCGGTCGGACCGGGCGCGGGCGAGGTCCTCGCGGGCAACCGCCTGTACCGCATCGGCGATCTGCAATTCCTGTTGTTTCGTGGCGAGAATTTCCTCGCTCGTTGAGTGTATCGCGAACAACTGTTCATAGCGTTGCGCCTGTACCCGCGCATAGGCCTGCCGCGATTCTGCTTCGCGCAACGCAGCCTTGGCACGCCTGAGAGCGGAATCCTGGGAAGTGGCCCGATCGGCGAGATCGACCGGGTCCATCTCACCAAGCACCTGTCCGGCCTTCACCGAATCGCCGACCTGCACATCCAGGCGCTTCAGGCGGCCTGCAAACGTGGGTCCGATCAGGTAGGTATAGCGCGCTTCGACGGTACCGATACCGTACAGAGCCGGTGCAATCGACCTGGCTTCGACGGTCACCACGGTCACCGGTACCGGCGCCAGTGGGCCGGATCGCAGGGCGATAAAGGCGAGAATTCCCAGCAGCGGAATGATGACCGCCAGGATTGCGACCGTGCGGCCCTTCACAGGAAATCGTTTCATTAGGCACTCCTGATTCCGCGTTGATAGATCTCGAAAACCCGAGGTGCATCCCGGCGGACACGCTCCACGTCACCGGCCAGCAGTGATTGCATGACCAGGCCCTGGATCGTCCCGATGAACAGGGTGGCTGCGGCCTGGGTGTCCAGCGTGGCCGTCAACTCGCCGCACGCCTTGCCCCTGTCGATGAGTCGTTCCAGGCGATTCCCATATTGCTCGAGCAAAGTCCGGGCAACCCGTTTGGTTGAAGTCGATTCGCCGCGCTGCAGTTCGCCGAACATGATCCGGGGAACACCTGGATGTTCGGCAACGAACGCGATGTGGCTCATGAACATGGACCGTAGCGCAGCCAGGGGTGATGCGATTTCCCGATTGGAATCATCGATCCGTTCGAGCAGACGATCCGCCACCCATTCCATGACCGCCTGCCAGATGGCGTCCTTGGTCGGAAAATGACGAAACAGGGCGCCCTGGGTCAGGTTCATGTGTTTGGCAATGGCGCCCGTCGTTATTTCGGAGGGGTTCCGCAAGCCGGCCAATTCCACGACCGACGCGATGGCTGCCGCCTGTCGTTCGGCGGCGGGCAGGTGTTTGGCGTGGATTTGCAATGGCCTCCCCTTCACCTAAAGTAAGTAACTAATTACTAACATAAGTCGACATTTGGGAATGCACAAGGTGTTTCCGGGTGTCTGAGCCTTCTGACCCTATGCAAAACCCCATCCATCACGCATTCATCACAGGCACATTGATTTCTTAAGCCGACACATCGAACCGTCTCGGGGTAGGTAATCACCAGAAAGGTGACCGCCACCCGGAGACGACCCATGCCAAACTGCATTGCCGTTACCTTAACCCCAGATCAACGCCGCAAGGAAGTGGCCGGTATCCTCGGCCGCGGCCTGTTCCGTCTACGCACGGCATGCACGGACCCGCCGGAAGCATGCGATCCCGCGCCCAATTCCCTCGACCAGAAAGCCCTTGATGTGTCCGCGCCCGGCGACCCTCATGTGTCCTGGTTAACCGAGCCGAGAACATGAGAGGAGATGCACCATGGCGTTGAACATCGGGAAAGAGATGACCGCGCTGAAGCGCATGACGGTGCCGGAGCTACGGCGGAAGTACGCTGCAGTCTTCGGTGAGGACACGACGTCCAGGCACAAGGAGTTCTTGATCCGCCGCATCGTCTGGCGCCTGCAGGTCAACCAAGAGGGCGGCCTGTCCGAGCGCGCCCGGCAACGGGCCCGGGAATTGGCCACCGAATCTGACGTCCGACTGACCGCGCCTCGGCCGCGCCCCGTGGTTCCGGGCGGCGAAACGGCCACCGCCCCGATCGAATTCCCCAAGGACGACCGCCTGCCCATGCCCGGCACGATCATCACGCGCCGCTACAAGAACCAGACGATCGAGGTCCGGGTCCTACCAAAGGGGTTCGAATACGAAGGCGACATCTACCGGACCTTGAGCGCCGTGGCCAAGAAGGTCACGGGCACCCACTGGAACGGATTCGGCTTCTTCAATTTGGTTGAAAAGGGGTGCGCCGATGGCCGGTAGGAAGCCAGACACCCCGACCATTCGTTGCGCCACCTACACCCGCAAGAGCACCGAGGAAGGGCTCGAGCAGGAGTTCAACAGCCTCGACGCCCAGCGCGAGGCCGGCGAGGCCTTCATTGCCAGCCAGAAGAGCGAGGGGTGGGTCTGCCTGCCTGACCGCTATGACGACGGCGGCTACACTGGCGGCAACATGGAACGCCCGGCGTTCAAGCGCCTGATGGCCGACGTCGAGGCCGGGCGGATCGACTGCATCGTGGTCTACAAGGTCGATCGGTTGTCGCGAAGCCTGCTGGATTTCACCCGGATCATGGAAGCCCTCGACAAGCGCGGCGTCTCCTTCGTATCAGTGACCCAGCAGTTCAACACGACGAGCTCGATGGGCCGATTGACCCTGAACATCCTTCTCTCGTTCGCGCAGTTCGAGCGGGAGATCATTTCCGAACGGACTCGCGACAAGATCGCCGCCGCCCGCCGCAAAGGGAAGTGGTCGGGCGGGCGGCCGATCCTCGGTTTCGACGTCGATCCCAAGGGCGGTCGCCTTTTGGTCAACGAGGCGGAGGCCACCCGCGTGCGGGCCATCTACGAGCTTTATCTGGACCGCGAGTCGCTCATCGCCACGATCGCGGAGCTCGATGCGCGGGGGTGGACCAACAAGCAGTGGACCACCAGGAAGGGCCGCGAATCCGGCGGCTCGCCCTTCAACAAACACAGCCTCCACAGTCTGCTGACCAACGTTCTTTACATCGGCCGCCTCACCTACAAGGACGAGGTGCACGACGGGGAACAGCCGGCGATCGTGGATGAGGAGATCTTCCGCCGTGTCAGGCAGATCCTGGGGCGCAACGGGGCCACCGGCGGCAAGCACGTCCGCAACCAGTTCGGCGCGATCCTCAAGGGCCTAATCAATTGCGTGCCGTGCAACTGCGCCATGGTGCCGACCCACGCCACCAAGAAAGACCGGCGCTACCGGTACTACGTCTGCGCGAACGCCCAGAAGCGCGGCTGGCACAACTGCCCGTCGAAGTCGATCCCCGCCGGCGAGATCGAGAAGTTCGTCATCGACCAGGTGCGCGGCATCGGGAGCGATCAGGCGCTCCTGGCCGAGACGTTGGGCGGTGCGCGGGCCGAGGCCAAGGCGCGGATCAAGGAACTCGAAGCTGAGAAGTCGGGTCTGGCGCGCGAACTGGGGCGCCACAACGCCCAGATGCGCGATTTGGCGGGGTCGGTCGGGTCTGGCGGCACGGCCACCGACCGCATGGCTGACCTGCTGGATCGCATTCGTGGCATGGAGCAGCGCCTTGCTGCGATCCGGGAAGAGATGGCCACCTTGGGGCGGAACCTGATCGACGAGAATGAGGCAGCCCGAGCCATGGCGGCCTTCGATCCCGTTTGGGAGACGCTCACGCTGCGCGAACAGGGGCGGGTGGTCCGCCTGCTGATCCAGCGCGTGGACTACGACGGCGACAATGGCACGATCGCGGTGACCTTCCACCCGGCAGGTATCGAGATGCTGTCGCGCGAGTACGCGGAGGAGAACGCATGACACGGCCGCTGAAGATCACGAAGGAAGTCCATTTCCGGAGCATGAAGCGCGGCAGGAAGGTGCTGCAGGAAGGCGTCAAGGCGCCCCAGCCGACTCTGGGTCGCGTGCCGCGCGTTTCGCGCGTGATGGCGTTGGCTATCCACATGGCGGATCTGCGCCACCAGGGGGAGGTCGCCGACTACGCCGAGCTGGCCCGCTTGGCGCTGGTGTCGCGCGCTCGCATGACCCAGATCATGAGCCTGGTTCTCCTGGCGCCGGACATCCAGGAGGAGATCCTGTACCTGCCCCGCGTGGATGGCAGCCGGGAGTCTGTCGCCGAGAAGATGGTCCGGCCCATCGCGGCGGTCCCGGACTGGCGGAAGCAGCGGGTGATGTGGCGGGCACTAAAGGCGGGGATTCCCGACTAACTCCCTCGCACTCGGCAGTTTAACCTGTTGCCAATCAAGGCTATAAAAAAATGCTGCGCCGGCATTGACACGCCGGCCAATGTGTACTATTTATTAAACATGGACGGGCGGCGACATCCGACAGCCTGGGCGGCCTAACGAGGTCGTTCGGCAACGACGAGGAGGTGAGACTATGGCAGGAAACCCGGAGTTTGGGCAGCGGATTCGCGATCTCCGCGAGGCGAAGAAGGTGGTCGATCCCACTTTTTCCCTCAGGCAGTTCGCACAGAGAGTCGGTATCAGCGCCACGTTCCTGAGCAAGATCGAAACCGGAGAATTCGATCCGCCGAGAGCTGAGCACATCATCACGATGGCAGCACTGCTCGAGGTCGATGCCGACGAGCTACTTGCACTGGCCGACAAGACCGACCCGGAGCTCGGTGACATCATCAAGTCCGAGCCCAAGGCAATGGCCGACTTGCTACGGACGGCACGCGACCGCGGCTTGACCGTCGAGGATCTCGAACGAACCATACGGTACATGAAGAAGCAGTCCTGAGCGCAGATCGTGCAGGAGGTACGCATGGCGAGAGACAACAATCTTGTCCACGGCTCTGTCCACGGCTTTGTCCACAAGAAAACCATCGAAGCTGGTGCCCTGGTCTTGTTGGCCGAGTACGGGAGGAAGTATCATGTAAGTGTTCAGCCGCCGATTCCCGTCGAAGAGATCATCGAGGCCCATCTCGGCCTCACGTTCGATATCGAGGATCTCCCGCGGCTGTTGAACGTCCGCGATGTCCTGGGTGCAACCTGGTTCCGGTCTCGAGAGGTGAAGATCGACCAATCGCTCGATCCGACCGTATTCCCGTCCAAGCTGGGGCGATATCGGTTTACCGTCGCGCACGAGGTCGGTCATTGGGAGTTGCACCGCCAACTGTACCTGTCCGCCGAAGGGCAGGCGGCCATATTCGCGGGCGCTGATCGCCCGGTGATTTGCCGGTCCAACGATAAGAGCCCGCTGGAATGGCAGGCGGACTCTTTCGCCGGATATCTGCTGATGCCGAAGTCTATGGTCTTCGCCCAGTGGGAAGCCATGCACGGCTCGCGGGAGCCGTACATCGCCGTCGACGAGATCGCAGGTCTGAAGGTCCGCTGGGGCCTCGGCGAGGACGAGCGACCCACGGTCGAGGTGGCGCGGCAGATGGCGTCAGCGTTCCAGGTCTCGGCGCAGGCGATGCAGATCCGGCTAATTGATCTCGGACTGATCCGGACCGATGTGCCAGAGCCAGGGCTGTTCTCGTGAAATCCCCGGCCCCTTTTTTTCGTCCACAGTGTTTAGTGTTTAGTCCACAAGATACGCACACGTTATCCCCAGGTCGCCGTCAACAGGAAGGATCCGCCATGAAAACTCCCAGGAAATCCACTCTCTTGCCCGCCCAGGCCGAGCTCGTCGGAATGATGCAGAAACTCGACTTCGGCATCATCGAAGGGCTCGTGATCCGTGACGGCCTGCCGGTGCTCAAGCCTCGCCCCCGCGTTGTCCGGGACGTGAAGTTCGGCGCCGGCAACGGTCGTCGCCCCGAAGCCGGGCTCACCGACTTCGCCCTGAAGTCCAGCGTCCAGGAACTCATGGACGCGTTCGCCTCCCTCGGCAACGCGACGGTGCGTCGCCTGGAGGTCCAGCATGGCCTGCCCTTCCGCATGCAGGTGGAGGAGGTGACGTCCTGACCTGAAGGGCCAACCGCCCCGCTCCCTTCCCTGACTGATCGTCACCAGACATAAAACCGGCCACAAGGTGGAGGTGCATGTGGGTGTCGCCGTAACGGCGAACCACGTGTGCCTCCGCCACGCCGGTCTATGCGCTGCCTCGTGCGACACCCATGCGCCTCTCCGCGGCCTCAGGAGAGGTTCCGATGGAGAACGCAAAGCAGCGCATCCTCGACGGATACGCCCGTGAAGTCATTCGGCACAAATCCAGGCAGTTGATCGGCAAGTACGGATTCACCCGCGACGACTACGACGACTTGCAGCAGGCGATGATGCTCGACCTGTTGCGGCGCCTCGCCAACTACGACCCCAGCAGGGCGGGCCTCAGCACCTTCGTGGCCCGCGTCGTCGACCGCAAGGTTTCCACCCTGATCCGCCACCAGCGGCAGGAGAAGCGCGACTACCGGCGGCATGTCTGTCCGCTGGATGCGCAGGTCGAGGACCAGGACGGCCAGCAGCGCGGGCTCGACGAGATTCTCAGCCAAGACACCTACGACGAAGAACTCGCGCGCCACGACCGCCCCGAGGCTGAGCGCCTCGACCTCAGGCTCGACCTCTCGTTGGTGCTGGATGAGTTGCCCGAGGATCTGCGTGACCTCGCCCGCCGCCTGCAAACCCGAACCGTGGCCGAGATCGCCCGCGAACTCGGCGTGCCGCGCAGCACGCTCTACGAAAAGGGCATCGCCCGTCTGCGGAAGATCTTCGAGGACAACGGACTGCGCGAATACCTCGGCGACTCCCGACACCTCGGCAAGGGACAGGGTAAGTAACCCTCAGTGGGCAGACACGCCCTGAACTGCAAAAGAGGAAGCACGATGAACCGAGAAATCCACCGCTACGAGTTCGAGGCCTCCGCGCCGGCAGACGAGATCGAGAGCACGCTGCTGCTGGCCGTGATGGCGGTCGAGGGCCTGCACGGCAAGTCGCGCGTGAGGCTCGACGCGAAGTACTGCTTCGACGCCGAGAAGCACGCCTGCGTGATCGATGCCGACACGGTCGTCGGCCAGGACATCAGCCGCATCTTCACGGGTTTTGCCATCCGCGAGTTCGGCGAGGGGTCCTTCTCGGTCAGCCGCGTCGAGCGCATGCCCAAGACCGAAACGGAGGACCTTAGCTCATGAACATGCCGGAAGTGTTCAAACGACGCGCGTGGAGCGTCCAAGATATGATCTGCGAACCGGCCGACGTGTACCACGCACAGGCCGGCAAATACCTGTCCAGCCACATGCTGGCCGAGTTCCGGCGCAACCCGCTGCTCTTCCACAAGAAGGAACTCGGGCTGGTGCAGGACCAGGACCGGCCGGCATACGTCGTCGGGCGTGCCGCACATGTCCTCATCCTCGAAGGGCGCGAAGTCTACGAGCAGACCTACGCCTTCGGCGGGCCGATCAATCCGAAGACCGGCCAGCCGTTCGGCAGCCGCACGAAGGCATTTCAGGAATGGGCCGAAGGCCAGGGCAAGCCCGTACTCGACGACGACCAGGCCGCCCTGATCGAAAGCCTCAACGCGTCGGTGCAGACCCACAAGCACGCCTCGGCTCTTCTGGCTGACGGTGTCCCCGAAGGCGTGGTGCGGGCGACGTACTGCGGCGTGCCGTGCCAGTCCCGCCTCGACTGGCTGAATCCCGAGCGCGGCATCGTCGACCTGAAGACCTGCGAGAACCTCGACTGGCTCCAGACGGATGCGCGCGCCTACGGCTACGCTCACCAGCTGGCCTTCTACCGGTCGGTGATCGCATTCCTCACCGGCACGAACCTGCCCGTCTACATGATCGCCGTGGAGAAGCGCGAACCCGTGCGTTGCGGCGTCTGGCGGATCAGCGAGGAGGTTCTCGGTCTCGCCCAGAAGGAGAACGAGGAAGGCATCGCGCGCCTGATCGACTGCCGGGAGCGGGACGAGTGGCTCACCGGCTACGAGGACATCCGCGACTTCGACTGGATCTAGACGACAAAGGGAGCGGGCGGAATGGCGTGACGTGCTGTCGCCCGAGCGCGTCGGGACTCCCTGGGTCCGCCCGCTTCCCGACCAATCTCAACTGGAAAGGAGATGCGACCGTGAAGCTTCTGCAGCAAGTCACCAGCGGACGAGGTCCGGCCCCGAGACGCGTGATGCTCTACGGCACCCACGGCATCGGGAAGTCGACTTTCGCCTCGTGCGCACCGAAGCCCGTGTTCATCCAGACCGAGGACGGTCTGGGCGAGATCAACTGCGCCAAGTTCCCGGTCACCACGACGTTCGATCAGGCCATGCAGGCCCTGTCGGAGCTCTACACCGACGAGCACCCCTATCGAACCGTCGTGGTGGATTCGCTGGACTGGCTCGAGCGGCTGATCTGGACCGACGTCTGCCGCAAGCGAAATGTCGAGAGCATCGAGGACATCGGCTACGCCAAGGGCTACGTGTTCGCCATGTCGCAATGGCGCGAGTTCCTCGAGGGCCTGTCCGCGCTGCGCAGCGACAAGGGCATGACGACGATCCTGATCGCCCACGCCCGGATCGAGCGTTTCGAGAACCCCGAGACCGATAGCTACGACCGCTACGTGCCGCGTCTGCACCGCCTGGCGTCCCAGGTTCTGCAGGAGTGGTGCGACGAGGTCCTGTTCGCCACGTTCAAGGTCTTCACCAAGCAGACGGACGAAGGCTTCGACCGCAAGCGCAACCAGGGCATCGGCACCGGCGAGCGCGTCCTGCGCACGGTCGAGCGACCCGCTCACGTCGCCAAGAACCGCCTGAGTCTCCCCGAAGAGCTGCCGCTGGACTGGAACGTCTACGCCCAGCACATGACCACCGAACCGATCAGCGCGCCCCAGGGCGGCAAGAGCAAAGGAGCGAAGTAGCCATGGCGAATCTCAATGGCTTCGATGCCAACAACGTCGATCCCGCGACCGATTTCGAACCCCTGCCGGCGGGAAAGTACCTCGCGGTCATCACCGACTCGCAGATGAAGCCGACCAAGAGCGGTGCCGGCCACTACCTCGAGCTGACCTTCCAGGTCATCGACGGGCCGTTCAAGAACCGACTGCTGTGGTCGCGGCTCAACCTGGACAACCCGAACCGGCAGGCCGTCCAGATCGCCCAGGGCGAGCTGTCTGCCCTCTGCCGCGCGATCGGGGTGTTGCAGCCCAAGGACTCGATTGAACTGCACAACCTGCCCCTGGTGATCACCGTGAAATGCAAGAAGCGCGATGACACCGGCGACGTGGTCAACGAGATCCGCGGCTACGCCCGCAAGGACGCCGCCGCGGGCGTGCCTCAGCAGGAGGCGACCAGCACCCCGCCCTGGGCCCGGCGATGATCGAGATCGAGCTGCCGTTCCCGCCGTCGGTGAACCACTACTACCGGCGCGTTGGTCACCGGACGCTCATCAGCTGCGAGGGGCGCAGGTTCCGCGAACGGGTCTGCGCCATCCTCGTCGGTCTCGGGGTCGGCGGCTTGCGGGGCCCGCTGCGCGTGGATATCGAAGTCTACCCGCCCAATCACCAGCGTCGCGATGCCGACAATCTTCAAAAGGCCCTTCTTGATGCGCTCCAACACGGCGGCCTGTACGCCGACGACAGCCAGATCAAGAAGCTGAACATCGAGATGTGTGGGACAGTCCGCGGCGGTCGCACTCTGGTGCGCCTGGAGGAAGTTCGAAGTGCTTGAACTCAGGCCCTACCAACACGAGGCGGTAGCTGCGATCTACAACCACCTGCGTGAACGCGACGACAACCCCTGCGTGGTGATTCCGACCGGAGGCGGCAAGACCCCGGTCATGGCCACGGTCTGCCGGGATGCCGTGGGACGCTGGGGCGGCCGTGTCCTGATCCTGGCTCACGTCAAGGAGCTGCTCGAACAGGCGCTGGACAAGATCCATGTCGTGGCTCCGGAGATGTGGATGAAGACGGGGATCTACTCGGCGGGCCTCAAAAGCCGGGACACCGAGCACCCGATCATCATCGCCGGCATCCAGTCGGTCTACCGGCGGGCCTGTGAACTCGACGCCTTCGACCTGGTGATCATCGACGAAGCGCACATGATCCCCCCGGATGGGGACGGCATGTACCGGTCCTTCCTGGAGGACGCCCTGAAGGTGAACCCGAGGCTGCGGGTAATCGGGCTGACGGCGACGCCGTTCCGGATGAGGAGCGGGATGATTTGCGAGCCGGGCAACCTTCTTAACGAGGTCTGCTACGAAATCGGCGTGAAGGAACTGATCGTCCAGGGCTACCTCTGTCCGTTGATCACCAAGGGGTGCGCTCAGCCGCTGGACACGTCGGGTCTGCACGTGCGCGCGGGCGAGTTTGTGGCCGGCGAGGCAGAGGACCTCATGGACACCGACGAACTCGTTGAGTCGGCCTGTCGAGAGATCGCCGAGCAGACCCAGGCGCGGCACTCAGTCCTCGTGTTCACCACCGGAGTCCACCACGGCGAACACGTCGCCTCGGTCCTGCGCCGGATGGTGAACGAGCCGGTGGCCACCGTCTTTGGCGAGACTGCGACCGAGGAGCGCGATCGGGTTCTGGTCGAGTTCAAGGCCGGCAAGATCAAGTACCTGGTCAACGTCAACGTGCTGACCATGGGGTTTGACGCCCCGAACATCGACTGCGTGGCCATGGTACGGCCGACGCTGTCGCCCGGACTCTACTACCAGATGGTGGGGCGCGGCTTCCGCCTCAACGCGGGCAAGGAGAACTGCCTGGTCCTGGACTTCGGGGGAAACGTGCTGCGGCACGGACCTGTCGATGCCATCCGGATCCAGGCCGTCAACCATCGCGGTACCGGCGAGGCCCCGGCGAAGCAGTGTCCCCAGTGCCAGAGTCTGATCGCTGCCGGCTACGCCGTGTGCCCGGACTGTGGCTATGAGTTCCCGCCTCCGGAGCGGCGGCAGCACGAGGCGACGGCATCCACCGAGGGCATCCTCTCAGGCGAGGTGACGACCACCGTCCACGAAGTCCGCGATGTCTTCTACGGCGTCCACGCCAAGAAGGGCGCGCCCGAAGATGCGCCCAAGACGCTGCGGGTCGAGTACCGGATCGGCTTCCACCAGCACCAGTCCGAGTGGATCTGCTTCGAACATACCGGCTGGGCCCGGCAGAAGGCCGAATCGTGGTGGCGGCGCAGATCGACCGCTCCGGTGCCGCGGACTGCGGCCGAGGCTGAGTTGATGGCCAACGACGGCGCACTCTGCCGGACCCGCTCGATCACCGTGCGCACCGTGGTGGGTGACCAGTTCCCGCGGATCATCGGTTACGAGTTGGACGAGAGGCCGGCGTGGCGTGAGCCGGGGATGGACGACGACCTCGAGCCGGCGGGAGTTCTGGCCGGTGGTACCGCGGGTGCCTACGACCCGCTGGATGACGACGATCTACCCTTCTGACCATGAAGCAGGTGGTTGTGGGCGAATCCGACGGGAAGATGCTGAAGGCGGCGTTGAGGTATGCCGAGCTCGGGTACCCGGTCTTCCCGTGCGTTCCGGGCGGGAAGGCCCCTGCGACGACACATGGGTTTTGGGATGCGACGACGGATGTCAACCAGATCACGGCCTGGTGGACGGCACGGCCGGACGCGAACATCGGCATGCCGACCGCCGGCCTGCTGGTCGTGGATGTCGATGGGGCTGACAATCCTTGGCCCGGCGATGACTTGGAAGGTCTCGCGGAGTGCCCGGTATCGCTGACCCCTCGCGGCGGCCGGCACTACATCTTCCGCCAGCCGGCAGGCAAGGCCTGGAGCAGTACAGCCAGCAGGCTCGCGCCGAAGGTCGACACCCGGGCCAACGGTGGCTACATCGTCCTGCCGCCTTCGGTGGTAGGCGGGAAGCCGTACCAGTGGACCGAGAACCTTGAGACGTGCCCAGCCGATCTGCCCGAGCCGCCGGCGTGGCTCGCGGCCCAGGTCGACGGCGGAACGGACCTGTTCGCCCAGGGCGCCAACCGGCCCGTTGAGGACGGCCAGGTGGCCGCCCAAGGCGCGCCCGTGGCGTCCCAGGGCGTAGATCCCACGCCCAGTGGCAATGTGATACCAACCGGTCAACGCAACGCCACGTTGGCCCGCCTGGGTGGGGCCATGCGCCGGGTGGGGATGAGCCAGACCGAGATCCAGGCCGCCCTGGCCAGGGCGAACCAGGACCGTTGCCGGCCCCCGCTCAAGGACCGCGAGATCGAGCGGATCGCAGCCAGCATTGCTCGCTATGAGCCGGACCAGGTCGCAGTCGCGGTGGCGGAGAACCACTGGGGGCAGGACACAGAGACGGCCACTCCGGCCGAGGAGCCGGTACCAGCGTCGGTGGATCCCGGCCCGATTCCCGATGAATTGCTGCGCATCCCTGGGTTCGTGTCCGAGGTCATGGATCACTGCCTCCGCACGGCCCCTTACCCCAACCTCGTGCTGGCATTCGCTGGGGCTCTTGCCCTGCAGGCCGCGCTGGCGGGACGGAAGGTCCGCGATCCCGACGACAATCGAACCAACTTGTACCTTCTCGGATTGGCTCTTTCGTCGGCCGGGAAGGACCGGCCGCGCAAGCTGAATACCGAGATCCTCCACGAGGTGGGACTGTCCGGCCAGGTCGGCGGGGGACTCGCCTCCGGAGAAGGGCTGCAGGACGCGCTCTTCACCGAGCCGACCATGCTGTTCCAGACCGATGAGATCGACGGCATGTTGCAGTCGATCAACAAGGCACGCGATGCGCGGCACGAGAACATCATGGGCACACTGCTGACGATGTTCTCCTCGGCCAACTCGATCTTCCCGATGCGACGAAGAGCCGGACGAGACGCGCCTGGCGCCATCGACCAGCCGTGCTTGGTGTTGTTCGGGACGGCGATTCCGAATCACTTCTATGACGCACTTTCGGAGCGTATGCTGACCAACGGGTTCTTCGCGCGGACGATCATCCTCGAGTGCGGGACGCGGTCACACGGAAAAGCTCCGGGGATTCATCCCGTCCCCGACCGCGTCGTGGAGACGGCGCGGTGGTGGGCCGACTTTCGGCCCGGGACCGGGAATCTGCAGGACTGGCACCCCGTACCCTTGATCGTGCCGCAGACGGAAGCAGCGCGAACGATCCTCGACGAGGCCCGCGGTGAGGCCGAGCAGGAATATGCACGCGCCGAAAGCCTCAGCGATTCGGCCGGGACGGCGCTGTGGGGCCGAGTGGCCGAGCACGCGCGTAAGCTCGCGCTGGTTTACGCGGTCAGCGAGAACCACCAGGCTCCCGAGATTGGGCGCGACGCGGCAGTCTGGGCGAGCAGCTTCGCCATCCACCAGGCACGCCGCATGCTGTTCATGGCCCAATCCCACGTGGCCGAGAATCCCTTCCAGGCTGAATGCCTCAAGCTCCTGCGCAAGCTGCGGGCGGCACCAGGCCGTGAACTCTCCCACAGCGTGCTCCTGAAGCGGATGAAGGTCGACGCCAAGACCTTCCGCGTGCTCGTCAGCACGCTCGAGCAACGTGGGGATATCGCGACTCGGACCGAGATCATCAGCGGCGGCGGCGGGCAGTTCTACCGGTTGACGGAGAAAGCAGCCACCGCCGGCTGAGGCACCCCCGTATCCGGCGCGTCGGCGCCGCAGCGGTGGACCTCGCCAGCCCGGGCGAGACCGACCACGCCACGGTGAAGAAGCAGGCACGTTTCACCCCCCAGCGGTCAAAATGCCCAAAGGTGAAACGCTCATGGCAAAAATCGCCGCAACAGTAATATCAACAACAAGTTGCACGCATTTCACCCTTTTCACCCCCTCGCAAAGGAAAAAAGAGGGGGGTGAAACAGAGTGAAAGGTAGATACAGTAAGTATATATATTTCAATAAGTTTTCTCTCTGATTCCCCCTTTCACCCTTTCACCCACCCGCGCGATTTCTTTCTCTTTTCTCGTGTGTATATGAGGGTGGGTGAAAGGGTGAAACGGCGCCGGTGGGTCTCTGGAAATGGAGTGCGGGTAGGGACGGCCCTGACGCCGAAGACCCCTCGGCCAGCCGAGAGGTCGTCGGTGCTGGGCTGGAGCCAGCGAGCTAGGCTACGGCCGCGATCTCTTTCATGATCGCCCGCACCGCCGCGTCGTCCTTCGTGGCGGCGGCCACCAGCAGGCTCCGCGCGAACTTCGAGGCCTTCGCCGGCCCGGCCGCCTTGTGGATGGCGTCGCGCTCGGCCTCGGTCAGCCGGAAAGCGAACACGCAGAGCTCCTCGCGCGGGGCCTTGGTCTCAGCGGCCGGCTTTTCGGCGGCGGGCTTGCGGGCCCGCGTCGTCTTCTTCGTGGTCTTGCTCATGGTTCAGTTCCTTTCGCTTGATGTCAGACGCGCGATCTGGCTCGGCTCCTTGCCGCAGCCCTCGCACGCCACGCGCCCGCCCTGGCGGTCGATCTCCACCATGTCAGCGGGCGTGATCTCTTCCCACCGCTCCCAGATCCAGGTGTCGGACCCGGGGTAGGGGATATGGCAGCAGGCGCAGACGATGCTGCCCCGCTCGTTCCAGAACACCTGGTGGGCCTTCATGCCGAATCGCGGCGCCGCGTTCTTTGCCATGTCAGTCCACCTCCTGCGGGATGTCCGCCGCGAACACCAGCGTCCCGTCAGCGCCGTAGATCTCGACGCGGTCGATCCGGGTGTTCGGGTTCTCGCGGCCGGCGCGCAAGATCGCCTGGCTGGCCCGCATGGCGGTCAGCCTTCCGTAGGCCTCGAGCCGCGCCTCCTGCCGGTCGGTGAACAGGGTCGGGTTCTCGTCGATCTGCAGTCCGCCTCGGAACTGCAGCTCGAGGTCGCGCAGCGAGGCCTCGAACACGAGATCGTCGAGCGTGCCGTGGGGCTTTGGGTCGACGACGACCCAGAACTTGTCGTCAGGTCCGTAGCGCATCGTTGTCGCCTCCTCGGTTGTTCATTTCCGCGACCATGCGGTCGCCTTCTTCGCGATCGGCCACGGGGACGAGCATCCCCCGGCCGACGACGTACCATCCGTCGTGGCGGTGGACGACGCGGAGTTCGCCACCGAGGTCGAACTCCATCCCGTCGCTGAAGCGCAGCCCGGGACCTCGGCCCTGGTTTCCGGTAGTTGCCATGCTGGCCATCCTCCTTACTGCGCCGCGGCGAACGCCCAGGCGGGTGCGTAGGGGGAGTCGCCATCGGGGTGGCCGCCCTCGACGAGGTAGACCACCGAGGCCGCGTCATCCGGTTCTTCGTCGGGTTCACCCTGACCGCGGGACTCGTCGTCGGGGATGGCGATCCCGCCGATCTCGAACTGCAGCGGCCAGCTGGGTTGGAAGGCGAGTCGCATTTCGCATTCGCCAAAGCCGTCGCCCGCGACCTCCTGCAGGCGCTCGATCATCTCGTTGACCGTCATGGTGTTCTCCTACTTCTGGCGCGCCGGGCCCCATGCCCGCCGCAGTCACAGTGACGAGCTTTCTGGTCCGAATGGGAAGGCAAAACAGCAGATAATTGCCTTGTTTGCAGCAGCTTACAATTCGCGGAAGGAATGGCAGTTTGGGGCCAGATCCTGGCAGCAGGTAGGCCCGGCAGGGGCCCTACCGCCGGTGGAGCCTGATTGGCGGCCGTAAGGCCGCGCCCCCGGCGCGCTCGATGCACCCCGCAGAGGTCTTCGATAGTTGAACTTTCGGCATGCGCCGGATATGATCTCTCATCGTTGGGACACGCCGGGGCGCTCCTTGCAGCGCGTCTCGCCCAGCTCGGCGTGGTCCCCACTTCTCGCCAACCCATGGGCTATCCCCTCCATCCATCAATCCACCCGCGGCGCCGTGGCATTGGCGCAGACGGCTCCGGCTCGGTCACCGCCGGCGTCTCGCGCCGGTGGGCCAGCGCGGCGGCGCGCTCGGGCAGGGACTTCACGAACGACGGGCCCAGGATGTAGAGGGCAGCCAGGCAGTAGACCTCGAGGTCGAGCGCCTCGTTGCGGTCGCGGGTCTTGACCCACTCCCGGACTGTGCCGCGGTTCTTGATCCACTTGCGGATGGCCTTCTCGGCGGTCAGCTGCGCCACGTACTCGGCGTCGATCCACTCTGGTAGGTGGCAGCAGCCGGGTCCTGGCGACCCGATGCGCAGGCGCGAGTAGACGATCTCCTTGCCCGTGTCGACGCAGAGGGTGAACAGCTTCGCCCGGTAGCGGTTGTGATCGGACGGGCGGCCGACCAGAGGTTTGCCGCGCTCGGATCCACCGCGGACCGCGAACACGCGCCGATCGATCCTCGCGCGGCAGAAGCGGTAGACCTGCTCGGAGTGGTGGCCGCCGCTGTCGACGGCCACGCAGGAGATCGGGACCTTCTGGCCGTTCTCGTGCGTGAACTCCGTCCGCAGGAAGCGGTCGAGGTCCATCCAGACCTGGTCGCGCCCGGGGTCGCCGTGGAATTGGGAGAAGGCGACGAGCCAAGACTCCTCGGCCGCGCCGTATCCCTTCACCGCGCACTCGAGGCGGTCGCCCTGCACGTCGACAGCGGCCACGAGCACGCCCACGCCGCTGGGCACCTCGGCCTCGTACCGCTCCGCCCGAGTGAGAAGGCTGTCGGGGTCGACGGTCTCCCCGCGCTCTTCCCAGGTCTCACCCAGCACGCTGTTGACCCAGTTCTTCAGACGGAGTGGGTTGTCCTTCGATTCCAGGAACTCGGCGACGGTCGCCGACCACGGCAGCCAGCCGAGCGGGGAGTAGAGGCTGGAGAGGTGGAATCCGATCGTCTCGCCGTTGCCTTTGGCGGTGGGCCGCCACTGGCCGGCAGCGAACATCTGGGTCTTGAACCGCTCTTCGATCAGGACGCCGCAATGGACGCAGGCCAAGGTCGCGGTCTTGGGGTCGTCGTCGCGCCAGCGGATGTTCTCCCACCGCATCCAGTCGTAGTGGCCGCACTCGGGGCAGGGGACGAAGAACCGGCGCTGGTCCGAGGCCAGGAATTCCCGTTCGATCCGGGAGATGCCCTTGATCGTGGGCGTCGAGACGAGGAATACCTTGCGGCGCGAGTAGAGCGGGCCGGTGGTCCGCTTCTCAGCCAGCGCGATCGGGTCGCCCTGCCCGTCGACGTCGCCGGGGTACTCATCGATCTCGTCGCAGAAGAGCCAGCGGATGGGCATCGACTTGACGCCCGTCGCAGAGTTCGATCCGGTCAGGAACAGGACCCCGCCAGGGAATTCCTTGATCAGGAGGCTGTTGCCGCCGTCGCGGGCCCGCGCCTCGCGGACCAGATCGTGCAGTACCGGAGTGGTGGCGATCATCGGATCGAGGCGCTGCCGGCTGAACCGTCGGGCCTCGTCTACGGTCGGGCGCAGGACCAGGATCGGGCCTGGCGCGTGGTGCATCGCGAACCCGAGCCAGTTGTTGCCGGCCTCGGTGCCGCCCAGCTGCGATCCCTTCATGAATACGACGCGCCGGGCCGGCGACCGCGGCCCCAGGGCGTCCATGATCTCGCGCAGGTACGGCGTCGTGTCGGTGTGCCAGTGCACCGCCGCGTGGCCAGAGCGGTTGCCCAGCACGCGGTGCTCGTCGGCCCATTCGCTGACCGTCAGTCGCGGCTCCGGCCGCCAGCCCGCCCGGTAGGCGGCCTCGTAGACGTCACGGCCGTTCGGCATCCGCGATCTCCTGGCAGATCCGCTCGATCTCTTCCTCGAGGATGCGCTGGACCTCGGCGGGCTCCTGGATGGCAGCCAGCACACTGGCCAGGCGTTCGGGCAAGGCGATCAACTGGTCGCGTGCTTTGCGGGCCATGTTGAACGCGCCGAGGCGGACCTCGTCGGCACGCACGAGGGTGCCGCGCTTGCGGTCCAGTTCGAGCTTCGCCAGCTGCGCCTGGTACAGCTCGCGGGCGGCGCGTGCCTTGGCGTAGCCGGTGGCCGTGGATGGTCCGCCGCCGATCTCGTCAGCCGCGCCCAGGTCCATGGGTTCGGACGGCTCGCCCGGTGTCTTGGTCTGCTTGGGGTTCCCGGTGATCCGGTTGCGCGGCTTGCTCTGGTCGGTGTTCTCCTGCCACTGCTGGTCCGCAGACGCGGGGTCGATCCTGCCGCCCACGGTAGAGATCCGCCCTGACTTCACGGCACGCTGAACGGCGACGTGGGTCACGCCGCGCCGCCGAGCGTACTCGCGCTGGGAGATCAGCTCCTTCTTCGCTGGCCTGGCCACCGCCTACTCATCCCGGGCAGCCCCGCGGTCAGCGGCGACCGCGTCGAACGTGCGTCCGTCCTCGTCGAGCGTGGCCTTCTGGCCGGTGGCTTCCTGCCAGCGCATCACGATCACGTCGGTGTAGGCGGGATCGAGTTCCATGAGGAAGGCATGCCGGCCCACTTGTTCGGCGCCCATCAGGGTGGACCCACTGCCGCCGAACAGGTCGAGCACGTTCTCGCCGGGCTTCGATGAGTACTGAATCGCGCGGACGGCCAGCTCGACCGGCTTCTCAGTCAGATGGACCATGCTCTGCGGGTTGACCTTCTTGACCGCCCAGACGTCCACTGCGTTGGTCGGCCCGTAGAACTTGTGCCCGGCGCCTTCGCGCCAGCCGTAGAATGCCCATTCGTGGTTGCCCATGAAGTCCTTGCGGGTGAGCACGGGGTGCTCCTTCACCCAGATGACCGCCTGGCTGAAGTACAGGCCGCAGGCCTTTAGCACTGGGGGGTAGTTGGCGCAGTTGGCGTAGCCGCCCCAGATGTAGAACGAGTGTCCGGGCTGCAGCACGCGGGCGATGTTCCCGAACCAGGCCAGGAGCATCTCGTCGAAGGCCTCGTCCGAGACGAAGTCATTGGCCAGGGGACGATCCTTGGGGCGCATCTTCCCGGTAGCCTTCGCCTTGGTCTTGTGTCGCGCGAGGTCGAATCCCTGGTGGTGCATGCCGTGGGCGTCGGAGGCCTCGACCGCACTCTTGGCCGCCGGGAAGCTCGACAACCCAGCAGCGATCGCGTTGTTGGACCGCGGCTCGACCTTCACGTTGTAGGGCGGGTCGGTGTTCACCAGGTGGATCACGGCACCGCCAAGCAGCCGATCGAGAGAGGCGGGGTCGGAGCTGTCGCCGCACAGGAGGCGATGGTTGCCCAGGACCCACAAGTCGCCTTGCTGGCTCACGGGATCATCGGGAGGTTCCGGGGCAGGCACCTCCTCGGCCGACTCGTCATCGAGCAGATCGTGCAGCTCGTCCAGGTCGAACCCGGTCAGTTCGAGGTTGAAATCGAGGCCCTCCAGCGCCCTCAACTCATCGGCCAGCAGGTCCTCGTCCCAGCCGGCATCGAGGGCCAGGCGGTTGTCGGCGATGACGTAGGCCCGCTTCTGGGCCTCGGTCAGGTGGGTGAGCTCGATCACCGGGACCGCGGTCATACCCAACTCGCGGGCAGCCAGCAGCCGCCCATGGCCGGCGATGATACCGGCTTCGCCGTCGACCAGGATCGGGTTCGTCCAGCCGAACTCGAGCAGGCTGGCCGCGATCTTGGTGATCTGCTCCGGGCTGTGGGTCCGTGGGTTCCGCTCGTAGGGGCGGAGCCGGTCGATGTTCCAGTGTTCCAGCTTCCCCGGCAGACGGACGGGGGAGTCCGGGCCCGTGGAATCTGCCGTGGCGGCCGTTTCGGGCGCGTCCGCGGCCGTCGTGAGCGTTTCGGAACTGGAACGTTTGGTGTCGGTGGTAACTTGTTTCATGACTCTCCCACGCTATGAGGGCCGAGGTCGCCGGCCACCCGCGAGCCAGGTACCGGAAGGAACCGCAAAGACACATTTCTTGTCGTATCGTCGCCAAACAGCGACAGCTGTCGCTCCGCCGCCTCGGCGATCGCGTGCTGGTGTGGCGTGGCCAGGTAGTCACCGTTCGCCCGGGTCTTCTTCATGTGGCAGTTGGCGCAGAGCAGAGCGAACTGAGTGGCTGGCTCAGCCATGGCCAACACCTCGCGGACCGTTCCGTGGGAGGCTGCTTTCTCCCGCAACCCACGACGAGCCTTGCTCCCGACCGGGATGCGGTGGTCGAACTGGAGGACTTCTGGATCGTCGATCCCGCAGGCCTCGCACCGCCCCCCGAGCGCGGTGATCGCGAGCAACCGCCGTTGCCACCGCCAGCGACGCCAACTCTGGAGATCCCGTTCTTGGCGACCCTTCTCTTGCTTTGCCTGTGGGTGCTTCGCCCGATAGGCCTCCCGAGCGCGCCGGCGGCATTCCTCGACGCCGATCTTCGCGCGCTGCCGTCGATTAGATTCCTTGTTGCGCAGGCGCTTCTTCTCGGGGTCCTCCCTCTGGTGCGCGCAGCGACTACATCTCCTCTGGCCAGGCCCGGGCCTTGCGGGGCGCGCCCCGCATGAGATGCACGTCCCGGTCACAGCCCTGTCCCCCGCGCTCGCGCGATGGCGTTGAGAACCTCTCGCTCCATCTCCTCGCGAAACCACCGATCCGCTTCCTTCTCGGCCGTCTCGACGAAGTGCAGGCGCGGTTTGATCTTCTTGCCCTTGGCGAAGAAGTAGACGAGGCGCGTAGTCGCGGGCCCAGTGCGCTGGAAGATCCCGACCTCGGGCACGAGGTAGGTCTTGCTGCGCGTGACGCCGGCGCGGCGTCGGCCCGTCTTGGTGCGGTCGAAGCGAAGGCGGCCGACGCGTAGCTCGGGCGTGACCTGCGCTGAGAACTGCGGACGCGCCGGCCCGCCAACCACGGGCTCTGCGACACGCCGGGCGCCCTGCGTGAACGGCTTGCGTTCGGCCCCGCGCTCGAAAGCGGACAGCAGCAGGCGGGGCTTCTGCCCGACCCCGATCTCGGCATAGGGCCGCCCCTGCTGCACATTGGCAAACGGCTTGATGACCGCTGCCTGGCGCTGGATGAAGTCCTTCTTGCGTATCGTGAACTCTTCCTCGACGCGCCGCCGCTCAACGGCCTGGATCCGCTTGGCGGTGTTGTTGATGGCATTGACAACGGCGTAGGCCAGGCGCCGCTGGCCATTCTGCAGGCGCAGGACCAGTGGGGCGGAGTCGATCTGCAGGTCGATCCTCATTGTGGCCCCCCGGCGTCGCCCTCGGACCGCCTCATCTGCCGGCCGTGCTGGTAGATGGCATCGAGCGTGAGACGGCCCTGGGACATCTCGACGAGGGCCAGCGCCCTGTCGGGACGCGGTGCGTACCCCTTCAGCCAGTGGTAGACGGCGTGTTTCGTGACACGCAGGTTTGGGTCCTGGCCCAAGACGGTGACGATCCGGGGCACGCCGAAATCGGCCACCCAGCGGCCGAACTCGGTTTGCCAGCGGTTGGGATCGCGCTTGTACCTGCCGAGTTCAAGCGCCTCGCGGCGGAACATCGTCACTCCTAGGGCGATACCGGGGCTCCGCTCGGAGCGCGGAGTGTCCTTCTCTTGGTTATGTACCCCGTGGGTGATTGATGTGTCGGGGCGGAATGGGAGTTTTGACCGCGCAGGGTCAAATTGGTATGATCATGGCGATGTCGCCCACCGCTGAAGCTCAGGTGTTGGAAATGGGGGAACATTGATGCTCGCGCCATTAATCCGCTGCCTGGCGACCGCGGTGGCCGCCGCATCGGTCTTTGCGGTGCTGGTCACCAGCTCGGGCTGTTCGGGATACCGCCAGTACGACAGGTCGGAACATCCGCAATTGCCGACCTCAAGCTCAAACGGCGACGACATCATAGCGGTTGGCAAGTCCATTCGGGTGCGCACCGCGAGAGGAATCGTGGTTGAGGGTAAGGTTGAATCGGTGGGACAGTCAGAGTGCATGGTTGACGGCGAGTCGGTACCGTACTCAGAGATCGAGTCAATTCGGGTGCGGTCGTTCTTGTGGACACCAACAGTTGTTGCAGTGGGCGCAGCGGCGTTCGTGGTCCGGATGATCACGTATGACGCCGGCACATTTTCGCCAGACCTGAAGTGAATGCCGGCCTCGCCGGGGGCATGGACTGTGATTTTTGACCACAGCTTGCAGCAGACGAAGCCGCCTGACATGAGATGTGCTCGCACTCGGTCCGTGCCAACCGCTGATAAAGCACGGTGTTGGGACTTTGATGGGTGACCTCAAGAGGTGCAGTGCTTTGGGCCTTGTACTCGTGGGCTTATTGACCGCAATGGCCGCCGCGCAGGTGGATTTGCCGCAGTGGGCGCAGCACGCAGCGCGCGCCAACGAGCGCGTATCCCATGCGGACATTTGTGGCAAGCAGTGCTACATCATTGCGGCGGCCACCGAGGGAGATTCGCTCGGTGGGCGCGTAATTCGAATCGCGCGCGATGATGACATGATCGCAAAGGAAGTTGTTTGCTCTTGGGTGGCATCAGATTTGTCAGGCCCGCACGCATATGTTCGAGTCTTTGACTCGATTGCATTGACGGATGCGCGCGCTGCATTAGAAGCTGCGAGACCGCTATTGCTTGCCGGCGAATACATTTGGAAGGTTTACATGCAGGAGGGCATGCGCGTCGAGAATGGACAGGTCGTCGGGACCCGGAAGACCGGTGCGCTGTGCGTTGCTTTGGGTGCGGTGCAGGCGCCGGGCGGGCGCGAACTCCTGGTGAAATCGGTTTCCGGAACTTTTGTTGCGGTCGACAAAGGTGCACGCTGGTACTACTGACATAATGAGTCCTGCCGAAAGACCTGAGTGTGCAGTGACGGTATTCACCTGACAGTCGTCCACTAAAGAGAGCGGTGGCCAGACCGCCCCGGCTTGGGTTAGAAAAAGGTTACCACAACCACTAACTCAAGCTTGGGAGGCAGTCATGACCACCGAGAAGAAGGTAACACGCCGCAAGCTCAGCCTGCTAGAACTGGCTCATGAGATGGGCAACGTCAGCAAGGCCTGCAAGATCATGGGCTACAGCCGCCAGCAGTTCTACGAGATCCGCCGGAACTTCCAGACCTACGGCGCCGACGGCCTGATCGACCGCCTGCCCGGGGCCCGCGGGCCGCACCCTAACCGGGTCGATCCCGAGGTCGAGAAGGCCATTTTGGACTACTGCCTCACGCAGCCGACCAAGGGCTGCCTGGCCGTCGCGCAGGAGCTCAACCTGCAGGGCATCAACGTCAGTTCCAGCGGCGTTCGCGGCGTCTGGAGCCGGCACAGCCTGCTGACCAAGCACGAGCGCCTGTTGCGCTTCGAGGAGCATGTCCGCAAGAACCGCGTACCGCTGAACGACCAACAGGTCCGTCTGCTCGAACGGTTCAGCCCCGAGTTCCGCGAGCGGCACATCGAGACTCGCTACACAGGCGATCTGGTGGCCGTCGACACGTTCTTCGTCGGAACACTCAAGGGCGTGGGCAAGGTCTACCTGCAGACCGTCCTGGACACGTACAGTCGCTACGCATGGGGCCTGCTGCACACCAGCAAGATGCCGGTGACCGCCGTCCAGACGCTGAACAACGCGGTCCTTCCGTTCTTCGACGAACACGGCATCACGGTCACGACGATCCTCTCGGACAACGGCCGCGAATATTGCGGCCGCCCGGACCAGCACCCGTACGAACTGTTCCTGCAGCTCGAGCAGATCGAGCACCGGACGACCAAGGTCCGCCGGCCGCAGAGCAACGGGTTCATCGAGCGGCTGCACCGGACGCTTCTGGACGAACACTTCCGGCTGAAAGGCCGCGAGAAGTTCTACGAATCCGTGGCCGAGATGCAGGCCGATCTGGACGCCTACCTGGTGAAGTACAACACAAAGCGCCCGCATCAGGGTCGGGGCATGAACGGCACGACGCCCTTGCAAGCGTTCCTGAAAGGGATCAAACTGAGGCCGAAGACCGAACCGAAGGAGGAGCCGAAAGAAGCAGCCTAGACCCGCACCCAGGCCGGGGCGAGTGTCAGGCGATTACGGTCACTGTACAACCTGAGTTGTCTACTATGGTGTCGAAAGTCCTAACCACTGCTTACAGGCATTGCGCGTTCTACGGGGTCACCGGGAACGGGCAGCGGCCCTGGGTCTTTCGCTACGACCTGCAACGGATATGGCACAAACGGTTGTCGCGTCGATCGCAATGCGCTTGGCTGAAGTGGGATGCGTTCCACCGGCTCCAGGTGCGCTATCCGATGCCGGCAGCGATCGTTGTCCAATCCGTGTACCGTCAGGCAGCGAAACCGTGACCTGAAGAGCTGGATGCGGGAATTCCGCACGTCCGGATCTGTGGGGGGGGGCGGGAAGGCGACTTCCCTGGCCTACCCGACCTGTTTCACGCCCCTCTCGGCTTTTACCGCCTGCAAGTCCTTTGCGGGTCGATCGTAATCGTCGCAGAATGGAACTTGCCTTCCCATTCTGCCAGCGTTACAACATATGGAGGATTTTTGTCAAATTGATGGGAGGACTACGTGGAGCACTTGCTGGACTCGATGAGAGGCGACAGCGTTTACGCCTTGAGGATTCTGATCGCGATGATATTCGGCGGTCTGGTTGGACTGGAAAGGCAGGCGAGGGGGCGTCCCGCAGGTCTGCGGACCAACATTCTGGTCTGCATCGGCTCAGCTGCCATCATCGTGGCCTTTCAGAAAGTGTCCGGTGAGTTCAACGTGGGCGCAGAGTCCGTCATCCGCATGGATCCGGCCCGGGCGGCGGCGGGCGTGATTACCGGCATCGGTTTTCTGGGCGCAGGTACTATCGTCAAGAGCAACGATTTCGTCCGCGGATTGACGACCGCAGCTTCGATCTGGGTGGTGTCGGCGATCGGGATCACCGTGGGTCTGGGGGAGTACTTCCTCTCGGGATTCCTGACGCTAATGGTGCTCATATCGCTGTACTTGCTCCATCGGATACACGTCAAGGCCGACACCTACTATCGGCTACGGCTGGAGTGGACGGGGGGCCTCGATCTCTTGGAGGAAGTGACCACGGTCCTGGAAGAAAGCAACGTTCAGATCCAGAGCCGGAACATCTCCAGGCAGCCCAAGTTGGGCCAGTGCAAAGTGAATCTATTGCTGAAACACGAGGGAAGGGAAGAACCGATCGTCATCACCAAGTTCCAGGACGACGAACGATTCGATGAGATCGCCTGGTTGTAGGTCCTCCGTTGCCCTAGTTACGGATCGGCTGGCCTTGAACGAAACGGCGGTCCTTTTAGCCTTCGATATCGGTGGGTAATTGGTGCATACACGCCGACGTCTTGGACTTCGGCCTCGGGTTCGCCTTCGAGCCATTCTTCGCCGAATAGCTCGATGGGGTGGGGCGTACGAATATTACCGTTGCCGCAACGGAGGTCACCGGCGGGGCAATACCTGTCACAGCCCCAACAAACGCGTTCCGGATGTTTCGGCCGCAGCAAACTGCGGGAAAGGCATTGGTCGGACGATCGTGATTGCTCCTTGCTCAAACCCGGCGTCACTGGGTCACCAAGAAGAGGACTGACCACTTTTTCAAGGCACTTTTTCATTCCAAAGACCCGTTCCTAGGACAAGTCGTCAGTCGGCACTTCAGAGAGAGTGCGCAAAAAAATAGTATGGAAGTCTTCCGGCCCGACCTGGATGGTCCACGCCTGGAAGCCATCACCCGTGATTCGGTCGATCAGTGGCGCGGGAACGAACGGTGTCACCAACAGATGGGCTTGCCCCGGCTGGAGTTCTCGAACGGCAGCTATCACGAGAGGCAGGGGATGTTCCCCTGCCTCAATCTCTGGACGCAGATCTTGCTTCGAAACCACGTCCGCGCCATCCACCCAGGCGGGCTGAGCTGCAGTTTCGGACTCGCCCTCATTGCCTTGCCATGGGTTTTCCATTCCTGCAGCGATCCGCAGGCGACCGATGATCTCCCCGACGGTCACGCCTCCGACGCGTGCCGCCTGGCGAATCGTCGTTAGCCTGGCCACTGTACGGCGGAGGGCGGGATTGCGGAGTTTCTCGAAGGCGGGAGCGACGGCAACGAGTTCATCCTCGAGCTCGGGATAGAACCGCAACAGTTCACCCACTTTCTGTACAGTGACCGTAATCGCCTGACACTCGCCCCGGCCTGGGTGCGGGTCTAGGCTGCTTCTTTCGGCTCCTCCTTCGGTTCGGTCTTCGGCCTCAGTTTGATCCCTTTCAGGAACGCTTGCAAGGGCGTCGTGCCGTTCATGCCCCGACCCTGATGCGGGCGCTTTGTGTTGTACTTCACCAGGTAGGCGTCCAGATCGGCCTGCATCTCGGCCACGGATTCGTAGAACTTCTCGCGGCCTTTCAGCCGGAAGTGTTCGTCCAGAAGCGTCCGGTGCAGCCGCTCGATGAACCCGTTGCTCTGCGGCCGGCGGACCTTGGTCGTCCGGTGCTCGATCTGCTCGGCTGCAGGAACAGTTCGTACGGGTGCTGGTCCGGGCGGCCGCAATATTCGCGGCCGTTGTCCGAGAGGATCGTCGTGACCGTGATGCCGTGTTCGTCGAAGAACGGAAGGACCGCGTTGTTCAGCGTCTGGACGGCGGTCACCGGCATCTTGCTGGTGTGCAGCAGGCCCCATGCGTAGCGACTGTACGTGTCCAGGACGGTCTGCAGGTAGACCTTGCCCACGCCCTTGAGTGTTCCGACGAAGAACGTGTCGACGGCCACCAGATCGCCTGTGTAGCGAGTCTCGATGTGCCGCTCGCGGAACTCGGGGCTGAACCGTTCGAGCAGACGGACCTGTTGGTCGTTCAGCGGTACGCGGTTCTTGCGGACATGCTCCTCGAAGCGCAACAGGCGCTCGTGCTTGGTCAGCAGGCTGTGCCGGCTCCAGACGCCGCGAACGCCGCTGGAACTGACGTTGATGCCCTGCAGGTTGAGCTCCTGCGCGACGGCCAGGCAGCCCTTGGTCGGCTGCGTGAGGCAGTAGTCCAAAATGGCCTTCTCGACCTCGGGATCGACCCGGTTAGGGTGCGGCCCGCGGGCCCCGGGCAGGCGGTCGATCAGGCCGTCGGCGCCGTAGGTCTGGAAGTTCCGGCGGATCTCGTAGAACTGCTGGCGGCTGTAGCCCATGATCTTGCAGGCCTTGCTGACGTTGCCCATCTCATGAGCCAGTTCTAGCAGGCTGAGCTTGCGGCGTGTTACCTTCTTCTCGGTGGTCATGACTGCCTCCCAAGCTTGAGTTAGTGGTTGTGGTAACCTTTTTCTAACCCAAGCCGGGGCGGTCTGGCCACCGCTCTCTTTAGTGGACGACTGTCAGGTGAATACCGTCACTGCACACACTTTCATTTCGGGCGTGATGTCCGGTCGATCACTCATTGGCGCCATCCGCTCCCACGTAGTTCAAAAGACGTTGCTGACCCGTCAGGGCTCTCTTCTCGGTCAGGTCCTGACTCACCTCGAGACAGCCCAGGTAGGTGCCGCCAGCATCGCTTAGGGCAAAGTACTCGATACAGATGAACTTTCCGCCCAACTCGATCCAAAAACGAGCCTGCACCTGCTTCCCGGCACGGAAGTCGGAAAGGATCCGCTGAACGATGTCGACGCTCTTCGGTGGATGGCAATACTGTACCTTGCGGCCCAGGATCGCCCTGGTGCGTGCAAAGATGCGTTCCCGGCCCTCGCTGAAGTACTGGACCGTGTCATCGGCGTCCACGAAGGTGACATCGAAGGGAATAGTGTTGAGCACGGCTTCCAGTTCTTTCGGGGCGAACGAGCCACTCGGCAGTCGGATGCGACCACCGGCTTCCGTCTCCGGCTCAGCATGTTCTCCGGCTGAGCGCCATTCGACCTCCGGCACGACCAAGCAGTAGCCGAGTTCGGCGCTTCCCTGAGCGATCTTTCCCCAATCGGATTCGTCCAAGGTGTCCAGACACATGGGAATCAGGATCTGCTCTTCCTTGTCGATCATGCCGCTTACCGCTTCCGCGGCGGGTCGCAGGATCATGTCCACCACTGCGACCGCATCGGAAGCCGACGCCTCGCCTGATGCTTCGAGCGCTTCAATACCGGCCTTCAACAGTTCGCGGGTTTCGTCGTGCTTGCCCCACATGACTGTGGGCGGACCGGTGATGTTCCGGCTCTCGAGGAACGGAAAGAGTAGGTTCTCTTTACGCAAGTAGTGCTTCTCCACATCCATCAACGCGTTGAACCGCACCCGGATATCGTGGAGCGAAGCCTGGGGGTCCGCGTCTTCGGGAAGCGCTTCCAACTCATCGAAGAGCTTCTCCAACTGAGAAATCTCCCAGGCCAGGGCCTTGTTCTCCTGCTGGAATACGTCGACGGGATGGCCGGCGGGGACGTTTTTGTCTCCGCCGTCATCGATCGCGCCCTGCAATGCCTCCGTGTGGATGTCGCAGAGTTTCATCACTTCTTCCGTGGGGAGTCCCTCGTTGATGAGCTCCTGCTCGACCTTCACGACCTCGTCGTAAGGGACCTTTCCCAGAAGGCGCACGAGTTGGGGGCGCACGGCGTCCGGGGCTTTTCCTTCGTGGAGCTGAAGGATCATGTGCTTCAGAAGGTCCATCCGTTTTCTCTGGTCATGAATCGTCTCGCTCATCACGTGGCCTTTCGGGACATGAACGTGTTTTCAGGTCTTGCAACAGGGCGATGCCGCCCGGGAGGATCAGCCGATCGATCGACACCAGGCTCGTGGCGGCTGATCAGGCGCGCCGAGCGCTGGCGTGTCAGGTAAGCCCAGGACCATTCGATGAAGACGAGCATGCGGTTCCGGAAGCCGATCAGTTGCAGGATATGAATCAGAGCCCAAGCGTCCCACGCGACCTGGCCGGATAGTCTTAACCGTCCAAAATCCGCCACGGCGGCGCCTCTGCCGATGGTCGCCAGCGAGCCCCGGCTCCGGTAGCGAAACGGCTCGGTCGGCAGGCCATCGTCGCGCCGCATGATGTTCCGGGCCACGTGGCGCCCCTGCTGCAGCGCGACCGGCGCCAGTCCGGGCAGCGTCTGTCCCGTCTGATGCACATAAGCTGCCAGGTCGCCGATCACGAACACTTCCGGGTGAGCGGGCACACTCAGGTCCTCAGCCACCAGCACGCGCCCCGTCTTTTCCAAGGGTGCACCTACCGTTTGCCCCAGTGGGGACGCGGCCACTCCTGCCGCCCAAATCACGGTTTCCGTTTCGACCACATCTTCACCCAGCCTTACCGAGTGCCTGTCCAGCGCCAAAGCCGGCGAACCTGTGCGTACATCCACGCACAGCTTTCTCAGCGAGGCATCGGCTTTGGCCGACAGCTCGGCCGGGAACGAAGGCAGTACCCTTGGCCCGGCCTCCGCCAGGATAATATGGGCCGCCTGCGGGTCGATGTTTCGGAAGTCACGTACCATGACGGTGCATGCCAGTTCGCCCAGGGCACCCGCCAATTCCACTCCGGTCGGCCCCGCGCCGATGATCACGAAGGTGAGCAGGGCTCGCTGCCTGGCCAGGTCCGTTTCCACTTCAGCTCTCTCGAAGGCTTGCAGAACCTGGTGCCGGATCCCCAGAGCATCGTTCAGGTCCTTGAGGCCGGGAGCCCGTGTCGCCCACTCTGGGTGGCCGAAGTAGGAGTGGGTCGCCCCCGTGGCCACCACGAGGTAGTCGTAGTCGATCTGTCGGTCGTGCAGAAGCACGCGACGATGGGCCGCGTCGATCGCCTGGACCTCTGCCATGACGACCGAGGTATTCCGCTGGCGGCGCAGGATGCTGCGGATGGGGTAGGCTATGTCGCTCGGGGCCAGACCAGCCGTTGCCACTTGATACAGGAGTGGCTGAAACAGGTGGTAATTGTTTCGGTCGAGCAGCGTGACCCGCCACCGTCCGCGCCCAAGGGCGCGGGCGGCGCTCAGCCCTCCGAAGCCGCCCCCAATGATGACGACGTGGGGGCTGCCCGAGGTTCGGTTGCTTCCGTTCACGGCAATCCCCGCTCATGCATCGCCGGCCAACGCCCGTGGGAAGAGGATGTTGTTCTCAAGATGGATGTGCTGGTGCAGGTCCTTCTCCAGCGCTTCGAGGCCGTGCCACAGGGCGCGCCAGGTATTGCAGGCCTCGGCCGGTACGGTGTAGTCGTCAGTCAGTTCACGCATGCGTCGCAGGGCTCCACCCACCGCCTCGTGCTCCTTCTCCATGACCGCAATCGGTCCGCCGGTGCGGGCGCCCTGTCCCTGCCGGATCATCGGGAAAAGAATCTGCTCTTCCTTCATCATGTGTTGCTTGAGTTCGGCCTGGATCTCAAGATAGATGGAGAACAGTTCCGAAAGCCGCTGCGGGTCCTTGTCCCGGTGCACATCGAGTACCTTGCGGGCCATCGATTCCAAGCGGGGCAGTTCCTCGTAGAGCGGTTGGTGGTAGGTGACCAAGATATGGTCGATCAATGCGCCGAGGGGGGCAGTGTCCCAGTGGTCTGATGATTTGTCCGCGACCTCCAGTTCCTTGGCGATTTCGGCCAGGATCACCGCGGTTTCCAGTCCCTTGTCGGCACACACCGCGCCAAGAGGTTCGCCTCCGCCGCAACAGAAATCGATGCCATGTCGCGCAAACACGCGCGTGGCCAGCGGGTGTTGGGCCGCCAGTTGCCCCACTTTGGTTTCACTTGTGATCGTCATGACGGGTTCTCCTTTATGGTCAGGTTCTTCGGTTCAACTTTTTGGGGGAATCGAATTATGGTGGACCGGATCATTGTACGGTGGAGCCAGCAGAATTGTCAGCGCCGCCAGGACACGCTCCGTGCTGCTACCTCTGGTCCGACCGGCGGTCGCGTGGACTCCCGCCATACCGATCAACGCGTGGATCGTGCCCATGACAGGCACGAAGAGGATCTCGGGTTCGATGTCGGTTCGGATCGTTCCCTTCGCGGCGCCGTCCCTGAGCGCGACTAGGACGAATTGCTTGGAGCGCCGGACAAGATCCTTGAGTTGGACCACGGCCTCGGCCGGAAGACTCAGATATGCCTGTTCGGAGCGAAGCACCCAGGCCACCCCCGGGTCCGCTCCCACGATGCGCACGCGGCTGTAGGCCAAAGCGAGCAGTCGTTCCAATGCCGGCAGGGTCGGATCCGGAAAGGTTGCTTCGATCTTGGCCAGGGCATATTGCGCAGCTTCCTGCAGCATCGCTTCGCGAGAGTCGAAATGCCGAAACAATGCACCCGAGGTGACCCCAACCTCTGCGGCCACGGCGGTCGTCGTCAGCGAGGCAATGCCCCGTTCACCGATGATCCGCAGGGCCGCGACAGCGATCTCCTCACGGCGGACGGCACTCGATTTGCGATTCGCGTTCTGCATGGCCTCAAGTAAGTAACAGGTAACTTACCTGTCAAGCCGAAATCAGACAAATCTTATCTTGACATCCTCCGGTCGCAGGCCGGCAAGCACGCTCCAAGTGAGGGGAGGGGCGGATCCCCTTCCCTCACTTGGTCGTTTGTGGAGGCATGATCTCAGGCGGCCTTTTGCGTCTTCCGGCCCAGGACCAGTTGGAACGTGGCCCAAGCTATCGGCACGGCGCCAAGCAACAGGAAGACCATGTCCGCCAGGATACGGATCCATTCAAGGGTGTGATAGGTGCCGGACATGAGGTAAGAGAGACGGCGGGCATGCCAGTAGCCATGGGTCAGGACATCCCACAATTGGAGAACCCCCGCGGGGAACAGATCCAGCAGGACCATCAGCGCCAGGCCGATGTTGAGCCCCCAGAACCCCCTGCGAATGTGCTTCTCGGCGCGGCCCCAGGCCTCATCGGTACTGATGGCCCGCAGGCAAAAAACGAGCACACCCAGGGCGAGCATACCGAACACCCCGAACATGGCCGCGTGGCCGTGGTTCGGCGTGAGGGTCGTACCCATCTCGAAATAGGACACGATGGGGAGATTGATGAGGAAGCCGAAAACGCCGGCGCCGACGAAATTCCAGACGCCTACGGCGATGAGAAACCGGATGGCCCACATCTGCTCCCCCACCAGGGACTGGCCGCAATCAGAGCAATTGCGATCCTTCAGGCGGATGAAGTCCCAGGCGTCCAGCGTCAGCAAGGTCAACGGCACCACTTCCAGGGCGCTGAAGCAGGAGGCGAGGCCCATGTTCAGGGTGCTCTGGCCGGTGAAATACCAGTGGTGGCCCGTACCTACGATACCGCCGGTTAGGTAGAGAATAGCATCGAGGTAGATGAGCCGGGTGGCGGATTTCGCCGTCACCAAGCCCATGCGGAAGAACATCACGCCCACGAGCACCGTGGCGAAGAGTTCGAAGAATCCTTCCACCCACAGATGGATGATCCAGAAGCGCCAATTGTCAATCACCGCGAAGTTCGTCTGCGGGCCATAGAACAGGGCGGGGACGTAGAAAACCGGGATGGCGATGGCGGACATGAAGAAAAGGGTGGGGAGTTCACCCTTGCCGGGTTCCGCCATGGCAGGCCGTAAAGCGCGGTACATCAGGAAGAGCCAGAAGGCCAGGCCCGCGGCCAGGAGCAGTTGCCAGAAGCGGCCCAGGTCCAGGTACTCGCTGCCCTGGTGGCCCAACCAGAACCAGAGTTTGCCCAGCTTGTTGTTGATGCCTGCCATTTCGCCGAAAAGGCTGCCGAAAACCACGATCGCCAGCGCCGCGAGCAGGACGATCACGCCGGTGCGCTGACCCTTGGGCTCCGAACCGCTCACCAGGGGAGCCAGGAACAGGCCGCCCGCTACCCAGGCGGTGGCGATCCAGAAGATGGCGAGCTGGAGGTGCCAGGTGCGGGCCAGGTTGTAGGGGAGGATCCGGGCCAAATCAAGACCGTAGAAAGTGCCGGGTTCCACCCGGTAGTGGGCAATCACCCCTCCGAGCAGCGCCTGCGCAAGGAAGAGGACGGCGACCACCAGGAAATAGAGGCCGAGAACCTTCTGGCTGGCCGTCAGTTTCCAATTGCTGAGCAGGTCTTCATGGGCATGGGCTCTCTGATCGCCACCCCAGCCCAGGAATTCGAACTTGCCGAACATGGTGAGGATGAGTCCCAGGCCGCCCAAGAGCGTCACCAGGCTCATGGCGCTCCAGAAATAGGAAGCGGCCGTGGGGACATTTCCGGCCTGGGGGTCGTAGGGCCAGTTATTGGTGTACGAGTAATCGGTTCCGGGGCGCAGGGCGGTGGTCGCCCAGGCGGCCCAGGCGAAATAGGCATTGAGATGCTTCAGTTCAGCCTTGTCCTTGATGTATCCCTTGGGCAGCCCCGGCGCCGGCGTGCTGCCGTCAAAGTAGGACGCCCACTCTCGCTGCTGCACCCGGTAGGATCCGGCTTCCACGCCCGTGAAGTGGAGCGTGTCGGTCGGCGGATCAAAGCGGTTCTGCTTGAGCTCGCGTTTCAGGTCTTCACCAACAGCCAGGGCCCGGCTTTCTTCCAGTTCGCTGAAAGGTTTCCCGTACTTTTCCTGGGCCAGGTTGTCCAGGCCGATCTCAACTGTGCGGTGCAGATATTCAGCGGAGTAGTCTGGCCCCAAATAGGCTCCGTGCCCCCAGAGGGACCCGTGCTCCATGAGGCCGTATTTCAGGAAGATCTCCTGGCCCTGCTTGATGTCCTCACCGGTGAACAACGCCTGCCCCTGCTCATCGACGACCGTACCCGGAATGGGCGGCGCGCCGTGGTAGGTCTTCACGGTCACCAGGCTCAGCAATGCGAACCCGAAAAACATGACCATCAACACGGCCCTGCGCCACCAGGGCGAAAGCGGAATCTGATCGTAGTCTGACGGGTGGTTGGACATGGCTCACCTCACGGACGGGGTTATTCTCGGCGCGCCGAACCTGACGGAAAAGGAAAGTTAGGACCAGCCACCGACAATTGGGAAGCCTGTACCTGGCTAAACTTCCATCCACTAGACCAACAAGAGGAGTCCCCCCGGCTTTGCCGGGGAGGCAGTAGAAGTTCGCTATTTTCTGAATCCACGGCGGAGTCTCCCCCCGTGAGCCGCCAAGCACACGTAAGGGAGCCTCGCGACCGATGAGTATCAGAGCCTAAACCATTCGTGTTGAGGGTGCAAATACCACGTCATCTTCATGCCGAAGTTTCGTCGCAAGGCGCTGTTTGGCCAGCTACAGCGCCTGCCGGGACGCGGGCAAGCGGCCTGTGCCCAGCAGGAAGCCGCCAAGCGGACCGTAGAGCAGCAGCCTGGTCACCCGGCGACAACTTCACCAATCAACTTCGCGGCGAATCCACCGACCCGGGCCGCGCGGCGGGCAGCTCCAGCCTGCGGTGTTTCAGTTCGCCGATGGTCGTCTTCCTGAGCATTGCATCGAAGGAGTCGCGGATCCCCGCCCAGTGCCCGTGCAGCGGGCAAGGATGGTCGTCGCTGCACTCGGGCAGGCCGAAGATGCAGGAGGGAATCCCTGCCGGCTGCTCGCCTTCGAAGACCCGTACCACGTCCAGCAACGGGCGCTCCTGGGCCTCGGGCCTCAGACGAAACCCCCCGCCCCAGCCTTTTTGCGATTCGACGATCCCTGACCCTATGCAAAACCCCATCCATCACGCATTCATCACTGGCACAACGCCTCCATGGCGCCACTAGTCTGCGGGTCTCCGGAATCTGAGCCGATAAGTGCTGCATCGATAACCGAGAACCGGCCAAGAACGCGACCGCTTTCCCGACGACGTCATCCCAACGCATTGAATAGGCAGACGCCGGCCCACCCCGATGCCGCCGTATCGCGCGCCGATCGTCTACGCCGCAGCCCGGTAATACCGACTATGAAGCCCGCCGACCATCGGTCGCCGCATGACCGGCCCCAACGCAGGCGGCTCAACAGCCCGCCCATCCGGCGCATCCTTGCCGAGCCCCAGATGCGTGCGCGATCCATGGTAGTACTCGAGGTAGCCGCGAAGGATGCGGCGCGCGTGCGCCTCGTTGAACACGATCATGTGGTTCAGGCACTCGCGCTTGAGCGTGCCGACGACGCGCTCGCAATAACCGTTCTGCCACGGGCAGCGCACGGCGGTCACGACCTGCTCGATGCCGAGCTCGTCAAGAGCAGCCACGACGGCATCGCCGTAGATCTTGTCGTGATCGCGCAGCAGGAACCGCGGCGCCGCATCGAACATGAACGCCTGCCTGATCTGCAGTGCCGTCCACTCGGAAGTCGGGTGCGTCGTCACGTTGAAATGCACGATGCGCCGCCGATCCAGCGACAGCACCACGAAAACGTACAGCGTGCGAAACGTCACCGTCGGCACGGTCAGGAAATCGATGGCCGCCGTTTCGTGCAGGTGGTTCTTCAGGAACGTCTTCCAGTTCTGGAGTCGGCCGCCCGCGCCGCTTGATCATGTAGCGGGCGACCGTGGCCTCGCTGAGGAAGTAGCCGAGCATCATCAGTTCGCCGTGAATGCGCGGCGCGCCCCACGTTGGGTTCTCGCCCGACATGCGGCGGATGAGCTCGATGGCTTCCCAGGGGATGCGCGGCCTGCCCGCTTCCCCGGGACGGCTCTTCCACCGCCACCACCTCCGCCACATCCTGCGGTGCCAGCCGATCACGGTCTCCGGCTGGACCAGACGCAACGGTCGGCGCCACCCGGTCCACCAGTGGCAAAGCAAAACCCAGAAGGCACGGTCCCGATCCCTGAACGGCGGCCTGGGGTTGGTGCGCTGCAGGACCAGGATTTGCTGGCGTAGGGCCAGATTCTCGAGGAGCAGGTTGCGGTGGGGGCGCAGGAGGTCGCGCAGGGAGGCGAACAGGAGGTTGAGCATGGGGGAATATCGGCTGCGGCTGGCGCGCCATGAGCCCTAACACGTTATTAAAAGGACGCTTATGGCTGTCGATGCGACGGGGCACCGTCGCGGAACGAGGCTCGGGCGCAGCCCGACATCCGGCGCCGGCCGTCGCCACGGTTGAGGCGGGCGCGCCGATCGGCTAACATGTGCCAAGGTCGTCCGTTCTGGGGAGATATGTCATGGTTCGTCTGCTCGAGAACAACCGCGGGGCCATCGAGGACCTCTGCCAGCGCTACCGCATCGCGCGCCTTGACGTGTTCGGTTCCGCTCTGCGGGACGACTTTCGGCCCGGCGAGAGCGACCTGGACCTGCTGGTCGAATTTGGTCCGATGACTCCCTACGAGCGAGCCGACGCCTACTTCGGGTTCTTGGACGAGTTGCGCTCGATGGTCGGTGTCGACATCGATCTGGTGGTGTCCGGGGCCGTGAAGAACCGCATCATCGCCGCGGATATCGAGAGCACCAAGCAGGCGTTCTATGCCGCGTGATCCCAGGGCCTACCTCGAGGACATTGTTGAGGCGTGCCAGGCGATCTCAGCGGCGACGCACGGTCTGGACCTGCCTGCGTACCTTGCGAACCGGCTGGTGCGGTCGGCAGTGGAGCGCGAGTTCATCATCATCGGCGAGGCCTTGCTGGCCTTGTCGCGGCGGGCCCCGGTCGTGTTCGCGGCGATCGGTCACGCGCGGCGCATCATTGATTTTCGAAACCAGCTGACGCACGAGTACCCCACGATCGACGACACGATCGTGTGGGCCATCGCTGATCGGGACGTGCCGGTGCTGCAGCGGGAGTGCCAGGTGATGCTTGATGGTGGCGCCGGGGGTTCGGCGTAGGGCGGTCGCTCTCTAGTTTCACGCAGCGCGCCCCACTCGGGGAGCCAATCCTTTTTCTGCGGAATTCGACATACCTTCCGGTTAACGACGTGGCCCGGGGCGAGAGCTCTCGGGCTTTTTGTTTATTCGCAAGTCTGGCAACGGATTGCGCGGTTCTGGCGGGCGGGGTCGGAATCTCTGTTTTGGGAGGAGAGTTTGGGGGTCGGTGGGAACAGTCAGGGGTTACGCCCGGTGCCCATAAGGTTGTAGAAAAACTCTCTCTTTCTCGGTTTCACAACTGACCCTATGCAAAACCCCATCCCTCACGCATTCATCACAGGCGTGGCACATCGACGGCCAGACTGATCGGGCATACCTCAGGATTTGAACTGGCAAGAGTCACGCAGACAGGCAAGATCCAGAAGATCGCGCGATCATTTCCCCGGCAGCAGCATCACATCGCGATGAACAGGCAGACGCCGGCCCAGCCCGATGTGGTCGGCATCGTTCGCCGTTCGCCTACGCCGCAGCCCGGTAGTACCGACTGTGAAGCCCGCCCACCATCACCCGCCGCTTCACGGGCCCCAACGCGGGCGGCTCAACGGCCCGCCCATCCGGCGCATCCTTGTCGAGCCCCAGGTGCGTGCGCGATCCATGGTAGTACTCGAGGTAGCCGCGAAGGATGCGGCGCGCGCGCGCCTCGTTGAAGACGATCATGTGGTTCAGGCATTCGCGCCTGAGCGTGCCGACGACGCGCTCGCAATATCCGTTCTGCCACGGGCAGCGCACCGCGGTGACGACCTGCTCGATGCCGAGCTCGTCAAGAGCAGCCACGACGGCCTCGCCGTAGATCTTGTCGTGGTCGCGCAGCAGGAACCGCGGCGCCGCATCGAACATGAACGCCTGCCTGAGCTGCAGCGCCGTCCACTCCGCGGTCGGATGCGTCGTCACATTGAAATGCACGATGCGCCGCCGGTCCAGCGACAGCACCACGAAGACGTACAGCGTGCGGAACGTCACCGTCGGCACAGTCAGGAAGTCGATGGCTGCCGTCTCGTGCAGGTGGTTCCGCAGGAACGTCTTCCAGTTCTGCGTCGGGCGGCCGCGTCGCTTGAGCATGTAGCGGGCGACGGTGGACTCGTGCAGGAAGTAGCCCAGCATCTGCAACTCGCCGTGGATGCGTGGCGCGCCCCAGGTCGGGTTCTCGCGCGACATGCGGCGGATCAGCTCGATGACCTCCCACGGAATGCGCGGCCGCCCCGTCGGCTGCAGCGGCTTGCTCTTCCATCGCCACCACATCCGCCACGACTTGCGGTGCCACCTGATCACCGTCTCCGGTTGGACCAGGCGCAGCGGTCGGCGCCACCCATCCCACAGCTGATGGAGGATGACCCAGAACGCGCGGTCGCGATCTCGGAACGGCGGCTTCGGGTTGGTGCGTTGCAGGACCAGGATCTGCTGGCGCAGGGCCAGGTTCTCCAGGAGCAGGTCGCGGCGGGGGCGCAGAAGGTCGCGCAGGGTGGCGAGCAGGAAGTTGAGCATGGATGGGTATCGTCTGCACATGGCCCCAATTGAGTTGTAACGCAATGAAAAATATGATAGTTGCGACGATTGCGGCGACTGATGTCCCGACGCGTGTTGTGGGCTCCTGCGCAACTGAAGGCCCGGCGCGAATCTTTCTGACCTTCCGGTTAGCGACGCAGCACGGAGGCGAGAGTTTTCGGACTTTTCTTTTATACGCAGTTCTGGTAACGAGTTACACATTTCTGGGGGGTGGGGGCAGATTCTCTGGTTTGGGTGGGAGAACCGCCCCGGCTTAATTAAAAAACCAACTTGACCGATGCGTCACTAGGCTGTATTTAGTCAAGTATGCGAGCCCCCAAAGAACAGCAGGCCTTGCGGCAAGTGACCGCACGTCTCGGCGAACTCCTCGACGTGGCCCCCTCCGAGGTCCACCAGCGTCAGGACCGGCGAGTCCCCGCGGTCGACGCCGCCATCGAGATCGCGGGGACCACGTTCGTCGTCGCGTACAGGAGTTCGGGATCTACTGCGCCGGTCTCGGCGGCGATCGGGCAGGTGCGGAGGCTCGCGTCCTGCGCGGGGCCATACGCTATCCCACTCGTCGTCGTTCCGTTCATGGGCCCGGTCGGCCGTCAGCGGTGCGAAGATGCCGAAGTTGCCTGGCTGGATCTGAGCGGCAACGCGCGGATCTTCGCACCGGGCATCCGGGTGTTGGTCGAGGGCCGGCCGAATCAGTTCAAGAGTCGGGGCAGGCCGTCTAGCGCGTTCGCCCCCAAGAGCTCCAGGATCTCTCGCTGGCTACTGATGCATCCCGGGCAGCCGATAGTGCAACGCGATATCGCCCAGGCGACGGACATGGACGAGGGCTTCACGAGCCGGATCGTCTCCCGGCTTGAAGAGGAGAACTTCGTTTTGCGGGGGCAGGACGGCGGGATCAGGCTTAGGGACCCGGATCTCCTGCTCGATGCATGGCGCGAGACATACGATTTCTCGATGCACCATATCATCCCTGGCCACATGGCTACCCGCTCAGGCGAGCAGACGCTCCGCCTTCTGGCAGACGGTCTGCACGGCCAGGGAGTGCGATACGCAGCGACCGGGCTCGCCTCGGCTTGGCTGCTGACCAAGTTCTCCGGCTTCCGGCTGACGACGATGTACGTCACAGAGCACCCGGCGTCCGAGATCCTGGAATCCCTGGGTTTCCGCGAGGAGGAGCGAGGGGCGAACGTGTGGATCGTTGTCCCGAAGGATGAGGGCGCATTCCAGGGGACGGACCAGCGGGACGGGATCACGTGCGTGCATCCGGTCCAAGCCTACCTTGATCTCAAGGACCAGCCGGAGCGGGCGAAAGAGGCCGCCGACCACCTGCGCGCCGAGTTGTTGAAATGGAGTCCCCATGTCTGACAAACCGTCGTCTGCAGACGGATACCGCAGCGAACAGGTCGAGCTTGTGCGCGCAACATGTCTGTATGTCGCGACGAAGCTTGGGGACCTGATGGAAGATCTCGTGGTCGTCGGTGGTTTGGCTCCGTCACTGCTCATCGATCAACAAGGGATTGTCGAAGGCGCTGATCGACACGTCGGGACGATGGATCTCGACGTGGGCCTTGCCGTGGCGCTGCTGGATCAGGGACGCTACCGGACGATCACCGAGAGGCTCCGTTCTGCGGGGTTCTCGGAAGACGTGAACGCGGCAGGCAATCCGACCCGGCAGCGCTGGAGGCTTGAAGGAGTCACTGTCGATTTTCTGATCTCTCCGACGCGACCCGGAGACGTCGGTGGGACACTTCGAAACATCGAGGCCGACTTTGCCGCGGTGATCGCGCCAGGGCTTCATTTGGCGTTTCGGGATCGCCAGCGCGTGGCCCTGTCCGGACGGACGATCATGGGCGAAGACGCCATCCGGGACGTGTGGGTATGCGGACCGGGCGCCTACATCGTCCTCAAAGCACTGGCATTTGGTTCCCGTGGCGAGAACAAGGATGCCTACGACTTGTTCTACGTCGTGCGGAACTTCGGGTCTGGGGTCGAAGACATCGCCGAGTGCCTGCGACCGCTTCTCAACGATCCGGCGGGATCGGATGCGATGGCCATCCTGCGGCGGGACTTCCTGGATCACAACGGCCTCGGCCCGCGGCGCGTTGCGGAGTTCCTGATGCGCGGGCCTGACGATGCCATCCAGGCGGACGTGGTTGGGTTCGTCAGCCGGCTTCTCGATTGCTGCGGTTGTTGACGTGACCGCGGGCCTCCTTGACCCTCTGCAAAACCCCATCCATCACGCATTCATCACAGGTCGGCGCATCGATGGCAAGACTGATTGGCCATTCTTCAGGATTTGAACCGGTAAGGGTCACGCAGACGGGTAAGATCCAGAAGATCGCACGATCATTTCCCCGAGAACAGCGCCCCGTCGCACAGAGCAGGCAGGCGCCGGCCCACCCCGATGTGCGGGTCGCATCGCTCGCCGTTCACTGAAAGTTATGCCGCGGCCCGGTAATATCGACTGTGAAGCCCGCCCACCATCACCCGCCGCCTCACCGGCCCCAACTCGGCCGGCTCGACAGCACGCCCATCCGGCGCATCCTTGCCAAGCCCCAGGTGCGTCCGCGATCCATGGTAGTACTCGAGGTAGCCACGAAGGATGCGGCGCGCGTGCGCCTCGTTGAACACGATCATGTGGTTCAGGCATTCGCGCTTGAGCGTGCCGACGACGCGCTCACAATAGCCGTTCTGCCACGGGCAGCGCACGGCGGTCACGACCTGCTCGATGTCGAGCTCGTCGAGCGCAGCCACGACGGCATCGCCGTCGATCTTGTCGTGGTCGCGCAGCAGGAACCGCGGCGCCGCATCGAACATGAACGCCCGCCTGAGCTGCAGCGCCGTCCACTCCGCGGTCGGATGCGTCGTCACATTGAAATGCACGATGCGCCGCCGGTCCAGCGACAGCGCCACGAAGAAGTACAGCGTGCGGAACGTCACCGTCGGCACAGGTCGGCGCCATCCATCCCACCATTGGCAGAGCGCGATCCAGAACGCGCGATCGCGGTTCCGGAACGGCGGCTTCGGGTTGGTGTGTTGCAGTACCAGGATCTGCTGGCGCAGGGCCAGGTTCTCGATGATCGGGTCGTGGCGGGGGCGTAGGAGGTCGCGCAGGGTGTGGAACAGGAGGGTCAGCATGGGAGGTGTATCGGTCGCCCGGGAATGCGGTTGAGATCTAACTTGTTGTTTAATATTTAGTTGACACTCTACGCGGCTGATTTGCAGTGGTGCTGCAGATTGGCCGAAGGACTCTGGGAGTCGCCAAGTGGACGAACCAATGCTGGCAATTGGACGATTCCCGACCGGCAGGGCGACCGGCAGAGCAAATTGCGATCAGCCAACACATAAGGTTGCAATTGGCGCCACATAAACCTACAATCGGCCAGACGGCAACCCTTCATTTGGACGTATTGCAATCCGGAGCCAGGACCATGACCCCATCGGCCTACATCCCGAGATTCATCCAGGAGCGGGTCGAGGAAGCCCTGACCGATACTCCGGTCGTTCTCATCCACGGCCCGCGCCAGAGCGGCAAGACGACGCTGGCCCGCCACGTGGGACAGGAGAAGGGATTCGCCTACTACAGTTTCGACGACGTCGGCGTCCGTTCGGCCGCGCAGGATGACCCGGCCGGATTCGTCGCCGGGCTTCCCGAGCGGATCATCCTGGACGAAGTCCAGCGGGTTCCGGAACTCTTCTCGACCATCAAGCTCGCGGTCGATCGCGAACGCAGGCCCGGGCGCTTCATCCTGACCGGCTCGGCAAACATCCTGATGATCCCCAGGGTGTCCGACTCCCTTGCCGGACGGATGGAGATCATCAGTCTGCATCCGTTGTCCCGCTGCGAGATTCTGGGTCGGAAGTCAGGGTTCATCGACGATCTCTTCGCCGGCGTGGGCTTGATGCACCAGGCCAATCGCCTCGGTAATGGGATTGCCGAATTCGTCGCTGCCGGAGGCTACCCGGCCGCGCTGTCCCGCACGAACGAGCGCAGGCGGACCGATTGGTACCGCGAATATGTCGAGACCATCGCCAAGAGGGACATCAAGGACCTCGCCCGCATCCGGGAGATCGAGGTCCTGCCCCAGATCATGGCGCTGGCCGCGGCCCAGACCGCTCAACTGTTCAATCTGGCCGAGCTCGCCAGCCCATTCCGTCTGAGCAGGCCGACGATCGGCGATTACGTGACGCTGCTCGAGCAGGTCTTCCTGATCCAGCGGTTGCCCTCGTGGCACAGCAACCGGCTCAGCCGACTGGTCAAGGCGCCAAAGCTTCACGTAGGGGACACGGGCGTCGCCTGCGCTGTCTTGAACCATTCAGCCGCGGCGCTTTGCGAAGACCGGCCCTTGCTCGGTCACCTGCTCGAGACCTACGTGGTCCAGGAACTCCGGCGGCAGGCAAGCTGGAGTGCGGAGCGGATCCAGTTGCATCATTTCCGGACCAAGGAGGGCGCCGAAGTCGATGCCGTTCTCGAACGCGCCGGACGACAGATCGCGGGGGTCGAAGTCAAGCTGTCGGGAACCGTCGTGGCGAAGGACTTCCGGGGCCTGAAGAAGCTGCGGGAAGCCGTCGGCAGCCGCTTCACGACCGGTGTCGTGCTGTACGATGGAGAGGTCTCCATTCCGTTCGGGGAGGGGCTTTTCGCCGTGCCGCTCAGTCGGCTGTGGAGCGAGAAGACGTGACCGCGGGGTTCGAGGATGGGGCCGTCTGGGGAGCCAATCCTTTTTCAGCGGAATTCGACATACCTTCCGGCTAACGGCACGGCCCGGGGCGAGAGCTCTCGGGCTTTTCGTTTATTCCCAAGTCTGGCAACGTATTGCGCGGTTTTAGCGGGTGGGGTCGGATTCTCTGGTTTGGGAGGGAGAGAATGGGGGTCGGTGGGAACACGATGGGAGGTCCACCGGACGGCTGGGAATCCTGACGATACATAACTCGTCGTGTAACAATTAATTAATGCTTGTTGCGGCTGATATGCAGTGAAGCTGCATTTTGGACGATACCGCTGGACGTGGGGCCGTGCCTCGTCTAACATGCAATGGCGTTGCATATCGGACGAAGGGACCTGCCATGTACATTCGCCGTACCCTGGATCAGCATTTCCGCGCTGCTGCCGACCATTTCCCGGTCATGCTCGTCACCGGGGCCCGGCAGGTAGGTAAGACCACGTTCCTGCGGGAGATCGCCGGTGAGGGGCGGACGTATCTCAGCCTCGATGACCCGCGCCTGGTGGAGTTGGCGCGCAGCGACCCGCCCCAGTTCATGCAGCGGTATCCCGGACCGGTCATCATCGACGAGATCCAGTACGCTCCCGGCTTGCTGCCCTACATCAAGATGGCCGTGGACGGCGAAGGCCGGCCGGGACGCTTCTGGCTCACCGGTTCCCAGCAGTTCCATCTCATGCGCGATGTGGCGGAGTCGCTCGCGGGGCGTGTCGGCATCATGCACCTGCTGGGGCTCTCGCGCCGCGAGCAGGACGGATCTGCCGACGGCCACGGACCGTTCCTGCCGACACCGGATGTCCTGGGCCAGCGTCTCGCGGACGCGGCGGCGCTTCCGCTGCCGGAACTGTACCGTCGCATCTGGCGCGGCGCGTACCCGGCCCTGACCCGCGACCCCGGCCTGGACCGCGACCTCTACTTCAGTTCGTATGTACAAACTTTCCTGCAACGGGACATCCGCGACCTGGCCCGCGTCGGCGACGAGACGGCGTTCCTGCGTTTCGTGCGTGCGTGCGCCGCACGCACGGCCCAACTCCTGAATGCGGCCGATCTGGCCCGCGACGCGGACGTGGCGCCCAACACCGCCAAGCACTGGCTTTCGGTGCTCGAAGCGTCGGGCATCGTGTACCTGTTGCAGCCCTACCATACGAACATCACCAAACGGCTGGTCAAGACACCCAAGCTCTACTTCCTGGACACCGGATTATGCTGTTGGCTGACCGGCTGGACCAGCCCGGAGGCGCTGGAGGCCGGCGCGGTGTCGGGGGCGATGCTCGAAACCTGGATCCTGGTGGAGATCCTCAAGTCGTGGTGGCATCGTGGCAAGTCGGCGCCGTTCTTCTTCTATCGCGACAGGGACCAGAAGGAGATCGATCTCCTGATCGTCCAGGACGAGGTCATCTATCCCCTCGAATTCAAGAAGTCGGCATCGCCCGGGCGCGACAGCGTGCGGCACTTCGGCGCCCTGGCGAGGCTCGACCGATCGATCGGACCGGGCGGCGTGATCTGCCTGGCCGAGTCGTCGTTGCCGCTGGCCGATGGCGTCGTGACGATCCCGGTGGGGGCGGTGTGATTGGGATCGAGGAGGGGAGCGCTAGGGGGGCCAATCCTCTTCAGCGGAATTCGACATCGTGAGGCCTGTCGAGCTGGCGGCTTATGCCGGCAGTATCGCCGGAATTCGTGCGTTGCAGGCCAGACGATGGCAGCGCACCGTGAGTCCGATCGCTGGGGCCAGGCGCGCTTGCGCCGGCGCAAGTCCCACGGCATCGCAAGCCTCACGGCATCGCGATCATTGCGCCGGCGCACTCAAGGAGCCCAGTCCCTCGCCTCCCTCTCCAGGCGCATCCTGATTTCCGGCCATCCGGTCTTCGACAACATCTTCGGCATGGGCTCGGTCTCGGCATCGTCGAAGTAGACCAGGCTGCGGAGCAGGTGCATGACGTTGAATTCCGTGTTCCGGTAGCGTTGCTGCACCAGGGCCATCAGGTCGGGGAAACTGGCTCCTGCCTCGAGATAGGCGTGAAGGTCGATGAAGTCCTTCTTGGCTCCCCTCCCGGCCACCGCGATCACTTTCATGGCGGCGATGTCACGGACATCCGCCAGGTGGAGCCCACGGTAAGGAACGGGCTCGTAGAGGAAGGGCACCTCCGAGCGCAGGAAGGTCAGGCGGATGTCGTCCAGGCGGCAGTGGAGCGTTCCCGGCGCCATGGCCGAAACCTCGAACTTGCCGAGGCCGGCGAGGGCCTCCCTGAGCGGGGGCACCTCGAAATCCTCGTGGCGGAAGAAGTCCAGGTCGACCGAAACGCGATGACCCAGCTGCAAGGCCAGCGCAGTACCACCCGCGAGGATCCAGCCATTCAGCAGGTCCGTACTTCCAAGCGATTTGACCACCGCCCAGGCTTCGGCCGGCAGAACCTTGGGATTCATGCCCCGACCTTCCCTTGCTGGAGGACGACTTCCCAAAAACGACGGACCCGTGGGTTCAGGCTGCGGTGGCGCGCGGCTTCAGCGACAGCTTCGTCACCGAAGTACCGCCTGGCCAGACGGTTTTGCTGAAGGTCACCGTACTCCAGGACGCGGCGCAATACCCACTGTGGGTTGTCCAGAAGATGCTGGCCAACGAGGTCGACGTCCCAGAACAGCGGGGCGAAGCGAGCGGCCAGATCTCCCGGGTCTGGTGAGGATTCCACGGCTTGGCGGGGCGTCAGGCGGATTTCCAGGTCAGCATCCAGGGCCCGCGCCAACCGGCGTAAGGTGCGGAATTCGAAGCGATCCCAACCGCTCTCATAGCGATGGATTGCCGATTCGCTTGTGCCCAGAATCTCTGATAATTCCTTTAGAGACAGATTCTTATGCGTTCGGAGCCGTCTCAGGAACGGGCCGAGGGGGGTGACCGGTGGTTCAAAGTAACTTCTCATATATGAGAAGTTAAGCAATGTCTTCAGCAATGTCAAGTTGGTTGATGTCGCTCCCAATAATCACATCCGGCAATAGATCGCACCGTTCGGTGTGGCCAACCGCCGTTTCGCGACGGTCACCGACGGCGGGCCAGATTATCGGAATGCGGCAGGCGCAGGCAGACCTCGCCGTCGTCCTCAGTTGCAGTGGAAGCGAAAGCTGAGTGGGTCAGGCCGCTTGGCGCCAGTAGCGATGATGCAGTCCGCCAAAAACGGGCTCACTGATCACATCGCCCGGACCTCGAGACTGAGTCGCCCGCGGCTCCGGCGCATCCTTGCCCAACCCGAGGTGCGTTCGCGATTCGTGGTAGTAGGCGATGTACTCCTGCAGCACCCGCCGCAGGTGCCGTTCACCGCACACGATCACGTAACGAGGCGCGGTGTCGAACGGGAAAGCCTGGATCAGTTGCAGGCTTGTCCATTCGGCGGTCGGTGAATCGGTGACGTTGAAGTGCACGATCCGCCTTCGATCCAGCGACAGGACCACGAAGACGTAGAGAACCCTGAAGGTCGCCGTCGGCACGGTGAGAAAGTCGATGGCGACGATCTCGGCCCCGTGGTTGCGGAGAAAGGTGTGCCAGGACTGCGAAGGCGGGCCGGGACGCTTTGCCATGTACTTGCTGACGGTTGCCTCGCCAACATCGTATCCAAGCTTGAGCAGCTCGCCGTGAATGTGCGGCGCACCCCAGAGCGGGTTCTCGACCGATAGCCGGTGGATCAGGTCGCGAACCTCGGCCTCGACGATTGGGCGCCCCGGCCGCCGCTTCCGGCTCTTCCTTCGCCAGTAGAGCCGCCAGCCCAGTCGGTGCCAGCCGATGACGGTCTCGGGCTGGACGACGGTCAGGTGTCGCTTCCAATCGCCCAAGGACCTCGAAATCCAAACCCAAAGCGCGCGGTCAGCGGTCTTGAGCCGTGGCCGTCGGGCAGTGCGTTGCAGAACTGCGAGTTGGTGGCGCAGGGCGAGGTTTTCAAGGGCGATTTGCTGCCGTGAGCGGAACGCGGCGGCGATTGCAAGAAGAAGGATTTTGAACATCGGGGTATGCTGTGCTCGTGTCACGGTAACCGCAACGGGGGCATGGCCGACGGATTTTCTGGGAGCGACAGCCCAGCCGGGCCGTACGTCGCCTGGACGGTGCCAGTGGGTAGCTACCCTACGAATGCTTTCGGCCTGTACGACATGCACGGCAATCTCTGGGAATGGTGCAACGACTGGTATGGCACGTATGGTGGAACGGTGACGGACCCTGTGGGCGCGGGGGCGGGTAGCTACCGGGTGATGCGCGGTGGCTACTGGAACGGCTTCGCGCGGAGCTGCCGCTCAGCCAACCGGTTCTACGCCCACCCGTCCTACTTCACCTACGACGTCGGGTTTCGTCCCGTGAGGTCGGCCCCATGATGGCGCGTAGCGCAGTGCCAGCGCTTGTCGCGCAGGGAGGCGATGAGGAGGTTGAGCATGGGGAAATATCGGCCGTGTCTGGCGTGCCATGAGCCATAACACATTGTGGAACTAGACGCTTATGGCTCGGTGCGACGGCGCCATCGTCGCCGCGGGACCATCGAGAACCTCTGCCGGCACTGTCGCATCGCGCGCCTTGACGTGTTCGGTTCGGCACTGCGCGGGGACTTTGGGCCCGGCGAGAGCGATCTCGACCTGTTAATTTCTAACTGGAATCGATTGATGGGTGCAATAGCCCACTGGAGGTGATAGTTGGTATGATGGGTCACGCAAGGAGGAACTCGTGAGCGGCCAGAAGCTCCAGGTTGATGAAGCTGTGCTGAATGAAGTGACCAGGCGGATTCGCGATGCCGCCAGTCCGGATCGCATCATTCTGTTCGGTTCCGCCGCGACCGGGGACATGAACCGCGACAGCGATCTGGATCTGCTGGTCCTGATGGATTCCCCTCGGAACACCCGGCAAGAGAGCGTTCGGATCAGGAGTCAACTCCGGGGCTTGGGGTGGCCGATCGATATCCTGGTCATGGACACGGCCAGGTTCGATGAAACCAAGAACATCATCGGCAGTGTCGCGTATCCGGCCAACCGATACGGGAGGGTGCTTTACGCCCTCTCGTCATGAGCTTGTCCGGGAGTTGACGAACCAGTGGCTGGACAAGGCCGAGGACGACCTGAACGCGGCCCAGACTTTGTTCGATCACGGGGGCGACTTGTGGTCCATTGTGGCCTTCCACTGCCAGCAGTCGGTGGAGAAATTTCTCAAGGCCATGCTTACTTCCTTGCAGGTCGAGTTCAGTAAAACCACGACATTGCCATACTGCTGGACTCCCTGGGGGGACTTGATGGCGAGTTCGCTCAGGAGCTTCCCCCAGCCGAGACATTGACCGTATACGGTGTTCAGGTCCGATATCCCGGGGATGGTCCTGAGGTGGACCGGGAGGAAGCCGAACAGGCGTTGAACCTGGCCAAGGATGTCGCCACGGGGATTTCGGCAAAACTGGGCCGGTAGGATTCCAGGGAATTGGTTCGAAGAGCGCCATGCCTGGGGAATCACCGATAGCCATGTGCGACCTCAGTGAGCAGGTGATTCATTGCGGGCCACGGCCAAGGGGGGGCGGGAGCAATGGCAAGACATCGGTCCATGTGCGCGTCCACGGTACGTCATGCAGGGCCTCTCGGCAGCGCTCCTCTGGCGTCGCCCAGCGGTCTCCCGCTGCCGGCCGTGGCCGCGTTGGTGATGATGGCGGCGTTTCTTTGGCTGCCTGGGGTGTCGCGGGCGCAGTGCATAGACTATGCAGGTTACGCGCACTGCGTGGGCAGCGTGTCAGCGGGGTGCGCAGCCGAGCATGTGGCGGTCTCGGGTTCCTACGCCTTCGTGCCGGCCGAATTCCAGTGCGAATATGATTATGCGCTGCAAGTCATTGACATCTCGAATCCCGCAAGCCCGCAGGTCGTCGGCAGCGCCGGCACGTCGGGTTATCCGTTGTGCGTGGGGGTCTCGGGGTCCTATGCCTGCGTCCCGTGCGTCGGCGGGAACGGTACCACTCGCCTGGACGTGATCGACATCTCGAATCCCGCCAGTCCGCGGGTCGCCGGGCGCGTGGACATGCCCGGCCTCGGCCGCGACGTGGCGATCTCCGGATCCTATGCCTGCATCGCAGCCGATTCAAACGGAGTCACGATCGTCGACATCTCGAATCCCGCGAACCCGCAGGTCGTCGGCAGTGTGGACACGCCTGGCCTTGCCTTTGCCGTGGCGGTCGCCAATGGCTATGCGTACGTCTCGGACGGCGACACCGGCCTGCAGGTGGTCGACATCGCGAACCCCGCGAGCCCACAAGTCATCGGCAGCGTCGCAACGTCGGGCCATGCCGGTGACGTGGCGGTCTCGGGGACCTATGCGTACGTCGCGACCGGCGGGTGGGGCACCACTCGCTGCATGGACGTGATTGACATCTCCAATCCCGCAAGTCCGCACGTCGTCGGCGGTGTGGAAGCGCCGGTCTATGCGCGCAGCGTGGTGGTCTCGGGAGATCATGCTTACGTCGCGGATCTGGACAACGGCCTCCTGGTGATCGACATCACGAATCCCGAGAGTCCGCGAATCGTCGGCAGCATCGGCATGCCGGGTTCGGTTGCGGACGTGGCGGTCTCCGGGGACTATGCCTGCGTCACGGGCCCATCAATCGGCCTGCAGGTGGTCGACATCACGAACCCTGCGAGTTCGCCGATCATCGGCAGTGTCGCCACGCCGGAATGGGCCCTTGGGGTGGCGATCTCTGGCGCCCACGCCTATGTCGTGGACGGTGCAGCCGGCCTCCAGGTGGTGGACATCGCGAATCCCCTGCACCCGCAGGTCGTCGGCAGCGTGGTCACGCCGGACGGGGTCAGAGAGGTGGCGATCTCGGGCGCCCAAGCGTATGTCGCGTGCAGTGAAGCCGGCCTGCTGGTGGTCGACATCACGAATCCATCGAGCCCGCAGGTGGTCGGCAGCGTGGACACGCCGGGCCTTGCTCTCGCCCTGGCTGTCTCGGGGCATCATGCGTATGTGGCCGACCATACGGGGGGACTGAGGGTGATCGACATCACGAATCCTGCGCATCCGCAGAGCGTCGTCGTCGTCGGAATGAAAGACCCTGTCTATGAAGTGGCGGTCTCCGGTTCATATGCCTACGTCGCGGCCGGGTGGTACTTTCACGTGGTCGACATCACGGATCCCGAGCACCCGCGGATCGTTGGCAGCGAGATTGTACCCTTCGGCGCCGGTAGTGTCGTGATCGCCGGAACCTGGGCCTATTCCACGTCCTGGGAAGGAGTCAGGGTGATCGACGTCTCGAATCCCGCGCAGCCGCAGCAGGTGGACGGCATCTCCATGTACTATGGTCAGGTGCGGGGGGTGTCGGTTGCGGGTTCCCACCTCTATGTCACGGTCGGGAGAACCGGCATCCAGGTCTTCGATATCACGAATCCCGCGAGTCCACGGTTCGTCGGCAGCGTCAACACGCCGGGTGAAGCGGTGGGCGTGGAGGTCTCGGGTGGCTATGCCTATGTCGCGGATTCCTTCTCCGGCCTCCAGATACTGCCGGCCCAGTGCGAAGAGCCCCTGGCCGTTTATCTCTCGCGGTTCCATGCCGTGCGACGAAGCGGGAGTGCCGCTGTGCACTGGGAACTCGCGTACCCGCGCGACGACTCCGGATTCAGTGTGTGGCGCGAGGCGCCGGGTTCCGAGCGCATCCGCGTAAGCCAGACCCTGCTCGGCGGCCGCCAGGAATACGACTTCGTGGACCCGATGCCGCCCGCCACTGCCGTGGATTACTGGCTGCAGGAGATCGCGGCCGACGGCCGGGAGAACTGGTACGGCCCAGCTTACCTGGAAGCTGCTCCCATTCCGACGGCACTGCGCCTCGGGCAGAATCAACCCAACCCGTTCAACCCGCGGACGACGTTCAGCTTCAGCGTGCCGAAGTCGGGCCGGGTGCTGCTGGGCATCTACGATGTCCGAGGCGCGCAGATCGCGACGATCTTCGACGCCGACATGCCCGCGGGCGAGCAGACGGCGGAGTGGGGTGGTCTGAATGATCAGGGCGTGGCCGTGCCTTCCGGCGTGTATTTCGCTCGGTTGGAGACGGTGGCAGGCGTGCGGACGGTGAAGGTCATGCTGGCGAGATAGGTGGCGAATGGCAGCCCGGGGGCGGGTGGGGTGTTTGCTCACGCATCTGGCCCCGGACTTTCTATTGTGTTTACGTGGCGCGCCCCACTCGGGGAGCCCATCATCTTCCGCCTGGAGATCGCGCGGCGATAGGTCATCGCGACCAACTCGCTCTCATATAGATATTTGTATTGATATCAGGTGTGATCCCCCGGCTCCCGATGACTCATAATCAATATCGAAAACTCCCAGCGCTTCGGGCCCGACCGGAGGTACCCCATGTTCCGCGCCCAACTCGCATTTGCCGCCGCCCTTCTGTTCCTGGCCGCCACCGCCGTCATCCCGACCCCGGCTGCGGCCGATGAGCCTGTCGCCGCGGCGTCCGCCCCGGTGCCTCCGACCCCCCTGATGGCCGCCATCGACGCCGTCCTGCAGGCGGAGCACGCACAGGTGGCCGAGCTGGCGGCCCAACTGGCTACCGCGCCCGACGACGCCACCGCGCTGGCCCTGCACCGCGCCATCGAGCTGGCGAAGGGCGACGCGCAGGTGCGCGTGCTCGGCGTCCAGGCCGAGTTCGCACGCCGCGAGGGCCGTCTCGAGGACGCCCAGCGGATCGAGGAAGCCATCGCCGCTATGGGCCGCGTCGACGTGCCCGCCGCCGTCGAGGCGCGGCCGGCTCCCGACCACACCGCCAACGGACGCTGAGGGGGAGCACCATGACGCAACGCTGCCTCAGCCGCCGCGCGGCCGCGCTCCTCGCTGCCGCCGTCTTCGTCGGCGCCGTGTCCGCCGTCTCGACGGCGCGGGCCACGCTGGGTCCGCCAGTGAAAGTCACGCTGCTGGGCAGGCCTGCCGCAGCCGAGGCCGGCAAGGTGTGGAACGGGCAGCTCGAGATCGCCGTCGCCCTGCCGGTGGCGCTGACCAGTTTCCGTCTCGAGGGCCCAAGCTGGAACAGTCCGCGGCTGGACGCGCCCGCCATCGCCGAGATGCAGAAGTCCGAGTCGTTGCTCGTGGCCGTGTCGGCGCTGCCGGACGACCCGGACCAGCCGCTGCGGTTCTCGTTCGACGTCGACGGGCACACGTTCACCAAGACGCTCGACCTGTCGGCGCGCAACGCGGCGCGTGCGCTGAAGCCGGGCGCTTCGCAGCAGTCGACGACCGCGGTGGCGACGCCGGTCACCGGGAAGCAGTGGGAAGTCACCGGTCCCGGCCCGGTGGCGACCGAGCTGACGGCGCCACAGCCGGCAGGGGGGCAGAAGACCAACGCGCGCAACATCCGCGTGCACGGCAGGATCTACTACCTGCGCAATGACAACAGGGAGGTCGGCGCCGACCATTGCACGATCAAGGTGTGCGACTACAACGCGCCGTTCGACGCCACGCTGGCCGTGGGCACCACCGACAGCGACGGCAACTACGACATCACCTTCTACTACAACGGCTGCTGGAACTGCGGCGAGAACCCCGATCTCTATGTGACGTACGAGGCGCAAAACGGCCGCGTGCGGGTCGAGGATACGACCTGGGAGAACGCCTACGCCTGGAACACCCCGATCAGATACGACTTCTCCGGCACGGACGCGGATTTCGGCGACTACCGTCCCCTCTTCCACAGCGATCAGGCGGCACTCCACGTCCTGACCAACGTCACACGCACCTGGCGCTGGCTGTACGACTACCGCGGCTACGACACGGCGGGACTGGACGTGCAGTGGCCCGAGGGCAGCGGCGCCTGGTACTTTTCCTTCTTCGGCGAGATGCACGTCGGGGCCGACCGCCAGTGGGAAGAGAGCACCCTGAGCCACGAGTACGGCCACCATTGGATGGCCAAGTACTCTTGGGACAACATCCCCGGCTACTGCAACGGCATCTGCGACGGCAGCGCCCCGCTGAACTGCGGGCACTGCATCTGGTGCCCCGAAGACCAGGGCATCGCCTGGAGCGAAGGCTTCCCCAACTGGCTGGGCTGGCTCATCCCGTCCTCGTACGAGGCCGACTACGGGCTCAAAGCCCGGAACATCTATGACTTCGAGGGGCTCACCAACTGCCACCTGGGCGACTCCTATCTCGGGGACCCGCTGCTGACCGAGGGATTCGTCGCCGCGCTGCTGCAGGACATCACCGACACCACCGCCGGCGACTCCCACAGCCAGTTCCCCGGCTACCCCGACGCGCTGGCGGTCGGCAACGGCCCCATCTTCGTCTGCGTCGACTACGACACCCCGACCAGCGTCATGGACTTCCTGATGAAGTTCAAGGCGCGCTACGCCGGCTGGGCCGAGCAGATCTGGCAGACCGCGAAGAACTGCGGCTACGAGTTCGACCTGATGCCGCCGTCGGTGGTCAGCGGACTGACGTCTCCCAGCCATGTGACGACCGGTGATTCGCCCGACCCGACCATCGACTTCACCTGGAACCGCCCGACGGACGACGCCTCGGGTGTGGCCGGCTACGCGGTGCTGGTCTCCAGCGGCGGCCCGGCCATGCCGCCCACGTCGATGTCGGTCGGCAACGTCACCACGTACACCACCACCACGTTGGCCCCCGGCACGTACTGGTTCAACCTGCGGCCGATCGACCGCGCCGGCCGCTGGGCCCTGGCCCAGACGTCGCTGGGGCCGTTCACCATCCGCGTCGCCGAACCGTCGAACCTGGCCTTCAGGACGCTGCCGGGCTGGGGCAGCGTGGTCGTGCCGCGCGGGGCCGCCGACGCCGCGGCCGGCAATGTGCCGTTGCCGTCCACGCTGACCGGCGATGCCGCCTCGACCTGGTGGAACACGGCCTTCCAGAACACCGGCGACGTGGCCACCTCGACCTTCTTCCAGGTCAACGGCCTGGTCGACGGCGTGCAGGCCAGCGGATGGGGCGTCGGCGGACCGCTGGGCGGCCTCACCTCGATGACGGCGCTGAACCTCGGCGCCATGACCGTGCGCGGCGGCCGTCACGTGTTCGAGGTGCGCCTGGACGCCAGCGATCTCATCCCCGAACTGAACGAGAACGACAACCGCTGGGCGCGCCAATGGGCCTGGGCGCCGCCGACCATGGCTTCGCTGACGCCGCTCACGCGCGCGGCGCCGCCGGCGCGGACCGGCGGGTGGTCGTCCATCGGCGAGGGCAGCTACACCGACAACTGCGATGGCCTGCGCATGGCCGCCACCGGCTGGTGGAACGCCGTCGCGATCAACCCCGCGGACAACACCAACGACTACGACCTCTACCTGTACGCGACCAGCACCAACCCCATCGACGGCTTCACGTCGAGCGCGGCCGGCTCGGGCCGCCTGGCCGGCTGGCTCGACGCGGTGATCACCAACCGCAACGTGCTGGGCAATGCGAGCTGGGACGTGGGCGTCGTCAACTACAGCGGCGGTTCCGGCAGCTATGCCGCCACCCACCACACCAACTACGGGATCAACTTCGACGCCGCGCCTGGGGCCGTGACCCTGGCCGCGGGCGAGATGCTCCGCCTGTGGGAATTCTACGTGGCCCCGGCCTCGGCCGGCCCGATCACCCTGGTGGCAACGACCGGCACGCCGTCACGACCGGTGACCGTTGCCTGGCTGAGCCAGGCCTTCACCGTGGGCGGCCTGGGCAGCGCCAGCGCACAGCTGAAGACCGACGCCTCCGGCATCGCCCGCCTGGACATCCCGGCGGCGAGTTCCGGCTACCACGCCCTGGTCGTCTACCGCGACCCGCGCGACGGCACCGCGGCGCTGCCGATCACCGTCGAGGTGGGGCGCTCGAAGCCCGACCTGCTGCCGGTCACGCTGTCCGGCTGGGCGGCGCCGCTCGTGCCCCGGCCCGCGGCCGACGGCACGGTGTGGACGGTGGCGGCTCCCGACACGCTCATCGGCAACAGCGCCGCCACGTGGCTGAACTTCGTGGCCGAGAACCAGGGTCTGGTCGACGCGGCGCCGCAGACGACGATCGTCGACCTTGACGGCGTGGGCAGCTGGCCGTACCAGGTCGGCGCCATGCCGGCGGCCGGCGGGCGCGTCTTCGTCAACGAAGCCACGCCCGTGACTGTCCGCGGCGGTCGCCACACGCTGGCGTTGCGCACCGATGCGACGGCCCAGGTCGCCGAGGTCAGCGAGACCAACAACGCCTGGGGCGCCCAGTACGCCTGGTCGCCTTTCCTGCTGCCGTACGACGAGCTGCACGAACGCGCCGGGCCGCCCGACCCGACGGGCGGCTGGTCGCAGATCGCCGGCACCGTACCTCTCTACGACAACTGCGACGGCCTGCGCCTGCCCGCGGGGTCGACGCGCTGGCGCGGTCTGGCGGCCATCGCCGACGAAGGCGGCGACGTCGACCTGTGGCTGCACGCGCCCATGACCGATCCTCTGAACGGCTTCTCGACCGTGCTCGCGATGTTCGGCTGGGGTCGGGGCGCGCTCGACTTCCTGGTCGTCAACGACGATCGCGCCGGGAACGGCGTCTTCGACGTCGGCGCGACGACGTTCGAGGGGGCCGACTTCTACCTGTCCGAAGCGGTCGACGCCGTTCCGATGGAACTCAACCGCGCCGGCTATTCCGAGCCGACCGAGTTCGAAGGTTACCAGTTGCTGCATCTGCGTACCGTCGACCTCGACGAGGGTACGTGGCACGTCCGGCTCATCTCGCTGGAAGGGGATGTCGACTGGGGCCTGTCGGTGTATTCGTCCGAGCTGCCTTACGCCGGCAAGTCGACCGTGCTGGGCGGCGCCCTCGCTTTCCAGAACGGCGAGGGTCTCGACGAGTCGTTCACGATGCAGGTGCCACACGCAGGCCTGCAGTGCCTGGCAGTCTGGAAGGTCGGCCTTGCCGACGTCGCCAAAGCGGGGGCCTACCGGGTGCAGATCACCCGCGGCGTCTCGACGGTGCCGGACGACACGCCGCCCACCCCGCTGGCCAGCGCGCTGGTCGACGTCAGGCCCAACCCGTTCAACCCGCGGACGACCGTGACGTTCGAGCTGGCCGCCGCGGCGCGCGCGCAGCTGGCGGTGTATGACCTGCGCGGCGCCCTGGTGCGGTCGCTGGTCGACGCCGGGCTTCCGGCGGGGCGGCACACCGCCGTCTGGGACGGGTGTGACCAGACCGGCCAGAGCGCGGCCAGCGGCGTCTACGTGGCGCGGTTCACGGCGGGGAACGTGCGGGACATCAAGCGGATGGTGCTGATCCGGTAGGATCGCGAGCCAACGGGACGGAAGCGCGGCGCATCATTGATTGTTGAAGACGGACGTTGCAAGAATGCCCGACGATCGACGACACGATCGTGTGGTCCCAGTCTCGCTTTCCACCTTTGGCCCCAAACGGTTCACACAGCTCACGGCGCCGGATACTCGACCACGATGGCGTCGCGGTTGGCTTCCTCGGCGGCGGGGCCCGCGCCATTGATGACATGGCGGATTCCGCCGCCCGCCCCGTTGAGATAGCGCGTGCGCTGGTGGTGCATCTTCACGCCCGGTACGGCGGGCACTTCGATGGCATTTTCGGACCACACCGGCGCGTCCACGAAGTAGTTGTAGATACCCAGGCCCCAGGCCTCGTGCACGGTCACCCCGTCGGCCACCTTGTACGAGGCGTAGCCGTCGATGCCGTCGTGGCTCCATGAAGCCTGGTCGGGCGCGTCGTAAGGCATCTCGGACTGGTAGAAGTATGTGCGCCCCCGGTTGCCGTTCCATAGCGTCTGGTGCTGTTGAAAGTGCTCGTTGAAGAGGCCGTAGAAGGTGACATCGTCGCCGTTCACCACCAGACCGTTGGGCGATGTGTTGACGGTCCAGCCGGGCCGGCTGCGCGTGGCGCTGGGCCCGTGGTCGGCCCGCCAGAGCCAGACGTGGTCGGCCACCACCTCATGGCTGTTGATGGTGACGCAACTCGATGCCGAACCCGCCCGGCTGGTCCCCACGCGGCAGTAGAGATCCATCAGGAAGGTCGGATCGGCGCCGTGATCCGCCGAACTGCCGGGCGGTCCCACCAGCAGCAGGGCTTCGGAAGTCACGGGTCCGGCGTCGAACGTGAGACCCGCCACGATGATGCCGCCCTCGTCGGCGAGCGTCAGGGCCGGCGTGCCCGCCAGGGGAACGAGAGAGGGATAGCCGATGCCCAGGACCACGGTGCCGGCGCGCGAGACCAGAAGGCTGGCCCCGAGTTCGTAGATGCCGGGGGTGAAGAGGAGGTTCCTGCCCGAAGCCAGGGCCGCGTTCAGGGTGGCGTCGTCGTCGATTCCGGGTCGAGCGATGTGGAACCGACCGATGGGGACCGAGATTCCCGGGTCTTCGCCTTGTTCCCAACTGATGCCTGTCGCGTTGCGCCGCAGGGCGGGGACGAAGACCTCGTAGGCGCCGGCATCGTCGACGTACAGGAAGGGCTTCTCCCGGATCACCGGCGTCTCGGCGATCGTGGTGTACGGCTTGTCCGGCCAGGTTCCCGCCGGCGGATTGTCGACGCCCATGAAGAACATGTTCCAGGCCCCCCCGTTCCACTGCCGCCAGCGGGTGTTGCGGGAGAGCCACTGCTGCTGGGTGCCGGAGGTGACGCTGCCATCGACCCTGCAATCGGCCAGGAAGCCGCCGCTGGTGTATCCGGCCTTGAAGAGACTGAGATCCCCCTTGATGTGAAGGCGCCGAAGCGGCGCGGCCTGCGACACCACCCAGAAGTTGGTCCCGCCCGTGGGCGTCACCGCCATGTTCTCGGCTGACCGCCAGAAATTGGAAAGGGACGTGGTCCTGACCTCGCGGGACTCGACAGCGCCATGGATCTGGACCTGGCCGGGCAGCCGTCCCAGGCCCGCCGCCTGCGTGTAATAGCCGCAGTAGATGTTGACGTCATAAGTGCCGGGTTTGAAGAGCAGGGCGTAGCGGTGGGGACCGAACTCGTTGTCGCGCAGGTCCTGGGCATCCGCGATGGCATCGATCTCAGCCTGGACCTGCGCCATGTCCATCGCGGGGTCGAAAATCCTCACGTTGGGGCCGAAATCCGGGGCTTGATCGAGGGATCCGCCCCGCGGATCGGGCGACGTGCCGTCGTCGGCAATAGGCGCCTGCACGAAGACGTTCATGACCGCCAGGACCGAAAGGATGAGCGGTGCTCTCATGGCGTCCACCGGGTTGAAGGACTCGCGCATCCGGAGTTCTTGCCGCAGGGGGATGGCGCGTTGACCGTAGCATGGGCGCATCGGTAACGTCCACGGCCGTCCCGTCTGGGCCTGTGCAGGATCTGACCCTGCGCCGCGACGGACCCGCCGGGCACCTGGTGCTGGTGCAGAACTGGCAGTCGAGCCTGCCGCGGTAGCGTTCTTACCGCCGGCCCATCCTCATGATTCCGGATGATCGATTCCAGTTGTGCGATCGAGCGCGTCGATGGCGCTATCGACGCAAGCGCCCGCTCCAGAATCTGGTATGATGTCACTGTGGTGATCATCGCAGGCCCATTAGCCGGGCCGGGACACGCTTCCAGGCTTCAGGGCCCGACTGGAGGAAGACCCATGCCGCCTCCGAACCGTCTCTTCCGCTCGATCCTTGCCGTCGCCGTCGCCCTGCCGCTGGCCCTGGCCGCCGAAGTCGCCGCGGATCCCATCCTGGTCGCCGAGTTCGGCTTCGAGGATGCCCAGGGGCAGGCGGATCCGCAGGGCTGGCGCACATTGCAGAAGTACCAGAACGATGACACGTACTTCCACGTCGAGGACTTTTCCGGACAGGGCCACGTCGCTGCGGCGCTGGCCGGCCAGCAGTCGATGTGGTGCGGGCTCGCGTCCGAGGACCCGCGCGCCTGCGGCTGGCGTTCCGCGCCCGGTTATGGTTCCCATTGGAGTCAGAACCTGAGCTCCGTGGCGTTCTCGGTGCAGGGCGACGTGACCCTCTCGTTCCTGATGGACGTGTCCGTGGAGCCCGGGTACGACTACGTATACGTCCAGTACGAGGACTCCGCGGGACAGTGGCAGGAACTCGACAACTACACCTGCGGTCCGCCCCTCAATTGCGGTGCGCCGAGCCGCAGCTACACGGTCCCGGCCGCCGGGCACGACGGGGCCATCCGTTTCCGCTTCTACCTGGCGAGCGACGGCGCCGCCGACGCCCAGACCTTTCCCATCGGCTTCGACGACCCCTACGGCTTCCTGGTCGACGACCTGGTGGTCTCCGACGCGACCGGCACGGTCAGCAGCGAGGACTTCGAAGCCGAAGCCGTGGGTGCGTCGGTCACCCTGGACGGGGACTGGTTCGCCGAAGCCAATGACGACGCCTACAACGGCGGCGCGCTCGTCTCGGGCCTGGATGTCCTGCAGGAATCGCCCACCGACAACGCCACGCCCATGTGGGCGTTCTTCGACGGTTCGACCCGCAACTACGCCTGCGCCGGCCATCCCGAGCAGCTGATCGTGGACGTGACGTCATGCTTCGTCCGCTCGCCGCGGATCGACATCACGCAGGACGTCCACGGCAACGCGATCGGCGGCGAGCCCGACTCCCTTGTCGTGGAGTTCGACGTGTATCGGGACATTGCCGCCGTATACTCGCGAAAGTTCTACACCTGGTCCGTGGCCACGTATTCCTCCGATTGCCTGTTCCCCTTGCGCAGTACCGTGTCCCAACATGTCGGGACCCAGAAGGACTGGTTTCGCCACGGCGTTCGGTTTGTGCCGGAGGCCGGCACGGATTACATCGTGATCGAGCTGGGCGTCCGCAGCGATCCCTTCCTGCCCATCGAATGCCGCAGCCACTCGCCGCTGTTCGACAACGTCACCGTGTCGCGCCTCGGAGGCTACGTGTCCGGCGTCGAGGACCAGCCACCGCGCGCGCCACGGGCCTCGCTGCAGGTCGCGCCCAATCCCTTCAATCCCGGAACGACCATCTCGTTCGAGGCTCCCTCCGGGAGCCGGCAGGTCCGCCTGCGCATCTACAGCGCCGAAGGACGGCTCATCACGACCTTGATCGAAGGTCAGGCTATGGCGGGGCGGCAATCCGTGTCCTGGGACGGAAAGGACCGCAACGGTCGCGCGGTGGCCAGCGGTGTCTACCTTTGCGAGCTGGTGGCCGACAACGTGCGCGAATCGCGGAAGATGATCCTCATCGAGTGATCCGCGGGGAAGGAGACCGATCATGACCATCAGGATCGCGCTGAAGCCCAATGGCCCGATCATGCTGAGCGCCGACGGCGAGCCGCTGCCGGTGCTGCGCTCCGCCGTCGGGCCCGACATCACGCCCGAGAAGAACGTCTTCCTCTGCCGTTGCGGTCAGTCGAAGAACAAGCCCTTCTGTGACGGCGCGCACGTCCAGGCCGGCTACAGCGATGCGAGCCGCTGCACCAACGACGCGCTGCTGGACGCCGAGGCCCCCGGCATCACGGTGCACTTCAACCGCTCGATCTGCGCGGGCGCGGGCGAGTGCGTGCGCAGCCTGCCGGACGTCTTCGTCAGCGGGGCCAAGGACTGGATCCGGCCGGACCGGGCCGCCGTGGCCGACGTGGTCGCCACCGTGCTCCGCTGCCCCTCCGGCGCGCTGACCTGCACCGTGGACGGCAGGACCGTCAAGCGCGACGAGGCCGAGGTGTCCGTGCGCATCGTCAGGAATGGTCCCTACGAGATCACCGGGCCGGTGGCTTTCGAGCCGGCCAAATGGTGCGCGAACGCCTCGCCCACCTCGTTCGCCCTGTGCCGCTGCGGCCGCACGGGCAACGCGCCGTTCTGCGACTATTCGCACGGGGAGCAGGGCTGGCAGGACGGCTAGTAGCGCGCAGCGATCATCTCTGACAGCAGGAGATCCCATGTCCCATCAACGGCACTCGATGGTACGGCTGGCGGCCGCTCTGGTCCTGGCCGGAGCGCTGACTCCTATCGACGCCCACGCCTGAGGCGTCGTCGTGCCGGGCGGTCCGCCCGCATCATGCTACGTCGACGACGCGACCGGCCGCAGGGTGCAGCTGGTGCTGGCGGCGGGCGCCGTGAACTCCACCGTGGCCTTCAGCGGCGACCGCGACACGGATCTCGAGATCTCCTCCCTGTCGCTGGCGGGGCTCTACACCATCAATGACCGGACCCAGGTGCGGGCTGGCGCCGGCGCCGTGCTCGACGGATCGCTCGTGCTGCCCGATGGTACGGGCCATGACGTCGACGCGGGTGGCGTCATCTTCGCCGGCGTGCTGCATCGCACCGGCCAGGCGGACGGCTGGACGCCGGCGATCGACCTCTCGGGCACCCTGGGCTTCACGTGGGGCAGGACGTCGGGCCCGGACGCCCGGCAGTCCGACTACCGGGCCGCGGATCTGCGGGTAGGCGTGCAGGCGAGCTGGCCGGTGGGGCCAAGCTTTTTCCCCTACGCGGCCGCAAGGGTGTTCGGCGGGCCTGTGCGGTGGGAGATCGGCGGCGCGTCGGTGACCGGCAGCGACGTCCACCACTACCAGCTTGCCGTGGGATCCGGATTCGCGCTGGGGCCGGTGGTGGTGTTCGCCGAACTGGCGCCCGTCGGCGAGCAGGGCGCGGCGCTTGGCATCGGGTCGAACTGGTAGCGACGCGCGCGCGGGCATGGTCAGCGGCGGGGCGCGCGCTCACCCATGGCGGCCCACGTTCCCCAGATCGTCGTGGCGACCAGCACCGCCACCAGCAGCAGGGAGCCCTGGGCGTGCCAGGAGGACCAGTCCGCAGGCTTGATCTGCCAGATCAGGCTCAGGGCCAGGCGGTTGATCGCCAGGGCCACCACGCCCCAGCGCAGCAGGACGAACATGCCGATGGCCGATGACATGAGGATGAACCCTGCCTCGGTGGGGCTCCCGGGGCCCGCGATGAGTGTCCAGACCGCCAGAGCCAGGATGATGGCCGGCCACTTCTTCTTCAGCAGGTGACGGCTGAGGACCAGGATCATGATCTGGATGAAGGCGAAGACCAGGTTCAGGGTCTGAGCGAGGAGCAGCGCCAGGGTCGGCATCTTGCCGGCCAGCAGATCGGTGTTGATCCAGGGCAGCTGCGGCGGCAGGCCCTGGGCGTGCGTCAGCAGATCCCAGCGAACCGGTCCCCGCAGGGCGAAATCCAATCCCGCCGCCATGAGCCCCACCAGGATCGCCTGGCCGATCACCGGGTCCCGCCACTGGATCCTGCGCCGGCTGAGCAGGCGGCTCGAGGAGACGAACATCGCCGGCCAGGTCTTGCGGCCGAGAGGTTCGGCCGCGAGGTAGAGGCTCCAGCCCGCGATCCCGACGAACATGGCTCCGGCTATGATGGGCCAGATCTCGTCGCCCACATGGCGCGAGTAGAGGCTGTGGGAGGTCAAACTCGCGGCAGACAGGAACAGCACGAACATCAGGGACCCGAACCGGATGGCACCACGGGTGTCGCTGTGGGACTGGCTGATGTTCCGGCGTGACGTGCGGACGGCGACCAGGACCACCACCAGGATGATGAGCGGCGTGGCCAGGTTGATGACCCACCTCTCCGTTTCCCAGGACAGGGGCTCGGGGTCCTTGCCCAGGTTCAACAGGCTGGCCTGGGTGGCCACGTTGAACAGCACCGGCCGCCCCTCGAAGGCGCCGGCCTCGACCCGGAGTTCGACCGCGGGCTGGTCGGCTCTTGTCCCCACCCAGGCGCGCCGCAGGTCAGGAGCCATGAAGCGCTGGTATCTGGGCGACACCGCCTTGAAGCGGCTGGTGTCCAGGTCGGCCAGTGCGAACAGGGTGGACCAGTCGGGTTCGGCCGGCTCGCCGGTCGAGTATCGCTTGGGGACGACCTCGAAGCGTCGCAGGCGGCCCTGGAGATCCAGGACGACAATCGCCTCGCCGGGCGTGGCCGGCATCGGGTTCGTCAGGGAGACCGGTCCGCGGATGAACACCGGGCCAAGGCTGGGGTTCGGCATCAGGAGGTCCGGTGACTGCCGGTACCAGAAACTCATGACGTCCGGCCGGTCCTTCAACGCGTCCCAGCGGCTGCGGCTGGAGTCGGACGCGGCGACTTCGGAGATGACCTCGCCCCAGATCAGGAAGCCCCAGGCCCGGTCCACCGGATGCGTGTAGACCTGTTCCCGGTAGGCCGATTGCTTGAGAACCTCCTGGGCCCTGTCCATGAGGACCGCAGGTTCCTTGTCCAGCGGCGCGAAGTTGGCGAGACTCAGCTCCCCGGCCCAGCGGCCCGAGCCCAGCAGGAGCACGATGGCCGCCGCCGCGAGCAGGACCGCACGGAGGGGAGCCATGCCGGCGCGGTTTCCCGATTCGGCCACCAGCTCGGGCGAGGGGGTTTCTCCCGCAGCCAGCGCGGCGGCCAGCGGGTCGCCGCCGGGAAGGGCGGCCGACACCCCCAGCGCCGACGCGGGGCGGTCGCGGGGCTCCTTCTCCAGGCAATGCATGATGGCGCGCTCGACGGCGGGATCCAGTCCCTGGACATGGCTCGACAGCTGGGAGACCGACCCCGTGAGATGGAACTGCCGGTACTCGGCCACCGTCCCGCCCCGGAACGCCGGCTTGCCCGTGAACATCTCGTAGAGGACCAGGCCCAGCGCATAGATGTCGCTGCGTTCGGTCACCTCGCGGCCCGAAATCTGTTCCGGTGACATGTAGGCGGGCGTTCCCACGCCGACGTCCGTGTTGTCGAAACCGGCAGCCAGGCCGGCCAGGCCGAAATCGGCCAGCTTGACGCGTCCCCGACCGTCCAGCATGACGTTGGCGGGCTTGAGATCCCGGTGAAGGATGCCCTGGTCGTGGGCGGCCGCCAGGCCCGCGCAGATCTGGCGGGCGATCTCGACGGCCCGTTCCTCCGGGAAGCGACCGATCCGGACCAGGGAGGTGGCCAGGTCCTCGCCGTCGACGTACTCCATGGTCAGGAAGTGCTGGCCCTCGACCTCACCGATATCGAAGACGCGGCAAACATTGGGATGGGTGACCTGCCGCGCGGTGCGGGCCTCGTTCAGGAAACGCTTCAGGCGGTCGGGGTCCCTCTCCAGGCCGGCGGGCAGGAACTTCAGGGCCACTTCCTGGCCGAGCGTGAGATCCTCGGCCCGGTAGACTTCGCCCATGCCGCCCCGGCCCAGCAGCCCCACGATCCGGTAGCGCCCGGCGATCATGGCTCCGGGAACGAAGCGGCCGCCCGAGACCTGGGAGGTCGGTGACAGGGTCGGGGAATCGGGCTTCCATGCCGTTCCCTTGGGGACCACCACCGTCGGATCGAGGGGCGTGGGCAGGGTCGGGTCGGCCGCGCCGGGTGCGGGCGCACTCAGAGGCGTCCCGCACCGGGGGCAGAACCGGTCGGAGGTGGGGAGTGAGGCTCCGCATGACCTGCAGGTTTCCACGTCGCTCGTTTCACCAAGGTCGTGTTCGCGGGTGCACGATCGGCCCGGACCGTACGAAGGTACAGCGCTCGAGGCTAGGCGAAAGGAGGTTCCCTGCCTCCATCGCCATTGTCGAATCACACCGGAATTTTGCAATCGATTTTCGTTATCCTAGAGGGCTTTGCGGCCAATGACAACGTCATTGATCCTATTTCAGTTGAGAATGGCCATCAATTAATGCTAGGCTCTCCCAAGGAACGCGACTCTCCGTCGGCCAAGCGGACCATCCGCCTGTCTCAGCATGAGGAGAGACCATGGCCTTGAGTTACAGGACTCCGCTCGCCCTCCTGCTGGCCGCTTCCGCCGCGTTTGCCACCGGCGCCCGCGCCGAGCAGCTTCAGAAGGCCTCGTTCGCCGGCGCAACCGTCACGGCCGGCGGACTGGCCCACCAGCTGCGCGGGACGCTCGGGGAGGTCGGCCTGGTGGGGCGGGCCCAGGGCGCCGGCTTCGCGCTGGCCCTGGGCTTCTGGCCGGGGCTGGGCACCGGCAACGTCTCCGCGGCCGACCTGCCGGCGGCGCCCGCGCTCGACCTGCGCGCCGTCCCCAATCCCTTCAATCCCGCGACCGAGTTCCGCTTCAACCTGGCGCAGGACGGCGCGGTGACGCTTCGCCTGTACGATCTGGCCGGGCGCCGGGTCCGCGCCATCGACGCCGGCAGGCTGGCGGCCGGGCCTGCCACCCTGCGCTGGGACGGGACCGATCAGCGGGGACGCGCGGTGGGCAGCGGCCGGTACTTCGCGCGGCTGACGCAGGACGGCGGCGCCCTGGGTCCGGTGCTCATGCTCATGCTGATCAAGTAATCCGTCACGGATCCACGCCTCTTCCACCCCTGAGCCCGAGCCGAGGAGACGATGATGATGTTCGCAGCCAGGAAGTTCACCCTGACGCTCCTCGCGGCGGGGCTCCTCGCGGCGGGGGCCGCCGCGCAGGACGAGGACCTCGCTCCGGCCGCCGCCGATCCCGGCCCCGCGCCGACGGCTGCCAAGATCCTCATCCCGGTGAAGATCCCCTTCCAGGGCTTCCTGACCAGCGATGCCGGCGTCCCGCTGGACGGCACCGTGTCGCTCGGCTTCACGCTCTTCGATGCGGCCTCCGGCGGCAACGCCGTGTGGGGGCCGGAAACCCAGTCGGTCGCCGTGAGCGAAGGCCTGTTCCAGGCCAACCTGGGCGAGGTCGTGGCGCTGGATCCCGCCGACTTCACCGCGGATGTATCGCTGTTCCTGGGCATCACCGTCGACGGCGGTGCGGAACTGTCGCCGCGCACCCCGCTGCTGTCGGTGCCGTTCGCCCTCAGCGCCGAGAACGCGACCAACGGCGGGGGCAGCGGCCTGTGGAGCACCAACGGCACGAACGTCTGGCGCGCCGGCGGCCGCGTGGGGATCGGGACCGCGGGCCCGCAGGCGCCGCTCGACGTGTGGGGCGACGTCTACGTCCAGAACGCCTCCTTCGAAGTTCGCAACAGCACCGGCGGGCGCGCCATCTACAACTGGGCCGGCGACCAGGCGCGCCTGCGGATCGGCGGCAACGGGGCCGGCGCCTCCAACGGCTTCGCGATCCAGGGCGGTGGCAACACGAACCTGCTGCGGGTGACCGGCAACGGACGCGTGGGCATCGGCACTGGCGCCGAGAATCCCGCGACCACCCTTGACGTCTACGGTGCCGTCACGATCCGCGGCGGCGCGGACATCGTCGAGGGCTTCGGGACGCACGGCGACGAAGACGTGGAACCCGGCACGGTGATGGTGATCGACGCGGACAATGCCGGGAAGCTCGCCGTGTCCGACCGCACCTACGACGCCCGCGTGGCCGGCGTGGTCTCCGGCGCCGGCGGCGTGCAGCCGGGCATCAAGCTGGGGCAGGACGGCCACCTGGACGGCGACCTGCCCGTGGCCATGACCGGCCGCGTCTACGTCAAATGCACGACCGAGAACGGGCCCATCCGGCCGGGCGACCGGCTGACCACCGCGAGCCTGGCCGGCCACGCGATGAAGGCCCTGGACCGCGACCGCGCCGACGGCGCGGTGATCGGCAAGGCGATGTCCTCCCTCGAGAGCGGGACCGGCCTGGTGCTGGTGCTCGTGAACCTGCAGTAGGAGGCCGGCCATGCGATCGGTTCGAGTGCGTTCGGCGGCCTTGATCGTGATCCTGGCCTTGTCGGCACCGGCGGCCTGGGGCGCGCCGGCCCCGCGCGAGGACGTCGTGCAGGTCCCCTGGGAGTACGACACCTCGGAGGGCTTCAACGTCCATCGGCTTACCCGCGACGACCTGGTCCGCACCGACACCATGGCGATGGTTCCCGGCTTCGACCCGGCCAGGATCGTCGACGCGCCGCCGGTGATCGACAAGCGCGACTTCCGACGGTTGCAGTCCAACGACTACGCGCCGGACCGCCTCTTCGTCCGCTTCAAGCCGGGGCGCGGCGACGGGGCGAAGTCCGCGGCGCACCGGATCGTGGGCGCCGAGGTGCTGACCGAATCCCCTGCCGTGCCCGACCTCGCGCTCGTGCGCCTAGCGCCGGGAATCGCGGTCGGCAAGGCGATCCATCAGTATCTCGACCGGGACGAGGTGCTCTACGCCGAGCCCCTCTACGACGCCACCTTGTCGGCGGTCCCCAACGACCCCAACTGGGGGGACCTCTGGGGCCTGCGCGATGGGCCGGGCGCGACGTACGCCACGGACGCCTGGGACGAGCTCACCGGCGGCGCCGACATCGTCGTGGCGATCATCGACGACGGCGTGGACACCCAGGAGTCGGACCTGTTCGCCAACCGCTGGCGTAACGAGGTCGAGTTCGCCGGCGTGCCCGGCGTGGATGACGACGGCAACGGCCGCATCGACGACACCTCCGGCTGGGATTTCGGCGACAACGACAGCACGATCCTCCCCTGCGGGACCAGCGACCACGGGACCCATGTCGCCGGCACGATCGGCGCCGTCGGCAACAACGGCGACCGCGTCGCGGGGATGCTCTGGACCTGCAAGTTGATGCCGATCAAGGTCCAGAGGGCGGACCAGTGCGGAACGCGGTCGCTGGACGGTTCCTGGCCTTTCGCGATCACGTACGCGGCGGCGAACGGGGCCCGGGTCTCGAACTGCAGCTTCGGCTCGTCCAGCTTCAGCCAGGCGACATCCGACATCATCCTGGCGACGCAGGCCGTCGGTCACCTGGTGATCGCCGCGGCGGGGAACGACGACATCAACATCGACGCGACGCCCCAATACCCCGCCTCATACGCCCTGGACAACATCATCGCCGTGGCGGCCGTCGACCAGGCCGGCGCCCGTGCCTCGTTCTCGAACTACGGCGCGACGTCGGTCGACCTCGGCGCGCCCGGCGTCGACATCTGGAGCGTCTCGATCTTCGGCGACGTCTCCAAGAAGAGCGGAACGTCGATGGCCGCGCCGCACGTCGCCGGCGCCGCGGCGCTGATGCTGGGGCGCGCCCCGTACCTGACGTGGGACCAGGCCCGGCTGCGCCTGCTGGATTCGGTCATCGGCACCCCGTCGATGCAGGGCCTCACCACCACCGGCGGCCGGCTCTACGTGCCGCGCGCGCTGGGCGTCTGGGTGCGGCCGGGCGGACCTCTGGGCGGCGGCACCTACCAGTATGCGTACGGCGGGTATCAGCTCCAGCTGGCCCTGAGCGTGATGCCCAGGTGGGGCAACCTCAACATCCGGGCCGGCAGCATTCCGCAGTCGCAGGTGGGGGTTGTGACCATCACCAAGCCCATGACGATCTCGGCGGTGGGCGGAGCGGTGACGATCGGCAACTGAGCCGGCCTTCGGCACACTCCGGGCCCGCGACGGGTCGGCCCGCAACCTAGCGGTCGGACATCTGTCCATCCGTGACGGCGGGCACCCGCGCGCGGGCGGCCTCCACGGCCCGAGCTGCGTGGAGCACGCGCAGGCCCTCCTCGTTGCGGTCGGCCGTCTCCTCGAGCAGTTCGCGAACCTGGGCGCCGGTCAGGCCGGGGTTGATCGCGAGCATCTTTGCCGCCGCATTCGTGACGTTCGGCGTCGCCATGGACGTGCCCGAAGGGAACGACGCGGTCCCGCCGGGCAGGCGCGCCGGGACGCGCTCGCCGTTGGCATAGAGCGTCACCTCCTGGCCCCGGTTCGTGAGATCCATCAACTGGCCCCGACGGTCCACGGCCCCGACGAGCAGCAGGTTCGGCGCCGCAAAGCGCGTGGCCTGGTCGGACTCGGCCAGCGACTTGCCCGCGTTGCCGGCCGCCCCGACGAACAGGACGTGCCCGGCCTTCGCCATCCCTTCCTGAAGCACGGCGCGGATCCGGTCGACCGTGTACTGCGCCAGGCGGTCTCGTTCGTCCTCCGGCAGGTCCGGCGCGCAGGCCTTCAGGTTGCCGAGGTAGCTGGATTTCGCCCGTCCCCACGACAGGTTGACCACGCGTGCGCCGCTGGCCACGAGGTAGTCCAGCAGGTCGGCGATCGATGCGGCTTCCCGGTCGGCCAGTTCCCGCGACCAGCAGGGAACCGGCGGCCGGCCGTGCCACCATTCCATGCGCGCCACGACGATCTCGGCCCGGCCGTTGCCGCGCAGCGCGATGTCGGCAACGCTCGTGCCGTGCGTGTAGGCGACCCAACGCCCGATGGCGGATTCCTGCGCTTCGCGCGCCTCCGGGTCCAGCGACTCCAGTCGCCGCTCCATGTCCCTGGCCAGCTCGCTGTCGACGCCGCTGTCCAGGTCGTCGATGGCCAGCAGCGCCGTGTCCAGCTCGGCACTGCGCGCCAGCAGCGCGTCGTCGAGCACGGCCATCGGCGTGTCCTGGCGCCGCTTGTGCGGATCGTAGCCGCGGATGAGCGCGACACCGCCGTCGCGCGCCAGCTGCCCGGCGAACATCAAGGTGTCCACGCCGCTGTCCCAGATGCCGATCCTCACGCGCGGGGCGGCGGGGTCGGGCGCGAGGATCACGTCGGTGTCCGGTTCGGCCCGGGCGACGGCCACGTCGGCGCACGCCAGGACCAGGCCCAGCAGGAGCGGGGACGTGGTCCCGGGCATGCCGGCCAGCCGGCGTCGTGTCGTGGCCTTGCGCATCGATCCATCTCCCGGGGTCCGAGGGGCCCGCTGCAGGGAGACGCCGGCGGGGATCGGCGGCCCTCCCTTCGGCGACCCGCTCCTGATCAATGTAACGCGGAATCGCCGGGGATCGGGTCAGTCGATCCGCGGGGCAGCGGCGCGACGCCGCCGGGAGGACACATTGACCTGCGCCGCACGGACATGCCACAATCCCGGGCAGGTGGCGGAGCGACGCCGGCCCACTCGGGTGGTGCCCCCGGATTGACCAGATTCACGAACCAGGCGACGAGCTGCAGGAGCCCCGGCATGATCGACCATGACGAACCCGGGAGCGCGGACAAGCTGCACCAGCGCGCCTACGATTTCTTCAAGCACCTGACCGGTGTCTCGCTGATATCGCTCGGCGGCATCACGGGGCTGCTGGGGGGGCAGGGGCCCGAAGTGCCGAAGGCGAAGCTGATCATGTTGATGACCTGTATCGGCCTGGCCGGCGCCGTTTCGCTGTTCACGGCAGCCTCCATCGTGGGCACCATCGATCTGGGAGAGAGAAGCCCGATCAGCACCAAGTCGGTCCGTCTTGCCATGCAGGTGGCCGTGTGGTCGCTGGTGGTGGGACTGGGCGCCGCCGTCCAGACCTTCGCGGCGCTGCTGATGTGACGGCCTTGAACCGCAGGCCGACAGGGTCAAGCCGCCACCCCCTCCGGGGCCTCCGGATCCTGCACGAGGACCAGGACCTCCTGGTGGTCTGCAAGGAACCGGGCCTGCTGACGTCGAGCTACGACGGCGACCGGAACGCCACCGCCGAACGCCTGCTCACCGGCTACCTGCGCAAGGGCAGCAGCCGGTCGTGGATTCGGGCCTACACCGTCCACCGGCTGGATCGCGAGACCTCGGGCCTGCTCATCTTCGCCAAGAGCGCGGCCATCCAGCAGCAGCTGAAGGACAACTGGAAGGCCGTCGAGAAGCACTACACCGCCGTCGTGCACGGATGTCTCGCCGAGAAGAGCGGGACGTTCGCCGGCTACCTGGCGGAGAACGCGGACCAGTTCGTCTATGCTACCCCCGATGCCGACAAGGGCAAGTGGTCCGAGACGCTGTATCGGGTCGTCAAGGAAACGCCGCGCTTCAGCCTGCTGGACCTCACGCTCCTGACCGGGCGCAAGAACCAGATCCGCGTCCACCTGGCCGACGCCGGGCACCCCGTTGCCGGCGACACGAAGTACGGGAAGAAGGGCGACCGGATTCCGCGGATGGCGCTGCACGCCCGGACGCTCTCGTTTCCGCATCCGCATGACGGGCGGTTGATGGCGTTCGAGGCGGAGGTGCCGGCGGCGATCCTGGGACTGATGGGATTCTGACCACAACATCCCGCTGAACATGGTATCATGAACACGGCCAGCGCTCCGTGACCGAACACCCAGCGAGGAAGGCTGAAGATGCGCAACACAGGTCTGGTTCTCACGGTGGTCTTCGTCGGCCTGGTCCTGGTCGGGACCTGCCCTGCCCAGACCGAGCCGCCGGCGGGCACCACCGTCCTGATGACCGCCGCCTGCTCGGGCGACAACATCTTGTTGTCCATCGACTTCACCGTGACGCTGGCGCCACCCGCCGAGCTCGTCGGCTGGATCGTCGAGCGCGAGACGATCGGCCTGTGCACCCCCGTGGCCCAGGTGACCGGCGTGCTACCCTGGCCGGCCCTCGGCCAGACCCACCTCGACCTGTCGGTCACCCCGGACAATGCCTGGTTCGATGCCATCTTCCGGATTTGGGCCGTCGACGCGGCCGGCAACCGGACCTTCATCTGGTGGCCGCAGCGTCAGGATTTCGCCCACGCCGAGTGCCTGCCGGGGCCCACGGTCGTCGGCCGCTTCGTCGAGCTTGCCGGCAACCTCCATTTCGAGAGCTGTGCCGGGATGTGCTGGCCGTCCCTCTCGATATTCGACGGCACCTACCCGCCCGGCGCGGAGGCCCTGGCGGGTACCGGGCAGGTCATGGCTCTCTACGGAGAGCTGCTTAGGGGCATGGAAGGTCCGTACATCAACGCCTCGCGCATGGAGCCGAGCTATCTGCCCTGCGACGCCGTTTCGGAGCCGTCCACGTCGTGGGGAGCGCTGAAGGCGAGCTACCGCTGATCCGTATCGCCCCCAGGGATTTCGTGGGACGCGGGCAGGGCCGACGATGCCCTCGATGAAACACCACCGATATCATCCACAATAGGCGAGCATCCGTGCGCGTGGCGGTCCCCATGCGCGCACGTGCCAAACAACCGCTACGGATCCGCCTGCTGCCGCCGATAGCTTCCTAGCCGCGGCTCCCGGTCGAATGCCGGGTGCCGGTCCGGCGTCGGACGGCATGGGCGACCACGGATGGACGAGGTGACGCGATGGCGTTGGCGGTTGATGAACGTGTCGAGACCTGTCTGGAAGGCGCCCCCGCGGCGGATCAATTGCGCGACGACATCCTGCGTCACATCCGCGTGACCCTGGGCAACGATGCTCGAACCCCGGATCGCTACTCGTGCTACCTGGGCCTGGCGCAGTGCGTCCGCGAGCGTCTCCTCGCCCGATGGACCGAGTCGCAGCGGACGCTGGCCGACAACTCGGCCAAGCGCGTCTACTTCCTGTCGATGGAATTCCTGCCCGGCCGCTTCCTGCGCAACTACCTGATCAGTCTTGATCTGGAGGAGACCGCGGCACAAGCGGTTGGCGCCCTGGGCTTCGACCTGGCCGATCTCGAGGACCAGGAAGCCGATCCCGGCCTGGGTAACGGTGGACTGGGGCGGCTGGCCTCGTGCTACCTGGATTCGATGGCCTGCCAGGGCATCCCCGGCTACGGCTACGGCATCCGCTACGACTACGGCATCTTCCAGCAGACGATCGAGGACGGCTACCAGCGCGAGCAGTGCGACAACTGGTCTCAGTCGGGCAGTCCGTGGGACGTTCGCCGCGCGCGGCACGTGTTTCCGGTGCGCTATTTCGGGCGCACCGAGATGTACGAGGACGCGCGGGGGAACCGGCGTTCGCGCTGGGTGGACGGCGAGATCGTCATGGCCATGGCCAACGACATCCTCATCCCGGGCTTCGGCACGCAGTTCGTCAGCAACATGCGCCTGTGGGTCGCGCACTCGAGCCGGGAGTTCGATCTGCAGGTGTTCAACCGCGGCGACTACGCGGGTGCCGTTCAGGCCAAGGTCCACAGCGAGAACATCTCCAAGGTGCTCTACCCCGCGGATGACAACGAGCAGGGGCGCGAGCTGCGCCTGCGCCAGCAGTACTTCCTGGTGGCGGCGACCATCGCCGACATCATGCAGCGCTTCCGCCGGCAGTCCGGGCAGATTTCCGACTTCGCCGAGTATGTGGCGATCCAGTTGAACGACACGCATCCGACGATCGCCGTGCCGGAACTGATGCGCGTCCTGATGGACGACGAAGGACTCGGCTGGGACGAGGCCTGGTCGATCTGCACGCGGACCTTCGCCTACACCAACCACACGGTTCTGCCCGAGGCGCTGGAAACCTGGCCCGTGGACCTCATCGCCAGGATGTTGCCGCGCCATCTGGAGATCATCCGCGAGATCAACCGGCGATTCCTGGACGATGTGTGCCGCGATCATCCCGGTGAGCCGGAGCTGCCGGCGCGCCTTTCGCTGTTCCAGGAAGGCACCGTGCAGCGGGTGCGGATGGCCAACCTGGCGATCGCCGGCAGCCACGCCGTCAATGGCGTGGCGGAACTGCACAGCCGGATCCTGCGGGACGATCTGTTCCGCGACTTCGAGCGCGTCTTCCCGGGACGGCTGCAGAACGTGACCAACGGCATCACGCCGCGGCGGTGGCTCTTCCAGGCCAACCCGCTGCTGTCACGGCTCATCACCGACCGCATCGGCCAGGGCTGGATCCGGCATCTGGAGGAACTCGAAAGCCTGGCGCCCCTGGCCGACGATCGCGAGTTCCGTCGGCAGTGGCGCGACGTCAAGTTGGCCAACAAGCGGCGCCTGGCCCGGTACATCCTCAGTCGCACCGGGCTCGGGGTGGACCCCAACACGCTGTTCGACGTCCAGGTGAAGCGCATCCACGAGTACAAGCGCCAGCTCCTGAACGTGCTTCACGTGGTGACGTTGTACAATCGGGTGCGTGACGGCGGCGGCGAAGGAGTCGTGCCCCGGACCGTCATCTTCGCCGGCAAGGCAGCGCCCGCCTACCACCAGGCCAAGCTCATCATCAAACTGATCAACTCGGTGGCCGCGACGATCGCCGACGACCCCGTGGCCAGCCGTCTGCTGCGCGTCGTCTTCCTGCCCAACTACTGCGTGTCGCAGGCGGAAAAGGTCGTCACCGCGGCCGACCTGTCCGAACAGATCTCCACCGCCGGCCTGGAGGCTTCCGGCACGGGCAACATGAAGATGTCGCTGAACGGGGCGCTGACCATCGGTACCCTCGATGGCGCCAACATCGAGATCATGGAAGAGGTCGGGCGCGAGAACATCTTCATCTTCGGTCTGACGGCAGCGGATGTGGTCCGGACGCGCGCGGCCGGGTACGATCCCCGAGCCTGGCGTGACGGAAACGAAGAGCTTGGCCGTGCACTGGACATGATCGGCGGGGGGGACTTCTCGCCGGGGAACCCGGAGCTGTTCGCACCGATCCTGCGCTCCCTGCTCGACGACGGCGACCGCTACCTGCTGCTGGCCGACTACGCCGACTACGTGGCCACGCAGGACCTGGTGGCGCACACGTTCGCCGACCAGGAGACATGGTCGCGGATGTCGATCCTGAACACGGCTCGCATGGGCCGGTTCTCCAGCGATCGCTCGGTTCTCGAGTACGCGCAGCGGATCTGGAACGTCGAACCGCTGGTCAGATGATCGGAGCGGCCTCCGGCCACGAGCCCCGCAACTTGACAGGGAGTGTCAGCATGAGTGCGCACGAGAGCAGCGGAACCGGACAGGCGGCCGTGGCCGTCGCCCGCAAGGCCATCTTCGATCAGCAGCGCCACCTGTGGGGCTACGAGCTGTTCTGCGTCGGGAACACCGACGAATCGCCGACGGGCATCCCGGTTGCCGAGGACGTGCCGGTCTCGGTGGCCGCGAGCACTGGCGTGGGTCTGCAGCAGTTGATCGCGCGCCAGTTGCGGGTGATGGTCGCGTTGTCGGAGAAGAGCGTTCTCGACGATCGGGTCTATGCGTTGCCGCCTGCCTGCACCACCGTTCTCATCAACGAAGGCACCTTCTCCAGGAGCGGAGTGGCCGCGCGACTCGAGCAGTTGAAGGGCGACGGCTTCGCGGTGGCGGTGCCGGATTTCACGGCGCACCGCGACTGCGGCCCGCTCTATCGACAGGCGGACATCATCGGCGTGACCGTGGCGGGACGTACTCCGGCGGAGCTGGGCACGCTCCTGGCGGAGATCGGTCGCTTCGGGGCACTCCCCATGGCGAGCCACGTTCCCGACTCGGAATGTGTCGTCGCGTGCCGCGATCTCGGATTCCGGCTTTTCCAGGGTCCGTTCAGCAAGGAGCCGGAGATCGTCCGCCTGCGGCGCGTGTCGTCGGGGCAGATCGCTCGCTTCAATCTGCTGAAGCTGATCGGGTCGGACGATCCGGACCTCGGCGCCATCGCCACGGAGATCCAGGGCGATGCAACGGTCAGCTTCCGGCTCCTGACGTACCTGAACTCGGCTTCCTTCGGCCTGGCGAACCGGGTCAACTCCATCTCCCAGGCCGTCAGCCTGCTCGGCTGGCGCCGTGTGCGGACCTGGCTGCGTGTCGTCCTGCTGAGTGACATCGGCCAGACCGCCGCCATGTCCGAGCTGCTGCGACTGGCCTCGCAGCGGGCACGGTTCCTCGAGGTGATCGCGACGCGCTATGCGTTCTGGGGCTTCGACCCCGAGAGCATGCATCTGCTGGGGCTGTTCTCGCTGCTGGACGCGATGATGGGGATTCCGATGCGGGAGGTGGTGGGGTTCCTGCCGCTGGACAGCAGCCTCAAGGCCGCCCTCTGTGACGAGCCGAACAGCGAGTACGTGCCGCTGCTCCAGCTGGTCAAGGACCTGGAGGACGCACGCTGGGCCGAGGTCGATGCCGCTGCGCGGCGCCTCAATCTCGATGCGGTCGGAGTGCGCGAAGCGTTCCTGGATGCGGCCACCGTTGCCGGGGATCTGGACGTGATGGCCGGCGCCGGCTGAGCACCGCTTTCGCTGCCGGTCAGGGACCGACAGGGCGGGCCGTGACCGCGGTCACACGCAGGCGGGCGGCGCCGTCGGTGGCATGGACGGCCAGCCGCAGCTCGTTCAGGCTCTCCGCGACCTGCTCGGGGCCGACGCGGAACGTGTGCGAATCCGCGCGCGCCACCGGGCACGCGGCGAGCATCAGCCGACCGTTCCAGTACAGGTCCAGCAGCGGCATGTCCCGACGCCCGCTGCTGTCGGGCGCGGTCGCGACGACGATGTCGTAGCCGTCGCCCGGGGTCAACGCCAGCTCCAGCCGTCCCTCGGCCTTGCCCGGCATCGGCGTCCCCAGCGGGCGCCCGTGGTCGCCGGGCGCTCCCCACGGTCCGGACAGGTAGCGCTCGAGCAGCGGTTCCCCGAGCGGGAACTCCCCTCCGCGCGCGACCGGATTGGCCATCAGCAGGCTTTCCGGACGCATCCGCGCGCCGGTCAGGGGATACATGCAGTCGACTTCGTTCCGGATGCCGTCCACGTGCAGGTACCACGGCAGCATTGCGGCATCCCGTTCATCGAGGACGAGCCAGTCGAACCGCTGCGCGGCGATCGCGCCGTCGAAGGCATGGGCGACTTCCCGTTGGCGTGCGACGAAGCGCGCGTTGCCCGGTCGGACATTGCCAGCGACATCGCCCAACGCGACGCTGTTGAGTCCCGGCCCTTTGCCGGCCAGGCGCGCGTAGGAGCCGTGGCTGAAGACCAGGACGCTGCCGTCCAGGCCGCTCAGGCGTTCGACGAAGGCGTGCGAGGCGGCTCGGTCGGCAGCCGAGGGCAGGATACGCCCCGGCGCCCGCAGTAGGATCGCGAACTGCGCCAGCACCAGCAGCAGGGACGCCGCCAGCGCAACGCTCGCGGCGCGCCCGAACCACGGTTGACGGAATCCGGTCTCCCGCAACGACCACGCGCGGAGACGGCCAAGGGCCACCCCGGTCATCAGTGCCAGGCCGAGGCAGGCGGGCATCAGCCCGTTCACGTATGTCCATTGCTTGAGATAGACGCTCCAGCTGCCGGCCATCAGCGACAGAGTGAAGGCGAGCGCCATGACGTCGCGACCCGCGTTCGCGGTGGCGGGAGCGGTTCGCCGGCGCCAGGCCAGAAGCGGCAGGTACAGCGCCACGACCAGCGCCGATGGCCACAATCGGCCTCCGATCACCTTCCAGAACTCCCAGATGTCCACCGTCAGCGCGTGCTTGACGAACGTGGCGCCGGTGTAGAACAGGAACCAGCCGCCGGACAACGCCTCGGCCAGGGCGACGCAGGGTACGGCGACCAGGAACACCACGACCCACAGGCTTCCGTCCTTTCCCTTCCGGACCGGCAGACTCAGGATCATCAACGCCACCGCGATCGGCAGGGCCAACTGCTTCGTGAAGTAGGCGGCGGTCCACAGCGCCGCATGGACGAAGCGCGAGCGCCGCGCGGAGCCGGCGGACCCCACGACGCCCGGCGCGACCGCATACGCCAGCAGCACGAACAGCAGGAACAGGGAATCGACCTTCGCCAGGTCCATCCATTTGCCGGTCAGGGCCCAGGTGGATGCATAGAGGCCGGCTGCGACGAGCCCCGACAGGGCGTCCCCCGTCTGTCGCCTCACCAGGCGGTACAGCACCAGGAAGCAGCCCAGGCTAGCCAGGATGGACAGCACCCGCGGGGCCAGGAAGCCATACCCGACCAGTTTGGTGAACGCGGCTGCAACGGCGAAGTACAGGGGCGTGTAGAGGATGGGTACGAATTCCGGTCGCGGCGGACCGTACGGCGCCTGGCCTTCGGCGATCCAGGCGATGACATCGAGGTTGAACCCCTCGATCCACTCGAGTTCGAAGGGGTAGGCGGCCCGCAGGGCGGCTACCGCGCAGAAGCCCGCAAGGCAGGCCGCCGCGACACCTGCGGTCACCAGGCGCAGCGTCGTGAGGGCGCGGTCTGCCGGTGGCGTGGGCATGGCCGGACGTGTCATCCTGGTTCCCGCCGCGGCGGAGTCGTGGACCTACGCCCGGTCAACGCGGCGACGGGCGGCCCGGATGATGTCACGACACCTTCGCGATGGTCAAGGGTGGCCTGATCGGTGTGCCTGACCAGTGAGGGGGGCATGGCTTCGGCTTGCGCTTGCTGGCGGCCTGTAGGACACTCGATTCCGGTTCCCTGGCGCGTGGTCGAGGTCTCGCCAACCCCGGGGGGCCGCGGATATCGGAGCCGCATGATCTCGAATCGGACACGGCGGATCCGCGCGCGGCGCCCGGCGCGAGGCGGCCACCGGGTTCGCCGGCTGATCGGCTCCAGGAAGGAGAACCGACGTGGTCACCGGCAAGCAGATGAAGGATATCCTGTCGAGTCCTGCCGCCAAGATGTGGAAACTCAGCTTCCATCCGAGCAAGTGCGATGTCGGCGGCCTGTCGTTCAGGAAGCCGCCGGACAGCGCCAATAGCGCTGGCGAGATGCGCGCCAACCAGGCCAAGGTGACGCGCCAGGATCCCAGCCTGCTCATCGAGAAGGACGTGAACGGAAACGCATCCCTGGTTCCACCCTGGGACAATCACGCCACCTACACCAAGCTCTCCCCGGCCACGGAGATCGTCATCAGCTATGATTTCACCGGGTGCTCCCTGGCGCTGGTGGCCGGCAACTCGGGCGTGGCCGTCGCCCACATCTACCGCGGCGGCAATGCGGCGGCGATCAATGACAACGCCAAGGCACAACTCGAGAACGTGAAGAAGGCCGTGGCGTGTTCGTCGAACGAACGCGTCGCCGTGTTCCCCACGAGGGGAATGGAGCAACCGAAGGGCGCAGTTTCCGGTTCGTTGATCGTCGGCTGCATGGTCGACAGCGCCTGGACCTGGTACTCGCTCTTCGTCTCCAGCAGTAGTCGGATCGTCACCGTTGCTCAGATCTCGAAGGAGATGTGGCAAGGCGCCGACGCCGTCTAGCCCGGCCCTTCATGGATCCGGTGACGCCAGGCGCCGACGATCAACTCGGTCGACATCGCGCGGTCGTCTTCACCGGGCGGGGCAAGGTCCCAGGCCCAGCCGGCGTCGGGCTCGGGCAGGCGCAGGTCGTAGATGGTGGAGCCCGTGTCGACGATGCGTCGCGACCCGTCGCGCTTCACATAGGCCCGGTCGGCGACCAGGCAGACGTGGTGATCGAGCGACCGCAGTAGCGCATGGTGCGCGGCAACGATCCGGCCGCACCAGGCGTCGAGCTGCGCGTCTTCGAGGTCCTCGCGGTGGCGCCGCACGTAGGCCCGGGGTAGCACCCAGAGCTGGGACATGAGGTTCAGGGACACGACCAGATCGGCCCGCCGCACGCACTCCGGCGGCGTGGGGTCCGGCTCCGGAAGATCCCGGACTCCCTGCCGAATGCCACGGCAGAGTGCCTCGGCCACGTTGGTGGCATCGTGTTGGACCAGGCTCACGTTGCCATGCCGGCGTGCTTTCCGGCGCGCTTCGCGCAGGAAGACGATGTCGAGCAGGTAGACTTCACGGAAGCGCGACGCGAGTTCCGCGAGCGGCACGTCCAGAAGCAGGCCCGCCCCGTACACGGCGACCGAGTCCCTGGCCTCGCACTGCTCCGCCGCCGCCAGGATGAAGGCGCGCGTGTTCTCGAGATGCGGCTGCCACGCCGCGCGGTTCCGCTGGTAGCGGGCGCGCATGGCGATGATCTCGTAGAGGTAGCGCATGCGCCTGACGTAGGCGGGGCACGGGGTGGTCAGGTAGGTGAAGATCTCGTGGAGCATGTCTGGTGCGTGCACCTCTTCGCGCCAGGTCACGATCGAAGGAATCCGGTGTTGGCAGCGTGGTCAAGGTGGTCAGGATACCGTCGGCCCTTGATCGTGCAAGCCGTTTGTTGGATGCAGCGGATCACTCCCGCCACGATCCCGGCGACGGGCGCGGCGAGGCCGCGCTTGCGGGCAGTACCCGATTGCCGCTGTACACGGAACGTGAGACCCTGGGTGTCGATCCGCTGCTCCTGGTCGTTCCCCTTTGTTCGCGGTGGCCTCGGTGCACTTGCAGGTAGGTGACGTCGATGATGCTGTTCCCACCCCCGGCGCGAAGGGGAGGCCCGTGGCACGGCCTACTGCCGACGCTCTCTCTCCTGCTCTGCCCCCTGCTGCTGTCGCCGGCGAATGCCGGGCAAATCGCCTTGTCCTTCGACGACGGCTTCGATCCGCGCGAGCAACCGCAGGCCGCCGCCTGGAACCTGGCCCTGCTCGACGCGCTGGCAAGCGCCGACGTCCGGGCGATCCTGTTCCCGACCGGGCGGCGCGTCGACAGCGCGGAGGGGCTGCGACTGGTCGGCGACTGGGGCCGGGCCGGCCACGCCGTGGGCAACCACACCTACGCGCATCGCAATTTCAACGCCGCGGCCATGACGCTCGAGGCGTTCGTGGCGGACATCGGGAAGGCGGAGTCGCTGCTGCGCGAGCTGCCCGGCTGGTCGCCGCGGCTGCGGTTCCCGTACCTCAAGGAGGGCGACACCGACGCCAAGCGCGACGGCTTGCGGTCCTGCCTGCGCAGTCAGGGATACCGCCCGGGCGCGGTGAGCATCGACGCCAGCGACTGGTACTACAACAGCCGGTACCTGGAGTGGCGCCGGGAGCATCCGACAGACGATCCGGCGGCCTGGCGCGCCGCCTATCTCGACCACCTGTGGGACCGGGCCTGCTACTACGATACGCTGTCGGTGGCCGTGCTCGGCCGCAGCCTGCCGCACGTGCTGCTGCTGCACGCCAACGCCATCAACGCGGAGTTCCTGCCGGACGTGATCGCGATGTTCCGGGAGCGCGGGTGGCAGCTGGTGTCTCCCGACGAAGCGTGGGCTGACCCGGCCTACGGGCTGGAGCCGCAGGTCCTGCCGGCCGGGGAGAGCCACCTGTGGTCGCTGGCGAAGGAGCGCGGCCTCGAGGGCCTGCGCTACCCCGCCGAAAGCGACGCCTACGAGAAGGAACGCCTGGACCGGCTGCTGCCGGCGGGCAACTGATCGCAGGCTAGAGGACCACCTCATAGCCCTCGAACTGCGGCGGCCCCAGGTAGGTGCCCTCGGGAGCGCGCGCCTTCGCGTGGGCCTGCCGGAAGGCATCGGATTCCGTCCAGGCCAGGAAGTCCTGCCGCGATGCCCAGGTCGAATGCGAGACGAAGACCGTGGCCTCGGGCCCGGGCTCGCCGCGCAGCAGGTTGAAGGTCAGGAAGCCAGGGACTTCCTTCAGCCGCGAATCGCGTTCGCGCCACATCTGCACGAAGCCGTCCTCGAAGCCGGGGGCGATGCGGAAGCGGTTCATGGCGATGAACATCCGGGGACCTTTCGGTTGGGCGTCGCCTGGCCGACGCGACAGTTGCCCGGCAAGCTAGCGGCATCGCCGGAGGTCCGCCAAGCAAGGCGGCCTCAGCGATCGATCGCCTTCATCGCCTGTGGCGCGTAGCGCTCGCCGACGGCAGCGCCGGCGGGGAATGCCTGTTCCAGCTGGCGGCATTCCTTCCCCGTCAACTCGATCTCCAGCGCGGCGAGGTTCTCTTCCAGGTACCGCAGCCGCTTGGTGCCGGGGATGGGCACGATGTCGTCGCCCTGCGCCAGCACCCAGGCCAGCGCCACCTGCGCCGGCGTGCAGCCCTTCTGGCGGGCGAACTCCCGGACGGCCGCCGCCAGGCGCTGGTTGGCGGCGAAGTTGTCGCCGGCGAAGCGCGGGTGGTTCTGCCGGTAGTCGCCCTCGCCGAAGTCGGCGTTCGACTGGAAGCGCCCGGTCAGGAAGCCGCGGCCCAGCGGGCTGTAGGCGATGAACAGGATGTCCAGGTCGCGGCAGGCATCCAGCACGCCGTCCTCGGGGTCGCGCGTCCACAGCGAGTACTCGGTCTGCAGGGCGACGATCGGGTGCACAGCGCAGGCGCGCCGCAGCGTGGCCGGCGCGGCCTCGGACATACCCAGGTAGCGCACCTTGCCTTCACTGACCAGTTCGGCCATGGCGCCGACCGTGTCCTCGATCGGCACCGCCGGGTCCACGCGGTGCTGGTAGTAGAGGTCGATCACCTCGACGCCCAGGCGCCTGAGGCTGGCCTCGCACGCTTCCCGCACGTACTGCGGGTGGCCGTTGACGCCCAGGAACTCGCCGTTGGGCCCGCGCACGTTGCCGAACTTCGTGGCCAGCACCACCTGGTGGCGGCGATCGCGGATCGCCCGGCCCACCAGTTCCTCGTTGCGGCCGCAGCCGTACATGTCGGCGGTGTCCAGGAAATTGAGCCCCAGTTCCAGCGCGCGGTGGATGACGCCGATCGACTCGGCGTCGTCGCCGGCGCCGTAGAATTCCGACATGCCCATGCAGCCGAGGCCGAGGGCGGAGATCTTGAGATCCGGGGCGAGTTGGACGGTGCGCATGGGAGCCTCCTGCGGTGGATGTGCGCGGTGCGCTCCCACGGTAGTCGGGTTGCGACCGTCCGCAAGGCGCTGGTGCCACGAACGACAGGCGAATCGCCTACTCGGCGACTCGGATTGGAAGCCGGATCCCGGCGGTGCCGGCTCGCGATCGAGCGATCTCAAGCTCGCCTGAAGTGGTATGATGAACACGCCTCCGGATCCGACCCGGCCGCCTGGCCGGCGATCCAGCAGCGGGGGCATCGGGAAGCTGGGTGCATGGGAGGGCACGGTCGCGTTCGCCCCCGGGCGCCGCGTCGGCCCGCTGCCAGGGGAGATAGCCATGTCCGCGAGATTCGCCGTGGCCGTTGTGGGTCTCTGCCTGCTGACGATCGCCTGGGCAGGTGCCGCCCCTGCCTGGGAGAACACGCCGGCCGTCGCTGTCTACGTCACACCCTACGAATCCGCTTCGGCGGGCGACGAAGCGGAGACGCCCGCGTCGCCGCTGGTCGCTGAAGTCGCCGCCGGCTCGGGCGGGAACACGGCCTGGGCGCGCGCGGTGCCCGGCGCCCTGAAGCTCTCCACGGCCATCGTCAACGGCGCGGACCCCTGGAGCATGTCGCACGCGGTGGCCCGCTTCGCCGACCACTTCCAACTGGCCAACCCCTCGATGGGACCCGATGCCAGCGGCGCCTTCTACTTCCGCTTCGTCCTGACCGGCACCATGAGCATCCTGGCCAGCGACTGGCAGTCGGGGGCCGTGGTGTCCGTGGGGGCCTATGCCTGGAATCAGCAGTACGTCGGCCAGCTGACCTTCTACCGCGTCGGGAGCACGCCCACGCTCTACGGGCTGAGCGGCGACGGCGGCAACTTTCCCGAGAACAACCTGCTGGCCAACCCGGACGGCAGCCTGAAGGTGTACGCGACGGCGACGATGCCGGTGAACGGCTACTACACCGTGCAGGTCAACGTGCCGATCGCCTTCCCGATCGTGAACTTCCCCATCAACCGGGCTCCCGGCCTGAACGACTGGCTCAACTGGGTGCAGATCGAGCTTTCGCTGGCTTCCTTCCGCGCCGCGCATTGTGATTTCTCTTCCACGTGCGCCTTCGCAGCCCAGAATCCGATCGTGCCGAACCCCGACGACGCAGCCCTGCCCGTGACGGGCTGGCAGTACGCCAGCGCGTCGGACGAGATCGACCTGCCCACCGTCGCCACGATCATGACCAGCACCGGCACCGGCGAGATGGCCGTAGTGCCGGACCGCGGCGTGATGAGCGGGCTGACCGCGCTGGCCCGGGCCGATTTCCCCGACGGCCTTGCCGACGGCAATTTCGCGCACGGGTGGCTGGGGCTGGACCTGACCGGCTTCACCGCCGGTGAAACGGCCATCTTCGGCTTCAGCCTGCCGGGAGACATGGGGACCGGCTCCACCTGGTGGTACCACGACGGTTCCGAATGGCAATCGCTGCCCCTGCTCGATGACGACGCCGACGGGTTCCTGGTCCTGCTGGTGGCCGACAACGGTCCCGGCGACCTGGACCCGACAGGCGGCGCCATCACCCTGCGCGGTGGCATCACCGACGCGGCGCCCACGCCGCTTCTGCTGGCGTCGTTCTCCGCGCGATGCCGCGACGGCGGTGTGGACTTGAGCTGGCGGGCGCCACAGGTGGACCCGGCACGCCTGGCCCTGACCGGCACGCTCGGTTCCGCCAGCTGGCCCGTCGCGTTGATCGGGGATGGTAGCGGCACCATCACCGCCCGGGACGATTCGCCTGCCCTGCGGGCCGGCGGCTCCGTGCGCTACGACCTGGCCCTGGACGGCGCGCTGGTCGACAGCCGCATCGTCGACGTGGCCGTGCCGCGGCTCCGGGTGGAACTCGTGGACGTTTCTCCGAATCCATGCAATCCGCAGTCGGAAGTTACGTTCACGGTCGGCCGTGCCCAGGCGATCCACCTAGCCGTGTACGATGTGGGAGGGCGCCGCGTGGCGACCCTCGCCGACGGCATGTGGGAAGCCGGCACGCACAAGGTCACCTGGAAAGGCCGGGATGCCGCAGAACGGCTGCTGCCATCGGGGACCTACGCCGTGCGACTGGAGTCCGATGAAGGGCGGCAAGCGCGCAAGATTTCTCTTGTCCGTTGACGCGCCGGCAAGCGTTCGGCGCGCTGCTCACGTCGTTCGACCTCGAAGCCCTGGCGCGTCTGCCGGACACGATCTACGGGGTGGACGCCGACCTGCGCCTGGCCATGTTCAACCCGGCATGGTTCGCGTTCGCCGCCGCCAACGGCGGCCTGCCGGACGTCGCACGTGACTGGGGACTGGGGCGCAGCGTGCTCGATGCCTGCCCGTCGGTCGTCCGTGATTTCTACGCGCGGTCACTGGCCGCGGCGCTTCGGCTGGATCGGCACCGGGACCACGAGTACGAGTGCTCCAGCCCGGGCGTAAGGCGCCGGATGCGGATGTCGGCCTATCCGCTCCGCGACGGCGCCGGGCTCCTGGTCGTCAACGCGCTGATCATCGAGACGCCTCGCGCAACAGCGGCGCTGACTAGCCATGATCTCTGCGACATCTGTCTCGATTTCTACTACCCCGCGCCCGTCGAGCCGCCGGTTGCGGGTTGAATCCATGCCGACGCGGCTTGAGGCCCAATCAGTCCGCGTGACGCGTGACCGGTTGTACTCAACAACGCCGAGCGGCCGATCGATACGTTCATGGTGCAAGCCCGCGTCCCTATTCATCCGCAGGTGGGTGCCGGCCCACCGGCAGCCCCTCGGCGTCATCGACCCGTGCCAGGGCATTGATCTCTCGAACACTCGCGCCACCTCCTGTCGCCTTCGTTGAGCATCTGCATAACTCATTGTCCCGCAGCATGATATAAGTTCCTGGCCAAATGGATTGGTTTGCACTATCTTATCCGACGCAAGCGGAAGGTCCGCCAAGGCGCGTGGGCGCGGAGCCCTCGCCCTTCCGCGAAGGAATCGTGCGCAGAGCTGTTTACGAAGGCCTTCGGCCCTAGTGGCGCGGGGGCTTTTCCGCAGGCGCACCGATCGAGCACGGCAGTGGGTGCGGATCCACGACCCTCGCCGTGACCTCGGACAAGAGCTTCGCCCGCTGCAAGCGGGCCAAGAGATTCCCTCGACCGTCGGGGGATGAGGCCGTCGGCACCGCACAGGCGCCGCGGCCATTCTGAAGCGTAGAGGACGCGCCGCAATCATTTGGCGGTCCCGAGCGCTTGGTGTAGCGGGCCTACCCGCATCTGGAGAGAACGTCTTGAAGAAACTGTACATCGGCAACCTCCCCTTCACCGCGACCGAGGACGAACTCAGGCAGCTGTTCGGCCAGCACGGTACCGTGCACTCGGTGGCCCTGATCAACGACCGCGAGACGGGTCGTCCCCGTGGCTTCGGCTTCATCGAGATGGATGACGACGCCATTTCGGGCGTGATCCAGGCCCTCGACGGCAAGGAGCTGGGCGGCCGCGCGCTGCGCGTGAACCAGGCCGAGGACAAGCCCCGTGGCGCCGGCGGCGGCGGCGGCGGCGGTGGCCGTGGCGGCTACGGCGGCGGCGGCGGCCGTGGCGGCTCGGGCGGCGGCGGGAGCCGGTGGTAGTCGGCTAGGACAGGGTCAACCCGCGGGTTGGCGCTGTGATTGTGAGGCCCCGCCGCTCGTTGAGCGGCGGGGCTTCTTCGGTTCGGCGTCCGTGATGGGCGCGGCTCTGGTGGTGCGGGGAAGTCCCGATGCGTCAACGCGCACGGCGCGCAATAGGTTATATCATTACGATGCAGTAGGTTGTGGATGTTGCCGTGTCGGCGGCCTGGGCATCGTGCGGGCACTGCTCGCGCGTCGTCCGAGCCGGCGTCGCAGCAGGGCAAGTAACACTAATTACACTTGTGCCCGAAATGCCGGGTGCGTTAAAGTGGCGCGACCCAAAAAGCCGACTGTACGTTCCCATTCAGCCGTGCGGTGTTGGGGACTCGGCCCTCGATCGAGTTGCGTACAGACCAATAACCCAGGAGTTCGAGTCGTGAAGAGAATCCACGCTTGCGTCGCCCTGACTGCCCTCATCCTCGTTCTGCCCGTGGTGGCATCCGCCAACTGGGAAGAAGGCCGCAACTACTTCGGACCGTCGATCGGTCTCTCGTTCCTGGGTTCGGCTCCGCAGTTTGGTCTGAACTTCGAGCATGCCATCGAAACGGAGAGCATGGGGACGGTTGGAATCGGCGGGCTTTTTCGGTACTGGTCCTACTCCGAGGATTTTGGCAGCTTCTTCGGCGCCAGCCTCGGCAAGTGGAAGTACTCCAATCTCATCATCGGTGTCCAGGGCAATTACCATTTCGTCCTCGACAACGAGACCATCGATCCCTGGCTGGGCTTGACGCTCGCCTACAACGTTGCTTCGGTCAGCTGGGACGGCGATGACGAGGATTCCTATTCCTCGCCCAGCGCGGGTGGCATGTGGCTGGCGGCGGGTGCCGGCATGCGGTACTTCGTCAACCCGAACATGGCCGTCGTCGGCCGGCTGAGCTTCGGGAGCCTGAGCTACGGCGCCCTCGACGTCGGGCTCGATTTCGCATTCTAAGAGGACCTGTTGCACCAGGCCGCGTGTCTGGACGGGACATCCGCGACTGACCGGACGGCTTGTCCAGTGGGTCGCGGTTGTCTCGTCATCCGATGACTCCGAATCCGCCAGAGGGGTACCGAATGACCAAGCGAATCCTGCAGATCGTCGTCGTCGTTGGAATCCTGGCGACGCTCGTCGTCGACGGCATCGTTCACGCGGCTGGCAATGACGCCCGCGATCTCTACGCCGCCCAGGAGTTCGACAAGGCCATCGAAGCGTGTCGCGGTCGCACCGACCACGAGAGCGTGGTCGTCAAGGCTCTTGCCTATGCCGAGAGATCCGCGCTGTACAAGCAGAAGGAGGACAAGAAGGAGCTGACGGCGCTGGCGAAATCGCTCAAGGGCACCTTGGGCGCGAAGGACCTGCAGATGCTGGCTGAACTCGGTGCGATATCAGCCAATCCGAACGGCGCCGACTTGGCGGCTGACCTGATGGACGACATCCTGGACCAGGTCAGCTCGACTGCGGACATGGACCTGGTTCTGGAGACGATCAAGGCCGGACCGGGACCCAAGGCCACTGCCAGCGCCTTGAAGGCGTTGCACAGGCATCTGAGTCAAGTGCGCAAGTATGTGGATGCGGGTGGTACGATGCCTGATAGCGAGCGCATGCTCTTCACTCGTGCGGACATGTTGGAACTCCTTGTTACGCTTCTCGATGGCAAGGAAACCAAGTCGGCTGCCCAGAAGGCGCTTGTCGCCATCGAAGAACCTGCCCTGGCTGCGCTGGAAGCGAAGGGCGGCGCCGAAGCAATGGACACCGCGCGCAAGATCCGGGACGACATGGCGGGTCGCGAGAAGAAGCACCCCGGGAGTGCCTGGTACGGGAAGCCGGATTGACGATGAAACGGCCACGCGACGCGGGGCTCGTCGGCAGCCGCGGAACCGTCGGTATCTTCGGGATATGTCGGTCCACTAGTTCGCCAACGTGACCCACCTGGTCAGTTGTGCCGTCGAGATTGTGTCCGCCCGCACCGTTCAGCGGTGCGGGCGGCTCCGTTCCGCCCCCTCACGCCGCGTACGTCAGCTCATGCCCCCGCTGCCGGGCTAGCACCCGCGTGCTCACCCGCCGCCAGTAGTACTCCTCCCACCGCCGTGGCAACGCGATCCGGGTCACGAACAATCGCCGCTCCAGTACATCCGCCACCGTCAGCCGACGATCCAGCATCCCCCGAGCCTGCGCCGGCGTCGGACTACCCCGCGCCTTCTCACGCCGACCCTTCAGGTAGTTCCGCCACACCACGAACACCGCCAGCCGCTCCGCACTCGACTGCCGACGCTTCGACCACGCGATCGTCTCCCGCTTGTGGTTCGCGCTGCTGTGACGGATCAGCAGATCCGCCACGTTGATCGGGAACAACCGGTTGCGCGAGTCCCGACGCTCCCGGCTCGACGTCACCAGGTGCTCCACCTTGCACTTCAGCCCCCGCAACGCCTGCGGGTAGGCCTTGTGCTCGTCGCTCAGCACCGTCAACTGCGGTTGGCTGCCGGCCACTACCTCCAGCAGGTGGGTCACGTCCTTCAGGACGGCCTTGGGGTCGGGCCGGCCGAACGCAGCCTCGAGCCGCTCACGCTTGCGCTTCTGGGCCGGGGTCATCGAACCGGACCGGCGGACCTCGCTGTCGGTGAAGTAGGCGATGAGGTCGGACGTCGGCTCGACCGCCAGGTGATGGTGGAAGGGCCAGAACTGGGAGTGCTCGAAGGAAGCGAAACCGTCGATGGCGGCGACCGATACGGGCTTGGCCTGGGCCATCATCCTGGCGTGGAACAGCAGGCAGTGGCGTCCGAGGCGGCTGAGCTGCCGGTCGACGGTCGAGGGTGCCACGCGCAGGTCGCGGGCGATCTGGCGGTTGGCCATGCCGCCGATGGTCTTGGTCAGCAGTTGGGGCAGGACGTCGGGGCGCTTCAGCCAGTAGGAGGTGCTGAAGGTCTGGGTGCTGAAGGAGCGTCGGCAGTGGTGGCAGAGGAACCTGGGGATACGCTTTCGCTGGCAGTGACTCCAGTGGTAGCCGATGCGCTTGAAGCGCCACTGGGGGTCGAAGTGGCTGTGGAAGCGGCACTTGGGGTTGGGGCAGTGGGGCGGCGTGAAGGTGTCGGGGGTCGTGTTCATGCCCGGCCCGGGCAACTGCCGGGCCGGGCACAATTTCGACGGTACAACTCTTCAGGTGCGCATCCGCCCTGCCGCCGGCGCCATCAGCCCTGCCGCGGTCATAGTCTCACAGGCATCGTCCTCAAGGCGCCCGCGATCATGTGCACCGCCGGAGCGCGTTCTGCCTACTGCAGCAGGCTCAACTTGATCACCCGCGTGACGTTGGTCGTCGCCAGTCGGCAGAAGTACACTCCGGTGGCCAGCGACCGACCCCGGTCATCGCGCCCATCCCAACGCTGGCTGAAGTGTCCGGCCGTCTGGACGCCGGACACGAGCGTGCGGACGCGTCCGCCGCGCGCGTCGTAGATCGCCAGATCCACGGCCGCGTCGTCGACGGGCACCTCCCAGCGAATCGTCGTGCCGGCGTTGAACGGATTGGGCTCGGCGCCCCGAAGGCGCCAGGCCGTCGGCAGCGCGCGGTCATGGGCATCGCTGGTGGCCGCGGGGGCGGACGGTCCGCTCTCGTTTCCAGCGTGATCGATGGCGGTGACGAGGTAGTGCCGGTCCCAGGGCGAAGCGGCGGCGTCGGTGAACGCGCGCGCGGCCGTTACGCCCACGAGGTTCGCGGGCCCCGGCGTGAATCCGGGCGTCTCGCCGCAGTAGACGCGGAAGTACTGGAAATCGTCATCCATTGCCTCCGACCAGTTGAGCGTGACGCCGGCCGCCGTGTAGGTCGCCGTTACGCCCGCCGGCACGCCCGGCGCGATGTTGTCCACCGAACGCCCGCTGTCCGGCACGCTCGCGTAGAACGACCCGGTCGATCCGCGGATGGCCACGACGTAGAAGCTCGACCAGGCTGGGCCGCCGGGCCCGTCGTCGGCCACGGTGGGCACAGTCACGACGTAGCGGTCCTGGCCCGTGGCCCAGAAGCTGCTCACGACGCTCCACACGCCAGGCGGCGCGTCCTTCGCCGCCGCGTCGTTGACCACGTAGGTCACGCCGTCCAGCGTCACCTCCGCGGGCGCCGTGCCGTCGGTGGCGCCGGCTGCGGACTTGGCCCCCCGCACGCGCCTCGCAAGGTCCTTGTCCGTCAGGCGGCGGTAGACGTTGTAGCCCGTGATGGAACGGGCAGCCTGGACGTCATAGCCGGATGCCGTGAACCACAGGTTGGCCCACCCTCCCTGATCGCCCGGGACGTCCACCACCGAGTCGACGCGCGCCTCGCGCAGGCGCCATTCGAGTTCCAATCGGGTTACGGCCGGATTCGTCACGTACCAACTCAGATCGGCGCTCCATGTCAGGCCGAAGCCGGCGCGATCGACGTCACGCCAGACCGGCGACGGGGAGATGTTCCGGAACGTCCCCTCGGCGTTCAGTTCCCAGTTCACTTCTCCGGACTGCGTGGCAGCCAGCCGGACGCACACGATGTGCGGCAGGTCAGGCAGGATATTCACCGACACGGCGGTCGCCGACAGCGCTCCACCGACATCGTACTGCGCCAGGGCCAGGCCGCTGATCACGCCAACCGAGTTGGGTGCGTCCGCGCCGCTGATCCTCACCAGCATGTCGCCATGCATCGCGATGTCGTTCACGGCGTAGCTGTTGATGTCGTGATGCAGAACCAGAGCCGGTGCAGCGGGATCGCTCAGGTCGAAGACGCGGAACTTGCTGCCTGAGTAGGTGCCGCCCGCCGCGAGCACCGCCAGGCGGGTACCCTCGATCGTCGGCGCGCGGTACGGCAGATAGCTCGCAATGGCGGGCAACGAGCTGACAAGGTCGGGCGCAGCAGGGTTCCTGATATCGAACAGGTACACCCCGGCGGCGCCGGCGGTGACGCAGGCGATCGTCCCGGCGACGGCCACGCCGGCGGCCGTTCCGCCGCCGAAGTCCGTCCAGCTGCCCAGCAGCACGGGCGTGTCCGGGATGCTGATGTCGACCAGGCGCAGGCCGCCGTCGGTGACGCAGGCGAGGGTGCCGGAAACGGCCACCGCGTTCGCGACGCCCGGCAGGTTGAGCGCGCTGCGCCGCACGGGTGCCGCCGGATCGGTCACGTCGATGACCTGCAGGTCGCCGCTGCCGTCGGCCACGACGGCGAGGTCGCCGCTGATCGCGACATCCAGCGCCTGGCCCGGCGTGTCGTAGCCGCCCAGTGCGACGGGGTTGGCGGGATCGGAGACATCGAAGGTCCGCAGGCCCGCCAGGCTGTCGGCGACACACACCAGGTCGCCCGAGACGGCCACGTCGACCGCGTTGCCGGGCGTGTCCGCGGTGCCCAGCAGCGCGGCGAGCCCGTATGCCGGCAGATCGATTGCCAGCAGGCCGGCCGGCTCCGTGACGACGAACGCAAGGTCACCGCTCATCGCCACGGCGCGCGGGCTGTGCAGAATCGTTCCCGCGTAGACCGCGACTGCGACCGGGGGGTCCAGCGGTTCCGAGATGCGCACGAGTTCGAGGCCCGCCTGGTCATTCGCCACCAGAGCCAGGTCGCCGACGGTGCACACGCCACGAGCAGGCCCCGTCGTGGTCCGGGTCCACTTGCGCTGTGGCAGCGCCGGATCGCGCACGTCGTCCGCCTGCAGGGTGGCCGCCATCGTCGTCGTCAGGAGCATGAAGTCGCGGAAGGTCACCGCCGTGGCCGACCCCGGCGTCTCGACAACGCCCGCGGCCGTCGGCGCGGCGGGTGCGCTGACGTCGAACAGGCGCACGCCGCCGGTACCCGCAGCAACCGCCAGCAGGTCCCCGTTGATCGCGATGCCGATGGCCCACGTCTCCGTGGCGACGGTCGCCACCTGCACCGGATGATCCGGATCGCTGATGTCGAACGTGGTCACGCCCGCGCGGTAGTCCGCCACGAAGGCGTGATCTCCGCTGACGACCACGCCCAGCGCGCGGTCGTGGGCTGCTGCGTCAGCCCGGAGGAGCGGCAGGTGCGGATCGGCGACATCGAGCACCGTCAGGCCCGCTCCCGAGGCGGCCACGAAGGCCGTGGTGCCCGCGACCGCGACATCGCGCGCGTCGTCGGTCGTCAGGTAGGAGCCGAGGAACCTCGTCTCGGCTGGATAGGCCAGGTCGAAGATGGCCAAGCCGCCCGTGCCGGCCGCGACGTACGCCGTGGTGCCCGCGATGGCCACCGCATAGGCGGCGCCGTCGAGTGGCATCGTCGCCATGATCTGCGGATGGGTGGGATCGGCGATGTCGAACACGAACAGGCCCTCGTCCAGCGACGTCACGCAGGCGACGGCTCCGCTGACTGCCACGTCCGTCACCTGGCCGAGATCCCAGACGCTGCCGACGGTCACCGGGTCGAAGGCCAGCAGGCTCAACCGCCCCGTGACGGTATCCCAGTCCGCCGTGGTCAGCGCGTGGTTCCGCCAGGTCGTGCTGTGGAAATCCTCGACGTGGGACAGGCTGGGCCCCATGGCAAGCGCCGCGGGGATCGACAGCTGCGCAACCAGCAGCAATGGCAACGCGATAGCGAAACCACAGAGGCGATTCATGGTGTGCTCCCGGATCGTTCGTGGCGACATGATTGGGCTGAAACGCGCCACTAATGATATCACACATTCATGTCGAAATGCCAAGACATGGCTGTGGATCAAATTCCAGTTTCCCATGACAATGCGACGCTTCGATCCGCGCCGGCGTCGTCGCGTGACCGACCTGAATGCCAACATCCGCCCCCCATTCCCGGAGGGGGCCGGCGAAACGGATCCCAGATGGCCCAGTCCTTGCCCGCTTTCCGGCGGCCGTGCGGCGCCGCCGCCGCCGGGAGCGAACGGCCCGGGCCCCTGGCCGCCTGGGACTTGAAAGCAATCCAGTTGCGCCGTTCGCGAGCGCGCCGGGTCTTCCCGGCCACCGGCATGCCCGTCCCGAAGGCAGCCGGACTGGGCGAAAACCTGTCAGATTCCAGGAGGTATCGGATGTCCCAGCAGTGCGCAGCGCAGCCGGCCCATGCCACGTTGGAGCCGCAGACGCACGTTCCGTTCGTTCCCAGCGCCGAGGTCAATCGCCTGGGCGAACGCCTGCTGGACATCGGCCGGGCCGAGGAGGCCCGCGTGCTGTTCGAGATGGCGGCCGGGGAGGACCCCTCGTGCGGCCAGTACGCCAACAACCTGGCCGTGGCCCGCTTCCAGACCGGCGACCTGCCGGGCGCCATGCGCGGCATGGAACACGCGCTGATCGGGCAGGGCGACCACCGGCTCTTCACGCTGAACTTCGCCGACCTGGCGCGCACGCGGCCGCGCTTCCTGCGCCGCGGCATCGAGCACTGCCGGTCGTATCTGGAGGCCGCCGGCCATGACGAGCAGGTGGCCGAGGCCCTGGCGCGGCTCGAGGGCGACCTGGCCGCTGCCGACGCCAGCTTCGCCGCCGCGGTCACGAAGATGCCGCATCACGCGTTGATGAAGGTCAACGGCAGCGCGGAGGCGGCGCACTTCGTCCAGATGGGTAAGAACATCGTCGAGGACCTGCTCAACTACTTCGGCGAGCTGCGCCGCGCCGAGACGGTGCTCGACTTCGGCGTCGGCCTTGGTCGCGTGATGTGGCCGCTCATGCAACAGCTGCCGGGCGCGCGGTTCATTGGCTTCGATGTCGACCCGATGATGCTCGGGACCGTCTCCGGCATCCAGGAGTTCGCCGGCGTGGACATCGTCTCCACCACCCATGACATTCCCGACAACACGGTGGATGCGACGTACGTCATCTCGGTCTTCACGCACCTGGACCACACCACCGACTACTGGTTGTGGGAACTCAATCGCGTGCTGAAGCCCGGCGGTCGCGCATTCGTGACCTACCATGACGAGACCCTGTACGACAAGATCCGCAAGACGACGCCCGAGACGCGGGACTTCAAGGGCCGCACGATCCTGGGCTCCGGCGCCGAGGGCTCGACCCGCGTGGCGACCTTCTACGAGACCGCCGAGTGGGAGCGCACCGTCGGCCGCTTCTTCCGCGTGGTCAGGACGGCGCCCCGCGGCCTGCACGGTCACCAGTCGTTCTCGATCCTGGAGAAGGGCGAAGCCAAGGTCGACGCGCTGGACTTCCATCGCACGTACGTCAAGGACCTCGAGCGGGAGCTGTTCGAGATGCGGGCGAAGGCGAAGCTGGAGTACTGATCCGGGGCAGGTCCGGACACATGGCGTGATGGCACGGGGAGGCAAGTGCCGGCAAGTGCCCTTGCAAAGTAGAGGACCCGGCGCATGAACTACCTGGTCACCGTCCCGATCCTGGCGTTGAAGTTCCTGCTGCCGGTCCTCTACCTGCGCTTCCCCTTCGCGGCGGGCTGGGCCAACTGGCTGCTCGATTCGGTCGACGGCGATCTGCTCATGCCGGCCGGCCTGGACTTCGCCGTGTACCAGAACCTGGACAAGGCGGCGGACTGGACCGCGTACCTGTTCATCTTCATCTGGGCCTGGCGTCAGCCCATCCGGCGCGAGATCACCGTGACGTTCGCGCTGCGCACCATCGGCCAGGCGCTGTTCTTCGTCACTCACGACGAGATGATGCTGTTCTGGTTCCCCAACCTGGAGGAGCCGCTGTTCCTGGTCTACGTCACCATCGCCCGCTTCCGGGGCTGGGAGCGCGCCCACGCCATCTACCGCGCGCGGCTGATCTGGATCTGGGTCGGCATCCTGGCCTACAAGTTCCAGGATGAGTGGTTCACGCACGTGGCCAACGTCGACCGCACCGAGTTCCTGCGGGGTCTGCTCGGCTGAGTCCCGGTCGGGCGGGGGCCGGAGCTCCGCACGCCGTGCGCGTGGCGTCGCGGCACCGGTGCCTGCGGATGGCCGGACGCGGCCTATTCCGCGTTTTGGACGTACAGCGTCTGCGTCGGGTAGGCGAACCCGATCCCCTCCGCCTCGAAGCGCCGGAAGATCTCCAGGTTGATCGCCTGCTGCGCGTCCATGAAGGCCGGATAGTCCGGACTGAGGATGAAGTAGACGACCTCGAAGTCCAGTGACGAGGCGCCGAAGCTCTTGAAATGCGCCCGGTCGAAGCGCGTGCCGGCGATCGACTCGATGATGCCCTTCACCATCGCGGGAATCGCCTCCAGCAGGGCGGCGGGCGTCTGGTAGACCACGCCGAGGCCGAACGCCACCCGTCGTTCGTCCATGCGCTTGAAGTTCCGGATGCGGCTGGCCAACAGGTCGTTGTTCGAGATGATCAGCTGCTCGCCGGACAGGCTGCGGATGCGCGTGGTCTTGAGCCCGATCTTCTCGACGGTGCCCGCGAACGTGTCGAGCACGATGAAGTCGCCGATGACGAACGGCTTGTCGATCGTGATCGACAACGAGGCGAGCAGGTCGCTCAGCACGTTCTGCAGCGCCAGGGCCACGGCGATGCCGCCGATGCCCAGGCCCGCGATCAGCGTGGTGACATCGAGCCCGGGTATGTTGTCCAGCGCCATCAGCGTGATCACGCTGAACAGGACCACCCTCGCGATGAACCCGGCGGCCCGCATGGAGGTGACGCGGCTGCCGTCCTCGGCGGGGATCCTCTCCTGCTGGCCGGCCAGCAGCAGCTGGACCAGCCGGTCGATCCAGATGCCGATCTGGAAGAGCCCGGCGAAGACCGCGATGGTGCCCAGCCAGGCCCCGACCTTTGCCGGCAGCTCCAGGCCCGCGACGCCGGCGTACAGGGCCAGCACCGAGAGCAGCGGCAGCTTCGTCCCTTCCAGGACCTCGAGGATCAGGTCATCGACGCCGGTCGACGTGCGCGCGGCCAGCTTGCGCAGGCGCCTGATGACCACCAGCACGACGACCTTCGCCACCACGGTCAGCGCGGCGGCGATCGCGATCGCGACCAGCCAGGCCTTCAGGGTGTTCCCGAGAAGCAACCATTGTCCCGGATCCATGTGTCAACTCTCCAGTCGGTTGGCGGGCGTCAGACCTCGCGCCCTGCGGCCAGCGGCCGGAACTGCAGCCCGTAGAACATCTCGAGGTAGCGCCGCGTCCCGGTGCGCTCGAGGTTGCTGACGTACTTCCAGAACCCGTAGACTCGGGCCAGCGTCAGCATGCGTTCGGCATAGAGGCGCCAGGTGTAGCGCTGTTCGACGCGCGCGACCGCGCCAGTGGCCACGGCGTCCCAGTGACCCGGCTCCTCGCGGCAGCGTCGCAGGAAGGCGGCCATCGCCGCGGCCGCGTGGTCGCCGTGGTTGGGGTCGATGTGGAAGCCCGACACGCCGTGCTCGATGATCTCGAGCGGGCCGCCGAAGCAGGTGGCGAACGTGGGCAGGCCCGAGCTCATGGCCTCGATCACCGTCAGGCCGAACGCCTCGAACAATGCCGGTTGCACGAAGGCCCCGCGGCGGTCGGCCACCCAGCGGTAGAGTTCGCCGGCCAGCGCCTTGTCCAGGTGCACGCCCAGCCACCGCACCTGTCCGTCCAGTCCATGGCGGTCCATGAGCTCGTGCATCGCCTGGATCTGCCCCATCTCCTCGTGGTCGCCCGAGCGCTCCGGGTCGACGTGGCCGCCCACCACCAGCAGGTTCGCCTCGCGGCGCAGCTCGGGGCAGGCGCCGTACCATTCCACCAGCCCGGTGATGTTCTTGATCCGGTCCAGGCGCGCCATCGTGAACAGGAGCGGCTTGTCGGGTTCCTGCAGGACACCGCGGGCGTCGGCGCCGACGGCGTCGCCGAGCACCATCGTCTCGATGGCCGGCTGCAGGTGGCGCAGCCGGCGCCCGTCGTCGCCGGCCGGGAAGTAGACCTCGGGATCGGCGCCGGGGGAAACGATGTTGAACTTCGGATCGAAGATATCGGTTCCCTGGACCACCCGGTACAGGCCGGGCATGGTGAACGCCATGTAGGATTCGTACTGGCCCAGGACGTCCTCGGTGCCGGCGATCTCCTGGTACGTCGAGGCGATGATGAAGTCGGCCGCGTTCATCGCGATCAGGTCGGCGGTGAACTGGCAGCTGAAGCGGTACTGCGGCTCCAGGTCGCGCCAGTACAGGTCGGCGTACAGGTACTTCGTCTTCTCCAGCGCGTGCGCGATGTTGCACTGGGTCACGCCCAGGCGCTGTGCCATGAGGGTGGCCACCAGGTTGCCGTCCGAGTAGTTGCCGATCAGCAGGTCCGGCCGGCCGTCCAGCTCGGCCAGCAGTTCGTGTTCGGCGCTCACGGCGAACTGCTCCAGGTAGGGCCAGACCTCGAAGCGCGAGATCCAGTTCGGCAGCACCTCGCCCGCCGCGTTGCGGAACGGGACGCGCAGGATGCGCGCGTGCCGGCAGCCGGCGATGGGCTCCAGCCGCTGGTCGCACGTCGTGCCCTCCGCCTGCGGGATCAGCCGCGTGATCACGACGACCTGCGGCACCATGTCGGACAGCCCCTGCTCGTCCAGGCGGCGGCGCATGTCCTGCTCCAGCGCGCGCACCTGGTCGAGGATGTAGACCACCTGGCCGCCCGTGTCCGGCCGGCCCAGCACGTTCGACTGCCCGAACCAGCCGTGCGGCGAGAGGATCGCCACCGAGAAGATCATCGGGATGCGCGCCAGGAACGACTCCAGCCCGTCGGGGGAGGGCGCCTCGAGGAGCCCGCGCAGCAGGCCCATCGTCTCGCGCACGCGGCGGGCATCGCCGCCCCAGCCGGGTTCGAAGCCCAGGGCCCGCAGTTCCGGCGCCAGCCGTTCCCACGGCGTGTCCGGCGCCTGGCGGCCCAGCAGCACGTCCGCCCGCCGCAGCGCCTCGCGCAGCGACTCCAGGTCGGCCACGCCGGCGCTCAGCAGCAGCTGCTGGTCGCGGCAGCGGTGCATGCGCAGGAACTCGAGCACGCTCAGGGCACCGCCGTGCAGCGTCGCGAACATCCGGCTGGACAGGTGCCGGTTGAGGAACCTCATGCCGTGGCCGATCGAGTCGGACTCCTTGAGCCGGGGCATCTCGCGCGAGAACGGCTCGATATCGAATTCCAGCGTCCACTCGCCGCCTTCGGAGCCGATGGCGAGCCGCTCCTTGAACTGCAGGTAGTCGGCGGTGCCGACGGGTTCCAGGGTCATCGTTTCGAGATGGATGCGCACGTACCGCCAGCGCGCCACCTCCCGCCGCAGCGCCAGGTAGAGCCAGGCGTGGTTGACGGCGCCCTCCTGGGCGCAGGCAATGGCTTCGGCCAGTGGCGTGTCGGCAAGGTCGCCGTCGGCCGCCACGACAGCGGCAAAGGCGTCGGCGATCTCGTTGCGCAGCAGGAACCGGCGCTCCAGTGAAACCAGCGCGTGGAACACCCGGTGCGCGCGGGTGCGCTCGTCCTGCACGTACTCACGAAGGCGATCGACCAGGTTCGGGATCATCATTTGCCCCATTCTTCCAGGAACGGCTCGTAGAACCGGTGCTCGACGGTCGTCGCGCCCCGCAGTCCGCACACGGCGCCGGCGACGGCGGACGCGCGTGCAATCGCGATCGGCAGGCCCCAGCCCGCCAGTTCGCCCAGGATCATGACGGCGGCGAAGGCGTCGCCGGCGCCGACGGTGTCGACGATGCGGTCAGGGATCGTGGCCGCGACGGTGACGGCAGCGCCGTCGGCGTCGACCGCCATCGCGCCGCCGTCCCCCAACGTCACGATGACATGGCGCAGCCCGTGGCGACGGCAGAGGTCGCCGGCGCGAGCGGCCGGCGGCGCGCCGCCGACGGCGAGTCGATCCAGCTCCTCGAGGCTCAGCTTGGCCCAGGTTGCGCGGCCGAGCAGGGCTTCGGCCAACGCCGGGTTCCACCACGGTGCCCTCAGGTTCACGTCGACGAACACCGGCGACGCAAAGCGCCGGCGCAGGTCGGCCCACGCCCCGCGCGAGGGCGATGACCACAGGGCAAGCGTGCCATGGTACAGCAGCGACGGAGTCCGGGTGGCGGCCGGGAGCGCCGCCTCGATGTGCCCGTAGGCCTGGTCGGGATCGATCGCGTAGCGCGGCTCGCCGCCACCCAGGTCCACCACCACCGATCCGGTCGGCCGCTCCGGATCGATCTCGATGGCGGTGGTCTCCAGGCCCCAGGCGTCCATGGCTTCCAGGGCGCGTTCGCCCGCCCGGTCGGAACCGATGCGGCTGACCAGCAGCGGCGCGGCCCCGAACCCCTGCAGGTGCCAGGCGACGTTGAACGGGGCGCCGCCCAGGATCTCGCGCCCGTCTGGGAAGCGATCGTGGAGCATCTCGCCGAAGATCAATGGCCGGTCGGTCATTGTGGCGCCATCCCGTCTCCCGCCCGCCCATCGGTCCACCAGGCGACGGACTCGGGCAGGTAGTGCGCCAGGCCCTCGAGGATGCCGGCGCTGTAGTTGCCGTTCATGCCCTGCCAGTCGCCGCGGGCCAGGTACAGGCGATCGGCATGGCCCTGGATGCGGGCCGCGGCGACCGCGTGGTGCCGCACCTCGACGCGCGCGTTGGCCACCAGGATCGCGGGCACCGGCCCCGCCAGGACATCCAGGTCGTTGCCGCTGTCGCCGGCGTAGACGGCGCGATCGATGGGCAGTCCCAGCGTCCGCAGCAGGTACCCGATCGCGGCCGACTTACCCGCGTCGAGGGGCAACACATCGAGCAGGCCCACGCATGCTTCGTCGTCCAGGCTCCAGACCAGCCGGGCCTGGACGCCCAGTCCGTCGAGTCGTGCGCGCACCTCGGCCAGCATCGCGGACGGATCCGAGAGCTCGGGAGCGAAAAAGCTGAGCTTCCAGCGACCCTGGCGCTGTGCCGGCTGGGGAAAGAGGTCGCTGACGGCAGCCAACGCCGCGGCCAGGTCCGCCGTCCCGCGTCCGGCCCAGCGGTCGGCGAACGGCTCCTCCCAGTCGGTCAGCCTTCGCCAGCGACCCGCCGCGACTCCATAGATCGAGGTGCCCACGTCGCCGATGACGAATGCGGGCTCGGGCAGGCCGTACCGTTCGATGGCTTCCTCGACGAGGGCGCGATGGCGCCCGGTGACGTACGCCAGGACGACCTCGTCCCGCGCCGCGACGCGGGCGAAACGCCGGCGAGCGTCCGGCGACTCGGCAGGCTCGCCGTTCGGGAGCAGCGTGCGGTCCAGGTCGGTGGCCAGGAGCAGGCGTCCCTCCATATCAGCCTTCCTCCTCGCGCGGTACCGCGCAGGCGCCGTAGAAGTCGTAGTGGGCGATTGCCTCCAGGATCCCGGCCGCATAGCCCGCGCGCGCGAAGTGGATGCCGCCGGCCTCGGCCAGGTCATGCAGCTCCCGGTGGTGTCGGTTCGCGACCACCACGGCCAGGGTGTTGCCACGCATCATGTCCTCGTCGGCGCCCGAGCCGCCGGATGCGAGCACCCGTTCAAGCGGGATCTCCCAGCGGTCGGCGAACCAGCGGAGGGCCATGCCCTTCGACGCGCGCACCGGCGTCACGTCCAGGAACTGCCCGAACGCCAGCGAAACGTTGACGGTTTGGTCGGCCTGGTGCAGCAGGCTGTTGATGGCATCAAGCGACGGCGCGACCAGCGGGTCGATATAGTAGCTGATCTTGAAGCGCGTGAGCTCGTGCTTCGGTTGCCGCTTCAGGCCGGGCAGGCCGTCCAGCACCTCACGTACGGCCTGCGGCGTCCAGAGATGGTCGATGTGGCGCGCCCAGGCTGCGTCCGGCTCGAACTCGGGCGCGTAGTGGATGGCCGTGCCCAGGCTGGAGATGAGCACGTCGGGCACGGGGATCTCATGCCGACGCATCACCTGGAGGGCGGACTCGAGACTGCGTCCGGTGGCGATGCCGAACACCGCGCGCTTGCGGTTGGCCCGCACCAGGCGGGCGAACTGCGCCAGCGCGGCGGGATCGCCCAGCAGGTTCTGGTCGAGGTCGGTGAACAGGGCGCGATCCTGGTAGGGAACGGGCCCGCCGGTCGGCTCCGGCGCCGGCTCGGGAACGCCCTCCCGCAGCACCGGCTCGAGAGCGGCCAGGTACCGCTCCGCGTGCGCCGTCCAGCTGTAGTGCCTGCGTACGCCGGCCAGCCCCTGACGGGACAGGCGTCGCCATTCGGCAGGGTCACCCAGGATCGCCAACAGCGCCGCGCCCAGGGCGGCGGCGTCCAGCGGATCGACGAGCAGGCCGTGCCCGCAATTGGCGATGATCTCGCGCGGTCCGCCGTCCTCGGTGGCCACCACCGGCAGGCCGCTGGCCGCGGCTTCCAGCAGCGTCAGACCGAACGGCTCGGTCAGCGCAGGGTTGACGAAGACGCCGCCGGACGCGGCCGCCAGCCGGTACAGGACCGGCACCTCCGGGCGTCGGTGGCGCTTGGGGTAGGCCACTTTCCCGTGCAGATCGTGCCGGTCGATGTCCAGCAGCAGCCCCGTGAGGACCGCCTGCGCGCCCGACTCCAGGTCGCGGATGTCATCACGGCTGCCGGCGACGATCACGAGGTTGGCCTGCTCCCGCAGTGCCGGCGAGGAGCCGTAGGCCTCGACGAGGGTGGCGATGTTCTTGCGCTCGTCGGGGCGGGAGATAGCCAGGATCTGTGGGCGCTCGGGATCGGCCAGGAATCGCTCCAGTTCGCGCGCGATCGGAGCGTTGGCGTCGTCGTCGCCCGGCGGGTGAAAGCGGTCGAAGTCCACGCCCGGCGGGATGATGCGCATGCGGCCGGGCTGGTAGTGGTCGTAGAGCGCGTACTGCTCCTCGACCTCGTCGGCGGTGGAGGCGATCACCAGTTCGGCCGCGGCGAGCGTGCCTTCCTCGGCCCGCACGCGCCGCGTCATCTGGTAGCGGGCCTCGATCACGTCCCGGCCGAGGCCCGCGGCCAGCAGGCGTCGGCGCTTCACGCGCCCCAGGGAGTGGCCGGTGTGCACGAGAGGGGCATCAAGGTGTGCGGCCAGGCGACGCCCGACATAGCCCGCATCGGCGTAGTGGCTGTGAATCGCGTCCGGCGCCTGTCCCCCGGCGCGGACGAAAGCGAGGGCATTGTCGGCAAAGCAGTCGAGGTGGTCCCAGAGCGCTTCCTTCGGCAGGTAACCGTCGGGTCCCGCGTCCAGACGGATGATCCGCGCCGTGTCGGAGAGCCTCTCGCAAGGCTGGGCGTAGTCGGGACTGACCTGGGGATCGACGATGCGCCGCGTGAGGAGGTCCACCGCAGCCACTTCCGGTCGCTCGCCCAGCGCCCGCGCCAGTTCCACGACGTACAGCGTCTGGCCGCCGGTGTCGGCGTCACGGCCCAGCTCGAGATCGCGACCGCGTATGAGGCCATGGATGCTGATCAGCACCAGACGAAGCCCCGGCGTGTCTCCTGCGGCGGAATCCCTCGAGCCGGGCATCCCGTTGGCGGGGATGCGACGTCTCGGGTCCATGAGCACAGCATAGGCCCCTTGGGTGGGGGGCGCCATGCGTTTGCCATCGCGGGGTGAACTATCGTTCTCCCGAACGTGGCGTCGAAGTCGCCGCAGTTGCCAGAATGGTCATGGGCTCCTTGAGCGCACTCGAGTGCGAATCGGGGAGGGTGCCGGTGCAGTCGGACGTCGACTTCGGCCAGCCCGACCACCGGGCAAACGGTCGAGTCCGTTCCGAACCTCGACACGGCAATACGGCATGGTCTGCAGTAGTGCCGCCGCACAAGGCGGCGATTGGAGACAGGTCGCGGAGGGTCTCGTTCGTGCGCGCGGGCCCCTCTAGGCTCCGGCACGCGGATCTGCTAGACTCAACCGGCCCGCAGCCGGGGCGTCATGCCGTCCTTCGATCCGATTGCGTCGGCATGTCCGGTGCCGGGTGGAATCAGTCTGCAGCGCGCTGTTCGCCAGTGATCGCGCCAACAAGGGAGATGCGTCATGAAGTCGTCGAGCATACTGCTTGCCGTTGTGATCGTGGTGTTGGGATCGGCGGCACATGCCGGCTTCGTGAAGGTGTACACGTTTCCGACCGGCAACTCGAATTTCGACGCAAGCAACTACCTGGATTCGCGCACGGATCAACTGGCCGATTTCGATGGAGACGGATTCCCGGAGATCTTCCCCGAGAACGGCAGCTCCCTGACGATCGTCAAGCTGACCGGCCCGACGTTCACGCCCACCGTCCTGTGGTCGTACACGTTGTCGGGGACTCCCGTCTCGGTGCAGATGTGGGCCGCCAACGTAACGCCTCATGCGGGCAGGGAAGTGATCATCATCGCGAATTACACCCCTCCAGGTCCGGGACAACCGCATCTGCTGCAGGTTCTCGTCGTGTCTTCGACAGGAGTCCTGATCGAGGATCTCGGATGGGTCAACAACCTGGGCTACCTCAAAGGTACGGGCGACTTCAATGGCGATGGCTACGAGGATCTGATCTGTCTGCCCGCAAGTAACGCACCTGTCGAGCTGTGGTCCTATTCCGAGACCGTTGGGGCCACGCCCAGTACTTCGATGCTCGGCCAGCTCGAACAGAACTCACCCAATCCCTTCAACCCGTCGACCACGATCGCGTTCGAACTGCCGAGCGCGGGCGAGTCCACCCTGGAGGTCTTCGATCAGAGAGGGAGCCTTGTCTGGAAACGGGATCTCGGGTTCCTTGAAGCGGGTCGTCACGTGGAGATCTGGGACGGCACGGATGCGGCCGGCCAGCGGGTTTCTTCAGGGATCTACCACTACGCACTGAGTGTGGACCAGTGGCGGGCCTCCCGCAAAATGGTCCTTGTCAAGTAGGTCGACGGTGGCAGGCGCTTCGCGTCGCGGAAGCGCCCAGAAGACCGACTGTCCGCCTGTCCTCCGCGGGCCCCCCGTGTGTCGTCGCGCCCTGTCACATCGACAGACACCACGGCATCGCGCGTCGGCGTCGACGCTCCGCCATCCGCGGGACTCCCGAGAATCGTCGTCGGCCGGATTGTCCGGACCGAGGTCTGGCCGGTCGGGCAGCTGGACGGCATGACGAGGCGTCCATCAGCCAAGCCCGAAAGGAGGCGCCAACGACATTCCATGACCGTGGCGGGTTAGGCCGCTGCTCACGATGCTGAGTCCGGGACTGAAGATCCGTCTACCGCCGCCTTGCAGGATCTGCTAAGCTCCGCGCGGCTGCTGGGTGTCCTCGTGGGTGGGGAATGGGGAGGGGTGTCGCTGGACGGTCACCAGTCGCAGCGCGCTATACAGGCTGGTTTCTGCCGATTTCCACCTGAATTCGCCCTTCTTGCGCTATGCGGCCACGCCCGTCGAGATGGCCAGCCTTCAGGGGGGGGAAGTCCATGAGAATCCAACTCAAACGCCTCTTCGTGATCCTGTCCGCGCTCTCCACGCTGTTCACTGCCGCTCCATCTTTCGCCGCCATCGCCTGGAATACCGACGACATCAAGGGGAGTTCCGGGTCCGATCCCGTGAACGCCGCGAGTGCGAACTCGGCCGCCTACTACAACTGCTGCTGCTGGAACGTCGACAGCTACAACTGCACAAATCTCGATCCCATGGTCCCGAACAACCGCGCCTAGTGGTGCGGGAGCAATTCCCCGTCCTGCGGGTCGGGAGATCCGATCGGCGGTTACGGCAACGGCTGGTACTGCCTGCTCGACAAGATCATCGTCGTACCGGATTCGTTGAAGGACTCCACGGTGCGGATCACCGCCAAGCTCAACTTCGACATGGAAGATGGCCATGATTTCCTGACCTTGCAGTACCAGGCCAACGGTGCGCCGGTCGACCTCCTGATGTTCACGGGCACCGCGTCCGGTGTCGTCGTCGACCATTCCTTCACCGTCCCCGCCCGCGAATACGGGGGAACAGCGGTCAACGAGATCCGCTTGCGTTGGCGGTTCACTTCCGACGGGAGCGGTTCGGACGAGGACTGCTTGCGCCCGAGCCACGGTGCCGCCCAGATCGATCTGATCGGCGTGCAGGCCGTGAACGGCGGCATCGAGTTCCTGGATGTGCTCGAAGACAACGAAAGCGTCGAGAATGGCTGGCACAGCGCCGATTGTCAGATCGAGCCGGCGCTCGAGGGCGCCAAGTGGGACGACACGAACCGAAACGGGATCTGGGATGGCGACGAACCCGCGATCCCGAACTGGGAGATACGGCTCTATTCGGGTACGACCCAGGTCGCTTCCACCCACACCAATGTCGCCGGACGATACGCCTTCTGCAGCGTGCCGGCGGGGTCCTACGGCATTGCGGAAGTCCAGTCCCCGACCATGATCCAGACCTATCCGCGCACGGTAAGACATCTGATCGACTACAACGGCAGTCTTCCGCTGACGGGCCTCGATTTCGGCAACACGACCTGTGTGCCGATCATGACCTGCGTCGATACCTGTCTCGGTGGCCGGGTGGACGACTTCGCTACCGCCGACGGTGATGAGCCGGCAACGGTGAATCCCGCCCTGGATGCGGTCATCACATCCTGCAGCGATGGTCCCCGTCGCTTCTTCGATGGTGACGACGCCAACAAGTGCTTCGGGTACACGTTCGCGGACAGTTGTTCCCCGTGCTGGCGAAGCGCCGTGAACGGAGTCGTTTCGGGGGCCACGCTCACGATCCATCTCCATGCGGAGCCGGGGTCCGAGAACGACACCTTCTACTTCATGGAGGAAGGCGAGTTCATCTGGGGTGTCGGCATTGGCACACTGCGGTCACTGGCGACCGGTGGCGGCGATAGTGTCTGGAACAACGATGATGACGGTACCTTCGTGTTGGATCTTGCCGATCTTCCCGACTGGTGCGGGGTCACCAGCGTGCTTGCGGCACTGCAGGATGGGGATCTCGGCATCTTCATCCAGGATGACACCGCGGTCGACTACGTCCAGCTTGTCATCGAGGTGTGCAGTTCGGAGGAGGTCGGGAGCCTGCACGGCATGAAATACCGGGACAACATCTGCAATGGCATTCAGGATGGCGGTGATGCAAGCGTTGGCAACCAGGAGATCCGTCTCTACCAGAACGGTGCTCTCGTCCAGACGACGAGGACCGACGCTCATGGTGAGTACTCGTTCCTGAACGTCGCGCCCGGTTCGTACTACGTGAACGAGAGTATCGGCTGGAACATGGTGCAGAGCTGGCCCCACACCGTTTCCTATCGGCTGGACGTGGAGGCCTTCGACGTCATTGAAGGTCTGGATTTCGGAAACGTCTACAACCAGGGACCTGTCAACTGTACCGACTCCTGTCTGGCGGGTCGCCTTGATGGGTTCGCCACGGGCGACGGCCCCGAGCCGACCGCGGCGAGTGCGGAACTGGTCGATTTCATCGAGGGTCGCGGGTTCGATCCACTGTTGACGTTCGACACGATACCGGGAGACCAGTGGTTTGCCCATACGTTCTCCGACACGTGCAGTTCATGCTGGCAGAACGCCTGCGTCTCGGGCGCGTGGCTGACCATCCGCATGAAAGCCGGCAGCACCAGCCACAACGACAGCTTCTACCTGTTGGAAGACGGCGTGCAGATCTGGGGCATCGGGATGGGTGCGCTGCAGAGTGTGGCGACCGGTGGCAGCGACACGAACTGGAACACACCGGATATCACCACCTTCCATCTGAACCTGGAGTCCTTGCCGGCCTGGAACGGGGTGACCAACGTGCTTGCGGCGTTGCAGGACGGGGATCTGGACATGTTCGTCCAGGATGACACCGGAGTCGACTACGCCGAACTGGTGATCGAATACCGCCAGGTGAGCTTGTGGGCTGTCGACGTGCCGGCGCCGAACCGCCCGGAATTGTGGGCCACGGTCCACCCCAACCCGTTCAATCCCAGGACGCAGTTCGAATTCGAGCTCCCGGTGGCGGCCGCCACCAATCTGAGCATCTTCAACGCTCAGGGGCGTCGTGTGGTCACGTTGCTGGATGGACAGATGCCGGCCGGCCGCAAGGAGGTGACCTGGGATGGTCGGGATGGCAGTGGCCGCAGGTTGCCGGCCGGTGTCTACATCTACCGACTGCAGTCCGGTGCGCTCGGCGTGACCGGAAAGGCGATCCTCCTGAAATGACGTTGAGCGGTTGATCGACCGAGAACGTGCTTCCCAGTGGGCTCCGGCCGGCAACGGTCGGGGCCCCCTGTTGGTGTACGCGCGGTGGGCGTCAGCCCTGGTGGCACGGCCCTACCCGTGCAGCGGCCTGTCGTGCGCCGCCAGCGCTGCCTCGCGGACAACCTCCGACAACGTCGGGTGCGCATGGCACACGCGTCCGATGTCCTCCGCACTGGCGCCGAAGGCCATCGCGGCCGCTGCTTCCGCAATGAGATCCCCGGCGCGCGGCCCGATGACGTGCACGCCCAGGATGCGGTCGGTCTGCTTGTGGGACAGCACCTTGACCCGGCCTTCGACGCGGTCGAGCGCCATCGCCCGGCCGTTGCTGCGGAAGCTCATCACGCCCTTGCGGAAGGGCACGCCGTCCACCTTCAATTGCTCTTCGGTGCGGCCCACGCCGGCGATCTCGGGGTCGGTGTAGCAGACGGCCGGGATCACCGCGGGATCGACGTGTCCGGCCTTGCCGGCCATGCGCTCCGCCACCGCGACGCCTTCATCGGTGGCCTTGTGCGCCAGCAGCAGGCCGCCGACCACGTCACCCACGGCCCAGATGCCGGGCGCGGCCAGGTTCCGGTCGTCCACGCGGATGAAGCCGCGCGCATCGAGCGCCACGCCGGCCGACTCGAGGTTGAGCCCCCCGGTGTGGGGGCGGCGGCCGACGGCCACGAGCACGCGGTCGGCGGTCAGCGGCTCGCGGCCCTCGATGGACACGACCGCCTTGTCGCCCTCGACGCGCGCGCCGGTGACCTTCGCCGACAGCACGAACTCCAGGCCCTGTTTCCTGAACAGCTGCAGCGCCACGCGCGCGATCTCGCCGTCGGTGCCCGGCAGGATGCGGTCGAGGTACTCGACCACCGTCACCTGCGCGCCCAGCCGCGCCCAGACCGACCCCAGTTCCAGGCCGATGTAACCGGCCCCGATGACGACCAGCCGCTCGGGGACCGCCGGCCAGGCCAGGGCCGCCGTCGAGTCGCCGATGCGGTCGCCGTCCAGGTCGAGGCCCGGGAGCGACGCCGCCGAGCTGCCGGTCGCGACGATGATCCGCTCGGCCTGCAGGGCCTGTTCGCCCACCATGACCCGCCCCGGGCCGTCCAGGCGCGCGGCGCCCTGGTAGCGCGTCACCTTGTTCGCCTTGAACAGCCCGGCGATGCCGTCGGTCAGCGCGGCGACGATGCCGTCCTTGCGGGCCATCATCGCGGCCAGGTCCAGCGTGGCGCCCTCGACCTGCACGCCGTGCGCGGCCAGGCCGTGGCGCGCCTCGGCGAACTTCTCGCTGGACTCGAGCAGCGCCTTGCTGGGGATGCAGCCGACGCGCAGGCAGGTCCCGCCCAGCCGCGGCTCCTTCTCCACGCAGGCGGTGTCCAGGCCCAGCTGGGCCGCGCGGATGGCCGCGGCGTAGCCGCCGGGTCCGGCGCCGATCACCACCAGGTCGTGTTTCTTCACGTCGTTCATCGCGGTCAGACCTTCAGCAGCAGCCGCTCGGGCTGCTCGACGCAGTGCTTGATGTGCTTGAGGAACGCCACCGACTCGCGACCGTCCACCAGGCGGTGGTCGTAGGTCAGGGCGACGTACATCATGGGCCGGATCACGACCTGGCCGTCGATCGCGACCGGGCGGTCCTGGATCGCGTGCAGGCCCAGCACGCCGCTCTGCGGCGGGTTGATGATGGGCGTCGACAGGAGCGAGCCGTAGACGCCGCCGTTGCTGATGGTGAACGTGCCTCCCTGGAGCTCCTCCAGGTCCAGCTTGTTGGCCTGCGCGCGGCTCGCGAAGTCGCCGATCACCCGCTCCAGTTCGCCGAATCCCAGACCCTCGGCGTTGCGGATCACCGGCACCACCAGGCCCTTGCCGCCGCCCACGGCGATGCCGATGTCGCAGTAGTCGTGGTAGACGATGCTGTCGCCCTCGATGCCCGCGTTGATCTCCGGCACCAGCTGCAGGGCCTCGACCGCCGCCTTCACGAAGAAGCTCATGAAGCCCAGCTTCACGCCGTAGCGCGCCTGGAACGCTTCCTGGTGCTCGGCGCGCAGCGCCTTGACGCGCGTCAGGTCGATCTCGTTGAACGTCGTCAGCAGGGCCGCATCCCGCTGCGCCTGCACGAGCCGCTCGGCGATCCGGCGCCGGATCGGGCTCATGCGCACGGTGCGCGTGGCGCGGCCGCCGGTTGCGGTGGGCGCAGACGCCGCCGGCGCCGCGGGTGCCGCTGCAGGCGCTGCGGGCGCTGCCGCCGCGGTCGCCGGCACCGCGGCGCCGGCCACGGCCCGCACCGCATCCTCCTTGAGGACGCGGCCGCCGGGGCCCGTGCCCGTGACCTGGTCCGCGCTCAGGGCGTTCTCGGCCAGCACGCGGCGCGCCGCCGGCATCACGTGCGGCTCGCCGGGCGCGCGGTCGGGTGCCGCCGGCGCGGCCGCGCCCGACGCGGTGGCCGCCGCCAGGCTCTCGATCCGTGCCAGCACGTCGCCCACCTTCAGCACCGCGCCCACGGCGGCCACGATCTCGGTGATGACGCCCGCCGCCGGCGCCGGCACCTCGACCGTCGCCTTGTCCGACTCCAGCTCGATCAGGGGCTCGTCCAGCGCCACCGTGTCGCCGGGCTGCTTCAGCCAGGCGGAGACCTGGACTTCCTGGATGGATTCCCCGAGGGCGGGGACCGTCACGTCGACCGGCATGTGCCGCTGCTCCTTGATTCAGGCGCCCCAGGCGCCGGTGATGAGGCCCGGGCCGCTGAGCGGGCCGAAGACCCGGTCCATCAGCAGGGCCAGCTCGATCTTGTGTGCGCCTGCCGAGCCCGTGGCCGGACTGGCGGCTTCCGGACGGCACACGCCCGCCAGCGGCCGGCCCAGGAAGCGCTCACCGAAACGGTACCTCAGGTAGGGCCAGACGCCCATGTTGGCCGGCTCCTCCTGCACCCACAGCAGCTCGGTCCCGTCGCGATAGCGGGCCACTGCCTCGATCAGCGCGCTGGCCGGCAATGGGTACGGCTGCTCGAGCCGGAGGATGGCCACATCGTCGCGACCACGACGCCGGCGCTCCTCGAGCAGGTCGTAGTACACCTTGCCGCTGCAGACCAGGATGCGCGCCACGCCGGCAGGGTCCGGCGCGCCGGGATCGGCCAGCACCGGCTGGAACGCGCCTTCGGCCAGCTCGTCCAGCGGCGACACGCACTCGGGATGACGCAGCAGGCTCTTCGGGCTGAGGATGACCAAGGGCTTGCGCCAGGTCCGCCACACCTGCCGGCGCAGCAGGTGGAACAGCTGGGCCGGTGTCGTGGGGTTGGCGATCTGCACGTTGTCGCCGGCGGCCAGGCTCAGGAAGCGCTCCAGCCTGGCGCTGGAATGCTCGGGACCCATGCCTTCCATGCCGTGCGGCAGCAGCAGCACCAGGCCCGACAGCATGCCCCACTTGGTCTCGCCGCTGGTGATGAACTGGTCGATGATGGGCTGCGCCACGTTGCAGAAGTCGCCGAACTGGGCCTCCCAGACGACCAGCGCCTCGGGATAGGTCAGGCTGTAGCCGTACTCGAAGGCCATCACGGCCACTTCGGACAGCGGGCTGTTGATGGTCTCGACGGTCGCCTGTCCCGCCGCCAGGTGCTGCAGCGACGCGTGAATGGCGCCGGTGCGCGCGTCGTGCAGCACCGAATGGCGATGGCTGAAGGTGCCGCGCTGGCTGTCCTGGCCGCTCAGGCGCACCGGGTGGCCCTCCAGCGCCAGCGAGCCGAAAGCCAGGCTCTCGGCGGCCGCCCAGTCGACGGGTTGCTCGCCGCGCGCGACGGCGCGCCGCTGCTCGAGCAGGCGCTCGATCTTCCTGTGCGGCGTGAAGCCGGCCGGCACCGTGGCCAGCGACTGGAGGATCGTCTCCAGCTGCCGGCGGGGCACCCCGGTCAGCACCGGCGGCCCGCCCGGCTCCGGTCCGCCCTGGTACTCGCGCCACACCGGCCCCAGCACGCGCTTGCGCTCCACCGGCGGCCCGGCGGCCTGGCGCGTGTCGCGCACCTCGTCCAGCGTCGACTGCAGGTGCTCGCGGCGGCTGACCGCCATCTGCTCGGCCATCTCCAGGGTGACGTGGTTCGAGCGCGTGAGCCGGTCCAGGTAGCCCGCGCGCACCGAGGGCCGGCGGCGGATGGCTTCGTACATCACCGGCTGCGTGAAGGCCGGCTCGTCGGTCTCGTTGTGGCCGCGGCGCCGGAAGCAGTACATGTCGATGATCACGTCCCGCCGCCACGCGCGGCGGAAGTCCAGCGCCAGCGCGACGACCTGGGCCACGGCCTCGGGGTCCTCGCCGTTGACGTGGAAGACCGGGGTCTGCAGCATCCGCGCGACATCCGTGCAGTAGCGCGTGGACCGCGCGTCGTGGGGATCGGTGGTGAACCCGATCTGGTTGTTGATCACCACGTGCACCGCGCCGCCGCACTCGTAGCCCGCCAGCTGCGAGAGGTTCAGCGTCTCCTGCGTGACGCCCTGGCCGATGAACGAGGCGTCGCCGTGGATCAGGATCGCCAGCGACTTCTCGTGACGCGCGTCGCCGATACGGTCCTGGCGCGCGCGCACGCGGCCCAGCGCCACGGGGCCGACGAACTCCAGGTGGCTGGGGTTGAAGCAGAGCGACAGGTGCACCACGTCGCCGTGCAGGGTGGTCCAGTCCGAGTGGTGGCCCAGGTGGTACTTCACGTCGCCATAGCCCAGGAACTGCTCGGCGTCGGCGTCCTCGAACTCGGCGAAGATGCGGCGCGGGTTCTTGCCCAGGATGTTGGCCAGCACGTTCAACCGCCCGCGGTGGGCCATGCCGATGACGATCTTCTCCACGCCCTGCCGCCCCGCCTGCTCGATGGCCAGGTCCAGCAGCGGGATCACCGTCTCGCCGCCCTCCAGGCTGAAGCGCTTGGCGCCGAGGTACTTGTTCTGGATGAACTCCTCGAAGATCTCGGCGTCGATCAGGCGCTGCAGGATGCGCCGCTGCATCTCGGGGGAGAGCTCGAGGCGGTTCTCGGTCGGCTCCATCCGCGCCTGCAGCCACAGGCGCACCTGCAGGTCGTCGATGTGCATGTACTGCACGCCGATGAAGCGCGAGTAGGTGGCCTGCAGCCGCCGCAGGATCTCACGCAGCGGCAGCATGTCGCCGGGGCTGAGGGTGCCGGCGGCGAACACCCGGTCCAGGTCCGCCTCGCCGAAGCCGTAATAGTCCAGCGTCAGCTCCGGCGGCGCCGGCGACGGCTCGCGCAGGGGGTCCAGCCGGGCGATGCCGTGGCCCCGCACGCGGAAGTTGCGCACCAGCTGGTCGACCTTGTTCTGGTCGTCCAGGGCGCGGTCGCCGGCATCGCCGGACGTCCGGTACTCCGCCGAACCCGGCGCCGCGCCACCCTGCGCCGCGAACCAGTCCCGCCAGGCCGCCGGAACACTGGCGGGATCGGCCTGCCAGGCGTGCCAGAGCCGGTCGGCGTATGACAGGCTCAACGTGTTGGGATTGTTGATGTTGTCCTGGTTCATCGTCCCTGCCGCCCTGGCGGGCGCGTTGCCGGCTTCCGCGTCTCGGTGTCCCCCTGCGGCGCCAAAATCTACACTGAAAGTCATGTATGGACAAGTCCATTGAAAACGAACGTCGCCAACCGGATGGTCGGCCGCCTCAACCGCTCCTCAAGAAAATACATTGCCTGTCGATATATCGTATGACATAATAACGAAGTTCGCTGTAGCGCGTCACGAGCAAGATCCGAGGAGCCCCACCCATGTCCACAACCGCCGACAACCTGGACCGGCACCTGCCCCTGTCCGAAGCCGGGTTCTACATCATGGCGCTGCTGGCCGAGCCCCGGCACGGCTATGCGGTGATGCAGGAGACGACGGCGCTGACGGGGGGCCAGGTGACCATCGGGCCCGGCACGCTCTACGGGGCGTTGACCACGCTCGAACGTGAGAACCTCATCGAGTTCGTGGCCGAGGCGCAGCGGCGCAAGTCCTACCGCCTGACCGCGCGGGGGCGCGCCGTGCTCACCCGGCAACTGGTGCGCCTGCACCTGATGGTCAACGTCGCCGCACAGCTTGGGCTCGACCCGCAACCGGAGGCGATGTGATGCATCACGATGACGAGCGCCCGACCCGCAGCGTGTGGAAGTGGTTCTGGGCCTGGCAGGACGAGCAGGAGGAGGCCTGGCTCCGCGACATGGCGCACCAGGGCTGGCATCTGCGCACGGTCGGCGTGCCCGGGTGTTACGGCTTCGAGCGCGGCGCGCCGCGGGACGTGGTCTACCGCCTGGACTTCAAGCTCGGCAAAGGCGACTGGGAGGCCTACCGTCAGCTCTTCGCCGACTGCGGATGGGACTACGTCGGTCGCCTGGGCGGCTGGATCTACTTCCGCAAGGAAGCCGTTTACGGGCAGCCCGACGAGATCTTCACCGACGCGGCGACGAAGGCCCGCAAGTACGAGTCGGTGATGTTCGTGCTCGCGCTGGCCCTCATGTGGTTCTCGATCTTCTTCGGCATCCCGAAACAGATCGGCGGCACGTTCGCCACCGTGCTGGCGGTCGTGCAGGGCACCCTGGCGCTGGTCGTCGTCTATGCGCTGGTCAACCTGCTGATGCGGGTGCGGACGCTGCGCCGGAGGCTGTAAGCCCCCGGGTGCCCGGGCTCCGGCGCGATGGCCGCCGACCGACGTCCGCGAGGCTTGTCGTACCCGGCTTCGCAGCGTACCCTGCCGGATCACGACGTGCCGGCGGGGCCGGGGCGGCGGCCAGGATGCGCTGGTCGGGTGGTCACGCATCAGGTCACGGCGACGGGAAGGGGAACGGAGTTGGCCAAGGAACCCAATGCGGTCGCGCTTGCGGCCAGGTCGGTGCTCGGGGGCGTGCTCATGGGGCTGGCGAACCTGGTGCCCGGGATCAGCGGGGGCACGATGCTGCTGGCCTCGGGCGTCTACCCGGCGTTCATCGGCGCGATCACCGAGATCACCACGTTCAGGTTCCGGCCCCGCTCCCTGCTCGTGCTGGTCTCCGTGGGGGGCGCGGCGGGGCTGGCCATCCTGCTCCTGGCCGGCGTCGTGAAGGGCCTTGTGGTGGACCATCGCTGGATCATGTACAGCCTGTTCATCGGCCTGACGCTGGGCGGGCTGCCGGTGGTCTGGCGCATGGTCGGCAAGCCGGGACGGTCGGTCTGGGCGGGCGCGGTGGCCGGAGCCATCGGCATGGCGGTCCTGGCCTGGCTGCAGATCTCCCAGGCCGGCGGCGGCGCCGTCGGCGGTTCGGGACCGCTCGCGCTGGCGCTGGCCGGCATCGCCGGGGCCAGCGCGATGATCCTGCCGGGGGTCAGCGGCGGCTACCTGCTGCTGGTGCTGGGGCAGTACCTGCCGATCCTCGCCGCCATCGATCGCTTCAAGGACGCCCTGGGCGCGGCGCGGTGGGCCGAGGCGCTGGAGGTGGGCCTGCATGTCGGCCTGCCGGTCGGCCTCGGTGTCGTCGCCGGGGTAGTGGGAGTCAGTCAGCTGTTGAAGCTGCTGCTCAAGCGCTATCGCGACGCCACGCTGGGGGTCCTGCTCGGGCTGCTCGTGGGCGCGGTGGCCGGGCTGTGGCCGTTCCAGCGGGATGCCGAGCCGGCGGTGACCAGCCAGGTCGTCGCTGCCGCCGCGATCGAGCAACCGGTCGAGTTCTTCCGGCCCACCGCCGGCCAGGGAGCGCTGGCCGTGGTGTTCGTCCTGCTCGGCCTGGCGATCACGACGGCGGTGGCCCGGATCGGCGGCGAGGAACCGGCGACGGAATAGGCGGCCCGGCTGCTACCGCGAAAGCAGCGCCAGCGCGCGCTCGAGCACCGCGTCGCGCCCGGCCGCCAGGTCCGCGGGCGTCGGCTGGATCTCGACATCCGGCGCCACGCCCAGCCCCACGTATTCGTCACCGCCAGGGACCAGGGCGGTGAACGTCGAGACGCTGAAGGTGCCGCCGCCGGGCAGGCGCGACTGCAGGCCGTTGCCGGCCGAGCCGGCCGTGCGTCCGCCGACAAGCCTGGCGCGACCCGCACTGCGCAGCTCGATCGCGAAGTCCTCGGAGGAACTGCCGGTCAATCCGCCGGTGAGCACCACCAATGGCCCCAGGTACCGCTTGCCGTCGCGGGGGGCGATGCGGCCGCCGGCCGTCTCCCAGACCGGGTCCTTGCCCCACGCCTCGTAGGCGCCGATGAAGTGCCGGAACCGCATGGTCGGCGTCGCCACCGCCTGGTCGACGAGGCAGGCGACCATCGGCGCAACGACCTCGCTGGACCCGCCCATGTTATGCCGCACGTCGAGGATCATGCCCTTCACCACGGAGGGATCCAGGCTGTCGACCAGCGCCGCGAAATCGACGGCCGCCTGCGCGTGGTCGAAGTTCGGGATCTCCACGTAACGGACGCCGCCCGGCAGCATCCTGGTCCGGATCGTCGGACCGTCGAAGGCATTGGCCAGCATGCGCGTCATGAACGGCGTGTCGCCGCTCATCGCGTTGCGGGTGACGGCAGCGTCGCGCTCGGTCCCGTCGGCCTGCCGGATCCTCAGCGCGGTCTGCCCGCCCGCCGGCCCGGCCAGGAGATAGACGACATAGAGCGCCTCGTCGCCGTGGCGGGTGTTGCCTGCATGGAACCGCAGCACCTTCTCGGCGAAGTGGCGCGCCACGGGGAGCCCGTCGACGGCAAGGATCTCGACGCCGGGCCGCACGCCCTGCGCAGCCAGCTCCGGCGATGCGCCCACGCGGTCCACGAAGAAGCGGCCGTCCAGGATGCGCACCTCGATCGGCGCCAGGTCGTGCCCCGGCCGGAAGTGGCCCCAGGGGGGCAGGACCGACGTGTGTCCGTCCTTCAGCAGCGCCACCAGTTCACACAGCACGTCGTAGTACGCGTCCAGGTCCGGCGCGGCGATGACGCGGGGGATGTTCGACTGGACCGTCCGGTCCCAGTCCAGGTCCGGTCTCCGCTCGAAGTGGGGGAACGTGTACTTCGCCTCGGCCCAGACGGTCATCAGGCCCCACACCTTCTGTTCGGTCGTGCCGGTCCAGGTGTCTGCCGGCGCGGCTGCGGGCTGGGCGCGGACGGGCGCAGCGCCGAGCACGATGACGAACAGACACAGGAGGCGGGTGCGGGTTGGCATGATGGCGCCTTTCATCGTTGGATGGCCTGGCAACCCGATGCAGGACGCAAGGCGCGGGCGGATGTTGCAGGGAGTCACCTGCGCGCGGCCCGGCTCGCCACGTCGATCGGACGCATTGACCGGCCTGTCGCGCACGTGCCAGTATCGGGACGTGAATGATCCTGCTTGGGGTGGTAGATCGCCGACGAGGTGTCCTTCGCGGTGATGGTGTTCGACCCGGAAGGAGCGCATCGTGGTCTCCAGCTGCCTGGCGAGAGCCGCCTGCCTTGCTCTTTGCCTGTGCCTTCCGGCTGCCGCGCAGGCCTGCTCGGCCTTCGCCACCGCGGACTCCGCCGAGGTTCTCCTGGCCAAGAACTTCGACTGGAACTTCGACGGCGGGTACCTGGTCAAGAGCCCGCGGGCGGTGGCGCGCCGCGCCCTGCCGCTGTACGGCGGTGAGCCGGCGGCCTGGACCGCGCGCCACGGCAGCCTGACCTTCACCCAGTACGGGTGCGGCCTGCCCTACGGCGGGATCAACGAGCCGGGCCTGACGATCGAGATGCTGTGGCTGGACGAGACCGTCTACCCGTCCGCGGCCCCGCGGACGATCGGCGAGCTGGAATGGATCCAGTACCACCTGGACACCTGTGCGTCGGTGGCCGAGGTCCTGGCCGGGGTGGACTCCTTCACGATTGCGCCGATCGGGGGCAAGATCCACTACCTCCTGGCCGATGCGACCGGTGACCTGGCGCTGGTCGAGTACCTGGACGGGGCGCCGCGCGTCAGCCGCGCCGAAGGCTCGTCGCTGGTGTGCACGAACGACACGCGCCGCATCGCCGAACTGGCGTTCGCCGGGCTCCGCGCAAAGGAACTGAAGGGCAACACCTCGCGTGTCCGGTACGCTCGATTGAGGCGGGCGCTCGAGGAGGGCGGCGTCGTGCCCGGCGTGGAGGGCGCGTTCGCGGCGCTGGCGGAGGTCCAGGAACGCGGCGCCACCTACCGCACGCGCTGGACGGCGGTGTACGAACTGCGCAGCCGTCGACTCCATGTCAGGCCGGACGGGGCGGCGGCCGCGTTCGCGATCGCGACCTCGGCCCTCGACTACGCCGAGGGCAGCGGCATCACCTATCTGGACCTGTTCGGACGCGGGGCAGCCGATCAGGAGTTTACAACGCTCACGAGCGGGGCGCAGGCGGCGCTGCTGGAACTGAACCTCCCGAAGGTCGGCCTGGCCGACCAGTTGGAGGCGATCGCCACCCACCTGCTCGATCCGTCGGCGTCATCGGTGCACGCACTCGCGGACCGGGGGACCCTGCGCATCCGCGTCACGACCGACACGCCGCGGGCGTTCGCGCGGGTCGCGGTGTTCGGCAGCCAGCGCGAGATCGAGTCCAGACGGTCCGCCCGCGCGGGATCGGTACTGCTGGACGCCGTCCAGCGCGAGTTCGCCTTCTACAACCTGCCGGCGGGACGCTATGCGGTGGGTGCCTTCCACGACCTCGACCAGGACGGACGCCCGGGCCGCGACGAGCCCCTGGCGTTCTTCCAGCGCGAGGCGGCTGGCGGCGACGTCGAGTTCGGGCGCGTGTCCTTCGACCTGGACCACACCGGGCGCACCGTCGAGATCGAGTTGCGCTGACGGGAACCGAGGAGACCTGCGTGCCCGAGACCCCGCCCAGCACCACCCGGCCCCGGGTCCTGGTGACCGGTGCGACCGGCTACATCGGTGGCCGGTTGGCTCCGCTGCTGCATGCGCGCGGCTACCGCGTGCGGGCGATGGCGCGGCGTCAGCAGGCGCTCTCGGGGCGATTCACCGCGGGCATCGAGACCTGCGCCGGCGACGTGCTGGATCGCGAGAGCCTCACGGCGGCGCTGAGGGACGTGGACACGGCCTACTACCTGGTCCACTCGATGGGCGCCGATTCGTTCGAGGCGAACGACCGCCGGGGGGCGTTGAACTTCGGCGCCGCGGCGCGCGCGGCGGGCGTCGGGCGCATCGTCTACGTCGGCGGCCTCGGGCGCGCCGACGAGGCGCTGTCGCCCCACCTGCGCAGCCGCCACGAGGTGGGTCGCCTGCTGGGCCAGGCGGGGGTGCCGGTGCTCGAGCTGCGCGCCTCGATCGTGATCGGCTCGGGCAGCCTTTCGTTCGAGATGATCCGCTCGCTGACCGAGCGCCTGCCGGTGATGATCACGCCGCGCTGGGTGCACGTGCAAGCGCAACCGATCGCCATCGATGACCTGCTCGACTACCTGGAAGAGGCGGTGCGCATCCCGGCCGACCGGTGCCGGATCTACGAGGTGGGCGGCGCCGACCGCGTCAGCTACGCGGACATCATGGTCGAGTACGCGCGCCAGCGCGGGCTGCCCCTGCGGATGCTGCCGGTGCCCGTGCTGACGCCGTACCTGTCCAGCCTGTGGCTGGGCCTGGTGACCCCTCTCTATGCGCGCGTCGGGCGCAAGCTCATCGAGAGCATCATCCACCCCACCGTCGTCGACGACCCGGCGGCCCTGGCGGCCTACGCGGTACGGCCGGTGGGCATGGCCGAGGCCGTGCGGCGGGCGCTGGCGCGCGAGGACCGCGAGTTCGCGCAGACGCGCTGGTCGGACGCCCTCTCGTCGGCCGGCGAGCCCCGCGCCTGGGGCGGCGTGCGCTTCGGGATGCGGCTGGTCGACTCGCGGCGCGTGCGCGTGCCGGTCCCGCCGCGGGCGGCCTTCCGGCCGATCGCCGCGATCGGCGGCGCGACCGGCTGGTACTGCTGCAACGCACTGTGGCGGCTGCGGGCGGCCCTCGACCTCCTGGCCGGCGGCGTCGGTTTCCGGCGCGGGCGGCCGCATCCGCTGGAACTGCACGTCGGCGACGCGGTCGACTTCTGGCGCGTCGAGGCGATCGAGCCAGGGCGTCGCCTGCGCCTGGCCGCGGAGATGAAGGTGCCGGGGCGGGCGTGGCTCGAGTTCGCGGTCGAGTCCGACGGTGACGGCTCCTGGATCAGGCAGACGGCCGTGTTCGATCCGCTGGGCTGGCTCGGCCGCGCCTACTGGTATGCGCTCTATCCCGTGCACCAGGTGGTCTTCGCCGGCATGCTGCGACGCATCGCCCGCGCGGCGCAACTGCCCGCAGGGACGAGCTGAGGGAAGCTGCTCCCAACCATGGTGGTGTGGGAGCACACCTGTGACCTGGACTGCCGGAGCCGGCGTGCCGGTTCCGCAACCACCGAGGGAGCCTGCTCATGAAAGTCCTCGTTGTCTGCTGGCATCCCGAGCCGCAGAGCTTCAACGGCGCGATGTTCCGCACGGCCTGCGAGACGCTGGCCGCCGCAGGGCACGACGTCGTGACTTCCGACCTGCATGCCATGGGCTTCGATCCCGTGTCCGGCAGGCACAGTTTCACGACGGTCAAGGATGCGGCCTACTTCAAGCCGCAGGTCGAGGAGATGCACGCCACCGAGCAGGACGGGTTCTCGGCGGAGATCGAGGCCGAGATGAGGAAGATCGAGTCGTGCGACCTGATGATCTGGCAGTTCCCGCTGTGGTGGTTCGGGCTGCCGGCCGCCCTCAAGGGCTGGGTCGACCGCGTCTTCGCGATGGGGCGCCTCTACGGCGGCGGCCGGATCTACGAGACCGGCACCTGCCGGGGCAAGCGCGCACTGCTGTCGCTGACCACCGGCGGCCCGGAAGAGGCCTACCGCAAGGGCGCCTTCAACGGGGATATCGCCGGGATCCTGCGCCCGATCCAGCGGGGCATGCTGCAGTTCGTCGGCTTCGACGTGCTGGCGCCCCAGATTGTGTACGGCCCCGTGCGCCTGACGGACGAGCAGCGGCAGCAGCACCTGGCGGACTATGCCGCACGCCTGCGGCAGATCGGGAACGAGGCACCGATCGAGGTCGGTATCTACTGAGTGCCGGGGCCGGGTGCTGCGCCGCCCCGTCCGTTTCGGTCGCGACGGACCGCCGTCGCGACTACGCACCTGATTATTGCCGCCGGATGTGCTTTCTTGGCCTGAGTTCCCGCCCGTGGACCCTCGCCGCAGTCCGGAGTGCCCCATGACCCACCCGCCCGAGGGCTTCGCGGCCCTGGACCTTGCCGCCCCCCTGCTCAAGGCCGTCACCGAGCTGGGCTACGAGGCGGCCCTGCCGATCCAGGCCGCCTGCATCCCGCCGCTGCTGGCCGGTCGCGACGTGCTGGGGCTGGCGCAGACCGGGACCGGCAAGACAGGCGCCTTCGCGCTGCCGCTGCTGTCGCGGCTCGACCTGCAGGTGCGGGCGCCCCAGGTGCTGGTGCTGACGCCGACGCGCGAGCTGGCCATCCAGGTGGCCGAGGCCTTCCAGGCCTACGCGCGCCACCTGAAGGACTTCCATGTGCTGCCGGTGTACGGCGGCCAGAGCTACGCCTTCCAGTTCAACCAGCTGCGGCGGGGGCCGCACGTCGTCGTGGGCACGCCCGGGCGCGTGCAGGACCACCTGGACCGCGGCACGCTCGACCTGGGCCAGGTCACGTGCGTGGTGCTGGACGAGGCCGACGAGATGCTGCGGATGGGCTTCGTCGAGGCCGTCGAGTCGATCCTCGCCAGCACGCCCGACCAGCGCCAGATGGCCCTGTTCTCGGCCACCATGCCGCCGCCGATCCGGCGCATCTGCAAGAAGCACCTGAAGGACCCGGTGGAGATCCGCATCGAGACCAGGACGGTGACCGCCGAGAACATCGAGCAGGTGTACCTGGTGGTGCCACCGCCGGCCAAGTTCGCGGCCCTGGTCCGCGTCCTGGAGACCGAGTCCTACGACGGCGTCATCATCTTCGCGCGCACGCGGCTGGCCACCACCGACCTGGCCGAGAAGCTGTCGGCACGCGGCTACGACGTGGCAGCGCTGAGCGGCGAAGTGACGCAGGTCGCGCGCGAGCGCATCGTCAAGCGCCTCAAGAGCGGCAAGCTCGACATGATCGTGGCGACCGACGTGGCCGCGCGCGGGCTGGATGTCGAGCGCATCTCGCTGGTGATCAACTACGACATCCCCGGCGACTCGGAGGCATACGTGCACCGCATCGGGCGCACCGGCCGCGTGGGGCGCTACGGCAAGGCGATCCTCTTCGCCAGCCCGCGCGAGCGGCACCTGCTGGCGTCCATCGAGCGCCTGACGCGGCAGCCGCTGCAGCGCATGGACATGCCCAGCCACGACGACGTCACGCGCAGGCGTGTGGATCGGTTCCGCGACGAACTGGCCGCGCTGATGGCGAGCCGTTCCCTGTCCTTCTTCGAGGACCTCGGCACCGAGCTCATGGAGTTGCTGAAGATCGACGCGCTGCAGCTGGCCGCCGGCGCGCTGTGCTACGCCCAGAAGGACCAGCCGCTCGAGGCCGAGCACAGCGACACCCTGGCCGAGGCCCGCTGGGACGAGCCGCGCCCCGCTGCGCGCGGACGTGAACGCGAGCCCGAACGCGGGCGCGCCGCCGCGCCCGGCCGTCACGGCCGCAACATGGTCCTCTACCGCATCGACGCGGGCAGCGCCGACGGCGTGGAGGTGCGCAACATTGTCGGGGCCGTCACCAACGAGAGCGGGCTGCGCAACCGCGCCATCGGCCAGATCCGCATCCACCCCGACCATTCCACGATCGAGCTGCCGGACGACCTGCCGGCGGCGATGATCGAGCACCTCAAGCGGGTCTTCGTCGGCGGCAAGGCCATGAAGCTGGCGGCCGTTGCCGGTGACAAGGGCGGCCTGGCCGCCGAGGCCGGCCGGGCGCGACCCGCCCGGCCGAAGCCCGGGAAGCCGGCAAAGCCCGCGAAGCCCGCGAAACCGGCCGGCAAGCCGAAGCGCGGCCGCGGCCGCTGATCGCCGCCGCGGCCGTTGCCCCCCAGGGTGGGTGTCCCTATCCTGTGGCGCGCCCGGCCGGGAACCCCGCACGCCTTGGCGGTGTTTTCGGCGGGATGCTGCGGCTCCGGGAACGCATAGTCCCCTGATCACCCGACCCCGGGAAAGGACGACCGTTCATGATCTTCGATCCCCTGTACATGGCCGTCATCGGCGTGGGTATGGTGCTGTCGCTGTGGGCCAGCGCCAAGACCAAGGGCACGTTCCAGAAGTTCAGCCGGCAGGCGACGCGCCGCGGGCTGACCGGCGCCCAGGTCGCCCAGGCGATCCTGCGCGACAACGGCATCACGAACGTGCGCGTCGAGCCGGTCGCCGGCTCCCTGACCGACCACTACGATCCCCGCAACCGGACCCTGCGCCTGAGCGAGAGCGTGTACGGCAGCAACTCGATGGCGGCAGCCGGCGTCGCGGCGCACGAGGTGGGTCATGCGATCCAGCATGCGCAGGCCTACGGTCCCCTGCAGTTCCGCTCGCTCTGGGTCCCGGTGGCCGGCTTCGGCAGCGGCCTGAGCATGATCATCATCATGGCGGCCATGTTCCTGGGCGGTGCGGCCACCGTGATGGGCCACACGGCCGCCGTCATCGGCGTGGCGCTGTTCGCCACCACGACGCTCTTCACGCTGGTCACCCTGCCCGTGGAGTTCGACGCGAGCCGGCGGGCCCTGGCCAGCCTGGAGCGCGGAGGCTACATGGCGCCGGACGAGCTGAAGGGCGCCAGGAGCGTGCTCGACGCCGCGGCGCTGACCTACGTCGCGGCCGCCGTGACCTCGATCCTCACGCTGGTGTACTTCGCGTTCCGGCTCGGGCTGCTGGGCGGGCGGCGGCAGGACTAGGGACGCCGGGCCGCGCCGGCGGTCGCCGGCGTGGCGGTGTTCGCTTCGACATCCCCGATCGTATGACTCCCCGATAGCACGAAGACGCGCGGCGCCGGCCGCCGGCCCGCGGGGGGCCGGCGGCGGCCCGGCCATCATCCTGTGCGACCGAGGGGGAGACCATGAACTGGCGCAAGACTGCTGCCGCGACCCTGGCCCTGGCGCTTGCCGCCGCTGCGGCGCTGCTGCCGCTGCCGGCGGCCGCCCAGTGCGAGGCCTGGATCCGGGGCCCAATGGACGACGGCACCCTGCCGAACGGCTCGGACGGCTACATCTACGACTCCATCAACTGGGACCCGGACGGCGCCGGGCCGCTGCAGGAGCGGCTGGTGGTGGCGGGCAACTTCAACGCGATCGGCGGCGTGGCCGCGAACAACGTGGCGCAGTACGACCCGTCGACGGCGCAGTGGCTGCCGTTCGGCAACGGCATCGCCCGGACCGTCTATTGCCTGGTCGTGTTCAACGGCCAGGTCGTGGCCGGCTGCGACGGCGACAACAACGAGGGCACGTTCGACGAGACCGTGCAGCGTTGGACGGGTTCCGCTTGGGAATACCTCTCGGCCACCAACACGGGCAACGTGCGCGACATGATCGTGTACAACGGGTCGCTCTATATCGCCGGCACCTTCATCACGCAGTTCGTGATTCCCGGCAGCGACCCGGCGCACTACCTCGCACGCTGGGTACCAGGCTCGGTCAAGTGGGAGGACGTGAACCAGGCCGACTTCGGCTCCCAGACGAACACCGCGGTGCGGGCCTTGGCCGAGTACAACGGCGATTTGTACGCGGCCGGCTGGAAGGCCAGCACCGGGAGCGGTACCGGCAGCGCCATCCACATCACCCACGGGAACGGCGCCGGGCTCTGGACGACCATCACCGACGGCACCGATCCCGGCGGCATCTACGACCTTGACGTGTTCGGGGGCGAGCTGCTGATCGCCGGCGGGTTCCTGGAGATCAACGGCGTCACCTGCAACGGTTTCGCCGGCTGGAACGGGAGTTCGTTTCATGCCTTCCAGGGCGGCGTGAGCAACCCCTCGGGGGGCCATACCGTCTGGAGCATCGTCATCCACGAGGGCATCTGCATCGGCGGCGACTTCACCAGTGCCGGCGGCACCACAGTCAACCGCGTGGCCTTCTGGCCGCCGGGGGGCTCGGCCTGGCAGGCGCGGGGTACCGGCATCGACGACACGGTCTACGACCTGACGTCGTACCGCGGCGAGCTCATCGCCGTGGGCTCCTTCGCCAACGCCGGCGTGCCGGCGAACGACATCGCGCACTGGAACGGCACCAGCTGGGCGGCCTTCGGCGGCGGCACCGCGAATTATGTGCTGGCCTACGCCTCCTACAACGGGCGGCTGGTGGCGGGCGGCTCGTTCGCGCAGCCGACGCAGTCGCTGGGCGCGGCCAACAACATCGCCGGCTGGAGCGGCGGTTCGCTGTCTGCGTTCGGCACCGGCATGAACAACGTCGTCTACGCGCTGGAGTCGTTCAAGTACCCCGGCATCAACGGATCCTACGAGCTGATCGCCGGCGGCATCTTCACGACCGCCGGCGGCGTCGGCGCACTGCGCATCGCCCGCTGGCGCGAGTCCCCGTTCGGCGGCTTCCCGCCGCCGGCCTGGGAGCCCATGGGGGCGGGCTTCAACTTCAACGTCTACGCCATCGAGCGCATGGGTGGCGTCACGTACGCCGGCGGCAACTTCACATCCTCGGGCGCCACTGCGGTCTCACGCATCGCGCGTTGGAACGAGACGACCGACGTCTGGGAGAACCTCACGGGCCTCGGTGGCATGAACGGCACCGTGTATGCCCTGAAGGAGTTCAACGGTTCGCTGTACGCCGGCGGCTCGTTCACCACGGCGGGCGGCAGTTCCACCGGTGGCCTGGCCCGCTGGACGGGCACGAGCTGGGTGCAGGTCGGCGGCTTCTTCCAGGGCACGGTCTACGCCCTGGAGGTCTTCAACGGCAGCCTGATCATCGGCGGGCAGTTCCCGGGCCTGGCCGGCGGCGCGAACATCGCGCTCTGGGACGGCGCCAACTACCACAACCTGGGTTCCGGAGGCACGAACTCGGTCGGCGTGCGCGCGCTGAAGACCAACGGCTTGCGGCTCTACGCGGCGGGTGCGTTCACCGCCGTCGGCGGCGTCAGCGCGAACAACGTGGCCTGGTGGGACGGCGCCGCCTGGCACGACGCGAACGGCGGCGCCAACAACGTGGTCTGGGCGCTGGGCACGATGTACAACGAAGTGCATGTGGGCGGCGAGTTCTCCAGCGTGCAGGGAGGCACCACGGCAACGCCGCGCTGGGCGCGTTACACAGAGACCGGCGTGCCTTGGATCTCGCTGAACCCGACGCCGTTCTCGCAGACGGTGAGTCCCGGCGCCACGGTCGTGTTCTCGGCCGCGGCCGGCGGCGGCTTCCCGGGACTGGCCTACCAGTGGACGCACAACGAGGTGCCGCTGGTCAACGGCACCGGTCCCTACGGCTCGACGATCAGCGGCGCCCAGACGCAGGTGCTGACCATCGCCGACGTCGCCTTCGCCGACCAGGGCGCCTACCGCCTGGTCGTGACCAACGGCTGCGGCAGCGTCACCAGCGGCGTCGGGACGCTGTCGTTCCCGGCCACTTCGGACGTCGAGTCGCAGGCGCGCGTCAGCATCTTCCATTCGATCGGCCCCAACCCGAGCGGGGGCGAGTCGACGCTCTCGTTCTCCCTGGCCGACGCGGCCGAGGTCAGGTACTCGGTGTTCGACCTGCGCGGCCGCCGCGTGCGCCAGGTCGACCTGGGCCGGCTGCCCGCCGGACGCTTCGAGGCGCGCTGGGACACGCGCGATGATAGCGGCCGCCAGGTCGCGGCCGGCGTCTACTTCGTCAGCCTGGACCTGGGCGACAGGAGGCTGGGCGCCCGGAGGTTGACGATCGTGCGGTGATCCTGCAGGTGACGGAAGTGTCCCGGCCGATGGCGGTTGTGGGACGCAACGGGTTGCGGCCGCGCCAGTTTCGGGTGCGGCCGCTTCCGTGCCTGCGGCAGGCGGGGCCGCCCGAATGCTCGTCCAAATCCATACCAATTGAATCCGCAATCGAATATCATGTCCCCTGAATACTCTGTCCGGGTGGGCTCCATATCGGGAGTAGGGTGCAATGTCCCATCGAATTCTGCTGGCGGCCCTCGTCTGCCTGGTGATCGGACCGGATGCGGCCCCGGCCGCGCCGGCGACGGTGGCACCCGTGACCGTGCCCGAACTGATCGCGGCCTCGCGTCATGCCTTCGACTACCGCAACTACGCGCGCGCGGACTCGCTGGCAGAGGCTGCCTGCGCACGACTGCGCAATGCACACGGCGTCGACCCCCTGGAGCATGCGACGGCTTTGGTCTGCCTGTCGCGTGCCCGCGCGGCGCGCCGATCGCTGGCCGATTCGGTGGGCGTACGCTCCGCGAGGCAGGCGCTGGCACTGCTGCCGACGGGCGGCCGCGAGAACGATCTTGTCCGCGCCGATGCCCACGACGTGCTCGCGCTCATCCTCGATGACCAGAATCGCTCGGACCTGGCGCTGGACCACGCCCACCGGGCCATGTTCCTGCGCCGCGCCTGTTACGGCGACGTTCATGAGGAAGTGGCCGAGTCGTACTACCGGCTGGGCAGTGCCCAGATGAGCCTTGGCCATCGGGACTCGGCGCTGGCTACCATGCGGGCCGGCCTTGAGACGCGCCTGCGCTGCGGGATTGCTGCGGACCGCCGCATCGGCGATTTCCATTGCGAAATCGCCTGGTTGCTCGAATTCGAGGGCGACCTCGACGGCGCCCGGGCGAGCCTGAGCGACGCGCTTCGCGAGTACGAGGTGCGCAAGGGACCGCGCCACCCGGCCATGAGCATGGGGTTGCAGCGTGCGGGCGTGTTCGAGATGAGGAGCGGCGATCTGTCCCGCGCGATTGACCTCACACAGCAGGCGCTGGAGATCGCCGAGACCGTTCCCGGCATCAATCCGGCCAACCTCGCCCTGCAGCGGACCAATCTGGGGATCCAGCTGACCGAAGTGGGAGACCTGGGGCGTGCCAACCGCCTGCTCCGAGCGGCAGTGGCCACCTTCCAGGAGCAACTCGGTCTTGACCACCGCGAGACGCTCTGGGCCGAGGTGGCACTGGCGACAACCGAGTCGGCGCTTGGCGACACGGCAGAGGCGGCGGCCCGTTTCCGCAGCGTGTGCCGCCGCTTCGAAGCGGGCGAATCGCTCACGACCACCGGCGCGCTGACCCAGGCGCGGGCTGGCCTGGCTGAGATCCTCAGGGACAGCGACCCTCGCGCGGCGCTTGCCCTGGTTGAGGCGGCCGAGTCCGCCGAGCGGGCGGAACCGGAGCGCAGTTGGAAGCAGGTCGCCGATGCACAGAGGATGCGCCTGAACCTCCTGGCCGACCTCGGGGACCGTCGGGCGGTCGCGCAGCAGGACACCGCCCTGACCCGCACGCTCGACGAACACGACCTGCGCGGGACGGACATCGAGGCTCGCGCCCTGGCCGACGGCAGCCTGGCTCTGGCTCGCATCGGTCGCTTCGACGAGGCGGCCGCCCGGGCGCGCGCCGGATCCGCACTGTCGGGCGCTCTATTGTTGCGCGACCTGCGCGCACTGCCCGACCGCGAGGGTCTAACCCTTTCCGGCGTGCACTCGGCGTCGCTCGACGCGCTGTTGACCCTGTCCCTCGAGGGCCACGGTGAGGCAGCGGTGGCCTGGGACGAGCTGATCCGTTGGCGTGGACAGGTGCGCGACGAGGTGATGCGTCGGCGCCCGCCCGCCGAGGCAACGTGCGACACGGCGGCGCTGCGCGCCCATGCCGCCTGGACGTCGGCCACACGGCGCCTGGCGCAGTTCGAAGTGCGCGCGGCCGGTGAGATCGACGACGACACGCGGGCGAAGCTGGCCGAACTGCGCGCGCGCGCCGACGACGCCGAGCGCCGCTGGGCCATGGCCGCGCCACGCGCGCGCGCGCAGGGCGGCGCGGCCGACCTGGCCACCGTGCGCGCCGCACTGCCGCCCGGCACGGCGCTGGCGGCGTTCGCGACGGTGCGTTCCCGCGGCAGGCCGGAACGCCTGGCGGCGTTCGTGCTCGACACGGGTGGTCGCGTGCGTCTGCGCGACCTGGGACCCAGCGAGAGGATCGAGACCGCCCTGGCCCAATGGCGCGCCCTAGCCGGCCACTCGCCACAGGGCCGCCCCGGTGCCGAACGTGCCTGCCGTGAAGCCGGCCGTCGGCTGAGCGAGCTGACCTGGGAGGTCATCGCGCCGCTGGCCGGCCAAGCACGCGAGATCGTCATCGTGGCCGACGGGGTGCTGCACCGCCTGCCGTGGGCGGCATTGCCGGTGGGCGACGACGCCTACCTTGTCGAGCGCGGACCCACTATCCGCGAGCTGGAGGCGGAGCGCGACCTGCTGCGCAGCGGGACCGACGCGCGGGCCTCGGGCCTGCTTGCGATCGGCGGGGTGGACTTCGGGAACGCGGGCGGCGCGCCCGTCACCCCGGCTGCGCCCGCGAGCCCGCGTCCGCTGACGGTCGCGTCCACGCGCGCGCTGCTCCCCGATTGCCGGGCCGGGCAGCCGCTCGCGTTCACGCCGCTTCCGGGCACCGAGCGCGAGATCGAGGCCATCGCCCGCGAGCACGGCACCGACGTCCAGGTGCTGCGCGGCACAGCCGCGGGCGAAGCAGCCTTCAAGCGGCTGGCCCCCGGCAGGCGGGTGATCCACCTGGCCACGCACGCCGTGGCGCTCGATGACCTCTGCGCGCCCGGGACGGCCACGAACGAACGGGGCGTGGGCGGGGTGGCGGTGCTGGCCGAAGCCCGTCCCGCGCCCAGGGCCGCGGCGCCGCCGTCAATGCCGTGGCTCGGTCGCCGGGTGGTGCTGGCGCTGTCCGGTGCGAACGACGCGGCTGCGGGCGTCGACGAGAACGAGGGCCTGCTCACCGCCAGCGAGGTGGCGACGCTGGACCTGCGCGGCACGGACTGGGTCGTGCTGTCGGCCTGCGAGTCGGGCGTGGCCGGCAACTGGAATCGCGAAGGCGTGCTCGGGCTGACGCGGGCGTTCCGCCTGGCCGGCGCCCGCGCCGTCATCGCCAGCCAGTGGGCCGTTGACGACGACGCGACCAGCGAGTGGATGACCGCCCTGCACCGGGCCCGCGTGCGCGGCGCGACGGACGCCGGGCCCGCGATACAGCAGGCGTCACGGGAGATCCTCCGCGCGCGCCGGGCCGACGGGCGCGACACGCATCCGTTCTACTGGGCGGCGTTCACCGCCACGGGCGAGTGACCGCGGACCCAGCGACGGAAGGGAGGGTGTGATGGGCGAGCGCGCACATGGCCGACCCGGGGCAGGTGGCGGCGGTTCCCGCGATGTCTCCCTGCTGGCGACCAGCGAACTGCTCTCGCTGGCCCGCGAGGGCGATGACGCGGCGTGTGAACACCTGCTCGCGCGCTACCTGCCACGCCTGCAGCGCTGGGCCAGCGGCCGCCTGCCGCTGCGTGCCCGCTCGCTGCTCGACACCACCGACCTGGTCCAGGAGACGTTGCTGCGCACGCTGCAGGGACTCGATCGCGTCGAGGTGCGCGGCCCCGGCGGCTTCCAGGCCTATGTTCGCCAGGCGGTCCTCAATCGTATCAGGGACCAGGTGCGCTGGGCCGGGCGTCGCCAGGGTCGCGAGGAGCTCTCCGAGGACCTGCCATACCACGGCCCGTCGCCGCTGGAACAGGCGATCGGTGCGGGCGTGCTCGACCGCTACGAGCGGGCGCTGGCCGGTCTCGGCCCGGAGGATCAGGAGTTGCTTCACCTGCGCATCGAGCTCGACTTCGACTACGCGGAGATCGCGGCGATGACCGCGCGCCCGAGCCGCGATGCGGCGCGGATGGCCGTGCAGCGCGCGCTGCGGCGCCTGGCGGAGGCGATGGGCCATGAAGGCTGAGGACGATCGCCTGGCCGGCCTGTTCGGCTCCGTGTCCGACGGCGACGCCATCGACTGGGATTCCGTGGTGCGGCGGATGGGGCCGGCCGAGCTGCCGGTGGTCGAGGCGCTGCGTGAGGTGGATCGCATCGGCCAGTTCAACCGCGGGCTGCAGCGCGTCGAGTCGGCTACGGACCGCGTCGCCACCGGAACCGGCGAGGTGCCGCGCTGGGGCGACCTCCTGCTGCTCGAGCGCTGCGGCGCTGGCGCCCAGGCCGACGTGTACCGCGCCTGGGATCCCGCGCTGCGGCGCGAGGTGGCCCTCAAGCTGCTGCGCGCCGGCGCGCCCGGTGCCGAGGCCGCCGCCGACGACTCGCCGCTGCTGGCCGAGGGACGCGCCCTGGCCCGCCTGCGGCACCCGCACGTGGTGGCCGTGCACGGCATCGCCGAGCACGACGGCCGCGTGGGCCTGTGGATGGAACTGGTCCGGGGCGAATCGATCGAGGAGCACGTGCAGGCACACGGCGCCCTGTCGCCGGCCGAGGCCGCGCGGATGGGCCGCGAGATCGGCTCGGCGCTGGCGGCGGTCCATGCGGCGGGCCTGCTGCACCGCGACATCAAGCCGGCCAACGTCGTGCGCGATGCCGACGGCCGCTTCGTGCTGGCCGACTTCGGCCTGGGCTTGCCGCGCCACGAGGCGGGCGCGACGGCCGCGGCGGTGGCCGGCTCGCCGATGTACATGGCGCCCGAGCTGCTGTTCGGCTCGCCGCCCGACGCGCGCGCGGACGTGTACGCCCTGGGCATGCTCGTCTGGTTCGCGCTGACCGGACGGCATCCGTTCGCCGCCGGGAACCTGGAGTCGCTGCGCAAGGCCACGGCCCTGGGGCCGAGCCCGTCGCTGGCCGTCTGCCGATCGGGTCTCCCCGCCACCCTCGTGGCGGCCGTCGAGAAGGCGATCGCGCCGTCGGCCACGCAGCGGTTCGGCAGCGCGGTGGCGCTGGCCGCAGCGCTGGCCGGTGTCGAGGCCGGCGCGGCCGGGCGCGGTCGGCGGGCAGCGCGCCGCGCCGCGCCCCTGGTCGCCGTCCTGCTGGGGGCGGCGGCGGTCCTGGCGTTCACCCTGAACGCGCGCGCGCCGCGGACGGCGCCGGCGTCCGCGGGCTGGACCGTGGAGGCGAACCTGCTGCGGCACGGCGAGGGTGCGCCGACCGTGCTGCTGAGCGGCGACACCGTGGCGCCCGGTGATCGCCTGTCGCTGCGCTGGCGCGCCACGCGGCCGACCTGGGTCTACGTGCTGAACGCCGACGACCGCGGCGAGTCCTACCTGCTGTTTCCCCAGCCCCGTTTCGCCTGGCGCAACCCGCTGCCCGCCGACTCGACCCTGGTCCTGCCCGGCGCCATGGATGGACGCGACGTGGCTTGGACGGTCACTAGCGCCGGCGGACGCGAGACCTTCCTGGTGGTGGCCGGTCCCGAGCCGGTGCCGGAACTGGAAGCGGGCGCTGGCGGGTTGCCCGCGCCCGAGCCCGGGCGGGACGTGGAATATGCCGGGGTCCAGGCCGGCGTCATCGAGCGGCTGCGGGGTGTGGGCGGTCTTGCCGCGACGGCCACACCGCAGGCACCGACCGACGCCGCGGGCGGGAACGGGCTCAGCCGGTTCCGGGCGCTTGCGGGACGGGAGTCGGGCATCACCGGGCTCTGGATCCGCGAGATCGTGCTGCTGAACCCGCGCTGAGGAACCCGTCGACGGCGGGACCGGGCCGTCCCGGGCGGCCCGAACGCACCCGCTTGCCGCCCGGTCCCCTTTGGCGTACAATCAAGGACGCAATTGATCGTGTTTTGACCCCACCGGACTCGCTTCGGAAAGGCGGCAACATGCGTCCCACGTCCAGGATCCGGATGTCGGTTCTGCTGACGGCGATCGGCCTGATGCTGGCGGCCGGCACCGCGGGCGCCACGGGCCAGGTCGGAGAGCCCGCGGCCGATTTCACGCTCCAGAGCACCACCGGCCAGACCCACAAACTGTCCGACTACGACGGCAAGGTCCGTTTCCTGTTCATGCTCGGGTACGGTTGAAGCAGCTGTCGGGCGGCGGGACCGTCCACCGAGACCATGGCCGACACCTTCGCCGGTCCCAACTTCCAGGCTCTCGGGCTGGAGATGTGGGGCGGCAACCTCAGTCAGACGAACTCCTTCATTTCCGTGACCGGCGTTTCCTATCCGGTGCTCATGGGCGCGGCGGCCGCCGGCATCGGCGCCAGCTACGCCTGCACCTACGATGTCTTTTTCGTGGTCGGCGGTGACGGGCTCATCACGTTCCGGCGGTCCGGCTGGAACGAGGCCCTGACCAGCGCGGCGATCTCCGCGGCGCTGGCCGACCTGGTGTCGGGCGTGCCGCCGCTGGCGCGCGATGGATTCCTGTTGCGGCCGGCGTATCCCAATCCGTTCAATCCGGCCACCAGCCTGTCCTACCGTCTCGACGGCGAGGGCACGCGTCGGGCGCGGCTGCGCATCCTCGATCTGCAGGGGCGCCTGCTGCGCACGCTGGTCGACGAGACCCAGCCTGCCGGTGCCGACTATACGGTGCTATGGGACGGACGCGACGATCGCGGTCTGACCCAGGCCAGCGGCAGCTACCTGGTGGATCTGGCGATCGACGGCGTCAGCCAGTCACGTCTCGCAACACTGGTGAAGTAGGACGCAGGAGGCTTCATGCCGAAGATCCGTTACTTCGCGACGGCAGCGAGGTGGCCCCTGGCCGCCTCGCTGCTGGTTGTGACCCTGTGTCTGACCGGCGCGGCCGCGGGCGCCGAACCGGACCTCGGGTCGGCCCCGGCCTTCCGGCTCGAGAACACGGCCGGCGAGTTCATCTCGCTGGATTCGCTGCTCGCCGAGGGGCCGGTCCTCCTCGATTTCTGGGCCACCTGGTGCGCACCGTGCCGCAAGGCGCTGCCGGGGCTGCAGCAGCTGCACGAGCGCTTGGCCGATCGGGGCTTGCGCGTCGTGGCGATCAGCACCGACGAGCCGCGCAACCGCCCCAAGATCGGCAGCACCGCGCGCGCGCTGGGGCTGACCTTTCCAGTCCTGATCGACGACGACAAGCATGTCTCCCGGCTGTACCGGGTGGAGTCCATCCCCACGTCCGTCCTCATCGACCGTGAGGGCCGGATCAGATCCGTGCATCGCGGCTACCGGTCCGGCGACCACGAACGGCTCGAGCAGGAGGTGCTGGCCCTGCTCGAAACCGCCGAGGCCGCCGGAGACGGCGACGCGATCGAGGCCTCGAACCTGCTGCTCTGGCAGGCCGGCCGCGACCCTCGCACGGAGGCTGCCTCGATGACCGGCCTGTTCAACCAGCTGGACCTGGGCTACAGCCGCGGCAGCCTGCGCGCCGGGATCCGTCACTCGGCCTTTCGCCCCTCGCGGGACGAAGGCTTCGTGCCGGCGCGCTACGACGAAGTGACGATGCGCTATGCCGAATGGGATGACGAGGACCTCCGCGTGCGCGTGGGTCACGGCTTCGCGACGATCGGGCGCGGCCTGCTCTTCCGCGCGTTCGAGCTGCGCGGCGTGATCCGCGATGCCGTCTTCCCGCCGGCGCAATACCTGGATTCGCGCAGCCTCGACGGAGCCATCGTGAGCATCCGCCGTGGCCCGTTCTCCGCGCTGGCGTTCGACGGCGAACCGGTGCGCTATCCCGACGTGCCGCCGGGCGTGGTCGACCTGCCGCGCCGCGAGGGCCATGTCAGCGGCGGACGGGTGGCTGTGGCCCTGCGCCAGGCCGGTACCCTGGGCGCGGGCTACCTGCGCGCCGAGCGGCAACCGCCGGGCTCGCAGACGGAATTGGAGGAGTACGCGGCGCTGGACCTGACCCTGCAGGCGGCGCGCCTGTGGTCGTTCCTGGCCGAGCGCGACCTGGACCTGCAGTTCTACGGCGAATACGCGGGACGCTCCTGGGATCCGCTGGCCGATGGACTGGGCCTGGCGGACGACAGCCCGCATGCGTTCTACACCGCGACCCAGGTGAGCGCGGGCCGCTGGGGCGCCAGCCTCGAGACCAAGGACTATCGCCGCTTCGCGCTCGGCTGGAACGATCCGCCGAACCTGGTGCCGGAGATGCCGCAGCACCTGCTGAACCGGATGTCGCATTTCCTGCTGGCCGATGGCGAGACCGGGCGGCAGTTCTCGGTGGCCGGCGCCCTGCCCCGGGGCTGGTCGGTGCAACTCGAGTCGGCGCGCGCCCGCAACGACGTCAACGGGCTGCGCCGATACCGGCTCGACGCCGTCACCCTGGAGGGCAACCCGCACGCGGCGATCGAGTGGGAGTTCTTCGTCGCCCGCGGCCGTGACGAGGTCGAAGGCATCACCGATCACCGCACGGGCGGCTTGACCCTCGGCAGCAAGCTGGGCGAGGGAACGCTGCTGCGGCTGACGGCCGAGCGCCAGCGCGCCGAGCGCACGACGTTCGACGAAGCCGTGTCTTTCGACAACACCTTCGTCAGCCTCGGCGTCGAACGCTCGGGCCTCGGTTCGCTGGCGACCGTCGTCGAGTTCTCGACCGATCCCGACGAGATGGACGATCCGCTGACCTTCGACGTCGTGGAGGCGGACGAACGCCACTGGCTCGGCGTCGCGGCCACCGCGCCGCTCGGAGCGGGCCACGAGGCGTCGGTGTTCGCCGGCCGGCGGCGGGGCGGCACGGCCTGCACGTCGGGGACGTGCTATCTCGTTCCCGATTTTGCCGGCGTGGAGGTGCGGCTGGTCAGCCGCTTCTGAGACGCAGGGATCGCAGTTGCCGGTTCGCCCGCTCGGTGTGGTACGATGCCGGGATGAACGCGGATGTCGTCTTCCAGCCTCGTCGCGATTCCCGGACCTACGTCCGGCGGGTCCTGCTCATCGCCACCGGCTTCTTCGTGTTCGTGCAGTTGGCGTTCCTGGAGGGACTGCGGGCGCGCGCGGCCTTCGCGCTGGTGTTCGTTGTCTTCCTGCTGTCGGGTCTGTGGATCTCGCGGCGATCTCGCCGCAGTTGGCCCCAGGAGATCCTCATGAACCGCGAGGGCATCCGGTACGGCGATCTGGCGGCGCGGCACGGCGTGGACCTGGTGCCTTGGCGGGAGATCGCGCGTCTGGACCTGTTCCGGACCGAGCACAACATGGCTCCGTTCCTGCGCATCGGGCTGCGGCCGGGCGCCTTCCGCGACCGGTTGCGGCGTCCGCGCGCGCAGCGGTGGAGCCTGGGCCTCGACGTCAACATCCCGGTGGACGTGGATGCGGAACCGGAGGCCGTGTTGGAAACGGCGCGGCGTTTCTGGGCGGAAACCGGGCCCGGCCCGCATCCTGCCGGAACGACCGACCGCTGACCGTGCCGGCAACCGCCGTATTCGGGTCTCATCGGCGGGTCATGTCCGGGGAACGATGACGCCAAGGCGTCTCTCCATGTCCATGGCTCCCGTACGCCGGTTCAAGGCCCGCGGGTAGCGGAGGCGAGCGCGATGAAGCACCACCACCTGCACCCCGACCAGCGGCTCCGTATCGACCTCGAAGGCGGGGACAGCGTCGACCTGAGCCTGGGCCGGCTGATGGTGCCGCCGGGATCGCGAGTCTCCCTGCGCGACGACTTCGATCCCGCGTTCACGGCCGGCCTGCGCGACAAGGAGGCTGCGCACGGGCGCGTCGCCGCGAACGTGGCACGGCTGTCAGATCTCCAGGAGAAGCTCTACGCGCAGGACACGTACGCGGTGCTTGCCATCTTCCAGGCCATGGACGCCGCGGGCAAGGACGGCGTGATCCGCCACGTCATGTCGGGCGTCAACCCGCAGGGCTGCCAGGTCACCAGCTTCAAGGTCCCCTCGGACGAGGAACTGGACCACGACTACCTCTGGCGGGCCGCGAAGGCGCTGCCGGCGCGTGGCATGATCGGCATCTTCAACCGGTCCTACTACGAGGAGGTGCTTGTCGTCCGCGTGCACCCGGAGTTGCTGGAGCGGCAGCGACTGCCGCGCGGCACGGCCGACGCCGGGATCTGGAACCGGCGCTATGGCGAGATCGCCGCCTTCGAGCAGTACCTGGCGCAGAACGGGATCGTCGTCCTGAAATTCTTCCTGAACGTCTCCAAGGAAGAGCAGCGCCAGCGCTTCCTGGCCCGCATCGACGAGCCGGAGAAGAACTGGAAGTTCTCGCTCGGGGACTACCGCGAGCGCGCCCACTGGAACGCGTACCAGCAGGCCTACGAGGAGATGCTGAACGGGACCAGCACCGACGTGGCGCCGTGGTTCGTGATCCCGGCGGACCGCAAGTGGTTCGCGCGACTGGCGGTGTCCGAGGTGATCTGTGCGGCGCTCGAGAAGCTGCCGCTGCACTTCCCGGCGACGGACGACGCGCGGCGCCGGGAACTGCAGGAAATCCGCGACGCGCTTGCGGGCGAGGCGCCGGACCCGGGCTGAATGCGACGTCTTTCGGGGCGTCGCCACGGCCCGGGCCGCACGAACCGTGGGTCGCCCGATTGAGGCCACCCCTAAGGAAGGCAGGCCGCCATGGCCCACCGCGACTGGTTCTGCGAGGACGTGCTCTCCGGCCTGCTGCCCGTGAAGACGGTGTGGGAGGACGAGCGCGTGCTGGCCTTCCATCACCCGCGTCCGAAATCGCCCATCCACGTCGTGGTCATCCCGCGGCAGCACGTGCCGTCGCTGGTGGACCCGCTCGCGCTGGATCCGGAGCTGCTGCGCTCGATGCTGGCCGCGATCCAGCACACGGCGCGCGCGCTCGAGCTGGACCGCCTGGGCTTCTTCGTGCGGGTGAACGCGTGCGCGCCGGGCGTCACGCCGCATATGCACTGGCATGTGCGGGGGCCGGGCGTCGATTGACGGGCGAAGCGGCGACGCCTGCGCCCGGATGCCGTGGTCAATCGCGGGAGGGGGGCTCGCGACGCCGGCGACCGCGCATGACCACCATCCACGAATCCACGGACAGGCCTGCCAGTTCATCCAGCCGACCCACGTCGACGGCATCCCAGGGCACGTCGACGATCTCGCCCGTGTCCTCGTCGATGAAGTGGTGGTGCCGGGCGGTGTTGGCATCGCAGACCGCGACGCCGCCCTCGAGCTGGTGGATCCGCAGCAGGCCCTTCTCCATGAACAGCCTTATCGTGTTGTAGACCGTCGCGCGCGAGACCATCGGGAAGTCGCGGCGAACTTCCGCCAGCACCTCGTCGGCGGTGGGGTGGCGGTCGGTGTGCAGCACGAAGCGCGCGATGGCGACGCGCTGGGCCGAAGGCTGGATGCCATGGTCCTGGAGAAACCCGCTGAGGCGCTCGTGGTCCGTCATGCCCCGAGAATAGGGAACGGTCCAAACGGCCGCAATGGCGATCGCGACGGATTCCAGAAATATACTTGTTCCAGTTTTAGACATATTCTAAAATCAAACAACACGTCCGCTCGCGTCCCCAGCACGCGCGAACCGCCCGGCTGCAGCATCGCCGGGCCCAGGGACCCCGAAAGGAGCACAGCCCATGAGCAGTGAAGGAACATGCCCGGTCACGGGCCACGGCAGCCGGCCGATCGCCGGCGGGGGCACCTCGAACCGGGAATGGTGGCCCCACCAGCTGAACCTGCAGATCCTCCACCAGCACACACAAGCGGGCAACCCGATGGGCCCCGGGTTCGATTACGCGGCCGAGTTCCGCAAGCTGGACCTGAAGGCCGTGAAGAAGGACCTGCGTGCGCTGATGACCGACTCCCAGGACTGGTGGCCCGCGGACTGGGGCCACTACGGGGGGCTGTTCATCCGCATGGCCTGGCACAGCGCCGGCACCTACCGGCTGGGTGACGGCCGCGGTGGCGCGGGCTCCGGCTCGCAGCGCCTGGCGCCGCTGAACAGCTGGCCCGACAACGTGAACCTGGACAAGGCGCGGCGGCTGCTGTGGCCCATCAAGCAGAAGTACGGACGCCGGATCTCGTGGGCCGACCTGATGATCCTGGCCGGCAACGTCGCGCTGGAATCGATGGGCTTCCGCACGTTCGGTTTTGGCGGCGGACGCGTCGACGTCTGGGAACCCGAGGAGGACATCTACTGGGGCGGGGAGAAGGAGTGGCTGGCCACCAGCGACAAGCCCGCCAGCCGCTACAGCGGAGAGCGCGCACTGGACAATCCCCTGGCCGCCGTGCAGATGGGCCTGATCTACGTGAACCCCGAGGGGCCGGACGGCAATCCGGATCCGGTCGCGTCGGGCCGCGATGTCCGCGAGACCTTCGCGCGCATGGCGATGAACGACGAGGAGACCGTCGCACTGGTGGCCGGCGGCCACACGTTCGGCAAGTGTCACGGCGCCGGGCCGGCCACGCACGTGGGCCCCGAGCCCGAGGCCGCGCCGCTCGAGGAGCAGGGCCTCGGCTGGAAGAGCGGCTTCGGCACCGGCAAGGGCGCGCACACCATCTCCAGCGGCATCGAGGGCGCCTGGAAGCCGAACCCGACGCGCTGGGACATGGGCTACCTGAAGGTGCTGTTCAAGTACGAGTGGGAGCTGGTCAGGAGCCCGGCCGGCGCGCACCAGTGGCTGGCCAAGGATGTCGACGACGAGGACATGGTGGTCGATGCGCACGACCCCACCCGCAGGACGCGGCCGATGATGACCACGGCCGACCTCTCGCTGCGCTACGACCCAGTCTACGAACCGATCGCGCGACGCTACCTCGCGAACCCGGAGCTGTTCGCCGACGCGTTCGCGCGGGCCTGGTTCAAGCTCACGCACCGCGACATGGGACCCCGCGTACGCTACCTGGGCCCGGAAGTCCCCGCCGAGGAACTGATCTGGCAGGACCCCGTGCCCGCCGTCGACCACAAGCTGGTCGGCGCGAAGGACGTCGCCGCGCTCAAGGAGAGGATCCTCGCCTCGCGGCTGACGGTGGCCGAACTGGTTGCCACGGCCTGGGCCTCGGCCTCCACGTTCCGCGGCTCGGACATGCGCGGCGGCGCCAACGGCGCGCGCATCCGCCTGGCGCCGCAGCGCGACTGGGAGGTCAACGAGCCCGAGCAGCTGCAGAAGGTGCTCAGGACGCTCGAGAAGATCCGCAAGGAGTTCAACGCCGACCGGAAGGGGAGCAAGCGGATCTCGCTGGCCGACCTGATCGTCCTGGGCGGCTGCGCCGCCGTGGAGAAGGCCGCAGCCAAGGCCGGCCACCCGGTCAAGGCGCCGTTCAGCCCCGGGCGGACCGATGCGACGCCGGAACAGACCGATGTCGCGTCGTTCGACGTGCTGGAGCCGGTCGCCGACGGCTTCCGCAACCACGCGAAGCGGAAGTACAGCGTCGCGACGGAAGAGCTGCTGGTCGATCGCGCCCAGCTGCTGACGCTGAGTGCGCCCGAGATGACAGTGCTGGTGGGCGGGTTGCGCGTCCTGGGCGCCAACGTCGGGCAGTCGCCGCACGGCGTCTTCACGAGGAAGATGGGGGCCCTGACCAACGACTTCTTCATCAACCTGCTGGACATGGGCACGCAGTGGCGACCGCTGACGGGCGAGGCTGACGTGTTCGAGGGCTGCGACCGCGGCAGCGGCGCGGCGCGCTGGACCGCCACCCGCGTGGACCTGGTGTTCGGCTCGAACGCGCAGCTGCGCGCCATCGCGGAGGTCTACGCCTGCCGCGACGGCGGCGGGAAGTTCGTCGCGGACTTCGTCGCAGCCTGGGTCAAGGTGATGAACCTGGACCGCTTCGACCTGGCCTGACGGACGTGGGTCCGGACGGACGCGTGCGCGGCGGGGGGCGTCGGTCCCCCGCTGCCGCTATCTTGTCGCCGACGGCCCGCCGTCACGCGGACCGGAGCGGAGGCGACCATGAGGATCCTGCTGGTGGAGCCGCGCACGCCCGAGACGTTCTGGAGCCTGCGCCATGCCCTGCGCTTCGTGGGCAAGCGGGCGGCCAACCCGCCGCTGGGACTGCTGACGGTGGCCGGGCTGCTGCCGCGCGCGTGGTCGCTGCGCCTGGTCGACCTGAACACGCGCGACCTGGACGATGCCGACCTGCTCTGGGCCGACTGGGTGATGGTCAGCGGCATGGAGATCCACCGCAAGGCCGTCACCGCGCTGGCCCGCCGCTGCCGCGACCTGGGGCGGCCGCTGATCGGCGGCGGCCCGCTGTTCGGCGGCGAGGCGGACGCCGAACTCGGCGTTCCGCACGTCGTGGTCGGCGAGGCGGAGGAACTGGCCCACGAACTGGTGGCCGACCTGTGCCGGGGCCGCCTGCGCCCGCGCTACGTGTCGCCGCGCTTCCCGGACCTCGCGTTGACCCCGCTGCCGCGCTGGGACCTGCTGGACCTGCGCCACTACGCCACCATGTCGGTGCAGTCGTGTCGCGGCTGCCCGTTCGACTGCGAATTCTGCGACGTCGTGGCCCTGAACGGCCGCCGCCCGCGCACGAAAGCACCGGACCGGTTCGTTGCCGAGCTGGAGAGCCTGCGCGAGCGCGGCTGGCAGGGCCCCGTGTTCGTGGTCGACGACAACTTCGTCGGCGACCCGCGCCGCTGCCGCGAGCTGCTGCTGGCGGTCATCGACTGGCGCGTCCGGACCGGTTCGCGCATGACCTTCCTGACCGAGGCCTCGGTGAACATGGCGGCCGCGCCCGAGCTGCTGCAGCTGATGGTCGCGGCCGGCTTCAAGAAGGTCTTCCTGGGCCTGGAGACGCCCAGCGCCGCCAGCCTGCGCGAATGCCGCAAGCTGCAGAACCTGAGGGGCGACCTGGCGCAGAGCGTGCTGACCATCCAGGCGGCAGGGCTGGAGGTCATGGGCGGCTTCATCGTGGGCTTCGACAGCGACGAGCCCGACATCTTCCAGCGGCAATTCGAGTTCATCCAGAGGACCGGCGTCGTCACGGCGATGGTCGGGCTGCTCCAGGCCATGCCCCGCAGCCGGCTGTACCGGCGCCTGGCCGGCGAGGGCCGGCTCCGCGCCACCGGCTTCGGCGACAACACCAGCGTCAACTTCAACTTCGAACCGCGCCTGGACGCCGACTTCCTGGTCGAGAACTACCGGCAGCTGATGCGGCGGCTGTACGAACCCCGCGCCTACTACCAGCGCATCCGCGTGTTCCTGGACGCCCATCATCCTGCCGGCCCGCGCCCGCGCCTGACCTGGCCCGATCTCGGGGCGGCTTTGCGTTCGGTGTGGGTCATGGGGATCCGGCACCGGGGCCGGCGCGCCTACTGGGGGTTCCTGGCCACCACCCTGGCGCGCCATCCCAACCAGTTCGGCGTGGCGATGACGATGGCGATCATGGGCCACCATTTCCGGATCGTGGCGGCCGGGCTCTGAGGCGACGCGGCGTGTCGACATAAAGCATTACTTTACAATTGGTTGAAGATGACGCTATTCTCGTCGATCGTGACGCCATGGTGCCCACAGGCGTGGTTGACAAGGACTCAAACATATGTTTTAATTATGCGAATGAAACATACGTTGCATTTCCGCGGAGACCGCCCGTGACCGAAGACCGGCACGCCACCAAGGAACGCCTCCTGGACGCCGCCGAACGCCTCTTCGCCGAGAAGAGCTTCGACGAGGTGTCCATCCGCGAGCTGGCCCAGGCCGCGGACGCCAACCTGGCGGCCGTGAACTACCACTTCCAGGGCAAGGAGAACCTGTTCTCCGAGGTGGTGCGCCGGCGCTTCCTGGTCCAGCGCGACCGCAGCCTCGCGGCCTTGACGAAGGCCGTGGACGCCGGCGGCGAGCGGCCGGCGCTGGACACCATCATCCGGGCGATCGTCGATTCCTACCTGCAGGGGGCGCTGGCCACGCAGGAAGGCGCGCGCGTGATGGCGCTGATCGCCCGCGAGATGCACGCGAGCGGCCCGAGCCGGCACGTGAGCGCGTTCGGCGAGATGATCGCCCCGGTGTTCGCCGCCTTCTCGGCCGCGATGCTGCGGGCGCGGCCGAACCTGAGTGTCGACCAGGCGAACTGGCTGATCGCCAGCGTCGTCGGCCAGGTTCACCACTTCATCATGCGCCGCTTCAAGTACGAAGGATTGCCCGCGGGCGATCCCGTGCGCGCGTTCATGGCGCACGCGTTCCCCGTGCTCGGCGAGCCGGTCGACGTGTATATCGCGCGGGCGACCGACCACATCACGCGGTTCTCGACGGCCGCCATCGACGCCATGTATCCGGAGGTCACGCCATGACGCGGGTCAACCCGTGGCTTGCCTGCCTGGTCCCGCTGCTCCTGACGGCCGGCTGCGCCGTCGGGCCCGACTATTCGCGGCCGGCGCTGCAGGCGCCGGTGCCGCAGGCCTGGACGGGCTCTGCCGTGCCGGCGACCGCGGCCGGCGACAGTGCGCGGCCGGCACGGCTCGCGGTCGCGGGCGAAGCCGGCGCTGCCGGGCGCTGGTGGGAGTCGTTCGGCGACACCACGCTCAACCGGCTGGTCGACCAGGCGCTGGCGCACAACCCCCAGCTCGACCAGGCCGCCGCGCGCGTGCTCGAGGCGAGGGCCGGCGTCACCGGCGCCGCCTCGCCGCGCTGGCCGACGCTGGAGATCGGCGGGCAGCTGTCGCGCGCCAAGTCCAGCGAGGACGTGCTGCTGTTCGGTCCGCTTTACAGCAGCAGCTCCAGCGCGTCGGTCACCGCGCGCTGGGAACTGGACCTGTGGGGGCGCCTGGCCCGCGGCGAGCAGGCGGCGCGGGCCGCGCTGCTGGCCGGCGAGCACAACCGGCGCGCAGTGCTGCAGGGCCTGATCGCCGATGTCGTGCGCGGCTGGCTGACCGCGGGCGAGCTGGAACTGCAGGTGGCGCTCACCGAACGGACCATCGCCAGCTACCAGGACAGCTACCGCATGGTCGAGGAACGCTACCGTCGCGGGCTGGTCGGTCCCCTGGACCTGCACCTGGCAGGCCAGAACCTGTCGGCGGCGCAGGCCCAGCTGCCGGCGTTCCGCCAGCAGCTGGCCGTGGCCCGTCGCGGGCTGGAAGTGCTGGCCGGCCGCTACCCCACGGGGCTGCCGCTGACGGGCGTGACGGGGGACGGTCCGCCGCTGCCCGCGCCGCTGGCGCCGGTGCCGGCCGGGCTGCCCTCTGAGCTCCTCGATCGCCGGCCGGACCTGCTGGCGGCTGAAGCCAGCCTGGCGGCCGCGGTCGCGCGCATCGGCCAGGCCAAGGGCGCGCTGTTCCCGCGCCTGAGCCTGACCGCCGACGGCGGCACGCGCAGCCGCGACATAGCGGACCTGTTCGCCCAGGGCACCGATGCCTGGTCGCTGGTCGGCAACCTGGTGATGCCGCTGCTGAATCGCGGCGCCACGCGGTCCCAGGTCGAGGTTGCCGAGGCGCGGGCGCGCGAGGCCGTGGCTGCGTATCGCGGCGCGGTGCTGCGCGCCTTCGCCGAGGTGGAGAACGCCCTGGACCAGGACCTCAACCAGCAGGAGCGCGAGCGCCATCTGGCTGCCTCGGCGGCCAGCGCGCGCAGCGCCGTCCAGCTGGCAGAGGAACGTTACCAGCGAGGCCTGGACGGCCTGCTGACTACGCTCGAGTCGCAACGGCGCCTGTTCACCGTCGAGAGCAGCCTGCTGGCCGCCCAGCGCGAGCGCAGGGTCGCCAGGGTCGAGCTGATCCGCGCCCTGGGTGGCAGCTGGGATGCGGACGCCGCCATCGCCCATCATGAGGCCGCCACCAAGCCTGAAGGAGAACGCCCGTGAGCCCGAAGACCCTTCGCAGCCTTCTGGGGGCCGCGGCCATCGTCGTGGTCGGCCTGCTCGTCACGGTGATCCTGATCAAGACGGCCAGTCGCCCCGAGCGCCAGGTGCCGCCGCCGTCGCGCCCGGTGGTTGCCGTGTACGAGGTGGCCGCCGACCAGGAACCGGTGCGCATCCGCGGTTTCGGCTCGGTCAGGGCCAAACGCTCGGTCGAGCTGGTGGCCGAGGTGCGCGGACGCGTGGTGATGGTGTCGCCCCGGCTGGAGCCGGGTGCGTACGTCAGCGCCGGCGAGGTGCTGTTGCGCCTGGACGACACCGACTACGCGCTGGCCGCCGCGCAGGCGCGCGCCAACGTCGCGCAGGCCGAGGTCACGCTGGCCCAGGCGCAGGAGGAGGCGCAGGTGGCACGCCGCGAGTGGGAGCAGCTCGGCGCCGCGGCCGACGGTGACGGCGCGGCCGGTGAGCCGGGCCCGCTGGTGCTGCGCCTGCCCCAGCTCAACCTGGCCCGCGCCAACCTGGACGCCGCGCGGGCGGCGCTGCGTCAGGCTGAAGTCAACCTGTCGCGCTGCGCGTTGACCGCCCCCTTCGACGGCCGCGTGCGGCAGGCCGACCTGGACGTCGGCGACTTCGTGGCTGCCGGCGCGGCCGTCGGCTCGGTCTACGCCACGGACCTGGCCGAGGTCACGGTGCCGGTGGCCGACGCCGACCTGGCCTGGATCACCGTGGGCAGCCAGGGTGATGGCGCGCATCCCGTCGAGGTGGGCGCAGACTTCGCGGGCGCCCGCCACGTCTGGCCCGGCCGCGCGGTGCGCCTGGGCGGCGCCATCGACGCGCGCAGCCGCCAGGTCCCGGTGATCGTCGAGATTCCCGATCCCTACCGCGGCGAGGGCGGGCGGCCCGCGTTGACCGAGGGCATGTTCGTCGAGGTCCTGTTCTCCTGCCCGCCGCCGGCCGGCGCGATGGTCATTCCGCGGACGGCGCTGCGCCCCGACGACATCGTCTGGGTGGTCGGTGCGGACGGGAAGCTGTCCCTGCGGCAGGTGGCCGTCGCGCGCGCCGACATTGCGCAGGCGGTCATCACCGGCGGCCTGGCCGTCGGTGAGCGCGTCTGCGTGAGCGCGCTGCAGTACGTCACTGACGGCATGGAGGTCCGGGTGGGGGGCGACCGATGAACGGCCTGATCCGCTGGTTCGCCCACAACCACGTCGCGGCCAACCTGCTCATGGTGCTGATCTGCTTTGCCGGCCTGATGAGCGCCGTGTCCATCAAGCAGGAGGTCTTTCCCGAGATCACGATGGACATGATCACCGTCAGCGTGCCCTACCTGGGCGCCACGCCGTCGGAGGTGGAGGAGGCGGTCTGCGTCCGCGTCGAGGAGGCGGTGCAGAGCGTCGACGGGATCAAGCAGATCACCTCGACCTCGGTCGAGGGCATGGGCGTGGTGACCATCGAGTTGGACCGGGGCACGGACCAGCGCAAGGCCCTGGACGACGTGAAGTCCGAGGTCGACCGCATCACGACCTTCCCGGCGGAGACCGAGAAGCCCATCGTGACGCTGGTGGAGCCGCGCCAGCAGGTGATCGACGTGGTCATCCACGGCAACGTGCCCGAGCACACGATGAAGCTCGTGGCAGACAAGGTCCGCGACGACCTGCTGGCCGTTCCCGACATCACGTACGTGGCCATCGCCGGCACGCGTCCGTTCGAGATCTCGATCGAGGTCAGCGAGCAGGCCCTGCAGGCCCACGGCCTGACCCTCGAGCAGGTGGTGCGCGCGGTGCAGGCGGGCAGCCTGGACCTGCCGGGCGGCTCGGTGAAGACCGACGGCGGCGAAATCCTCGTCCGCACGAAGGGCCAGCTCTACACGGGCGAGGAGTTCGGGCGCCTCGTGGTCATCACCGCTCCGGACGGCACGGCCGTGACGCTGGACCGCCTTGCCACCGTGCACGACGGCTTCGAGGACGTGGATACGGCGTCGTTCATGGACGGCCAGCGTTCGGCCATCATCCAGGTCTACCGCACCGGCGAGCAAGGTGTCCTGCGCGTCACCGAGGCGGCCAAGGCGTACGTCGAGACGAACCGCGGCAGCCTGCCGCCCGGAATCGGCATCACGACGTTCAACGACCGCTCGGAGATCTACAAGAGCCGCATGGACCTGCTGCTCCGCAACGGCATCGCCGGTCTGGTGCTGGTCTTCATCTGCCTGGCGCTGACGCTGCAGTTCCGGCTGGCGCTGTGGGTCAGCCTGGGCATCGTCATCAGCTTCCTGGGCGCCTTCTGGGTCATTCCGAAGTTCGGCGTGTCGCTGAACATGATCTCGATGTTCGCCTTCATCGTCTCGCTGGGCATCGTGGTGGACGACGCCATCGTTGTCAGCGAGAACGTCCATGCCTGGCGGGAGAAGGGCGTGGATCCGCAGACCGCCGCGACCAAGGGCACGCTGGAGGTGGCGATCCCGGTCATCCTGGCCGTGCTCACGACGATCGCCGCCTTCCTGCCCCTGGCCTTCGTCGAAGGCACGATGGGCTCGTTCATGTTCAACGTGCCGGTGGTCGTGATCGCGATCCTCTCGTTCTCGCTGATGGAGTCGCTGCTGATCCTCCCCGCGCACCTGGCAACCATGAAGTCGGTGGGGCAGCAGGAATCCGACCGCGCGCAGCGCTGGTACGGCGGCCTGAAGGACCGGATCGATGCGGTGCTGACGGGCGTCGTCGAGCGCGCCTACCGGCCCAGCCTGAACTACGCACTGACCCACCGGCCCCTGGTGGTGGCCCTGGCCATCACGACGCTGCTGGTCACCGGCGGGTTCGTGGCCGGCGGGCATCTCAAGTTCACCTTCATGCCCAAGGTGGATGCCGACAACCTGGTCGCGGCGCTGACGCTGCCGCAGGGCACCACCGTCGAGGAGGCAGAGCGCGCGGTGAGGCAGCTGGAAGCGGCGCTGGAGCAGGTGCGGAGCGAGTTCGACGCCACCCACCCGGCCGACGCGCCCTCGGTCATCACGCACGTGGCGACATCGATCGGCTCCCAGCCGCGGTCCAGCCAGGGCTCCCCCATGCAGGGCGGCGGCGGCTCCGCCGGTGGCGCGCACCTGGTGGAAGTCAACGCCGAGCTGTTGAAGGCGGAGATTCGCAACGTGCCCAGTCCCGACATGGCGCGGCGCTGGCGGGAACTGTGTGGACCCGTGACGGGCGCCGTCTCGCTGACATTCAGCGCCAACCTGTTCCAGGGTGGCTCGCCGGTGAACGTCCAGTTGTCGTCGGCGGACACGGAGGACCTGCGTCGCGCGGCGCGTGAGCTGAAGGAGACGCTGTCCGGGTACCCGGGCACGCTCGACATCGCCGACAGCTTCCGCGAGGGCAAGGTCGAGATGAAGCTGGGCTTGCGGCCGGAAGCCCGCACGCTGGGCCTGACGCTGGCCGATCTGGCGCGCCAGGTGCGGACCGGCTTCTACGGCGGCGAGGCGATGCGCATCCAGCGCGGCCGCGACGAAGTGAAGGTCATGGTCCGCTATCCGGAGGACGAGCGCCGCTCCCTGGGTCATATCGAGTCCATGCTGATCCGCACGCCGGCCGGAGACGAGGTGCCGTTCGGGCGCGTCGCGACGGTGGAGATCGGGCGCGGGTTCGCGGCCATCTCGCGCGCCGATCGCCAGCGCATCGTCACGGTCACCGCGGACGTGGACCAGGACCTGGCCAATGCCGAGGAGCTGAACGACGCCCTCAGGGCGGAGGTACTGCCGGCGCTGGTGGCTGCCCATCCCGGGCTGCGCTGGTCGATGGAAGGGGAACAGAAGCAGCAGGCGGAGTCGCTGGGCAGCCTCAAGCGCGGGTTCGTGCTGGCCGCGCTCATGATCTTCGTGCTGCTGGCCGTGCAGTTCCGCTCCTACAGCCAGCCGCTGATCATCATGACCGCCATCCCGTTCGGCCTGGTGGGCGCGGCCTGGGGCCACCTCCTGATGGGCCTCGACCTCACGCTGATCTCCGTGTTCGGCGTGGTGGCCCTCAGCGGCGTGGTGGTGAACGACTCGCTGATCATGATCGACTTCATCAACCGTGCCCGGGAAGAGGGCATGGATGCGACCACGGCCGTGCTGGAGTCCGGCATCCGCCGCTTCCGCCCGATCATGCTCACGTCACTGACGACGTTCGCGGGCCTGACCCCGCTGCTGCTGGAGAAGAGCCTGCAGGCCAAGTTCCTGGTCCCGATGGCTGTGAGCCTGGGGTTCGGCGTCGTGTTCTCGACCTTCATCACGCTGATTCTGATTCCCGTCAGCTACACGCTGCTGACGGACGCGAAGGGGCGGCTGGGCATGGGCGAGGGGTGACCGGTGGGCCTGCGGCGCGCACGGCACCGCACCGACCGGCAAAGCCGGACTGCATCCGTCCGGACTCAAGACCGCCGTCCTTCATCCGAACATGGGAGGTCAAAGCCGCAGTCGCTGCGGTGCACGTGCTGATTGGTGGTCTCGCCAGCCCCCGGAGCGTTCCCGATGTCCCTGTCCAGAACCGTCGGAATCATCGTCGCGGCCGTCCTCCTGGTGACTCTGTCGGTCACTCTCGGAGTGCTGCTCCTGCGGGCCGAACAGGCCGCGGATCGGGCCGCCTATGCCGAGACCGAGGCGCTGGCTGACGTGGTGCGCGGAGCCCTCGTGTTCTCGATGTCGGAAGGGGTCACCGACGTCTCGCCCCTGGTGGCCAGCCTCGAAACCGGCGACGTCGCAGAACTAAGGGTCACGCCGACCGATCTGATCCGGCCTGGAAGCGAGGCGGGCCTGGATGCCGCCGAACAGCAGGTGCTTGCCGGGCGCTCGTCGCTTCGCGCGCGGGAGCGGCACGATGGCCTGCCGGTGGTTCGCTCGGTGAGCGCGATCCGGGCGGTGGCCGGCTGCGTGGAATGCCACGAGGCCAAGGTCGGCGATCCCCTTGCTGTGGTCAGCGTCCGCAAGTCGATGGCGGAAGCCCAGGCGCGCACGGTCGCGCAGCGTCGGTTGGCTGTCATTCTCGGAGGCGCCAGCATCGGTGTCGCGTTCGCGGCGCTCATGTTCCTCATCCGGCGCAACGTCCTGGTGCCGCTGCAGGAATCGGTGAGGCAGATCGGCCGCCTGGCGGCGGGCGACCTGACCGAAACGATCGCGCGCCACCGGCGCGACGAGTTCGGCAACCTGACCCGCGCCACCGAGGAGCTGCGAACCAACCTCCGCGCGATCGTCGCAGACCTGGAGGAGGGGGTCGTGACCCTTGGCGCCGTCTCGGACAACCTGACGGGGGTCTCGAGCGATGTTGCCAGCGGCGCCCGCGACACGTCGGAGCGCGCGGCGGCGGTGGCCGCGGCCGCTGAGCAGATGAGCGCCAGTGCGCTTGTGGTTTCCGGCAGCATCAACGGGGCCACCGGACAGCTCTCCACAGTTGCCGCCGCAACCGAGGAGATGAGCGCGAGCATCGGCTCCATCGCCGCCAGCTCGGAGCGGGCGCGCGTCATCAGTGAGGAGGCGGCGCGCGAGGCGGGTCGCGTCACCTCCCTGATGGTGGACCTGGGCCGCACCGCCCAGGACGTGGGCGCCGTGACGGCCTCGATCGCAGCCATCTCCGCGCAGACCAACCTGCTGGCACTGAACGCCACCATCGAGGCGGCGAGCGCCGGCGATGCCGGCCGGGGATTCTCGGTCGTCGCTGCCGAAGTCAAGACCCTGGCGGGTCAGGCTTCCCTGGCTACCGACGACATCCGGGCCAAGATCGGCGCCATGCAAGGCTCCACCTCGACGTCCGTGGAGAACATCCATCGCATTACGAAGGTCATCGGCGAGGTGAGCGAAGTCGTCTCCGTGATGGCGGCGGCTATCGACGAGCAGGCCACGGCCACGCGCGAGATCGCGGCCAATGTCGCGGGGGCATCCCTGGGTGTGGGGGACGTGGGTGGCCAGATGCTCCAGGCGACGGTCGCGTCGCAGGCGATTGCGCGCGATATCGCCGCGGTGACGATGGCGGCGACGGGGATGGAAGAGTCGACACGGCGTATGGAGTCCAGCACCGTCGAGCTGCGGACGCTATCTACCCGCCTGCGCGGGAGCATCGGCCGCTTCAATACCTAACTTGTGCCGTCGAGATTGTGTCCGCCCGCACCGTTCAGCGGCGCGGGCGGCTCCGTTCCGCCCCCTCACGCCGCGTACGTCAGCTCATGCCCCCGCTGCCGGGCTAGCACCCGCGTGTTCACCCGCCGCCAGTAGTACTCCTCCCACCGCCGTGGCAACGCGATCCGGGTCACGAACAATCGCCGCTCCAGTACATCCGCCACCGTCAGCCGACGAGCCAGCATCCCCCGAGCCTGCGCCGGCGTCGGGCTGCCCCGCGCCTTCTCACGCCGACCCTTCAGGTAGTTCCGCCACACCACGAACACCGCCAGCCGCTCCGCACTCGACTGCCGACGCTTCGACCACGCGATCGTCTCCCGCTTGTGGTTCGCGCTGCTGTGACGGATCAACAGGTCCGCCACGTTGATCGGGAACAACCGGTTGCGCGAGTCACGACGCTCCCGGCTCGACGTCACCAGGTGCTCCACCTTGCACTTGAGCCCCCGCAACGCCTGCGGGTAGGCCTTGTGCTCGTCGCTCAGCACCGTCAACTGCGGTTGGCTGCCGGCCACTACCTCCAGCAGGTGGGTCACGTCCTTCAGGACGGCCTTGGGGTCGGGCCGGCCGAACGCAGCCTCGAGCCGCTCACGCTTGCGCTTCTGGGCCGGGGTCATCGAACCGGACCGGCGGACCTCGCTGTCGGTGAAGTAGGCGATGAGGTCGGACGTCGGCTCGACCGCCAGGTGATGGTGGAAGGGCCAGAACTGGGAGTGCTCGAAGGAAACGAAACCGTCGATGGCGGCGACCGATACGGGCTTGGCCTGGGCCATCATCCTGGCGTGGAACAGCAGGCAGTGGCGTCCGAGGCGGCTGAGCTGCCGGTCGACGGTCGAGGGTGCCACGCGCAGGTCGCGGGCGATCTGGCGGTTGGCCATGCCGCCGACGGTCTTGGTCAGGAGCTGGGGCAGGACGTCGGGGCGCTTCAGCCAGTAGGAGGTGCTGAAGGTCTGGGTGCTGAAGGAGCGTCGGCAGTGGCGGCAGAGGAACCTGGGGATACGCTTTCGCTGGCAGTGACTCCAGTGGTAGCCGATGCGCTTGAAGCGCCACTGGGGGTCGAAGTGGCTGTGGAAGCGGCACTTGGGGTTGGGGCAGTGGGGCGGCGTGAAGGTGTCGGGGGTCGTGTTCATGCCCGGCCCGGGCAACTGCCGGGCCGGGCACAATTTCGACGGCACAACCTAGACGATGTTGCCGCTGCGTGACGGCATGATGCGGTCGCGCAGCGCGATGGCCGGGATCTCGATCAGCTTGGCCGCAACGATGCCCACCAGAAGCGCGCCGCCGAAGTAGGCCCAGAAATGCGCGCCGCCGCCGCCCTGCCAGCCCGCCGCCTTCAGCAGGCGGTTCGACACGAGCCACAGCACGGGCATGTGCCACAGGTAGATCGAATACGAGTGCCTGCCGGTGAAAGCCAGCGGCGCCACCAGCCAGGGCACGTGCCGGCCGCAGTCGCCGCCCCTGACGACCATCAGCATCATGACGCCGCCGAAGCCGACGGTCAGGCTCAGCAGCCCGAGCGTGTACATGAGCGGCGCTTCCTGGGTCAGCAGGAACGGCCACGTCGCCAGTGCCAGCGACAGCCCCAGCAGCGGCAGGCTGAACCGCCTGACGAACCCCTCCACGCGCGCCCGCTGGTGGTGGTAGGCATAGGACAGGCCGACTCCGAACAGCAGGGCGTCGATCCGCAGGTGGGTCGGTGCGTAGACCCGCGTCCAGGTGTAGCCCAGGGTCTCGGCCGTGAAGTGGCGGCCGGCCAGGCAGGCGGCGCAGACCAGGATGACCAGGACGGTCGCACGCTTGAGGTTCCCCGTAAGCCGGCGCCTGCCCGTGACGACCACGAAGGCCAGGCCGAGCAGCAGGTAGAAGTGTTCCTCGATGGCCAGTGACCAGGTGTGGTTCCACAGCGGGCGGAAGTAGTTCTGGAAGAAGGTGACCTCGGCCAGCAGCGGCTTCCAGAAGGCGCCGATCCCGCCATCCTGGCCGTGCTGCACGGCGAACATGACGGCGATCATCACGTAGAAGCCGGGGTAGATCTTGAAGCCGCGGCGCACGAAGAAGCGAAGGATGTTCACCTTGCCGTGCTTCGCGTACTCGCGGAAGAGCAGTCCCGAGACCAGGAACCCGCTCAGGACGAAGAACAGATCGACACCGGCCCAGCCCATGCGCCACATGACCCGGGTGATGACCGAGGTGTCGCGGTTGATGAACTGGGCCCAGTGGTGGCCGATGACCAGCAGGACCGCGACCGTGCGCAGGACGTCGAGCTCGGCGAGGCGGCCCTTGGGGGCGGATCCGGCAGGTGCTTCAGCGGCCCGCGGCTTTGCTCGTGACACGTTCCATCCGTTCGGGTTCCGGTGGGGCCATCCTGTTGGGCGCGTGAGCGATGCGTGGCCCGCGAGCGCGCGGGACGCCGCCCGCGACGGTATCACGCGGCCGACGCCGGGGTCAACCGGCCCGCAAGGGCCTTGTCGCGGTTCCGGCCGACCGGTATACTCACGGGGGTCGGTGAACGGGGGGAGTGTACCATGACGAGATTTCTGACGATCGTCTTCTGCTTGGCGTTCGGTGCGGCGGCGGCCTCTGCCCAGTGCGGCGGCGGCGGCGTGACGGGCGTGCCGGACCTGGACCAGAGCCTCGTGACCTGGGGGCTGGGCGCCGGCGAGTCGGCGACGGTGTTCGTGGTGCCCGACGGCACCGGCGAGCCGCTGACGGCCGCGCACCGCCCGGCCGGGACACCGGTGGATGCGACCATCCACCTGGTGCTGCTGGATCCGTGCGACTTCCCGATCTGGAACTTTCCGCGCGAGGACATGTGGCTGGAATCCGGCGACGGCGGCCTGGTCCCCTGCAACGGGGGTACGGTGGCGGACTCGCAGACCGACCCGAACGGCCACACGTCCTGGAGCGCGCCGCTGCGGGCGGGCGGCCACAGCCAATCGGTGTGCCGGGTGCTGGTCAACGGCATGGCGTTGGGACAGCCGCTGCCGCTGCATTTCGTCAGTGCGGACATCAACGGTGATCGCCAGGTGAACCTGGCCGACGTGGCCCTCTTTGCCCAGGCCTACGCATCGCCGTACGGCTTCGCGGCCGACCTGCATCCGAACGGTGTGGTCAATCTCTCCGATATCGCGGTCATGGCCCGTTCGATGGGTGCGCACTGCCCCTGAGCGGGGTGCCGCTCCGCCCGCGGTCAGCCGCGGCGTCGTTGCCGATTCAGGCGGCTTCCGGCCTGCCGTCGAGCGGGGCCAGGTCGCCTGTCCGCTGTCCGAGCAGGATCGACGGCATCAACGTGTTGGCCAGCGTGTACAGCACGAGCCCGCCGACCAGAGCCGGCCGTGCGGCGAACCTCTCCTCGAGGATGCCGGCCAGCACGATGGTGAACACCAGTGTCGGCAGGAGTGTCGTTCCCAGGCGCAGGCCGTCCCTGAGCGGCTGGCGGGCGGTGACGGCCCGGTAGCCGGCCACCAGGACCAGCCGCAGGGGCACCACGACGGCCACGAAGATGCCCCCGATGAGGAAGGCCTCGCGCGAGAAGTGGCCTGCCTGCAGGCCAAGGCCGGCCTTGAGGAAATAGAACGGGATGAAGAACGAAGCGAACAGGTGGACGGCCTTCATGGTGCCGTCACCGGCAAGCATCGGCAGCTTGGTGCGCAAACGCTGCTCCGAGACGCCGACGACAAAGGCGCCGACGAGGTAGTAGACGCCCAGCTTCTTGGTGGCCAGCGCGGCCACCAGGGCCATGACGACCAGGAATGCGAACTCGGTGCCAGGCGCGTGGGGCAGGACCAGGCGCACGAAGATGCGGAACACGAGCGGCAGCACGGCGATCATCAGCACGATGGCACCGAGCGAGACCCCCAGCCTCGACGCCGATTCGGACTGCAGCGCGAACAGCAGGATGATCAGGGCGACGATCTCCGTGCCGATGGCGCGGCTCTTGACCCATCCGCGTTCCCGCTCGCTGATGGGCAATCTGGCCAGGGAATCGAGGATGAACCCCGTCGACGGGGTCACGAGTGCCAGCGCGACGATCAGGGCCGGCCGCAAAGGCAGGTCCAGGAAGCGGCCGGCGAGCGCCGCGACCGTCAGGACCGCTGCCGCCTGCATGAGCACATGACCGCCCAGCAGGCGGGCGTCGCGTCGCATCTCGGCGACGTCGAGTTCCATGCCCGCGAACAGGAAGAGCACCGAGATCCCCAGCACCGCGAAGATCTCGATGACGGGATCGTGGGTGAACCAGCCCAGGCCAAGGCCGAAGGCTACCCCGATGCCCAGGCAGGTGACGGCGCCGGGCAACCGGAACCTCTGCAGGTACTTGGCCCCGAAGAAGAGCCCCACGATCAGCAGGACGTACTTGTACTCGTTGGCCAGGTTCTCCGGCATCGGTGCTCCGGGTTGGGCGGGCAGGTCAGGCGATGTTCGTGTAGACCGCCTGCACGTCGTCGTCGTCCTCGATGCGATCGAGGAGCTTCTCGATCTCCGCCAGGTCGGCCTCGCCGAACTCCTGCGGGTTCTGCGCGATGCGCTGCAGGCTGGACTTGGCGACCTGGATCTTCTGCCCCTCGAGTGCGTGGGCCAGGCCGCCGAAGTCGGTGTAGTCGCCGTAGACGTAGACTGTACCCTCGTTTTCGACCATCTCCTGCAGCCCGGCGTCGATCAGCGCCAGTTCCAGTTCCTCGAGGGCCACGCCCTCGGGCTTCGCGAACTCGAACACGGCCTTGCGGTCGAACATGAACTCGAGCGAGCCGCTGGGCAGCAACTGGCCGCCGACCTTGTTGAAGTAGCTGCGGACGTTGGCCACGGTGCGCGTGGTGTTGTCCGTGGCGCACTCGACCAGGATCAGCACGCCGTGCGGCCCCTTGCCCTCGTAGTTGATCTCGGTGATGTCGGCGGCGTCCTTGCCGGCCGCGCGCTTGATCGCCGCCTCGATGTTGTCCTTGGGCATGTTCTCGCTCTTGGCGTTCAGGATCGCGGCGCGCAGCGGCGCGTTCATCTCCGGATCCGATCCGCCCTGCTTGGCGGCCACGGTGATGGCCTTGGCCAGCTTGGGGAACACCTTGGACATCTTGTCCCAGCGCCGCTCCTTGGCCGCGCGGCGGTATTCGAAGGCACGTCCCATGGTTCTCGTCCTTGCGGGTCGATGTTCTGTGTCGCGGGAGTCGGCGCTTGCATCGATAATGCACAACCGACTGGCGCCGGTCAATCCGCCCGCGCTGGCGCGGAGCCTCCGGGCCGCGACCCCGGCCAGGGGGGTGGCCGCACCGGCAGCGCGCCCCGAACCCCGTCCAGCGTCCGCCACCGAGTCCGCGCGGGCCCCAGGCGCCCGCACACCCAGGGAGAGACCAGATGTCACACACGATCGCCGATGCCGCCGAAAAGTCCGCCAAGACCCCGGGCAACGACCGCCTCGAGGACCTGCTGCTGTTCAACTCGCGCATGATCCTGGTCTTCGGGGAGATCAACGAGAAGCAGGCGCTGACTACCTGCACCCGCCTGCAGGCGATGTGCGCCGAATCCGACAAGCCGATCTCCATGCTGATCTCCTCGCCGGGTGGCCACGTCGAGTCGGGCGATGCGATCCACAACATGATCCGGTTCGTGAGCGCGCCGGTGACCACGATCGGCACCGGGTGGGTCGGCAGCGCGGCGGCCCACATCTTCCTGGCGCCGCCGAAGGAGCGCCGCCTGTGCCTGCCGCACACGCGGTTCCTGATCCACCAGCCCGCGGGCGGCATCGGCGGGCAGGCGACGGAGATCGCGATCCAGGCGGCGCAGATCGTCAAGACGCGCGAGCGGATCGCCCGCGTGATCGCGACACAGACGGGCCAGCCGCTGGAGAAGGTGGCGCACGACATCGAGCGCGACTTCTGGATGGATGCCGCCGAAGCCATGGCCTACGGGATCGTCTTGCGGGTGGTCGAGCGCCAGGCAGACCTTGGCTGAATCGCGGGCCGGCGGCAGCTCGGGCCGGTCGCCGCCAGTCTCACGGCAGGAGCGTCACCTTCACCGTCGCGGTCTTGTGCGCGATCCCGACCCGCGCGACATAGGCGCCGGCGGCCACCCTGGCCCCGGCGTCGTCGCGTCCGTCCCAGTGCGCGGCGGCCGGGCCGGCCGGCCGCAGGCCGTCGACCAGGACCCGCACCAGGCGCCCGCCCAGGTCGTGCACGGCAACGCGCACGGGGCCGCTCGTGTCGGCACGCCAACGGATCGTCGTGCCGGGATTGGCCGGGTTGGGGTGCGCCGTCACGGCCGGCGCGGACCAGGCCGGCAGCGGCGCCGGCGCGACGGATGCCTGCCGCTCGCAACAGCCCAGGTCGACCTGGGCGCCGACCAGCCGGGGCCGCCCCGTCAGGTCGGTGGCGGGCAGCCAGGCCGCCGCCGCGGCCAGGTCCCCGGCGTCCAGGCACGGCGAGTCCGGGCCCAGCAGGCCCGGCCGGCCGGCCGTGGCCGCGAATCGCGGGTCCAGGTCCAGTCCGCCCTGCCCCAGTCCGTAGCCCTGCACGTTGCAGTGGTGTACGTGGATCGCGCGGGGCTCCAGGAGTTGGAACGCATCGTGGTGGTGCGTCGTGTTGCCGTGGAGGATGCAGCCGACGTAGCGCGGCCGCGCCTGGACATGGTCGCTGCCGCCGGCCGTGCGGAAGTAGAGGTCCGGGTTCGCGACGCTGTTGTCGATGATCGTCGTGTGCACAAGGCGCGGATACGCGTGGGTCACGTAGACGGCTCCGGCCCGGCTCCAGGCGACGTTGTCGTGCAGCAGGCAGTTGACGATGACCGGCGCCGCGCCGTAGTGCGCGGACAGGGCGCCGCCGCGGTCGGCGGCGTTGTCGTGCAGGACGCAGCCCGAGACCTCGACCGCGCCCGGTCCCGTGAAGCGGAGGGCGCCGCCGTCGCCGTCCGTGCAGACGCCGCCGACGCGCGGAGCGCGTTGGTCGACCCCGAAGCCCGGCACCGCCTTGGCGTGCCGAAAGATGCAGCTGCGCAGGAACGAGGCCGGCGCGGACGCGGGCACGTTCAGGAACGAGATGCCGCTCCAGCTGCCGCTGGTGTCCGGCGTCGCGGTAAAGCCGGCCACGCCGAGAGAGCTCCAGTCGACGGGGGCCGAAGCGGTCCCGTGCACCTGCAGCGCGCCGTCCCTGACCACCAGGCCGTGGTGGCCCGTGAAGGCGACGGCGACGCCGGGCGCTACCGTCAGCACGGCGCCATCGCGGATCGTGACAGCGGACGTCACCAGGACCGTGGCCGCGTCCCAGAGCGTGTCGACGGTGATGTCGCCGGCCACCGTCAGCGTCGCGGGGCGGCCAGCGGCCGGCTGCCCAGCTGCGGTCGCAGCAGCCGCGGGCGGCGCCAGTGCCGCGGCTGCCGGCACGATGCGCGAGCCGTAGCCCGCCGCGTTCGTCGCGCGGAAATCGCCGTGGTCCGGATCGCGCAGTCCCGGGTCCAGTCCGGTGATGTTGTCGTGCGGTGCCGAACCGGCATCGTCCCACGGGACGGGGATCACTCACCCGTATTCTCAGAGGAAGCCGAAATGGTGCAGCGGGTCGCCGTTCGTACGCGGATCGGTGTGCCAGGTCCAGTTCTCGCGCACGATCGGCAGGCCGAAGGCCCCGGTCTGCACTGACATCCCGAAGGCGAGCCCGGTCGGCAGGTTGGCGCCGGCGATGCCCGCCCAGATCGTGACGTCGGGGCCGGTGTCCACGGGATCGACGACGAGGTTGCGTTCACAGGTCACGCCGGCGCCCACGCCCTGCAGCCGCACGGCGTAGTCCTCCGGGCGATGGAAGGTGCAGTAGCGGACCGAGCCTTCGGGGGTGCGGTCCCGCGCGGTGTCGTTGTCCCCCACGAAGCGGATGCCCCCGCCCAGCAGGATGCAGTCCTGCACATCCAGGCGGTTCCCGCAGAACGAAATGCGCAGGATCTGGCCGCCGAGATCGAGGATCGCCCCGTTGCCGGCGATCATCACGTCCAGGCCCAGTTCGGCATCCTCGAACCGCGCGTGGTCGTCATCCCAGGTCGGCCCGACCTGCAGTCCGCCGGTGTAGACGCGGCCGGTCTCCAGTTCGAGGTACCGATCGTAGCCGTCGCGCGCCGGCGCGGCCTCGAAGGCCGCCCACAGGGGCAGCGGCGGGGGCGCGGCGACAAGCGTGGCGGCCGGGAAGCACGCGGCCGCAAGCGCGGCGGCGAGGGCGGGGAGGATCCGGGAGCGCGGCATGGAGACCTTCCTGACGACCTGACGCAGCCACGATCATAGCACGTCCTGGCCGGTGCCGTCGAAATCATGTCCGCCCGCGCCGCTCCCGCGCAAAGGCGAAGACGGGGCGGAAGTCGCCTCCCGCCCCGTCGTCCGTTTCCTGTCGCGGCAACCGGCCGCGTCCTGCAAACTAGCGCGCCAGCACCAGCCGCTGCGTGCGCACCGCCGTGGCAGTCTTCAGCGTCACGAAGTAGACACCCGCCGGGGCGCGGAGGCCGTCCGCAGCGGTGCCGTCCCACCCGGCCACGTGCTCGCCCCCGCCGAAGCTGCCGTCGACCAGCGAGCGCACCAGGTGACCGCGCACGTCGTGCACCTGGACGGTGACGCCCTGCGCGGCCGGCAGGCGGAACGCGACCTGCGCGCCGTCGCGGGCAGGGTTCGGCCACGGCGCGCCCAACTGCGGCCCGCCCGCCCAGAGCACCGGGCGCTCGACCGCCAGTTCACCCAGGGTGTAGGTGGCGCCGCTGCGCTCGGTCACGCGCAGCCGGTAGTGCCAGACCCGGCCGGGCTCCGCGTCCGGATCCCGGAAGGTGGTCGCCAGCGCCTCGGCGTCGACGCGGCTGGCGATGACGGTCCAGGGCCCGTCGGCGGCGGGCGCACGCTCGAGGTCCACCCGCAGGTCGCCGCCCGGCAGGGCCAGCGCCCAGCGCACGTCCACGCCGGCGTCCCCGGCCTCGGCCGCGAACACCTGCAGCAGCGCGGCCACACCCTGGTCCGGGATCAGTGCGTAGGCGCGCACGGAACCGTTGAGCACGCCGGAGCCGACGATGATGCCGTCCTCGCTGATGCCCATGGCCGAGGAGGAGGTGTTCGTGGCCAGGTCCCAGCCCGAGCCGGGGGGCAGCAGGTCGGCCAGCGCGTACGTCTGCTCGCCGTCGTAGAGGAACGGCACCGCGTAGACGCCGCCGGCCGTGCCCACGGCCCAGCCCGCGTTGTTCACGCCGCGGCAGCTGCCCTGCGAGGTGGCCGGCGGCAGCGTGATCTCCTTGGTCCCGTTCGCGGCGCTCCAGATGAACGGCATCCCCGAGCCCTGGTTGAGCATGCTCGAGCCGACGACGTACCCGCTGTTGCTGATGTCGAACGGCAGCGTGCCGTTGTGGCCCGGCAGCGCCGGCACCTCGGCGGCCGTGTTCGCGACCGCGTCGTAGAGGATACCCACGTTGCGCGCGGCGTTGGCCGGGTCGATGCCGAAGCCGACCACCTGGCCCGCGTCGTTGACGCTGTAGGCCGTGCGCAGCCAGCTGCCGCCCGGCGTCTGCGCCGTGATGACCGTCGGCACGCCGCCGGACCATTTCACGCCGTACTCGACGCTGCCCGAGCCGATCGAGCCGACAACCAGCCCGTCGTTGTTGATGTCGTTGGCGCGGCCCAGGGTCTGTCCGCCGGGCAGGGCCAGGACGGAGACGGCCCCGCCCTGCCACAGCAGCGGCAACGGACTGGACCCGAACGACGTCGTGGTGCCGTTGCCGACAACGGCGCCCAGGTCGTTCACGCCGTTGCCGACGCAGTAGTTGCGCGCGGGCGAGGTCGGGTTGGGCAGGGCGACCAGGCCGCCGTCGACCGTCCACGAGAAGGCGCGCGTCGGGTTACCGAACGAGCGCCCGGTGGCGATTCCGGTCAGCGAGACGCGGTTGCCCTGCGCGAAATCCGTCGGCGCGATCACGCCGATGTCGACGATGAGGTACTGCGGCGGCGTCGCCAGGGCGGCACCGGCCGCCAGCAGCAGCGCGAGCGCGAGGGACAGGACGGGGAGCGTTCGCGACGTGGTCATGGGATCCTCCTCGGTCGCGTTGGCATGTCGGTGTGGAGGCGGCGAGCCTACCATGTCCCGCGCGCCGGATCAACGGGGCCCCTGCCGCAATTGACGCGGCGGCCTCGTCCATGGGAAGATCCGCGCAGCGCCGGGCGGTCCGGGAACGGGGTGCGGGCGGGTGTGGCGACTCCAGCGTGAAGGTGGGAATCGTGTTCAAGAGGATCCTGGGTTATGGCGTGATTGCCGTGGTTTCCTTCGCGGCTGGATTCTACAAGGGCCGGGCGAAGGCCCAGGACCTGGAACTGCCGGTGTGGCAGGATATCCTGATGGCGTATGTCCTTCCGCTGGCCTGCATCAGCGCCGGGATCATCGGGGAATCGCGCGGGATCGCCGACCCCGGGAAGAACCTGATGACCGGGATGAAGGGCGCGGTGGCCGGCGGCCTGGTCGGCCTGGTGGCCAATCACCTGGGCCAGTTGGCGGGGCAGGCCACCAGCGCGTGAACCCTGCAGGCGGTGCGCCGAACGTCAGCGCACGCCGCCGCGCTCGATCTTGTAGAGCAGGTCCGCGCCCATCGTCGTGCCGGTCTCCGTCTGCACCGACCATTTCGGCGACATGATGTAGCGCAGGCGCACCAGGTTCGAGCGATCGAACAGGCCCATGGCGTAGGAGAGGTAGAGCTCCGGCGTCAGGTACTTGCCGGTCACCAGCGCGGCCTGGTCCAGCGAGCCCCCGGTCTCCACGCGGGCCTCGTCCAGGCCGATCCGCGAGCCTAGCTGGCTGGACAGGACGTTGCTGCCCATCAGGGCGGCGGTGGCCGCCACGCGCGCCTTGTCGTCGCCGCTGCCGGAGTCCAGCGGCCGGCCCGTCAGCAGGTACGAGATGGCCTGCGTCTCGGGCAGCGCGGGCTCCGAGTAGACCTTCAGGACCGGTGCCAGCGCCGAGCCGGTGACGATCACGCCGGCCACGACGCCGTCCGGCGTCTCGCGATAGGCCCTGATGTTCAGCGCCGGGTCGTCCACCGGACCCACGAACGAGACGATGCCGCTGTCGAGGTCCAGGTCCTGTCCGTAGGCGCGGTAGTAGCCCTCGCGCACACGCAGGTCGCCGCGGCAGTCCGGCAGTTCCGGTACGTGCTGCCTGACGTGCAGCGCGCCGGCCAGCCCGATCGCCATCGCGAAGCCGCGGAAGCGCACCTGCTCGCCCAGGTTCACCTTCACGTCCACCCAGGTGTCGATCGCCGGCGCCGCGGCCTTCGTTGCCGCGTCGACGACCACCGCATCGCGTGTCGGGGGCACCGCCGCCTCGGGCATCTCGACCATCTCCACCTCGACCACCGGCAGGTCGACGGTCCCGCGCACGTCCAGCCGCTTGCCGTCGCAGACCAGCTCGAGGTCCGGCGAGACCAGCACCTGGATCTCCGGCGTGTCGATGCCCTGGAAGCGTTTGCCGCGCAGCGTCACCACGAGCGGCGTCCCGGCGCCCAGCTTCGGCGGGAGGTGGCCGCCGACCGCCAGCGTTCCCTCACCCGAGCGGGCGGAGCCGTCCAGCGCGTAGCCGCCGGTGACGTCGCCGCGGGCGGTCAGTTGCACGTCGGCGATGGTGATGCCCAGGTCGGGCAGCGTGGTGGCCATGTCACGCACGCGCAGCTGCCCGGTGATCGCGGGCGCGGGCAGCCGGCCGTCCACCTGCGCGTCCAGGTCGACCTGGCCGCGTGACGCGGTGATCAGCGGACTCAGCCCGTCGATGAACGCCAGGTCGGAGACGCGTCCGGCGATCGTCGCGCGCACGGCCAGCGAATCGGGTGCGATCGGCAGCTGCGCGGCGCCGGGCAGGACCAGGTCGGCAGCCAGTTCGGCGCGTCCGCCGCTGCGGGGGCTGACGACGGCGGCCGCCAGGCGGGCGTTGATGTCCGCCGGCCCCGCCGAGCCCGTCACCGACGCGGTCTCGACCAGCAGGCTGTCGGGCCGGCCTGCCGCCTCGAAGAGGAAGCCGGCGTCGTGCAGGGCGGCCTCGAACGTGCCGCGCAGCGTGGTCCCCTCGCCGTCCGCGGAGACCGCCGCCGAGGCGGTGCCCCGCAGGCTCTGCCCCGCGGCCAGCTGCGCGTTCGCCAGCGCCAGCGGCAGTCCCGCCAGGTCGGCCCGGGCGTTCCAGAGGCCGCCTGGCGCGTCGCCGCGGTCCCAGGCCGCATCCAGTCGTAAACGCGCGCCGCCAGGCACGGGTTCCGCGGCGTCCTGCACCAGGCGCAGGCTGTCCAGCGCCGCCGCCCGCGGGCCCGCGCGCAGCGCCGCCGGCCCGCCCAGGCGCCAGGACCCGGCCAGCGGGTTGGCCAGCGACAACGTGTCGATGGCGCCGGCCCAGGTCGAGTCGACCGCGTCCCAGGCGCCACCCAGCGCCAGGTGCGCGTGCAGGGGCTCGCCCTCGACCACCAGGCGCGCGCGCTGCTCGCGCTGCGTGCCGGCCAGCGTGACGACCACGCTGTCGAGCCTGGCCTGGCCCAGGCGGATCGAGTCCGCACGCAGGCGCAGGCGGCCGTTCCCCGTCGGAATCGTGTCCAGGTCCGCCAGTTCGAGGTGGAAGCCGCCCTCAACCGCGGCGATCGCCAGCGCGGGCTCCGCGCGCGTGAAGTCCTGGACGAGCAGGTCGCCGGTCAACGTCGGCGCGGCGCGGGGTCCTGCGGCGTGCACGTCCAGCGCGCCGCGGCCGCCGAGGCCCGCCACGAGTCCGGCCAGGTCGTCGCAGGTGACCGCCAGCTGTGCGGCCACGCTGTCGGTCAGCGCCGCCTGCAGCGCTGCGATCACGGGGCCCCAGGCCACGTCCGCGCGCAGCCGCGCATCGGCCACGCCGGTCCACTCGGCGCGGGCGGTGCCGGTCACGACGCGGTCCAGCAGGTTGCCCTCCAGGGTGTCCAGGCTGGCCCAGCCGGTCGGCAGCGCGGCCTCGACCCGGCCTTCGCTGCGGAGTCGGGCGCCGAGGTGGCCCGGCAGCGCGCCCGGATCGGCGAGCAGCAGGCCCGGCTGCAGGCTGTCGACGGTCGCGCGCGCGGCCCAGGCGACGGTCGGGTACCAGGTCGCGTGGGCACGCACGCGCGCCACGCCGCCCAGGGCGCGCACCTCCAGGGGCACCAGCGAGATGTCCGCCAGCGTGCCGGTGGCCGCCGCGGTCAGGCCGATCTCCGGCAGGCCGTCGCCGACCAGTCGCGTCGCGACATCCAGCTCGTAGCGGTCGGCCCGGCCGCGCAGCGACACGCGGAGGTCCCGGAACTCCACCGACTCGGTCACCAGCAGCTTGACGTTCGCGGCGCGCGCCTCGGTGATCACGATCTCCAGCGGCATCTCCGGCGGCGGCTTGGCGCCGCCCTCGCCTTCCTGCCGCGGGTAGCCGCCCGGCGGGGGCGGCAGAAGGCGCGCGTCGACGCCGTCGATCGCCACCTTCTCGATGTGCAACTGCCGGTTGAGCAGTCGCCGCGGCGACCAGTCCAGCCCCACGCTGTCGACCATGACCTCGACCAGCCGGTTGCCGATGCGCACGCCTTCCAGCGACAGCGGGCCGAGCAGCCGGCCGTCGATCCGCGCGATGTCCACCGTCACGCCCGCGGGCACGCGCGTGAGCGCGCGCGCCACCACGAACCTGGCCCCGGCCGTGGTCCCGACCAGGAACGCGAGCAGCAGCAGGACACAGCCCAGCACCAGCCCGGCGATGCGGGCGGCCTTCCCCCGCGGCAGGTGCAGGCGCGCCCTCACAGGTCCGGTCCGATCGCCAGGTGGATGCGCAGCGGATCGCCGTCCTCGCTCAGGCCGGCCGCCCCGTCCAGGCGCACGATGCCGATGGGCGAGAACCAGCGCAGGCCGGCGCCCGGGCCCACGGCCAGGTCCCCGAAGCCGTCGCGCCAGGCGTTGCCGGCGTCGGTGAACACCGCCAGTCCCAGGCTGGCCAGGAAGCGGAACTCGAGCTCGAGGCTGGCCCAGGCCAGCGTGTCGCCCCCGGTGATCTCCGCGTTCGCGTTGACCGGACCCAGCGACTCGTAGGCGTAGCCGCGCACGGACTGGTCGCCGCCGGTGACGAAGCGGTGCGTCGGCGGCAGGGCGTCGACGTCATCGGTGACGATGTGCGCCAGCGCCCCGCGCGCGATCACGCGCACGCGCGGCGACAGGCTCCGGATCACCTTCGCCTCGGCGCCGGCCTGCAGGAACGAGACGGAGGACAGCACCGATTCGTGGGCACCGGCCAGGTCCAGGCGCAGGCGCGCGCCATGGGTCGGCACGAGCGGATCGTCGGCGTTCGTGCGCGTCCAGCTGAGGCCCGGCAGGACCAGGTCCGAGGCGCCGTCCACGCCGGCGACGGTGAAGTCCTCGCGTTCGTACGCCAGCGAGAGGGTCTCGCGCCAGCCGCCGCGCGCGCGGCCGAGCGTCACGCCGCCGATCAGTCGCCAGCTCTCGGCCCAGCGCGGTTCGTAGCGGCCGATGCCGGCCAGGACGGTCAGCAACTCCGTGCGCGGGTAGGGCCACGGCACGAAGTACTTGCCGGTGGCGCTGTACTCGACCTGCGAGGCCTCGATCTCGGCCTCGGCGTGGTGGCCCGCCCGGTTCAGGCGCCGCCAGGTGGCCTTGACCTTGGCGCGCGCTCCGGTGTCGGTGCCGTACCCGCCGCCGACCTCCCAGCGCTGGGTCGGGGCCGGCGTCAGGTCGACGTCGATGGGGACGTCCAGTCCCTCGGCTTCCTCGTTCCGCGTCCGCACCTCCACGGCCGCGAAGTAGGGTCCGGTCGACAGCTCGTTCTGCATCTTCAGCAGTGGCTCGACGTCGTAGGGCTCGCCCTCGCGGATGCGCACATAGCCGATCACCCTGCGGTCGTCCAGGATGTCCTGCTTCAGGCGGACGGGGCCGAACCGGTAGCGCCGACCGGAGTCGTAGCGCACGACGATGTCGGCCCTCTGCTGCCCGACGTGGACCAGCACGGCGCTGCTGTCGAAAGCGGCATCGAAGTAGCCCTTGCGCGCGGCGTGGGCCGTCAGCGCGCGCTTGCCCGCCTCGTGTGCGGCGTGGTCCAGCGGTGCCCCCGGCAGCAGCGGGTAGGCGGCGACGGCTTCCCGGAATCCCGGGTCGGCGGCGCCCTCGCCCAGCACCTGCACGTCCACGGACGCCACCATGACCTGCGGCCCGGGGTCGACCTCGTAGCGTGCAAGCCAGTCGCCGCTGCCCTCGTCGCCCTTGCGGGTCAGCTCGGCACGGATCACGGGGGCGTAGCGCCCGAACGGCTGGAGGGCCAGGCGGATCTCGTCCGGCGCGCGCGCGTGGAGGCGCTGCACGCGCGCGGCGGAGGCTTCATCGCCGGCGCGCCCGATGGACAGCGCCGCCAGCGCGTTGGCCTTCAACGGGCCGTCCAGGCCCTTCAACTCGACCTCGACGCCGGCGCGCGCCGCGGTCACGCACGCGCAGAGCAGCAGCCCCGCGACGACCACGGCACGATATCCGCGACGATGTCCAGTCCACCGCCTGTGCACCGGCACGGGCCCTCCATGATATCGCGCGATGGCGCCATCGCGGCGCCGCGACGTCGGGAACTCAGTTCTTCTGGCCGGCGATCGCCTTGTAGAGGACCGCGCCGAGCAGCGCGCCGACGACGGGCGCGACCCAGAACAGCCACAGCTGGCCCACCGCCCAGTCTCCCACGTACAGGGCCACGCCCGTGCTGCGCGCGGGGTTGACCGAGGTGTTGGTGACCGGGATGCTGATCAGGTGGATCAGCGTCAGCGCCAGGCCGATGGGGATGCCCGCGAAGCCGGCCGGCGCGCGCTTGTCGGTGGCGCCCAGGATGACCAGCAGGAAGAACATGGTCATCACGACCTCGCAGACCAGGGCCGCCGCCAGCGAGTAGCCGCCGGGCGAGTGCGCGCCGTAGCCGTTCGCGGCGAAGCCTCCGGCCACATCGAAGCCCGGCGCGCCGCTGGCGATGACAAACAGCACGCCGCCTGCCGCCAGGCCGCCCAGGACCTGGGCCGCGATGTACGGTGCCAACTGGTTGGCCGGGAAACGGCCGCCGGCCCACAGCCCGACCGAGACGGCCGGGTTCAGGTGGCAGCCGGAGATGTGGCCGATGGCAAAGGCCATCGTCAGCACGGTCAGGCCGAAGGCCAGGGAGACGCCGAGCAGGCCGATGCCCAGATCGGGAAACGCGGCCGCCAGCACCGCGCTGCCGCAGCCGCCCATGACGAGCCAGAATGTGCCCAGGAACTCGGCGCTGTACTGTCTCATCCCGATCCCCTCTCGCCGGATGGCCGCAGGTGCAGGGTCCCGCACCCCGCCCCAACCTGCCAGCACTCCCGGGTCGTGGCAAGGGGCTTCTGACGTTCGGGACCCGGGTTCGCGGGCGCGCTCGAGCGACGCCTTCCCGGTTAAGGAAATCCCGCGGGTGCTGATAGAAACAAGGATAGACCTATACCGAAGTGCGGACGTCCCTTATCCGTGGAGCCGAGACGCGCGGCATTCCCCGCGTTGCGGCCAGAGGTCACGCATGTCACACCCGGGCCCGGCGCTCTCGATCCTGGCCCTGCTCGCGGACGAGCAGGAACTGGCCGGGTTGATCCGGCTCGCGGCCCTGTCCGGCCACGTGGTTCATCCGGTCGGGAGCATCCAGGAGTGCCGCGAGGCCCTGTTGGCCGAGCGCCACGATGTGGTGATCAGCGATCGGCCGCAACTCGGTGACCGGCCCAGGCCGAAGGCCACCGGGTCGCATCTCGCGCCGGCAGGCGCCCAGGCCGTGACGCCGGCTCCCCAGTTCTGGCTGGTCTGCCCGTCGGACGCCACGCCGGAGCAGGGGCGCGCCGCGCTGGCGGGCGGCTTCGACGAGGTCCTGCCGGCCGGCAGCCAGGACTGGGCGTTGCCGTCCCGGCTGGCCGCGCTGTCGCGGTTGCGCGCTGCCGAACGCACGGCCGCGGCGATCGAGGCCGAGAACCGACTGATCCGCGACACGATCCAGACCGGCGTCATCATCGTCGACGCCAACACGCTCACGATCATCGACGCCAACCGCACGGCGAGCGAACTCCTGGCGGTCCCCGGCGACCGCCTGCTGGGCCGCGGCTGCAAGGACCTGCTCTGCAGCGACCCGGGCGAAGGCTGTCCCGTCCTGAACGGGCGTTCGAACTACTGCGGGTCGCCCAGCCTGATCCGGCGCGACGATGGCAGCGAGATCCCGGTGCTCAAAACCGTGGTGCCGGTGGACCTGGGCGGCCGCGCCTGCCTGTTCGACTGCTTCGTGGACGTCTCCGAGCAGAAGCGCGCCGAACTGCGCCTGCAGGAGACGCTCGACGAGCTGGAGGCCGTGTTCGAGAGCAGCCTGGTCGGCATCATGGTGCTCCAGAACCGGATCCTCACCAAGGTGAACCGCCGGCTGTGCGACATGTTCGGCTACGCGCCGGAGGAGCTCATCGGCGACGGACCGCAGAAGCTCCACCTGTCCCACGAGAAGTTCGTCGAGTTCGGCGAACGCTACTACTGGCGGCTGGCCGAGCACGAGATCTGCGAGGTGGAGTACCCCCTGCGCCACCGGTCCGGCCGCCCCGTCTGGTGCCTGTTTTCGGGCAAGGCGCTGGCGCCGCCGAACCTGGCCAAGGGCGCGGTGTGGATCATCACCGACATCACGGCGCGCAAGCGCCAGGAGCTCGAGCTGAACGAGGCGAAGGAGCACCTGCAGCGCGTGCTGGACACGGCGGCCACGGCGGTCTTCACCGTCGACGTGGACCTGACGATCACCTCGATCAACCGTGCCTTCACCGAGATCACCGGCTACGCGGAAGAGGAGGTGCTGGGGCGCAAGTGCTCGCTCCTGAACGGTGACGGCTGCCGCGAACGCTGCCCGTTGTTCGACCTCTCCCGCAGCGAGCCGATCCAGGAGAAGGTCTGCACCATGCGTGCCAAGGATGGCCGACAGCTGTTCGTCCGCAAGAACGCCCAGGTCCTCTGGGACGACTACGGTCGCGCCACGGCGGGCATCGAGTCGTTCGTCGACATCACCGAGCTGGTGACCGCGCGCGAGCTGGCGGAGGGCTCGACGCGCGCCAAGGCCGAGTTCCTGGCCAACATGAGCCACGAGATCCGCACGCCGATGAACGGGATCGTCGGCCTTGTCGAGCTGCTGTCGGCCACGAGCCTGGACGTGGACCAGGCCGAGTACTGCCGCCGCGTGTCCAACAGCGCCGATGGCCTGCTCGCGATCATCAACGATGTCCTGGACATCTCGAAGATCGAGGCGGGCAAGCTGCAGCTCGACACCGGCGAGTTCCGGCTGCGTCGCCTGGTCGAGGATGCGGTGGAGGGCGTGGCGGCGGGGGCGGCGCGCAAGCGGCTGGAGCTGGTGTGCTCCCTGGCGCCGGACCTGCCGGATCGCCGGCGCGGCGACGGCGCCCGGCTCAGGCAGGTCCTGGTCAACCTCATCGGCAACGCCGTGAAGTTCACGCCTGCCGGCGAGGTCAGTGTGCGGGTCGATGGCCTGCGGGACCCGGGACACGGCGACGAGCACAGCGAGTGGATCCGTTGCGAGGTCCGGGACACCGGCATCGGCATTCCCGAGGACAAGCTGCTGCACCTGTTCGAGCCCTTCACGCAGGCGGACGCTTCCACCACCCGCCGCTTCGGCGGGACCGGCCTGGGCCTGGCGATCGTGAAGCAGCTCGTCGGCCTGATGGGCGGCCGGATCGGCGCCCACCGGCTCGCCGAGGCGGGTTCCTGCTTCTGGGTGGCAGTCCCGCTGGCGCTCGCCGACGCCGGGCTTGAGATACCCCCCTGCAGGGCAACCAGCGTGCGGCGCGCACTGGTGGTCGACGACAACGCGACCAGTCGTTCGGCGCTCATGGAGCTGCTGAACGCCTGGAACGTGGAGACGGCCACCGCTGCCGGCGGTGACGAGGCGCTGGCGATGCTGCGCCAGGCCGCCGACGAGGGCAGGTCACCCGAGCTCGTCCTGGTCGACGAGCACATGCCGGGCCTGGATGGCGAGCAGCTCGGGCGCCGGATCCTGGCGACCGGCCTGACGCCGTGCCCCCGGCTGGTCATGCTGAGCGACCTGGGCGTGGTGCCGGACACCGGTCGCCTGCGGCAGGCGGGGTTCAGCGAGCGCCTCGCGAAGCCGGTGCGTGGCGAGGCGCTGTGCGCGCTGCTGTCATCGCTGCCCCTACCCTGCGAACGGGCCGGCGTCGAGGGTCCGCCCGCCGCGGCCGCCCCTGCCGACGCTTCCGCGGGCGTCGGCGCGTGCGCCGCGGCGCCCGGGGAACTGGCCGGCCATCGCGTCCTGGTCGTCGAGGACAACGCGACGAACCGCCTCGTGGCCACGAAGCTGCTGCGCAACCTGGGCATCGAGTCGGTGACGGCTGTCGACGGCCTCGACGGCCTTGCCAAACTGCGCGACGGGACATTCGACCTGGTGCTGATGGACGTGCAGATGCCGGAGATGGACGGGCTGGAGGCGTGCCGCCGGATCCGCGCCGGCGAGCCGGGCATCGCCGACCCGCGCATTCCCATCGTGGCCCTGACGGCGCATGCCATGACCGGCGACCGGGAGATCTGCCTGGCCGCGGGGATGGACGACTACCTCACCAAGCCGATCACCCTGGCGCGCCTGCGGGAGGTCCTGGTGCGCCGCCTGAGCCGCGCGAAGACCGGCGTCTAGCCTGGTCGACGGGCGTCCCGGTGGCAGCGCGCGTTCGCCGCCAGGGTTCCGTCCACTCCCGCTACGCGCCGGTATGGGCCGGCTGCACGGCCAGGTACCTGTTCAGGGCGGCGTAGAGCGCGTCGACGACGATCGGCTTCGTGACGAAGTCGTCCATGCCCGAGCGCAGGCTGTGAGTTGTGCCGTCGAAATTGTGCCCGGCCCGGCAGTTGCCCGGGCCGGGCATGAACACGACCCCCGACACCTTCACGCCGCCCCACTGCCCCAACCCCAAGTGCCGCTTCCACAGCCACTTCGACCCCCAGTGGCGCTTCAAGCGCATCGGCTACCACTGGAGTCACTGCCAGCGAAAGCGTATCCCCAGGTTCCTCTGCCGCCACTGCCGACGCTCCTTCAGCACCCAGACCTTCAGCACCTCCTACTGGCTGAAGCGCCCCGACGTCCTGCCCCGGCTCCTGACCAAGACCGTCGGCGGCATGGCCAACCGCCAGATCGCCCGCGACCTGCGCGTGGCACCCTCGACCGTCGACCGGCAGCTCAGCCGCCTCGGACGCCACTGCCTGCTGTTCCACGCCAGGATGATGGCCCAGGCCAAGCCCGTATCGGTCGCCGCCATCGACGGTTTCGTTTCCTTCGAGCACTCCCAGTTCTGGCCCTTCCACCATCACCTGGCGGTCGAGCCGACGTCCGACCTCATCGCCTACTTCACCGACAGCGAGGTCCGCCGGTCCGGTTCGATGACCCCGGCCCAGAAGCGCAAGCGTGAGCGGCTCGAGGCTGCGTTCGGCCGGCCCGACCCCAAGGCCGTCCTGAAGGACGTGACCCACCTGCTGGAGGTAGTGGCCGGCAGCCAACCGCAGTTGACGGTGCTGAGCGACGAGCACAAGGCCTACCCGCAGGCGTTGCGGGGGCTGAAGTGCAAGGTGGAGCACCTGGTGACGTCGAGCCGGGAGCGTCGTGACTCGCGCAACCGGTTGTTCCCGATCAACGTGGCGGACCTGCTGATCCGTCACAGCAGCGCGAACCACAAGCGGGAGACGATCGCGTGGTCGAAGCGTCGGCAGTCGAGTGCGGAGCGGCTGGCGGTGTTCGTGGTGTGGCGGAACTACCTGAAGGGTCGGCGTGAGAAGGCGCGGGGCAGCCAGACGCCGGCGCAGGCGCGGGGGATGCTGGATCGTCGGCTGACGGTGGCGGATGTACTGGAGCGGCGATTGTTCGTGACCCGGATCGCGTTGCCACGGCGGTGGGAGGAGTACTACTGGCGGCGGGTGAACACGCGGGTGCTAGCCCGGCAGCGGGGGCATGAGCTGACGTACGCGGCGTGAGGGGGCGGAACGGAGCCGCCCGCGCCGCTGAACGGTGCGGGCGGACACAATCTCGACGGCACAACTCAGAACATCAGGTACGCCACCGGCGTGCCCGCGACGCCACCGCCGAAATCGCTGAGGTCGATAGCCGGCAGGTCGGTGTCCAGGTCGTACGCCTGCATGGCGCTGACGGCGTCCTTGTAGGCCGCACCCCCGATGGGCACGCTGGCCAGGTCCGTCGCGACGGTGGTCATGAGCTCGTACTCGTCGGCGTCGGCCGGGATGCAGTAGTAGGCGTCACCGTGACGGAACAGGAACCAGTTGCCCGCACCCTGCGACACGCCCTTGCCCACCAGCGAGGTGCCGTTGACGGCCATCTTCAGCTCGAAGGCGTGCGTCGTGCTGTTGCCGTCGATCCGCGCGCGGATGGCGAAGCCGCTGCCCTCCGCGCCGCCCATCGTGCTGCCGGGCGGATAGCGCACGGCCTGCGCGAAGCGGATGCTGACATCGCCGCTGATCGTGTCGTGCGCAGCCTGGATGACGCCGATGGCCACCTGCTGGGCGGCATCGGGAGCCCATTTGTAGCTCGACAGCATGCGGCGCTCGTTGCCCGTCTGCGCGTAGGCGATGCTGGAGCCGTAGCCGCCTTCCTCTTCGCTCAGGCCCAGGGCATAGGTATGGCCCAGCAGGTCGTCGAAGGCGAACGGCGTCAGGTCGGTGTCGGCTGCGGGCGTGACGGCGGCGCAGTGCGCGGGCGCCTCGTCCAGCCTCATCGACGCCTCCCAGAGGACCTTGTAGAGGTTACTCATGTCGACGACGCCCTCGTCGTCCGGGTAGGTGTAGTCGCGCAGAAGCTGATAGGCGACGCGCAGTGCCTGGTCCGGCAGCATCGCCTTGGCTGCCGCGGTGCTCGGCTCGAAGGCGGGCACCGACTGCTTGACCGCGGTGAAGAGCAGGTTGGGCGTGGGCTGGCCGGCCGGGGTCGCGGGGCCGTCATCGCCGCCGCAGCCGGCCAGCAACAGGACGGCCGACAGCAGGACGCAGGACAAGAACCGATTCATCTGGTCGCCTCCTCGCAGGGGGAATCGCCGGGCGAAACCGGCAGACAGTGCAAGGCGCGTGCCTTGAGATAATCGATGATCAATAAGCGGTCGCGGCCCGCATCGAACAGCAGCAGATCCGCTCGCGTTGTTATAATGGTGCGGTCCGGAAGGCCGTGGGAGCCCGAACCCGGAGTCGCTGCACCATGCCGTTGAGCACCTGGATCCGCACCGTTTGCCTGCTGCTGGCCATCGTCGGGCCGGGTGGGCTGGCCCACGCCCAGTATCCGGTGGGCACCGCCGACGTGACGTACACGGACGGGGCCCGCGGCAACCGCGCGGTGCCGGTGGACCTCTACTACCCGGCAACGGCGGCCGGTGCCGGCCAGCCCGTCGCCGAGGCCCCGGCCGGAGGCGGCTTCGCGACGGTCGCCTTTGGGCACGGCTTCCAGATGCCGGCCGGCGCGTACGCCTGGGTCGCCGGCCGGCTGGCAGAGTTCGGCTGCGTCGTGGCCGTGCCGCGCACCGGTGGCGAACTGTTCCCCAGCCACGCCCAGTTCGGCCTGGACCTGGCGTTTGCCGCGCGCACGCTGCGCGACGCGGGGGCGCTGCCGGCCTCGCCGTTCTTCGGTCGCATGGGGCCGCGCGCGCTGGTCATGGGGCACAGCATGGGCGGTGGCTGCGCGCTGCTGGCTGCTGCCGGCGACCCGACGCTGACCGCAGTGGCTGCCTTCGCGGCGGCCGAGACCAACCCCTCGGCGGTCGTGGCGGCCGCGACGATCGATCGTCCCGCCCTCCTGTTCGCCGGCACGAACGACTGCGTGACGCCTCCTGCCGGCCACCAGATCCCGATGTACGGGGCGCTGGCCGGCTGGCGCGCGCTGGCGACCATCGACGGCGCCAGCCACTGCCAGTTCAACGCCTACAACTTCCTGTGCGACCTGGGCGAGTCGTGCTCGGCCGGCATCACGCGCCAGGAGCAGCAGGACACGGTCTGGCGACTGCTGGAGCCGTGGGTCCGCTGGGTGCTGCTGCAGGAAGCGGGCGCCGGCGCCTGGTACCAGTCCGTGGCGGCCGCTCATGATGGGTTCTCGTACGAGCAGGTCGGCGCGGTGGCGGCGGCCGGGGGCGCGGCGCCGCGAACGGGCTGGCGGCTCCACGCGGCGCCCAACCCGTTCAACCCGGCGGTCGTGGTGACGCTCGAACTGGACGCTGCCGGCCCGGCCGAGCTGGCGATCTTCGACGCCCGCGGCCGGCGCGTGCGCGTCCTGGCCGACGGCCCGCTGGAGGCGGGGTCGCACGCATGGCGCTGGGACGGTCGTGACGAGGCGGGCCGCGCGGTGCCCGGCGGCTGCTACCTGGCGCGCGTGCAAGGCGCGGGTGGCGGCGCCACCGGGAAGCTCGTGCTGCTGCGCTGATCCCGTCAGCGCCATCATGTCGCCGCATTGAGGGGGCTGCGTGTGGGCGGGCGCGGGCGGTCCTGTCTCGCCCAAACAGGCCCGCCCCGCGCCCCGGTCGACGCACGCGGCGCCGACCGGGAGAATCATCCGACCGCGATGCCGCCTGCACAACGGAATCGGTCGGAAGCCTGCGGACGCTGGCGCACCGAATCGCTAATCTGCGCATGATGGGGTTGTCACGGCGCCGACGAGCATCTAGAATCGTGCCACCAACATCGGCGCCGTCCTGGCACGGCCTGACGCGGCATCGCCCGAGCGTATCCCGATGCTGCACGACCATCGGAACGCGCGGTCATGAGATCGACTCGCAACATCAGTATCGACGGCGCGGCTGTCGCAGCGCGGCTGTCCTCGCTTCGACAGGCCCGCGGCTGGACGAAACAGGAACTGGCGGATGCCGCCGGCCTCAGTGAACGCACCGTGCGGCTGCTCGAGCAAGGGCAGCGCGCGGTGGTCCTCGAGAAGACCCTCCTGCTTCTGGCTGCAGCGCTGGCCGTCACCCCAAGAGATCTGCTCGGGAATTCCGAGCCGGACACGGATCCGACCCCGACCGTCGTGGCGGCGGAGGATCCCGCGCCACCTTTGCCTGTATGCTCCCCGCGTCGGCCCCGTGTGGCCCTGGCCGGACTTCTGGGCCTCATGCTGCTGGCCGGAACGGGCTTCGGGCTGGCCGTGCGCGCGACACGCGAGGCGGTCCCGCTGAACGTGCTCGCGGATGAACACGTCCTCAACGTGTCCGGCGAGCTCGTCACCGACGGCAGCTGGAGCCGCACCTTCGAATCGACGATCGTGTTTGCCGAACCCGGTGGCTGGCAGGACGGGACGGTGCTGGTCGGACTTGGCTTCGATGCGCTCGACGGCGGGCGCATCGTCCTGCTGGACGGGCGTTCGGGTGCGACGATCTGGGAACGGGCGCCGGACGCTGCCCGTGCGGTGGCCGCCTACGGCCCCGACTGCCTCGACGGACTGGAATCTTTCGGTCCTGTCTGCCGTGAGTACCTGGACCTGGATGGTGACGGCACGCTGGAACTGGCGGTCGCCTTCATCCACGTGCGCAAGTATCCGGCGAACGTGCTCGTCATCAGGCGCACGGGCGAGACGATCTGCGACTACTTCCACCGCGGGCATGTGTACGACCTGGCCGGGGCCGACCTGGATGGCGACGGTTCGACGGAACTCATCTGCGCGGGCACCAACAACGCGCGGGGGTTCGGCGGCGGGACGGTGTTCGTCCTGGACAGGTTCACCCGCTCCGGCGCGGCGGTGGACGACTATACCGGCGGGGAGGCCTCGGTCGGGGACAGCAGCCGCAGGCGCTTGCTGGTGCCAGGCTTTGATGCCGGGGTCATGAAGCTGCTGGCGGTTGACCGCCTGGAGGCCGAGAACATCTGCCTGGTCAGCGGGGGGCGCAGGGGAGCCCGGATCATGGTCACGCTGGGCACCGTCGGCTGCCAGTTCCACCTGGTCCTCGACAGCGATCTGAAGCCCCTGGCCATCAGGCCGAACGACAACGTGGCCCGGATGATGGCCGACTGGCCGCCCGAAGCCAGGTCCGGCTGCGACTTGACCGATCCCGACTGGCTCGAGAGCTGGCGGCGGGACATCGTCGTGCTCGGGCAGAGGGTGGGAGGGGTCTAGGGCCGGCAGGGCGCCCCGCCGGTTCAGCGCCTCCGTCAGGAAGAGGCCCCGGCCGTTCCCGGCCGGGGCCTTCGATCGCCGCCAGCGGACGGTGTCGAACCGTCACCATCACTTCGTCATGGTCATCTTCCCCGTGGCGACCGCGCCGCCGGCGCTCAGCCGGTAGACGTACGTTCCCGACGCGGCCGGACGCCCGTCCTGTGCCCGCCCGTTCCAGAGGGCCGCATGCTCACCGGGCCCGAGCTCGCCCCGCAACAGCGTGCGCACGTGGCGACCGGAAAGGTCGAAGACCGAAAGGTCGACGGCGGCGGTGGCCACGAGCGTGAAGCGGATCGTCGTGGCGGGGTTGAAGGGGTTCGGGCTGTTGCGCCCCAGTGCGATGCCGGGCGGCACGTCGTCGCCGACAGCGCTCGCCAAGCCCGCGGGCGCGCCGACCGTGACCACGACCGGACGCGTCGTCGCGGCGATGTCGGCGTCCGCATGCAGGCTGTCCTCACCCAGGCCGATCGTGAACGTCCGCTCCGCGCCGTACATGCGCGGCAGCAGCGGGTCCACGGAGGCCTCGGCCACGCGCCCGAAGCCGAACACGACCATGCCCGAATACTCGTCACCGTCGGCGGCTCCCATGCTGCGGTGGGCGTCGGGATAGGCATCGCCGTTGTCGTCGCTCAGGTAGAGGTAGCGGGCGGCCGCGGTGTCGCGGTAGTAGAGCCACTGCGGGTCGGCCAGGACGGCTTCCCACTGCTCGGCGTTGTCCGCGGCGCTGGTGGTCGTGCCGTCGCCACGGACCACGATGTCACCCGCGTCGAGTGCACCGCCGGGCGTGCCCTCGTAGAGGAACCAGTAGTGGCCGCTGTCGTCTGCCCCGGCCTCTTCGACCGTCATGCGGGCATGCGTCGGGTAGATCTCCCAGAGCAGGCTCCAGCGGTAGAGCGGGTTCGGGTACACCGAGCGCAGGGTCACCTTGAGCGGTCCGTGATGGAGCAGTGTCGTCGTGGCGGCGTGGTCTCCCGGATGGAACGTGCCGTCGCTGAGCCCGGGGACGCTCACGTCCATGTTGGGGATTCCGCGATACTCACCGCGCTCGCCGCTGCCGGGTCTGGAGTGGTAGCTGATCCAGTCATGGCCATCGTTGTCGATGATGCTCGCGAAGCCGCCCCCTTCGCGGTGATAATAGTAGTCGGCGCTGGCGGTGCTGATCAGCCACGTCGCCTGACCCTCGTACTGCAGGCTGTCGAGCGTCGTCGGCGCGGGCACCGCCGGCGGCGGCGGACACTCGCCGCAGGCCCCGGCCACGTCGAAGAGCACGCGGTATCGTCGATTGGCGAACGCCGGCGTCGTGTCGTTCAGGACGAACACCAGTTCGCCCACCGCGTGCAGCGCCGGATCGAAGGCGGCGTCGGCGTCGAACTGGAACGGCACGGCCTCATCGAGGACCGAGCCTTCCGCGTCGACCTCCACCACCTGGAACGTCAGGGGGTCCAGCGCGCCACCGATGCCCGCCAGGAACGCGGTGAGGTCCAGCGGCGCCTCGACGGGAAGGTCCACGCGGGCGGCCTGCCCGACGGCGATCTCGACGTTGCAGGCGTACCGCTGGGCGGCCAGTGCCGCAGGGGGCGTCAGCGACAGGATCAGAAGTGCAGCCGGAACCGTGCGGCGGCTCCACAGGCGCCGGTTTCGGGGCATCTGCGGACGGGCGGTTCGATAGGGGTACGCGGAGCTTGGGGACATGGGCGATGGTGCCTTTCTGTATGGGGCGCAACATCTTGGCGCACTGTGGCGGTCAAGCACGTCGAGATCTGTGCATTATTGTATCAAATCACAATATATAAAGTCAAATAATCCTTCGCGCGGCGCACCCGCCCTTCGGCCGGGGGGGGGGCCGTCAGCGTCCGCCGAACCTGGGATGCCGGCGCGCCGCCAGCCGCACGATGCGGCTGCCCACCGCGCCGTAGGAATAGCCGGCCACCTTCGCGGCGCAACTGAAGCTGGTGTCCTTCGAGACGTCTGCGTTGGGGTTGATGTCCAGCACCTGGAAGACGCCATCGCGCAGGCGCAGGTCCAGGCGCGCGTAGTCGCGGCAGCCCAGCGCCCGGTAGGCGGCGACGCACGTCGCCTCCAGCGCGCGCGTCTGCTCGGCGTCCAGTGGCGCCGGGATCAGTGACCGGATCCTCCGGTAGCTGTCCGAGTCAGGGTTGAATTTCGCGTCGTAGCCGCAGATCCGGTCGCGGACATCGGCGAAATCCGAGAAATCCATCTCGGCCGGCGGCAGCATCTCGATGGTCCCGTTGCCCCAGAGCGTCACGTGGAACTCGCGGCCGTCGATGAACTCCTCGACCAGCGCCGGCTGTTCGAACTGTTCGTGGACCGAAGCGACCTGCTCCGCCAGTTCGGCCGCAGACAGCACGACCGACCGCGAGGTCATGCCCATGCTGCTGTGTTCGTAGGCCGGCTTGACGATCGCGGGGAAGATCGCCCAATCTGCCGCGTCGCCGACGGCGACCACACACCAGTCGGGCGTCGGCAGGTCGCGCGCGCGCAGGAGTTCCTTCACGCGGCACTTGTCGCGGCTGAGGGCCAGGACCTCGCCCGGGGCGCCCGTGTAGGTGAACTGCAGCGACTCGAGCGCCTTGGCCACCGCGTGGTCGCTGCGGTCGACCCCCGGGAAGCCCTCGCTCCAGTTGAACACGATGTAGTCGGCGGGATCGTACGGTTCCAGCTGCGCGGCGATATCCGCGTCCGGCAGCGGCACCGGCACCACGGAATGGCCGTGGCGGCGCAGGGCGGCCATCAGGCGCCGCGTTTCCTCCGCGGCCTCCGCCACCTCGTGGGGTTCCCAGGAGCCATCCTGGTCATAGACCATCAGGATCGGCAGCTCCCTGTTTTCCAGTCTCGGCTCCATCGGCTGACCGCGCTGTCTGGGGGTTCCGTGCGGCGCTAACGCGTTGCTCCGCCACGCCTACCACCTGTTTCTAGCAGACCGGAAGGAGATGTCCAGCTTTTTGGCATGAAATGGCCGACATGACCGCGGGCGCGTTTCCGGTTGTCATACATTGCACTGTTATGTATAATACTGCAAGGTACGTGGCGATCGCTTCCCGTGTCGCCCGGAAGAGGGACCTCCATGGAGATCAGCAAGGACCTGATGGCCGCCTCGTCGACCCCGATCGTCCTGGCGATCCTCGCCGAGGGCGACAGCTACGGCTACGCGATCATCAAGCGCGTCCTGGAGCTGTCCGAAGGCCGCATCGAATGGTCCGACGGGATGCTCTACCCGGTGTTGCACCGGCTGGAGCGCCTTGGCCACATCGAGGCGCGGTGGGAGGTGGCCGAGTCCGGTCGCCGCCGCAAGTACTACCGGATCACGTCCGGCGGCCGCGCGCAACTGGCCGAGGAACGGAAGCAGTGGCAGGCGGTGGACGCCGCCCTGCGCGGCATCTGGTCGACGCTGGCCGTGCCGCTGCCGTCCATCACGCCGACGCCCTTGGCGCCGCACCCCGAGGGAGCCTGAGCCATGCCCCATCCCCATGACGAAGCGGTGCTGGAGGAACAGATCGACCAGTGGCGCGGCTACCTGCGGCGCCGGCAGGCGATCCAGTCCGTCGATGTCGCCGAGCTGGAGGACCACCTGCGCGAGCAGATCGCGGCGCTGGCCGACGCAGGCCTGGCCTACGACGAGGCGTTCTTGGTGGCGGTCAAGCGCATGGGCAGCCTCGACGCGCTCTCGCGCGAGTTCGCGCGTGAGCACTCCGACCGGCTGTGGAAGCAGCTCGTCATTGCGCCGGCCGGCGCCGGGGAAACGTCCGCGGGCGCGGGGCGCGAGGCCCTCGTCGCCTTCGGACTGGCGCTCGCGGCGGCCGCGTTCGTGAAGGCGCCCTCCCTCTTCGGGCTCCACTGGGGGCAGGCCGAGGGCTTCTACCTGCGGAACGTGAGCCTGTTCGTGCTGCCGCTGCTGGCCGGCTATTTCGTGTGGAAGCGGGGGCTCGGCCCGCGGGACCTGAGCCGGCTGGTGGTTGTGTTCGTGGCGGCGGCACTGGTGGTCAATCTGCTACCGTTCGTCGCAGGGGGATCCACCGAGGTGCTGGCCGGCCTCCATCTGCCCATCGCGCTGTGGCTGGCCGTCGGCCTCGCCTACGCCGGCGGACGCTGGGGGCAGGTGGCCGGGCGCATGGACTTCATCCGCTTCTCGGGCGAGCTTTTCATCTACTACGCGCTGATCGCACTGGGGGGCGGCGTATTCACGGCCTTCATGGTCGTGATCTTCCAGGCGATCGGGACGGACGTCGAGGGGTTCTTCGAGTCGTGGCTGCTGCCGTGCGGCGCGACGGGGGCGGTGATCATCGCCGCCTGGCTGGTGGAGGCCAAGCAGAGCGTGATCGAGAACATGGCCCCGGTGCTCACGCGCCTGTTCACGCCGCTGTTCGCGGCGCTGCTGGTGGCGTTCCTGGTGACGGTGGCGCTGACCGGGCGCGCGATCGATGTCCAGCGCGACGTGCTCATCGCGTTCGACCTGCTGCTGGTGGTGGTCCTGGGGTTGCTGCTGTACTCGGTCTCGGCTCGCGATCCCCAGGCGCCGCCGGGCATCTTCGATACGCTGCAGGTGGTGCTGCTGACCAGCGCACTGGTGGCCGACGCCGTGGCGCTGTGGGCCATCGCCGCGCGCATCTCCGGGTTCGGGTGGACGCCCAACCGGGTGGCGGCGCTGGGCGAGAACGTGATCCTGCTGGTGAACCTGGCCTGGTCGCTGGTGCTGTACGCGGGCTTCCTGCGCGGGCGTAGGCCGTTCGCGCGCCTGGAGCAGTGGCAGACGGACTACCTGCCGGTGTACGCGGCGTGGGCCGCGCTGGTGGTGGTCGTGTTCCCGCCGTTGTTCGGGTACCGGTGAGAGCATCCGTATCCCGGCCGGCGTCATAGGCTGGGCTTTGACGGCAGCGGCCGGGCGTGGGACAATGCGCCGGAGCCGGTCAGCGTCGCCGGCGCGCGCTCGTGTCCGGGGGTATCCAAGTTGGTGCGTTCGTGGCTCGTTCTCCTGCTCGTCCCGGCCGTGATGTTTCCGGCCCCAGCCCAAGCCTACGTCGATCCCGGATCCGGGAGTCTGGCTGTCCAGGGCATCATCGCCGCCATCCTCGGCGTCGGCCTGACCCTCAGGCTCTACTGGCGGCGCATCAGGGACCGGCTCCGGGGCCGGCCGCAGCGTGACGACGAGACCGATGCCGATGCGTGAGGGTCGCCTCGCCGCGTCGTTCCGTGACCCCGCCGGCTTCCTCTTCGTGCGCGGCGGTCGTCTCTATCGCCAGGTCGATCGCGGTGGTGAGCCCGATTTCCGCCTGCTGGGGGCATCGGGGCTGCTCGACGCGCTGGTGGGCAAGCGCCTGCTGATTCCGCACCGGGAGGTGTCGCTGGCGTTGGCCGCCGACACGGGTGCCGTCGCGGTCATCGAACCGGAACCGGTCCCGTTCATCAGCTATCCGTACGAATGGAGCTTCACCCAGCTCAAGGACGCGGCCCTGGCGACGCTCAGGATCCAGGCCATGGCCCTTGGCAAGGGCATGGTCCTGAAGGATGCTTCGGCCTATAACGTGCAATTCCGGCAAGGATGGCCGGTGCTCATCGACACGCTGTCGTTCACGGCCTATCGCGAGGGCGAACCGTGGGGTGCGTACCGACAGTTCTGCCAGCACTTCCTGGCGCCTCTCGCGCTGATGGCCCGGCGCGATGTCCGGCTCGGGGGACTCCTGCGTGAACACCTCGACGGCGTGCCCCTGGATCTTGCGGCGAAGCTCCTTCCTTGGCGGAGCCGGCTGGAACCGAGCCTGCTGATGCACATCCACGCCCACGCGGCGAGCCAGCGCCGGCACGCCGGACGCCCTGGTGTCGCGCCGAAGGTCAGGGTGTCGCGGCGCGCGCTGGAGGGGCTCGTCGACAGCCTGCGCCGGGAGATCGAGGGATTGCGCTGGAGTCCCGGGGGAACGGCCTGGGCGGACTACTACAACGACACGAACTACTCCGGGGCCGCGCTGGAGAGCAAGAAGGCGATCGTCGGCGAGTTCCTGGCCGCCACGGGCGACGGCGTCGTCTGGGACCTGGGCGCGAACAACGGGTTGTTCAGCCGCCTGGCCGCGGACCGGGGTCGCCTGGTCGTCGCCGTCGATGCCGATCCGGCAGCCGTCGAGCGCAACTGGCTCGAGTGCCGGCAGGGCGGGCAACCGCTGTTGTTGCCGCTGTTGACGGATCTGGCGAACCCGGGGCCGGCGCAGGGCTGGGCCCATGCTGAACGCATGTCGCTACTCGACCGTGGCCCGGCCGCCACCGTCATGGCGTTGGCACTCGTCCACCACCTGGCGATCGGGAACAACGTTCCTTTCGCCGAGATGGCGCGGTTCCTGGCCGCGGCCGGCGAGTATCTCATCATCGAGTTCGTGCCGAAATCGGATTCGCAGGTTCGTCGACTGCTGGCCACGCGCACCGACGTGTTCCCGGACTACGGCCTCGACGGCTTTCGTGCGGGCTTCGGCGCCGCCTTTGAGATCCTGAAGCAAGCACCCGTCGATGGTTCCGAGCGAACCCTGTTCCTCATGCGAAGGAAGTGCCCGCGATGACGGAAGACCGGGCCGCGAAGCCGCGGAATGGCCACGACCCGCGCCGCGACTGGTTCGCCTATGCCACGGCGTCGCTGGCATTCCTTGTCACGCTCTTGATCGCCGCGCCGGCCACGGCATATCTCTTCAATACCAGCGAGGTGACGACCGCGTTCCTGGACCTTCTCGGCGCCTCCTGGAAGGTGCTGGTCATCGCGCTCGCGGCGGTCGCGCTTCTGGGCGTCGCCGCACGTGCGAAAGGGCGCGGGTTCCTGACCGCGCTTCTTCTCGGCGCCGCCCTGCTGCTGTACCTGCAGGGGAACGTCCTTGTCCGGGACTACGGCAAGTTCGACGGCGCCGCCGTCGACTGGACGCGCCACCGGCTGGCGGGAACGATGGAGGTGCTCGTCTGGGTCGGCGGGTTGGGCGCCGCGCTGGCTTTCCGCCGGAAGCTGCAACGTTCAGCGCCACGCCTGGTCCTGCTTCTCATCCTGCTCAACGCGGCGTCACTGGGCGGTCATCTGGTGGCCGGTCGGTCATTCGACCATGCCACCGCGTCCGGCCTCGACGACGGGTTCGCGCGTTTCTCGCGCGAACGGAACGCGCTGGTCATCGTCCTCGATGCATTCGCCGGGCCGGCCTTCGAGCGGATCCTGGATGACGACCCTTCCTGGCGGGACCGGCTGGATGGCTTCACCTGGTACCGCGATGCTCTGGCCGCGTATCCGACGACGCTGCCGTCGATCCCGGCGATCCTCTCCGGACGGACCACGGACAACGCACGGCCCGTCAGGGAATTCCTGGGCGAGAGCCTGTCGCGGGCATCGCTGCCGGTGGTGCTCGACGATCGTGGCATTGCCACCGCCACCATCAGCGAACCCATCTACGGCGAGTATCTCGCGGCGGTTCCCTTCGCGAGTGCGCTGTCGTTCCTCGACGGGGCGCCCGGTGACCGCCGCCAGCGCGACGCCCTGGTGATCTGGAACGTGGCGCTGTTCCGGTATGCTCCGCACTTCCTGAAGATGCGTCTCTACTCGGATGGCCGCTGGCTCCTGGGGGAGGGCGGGTCGCTCGCGGCGGCAACGGAAGGAGTGGAATTGCCGTTCGCCACGGCACCGCCCTACTGCGCGCCGTCGCCCAACCAGCAGGCAAGCCGTATCATCCAGCGTCGGCTCATCGACGGAGCCACGGTGGGAGGGCGGCGGCCCACGTTCAAGTTCCTGCATTTCTTCACCAGCCATATGCCCTATTTCCTCGATGCCCAGGGGGCCCAACTCACGCAGGAGCGGCTCGCGGAGCTGACCGAATCGGGAGCGGTCGTGCCCCAGAGTGTCGCCGCGCTGACGCAGGCCGTGGAGATCCTCGATCGGCTCGCAACACTGGGAATCCTCGAGGAGACACTCGTGATCATGACCGGCGACCACGGTAGCCATGTCGAGTTGCTGCCGGGTGCGCGCGAGGCCGCCGCCGCCGCGAGGCGCCCTTCGCCGACGGCGGTGTTGCCCCTGTTGCTGGTGAAGCCGATCGGTGCGAGCGGCGCGCTCGGGGTCTCGGAGGCCCCGGTGGGGCTCACCGACATCGCCGCGACGGTCGCGGCGGCGCTGGGTGTGGACCACCCGTTCCCGGGCCGTCCGTTGACGGACGTGCCCGAGAACGTGCCGAGGCCGCGGATCTATCACGACTACACCTGGAAGCACGACTATTGGTGGGAGGAGTACCTGCCCCCCTTGACGGAGTTCCAGGTGGATGGCGCCGTCAGGAACCCCGCCTCGTGGAGCGCCGGCCGCGCCCTGCCGACCGGCGCCCGCGCAGGCTCCTGACGTGGCCGGGTTCCGGGGATCTCGCGGCGCCCGGTCATTCGCCCTTCGGAGCGGCAGCCCTCACGCTCGCGCCAGCCGTCGCTGCGAACGCCGCGAAGTTCTCGCCGAACAGCTTCGCGACGTGGCGCGCCTGCGCGTCGTAGGCCGCCTTGTCCGGCCAGGTGTCGCGGGGGCGCAGCACCTCGGGCGGCACGTCCGGGCACGCGCGTGGCACCATCACGCCGAAGACCGGGTCCGGATCGTACCCGGCCCGGTCGAGTTCGCCGCTGAACGCGGCGCGGATCATCGCCCGCGTGTGGCGGATGCTGATGCGGTGTCCCGTGCCGTAGGGGCCGCCGGTCCAGCCCGTGTTGACGAGCCAGCAGGCCGACTTGTGTTCGGCGAGCCGCTTGCCGAGCAGGTCGGCGTAGACGGTCGGGTTCAGCGCCATGAACGGCGCGCCGAAGCACGCGCTGAAGGTGGCCGCGGGTTCGGTCACGCCGCGCTCGGTGCCGGCGATGCGGGCCGTGTAGCCGCTCAGGAAGTGGTACATCGCCTGGTCCGGGCTCAGCTTCGAGACGGGCGGCATCACGCCGAAGGCGTCGGCCGTCAGCATCACGACGTTGCGCGGATGCCCGGCGCAGCCGCTCTCCACCACGTTGGGCAGGTGCGTGAGCGGGTAGCTGGCGCGCGTGTTCTCGGCCAGCGAGGCGTCGGCCAGGTCGCAGCGCCGCGATTTCATGTCCATCGCGACATTTTCCAGGATCGTGCCGAAGCGGCGCGTGGTCTCGAAGATCTCGGGCTCGGCCTGCTCGTCCAGGCGGATGACCTTCGCGTAGCAGCCGCCCTCCAGGTTGAACACGCCGCGGTCGGACCAACCGTGCTCGTCGTCGCCGATCAGCGCGCGGTCCGCCTCGCTCGACAGCGTGGTCTTGCCGGTGCCCGATAGTCCGAAGAACAGCGCCACGTCCCCGTCGCGCCCCTGGTTCGCCGAGCAGTGCATGCTCAGCACGCCCCGCTGCGGCAGCAGGTAGTTCATCACCGTGAAGATCGACTTCTTGATCTCGCCCGCGTAGCTGGTGCCGCCGATGATGACGTACTGCCGATCGAAATCGACCAGCACGAACGCCTCGCTGTTGGTGTGGTCCAGGTCCGGGATGGCGTGGAAGTTAGGGCAATGCAGCACGGTGAAGTCGGCCTGCCAGCGGTCGAGGACCGCCTGGTCAAACTCGCGGATGAACATGTTGCGCACGAACATGTTGTGCCAGGCCGTCTCCGTCACCACGCGAACGCGGATGCGGTACTCGGGGTCGGCGCCGCTGTAGGCATCCTGCACGAAGACCGTGCGGCCCTGAAGGTAGGCCTGCAGTCGGCGCAGCAGGCCGTCGAACTGCGCCGGCTCGTACGGCTTGTTGTGCTTGCCCCACCAGACCTTGCCTTCGCTGCCGGCGGACTTCACCACGAACTTGTCGTTGGCGGAGCGGCCCGTGTACTGGCCGGTGCGGGTGACCAGCGGACCGAGGTGTGAGAGGTGGCCCTCGCGGCGGCGCACCGCTTCCTCGACCAGCGCCGGCGTGGCCAGATTGTGGTATACGCTCTCGAGATTGGTGAGCTTGAGATAGCTCAGGTCCAGCATGGCGGCTCCTTCGTCAGTGGGTCTCCTCGGTCACGGTCGAGTCCTCGGTTCCCGGCCGGCACAGCCGCAGCACCCCGTATCCGGTCAAGGCCGCCAGCAGCGAGCCCAGCAGGATGCCCAACCGGTCGGTCCCGGGTGCGTGCGTGCCGCCGGCCTCGAAGGCCAGCGAGGCGATGAACAGGCTCATCGTGAAGCCGACACCGCACAGCAGGCCGATGCCGGCCATGTGGCCCCAGTGCGTGCCCGCGGGCAGCGGCGCCAGCTTCAGCAGCCGCGCCAGCGCCACGGCGCCCAGCACACCCAGCGGCTTCCCCATCAGCAACCCCGAGGCGATGCCCAGGGGTACGGGTGCAAACAGGTCGGCCAGCGAGAGGCCGGCCAGCGAAACGCCGGCGTTGGCGAAGCCGAAGACGGGCAGGATGCCGAACGCGACGTACGGGTGCAGCGCGTGTTCCAGGTGCACCAGGGGGCCATCGCCTTCGCCACGGTGACGCAGGGGCACGAAGAGCGCCGTGATCACCCCGGCCAGCGTCGCGTGCACGCCCGACTTCAGCACCATCAGCCAGAGCAGGCTGCCGACCAGGATGTACGGTGCCAAGCGCGTCACGCCGCGCGCGTTCAGCAGCGCCAGCACGCCGAGGCAGGGGATCGCCAGCAGCAGGTGGGTGACGCTCAGCTGCGAGCTGTAGAAGATCGCGATGATGATGATCGCCATCAGGTCGTCCAGCACCGCGAGCGTCAGCAGGAAGAGCTTCAGCGAGAGCGGAGCGCGCCGGCCGAGCAGAGCCAGGACTCCCAGCGCGAAGGCGATGTCGGTGGCGCAGGGGATTGCCCAGCCGGCCATGCTGGCGGGGTCGGTGGCGTTGAACCGCAGGTAGACCAGCGCCGGCACCGCCATGCCGCCGATGGCGGCCAGCCCTGGCAGGACCAGGTTGCGCGCCGACGACAGCTGGCCGATGACGACCTCGCGCTTCAGTTCGAGCCCCACCAGAAGGAAAAACACCGCCATCAGGCCGTCGTTGATCCACAGCAGCAGCGGCTTGCCCAGCTTCCATTCACCCAGGCTGATCTGGAAGCGCAGTGACAGCAGGGATTCGTACCAGCCGGACAGCGGCGAGTTGGCCGCCAGCAGCGCCAGCACGGCCGAGGCCATGAGGAGCATTCCCGACGCGGATTCCAGCTTGATGAACTGACGGAGGAAGCCCATGGTCCGGTTCCACTCCCGTGCCGGCGTGTCTGGTGCCTGGCGGCGACGAGCCGGCGTGGCGGCCCCGTCCGCGCCTGGCGGGCGTCCTGCGCAATATAGCGCGGCTGCCGGTGCCCGCACCCCGGATCGCGTGTCCGGCCCGTCCTCGAGCGCAGCGGGACGCCCGGACTTCAGGCGCCGCGGCGCGCGACGATGAACTCGTAGGCGTAGCAGTCGGCGTGGCGACGGTGCATCTCGGGCTCGCGCGCCAGTTCGTCGATGACGGCCATGGCATCCGGGTCGTCCGCGTGAAGCGCGCGCAGTTCACCGAGACGCCGCTCCATCGGTGCGTAGAAGTCGTCCCACCAGGCCTCGTCCGGCAGCGTGAAGTGGCCGCAGAGGTCGAAACCGGCCCCGGCGACGAGCGCCAGCAAGTCCTCCACCTGGCCCATGGTCGGGTAGTCGGACTCGAAGGCCGCGCGGACCTCCGGCGGAATGTCCTGCTTCCGCTTCCGCCAGACCGCGTCGGTGAACGCGAGATAGCCGCCCGAGCGCAGCAGGCCGCGACACACGCGCAGGGCCTTGGTGAGGCCGAGGTTGTAGAGCGCCCCCTCGGACCAGACGAGGTCGAAGCTCGCCGGCGGCAGATCCAGGTTCGCCATGTCGCCGACCAGCGCGCGGACGCGGTGGGCAAGTCCGAGCCGGGTGATCGACTGCTCGAGGCGCGCGATGCCCGGCGCGTAGGCGTCGACGGCGACGATCGTGGCCTCGGTGAGCTCGGCCAGCTGCAGCGTCTGGCCGCCGGCCCCGCAGCCGATGTCCAGCACCTGCGGCGACGGCTGCAGCTCCCGGCACATCGCCAGCGCCCGCGCGGCGCAGGCGCGGTTGCCGGGACCCTGGCGCGGCAGGCTCCCGAACAGCTCGTAGAAGAGCTGCGTGAATCCAGGATCGGGGGCGTCCACATCCACCTCGTTTCGACGCGACCTTGGCGCGTCCGTCCCAAAAGACTTTGACCTGGCTGCTTGCGATGGCTAGGCTTCCGACGGCAGAAGTCTGCCCTTTCCCACCCGACCGCCGTGACCCGCAGCCACCGGGAGCGCGATGGCCGACCCCACGACCAAGGCAAGCGCCGCCCTGCCGGCGGCGGCCCGCAGCGCGTCTTCGCGCGCGATGGAACTGGTCGCCAGCGCCGTCGCCCTGGCGGCCCTGCTCTACGTGTTCCTGGTTGCCATTGCCCTGTTCGGCACGGCGTTCAAGCTGCTCGGCAGCGGGTTCAGCGAGAGCCTGATCCGCACCACGTCGCATCCCGTTGTCGGCCTCATGATCGGCTTGCTGTCGACCTCCCTCATCCAGAGCTCGTCCGGCACGACCTCCATCGTCGTCGGGATGGTGGCCGGCGGCGCGCTGACGGTGCGCGGGGCCATCCCCATCATGATGGGCGCCAACCTGGGCACCACCATCACCAACACGCTGGTGGCGATGGCTTCGTTGAACCGGCGCGCGGAGTTCCAGCGCGCCTTCGCCGGCGCCACCATGCACGACTTCTTCAACCTGCTGGCCATCCTGGTGCTGTTCCCGCTGGAACTGTCCACGCGGTACCTGGAGCGCAGCGCGACCTGGCTCAGCCAGCACCTGGTGGGCAGCGGCGGCGCCGAGTTCCCCAACCCGGTCAAGGACGCCACCATGCCGGCCGTCCACGGGCTGCAGGATCTCCTGGCCGGGCCGCTGGGCCTGACCGAGAGGGCGACGGCCATCGCCATGTTCGCGATCGGCCTGGTGGCGCTGTTCTTCGCCCTGGCCTTCCTGACTCGCCTGCTCAAGCAGCTGTTCCTGTCCCGCGCCGAAGGCGCGCTGACCGACCGCCTGCGCGGCGGCGATGCGGTTGCCATGCTGGCCGGACTGGTCATCACCGTCGCGGTGCAGAGCAGCTCGATCACCACCAGCCTCTTGGTGCCCCTGATCGGCGCCGGCATCATCCCCATGGGTCCCGCGTTCGCGGCCACCCTGGGCGCCAACGTCGGCACCTGCGTGACCGCGCTGCTGGCCTCGCTGGCGGGCACGCCGGCGGCGTTGACCGTCGCGCTGGTGCACCTGCTGTTCAACCTGACCGGTATCGCGCTATTCTATCCGATCCCGGCGGTCAGGCGCATCCCGATCCGGCTGGCCACGGCCCTGGCGCGTCAGACCGCCCGCCGGCGGGTGTTCGCGGTCTACTACATCGCGGGCGTGTTCTTCGTCATGCCCCTGCTGTTCGTCCTGGTCGACAAGCTGCTCTTCAGCCACTGAACCGCGCGGAGGTCCCCGTGAAATTCCTGAACTTCCTGGAGATCTTCCGGCGCGACAACTGGAGCAACGAGCTGACGGCCATGATCGGCGAGATGCTCCGACTGGCGCACGGCATGTACGGCTACACGTGCCGCGTCGTCTTCGAGGGCGCTCCCGACACCGATCCACGGGGTTTCATCTACGATCCCGACAAGCGGATCAACAAGCTCGAGCGGAACATCCGGCGGCGCGTCGTCACGCGGCTGTCGGTCACCGACTCGAAGGGCGAGGTGCCATCGGCCCTCATCTTCATGAACGTCGTCAAGGATGCCGAGCGCCTGGGCGACTACGTCAAGAACATGCACGAGATCGGCGACATGATGCCCGCCGACGTCGACCGCAGCCTGTACCGGGCGCGCCTGGCCGCGGCGACGGCGACGATCGATGCGATGTTCGAGGAGACGCGCCGGGCCTTCGAGACCAGCGACGAGGAGCTGGCCGGACGCGTGATCAAGACCGCGAAGCAGGAGGGCCGCGCGCACGAGGCGCTGATCCGCGAACTGACCGCCAGCGACCTGCGGACCGCCGACGCCGTCTGCATGGTGCTGGTCCTGCGCTTCTACAAGCGGCTGGTCTCCCACATGAGCAACATCGCCACCAGCATCGTCATGCCAGTGGACCTGATCGACTTCTACGACGAACCCGAGAACGCGGACGGCTGACGTCCGGATTCCGTCGCCCGTATCGGCGACCGAATGGCCGATTTCACTTTGTTCGCAAACCGAACATAGTGTATGATGATGGGTGCCCGGGTGCCTCGGCGCGGCCCCGGGATCTCCGGAAGGCGGGTGTCCGCCGCCGGGGACCGCCGCAGCGCCGCCTGCACCGAGGGGACTGCACACGATGACCACCAGCTTCCGCCGCCACTGCGGCACCGCCGCCGTGGCCGCCATCGCCATCGCCATCCTGACGGCCCTGGCCAGCCCCGCCGGCGCCACCTGGTCCCTGGTCTGGGCCGACGAGTTCAACGGCACCGGCCTGGACTACGCCAACTGGGCGCCGGACATCGGCAACGGCTGCCCGGACCTGTGCGGCTGGGGCAACAGCGAGTTGCAGTACTACCGGGCGCAGAACGTCGCGGTGACGGGCGGCAATCTCGTGCTGACCACGCGCGCCGAGTCCATCGGGGGCAATGCCTTCACCTCGGGCAAGGTCACCACGCGCGACAAGCGCTCGTTCCTCTACGGGCGCGTCGAGATGCGCGCCAAGCTGCCCTCCGGCGGCGGCATGTGGCCCGCGTTCTGGTTGATGCCGCAGTCGGACGTGTACGGCGGCTGGGCGGCCAGTGGCGAGATCGACATCATGGAATCGGCCAACGGGACGACGTCGGTGGGCGGCGCGCTGCACTACGGCGGCAGCTATCCCGCCAACACGTCGACCAGTTCCTCGTTCTCCCTGGGCGGGGCCAATTTCGCCGACGACTTCCATATCTACGCCGTCGAGTGGGAGGAGGACCAGATCCGCTGGTACGTGGACGGCACGCTGTTCATGACGCGCACCAGCGCGCAGTGGTACTCGAGCAACGCGCCGGGCAACCCGCGCGCGCCGTTCGACCAGCCGTTCTACATCATCCTGAACACCGCGGTCGGCGGCTGGTACACCGGCTGCACCAGTACGGGCTGCGTGACGGCCAGCCTGCCGCAGCAGTACCTGGTCGACTACGTGCACGTGTACGAGGACATCCCGAACGACCTGCCGATCGTCACGATCAACTCGCCCGCTCCGGCCGCCACGCTGCCGGCCGGCGACATCACGATCACCGCGACGGCGACCGACTCCGACGGCACGGTGACGACCGTCGAGTTCTACAACGGCGCGACGCTGCTGGGCTCCACGACGACCGAACCCTACGCCTACACCTGGACCGCAGTCCCGGACGGCTGCTACGCGGTGACGGTCCGGGCGATCGACGACCTGGGCGGTACGACCAATGCGACAGTTGACCTGACCGTCGGCGCCGGCTGCGGCCAGGCCGCGTGGTCCGGCTTCACCCCGGTCATGCCGGGACGGCTCCAGGCCGAGGACTACGACATCGGCGGCGCCGGCGTGGCGTACCTGGACACCGAAGCCGCCAACAACGGCGGCCAGTACCGGCCGGCCGAGGGCGTGGACATCGAGTCCTGCTCGGACACCGGCGGCGGCCACAATATCGGCTGGGTCAACCCGGGCGAGTGGATCGAGTACACGGTCGACGTGCCCGCGGCGGGCGGCTACACGCTGCGGGCCCGCGTCGCCTCGCTGGCGGGCGGCGGCAGCTTCCGGCTAGAGTTCGGCGGCATCGACCGCACCGGCAGCATCGCCGTGCCGAGCACGACCGGCTGGCAGACGTGGACCACCGTGTCGGCCCCGGCCTTCCTGCCGGCGGGCCCGCAGGTGATGCGCTTCGTGCCGACAGGCTCCGGCTTCAACGTGAATTGGTTCGAGGTCGTCGGCGGCGCGTCGGCGGCGCGCACGGACCTGCAGCCGGCCCTGCCGCTGCTGCATCCGTGCCACCCGAACCCGTTCAACCCGTCCACGTTGATCAGCTACGAACTGCCGGAAGCCGGCACGGCGCGCCTGGCGATCCACGACACGGCCGGCCGGCTGGTCCGGACGCTGGTGGCCGGACAGGCCATGGGCGAGGGGCGCCACGAGGTCACCTGGGACGGACGTGACGACGCGGGCCGGAACCTGCCCGCAGGCGTCTACCACTACCGGCTGGAGGCGGCGGGCCACGTCGTGAGCCGCAGCCTGACCCTGCTGAAGTAGGCGCGCCGCGGCCGTCGACGCTGCGCGCCAGGGAGCATCAGGTCCGGAAGCCGCCGACGATGGCGTCCAGTTCGGCGGCCATGTGCCGGAGATCGTCCGCGCTGGCCTGGACCTGCTGGCTGCTGTCGGCGATGGCGCCCGAGCCCTGGTTGACCGCCGCGATGTTGCGCGTGATCTCGGCGGCGGCCGTCGAGCTCTCGATGATGTTGCCGCTGACCTGCTGGATGCTCTGCGACGCATTGGCGATGCTCAGGGCGATCTCGCGCGTGGCCGCGGACTGCTGCTCCACCGCCGCGGCGATCGTGGCGACCACCGAGTTCACCAGCGAGATGACCTCGGAGATCTCGCGGATGCCGCCCATGGTGTGGCCGGTGCTGTCCTGGATGTTGGTGATCCGGTCGCTGATCCCCTTCGTCGCCTGCGACGTCTGGTTGGCCAGTTCCTTGACCTCGCTGGCCACCACCGTGAAGCCGCGGCCGGCCTCGCCGGCGCTGGCGGCCTCGATGGTCGCATTGAGCGCCAGCAGGTTGACCTGGCTCGAGATCCCCGCGATGGTCTCGACCACCTTGCCGATGTCCTGGGCGGCCCGCCCGAGCGCGTCGACGCTGGACGAGGCCGATTCGGCCTTGGCGCCGGCCTGGGCCACGATATCGCGCGCCTTCGCGGAGTTGCGCGCGATCTCGTTGATGGTGGCGCTCATCTGCTCGGCGGCCGTCGCGACCGTGGACGCGCTGGTGGCCGAGCGGTCCATGGCCGTGGCGACGTCACCCAGGCTGGCGCTCATCTGCTCGGCCGCGGAGGCCACGTTGTTCGCACGGCCGGACGTGTCGCCGGCGCTGGCCGACATGACGTGGGCGATCTCGGCCAGTTCACCCGAGGCATGGCTGACCTGCCGCGAATTCTCGGCCAGGCGGCGGATCACCGCCTGCAGCTTGGCCAGGAAGGCGTTGAACCAGCCCGCCAGCTCGGCGATCTCGTCGCGCGACCGGATCTCGATGCGCCGGGTCAGGTAGCCCTCGCCCTCGGCGATGTCGCGGAAGCTGTCGATCATCGCGCGCAGCGCCCGTACCAGCCCGAAGGCGATGTAGAGCACCAGCACGAAGGTGGCGGCGAAGATCGTGCCGGTCACGGCCAGCATCTGGGTCGTGTACTTCCCGGCCAGCGCGCCCAACTCCGAAGCCATCGCCGACTGGTAGGCCGCGATGTTGTCCAGGTAGACCCCGGTGCCGATCCACATCCGGGTGCCGGGGATCATCTCGGCGTACGAGAGCTTGGGCTGGTCGCCCGCGCCCGGCTTGGGCCACACGTAGTTGACGAAGCCGCCGCCCTGCCCGGCCCGGTCGCGCAGCGACTCGATCACGCGCACGCCGTTCTTGTCCACCAGCGCGCCGAGGTCCTTGCCCTCGTTCTGCTTGTTCACCGGGAACGCGACGCAGACCGTTCCCTCGTAGACGAAGAAGTATCCGGACTTGTCTTCCTCGTAGAGGATCCCGTCGAGCATGTCGCGGATGATCGCGTGCGCCTGCGCGGGGTCGCGGGCGTCCCGGATGGCCGTGCCGACCATGACCGCGGCGGCGTGGCTGGCTAGGCGGATGCGCGCCTGCTGGTCGGCGAGCATGACCTCGCCGGTCTTTTCGACGCCCAGGTCCCGGATGGCGCTGCTGGTCCGCACGGCGAACAGCGTCATCGCCGCGAACAGCACCGTCAGTGAACCCACGATGACGTAGAGACGACCCTTGACCGTGAGCCGGTTGAGCATTCCCCGCACCCCCCCCGCAGACCGTGACGACCCCCGCCGTCCGCCCGGCAGGGCTGCCGATATCCCCATGGCTGTCGGCCTGCAGAGGGAGATCCTTAGTCCCAAATCAGGGAACCCGGCCGAGGCTGCGCGCGCCCGCCTCGCGGAGCGCGGACTCGGCCGCCGCCGCGGCCGGCAGCCCGTCGCGCGCCGGGGGCAACGCGCCGACCGCCCGGGTCAACGCGGCCAGGCCGGCGTCGACGCGGCGGCGGACGGCATCGTCGAGTGCGGTGAAGTCGCCGTCGACGAGGGCCTGCCCGTAGATCCGGCGCCCGGCCAGCTGCACGAACGAGACCAGGGCCCGTTCGCGGCTCAGGTACTGCCGGACGGCATCAACCTGCAGCGCCGCCCCGCCACCACCGGCGTCCACCACCTGGAACACCGCCTGGCCGACCGGCTCCGGAGCGCCGCCGCCGCCGTAGCGCTCCTCGTCGCGCACGAAGCGCAGGGGGGCGTAGTCGGGCGCCATCGCTTCGACCCCGGCCAGCATCCGTGTCGCCTCGGGGTCGCCGGCCAGGCGCCGTGCATGCGCGGGTCCGAAGGCGCGACCGATCGCGTCCAGCCGGGCGGTGTCGAGCCCGGTCGCGCCCGGGGCCAGGTAGCCGGCCAGGCTCTCGCGCGCGGTCTCGAGCGCCGCCACGTTGGCGGCCTCGCACCGGGGAACGCCCTGCGACGCCGGCGCCGAGAACTCGAGCACCAGGTTGTCGTCGGTGTTGAGCGCACCGCCGGCGCCGAACCGCCGCGCGCCCGCCGTGCCCATCACGAAATACGAGAGGATGTCCGTGACCCCGTCCATGCGGGCCACCGCCAGGTCGGCGGCGATGCCGGGTGCGGCCAGGCGAGCCTGCAGCGCGGCCGGGTCGATGGCGATCGGCTCCAGCGAGCCGACCAGCACGGCGTCGTAGTAGGTCGCGAAGACCATCACGTGCGGGAAGGTGGCGGCGAACGTGCGCACCACCGTCCGCACGTCGTGCACGCCCAGCTCGTACAGCGGCAGCCACTGGCTGGCGATCCCGCCGGGCGCCAGGCGGGCCGCGACCGAGGCGAAGAACTCCCGCGTGTACAGGTAGCCGGCGCCGCCCGACCACGGGTGGATGGGGTCGGCCGAGATGACGTCGAACCGCTCGCGCGTCGTGGCCAGGAAGTTGCGGCCGTCGTCGATCACGACCTGCAGGCGCGGGTCGTCCAGGACGTCGCCGTTCCAGCGGGCGAACCGGCGGCCGACGGCGATCATCTCGCGCTCGATCTCCGCCAGGACCAATCGACGCACGCCGGGATGGCGCGCCGTGGCGCCGAGCGTCATCGCCGTGCCGGTGCCCAGGACGAAGACATCGCGAGGCTGCGGGTGAAGCAGCATCGGCAGGTGGCCCAGCGCCCGTTGCAGCTGGATGTCGATCGCGGCCGAGGAGGCTTCGGCCCGCCCGTTGACGACATAGGTCTGGATGCCGTTCAGCGAACGGAAGACGCTGACGGTCTCGTTGATGCCCTCGCGGTAGAACACGACCTCGAGATCCCGGTCGCCGCGCGCATCCAGTGCGGTGCCGGCCGGCGTGTTGTTCACGAACCGGGCCAGCACGTCGCGGTCCCAGGTGCCGGTCCAGCGTGTCGCGCCGGCCACCAGGACCACGGCGCCCAGCGCGGCGATGGCCAGTGCGCGGCCGCGGTGTCGCGCGACGGTCGCCGCGGCCGCCAGCAGGCCGGTGGCGACACTGGTGGCGGCCAGGACGTTCAGCGAGCGCTCCATGCCCAGGGCCTCGACCAGCAGGAAGCCCGCCACCAGCGGACCGACGATGGCGCCGACGGTGTTGGCCGCCAGGAGGCGGCCGACCGCGTCACCGGTGCCGGCCGCACCGCGACGGAGTGCGGCGCCGGCCGCCGGCACGGCGGCGCCCATGAAGAAGGCGGGCACGGCTAGGTGCCCGAAGGCCAACGCCGCGGCCGTCGCCAGGCGCCCGGTGAACGGGCCGCCGCCCGCGCCGCCGAGTGCCGCCTGCACCGCGCCCACGGTCGCCGGCAGGACGCTCAGGCGCGCGGTGACCACGAAGGCGGCAACGCCGATCGCCACCTGTGTGGCGGCGAAGAGCCGGGCGAACCCGGTCGCGCTGCCGGGCCGGCCGCGCGCGGCAAGCATCGCCAGCACCTGGCTGCCCAGCGCCATGCCGGCCAGGAACGCCGCCAGCATGATCGCGAAGCTGTAGACCGAAGTCCCGACGCCGAAGGTGAGCATCCGCGTCCACAGTACCTCGTAGCCCAGGGCGCAGAACCCGGAGGCGGCGACGCCGGCGATCATGGCGCGGGCGAGGGCCGGCTCGGTGCGCCCTTCCGTCTGCGGGTCGGTCGCCGCCGGCGCAGCCGGGGCGCCTGCGCCGGACAACGGCGCGGCCAGGCGCGGGAAGCCCCGCTGCAGGCGTATCGCCGTGATGCCGACGGCCAGGCTCAGCGCGACGGCGGCCAGCAGCGTCGCCGTGGCCCCGAGGTGCCTCAGCAGCAGGAACCCGGCGGCCAGCGTGCCGGCCACCGCCCCGAGCGTGTTCAGCGCGTACAGGCGCGCCAACTGCCGGGGGAACGAGGCCGCGTCGGCGGCGACGAACCGCGTCATCACCGGGAAGGTGCCGCCCATGAGGGTTGTCGGCACGATCATCGCCACCAGCGCGAAGGCCGCGCGCAGCACGGTCAGCGAGGTCCGGTCGTCGGCCACGCCGCCGGCCAGGGCGCCGAACAGACGCGGGTAGACGGACATGAGCGCCAGGAAGCCCAGGGCAGACAGACCGGTTGCGCACTCGAGCAGTCCGTAGAGGCGCAGCGGCCGCGTGCTGCGATCGGCCACGCCGGCCAGCAGCCGGTTGCCCAGCGCCAGGCCGGCCATGAACACCGACAGCACCGTCGCCACCGCCAGATGCGAGGCGCCCAGGACCAGCCCGAGCGAGCGCGCCCAGACGACCTGGTAGACCAGGGCGGCGGCGCCGGACAGGAAGAAGAGGATCGCGGTGGAACGCACGGCAGGACATCCTTCGGAACATGGAGGGCTCGGACGAACGGTCCCGCCGTCGAAGATAGCACGCCGACGGTTCCGGCAGCAGGCCGCAACCCGCTTGGTCCAAGGGCAGGATCAGGTCGCGACCAGCGTCGCCTCGTCGCCCGCGTACTCCGCCTGGACCTGCAGCACGCTGTCCAGCCGGGCCATGAAGGCGCTGACGCAGACGGGGTCGAACTGGGAGCCGCTGCCGGTGGTCAGGAAGGCCAGCGCGTCGTCGACGCTCCAGGCGGGCTTGTAGGGCCGCACGCTGGTCAGGGCGTCGAACACGTCCGCCACCGCGACGATGCGGGCGGGCAAAGGAATCATGCCGCCGGAGAGGCCCAGCGGGTAGCCCGTGCCGTCGTACTTCTCGTGGTGCGAGCGCGCGATGCCCGCCGCGATCCGCAGCATCTGCGAGGCGCTGCCGCGCAGGATCCGGTAGCCGGCCTCCGCGTGCGTCTTCATGATCTCCATCTCGTCGGGATCCAGGCGGCCGGGCTTCAGCAGGATGTGGTCGGGAATCGCCACCTTGCCGATGTCGTGCATCGGCGCCGCCTTGAGGATCAGGTCGCAGTGCCCCGGGCGCAGGCCCATCTGCACCGCGATGAGGTGCGAATAGCGGGACATTCGCATGATGTGGGTGCCGGTCTCCGGGTCGCGGTACTCGGCCGCGCGCGACAGGCGCGTGATCATCTCGTCCTCGCGACGCGCGATCTCGGCCGTGGCCGTCGCCACCTCGTCGGCCAGCAGCGCGGCGCGGTCCGCCAGCAGCCGCTGACCGTGCCGCAGCGCGAGCATGTTCCGCAGGCGCGCGCCGAATTCGAGGCTGTCGATCGGCTTGGTCAGGAAGTCGTTGGCGCCTTCCTGCAGCGCGTCGTAGCGCGTCTGCCGCTCCTGGTCACCGGTGATCATGAGGACCGGGATGTCGGACTTGCCCGGCAGCTCCCGGAAGCTCCGGATGAAGGCGATGCCGTCCAGCTCCGGCATCAGGTAGTCGACCACCAGCAGGTCCAGGTCGTTCTCCGCGCACCAGAGCAGCCCCGCCAGGGGATTCTGGAACGGCAGCGGCTCGTGCTCGCCGGTCCGGCGCACAAGGCCAGCCAGGAGCTGGAGGTTGACCGGGTCGTCGTCGACGATGGCGATGCGCACGCGTAGCCCTTCCCGGAGGTGCCGGCCGGCGACAGTCAGGTGGCCGATCGCCGGGGTGTTCGGCACCGGCCTGCCCCGGCTTGACGGGGAAGTGACGCCCGCCCCTCCGGGGCTCAAGGCCGCGCGGCATCTACCGATACCCGCAGCGAACCGGGTCCCGCCAGGCGGGGCCCCCTGCCGATCCGCCTGGGAGGGGATGTCGATGTTCTCGCGCCGATTCGCGCTGCACAACCAGTCGCTGCAGACCCATATCATGCTTGGACTCGCGGTGGCCGCCGTTGCGGCCGCCACCGTGATCTCGCTCGGCACGGTCCGCGCCGAACGTCGGCGCCTGGCCGCGGACCTGGCGGCCGACACGCACTCCTTTGCCAGCCTCATGGCCGCCAGCGTGGAATCGGCGACCAATGGCATGGAGATGTCGCTGCGCATGCTGCTGGCCGACCCCGAGATCGCCGGGCGCTTCGCCGCCGGCGATCGCCAGTGGCTGGCCGAGCGCCTGGTGCCGCTCTACGAGTCGAAGCTGAAGCCGGAGTTTGGGCTGACACAGCTGGGGCTCCAGGACCCGGCGACGCGCTCGTTCTTCCGCGTCCACCAGCCGAAGAAGTTCGGCGACGACCTTTCCGGCATCCGGGCGGACGTGGTTCGCGCCAATGCGGCCCGGTCGCCCGTGCGCGGACTCGAGGTGGGTTCGTTCGGCCCGGGCCTGCGCGTCGTGCTGCCGGTCACCCACCAGGGCGCCCATGTCGGCACGATCGACGCCGGCGCCTCCATGCAGCGGATCTTCGCCGACCTGGGCGAGGAGTTCGGCTTCGAGTTCGCGCTGGGCATCGATCGGCGCGTGTTCGAGAACGCGAAGCGCAAGGCCGACCCGGAGAACGACATCGTTCAGGGCGACCTCGTCTTCTACGAGATCAAGGGCGACCGGGCGCGCGTCGCGGCCGGCCTGGAACTGCCGAAGGCCGGCGCTTTCGAGCGCGAGCGCATCGAGGGACGCCGCGTCATGCGCACCGTCGTGCCGCTGGCCGACTGGTCGGGCAAGGAGATCGGCGTCATCCTGCTGGTCAAGGACGTCGAGGAGGCGCTGGCGGCCGCCGATGCCGGTGCCTTGCGCAGCGCGGGCCTCATCGCCGCCATGCTGGCGGCGGTCATGGCAGGCATCGCCTTCATGCTGCGGCGGCGCGTGCTGCGGCCGCTGCTGGCGATGACGGAGATCACCGGGCGCCTGGCCGCCGGCGACCTCCACCAGCGTGTCAGCGTGAAGGGCGGCGACGAGATCGCCAGGCTGGGCGAGGCCCTCAACGGCATGGCGGACTCGCTGCGCGACATCATCCGCCAGGTCAACCAGGGCAGCGAGCAGATCGCCGGGGCTGCCGGCGAGCTGGATGCCCGCTCGGAGGACACGGTGACCGGCACGCGCCAGGCGCTGGACCTGGCGCAGGTCGTGGCGGCGTCCGGCGAGAGCCTGCGCGCAGGTTCGCAGGACATCGCGGCCTCGATCCAGGCGATCACCGACCGGCTGAACCAGGTCGCCGCCGGCATCACCCAGATGGATGCCACCATCCATGAGATCGCCCGCAGCAGCAGCGGCGCCAGCGCCGTCTCGCGTGCGGCCCACGAGCAGGTGCAGGCCGCCGCCGCCGTGACGCGCGAGCTGGCCGCCTCGTCGGAGCGGATCACCCAGATCGTCGACGTGATCACGAGAATCGCCGGGCGCACCAACCTGCTGGCCCTCAACGCGACCATCGAGGCCGCGAGCGCCGGCGAGGCGGGCCGCAGCTTCGCCGTCGTGGCCAACGAGGTCAAGGAGCTCTCGCTGCAGACCACGACCGCCACCAACGAGGTGCGGCAGCTCATCCAGGCGGTGCAGGAGCAGATCGGCAGCATCGTCGGCCGCTTCGCCGGCATCGAGTCCTCGATGAGCGAGGTGCTGAACGCCTCGCACTCGATCGCCGCCGCCGTGGAGGAGCAGTCCGCGACGTCCAACGAGATCTCCTCGGCCAGCAATGCGGTGCGCGACGACGCGCAGGCCATCGCGGCGCGCGCCGAAGCGGGCGCGCACGAGGCGGACGAGATCGCGCGCAGCATCGCCGCGGTCAGCCGAACCCTGGACGAGGCCACGAGCCAGGTGCAGCGCACGCGGGAGAACAGCGTCGAGCTGACGGGCCTCTCGCAGCGTCTCCAGGAAGCCATCGTCGTCTTCCAGGTCTAGCCGGCGACGGCCGCCGTGCGGCGACCAGGGGCCGGGACATCGTCAACCGGGAGAAGTCATGAACATCCGTCGCATTCCCGTTCCGGCGCGCCTGTTGCTGCCGGTCGGTGTCCTGGCCGCCATCGGCGGGTTGCTGGCGCTGGACCACCAGGGGGAGCGCAGGGACACCGATCGCGGGGCGCCGGCGCTCCTCGGCTTCATGGGCGCGGCCGACGCGCCGCAGGCGTACGCGCCCGGGCGCCTGCTCGTGAAGGTGCGCGACGTGGCGCTTCTGCCGGAACTGGCTGCGGACGGGCAGGCCAAGGGACGATCCGCCGCGCTGACCCTCACCGGCCTGGCCAGCCTGGACGCGCTGGTCGGGAAGGCGGGCCTGGCCGGCATCAAGCGGCCGTACGACGTGGATCCGGGCGCCAAGCGCGCCACCGCGGCCGGCGTCGACCGCTGGCTGCGGTTCGACTTCGACGGCACGCCGGACCTGCCGGCGCTGGCCGAGGCCCTCGCGGCCCTGCCGGAGGTCGAGGCGGTCTCGCTGGACTGGCGGGCTTGGCCGGCCGAGGCGGCGACCGACCCGCTGCTGGCCGACAACTGGGGCCACGAGAACACGGTCCAGCTGCCGGCGTTCAACTGGGTCGTCACGCATGCCCACACCGGCCCGGGCGTGGGCACCAAGGGCTTCGACGCCGACCTGCCGCAGGCCTGGCAGCTGCCCAAGGGCTTCGGCTCGGACGACGTGATCATCGCGATCATCGATTCGGGCGTGGACCTGGACCACCCGGACCTGCGCCTGGTCGAGGGCTACGACTTCGGCGATGGCGACACCAATCCCGACGACGACTCCGCGGAAGCCGGCCACGGCACGCACTGTGCCGGTATTGCTGCGGCGCTGGCCAACGGCAGCGGCGCCGTGGGCGTGGCGCCCGGCTGCGCCGTCATGCCGCTGAAGGTGGCCGACAGCGACGGCATCATGTGGTTCAGCGCGGTGCAGGCCGCCCTCTACCACGCCGCCGACAAGGGCGTGGCCGTGGCCAGCCTGAGCTTCGGCGCGCCCCTCAAGACCGACGCCGCCACCGAGGCCGCGCTGCGCTACGCCTACGAGGCCGGCGTCGTGCTGGTCGCCGCGACCGGCAACGCCAACCGGTCGGAGATCAGCTATCCGGCCTGCAGTCCCTACGTGATCGCCGTCGGCGCCGCCTCGCCCGGCGGCGACCGCAAGCGCAGTTCGAGCGCTGCCGGCGACGTGGGGTCCGGCACCAGCACCGACCCGAACGGCGTCACCTGCGACGGCGAGCGCTGGTGGGGCTCCAGCTACGGCACCCCGGTGCAGGACGCTGCCGACGCGGTCGACCTGCTGGGCCCGACGATCCTGCCGACCTGCGACATCGCCGGCGCCGGCGGATCGCAGTCCGGCGATGTCGAGCCGTTCTTCAGCGGCACCAGTTGCGCGACGCCCTACGTGGCGGGCGTGGTGGCGCTGGTGTGTTCGACCAAGTCCGGGCTGTCGCCGGCCCAGGTGCGCGAGGCCCTGGTCGTTGGCGCGCGCGATATCACGAGCGTGGAGTCCGGGCCGGGCTGGGACCGCTACGCGGGCTATGGCCTGGTCAACGCCGTCGGCGCCATCCTCGGCGAGGCTCCCGTCCTGCCGGATGACGGGCCCGGGTCTCCTGACCTCGAGCCGGAAGCGGCGCCGGCCGCGGTCCCGGCCGCCGTCGCGGTGCTGGAGCAGAACCAGCCGAACCCGTTCAATCCCGTCACGCGCATCGCGTTCACGCTGCCCCAGGGCGGCCCGGCGCGGCTGGCCGTCTACAGCCTGCGCGGCGAGCGGGTGGCCGTGCTGGCGGACGGCGAACTGGCTGCCGGTCCGCATGAGGTTACCTGGGACGCTACCGGACACCCCAGCGGAATCTATGTGTACCGCCTGCAGGCGGGGGCAACCGACCTGACCCGGAAGATGACCTTGGTGAAGTGACGACTTCGATGATGGAGTAAGCTCATCCGATCCCTATTCGACCCCACGGGCCGGCCTGCTGCGCTCACGGGGTGACTTCCACCGGCCCGGCTGCGCCGACACTCGACGCGGCCGCCCCATGCCGGAGGCGCCCCGTCGAATCCCGTCGACTCTTCGCCACGGCGCGGGCGCTGATGTCGTTGCTGACGATCTCGGCCTTCGGCACCAACCGTCTCGTGGCCACGTTCGGCGGGGCCCTGGTGCCCTTGAGCGCGTCGGTCGGGCTCAGCCTGACCGGCAGCACCATCAACCCACATCTGAACTGAATGGCACTGCGACGAAACCGGTTGACCGGGCCCAATCAGGAACTAATGTCGCCGAAGGTGACAACGTCTGATCAATGCAAAGCAAAGGAGTAGGCGATGCAGGCAAAGACCAGATGGTTGATGGCGTTGGTCCTGCTGGGGGCGATGGCGGCGAGCGGCTGCGGCGATGGCGGCGACAAGTCCAAGGCGGACCGCACCTCGGCGCCCGCCGGCCCGGCGACGGCGGCGGTCAAGAACATGTTCGGGCAGGCGACGGCAGAGGTGGCCTCGGCCCAGAACCCGCTGACCCCCGAGAAGATCGCGTTGGGTCGGATGCTCTTCTACGACGCCCGCCTGTCCGCCAGCGGCACCATCTCCTGCAACAGCTGCCACCAGCTCGACAATTTCGGCGTCGACGGCAAGCCCACGTCCGAGGGCCATGACGGCAGCCTGGGCACGCGCAACAGCCCGACCGTGTACAACGCGGCCGGCCAGCTGGCGCAGTTCTGGGACGGCCGCGAGCCCGACGTCGAGAACCAGGCCAAGGGCCCGGTGCTCAATTCGGTCGAGCACGGCATGGACGACGCCGCGGCCGTGGAGAAGGTGCTCAAGAGCATCCCCGGCTACGGGCCGCTGTTCGCCGCGGCGTTCCCGGGCCAGGCTGACCCCATCACGTTCGACAACTTCGCGCTGGCGGTGGGGGCCTTCGAGCGCAAGCTGACCACCTACGGTCGCTGGGACCGCTGGCTGGTCGGCGACGGCACGGCGATCACGCAGCAGGAGAAAGCGGGCCTGGACGTGTTCATCGAGACCGGCTGCGCCACCTGCCACATGGGCACCAACATGGGCGGTAGCCTGTTCCAGAAGATGGGCGCGGTCGAGGCCTACCACACGGCGGACCTAGGACGCTTCGCGGTCACGCAGAACGAGGCCGAGAAGAGTTTCTTCAAGGTGCCGGGCCTGCGCAACATCGCCCAGACCGGGCCCTACCTGCATGACGGTTCGGTCGCCAGCCTCGAACAGGTCACCGAGATCATGGCCAGGCACCAGCTGGGCAAGACGCTGACGCCGCAGCAGATCGCCGACGTCACGGCGTTCCTGAAGGCCTTGACGGGGAAGATCCCCGCCGAGTACATCGCCAAGCCGGAGCTGCCGGCCAGCGCCAGCTAGGGCATCTCGAGCGGACAGCGCCCGGTCCGGCTGGCGAGCCGGGCCGGGCGGTGTCTTCATGGGCCGATGATCAGGAGTGCAGGCCGGGGGCGAGCACCGTACGCAGGCGCTCGGCCAGGTCGACCTGCAAGTACGGCTTCTGGACATACCCCGCCACTCCGCACCCCGCGAATCGACGCGCCAGGTCGTGCTCGTCGAACCCGCTCGCCAGCACGACGGGGATGTCGAGGCCGCCTTCCCGCATCCGGCGCAGGGTCTCGGCGCCGTCCAGGCGCGGCATGGTCAGGTCCAGCAGCACGCAGTCGATGGGGCCGGCGTCACGGTTGCCGAGCCGGGCCAGCGCCTCCTCGCCATCGCCGGCGGTCTCGACCCGGAAGCCCAGGCGCTCCAGGTAGCGCCGCGCGACGTGCCTCACAGGCTCCTCGTCGTCGACGACCAGCACCGTGCCGTGGCCGCGCCAGCCCGTTGCCGGGTCGGGCGAAACAGCGCCGGTCGCTGCGGACGCGCGCGCGGCCGGCAGCAGCACGCGCACACGGGTCCCACGTCCGGGCGAGCTGTCGACCAGGATGCCGCCGCCGTGGCCGCGCACGATGCCGAGCACGGCCGCCAGGCCAAGGCCACGGCCGGCGAACTTGGTCGTGAAGAACGGCTCGAACATGCGCGCGACGGTGGCGACGTCCATGCCGCCGCCGCTGTCGGCCACCTCGCAATAGACGTAGGTCCCGGCAGGCGCCGCGGACTCGGCGCGGCCGCGGTCCAGCACCGCCCTGTCGCACTCCATCGTCCCGGTCGCGAGCGTGATCGAGCCGATGCCCGGACCGATCGCCTCGGCCGCGTTCATGACCAGGTTCATCAGGACCTGGCGGAGCTGCGTCGCCTCGGCTTCCACCTCGGGCAGGTCCGGCGCGAACCGGCGCCGAAGTTCGATCGACTTCGGGACCCCCAGGGACAGCATCCGGTCGGTGTCGCCGATCAACTCGTGCAGGTTCAGGCGCTGCTTCGCCACGCGGCCCTTGCCCGCGTAGTCCAGCAGCTGCCGGCAGAGGTCGGCGGCACGGCGTGAAGCCTGGCCGATCACCCCGAGGCACTCGCGTGCGGGCGAATCCGCCGGCAGTTCCGCCTGCGCCAGGTCCGCGTTGCCGGCGATGCAGAAGAGCAGGTTGTTGAAGTCGTGCGCGATGCCGCCGGCCAGCAGGCCCAGGCTCTCCAGCTTCTGCGACTGTTGCACGCCGGCCTCGAAGCGCTGGCGCTCCTCCTCGGCGAGGCGGCGCTCGGTGATGTCCTGGATCACGCCGAACATCCGCGTGGCGACCCCGGCGGGGTCGACCTCGAGCTCGCCCAGCCCGTGCACCCAGCGCACGGCGCCGTCGCGTGGCCTCACGATCCGATACTCGCGGTCGAAAGCGCGGCGCTTCCCGATAACTTCCTGCGCGAAGTACTCGACCATCCCGTCCCGGTCGTCCGGGTGGATCAGCAGGGACCAGTTGGCGACGCTGCGGTCGAACGCGTCGTCGATGCCGAACAGGTCATCCAGCGCTTCCGAACTGGTCCAGACGGCGGTCGCCACGTCCAGTTCGTAGTGGCCGAAGCCACCGAGGCGCTGCGACTGGCGGAGCTTGGACTCGCTGAGCCGGAGCGCCCTCTCGGCCTCGAGACGCACGCTCGCGTCGCGGAAGATCCCCAGCACGCACGGTCGGCCATCGATGACCGTGCTGCGCGCGTTGACGTCGGCATGGAATACGGTCCCGTCGCGGCACAGCACCGGGACGGACAGGGCGACATGCCGTTCGCCGCGCACCTGCCGCTCGAACTCCTGCAGCAGGCGCGGCAGGCTTTCGGCCGGGTGGATATCGGCGATCGACAGGCCTGCCAGCTCGGCCTCGGTGCAGCCGAGCATGTCGCACATCCGCCGGTTACCCAGGAGGAGGCGTTGCGTCGCGATGTCCGCCACCAGCAGGCCGTCGATGGCGTCCTCGAATAGCGTGCGGTAGCGGTCTTCGCCGGAAGCGGGCAGGGCGGGCGGAGCGCCCGGGGCGGGATGCTGGTCGCGGCGGTCCATGGTCCGGTCGGTCCCTCCTGCCGGCCCGCCTCGGGCCGGTCAGCCGGATATCGGCCCGTTTCGCCGCCGCTGTAGCGGCGCTGGCGCCCGGACGCGCGGATGCCCGCGGCGGGCGCGGGCATCCGGAGCCGGTTGCGCTGCGAGGTTCAGAACCGGACCGTCTGCACCAGCGCTCCGGAGGTGAAGCCGGTCCATATCAACGGAACAGGGCCTTGACGTCGCCCCAGGTCGCCGCACCGTCGGCGACGGTGCCGGTCAGCACGCCAGGGGTGCCATCGCCCAGGCCGACCGTCCAGCAGGTTGCGTCCGAGAAGTCCGCGCAGTCGGCGTCCAGCAGCAGCAGCGAGGGTCCGCTGCCGTCCGGCTCGGTCGGCCAGGGTGCTGCGTCGTCGAAGAGCACCGAGCAGACCAGGGCATTGGTGGCATCGTGGATGTTGAGCTGGTCGCCGCCGTTGCCCAGGGACCACTCGACGCCATGGGTCTGGAAGCAGGCCGGGAAGTAGTTGGTCACGCCCGGGTGCTTCGCCGTGAAGAGCGCCTCGGTGCCCGCCATCACCATGACCGCGCCGGGCGCCATCGTGCCGGACAGGGGAACCTGCGTGTGACTGGCGTTGTCGTCGATCACCCACCAGCCGGTCAGGTCCAGCGTGGTCCCGCTGGCGTTGTAGATCTCGAACCACTCCACGTCGGTGGACTCGCTCGAGTTGTACATGATCTCCGTGATGATCAGTTCGCCGGCGGCGAGCGCGGGAGCCGTCGCAAGCAGGCAGGCGACCAGGGTAATGAGCAGCGGGCGCATGGTGCGGTGTCCTTTCGGGATGTGGGGCAGGGCTCATACCCCAGTCAGGCAGACGGGCTGCGCCCGGCATCAGCGGGCGCGCCATTCCCGTCACGGTATCCATCATAACATATTGCCACAGTGTGGATTGCAAAAAATTCATCTTTCCTTCGGCCACGCCGCCGGGCCTACTCTCCGGTGAGCCGCCGGCGAAGGTGGCCGTAACGCGAGGCCCGCGCCCGGGAGGAGCCGTATGGATCCCGCTGCCCTGATACCCGCCGCCGATCCGCTGCCCGTCCACTGGGGCTGGTTCCAGGTCCTGCTCACGGTCACCTTTGTCCTGCACGTCCTGTTCATGAACGCGATGCTCGGCGGCGCGATCATCGCCTTCGTGCGCGGCTTCGGTGGCGGCCGCGGACGCGACGTGTCGCGTGACGTCTCGCTCAGGCTTCCGTTCGCGGTGGCCTTCGCCGTCAACGCCGGGGTGGCTCCCCTGCTCTTCCTCCAGGTGCTCCACGGGCACTTCGTCTATACGAGCGGCGTCCTGATGGCGCGCTGGTGGTTCTCCATCATCGCCCTGCTGATCGTCGCCTACTATGCCGTCTATGCCTGGCGCGACCGCTTTGACGGCGCCGCTGCCCGGCGCCAGGCGCTGATCGGCCTTGCCGCTGTGCTGCTCCTGTTCATCAGCTTCCTGTTCACGGTCAACTGGACGCTGGCCGTTTCACCGGAGCGATGGTCCGCCTACTTCGCCCACCCGGAAGGTTCGCTGCTGGACCTGACAGATCCGACCCTGTGGCCGCGCTGGCTGCACATGGTGTGCGGATCGATGGCCATCGCAGGCCTTGCCCTGGCGGGATTCGCCGATCGGTCGGCCCGACATGGCGATGCCTCCGCGACCGCGCGGGGACGCGAGGGCCTGCGCTGGTTCGCCTGGGCCACGCTGGTGCAGGTCGGACTCGGAACCTGGTGGCTGCTGGCGCTGCGCCCGGACGTGCGCGGCCTGTTCATGGGCAGTTCGTTCGCGGCCACCGGCCTGCTGGTGCTGGGGTACCTGCTGGCGGCCGCCGCGATCGTGATGTCGTTCCGTGGTCGCTTGCGGCCGACGATCATCCTTGCCCTCGTGCTGCTGCCGGTCATGGCCGTCATGCGCGAGATCGTGCGCTCCGGCTACCTGGCGCCGTACTTCCGGCCGGCCGACCTGCCCGTGAAGCCGGAGGTCTCGCCGCTGGTGTTCTTCCTGGCGGTGTTCGCGGTCGGGATCGCTGCGGTCGCCCACATGCTCCGGCTGGCGGCGCGCGCCGGAAGGGAGTCCTGAGATGAACTACCCGGCCTGGGAACTCATGGCGACCGGCGGCGGCTTCTGGATCGCCCTGGTGGCCGTCACGCATGTGTTCGTGTCGCACTTCGCCGTCGGTGGCGGCCTGTGGCTGGTGCTGACCGAGCAGCGCGCCCTGCGCACGCGGGACGACGACCTGCTGGCCTATGTCAAGGGTCACGCCCGCTTCTTCCTGCTGCTGACGATGGTCTTCGGCGGCCTCTCGGGCGTCGGGATCTGGTGGACGATCGCCCTGCTGAGCCCGGGAGCGACATCGCAACTGATCCACACCTTCGTCTTCGGTTGGGCCGCGGAATGGGTCTGCTTCGTCGCCGAGATCGTGGCGCTGTTCGTCTACTACTATACGTTCGGGCGCATGCGGGCGCGCGAGCATGTTGTCATCGGCTGGTACTACTTCGTCTTCGCCTGGCTCAGCCTGTTCCTCATCAACGGCATCATCGGGTTCATGCTCACGCCCGGCGGCTGGCTGCAGGGTGGGGGCTTCTGGGCGGGATTCTTCAACCCGTCTTTCCTGCCGTCGCTGCTCATGCGCACGATGCTGTCGCTCATGATCGCCGGCATGTTCGGGCTGCTGACCGCCGTGCACCGGCGCGACGCGGCCTTCCGCGCGCGCGTCGTGCGCTGGAGCGCGACCTGGCTGCTGGTGGGCATCGTGCCGATGGCGCTGGCGGCGTGGTGGTACGTCCAGGCATTGCCGGAGCCGCAGCGGGGGATGGTGCTCGGTCGCGCACGGGAGGTCGTTCCCTACCTGGCCTGGTTCCTGCGGCTGTCACCGGCGCTGCTGGTGCTGGCGCTGGCGATGATGGCGCGCCTGCCGCGTCTGGCCAGCCGGCCGCTGGCCTGGGTCGTTCTGGCAGTGGGTTTCGCACACCTGGGCAGCTTCGAATTCGTGCGGGAAGGCGGGCGGCGCCCCTGGGTCATCCACGGCGTGATGTACTCGACCGGTCTGCGGCCGGCCGACGCGGCGGCGGCCGATGCCAACGGCTTCCTGGCCACCGCGCGCTGGACCGCGGCGAAGGCCGTCGCGACCGACGACCCGGTCCCGGCGGGCCGGGAGATCTTCCGCTTCCAGTGCGCGCCCTGCCACGCGGTCGGCGGGCCGCTCAACGACATCCTGCCGCTGACGGTCGGGCTGCCGGAGACGGGTCTCCAAAGCCAGTTGTCCGGTCAGGGCACGGTCGTGCCCTACATGCCGCCGTTCGCCGGCACACCGGCCGAGCGCGCGGCCGTGGCTGCCTACATCGCGCGCGGGTTGCATGGACGGCAACTGGACGCGGTGCCCTCGTTGCCGCCACCCTCGGACACCGCCGTGGTGATCCCGCCGTTCTCGGCGGCGGACGATCGCTGGGTGCTGCTGGCCTGGGGCAGCATGGGCATGCACTGCCTGACCGACAGCGACCCGTGGTTCGTGATCCTGCCGCCGGCCAACAGCCTGCACGCGCAGCTCATCCGGCGCGGTCCGACGCCCGAGGTGGTGACCGACGGTGTCGTGGTCAGCTTCGCCGTGGAGCCGGGATTCGAGCACCCCGAGCGCGAGGTCCGCTTCTGGGAGTTCGCGCGCGCGAACTTCGGTGTCGACCTGGAGCCGGGCACCGGTCTAGCCGGCAACCGCGTCACGGGACAGATGGCGATCGACGCGGCAGGCGGGATGTTCACCGCTGCCGCCGTGCCGGTGGTTCCCTACCGGGACGGCCGCTACCATCCGTACCCGCTGTTCACGATCGAGGCCAGGGATGCGGCCACGGGCGAGGTGCTGGCGCGCACCCGCATGGTCGCCCCGACCTCCACCGAGATGGGTTGCGCGCGGTGCCACGGCGGCGGCTGGCGCGTCGACGGCGTGGCCGGCATCACCGACGAGACGGGTCGCGCGATCCTGGCCGTCCACGACAAGCACAGCCGCACCGACCTGCTGCGGGACGCCGGGCGCGGCGAGCCGCGGCTGTGCGGCTCCTGCCACGCCGATCCGGCGGTGGGTCGCGACGGTGAACCGGGGCGGCTGAACCTCTCGGCGGCCATCCACGGCTGGCACGCGAACTACCTGCGCGGCCGCGGCGCCGATGCCTGCGCGCTCTGCCATCCCGCCGATCCGGACGGCCCCACCGGCTGCCAGCGCGATGGCCACGCCGGCAGCCTGGACTGCACGGACTGCCATGGCACGCTCGAGGACCACGCGCTGTCGCTGCTCAAGGCGGAACAGGAGGCGGGCAAACCGGGCGCGCAACGCCTGATGGCCCACCTGTCGCCGCGAGCCGTGGCGTCGCTCGCGGACATCGTCGGGCGCACGCCCTGGCTGCAGCAGCCCGACTGCCTGGGCTGCCACGCGGAGTTCGAGGCGCCGGCCGAGCTGGCGGCGTTCAACCACTGGACCGCCGGCAAAGATGAACTGTTCCGTGAGCGCCGCGACGACAGCGGGTCCCTCGCCTGCCTGGCGTGCCACGGCCCGACCCACGCCACGTACCCGGCGCAGGACCGCGCCTGGGGTGTCGATCGCGACAACATCCAGCCGTTGCAGTACCAGGGGAACCGGCGTCCGCTCGGCGGCGGCGGCAATTGCGCCGTGTGCCATGGGCAGGACATGGAGGACTCGGTGCACCACGCCAACATGCCGGGCGGCGCTTCGTAGAGTGGTCTGACGGCCCGTCCAACCGACGTCCGGTGGCGCAACGGCGGTCGCGGCGGTACATGGCTTGACCGGTCCGTCCTGCCGGTCTGGTTCCGGCCAGACGCTTGGGTATCGGCCTGATCTGTGCCGCCGACGAGGCGCCGGCTCTCCGATGCGCCGCCGTTGATCCGGTACTTCGGCTTGATCGCGTCGTCGGCTACGTCGGTGGTCTCCCTGCAGCCGACAACGTCAATCAGGTCGTCGGCAAGGACGATCTTGGTTGCGATGTCCTTGCCACTCCCCCCTGTCGACTTGCCAGGGCTCATCACCTCCAGCGAAGGATGTGCAGACGTGGGACCGTTGGCCACGTTGGCGTCCCTGGAGGGAACCACGCCCGCCGTGATTCCGCCGTGCGCCGGTCCACACCGAGAACGGGATCTGATATGCGGTCTCGGGCACGGTCATGGGTGAGAGGCGGCGGCGATCCCGATTCCAAGCTAAAGACCGTCGCGTTTCCGCCGAACTCGAGCGCGAGGTTGCGAGAGGCACGCTTCCCGCTGGACACCCGACGCAGCCAGCGACGGCCAGAGCCGTCGCCGCGCGCATTCCACCGTATCCCGGAGGTCCGGCATGTCCCGCAAGATCGCGTTCTTCTCGGGTGTGACCCTGGCGGCCATCATCGTTGCCCTGCCCGCCCTGGCCGGCGAGCCGGCGCCGGCCCATGTCAAGGCGCTGGCGGACGCCAGGCTGAAGGCCATCGGCACCAACAGTACCGTCGTGGCGGCGGTGAAGGCCGCCAACGCTTCCGGGCAGACCCTCGACCAGATCAAGACCAAGGACGCGGAGTGGCAGAAGACGCCCGGCGTGACCGCGGAGATGAAAGCCCTGATGGAAAACCCCTGCGGCAAGTACCTGCGTGGCCTCCAGGACGAGTATCCGTGGATGGCCGAGGCCTTCGTCATGGACAACCAGGGTGCGAACGTCGCGATGACAGACAAGACGTCGGACTACTGGCAGGGCGATGAGCCCAAGTGGCAGGAGTCCTTCAAGGGCGGCACAGGCGCCGTGCATGTCAGTGATGTCAAGTTCGACGACAGTTCGCAGACCTACACCGTGCAGATCTCGGTGCCTGTCATGGATGGCGGCATGGCCATCGGCGCGATCACCTTCGGCGTTGACGTCGACAAGGTCGAGTAGTCGCGCGGATCGGGCATTTACCTTGGCACCCAGCCACAAGGCGGCACGACATGAACTGGTTCGCGGGTCTGAAGATCGGAGGCCGGCTGATGTTCGGCTTCGCAGTGATGACGGGAATCGTCGTCATCGTTGGGCTGTCGAGCCTGGTCACGTCGCATGCCATCAATGACGGCGTGCGCACCATCACCGAGCGCCGGCTGCCGGCGTTGGCGGCGCTGTTGAAGGCCGACCGCGACCTGCAGGGTGCCCTGGCCGCCGAACGCTCGTTGATCTTCGCCAACGCGGGCTCCGAGCAATTCACGAAGCTGGTCTCGGACTACGAGGCCCGTGTCGCGGCGGCTGCCGGCAGTTGGCGGGACTTCGCGGACTTGGCCGCTGGCGCGGTGGAGCAGGAAAAGATCCTCCGCTATGAAGCCGCGAACGCTGAATGGTCGGCGCTGTCGCGCCGGATCGTCGACGCCCGCGTGGCCGACACGCGCGAGGGGCGGCGCGAAGCGCTGGACCTCTCGCTCGGGCAGTCCGCTGCCGCGTTCATGACCGCAGAGCAGCAACTGGCCGAACTGACGCGCATCACGCTCGCTGACGCGGAGCAGGCGCGGGTCCGCGCCGCACGTGCCTACGCGTTCAACCTGGCGCTCCAGATCGGCCTGGTCGCCTTTGGCCTTGCGGCCGGCCTGGCGCTCAGCATTCTGATCCGGCGCTCGATCGCACGGCCTCTGTCGCGGGTGATCGCGGGCCTGACCGGCACCGCCGGACAGCTGTCGGCGGCCTCGAACCAGGTCGCGACGTCGAGCCAGCAACTGGCCAACGGCTCCTCGGCGCAGGCGGCAGCCATCCAACAGTCGTCGGCGTCCCTCGAGGAGATGTCGGCCATGACCGCCCGGAGCGCGGCCGGTGCCGCGGACGCCGATGATCTGATGCGGGAAACCAATGGCGTGGTCAGCCGTGCCAATGACGAGATGCGGCAGCTCGAATCGTCGATGAAGGAGATCTCGGAAGCCAGCCTCCAGACGCAGAAGATCGTGCGAACCATCGACGAGATCGCGTTCCAGACGAACCTGCTGGCGCTCAATGCCGCCGTCGAGGCGGCTCGCGCCGGCACCGCCGGCGCCGGATTTGCCGTTGTCGCCGAGGAGGTGCGCGGATTGGCGATGCGGGCGGCTGGCGCCTCGCGAAACACGTCGCAGCTCATCGAGGGCACCGTGGCTCGCGTGCAGGCCGGCAGCGCCCTGGTCGGGCGCGCGTGCGAGGCGTTCACCGAGGTCGCGCAAAACACGCAGAAGGTCGGCGACCTGCTGAGCGGCATCGCCACCGCGTCTCGGGAACAGGCCGAGGGCATCGGCCAGGTTTCGCAGGCCGTGGTGGGAATGGACGGCACCACGCAGGCGAACGCCGCCGGCGCCGAGCAGTCGGCAGGTGCGGCGCAGGAGATGCAGGCCCAGGCTCAGCGCATGACCGGGTTCGTCCGGGAGCTCGAAGCGATGGTGGGCGACGCCGGCGTTCCTGCCGGAGCACCTGCCCTTCCCCCGGTATATGCGCCGCGCACGGCCCCGCCGCGAGTTCGCGGCGCGGCACCCCGTCCGCGGACGGCTTCCGGGCCGCGGCAGGTTGCAGCACAGGCTTTGCGACCGGCTGTTACGGCGCGGGCCAGGCCCGGGGCGTCGGCGGCTCCGGTCGCGGCGCGGAACGTCGTCCTGCCGCTCGACGCGGATGACCTTCTGGATATCGACGCCTAACGCTGATGAATGCGGCCGGCGCCGGTGCGTCGGGACCCGGTCCCGAACCGCCGGCGCCGAGTTGTCTGTACACCGGGTTGACCCGTTTCGCCTTCTCCCGCACAATTGCCCTGCAGCCAGGAAGACGTCCCGCCGGATAGGCGCACGAGTGCAGGACCGAACCCCACGATGAACGAACCCCTGTCCATCCACTGGTTCCGCCAGGACCTGCGCCTGGCCGACAACCCGGCGCTGCACCGAGCGGCAGCCGCCGGCCGCGTGCTGCCGGTCTTCGTGCTGGACGACGTAAACGCCGGCGTGCTGCGCCGCGGCGCCGCTTCCCGCTGGTGGCTGCACCACAGCCTGGCGGCGCTGGACCGCTCGCTGCAGGGCCGCCTGGTCCTCCTCCGCGGTGACGCGCTGGACCTCGTGCCGGCCCTGGCAGCGCAGGTCGGCGCCGCCTCCGTGCACTGGAACCGCTGCTACGAGCCCTGGCGCATCGCCCGCGACACCAAGATCAAGGAGAAGCTCGCCGCCCACGGCGTGGCCGCCGTCAGCAGCAACGGCTCGCTGCTCTGGGAGCCCTGGGACGTGCGGAACGCCGCGGGTCACCCCTACCAGGTGTTCACGCCGTACTTCCGCAAGGGCTGCCTTGGCGCGGGCGCGCCGCGCCTGCCGCTGCCGCGTCCCGAGTGCCTCGCGCTGGCCGCCCCGCCGGCCGACGCGCTGCCGCTGGCCGCGCTGGAACTGCTGCCGCGCGTGCGCTGGGATACGCACCTGGAGCCGCACTGGGAGATCGGCGAGGACGCCTCGACGCAACGGCTTGCCGAGTTCCTGGCCGGCGGCTTGCGCGGCTACCGCGAGGGCCGGGACTTCCCGGCTCGCCCGCACACCTCGCGCCTGTCTCCGGCGCTGCACTGCGGCGAGTTGTCGCCCAACCAGCTCTGGTACGGGGCCCGCGCCACGGGCGAAGGTGCCGATCTGGACCACTTCCTGAGCGAACTGGCCTGGCGCGAGTTCTCCTATGCATTGCTGTACTACCATCCGTCGCTGCCTGTGGCCAACCTGCAGACGTCGTTCGACGCCTTCCCGTGGCGGGAGGACGCGGAACTCCTGCGCGCCTGGCGGCGCGGCCTGACCGGCGTGCCCTTCGTCGATGCCGGCCTGCGCGAGCTGTGGCAGACCGGCTGGATGCACAACCGCGTGCGCATGGTCACCGGCTCGTTCCTGGTCAAGAACCTGCTGCAGGACTGGCGGCACGGCGAGGCGTGGTTCCGCGACTGCCTGGTCGACGCCGACCTGGCCGCCAACAGCGCCTCCTGGCAGTGGGTGGCCGGCTGCGGCGCGGACGCCGCGCCCTACTTCCGCGTCTTCAACCCCGTCCTGCAGGGGCGCAGGTTCGACCCCGACGGGGCCTACACCCGCCGCTTCGTGCCCGAACTGGCGGCACTGCCGGATCGTTGGCTGTTCACGCCCTGGGAGGCGCCGCCGAAGGTGCTGCAGGCGGCCGGGGTCGAGCTCGGGCGCTCCTACCCGCAGCCGGTGGAGGACCTGGCCGCTTCCCGGCAGCGCGCGCTGGCGGCCTATGCGGAGTCCCGCCGGGGCGGCTGACCGCCGCCCGATTGACGCCAGCACTACATCATGTCAGAATATATGATCGCCTGTCCCGTTTCTGGACGGGTGGCCATCGCCCGGGTCGCGAGCCTCCCTCGCGTCCCGTCAAACGGCGCGCCCTGATTCAACCGGCACCGTGCCGTGCCGGGAAGTGAGCTTCTATCATGCCGAGGATCGCCCGGTTCACCGTCCGCGTCCCCTCCCTGTGCCTGATGTCCGTCCTGCTGGGCCTGTCCCTGGCGGTCCTGCCGACCGCCGGCGGGGCGGCGACCGACCAGGGCGGGGCACCCGTCGCGCCGCCCGTCTGGACCGTGCTGGCGTCGACGCCGACCTCGCTGCGGCTCGAGGTGGAGATCCCGGGCTACCTGCGGCGCCCGGCCGGAGAGCCGGGTCGCCCCGGTGCGGTCGATCTGGTCATTCCCGGCGGTGCCGAGACCGGAGTGGTCGGCGCGCCGGCCCTGCCGACGGTCAGCCGCCTGGTCGCGATCCCGGCGGGCATGCGCGTGACGGGCGTGGTGGTCGATCATGCCGCGTCGGTGCTCGAGGGGCTGGACCTGGCCCCGCTGCGCGCCGGCGAGGAGGCGCCGTTCGTGCGCGATGCCGACGCCTACGCCCGCGCCGGCTGGCGGCTGGCATCGTTCCCCGCGGCGGCAACCGAGCTGGCGGCGGCCGGGAAGGCCGCCGCGGCGGCGCTGCCGGCGCCCGTGGCCGCGCTGGGCCATCCCGCGATCCTGGCCGGCCAGCCCGTGGTGGCGCTGACGGTCGCGCCGGTGGCCTACGATGCGGCGGCGATGCGCGTGGTTGCCGCCAGCCGCGTCGTGGTCGAGTTGCGCTTCGCGGAGGGTGAGGGCGGCATCGTCCCTGCGCGCGAGCGCCCGCTGCCGGCGTCGTTCGCGGCGCTGGCCGGCGGCCAGGTGCTGGGCCTGCCGCGCGGGAAGTCGCTGCCGGTGATGGGTACCGAGCCCGGGCTGTGGGTGGCCGTCGTGCGCAACAACGCGACGGTGCTGTCCAAGCTGCAGCCCCTGCTCGACTGGCGGCGGCGGCAGGGCTACAGCGTGGAGATCGTCGACGCCGATGCGGCCGGCAACACCACTGCCGGCATCAAGGCCGCACTGAAGGCGATCTATGACGATTCGGCGCGGCCGCCGCTGGAGTACGTGGTGCTGGTCGGCGACGCCGGCAATTCCACCTCCACCGCCGTGGCGACCTGGCGCGAGTCGCTGTCGGGCTACAACGGCGAGGGCGACCACTACTACGCCATGCTCGACGGCGACGACATCCTGGCCGACGTGCACGTCGGTCGTCTGTCGTTCTCGTCGTCGGCGCTCTCGCAGCTCGACGTCATCGTGAACAAGATCGTCGGCTACGAGTCGAACCCGCCCATGGACGACACGGCTTGGTACGGCCGCGCCAGCCTGATGGGTGATCCCAATTCCTCCGGCATCACCACCATCTGGGTCAACCAGTGGCTCAAGACGAAGCTGGAGGGGCTGGGCTGGACGCACATCGACACGACGTGGTCGGGCAACTTCGCCACGAGGATGGTCTCGACGCTGAACCCCGGCGCCAGCGTCTTCGCCTACCGCGGCTACCTCGGGATGAGCGGCATCAACACCGGCCACATCGGCTCGTTGACCAACGGTGCCCGGCTGCCGGTGGCCCTGCTGCCGACCTGCGGGACCGGATCGTTCTGGAGCGACAGCGAGGCGCGCTGCGAGTCGTGGCTCCGCGCGGCGAACGGTGGCGGCATCGCTGCCGTCGGCACCGCCACGATCGGAACGCACACGCGCTACAACAACGCCTTCTTCCTCAACATGTGGGACGGGCTGCTGGAGGGCGCCGACCACCGCATCGGGGTCGGCCATTCGGTCGGCAAGCTGGGTCTCTACACCAACTACTACACGGGTGAGCCCGCACAGGCGGAGATCTGGGCCGTGTGGAACAGCCTGATGGGCGATCCGGCCACCGGCATGTGGAAGGGCGTGCCGCAGCCGCTGTCGGTGACGGCGCCGGCCACGCTGCCGCTGGGCGCCAACACGTTCGCGGTGACGGTCAAGTCCGGGTTCGCACCGGTGCCCGGCCTGCTGGTGTGCGCGCTCGATGCCGGCGGCGCGCGCCTGCGCGGCGTCACCGATGCGCAGGGCGGCGTCACCCTGGCCGGCGCGCCTCCCGTCGCCGGGACGCTGGAACTCACCGTGTCCGGACCCGGCTTCCTGCCCTACCTGGGCACCGTCACGGTGGGCGCGCAGGACACGTTCTGCGGCCTGACCGCGCTGCAGGTGATCGACAACGGCACGCTGGGCAGCACGGGCAACGGCGATGGACTGGCCGGCCCAGGCGAGACACTGGCCCTTCTGCCGACGCTGGCCAACACGGGGACCGTGGGCGCCATTGGTGTCACCTCGACCCTTGGCGGCGGCGGCGTGTTGGCCACGGTCCTGTCCGGCGCCCAGGCCTACGGCGATATCGGCCCCGGATTGGCGGCGGCCGCCATTGCGCCGGCGCTGGTCGCCATCGCGCCGGACGCCCGTGACGGCGACGCCGCGCAGCTGGCGCTCGTGGCCGGCGACGGCGCGCGGACTTGGGCATCGACGGTCACCCTGACTGTGACCGCGCCTCGCCTGTCGGTGGCCGGCGTCGCCTTCGGCGGTCCCGGCGGCACCTGTGACCCCGGCGAGTCCGGGAGCCTGGTGGTGACCCTGGCCAACGGCGGCGTGGTCGCGGCCGGCCCGCTCACGGCCGAGCTGGCGACGACCAGCCCCTGGTTGCTGGTGACCGACGGCGACGGCGCCTACGGCGGTATCGCTGCCGGCGGCAGCGCCGCCAACACCGGCGCGGCGTTCGCCGTCTTCGCGGCGTCGGACTGCTTCACCGGCCATCTGGCCCCCTTCACGCTGGTGCTGCGCGCCGGCGGCGTGGCGGTGGCCACGCTCGAGTTCGTGCTGCCGGTCGGGACGCTGGCCTCGAATTCGCCCTCGGGCCCGGACGCCTTCGGGTACTACGCCTTCGACGACACCGACGTCGCCAGCGGCCGCGCGCCCGTGTACGACTGGGTCGAGCTGGCCCCGTACCTGGGCGGCAGCGGCGCCAGTGTCGGCCTGTCCGACTTCGGCTGGGAGCAGGACGACACGAAGACCGTGCCCCTGCCGTTCCCCTTCGGCTTCTACGGCAAGGAGCAGAGCGAGCTGTCGATCTGCTCGAACGGCTGGGCCGCGTTCGGCCCGTGCGCGCTGGTCAGCTACCACAACGCCGGCCTGCCCGGCGCCGGCGGCACGCCGCGTGCCCTGCTGGCACCGTTCTGGGACAACCTGGGCCAGTCCGGCAACAACCTCGTCTACCACTGGCACGACACCGCCAACCACCGCTACATCGTACAGTGGCACGGCCTGGTGCAGAACTACGAGGGTTACGACCAGGACACGCAGGACTTCCAGCTGATCCTCCTGGACCCGGCGCACCACCAGACGACCAGCGGCCAGGGCATGATCATCTTCCAGTACAAGACGGTGAACGACACGGACGACCGCAACGCGTACGCCACCGTCGGCATCCAGAGCCCGGACGGCCGGGACGGGCTGCTGTACGGCTACATGAACCAGGCGATGGGCGGCGCGGCGCCGCTGGCTTCCGGGCGCGCCATCCTGTTCGTGCCGCTCGGCGACCTGGTGACGCCGGTGGCCGACGTGTCGCCCACGGCGATCGCGGCGTCGGCGGCTCCCGGCGCCGTCGTCGTGCGCGAGGTGGACGTCGTCAACACCGGTGACGAGGGCTCGGTCCTGCGCGTGGACGTGTCCAGGCTCGATCCCGCCATCCTGGGCGGCGGCAAGTCCGCTGAGGCGCGAGGGGACGACCTGATCGTGCGGCCGTCGAGCATCGCCGGCAGCACCTTCACGATGGACGCCGTCGACTACGAGGCCGGCACGACGGTGGACCTGCACTTGGTCATCGACGCGGTCACCCAGGGCCAGGAGTGGATCACCGACATCGCCTTCGATGCCCCGCCCGGGGTGCAGGTCAACGCGAGCACGGCGTGGAGCGGCGGCAACCAGCCGATCATCTCCAACAACGCGACCGGCGACGGCGCCCGCGTCGTGTGGGCGAGCGGCGGCTACCTGGACGACGGCAACACAGGCGCTGCGACCGTCAACGTCACGTTCGGCGCCCAGCTTGCCGGCAACGTGACGTTCGGCTGGGAACTGCAGGGCGACAACTACGGCGATCCGCCCCATTTCCTCAGCGGCGAGATCGTGCTCGCCTCGCGGGGCCCCTCCATCCGGGTGGCCGCCCCGGTGGCCGGCACCGTGGCCGTCATCGGCCAGCCGCTGACCGTGTCGTTCACCGCGCTGAACGGTCCCACCGACGTCGCCGTGGAACTGCAGCGCGAAGAGGGCGGGACCTGGGAGACGCTGACGCCGTCCACGCCGGCCGCGGCCGGCAGCTGGACGTGGCCGGCCGTCGCCGGCAACCCGGGGCCGTGGGCGCGCGTGCGCGTCCTCGACGTGGCGGAGCCCGCGACCGCCGACACGAGCGCGGTGTTCGCCATCGGGCGGGACCTGTCCTGGCTGACGGCGTCGCCGGCCGAGCTCGAGGTGCCCGCGGGCGAATCGCGCACGCTGGAACTGACGCTCGACGCGACGGGGCTGGAGCCCGGACTGTACGAGGCCATCGTGGTCCTGGCGGGCACCGGGATGCCGGTCATGCTGCCGGTGACGTTCACGGTGACCACGACCTCCGCGGTGGACGGCACGTCGACGCCCGCCAGGGTCGTCCTCTACGGCGCCGTGCCCAACCCGTTCAACCCGCGCACGACGATCCGCTTCGCCGTGCCGGTCGAGCAGCACGCGCGCCTGGACGTGCACTCGGTGGACGGCCGCCTGGTGCGGCGCCTGCTGGACGGCCGCGTGGCCGCCGGCCCGCACGACGTGACCTGGGACGGCCGCGACGACGCCGGCCGCGAAGTGGCGTCGGGCGTCTACGTCCACCGCCTGACCAGCGGCGGCCAGGTGCAGACCGGCAAGATGATCCTGGCGCGGTAGGCGCCGCCGCTGGTCCAGCGCCAGAGGCCATGATGCGAGCGATCGAAGCGGCGGGTCCCCGCGTGGGGGCCCGCCGCCTGTTGTCGCGAACCTCGGCGGCCTGTCAGGCAACTGGCTGTCCAGCATGGCGTTGGCGAATCGGGAAAATTGAGATCTAATATGTCTCACTTTTTCGTGACCTGTGTTATACTGCAAGCGATTCTCATTTCCATCCCGTCCACGCGCGCAAGGGAGCCCCTTCGATGGTGGGAACCTCACTGCTGCACTACGAGATCAAGGACCGCCTGGGCAAGGGCGGCATGGGCGAGGTGTTCGCCGCCCGCGACACGAAGCTCGGTCGTGACGTCGCGATCAAGGTGCTGCCGGCCGAAATGACCGGCGACCCCGAGCGCGAGGCGCGCTTCGAGCGCGAAGCCCGCGCGCTGGCCAGCCTGCAGCACCCGAACGTCGCGTCGGTCTACGGCTTCGAGGAGGCGTCGGGCCATCGCTTCCTGGTGATGGAACTGGTGGCGGGTTCGGACCTGACGCGGCGGCTGGCGGGCGGTCCGGTGCCCGTGCCCGAGGTGCAGGCCATCGCGCGGCAACTGGCGGCGGGCCTCGAGGCCGCGCACGAGAACGGCATCGTGCACCGCGACCTCAAGCCGGCCAACATCATGGAGACGCCCGAGGGCGAGGTGAAGATCCTCGACTTCGGCCTGGCGCAGGCCTGGTTCGGCGACGGCGCGCGCCACGGCGAATCGTCCGCGATGCCGACGATCACGGCTGCCATGACGATAGCCGGCACGGTGCTGGGCACGGCCGCCTACATGAGCCCCGAGCAGGCACGCGGTAGCGCCGTGGATCGGCGCACCGACATCTGGGCCTTCGGCGTCATCCTCTTCGAACTGCTCACGGGCAAGCGCCTGTTCGAGGGCGAGACCGCCAGCGACACGCTGGCCGCGGTGCTGCGCGCCGAGCCCGAGTGGAACCTGCTGCCGGTGGCCGAGGCCCCCGGCCTGTGCCGCCTGGTCGAGCGCTGCCTGGAGCGCAACCCGAAGCAGCGGCTGCGCGACATCGGCGAGGCCCGGATCTTCCTGCAGGACCCGGGCGCCAGCGGTTCGCACCTCAGTTTCTCGCACCTGTCGCCGCCGAACGTGGCGGCGGACGCCGTGCGCGGTCGCGCGCCGGCGCTGCTGCTGGTGGGGGTGACGGTCGCCTGCCTGGCGGCCGGCGCGCTGGTCGGCTGGAAGGTGCTGGCGCGCCCGGAGCCGCCGCAGCTGCTGCACCTGATGGTGCCGCCGCCGCTGCGGATGGAGTACCAGTTGAACTCGACCGCACCCGGTCCGGTGGCGTTGTCCCCCGACGGCTCGATGCTCGTGTTCACGGCGACCGACGGGGCTTCCCGCACGCAGCTCTACCTGCGTCACCTCGACAAGGGTGAATCGGTGGCGCTCTCGGGCACGGACGACGCCGCCTACCCGTTCTGGTCGCCGGACGCGCGCTACGTGGCGTTCTGGGACGCCAAGGGCCAGAAGCTGAAGAAGGTGGCCGTCGCCGGCGGCCCGCCGGTGACCCTGTGCCCGGCCGGCAACCTGAAGGGCGGCGCCTGGAACGAGCAGGGCGATATCGTGTTCGCGCCCAGCTTCGACAGCGGGATCTACCGCGTGCCCGAAGTCGGGGGCGAGCCGGCGCTGCTGACGCGCATCGGGCCCGGCTTCGATTCGCACCGGCACCCGCGCTTCCTGCCGGGCGGGCGCGAGTTCATCTTCATCGCCCGCTCGAGCACGCCCAGTGCCGATCACACCGTGTTCCTGGCCTCGCTCGACACCACGAAGGCGCCGCGGGCGATCGCCACGTCGCAGGGACACGCCGAGTATGTCGACGGCACGCTGATGACCGTGCGCGAGGGCGTGCTCATGGCCACGCGGTTCGAGGTGTCCCAGGAGAAGGCCGTGGAGGGCGGCACGCCCCTGGTCGACAACGTGCTGTTCCTGCCGGCGGCCGCCGTCGGCATCTTCAGCCCGTCGCGCAACGGGATGCTGGCCTACCAGACCGGTGCCTCGTCGCTGGCCGTGCGGCTGCTCTCGTGGACCGACCTGGGCAACGGCGCGTCGGTCCAGCTCGGCGAGCCCGGCCAGATCTTCCATCCGGCGATCTCGCCCGACGGCAGGCGCGCCGTCGTCGAGGTGCGCGAGATGTCGAACGAGGGCACCGATCTCTGGCTCGTGGACCTGCAGGACGGCCTGCGCACGCGCTTCACCTTCGCGCCGGGCGACGAGGTGCGGGCGGTCTGGTCGCGCGACGGGCAGTACGTGTTCTACGAATCAAAGGAGTCGGGCGCCTTCCGCATCATGCAGCAGCCGGTCGAGGGGCAGGGTGGCGCGGCGATCGTGTTCGAATCGGCGCGCGAGGTGGCTCCCACCAGTGTCACGCCCGACGACCGCGCGCTCCTGATCGATTTCGAGCGCGACGACGGCAAGTTCGAGATGCGCCGGCTGGCGCTCGGCGGCGGCGCCGGCGAGGCGACGACCGTGGCCGCGGCCGAGGCCATGAGTCTGGGCGGCGGCGTGGTCTCGCCCGACGGCCGCTGGATCGCCTTTCACCTGCAGTCGGCAGGCGGCTGGGATGTCTTCGTGATGCCGGCGGCCGGCGGCGCCCGCAAGTGGCAGGTCACGACCGACGGCGCCGTCTACCCGAAGTGGGCCGCCGGCGGCCGCGAGCTGTGGGTCTCGCCCTTCGACGGCAAGCTGCTGGTCTACGCCGTCGACGGCAGCGGCGACACGTTCCGCATCGGCAGCCATCGCCGGGGTCCCGACGTGCCGGCGCCGGAGGGCACCGGTTCATTCTACGACCTGCACCCGGACGGAAAGCGCCTGCTGCAGACCGGGACCGACCCGGCGTTCCGGGGCGAAGTGTCGTTCGTCCACCTGGTCACGGACTGGCGCCGGGGACTGGTGCAGTAACCACCCATCCGTTGCCGCGACGACGGCGCACTTGGCTTTCGGGGGGGCAAGGAGTAACTTCAGGGCATGGCCACACCGCACATCAACGCCAAGGCCGGCGACTTTGCCGCCACCGTCCTGATGCCCGGCGACCCTCAGCGCGCCGAGCACATCGCCATGAACTACCTCGAGGGCGCCCGGCGCGTGACCGACGTGCGCAACACGTGGGGCTACACCGGCACCTTCGGCGGCCGGCCCGTGTCGGTGATGGCGCACGGCATGGGGATCCCGTCGTGCTCGATCTACGCCACCGAACTGGTGCGCGAGTACGGCGTGAAGGAGCTGATCCGCGTCGGCAGCTGCGGCGCGCTGGCGCCCGACGTCAAGCTCGGCGACGTCATCATCGCCCAGGGTGCGTCCACGGACTCGAAGGTCAATCGCGCACGCTTCGGCGGCCACGACTTCGCCGCGCTGGCCGACTTCGGGCTGGTCGAGCGCGCCGTGGCGGCGGCGCGCGCCGCGCAGGTGCCCGTGCGCGTGGGAAACGTCTTCTCGTCGGACCTCTTCTACTCGCCCGAGCCCGCGATGTTCGACGTCATGGAGAAGCACGGCATCCTGGGCGTCGAGATGGAGGCGGCCGGCCTCTTCGGCGTGGCGGCCGAAGAGGGCGTGCGCGCGCTTGCCATCCTCACCGTCTCGGACCACATCCGTCGCGGCGAGCACCTCTCGTCCGACGAGCGGCGCACCAGCTTCGACGCGATGATCCGCGTGGCCCTGGTCGCGGCAACCGCCGGCTGACCGTCGCGCGGACGGAGTCCTGACCGGAAACGGCGGCGGCCACCCCTGGGGATGGCCGCCGCTGCTGCTTTCGGCAGGTTGACCGGCGCCCGCCGGGCTACCTGAGCATCTTCCAGAGGTACGCGTAGGTCAGCGCCCACATGTAGGCCCGCTGGTTCTGGTTCGCCGCCGCCCCGTGGCCGCCCTCGGTGTTCTCGTAGTAGTACACCGGCTTGGTCAGGTCGGTCATGCGCTTGACCATCTTGCGCGCATGGCCCGGGTGCACGCGGTCGTCGCGTGTCGACGTGTTGAAGAACACCTTCGGGTAGTCCTTCGCCTTGTCCAGGTTGTGGTACGGCGACCATTTGCGGATGAACTCCCAGTCGGCCGTGTCCGGGTTGCCGTACTCCGCCATCCAGCTGGCGCCGGCCAGGAGCTTGTTGTAGCGCTTCATGTCCAGCAGCGGCACCTGGCAGACCACGGCGTTGAACAGCTCGGGCCGCTGGGTGAAGGTGGCGCCCACCAGCAGGCCGCCGTTGGAGCCGCCCATGATGCCCAGGTGGGCCGGGGAGGTCACCTTGCGGGCGATGAGGTCCTCGGCCACCGCGATGAAGTCGTCAAAGCAGCGCTGCCGGTTCTCGCGCAGCGCCGCCTGGTGCCACCGCGGGCCGAACTCGCCGCCGCCGCGGATGTTCGCCAGCGCGTACACGCCGCCGCGCGTCACCCAGGCCTCGCCGGTCGTGCCCGAGTAGCCCGGGCGCTGCGAGACCTCGAAGCCGCCGTAGGCGTAGAGCAGCGTCGGATTGGCGCTGTTGGCCTGGTAGCCCTTCGGCATGATGACGAAGTAGGGGATCCGCGTGCCGTCGGCCGAGGTCGCTTCCCACTGCTCGACCTTCATGCCGTCGGCGTCGAAGTGCTTCGGCATCGTCTTGACCAGCTGCGGCGCCTGGCCGTCGCGCACCAGGTACTGGCTCGCGGGCGTCAGGAAGTCGTTGTAGCCGATGAAGAAGGTGTCGTCGAAATCCGTCGTGGCGCCGGCGCCGCCGCTGCCCAGGCCCGGTAGCGGGATTTCCTCGGTCCGCCAGGTGTCGCCCTCGGGCGTCAGGCGGTAGAGGCGACTGCGCACGTTGTCCAGCGTCGACATCAGGATGTGGCTGCGCGTCGTGCCGACGCCGGCCAGCGAAACGCGCTCGCCCGGGGTGAACAGCGTCTGGAACTCGCGGCTGCCGCGCAGGAAGTCGTCCAGGCCGATCGCCAGCAGGGCGTCCTGCGGGTACGTCGTGCCGCCCACGGTCCAGTCCGAACGCAGCGAGACCAGCAGCCGCTCCTTGAAGATGCCCTGCATCTCGGCGTCAGCCGGAATGTCGATGCGCACCAGGCGCCCGTCCAGGCTGAGCCACGCCTCGCCGCGGAAGAACTCAGGTGTGCGCTGCACGATGTCATAGCGGCCCTCGGGGCGCGTGATCGTGTAGCCGCCCACCGAGACGTCGGTCTTCTCGCCCTCGAGCACGGTGGTGGCCGCGGCCAGCGGCGTGCCGCGCTTCCACAGCTTGACCAGCCGCGGATAGCCGGAGTCCGTCAGCGAGCCCGGCCCGAAATCGGTGCCGATCCAGACCGTGTCCTTGTCCTTCCAGGACATGCGCGTCTTGGCCTCGGGCACGTTGAAGCCGTCCTCGACGAAGCGCTTGGCCACGGTGTCGTACTCGCGCACGACGACCGCGTCGCCGCCGCCGCGCGACAGCGAGAGCAGGCAGTAGCGTCCCTCCGGCGGCAGGAAGTCGGCGCCCTTCCAGACCCAGTTCTCGCCCTCGGCCTTGGCCAGGGCGTCGAGGTCCAGCACCAGGTCCCACGACGTGTCGTCCTTCAGGTACTCGTCCAGGAAGGTCCGCCGCCAGATGCCGCGCACGTGCTGCGCGTCCTGCCAGTAGTTGTAGAGCCACGGGCCCTCGAAGCCGACCATCGGGATGCGCGCGCGGTCGTTGTAGATCTCCAGCAGGCGCGTGTGCAGCGGTGCGAACTCGGGCACCGCCTCCAGTTCGGCCTGGTCCTTTGCGCAACGCTCCTTCACCCACTCGAGCGCTTTCTTCCCGTCCACCTCCTCGAGCCAGAGGTTCGGGTCGTCATCCGGCGCGGCCGCCGGTGCGTTCAGGGGAATCAGCAGCATGAGCGCCCAGGGCGCGATCCATCGCGATCGCATCGTCGTCTCCACGGGGTTGAGTGTCTCGGTCGGGGAGCATTCGGCCGACCGAGAGTAACAGATGGCCGCGGGGGTGTCACGCCGGCGTCTTCCGGCTGAACGCGCGCTGACGCCAGAAGACCAGGCTGGAGCCCAGGAGTGCCAGGCCGATGGCCAGGTCCAACGCCGCGACGTAGCAGATGGCGCGCGGCTCGACCCGGGCCAGGCGGGACAGCAGGACGCCGGCCGTGATCATCGCGGCCAGCGCGACGAAGAAGCCCGGCCGGAAGAACTGCCACAGGCGCGGGTCGGGCAGCGCGGCGATGCGTGCCAGGTTGCGGCGACAGTTCGCGCTGAACACGAAGCGGGCCTTCAGGCCGCCCAGGAGCAGGCCGGCGCCCAGCGCCAGCCACAGGCCGAGGCCCTCCGGATCGCGGGCATGCTCCTTCGCCAGCAGGGAGACGCCCTTGCGCAGCAGCGACACCGCGCCGGCGTACCAGGTGACGGCCGCCAGGATGTTCAGGGTCCGTGGCGCGACGCGCATCGGGGGGCCTTTCGAACGGGCAACGGTGACAAGGGCCGCCAATATCGGACGGCGGGCCGCCGGTTGCCAGTGGCCCGCCCCCGCCGCGTCTGCTATACACCGGCCATGAACCGCAGCGAACGCCGACCGGAGATCCGCACCCTCGTGGCCGCCTGCCTGCTGGCCGCGCCGCTGGTCGCGGGTGCCTTCGGCTCGGCGGGCTGGTCCTGGGGCTGGGATCACCTGCACCGCGTGCCGGGTGCCTGGCCGTTGGCGCTCCTGCTGCTGGCCGTCGCGTCGGGCGCGCCGGGCGTTGCGCGTCGGCTCCTGGCTGCGGCCGAGGCGACAGGTGACGCCCTGGCCCGCCGCCCGTTGCTGGGGCCGGCGCTGCTGGCCGCGGCCGCGCTGGCTGCGTTCGCGGCGCTGCCCATCGCCACGCGGATGTACGGCGACAGCCTGACGATCCTGAACCGGCACGGGCCCGGCGACCTGGACCTGCACCTGCGCCGCCTGCTGGATCCCGGCCTGGCCAGCCGCGGCGCGGCCGTGTCCCTGCTGCACGACGTGCTGGAACGCGCCTCGGGCCTGTCCTACGAGACCTGCTACCGCCTTCTCTCGTCGCTTTGCGGCGGCGCGTTCGTCTTCCTGCACGTGCGACTGGCGGCGACGCTGCCCGGCCTGCAGGGATGGGCGCGTACGGCGATCGTCTGGCTCGGGCTGGTCGACGGCGCGAACCAGCTCTTCTTCGGGCACGTGGAGAACTACGCGGTGCCGCGCCTGCTGGCGACGGTGTTCCTGGTTCTGGCCGTGCGGCGCCTCCTGGTGCCGCCGACGGCGCCGACGCCGCGGCGCGCGCTGGTGCTACTGCCGCTGGCGGGCGCCGTCGTGTTCCACGCGCAGTGGCTGGTGCTGCTGCCGGCGGCCGCGCTCCTGCTGGCGCGCGACCTTGGCGCGGTCCGTCCCGCCTTCGCGCGCTGGAGCGGCGCGCGGGGGGCCGTCCTGCTGGGCGGGATGGGGGTGGCCGCGATCGGGCTCGCCTACGCCGGCACCGGGGCCTGGTGCTACGACTACCTCTACACCGGCGGCCTGCCCGAGCCGAGGCAAGTGCTGCTGCCGTTCTCGGCAACCTGCGCCGACCAGCCCTGGCTGCGCTACACCGTGTTCTCGGGTGCGCACCTGTCGGATGTGTTCGGCTCGCTGTGGTCGGTTTCCTCGCCCGCGATCCTGCTCGCCATCGTCCTGCTGTGGCGCCGCGGCTGGCGATCTGCCCAGGCGGAGGTCCTGGCGGTTGCGGCTTTCGGATCCCTCCTGCACAACCTGGTGTTGAACCCGTCCATCGGGTTTCCGTTCGACTGGGACCTGATGTGCGTGGTCTCGCCGCCATTGCTGTACACCGCCGTGCTGCTCGTGGCTTCGGCAGGGGCAGGCGAGGCGCCCGCGGCGGGAGCGTCCATGCCCGCGGGTGCCCGCCCGCCGATCTGGCTGCCGGCCTGGCTGCCGATGCTCCTGCTGCTCGGCCTAGGCACAGCCACGGTCTTCGCCGTGAACGCTGGCCCGGAGTCGTCGTACCGGCGCGTGGAGGACATGGGGGTCTGGCTGCACCGCACCTACCACGGTGGCAGCCACTACCGGCTGAGCGGCAATCTGAGCACGATCGCCGATGCGCAGGCCCAGGACCGCGAACGCGAGCGGGTGCTGGCGCGACTGGCGCCTCGCGCGTTTGCGGGCGATCGCGAGGTGGCGTTCCTCTGGGAGCGGCTCGGCCGCCAGCGGGCCGGGCGCGGGGATCTCACGGGTGCGCTGGCGGCCTACCGCGGCGCACTGGCCGCCGATCCGTGCAACCCGGCGCGTCGCCGCGAGGCCGGCTGGCTGGAGACCGAAGCCGGCGACGAGGCAGCCGGCATCGCCCACCTGGAGGCGTACCTGGGCCAGGCGCCCGCCGATGCCGAGGCATGGCGCCACCTGGGCCTGGTGCACGCGCGCCGCGGCGAGGATGCCGCCGCGCGTGCGGCCTGGGAGCGTTTCCTGCGCCTGGCCCCGAACGGACCCGGGGCCGCGGAGGTGCGTGCGGACCTCGAGGCGCTTGGCACCGGGCCGGAGCGCTGAACAGGCGTGGGTGGCGCGTGGGTGCCACTCATTCGTCCGTGCAGGTCGCCTCGCCCTCGGGGGTCACCAGCGTCAGCCGGAAGTGCTTGCGCACCGGCCGTCCACCGAGGCTGGACATGGCTGCCTGCGCCAGCGGCAGCTTCTCCTTGATGGCCGGGCCGAAGTAGGAATCGAGCGCGCAGTCGCGCCAGGTGGTCCCCTCGGGCAGTGGGCCGGCCGGGCGTACGTGGCGGAAGAAGTTGTAGCGGGCGGGACGCTCGGGGTTCGTGCCACACACGGTCTGGTCCACGGCGATGGCGTCAACCCAGCCGTCTCCGAACTGCTGCATCACGGCGGCGAATACCAAGTCGACCTTCTCCTGGTCGCCGAAGGCCACGGCCGCGTTCAGGTAGGCGCGAAACGCGGTCGGGCCGGCCTGGGCCAGGATCGCCGGGACCGCGACGACCACTTCCAGCGTCCAGACGCCCGTCGTGGTCGAAATCGTCTGCGCCCGCGGCGGTCCCCAGGTCGTGGTGCGGATGTCGTCGCTGCCGCCCCCGTCCTGCAGGAGGTTGTAGGGGTCGCAGGTGTATGACACCTGGTAGCGCCAGGCGCCGCTGCGCCGCACGGGCTCGGACCAGGCCTCGCGCGGGTCGTCGCGGCCGTGGAGCAGCAGCGCGAACCGGTAGAGCCGTGCCGGGAGCATATAGCTGAACTGCACCTCGCCGGGAGCCGGTGCATCGACCACCCTCATGAAGCCCGTGTCACGGTGGATCAGGATGTACGTCGCCCCGTGGTAGCCCAGATCGCGAGGTCCGTCGCCGGCATAGGTCAGCTGCAGTTCCGTGACGCCGCCCAGGCACGGGTGATCGGCCAAGTCGTCCGGATCCTCCACGCAAGGCACGTCATCACCGAACGCCGAGGTCGACACGCCTGCTTTCGGCAGGATCTCCAGGCACTGCAGGCAGGGCGGATAGCCGACATCGAACGTGAGCGATGCCGGCGTGCCGTCTCGGCGACCCAGCTCGTCGACCGACAGCAGGTTGACGGTGTACGCGGTGCTGGGTGCCGTCAGGAACCCGAGCGTGTCGCCGTACCAGCCGTTCACGCCGGTGTCCCAGGCCGGCTCGCTGTCCAGCGCGCTGGCTTCCGAGGTGAAATTGAACAGGCCACCCGTGTAGTTGTCCCGCGCGCCCTGCAGGTAGCCCGTGAGGCCGATGCGGTAGCCCGAATTGAAGCGACGGTCGCGGGGATCATCGCGGGCCAGCGCCTTGACCACCACATAGGTCCGGTCGGGGATGCGTTCGCCCGAGCGGAACGGGTGGCGTGTTCCGGCGGGATCGCCCAGGCGCACGTAGTAGGGGTACATCTGCGGGTCGTCGGGGTGGGCCCAGTCGCGCTCGCCGTCCAGGACCAGGGTCTCCGGGTCGTAGTTGACCAGGAGCTTCGAGTGGCGAACGCCGTCGGCCACCTCGACCCCGGCGATGTCGATCGCGTTGGCCGTCACCGTCATCAGGCCGCTGGGCAGCAGGCGACCGAACACCGAGAGGTCGCCGCCGTCGTTGCGGAACCACAGGCCCACGTCCGATCCGAAGTACGAGAAGCTGTCGTTCGTGGACTCCGCGAATCGCCGCGGGTGCCAGCAGTCCTCGAGCGAGGCGTCACATTCCTCGCCCGCGATCCCCTCGACGCGCCACTTGTAGCCGAGGATGCCGTCGGCGACCGGTGGCAGCGTGTCCAGAAGCGCAAGCGTCGAGGTGCCGTAACCCCTGAGGTTCGGCGACTGCGCGCGCCAGGCGATGCGATAGGGCTGCCCGTAGCCGACGGTGTCGATGCCGCCGCGCGCCAGCGGCACCGTGTCGGTCCCGTCCAGGCGGAAGAACGAGAGCGTCGGGTTGCCCAGGCTGTTGGCGAAGAAGTGCAGGCGCGCCGGCGTGCGGTCGTAGTCGCCCTGGTCGTCCTGCGCCGCCATGTGTAAGGTCAGCGACGCCGAGGGGCTGGCGCCGTCGTCGATCGTGAAATTGAACACGGAGTCGGTAAGCGTGGTCCAGTGCGCGATACCCAGCGTCGCGGCGTTCAGTGCCGGATTGAAGCGCTGATCCTCCTCGTCGTCGTCCGAGCGTGGGTTCTGGAGCGAGCCGTCGGTCACGGCCCAGGCGAAGCGCTCGACGCGCCCGTCCTGGTCACGTCCGTACCAGTAGACATGGAAGCGGTAGTAGCCGCCGCCGTGCTCGCCAGGCGCGCCCGTCAGGAACGTCTCGGGCGGCTTGTTCACGATCGTCGCCACGGGCTGAAAGGCGCGGCAGCCGGCGAAGACCAGGGCGATGACGGCCACGGCCAGCGCCAGGAGGAGGAGGCTGTAGCGCGCGCGGGCGCGGCGATCGCGATGGATCGGCAACGACGGAGCGGCGGCCATCGGCGCGGAGCCTCTCTGGTCGGGGCGGACCTCGGGTTCTGCTGCCCGGATGCGGCACGCGTGAGGTGCGGGCGGGCGTCCTGGTGGATTGTCGACCGAAGGGTCGGACCCTGAAGACTTTGCTCGACCCAGGGGGAGGCCGTCAAGCCGATCCGCCGCGCGGGTTCCGGCCCGACCCGGCCGGGATCGCCGCTTCGCCCGGCACGTTCGATATTGCGCCCCGGCTGGAGAGCGACCACGATGTCCCCGGCGACTCGGACGGGCACTCAGGGACGGGCACTCAGGGACGGGCGCTCAAGGACGGGCGCGTACCGCGGGGATCGTGGACATCAGGATGGATGGAAGCACATGGGCGGATTCTCGCTGGCGGGCCTGGTTCTCCTGATGGCGACGTGGTCCTTCGCGGGTGCCACGGCCCCGGTCGGCGCCGACGAGCCTGGTCTGCCACCGCCCGCGCCCGGCTTCCAGATCGTGCACGAGGGCCCCGGCCTGTCCCTGCACGACGAGATGTTCGTCCTGCCGTACACCCATGCCGACCGCTACCACGGGCAGCAGGCGGAGGTGGTCTTCCGCCTGAGCGCCAAGCAGGCGCTGGCCGGCTCGCGCTTGTACGTGGGCTACAACCAGCTCTCTTACTGGCAGGCCTACTATGTGGAGCAGTCATCGCCGTTCCGGAACACCGACTACAACCCCGCCCTGTTCTACCGTCTGCCGCGGCGCCCGTGGCGCGGCGGCCTGGTGGGCGCCGACGTCGGGTTCGAGCACGAGTCCAACGGCCAGCGGGCGGGCCTCTCGCGCTCGTGGAACCACGTCTACGTGGCGCCGCACTTCCAGGCGGGCGGCCTGCTGGTGCGGGCCCGACTGCGCTGGCGCCTGCCGGAGGACCCGAAGGAGACGCCCGATTCGGCCCGCGGCGACGACAATCCCGACCTCACCGACTACCTGGGGCATGCGGACCTGCACGTGTACCGGCGCTGGTCATCGGAGCTCCAGGCCTACCTGCTGCTGCGCGGCAACCCGCGCACCGGCCACGGCTTCGCCAGCCTGAAGCTCAGTCGGCGGCTCCCGCACGAGCAGAATGCCTGGCTGGTGCTGATGGTCTCGCACGGCTACGGCGAGAGCCTCCTGGACTACGACCGCATGGTCACCCGCGCGGGCATCGGGTTCATGCTGGCGCGCTGATCGACCCGTCACCGGCATTGGCCGGGCTGCGCCTTCGTGCTAGATTGGCCGCCGTTCCGGCCCGGCCGCCCCTGGCGCCGCCGCCGACCTCTTGTCCCCGGCAGAAGGACCGCGTCCGATGGAATGGCTTACCGACCCCAAGGCCTGGGTCGCGTTGCTGACCCTGACGAGCCTCGAGATCGTTCTGGGCATCGACAACATCATCTTCATCTCGATCCTTTCGGGCCGGCTGCCCGAGGCGCAGCGCGCCCGCGCGCGCACGCTGGGCTTGGCGGCGGCGATGGCCACGCGCATCCTGCTGCTGGCCTCGCTGGCCTGGCTGGCGCATCTGACCGCCGAGCTGTTCCATGTCGGTCACCACGCGATCACCGCGCGCGACATCGTCCTGATCGTCGGTGGCCTGTTCCTGCTGGGCAAGGCCACGATCGAGATCCACCACAACCTCGAGGGCGACGAGCACAAGGGCGGCGCCAAGAAGGCGGCCTCGTTCGCCGCCGTCATCGCGCAGATCATGGTGCTGGATGTGGTGTTCTCGCTTGATTCGGTGATCACCGCCATCGGCATGGCCGACCACCTGCCGGTGATGATCGCCGCGGTGGTCATCGCGGTGCTGGTGATGATGGCGGCCGCCGGCTCGATCAGCCGCTTCGTCGAGAACCACCCCACCGTCAAGATGCTGGCGCTGTCGTTCCTGCTGCTGGTGGGCATGTCGCTGGTGGCCGACGGCCTAGGCCAGCACATCTCGAAGGGTTACATCTACTTCGCGATGGGCTTCTCGGTCTTCGTCGAGATGCTCAACCTGCGCATCCGGGCGCGGAAGGACCGGCCGGTCAAGCTGCGGGGCGGGGCGGAGACACCCGCACACTGAGGCGTGGCGCCATCCAGGCAACCGGGCCCCGCGGGCGACGCTCGCGGGGCCCTCGCCTCAGACGACGCGCTCCAGCACGCCGATCAGTCTGTCGATTTCCTCCACCGTGTTGTAGTGGACCAGGCTCGCCCGCACGACGCCGTCCTCGACGGCGATTCCCAGCGCCTTGCACAGGTGGTAGGCGTACATGTGACCGCAGCGGATGGCAACGCCGCTGGCATCGACGGCGGCCGTGATCTCCCGCGACGATTTCCGCTCGTGCACGAAGCTGACCGTGCCCACGCGCGCCGTGCCGGCCGCCTCCGGCCCGATGATCCGCACGCCCGACCGCGCGCGCAGCCACGCCAGCAGCCGCGCGGTCGGCTCGGCCTCGAGCGCCGTCGCGCGGCCGAACGCGGCCTCGACCACCGCGCGGTCGCAGGCCGTGCCCGCCGGCGCGCCCGCCAGGAACGCCAGGTACCCGCCCAGCGCCAGCAGCCCGGCGCACCCCTCGTGGTTGGCCCCGCCCGGCTCGAACTGGTAAGGCAGGTCGTCGCGGGGGATGAAGTCGTGGTTGGGCCCCGGCAGTTCGGCCAGCGCATCGTCGCGCCCGTACAGGACCGCCATGTGTGGCCCGAACACCTTGTAGGTGGAGTACACGTACCAGTCGACGTCCCAGGCGTCGACGTCGATGGCGCGGTGCGGCGCATAGGCCACGCCGTCGGCCACCACGCGCGCGCCGGCGGCGTGGGCCAGGGCGACGACCGCCGGCAGGTCGACGACCCCGCCCAGGAGATTCGAGACGTGTGGCAGCGCGACCAGCGCCGTGCGTTCGTTCAACAGCGTGCGCAGCCCGTCCAGCGGGCACTCGAACGACCGCGGGTCCACGCGCCACCAGCGGATGACGAGGCCCAGGCGCTCGAGCCGCTTCCAGCAGCCGAGGTTCGCCTCGTGGCCGGTCTCGGCCAGGATGATCTCGCGGCCCGGTTCCAGCACCTGCGCGTAGCATGCGGCCAGCAGGTTGAGCAGCGCCGTGGTGGAGGGGCCGATGATCGCCTGGCCCCGCCGCGCACCCACGAACGTGCGGGCGAACGCGTGGGCCGCCTCGACCGTCGCCGTGCAGCGCCGCGACAGCCCGTACCCCGCGCCCAGTTGCACGTAGGTCTCGCGCAGGGTGCGGTGCATGGCGTCGGCCACGCAGGCGGGGACCTGCGAGCCGCCGGCGTTCTCTAGGAACACCGTGTCGCCACAGACGGCCGGAAAGGCGGCGCGGATGGCGGCGCAGGTGGGCGGGGTCGGGAAACGGTTCATCGCGGCGACTCCGGGGTGGAGGGGAGGGGCAACCGAACGTATCCTGTGCCGGATCCCGGCCCGGCGCAACTGTTTGGAAATGGTGGGACGGCCTCTGTCCGCTGCTCGGACTTGCGCCGGCGCAGGTCGCGAATCGAGTCGCGAATCGAGTCGCGAATCGAGTCGCGAATCGGGGGCCGCCGCAACCAACAGCCCGGTTCCCGCGTACCCATCAGGTTGCCCAACCGCTTCCCTTCCCACCCGGAGGAACCCGAGCGATGAGACCCCTGTCCGCCCTCCTGCCGTGCCTGGCCCTGGCGACCCTCCTGGCGCCCGCCGCGAGGGCCGCCGATACCCCGCCCCTGTGGCTCCGCTACCCGGCCATTTCCCCCGACGGAGCGACCATCGTCTTTGCCCACAAGGGCGACCTGTGGTCGGTGCCGGCCAAGGGGGGCACGGCCGTGCCGCTGACCGTCAGCGACAGCTACGAGTACGCCCCGGTCTGGAGCCACGACGGCAGGAGCCTGGCCTTCGCCTCGGACCGCCACGGCAACTTCGACGTCTTCGTCATGCCGGCGACGGGTGGCGAGGCGCGGCGGCTGACCTTCTACTCGGGCGGCGAGGTGCCCTCGTCGTTCACCGCCGACGACCAGGCGGTGCTGTTTGCGTCCGCGCGGCAGGATCCCGCCAGCAACGCGCAGTTCCCCACCGGCGCGATGAGCGAGCTCTACCGCGTGCCCGCGGCCGGTGGTCGGGTCACCCGCGTGCTGCCGGTGCCCGCCCTCGATGCGCAGGTCGATGCGAACGGAGCGCGCCTGCTCTACCACGACTACAAGGGCGTCGAGAGCCCGTGGCGCAAGCACCATACCTCGTCCGTGACGCGCGACATCTGGGTCCACGACCTGAAGTCCGGCGCCTACCGCCAGCTGACCACCGACCCGGCCGAGGACCGCAATCCCGTCTTCGGGACCGGTGACGACTACTTCTGGCTGAGCGAGCGCGACGGCACCTTCAACGTCTGGCAGGGCTCGCTGGCCGACCCCGCGCGCGCCACCCAGGTGACCCGCTTCACGAAGCACCCGGTGCGCTTCCTGACCCGCGCCGGCGACGGCACGCTGTGCTTCTCGCAGGACGGCGAGCTGTACACGCTGAAGCCGGGCGCGCAGCCGGCGAAGCTGGCCGTACGCATCGGCATCGACGGCCTGCAGGTGCTCGACCGCGTCGTGCAGGTGAACGAGGAGATGACCGACCTGGCGCTGGCTCCTTCGGGCAAGGAGTTCGCCTACGTCTTCCGCGGCGAAATCTTCGTCAGCGCCGTGGACGGCGGCGCCACCAAGCGCATCACCGACACACCCTGGCAGGAACGCAGCCCGTGCTGGAGCCCCGACGGCCGCACGCTGGCCTACGCGGCGGAACCGGACCAGAGCTGGGACATCCACGCCACCAGCATTGCACGCGAGTCCGAGCCCTACTTCAACGTGGCCACCGTCCTGGAGCCCAAGGTTCTCGTGTACACCGACGCCGAGGAGTTCCAGCCCGCGTTCTCTCCCGACGGCAAGGAGATCGCCTACCTGGAGAACCGCGTGGCGCTGAAGGTCCACAACCTGGACGCGAAGAAGTCGCGCCTGGTCCTGCCCGCGGAGCACAACTACTCGTACGCCGACGGCGACCAGTGGTACCAGTGGTCGCCCGACGGCAAGTGGTTCCTGGTGCAGTTCGGCCTGCCCGAGCGCGTGATGTCGCCCGAGGTGGGCCTGGTGGCCGCCGACGGCAGCGGCAAGGTCGAGAACCTGACCCTGAGCGGCTACGACGACATCGGGCCGAAGTGGTCGCTGGACGGGAAGGCCATGATCTGGGGCACCAACCGCGACGGCTCGCTCCAGCAGGGCGGCGGCGCGTTCACCTGGGATGTGCACGCGCTGTTCTTCGACAAGGCGGCGTACGACCGCTTCCGCCTGTCGAAGGAGGACTTCGCGTTGGTGAAGGAGCAGGAGGAGAAGGCCGAGGAGAAGAAGGGCGACGACGGCAAGGACGCGAAGAAGGACAAGGGCAAGGACGCGAAGAAGGGCAAGGACGGCGACAAGGAGCCGCCCGCCCCGGTGGTCATCGAACGCGACGGCCTGGTTGAGCGCCGCCTGCGCCTGACCCGGCACAACTCGCCGGCCGCCGACTGGGTGCTGGCCGGTGACGGCGAGAAGCTGTTCTACCTGACGGCGTTCGAGAAGGGCAACGACCTGTGGAGCCTCGAGACGCGCACCGGCGAGGCCTCGCTGCTGGCCAAGGTCGGCGCCCGCGTCGACAACCTGGCACTGTCGCAGGACGGCAAGTTCCTGGTCTTCCTGGCCGACGGCAAGCCGAAGAAGGTGGACGTCGAGAAGGGCAGCGTCGAGCCGCTGAAGACCTCCGGCGAGATGGTGCTCAAGCAGGACCGGGAGCGCGCCTACATCTTCGAGCACGCCTGGCGCCAGCTGAAGCGCAAGTTCTACGTGCAGGACCTGCACGGCGTGGACTGGGACCGCTACCGCGCCGACTACGCGCGCTTCCTGCCGCACATCAACAACAACCACGACTTCGCCGAGATGCTCAGCGAGATGCTGGGCGAGATGAACGCCTCGCACACCGGCTGCTACTACCGCCCGACGGCGCCGCAGGGCGACCAGACCGCGGCGCTGGGCCTGTTCTACGACGATGCCTTCACCGGGCCGGGCCTGAAGGTGGACGAGGTGGTGGCCGGCGGTCCCTGCGACCTGGCTGCCGTGAAGGTGCGTGCCGGGCACGTCATCGAGCGGATCGACGGGCAGCCCGTGGCGATGGGCACCGACTGGGTGGCCATGCTCAATCGCCGCGTCGGGCAGCGCGTGCTGCTGTCGGTGCTGGACCCCGCCACCGGCAAGCGCTGGGACGACGAGGTCCGGCCGATTGGCGGCGGCGAGGAATACGAGCTGCTCTACAAGCGCTGGGTCCGCAACCGCCGCGACGAGGTGGCCCGGCTCTCGGGTGGCAAGGTCGGTTACGTGCACGTCCGTTCGATGAACGACGCCAGCATGCGGCACACCTACGAGGAGGCGCTCGGCCGCAACCTGGGCTGCGAGGCGCTCATCGTCGACACGCGCTTCAACGGCGGCGGCAACATCCACGAGCAGTTGTCGGACTTCCTGAACGGCGAGGCCTACTTCGACATCGTGCCCCACGGGCAGTACGTGGGCTCGGAGTCGTACGAGAAGTGGAACAAGCCCTCGATCTGCGTCATGGGAGAGAGCAACTACTCCGACGCGCACCTCTTCCCGGTGGCCTACAAGACCAAGGGCGTGGGCCGCACGCTGGGCATGCCGGTGCCCGGCACCGGCACCTTCGTGTGGTGGGAGCGGCAGATCGACCCCACGCTGCGGTTCGGCATTCCCATGGGCGGCTGGCGTGGCCAGGACGGGAAGTTCTGCGAGAACACGCAACTGGAGCCGGACGTGCTGGTCCGCAACGAGCCCGACGTGCTGACCAAGGGGCGCGATCAGCAACTGGAGGCGGCGGTCAGGGAGCTGCTGAAGAAGTAGCGGCCCGGTCGAAGCGATGAGCCAGGGCCCGCGTTCCCGGTGCCGGGGCGCGGGCCCGCCCATTTTTTGACCCCTCCGCATCGCCTGATCGCGTATATTCAAGGGGTCGCCGCCACTCCACCCGTAGTGTATCTGGGGGAGCCCCATGCCCAGCCGCCGGATCCTGCTCCTGTGCGCCCTTGCCGGCGCTGCGCTGACTGCACCGGTGCAGGCCCCGGCTGCCGAACGCCAGGTCACCTCGCAGCCGGCGGTCCACTTCGGCGAGGTGCCCGGCAAGGCGGTGGGCGACACCATCGACCTGATGGGGCCGGGCGGGGACTATCCGTATCGTGGCGACTTCGAGACGGCCGGCGCCCGGCCGGACGGCGACGGCCTCCTGACCGACGGCTGGACGTCGGTCGACCTGACCGCCGCGATCCGTCACTGGCATGTCGATACGTATGGCGTGGTGCCGCCCCTGGCGGGCAACGTGGCCTGGTGCGGCGACATCGCCTATGCCTCGTGCGGCGGTGGCGATCCGGCAGGCGGCTACGGCAACGAGTGGTACGGCATCCTGGAGTTCCGGAAGTCGGTCGGCGCGGCGGCGACGGTCCGCGTCCAGGCCGACCTGGTGTACGATACCGAACCGGCCTACGACTACGTCATGCTGCAGCGCCGCACGTCCGCGCACGAGGGCTTCGAGTATCTCAGCGGAGGCCAGGGCGAGTACTGGACCGGCAGGGGCACCGCTGCCGTCGACTACACCTTCACGTACACGCAGGACGAGCTGTACGCGGGCACCGACGTGGCCGTGGCGTTCGTGTTCACCTCGGACGCGGTATGGTCGGACGGCGACTGCGGGTGGCCGACCGCCGGTGGCGCCCGGGTCGACGGCATCACGGTGACCGTGAACGGGGTGGCCTACACCGAGGACTTCGAGGATGGCGGGATCGGCCCCGACTGGACGAATGCCTCCGGCGCCGGCGTGGGTGACTTCGCGCGCGTGTGGAGCCGGCTGGGCGATGCCGACGATTGTGCCTCGAACTACTCGAACCTGATCGCCTTCATCGATGACGGTCTCGTGGTTCCCGGCACGGGCGGCACGGTCGGGGCGCCCGGAAACGACTACGGGCCCGCCGGCGGCTACATCGTCAACAATACGGGAGGGCTGCTGGGCCCGTCACACCATCTCGACAACGCCGTCTACTCGCCGGTCATGACCTGGCCGGATCCCGCCAAGGGCGGCATGAGTTTCGCATTCGACGTCTACCGCCACGAACTGCTGATTCCGGACGACACCCCGGGCATCCTGTACACGTGGAGCGTCCGGAGCACTTCCGGCGGCGACATCCACGTGGCCGACTGGAAGAACCGCAACTTCGTGTACTACGGCGGTCCGAGCTACCTGCGCTCGGTCAACGTCGTCGACGACCTGATCGTGCCCGACCCGACGCAGTGCCAGGTCGCGCTGGGCGTGTACGAGGCGGGCTGGCAGTTCGGCTACGGCGAGGGCACCAACGGCACGCCGGCGCCGTACTTCGACAACGTGCGCGTCAAGGTGTACCCGTCGTCGGGACCGCGCATCGCCGTGACGGAGACCCGCCTGGCCAACGACGGCTTCCCGGCCGGCGGCACCCTCGACCCGGTGAACCTGGGCGCGAACGCGATCCGGTTCGACATGGCGGCCAACATCTCGGCCCGTTCGCACGCGCGCAACGATCCGGGCGACTCGATCTGCGTGGACGTGACGCCTCGTTCCGGTGGCACCCTGACGGGGCCTCCGCGGATGCACTGGACGTTCGCGATCCGGAACCCGCTGTTCGACGCCTACCGCACCTTGCCCCCAAACCCGGTGGTCGGCCAGGTGACCCGGACCGCGGCGGGCACCGTCGTGGCGAACCGCTTCAACTTCGACGTGCCGGACACCGGCATGATCTTCCCCGGTGACCAGCTGCACTACTACTTCTCGGCCCAGGACAACGTGGCCGGCGACGTCAGGACCGCGACGGCGCCCGGCGCGGCGGCACTGGCGGGTTTTGGCGACCGGACGCCGCTGGCGTACCCTGGCCTGTACACCGTGAACGGCCTGCCCTCGATCGACTCCATCTACAACGGCCATGTGCTCCAACCGACGGTGCTGTTCTGGAACGATGCCGGGTTCGGCGATCATGAAGCCGCCTGGTACGGCGCCCTGGCCTACTCGTGTCTGGCGCCGGGCTCGGGCGTGGACGTCTACGACACGCATGGCCCCACCTCGGGCGTCGGCAACGGCCTGGGCGGGCGCGCGACGGCGAGCCAGCTCGCGGGCTACACCACGATCCTCTACACTTCGGGCGACCTCTCGAAGTTCACGCTGTCCAACGGCGACGTCCTCGGCGATCCGGGCAACGACATCGCCCTGCTCGGCGACTGGCTGGCGATGGGTGGGCGCAACCTGCTGTTGTTCGGCGACGACCTTGCGGCCGACCTTCAGGCCGCCGGTGCCGCTGGACAAGCCTTCCTCGAGGGCACGATGGGCGCGACCTTCGTCGACGGCGATGTGCGCGACAACATCGCCGGCCAGGTGGCGCCGGTGGTCGTCACGACGGAGCCCAATCCCGTGTTCGAGCTGACCAGCGCCTGGGTGGCTGACGGCGGGTGCCCGGGCATCAACGATTTCGACGGCGTCGTTCCGTTCGGCGGAGCCGTGCGCCTGGCGGAGTTCACGGCGCCCGACCGGGTAGCCACGCCGTATCCGTATGCGGCCGCGATGCTCAACGCGCTCGGCACGAACCGGATCGTGTCGTTGAGCCACGATCTGGGTTGCGTGCGCCATGCCCATGGCCTGTCGGCCGGCGCTGGAGCTCCCGGCGACAAGTCGCCGGCCCCGCCGACGGCGAGTCAGCGCCTCCTTCGCGATGCCCTGGTCTACTTCGGCGAGATGCCCGGGGGAACCTGCGACCCCACCAGCGGCACCGATCTTCCCGGGGCGTCCACCCGGTTCGCGGTCGCCGCCCATCCCAACCCCTTCAATCCGCGCGTGACCGTGGACTGGACGCTGCCCCGCCCCGGCCACCTGACGGTACGGGTGTACGACGTGCGCGGTGCGCTGGTGCGTACGCTGCACGACGCCGTCGTGGCGGCGACCGCCGGCCGGCTGGCCTGGGACGGGAGGGACGATGGCGACCGCAACCTGCCGTCGGGGCTGTACTTCGTCGAGACGCGGGCCGAGGGGGCGGTGGACGTGCGCAAGGTCACGCTGCTCAGGTGAGCAGGGCCTGAATCAGCGCAGGCTTGCCCTGGCTGGTTGTGATTGCGTACAATCAATACGCTCGCGCCGCGGCGCGGGCGCGAGCGGCCCCGCTCCCTGCGGAGCCGGTTGCCGCCCGTTCGGCGATGGCTCCGCCGCGGCCCCGTCGCGTTCGCCCGTGCACCCGACACACGGAGGGGCGCCATGCCCGCCAGACGTCAGTTCCTCGCCCTCTGCGTGGTCGTGGGCGCCAGCCTGTGCCTGCCGCCCGCCGCTCCCGCCGCTCCCGCCGCTCCCGCTCCCGAAGTCCAGCGATCCGCCCAGCCGGCGATGTACTTCAGCGAGGTGCCGGGCAAGACCGCCGGCGACACCATCGACCTGATGGGGCCCAAAGGTCAGTATCCGTACCGGGGCGACTTCGAGAACGCCTGGGCGCGGCCGGGCAGCGCCGGCCTGCTCCCGCACGGCTGGTATTCGGTCGACGAGACGGCCCCGCCGAGCAGATGGCATGTCGACACGTACGGCGTGGTGCCCCCGCTGGTGGGAGCCGCGTTCTGGTGCGGCGACATCGCCTTCGCCTCGTGCGGCGCCGGCGACCCCCACGGTGGATACGGCAGCAACTGGCGCGAAGTCCTCGAGTTCCGCAAGACCGTGGGCGCGGCCGCGACCGTTCGCGTGCAGGGCCATCTGGTGTACGACTGCGAACCGGGCTACGACTTCATCACCCTGCAGCGCCGCACGGCCGCCCACCCGGACTTCGAGCCGACCGCCGGCGGCCAGGGCCTGTCCTGGGACGGCATCGGCGTGCGCACGGTCGACTACACGTTCACCTATGTCACGTCCGAGTTGTTCCATGGCACCGACGTGGCCGTGGCATTCGTCTTCGACTCGGACGAAGCCTGGTCCGATGCCGACTGCCTGTGGCCGACGAACGGCGCGGCCCGCGTCGACAACCTCACCGTCACCGTCACGACGACGGGCGCGAACGCCGGTGTCTACACCGAGAACTGCGACGCCTTCGGTCCCGACTGGGTGGACATGCCGAATCAGGGCGTGGGCGACTTCGCGCGCGTGTGGACCCTGCTCGGCGACGCCGATGACTGCGCCTCGAACTACTCCAACGTGGTCGCCTTCATCGACGACGGCCTGGTGGTTCCCGGCACCGGCGGCACCGTCGGGGCGCCGGGCAACGACTACGGCCCTCCTGGCGGCTACATCGTGAACAATACGGGCGGTCTGCTCGGGCCCTCGTACCATATCGAGAACGCGATCTACTCCCCGATCATGACCTGGCCGGACACGACCATGGACGGCATGAGCCTCGCGTTCGACGTCTACCGGCACGAGCTGCTGATCGCCAACGACACGCCGGGCATTTTCTACACCTGGGCGGTGCGCACCGAATGGGGGGACACCACCATATATATCCCGGAGAATCCGGGCCCGTGGGCGCATCGTGCATCGGTCTACTATGGAGGCCCGGGTTACCTGCGTTCGGTCAACATCGTGGACGACCTGGTCGATCCCGAAGCGACGCAATGCCAGATCAGGCTGGGCGTCGTGGAGCTCGGCTGGCAGTTCGGCTACGGCGACGGCACCAATGGCACGCCGGCGCCGTACTTCGACAATGTGCGTGTGAAGATCTACCCGATCGGCGGCCCCGCCATCGCCGTCACCGAATACCGCTTGGCGAACGACGGCTTTCCCGCCATCGGCGACCTCGACCTAGTAGACCTGGGCCGGAACTCGATCCGCTTCGACATGGCCGCGAACATTTCGCCGCGCACGCACCTGCGCAACGATCCGGGCGACTCGATCTGGATCGACGTGAAGCCGCGCAACGGCGCCACGCTGGACATGCCCGTGATGCACTGGACGTTCGCGCGCCGCAACCCGCTGTTCGACCCGTACCGCTCGTTGCCGGCCAACCCGGTGGTCGGACGTACCACGCGCACCGCCGCCGGCGCAACCGTGCTCAACCGCTACAACTTCGACCTGCCCGACACCGGCCTGATCTTCCCGGGCGACGTGCTGCACTACTACTTCGCGGCCACGGACCACGTGGCCGGCGACAGCCGGACGTCGTACGTCCCGGTCGACCGCAGCGGCTTCGGCAACCCGGAGCCGCAGGTGTACCCGGGCGCGTTCTCGGTCAGCGGCTTGCCGTCGATCTCCGATGCCCAGGGCACCCAGCCGCGCGTGCTGTTCTGGAACGACGCCGGCTTCAGCGGGGGCGAGGACGAGTGGTACGGCGCGCTGCGGCAACTCTGCCTCGAGCCGGGCGTCGACGTGGACGTGTTCGACACCCACGCGCCGACGTCCGGCGTCGGCAACGGGCTCGGCGGCCGGGCGACGCTCGGCCAGATCGGCGGCTACACGGACCTGTTGTACACGTCGGGCGACCTCGGCACGTGGACCCTTTCGAACGGCGACTTCCTGGGCGACCCTGGCAACGACCTCGGCCTGCTGGAGGCCTGGTTCGCGCTGGGCGGCCGTGACATGTTCCTGTCCGGCGACGACCTCGCGAGCAGCCTGCACGCTTCCGGCCCGGCCGCCCGCGCCTTCCTGGAGAACCGGCTGGGCGTGACCTTCGTCGACCCCGACGTTCGCGACAACATCGCCGGCCAGACCGCGCCGCTCGTGGTCACGACGGCGTCCAATTCCGTGTTCACGACGGTGAGCGACTGGCTGGCCTACGGCGGCTGCGCCGGCATCAACGACTTCGACAACGTGGTGCCGTTGGGCGGCGCCACTCGCCTGGCGCAGTTCACGGCGCCGGGCGGCGTGGAGACGCCGTACCCTTACGCGGCGGCGATCCTGAACGCGAGCGGCTCCGGGCGCGTGGTGTCCATGAACCACGACCTGATGTACGTGCTTCAACCCGCTGCCAAGTCCCCGTCGCCGCTCAATCGGCGCACGGTCCTGCTGCTGGACGTCCTGAACCACTTCGGTGTCCCCAACTGCCAGGGGACCGGCGCGTCCGACGTTCCCGCCGCCGCCGGCGCCTTCGCCGTCTCCGCCCACCCCAACCCCTTCAATCCGAGGATCTCCGTGGACTGGACGCTGCCGCGCCCCGGCCACCTGGCGGTGAAGGTGTTCGATGTGCGCGGCGCGCTGGTGCGCACGCTGCACGACAGCGTCGTGGTCGTCGGGAGCGGCAGGCTTGCCTGGGACGGCGTGGACGACGGTGGCCGCGCGGTGCCCTCGGGGCTGTACTTCGTGGAGACGCGCGCCGCCGACCTGGTCGCCGTGCGCAAGGTCACGCTGCTCAGGTGAGGGAGCGCCCCCCGCAGACAATGGGAGCCGGTCACGGTCGACCGGCTCCCTCGTTGTTCGGCCCGGCGACAGGTTGCCGACGCCTCATTCGGTGATCGTCAGCGTGTAGTCCTGGTTGCGCACCTGGGCCTCGGGATCGCACTGGTCGTAAACCGTCACGCGCACGTCCCAAGTGCCGATCGCCTGCGCGGTCGGCGTGCCGGCCAGCGTGCCGTTGCCCAGGGTCTCCAGGCCGGGGATGGTCACCGTCGGAATGGCCCAGCGCGTGACCTGGCCCTGGCCGCCACTGGTCGTCGGGGTGAACGAGTAAGCCTGCCCGAAGCGACCGGCTGGCGGCGCCCCGCTGGTGATCACCAACTCCGGGCAGTTGCCAATGCTCTGGCGGGTCACGGTGTCGCTGCAGTTGCCGCCGCAGTACGGGGGCGAATGGCTGCGCCACGTCGAGCGCTTGATGGCCGTGTTCGGGCCGGTCAGCGTCAGCGTGCCGCGTTCGCGGTAGTTCTCGCCGTTGAACTCGAAGCGGAACATGTCGCCGCAGATCACGCCCAGGAAGGTGTCGCCGCCCTGGTCGGTGTAGCTGGCGTCGGTGCCGTCCTGGGTGACGACCATGGTGATGTTGCCGCCGTCGTTCTCGCCGCAGTCGTTGGCGCACTGCCAGGTCCCGTTCCAGGTGCCCGAGAAGTTGGCGGGTGCCTCGCAGCGGCCCTCGGCGATGTCCATCGCCACGGCGTCGACGCTCAGCGTGGCGTCGATGTTGGCGGTCACTGTCAGGCAGATGGTCATCATGCCCAGGTTGATCACCTCCAGCGTGGCCTCGTCGGCCGCCACTGTCGGGGGATCGACGACCAGCGCGGTGCCGTGGCTCACGGTGAACGGCCCGTAGGCGATGCCGGACTCGCAGACCGTGTCCGGATTGCTGCCGACGCGGATGGTGGCGGTGGCGCCGATATCGTCGGCCTTGCCGAACAGGCGCGCCGCCTTGCGCGCGATCAGCTTCCACAGCGGGATGCCGTCGATGGTCACGTGGTCGAGCGTGCCGGCCACGTCGATCACCGCCGACTCGACGTACGGTACGTCGGGCGGCAGCTGCAGCGTCAGGTTGATGGTCGTCGGCTGGTTGGCCAGCAGCGGCACGTCGACCACGGCGTTCTCCAGCGGGGCCACCAGGCGGTACGGCACGTCCGCGGCCGGGCCGGCCGGGTCGTCGTCCGAGCAGCCGGGCAGGAAGGCGAACAGCAGCAGGGCGCAGGCGACAGTGCCCCAACCTTGGGCGCAGCGACGGGGCGACAGGACGGGATTCCGCATCGCGGGACCTCCTCGACATGTGCAGGACCGGGATTCGGGCAGGAGCGGGCGACGGGCCAGTGTACCCCAAGTCCGCCATAGCCCACCAGTAAAGTGTGCTTTACGGCGAGGCGGCGGCAGGCCGGGGTGGCCGGTCCAGGCGGACACAGATCGGCAATGGTATCCAGTATCAAATGGATGGACCCGACTGACGCAATCCTCATCTATTTCGTCGTGTTCCCGGGCACCCCCGGTGCTATCGTACCGCCGTGCTGTCACGGCCCCCGCGGCGGGGGGCCGGCCTGCCCCCCGGGCGCCACGGACCGCCGCGCAGACAGAAGGAGCCCCCTCGATGAAGAACGCCCCCGAGTTTCCCGGAATCCGGGTCACGACGAACGGCAACCAGCTCGTCTCCTACCACACCGAGGCCCGCATCACGGACGGCGGCGTGTTCTACCCCATCACCCCGTCGACGGAGATGGGCGAGAACTACCAACTCTCGTACGCCGAGGGGAAGCTGACCGTCTTCGGCGGCAGCAAGCTGGCCTGCGAGACCGAGGGCGAACACTCGGCGCAGGGTGGAGCCATCGCGTTCTCGGTGTGCGGCAAGCGCACGGTGAACTTCACGTCGGGGCAGGGCATCGTCTACGGCGCCGAGCAGTACTACCACGCGCCGGGCAAGTTCTCGACGATGATCCTGGAGGTGTCCGCGCGCGCGCTGACCAAGCACGCGCTGAACGTGCACTGCGGCCACGACGACATCTACGCGGTGATGGACACCGGCTGGATCATGCTCTTCGGCAAGGACTCGCAGCAGGCGGCCGACCAGGCGCTGATCATCCGCAGGGTGGCCGAGCTCTCGCTGACGCCGGGCATCAACGCCCAGGACGGGTTCCTGACCTCGCACCTCGAGCGCACCTTCTACCGCCACGAGGCGGAGCTGATGCGCCGCTTCCTGGGCGCGCCCGACGACCTGATCGACTGCCCGACCGAGGCGCAGCGCGCGCTGTTCGGGCCCAAGCGGAGGCGCGTGCCCCGCATGATCGACCTGGCCAACCCGATCCTGCTGGGGCCGGTGCAGAACCAGGAGCACTACATGAACGGCGTGGTGGCGCACCGCACGGCGTTCTACGAGGCGATCCTGCCGATGCTCGAGGCCGCGTACGAAGAGTTCGGACGGCTCACCGGCCGCCACTACGGCCTGCTGTCGCAGTACAGGGTGGACGACGCCGAGACGGTGTTCGTCTCGCTGGGCTCGGCCGCCGAGAACATCGAGGCCGCCGTCGACCACCTGCGGAACCAGGGCGGGAAGGCAGGCTCGATCCACGCCAACGTGCTGCGCCCGGTGCCCGAGGCCGCCTACATCAAGGCGCTGGCCGGGCGGAAGAACGTCATCATCCTGGAGCGCACCGACCAGCCGCTGGCCGGCGACAACCCGCTGGCGCGCGACATCCGCACCGCCTTCACGAAGGCCGTGCAGGCCGGCACCATCCGCGCCGACCAGGTGCCGCGGTTCTTCTCCGGCATCTACGGCCTGGGTTCGCGCGACTTCCGGCCCGAGGGCATCCTCGGCGCCTACGGCTTCGTGACCGGCACGCTGGCGCGGCAGGACGGGCGCACGGCGGCCGACGGCGAGACGCTGTTCGTGGTCGGCATCGACCACCCCTACGCGGTGAAGGCGTCCGAGCGCCCTTCGCTGCTGCCGGATGGAGCCATCGCGGTGCGCCTGCATTCCATCGGAGGCTGGGGCATGATCACCACGGGCAAGAACCTGGGCGAGATCATCGGCGAGCTGGGCGAGCATGTCGCGCGCCGCGACGGCGCCGTCGACGAGTACGGTCGGCAGAAGGAAGTCGTCCACATCAGCGCCAACCCGAAGTACGGCTCCGAGAAGAAGGGCGCGCCGACCGAGTACTTCCTGGTGGCGGCGCCCGAGCGCATCCGCGTCAACTGCGACCTGCGCCACGTGAACGTCGTGCTCTGCTGCGACCCCAAGGCCTTCACGCACACCAACCCGCTGGACGGCATGAGCGAGGGCGGCGCCTTCGTCTGGGAGTCGGACGAGGATCCCGCCGTGGCCTGGCAGCGCATCCCGCGCCGGTACCGCCAGGACATCCTGGAGAAGGGGATCCGCTTCTACACGCTGCCGGGCTTCGCCATCGCCCGCGCGGCCACCGACCGGCCCGAGCTGCAGCTGCGCATGCAGGGCAACGCCTTCCTGGGCGCGTTCTTCGCCGTGTCACCGTTCCTGGACGACTTCGGCATTGCACGCGAGCACTTCCACGAACAGGTCGAGGCGCAGTACCGCAAGAAGTTCGGCCGCCTGGGCGACGCGGTCGTGAAATCGAACATGGAAGTCATGATGCAGGGGTTCTCGCAGGTGACCGAGATCACCTACGGGACGGTCGAGGATCCGGACCGCTCGAGCATGCGCGGCGACTCGCTGCTGCCGATGGTCGGCTGCGGCACCTTCTGTCTGCAGGTGCCCAAGCCGGATTTCCAGCCCGAGCGCGCGCCCATCTTCCGGCGCGAGACGTTCGACCGCGAGTTCCGCGCCGGCCTGGGCTACCACCAGCCGGCTACGGTCCTGGCGGCGGCGGGCGTCGTGGCGGCGGCCACCGGTGACACGGCCACCAAGTACGTGGCGCGACGGCAGACGCCGGTGTTCATCGCCGAGAACTGCACGCAGTGCATGGCCTGCATCTCCTCGTGCCCGGACACGGCGCTGCCGAACACGGCGCAGGACCTGCAGACCATCCTCTCGACGGCGGTCCGCGGCTACGTGAAGGGCCAGGCCGACCGCGAGGCCCTGCTGGCGGCGCTGCCGACGGTGGAGCGGCAGGTTCGCGCGGCGATGGTGGCCAGCCAGCAGGCCAAGACGGGCACGCCGGTCCGCGACCTGGTGCGCGACGCGGTGGCGCCGCTCGCGGGCGTTTCGGCGGAAGCCAAGGACCAGCTGCTCGGCATCGTCGCCACGCTGCCCCTGGCCTACAGCAAGGTCAACGCGATCTTCCAGAACGTGGAGAAGAAGAACCCCGGCACCGGCGGCATCTTCTCGATCTTCGTCTCGGACCTCTGCAAGGGCTGCGGCGAGTGCGTGGTCGAGTGCGGCGAGCACCAGGCCCTCAAGATGGTCGACGAGACCGAGGACCTGAACGCCCACCACACCACGGCGATCAACTTCCTGAACCTGCTGCCGGACACGCCCCGCAAGTACCTGGGGCTGTATGACCCCGAGCAGCCGCACTCCTCGCGCGAAGCCGCGCTGCGCAACCACCTCATGGTGCGCTCCAGCTACGATGCCATCGTCTCGGGCGATGGCGCCTGCGCCGGCTGCGGCGAGAAGACGGTGCTGCGCGCGGTGGCCACGGTCACCGAGGCCTACATGCGCCCGCTCTACCGCCAGAAGGCCGAGCGCCTGGAGGCCAAGGCCGCGCAGCTGCGCGAGACGGGCGCCGCCCGCCTGGCGGCCCTCAAGGCGAAGGATCCCGCCGCGCACGCCCTGTTCGCGCGGTCGGTGGCGCACCTGCTGCTCGGGCTGGGCGGCGAGACCGATGCGGACACCGATACCCGCCTGGCCGCGCACGGGCCCATTGCCGACGGCGAGCTGGTCGAGGCGCTGGTGGCCGTGCTGGGTCAGGACGCGGTCAATCATCGCGACATCCAGGCCGTGGACGGACGCCTGGCCAATGGCATGTCGGTGATGGCCATGGGCGCGCACACCGGCTGCAACAGCGTGTTCGGCTCGACGCCGCCGAACAACCCGCACCCGTATCCGTGGATGAACTCCCTGTTCCAGGACGGCGCCACGGTGGCGTGGCTGTTCGGCGAGGCGTTCCTGATGGACCACGCACGGCGCTCGGTGATCCCCGAGCGCCTGGCCGACGCGCTGCTGGGCGACGCCGGCATGACGAAGGAGCACTACTTCGCGCTGTCGCACTTCACCGACGCGCTGATGACCGATCGCGAGGTGGCCGAGCTGCCGAAGGCCTGGGGCATCGGCGGGGACGGCGGCATGGGCGACATCGGCTTCCAGAACGTCTCGAAGGCGATCCTGCAGGGCCGCCCGAACGTGAAGCTGCTGATGCTCGACACGCAGGTGTACTCGAACACCGGCGGCCAGAACTCGGACTCGTCGGTCATCACCGGCGGCTTCGACATGAACCAGATCGGCGCCGCCACGCAGGGCAAGCTGACCGAGAAGAAGAGCCTGGCCGAGATCTTCACGGCCGGCCACGGTTCGCCCTACGTGGCGCAGGTGTCCATGGCCAACGCGCCGAAGCTGTACAAGGCGATCCTCGACGCGCTGGAGCACCGCGGCACAGCCTTCCTGCAGAGCTTCACGCCCTGCATGCCCGAGCACGGCGTGGGCGACGACAGCTCGACCACGCAGTCGCAGCGGGCGCGCGACTGCCGCCTGATCCCCGAGTTCACGTTCAACCCGGGTCGCGGCGAGACGTACCGCGAAGCCATCGAGCTGAAGGGCAACCCCGCCCACGACCACGACTGGTGGGAGACGACGCTGAAGTCGACCGGCGACAAGGTGCGCTACACCGTCGCGCACTACGCGGCGACCGAGGCGCGCTTCCGCCAGCACCTGAAGAAGGTGGATGCGGCCAAGGCCGAATCGATGGTGGCCCTGGACGACATCCTGGCGCTGCTGACGCAGGATGACGTGCTCCACCGGCGCGTGTTCGACCCGCAGAGCCCGGCCTTCGTGCCGGACTTCGGGGTCTGGATGAAGGCGGAGGATCACGAGGGCCGGGCCGCCCTCTACGCATTGTCGCGGCAGATGGTGCTGCTTTGCGTGGAGCGGCGGAAGGCCTGGCGCTACCTGCAGAGCAAGGCGGGCGTCGACAACCGCGACTACCGCGCGCAGCGGGCGCTGCTGGCGCGGCTGGCGGCCGGCGAGCTCAAGCGCGAGGACTTTCTGGCCGGCGGCGCGGAACTGCACAAGGGCGAACTGGCGAAGCTCCCGGCCTGATGGCCCGGGTCCGCTGGCCGCAGCGAAGGGGCGCCGTCACCGACGGCGCCCCTGTTCCTTGATCGCGGGCCCGGCGGCCCAACCGAAGGCTACATCCAGCCGCGTCCGTGCGCGTAGCGTACGCCCAACCAGACCACGGCCGCCACCGGGACCAGCCCCAGCGCGTAGCGGCGCCAGTGGGCCAGGGTGGCCGGTTGCCCCTCGGACGTCTGCCCGCCCAGGCGCGCGATGTCGACGAAGCGCACGACCAGCAGCAGCACGACCAGCCCGACGTAGAGCCCGTCCAGCGCCGAGGGCGCCGGTCGCTTCGCGGCGTAGAACGCGCAGAAGAACAGGAAGACGTTGCCGACGGCCATCCAGTAGACGCGCGCAAGCGCGGCCAGGCAACCGGTCTGGGGCGGGGACGTGGCAGGCTGATGCGCATTGCCGGACATGGCGACCTCCAGGAGCCCGTACGTGACGGGGCAGGCACACGGCGGCGCGTCGACGACGCCCGTCGCGTGTCCTGGATGGCGGCCCGACCACCCGATCCGATCCTGCGCCTGCCCCGGGACGGGGCATCGCACCCTTGGCTGGCGCCGTGGTGCGGCGCCGTAACATGCCGATCTGCCCATGATAACAGGCATCGGCCCGGATGCCAGTCTTGAACGGCTCGACTCAGGCGTCGCCGCAGGCGGCGCGCAGGGCACGCGCCACGTCGTCGCCGTTGAACGGCTTGGACAATTTGGCAGCGAATCCGTGGCGGCCGTGATCGGACATGACCGGATCGTGGGAGTACCCGCTGGTCACGATCGCGCGCGCAGCCGGGTCCATCTCCCGCAGGCGCGCCATCGCCTCTCGCCCGCCCATGCCGCCGGGCACGGTCAGGTCCATGATTGCGGCGTGGAACGGTCGGCCCTCGGCTGCGGCCGCTGACCAGGCGTCCAGTACCTGACGGCCGTCCGCCACGGCCGTGACCAGGTGACCCTGGCGAGTCAGCAGGCGGACCAGGAGGTCGCGGACGGGCTCCTCGTCGTCCATCACCAGCAGCCGATAGCCGGGCGCGGCGTCGGGCGTGTCCGGCTTCCGCAGGGAAACCGGCTCCTCGCGGCTGGCTGGCAGCAGCACCGTGAACTCCGTCCCGCTGCCCGCCTCGGACGTGACGCGCAGCGAGCCGCCGTGGCGCTCGATCACCGAATGCGTGATCGCCAACCCCAGACCCGTGCCCGTGTCCTTGGTCGTGAAGTAGGGTTCGAAGATACGTTCGAGGTCGCCCCGGTCGATGCCGCAGCCCTCGTCACGGATACGGATCTCCACCTGCCGTCCGGAGTCGCCGTCGGTTCCAGTGAGCGCGGCATTGCGCGCGGTCACCCAGACGCGGCCGCCGTCGGGCATCGCCTGCCGGGCATTGATCAGCAGGTTGCTGATGACCTGCTCCAACTGTCCCGCGTCGACCTCGGCGCACCAAAGTTCGTCCGCGAGGTCGAGTTCGAGCGAGACATTGGTGCCGGCGATCGCCAGTTCCGACGCCTCCCTCACCAGCGCGCGCAGATCGACCAGGTGCCTCTGCGGCGAGCCGCCGCGCGCGAAGGTGAGCAGCTGCGCGGTCAGCCGTCTTGCCCGTTCCGATGCGGTCACGATCTGTTCGAGCGGAGGGCGTTGCCGTCCCGTGCAGTCCATCTCCAGAAGCGTCGCGTTGCCCATGATCACGGTCAGGAGGTTGTTGAAATCGTGCGCGATGCCTCCAGCCAGGACGCCCAGCGACTCCAGCTTCTGCGAACGGAGAGCGGCCTGCGCCGCCCGTCGGCGCTCGGTGGTGTCCCGGAACGCGATCACCATGCCGCCGCCCGGCCCGCCGGCAGCCAGCGGGGCTGCCGCGCACTCGAGGACCGACTGCCCGTGCTCGCCGCCGCGGAGCAGGTACTCGAAGAACGCCTGCGTCCCGGGAGAGCCAGTCGTGTCCACGCCGGCAAGCGCACGGCGGGCCGCTGCTCCGAGCCCGGGCAGGCAGGCTTCGAGCGGCATCCCGGCCAGCCCGCTCCCTGCGCGACCGACCAGCGCGGCGGCGGCCGGATTGGCCAGGCTGATCGTCCAGGCGCCGTCCAGGGCGACCACGCCGTCGGAGATGCTCGCCAGGACCGCCCCGAGCCGCCGCGACTCCGCGCGCACCGCCGCTTCCGAGCTCGCAAGCTCTTCCGTCCGCAGGGCCACCTCGGCGGACAGGCGTCGCGCGTAGCGACGTCCCTGCACGAGCGAGCCCACGAGCCAGACCAGGCCCACCAGCGCGCAGGCCGCCAGAACGGCGAACCACGGGCGGGCGTGCAGGGGCGGCGCCACGACAATCCAGTCGGTCGACGCGACCCTGCTGCCTCGTCCGTCGATGTCGATCGCCCGCGCATGGAACCGGTAGCGACCCGGTCGCAGGTTGGTGTAGCGGATCGAACGCGCCGGATTGGTGGCGGGGGTCGACCAGCCGGCATCCCCGCCTTCGAGGTACGTGGTGAAACGGAGTCGCGCCTCGTCGCGGAAGGCAGGGGCGGCAAACCGCACGACCAGCTCGTGGGCCGACGGTGGCACGCGCAGCTCGACCGAGGGTGGGTGCCGCACACTGTCCAGTTCGATGGCGTCGAGCCACAGCAGCAGGTCGGCGCGGCTGCGCACCCGGAGGCGCTCGTCGAACACCGAGACGCCGCCATTGGTGCCGATCCACACGCGGTTCTCGGCGTCGCAGATGAGGGCGTCGCGATTGACCTCGGCTCCAGCCAGGCCATCGGCAACGCCGAAGCGTCGCAGCAGGTGTCCGTCCCAGACGAGCACCCCGGCGCCGGTGCCGAACCAGATGCGGCCGCGACGATCGCGCATGATCGCGTAGACCGGCTCGCCGATCACCGGTTCGGGCGCAGTCGTCGGTTCCAGCCTGCCATCGCGCACGCGGCTCAGGCCGCCGGTCGTGCCAACCCATACCTCGCCGGCGGTCGGCTCGAACAGCGCGAATGCGCTGCCGTGTCCGTGCGGCTCCTCGCCGCGCCAATGGACGACCTGGCCATCATGCACGCGGAAGACGCCTTCGGTCGTGGTGGCGACCAGCAACGCGCCGTCGCCAGCCACATGCAGGCGCCGCACGACGGGCTGGCGTCCCTCCCCGCGATCGAACAGGTCGACGCGACCGAAGCGGTTCCCGTGGCGGCGATACAACCCCGTGGCGGTGCCCACCCAGAGCTCGCCGTCGCCGCCGTGCAGCACGGTGTAGACCGATCCGACGAGTCCATCCGCCCCGTCGTGCCAGCGGATGTCGCCTGCCGGCCCGAGGCGCGCCAGGCCGCTGCGATCCATCGCCACCCAGAGCGCTCCCGTCGGATCCTCGTAGAGGTCCATGGCCCGGCTCCATTCCTGGCCGGGAGCGGTCAGCGGTAGCGTGAGCGTCGGCGTCCCCGGGAACGTCAGGCCACCCTCGTGACCGAAGACGATGGAGCCGTCGCGCCGTTCCAGGATCGCGCTGACTTCCTCCTTCAACAACCCGTCTGCCGCGCCGAGGCTGCGCAGGTGGCGGCTCGCCAGCTTGTTGACGCCGCGGACGTTCGCGATCCAGACCGTGCCTTCGCGATCGACCATGATGTCCGACAGGCCGAGGGAGACGAGCCCGCTCTCGCTCGTCAAGTGCTCGATCCCCAACTGCGGATGGAGATACTGCAGTCGGCGCACCGTGCCGAGGTAGAGTCCACCGAGCGCATCGAGGGCGGCTTCGACGCCGAAATTCGGCTCGACCACCCGTAACGAGTCGGCGCCGGCCTGCCGCAGCAGACCCGTTGGTGTCAGCTTGCCGAACCAGCCGCGGCCGACCACGTGCAGCGTTCCGGTCACGGGGTGGAGCACGGCCGCGTAGGCCGGGCCTTCCGGCAGTCCGGGCACCGGCGTCGCGGGGCCCGCATCCGGTCGTCCGGGGTCGGGCAGGCGCAGGAGCCCGCCAGCAGTCGCAATCAGCAGGTCGCTGCGGTGCCAGGCCAGCGAGTACACGAGGCCGGCCTGCGGCGGGAGTTCCACGTTCCACCAGTGCGCACGTGACCACACACCGACGCGTCCACCCTGCGCCAGCACCGCCAGGGCGACGTCGCCGTCGCCGTCATGGCCGGCCACCAGCTCGAAGGTCTCCATTCCGGCCGCGACGTCCGTCCAGTAGGGCAGCGTTTCCCAGCGCTGCCCGATCAGGCGGGAGACGCGCACCGGGGAAGCCTGCGCCAGCGCCCAGACCGTGCCTTCGTGGTCCACCACCACGTCGCGCTGCCACGCGACCGGTAGACCGTGCTTCGTGTCGTGGGTGATCCACGACGCGCCGTCGTAGCGGACCATGCCCGCCCGCGTCGCGAACCAGATGTAGGCGCTATCATCCTGGGCCACGCCCATGACGACGCCGGTCGGCGCACCTTCGGCTTCGGTGTAGCGGACGAAGGGCCAGGTCACGGCTCGGCCGCTGCAGGGCATCGACAGGACCAGCACGGCGGCGGCGAGGCCGACGGGGCAGCGGAAGCGCGAATGGCACGGGGTGTCAGGCGTCATCGGTTCTGTGCGGGGTCGAAGTGATGGCCACGGTCCGCCCGCGGCGGTGCCGCGGATCGTCGGCCCTTGAAGTTACACCCAGGTGGGGGACTTGCCCACTGCGATCGACATGGGATTCGCCATGATCGCGGAAAAGGCCGCCCGGGTGGACGGCCTTTGAAGATGCCACGTACAGGTCGGAAGCTAGCGGTATAGCCCCTTGATCGCGCCCCACGACGTCGTTTCTTCCGAAACGGTGCAATTGATGTGCATCGTCATCGTCATCACGTTGCCCCAGGTCCCGAACTGTGCGGACGGTGCCGCCGGGCTGCACGAGCCGTCCAGGAACGCGGGGTAAGTGGCAGGGATGCTCGCGAACGGCGTTTCGCCCACGCCGCTCCCGTTGGCGATGGCGAAGGTCAGCAGGCAGCCGTTGGTGAACTCGCCCGACGTGTTGCCGTTGATCACCGAGGCGACCGGCGTGCTGACGCCGCTGATCATCATGTGCTGGACGGTGGAGATGAGCGTGGTGGTGCCCAGCGTGGCGGTGCCGTCACCCCACGGCCAGCCGCCGGCGAAGAAGGTCAGGGTGCCGCCGTTGAACGTGGACGTGTACACGACGGTGCCGTTGCCGCCAACGCGGTTGTCCACGACGCCGAAGGCGCTGTTCTCGACGGCGCAGCTCAGTTCCCACTGCGTGCCGAGGTTGGCGCCGTCCCACGATTGCGCGTGCAGCACGTGGGGCAGGCCGCTGTTGACCCCCGTGCGCCAGGTCGAGGCGCGGCCGGTCAGGATCTGACCGCCGAGGTCGGTCGAGGTGTAGGTGCCGGTAAGAGGGTCGGCCTGGGCGAGCAGGGGGAGCGTGACCAGCGAGGCCAACGTCATGAGCGTCAACAGTCTCTTCATAGAAGTTCCTCCTCAACGGGGGCCGGTGCCCTGCGGTCGCCGTCCTGGGCGAACAGAGAAGGGCGGTGGCAGAACCACGCATTGGGGCCCGCAGCGGGACCGGCCCGACCGGGAACGGATGCTCGGAGTCAGCGAAGTCCGGCCCGGGGGGCCGGGTTCGACCGCCCCTGGACTGAACACGACAACGATAATCGTATTCATGTCAGAGCGCCACACGACGCCCGGTTGCCACAGAGGGGCGCAACTGCTACCTTGTGGCCCGGCGCTTGCACAGCCCCCTGGGAGGGTTCAGGCCCCGCGATCATGCGGCCCCCGCTCCGGGGCGCCGCCCAGGCAAACCGCGATGTCCAGTCTGCTTCTCGGCTTAGGCCCTCCTGAGCTCCCTCCGAGACCCAAGCTGCTGCGGCTCCCGGAAACACGAGACAGGAACGCATGATACCGATGACCTCCTCCGGACCAAAAGCCTTCGCTGAACTCGGCCTCAGTGAACCCGTCCTGCGCGCCCTCGCCGACTGCGGCTACACCGAACCCACCCCGATCCAGTTGGCCGCCATTCCGCTCGTGAGCGCGAAGCGCGACGTCCTGGCCACGGCCCAGACGGGAACCGGCAAGACCGCGGCGTTCATGCTGCCGGTCATCGACGACATCGCCGGGCGCCCGAAATATCCCGGCGACACGCCGCTGGCCCTGGTGCTGGCCCCCACGCGCGAGCTGGCGCTGCAGATCGACGAGAACGTCCGCGCCTACGGCAAGTACGTGCGCACGCGCACGGCCGTGCTGCTGGGCGGGGTCAACAGTGGCCCGCAGATCGACAAGCTGAAGCGCGGCGTCGACGTGGTCATCGCCACGCCCGGCCGCCTGATCGACCTGGTCAAGCAGGGCGCCGTCACGCTCGCTGACGTGGAGTTCCTGATCCTCGACGAGGCCGACCGCATGCTCGACCTCGGCTTCGTCCACGACGTGCGCTGGATTGCCGACCGCGTGCCGCGACCGCGGCAGACGCTCTGTTTCTCGGCCACGGTCTCGCCCGCGGTGCGCAGCCTGGCTTCGACCATGCAGGTCGACGCGCAGGTGGTCTCGGTGGCGCCGCCGGCGGCGGTGGCCGATCATCTGGACCAGCAGGTGATGTTCGTGCAGCGCGCCCACAAGCTGGACCTGCTCATCGATCTGCTCAACGAGAACAAGGATGGCCGCACGCTCGTGTTCACGGCCACGAAGGTGGCTGCGATCACGGTGGCCAGGCAGCTTGACCTGCGCGGCCTGAAGGTCGGCGCCATCCATGCCAACAAGACGCAGGGGCAGCGCCAGGCCGCACTCGAGGCTTTCGTCAAGGGTAAGGTCGACGTGCTGGTGGCGACCGACATCGTCGCTCGCGGCATCGACGTCGATGACATCACGCACGTCATCAATTACGAACTGCCCGAACTCGCCGAGAACTACGTTCACCGCATCGGCCGCACCGCGCGCGCCGGCCGCGGCGGTATCGCGATCGCGCTGTGCGGCATCGAGGATGTACCCCAGCTGCGCGGCATCGAGCGCCTCCTGAAGGAGGAGCTGCCGGTGCGCGACGACCATCGCTGGCACTCCGAAGAGGTGATGGCCTGCCTGGCCGCCTCGGAGCGTGCGGCCCGCCAGCGCGCGAAGGCCGGGCGCATGCGGGGGTCGCGGTCGAAGTGGGCCCGGTGAAGAGCTGGGGTTCCCGGACGCAGGGGCGGTGATCCCGCCCCTGTCGACCAGGGCGAAGAAGCGATGCGGGTGCCGTAACCGGTGCCCGCTTTGTCATTGGGGCCCGGTTGTCCCACGCAGTGGGCCCGCGCCGGCGCGATTCCGGATCGGGCGACTGGCGTATGGATCAGCCGCCTACTTCTTCGTCTTCCCGCACGTCGCCTTGCTGGGGCAGGCCCCGCAGGCGCTGTGGTCGGCGGCCTTGCCGTCGGCGGCCTGGACGCCCTCGAACTTTGCCTCGGGAGACACCTTCGTCACGGCGGCGGCCAGCTTGTCGGGGTCGGTCTTGCCGGGGTCGAACGTGACGAGGAACTTGCCGGCCTCGGCGTCGGGCTTGGCGGCGGTCACGCCCTTGACCTTGGCCAGCGCCTTGGCCAGGTCCTTGACGACGGCTTCGTCCTTCAGGTTCGGCACGGCGAAGACGGCCGTCTCGGGGGCCTTGTCCTCGGCCAGGGCGGGCAGGACGACGGCCAGGGCCAGCAGGGCGGCCAGGGCCAGGGTCAGGGTGTGCATTCGGTTGCGCATGTGTTGCTCCTTGGGGGCTGTTGTCGGCTTGCGTTCGATCGGTGGTCGTCTATGGCGATTCGGGCTCGCGCCCGGATTCGATTTTCACGCCGTCCATCTCGATGACCTCAAAAAGGTCGAACAGGTACTCGCCGCTGTTCGCGTCGTGCACCGGTCCCTCGAAGGCCTCGCGCAGGGCGGCGGCGTCCACGCGTGCCGGGTCGTACGTCACGTCCAGGCGTGCGCGCGAGGCGAACGCCTCCAGCCGCTGCACGCCGTCGATCCCAGCCAGCTGGCGTGCCGCCATCTCGGCCGTGTCGACGCAACGGACCCCGCGCACGACGAACACCGACCGCCGCGGCTCCGCGTTCGGCGACGCTTCCGCGAACACCTCGACCAGGCTCGGCGCCATCGCCAGCCGCGAGCCGATCACGCCGGCCACGGCGCACAGGACCACGAGCACCGGCACGAGCCACGCCGGCGCCTTCACCGCGGACCCCGGTTGGACCCAACGCGCGGCCAGACGAGTTCCAGCGCCTGCGGCGACGGGCAGGCCGCCGTGCATGCCAGGCACAGCGTGCACTCGCCCGAGCGCACCTGGTCCGCGGCGGAGATCCGCAGGTCCTGCGGGCAGGCGCGGTCGCAGGCGCCGCAGCCGGTGCAATGGTGGCTGCTGCGGGCCAGGCGAAGCGCGCCGCCCCGCGACAGCGGCCAGAGCACCACGCCCAGGGGGCACAGGTACTTGCACCAGGCCAGCGGCAGCGCCAGCCCCAGCAGCAGCAGCCCGCCCAGCACCGCATAGCTCCAGGACTGCACGTCGTGGCCGTGCGCGCTGAAGGCGATGTAGTAGGGATCGTAGCCCCGGAAGACCAGTTCGCCCGTGGTCCAGGTGGCCGCCAGGATCACCGCCAGCACGAGCAGGCGCAGGCCCACCTTCAGCGCGCGGTCGACGCGCGGCGCCAGCGGCCAGCGGCCGGCGAAGTCATGGCGGCGGAACAGGCGGCGGGCCAGCCTGGCCTCCCACTCGAACAGCGTGCCGACCGGGCAGACCCAGCTGCAGAACGCCTTGCGCGCGACAAGGGTCAGCACCAGCAGTGCGATGAAGAGCGCGAGGTTGGCCTCGCCGGCCGAGCAGGAGAACTGTCGCCGCGTGAAGAAGCTGTACGCGGTCTCGAGGCCGCCGAACGGGCAGTACGTCTCGACCGAGACCAGCGAGCGGCCCAGGGCGAAGCGGACGCCGGCCGTGAGCGCGGCGGCCACGACGGCGAGCTGGAAGATCAGGCGCAGGCGCTGCACGCGGCTCGCTCCCCGGGGGTCCGGCGACCCCGGACGGCCGCCACGGGACGATTCTAGGCCAGTGAGGGCGGATTGTCAAAATTCGCCGCCGAGCCGGCGACCGGGCGCGGCCGCAGGCGTGCCGCGACGGCCCGCGGATCCGGCCGTGCGTTGCGGGCCGAGTCGCGGTACCTTCGGGAAGTTGCTGTCGCGTCAGGTCCTGCTGCTTTGCCTGAAGAGGAGTCCGCATGGTCGACAAGGCGCAGCCGGTTCCCGCCCACGGACACGGCTTCGGCACCCTGCCGGTCTACTTTGCGGCCGTCAGCACCATCCTGGGCGCCGTGATGTTCCTGCGGTTCGGGTACGCGGTCGCCAACGCCGGCCTGATGGGGACCATCGGGATCATCCTGCTCGGGCACCTGGTGACGATCCCGACCGCGTTGGCCATCGCCGAAATTGCGACCAACCGGCGCGTGGAGGGCGGCGGCGAGTACTTCATCGTGTCGCGCTCGTTCGGGACCACGATCGGCGGCGTCATCGGCCTGTCGCTCTACCTGTCGCAGGCCATCTCGGTGGCGTTCTACATGCTGGCCTTCGCCGAGGCGTTCACGCCGCTGGCCCCCTGGTTCAGCGCGACGTTCGACCGCGCCTTCGACACGCGGTTCGTGTCCCTGCCGGCGGCCGCGATCCTGCTGGCGATGGTCTGGTTCAAGGGTGCCGGCGGCGGGGTCAAGCTGCTCTATGCCGTGGTGGCGATCCTGGCCGCGTCGCTGGTGGCGTTCTTCGCGGGGCGACCGGTGGACGGCTTCGAGGCTCAGGGTGCCTCGCTCACGGCGCGGCTGGCCGACGGCGATTCCTTCTTCGTCGTGTTCGCGATCTGCTTCCCGGCCTTCACCGGCATGACCGCCGGCGTCGGCCTGTCGGGCGACCTGCGCAACCCGCGCCGCTCGATCCCCGCCGGCACGCTGGCGGCCACCGCCACCGGCATGGCCGTCTACCTGGCGCTGGTGTTCAAGCTGGCGTGGTCGGCCCCGGTCGTGGACCTGGCGGGCGACCAGTTGATCATGTCGCGCATCGCCGCCTGGGGACCGCTGATCCTGATCGGGCTGGGCGCCGCGACGCTCAGTTCGGCGCTGGGCTCGGTGCTGGTGGCGCCGCGCACGCTGCAGGCGCTGGGGGCCGACCGCAACGTGCCGCTGCGCGCGGCCAACCGCTGGCTGGCCCGCGGCACGGGCAATGCGAACGAGCCCCGCAACGCCACTCTCGTGACGGCCGTCCTGGCGCTGGCGATCATCGCGCTGGGGAACGTGGACTTCGTGGCCCGGATCATCTCGATGTTCTTCATGGTCACCTACGGCTCGTTGTGCGCCATCAGCTTCCTCGAGCACTTCGCGGCCCGCCCCAGCTACCGTCCCGGCTTCCGTTCGCGCTGGTACATCAGCCTGTTCGGCGCGCTGATCTGTCTGTTCATGATGTTCCAGATGGACCCGCTCTACGCCCTGCTGGCGCTGGCGCTGCTGGTCGGCCTCTACCAGGTGATCCGCCGGCAGAAGGGCGGCGCCTCGGATGACGTCGCCGCCATGTTCGAGGGGGTCATGACGCAGGCCACGCGGCACCTCAACGTGCGGCTGCAGTCGCGGCACCGGGGCAGCGGGAATGCCGAGTGGCGTCCGAGCATCATCATGGTGAACAGCCGGACCTTCGAGCGGCGCGGGCCGCTGAACCTCATGCGCTGGCTCGCGCACCGCCACGGGTTCGGCATGTACCTGCACCACATCCAGGGTGCGCTCGACGCGAGGACCCATGCCGAGGGCGAGGAGGTTCGCCGCCGCCTGGTCGAGATGGCGCGCCTGCAGAACAGCGCCGTGTTCATGGACACCATCATCAGCCCGTCCCTGAAGACGGCCCTGGCGCAGAGCCTGCAGGTGCCGGGCGTTTCCGGGCTGCACAACAACTGCGTGTTGTTCGAGTTCTCGATCCACGACCAGGAAGAGGTGTTGACGGAGGTCGTCGACAACTGCCTCTTCGTCGCCGACACCGGCATGAGCCAGCTCGTGCTCCGCCACGGCGACATCCATTTCGGAGAGCGCAAGAACATCCACGTCTGGCTGACCTGGAACGACACCGACAACGCCAACGTGATGATCCTGCTGGGCTACATCCTGGCCGGCCATGCCGACTGGAAGGACGCGGCCATCCGGGTCTACCTGGCCTACCCGCGCGAGACCGTGCGCGAGCGCCGGGCCGAGATCAAGGCGCTCATCGCCGAGGGCCGCATGCCGGTCAGCGAGATGAACATCCGGTTCATGCCGGTCGACGACCTGGAGTCGTTCCGCGACGCCGTGGCGCGCTATTCGGCGAAGGCGGACCTGACGGTCATCGGATACGACATGCAGGGCCTGCGCGAGCGGCGCGAGGACCTGTTCCGCAAGCACCCGGCGCTGGGTGACGTGCTGTTCGTGCACGCGCCGAAGGGCATCAACATCCGCTAGCGGGTGGGCCCGCTCAGTAGCCGTCCACGCCGCCGTCGAACGAGCGCGAGTCGGCGGCGCCGAGGCGCCGGCCCGTCTGCGGGTCAACGACGATCCCCATCACGATCCCCTGCGGCGGACGCCGCTTCACGGCGTGGCCCATGGCCTGGTAGTCGCGCCGCACCTCCGGCGGGAAGCCCTGCGCCTCGAACTGCGTGACGTCGGGCAGCCACTGGTGATGGAAGCGCGGGGCCTCGACCGCCTGGCGGATGTCCATCCCGAAGTCGACCACGTTCAGCACCACCTGCAGCACCGAGTTGATGATGGTGCGGCCGCCCGGGCTGCCGACGACCAGCACCGGCACGCCGCCGCGGGCGACGATGACCGGCGTCATGCTGGACAGCATGCGTGCGCCGGGGCGCACCAGGTTCGGCGACGTGCCGACCGCGCCGCGCCGGTCGGTGCGGCCGGGAACCGCGTTGAAGTCGCCCATCTCGTTGTTCAGCAGGAAGCCCGTGCCCGGGGCCATCAGCGTGGAGCCGTACGATTCCTCGAGCGTGTAGGTCAGCGCGACGGCGCCGCCGGCGGCGTCGACCACCGACAGGTGCGTGGTCTGCTCGCTCTCGGCGGGCAGCCAGGCACCGGCGAAGGCGCTGCTGTCGCTGGGCGAGGCGGCGTCCGGCAGGATCGTCGCGCGCAGGCGGGCGGCGCGCTCCTTCGACAGCAGCATCGCCAGCGGCAGGTCGGGGTTCGCGTCGGGATCGCCCAGGAAGCGCGCGCGGTCGGCGTAGGCGCGGCGCATCGCCTCGGTCAGCAGGTGCAGGTACGGCGTCGAATTGTGGCCGAGGGCGGCCAGGTCGTCGCCCTCCAGCTGGTTCAGCATGGTGATGAGCGCGATGCCACCCGATGACGGCGGCCCCATGGAGACGATCTCGTGGCCGCGGTAGGTCCCGCGCACGGGCTCGCGCTCGACGGCGCGGTAGGCCGCAAGATCCGCCTCGGTGACCAGGCCTCCGTGGCCGTGCATGAAGGCCGCCAGCAGGCGCGCGGTCTCGCCCTCGTAGAATCCCGCGGCGCCGCCGTCCCTGATGCGCGCCAGCGTCGCCGCCAGCTCGGGCTGGCACAGCGTCTCGCCCGGCCGCAGGGCCCGGACGCCGTCCGCCAGGAATGCGTCGCGGGTGGCCGCGTGCAGGGTGTCGGTGGTGGTGGCCAGCCAGTCGCACCAGTCGCGCATGCCCTGGGAGAACGCGAAGCCGTTCCGCGCCAGGACAACGGCCGGCTGCACCAGTTCGGCCCACGGCCGTGAACCGTGCCGCTGGTGCGCCAGCCACAACCCGGCCACCGTGCCGGGCACGCCCACCGAGAGCGGGCCGCGGTGGTTGCTGGTGTCGCGCACGGCGCCGCGTTCGTCCAGGAACATGCGTTCGTGCGCGGCGGCGGGCGCCGTCTCGCGGAAGTCGTAGCTGGCAGCCCGGCCCTGAGCGTCGTGGTAGAGCAGGAAGCCGCCGCCGCCCAGGTTGCCGGCCTGCGGGTAGACCACGGCCAGGGCCAGGGCGGTGGCGACGGCCGCATCGACGGCGTTGCCGCCATCCCGCAGGACCTGTGCGCCCACGGCGGCAGCCAGGTGATGGTCGCAGGCCACCAGGCCGTGGGGCGCGGCGATCGGGGGCAGCGTGCCGGCCCGGGCCGGCGTTGTCTGGGCCGGGGCCAGCAGGAGGAGCACGAACCACGGCAGCAGGCGGCGGCTGGATGGCGGGCGGCAGGATGGCATCGGGGCGCCTTTCGGGCTGCGGACGGCAGTGCGGGTCCCTGCCGTTGATCCTACCAGCGCGCCGTGCGGGAGCAAACTGCAGGGACGTGGGCAGGCCCCGGTCCGATCGGCCCGGCGCGAACCAGGATACAGAAAGCCCGATTTGCCGGTCGCCGCGCGAACAGCGATGCTGCCCCGCATGACAAGCCTGAACCGCCTGCTTCCCGGCCTGGCCGCCCCGCTGCTCGTGGCGGCCGGCCTTGTGCTCCTGCGCAGCGCGCCGTTCGTGTTCGTCGCCTACCACCTGCTGCTGTGCCTGCTGGTCCCGTTGCTGCAGGCGCGCCGGTCGGGCCTGGGCTTTGCGGCACACGCGCGGGCGCTCGGACTGAACCGGCGTGGACTGCAGGCGGGACTCCTGCTGGGACTGGGCTCGGCGCTGGTGCCGCCGCTGGCCTTCGCGTTCGCGCCGTCGCTGTTCCCGGATGTCGAGCGGCTTCGCGCGGCGCTGGCGGGCTGGGGCCTGCCGCCGGCGGCCCCGGCCCTCTTCCTGTTCTTCATGGCCGTGTTCAACGGGCCCTCCGAGGAGCTCTTCTGGCGCGGCTGGCTGCTGCGCGGGCCCGTGCCGGGCCCGCCGGCGCGCGTGGCGCTGGCGTTGCTGTTCACGTCCTACCACGTGCTGACCATCGGTCGGCTGGCTCCGACGCCGGCCGCGGCCGCGCTGCTGGTGGCGGGCACGCTGCTGGGGGCGCTGGCGTGGACCTGGATGCGGGCGCGATGGCAGTCGGTGTGGCCCGCCCTCTGCTCGCATACCGGCATCACCTGCGGATATCTCTATGTGTGCGCGCGGCTGCTGGCCGAGACCTGATCCGCCGCCCGATGCATATTTGTCGTGCACTCGTCGCGTGATGAGTTACTTTTTTCCGGTTGTACCTTGCCCCTATCCGTCCCTGCAGTGGAGCCGGTCTTGACTTCGACCCGCACGGTCGCCCGCAATACGCTCTTCCTGTCCATCGGTCTGCTCACCGGGCGGATCCTCACGGTCTTCGTCTACCAGAAGATGGCCGGCATTCTCGGCCCGGCGGGCGTCGGCATCGCGAACCTGGCCATCGATGTCTCGGCCATCCTGCTGATCGTCGCCAATTACGGGCTGGGCACGCTGATCACGCGCGAGGTGGCGCGCGACCGCAACCTGACCCTGCCGGTGATGTGGGCGGCACTGAAGATCCGCCTGGCGCTGGCCGCCGCCTGCTTCGGCGTGCTGTATGTCTACGCCGGGCTGTCGGGATTCGGAGAGTTGCAGCGCGGCGCGCTCTACGTGATGGGACTGGGCATCTTCCTCGAGGCCACCGCCATGGCCTGCGACGCCGTGCTGCAGGCCCATGACCGCGTGATCTCGCAGATGTGGGGGCAGATCGCCTCGGCCATCGCCTACTTCGCCCTGGCCTGGTGGTGGCTGGATGCGGGGTACGGCGTCATGGGCATCATGTGGGCCAACGTGGCCAGCCGCGCCGTGCGGCTGCTGATCATGACGCCGTTGATGTTCACCGGCACCGGCCCCTGGCTGCGGAACCCGCCGGGCCGCGCGGAGTCGCGCGCCACGTCGTCGCGTGGGCTGCTGGTGTTGGCCTGGCCGATCTTCCTGGCCTCGACCTTCGGCATCCTCCATTTCAAGATCGACACGCCGCTGGTCCGGCATTTCATGGGCAGCGACGACGCCGTGGGCATCTACACGCAGGGCCATCGCGCGCTGGATTACCTGGCCTACCTGCCCGGGCTGTTCGCCACGGCGCTGTTCCCGACCCTGATCCGCGCGGCGAAGGACGAAGGCGGCCTGGAGCGGGTGAGCGAGCGCGCCCTGCGCTACCTGCACCTGCTGGTGATGCCCCTGACGCTGCTGTTCGCCCTGGCCGCCGAGCCGGTGACGATGTGGCTGGTCAAGGGGCGCGAGGGCTTCGGCGACTCGGTGGTCGTCTTCCGCATCGTCGTCTGGGGCATGCCGTTCCTGGCGGCCACGAACGTGCTGAACCGCATGCTGTACACCGCCGGCCGCGAGCGGTCGTTCACCGCCATCGCCGTCATCACGCTCGTGTTCAACCTGGCGACGAACCTCGTGGTCATCCCGCGCTGGGGCTATTTCGGCGCCGCCTGGGTCGTCGTGGCCAGCCAGGCCGTCAGCACGCTGCTGCACTGGTACTTCGTGCGTCGCGCGGGCCTGGCGCTCCCGGTCGCGCGCTCGCTCGTGAACGCGACGGCCGCGCTGGCCCTGGCTTGGCTGGCGGCCGCGGGCATCGGCCAGTTGGCCGGGCCGGCGTGGGGCGCCACCTGGTGGGCGCTGCCCGTCCGGGCGGGCTGGGGGCCGACGCTGTTCGTGATTGCCGTGTGCGCCGTGCTCTACCTCCCGGCGCTGTGGGTCACGCGCACGTTGACGAAAGCGGACCTGCCGGTGCTGATGTCGCTGGTCCGGCGGGGCTGAGCCGGGATTCCCGGATCTTCCATCTGCTTCATCTTCGACCCTTCCAGTTGGTCCGCACGACCGGGTCCGTGCGCGTGGCAGGACGTCACCGCTGCTCTTTGGCCCTGCTTCGGATCACTGGGCCCGGAAGTAGGCGAGGTCGACGCGCATGCCTGCGCCACCACCTGCCACGCACCGGGAACCGAACCCTGCGGGGCGGAAGCACACCTGAACATCGCCGGGCTGGCTCCGGGGCAACGCGGCCGCATCCGCCTTATCGAGGGCGGCCGGATCATCCGGCAGCACCTTCCGGACATGGGCCAGCCGCCGAGCGCGGTGGCGGCGATGGCGCGCCGGGCGCCGACCGGTGACCTGCTGCGGGCCCGCACGCGGGACGTCGAGCCGGAGCGGCGGGCCCCCGCGGAACGCCCCGGTGGCCCATTCCTCCGCGCCCGGCAGCACCAACGGCTTCATCGCTGGGCTGCCCTGAGGTGGCGGATCCCGGACCAGCGACATACCTTGCCATAAAATAGGACAAAAATGTCTGGTTTGTGAACAGCGTCATTCAAGCCCATTGGCCACCGGGAGGTCAACGTGAGCGAACTGATCCACGACCAGCAGCGCCGCATGGCCCTGCTCAAGCACATGATCCTGCAGCTGCACGGGGGCGAGGCGCCGGACGCGGTGCGCCCCCAGCTGATCCGCCTGCTCGGGCGGGTGCCCTACGACGAGGTGGTGGCCGTGGAGCAGGAGCTCATCGGCGAGGGCATGCCCACCGAGGAGATCCTGAAGTTCTGCGACCTGCACAAGCTGGCATTGAACCCGAGCCTGCTGCCGGAGGAGGAGCGGCCGGTGCCGGCGGGCCACCCGGTCGACGTCATGCGCGCCGAGAACCGGGCGCTGGGCTGGGAGCTGGTGGCCGTGCGCGCGCTGTTCGACCAGATCGTCGCGCTGGACACGGGCGCCGACGCCACGGAACTGCTGCATGACCTGCGGGTGCGCTTCAACGCGCTGATGGACGTGGAGAAGCACTACCTGCGCAAGGAGCACCTGCTGTTCCCGTACCTGGAGCGGCACGGGATCACGGGGCCGCCGACCGTCATGTGGGGCAAGCACGACGAGGCGCGCGCGCTGCTGAAGGGAGCGGTCGAGACCCTGGCCGCCGCGCCCGGGGCGACGGCCGTCGAGGCGCAGGCGCTGGTCCCGCTGGTGCTGGCGCCGGCGGTCGAGGCCATCGTCGGCATGGTGGACAAGGAGCAGCAGATCCTGCTGCCGATGTGCCTGGATACGCTGGCCGAGTCCGAGTGGGGAGCCATCGCGGCCGGGAGCGCCGACCTGGGCTACTGCCTGGTGGTGCCCGAGGTCCAATGGCGTCCCGAAGGCACGCCGCCCACCGAGTCGGCCGGTGGCGGCGATGGCCGCGTGCGACTGCCCTCGGGCTCGTTCACGACCGCGCAGCTGCAGGCGGTGCTCAACACGATCCCGTTCGACATCACCTTCGTCGATGCCGACGATACCGTGCGCTACTTCAGCGAGGGGCGCGAGCGGATCTTCGCGCGCACGCGCGCGATCATCGGCCGCAAGGTCGAGTACTGCCACCCGCCCAAGAGCGTCGCCATCGTGCAGCAGATCCTGGCCGACTTCCGCGCGGGTCGCCAGACGCATGCGCAGTTCTGGATCGAGTTGGGCGGGCAGTTCCTCTGCATCGAGTACTTCGCCCTGCACGACGAGGCCGGGATCTTCCTCGGAACGCTCGAGGTGAGCCAGGACCTCACCGCCAAGCGCGTCCTGACCGGACAGCAGCGGCTGCTCAACTACGTGAAGGAAGGCGACCATGAGTGAGAGACCGCCGATCACCCCGCAGATGAAGGTAGGGCAACTGCTGGATGCGTACCCGGAGCTGGAGGACGAGCTCATCGCCATCGCGCCCGAGTTCGCGCGGTTGCGGAACCCCGTGCTGCGGAAGACCGTTGCGCGCGTGACGTCGCTGCAGCAGGCCGCCCTGGTCGGCGGCATCGGCCTGGGCGAGGCGGTGGCCCGCCTGCGCGCGGCTGCCGGCAGCGACGATTCGGCGCCGGCCCCGCAACCCGAAGGGTGTGCCCCCGATGCCGCCGCCGGGCCGGTGGACAGGCCCGAGTGGGTGGACCGGGTGGCCGTGGTCAGTCGCGATGACGCGCGCGCGGACATCGACGCCGGGCAACACCCCCTGCCGCGCGTGATGGCGGCCGTCGCCACGCTGAAGCAGGGGCAGGCCCACATCCTGGTCACCCCCTTCGTACCGGCGCCGTTGCTGGACAAGGCGCGAGGGCTCGGCCTGCACGTCTGGACCGAGCAGGCAGGGGCGCGGGAGTTCCGGAGCCTGATCGCGCGACTGTAGCCCGAAGGTCGCGCATTGGGGCTTGTGCGGGGGCCGCGGCCTGCTATGCTCGCCCGCGAACGTCCCCTGCGCGCTGGCGGCGCTCCTGACCTGCCCCGACCGCCCCGGTCCGGGCGTGGACGAAAGGCGGCGGCATGAGCCGGGTCGTGGTTCTGGGCGCCGGCGTGGCCGGGCATACCGCGGCGGCGTTCGCCCGCCACTGGCTGGGTCGCGGGCATGACGTCGTGGTCGTCTCGCCCCGCGCGGACTACAACTGGATCCCGTCCAACATCTGGGTCGGCGTGGGCCTGATGAAGCCCGCCAAGGTGGTCTTCCCGCTGGCGCCGGTCTACGCCAGGGCGGGCATCGAGTTCGTGCAAGCCCGTGCGGTGGAGCTGCATCCCGAGGGCGGTGCGGCCGAAGCGCGCCCCCACGTCGTGGTCGAGTCGACGACCGGCGGAACGGCGCTGCGCTCGACGGTGCCCTACGACTTCCTCATCAACGCCACCGGCCCGAAGCTGAACTTCGGGGCCACGCCGGGGCTGGGGCCCGGGGGCCACAGCCTTTCGGTGTGCACGCCGGACCATGCGGCGGAGGCGGCACGCGCGCTGGCCGAGGCCGTCGAGCGCATGCGCCGCGGCGAGCGGCAGCGCTTCCTGGTCGGCACCGGCCACGGCGGCTGTACCTGCCAGGGGGCCGCCTTCGAGTACATCGTCAACCTCGAGTTCGAGCTCAGGGCCCGCGGCGTGCGCGACAAGGCCGACATCACCTGGCTGTCGAACGAGTACGAGATGGGCGACTTCGGCATGGGGGGCATGCACGTCAAGCGGGCCGGCTACATCACGCCCAGCAAGATCTTCACCGAGTCGCTGTTCGCCGAGCGCGGCCTGCGCTGGATCACGCGGGCCCACGTGGCGCAGGTGGAGCCGGGGCGCGCCCACTGCCAGATGCTGGACGGCAGCGAGCGCACGCAGGAGTTCGACTTCGCGATGCTGCTGCCCCCGTTCAGCGGCGTGGGACTGAAGGCGTTCGACCGCTCCGGGACGGAGATCACCGCGCGCCTGTTCCAGCCCAACGGCTTCATGCGCGTCGACGCCGACTACGACGCCAAGCCGTACGAGCAGTGGTCGGCTCGCGACTGGCCGCGCACGTACCAGTCGCCATCGCACCCGAATGTGTTCGCGGCCGGCATCGCGTTCGCGCCGCCGCATGCCATCTCGCGGCCGCGGCAGAGTCCGCAGGGCGTGTCGATCGCGCCCACGCCGCCCCGCACCGGGATGCCCTCGGCGATGATCGGCAAGGTCGTCGCGCGTAACATCTGCGGGATGGTTCGCGGCGCGACCGGACCGCGACACACGGCGTCCATGGCCGAGATGGGAGCCGCCTGCGTCGCGTCGGCCGGGGCCAACCCGTTCACGGGAACCGCCGCCGCGATGACGGTGTTTCCCATCGTTCCGGACTTCGAGCGCTACCCCGAGTACGGACGCGACCTGGACCTGACCTTCGGCGAGATCGGGCTGGCCGGCCACTGGATCAAGATCATCCTGCACCACATGTTCCTGTACAAGGCGCGCCTGCTGCCCGGCTGGCGCCTCATCCCGGAGTAGGACCATGGCCGACCAGGATCCCCGCGCGCGCGATGAGCACCTGAACGAGGCGTTCTTCGCGACCAAGCCGACGCGTTCGACCGTCTTCCTGCGGACGTTCCTGCCGTGGCAGTTCTGGCGCTTCGTGGAGATCAACCTGCGGATGTTCCGGATCATCGGCCGCAGCCACGGCGGGCATCGTTGAGGCGGTGTGGCACCCCGCCGATTTGCCTCGTCGGACTTCAATGACTATTCTGGTCTCCTTCCTGGCCGCAATCCGCTGTCCGCGACAGGCGCCCCGCGAGGGCGCCCCGCGGCGTGTCCCTGGGGGTGTGTCGATGTCGCGTTCCTCGATGCTGGTGTCCGTATTCCTGGTGGTGGCGGCGGCGTCGGCTTCGGCCCAGACCGGCTGGGCGCCGGAAGATTCGTCCGGGGTGCCAGTCGAATTGCCCACGCCGCCCGTCGCCGCCCAGCCGGTGGTGGAGAAGGAGCCGGCGATGCCGGCCTTGACGGCGCCGATGAGCGTGCCGGAGGTGGCTGCCATCCACGTGTTCAACGCCGTCGACGATTCGCTCACGGTGCTGGTCGACTACCGCGCCGAGTCCGAGATCCAGCGTGAGTTGCAGCATGCCGTCGCCGAAAAAGCCATGGCTGAGCGCAATGTCGAGCGCGGCCGCCTTCTCGAGAAGCTGGCCGAGTCACGCATCGAGATCAAAGCCAGCGAGATCAAGGCCCTGGAGGCGCAGATCACGTTCGCGAAGAAGGAGAAGAGCTCCGGTCGCCAGGCGGATCTGGAAGGGCGTCGCAAGTACGCCGAGAGCGAGAAGCAGTTGCTGGAGCGGCGTCGCGATCTGCGCAAACGTGAGATCGAGACCGCGCGCGCTGTTCGCGAGTACCATGAGGCGACCGAGAAATCCTGCCGTCTGGAACTGGATCTCGCGGTCTACCGCCGTGAGCGCGCCTCGATACCCGGAACCGCTGATCCGGGGGCCGCCGCCGAGTTTGCACGCCTGCAACGGGAGATCACCAAGCTCGAGGGTCGGGTGCTGCAGGCCCAGGTTGAGCAGGCCAGCAAGCGGAAGGACCTGGCTGAACAGGACGTGCGTTTGGGCAAGGTGCGGCGCGCCGTCTACGAATCCCAGGTGAAGATGCAGGAGCGCGGCCGCTGAGCGCGCGATGACGTCGGGATGCTCGGCGCAGGTCGCCGTGAAGTCCCCGCGCCCGCCACGCAGGCCCCCGTCGGGTCCGGCAAGGCCGTCGCTCGCCGCCTTGTTCAGGGCGCACCCACGGACGAGGCCAGGAGCGCCTTCAATGCGGCGTAGTTCGCCGCGTCGGACAGGGGGTGTTCGGTCAGGTTGAAGATGCTCAGGACGCGGTTGGCGCCATCGAGGATCACGACGTCGCGCGTGGTCACATCCCACGACGTCCAGACCGGCTCTGGGACCGTGTCCTGCAGCCATGGCAGGTCGCGGCCGGTTGTCATCTGGGTGTTGCCGGACTCGTAGCCCGCCTCGTTGATGCCGAGGATGCGCACGCCATCGACGCCATCGGTGGCCAGGTCGTCCTGCATGAGATCGAGATAGCCGAACTGGCTAACGCAGATGCCTCAGGTCGCGTGGCCGAAGTACCAGGCCGAAACGACCTGCAGGTAGTCCCGAGGCGAAACCGGGTCGCCGTAGGTTGCAGAGAACGGATTGACGTCCACGCGCAGGAAGTCGGGCACGGCCTGCGTCCCCGGGCCCGCCGGATCGTCGTCGCCGCAGGCCGTCGTCAGGAGCGCCAGCGCCAGCGCCGGCAGCAGCTTGGCCCAACCGTATCTCTTCATGGTCAACGCTCCTTGCCGGCGCCGCGGGCGGCCTGCCGCCGCCGGTGGCGCCACAGACCGGCTCGCACCAGCCGACGCGTGAATCCCACGTGGCCCTCGGGGTCCTGCGCCAGGCACATGTCGGCGCCGCCGAAGCCGTCGGGCGGGAAGTAGATGCCGCAGTTGGCGTTGATCTCGAGCAACCAGGGCGTGCCTTCGGAATCCACGCGGACATCGCAGCGCCCGAAGCCCGCGCCCTTGAGCGCGACGAACAGGCGCGCGGATTCGGCGCGCAGGCGTCGCGCCAATCGCCGGTCGGTCACCGGCCCGGAGGACATGCGGTCGAAATCGACCCACTTCAGCTTTTCGTGCTTGAACGTCTCGCCCGGCGGGAAGGTGTACTGCACCGGCGGGTAGGTACGCGGCCGGTCAGGTCGCCCGGGAACTTCCGCCACGAGCACCGTGCATTCGAAGCCGTCGATGAACTCCTCGACCAGCGCGGCCCCGTGCCGGCGAATCATCTTGTTCGCTTGTCGTCGCAGGCCGGCCTCGCTGACCACCCGCGAGGCGCGGCTGAGGTCGACGCTCGCATAGCTGCTGTGGTGCTTCACGATCAGCGGGAAGCGCAGCCGGGCCGCGGCACGGGCGATATCGCCTTCACCGCGAGCGACCACCCAGGCCGGCGTGGCAATACCAAGTTCGCGACAGGCGCGCTTCATCGTCACCCGCGAAGGCTCATAGAACTCGGATGTGGAACCGGTGAACGGGACGTTCAACCGCTCGAGCGTCCGCACCACCTCGATCCCGGGCACATTGCACTCCGGTGTCCCGTCGCAGAGGTTGAAGAAGACGTCGAAGCCCTCTTGCGCCAGACGCCGGATCGTGGGGACCGAGGTCGCCCTCTCGAGCGTCTCCACGTGCCAACTGGCCTCCGGCAGGTACGGCCTGGGGTCACAGGGCCAGTCGTCGGCGGGAAAGGGATCGGCGTCGAGATCCTGGGGCGTCAGCAGACAGATGCGCACGGGAGGGCGGCCTTTCCGGTCGGGGCTGGGGTCAATCGGCGACCAGCGCCTCGCGGGGCAGGGGCGGTGCGATCGTCGCCGCGGGCGACCGATGGTCGGTCGCCCGCGCGAACATAGCACAGACTACCGCACCAGGACGAGCTTGCGTGTCGCGGCTTCGGCGCCAGCCCCCTCGGCGCGCAGGAAGTAGACCCCGCTCGCGGTGGCGCGACCGCTGTCGTCGAGGCCGTCCCAGACCACGGTCCGCCAGCCTGCGGCCAGGCGACCTTCGTACAGGCCGCGTACGCGACGCCCGCGCAGGTCGTGCACGGTCAGCCGCACGTCGCGCCCGCCGTCCACGTACAGGCGCACCGAGACCGACGGGTTGAACGGGTTGGGCCACGGCAGATCCAGGGCCAGCGGTACCGCCGGCACCGCCGGGCCGGTGACCTGCGACACGCCGGGAGACGACAGCACGCCGTCACGCCGCATGTTGCCCTTGTAGGTCGGCCAGAATGCCTTGGACTCGTGGTGGGCGAACGGCAGGTCCCACACGTGGCAACGGAAATCCCAGCCGGCGTATACGAGGTCGACGTCGCCGTCGAGATCCAGGTCCGTGATCACCGGCGATGTGCGCACCGGCCCAGTGAGCGTGACCGGGAAGCCGGCCATCGGCTGCCCGTCCGCGTGGAAGGCGTACAGGTTATAGGGTGCGCCGACGTCCCCGCCGCCGATGCCCTGGACGATCTCGGGCACGCCGTCGCCGTCGAGATCGCCGACGACCGGGCTGGCTTCGCTCGAACCGGGCAGATCGACAGGCCAACCGGGTCGAACCAGTCCGGACGTGCCGTCGGTCGTCTTTGTGCTGACGACGACCAACTTGGCGCTCAGCCCCGAGGCGTTGGGCGTGTAGATGATCTCCAGCCAGCCGTCGCCGTCTAGGTCAGCCAGCGCCGGGCTGGTAACCGGATCGCCGTTGGCCGTGTACGGCATCAGCCGCGGGAAGCCCGGGTAGTCCGATCCATTCGTGCGCACGGCGTACAGGTAGCGCCAATTGTCGAAGAACACGAGTTCAGGCTGACCGTCGCCGTCAAGATCGCCCGCGGAGATGTCGCAGTTGACAGCACCGTTGACCGTGCGCGGGAAGCCGGTGAGATCCGTACCGTCGTGCCGGATCGCCATCAGGCGCCGGATGCCGGTCGCATCGTTCTTGGTGCCGAAGACGATGTCGCTGGCGCCGTCGCCGTCGATGTCGATCAACGTCGGCCCGCTGCGCGACCATTCGTTGGTGGCCCCGGCGCGCACGTAGAGGATTCCCTGCGTGGCGGGGTTGGAGTCGCCATCCCGCACCTCGCTGCCGTCGACGTTCCAGGCCCAGACCATGCCGTTGAGCGTGTTGACCACGATCTCGGGTTGCCCGTCGCCGTCGATGTCGCCTACCGCGGGCGCGGCCCAGTTGAACGTCGTGCCGGTGGCTGTGTTCAGCGGCCGCGGCCAGCCCGGCAGCGGGCTGCCGTCGGCGCGGTAGATGTGCACCTGGGGACCCAGGTTCCGCTGGCAGACGATGAACTCCTTGCCGGCCTGGCCGTCCAGATCGTGCATGGTCACCGCCGCCAGTTCCAACAGTGTGCCGGCAGGAAAGGCGGTGAACTGCCCGAGCGTGAGCGCCTGGCCGTCGCCGTTCCGAACCTCCGTGCCGTCGTGGTGCCAGGCCCAGACCTGGTTGCTGGCCAGCACGATCTCGGGCCGGCCATTGCCATCGATGTCGCCGACCGCGAGCGGACCGCTGGTCTCACCGTCGAAAACGGCGGGGAAGCCCGCCAGTTCGCCGGGCGCCGTCGACCGGCTCACGACCGCGGACAACGCGCTGGGCACGCGTGACGAATCCAGCGTCGCCACGCGGTAGTGGAACGGGGTTAACAGGGGCAGCCCGGAGTCGGTGTAAGCGCAAACCCGTTCCACGACGTCGCGGCTGATCCGGGTCCACGGCCCGGCGGCCGAGTCCGAGCGGTAGATGACGTAGCCGAGGATCCCCGGCCCCGCCGGCGGATCCCAGGTCAGGACGATCGTGTCCGGTCCGAGCTCGGTCGAGGTCACGAGGCCGGCCGGTGCCGCCGGTCGGCCCAGAGCGAAGTCGTGTCGCAGCTGTCGGCCCTGGGCGTCGGTCACCAGCAGCCAGGCGCTGCCGCCCCCGGCGGCATTGGTCAGCGCCAGCGAGAACGGCGTCGCGTTCCGGCCGTTGCCGAGCAATCCCACTGGAGACCACGAGGCCAGCGTGTCGTGAAGAACGACGTTCGGGTCCTGCGTACGCAGGCGCCCGCTGAGCGTGCCGGTGGTCCCGGCGCCGAAGTTCCGCAAGTCGACGTTCACGGCCACGCGCTCGCCGTTGTCCAGCGTTCCGTTGCCATTGCCCCAGGTGACGTCCTGCCAGTCGAGCGTGTCCACCTCGGGTTCGGGCGCATTGAGCGACACCTCGAGCTCCGAGTACCAATGCGTGGACCCCGACCGGACATCGGAGCGGAATTCCACCGGATGGCCGTCCGGCAGGCCCGTGGCGAAATCGACCAGGATCGGCGTCTGTGCGCTGGTTGCGGCGCCGGCAGCGGCGTTGGACACGACGACTTCCGCGGTCAGCACCGTCACGCCGGGTGTCGTCGTCGACAGGGCCCCTCGCAGCGAGGTTGCCGTGGACGTGCCCGTGTTGAGGTAGGTCGGCGTGAACGCGATGCGCTCACCGGCGTCGACGATGCCGTTCCCGTTGCCGATGCTGCCGGAGCTCCCGTTGTCCACGACGGGCAGCGAAGTGATCTTCAGGTACCGCCCCGAGACCGTCACGGGGATCGACGTCGAATGGGATGCCAGATTCGCTCCGGTCACGTGCAGCGAGGCGCTGCCGGCGCTCGCCAGGACCACCGGCAGCGCGGCCTGGCCGCTGGCGTTCGTCGTCGCCCAAGCCAGCGCTTCGCCGGTCTTCGCCAGGCAGACCAGGGCCCCGGACACCGGCGCACCGCCGGAAGTGACCGTTACGTTCACGGTCTGCTGGCCGAGCGGGATCGACGTCGGCGCCGTCACGGTCAGCGCCTGCGGCGTGGCGCTCCACAGCATGAGGGCCGGATCGCCGAGCAAGGTGTAGTTCTCGAAGGTCCAGCGGTCGAGGTAGTTCTGCACCGTGGCGGCCAGGAACGGCAGGCGGCTCAGCGCGACCAGCCGGCCGACCCGGTGCTCCCCTTCGCAGTAGAGCTGGCTGAAGAACTCCTGCTGGTAGGCATTGACCGCTACCGGAAACGCCTCGCGCGCCGAGCCCAAGGTGGCGACGGCGCCGCCGCCCGGATTCTGCAGCAGACGCTCCATCAGGCAGCTGTTGTCGAACGCCGCCGAGGCGCAGTTCAGTCCGTAGAGCAGGAAGTGGCGGCCGCTGTTGGACAGGTTGTCGGCGTCGACCGTGGTGAAGCTGCCGTCGCCCACAGACATGTTGAAGAAGTAGCCGTGCCCGATCTGGTTGACGATGCCGTAGTGGCCGGTATTCAGGGAGTCGACCAGGCTGGCTTTGGTCAGCGGCAGGTCGCGCGGGAACAGGGCGTCGGTCTCGTACATGCGCAGCGCCTGCATGTCCGTGCAACTGCCGATCAGCGAGCTGTACTGCTCGTGCGCGAAGCTGGCGCCGTCCAGGAAGATCGTATCGCCGGGATGGTAGGCCTCCGGGAACAGCACTTCGGCGGCGAAGAGCGTGCGGTTGGTCCAGGCGACGCCCGCAGGCTGGGACTCGTAGCCGATCACCTTCTGCACAAAGAGCGCGGCATCGGCCGGCGTGCTGACCGGTGCGCGTCCGACGTACACCTCCTCGGCGAAGTCGACCAGGTCGCCGGGCAGCTCGTAGCGCGCCGGTTGCCCGTAGTTCTCGTCGCCGTCCGCGTTCCAGTTGCCGTCCAGACAGGCGAAGTAGAGGTCGCAGGGGATGGCGGTGTAGCTGTTCGCCGGATACAGGCTGTTGTAGATGATGCGGGGCGGCAGGATATCCGAGTCTCCGCCCAGCAGGACGTACTCGACGCCCCACTTGGCGTACGCATCCTGGATGTAGTACCGGATCGATTCCTGGATGTCGGAACCGGTGCGGTGGTTCGCGACGATGTACTCGCGCGTCGCGACCACGGTCGGCATGCCGCGTGCCGTGCGGTAGTCGGCCAGGACCTGGAAGGAAGGCGCCAGCGCGGCACTGGTGATGATGAGGCAGGTGACCGGGCTGCCCGCCAGGCTGGGTGTCTTGTCGGGGACGAAGCCGCCCTCGGCCGCCGCGACGGCCAGGCCGTCCTGGCGTGCGGCGCCCGGCAGCGCCGACGGGTTGTCGACCAGGCGTGCGAGGAGTCGACGGGTTTCCCCGGCCTCGCCCGGCACCAGGCGTTCGCGCGCCAGGATCGCGGGCGCGTCGCCGGTGGCAGCCCACTCCACCCGTACCGCGTAGGCATCGAGGAAATCGCACGCGCCGTCACCCGCCGGCAGCAGCGGCTGCACGGCGACGGCCACCAGCTGGTAACCGCGCCAGGCGTGCACGGAGGCGGCGGCCAGCCAGCCGTCTCCCGGCGCCTCCGCGGCCTGCAGGCGCTGGCCTGTCGACGTGAAGACATCGCCGCCGCGCGCCAGCTTCCCGGGCACGCGTTCGCGGTGGGTGGCCAGCGGCTCGATGGTGACGGCGGCCACACGGCGGTCCGCGGGTACCACCAGCAGGTGATGACGAGCGGGGACCTGCACGGCGCCCGGTGGCGTCAGCAGCCGCGTGCCCGGCAGCGCCGCGATCACGCCGTCGGCTGCGGGCAGCCAGGAGAGATCGGCCGGTGCGAATCCGTCCTCATGGATGACTTCGCCGGGTGACGCCTGCGGGGCGTCGCCGGCGGTGGCCGTGGCGCGGGCCGCGAGCAGGAGTGACAGGGACAACAGGGCGATGACGCCAGCGGCGGGGCGACGCATGCTTGGCCTCCGGTGCGGGTTGATGACGCAGGGGCGGGTGGCTCCCGCCCGACGGGGCGCATCCGTGCGCTCCGGGTGCCTTGTCAAGTGTACCACTGATCCGGGTGCCACAGCAATGCGGTCGCTTTTCTGCCGCGCCGCCGGAATTGATCGGACGGGTTCATCCGGATGGCCGGGCACCGGTCGACGGTTTCCGGTTTCCCGGGCGGGCGTGGCAGGTCATCTTCCACGGATGATCCTCCAGGGCGACCGCACTCCCGGGCACGACCCGGTTCCGCCCCCGGCCTCCTGGTCGGGCTGGTACGAACGTGCGTGGCCACGGCTGAGCGCCGGCGGCGTCTGGCTGCGCGGCGGCGAGCTCAACACCGTGCCCGGCGCCGAGTGGGACCACCGGCCGTACCGCGTCCTGGTGGCCCGGCTCTCGACGTACCGCGACACCGCCGTCTCGACCTCGCACCTGCTGATCCACGCGGTCCTGGCCGGGCTGGGGGGCGTCTACCCCGACCTGGCCTGGCTGCCGCCGCCGCGGGACGGCGAGCTGATGGCCGCCGACGGCGTGCCGTGGCTGCTGGGCACGCAGACCAAGCGCGGCGTACACGCGTTCGACTGCCTCGGCGTCTCGTTGTCGGTGCCGCAGGAGACGATCAACCTGGCCGCGATGCTGCTGCGCAGCGGCATCCCGGTCGACCGCCGGGAGCGGCTGGACGATGCGTCGATCCCGCTGATCATCGCCGGCGGGGCCAGCGTCGGCGCGGCGGCGGCGCTCTATGGCGCGAACGCCGGCGTCGACGGCATCTACATCGGCGGCGACCCGGGCGCGATCGCCACGCTCTTCGGCCGCTGCCGCGATGGCCGCGCCCGTGGCCTGTCCAAGCGCCAGGTGCTGGAACTGCTGCGCGACATCGAGGGCTTCGTGCTGCCCGGCGAGGCTGCGGCCCCGTCGAAGCCGTCGGGCGCGCTGCCGGAGGCGGAAGCTGCCTTCACGGTCCCGGCCTCGGCGATGCCGGTCAGCTACGATCCGGCGCGCACGGGCATCGTCACCGTGCCGGTCACCGAGGGCTGCCGCTGGAAATGCAGCTTCTGCTACGAATCGTGGCTGCATCCGCGCTACCGCAGCCTGCCGGGCGGGGACATCGACGCGCGCGCCGGCGAGCTGAAGGCCTGGGCCGGAGCGCACCGCGCTGAACTGTTCAGCTTCAACTTCGACATGCACGAGGACATCCGCGGCATCATCGACCGCCTCAGCGCGCGTTTCGACCGGCTGGGCCTCAAGAGCCAGCGCTTCGACCAGCTGGCCGGCGATCCGCAGCTGCTCGAACTGATGCATGCCGTCGGGAAGACCAGCCTCACCTGCGGCATGGAGGGGATCTCCGACCGCCTGCGGGCCTACCTCAACAAGCGGCTCGACGACGCGAAGCTGCGGCGCGCGCTGGCGGCGATCGCCGCGGCGCCCTTGCGCCAGGTGAAGGTCTTCCTCATCGCCACCGGGCGCGAGCAGGACGACGACTTCGCCGAGTTCACGGCACTCCTGGCCTGGTTCAGGGACGAGCTGGCCGCGCAGGGGCGCCGCCCGCGGGTGATCTTCTCCATCACGCCGCTGGTGCACTTCCCGTCCACGCCGCTGGTGTTCGAGGCGCCTCCGGCGCCCGAGCGTACGGCCCGCATGGTCAGGCGCATCGCGGTGACGATCCGGCGGGCGGGCTTCCAGGTGCGGGCGGCGGCGCGGGATCCCGAGTCCGTGGTGTCGCAGGTCCTGGTCAGCGGACGCCACCCGCTGGCTGCGGACGACGCGTCGCGGGACGGGGCGGTGGCAGGGCCGGGCACCGCCGCCGGCGATGCCGGCGCCACCTGGCGCGCGGTCGTGGACGCCGTGCGGGCGCACGGCTTCGTCTACTACGACACGATCACATCCGTCTTCCAGGACGATTTCCTGTCGCGCCTGGCCGCGGCGGCCGCCGACGGCGCGCATCCGGCCGCGGCGCCCCCGGTCGTGGCGCCCGGCACGCCGCTCGAGGCGGTCCGGCGGGTGCACGCCCTGAGCCTGCGCGGCCTGGCATCGGCGGCCGGCGCCGAGGCGCCCGCCTCACGTGCCGGCGATCCGCCGGTGCGCGTGCCGCGGTCCGCCCGTGCCACCCCCGACGGCGGCGACAGCGCCGTGCCGGCGATCCGCCGCCGCATCCTGGCAGCCCGCCGTGACCGGCGCGAGGTGGTGTTCAACGTCGACCTGGGCCTGGCGGCGGCCGGCCTGGCCCGGGGCTACGTCGCAGCGGCACTGGGGCGCGCCTTCATGCTCGTGGACGCGGAGCTGGTCGATGCGTACCGAGGCCCGGGCACCTCGCTCTGGGGTTCGAAGGACCAGCCCTGCCGCCTGGTCGGGCACGACCGCCTGGGCCTGCTGTGGACGGCTGCGGGCGCCGCGCGCACGGAGGCGCGCTGGAAGGAGGACGGCGATTTCGTCGCCGCCGTGAACGCCGTCCTGTCGCCGTGGGGGTGCGTGCTGTCGGCGGCGGTGCCCGCCGCGGTCCGGCCGAGCCTCGTGTTCGCGGCGCCGTTTCCCGCCGCGGGTCCCGCCTGGCTGGCGGCGCAGCACCTGCGCTACGTGCAGCGTCGGTTGCCCGACGGTCCGGGCTGCCGCTGCGAGATCGCGCGCGACTCGCTGCGCAAGAAGCTGGTGATGGACTTCGCGCAGCGCGACCTGCCCGGCGGCGGCTGCGAGGTGGAGGTGGTCCCCGGCGAGCGTTTCAACCCCGAGGCCTTCTGCCGCGAGGCCTTCCTGCCGCCCGCCCCCGAGGACCAGGCCCGCGTCAGCGTGCGGGCGACGTTGTTCGCCAGGCCCGCCGTCGCGGCAGACCCCTGATCGCGCGGAAGCTGACCAGCTTCTGCTGCTTCTCGTCCCACAGGTTCATGGCCATCGAGCGCAGGCTGCGGCGCAGCGTCAGCGGCTGGATGTGCTGCAGGGCGGGCACCGCGTCCTGGCAGGCCTGAAGGTGGTAGTTGGGGATGCGGGGGCGCAGGTGGTGGATGTGGTGCAGGCCGATGTTGCCGGTGAACCACTGCAGGACGCGCGGCAGCTTGTAGTACGAACTGCCCAGCAGCGCGGCCTCGATGGGTTCCCATTCCTCGTGGCGGCTCCAGTGCGTGCCCTCGAACTGGTGCTGCACGTAGAACAGCCACACGCCACTGGTCCACGAGATGACGATGACCGGTACCTGCACCAGCAGGTAGTTGCCCAGGCCGATCGTCCGGCTGGCGACCACGGCGATGGCCAGCAGGGCCAGATCGGTCAGCAGCACGCTGAGGACCGCCGCGCGGCCGGCCGAGGGCCGCGGGATGCGGTAGGCAATGATCGACAGGTAGAACGGGACCACCAGCAGCAGGAAGAACGGGTTGCGCACCAGGCGGTAGCCCAGGCGCTTGCGGCGCGAGGCGGCCAGGTACTCCTCGACCGTCATCGTCCAGACGTCGCCCGTGCCGCGGTTGTCCAGGTCGCCGGCCGTGGTGTGGTGCCTCTGGTGCGACTGCTTCCAGTCATCGAACGGCGTGAAGGTCAGGATCCCCGTGACCCAGCCCGTGATCCGGTTGGCGGTGCGCGAGCTGAAGAAGGAGTCGTGGCAGCAGTCGTGGAAGAAGATGAACACGCGGATCATCATGACGGCCGCCGGCAACGCCAGGACCAGCGTCAACGCCCAGTGCCAACCCTGGACGCGGCCGTACACCATCAACGCCAGCAGGCCCAGGTACGGCACGACGGTGTTGACCAGCTGCCAGACGCCCTTGCGCGTGTCAGCCCGCCCGAACGGCGCGATCTCCCGGGACAGGCGCGTGCGATCGATCGGCACCTGCAGGCACCTGGAATCAGACATGGTTTCTCCTCGGGCGAACGGCACGGTTGTCGTGGTGATCGGGCTATTTCTTCCCGGGGCGGTGTCCCAGCAGGCGGGCCGGGAGCATCACCAGCGCCTTGACCAGGGCCAACACGGCACTGACGGTGATGCCGACCAGGCGGAATGGGATCAGCAGCAGCCACACGACAGGATACAGGAGCAGGCCCAGCACGGCCACTGGCCAGCAGAGGATGAACAGGATGCACCACAGCAGGAACTTGACCATGGATCCTCCTTCCGGTCGCCCCATGATACCGACTGCCGGCCCGACAGCCAAGCCGTGATTTGACAACGAGCTAACCAGGTCAGAGGCGGATGTCAGGCGTGGTGCAGTGCCCCTTGGCCGGGAGCGCTCCTCCCAGAACGCAATTCGCTTGAAATGGTCCGGAACTTGCGTTACCGTCAATGCGTGTTTTCGCCGCCTTCGCCCTTGCCGGTCTGTCTGGATCTGCCAGCCGCGAACAGGAAGCGATACCGCCGCCCGGGATCGCGCACCAGCGTGCCAGCCCGGCGGGAGGGTTTCCCCGCACCCGCGGGGGATACGGTCCGGCACCGGCCGGGCCCGTTTGAAGCGCAAGGGGTCACGTCGGAAGTGGCCGGCGGCCCTGCGCGCTTGTAAGCCGGACAGCCGGCATCTGGAGAGACGACCGTGAAGAAACTGTACGTGGGCAACCTGCCCTTCAGCGCGACCGAGGACGAGATTTCCCAGCTTTTCGGCCAGCATGGCACCGTGCATTCGGTGGCGCTGATCAATGACCGCGAGACGGGCCGTCCGCGCGGCTTCGGCTTCGTCGAGGTCGACGATGACGCCCTGCAGGCGATGATCCAGGCGCTCGACGGCAAGGAGATGGGCGGCCGCGCCCTTCGCGTCAACGAGGCGCAGGATCGTCCGCGCGGCGGCGGCGGCGGTGGTGGCGGCGGCGGCTACGGCGGCGGCCGTGGTGGCGGCGGCGGTCGGGGCGGCGGCGGCGGCGGCCGCTGGTAGTTCCCTGCCCACGCGCGAGGCAGAAGATCGCCCCGCCTCCGAAAGGTCGCGGGGCGATCGCTTTCACACCGGGCCGCGGCGGTTCCCACTGCACCTTGCCGCGGACGGCGACCGTCTGCTACCGTCAGGGTCCGGCAGGCATCGTGGCCACCGGATCCGGAAGGGGTACGCCATGCTCGGGAAGCTCCACGACCACATCGTCGGCGAACTGCAGCAGAAGGCCCGCACCGACACGGTGTTCGTCGTCGTGGCAGTGCTGTTCAACCTGGTCGTGCTGGGCATCAACCGGGCGGTGGCCTCCGCGGGCCATGACGGCGATCGCGGGGCAGGCGACGCCATCTTCGCGCTGCTGGCGGACTGAGGTCCGCGCGGTCGAGGCAGGGAACGGGAGGCTGACATGTCCCTCGGAGGTCCGTATCGGCGCGGCGGCAAGCGGCGCGGCCCCGCGAAGGTGCCGACGCCCGAGGAGATCGCGCGCGGGCTCAAGGAGCTGAAGGGCCTGGCCGCGCCGAACGCGAACTACCGCGAGCGGTCGCTGGCGCTGCACGGCATGATCTGCGCCAAGTGCGCGCGGGAATTCACGGCGCAGGACCGCCACCTGCTGACCGTCCACCACAAGGACGGCAACGACCGCAACAACCCCGCCGACGGCTCGAACTGGGAGAATCTCTGCGTCTACTGCCACGAGGACGAGCACAGCCGGCAACGGCTTGCCGACTACCTGACGGGCAGGGACGGTTCCTGACCTGCGTACAGGGACGCCGACGGTGGCGGACCGGGCACCGTCCGGCGGCCCGCCCGGGATTCCCGTTTCCTCTCGGGTTTCGGCCGGTTGCCGACGCGGCTGAGGCCGGAATCGTGTCCTCAAACGGCCGCCCATTCCGCCGATAACGACCGGGGCCGTCCCGCCGTTTCGGTCGAGCGCGTGGGGCTCAGGCCGATTTCGCGACTGCTGAATGTGCTAGAGATCGTGGAAGGGGGCGCGTGAGTGGGCTTCGCCGCGCACGCCTCGCTCAGCCGCCGGCTGGGCCTGATTGCCACGCTGCCGGTCATCATCGCCATGACCCTGGTCGCGGCGATCGTGACCGTCGACCAGGCGCGGCGCGAGAGTGTTCGCCTGCGTGACCAGCAGCAGAGCGTCGCGGCCATCGTGGCGGCCAACTGTGCGGCATCCCTCGTGTTCGACGACCGGGAGTTCGCGCGCGGCAGCCTGGCTTCGCTGCGCGTGCTCCCACAGGTGGTCGGCGCCAGGCTCTATGAGGCGGACGGCAACTCCTTCGCCAGCTTCGGGGATGTCGCGCGGACGCCCGCCAGGCTCTGGCCCGGGTGGGCGGCTGCCGGTGCCGGTCCGACCCTGGTCAGCGCCCCCGTCGTCTGGCAGGGCGAGCAGGTGGGGACCATCGTCGTGACGGGCAGCCTCGACGCCTACCACAGTCAACAGCGCGGCTATGCGCTGGTGATCGGACTCGGTTGCCTGCTGGTGACCCTGGTGGCCGTGGTGCTGGTGAACCGCCTGCAGCGTCGCATCACCGGGCCGCTGTCCGACCTGGCCGTGGTGGCGCGCCGCGTGTCCCAGGAACAGGACTTCGCCCTGCGGGCACCCCCGGCCCGGGACCGGGAGCTGAGCGTCCTGGTCGATGCCTTCAATGAGATGCTCGACCAGATCAGGGAGCGCACCGTGGCCAAGGAGAAGGCCGACGCCGCAAACCAGGCGAAGAGCGACTTCCTGGCGAACATGTCCCACGAGATCCGCACGCCGATGAACGGCGTGCTGGGAATGACAGGTGTTCTCCTGGACACGCCGCTGACGTCCGAGCAGCGCGAGTATGCCAACATCATCTTCAACTCGGGCCAGTCGCTGATGTCGATCATCAATGACATCCTCGACTTCAGCAAGATCGAGGCTGGCAAGCTCGAGATCGAGACGCATCCGCTGCGCATGAGCACGCTTCTGGTCGAGGTCGTCGACCTGATGAGGGCAGGCGCTGAGGCCAAGGGGCTGACGGTGGCGCTTCACATCGACGCGCGCGGCGCCGATGACGTCGTCGGCGATGCCGGTCGCATCCGCCAGATCGTGACCAACCTGCTCAACAACGCGATCAAGTTCACCGAGCGCGGCGGGGTCCGTATCGTGGCCGCCGGGCGTCCCGACGGCGCCGGCGCCGCCGAGTGGTCGGTGTCGATCGTCGACACCGGCGTCGGCATCCGTGACGACCGGCTGGCGGACCTGTTCACGCGTTTCACGCAGGCCGACACGTCGACGACGCGTCGCTACGGTGGTACCGGTCTGGGACTGGCGATCTGCAAGCAATTGGCGGATCTGATGGGCGGAGACGTGACGGCGACCAGCCGGGTCGGCGAAGGATCGACCTTCCGGCTGGAGCTCACGTTGCGACTGGCTGAGTCGGCGATCGCCGAGCCGGCGCCCGCGGCGTCCGGAAACGCCGACGCGGCCCTGAGCCAGCCCGAGGCGCTGTCAGGTCTGCGGATCCTGCTGGCCGAGGACAACGTGTTCAACCAGAAGGTCGCGCAGATGACGCTGGCCCGGTTCGGGTGCCGTGTCGACACCGTGGCCAACGGCGTCGAGGCCGTTCGGATGGCGCAGGACTTCCTCTACGACGTCGTCCTGATGGACTGCCAGATGCCGGAAATGGACGGCTACACCGCCACGGCGCAGATCCGCCTGGCGGAAGAGCCGACAACACGGCTGCCGATCATCGCGATGACCGCCCATGCGATGCCAGGCGACCGCGAACGTTGCCTCGCGGCCGGCATGGACGACTACCTGAGCAAGCCTGTCCGCGCCGAGGACCTGCGCGACATGCTCGTACTCTGGGGAGCCTCGCGCCGTCTGCCGTCCCACTCCTGAGTCGCCGCGCCGCCGGCGTCAGCGGCCGCCGTCCTCCGACAGCATGTATTGCAGCAGGGCCGTGGCCTCGTCGTCGTCGATGTCGAGGTCGGCCATGGGAATCCCGTACTGCTCCACCATCCCGCGCGTCAGCGGGTCGTGCTCGGCCATCCACTCCGGCGTGGTGACCTGCCGACGCAGCCACGCCTCGGTGCGCCGCGTAGCGACCCCGCGCAGGTCGGGCGCGCTGGCGGAGGAACCCGGTTCGTGACAGCCGGTGCAGCCCTTGGCGTCGAACAGCGCCTGGCCGACCGCGGCGAGTGAATCGGACAGCGCCATGGTCTGCGCGGCCCGCGGCCCCTGGTCCAGCGCGGCGGCCTCGGCGGCCGGGTCGATCGGCCGCGCGGCGGGGTGCTGCGTGCCGGCGGTGCCGGCGGATCGCTGCGGTCGGTCCCCGCAGCCCGCGACAGCAAGGGCCAACAGGAGAGAGGCAAGGGCCGGCGTCAGGCCGGCTGTGGTGTGGCGTCGGGTCATCGATGTCCTCCCGGGACGGCGAAGGGCCGCGACCGCCCCGGTGGCGGTCACGGCCCCCATGATGCACACGCGCGGTGGGAACCGCAGCCCCTCAACGGCGCTGCATCTCCTGCAGCAGGTGGCCGGCATCGTAGATGTCGCGCAGGGCCAGGGCGATGGCTGCCGCGTGCACCGAGACGGCGCGGTTGGCCGTCTCGTCGTAGACGAAGTTGCCGGCCAGGCTCTCGATATTCCCATCGAAGACGAGGCCCACCAGACGGCCCTCGCGGTCGACGACGGGCGAGCCCGAATTGCCCCCGGTGATGTCGCAGGTGCTCACGAAGTTGAGCGGCGTCGCCAGGTCCAGCTTGCGCATCCGCACGCCGAACCGATGGGAGAGATCGTACGGCTCCTGCTGCCGGAACGACAGCGCACGGTCGACCAGCCCGTGGAACGTGGTGAAAGCCGGAGCGCGCGTGCCGTTGCTCGGGTAGCCCTTCACCTGACCGTAGGACAGGCGCAGCGTGAAGGTCGCGTCGGGGGCGGCCTGTTTCCCGTAGACCGCGAAGCGCGCCGCGCCCAGCAGTTCGCCACCGGCCCGGGCCGGGCCGTCAACGTGTTCGCGCAGCCAGGCTTCCTGGTTCCGCAGCAGCGGATCCAGTTCGCGCGCCATGACGATGAGCGGGTCGGTGCTGGCGGCGATGGCCGCCGGGCCGCCGTCCAGCAGCGCCTGGCGCACGGCGGGATCGGCCAGTCGTGTCCCGGCCATGAGTTCTGCCGCGCGCGCCGCCGGGTCCCTGTCGGCCAGCACAGCCGAGCGGAACGGATCGCCGGGTTCGAGGTCTGTGGCCAGGCGCCGCAGCGAAAGTTCCAGCAGGTACTGCTCCAGTTCGGGATACACCGGCGCCGGCGAGAGCAGCCGGAAGCGCTGTCGCCGCAGCTGGGCCTCGTGGTAGCCCTCGAGGCGCTCGCCGTCGGGCTTCTGCACCTCGGCCACGAAGCGGACCAGGCCCTGCGCCGTGCGCGCCAGGCCGAACCGCGGTAGTGTGCGTCCTTCCAACTCGCCCAGCCGGGACAGGCGCGCCTGCTCGGCCTGCTCGATGAGCGGCCAGGCCTGGCCGAATCGTTCCCGCAGCTGCGCGTCGGCAGCAATGCGCGAGCGGAACTCTGCTTCCTCGGCTTCCTTCCGCGCCCACACCGCGGGGTCGAGCAGACCGCGGTACTCGCCCTGCCGGGACTTGCGGCCGTTGCTGAGGCCATTCAGCAGGCCGCCGGCCTGCCGGGACTGCTCAGGGCCGCGCGCGGCGTATTCCCGCAGCGCGGCGATGGCCTCGTCGAGGAACTTCTCGGAGCGGGGGAAGGTGTGGTCGCGCCGGACCTGCAATTGCGCCAAGGTCAGCAGCCGCTCGGTGCTGCCGGGATGCCCGGGTACGAAGACCAGGTCGCCGTCGCCTGCCCCCTCCGGGTGCAGCGGCAGCCAGGCCGGGCTGGCCAGCGGCCTTCCGTTCTCGTAGACCCGGAACAGGGCTAGGTCCAGGTCGTGCCGCGGGTACGTGAAGTTGTCGTCATCGCCGCCGAAGTACGCCGCCTTCGCCTCGGGGGCGAACACCAGCCGCACGTCGGTGTAGCTGCGGTAGCGGTACAGCCAGTATTCGCCGCCGCCGTACAGCATGACGATGTCCGACTGCAAACCCGTCGCCTCCTGGCTGGATTTCGCGATCGCCGCGCTGGCGGCCTCGCGCATGGCCACGGCTTCGAGCCCGCTTGCGTCCGTCGGCAGCGCGGCCAGCACCTGCGCCGTCACATCCTCGTACGACTGCAGGATCACGATCTCCAGGTCCGGGCACTTGAGCTCCTGGGCTCGCGTGCGGGCCAGGAAGCCGTCCTCGACGTAGTCGTGCTCGGCCGTGGACAGCTTCTGCTGCTGGCCTTGCGCCACGTGGGCGTTGGTCAGCACTAGGCCATCGGGGCTGACGAACGAGCCCGAACCACCGCCGATGCGCACGCACGACAGCTGAAGGCGCTGCAACCACTGCGGCGTCACGGTGAAGCCGTACCGCTCCTGGAGCTGGACGGTGGGGGGATTGTCGAAGGTCCACATGCCTTCGTCGGCGAGGGCGGCGGCTTCAGTCAGCAGGACCAGCGCGACCAGGGCGGCGCGCAGCGGGATGCGGGGCATGAGATCCGTCTCCGTTCCGGCAGGGGGTGGCCGGACTCCGGCGTCCCTCGCGCCGCCCGGCCAGCGAAAACGATAGCTCACGCGCACACGCGGCGGTAGTCTGGGTCGATGTCGCTCTCCCTGGCCACCCGACTCCAGCCCTTCCCGACGGCCGGCGGTGCCCTGTCCGGGACCCTTGTCGCCCGGTTCCGGCGTGGGGCCCGCGGACTGCGGTACCGGCTGGTCATGGACGTGCCGGGGCTGGTGCTGCCGCCCCCGGCGACGGGGACCCGCGAGCGACGCCACGACCTGTGGCGGCACACCTGCGCCGAACTGTTCATCGGTGCGCCGCAACGGCGCGACTACCTGGAGTGGAACCTGTCGGCGGACGGGCACTGGAACCTCTATCGTTTCGACGACTACCGCAACGGCGGGCGCGAGGCGGAGCCCGGGGCACATCCGAGCCTGTGGGTGACCCGGACGCCCACCGGGATCGTCATCGAGGGCACGTTGCTCCTGCGACCGCTCGGGCTGGACACCCTGCCGCTGGAGGTGGCCGCCTGCGCGGTCGTGGAGACGGGTGACGGCGTCCTGTCCTACTGGGCCACCCACCATCCTGCGGCACGTCCCGATTTCCATGACCGTCGCGGCTTTGTCCACCGCCTGCCCGTCGCGCCGCCGCCGCGACCCACGATGCATGAACCCGAGGAGAACCCGTGATGCGACTGCGTTCCTGCCTGTCCGTGGCCGGCGCCCTGCTGGCCCTGCTCGCGACCGGGCCGGCACTTGCCGTCCTGCCCGCGGCCGACCAGCCCGTGCGCAACCTCTTCCTGATCCGTCACGGCGAGTATGTGCACGATGTCGCGTGCGACGAGGAGGTGGGTTGCGGCCTGGATGCCCTGGGCCGCGAGCAGGCGCGCCTGGTGGCGGCCCGGCTGGACGGACTGCCGCTGAGGTTCACCTCGCTGCAGTCCAGCCCGTTGACCCGCGCGCGTGAGACGGCGGCGATCGTCGCCGGGCACTTCCCGGAACTTGCGCACCGCATCGAGGGCGACATCCGCGAGTGCACGCCTCCGACGCGCCGGCCGGACATCATGGCGGACCTCGAGCCCGGCGAGGCGGCGGCCTGCGAGGCTCAGCTGGCGGCGGCCGCCGCGCGCCTGCTCATGCCGGCCGCGGCGGGCGCCGACGAGAACGACATCGTGGTCTGCCACGGCAACGTCATCCGCTGGCTGGTCTGCCGCGCGCTGGACGTCGACCCCCAGGCGTGGCTGGGCATGAGCATCGCCAACTGCAGCCTGACGGTCATCCAGGTGAAGGCCGACGGCTCGTGCAAGCTGGTCTCGTTCGCCGACAGCGGGCACATCCCCTGGTCGCAGACCACCTACCCGGGCGTCACCTGGAACCCGTGACCGGTCAGGCGGCCGGGAAACCGCGCAGGTACTGAAGCGGGACCGGCGCCTGCGCGCCCAGCTCGCGCGCCGCGCGCAGTGCCCAATGCGGCTCACGCAGCAGGGCGCGGCCCAGCAGGACCACATCGGCACGTCCGTCGCGGACGATGGCCTCGGCCGGCGCCGGTTCATCGATCAGACCGACGGCGCCGGTCGGCACGCCCGCCTCGCGGCGGAGGCGCTCGGCAAAGCGCACCTGGTAGCCGGGCGCCGCCGGCACCACCGCCTGCGGCACGCTGCCCCCCGAGGAACAATCCACCAGGTCGCAGCCGAGGGACGCCAGCTCGCCGGCCAGGGCCACGGACTGGTCCTCGTCCCAGCCGCCCTCGACCCAGTCGGTGCAGGACAGGCGTACCCATAGCGGCAGATTGTCGGGCCAGGCTGCGCGCACGGCGGCCACGACCTCGCGCAGCAGGCGGGTGCGTCCGGCGAACGAGTCCCCCCAGCGGTCGCGTCGGTGGTTGGTCAGCGGCGAGAGGAACTGGTGCAGCAGGTAGCCGTGCGCGGCGTGCACTTCCACCAGCTGTGCGCCGGCGGCGTGGGCGCGGCGGGCGGCCGCCGCGAAGGCCGCGATCACGTCCGCGATGCCGGCCTCGTCCAGTTCGCGAGGCACCGCGTGGCCGGGTCCCCACGGCAGGGCCGAAGGCGCCACGATGTCATCCCAGCCGCCGCCGCCCGCGTCGACCGGCTGTCCGCCCTGCCACGGGGGCAGCGTCGAGGCCTTGCGACCGGCGTGCGCCAGCTGGATGCCGGGCACGCAGCCCTGGGCGGCCACGAAGGCGAACACCCGGCGCAGCGGCTCGACCTGCACATCGTCCCACAGCCCCAGGTCGGCCGGGCTGATGCGCCCCTCGGGCACGACGGCGGTGGCCTCGGCCAGCAGCGCGCCCGGCCCGCCGGCGGCACGGCTGCCCAGGTGCACCAGGTGCCAGTCGGTGGCACAGCCGGCGTCGGCGGAATACTGGCACATGGGGGACATGACGATCCGGTTGCGCAACGTCACGCCGCGCTGGGCCAGGGGCTTGAACAGGTGGGACGGCATCGGGACGGGTCCTTTCATGGGCAGCGGGGCGTGGAGCGGGTACCTCCCTGCCGATTCCGGGGGCGCGCGAACGGCCGGCATCCTATCATGGCCGGAATGTCCTGCCGACCCCTGACCGCGCCCGCGCGGGCGCTGCCGGAGGCCTTCGCCTTGCTCCAGCAGATCCTGACCATCGTCATCGCCCTGGCCGGCGTTTCGCTCGGGGCGGAGATCCTGGTACGAGGCGCTTCACGTCTGGCGCTGCGCGCGGGCGTCTCCTCGCTGTTCGTAGGGTTGACCGTCGTCGGCTTCGGCACCTCGTCGCCGGAGCTGGGGGCCAGCCTGACGGCGACCCTGCGCCAGTCCTCGGATGTGGCCCTGGGCAACGTCGTCGGCTCGAACCTGTTCAACATCGGCGTCATCCTGGGCCTGACGGCACTGCTGCAGCCGATCCGCGTGCAGCTCTCGGCGGTGCGCCGCGACCTGCTGGTGGCCGCAGGCGCCGCGTTGGTGCCGTGGCTGGCGCTGCCGTTCGGGGGGTTCATCCCCAGGCCAGCCGGCTTCGCGCTGGTGGCGCTCCTGGTGGTGTACCTGGCCACCGCCTACCGGCAGGCCCGGCAGACCGCAGCTGCCGAGGCCCTGCGGCTCGATCCGGAACTGCGCCCGGCGCCGAACGAGTCGCGCGGCGCGGTGGTCCGCGACGCCGTCATGGTCATCGCCGGCCTGGCGCTGCTGGTGATCGGCTCGCGCGGGTTCGTCGACGCCTCGATTGCCGTCGCCCGGCAGATCGGCTGGTCGGAGCTCGTCATCGGCCTGACGCTGGTGTCGGTCGGCACCTCGCTGCCGGAGCTGGTCACCGCGCTGGTGGCCGTCAGGCGCGGGGACACCGACATCGCCGTCGGCAACGTCATCGGCTCGAACATCTTCAACACGCTGGGCATCGCCGGCACCTGCGCCGCGGTGGCGCCGCAGGCGGTCAACCACACGCTGCTGGTGCGCGACGCGCCGCTGATGCTGGTCGGGTCCCTGGCCCTGTTCCCGATCATCAGGAGCGGCGCCCGCATCTCGCGCCTGGAGGGCGGGGTGCTGTTGGGCGTCTACGTGGCCTACGCGGCGTACCTGATCATCACCGGGGGTTGATGCGGGCGGGTTCGGTCAGTTATCCAGCCGGCGGCAGTAGGTGACCTTGGCGTCGCCCGGCGCGTAGAAGTCGGCGAAGACGCCCGCCGTAGCGTAGCCGCTCTTCTCGTAGAACGCGCGGGTGGAGGCGTATTGTGCCTTGCCGCTGGTCTCGGCGTAGAGGGCCAGGCCGCCGGCCGCGCGCACGCGCCGTTCGGTCTCCCGCAGCAGGCTCCGGCCCAGCCCGGAACCCTGTCCCGAAGGATGCACGGCGATCCAGTACAGGTCCCAGCTCACGGTCGAACAGGGCACCCGGCCGAAACAGCTGTATCCCGCCAGGCGTCCGTCGTGTTCCGCAAGGAGGAACGCGTACCCGGCGTCCGCGCCGCGGGCCAGCGTCTCGGCCACCAGGTCGGCCGCGATCGCGACCTCCTCGTCGCTGAAATAGCCGGTGGCACGCACCAGGTCGCGCACGGCCTCGACGTCGGACGGACGCACGACATCGCGGAAGGCGGTCTCGCTGCTCATGGGGTCCACGCTCCGGGCTGGTGGCGACGTCGCCGATTCAGCGGTGCGCCGCGGCGACGATGCGACCGACGGCGTCCGCGAAGGGGATGCCTGCCCGCTCCAGCGCGGCGGCATAGCCGGCGTCGGGCGACAGGCAGGGGTTGGCGTTCACTTCCAGGATGAACGGGTGGCCGTCCGCGTCGACGCGGAAGTCGACGCGCGCCCAGCCGCGCAACCGGAACAGGCGCCAGCAGGCCAGCGCCAGGCGCGTCATCTCGGCGGCCAGCGCTTCATCCTGCGACGGCAGGTCGAATCGGCGCACGGTGTGGCGGTACTCGAACGAGTCCTCGTGCCACTTGGCGGCGTAGCCGACGATGCGCGGCTTTCCTTCCGGGTAGCCCTCGAAGGTGATCTCGGCCGCCGGCAGCACGGTCGGGCCGTCCGGTCCGTCCAGCAGGCCGAGGTTGAACTCGCGTCCCTCGACAAACGCCTCGGCGAACCACGGCGACCCCGCGCGGCCCTGGCGGCGGGCCAGTTCCACGCGCGCTGCTGCCGCACCGCCATCCACCACCGCGCCGTCATCCATGCCCAGCGAGGCGTCCTCCCAGACCGACTTGACGATCCAGCGCCCGCAGGCGCCCCCGCCGGCGTCGGCCGCGGCATCCGCCAGCCCGTCGGCCAGCCAGTCGGGTGTCGGCAGTCCGGCCTGCCGCAGCAGGCCCTTGGCCAGCACCTTGTGCGAGGTCAGGAAGATCGCCTCGGCCGGGCACCCGGCCAGCGGCACGCGTAGCGCCTCCAGCACGCCCGGCGCCAGGTGGATCAGCCGTCCGTGGCCCTCGAGCCCCTCCACGAGGTTGAACACCAGGTCGGGCGAGGCGCCGCTGAGCGAGAAGGCGAGCGATTCGAGGTCCAGGTCGCAGCCCCAGGGTTCCACCGCGTGGCCGAGGCTGATCAGCGCCTCGCCGACCGCCTCGACCTGCACCAGGACATCCATTTCGTCGGGAGCCGCGTCGGCGCTCACGCGGTTGTGCAGGATGACGATCCGCATGGCGCCGCGCCTTCCGCTAGGGGTGGCTCGGCGCGACCCGCGCGGCGGCCGAGTCGACGATGCGGCCGATCAGTTCGTCGTAGGGCACGCCGAGCAGGTTGCAGATGATCGGCAGGTCGGAATGCCCGGGGTGCAACCCCGCCAGCGGGTTCAGTTCCATCAGCTGCGGGTCGCCCGCGCCGTCGCAGCGCAGGTCGAGCCGGCCGCCGTCGCGGCAGCCCAACAGCCGCCAGGCTGCCAGCGCCACCGCCTCGGCCTTCGCCACGACCGGGTCCTGCGGGGTGACCAGCCGGTACTCGACCCGGTCCTCCCACAGCTCCTTGTTGGCGTAGGTGTAGGCGCCCGGCTCGGCACGTTCGCCCAGGATCACTTCCATGGTGCCCACCACGCGGGCCGCCGCGCCGGTCCCCGTGATGCCCGTGGTCAATTCGCGTCCCGGCAGGTAGGTCTCGACCAGGACAGGCTGGCGGAACGTCGCCAGCAGGCGCTCGCAGGTGGCGCGCAGCTCCGGTCGCGAGCGCACCAGCGACGTACCGTCGATGCCCTTGCCCGTGCCTTCGGCCAGCGGCTTGCAGAACAGCGGGAACGGAAGGTCGATCGTGTCGATGTCCGCCGGCGCGTGCACCTCGCGGAAGTCCGGCGTCGGCAGCCCGCCGTCGCGCAGCACGCGCTTGGTCAGGCCCTTGTGCAGGGTCAGCGCCAGCACCAGCGGGTCGCTGAACGTGTACGGGAGGTCGTACGCGTCCAGCAGCGCCGGCACCTGGGCCTCGCGGCCGATGCCGTACATGCCCTCGGCGATGTTGAAGACCAGGTCCCAGCGGTCGCCCGCGACCAGGCGCCCGGCCAGGGCCTTGACGTGCCCGATGCGGTCGGTCGCGTGGCCCAGCCGCTGCAGCGCGCCCTCGATGGCCTCGATCGTGGAGAGACGGTCGAACTCGGCCGTCTCCTCCTCGCCGAAGCCCATCGCCAGGTAGTCGTCGCGCAGGTCGTAGGTCAGGCCTATCCTCAACGCGCCGCCTCCAGGGCCGCCTGGCCGTCGGGGTAGCGGTGGATGTTGCCCTCGTAGTTGCGCAGCAGCACGTCGCCACCGTCACGGCCGACCAGGCAGTCCGGCTGCAGCGCGATCTTGCCGCCGCCGCCCGGCGCGTCGATTACGTACGTCGGCACCGCATAGCCCGTGGTGAAGCCGCGCAGCCCGCGGATGATCTCCAGCCCCTTCTCCACCGTCGTCCGGAAGTGCGATGAGCCGGAGATGGGGTCGCACTGGTACAGGTAGTACGGGCGCACCCGCATCATCAGCAGCGAGTGGACCAGGGCCTTCATCACCGCGACGTCATCGTTCACGCCCTTGAGCAGCACGGTCTGGCTGCCCAGGGGAATCCCCGCGTCGGCCAGGCGGCGGCAGGCGGCCGCCGACTCGGGCGTGCACTCGGCCGGGTGCAGGAAGTGCAGGCTGAGCCACAGAGGGTGGTGGCGGCGCAGCACCTTCACCAGCGCGGGCGTGATCCGCTGGGGCAGCACCGCCGGCACCTTCGTGCCGATGCGCACGAACTGGACGTGCGGGATCCTCCGCAACTCTCCCAGAAGGTAGTCCAGACGCTCGTCGCTGAGCGTCAGCGGGTCGCCGCCCGACAGCAGCACGTCCCGGATTTCCGGATGACTGCGGATGTAGTCGAGCGCCGTGTCCCAGCGTTCGCGACCCGGGCGCAGCTCGTCCTGGCCCACCACGCGCGAGCGCGTGCAGTAGCGGCAGTAGGTGGCGCAGCGGTCCAGCACCAGGAACAGCACCCGGTCGGGATAGCGGTGCACCAGGCCGGGGACCGGGCTGTGCCCGTCCTCGTCCAGGGGGTCGTCCGCCTCGCCGGGCGTCCGCAGGAATTCGTTCTGCACCGGCACCACGGTGCGTCGCAGCCCGCAGTCCGCGTCGAAGCCGTCGAGCAGGCTCATGTAGTAGGGCGTCACCGCCACGGGCAGCAGCGAACCGCAGCGATCGAGCGCAGCGCGCTCTTCAGCCGTCAATTCCAGCACGCGCGCCAGCTGCTCGGTGGTCTTGAACGAATGCCTCAGCTGCCACTTCCAGTCGTGCCAGTCGCTGTCCTTCACGTCGGCGAAGTGCGCGCGACGGAACATGCGCGTGCGCGGACCGATGCGGGGCAGCCGCCTGGCCAGAAGGTGCTCGAGCTGTATGGGCAGGGCGGGGACGTTGGCTGGCGCCGTGGAAGGATCGGGCTCGGTAACGAACGACGGAGGGTCGTCGGGAGAGGCTCCCGCATCGACCTCCTGCAGGTTCCGGCCCAGCCCAGCCATGGAGTCCAGGCGAGCGCTGAGTTGTGTCAAGGTCCGCCTCCGTGAGGACTGACCGATGTCCATGCCCGGCGGGGGTTGGGCACCGCCGCCGGAAAGTCGCCTGCGCCGGCGCACGGCCGGAAGGACCCTCCGAGGTCCGCTGACGACGCGCAGAAAATATGGCAAGTGGCGAAAGTGTCAACCGCAATTGCCTGAAATCGTCGAAAATTCCCGAGCGCACCCGAACAACGGACCTTCGCGTCGCCACCGGACCGACCGGCGATGGTCATCGCCCGGCTCCCGCTCAGACGTGGTTGCGGAGCATCAGCTCGCGCGGGTGCGGGCTGAGATAGACCTGGTCGCGGACGTAGGGGACATCCAGCAGCTCGACGTAGTGGCGCAGCAGGGTCACCGGCACCACCAGGGGCACCAGCCCCCGGGCGTAGTCGTCGATCACGGTCAGGACGCGCTTCTGCTCGGCGTCCGAGACCTGGCCACGGAGGTGGCCGGCCACGTGCTGCAGGGCATTGGCGTGCCGCCGGGGGGTGGCCAGGACGCCCAGGGCCTCCATGTAGAGGACCAGGTAGCGGTCCCTGAACGCCGCCGCCGGCTCCTGGGCGATGCGCGCCACCAGCCGGCCCAGCTCCTGGTAGTGCCGGGGGCTGTGGGCCATCAGCAGGTACTTCTCCCGGCTGTGGAAGGCGACGATGCCGCCGCGTCCCCAGCGCCCGGCGAACGCGTCCTTGACCCGCCGCCAGGCGAACAGGCGCTCGACGAAGTTCTCGCGCAGCCGGGCGTCCTCCAGCCGGCCCTCCTCCTCGACGGGCACCAGCGGGTGCGCGGCGGCGAACGCGGCGGCGAACAGGCCGCGCCCGCCGCGGGCGGGCATGCCCTTGTCCGGGTAGACCTTCACCCGGAAGAGGCCGCAGCTGGGCGAGTTCTTCTTGAACACGAACCCGTCCAGGTCCGCGGCGGCCAGCTCGCGCACGCGGCGCCGGGACCAGCTGTTCATCGGCGTCGTCCAGTCGACGCCCGAGCGCGGGGCCACCATCCGCGGCTGTTCCACCGTTCCCTCCAGGCGCACGGACTCGCGGGGGATCGTCATGCCCGCCTCGACCTCGGGGCAGACCGGCACCAGGTCGCAGTACTGCGCGAGCGTCCCGGTGAGCCAGCGGTCATGCTTGTGGCCGCCGTCGAAGCGGACTTCCTGGCCCAGCAGGCAGGCGCTGACCCCGATGCGCAGCGGCCGTGGCGCGTCGCCCGGCGTCGGATGCATCGAGGTGGTGGGCTCGGCGGAGCGGGTCATGATCCCTCCGGGGGACGGGGCCGCGACGGCGCGGCGCGGTTGCGCGCTGGCGTCCGCGCGCCATTCATAGCAGGATGGGGCCAAGCGATCCAGAGCCGAGGACCCGGGAGCCGCGATGAAGACGAAGTCCACAGCAAAGCCGGCGGCGACGCGGGCAGCGAAGCTGGCAGGGAAGCCGCGGGTGGCAACCCGCGCGGGGCGTCCGGCCCGCCCGGCGCGGAGCCAGGCGCCGGCGTCCGTTGTCCCGCGTCCCGCCTCGGCCCCCGCGCCGAAGCCAGCGCCTGTCCCGAAGCCCGCGCCCGCACCTCGCAGCGAGGACTTCTCCGTCGCCAGTTGCGATTGCGATCTCTGCCGCGCCGCCTGCCGCAACGCCCCGGGCTGGTTCACGCCCGAACAGATTCCCAGGCTGGCGAAGCACCTGGGGCTGTCCATCGAGGACACGTTCCGCCGCTACCTGGCTCTTGGCGTCACCCACCTGGACGACGGTTCGCAGCGCGCCGGTGTCATGCCCCACAAGCTGCGCGACGGCAAGAAGCCGGGCAGCCGCTGGACCCTGGCCGAGATCGCGACGCCGGGTCGCTGCGTGTTCTTCGACCGCGGCCGCTGCACCATCTACCCGGTCCGCCCGGACGAATGCGCGCGGATGATGCACGACCGCGGCGACCGAACCCGGCGGATCAGGCTCCGGATCGTCGCCAGATGGACAGAGGCCGCGCTGGCGCCCTTTCTGGCGCTGGCCGCGGGCACGGCGGTGCGGCGGCGCGGTCGGCCCTGACCCTACGCCCGTGCCACCAGCGCTCCGCCGGCCACGATCAGGGCCGTGCCTGCCAGCAGCCGCGGCACATTCACGTCACGGCCCTCGCTGAACAGGACCAGGGCCAGTAGCACCACGACCAGCGTGTTGAGGTTGTAGAGCGGCGCCAGCTTCGACAGCGGCGCGCCGAAGCGGTCGATGCCCAGGACCACGGCGATCATACCCAGTCCCCAGCTGACCCCGATGCCAAGGGCCACGCCCCCGGCCCGCGCCGTCATCGCGCGTTCACACAGCAGCGGCAGCGCGACAAGCCCGGTGGCTGCCACGCCCAGCCCGACCAGCGGCAGGTACCAGCCCGTGCCGCCGCCGGCGCGGCCGTAGACCTTCTGCAGGACACCGGTGATGCCGAACAGCAGGGCGGGCAGCAGGCCGCCGACGAGCAGGCCTTTCCAGACGGTGGGCACGAGCAGCCTCCAGGGGCGGAAGGAATGGGGAGCAGGGACGGCGCGCTTCGCGGGGGCGCGCGGGTTTGCGCCCGGATCGGCGCCCGGGCCTGGACCGGGACGTGCGCCGGCGCAAGCGCCTCGCCGCGCCGCGCCGCGCCGCGCCGCGAGAGGATCGCTCGCGCAAGAGAGCCCGTCAATCGATCTGGCGTTCACCTGCGGGGGGGCGGTGCCGCGTCATGACCCGGATCATGCTACAATGGCCGAGGACGCCCAGTGCCGGGCGATTCAACCAGGGAGTTTCCGATGACCCGTGTTGCCTGCGCCCTCCTGATCATCCTGCTTGCCGCGGCCCCGGCGTTTGGCGAACCGCCGCTGCGGGAAGCTGTGGCTGTACTGGAGGGGCTGGACCCCGGGAGCATCCCCACCGGTCGCCTGATCGACCGCGCGCTGTCCATGGCCGGCCTCGAACTCCAGGACGGCAGCGGCACCGGACCTGCGGTCGACGCCGCGGGCTGGCGGCAGATGCTGCACGAACTGCGGCTGGCCTCGCCGGTGCCGCCGGCGGGCTGGCCAACGCCCGAACAGGTCCGCCGGCAGGCGCGGCAGGCGAAGGACGCCGGCACGGTGCCCATCGCCGTGCTGGATGCCGGCTATGCGCGGCTGCGCCCGGATGCGCTGGAGCGCGGCCTGGTTGTCTGGCGCGACGGCCTCCTGGTGGAGTCGCTGGACAAGGGCGGCCCGTCGCCCTACCTGGAGCGGCGCGCGTTTGCCGCCGCGGCGCTCCTGCCGCGCACCTACCGCGGCGCGCAGGTGACGTTCACGATCCCCGCCGCCCTGTTGGCAACCGACGCTCCGCGTTCGGCGGCGCTGGAAGTGGACCTGGCCGACGGACGCGGCTGGCGTCCGGCGGCGACCGACCAGCCACTGGTCGCTTCCTACGATGCGACGGGGCCGCGCACGCTGCGCCTGAGGGCAACGGCGCCTGACGGCACCGCGCGCGTGGCTGCATTCGCCTTCGAGGTGGCAGCCCTGGCCGCGCCGCTGCCCACCGAGACCTGGCCGATCACCGCGACGGTGCCGTACCAGGGGGCCTACGGCATCGGCCAGGCGTACGTCTACCTGGCGCCTGGCCACGCGACGGTGACCGAACCGGTGGTCATCGTCGAGGGCTTCGACATGGACAACCTCATGGATTGGGACGAGCTGTACGACCTGCTGAACCAGGAAAACATGATCGAGGAACTCCGTGCCGACGGCTTCGACGCGGTCGTGCTGAACTTCAACGAGTCGACCGACGACATCCGCCGCAACGCGATGATCCTGGTCGAGCTGCTGCAGCAGGTGGGCGTGGCCCAGCCGGACAGCCGCGACCGGGTGGTCATCGGCGCCAGCATGGGCGGGCTGGTGGCGCGGTACGCGCTGGCCTGGATGCAGCAGCAGGGTCTGGATCCCTCCGCGCGGACGTTCATCTCGTTCGACAGCCCGCAGCTCGGCGCGAACATCCCCCTGGGCGTGCAGTACTGGCTGGAACTGTTCCAGATCGAGTCGACCGAAGCCGGACACCTGCTCAGCCGGCTGGATACGCCGGCGGCCAGGCAGATGCTGCTCTACCACCACAGCGCCTCGGGCGGCGGGACCGGAGAGCCGGCAACGTTGCGCGGCGCGTTCCTGGCCGACCTGGCCGCGGTCGGCGACTGGCCGCAGGGTCTGCGCAAGGTGGGCGTTGCCAACGGCAGCGGGCAGGCGCAGGGGCAGGGCTATGCGCCGGGAACGCAGCTCATCTCGTACGAGTACTATTCCTTCCTGGTCGACCTCATCGGCAACGTGTGGGCGGTGCCTGACGGCGGCTCGCGGCAGATCCTGCGCGGGCTCATCGACCGCATCTGGCCGCTGCCGAACGACGAGCTGAACGTGACCGTCAGCGGCACCAGCCCGTGGGACAGCGCGCCGGGCGGGTGGCGCGCCTCGCTGGCGGACATGGACGCCACGCCGGCGCCGTACGGGGACATCGTCGCGCTGTATCCGAACCACTGCTTCATCCCGACCGTCAGCGCCCTGGCGCTGGGCGGGATGGGACCGTACACGAACGTCTCCCAGCTGGCCGACCCCGCAGCGCTCTCGCCGTTCGATGCGGTGTACTTCCCGGCCGCGAACCAGGAACACATCCTGGTCACGGCCGAGAACAAGGCGTGGTTCGCCGCCGAGATTGCGCGCCAGGCGAGCGGCGTCCACGATGAGATGGATGCGGTCGCCGCCTTGCGGCCTCGCGTGTTGGGCGTCCGCCCCAACCCGTTCAACCCTGCCACGGAGATCATCGTCGAGTTGCCCAGAGCAGGCGCGGCGAACGTGGAGATCTTCGACTTGGCCGGTCGCCGCGTGCGCACGCTGGTCCAGTGCGTGCTGCCGGCAGGACGCACCGCAGTGGCTTGGGACGGCCGCGACGACCGGGGACGCGACCAGGCGTCCGGGACCTTTGTCTGCCGCGTGAGCGCGGTGGGCGGGGCGGGGGCACAGCTACTGACGCTGGTTCGCTAGCTATTCGACCGGCAGGCCCTTGGAACATCACGCCATGGCCCGTCGTGTCATGCCAACTTACTCCCGATATTGCGACTTGACTGCACCCCAGGTCATCGTTTGAGTCGCTGCTGCATCCGCATTTCGGACCGCGATGATGATGTAGTTCGCCTGCCCCGCGAGCGGGTTCCCATCGCGGTCGACCCCCGTGCAATGGACAACGCGATTCATGTCAGCGCTGCAATAAACGTCCGAGATGCTCTCAGGAGTGGATTCCATCGTATTGAGACCCACCATCCACGTACATTCGTTCTGCAGTGCAGCGGTTCCGTCCGCATATGATGGCAGAGGAATGGTCCCGCCATTCGAAAGGACTCCGCTCAAGACAGCAACCTCTGTCGGCGTTGGGACTGGCGCGCCACTATGCACCAGGTATGGAATCGCCAACAGAAGGACGATCGCGAAGACGGACGCGATGGTGAGTCCGATCCTATTTGCCATGGTATCCTCCTAACTCGGGACCAGAGCAACCATACGGGGTCCGAAGATAAATCCCCGTCCAGCCTCCCGTTGCACCGAATTCGAGATTCTCCTCTCAAGTGACGAATCGACGTCGACTTCTGCATTCGGTGCCACCAACCGCATTCCTACCCAGACGCCAAATCCACGAGCCTGCCGCAGTTGTGACCACCATCCGCTTGCCGCGCGAGCCGCTCCATATCACTTCACCAGCGTAAGCCTCCCACCCGTCTTCTCCTGGTCTGCCTCGACGACGTACACGTACGAGCCGGCCGCAACCGCGCGGCCGAGCTCGTCCCGTCCGTCCCATTCGGCCTTGCCACGTTCAGGGGCCCCATCCTGGTCATAGATCTCGCGCACGCGGCGCCCGAAGGCGTCGTAGATCGTCACGCGCACGTGGCTGCCGACCGGCGCCCGCCAGGCGATCGTCACGCGCGGGTTGAACGGGTTGGGATAGGCGCTCGAAGTCAGAACCGCAGCCTGCGGGACCGAGGCCACCGCCTCGAGACGGAACGTGAAGGTGCCGATGGGCTCGCCCGGCGTGAACGGGGCGCTGTTGATGGCGAACAGCGGGACCGGTGGCACCGTCGGCTGGTCGCCGGCGGTGTACGTGGCGCCGCTGTCGGTGCCCGCGTCCCAGGGGAACAGGACCACCGTCAGCTCGTCGACCCACTGGCCGCCAGGCCTGAGGTCCAGACCCATCACGCCGACGAACCAGTCGGGACTCGGGGCGATCATCGTCACCAGGGTCACCAGCGGGTGGGCAGGGGTGGCGGTGAACGGCATCGATGTGCTGCCCGGCAGCGTGGCGATGGCCGGGCCCAACAGCACGCCGCCGGCCGTGCCGGCGGTGATGGCCGCCTGCACCTCGCCGGCCAGGGTCGCCTGCTGGCCCCACTCGGCCATGCGCTTGATGCCCAGGCTGGCCAGGGTGCCAGGGGTCCAGAACTGGACCGCGGTGTTGTGGGTGCCGCCCACCAGGCCCGAGAAGTGGGCGCTGGGCGGGAACATGTCCGGATGGGTCTCGGCACTCCAACTGACGTCGAAGGTGACGCTGTAGGTGGCATCGCCTGGTGCGGCGGTCGTGGGACCGGGAGTCGCCAGCAGGGCCAGGCCGGTGAGGGTCGTGCAAGCGAGGGCGCGAAGGGGTCGGGTCAGGTTCACGATGTTCCTCCTGGCCGCGGCCGGCAACCAACCGTGGGGGGCCGGCATCGGTCCGCGTTCTGGTAGGGGTTCGCCCATGGTACCCGGGATGCGGCCCGCGCGCCAACAACGAATCGACCTGGAAGACCTGCGTCCCGCCACCGGCCCTTCGCGACCGGGGCTCCGCGCCCCTACTTCACATCGTCTATATTGACAATGACTTGCCGTTATGGCGGCGATCAAGTTCCAGGATCCGGCGCACGCTGCCGCGGCTCCACGCGTCGGGCCCCTGATACTGTCCAGCTTCCTTCGCCCAGCACTGGCGCAGCATGTCGGTGTCGATCACGCCGGGGCTCAGCGCGACCGCCGCCAGCGGCGCCGGTAGCTCCTGGGCCAGGGCCGCCGTCAGGCCCTCGATAGCGAACTTGCTGGCGCAGTAGGGCGCCACTTCGGGTGAGGTGGAGCGGCCCCAGCCGGAACTGAGGTTCACGACCACGCCGCGACCGGCCGCGAGCATCGCCGGCACGAAGGCGCGGATCACGTTGACCGTGCCGCCGACGTTCACGCCCATCAGCCGCCCGAACTCGGCTGCACCCACGCGCCACAGCGGCGCCGGGTCGTTCATCAGGGCGGCGTTGTTGATGACCAGGTCGGGCACCCGACCGCCGGCCAGCAGGCGCGCGGCCCAGGCGGCCACGGCCGCGTCGTCGGCCACGTCCACTGCCGCGAAGTCGTGCGGCGGTCCGAACACGCGCGCCAGTTCCTCGATGTGCGTAGCCGAGCGCCCGCAGCCCCACACCACGTGGCCGGCCTCCGCGAAGCGATCGGCCAGCGCGCGGCCCAGCCCGCGCGTGGCGCCGGTCAGCGCGATCACGCGCGGGGGGCTCATCGCCAACCCGCCAGCATCGCCGAAACGCGCCAGTAGCCGTGATGCCCCTCGGCATCCGCCGGGCGGATGTCCTCGACCCGCCACGAGACCGTGTGCGTGCCCGGGGTCAGCCACGGCGTGAGGTCGACCATCTTCGGCAGCGCGACGTCGCCAGGGCACCAGCCGCTACGTGCGTAGTCGCTGCTCCAGGAGCCGTCGGACCAGCGAGCGCAGTAGGGGTTGATGGCGCGCAGGGCGCCGCAGTCGTCGCGCCACGGCCGCCAGCGCAGCACCTCGCGGCCGTCCACGCTGATGACGTTGTCCTTGGTGATGAACTCGTCAGCGTCGCTGCCGTCGGTGCAGTGGCCGGTCGAGATCGCGGCCAGCTCGAGGCGGCGCAGTCCCGCCGGGACCGTCACGGTCGCCTCGGCGACGGGGATGGCCGCCGTCAGGTTGCCCTCGGGCAGCAGCGCGCCGTGGGCCCAGGCCGGCCGCGCCACGCTGCCGTCGGCCGCCACGGCAAAAACCAGCGAGGCGTCCACGGCCCAGGCCGGCGAGACCCAGGTGTCGATGAAGACCTCGAACACGCAATGCCCCTGCAGGAGCGGCGCGACGCGCGTGACGTCCACCTCGTGCGTGGTGGCCCCGCCATAGGACGTCATGAAGCGGCACAGCTCCACCGGCGCCATTCCCGGCTTGAGCAGGCGCACCGAGCCGGCGCGGTCCCAGCGGTCGACCACGCTGCGGATGTCCTGGCGGATGGGCCTGAGCGCCAGCTTCAGGGTCACGCGCGCGGGCCCGCGCGGGGGCACCAGCTCGCGGTACGTGGTCATGACGCGGCCATTGTCGCGCGCCGAGGCGAACGGCGAGTCGTAGCGCGTGCTGTCGGCTGGCGTGAAGTGGACGGTCACGTTCTCGAACAGCGGCACGGCCACCGGTGGCGGCGGCACGAGGCGCGGACCGCAGCCGGTCAGCGCCGGGGCCAGCAGGCAGGCCAGGGCCGCGATCACGAGGCGGACGGCAGGCACGCCCACGGCCGGACGGTGAACGGCGTCGTGCAGCATAGGGACTCCTTGCGGGAGGTGGCGCCAGGTCCGCAGCCCAGCATACACGGGGCCGCCGGGCCTGGGAATGCCGCTTGCACGGGTCGTCTGTCGCCGGCAGCGGGGCCGGCGTCGGCCAGATCGGGGAAGCACGCATGAGGAACGAAGAGAAGCTCCACGTGGTCACGGCCGGGGACGTCCTGGAATTCGGCGGCCGCGATGCGAAACCCGCGACCGCTCCAGTCACGCCCCTGACCGCGCGCCCGCCCTACACGACGACACGACGTGCTGCCGTTGCTTCGCAGCCCATGCCGGCCCCCTCCCGCATGCACTATGCCCTGCTGCTGGCGCTGACCTGGGCCTGCGGTCCGGCCGCGCTGCTGCTGACGGTCGAGGGACGCCGTCACCGCGGCTGGCTGGCGCTGGGGATCCTGGCGACGCTGGCGCTGGTGCTGCTGGCGCTGGTCCCCTACGCGCGCTGGGTCGCCTGGACAGGCCTGGCCACGCCGCTGGCCTGGAGTTCCCTGGCCTTGCTGGCCACCATCGGCGGGTTCAGCGCCTGGTCCCGCGCCGCGCTGCTGGCCGGCGGCCACCTGCCGCCCGTGCACCGGTTGCCGCGCCTGCTGCGGTCGCGTGTCGGCGTCGGCGCCCTGGGCCTGCTGGCGCCGGGGTGCGGCCTGCTGGCCGGCGGCAGCCGCTGGCACGCCGTGCTGTGGCTGTGGGCGTTGTGGCCGGCCGCGCTGGGGGTCCTGGTCCTGCGCGCCGGCGCGGGCATGTGGCAGCATCTGTCCGCGACCATTCCCGACCGCGGTGCGACCGACCTGCTCGAGCACGTGCTGATGCTGGCGACCGCTTGTGTGGTCCTGGGTGCGATCGCCTGGCTGGTACAGGCGCTCGAGGGCGCCCGCCGCGTGGCGCCGGTGCCCGCGCTCGGCCGCGGCCGCGGCGACTGGTTTGCCGTGGCGCTCGGGCTGTCCTGCCTGGGACTGGCTGTCGGCGGCAGTCCGGGCCGCGCCGCGCGCCAGTTGGGCGATGCCGCGGCCATCCTGCAGGCCGACGGCTTGAGCGTGATTCCGCTGCGGCTGGCGCAGGCGGCCGACCGGCTGGATCCCGCGCGGGCCGAGTACGCGGTCCTGGCCATCGCGCTTCACGAACAACGCGGCGATGCCAACCGCGCGGCCGCCCTGCGCGAGCGCCTGGACCAGGGCCTGGCCAGCTACGTCGCGCTGAGGGAGCGGCCCGCCGGCGACGACGGTGGTCGCCGCGGAGCCGAGTTCCAGCCCTCGGCGGTGGATCCGGCGCAACCCGCTGCGGACGTCCTCTACGGCACCATGTCTAGGCGTGGCACGGCGCCGCGGCGCTGAGCGGGGGCAGATTGCCCTCGCCACGACCCGCCGTCCGGGTGCATGCTGGGCGCATGCGGCAACGACTGGTCTCCCTGGACGTCATGCGCGGCGCCACCGTCGCGCTGATGATTCAGGTCAACAACCCGGGATCGTGGGAGTGGAGCGGCAGCTCCCAACTGCGCCATGCGTTGTGGCACGGCTGCACGCTCACGGACCTGGTGTTCCCGTTCTTCCTGTTCGCGATGGGCGGGGCGATGGCCCTTAGCCTGGAGCACCGACGAGCCGCAGGCGAACGGCCGACGGCGCTGGCGCGGCAGGCGGCGCGCCGCGGCCTGACCATCATCCTGCTGGGCCTGCTCCTGAACGCGTTCCCCTTCGGACTGCCGCTGGACCCGACGGCCCTGCGCGCGTTCACGCCCGCAGCGATGGCGCAGAGCCTGGCCGAGGTGCGCCTGCCCGGGGTGCTGCAGCGCATCGGCGCCACCTGGCTCCTGGCGGCGGGCGTCATCATCGCCTGGCCGGACACGCGCCGGCGCCTGGTCGCGGGCGCCGGCCTGTTCCTGCTCTACGAGGCCGTGATGCGCCTGCCGCTGGTCGACGGCTGGGGGCGGGGCAGCTTCGAGGCGGTGGACAACCTTGCGCGCTGGGTGGACCTGCACGTGATCGGCGCGGCCCGCATGCTGAGCGTAGGCACCGAGGGCGGCAGCGATCCCGAGGGCCTCGTGCCCACCCTCAACGCGGCGGTGACGGCGCTGCTGGGCTTCGCGACCGTGGCGTGGCTCGGACGCGCGCCGCTATCGTGGCGGCGCCTGGCTTGCCTGGCAGGCGCAGGCGCCCTCGTGGCGGCGGCCGGCCTGGCGGCGGCCCCGCTGGAGCCGATCAACAAGTCGCTGTGGACGTCGACCTACGTGCTGTTGACCGGCGGGCTGGCGGCCATCGCGCTGGCGGTCGCTGCCGCGGTGGCGGATGTGCTGGGCTGGCGGTCGCTGCTGCGCCCTTTGGAGGCCTTCGGCTACAACCCGCTGCTGATGTTCTTCGGTTCGGGACTGCTGGCCCGGGTACTGGTCCATGCGCGCTGGAGCCTGGACGGCGCCGCGCCCGTCACGCTGCGCACGCTGGGCTACCGGCACCTGTTCGTGCCCTGGGCCGGCGTCGAGTGGGGGTCGGTGCTGTTCGCCACGGCGCAGGTGCTGCTCTGGGCCATCGTGGCCTGGATTCTGTACCGCCGGGGCTGGTCCTGGCGGGTCTAGCGTCGTCCGGCAAACCTGTTGTCTTTGCGGTCAATTAATGTTATGATTATGCAGAATCGATCGCCGGACAGGGGGAACCACGGTCCCGCTTGGCAGGGGACCCATCCAGGGCAGGTGCGTCAGATGTCGATCCGGAAACCCGCCCGGGCGCACGGCCCGGTGCTCGCGCTTGCCGTGGCGATCCTGCTCGTGGTCGTCCCGGCGGTGCACGCCGACGCGCCTCCCGGCTACTACGCCACGGTCGACGGTTCGACGCCGGCCACGCTGCGCGCTACCGTGCACGCGGTGATCAAGGCCGGGCACGTGAAGATTCCGTACACGGCAGCCTCGACCGACACCTGGAACGTGCTCGAACTGGCAGACCAGGACCCGCTCAACAGCGGCCGCATCATCGACGTCTACAAGAACACCTCGTATATCAAGTACGGCGCCGGGAACAGCGAGTACGACCGCGAGCACACCTGGCCCAAGAGCTTCGGCTTTCCCGACGACGGCTCGTCCGTGCTGCCCTACAGCGACTGCCACATGCTCTTCCTGTGCAACAGCAGCTACAACAGCTCGCGCAGCAACAACGTCTACGACACGTGTACGGTCATCACGCAGTCGTACCCCACCGCGGTCTACAACGGCGAATCCGGCACCAACTACCGCCAGAACGTCCTGCCGGAGGGCCGCTGGGAAACCTGGCTGGGCCGCCGGGGCGATGTCGCGCGGGCCCTGCTCTACTTCGACGTGCGCTACGAGGGCGAGGGCTCCGAACCCGACCTGATCCTCACCGACGACATCAACCTGATTGTCGGCTCGAACACGGGCGTGAACCTGGACGTCGCCTACATGGGCATCCTGACGACGCTGCTGCAGTGGCACGCGCAGGATCCCGTGAGCGACCGCGAGCGCAACCGCAACGACATCGTCCATTCCTACCAGGGCAATCGCAACCCGTTCATCGACCACCCCGAATGGGTGCTGCCGATCTTCCAGGGCTGGATCAGCGGCGTGCGCGATGTGCCGGTGGCGAGCGCGACCATCGAATCGGTGTACCCCAATCCGTTCAACCCGAACACGAACGTGGCCTTTTCGTTGCCGGAGGCCGGCCAGGTGCGCGTTGAGGTCTTCACGGTGGGTGGGCGGCTGGTGCGCGTGCTACTGAACGACACCTATGAAGCCGGCCAGCACACGCTGCGCTGGGACGGCACCGACCAGTCCGGCAGCGCGGCCGCCAGCGGCGCCTACTTTTTCCGCGTGCAGAGCGCGGCGGGCGCCGACACCAAGCCCGCGATCCTGCTGAAGTAGTCGCCTCGCTCGAGGTGCGGCCGCCCGCGGGCGGCCGGCGACGGCCGGGGGACTGCGGACCCCCGGCCGGTCGCTTGGCGGCTGCCGCGACGACGACGGCCATTGAGCCCCGCCCGCCCTGACGCTATGATCCCGCCCCCAGCCGAAAGGACGCGCCCGTGAGCCTCGTGGACCGCCCCTGCCGCGACCTGCAGCCGGCCCTGCCGCCCGCCCTGGCCGTCACCCTGTTCTGCCTGGGCCTGCTGCTGGCCGCCGGCGCGGCCCGCGCCGAGCCCGTCGGCCAGTCGCTGCCGGCGCCCGTGCCCGGCACCACCGCGGCGGTCTACCACGCCTCGGCCGCCGCGCGCGACGAGGCGCCGCCGTCGCTCTGCCTGCAGGCGCCGCTGCGGCCGGACGGCCCGCCGCCGCCCGGCTGGTCCGCGACACCGTCGCTTGTGCCAGCCTTCTCGCGCGTCCAGGGCCGCCCGGCCGTGTTCCTGCCGATCGCCGACGGCACCGACCTCTACGGCACCGGTGAGGTGGCCGGCGGCCTGCGCCGCAACCGCACGCGCACCGTGGCCTGGAACACCGATGCCTACGGCTGGCAGCGCGGCGAGCTCAGCCTCTACCAGTCGCACCCGTGGGTGCTGGCGGTGCGGCGCGACGGCACTGCCTACGGCGTGATTGCCGACACGCCCGAGCGCTGCCTGATCGACCTGAACCAGGGCATCCGCTTCGAGGCGGCCGGTCCGGAGTTCGCGGTCATCGTGGTCGAGGGTCCCACCCCGCAGCACGTCGTGCGCGCCCTGGGCGCGCTGACCGGCACGATGCCGTTGCCGCCGCGCTGGGCGCTGGGCTACCACCAGTGCCGCTACTCGTACACGCCGGACGACCGCGTGCGCGAGATCGCCGAGGGCTTCCGTAAGCGGGCCATCCCCTGCGACGTGATCTGGCTGGACATCGACTACATGGACGGTTTCCGCTGCTTCACCGTGGACACCAACGCGTTCCCCGACCTGCGCGGCCTGGACGGCGAGTTGCAGGCGCAGGGCTTCCGCACCGTGGCGATCATCGACCCGGGCATCAAGCTGGAGGACGGCTACCACGTCTTCGACTCGGGCGCGGCGCTGGACGCCTGGGTGCAGACGCCGCGCGGCAAGCCCTACGAAGGCGCGGTCTGGCCCGGCAACTGCGTGTTTCCCGACTTCACCATCGACCGCGTGCGCGCCTGGTGGGGCGGTCTCTACGGGCAGTTCCTCTCGCTGGGCATCGACGGCATCTGGAACGACATGAACGAGCCCGCGGTCTTCAACGTCGATGGCCACACGATGCCGGCCACCAACGTCCACCGCGCCGACCCCGATCTGGGCGGCACCGGCACCCACGCCCGTTTCCACAACGTCTACGGGATGCTCATGTCGCAGGCGACGTACGAAGGCGTGGCCGCCGCCCGGCCGCAACAGAGGCCGTTCGTGCTGACGCGCGCCTCGCACCTGGGTGGTCAGCGCTGGGCCGCCACGTGGACCGGCGACAACACCGCCAGCTGGGATCACCTGGACATGTCGCTGGCGATGGTGCTGAACCTGGGCCTGTCGGGCCAGCCGCTGAGCGGGCCGGACATCGGCGGCTTCGTCGGGGCGGGTGACGGCCCGCTGTTCGCGCGCTGGATGGGAGTGGGCGCGTTGCTGCCGTTCGCACGCGGCCACACCGGCAAGGGCAACATCGACAAGGAGCCGTGGTCGTTCGGGCGCGAGGTGGAGAACACGTGCCGGCTGGCGCTGCAGCGGCGCTCCCGTCTGCTGCCCTATCTCTACACGCTGGCGCGCGAGGCCTCGCTCACGGGCCTGCCCATCGCGCGCCCGCTCTTCTTCGCCGACCCGGCCGACCCGGCCCTGCGCGACATGGACGACGCGTTCCTGCTGGGGGACGACCTGCTGGTGGTCGCGAACGTGAAGCCCGGCCCGCGCGACCCGGCGGCGCCGCTGCCGCCGCTTTCGCGCGGGGCCTGGACGGAGATCTCGCTGGTCGACGGCGACCAGGCCGACCCCGACCTGCCGCGCCTGTTCCTGCGCGAGGGCGCCGCGCTGCCGCTCGGGCCGCTGGTGCAGTGGTCGGACGAGAAGCCGCTCGACGAGATCGAGCTGCTGGTCAATCCCGACGCCGCGGGCCGCGCGGTGGGGTCACTGTACGAGGACGCGGGGGACGGCCCGGGGTACCGTGACCAGGCCTGTCGGCTGACGCGCTTCACGTACGAGGCCGGGAAGTCCACCGCGGTCGTTGTCGAGGGGGAATGGCCGGCGGGCGACTGGCGCGTGACGACGCGCGCAGTCGGCGGCAGGTAAGGACGGTGCAGCCGTCCGCAGCGGTCCCGTCGCCATCGGATGGGTGCCGCCCGGCGGAATCAGGCGAGCATGTCGACCAACGTGCCGACCATGTCGTCGGCCGCCCGCAGCACGGCGGCGTTGGCTTCCCAGTCCCGCCGCGAGACGAGCACGCCGGCCATCTCTTCGTGCAGGTCGATCGCAGGCGCGCCGGAGGCGCCCTGTCCACCGGCGTTCGCGATGCGATGCGCATGCCTGGCGAAGGCATCCTGGCTTCGTTGCATCCCGCCCAGGGCGGAGGCGACGGCGTCGGCGATCATGCCTGCCCCTTTCGGGAGTCCACGGGACAATTCGTCGTCCCCCTATCGGCAGATATGGGCGCCGGCTTGAGTGTTTTCCGCTCCGTCCTAGACGCGCCCCGACTTCAGCGCATACGCCGAGATCACGTCCTCGGGCAGCGGGTGCCAGCCGTTGACCGGCTCGGGCGCGGACGGCTGGGTGGTGCCCACCACGGGCACCAGGTGCACGTGCAGGCCTGCGGCGCCGGTGACCTCGAGGATGTCGTCGATCTCGTGCAGGTCGTCTGTGTGGGGCTCGTGTTCGCCCACCAGCAGGGCGGCGCGGGCGCGCGTCTTCACCTGGTCGGCGGTGGCGGCCGCCAGGAAGGCCACCTCGTGCAGTTCGCCGAAGCGGCCATGGCGGTAGGCGCCCAGGTTGATGAACCACAGCTTCGGTTCGCCGGGTGTCGGCGCGTCGGCCCGCAGCAGGACGCGGTGGCCGTCCACAACTTCCAGCGGCAGCCACGAATCGATGTGCACGCCGCGAAGCGAGCCGAACCACTGGCCCATCAGCTGCTCGTACGTGGATTCGATGGTCTCGCCGACGGCGAAGACCGTGTCGTGCAGTTCCGTGTTGGCGCCCGTGGCGGTGCCCCCGAGCATGACGGCGAAGAGCTTCATGGCCGACGCTCCCTGAGGCCGCGCGCCAGCGTGCGGCTCGTCTCGTACGCGAAGCCGGCCTCGGGCGCGAAGCGCCAGAACTCTTCCAGGCTGCGCGTGCCGGTCGACAGTTCGTACGACAGTGCGGTGGCCAGCAGGTCCAGGCGGTCGGCGTCGCGCACCAGCTTCGCCTCGGGCGTGGCCTGCGCCTCGAACTCGGCCCACAACGACGTCCAGTTGGCGGCGAAGCCCAGCCCGCCCAGCAGTTCGGCCAGCGCGGCCGCCTCGGCCGCCATCTTGGCGCCGGGCGGCAGCAGGCGCGAGGCGCCTAGCGACAGGTCACCTGTCACGCTCTCGGCCAGGTCGTGCGAGATGGCCATAGCCAGCACGCGCGCGCGGTCGAACGGGCCCGGTTCGCTGTCCAGGAGGGCCAGCGCGATGAGTGCCACGCCGTGGCTGTGGTCGGCCACGCTCTCGGGTGCGGGCACGCCGCGCTGGTGCCAGCCCGTGCGGGGTGTCGTCTTCAGCCTGCCTGCCTGCAGGAGCATCTCCAGCAGGCGCGAACGTGGCACGTCCGTCATGGGTCCGACCTTTCGCGGATCGTTCAGCCGCGGAACACCCACCAGGTGACCGCCACGCCCAGGATCACCAGCCAGCTCAGCCCGACCAGCAGCCCGCGATGCTTGGACGCCACGTTCGGCCCCGCGGTGGCGTACGTCAACCCCGCCAGTTTGTCGCGCGCGGGCGCCGGCGCCGTCAGGCTGGCCAGAACCAGCACTACGGCGCAGATGGCGAAAAGCAGCGCCGCGAAGTGCAGGAAGTTCAGGCGGGCGTAGGCTAGCAACGGTCCGGACAGCGAGCCGGCGTTCAGTTCCAGCACCAGGCGCAGTGCGCCCAGCACGAAGCCCGTGCCCAGCGCGGCCATGGCGCCGCGCGCGTTGACACGGGTCCAGAACAGGCCCAACAGGAACACAGCCGCGATCGGCGGCGAGATATACGCCTGCACACTCTGCAGGTACTGGTAGAGCTGCCCGGAGATGCGGCTCATCAGCGGGATCCAGGCCAGCGCCAGTAGCACGAGCACGCCGGTCGACAGCTGCCCGAAGGCGACCAGCTGCCGCTCGGTGGCCGCCGGGCGCAGCTTGCGGTAGACGTCGAACGTCATCAACGTCGAGCACGAGTTGAACACCGACGACAGCGAACTCATGAGTGCCGCCAACAGACCTGCCACGACCAGGCCGCGCAGCCCCACCGGCAGCAGCGCCGTCACCAGCGCCGGCAGCGCCTGGTCGGGCCGCTCCAGCACGAGCTTGCCCTGCTGCACCAGGCCGTAGGCCGCCACGCCCGGCAGCACGAAGAGCACCACCGGCAGCAGCTTCAGGAAGCCCGCGAAGATGGTGCCCCCGCGCGCATGGTCCAGGTTCCGCGCCGCCAGCACCCGCTGCACGATGAACTGGTCGGTGCACCAGTACCAGACGCCCAGGATGGGCGCGCCCAGCAGGATGCCCGTCCACGGGAAGTCGGGGTCGGTCGCCGGCCGCCACATGTCGAGGAAGCCGGGGCCGGCGCCCGCCTTCAACTGCGCCCAGCCGCCCACGGCGTCCACGGACGCGAACGTGAGCGCCAGCGAGCCGCCCAGCAGCACGAATAGCTGCACCGTGTCGGTGATCAGCACCGCACGCAGCCCCCCCAGCACGGTGTACAGGCCGGTGGCGACGATGACGATGAGCGCGCCCACCCAGAAGTCGAGCCCCATGAGGGCGCCGAAGACGATACCGCCGGCCGCGATGGTCACCGAGATCTTCGTCAGCACGTAGCCGACCACGGAGATGACCGCCAGGTACCAGCGCGCGCCCGCCGAGTAGCGCCGCTCCAGGAACTCCGGCATCGTCGAGACGCCGCTGCGCAGGTAGAACGGCACGAAGACCCAGCCCAGCAGCAGCAGGATCAGCGAGGCCAGCACCTCGAACTGGCCGACCGCCACGCCGCTCGCCGCGCCGGTGCCCGCCAGGCCGACCAGGTGCTCCGAACCGATGTTCGAGGCGAACAGCGAGGCGCCGACCACGAACCAGCCGGTGTTGCGGCCGGCCAGGAAGTACTGCCCCGAGGTCTCCCGCACGCGCTCGCGCCGCGTGTAGAGCCAGGCGATGGTGAACACCAGCACGAAGTAGGCGGCGATGACGAGCCAGTCGAGCCAGGCGAGGCGGTTCATGCTATCCTCCCGGAGGTCGGGACCCGTGGTGCCGGCGCGCGGGCGCCATTGTGGACGATGGCGCGCCTCGGCGACAGGCAAAATTCACCCGGGTGCGCGGCGTCCGCTGCGGCACGGCGCGAGAACCGAAAGGACCCCGGCGTGAGGCGAACGGCAGCCCTGTGCATCGCGATGAGCCTGGCCTCCGCACCTGTCGCGGCGGTGGTCGTGAGCTTCGAGGTCGCCGTGCCGCCGGACACGCCAGGCGGTGCGATCGTGCACCTGGCCGGCGATTTCCAGGGCTGGCGGCCCGGCGATGCGGACTGGGCGCTACGCCCCGGCGAAGACGGACGATGGCGATTCAGGACGGATTTCGCCGAAGGCCGGCCCCTTCAGTTCAAGTTCACCCTCGGCGGCTGGGACCGCGTCGAGAAGGGACCCGCCGGCGAGGAGCTGCAGAACCGCCTGCATGTGGCCGCTGGCGACACGACATTGCGCCTGGTCGTGGCACGCTGGGCCGATGGCGGCCCGCCGCGCGCCACGGCCACCGGCGACATCAGACCCCTGGCGGTGCCCGGCTTCCTCGGCGGCCGCCGCGTGTGGGTGTGGCTGCCGCCTGGTTATGCGGACGAGCCTGACCGCCGCTATCCCGTGTTCTACGTGCTGGACGGCCAGAACGCGTTCGATGCAGCCACCAGCTTCGCGGGCGAGTGGGAGATCGACGAATCGCTGGCCAGGCTCGTCGCCGACGGCGAGGTCGAGCCGCTGATCGTCGTGGCCGTGGCCAACGGTGGCGCGCTGCGCACCGACGAGTACACACCGTGGCCCGGCCCCGATCCTGGGGCACCGACGGGCGGGCACACGGCGGGCGGCCGCGCCGGGGAGCACCTCACGGCCATCGTGACCGAACTGATGCCTGCCGTCGATGACGCCTTCCGGACTCGGCGCGGGCCTGACCACACGGGTCTCTGCGGCTCATCGTTCGGCGGGCTGATGGCGCTGCACGCGGGCTGGGCGCGGCCGGACGTGTTCGGCCGCCTGGCTGCGCTTTCGCCCAGCCTCGGCTGGGCCGGCGGGGCGCCCTTGGCGATGATCGAGGCACGGGAGCGCCCCGCGGTGCGCCTCTACACGGACATGGGCACGCGAGAGCGGGGCCATGTCACGGACGGCGACGGCAATGGCACCGATGACGCGATCGACGACCTGCGCACCCTTCGCGAGGCGTTGCTGCGTCGCGGCTTCCGCGAAGGAATCGACCTCCTGGTGGTCGAGGACGAGGGCGCCCGCCACCACGAGTCGCACTGGGCGCGGCGCTTTCCGGTTGCCGCGCGCTTCCTCTTCCCGGGCCCGGCCGCGCGCCGTTGACGCCGGCCACGAGTGCCGACAGGCAGGGCCCGGGACCGCCCCTGTGGCCCCGGGCCCGTGGCGGGACGTGGTCCCGCTTGCCATATCAGCGGTACATCGCCTTCAGCGTGCCCAGCGACGTCGTTTCCTCGGCCGCCTTGTCGGTCTCGTCGTAGTCTGCCATGTCGCCCGTGAACTCCATGTCCGCGCCGCCGAAGTCGAACGTCAGCCCTTCCTTGTCGATCTCATCGTCGCTGTCACCGATCAGTACGACGCCCTCGGGGCAGCCGCCGTGGTTCCAGCGGTGGAGGTCCTTGATCAGGCGCAGCGCTTGCCGGCGTTCGTTGTGGCGGGGCTCGCGGTGGCGACCGCTGAGTTCCAGCGGGTAGTTCGCCAGCCAGGCATCGGCCGCCGCGACCTCGGATTCGACGTCATTGGCGACGCCGTTGGCCAGGTTCAATTTGGCGACCGCCAGCTGGTGGGCAAGCCGCCGCCCGACCAGCCCGCGATGGGGCTGGCGCAGCAGCCGCTCCAGCTGGCGCTGTTCGTAGGTGACGCCGCCGAGCGTGAGCGCCTGGACCGGCCAATCGGCGCGGTGCCGCAGCCACCAGCGCGAGGCGTGACGGCAAACCTGGTCCGGCGTGTCGTCGTCGGGCGGTGTGCAATCGACAGCGACCACCACTTCGTCGCTCGTGATGTTGAAGCTGTCGCCGCGGGTGTCGTAGACCTGGGCGAACACGGTCACCACTGCACGCTGGTCCAGGGGCGACTGCCACGAGGCGCCGTAGGGATACGTCACGGTCGCGACCGTGGGGATCTCGAGCCAGCGTTCGTCGTCGTAGCGTTCCAGCTCGACGCCGTTGCTGTCGGCCAGCTGCACGCTGAACACGAGGAGGACGGCGCGCGCCCCGGGTCGGAAGGTGATCGTCGCCTCCGCGCCCCAGGCGTTGCAATCCGCCGTCGCGGTGAGCTGGTCCAGCATCGCGGCGCCCGCCACGGCCGGACCCATAGCCAGAGCGGCCAGGGCCAGCAACAGATGCTTGTTCCTCATGATGCCTTCTTCCGTCCGTTCCGGCCTTCCCTCGCGACCGGAGCGCCAGTTTCGGGCGGGGATCTGCAACTCGCGGGCCAAGACCGGCCTGCCGCGCCCGGACTTGCGTTGCCGCGCCCGTGCGCTAGGATGCGAACATGCACGACTCCGACTCCATCGCCTGCCGACTGTGTGCCTCCCGTGCCCCCGGTGCGCGCGTGGGCGCCTACCTGCGCTGCGCCGACTGCGGCTGCTTCTACCTCGTTGAGACTCCACCGGGGCCATCGAATGCCCGATTCGAAGGCGGATCCGCGGCGCACTGCGAGGCCGCCGACCTGGCGCGCGTCGGCTACTTCGAGCGTCGGCTCGCCCAGGCCCTTTGCCACGTCCCCGGGGGAGCCGTGGGACGCCTGGTCGATGTCGGCTGCGGCGCGGGCATCCTCTTGGGGCTGGCGGCGGACAAGGGGTGGCAGGTCGCGGGCATCGAATTGTCGTCGGACCTCGCGGCGCGCGTGCGGGCGCGGGTGCCGTCGGCCCAGGTGATGATCGGCGATGCGACGGCCATCAGGCAGTGGCCGTGGCCCGGGCAGGCCGAGGTCGTGGTGCTTCTGGATGTGATCGAACACGTCGCCGACCCGGGTGCACTGCTGGCGCGCTGCCGGGCCGGTCTGCGCCGGGGCGGTACATTGCTCCTGCAGACACCGAATGCACGCTCACTGCGGGCACGCCGGCAGGGTGCGCGCTGGCCCATGCTCGACCCCGAGCAGCACCTGGTCCTGTTCTCTCCGCGCGAACTGCGCCGGGCGCTCGAAGGGGCCGGTTTCGCGGTGCTGGATTGCCGCACCGTCAGCGGCACCGGCACCGAGACGGGGGCGGCGCGGCTGGTCGCAGCCACGAAGGAGCGTTTGCTCGCCGCCGCGGGGCTCGGCAACGGCCTGCTGGCCATCGGGCGCGCTCGATGACGCCGCGGCTCAGCCCCGCGTCAGCAGCAACGGCAGCCTGAAACTGGCGCTCGCCGAGAGCTGGTACCCCACCGCGTGGAGCAGGCCGGCAGCGTCGCGTCCCAGTTGAAGCACTGCGCCGTGGAAGGGGCTCAGGTCGCGCGTGATGCCGTTCGCATCCAGGCGCAGGATCGTGGCGAGCCCGGATCCGTCCTCGCTGCCGCACGCGACGTACCAGACGCCGCCGCCGACCGGGAGCACGTCGTTCACACCGCCGATCAGGTCGCCGTCCGGCAACGACGGCTCGCTCCAGGTGCCGCTCGCATCGCGGATGCGCACGAAGGCGCGCGGCGTCGCACCTCCCACCTCGGCCACGCCGCCAACCAGGACCGTGCCATCGTCGGCGACGGCCACGCATCGCAGCGTCCGTCCCAGGATTCCGGTCCCCAAAGGCAGCCTCGACCAGGTGCCTTCGTCCATGTCGAGGGTGAGCACGACAGGCGGCGTGTCGGAGCCGCTGTCGAACCCGCAAGCCAGCGCCCGTCCGTTGCCGACAAAGACGTCGGCGTAGCCACCGACGTGCAATTGGCTAAGCGGGGTCGCTTCGGTGGACCAGGCGCCGGGCTCCCTGCTGGCCCACAGGGCGCCGCCGATGGCGGTCCCGCCGGCCACCATCAAAACGTCGTCTCCATCGATGGCGGCGATCCGAGAGCCACTCCGCGCGATCGATGCGCCGACCGCGCCGCGCTGATCGTGGACCAGGCACGGGTCCACCTGTTGCTGCAGATAGCCTCCCACCGCGATCCCGGCCGCGCCGGCTGCGACATCCAGAAAGAGAGCATTGCCCGGCGGATTGACGAGCTCTCGGCGCACCCAGTTCCCGGCCGGGTCCCGCACCACGAGCACGTAGTCGCGACCTGCCTTGCCGGTGCCTGACCCGAGGATGTACCCGGTGGCGTCGCTAAAATCGATCGCATGCAGGCTCGTGCCGAGTTCCAGCTGCGGTAGTTCGGCAACTCGCCAGGAGCCGGTGTCCTCGGGCCTGGTCGGGGGCTCGTGTCCGCAACCGAGGGCGGTGGCCAACGCGACCAGGACGGCCAACAGGACGGCCAACCGTCCGCCGAAGCGGTACCGGTGCCTGACGGCACATGACAGGGCGGTGTCTGGCAAGGCAACGCCTCCCGGGGCGTGTGGGTGGCAGCGTACGGTCGGTAGTCGCCCGGCGGGCCGCGCTGATCATACGGAACCGGGACTCAACCGGCAATCCTGGGACTAATCCGACGACATGACAATAATATTGTCGCATATGGCGAGATTGGATTCGTTGTGGCCTGCATGATGACAATAATATTGACATATATCTGGATTGGCGTTCAACTCTGGTTGGGTGGCGGCAAGTTTGTCAATGAGGTTGTCGAATCGGGGTACTGCAAGAGGCCGGTTCGCTGCCTTCAGTACGGAGGAATCGGATGTTCGACCACGTCGTATCGTCCGTCGAAGCCCGGCACGCGCCGGATCCGGCAGCGATGTATGCCGCCGGCAACCTGGCCACGGCGGTGCGCCGCCTGGCAGAGAGGCTGGACACCGTCGCCCGTGACCTGCACGCCGGCGACGATCTGACGGTGTCCGAGCGTGGGCTGCTGCTGGCCCTTCGTCAAGGCGGTGAGCAGACCATCCCGCAGCTGGCGGTACGCCGTGGCGCGACACGCCAGTACGTCCAGCAGGCGCTCGGGCCGCTCGCTGCCCGCGGCCTGGTCGAGTGGCGGGTGAATCCGCGTCACCGGCGGTCGCGCCTGGCGGTGCTGAGCCCGACCGGAGCGGCAGCGGCGCGCCGCGTGATGGCTCGGGAGGGACGGTTGATGGAGCGAGTGGCGGCAACGTTGCCGCGTGAGCAGGCGCTCGCGGCCACGGCGGCACTCGCTGCGATCGAGATGGTCCTGGCGCCGGCCCTGGCCGCAGCGCTCGCCGCGGAGACCGCGTCCGGCGCCGGGACGGGGGCCGCTGCAACTCGGGCTTGAACGGCCTAGTCCGCGGCGAGGGCCAGCCCGGCCAGGCGTCCCGTGGTCCAGCAGGACTGGAAGTTGAAACCGCCCGTCACGCCGTCGATGTCAAGCACCTCGCCGGCCAGGTACAGCCCGGGGCAGCGTCGACTGCCCATCGTGCGGAAGTCGACCTCTCGCAGGTCGACGCCCCCGCAGGTGACGAACTCCTCCTTGTGCGCGCTTCGTCCCGTTGTCCGCAGGTGCGTGTCGCGCAGCGCTGTGCCCAGACTCGCGCGTGCTGCGCGGCCGAGGTCGCCCCATCTCTCCTGCGGACCGAGGCCGGCCTGGTCGGCAAGCGCCGCCCACAGCCGCTTCGGCAGGCCGCCTGGTCCCGCGGCCACGACCTCTTGCCCGCCGTGGGTGCGGGCCCAATCCTGCAGAAGGGCCTCGATGCCGTCGCCAGCGGTGCGCGGCAGCCAGTCGATGCGCAGAACGGCGCGATAGCCGACATCGTGAAGGATGCGCGCGGCCCAGGCGGACAGCACGAGCACGGCGGGTCCGCTCACGCCCCGATGTGTGACCAGCACGGGGCCGCGACGGCTGCAGGCCGCACGGCCTTCGCCGACGGTGACCACCGCATCGGGCACAGCGACGCCGGCCAACGCCGTCAACCAGGGAGCGTCGCAGTCGAGGCTGAACAGCGAAGGCACCGGTGGCACGATCGTGTGGCCGAGCGACGTAGCCAGCGTGTAGCCGTCGCCGGAGCGGTCCGCGGTCTCGCCGGCGACGCCGTCGGTCGGTGTGCCCCGATGGAGTGACGTGCGTCCCCCGGTCGCCAGCAGCACCCGGTCGGCGTGCAGTGCGGGACCATCGACGATGTCCACCGTGAAGACGCCGTCGGCGGAGCGCACCGCGCGCACGCCCTGATGCAGGCGCAGTTCGACGCCGAGCGCGTGCGCCGCGGACAGCAGCGCCGCCGCCACGGTTCGGGCATCGTCGGTGACCGGGAACATGCGGCCGTCCGGCTCGGTCTTGAGCGCCACGCCGCGAGCGGCGAACCAGGCAGCGGTGTCGGCGGGACCGAAGCGCGTGAGGGGGCCGCGAAGCTCGCGTCCGCCGCGCGGGTAGCGGGTGACCAGTTCCTTCGGGTCGAAGCAGGCGTGCGTCACGTTGCAGCGGCCGCCGCCCGATACCAGAACCTTGGCCAGCGCCCGTCCGGACATCTCGCAGACCACGACCGGACGGTCGGGTGCCAGTTCGCGCGCGGTGATGGCGGCGAACAGGCCGGCCGGTCCGGCGCCGATGACGACGATCATGCTGGCCTCCGCTGTGTGGACGTTCGGCGTCCTCCACCGCTACCATGGGTGCGTGCCGCGACGTGTGCGCCGCGGCAAGGATGCCCCAACCATCGTCGCCCGGCCAGTGGCGATTTCCCGGGAGAAGTGTTGTGAACAACCTGTTCGGTCGCGCGGCGACCGCCTGTCTGCTGTCCATCGCCACGGTGGCGATCACCGCCGCCGGTGAACTGGATCCGCGATTGGCGCCCCTGGCGCCCTACGTCGATCGCACCTTCACCGCCCACATGGGACCGCCCGGCAACGTGGCCGCCACCGTCGACGTGCAGCGGTGGGAGACGATACTCGGCGGCAAGGCTGTGCGCATCACGCACTCGATGAACGGAGGGGACTATGGCGGTGAATCGCTCATCATGTGGGATGTCGCGACGGAGTCGATCCGCTACTGGTACGTGACGACGGCCGACTTCCATACTGTCGGCACGATGTCGGCAGCCGGAGACTCGCTGGTCACGCTCGAGGAGGTCGTTGGCAACGCCGGCGGCATCACGCGGGTGGAGGGCGTCTGGCGGCGCACCACCGACGGGCTCAGCGTGACCAGTCGCATGGAAGCGGCGGACCAATGGCAGCCCCGGCGCGTACAGGCCTATGTCGAGACGCCGGATGCCGTCCCGACATTTCGCTGAGCGCCACGAGACGGGCTCGATCAGCCGGACAGACCCAGGTCCGCGATCGCCGCGATGACCGCGGCGTGGACCGGACCGCAGGTCGCGACCACGCCACGATTACGCGTCAGCTTGGCGCCGCACGAGAAGTCCAACTCGCGGCCGGCAATGTCCGTCACCGTGCCGCCCGCTTCAGTCACGACCAGCGCACCCGCGCCGTGATCCCAGATGTTCTCCGCGTAGTCGGTCCGATTCGGCATGCGGAGGTATGCCTCCGCCTCGCCACGCGCGACGACTCCGTACTTCGCCTGGCTGTCCAGCCGCACCGGAGGCGCTTTCACGCCCAGCCGCGCGACCACGCGCGCGGCGTCGTCATGCGAGGAGTGCGATGCTTCCACCGACTCGCAGAAGCGGATGTGCGCAGGATCGGCTGTCGCGCTCGTTCGCAGGCGACGCGGCAGACCATCGACGCGCAGGGGCAACTGCCAGGCACCGCCGCCGGCCAGTGCCGCGAACAGTGTGCCGTCGCCGGCACCCACAGCGGCATCCGGTCCCAGGCTGGGGCAGCCCATCACGGCGACCGCCAGCTTCCCCCGGATGATGAGAGCCAACGCGATGGCATATTGCCCGCCGCGCAGGAAACCCTTCGTGCCGTCGACGGGGTCCAGGGTCCAGAAACGGGGCACGGCCTCGGCCTGTCCGCCACGGTCGATCCAGGCGCACACGTCGTCCGCGGTGGCGCCCGGACGCCGCGCGCCGACAAGCGCGGCCACGCGCTCGCGCAGGGCGGCATTGCCTGGTTCGCGCAGGGCGTCCGCGTTCTCCTCGCCCATGACCGGATCGTCGGGAAACGCCTGGCCCAGCGCGTGGCAAACGAGCGCCTGGGCGCCGAAGTCGGCGACGGTGACGGGACTGCGGTCGGGCTTGGCCAGTGCGCCGCGGTCGACCGCACCGCCCACTTCGTGGCAGAGCGAACCGGCCTCGCGCACGGCGGCCAGGGCGGCGTCCAGTTCACGGGCCAGGTGGTGGGTGGCCCAGGGAGTACGGGGCGGCAGGTCGTGCATCGGATCTCCATCGGGGCGGCGGCGTACCGGCACCAGCTTAGCTCGCGGCGACCGCCTCGGCAACCACGGCCGGGCTCCGGCAGAATTCGCTGGATCAATCCCGACCATTGGCATAAGTATTGGGACACAGAGCGAAGGGCCTGGCCAAGTGCCGAAGCGCGCGGTCGTGACCGCGCAGGAGGGACGATCATGAGGAAATCCGCTGCCTGGATGTGCGTGGCGATGCTGGCCTCGGCGCTGTTGTCGCCGGCCGGTCCGGCGCGGGCCGATGACCTGAGCGAGCGCTGGGGAGTCGGCTTCCAACTCGGGTTGCAGAAGATGGTCGGCGGCGACCATGACTACTCGAACGTCGACCAGAACGGGACCCTCTGGCTGCGGAACGGGCTCAACCCGAACTGGTCACTCGAGGCAGGGCTGAACTACGGTTGGGTGCGCCCCGGCGCACGCAGCGGCGAGGACGCCGGCCTGACGTTCGACAGCGTGCATGCCTACTACACGACGACCCTGCACGGGATGATCGGGTTCCGGCGCCACTTCGCGTCCGAGTCCCGGTTCGTGCCCTATGCTGGCCTCTATGCCGGCTACCTCGACTGGCGCGTTCGCGATCAGAACGGCATCGACGGCGTGGGCCTGATGCCCGACGGCGAGGTGCTGCACGGCTACGACACGAGCGGGCGGAGCCATATCCTGCACGGCCAGAATCTCACGGGCACGCTCGGCCTCGGCGTCGAGTGGTTCGTCGGCGAGAACTCGAGCCTCGACCTCGGTGCGCGCTACACCTACATCATCGACAACGACCTCGACACCATCGGCAGCGGCAACCTGTGGGGTCCGAACGAGGTCGACGCCAACAACGGCCTCCTCGAAGCGTACGTCGGTTTCGCCTGGTACTGGGGCGGCAACAAGGACCATGACGGCGACGGCATCCTGGATGACGTCGATGTCTGCCCGGAAGCGCCGGAGGACTTCGATGGCTGGCAGGACACCGACGGCTGTCCGGATCTGGACAACGACGCCGATGGTGTCGTCGATATCGCCGACGGCTGTCCGAACGATGCAGAGGACCGCGACGGCTACCGTGACGAGGACGGCTGCCCGGACCCGGACAACGACGGTGACGGCGTCCTCGATGCCCACGACAAGTGCCCGGACCAGGCCGAGGATCCCGACGGGTTCCAGGACCAGGACGGCTGCCCGGACCCGGACAACGACGGCGATGGCGTCAACGACGCCGCCGACCTGTGCCCGGACACCCCGGCCGGCGTCAAGGTCAGTGCGGACGGCTGCCCCGTGGCCGCGGAGATCCAGGCCGCCATGGTACTCAAGGGCGTCCGCTTCAAGACAGGGTCGGCGCAGCTGGACCCGTCGTCGGTGACGGTGCTCGAGGAAGTGGCCGCGTCGCTCAAGGCCTGGCCGCGCGTGCGCGTCGAGGTGCAGGGGCACACCGACGACATCGGCGCTGCCGAAGCGAACCGGAACCTCTCGGCCCAGCGCGCCGAGTCCGTACGCGAGTACCTGATCGGTGCCGGCGTTGAGCCCGAACGGCTGACAGCGGTCGGCTACGGCGAGGACCTGCCGGTGGCCGACAACACCACCGAAGCGGGACGCCAGGCGAATCGGCGTGTCGAATTGATCCGGACGGACCGCTGACCCGCGGCGGGACTGATTGCACGCTGGGGCCCCGGGTACTGGCTGCCCGGGGCCCCGTTGCGCCGACGTGGCGCGGGGGGATGGGCATCGTGGGCACGCTGCGGGAACTGTGGGCGGGACGTCTGCCTTTGGCCGAAACGCTGGGCATCTGGGGCCTGCTGCGCGGTCTGATGCTCAACGCGGGCTGTTCGGCCGTGGCGCTGTCCATCTGGCTGACGAGCGACCGCGCGGCGGCATCGGCGTTCGCCCTGTTCATCCACTACCTGCCGGTGCCCTACAACGTCGTCATCGCGGTGGGGGGCTGGCGGGCTGCCTCACAACCGGGCCGTTCGCCGCGCACGCGAGCACTCGGCCGCGCAGCCGCCCTGGTGATGGCGGCCCTCTTCATGCTGGTGTGAGCCACTCCAGTGCGAGCCCGGCCCTGGCCTCCGGATCCAGCTCGATGAACGCGCGTCGGCGCTGCGCCGCTTCCAGGGGGAGCGTGTGCAGCAAAAGGTCGGCCAACCGACCGATCTCCACGGTGTCCGCCGCCGCGAAGCCGAAGCCGTCGGCCGATCGGCGCAGCGCCGCTAGGAGGGCTTCCCTCAGTCCCGCTTCCGCGGGTCCCGCCGCGCCGGCTTCCGTTTCCGGCAACACCTGTGCGTCCGCCTTGCGGTAGAGCCGATCGCTGGCCACCTCGACCATGGCCACGCGCGCGAGCGCCAGCAGGATCACCAGCCAGCGACCGTCCTCCAACTCCTCGCTGCGCACGATCTCGACCAGCGTGCCCAGGTCCGGCAGCGCCGGCCCGCCGCCCTGCGGGTCCCGGGCCTGGGACGGATCGCAGGGTGCCATCACGAAGCGACCGCTGCTGTCCATCAGGTCGCGCATCAGCTGCCGGTACCGCGTCTCGAAGACGTGCAGCGGCGTCACCGACCCCGGGAACACGAAATAGTCGTCGAGCGGGAAGACGGGCACGGCGGGGATGATCGGTGTCGTGGTCACGGTGCGGCTCCGGGTTGGGGTGGCGGCCAGGGGGCCCGGTCACACGTGTACCACCGCGACGCCGGTTCCGCCGCCCGCCCGGCGGCAAAGGGAAGGGCCGCCCTGGTGCGGGGCGGCCCTTCGGCGAAGGCGATAGGAGTCTAGCGGAACAGGCCCTTGACGCCGCCCCAGGTGGTCGGCTCGTCGGCAACGATGCCTTCCTGCTCGAGGCTGACGTTGTCCACGTACATCGTCGAGCTGCCGCCGACGACGGCGCCGGTGTTGGCCATGAACTGGATCGTCAGGAAGTCGGTGCCCGCAGGGGCCATGAACGAGCCGGAGAACGTCTGCCAGCCGGCGGGCGTGTAGTTGCCCAGCAGGCCCGAGCCCCCGACGATGCCCACGCCCGACTGCTCGGCGAAGATCTGGACGAAGAAGACGCCGCCCAGGCCGGCCTGGCCCAGCTTGAGGTCGAACGACCAGGTGACCAGCCCGCCGATGGCGGTGCCCGGCAGCGTGGTCTGCTTCAGCGTCAGGCCGACGGCCTCGCCGAAGTTGGCCATGTACGCGCAGTGATTCCCGGCGGCGCTGGGGCCGTTGTCGCCGGCTACGACCGAGATCGTGGCGCTGGCGTTGCCGCCCAGCGCCTGCCAGCTGGTCAGGTCACCGGTCTCGAAGCCGGGATTCTCGACCGCGTTCGCGAATGCGGTTCCCGCCAGCGCCAGCATCCCGACGCAGACGATCGTCGTGAGCTTTTTCATCGTCATCATGCAGCCTCCTCGTGTTGCCCTTCCGCGGTCGCGGCGAGGATCGCCTCGACCTACTTCACCAGCACCAGCTTGCCGGCGGATTCGTTCCCGCCCGCGCGCAGCCGGTAGTGGTAGACGCCGGCGGCCGCATTGCGCCCGCCCTCGTCACGGCCGTCCCAGCGCACGTCATTGCGCCCCTCGCGGCCGATCCCCTCGAAGGCCGCCACGCGCCGGCCTGCCATGTCGAACACGGTAATGTCGTACGGGCCGGCTGCCGGCAGCTCGAAGCGCAGCTCGGTGCCGGCGTTGAACGGGTTGGGTACGTTGCCCAGGATGCGCGCGCCGGCCGGCCGGACGACCGGATCGTCCACGCCGCTGGCCACGCCGCCGGACCAGTAGATGTCGTCGATCGCGAACTCGCAGGCGACGCCCTGTTCCTCCAGGATCACGAACTCGTAGCTGAGCATGCGCAGGTCGATGGCCGTGCCGCGCAGGTCGGTGACCGGGATCGAGGCTTGGCCCCACTGCCCGTTGCGCACCAGGCCGTAGCGCGTCTGGCCCGCCGGGAAGCTCACGTAGTACTGGTTCCCCCACGCGTCGATGAGGCCGATCTTGAAAGTGACGTTGGCCGGGATGCGGATGCGGAAGTTCAGGTGCCCGTCGCCGAAGCCGAACAGGTTGACCGGCTGCACCGACATGATGCCGGCGCCGAACCAGCCGCGGCTGTTGGTGCGCCAGGCCAGCACGTCGCTGCCCTCGTACGGCGCGGTGGTGCCGTCGACCAGCGTGCCCTCCCAGACGTAGATGTGCGAGTCGATCTCCGGCACCAGGGCGCTGTTGACCGGCGTCGTCTCGGTGTACAGGCCGAAGCTGCCGCCGCGCGCCACCGGCGGGCCCAGGTGCACTTCGCCCTGCCCGTTCCAGCGGTAGGCGCGGACGTAGTCGACGTACATCGTGGCCGGCAACGGCATCGTCACGGGCAGGCCGCTGGCCGGGTTGCCCAGCTGCCAGCAGTCGGTGAAGGCGCCGCCGATCGCCAGGTTGGCGATCAGGAAGAACGGGTTGCGCAGCTCGTCGGACTCCTCGTCGATCGTGAACGGCTCGGCGAACAGGTCGTACTCGACGCCGTTATCGACGATCGTCTGCCGCAGCGAATTCTCGTCCCAGTACAGCCGGTAGGTGAGGAAGCGGCCGGCCAGCGGGTTCGCGTAGTTGTAGTAGGGGCGGTAGTAGACGTCCTCGGGATCCCAGGCCAGGCTCGCCGCGCCGGACGGGTTGCCGGGGTTGATCGCCGCCTCCGAGTAGAAGATGGTGTTGGCGCCCATCATCTGGTTGACCGTCGAGTTGTTCAGCCCGTTGCCGCCGTTGTGCGTGTCGTGCAGGTCGCGGTAGACCTTCTTCATGCCCATCTCGAGCATGTCGATCTCGCCGTTGCGCGGCCAGGCGTAGCTCGCGGTGCCCAGCAGCCAGAACGCCGGCCAGCCGCCCAGGTCCAGGTTCGGCACGCGCACGCGCGCCTCGATCATGCCGTACTTCACCGAGACGAACGACTTCGTCTCCACGCGGCCGGACGTGTAGGTCAGCGGGTTGCCCCACTGGTCGACGATGCCCGGCCCGCTTTCCTGCTTCGCGGTGATGCGCAGCGCCTTGTTGCCCGGCTCGCCCGGCACGTCGGCGATGTCGACGTTCTCGGGTCGGTAGTATTCGAGCTCGCCGTTGCCCCAGCCCCAGTAGCCGTTGCCGGTCACCTTCAGCCAGTTGTCGAGCGAGTCGAACTCGTCGGCCCAGATCAGCTCGCCGACCTGCGCGCTCGCGGGCGCGACCGCAGCCAGGACGAGGGCCAGGATGAACATGCTGCGGACGAGCGCGGGGGCGACGGGCTTGCGCATGGCGATACTCCCGGTTGCGGCGGGGCGGGACGCCCGGGCGCGCCGGCCGCGGCCGGCGGGACGGTGCCCGGGGAGGGTCTGGACTGCGTGCTGATTATCCACTTTGTACGGATTGCGAGCAAAGTATTTTTTCGCAGATGGACAAGAATTTTTCTCGATCGGGAGGATTCGGCTCCTTGTTGGGGCGCCGTCAGTGCAGCTGGACCAGGACCGCGAACGTGCGTCCGGGCTGGGGCAGCCCGATCTGGTCCAGGCAGACGGTGTCGGCGACGTTCGCAAGTGTCGCCGTGGCTTCGAGATGGCGGCCCAGCGCCCGCGACACGCCCAGGTCGCAGCGCAGCGACGGCGCCAGCCGGCTGTCCTGGCCGGTGGCCGGGTCGATGGCGAACTGCTGTCCCGTCCAGGCCGCGTCCAGACGCGCGGTCCAGCCGCCGGGCAGGCGTCCGCGCAGGCCCAGCCCGCCGGAGGCCTCGGGCAGGTTCTCCGGCTGCCGCCCGGTTCCCGCCGCCGGGTCCGTCAACGCGACCGACTGCAGCGTGAGGTGGGCGCTGGCAGAGAGGCGCCCGACGTCCTGCGAGGCCATCAGCTCCAGCCCGGTCGCCTCCAGCCGGTCGCGGTTGATCCGCTGGAAGCGGCTGTCGGGCGCCGGCAGGCGCACGCGGACCACCGCGTCGCGCAGCCGGTTGTGGAAGACGACCGCCTGCACCTGCCCGCGGCCCGCGCGCGCGGTCACGCCGGCCTCCCAGGCCAGCAGGCGCTCGGGCCGCAGGTCGGGGTTGGGAGCGAAGCGGTTCAGCGCGCCCGAGTACAGCTCGCGCAGGGACGGGAAGCGGCTGCGCCGGCTGACTCCGGCGTGGAGCTGCGTCGTGCCGTCGTCCAGGCCCGCGGACAGGCCCAGGCGCCCGCCCCAGCTGGCAAGGCTGCCGAGCGGCTCCTTGCCGCCTGTCTCGGGTGTCTGCGCGCCGTCCCAGGCGGCGCCGGCCGAGACCTTCAGGAAGCGCGGCCGCGCGCCGGGGTCCACGACGCGGACGATGGTCTCGCCGCCCAGGCTCCACAGGCGCTGCCGGTAGCGGGACGCAGCGTCCGGCAGCACTTCGTCGTGGCGCACGGAGACCAGCGTGAAGGCGCCGCGCAGGTCGGCGCGACGGCCCAGCGTCTGGTCGCCCAGCAGGCGCATGGTCAGGGTGCGGTCGCGGCCGTCCTCGAAGGCGATGACGCTGTCGTAGGCCGCGTCGGCAAAGGCCTCGATGTCGGTGCGGCCCGCGTCCAGGCCGAAGCTGGCCTCCACGTCGCCGCGGCCGCCCAGGGGCGAGGCGCGCTCGCCGGTGCCGACCGTTACCACGGCGACGCCGCGCTCGACGCGCGGGTAGCGCCAGAAGCGGGCATCCTCTTCTGCCACGCCGAGTTCCGCGGCGATGCCCCGGTGTCCGCGCGTGCCGAAGCCGGCGAACGAGACCCAGCCGCCGCCCTCGCCATCGCGGCGCGCCGAAACGAAGGCGTCGACGGCATGGCTGTCCGTGTTCAGCCGCAGGCCGTCGGGCGCCCCCGGCCGGTCGGCCAGCCCCCGTGCCAGCGCCTGTCCCGGGGTGTCGCGCCAGCCGAGGCCGGCCCGCACGACCGCGCTGCCGCGGGTGGTTGCCAGCGGCTCGGTCACGCGCGCGCTGATCGCCGCGCCGCCGGTCCCGTCCAGTCCCAGGCGCGCCTCGTGGGCGCGCGCGACGGGCGCGCCGGCGGCGCTGCCCACCTTCACCTCGACCACGCCGCCCAGCACGTTCGGCCCGTGCAGCATCGACGACAGGCCGCGCGTGAACGTCAGCTCCTGCGGGGCACTGGAAGGGATCACCGACGCATCGGCCCGCGCGTCCCAGGCCAGCGTCAGCGGCACGCCGTCGACCAGCACCGCCACCTGCCGCGAGTCCGAGCCGCGGGTGGAGATCTCCGCCTCGCCGCGCGAATTCGTCCGCACGTGCAGGTGCGGCATCTCGCGCAGGACCTCTTCCAGCGTGGGGGACGCCGTCAGCACCAGCGAGTCGGGCGTGACGGCAACGGCGCCGACGCCCGCCGGCGTGGCCTCCGGGCGCACGCCGACGACGACCAGCTCCGGGACGGTGAAGACGGGGCGATCAGGGGTTTGCACGCCGCTCGCGGCCGGCGCAACGGGCGCGGCAAGGGCAGGGGGCGCGGCCAGCAGGGCCGCGCCCGCGAACAGGACGATGCGCTTCAGGACAGGCCTCCGCGGCGCGGGGGCGCCGTCGTCATTCCCACTCGATGGTGCCGGGCGGCTTGCTGGTCAGGTCGTACGCCACGGCGCTGATTTCGTTGCGGGACATGATCTGTGCGCGCACCTCGTCCAGCAAGCGGCGGGGCAGGCGGGCGGCCGTGGCCGTCATGGCGCGCTCGCTCAGGATGGGGCGCAGGATACACAGCTCGCGCCCCCGCCCGTCCACCGCCAGGGGCACCAGTACGGTGGGGCACTGCCAGACCTGGTCATAGAGGCCGTGCCGCCGGAGCGCGTCCATCATCACCGCGTCGCAATCGCGCAGCAGGTCCAGCCGCTCACGTGTCATCTGCGCGGCCAGCGGGCGGCACTCGCGCGGCAGCCCATCACCCAGCAACAGCAGTGCGCGGTTCAGGCCGGCCACGGACTTGAAGATGGTGCCGGCGGCCTCGGCCAGCGCGTCCCAGTCGTACTCGCCGCCACGGGCCGCGGCCGGGGCGTGCAGCAGCACCGGATGTTCGTACGTGCGCAGGTCGGCCTTCACGCCCACCGAGCGGATCGGCAGCGGCATGGCCTCGAAGCCGTAGCGCGCGGACTTGTCCGCCACGGCCGGCGCGATCGTCGCCAACGATTGAGCGTCCGCCGCCGCGCCGTCGCTGCAGAGCAGGCGCACGCCCAGGCCGGGGCCCGGGAACGGATGCCGCCAGATCATGTCGTGGGGGATGCCCAGCTTCCCGCCCAGTTCGCGCACCTCGACCTTGTAGAGGTCGGCCAGCGGCTCGACCACCTTGCCCGCCCGGATCATCTCCTCGATCACCGGCACGCGGTTGTGGTGCGTCTTGATGGTGTCGGCGCGCTTGGTGCCGCCCGTCTCGATCGTGTCGGGGTAGATGGTGCCCTGGCCCAGGAGGTGCCCGGTGATGCCCAGCCGCCGCGCCTCGCCCTCGAAGACGGTGATGAAGGTGTCGCCGATGGCGCGCCGCTTGGCCTCGGGCTCGATCTTCCCGGCCAGCGCCGCCAGGAAGGTGTCGGTGGCGTCGATGAAGTGAAGGTGGTCGCCCAGCCCCATCGCGCGGAACATCTCCACCACCAGGCGCGATTCGTCCTTGCGCATCAGCCCGTTGTCCACGTGCAGCAGCTCCAGCCGCTCGGGTCCCAGCGCCTCCACGAACAGCCGCGCCGCCACGGTCGAATCCACGCCGCCCGAAGCCAGCAGGAACACCGAGCGGTCGCCGACCTGCGCGCGGATGCGATCGACCTGCTCCTCGACGTAGCGTTCCATGGTCCAGGTGGGCCGGCAGCCGCAGATCTCCAGGACGAAATTGGCGATCATCCCGTCGCCGTGCACCGTGTCGTCGACTTCCGGATGGTACTGGAAGCCGTAGCGGCGCCGTGCGTCGTCGGCGATGGCGGCAAAGCGGTGCGGCTCGGCGTCCGCGCCCAGCTTGGACCAGCCCAGCTCGCGGAATCCGTCGCCGACGGCCGTCACCGAGTCGAAGTGGCTCATCCACACCGTCTCGACCGGGCCCAGGCCCTTGAACAGCGGGTGCGCGCCGGTCAGGTGCAGTTCGGCCCGGCCCCACTCCTGCTTGCCGTGGATGACGGTGCCGCCGTAGTGCTTGGCGATCTCCTGGTGCCCGAAGCAGAACCCCAGGATGGGCACGTCCAGGTCCAGGATGGCCTTGTTCCAGTCCGAGTCCTCGCCGAACGAGGCCAGGGAGGGGCTGCCGCTGAGGATGACGCCCTTGCAGCCGGCGAAGGCCGAGACGGGGTCCTCGGGCTGGCGGATCTCGGCCAGCACCTTCGCGGCGCGGCGGACCTTGGTGGCGATGAGATGGGCGTACTGGCCGCCGAAGTCGATGACGGCGATCACGTCGTGCTTCATGGTTCCGTCCTGTGGTCGGCAAGGCGGGCAGGGGCAGGCCGGGCCGCTGCGGGGGCGCCGGCCGGTAAGGGCCATATCTAGCAGAAAGGGGGCGTTTCCACAACCGGCAGGCGGCACGCCGGGACCGTGATCACCGCCCGCGTTTCGGCCTTGCGCGTTCGCGTTGCCATGGGCATCCTGCCCCGATCAGGCGGACGGACACCCGACGCAGGTCCACCATGCCACAGGCAGCCCCGGACAAGGCGGTATCCGCTTGCGCTCCAAGAAATTGATGACCGGCCTGTCCCTGCTGGCCCTGGTTGCCTGTCCGGCCTGCCACAGGACGCAGGCCGCGCCCGATCCCATCCCGACCCATGAAACGTTCCGCATCCCGTCGCAGGCGCTGGGCGAGGAACGGGTCATCAACGTCCACCTGCCGCCCGCCTACTTGGCGCACCCCGATTCGCCGTTCCCGGTCCTCTACATGCCGGACGGCGGGATCGGCGAGGACTTCCCGCACATCGTCAACACCCTGGCGGAACTCACGGCCGCGGGAGAGGTCGAGCCGCTGATCGTCGTCGGCATCGAGAACACGCAGCGGCGGCGCGACCTGACCGGTCCCACCGAGGTCGAGTCCGACCGGAAGATCGCGCCCGTGGTCGGCGGCTCGGCGGCGTTCCGCGCCTTCATCCGCGACGAACTGATGCCGGAGGTCGAACGGCGCTACCGTTGCGCCGGCCGCACGGGAATCGTGGGCGAATCGGCGGCCGGGCTCTTCATCATGGAGACGTTCTGCCTGGAGCCGACGCTGTTCGGCACCTACATCGCGCTGAGCCCCAGCCTGTGGTGGAACGACCATGCCCTGGTGCGCGGCGCGGAGGAATCGGTGCGCCGGACCGCCTCGCTGGGCCTGACCCTCTACCTGGCCGTGGCGAACGAGACCGATATCCGCCCGCCCGCCGACGCGTTCGCGGCCGTCCTGGAGCAGGCGGCGCCGGCCGACCTGGCCTGGACCTACGTACCGCGCCCGGACCTGCGGCACGGCACCATCTACCGGGCGGAGTCGGCGCCCGCGTTCCGGACGGTGTTTGCGCCGCGGTAGCGTGGGGTGGATTTCCACGCGCGAACCAGCGTATTCCGGCCAAGAACCGCGAATCGCTCGCCTGTGTGACGGTGGTCACGGACGCGCCGGCGTTCCGTACCTAGACTCCCCCGGTTGCCTGGACCGAAGGCCCTTCTGGCGGGGAGACCCATGTCCGATCCTGTCCACACCGGCGAATCGCCTGTGCGGCGCAAGGCCCTGGCCTTGACCGTCGCGCTCCTGGCCCTCGCTGCGGCGACGGTACCCGCGTCCGCCGAACCACGATTCACGGCCCAGTACGGCCAGGGATGCGTTCTCTGCCACGTGAACCCCACCGGCGGCGGCATGCGCTCCCTGTACGCCAGCCAGTTCATCGTGCCGGAGGAGATGTCCGGCCGAACCTGGCCGTCCGCCGAACTGCCGGACCACAGCCCGGAGATCAGCCCGATCCTGGCGTTCGGCCTGGATCTGCGGACGCTGGTCTGGGCGGGGGAGGCGGGCGAAGGCACGGTCCTCTCGATGCAGGGCGACCTCTACCTGGACGCGCGCCTCGGGCGCCATGTCTCGGCGTACATGGAACTGGGGCAGAGCGGCAGCAGCGAGGTGTTCGGGCTGATCCACGGGCTGCCCCTGGATGGCTGGCTCAAGGCGGGCCGCATGGTGCCGGACTACGGCTGGCGCTTTGCCGATCACCAGCTGTTCGGTCGCCGCTACCTGCTGGATACGGGCGGTGTGGACAGCCCGGCACAGTTCCACGGCTCGGGCCTGGAGGTGGGCGTTTCTCCCGGCCGCTTGGCCGTGTCGACCTCGCTGCTGGGCGAGACGCAGGAGACGGGCGACGCCTACGCGGCGCGGATCCAGTACAACCAACCGCTCGGCCCGATCAACGCGGGCCTGGGTGCCTCGGTGCTTCGGCGCGACCGGCCGGGCCAGCACAACCGCGCCGTGGGGGGATTCTGGTACCTGAGCGCGGGGCCGGTGAACTGGCTGGGCGAGATCGACGAGACGAGCCGGCAGGGAAGGCTGGGCACCCTGGTTACGCAGGAGGTCACGGTTCGCCTGCGTCAGGGCTTCGACCTGCGGGGCACCTACAACTTCCAGGATCCGGACCGCGACGTGAAGAACGGCTCGCGCGAGCGCTGGGGCGCGGGTGCGGTGTGGATGCCCTACCCGTTCTTCGACCTGCAGGTCATGGTCAATCGCTGGCAGACCGAGCCAGGCGAACTGGTGGACGACACCGACCGCACCGAGGGCGAAGTTGTCGTCCACTTCTTCTACTAGGGGAGGACCGCCATGAGAACGACGACAAGGATCCTGCTGGCGTTGGTGCTGGTCCTGGCCGCCTTGCCGGCGACGGCGGCAGAGCGCTTCACCGTCGACCCGGCCGGCGGCTCGCGCATCGTCTTCACGTCCAAGGCGCCGCTCGAGTCGTTCGACGGACACACCGCAGCGGTGAGCGGCTGGCTCGAATTCGACCCGGCCGACCTGCGCATCCCGCCCCGGTTCGAGATCGCCGTCGACCTGGCCAGCTTCGACACGGGCCTCCGCAAACGCAACGAGCACATGCGCGAGAACCACTTCGAAACGGCGACCTATCCGCAGGCCTGGTTCCGCGGCGGCCGGCTGGACGGGGCAACAGTCGCCGGGTTGGCTCCGGGAGCTTCGGCCGTCGTGCAACTGGGCGGCGAACTGGACCTGCACGGCGTGGTGCAACCGCTGGCCTGCGAGGCGCGGCTGACGCGCGCCACCGACGGCCGCCTGACCGTCGAGGCCGCCTTCGCGGTCAAGCTCAGCGACCACGCCATCGACCGCCCCAAGTTCCTGGTCATGAAGCTGGCGGACGAGCAGCAGGTGAAGGTCACCCTCGTGCTGCGGCCGGAGGCGCAGCCGTGACGCGCGGCGGACGCACCGCAGTGCTCGCGCTGCTGCTGGTATCGGCCGGCGGCTGCAGCGACCGCGGCCGCGATCCGATCGCCCCGGGCAACGGCACGGCGCCGGTGTCATACGCGGACGATGTGCAGCCGATCTGGAGCGCCCACTGCACCGGTTGCCACGGTGGTACCGCCGGCCTGGAACTCGGCGCTCCGGACAGCCGCACGAACCTCGTGGGCGTGGCCTCCGCCAACTGGGGAGGCGTGCTTGTCGTGGCCGGCGATCCGGCGGTATCGGTCCTCTACCGCAAGCTCACCGGAGACAGTGGCGTCGGCGATCGCATGCCTCAGGGCGGGGTGCTCGGGGCCGTCGACATCGAGACGGTGCGCCGCTGGATCGCCGAAGGTGCACTGGACAACTGACCACGGGTCGTCCCGGCGGCCCACACCACAGCAGCCGGCAACTCCGGGTCCGGTCCCGGGGTAGCATGGCCAAGGAGCCAGACCATGAATCGCCACGTCACGTTTCTTGCCGCATTGGCAATGACGGTCATCCCTTCGCTCGCCCTCGCCTTCAGCGGCGGTCCTCCCGACGGCCACACCAATGCCCCCGGCGAGGCGAACTGCACCGCCTGCCACGTGACGTTTCCCCTCAACTCGGGCGCCGGCAGCCTGGGCGTGACCGGCGTGCCCGGCACCTACGAACCCGGCACCGCCTACGACCTGGTCGTGACCCTGGCCGATCCCGGCGCGCAGCGCTGGGGATTCCAGCTCACCGTGCTCGACGGCAGCGGCGTCAGCACCGGGTCCCTGGCGACGCTGGATACCGATGTCCAGCTCTCGACCACCGGCGCGCGCAATTATGCCAAGCACACCTCGGCCGGCACCCATCCGGGCACCACCGGATCGCACGCCTGGACCGTGCGCTGGATCTCGCCTGCCGCCGGCACCGGCGATGTCACGCTCTACGTGGCCGGCAACGCCGCCAACGGAAACTTCTTCAACACAGGGGACCGCATCTACGCCACCAGCGTGGCCTGGACCGAGGGCGGCTTCTCGGCCGTGCCCGGCGCGGCATTCGCCCGTCTGGGGGACAACTACCCCAACCCCTTCAATCCGCGGACCACCATCAGCTACACCCTGGACGAGGCGGAGTCGGTGCGCCTGGCCATCTACGCGATGGACGGCCGACTGGTGCGGCGCCTGGACGACGGTCCTCGCTCCGCGGGCGAGCATCGTGTCACGTGGGATGGCCTCGACGGCGATGGCCGTGCCGTGCCGTCGGGAACCTATCTGTATCGTCTGGAAGCGGGGACGGCGCGGGACACCCGCACCATGACCCTGCTGCGTTAGGGCCCACCAGCGACCTGCCCGGGCGGCGGCGAGCCATGATCGCCGCCGCTTTCCGGTGGTGCCGGCCGGTGAGCGGGCGCCTCCCTGCACACGTCGGCATGCCGATCCGGATTTCCACGGGTTGTCCCGCCCGCCGATCCCGCCTAGATTCGCGCGTGTTGCAGCCCGAGTTCCGCCCGGCGGGCGTCTGCCCGCCCGCCCGGTTCGACCAACAGGAGGTCCTGTCCCGTGGCCCATGTCCTCAAGCTCACCCGCGCCGCCATCCTCGGTGCCCTGCTCCTGGCCGCTGCCGTCGCCTCGGCGAAGACCCCGGTCAAGACCCTCGACGACCTGCCCCGTCACACGTACAGGATCGAAGGCACCGTCAGCGGCATGCTGGCCGACATGGCCGCCTTCGATGCCTTCTGCGCGGCCGTGCGCGCGGACCTCGAGTCTGACATGGCCACGTACGAGATCGGCGACAAGGCCGCGGTGCAGCGCATGCTCAACACGCTGCTGTCGCTCGATCTGGTCCAGGGGCGCGACGCGGACGTGGCGACGCGCGTCCAGGAAGTGCGCGCGCTCGAGGACAAGGAGGCCACCCGCCTGACCACAGGCCTGGTGGCGCTGGCCTGGGTCGCCGCCCGCGGCGCCGCCGGGACCGACGCCGCCACGCCGGCGTTCAAGTCGGCCTTCCGCGCCGCCCTGGACAAGGCGTTGGCGGGGCTGCCGATCGACCTGGTGCGCGACAACATCCAAGCCCAGAAGGGGCGGATGGAGATCATGAGCCCGGCACTGCTGACCGGCATGGTGCAGAGCCAGCTCGATCCCATCGTCGCGGGCGCCGGTGAGGTGAGTTCCGACCTGGCCGGGCAGATCGTGGGCCTGGGCTCGGCCATGCGCACCGTGCTGCCGCTGCGCGAGGAGCTGGTCGCGTCCTACGCCGGCTTCCTGGAGGCCGGCCAGGAGGAGAAGGCGGATATCTGGGCCGCGCGCGACGTCTCGCTGGAGGGCCGCGCGGACCTGAAGCCGGTCACCATTGCCATCTGGGACTCGGGCGTGGACACCGGCGTGTTCGCCGGCCGCCTGTTCACCAACGCGGCCGAGAAGCCGAACGGCAGCGATGACGACGGCAACGGCTTCGTCGACGACATCCACGGCATCGCCTGGGACTACGATGGTCGGGCCGTGCCGGAGCTGCTGCACCCGCTGGGCGACCAGGCTGGCCGCCTGGAGGCGGCGATGAAGTCGATGAAGGCCTTCACCGACCTGACCTCGGGCGTGGACAGCCCCGAGGCCAGCGCGCTGCGGCGGCAGATGGGCGAGATGGCGCCCGCCGAGGTGGGGCCGTTCATGGAGTCGCTCAGTTTCGCCGGCCTGCACGCGCACGGCACGCACGTCGCGGGCATCGCGCTGGCCGGCAACCCGGCGGCGCAGGCGCTGGTCGCGCGCATCTCCTTCGACTACCACACCATCCCGAAGGCGCTGACCCGGGAGACGGCGCAAGCGCACGCCGCGTCGTACCAGCGGACGATCGACTACTTCCGCGCCCACGGCGTGCGCGCGGCGAACATGAGCTGGGGCTGGTCGCTGAAGGAGATCGAGTCGGCGCTGGAGGCCAACAACCTGGGCGGCACCGCCACCGAGCGCGGCAAGCTGGCTGCGGAACTGCTGGGTATCCTGCGCGACGCCATGCAGAAGGCCATGGCGTCGGCACCGGACATCCTGTTCGTGGCGGCGGCCGGCAACGACGACAACGACGTCGAGTTCGACCAGTCGATCCCCGGCAGCCTCGACCTGCCCAACCTGATGATGGTCGGCGCCGTGGACCAGGCGGGCCGTCGCACCAGCTTCACGGCCAGCGGTCGGCGCGTGCGCGTCTTCGCCAACGGCTTCGAGGTGGAGAGCGACGTTCCCGGTGGCCAGCGGATGAAGATGTCTGGCACGTCCATGGCCTCGCCCAACGCCCTGAACCTCGTGGCGAAGCTGCTGGCGGCGCGGCCGGAGCTGGCCCCGGCGCAGGTAGTGTCGCTCATCGAGCGCGGCGCCGACACCGTCGACGGGCAGGAAGGGCTGAAGCTGATGAACCCGAAGCGGACGCTGGAGATGCTGGCCGCGGAATAGCGCGGAAGGGCGGCGGGCCCGCGTCAGGGCCCGCCGCCGCCTTCGCCGGCGGCCGCCGGCAGGCACAGGCAGGTGATCGCCACGGCACTGCTCCCCATCTCGGAACCTCCCCCTGCCGCCCAGGGTATCATAGCTTTCGGCCTCACGGCCGATCGCCGGCCGGCGCAGCCCGCTGGCGATGGTGGTGGCGGCGCCGCCGCGGCGGCGCGAGCATGTGGCCGGGCGTCCGGCGCGGCGCCCCGGGAGGTACCGATGTCCAGGCAAAGCACGATGGTCGCCGCGCTCATCGCGCTGGCGTTGTCCGCAGGAGGTGCGCAGGCCATGGCGCAGACAGGCAAGCAGCAGGCCGTGCTCGGCGGCGGGTGTTTCTGGTGCCTGGAAGCCGTGTTCCAGCGGCTCAAGGGCGTGGACCTGGTCGAGTCCGGCTACGCCGGCGGCGACGGTCCGGCCGATTACAAGGCTGTCTGCACAGGGGAGACCGGGCATGCCGAGGTCGTGCGGGTCACCTACGACCCGACCGTGATCGGCTTCGGCGACCTGTTGAACGTGTTCTTCGCAACCCACGACCCGACCACGCTCAACCGGCAGGGCGCCGACGTGGGCACGCAGTACCGTTCGGTGGTCTTCTGCCGTGACGCCGCGCAGCGCGCCGAGGCCGAGGCGAAGGTCGCCGAACTGACGCGCGAGGGCATCTTCCCCAAGCCCATCGTGACCGAGCTGGCCGGCGATGCGGCCTTCCACGTGGCCGAGGACTACCACCAGGACTACTACGACAACAACCGCGCGGCGGGCTATTGCCAGGTCGTGATCAACCCGAAGCTGAAGAAGCTGAGGGAGAGGTTCGCGGACAAGCTGAAGGACTGAGGCGGAAGCGGCGGGCCGTGGCACCAGGCTCACAAGCGGAGGCAGCGATGGCAGCGGGGAAGAGGAAAGTGCCCGGATCCCCGGCGGACATCGATGCCTTCCTGCTGCACCTCGATCATCCGCACAAGGAAGCGATCAACAGGCTACGGTCCGGCATCATGGACATTGATCCGCGCATCGTCGAAGAGATCAAGTGGAACGCGCCCAGCTTCAAGCTGGACGATCACTTCGCCACCTTCAAGCTGCACCCGCCCAGGACGATCCAGATCGTCATGCATACGGGAGCGAAGCCCAAGGCGCCGCCCCGGGCGTTCACGGTGACCGACCCGCACGGCCTGTTGAAGTGGCCTGCCCAGGACCGCTGCGTGCTGACGCTCCAGTCGTCCGCACAGGCCACGGAACTCCACGATGACGTCCTCGCCATGGTCCGGGAGTGGATTCGACAGCTCGACCCATGAGCCCCGATCCGTTGCCCCTGGACCAACAGGCCTGCGTCATCCAGCCTCAGCGGATGAGTGTCATCCGCACGGCCCGCCGGTAGTCGCCGGCCTCCAGCCGGTACAGGTACACGCCCGAAGCCAGTTCGCGGCCGTCGTCGTCCCGCCCGTCCCAGTCCAGATCGTGCCGGCCCGCCGTGACCACGGAATCCAGGAGCACGCGGACGCGCCGTCCCCGGGCGTCGAAGATCTCGAGCCGCGCGTGGCCGTCCCTCGGCGAAGTGAAGGACAAGGTCGTGCGCGGGTTGAAGGGGTTCGGCGCGTTCGCGTACAGTACGTACGGCGACGGCGTCACCACGGCCGCCACGCCGGCCGGCGTCACCATCAGTTCGGCGCTGAACGGCGAGCCGGCGTACCCGGAGCCGATCGACTGCACGCTGCCGTAGACCTGCGTCCACCCGGCAGGCATCTGCACCGACCACGACAGACTCTGTCCCGCGTTGCCCGGCCGCGCGACCAGGCGGCGGCCGGTCGTCGCCTGGACCTGGCCCGAGCAGATCTCGCCGCCGCCGGGGGTCGTGCCGAGCCGGACGTTGAAGGTCAGGCCAGCGGACGCGGACTTGGCGACTGCCGGCACGGTCCAGCTCAGGGTGACCACATCGCCGTCGACGCTCGCGGTCACGTCGGTCGGCTGCGGCGGGGGGCTGGCTGCCGGCGTGGCCCAGTTGCGGTAGATGCGCGTCAGGAACCCGTCGGTCGGGTTGTAGCCGGCCAGCAGGATGTCGAGTCTGCCGTCGGCGTCGAAGTCGCCCCAGCCGGCCGACCCGTAGATGGTGCCCGGCAGACCGGCTTCCTCGTCCACGAACGCCCCGCCGTCGTTGCGATAGACCCGGCTGAGGCGCACTGTGCCGTTCCAGCCCGTCAACAGCAGGTCCAGGTCGCCGTCCGCATCGTAGTCGCCCCAGTCCACGCTGCCGCCGCCCAGGTCCGGCAGGGCCGCCTGCAGGTCGGTGAACACGCCCGCGTCGTTGCGGTAGACCCGGGTGACGTAGGTGTTGCCCGGCGCCAGGCCGGTCAGGGCCAGGTCCGGATCGCCGTCGTTGTCGTAGTCGCCCCAGGCGGCGCCGCCGGAATGGACGCTGGCCAGGCCGGCGCCGATGTCGGTGAACTGGCCGGTCCCGTCGTTGCGGTAGATCCGCGAGGTCACGTTCCCGTTCGACAACTCGCCGCAGAGCACCAGGTCCAGGTCGCCGTCGACATCGAAGTCGCCCCAGGCGACGGCGCTGGACGACAACGCGGGCAGCCCCGTGGCGATCTCGGTGAACACGCCCGCGCCGTCGTTCCGGTGGATCGCGCCATGGTACTGCTCGGGGTTGCCCGGGAAGCCGCGGCCCATGATCAGGATGTCCAGGTCGCCGTCGTTGTCGCAGTCGCCCCAGGCCAGCCCGCGGTCGGCGTAGTCGCCCAGCAGGCCGGGAATCGAGGTGGCCACGGGGCTGAAGGCGCCGGCGTCGTTGCGATACAGCCGCGTGACGGCCCGCTCTTCCTCGAGGCCGGTATCGCCGGCCAGCAGGATGTCCAGGTCGCCGTCGTTGTCGTAGTCGCCCCATTCGGCCGAGCCGTGCGAGATGGGCGTCAGCGGCGCCGCGATATCGGTGAACGCGCTGCCGTCGTTGCGGTACACGCGCGCCGCCTTGCCCGAGGTCATGGCGCCGACGACCAGGATGTCCAGGTCGCCGTCGCCGTCGTAGTCGCCCCAGTCGACGTCGCCATAGGCGGTGTTCACCAGCCCGGCGGCGATGTCGATGGGCTCGTCGACGACCGCGCCGATGAGCCGCACGTTGTCGAACAGCGGCGCGTGCGTGTGGCAGCTTCCGGGGAAGAGGAACTGCCAGGCGGCGTCAATGGCGCCCAGGCTGATCTGGATCTCCTCGGCGCCGGCAGGCACGGCGAGCACAAGCCTGGCATTGAGCCAGTCCTTCTCCGGCCCGTAGTAGACGAGGTTGTCGTTGTACCAGCTCGACACCTCGCCGGCGATGCGGAAACGAGCGCGGTACTTGTAGTAGAGTTCATTGTTGACCTCGAAATCGCGGTAGACCTGGAACTGAAGCGACACGGCTTCCGGCGGCACAGACAGGGCGCCGCCGTTCTCATCCTGGTCCAGGCGGATCCACGGCGAGCGCACGTCATTGTGGAAGTACCGGTACGGGAGGTAATAGGGCCCCGAGTCGTCGTCCGTGTTGTACGGCACGACCTCCTGCTCCGTGGTGCCCGCGCACCCGAAGAACGTCCCGGAACCATTGAAGAACGACCAGAAGTTCGTCCCGTTGTAGATCGCCGGATCCTGCTGCAGGACGTCGTCGCCCGCGACCAGCCCCGCGTGCAGGCCGAACGGCTGGTCGACCCGCGCCGTCCAGTGTCCGTCCACCGTCATCAGCGCGGCCACGGCTTCCGTCTCGAAGTCCTGATGGTCCACCACGCCGGTGGCGTCGGTCACGGTAAACTCGTCGATGACGACGGCGCCCAGCGAGTCGACGAAGCCGTCCTCGTCGGACCAGGCGTTGTCGGAGACGAACCGCAGGCGCAACTGCACCTGACCGTCATGTGCGCCGGCATCGATGGTTCCGTTGAAGCTGCCCTGGCCCAATCCGTCGACCTGGTTCAGCGTCAGCCAGGTGCTGCCGCCGGATCGGTACTCCAGGTACAGCCAGTCGTAGCCGGTCTCCATGTCATGGCTCGCCAGGCAACTGACCTGCACCTCGCCGGAGACGACGAACGTCTCCGACTCGAAGTACTGCACCCAGCGGTTCCCGTAGCCCGGCCAGGTGCCACCGGCCATGCCGTCGGGAGAGACCCGCGCGCCACACCACAGCGAACGGGCGCCCGCCAGCGGCGCGTAGCCGGTCAGCCCGGCGAAGTCGTCGACGTGCCAGAACGGCTCGTCGAGGTACTCGGCGCTGCGGTCGTGCATGGTCCAGCCCTGCGGGTCCGCGCCGCCCTGGGCGTCATCGAAATCGAAGCGGGCCAGCACCACGCTGTCGACGGTCGCCCGCGCGGTCGGGGCGGGCTGTTCGGCGGTGGCCAGGATCGGCGCTGGCAGCCCGGTGCCCGGGCGATTCCGGGCGGCATCAACGCCGGTCGCCACCAGCAGCGCCGCCGCGGCGACCAGCAGGACCCCCTTGGGCGGCAAACTAGCCCGGCTCATTCGCAGCTTCATGGCGACACCTCGTGTTCGATGCATGCAGACTCCTGCTTCCGGTCGGTTTCCGGACCCTAGCACGAGCGCCGTCGACAATACCAACAAATTAGATATGACATAGCCGGTTAATCTCCCGTTCGACGTGAGCGCGTCATCACCGACCTGGCGAGTCGGGCAGCATGGCCGCGTCGCACCGCCGCGTGTCACCTTCGCAACTGCCCGCCGTGTGGTATCGTACCCTGATGATCGGGCGTTGGCTTGGCCCCCCATCTGGACAGAGGTCGGACATGTTGATCCCGCGCATCCTGGCCGCCTTGTCACTGTTGACCGCCGTTGCCGCCTCTGCGTCGCCCGTCGACGCTCCGGAGGCCCGCGCCGTCGCCGTCGCCCAGCTTGCCCGCCTTGATGCCCGCGGCCATGCCGTCGCCTGGCAGGACGACGTCATCCATGACGGCCGGGTCGTGGCCCGCGTGCACGGGCTTGCGCCCGTCGGGTACGTGGTGGTCGCCGCCGACAGCGACCTGCCGCCGGTGGTGGCCTACTCGCTCGAATCGTCCTATCCCCGTGGCGATGGCCCCAACCCGCTACGAGCGATACTCGCCGCCGACCTCGCCTGCCGGCTGAACGCCGCGACGCTGATCGACGCCGAAGTCGCAGCGCGTTGGCACGCCCAGTGGGACAATCTGCGCGACGGCAAGGCGCAGCCTGTGCGGTTCGAGCAATGGCCCCCGGCGGGCTCGACGCCGACCGGCGGCTGGCTGCTCACCAACTGGACGCAGAACGCACCCTACAACGATCTCTGTCCGGTGGATCTGGCGCGCGGCGGCGCGCGCAGCGTCGCCGGCTGTCCCGCCGTTGCCATGGCCATGATCCTGGACTACCACGGCACCCTGCAGGGCACGGTGTTCGACGACGGCGACCGCTACTGGCACGCCTACGCCGGGAACAACTACTGGATCCCCGACGCGGCTGCGCGATACGGGTTCCCGACCTTCGAGGTCCTGAACGGCTGCCTGCAGACCCTGGGTGCGCACTGGGAAGCCGGCACGCCCCTGACCAACACGGACAAGGCGGCGCTGGTCTTCGCCTGCGGTACTGCCGCGAGCCAGGTCTACAGCGCGGCCGGTTCCGGGACCTTCGCGGTCGCTCAGGCGTATGCCGCCTTCGTGCGCTGCGGCTTCACCTCGGCGCGCCTGGTGCTCGAGGCGGACCCTGACCTGTACGCCGATCTGCGCGCACAGATGCAGAGCGCCCGCCCGGCCCACCTTGCGGTCGTCGACCCGTCATGGTCCATGGGCCATAACCTCGTCGTCGACGGCTACAACGCCGATGACTTCTACCACCTCAACTTCGGCTGGGGCGGCCCCTACAACGGCTGGTATCGCCTGCCGCAGGAGATGCCGTACGGGTTGACGGTCGTCGAAGGCCTCATCCTCGATATTGCCCCCACGGTGTCGGCGGTCGCGAACCCGACCCCGGGCACGTTGTCCATCGCGAGCCACCCCAACCCGTTCAATCCCCTGACCGTGATCCGCTTCACGGCGCCTGTCGGCGGGCGCGCGCGCCTGACGGTTTACGATCTTGCCGGACGGCGGTTGGCGGTGCTTCTGGATGGCGATGTCACGGCTGGCACGCACGCGGTCCCCTGGCAGGCCCGGGATCTCGCGAGTGGCGTCTATCTCGCGCGCGTGGAGATCGGCAACCTGGCGGCAACGGCGCGAATGGTCCTGGTGAGGTAGGAATCGGGGGGCAGGGTGCACGCGGGCGGACCGCGTCGTCGCAACACGCGTACCGGTCCCGAGCGGGGTATTCATGCGTTTCGGCTGGCTCTCGGACATCCACCTCGAGTTCCTGGACCGCGACGCGATCGACGCGTTCATCGTGAAATTGCGCCGGCACGATGTCGACGCCTGGCTCGTGACCGGCGATATCGGCGTCGCGTCGTCGCTCACGGACCACCTGCGCCGGTTCGATGCCTCGCTGGCGGTGCCGGTCTGCTTCACGCTCGGCAACCACGACCACTATGGCGGTTCGGTTGTCGACGTCGAGCGCGAGATGCGTGCCTGCGTGGCCACTGCCTCACGCCTGGTCTGGCTCGCCGGTTCGGAGCCGACGGTGATGGGCGGCAAGGTCGCGATCGTCGGCGACGACACCTGGGCTGATGCCCGCTACGGCAATGCCCGCGCCACGCCTGTCCTGCTGAACGACTTCTTCCGCATTGCCGACCTGAAGGGTCTCGACCGCGCCGCGCTCCTGAAAACGCTCGCGCACCTCGCCGACGCCGCCGTCGCCCGCCTCGAGGCCAGGCTGCGGGCGGCCGCCGGCATGTGTCCGGAGGTGGTGGTGCTGACGCACGTGCCGCCGTTCCGCGAGGCCGCCTGGCACGAAGGGCGGCCCAGCGACGACGACTGGGTGCCCTGGTTCGCGTGCCGGGCACTCGGCGAGGCGATCCTGCGGGTGGCGCACGGCCACCCCGAGGTGTCGTTCCTCGTGCTCTGCGGACACACGCATGGGGAGGGCGAGTACCGGCCGGCGGCCAACGTGACGGTGCTGACCGCGGCGGCGGAGTACGGCGCGCCTGAGGTGCAGCGGATCCTGGAGATCGGATCGTAGGGTGCGAGTGGCGCGGGCACTTGTGCCGGCGCAAGTGCCGCCCCGCCGAGTGCCCGCTCGTTCCGCCCGCGTCGCGCGATACCGCTCAGTGCGCGCCGTGCCCGCCGTTGGACGCATGCAGCGCCTGCGGGGCGGGCTCGTCGAAGAACTCGACCACTCCTGTGTCCAGGTCGTAGCGCGCGCCCACGACCAACAGTTCGCCCTTCTCGACGAGCCCGGCCAGGATCGGCCGGCTTGTGCGCAGCTGCTTGGCCGTCAGCTCGATGTTGGCCAGCATGGTGCCCTCGACCAGGTCGCCGTGCACCGGCCGGGCCAGGGCCACGGCCGGCTGCAGGGCGTCCATCAGCGCCGGCAGGTGGCCCGGCAGCTGTCCGCCCTTGACCGCCGCGGTGACGGCGCCGCAGCGCTCGTGCCCGAGCACCACCACCAGCCTGGTGCCCAGGTGCTCGGCCGCATACTCGATCGAGGCGATGCGCGCGTCGTCGGCCACGTTGCCGGCCACACGCACCACGAAGAGGTCGCCCAGGCCCTGGTCGAACAGGACCTCCGGCGGTACCCGCGAGTCGGAGCAGCACAGCACGATCGCCAGCGGCGCCTGGCCCGTGGCCAGCTGCACCCGTCGCGTCTGGTCCTGGCGCGGCCACGCCTGGCCGGCGGACGCGAAGCGGCGATTGCCCTCGACCAGCCTGTCCAGCGCCTGGTGCCCGTCCAGCCCCGCGTGATGCGGCGCCGGGTCGACGATCTCGACCACGCCCGTGTCCAGGTCGTAGCGGGCGCCGACCACCTTCAGTTCGCCGGCCGCCACCAGGTCCGCCAGGATCGGCGCGCTGCCGCGCACACGGGCGGCCGTCAGCTCGACGTTCGCCAGCATGGCGCCCTCGACCGGGTCGCCGTGGGCCTCGTGGCGCGCGCTGACCGCCGGCTGCAGCGCCTCCATCAGGGTCGGCAGGTGGCCGGGCAGGTGCCCGCCCTGCACGGCCGCGGTCACGGCGCCGCAGCGTTCGTGCCCGAGCACCATCACGAGCTTCGTGCCAAGATGCTCGGCGGCGTACTCGATGCTGGCCAGGCCCAGGTCGTCGACGACGTTGCCTGCCACGCGCACCACGAACAGGTCGCCCAGTCCCTGGTCGAAGACGACTTCCGGCGGCACCCGCGAATCAGAACAGCTGATGATGACGGCAAACGGCGCCTGCCCGCCGGCCAGCGCCGACAGGCGGCCGGCATCCTGGTGCGGATGCCGCTGGCTTGCGGCGGTGAAGCGCGCGTTGCCCTCGAGCAGCCGGGCCAGCGCCTCGTCGGCCGCGATACCGTCGGGGGCGGCGTGGGCGGTGTTGTCGTGCGCGGGAGTGGCGTGTGCCGTCCCGGCAGGCGCGCCCGGCGCCGGGCTCGCGGCATGGCCGGGCGTGGCGTGCGCCGAGGCCGTGTGTTCGGTATCGGTGGCCGCGTGGTCGCCGTGCGCGCCCAGCGCCGCCGCATGCTCCACCTGGCCATGCTCCGCTAGGCCATGCGCCTGCTCCCCGTGCGCCGCCGCCGCCGGCACGGCGTGCGGGTCATCCCCGCGCCGCGCGCCGGGCCGGTGTCCGGCCGGGTCATGACCCCCGGGCCACACGGGCACCTGGGCCCCGGCAGGGCGGAAGGCGGCCAGCAGCAGCGCTGCGGCCGCGATGGCAAGTCTGCGGTTCATGCGGAAGTCCTCCCGTGAGCGGGCCCGTGAAGGGATCGGCGCCCGGGCGGGATCGCTTTAGCCTGCGCTACGGGTTCAGCGGGGGGAGCCGCGGCGGATCGCCTGGACCATCTGGTCGAGCTGCTGGAGGAAGAGCGATCGATCCTTCGCCGAGAAGGGCGGTGGCCCACCCATCATGATGCCCTGCTCGCGCAACTGCTTGAGCAGCTGACGGCTGGCCAGCGCGTCACCCACGTTCGCGGGCGTGAACGGGCGGCCGTTGTGGCCCAGGACCCGCGCGCCCTTGTCCAGGCAGCGAGCGGCCAGGGGGATGTCGCCGGTAATCACGATGTCGTCCAGGCCGGCCTGCTCGACGATCCAGTCGTCGGCCCCGTCGAGGCCCTGCTCCACGACCACCAGTTTCGCGCGCCCGGAGCCCGGCACCCGCATGTACTGGTTGGCCACCAGCGTCACAGGCAGGTCGTAGCGCGTGGCGACCTTGTCGACCTCCGCCTTGACGGGGCAGGCGTCGGCGTCGACGTAGATGTGGAGCACAAGGCCTCCCCGCGGGCGCGGCCGCGCCCGTCACCCGGTGCGACCGGGCTCCTCGCCGTCGCCGACCGGTCCCGGTTCCCGCACAAACCCGTCGTCGCCATCGTCGCGGCGCCGAGCCTGCAGGTCGCGCAGCATGCGCCTGACGTCGCGCGTCCCCCCGATCGTGAACCAGACCATGACCAGGGCCGAGATCACCAGCTCGATCCAGAACCGGGTGTGCCAGAAGCGCAGCCACTGCGTGTCGTAGCCCGTCCAGCCCCCGGCGGTCAGACGGCGTGTCAGGAAGAAGATGGTGCCGATGGCGAAGATGGCCATCCAGGCCAGGTTCCAGCTCCAGGTCGCCACGTAGAGGGCCTTGTCGCGGCGCCCGAACTCGTCGGTGATGCCGAGGGCGCGCCAGCCGCGCGACACGGTCTTTCCGCTGCCCTCGTTCTCGCCGGCGATGGCCCACTGCCCGCGGTGCAGCAGGCGGTCCAGGTCGAAGCTGCGGCGCCGCACCGCCTGCTGACCCAGCGAGACGGCCACATAGGTGAGGGCGCAGACCCACATCGACCAACCCCAGATCTGCTGGCCGTTGGGCAGGTGGACGTCGACCCAGCCCGCCCACGCCTGGGTGCGCGCAGCGCCGGCGACGTCGAGCAAGCCCCAGAAGGCGGTACCGGTCTCGTGCCAGGCGCGCTTGGACTGCTCCAGGACGAACCCGGCCAGGGCCAGCGAGACGCCGGAGATGCCGGCGGCCCAGGCGCCGGCCGTCGTGCCCCAGCGCGTGTACAGCCCGCCGATGATCACGGCGCCCGACCAGCCCGCGAAGATGGCGCCGGTCAGTGCGAAGAAGAGCAGGATCGCCTGGCTCTGCCGGTAGAACAGGCTGAACAGGAACGCGAAGACCGCCACGCCGATCACCGCCAGCCGCAGCGCGCGCATGTGTGCGACCGGTGACAACGGCCGCCTTCGCACCGGCAGCAGCACGTCCTGCACGAAGATGCTGCTCCACGAATGCATGTACGTGTTGAGGGTGCTGATCGAGGCGCCCAGCATCAGCGCCGCGAAGGCGCCCAGCAGGCCGGGCGGCAGCAGCGCGGCCAGCGTCAGGGGCCCGCGCATCTGCGAGCGCAGGGCCAGGTTGTCGACGCCGTCCAGCTGCGCCTGTACGCCACCGGCCAGGCCCGCCCAGTCGGGATGGTGCAGCACGGTGTAGATCAGGATCGGCACGAAGGTCATGAACATGCCCTGGCCGATGCCCCGCCACATGCCCAGCACGTTGCCCATCTTGCCCTCGTGGGCCGAGCGTGCCGATGTGTTGTACGCCTGCGTCCCCTGCCAGGACATGGCCCCGTAGAACAGTCCCAGCACACCGATCAGGAAGTAGGTGACGTTGAAGTCGGCCACGTAGCCCGTATCGAACGGGTTGACCTTCGACAGCCCCGGCGGCGCCTGCATCATCACCGTGGCGACGTCGTCCCAGCCCACCTTCAGCATGAGCCAGGCCGCCAGGATCAGGAAGACGACGTAGGCGAACACGCCCTGCACGAAGTCCGTCACCAGCACCGAGACATGGCCGCCCTGCAGGATGAACCAGACGGCCGAGCCCAGCGTGATGAACATGATGAACGGGTACATCGGGATCGCGAGCGCCCCCAGGTGCCACGTCTCCGGCAGGCCCAGGTAGTGGATGAAGAACCGCGCCTCGACCGCCGGGAAGATGCCGAAGTTGATCAACCCGGCGCCGAAGGCCACACTGCCGGCGAAGATGCGGAAGCGTCGGCTGTAGCGTCGCTCGAAGAATTCCGACAGTGTCAGCGCCCGCGTGCGGCGGAACCGGTAGTTCACCCAGCCCGTCACCGTCACGATGGTCATGAACAGTGACATGCTCAGGCCCCACCAGCCCATGGCGAAGCCGGCCTCGTAGCCCATCTCCAGGTTGGCGACGATGGTGATGCCGCCGATGGCAGCGATGCCCGCCGAGACCGTCAGCAGGTAGCGCCCGGCACTACGGCCGGCCGCCAGGTAGTCGGCCACCCCGCGCATGTGCCGGCGCGTGAGCAGCAGCGAGCCCATGATGGTGCCGTACATCGCGGCGACAAGGAGCCAATCCAGGGTGGTCAAAACAGGCGGGGCTCCTCCAGGCGGGGTGAGTCGCCCAGTGTGTGGCCCTCGAGACGCAGCAGGCGGGCCTTGGTGTCGATGCCGCCGGCGAAGCCCACCAGCGAGCCACCGCGGCCGATCACGCGATGGCAGGGGACCAGGATGGGCAGAGGGTTGCGCCCGGCGGCCTGGCCCACCGCGCGCGTGGCCGTCGGCTTGCGCAGGGCCCGCGCCACCTCGCCGTAGGTCCTGAGCTTGCCGTACGGGATCCTCAGCAGCTGCTGCCACACCCGCCGGTCGAACTCGGTGCCATGGGGGTCCAGTCCGATCGTGAACTCGCGCCGATCCCCGACGAAGTACTGGGCCAGCTGGTCGCGCAGCTCGTCGAAGGCGCCCGGGTCCTCCTTCACCGCGACGTCCGCCCCGAACTGCTGCCGGGCGTGGGCGTGGGCGTGCGTGTGGCATTCCCAGGCCCTGGGCAGGAACTCGAGCCGGGACAGCCCAGCCGGCCCCGCCACCGCCAGCAGCGGGTCCAACGCCGTTCGCAGCAGCGTGTAGCGCACCATGTTGCGATCGTACCACTGCCGCCGGGTCCGCGCACGGGAAATCGGCCGGTCCGCGGCGCGACTCGTCGCCTGCGTTTCGCGGTTCCGGTCGGCCATTGCGCGTCGTTCCCTCGACCGCTAACCTGAAACCGGGACCGGGTCCTGTCCGTACCTCCCAGCCGGGCCCCATCCGCGCGCCGCCCATCGGTCCGCGCGGACACCGACCACGCCTCCCGCCAGCGCGAAGGGATCGAGCCGTGAATCTCCGCCATCTTCCTGCCCTCATCGTGACGACGGCCCTGCTGGTGGGGGTGACCACGGCCGCCGGCGCTGCCGCTGCCCCGGCCTTCGACCTGCCGGACCTGAAGTACGAGAAGTACACGCTAGCCAACGGCCTGCAGGTGATCCTGCACGAGGACCACAGCCTGCCCACCGCCGCGGTGAACGTCTGGTACCACGTCGGCTCCAAGGATGAGAAGCCCGGGCGCACGGGTTTCGCGCACCTGTTCGAGCACATGATGTTCCAGGGCTCGCAGAACCACGACAAGGACTACTTCCTGCCCTTGCAGAAGGTGGGCGGCCAGGTCAACGGCTCGACCAACAACGACCGGACCAACTACTGGGAGAACGTCCCGGCCGACCAGCTGGAGCTGGCTCTGTTCCTGGAGGCCGACCGCATGGGCTGGCTGCTGCCGGCCATGACGCAGGAGAAGCTCGACAACCAGCGCGACGTCGTGAAGAACGAGAAGCGCCAGGGCGAGAACCGGCCTTACGCCAAGAGCCGCGACATGCTTCTGGAGCTGATGTATGACGTGGGGCATCCCTACCGCTGGCCGGTGATCGGCAGCATGGATGACCTTTCAGCAGCTTCCCTGGAGGACGTGGCCGAGTTCTTCCGGCTCTATTACGCGCCGAACAACGCCTCGCTGTGCGTGGCCGGGAGCTTCGACCCGGCGCAGGCGAAGGAGTGGATCGCCAAGTACTTCGGACCGATTCCGCCCGGCCGTCCGGTCGACCGCCTCGAGGCCTGGATTCCCCGCCTGGACGGTGAGCGCCGCGCCGTGGCCGAAGACGCCGTCGAACTGCCGCGCCTCTACATGCAGTGGCACTCGCCAGGCTGGTACCGGGAGGGCGACGCCGAGTTCGACCTGCTGGCGGAACTCGTCGCCTCGGGCAAGACCTCGCGCCTCTACAAGTCCCTGGTCTACGAGAAGCGGATCGCCCAGGACATCTTCTCCATGCAGTCTTCGCGCGAGATGAGCGGCACCTTCGGCATCACCGCCACGGCGGCTCCCGGCCATGACCTGGCCGAGTTGGAGGCGGCCATCGACGCCGAGCTGTCGCAGCTCCTGGCCGAGGGTGTCACCAAGAGCGAGGTGGACCTGGCCCGCACGCGCCTGCGCGCGTCCTCGGTCCGCGAACTGCAGCAGATTGGCGGCTTCGGCGGCAAGGCCGACCGCCTCAACCGGTACAACGTGCTGGTAGGCGACCCGGGCTACCTGAAGGCCGACCTGGCCCGCTACGACGCGGCCGATGTCGGCTCGGTCAACGCCTGGCTGCGTCGCTTCGTCGACCTTGATCGGCGGGCGGTGCTGTGGATCGTGCCGCAGGGCAAGTTGGCGGCCGCGCCCGCGGACCTGGACCGCTCGCAGTTGCCGGCGGGAACCACGCCGGCTGCCTACACGCCGCCCGTGGTGCAGGAGGCCACTTTGCCCAACGGCCTGAAGCTGTACCTGGTGGAGAAGCGCGAACTGCCGCTGGTCGAGACCCGTGTGGTCGTGCGCGCCGGCTGGGCCGACGACCCGCTCGATCGCCGTGGGACCGCCGTCCTGACCGCGGACATGCTTGACGAGGGCGCGGGCGGCCGGGACGCCCTGGCGTTATCCGAGGCCGTCGAATCCCTGGGCGCCGAATTGCGCACCAGCAGCAACTTCGACGGCACCCAGGTCTCGCTGAACGTGCTGCGCGGACAACTCGATGCGGGCCTGGCCCTGCTGGGCGACGTCCTGCTGCGGCCCTCGTTCCCGGAGAAGGAGTTCGAGCGCCTGCGCCAGAGCTACCGCGGCCGCCAGAAGCAGGAAGCCTCGCAGCCGCAGGCGCAGGCACTGAACGAATTCCAGCTCCGTTGTTTCGGGGAGACCCATCCGTACGCGCAGCCGGCGTCCGGCGTCGGTACGCCCGGGTCGCTGGAAGCCCTTTCGCGCGCGGACTTGCGGACCTTCCACGGCACCTGGTACGTGCCCGGCAATGCGGCGGTCGTCATCGTCGGCGACCTCGATCTCCCCGCGGCGACCGCCGCGGTGGGGCGGGTGTTCGGCGGCTGGAAGAATGCGCCCCTGCCCGGGCGCCCGCCGCTGCCGGTGCCCGACTACCGCGGCCCCCGCCTGGTGGTCATCGACCGCCCGGGAGCCCAGCAGAGCCAGGTGCTGGGTGGCTATGTCGGGATGGCGCGCGGTGACGCCGATCATACCGGCTTCGAGGTCGTCAACTCCGCGTTCGGCGGCCAGTTCGCCTCTCGCATCAACCTGAACCTGCGTGAGGACAAGGGCTACACCTACGGCGCGCGCTCGCAGCTGTCGGCCTACCTCCACGCGGGTGTCTTCCTGATGACGGCGCCGGTGCAAACGGATGCCACGGCCGCCTCCGTGCGGGAACTGCTGGCGGAGATGGCGGCGATCCGCGGCGAGCGGCCGCTAACGGGCCAAGAGCTGGCCGACAGCCGCGCCCGCCTGGTCCAGGGTTTCCCGCAGCGGTTCGAGACGTACGGTGGCACCGCGCGCCAGCTGGGCGACCTGCTACTGGCCGGACTCACGCCGGCCGAGTGGCAGAACTACCGGACCCACATCGCCAACCTGACCGAGGCCGACCTGGCCGGCGTCATCGCGCGCCACCTGGATCCATCGCGCGTGGTGTGGGTCATCGTCGGCGACTGGAACGCGATCCGGGACGACCTGCGCGACCTGGGCCTCGGCGAGATCGAGGTGGTCGGGGCGGAACGTTCGTAGTGGGGACCGCGCGGCGGGACTGGTGCTCGCCGCGCCGGCGACCCGGTTGCGGCTGGCGGGGGCCACGGGTATCGTGGCCCCCATGCCTGTGACGTGCTTCATCCGCTGCGCGCGGCCGGCCATGGGCTTCCGGGAGCGCTGCTGCTGGCGATGGCGACGATTGCCGCCTGCTCCCGCACGCCGGGCGAAGGGCCCGCGGCGCGTGCGGACGGGTCCGTCGGAGAAGCCGGCGCCGCCGAGCAAGCGGGCCAGCCCGCTGCGCCCCTGGTCGTGATGTCCGCGACGGCCGAGCCGGCCGCAGTCGCGCCCGGTTCCACGCTCACCCTGCTATGGACGTTCCGCCCGGCCCCCGGCTGGCATCTCTACGGGAACGTCCGCAACGATTCCGGGTTCGCCCCCCGCCAGCGCCTCAAGCTGCCTGCGGGGTGGGAAGCGGGGCCCCTGCAGTGGCCTGCTCCGGCCCGTCATGTCGCGGCGGGCGACATCCTGGACCACGTCTACGAGGGCGAATTCGTGCTGCTGCAGGACGTCCGCGTTGCATCGGACGCGGCTCCCGGCGCCCTTCCGCTGCGCGCGCACTGGGAGTGGCTGGCTTGTCGCGAGGCCTGTGTTCCCGGGCAGGACTCGCTGTCGGTGACGGTCAACGTCGTACCCGGCGCAAGGTCGACCGGTGCACCGACGGGGCGGCTGGCGGCAGCCCGGGCCCGTTTGCCGCAACCGCTGCCGGCCGGTCTGGTGCAGGTGGCCATGGACGGGCAGACGGCGCGGATCACGCGTACGGACGGCGGCGCCGGCAACCTGGTCTTCGTGCCCGCCGTCGATTGCGGCGAGCTCGCGGACGTGCTGCGCGAAGGCGTGGGGACGACGTTGTCCCTGCGTCTGGTGCCGGAAGATGGCCACGTGGGGCCGCTGCGTGGCCTGCTCATTGTCGATGGTACCGAGACCGGCGCCTATGCGCTGGATGTTCCCGCGGTCCCCTGGACCGGAAGCCAGATCGTCACGACACCGACCGGAGGTTGACCATGAACAACGCCAGAAGAGTCCTGTCTGTCCTTGTCCTGACGCTGGCGCCCGTGCTGGCCTTCGCCGCCACGCCGGCGGCGAAGGACGCGGCGCCGGCGCCGGCCGCCGCCACCGCCGGCGTCAAGCCCGGCGACGTGGCCCCCGACTTCACCCTGAAGGACCTTGACGGCGTCGAGCACACCCTGTCCAAGTACCTTGCCGACGGCAAGATCGTGGTGATTGAGTGGTTCAACCCGGACTGCCCGTTCATCGTCAAGCACCACAAGCTGAACCGGACGATGAACGACACCTACGCCACCCTGACGCACAAGGGGATGGTCTGGCTGGCCGTCAACTCCGGCGCGCCGGGCAAGCAGGGCGCCGGCCTCGAGCGCAACCGGAAAGCGTACGCCGAGTACGAGATGCCCTTCCCGCTGCTGCTGGACGAGTCCGGCTCGGTCGGGCGCGCCTACGGCGCCAAGACCACGCCGCACATGTTCGTCATCGGCAAGGACGGCAAGGTGGCGTACACCGGGGCCATCGACAACGACAATTCGCCGACCGTGGCCGGCAAGCACAACTACGTGATCTCCGCGCTGCGGGCGGTCATGGACGGCCGCGACGTGCCCGAGCCTGAGACCAAGCCCTACGGCTGCAGCGTCAAGTACGCCAACTGACGCCCCTCGCCGCGTCCGCGTACGCCGCATCGTCCGGAACGACAAGGGCCCGGTCCATGGACCGGGCCCTTCCCATCCTCACCACCCCACCCCTCGCAAGGTCAGCGGCGCGGCACCCTTGAGCCGGGGAGCTTCGCCGGGAACATCGCTTCGTCGTGGCAGTCCGTGCACTGGGGCTTGGCCGCGAAGTTCATCTCGAGGTGGCAGTTCGCGCACTCCAGCTCGCTGTGGTTGTCGTCCAGCTTCAGCCCGGTGAGCTTGTGGTCGAACGAGCCCTCCGCCCAGTGGATGTGGCAGGAGGTGCACTGCCGGCTGGGCGTGCGGAACGCCTGCGGTTCGCCGTGGCAGGTCGAGCAGGCGATACGAGCGTGGTACGGCTCCAGCGACCAGCCGGTGGAGAGGCGGTGGTCGAACTGCGGCTTCGAGTCGCCGGAGTGGCAGAACGCGCAGTTCCGCTCGGCGTGGCATGCCCCGCAGGTGGTCACGTGGTCCAGGGCGCGCTTCTCCTTGCCGCTGCCGGTGTCGTGGCAGCTGGCGCAGGTGTCGCCGCGGTGGCAGTCCACGCAGCGCAGGCCGAACTTCTCGACGTGGTCCTCGTGGTGGAACGTGACCATGGGCCCGGTCGGCTCGGTCGTCTTGTAGGTGTACGTCGGCTTCGCCTTGATGAGCGGATGGCGCGTGCCGACGATGTCGGTCGGGTCGTGGGCGGCCGAGGCCTTCGGGTCGGCACCCTTGCGGTCGGCCGCCTGCTCATGGCAGAAGCCGCACGCGTTGTCGTGGTTCCAGTCCAGGTGGCAATTGATGCACTGCCGGTGGTAGGCGCCCTTGAGCGCCGGCTGCCTCAGGTCGCTGGCGGCCCGCGTCGGCTCGTGGCACTGGCGGCAGGGCGGCACCGCGCCCGTGGCCGGCGAGTAGTGGTGGCAGTTCGTGCAGCCGCCGGTCATGTCCGACATCTGGGCATGCAGCTTGTGCGCGAACACGACCGGACCGTAGAGGTTCGCCAGCTGGTCGATGATGACGATCTCCGGACCCTCGCTCGAGCCGTGCTGACCCTTGAACTGCGCGCCGTGCCGCTGGCAGCTCTGCAGGCAGGGATTCGCGTGCGTGGGCGCGGCACAGCTGTGACAGGCGCTGCAGTCCGGCCCGGTGGCCGCGGACTTGCCCGCCTTCTTCGTGGCTCCGGGCTTGGCGTGGCCGGGGTCCATCACCTGGGCCGGTCCGGCCATCGCCACCGCGGCCGTCATGGCGGCCAGGCAGGTCAGGGCGACCAGCGCCCGCTTGAGGTTAAGCATGGGAGGCTCCTTCCTCTTCCGGCAGGACGGGGAACAGGAAGATGAATAGCCGGTAGATCAGGACCAGCAGCGCGATGAAGCCTGCCGTCAGCAGCACCTCGGTCCAGGCCGGGACGTAGGGCTTGTCGGCGAACGGCGCCGTGTAGCCGATGATGAACACGTTGATGCGGTTGAGCGCCACGCCCAGCACGACCATCGCCGCGGCACTGAACAGCCAGCCCGGACGCCGCCGCAGCTTGTGGCTCAGCAGGATCGCGATCGGGACCAGGACGCCGAACAGCACCTCGATGCTCCACGACACCGAGCGCAGGTTGAATTCCTGCAGGTACTGCCAGGTGCCGCGGTTGGCCATGTCGATCAGCTTGGCCGCGAAGTAGATCGTCAGCAGGAACGGGATCAGCCGCGCGAACGGGCTGAGCACCGGCATCTCGAACGGGCGCTTCAGCGACCGCGAGGCGAGCATCGACTCGAACACGACCATTGCCAGGCCGACGGCGAAGGCCGACAGCAGGAACTGCAGCGGCAGGATCGAGGTGTGCCACAGCGGGTGCAGCTTGCTGGGCGCGATGACCATCAGCGTGCCCAGTGACGACTGGTGCGCGCAGGAAAGCACCACGCCCATGATGATGAAGAAGTTCATCACCTTGCCGAGCGTGTTGTCCATGATCCGCAGCATCGTCTCGACAAACCCGTTCAGGCCCGCCATGGCGCCCGGCAGGTTGACCCGGCCCCGGAAGCGCTCGACGACGATGGGCAGGAACTCGATGTACAGCACCGTCAGGTAGCAGCACACGCACATGCCCACCTCGAACAGCGCCGAGTTGCCCTGCCACATCGACGGCATCAGCACGTGCCAGATGTTGTAGTAGCGGCCCAGGTCCACGCAGACGCCCAGGGCCACGAAGGTATAGCCGAGCATCGCCGTCAGCAGTGCCGGCCGCACCAGCACGTGGTACTTCTCGTGGTGCAGGACATGGGCGATGAACGCCGTGGTGAACCCGCCGGCGGCCAGGGCCACGCCCGTGGCCACGTCGATGCCGATCCAGATGCCCCAGGGGTACTGGTCATCGAGGTTGGTGACCGCGCCCAGGCCGGCCACCAGGCGCACGACCAGCACGGCCAGGCCCGCAGCGGCCACGGCCGCGACGGCGATGACGCCCGGGGTGAAGAAGGGCACGGACGAGTGTCCAAACATGGGCACCGCACGCTCATGGTGGCCGGCGTGGGAGGGCGGCGTGCCGCCGCCCGTCGGGCCGGAAGTCTCCCAGGCGACGTTGCCGTCGACGCGCTGGTGGCTACCCATGCTTGTCCTCCCCGTCGCGTTGGTCTTCCCCGTCCCAGTCTTCCCGGCGGCGCCGGTCGGTCGACGACTTCATGAGCACGCTCAGCAGGCCGAAGATCATCAACGGGCCGCTGAAGCCGCGGAAAATGCCGTGCTGGATGGTCTCGGTCAGCGCGGCCGGGCTCTGGTCCGAAAGCTCCGGGATCCCGCACTCGGTGACCGGCCGGTCGGCGATCAGCAGCCAGGAGGTGCCGCCGACCTCGTGCTCACCGTACACCTCGGGATGGTAGCGGTCCGGGTGCTGCGACAAGCGCTCGTGGGCCAACTCGAGCAGTTCATCGCGGCGCCCGAAGAGGATCGCCTCACGCGGGCAGATCTCTGCACAGGCCGGCAACTGCTGCTTCTCCAGCGTGCGCTCGGGGCACATCGTGCACTTCATCACCTTCGGCGTCAGCGCGTTGTGGTATTCGTAGGCCGGGATCTGGAAGGGGCAGGCCACCATGCAGTAGCGGCAGCCGATGCACTTCCAGGGGTCGTAGGTCACCGGGCCCATCGGGTTCTTCTCGAGCGCGCCGACGATGCAGGCCGACACGCAGGCCGGATGCTCGCAGTGCATGCACTGCACCTTCACGTCCAGCGGCTGCTCGCGCCACGTGGGGGCGGGGTAGCGGTTGATGACCGTGTAGTGCTCGGCGTCCGGGCGGCGCGCGTTGGCCAGGAGACTCTGGTCGTCGCAGGACTCGAGTGGACCGTACGGCAACTGGTTCTGCTGCGCGCAAGCCCACTCGCAGCGTCGGCAGCCGATGCACAACGTCAGGTCCGTCAGCACGCCGACCCGCGCCGGGTCCAGTTTCGAGGTCGAGCCGGACGAGGCGACGGCACCCGTTGCGGCCAGGGCCGCGGTGCCGGCGGCGGCGCCGGACAGCTTCAGGAAGTCCCGTCTGGTGACCATGCACATCCTCCCGGGGGCTGACCGCGGCGCCTTGGTTTGGCGCCTGCGGGTCGATCACACCCAACATCTTGGAATTGCGATTTCGGGAAGTCAAAGAAAATGTTAATCGTTTGACATAGTGTCCAGATTGGAGATCCTAACCAATTGCTATAAAATGATTTGAATCGAAAATCCGACTCAAAATCTGGGTTACCCGAACGCGGGTCCCTTCCGGCAGGGGGAACCCGGCGGCCGGGGCGAATCAGGGCTCCGGGGGCAGGGGGATCGGCTGGCCGCCGGCGTCGATGTGGACGTAGGTCACCTCGGCCTCGGTCACGGCCACGGTGCCGCCGCCACGGCGCTCGGCTTCCACCAGGACCCGCACCGCGACAGAGGAGCGGCCGCGCCGGATCGGCTCGGCATGGAACGAGACCAGGTCGCCGACCAGGACCGGCTGCCGGAAGACGACTCGGTCCATGGCCACGGTGACCACGCGCTGGCAGCCCAGCCGCAGGGCGGCCACGGCGCCCGCCTGGTCGATGTGGCTGAGGATCACGCCGCCGAAGATCGTGCCGTGGTGGTTGGTGTCGCGGGGCATCATCAGGACACGGATCGCGACGCTGTCGTGCGGAAGCTGGGACATGGGGGCACCTCCGGTTCGGCCAGGGGCGAGCATCGCAGAGGGGGAGCGCCCTGTCCACACCCCGCCCGCCCAGGGAGGTGGCAAGGGTCCCGGACCGATCACGAAGGTTGCGAATGTGTCACAAAACGGCGCTCTGAACGCCGCCGGCGCCCGCGCAACGGCGTCAGGGGCGCAAACTTCCGATAATAACTGTGGCCGTCAAGGCGCATTCATGAGATCATCTCATGGAACAACAAGCCGGGCCCGACCGGGCCCGGTCCTGTGTCGCCATCGTCCGGCGTCCCGGGAATTGTGCATGGCTGGGTTTGAACTTTTCGTTCCCGTCACGGTCCTGGTGCATCACTTGACACCCATCAGGTCGTTGCCGTGCACAATCCCCGGGGCGTCATCCGGACCTGACCGGCGACAGCGCGGGGGAGCCTGCCAGTGAGACAATCCTGCCTGATCACTGGTGGTGCCGGCTTCATCGGCAGTCACACGTGCCTGGAACTGCTGGTCGCCGGCCACGATGTGACGGTCGTCGATAACCTCGACAATTCCAGCGAAGAGAGCCTGCGCCGCGTGCAGACGCTGGCCGGCCGGTCCCTGGCGTTCCACCGGGTGGACATCCGCGACGCGACGGCGCTGCGTGGCGTCTTCGGCGGTCGGCGATTCGACGCGGTGATCCACTTCGCCGGCCTCAAGGCCGTCGGCGAGAGTGGCCGCATCCCCGTGCGCTACTACGACAACAACATCACCGGCACGCTCGAGCTCCTGAAGGTCATGGAGGAGCACGACTGCCGCCGCCTCGTGTTCAGTTCGTCGGCGACCGTCTACGGCGACCCCTCGCGCGTGCCCATCACCGAGGACTTCCCGCTCACGGCGACCAACCCCTACGGACGCACGAAGCTCTTCATCGAGGAGATCCTGCGCGACCTCTGCGCCGCCGACCAGCGCTGGACCTGCGTGCTCCTGCGCTACTTCAACCCCATCGGCGCGCACCCGAGCGGGCGCATCGGCGAGGATCCGCGCGGCCTGCCCAACAACCTGATGCCGTACGTGATGCAGGTGGCGGTGGGGCGGCTCGCCGAACTGAGCGTGTACGGGAACGACTACCCGACCCCGGACGGCACCGGTGTCCGCGACTACATCCATGTCGTCGACCTGGCCCTCGGGCACCTGGCGGCGCTGGCCCGGCTCGACGGACTGCAGGGCTGCGTCCCGGTGAACCTGGGGACCGGCCGCGGCTACTCGGTGCTGGAGATGGTTGCCGCGGCGGCGAAGGCGTCCGGCCGGCCCGTGCCGTACCGCGTCGTGGCGCGACGGCCGGGCGACGTGGCGACCTGCTTCGCCGACCCGGCGCGGGCGGCCCAGCTCCTGGGCTGGCAAGCCGGGCGCGGCATCGACGAGATGTGCGCGGACCACTGGCGCTGGCAGTCGGCCAATCCGGACGGCTACGGCGCGGACTGAGGCGGCCTATTCCGCGAATTCGGCCGCGATGTCGTTGTCGACGACGTAGATGCACATCTCCCGCGCACCCTTCTCCGTGTAGCCGAAGCGGTCGCAGAGATTCGTGACCAGGAAGGTCACGTCCGCACGGATGCGTTTGTCGTACGTGCGGAAGTCCTCGGCGCCGTAGTCCTTCAGCGCGCGCCGGAAGTTCGCGTTCTTCAGGAACGGCTCGAGCACCTTTTCCTTGAGGTGGAACACATAGCGCTTGTGGAGGTCGGCGAACAGGCGGGTCTCGCGGATATCCCGCCCCTCGACCATGATTTCCTGCGTCAAGGTGGCCGAGGTGTACTCGCGCTGCGTGGACTCGCGGAATTCCTGCCGGCGCCCCTCGCGCACGTTCACGCCCAGGAGGCGATCCTCGATGGCGGCCAGGAACGTCCCCGTGATCTCCAGCCTTTCGCCGGTGAACGAGCAGACAGCCGACGTGCCCGTCTCGTAGTTGAGGGCGAACATGTAGTTCATGATGTCACGCGCGATCTGGTCCTCGTTGTAGTAGTAGAGCGACTCCTTCACTTCCTGGAGGATCTGGTAGTTGTACATCCGGCGCAGCGAGTCGAGGAAGCCCGCAGGCAGCTGCTTGGCCAGGTCCGGGCGCGCCTTGGTGAAGAACGCGCAGAGGGTGTCCATCGTGATCATCTGGTCCTCGCGCGCGTGGGCCGCGTAGAGGTCGTGGAAGATGTCGATGGCGTCGCGCCCGCTGAAGCCGCGGTGACCCTCGGTCTCGGCCTCGGCGATGATCCGCCGCCGCCGCTTGGCCGTGAAGTTCCGCCGGTCGTCCTCGTCCAGCCAGGCCGGGATCAGGCCGGTGTAGATGGTCATCTTCAGCAGGTGCAGGTTCTCGTCGCAGTACAGCCGGTACTTCCGCGGGTCGCCGATCCAGTCCAGCATCGCCTGCGACTTCTCGTTGAGTCGGCTCGAGATGATCACCCGCGCGAAGTTCTCCAGCACCCGGGGCAGGAAGCTGTCCTCGATGTGCTTGCCGAAGATGGCCTTGTAGATCTCGACCTCGGTCGCCGAGTCCAGGACGTACGAGATATTGATGAACTCGATCCGGTCGGTCAGGGACTGGAAGCCGTGGATGTTCTTGTTGTCCTCGGGGTTCATCACGCCGAGGAACAGCGAGTTCACGCGCTCCTCGATCTCGTCCACCTTGTGCACGCCGTCGCTGATGATGTTGTGCAGCTCAAGGAGCCGGTCGCGGTTGTGGCCCTTCAGGTCCATCAGCGCGTAGATGCCGTTGTTCGTGCGGGCATAGCGCGAGAACAGGTAGCGGACCTGGTTGCTGTCCTGCAGCAGGGCGCTGATGCGCCGCTGCAGCAGGGGATTGGTGATCACCGGCGTGCGCGCGGTGCGGTCGCCGGGATTGAAGACGCTGACGCCCTCGCCCAGGCGGCGATCCATCTGGTAGGGGCGGGCGTGGATCATGCCGAAGACACGGTCCGGGTCGCCGAGCTTGCTCAGCAGGGCCTGGTAGAGCGAGGTGCAGATGGTGCAGGGCAGGTCGCGGAAGACCCAGTCGTACTCCTTGTTGTACGACAGGTTCCACTTGAACTCGTCGTTCTCGAACAGGAGGTCGAAGAACGCCGGTCGCTGCTCCTTCGGCACCAGGAGGATCGGGTTGTCGTGGCTGGGACAACTCACCTCGACGAAGCTCTGGCGCGGTGCGAAACGGTGCGCGTCTGCCATGTCGCGGAGCCCGGAAGCGTCAGCCGAATGCTCGATCAGGGCCGCCAGCCGCTCCAGCACCGGCTGTCCGTCGGGGTCGACATGGTCGCCCAGCAGCTGCCGGTCCAGGCGCCAGACCACTTCGTAGCGCTGGCCCGCCTCGCTGGCGGCGTACTCCTCGAAGCGGCGCAGGAGGTTGTTCAGGAAGATCGACTTGCCGCAGCCCGGCGGGCCGTCGAACATGAAGATCTTGTTCTGCTGGGCGCCGCCGCGAAAGGCGTCGATCATGTTCATCAACCGGTTCGCGAAGATGCGGTCGGCGAAGAACGGCTGGTCCGTGTTCTCCACGAACAGGCGCCGGAAATCCCAGGCGATGAAGTTGATCGACTCGGGGTCCTCCGGATACTCGTCGAAGCCCTCGCCGACGTAGGCGCGCACCATGTCGTGGAAGACCTGGTGGACGTTGCGGATCAGGCGCTCCGGGTGCGCCCGCAGCAGCTCCAGGAACTGCGCGAACGTCACCGCCTGCGAACGGTCCAGCCCGCGCTGGCCCGCGTGCAGGGCGGCCATGGCCTGGCTGATCGGATCCTGGCTCACACCAGCCCCCGGCTCAGCTTGCGGTCCTTCATGGTGTAGCGCACGCGCTGCCATTGGATCTCCGCCTCCTCCGGCGCCTCGACCGTGGGGGCCAACCCCGGCAGCGTGGGCTGCTTCTGGTCGGGCTTGCGGATCGCCTTGACCTCGGTTGTTTCCAGGTGGACCTTGCCGCCCCACAGGAATTCCAGGCCCAGCATCGTATTGTGGACGTAGTCCGTCACCAGCGGTTTGCCCTCGAAGGCGTGCTGCAGGCTGAGCGCCCCGTCCTTCGCGTCGACCGCCTCGACGGTCACCAGGGGCGGGTGGTACAACTGGTCCAGCAGCATCTGGCGATAGTCGACGGCGCTGCGACTCTTGACGTACCAGCGCCAGACCATCCGCTTCTCGTCCAGGACCCGGTCGGCCACGAACAGGTCGTGCTTGTCGGTGAAGTCCTGCTCGACGAACGTGTTGACGAACAGGAAGTCGTTCAGGTTCTCCCGCACGCGGAAGATGAACTCGCGCCCATTGCCGGCGCCGCTGTCGAAGCGCCGACGCTGGTCGGCATCCAGCAGGTTCAGGAACCGGCGGCTGTAGCGGCCCTTGGCGGCGGCCTCCTCGATGAAGTAGAACAGCCGCATGCCCAGCGCGTAGGGATTCAGGCCGACCCGCGGCATGGCGGTGACGGCGGCGTTGACGCGCGCGAAGTCCACCTCGTGGCCGGCGATGCGGTCGTCGCGCATGAACAGGGTCTCGTGCCAGTAGCTGGCCCAGCCCTCGTTCATGATCTTCGTGCGGATCTGGGGCTGGAAGTAGAGCGACGTGTTGCGGACGATCTCGACGACCGTCTTCATCCACTTGTTCTCTTCGCGGTTCAGGAACTCGGAATGCTCGAGCACGAAGCGCATGACGTCGCGCCGGGCGCGGTCGCGCGGCTTGCGCGCCTTCTCGAACATCGCGCGGAACTCGGGGTGCCGGGCCTGCACGCCCTTGAAGAACTCGTCCTCGCCGGCGTCGCCGCCCCGGCGCCGGGCCTCGTTGAAGCGCTCGATCTCCTTCACGTAGTCGCTGATGCGGACCTTCTTCTCGTCCTGCAGGAAGACGTCGAAGTAGTAGTCGACGCGCGGCGTGAAGTCGTCCTGAGATGGCCGCAGCCGCTCGGCCAGAAGGCCGTGATAGTCGACCAGGTTGTCCAGCGAACGGGCGAACTCGATCACGTAGTCCACCCAGCGGCCCTTCTCGGACCGGAGGCGGGCGATGGCACGCTTGTCGGCCAGGGCCTGTCCGGTGAAGTCGTCGTCCCACGTGTGGCGGAAGAACAGGTTGTTCTGGAAGAAGTCGATGTGGCCCAGCACGTGGTAGAAGATCATCACGTTGAGCCAGTCGGGGTTGTTGTCGTTGTAGAACGAGATGGCCGGCCGCGTGTTGACCACGGTCTCGAACGGATTGTTCGGGTACAGTTCGTAGCGGCCCTTGCCCTGGAGGACCTCGACGTCGTGCACCCAGTAGTCGTACATCGTGGGGATCATGACCTTGGGCGACAGCTCGAGCAGGTCGCGATTGGTCACGACGTACTCGAGGGACTCGTCGTCGAAGCGCAGTCCGGCGTCGCGGGCGCGCTCCTTGCAACCCTCCATGATACGCTTGGCGTGCTGGTCGATCAGTTGCATCCGCCGCCGCCTATTCGCTGATCAGGGCCTTGATGCCCTCGATGATCCTGGTTTCCTCTGCGTTCTCCGACATGACGTCCAGGCGCAGTTGCTTGCGCCGGCTCTCCAGCAGGCCGGAGCCCTTCAGGTACTTCTCGACCTCGGTCTGGCCCGGCGAGCCGAACGAGCCCTCGGCGACGGTGACGCCGATGCGGGCGGCGTAGGTCATCATCCGCTCGATCTCCGGCAGGCATTCCTTGCCCTCGCTGTCCCAGTCGTCGCCGTCCGTGCCGTGGAAGACGTAGATGTTGTAGTCCCGCGCCAGGTTCTCGCGGGCCACGATCTCGTTCACCAGCTTGAACGCCGACGCCACCTTGGTGCCGCCCGCGACACGGCTGTTGTAGTAGGTGTAGAAGTCGCCGACCTCCTTGGCTTCGGTATCGTGCAGCACGAACCGCGAGGTCACCTGGCCGGCGTACTGGTAGAGGATCCAGCTGTAGATCATCACGTGCTGGCTGACGATGACGTCGGTGGGCTTGCCGCTCATCGAGCCTGAATAGTCGCGCAGGAAGAAGATGACCGCCTGCGACTCGAAGTCCTTCTCGCGGGAGAGGATGCGGTAGATCTTGTCGCGCGGGGCGGCCATGAACGCGCTGGTGTCCGCCGGTTCGCCCGGCACCAGGCGGCCCAGCGCGATGTTGGTCTCGATGATCTTCCGCAGCGTGGCCTTCTTGTCCAGCAACTGGCCGAAGCCGCGGTGGCGATCGGTCAGGTCGTAGCTGTACCGCGTCAGCGAGCGGCGCTTGCCCTTGTCCTTGAGGTTGGGCAGCTTGAACTGCTCGGTCAGGATGCGGCCCAGGTCGTACGCGTTGGACTCGATTTCGTGGCTGGCGCCGTCGCCCTGCCCGGGCCCGGCCCCGCCGCCGTCACCGTCCTGCGGGCGCACCGGCTGCTCGCCGATGACCTCGCCCTCCTGCTCGGGACCGCTGCCGCCCTGTTGCCCGCCGTCGCCGTCCTCCTTGAAGCGGGAATCGTGGACCAGCTTCTCCTCGACGGTCGTCGGCACGACGACGACCTTGTTGCGGCCGCCCTTGCCCGGCTTGACCAGCTTGCCGATGCGGATCTTGCGAGGGAAGCCGTCGGCCTCGCGGCGGTTGTCCCGTTCCATGAGGTCGTCCAGCGAGCCCAAGCGGGCGATCGGCGCGGCGGTCGGCGGCGCCAAGGCCTGCAGCCAGCCCAGGTCTCCGTAGGCGTAGAACGAGGTGGCCACCGACTCGAGCGGGGTCACGCCGGGCGCGTAGTCGGGCCGGTCCGGGGCCTCGGGCAGGGCGTGGTCGCCCGCGCGTTCCAGCTCGGCGCGCAGCCGGGCTTCGCGCGCCGGGTCCAGGCCCGCCGCCCTCAGTTGCTCCAGCCATGCCCGTGCGCGCTGGTCCATGCCTAGTTCTCGTCTTCCTGCGTGCAGAAGTACTCGATGGTCTTCTGGGCGCAGGTGCGGCAGTACCCCAGCTTGTTGAGCATCGTGTCGATCATGCGGTCGTAGAGCTTCTGGTTCTCCTCGTTGGTGCGGTTGGCCAGGGCGCCGATCAGGCTGCCGGCCCCGGCGATGTCGCTCTTGAGCCGCACGTCGGTGACGGCCTTGACCAGCTCGAGGTTGTCCATGAAGTCGTAGTTCGGGTCCAGCGAGATCTTCTGCCCGTAGATCTTGCGGATCGAGGTGCGGAAGGTCTCGCGCTGCTCGTCGGTCTTCAGCGACAGGCGCTCCTCGATGCTCTTGATGAAGCGCTCGTCGACCTTCAGGGCGCGGAGTTCGCCCGTCTGCGGGTCCTTGTACTTCCACATCTTGTCCGGGCCCAGGTGCTCGGCGTCGATGCCGATGATCATGTTGACGTAGTTGAGCACGTCCTTGCGGATGGCCTGGGGCTCGTCCATGTAGGCGTTGAACATCTCGGTCATGATCCGCTCGCGGTACAGGCCGCGGGCGGTCTTCAGGTCCTCGAGGTACTTGGCGCGGTCGTTGTTGTCGTGCACATAGTCCAGGACCACGCGCTCGATCGTCTTGAAGACGTCGTAGGCGAACATGCACTCGCCCTCGTTCGTCTCCGAGCTCTCGACCATCAGCTGGATGGCGCGGCCCAGGTTGCGTTGGCCCAGGCCCTTCTGGCCGAAGCGGGACGTGATGTCGGTGTCCTGGCTCAGCGTGTCGATGACCTCGGCAAGCGCCTTGATGCTCTTCTCGCCGGCCACCTCGCCGGCGGCCAGCTTCATCGTCTCGATCGGCGTCAGCTTCTCGCTGCGCGGCAGGCGCGTCAGGATGGCGGCCACCGAGGCGGCGTAGTTCAGGTTCGGGTCCTGGTGCAGCACCTCGCGGTTGAGCGTGGTCTTGGTCTCGCCGCCGATCGCGTACTGGGTCAGCTGGCCCTGCAGCCGGTAGTTCGTGTTGTGCGAGACGTAGCAGACCCGGCAGCGGTCGATGATCGGCGCTTCCTCCTTCTCGGCCAGGAATCGGTTGAACTCGCTGTTGTTGCTGGTGGCCACGATGAGCATGTCGATGGGCCACTTGAAGCCGTCCATCTCGATGGTGCGGTTCTGGATGACGCCCAGGTACACCTGCACCAGGTCCTTCTTGTTCTTGAACATCTCGTCGGCGAAGTGGATGCCGCCGCCGGCCACGCGCGCCAGGGCGCCCCGCCGCAGGTCGAAGCGGTAGGGGTTGTTCGTGTCGGAGATGTGCAGCAGGCGCTGGATCGATTCCTCGCCCAGCAGGTCCACGGCGCTGCTGGTGATCTTGTCCTTCGCGGGGTACTTGCCGGTGACCGTGCCCAGGCTCTCGGTCAGGGGCACCGGGAAGATCTCCACGTGCTTGAGCATCTCGACCAGGTTGCCGTCGTGCAGGCGGCGCAGGTCGCTCCAGACGTAGCCGCTGCAGGCCCCCAGGGGCCGGAAGTTGGCGTACATGTGCTCGAGCTGCTCGTCGCTGAACCCGACCTTGCGGGCCAGGTAGTCGCGGCTCTCCCCGGGGGCCTCCAGGAGGTTCATCGCCAGGACCGCGGGATCCTCGTAGGTCTGGCTCTCGATGGAAGTTATCCGGCCGTATGAGCCGATTCTGTCCAGGCCGGTGAACCGGAAGCTGAAGCGCCGGTTGGGCTCCTTCGCCAGGAACTCGCGATAGAGGCGGCTGACGTACTCGACGAAGAAGGTCTTGCCGTTGCCCGGCTCGCCCACCAGTACGTAGGCCATCTCCTGCGAGGAGCCGCCTTCGGCTGCGTCCTTGACGTATGAAACGAAACTGTTGATTTCGTCATACATCCCGACGATGTGTTTCTTTCCGTCGCGGAAGATCTTGAAGTCGTAGGTCGTCTTGCCGTTGACGACCACCTTCTCGATGGGCGCATCGAGGATCATGCGGCTGATCGCCTGGAAGGCGTTCTCGAACCGCTTCTCGCCGCCCTTGAGCGCCAGCAGGTGGTTGTGCAGCGTGTTCTTCCGGTTCTCGATCATGGTCGACCCCCGTCAGGAACCGCCGTCCCGGGGCGTGCTTCGCGCCGGGCTGGGCGGTTGGTGGACTCTTCCCGCGAACCGCCTGTCCGCAAGCGGCGTGCCGGATCGGACGCAGCCCGCAGTCCGGTGCCGAATCGCCAGATGCACGGCTGCCGAGCTGGCCCGGACCGAGAGGCCGCGGACACTCCTGAAAGAACGCAAACCGCCGTCGATCGGCCAGTGCTTCCGGCAGTCGACGTCCGCCGGAATCGCATTTGCCGTTCCGCGCGACGGAACGCAGGCGCGAGAAGCTCCCCGTTGGGTGTGGCGGGTGGAGCCCGTATCGGGACCGCTGCCGCCCCGGAGGGCGAACCATGACCGGGAACGCGGCCGACGATCACCGGGCGCCGCTCGGCCACCTTCTGGCGGTCGACGGCCGCGACTACTTCTACGACGTGCACACGAACGGACTGCTTGAAGTCGAGCCCGTTCTCGCGGCCGTGCTGCCCCTGTGCGGACAACGATCCCGCCGGTTCATCCTGGCCACGTTGGCGCCTCGTTTCGGCGTCGGTGCGGTCCGCGATGCCTTGGCTGCCATCGATCGCGGGCGCCGCGAGCGTGGGCTGTTCCTGGCGCGTCGGCCGCGTCTTGTGCCGCCGCCGTCGCAGTGGGCGCGCACCGGCCACTGTGACCGCGATCTGCAACACCTGGTCCTGACGGTGACCGAACGCTGCAATCTGCGTTGCAGCTACTGCGTCCACGGAGGTCACCTCGACTGGGTCCGACCGCACGGTCGGGCTTCCATGCCCGAGGCAACGGCCCAGCGGGCCACCCGCTGGTTCCTCGATCGTGCGGACCGTGGGCAGGAACCCGTGATCTCGTTCTACGGAGGAGAGGCCCTGCTCGAACCGGCTCTGATCGAGGCCGTCGTGGCTGCCGCTCGTGCCCATCCGCAAGGTGCCCGGGTGCGCTTCGCGGTCGACACGAACGGCGTGCTGCTGGATGACCGGGCGATCGACCTGTTGCTGCGGGAACGGATGCACCTGCAGGTCAGCCTCGACGGGCCGCCAGGCGTGCATGACCGCCACCGTGTGGACATCGCCGGCCACGCGACGCACGCCGCCATCGAGGCCGGGCTGGACCGGTTGCTGGCGTGCGATCCAGGTGCTGCCGCCAGGATTGTCTTCAACGTCACGATGGCGCCGCCTGTCGACGTGGCCGCTGTGGCGGCGTACTTCGCCGACTTCCCGCCGTTCCGCCGGCGGTGTCTCGCGCGGGCCCCTCTGGTGAGGGTTGGACTGGCCGACTTGCGGGGGCGGGATTGGTCGGTTCCGGCGGCGGCGCGGGATGAACTGGAACGCGGGCTGGCAGGGCAGGAACAGCTATTCCTGGCGTCCATGGCGAGCGGTCGGCACGTGGACGCGGGTCCGGTAGCCCGCGCGCTGTGCGAACCTGCGCTGATCCGCTGGCACCACCGCAACCGCGGTGCACTGGGCCGCGACTGGATCCCGGGGGGCAACTGCCGACCCGGGCGGCGCAAGCTGCACGTGATGCCCGACGGTTCGCTGCATCCATGCGAACGCACGGGCAATGCGATGCCGATCGGCGACGTGGCAAGCGGCCTTGATCCCCTGATGGTGCGGGCCCTGCAGCGGCGATTCCATCGTGTCTTCGCCGCGCACTGCGGGGACTGCTGGGCGTTGCGGCGCTGCCACGCCTGTTTCGCGACCCAGGCGGCGACGTGCGCCACCGGCGCGGCGGCGACACCGGGAGGGGACTGCGATCGCTTGCGCCGCGCGGAGGAGAGGAACCTGGCCCTGGTCGTGCGGTCGCTACGTCTGTCAGCGCGATCCCGGGCCTGGCTGGAGACGACCACCATGAGGTGAACGACGGTGCCAACGATGGCGCCAGGGAGGTTCAGGATGTTCAGGGAACTCGAAGCATCAGCCAAGGAACCCAGGCCTGGTCCGCCCCCGCCGGCGGCCGAGTGCGGCTGCACGTGTCGAGAGCCGGCCCCCGCCGACGGCGGTGAGGCGCCTGCGGCAAACCGGTCGCTCGTCTACACCGGTGAATACTGGGACATCAACGGCTGACGAGTGGGGCACGGGCGCTGGCGGCGATACCGGTCACGGCGCACGAGCCGGTCCGACACCGTCCGCGCGCCGTCCCGACAGGTAGACGATCTCGTCGCGCCCCGGAAGCTTGACGCGCCAGCCGTCGACGACCCATACGAGTCCGCCGACGTGCCGGGGCGCCGTGAAGTCGGGCGCGCGCATCTGGGCGATGCCGACGACCTGTTCGGCGAGGGCGCGCCGGGTGTCGGGGTCCGGACCGAACCACCGACGCAATTCGGGTGGCACCCGCGTGCCCTTGCCCCGTGCGTCGATGTTGGTTACGTGGATCTCGCCGCCGGGCAGCCGATATTCGCAGACCAGATGGAGATCCTCGATTCCGCCGAGTCCGAAACCAGACAGCTCGACCGGGATCGGGTCCGTGCTGCTCTTGGACGCGAGGATTTCCTCGATCATCGGCCGCGTCAAACCGCGGGCGACCGCGGTAGAGGTGACGATGGTCTCCGTGCCGCGCAGGCCCTGTTTGTAGTGCGCGAGTTCGCGCCCTTCGTTCACGACCGTGTCCACTCGGATCTCGAAGTCATCGCCGCCCAATTGCCCAGCCAGGCCAGCCACCAGGAGTGTGGCCATCGCCAGGGTCCCTCCCAGGCGCCACCGGGCGTCGCGGCGATGCCTCCTGGCCAGCGGCCCGGCGAGGGCTGCTCGTATCGCACGCCGGGACGCCGCGGCGTCCGGCGGCGGGCCGGCAGCCTCGCGTACAAGCTGGTCCAGGCTGTCGTGTCCGGGCTTCAACGTCATCCCAATTTCGGCGATGGACCCAGGTTCGTGCGCGTCCGGTCCGACCCCTCAGGCTCCTTCCGCGGGTTCGTGACCGGCGGAACCGGGACCAACCCCCGCTCCTCGGCCACGATGGCGTCGACGGTCCGCTTCTCTTCCACGCTCAGCGCCCGCTCTTCCCGCAGCATCGCCGCCAGTTGAGGCCTGCCCCGCTGCAGCAGCGACCGCACCGTCCCGGGCTTGATCCCCATCATCAGTGCGGTGTCCTCGAGCGAGTACTCCAGCTGCACATGCAGGACAAAGGCATCTCGCCGCTGGGGTGCCAGTTCCTGCACGGCCGACCGCAGCCGTGCCAGCATCCCGGCTCGATCCCGTTCGGCGACAGGATCGGCTTCCGAGGCTGCGGGCCGGTGCCGTCGCAGGAACTCGACCTCCGAGGCCCGCCGCGTCGAACGTCGGTACCGCGTCAGAATGCGGCGCCGCGCGATATGGAATAGCCAAACCCCGAACGAACCGCGTTGCCAGTTGAACCGATCGAGGTGATTCAACGCGAACAGGAACGTCTCCTGCGTCAGGTCCTGTGCCGTCTCTTCGTTCCCCACACAGGCCGCCAGGTAGCGGAACACGTGGTCATGGTACCTGTCGAAGAAGTACCGAAACCCGTCCGAATCCACGCGAGCCAACTGGAGCCACCGCTTCTCCAACTCCAGGTCATCATGCGATGCGCTGAACAGCCCGCATTCGGTCGCCGGCGCCGATTCCCGGTCCGGCTCGCGGTTCCTGCCAATAAGGCCAGTCAGCTTCATTTCTTGGGCACCCGGATCTGAGAAACGCCGACGTGGGGCACTCGATAACCTGTTACCACTATATCATCCCGGTCGGGGTGACATCTATTCGTATGCCGTCGGCACGGCGCAGATGAACACGAACGGTTCACTGCCCGTGTTGCGGAACTGGTGGACATCGCCAGGCGCCACGAAAGCGAAGTCTCCTGGTGTCAATGGGTTGAGCCGGCCGTCGCCGTCCACCAGTGCGCCCTGGCCGCTGATGACATAGTTGACGTGTTCGACGTCGTGGCTGTGGTGAGGCGAATGGCCGCCCGGCGCCACGGTGAAGACCCGGAACGCGAAATTCGGGGCGCCGTCGGCGCTGCCGACGACCAGCTGCTTGGAGACATCCCGGACCCCGTTCATCGCCATCGGGGTGGCGGGAACTTCGGCAAGCCTGCGGATGATCATGAGTGGAACCTCCCGGTGGCGCGACCGTGATCGTCCGTGTCATGATAGCCTGGCGCGGATTGCCGCGCACGGTCCGGGTGCTGCGATCAGGAGCCGCCGGTGGGCCCGGACAACCGCGAAGGAGGGCGGAACGTTGGCGGACGATCTGGTGATCAACGCGCGGGTGACCATCCCCGCCGCCGAGTTGGAGTTCACGGCCAGCCGCGCTTCTGGTCCCGGCGGGCAGCACGTGAACACCGCCGACACGCGCGTGCAGTTGCGCTGGAACGTTGTTGCCTCGCATGCTCTTGGCGAAGTGCAGCGGCAGCGTGTGATGGCTGCGTTGGCGTCCCGGTTGACCGATGGCGGCGATCTCCTGCTGGCCTGCGCCACGCACCGCAGCCAGCGCCGCAATCGCGAGGAGGTGGCGGCGCGCCTAGCCGAGCTGGTACGGCGCGCGCTGGTGCCCCCGCGTCCCCGCAAGCCCACCCGGCCCACGGCCGCCTCGCGCGTCAAGCGCCTGGACGGCAAGAAGCGGCGCAGTGCCGTCAAGCGCGCCCGCGGGCGACCGGGCGGCGACGAGTAGCCTGGAGGCAAGCCATGGACCCGCAAGTCCTGATCGATCGTCTGGAGGCGGGCGCCGCCGCGCTGGCTGGCGCAATCGCCGGCGTGCCCGACACGGAGGCCACCTGGTGCCCGGAACCCGGCCGCTGGTCGCTGCTCGAGATCGCGTGCCACCTGCTGGACGAGGAGCGCCTAGACTTCCGCACGCGGCTCGACTACACGCTGCACCGGCCGGGCGAGCCGTGGCCGGCCATCGACCCGGTCGGCTGGGTGGAGGCGCACCGGTATGCCGAGCGCTCGCTGGCCGAGACGATGGCCGCGTTCGCCGCCGAGCGCCGGCGCTCGTTGGCCTGGCTGCGCGGCCTGTCCGATCCGGATTGGGAGGCGGCCTACCACCACCCGAAGTTCGGGCCGATCCGCGCCGGCGACCTGCTGGCCTCCTGGTGCGCGCACGACCTGCTTCACCTGAGGCAGGTCGCGCACTGGCATTGGCGCCGATTGCAGGATCAGGCACCACCGTTCGGCACCGGCTACGCCGGGCAGTGGTGACGGCGTGGCTGACGCGCGGCCCGACCTACAGGAGCACTACGGGCGGCCGGGCCTGCTGGCCGCCATCACGTCGGCTCTGGCGGCCTGTGCCCGCGGTGACGACGCGTCCGCCGGCGACCTGCTGTCCCGCGTTGACGAGTTCCATCCGGGCGGCCGCGCGGCAACCGGGGAACTGGAGCGGCTCGCCCTGCCGCGCGAAGGCGAGCGCGTTCTGGACCTCGGCTGCGGCATCGGCGGCCCGGCCCGCCGCCTGCGCCGCCTGGTCGGGCCGACCGGCGCGGTGGCCGGCGTCGACGCCGTGGGCGAGTACTGCCGCGCCGCGCGCGCCCTGTCGGCAATATCGGCCGGCGGCGCGGACATCGCCTTCGTCAAGGCCGACGTTGCGACGCTGGACCTGCCAGGGCTGCGGTTCGATCTGGCGTGGTCGCAGCAGGCGCAGATGAACGTGCCCGACAAGGAGGCCTGGGCGGCGGCCGTGGCCCGGCATCTGCGGCCCGGCGGGCGCTACGCGTGCTACGAGACGTTTGCCGGCCCCTCCGGCGACCGGACCTACCCCGTGCCGTGGGCGCGCAACGCGGCGGCCAGCCATCTCGTCGCCCCCGACGCCTGGCTGGCCGCGCTGGCCGGGGCGGGCCTGCGCGCACGCGAGTGGGTCGATGCCACCGCGACGACGATCGCCTGGCTGGACCAGGCGGTCGCCGAACAGCGGGCGCTGGCCGCCGCCGGCGACCCGGCGGCCGGCCTCAGCGTCCGCCTGCTGCTGGGTCCGGACGCCGCGCAGATGTCGCGCAACCTGCGTGCAAACCTGGCTGGCGGCAGCCTGCGCGCGTTTATGGGCGTGTTCGAGCGCCGGGACTGAGGAAGCCCGGGGATCGGCTCGCGGCGTTGCGAGCGTTCGGGCGCGTCGTTATCCTGCCGTAGTTGAGCAGACAACGGGCCGACGACTCCCCGCGGAGCGCGCCCGACACCATAAGCCAGGGGAGAGGATCATGGAGCACAAGCTGCCCGAACTGCCGTACGCGCGCAACGGTCTGGAGCCGCACATCTCGGCCGAGACGCTCGACTTCCACTACGGGAAGCACCATCAGGCCTACGTGACCAACCTGAACAACCTGATCAAGGGCACCGAGTTCGAGAACGCCGCGCTCGAGGACATCGTGCGCAAGGCCCCGGCAGGAGGCGTCTTCAACAACGCCGCGCAGGTCTGGAACCACACCTTCTACTTCACAGGCATGGGACCCAAGGGCGGCGGCGAGCCGACCGGCGCCCTGGCGGCCGCGATCAACACGGCTTTCGGCTCGTTCACGGACTTCAAGGCGAAGTTCACGGCCAGCGCCATCGGCAATTTCGGCTCCGGCTGGACATGGCTGGTGAGGAATGCGCAGGGCGGCGTCGAGATCGTGAACACAAGCAACGCCGACACGCCCCTGCGCACGGCCCACGTGCCGGTGCTGACGGTCGACGTCTGGGAGCACGCCTACTACGTGGACAAGCGCAACGCACGACCCGCTTACGTCGAGGCGTGGTGGAACGTGGTCGACTGGGAAGTCGCCTCGCAGCGCTTCGGCGGTTAGCGACGCCGGTTCAGGCGACGAACGCGGGACGGCGGCCTTCGGGGGCCGCCGTCCTCTTTTCGGTGCGTTGCGCAGTCTTCGGTGGTGGTCACTGGCGAAGGCGGAAGTTATCCAGTTCGAAGATCACGGGGGCCTGCGGCCGTGGCAGGTAGACGAGGATCAGCTCCAGGTCCGAAGTGTCCAGCGGTCGCGTTCCATCGGCCAGCCAGGCACCGTTGAGTTCGAACCGCACCGTGCGCCATCGGCGGTCGGCGAAGAATCCCAGGCGGGCGCCACGATTCTCGCGCGTTCCGGCGAAGTCGTCCACTCGCAGCGACATGGGTACGCTGTCGCCGGGGGCGATGACCACGCGGACATCGAATTCCAGGGCGCGGTATTGCGACCAGTCGTGAGAGAACCGGCGCACCTTCACTCCGGGCCAGTGGTCGGGGGGACCAGCCGTCACGCGCAGGACGCCCGTCGGACCGTCGGGCCCGTCAGGCACGCGTGTGAAAAGCAGCCGCGTCTTGAAGTTGCTGGTCCAGATCCAGTGCTCCCGGCCCGACTCGAAGTCCGCGATCAACGGGAACGAGCGACGCGACTCGTAGCTCGCCGCGATCACACCCGGCAGGTAGTACAGCTGCGCCGGCACACTCAGCAGCAGGACCGTCATCAACGCCAGGCCCGAGCGTCGCCGGTGACCCTTCCAGAGCACCAGCCCCGTGACGATACCGATCCCCACAAGGTCCAGCAGGAAGTCCTTGAGCAGGGCCGAGCGGCCGAAGAACGGCTGCACGAACTCGATCATCGCGCCGGTGGTCACCGCCGCCAGTGTCACGAACCAGAGTCGGCCACGCAACGGTCCCCGCCAGTACAGGAGGATGGTGACCGCTGCCATCAGGACGACATGGAACTGGTCGCCGAGCGGGGCGATGGCGGGGTGGCGCCGCAGGACCAGGGGGACCTTGACGAAGAAAGGGACGGTCGCCAGCGCCATCACCATCGTCCACAGCCAGCGACGCCGCAGGAGGCGTGGCATCGCCAGCGCCGGCGAACGGCGTTCCCAACGCGCGAGGCGCGGCCATCTCATGTGCGAGGCTTCCAGATGACCTGTTTGCGGCCCAACAGGAACTGCCAGAAGGCGTGGGCGCTGGCGAGGTTCAGCACGCACAGGTAGGTGGCCAGCCCCGCCGCGAGGGGAACTTCGCGTCCGCCGCGGGAAGCGAAGTGGCCCCAAACGGCTACCGCATAGAACAGCAGCTGGGTTGCCATCGTCGCGCGCCAGAAGACGCCGCCGGCACGGTTGGCCAGCAGCCATGCCGAAACGAGGCAGCCGGCCATGAACACGAATGCCAGGTAGCGCAGCACCTTGTGCGACCAAAGCTGCCAGGCGAAAACGCCGAAACGCGTGAAGTCCAACAGGGCGGACATGTCCTTCAGGGCGTGGAAGGCACGCAGCGACACACGTACGCGCATCCGGTACTCGTCGCCGGTGGCGGCCAGCGTGTCCTCGTACAGAATGGCCTCCGGCTGGTACACGACGCGGTAGCCCTGCTCGCGCACGCGCAGTGGCTGCACGAAGTCCGGCAGCTGGTCCGCGCGCATCGGTCTATACAGCGAGCGCCTGATCGCGTCCACGCCGCCGTCCACGCCGACCACCGAACCCAGCCGCGTTTCCCAGGCGCGCAGCCGGTTCTCGTAGCGCATGTAGGCGGAGCAGCCTTCGCCACTGAGCGATCCGTCGGGCGCCTTGTAGACCATGCGACCGGTCACATAGCCGACCTCCGGGTCGGCGAAACAACCGACCAGGCGTCTGATGGTGTCGGGAGCGTAGAGGGAGTTGGCGTCGGAGAAGACGATGATGTCGCCGCCGGCCTGCGGCATCGCTAGGTTCAGGGCGCTGGTCTTGCCGGCGCGCGGCTCCTGCCTGAGCACGCGCACCCGCGAGTCGCCGATCGAGCGCACCAGGTCGTCGGTGCCATCGTCGGACGCGTCCGAGATCACGATGACGTCCAGGCGCTCGGCCGGGTAGTCTTGCGACAACTTGTTGCGCACGGTGGCAGCGATATGGCGGGATTCGTTGAACGCCGCGATCAGGACCGTGACGCGGGGGCGGGCGCCGCCGCCGGCGCCGAGCTCGAGCCTGCGGTCCAGCACCGGACCCAATAGCCAAGCCAGCAGCGGGTAGCCCGCGTACACGTACACCAGCCCGGTCAGGCAGAGCCAGAACACCCCAGTCCAGAACGTCACGTGGCGGCCCTCCCGGGTCCCGGCGGGCGCATGCCCGCGGACAGCGGACCGTTTCTCGGCGCCGGCAACGCAGGGTACGTCCGGCACCGGCGATTCGGCCACCGGTCATCCTCTCATGATAGCCGCATTTCGCCGAAGTCGTTATCGTCCCGGCGCCACGATGATTGCGAGGTGGCTCGGGCGCAAGCGAATAACGCGCGAATTTTCGCTTTATTTTCGCCATCCTCTGTGCTATCGTCGAGGCTGATCCCCAGGTTGAACCCCGGTGTCGGCGTGGACCGTTGGCACCGTCTGCAAGGAGTACCGCCATGAACTGGACCGCGCTGCTGAACGCCGAGGTGGAGGACACATACCGGGCAACGGATGCCCTGATGGCCATGGTCGGTGACGCCGACCTGGGCTGGAAGCCGGCTTCGGGCCGGAACTGGATGACCACCGGTCAGCTGCTGATGCACCTGACCAACGCCTGCGGCTTCTGTTGCCGCGGATTCCTGACCGGCGATTGGGGCATGCCCGAGGGGGACTGCGCCGAGACGCCCGCCGGCGAGCAGTTGCCGATGGAGGCCATGCTCCCGCCAGCCGAGGCGTTGCCGACCATCGGCAGCGTGGCCGAGGCGCGGCGCCTGCTGGCCGAGGACCGCCAGCTGGCGCTGGCCATGATCCGCGAAGCCGGGGAAGCGAAGCTCGACGGCATGATGGTGGCCGCGCCCTGGGCCCCGCAGGACCAGCAGCCGCTGGGCCGGCAGTTCCTGAGCATGAACTGCCACCTGCAGTCGCACAAGAGCCAGCTGTTCTACTATCTCAAGCTGATGGGCCGCGACGTGAACACGATGCACATGTGGGGCATGTCGTAGCCGTCGGTCGGACACCGGCGAACGAACAAGGGCGCCGGTCCCGTGACCGGCGCCCTTCGGTCCAACCCGACCTGGTCGCCGCTAGCGCCCGGCCTCGAAGCTGGCCAGCGCCGCCATGTTGACGATCTCGTCCACCGTCGACTCCAGCGACACCATGTGGATGGGCTGCTTGAGCCCGACCAGCAGCGGCCCGATGATCTCGCGGTTGCCCATGTGCCCGACCAGCTTGTACGCGATGTTCGCGCTCTGGAGGTCCGGGAACACGAACACGTTCGCCGGCTCGGTCAGCGGGCAGTCCGGGACCAGCTTGGCCATCTGGCCGGGCAGCACCGCGGCGTCGGCCCGCATCTCGCCCTCGACCTTCATCTGCGGGTGGTCCTTGTGCAGGATCGAGACGGCTTCACGCACCACGCGGGCCTCGGGCCGGTCGTTGTCGCCGAACGTCGAGAACGAAAGCATCGCCACGTTGGGGTCGATGTCGAAGTGGCGGGCCACCTCACAGGCCTGCACGGCGATGTCGACCAGCTGGCGGGCATCGGGCTTGAAGTTCACCGTGGTGTCGGCGAACACGTAGGCCCGGCCCTCGATCACCAGCACGTGCATGCCGACCACGCGCGACACGCCCGGCTTCAGCTCGGCCAGCGACAGCACGATCTTCAGCGTTTCGACGTAGGAGCGCTGGGCACCGCAGACCATGCCATCGGCCTCGCCTGCGCGCAGCAGCATGCAGCCGTGGTGGATGGGCAGCTGCACCATGCGGCGGGCCTTGTCCAGGTCGTAGCCGTGCCGTGCCTTCTCCTTGAAGAGCATCTGCGCCAGTTCCTCGTGGCGGTCACCGCACGAGGAGTCGACCAGTTCGGCCCCGGTCAGGTCGATGTTGAGGTTGGCCGCCCGCTGGCGGATGAAATCCGGGCGCCCGAGCAGCGTCGGCTTGGCGAAGCCCTCGGCCATCACCACGCGGCAGGCCTCGAGCATGCGGTCGCTCTCGCCGTCGGCGAAGATGATCCGCTGCGGGGCGCGCTTGGCCGTGGCGCGGATGTTGTGCATCACCAACAGCGAGCGGTTGGTCATGCTCTCGAGGCGCTCGCGGTACGCCGCCCAGTCGGTGATGGGCATGCCGGCCACGCCCTCGTCGCAGGCCGCCTTGGCCACGGCGAACGCCACGCGCGAAAGCACACGGGAGTCGAACGGCTTGGGGATGATGTAGTCCCTGCCGAACTCGAAAGTCTGGCCGCCGTAGGCCGCCGACACGTACGAGGGCACCGGCTCGCGGGCCAGCTCGGCCAGCGCGTGGGATGCCGCCAGCTTCATGCCTTCGGTGATGGCGCGGGCCCGCACGTCCAGGGCGCCGCGGAAGATGAACGGGAAGCCCAGCACGTTGTTGACCTGGTTCGGGAAGTCCGAGCGGCCGGTGGCCATGATCAGGTCGTCGCGCGCGGCCATGGCGTCCGGGTAGGAGATCTCGGGATCGGGGTTGGCCATCGCGAAGACAATCGGCTTCGCGTTCATCGACCGCACCATATCCTGGTTGACCAGGCCCTTGACCGAGCAGCCGTAGAACACGTCCGAGCCCTTCATGGCGTCGGCGAGCGTCCGGTTCTTCGTCTCGTGGGCGAAGTACTCCTTGTACTTGTTCATGCCCTCGGTGCGGCCCTTGTAGCAGACGCCCTTGCTGTCCACGAGGGTGATGTTGGCCAGGGGCACGCCCAACAGCTCGGCGAACTTCGCGCAGGCGATGGCCGAGGCGCCGGCGCCCGAAACGACGACCTTCAGGTCCTTCAGCTTCTTGCCCTGGATGCGCGCGGCGTTGATCAGGCCGGCACCCGAGATGATGGCGGTGCCGTGCTGGTCATCGTGGAAGACCGGGATCTTCATCTCCTCGCGCAGGCGCTCCTCGATGTAGAAGCACTCGGGCGCCTTGATGTCCTCGAGGTTGATGCCGCCGAACGTGGGCTCCAGCATCTTGCAGCACTTGATGATCTCCTCGGGGTCGTGCGAGTCGACCTCGATGTCGAAGACATCGACATGCCCGAAGCGCTTGAACAGGACGCCCTTGCCTTCCATCACCGGCTTGCCGCCCAGGGCGCCGATATCGCCCAGGCCCAGCACCGCGGTGCCGTTCGAGAACACGGCCACCAGGTTGCCCTTGTTCGTGTACTTGTAGGCATCGGCCGGATTCTTCTCGATCTCCAGGCAGGGGATCGCGACGCCCGGCGAATACGCCAGCGACAGGTCGCGCGCCGTCAGGCACGGCTTGGTGGGAACGACCTCGGTCTTGCCGGGACGACCTTGGCTGTGGTAGTCGAGTGCATCCTGATCGCGGAACGCCATGACAGGCGACCTCCAGGCTGGAAACCGGTCCGCGCCGGCGGGGGAAGGCCGACGGCGCACGTTGATTTGTCAAACCAGTAACGGGACGGCGAGAATAGCAAGACTGGCGGGAACTTCAAGGGACGGCGTCAACGGCCGCGAAATTGATTCCGGCCTTCTCAATATCCGATTGATCCGGGGCCGGATCTCGCGCACCGTGGAAGCACACCAGCTGCGCACCCCGCCCCGCACCCGCCGCCCGCGATCCGGCAGCCCGAAAGCCCTGGAGGCCCCGTGTGAGGAACCGTTCGCGAACCGCTGCCGTTGGCGCCCGCCGCCGGCGCGCCGCTCCGGCCGCGCTGGCGCTCCTGGCCGGCCTGGCGGCCCTGCCCGCCTGCGACGAGGGAGACCCGCCGGTCCCGACCGCCGCCGCCCCGACCCACGCCGCAGCCTGGACCGAGCCCGGCAGCGGGGCCTTCCACGGCCGCTACGCCATCCGGGAGGGCATGCAGGAGTGCCGCGATTGCCATGGCGTAGACCTCCAGGGGCAGGGTCCGGCGCCCGGTTGCCACACCTGCCACGAGCCGCCCGGCGGGCAGCCCGGGGGTGGCGCAGCCGCGGCGCACCCGGCCGACTGGATCTCTCCGGACGTGCACGGCGCGGCCGTGATCGTCGGTGGCGGCACCGCCTGCGCCGCCTGCCATGGCGCGGACTTCCGCGGCGGTACGGCCCGCGTCTCCTGCCACCGCTGCCATGACGGCCCCGGGGGCCACGCCCGCGGCTGGGCCGAGGCCACGGCCCACGGCGTGGCTGCCGGTGGCCCGGCCGTGATCGGCTGCGCCACCTGCCACGGCGCGGACTACCGGGGGGGCTGGACCGCCGTGTCCTGCTATGCGTGCCACCCGGGACCGACCGGGCGCCATATCGACGGCTATGCGGAGCCGGGGCAGCACGGCGCCGAGGTGGTGGCCGCCGGTGGCGTGGCGGCCTGCGTCGCCTGCCACGGCCAGGACTACGAGGGCGGCCGGTCGGGCGTGTCGTGCTACCAGTGCCACGACGGCATCGGCGGGCATCCGCCCGGGTGGTTCCACTACACGCGGCACGGCCGCATCGCCAGCCTCGGCGGCCCGCAGGCCTGTGCGCCGTGCCACGGTGACGACTACCGCGGCGGCTGGTCGGCGGTGTCCTGCTACCGGTGCCACGTCGGTCCCGCGGCGATCCACCCGCTCGGCTGGGCCGAACCGGCGGCGCACGGCAGCGAGGCCGAACGGGATGACGCCGCTTCGTGCCGGGAGTGCCACGGCGAGGATCTTCGCGGTGGTGGCGGCGTCGCCTCCTGCTGGCAGTGCCACGACGGCCCCAATCCGTAGTGCGCGGCCGCAACGGGACGAAAGGGCCGGTCCCCCGCGGGGCCGGCCCTTCGTCGCGCGCGGGTACGATGTCGGCTACTTCACGACCGGAAGCCCCGCCGATTTCCACTCGACGATGCCGCGCCGCAGGTTCATGACGTTCGTGAACCCGGCGTCGATGAGCAGCTTCGCCGCCACGGTGCTGCGGTTGCCCGTCTGGCAGTAGATGAACACCGGCCCGTCGCGGTGCGCGGCCAGCTCGCCGAGCCTTGCCTGCATCTGCTGGATCGGCACCAGCAGCGCGCCTTCGAGGTGGCCGCCGGCGAACTCGCCCGGCGTGCGCACGTCCAGCACGAGCGGCTCCAGGTTGGCGATGATCTTCGCCGCCTCGTCCGCCCTCAGTTCGCGGTAGGCGGCGGCCTGGTACTCGATCACCTCGAAGGTGCCGGTCACGGGGCCGGCCGTGAAGGCGTAGCTGCCGGCCTCCGACATCTTCAGGTACGGCTTGCCCCCCTCGGGCACCGGCCAGGTCCACGACTGCCTCAGCGAGTCCACCGTGACGGTGAACGGCTCGCCGCCCGGCAGTTCCAACTGCACGTAGTCGCCGCGGTAGACGCGCACGACCGTCGCCGGCTGCGCCGGATCGAGCGTCACGATCCGCAGGCCGCCCTCGAGCCGGCCGGAGACCTCCGGCTGCACGGTGGCCGTCGCGGGGGCGGCGTGGTCGTGCCCGGCCGGTTGCTGCCGGCAGCCGCCCGCCGCCAGCAGGCCGGCGATGGTGAAAGCGATCAGTCGGGGATGGCGCAGGTTCATCGTCCCGTCTCCGTGGTTCGGGGATGGTCGGTGGAGGCCTCGACGACTTCCCGGATGCCGGCGGAACACGCGGCGCAGTAGTCCTTCAGGCCCTTGGTGAACATGATGCAGTCCAGCTGCGAGCGGTAGACGCCGGTCGCGCAGTAGCCCGCGCCCTCGAACGCTCCGACCTGGCCGAACTGCGGCTGGGCGGCGAACCAGGCGTCGAGCCGGTCCTGGTGCGAGCGGGAGAGGTCCTCGCTGCCCTGGATGGCCGCATCGATCTCGGCCTGCGCCGCGCCGCCGGTCATCAGCCTGGCGATCAGTGCGTCGTACCTGCCGCGCTCCTGCTGGTACGCCGCGTCCATCGCGTCGTGCTCGGCCTTGGCCCACGGCGTGGGCACCGGCACGCGGTCGCCGACCAGGCCGGCCCACTTCGGCTGGCCGCCGACCAGCCGCGTGATGTTGCGCTCGACTGGCTCGACGCCCGCCGGGTAGAAGTCGGTGTAGGCCGTGCTCGACGAATAGTACTCGTCGGCCAGCCCGGCGAAGCCGTGCCCGAACTCGTGCACGAAGACGTAGCCGCTCCACTGGTTGTCGCTGGTGAAGGTGTTGAACAGGTTGTAGATGCCGCCGCCGCCATAGCGCGAGTGGTTGACCATGATCGACAGCACGTCGTAGGGCACGGCGCGCGCCGCGTCGCGGATGACGCGGTTGTCCTCGGTCAGCAGGTAGCGCTCCGAGCCCAGCGAGTTGAAGGTGCAGCCCAGCGCCGTGTTGCGGTGCACGCCGCGCGAGGGCTCGTCACAGCCGCGCTCCTGCGAGGGCTTCAGCACCCCGCGCACGCTGAAGCGGTCCTTCAGCGAGGCGAAAGGCTCGCGCCCGAGCAGCGCCGCGGCGAAGCGCTCGACGTCCGCCGCGAACTTCGCGGCGTCGTCCTTCGTGTAGCCCTCGCCCAGGATCACCACGTCCACACACTGCGCCACAGGGCCGCCCACATGGGCCTCGACCACGACCAGGTCGGCGTCCTGGGGGTCGCGGCGCAGCTCGGGCGACGCGGGGTCCACCGGCGCGCGGAACACCTCACGCAGTTCGTTGTCGGCGCTGCGGTGGTCCAGTGCGATCACCGCCGGCCGCAGCGGCAGCGGGCAGCGCACCGACTCGTGGTACGTGCGGCGCACGCCCTCGCCGGCCGGTCCCGTGGTCTTCCACTCGCCGAAGTAGGAGTCGAAGCCGCGCGACCACAGCAGTTCCCCGCTGGCGGCGTCCAGCAGGCGCGCCCGGTAGCGTCCCAGGTCGAGCGGGTCGACCAGCTTGGCTTGCGGGCCGGCCCACGGGCCCTCGAGGTGCAGCCGGTCCAGCGCCACGATCTCCTCGTCGCTGTCGCCGGTGTGCTGCACGTCGATGCGCAGCGTGGCATCGGCGAAGTGTGTCGCGAAGTCGGCGGCTGTGGCCACGCACGGGAACGCGACGGCCAGCGCCAGGCCAAGGAACGGCAGCAACGACGCGGAAGCGGAACGACGGCGCATCGGAAGGACCTCCACGGTCAGGTGGCAAGCGGCGGGGGCCGGCCGATGGTGCGGCGGCGCGCCCGCCCCGTCAAGGCGCGCCGGCCGCCCGTCAGAACTGCCGCAGGCGGATCTTCGGGCTGCTGTTGTAGCTGGCCTGGTCGCCGGGAGGGCAGGCGGCCAGCCACTTCTGCTCCAGCTGCCGCAGGGCGGCGTCACGCTCGAGTCCCTCCAGCGCGTCGGGCACGCGGTCGAGGATCTCGAAGGTGAACGCCTCCTCGCCCAGGCGATTCCAGTCCGCCTGCAGCTCGGCGCAGCGGTGGCTGCCATTCCGCAGCTCGCTGCGGTGCCGGTTCAGGGGCCCGTGCAGGTTGACGCTGCTGCCCAGCAGCAGCCGCCCGCTCTCGCGGTTGCGCACGCCGTACACGCCGGCCGCCTTGCGCGCCTGCTTGTAGAGCTCGATCCACTCCTTGCGCCGGCGCAGGTCCGGTCGCCCGGCCTTGTCGCTGGTGTCCATGTCGCACTTCTCCCCGTTCGGCGACGCGGTGCCGCCGGCGGCGACGGCCTCGCACGCCGCGGGCCGCGGCAGCGGCCTGACCTCCAGTTCCCCGGTGCGCCGATAGCGGGGCGGCACGCCGTCGCGCCCGAGCAGCCGCTCGTCCACCAGCTCGCGCCGCACCGAACAGTAGTCGGCGAAGCGTTCGGTGATGAGCGCATTGACTTCGGCCTCGGCATAGTCCCGTCCGGTCTCGAAGTCGGCCGCCAGCGCCGCCAGCACCACCAGGCGCTTCTTGCGCTGCGCGGGCAGCTGGCGCAGCCGGCCGTGCTCGAAGAAGGTCTCCAGCACGCGGCGGCGGGCCTGGTCCAGACGCGCCTGCTCCGAGCCGGTGGTGGCGGCGGCGGTGTCCACCAGTTCGCGCAGCGTCTTCTGCAGCGGCCCGGGCCGGGTCTCGCACACGGTGTAGTACTGCTCCCGGCGCCGGTTGATGAGCCCTGCCTGGTCCAGCTTGCCCAGGTGGTGGGTGATCGTCGGCGCGGTCAGGCCCAGCCGCTCGGCCAGCTCCTCGCAGCACGCGGGCTGCTCCAGAAGGGTCGCCACCAGGCGCAGGCGTGTCGGGTCGGCCAGGGCCTGCAGCAGGCGCAGCGCGTGGTCCTGTTCAGACATGGCAATCCGTTTCGATGAAGTTCTAACCAGATTAAACCGAACGCCGACGAATGTCAAGATTGATTTGATAGCTATCAAAGCAAAATGAGGATTCGATGCTGGTCCGTTTTGTGCTGGTTTAATGTGTTGTTAATAATAAACTTACATTGAGGCAGCCGCGAATTTGTCCAAAATACTTGACATCGCCCTGGGCGCAGCTAGATTGTTTGTGTCTGAAATATTTGACATAAGGGCTGGAATACCCGACACGGTGTCGGCCCCAGCCGGCGCGCTGACCGAGGAGTTTCGCCATGAGCCGGTCGTTTCAGGAGAAGAGTTCGTGGGTGACGTTCGTGGCCGTGGTGGTCGCGTTCGGATTCTACTTCGCGGTGTCCCTGCCCGGCGCAACGGTCGATATCCGGCCGCACCAGGTCTTCAGGTTCGCCGGCTTCGTCGTGATCTGCATCGGCGTCTTCGTGCCCGGCAACTTCGCCTTCACGCACGCGCTACTGGGCGCCTGGGTGCTTGCGCAGCTGGTCGAGACGGGCTCGCAGCTGTGGCTGTACCGCAGGGAGGCCTGAGCATGGGCAAGCGTCAGGGCCGGCTCACCAACGAGGTCCGCCGGCTGCGCTTCCTGCGCGACGAGATGACGCAGCAGGAACTGGCCGACCTGGTCGGGGTCACGCGCCAGACGGTCAACGCGATCGAGGGCAACAAGTACTCGCCCTCGCTGGAGGTCGCGTTCCGCATCGCGCGGGTGCTGGGGGTGCCGCTGGAGGCGGCGTTCGGGTACGAGGAGGGGTAGCCGTGCCGCGCCGCCGCAACGTGCGCCGGCGCACGTCGCGCACCGTTGGGCGTTGTTGCGTTGCGAACCGTTCCAGCCATTCTGACCAGGCCGATCCATAGCCCGGCACGTCGTCAGTTCGTCGTCGTGTCCCGCTTGGCCAAACCCGCCACGCGGTCGGGGATCGCCGCCACGAAGGTCACATGGGGGGCTGTCACGTCGAGCTCCCGCGTCCTGGCGACCGGGGCAGGGCTCGATTCCAGCGGGCCCGGCGACGTGCGGCGCCCGGTCCAGAACCCGACAGCGAAGATCCCCAGCATGGCCGCGACGGCTCCAGCCGTCCACAGCCTCGTCCGCATGGCACTCCGCCGCCGTGCGCTACCGAGCCGCTGCTGTGCGGCCAGAAGGGAGTCCAGCCCGCCCGCGCGGGGACGCTGCGCATTCGCGCCGGCGAAGGTCACGATGACGTGGCGCAACTCGGATTCCAATCGGCGGCAGGTGGCGCACTCGGCCAGGTGCCGTTCGACGGCTGCCGACGCCGCATCCGTCGATTCGCCCAGCAGGTAGCCTGAGAGCATTTCCGGGTCGATGTGCCTCATGGTCTGGTGCCCTTCCTCCCGCGCATGGGTGCCCTGTGCGCGCCGGCAGCGATCAGCTTGGCGCGCAGGCTCGTCAGGGAATGATGCACCCGCGATCGCAGCGTTCCCTCGGGCTCGCCCGTGATCGCGGCCATCTCGCCGTAGCCGAAGCCCTCGCGGACGCGCAGGTGGAAGGCCTCCGCATAGCCGGGAGGCAACTGTGCCAGCACCTGCTCGATCAGCGCAAGGCACTCCCTGTGCTCCAGGTCGCCTTCCGGCGAGTCGGGCGCGGTGGCCAGCGTCGTCTTCGCGGCGATCCCGCACGCGTCGCTGTCCAGGTCCCGGAACCGGCGTCCCTGCCGCAGTCTGGTCCTGGCCTCGTTGGCCGCCACGACGAACAGCCACTGCCGGAAGCGCCCCCTGGCGTCCAGCCGTCCCCGCTTCTCGATGAGGCGCAGGAACACGTCGTGGATCACGTCCTCGGCAGCGGCACGGTCACCCGTCAGCCGGATCACGAAGGCGAGCAGGGCCGGCGCGAATGCCTCGTACAGCCGCGTCAGCGCGAGCGGGTCGCCATCGCGGGCCCGTCCGGCGAGTTCATCGGCTTCGCGGGCGTCCATCGTGCCGCACTAGCCCTTCACCGGCTCGAGCCGGCCGATCTCCGGGTTCGCCGGATCGAGCTTGCGCCAATAGCTCCGCAGGGAGGCCGCCAGTTCGTCGCGCCCGTGGAATCGCGCCAACTCCAGACCCCGCCGGAACGCTGCCCGCATCATCGCCTGTTCGCCGGCCTTGGCGGCGGCCACGGCCAGGCGGAACTGCGCCGAGATGTAGTTGTCCATCAGGGCTCGCACGCTGTTGTTCCGCTCCCAGTCGTAGCCGAGGTCCGTTGCCGATTCGAGGCGGTAGAGATCCTCGAACAGGCGATGGGATGCCTTCACGTCTGTGGCAGGGTCGGTGGTGTCTCCCGGCCCTCCGGGTCCCGCCGCCGCCGCTGCGACACGCCACAGGACGCCTTCCAGTACCAGCGGCTGGGGGCAGAGTTCCGTGGCGCCGGGAATCGTGACGGCGAGGTAGATCGGGGTGCGCCATTCGCCGCGGACGGCCTTGGCGACCACGGCGCGCAGCACCTTTGTCGAGTACAGTTCGCCGTCACGGACGAAGTCGGATTGGAACTCCTTCCTCAACGCGTCACGCTCCGCCCGGGAGAGCGGACTCCGGTCGCCGAAGCGGCCGAAGATCTCCGCGTCAATCTCCGGCTGGCCGATCAGCGAGAGATTGACCACCTGCACGTCGAGGCGCAGGCCATAGGCGGCCTGCAGCGCCCGGCAGCCGTAGGTGTCGTTGTCACCGTTCGTGAAGATGAGGGCGTTCCTGGCGGCGCCGGCCAGCATGTTGTGGCAGTAGTCCAGCACGGGAGCCGGTATGCCGCCCTTGCGCACCAGCGCGGCGACGTGTTCGTCGGCCTCCTGCGTCCGCCCGAGCGCCAGCGCCAGCGGCCAGAGCGCGAAGTGCGGATCAGCCCAGCCGGGGGCCAGTTCCACGGCCTTGAGTCCCAGTTCGTAGCAGCCGGCCGCGCCGTCACCCAGCGGCTTCCACTCGCTGAGCCAGGTGGCGGCGGCGGCATCCAGGGCTTCCGGGCAGTCGGCGTCGAGGCGCAGCGCCGATGCGAAGTGGGGGTACACCTCGTCGGCGGGCGCGCCCGCATAGCGGAGGGCCCGACCGAGTTGCACCTCGGCGACCGCGGAGTCGGGATTCCGCTCGAGGAACGTACGCCACCTCGCGGCCAGTTCCTCGTACTGCGCCTTTTCGAGGCGGCATTCGCGGATGGACTGCACCTCGGGCGGCATGCCGGGCGCCAGGGACGGCGCGCGCGCCGGGCACTCGCCGGCCGCTGCGATCGCCAGGCAAATGTTCAGGCAGGCGGAGACGGCGAAGCGGACACGGCACATGCTGGCCTCCGGGCTCGTTGGGAGCGGACGCGGGTTGGCGATGGCTGACATGTGCCTAACGATGGGGCGGGCGGATTCGTTGAGCGATTTCTGCCGATTCCCGATCTGCGAACCCTGCCCGGATCGCTCAGCTCCGCCGCGGTTGATCCGCCACGACCGAGAAGCACGCGTAGTGGATCAGGAAGCACAGGTAGAGGACCGGCGGCACCCCGAGCCAGTACCACGGATTCCGCACGGCGGCCGTGATCGCCAGCGCGAGCAGCGGCGCCTGAATGAACACCGCGAGGATGGCGCGCCGAAGGTCGGCCGCCAGCGGTGCTCCGCATTGCGGACAGGAAAACCGCTGCGACCGCAGGCCGAAGTACCCGCGCTTCGTGAAGAGGAATCCGCACGACGGGCATCGCCTTGTCGGCATCTTGCCACCTCCGGATAGCGCATTGCGCTCGACTTGCGCCGGCGCAAGTCCCCGCGCGTCCTAACCCCAGAACAGGTACGCCATCGCGATCGCCGCGACGAACCCCGCCAGGTCGGCCGCCAGCCCGCAGATGACCGCGTGCCGCGTGCGCCGGATGCCCACCGAGCCGAAGTACACCGCCAGCACGTAGAACGTCGTCTCGGCGCTGCCCTGCACCACGCAGGACAGCCGACCGGCGAACGAGTCGGGGCCCACCGACTTCATCGTCTCGATCATCATGCCGCGCGCACCGCTGCCGCTGAGCGGCTTCATGAACATGGTGGGCAGGCCCTCGACCCAGCGCGTGTCGCCGCCGATGGCCTCCACCAGCGCGCGCACCCCGCCCAGGATCAGTTCCAGCGCGCCGCTGGCGCGAAAGACGCCGATGCCGACCAGCATCGCCACCAGGTAGGGCACGATGCCGATGGCGACCTGGAAGCCCTCCTTGCCGCCGTCGACGAACGCGTTGAACACGTCGACGCGTCGTCGCAGGCCCGCGCCGATGAAGGCGAGGATCATCCCGAAGATCAGGCCGTTGGCCAGCAGCGAGGACTGCGTTTCCAGCGCGGCCTGGTCCAGGCTCGTGAAGTAGGCGACCAGCCCGCCGACGATCGCCGTCATGCCGCCGAGGTAGGCCAGCACCACCTTGTCCCACAGCCGCAGGCGCTGGATCACGCCGGTGACCAGCAGGCCCGCCATAGTCGAGCAGAACGTCGCCACCAGGATCGGCAGGAAGACGTCGGTCGGGTCGGCGGCGCCCAGCTGCGCGCGGAAGGCGAGGATCGTTGTCGGCACGATGGTCACCGACGAGGCGTTGATCACCAGGAACAGGATCTGGTCGTTGCTGGCGGTCTCCTTGTCCGGGTTCAGCTCCTGCATCTGGCCCATCGCCTTGAGGCCGACCGGCGTGGCGGCGTTGTCCAGGCCCAGCATGTTGGCCGCCATGTTCATGACGATGCTGCCGTGTGCGGCATGCCCGGCCGGGATGCCCGGGAACAGGCGGCGGCCGAGGGGGCCGAAAATGCGGGCCAGGAAGTCGACGGCCCCGCCGCGTTCGCCGATCCTCATGATGCCCAGCCACAGGCACATCACGCCGGTCAGGCCCAGGGCGATCTCGAAGCCGGTCTTGGCCATGTCGAAGGTGGCGGCGACCATCTCGCGCCAGACGGCCGTCTGGCCGCCCAGCGTGCGGCCGATCGCGGCCAGGAAGCCGCCGACGAAGAAGAAGACCCAGATCCGGTTGAGCATCCGTTCTCCTGCCCGGGGGTGGATGTGCGCACCGGGGCGCAGCATAGCGGGCCGCCGGGCGCCTGTCACCCGCCGGGGCCCCAGGGGTCTTGACGGTTTCGTGGCACTCCCTTAAGGTAGTAGTCATGACTACTACTGGACAGGCCTCCCGCGCCCTGCAGGACCTGGGCTTCACCGCCCTGGAGGCGCAGGTCTACGCCTACCTGCTGCAGCACGCCCCGGCCACCGGGTACCGGATCAGCCATGCCATCGGCAAACCCACGGCCAACACCTACAAAGCCCTGGCCGCGCTGGCGGACCAGGGCGCGGTGCTGCTGGACGACGGCGGCGGCGGGGCGGCGCGGGCCGTGCCGCCGGCCGAGCTGCTGGCCGGGCTGGAGCGCCGCGCACGCGAGCGGCGGGAGGCCGCCGCCGCCGCGCTGGCCGACCTGGCACCCGAAGGTGGAGATGACCGCGTGTACGCGCTCAGGGATCGCGACCAGGTGCTCGAGCGCGCCCGGGCCATGCTCGGCCGCGCCCGGCAGATCGCGCTGGCGGACCTGTTCCCGGCGGTGCTGGTCGAGCTGCGCGACGACCTGGCCGGCTGTGCAGCGCGCGGCGTCAGCGTGACGGTGCGTGCCTACGCGCCGGCCGACCTCGGCGCGGCGCTCGTGGTCAGCGGCGAGGGCCGGGGCGCGCCGGGGCGCTGGCCGGGGCAGCAGCTCTCGCTGGTGGTCGACGGCAGCGAGCACCTGCTGGCCCTGCTGTCGGCCGACCTGCAGCAGGTGCACCAGGCCGTGTGGAGCGGCAGCGCGTTCCTGTCCTGCCTGCACCACAACCACCTGGCGATGGAGATGCTCGTGGCCGCCCGCCGGGCCGGCGGCACGGAAGGACGACTGGACGGCATCACCGTGCTGGCGGCCGACCCGCCGGGCCTGCGCCGCCTGCGCGCGCAGGTGACCGGCGGCGTGGACGCCGCCGAGGACCCCGACGACAACCCGAAAGGCTAGACCATGGCTCGCCAACGGAATCCGGGGGCGTGGCGCCGCCTCGCCCTCCTTGCCTCGCTCGTGCTGCCGGCGGCAATGGCGGTCCCCGCGCGCGCGGCCATCGCGCCGGAAGCGGCGCCGCTCATCGAGCGCCATCTCGAGTGGCTCGGGGGCCGCCCGGCGCTCGCCGCGCTGGAGGACCTGACCCTGGAAGGCACGATCGAGGTGGCGGGGCTCAGCGGCCCGCTGTCGATACGGATGCGGCGCGACGGCCGGCAGCTCATGAGCGTCGACCTGAGGGTGTTCCGCACCACCGAGGCGCTGGACGGCGACGACGCCTGGGAGCGGAACGCCAGCGGCCAGGTCGAGCCCATGGGCGCGGCGAAAGCGGCGTCGGCGCGCCGCGGGCTGGACAGGGCGTTCAGCCGCCACCTCGACGGACAGGACGTCGAGGTGACGCGCCTGGCGGACGAGCAGAAGGAGGGCCGCGCGTGGGCCGTGCTGCGGTTCGCCTACGATGGCGGCGACCTCTACGACCTGCTGCTGGACGAGGGCACCGGCGCCTCGGAGTGGTCGCGCGATGTGCGCGACGGCCGCACGCAATGGACCCGTACGCTGGACGTGCGCGAGGAAGGCGGGCTGCGGCTGGCGCACCGGCAGGAGACGCTGGACGAGAACCCGCTGCAGAACCAGGTCGTGACCTGGACCACGGTGGCGGCCAACCGCGGCCTGCCCGACGACCTGTTCCGGCGGCCAGGCGCGCAGGCCGCGCCGAGCCTGGCCCGCCTGGCCGGCGACGCGGCGGCCACGGACTGGATCCCCGTCGAGCTCTACATGGACCGCTGGATCTTCGTGGAGGGCCTGGTCAACGGCACGCCGACCTCCATCGTGCTCGATTCGGGCGCCGGGATCACGGTGCTCGACCGCGCCACGAGCGATCGGCTGGGCCTGGTGGCCACCGGCGCGGTGCCTGCCCAGGGTGTCGGCGGCACGACCACCGCCGGCATCGTGGAGGGGATCACCCTGGAGATCGGCGGCCTTCGGCTGGGTCCCGTGACCGCGGCGACGCTGGACCTTGCCGACATCGGTCGCCGGCTGGGACGCCCCATGCCGGTCATCCTGGGCAAGGAGGTGTTCCAGGCGCTGGTCGTCGACGTCGACTATCCGAACGCGCGGCTGCGCTTCCTGGACCCCGACCGCTTTGCCGGCGACGGAACGGGGCATCGCCTCGAGGTGATTCCCGGCGGTGACGGCCACCGCCACGTGAAGATGGCGATCGAGGGGCTGCCCGAGGCCGTGTTCGCGCTCGACACCGGGCAGGGCGGCGCCTTGACCGTGTTCCGCCGCTATGCGGACGAACACGGCCTGCTGGAGGGGCGCCCGACCTCGCGTACGAAGGGCGGTGGCGTCGGCGGCATGATCGAGATGTCGACCGCCACGCTGCGCAGCGTGACCCTGGCGGGCTTCGAACTGCGCGACGTGCCGACCGCGTTCCATCGCGACGACGTCGGCGGCGCCTTCGACACCGCAAAGCTGGCAGGGAACCTGGGCGCCGGCATCCTGAACCGATTCCGCGTGACCTTCGACTATGCGCACGACTGCCTGTGGCTCGAACCCGGCCGCGACTTCGCCGAGCCGATGGCGCGCGACCGCCTGGGCCTGGACGTCTGGCGCGACGGCGACACGCTGGTCGTGGAATTCGTCGCGCCGGGCAGCCCGGCGGCCACTGCGGGCTGGCAGGCGGGCGAGCGGATCAGCGCGCTGGACGGCGCGCCGGTGTCGGCCGACTGGTGGCGCCGCTGGGCGGAGTGGTCGCGGGCGCCGGACGGCGCGCCGGCGCACTTCACGATGGCCGACGGCAGCGTCCGGTCGCTGCGGACGGCGGCCTACTACTGATCGGGGCGGGCGTGGCGGCCGGTGCGCGCGTCCGCTAGTCTGGGCCTGCCGCGGGCAACCGGCCCGCGGCAACCCCTTCCCCGGGGAGGCCTCATGCCCGCTGCGAGCCCGCCACCGTTGGCCTGGACCGGCATCCTGCGCAAGATGCGCGTGGAACCGGGTGACCCGGTGGCCTACTTCCTGCGGGACGCCACCGTGGACGGCATTCCTGCCGCCGACGGTGCGCTGTCCCCCCACCTCGGCGCCCAGGTCGAGCTGCGCTTCCTCGGCGAGATCCGCTGCACCCTCTGCGGGCGCGCGACGAAGTCGACGTTCAGCGACGGTGCCTGCTTCCCCTGCTCGCAGTCGCGGCCCGAGGCGGACATCTGCATCGTCAAGCCGGAGCTGTGCCACCATGGACAGCCCGACCACCCCTGCCGGGATGAAGCGTTCGCGCAGGCGCAGTGCTTCCGTCCGCATGTCCTTTACGTGTCGCTGACCAGCGGCCCGAAGGTGGGCATCACGCGGGAGGCGAACCTGCCGGCTCGCTGGATCGACCAGGGCGCGGTGGTGGCGATGCCTTTGGCCATGCTGCCGGACCGGCGCAGTGTGGGGCTGGTGGAGAAGAGGCTCAGCGACGAGGGCTTCGCCGACCGCACGCATTGGACGCGGATGCTCAAGGGCGACCCGGCAGCCGAGGAATTGCTGCCGTTCGCCGAGCGCGTGGCCGCCCGCCTTACGGACTGGGGCGTGCCCCTGCTGCCGGAGCGCGCGCGGGGGCCGCAGGGCTTCCGCTATCCGGTGCGCACCTGGCCGGGCAAGGTCGTCAGCCTCAACCTGGACAAGACGCCGCTGGTCGCCGGCGTGCTCGAGGGGATCAAGGGCCAGTACCTGATGCTCGACTCCGGGGTCATCAACCTGCGCAAGTTTTCGGGCTACCGGGTGGAGGTGAAGGCGGGGTGATGGGGCTCCTGCATGAAAATGAACATATGAATTCACTGCTATGCGGCCAGTATCCGGAGACGATCGATCCTCGATTGCCCGAAAAAATAACTTGTATCCCCGTGGGCGGTTCATATTATGAGCGCCAGCAAAAACGTGCGAGGGCCTCGGTCCGTCGCACGGGCGTCCGCCAGCTGCCGGCGGCGCCGGGGCTCCGCGACCCGCTCCTACCGGCCACGTGGTTCAGGCCGGAATTGAATTCCTGACGTAAGCCAAGATTTTTCAATTGGTTCACCGGGGCCCGGTCGGCGCGTCGTTGACGTTGTCGGCGTCCAGCAGCAGTATGGGGGGTGCGGCAGGCACCCCGTGGAATCGGACCGGCGCCCCAGGGGCGAACCGGTTCGGACATGTGCACTGCGCCTCCCGGCAGACAGGCCGGGAAGGCTTGAGGTGTAACGGGCGCACCGCGCCGAGGTTACCCCGGGCACGCCCGGGGAGTCCTTGCGGAGGCGCGACCGTGAGTGGGCGACGGGGGGATGAGCTCCCGCCGCAAGTCGCGTGGAAAAGAAGGAGACGACAATGCGCTTCGTTCGTAATGCTGCCATTCCGGTGATCCTGATCGCCGCCATCGCGCTGCTGGCCGGTTGCTCGAAGGAGCCCGTCCTGGCGATCCAGGATGCCGAGGCGACGCTGTCCCAGCTGCAGGCCGCCGGCGCCGCCGAGTACGCGCCCCAGGCCCTGAGCGATGCCCAGAACGCCATGGCCCAGCTGAAGGCCGAGGTCGAGGCCCAGAAGGGCAAGTTCGTGCTGTTCCGCTCGTTCAAGAACGCCGAGGCGATGGCCCTGACGGCCAAGCAGACGGCTGAGGCCGGCGTGCAGACGACCGAGGCCAACAAGGCCGCCGCGAAGGCCGAGGCCGAGAACGCCCTGGCAGCCGCCCGCGCCGCGCTGACCGAGGCCCAGGCTCTGGTCCTGGCCGCTCCGGTGGGCAAGGGCTCCGAGCTGGACATCAAGATGCTGCAGAGCGACCTGATGGGTGTCGAGCAGTCCCTGGCCGACGCCGAGGGCACGCTGGCCGCCGGTCGCTTCAACGAGGCCCGCGCGAAGGCCCAGGCTGCGATGAACGCCGCCAACACCATCGCTGCGGACGTCAACAACGCCATCGCCCTGCGCGCCGGCAAGCGCTAAGGACGACGACACACCGGGACTGTTGGTGCGACACGGACGTCGCCCGGACGGACATCTGGAGATCTGATGGAGCTTCGTCGACCTTCCCGGCGTCTGGTCATCGCGGCGGTCGCGGCCATTACGGTCGCGACCGCCGCGGTCGCATGGACGTGGCCCTGGCTGCAGGGCCGGCATCACCCTCCCCTGGCCGCGCGCAGCGAGGCCGAGAGGGCCTTGAACACGGCCGTGACCGGCGACGGCGTGCTGCCCGCCGAGATCGCCCTGGTCCGGCTGCAGATGGAACGTTCGATCACCGAGGATCGACGCCAGGGCGCGGCGTTCCCGTGGCGGCGCGATTTCCGGGCGGCAGCGTCCAGCTATCGGCTCACGGCGGCGAACGCGGCCTCGGTGCTGGCCGCGGCGGGCCGTCGGGTCGCCGAGGCGCGGCAGGCGGCCGAGGTGGCCGTGGCCAGTTCGAGCGCCCTGGTGGGAGACACCGACCGCCTGGCGTCCGGGATCAAGTTCCCGCAGCATGAGAGGGCGCGTCTCAAGCGCGCCGTTGCCTTGGCGGAAGAGGCGCGTATCGCCCTCAAGGAGGGCGACTTCGAATCCGCAGTGAAGGCAGCCACGCGCGCGACCCAGGAGGCGCAGGCCGCGCGTCTGGGCGGCGTCCGCGTCGTGGAGCGCTTCGCCAACCGCGAGCAGGTGGCTATCTGGCGCCGTTGGCAGGACGAGACCATCGCCGCGACGCGGGGCGGCGGCTCAGCGGTCATCGTGAACAAGGAGCGCAAGGAAGTCGCGCTCTACCGCAACGGCGTGCGTGCCCGCACCTACCAGGCGGATTTCGGCAAGAACAGCCTGGTGGACAAGCGCGTGGCCGGAGACGGCGCCACGCCCGAGGGGCGCTACCGCGTCACCTCCAAGCGTGGACGCGGGCAGACGACCTACTACAAGGCGCTGATGCTGGACTACCCGAACGCCGAGGACCGCCGCAAGTTCGCGCAGGACAAGAAGGCCGGCCGCATCGCGCGCAACGCGCGCATCGGGCACCTGATCGAGATCCACGGCGACGGCGGCCGTGACGAGAACTGGACGCAGGGCTGCGTGGCCCTGGCCAACCCGGACATGGACGACCTGTTCAACCGCGTGTCGGTGGGCACGCCGGTGACGATCATCGGCGGCGACGGCACCGGGGACTATTCGGTTCTCTGGCGCGCACACGCGGCAAGCCAGCAGGGAGCACGATGAAACGGCGGTTGCTGATCGGCGCGGGCATCGCCCTGGGGGCACTAGTCGTGCTCACGGGCGTGGCGCTGCTCATGGTCGACCGCTCGGGCTACCACTACCGGGACGCCGACTTCGCGTTCTCGGGGGCGGACAGGGGCGCGCGCCGCAAGCTCGAGGCGAACTTCACGAAGCCGCCGGCGAAGGTGTACATCGTCGTCGACCGCACCCATAACCGGCTGGAACTGCGCAAGGGCTCGACGACGACGTTGACGGCCGTGTGCTCGGCGGGCTCGGGCTACAAGCTGGTCGAACGCGACACGGCCAAGCGCAAGGGCCGGCAGTGGGTGTTCGACACGCCGCGCGGCATCCACAAGGTGAAGAACAAGCGCACCGACCCGGTCTGGAAGCGCCCCGACTGGGACTACATCGAGCGTGGCGAGGCGTTCCCGCGCCGCGACAGCGAACGCATCGAGTACGGCATGCTCGGCGACTACGCGCTGGACCTGGGCGACGGCTACATGATCCACGGCACGCTCTACGAACGCCTGCTCGGCCGCGGCGTGACGCACGGCTGCATCCGCCTGGGCAAGGATGACCTGGCCACGGTCTACAGGGAATGCCCCATCGGCACACCCATCTACATCTACTGAGGCGGGTTCGGATGACGTCGCTGCGCTTCCGGTTGCTGATGACGGGATTGGCGCTCGGGCTGGGTGCCGCGCCAGGTGTGGCCGCGGAAGCCGAGCAGCCTGCCCCCGCGGTGGCACGCGGGCCGTTCGCGTTCCCGGCGAACCCAGCGCTGAAGGACTGGCTGGCCAAAGCCGGCACCGATTCGTTCTTCCTCGTGCTAGACCCCGTCGGCGGCAAGCTCCAGCTGGTGCTCGGCGGCGTCATCATCCGCACGTTTCCTGTCGCCGACCTCAAGGTCGCCACGCCGCGGCGGTGGGGTGGCGCCACGCCGTTGCCGGAGGCCTGGCATGAGCGCGTGTGGACCGGCGCGCGGATCGATCCGCCGCACCCGGGTGCGCGCACGGAGATCGTCGGGCCGGAGGTCGGCACCGCCTCGGGCGAAGTGCTGATACCGCCCACGCCCGAGGAAGCGATCCCGGTGCCGTCGCTGTACCGCGTGCGCTTCGCCGAAGGTCTGGCGCTCGAAGTGACCGGCGGTCAGGCCGAGCAGAAGGGTGAACTGCCCCCGAACGAGCTGCCCTCCGGTTTGCGCGAGAAGTGGCGCCTGCTACGTGAAGGTGCGCCCGACCTGGTGCGTGTGCGGATCCGCCTGGAGCCGGAGCACTACGCCGAGATGTACCGCAGCCTGCCACCGGGGACCGACTTCGTGATCCTGCACGCCGTCGACTAGACGGCGTCGAGGTGACCCCGCCCGCAGCCGCCTCCGCAAGACGACAGAAGCCCCCCGCCACGTCGCCGCCGCTTGTCACGTTGTCCGTGACAATAGCCGTCGCGCCCGCGACAACCTCCTGCCTTTGAACATGTTGCCTCTGCGGCCGCCTGCGGGATCCGTCCTTGCCTCAGGGGCGCGTCCACCGGGAACCAATCACGAACCAAGGAGGGATACCGTGAACGACAACCACAACACCGCCTTCACCGCCGACGACCTCGAAGCCAGCCTGGCCCGTCTCGGCGCCAGCGAGTTGGAGCAGCGCCTGGAGTTCGCCCCGTTGCTGGCCGGCACCGGCGACACCGGCCCGCTGGACACGGATGCGTCCGTCTGCTGCAGCTGCAAGATCCCGCCGGATCTCATCATCGGAGGCGGCGCCATGGCGCCCGCGGTCACCGGTGATCCGACGCCCGGCGGGGACTTCTGGGGCTCGGGCCCGGTCAGCGGCGGCGGCTTTTGAGCCGTCACCCGCAGCCGGGTGACCTGAACACCGGCCGCCCGCCGCGGCCTGCCGCTCCGGGGAGCGGCGGGCCCGGCCGGCGGCCGGAAGCCGCACCCGGCCCGCCGGCCCGCTCCCCGGGCTGGGAACTGTGGAACTTCCGGGCGCTGTTCCCGGGTGCGGTGCAGGCGGACCTCGAGGCGGTCCGGTCCGAGCAGGTGCGGATCCTGGCGAGGGAACGGGAGGCTCTCGCCAGGTTGTGGTCCGGGGGCAAGGACCTCCTGTCCCCGGGCCGCGCCCACCTGGCGCAGCACCCCGAACTGGCTGCCGGGATCACGGTGTCGCTGCACACGGGTCCATACCAGATGCTGCCGGAGCCCTGGCTCCACGCGGACCTGTCGCCGCTGGTCATGTTGAACGCGAGCGCACTCCCGCGCTTCCGCGAAGCGGCGTTCACCCTGCAGCGGCAACTGGGGCACCGAGAATCGGCGCAGTGGGCCGCCGTCGGCGAGCCCGGATTCATGCGCAAGGTCGTCGGGGCGATCCGGGCGGGGAGGCCCGTCCTGGCCTACCTCGACGGCAATAGCGGCGGCGACGGCGCCCTCGGCACGCGCGAGCACGGCCTGCGCTACCGGCTGCCCGGGCGCGAGATCCTGGTCCGCACCGGGCTGGCACGCCTGGCGTGCCGCCTGGCCTGCCCGCTGCACCGGGTGTCGCTGCGCTGGGATGCCGGCGCGGTCGTCTGGGACGGCGCGCCTTCGCTGCGCCCGATACCGGGCGAGGACCACGAGGAGGTCACGCGGCGCCTGTTCGATTGGGCCTTCGACGTTGTCCGCGACCGGCCGGCGCAGTGGCAGTACTGGACCATGCTCCGTGACAGCAGCGCCTGCTTCTGTGGCACGCACATGGACGACCCGGAGGGGCCGCCGGGCCCGCGCGAGGAGATCCAGCGCGAGTTCGCTGAGTGCTGCGCCCGTCGCGACATCCACGTGCGCCTGGTGCTCGAGCGCGACATCGAAGTCTGGGGCGACGTTCTGGCGGACCAGACCGGCGAACGCTTCTATCCGGCCGCCGGGCTGGCGGACGCCGACCTGGACGTCCTGCGCTGCGGTCGGCCCACGCTGCAGGAACTGCGCGAGTACCACGGCGACGCGTGGTTGCGCTTCCACGGTCTGCGTCTGGTGCTGCTGGGCCTGGCCAGGCTGGGCGCGTGAGCCGGCACTGGCGCGTCCGCGGTCCGACCGGCGCGCGCCTGGAGGTGCACCCGCACCCGAGCGGACCGTGGCTGGTGCTGGCCGGGCGCCGTGTGCTGGTGGTCAGCCCCGACGCGGGGCGGGCCCTGCTCCCGCTGCACGGAACGCCGGTGGCCGCGGGCCCGACGCCGCCGCGCCGAGGGCGCGGGCTGCCCCTGCGGGCGACGCTGCTGCCGGCGGGCCTGGTGCGCGCGCTGGCCGCGAGGCTGGTCCCGCTGGCCTCGACCGCCGGGCTGGCCTTCCTTGCCGCGTCGGGCCTGGTGGCGGTCGCCTGCCTGCGGCCGTGGACCGTGGCCGGCGGCTTCTCCGGTCCGGCGCTGCTGCTGTTCGCCGCCGGCGCGCTGCTGCACGAGCTGGGGCATGCGGCCGCGCTGCGACGTGAAGGCTACGCCCCCGGGTCGGTCGGTGTGGGCGTGTTCGCGATCGTGCCCGTCCTGTTCGCCGATGTCAGCGCCGTGCGGTTGCTGCGACGCGCGGCCCGCGTGCGCGTGGACCTGGCTGGTCCGGCGTTCCAGGCCGGTGCGGCCGGCGCGCTGGCGGTGGTCGCAGCGGCAGGCGGGCCCGGTGTGGCAGCGCACGCGGGAGCGGCCGCCGTCGCCACCCTCGCGGCGCTCGGCTGGTCGCTGCTGCCGTTGTCGCGCAGCGACGGCACCTGGGCGCTGCGCGACGCGCTCGGGGAGCTGGAGATGGGGGCGGACCCGGCGGCGCCGCCACGGCCGGCAGTCCGCCGCCTCGAGTCGGGGCTAAATGTGGCCCGCTTCACGGTGTCGGCGCTGGCGTGCGTCCTGCTGCCGGCGCGCGTGGCCGCGCTGCTGGCGGTCGCGTTGGCGGCCGCGGGACTGCCGCTGCCGCCGTCGGCCCGCGTCATCCTGGCCGGCGGGCTGCAATCGATCGCGGTGGCGGCCCTGCTGGGCGCGGCCGGGCGCGCGTGGCACCGGCATCGCGCGGGGCGGGCGCTGCGGAACGGGCGCGGCTGAGCCATCGCGGCTTGGCCATCGCGAACCGCGCATCCCGGCTGGGCCGCCGCCGCGCGGTGCGCTATCATGCCCTCCGGTCCCATCACCGGAAGGGCAGGGCATGGCCGCGCGCGGACAGGACGACGAGGCAGCACCGGACGACGCCGGGCCCGACGGGGCGCCGCAGCCGCTGGCACTGGACGGCGTGCTGGACCTGCACATGTTCCCGCCCGCACAGGCACGGGCGCTGGTCGACGACTGGCTGGATGCCAGCCGCCAGGCCGGCCTGCGCGACCTGCGCATCATCCACGGCAAGGGGATCGGCGCCATGCGCGAGCTGGTGCACGCGGCGCTGGCCTCGCGCGCCGACGTGGAATCGTACGGGCTGGCGCCGGACGCCTCCTCCTGGGGGGCCACCGCCGTGCGGATGAAGCCCTGACATGGCGCCGCGCCGCAAGCGACGTGAGGACGACCGGCCGGCGCTGCAGCGCGGGCTGCGGCGCTCGATCCGCCATCAGGCCGTGGACACGACGGATGATGACGAGCGCGATGCGGCCGACGCGCGGCGCGAGCCGGGCCGCCCGCCCGAGATCCTGCTGCGCAAGCTGAAGCTGGCCGAAGCGCTGGAGCGGCTGGAGTTCCAGTTGCGCGCCCACGCCGCGCGCGGCCCGGGTGAGGTCCTGGTGGTCCACGGCAAGGGGCAGCATTCGCCGGGCGGGGTGCCCGTGCTGGGCCCCGAGGTTCGGCGCTGGTGCGACGCGCATCCGTCGCTGGTGGACTCGTGGAGCGAGGCGCCGCTGCGCTGGGGCGGCAGCGGTGCCATCGTCGTGCGCCTGCGGGCGCAGTAGGCCGCACTGCGAAAGGGAAGGGAAGGGCATGGCCCGCGACTCGCGTAAGTTCCTGGATGGGCGCACGGCGCTGGTCACCGGCGGGGCGCGGCGGCTGGGCCGCGTGATGGCCTCGGCCCTGGCGCGCGCCGGTGCCACGGTGGTGGTCCACCACCATACCTCGCGTGACGATGCGCGGGCGACCGCCGCGGGCATCGAGGTGCTGGGCGGCCGCGCCTTCCTGGTGGACGGCGACCTGGCCGACCCGCGCGCCACCTCGGCGCTGTGCCGACGCGCCGCGGATGTCTGCGCGGCGCCGCTGGACATCCTGGTGAACAACGCCTCGATATTTGCCCCCGGCGCGGCCGCGAGCACGACCGCCGCCGAATGGGATCACGCGCAGGCGGTGAACCTGCGCGCGCCGTTCCTGCTGGCGCAGGCGTTCGCGGCGCAGCTGGCCGGCGACGGGCCCGCCGACATCGTCAACCTGAACGACGGCCGCGCGCTGCGCCCGGGCTGCGACCACTTCGCCTACACTGTCAGCAAGGTGGGCCTTCACGGGCTGACGCGCAGCCTGGCGCTGGCGCTGGCCCCGCGCGTGCGCGTCAACGAACTGGCGCTGGGCGCCGTGCTGCCGCCCGAGGTCCCAGCCGGCGGCTACCAGCGCACCCCGCGCGAGGCGCTGCCGCTGCGCCGCTACCCGACCTGCGACGATGTCGCCGACGCCCTGCTGTTCGTGCTGGCGGCCCCGGCCCTGACCGGGCAGACGGTGCACGTCGACGGCGGCCAACACCTGCAACCGTGGAGTTGAACACGTCATGGCGCGCCTGAAGAAGAAGCTGATCGTGGTCGGCGACCGCCTGCTGGTCCGCCCGGAGGAGGGCGACGAGCGCACGAACGCCGGCCTGTACCTGCCGCAGACGGCGATCGCCTCGCGCCAGGCCGCCGGCGGCTGGGTCGTCTCGGTGGGCCCGGGCGTGCCCATCGTCAACCCGCTGGACATGACCGACGACTCCTGGAGCGAGGGCGACCACGCCGCGCGCGCCCACTACCTGCCCATGCAGGCGCAGGAGGGCGACTACGTGCTGTTCATGCGCAAGGCAGCGGTCGAGATCACGTTCGAGAAGCGCGCCTACCTGATCGTGCCGAACGGCGCGGTGCTGGTACTGGTGCGCGAGGGGTTCGAGACCGGTGGCCCGGCCTGGGAGCCGGAGGCAGGCGACTGACCCGGGGCCGCCGCAGCGGCCGACCTTTTGGTTGCGCGGTCCGGATTCCTGCCGCATCGTAACCGCCCTATGCGCATCCTCATCCGACGCCTCAAGCGGGCCTGGCTGTTTCTCGTGCGCCTACAGCGCGAGATCGCCCATGACGACTGCATGGGCATGGCGGCGCAGATCGCGTTCTACAACGTGCTCGGCCTGTTCCCGCTGATGATCTTCCTGCTGAACATCGTCGGGCTGTTCCCGGTGGGGCGGGCGCTGCAGACCGAGCTGCTGCGGGAGCTGGGCACGCAGATGCCGCCCGAGGCCGCGAACTACGTGGCGGAGACCGTTCTGGGCCTGCTGCCGGCCGGCAACCAGGGGCTGTTCGGACTGGGCCTGGTCGCGTCGCTGTGGGGCGCCTCGATGGCCACCGGCGCGCTGATCACGACCATCAACCGCGCGTACAACATCCGGCCGCGCCGCAACCTCTTCAAGCAGAAGATCCTCTCGATCTGGCTGACACTGGTGCTGGCCGTGCTGTGGATGCTGGCGTTCGTGATCGTGCTGGTGGGGCCGCGCGTGACGCAGGGCGTCTTCGAGATGCTGAACATCGCCAGCGAGACCAACACGTTCTGGACCAGCGTGCGCCTGCCGATGGCGTTCGGGCTGACGCTGGTGTCGCTGTCGATCCTCTATTACATCGCGCCGGAAGCGAAGCAGCGCTTCCGCTGGATCCTGCCGGGCGCGGTCACCGGAACGCTGCTGTGGATGGGCGCCTCGTCGGGCTTCCGCTACTTCCTGCGCAACTTCAGCAGCTACGACATGACCTACGGCTCGATCGCGGGCCTGGTCATCCTCATGGTCTGGTTCTGGCTGTCGGGCCTGGTCTTCCTGCTCGGGGCCGAGGTCAATTCGCTGATGAAGCGCATCGATGAGGAATTCCACCAGCCGCTGCGCCCGCGGCGCTGAGCGCGACCGCCGGGCCCGAAGGAGACATCCGATGAGCGACGGCATCCCGACCATCTCCTGCACCTGGACCGGCGGCCGCCAGTTCGTCCACCGCTCGGCGACGGGTCATGCCCTGGTGACCGACACGCCGGCCGAGCACGGCGGCGGCGGCACGGCGCCCTCGCCGATGGAGCTGGTCGTGATGGGGCTGGCCGGCTGCACCGGCGTCGATGTGGCCAGCATCCTGGAGGGTATGCGCCAGCCGCTGCGCGGATTGACGGTCACGGCGCGCTTCGAGCGCGCGGCCGACCATCCGCGGGTCTTCACGCGCATCGACCTGCACTACCGCCTGGAGGGCGACCTGGATCCCGCGCGCGTGGAGCGCGCCGTGGCCCTCTCACAGGACAAGTATTGTTCGGTATCGGCGATGCTGGCGGCCGGAGGGGTGGCGCTGGCGCACACCGTCGAAATCCTGCCCTGAACCGCCCCTGAACTCCGTGGTTCCAGCCGCGGTACGCGGCGCAGGCATGCAATTGCAATTTCGACAGGTTTTTGATAGACTCACCCGGATGCCGAGTTTGCCCGCATCGCCAGGTCTTGAGTCTGATTCCCCGAATCGGCGCTCAAGGGCCCCGGCCGCGTGGGCCCGTAATCGAAGCCGGTGCCGCGCGTCCCTCGCCAGGGCGCGCCCCGCACAGCCGAGCGAGGGGATACCACTATGCCACGCAAGTTCTTGCCTTTGTTCCTGTTGGCCGTTTTCACGGTCGCTCTTGCCGCGACCGGACCCGCGGCCGCGATCACGATCGATCCCGGTCTGGAGGCCGCCCTCGCGGCCAAGGATGGCCACGGGCGCGTCCCGGTCATCTTGATCTTCGGTGGCGACTATCGCGTCGAGCCCAGCGTGCTGGACGAGATCGACCGCGGTCGCCCTGACAAGCGACGCGAGCAGGTTCTGACCGCTCTCAAGCGGCGCCTGAAGGACTCCGCCACCGGCGCACTGGACGTGCTGTCGAACCCGGGATCCGGCGACGACGTGGCGAACCTGCGCGAGCTGTACATCGCTGGTGCGCTGTCGTTCGAAGCCAACGCGGCGATGGTGGCCCGGCTCGGCCGGCTGCCCGGCGACGGCGCGATGTTCCACGACAACCTCGAGGCCTCGTACGACGCGATCCGCGCCGACCGGGCCCCCGACGGCACCGACGCCAAGTTCATGCCCGCCGCCATCGACACCGCCTGGGGCGTGAAGTACATCAAGGCCCACCGCGTGTGGAGCGAGCTGGGCTTCAACGGCACCGGCGTGGTCGTTGGCCACATCGACACCGGCGTCTGGCTGGCGCATCCCGACCTGGCCACGCGCATCTGGAACAATCCCGGCGAGGTTGTCGGCAACGGCATCGACGACGACGGCAACGGCTTCATCGACGACTGGCGCGGCTGGGACTTCGGCGATGGCGACAACAACCCGAACGACGACTCCGCCTCGGCCGGGCACGGCACGCACACCGCCGGCACGGTGGTTGGCAACGGCACCGGCACGGTGCTGACGGGCGTGGCGCCGGGCGCGAAGATCATCCCGATCAAGGTGTGGAACAGCGCCGGCACCGGCGGCTCGCTGGGCACCGTCTGGGCCGCCGAGCAGTACTGCGTGGAGAACGGCGCGCGCGTCATCACGATGTCGCTGGGCTTCTCGGGTTCGATCCCGGCGACCTTCATGCGCTCCGAGCGCGACAACTGCGCGAACATCCGTGACGCGGGCGTCCTGCTGTGCAACTCGGCCGGCAACGACCACAACAACTACGACCCGCCCATCGAACTGGGCCTGACCGCCCGCGTGCCCGCGCCCTGGAACCCGCTGGCGGTGCCGTATTCGAGCACCGGCGGCGTCCTGTCCGTGGGTGGCACGGGTTACCAGAACAACTCGGCCTACTCGAGTTCGTCGTGGGGCCCGGCGAAGTGGAACGACGTCGATCCTTACAACGACTGGCCATACGCGCCCGGCGCGGGGTTGACCAAGCCCGATGTCGCGGCACCCGGCGTGAACGTCAACTCCACGGTGATCGGTGGCGGCTACAGCGGCAACACGTGGAGCGGCACCTCGATGTCCTGCCCGCACGTGGCCGGCGTGGCGGCCCTGATGCTGCAGAAGAACGCGTCGCTCTCGCCGGCGGGTCTGGACTCGCTGATGGAGCAGACGGCGCTGGACCTGGGCGCCGTGGGCAAGGACAACATCTTCGGTTCGGGTCTGGTCAACGCGCTGCTGGCCGTGCAGGCCGTGCCGCTGGACCAGCGCCCGGACATCAGCTGGACCGCCGTGATGCCGGATCCGGCCGGCGACCACATCCTGGATCCGGGCCAGGTGAGCCCGATCGCGTTTGCCCTGAGCAATGGCAGCCAGGTGGTCATCGGCACGAACGTGAGCGCCACGTTGGCGGTTGTCGCCAACCCGTGGGTGACCGTGGCGGACGGGACGGCCGCGTTCCCCGACCTGGCCACCGGTGGCGGCGCCGGCGACAACACGGTCGACACGTTCAGCCTGAGCGTGGCCGGCGGCGCGCCGCAGGGCTACGGTTTCACGATGCTGCTGACGGTGCAGGCCGACGGCGGCTTCGCGCGCACGTTCGACATCGACTGGTACGTGGGCCTGCCGGCGTTCCGTACGCATGACCTGGGCGGCATCGCGCTGACGGTCACCGACCAGGGCATCATCGGCTACATGTCCGACGCCGGCGTCGAGGGCCAGGGCATGAGCTACCAGGGCGGCAGCAGCGGGATGTTCCTGGGTTCGTTCTGGGCCGGCGTCGACGCCAACTACGTCTGCGCGCGCGACTTCAGCGGCACGACGCCCGAGACTTTCGAGTGGGTGGTCTCCTCGTCGCCGAACGGCCGCGTGCGGGACCTGGGCACGACCGGTTCGGACCAGACGTTCCAGTCCATCTTCACCGACGCGGGCCATGCCCTGCCGAAGCCGCTCAAGGTCGAGCAGACCAGCATGACCTTCGCCATGCCGGACAACGACCGCTTCGTCATCCTGGAGTACCGTCTGACGAACAACGGTGCGACGGCGCTGCCGGCGCTCTACAACGGCGTCTTCTGCGATTTCGACATCAACGATTCCGCGGCCAACTTCGGCCACACCGACGCGGTGCGGAAGCTGACCTACATGTACAGCACAGGCGGGCCGTACTTCGGCATCGTGCTGCTGGGCAGCACGTCGGCCACCAGCCTGCGGCTGATCAGCAACACCACGTACGTGTACCCGCTGTCGACCATCGACAACGGCAACCGGAACCGACTGATGCGCGGGACCCTCGGCGTGACCACGGCGCCGACAGCCGGCGACTGGTCGGCGATCACCGCCAGTGTAGCCAACCTGCCGGCGAACGGCGGCCAGGCCATCGTGGCCTACGCGCTGGTCTACGGCGCCACGTTGACCGAGCTGGAGGAGGCGGCCGACGCGGCCAACGCCCTCTACTCGCCGGTGGCGCCGGTCACCGGGGACGTGCCGGTCAAGGTGCTGCACCTGGCGCAGAACCACCCCAACCCGTTCAACCCGGCCACGCAGATCGAGTACGTGATCGCCGGCGAGGGCCACGTGCGCCTCGACGTGTTCGACATGGCGGGCCGCCGCGTGCGCACGCTGGTGGACGAGGCGCGTTCGGCCGGTTCGCACACGGCCATGTGGGACGGCCTGGACGACGCGGGCAACCGCGCGCCGTCGGGCACCTACTTCTGCCGCATGAGCAGCGGCGGGGAGACCAGCAGCCGCAAGATGACGATGATCAAGTGACGATGATCTAGGCGCCGGGCCCTCCGCGCGCGCGAACCGGGGCCCCGACCACCGCTGGTCGGGGCCCCGTCGCTGTCCGGCAGGATGCGTGTCCGTACCGGCGCGGCCGCCTGCAGGGCGGCGTTGGCGCGTCCCGTAAGATCACAGTAATCTGGAGGGAATTCTCCGGCGCCTCTCATCCGCGCATGGCACCAGCCGGCGCCGGCCCACCGTCACCTTTGCGGAACAGGAGTCCCCGCCATGAAGAAGTCCTTGTTGCTTGCCGCCCTCGTGCTGTCGGCGCTGCCCGCGCTGGCCGGCGACCATCCCCTGAAGACGCCCTCGGGCTGGTTCGACATGGAGAACTGCGTGTTCTGCCGCAACCTGGTGAGCGACCCGCAGCTGCTGCCCCACTGCCAGTGGGAGACGCTGCCGACCGCCGACGGGCTGGCCTTCGTGATGGCCGTCCAGCCGGAGTACGCCGCCTCGCTGAAGAAGGCCAATGCCGCCATGGAGGCTGCCGGCGCCAAGCTCCACAGCGGCGAGATGAAGATGACCGACGTGAAGATGTGCGGCTTCTGCACGGCCTACGGCGAGCTGATGATGGGCGGCGTGCAGTTCGAGACCGTGCGCGGCGACGTGACCGAGGTCTCGTTCGCGCGCTCGAGCGATCCCAAGCTGGTCGAGAAGATGCACGCGATCGCCAAGCGCAACAAGGACGAGATGGCGATCCTCATGGGGGGCGTCGACCCGCACGCGGGGCACAAGCACTAGGACGCCGCGCCCGGACCGAAGAGGGGCGGACTTGCGCCGGCGCAAGTCCGCCCTTCGTATCTATCGCCCGATCGAGGCCTTAGAGATCATGGAGCGGCTGGGCCCCTGGTGTAACGTGTGTTGGTCCGCGTGAACCAGGGACACAGCAGGGTTTGAGGCCCTGCACCACCGAAGGGACCCAGCCATGAGCCAGCATACCACAGACACGATCTGGGTGGGCATGGACGTCCACCAGGCCTCGATCACCGCCGCCATCCTGCACGGCGATGACGTTGAGCCCCAAGTGGTTCGCCTGCCCGGGGACCTGAACGCCGCCCGTCGCCTGTTCCGTCGTCTGGCGGAGAAGGGCGTCCCGCGTGCCTGTTATGAGGCCTCTGGCGCCGGGTATGTCCTGCAGCGCGCGCTCAGCGACGACGGTTTCCACTGCGAGGTCATTGCTCCCAGCCTGATCCCGAGCCGGCCCGGCGATCACCGCAAGACCGACCGCCTGGACGCGGTCCACCTGGCCCGGCAGTTCCGCAGCGGGCACCTGACCGCAGTGGCCGTACCCGACGTGGACCAGGAAGCAGTTCGCCACCTCGTGCGAGCGCATCTGTTCAACCGCCGGCAGATCACCCGCGCCAAGCATCGGATCGCGGGCATCCTGCGCACCGGCGGCTATCACTTCACCGAGACCAAGTCGGGATGGACCAAGCAGCATCGGGCGTGGCTGGCCAAGCTGCGGCACGAGCTGACCGGTCCGATGCAGACGGTGGTGACCAGCGAGTTGCATCACCTCGAGTACCTCGAAGCGAGTCTCAGTTCGTTGGAGGCCGCGATCTCCGAGATCTCGGTCCAACCGCCGTGGCGGGCGCCCGTCGAAGCGCTGTGCTGCTTCCGCGGGATCAAGACGCTGACGGCGATGACCATCATCAGCGAGATCGGTGATATCAAGCGCTTCGGTTCGCCACGGCAGTTGATGGGGTACGTCGGCCTGGTGCCGAGCGAACGCAGCAGCGGCGAGCGGAGCCATCGCGGTCCGATCACCAAGGCCGGGAACCGCTATCTGCGGAGGGTCCTGATCGAGAGCTCGTGGCACTACAGCAAACGGGCCTGCTCAACGCTGAAGCTGCAGCGACGGCGCGCCGGGCAGGATCCTGCCGTCATCGGGATCGCGCTCAAGGCCCAGCACCGACTCGAACGCCGGTACCAGCATCTGTCGCGGACCAAACACACGAACAAGGCAACCACGGCGGTGGCGCGGGAGCTCTGCGGGTTCCTGTGGGCCATGCTGTGGGAGGTCGAAGGCCGCAGGTAACTGCGACCGACAGGGCGTGAGGGAAGAGGTCGGCCAGGGGAATCCTCGTCTGAAATATGCGACGAGTGCTTGCGCTCGACTCGCGTTGTTAGAGTGAGGCCGCCCCGGACGGGCAGAATCTTGTGCGGTACCCAACCCGCGGATATCAGTCTGATCGACCGTCGACGAAGCCTCTTCCCTCCGATCATAAGAAGCGGCCCCGGCCGTTGCCGGCCGGGGCCTTCGGAGACACATGTCTCTAGTTGACTAGCCGCTCCATATCACTTCACCAGCGTCATGCGGCCGGAACGGTCGAAACCGTCGGCGGTGCGCAGCCGGTACAGGTACGTGCCCGAGGCCACGCTGCGGCCGTCGCTGCCGCGGCCATCCCAGGTCACGGCGTGCGGCCCGGCCGCCAGGTCGCCTTCCAGCAGCGTGCGCACCAGGCGCCCGTCCACCGTGTAGACGGCCAGCGTCGCGCGCTGCGCACCGGCCAGCGCGAACGAGATGGTCGTCGACGGGTTGAACGGGTTCGGACGCGCGGCGTCCAGCACCGTTGCCGGCTGCGGCACGCGGTCCTCGACACCGCTGACCACCGGGTCCTGGCCCTCGAGCACGCTCAGCACGATGTCCGCCGGCTTGGGCGTGATCACCTGGTGCAGGCCGCTGGGCCAGTAGATGTCCAGCTGGTCGACCGCGGTCGCCGTGCCCAGGCCGAAGTGCTGCTCCAGCGTCACCGGCGAGCCGCTGCCGCTGCTCAGCAACCGCGACTGCGTGACGCCGCCGCTGGTGAGCACCAGGCGGGCGCCGATCGCTGACCGGTTCTGGCCGCTGCCTTCCAGCCGCACCTTGAACCAGTGATTGCCCGCGCCCAGGCCGTTCTTCATCACCACGTTGGGCAGGCCCGTGCGCGGCACGAAGATGTCCACCCGACCGTCGCCGTCCAGGTCGCCGGCCGCCACGCCGACGCCGCCGGCCTCGGCCTCGACCACGCCCGGCTTGACCAGCGTGAACGCGCCGGTGCCGTCGCCCAGCAGGATCAGGTCGGACTGGCCGTTGCGCGCCACGTAGAGGTCCAGGTGCGTGTCGTTGTCCAGGTCGGCCCAGACGGAGCCGCGCGCGTTGCCCGTGTCGCCCAGGCCGGGTCCGGTCACGTACTCGAAGTGGAACGGCGTCGAGGTGCGGAACAGCTTGTCCGCGCCGCCGTCACTGGCCAGGTAGAGGTCGAAGTCGCCGTCGTTGTCGAAGTCGCCCCAGGCCGCGGCCGATTCGTTGCCCGAGTCGGTCAGGCCGCTGCCCGGCGTGGCGTCGTTGAAGCCGATCGCCAGGTTCTGGAACATCTGGTTCGCGCCGTAGCGCTTGACCACGTACGGGTCAAGCCGGCCGTCCAGGTCCAGGTCGGTCCAGGCCACCGCCGCCGTGTTGCCGCCCATGGTCAGGTTGCCGCTCTGGCCCATGAACAGCCAGGCGCCGCCGCCGATGTCGCCGAAGCCGGCGTACAGCTGGTTGGTGGTCGTGACGTTGTTCTGGTACAGGTACAGGTCCAGCTTGCCGTCCAGGTTGAAGTCCACCCAGTTGGCGCCCTCGGCCGGGCCGGTCACGATGGGGCCGTAGGCGGTCATCGGCGTGAAGGTGCCGGTGCCGTCGCCGCGCAGCAGCACCGTCGGCTGGCCCGAGCGCGCCAGGAACACGTCCAGGTGGCCGTCGCCCGTCAGGTCCGCCCAGGCGGAACCCGTGCCGGGGCCGGCATCGGCGATGGCGCCGGCGGCGATGTCGACGAAGCCCATGGCGCCGTCGTTGCGCAGCAGGCGGTCAGCCTCGTTGTAGTGCACGACGTGCACGTCCAGGTCGCCGTCACCATCAACGTCCACCAGCGTGGCGGCGCGGTGCTGTCCGGGGGTCGCCAGCGCGCCGGCCGTCACGGCAGCGAACGGGCCGTCGGTGTACACGCCCTGGAAGGTCGCGCTGCCGCCCACGGCGATGACCTGCTGCTGCGGCCCGGCAGGCGATGTCCAATAGGGGGAGGGGTTCCAGGTCACGGTGTACGAGCCGGCGTCGAAGAGGTCGAACGTGGCATCGCCGTTGCCGGTGATCGTGCCGTAGGGACCGCTGAGCGTCCAGCCGGCGTCCAGCCCGTCGGGCTCGCAATCGATCGCCACGTCAGCCTCGTAGTCGGGCGCAGCCACGCCGCCCTGCACCATCGCGCGCGTCGTGTTGTTCTGCACGAGCACGATGACGTTCAAGAGGCTCCGGTCCCAGGCCGGGTTGAGCGTGAACGCGCGCTCGATGTGCTGCGTGTGGCCCGCCGCCGTGGGCGTGAATGTCTCGGAGGCCAGCGTCATCATCACGAAGTTCGTGTGCGCGTGGTAGTCATCCAGGCAGACCAGGAAGTGCACCGAGTTGCTGCCCGTGATCGAGGCGTCGGCCACGGCGTCGACGACCAGCGTGACGTCGTCGCCGCGGATCTTGTAGGTGGCCGTCACCGCGACCGGGCTGCTGTTGGCCAGCTTGGAGGCCACGGTCGGCTGGTACGTTGCGTACATGGACCCGGAGGCCGCGCCGCCCACGTACTGCGAAGTGCCGTCGAACATGACGGACGGGGTGCCGCTGAAGCCGTAGGTGCTGAAGCGCGCGTCGCCGAACGCCGTGCGCCAGGGGCTGGTCAGGTAGTAGGTGACGCCCAGGAACCGGTCACCGTACTGGTCATGCAGATCCTCGAATCCCGCGACCGCGGAAGGGCAGTAGGGTCAGCCATCGGCCGACCACATCTCCCCGATGACGTTGCGTTGCGCGGCGTGGGCGTAGCCGGCGCTGCCCAGGGCCAGCAGCACGGCCAGTGTGGCGAGCAGTCCGGCGATCCTCGTGCGATCAGCGGCGTGATCCTTCATGGTACGCTTCTCCTGACGATGTTCCGTGGCAAGGCACAGGGGAATCCTCGGCCTTCGAGTATAGCCGATCAGGTGGCAAAATCAGCGCTGAAAATGCATATCAACTGGGCGCGGGGGCCCGTGAAGGTGCTGCGGCGGACGCCGCTCAGGCCGGCCGCACCAGGTCGGCCGCCACCAGCTGGGCCAGGAAGTCCTGCACGTCGGTGGTTGCCTGGGCCGGCTCCACTTCGTAGGTCGCCACCAGCGCGTCGACCAACTGGCCCAAGCTGTGCCGGCCGTCCAGGAGGTTCCAGAGGAAGGCGCCGACCTCGTCCAGCGAGTGGGTGGCCGTGCCGGCCGGATCCATGATGACCAGGCCCGGGCCCACCTGGCGCACGGGGCAGTCGGGGTTCGCCGCCACGATGGTGTCGAAATCGATGGTCATCGCCGTTCCCCGGGGTTGGAGTCCGTGATCGTCCCGCCGGTCCCGAACGCCTGGTCCAGCGTAATCCAGAACCCGGCATCGGGCGCAAAGGCGAGCACCTTGAGCGCCGTGTGCGCGGCCACCTCGTGCGCGGCCCCGACCATCGCCGGCAGCGTGTCCGGTCCGGGCGCCTGGTCCAGCCCGACCGGCGGCACGATCTCGCCGGCCAGGGCGGCCACCGACTCGGCGAGCGGGGCTTCGCGCAGCGACGGCTGCGGCCCGTGCTCGAGCAGGAGCACTGCCCGCAGCGGCGCGCGGCCGGGCCGCTTGGCGCGGAACAGCCCGTTGAACGGCGTGCCCGCCACGTCCCAGCCGCCACCCGGCCGCGGCAGCAGCAGGTTCATCTCGTCGCCCAGGACGTGGTGCGCCGCGCTGAGCCTGGCCACGGTCGACTTGCCGGCGCCCGAGGGGCCCACGAACAGGAACCCCTGGCCCCCGGCGATCACCGCCGATGAATGCACGAGCCAGGCCGTCCGTTCCAGCTTCTGCACGGCTGACCGGTGCGCCTGGTAGAGCAGCTGCTCGAAAATGCGCGTGTGGTGGCCTGCCAGCAACGCGGCCTTCACGCGCACGGCGCCGGTGCCGGTCGCCGCATCGTACCAGCCGCGCAGGAGCCCGTCCGCGATGTCGAACGGCTGCGCCGAGGGCGGGGCGCCGGGCGCGGCCGCCTCGCCCGTGCCGGGCGCGAGCAGGCGCTTGCTCGTCAGCAGCGAGCGCGGGTAGCCGGGGGCGTCGTCGTGCGCGACCACCTCGACCTCGAGCGACACGGCGGCCGGCAGCGGCGACGAGGCGAGGCCGAACCAGGCGGCCAGCCCCTCGGCCAGGCCCACTTGCGGGCAGCGCAGGGCGATGACGGCGCCGCCGACGTCGAGGCGGAACTCGGGCGCAGCGGCGGGATCGGTCGAGGCGTCGTTCATGGCGCTCCCGTCGGGGTCGGTTCGTCGTTCACGTTCGGCGCGGCCAGGCCGCGCAGGACGGCGACCCAGTGGCGCACCAGCAGGCGCCGTGCCCGCGCGCGCGAGACCGGCGGCCGCAGTGGCGCGCCGTCGGCGGCCTCGGCCCCCACCACCAGGCCCACCGCCTCATCCACGGGGCGCCAGGCGCCGCGGCGGTTGGCATCGCCCATCTCCAGCAGCCAGGTGCGGCCGCCGCGCTGCGCGCGGCGCAGCACGCGGTGGGCCACCAGGCGGCCGTCGCGCGCGAACACGACCACGTCGCCTGTCGACGGCGCCCCCCGGCCGCCGGCCGCCGGCCCGCGCGCCAGCGGCGCGATGAGCAGCGTGCAGCCGCGCGGTAGGGCCGGGTGCATGCTGCCGGTGAGCATGGGCAGGCGCAGGAGCCTGGGGCTTCCGACCGCAGCCGGGGCAGCGCCACCGGCCGCCAGCGCCAGCCAGGCGTCGAACTGTTCCTCGAGATGCCCGGATGTGCCTTCGGTTGCCATGGCCCTGCGCTTGCAAGCTCGTGGAGCGTCCCGGCCGCCGGGACGCCGGCGGCTGCACGCGATCGTCCCCCTTCGGGCCGCCTGATGCTACCATATCAACCGGGGAAGGCATCCACTTTGCGGATGCCGGGGGACGCGGGGAAGCCGAGGGTGAACGCGATGCCACACGAGCCGGTGCGTCGGTACCTGGTCGAACTCGCCACGGCGTGGGCAAATCGTGCCGAGGGGCCGGTGGCGCCGCCGCCCGGTTTCGAGCCGGAGCAGCACGCCCCCGCGCTGCGCGCGGCCTTGCTGGCGCATAACGTCGAGGTGCCGCTGGGCGCCCTACTGCCGCCGCCGTTGCGCGAGGCCGGGTTCGAGGCCCAGGTCGCCACGTCGCGCGCGCGCACTACCGCGCTGCTGCTCGAGGCCGAGCGCATCCTGCCCCTGGTGGGCCGCCACGCCGAGCGCCCGGTCCTGCTCAAGGGGGCCGCCCTGGCGCTGCGCACGTACCCCGAACCGGCCCAGCGCTGGTTCCTGGACCTGGACCTGCTGGTGCCGCGCCCGGCCGTGGGGCCCATCTGCCGCGAGCTGGAGCACGCCGGCTACCGGCCCCTGCCGGGCGGCCGCGACCCGCGCTTCTACGAGAAGTACCACCTGCACCGCATCCTGCTGGGCCCGGCCGGGGCCTGCGTGGAGGTGCACTGGGACCTGACCCTGCCCGGCTCGGTCTACCACCTGTCCGCCAGCGGGGTGACCGCCCGGGCCCGCGCCGACCAGCTGGGTCGGCAGCACGTCTGGCGCCCCTGCGCGGTGGACCAGGTGCTGCACGCGACCTACCAGAACATTGCCGACGGCTGGCTGGACCTGCGACGTGTGCTGGATCTGGCCCTGCTGGTGCCAGCGCTGAGCCCCGGCGAGCAGAAGATGCTGGCGGAACTGGCCCGCCACAGCGGCCTGGAGCGGGCGCTGGCGTTGTCACTTCATGTGGTGAAGTGTGTGGCCGGTGTCGGGGACGAGGCCGCCGGAAGCCTGGAGCGCGCCCTGGGGCCGGCCGCGTGGCGGATGGCGCGGGGGCTGGACGTCGTCGGCGGTTGCCTGGACCGCCGCGGTCGGTCCGTCGAAGGCTACACGGCCCTGTTGCACCTGCTGTCCACCCCGCGCGGCGCGCAACGGTGGCGCGAGCTGGGCCGCCTGCTGTGGGTGGGCGAGGAGCGCCTGCTGGACATGGGGCACCAGGCCAGTGCCCTGCCTGGGCTCTGGGTCCGCACGCGCGTGGGGGCGCACCAGGTGCTGACCGCCGCGCGGATGGGCGCGATGGCCGGGCGGGCGCTGATTGCACCGTAACTGATTTATTTTCGACGAGATAGTTTGTTTCGCTTCATGTCATGAAGTTTAATCGTAGAACGCGCGAAATTTCGCTTGAACAGCACACCGTTCTGGCGAATACTTCACACCATGAAGACAAGCGACGTGGACGACCACCTGGCGATCCCGGCCCGCCTGGCCATTGTGGCCTCGCTGGCCCTGGGGCAGCGCCTGACGTTCACGGGTCTGCGCGAGCAGACGGGCCTGGCGGACGGGAACCTGCACGTCCAGACCCGGCGCCTGCTCGGGGCCGGGTACCTGCTGGGTGAGCGCGTCCGCGTGGGCGGCCGCTCGGTGACCCGGTTCGAGCTGACCGAACGCGGCCGGCTGGCCTTCCTCGAATTGATCCGGCGCCTGCGCGAGGCCGCCGAAGGACCGTTCGGCAGCGGCCGGACCGGGACGGCGGTGGGCACCGGATCCGGGGGCGGGGCGACAGGGACGTCGCCGCGCCCCCGCGAGCGTTCGCGGGTGTGGTAGGAGGACCCATGAAGATCGCCATCGGCGCCGACCATGGCGGCTACGAACTGAAGCAGAAGCTGGTCGAGCACCTGCGCGCCAAGGGCTTCGACGTGCGCGACCTGGGCACCGACTCGACGGCGGCCGTCGACTATCCGGTGTTCGCGCGCCGCGTGGCCGAAGCGGTCGCCGGTGGCCAGGCCGAACGCGGCATCATGATCGACGGCGCGGGCATCGGCTCGTCGATGGTGGCCAACAAGGTGCCCGGCGTGCGCGCGGCGATGGCCTACGACGTCAGCAGCGCGCGCAACGGCCGCGAGCACAACGACGCCAACCTGCTGACCCTCGGCGCCGGGCTGACCGGGCCGGCGCTGGCCGCGCAGATCGTCGACGTTTTCCTGTCCACCGACTGCACCGAGGCGCGCCACCAGCGGCGCGTGGCGATGATCAACGACACCGCGACCGGCGCGACGATGGGCGCCGGCGGCCTGTCGCTGGCCGGGCTGTCGGAGACCGACCTGGCGCGTGTGCTGCAGAAGGTCGAGTCGCTGGTGGGCGGGGCGCACCTGCCGGGCGCGCCCGCGGGCGTGGCCGGGATGAACCACGGCGGCTACCACGGCGGGCCCTGCGTGGGCTCGTGCCCGGACACCGCGCGGAGGTTCATCGAGCTGGGCGCGCGGCGCTTCACCGCGGGGCCGGACAGCCCGGGCCGCATCCCCGACGAGCTGGCCCGCTATATCGACCACACCATCCTGAAGCCCGACGCCACGCCGCAGATGATCGACACGGTCATCGCCGAGGCGCGCGAGTTCTCCTTCCGCTCGGTGTGCGTGAACCCGTGCTGGGTCAAGCGCGTGGCCGACGGGCTGCGCGGCACGCGCGTGCTGACCTGCTCGGTGGTCGGCTTCCCGCTGGGGACCAGCACGCCCGACATCAAGGGCCTGGAGTCGCGCAAGGCGATCCGCGATGGGGCGAAGGAGATCGACATGGTCATCAACGTCGGGCGCCTGAAGGCCGGCGACGACGACTACGTGCTGAAGGACATCCTGGCGGTGACCGAGGCCTGCCGCGACGGCGCGGCGGTCAGCAAGGTGATCATCGAGACGGCGCTGCTGACCAACGAGGAGAAGGTGCGCGCCTGCGAGCTGTCGAGGAAGGCGCGCGCGAATTTCGTCAAGACCTCCACCGGGTTCGCCTCGGGCGGGGCCACGGCCGAGGACGTGGCGCTGATGGCCGGCGTGGTGCGCGGCGCGGGCATGGAAGTGAAGGCGTCGGGCGGCATCCGCTCGTTCGACGACGCGCGGCGCATGATCGAGGCGGGCGCCACCCGCCTGGGCGCCAGCGCCAGCATCGCCATCGTGCAGGAAGCGCAGAAGGGCGCCTAGCGAACGGGAGAGCGAAGATGGTCGACCTGAGGGCCTATTGCGTGATCGACAGCCTGCAGCCGCAGTTCGCCTCGTTCCAGGCGACGGTGGCGCAGGGCTTCCTGCCCAAGGTGGGGCAGGCCAGCCTGTTCGTCGAGATCGCGCCGGGCATCGAGATCAACCGCGTTATGGACATCGCGCTGAAGTCCACCAGCGTGACGCCGGGCATGCAGATCGTCGAGCGCAACTTCGGCATGCTCGAGGTGCACTCCGACAGCCAGGCCGACGTGCGGCAGGCAGGCGAGGCGATCCTCGCCGCGCTGGAGCTGGACGAGAACCAGCGTCTGAAGCCGCGCATCATCTCGGACCAGGTCGTGCGCCACCTGGACGACCACCAGTGCATGCTCATCAACCGCATGCGACACGGGAACCTGATCCTGTCGGGCCAGACGCTGTTCGTGCTGGAGTGCGAGCCCGCGGCCTACGCGGCGCTGGCGGCCAACGAGGCGGAGAAAGCCGCGAACATCAACATCCTGGAGGTGCGCGCGTTCGGCGCCTTCGGTCGCGTCTATATCGGTGGGGAAGAGAAGGATATCGAGGTGGCCAGGCCGGCGGCGGTCGCGGCCCTGGAATCGTTGGCGGGACGGACGGTCAGCCGGTAGCCCCCGGGCGCCGGCACTGAGGAGGAGACGGCAATGGCAGACGCTCTGGGAATGATCGAGTGCAGGAGCTTCGCGGCGGTGGTCGAGGCGGCCGACGCCATGGTCAAGGCCGCGCGCGTGGAGCTGGTGGGCTACGAGAAGACCGGCGGCGGCTACACGACGGCCATCGTGCGCGGCGACGTCGCGGCGGTCAAGGCGGCCACCGACGCCGGCCAGAACGCGGCCACGCGCGTGGGCGAGGTCGTGGCGGTGCACGTGATCGCGCGCCCGCACGCCAACGTCGACGCGGTGATCCCGCTGGGTCGCCAGAACCTCGAGGCGTAGGCCGCCATGAACCTCGCGAAGGTCCTTGGCCGCGTGGTGGCCACGCGCAAGGAGGAGAGCCTCGACGGGCTCAAGCTCCTGGTGCTGGGCATCGCCGGGCCCGACGGCAAGCTCTCCGGCGGCAGCGTGGTGGCGGTCGACGCGGTGGGCGCCGGCGAGGGCGAGTACGTGCTCTACGCCAGCGGCTCGTCGGCGCGGCAGACCGCGGTGACGGACAAGCGACCGGTCGACGCCGTGGTGATGGCCATCGTCGACAGCTGGGACATCGAGGGTGAAGAGAAGTACCGGAAGGGCGACGGCTGATGACGCGGCTGACGGACCAGCAGGTCGCGTCGATCGCCCGCGAGCTGGCGGGACGGTTGGGCAGGGGAACCTTGCCCGTGCCGGCAGTGCCGCTGCCGGTGCGCCCGGTCACGTCGCTGCCGCTCGGCGGCGACGGCGTCTTCGAGACGCTGGACCAGTGCGTGGCCGCGGCGCGGCGCGCCTTCGAGGAACTGCAGCAGATGACGCTGGCCAAGCGCGAGGAGATCATCGCCGCCTACCGGGCGGCGATGCGCGCGCAGGGGGCCGACCTGGCGCGGCAGGCCTGGCAGGAAACGGGCCTGGGGCGCCCCGAGGACAAGGTCGTCAAGAACCGGCTGGTCACGGACAGGACACCGGGCACGGAAGCCCTCAAGCCGGACGCCACTTCGGGAGATCACGGACTGACGCTCACGGAGTGGGCCCCCTTCGGCGTGATCGGCGCCATCACGCCGACCACCAACCCCACCTCGACGATCATCTGCAACACCATCGGCATGGTGGCCGCGGGCAACGCCGTGGTGTTCAACGCGCACCCGTCGGCGCGTCGCTGCTCGCTGGCCACGGTGCGGGCGCTGAACGCGGCCGCGGCGACGGTCGGCGCGCCGCCCAACCTGGTGACGGCCGTGGCGCTGCCCACCATCGAGACGGCCACCGCGCTGATGCACCACAAGGGCATCAACCTGCTGGTGGTCACCGGCGGGCCGGGCGTGGTCAAGGCGGCCATGCAGTCGGGCAAGCGCGCCGTCTGCGCCGGGCCGGGCAATCCGCCGGCGGTGGTCGACGAGACGGCCGACCTCGCGAAGGCGGGCCGCGACCTTGTGCACGGCGCCGGCTTCGACAACAACGTCATCTGCGTGGACGAGAAGCAGTGCTTCGTGACGGCGCCCGCGGGCGACAAGCTGCTGGAGGCGATGCGCGCGGCCGGCGCCTACATCGCCACGCAGGCGGAGATGCGCCGGCTGGAGAAGCACATCTTCAGTGAGATCCGCGGGCCGCGCACGCACGGCACCATCAACAAGGACCTGGTGGGGAAGAACCCCGAGGTGATCCTGGCCACGATCGGCGTCAAGGTGGGCCCCGAGTGCCGGCTGGTGGCCTGCGAGGTGCCGGAGGACCACCCGCTGGTCTGGAGTGAACAACTGATGCCCGTGCTGCCGGTCGTGCGCGTGGGCAACGTGGCGCGCGCGATCGAGCTGGCGAAGGAGAGCGAGCACGGCTTCGGCCACTCGGCCAGCATGCACTCGCGGGACATCGACGCGCTCAGTCGCATGGCCCGCATCATCAACACCAGCATCTTCGTCAAGAACGCGCCCATCGTCGCGGGCCTCGGCGCCGGCGGCGAGGGCTTCACCAGCTTCACCATCGCCAGCCCGACCGGCGAGGGGCTGACCACCGCGCGCAGCTTCTCGCGCCAGCGGCGGTGCGTGATGGTCGACCACTTCCGGATCGTCTAGGTCCAAGGAGCCCATGCAGCAGGCCCTGGCATTGCTCGAGTTCAGCGGCGCGGCGGCCGGCATCCTGGCCGTCGACCGCCTGCTGAAGATGGCGCCGGTGGCGATGCTGCGCTGCGGCACGGTGCACCCGGGGCGCTACCTGGCGCTGGTCGGGGGCTCGGTGGCCGCGGTCGCCGAGGCGCACGCGACCGCGCGCGCGGTGGGTTGCGACTGCGGCGCGCTGGTGGACGAGGTCTGCCTGCCGGACCCGCACCCCCAGCTGGTCGCGGCGGTGTGCGACGGCGCGCGCCGCGACGGCACGGGCGAGGCGGTGTGCGTGATCGAGCTGGGCAGCTCGCCGGGCCTGCTGCGCGCACTGGACGCCGTGCTGAAGGCCGTGCCGGTGGACCTGCTGGAGGCGCGCTTGGCCGACGACCTGGGTGGCCGCGCCCTGGCCGTGCTGGGCGGCCACCTGCCCGACGTGCAGGAGGCGCTGGAGATGGCGCGCGCGACACGGGGCCCGGCCGCCGAGTGGCTGGGCGGCACGCTGTTGCCGCGCCTGGACGATACGCTGCGCGACGTGCTGCGCGCCGGCACCTCGTTCGGACCGTGCCGCCTGTTCGAGCCGGCCGGCGCCGAGAAGGTGGAGGGCTAGGCCGTGTTCCTTGGGCGCGTCATCGGCACCCTGGTCGCCGCGGTCGTCACGCCCGGCATGGAGGGCGTGCCGCTGCTGTGGGTGCAGCCGCTGGACAAGCGCCGGCAGCCCGCGGGCCTGGCGTTCGTCTGCGCCGACGGCACCCGCATGGCCGGCCCGGGCGAGCTGGTGTACTGGGAGGCTTCGCGCGAGGCGGCGCTCACTTTGGAGCCTTCGTTCGTGCCGGTGGACCACGCGGTGGTAGGGCTGGTCGACGACGTGCAGCTGGACGAGGCGCCGGTGTGTGCGCCGGCGCAAGTCGCGCGCGGGGCCACGGGCGCGCCCGCCCGCGCGCCGCGCCGCGGCCGGAGGCAGCCATGATCCTCGCGCGCGTGGCCGGCCGCATCACCTCGACGATCCACCACCGGTCCCTGGATGGCCGCACGCTGCTGGTGCTCGACAAGCTGGGCGCCGACGGCGCGCCTGCCGGCGGCTACCTCATCGCCGTCGACCAGGTGGGCGCCGGGCCGGGCCAGGTCGTGCTGGTGCTGGACGAGGGCAACGGCGCGCGGCAGGTGCTGGGCGGCGGCGACCTGGCGATCCGGTCGGTGGTGGTGGGGATCGTCGACGATATCGGGTGAGGGCCCAAGGCGCGCCGGCGCGGTGCGAAACGGCAGAACATGTTACCGGCGCCTCGCTGCACACAGGTGCTTTCCCGAACTGGTTGACCGGTCAACCATCAGGTGGGGCGCAACGAGGCGTTGCGCGGGCCCGGAATCGTTGACCGGTCAACCACCGGCGGGAATCACGAAGACGAGAGCGTGACGGAAGCCCGCCCGCTCAGCGCAGCAGGGTCAGCTTCCGCGTGAACTCCCGGCCATCGGCCCGGAGCCGGCAGAAGTACGTGCCCGAGGCCACGGCGCCACCGCCCTGATGGTCGCCCTGCCAGGACACTTCGTGCGCGCCCGCCGCCAGGGCGCCCGCCGCCAGCCGCCGCACCAGCCGCCCCTCCAGGTCGTACACGCCAAGCTCGACCGGGCCTGCCGCTGCCAGCGAGAAGCGGATGGTCGTGCGCGGATTGAACGGGTTGGGGCTGGCGGGCGCGAGCGAAGTCGTCAGGCCCGCCGGCTGCGGCGCGTCTGCCGGCGCGTCCGGCCGGTTGACCAGCGTCGTGAAGAGGATGGCGCGTCCGGCGGCCAGCGGCGCGGCGCCCGGCGCGGCCCGGTTCCAGTACGAGTAGAGGACGCCGTCGTCGCGCTCGTGGTCCTGGATGCCGACCGTGGCGTAGCCGTTCAGTTCGTCGACCTGGTTGACCGTGTGGTACTGAAGGTGGATGTCGCCGTCGCCGGTTTCACCGGCGCGCCAGGCCGGGTCGTAGAGCACGGCCTGGAAGGTCTCGGGCGAGGTGACCAGCTCGTCGTTGTAGGCGTTGCGCAGGCGGCTCCATTCGATCACGAAGCGGTGCTGCGCCGCGTCGTGCCAGGCAAAGATGCCGCCCTCGCCCGGGGTCTGGCGCAGCTCGTCCCAGAAGACGGCGACCATGTCGTCGGCGGCGCCGGGGGTGGGGATCTTCCAGTTGCGGTAGTACAGCACCGGCGTGGCGCCGAACGAGAACCATCCGTTCGAGCACACGCTGACCTTCGTGAACGTACGGCCGTAGTAGCGGAACGGGAACGGAAGGTCGATGACCGCGACGCCGTCGGCATAGAGCGCCGTGTCGGCCAGGGCCAGGGCCGTGCCGGCTCCGCCGAGCGCGGGGTCGATCTCGACCCAGTCGTAGACCGGGGCTATCGTGTAGCCGGCGTCGAGATCATCGAACGCGTAGTAGCCCCAGGCGTCGGGTCCGGTCGGGTCGGCGGCGCTGGCGGTCCCGCAGGTGACCGGCACGTCCAGCCGGGCGGTGCCGCCCTCGGCGAACGTGAGGTAGAGGTCCAGCACGGCAAGGTGGCCGGCAGGGCAGTCCGGCGCGATCGCCAGCGCGAAGGCGCCGGGCGTCGAGCCCGTCGTGGCGCCGGTCGCCGCACCGGGCAGCGAAGCACTGCCGGCGGCGACCGAGACCCAGCGATCAGTGCTGCGCAGCGAGGCCTCTATGGCAGCGGTCGACCGGTCGCCGTCGTTGGCCAGTTCGACGGCCAGTGTCGGCGTGCCGCCGGGGACGGTGGCGCCCGCGGTCGCGACGGCCGCCAGCGAGACGCGCGGGCCGGCGATCGGCAGTTCGACCACGCCCGCGGCGATGCCCGTGGCCTCCGCGCTGGACACGTCCAGCAGCAGCGGTGCCACCGTGCCGCCGGCAGCCGACGCATCGAGGGACACCGCGAACGCGATCGTCCCTGTGGCGACCTGCCCCGGATCGATATCCATGTAGTAGGCCGTGGGCCTGAGCACCGTGACGCCCGGTGTCGTGCTCCGGCGCAACGCGGCGATCACGCGCAGGACCCTGGCGGTGCCGTCGTTGCGCAGCGGGATCGTCAGTTCGACCGTCTCACCCGGTTCGGCGATGCCGTCGCCGTCGCCGTGGCTGAGCCCGGCGTTGTCATCGTCCACCTCGGCCGTCAGCGGCCGCAGCGCCGCTGCGTGCGTCCCCACCTGGACGCTTCCCAGCCAGGGCCGCAGGTTCGGCCCCGTGACTGTCAGCTGCATCGTCCCGGTGGACATTCCGGCCAGGGGCAGCACGGCGCGCCCGTCGGCGCCGGTCACGCCCACCGCCAGCGGGTCGCCGGTGGTGCGGGCGCAGACGATCGCGCCGGCGACCGGCTGGCCGCCGGCCTTCACGGTGACCGGCAGGGCGTCGGCGCCCGGGTCCAGCACCGCCGGCGCGGTGACCGCCAGCTCGCGCGGCACGGCCGTCCACAGCGGCGTGGCCGGGTCGCCCATCAGGTTGTTCCACACCGACCAGATGGCGACGGCGTCCGGTTCCACGTCGCCGTAGTTGGCGTACATATGGAGCTTTCCGCGCGAGAGGGCCGGGCCCAGGCGCGGGTCTCCCGACAGCAGCACATGGTCGATGATGCCCTGGAACATGCTGTCGTTGTAGCGCGTGTGCGTGCCGGTAGTGGCGGTGCCGATGCTGGCGATGCCCCCGCCGTTCGCCGCGCGCAGGAAGGCCTCGCTGCGGCAGGTCGCGTCGGTCCAGAAGCTGCCGGTGTCGCAGGTCAGCGCCACCACGAACGGCAGCTTGGGCCCGTTGCTGAGCAGGGCGATGTGGGCCGTCGTCAGGCCGCTCATCTGCCAGTGGCCGCGGTAGGTGTACAGCGACTTGCCCGCGTTCAGCGACACCAGCTGCTGCGTCACGTAGTTGCCGCCGAAGATGGTGTCGATCGCCGTGAAGTTCAGGTCCAGCAGGTGCTGCTTGACCCAGCGGCTGGAGTAGATGGTGCTCCAGCCGGACTCCGACACGTCCGCGACAAGGCCCGCGCGCGTGAACCACGTGGCGTCGTCGGCAAGCCAGGGATCGCTCTCGTAGGCGACGATCTTGCCCACCACCGTGGCCAGCTGCGCGGCGCTGGTGACCGACAGGCGGCCGATGTGCACGTCGCCGAGCACGTCGTCGCCATCCAGCTGAGCGTAGTAGTGGTCGCCTTCGCCGTAGAGGCCCGACAACGGCTCACGCCACGTATCGATGTCGACGGCGCCGTCGGCATCGCCCACCAGGCACACCATTTCCAGCGGCACCGCGAGCGTGTCGTGGAGCGACTGCAGCCAGGCCTTGATCACGTAGCCGTCGTTGCCGCCGATCTGGTCCGTGGTGGCGGCCACGACGTGGTAGCCCTGGCGCTGGCGCCAGGCGATGAGCGGGGCCAGCGCGGCCTCGATCTCGGCGCCAGGCGGGCTTAGGCAGGCCCAGGTGCCCAAAGGCACGGTCGTCAGCGTGGCCTTGTCGAATCCGGCCACCTCGGCCGCCAGCAGGGCCGCGATGGAGGCCGGCACCGCGCGCGCACCGGCCGCGTCCTTGGCAGCCGGCTGCGGTGCGGCGAGCCGCAGCACGCCGTCGCCGCCGGGCGCCAAGCGCACGCCGTCCACCGATCCGCCGGGAGCGGCGGCCAGCGGCGCGGCGGTCAGCAGGATGGTCGCCCAAAGGGCAGTTGCAATGGCCGGCATGACCGGCATGATCCGCATCACCATGTCCCCATCTGGTTGCCGGGTGTCGGCGGCGCGCGGTCCTGCAGCATCGATCATCGCGCCGAAATATTGATCTATTATAACCTGTTTGGGTTTCAGATGGGGGGTTAAAATCCGGTAAATGCTCATAATATCTTGTCGTATTGACACTTGATGCGGGTCGGTGCTCCTCTGCGTGAATTTGCCGCAGCATTTGGGAAGGTCGGCGCCCGCCTTTGGTACGGGCGCCTTCCGCTCGGTAACCTCGTTGGCCGGCCTGCTGTTCACCGCTGCGAGGCTGCCGGTGGTTGACCGGTCAACTGAAGAGCACCCGGCAATCGTACCAACGGCGCGCTGGGAATCGTCGACCGGTCAACGATCGACCGGAAACGCACACGCGACACAGAGCCGGCGCGGCAAAATGACTACGGCCCCCCCTGCGGCACCTACCGTCAGGTGCCGCCCCCCGCAAGCCGCCCCGGCCTGAACCACCGGTACCAGACCAGTCCGGACGCCGTCAGCACCATGCCCAGCAGCGAGGGCAGCGGCGCCGTCACCAGCGTCACGATCATGAATGCGACCTGGATCACCAGCACCACCACCAGGGTCACCGGCCAGCCAGGCACGCGGAAGGGCCGCGCGGCGTGCGGCAGCTTGCGGCGCAGCACCCAGACCGCGACGAAGGTGGAGAGGTTGAAGATCGCGGACGTGAAGGCGAAGAAGTCGATCACGGTCTCGTAGGCGCGGCCGGCCAGGCCGGCGACGACCAGCAGGACCGTGGCCCACAGTGCCTGGCCCGCGAGCGCGCCGACCGGCGTGCGCCGGCGCCCGTCGATACGGCCGAGCGGCGACGGGAACAGGCCGTCGCGCGCCATCGCGTGCCACGTGCGCGCCTTGACCATGACCTGGGCGTTGATGTTGCCGGCGGTGCTGAGCACGACCGCCACCGCGATGAGTATCGCGCCGCCGCCGCCTAGCGCCGCGTGCATCGCGTCGGCGGCGACCTGCTTCGAGCCGGCCATGCCGGCCGGGCCCAGCTGCCTCAGGTAGGCCAGGTTGACCAGCAGGTAGATGCCCAGCACCGTGGCGATGCCCCACAGGATGCTGCGCGGCAGGTTGCGCTCGGGGTCGCGCACCTCTTCGGCCACGTAGGTGGCGCCTTCCCAGCCGCTGAAGGCGAAGAAGGCGTAGCGCATCGCGGCGCCGATGGCGACGACCGTCGCCCAGAAGCCGCCGACCGAGGCCGCCGTGGCACCGGCCTCCGGGCCGCCGGCGGCGAGCCCCGCTCCGCGCGCCATGAGCAACCCCGCGCCCGCCACCGCCACCAGCCCGCCCAGCTTCAGCACCGTCAGGACGTTCTGCACCTGGCCGCCGGCGACGACGCCGCGGGCGTTGACCCAGGTGAAGAGCCAGACGCCGGCCACCGCCAGCGAGGTTTCCAGCCCACGCGGCCAGGCGCCGCCGCCGCTGGCGGTCCACAGCACGGCCGAGTACTGCGCGAAGACCAATGCCACGGCGGCGATGGAGGCGGTCTCCGACACGAAGAACATCGCCCACCCGCGCAGGAACGCCCACCAAGGCGGGTAGGCCTCCTTCAGGTAGGCGTAGGGACCGCCCGAGCGCGGCAGCATCGCCACCAGCTCAGCGTAGCACAGCGCGCTGAGCATGGTCATGCCGCCGGCGATCAGCCACACGGCGAAGAACGGGCCAGGCGCCAGGACCAGCGCCATGATGGGGCCCGGCGTGCGGAAGATGCCCGAGCCGATGATGCGGCCGACCACCAGCGAGAGGGCTTCGCGCGGGCCAAGGGCGCGCGTGAGCGTCGGCAGGGGTGTGGCGGGAGAGGTCAAGGCTCACCGGGCGTGTCGGGGTGTATGTGCGTGGCCGCGAGCTGCACTCGCGACAGGATACCCTACCATGGTGCCCGCGCCGTGTGCTACCATCGAGCCCCGACCCACCGCAACCCCGATCGGGAGCGAGCGCCATGACCAGCCGCCTTGCCTGCCTGTGCCTGGCGACCCTGTTCGCCGGCCTCTGCGCCACCACCGTACCGGCGCGCGCCCAGGACTACTCGTTCCTGGACGACACCGAATACCTGGCTATGGGAGAAGGCCTTCGCGTCTACTTCGACGCGACCGTCGATCTGTCGTTCGGCGGGATCATCGCGAGCCCGATGTACCAGGCCGCGTCGACAACCGCCACGCCCAGCGTCTGGCTCGTGCTGGTCAACCCGGGCGCCGCGACGATGAGCGGCTGGCAGGCGCAGTTCCGCCTCACGGGCGAAGGCTCGATCACGTCGGCGACCGTGCTGGGCGAGGGCGCCGCCAATGCGGGCGCCGGCGATGACTACCTGGTCACCTACGCCTCGCCGCGACCGACGACCGACGTGCACGTGCCGCTGCTGCGCCTGGATCTGCTCGTGCAAACCGGTGGCAGCGGCGGGTTCCCGTTCGGGGAGATGTTCATCTACACGGCGCCGGCCGCCGGTGGGCAGGCGATGCCCGGCTGGACCACGGGCGCAGGCGCCTTCAGGCCCACGCACTCGCTGACCAGCGCGTACCACGGCTGGACATACCCGTGCATGACCCTGAACAGCCCGTTCGGGGTGACGGCAATCGAGTCGGACACCTGGGGCGGGGTGAAGGCACTGTTCAGGCCCAGGTGACTAGGTTCCTCCACGCAGGGGCTAGGCCCTAGTCGCCGTCCAGGATCCGCCCCAGCCCGCCCAGCACCGAGCCCTCGCCCTGCGAACGCCCGCCCATGCGCGGCGACGAGGCGATGATGCGGTCGGCCAGGCGCGAGAACGGCAGCGACTGGAGGTAGACCGTGCCGTGGCCGCGCAGCGTGACCAGGAACAGGCCTTCGCCGCCGAAGATCATGCTCTTGAGGTTGCCGGCGCGCTGGATGTCGTAGTCGATGCCTTCGGTGAAGCCGACCAGGCAACCGGTGTCGACCAGCAGTGTCTGGCCCCTCAGTTCCTTCTTGATCACGGTGCCGCCGGCGTGGCAGAAGGCCATGCCGTCGCCCTCAAGCTTCTGCAGGATGAAGCCCTCGCCGCCGAAGAAGCCGGTGCCCAGCTTGCGCTGCAGCGTGATGGAGATGCTCGTGCCCAGGGCCGCGCACAGGAAGGCATCCTTCTGGCAGATGAAGCGCCCACCGTGCTCCACCATGTTCAGGGCGATGATCTTGCCCGGGTAGGGCGCGGCGAACGCGACTTTCCGCTTGGCCACGCTCTGGTTGGTGAAGTGGGTCAGGAAGATCGACTCGCCCGTCAGCACGCGCTTGCCGATGCTCAACAGCTTGTCGAAGACGCCGCCGTTGGCCTGGGAGCCGTCGCCCATGCGCGCCTCGAACGTGATGCCTTCGTCCATGTAGTTGAGGGCGCCGGCTTCGGCGATGACCGTCTCGCGCGGGTCCAGCTCGACTTCGACGATCTGCATGTCGTCGCCCAGGATCTCGTAGTCCACCTCGTGGCAGCGCATTCTCGTGCCTCCTCAGGCAGGATCGGTTCAGGTCTGTGCGCAACAGGCGCGGACGTCTACCCGGAGCAAAGTAGTTCTGTTCGATCAAAATAGCACTTTGCCGCCCCGGAGTCGTGCCGATAGTCGATATCGTTCTCTCAATGTGCTCCCGTGACGGGAGCAGGCCGAACGATCCAAGGAGCTGGGCCATGACCGAACGCAAGTCCATGATCCTGCTCGCCTGGCTGGCCGTCCTCGCGCTGGCGCTGGGCGCCTGCAGCGAAAGCAGCACGACACCTGAAGACGACGACACCGACACGACGGCCCCGCTGGTTGCGGGCACCAGTCCCTCCGCCGGACACATCAACGTGGCACCCGATGCCACCATCATCGTCACCTTCAGCGAGCCGATCGCCCAGGCGAGCCTAGCCAGTCAGGTGACCATATCGCCGGGCGGCGCCGGCGCGGCCGACTGGCAGACCGAACGGCAGGTGAGCATCGCGCACACCTCGGCCTGGGCCCAGGGCGCGCAGGTCACCGTCACGCTGGGCACCGGCATCACCGACCTGGCGGGCAACCACCTGGCGGCACCGCATGCGTTCAGCTTCTTCGTCCAGACGAACGAGCTGCTGCTGCTGGGCAGTGAACCGGCCGCGGGCGCCACCGGCGTCAGCCGCAGCGCGAACATCAGGCTGCAGTTCTCGCGGCCGGTGGACATGGCCTCGCTGTCCAACCACACCACGGTCTCGGACCCTGTGTCCAAGGCGGTCTATCCGTATACCGCCTCGGTCGGTGCCAACAACTGGTACACGCTGGACCCGACGGCGAGCCTGCCGGCGGGCGCCACGTTGGTCGTCACAGTGGGCGCCGCCGTGGCCGCGTCCGGCGATCCGTCCACGACCCTGGGTGAGACGGCAGCGTTCCAGTTCACGACCGGCGTCGAGGTGGACACCACCCCGCCGACCATCGTCTCGTTCAGCCCGGCCAGCGGGTCGCTGAACGTGCCGCGCGATGTGGGACTGCTCGTCATCACCTTCAGCGAGCCGATCGACCCCGACACCTTCGATCCAGTGTCCTGGAACGTCGAGTTCGCGCTGGTGGTCATGAACCAGGGCACGGACCCGGTCTGGAGCGAAGGCAACACGGTCCTGACCGTGGCCTTGCCCGAGCTGCCGGTCGGCCTGGAGATGGAGGCGGCGTTCAGCGGCTTCGCGGACGCCAGTGGCAACGTGCAGACGGGGATCCACGAGTGGGAGGCCAAGGTCGCGGGCACCGCCGACATCTTCCCGATGGTCGGCAACCAGTGGCAGTACTGGTACGGTCCCTGGTCGCGCGGCGTGGCCGGGAATCCCGCCCCCACCGAGCACGGGGAAAACTACGAGTACCGGCGCTTCGAGGTGCAGGGCAACGGCGACGTGCACGTGGTCGAGTACGCGTCGGACACGTTCGTCGATCCGCGACGCTGGGACACCTACGACCGGCTGGCCGCGTCGATCGAATGGCTCGGCTTCGCCGACAGCGGCGACGGCGGGACGCCCGATCCGATCACCTTCGATTCGACGCTGAAGTTCCTGCCGCTGCCCATGGTCGCCGGCTCCTGGACCGACAACACGACCGTGAACGTCCCGGGCGAGGGCTCGTACACCGCCACGCTGACGGGCCAGGTCTTCCCGCGCGAGGACCTGCCGCTCGACATGAGGAAGGCCGCCCCGCCGTCCGTGGGCTACTACTACAAGGGCGCCTGGAAGGTCGTCCGCAGCATGGACGTCGAGCTGGGCGGGCAGTGGTTTACCACGCTCACCGACACCACCTGGTATTCGCCGACCCTCGGCCCGGTCCACGAGATCACGCACGAGGACTTCGCGGAGCGCGACTCCGAGCCGGCCGGCTGGTACCGGACCGAGATGTGGCGCAGCCCGGATGCCGGGGTCGAGGGCCTCAAATAGCTTCAGGCCAACAGGTTGGATGCGACAGGGAAGGGGAGGCGCCGGCCTCCCTTTCTTCTTGCCCCCCCCCTACGCGAAATCCCTAATCCCGGACGCCCTTCACGCCGATACCGCTTCGCGGGTTTCATCCGTCCCCCGGCGAAGGGCTGTCCGGTCCGGCATGAGCATCCACGTGCGCGCGAAATGGTCGATCCTGGTGGCCTGCGTCGGTGTGCTGGCGGTGGTCGGCTATGTGGCGGCGGAAACCAGGGCGCGCGCACTGGACTCCGAGATGCGCGCCGACCTGCTGCGGCAGATGACCGGCATGTCCCGCGCGATCAGCCCCGAACTGGCGGCCCAGCTCTCGTTCACGGCCGATGACGCGCAGTCGCCCGCCTACCAGCAGCTGCGCGCCCAGCTGACCGCCTACGGGTCGGTGATCCCGAACCGCGGCATCTACACCGTGGCGCGGCGCGGCAACCAGTACGTGTTCGGCCCCGAGAACTACCCGCTGATGGACCCCTTGGCCAGCGCGCCCGGCGCTCTGTACGAGGAGCCGCCGCCGGCGCTGGCCCTCGTCTTCGCGAGCCGCTCGCCGCAGACCATCGGACCCTACACCGACGAGTTCGGGACCTTCGTGTCGGCGCTGGCCCCGGTGCTGGATCCGCACGACGGCTCGGTCGTGATGGTGGTGGCGATGGACATGCTGGCCGGTTCCTGGAGCACCACCGTCGACAGGGCCCGGCACGGTCCATGGGGGGCCGTGGCGCTCACGGCGCTGCTGGCGGTCATCGGCATGCTCCTGATCGACCTGCGCGAGCGCGGCGCGATCGGGACCGGCCGCTGGCAACAGCAGCTGGACCCCATCGTCGTGGGCGTCCTGGGCCTGGTGCTCGTGGCGGAAGCCGCGTTCTGGATGCGCGATATCGAAGCACGGGAGCGGCGCTCGGCGTTCAGCCGCCTAGCCGACGCACAAGCCGAGTCCGTGCGACGCACCCTGCATACCCTGCAGCGTGACCAGGTGCTGCTGGCCAGCTTCTTCGAGAGCAGCGACGTCGTCGACAGCGGCGAGTTCGCGACTTTCGCGGCGCCGTTGACCCGGTTCTCGCCCGCCAGCGCCGCCTGGTGGGTGCCGGTCGTGGCGGGTGACGGAACGGTGCCCGTACTGCCGGGAGCCGGCGCGCATGTTGCCGCGGCCATCTGGGAGGTCGACGACGCGGATCGTCCCCGTCCCGTCGGCCGGCGTCCGTGGTACTTCCCGGTGCAGTTCCACGACGGCCACGAAGAGCATCGCAATGCCGTCGGCTTCGACCTGGGCTCCGAGCCCGTCCTGCGCGCCGCGCTCGAGAAGATACGCCGCACGGGGCTGCCGACGGCCAGCGACCTGGCGCCGCCGCTCGTCAACCGCGGGGAGCCGCGGGTGGTCCTGACCTTCCTGCCGGTGAGCGTGCGTGCCGCCGGCAACGGCGCCGCAGGATGCGTGACCGGCTTCGTGACCAACGTCCTGGAATTCCAGGAGGTGCTGGACAGTTCGCTGGCCGGCAGTGCGGCTGCCGCGGGCGAGGTGCGCGTCGAGCTGCTGGACCTGGATGGGCGCAATCCGCGGGTGCCCCTGGCCGTGTCGCCGCGCCGGGCGGTCGGCGCGCACCTGGAGGCCGCAGCCGGCGGCGCCGCGGCGCCGACCATCTGCGACCATGCCGCCGGCCTGCATGCCGTCCAGCCCGTCTTCGCCTACGATCGCGCCTACGCGGTGCATGTGGCGCCCACCAGCACGTTCCTGGCCAGGCACTCGCAGCGCCTGGCGCTCCTGGTGGCCGTCGGCGGCACCCTGCTGACGGTGCTGCTGGCGACCTTCGTCTGGTTCCTGCGCGGCCGGCAGATGGCCACCGAACGCCAGGTTCGCCAGCGCACCGCCGATCTGCTGGAGAGCAATCGGCAGCTCGAGGCGACCACGATCCACGCTCGCGAACTGGCGGTGCGGGCTGAACAGGCCAACATCGCCAAGGGCGAGTTCCTGGCCAACATGTCGCACGAGATCCGCACGCCGATGAACGGCGTCATCGGCATGACGACGCTGCTGCTGGACACGGAGCTGACGCCCGAGCAGCGCCGCTACCTGGGCATCTGTCGCACCAGCGGCGAGTCGCTGCTGGGGCTGATCAACGACATCCTGGACTTCTCGAAGATCGAAGCGGGCAAGCTGAGCCTCGAGCACATCGCGTTCGACCCGCGCGCCCTGGTGCTCGAGACGGTCGAGCCGTTGCGCCTGCGCGCGGCGTCGCAGGGCCTGTCGCTGGTCGTCGACATCGATCCCGGCGCGCCTGTCCGCGTGCTGGGCGACCCCAACCGGCTGCGGCAGGTGCTGACCAACCTGGCCGGTAATGCGGTGAAGTTCACCCAGCGGGGCCGGGTGACCGTGGCCATGCGGTCCGCGCCTGCGGATGATGATCGCATCCGCCTGCATTTCGAAGTGAGCGACACCGGCATCGGCATCGACGAGGCCACGCTCGGCCGGCTGTTCTCTCCCTTCACGCAGGCCGACGGCTCGACCAGCCGCAGGTACGGTGGCACGGGCCTGGGCCTGGTCATCTCGCGGCAGCTGGTGCAGCTGATGGGCGGCACGGTGGAAGCCACGAGCGAGGCGGGCCGCGGTTCCACCTTCCGCTTCACGGTGTGCTGCGACCCGGCGCCGTCCGCCTCGACACCCGCCGGTGCGTTCGGTCGCGGCGACGGCGAGGCGCAGACTGCTTTTGCGGCCGGCATGGCGGGGCACGTCCTGCTGGTTGAGGACAACCCCACCAACCAGCTGGTTGCGACCAAGCTGCTGCAAAAGATCGGGCTGACTTGCGAGGTGGCGGCCGAGGGGTCCGAGGCCGTGCGCCGCCTGCGCGAGCGTCCCTACGACCTGGTGCTGATGGACTGCCAGATGCCGGGCATGGACGGCTACGAGGCCACGGCACGGATCCGCCGCGGTGAGGCCGGCGCCTTCGCGCGCGGCACCGCCATCGTCGCCATGACTGCCAACGCGCTGGTCGGCGACCGGGAGCGCTGCCTGGAGTGCGGCATGGACGACTACCTGACCAAGCCCGTCAAGCGCGCCGACCTGGAGGCCGCAGTCGCCCGCTGGCTCCGCCGGACACACGAGGAGCCGGTCGGCGCGTCGACCGGCTAGCCCCGCAGGCGGAACGTTACCGGCATATTCACCCACACCTCGATGGGCTTGTGGTCGATCAGCGCCGGCCGCCACACCGAGGTGCGCGCGCTCCTGAGTGCCGCGTCCTTGAGCGCCTCCGGCCCATCGATGTAGATGACGTCCTTGACGCGCCCGTTCTTGCCCACCAGAACGCGCACCAGCACGGTACCCTCGATGCCAGCCGACTGCGCCACCTTGGGGTAGACCGGGTCGTCCTGCGAGACCTTGACGGGCTCCTGGTCGTAGGCGACGAACTCCTCCGGCGCCGGCGAGAGGTCGATGTCCATGTCGACCACCAGCGAGTCGCCGTCGCCCGCGCCCGACCCCGCCCCGTCGAAGGTGATGGGGGCCAGCGCCTCGGCCATCTCCGTCTGCGTGGCGATGGTCTGCGTGGTGGCCTTCTCGTCGGCCACCGGCTCGGGAATGGCGATCTTCGGCGGCGGGGCGGCGATCTTCGCCACCGCCTCGGCCACGTTGATCTGCGGTGCCGCGGGCCGCGCAATGGACGGCGGCACACCCAGGTCCGTGTAGCGCACGATCTTCACCTGGCGGGCAACCGGCGCCGCGGGGGGCGCGCGATGCGTCCACCAGATCCAGCCCGCCAGCAGCACGACGACCAGCAGCAGCGTGACGCCGCCGGCCATCGCCAGCCAGCGCGCCAGTTCACGCCGCAGCGGATGCCGCTCGCCGACCAGCGGGAGCGCCGGCGCGTCGTCCAGGGCAAAGGCCCAGGGGATGTGGACGCCGCCGTCGCGGCGCGGTTTCGCGTTCATCGCGCAGCCTCCACGGCGGCCACGTCCGCCTCCTTCATTTCGATCAGGCTGAAGCGCTGCATCTTTGCGTCCTCGAGCGTGTCCATCATGTCGACCATCGGCTCATAGCGCGCCTCGCGGTGGATCTTGACCAGGATGATGAGGTCCGGGTTCGCGGCATTGCCCGCCTCGAACGTCGCCCGCAGGTCACCCCAGGCCATGGGCTGCAGGGGCTGCGTGCCCTGGCGCACGAAGAGCGATTCGTCCTTGTCGACGAAGATGGTCATGACGTTGGATTCCGGCACCTCGACGCGCGCGTCCGGCTCCGGCATGTTGACTTCCATGGCCAGCGGCCGGCGGAACACCGTCGTGACCATGAAGAAGATCAGCAGCAGGAACGCGATGTCGACCATGGGCGTCATGTCGACCCGCACGCCCACGCGCGCCTTCTTCACGCGCCCCAGCACGCCGTGGCGCTTCCCGGATCCGCTTTCGGCAACGGCAACGTCGCTCATGCGGTCACCTCCCTTCCGCGGACGGGGCACCGGCGCCCGGCGCGTCGCCGGCCTTGCGCAGGTCCGTCATCAGGTTGAAGCGCAGCGTCTTCGCCTTGGCCAGGTTGTCCATCAGGTCGGCCATCGCGCCGAAGGGCGCGTCCTTGTCGCCCTTGACGATGACGTGCGCGCCGGGACTGCGCTCGCGCCACTGCACGATGGCGGCCAGCACGTTGTCCGGGGCCAGTTCCTGCACCGAGGCCAGGTTCTCGTCCGAGATGAACATCTGCCCGGTGCGGTTGACCGTCAGGATGATGGTGCCGGTCTCCGGGATGTGGATCTCCGACCGCGAGAGCGGCAGCTCCACGGCCACCGTTTCGGGTGGCTTGAACTGCGTGGTGGTCATGAAGAAGATCAGCAGCAGGAACGCCACGTCCACCATGGGCGTCATGTCGATCCGCACGGGATTGCGACGGGTAGCCACGTCCTACGACTCCTTGCCGGTCTCCAGCAGCTTCAGGACTTCGTACGAGGTCTCGTCGACGCGGTTGTTGAACGCGTCCACCCTCGTCGTGAAGAAGTTGTAGAGGAAGCTGGCCAGGATGGCGGTGGTCAGGCCCACGGCCGTGTTGATCAGCGCCTCGCTGATGCCCAGCGCCAGGGCGGTGGCATCCGGGGCCCCGGCCCTCGACATGGCCTGGAACGAGCGGATCATGCCGATGGTCGTGCCCAGCAACCCGAGCATCGTCGCCAGCGACGCGATCGTCGACAGCCAGGTGAGGTTGCGCTCGAGATTGGGGCTCTCCAGTGCGCTGGCTTCCTGCAGCGCGCGCCGCGTCTCGTCCAGCACTTCCTTCGAGGCGCCGCCGCGCTTGCCGCCGGTCTGCGACCGGTAGCTCTCGATGCCGGCGCCGATGACGTTGGCCAGGCTGCCGCCCTGCTTCTTGCAGGCGTCGACGGCCGCCGCCAGGTCACCACCGGTGAGTGCCTGCTTCATGTTGGCGATGAAGCCGGAGACGTTTCCGCGGCCGCCGGCGCGCCACAGCACGAAGGAGCGCTCGATCGCGAAGACCAGCATCATCAGGAAGGCCCAGATGCCGAAGACCAGCACGAGGCCTGCCTGCTGCACGAATTCCGGCAACATGGTCCTGATGACAGCGGAGATCGCCAACAGAACGACTGCGATCAGGAGTAGGGCGTAGTTCTTCATCGTGACGACGAGTCCTTTCCGGCGTTGCGGGCCTGGTTCAACAGTTCGGATCCGGTCCTGAGCATGGGATTCTGCGGGTCGATGGCGCGGGCCTTGGCGAACGCGGTCTGGGCCGCGTCGAGCCGACCCTGGCCCAGGCGGGCGCTGCCCAGCCCGGCCCAGCCGTCGGCGTTGCCGGGCTCGTCCTGCGTGGACCGCTCGTAGGCGGCGGCCGCTGCGGGGTAGTCGCCGGCGCGCAGCCGGCAGAAGCCGAGCCCGCGCTGGGCCCTGGCGTTGCCGGCCTCCAGGGCCAGCACCTGGCGGTACTGCTGCTCGGCGGCCGTCAGCGAATCGGCGGCGGCCAGCGCCTGCGCCAGCAGCAGGCGCGCGGTGGCGTTGGCGCCGTCGCCGGCCACCGCGGCCCGGAAGTCGGCGATGGCCCCGCGCGCGTCGCCGCCCTGGAAGCGCGCGATGCCCAGGTTCAGCTGCGCGGCGCCCGACTGCGGATCCAGGGCCAGGGCGCGCCCGAAGTGCGTCGTCGCCTCGGCGGTGCGTCCGGCGCGCAGCTCGAGCAGGCCCATCTGGAAGGGCACGCTCGCATGGGTCGAGTCCATGCGGGCGGCCGCCTGCAGCGTCGCCAGTGCCGCCTCGGGGCGCTGCTGCGCCTGCTGCCATTCCGCCAGCGCGAACTGGTCGTCCAGCGTCCAGCCCTCGGGCGGGACCGCGGCTCCGGCCTGGCGTGCCTCGGCCGCCGCGCCTGCCTGCGCGCGCAGGTCGGCATCGCGCGAACGCAGGCCCGCCTTCTGGAAGGCCAGCTGCGCCTCGGCGCGGTTCGCATCCAGCGCCAGCGCGCGCGCCGCCGCGGCGGCGGCCTCGTCGTGCCGGCCCAGTTCGCCCATGGCCGCGGCCAGGCCCAGCTGCGCCTCGATGTCGCCGGGCAACATCTGCGCGTAGCGCAGCCAGGTGCGCGCCGCCTGCTCCGGCTTCTTCGCGCGACGGTACAATTCGGCCAGGTCGCGCAGCGCCGGCGTGAAGGTCGAGTCGGCCGCGCACGCCTGCTCGAACCGCGCGCGCGCCTCGTTGGGCCGCCCCGCCTTCGCGTAGAGGCGGCCCAGTTCGTGCAGCGTTTCGGCCCCGGGCGCCGGGCCGTCCTGGGCCAGCAGCTGTTCCCAGGCGGCGATCGCCAGCTCGTCGTGGCCCTGCTCCAGGTGGACGCGCGCGACCAGTTCCGTGTAGCGCGGGTCCAGCGGGTCCAGGTTCTGCGCCTGCATGGCCTCGACTTCGGCCTGTGCCAGGGCGCCGTTGGCCAGGTACACCAGCGCGCGCACGTGGTGGTAGCGGTCCTCGCCCTCGAGCACGCCCTTGCGGTTCTTCGCCGACTCGGCCAGGTCGCGGGCGGCTTCCCATTCATTGCGGTGCAGGGCCAGCAGCGCCTGCCCGTAGCGCGCGGGCCAGGACTTGGGCTCGGCCGCGGCCGAAGCGGCAAGGTGCGCCTCGGCGGCTGCGACCTCGCCCCGGCGCAGCGCCAGCAGGCCCAGTTCGGCCTGCACCGCGGGCCAGGCCCCGCCGCGCGCGGCCAGCGCCTGGCTCAGGTGCTCCTCGGCCTGCGTGTACTGTCCCTGCCGCAGCGCGCAGGTGCCCAGCCCGAGGCAGGCCTCGTCCAGGCGGTAGCCGGCTTCGCGCGCGGCGGTGAAGCGCTCGGCGGCCGCCGCCCAGTCGCCGGCCTCGAGCTGGCGGTTGCCCAGGCGAATCGGGTCGTTGTCCAGGGTGTAGGCGGGTGCGTCGGCGCCCATCGTCCAGGCCGGCGCCAGCGCGATCAGGCAGGCTGCCGCCAGGGCCGCCGCCGGTGTGCCGCGCCGGCGGCGCGTGTGTTCATGGAGCCGGGCCGTCATCGGTTCCCCTCGCCGCCGCCGCCCACCGGGTCGCGGCTCAGCTGGATGGTGCGGGCCATCAGCCGGGCCGGCAGGACGCCCGCGCGTTCGACCTGGCGCAGGCCGCGCGCGCTGGCCAGGTGGGTGACGAACTTGCCACCTTCGAAGCCGCCGGCGCCCCGGCAGGCCGCGTACAGGAAATGGTGCAGGGGGTAGACGCCCGTGGCGATGCTGGCCGCGCCCGGGGCCACTGCCGCTTGACCGGCTTCCGCCACGACCCCCACGAAGCGCGTGCCGGCCGGTGCCCCGACCGCAACGTCGATCCCCGCGTCCAGCGTGCTGACCAGGCCCCAGGCGTCCGGGGCCGCCGCCACCGCCGCGACCACCGAGGCCGGGTCCGCCAGGAACGTGACCGGGCCCAGGCGCGGTGCGGCCATCCCGGCCATGGCTTCGTCCGGGGCCGCCAGATCCAGCGCCGCGAACAGCGCCTCCCACGAGCCCTCGTTCGGATCACAAACGTAGAGCCTCGCGCAGTAAGGCGCCAAGGCCGGTTCCGGTTCCCGCCCGTTGCCGGTCACCGGCGCCAGCGCGGCCAGGGCCTCGCGCAGGTCCGCCACCGAGAGGGTCGTTGCGTCCGCCGCGGGGCCTGCCGATTCGAGCAGCACCAGCCCGCCCAGGCCCACGCTCACGACGATGGCCGTGTCGCCGTCGGCCTCCCGGAACAAGGCCTGCTCGCGATCGGTCAAGTTGCGGTACGAAAACGCAACATCCGCTTCGCGTGCCAGCAACGCCTCGAGCGCATGGTTGGTGCCTCCCGGCAGCAGGCTGACCGAGAGCTTGGGGTAGTCGCGCCGGTACTCGGCGACCAGGCTCTCGAGCAGGGGCGGGGCCAGGTCGCGGCCGGCGATGACGAGCGTGGGGTTGGCGACCCCGGCGCCCTTGAGCGCGTCGACGAAGCGATGCCAGGGCACGCCGCCGCGGTAGAGCAGCAGCCCGGCGATCACCGCGAGGTAGATCGCAACGCGAACCTGGAGCCAGAGCCTGCGGCGCGGGTTCATGCGCGGGGCTGCTTCCATCGGGGCGCGCCGGCAGGGGCGCGGGCCGTTTTTCCTTGCGCCGCCCGGGGGGCCATGGGCATAATCGCCGCATGAACAACCCACGGACTTCCGGCGTCGGCCTTCCGTGCCGCGCCTGCGCGCTGGTGATCGCTGTCTCGGCCGTAGCGTTGGCCTTGTCTGCGGCCGGTTGCCGCGGCTCGTCCGCGACCGGGCAGGGGGCCGCCGCCATCCCTGGCGCGTCGGCTTTCTCTCCGTCACCCGATGAAACCGCTTTCATCGACGATTTGCAACACCGGACTTTCCGATTCTTCGCCGAAATGTCCCACCCCCGCACCGGGCTGTGCCCGGATCGCGCGCCGTCGCCCTCGTTCGCCAGCAGCGCCGCCACCGGGTTCGGGCTGACGGCGTGGCCGATCGGCGTCGAGCGCGGCTGGATCACGCGCGAGGAAGGCGCCCGGCGCGCGCTGGCGACGCTGGCCTTCTTCCGCGAGGCGCCGCAGGACACCACGGCGGCCGGCGCCACCGGCTGGCGCGGCTTCTACTACCACTTCGTGGACATGGAGACCGGGCATCGCTTCCGCGACGTGGAGCTGTCCACCGTCGACACCGCGCTGCTGCTGGCCGGGGCGCTGTTCTGCCAGTCGTACTTCGACGGGCCGTCGGCCGTGGAGGACAGCCTGCGCGCGACCGCCGAGGCCCTGTACCACGCCGCCGACTGGACCTGGGCCAGCCCGCGCCCGCCGCTGATCGGCCACGGCTGGTCGCCCGAGGACGGCCAGCTGCCCTACGACTGGGGCGGCTACAACGAGGCGGCGATCCTCTACATCATCGCCCTGGGCTCGGACACGCACCCGTGCGACCCGGCAGCCTGGGACGCGTTCCGTGCCGGGTACAAGTGGGGCGCGTTCGAGGGCCAGGAGCACCTGGGCTTCGCGCCGCTGTTCGGCCACCAGTACTCGCACGTGTGGATCGATTTCCGCGGCATCGCCGACGACTTCGTGCGCGAGCGGGGCCTCGACTACTTCGAGAACTCGCGCCGCGCGACCCTCTCCCAGCACGCCTACGCCCTGCGCAACCCCGGCGGCTGGACCGGCTACGGCCCGCGCCTGTGGGGCCTGACCGCGTGCGACGGCCCGGTGGGCGGCACGTTCACCATCGACGGCCGCGAGCGCCGCTTCGAGACCTACTGGGCGCGCGGCGCCTCGTTCCAGTACATCAACGACGACGGCACGGTGTGCCCCTCGGCGGCGGGCGGCTCGATCGCGTTCGCGCCCGAACTGGTGGTGCCCACGCTGAAGGCGATGCGGGACGACCACGGCGAGCACCTGTACGCGGAGTACGGCTTCCTCGACGCCCTGAACCCCACCTTCACGCTGACCGACGTGCCGGTGCAGCACGGCCGCGTGGTGCCTGGGCACGGCTGGTACGACACCGACTACCTGGGCATCGATCAGGGTCCCATCCTGGCGATGATCGAGAACTGGCGCAGCGGCCTGGTCTGGGACGTGATGAAGAAGAACCCGCACATCGTGCGCGGGCTGCGGCGCGCGGGGTTCAGCGGCGGCTGGCTGGACGCGGCGCCGGCGACGGCGCCGTGAGGCGCCCAGGGACAGGCCCGTCCGGCGCCCGGCTTCGCGCGACCATCACACTTGCGCCGGCGCACGTCCGTCGAGCGCGTGCCGCGATGCTGGCCGCCGCGGCGATCGTCCTGTCCGGCTGCGGCGGCGGCTCCGGCGGGCACGTCACCGAACTGACCTTCTGGGGCATGGGGCGCGAGGGCGAGGTCGTGGGCGAGCTGGTCGCCGCCTGGGACGCGCAGCGCCCCGACGTGACGGTGAAGGTCCAGCAGATCCCCTGGAGCGCCGCGCACGAGAAGCTGCTGACCGCGCACGTGGGGCGGGCGACGCCCGACCTGGCGCAGCTGGGCAACACGTGGGTGCCCGAGTTCGCGGCCCTGCGCGCCCTGGCGCCGCTGGACGAACGCGTGGCCGCCTCGCAGGTGGTGGCGCGCGCCGACCATTTCCCCGGCATCTGGGACACGAACATCATCGACGGCACGCTGTACGGGGTGCCCTGGTACGTCGACACGCGCGTCGTCTTCTACCGCAGCGACCTGCTGGCGGCCGCTGGCTACGACTCGATGCCGGCCACCTGGACGCCGTGGCGCGAGGCGCTGGCGGCCATCGCCCGGCAGGGCGGCCCCGGCAAGTACGGCATCCTGCTGCCCTTGAACGAGTGGACGCAGCCGGTGATCCTGGGCCTGCAGGCCGGTTCGCCGCTGCTGGGCGAGCGGGAGACGCGCGGCGCCTTCGCGCAGCCGGACTTCGCGCGGTCGTTCGACTTCTACCTGGGGCTGTACCGCGACGGGCTGGCGCCGCCGGTCTCCAACAACGAGGTGGCGAACCTCTACCAGGAGTTCGCGCGCGGCACGTTCGCGATGTACGTGACCGGGCCCTGGAACCTGGGCGAGTTCCGCCGCCGGCTGCCCGCCGAACTGCAGGACGCCTGGGCCACGGCGCCGCTGCCGGGGCCCGACGACGGCGCGCCCGGCGTGTCGCTGGCCGGCGGGGCCAGCCTGGTGGTGTTCGCGGGCTCGCGCCACCCGCAGGCGGCGTGGGAACTGGTGGAGTACCTGAGCGCGCCGGCGCAGCAGCGCCGCTTCTTCGAGCTGACGGGCAACCTGCCGGCGCACCGCACCGTGTGGGCCGACAGCGCTTTCACGGGCGACCCGCGCACGCTGGCCTTCGCACGGCAGCTCGAGCGCGTGGTGGCCACGCCGAAGATCCCCGAGTGGGAGCAGATCGCCAACCGTGTCTGGGTGGCGGCCGAGCAGGCCGTGCGCGGGACGCACACGCCGGCCGCGGCGCTGGAGGCCCTGGACAGGGACGTGGACCGGATGTTGGTCAAGCGGCGGTGGCTGCGGGAGAAGGGGTTGCTGGACGGGGAGGGGGGCTCTCTCTCGTCAAGGTCGTCCGGGCGGGTGGTTGACCGGTCAACCATTGCCGCAGCCGGATCGAGGGGAGATGCGGCGATGCGCGCGGCCGCGGTGGTTGACCGATCAACCATCACGCCGGAGCGACCTGCCACGCGAGACCCCGGCCATCCCGATACCGCCGCCCGCGCCCGGGGGCCCCGCCCATGACCCGCCGCCCCGCCTCCCTGGAGCGCCGTAAGGCCCGCGCGGCCTGGTGGTTCCTGGCACCGGCCATCGTCCTTCTGGCCGTCTTCTTCGTGATCCCGGTGGGCGCCGGGCTGTTGCTGAGCCTGACCGACTTCGATGTCTACGCGATCGGCGACCCGCGGACGGCGCGCTTCACGGGCCTGGCCAACTACCGGCACCTGCTGCAGGACCCCACATTCTGGCAGGCGGCGCGCAACACGCTGACGTTCGTGCTGGTGGGCGGGCCGCTGAGCGTGGCCACGTCGCTGGCCGCGGCGCTGCTGCTGAACGCGAAGGCGGTCAGGCTGCGCGGACTGTTCCGCACGATCTACTTCGCGCCGGTGGTCACCACGCTGGTGAGCGTGGCCATCGTCTGGCGCTACCTCTACCACCCGAAGTACGGCCTGCTGAACTGGCTGCTGGGCGCGGTCGGGCTGGGGCCGATCGACTGGCTGGGCGACCCGCACTGGGCGATGCCGGCCATCGTCCTGCTCGCGGTATGGAAGAACTTCGGCTACAACATGCTGATCTTCGTGGCGGGGCTGCAGGTGATCCCGCAGGAGCTGTACGAGGCCGCCAGCCTGGACGGCGCCGGCCCGGTGAAGCGGTTCCGGCACGTGACGCTGCCGGGGCTGGCCCCGACCTTCCTGTTCATCAGCGTGACGACGATGATCGGCTTCTTCCAGGTGTTCGCCGAGCCGTACGTGATGACGCAGGGCGGCCCGCTGGGCGCCACGCGCACGCTGGTGCTCTACATGTACGAGGAAGGGTTCCGCTGGTGGCGGATGGGCGTATCGTCGGCCGTCGCGGTGCTGCTGCTGCTGGTCACGCTGGCGGGCACGCTGGTGCAGATGCGGCTGGCGCGAAGGAGCGGGGCATGAGCGGCGCGAAGCATCGCTTGGCCGGGCCGGTGCTGCTGCACGCGGCGCTGATCGTGGGCTCGCTGGCCACGCTGGTGCCTTTGGGCTGGATGGTGGCGGCCAGCTTCATGACGCCGGGCGAGGCGAACTCGCTGCCGCCGCGCCTGCTGCCGCAGCACCCGACCCTCGACAACTACGTGACGATGTTCACGCGCCTGGACCTGCTGCGCCACTTCGTCAACAGCGCCATCGTGACCGTGCTGGCGACGGTGCTGAGCGTGCTGGTCAACTCGCTGGCCGGGTATGCGTTCGCCAAGCTGCCGTTCCCCGGGCGCGAAAAGCTGTTCCGCACGCTGGCCGCCGCGCTGGTGGTGCCGGCGCAGGTCGGCATGCTGCCGCTGTTCCTGCTGCTGCGCCAGATGGGACTGGTCAACACCTACGGCGGCGTGCTGGTGCCGTACATGGCCAGCATCTTCGGCATCTTCATGATCCGACAGTACGCGCTCAGCGTGCCGGACGACCTGCTGGATGCGGCGCGCGTCGAGGGCGCCGGCGAGTGGTCGGTGTTCCGGTTGGTGGCCCTGCCGGTGATCAAGCCCATCCTGGTGACGCTGGCCGCGTTCACCTTCCTGAGCGCGTGGAACGACTTCATGTGGCCGCTGATCATCCTGGCCGACAGCGGCATGTACACCCTGCCGGTGGCGCTGGCCAACCTGGTGGGCGAGCACGTCCAGGACACGGAGCTGATGATGGCCGGCAGCGTGGTGACCATCCTGCCGGCGCTGGCCGTGTTCCTGGTGTTCCAGCGCACGTACGTGCAGGGAATCATGAGCGGGGGGATCAAGGAATGACGAGGGGTTCGACGGTGCGGCGGGTCGCGATCGCTGCGTTGGTCGCGACGGGCTCTGCCGTCGCGATGGTTTTTCCCGGAGTGGTTGACGGGTCAACGATCGCCGGCGGCGCGGGAGCCCCGCTGGCCGTGGCTGCGCCCGTCTCGATGGTTGACTGGTCAACCGACGGCGGGAACGGACCCGTCGCAACGCCGCCGTCCTCGCTCACGCAGATGATCGACGACATGTCGACCATCGACGCCTGGACCGCCGCGCCCGCCGACGGCGTGAAGCTGGACCTGGTGGCCGACGACGGCACCCTGCGGATGAACTACGTGTTTGCCGGCGGCGGCTGGGCCATCGCGCGGCGTGAGGTGGACCTGGAGCTGACGGAGAACTGGGCCATCGCGTTCCTGGTGGGCGGCCACGGGCAGGTGCAGCACCTGGAGCTGAAGCTGATCGACGAGACCGGCGAGAACGTCTGGTGGCACGTCCGGCGCGACTACACTTTCCCCAAAGTTTGGACGGATCTGCGCTCGAAAAAGCGGCAGGTCCAGTTCGCGTGGGGGCCGGGCGGAGCGGAGCGGCCGCTGCACCACATCAAGGCGATCGAGATCGCCGTGACCGCCGGCAGCGGCGGCACCGGCAGCGTGTGGATCGACGACCTGCGCCTGGAGACGATCCCGGTCAACCGCGGCCCGGTGCCCGAGCCGGCGATCGAGGCCACGTCGCAGGTGGGCTCGCACGGGGCGGACCTGGCGCTGGACGGCGATCCGGCCACCTGGTGGCAGGCCGGGCGCGAGGAGCGGACGACCACGCTCACGATGCAGTTCGGCCGCGAGCAGGAGTTCGGCGGGCTGACCATCGACTGGCTGCCGGGGACGTGCCCGCGCGAGTACCTGATCGAGCTGGATGAGGGCGACGGGCTGTGGCGTCCGGCGCTGCATGTGCCGGGCAGCGACGGCGGCCGTGACCAGCTGTACATGCCGGAGTCCGAAGCGCTGCGCGTGCGGCTGAGCGCGCTGGTGCCCGGCGCGCAGCCGCCGGCCATCGCCGAGCTGAAGCTGCAGCCGCTCGGCTGGTCGCAGTCGAAGGAAGCGTTCGTCATGAACCTCGCGAAGGAGGCCCGGCGCGGGCTGTACCCGCGCGGCTTCACGGGCGAGCACACGGCATGGACGGTGGTGGGCCAGGACCTCGACGCGCGCGAGGGACTGATCGGCCGCGACGGCGCCATCGAGGCCGGGCCGGGCGCCTTCTCGGTCGAGCCGTTCCTGTGGCGGGGTGGCAAGCTGGTCACGTGGCAGGACGTCGAGGGCTCGCAGTCGCTGGTGGACGGCTACCTGCCCATCCCGCAGGTGCACTGGCGGTACGGCGACCTGTCGCTGACGGTGACCGCGGCGGGGGCCGGGCCGGCCGGCGCCTCGTACATCGTGGCGCGGTACCGGCTGGAGAACCACGGTGCGAAGTCCGACACGGCGCGGCTGTTCCTGGCCGTGCGGCCGCTGCAGGTCAACCCGCCGTCGCAGTTCCTGAACATCCGCGGGGGCACGTCCGACATCCGGCAACTGGAGCGCGAGGGCGACCTGGTGCGCGTGGACGGCCGGCCGCGCCTGCAGCTGCTGACCGAGCCGACGGGGTGGGGCGCCAGCCCGTTCTTCGGCGGCGACATCGTGGCCGACTGGATGGAGCAGGGGCGCATGCCCGCGGCGCAGGCGGTGGGTTGCGTGATGAACGCGGCCTCGGGCGGCGCGTGGTGGGACGTGGTGGTGCCGGCGGGCGCAGCGCGTGACATCGCCGTGGCGCTGCCGCTGTACGAGGCCCTGGCGCCGGCGAAGCTGGACGCGAACAAGGCGCTGAAGGACGCGGCCCGCGCCTGGCACAAGACGCTGGACAAGGCGCCGCTGAAGAACCTGAAGGCGCCGCGCGGCGCCTCGCCCGAGCGGCGCGCCCTGGCCGAGAAGGCGATCCTGGCGGCGAAGGCGCAGGTGGGCTGGATCCTGGTCAACCGCGCCGGCCCGGCCATCCAGCCCGGCACGCGCAGCTACGCGCGCAGCTGGATCCGCGACGGCGCCCTGACCGGCGAGGCGCTGCTGCGCATGGGCTTCACGAAGGAGGCGCGCGCCTTCCTGGAGTGGTACGCGCCGCACCAGTATTCGAATGGAAAGGCGCCCTGCGTGGTCGACGCGCGCGGCGCCGACCCGGTGCCCGAGCACGACTCGACCGGCGAGTTCATCCACCTGGTGGCGCAGGTCTGGCGTCACACGCAGGACCGGAAGCTGCTGCGCGAGATGTGGCCGCGCGTGCAGCGCGGCGTGGACTACCTGGAATCGCTGCTGGAGACACGGCGCACCGACGAGTTCCGCGGCACGCACTTCCACGGAATCCTGCCGCCGTCGATCAGCCACGAGGGCTATTCCGCGAAACCCATGCACTCGTACTGGGACGACTTCTTCTGCCTGCTGGGGCTCAGGGACGCGGTGTGGCTGGCCGACCAGGTGGGCGCGCCGGCCGCCGAGGTCGCGCGGCTGCAGGCGATCCACGACCGCTTCGCCGCCGACCTGCAGGCGTCGGTGGCCGCGGCGATGTCGCACCACGGCAGCGACTATGTGCCGGGCTGCGCGGACCTGGGCGACTTCGACGCCACCTCGACGACGATCGCGCTGGACCCGTGCGACGCGGCGGCGCTGCTGCCCCAGGGCGCGCTGGAGCGCACGTTCGAGCGGTACTGGGAATTCTTCGCGGGGCGGCGCGATTCCGGAACGCTGCCGGACGGGAAGCCGTGGCGCGACTTCACGCCCTACGAGGTGCGCTGCATCGGCGCCGCCGCGCGGCTGGGCTGGACCGACCGCGCCTGGGAGATGACCGAGTGGTTCCTGTCGCAGCAGGCGGTGCCCGGCTGGAAGGTCTGGGGCGAAGTCGTCTGGCGCGACCCGCTGGAGGCGAAGTTCATCGGCGACATGCCGCACGGCTGGGTCGGGTCGGACTTCGTGCGGGCGGTGGGGGACCTGGTCGGGCCGTGAGCGTGCTTTCCATCCTGCTCGCCGCCGCCGTCTCCCTGCCGCCAGCGGTCGTCGGCGCCGACCTCTCTTCCCTGCCCCGCGTCGAGGCGGCGGGCGCCGTGTTCCGCGAGCACGCGGACGCCGCGCCCGCCGACCTGTTGACCCTGCTGCGCGCCCGCGGCCTGAACACCGTGCGCCTGCGCGTGTGGCACACCCCGCCGGACGGCACCTGCACCACGGCCGCGACAACCGCCCTGGCCGCGCGCGCGCAGGCGGCCGGCCTGGCCGTGCTGCTGGACCTGCACTACTCGGACACGTGGGCCGACCCGGGCCACCAGGCGCCGCCGCGCGCCTGGCAGGGTCTGCCGGTGGGCGCCCTGGCCGACAGCGTGCGCGCCTACACCGCGGGCGTGATGCGCGCCCTGGCCGCGCGCGGCGTCGTGCCCACGTGTGTGCAGCTGGGCAACGAGATCACCGGCGGCCTGCTGTGGGACACCGGCCGCACCGACACCGAAGCGCACCGGGACAACCTGGCACTGCTGCTGCGCGCCGGCATGGCGGGCATGGACGACAGCCTGCCGCCCGGCGCCGCGCGCCCCGAGGTGATGATCCACATCGACAACGCCGGCGACCGCCGCCTTCTGGATGGACTGGCGCGGCGCGGCGTGCTCTACGACGTGATCGGCGTCTCGTACTACCCGTGGTGGCACGGCCCGCTGGACAAGCTGGAGGCGAACCTTCGCGATCTGGCCACGCGCTACGGCAAGGGCGTGCTGGTGGTGGAAACGGCGTACCCATGGACGCTGCGGTGGTTCGACACCACGCACAACCTGGTCGGCCAGGAGAGCCAGCTGCTGGACGGATACCCGGCCACGTTCGAGGGCCAGGCGCGTTTCCTGGCCGAGGTGACCCGCATCGTCCGCGAGGTGCCCGGCGGCCTGGGCCGCGGCGTGGTGTGGTGGGAACCGGCGTGGCTGGGGCCGGGCTCGGCGTGGGAGAACATGGGGTGGGTGGATGAGCGGGGGGTGCTGAGGGGCGGGCCGTAGCCCGGAGAACAAAACCGCGCGATTCTGCGTTATAGTACCTTTCGGGCTCGCGGTGGTGACGGCGGCCGGGGAGGTCGATTCATGGCGCGCGTCTTCCTGATCATCGGCGGCGTGCTCATGGGTGTATTGGGCCTGCTGCGCGGCGCGGGCGGCGTGACGCTGCTGGCGCGCGGCGCGGCCGTGGACGACAGGATCCACGCCGCAGGCGCCACCGTGGTGGCCGCCGGCGTGACCCTGGTGGTGCTGGGCGTGGCCCTGGTCGTGGCCGCCGTCGGCGTGCTGCTGTGCAACCGCCTGGCCTGGCTGGCCGGCATCCTGCTGACCCTGGCGTTCGTGATGGGCGGCGTCCTGAACGGCATGGCGCTCTACGGCAAGCCGGGAGCGGGCGGCACGATCGCCAACGTGGCCGCCGCCGCCGTGATCATCGGGTGCCTGTGGGTGGGGCGCCGCGCGCTGCGCTGATCGCCCTTTAATTCATTTTCCCACTTGCGCTTGCGTGAATTTCGTCTTATATTCGCCTTACTCCTCCCGCCCTCCACATCATCGAAAGGCGCCCGCGATGCAGACCGCCATCGTCTTGCCCGCCTTTACCCCCGACCAGCCCGCCGCGCGGGTCGACGCCGCCCTGCGCGAAGCCCTGTCCGCCTGCGACCGCGCCCAGGAATGCGCGGTGCTCTGGTTCGCCGAAGTGCAGCGCCGCGGCCTGTACCGCGAGTTCGGGTTTGCCTCGCTGGAGATCTACGCGACGGCCTCGCTGGGATTCTCGCAGAACCGGTACTGGCAGTTCAAGCGGCTGGCCGATGACCTGGAGCGGTTGCCTGTCCTCAAGGAAGCAGTGGCCACGGGCGAGCTGGGCTGGACGAAGGCCCAGCAGGTGGCGCGCGTGGCCACGCCCGAGACGCAGCAGGAATGGGTGGCGAAGGCGACGACCACCGGGAGGCGCGAGCTTGCGCGCGAGGTGCAGGCGGCGCGCGCGGTGGTGATGGCGGAGGCGCGGCGGGCGGTGGCGCGGGAGGAGGCGCCGGTGGCGGCGGCCGCGCCCATTGAGATGACGATCACCCTGCGCGGCGATGCCCTGCAGGTGGCCCGGTTCGAGGCGCTGCTGGAGAAGGCGCGCAAGCAGCGGCGCGGGCCGGAGGGGGCCAGCCGGTTGGAGCTGGTGATCGACGCGTTGGCGGGGATGATGGATGGGGCCGCCGGCGCGGAAGCGCCTGCCGCCGCGTCCCGCCCCGGCGTGCAGGTGGTGGTGCAGCAGTGCCCCGACTGCAAAGCCGCGACGGTCGCCACGGCGCGCGGCGATCTGGCACTTGCGCCGGCGCAAGTCGAGGCGGTGACGTGCGACGCGATCATCAGGGGGGAGAAGAACCACTCGGTGATTCCGCCGCGGACGCGCGCGGCGGTGCTGGCGCGGGATCGGCACCGGTGCGCGACGCCGGGGTGCCGGGCCACGCGGTTCCTGGAGGTGCATCATGTGGTGCCGCGGAGCAACGGAGGGGGCAACGGCGAGGCGAACCTGGTGACGTTGTGCAGTCGGTGTCATGGGTTTGTGCATGAGGGAGGCGAGTTGGCGCTGTTTTCGATTGAACCGCGCCAAGGCGACGCGTCGGGGGTGCCTTCAGCTTTGTGACGACCTCTGACGGCATGACGAGGCCAAGTACATGGAGGTCGAGAAGGCGCGGCGGCTGCGGTACCAGGACGACCGTGCCACGCGATGGCCCCACGGGGAGGGTGTTGAGACGTCAGTGCAGTTGCGCCGGCGCAAGTCCGAGCGAAAGCCGGGTTGCGAGCGACCCAGCTTCCCGCTAGCACGTAAGGCAATGCGCCGTGGACCAATCGGCTCGACGACTTTGCCGCCGAATCTCGATCGACTTACTCGTGCCGCGTTCGGCCAGCAACGTACTCACGCGTTCGACAAACGTGCCCGCAGCATTGGCATACTCGGCCTTGTGCTGCGAGGAAAGGCAACAGAACTCCGATTCGAGAACACGGGCCGCAAACAGCGACATCAGGACGGCGCGCAGGCCGATCTCCTCGTATGGCGTCTTGAACAGACGCTTCCTTCCCATGGCTTCCCACTCGGCGACGGTCTCGCGACGGCCCTTGCCCAACGAGTCGGCCAGTTCGCCCTGAGTCATCTCGAATAGCTTGCGCAGGTAGCGGAGCTGCTCACCGGTCATGCCGGGTTTGCCCGTGACGATGGCCATTCCGAGCACCTGCAGGAGTTGCGCCTCCTGGAGAATCGTCGTCGTCTTCTCTTTGCACGCCCCACAATCCGTTATCACCACGCCCATGCCGAGCAGATGGACGCCCGTCAGGCCGCAGTGGCCGTAGTGGTAGTCCCTGGGGTTCTCGACGCGTACGTTGGTCGAGCCGCACGCCGGGCATCTGGTTTTCAAAGCCACGTTCACCGCCTTCAATCAGGATAGATCGTCACGCCGTAAGCATCGTCGAAGAACGCGATGGCGACCACGATCGTGATCCTGCCATGGTCTGTTAATCCCTTCACCTTTACGCGGAAGTTCTGGAAATCCTCGCTCCACTGGGGATCGGAAACCACCTTGCCCCGCTTGAGCAGGTTCATGGCATCCAAGCTGCTGAATCCAGGGACTCTTTCGCTGACGCGTTGCCAGAAGTGTTCCCCGTAGCTGATGTTCTGAACTCCCCTGCAGATCGAGCGGATGATCTTTTCCGCATCATCTCTCGTCATGTTCCCGACCCAACTTTACGGAAATGTACTCCAAGAGTACATACATAGTTTCGCATTCTTGTGTCCTTTTCGCCACATCGCGCCCCATGTCCGCGTTGCCGAATGCTGCAACTGGTTAGCCTGTAAGAGGATGGTGCGTGTTTCAGCCCGGCGACTGCGCTGACCAATGACTCTCGCAGCGGTGGCAGGTGGAGATCGATGCGCCCGTGGCATCACTCTTCGACCTCGACCTCTTCATTAACAAGAACCCGCCACCTCCCGTCCTTCACCGCCCCGACGCCCGGCCGGTCCGGCCGCAGCGCGACGAATCGCGGGTGCTGCTGCGCGACCCACTCTGCAAGGACGGTTCCCACGTCCCGGGCACCGACCGCATCGAGGAGGAAGCCCAGTCGCTGGGCATTCGGCAGGTCGCCTTCCAGCCTGGCGGCCTCGGCGGTGCGCCCGGCGTCCATCGTGGCGGCGAGCTCCGCCAGCACAGTCGCGGCCCGACCCAGTTGGCCGACACCATGGAGGTAACGCAGCAGGTCCAGCGCCGTCGCCTCCGGTGTGGAGATGCGCATGAGGCCCGTCGCGGTCTTCACGCCCATGGTCGGGGTGGCTGCGAGGCGTTGCTTCCGGAAGAACCGAAGGCGCCCGCGGCCCGCGACGAGCGGGCGCAGCTGGATGTCGGTGACGACCTGGAACTCCTGCGGTTGTTCGTGCGCCGCCCCGTGCAGCGCGGCTGCTGACAGCAGGCCCACATAGTACTGGCGGCCACACGACTTCATCAGCGCGTCGATGTACCAGTCCGGCGGCGGCGCCGCCGACTGACGGTATTCCAGCGGGACGACGACGAAGAACCCGCGACGCGGGACCACCAGCCGACGCTTGGCCACCAAGCGCTGGACCGACTTCTTCAGCGCCTCATCGGAGATTCCGAGCGCTGCCGAGGCTTCCTCGCGGGTCAGGACATAGCGGCCGCTGGCCTGGGTCGCATCGACGAGGTCGGCCAGGCTTGCCGGGACTAGTGGCTCATTGGTATGCAAAAGAGGACCTCCAGCTGCCCCTTATGCGTGCGGGTCGCCACGCTCAGCATACCACCCGCTCTGCGGATCTGCAAATAGATAAGCATATAGGGATGTTTTATGTCCCTTTAAGTATATCAAATGGCAGACCTGCCCCCGGCATCGCGGCGAGTCCCATCGCCGGCTCCGGTACCCGCCGGCGACGGTTCTCGCCAGCTTGTCAACAAGTTGGGAGCTTTCCCCCTTGCCGGCGACCCGCTCAATGCGTCAAAATACGAGCAACTTTGTATGGATTGCCTGCCAACCGAACGGTGGACGACATGAGACTCGCGGCAACCGCCCTGCTCGCCCTGACGCTCTCGCTGGGATCCACGGCCTCGGCCCAGATCACGGTCACCAACGCTGTCTTCCCCGTGGCCGGCGACACGCTGCGGATGGCCGTCGACTACGCGCCGGCCGACGGCACCGTGGTGCTGGGGCCGCCGGGCTTCGGGGTGACCTGGGACTTCAGCGGGCTGCAGGTCGACGCGACGCAGAGCACCATCTACCGCGCCACAGGTGCGGTGCCGGGGGCCGAGCTGGTGGCCACCACGACGCTGAACATGCCGCCGGCGACGATCATCTGGCCGGACACCGGCATCCACGAAGAGTATTACGACGTCACCAGCGGCGAATTCGGGCTGCAGGCCGTGTACGGGCACAACTTCGACCTGGTCGGCAACACGCTCTTCAGCCTGTACCCGCCGCTCAACCTGCGCCGCGCGCCGCTGAACTTCTTCGACATCGCGGGATACTCGGCAAGCGTCCTCGAGCTCTACGACCAACCGGCGCTCTCGCCCGTCCTGACGGCCGCCTTTCCCTTCAGCATGGCGGACTCCGTCCGCTACCGGATCGACTACCGCGTCACGGCCGTGGTGGATGCCTACGGAACCCTGACGATCCCGGGCGGGACCTACGCGGTGCTGCGCGAGAAGCGGACCCAGGAACGCGAGGTCAATCTGGAATGCAAGATCAGTCCCCTGGGCTGGCTCCAAACGACAACGGAAGCGCAGGCGGCCGGCGCCCAGGGCCTGGGCTACACCACCACCACCTACTACACCTTCACCAACGACACCGTGAAGGAGCCCATCGCCGTGGTGAACACGGGCAGCGACGGCCTGCTGCCCCTGGATGTCTCGTTCAAGCACACCCCGCCGGGCGCGCCGGCCGGCGTGGCGGCCCTGCCGAGCGCACCCGCGCGGCTGGAGCAGAACCACCCCAACCCCTTCAACCCGACCACGACGATCGCCTGGGAACTCGAGCGCGCCGGCCATGTGCGGTGTGCCGTGTACGATATGCAGGGGCGGTTGGTGGCGACGCTGGTGGAGGGGGAGATGGCGGCTGGGATGCACAGCGTTGAGTGGGACGGCGGGGCCGCGCCCAGTGGGGTGTACTTGTACCGGTTGCAGGGGGAGGGGTGGTCGGTGGAGAGGAAGATGGTGTTGGCGAAGTGATATGGGGGGGCGCTTTGGGCCGGGGGGATTGTTCATCCGCGCAGCGCGCCCCCTCGACGATTCCGCCGCGCGTGCGCGCCGCCGTGATGGCGCGGGACCGGCATCGATGCAGCACGTCGGGGTGCCGGGTGACGCGGCTTTGGGAGGTGCATCATGTGGTCCCAAGGGCCAGCGGTGGGGGGAATGGGGTGGAGAATCTGGTAGCGCTGTGTTGGCGGTGTCATGGATTTGTGCATGAGGGAGGGGGTGCCACTTCAGATTTCGTGGCATCCGGCCGATAACTGGCCGGCGTGGCATGATTATCCGGACGGGGAGGCGGCCATGGCCCGATCTGGCGAGCCCAAGCGCGAATACCCAATCTACGTCGTTGAACTCGATAGGTCATTTTTGCGAGAGCGGAAATTCGCTGAAGCTAACCCCGGCTACATCGAGGGGAAGCCGTGCGTCTACGTCGGAATGACCGGCCGCACGCCCGAGCTACGGTTCGCACAACATAGGTGTGGCAACAAGGCCGCGCGGTTTGCCAGGATCTACTGCATTCGCTTGAAGCCCAGGCAGTACAAGTGCCATAATCCGATGACTCGCCAAGAAGCGGAGCTCATGGAAGTGGAAAAGGCTCGGCGATTGCGCAAACGGGGATATGGGGTCTGGCAGAACTAGTCAAGACGCTGCGGGCCGCATGAACATATACAGGTCGGAGGAACTCCGAGCATGCGACCCAATCCAGCTGTGGTTTGTGGCTGGCAATCCGATTTCCTGACCTTTCGGGAAGCGGCACCGGCCTATGTGACGGCAAGCCTCAACGGCTTCGTAGAGGGGGCGAGTCCAGAGCAGATTCGCGCCTGGAAGGATTCCATTCCGCCCCTGCAGCGCGAAGTGGGCGAGGTCATCGCGGCGGTCCCCCGGAGTGAACAGTACGACGCCATTCTCGAATACGAGTTGCCGCTCGAAAGCCGCCGACCTGACGTCATCTTTTTGACTGATGCGGCCGTCGTCGTGCTCGAACTGAAGGGCAAGCTGTATCCGACCCAAGCGGATCTAGACCAGGTCGAAGCGTACGCGCGCGATCTCACTTGCTACCACCAAGCATGTGCCTCGGTTCCCGTTGTGCCGATTTTGGTGCCGACGCGATCCCGCGGCGATCAGGGATCCGTCAACGGCGTTCGCGTCGTCGGGCCCGACGGCATCGACGGCGTCTTAGCGGAGATGTCCCATGCGGGCACGCGACCGCGCATCACTGCGGCCGAGTTCCTGGCACCTAATGCGTATCGCCCGCTGCCGACTCTTGTGGCGGCCGCGCGCGAGCTGTTTCACCAGGGAGATATTCGCCCGATCCACCGTGCGCGGGCCGCTACTGATCCGGCCGTCGAGCACATCGCACAGATCGTTCACGAAGCCGCACGAACCCGTAGTCGGCACCTCATCCTGCTGACGGGTGTACCGGGCGCTGGCAAGACTCTCGTCGGCCTGCGCGTCGTGCATGCGCACTATTTGGATGATCTCGTCGTGCCGAGGAGCGGCGTGACTCCCAGCGTGCCTGCCGTGTATCTGTCCGGAAACGGCCCCTTGGTCGATGTCCTTCAGTATGAGTTCCGCCAAGCTGGAGGCGGTGGCAAGACCTTCGTCAGGGCCGTACGCGACTACGTTAGAACCTATTCTGGCACCCGTGCCCGAGTACCGTCCGAGCATGTGCTCGTATTTGACGAGGCGCAGCGAGCCTGGGATCGGCAACAGATTGCCACCAAGACCGACATAGCAGTAGAGTCGGCCAAGAGTGAGCCGGAGCATTTCATCGAGTTCGCCGAGCGCATTCCTGAGTGGTCCGTCGTCCTCGGCTTGGTAGGTACCGGACAAGAGATCCATATCGGCGAGGAAGCCGGCACGGGACAGTGGATCGATGCCGTCTCCAGTTCGCCTCTGGCATCACAGTGGACGGTTCATGCACCGCCAAAACTCTCAGGGCTGTTTACCGAGCACGTCGTTGCGCATCGGCTTGAGCCAGCGCTGAATCTCGATCAAGAGCTGCGCTTTCATCAGGCCTCAGATCTTCATAAATTCGTGGAAATGGTCCTGGGCGACACAGATCCTGCCGAAGTTCGCGACGTGGCTCGATTGCTGGCAAGCGCGGGCTATCATCTTCGGATCACGCGTGACTTGGAGGTGGCCCGCTCGTACTTGCGGTCTCGTTACGGGGAGAATCCGCAGGCCAGATTCGGCCTGATCGCCTCGTCCCGCGATCGCGATCTTGAGCGATTTGGCGTACCCAATGACTTTCAGTCGACGAAACGTGTTCGATTCGGTCCATGGTATAGCGATTCTGAAGATCATCCCGACGGCAGGTCTTGTCGTCTATTGCGCGATTGCGTCACGGAGTTTGGAGCGCAGGGCTTGGAGCTAGATGCGGTCCTTCTGGCTTGGGGGACGGACTTCGAGTTCAAGAATGGCTCGTGGTCGGATTCGAATGCGCGCGGCTATAAGCGCGGGACTCATGTCAGGGATCCGAAGCAGCTTCGCATGAATGCGTATCGGGTCATGTTGACTAGGGGACGTGATGCTACGGTGGTGTTCTTGCCGCCGATTGGAGGGCTTGACGAGACACACGCGAGATTGGTCGGCAGTGGATTCCTGGAATTGCGTGGCGGCGAGTGAATGTACGTCGCGCAAGACGGGCCTGACTGTTGCCTCAAATTGCCAAGACACGCGGCCACCCGCCCAGCAGAGGCTCGTATTCGTTGCCGATTACCCAAGTATCCCCGCCGACGGTTTCTGCCCGTCGGTATGCCCAAGACGCAACGGTCGTGGTTGCTGTGAGATCACTTGGCAATTGCCTCTCCCGAAACGCCGCCGCCATGCTGGCGCCGAGATCCCCATTCCGCCGCGCCCACCGTTCGAGATGCCGAAGCGCGGCTAAGCGGTCCCTCTTGGCCGCGTTGCAGGACTTGCAGGCCAGAACGAAGTTGTGCCCAAGATCCAGGCTGTACCATGACCACGGGATGAAGTGGTCGACCTCGGTCTCTCGCCGTTGTGTGTCGCAATAGAAGCAGGCGCGCCCTTGGACTTCCTCAAGGATCGATCGGTACTCGGCAAGTGGTGTGCGTGAGGTGCCAAATAGAAAGACAGCCAGATCGGCATGAGCACCTAGAAGGTCGCGGTTCTTGCCGATTTCGCGAACCTGGCGAGTCCATCCTTCCTGGGCCATCCGGATTACGAAGCCGTGGAATCGGCGGAAGCAATATGCGATCCCGGGGTTCAGGGTAACTTCGTCTCTCTGGCGATCCTCCGGATAGAGAAACCCCCGATTGGGACCATTGATCACTTGCAATCGCCACAGTGGTTGGTCCTTAACCGTCCGAACAACTTGGCGCACTAGGTTCCGGGAGTCCGACAGGCGATGGAGGGGAACGGGCTTGCCGCTGGCAAAGTAGGGCGCCTGTGCTTCGGCGACTAGATTCACGATCTTAGCTTGCTTCTTGCTTGTATTCTGGTGGAGAACCCTCTCCCCGCCCGCCGCCGGATACGGCACCGTCTGTCGCGCGTAGTACTGGATGAACTTCTGCGCGATCCAGTCGACGGGCAGTTCGAGCGCATTCCCGCTCTCGTCACCCTTCTCGACCGACAGATCCGCCAGCGCCATCAGCAGCGCGAACTTGTACGTTGCGACAAATCCGCCCTCATCCAGCACCCGCTGAATGTAGTCCAGGAACTTCAGTTGGAACTCCGGTGTCGGCGGCCCGCTCACGCCCCGTCCTCCCAGTACCTTGCCGTCTCCGGAAAGATCAGCCTGACCCCACCCCGAGGATCCTCCTGGTCGCCCTCGTATCGCGGGATCAGGTGCACATGGACGTGGGCGACCGTCTGCCCGGCCGCAGCCCCGTCATTCACGCCCACGTTATAGCCCGCTGGCGCCAATTCCCGTTCCAGCCCTTCCCGTGCCCGCGCCACCATCGCGAACAGGTCATCGCGCTCGGCCGCGCTGAGCTCGAACAGCGAGCCAACATGCCTCCGCGGCACTACAAGCGTGTGCCCCGGCGAGACCGGGTAGCCGTCGCGAAGGGCCAGCGACAACGCCGACTCGTGGCAGGGCACGAATCCGTACGGGGGGCAGAAGGGGCAGGGGCTCATCCGGGCTCCGCAGTCTGGTCCTATTCCAAGCGGCATCGACGATCAGGCAGTTTGGAGTATACCCCTGCGGGGCAGGCTGCGGGAACACGTCAATGCGGCGCCCCACCGATGCCCACCCTGCGGCTGGGCCCAAACTCCCGCAGCAGATCGAACAGCGGCTGGTCGATCTCGCGATAAGCCACCTCGCGCTCCTCGCCGCGCGCACATCGCGCCAGCACCAGGAGCAGCAGCAGCGGCTTGTGTGGCGCGCGCTCGCCCTTTCGCGACCACTGGGTCACGTTCGTGATGCGATCAAGGAACTCGCTGCGATTCATGCTCGACCGGGCCCGCGATCGTCGATCCGCCGGCGCCAGGGGGCCGGGCGGCGTGTGTCCGGGAATGATGCGGGGGAAGATACCACGAGCGGTGGGGTGGGGTGAATCGGGGATGTGGGGGGCTTGCGCCGGACGGTATAGAAAGAGTCGGCCTCCTTTAGTCCGGAACCTGTGGTGGTGAACACACTCAGGTTACGAGATTCGGGCCGACTCTTTCTATACCGTCCGGCGCAAGTCGCCCCCTTCAACGCCTGGCCCACTGCCTGCCTCAATGCCATTGCGGTTGCGTGCACGGCTGTCCCATTGGCGTCGTCGCGCAGCCTCAGCAACTTCACAGGAACGGCTCTTTGGGTGCCCTGCTTGCGGTTCGTCGTCGGTGTTGAATCAGCCCCGACCTCGCACCGCAGGCGCCCATCGCCCGCGACACATCGCGCCGCTTCCGTGACCGCTCGTTGGCACCAGGACCGTGTCGGCACGTCCGGCGGAATGGGATGGGAATCATGGTCAGGAAACCAAAGCCCGAAGACGCAGGGATCCCCGCGCCGACGTCCGGCTCCGGCAGCGCGGAGCCCTACGGCCAACTGGTGACGGGCATCTCCGGCCTGGTCGACGAGGCGCGGCGCGTGGTCGTGCGGTCGGCCAATAGCGTCATCGTGTCGACGTATTGGGAGATCGGGCGGCGAATCGTTGAATTCGAGCAGGACGGGAATCCGCGGGCCATCTACGGAGAAGAACTATTGAAGCGGTTGGGGCGCGACTTGGCGCGGCAGCACGGGCGGGGGTTCTCGCCGACCAGTCTTTATAAAATGAGATCTTTTTATCTCTGTCATCAGATTTTACCATCAGTGATGGTAAAATTACAAATGCCTGCAACTACATCAGTTATGCATCATTCCTTCCCCTTGTCGTGGACCCATTACATCCGCCTGATGGCCGTCAGCGACCCCGAGGCCCGCGCACTCTACGAAGCCGAGGCCATTCGCAGCGGTTGGACCGTCCGGCAGCTGGAAAGGCAGATCAGCACGCAGTTCTTCGAGCGCGTTTCCGCCTCCGCGCAACCCGAGCGCATGCTGGAGAGCGCGCGCAAGCCGGCGCCGGTCGACCCGGCCGAACTGCAGCACCACATCCGCGACCCGTACCTGCTCGAGTTCCTCGACCTGAAGGACGAGTACAGCGAGACCGACCTCGAGGACGCGATCGTCCGCCACCTGGAGGCGTTCCTGCTCGAGCTTGGGGCCGGGTTCACGTTCGTGGCCAGGCAGAAGCGCATCCGCATCGGCGACGAGTGGTACCGCATCGACCTGCTGCTCTATCACCGCGCCCTGCGCTGCCTGGTCGTGGTGGACCTGAAGCTGGGGCGCTTCTCGCACGCCGACGCCGGCCAGATGAACCTCTACCTGAACTACGCGCGCGAGCACCTGATGGGGCCCGACGAGCACGAGCCGGTCGGGCTGGTGCTCTGCAGCTCGAAGGACGACGCGGTCGTCCATTACGCGATGGGCGGCATCGCGGCGAACGTCTTCGCCTCGCGCTACCTGACGGTGCTGCCGGATCCGGAGGCGCTGCGGCGGGAGATCAGGGCGGCGCAGAGGGCGTTTCGGGGGCGGCGGCGGTGAGCGTGGTGTGCGTGGCGGGGGGAGTTGTGCCGGCGCAAGTCGGCCACGCCCACAATCGTCGGGCCCGACCTCGAGCGACTCCCCCGAGGCGAAAACGGGTTTGTCTGCTCACTGTTCCCAGCGCCATCGGATCGGAACCCAGCGAAGCTGCATGGCTCCTCCGAGGATGGGATCCAGAAAGGCCCTGGCTGCCGTCATGAGCTCGCGAATGTCTCGCCACTCCAGGCCGTCCTCAAGGGCCATGCGCCGGTAGACCGCAGTCCAGGATTCCGGCGGTTCAGGCAACACCGTGGGAACGGCGTGGGTGCCGCGGTACTGGAACGTCCGGTCCAGGGCCTCGCGCAGGCGATCGCCAGCCAACTCCCGAATCGTACCCAGCAGGGCGAGGTCCGGCAGGTCCTTCACGCGGGTATTGTCGCGCTTTCGTGGCATCGAGTAGGCATGGAGCTTCTCGGCGATGTGCGACTCGATCGGATAGACGCGCAGGGTGGGGGCGGCAATTCCTGCGAATGCCAGAAGGTCCGGGGTCGTCAGCAATTCCGGCGCCCCGACGATGGGATCGCCGAAAGCCACATCGACGGCAAATGGTTGGCCGTATAGCCTGCCGGCCATCCGGGCCTCCGCTCGGTGGCGAAGACCGCCGTATGGCAGTCCCTCGTTGCGAATTGTCGGATGGGTTGGATCGGTCCGCACTTCAAATGTGAGGAAATCGCCCAGATCCAGACGCCCCGCGGCCTGAAGGTGGTCGAGGATCGCGGCAGGCGACCCGGAGAAGCGCAGGTCCACATCCCTGGTCGTTCGCGCCCGCGTCAGCCGAAGTTCCAGCACCAGTCCGCCTTTGAGGACGGCCGCGTCGCCCATCGTACATGCTACCCGTGCCAGGAAGCGGTCGAAGACCAGTAGCTGCCGGCGGCGTGAAAAGTCAACGCCGTTGGTCGAAGCTGCGCGCAGACGCTGCTCCAGCGCCTGCTTGAAAGCCGCCGGCGAGGCATAGGTCCTGGACGCCACGGCGGCTATTCACCCTTCCCTTACGATTCATGACAGGAACCGCGACAGATAGCCCGTGACTTCAGGCAGTGCGTCCTCGCGAATCAAGCCGCGCTTGACCACCTGATCCATCGCATCGCGCACGATCTCCGGGCTGACGCCGGCCTGCGCGCAATCAATGAGCGTCCGCGCTATCCCGGTCACGGGCACCGGGCCCACCCAGGCACGATCCTGCTCGGAGAGCCCCCCGAAGTGCGTGGCCACACCGTCCGGTGCGCGCAGCCTGCGTCGGCGCCATTGCCCGGGCAGCGTCAGCTGGATCCGCGACGGAAGCGCATCGGACAGTCCGTGCAGGAAGAGCGCCGTTTCGTGGGAGAACACCGCGGCCCGCTCGCTCCACAGCCACACCACGGCGAATTCCTCGTGATCGTCCGCCGGGAAATGCACCAGTCGATACACGCCGCGGCGTGCCCTGGCCACGCGCCCGTTGGCCAGGTACTTGGCCAGCAGTTGCGGTGAGTATCCTGCGGCAGCGGCTTGGGCCGTCGTGAAGTGTCCGGCCTGCGTGGCGGCGGTTTCGTAGAGTTGGTCCCAGCTGGGGCCAGTGCGGTGGTCGCGCATCTGAATGTTCATGCACGAAACTTAACCTATAGTTTATGTTTGTGCAAGTCATGGGTCGGTGTCAGAATCTCGCGACACGGTCGCTAGGGCTGCAATCGATTGTATTTAATACATTTAGCCTGGATCGCGCCCGACTTGCGCCGGCGCAAGTGGACGTTGGACCTTGATCTGCCTTGCAAGCACGGGCCCGGAACGAGAGCCATCCCATTGGCCATGTGTTGTGAATGCGTGGATCGGAGAGCGAACGAAAGCGCCCATGTCACCGGCCGTTCCCTGGATGCCGTGAGGTGTCACGTTCCAGACACCACCTACTGCAGGCACTGCGCGCGCCTCCAACATCAGCGTGGCAAGTCGATTTCGCCCGGTTCCGGATCGCGGATCTTGTTCAAATGCAGCCGCTTGTGGCGCCACGCCAATTGTCCCACAAGTTGTGGGACGAATGTCCCCATCGGCAAGGCTGCGTTGAACTTGCCCCCCTGATCCGCGCGCCGGCCCCTAAGGCCTCCCCGACCCCAGGCAAACCGGGCAAATGATCATCGTCCCGGACGTATACGTCGTGCGGATGCTCTGCGCCGAGTTGTACAGCGCCTCGCGCTCGCTCGTCGACATGCTGTTCGCGGCGCCGACGCTCTGCTGCGTGGCCCCGCCCGCCTGCCACGTCTGGCCCGCGCCGCGGCAGCGGTAGCAGGTGCGGGGACGGCTGCCGGCCAGCGACTCCTGGAAGTTGAAGGCGGGGGTCCAGGTCGCCGCGGTGGCGGCCTCGGGTTCGGGTTCGGGCTCGGCCACCAGCGAGGTGAAGCCCATGACGCCGTTCGCGTCGAAGGTGACGACGTAGCTGGGGTTGTTGATGGTCAGCAGCCCGCTTGACGACAGGCTCAGGTTCTCGCAGGACAGCGGCTGGCCCTGCGTGCCGAGCGTGCGCAGCTGCGTGTCGTGGATGATGCCCCAGGAGCCGTTGTTGTAGTACATGACGCCGCGCTGCGGGGCGCTGCGGCGATCCGCAGCGGGGAGACCTCTTGGTATGGGGGAGCGCAGTCAGTCGGCGGCGGCTCATGCAAGCCGCCCGCGATGAAAACGGACGAAAATCAGCTGCAACCATCACAAGTGTCGGTCTTCCGGGTCAACGACCGCTCCCGTCGCGGGCCCACGTTTCCACTTCCCACGGCCAAGAAAGGAGTATAATGGTCTTGTTCCTGGACAGCGCCCACCCCGACCCCTGGAGCACGCCATGCGCCCGCTGATCCTCGCCCTGCTGCTGCTGGTGCCGGCCTCGGCCCTGGCCCTGGACTGCACGCCCGACTTCAACTGGACCTGCGCCTCGAACGGCTTTTTCGACTACCTGGTCGGCCAGCCGGGCGAGGTCATCTGCGGCGTCGACTACACCGGCTGGACGCTGAACGTGGTCAACGTCACCGTCACCACGGGCGGCTGGGTCGCCATGGCCGCCGCCTCGGCCGCCAGCGCAAGCCCGGGCACCTGGGTCGACAGCGCCATCATCCTCATGGACGACTGCGGGGCCGGCACCTGCGTGACCAGCACGCAGTCCACGGGCGTCGCCCAGTTGATCGTGTGCGTGGAGCCCGGCGTCCACACGTTCATCGTCGCCTCGCACACGACGGCACCCGGCGCCGTCGCCAACTTCAGCCCGGCCTGCTTCACCTGCGAGCAGGCCGAAGGCAACGGCTTCGGGCCCTGCGCGGCCTGCGGCGCGGTCCCCACCCAGCCGGAAAGCTGGGGCTCCGTGAAGTCGCGCTTCAACTAGGCGTCGCCCTCTTTGCGGGCAGACGGCGGGCGTGCCACGTGCGGTGGCGCGCCCGCGCGTTCATTCCGACCATGGGCCCTGAGGCGGCACCCGTGTCCGGGTCGTGGCGTGATCGTACCGGTCGCGGTCCGTCAGGTCTGAAACGGGAGCATCGTGGCTGCGGTCGAGAAGCCGGTTTCAACGCAAATTCCGTCGATTCAGAGGGATACGGGCGCCGGCGACGAGCCGATTGTGGTATGATCGGGGCCTGCGGGCGGCTGGGCGGCGGCAACAGGGATACGATTCACGTCGGGGCACCTCCGATTGCGGGGTGCAGGGAGCGCCGGATGAACACGCGTGACGTGCTGCTGACCTGGACGCTGGCTGCCGTCGTCGCCACGGGCCTTGCGGCTCCGGGCAGCGCCCTGGGCTCGCCGGTGGCCTGGCATGTCAGCCCCGCCGGCAGCGACAGCGCCGACGGCAGCTACGCCGCGCCGTTCGCGACCATCCAGCACGCGGTGGACATCGCGGCCGAGGGCGACACGGTCCGCCTGTTCGACGGCGACTATACCGGCGCCGGCAACGCGCCCGTCGCGTGGCGCGACAAGGGCCTGGTCATCGCGTCGCTGGGCGGTGACCCCGCCCTGTGCGTCATCCGGTGCGAGGGCCAGGACGGGTTCCGGTTCGTCGACACCGACCTGACCGGGTCCCACGCCCTGAGCATCACCGGCCTGTCGTTCACGGACGCGGACACCGCGGTCGCCGTGCTGCGGACCGGTCACGCCTACGGGCCGCTCGTCTGGGCCCGGCTCGAGGGCTGCAGGGCCAGCGGCGGCAACGTGGGCGTGGCGGCGCATGGCGGCTGGCTGCTGCTGGACGGCTGCGATCTGAGCGGCAACCAGGTGGCCGGCATTGCGGGCGGCTACGTCTTCGGGCTGACCATGGACCGTTGCGTCGTGCGCGACAACGGCGTGGGTCTGTCCTTCATGCAGATGAACGCTTCCCCTGCCGGCGAGATCACCGCGTGCGAGTTCGTCGGCAACGGCACCGGCATCAGCTACTGGCAGGAAAGCTGCGGGCTCACATTGCGTTCCTGCCGGGTCGATTCCAGCACGGCGGGGCCCGGCATCCGGGCCACCAGTGACCACGAACGGCTGACTCTCGAGGGCTGCGACATCAATGGCAACGCGGGGCACGGCATCGCCAACGCGGCCGGCACGGCCGTGCTGATGACCGGCGGCGAGGCCAGCGGCAACGGGCTGTGCGGCGTGGCGATGGCGCCCGGCGACGTGGCGTTCCGCCTGGCGGGCGTGCGCCTGGCGGACAACGGGGCCTGGGGCGTCGGCCCGTACGCACACGCCGTGGAGAAGGACGGGGGCGTTCGCGGCGCCGACAAGGACCCCGCACGCGACGTCGAGATCACGGACTGCGACATCCTGGCCAACGGGGCCGGCGGCGTGTCGCTGGTCGGTGCGTCCGATCCCGTGTCGGTCGCCGGTTCGACCATCGCCGGCAACGGCGGCGTTGGCCTGCGCCTCGGGAGCACCCGGCCGGGCGCCGTCTGCAAGGCCGAGGGCGCGACGATCGCGGCCAACCAGGGCCACGGCCTCGAGCTGGCCGGCGGCGACTGGGAACTGCAGCGCATCCTGGTCACCGGCAACAAGGGCGTGGCCGTGATCCTGACCGGCGATGGCACCACGGCAGCGCTCGGCTGCAGCGACCTGTTCGGCAACGACGAGGGGGACTGGACCGGCCCGCTGCTGCCGCAGCTGGGCATCGACGGCAACGTCCAGGTCGACCCGCTCTACTGCAACGCCCTGGGCGGCGACTGGTCGCTGCGCGAGGACTCGCCGGCCGCGCCCGCCGGCAGCGACGGCTGCGGCCAGATCGGCAGGCACGGCGTCGAATGCCCCGCGCCGCCGTCGCTCGTGGCACCGGTCCCGCGCGGTGGCGTCGCGGCGGCGCTGGCCGCGTGGCCCAATCCCTTCAATCCGCGCACGACGGTGGCGTTCAGCGTGGCGGGCGACGCGCCCGTGCGCCTGGGGCTCTACGACCTGGCCGGGCGCCTGATGTGCGTGCTGGTGGACGCGTCGCTCCCGGCCGGGGAGCACCAGGTTGTCTGGGACGGAAGGGATGCGGCCGGGCGCGCCGCGGCCTCCGGCCTCTATGTGGCGCGCCTGGAATCCGGGAACGTGCGCGGGTCGGTGCGGCTGCACCTCGTGCGCTGACGAACGGCCGGGCGACGCCCGCTACACCAGCTCCCGCAGCACTTCCAGCAGCTCCACCATGGCGCCCGTGTCGCGCCCGCAGTAGGCGCGCAGGTCGGCCAGGATCGTCTCGCGTTCACCGGGGGCCAGGTCGGTCGCATACACGGCGCGATGCCAGCCGCGGCCCGCCGCCTGCCCGTCGGCGATCGTGAGGTCCTCGTAGCCGCGGCCCGTCCAGGCCGGCAGCACGGCCTTCAGCGAGTACGAGCCCTGCTGCGCCGGGTGGTAGACATCGAACGTGCGGAAGGGATCGGCCAGGTCCCGCAGCCGCGCGCCGAGGTCCGCGCACATCGCCCCGTGCTCCGGGTAGGCGCGGCCCAGCTGCGCCAGCACCTGCGACTCGAACGCCGCGTTGAAGGCCAGCACCGTGCCGCGCGGGCCGACGGCGCGCAGCGCCGACAGCAGCGCGGGCCGCGGGTCATCGCCGGTGGTCGAGAGATATTCCTCGTGGCGCGGCGCGGCGCCCGGCGCCTCCTGCACGTGCAGCGAGAACTGGAACGGCACCTGCTCGAACGGGCGCGTGCCGTCGAACAGCGGCACTGCGGGGTTCAGCGACTCGAAATCGAGGTTCCACAGGGGGTACTCGAGCCCGGCCAGCAGGTCATGCACGGCGGCCTTCACCAGGCGGGGCGCGTCCGCGACCACCGCGCCCTTCTGCACCAGCTGCAGGTCCGACAGCTCGGTGTCGGGCACCTGGACGATGCGATCCCAGCCCTGCTCCATCCACGCGAATGCACGGCGCCCGGCCCGCACCATCGTCGTCACGTGGTCCTCGGGCAGGTCACCCCAGCAGGCCGGCAGCATCGGGCAGGAGAACGGATCGCGGCAATGCGGGCCGATGGGCACGTCCGGCCTGGCGCCGCCGATGGTCGCGGCGAAGCGCGCGAACAGCGCCGGCACCTCGCCCATCAGCGCGCGCACGCGTTCGGTCACGTCCTCCAGCGCGAACAGGCGCTCCGGCTCCACGGGTCCGTGGCGCACATAGCCCGTGTCGATGTGCATGAGGCACAGGCGCGCCAGCTTCACGCCCGCGCTCTCGATCGCCCCGGCCTGGAAGGCGATGTCCCAGAGGTTGATCTCCTTGAGGCGGGAGGACGACTTCACCTCGACCAGGTCCCAGGCCGCGTCGTCGCCGGGCGCCGGCGCCAGGATGTCCGCGCGCACGTACCGGCGGCCACCCGGCTCGCCGCCCAGGAAGCTGGCCTCGAAGAGGGGGCGGCGATGCCGCAGCAGGTCGCGCGTGGCTGCCGCGGTGGCCTCGAGATCCGGGCGCGCTCCCGCGGTCGCGGCGGTCGCTGCCGGGCCGCCCGTGCGCGGGGCCGTCGCGACGCCGTCGGCGCCCACCTCGATGCCGCCCGGGTACCGGAGCTTGGCCAGGTCCCCGACCGTGTGGCCCATGTCGAAGACGTACTGGGTGGCCGGCGCCACCGCCGGGATCGCGTCGCGGTCGTTGTACTGCGTCCACAGCAGCAGGGGGCACTGAAGCCCCGAGAGGAACTTCGACTTCGAGATGACGGGTCCCATCATGGGTCCTTCCGCATGGCGCACCGGAATGGGCGATGCTATCGGACCCATTATGCCGCGGACGGGACGGCGCGTCCATGCCGGGTTCGCGGCATGGACGGTCGTTCCGCGGACAGGTCGGCGGTGCCGCGCGGGCGCTCCCGGCCGGGGCTAGCGGGCGTCGAGGTCGGCCCGGAGCGCTTCGATCTCGTCCCGCATCGCCAGGTGCGCAGCCCGCATCTCCGCCAGCTCCCGTTCCAGTCGCGTGGCGTTGGCCTCCTGCGAGGCCACCTTCTCGGCGAGCACCTCGCCCGATGACTGGGTGCCGCGGACCGGCATGTCTTCGCCATCGCCCGCGGCCAGCAGCGTCTGCGAGACCGACCCGTACGACGTCGGGACGTAGAGCAGTGTGAGCGACGTGTCCTCGATGTCGATGACACCGCTCGTTTCGCTGCCCACGAGGTAGATCGTCAGTGGCGTGCCGGCCGTGGCCGCGAAGACGCCGTTCAGGTGCACCGGCAGCGAGTACGAGCCGCTGCCGGCGTTGGAGGAGATCTGCAGGTTCACGTCCTGGGCGGTGCCGAAGGCGATGCCGTCGTCGGACAGGCCGACGGCGCCGCTGGTGGCGGTTCCGTTGGTGTGGTTGATGCGGCCTACGCCCTGGCCGAGCGCCAGGATGTAGCCGTCGGCCGGCGGCGTGATGGTGCGGGGAGATGATCGAGGCCACGGTGGCGGTCAGGGCCACCGAGCCCGTGTTGTTGGCGGCGGCCAGACCGGGCTCGTCCAGGATCTCGGTGGCGTTCAAGGCGTCGACGGGCAATCGGACGCAGTTGTCGCCGAGGGTGGCCGCCTCGAGGGTGATGCTGCGGTCGGTGCCGCTGAGACGCAGTCTGCCGCCGTCGTTGAAATCGGCCTGCAGGAGCGTCTCTACGGAGATGGCGCTGCCCTTGAGCCAGACGAAGCCGTTGCCGAAGATATCCCCACCCATCTTGGCGAAGCCCAAGTTGGGATTGTTCGAATCGTCGATCGTCAGCGAGCCCCCGCCACTCGTGTAGATGCGGTTGCCGGCGCTGTCCGTGATGTCGACCGCTGTCGTGACCGAGTCCGCCGCCTGCGCCCGCAGCGCGAACGGCGCCGCACGCAGCTCGGTACGCGGCAGCTCGGGCTCGCCATCGACGCGGACGCCAAGGAAGCGCGGCGACGTGCGGGCCACCGCCGGCGGGAAGGGTGTCACCGAGCCTAGGACGATCGCGAACACGCCGCGGTCCACCGCCACGCCGGCGTGCGATTCGGACCACAGCGCCGTGCCGCCGCTGGCGCCGGCGTAAATAGCCACGTTGAGGTTCACGGTCCCCTGCAGCGGCAGACCGTTCGTGTCGGCCAGGTAGCCCTGGAAGGCGATGGTCTGCGGCACGGCGGCGAGCGTGGGCCCGACGGCGCCGGCCAGCAGGACCAGCGCCCACAGGCTCGCCAACGCCATGCGGGCCGGCGGCGCCGGGAGGACAGGACGGTCCGGTGAAGGTCGCTGCTGCGCGTGATCATCTTATCGGCTCCCTTTCACGTGTCGGTTCATCTCGGCGTTCCTGTGTGCCTAGCGTCGTTCTTCCGAGGCCTCCAGCCGGGCTTCGTGCTCGGCCAGGCGGGCCGTCAGCTCGCTGCGCATGGCGACCAGTTCGCGCTCGAGGCGCTCGACGTCGGCGCGCTGCGACGTCTCCCGCTCCGCGGCGATCTCCGCCCGGCTCTGCGCGGCGCGGGCCGGCAGGTCCTCGCCGTCGCCTGCGGCCAGCAGCGTCTGCGAGACCGACCCGTAGGACGTCGGGACGTAGAGCAGTGTGAGCGACGTGTCCTCGATGTCGATGACACCGCTCGACTCGATGCCGACCAGATAGATCGTCAGCGGCGTCCCGGCCGTGGCCGCGAAGACGCCGTTCAGGTGCACCGGCAGCGAGTAGGAGCCGCTGGCGGCATTGGAGGAGATCTGCAGATTCACGTCCTGGGCGGTGCCGAAGTTCAGGCCGTCATCGGACAGGCCGACCGCGCCGCTGGTGGCGGTCCCGCTGGTGTGGGCGATGCGGCCCACGCCCTGGCCGAGCGCCAGGACATAGCCGTCGGCCGGCGGCGTGATGGTGCGGGAGATGATCGAGGCCACGGTGGCCGTCAGCGCCACGGAGCCCGTGTTGTTGGCCGCCGCCAGGCCGGGTTCGTTGGCCAACTCGAGCGCGTTCAGGCCGGCGAGGGGGAAACTGACCGCCCTGTCGCCCACGGCCGTGAGGTCGATTGTCGCGACGGCCGTGCTGCCGTAGAGGCCCAGACGCGGCTCGCCGTTGAAATCGCTGTAGATCTCCGCCGAACCGCCGACGCTTTCGAGGATCAGCTCGCCGTCGCCAAACGGGCCGGGCCCCAGCTGCACGACCCGTTCGCCGGCCTCCGAGCGCCAGAACAGGTTCATCTCGCCGAAGACGTTGACCTCGGTCTTCAGGACCGAAATGGAACCTCGCTTGAGGTCGATGCCCGTGGTCACCGAGTCCGATGCCTGCGCCCGCAGCGCGAACGGCGCCGCGCGCATCTCCGTGCGCGGCAGCTCGGGCTCTCCGTTGACGCGGACGCCGAGGAAGCGCGGCGAGGTGCGGGCCACCGCCGGCGTGAAGGGCGTCAACGAGCCCAGCACGATCGCGAACACGCCGCGGTCCACCGCCACGCCGGCGTGCGATTCGGACCACAGGGCCGTGCCGCCGCCGGCGCCGGCGTAGATGGCCACGTTGAGGCTCACCGTCCCCTGCACCGGCTGCGCGGACGCGTCGGTCAGGAAACCCTGGAAGGCGATGGTCTGGGGCACGGCGGCGTGCGCTGGGGCGCCGGCGCAGGCGGCCGCGACGGCCAGACAGACAATCATGGCCTTGGCGGCCGCGCCGGCCGGCTTCGGGACCGGGCGCGAGAAAGGTGCCGAGCCGGCGTTGTCGAGGAGGCGGTTCATGTGTGGTGCCTTCCGGTGATCGTTGTCTTCGGGTCAGCGTTCCTGCGATCCGATGCGGTCCAGCCGCGCCTCGAGCTCGGCCAGGCGCGCGGCATGCGCCGCCAGCTGCGCTGCCGTCTCGGCGGCGATGCGGTCGTCGTTCGCGCGTCGCGAAGCCGCGACTTCGTCGGCGATCTCGGCCGCGGATTGTGTGCCCTGCGCGGCGCTCTCCTCGCCGTCTTCACTGGCCAGCAGCGTCTGCGACACGGTGCCGTACGACGTTGGCACGTAGAGCAGCGTGAGTGATACGTCCTCGACCTCGATGGCGCCGGACGACTCGCTGCCCATCAGGTGGATCGTCACCGGGATGTCCGCTGCGGCGGCGAAGACCCCGTTGAGGTGCACGGGAATGGAGTAGGAACCACTGGCGGCACCCGAGGAGATCTGCACGTTGACGTCCTGCGCGGTGCCGAAGCCGAGGCCATCGTCGGACAGGCCGATGGCGCCGTTCGTCGCGGTGCCGCTGGTGTGGGTGATGCGGGCCACGCACTGTCCCAGGGCCAGGACGTAGCCGCCGGACGGCGGCGTGAGCGTGCGTGACAGAACCGACGCAACTGCTGCGGTCAGCGAGGTGAAGTTGGTGTTGGTGGCGCTGGCCAGGCCGGGCTCGTTGTACGACTCGACGGAGTTGATGCCGCCGACGGGGAACCGGATGGAGCTGTCGGACGCCTGGTCGAGGTCGATGAAGGCCAGATCGACCGCGCCGTAAAGGCCGAGGAACGGATTGCCGAAGCGGCTGCTGTAGGCTTCGAGGGAGGTGGCCCCGCTGTTGCTGTAGAGGAGCAGGGTGCCGTCGCCGTTGAAGCCGGCTCCGAGCCTGGCCACCATCTGGTTGAAGTCCTGGCACCGCCATTCCAGGTTCAACTCGCCCTGCGTGCTGTATTGGGAAGACAGGGCAGAGACGTTTCCCTGCTTGATATTGATGCCCGTCGTGACGGAGTCGGCCGCCTGCGCCCGCAGCGCGAACGGCGCCGCGCGCAGCTCCGTGCGTGGCAGCTCAACCTCGCCGTTGACGCGGATGCCGATGAAGCGCGGCGACGAGTTGGCCACGGCGCCGTTCAGGGGTGACACCGAACCCAGCGCCACGGCGAACACACCCTGGTTGACCGGGACGGCGGCGTGCGTCTCGGTCCACAGGGCGGTCCCGCCGGTCGCGACGTTGTAGACGGCGAAGTCCAGGTTGACGACCCCGCCGGCCGGCTGGCCGCCGGCGTCGGTGAGGAAGCCCTGGAAGGCGATGGTCCTGGGCACGGCGGCCAACGCCGGCGCGGCGGCGGCCAGGATCGCCGTCGCCGTCACGAGGATCAGCAGTCCCACGGTGTGGTTGGGCCGGATCATGTTTCGGGCTCCTCGGTTTGGGGACTCGACAAGGGCGCCGGCCCCGCCTAGCGGACCATCAGCATGCGCTTGGTGGCCGACCAGTCGCCGATCGCCAGGCGCGCGTGGTACAGGCCGCTGGCCACCGGAGCGCCGCGGTCGTCGCGCCCATCCCAGTGCGCGTCGTGGCGGCCGGCCGGCAGTGCGGTGGCGATCAGGTGCCGGACGCGGCGTCCGGCCAGGTCGAAGATCTCCAGCGAGACCTCCGAGGCGCGGGCCACGCTGAACGCCAGGCGGGTGCCGCCGCTGAACGGGTTGGGATGGTTCGGGGCCAGCGCGTTGGCGAAGACGGCGCCGTCGGCGGCGGGGTCCTGCGGATCGGGCGCGACGGCGCTGACGTATCCGAGCCCGGGGCGCCAGAACCCCTGGCCCATGACGAAACTGCCGCCGGCGGTGCGTCCGACAACGCCCGCCTCGCCGACGGTCCCGGCCAGGCGATAGCTGCCGCCCGCGGCGCCGACCGCGCCGCCTGAGAACGTGGGATTGGCCAGGGTCGTGGCGCCGGCGGCCTGCGGTGTGAGGCCGGTCCCGATCGACGCCGCCACGGCCAGGGCCAGCGGGATGGTGGACACATGGGGCTTTCGCATGACCCGATCCTCCTGGTGGTCGACGGCCGTGGCTGCTCGTTGCATGTGTCTTGGTCGCAGTGCAGGGTGTGGCGTCACATTTGAAAATCGATTATCCTCATCCTCGATTCCCGGCAGCGCGGCTGGCGGCCTGCGACCCGATCCGCGCGGTATCCGAAACACGCGGCACCTTCACCGCACGCGGACATGATCCCACACCTGCTGGTCCTTCCCGTGATCCTCGGCCTGGCTGCGGCGGCGCCATCGCGCGCCGCGGCCCCGCTCGCCCGCGACCTGCCGGCGCCGGCCCGGTCCGCGCTGGCGCGGGCCGGCACGCTGGTCAACGGCCCGGAGGCTCCCCGGGGCTATGCGCTGCTGGACAGCCTGGCCGGGGCTGCCCGCGCGCGCGCGGACACCACGCTGCTGCTGGCGACCGCCGTCAGCCGGGGAGGCCACCTGGGCTGGGCCGGGCGTTCCCGCGAGGCGGTGCTGGAGTTGCAATGGGCCCTGCCGCTGGCGGAGGCGCGAAACGACTCGGCGTTGCAGGTGACCGCCGCGACGTGGCTCGGTTATGCGTTGGTCGATCGCGGGCGCAGCAGCGCCGCAGAGTCCTTGTACGTGCGCCAGTTGCCCGTGGCGGCGGCGATCGGCGACACGCTGCACGAAGGCTTCATGCACAAGGGGCTGGCCTACCTGCGCCTGCTGGACGGGCGCACCCGCGAGGCCCTCGCCGGCTTCCGGCGCGCCGAGCCCCTGCTGCGCGCCGCCGGCAACAGCTTCGGCGAGATCGACGCCATCACCGGCCAGGGCCGCGCCTGGGAGCAGTTGGGGGAACTGGACCGCGCACGCGCCACCTACGAGCGCGTCGCCCGGCTGTCGCGCGAGCACAACCGGCCCCACAACGAGGCGGACGCGCTCAACAACCTGGGCAACCTCGAGTTCGTACGCGGCGACCCGGCTGCGGGCCTGCGCGCCTTCCGCGCCACGCGCGCGTTGCGCGAGCGGCTGGGCATCGTCCGCAACGTCGTGGTGCCGGCCTGCAACGAGGCGCGCGCGTTGGCCGAGCTCGGCCGCATCGCCGAAGCCGACGCGACGCTCGACAGCATGGTCACCCTGTGTCGCGAACAGGGTTTCGTCCCGCTGCTCGGCCACGTCCTGAACGACCAGGCCGAACTGCGGCTGCGGCAGGGGCGGCCCGCCGAGGCCCTGTGTCTGAGCCGCGAGGTGCTGGCGCAGACGACCGACCTGCCCGTGTGGGCGCGTACGCAGGCTTATCGTCTGGCGGCCAGGGCGCTGGCGGCCCAGGACAGCAACGCCGCCGCGCTAGCGCTGCTCGAGGGGCCGGCTGCGGGATTGCGTTCGAAGCTGTCGCCGGACTGGGCCCTGCGCCACGACGAGGAACTCGTGGATCGCCTGCTCGACGGCGGCCGCGCGGCCGAGGCGGTGGCGCTGGCGCTGGCTGCCGCCGACAACGCACGCGCGCTGAGACGGGCACGCGACCGCGTCGCTCTGCTCGTGGCGGCCGCCCGCGGCGCCATGGCCATGGGCGACACGGCGGCCGCGTTGCCGCATCTCGTCACAGCCGCGCGCGTCTGGGAGGAGGCGCGGGTCCTGCCCCTGGACCTCGAGTGGCGCGAGCGGCGCTCCGGAACGCAGGTCCTGTCCGAGGCCATGATCCTTGCGCGCCTGGCCGCGACCGGCACGCCATCCGCAGGCGACGCCCGGGTCGAGGCCGCCTTCGACGACGCCCAGCGTTTCAAGGCGCGCACGTTGGCCGAGCGTGCGCGCCTGAACGCGCCGGTCGACACGGCCGGCATCGTGACCGCGAGCCGCCTGCGCCGCGAGATCCTGCGTGACGGCGAGGTGCTGCTGGACATCCACGTCGGGCGTCGGGTTTCGCACGCCTTCCTGCTCGGCCGCGAGGTCGCACGCGTGGTGCGCCTCCCGGGAGAGGCGGCACTTGCCGCGCGAATGGTCCTGCTGCGGGACCTGTTGGCGAACCGTGCGACATCGGCGTCCGACCAGGGCGCCGTGCTCGAGTTGGCTGCAACGACGGCCCAGGACCTGCTGGGGGAACTGGTCCCGCATCTGGTGGCCGCGCGGCGCGTCCTCGTCAGCCCGGACGGACCTTTCTACCTGGTGCCGGCAGACGTACTGCTGGCAGGCCTCGGGCCCGCGGCCAGCCGCCCGTTGCCGGAGGCGTGGCCGGATGTCGCCCGCGTCCCGTCGGCCGATCTGTTCGCCCGGACGAGGGCGTGGCAGCGGGGCACCGCTGTCCGCGCGCGTGGCGCCATCGTCGTCGCCGAGGCCAACGATGCCGGCGACCCGTTACCCGGGGCCCGCGAGGAAGCCCTCCGCCTGGAGCGGGACCATCGCCAACTGGTGCTGTGGCAGGCGCCGCCCGACAGCGCGGAGTCCGGCCTGCCGGCGTCGCTGTCGGGGTACCAGCTGATCCATTTCGCGTCGCATGCCGCGCTGGATGACCAGCGGCCATGGCGGTCCGGCATCCTGGTCGCGGCGCCGGGCCGCGGTCGTCCCGCGCGTTGGATGCGGGCAGGTGACCTGGCCGCGCGCCCGCTGGAGGCGCAGCTGGTGGTCCTGGCGGCCTGCGCCTCTGCCGGCGGTGAGGTGCTGGCTGGCGAAGGCCTGCAGGGCCTGTCGAGCGCCTTCCTGGCGGCGGGCGTGCCCACACTGGTTGCCACGCTGTGGCCCGTCGACGACCGGGCCACGGCGCGGCTGATGGAGCGCTTCTACGAGCGACTGGCCGCCGGCGACCCCGTGGGAGTGGCCTTGCGTGCGGCCCGCGCGGACGCCGCCCGCCAGGGTGGAAGTCCCGCCGATTGGGCCGCGTTCGTGGTGGTCGGCGATCCCGATCGCCGGATCGACCTGGGGGCCCCTCGCCGCATGGCGCCGGCCGCGGTCGGTGCGGCGATCATGGTCGCACTGGTCATGGGCGCGCTGGCCGTTCGCCGGCGCCTGGCCAGGGGTCGGCGTGACAATTCCGGGGTGACGTCGTGACGAATGGCCGCGGGCTGCGACTAACCTCGGGTGGGGGCGAGGGAGGAGGCCTGGACGACGCGGCCCTGGTCGCCGCGTTCCAGGCCGATCCGCAGGGCGCCGCCGGTTTGGCTGCCGCCTCGACGCTGCTGCAGCGGTACCGCGATCGCGTGCACACCTGGTGCACGCGCCGGCTCGGGGATCCCGATGCGGCGCTGGACGTGACCCAGGAGGCGCTGCTGGCGGCGCTGGCGGCGCTGCCGGGCTTCGGCGGTCGCGCACAGTTCTCGTCGTGGCTGTTCGCGATCGCGCGCAACCGTTGCATCAGCGCGCTGCGAGCCCGGCCTCGCGCCACCGGGGATGACGGCGGGCTCGCAGACATGGCCGATGGCCTGGCCGGCCCGCAGGACCGGCTGCTGGCCCGCGAGTCGCAGGAGTTGGTGCTGGAGCTGATGAACCAGGTGCTCGACGCCGAGGAGCGCACGGCGCTCTGGCTCAGAGCATACGAGGAGATGCCGGTCGAGGAGATCTCGCGCCTGCTCGGGCTGCCGGGCCCCTCCGGGGCGCGCGCGGTCCTGCAGCGCGCGCGCCGGAGGCTGCGCGCGGCGTACGATGCCCGCCACGCGTCGCGACCCAGGGAGGACGAGCCGTGAGCGACTGCATACCCGCCGCCGAACTGGCCGCGCTGGCCGGCCTGCCCGATACCGACGCGCGGCGGCTCCATGTCGAGGCGTGTGCACGCTGCCGCGCCGCCTGGCTCGAGTATCGCGACTTCATGGAAGGCGACGCGGCCGACGGGTCGACAGTCCGGTTGCCCGACCCGACAGCCAGCGCCGCCCTGGACCGCGCCATTGCCGCCGCCTGTTCGCCGCCTCGCCGCCGGGCCCTGCCCGGCCTGCGTCTGGTGGTCCCCCTGGCTGCGGCGGCCGTGCTTGCGTTCGCCCTCCTGCCGGGAAGGGACGCACCTAATCCTGCAGGCGACACGCCGGCGGCGCTGCGCGGCGAGGCGCAGCCTGTTGCCCCGGTGCTGCACGCGCCCCGGACGCGGCCCGACGGTGCCCTGGAACTGCGCTGGGACGCCCTGGCGGGGGCCAGCGCCTACAGGGTCAGGTTCGTCGGGACGGACGGCGCCCGCCTGGGCGAGTCCGCGGCGCAGGCGGACACCTCCTACCTGCTGCGGCCCGATGCGCTGCCGGCCTGGCTGCCGGTCGGTGGCCAGGTTGCCTGGCGGGTCGTGGCCACGCGTGATGCGGACGACATCGTCTCAGCGCCAAGCCTGGTGACGGTACCGGGCGGCCGGTGATGTCCTGGGCTCGCGGCGGTGCCCCTTGCGCCGCGCACACCGTCGTTGCCTGCTGACGGCATCGCCGTTCCGGCCTATGCTCCAGACACACATCGCGGCATTTCCGCCAGGAAGGATCTTCCCCATGGCCGAGTCGTCGACCGTTCGCCAGCAGCCGTCACCGTGGCCCGTCAACGGAGCTGCACGCCGCGGCGCCGGGGCTTTCCTGCCCTTGATGCTCGCCGTGCTGGCAACCTTGACGCCGCCCTCCGCGCGTGCCCAGAAACCGCCCGCCCCGGAGCCCCTGACCATCGGCGACACCTGGTCGCTGGCGTCGGCCGTCCTGGGCGAGACGCGCCGCGTGAACGTCTATGCCCCGCCCGGCGCCCTCGACATCGCGGACACGCGCCTGCCGGTGCTCTATATGCCGGACGGCGGCCTGGCCGAGGACTTCCTGCACGTGGCCGGCCTGGTGCAGGTGGGTGCCATGAACGGGACCATGCGCCCGTTCCTGCTGGTGGGCATCGAGAACACCGAGCGCCGGCGCGACCTGACCGGGCCCACCGACGACCCCGAGGACCTCAAGATCGCCCCGCGGGTCGGCCGCTCGGCCGAGTTCCGCTCGTTCCTGCGCGACGAGCTGATGCCGTTCATCGACGCGCACTACCCGACCAGCGGCGAGACGGCCATCGTCGGCGAGTCGCTGGCCGGCCTGTTCGCGGTCGAGACCTTCCTGCTGGAGCCCGGCCTGTTCGATACGGTGATCGCGATCGACCCGAGCCTTTGGTGGAACCGCGGCGACCTGGTCACGCGTTCAGGCGCCTTGTTGCGCGCGCGGCCGTGGCGGCTGGGCGCCACCATCTGGCTGGCGACCGGGGACGAGGGCGGCATCGCGGTTCCCGTGGCCGCGTTCGCCGATTCATTGTCGACGTTCACGGGCGGAGCGGACGCGCCCGGTCTGCGCTGGCTTTGCCGCCGTCTGCCTGACGAACGTCATCTGACGATCTACCATCCGGCGGCTCTTCGCGCGTTCCGCGAGGTGCTGGGCCAGCGCTGACGGAGAGTCCATTCGGCGTCGGCGCCCAGAAGGCACAGCAGACAGCATCGGCAGGTTCGGTCGGGACGCCGTTCGGCCGTCTGAGGTCCTGGCCTCTGGCTATATCTCAAGTCCAAACAACATCTTGCGTCGACGCGAGCCGCCCCCTGTTTCGTTGGGGTTGCGCCGGGCTGTACGGACTCTCCTTTCGTACGGCGAGCGAACGTGATAGACTTCAGAAGTCGGAATCGCCCCATGATGAGGGAGTAACATGATGCTGTTGTTTGCGACGGAGTTTCCGATCGACCACGGCCAGGATCCGATCGTGTTCCTGAAAATCGTGCGCGAATGGATACTCGCTACCGAGGGCACTGCCCTGACCGAGGCCGACCTGGAGGCCTTCATCGAGCGCGACGACCTGGCGGTCACTGCGGCGGACGAGCATGTGCGCCTGCTGCGTGTCAGCCTGCCGGGCAACGAGTCGGTCGCCGTCGGCTACGCGCGCGAGGAGGGCCCGCTCAAGTGGGCGACCTCGCTCGTGTTCTCGCGTGACGACGAAGACACCTGGGTGTCCGTGCGCGTGTCGGTTGATGCCAAGGAGCGCGGCATCGCCGTGCCGCTGGCGAAGAAGCCGATCATCGTCCACACGCTGCTGGACGAGCTGGGCGGCGCGATGGACGGCGCCCTGGCTGCCCGCACCACGCCAGTCCGGCTGTCCGACCTGGACATGGATCTGGCCGTGCGCTGCGTGACGGCCGACGCCGGGTGCCGCCTGCCGGTGGTCTACGCCAGTGTCGACCAGACGGGTGGGCACGTGCTGCACGTCGATGCGTTGGCGCTGGCCCTGGCCGGCATCGCGCACGTGCTGGTCGAGCCCGACCGCATGTTCTCGATGCAGCTGAAGCACCTGTCCGGCTCGCGCAACGTGTACGGCGGCACCATCGGCGTGCACTGGCCCGACGGCAGCGGTCGGCGCCCGTTCTTCGTGGGCGGCGCCTTCCGCACGGCGGCGGACCTGGGACCGGCGATTATCGAGGAGATCCGCCGCTACCTGGTCATGCGGCCGCAGACGCCGCGGCTGGCGTGGTCCGCGGTCGCGCAGGTGCACGCGCGCCAGGCCGCGCCGGTGCTGAAGACGGACGAAGCCGAGGGTTGACCGCTTCCGGCCCGGGCGGAATTCGATCGACAGGCGCAGGTGATCCCGGCCCGGTGCCGGGAGCGCTTGCGCCTGTTGTGTATTGCGGATCGTCGGCCCTTGACGATCGGTATGACCACGGTTATACTTCTCCCATGAAGACCGCCATCTCACTTCCCGACGCGCTGTTTCAGGCGGCCGACAAGCTGGCTCGCGACATGGGCTTGTCCAGAAGTGAGCTCTATCGCACCGCCATCGCCGCCTTCCTGGCGCGGCATGCCGATTCCTGCATCACCGAGGGCTTGGACGCCGTCTACGGCGGTCCTGAGGGCTCGCCGCTCGACCCCGTTCTGGACAGCTTGCAGCGCGCCAGCCTCACGCGGGAGGACTGGTGATGCGCAGGGGCGAACTCTGGTGGGCGGAGCTGGCGGGCCCACGGGGTTCGGAACCCGGCTACCGGCGACCGGTGATCATCGTCCAGTCCGACGCCTTCAACCGCAGCCGCATCGGCACGGTGCTCGTGGTCGCGGTCACCTCGAATCTGGAATTGGCGGCGGCACCGGGCAACGTCGTGCTGTCGCGCGAGGCGACCGGCCTGCCGCGCGAGTCCGTCGCGAACATCTCGCAGGTGCTGACGCTCGACCGCCGATTCCTGGTCGCGCGCGTCGCGGGTCTGCCCGCAGCCGAGCTGGAAGCCATCGACGACGGCCTGCGCCTTGTCCTGTCCCTCTGACCGGAAGGACGCCATGACCCCGCGCCTCGGCCTGGTGGCCGCCCCGCTGTTCGAGCTGCACGAGAAGCCGGGCCACCCCGAGCGCCCGGAGCGCCTGCGGGAGGTCCGGGCCGAACTCGACCGTTCCCGCCTGTTGGCCTCGTTCACGCCCGTGGCGCCGCGGCCCGCGACGCGCGCGGAACTGCTGCTGGCGCACGCGGCGGCGCATATCGACTCGGTCGCGGAACGGACGTCCGGTCCGCCGTGCCTGCTGGACGAGGACACCTACAGCAACGCGCACACCTGGCCGGTGGCGCTGCAGGCGGCCGGCGGCGCGGCCGACCTGGCGACGGCCGTCCTGCGCGGCGAGTTGGACCGCGGCCTGGCCCTGGTGCGCCCGCCCGGGCACCACGCCACGCCCCGGGCCACGATGGGCTTCTGCGTCTTCAACAACGTGGCGGTCGCCGCGCGGGCGGCGCAGGCTGCCGCCATTGCGGGCGCGCCGCCGGGCACGCCGCCGCCGCGCATCGCCATCGTCGACTTCGATGTGCACCACGGCAACGGTACCCAGGACATCTTCGCGAGCGACCCGTCGGTGCTGTTCGTCTCCCTGCACCAGTACCCGCTGTGGCCGGGCACCGGCTGGTTCACCGAGGCGGGCACCGGGCCCGGCACCGGCACGACGCTGAACGTGCCGCTGCCGCCCGGCGCCGGCGACACCGCCCTGCGCGCCGCGTTCGCGCGCCTGGTGCTGCCGACGCTGCGCCGCTTCCGGCCCGCGCTGCTGCTGGTCTCGGCGGGGTGGGACGCGCACTGGCGCGATCCGCTGGCGCAGCTCCAGTACACGCTGGCGGGACAGGCCTGGCTGTGCCGGGAACTGGTGCGCGCCGCGGACGAGCTGTGCAGCGGTCGCATAGTCATGGCGCTGGAGGGCGGCTACGACACCGAGGTGCTGGCGCACGGCGTGGCCAACGCGGCGCGGGCGCTGGCCGGCCTCGACGACATCGCCGACCCGCTGGGCGCGGGGGTGGCGGGAGAGACGGACGCCTCGGCGCTGCTGGACCACGTCGAGGCGTTCGTGGACGGCGGCGCCGGTGCCGGCGCCTGAGTCAGCGACCGGTCCGCGACACGCCCAGCTTCTTCATCCGGCTCTGCAGCGTGGTGGGTTTGAGCCCCAGACGCGCCGCCGCGCCATCGGTTCCGTAGATCTTCCCGCCCGTCAGTTCCAGCACGCGCCGCAGGTGGCGGCGCTCGGCTGCGGCCAGCGTGAGGTCGGCGTCGTCGCCGGCCTCGGCGCGTGAGCCGCGCGTCGCCGGGCCGTTCCGGCGCGCCCCGCCCATGAAGAACCGCGCGTCCAGTGCCCCGCTCGCCTTGATGATCGTTGCCCGCTCCAGCGCGTTGACCAGCTGCCGCACGTTGCCCGGCCACTCCTGCGCCGCCAGCTCGTGCAGCACGGACTCGTCGATGGTCCAGGGGCCGCGGCCGGTGCGCCGCGCCAGGCCGGCCAGGATCGTGGCGACCAGGCGCGGCAGGTCGTCGCTGCGCTCGCGCAGTGGGGGCACGTGCAGGGGGAACACATTCAGGCGGTAGAAGAGGTCCTCGCGGAAGCTGCCCTCGCGGACGCGTTCCTCCAGGTCCCGGTGCGTGGCGGCGATGATGCGCACGTCCACCTTCACCGTGCGGTCGCTGCCGACGGGCTCGAAGGTGCCCTCCTGCAGCACGCGGAGCAGCTTGGCCTGCGCCGCGTGGGGCATGTCGCCGATCTCGTCCAGCAGCAGCGTGCCGCCGTTGGCGGCCAGGAAGCGGCCCGGCCGCGCCTGCCCGGCGCCGGTGAAGGCGCCCTTCACGTGCCCGAACAGTTCGCTCTCGATCAGCGACTCGGGGATCGCCGCGCAGTTGAGCGTCAGGAAGGCCTGCGCGCGGCGCGGGCTCCACTGGTGCAGGGCGCGCGCAAGCACCTCCTTGCCCGTGCCCGTCTCGCCCAGGACCAGCACCGGCGCCGTGGTGCCGGCCACCTGCCGCGCCTGCGCCACCAGCCCGCGCATGACCGGCGAGCGGCTGCCTTCCATCTGCGCGGCAGGGTCGTGCGCCTCGTCACGGCCGGCCAGCACGCGCTGGCGCTCGTCCAGCAGCTGGCGGTAGCGCTCCAGCAGCTCTGCCTGCTCGGCGTAGCGGAAGGCCAGCGAGATGATCTGCCCGTAGACCTCGGCCAACTCGACGGTGTCCTGCCGGTAGCCGTCGCAGACCTCGCGGTCGAACGTGATCAGCCCCAGGTTGCGCTCGCCCGCGTACAGCGGCACGACCATGCACGAGTGCCCGTGCGGCAAATCGAGGATGCCGTCGTAGGGGTCGCCTTCGCCGCCGGCGTGGTCGTGTTCCTGCAGGACCACCGGGCGCCGGTGCTCGAAGGCGCGGGCGATGGAAGGGAAGTCGCGCAGGCGGATGCTGTGCCGACGGACGCGGTCATCGGCCAGCCGTCCGCGGGCGGCCAGGACCCGCAGCTGGCCCTCCTCGAGACCCAGCACCGCCGCCAGGTCGTGCGGCACCAGCTTCTGCAGGGAATCGAGCGCGCGGCTGAGCACCTGCGGCAGGTTGTCGGGCTCGGCGGCCAGCCGGGCCAGGTCGCGCAGGTCACGCGTGGCGTCGTACATCTCGAGCATGGGCCGCGGTCCTTCCGGGGGAGGGCGCAACGAGCAACGATATTTCGGTCACGTAACGAAATCCCGGTGATGCTGTCAACGAATACTCGTTGCCGATGTCGTCCGGTGAAATGCGTGGTCGCGTAACAGTATGTAAAGATGTGAGTTATGCTGAGGCTGGCCGGCGGTCCCATCCTTGCGATGAATCCGGGCAAGGAGACGAGAAACCACCGCCGCAGGGCGCCACCCCGGACAAGGAGCGCAAGCCATGAGTAACCAGCACGTGATCGACGGCCTGAACGGGATCCTCGCCGACAGCATCGTGATGGTCCAGAAGCTGCACCACTACCACTGGCGCGTGAAGGGGCGCGGCTTCTACCAGCTGCACGGCATGTTCGAGGGCTTCTACGACGAGTTCGCCGAGGTGACCGACAGCGTGGCCGAGCGCATCCTGATGGTCGGCGGCGCGCCGCTGGCCAGCCTGGCGCAGGCGCTGGAACTGGCCTCGGTGAAGGAGGACGCCTCGGTGCCCGACGCGCAGCGCATGGTGGCCAACACCGCGGCCGACCTGCAGGCGTTCCGCGCCCGGGTGCGCGCGGTGGCCCAGGTTGCCGACGACGCCGGCGACCGGGGCACCGTGAACCTGCTGGACCCGATCGCCGACGGGCTGGACAAGAAGCTGTGGATGCTGGAGGCGTACCTGGCGGGTTGACCGGATCGACCTGGAGCAGGGAGCCGCGGGGCCGGGACGGTGGTCAGTCCATCGTGCCGGCCCGCGGCCTTCTAGTCCAAGGGCGTCAGCCCCTCGCGGATCGCGTACTTGGTCAGCTCGGCGATGCTGTGGATGTCCAGCTTGTCCATGAGCGACTTGCGGTGGGACTCGACCGTCTTGGCCGACAGGGACAGCCGGTCGGCCACTTCCTTGGTCGCCAGGCCCTCGGCGAGCAGCTGCAGGACCTCGCGCTCGCGACCGCTGAGCAGCGCGAAGGGGCCGCCTTCGTTGCCGCGGGCGGCCTGCACGTAGTCGCGGATCACCTGCTCGCCGACCGCGGCGCCCAGGTGCACGCCGCCGTCGCGCACGGTGCGGATGGCGATCAGGAGTTCCTCGAAGCCGGAGTCCTTCAGCAGGTAGCCGCGCGCGCCGGCCCGCAGCGCCTCCAGCACGTAGCGCCGGTCGCTGTGCATCGACAGGATGATCACGCGCACCGACGGGGCCTCGCCCGCCAGGTGGCGCGTCACCTCCAGCCCGTTGAGGCCCGGCATGGTGATGTCGAGCACGGCCACGTCCGGCAGTAGCTCCCGCGCCAGCGCCAGGGCGGCCAGGCCGTCGTCGGCCTCGCCCACGACCGCGAGATCGGGCTGCGCGGCCAGCAGCGGGCGCAGGCCGGCCCGGAAGATGCGGTGGTCGTCCGCCAGCAGGATCGTCGTCGTCATCGCGTGCTCCCGGAAATGGCAGCGGTCAGCCGCACGCGCATGCCGCGCCCGGGCGCCGCGTCGACATCCATGCCGCCGCCCAGCTGCCTCAGGCGTTCCTCGATCGAGAACAATCCGAACCGGGCGCCGGAGTCGCGGCGGGCCCGTGCCGGATCGCAGCCCCGGCCGTCATCGGCGACCTCGAGCACGACCAGGCCGTCCCGCGCCTGGAGGGTCACCGACACCGACGTGGCGTGTGCGTGCTTGACCACGTTGTGCAGCAGCTCGCGGGCCGACTTCCAGAGCATCACCTTCAGGTCGTCCGGCAGCGCCGGCCGCGAGCGGTCACGGACGGTCACGCGTAGCCCGTGGCGGCGCGACGTGTCCTCGCCCAGCCACTCGAGGGCCGGGCCCAGGCCCAGTTCATAAAGGATCGGGGGCGACAGCTCGAAGGTCAGCCCGCGGGTGTAGCGGATGGCCTGGTCGCTGAGGGCCACCAGTTCCTCCAGGGCGCCACCGTGGCCGCCGAAGACCGCGTCACCGCGCAGCCCCTGCAGCCGGATCTTGATCAGCGCCAGCGCCTGGCCCAGATGGTCGTGCAGGTCCTCCGCGATGCGCCGCCGCTCGCGCTCCTCGGCCAGGCAGACCTCGGCCGCCAGGCGGCGCAGGCTGGCCGTCCGCTCGGCCACCTGCTGCTCGAGGGATTCGTTCACCGCCAGCAGCGCCGCGTCGTCCAGGCGGTGCTGGAACCACGCGCGCAGCATGTCGGCCAGCGAGCGGATGAGCTCGCGCTCCTCAGCCAGGAACGGCCCCTCGGCGGCGGCGGGCCGCTCCTCGAGGTAAGCGACCATGACGTCGCCCGACTGGCCGTTGCGCAGGCTGAAGGACTCTCGCTGCACCCAGGGCGACTCGCGGAAGCCGGGCGAGGACCAGGCCTGGCCCCCGCAACGCACGCGACCGACCGCCACGTCCGTATGCATCCAAGCCGGAGGCAGCAGGGCCACGACCGCCGGCACGACCGCATCGAGAGGGCTGGAGGTGTCCTGCAGCAGGCGGGCGGTCCGGTGCAGCGCGGTCAGTTCCTTGACGCGCTCCTGGAGACGGTGCTGGAGCGATCCGGGCATGACGCCCCTTCCGGATCGGGGAACGGCCGCGCCGAAGCTAGCCCGCCGGTGGGGTCGGGACAAGGCGCGGGCGCTCAGGAAATTCCTGAGTGTGAATCAGGTTCGGCCTCATTGCACGCCGGAGGCGGCGGTCGCCATCGTCGTGGAGACTGCGATTCCCTACTACCTGCGGGAGGGTCCCATGTTCGACACCGGCCACACGGCCTTCATGCTGCTCGCCACCAGCCTGGTCATGCTGATGACCCCCGGGCTGGCGTTCTTCTACGGCGGGCTGGTCGGACGGCAGAACGTGCTGTCCATCATGATCCAGAGCTTCGTCTCGATGGGCGTGACTACCGTGCTGTGGTACGTCTGCGGCTACTCCCTGTGCTTCTCCGGGGGCGAGGGAGGGATCATCGGCAATCTCGACATGGCCTTCCTGCGCGGCATCGACGCGACCACGCCCTACGCGGGCGGCGCCATCCCGCTGCTCGTCTTTGTCGCCTACCAGATGATGTTCGCCATCATCACGCCGGCGCTGATCACCGGCGCCTTCAGCAACCGCATCCGCTTCCCGGCCTACCTGGTCTTCCTGGTGGTGTGGCTGCTGCTGGTGTATTTCCCGTTCGTGCACATGATCTGGGGCGGCGGCCTGCTCGCGAAGTGGGGCGTGCTGGACTACGCCGGAGGCATCGCCGTGCACAATATCGCCGGCATGGCGGCGCTGGCTTCGGTCCTGTTCGTCGGCCGTCGGCGCGTGGCCGAACAGGGACCGCACTCGATCCCGCTGGTCGCCCTCGGCACCGGCCTGCTGTGGTTCGGCTGGTACGGCTTCAACGCCGGCAGCCAGCTGCGCGTGGACCATATCACGGCGCTGGCCTTCCTGAACACCGACGTCGCGGCCAGCTTCGCCGCCGTCGTCTGGCTGATCATCGAGTGGACCCGCGTGCGCAAACCGCGCTTCGTCGGCCTGCTCACCGGCGCCGTGGCCGGCCTGGCCACCATCACGCCGGCCGCCGGTTACGTCTCGACCGGCACCGCGGCGGTCATCGGCATCATCGCCGGCGTGGTCTGCTACATGGCCGTCGAGCTGAAGAACCGTCTGCACTGGGACGACGCCCTGGACGTGTGGGGCGTTCACGGCGTGGGCGGCGCCCTGGGCATCATCCTGCTGGGCCTGCTCGGCTCGGCAGCCGTGAACCCGGCCGGCGCCGACGGCCTGCTGCACGGCGGCAGCGCGTTCTTCGTGAAGCAGCTGGCTGCCGTGGCCGGCTCGAGCCTGTACGCCTTCGGGTTCACCTGGGGCATGCTGTGGCTCATCGACAAGATCACGCCCGTGCGAACCACCGAGCAGATGGAAAAGACCCTCGACCAGTCGCTGCACGGCGAACAGGCCTACCTGGCCTGAGACAGGGGAACGACATGAAGCGGACGATGTGCGGGATGATCCTGCTGCTGACCCTGCTTGTGGCGGGGGCCGCCGTGGCGGAGGGGGCGAAGATCTCGGGCTTCGTCGACGCGGCCTGGACGTACGAGGCGGCGGCGAAGGCCGGCGTGTTCGGGCTCGACCAGGTCGAGGTGGACGTGGAGCACCAGGCCGGAGAGCGGACCCTAGTGCGCGCCGACCTGGAATGGCTCAAGGACGGCGAGGGCTACCTGGCGCAGGTCGAACAGGCCTACGTCGAGTACGAAGCGCGCTGCGGCTGGCGGCTCAGCTTCGGCAAGTTCAACGCGCCGATCGGCTATGAGGTGCTCGACCCGACGGGCATGTACCAGTACAGCCATTCGCTGCTGTTCACCTATGTGGCTCCGACCAACCTGACCGGCGTGAAGGTGGCCCGGGTCCTGGGCGGCGGCCTGGATCTGGCCGTGCACCTGAGCAACGGGTGGGATCGTGCCACCGCGGACAAGTACGTGACCGTGGGCGGGCGGCTGGGTCTGGCGCATGGCGGCTTCAGCGGCGGACTGGCGGCGATCTCCGGCAAGGAGGACACGCCGGCCGAGAACCCGGACGACCCGTCTTCGCCGCTGACGCGCTCGGTGGTCGACGCCGACCTGACGTTCGTGCACGGCGCCTGGCGCTTCGGCGGCGAGGCCAGCCTGGGCGACGTGGAGACCGCGGGCGGCAAGGGGCGGTGGTTCGGTCTGATGGCGATGACCCATTTCGACTTCAGCCCGCGCGCCGGACTGACGCTTCGCGTGGACCAGCTCGACGACCGCGACGGCCAGCTGTTCGAACCTGTCGGCGACCAGTACCGTGTGAGACGTTCGTTGACCGTCGCGCCAACGTTCGTCCTGGACGACGGCTTGGGCGCGCTGATCGAGTTCCGCATCGATCACCTCGACCGGGACGGCTTCCTCGACGCAGACGGAGAGCCGACCGACCGGGCCATGACCATCGCCGTGGAGATGACCGGGAGCTGGTAGCAGCCGGGTCTCGATCCGCCGACGCAGGGGCCCGGGAAGCCGGGCCCTTCGCCGTGTGCGCCGGCAGACCACTATCGGACGCAGCGGGCTAGAGATGGTCGGCGGCAAAGGTGTCGCCGCGGTCGATGTCGCCCGTCTCGAAGCCGAGCCGGAACCAGCGGGCGCGTTGTTCTCCCGTGCCGTGGGTGAAGGCGTCGGGCACGACCTGGCCGTGGCTGCGGCGCTGCAGGTTGTCATCGCCGATCGCGTGGGCGGCGGCCAACGCCTCCTCGATGTCGCCTGGTTCGAGGATGTCGAACCGCGCCTGGGCGTGGTGCGCCCAGACCCCGGCCAGGAAATCCGCCTGGAGTTCGAGCCGGACCGAGAGTTCGTTCGCCTCCCGCTGCCCGGCACCGCGCCGTTCCTGCTCCACCTGCCCGGAGATGCCCAGCAGGTTCTGCACGTGATGCCCGATTTCGTGCGCAATGACGTAGGCCTGGGCGAAGTCGCCCGCGGCGCCGAAGCGCTCACGGAGCGTCTCGTAGAACGCCAGGTCGATGTACGCCGTCCCGTCCGCCGGGCAGTAGAACGGGCCCACGGCGGCATCCTGGAGGCCACAGGCCGATTGGACCGCCTCGGTGAACAGCACCAGGCGCGGTTCCCGGTAGGTCTCGCCCGCGGCGGCGAACAGCTCGCGCCACACGTCCTCGGTGTCCGCCAGCACGACGCTGACGAACCGGGCCGCCTCATCCGCGGTGGCGTCGACGGGCGCGCCCGCAGTCCCGCCCGCCGGGGACAGCCCGGCTCCTGACTGCTGCTCCAGCAGCGCCATCGGGTCGCCTCCCAGCAGGGCGTAGACGATCAGGATCACCAGGCCGAGCCCGCCCAGGCTGCCGCCGACCATGACCGGCCGGCCTCGTCCTCGCCGGTCCTCGATGTTGCTGCTGCCGCGTCGCCCCTGCCAGCGCATGCTTGACTCCCGTTCGCCGATCACCGTTCACAGTCCGACGGCAGCACGGTACCGGCGTCCGGCGCGGACGTCAAACGGGGGCCCTGGCTCACGGGGCGGCGGTGGGAACGCACCCGGGCGTCCGCGCGTTGACAACGGGTTGCGGCATCCCGCACCTTCAGCCCCGCCACCGGGCGCCTCGCTCAGCGGCGACCGCAGGTAAACGAACCCCTCCCGGCGTTCGTCTTGTGGTCCGGAGCGAGGAGGATGCTCATGGGCAACGCCGATCACGACCAGCCGGTTCGCGCTTCCGCATCACCTGAAGCCGCGCCGCCTGCCATCCCGGAACCGGACCTGGACCTGGCCCGCGCCGCCGCGGCCGGCGACGAGGAGGCCTGGCGCCGGCTCTACGACGCCACCTGCCAGCCGCTGTTCAACTTCCTGGTCTACCAGACCGGTGACCGCGAGGCCGCGCGCGACCTGCTGCAGGAGACGTACGTCACGGCGCTCGCGCGCCTGGACACGTACCGCGGGCAGGGCACGCTGCTGGCCTGGCTGCGGTCGGTGGGGCTGCGCAAGAGCCTGGACTGGCGGCGACGGGTGAAGCTCGGCGTCCGCCGGCTGGCGGCGCTGGCCCTCGAGCGCACGGCGCTCTCGTCATCCTCCTCCGAATCGACGTTCCCCGGCCTCGGTGACGGCTTCCAGGCGGCTCTCGACCGCCTGTCGCCGCACCAGCGCGCGGCCCTGCTGTTGCGCGAACTGGAGGACGCCCCCTTCGCCGAGATCGCCGCGGCGCTGGGCTGCGGCGAGCCCACGGCGCGGGTTCATCACCATCGGGCCTGCCGGAACCTGCGCGCGTGGCTGCAGGGCGGCGACGACCTGGTGTTCAGTGAGCTGCCGGGAGGGAAGCAGTCATGAAGCGCTACCTGAAGCACGATCGCTACCGCCTGGAGGAACGCCAGGCCGAGAGCCTGTGGTACGCGGTACGGCGGGAACTGAAGGGCAGTCCGGACGGAGCGCCCGCACGGCACCGCGCCTGGCGTCCCGCCCTGGCGGTCGCGACGCTCGCGACCGTGTCCGTGCTGGCGGTCGGCTGGTGGTTTGCCGGACCGGGATCCGACGCGGTGCGCCGCGGCCCGGCAGCCGGCCGTGAGCCCGTCGTCGCGCTTGAGCACAAGGGCGTGCAGGCGGCGCCCGCCGCCCGGCCGGGCGCGTCGGAGTCCGCCGCGTCACCGGGAAGCGGGAGCGCGGCGACCGGCGGAACACCGGCGGGCGATGCTGCCCCCTCGAGCGCGCCCGAGCCCGCGGCCGAGCCCGCGATCGCGTCGACCGCCGTGGCGAGCGCCGCCGGCGTCATCACGGGTCGCGTGGTCGACCAGTCCGACGGATCCGCCGTCGCCGGGGCGGGTGTGCTCCTGGTCGGCACCACCCGCGGCGTGGCCACCGATTCCACGGGCACCTTCCGCTTCGAGGGCGTCGAGCCCGGGCGTCGCGTCGCGTTGCAGGTGGTCATGCTGGGCTATGCCCCGCTGGACGTCGCGGTGGACCTGACCGCCGGCGGCGAGGCGAACGTCGCCTGCGGCCTGGAGCCCATCGTCGTGGCCGTGGCGCCCGAACTGGCGGTCGAGGGGGAAGAGTATCAGGTGGCGGTCCGCAGCGCGGTCACCGAGCACCAGGTCACCGTCGAGACCTTCGAGAAGTACGCCATCGAGTCGGTCGAGCAGGCGCTCAAGGACCAGGCCGGGGTCGTCTTCCGCGGCGGCGAGGTTGCGCCGAAGCGGGAGGCGGGCCAGGTCGCCAAGGACCTGGGCGGCCTGAGGAACCGATTCAACATGCAGAGTCGTTCTCCTGTGCGCGTGGCCCCGCCGGCCCCCGGCTCGATCACCGGCGGCACCACCCCGCCCAACGGCGAGCGCTTCGAGTCGATGTACTTCGAGCACGCCGGCGTCAACCCGTTCGTCGCCACCGACGACGATGCCCTGTCGACCTTCGCCCTGGACGTGGACAACGCCTCCTTCTCCCTGGCGCGCAGCTACCTGGACCGCGGCGAACTGCCGCCGGCCGCCGCCATCCGCGTCGAGGAGTACGTCAACGCCATCGACGCCGGCTGGCCGCCGCACGGGCGCGAGACGTTCCGCCTCGGCATCGACGGCGGTCCCTCGCGCTTCGGCGAGGGCTACCACCTGCTGCGGGTCGGGGTCGTGGCGCGCAGCGTCGAGGCGAGCGAGCGCAAGCCGGCCAACCTCGTGTTCGTGATCGACGTCTCCGGCTCGATGGGCCGCGAGAACCGCCTGGGCGCGGTCAAGCGGGCCCTGCGCGTGCTGGTCGATGAGCTCGACGAGGGTGACCGGGTCGGCATCGTCACCTACGGATCCCTGGCCGAGGTGCGCCTGCCCCTGGTGGACGCCTCGCGCAGGGACGAGATCCTCGAGGTCATCGAGGGCCTGCGCACCACCGGCGCCACGAACGCGGCGGCGGGCCTGGAGCTGGGCTATGGAATGGCGCGGCGCTCGTTCGAACGCGGCATCATCAACCGCGTCGTGCTCTGTTCGGACGGCGTGGCCAATGCCGGCGGCGCGACCGACGCCGACGGCATCCTGGAGCTGGCGCGCCGCGGCTCGGACGACGGCATCACGCTGTCGACCGTCGGCTTCGGCATGGGCAACTACAACGACGTGCTGATGGAGCGGCTGGCCAACGACGGCGACGGCAACTACTTCTACGTCGACGGGCCGCGCGAGGCCGAGCGCGTCTTCCGCGAGAACCTGACGGGCCTGCTGCAGACGGTGGCTCGCCAGGCGAAGGTGCAGGTCGAGTTCGACCCGCGGCGCGTCTCGCGCTGGCGCCTGCTCGGCTACGAGAACCGCGACGTGGCCGACCGCGACTTCCGCAACGACGCCATCGACGCGGGCGAGGTGGGCGCCGGGCACCAGGTGACCGCGCTGTACGAACTGAAGCTGGTCGACCCGGAAAACGCTCGCGACTTCGGCGATGACGACGATTTCGACCGGCTCGGCACCGTGCGCCTGCGCTGGGAAGCGCCCGAGCACGACACCGCGCACGTCGGCAAGGTCACCGAGACGGAGGCTCCCATCCGCGCCTCGCTGTTCGCGGCGCTGGATCGGGACGGCACGCCGCACCGCCGCGCCCAGGCGCTGGCGGCCGAGTTCGCCGAGATCCTGCGCGGCAGCTACTGGGCAAAGGAGAGCCGCCTGTCGTCGCTGGTGCCCATCGCCGACGGGTTGGCGCGCGAGCTGTCGAGCGACCAGGCCGTGCAGGACCTGGCGCGGATGATCCGGCGGGCGGCGGTTCTGGGCGACGCGGAGCGGGACGAGGACGATCGATAGCCACCGCCCGCCCGGGGGGCGGGCGCGGGGACTTGCGCCGGCGCAAGCGGGGTCCCCGGACACGACGTGAAAGGGGCTCGGGATGAACAGGACGTCAGCGTTGAGCCGTGTAACGTGGATCCGGCGTACAGCCGTTGGCTTGATCCTGGCCGCGACCGGACTCCCGGCAGCAGACGTGGCCGCCGGTAACACCGGACCGGCCGCCCTGCGCGCGCCAATCGTGCTTGCCGACATGGTGGCGCCTGTCGCGGTGTTGGAATTGGACTTCTATCGGGACGGGGGCACGCTCACAGGTCGCCTGCGTGACGCCTCGGGCCGCCACCTGTCATTCTGCGTCGATCGGCGTCTCAGGCCGGACGGAGCGGACCTGGCGGCGGCGCCGACCGCCGGGATCATCTATGTCGACGCGCCGTATCCCACCGACCCTAGGGCCGTGCCGTTGGCGCACGACGGCGTCGAGGAGTCCGCGTTCATCGCGCTCCTGGAAGGATCACCCGACGATGCGGCGGCGCAGCAGGTTCTGGCGTCCTGGCGCGAGATTCGCCGCTGCCGATAGGCCAGCTGAAGCCCGCGATGCCGGCCGTCTTCGACGCGCGCGACAGATCGCGCGAGACAGCCGGCACGACCCCCGGCAAGGAGGACCATGCCCCGCAACATCGAGATCAAGGCCCGCCTGGAGGGCGAGCGCGCGCTGGCGGAGATCGCGGCGCGCGCCGCCGCGCTGGGTGCCGCCGGCCCGCAGTTCATCGGGCAGGACGACACGTTCTTCAACTGCCCGAACGGGCGCCTGAAGCTGCGCGCGTTCGCCGCTGGCGGCGGCGAGCTGATCTTCTACCGCCGCGCCGATGCGACCGGCCCCAAGGAGTCGTTCTACGTGCTGGCGCCCGTCGCCGAATGCGACGCGGTGCGCGAGGCGCTCACGCTCGCCTGGGGCCAGGTCGGTCGCGTGGTCAAGCGGCGCGAACTGTGGCTGGCCGGGCGCACCCGCGTCCACCTGGACCGCGTGGAGGGGCTGGGCGCGTTCCTGGAGCTGGAGGTCGTGCTGCGGGATGGTGAGGCCATCGAGGCGGGCGAGGCGGAAGCCCACGGCCTGCTGCGCGCGCTCGAGATTGCGCCGGCGCAGCTCGTCGAGGGGGCGTACGTCGACCTGCTGTCGCGGACTCGCCCGTAGCCCGGCGTTCGCCGGGTCGGCACCGAAGCAGCGCGGGGTCCGTGCCGTTCCCGCCGGCACGGACCCCGCATCGTCCTCGTCACCGGACCTACGGGTAGATGGCCTGCGCCGTCCCGCTCGGCCCGTTCGCGGCCGCGCTGCCGCCGCCGCCGCGCACGCCGCCGGCGCCGCCCGGTCCGGCCGCGCCGACCACCAGCGTGGGCATCCCCTGGAGCACCGGCGCCGCCGTGCCCGACTTGTAGAGGCAGATGGACGGACCGCCGGCCCCGCCCTGGCCGCCGCCGCCGCCGCCGCCCGCGCCGCCGAAGCCGCCCAGGCCGCCATCGCCGGCCTCGCCGCCGCCGGGCCCGCCGATCCCGCGGTTGCCGCCGCTACCGCCGCTGCCGCCGTCGCCGCCGCTGCCGCCGTCGCCGCCCGGGCCGGAGACCAGCTCGCAGCTCCCGTCGATGATGGGCGAACTGTCGACCAGCAGCAGCGCGATCGAACCGCCGCCGCCCTGGCCGCCGGTGCCGCCCTGGCCGCCGCTGCCGCCGCCACCGCCACCGCCACCACCGCCGCCGCGGTCGCCCGAGCACAGCAGCGCGTTGTTGAAGCCGCCGCCACCGCCACCGCCGCCGCCGCCGCCGTTGCCCGTGCCGCCCGGCGTGCCGGAACCGGCGATGGCCGCCAGCCACGAGCCCGCCGAGACCAGGCCGGCGGGCGACGTCGCGCCGCTGCCGTGCGTCCCGCTGAACCCGGGCGTCCCGCTCGCGGCACTGCTGCCGTTGGCGCCGTTCGCCGCGCAGGCCGTGGCGTAGCCGCCGCCCGTGCCGCCGGTGGCTCCGCCGCTCCCGTTGGCGCCGCTGCTGCCGTTGCCGAGGTAGCCGCCCAGGCCGCCGCTGCCGCCGGGGGTGAACCCGCCGCCGCCGTTGCCGCCCGCGCCGCCGGACGAGCCGTTGGCGGCTCCGCCGGCTCCGTTGCTGCCGGGAGTACCTGGCGCGCCGACGCCACCCGCGGCGCCGTCGTTGCCGTCGGCACCGGCGCCGGCGGTGAACGAACAATCGATGAACCGGAGGTCCACGCACGTGACCAGCCACAGGCCGATCGAGGGCGACGCCGGGGCGACGGCCGCCGGCGCCTGGAAGGCCAGGCCCGTGTACCAGGCGCCGCTGACCCCTTCCTGGCGGACGGCCGGTGCCAGGGCGGCGATCAGCGAGCGGTCCCCGTTCGTGCGTTCCCAGGTTGCCGGCGAGAAGCCGCCGATGATCGAGATGCCATCGCGCAGCAGGACGTTCTCGTTGTAGGTGCCGGCGGCGACGAGCACCAGCGGCGCCGCCGCGGCCTGGGCAAGGTCAAGGCCCCGGGTCACCGTGGCCACCGGCTCGGCGCGTGTGCCGGGGTTGGCATCGCTGCCGGTGGCCACCGAGACGTGGATGTCCTCGATGACGGTGAAGTTCACGACCGCCAGGGCGATGGCCCCGCGGTCATCGGTGACGCGCACCTTGGCGCGGTAGCTGCCGGTGACGGGGAAGTTCATCGAGACGGCCGGGCTGCCCGCCGAGCTGAAGTCGAAGATCCCGTCGTCCTCGAAGTCCCATTCGTAGAGCGCGATCGAGCCGTCCGGATCGCTGGCGACGGCGTCGAAGTTCGAGACCCATTGTGTCGTGACGCCCCCGGGCGGGGGCGAGGTGATCGTGACCACCGGCGCCATGTTGTTCTCGCGTGGCAGCAGCAGGGAGGCGACCTCGACGCTGTCACCGGCGGCGACGATCGTGCCGGGGGTGGACCGGTCCAGCCAGCCGCTGTGCGTGGCCACCAGCGTGTAGTCGCCGGCCGGCACGTCGCGCATGACGAAGTCGCCATCGCCATCGGTCACCGCGACATACGACGTGCCCTCGCAGTAGACCACGGTGCTCCGGTGGTCGTCCGCGTTCTGGAGCGAGGCGATGCCGGCAAAGGTGCCCGTCGGGACCAGCGCGATGTCGACGAACGTCGTCTCGGCCAGGGCCCCGGCGCGCAGCCCCGGCACGGTGGCGGTGGCGTGGCCGGACTTGTGGTCGCGGGCTTCGGTCGTCACCAGCCAGGTGCCCGGCTCGAGGCCCGCGAAGGCGAACCTGCCGTCCCGGTCGCTGACGGTGGCCAGGCGCGTGCCGGCCGCCTTGTCCGTGCCGGTGTCCGCCACCGTCGGCGCCTCGTCGCGCCCCACGGCACCCAGGCGCGCGCGCACGCTGGCCGCAAGGCCGTCGATGACGGGTTCTGCCGTCACGACGACGCCGTCGACCGGCTGGCCGCCGAGGTTGCGGACCAAGCCGCCGAGCACGGCGCCTGCCGGCTGCTGCGGCTCGGGCAGGGGGCTGAAGCCCGGTTCCGTGTTGCAGGCCCCCAGGGCCAGCGCGAGGCAGGCGGCCACGGCGAGCGCTGCCGATCGTCCCAGGTGTCGTCGAGGCGAGGTCGAACGGTTCACGATGGTCCCCCGGTGGCTGGAATGGACGTTGGCGAACGGATGCGAACTGCCGGCGCCCCTCAGCGGACGCGCACGAACGGCCTGGTGACGACGCTGCCGCCGGCTTCCAGGCGCAGGTAGTAACGGCCGGCCGGGACCTCGCGGCCGCGGTCGTCGCGGAAGTCCCAGTCCAGGACGCGCTCGCCGGCCGCGGCGGCGTCATCGGCCCAGGCGCGCACGCGCCGCCCCGCCAGGTCGAACACCGCCATGCGGGCGGGGCCGTCGTGACCCAGGCGCAGGCGGAAGCTGACCTGGCCGGTGGCGGGATTGGGCCAGGGCACGTCGAGGGTGGCGGTCGGCATCTGCGTGGCGATGTCGACACCGCTGGTCGAGCCGTCCACGACCACGTTCTGCACCAGCCCGATGCGGTAGTCGTCGACGCGCACGTCGAGGTGGTAGGTGCCGGCGGGCACGGCGTCCAGGCACCACGAACCGTCGACCGCGCTGGCTGCGTGCAGGCCGGTGTTGGACCAGTCGAGATGGCGCAGGAAGACCCCGGCCCGGGCGATGGGGGCCGCGGTCACAGCGTCACGGACTGTGCCGCAGAGGGTGCCGGCGGCCGCCGGCACCGCCAGCAGGGCGATGAGCGCGGCAGCCACCGCGGTCGGGCGCAGGCCGCGGGCGCGGCTGCAGGACGGAACAGACATCGTGTTACCCTGCCTCGCGTTGTGGCGGTGCCGGGAGTGCGGGAGCCGCGGGGGCCCCCCGCCGGACCGATACCATACCAGATTCATCTGCGTTGAGTAAAGCCGAAACGCGCCCGGGACGCGAAAGGCGCGGCGCCCGCTTCCGCGGACGCCGCGCCCCTGTCTGCGCGCCGGCCTTGCAGCCGCCGCGGTCACGTCGACATCAGATGTCGATCATGTCCCGGCCCGAACCGACCAGCTCGAGCTCGTCCTCATCGAAGGCGATCACGTGGTCGACCTTCTTCGTGCGCGTGGCCTTGCGCGTCGTCGTCGGGGCCGCCGGCTCCGCCTTCATCGCCTTCGGCGCCGCCGCCGGCCTGCGCACCGGCAGGGACGGGATCTTCATCGAGGTGCCGACGCGCGCCGCATCGCCGCCGACCATCGACTCGAGCTCGCGCACCATCGAGGACATCTCCTCGGCCTGGCCCGACAGCTCCTCGCTGGCCGAGGCGGTCTCTTCCGCATTGGCGGCGTTGGCCTGCGTGATGTGGTCCATCTGGCCCACGGCCGTGTTGATCTGGGCGTTGCCCTCGGCCTGCTCGTTGCTGGCCTTGGCGATGCCCGCCACCAGTTCGTTGACCTCGGCGGCGGCCTGGCTGATCTCGGACAGGGCCTCGCCGACCTCGCGCGTGATGGCCACGCCGTTGTCCGCGTTCTTGACCGACTCCTCGATCATCTGGGCCGTGTTCTTGGCCGCCTCGGCCGAGCGCTGCGCCAGGTTGCGCACTTCCTCGGCCACGACCGCGAAGCCCTTGCCCGCCTCACCGGCGCGCGCGGCCTCGACTGCGGCGTTCAGCGCCAGCAGGTTCGTCTGGAAGGCGATCTCGTCGATCGTCTTGATGATGCGCGCGGTCGAGTCGCTCGACTTCTTGATGTCGTCGATGGCCGTGTTCATGCGCTGCATCGCCGACACGCCGCGATCGGCGCTGGATTTCGTCTGCGAGGCGAGGCTGTTCGCCTTGGCGGCGTTGGCGGCGTTCTGGCGCGTCATCGCGGCCATCTCCTCCATGGAGGAACTGGTCTCCTCGATGGCGGCAGCCTGCCGGCTGGCTCCGTCCGCAAGCGAGACGCTGGCTGACGAGACCTGGCCGGCGGCGCTGGCGGTCTGCTGCGAGCCGGCGGTCAGGCCGTTGATCAGCCGGCGCAGCGGGCCGACGATCGAGCGGGTGATCATCAGCGCCGCGATCGTGCCGATCACGATGCAGGCGACCAGGCCCACCAGCAGCACGATCGACGAGGCGGTCAGGCTCGCCGAGGCCCGTTTGGCGATCCCGCTCGCGCCCTCGACGCCGGCGGTGGCGGTGTCCTGGGCCAGCGCCAGCACCTCCATCCCGACCTCGGTCCGCTTCGTGTTCAGGGCCTGCAGCTCCTGCCAGTTGGCCAAAAGGTCCTTCATGGCCGCGCGGTAGGTGTTGCCCGCCTCCTGCGTCTTGGCGATCTGCTGCAGGTTGATCTCCTGCTTCGTGCGCGCCCGCAGGTAGTCGAACTTGGCGGCCATGGGCTCGAAGTTCCGGTCGGCGTCGATGATGATCTGCGGATCGCGCTGCGCCTGGGAGCGCCAGCTGGCGATGCGGGTGAGGTTGCCGAGATCGATGATGTCGTTCGCTGCCGTGATCTTCTCGTGGCGCTCGCCCAGCTTGCCGCCCTTGACGCCCTTGCCGATCTCGGAGGTCAGCGCTTCATCCTGGCTGTCCAGGTAGGCGTTCGCGTTCTCCATGAAGGCGGCGGCCGCCTTGTCCAGGGTGGCGCGGTTCTCGTTCAGCTTGCCGATCAGGTCTTCGGTCTTCGCCGTGAGGGCCACGTACTCGTCGACGGAGCTGCGGGTGGCCTGCACGGCCGGGCCCAGCTTGGTCAGGTGCTTGGCCTTGTCGGCCAGGGTCTTGCACTCGTCCAGCCATTCGCCCGTCTTCGCCAGGTTGGCCGTGACGCAGAGATCGGCGATCTCGCTGGCGTTGAGCACACGGTTGATGTCGAGCAGCAGGGTGACGTGGTCGCCCGCCTTGCCGATGCCGAGGATGAATTCGGTGTCGATGCCCTGCCCGAAGGCGGGGGGATCCTGGATGTCCGCGGCGTTGAAGTACTGGACCTCGGAGACCTGGTCGACCAGGACGCCGATCTCGCGGTCGCCGACGTGCGCCACGATGATGCAGGTCTCGGCCGTGGCCTCGACCTCCGCCATCCCGAACTTCCGGCGCAGGTCCACCACCGGGATGACCGTGCCGCGCAGGTTGATCACGCCCTTCACGTAGTCCGGCGCCAGGGGGATCGACGTGACGCCGATCACCCCGATGATCTCGCGCACCTTCAGGATCTCCAGCCCGTAGTGGCCGGGTCCCAGCTTGAAGGTGAGATACTTGCCGGCCCTGTCCTGCGCACCCGGCCGTGTCGAGTCGATCTCCGTCATGGGTTCCTCCTCGTTCGCAGGCGGCCGGTGCCGCCATGGCGTCTGCGCCCGGGGCGCCCGGCGACCCTGGCCGGCAGTGCCCGTTCTGCCGGACCGGCGTCGGGCGCCCGCCCCCGGGCGCCGCTTCGACCTCGACTGTTTTCAGAACCACCTCGGGGAAGTTGAGGAGATTTTTGGGAATTTTTGGAAATTAAGAGAAATAACATACGGCTTCAACGTGTGATCGATCAGGAATGGAACGTATTCGAAATCGTCAGGTATTCTCCACGGCCGCGGGCGCCTTCTGCGCCAGCACGGCGAGCAGCTTCGCGAAGTCGATCGGCTTGGGCAGGAAGCAGGTGGCGCCGGCGGCCAGGATGGCATCGCGCACCTCGCGCGTGTCATGGGCGGACATGGCGATGACATCCGTCCCGCGCGTCTCCTGGCGCTCCTTCACGCGACGGCAGACCTCGAAGCCGTCGAGACCGGGCAGGTAGATGTCCAGCAGCATCGTGTCGGGGCGCTCGGTTGCGACCATCTCGCCGGCGCCGAAGCCGTCCTTCGCCAGCAACACGCGCAGGTCCGGGCGCACGGTCGACAGGCGCAGCACCAGCCAGGGCCCCACCTGCGGGTCGTCCTCGACGACCAGCACGGTGTGCCGACGGTCGACGAGTTCGGCAGGTACCGGAAGGCCGCGCGTCTCGAGGAAAGCAAGCAGGTCCTGCGCACTCACGCGGCGATGTCCGCCCGGCGTGCGCCCGGCGGGAAGCTGCCCGTTGTCGATCCAGTTGGCGATGGTCTGGGCGCTGACACCCAGCAGTTCCGCCACCTGCGTCGTCGACATCGTGCGCTTCAAGCCGACCCTCCCGGGACCGTCGGCACGCACGACGACGACTCCCCGAGGGCTTGCTGCACGGCCACAACCAGTTCGCTGACCTTGAACGGCTTGGCCAGCAGCCGGCCTGCCGGCGTGTCGGCCTGCAGGTCGTGGTAGCCGGACATGTAGACGATGCTGCCCAGGCGGCCGGCTGCCAGCAGGCGCGCTGCCAGTTCGCCGCCGTGCATGCCCGGCATGACCAGGTCGGTCAACAGCACGTCGAACGGGCCGACAGCGGCCGCGATCTCCAGTGCTTCACTTGCCGACGAGGCGACGTGGACTTCCGCGCTCCGCCGCCGCAGGACACTCGACACCAGGTCCCTGACCTCCTCGGAGTCCTCGACCACCAGGAAGCGCCCATCAAGCCGGCACTCGACGTCGTGGGCCTCCGGATCGACGCCGGCGTCAGCGGAGGACGTGGTTGCCGGCAGCGTCAGCGTGACCGCCGTGCCGACGCCCGGCTGGCTGCGGATCCCGACGGTGCCGCCGCTCTGCTCGGCGAATCCCTGCACCATCGACAGTCCCAGCCCGGTGCCCCGGCCTTCCCCCTTGGTCGTGAAGAAGGGCTCGAAGACGTGCTCGAGGTCCTCCGGCGCGATGCCCTGGCCCGAGTCCTCGACCGTCAGTGAGACGCAGCCCAGGCCCGTGCCGTCCGCTGCCGGGCCATTGGCCGTCCGCAGGACCAGGCTGCCGCCGCTGCCCATCGCGTCGCGCGCGTTGATGACGAGATTGAAGACCGCCTGCTGCAGCGCGCCGGGATCCACACGGACCGGGCGCAGCCGCGGAGACAGCTCGGTGCGGACGTGGGTGGCTTCACCCAGCAGCTTGCCCAGCGGGTGGAGCAGTTCGCTGACCGCCGCATTGAGGTCCACCTCGCGGGGCGCCAATTCGTGCTTGCGGCTGAAGGCGAGCAGCTGGCACGTGGTGGCCGAGGCCCTGGCGCTGGCGCGCCGGATCTGCTCCATCGCCGCGCGCAGGGGCGAATCCTGCGGCGTCGCCTCCAGGAGCAGGTCGCAGTAGCCGGCGATGACCGTGAGCTGGTTGTTGAAGTCGTACGCCACGCCGGCCGCCAGGCGGCCGAGGGCATCCAGCTTCTGGGCCTGCCGGAGCTGGCTCTCCAGGCGGCGGCGCTCCGAGACGTCCGCGGCCAGCCAGTGCGAGACCTCGGCCGCGTCCTGGTCGCCCGGGCTGCCGCGGCCGGCGCAGAACACGGTGACAAGCTGCCCCCCGGCCGTATGCAACTCGATCTCGACCTGCTCCTGCGCGCCCGCGCTCACCTGTTGGCGGGCAAGCTCGAAGCGCTCCGCCTGTCCTGCCGCGAGCCGGTCCGTGAACGGGCGTCCCTCGAGTTCGGCGGCGCCCAGGCCGACCAGCTTCTGCCAGGCGGGATTGGCATCGACGTAACACCCGTCCCGGTCCAGCCCGAAGTAGCCGAGCGGGAGCTGCTCGTGCAGGCGGCGGAAGCAACGTTCGCTCTCCACCAGCCGAGCCTCGCGGCGCTTGGCCTCGGTGATGTCGGTGGCGATGCCGCACATGCCGATGGGAACGCCCCGCCCATTGTGCATGACGGAGGTGCGGCAATGCAGGATGGACCGCGACCCGTCCCGCACGCGATTGACCACCACGCCGTCCCAGTGGCCCTCTTCCAGGGTGCGGGCGACGATCTCCGCCTGCGTGGCGCCCTCGGACGGGTCGTCCCCCAGGGCGGTCTCGACCGGATGCCCGACCAGGTCCTCGCGCCGGGCCTTCAGCGACCGGCAGGTGGCGTTGTTGACGTAGATGATGCGGCCCTCGAGGTCGGTCGCGGTCACCCGGTCCTGGATCTGGTCCAGGGCCATGGCCTTGAACGCGATGTCCTCCTCGGCGCGGCGCAGGCGCGTGATGTCCTGCAGCGAGACGAGCACGTGCCGGGCGCCGGCCAGGGAGATGGGCGCGGCCGAGACCAGCAGGTGCCTGGCCGTCGGTCCGTCCGGCGTCGCCGCCGGCAGCACCACCGGCAGGCCTTCGACGGTCACCCCCTGTTCGAAGACCGAAACCAGCGCCAGTCGAAGTTCGCAGCGGTCGCACGTTGGCCCGAAGCCGCATCCGCGCGGATCGTGCAGGCTGTTCAGGCAGCCGATGCCGGCGCCGCCCACGCGTCCGCAGGCCTCCGCCGGCGTGAGCCCGGCCATCTTCGCGGCCACCCGGTTGGCCTGGACAATGCGGCGCTCCGCATCTAGGACGACCACGGCCATCGGCGAGTTGGCGTGGATCGTCTCCAGTTCGGCGTTCCAGGCCGCACGCTCCCTTTCGCTCTCGCGCCGCTCGGTGACATCGGTGCTGTAGACGGCGAAGCGGTCGACCTTGACGCCGTCAGCGCCGCGCAGCGGCACGATGCGATGCTCCAGCCAGCGGCCGCTAGACGCATCGGTGAAGCCGACGGGGCTGCCCGAGAGGGCGCACTCCTGGATGAGGCGGCGGCGAAGCGCCGCCGCGTCCGGCGGCAGCAGGTCGCACAGATCACGCCCGATGACCTGGTCGCGGGGCCGGCCCAGGCGCCGCGCGCACTCCGCGTTGGCCATCAGGACGGTGCCGTCGACCCCCAGGAGCGCGGTCGCCTCGTCCATGCCGTCGAGCAGCATCAGGAGCGCATCCGCGCGTTCAGGTTCGGGGGCCATGGGTACTCCGGGGGTGGGCGTGGGTGTGTCCGTCGTCGGCGGAGCCGACCGGTGCCTGCTTGCGTACAGCATGATCCGTGCGGGCGGCGGGCCTGGCTACGGAAAACACTGACAACACCTAACCTGTTGTGCCGGATTGGGATCGAGGTGTTGTGGTCCCAGGCCGGCCATGCCGGCCGCCGGTTGGCGGGCCTGTGTCCGCCCAGGAACCGCTCCCGCTGGCCGGAGATCAGCCGTCCAGCGCCCGGCCCTGCGAGAGGATGACGTCACGGTAGAAACGGCCGCTGTCCTTGACGGTGCGCCGCTGCGAGGCCCCATCGACCTGTGCCAGGCCGAACGTCTTGGCGTAGCCGCAGGCCCACTCGAAGTTGTCCAGCAGCGACCACGCGAAGTAGCCGCGCACGTCGACGCCGTCGGCGATGGCGTCGCGCACCGCCAGCAGGTGGGTCCGCAGGTACTCCTGGCGCAGCGGGTCGCGCACGCGACCGTCGGTGTCCGCCGCCGGGTCGGCGAAGGCGGCGCCGTTCTCGGTGATGTAGATCGGCAGCGCACCGTAGCGCGACCGCAGCCAGCCCAGCACCTCGCGCAGGCTCTGCGGCCGCACCTCCCAGCCGGTCTCGGTGTAGAGGGCGCCGGGCTGCCGGACCGCGGCCGCGCCCGTCGGGGCGGCAGCCGGGTCCGCGCGGTTGACCGAACGCGTGTAGTAGTTCAGGCCCAGGAAATCGATCGCCTCGCCGATCACCGCGAAATCCTCCGCCGGGAAGCGGGGCCACGCGGCCCCGAACAGGGCCGGCATCTCGTCCGGGTAGCGGCCCAGGCGCAGCGGGTCCAGGTACCAGCGGTTCATGTAGGCGTCGGCGCGGGCCGTGGCGGCGCGGTCGGTCTCGCTGTCGCTGGCCGCGTCCTTGGGTTCCAGGTTCACGACGATGCCGACCTGCGCGCGCGTCTCGGCGCGCAGGCAGCGGACGGCCAGGCCATGGCCGCGCAGGAGGTTGTGCGCCGCCTGCGCGGCGGCCGCCAGGTCGCGCCGGCCCGGCGCGTGCACGCCGTGCACGTAGCCGCCGTCGACCACCACCCAGGGTTCGTTCAGCGTGGACCAGTGCCCGACGCGGTCGCCCAGGCGCGCGGCGACGATGCGCGCGTAGTCCGCGAACCAGTCCGCGCAATCGCGGGCGGCCCAGCCGCCGCGCTCGTCCAGCGCCTGCGGCAGGTCCCAGTGGAACAGGGTCGGGAACGGCGTGATGCCGGCCGCGAGCAGGCCGTCGACCAGCCGGTCGTAGAAGTCGAGCCCGGGTCCGTTCACGCGGCCGGTGCCCTCGGGCAGCACGCGGCTCCAGGCGATGCTGAAGCGGTAGGCGCCCAGGCCCAGTTCGCGCATCAACGCGATATCCTCGCGCCAGCGCCGGTAGTGGTCGCAGGCGACGTCGCCGGTGTCGCCGCCTGCGATGCGGCCCGGCTCGTGCGAGAACACGTGCCAGTTGCTGGGACCGGCGCCGTCGGCCAGCGGCGAGCCCTCGATCTGGTAGGCCGACGTGGCGGCTCCCCAGAGGAACCCGGCGGGGAAGTCCCTGCTCACGCGTTGCCTCCACCAGAGCCGAGCGTGACCGTGACCACGTGGCGGCCGCCGTCGCGGTGCAGGGGCAGGTGCGCCTGTCCGTCCCGTGGCGCCAGGTTCACGCCATCGACGGTCGCCGCGACCACTGCGCGCGAGCAGCCCGACGGATTCCTCACGTCGACCTCGTACGTCGTGCCGTCGCCCGGCAGGCGCCAGGTCAGGCGGAAGCCGGGCCAGCCGTCCGGGATGCAGGGCGCCACCACCAGCGTGTCGCCGCCCCTGGTCCGCAGTCCCAGCACGGATTCGAGCGCTACGCGCTGCAGCCAGCCCGACGAGCCGGTGTACCACGTCCAGCCGCCGCGGCCCACGTGCGGCGCGGCGCCGTAGACGTCCGCAGCTACCACGTAGGGCTCCACCTTGTAGCGCGACACTTGCGCCGGCGTCGCGGCGTGCAGCACCGGGTTGAGCAGGTCCAGCAGCTGCGCGGCGCGATCGCGCCGGCCCTGCTCGGCCATCGCACGCACGACCCAGGTGGCCGCGTGCGTGTACTGGCCGCCGTTCTCGCGCACGCCGGCCACGTAGCCGCGGATGTAGCCGGGGTCGCGCGGCGTATCGACGAACGGCGGCGTCAGCAGGCGGACCAGGCGCTCGTCGTCGTTGATCAGCTGGGCCTCGACCTGGTCGAGCGCCGCCGCGGCACGTTCGGGCGGCGCGACGCGCGAAAGGACGGACCAGGCCTGCGCCAGGGCGTCGATGCGGCACTCGCGGTTCTCGTGGGAGCCCAGCGGGGCGCCGTCGTCGTAGTAGCCGCGGCGGTACCACTGGCCGTCCCAGCCGCCGTCGTTCAGGGCGGCGGCCAGGTGCTCGCGGTGGGCGCGGTAGCGGTCGGCGCGGTCCTTGTCGCCGCGCTCGTCGCACAGCGGTGCGAAGGCGTCGATGATCGACACCAGGAAGAAGCCCATCCAGGTGCTCTCGCCGCGACCGAGCCTGCCGACGCGGTTCATGCCGTCGTTCCAGTCGCCGGTGCCGAACAGGGGCAGGCCGTGGGCGCCCACCGCCAGAGAGCGGTCCAGGGCCCGGCAGCAGTGCTCGAAGACGCTGCCGCCCAGCCCGGAGGGCTTGGCGTGGACGAAGACCTCGTCCTCGCCCTCGGGCAGCGCCGGGGCGGTCAGGTACGGGGCCTGCTCGTCGAAGACGGCTACGTCGCCCGTCTGCCGCGCGTATTCACAGGCGATGTAGGGCAGCCACAGCAGGTCGTCGGCAAAGCGCGTGCGGATGCCGGCGGTCATCGGCGGATGCCACCAGTGCAGGACGTCGCCCTCGACGAATTGGTGGCCGGCGTGCAGCACGATCTGGCGTCGCGTGTGGTCGGGCCAGTAGGGGAGCAGGGCCAGCGAGTCCTGCAGCTGGTCGCGGTACCCGAAGGCGCCGCCCGACTGGTAGAAGGCCGAGCGCCCGCGCACGCGGCACGAGAGCGTCTGGTAGGCAAGCCAGCCGCCGAGCATCAGGTCGAGCGCCGGTGACGGCGTCGAGACCTGCAGGGCGCCGAGCCCATCGCGCCAGAACGCGCGCGCATGGTCCCACGACGTCTCGCAGGCCGCCGGCGTGTCCAGGGCCCGCACGTGGGCCAGCGCTGCCGCCTCGCCGCGCTCCTGGCCGAGGACGAAGGTCACCGTGCGCTGCTCGCCGCCGGCGAGCGGGAACGAGGCTTCAAGGCGGAGGTGGCCGTGCATACCGGCTTCGGCCAGCACCTCAACGGGCCCGGCGTCGGGCACCGCGCAGGCGAACGTGACGTGGTCGGCGAAGGCGCCCGCCGTGCCGTCGGTCGCCAGCAACGCGCGGGTCGCCGCGTCGGGCCAGGTCTCCAGGAAGCGTCCCGAGGGCGTCGACAGGGGCCGCGCTTCCAGGATCGTGAGCGCCGACAGGGCCAGGCGCCGCGGTCCCGGACCGCGGTTCGTCACGCGTACGCGGACCAGCCGCGCGGGGCGGTCGCGGTCCACGTGCAGCGTCGTCTCCAGGTCGAGGCCGGCCACGCGCCGCCGCCACACCGTGTAGCCGAAGCCGTGGCGCACCTCGGCCCGGCCGGCGCCCGGCGCAGGCTCCGGCAGGCACGACGCCGTCACGCCCGCGTCCTGGTCGTGCACCGCGAAGATCTCCGATGGCGGGTCCAGCACCGGGTCGTTGCTCCACGGTGTCAGGCGGTTCTCGCGGCTGTTGTCGCACCAGGCCGACCCGATCGCCGTTTCGCTGGCGATGCAGCCGAGGCGCTCGTTGGCGATGACGTTGGTCCACGGCAGCGGCGGCATGGCCAGCGTGCCGTCGGCCCGGTTTTCCAGGCGGATGACGTATTCGCGGCCGTCGGCGCTGAAGCCGCCCAGGCCATTGTCGAACTGCAGGCCGTCGGCGACGTGTTCCAACGGTTCCACGGCAGCGCGCTCGGGCGCCGCGGCCGGTGACGACGGCGGCGGCGTCGGCGACGGGATGGCATCGGTCACCGCCAGCGTTGCGCAGGCCAGGAGCCGCTCAGGTTCGCCCGCGGCCAGGTCTGCCGTGGCAACGCGGCACAGGCCCGTGATGTCCGGTCCATCCAGGACCAGCATCCCGATGGGCAGGCCCAGGTCGCGCCACAGGGCGTCCATGGCGGCCAGGCGCTCGACGGTCGCCGATCCCGCGCCGGCGGCCACGACCACGAGCGCCCGCCCGGTCGGCTGTCCCAGGCGCTTCAGCAGGTCCAGGGTGGCCGGGCCGTCGCCGGCGACCGGCCTGACCGCGCGCAGGGCGGGGTCGCCGTCGAGCACGGCGGCAGCCAGGGCGCGCGCGGCGTGGTCCTCGGCGGCCGTCCAGCCCCGGGCCTGCGCGTCCCGGGCGGCGTCGGCGGCCGCGGACGCGAAGGCGGCCGCGACCGCACCGCCGTCCGCAGCCAGTCCGGCCAGCGCGCGGGCTTCGTCGCGATCGGCAACCAGGCCCAGGACCGCCGTCAGCACCGCCGTGCCGCCGGGCGCAAGGTCCACCTCGCGGCGCAGCGAGGCCACCGGATCCAGGACGTTGCCGGTCGTCGCGCCCAGCCTGGCGCCGGGGGCCAGCGCCGCCGGGCAGCCGGGGGCGCGACCGCGTCCCCACCAGCGCAGGCGATCGGTCTCCCATTGCAGGGCGCCGTCGCCGCACAGCGCGTGGGCCAGCAGGGGCCACGACTCCTGCGGCGCGCGCGGCCGCCGGCGGGCCAGCAGCAGGCCGCGGCCGGGGTCGGCCTCGGTCTGCACGAAGAGCTTGGAAAAGCCGGGGTGCGCGGCATGGGCCGCCGGTTCGTTCAGGACCACTTCGGCGAACGTCGTCACGTCCAGGCGGCGCGCGCGTCCGGTCCGCTCGGTCAGGGTCAGGCGCCGCAGCTCGGCGCACCGACCCGGCACGACGCAGATCTCCAGCCGCGCCCGGATCCCGGAGCGCTCGTGTTCCAGGACGACGGAACCGTTTTCATGGGCCGCCCGCAGGGTTCCCGCAGTGCCGGACGGATCGCCGAGCCGCCAGTGGTCATCGCTTTCGAGGTCACGCAGGAAAATCAGCAGGCCGTCGTGGCCGGGCCTGCCGGTCGGCGCGCCGGGGGTCAGGGCCAGGCTCCCGCACCGGGAGCTGCCCGTCCCGTCGTGGCGCAGGAAAACCATGTAACCTGCTGCGGGGGTGGGTGCTGCTGTACCGAGCACCGTCGCGGAAAAAGCCAGCCCGCCGCCGGGGCGGGCATCATCGGGAGTCGGATTCCGCACGTGCTCATGCCTCCTGGCGGCGGCCTGCGGGCGTCAGGCGACGCCGGGACAAGAGGGAATGCTACGTCGGCGGCGCCCGGTTTGTCAAAGACCGCTTGACACCCTGTCGAAAGTATGAAACCGTTTACATACACAGCGGACGAGGGAACGTCTGCGCGCCTGTGGGGGGAGCCCGCGACGGCCGGCAGGACGGCGGCGGGTACGGCAACGGGGACTGCCCTTGGCCACGATTCGTGACGTCGCCCGCGTCGCCGGCGTATCGATCGCCACCGTCTCGCGGGTCTTCAACAACCACACCCTGGTCAACCCCGAGACCGCCAGCCGCGTGCTGGAGGTGGCGTCCCAGCTCGAGTACTGGCCCAACGGCGCGGCGCAGAGCCTGACCACGCGGCGCACCCACACCCTCGGCGTCATGCTGCCGGAACTCTTCGGCGAATTCTATTCCGAGGTCATTCGCGGCATCGACCGCGAGTCCCGCGCGCACGACTACCAGATCCTCCTGTCCAGCTCGCACTCCAACGGCGAAGAGGTGCTCATCGCCGGCCGCGCCATGCTCGGCCGCATCGACGGGCTGATCATGATGGCGCCGGACGAGGCGTCGATCGAGACGGTCGAGCGCGTGCGGCGACGCGTGCCGGTCGTGCTGCTGAATCCGCGCATCGAGGTCGAAGGCTGCTGCTCGGTCGCGTTCGAGAACTTCAGCGGCGCGCGCGCGGCGGTCGAGCACCTGGTGGGGCTGGGGCACAACGACATCGCGCTGATCACAGGGCCGCAGGGCAACGTCGATGCCGAGGAGCGCGCGCGCGGATTTCGCCGCGCCCTGGCCGACGCGGGACTGGATCCGGATGCCGCCCTGGTCATTCCGGGCGACTTCCGCGAGTCGGCCGGCTACGAGGCCGGCGTGGCGATCCTGGCGCGGCGGCCGCGCCCGACCGCCGTCTTCGCGGCCAACGACTGCATGGCCGTCGGGCTGCTGGCGGCGCTCAGGGCCGCGGGCCGGCGGGTACCGCGCGACATCGCGGTGGTGGGATTCGATGACATCGCCATGGCGGCGTACCTGAACCCGCCACTGACGACTGTGCGCGTGGACGCCTGTGGGCTAGGCCAGCAAGCGGTCGAGTTGATGATGGGCGCCATGGAGGCGGGCGCGACCGGCGGGAGCGTTCGGCAGTTGTTGCCGGCGGTGCTGACGGTGCGCCAGTCGTGCGGGGCTGCGTCGGCAGGAACCGGGTATCTTGAGGAAGCGGCCGGCGGCGCGGGGCCGGTCCGTCGTGGACGGAAATAGACCGCGGGGGAACAGCAGGTGACCGGGAACGGCTTCGTGGCAAAGGTAGGGCATTCGTCCTGAACGCGGAACAGCACCATTCTGGAGGTAACAGCATGAAAAGGTGGATCACGACTCTGCTGGCGGGCGGAGTTCTCGCAGCGGCGGTGCTGCCGGCGTTCGCGCAGGCCCCCCGCCTGGATGCGATCTGGGCGCGCACGGCCCAAGCGGACATCACGCTCGATGGCGTGCTTAACGAGGCTGACTGGGCCCAGGCCGAATCCTGGACCATCGAGTACGGCCAGGACGCGGGCGTCCCCGGCAGCGGCTACAAGACCGAGGCCGGCTGGAACCCGCCGGCCAACCCGACGCAAGCCACGCTGAAGTTCCTGGTGCGCGGCAACCAGCTCTACATGGGCGCCGTGGTCCTGGACAACTCGATCGGCGGCAGCGCGTCGTTCAACCGCTTCGACGGCTTCCTGATGGGCCTGAAGAACCACGCGGCGCCCGGTTCGCCCAAGGGCGTGCTCGAGTACCTGTATTCGTGGTGGCACAGCGAGAACCTGGACCCGCAGCCGGTCGGGCAGATGCCGAGCTTCATCGGCGCCTGGGCCGAGCTGCCGCACGGCTCGCCCCGCACGCCGGCGCAGATCGCCGCCTGGGATGCCGTCACCACGGTGCAGGGCGTGACCAACAGCGACACGGTCGCGGACACCGGCTACACGGTCGAGATGCGTTTCAGCCTCGCCGAGATCGGCTACGACGTCACCCAGCCCGAGGGCGACACGGTCGAGTTCAACCTCTCCGTCTACGACTGCGACGGCTTCTGGCCGATCAGTCCCGTCACCTTCAGCGCCAACCGCGTCTGGTGGCAGGGCCCGTGGGGCAACGACGTCTGGTACAACGAGGTGCGGATCCACGCCCGGCCGGACGTCACGACGTCCTCGGGCCCCGCTCCGGACCTGGGCCCCGACCTGCTGATCAAGCACATCGACGCGACGCCCACGCTGGACGGCGCCCTGACCGAGCCGGTGTGGAGCAGCGCCGACCTGTACGAGTTCGACATCCGCTGGGACGACGCCGCGCTGCGCGACACCTACCCCGGCGTGGGCCCGGCACGCGCCGGCCAGTACCAGCCGAACGTGAACGGCGGTGCGGCCTTCATCATCGACCCCGCCGACGCCAACGTGAAGATGTACCACCGCGGCACGAAGCTGTACGTCGGCTTCGACGTCAACGACGCCGTGGTCCAGTACCATGCCGACCTCAACCGCTGGGACGGCGCCCTGGTCACGATCAATGACCGCGTCGAGCGCGGACCCGACCAGCAGCTGTTCGGCAAGCGCCTGGCGTTCCAGATCGCGCAGGACGGGACGGCCTCGCCGCAGGATGACCTGCTGAGCCTGGTGGGCGCCGGTCGCGCGGCCATAGCCGCGTACATGAAGCCCGGGACCACGATCGACACGCTCGGCGTGCAGATGGACAGCGGCTACAGCGTCGAGTTGGAGATCGACCTGGAGGGGCTGGGCTATCCCGCCGACCTGGGCGACGGTGCGCTGTTCATCGGCGTCACGCTGTTCGACGGCGACAGCTTCCAGGTGGCGACCGACAGCTACGGTACGCGCACCTGGTGGCAGCGCGAGTGGCAGGGCACCTGCTGCCCGGCCACGGCCTACCTGGTGCCCGGCTACGCCAGCGGCGTGGGTGGCGGCGGCTGGAACCCCGGTGCCGGCTATGCGCAGGCCCTGGGCAGCCTCAATCCGTCGACGCGGCCGCGCGTGGCGTTCGCGATCCCCGACCGCAACCGCGTGTCGCTCGAGGTGTACGACGTGCGCGGGCGCCTGGTCGAGCGTCGCGAACTGGGCGAGCTGGACGCGGGTGACGCCAGCATCCCGCTGTTCGGCAGCGACGAGCCCGCCGCGGGCGTGTACCTCTACCGCGTGCAGTTCGTCGATCCTGCCAGCGGCCGCGAGCGCGGCGTGCTGACGGGCAAGACGATGCTGATGAAGTAGGGACCCAGGACGTCGGCCCGCCGCCGCGCCGCACCCCGGGGGGCGGACGCGGCGGCGGGCGATCCACGGAACGGAAGCAGCGAAGAAGGCGGAATGCTGTTGTTGCTGAACCTGCATGAGTCGCGCGCACTCGCGCGCATCGCGGCCCTCGGACTGGGCGCGCTGCTGCTGCTGGCCTCGGTGCCGGCGCTGGCGGGCACGACCGGCACGCTCTCGGGCCGAATCCTGGACGGGGACGGCAAGGCCGTCGTGGCGGCTACGGTGCTGGTGGTCGGCACGCGACTGGGCGCTTACACGGACGCCGAAGGCCGGTACCTGATCCTCAATGTCGCGCCCGGGACCTACGAGCTGAAGGCCAGCCGGCTCGGGTTCAACACGGTGACGGTCAGCAACGTGATCGTCTCGGCGGACAACACCACGCGCCAGGACTTCAAGCTGGGCGACACGGCGCTCGCGACACAGGAAGTGGTGATCGTTGCCGAGCGGCCGCCCGTGGACGTCACCGTGACAAGCTCGCAGGTGACCTTGACGACCGAGGAGATCGAGGATCTGCCGGTGCAGAACCTGACGGACGTCGTCAACCTGCAGGCCGGCGTGGTCGACGGGCACTTCCGCGGCGGGCGCCAGGGCGAGGTTCAGTTCCAGGTCGACGGCGTCAGCATCAACAACGCGTTCGACAACAGCTCAAGCCTGAACATCGACCGCTCGCTGCTGCAGGAAGTGCAGGTCATCAGCGGCACGTTCGATGCCGAGTACGGCCAGGCCATGAGCGGCGTGGTCAACGCCATCCTCAAGGAGGGTGGCGATCAGAAGGAGGTGGAGGCCGAGGTCTTCACCGGCGGCTTCTTCTTCCCCGGCCGCGAGACCGAGCGGAAGGTGCCCGACGACATCCACCTGACGGGCACGCTCAATGCGCAGGCCACGCTCAGCGGGCCGCTGCCGATCCGCGACACGACGTTCCTGGTCAATGCGCGGCGCTACCAGTGGGATGACTACATCACCGCCACGCGCATCTACAACCCGACCGACACGGTGAGGACCGATCCCGACGACCCGTCACGGGTGATCCTCGAAGGGACCGGGGACGGCGACGAGACCCCGCTCGGCTGGACCAACGAGTGGTCGGGCCTGGTCAAGATCACCAACAAGTCGCTGCAGAACACGAAGATCGGCTACCAGGCCCTGCTGAATTCGCGCGAGAACAAGCCTACGCGATGGTTGTACCGCTACCTGCCGGACGCCGTCTCCACGCAGCACACGCTCTCGGTGGCGCACGGCTTCGACGTCACGCACAGCCTGGGCGCCACCTCGTTCGTCGACCTGAGCCTTCGCCAGAACTACTACGAGTACAAGGACTACCTGTACGAGGATCCCTACGATCCCCGGTACGACGAACTGCCGCCGCCCGGCGGCTCGATCTACACCAACGGCTCCTATCTCTTCCAGGGCGGCGAGATCAACCACTACCTGCAGCGGACGCTCACCTACATCCTCAAGGGTTCGGTCACCAGCCAGGTCGACGAGAAGAACCAGGCGAAGGCCGGCTTCGAGTTGAGCCTGCCGAAGGTCGAGTTCGGCAGTCCCGTCGTCCTGGCGTGGGTCAACAACGAGTTGCGTCGCTACGTCGACGACCCCGAGCGCCCTGGCCTGATCACGCGCTATCCCGTGATGGGGGCCGCCTACGTGCAGGACAAGATGAGCCGCAACGACCTCGAGGTGCACTTCGGCGGGCGGCTGGACTACTTTGATGCGCGCTCCACGGTGCCGAGCGACCCGGCGAACCCGGCCAACGCGATCGCCGGCGCGCCGGAATCCGTGCCCCGCAGGACGACGGTGAAGGCCTCGTTCTCGCCGCGGCTGGGCGTGGCCTACCCGATCGAGGACAAGGCGGCCATCCACTTCTCGTACGGCCACTTCCGCCAGTTCCCGTCGGTCAGCACGATGTTCACCAACTCCGACTACTCGACGCTGGACGACCTGCAGGCCGGCACGGCCAACTACGGCGTGATGGGCAATCCCGACGTTAGTCCGGAGACGACCGTGCAGTACGAGGTCGGCTACAAGCAGGTCGTCAACGACGACTTCGGCTACGACCTGACGATCTACTACAAGGACATCCGTGACCTGCTGGGCGTCGAGTTCGTCGACACCTACACCGGTGCCACCTATTCGCGGCTGACCAACGTGGACTACGGCAGCGCGCTGGGCGTGACGCTGGCCATCGACCACCGGCGCGTGGGGCCGCTGCGGACGTCGCTGGACTACACGTGGCAGCAGGCCATCGGCAACTCGAGCGACCCCAACGAAACCGCGACGCGCGCCGCCGCCGGCGAGGACCCGCGCCCGCGCCAGGTGCCCTTCAACTGGGACCAGCGCCACACGGTGAACCTGTCGGCCGCCATGGACCTGCCCGGCGAATGGACGATTGCCGCGGTGACGAAAATCGCCAGCGGCCAGCCGTACACGCCCGAGACCGACCGCGCGTACGGCGGCGCCACGGCGACCAACCAGGGGCGCAAGCCGTTCGGTTTCCTGGTCGACCTGCGCGCCGAGAAGGCGCTCGGCAAGGATGGACAGGGCGGGATCTTCGCGCGCGTGTTCAACCTGTTCGACACGCGATTCTTCAACGGCGCCGTGTTCCCGTCCACCGGCAGCCCCTACTACAGCCGCATCCAGGCCCTGGACGAGCAACTGCGGCTGGCCGACCCGACCCGCCTGTACTCGCCGCGCCGCCTCGAAGTGGGCGTGCGCTGGGCGTGGGGAGGCAAGTGATGGCACTGCCCCGCACGACCCGTGAAAGGATGGAACCGTTGACGGTCCGAACCCTCGTGAGAACACCGCGGGCCCTGGCGGCCGCGGCGGCCGGGCTGCTCGCGCTGTCGGTGGCCGCAACCGGTGGCCGCGCCGATGTGGTGACGCCGGTGCCGCAGGACCAGCGCGGCCGCGCCGACGCCGAGCGCGCCGGCCAGCACGACGCGAACAACCTGCGCACCATCTTCTGGAACTACGGCATGGTCGGCGACTACCCGCGCGACCCCGTGAACGTGGACCTCAGCGTGTTCCATTCGGCCGAGGCCCCCAAGGGCAGCGGCATGAACTACAGCGACGGCGTGACGCCGTTCGTGCTGGCGAAGGTCCAGGATACCGGCGGCAACGACATCTACCTGATGGAAACCGGTTTCCGCGAACGGCAGGGCGTCAGTCCCTACCGCAACCGCGACATGCGGTTCGAGCCGCGCCCGGGCTACTTCCAGGCCGACCCGGCGCTCAATCCGGGCCGCTCGCCGGCGCTCAGCAACGACCCGCGCACCTGGCCGTCATTCTGGCCAGACCGGCTGGACGAAGTGGACGACCCGGGCTGGAACGGCAGCTGGAACGGCTACTTCGGCAAGCAGGTCGTCGCGGACCAGGAAAGCTACATGGTCCTGGACGACGACTACTACGACGCCTGGAACTACTTCCCGGACAGCCGCGACCCGACGCGGCGCGGCTTGGGCCTGCGCATCGAGGTGCGCGGCTTCCAGTGGGCCAATCCGCAGGCCCGCAACGTGATCTTCTGGCACTACGACATCACCAACGAGAGCACCACCGACTACAACGACAACATCGTCTTCGGGCTCTACATGGACTCGGGCGTGGGCGGCTCGGCGCTCTCGTGCGACAACATCTACGAGTCGGATGACGACAACGCCTTCTTCGCCCGCGACTTCAACGGCCAGATCATCAACCTGGTCTACACGTGGGACAACTATGGCCACGGCCGTGACCTGGCCAGCGCCTGCTCGCGCACCGGCTACCTGGGCTACGCCTACATGGAGACGCCGGGCAACCCGACCAACGGGATCGACGACGACGAGGACGGGATCACCGACGAGCGTCGTGAAGGTGGCCCGGGCACGCTGATCGAGGGGCAGGAGGAGATCCTGGCCTGGGTGAGCGCGAACTACGACCTGGCGCGCTTCGAGATCGAGTACGGCGAGGTGGAGCTGCGGCCGGCCTACCGGGCCGGGCGCTGGTGGACCGGCGACGAGGACATGGACTGGGTGGCGGCGAACCACGACCTGGGCGCCGACGGCATCCTGGGCGAGGGCGGCACGCCGCCGGACACCGGCGAGGGCGACGGCATTCCCACCGCCGGCGAGCCGAACTTCGACGGCACCGACCTGAACGAATCCGACCAGATCGGCTTGACGGGGTTCAAGCTGAACCGGATCAAGCCGGGGCAGGGCAACCCCAACCAGACCGTCGACGGCGTCGTGTTCTTCACCGACGCGCAGGAATGGCCGCGGCGCCTGTACGAGCAGTTCTCGGCCGAGACTCCCGAGGACCGCTTCGATCCGCCGCTGGCCTCGAACTACAACATCGGGTTCCTCTTCGCCTCGGGCCCGTTCCGCCTGGCCGCCGGCCAGACCGAGCGCTTCAGCCTGGCCCTGGCCTACGGCGCGGACCTGGTGGAACTGGCCCGCAACACGCAGACGGTCCAGCAGATCTACAATGCCAACTACCGCTTCGCGGTGCCCCCGAAGCTGCCGACTGCCACCGCAGAGGTGGGCGACCGCTATGTACGCCTGTCCTGGGACGACGTTGCCGAGCGCGGCGCTGACGCCGTGACCGGCGAGGAGGACTTCGAGGGCTACCGCATCTACCGCTCGACGGACCCCGAATTCCGCGATCCGCAGGTCATCTGGACGGGCACCGGCACCGGGCCGCTGGGCAACGGCAAACCGATCGCGCAGTTCGATCTGGACAATGACGTCGCCGGCTATTCGGACCTGGCGATCGAGGGCGTGCAGTACTACCTGGGCACCAACACCGGCCTCACGCACACCTGGACCGACAACAGCGTGGTCAACGGGCAGCAGTACTACTACGCGGTCACGGCCTACGACCGGGGCTCGGAAGCGTTCAACTTCTATCCTTCGGAGAACGCGATTGCGCCCTCGCGCACGCCGCGCGGCGGCCTGATCCTGCCGACGAACGTCGTGGCGGTGCGGCCCGAACCGCGCGTGCCTGGCTATGTGCCCGCGCGTGCCGACACGGCCGTCGCCGTTGCCGGCCGCGGCATGGGCAGCGTTGCGGTCGAGGTCGTCAATTCGACGATGGTGCCTGACGGCCACACTTTCCGGGTCGGATTCCTGACGCCGCACCCGGACAGCGTGGCGGCCACCCGCTACTCCCTGACGGACGCGACGGCCGGCACCACGTACTTCACCACGGGAGCCGATCTGGAAGGCCTCGGCGTCGGGCCGGTCGGCGCCGGCCTGCTGCCGATCGTCAGCACCGGCGGCGAGGTGGCGGTCGACGACGCCACCACCGGCTTCCTGTCCGGCAGCCCGACCGACGCGGTCCTGACGGCCACCTACGAGCGCAGCGTGCTGTCGATCAACCGCCTGCGCACGGGCTATCCGGATGACATCACGATCTTCTTCTACGACTCCGTGGTGGACACCTCGGTGGCCGTGCCGTTCTACCCGGCCCGGCCGGCGAAGTTCGAGGTCATCGCCCACGGGCCGGACGGGGACCGGAAGCTGGACTTCGTGTTCCGCGACACCGACAACAACCAGACGCTCAACCGGACGAACGAGGCGCTGGACATCGTGACCTACGTGGACGGCGACACGGCGCCCAAGGTCACCTGGCGCGTGAAGGCGTCCGCCAACGCGACGGTGCCGCCGGCAGCGGGCGACGCCTGGGCGCTGAAGCTGAGCCGGCCGTTCGGTGCCGACGACGCCTACGAGTTCACGGTGGCGGGCGAACAGGTCCTGCCGGGCGCCGGCGGGCAGACCCTGGCTCCCTACGTGGTGCCGAACCCGTACCTCGGTGCCGCGAGCTTCGAGCCCGAGCGGTTCGCGGTCTCCGGGCGCGGCGAGCGCCGGATCGAGTTCCGGGATGTGCCGGCCGGCGGCACGATCCGCATCTTCAACCTCATCGGCGAGCTGGTGCAGACACTGCACCACGACGGCTCGACCATGGGCATGGTGGCCTGGGACCTGCGCACGAAGGATCTGCTCGATGTGGCGCCGGGTCTCTACATCTTCCACGTGGACGGCGGGGCTGCGGGCAAGGCCACCGGCAAGTTCGCGATCGTCAAGTGAGCGCGGGGAGCGACATGAGGAAAGCGTCACTCGCAGTACTGGTCATCGCGGCATGTGCCGCCGGCCTGGTCGAACCCGCCCGGGCCCAGACGAAGGTCGGCTCGACGCTGGGTACCTTCCTGCGCATCGAGCCCGGCGCGCGGGGGGCTGCCCTCGGCAACGCCGGGTCGGCGCTGCCAGGCGGCATCGAGTCGGTGTACTACAACACCGGGGCGTTGGGATTGCTGGAAGGGCCGACAGCGGCCTATGCGCATGCCGACTGGTTTGCCGGCATCAGCCACGACTACGTCGCCCTGTCGCTGCCGGCGGGCGGCCTGGGCAACGTGTTCATGAGCGTCACGGCCCTCAATTCGGGCGACATCGCGGTGCGGACCGTGACGCAGCCCGAGGGCACGGGCGTCAACTACACGGTCAGCAATGTGGCCCTGGGATTCGGCTACGGGCGGCGTATCACCGAGCGCTTCGCGGCGGGGATCCAGGCCAACTACGTCACCGAGAAGATCTGGAACACCTCCGAGCGCACGGCCACCTTCAACCTGGGCGCCCTCTACAAGCTGAGCGAAGCGGGGGCGCGGTTGGGGTTCAGCCTGTCGAACATCGGGACGCGCGCGCGCTTCACGGGCCGTGACCTGGAGTTCACTTACGATCCCGACCCGGACGCGTACGGCGACAACAGCGCGTTGCCCGGCGAGCAGAGCACCGATGCGTTCCCGCTGCCCGGCGTCTTCCGGCTGGGCCTGAGCTGGCCCGTGACCTTCAGCGAGAAGAGCCGCCTGCTGCTGGTGGCCGACGGGCTGCACCCGAACGACAACAGCGAGAGCCTGAACCTGGGCGCCGAGTGGACGCTGCAGGAGATGTTCGCGCTCCGGGCCGGCTACCAGACCCTGTTCCAGAACGACAGCCAGCTGGGGCTGACCTTCGGCTTCGGCGTGAAGGGCCGCCTGGGCGGCAACCAGTACCGTTTCGACTATGCGTGGGCCGGCCACGAGTACCTGGACGACACGCACCGCCTGACGATGGTGGTCGAGTTCTAGCACCCCGGCGGCGGGCATGCCCGCGGAAGAGGCGACGCAACATGATGACGCAACACACGGGCAATGGCGGCTGGGTCAGGCGCACGGCGTGGGTCTGGATCGTGGCGCTGGCGATGGCCCTGGGCGCGGGCCTGGCGGGCGCGACGGCGGCCGGGGGCCGCGGAGGGACCCGCGACCAGCTGCCAGTCACCATCACCGGCGGACAGTCGCTGACCAACGAGGCGTTGCTGGACAGCCTGCAGCGCACCGCGTTCAACTACTTCTGGTACCAGGCCAACCCGGTCAACGGCCTGATCCGCGACCGCAGCCAGGTCGGCTCGCCGTGCAGCATCGCCGCGCAGGGTTTCGGCATCACCGCCATCTGCATCGGGATCGAGCACGGCTGGGTCACGCGCGAGGTGGGCCGTGCCCGCATCAAGCTGGGCATGCAGACGCTGTGGAACGGCGCGCAGGGGCCCGGCGCCGCCGGCGTCAACGGCTACAAGGGCCTGTTCTACCACTTCCTGGACATCAACTCGGGCAACCGGACCTGGACCTGCGAGCTGTCGACCATCGACACGGCGCTGCTGATGGCCGGCGTGCTGGACGCCAAGCAGTACTTCCACACGAGCGACCCGGGCGACGTGGAGATCCGCGCCCTGGCCGATTCGCTGTACCGGCGCGTGGACTGGAACTGGTCGCGCAACAACGGCCCGGCCATCCGCATGGGCTGGAAGCCGGAAACCGGCTTCAACACCTTCGGCAACTGGATCGGCTACAACGAGGCGATGATCCTGTACGTGCTGGCCCTGGGCTCGCCGACCTACCCGGTGCCGGCGTCGACCTGGAATACCTGGACCAGCGGTTACGGGTGGGCGACGTACTACGGGCAGAGCTACCTGATCTTCCCGCCGCTGTTCGGGCACCAGTATTCGCACTGCTGGATCGACTTCCGTGGCATCCCCGACGCGTACATGGCCGCGCGCGGGATCGACTACTTCGAGAATTCGCGGCGGGCGACGTACGCGGCGCGCTCGTACTGCATTGCCAATCCCTACGGGCACTCGGAGTACGGCGAGAACCTGTGGGGCCTGACCGCGTCGGACGACCCGGGCGGCTACCTGGCGCACGGCGCCCCCCCGGCCCAGAACGACAACGGCACGATCACGCCGACGGCGGCGGCCAGCTCGATCGCGTTCGCGCCCGAGATCGTGCTGCCGTGCCTGCACAACATGTACGACAACTGGGGCTGGGTGCTCTGGGGCAAGTACGGGTTCAAGGATGCGTTCAACCCGACCGTCATCTGGGCCGGCACCGACTGGCTCGGCATCGACCAGGGCCCGATCATCATCATGATCGAGAACTACCTGAACGGCTCGGTGTGGGACCGCTACATGCAGAACCCCCAGGTCGCGCAGGGCCTGAAGCTGGCCGGCTTCCAGAACGTCTCGGCGGCGCCGCAGCCGGGGCCCGGTCGGTTGACGGGCATCGACCTGGACCAGAATTCGCCCAACCCGTTCCACGGCTCGACGGTCATCTCGTTCCGGGTGGCCCAGAGCGGGCCGGTGTCGTTGAAGCTGTACGACCTGCGCGGGCGCCTGGTGCGGCACGTCGAGGCCGAGGCCACGGCCGACGATCTGCAACAGATCACGCTGGACGGGCGGGGGCTGCCCAGCGGTGCCTATGCGTATTCCCTCGAATCCCACGGCCGCAAGGAGTGGAAGCGTTGCATCGTCGTTAAGTGATGCCGGCGGAGCGGAGCCGCCGGCGCGGGAGGTGGTGTGTGGAGGAAGGCTGACGAGGCACTCGATCGAGGAACAGAAAACGGTTTCAATCATGAGGAGAAGCACCATGAAGCGTTTCAGCAAGCTCATCATCGCGGTCGCGCTGTTCGCGCTGGCCGCCGGCTCGGCTCTGGCAACCCCGGTTCCCAGTACGGCCGTCGTGATCCCGCGCGTGTTCAACGACGCGCCGTTCTCGGTCCTGGTCGTCGACAACAGCTACCCGTCGCTGATCGAGATCTCCGACACCTGCGTGGTGCCGGCCGGCTGGGCCAACCTGCACGTGTGGCGCTTCTCGAACGACGGCGTCAGCGCCCTTGACTTCCTCAACGGCGACGGCTTCGCGATCAGCGCCGACGTCAAGATCTCGGGCACCGCCAATGGCGAGGCCGGCATGCAGATCGCGCCCTGGTGGAGCGAGGCGGACGGCCGCTTCAACATCCGCACCCCGGACGGCGAAGTCGCGGTGTTCGGCGGGCGGCTGCCGTTCTACTCGTTCACGGCCAATCACGGCAAGAGCTACGTCAAGGACACCTGGGTGCGCCTGTCGATGGTCTACCGTCCGACCAACCAGATGAACGCCACCAATCCGGCCACCATCGAGTACATCTACGACGATGGCTCGCCGGTCAGCAGCGGCGAGCTGCCGTTCGACGAGGGCAACCCGTCCGAGGATCCCCCGCACGGCCTGTGGGGCCTCCTGAACCCGGCCCACGCCGGCGGCTACATGCAGTTCAACAACATGTCCGGCTCGGCGGACCTGACCCTGGTCGGTTCGTGGTCGGAGATCTCGTTCCAGGACCTCGGTACGGTCGTGGCGAACGAGGAGTCGACCTGGGGTGGCGTCAAGGCGCTGTTCCGGTAGGTGCTCCGGGGTCCTAGGGGAAAAGGGGAGGGCTCGGCCAAGGCCGAGCCCTCCTTTGTTCGGTGGCCGAACGGACAAGGCGTCAGAAATACTCACTGTTTCATGGATTTCATCGCATCTTTTGAGGCCGAAAGTGTATAATCCTGAATGGTATCCGACCCAAGCGGGTCGGGGCAGGAGAGGCGTTCGCCCGGTCGTTGTCATGCCGGGGCATGTCGCCACCTCGCCGGTTCCCGTCAAAGGAGCAGCAGCATGACCCGTTTCGCCAAGCTTGCCATCGTCGTCGCCCTGGCGACGCTTTCTGCCGGCGCGGCCTTCGCCGCCGGCGTGCCCAACTCGGCCGTCGTGATCCCGCGCGTGTTCAACGACGCGCCGTTCTCGGTCCTGACCGTCGACAACAGCTACCCTTCGCTGATCAGCTTCACCGATGAAGTCGTGCAGCCCGCCGGCTGGGCCAACCTGCACGTGTGGCGCCTGTCGCAGGACGGCATGTCGCCGATGGAGTTCGGTAACCTCGACGGCTTCGCGGTCGGCGCCAGCGTCCGTATCTCGGGCGACGGCAACGGCGAGGCGGGCATGCAGATCACCCCGTGGTGGAGCGAGGCGGACGGCCGCTTCAACATCCGCACCCCGGACGGCGAAGTCGCGTGCTTCGGCGGGCGCCTGCCGTTCTACTCGTTCACCGCGAACCACGGCAAGAGCTACGTCAAGGGCACCTGGGTGCACCTGACGATGATCTACCGTCCGACCAACGACATGGACGCCACCAACCCGGCGACCATCGAGTACATCTACGATGACGGCATCCCCGTCAGCAGCGGCCAGCTCCCGTTCGACGAGGGCAACCCGTCCGAGGATCCCCCGCACGGCCTGTGGGGCATCCTGAACTACGCGCACGCGGGCGGCTACATGCAGTACAACAACATGGTCGGCCAGCCGGCCGGCACGGCGATGACCACCGAGTTCTGCAGCTTCACGTTCGTGGACCTGGGTGCTGTGGTGTCGACCGAGGAGTCGAGCTGGGGCGGCGTCAAGGCTCTGTTCCGGTAGACCTGACGTTCCGTACCTCACTGCGGCGGGCCGTCTTCCCCCGGGAAGGCGGCCCGCGTTTCTGCAGGTCGGCTTCCCGGCGGGTTGGCGCCGGCTGAAGCCAGCCGCCCGATGCGAATTGATGAATCATATTTCTGATCGGGTCATGATCGAACGGAATCGGTCGTGTTATTATACTATTGCGGAACAACAGGTTGCGACTTGATGACTGCCTGGCCTCCGCACGGCGCCGTCCGGCAGAGCACATTTCGTGCTCCGGACGGTCCCGACAGTGTATAATCGATAACATTCGACCGCTCAGCAGAGCCGGTCGCGGCATCGATCTGGCTCGCCGGACGGCGTGTCGCCCCTGTCGATCAACGGTTCGGTCACCCGTACCACCGCCAAGGAGTCATCCATGAGGAATTTCGCCAAGCTGATCATCACCATCGCCCTGGTGGCCATGGCTGCGGGATCGGCGCTGGCCGTCGGCGTGCCCAACTCGGCCGTCGTCATCCCGCGCGTGTTCAACGACGCCCCGTTCTCGGTCCTCACCGTCCAGAACCTGTACCCGACCGGCATCTGCTTCACCGACGAAGTGGTGCAGCCCGCCGGCTGGGCCAACCTGCACGTGTGGCGCCTGTCGCAGGACGGCGTGTCGCCGATGGAGTTCGCCAACAACGACGGCTTCGCGGTCGGCGCCAGCGTCCGCGTGTCGGGCGACGGCAACGGCGAGGCGGGTCTGCAGATCACCCCGTGGTGGAGCGAGGCGGACGGCCGCTTCAACATCCGCACCCCGGACGGCGAAGTGGCCGTGTTCGGCGGGCGCCTGCCGTTCTACTCGTTCACCGCGAACCACGGCAAGAGCTACGTCAAGGGCACCTGGGTGCACCTGACGATGATCTACCGTCCGACCAACGACATGGACGCCACCAACCCGGCAACCATCGAGTACATCTACGACGACGGCATCGCGGTCAGCAGCGGCCAGCTGCCGTTCGACGAGGGCAACCCGTCCGAGGATCCGCCGCACGGCCTGTGGGGCATCCTGAACTACGCGCATGCGGGCGGCTACATGCAGTACAACAACATGGTCGGCCAGCCGGCCGGCACGCAGATGAAGACCGAGTTCTGCGGCTTCACGTTCGTGGACCTCGGGGCGGTCGTGTCGATCGAGGCGTCGACGTGGGGTGACGTCAAGGCGCTGTTCCGGTGATATGGAGTGACCCAAGTCAAGGGCCGTCTTCCGTCAGGGAGGCGGCCCTTCCCTTATCGGTTCAAGGCCACGACGGTCGGGGAGGGCGGACGAGGCAGGACGCTTCGACGACGTGTCACTCTGATATTCGCGGGTTGCGCCGGCGCACCGGTGCCGTGCCGCATGACCGTGCTCCGTCGGGAGGTACCGCTGTCTAGCATCGCGAGTCTGGACTGTTCGGCCCAGTCGCTTACCGATAACGCGGGTTCTCCGGATCGTGCCTGTTCTCATCCGCCGTCTCCGACCGCCGATCCCGGGGTTCTGGTTCAGGCCTAACTTGGCTGCGCCTCACGCAGCGTCTCCCACACGTACCCGATCAGCATCCGCGCGATGGCCACGACGATGGTGTTGTGGTGCTTGCTCTTGCCGACCAGCCGCCGGTACTGCGTACACAGCCGTTGCTGCGCCCGATCAGCCCGGGCGATCACCTGGGGTGGTTGCCCGCGCCGACGCTTGGCCAGCCTCACCCCCACCGCGGGCTTGTGCCGGTAGTGCCAGGCGGTCTCGATCAGCAGGCGCCGGACGTGGCGGTTGCCAGTCTTGGTGATCCCGCCTCGTCGTCGATGTTCGCCGCTGCTGTGCTCACTCGGCACGAGCCCGAGGTAGGCCATCAGTGCAGGCGCGGTCGGGAACCGGCGGACGTCGTGCAGCTCGGCGGCCAGGGACAGGGCGGTGACCGTGTCGATACCGCGGAAGCAGCGAAGGTGAGCCACCGGTTCGCGGTACGGGTCCTGCGCGGCCACGGCGGCCAGTTGCTCGTCCAGAGCCGCAACCCGGGCCTCGTGCTGTTCGAGGGCCAGCATGTAGTCCTCGAACACGACCTGGTCGGCGGCCCGGGAGAACTTCAATCCGTGCAGCCACGTATGGTGCCTCTGCGACCACTGGTTGCCGTCATGGAAGACCAGCGACCGGCGCAGCAGGAACTTGCCGAGGCGCTGCCGTGAGCGCACCAGGTCCAGCTGCGCATCCTCCCGGCACCGGCACAGATCCCGGACCGACTCCTCGTCCTCGGTCGGGGGGTGCACCGCGGTCAGCAGCCCCGCGGCATGCAGATGGGCCAGCTTACGGGCGTCCCGGTGGTCGGTCTTGACCCGGTCCCCGTGGCGCACCGGGATCAGGGACGGCGCGGCGATCATGCAATCGATCCCTTCCCCCCTGGAGTTGCCGCTGCAGGCCGTAGCCCGTGGGGCCGGCCTCGTACACACATCGCAACGGCGCGTGCGGCTTGAGCTTGCGGATCAATCGCTTCAAGGCGGTCGGCTCGTTCGCCACCTCCCACTGCAGCACTTCCCCGGTCCCGGTCTGAAGCATCGCCACGGCAATCGTCCTCTTGTGCACATCCAGCCCGACGTAGGTTATACTGCTCATCGCCGGCTCCCTTCGTCGCATGCGGCTCTGGCGCCTCGGCGCTAACCCGCGACTGCGGTGCTTGCCACCCGGCCGCCATCGTCTACCACCTGAACGACAGTGGCGACGTTACGACAAGGGGGCCGGTCACTCCATAGGGTCTAGGGTTGCCGATACCCGACGAGACAATGGCGAAGGGCCCGGCGGGAACCCCGCCGGGCCCCTTGTCATGCGTGGTCAATCAACGACCGCTGCGGCTCAGCAGATCAGGACGTCATCTTCCTTGGTCGGCAGCGGCAGCAGGATCCGGAACGTGGAGCCGCGCCCGGGGGCGCTTTCGACCTCGATGCGCCCGCCATGGTCGGTCACGATGCCGTGGCTGATGGAGAGCCCCAATCCAGTGCCCTTGCCGACGTCCTTGGTCGTGTAGAAGGGCTCGAAGATCCTGGAGATTGTCTCGGGCGTCATGCCGCAGCCGGTGTCCGTGATGGCGAGTTCGGCTTCCTCCGCGTTGGCGCGCGTGCAGATGGTGATCGTGCCCTGCGCGGACCCGATGGCGTGCGCCGCGTTGACCAGGATATTCATGATCACCTGGTTGATCCGGCCGCCGTGCCCGACCATCGGCGGGATCTCGCCCAGGTCCTTCGCGACGGTGCACGAGTACTTCAGCTCGTTCCAGACCAGGCGAATCATGGATTCGACGCACTCGTTCAGGTCGTAGGGCTTGCGCTGCAGGGAGTCGTCGCGCGCGAAGCTCTTGAGGTTCTGCACGATCTCAGTCACGCGCGTGGTGCCCTCAACCGATTCGCGCAGCACGGCGTCGATGTCCGAGAGCACGAAGTCGAGGTCCTCGTCGTCCGTGATCTCCCGGATTCGCTCCCCGAGTTCCGCCCGTCTGGGCTCACCGGCCTCCAGTTCATCGCGTTCGCGGTACAGCACGAGCAGCGTCCGCATGGTCTCGATGTACTCGGAGATCGTGGCCAGGTTGCTGGTGACGTAGCCGATGGGATTGTTGATCTCGTGGGCGACGCCGGCCGCCAGCTGGCCGATGCTGGCCAGCTTCTCCGACTGCACGATGGCATCGCGCTGATCGTGCAGCTGGCGCAGGGCGCTTTCGAGCTGCCGATTCGCTCGCCTCAACTCCTCCTGAACCGCCGACAGGTCGCTGATGTCCATGAAGCTGAGGACCGCCGCGTCGCGATCGGGCATCCGCAGGGCCGTGGCCGAGAGGATCACCGGGGCGACGCTGGCGTCGCGCCGACGCAACTCGCTCTGGTGCCGCAGGATGGTGCCGGCTCCCTCGCGCAGCCGTTCGCAAAGGCAGGCCACGCCGCAGGCGGCGGCGTCGCGGCCGACAAGCTCATCCTCGCCGAAGCCCAGGATCGCGGCGGCCGCCTGGTTGGCATCGAGGATCCGGCAGGTGGCGGTGTCGACGATCACCAGGCCGGTCTGGGCGACATGGAACAGCGAGCGCGAATAGCTCTCGCTGGCCTCGAGATCGCGCAGGGCCCTCAGGTGGCGCGAGCGCTCGATCGCGACCGCAGGCTGCGCGGCTTCCGTGTCGTACGGCGCCTCGCAGTCTGTCTCGGCGTCGATTCTGTTCCTCATGTTCCTCCCACCGGTCGGGTGGTCTTGCCCTCAAGTCATCGACTGCCGCGACCGAAACCTGAGGACAACACGAAGATCGCACGGGCAGAGTCTGCCCAGTGCCGGGAGTGTCAGTTGAAGCCGCCTCTGCCGCGCGTCCTCTGTGTGGACGACGAACCGCGAATCCTGACTGCGATCGAGCGCAACTTGCGCGGTGTGTTGGACTTGGCGGTGGCCGGAGGCGGCGCCGAGGCCCTGGCCAGGCTGCGCGGGGCGACGGCGCCGTACGCCGTCGTCGTCGCCGACATGAGGATGCCGGAGATGAACGGCATCGCGCTCCTGGCGCAGGTCCGGCGGGAGTTCCCCGACACGACGCGCATCCTGCTGACCGGCTACGCCGACCTGGAATCCGTCGTGCAGGCGGTCAACGAGGGGCACATCTTCCGCTTCCTGGGCAAGCCGTGCTCCACCACGGTGCTGCTGGATGCGATCCGCGCCGGCGTGCGCCAGCACGAACTGGTGACCAGCGAGAAGGTGCTGCTCGAGCAGACCGTGCGCGGCAGCATCGACGCCCTGGTGGGCGTCCTGGCGCTGGCCAGCCCGACGTTGTTCGGGCGCGCCTCGCGGATCAAGCACCTGGCCCGGCTGCTGGGCGAGGCCAGCGGGGTCCCGGACCTCTGGCAGGTGGAGATGGCGGCGCAGCTGGCGCAGATCGGGCGCATCACGCTGCCCGACACCACGGCCGCGAAGCTGGCCAGCGGCGAGGCGCTGACGGAAGCCGAGTCGGAGATGATCGGGCGCATGCCGGTGGTGACGCGCAACATCGTCGGGGGCCTGCCGCGACTGGAGCCGGTGCTGGAGATCATCGACCACATCGACCTGAGGTACGACGGCTCCGGGTCGCCACGCCGCGCGCCCGTCGGCGAGGACATCCCGCCCGGGGCCCGCGTGCTGAAGCTGGCCGGGCGCATCGAGGAACTGCGCGCCCGCGGCTATTCGACCCGGCGTGTCCTGGACTCGTTGCGGGTCGAGGAGGGCGCCTACGATCCGGCGCTGCTGAAGGCCTACGTCGAACGCGCCGACACGGCCGGCGACGAGGCGGGCCCGCGCGGCATCACGCTGCTGGAGTTGCGGATCGGGATGCGCATGGTGGAACCCGTCCGGGCCCGGACGGGCATGCTCCTGGTCGCCGCGGGCCAGGAAGTGACGGAGAGCCTGCTGAGCCGCATCCAGAACTACCACGCGACGGTGGGGCTGGAGTTGCCGCTGTGGGTGGCGCCGCCCGAGGACGAAGCCGAGACCTCAGTCGTTGCCAGACCGCAGTTCGCCCTGTGAGAACGTGAGCGCCAGCGGCGCGTCCCTGCCCGCGGAGCCGTCAGGCGCCCCCAGGCGGCGCACCGTCGCGCCCGAGTCCGTGACGTGCGGGAACAGGCGCGCCGATTGCTGGGCGTCGATCGTCGCGTCATCCCAGAGGATGACCGTGCCGGCGCCGTCGGCCCCGGCGGCCAGCCAGTCGCGCAGTTCGCAGGTTTCCAGGCCGTGGTGGCGCGCCAAGTGGGTCAGCCAGTCGCGGCGGGCGGCGTCGCCGCTGACGACCACGACGCGCTCGGGCATGCTCATGGCCCCGGCTGCGGGCGCGGTCTCGATCTCGGCCAGCTTGAGGAACGACCGCGCCTCGACCACGCGGGCCTCCACGTCGGGCACCAGGGCCAGGGTCGAGGCCGCGTCCAGCCCCAGCGCGGCGGCCAGGACGGTCACGTCATCGTCCGCCAGGACGCCCTCGCCGGGGGCCCCGGTCACACGCGCCAGACGGTCGGCCAGCGCCACGGTCGTCAGGAGCGGCGAGCCGCCGCCGTGGCAGGCGTCGGACGCGTGGTGCAGGCGCACGCATTCGAGCAGGGAGGCCGGCAGCTTCCAGTGCTGCAGTAGCTGTCGGCCGGCGCGGCAGTGGTCCAGGCCCATGGCCTGCCGCTCGCGTTCGATATCCCCGAGGCGCCCTTCCGCGGCCACGGCGGCGTGCTCGTCGGGAAGGGCCATCATCAGGATCAGGTGTCCGATGTCGTGCAGCAGGCCGGCGATGAAGGCCTCCCCGGGATCAGGCAGGCCCGCGCGCCGCCCGATCACCTCGGCGCCGGCCGCCGTGGCCAGCGCGTGGCTCCAGAATTCACTGCGGCGGTGCGGCGGCAGCTTCCCGCCCAGAGCGCCGGCGACCGCCAGGCCGGTGGCCAGGTTGCGGATCGCGGCGTGGCCGAGGATGACCACGGCCCTCGGAACGGTGCTGACCCGTCCCGGCAGCCCGTAGAACGAGGAATTCACCAGGCGCAGAACCTTGCTGGCCAGGGCCTGATCCGAACTGAGGATGCGGTTGATCTCGTCGCCCGAGCACTCGGCGTCGCGCATGACCGCGATCAGCTCGTGCACCACCACCGGCAGCGGCGGCAGCTCCTTGATGCGCTCCAGGACCGCGGTGCGGGGGTCGACGGCGGCCTGCGTCACGACGGCACCGCCTCGAGCAGCAGCACGCAGCCTCGCGGTTCGGACGGATCGCCCAGCAGCGCAACATGGGCCTGGAACAGCCGGTCGTCCCAGTGGACGGGACAGGCGATGTTCTGCCCCGACTCGAGGCAGCATTCGATGGCGACGACGGCCTCGGGCGGCAGCACTTCCGAGACGTCCGTCCCGGGCAGGGTGCCGGCCAGCCCGGACAGCCCATCGCGCGCGGCGTTGTTCGAGACGACCAGCTCGTGCTCGAGGCTGATCCCGAGCACCATGCGCGGCAGCGTCTCCAGCACCTCCTGCGCCATCGCCAGCGAACGGGTGCGTTCCCGCACCGCCGACTCCAGCCGCTGGTTGAGCCGCTCGAGGTCCTTGACCTGCCGGGCCGACAGCTCGGACAGCCGCCGGTTCTCCTGGAGGATCCGGTGGTGCTCGAGGCACTGGCGCAGCGTGGTCCTCAGTTCGTCGTCGTTCCAGGGCTTGCCGATGAAGCGGTAGATGCCCCCGTTGTTGATGGCCTCGACGATGATGTTGGGTTCCGCGTAGCCGGAAAGGATCACGCGCACGGCGTCGGGGCACACCTCGCCCACGCGCTGCAGGAACTGGGTGCCGGTCATCACCGGCATGCGCTGGTCGGAGACGACCAGCTGCACCTGCTCGCCTGCGAGGATGGCCAGGCCCTCCTCGCCGCTGGCCGCGGTCAGGACCCGGTAGGGCTCCTTGCGCAGGGCGCGCTGCAGCGAGCGGAGGATGGACTCCTCGTCGTCGACGAACAGGATAGTAGATTCGCGCATCATGGCCTCCGGCAGCCGGGCCTGGACTGCCGCTCAGGTATCGACCGGAAGCTGTGGAACTTGACTGCCGCTGGCCCCGCCGGCCGGCGCGGGCTATCGTGCGCCCCGGACCGGGACCCGAATGGGGAGGACGCGATGGCCGGCGGGAACGAGGCGATGACCGACGAGGCGCGGGAACGACGGCTGGGCGCCGCCTTCGGTGCGGCGTCGTTCCTGTGGTGGGGCGTCGCGCCGCTCTACTTCAAGGCCGTGGGCTCGGTGGCCCCGGTCGAGGTGCTGGCCCACCGCATCACCTGGTCGCTGGCCTTCGTCGTGGCCGTGCTGGCTGGCCGCGGCCGCCTGTGGGCCACCTTCCGCCTGTACGGCGACCTGCGGACGCTGGCCACGATGCTCGTGACCACCTGCCTGATCGCGGTCAACTGGCTGGTCTTCATCTGGTCGATCGCCAATGATCGTCTGGTCGAGGCCAGCCTCGGCTATTTCATCAACCCGCTGGTGAACGTGGCTTTCGGGGCGATCTTCCTGCGCGAGCGCCTGCGGCGCCCCCAGTTGGCGGCGGTCGCCCTGGCCACCCTGGGCGTGGCCTGGTTGACGGCGAGGCAGGGCAGCGTGCCGTGGATCGCGCTGGTGCTCGCGGTGAGCTTCGCCATCTACGGGCTGCTGCGGAAGCTGGCGCGCCCGACCGGTTTGCAGGGACTGGCGCTGGAGACCGGACTGCTGGCGCCGCTGGCCCTGGCCTGGATGCTGCGTCGCCAGTCCCAGGGCGAGTTGGCGTTCGGGCACGACGGGCTGTTGGTCACCATGCTCCTTTGCGCGGCGGGCCCCATCACCGCGCTGCCGCTGATCTGGTACGCGGAGGGCGTGCGCCGCCTGCGCCTGGCGACGATGGGCTTCCTGCAGTACCTGGCGCCGTCGCTGCAGTTCCTGCTCGCCGTGCTTGCGTTCGGCGAGGCATTCACCCAAACGCAGGCGGTGGGGTTCAGCATGATCTGGACCGCGCTGGTCGTCTACTCCTGGGACACGGCGCGGGGCATGCGCCGTAGACAGCCGGCCGCGCGATAGCAGCCGGGGCGCGGAGGACCGGGCGATTCCGGCGGGGCGTTTTCATCAAGTCTGAGGCCGCGCTGCCGATGGTGTCCGTGGCGTCGCGGTCCGCCATCCCCGGGCGCCCAGGGGGCCATATGTTCAGGACACCGGCCGGTTCGACCGCCGAGGGGACCGATCACCTCGATCCTGCGGCGGTCCTGGAGTCCTTTCCCGCCAATATCGCCTACGTGGGCAGCGACCTGGTCTACCGCTTCGTCAACTCGAACTACGAGACGACGTTCGGGCGCCCGAGCCGGGACATCGTCGGGCGCCACGTGGCCGAAGTGCTGGGCCCACAGGGCTACGCCGTGGCCGAGGCCCGCTTGCGGAGGGTCCTGGCCGGCGAGGCCCAGAACTACGAGTCGGAGTTCCGCTTCCCGGGGCGACCGGCCATCTGGCTCGTGGTGTACTACATCCCGGACCGTGATGCCGACGACCACGTGCGCGGCTTCTTCGTCGTCTCGATCGACGTGACGCGGCGCCACCGCGCGGAACACGACCTGCTGGATGCCGCGACGCGCCATCGCGTTCTCTACGAGCAGGCACCCATCTGCATCAGCTACTACGATCGCGAGTGCCGACTGCTGGAGATGAACCAGCGCGCAGCCGACCTGCTGGGTACGGCGGCGGACGATGCCTGCGGCCGCACGCTGGTCGAGGTGCTGGGAGACGAGCTCGGCGCGGAGTTCCTGCAGCGCCAGCGCGAGGTCCTGGTCGACGGCCGGTCGCGGGAACACGTCGACGAGGTGGAGCTCGAGACCGGCCCCCGGTGGTTCCTGTCCAGCTTCGCGCCGGTGCCGGGCGCCGACGGCGCGCCGTGCGGCCTGCAGATCGTCTCCAGCGACATCACCGAGTTGAAGCGGGCCGAACAGGCGCAGCGCGAGGTCGAGGAGAAGCTGCGGCAGACGCAGAAGCTGCAGGCGATCGGGCTCCTGGCCGGCGGCGTGGCCCACGATTTCAACAACATCCTGCAGACGGTGCTCAGCTTCACCGGCGAGATGATGGACGATCCCGCCGTCGCGTCCCACCATCGCGAGGACGTGGGCGTGGTCCGGGACGCCTGCCGCCGCGGCGCCTCGCTGACGGCGCAACTGCTGGCCTTCAGCCGCCAGCAACACCTGTCGCCGCAGGCGCTCGACGCGCACGACTCGATCACCAGCGTGTTCAAGATGATCCGGCGCCTGATCGGTGAGGACATCGAACTGGTGCTCGATCTCGGCGCGGCGCGGTCCCGGCTGCGCGTCGACGAAGGCCAGCTGGCGCAGGTCCTGCTGAACCTGGCGGTCAACGCCCGCGATGCCATGCTCGGCGGCGGCCGCCTGACGGTGTCGACGTCCGAGCGGCGGCTGGACGCCGGGGCCCACCCGGAACTCCCGGCCGGCGAGTACCTCGTCATCGGCGTGCGCGACACCGGTTGCGGCATCGCGCCGGAGGTCATCGATCGCGTCTTCGAGCCGTTCTTCACGACGAAGGAAGTGGGGCACGGTTCGGGCCTGGGGCTGGCCACGGTGTTCGGCATCGTGCGGCAGCACGGGGGCCTGGTCGAGGTGGCCAGCAGCGCGGGCGCAGGCTCGCTGTTCGAGGTGCTGCTGCCCCTCCTGGCCGACGCGCCCGACGCCGACGCCGCGCAGCCCGCCGCGGGGCGCCCGGGCGGGTCCGAGACCATCCTGCTGGCCGAGGACGATGCCGATGTGCGCGTGCTGCTGTGCCGGGGCCTGCGGCGGGCCGGCTACCGGGTCCTGGAGGCGGCCGACGGCGACCAGGCTGTGGCGCTGCTTGAGGCGCATCCGGGCGTAGTCGACCTGGCCGTTCTCGACGTCGTCATGCCGCGCCGCAGCGGCCGCGAGGCCTGGGCTGCGATGCGCGAGCGGCAGCCCGACCTGGCCGTGCTGTTCCTGAGCGGCTATCCGCTGGACCACGACGGCAACCAGCCCGGGTGGGACCCGGCGCTGCCGCTTCTGCGCAAGCCGATCGCCGGCGACGAACTGTGTCGCCAGGTGCGGCGTTGCCTGAACCTAGCCCGCGCCGACGTTGCTCCGGGTCAGTGAAAATCGTGGCTGGGGCTGGGCACCGGCAGCCGTGACAGCCGCGGTTCCCAGATCGAGTCGATGATGATGTGCGAGACGCCGTCGGCCGTCTGGACGCGCCCGCTGACGCCCATCAGCGAGAGCGTGCGCGCCAGCACGCGGAACCGTTCCCAGACGTCGTTCCAGGCCAGCGCGTTCACGAAACCGGTTTCATCCTCCAGCGTCATGAACGTCACCCCCTTGGCCGTGTGCGGCCGCTGCCGGCAGATGACGATGCCCGCGTAGTCGCACCACTGCCCGTGTCGCAGCCGGTTGACCTCCTCCGCCGTCGGCCACCCCCGCCCGCGCAACTGCCCCCGCAGCGGCGCCAACAGATGTGCCCGCGGGCTGTGCCCTCCCCGCTTCCAGTCCCAGTTCACCGTGTCGAACCACCCCAGCTCCGGCAACGCCGGCGCCGCCGCCTCCGGCAAAGGCAGCACCAGCTGCTCCGGCCGATCCCGCCGACTGAGCCCATGAACGATCCACAGCGCCCGCCGCCTCTCCGGCTCCAGCGAAGCCAGCGCCCCGCACTCCGCCAGCGCAGTCAGCACCTCAATGGACACTCTTCCTCTTCGGGACAAGTCCGCGATGTCCCGCCAAGCCCTCCCAACAACGATGCGCTCCGCCACATCGCGGCCCACTCCCTTCACGTACCGCAGCCCCATCCGGATGCCCATCGGCGGCGGTGCCGCGACGGAGGTGTGCGTGGGTCCGCTCCAGGCGAATCGGGCCGCAGGCCCGAGCGAGCCCGAAGGGCGAAGCGCTGAGCCAGGAGCGGACCCACGCACACCTCCGTCGCGCGACAGCGGCTCCAGTGTGCAGTCCCATGAGCTTTCGGAAACGTCGATGGGAAGAATCGTGATGCCGTGGCGTTTGGCATCCTCGACGATCGTTCCCGAGGTGTAGAAGCCCATCGGTTGTGCATTCAGAAGCGCGCAGGTGAAGACATCGGGGTGGTGGCACTTCAGCCAACTGGTGGCGTAGGCGATCAGGGCGAAGCTGGCGGCATGGCTTTCGGGGAAGCCGTACTCGCCGAAGCCCTTGATCTGCTGGAAGACGCGCTCGGCGAAGTCCTGGGCGATGCCCTTGGCGACCATGCGGGTGACCAGCTTGTCGCGGTGCTGCTCCATGGGGCCGTGCGTGCGCCAGGTGGCCATGTCGCGGCGCAACTGGTCCGCTTCACCGGGGGTGTAGTCGGCGGCGACCATGGCCAGGCGCATCACCTGTTCCTGGAACAGCGGCACGCCCAGGGTCTTGCGCAGGATGGGCTCCAGCGAGGGGTGCGGGTACTCGACCTTCTCGCGCCCGTGGCGGCGCTCGATGTAGGGGTGCAGCATGCCGCCGGTGATGGGGCCGGGCCGGATGATCGCCACCTGGATGACCAGGTCGTAGTAGTTGTCCGGGCGCAGGCGCGGCAGCATGTTCATCTGCGCGCGGCTCTCGACCTGGAAGGTGCCCACCGAGTCGCCGCGGTGCAGCATGGCGAAGGTGGCGCGGTCGTCGCGCGGGATGCGCGCCAGCGAGAGGTCCAGGCCGCGGTGTGCGCGCAGCATATCGAAGGCGCGGTGCAGGTGGTTCAGCGCGCCCAGTCCCAGCAGGTCGACCTTGAACAGGCCCAGCGACTCGACCGCGTACTTGTCCCACTGGATGACCGTGCGGCCTTCCATGGCGGCGTTCTCGATGGGCACCAGGTCGTGCACCGGCTCGTGGCCGAGCAGGAATCCGCCGGGGTGGATCGAGAGGTGGCGCGGCACCTCCTGGATCCCGTCGACCAGCCGGCGGAAGTGCGCGACCAGCGGCGAGGCGGGGTCCAGGCCGGCCTGCCGCAGCGTCTCGTCCGGCATCTCGTCGGTGCGGTAGTGGCTGGCCAGCTTGGCCAGCCGGTCCAGGTTCACCGCCGGCAGGCCGAGGGCCTTGCCCACCTCGCGGATGGCCGAGCGCGGCCGGAAGCGCACCACGTTGGCGACCATCGCTGCGCGCTCGCGCCCGTACTTCTCGTAGACGTGGCGGATGACCTCCTCGCGCCGGTCGTGCTCGATGTCCAGGTCGATGTCCGGCGGCTCGGCCCGCTCGCGCGAGATGAAGCGCTCGAACAGCAGGTCCACCTCGCGCGGATTGACCGCCGTGATCTTAAGGCAGTAGCAGGTGATCGAGTTGGCCGCCGAGCCGCGCCCCTGGCAGAGGATGCCCTGCTCGCGGCAGAACCGCACGATCTCGTGCATCGTCAGGAAGTAGCCGTCGTAGTCCAGCTCGTGGATCAGGGCCAGCTCGGTGTCCAGCCGCGCCGCCATGTCGGGCGGCACCGGCGTGCCGAAGCGCTCGCGGGCGCCCTGCCGCGCCAGTTGCTCCAGCCAGCCGGCGGTGGTCAGGCCGAAGGGCAGGCGCTCGGACGGGTAGCGGTACCGCAGGTCGCCCAGGCTGAACGCGCAACGCGCGGCCACCTCCAGCGTGCGCGCGACCGCCGCCGGGTCGTCGGCGAACAGGCGCGCGAACGCCGGTGCGGGCAGCAGTGCGTGCCGGTCGTTGGGCCGCAGGCGCAGGCCGGCCTGCTGCACGGTGGTGCCCTCGCGCAGGCAGGTCAGCACGTCCTGCAGCGGGCGCTTGGCGCGGGCGTGGTAGAGGACCTCGGTGGCGGCGACGACGGGCACCTTGAGGCGGGCGGCGCGGCTCCTGACGGCGGCCTCGCGATGCCGGTCGCTCGCCTGCAGGTGGCGCACGGCCAGCGCGTAGAGGCGGTCGCCGAACGCCTCGCGCAGCGCGGCCAGGTCGCGCAGGCTGGCCGGGCCGCCGGCGCCCCACAGGGCGAGCAGGCCGTCGGCGTGTTCGAGCACATCTTCAAGGTTCAGTTCGCAGCGGCCCTTGGGGGCGCGCAGGCGACCCCGGGTCAGCAGGCGGCAGAGGTTGGCGTAGCCGGGGCGGGTGGTGGCCAGCAGGAGGAGGGGTGTTGGGGTGGCGGGCCGGTTATCACGACGAGGGCCGGTGTGCGCAGTGCCCGGATCGGCGCTGGTTGACCGGTCAACCATTCGGCTGGGGTGGGGCATGGCCGTGAGGTCGTTCGCCGATTCCGCACTGGTTGACCGGTCAACCATCCCGCGCGCGGACACTGACGACAGCCCCCGGCCCATACCGCCGCCGCCCCCACCGACGGTGACCTGGCACCCCACCACCAGCGCCACGCCCGCCGCGCGCGCGGCCACGTGCGCCGCCGGCGCACCGTAGACGCCGTCGCGGTCGGTCAGCGCCAGCGCGGGCAGGCCCAGCTGCGCGGCGCGGGCGACCAGGTCGTCGGGAGCCGAGGCGCCCTCGAGGAACGAGTAGTACGACTTGCACCACAGCGGCGCGTAGAGGGCGGGGGCGTTGCTCATGATTTCACTCGACGAATCCGTGCAGGTACCAGCGCTGTTCGCCCGGGGCGTGGAAGAGCCACAGCACGCGGCCGCCGTCGGCCTCGAGGTAGTGGTAGGCGCGGCGCACCTCGCCGGACCACCAGCCGCCGGTGACCAGGAACGGCCCGCAGGCGCGCAGTGCGCCGGCGCCCTGCTGCGGCACGCCGGGCGTGCCGGCCGCGCGCAGCAGCTGCCGAGGGTCGGTGCGGATCAGCTCGGGCCCGCCGCCGACGAGCGGGCGCGGGCGGGGCAGCACGCGGCGCACCAGCTGCGCGCGGGGGGGACGCGGGGGCGGCAGGGACGATGCGATCGTCGGGCTGCCGGCCGCGCCGACGCCGGCCGCCGTGTCCGCCTCGCGCCACTCGTAGGCCTGCTCGGGCAGGTGTCCCGGGCGCAGCGCGGCGCGCATCACGGCGCGGTCGCCCAGCTCGGCGCGCAGGCGCGCGATCGCGCGCGCGGCCGTCTCGGGGTCGCGGCGCGGGCGGCGGCGGAACAGCTCCAGCGCGGCCGGCGGGGCGGGCGCGGGCTCCAACTCGACGGCGGCCTCCTCGACGCCCGCGGCCAGGTCCAGCGATTCCAGCCGCAGGCGCGTCAGCTCGGTCAGCAGCACCACGTCGAGGGTGGGGGCAGCCGGGCGCAGCTCGTGCACCAGGCGCGTGCGCGCGCGGTCGCCCAGGCGCAGCTCCAGGCGCAGCGAGGCGGCCGCGCGCAGCTCGTCGGCCAGTTGTCCCAGCAGCGGGTGCAGCAGCCGCTTCAGCACGAAGAGCAGGCGCCAGGCGTCGGTCTCGGCCTCGTCGAACACCTCGACCGCGCGCACCGGCTCGGGCGGCAGCGTCGGCTGCAGGGGCGCGAACGCGAGCCCGCGCGCCGCCTGCACCAGCGCCAGCGTGGCGGCGCCGAAGCGCGCGCCGAGTCCCGACGCGGGCAGGCGCAGCAGGTCATCGATGGTGGTCAGGCCCAGGCGCGCCAGGTCGTCGCGCACGGCCGGCGCCAGGTCCAGGCGCGCCAGCGGCACGCGGCGGCAGGCGGCCAGCTCGGCCTCGGGCGCGTCCAGCACCAGCACCTCGCGATGCGCGCGGCTGAGGCAGCAGGCGCCGAAGCGCGTGTACCCGACCGTGACGCCGGCCACGAGTTTTGCCCGCCGCAGCGAGCGCCACAGCCGCCCGGCCCATTGCCCGGGCGCGCCGCTCACCCGTTCCAGCCCGCCGGCATCGAGCCAGAACACGCCCGGGTCCCCGGCGGCCGGCTCGACGCGCGGGCTGTAGCGCAGCAGGTGGCGGTGCAGCGCGGCGACGGCGGCATCGCGCTCGTCGCCGGGCACGGTGGTCGCGCGCAGGCGGTGGTCGACCGACAGCGCGGCCGCGTAGCGCATGCCCGGCAGGATGCCCGCGCGCAGCGCCGCCTCGTTGACCCACAGCAGGGGAGCCAGCGGATTGTCCTGCTCGAGCACGGCGGCCGGCTCGCCGCGCCACTGCGGCTGGCGTCGCAGCACCAGTTGCAGCGGGAAGGCCGGCAGCGCCACGCAGGCGATGCGGCCGGTGCCCGCGATCGCCGACGCCGGCGTCAGCACAGCCCGTCCGGCCCGAGCCGCACCTCCTGCCACGCCCAGCCCGGGCCGCGGCGCTTGTCCTTGAGGGTGTCGATGCCGCAGACGAAGCGGCGCCCGTCACGCGAACGTCGGCGCGCCGACTGCCCGCGCAGCGAGACGAGCGAGCCGAGCGACGCCTCGTCCGGCCGCTTCTGCGTCAGACAGACCACGGCGGCGTCGTGCTTGAGGGCCAGCTGCACCAGGCGCCCCTGCAGGGGCGTGGGCATGGCGGCGCCCGTCCCCAGATCGAGCACCACCAGCCCGAACGCCCCCGAGCGCAGGAGCACATCAGCGGCGCGGCCGGCCGCACCCACGTCCTTCGTCTGCACGACGACCAGCGCCGCCAGGTCCACGCCGCAAGCTGCCGCGTCGGGCGGGAAGAAGGTCGCGCGCGTGGAGGTGACCCAGGCCGCGGTCTCGCCCTCGCGCTGCGCATCGAGCACCAGGCCCAGGCCCGCCGACAGCAGCGCGCCGTCCTGGCCGGCGCCCAGCTCGCACAACCGTCCCGCCAACTCGGCGCGCGACCACGCCGGTTGGCCGGCGGGCACCGGCTCGAGCGTCTCGCCCAGGCGGCGCAGGGCGGGGTGGCGCAGGAGCTGCTGAGGCAGGACATCGAGGGCCAGGTTACCGGACACATGCTGGCCGAGGGCGTGATCGCCTTCGCCGTGATCGAAGACGATGTCCTGGTCGACGGCCATGTTCCGGACGATCTCGAACGCCATGACCGACCTCCCGGGACGGTGAAGGATGATCCGGGGACCCGCTGCAGGCGTGGGCTTCCGGCAGGCCGTCAGGCCAGCCGTCGGCGCACTTCCACGACCCTGCCCAGGATCCGGATCTCCGTATCCGGCCCCGACACTGCAGGCGCGAACACCAGCGGCGCGAACGCGGGGTTCTCCGGCTGGAGAACCACCTGCCCGTCCCGCAGGCGCAGGCGCTTGACCGTGGCTTCGTCACGCACCAGCGCCACGACGATCTCGCCGTCGCGCGCAGTGTCCTGACGCCGCACGACCACCACATCGCCGGGCAGGATCCCGGCGCCGGTCATGCTCTCGCCCCGCACGGTCAGGGCGAACAGTTCCTCGTCGCATTGCAGTCCTTCGACCGCGAGCCAGCCGTCAGGATCCTCGATGGCCTCGCGCAGGCCGCCGGCCTGCACGCGGCCCAGTTGCGGCACCAGACGAACTTGCGGCAGCGGCGTCCCACCCATCGGCAGGCGATACCCGCGCGAGCGTCCCGGCTCCTTGGCCAGCTTCCCCTCGGCGACCAGCGCTTCGAGATGCTGGCGCGCCGACTCGACGGCCTTGAAGCCGAGCGCCCTCTGCACCTCGCGCACGGTCGGCGGCGCGCCGGCGGCCAGCTGCTCGCGCACGAAAGCGAGCACCCGGGCGCGGGCGGTGCCGCGGGGGCGAACCGGATCGCGGACGAGTGGGGCTTTCGCCAAGGAGCGCGGGGTGCGGCGCGGGGGCATGGGGGCGGCCTTCCTGTCGTGTGCGTGTTCCGGGCGACGGGGATGATTTAAGCAGACAAATGACTGTTTTGTCAATCGGAAAAACGAAAATATGGCGAATTTCGACCTGGGTGTGCGAACTACAAGGGGTGGGGGTGGAATGGGAAGAATGGCCACCAGATGTGGCGTGCGCGTGCGCCGGCGCACGCGGCGGTGAACCGGGGCTGGTCGCTGGCAGGGTTGCCCCGGCGCGCACCGAGCAAGAGACCGGCACCAGGTCATGGCTAGTCCTTGACAAGCAAGTAAGCACTTACTTATTATGCCGTCATGGAACAACCGCGCAAACAAACCCCCCGCAAGCCCGCCGCCGCCCGCCGCGAGGAAGTGGCCCAGGCGGCCCTGCGGCTCATCGGCGCGCAGGGCCTGTCCGCCCTGACCACTGCGACCCTGGCGGCCGAGGTGGGCCTGACCACCGGCGCCCTGTTCCGGCACTTCCCTTCGCTCGACGCCGTGCTGGCCGCCGCCGTGGCGACCGCGACCGCGCGCGTGGAGTCGACCTTCCCCGCGCCGGACGCCCCGCCGCTGGACCGGCTGCTGGACCTGGCCGAGCGCCGCGTGCGCCTGCTGGCCGGCGAGCCGGGCATCGCCTGGATGCTGCGCTCGGAGCAGGCGCTGCTCTCGCTGCCGGAAGGCGCCGTGGCCGAGTTGCGCGCGCTGGGCCGGCGCTCGCGCGACTTCCTGGTGGCGGCCATCCGCGACGGCGCGCGCGAAGCCAGCATCCGCGCCGACATCGCACCGGAGATCCTTGTCGTCCCCGTGCTGGGGACCATCCACACGCTGGCCGGGCTGTCCGCGATGCACGGCCGGCGGCGGCGCGCGCGCGACCAGGAGATCGAGAAGGTCCTGGACGCGCTCAGGCGCCTGCTTGCACCCGTCGCGCGCTGACGCGCGGCGGACACCACGCTGAGACCACGAGCCGGGAGGCTTTGACGATGAACGTCACCACGACCACCCCCGTTGGCCATATCGCAGCCGGGCATCCCCTGGCTACCCGCGTCTTCGCGCGCCACGCCATCGACTTCTGCTGCGGCGGCGGCCGTCCGCTGGACGAGGTCTGCCGCGAGCGCGGCCTGGCCGCGGACACGATCGTCGCCGAGATCCGCCGCGAGATCGAGACCAGCCCCGACAACCCGGCGCGCTGGGACCAGGCCACGCCGGTCGAGCTGATCGACCACATCCTGCAGGCCTACCACGTGCCCCTGTGGGAGGAGCTGCCGCGCCTGGACGGCATGGCGCGCAAGGTGCTGGACGTGCACCACGACAAAAACCCCGCCGGCCTGACCGAGCTGGTCCAGGTCTTCGCCGCGCTGCGCGCCGAGCTGGAGGCGCACCTGCAGAAGGAGGAGCAGATCCTCTTCCCGATGATCCGCCAGGGGCACGGACGCCAGGCCGGCGGCCCGGTCTCGGTGATGATGCGCGAGCACGACGGCGCCGGCGCCATGCTGCGCCGCCTGCGCGAACTGACCGACGACTACACCGTCCCGGCCGAGGCCTGCAACACGTGGACCGCGCTGTGGCACGGCCTGGCCGCGCTGGAGACCGACCTGCACCAGCACATCCACCTCGAGAACAATCTCCTGTTCCCGAAGGTGCTGGCCGGCTGACCGATGGCGCAGGGCGGCGTGCGCGCCGCACCCGGCAGGTCTATCATGGTGGCGCCGCGTTCCGGCGGCGACGACCGACCTGCGCCACCCGGGAGACACCATGCCGCGCACGCCGACCACTGTCATCGCGTCCACGTTCCTGCTGCTGGCCGGTGCGGCGCCACTGATGGCCCAGCCGGGCGCGGCAGCGCAGCCTGCCCTGCCCCGCTGGTCGCTCGAACTGGAAGCCGGCCCCGCCTGGCAGACCCTCAACGACGTGCGCATTCCCAACGACGACTCGGCCACGCGCTTCTCGCTGGTCGACGCCGTCGGCAAGGGCCCGTGGACCGCGGCGCGCATCTACCTGGCCTGGCGCCTGGACGAGAACGACGAGCTGCGCGCGCTCTACGCGCCGCTGACGATCGACGAGCCGGCGCAGCTCGCGGGTGACGTCTCGTTCGCCGGCGGCGCCTTCGCGGCCGGCGCCGCGCAGGCGACCTACAAGTTCAACTCGTACCGCGTGACGTATCGCCACCGCTTCCACGAAGGCGATCGCTGGACCTGGTGGTGGGGCGGCACGGCGAAGATCCGCGACGCGCGCATCGCGCTGGCGCAGGCGGGCGTCACGGCGGCCAAGGATGACCTGGGCTTCGTGCCGCTGCTGCACGTGGCGGGGCAGTGGCGCCCGGCCGAAGGCTGGTCGCTGCTGCTGGACGTCGACGCCATCGCCGGCGGGCCCGGCCGCGCCGAGGACGCCTCGCTCAAGCTGGCGCGCGACCTGGGCGACCGTGCGCAGGTGGCCGTCGGCTACCGGCTGGTCGAGGGCGGGGCCGATGTGGACGCGGTGTACACGTTTGCGTGGCTGCATTACGCGGTGGCGTCGGTGAGGGTGGTGTTCTAGCAGCCAGCGTTGCGTCGACGGACGGCTCCGGTCGTGGTAGGATCCGGCGGTTCGCCAGGGCAAGGGGCCCAGCCGCATCGGATCGGCCACTGGGGTTCGCGCCGCGGATCAGCCGGCCTCCCAACCGGAGCCTCGATGTATTCTCGTGTCCCCCCAGGTGTTGGTATCGCGCTGGTCTGGATCCTGGCCGGTTCCACGGCCCAGGCCATGGCGGCAGAGATCGGCGACACGGTGGCGACCGGACCTGCCGCGCACGCCTGGCCGCTCCTCTTCGAACCGGCGCCGGTGCTCGCCGAAGGCGCGCACCTTCTCGCCGTCCACGACAACGAACTGGTCATCACTCCCCTCGAGTCGCGACAGGAGCAGGGCGGCATCCACAACATCGGCCGCTGGGACGGCGCCGCGTGGAAGCCGATGGGCGAGCTGGTGCTGCAGGTGCGGGCGTTTGCCGAGTTCGAGTCGCGCCTGGTCGCCGGCGGTGTCGACCGGTCGCGTGACGACCGACGCGGCGCGCTGGCCGCCTGGCAAGACGGAGCCTGGGAGTCCTTCGGGCACGAGATTGAAGGTGCGGTTCTGGCCCTGGTCGTCTGGCGCGACCGGCTGGTGATCGGCGGGCGCTTCAACGTCCGCGGCCACCCGGACGCGCGCAACCTGATCGCGTGGGACGGCCGCGCTTGGCACGAGCTGCCCGTCGACGGACTGGGCGGCGGCGACAACACCGTCTGCGCGCTCGCGGTCCTGGACGGCGACCTGGTGATCGGCGGCCTCTTCGCCGAGGTCGACGGTGTTGCCGCGACCAACGTGGCCCGGTTCGACGGTCGGCGCTGGCACGCAGTCGGCGGGGGAACCAATGGCCGCGTGGAGGCGCTGGCCGGCCACGGCGGCACGCTCTTCGCGGCGGGTGACTTCAAGGTGGCGGGCGGCTCGCCGCTGCCGACGTTCGCAATGTGGGACGGCCGGGCCTGGCGCGGCCCCGGCGGGCCGTTCACCGACGTGGCCTCGCGGTTCCGTGTCCGTTCGCTCAAGAACCGTGGGGGGCGGCTCCTGGTGGCAGGCGCGCTGCCCGGCGGCCTGGGCGCTCTGGCAACCTGGGACGGCCGGGCGTGGGAACCGGTGGGAGCGGGCCTCGCGGCCGCCGCCGACGGCGAGATCTTCCGTTCGCGACCGGTCGCCATTGCCGGGAATGCCCGCGTGCATCCTGGGGACTGGGAACTGGCCGATCCCTTCAGCCTGGTGACCTGGACCGGCGAGCGCTGGCAGTGGCTGCACGCGCCCACCCCGGGTCTCGTTTCCCGCCGGACGAAGTTGACGCTGCACCGCGGGGAACTGGTGGCCGCCGGCCGTCTCGGCCCGCAGGCGTCCACCAAGGTTGAGACCTGGCGCGACGGGCGCTGGCTGCCCCTGGCGACGTCGGAGGTGCCCATGCAGCCGCTGCGCCTGCGATCGACCGGCCGCGACCTGTACGTGCTCGGCGGGCAGGGCGGCCGGTACCAGGATTCGACGTGCGTGTTGCTGCGCCTCCGGGACGGCGTGATGCAGCAGATGGGGCCGGCGCTCGGGGCCTCCTTCCTGGGCAGCGCCATGCTCGCCGTGTCGGACGAGGTCGTCGCCGTGATCGCGGCGCGCGAAGCCGTTCCCGACCCCGCGGCGTCACCATCCCTGAAGCCGGAGCCGGCCTGGTCCCTGTTCACGCTTCGCGATGAGGCCTGGCACGAATCGGCCCTCCCGGATGGATGCGAGGCGGTCACCGCGGCGGCCGCCGCGCCTGACGGCTTCTTCGTGGCCGGCGTCGTCGACAGTGCGGGTACCGTGGCGCCGCGCATCTGGCTCCGAAGGGACGCGCGCTGGCGGCAGGTCTGGTCGCACCCCTCGGGCGTCGTCCCCTTCCTGCAGGAGACCGGTCGCGGACTGTGGGCGGCGGTGCAGCGCGCCCAACCGGACAGCCTGATGCCGCCGCCGCTGCTGCATTGGGAGGGCGGCCGGTGGCATGCCGTCGGCGCCCCACTTCCCGGGCGCGAGCAGGACCTCCGGAGCGCAGACGTGCAGGCGATGACGATCCACCGCGGCGAACCGGTGGTCGTGGTTCGCCACCTCCTTACCGGTGACGGCGACGCCGACCGGGCCGCAACGGTGCTCGTCTGGCGCGAGGACCGGTGGCGGCGCGTTGCGGGCTTCCTGCCGCACGTCGTCGGCCTGCTCGGCGGCGACGAGCGCCTGTGGGTCGCCCAGTCCGAGTCGGGGCCGCCGTCGAACCTGCCCTTGACCTGGACCGATCGGCCGCTCGTGACCGGGCAGGAGATCGCGCCGTTGCTGCCGGGCTGGTGGCGGGATGCGCGCTTCCACGACACCCCAGTGTCCTTCGTACCGCCCCGCTCGCGGGCCGCCGTGCGCATCGCGCCGCCGATCGGGTTGCCGGCAATGCCCGCGGTAGGCGACACGTCCGGCGCGGATCCCTGGCCATCGTTCGAGGCCGGCGCCGAGGGCTGGGTCGCCTGCCCGCGCGAGCATCCCGTCGACAATGGCGCTGATTCCGGCGCCCACGAAGGCGATGGCTCGCTGACGGCGATGCTCATCGACTACCGGCTGATCGGGTTCAACTACCACGCCGACGGCGCCGGCATCCACAAAGTCAGCTTTCGCTGGCGCCTCACGTCACAGGACGTCCCGTTGCGCGCCGATCCGCAGGTGACTCCGGTCGCCAGTTTCGTCGTCGGCAGCTGGACGGAGAGCGAGGATGCCGCCTACCGGCATCTGCGTCCCGGTGCCGTCACGCTCGATGAAGATGGCTTCGCGCAGGCGACGCTGACGGTGGCGGTGCGGGATTCGTCCCTGGTCCGGTTCCAACTGGACTGCGGCTACGGCCACGAGCGGCTCGAGGTCGAGGACTTCCGCGTCGAGACCGTTGACGAGAAGCCGGCCGACGACTTCCAGCGCGTTGTCGAGTTCCTGACGACCCGGTACCGCCGCGCGGACGGCACGACTCCCGAACGACAGGCGATTCCCGAGGTCCCGGCCGCCAGGGACGCGGCCCGGAGACACACCGACCGGGTCGCGGAGCTGTTGCGTCTGCAGATGCTCGACGACCGGCCGCAGCTGCCCGCAGAAGTGCTCGCAGCGCGGCGCGAAGCTCAGGACCGCAGCGCCCGCGCGATCGACTCCCTGCTGGTCAATCGCCGCCATGACGGTGTCCTCATCGGCTGGCTGCCCGGGAATACGCTCTACTGCCGCGGTGCGGTATCGCGCCGGCTGCTGTCGGGCCTCGGCGGCGAGACGGATCCGGCCTGGCTTCGCAATCTCGGTCCCCGCACGGCGGTCGTCATCGACCTGCGCCGGGGACCGGTGAGCGCCGACGCCGACCAGCAACCCGGCAACGAGGCGCCGGAGTGGGTCGACGCGCTGCGGCTGGCCTCGCGGCTGACCGCTGAACCGGTCGCTGTCGTCGCCTACCGCGGCGATGAGGGCTTCCCGGCGTCGCCGCAGATGAAGCCGTTCGTCACGGGCGCGGCCGCCGCCGACGATCGCGTCGTGTTTCGCGCGCAACCCGGCGAGGGCTGGCACGATCGCGGTCCGCTGGTGGTCCTGACCGATCCGTGGTCGGACGCGCTGACCGTGCTGGCGCTGAAGGGGCGTCCCGGCGTGACCATCGTGGGCGAACCGGCCCGTGCCCTGCAGCGTCCGGCCACCGAGGTCGTGCTGAACGGCGGCAGCCTGCTGCGGTTGCCCACCGGCGTGGTGACGACGCCGGACGGCGTCAACGTGCTGGTCGACGGCGTGGCGCCGGACGTGCCGGTGACGTTCACGCCGGAGCGGGACCCGACGCTGGAGCGGGGGCTGGAGATCCTGCGGCAATAGGCCGCCGGCCGCCGGATGCGCCCGGCGCCCGTCCGGCGACGGCGACCACCACGTGCGCGCGGCCGCGCCGTGGGACCTTGCGAGGGGAGTGGCGGGCCGCATGTCCTGACAACTACCTTTCCGCGCGGTCCATGGCGTCGGCCACGCTCCGCATGCATCCGAAGCGCAGCACGACCACGGCGCCGGCCTGGTCGAAGTGCGAGAGGATGACCCCGCCGAAACTGGTGCCATGGTGGCTGGTGTCGCGTGGCAACATCCGCACGCGGATCGCGGGACGGGCGTACGGCGCCTTCAAGGCGATCTCCCGGCCGGTCGCTGGCGATGCCGGCATCGCGGGTCCGGCCCTGCCCGCCCATCCCAGATTGCCCACCCGTACCGAATGGAGAAGCCATGTTCAACCGCATCCGGGGCCAACTGATCGCGGCCGTCGCCCCTCCGGCCATCGTCCTGTCGGCCATCGTCCTGTCGGTCACACTTCGGGGCGGTGATGTCGCCATCGCCGCCGACGACGATCCGAAGAACCTGACGGTGTTCCCGAAGGACATCAGCAAGCGCGAGCTGGTCGACACCATGAAGCAATGGACCCAGGCCCTCGGCGTGCGCTGCGACTTCTGCCACGAGCAGAAGGTGCCCGGCGACTTCCAGAGCATCGACTTCGCCAGTGACAAGGTGGGCCACAAGGATGTCGCACGGCGCATGTACACGATGATGCGCGACCTCAACGGTGGCCCGCTGCCGAAGGCGGCCGGCGAGGACGACGCTGCAGTCAATTGCTTCACCTGCCACCGCGGACTGCCCAGCCCGACCACCCTCGAGCGCGTGGTGCTACGGGCGATCCGTGAAAAGGGCGCCGAGGGCGGCGTGCAGAAGTACCGCGAACTGCGTGAGCGCTACTACGGGAGCGGATCGTTCGATTTCAGCTCGGGGAGCCTGCAGTCGGTGACCGAGACCCTGGCCGCCGAACCGGCCACACTCGACGCGGCGCTGACCATGGCCCGCCTGAACCTGGAGATGAACCCGAAGTTCGCGGACGGCCACGTCGTCGTGGCGCAGATCCTCGACCTGAAGCAGGACAAGGCTGGCGCATTGACAGCGGTTGAAGAGGCGCTCAAGCTGGACCCGAATCACCGCCATGCGCAGAGGCTGAAGCAGAAGCTGACGAAGTAGGAGGTCGGGCGATGGGGAAGCGGGGTCGTCGCATCGTCACCGTGGCCGGTGTCGGGCTCGCCGTCGCGCTGGTGGGCGCGCAACTGGTGCCCGTGGACCGGACCAACCCGCCGGTGCGCAACGACGTCGGAGCTCCGGCGGAGGTGGCTGCCGTGCTCCGCGCGGCCTGCTACGATTGCCATTCCCATGAGACGCGCTGGCCGTGGTACAGCCGGGTGGCGCCGTTGTCATGGTCCATCGCCCGGCATGTGGAGGAAGGTCGCGAGGAACTCAATTTCTCGAACTGGCCGGTGGTCGACTTCACGGCGCAGGATGAACTGCTGCGCGAGGTCGCACATGAGGTCGAAAAGGACGGGATGCCCCTGGCCAGTTACCGCTGGGGGCATCCCGAAGCTCGACTGTCCGCAGCGCAGAGGGACATTCTGGTCCGCTGGGCTCGCGGCGAATGATCGGGCGCTCCGCGGCGCGCTTCCTGGCGTTGCGGCCCGTGCACATCCGCGAAGGCCTCCCCCGCGGATGCCCGAAGTGCGGTGAGCCGACGCGGATCCCCGCCTTCGGGTTCGACCAGACGATCGCGACTGTGGACCGGCCGGAGTTGGACCAGCCGGCAGGGCAGGTGTCGGACCGCTGGGTGTGATCCCCGGACAGCCGAATCGATGGGCTGCGGCTTCGGCAGGCCGGCCGATGGGACGCCCTACTTCACCAGGGACAATTTCTGCGTGCCGATCCGATCGCCCACCCGCACCCGCGCCAGATAGGTGCCTGAGGGCAGCGACCGGCCATCGTCGCCGTCGCCGTGCCAGGTCAGGACGTGGGGGCCGGCGTCGAGTTGCCGGCTCGACAGCAGTGTCCTGACCAGGCGGCCGGCCGCGTCGAACACGGCCACTTCCGCGAGCGCCCGCTGCGGCACGGCAAAGCGGAGTTCCACCTGGGGGTTGAAGGGGTTGGGATAGCCGGTCACCGCGAGGGCGCGACGGGCGGGGGGGCCCTGCTCCGGCACAGCCGACGTCGACGTGAGGCAGGGCGCGGACACGAACGCGACCCCGTCGTCACTGCCGACCCACACCAGGTCGCCCACCACGCGGGCGCGGTAGGCCCAACCGAAGTCGTACCCGTGGTAGAGGTGGCCGGCGAAGGTGGGCTCGAGGGGATTGCTCACATCCAGCAGCTGCACGCCCCAACCGCCCTGGGTGCACAACAGCAGGTCGCCGTGAAGCGACACGCCGTTCGTGAACTGATTCGGCCGAGTGAGGACGATCGTGGGATGGGCAGGATCGTGCACGTCGATCACCCGAAGGATGCCGTCGGACACGTAGGGGGTGCTGAGGTAGGCGTAGCCGCCGCCCACGGCCAGATCGTTGCCGGATACCGCGACGCGTCCCAGCAGGGGCAGGTTCGCGGGGTCGCCGAGATCCAGGATGTGCAGCGAGGTGTCCGACATGACGTAACACAGGCCATCGGCGATTTCCAGGGTGCGCACCGACATGGCCCGGCCGCCGATCCGCTGCGGATGGTCGGGATCGCTCAGGTCGAACGTCAACACGCTGTCAACGATCGCGGCGACGAGCAGGTCGCCGACCACTTCAATCTCGGACACGGGCGGCCACCAGGCCATCGGGACGTTGGCGCGGACGTTGGGCGCGGCGGGATTGGACAGGCCGTACACCGTGAGCCCGTTGCCGTGCCCGGAGTAGAGCCGGTCGGCGGACAGGGCCAACCAGGCCTTGATGGTGACACGGGTCAGGTCCAGGGGCACCGTGGGGTCGGACACGTCGAAGACCTGCAGGCCAAGGTCGCTGGAAAGGTAGACGTAGTCGCCGAGGCGCTCGGCATCGTACGAGAATCCGTTGCCCCAGTAATACTCGCCTGCCGTGGGGTAGGTCAGTTGGGCGCCATCGGTGTCGAACACGCGCAGGATGCTGCCCTCGGCACGCACCAGGTGGTGGCCAAGGAGCGCGGGGCGGTTATTCGTCAAGCCCGGCAGCGAACCCAGGAAGACGGGCGCGGCCAGGGTGGACACGTCATAAAGGTCGATCGCGCCCGAGTCGAGGGTGAGGTACGCGAGATCGCCATCCATCATCAGGTGGACCGGCCTGTAGCGGGGAGCGAAACCGCCCGAGATGAACGGGGCGTCAGGGTCGCTCACGTCGATGATGTCCACCGCATAGGTGCCGGGACCCGGCGCGACGATGTGCGTCGGGTCAGCCAGGCACATGGTGGTCTCGACCGTGGCGTTGCGGGCAAGGCTGCCGCGCAGCACGGGCGCGGCAGGATCACTGAAGTCCCAGACCTGGAACTGGGTCGTGGTGCGCACATACACGAGGTTGCCGCCGTCGGACAGCAACGACTTGGCGTCAAGAGCGAGGCTCGTCAATACGGACATGGCGGCGGGATCCGAGGCCTCAATGACGTCGACCATCCCCGTCATGAGCTTCGCCAGCAGCAGGTCGCCGTGAAGGGCCACGAAACTCACGCCCTGCGGGATGACCAGGGAGCCGGCGATCTGCGGCGATGTCGGCGACGAGACGTCAACGGCGTGCACGCCGGGCAGGGTCTGGTAGCTGCCGGCAAACAGGACGCTGCCGCGCAGCACCGGTTTGCTGAGGGGTGTCCCCACGTTCACTCCGGTCAGGAGCAGCGGGTGGGTGGGGTCGGAGAGGTCCAGCGCGGCGACGTCGCCGGTGTAACTGACCACGTAGGCGTGGTGGGCATCGGCCGTGATGCCCGTGAGGTAGATAGGGAGGTCCAGGCTGCCCGCCAGGTGCGCGAACTGGCCGTAGTCCACGCAGTCCGTAGCTGCGATGCCGGGGACGGCGAATGTGCCGAACAGGGTGGTCAGGACCACGATGATCGCTATGCCAGGGGTGCGGCGGCGGTTCGTCGGCATGGCGTTCTCCTATTCAGCAGGGTATAACTGGATTGAAATTATCATGAATCCATGGTGCGGAGCAAGCGCCAAAAGATGCGACCCTGCGAATCCGGCAATGTGACGGCGAAACCGGGGAATGGGGCGCGGGATGACCACGACCCGGGGATAGGTGAGATCGCGGGGGCAGCGGCACGCAGATCGTGGAGGCCGCCACGTGCGCCGGCGCACGTCGCCCGTGGCCGTGAGAGTTGCGCCGGCATCGTCAAGTGCCGGCCGGGCGGGCTTCAGCGCTGCGCCGCGCGAACGAACAGCCACTCCCCCGCCTGCGGCGGAGCCTCGGCCGCCTCCCAGCCCATCGCCGAGAACCCGAGCAGGTCCGCGGGGCCGCGGGCCCCGGTGTCCAGGGCGTGCCGCAGCAGGGCGCCGCGGGCCATCTTGGCGTGCACCACCGGCGTGACCAGCCTGCCACCGGCCCGCCGCTCCTTGAAGACGGGCCGCACGATCGGCCCGCGCAGCCGCTTCGCGTCGACGGCTCGCAGGTACTCCTGGGAGGCGACGCTCAGTACGGGTTCGCCGTCCCGCAATTCCGCGTTGAGCGCGTCGGTGAGCCGTTCCCGCCAGAATGCTGAGAGGTTCGCAGCGCCCGCCGGTGAGAAGCGGCATCCCATCTCCAGGCGGTAGGCCTCGACGCGGTCGAAGGGACGCAGCAGGCCGTAGAGGCCCGAGAGGATGCGCAGCCGGCGCTGGGCGCGGCGCCGGGCGGCGGCGTCGAGGGTCGCGGCGTCCAGATGCCTGAAGACCAGGCCGCAGAAGGCGTAGAGCGCAGGGACAACCGGGGAGTCCGGCCCGCCCCAGCGCTGCAGGCGCAACCGGGTCTCGTCCGCCAGCTCGGGATTCAGGTCCATCAGGCGGGCCAGGGCGCGCGCGTCGTGGCGGCGCAGGGCCTTCACCAGTCCCTGCGCGGTGTCGGCAAACGACGGGTCGGTCGTGGCCAGGCGGGGCGGGGTCGGCGCGGTGAGGTCCATGAGTTTGGTGGTATTGACGAGCAGCAGCAACGGGTCCTCCGACGTGATCGGGTGTTCTGGCGGCAGCATCGCAACGATGCACCCCGCAGGCGCGTGCGACGGCCGCGCCACAATCAGCCCTTCTTCAGGAAGCTCCCCGCATCCACCAGCCGCGTCCCCTCCTGCGCGTCGGTGATCGCGTACTGGAACCACGGCTGCACGTCATAGGCGCCCACGTTCCCGGCGCGGTCGATCGCCAGGTAACCCACCTGCACCTTCGCCAGGTCGTCGTTCCGGTGCCGGTGCAGGATGCGCGCGATGCCCTCCTCGCACGCCTCCTGCGGCGAAGCGCCGCGGCGCATCAACTCGACGATCAGGAAGCTGCCGAGCGTCTTCATCACTTCCTCGCCCACGCCTGTCGCACAGGCGGCGCCCACCTCGTTGTCCACGAACAGCGAGGCGCCGATGATCGGCGAGTCGCCCACGCGCCCGTGCATCTTGTAGGCCAGGCCGCTGGTGGTGCAGGCGCCCGAGAGGTTGCCCGCCTCGTCGATGGCCAGCATGCTGATGGTATCGTGGTTGTCTTCCTGCCGCGGCGGTCGCGCACTGCTGGTGCTCTTCGGGTCGGTCGGCGGCGTCCACGGCGAGTACTCGGCCTTCTTCAGCCATTCCTGCCACTCCGCGCGCGCCTTGTCCGTCAGGAGGTCCTGCTCGGGGAAGCCCTGAGCTACCGCGAAGCGCCGCGCGCCCTCGCCCACCAGCATGACGTGCGGCGTCAGCTCCATCACCTTCCGCGCCACGCTGACCGGGTGCAGGATGCCCTGCAGGAAGGCGACGGCGCCGGCCTCGCCGCGCTCGTCCATGACGCAGGCGTCCAGCGTGACGTGGCCCTCGCGGTCGGGGCGCCCGCCGTAGCCGACGCTCATCACCTCGGGGTCGGCCTCCGACACGCGCACGCCCGTCTCGACGGCGTCCAGCGCGCGGCCGCCGCCGGCCAGCACCTTCCAGGCGGCGTCGTTCGCCGCCAGGCCGTGCCGCCAGGTGCTGACCACCAGCGGCCGACGGCCGAACCCGTCGCGCGGGGGCACCACCCGGTCGATCAGGGGCAGGTGGGAGCCGGCGCCGGTGCCCGGCCGCACCGGGTCGTTGGCCGCCTGCGCCAGGACCCGGCCCGCGCCCAGCGCGCCCGCCGCGCCCAGGGCCGCCAGGCCCGCGCCCGTGCCCTTCAGGAACTCGCGCCGCGTCGTCATGGTTATCTCCCTCTTGCGGCTGCCGAGCCGTCCTGCGGCTCGATCAGCACCGTGGCGATCTCCCCGCCGCCCAGCGGCACCAGCGCCGCACGGCCCTTGTCCGTGAGCGTGGCCGCCTCGCGCGGCACCGCCAGTTCGTCCTCCAGAAGGCCCGACTTGCGGCAGTCTACCGCCGTGAATCCCAGTTCCAGCCGCGCGGTGACCGGCGCCGTGTCCAGGTTGCATACACGCACCAGCAGTGCGGCCGAGTCCCGCGCCCGCATGGTCGCCGTCACCTGTATCCTGGGCTCGTCGCAGCGCAGCAGCGCGGCGCCGCCCGGCTGTGCGCCTTGGCCGATGCCCTGGTGCGTCGGCGGCGGCGTGCGGTAGCGCTCGCTCACGTACGGCACGTCGTCCGCGAACAGGTCGGCGCCGCCCGGCATCACCGCGTAGTGGAACGCGCGCCGCCCGATCAGCTGCGCGTCCGGCGTGAACAGCGTGGGGCCGGCATTGGTGTTCCTGCGGGCGGCGAAGTCGTCGCGCGAAAGCCAGTCCACGCAGCGCATCAGGGTCAGCGCGAACACGGCGCGGCCCTGGCCGTCGTCCAGCACCTCGAACTCGGGCAGGCCGCGGTTGAACACCGCCAGCGACGCGGTGCTGTCGCCCAGCAGGCTCCAGTCCTGCTGCGGCCAGGTGGGCGGCGCCGGCTGCGGCCAGTCCGGGTTGGTGGGCCGCTTGCACGGCCGGCGGTTGAGCATGAAGGCGCCGTGGCTGGTCACTTCATGACTGGTCAGTCCCGTGGGGAACCAGGCGCGCAGCCGGTGGTCGAAGGCCCGGTTGTTGATGGCCGTCTCGATATCCAGCCGGCGCGAGCCTGCCGCCAGGCGCACGCGGACCTCCACGTCGCAGGGCGTGGTGCGCGGATCGCGCGCGCGGCGGCCGCGCACCAGCGAGCGGGGCAGGTCGAAGCGGAAGACCGTCTCGGCCTGGCCCAGCAGGGGCGTGCAATCGCGCAGGCGCAGCTCGCCCGGCGCGCCGCCCGAGAACACGGTCTCCGGCACCGCGATGGGGCCGTGGTCGTATTCGTCGCCGGCGTCCTCGCCGTCCTCCAGCAGGTTCAGGCCGGTGAACACGCGCCCGTTCGCCAGGTCGGTCAGGTCGACGGTGCCGTCCGGGTGCAGCACGGCGCGCACCAGGCCGTTGTCCAGCACCGCATCCTCCCCGGTGCGGCGCGCCACCACCGGCGTGAACGCGTTGCGCGCGGGCACCGGACCCGGTGCGTCGGTGAGCAGGTAAAGGGCGTGGCCGCAGGCGGGCAGATCCCGGGCCAGGAAGCGCAGGTGCAGGAAGCAGTCCTTCGTGTCCTTGTCGCCCTCGTTGCCGATGATGCGGTCGCCGAAGCGCTTGAGGTACGGCTCCAGCATGGCCAGCTGGTTCTCCACCGACAGCTCGGCGCGGTAGTCGATGCCCCAGAACCGCTCCAGGAAGCGCCGCTTGACGATCTCGCACGGCACGGGACGGCCCTGCTCGTCGAGCAGCCGCAGCTTCGCCAGGTCGTAGCCGAACGGCTGCAGCACGACCACGCGCTCGACCACCTCGGTGCGCGGCCGCGGCAGGGGGTTGGCCACGGCGATCACGGTGTCACGGTCGTCCTCGGGCCGCGGCCCGAACATCGGGCAGGCGCGGTTGAGGCGGCGCGCCAGCCAGTGCTCGCCGGTCTGGCGCACGGCGCCGAAGCGCGTGCCCATCTCGCGGTGCACTTCGTCGGTGCTGCAGCCGCAGATCGAGTCGTGCGGGTGGTTGCGCAGCAGCTCCTTCCAGGCGGTGTCCAGCAGCCCCTGTGGCCAGGCCTCGCCGTGCAGGAAGTGCGCGGCGGCGGCCAGCGGCTCCACCACGCGCGCCAGCAGGCCCTGGCAGTATTCGTTCTCCTGCTTGAGCGGCATGCGCGCCGACCAGACACCCGAGAGGATCAGGTGGTCGCGGCCGCCGAGCAGCTCGCCCTGCCACCGGGGCCGCTCGGCGTCGGGCGCCGCGGCGCGCGCGGCGGCCAGGAAGTCCTCGAAACGGCCGTGCGCGAACCCGGTGCGCGGATAGGCCTCGCGCAGCCGCGCCAGGATGTCGCCGAAGCGCTGCTGCGGCCCGAAGTGGTCGCAGCCGTTGTTCAGCAGCGCCGGCTCGGCGCCCGGGCGCGCGGCCATCTTCGCGAAGATCTCGCCCACGCGGTCGGCCGCGCGGTCGGGGCAGGGGATGCGGGCGGTGTGCGCGTGCCAGATCTCGGCGAAGCCCAGGCCGCCGGCGTTGCAGTAGCCGTCGCACTGGTTGACCGCCAGCACCTGGGAGCCGTCAGGTGCCGCCCAGCGGAACATCCAGCCCAGGTCAGCGGCCTCGTCGCCCAGCCCGCGCGTGAAGATGAACGAGTCGATGCCGCACAGGCGCAGCACCTGCGGCATCTGCGCGATGTGCCCGAAGCTGTCGGGCATGTAGCCCACCGGCTGCAGGCCGCCGGGCGGGGCGGCCAGGTGACCGTGGACCAGGTTGCGGACGGTGGCCTCGCCGCTGACCAGGAACTCGTCCGGCAGGATGTACCAAGGGCCCACGGCCAGCCGACCGGCGGCGGCCAGCCCTTCCACGCGCGCGCGCTCGTGCGGCGCCGCGGACAGGAAGTCCTCCAGGGCGCACGACTGGCCGTCCAGCACGAAGGCCGCGAACTGCGGGTCGGACTCCAGCTGGTCCAGCACCTTCGTCACCACCTCGAGCAGGTGCACGCGGAAGCGGCTGAACGGCAGGTACCACTCGCGGTCCCAGTGCGTGTGCGAGACCAGGAAGGCGTGTCGGGGCGCGGTGGCGGGCGTGTCGGCCACGATCAGAATCTCCTCGGACAAGGGTGGCCAGCGCGTCAGCCGCGGCAGGCATCCAGCACGGCGGCGACCGTCGTGGTCGCCACGCAGACGGCGGTGTCGGCCGCGCCGTAGTAGACCCACAGGCGGGCCTCGGGGGGCGCGCAGCCGTCATCGTCGAAGCGGTCGCTGACCAGGCCGCCGGGGAACACCACGTTCGGCACCTGGCCGGTCAGTTCGTACAGCGTGCGCGGCTCCAGGATGTTCGCCGCTGTGCGCGCCAGCACCCGCCGGGGGTCGTCGCGATCCAGCAGCACGGCGCCCACCTGGTAGATGTTCACGCTCTGGAAGTGCGTGGCCACGCCGTGGTACAGCAGCAGCCAGCCCTCGCGTGTGAGCAGGGGCGGCGGCCCGGCGCCCACCAGTTCGTCCCAGTAGCGCGGGCGGCCCTCGAACACGGTCCCCTCGGGCTGCCAGCGGCGCAGGTCATCCGACGAGGACAGCGTCACCAGGCTGCCCGACGGCGGCGCGCCCGGACCCTGCGGCAGGTTGGGCCGTTCCAGCAGCAGCCACCGCCCGCCCACCCGCCGCGGGAACAGCGCCCCGTTGCGCGTGTCCTCGCGGCCGGTCACCGCCACCGGTTCCAGGCGCTCCAGCCCCGCGAAGCCCTCGCCGGGGTCGCCAGCCGCGCGCCACACCGCCAGCCGGCAGCCGCGGTCGGTGTCGACGGCCGTCACCACATGCAGCACGCCGTCGCAGACGGTCAGCCGCGGGTCGTAGACGTGGAACACCTGCAGGTCGCGCCGCGCGTGCGGCTCGCGCAGCCGCTCGACACCGTCCAGCACCGAGGGCAGGCCGGCCACGACGAAGCGGCGCTCGGTGCGGCCGCGCGCCGGCACCAGGAAGGTGCGGCGGTCGCGCCCCTGCACGCGCAGCAGCAGGTACGTGACACCGTCCAGGCTTATGGCGCCGGGGTTGAACACGGCGCTGGGGTCGATCAGCCCCGGCATGGGCGGCAGGTCGCGCCGCGTGATGATCGGGCCGTTGGGGTGACGGCGCAGCGTCATCGGGGGACCTCCAGGCGGCCGGTGTGGTCGACCGCGGCCGAGCCGGCCGGCGTGGCCAGTGTGGCGCGATACCCGTCGTCGTCGCCGCGCAGCGTCAGCACCCAACCAGCGGGCAGGGGCGCGGCCCAGGCCTGGCCGCCGCGATCGCCGGGCCAGCCCGGCCAGTGGCCGGAGGCCAGGCCCAGCGCGTCCAGGTCCGCCGCGTAGCGTCCGCTCGTCTCATGCAGCTGCTGCTGCCGGTAGTAGAGCGGCATCAGCAGCGTGGCCAGGCGGAATCGCCCGTGTTCGGCGCTGCCCTGGACCGTGTGGCCGCTGCCGTCGTCGAAGACGACGTGGCCCCACATCTCGGGACAATGCATCGCGATCAGGCCCTGTGGCGACCAGACCCAGTTGTCCTCGGGCAGCGGGCGGCCCGTGCCGGCATCGACCAGCTTGCGGTAGGCGCCGTCCACGACCTGCGTGCGCCACTGCACGCGCGAGAAGTTCAGCCGCCAGACGTCGCCCGGCAGCGGCGGGCAGGCGCGGCCGCCGGCCAGCGGCGCCAGCACGCGCCAGGGGATGGCGATCTCCACCGACCAGCCGCGGTCGACATCGCCCGGGTCGTTCAGCGTGCCGTCGACGGCCACCGCGCTCCTGAGCCCGGCGATGTCCCAGGCGTCGATGGCCGGCCCGCCGTCGCGGTACGGCCGCGCCAGCAGCAGGTCCCAGACGGTGCCCAGGGCGTTGATCTCCAGCTCGCCGTACAGGTGGTTGTCGCCGTCGGGGTCGATGAAGACCTCGAAGTCGTTGTCGTGGTAGATGACGGCGTCGCGTTCGGTCAAGGTGGCCCACACGTGGGGCTCGTCCAGATGGGCGCCCACGTACAGGTAGTCGGCGTCCCAGCCCAGGCGCACGCGGGTCAGGTGACGCGGCGGGTCGGCCAGCGGGCCGCGGATGTCGGCGAACGGCCCGGACCAGGGAGCCGCGGACCAGGCGGGCTCGTCAGGGAGGCCGTCGAGTACCGGTGGCGTAGCCAGCCAGGCGCAGGTCAGGGCGGCAGGCGACCAGGGGATCAGGGGCAGGTCGAAGGCGCGGGAGGATCCCGCGGCCAGCACGACGATCGCGCAGCAGCCGGCGGCCAGGGCCAGGCCGCAGCTCCGGTCGCAGGCTCGGCTACGTCGCACGGCGGGTCGCCCCGGGGGGTTGGAGGTGGCAGGGAAGCCGTTCGCGGGTCAACCTAACACAATCTCGCCGGGCGCGGGAAGCCCGTCCCGGTCCAGGTCCCTCCTGTCGTGCACGACGATCTCGTCAGCGCACAGCCGGCTCGGCCGCCCGGCTTCGGGGTGCCAGGCCGGGCAGGGGCCGCTGCTCATCGCGAGCACCCGCAGGTGGCGTGCGGTCGCCGCGGGCTGGACGGAAAACGGCACGATGACCCGTTCCTGCACGCGGTCGGGAACGTCGTGCGTGCAGTCGCCGGCCGGACGCCACGCGACGCCGTCGTCCGACAGCAGCACGTGCACGCTGCGCGGCAGGAAGATGCCGGCGTTGGCGTCCTGCAGGAAGCGCACGTGCACCAACAGCAGCGGCAACGGTTCGCCCAGGTCGATCGTCGCGTCCAGGTCGCAGCACGCGCAGGCGAACCAGCGTCCGTCGTCGCGCTGCCGCGAGCCCAGCACGCCGTCCACGAGCAGGCGCGGATCACCGGCGCCCGCTGAGGCCGCCACCGTGACCGGTCGCGCCAGCGCGCGGTGCCGGACCAGTTCGATGACGGCGGGCGCGCCGCACGGCTGCCCATCGACCATCAGGGTCGCCCGTACGGCCAGGGGCGCCTCCGCGGTCGCGACCGCCGGTCGGACCGCGTAGCGCACGTCCGGCCGCGGTCCCGCCACCAGGGGGCCCAGGTCGCCCACCAGTGACCAGCGCACCGTGTGGCTGCCGCTTGCCGGGTCCCAGGCGGCGTCCAGCGCGAGTGGCCGCGCGGCGACGCCCGGCCGGATGTTCAGCGCCCGGTACAGCGGCTCCAGTCCTTGCAGCCGGCGCAGGAACGCGCCGGCCTCGCGCGCCGCCGGCCGTGCCCACAGCGCCTCGGCCATCGCCGGCAGGCGCGGGAACAGCTGGGCGTCCAGCCGGTCGTGCGGCACGTACTCGGTCCAGAGGTTGGCTGCGCCGCCCAGCACGCGCGCCTGTTCGGCCGGCGCCAGACCGGGCGGCACCGGGTCGAACGCGAGCACGCGGGCCACGTCCAGCACGCCGGGATCGTAGTCGAAGTACGCGTGCGACGTCGGCGAGACAACGGTGTCGTGGCCGGCCCGCGCGGCGGTCACCGCGCCGTCGAGCCCTCGCCACGACTGCACGACGGCGCCCGGCAGCGAGCCGGCCAGGTCGCCCTCGAGGATCTCGTCCCAGCCTACCAGCCGCCGTCCGCGCGCCGCCAGCCAGCGGCCCACGCGGCGGATGAACCAGCTCTGCAGTTCGTGCTCGTCGCGCAGCCCGTTGCGCGCGATGCGCGCCTGGCAGCGCGCGCAGGCGCGCCAGCGGTCCTTCGGGGCCTCGTCGCCGCCCACGTGGATGAACGGCGAGGGGAACAGCTCCAGCACGTGTGCGAGCACCTGCTCCAGGAACGCGAACGTTTCCTCGCGGCCGGCGCAGAAGATGTCCGGGAAGATGCCCCACTGCGTCTGCACGGCGAAGGGGCCGCCGGTGCACGACAGCTCCGGGTAGGCGGCCAGCGCCGCCTGGCAGTGGCCGGGCATCTCGATCTCGGGCACCACGGTGATGCCAAGCTCCGTGGCGCGCGCGACGACGCGGCGCACGTCATCTGCGGTGTAGAAGCCGCCGTGGCGGCCGCCCTGCTGCTGCTCGCGCCAGGCGCCGACCTCCGTCAGCCTCGGCAGTCCGGGCACCTCCAGGCGCCAGCCCTGGTCCTCGGTCAGGTGCCAGTGAAGCACGTTGAACTTGAAGGCGGCCAGGCGATCCAGGACGTCCAGCACCGTCCGCACGGGCTGGAAGTGGCGGCCGCTGTCCAGCAGCAGGCCGCGCCAGGCGAAGGCAGGGCCGTCGCTGACGGTGCCGCAGGGCAAGGCGCCGTCCGGCTGCCCTGCGCACAGCTGCAGCAGCGTGGCCAGGCCGCGCGCGAACCCGGGCTGCGCGCAGGCCCACAACCCGAGCCGGTCCGGCGCGATGACCAGCCGGTAGTGCTCCGGAGGGAGGGCGGCGTCGCGTCGCAGGCGCAGCGCCCCGGCAGCGTCGCCGTCCGCGAGGGCGACGCGCGGGTCGACAACCATGTCGAGCACGCGGTCCAGTGCGGGTGACAGCCAGCCGGCGGCCAGCACCGGCAGCGGCGGGCCGGCCGCGCCGGTGTCGGCGTCGGCATCGGCGGTGACGCGGACCAGGTCGCGCAGGGGGAAAGTGCCGGCTGCGGGCTGCCAGTGGCGGACAGCCGGCACCAGGTCGTCGAGCGGGGAACGGGCGTCGGGTCGGCGCACGGGCAGGCTCCGGGGCTGTCGCCGGCCGCCGCCTGGCGCCGGGCATCGTGATGATTCCGCCGGCCGGCCGGACCGCGTGACCCCGGCCCGGGACACCGGCATGATCCCCGCATTTGGAGCGCCTGTAAACGGGCGTTATCGTACCGCGCATGAGCCAGAACCGACGCCGCGCGAACCTGCTGCTGATGACCGCCGCCGCCATCTGGGGCTTTGCCTTCGTGGCGCAGCGCGTCGGCATGGAGCACCTGCAGCCGCTCACCTTCAACGCCGCCCGCTTCCTCATCGGTACGCTGGTGCTGCTGCCCCTGCTGCCGCTGTCAGGGCGACGCGCGGCGGGTGAGCCGGTGGCCGGTCCCCGCGAGACGCTGCGTGCCGCGCTGCTGACGGGCCTTGTCCTGTTCACCGCCGCCACGCTGCAGCAGTACGGCATCGTCAGCACCACCGCGGGCAAGGCCGGCTTCATCACGTCGCTGTACGTGGTCTTCGTGCCCGTGCTGGGGCTGTTCTTCGGCCAGCGCGTGTCGCGCTTCGCGTGGGCGGGCGTGGGGCTGGCCGCCGTCGGGCTCTACCTGTTGAGCGCGAAGGGTCCGCTGAGCATCGCACCGGGCGACGGCCTGGTCCTGCTGTGCGCGATGTTCTGGGCCGTGCACGTGCAGATGGTGGGTGCCTACGTGCAGCGCGTGCCGGCGCTGCGGCTGGCCGTCGGGCAGTTCGCGGTGGCCGCGGTGCTGTCGACCGTGGCGGCCGCGCTCTTCGACACGTTCTCCTGGACCGCCGTGCGCGCGGTCACGGTGCCGGTGCTGTATGCCGGCATCTTCTCGATCGGCGTGGCGTTCACGCTGCAGGTGGCCGGCCAGAAGCACGCGCGGCCAACCCACGCGGCCATCATCCTCAGCTTCGAGTCGGTGTGGGCGGCCGTCGGCGGCGGGCTGCTGCTGGGCGAGGTGCTGGGCATGCGCGAGCTGGCCGGGTGCGTGCTGATCCTGGGCGGGGTCGTGGTGGCGCAGGGTGGGCCGCAGGCGGCTCCGCCGGCGCCCGGGGCGCCGGCGGCCTGACCTCCCGGCGCGCTGGCCGGGCATCGAGGTGCCGCGCTGAGTCGCCGTGGCGCGGCGTCAGCGCACAAGCATCAGCTTGCCCGTGGCGCCCTGCTCACCGGCCCGCAGGCGGCACAGGTAGGTGCCGGACGGGGCGGGTTGGCCCGCCGCGTCGCAGCCGTCCCAGACCACGGTATGCGGCCCGGCGACCCGTTCGCCTTCATCCAGCACCCGCACCAGGCGCCCGCGGATGTCGTAGATGTCCAGCCGCACCGGCCCCGCCGCCGGCAGCGAGAAGGTGATCCCGGTGCGCGGGTTGAACGGGTTGGGCGCGGCGACCGGCGGCGAGGCGGCCGTCGGCACCGCACCGTCGCCCACCCCGGACGCGTACGGGATCAGCCAGTCGCACACCCGCTGCATCACGAGCGCGCGTGAGGCCGCGCTGTTGATCGCCTCGAACCCGAAGCCCAGGTAGACGACCTTGTGCACGCCGTTGTCGGCCCTGATGCCGGCGGTGTAGGTGGCGCTGTAGATGAGGCACGCCGAGGCCTCGGTGCCGCGCGGGCTGATCGCGTCGGGGTAGGTCTGGTTGTTGGCGCCGCCGGCACCGCTGATCGTCAATGACAGCCCGTTGCCGATCGGGTCGCCGGCCACGCCGGTGATCGTCATGTCGTTCGTGTCGTCGTTGACGAAGTTCGCGTGCAGGTACGTGTTGTACCAGACCAGGGCGTCACCGCCGGTGTCGGCCATTTCCCAGCCGATCTCCTGCCCGGTGATGAGGAGCCGTCCGCCGCCGTCGAGATAGCCGGCCAGCGCTTCGCGGTCCGCCGCGTCGACCGTCGGGTAGGACAGGCCGCACTCCCAGACGACCATGTCGAAGTGGGCCAGGTCAGCGGCCTTGAGCGACGAGGTCGAACGGTCCCACACGCCATAGGTCTTGTTCGCGGCCGCCAGCGCCGGCGCGAAGTACAGCGTCTCGAAGGCGGCGGCGCCGTCGTCGTCGATCAGCAGCACACGGGTGTCGGGGGTGATCACCTTGTAGGCGAGCTGCCGGTCCGGCGTGCCGCCGCTCTGCGCGTGCAGGTTCAGCACGACGCTGCCCTGGCCGGCCGAGGCGGCGTCGATCACGACGTTGAAACGCGCGCGTTCGCCCGGCGCCAGCGGCACCACGGCGCCCGGCACGTCCTGGCCCTCATGGACCAGGCGCGCCGTCCAGTCCGCCGGCAGGTCCGTCGTCACCAGGGTCACGTCATAGGTGTCCGCATTGATGCCGGTGTTGAACAGGGCAGCCTCGCCGAACGTGTACGTGCCGCCGGCGATCGCCGTGCGCGCGCCCTGCGCGTAGTAGCGCAGCGCGTAGGAGGGCGTCGGGCGCGAGTTCGCGCTCTGCAGGATGGAGCGGTCGCGGTCGTCCTGCACGAAGGCGACCAGGCGCAGGTTGGCCTGCAACCAGGCCGGGTCCACCGTGAAGTTGAGCGTGACCTGCTGGGACTGGCCCGCCTCCGAGATCGTCAGTGCCTGGTCCGGCAGCATGTCGCGCAGCACATCGTTGTACTGCGTCGCGTTGTAGGGGACCTTGTCCTCCACCACGGCCACGCGCAGGCGCGTCTGGCTGATGTCGGCCAGGTCCTCCTCGAGGTTCAGCTCGACGGTGACGTAGGCACTGCCGACCGCCAGCGAGTAGCCGCTGATCCGCATCGCCAGCGGCGTGGCGTCGTCCAGCAGGCCGCGCACCACCGGGTCGTAGGTGCTGCCGTTGACCGCGTCGGTCCCGGCCCCGGCGATGGTGGAGCCGCCGTTGAACGCGAGCTGCGGGAAGCCGCCGACCTGGTTGTAGGCGTTGCGGGCATCGGCGTCGGGGCAGCTCAGGCCGCCGCTCGAGTCGAGGTACTCGACGGCATCGATCTCGGTCGCGTCGTAGCGGGACAACATGACCGCCACGCCGGCGCGGGCGCGGGGGCAGTAGCCGCACCAGGTGGCCCCGCCCTCCTCGATGAACACCGCCCGCGGTACCTGCGCCGTGGCGGGCGCGACCGCAAGCAGGAGCAGGGCGGCGATGGCGGCGTTCCGTTGCGTTCTCATGGCGGCTCCCCCCGGCCAGGTGTGTGGCGGCGCAAGGGAGGCGCGTGCGCCTCCCGGTGAAATCCTACACGACCTGATGAAATTGTACAATCGCTATCATGTGGCTCACGTACAGGGACGCGCGTGCCCGCAGCAACCCGGAGGAGACTCCTCCATGATGACACGGCGAATGGCGACGCCCTTCATGCCCCGGACAGCATGGACCTCTCCGAAAGCCGGGAGGTACGCCGGTGCGGGTATCAACGGCCGGCCTCCTCTTGTGCATCCCGCACCTGCACCGTAAGGTCGTTCCCGGGACACGGCCGGGATGTTCGACCCGGTGTGGGCCGCAGGTATGCAGGTGGAAGCGGGCCAGCTGTCGGCCGGGCGTTACGGAGCATTCGCAGGGGTGTCAGATGACCGCGAAGCACGTTCTCGACCGCCTGTGCCTTGTCGCCGCGCCGGACAAGGCGGCCGTGCTGGCGGGCTTCTTCAAGACCGGCAAGGGCCAGTACGGCGAGGGCGACATCTTCCTGGGCGTGGTCGTTCCTCAGCAGCGCCGACTGGCGAGGGAATGCCGCGACCTGCCACTGCCCGAAGTGGCCCGGCTGCTGGCCAGTCCGTACCACGAGGCGCGATTGACCGGGTGGCTCATCCTCACCTACGCCTATGAGCGCGCGGAGCCCCGTCGACGGCAGGAGATCCACGACTTCACGCTGGCGCACCGCACGGCGATGAACAACTGGGACCTTGTCGACGTGACCGCGCCGAAGCTCATCGGTGAGCACCTGCTGGTCCGGCCGGCCGGCCGGCGGCTGCTGCGGCGGCTCGCGGCCTCACCCGACCTGTGGGAGCGGCGGATCGCGATCGTCTCCACGCAGGCGTTCATCCGCGCGGGACAGTTCGACGATACGCTGGCCATCGCAGCCCAACTTCTCGCTGATCCGCACGACCTGATACACAAGGCGACCGGCTGGATGCTGAGGGAAGTGGGCAAGCGCGATCCACGGCCGCTGCGCGCGTTCCTGACCGCCCACGCCGAACTGATGCCGCGCACGATGCTGCGCTATGCGATCGAGCGCCTGCCCGAGGCCGAGCGTCGTGCCTGGCTCGCGCGCTAGCGTGCGTTGACGTTGCGCGGCAGGTGCGCCGCGCATGCGGCTCGACCTGCCGGCCCGGCCGCGATCGCGCCGCTCGTCAGACGCGCACGCGGTGCGGCATCGACTCCGGGACTACGAGCGACAGTTCGACGAATCCGCGGTACTCGCCGTTCTCGAACCAGGGCGACTGGTAGATCAGCTTGTGCACGCCGTTCTTCTCGATCGTGTAGGCGTTCGCTGTGCGCTCGGCGAGCATCGCCGCCAGCTGCGAGCGCGACGGCTCCGGGTGGCAGTCCAGCACGTTGCGCCCGACCAGTTCGCCGCCGCCTTCGCTCGCGAAGGTGTCGATCGCGCGCGCGTTCATCTCGAGGATGATGCCCGCGTCGTCGCAGACGGTGATGGCCGCGGGGAACTCGCGGATCCAGGCGTGGGGGGTCACGAGGGTCTCCTTCGCTGGGTGATGCCTGCGCGCGGCTCTGGCGGAAGCTCGGCCGAAGCGGCAATCGCTGCCATGACAATATGGTACCATCGACACCAGAAGCCATCCCGGGCCCGGATCTCCATCCCATCGCCGGGAGCCTGCCGGCTGGTCGGCCAGTTGCACGCCGATGGCCACGACGCCGACGGCGTCATCGTCAAGGTGCGCGGGGTGCCCCTGGCGGCGCTGCCGCCGCTCGCGGTCGCGATCAACGGTCCCGACATCCACGGGAGTGGCGCGGTCGAATTCAACGACGTGGTGCTGTTCCGCGGGGCCCTGGGCAGGTCGAAGGCGTTCGAGTTCGACCTCAACGGAGATGACCAACCGAACCTGGCCGACCTGCCGATCCTGGTGCAGCACATCGGGTGCAGTGCTCCGGCGGGCAGTGGCGACGCCCCGGCGAATTGACGAACGCTCATCCGCAGCGGCTACCGCCGCGCGCGGCAGTCCGCATCGGCGTGGCACCCAACATCTGTTCGCGCCGGGGGTGGTGTCGGCCTCGGTATGGGCAACGAGACGGTGTTGCACACGGCGCTCGAGCGGGAACCGCGCGACACGGCTGAGGGTTGAACGGGGATGTGCTCGCGCGGCCTCGCTGACAGCACAGCCAAGGCGGCCTCGCTGGCCGCGCGCTCCCGGTCCGGTCCCCCGCCGTCCACCGGCCATCAGTCAAGTTTTTTCCGGCTCCGTCGATACCTATCCGTACTCACCGGCATCCCCGGCCACCCCGAAAGGGAGGCGGCACCATGAAGGTCGCCAGTGCAGCGTCCACCCAAAGGGACCCGGCCACCGCGGTCCGCGACGCGGCATCCGTGCTGCGCGCCACGCTCGGCGGCGATCCCGGGCTCGTGATCGTCTCCTCGTCATCCGTCTATGACATCGGCGCGCTGCGCGGCGAACTGGCGCAGCAGTTCCCGTCGGCGATGATCCACGGCGCCACGTCCTGCCTGGGCGTCATGACCGAGCAGGGCTACGCCTGCGCTGACGGCTACGGCGTGGGACTGTTCGCGCTGAGCGACCACGACGGGTACTACGGAACCGGCGCCGCCGAACTGGGCGGGGATCCGGCAGCGGCCACGCGGCTGGCCCTGGAGCGCGCGCTCGCCGCGGCCGGGATGCCCGGCTGCCGCCCGGACCTGGTCTGGCTCAGCGCCGCTCCCGGTGACGAGGAAGCGATCCTCGCGACGCTGCGCGCGACGATCGGCCCCGACGTGCCTGTGATCGGCGGAACCGCCGCCGACAACACCATTGCCGGCGAGTGGTGGCTGCATACTCGCGACTTCCAGTCGCGGCAGGCGGTGGTGCTGACTGTGATGTTCCCGGGGTCGCGCTTCGCCTTCGCCTTCCACAGCGGATACGCGCCCGCGGAGAGCCGGGGTTCGGTGACGCGCGCCAGCGGTCGCACGGTTTTCGAGATCGACCACCGTCCCGCGGCCGACGTCTACGACGAGTGGACGGCCGGCAGCATCGCGACGCAGCGGGAGGGCGGCGGCACCATCCTGGGACAGACGACGCTGCACCCGCTCGGCCGCATTGCCCACAGCATCCAGGGCATCTCCTACTACAAGCTGTCGCACCCCGAGGCGGTCACCGAGGACGGCGCGCTGACGCTGTTCACAAACGTGGCTGTCGGCGACGAGTTCCACCTGCTGGAGGGCAGCCGTGCCAGCCTGGTCGAGCGGGCCGGGCGCGTGGCCGCGGCAGCCGTCGACTCGGTGTTCGGGTCGGTCGACGAGGTGGCGGGCGCCCTGGTGATCTACTGCGCCGGCTGCATGCTGACGGTGCGGGACCAGATGGACAACGTGGTCGGCAGCATCGACCAGGCCCTGCACGGGCGCCCGTTCCTGGGCGCGTTCACCTTCGGTGAGCAGGGCTGCTTCGTGGGCGGCGAGAACCACCACGGCAACCTGATGATCTCGATTCTGGTGTTCGGACGGTAGCATGAGGCAGGACGTGCGCACCCGCGAGGAGCTGCAGGAGACGGTCCTGGACCTGGACCGCGCCTGGCAGCGTGAGCGCCGCCTCACGGAGCAGTACCGCGCGCTGGTGGACTGCCTGCAGATCATCACGGCGGCGCAGGACCTCGAGGGCCTCTGGCACGGCCTGACCACACGGCTGGCGCCCACCCTTGGCTACTCGTCGGCGGCGTTGGTCCGCGTGGAGCACGACAGGTTCCGCGTCCTGTTCGCCACGCATGGCGCCGGCGGCCCCCTGGAGGTCCCGCTGGGGTCGCCGCTGCGGCGGCTGCGAAAGCTGCGTTCGCTGCAGTTCTACGACGCGTCACGGCTGCCGGAGCTGGCGGGACTGTCGCCGTCCGAGCCGCGGTCGGTCATCGTGACCGAGGTCTTCCGCGGCGCCTACCAGTTGGTCGCTGTCTTCGTGCACCGGGACCAGCAGGGATTCGGCTCGTGGCATGTCGAGTTCCTGGATGCACTCGCCGCCAGCCTGTCGCACTCGATCGGCCACCTGCAGACGGTGTCCGCGCTGTCGGAGGCGCAGACCCAGCTCATGCACGCGGAACGGCTGGCGGCCATTGGCCAACTGGCCGCCGGCGTGGCCCACGAGATCAACAACCCGGTGGGCTTCGTTGCCAGCAACTTCCGTGCGCTGGGCGATTACGTCTCTGACATCGTCACGCTGGTGCAGGCCTACCGGCAGCAGCGGGGCCAGGACAGCCTCGCGGCTCTGGAGCAGGACCTCGACCTGGACCTCGACTCGATGGTCGCGGACATCGAGAACCTCCTGCACGAGAACGCCGATGGCCTGCAACGGGTCACCGAGATCGTCCGCAGCCTGCGGACCTTCGCGCGCCTGGACCAGCCGGCCGACTGCGCTCCGAACGACCTCAACGCGATCGTCGCCGACACGCTGATCATCGCCAATCACGAGATCAGGAACATCGCGCGCATACAGACCGTGTTCAGCGACCTTCCCGACGTGGTGTGCCATGGCAGCCAGCTCAACCAGGTCTTCCTCAATATCCTGGTGAATGCGGCGCACGCGATCCGCTCGCAGGAACGGCTGGAGCTGGGCCTCATCACGGTCCGCACCGGCCACGATGACGCTGGCGTCTGGTGCACCATCAGCGATGACGGCCCCGGCATTGCCGAGGACGTCGCGCCCCGCGTCTTCGAGCCGTTCTTCACCACCCGGGCCGTCGGTGAGGGCACCGGCCTGGGCCTGGCCATCGCCTACGACATCGTCGTGAACAAGCACGGTGGCACCATCGCCCTGGTGCCCACCGACCGCGGCGCCGCCTTCGTCGTCCGGCTGCCGCTGGCAGGCACGGCCGAAGCGGCGGCCACCCCGCGTTGACACCGCGCGCGTCTCCGGGTACCCTGCCGCTCCTCGATCGCAAGCGCGTCACTTGGAACAGGGGAGGACGGGATGGGCAAGAGGGGATGGGGCGCGGCCACGGCGCTGCTGCTGGGCCTGGCAACCGGAGGCGGCATCGTGGCGGCGGCAGGCCAGGACGCGGCGACGGCCGAGCCTCCGACACCGCTGGGCTACTGGATCAGCGAGAACGTCATGGAGTACGATGGCCTGGATTTGTCGGCAGCCATCTCGGATGACGAACTCGAGGCGCTGATGATGGACGAGATCGTCTCCTACGCGTTCCTGCCGGACGGCACCTGGATCGTTCACGCCGAGGATCCGCTGGGCGTTGGCTGCTACCATGCCGTGTGGCACTGGGTCGCCGACGGCGACACGTTGCGCGTGCCCGGCCGCCCGGACCTGCGCTTCCACTTCAACCTGGACTACAAGCTGCTGATGTTGACCAGCCCTGTCGGCAACCTGGGCGTCTTCCTGGCGCAGGACGCGCCACCGGACACCGTAGGCTGCACGCCCGATCCGGAGATGCTGCCGTTCTGGTAGGAGCGAGGGGCGGGACGCGACCGGTCCCTCAAGCGCGGCTTGCCGTGCCGGAGCGCGACCGTCGAACGGTCGCTGGCCGACTCTGGGCGTCGCCTGCGACTGCATATGGCGATCGTGGCGGATCCTCCCTGCAGCGCGTGCATCCAGAAGATCCCGAGGCCGGCCCGCCAGAGCGGCATCATCGGCCGCGGTCACGATCGTGCAGGTAGCGCCGGTTCCGGCACAAGCAGAGGAACCTGAAGACGTCCAGGCTGAGGAACTCCATCAGCAGCAGGCATGCGCCACCGGTCGCAGGAACCACGCGGTCCGCTCCTTCGCCAGGACCGCCACCACGGGTCCGGTGTTACCGGCTCGGGATGGCGCACGACGGAGCCGTCGGACAGGCTCTCGACGTCCGTTATCAGCTGCCAGGCAGCAAGGCCCTCGGTCCGGACCCAGTTCTCCAGACCCAGTTCTCCTGGCCCACGGCGCCGCCGGCGAGCCTGGCGCGCAGGCAGTCTTCGGCCAGCGGTCCGTTCAGGCTATGGTCGACGAGGTAATTCCACGGGCTCACTGACACCTCTACACCGGATCCGCGACGATGGTGTCCGTCCGGGCGACGCGTCATGGAATCGATCCGATCCCCTCGCGGGTACCACTTCCCCTCCTCCCGTCCGCGCCACCATGGCGCGTTTCTGCCCAGCCTTGTGTCCGGGGTGGCCCGCAATCTGCCGACCGTGCGCAGATGGATCCACGGCGATTCCGGCGACCCCTGCCGCCGACAGCCGGGCTGCGGCCCGTCAACGGGCTTCCGGCCCTTCGGTACGCTTCCTGCTTCGCGTGCGGCGGGACATTTCCTACCACCGGACCCCGGTCGCCCGGCGCGGCCGTCGGCCGCCGCCCAGCAGGAGGACGAGGATGGGATACGACGTCAACAAGGCCCGCGCCGTTCACTTCACCCGCATGCAGCAGGCGCTCGAGGAAGGGCTGAAGGCCATCGAGGTCGCGCGCTCGCCGCGCGAGGCGGACGCCGCCCGCCAGCGCGCCCAGCGCCGCATGGAGGAACTGAACCGCAAGTGGGCCGAGACGTTCGGCGACGAGGGTGAGCAGGGCGACGCCTGACCGCGTTCCCGCCCCATCCAAACGACTCAAACGACGGGTCCGACGACCGCGACCATGTGCTATGATTTCCCCGGCCTGCATCCGGAGGAGACCCAGCCCATGCGCCTGCGCCGCGCCCGTCGTTTTCATTCGTGCCGCCTGCTCACCGCCCTGGTCGCGGCCCTGGCCGCCGCACCTGCCTTTGCCGCCACCGGCGTCCACACCACCTGGCTCTGGCACATGCACCAACCCATCTATTGGCCTACCCAGAGCACCTGGACGCCCGGCCGTTACGAGACCGCCTACGAGACCATCACCCTGGGCCACAGCCAGAACGACGAGTTCACGATCTTCAACTCGGATGACCGCGTCGCGGACTACCAGTGGTACCCGAAGGACGCGCTGCAGTCGGTGCTGGACCTGCCGGACGCCGGCGCGCAGGTCTCATTCGCCGGTGCGCTGATCGAGAACATCTTCAGCCTGGGCAATGCCGGCTGGAACGGCGGCCGCTATGCGCCGAACTGGTACGGCCCCTACCGCACGGCGATGGGCTGGACCACCTCGCAGGCGCTACGCCGGCTGGACCCGGTGCTGGCCGGCTTTCACCACGCCATCAACCCGCTGCTGGACGACAATGCGCTGCGCATGGAGCTGGCCTGCGCGCGCGAAATCTGGAACGACGCCTGGGGCCCGGGCGCCATCTCCACCGGCTTCTTCCCGGCCGAGCTGTGCTTCAGCCAGCGCATGATCCCGGCGCTGGTCGACGCAGGCGTGACCTGGACCGCGGTGCCGGACCTGCACATCGCGCGCGCCTGCGCCAACTACCCCTACCAGGCGAACCTGGACAACTGCGACCCGCCCAACCGCGCCGACCAGCTCAACCCGGCCCAGTCGAACTGGACCAGCCACACCATCTCGCGCGGCGTGACGCTGAAGGTGCCGTACCCGTACGGCTTCACGCCGCACCGCGCGCAGCACGTGGACCCCGCCACGGGCGTGGTCAAGAGCCTGGTCGTCGTGCCGGCGGCCAACGCCATGAGTTGGGAGGAGGGCTACTCGCTGTTCGGGACCGGGGGCATCGATGCGATCGCGCCCGGGAACGATCCTGCGCGGCCCATGCTGGTCCTGTTCGCCCACGACGGCGACAACGCCTGGAGCGGCGGCTACAGCTACTACAACGAGAACGTGACGCAGTTCGCCCACGCGGCCGCCGCGAAGGGCTACCGCCCCACTACCGTGGCCACCTACCTGGCCGGGCACCCGGTGCCTGCCGGCGACATCGTCCATGTGGAGGACGGCGGCTGGGTCAACGCCGACGGCGACTTCGGCTCGCCGCAGTTCATCAACTGGAACTGGCCGCTGGTGGATTCCGCGGGCGCGTTCGACATCCCGGGCGGCTGGGCCGAGGACGAGCGCAACTGGGCCGTGCTCACCGCCGCGCAGAACCGCGTCGAGACCTGCGCGGCCATCGTCGGCGGCGTGGACCCGGCGAAGGTCGTCGATCCCCTGGCGGGCGCCAACACCGCCGAGCGTGCCTGGCACTACCTGCTGGCGGGCTACGAGAGCGGCTACATGTACTACGGCGCGTCGCTGGACATGGAGATCAAGGCCACGCTGGCCTGCAACCAGGCCCTGGCCCTGGCCGATCCCGTCGTGGCCGGCGGCCCCGACACCGTGGCGCCCACGGTCTGGCTGCCGCAGCGGCTGCCCTGGAACCCGGGCGGGTTCGGCGGCGGGGCGCTCTGGGGCTGGCCTTCGGGCGCGGGCGCGCAGATGACGGCGGACTTCCACGTCTGGACCTTCGCGCACGACGTCTCGGGCCTGGTCCGCGTGGACCTGATGGTGCGCGAGGATGCGGATGGCGCGAACGACGTGGCGACCACCGCCAACGAGACCTACGCCGGCGGCGCCGGCGTGGGCGCCTGGACGGCGCGGCCGATGACGCGGCGGGTCATGCCGGCGGGCGAGCCCTGGGACATGGCCGGCATCGACCTGACGGTGCTGCCCGTGCACATCGCCGACCAGTACTGGCTGAAGCTCACCGGCTACAGCGACGTCCTGCTGGACTACTACATCGAGGCCGAGGACGCCCAGGGCAACGTCAAGCGCACGCCGATCCAGCACGTGTACGTCGGCACCGGCGGCAGCAGCGGCGGCGGGGACGAGGGCTTCGTCATGGACGGCATGCTGGACGCCGACGTGCCGGTCCTGGCGACCGCGGGCGGCGCCACGCTCTGGGGCACCGCGCGTGACGGCTGGCTGTACCTGGCCACGGACGCGCCGACGGCGCTGCCGGGTCGCGACGTGTTCCTGCTGCTGCGCAACGGTGCGGGCACGCCGCTGCGGACCGCGCCGTGGGCCAAGGCGGGCCAGGCGGCGCGCTGGTGGCACTTCCTGGCCCGCGAGTCGGGCAACGGCTGGACCGGCTGGTTCGATGCCTCCGAGTCGGTCGTCGAGGGCAGCCCGGCGCTGGTCAAGGGCTCCGGCGCGGTGCTGGAGGGCGCGGTGGACCTGCGCGCCTTCATCCCCGACGAGTGGCCGCTGTTGCCGACCATGGAGGTGGCACTGGCGGCCTACGCCACGAGCGACGGCGGGGCCCTGCAGGGCCAGGCGCCGGCCGGCAATGGCGACGGGAACCTGGACCCGGCCGAGTTCGTGTCGGTGGCACTGTACGTGGCGGACGCGCCGGTGCCGGTGCGGGAGGGCCCGCGGCTGCTGGCCTGGCCGGTGCCGTTCAACGCGCAGGTGCGGCTGGCGCTGACCGGGCTGCCGGATGGCGAGGCGGGCGTCACTATCCACGATGCGCGCGGCCGTACGGTCCGGCGGCTGGCAACCCACGTGGCCGGCGCGCGGGGCGAACTGGCCTGGGACGGGCGCGACGAGGCCGGGCGCGCCCTGCCGAGCGGCGTGTATTACGCGCGCGTTGCTGGCGACGGTGGCTCGGCCGCGGCGGTGGCGAAGCTGGTGTTGGTGAAATGATATGGAGCGGGGGCTCTCTCCGCTCAGGCCCGAATCCGGAACTGGTTGACGGGTCAACGACTCTGGGGGCTCAATGTTGACGTTCGGCGGGGCGCCTGTCGTTGACCGGTCAACAAATCAGAGGCCTCGAACCTGACGATCGGCGGGACACCCATCGTTGACCGGTCAACCAGTCCGGAAAACGGGACGCGCAGCGCGCGGCCATCCCGGCCGTTCCGGGTGCCCAAGCGCCCTGTAGCCATGGTACCCTGATATTGCCGCGGGCCGAGGCAACCTTCCCCCCCTCCCGCGCGTCAATGGAAGGTCGGGACGGAGGCCATGCACCGGCCCGGTCCCCCGCGCCTCGACCCCGAAAGGAGCGCCATGTCGCGCCGGTCGTCGTCCGCCACCGTCCTGTGCCTGGTCCTGATCGCCCTGTTGCCCACCCTGCTGCACCCGCAGCCAGCCCGCGGCGCCGAGACCACGCGCGAGTTCACGCTCAAGACGTCCAGCCTCTACGTCGGCAACCTGATCGGCGCGGTCGACGTGCGCCCGGGCACGGGCGACGCGTTTCGCGTCGCGGTGCGCCTGCAGGGCGACGAGGAGGCGATCGCCATGATCGATCTCCAGCAGGAGAGCAACGCCCTGCGCATCGTCTTCCCGTTGGACCGGCACCTGAAGTACGTCTACCCGGAACTGGGTAGCGGCTTCCGTGTCTCGACGGGCATCCGCGCCGAGACCCGCGAGGAGAAGTCCTGGTTGCGGCGCACCTTCGGCCACTTCAAGGAGCGGCAGCTCACGGTTCGCGGCTCGGGTGAGGGCCTCGAGGTGTGGGCCGATGTCGTGATCGAGGTGCCGTCGGGCCGCGCGCTGACCCTGCGCCACGGCGTGGGGGCCATCACGGCCGGGAGCCTGCAGGCCGACGTCGACCTGGAGTCGAGCTACGGTCCCATCACCGTCGAGAGCCTGGAAGGCGAGCTGCGGGCAGACACCGGCAGCGGCGAGGTCAGGCTCAGCCGCGTCGACGGCGACATCGACGTGGATACCGGCAGCGGCGACGTGGACCTGCGTGACTGCAAGGGCGGGCGCGTGAAGCTGGACACGGGCAGCGGCGAGGTCATGGTGGCCGCACTGGAGTGCCGGTCGCTGGCGATCGACACCGGCAGCGGCAACGTGAGGGCCACCGGCGTGGCGGTCGAGCAGGCGGACATCGACACCGGCAGTGGCGACGTCACCCTGGGCCTCGATCGCATGGGGTCGGGCCGCTTCAAGGTGGACACTGGCAGCGGCGGCGTCGAACTGGAGCTGCCGCCGGACGCTTCGGCCGACATCGTTGCCGACACGGGCAGCGGGGACATCCAGGCCGATGTCCCGGGCGCCGAGCTGGAGAAGCTCGACGGCGGTCGCCGGCGGCTGGTGGTCGGAGACGGTGCAGCGGACGTGCTGCTGGACACCGGCAGCGGCTCGATCACCGTCCGCAGCCGGTAGCCGAGGCGATCTGGCCGCGGGGGCTGTTGCGCAATGCCACAGTTCACTATCTTGAGTTTGCGGTCCGTGTCCTGCACATCGTCGGATCGTTGAACCGGGCCTTCCGCGCCGCAGCGGGGGGCCCGGATTCCGTCGGTCCTGGCTCACTCGCGTCGCAGCGCCTCCAATTGGTACGGCCAGGTCCCCGGCGGCAGCGCGCGCCCGCGCGCGTCAAAGCTCCCAGCCGCGGCCAGAGCCGAAGCCCCCACCAGCCGCCGCCACTGGCGAAGGTCGTAGCAGCGCAGGTCGTAGGCATCGTCCAGGTGCAGGGTGCCGCCCGGGCGTGTGACGGTCAGGTGGCTGATGGCGCGTTCCTGCCGTGCCCGCGACGTTCCCGGCTCCGGCGGCAGCCAGTTGATCAGCTGGCTGACGCGGCACCGGCCGCGGGCGGCCGTCCACAGGTCCTCGTCCGGCCACAGCCACTGGTAGTCGGTCAGGCTGATGCCCACCAGGTAGAGCCCGCCCGGGCGCAGCAGGTCGCGGACCTGGGCGAAGTGGGCGAGCATCTCCCGGTCGGTGCCCAGGTGGCGCAGCGAATTGACCGTGATGAACGCCAGGTCGACCGAGCCCGGGCGCAGGCCGGCCCGGGCGGCGGCGGCGGCGAAATCGGCCAGGTCGGCCGTGAACAGGCGGGCCCGCGGACGGCCGGCGGCCGCGGTGGCCCGGTCCAGGCGGGCCGCGGCGTAGGCCAGCAGCGCCGGCTCGCGGTCGAAGCCGGCCACGCGCCGACCGCGCCCGGCGGCCACCCGCAGGCAGCGTCCGGTGCCGCACGCCGGCTCCAGCCAGAGGCGGTCCGGGCGCAGGCGGCGACCGTCGGCCAGCGCACGTTCGATGCGCTCGAGGGCGTCGATCTCGGCGGCCGTGCCCGGGGCGTAGAGGATATCGTAGAGCGCCGGATCGGCGTACAGGCCCTGGACCGCCTCGGCGTCCGTCCGCAAGGGCGCAGTTCCCCCCGCCTCGCTGTGTCTTCGGGCCATCACCACTCCGTCCTCTCCGCGGTCATCAAAGTCCCCGACCGGCCCGCCGGGGAACCACGGCGCAGACCTTGCCCCACCCGCCAGGTCCGTGCAACATTCTTCCCCGTGCTACGCATCAACCCTGTTTGACCCGTTCGGGGACCTGTCGCCACCGCCAGGAGGTATTCCGTGAAGCGCCTGATCCTGCTTACCCTTGCCCTGCCCCTGCTGCTGGGGGCCGCGGCCGCCGTGGCCGCCGACCGGCCGGCGGACCAGCCGGGCTACGTGCTGCGCTATGCCGACATCGGCGACGGCCACATCGTCTTCACCCACGAGGGAGACCTGTGGCTGGTGCCCGAGCAGGGCGGCGAGGCCCGCCGGCTGACCACGCACGCCGGCAGCGAGGTCATGGCGAAGTTCAGCCCCGACGGGAAGCTGATCGCCTTCACCGCCGAGTACGACGGCGGCAACGACATCTATGTCATCGACGCCGCAGGCGGCGAGCCGAGGCGCCTGACCTGGCACCCGGCGAACGACACCATGCTCGACTGGTGCCCCGACGGCAGCGGCGTGGTCATCACCAGCGGCCGCGAGTACCCGTTCCGTGGCCAGCTCTACAAGGTCTTCCTGGACGGCGGCATGGACATGGAGCTGCCGGTGGACCGCGGCTCGCTCGCCTCGGTGGCGCCGGACCACAGCGGCCTGGCCTACAACCGCATCAACCGCCAGATGCGCACCTGGAAGCGCTACGAGGGCGGCATGGCGCAGGACATCTGGGTCAAGGACTTCAAGAGCGGCGACATCACGAAGATCACCGAGTGGACCGGCACCGACGCCTTCCCGATGTGGGGCCAGGGCGCCATCTACTTCATCAGTGACCGCGAGGACGGCACGCTGAACGTCTACGCCTTCGATACCGCGACGAAGCAGACGCGGCGCCTGACGCACTTCAAGGACTACGACGTGAAGTGGCCCTCCTACGGCGACGGCAAGATCGTTTTCCAGCACGGTGCCGGCCTGAAGGTGCTGGATACTGCCAGCGGCCAGGTGCGCGAGGTGGCGATCAGCGTGCGCTCGGACCGCCGCCACGTGCACGAGGAGTTCAGTGACGAGGCGCCGTCCGAGGGCGCCTTCGGCCTGTCGCCCGGCGGCGAACGGGCGGTGCTCGAGTCGCGCGGCGAGCTGCTGAGCCTGCCGGCCGAGGAGGGCGACGCGGTCAACCTGACCGCGACCAGCGCCTCGCGCGAGAAGTACGGCACGTGGAGCCCCGACGGCGCGCAGATCGCGTTCATCAGCGACCGCACGGGCGAGGAGCAGCTCTACGTCATGCCGGCAAAGGGTGGCGCCTGGCGGCAGCTGACCAAGGGCAGCTTCGGGTTCACGAAGCAGCCGGTGTGGTCGCCCGACGGCAAGCGGATCATCTTCGCCGACAAGTTCCTGAAGCTGAACCTGGTGGAAGTCGCGTCCGGGAAGACGTCCGTGATCGCGCTCAGCGACTACGACGACGCCTGGGAGCGCTGGGGCATCATGGACTACGTGTGGTCGCCCGACAGCCGCTGGGTGGCCTACACCAGCCAGACCGGGAACATGAACGAGGAGATCTGGCTGCACGACACGCGGACGGGCACGAACACCCGCGTGACCGACAACATGTACCAGAGCTGGTCGCCCAGCTTCTCGCGCGACGGCAAGCACCTGTTTTTCCTGTCGATGCGCACGTTCAATCCGGTGATGTGCCGGATCGACCAGCAGCACGTGTTCCTGGACGTGGCCAAGCCGTACGTGGCGCTGCTGCAGGCGGGTGGCCGCTCGCCGTTCTACAAGGCCGATGCCGAGGTGCCGGTGACTGCGGCCGATGCGGGCAAGGGCAGCGCGAAGAAGGACGAGAAGAAGGACGGCAAGGGCGACAAGCCCGCCGTGGCGCCGGTGGAGATCGACCTGGCCGGGCTGCCGCAGCGCATCCTGGACTGCCCGGGCGTCGAGGCCGGCAACTGGTTCCGCCTGGAGGCCTGCGAGGGCGGCTTCCTCATGCTGCGGAAGAACGATCCCGAGTTCCTCAAGTACCAGCACGTGGACGACCGCACCGGCGGCGCGCTGGACCTGGTCAAGTACTCGTTGGAGGACCAGGAGACCACGGACCTGCTGCCGGGCATCGCCAATTACCACCAGAGCGCCGACGGCAAGAAGCTCATCTACCGGGCCGGCTCGAAGTACGGCATCGTCGACGGCGGCAAGCCCGCGAAGGTGGGCGACGGCAAGCTGGCGACGAACGGGGTCAAGCTGCGCATCGACCACCTGGCCGAGTACCGCCAGATGTTCGACGAGGCCTGGCGCATCCAGCGCGACTTCTTCTACGACAAAAACATGCAGGGCACCGACTGGCAGTCCATGCATGACAAGTACGCGCCGTTCGTGGCCGGCTGCGGCTCGCGCACGGACCTGAGCTACCTGATCGGCGAGATGATCGCCGAGCTGAACCTGGGCCACACCTATGTCCAGGGCGGCGACTTCGAGCCGGGCCCGGCGCCGATCCGCACCGGGCTGCTCGGCTGCGACTTCGCGCGCGACGAGAAGGAACCGTACTACCGCTTCACCGGCATCGTGCCGGGCGTGTCCTGGGACGAGCAGTACCGCTCGCCGCTGGCCGAGCCGGGCGTGGACGTCAAGGAAGGCGACTGGCTGATCGCGATCGACGGTGTCGAGGTGAAGCACCCGGCCAACGTGTACGCCTTCCTGGTCGACAAGGCCGGCGCGCACGTGACCCTGACGGTGAACGACAAGCCGACGGCGACCGGTGCGCGCACCGTGCGCGTGCCCACGTTGCGCAGCGAGTTCGGACTGCGCTACCGCGCCTGGGTGGACGCCAACCTGGCCTACGTCACGAAGAAGACGGGCGGCCGCATCGGCTACCTGCACATCCCGAACATGGGCGAGGAAGGCCTGGTCGAGTTCGGGCGCAGCTGGTACCCGCAGACGGAGAAGGACGCGATCATCCTGGACGAGCGCTACAATGGCGGCGGCTTCACCGGCGACATGATCATCGATCGCCTGGAGCGGGTGCTGTGGTCCATCACGATCCCGCGCGAGGGCAAGGACGGCCGCAACCCCGAGCGCGTCCACAACGGCCCGCTGGTCGTGCTGATCAACGAGGACACCGGCAGCAACGGCGAATTCTTCGCCGAGGCGATCAAGCGACGCGGCCTGGCGACGGTGATCGGCATGCGCACCTGGGGCGGTTCCATCGGCATCGAGCCGCACCAGGACCTGGTCGACGGCGGCGGCACGACGCCGCCCCAGTTCGGCCTGTACACGCTGGACGGGCAGTGGCCGATCGAGGGCTGGGGCGTGGAGCCGGACATCGTGGTGATGAACCTGCCGAAGGACGTGGTGGACGGGAAGGACGCGCAGTTGGACTTCGCGATCGACCACCTGCTGAAGGAACTGCAGGCCAACGGCGCCAAGTGGGCGATCCCCGGCCCGCCGGCCTACCCGGACAAGAGCAAGCCGCGGCTGAGCGGGGACCATCTCGGGAAGTAGGCATGGCTGCCACGTGAGCACGCGGCCCGGGCCCGCAGGGGACCCGGGCCGCGCCTCTTTGGCCCCATCAGGCACGTTCCTTGCCACAAGACGGTGCCCGGGGCGTCCGGCGACCCGTTCGGCCGTCGCACCAGCCCCGGCACAGTTGCTGCCGGCCGGCCTTGGGCGCCACCGGCGGTCCCGGGGGGATGGGTGATGACGATGCTGCTCGATGCCCCGGCCGACGCGCGGCCGGCGCGACCTCTCTCGGACAAGATCTACAAGCGGGAACTGCTCCGGCTCCACATCGAACTGGTCAAGATGCAGGAGTGGGTGCGCGCTTCCGGACACCGCCTGGTGGTGGTCTTCGAAGGGCGTGACGCCGCCGGCAAGGGCGGCGCCATCAAGCGCATCTCCGAGCCGCTGAACCCCCGCTTCGTGCGCGTGGCGGCCCTGGGCGTGCCCAGCGACCGCGAGCGCACGCAGTGGTACTTCCAGCGCTACGTGGCGCACCTGCCGGCCGCCGGCGAGATCGTGCTGTTCGACCGCAGCTGGTACAACCGCGCCGGCGTCGAGCGCGTCATGGGCTTCTGCAGCGACGCCGAATACGAGGAGTTCCTGCGCGCCTGCCCCGAGTTCGAGCGCATGCTCGTGCGGTCGGGCATCCAGCTGGTCAAGTACTGGTTCTCGGTCAGCGACGACGAACAGGAGCGACGCTTCGAGGCCCGCATCCACGACCCGACCAAGCGTTGGAAGCTGAGTCCGATGGACCTCAAGTCGCGCTCGCACTGGGTGGAATACAGCCGGGCCAAGGACGCGATGTTCGCGCACACCGACATCAAGCAGGCACCCTGGCACGTGGTCGACGCCGACAACAAGAAGCGCGCGCGCCTGAACTGCATCTCGCACCTGCTCGGGCTGATCCCGTACCAGGACCTGACGCCCGAGCCGATCCGCCTGCCGCCGCGCCAGAAGGCGCAGGGCTACCGGCGGCCGCCGCGTCAGGAGCAGAGCTACGTACCGGACCTGTTTCCGGAGGACTGAGCCGGCCGGCGCCCCCAGGACCCGGCATTTCCTGCCGCGCGGCCGGGCTCCGGACGCGGGCGAACGCCCATTTCCCCCCTCTATCCGCTTCCTGGACAACGCCTTCGTGCATGACGCCAATGTCTTGCATATTTAGCCATTGACTAAAGACAGTGAAACTGTATAATACTTGCGACGCCGAGACCACGTGCGCGAGGAGCCGAGCCATGACCAACCCCTGCCCCCCCGAGTTCGAGGCCACCCGGTTCAGCCTCGAGGACCTGGCGCGCCTGACCGGACTGTCGCCGCGCACGATCCGCTTCTACATCCAGGAGGGCGTGGTCGACCGGCCCGAGGGGATCCGGCGCGGTGCCTGGTACGAGCCCCGTCACCTCGAGCAGCTGCTGGCGATCCGCCGCTGGCAGTCGGCCGGCCTGTCGCTCGAGAGGATCCGCGAACTGGTGCGCCGTCGCGCGGACGTCGACGACGTGCCGCCGGCCCCCCGTCGTCCGGGTGATATCGAAGTATGGAGCCATGTCGCGCTGGCAGAGGGCCTCGAACTGTTGATCGAGCCGTGCCGCGCGGGACTGTCGCCGGAGCAGCTGCGGCGGCTGGCCGTCGCCTGTGCCCAGGCCGCCGACCGTATCCGGTCCGGCAAGGAGTGACCATGAACAGCCCCTTCCCCGCGAGCCACGCCGCCGCCCCCGTCCTGTCCTGCTGCCCGGGCCTGCCCGCGCCCGTGCTGGAGGCCGTATCGCTGAAGGCCGTGCTGGACGACCTGCTGGCGCAGGTCGAGATCCGCCAGGTCTTCGCCAACCGCGAGACCGGCCCGATCGAGGCCACCTACACCTTCCCGGTGCCGCGCGGCGCGACGCTGCTGTCGTTCACCGCGAAGCTGGGTGCGCGCGACCTGGCCGGGCGCATCATGCCGGCGCCGCAGGCCGAGGACAGCTACGAGGAGGCCGTGGCCGACGGCGACGCGGCGATCCTGCTGCAGGAAGCAAGCCCGGGCCTCTACACGGTCAGCGTCGGCAACCTGCTGCCGGGCGAGACAGCGGCGCTGACCTATCGCTACGCGCAGCTCCAGTACTGGCAGTCCGGCACGCTGCGGTTCGCGCTGCCGACCGTGGTGGCGCCGCGCTACGGCGACCCGGCGCAGGCCGGGCTGCAGCCGCACCAGGCGCCGCAGGGCGACCTGTTCGCGCACCATGAAGCGGAGTTCCGCGCCTCCATCCGTGGTGCGCTGCTGGACGCCGAGATCACGTGCCCGACGCACGAGGTGGCCGTCGAGCGCCGACCCGACCAGGCGGTCATCAGTTTCGCCGACGGGGCCACGCGCGCCATGGATCGCGACATCGTCCTGCACCTGCGCAAGGCCGCGCCCGCGGCGGCGACCGCCTGCAGCGAGGCGGCAGCGGCCGGCGACGCGCACCTGGCGCTGCTGAGCTTCTGCCCGGAGGCAGGACGGCCGTCGGCGCCGGAGGGGCGTTTCGTCAAGATCCTCATCGACTGCTCCGGCTCGATGACAGGCGACTCGATCGGGCAGGCCCAGGACGCCCTGCGCCGCATCCTGGACTCCTTGCGTCCGCAGGACCGGTTCGCGATCTCGGCCTTCGGCAGCACCTGTCGCGACGTCACGGCGGCGTCGCTGCCCGGTACGCCCGAGGCGATCGCCGCCGCGCGCGAGGCGGTGCGCACCATCCGGGCCGACATGGGCGGTACCGCACTGGGTGCCGCGCTGCTGCCGCTGCTGGCTCGCCGCGATGCCGATGGCCGCCAGGGCGACGTCCTGCTGGTGACCGACGGCGAGCTGCACGACGACGCGCTGGTGGCCAAGGCGCGCGCCGCCGGCGGCCGTGTCTTCACCGTCGGGGTGGGCTGCGCGCCGGGCGAGAGCCTGCTCAGCCGCCTGAGCGAGCAGACCGGCGGCGCCGCCGAGTTCGTGACGCCCGGTGATGACATCGCCGCCCGCATCCATCGCCACTTCCAGCGCCTGTTCCAGCCGCGCGTCGCCTCCCTGTCCGTGCAGTGGCCGGGCCGCGTGCTGGCCGAGCGTCGCGACCGCGAGGGCGGCCTCTTCGCCGGCGACACGGTCCACGTCCTGGCGCGCCTGCAGGGCGAAAGGGCAGGCGACATCGCCGGTGAGGTGCGGGTCCGCTGCGAACTGGCGGACGGCACGACCACCACGGTTGCGGCGCGGCTCCGGCCCCTGGAGGGAGCGGCCGGCGCGGTGCCCGACGCGAGCCTCCTCGAACGCCTGCTGGCGGCGGGGGAACTGCGCGCGGCGGTCGACGAGCGGGGCCTGGCCGGCGACCGGCCCGACGCGGCGCTCACCGAGCTGGCGGTGCGCTGCCAACTGCTCAGCCCGTGGACAGCGTGCCTGATGGTGGCGCTGCGCGATGACAACGAGAAGACCGATGGCCAGCCGGCGCTCAGGAAGGTGCCGCAGATGCCGGCGGCGGGCTGGGGCGGGATGGGGAGCATCCTCCATGGACGCATGGACCTTGCCGGTGCCGCGGACGGCATGCGCTTCTCGATGGCCAGGCCAGACGTGGCCCCGGGACGTCACCGGGTGTTGTACCAGGGTGGCGGCCTGCGCGCCCTGGAGAGGCTGCCGCGCTGCGGCGTGCCGGCCGGGCTCATCACGGCGGTGCAGGCGCTGGTCGACGAAGGCTGGGACGAGGAGACGGCCTGCCTGCTGCTCCTGGCGGCCCTGCTGCGGGCCGGCGTGGCGCTGACCCTGGGGCGCGACGGCGAGCGGCGCGTGCGGCGGCAGGCGAAGTCCGTGGCGGCGGCCGATCCGGACCTGGCCGCGAGGGTCCAGGCGCTGGTGGCCGGCCACGCCGGCGGCAGGACGTAGGCCGCCGAGGGTGCCCCTGACAGCCGGCCCGGGCCTGCCGCACGCGGGGTCCGGGCCGGCCTGTTTCCGGGCACCTGTACCCCGGGCCGCGCGTGCCCGGCCGGACCATCTCACCATCCTGCAAGTTCTGATTTGCAAAAGGGATCCGGGCACGGCGCGGGCTTTCTCCACTCAAGCCGGACCGGAGCGGGCCGATCACACCGGCGGGGCGGGATCCGACGCGAGGTGCGCCGGCCCGGCCGTGGAACGGCCACTGCTCCGGAAGGATCGACCCGGCCATGCTCGCGATCATCGGCATCCTCGTGGTCATCGGTTCGGTGCTCGGCGGCTTCGCGATGGTCAAGGGACCGTTCGCGACGCTCCTTCAGCCGGCCGAGCTGGTCACCATTTTCGGCGCCGCCATCGGCACCGCGCTGATCAGCACGCCGGTCAAGGTGCTGAAGGCGCTCGGCGCGGCAATGCCCGTCATCTTCAAGGGCTCGCCCTACACCAAGGCGACCTACGTCGAGCTGCTGACCATGCAGTTCGAGGTCTTCTCCAAGATGCGGAAGAACGGCCTGCTGGCCCTGGAAGAGGACGTTGCCGACCCGGCGGCCAGCGCCACGTTCCAGAACTACCCGAAGTTCCTCGGCAACAAGAAGGCCGTCACGTTCTTCTGCGACTCGCTCAAGCTGCTGATCGACGGCACCGATGCCGGCGACGCCGAGCACATCATGATGTCGGACATGGCGACGCAGCAGGAGGAGATCGCGCTGCCGCCGGCGGTTCTGGCGAAGGTCGGCGATGCGATGCCGGCGCTCGGCATCGTGGCGGCCGTCATGGGCATCGTCGTCACGATGTCGCACCTCGACGCCCCGCCCGAGGTCCTGGGCCACCACGTGGCGGCTGCGCTGGTCGGCACGTTCCTGGGCATCCTCTTTTCGTACGGCTTCTTCCAGCCGCTGGCCGGAGCGGTCGAGTCGATCGCGCGCGACGAGAACAAGTACATGCAGTGCATGATGGTCGGCCTGATCAGCTCGGCGCAGGGCGCCTCGCCGCGCACGGCGATCGAGCAGGTCCGGCGCGTCATCTACACCGCCGACCGGCCCAGCTCGGTCGATGTGGCCGAGGCCGTCAACTCCATCAAGTCGCGCGTCTAGCGCCGGCTGACGCGCGGAGGAAAGCGCACCGATGTCGGGCGAGAAGAAGGGCGGCAGGCGCCGGGCCCACCACGGGCAAGGCGGCCACGGGGGCGGCCATCACGGCGGCGCCTGGAAGGTCGCGTACGCCGACTTCACGACCGCCATGATGGCGTTCTTCATGCTGATGTGGATCCTGGCGGCGACCTCGCCGGAGCAGAAGAAGGCCATCGCGCAGTATTTCCGCTCGGAGGGACCCTTCAAGGACGGCGGCAGCTCGCTGACCGGCAGCTTCAGCGGCGGCCCCGGCCTCATGGCCAATCCCGTGCACAACGCGATCGTCGAGGAATCGACGGCGCTCGAGATGGCGGCCCAGGGCATGCAGGAGGCCCTCAACGAGGGGCTCGAAGACGGGTCCGGCGCAGGCCAGGGCGAAGGCGAGGGCGAGGGCGAGGGCGAAGGCCAGGGCGAAGGCACGGGTGAAGCCGGGGGCGAAGGCGGCAGCGAGGTCAGCCTTGGCGACATGAAGGACCAGGTCAGCATCACGCTGGGCGACGACGGCCTGGTGATCGAGATCACCGATGATGCCCAGCAGGAGTTGTTCGGGGTCGGCAGCGCGAAGATGAACCCGGTCTTCGAGCAGACGCTCGACGCCATTGCCGCCAACCTCAAGGGACTCAAGAACCGCGTGCGCATCGAGGGCTACACCGACGCGCGGCCGTACCCGACGGGGGTCGACTACTCGAACTGGGAGCTGTCGAGCGACCGTGCCAACGCGGCGCGCCGGCGCCTGGAGGAGCGGGGGCTGGCCCGCGATCGTTTCGAGAGCGTCGTCGGCTACGGCGACGGCCGCCTGGCGGCTCCCGCCAGCCCGCTGGCGCCCGCCAACCGCCGCATCACGATCACGGTGCTGAGGGACCATCCGCTCCCGCCGGCCGGGTCCGCCACGGGTGAGGGTGCCGTTCCGAAGTTCCGGCCGTTCGGCGAGACCGTGGAGCCCTCAACAGGCACGCCGCGTGCTGGGGAGCACGAGCCGGCGCACCCCACGGCCCCGGATTCGGCGCCAACCGGCGCCGCCGGCCACGATCACACACGGCGCTAAAATCGCAGAATAGCTCAAATTGACTTGCGCCGAGGTGCTCAGATGCCGTAAAATGTAAGCACGAGATGGATTCTCCCCAGAGTACGTGGCATGACGCCAGGCCGGCCGCTGCCCCCGCGCGGTCGGTTGTTCCTTTCCGTCCGCGAGGACGACCGGGGGCAGGAGGAATGCAATGAACCGGTTGCTCACGATCTTGGCGGTCCTGGCCATGGCCGCGTCCGCCGCCCAGGCGGCGAAGCTGCCGCCGAAGGAAGCCCCGGCCGGACAGGCGCCCTGGACGTCCGCGAAGGCGGCCACGTTGGAGGGCTTCGAGGGTGCGTTCCCGCCTGCCGGCTGGACGCTCTCGACGACCGACGCCGCCCATACCTGGCTGCGCGACACGCAGGCGCCGTACTCGGGGCAGGCCGCCGCGCGCGTGACCTGGCAGGCGGCGATGGCCCAGGACGAGCAGCTCTCGTTCGCGTGGCCGGTGGGCGCGGGTGAGGACCTGTACTTCGCGACGCAGGGGAGCGTGCCCTGGTCGGCCAATGCGGACTTCACGGTCGAGATCAACGGTGTCGAGGTGTACAGCTTCCAGGCGCAGAACGGCGGCACGTCCTGGCTGTGGGAGTACGTGCAGGTGGATCTGGCCGCTCACGAGGGCACCACGCCCGAGTTCACGTTCCGCTACTCGGGGCAGGATGGCGCCGACCACTACTTCGACGCCGTGCGCATCGGCACCTACAGTCCGCCGCCGCCGCCCGATCCGGTCGACTTCTGCGCTTCCGTCTTCCAGGGCACGGGTTCGCATTTCGAGCGCAGCACCTGCGACGGCGCCAACATCATCTCGCTGCTTCCCTGCGGCGACTACGCGGAGAACGGCCTGGAGCACTACTACGAGATCGAGGTGCCGGCAGGGTGCTTCTTCACCGCCCAGGTGACCTACGACAACGCCGACGGCGCGCTGTGGCTGCTGGACGGCTGCCAGGCGGAAGGCGGCGCGTTCGGCTGCCTGGACTACGCGGACGCCACGCTGGCCGGTGGGCTCGAGACCGTCTCCTACACGAACTCGACGTCCTCCATGCAGGTGGTCTACCTGGTGCTGGACAGCTGGGGTACCAACGCCTGCGGCAGCTACGTCTTCGATTTCATCAGCGACTGCGCGGTCGCGACCGAGAACGAGAACTTCGGCTCGATCAAGGCGATGTTCCGGTGATATGGAGTGACCCAAGTCAAGGGCCGTCTTCCGTCAGGGAGGCGGCCCTTCCCTTATCGGTTCAAGGCCACGACGGTCGGGGAGGGCGGACGAGGCAGGACGCTTCGACGACGTGTCACTCTGATATTCGCGGGTTGCGCCGGCGCACCGGTGCCGTGCCGCATGACCGTGCTCCGTCGGGAGGTACCGCTGTCTAGCATCGCGAGTCTGGACTGTTCGGCCCAGTCGCTTACCGATAACGCGGGTTCTCCGGATCGTGCCTGTTCTCATCCGCCGTCTCCGACCGCCGATCCCGGGGTTCTGGTTCAGGCCTAACTTGGCTGCGCCTCACGCAGCGTCTCCCACACGTACCCGATCAGCATCCGCGCGATGGCCACGACGATGGTGTTGTGGTGCTTGCTCTTGCCGACCAGCCGCCGGTACTGCGTACACAGCCGTTGCTGCGCCCGATCAGCCCGGGCGATCACCTGGGGTGGTTGCCCGCGCCGACGCTTGGCCAGCCTCACCCCCACCGCGGGCTTGTGCCGGTAGTGCCAGGCGGTCTCGATCAGCAGGCGCCGGACGTGGCGGTTGCCAGTCTTGGTGATCCCGCCTCGTCGTCGATGTTCGCCGCTGCTGTGCTCACTCGGCACGAGCCCGAGGTAGGCCATCAGTGCAGGCGCGGTCGGGAACCGGCGGACGTCGTGCAGCTCGGCGGCCAGGGACAGGGCGGTGACCGTGTCGATACCGCGGAAGCAGCGAAGGTGAGCCACCGGTTCGCGGTACGGGTCCTGCGCGGCCACGGCGGCCAGTTGCTCGTCCAGAGCCGCAACCCGGGCCTCGTGCTGTTCGAGGGCCAGCATGTAGTCCTCGAACACGACCTGGTCGGCGGCCCGGGAGAACTTCAATCCGTGCCGCCACGTATGGTGCCTCTGCGACCACTGGTTGCCGTCATGGAAGACCAGCGACCGGCGCAGCAGGAACTTGCCGAGGCGCTGCCGTGAGCGCACCAGGTCCAGCTGCGCATCCTCCCGGCACCGGCACAGATCCCGGACCGACTCCTCGTCCTCGGTCGGGGGTGCACCGCGGTCAGCAGCCCCGCGGCATGCAGATGGGCCAGCTTACGGGCGTCCCGGTGGTCGGTCTTGACCCGGTCCCCGTGGCGCACCGGGATCAGGGACGGCGCGGCGATCATGCAATCGATCCCTGTCCCCTGGAGTTGCCGCTGCAGGCCGTAGCCCGTGGGGCCGGCCTCGTACACACATCGCAACGGCGCGTGCGGCTTGAGCTTGCGGATCAATCGCTTCAAGGCGGTCGGCTCGTTCGCCACCTCCCACTGCAGCACTTCCCCGGCCCCGGTCTGAAGCATCGCCACGGCAATCGTCCTCTTGTGCACATCCAGCCCGACGTAGGTTATACTGCTCATCGCCGGCTCCCTTCGTCGCATGCGGCTCTGGCGCCTCGGCGCTAACCCGCGACTGCGGTGCTTGCCACCCGGCCGCCATCGTCTACCACCTGAACGACAGTGGCGACGTTACGACAAGGGGGCCGGTCACTCCATAGGGTCTAGCACCCGGATGGCGATCGACGACACGCGAGGGCCCGGCCTGACGGCCGGGCCCTCGTGCGTGTGTGCCCAGCAAGGCGGGGCGTGACGCGCCAAGCCCGTCGTGGTTCAGCGCGTCGTCGGGTCGACCTGGCGCAGCCAGCGGTAGAGCGTCATGCGCGAGACTCCCAACTGGCGCGCCGCACGCGCCTTGTTGCCGCCCGTGCGCGCGATCAGCGACTGCAGCGCGGCTCCGCTCAGGCGCGGGGCACGGGACTCGTCGCCCGTGGACGGCGACTCGATGGACAGGCTGCCGTCATGCGCGTCGGCGCGCAACACCACCGGCAAGCCCTGGCGACGGCACAGCCAGGCCTGCTGCGCCACCGCCTCCAGTTCGGCCACGTTGCCCGGCCACGCGTGCTCGCCCAGGAGTGCCAGGGCGGGCACGTCGAAGACCGAGCGCGCGGTCAGCGTCGAGCCCTCGAGCCTCGTCAGGAAGTGGTCCAGCAGCGGCAGGATGTCCTGGCGGCGTTCCCGCAGCGGGGCCACGCGCACGGTCATCAGGCGCAGGCGGAAGTAGAGGTCGGGGCGGAAGCGCCCGGCCTCGGCCAGGCCGGCCAGGCCGTCGCCGGCCGTGGCCATGAGGCGGACGTCACAGCCGAGCTCGCCGCCGTCCTGGCGCCGGCGCCAGCAGCCGTCGCGGACCAGGCGCAGAACTTCCGCCTGCAGGGCCGGGGGCAACGCCTCGACGCCCGCTAGCAGCAAGGTGCCACCGGCCGCGCGGGCCAGCAGGCCGTCGGTGCCGTTGCCTGTCCCGCCCTCCAATTCCCAGCCCAGGGTGGCGGAGTCGCCGCCCGTACAGTCCAGGCGCAGGAAGGGGCCGGCGCTGCGGGGGCCGTTCTCGTGCAGTCTTCGCGCCAGCGCCGTGCGTCCGGAACCCTCTTCTCCCAGCAGGAGCACGGGGCCCGCGTGCCGGGCGAACCCATCGCAGCGGCGCATCGCCTGTTGCAGCGCCGGCGAGACGGCGACCACGCGTGTGGCCGGAGCTCTGCGCGCCGAGAACGCACGCCACAGCGGCTGCTCGACGTCACCGCGCAGACGGGCGCGCGACAGCTCGGCGACCACCGCCGCGATCTCGCCGACCAGGCTCGGGACGCCCAGGTCCTGGCTGGCCTGCTGCGCGCGAAGGGCGCTGCGCCAGGCGGCGTCCAGTGCCCCGGGGCCGGCGCCCTGGGGACCGGCGGTGTCGCCGGCGCGCGCCAGCACACGGGCCAGGTGGTAGTCGCAGGTCATCGCTTCGTGCCGCGCGGTCATCGCGTGCAGCTCCGTCGAGGCGGCCTCCAGTTCGCGACGGGCCACCGGCAGGCGGCCGAGGTGCCCGGCGTTCACGCCCAGGCAGCGGCGGACGACCGCCGTCTCGAAGCGGTCGCCGATCTCCACGGCCAGGCCGAGGGCCTCGTCCAGCACGCGCAGCGCATCCGCATGGCGGCCCTCGAGGTCCAGGCACTCGCCCTCGCGGCGCAGCAGTTCCATGACCAGGTCGCCGCGCGGGGCCAGGCGGCGGGCCAGTCCCATCGCGCGCCGGTAGTAGGTCCGCGCCTCGGCGGGACAGCCCTCGTCGCGGCAGGTGTCGCCCAGGAACTCGAGCGCGATCGTCTCCTCGCGCGCCAGCCCGTGCTCCTTCGCGGTCGCGTAGGCTTCGAGCAGATCGGCACGCGCGGCAGGGAACTCCTCGCGCAGGCGGCGCACGTTGCCCAGTGCCAGGCGGGCGCGGCAGCGCATGTCGGGCAGCCGCTCCACGATCGCCAGCTCTGCCGTGAGCAGCTCGGCGGCCGGTTCATAGTCGCCCTGCTTGTAGCAGACGATGGCCAGGTTCTGGTAGTTCTGGGCCAGCCGCGGCCGCGATCCCAGTTGGCTGTTGATGGCCAGGCTCTTCTCGAACCAGCGGCGTGACTCGTCGAGTCGGCCCTGGGACAAGAAGGTCCAGCCGAGGAAGTTCGCGGCCACGGCGCCGCGCACGGGCTCGTCCAGCACGCTGAAGGCTGAGCAGGCGAACTCCACATGCGCCACCGCCTCCTGCAGGCGCCCCTGCCAACGCAGCGCAGCGCCGAGAAGCAGACGCAACTCGGCATGCAAGGGGTCGGCGGCGCCGGGCACGGCCGTGAGCAGATCCGACGCCTCGGCGGCGACCTCGTCATGGCGCCCGTCGAAGAGCGCGACGTTCAACGTCAGCGCTCGCAGCGCCGGGTCGTCCGCGGCGAACCCGTCCAAGTGTGCGCGTTCGAGCCAGTGGCGCAGTTCCTCGTGTCGCTTGAGCTCGACAAGGCACCAGCCGTGCAGCAGCAGTGCCCGGTGCCGCTCTTCGTTCGGAGCATCGGCGCGCAGGGCCGGTGTCAGTGCGCCCAGGGCCTCGTCATGGCGGCCGTACCGGTACAGGCGCCGGGCGGCGGCCAGGGCGGTGGCGGGAGCGGGCTGCCCGGCTCGGGCTCCGCGTCCGGCGGTGGGGTGGGCCTCGGCTTCGGCCCGCTCGCGACGCAGGCGGTCAGGGCGCACGGTGCCACCTCCCGCCGGACGGGAACGGCCGCCACGCAGGGGCGGCGGTGGCCGGGTGCTCGATCCGCACGAGGCGGAACGCGAGCGACCAGGGCTGACCGGCCGGCGCCACCATCGGGACCAGCAGGTACTGCAGCGGAGGCGTCCGTTCGCTGGCGCTGGTTGCGGTCTCGGACTGGGCTTGCGGCGTGGATGCGCCCTGTTCGCTCTCGAACGGGCGGAGCACGCCGTCGCCGGGATCGCCGGCGGGCATGTCACTGAGGTCTGGGCGGCGGGCCAGGCCCATCGTTGTCGGCCAGTGGCCAAGGCACAGGAGGGTCGCCAGCACCAGCAGGACAGGGCGGCGACAGGGAACAATGCGGTCCATGGCGGCTCCTGGGAGGGGGAGCGTGTCCATCGGTGCCGGCAAGGTCCTTCTCGCCTGTCGGGGGTCGACCTTTTTCGGCCGCCACGCCGCCGCCTGCGGGCTGTCGCGTCGGTTCGGCTACAGGTCGGGTCCGTACCCCCGGTGGTGTGTTCTTGAACGGAGACTAGCACGGCGCTCACGAAATGGTCAAGGTGATTTTATGTATGGCCCGAAATGGTGTGTTTATGATAGTGATTTCTACATTGAAGAAGATCTGTCGTTTGATGATATGTGCGCAATGTGTCACACCCGCGGTGTCACATCACCGCAGGCAGAAGGTCGGCAGATTCGGCCGCCCGCCGGGAACACCGGTCGGCACCGCCGGTTCGGCTCCAAGGTGGCGGCAGACCCTGCCGAGGCGGCGTGTGGATCCCGAAGCGCGCGGACAATATGCCAAACGGCATCGCCGTCGGTCGCAGTCGGATTTCCGGGCGCACGGACAGAGCGGTCGCTATATTTGGCCCGCACCGCTCGGCTCTGGAAGGGTTTGCCGCGACGCGCCGCGCCTGGCCACGCGCAGAACCTCCATAACCCTGGATGGTCACCGTGAAAGGTATCTACAAGAACCCCGTCGTCGCCGCGCTGTCGTCGTTGAAGCTCAGCGCGTTCCTGATGGCGGTGGTCGCCTTCGCCTCGGCAAGGGGCACGTTCATCGAATCCGCCGTCGGACGCGACGGTGCGTACGATGTCATCTACGACGCATGGTGGTTCGAGGCGGTCCTGGCCCTGCTTTGTATCAGCCTTGTGCTGTTGTTCTTCAAGCGTTGGCCCTACCGGCCGCGCCAGTTCGGTTTCATGCTCGTGCACATGTCCATCGTGGTGATCCTGGTCAGCGCCGGCATCACGCGCTGGTTCGGCTACGAAGGCATCATGAGCATCCGCGAAGGTTCCAGTTCCGACTTCATCTTCTCCAACCACAAGCATGTCACCGTCAGCAGCGAAGGCAGCTCGGCGGACATGAGGGTGCGCCTGTGGAAGGCCGGCGCCAACAAGCTCCAGCGCAAGGTGGAGCTTGGCGGACAGAAGTACACGCTGGCGGTCACCGAGTACTGGCCGCGCTTCACCGAGAAGTGGACGGAAGGACCGGGCGGTCCGGCCGCGCTGCAGTACGGGTTGCTCGAGGAAGGGCGGATGAACGAGGGGATGCTGCTCGCGGGCGAGCGCGCCACGGTCGGGCAGGCGGAGATGCGCTTCCTGGAGGGGCCGTTTGGCGGCGAGATGGCCACGTCGCGCTACGGCGATCTGCGCCTGCGCATCGGCGGTGAGACCTGCGCCGTGCCCGTGCAACCGGCCGGAGACGCGCAGGTCACCTGCGGCGGCTACCGGTTCCGCATCACCGAGTTCCAGACGAAATTCCAGGTCGGCGGCAGTTCGGATCCCGAGGGGCCGCTGGTCAACCCGATGATCCGGGTGGCCATCACCGCACCGGACGGGCGCCAGGGCGAGCGGCTCCTGTTCGCCTTCCATCCCGACTTCTCGATGGGCCACAGCGGCGGGCAGGAGAGCTTTGCCGACCTGGACATGGTGTACCAGGTCAACCGCGGCGTCGAGTTCGCGCGCGGCGGGGCAACGGGCCTGCAGGGCCGCGCCTCGTTCGCCCTGACCATGGCGGACATGCAGACGCAGTCGCTGACCGAGATCCCGGCCGGCACGGTCTTCGACGTGCAGAAGAGCTTCCTGTACCGCAACGACGAGAACGGGTTCAGCCTGGTGCCCGCGAACATCTTCAGCTCGGTGGTCAAAGCCCCGGCGTTCAGCGACAGCGGCAACGATCCCGCCGCGGCGCGGGTCGTGCTGCGCGATGCCGGGGGCGCCGAGGTCGCGAATGCGATCTGCGTCGAGCAGGACCGGCCGGTCACGGTGCAGGCCGGTGGGCGCGCGTTCGAGCTGTCCTACGGGCCGCGCATCGTCAAGCTGCCGTACACGGTGACGCTGGACGACTTCGTGCTGAAGACCTACCCGGGCAGCGACAATCCGGCCACCTACGAGAGCTACGTGTCGCTCGACGACCCGGCGATGGGCATCAGCGGGAAGAAGGTGCACATCTACATGAACTACCCGATGAACCACCGCGGCTCGAAGCACTTCCAGTCTTCGTACGACCGCGACCGCCTGGGCACCGTGCTGTCGGTCAACCACGACCCGGGCAAGCTGCCGACCTATTTCGGCTACTTCCTGATCTCGCTGGGCTTCCTCCTGATCATCCTCAAGGACCTCCTGTGGCCGGTGAAGGGCCGCAAGGCGACGGTGGACAGCGGAGCCGCCGGGAAGGCGGGCGCGCTGGCGGGCGCCGGGCTGGTGGCGGCTCTCGCGCTGCTGGGGCCGGCAGGAGCGCTGGCGCAGGCGCACGACCCGAACGACGGCCAGGACCACAGCGGGCACAACCACGGGCCGGTGGGCACGGGCTTCGTGGCGCTGTCGGATCCCGCGCGGGAAGCCGCGTCGCGCCTGGTCATCCAGGACTACAACGGCCGCATGAAGCCGCTCGACACGCTCGCGCGCGAGATGGTGATGAAGGTCGCCAAGCGCACGAAGTTCGAGGGCCGCCAGCCCGTCGACCAGTACCTGAGCTGGGCGCTGAACCCGAACTTCTGGTGGGACAAGCCGCTCATCCAGGTCAAGAACCCGGGCGTCAGGCAGCTGCTCGGTGTGGACGCCACGGTCACGCACGTGTCCGCTGCCAGCCTGTTCGACGCGCAGGGGCGATATCGGCTGACCGAGGCGGTCGAGCAGGCCCACCGCACGCCCGACCGCGAGCGCTCGAAGACGCAGCGGCAGCTCATCAGCTTCGACGAACGCTTCGAGATGCTCTACATGACCTTCCGCGGCGCGACGCTGCGGTTGTTCCCCATCCCGAACGACGCCAACCACACCTGGCAGGAGATCGAGCAGGTGCTGCCGCGCCTGGACGCGTCGCAGCGCGGGACCTACCAGGCGGCCTTCGACGGCCTGGCCCGCGGCGTGCAGACGGGCGACAACGCGGCCGTGACGGCGGCGTTGACGGCGATCGACGGCCTGCAGCACCAGTACGGCGGCATGGTGATCCCCTCGAACACGCGCCTGAACGCGGAGCTGTTCTACAACCGGGCGCACCTGTTCTCGTGGATGATGCTCCCTCTGCTGGGCGCGTTCATGATCCTGATGGCCGTCTACATCTGGAACCTGTTCCGCAACCGGAACCGCCGGCTGAGCTTCACCAACCCGTTCTACTCGGCGGGTGTGGCGCTCTACGCCATCGCCTTCGTGGGCATGCTCGCGGCCTACACGCTGCGCTGGGTCGCCTCGGGTCGCGCGCCCCTGAGCAACGGCCACGAGTCGCTCCTGTTCATCTCACTGGCGGTGGCGCTGGCCGGGTTGATCTTCGAGCTGGTGTACCGCCTGGCGGTGCCGGCCAGCCTGGGCGGGCTGCTGACCACGGTGGTCATCGGCGTGTCGATGCTGTCGACCTTCGACCCGGCCATCGGGCCGCTGGTGCCGGTGCTGGTGAGCTATTGGCTGAACATCCACGTGACCATCATCACCGCCAGCTACGGCTTCCTGGGCCTGGCGGCGCTGGTCGGCATGCTGGTGCTCGTCCTGTTCATGTTCAAGGGACGCGGCCGCGAGCATGTCCGCGACGCGATCGCCACGCTGGACAACCTGAACAAGCACATCATCATCGCCGGGCTGGGCCTGCTGACCATCGGCACGCTGCTGGGCGGCGTCTGGGCCAACGAGTCGTGGGGTCGCTACTGGGGCTGGGACCCGAAGGAGACCTGGGCGCTGATCACGATCCTGGTCTACGCCGTGGTGCTGCACTTCCGCTGGATCCCGGCGATGCGCTCGCTCTGGCTGAACGCCACCGTCAGCATGGCGGCCGTCAGCTCGGTGGTCATGACCTACTTCGGCGTGAACTACTTCCTGAGCGGGCTGCACAGCTACGCCGCTGGCGAGCCGATGGCCGTACCTTCGTGGGTCTACATCGGCGTGGCCTTCATGGCGGTGCTGGCGGGCGCGTCGGGCCTCATCGACCGGTCCCGGCAGTGGGGGAAGGCGGACTGAGCCGCACCCGTGTGGGATGATGGCCCGGGGTCCGGTCCGCCTGGTGAGGGGCGGGCACGGGCCCCGGGCCTTCCTGTGGCGAGCCCCCGGGCGCGGACTCGGCGGGCGGCGCGCGGGGTGCCGAGCGCCGGGTCCTCGCTGACCGTCAGTGCTCCCCCCACACCTTCTCGCCCGCTTCCACCGCACCCTTCAGCGTGTTGCCCTTGCCCGGCAGCGGGCAGGTGGCGTACGGCGTGAACACGCAGGGCGGGTTATAGGCCTGGTTGAAGTCGAGTGTCACCGTGCCGTCGGCCGCCGGCGCCGGCGCCGACAGGAAGCGCCCGCCGCCGTAGGTGCCGTGGCCGTTGGTGGCGTCGCCGAAGACCAGGAACAGCGCCTCGCCGGGCTTGCCGGTAGGGGTCAGGCGGCACTCGCGGCCGTCCAGCCTGAAGACCAGCGTGCCGGGGCTGGGCTCTTCGGTCTCGTGGCCCAGCACGTCGGGCACCTTGACGGTGCCGGGGCCGGGCTCCAGGTGTGCCTGCACGCGCCAGCGCGCGTCGACCGGGTAGCGGTCGATGCCGGCGAAACTGCGCAGCACCTCCGACTGTCGGTCCTTCACGCGCAGGAAGAACGTGCCGCCGCGCTCGATCACGAAGAACACCAGCGAACCGCAGGCCAGCGTGGTGGGCGCGCCGGCCCGGTCGGTGGCCACCTCCAGGGCGGTCACCGGCGCCGCCGCGCTGTCGGCCGTGGTCACGGCCGCGCCGGGGTCGGCGGCGAACGTCCAGCGGCCGCCCAGGGAGGCCAGTTCACCGACGCGCGCGGGGGCCTTGTCGACCAGGCGCACGGTTGCGCCGGGGTCCGAGCCCAGCGTGTTGACGCGCGCGGGATCCAGCTCGTGCAGGCCCACCAGCGTCAACCAGCCGGTGTCGCTGCGCAGGCGCTCGACGCGGCCGGTGTGCCAGGCGTCCACTTCGGCCACGTAGGCGGCAGGGGTCTCGACCTTGGCGCCGCCGCAGCCCGCGAGCGCGATTGTCGCGATGGCGGGGATGAGGGCCCAGGGCAGCAGGTCCCGACGGCATCGAGCGATACGGTTCACGAGTGTTCCCCTTCGGCGATGTCGCGCGCGGCCGCCTGCAGCGCGGCCCAGGCCTGCTGCACGTGCTCACGCGTGGTGGCGCGCTGGCCGACGGCCAGGCGCAGGGTGGTCACGTCATCCAGCTTCGTGTGCGTCAGGTAGACGGTACCCTCGGCATTCACGCGGGCCATCAGCGCGGCATTCAGTTCGTTGAGCCGCGCTTCGTCCACAACACCCGCCGGCCGCCAGCGGAAGCAGACCGTGTTCAGCGGCACCGGGGCCAGCAGTTCCCAGTCGGACGTGGCCTCGACCCAGCCCGCGAACTCCTGAGCGAGCTCCAGGTGCGCGGCCACGAACGCGCGCAGCTGCCTGGCGCCGTAGGTGCGCAGCACGAACCACAGCTTCAGCGCGCGGAAGCGGCGGCCCAGCTGCAGGCCCCAGTCCATGTAGTTGACCACCTCGGCATCGCGCGTTGTGCGCAGGTACTCGGGGTGGATGGCCATCGCGCGCTGCAGGTGGTCCGGGTCGCGCACGTAGAAGGCCGAGCAGTCGAAGTTCACCAGCAGCCACTTGTGCGGGTTGAAGACCAGCGAGTCGGCGTGCTCGACGCCGTCCAGCAGCCAGCGCATCGACGGCAGGATGGCCGCGGCGCCGGCCAGCGCCGCGTCGACGTGCAGCCACAGGCCGTGGCGGCGCGCGAGCGGGCCGATCGACGCCAACGGGTCGACCGCCGTGCAGCCGGTGGTGCCCACCGTGGCCACGACGGCGCAGGGCGCCTTGCCCGCCGCGCGGTCGGCGGCGATCAGGCGCTCCAGGTCGGCCGGGTCCAGGCGGCGCTGCGCGTCGATGGCCACGCTGACCACGTTCGCGGCGCCGAAGCCGGCCAGGCGCGCGCCCTTGAGCACGGACGAATGCGCCTCGCGCGAGGCATACACGCGCAGCGGGCCACGCGTGGCGGCGGTCGCCGCACCCAGTCCCTCCGCATTGGCCGCGAAGCCGGTGGTGCGTTCGCGCGCGCAGACCAGCGCGCAGAACGTGGCCGTGGAAGCCGTGTCGTGGATCACGCCGTGGAATCCCGCCGGCAACCCGACCAGCTGCGCCAGCCACTCCAGCGTGCGCTGCTCCAGCTCGGTGGCCGCGGGGCTGGTCTGCCACAGCATGCCGTTGACGCCCAGCCCGGCCGAGAGCATCTCGCCCAGGATCGACGGTCCGCTGTTGTTGGCCGGGAAATAGGCGAAGAAGCGCGGGTGGTTCCAGTGCGTGATCCCCGGCAGCACGTCGCGCCGGAAGTCGGCCAGCACGTCGGCCATCGGCTCGGGTTCCTCGGGTGGCGACGCGGGTAGCGCCGCCAGCAGGTCACCCGGCCGGCTGCGGCTGCACACGGGGTAGCGGTCGGCGTGCTCGAGGTAGTCGGCGATCCAGTCGACCAGCTCGTGCGCGTGGTGGCGGAAGTCCTCGGTCTTCATGGCAGCTCCGGGTCGGCGGCGGCCCTAGGGGTGCCGCAGGTCGGCAACAGGCACCCCGAAAGTGGGCACCGGGCCAGGACAGCCTGACCCGGTGCCGCGTGCCTGTCAACCCGTCGCCGCTATTTCGGCTTCTTGGGGCTGTTGAGCATGATGAAGTTCTTCTTCGGAGCCTCGCCCTCGACGGGCGGCGCCGCGGCCGCAGGGGCATCGGAGGCTTGCGGGGCCGCGGGTGCCGCCTCGGGCTCGGCCACCGCGGTGGCGGCGCTGGCTCCCGCCGGTGCCGCCTTCTTTGGGCGGTTGAGCATGAAGATGTTCGAGCCGCCTGCTTCGCCGCCGCCCTCGGTTGCCGGCGGCGAGGCCGGCGCGACGGGCGCGGCCGGCGCGGCCGGCGCCGTCGGAGTTGCTGCCGGAGCCGCTGCGGCCGGCTCGACCACTGTGGCCGGCTCGACCGCCGCGGCCGGCTTGGCTCCCCGGGGCTTGTTCAGCAGGAAGACGTTGCCGTTGCTGCCGCCGTCGGCCGCGGGCTGGCTGTGACCGAGGCCGGGATTCGCAGGCGCCAGCGGTTCTGGAGCTGCGGCGACGGGGGCGGGTGCCGCTGGGGCTGCTGCCGCCGGCGCCGACGCTGCCGGTGCGGGCGGCGCCGCGGGTGCTGCCGCAGCCGGTGCCGGGGCTGCCGGCGCGACGGGCGCGGACTCGGTGCCCAGCACTTCGGCCATCGTCGGCTTGCGCCGCGCCTTGCCCAACATGAACACGTTGCCATTGCTGCCGCCGTCGGGCTTCGCAAGGTCAGGCACGCTGGCCGTGGACGCCGTCGACGCCACTGCGGGTGACGCCGGCGCTTCCGCCAGAGGAGCCGGCGCGGGTGCGGCTTTCGGCGGCTCCGGACGGGCCGCGGCGGAGATCGCGGCGCTGGTCTGTTCGGCGACCTCGCGCGGTGTCGGCTCCGGGGTGACCGGATCGTCCTCGATGGCGGCGACCGGGGCGGAGGTCGCGACCGCGGCTGGCGGTGCCACCGGAATCGGCGCCGCCGGGGCGTTGCTGGCCTGGTCGGCGCCGGACGCCGGAGTCGCCGACACCACCGGCTGCACGCGGCGCGGCGGATCCAGCATCAGCTGGCCGAGATTCTGCGACACTTTGCTGATCGCGGCGATGTTCTTGATGATCTGCCCGATCGCCTCCTCGTACTGGCGCGCCGTGGCCAGCACCTCGTCCACCGTGTGGTCGATCTCCGCGGTGGCGCGGTGGGTCTGCTGGGCCAGGCCCTTGACCTCCTGGGCGACCACGGAGGTGAACGCCTCGCCGGTGCGGCCGGTCTGAACCGCTTCGCCGTCGATCTGCGCGGCCACCTGCCGCGTGCGCAGCGCCAGCTGCGTGACGCGCTCGACGATGCGGCTCATCTCGCGGGCGGACTCGACCAGCTCGCCGGCGGCTTCGGCCGTGAACGAGGCGGCGTTGTTTGCGTTGCGCACGATCTTGTGGCCCTCGGCCGTGTCCTGCGCCATCTCGTTCAGCGAGTAGAGCATGCCCTGCAGCGCGAAGCCGACCGACTCGATCGCCTGGCGCATCTTCTCGGAATTGCCGGCGATGTTGTTCATGTCGACCGACAGCTGGTCGACCGCGGCGCTCACGTTCTCGAAGTCGATGGTCGGCGCGTACGGTGCGGCGCGGCCGCCGCGCGTGGGATGGCGTTGGGTTCCCTCGGCGTAGTCCGGCGCGCGGTGGGATGCGGGAGCCAGTGGCCGTGCCTCGGCCGCACCGGTCGTCGCGGCAACGGGGCGACCGGCCGGCCACAGGCGCACGGCGAGCAATGCCAGCCAGGCCAATCCCAGCACGCCGGCCGCCCAGGTCGCGTAACCTGCCGCCCGCGCGCGCTGACCGGCCGCCAGGCGGATGCCGTCGGCCGCGGCCTGCAGGTGCAGCGTCATTTCGGCGTGGTTGTGTGTGAGCCCGGTCAGGGCCTGCTGTCCGGCGGCGCTGTAGGCCGAGTACCGCCCGGCCGCAAGATCGCCCAGGGGCGTGCCGGTCTCCAGCCACAGGTGCGATGCCAGCTCCAGCGCGTGGCGCGCCGCGGCATCCGAAACGCGGGGCACGTAATGGGTGCGTCCGCCGTCAAGCGCGACCTGGCCGCCCGACAGGAGCGCACCAAGGCCGTGGTCGAGTTCCCCGATCGCGTGGCCCAGGGCCGTTCGCGCGGCCACGACCTGCTCGCGGTTCGTGCCCGCTGCCAGTGAATCCGCCCAGGTCACCAGATCAGCGACGACCGCCTGTTGGCGGGCGGTCGCTTCCAATTGCGCGACCTCCGCACCGCTCTGACGTTGCGTGAGGCCGACGTAGCCCACGGTTGCCAGCAGCAGCACACCGATCCCGGCCAGGGACAGGTTCAGCTTCCGTCTCTTCGGCATCGCGTTCCTCCATGAAGCCGCAGGGCAGGTCGCCTGACCCGCCATACCGCGATCCATATCGGCGCTGCCGACGGTCTGTTGAGGCAAATCACGCACCGACCGGCGGTTGGTCTCCGGCCCGCTGCAGGTGTCATCCCCCCGACGGACTGCGACCCCCGTTCGCGAATCTCTGGGGCGAGGAGGAGCCGGTGGACAACAGAGGTGGTGGTGCTTCGGCCAGCCCATGCCGGCGAGGCGTAGAGCGTCCGGGGACCCGTCCGGCGGGCGGACGGGCAGGCTCGGCCGGAGGGCAGCTCCGGCGCGCGTTCAGCTGGCGGTGGAACGGGCCTCGGCGACCTCCGGCAGCAGGGCCGCCGCCGCCGCCCCGTAGGTCTCCAGATGGCGACCCCAGGCGGTTGCGGCCGTCTCGATCTGACCGGTCCGGACCAGTTCATAGAGGGCCTGCCAGGAATCCACCTGCCCGGCGGCGTCGAAGCCGCGGCGCAGGGCTTCGCGCCAGGCGCGCACCGACAGCGCCTCGAGCCGCGCGATGTCCTGCTGGAGCGTGCGGTTGGGGCAGTTCTCCAGCAGTAGGTGCGACCAGCGCTGCGACAGCGGGGCCAGATCGGCGGCGCGCTCGGCCGGCGCGGCGCCCAGGCGCATCCGCGCCCGTCCGATCAGATTCTGTAGTTCCATCAGCCGCGGCGCCGCTGGCCTTGTCTGCGCGAGGGCTGCCGGCGCCAGGCGCGTCAGCACCTGCTGGGCTTCGCGGAAGGGCCCGGCCACCAGCGCCGGCACCAGGAAGCCGCGCCCCACGTCGCTGCCCAGGAACCCGGCCGCTTCCAGGCCCAGCATCGCCTCCCGCAACGGGGTGCGGCTGACGCCCAGCTCGGCCGACAGGTGCGACTCGTTGACCCGCGACCCGGGCGCCAGGCGCTGGTCGGCCAGGCGGGCCAGGATCTCCTTCTGGACGTCGGCGCGCAGCGACTTGCGCACGATCATGGTGCTCTCCGGCGGCTGGGGTCGCATCAGGGCGAGTGCGGATTGCCCGCCATTATGGCAAACGCGCGGCCCCGTTTCCAGTGTCGCGCGTGATCGGGCGACACCCGCGCCCGGCGGGCCCTGTCCGTGCACCTCCAGCGCAGGCAAGGCCCCCCCGGAAGCAGCGGGGAACGACGGGGAACGGGGGACAGGGCAAATCGAGACACCGCGCAGAGCGGACGGGTAAACTGCCCGATGAGGTCGAAGACATGAGTGAACTCAGCCATCTCCTGGAATTCCGCGGCGGCAACTTCACGGTCGAGATGTTCGCCAGCCCGGCGGTGCAGGCGGCCTACCGCGTGATGCTCGAGGGTGACCATGCCGAAGCCGAGACGCGCTTCCGCCGCATCATCGACGACAACCCGCGCGACCACGAGGCGCTGGCCGGTCTGGCCGTCTGCACGGCCGAGGACGGCGGCCGCTTCCTGACGGCCGAGAAGCTGGCCCAGCAGTCGGTGCGCCTGGCACCGAAGTCGGCGGCCGGCTACATCGCGCTGGGGTACATCCACCTGCGCGGGTCGCGCCTGGACGAGGGCTACCGCTACCTGATGAAGGCCAAGCACCTGGCCCCGCGGGACCCGCGGCTGTCGGCCGGCTTCGCACTGTACGACCGCGAGCGGCCGCCGGTCATCGCCGACCTGTCGCGCCTGCATCCGGTCAACCGCGCCCTGGGCGGCGTCCGCGCCGGACTCAGGTCGCCGGCGCAGCGCGCGATGGGCCTGGCCTGCCTGGCGGTCACGGTCTACATGGCCAGCACGTTTATCGGCTGATTCGGCAAGCAGTTGGCACGACGGCGCTCCCGCTCCCGGGCGGGGGCGCCGTTTTTCCTTGCCGGCCACCGAACCATTGACGGGTAGGCTGCGTCTGTGGGCTGATGGGTGCAGGCAGAAGGGCCCGCCGGCAGGCGGGGACCCGGATCGGGCCGACCAGACGACCGGAAGCGGGATGGACCAGGCGCAACTGCTGCAACGATGCCAGGCGGGCGACGAACTGGCGTGGGAGGTGCTCGTGAGAACGCATCAGGGACGGGTCTGCGCGATCGCGTGGCACTACCTCGGGGACCAGGATGAGGCCCTGGATCTGGCGCAGGACATCTTTGTGCGCGTCTACCGCTCCCTGGACACCTGCACCGACCCCGCACGCTTCGAGCACTGGCTGCTGCGCATCGTGCGCAACGGGTGCATCGACCGGCTGCGCCGCCGCAAGGCGCGTCCGCCCCGGCAGGACATCCCGGCCGACGAGATGACCAGCCTGGCTTCGCAGGCCGCCGATCCCGAACAGCAGTGGCTCAGCACCTCGCGTCAGAAGCTGGTGCACGTCGCGCTGCAGCGCCTAAGCGAGATCAACCGCGAGATCATCGTGCTGAAGGACATCCAGGGCCTGCCCCTGGAACAGATCGCGACGATGCTCGACCTGCCGCTGGGCACCGTGAAGTCGCGCAGCAGCCGTGCGCGGGTGGAGCTGGCGCGCGCCATCGTGGAACTGGAAGGCGGGCCGGCCCCGGCGGGGCCGCCGCCGGTCGGGGGCTTCGGCGCGGAGGCGGCGTCGTGAACGGCGGGCGCAGGGATGGCGAGGGGTTCGTCCGCAACGTGCTGGCTCGCACGAGCGGCTCGCCGTGCGGCCGCGCCGAGACGCTGCTGCCGGACCTGACCGACGGCGTGCTGGCGGACCTGGACCGCCAGCTGGTGCAGGCGCACCTGGAGCACTGCGGGCCGTGCCGCGCCCTGGCCGTGGCCATGGGCTGGGCCAGTCCCGTGCTGCCCCAGCTGGCGGTGGTCGATCCCGGCGAGGCCTTCACCGCGGCCGTGCTCGGGCGCACGTCCCGGCGCCAGCGGCTGGAACTGGCGTCGCCGTCGGCACGCCCCGGCGGCCTGGCCGGTCTCATGGATCGGGTCGGCCGCTGGTGGACCGAGCGGATCCTGGTACCGGGATTCGCACCGCGGGTGGCCTATGTCGCCACGGTGGTGCTGGTGCTGCTGACCTCGGTGCCCGGCGCGCCGCTGCGCGGGGTGCCCGGCGCAGCGTTGCAGTTGATGACCGCCGGACCGGCCGCGCTGCCGGGCACGGCGGGCGCTTCGCGGTGGCTGGACGCCCAGGCCGCGCAGGGGCAGGCCGTCGTCGCTGGGCAGTGGGACGGCGTCGCGGCGGACCTGCAGGCGCGGGGCGCGCGTTCGGCGCCGGCGCGGGAACAGATCGCCGCGCACGCCGCCGCGGCCTGGCGGAACCTCGAGGATCGACGCCTCTCGGAGGCGGGCATGGAAGGGCTGGGGGCCCTCGACGCCTCCCGCCGCGCCTGGACCCTTTGGTGGAACGACAAAGAGCAGACGACGGGTGAGTGAAAGGAGCACGTCATGAACGGCAACGACACGAACTACCACGAGGCTGGCGCGCCGCAGGCGCCGGGGCAGGGTCCGGGAAGAGGCGCGCATGTGGCCGGCGGCTGGGATCGTCCGCGGCGGTCGCCCGTGTTGGCGACGCTCCTGTCGCTGATGCCGGGCCTCGGCCAGGTCTACCTGGGCTACTACCAGCAGGGCTTCATCAACCTGGCGGTGATCGCCACCTGCATCACGGCGCTCGCTTCGGAGCGTATGCACGGCATCGAGCCGTTCATCGGGCTGAGCATGGCCTTCTACTGGCTGTACAACATGGTCGACGCCAATCGGCGCGCGCACCATTTCAACCGCGTGGCGGCCGGGCTGGGCGCCGAGCAGTTCCCCGACGAGTTCCCGATGCCCAAGCCGCGGGGTTCCCTGTTCACCGGCGCAATCCTGGTCGGGGTGGGCGTGCTGTTCATGCTCGACCTGAACACGGAGATCTCGCTGGACTGGATCGCGGACTGGTGGCCCATGGTGCTGGTGCTGATCGGCGCCAGGATGATCTGGCAGGCGCGCCGACGCGGCGCCTGACCCGGGCGCCCGGCCCGGACTTCGCGGGGGCGGTCGTAGGGCCGCCCCTGTGTTTTGATCCTATGTCACTATTGGAGGCGCTAAAGTCCGGTAACGGCCTGCCGAATACACTCAAAGATCAAAATAACAAACGCGGGGTCACCCACCAGGCCTCGCGCCACCCACGCGCCCCGGGGATGGCTGACATGCCGAGAATTCTGGTCGTTGACGACGAGGAACAGATCCGCCGGATCCTGCGGCTGACGCTCGAGCGCGCCGGCCACGAGGTCGACACGGCTGCCGACGGCAACGAGGCCGTGGCGAAGTTCGACCCCGCGCGACACGACCTGGTGATCACGGACATCGTCATGCCCGAGAAGGAAGGCATCGAGACGATCCAGGAGCTGCGGCAGGTGAGCGCCGGCGTGAAGATCATCGCCATCTCCGGCGGCGGCCGCATCAGCCCCGAGGAGTACCTCGACTGGGCGAAGCGCTTCGGCGTCCACCGGACCTTCACCAAGCCGATCGACCGCGATGACCTGCTGCGCACCGTTGCCGAGCTGACGGGCGTGCAGACGACCTAGCTGCGGGCCGCGGCCCGACTCGCCAGAGCCTCCAGGCACGCGCGTGCGAATCCGGTCAGCGACGGATCGCGCGCGCCCATCACCAGCACCAGATCCCCGGGCCGGGCTTCGGCCGCAATCAGCGGGACGAGCGCGGCGCGCCGCACCTCGAATCGGGCGTCGCGGCCGCCCTCGACAATGCCCCGCGTCAGATCGGCCGACGAGATATCGCGCGTCACGGTCCCGCCCGCGAAGAATATTTCCGGCAGCCAGAGTACGTCGCCGGGCGCCAGGTGTGCCCGGAACGCCTCGATCAGCGCGTCCTTCAGGAACCGCGTCGGCCCGTAGCCGTGTGGCTGGAACACCGCGAGGACGCGACCGCCGCCGCTCAGCCGCCCGTGCGCCGTGGCCAGCGCCGCGGCCAGCTTGTCGGGGTTGTGGGCGAAATCGTCGATGACCTCGACGCCGCCCGCCTCGCCCACCGACTGGAAGCGGCGCGCGATCCCGCCGAAGGCCAGCAACGGCGCCGCCATGTCGGCCGGATGCAGGCCGAGCTGCGCACAGGCGGCGATGGCGGCCGTCGCGTTCAGCACGTTGTGTCGGCCCGGCTGCGAGAGGACGAACGGTTCGTCGGCCACGCGGAACGCGGACTGGCGGGGCGACAGGTGGATGTCGACGGCGCGAAACGGCGCCGTGGCGGCTTCCGGTTCGGCGCCGAAGAGCACCGCGCCGGGGTGCACATCCGCCAGGTTCGCATCGGCGGCCGCGACGAACGGGCCGCGCGTGCGCGCGCGGAAAGTGCGGAACATCGCCAGGATCTCGTCGGGCTGCTTGTGGTCCAGGCCCAGGTTCAGCACCAGCCCCAGCCACGGCTCGTAGCGGACCAGGCTGCCGTCGCTCTCGTCGGCCTCGACCACCAGCCATGGCGCGCCGCCGTCCGGCGCCGGCCCCGGCGCCGCCACGTTGCCCGGTTCGCCGCGCGCGGCCAGTTCGGCCAGCGCGCCGCCGGTCAACAGCCCGGGGGCCAGGCCGCAGGCGCGCAGGACCTGGAAGACCATGCCGGTGACGGTCGACTTGCCGCTGGTGCCGGAAACGGCCAGGCTGCGGTGGCTGGCCACGTGGCGTGCCAGCAGTTCCGAGCGGTGCAGTACGGGCACGCGCGCGGCGCGCGCGGCCGCCACGTCAGGCACGCTCTCCTCGACCGCCGTGGAGACGACCAGCCCGGCGCAGGGGCCGTGTTCTGCGCCGGTGAACGACCCGTCCTGCGGCAGGACGACCACGCCGGCGTCCTCGAGCTGCCGTCGCAGTTCCGGGTGCTGGCCCTGGTCGAAGGCGCGGTCGCTGCCGCTGGCGCGGCCGCCGCGCAGGACCTCGAACAGCGCCAGCGCGCTCATGCCGCTGCCGCCGACTCCGGCGAAATGCAGGCGCGCCTCGGCGCCGTCCACCTCAGATGATGACAACGGGGTCGCCTTCCCGCACCAGGTCGAACAGCATCGCCACGTCGGCATTGGCCAGCCGCACGCAGCCGTGCGAGCAGGGTGTGCCCAGGCGATCCTCGGCGTTGGTGCCGTGCAGGTAGATGTAGCGGGACGCCGAGTCGACGCCCGGTCCGCGGTTGATACCTTCCTCGAGACCGTCGAGGGTCAACACGCGGGTGAGGATCAGGTCCTGGTCGGCGGTTGCGTCGGCCTGGCCGGGTGCCTCGGGTTGGCCGGGCCCCCAGACGTGGCCCGTCGGCTCGCGGCTGACGAAGACCGTGCCAGGCGGGGCGTCGGCGCCGATGCGCTGCCCGATGCGGTGCACGCCCGGGGGCGTGCCACCGGAGCCCTCGCGGGCGTCGATGCCGGCGGCCGCGGTGGAGACCGGCCAGTCCGCCAGCGGGACGATGCCGTCGAGCAGATACAGTCGCTGCCCGGCCACGTCGACCAGCAGCCACGGGCCCTTCGCGTCCCCGGGGGCTACGCGGCGCAGGCGGTCCAGCGCCTCGGTGACGGGTGGTCCGACGTGGCCGGCAGCGGAGGGGTCGGGCGGCGTCCGGGTCACGGCTCTCCTTGCCAAGCTGCGCGATAGAGGCCACTTTGGGTGTTAAATTTATATCGACCGCGCCCGCGGTCGTTCCCCGCGCCCGGCGGCGCGCCGACGAGGCAGGAGACGGCCAATGTACGACATCGATGCCTCCCTTGACACCCAGATCCTGGCTCTCGGACGGCACCGCCCGGCGGTCATCTTCGTCGAGGCGGCGGATGCCCGCGTGATCGAGGCGGCCTGTCGGCTGCCCCGCTTCATCCGGCCGGTCTTCCTGGCGCCGGAAGCCGCGGTCAAGGCTGTCGCGCACGCCGACCTGAAGCACGTCGACCCCACGCGCGTAGAATTCACACTGGCCGAGAGCACGTTCATCGACGTACGCGAACGCACCGACCTGGTGGAGGAGTTCGCGCGCGCCTGTACCGAACTGCCGCTGGCGATCCGCCGCACCGACCGCCTGGACGAGGCGCGCACGCTGATGTCCGACCCGGCCAGGTTCGGGATCATGGCCGTTCGCCAGGGACATGCCGACATCGTGGTCGGCGGGATCACGCACGAGCCGCACGACTACTTCCGGCCGATGATCCGGCTGCTGGCCAAGCAGGACGTCATCTGCGAGGCCGGCGTCTTCGTGCTGCCGGACAGCCATCCGGCCGGCATCTTCCCGCACAACATCCTGGTCGTCGGCGATGTCGGCGTGAACGCGTCGATGACGCCCGAGGTCCTGGCGCACACGGCCGTGGGCACCTGCGCCGTGGCACGCGACCTGTTCCCCGAGGAGATCCTGCCGCGCATCAACGGCGCGATGGTGTCCTACTCGAACAAGGGCTCGGACGAGGGACCCAGCCCGGAGCTGGTGCGCAGGGCGGCAGAGATGGTGCCGCGGATCCTGGCCGACCGCGTCACGCTGGGCCAGCGCTACGAGAGCATCCGCATCGAGGGCGAGGTCAAGATCAGCGTGGCGCTGTCGCAGCGCGCGGCGCACCTGTACCGCCGCGGGCAGGAGACCGACTTCGTCGGCGGGACCAACGTCCTGATCGTGCCCAACCTGGACACAGGCAACCTCCTGTTCCACCTCTACGCCACGCGCTATCCCGAGGCCCGGAAGTTCAGCGTGATGTTCGGCCTGCGCTTCCAGGGCGTCGACCTGCCGATGGACAGCACCGCCGCCGACGCGGCCCTCGCGATCAAGGCCAGCGTCCTGCGCCTGCACCGGTTCGGGCACTGGCAGCGCACGCCCAAGGACACGTTCTTCCCGCGGCACCGCATCCTGGCGATCAATCCCGGCTCCACGTCCACGAAAATCGCCCTCTACGAGGGGGACATCGAGGCGTTCACGACGGAGATCGAGCACCCTGCCGCCGAGCTGCAGGCGTTCGAGGGACGGCGCATCGTCGAGCAGTACGCGATGCGCAAGGACCTGGTGCTGCAGGCGCTGGCCGAGCACGGCTTGAAGGTCCAGGACCTTCACGCCGTTGCCGGCCGCGGGGGTCTGTTGCAGCCGATACCTCACGGGACCTACATCGTGAACGACCGCATGCGCGAGGACCTGCTGGGCGGCCGGGGGCCCGACCACGCCTCGAATCTGGGCGCCCTCATCGCGCGCGAGCTGGTGGAGGGCTCGGGACGGCCGGCGTTCATCGTCGACCCGGTAGTGGTGGACGAGGCGCCCGATCGCGTCAGGGTCACCGGCATGAAGGCCATCCGGCGCAAGGTGATCAGCCACGCGCTGAACCAGATCGCCACCGCCCGGCGCTACGCCCGCGAGCACGAGACCTTTTACGAGTACCTGAACCTGATCGTCTGCCACATGGGCGGCGGCATCACGGTGGGGGCCCACGCCAAGGGCCGCTACATCGACGTCAACAACGGCCTGGACGGCGAGGGCCCGTTCAGCCCGCAGCGCTCGGGCGGCGAGCCGACGGGCGACCTGATCCGCCTCTGCTTCAGCGGCCGCTACACGCTGGAAGAGCTGCTCAAGCTGAACAAGGGGCGCGGCGGCCTGCTGGACCTGCTGGGCACGGCCGACTTCCGTGAGGTCGAGCGCCGGATCGACAGCGGGGACGACGAGGCCCGCAAGGTCTACGAGGCCATGGTGTACCAGATCGCCAAGGCGATCACCGGCCTGCTGCCCGCCTTCGACGGGGCGCCCGTCGACCGCGTGCTGCTGACCGGCGGCATGGCGCGCAGCGAGCGCCTGGTTGCCGACCTCACGCGCGCGGTGGCGGCACTCGGCTGCGGCGTGACCACCTATCCCGGCGAGAACGAGATGCAGGCCCTGGCGCGCGGTGCGTTGCGCGTGCTGCGGGGACGCGAGGAAGCCCGCCTGTACGAACCCGATCCGGAGGCGACGGCATGATGGCCATCACCAGGCTGGACGAACTGGTCCGCGGACTGCAGGGCGCCCCGCCGCGGCGCCTGGCCGTGGCCGCCGGCCACGATCCGCACACGCTGGAAGCGGCGACGCGGGCCGCCGCCGAGGGCCTGGCGCTGGTGACGCTGGTGGCTGATCGGCGGCGCCTGGAGGCGATGGCCGCCACGCTGGGACCGCTGCCGGCGGGCGTGACCGTCATCGACGAACCCGACCCGGTGGCCGCGGCCGCCCGCGCCGTGGCGATGGTGCGGGGCGGTGAGGCCGACGTGCTCATGAAGGGCCTGGTCGCGACCAGCGACTACATGAAGAAGATCCTGGACCGCGACCACGGCCTGCTGCCGGCCGGTCGCGTGCTCTCGCACGTGACGGTGCTGGAGTTCCCGGGCCTGTCGCGGCTGCTGTTCGTGGCCGATGTGGCCATCATCCCGCAGCCGGACGTGGCGGCGAAGCTGCAGATCATTGAGTACTGCCTGCACGCGGCCCGTAGCTTCGGCGTGGTGCGGCCGCGCGTGGCGCTGCTGGCCGCGACGGAGAAGGTCAGCCCGAAGATGCCCGCCACAGTCGAGGCGGACGAGATCCGCCGGCTGGCTCAGGACGGCCGCTTCGGCGACGCCATCGTGGACGGGCCGCTGGCGCTGGACGTGGCCGTGTCGCCGGAGGCCTGCCGAATCAAGGAGCTGGATTCACCGGTGGGCGGCCTGGCCGACGTGCTGGTGTTCCCGAACATCGAGTCGGGCAACGTGTTCTACAAGACGGCAACGCAGCTGGCCGGCGCGCGCGTGGCGGCCGCCGTGGTGGGCACCACCGCGCCCTGCGTGCTGACCAGCCGGGCCGACGACGAGGAATCGAAGCTGTTGTCCATTGCGCTCGGCTGCCGGCTGGCGGGCTGATCCGCGGGCCGGACGCCGGCGTGCCACGGGAAGGGGCGCGCCCATGTCCTCCACGCATGACCACCTCAAGGAAGCGTTCGCCGGCGAGAGCCAGGCGTTCCAGAAGTACACCTCGTTCGCCGAGGCGGCCGAGAAGGAGGGGCGCCCGAATATCGCGCGTCTGTTCCGCACCACGGCCCAGGCCGAGCGCATCCACGCTGCGGGGCACTTCCAGGCGCTTGAGGGCGTGGGTAGTACGGCGGACAACCTGCGCGAGGCGATCGGCGGCGAAACGTACGAGTTCGAGCAGATGTACCCGCCGATGCTGACGCAGGCGCAGGCCGAGGGCCACAAGGCCGCCCGCATGTTCCGCTTCGCGGTCGAGGCCGAGAAGGTGCACGCCGAGCTGTACAAGCGCGCGCTGGCGGCTGCCGAGAAGGAGCAGGATCTGGCGGAAGAGAAGTTCTACCTCTGTCCGGTCTGCGGGCACATCGAGTTCGGGACGCCGCCGGCCAAGTGCCCGATCTGCGGCGTGCCGGCTGCGAAGTACGTCCTGGTTTGATCAGCTGATCGCCGTTCGCCCCGGCCGGGCGCCGCGCGACTCGGCACCGCGTCCGAAACGAAGGCCCCGCCGGCTCGCGCCGGCGGGGCCTTGTCGCAGGGATCTGCGTCCGAAGTGGCTACTTCAGCAGCGTCATGCTCCGGGTGATGTCACCCTCGGCGGTCCGCAGGCGGTAGAAGTAGACACCCGACGGGACCTGCACGCCGGCGTCCGACATGCCCGTCCACATGTAGTCGTGGAAGCCGGCTTCGAGCTCGCCCGTCGCCAGCGTCCGGACCAGCGCACCGCGCACGTCGAACACCCGCAGGTCGACCAGGCCACGCGTCGGCAACGCGAAGCTGATCTTCGTCGCGGGGTTGAACGGGTTCGGCACGTTCTGCGAGAGGGCCAGCCGCGCGGGCAGCAGGTCCTCGACCCCGGAGATGTAGTCCTGCACCGTCATGGTCAGCGGGACCTGCACTTCGGGATTGTTGAGGTCGTTGCTGAGGATGCGCACCATGCCGGTGTGCACGCCCAGCTCCATGTCCGTGGCATCGAGCGTGACCGTCAGATCCACGCTGCCGCCGGCCGGGATGGTCCCGGACGTCGGGCTCACGATGGCCCACTCCGGCATCGCCCGGAACTGGATGGCCAGGTTGTCGTGCAGGTACGTCGCATTGTAGGCGACCTGCAGGCCGACCGTGCCGGTCGAGTTCTGGATGCCGACGGTGGCGCTGTTGGTCAGCGCCGCGCCGAAGCTGAGGTACTGGTACGTGATCGTGCCGTTCGGCGCCAGGATGACCTGGAAGGTCACCGGCGTCGTCGTGCTGTAGCGCATCACGCCGTCCCACTGGACGACCAGGTTGCCACCGACGTTCTGGTAGTAGATGAGGCCCGAGCCGGCGGCGGCCGGGTTCATATCGTCCCAGAACGGGGCCAGCATGTTCAGCGGCGCCGAGGCGCTCGGGAGCGCCGTGTTCGTGTACGCCGTGAGCGTGCTCGTGAAGCTCAGCCAGCCGTTCGAGCAGACGTTGAACGTCGTGAAGTCGGTGCCGTAGTAGTTGAACGTGAAGCCGATCGGGAGCGGACCCGAGTTGGAATCGTCCGTCGTCGCCGGCACGAGCGTGCCGGTGTCGCCGATGTCGATCCAGTTGAAGGTCGGGCCACCGACCTCGTCGCTGTCCTTCCAACTGTAGCCGTAGGCGTCCGGACCGCCGCTGCCCAGCGGAGCGATGCCGAACTCCTCGTCCACGGCGTCCTTCGGGCGCTCGACGGCCGGAGCCGCGGCCTTCGCGTGGGCGACGACCTTGTTGTAAAGGTCAGGCGACGGCACCGTGTAGCTCAGTTCGCCGGCGCCAGTGTTCTCGATGTGGATGGTGGCCGTGCGCTGCTGGTTCGTCGGCACGGTCATCGCGATCGAAGCCGGCGTCACCACGATCCCGGCGTTCGCCAGGCCGTTGCCCGTCAGGGCCACGGTCAGCTCCGGGTGCGAGACGTCGTTCGTCGTCAGGGTCAGGGTGCCCGTCGCGGGCCCGACCGCCACTGGCGTGAACGTGACGTTGATCGCCTGGGTGGCGCCGGGCGCCACGGCAAACGGGTCGGTCACGTCGGCCGTGAAGACCGGGTTGTCGATGGAGATGCCCGTCACCTGCAGCGAGGCGCAGCCGACGTTGGCCACCGCGGCGGCCAGGATGTCGCTCTGCGTCAGGTAGACATCGCCGAAGGCCAGGGTCGCCGGGGCGACCTGGGCGTCGGGCGAGCCGAGCAGGTTCAGGGTCACCGGCACCGCCACGTCCGGCGAGTCCGGGTCGTTGCTCAGGATGTGCAGGTTGGCGCTGTAGCTGTCGCCGCACAGGCCGGCGGCGTCGAAGCCCACCGTCACGATGGCCGAGTTGCCCGGGGCCACGGTGCCCGCATTCGGGGCAGCCGACAGCCACGGGGTCTGCGCGTCGAAGCGGATCGCCAGGTTGTCATGCACGTAGTTGACGTTGAACGCCGGGGCCAGGCCCGCGTCCATCGTCTCGTTCTGGATGCCGATCGTGGCTTCGTTCAGGCGCGTGCCCTGCATCGACTGGTAGTGGAACTCGATGCGGCCGCTCGGATACAGGTGCACCTGGTACGTGTACGGGCCGCCCGTGCCCAGGCGCGGGACGTCCTTGTACTCGATGATCAGGCGCTGCCCGTCGTTGTAGTAGTAGGCGTCACCCGCGCTCGAGAACGTCATGTCGTCCCAGAACGGGGCGATCAGGTTCTCGGGCGCCGACGCGCTGGGCAGGTCGTAGTTGGTGTACGTCGTGGACAGGCTGGTGAAGCTGATCCAGCCGTTCGAACAGGCCTGGAACGAGCTGAAGTCGGTGCCGTAGAACGGGAAGTTGAACCCGATGTTGAAGGCACCGAGGTTCTGGTCGTCGCCCGTGAACGGAATCGGGGTCCCGATGCCCGAGATCTCGATCCAGTTGTAGGCGGGGCCGCCCACCTCGTCGCTGTCCTTCCACTTGTAGCCATACGCATCCGGGCCGCCCGAACCGGTCACCACGGGGGCGCCGATGCGGGGGTCGACCGCGTCCTTGGCCAGGTCGATGGGCAGCGAGCCGGCCTTCGGCTGCGCGCTCTTGTTGACCACGGTGATGTACTCGGCGTCGGGAACCGTGAAGTTCAGGTCACCGAGGCCGTTGTTCGTGATGGTCAGCTGCTGGGTCGAGGTGCCGCCGGTGGGCAGCGTCTCGGTCAGCGAGGCCGGGGCCACCGCGATGTCCGGGAAGTCCAGGCCCACGCCCGTCAGCGTGACGACCAGCGACGGCGAGTCGGGATCGTCCGAGCTGATGGTCAGGTTGCCGTTGATCGTCCCGGCCGTGGTCGGGGCGAACGTCACGGGCACGTTCACCGACGCGCCGGCGAACAGGACCACCGGCGTGGTCTGCGTGGTCGAGAAGTCGCCGTTGTCGAACACCAGGCCGCTGACCGTCAGGTCCGCGCAGCCGCCGTTGGTGATCACGACGTCCTGGGTGGCCGTACCGGTGATGTAGACCGAACCGAAGTCCAGCCCCGTCTGCGCCAGCAGGATGTCCGGCGTGCCGGTCAGGTTGATCGTCGCCGGGACGGTGACGTCCGCGTTCAGCGGGTCGTTGCTGAGCACGTGGATGTCGGCCAGGAACTGGCTGCCGCACAGGCCGGTGCCGTCGAAGGTCACGTCGATGTTCAGGCTGGCGCCGGCCGCCAGGCTGCCGCTGGTCGGGCTGACGGTCAGCCACTGCGGCAGGGAGGCGAAGCGGATCGCCATGTTGTCGTGCAGGTACGCGGCGTTGTAGGCGGCGGTCAGGCCGTCGGTCCCGTCCGCGTTCTGGATGCCCACGGTGCCGGTGTTCAGCGGTCCGGTCAGCGTGAGGTAGTGGTACTCGACGGTGCCGTTCGGGTACAGGTGCATCTGCATCGTGTACGTCCCGGCGCCGTTGTAGTTACCCCAGTCGGTGTACTGCACGATCATGCGCGTGCCGTCGTAGTAGTAACGGCAGCTGCCGGTCGCCGGGATCAGGTCGTCCCAGAACAGGGCCAGCAGGTCGAAAGGTGCGCCGACCGACGGCAACGCGGAATTCGACGTCGACGTGGACGCCGACGTGAAGCTCACGAAGCCGTTCGACCCGATGCGGAACGTGGAGTAGTCCACGCCGTAGAACGGGAAGTCGAAGCCCAGGTTGAACGGGCCCTGGTTCGAGTCGTCGGTCAGGGTCACCGCGGTGCCCAGGGCCGAGATGTCGATCCAGTTGAACGCCGGGCCGCCGGGCTCGTCGCTGTCGGACCAGTTGTAGCCGTAGGCGTCCGGGCCGCCCGAGCCGTTGATGCCGGCGCGCAGGTCGGCCTCGCCCTTGGCCAGCTCGACGTACTCGTGCTGCGGCACGGGCTTGCCGGCGGCCTTGGCCGGGATGTAGAAGGACGGGGACGGGATCGTGAAGTCGAGCACGCCCAGGCCCGCATTCGTGACCGTCAGGGTCTGCGTCTCGGAGCCGCCCGTCGTCAGCGAGGCCGACAGCGAGGCGGGGTTCACGGCGATGGTCGGAGGCGGCAGCGTGGTGCCGGCCGGGCTGTTCGACAGCGCGCCGTAGTTGCCGTACTCGTCCTTGGCGCGGATCGCGAAGTAGTAGGTCGTGCCGGCCACCAGGCCGCCGACCTGCATGGTCTCGGGCGTGCCGTACACGGCGGGATCCGGCTCGCCGGTCGCCTGCGTGGCGGCGTCCCAGCCGGCCTGGTCCACGATGGGAGCGGCCGCGTAGCGGACGTCGTAGCTGCTGGCCGTACCGACGATGTCGTCATCGCCGGGCGCGGTCCAGGTCAGCTGCAGCCAGTTGGAGGCCGCGGTGCCGGCCGCCAGGTCGATGACCGCGCTGGGCGGCGTCTCGTCCGGGTCGCCGATCAGGCGCAGCAGGTTCAGGCGGCCGCCGGTGACGCACAGACCATCCAGGGCCTCGACCGGGTCGTAGCCGATGCTCATCAGCAGCGACTTGCCGTCCGCGACCGAGATGCCGGGGAAGCGGCCGCGCAGCATGCCCATGGCGCCCGCGACGTGCGGGGTGGCCATCGACGTGCCGGAAAAGTTGTCGTAGCCGCCGGGCACCGTCGAGACGATGTACAGGCCGGGGGCCGCGATGTCCACCGTGGTGGCGCCGTAGCTGGAGGACCACCAGCCGGGTTCGACCACGCGCTGATCCCGGTTGTTGGTCGCCATGACGGCGATCATGTTCGGGCTGTCGTAGTTGCTCGGGTAATTCGCAGTGGTGTCGTTGTTGCTGCCGGAGTTGCCGGCCGCGGCGACGAAGAAGATGTCCGCCGCGTTCGAGGCCACGATGGCGTCCAGCAGGGCCTGGCTGAAGCCACCGCCGCCCCACGAGTTGCTCATGACGTCGACGCCCATCATCGTCCCGTACTCGATGCACGAGACGGCGTCGTCGGTCGAGCCGGAACCGCCCGAAGTCAGGAACTTCAGGCCCATGATCTTCACGTTCCAGTTCACGCCCGCCACGCCGACGCCGTTGTCGCCGGTGCCACCGATGGTGCCGGAGCAGTGCGTGCCGTGGTCGTTGTCGTCCATCGGGTCGTTGTCGTCGTTGGCGAAGTCCCAGCCGTGGATGTCGTCGATGAAGCCGTTGCCGTCATCGTCGATGCCGTTGCCGGCGATCTCGCCGGGGTTCGTCCACGCGTTCGCCGCCAGGTCGGGGTGCGTGTAGTCGATGCCGGTGTCGATGACCGCGACGACCACATCGGACGAGCCGGTGAAGACGTCCCACGCCTCGACCGCGTCGATGTCCGCGTCCACCGTGCCCGGGGTGCCGCCCCCGTCGTTCTGCCCGGTGTTGTTCATGCCCCACAGCTGGTCGAACATCGGGTCGTTCGGGGTCTCGAGCGCGTAGAGCATGTAGTTGGGCTCGGCGTACTCGACGGCCGGGTCGGCCTCGAGCGCCGCCACCGCCTCGACGACCGAAGCATCGCCGATCTTCCAATGTTCGGCGCCGATAAGCCGGAAGTCCTTCACCTTCTGGCCCTGCAGCAGCTGGGCCTTCTGCGCCGAGGACACGCCCGGCTTGAACTTCACGATGAGTTCGCCTGGCAACCATTGCTGCGTCAGGTCGACCGCAGCGGTAGCGCCCGTGGCGAACAGGCCTGCCATGGCGACGGCCATGAGCAGGAGCGATAGGATTCGCTTCATGTTGGTTCCCCCCAAAGACATTGGCGAGTGAACGTGGCGAGGTCTTCGCGGACGAGACGACATGGACCACGCACCGTTGGCAGCGGCACGCGGCAGGTAATCCGGACGCGATGGACAACCTTGACATCCTACCATTGGCGGGCAGATTTTTTCAATCTATAAGTAATTTGTACTTATCGCGGTGTCGTGAACATTAACGACAAAACATCAAAATTAACATCAAGAACCAGAGCGGTCGACGGGCCGGAGCCCGACGACCGCTTTCCCGCCGGCCAGGGCTGGCCGTGAGGTGCTCGCCGGGGCTATTTCGGCCCGTAGCCCGGCTTGTAGCGCAGGATCTTCGCCGGGCAACCGGCCACGATCGCTCCGTCGGGCACGTCCTTGGTGACCACTGCGCCGGCGCCTACAACCGCGTTCTTCCCGACGCGCACCGGCAGAATCGTCGAATTGGAGCCCAGGCTGGCGCCGTCGGCGATGACAGTCGGCTTCCACTTTTCCTTCTCGGGCTGCGGCGGCATCGTGTCGTTGATGAACATGACGCCGTGGCCGACAAAGACGTCGTTGCCGATGGACACCAGCTCGCAGATGAAGGTGTGGCTCTGGACGCGCGTGCGGTCGCCGATGGTGACGCCGTTCTGCACCTCGACGAACGTCCCGATCATGCTGTCGCGGCCGATCTTGCAGCCGTACATGTTGACGAAGTTCCAGACCTTCGTGCCCTCGCCGATCTCGCAGTCGCGGATCAGCTGCCTGTCGTTCACGGGGTAGCTCATGGACGCATCCTGTCTGTTGGGGGCGACCGGGGCCACGCGGGCCGGCGCGGGCCGATCCCGGCCGTTCTGGGCCGATCGGGGCCGCCGGCGGCGGCGCGCGACAGATATAGTACACCGCGCGGGGTGCGTCCACTGCGGCCTGCACGACGATTCGGGGAGTCAGCCACGGCAGCCGGCCGTTGCGCAATCGCCGCCGATGGGGGATCCTGTCGACGGAAGGAGCGCCATGAAGTGCCCAGCCTGCCGTGTGTCGATGTACGTGGTCGAGTATCGCCGGATCGAGCTGGACCTGTGCGCCGCCTGTGACGGCGTCTGGTTCGACCGTGGCGAACTGGACCTCCTGCTGGGCGACGAGCCCGTCCTGGCGCAGGTGGCGACAGCGGACGAACCGACCCGCGCCTGCCCGCTGTGCGACAGGCCCCTGGACAAGGTGAACATCGGCCCGGGCGGGCGGGTACTGGTGGACCGGTGCCCGCAGGGCTGCGGGCTGTGGTTCGACCGACACGAGGTGGCGGAGCTCGTCGCCGACCTTGATGATGCGGCCGGCGGCCTGCCGCCGGCGGTGAGGGAGTTCCTGGCCGAGGTGTTCCCGGCGAAAGGTGGCAAGTGATGGCTTTCCTGCTGGTCCCGGTCCTGGTCCTGCTCGGCCTGGCGGCCGTGCTGGTGATGTGGGGTATCGGCGTCTACAACGGCCTGGTGGCCGCACGCAACCGCGTCAAGGAGTCCTGGGCGCAGGTGGACGTGCAGCTCAAGCGGCGTTTCGACCTGATCCCGAACCTCATCGAGACGGTCAAGGGCTACATGCAACACGAGCGTGCCACGCTGGAGGCCGTCACCGCGGCACGGGCGGCGGTGGGCGGCGCCGGCACGCAGGCGCAGCGCCTGGAGGCCGAGTCCGGCCTGACCGCCGCTCTGGGCCGCCTCTTCGCGGTCTCCGAAGCCTATCCCGACCTGAAGGCGAGCGCGAACTTCGCCAGCCTGCAGGAAGAACTGGCCAGCACCGAGAACAAGATCGGGTTCGCGCGGCAGTTCTACAACGAGACCGTGATGAACCTGAACAACAAGGTGCAGATGTTTCCGGGGAACATCATCGCCGGCATGTTCCATTTCGGCGCCGAGACGTTCTTCGAGGTGAAGGACGAGGCGCAGCGCGAGGCGCCGAAGGTCTCCTTCAGCTGACGGGGCGCGCGGGATGTGGGAACAGATCGCGGCCAACCGCCGCAAGTCCTTCCTGCTGGTGATGTCGGCGGCTCTGCTGCTGGGGCTGCTGGGCTGGGCGGGCGGCGAGTACTTCCTGGGCAAGGGCGGCGGGGCCGGCGGCGTGCTCGTGGCCCTCGTCGTCTGGCTGGTGATGACGCTCGCGGCGTGGTTCCAGGGCGATGGCATCATGCTCTCGGTGGCCGGGGCGCACCGCGTGCAGAAGGACGACTTTCCGCAGCTGTTCAACATCGTCGAGGAGATGACGCTGGCGGCGGGCCTCGGCCGCATGCCTGCAGTCTACGTGATCGACGATCCGGCTCCCAACGCGTTCGCCACCGGGCGCAAGCCGGAGAACGCGGCGGTCGCCGTGACCAGCGGACTGCTGCGGACCCTGGACCGCGATGAACTGCAGGGCGTCGTCGCGCACGAGATGGCGCACGTGCGCAACCGTGACATCCAGCTGATGCTGTTCGCGGGCGTGCTGGCCGGCGCGATCGTGATCCTGGCCGAGACCGGCCTGCGCGGCATGTGGATGGGGGGCGGGCGCAGCCGCTCGCGGCGCGAGGGCGGCGCCGACGGCAACGGGCTGGCGGCGTTGCTGGCGATCGTGCTCATGATCCTGGCACCCATCCTGGCGCAGTTGATCTACTTCGCCGTCTCGCGCCGGCGGGAGTACCTGGCCGACGCCTCGGCCGCGTCGTTCACGCGCTATCCGGAAGGTCTGGCCTCGGCGCTGGAGAAAATCAGCCTGGCGCCGCAGCGGCTGGGCGGCGCCACCTCGGCCACGGCGCCGATGTACATCATCAACCCGCTCAAGCGCGCGGGCCAGGCGGCGGCCAACGCCACCGGCACGCATCCACCCATCGACGAGCGCGTGCGCATCCTGCGGGCCATGGGCGGGGCCGGTTTCGTCGACTACGACCGCAGCTACCGCGAGGTGACCGGGCGGGGCGGCGTGGTCCCGAAGTCGGCGCTGGCCGGCGACGGGGCGCAGGCGCCGGCCGCGCGTCCGGCGCCCGACCGGCCGGCCCCTTCCACGCGGGAGAACGCGCGGCAGGTCGACGACTTCTTCTACCGCAAGGGCGGCTACCGCACGGTGGCGTGTGCCTGCGGCACGACGTTGCGCATCCCGCCGGACTTCGCCACGCCGTCGGCGAAGTGTCCCCGCTGCGGGACCATGCACGACCTGCGCTGAGGGCCAGGCCGGTGCGCTACACGTCGCGGTCCACCAGGACGTCCTGATCGAAGCCGTCGCTCAGGAAGCGCGCGATCATCGCCGGTCCGTATGCGGTGCCGATGCTCTCGGGGTGGAACTGCACGCCGTACAGCGGCCACTTGCGGTGGCGCACGCCCATCACCAGTCCCTCGTCGGTCCAGGCGGTCAGGCGCAGGCACTCCGGCAGCGTGGCGCGGTCGGCCACCAGCGAGTGGTAGCGCATCACCTCCAGCGGCTCGGGCAGGCCGGCGAACAAGCCGGCATCGTCGTGGAGGATCAGCGAGGTCTTGCCGTGGCACGGCTCGGGCGCGCGCACGACGCGGCCGCCCAGCGCATCGACGATGCCCAGGTGGCCGAGGCACACGCCGAGGATCGGCACCTCGGGGCCCAGCTCCCGGATGGCGTCCAGGCCGATGCCCAGGTAGCCCGGCCGCTCGGGGCCCGCGGGGCCGGGTGAGATGACCAGGCGCCAGGGGCGGAAGGCGCGCAACTGGTCGAGCGTCAACGCGTCATTGCGGAAGACCAGCGGTTCGCGGCCATCGTCCAGCCGGGCCACGAGCTGGAACAGGTTGAAGGTGAACGAGTCGTAGTTGTCGAGGAGGACGACCGGGCCGCGCTTGCTCATGCGTGGTCCTTTCCGGGTCGCGGCGCGGCGGCGCGCAGGGCCGCGACCAAGGCGCGCGCCTTGTCCAGGCTCTCGCGGTACTCCGCGTGGGCGTCGGAGTCGGCGGTCACGGCGCCGCCCGTGCCGAACGACACGCGGCCCTCCGAGCAGACGAACGTGCGGATGACGATGCTCAGGTCCAGGGCCCCGTCCCAGCCGAGCCAGCCCAGGGCGCCGGCGTAGATGCCGCGCGGCTCGGGCTCCAGCTCTTCGATGATGGCCATCGCCTCGAGCTTGGGCGCGCCGGTCATCGAGCCGCCGGGGAAGCACGCGCGCACGGCGTCCAGCGCGTCGCAGCCCGGCTTCAGGCGCGCAGTGACCGTGGAGACGAGCTGGTGCACGGTCGCGTACGACTCGACCACGCGCAGCTCGGGCACGTCCACGCTGCCGATACGTGCGACGCGGCCCAGGTCGCTGCGGACCAGGTCGACGATCATCGTGTTCTCGGCGTTGTCCTTCGCCGCGGCGGCCAGGTCGGCGCGCAGGGCCGCGTCCGCCGCCGGCGTGGCGCCGCGCGGGCGCGTGCCCTTGATGGGACGGCTCTCGAGGTGGCCGTCGGCCGTGCAGCGGAGGAACCGCTCGGGCGAGGCGCCGGCCACGGCCACATGTCCCAACCCCGGCACGCCGTCAAGGCGCAGGAAGGCGGCAAAGGGCGCCGGATTGAGTCGACGCAGGGCGGTGTAGAGCTCCCAGGGATCGACCGCCGTCGCCGCGGAGAGCTGGCGGGTCAGGCAGATCTCGAACGCGTCGCCCTGGAGGATGTGCTCGCGGCAGCGGTCGACGCAGTTGCGGTAGGCGGGCTCGTCGCAGGAGGTGGTCAGGCCCGACAGATCGACCGGTGCGTCGGTGCACGCCGTGCCGGCGGCCCCGGGTTCCCCGGCGTCCGCGCAAGCGCTCCCGCGGTCACCCGAGTGTCCCCGTCCCGGGTCGGCGGTGAGTCGCTCCCGCCATGCCGCCAGACGTGCCGTCAGATCGGCCGCGGCTGCGGCTTCGTCCGGGCCGCGTCCCGTCACGGCGAGCGTGGTCAGCCCGCTGGCGTGCTCGAGACGCAGCACCTCGTCGTGGAGCAGGAACAGCAGGTCGGGCACCGTACCCCGACGGTCGGCGGCCTGGGGACGACGTGGCAGACGCTCGAATGCCCAGGCAGCGCCATATCCGAACCAGCCGACCAGTCCGCCGGTGAAGGGGCAGTCCCTGGCCTCCGCAGGTGGCGTCGGTGCGTAGGCTCTCAGCAGGGTACGCAATGCCTCGCACGGGTCGCCCGTCCAGGCCGACCGACGCGGCGGGGACGGCACGGTGCCGTCCGGCTCGCGCCAGACTGTCAACTCGAGTTCCAGTCCGCAGCCGGCGGCATCGTCGGTGCGCAGCCAGCCGGCAAGGGCGGCCAGCGGTGCGGCACCGGCGAACGACCAGCGCCCGAGGTGTCCGTCGGCCTGGGCGCTGTCCAGGAGAAAGGACGCGGCGTCGCCTTCCCACAGGGCGGGGGACCGCCAGAACGGGGTCTTCAAAGTCACCGGTGCCAGCCCGAGCCGGGCATGGCCTCGCGGGAGAGCCAGGTCCATGGGGTCCTCCTCGAACGATTGCGGCCGGCGACCGCTGGCGGATTGACACGGGTGGAGGTCGGAAGGTACCTTGGCCGGACTTTCCCCGCACCTCCGGTCCGGGGGCAATTTCAGTCGGCGGGACGGCCTCGGCAAGGCTGGCCGCCGCACCGGCCCGGTGTCCCCCACGCACCCGGTTCCGGTGTCCCTGCCCGGGATGCCGGGGTTCGCGGAGTCGCCGTTGAAACAGCGCGTCATCTTCCCGTTCCGCGCGGCGGCCGTGCTGCTGGCCGTCGCCGTGGCGCAGCCCGCGATGGCGCAGGCTGTGCGGACCAACCTCACGACCGACGTCGGGCTGATTGCGCTGACCTTGACCAATCTGGGCTACTTCGGCAATGCGTTCAGCAACCGCAACCAGCCCTCGTGCGAATACCCGCGCAGCAGCCACGTCGAGCATGTCTACCGGGGCGGCCTGTGGGTCGGCGCTCGGACGCCCGACGGCATCGCCCACGTCTCGACCGGCGCCCAGGATGCCAATGGCCTGCAGGAAGGCGACGACATCCGGGAGTTCACGAACTACTACGATCCCGGTGACGAGGTCAATCCGCCGCAGGACAATCCGAAGAATTTCGTCTACACGTGGTCGAACAGTCAGAACGCCACGGACTTCAATATCCGGGCGCTGGCGACGCGCCACTTCGAGATGTACATGCACGACTACATGGATTCGCCTTCTGGCAACCACACGCCGCTGGGCGTTGAAGCGAGGCTTCGTGCGCTGGCCTGGAGCATGCCCTACGCGGACGACTTCGTGATCCTGGACTATACGCTGGTGAACATCACCGGCGACCCCCGGACCGGCGAAGGCGGCGTCGAGCTGACGGACGTCTACCTCGGCATGTGGGTGGACACTTCCGTCGGGAACACCGATTTCCGCACGCCCTACGACCCGCAGGCGGCCGTGCGCTGGGACTTCTGGGACGACTACAACGGGGCTTGGGGGCCGGTTGGCCTCGTGGACGAGCCCTATACCGTCGCCTCCGATCCCGACATCTGGATGGCCTACGAGCACGACGCGGACGGCGACGAGGGCCTGGCCACCAGTTGGATCGGCTACCGGCTGCTGGGCACAAACCGCGAGCCGACGCCCGAGGCAGGCGTCCGGCCCGTGTCGTTCAACATGTGGCGCTTCCGCGGCGTGCCCGAGCGCGACGACGAGTACGAAACCCCCGATGCGCCGGGGACGCTGCAGCCGGGCAAGTACCAGGTCATGGCCAACGGCCATTTCGACGTGGGCGAGACGCAGGAGAACAACTTCGCCGCCCAGTCCAACTGGGTGTCGATGATGTCGATCGGCCCGTTCCGCTCGTGGGCGCCCGGCGACACGCTGTCGATCACCTTTGCAATCGTCGCGGCGCCTGATTCGCTGGGGCTGCTGTCCAACAGCAAGGTCGCGCAGGTGGCCTACAATGCGGGCTTCTCGATCCCGGGCGGACCTCCGTCGCCGCGGCTGGAGGTGGCCACCGACAACAACTCGCTGATCCTGCGCTGGGCGCCGGGCGACTCGCTCGGGAACGACGGCCAGTCCCTGCCCCTGGATGCGGCCGAGCGCTCCCCCGAACATCACATCAGCGAGATCACGGGACGCGGGGATTTCCAGGGCTATCGCATCTACCGCTTCCAGGGTACGAACATCACCTCCGATCCGTTCAGCGCTTCGACGCTGGTCGCGCAATTCGATCGCATCGACGGCGTCGGCTTCGATACCGGGCTGCCGCCGCTGGACGAGCACGGTCTGCGGCGCTTCGTCGACACCGGACTGCTGGACGGCTTCCCGTACTGGTACGCGGTCACGTGCTTCAGCGCGCCCGACCTGGAGGACGGCCTGCCCGAGTTCGAGAGCGGATTCCACGAGAATTCGACCGTCGTGCATCCGGGGCCGGCTGCGGCCACCGGCGGCGGCGCGGTGGGAGTGTATCCCAATCCGTACCGGGCCGCCTCGATGTTCGAGTCCCGGGCAGTTCCTGGCGTGAACGAGTTCGGCCGCAAGCTCTGGTTCACGGGACTGCCGGCGCGCTGCCGGATCCAGGTCTTCACCGTGTCCGGCGATCTGGTCAAGACCCTCGAGCACGACGATCCCGATTCGGGCCAGGAGGCGTGGGATCTGATCAGCGAACCAGTGCGCGCCATCGCCACCGGCCTCTACATCTACGTTGTGACGGACCATGCCACCGGCGAGGTCCAGCGCGGGAAGCTGGTGATCATCAAATGAGGCTGCCCACGGACAAGCTGCTCCCGCGCGCGACCTGGCGCCTGGTGGTGCCGGGCCTGGCTCTGGCCGTCGCGGTCGCCGTGGCGATCATCGCCGGTTGTGCAGCCAACGAGCCGTTCGAGCCGTCGACGGTACCGAATACGCCGCCGACGGCGAGGATCTTCGTCGGGCCGGTGACGCCTGGCGGCGAGCTCAACCCGACAAGCTACTACCGGCGGACATTCCGCTGGAGCGGCACCGATGTCGACGGATGGGTCCGCGAGTACTACGTGTCGGTTCGTACGCAGGCCGATGTCCCGGCCGACTGGGCCACCACCACGGGCACCGACACGACGATGACCTTCACGCCGGATGCCGAGGGCCGCGCTTCGGCCACGCTACTGGTGGCTTGCCGCGACGACCGGGGAGCCGTCAGCGACACCGTCGTGCAGACGATCCCGCTGCGCAATTTCCCGCCGACGGTGAATTTCCAGAGCGACTTCGACCCGTTACGCAACTTCCAGCGCGAGTTCCTCGACGTGAACGGGAACGTCACGCAGAATCCGGCGGCCGCGGCGGACACGAACTATTTCAACTGGGGCCCGATGAACTTCCGGCTCTTCGCCATGGACCTCGACGGGTCCGAGACCATGGACGATTTCTACCGCTACACCTTCGCCGACGGAGACGGGTTGGTAACCCGGGAGGTCGACGATCCCGCGGCGGATCCGAACACCGGCTGGGTGCGCGTCTATTTCAATTCCAGCGCCGAGATCAAGCAGTTTGAGATCACCCAGGAGGACATTCCGCCCGGGCCGCAGCGTACGCTGCGGGTGTCGCTGCGCGACCAGGCGCAATCGGACGCGGATTTCCGGTATACCTGGGAGGTGCGGGAACCCGCCGGCCCCGTGCTGTTCATCGCCGAAGGTCTCAGCGCGAACCAGCGGACCTACTACGAGAACCTGCTGACCGCGCGTTACGGCAGCGGGAACTGGGACCGGTACAACTTCTGGATCACCAACGCTCCCGACACGCCGACGCTCCTGCTGCAGACATTCCGCAAGTTCCAGGCGGTCTTCTGGGTCGATGGCGGTGCGGGTGGCCCGAACCTCGCGCGACATTCGGCGCTGAACGGCGTCATCAATCAGTATCTGTGGCCGATCGACGGTTCCACACCTGGTGGGATGTTGTACGTCTCCAAGGGCCTGGTCGGACAGACCGGCGGCTTGACGACGGCCTTCCTGCGGGCGGTGCTGGGGATCAGCCAGAGCATGTTCAACAACCGCGCCTTGAATCTCCCGGCCGACAAGCTGGCCCTGCCCGACGGCGGCGCGGTCGGCCAGATGCGCGTCGCGGTGACGACAAATAGCGCCGGTGTCGGCATCACCCAGCTGGCCGGTTACGACACCGAGGCCTTGTACCACCTGGAATCCTGCACCTGCTATTACCCCGGAACGACAGAGTACGCCCCGGTCGTCGGCATCCGCGTCCCGTCGCGGACCACCGACGCGCGGGCGCGGTTCGTCGGCCTGGGCTTGCGGCTGGACGTCTTCGACCTGGCCGACGTGACGGCGGCCGTCGCCGCGATCCTGGACACCGAGCTGGGAGTGACGGCGCCATGACGCGTCCCTTGATCCGCGGGTTCGTGGTCCTGGCCGCGTTGGTGATGGTGGCGGGAACGGCCACGGCCCAGCCGACCGGCACCGGTGGCCCGGCGACGACAAGGACCGCCGTCGATCCGCTCGCGCCGTGCACCATCAAGGGGCGTATCTTCGACGCCGAATCGGGCGAGACGATGCCCTACACGAACGTCTTCATCGCCGGTACGAATTCCGGCACCATGGCGTTCACCGACGGGTTCTACATCCTGCGGGGGTTGCGCGCGGGCACCTATACGGTGAAGGCGTCCTACATCTCCTACGCCGTGGGCACGAAGACCTTGACCCTGGCGCCCGGCGAGGTCGTGAATCTCGACTTTCACCTCGAGGTGCAGGCCATCCTGGCTGACGCGCTGGAGATCGCCGCCGAGCGCGCGCTGATCGAAGTCGACCGCACCGGAAGCAGCCACTTCCTGAGCGCCGACCAGCTGTCGGCGATGCCCCTGGACCAGATGGTGGACATGATCGCCCTGCAGCCGGGCGTGACGATGCAGGACAACGAGATCCATATCCGCGGCGGCCGCGCGGACGACACGAGCTTCATCGTCGACGGCATGTCGGTGAACGACCCTCTCGGCGGCGGCGGCTACGGGTACCAGATGGATCCGGCCATCATCAACGAGATCGAGGTGCTGACCGGCGGCTTCAACGCCGAGCACGGCCAGGCCGTGAGCGGCGTCGTCAACGTCTCGACCAAGGAAGGTAACGACTACCTCGAAGGCAGGGTCAGCTTCAAGCGTGACTACCTGTTCAGCCCGGTGCCGAAGGACGACTATCTGGACTGGCGCAACTACACGGATTTCTCCGAGCCGCAGAACATCGATATCGTCAAGGCCTCGCTGTCGGGTCCCGACCCCATCGCGGCCGGCCTGCGTCGCCTCGGGCTTGGTCTGCCCGGCAAGCAGTATCTCCTGGCCAGCGGTTCCCTCGAGACCAAGGACGGGCACCTGCCGATCTTCAGTCTGCACGATCGGCTCAGCTCGCCCATGTACGACGAGCGCTTCTGGACGCCACGCGCCGACAACAACTGGAACGGCATGCTCAAGTGGACCTGGGTCCTGGACGCGGACCGCAAGTTCAATCTCAACCTCAGTCGCAACGTCAGCATCAGCCAGGGGTTCGATCTGGGCGGCGAGGGATTCCCGTTCACGTTCATGGATCGGCTGGGCGAATACCTGGTCTTCACGAACGAGAACATCCTGACGCAGGCGTATTACCGGCAGGTGCTGGGCGAGAAGTCGTGGTTCGAGGTCACGTTGGGCCGCAGCTTCACCCGGCAGCATTCCAACGTCAACGGCAACGACGATTTCACGACCTACGAGCCGTTCCGCCGCTATTCGTTACTCAGCACCGGGAGCGCCGACCGCTGGCACGACCACTACGCGGAGTCGTACACCCTGAAGGGCGCCTATACCTTCATGGGTGGCGGACACAACGAGTTCAAGACAGGGATGGAACTCTCGCACACCGGGATCCAGCTCGTCGATCTGGCCTACGGCCTGTCCAGGCCGCTTCCTGGCAGGCTGGGCGTCCGCGAGGATATCTTCGTCGCGCATCCGGTGACGGGGGCCGCCTACTTCCAGGACAAGGTCGACTACCGCGGGTTGATCCTCAACGCGGGCGTGCGCGCCGATTTCTGGGCTCCCGGTCGCGAAGTCGAAGCCGTCATGGCCGATCCGGACCAGTACCTGTTCATCACCCACGAGATGGCGACCGAGTTCGACGAGAGCACGTTCGACGCGCTGGAACGAGCCTGGAAGGCCCGACTCTCGCCGCGACTGGGACTGAGCTTCAAGGTCACGGAGCGTGACAAGTTCTTCTTCAACTACGGCCATTTCAGCCAGTGGCCGCGGTTCCTCTACGTGTACCCGCAGCTGACGGCGAACACGGCGGCTGACGTCCAGCTCCTGGGGAATCCCAATCTCGATCCCAAGATCACCGTCGAGTACGAAACGGGCATCCAGCACGAGTTCGGCGGACTCTGGAGCGCCGGCGTCACCTTCTTCAACCGGGACATCTTCGATTACGCCAAGAGCGTGCGCATGAACGGCGTCTCGATCTCGCCGGACCAGACGCCGGATCCGAACGACACGGAGTCCCGTCCGATCAGCCCGGTGCGTTACTTCAACGGCGATTCGGCGCGGAGCCTCGGCGTCGAGATCTCGATCGTCAAGCGGACCACGCGCTGGCTGGCCGGCTCGGCCTCGTTGGAACTGCAGCGATCCACCGGCACGAACAGCTCGGCGGACGAAGCCTATCTGCAGACGCTCTTCGGCGACGAGCTAGGCGGCGAGGCCGGCCTGGCCGCGCTCACGCGGTCGCCATTGCTCTGGGACAAGCCGTGGGCCTTCAGCCTCAACGCCGACTTCGCGGTCGACGACAGGAACCGGCCCGTACTCTTCGGTTGGCGTCTACCTCCGGATTGGAGCCTGAACGTGCTGTTCCAGGCGGAGGCTGGCCAGCGCTTCAAGCGGACGCGCTATCTCGGACCGCGTGATTACGTGACGGAGACGGAGTACAGCGGTATCGGGCCCACGAAGTCCTCGCTCAACCTGCGCCTCAACAAGTTCTGGCGCTTCGGGGAGCGGGAACGGCTGACGTTCTCGCTCGAGGTCCGCAACCTCTTCAACCACCGCAACTACCGGCGCGTGAACCAGTTCACAGGAGAGGGATTCCGACTCGGCGATTACAATCCGGAATGGACGGAGACGCCCCCGGACTCCGACTCGGAATACGTCTATTCGACCGACAGCGCGGAGTACGCCCGCAACGTGGTCGACCCGAGCCACATCGAGGATCCGCTGACGATCCTGTGGGGGGTAAGCTACTCATGGTAGCCACCTGCCTCCGGCGGCGGCTCCTGCCGGCCGCGCTGCTTCTCGGGCTGGGCCTGGCCGGGCCGGCGCGCGCCGGCGATCTGATTCGCCTGTTCGGCGACGAGAACGCGGGAACGGCCAGCGCGCAGTTCCTGCGCATCCCGGTCGGCGCGCGCGCCGTGGGGCTGGGCCAGGCCTACGCGGCGGTCGCGACCGACGGCGCCGCGATCTTCTGGAACCCCGCGGGGCTCATCCGCACGCCGGGCCGACAGAACTGGTTCGCCGGCCACGTCGCCTGGGCCGCCGACATCGACCTGGAATACGCCGCCTTCCATCGCCGCGGCCAGAATTTCGCGCAGGGGTTGATGTTCGGGACGTTGCGCTCTGGTGACATCCTCCGCACCGACGAGTTGCACCAGGAGGGCACCGGCCAGTACTTCAATGCCAACCAGTTCTTCGTCGGCGGCAGCCTGGCGCGGGCGATGACCGACCGGTTCTCGATCGGCATGACCGTCAAGTTCTTCCAGGAGAACCTCGACCAGTACCAGACGCGTGCCCTGTTGGCGGACATGGGCATCCTCTACTACGTGGGCGTCGGCGACCTGCGCGTCGGATTCTCCGTGCGCAACTTCGGCAGCGACGTGAAGCCGAGCGGCACGCCGCCGCCGGCTCCCGACGGCTATGTGGCCACCTGGGAGTTCCAGAGCTTCCCGGCGCCGACCGTCGGCGCGTTCGGGGTGGCGAAGACCTGGGATCTGTCGTCCCGCGTCACCGTGCTGACGACGGCGGATTTCAATCATCCTTCCGACTATTCCGAGAGCTTCCGGCTGGGCGGCGAGCTGGGCCTGCGCCGGCAGTTCTTCCTGCGCGCGGGCTACGAGACCAATCGGGACGAGGGCGGCTTCGCCGCCGGTTTCGGTCTCCAGGTCGAGCGCCATCAGCTGCGCATCCGCGTCGATTATGCGTACGGCGACATGGGCTCGTTCGGAGGCGTGCATCACTTCTCGATCGACTTGTCGCCGCTGTGGCGGAGTCCGGTCGCGTCGGACACGGCGGAGGTGCGGCGTTGAGCCGGGCACAATTGGCGCGGACACTGTCGGCCCTGCTGGCGGCGTGCCTTCTCGCGGTGGCCGGCGGCTGCGGCGAGAAGATCGCCGTTCCCGAGCCGCGGGGGCTGTTCGGGCTGGCGTCGTACGTGACCGAGGCAACCTATAGCGCCCCGCTGGCGCGACAGCTGCTCCAGTCCAACGGCTTCGTGTTCACGGTCGAGGCCGGCGCAGTCCGCAAGCTGAACCAGGAATTCGGCGAGGTCGCAGCCGCCACCGGGCTGGTCGATGCGACAGCAGTGTGCGTGGGGCCCAGCCGCGAGGTCATCTTCGTCTGGGACCAGGGCACGCGCCGCCTGCATTGGTACGCCGCCACCAACCTCACTGAACTGGGGCAGGCCGAGCTGCCGGCCGTGCAGTCCGTGCGCGCGCTGGGGACCAACGAGCGCGGCATCGAGCTGGTCCCGGGGGCCCGCTCGTTCGTCTACCTGGCGGACCCCGATTCGGCGGTGGTCCACCGCTACGCCTTCGACGACCTCAACGGGCCGACCGCCTACGGCATCCTGACCTGGGCGGAGGGCGAGGGCGCCCGTTCCGTCCACGAGGCCGCCGGGATGATCACCGACAGCGAGGGCATGTTCCTGGTCTGCGATACCGACTCGGCCCGCAATTGGGTGATCCGTTTCGACGCCGCGCCCGACCTGGACGACACGACGCCCGCCGCCGGCGATCACGATCCGCTGCGCGGCCTGGCGCACGAGTTCGCGGTCACCTGCGTGCCGCCCGCGATGACGGACTACGTCATCGGCTATGCCGCCGCCTGCCCTTCGGAATCGGACACGTTGTGGGTGGGGCGCCCCGGTTCGGGGCTCGACGAGTTCGACGATCCCCGATCGGTGGATGTGGACGGGAGCGGTCGCATTTTCGTGGCGGACACCGGCAACGACCGCATCCAGGTCTTCGATGCCGGCGGCAACTACGCGCTCCAGTTCGGCACGCGGGAGTCGTGCCGGTCCCCGGTGTCGCTCGCCGTGATCGACGTCCGCGTCGATCTAGGTTCCTCCGGCGTGCACTACGGGGCCTTCGTTTTCGCGCTCCTGCCGGAGACCGGCGAAGTGCGCAAGTTCATCTCCAGCGAGCACTACCGCCACGTCCACCGGGCGCCAGAACCGCAGGAATAGCGCACTACCTCCGAAATCGTGTCCGGCTCGGATCAGGCCGGAGGACTCCGGATCCTGATTTTCGCGGTTAATTCCGTCCTCACGCTGCCGAATACACCCCCGTACGGGAATCCCTAAGCGCCCAGATCCGTGGCGTCCGGGGTGACCCGCCTGGGGGAGGCACGTAGAACATGGCGCTGAGGGAAAAGGTCATCCTGTCGGTGGTCGCCTGTCTGGTGGTCGTCCTGGGGCTTTCGGCAGCCTGGAGCGCGTTGACGGTCAACCGGATGTCCTCCGAGCAGGCCGCCGCCGCCGCCGAACTGACGGCCGAAAGCATCACCGCGGCCATGTCGGTCTTCGGCGAGACCGGCGACATGAACGGCCTGCAGATGTATTTGGCCAACGTGGCGAAGCTGCCGGACCTGACGGACGTGCGCGCCGTGCGCGCCCCGTCGGTGGCCAAGGAATTCGGGCACCGCGCGGGCGCTGATCCGGTTGACGAGATCGACCGCCAGGTGCTGGCCGACGGCCAGGAGCGCGTCGTGGTCGACCACAACGCGCACACGTGGCGCACCGTCACCGCGGTCAAGGCCGTTCCCAGCTGCCTCGGCTGCCACGGCGAGAACGCAGACGGCGACGTCCTGGGCGTGGCCAGCGTCACGATGGACACGCACGCGTCGGACACGGCCCGCGCCAAGGCGACCTGGGGCACCATCGCCTCGGCGCTGGTGACGCTGCTGGTGGTGGCGGGAGCCCTGGCCCTCCTCATCAACCGGCTCGTGATCGACCCGGTGCGGTCGGCCGCCGGGCGCCTGCTCGACGACGTTTCGCACCTGACGGGCGCCGCCTCCGAACTGAACGTCACCAGCGGCCAGATGGTCGATGGCGCGACGAACCAGGCGGCAAGCCTGGAGGAGACGTCCGCCTCGCTGGAGACGATGGCCGCCCGCACGCGCGCCAACGCCGCCAGCGCCGAACAGGCGCAGGCCGTGGCCCGCGAGGCGCTGGAGCACGCGCGTCACAGCGGCCAGGCGATGTCCGGGATGCTCGGCGCCATCGCGGAGATCAAGTCCTCCAGTGACCGCACGGCCCAGATCCTCAAGACCATCGACGAGATCGCCTTCCAGACGAACCTGCTGGCCCTCAACGCCGCGGTGGAGGCCGCGCGCGCCGGCGACGCCGGCCGCGGCTTCGCCGTGGTGGCCGAGGAGGTGCGCAACCTGGCGCAGCGGAGCGCCCGGGCGGCGCAGGAGACCTCGGCCCTGATCGAGGCGTCGCGGCGCAGCGCCGACCACGGCGTGGCCGCGTCGCAACAGGTGGAGGGGATCCTCGAGGAGATCACGCGCAACGTCGACCAGACCGTGGACCTGATGGCGCGGGTCGTGACCGCCAGCGGCGAGCAGGCCGACGGCATCGGCCAGATCCGCGAGGCCGTGGGCCAGATCGACCAGGTCAGCCAGCGCAACGCGCAGATCGCGACCCAGAGCGAGACCGCCAGCGAGAACCTGAACCGGCTGGGCGCCGGACTCGGCGAGGTCTCGGAGCACCTGACGCGCATGGTTGGGCGCTAGCCGGCACGGGCGGTTTGAGGCTGGCCCCCAGCCCGGTGAAGCGGTACTATTCCGGCAAACCCGACGGCGACCCGGGAGCGGCGAACGCTCTCCCGGGTCGCTTGCTAACCCGGGCGGCCGCGCTGCGCCGGGACGTCGCGCGCCTTCGGGCCCGACCGGGCCGGCGCGCGGGTCGACTGCCGGAAGGCCGAACGTGGATCTCAGGTCCCTCAAGCGCCAGTTCCCGAAGAAGGACCAGCCGGCCACGCCCTTCTACCTTTCCATCGCCGGCAACATCGGCGTGGGCAAGAGCATGATCACGACCATGCTGGGCGAGGTCTTCGGCTGGCGGATGTTCTTCGAGCCGGTCATCAACAACCCGTACCTGGACGACTACTACCGCGACATGCAGCGGTGGAGCTTCCACCTGCAGGTGTACTTCCTGAGCAAGCGCTTCGAGGTGCAGCGGCAGATCCTGACGCAGCCGGGCTCGGCGGTGCAGGACCGCACGATCTACGAGGACGTCGAGATCTTCGCGCCGACGCTCTATCGCCGCGGCTGCATGGACGACCGCGACTACGAGAACTACCGAGAGATCTTCCGCAACATGACCGCCTTCCTGCAGCCGCCCGACCTGATCCTGTACCTGGCCTGCCGGCCCGAGACGGCGCATGAGCGTATCCGCCGCCGCGGCCGCAGCTGCGAGTCGGAGATCCCGCTCGACTTCCTGCGGGACCTTGACGCGGCCTATCTCGACTGGATCGAGCGCGCCCCGGCCCTGTGCCCGGTGCGGACGCTGGATACGGAGAAGATCAATCTGCGCGATGACCCAGCGGCGCAGGCCGAGCTCCTGGGCATCATCCGCGAGTTCCACCTCGAGAAGCACGAACGGGCGGCGACCTGAGCGCCGACCGCCCCGGAGGCGACCGTGAAACTGGGTGAGTACCGGCCGAGCGACCTGTTGCGCGGGCGCGCCATCGGCGACGACGTGCTGCGGCTGCTGCCGAAGACCGATCTCCACTGCCACCTGGACGGATCGCTGCGGATGTCCACGTTCATGGAACTGGGCCGCGCACGGGGTATGGCGATGCCCGAGGATCCCGAGCAGGTGCGCGCCCTCTACTTTCCGCCGGACCGCCAGGCCGTGACCCTCGAGTTCCTCAGGCACTTCGACCACACGACGGCCGTGCTGCAGGACGAGGCGTCGCTCACCCGGGTGGCGCAGGAGCTGGCCGAGGATTTCGCGGCCGAGTCGGTCTGGTGCCTGGAGGTGCGGTTCTGCCCGCTCCTGCACGGTCGCGCGGGTCTGAGCGGCGACCGGGCCGTGGCCGCCGTGCGGCAGGGATTGGACCAGGCGCAGGCACGGACGGGTATCACCGCCAACATCATCGTCACCGGCCTGCGGCAGATCGATCCGGCGCACTCGCTGGAGATGGCCCGGCTGGCCGTGGCCTGGAAGGGGCGCGGCGTCGTGGCCTTCGACCTGGCCGGCGACGAGTCCGACAACCCGCCCAAGCGCCACGCCGAGTCGTTCTACCACGTGATGAACAACAACCAGAACGTGACGATCCACGCCGGCGAGGGCTTCGGCGCGGCCTCCATCCACCAGGCCCTGCACCGCTGTGGCGCCAACCGCATCGGCCACGGCACGCGGCTGGAAGAGGATCCCGACCTGCTGGCCTACGTGGCGAACAACCGCGTGCCGCTCGAGGTGTGCCTGTCGAGCAACCTGCAAAGCTGCGTGGTCGACGACATCTCGCACCACCCGTTCCGCCACTACCTGCAGAAAGGGCTCCGGGTTTGCCTGAACACGGACAACACGCTGTTCGCGCGCACGTCCCCGGTTGGCGAGCTGCGGTTGGCCGTCGACACCTTCGACCTGACGCTGCTGGAGACCGAGAACCTGCTCATCAACGGCTTCAAGAGCGCGTTCCTGCCCGAGCGGCGCAAGCGCGAAATGGTCGTCGCCGCGCTGGCCAGGTTTGCGGCGCTGCGTGACGAGTTGGACCTGGACCGCCGTCCGCGCGGTCACTGACCTGGCCTGCGGCCGGGGACGCGGCTCATCGCCGCGCGGACCGTGCCGATGCCACCCCTCACGGCGCGCCCCGCGCGCGCGGAAAGAGAGCCCGTATGCGTCGCTATCTCGTCGCCGGGAACTGGAAGATGAACCTGGGTCCGGCTGCGGGCCGATCGCTGGCGGCCGCCGTCGCGGGAAGCCTGAAGGGGCGCAAGCTGCGCGGCGACGTGCTGGTCTGCCCGCCGTTCGTGACCATTCCCGCCGTCGCCGCCGCGGCCGACGGCAACCCGCTGCTGCTGGGCGCGCAGAACTGCGGGGACCAGGACGGCGGCGCCTTCACGGGTGAGATCGCGCCGTCCATGCTCAAGGAGGCGGGCGTCTCCTACGTGATCATCGGGCACAGCGAGCGGCGGCAGTATCAGCGCGAGGACGACGACCTTCTCGTGCGGAAGATCAACCTGTTGCACGCGGCGGGACTCAAGGCGATCTTCTGCTACGGCGAGCTCCTGGCCGAACGCAAGGCCGGCCGGGAGCGGGAGGTGGTGCGCGCGCAGCTGGAGGGCGTGCTCCCGCGCCTGCAGTACGCCGACCCGTACAACACCGTGCTGGCCTACGAGCCGGTCTGGGCCATCGGCACGGGTGAAACCGCCACGCCGGAACAGGCGCAGCAGATGCACGCCTGGTCGCGCGAGGTCGCCGGCCGCCTGCTCGGCGAGCAGCCGGCTGCCAGCCTGCGCATCCTCTACGGGGGCAGTTGCAAGGCTTCCAACGCGCTGGACCTCTTCAGCCGGCCGGATGTCGATGGCGGCCTCATCGGGGGCGCGAGCCTGAAGGTAGAGGACTTCGTGGGCATCGTCGACGGGGCGGAAGCCTCGCGCGACTGACATGCCGGGTCGGCGCATGCCGGAGCCCCCGTCCGGCCGCGCGTCGCCGTTCATTGCAGGCAAGGAGTTCAACGTGGCCAACTGCCGCTTCCGGGCGCGGGCGATCGCCGTCGCCGCCGCCCTCCTCATCGGTTTCCTGCCGGGCGCCGCGGCGCAGGCGGCATCGCGCAAGGCACCGCCGCCGCCTCCCGCGCCACCGCTGCTGCCGTCACTGCCGGCGGGGACGGAGATCCTGCGCCTGGCGAACGGCCTGCAGGTGGTCCTGCTGCGCAACCCGGGCCAGCCGATGGCCGGTGTCTACACGCAGGTGCTGGTGGGTTCGGCGCGCGAGGACTTCCGCACCAGCGGCATGAGCCACATGCTCGAGCACCTGCTGTTCAACGGTACGCAGGAGTACACGCAGGAGGAGCTCTACGGCGAGGCCGACGCCATCGGCGCCTACAACAACGCGAACACAACCGACTTCTACACCAACTACATGATGGTGGTTCCGGCCGAGCACCTCGAGAAGGGGTTCGAGCTGCAGTCGCAGATGCTGTTCCATTCGCTCATTCCGGCCGGGAAGTTCGCCAAGGAGCAGGGAATCGTCCTGGGCGAGATCGCGCAGGGTCGGGACACGCCGGGGCACTTTGCCGATGACACCATCCGCGAGGTGGTTTTCGCCGGTTCCGACCTCGAGCTGCCGACGCTCGGCACGCCGGCAACTATCGAGCACATGCAGCGCGACGACGTCTACGCCTTCTACCGCCGCTGGTATGTGCCGAACAACATGATCCTGACCGTGGCCGGCAACTTCGACCGCGACCAGGCGCTCGACTGGCTCGAGCAGTACTACGGAGGCGTCGCGCCGGGCACGATCGAGTTGCCGGCGCCGCGGCTGCCGCGCCCCCTCGACACCACGCGCGGCGTGACCCGACGCGGCGGCGACACGCGGGCCCTGGCGCTTGTCTTCGCGGCGCCCACCTGGGGCCATGAGGATCACGCGGCGTTCGCGGTTGCCGGTGAGCTGCTGACGCTGGACGGCAGCGGCCTGCTGACACGTGCACTGGCAAGCCTGGATGCCGCGCAGCGCCCGGCTGCGTCGACCTGGTGGGAAGCGGCCCCGGGCTTCGGGCGACTCATCGTTCGCTTCGACCTGCCGCCGGAGGCGGACCCCGAGGTGATGCTGCCCCTGCTGCAACGGGCGGTGTCCGACGCGCTGGACGGAGGCATCGACGAGGCGTCGATCCGCGGCATCGCCCGGCTGAGCGCCACGCAGACGCTGCTCAACCGCGAGCAGCTGCGCATGACCGGCATCTACATCGCCGGTGAACTGGTGCAGGGCGGTCCGGACGGCTTCCTTGGCTACCTCGGCCGGCTGGAGGCCGTGACGGCCGATGACGTCGCGCGCGTGCTCGGGCGCTGGCTGGCCGGCGCGCCGTGCCTGGCCGCGCTGATCGAGCCCGGCCAGGCGGAGGCGCCCACAGCCGGCCCGGGCGCGGCCATGGGCGCCGGCGGCCACGGCATGCCGCCGGCGATGGCGGGCGCCATGCCGGGCGCGATGCCCGGCGCCATGCCGCCTGCCGCCGGGGGGATGCCGCCCGCCGGCAAGCCCGCCGGGATGGGCGCAGCGCCCACCGTGCCGCCGCCGCCGGCAGCCCCCCCGAAGGCCGCACCGCGTGTCACGGCGACCCCCGCTCCCGAGCGCTCGGTGCTGCCCAACGGCGCCGTCGTGGTCAGCCTGACGAACCCGGACAGCCCGCTGACGGCGATCCACCTGACGGTCCGCGCCCGCGCGCGCCTGGACCGCGAACTGGCGGCCGCGGGCGCCGTGGACCTGGTCCATCGCCTGCTGGACGAGGGCTTTCCCGGCTGCGACGGCCCGTGCCTGTCCGCGCGCCTGCGCGAGCTGGGCGCCCTGATCAAGACCGTCGATGACCCCGGCATTCCCATGGACGACTACTACACCACGGGACGGTTCAGTTTCATCCGCGTCGAATGCGCCGCCGAGCATGGGCAAGCGGTGCTGGCACTCATAACCGAGGCGCTGCGCGGCGCCGCCTTCGACGAGGCGGACTTCGCCCGCGTGCGCGGGCAACGGCTGTCGGACCTGGAGCGGCAGCGGGGCAGTGCGCGCGCCGTGGCCAACGCGCTGCTGGGCCAGGCCCTCTACGGCGAGCATCCGCTGGCGCTGCCGCCGGAGGGCGATGCCGGCTCGCTCGGCACGTTGTCCTACCGGCAGGTGCGCGCGGTGCTGGCCGAAGCCTTCGCCCCGCGCAACCTCATCGTCGCCTGCGTGGGTCCGCAGTCGCATGCGCAGTGGCGTGACGACGTGGCGCGCCTGCTGCCGGGCACCGGCGAGCCCACCGGGGCGCTGCCGCCGTTGCCGGTGACGACAGCGGCCGCCGCGGCCTCCGCGACCGTGGGCGGCCAGTTGTCCGCCATCCGCCTGGGCTCGGTTGTCGATGTCGCCGAAGGCGAGGTGCCGGCGCTGGGCCTGCTCGTGGCGGTGCTCAGCGATCGCCTGGCGATGGATCTGCGTGAGACGCGCGGGCTCAGCTACAGCGCGGGCGCCTCGGCGGAGTTGGAGGCCGGCCAGGCCGTGCTGACGGCGTGGCTCAACCCGCCGGCCGCGCGGCGCGAGGAGGGGCTGGCGGCCCTGCGGGAGTTCATCGCCGGTTTCGACGCGGCGACGATCACGGCGGACGAGGTCGAACGCATCCACGCGGCGCGCCGTGGCCGCCTGATGATGCGGAAGCTGTCCTCGCTCGGCCAGGCCTACTACCTGGCGATGGCGGAGCTGGACGGGCGGACCGGCGAGGCCGGCGCGGGCGCAACACCGACCGTCGCGCAGCTGCAGGCGGCCGCCGCGAAGTACCTGGCCGGCCGCCCCTGGGTCGAAGTGGTCGTGGACTGATGACGGCGGGGTGGCCCGGCCACCCCCGGAGGTGACGATGTCGGTGATGCGGATCCTCGCGCGGGCGTTGCCCGTGGCGCTCGTCCTGCTGTGCGGCCCGGCGACCGCCGGGCAGCCGCCGGTGCTCGGGCATGTCGTCGAGGCGCGCTTCGACCTGGACGCGCACGCGGTCACTCTGCGCGATCGCCTGGCGGTGCCGCCCGGGCTGGAGTTCCTGCGCCTGGGGGCCGGGCTGGAGTACCGGGTCGTGGCGGCGCCGGGCGCCGGCGGCGCGGTCGCGCTCGAACGCATCGAGGCGGCCCCGCAGGAGGGCGGTCCCTGGCAGAGGCTGGACCTGGCCGCGGCCGGCCTGGCGCAGGGCGGCGAACTGGTGCTCGAGGCCCGTGCGGTGTTCCACGCGCCGGTCGACCAGGTCGCTTTCTCGCGCGAGAACATCGGCGGCGAGATCGTCGCGACCATCTCCGCCGAGGGCATCTACCTGTCGTCGATGTCGGGCTGGCTTGCTTCCGCCGACGGCGCCTTCGGCACGTACGACCTGACGCTCGAGACCCCGGCCGGCTACGAGACCCTGACCCAGGGCCGGCTCGTCGAACGCCGCGAGGAGGGCGGGCGCCTGCACACCCGCTGGCGCGCGGACGACCCCAGCGACAGCATGGACCTGGTGGCCAACCGCTTCGTCGTGACCTGCGAGACGATCCGCGAGGGACTCGAGTCGTGCACCTACCTGCTCGCGGACGACGAGGCCCTGCGCGCGACCTACCTCGAGCGCACGCGCGCCTACATCGCCATGTACGAGGAGATGATCGGCCCCTACCCGTACGTGAAGTTCGCCACCGTCGAGAACTGGTTCGCCACCGGTTACGGCATGCCGTCGTGGACGCTCCTGGGCAGCCAGGTGCTGCGCCTGCCGTTCATCCCCTACACCAGCTTCGGCCACGAGATCGCTCACAACTGGTGGGGCAACTCGGTCTTCGTCGATCCCGCCGAGGGCAACTGGTGCGAGGGCCTGACCACCTGGTGCGCCGACTACCACTACAAGGAACTGGAAGGCCCGGGCCCCGCCCGCGAATACCGGCGCAACCTGCTGAAGGACTACGCCGCGTACGTGGCCGACCCCGCTCTGGACTTCCCGCTGTCGGAGTTCCGCAGCCGACACAGCGGCGCCACGCGCGCGGTCGGCTACGGCAAGAGCATGATGGTCTTCCACATGGCCGACCGCCTGGTCGGGCGCGAGCGTTTCCTGGCCGCCCTGCGCGAGGTCGCCGCCAAGCACCGCTTCCAGGCCGCAGCCTGGAGCGACTTCCTGGGCGCACTGGGCCTCGATGCCGCGTTCGCAACGCAGTGGCTCCAGCGCACCGGCGCGCCATCGCTGGCGCTGGCGGACGTCGCGTTCGGCAACGACGAGGTCACCTTCCGCCTGCGGCAATCCGAACCGGCCTATGCGCTGGCGGTGCCGGTCACCGTGACGGCGGCCGACGGGAGCGAGACCGGGCACGTCGTGCGGCTCGAGGCGGCCGACGCCTCGATCACACTGCCCGCCCGGGGGGCTGCGCGGCTGGCCATCGACCCCGACTGCCACCTGTTCCGTCGCCTGGACCCGGCCGAGATCGAACCGACGATCAGCCAGGTCTTCGGCAGCGACCGGCACGTGTTCGTCGTCGACGGTCCAGCCGGCCCGCTGGCCGCGGCGGCCCACGGGTTCGCACGGGCGTTCACCGAGTCCGACAGCTTCGCCGTCGTGGACGGCGACCTGCCGCCGGACGATCGCACGGCCATCGTGCTGAACCCGGGGCCGGCGCTGCTGGCGCGGCTTGGCGCGCCGGGCTTGACGGTCGCCGGGCGGACGCTGTTCCTTGACGGTCGGCGCTACAACCTGGACGCGACCGATCTGGTGTATGCCGCGTCCGACCCGCGCCGCCCGGGTGCCACCGTGCTGGTGGTCCTCTGCGGCTCGCCGGCGCGCCTGCCCGGACTGGCCGACCGCGTCTCGCACTATGGCCGCTACAGCTGGCTGGCCCTGCCGGCCGGCCCGGGGCGTCCCGAACGGGGCAACTGGCCGGCCGGGGCCTCGCCCCTGCTGGCAGTCCGCTGACGGGGCCAGGCGGGATTGGCCCTGCCGCATCAGGCGGCGTGTGCTAACATGGTGGTTCGTGTGCCGATCCCAGGGGTCGGCCTGCCCTGTCACGCCCAGGTTGGTGGGATCATGGCTTCGCGGGTTACCGTCACGCAGGACACCGGACTCGGCGCCGAGCGAGCCACCATGGCCGGGATCGGCCCGCGCGCCACCGGCGTCCTGTTGGCGATCGTCGGCCTGCTGGCTGCGGGCCTGCTGGCCATGGCCGGCTGTGATTACGAACCGGCGGCGCCGCCAACCGGTCGCCGGTGGAGTACGTCCCTGGAGCCGCAGTACACCAACCGCGCGGTCTGGGGGCTGTCGGCGACGCACTTCTTCGTCACCAGCGAACGCGGCACCATCAGCCGCTATCGCGATGGCGCCTGGACGACCTGGCATTTCGAGTACTTCCGGAACGTGCGCGCGGCCTGGGGCGCGGCTGCCGACAGCGTTCTTGCCGTCGGCGAGGATGGCCTGTGCCTGCGCTTCGACGGCCAGGAATGGATTTCGATGTACGCCGGCACGACTCGGGACCTGTATGGGCTCTGGGGTTCGGCGTGGGACAACGTGTACGCGGCCGGTGAGAACGGCTTCCTCGCCCGCTTCGACGGCGAAGCGTGGACTCGTCTGGATAGCGGAACCGACGGCACGCTCTACGCGGTCTGGGGCACGCGACCAGACGATGTCTTCGCCGTTGGGCGTGACGGCATCATCCTGCATTTCGACGGTGCCAACTGGACGCCGATGGACAGCGGCACCTCGCAGACGCTCGACGCCGTCTGGGGCACGAGCGGCAACGACGTGTGGGCGGTCGGGGCTCTCGGCACCATCGTCCACTACGACGGCGAATCCTGGCAGGTCGAGGCAAGCGGCACGACCGACCGGCTGTGGAACGTCCGTGGACTGCCCGGGACGCCGACGGTCGCCGTGGGCGCCGACGGCACCTATCTGACGCGCGTCGCCGGATCCTGGCAGCCCCGTACGGTGGCCGGGGGACGATACCTCTACGGGCTATGGGACGACGGTGACAGCTCGCTGCTGCTGGTCGGCTACAACGGCCTGGTGATGCGGCTGACCACACCCGCCTGGGAGACGCTCAACGAAGGGCGCACGCACTGGCTGACGGACGTCTGGACGGCGGACTGCGGAACCGCCGTCGCCGTGGGCAAGAGCGGCGCGGTGCTGATCGGACGCGACGGGAACTGGCTCGACATCTCCCCGCAGGTCGCCGAGGTGGACTGGGCCGGCGTCTGGGGCACCGGACCGGGCGACTTCTTCATCGTCGGCAATCGCGGTCTGATCATGCGCTACCAGGATGGGCGGCCCTGGACCGTCTGGGAGCTGGTTTCGGGCGCCAACCTCGAAGCCGTCTGGGGCGTCGACAACCGCGACATCTACGCCGTCGGCCAGAACGGCATCATCATGCACTTCGACGGCTACGTCTGGGAGGAGATGGATAGCGTCACCAGGGCGCCGCTCCTGGACGTGCACGGCCGGAGTCCGCAGGACGTCTACGCGGTGGGCCAGAACGGCACCATCGTCCATTTCGACGGGCTGGTCTGGAACGCCATGGACAGCGGCAGCAACAGCCCCCTGCAGGCGGTCTGGTGCCGGCCCGCGGGCGAGGTCGTGGTCGTCGGCGAGGCCGGGCTGGCTCTGCACGGCATGCCGGATGCGGGCCAGATCGTCTGGGAGCCGCGCGACAGCGGCGTCTCGTTCCCCCTGTTCGGCCTGACCGGCGACCCCGACGGCCGGGTGCTGGGCACCGGCAGCAACGGGCTGGTGCTCGAGTACGAGGGCGACGCGTGGACCGTACTGCCGACCGACCGTCACGACCAGCTGGATGCGATCGCCATCGACCCTTGTGGCAACCTGGTGTGCGTCGGCTACTGGGGCCTGATCATCGAATACGCCGAGTAAGAGGCGTCGTCCCTGCCCCGCGCGGGCGGGCGCCGCGACCGACCTGCCGACCGACAGACCCAAGGAGATGACATGTCGACGCTCGAGTCCCTGCAACCGGCCGCCGTCTGGCGGATCTTCGACAAGCTGAGCGCGGTGCCGCGCGGTTCGGGCAACGAGGCCGCCGTGCTGGGAATGCTCAAGGGCTGGGCCGACCGGCGGGGCCTGCCGTGGAAGCAGGACGAGGTCGGCAACCTGCTCGTCTGCATCCCGGCCTCTCCCGGCCGCGAGAACGCGCCGACGGTCCTCATCCAGGGCCATGTCGACATGGTCTGCGAGAAGAATGCCGCCACCGCGCACGACTTCCTGCGCGATCCCATCCGCCTGCAGGTGGACGGCGACTGGGTCAAGGCCACGGGCACGACGCTGGGCGCGGACAACGGCATCGGCGTGGCGATGGGCCTGGCGTTGGCGGACGACCGCTCGGTCGAGCACGGCCCGGTCGAGGTGCTGCTGACGGTCGACGAGGAGCGTGGCCTGACCGGGGCTGCCGGCGTCAAGCCGGGCTTCTTCGCGGCGAAGAGGATGATCAACCTCGATTCCGAGGAGGACACCGCGATCTTCATCGGCTGTGCCGGAGGCCGCGACACGCGCTACGAGCTGAAGAACCGCGCGGCCAAGGCGCCGAAGGACTCGGTCGGTCGCAAGGTCACCGTGCTGGGGCTGCGCGGCGGCCACTCGGGCCTGAATATCCACGAGCACCGCGGCAACGCCATCAAGATCCTCGTGCGCGCGCTGCAGGCTGCCGCGGCGCAGCTGGATGTGCGGCTGGTGGAGATCAACGGCGGCAGCATGCGCAACGCCATCCCGCGCGAATGCGAGGCGAAGGTCACCGTCCCGAAGGACCATGCGCGCAAGTTCAAGCAGGTGGTCGACGCCTGCTTCGCGCGCATCGCGGCCGAGGAGCTGGCCGGCATTGACGACGGGTTCGCCTGGAAGGTGGCACCGGTGCAGGCGCCGCGTTGCTTCTCGCGCGAGTGCAGCACCGCCACCCTGAACCTGCTGTCGGCGATTCCCAACGGCGTCTGCGCGATGAGCCTGGACATCGCCGGCCTGGTCGAGACCAGCACCAACCTGGGCGTGGTCAAGACCGACGGCCTGCGCGTGGAGATCGTCTGCTGCAGCCGCTCTTCGGTGATGTCGTCGCTGCAGGAGCTGGTCGAGCAGCACCGTGCGCTGGGCCTGCTGGCGGGCGTCGCGGTGGAGCAGCCGCAGGGCTACCCGGGCTGGAAGCCGAACCTGGCCTCACCGCTGCTGGCGGTCACGAAGCAGAGCTACCGGGAGGCGTTCGGTGCGGACCCCGAACTGCTGGCCATCCACGCCGGCCTCGAGTGCGGATTGCTGACGGAGAAGTACCCGGACCTGGACATCGTCTCCTTCGGGCCGAACATCCGTGGTGCGCACTCGCCCGACGAGAAGGTGCAGATCAGCTCGGTGCAGAAGATCTGGAAGCTGTTCGCGGCCACGATGACGGAATTGGCCCGGGCCTGACCGACGCACGGCCCCTGAAGCAGCGGCGGCGCCCTGGCAACGGGGCGCCGCTTCCGTTCCGCGGGCATTTGTCCCCGGGTTATCCCCAACCCTGAACGGGACGCCGCGGGGCGACGAGCACGGACCTAACTGCTTGTGCGCGCCCGATATATCCAATTGTTAGTAAAATGTTTATATCGTTCGATCGTATGCGGCTCCCGAATTATCCCCCGGATACGCCCCGGGGCCCCAAATCGTTGCCGCAGGGAGAGATCAGGGGGCGGCCGGTCGATCCCCGGTTGCCTCGGTGGCAGGCGTGCGCGATCATAGCCGCGGCGATTCCCCCTAACGGCAGGCGGGACCGGCGGCGGTGCGCGCCGCGCCCTCCCGGGCCTGGAGGCATGGACATGGCGAGGTTCGGCGAGGCCGGCAAGCGCGATGCGGGCACGCGATCGGACTGCTGGGTCGGCGTCGAGTTGCGGGACTCGGGCGGGATCCGCCTCGAACTCAAGAGCAAGGTCGGGGCGCTCTACGGCGAGGCGATCCGGGCACAGCTCACCGAGGGCTGCCGCGCGCTGGGCGTGGCCGACGCGAAGGTCGAGGTTGTCGACGCGGGCGCCCTGCCCTACGTCCTGGCCGCGAGGCTTGAGGCCGCGGTGCGACGCGCCGGACATGAGCCCGAAGCGCCCTGGCTGCCCGCGGCGTGGGCAGGGTTCGATCGGCCGGCCGAGCGCGGCCGCCTGCGGCGCAGCCGCCTCTACCTGCCCGGCAACGAGCCGAAGTTCTTTCCCAATGCCGGCCTGCACGGTCCGGACGGCCTGATCCTTGACCTTGAGGACTCGGTGGCGCCGGCCGAGAAGGACGCGGCCCGCGTGCTGGTGCGCAACGCCCTGCGCACGCTCGATTTCCACGGCGCCGAACGCATGGTGCGCATCAACCAGGGCGAACGGGGCCTGGCCGACCTCGAGTGGGTGGTCGGGCACGGCGTCCAGCTGGTCCTGGTGCCGAAGGTCGAGGACCCGGCGCAGATCGCCGCCGTGGCCGCGCGGATCGACCAGTTGCGCGCCGGCGGTCCCGAGGTGCTGCTCATGCCCATCATCGAGTCGGCGCTCGGGGCCTGGCGGGCCTTCGAGATCGCGGGCGCCAGCCCCGCGGTGGTCGCGCTGGCGATCGGGCTGGAGGACTACACCGCCGACATCGGCGCCCAGCGCACGCAGGCCGGGACCGAGTCGTTCTGGGCGCGCGCGCAGGTGCTCAACGGCGCCCGCGCGGCCGGCGTCCAGCCGATCGACACCGTCTTCAGCGACGTGGGGGACATGGCCGGGCTGCGGGCGTCCGTGCTCGAGGCCAAGGCGCTCGGGTTCACGGGCAAGGGCTGCATCCACCCGCGGCAGGTCGCGGTCGTGCACGACGCCTTCGCGCCGGCGCCCGACGAGGTCGCGAAGTCCGTCCGCATCGTGTGCGCCTTCGAGGACGCGCAGGCGCGCGGCCTGGGCGTCGTCAGCCTGGGCACGAAGATGATCGACGCGCCGGTGGTCAAGCGGGCCCTGGCGACCGTGGAACTGGCCGTGCGCACGGGCCGCCTGGATGCCGAGTGGCGGGAGACCCTGCCGGCCGCGGCGCCGGCGCCCGCCAAGAAGGAAACGGGAGGTGGCGAATGAGCCGCCTGGTGCAGAATGCCGCCGGACGCCTGGTGCCGGTGGAGATCAACGGAGCGCCCGCAGTGCCGTTCGCGGGCGTCAGGCGCCACCAGCCGTCCGGGCGCCGTGCCGGCCCACTGCTGCGCAGCTGCAGCGACTACCCGGCCGACGGCGACAAGACCGTCGAGTCGCTGAAGCAGGCCCTGCTCAACGCCGGCCTGCGCGACGGGATGACCATCTCCACCCACCACCACCTGCGCAATGGCGACCGCGTGGCGAACCTCGTCTTCGCGGCGGCGGCCGAGCTGGGCGCCAGGGATCTGCGCTGGTTCCCCAGCGCCAGCTTCCCCTGCCACGACGGCATGATCGCCCACATGGAAAGCGGCGTGATCCACCACATCGAGGGTTCACTGAACGGACCGCTGGGGGACTACTGCACCGAGGGCCGGATGCGCGGCACGGCGGTGCTGCGCAGCCACGGCGGCCGCTGGCAGGCGATCCAGGACGGCGAGGTGCGCATCGACATCGCGGTGATCGCGGCACCGACGGCCGATCCCTTCGGCAACGCGACCGGCGACCGCGGTCCGGCCGCCTGCGGCCTGCTGGGCTTCGCGCTGGCGGACAGCCAGTTCGCCGACCACGTCATCGTGGTGACGGACAACCTGGTGCCGTTCCCGTGCATCCCCTGGCAGATCCAGGGCAACCACGTCGACCAGGTCGTGGTGATCGACTCGATCGGGGACCCGGCGAAGATCGTCTCGGGCTCCACGCAGATCACGAAGTCGCCCGACCGCCTGCTCATCGCCGAATTGACGGCCCGCTTCTGCGACGAGGCCGGCATCATCCGCGACGGCTTCAGCTTCCAGGCCGGGGCCGGCGGCACGGCCCTCTCGTTCGGGATCTTCCTGCGCGACATCATGCGCGAGCGGAGGATCAAGGCCCGCTTCGTCCGCGGCGGCTCCAACCAGTACCTCGTCAGCATGCTGGAGGAGGGTCTGACCGACTACATCCTGGACGGCCAGACCTTCGACCTCGAGGGCGTCCGCTCGATGCGCGAGAACCCGGGCCACGTCAACACCTCGCCGTTCACCAGCTACAACTGGCACGGCAAGGGCAACTTCGCCTCGATGCTGGACTGCGTGGTGCTGGGGGCCACCGAGGTGGACCTGGGCTTCAACGGCAACGTCGTGACGCACAGCGACGGGCGGCTGCTGCACGGCATCGGCGGCTGGCAGAACTGCCTGGCCAGCAATTGCACGATCCTGCCCATCCCCAGCTTCCGTGACCGCATCCCGGTCATCGTCGACCGGGTGACCACGCTGTGCGGGCCGGGCGAGCTGATCGACGTCATCGTCACCGAGCGCGGCATCGCCATCAACCCGCTGCGCCGGGACCTGGTCGAGGCGCTGCGCGGCAGTTCGCTGCCGATCCGGCCGTTGGCCGAGATCAAGGCCGAGGTCGAGGACCTCTGCGGCGGCCCGCCCGCGAAGCCGCGGCTGACCGACAGGGTCGTGGCGGCCATCAAGTGGGTCGATGGCACCGTCATCGACTCGGTGTTCCAGTTGGAGAAGTAGCAGGGGAGGGACATCGTGAGCCAGACGAACGGACGCGGGGCGGGGGCGATCGCCCTGGGCATCTTCCTGGGCCTGGCCGCGCTGGGGCTGCTGCTGGGGAGGGGAGCCCTGCAGGTGCGGGCCCTGGACCGTACCGTCACGGTCAAGGGCCTGGCCGAGCGCGACGTGCCGGCGGACATCGCGCTGTGGCCGCTGCAGTTCTCGGCGGCATCCAACGACGCGGCGGCGCTCTACACGACGGTCGAGACGAACGCGGCCAAGGTCGTCGCCTTCCTGAAGGACGCGGGCTTCACCGACGAGGAGATCACCGTGGCGCCGCCGGTGGTCACCGACAAGCTGGCCCAGCAGTGGGGCGGCGACAACGTGCCCCTGCGCTACTCGGCGTTGCGATCGGTCACGGTCTACACCCCGCGCATCGACGTGGTGCGCGCCACCCAGAAGCGCCTGGGCGAGCTGGGCCGCGACGGCATCGTGCTGGGAGGCGACCCCTACCAGGTGCAGACCCAGTACCTGTTCACGAAGCTCAACGAACTCAAGCCGGCGATGATCGAGGAAGCCACCCGCAACGCGCGGGAAGTCGCCGAGAAGTTCGCCCAGGACAGCCGGAGCCAGCTCGGGCGCATCAAGTCCGCCCAGCAGGGGCAGTTCACCGTCGAGGACCGCGACCAGAACAACCCGCACGTCAAGAAGGTGCGCGTGGTTTCGACCGTGGTCTACTACCTGGTCGACTGACACGGAACCCGGTGGTGGTGCGTGCTGCATCTGCTGTTCAACACACCGGCCCACGCCTGCGTCGCCGACCTGGACCCGGCGGGTCTGGTGGCCCTGGCGGGGGGCGGGGCTCCGGTCATCGACATTCGCCGTGAGGAGGAGTGGGAACTGACCGGCGTCATCCCCGGCAGCCGCCTGCTCACGTTCTTCGACGAATACCGCCGCTATGACCTGCCGGCCTGGCTGGCCGGATTCGACCGCGTGGCCGATCGCGGTAGCCCGTTCGTGCTCGTCTGCCGCAATGGGATCCGCACGCGCCGGCTGGGCCGCTACCTGCATGGCGCCCTGGGCTGGCCCGGGGCGCATCACCTGGCGGGCGGGCTCACGCTATGGCTGAGCGAGGGAAGGACCCTGGACCTGCCGCCGGAGCCGTCGTCGTGAGCGCCGCGCCCGGCAACTGACCAACGCACGCCCGCGGGTCGGCCGCGGCACCGCGCCCAACGGAAGGGAAGGCACTCGCCCATGGCCTTCTACGCCGACTTCGCCGGCCACTACGACGCCGTGTTCCCGCTGCGTGGGGACGTCCTGAAGTTCCTCGAGCGCGAACTGCCGGCCGAAGGCCGTGTGCTCGATGTCGGCTGTGGCACCGGCGCCTGCTGTGGGAACCTCGCCCGCCCGGGACGTCCCTGTCTGGGCATCGATCTGGATCCGGGCATGATCGCACAGGCGGAGACGCGACACCCGATGGCCGAGTTCCGCATCCTCGGCATGCAGGAGGTGGGGCTGCTGCCGACCGGCTCGTTCGCGGCGGTCATCTGCCTCGGGAACGTGCTGCCGCACCTGCCCTTGGCCTCGCTGCCGGGCTTCCTTTCGGCGGTGCACCGCCTGCTGGAACCGGGTGGGACGTGGCTGTTCCAAACGGTGAACTTCGACCCGATCCTGCGCCGTCGCGCGCATGTCTTCCCCGTCATCCGCGTGCCCGAGCGCGGCCTGGCGTTCCACCGTGCGTACGAGAACATCGCGCCGGGCCGGCTCGAGTTCGTCACAGCGCTGACGGATCCGGACCGTGTCGTGTTCCGCGGTCGCGAGACGCTGTACCCGCTGACCACGGTCGGCTACAGGGCGATGCACAGCGCCGATCGTTGGCAGCCCGTGCGGCACGATGCCGACTTCAACGGACGTGACTTCGACGCCGACATGGACTCGGGCAGCGTCTGGGTCTGGCACCGCCGTTGAACAGGTTGTCCACGGCAATCGGGGCGCTCGGCCAGGGCACGGGTTGAAATCCCGTCGCAATCGCGATATCCTGTCGTCGCCGCCAGGCGCCGTGACCGGTGTCCGAGGCCGTCCGGATGGAGCCGACGGTCCGCGCCGGAACCGCTCAACAACCGAGGGATGATCCATGACGAAGACGGAGCTTTCGCGATTCCCACGCCTTGTGGTCCTGCTCAGCCTCATCGTGGCCGTTGCACTGCCCTCGCTCGCCGCCGCTGCCGACCCCGTCCCCGCCCGCGTGTCCGGCGATTTCGCCTCGGCCATCGTCATCGACGTCAACACGGGCATGATCCTCGAGGCCCACCGCGAGCATGAGCGCCGCCCGCCCGCCTCGATGCTCAAGATGATGACCGAGCTGGTCGTACTCGAGCGTGTCGAGGCCGGGGCCCTGACCCTCGATGACTTTGTCATCGTCAGCGCCAACGCGGCCAAGGTCGGCGGCTCCCAGGTGTACCTGAAGGACGGTGAGCGGTTTGCCGTGCGCGATCTGCTGATGGCCCTGGCCATCCACTCGGCGAACGACGCGGCGACTGCCTTGGCCGAGCATGTGGCGGGCAGCACCGCGGCTTTCGTTGAGCTGATGAACGCGAAGGCCCGCGATCTGCACATGAACAACACCGAGTTCCAGTCCGTACACGGGCTGCCGCCCGCGCGCGGCCAACGCTCGGACATCTCCACCGCCTACGACATGACCCTGCTGGCGCGCGAACTGCTGAAGCACCCGGAGGCGCTGGAGTGGGGCTCGATGGCCGAGGCCCCTTTCCGTGATGGTACCTTCATGCTGCACAACCCGAATCGCCTACTGGGCCGGTTCAAGGGCCTGGACGGTCTGAAGACGGGGTACACGCGGGCCGCCGGCTTCTGCGTGACGGCGACGGCCGAACAGAACGGCCAGCGCCTGCTCTCGGTGGTCATGGGCTGCTCCTCGAACAACATGCGCGCCTCGGAGACATCCCGCCTGCTGACCATGGCGTTCAACATGTTCGAGCCGGTGAAGATCATCGACGGCCCCGGCGACGCCTTGCCGCAGCTGCTGGCGGTCAGGAACGGCAAGGTGAAGTCCGTGCCCGTGACCTACGGCGAGTCGCTGACCGTCAGTGTCCCGCGCGGTCGGCGCGGTGAACTGGTCATCGAGCGCGAGGTCCCGCGCCAGGCCACGGCGCCCCTGGCGGCCGGCGCCGAGGTGGGCCGGGCGCTGGTGAAGCTGGGCGACCGCCTGCTCGGCTCGGTGCCCATCGTCACGATGCAGGAGGCCCCGCGCGGCAACTGGTTCCACCGGCTGGTACACTGATGGGCCCGGGCCCGCGGCAGTGGCACGCGGGACGGCCAGGGCGGCGGTTCCGGTCACCGCTCTTGCGGGCCGCCGAAGGTCTGGACCGGTACGCTCGCCGGCGCGGCGTGGTGTCCGCGCTCCTGTTGGCTGCAGCCGCCGGCGGCTGCGCCGCAACGGCCGGGCACGAGTGTCTGCCCGACCCCGCGCTCCTTGATGCCGCTCCAGCGGATTCGCTGGTCATCGATCGCTTCCTGCGCGGCGAAGCGGTCGGAATGGCCGCGGCTCGCAGCGAAGCCGTCGGTCTGAGGCGTCGCGCGGGGCTTGCCCGCGCTCCCGGCGAGCGTATCGGGCTGGCCGCCGCCGCTGCCGCCGCCGCGCCCGACGACCCGGACCTCTGGCTGGAGTCGGCCGCCGCCTGGCGCGCGGCCGGTGATGATCTGCGCGGAGGTGCCGCGCTGGATGCCGCCGCGGCCGCCGTCAGGCGTCTGAACGACGTCGGAGCCCCGCTGGGGGCGCGGGGGGCCGCCTACCGTCGCGGGGTTGCCCTGGCCACCGCGCTGGCTCAGGCGTGGCTGCACTACGACCGGGCTGAATGGGCCGAGGCCGATGATTGGGCCCGCGCCGCGCTGGCCCTGGAGCCCGCCAGCCCGGCTGCCCTTCAGGTGCGCGGCCTGGTCCAGGGTCGCCTGGGCCAGACGACGCGCGTGTTCGCGATCGCCGATGATCTCCGTCGCCGTGACATCTTTTCGCCGTACGCGCGTTGGATGCTTGCCGCCCACGATGAGAGCCTTGGGCGACTGCGCGGTGCACTCGGTCAGTTCCTGGATCTGACGCCGCACCCCGCGCGCGCGCTGGAATGCTACCGGGACATGGCGGCCCTCGCCGAGAAGCTCGGCGAATGGGCGCAGGTCGAGCGGTGGTACGTTCATTCGGCGGCCGCCAGCCCTCTCGCGGGCACGCCGTGCCTGTCACGCGTGATGCTGCCGCGGCTGGAACCCGGTCCTGACGGTTCGCCACCCCATCAACTGCCCGTGTGGCTGGCCTTCGGCCGCCACTACGTGACCGGTTCGCTGTCGGCCTACGCGCGGCACGCCTTCGCCGGCTTCGATACCGCGGCGTCCGCCGACGAGCGCGAGCTGTGGGCAGGCCTGACGGTCAACGCGGCCGGGATCCTGCTGCGCCGGGAGCCGGAATCGCCGTGGGCGTTGCGCGTGCGGGGATTGGTGTTCGCCGCCTCGGGTGACGCTGGACAGGGTCTGTCGGATCTGCGGCGCGCCGCCGACGCGCTGGCGTCCGCCGGACTGCCGCCGGACGCGCGCATCGAAAGCGAATTGGGTCGTCTCCTGCTCGCCCGCGAGGACATTGCCGGGGCACTGCCGCGCCTGCGCCTGGCGGTCGACCTGGATCCAGCGGCCGCGGCCGCCTGGGCCGATCTCGGTATGGCGCTGGCCACCACCGGCGACGCCGCCGGTGCGCTGGAGGCTCTCGGCCGCGCGATCGACATTGCTCCGGAACGCCCCACCGCCTGGTACAATCGCGGCCTGCTCCACCTGCGCGCCCAGCGCCTGGACGAGGCGGAACACGATCTCGGCCGTGCCGCCGCCCTGGCCCCGGACAACCAGGATATCCCGCGCCTGCTCCAGCAGATCCGGGTGGCCCGTTCCCGCGGGACGCCCGGCCCCGGCCGGGAGCCCGGCCCCTGAACACGGTACTGGCCCGATGCCCCGCGATCGGATAGGATCGCGACAATCGTGGTCCACTATGCGTGGCATCCCCGGACCGACGTTGCCTGAGCCCCCGGAGCCTCCATGCCCATCCGCCCCCGCATGCGCCCGACCTTCGAGATCCCGATGAAGGTCGACGGTACGCGCACGATGGCCCGCATCAAGGCGCGGCTGGATCGCGGCAGCCGGCACGTGGCCGGACAGGTCGTCGGCTGCCACGCCTACGTGCAGGTCCCGTCCGGGCGCCAGACCCTGCTGTCGCCGCACCTGGATCTCAAGCTCATCCAGCGGGGCGACAAGGTCGTCCTGCACGGGCGCTTCGGACCGCGGCCCAACGTCTGGACCGGGTTCATGGCCGTCTACGGCCTGCTCGGCATGGCGGGACTGGGCGGGCTCATGCTGGGCTGGGCGCAGCTGTCGGTCAAGGAGTCCGCGTGGGGATTCTGGCTGGTGCCCGCCTCGCTGGCGCTCTTCGCCTTCGTGTACGGCGCGGCGGTCATCGGGCAGGGGCTGACGCAGGACGAGATGTATGTGCTGCGCCACTTCGTGGACCGCATGGTCGCCGGCGACGAGCGCGAGGAGCCGCTCTGTGACGACGAGGAACCGCCCGTGGCCGCCGACTGAGCGTGCCCACCCGGGATGACGAAGGCGCCGCGACCCTGGCGGGAGCGGCGCCTTCCCTCGTTGCCGCCGCGGGTCCCCGCGGCCGTCGAACCTAGTTCTTGTCCCGCGGGAACGGGCCGTGCGTGGGCACCGTCACCGGCTCGTCCTTGATCTTCTGCAGCAGGACCTCGACCGCCTTCTCCAGCTGGGGATCGCGTCCGCCGATCTCGTGCTCGGGCAGGTTGTCCAGCTCGATCGTCGGTTCCACGCCGTGGCCCTCGACGTCGAACTGGCCCTGCAGGTTGAACAGCCCGAACTCGGGGAACGTCACCCCGCCGCCGTCCATCAGCCCCAGGCCGCGGCTGATGCCGACCAGGCCGCCCCAGGTGCGCGTGCCGATCACCGGCCCCAGTTCGTAGTACTTGAAGTAGTACGGCAGGGCGTCGCCGCCGCTGCCGGCGTAACCGTTGCTGACCATCGCCAGGTGCCCGGCGAAGGCCGTGCCCGGCGTGCGCCAGTCCTGGCCGTAGCGGGGCTTCCACAGGTTCACCAGCTTGCGCCGCAGCACGTCCATCACGAAGTCGGGGATGAATCCGCCACCGTTGAAGCGCTCGTCGATGATGAGGCCTTCCTTACGCAGGCTCGGATAGTAGCCCTTGGCGAATCCGACCTGCCCCTCGACGGCCGTGTTCGGCAGGTGCAGGTAGCCGATGCGGCCCCCCGACAGCTCGTCGACGCGGCGCCGGTTGGCCTGCACCCACGCCTCGTAGCGCAAGTCGCCGTCGTTGGCGATCGGCTCGACCGTCACTTCGCGGCTGCCCTTGCCGTCGGCGGACTTCCCGACCTTCAGGACGACCTGCCGACCGACCTTGTTCTCGAGCAGACTGTAGGGATTGGTCGGCGCCTTCAGCTCGACGCCGTCGACCGCCAGCAGGAACTCGTCCGGCTGCACGTCGATGCCCGGCGCGCGCAGTGGCGTGGGCGTCCCACCGCTCCAGTCGCGCTCGCTGAGGATGCGCGCGAAGCGGTAGCGGCCGCTGGCGCCGTCAAGCGCGAACGTGCAGCCGAGCAGGCCGGTGCCCACCGACGGCTCTTCCGGCATGTCGCCCGGCGCCACGTAGGTGTGCGAGCAGTTCAGCTCGCCGATCAGCTCGCCCAGCAGCCAGGCGAAGTCGGCGCCGTGCGCCACGTACGGCACCAGCTGGCCGTAGCGGGTGTACATGTGGTCCCAGTCCACACCGTGCAGGCCGGGGTCGTAGAAGAAGTCGCGCTCCTGCCGCCAGGCGTCGCGGAACATCTGGCGCCACTCGGCGCGGGGCTCCACGCGGGCCTGCAGTTCGCCCGTGCGCAGCGGCTCCTCGGCCGGCTTCTGCTCCGCCTTGGCGTCGACCAGGCCCCAGGTCTTGCCGTCGCGGTAGAGGATCCGCTTGCCGTCGTGCGAGAGCGCATAGCCGTCCGCCTTGTCCAGGACGTTCTTGGCTTCCCGCTCCTCGAAGTCGAAGACACGAATCGTCGCGCCGCCGCGGCCGTCGCGGCCCTGGTTGGCAGTGAAGGGGCGGCTCAGGAAGAACAGCTTGCCGTCGGCGCAGGCCAGGCTTTGGTAGTTGCCCGGCTCGACGTCCAGCGGCACCATGCGGTCGGCCAGCCCGGCCACGTCGATCACGAGCGGCTTCGCGTCCGCCTTCTTCGCAGCCTTGCCCTTCTTGTCGCCGTCCTTCTTGTCGGCCTCGTCCTTGTCGCCGTCCTTGCCGTCGGCGTCATCCTTGTCCGCGGCGCCGACCTCGTCGCTCTGCGGCGGGAACGGGTGCGCCACGTCCGCGCGCAGCGGCACGACGTAGATCCCGTCCATGTTCGTCCACAGCGGGTGCAGATCGTAGCCCCCCAGCGTCGGCGAGAAGTGACGGCTGGAGACGAAGTACAGGTAGTCGCCCTTGTCGTCGAAGCAGGGGGCCGAGTCGTCCGTGAAGTCGCTCGTCACGCGGTGCGACGTCCCGGTCGCGACCTCGTACAGGAAGATCGAGCGGAAGCCGTTGGCCTCGCCCTTGGCGTAGGCCAGCCAGCCGCCGCCGCCCGGAGCCCAGCTCCACTCGTTGATCTCGCCAGTCGTCGACTGGTCAACCTTCTTCGTGGCGCCGTCCTTCGCGTCGACCAGCCACAGGTTCATCGCGGCGTCGCAGACCGCCAGGAGCTTGCCGTCGGGGGACCAGCCGAGGTCGGTCCGGTAGGTCGTGGCGCCGGTGGTCAACTGGCGGGCTTCGCCGCGGCCATCGGCGGGCGCGATCCAGATCTCGTACTCGCCGCTGCGGTCGCTCAGCCACGCAACCTGCGTGCCGTCAGGCGACCAGGCGGGCGCCATCTCGCGCACGCCCGGCGAGGCGGTCAGGTTGCGGACGTCGCCCTTCTCGGCCGGGACCGTGAAGATGTCGCCGCGCGCCGCGAACACCGCGCGCTTGGCGTCCGGCGCCACATCCGCGCTGCCGATCAGGTCGGCCACGTCCTTGATGGCCGGGCGCGTCAGGACGTTGTCGCTGTGCAGCGAGACCGTGACCTTGCGCGACTTGCCGCTGGCCAGGTCCAGCACATACAGCCAGCCGCCGTTCTCGTAGACGATGGCGCCGGGCCCGAGGCTCGGGTTCCGGACATCGTATTCCTCGTGGAAGGTCACCTGCCGGTGCTGCTTCGCGACCGTGTCGTAGGCCCAGATCTGCAGGCGGCCGGTGCGGTCGCTGTTGTAGTAGATCGTCGTACCGTCCCACATCGGGAAGTTGTCCGCGCCGGCCCAGTCGGTGATGCGCTCGGAGCGGTTCGCGGCGAAGTCGTAGGTCCACACGTCCTGCGCCCAGCCGCCCTTGTAGCGCTTCCAGGTGCGCGACTCGCTGGACTCGCGGTTGTAGGCGATCAGCTTGCGGTCGGGTGAGTAGCTCGACAGCCCCGCCGTCGGCAGCACCATCTGCTGCGGCAGGCCACCGTCCATCGGCACCGTGAACAGCTGCAGGTCGCGCCCGGTGTGGCTGGCGCGCTGGGACTGGAAGCGGATCGCACTGCCGTCGGGCTGCCAGTCGATGACGCGGTCGAACGCCGGATGCCAGGTCAGGCGCGTCGGCTCGCCGCCGCCGGCCGGCATCATGTACACGTCGGGATTCCCGTCGTAGTTGCCCGTGAAGGCCAGCGAGCGGCCGTCGGGCGAGAACTTGGCCTGCGAGACGCGGCCGGGCGCCGCCGTCAGGCGGCGGGCCTCGCCGCCCTGAGCCGACACGGACCACAGGTCGCCGGCGTAGGTGAAGACGATGCGATCGCCGTGGATATCCGGGAAGCGCAGCAGGCGCGCGTCGCTGAAGTCGGGTTCGGCGGCGACCGGGTCATGGCCCGCTGCGGCGGGAACCGCCAGGGCAAGCCCCGGCAGGAGCAGCGACAGCAGCAGCGACAGCAGCGGAACCGGGACGGCCGCCAGCGCGCGGCGGGTCGGGATCGGGCAGCGGGACATGGAAACCTCCAAGGCTGGTCCAGGGGCGGAACTGCGGGTCCTTCGTGCGATCGGGGGCGCCCGGCGGCCGGGCGGCAGGCTGTCGGCGCCCCGGGCGCGCCGCAACCTGATTATGACGCAATCAACGGCCCCGGGGTTGCGCGCGGGGGGGCTCGGGGGTCACCGGCACCGGGGGCGGTGCCGGGGTCGCCGCCCGGCGCGGCAGCGGTTCGGGATCGTCGGCCAGGGCCCGCGTCAGGCCGGCGATCGCGCGGGCGTTCCGGACCACCAGCGCCGGCTCCACCTTGTCGAGGTCGTCCGCCGGCGAGTGGTGGGTGTGGAAGTAGGTGTCGCCGTCGACGCGGTGGCCGATGCCGGGCACCCCGCGCTCGACCAGAGGGCCGATGTCGGCGCCGGAGCCGCCGGCGGTCACGGCGTCGGCTCCAAGGGGGGCCAGCGGCGCCGCCAGGGCGCGCACCCTCTCGACGGCCAGCGAGTCGCCGGCCACCGAGAACCCGCGCGGGGCGAACGCCCCCGAGTCGCTCTCCAGGGCCACCACGTGGCGGTCCAATTCGTGTTCGTGCGCGTCCCGGTAGGCGCGCCCGCCGTAGACGCCGATCTCTTCGGCCGTGTACAGCACCACGCGCACCGTGCGGGCCGGGCGCGTCCCGCCAGCGATCAGTTCGCGCGCGGCGGCCATGACCATCGCGCAGCCGGCCGCGTCGTCGTGGGCGCAGGTGCCGACATCCCACGAATCGAGGTGGGCGGCCAGCAGCACGATCTGCTCCGGCCAGCGCGCGCCGCGGATGTCGGCCACCACGTTCGCGCAGGGGCCGTCGCCCAGGTTGCGCGCCTCCATGAACAGGTGCACGCGGGGCTGCAGGCCGCGGTCGGCCAGGCGCTGCAGCCGCGCCGCGTCCTCCACGGTGATGGCGGCGGCCGGGATGCGCGGCGCGTCGTCGGCGTAGCGCATCATGCCCGTGTGCGGCGTCGCCAGGCTGAACGGCGTCACCGAGCGGACCAGGCAGGCCACCGCGCCGTGCCGGGCCGCGGCACTGGCGCCCCGGCTGCGGTACTGCACGGTGCGCCCGTAGTCCTCCCAGGGCATGTTGAACAGGACGATGCGCCCGGCGGCCTCGGTCGATCGTCGGTCCAACTCCTCGAACGAGCGCACGACCAGCACGTCGGCCTCGATGCCGTGGGGTCCGGTGCCGTCGCTCAGGCCCAGCCCCAGCAGGCGCAGGTCGAAGGCCACCGGCGCCGTGCAGCGCGCCCATTCGCGGCCACGAACCCAGACCGGCACGGTCACCGGTTCGGTCCAGACGCTGTCGAAGCCGGCCTGGCGCAGCGTGCCGACCGCCCAGTCGACGGCGCGCGCCATCTGCGGGGTGCCGGCCGGCCGTGTCCCGACCAGGTCGCAGAGGTCCGCCAGCGCGCGCCAGGCGAAGGTGGCGGTGTCGGGAGTTGCCGGCACCGCAGCCGCCTCGGCGGCGCGCGCCGGCCGGCCGGGCCCGATGGCCAGGGACAACAGGAACAGCAGGATCGGCAAGCGCGGGGACCGGGCCATCGTGACACTCCTGGGCCGGGGGAGGGGTGGCGCCCAACGGGGGCGGCCGCCGTCGCCGGCGGCCGCTGCCCGCACAGGATACCAGAGGCGCACCGGCCTGTCACCGGGTCGCGCCGCCTCAGTCGACGCTCAGTCGCTGCTCAGTCGCCGCTCTGTCGCCGCTTAGTCACCGAGCCGCTTGAAGACCTTGTCGATGCGCTTGAGCGCCATGTTGAGCTCGGTCTTCGTGATGTTCAGGGGCGGCGCCAGCCGGATGACGTTCTCGTGCGTCTCCTTGCAGAGCATGCCCTCCTTCATCAACTCTTCGCAGTACGGCCGGGCCTTGCGGTCCAGCACGATGCCGATCCACAGCCCCCGCCCGCGCACCTGCTTGATGGGCTTGTACTTCATCTCCTGCAGCTTGGCCAGGAACCAGGGGCCCAGCTTGGCGCTGTTCTCGACCAGCTTCTCCTCGGCCAGCACCTTCATCGCCTCGCGCGCGACGGCCATGCCCAGAGGGTTGCCCCCGAACGTCGAGCCATGGTCGCCGGGATGGAAGACGCCCATGACGTCCTCGCGCGCCAGGAAGGCCGACACGGGATAGAAGCCGCCGCTGAGCGCCTTGCCGACGATGACGGCGTCCGGCTGCACGTCCTCGTGCTGGAAGGCGAACAGCTTGCCGGTGCGGCCGAGGCCCGACTGGATCTCGTCGCAGATGAGCAGCACGTTGTTGTCCCGGCACAGCTGCTCGGCCTTCTTCAGGAAGCCGTCGGGCGGCAGCTTGATGCCGGCCTCGCCCTGGATGGGCTCGACCAGGAACGCCGCGGTGTTCGACGTGATCGCCGCCGCCAGCGCCTTGGCGTCGCCGTAGGGGATGATCACGAAGCCCGGCGTGAACGGCCCGAAGCCGTCGCGGTACTGCTCATCGGTCGAGAAGCTGACGATGGTCGTCGTGCGGCCGTGGAAGTTGTCGGCGCAGACGATGATCTCGCACTGGTCCTTCGCGATGCCCTTGACCTTCTCGCCCCACTTGCGCGCGGCCTTGACCGCGGTCTCGACCGCCTCGGCGCCGGAGTTCATCGGCAGCACCTTCGGGAAGCCCGTCAGCGCGCAGATCTCCTCGCAGAAGAACGGCAGCTGGTCGTTGCGGAAGGCGCGGCTGGTGAGCGTCACGCGCGCGGCCTGCTTCTTCAGCGCCTTGACCAGGCGCGGGTGGCAATGGCCTTGGTTGACGGCGCTGTAGGCCGCCAGGAAATCCATGTAGCGGTTGCCTTCGACATCCTCGACCCAGACGCCTTCGGCCTTGCGGACGACGATGTCCAGCGGGTGGTAATTGTGGGCCCCGAACGTCTCCTCGATGGTGATCAGCTTCTCGGTCTTCAAGACGATTGCCTCCGGAAGGGTTGTTCGACGCCGCCGCACGCCGGTGGCGCTGCCGCGCGGCCAAGTTAGCGCCCGCAACGCGGCAATTCCACCGCTCACGGGGCTTGCCCGGGCTCAGGAACGCAAAAATTCGATGCGGCGAAGATTGTGCTTTACATTACAAAGTACTTTGAATTATAAAGTACAGGCGCCGGGCAGGTCGCCGGTCAGGGGAAGGATCCCCGACAGGCCCCGCCGGCGCACGACGACCGGTCAAGCGCGTCCGGGCCCGGCTCGCGGCGGCAAGGTGGCCGGTCAGGTCCAGCGGTTCGGCCAGCCGGGTCCCGACGGAGCGACGGACTCCCGCAAGGGGTCGGGGACGGATCCCCGGGCGGCAATGAGGGGCGGGTTCACTGGTCCTGGGTGCCAGCCGCCCCTCGCCGGCCGACCGCGGCGCACGGATGTGCCGCGGCTCACACCGCCGGACCAGCGACAGGAATCGGCAGGGCGGCCATTCCTGGACTTCAGGGACCGGCCCGGACCGACAACCGGCACCACACCGGCCGGTCCCTGATCTGCGCAAGCGCGGACGGCAGCGACGCCGCACGGATGCGACGAGCCGTCGCGACGATGACGCCCGGCAGGGAGGCCGGCAGTCATGGCGCGAGCCAAAGGACCGCCACCGGCAGGGCCGGGGCGGGACCCCTTGCCGCCGCTCATCCACGGCCGGGTCAGGCTCCTGGTGCTGTCCCGGCTCGTCGCCGTGCCCGCCGCCCACGCATTCACCGACCTGCGCCGCGAGCTGGACCTGACCGACGGCGTGCTGTCGGTCAACCTCTCCAAGCTCGAAGCCGCCGGCCTGGTCCGGATCGAGAAGGCCTTCGTCGGGCGCCGGCCACAGACGCTGGTCAGGGTCACTGACGAGGGGCGCGCGCGGTTCGACGACTATGTGCAGGAACTGCGGCGGATCGTGCCGGGACTGGGGTCCTGATCAGGGCCGGCCAGCCGACCGGGGGCGGCTCCCCGGACGCGCCAGATATCGGTCAAGGCCGCGGTCCGGGCACCCGAGAATACGGTTGAACCAAGCGGCGCCACAACCTACGATGATACGACCTCCGCTGCCGTCCGGCGGCCTGGCCGAGATGAGGAACGGCTTCCCATGATCAAGATCCTCACCGTGATCGGCACGCGTCCCGAGGCGATCAAGCTGGCCCCGGTCCTGCAGGCCTTCGCGCGGCGCAGCAGCGGCATCGACAGCCGGGTCTGCGTCACGGCGCAGCACCGGGAGCTCATGGACCAGGTCATTGGGCGGATCGGCGTGCGGGTCCACCATGACCTCAACATCATGGCGCCGGGGCAGACGCCGTCCGATGTCGCCGCCGCCGTCCTGACCGGCCTGCAGCCGGTGCTGGCGCAGGAGCGGCCTGACTGGGTCGTGGTCCAGGGGGACACGACCACCGCGGCGATGGCGGCGCTGGCCGCCGTCGGGAGCGGCTTCCGGGTGGCCCATGTCGAGGCCGGGCTGCGCACCTTCGACCGATCGCAGCCGTTCCCCGAGGAATTGAACCGGTGCCTGATCGCCCAGATGGCGGACCTGCACCTGGCGCCGACGCCACGCGCGCGGGACAACCTGCAGGCCGAGGGCATCGACGCCGAGCGGATCCTGGTCGTCGGGAACACCGGGATCGACGCGCTCTTCGACACGGTGGCCGAGCTCAGGCCCGAGGCGCTGCCCCCCCCGCTGGGCGAGCTGCCGGCCGATGCCCGGGTGGTGCTGGCCACGGCCCACCGGCGCGAGAACCTGGGCGAACCGCTGGCCAGGATCTGCGCCGCCCTGCGGGACATCGCGGCGCTGGACGAGCGCGTCCACATCATCTATCCCTTGCATCCGCGGCCGGAGATCAGGCTGGTCGGCCAGCGCCTGCTGGCCGACGCTCCCCGCGTGGTCCTCTGCCAGCCGCTGGACCATCCGAGCCTGGTGCGCCTGATGCTCAGGTCCGAGCTGGTCATCACCGACTCGGGCGGCCTACAGGAAGAGGCGCCCACGCTGGGGCGGCCCGTGCTGGTGCTGCGCGAAGTGACGGAGCGGCCCGAGGCCTTGCTGGTCGACGCGGCACGCCTGGTGGGCACCGACCACGACGGGATCGTGGCGGCCGCCCGGCATTACCTCGAGGGCGGCTTCGCCCCCGCCCACCGCAGCGAGCCGCCGCTGCTCTACGGCGACGGCCGGGCAGCCGAGCGCATTGCCGCGGCGCTGCTGGGCGAGACGGTCGAGCCGTGGGTCCCGAGGGTCTCGGTAGCCGGCCGACGGTAGTGGGGGCGGGGCCGTCGTCGAGCCGCGCCTCCGGATGTGAACCGCGGGAGAACGACATGGACGCCGAACGTCGCACCGACCTGGACCTGCGGGCCGGGTATGCGCATTGGTGGGTGCTGCCGGTCGTCGTGGTGGTCGTGTTCGCCGCGGCCGTCGTGGCGGTGGTGGCGGCCCTGCCCGTGCAGGACCTGCCGTTGCCCGATCCCATGCGCCCCCTGTACGTGCGGATCATGCTGGCCGCGCTCTACCTGATCATCGCCATCGTCGTGCTCAACCTGCTGCGCCACTACTACTTCACGCTCAACCGGCTCCTTGGCCGCCAACGCCATCCGTACCTCGACCTCGACACGGCCGCCTGGCCGCCGGTGACGATCCTGATCCCGGCCCACAACGAGGAGCGCGTGATCGCCGACATCCTGACGGCGCTGCTCGAGGTGGACTACCCGCGCGACCGGCTGCGCATCATGCCGCTGAACGACCGCAGCACCGACGGTACGCGCGCGATCATCGACGGCTTCGCCCAGGCCCACGCCGGGCTGGTCACGCCGTTCCATCGCGAGGGCGGCCTGGCCGGCAAGGCGGCGGCGCTGCAGGACGCCCTGCCGCTCATCACCGACGACATCGTGCTGGTCTTCGACGCCGACTACATCCCCGGCCGCGGGCTGATCAAGCAACTGGTCGCGCCGTTCTTCGATCCGGAGGTGGGCGCGGTGATGGGCCGGGTCGTGCCGCTCAACGCCGACGTGAACCTGCTGACGCGGCTGCTCGACCTCGAGCGTGCGGGCGGCTATCAGGTGGACCAGCAGGCGCGGATGAACCTGCGGCTGGTACCGCAGTACGGCGGCACGGTCGGCGGCATCCGCCGCCGCGCGGTCGAAGCCGTCGGCGGCTGGGACGTGCGCAGCCTGGCCGAGGACACCGACATCACGATGCGCCTGCTGCTGGCGGGCTGGAAGACGGTCTACCAGAACCGCTCGGAGTGCTACGAGCAGGTGCCCGAGACCTGGAGCTCGCGGATGCGGCAGATCTTCCGCTGGGCGCGCGGGCACAACCAGGTGCTGCGCAAGTATGCCGGCCGGCTCCTGTTCAACCGGCGCACCCGGCTGGCCGAGAAGGTCGACGGCCTGTTGCTGCTGAACATCTACCTGATGTCGCCCATCGTCGTCCTGGGCTGGGTCCTGGGCGTGGTGCTGTGGTACCTGGGCGTGACCAAGCCCGGGCTCATCGTGATCCTGGCGGTGACCAGCTACAGCACGCTGGGGAATTTCGCGGTCTTCTTCGAGATCGCGGCCGCGACCTACCTGGACGGCACGCGCTCGCGGGTGCGACTGCTGCCGTTCATCATGGCCGGCTTCCTGGTCAGCCTCATGGCCGTGTCGCGGGCAACGGTGACGCAGCCGTTCGCGCGTCCTGCCCGGAACGTGCACTGGCACAAGACCGAGCGCAGCGAGAGGACGTCGCGATGGGTGTAGGTCCGGCCATCCTCGTCTTCCTCCTGCTGGCCGTGGGCTGGACCCTGCTCCCGTTCATCCCGGGCTGGCGCGAACTCGTCCGCAAGTCGGATGCCGCGGCGCTGCCGATCCAGCGACGTTCCGAGGTCGATGTTCGCCACTTCGCACAGGGCTTCCGCGCCTACCTGGACCGGACGCTGGCGGGCATCCTGGAGCGGAGCCGCACCGCCGCCGGCGCGGTGGCGGGCGAGCTGGCCGACGGCACCGCCTATCTCGTCGTGCCGGGCGGCGCGGCGGAGGCTGACCTGCCGGCCGCTGAGCGCTCGTATTGCACGCGACTGGTCGTCTCGACCGGCGACCTGCGGCTGCCGGCCGATTGCGTGCATGCGGCCGAGGTGTACGCCGGGGGTGAACTGGTCGGCGGCGCGCGCAGCGTCTACCGCGCGGCCATGGCCGACGGGGCGTTGACGTTGGCCGAGGGCAGCGCCTCGTTGCGCTGGCTGCATGCCCGGCGGGCCCTCACGGCCGGCCAGGGCAGCCGCATGTGCGGCCGCACCTCCTCCGACGAATCGGTGCACCTGGCGCCGGGCTGCAGCTTCGAGCGCCTGCATGCGCCCCGGATCACCTTCGGCGATGCGATCCCCGGGCCGCAACCGGCGGCCGGCGTGACGGCCGTCCCGGAATCGGCCCCGCTGGCGGAGGCCGATGTCCGCGGCCTGGTCGACACGCGCGGCGGCCGCTGGCTGGTCAAGGGCGACTTCGAGCTGCCGGCGGGGCGCTGCCTGGACCACGACCTGGTCGTGGACGGCGCGGTGGTCCTGCGCGAGGGCGCGCGCCTGCAGTGCAGTCTCAAGAGCCGCGGCCCATTCCGGGCCGAGCGCGGCGTGACCGTGACCGGCAGCGTCGTCGGCCAGCGCGATGTCGCCTTCGGTCCGGGCTGCAGGGTCGCTGGACCGGTCGTCAGCGAGCAGACCCTCACGCTGGGGGCGGGCAGCGTCGTGGGCTCGCCCGCCTCGCCGACGACGGTCAGCGCGCTCGACATCCGCATCGTGCCGGGTGTGCTCTGCCACGGCAGCGTCTGGGCGCACCGCCGGGGCGATGTCCTGGTGCCGGCCGCGTCGGCCGGGGAGAGGGACGTGACCGCATGAGCCGCGACCTGACGCCCACGCCGGGATACGTCGTGCGACCGGCGGAGCGCTCGCTCGATCGGCGACTGGAAGAGCTGCGCGGGCGGGGCTACCGCGGTGGCTTCATCCCCAGGCACCGCGCGCTGCTGTCATCGCCGCGCCACGGAGGCAAGCTCCTGACCGCAGGGCTGCTGGTGCTGGCGTTCTGGGCGCTCCTGTTCGTGACCCGCCACGGCGTGGCCCGCCTGTGGCTCGGGATCATGGATTTCTGGCGGTCCGTCGTCGGCATGGAGGGGGCCGCCAGCCTGGTTTCCTACGAACTGGCCGGCCTCCGCTTCGACGTGCCGTATCTCGCCTTCCAGGCCGCGACGCCCGGCGAACTGGCATGGCTGGTCGGTGCCGGCATCACGGCGGTCGTGCTCGTGGCCTCGCTGTTCCTGCCGCACCGGCTGCTGCCGCTGTCGTACTTCCTGCGCATCGCCGGCTTCTTCCAGGCGACCGCGCAGGTCTACTTCCATTTCTGGGGCGACCACTTCCCCTATACCGGCGACGGCTACGTGCACGGCACGATGATCGCGGGATTCTTCCTGCTGGCGCTGGTCCCGCCGCTCCTGGGTTTCACCTACTACCTGTTCGACTTCAGCCTTGGCCGCAAGATCGGCTTGACGGCGGCCATGCTGGGGCACCTGGTCATCATGATCCCGCTGCAGTACTTCCTGCACGCCTGGCTCATGCACCACGCCTCGCTGCTGGTGATGCCCGTGCTGTTCTTCATCGCCGGCCTGCCGCTGGACGTGATGATGTTCATCGCGCTCTTCGGGTGGGGATTCAGCTGGCAGGACCGGCTGCAGCACGAGGACGTGCAGCGCAGGGTGCGCTTGTCCTGAGGCGCGCTGCGCGCGCGGAGGAGACGTTGTCATGTGCGAAAGGCGCCGGAATCCCGGACTCCGCGGCGCGCTGCCCGTGGGCGCGGCCCTGCTGTTGCTGCTGGCGGGTCCGGCCGCGGCCCAGGTGCCGCCGGAGATCACCGATCGCCCGCCGGGGGTGGCGCCCGACGTCGCGCGCCCGGTGGAGCAGGTGATCGAGTTCGGCCTCGGCCTCGGCCGCTACGATTTCCGCGGTTCCGACGCCACGAGCGGGTTCGACAGCCAGTTCGTGCGCTATGCGCACACGCGGCCGCGACGCGATGCCTGGCGCCTGACCGTGGGGCGACAGCACCGACTGGACGACTCGAGCCTGGACGGCGGCCTCTCGTACACGCGCTTCCTGGGCGACACGGGCCTGACGGCCGGCATATCCAGCGGCACCGGCGATGTCCTGGCGCATCGCTACCGCCTGGACCTCGGGATCACGCAGCCGGTCGCCGGTCTGCTGGCGAGCCTGGGCTACACGCGCCTCGAGAGCAAGGCGGAGAACAGCTCGCACGGCTGGAGCCTGGGTCTGACCCGCTGGTTCAGCCACGTCATCCTCAGCGCCGGCCACCGCCTGGAGTTCGGCCAGCCTGGCGACACCGAGTCGTCCACGACAAGCCTCGGCATCACCTGGTACACCTGGCGAAGGACCTACCTGGGCGTCGGTGCCGACTTCGGCCAGGTGGCCTACCAGTTGGTCGGCCCCGGTGTGCCGGTCACCAGCGAGGTGCTGGTGGACTACGACGCCTGGAACGCGCACGTCGCCCTGTTGCGGTACCTGGATGACCGCTCGGGCCTCAACCTGCGCTACGACCACGGCGACGCGCGGGACATCTGGACCACTGACGGCGTGTCGGCGTCCTACTTCCGCGAATGGTGAGCGCCAGCTGTCCCGCCGTGCGGTGGTTCGCAGGCGTGACGGTGTTCCTGGCGCTGCTGCAGGTCTGCACGCTGTGGTCGGGCGCGCTTGGCCTTGTGCTGGGCCGCGGCGCGTCGGCAGCCTTCACGGCGATCTCCCTGCTGGCGGCGGCGCTGTTCGGCCTGTCCTTTCGGGACGAGGCGGGGGATCGTCGCCGTCCCGGGAGCGTCGGCGGGGCTTCCGGCGTGCTTCTGCGGGTGACGACCGCCGTTGCGCTTGCCTGGACCGCGCTGCTCTGGGTCCGCCTGTGGCTGCTGGCCGCGCGCCGTGCGCCTTACGACTGGGATGGGCTCTACTACCACCTGCCGGCCATCCACGAATGGGCCGTCGCCGGCCGGGTTTCGTGGCTCGCGTCACCGCCGGACGTCCCCTTCGTCAACTATCCGATGGGCGTCGAGGCCACGACGTTCGCGCTGCACCGCCTGCACGGCGCCGAGGCGCTGCTCAACGCGGGCAACCTCTGGTATTGGCCGCTGGCGGTGCTGGCGGTGGTGGTCATTGCCGGGCGCCTGGGCGCCTCGACGGCGTGGTCCTGGCTGGCCGGCGCCCTGGTGTCGGGTTCACCGGTGCTGGTGGCGCAGAGCCCGACCTGCTACACCGATCCTGCCTTCGCGGCCACGGTGCTGGCCTCGCTGGCGGCGACGATGCTGGTGCTCTTTCCCGCCGGCAGCTCACGGGTCGGCCCCTGGGCGCTGTGGGGCGCCGCGCTGGGGCTGATGGCCGGGGCCAAAGGCAGCGGCGTCCCGTTCGCGCTGATCAACGCGGCGATGGTCGTCTCGGTGCTTGCCTGGCGCGAACGAAGCGCGGCCGCGCGCCGCTGGCCGCAGCTTCTGCTGGCCGCGGGGGCGGCCGTGGCGACCGGCGGCTACTGGTACCTGCGCAATGCCCTGCTGACGGGCAACCCGGTCCACCCCATCCAGGTGGCCATCGGCCACAAGGTGATCTTTCCGGGCTACGACCATGTGCAGTTCAGCGAGGCCAACCTGCCGGCCTGGCTGGCCGCCTACCCGACCTGGCTGCGGATGCCGGTGTCCTGGCTGCAGCCGGACGCGCCCATCCACGGCTATGCTCCGACCGGCGGGCTCGGCTACCTGTGGCCCGTGGCCTGCGTGCCGGCCATCGCGGTGCTGGCGGTGCTGGTGGTGCGCCGCCGCCGTGACAGCTTCGCCGGTGCGTACCTGTTCCTGGCCGGCCTGGTGACGATGCTGCTGGCGGCCCAGACCTCGGCCTGGTGGGCCCGCTTCACCGTGTGGCTCATCGGCCTGGGCTTGCCGGCCCTGGTGGTCCTGCTGCAGCGCGCGCAGGCGGCGGCGCGCCCGGGCCCCGTGCGGCTGCTGGTGGTCGGCGCCGCGCTGGCCTGCGTGGCGCTGTCCGGCTGGGAAGGCAACCGCACGCTGGCGCTGGAACAGGCGGAGGGTCGCCTGCCCGCGACCGCAAGCGGCGGCGCGGCGTACCGTACCTCGCTGCAGTACATCTTCCCGGAGCTCGACGGCCTGCCGGGCCTGGAACGCTTCCTGGCCGCCGAGACCATCGGCCGCACCCGCTGGGGGCGCCTGGGCACGCTCATGGGCGGGGTGCTGAGCCAGCCGCCGGGACAGCGACGGATCGTCGTGCTGCCGCCGCACCCGGGTCAGGCGGACCTGGCGGCGCTGCGGGCGGCGGGCGCCACGTGGCTGGTCTGGGACCTGGAGGCGGAGCCCGACGTCCCGCCGCACGTCTGGGCCTGGGTCGCCGAGCAGATCGCAGCCCCGGCCGGAACGGGATCCGCGTTCCTGTTCCTGCGCCTGGCTTCGAGCGGGCCCGTCTCCTGAACCGCGGCCTCGCCGGTCCCTGCTCCCGCCGGCGAACACGATGGCGAACCCCCGTGCGCGTGCTTACCGTCTCGGTTCAGCCGTAGCCGCCGTTGCCGCGCCCAGGACGGGAAGATGGGCCTGTGAATTCGCAATCCGCCACGAAGAAGATGTCGGCCCTGGACCGCTTCCTCTCCTTCGTGGAGCGCGCCGGCAATCTGCTGCCCCACCCCGCCACGCTGTTCGCGGGCTTCGCGGTGCTGGTGGTGCTGCTCAGCTGGCTCGTGGCCCGCTTCGAGGTGAGCGTGGTGCATCCGGGCACCGGCGCGGTGGTCACGCCGTTCAACCTGCTGAGCGCCGATGGCCTGCACATGATCCTCACCCGGATGGTGACGAACTTCACGGGCTTCGCGCCGCTGGGCACCGTGCTGGTGGCCCTGCTGGGCATCGGCATCGCCGAGGGCAGCGGCCTCATCGGCGCCGCCCTGCGCGCGGTGGTGCTGGCCGCGCCGCGGAAGCTGCTCACCTTCGTGGTGGTCTTCGCGGGGGTCATCAGCAACACCGCCAGCGAAGTGGGCTACGTGCTGCTGGTGCCCCTGGCCGCGGTGATCTTCCTGGCCGCCGGTCGCCATCCGCTGGCCGGCCTGGCGGCGGCCTTCGCCGGCGTTTCCGGCGGCTACAGCGCCAACCTGCTGCTGGGTACCATCGATCCCCTGCTGGCCGGTCTCAGCCAGGAAGCGGCCCACATCCTGGACCCGGACTACGCCGTGAACCCGGCCTGCAACTACTACTTCATGTTCGCCAGCACCTTCGTCATCGCCGTCCTCGGCACCTGGGTCACCGAGCGCATCGTGGCGCCCCGCCTGGGCCGGTACACGGGTGATGAGAAGCCCGAAGAGATCCGCAAGGCCACGCCCCAGGAGAAGAAGGGGCTGACGTACGCCGGAGTCTCCCTGCTGCTGTTCGTCGGCTGGATCCTCTGGGGCCTCCTGCCCGAGCGGGGCTTCCTGCGCGATCCCAACACGTTCGAGGTCCTCCATTCGCCCTTCATGAGCGGGATCGTGGCGCTGATCTTCATCGGCGCCGCCATCTCGGGCATCGCGTACGGCATCGGCGCGGGCACCTTCAAGAGCGACAACGACGTGATGAAGGGCATGAGCAGGAGTATGGAGACACTCGGCAGCTACATCGTCCTGGTCTTCTTCGCCGCGCAGTTCGTGGCCTACTTCAACTGGACCAACCTCGGCCTCATCATGGCCATCAAGGGGGCCGCCGGGCTCAAGGCGCTGAACCTCGGGCCCATCCCCCTGATGCTCGCCTTCGTGCTGGTGAGCGCCGTCATCAACCTGGTGATGGGCAGCGCCAGCGCCAAGTGGGCCATCATGGCGCCGGTGTTCATCCCCATGTTCATGCTGCTGGGCTACAGTCCGGAGTTCACCCAGATGGCCTACCGCGTGGGCGACAGCGTCACCAACATCATCAGTCCCATGATGAGCTACTTCGCCCTGATCGTGGCCTTCATCGCCCGCTACGACAAGAAGGCGGGCATCGGCACCGTGATCAGCACCATGCTACCCTACAGCGCGGTGTTCTTCATCGGCTGGAGCCTGCTGCTGGTCGTCTGGGTGCTGCTGGAGCTGCCGATCGGGCCGGGCGCGTCCCTGTTCGTGCCGGTGCCATAGGCGGCCGATGACCCCGCCGCCCCGCGGGGCGGCACGGCCGGCGTTGGACAACCCTCTCCCTGGAGTGCCTGGATGCCCGCGATCACCCGGATCCCTGGCTGGCGCCGCTGGTGGCCCGTCCTGCTGCTGCTCGCCGGTCCTGTCCGCGCCACCGTCGCACCGACCGAGCCCGGCGCGACCGCCGCCACCGACACCGCCACCGACACCGCCGCGACCCCGCGCGGCAGCCTGTCGGTGATCCCGGCCCTGTTCTACTCGCCGGAAACGCGCCTTGGCGCCGGCGCCTTCGCCATCCGCACTTTCCGGCCCGCCGGAGCCGGTGACGACGCGCGTCCTTCCAGCTTCACCGTCGGGGTGATCGGCACGGTGGAGAAGCAGGCAACGCTCTTCCTGTCGGCCGAACATTACCACCGCGGCGGCGCGCAGCGCTGGCTGGGCCAGGCCTCGTGGAGCCACTTCCCCGCCAAGTTCTACGGCGTCGGCCCGCAGACGTCGGAGCTGAATGAGGAGGACTACACGCCGCGGACGTTCTCTCTGCAGGGACAGTTCCTGCTGCGCCTGCGGCCGGGCCTGAACGTCGGCCCGGCGCTCGAGTACCAGAGCCTACACCTGGCCAAGGTGGAGGAGGGGGGCCTGCTGGCGACCGGCAGTGTCCCGGGCACCGAAGGCGGCGGCTCGGCCGGTGCCGGCCTGGTCATCCAGTTCGACACGCGCGACAACGTCTTCTTCCCCACCCGCGGGCACCTGCACGAGGCGGCCGTTGCCGCATTCGGCGGCGACGACACCTGGACCCGCTGGCGGCTGGACCTGCGAAGCTACCTGCCGCTGGGCCCGCGGCACACCGTGGCGCTGCAGGCGCTGCTGCTGGCCAACAGCGGGCAGCCGCCGCTGACGCAACTGGCCCTGCTGGGCGGCCAGAACGTGCTGCGCGGCTACTACGAGGGCCGCGACCGCGACCGCTGCCTGGCCGCGTTCCAGGCCGAGTACCGGCGCCCGCTGGGCGGCCGCTTCGGCGCCGCGCTGTTCGCGGCCGCCGGCACCGTGGCGGGCGACACCGACCGGCTCGCCGTGGACCAGGCGCGGGTTGCCGGCGGGGTCGGGCTGCGGTACCAGCTCAGTGTCAGCGAAGGGATCAACTTCCGGCTGGACTACGGCGTCGGCGAGGATTCGTCCGGCATGTACTTCACGGCCACCGAGGCGTTCTGACCTTCCCGGCCGCCGTCAGCGGACCAGCACCATCCGCCGCTGCTCGACGCCCTGCGGCGTGACCAGTTCGTACAGGTAGATCCCCGACGGCAACGCGCGGCCGGCGTCGACCGTGCCGGCCCAGCCCAGGCGATGCCACCCCGCGTCGGCTACCGCGTCGACCAGCGTGCGCACCAGCCTTCCGGCCACGTCGTAGATCTTGAGGCGGATCGGGCCGGCGTGCTCGAGCCTGAAGCGGATCTCGGTGGCGGGGTTGAAGGGGTTGGGCCGGTTCTGCAGCAGGCTCGCGCCGGCCGGCGCGGGCGCATCCGAAGCCGCGTTGCCGGCGGCACCGAACCAGAGACCCGGCAGTGCCTCGCCCTCGAAATCGAAGAGCGTCAGGTTTTCCCACGGGTTGCCGGGCCCGCCGTCGACGGGGATGAACGCCGGCTCCCAGCAGACCACCCCGACGCCGCCCGAGGTCTCGACGACGCGCCGCACATCCCGCAGGAAATCGCGCTGCCCGGGCGGCGTCGCCGGATAGCCCGCGTGGAGCGATGTCCCGGCCGTGACGAAGTTCCCCGTCGCGTCGGCCGCCGCCAGCGTCCACGGATACGCCGTCTCGACCACCAGCAGCGGCTTGCCGTAGCGCGGCCGCAGGTCGCGCAGGTTCGCCTGCAGTTGCCAGAGCGTGCCGTGCCACCAGGGATAGTAGGACAGGCCGATCACGTCGTAGTCCACGCCGGCGGCGGCCAGCCGGTCCAGGAACCAGCGGCAGCGGGCGTTGTCGCCCCCGGGCGCCAGGTGCACGACCAGTTCGGTCGGCGCGCCGGGCGGCAGCGCGGCGCGGGCGGCGCCGGCCGCCGCCTGCAGCAGGGTCGTCAGCGTGTCCCACTGCGTGGGCGTGTCCCACGCGCTGCCGGGCCAGCCCACGCGCCCGGCGTCCCAGAGCAGGCCCGCGTCGATCTCGTTGCCCAGCTGGACGTAGCGCGGCGTCAGTCCCTCGTCGACGAAGCGGGCCACGACGTGTGCCGTGTAGGCGGCCACCGAATCGGCCAGCGTCGCGACCGGGGTGCCCTGCCAGGCGGCGGGCATCGTCTGCTGGCCGGGGTCGGCCCATCCGTCGGAGTAGTGGAGGTCGAGCATCAGGGCGAACCCCGCGGCCTGCACCTGGTGGGCGAACGCGACGGTGGCTTCGAGGCCGTGCCACGGCTCGGTCGGCGTGTGCCACAGCCGCAGCCGCACCAGGCCGACGCCGGCCTCCGCGACGAGCGCCAGCAGCGGCGCCTGCTGCCCGTCGCGGCTGAACGCCGCGCCGAGCGCTGACAGTTGCGGCACGAACGACAGGTCCGCTCCGACCACGCGCGCATCCGCACTCAGGGTGGCGGCCAGGTCCGCGAAGGGGGCGGTCGGCGGGCTGCCGCCGCCGGCCGGCACCTGCCAGGTCCGGTTCGGGATGTCCTCCTCCCAGATCTCGGCGCCGCCGCTGCGGACGATCAGGAACTTGTAGGCGATGCCGCCGGCGGGCAGGTCGGCGACCACCGCATAGACGCTCCCGCCGGCGTGCGCCTGCAGGATGCGCTGCGCGGCGGCCCAGCCGTCGAAATCGCCGCGCAGCTCGAGGCGGTCGCTCGCTGGATCGAAGTAGCCGGCGGCCAGGTAGGGCCCCATGTCCACGCGGAACGTCACCGGCGCGGCCCGGGCCGCTGCCGGCAGCAGGACGCAGCAGCACAGGAACAGGGGCAGCAGACCGATCACGGTGATCCTCCGGTCGGTGCGGGCGGGCGGGCGAGGGCCGGGTCGTTCACCACACCAGTATAGACCATGCACGTGTCGCTGATCGGGCGTTGCCGGTCCCCGGCCACCGAAGAGCGTCCGGATCGCAAGGCAAGGCAGTCGATCTTCAGGGGGCCACGGGATGCGCAATCACGCGCTTCGAGCCGCTCCTTCACGAGGCGAGGGCGGCTGGAATCGCGCGACGCCTTGACATAAAGACATACCTTATTTTCAATTGCTGACATTCGGCGCGTAGAGAAAATCGGATTTCGTTGTCAAAATTATAACTGATTATGTGGCAATTGATTAGCGACAGTACCGTCGCCCCTCATATATACAGATCGCGCGTATAGTTCTTGCTCCCGTCTGGTCCCGGCCTCTGAGTTGGCCGGCCGACAAGGAGGTTACCGCCGTGATGACCATCGCCCCTTCGCCAGCACCCGAGCTCTTCCGCTTCCTCGCTCGTTCCTCGTCCATCGCCGGCTGGCGTTCCGCCCCCCCGCGGTCCGTGCTCGTGTACGTCGTCCTCATCGCCGCCTGCCTGCTCTCTCGGCACGGGATGGCCGACTCCGCCTGGCCCGCTACCGGTTCGGTCGAGCGAACGGTCCATTGGGCGCCGTCACCGACACAGGATGCGAACGGCCACGACCTCCCGCCGGCCGTGGCTTACGAGGTCTGGCTGACCGTCGATGCCCGCCCCGAATCGCTGGCTGCGGTGGTCCCGGATTCCCAGGTGACGCTGGTTCTCGAAGCCGGCTCCACGCACGTCGTGCGAGTCCGCGCGCGGAGCGCCGCGGGAGCTCTCTCGCTGTTCAGCGAACCATCCGACCCTTTCCTGGGCGCCAAGGACGTGGCCGGCGTCGACGGTCCGCCAACGCCGGCGGTGTTCGGACCGGCCTGGCCGAACCCCTTCAACGCCCGCGTGACCCTGCCTTATCGTGTGCCGGACGTCCTGGCTACGGACGCTGCGTTCGGGCTGACGATCCATGACCTGCGCGGAAATCTAGTCGCCACCCTGAGGCTCGATCGCCTTCCGGGCACGCACGCGGTCGTTTGGAGTGGCGTCGATCGCCTGGGCAGACGGCTCCCGTCAGGCGTCTATGTCGCGCGCTATCGGTGCGGAAGTGGCGTTTCCAACGTCCGGTTGACGCTGGTCTCCTAGACTGCCCGCGAAGGCAAGGACCCGAACGTGACGACAACGCTGGTTGTCACGGATTTGACTCGAACACGTGTATTTGATTTTTGCTGCGGCTATGGTACTATATACAGCGTGTCAGAGCTTGCACGGCGCTCCAGAGCGTGGACGCCGTGCACCGCATCGCCCCTCCACCGAACGAGGATCCCGGCATGAAGCTGCGCCTGGCCCGCCTGTCCGTCCTGCTGCTGCTCGTGATGTCCGTCGTGCCGGCCGCGCGCGGCGACGTCATCATCTCCGAACTGTGCGACCCGCGTCTGAACTACCTGACGGACCGTTACATCGAGATCTGGAACAGCGGCCCGGCGAGCGTGGACCTGACCGGCTGGCAGCTGGTGGCCGTGGGCAACGGTAGCGACATCTTCACCTGGAACCTGTCCGGCAGCATCGCACCAGGACAGGCGCTGGTGGCCGGCGACGCGACCCTGGTCGTCCCGTTCACGGTGCACTTCCCGGCCGAGGCGTGGTCGGCCAGCAACGCGACCTGGAACGGAAACGTCAACGACGGCGCGAAGCTGAAGAACGGATCGGGCACCGTGGTCGAGAGCCTGGTCGTGCCGTCCACGAACTTCGAGAACAAGACGATGGTCCGCAACCCCGACGTGACCACGCCGAGCCTGACCTTCAACGCCGCGCAGTGGACCGCCACGGCCGTGGACACGCCGACACAGGCGACACCCGGCGTGCACAACCCCGTCGTGTCGCAGGGGCCTGAGATCTCGGCGATCGTCACCGTGCCGGCGCTGCCGCTGGCCGGCCAGGCCGTCGACGTGCAGGCGACCGTTACCGACGCGGTCTCGACCATCACCACGGTGATGCTGCACTGGGGGACGACCGCAGGCTCGCGGCCCAACGCCGTGGCCATGACCGACGCCGGCGCCGGTCTCTACCTGACGACGACGCCGATCCCGGCGCAGGCCGCCGGCGTCACCGTTTACTACGCCGTGACGGCGGACAATGCGATCCCGGCGCAGACCGTCTCGCCCGAGCTGTCGTACAGCCTGCCGGTGTCCGCGACGATCGCCGCCATCCAGGGCGTCGGTGCGGCCTCTCCCTTCGCGGGGCAGGCGGTCGCCACTTCGGGCGTGGTCACCGGCGCCTTCGGCACCACGTTCACCGTGCAGGACGGGACCGGCGCCCGCAGCGGCCTGTGGGTGACGGGCATCGCGGCGCCGGCCGTGGGCACCGCGGTGGAGTTGCGCGGCACCGTGGCCGAGACCGACGGCAACACGACGCTCACCGGCGCCCAGATCACGGCAACCGCCGCGGGCGCCGTCCCGGCCGCGACCGTCGTGACCACCGGCGCGGCCGCGGGCGAGGACTACGAAGGCGTGCTCGTGCAGGTGGTCGACGCCGCCTGCACCGTGAGCTCGCCGGGCACGAACTCCTGGCAGGTCAGCAACAGCGGCGGCGCCGTTGCCGTGGACGACCTGGCCGTGGTGCCGGCGCTGGTGCTGGGTACGCGCTACACCATCACCGGGCCGGTCAGCGGCGGCGCCGCGGCCCCGGGTCTGGTGCCGCGTTCGGCGGGCGACATCGTCTTCGTGGGCGACACCTTCGTGCCGCAGATCGCTGCCGTCTCCACCACCGGCCCGACGTCGGTGCGGGTGACGTTCACCGAGGCGCTGGCGGGCGTCGGTACGTCCGGCAACTACGCGGTCACCGGTTGCACGGTCACCGGCGTGGCGCCGGTGGCGGGACAGCCCGCCGTCGTGGCGCTCACCGTCACGACCATGGCGGCCGGCGGCCACACCGTGACCGTCAACGGCGTGGCCGACCTGTACGGCAACGTGGTCAGCGGCGCCTCGCTGCCGTTCACGTACTCGGGCGGCAACGTGCCGCCGGGCTACTACAACCCGGCCGAGGGCCTCACCGGCGCGGCGCTGCAAGCGGCGTTGCACGGAATCATCGACGGCCATACGTCGATCGGCTACACGTCCATCTGGGGCGCCTTCTACACGACCGACGACAAACCGAACGGGAAGGTCTGGGACATGTACTCGGACGTGCCCGGCGGCACGCCGCCGTACGAGTACACCTTCGGCGTGGACGAGGGCGGCTCGGCCGGCAGCGAGGGGACCGGCTACAACCGCGAGCATTCCTGGCCCTCGAGCTGGTTCGGCGACGTCTCGCCCATGCGCACGGACCTGTTCATGGTCTACCCCACCGACAACGAGGTGAACAACCGGCGCGGCAGCTACCCGTTCGGCGAGGTCGCGGCGCCGACCTGGACCTCGCTCAACGGCTGCCGCGTGGGGCCGTGCGTGGCTCCCGGCTACACGGGCACGGTGTTCGAGCCGATCGACGCCTACAAGGGCGACTTCGCGCGCGCCTACTTCTACATGACGACGCGCTACCTGGGCGAGGACGGCAGTTGGCCGGGCAGTCCGATGGCCGACGGTGCGGTGCTGCTGCCCTGGGCCGAGGCGATGCTGCTGGAATGGCACGCCGCCGACCCGGTCAGCCAGAAGGAGATCGACCGCAACGAGGCGATCTACGTGATCCAGCACAACCGCAATCCGTACATCGACCGGCCGGACTTCGTGCAGAAGGTCTTCCAGCCCGAGCTGAGCCCGGTGCCGCAGCCGATTGCGGCCGGGCAGGCGCTGCTCCGGCAGAACGTGCCCAATCCGTTCAATCCGTCCACGGTGATCCGCTACGAGCTGACGGCGCCGGCACCGGTCGAGCTGCACGTCTACGACCTGGCGGGCCGCCTGGTCGACGTCCTGCGCAGCGGGCCCGAGTCGGCCGGCGCGCACGAGGTGACCTGGCAGGGCCGCGACGACGACGGCCGCGCGGTGGCGGCCGGCGTCTACGTCTACCGGCTGCGGGCGGGGGACGAGGTGTTGACGCGGCGGATGGTGCTGGCGAAGTAGCCGTCTCCGATCCAAGCCAGCGGGGCCGGCCGCGCGATGACGGCCGGCCTCGTCATCTCCATGCCCCGCATTGCCTTCACCATTCCTGCAGCAACTCTGCACCTTTCCTTCAGGCCGCGCGGCCCGGTCCCTCGCTAGCCTCTGCGCACGTTCGTGACGGCCGGTGCCCGTGTGGCCGGCCCATCCGCAGTCGCAAAGGGGAGGACGCCATGAAGGAACTCTTGAATGCCTTGATCTTCCTGTCGCTGTTCGCGTTGGCCTGGGTGCCGATCAGTCCGGCCGATGTGATCCAGTCCGACTGGTCGGGGGGCCCGGGCCAATCCGGACCGGTGGCGGTCTGGGACACGCGGTTCGACAGCTCCCTGGGGGCCTCGTGGCTGGCCGTGCCCGGCCAGGTGGCGCTGGCCGGGCAGGCCCTCCCTGCGGCCGTGCGCCATGAACTGGCGACGGGGCAGCTGGGGGCGTTCGGCATCGAGGCCGCCGATCTGGACGCCGACGGCGACATGGACATCGTGACCGCCGCCGAGTCGATCGGCGACCTGGTCGCCTGGTACAACGACGGCGCCTCGCCGCCCGGATTCACGCCGCACGTGATCGACGGGAACTACCCTGGCGTCGCAGGGGTGGCCATCGCCGACCTGAACACCGACGGCCACCTGGACGTGGTGGCGACGACCGGCTCGGTCAACCAGCGCATCAGCTGCTATCTGGGCGACGGCGGCGCCGAGCCGGTGTGGACGCGCTCGAACCTCGAGACTTCCTGGAGCGAGGGCTGGGAGATCACCACGGGCGACATCGACGGCGACGGCCGGCTGGACGTGCTGGGAACCAACTTCTCGCAGGGCGATATCGTCTGGTGGCGCAACGACGGCAGCATCCCGATCGGCTGGTCGCGCCGGGTCGTGGACGCCTCGTTCGCCGGCGCCCATTCGGCGCGCGCAGGGGACATCGACGGCGACGGTCGCCTCGACATCCTGGCCACCGGCACGCCGGCCAACCAGGTCGCCTGGTGGCGCAACGAGGGCGGCGATCCGCTCACCTGGACCAAGCGCACGATCGCGACGGGCTTCTTCGGGGGCCGGTCCGTACGTCTGGGCGACATCGACGGCGACGGCGACCTGGACGCGGTCGGCTGCAACTTCGACGCCCGGGTGACCTGGTGGGCCAATGAGGGCGGTACGCCCGTCGCCTGGACCGCCCAGCAGATCACCGCGGCGCTCGGGCAGGCCCACCACGTGCAGCTGGCCGACCTGAGCGGCGACGGTCGCCTCGACGTGCTGGTCGCGGGCTATGGCGCCAACGTGGTGGCCTGGTTCGAGAACGGGGGCGGTGCGACACCCATCGCCTGGACAAGGCGCAACGTGGACACGGCCCTGGCGCGCCCGCTCGCGGTGGCCGCGGGGGATGTCGACGGCGACGGCGCCCTCGAAGTGCTGGCCGGCTCCAACACCGGCCACCTCTTCACCTGGTACGACATCACCTCGTTCGAGCCGGCAGGAGAGCTCACCAGCGCCCTCCTGGATCTGGGCGCCGCCGGTCCGGTCGTGCTGGACTGGGAAGCCGATCTGCCGGCCGGAGCCGACCTGGGCTTCTCCGTGCGCACGGGCGACGACCCGGTCATGCTGGGACCCTGGTCGCCGCCCGCCACGGTGCCCGGCGCCGTCGTGGAGTCGACCGGGCGCTACCTGCAGGTCCGCGCGGTACTGGCCGCGAGCGCCGGCGACGCGTCGCCGATCGTCCGCAGCGTGGCCGTGCGGCGGGCGGTGGCGGCGGTGCCCGACGCTGTCGGCGGGCTGCTGCTCGGCGCGCAGCCTAACCCGGCCAACCCGCGCGTCGTGCTGACGTACGAACTGCCACAAGCGGGAGAGGTCAGCCTGGTCATCCTGGACGCGCGCGGGCGCCTTGTGCGCAAGCTGCAGCACGGACGCCTCGAGGCAGGACTCCAGCGGGTGGCTTGGGACGGCAACGACGCCGACGGCCGCGCCGTGGCCAGCGGCGCCTACCTGGCGCGCCTGGCCCTGGGCAGCCGGGTCGCCTCAACGCGGTTGACGCTGGTCCGCTGAGGCGGCCCATCGCACCTGGACGAGATCGGCGCCCGATCGCGCCACCGTCGAGATCAGCAGTTCGCGGCCGTCCGCGCTGAGGTCGAACTCGCCGGTGGCGCCTTCGGGCAGCCGCGCCACGTCGCGGGCCTGCGCGTCCCCGAAGGCGCGGAACGAGAGGACCTCGACGCCGTCCCGGCGTCGCGTGAACCAGATGCCGTCGGTCGCGACCTTGACGTTGTCGGTCGTCGCGCCATCGTCCTCCGGCACGACGAGCAGCGTCTCGGCGCCGTGCGGATCCCGGCGGAACAGCCCGGGCGCGGTCTCCTTGAAGTAGAAGAGCGTGCCGTCGGGCTCCTCACGCAGGGTGAGGCAGCCCGGGCAGTCGACATCGGCGGCGCCGGTGCCGTCGACGCGCACGCGGCCGATCTGCCACCGGGCGCCGCTCTCGCGCGAGTAGTACAGCCACTGGCCGTCATCCGACCAGTGCCCCAGGCGGTAGTGGCCGTCAGCCGGCGTCACCTGCCGCTGCAGGCCGGTGGCCACGTCGACCACCACCACCTGCAGGCGGCTGTCGCGCGTCACGCCGACCGCGACACGCCGGCCGTCGGGCGACCAGCAGGGATGGCGCAGTGCATCGCCGGCGATGGCCGAGACCTGCCGCACGGCACCGCTGGCGCGGTCCAGCAGCCACAGCTCGCGCGCCCCGCTGCGCTCGGAGACGAACAGCACCGAGCGTCCGTCGGGCGAGAAGCGGCCGTAGGTGTCGAGCCTGGTCGACGGCGCCACCGCCGCCGCGTCAGCCGGAGGGTCGTCGAGACGACGGATCTGCAGGTCGAGGTCCAGGACGCTGTCGACGAACACGAGCGTGCCGTCGCCGCCGCAGTCCGGATGCACGGGGCGCTGGCCCTTGGCCGGGAGCAGCACGGGCTCGCCGCCTGTCACGGGCACGCGCCACAGCTCGTACGGACCGCGCCAGGTGGCCGACAGGATCAGTGATTCACCGTCCGGCGCCCAGGCCAGGCCGCCGCTGGTCGTGAAGCCGCCGGCCACGCGGCGCGTGTCTTGCCCGTCGCCTGCGGCGTCCGTCACCAGAACGTCGCGCGTTGTGCCACGGTCGCTGCGGATGAACGCGAGGTGCTTGCCGTCCGGGGAGAAGCGCGGCCAGGTGTCGCCGCGCGAAAGCGGCTCGGGCGAGGTCGCGATCGTGACCGTGCCGTCGGCCACGCGCACGCGACGCAGGCGCATCGGCTCTTCCTGACGGTCCTTCGCCGAGTAGACGATCACCGTGCCGTCGGGCGACCAGTCGTGCCCGCCCAGGGCCCAATGCACCGGTCCCAGGTCGCGGACCGGCCCGCCCATGGCCGCCAGCACGCAGAGGCACCAGCCAGCCGAATCCTGCCGGGCGAACGCGATCCGCTCGCCATCGGGGGACCAGGCCGGCTGGATCCGGTCGCCGTCGCCGTCGGCTACCGGCAGTGCTTCGCCGGTCGCCATGCGCAGCAGTTGCAGGCGGTAAGCGTCACTGCCGGGGGCGCGGCCCGCGTAGGCGAGCAGGCTGCCGTCCGGCGACAGCGCCGGCCAGCCTTCGTCGCCCGGCAGGGTGGTCAGCGGCTGTTCCCGCCAGGCGGTGGCCGGGACTTCGACCACGGCTTTGCTCCGCGTGCGCCAGTGCGCGCCGTCGCCCGCAGCCAGGACGGCGATCACGATGATGGTCACCGCCGCCGCTGTCGCCACGAGTGGGAGACGGCGCGGCGCCGGCCTGTCCGTCGGGAGTGGTGGCGGCTGCCGCGTCACGGCGGCCAACAGCCGGTAGCCCTGCTTGGGAATCGTCTCGATGATCGATGGTGCACGAGGGTCGTCGTCGAGCGCGCGCCGCAACTGCGAGACGGCCTGCGTCAGCGCCTCTTCCTGCACGACCGTTTCGCCCCAGACGGCTTCGAGAAGCTCCGAGCGGGTGACGACTTCTCCCGCGCGTGAGGCCAATTGCACCAGCACGGCCATCAAGCGCGGCTCGAGTGTGCGGACGTCGTTTCCGCGGCACACGACATGCCGGCGAGGATGAACGTCCCAGTCGGCGATGCGGAATTCGGCGCTCAGCGTGGTCCTCCGGCGGGGTGGTCGACCTGCGTGCAGTCAATGTACGGCCACGCCGGCAGCGCCGCCCTCGGGGGCAGCGCGGCCGGCGTCGTCCTCCGCCCGGCGGGGAGGCTCAGTGCTGGTGCGCCGGCTGGCTGCTCGTGCCGGGCGTGCTGGGAGCGGGCTCTGCCGACCCGTCGTTCCACCAGCGGATCAGCCCCGTCTCGAAGCGGTCCAGCGGGAAGCCGTCCTTGCGCGGAACCACGCGGACGGAGAACCCGCGGCGCCCGGCGCGTCGGCAGGGGATCTCGCCCTTGAACAGGACCGTGCCGTCGGCGGCGGGGCCGCCCTGGACGAACATCGTCGCCGTCTCGCCGTCCTGGATGTTCCCGGCGGTGTCCAGCAGCCCGTGGTAGACCTCGACCAGGACCTCTTCGGCGGGGATCGCACCGAGCCGGACCTTCGCGGTCACCGGCAGCATGGCGCCCATCGGCTGCGCCTTGAGCGGCGGCGCGTCCACCGCGAGGATCACCACGCCGGACCAGTTCTCGTGCAGGCGGTGGCGCCAGCGGGCCAGGTCGGTGGCCAGGGCGTGGTCGTCGGCGCCCAGGCGCCGCACGTTGTCCAGGCAGGGGATGTAGAAGCGCTCGGTGTACTCCTCGACCATGCGGTTGGTGTTGAACTCGGCGTTCACCGTCCGCATCGAGTTCTTCATGATGCGCGTCCACTCGCGCGGCACGCCGTCCACGCCGCGGCCGTAGAAGGCCGGCACGATCTCCTTCTCCAGCAGGTCGTACAGCGCCTCGCTCTCCACCTCGTCCTGGTACTGCTGGTCGTCGTGCTCCTCGCCGTCGCCGATGGCCCAGCCGTTGTCCTTGTGGTACCCCTCGCACCACCAGCCGTCCAGCACCGACAGGTTGACGCCGCCGTTGGGCGGGACCTTCATGCCGCTGGTGCCGCTGGCTTCCAGCGGGCGCCGCGGGTTGTTCAGCCACACGTCCACGCCCTGCACCAGGTATCGCGCCACCTCGATGTTGTAGTCCTCGACGAAGACGATCCGCTTGCGGAACTCCTCGCGCTCGGCCATGTGCACCAGCTGGCGGATCACTTCCTTGCCGGGGTGATCCTTCGGATGCGCCTTGCCGGCGAAGATCAGCTGCACCGGTCGTTCCGGATTGTTCAGGATGCGGCTGAGGCGCTCGGGGTCACGCAGGATCAGCGCGGCGCGCTTGTAGGTGGCGAACCGCCGCGCGAAGCCGATGGTCAGGGCTTCGGGGTCCAGCGCCTCGCTCGCCGCCTTGATCCAGATGCGGCTGGCGCCCCGGCGTTCCATCTGCTTGCGCAGACGCGCGCGCACGAACCCGACCAGGCGCTCGCGCATGCGCTCGTGCGAGCGCCAGAGCTCGGCGTCCGGGATCAGCGCCACGCGGTCCCAGAGGGTCTTGTTCGTCGGCTCCTCGTACCAGCGGGGCCCCAGGTAGCGGTCGTACAGCCGCGCGATCTCCGAGCACAGCCAGCTGCGCGTGTGGATGCCGTTGGTCACGTGCGAGATGGGGATCTCCGACTTCGGCACGTCCGGCCAGACGCGCTGCCACATGTCGCGCGAGACATGCCCGTGCAACTCGCTGACGCCGTTGGCGAACCGGCTCAGGCGCAGCGCCAGCACGGGCATGACGAACGACTCGTTCTGGTTGTTCGGGTCCTGCCGCCCCAACGCCAGCAGTCGGTCGATGCCGATGCCCATCTCGTCGGCCTTGCGCGTCAGGTACGTGCGGATGAGGTCGGGGGAGAAGTGGTCGTTGCCGGCGGGGACCGGCGTGTGTGTCGTGAAGATGTTGCTGGCGCGCACGATCTCGAACGCGGTCTCGTACGACAGCCCGCGGTGCTTCATCAGCAGGTTGATGCGCTCGAGCGCCAGGAAGGCCGAGTGCCCCTCGTTCAGGTGGCAGACCGTGGGTTCCAGCCCCAGCGCGATCAGCGCCCGCAGACCGCCGATGCCCAGCATGATCTCCTGGCGGATGCGCATGTCGGTGTCGCCGCCGTACAGGCGGGCCGTGAGGTCGCGGTCCTCGGCCCGGTTCTCCTGCAGGTTCGTGTCGAGCAGGAAGAGGGGGTTGCGGCCCACCTGGATGCGCCAGATCTGCGCGAAGATCGAGCGTCCCGGGTAATGCACCTCGATCAGGCGCGGCGCGCCGTCGCGGTCCCGCTCCAACGACATCGACATGTTGTAGAAGTCGTTGACCGGGTACTCCTCCATCTGCCAGCCGTCGTGGTTCAGGTACTGGCGGAAGTAGCCCGACTGGTAGGCCAGGCCCACGCCCACCAGGGGGATGCCCAGGTCGGTGGCGGACTTCAGGTGATCGCCGGCCAAGATGCCCAGGCCGCCCGAGTACAGCGGCAGCGACTCGTGAAGACCGAACTCCAGGGAGAAGTAGCCGACCAGCCCGTCGCCGACGCCCTTGTGTTCGCTCACGTACCAGGTCGGGCGCGTCAGGTAGCGCTCGAGGTCGCCCTGCACGCGTTCGAGGTGCGCCAGGAAGGCCTGGTCGCGCTCCAGTTCGCGCACGCGCTGCGACGAGAGCGAGCCCAACACCGCAACGGGGTTGCCGGCATGGCGGTCCCACTGGTCCGGATCGACACGGCGCAGCAGCGAGATGGCCTCGACATTCCAGCTCCACCAGGCGTTGCGCGCGATGTCGAGCAGCGGCTTGAGCGGGTCCGGCAGGTTGGGCGTGACGACGAACTTGCGGATCGATGGCATAGGTCGTTCTCCTGGGCGCGCGGCCACGGCGGAATCGTGCCCTGGGGCAGGCACAGTCGCTTGTCCGCGTTTGCTTTCGGCTCCGATCGGCGATAATAAAGCACACAGTGGGTACGAGCCACCCCGAAGGTTCTCCTGCCGGGCGCAAATTGAAAACGGAGTAACGGGATGACCGGATACAACCTGCGGGTCATCGAGGAGGCGACCGCGCTGACAGCCTGGCTCGATGCGCACCCTGCGGCCGGCATCCTGGACGTACGCCCGGCCTCCGACTTCGTCGGACGACACATCCGCGGCGCCGTCTCGCTGCCGCCAGCCGCGGCCGCACGCACCGCCGCTGAACTGGAGGCCGTCCTGCCGTCGATCCTCCTGCCGCCGCGCCATCGCCCGCTGCTGGTCGTTGCCGGCGCGGTCGACATCGCCCTCCGCCTGGCCGGTGCCCTGTCGGCGCGAGGCCGCGCACGCCTGGCAGCCGCGGCACCGCTGCCGGCTGCGCTGGGCGCACTGCCCGAGCGGTTGTGCGCGCGCGGCCCGGGCGCGGGCGCGCTCTGGGAGGCGCCGGCGTGGCTCACGGACCACGCCGATCTGCTGCCGCCGGCCGCTCTGGGGCCGGCTCTGGATCTGGGCTGCGGCAGCGGCCGAGCCGCCGTGTGGCTGGCCGCGCGCGGCTACCGCGTGACCGGCTTGGACCACCAACCGGAAGCCCTCGCATTGATGTCCCGGCTGGCCGCCAGTGCGGGCGTTGCCGTGAGCGGGATCCGCGCCGACGTGCGCGCCGCGGGTGCCGTCCCGCCGGGACCGTGGGGAGTGCTCGTGAACATCCGTTGCCTGCAGCGGCCGCTTCTGACCCGTCTGCGCGACTACGTGTCACCGCACGGCGTGGCCGTGGTCAGGGGGTTCCGCGATGCGCCGGGCTGGGCACCCGACATCACCGCCGCGCACCGGCTGCGCCCGGCCGAACTGGTACACGCTTTCCCGCCCGGAACGTGGGAGGTGCTGGCGCACGAGGAGGGCTTCGACGACGACGGCCGCCCGGCAGCCGGCATCGTGGCGCGGCGGCTGGGCGGCCTTTGACGAAGGCACCGTCGCCTCGCGGTTCGACGGAACCCATTTCAGCCCTAGAGATCATGGAGCGGCTGGGCCCCTGGTGTAACGTGTGTTGGTCCGCGTGAACCAGGGACACAGCAGGGTTTGAGGCCCTGCACCACCGAAGGGACCCAGCCATGAGCCAGCATACCACAGACACGATCTGGGTGGGCATGGACGTCCACCAGGCCTCGATCACCGCCGCCATCCTGCACGGCGATGACGTTGAGCCCCAAGTGGTTCGCCTGCCCGGGGACCTGAACGCCGCCCGTCGCCTGTTCCGCCGCCTGGCGGAGAAGGGCGTCCCGCGTGCCTGCTACGAGGCCTCCGGCGCCGGGTATGTGCTGCAGCGCACACTGAGCGACGACGGCTTCCACTGCGAGGTGATCGCCCCGAGCCTGATCCCGAGCCGGCCCGGCGACCACCGCAAGACCGACCGCCTGGACGCGGTCCACCTGGCCCGGCAGTTCCGCAGCGGGCACCTGACCGCAGTGGCCGTACCCGACGTGGACCAGGAAGCAGTTCGCCACCTCGTGCGAGCGCATCTGTTCAACCGCCGGCAGATCACCCGCGCCAAGCATCGGATCGCGGGCATCCTGCGCACCGGCGGCTATCACTTCACCGAGACCAAGTCGGGATGGACCAAGCAGCATCGGGCGTGGCTGGCCAAGCTGCGGCACGAGCTGACCGGTCCGATGCAGACGGTGGTGACCAGCGAGTTGCATCACCTCGAGTACCTCGAAGCGAGTCTCAGTTCGTTGGAGGCCGCGATCTCCGAGATCTCGGTCCAACCGCCGTGGCGGGCGCCCGTCGAAGCGCTGTGCTGCTTCCGCGGGATCAAGACGCTGACGGCGATGACCATCATCAGCGAGATCGGTGATATCAAGCGCTTCGGTTCGCCACGGCAGTTGATGGGGTACGTCGGCCTGGTGCCGAGCGAACGCAGCAGCGGCGAGCGGAGCCATCGCGGTCCGATCACCAAGGCCGGGAACCGCTATCTGCGGAGGGTCCTGATCGAGAGCTCGTGGCACTACAGCAAACGGGCCTGCTCAACGCTGAAGCTGCAGCGACGGCGCGCCGGGCAGGATCCTGCCGTCATCGGGATCGCGCTCAAGGCCCAGCACCGACTCGAACGCCGGTACCAGCATCTGTCGCGGACCAAACACACGAACAAGGCAACCACGGCGGTGGCGCGGGAGCTCTGCGGGTTCCTGTGGGCCATGCTGTGGGAGGTCGAAGGCCGCAGGTAACTGCGACCGACAGGGCGTGAGGGAAGAGGTCGGCCAGGGGAATCCTCGTCTGAAATATGCGACGAGTGCTTGCGCTCGACTCGCGTTGTTAGAGTGAGGCCGCCCCGGACGGGCAGAATCTTGTGCGGTACCCAACCCGCGGATATCAGTCTGATCGACCGTCGACGAAGCCTCTTCCCTCCGATCATAAGAAGCGGCCCCGGCCGTTGCCGGCCGGGGCCTTCGGAGACACATGTCTCTAGTTGACTAGCCGCTCCATATCATTTCAGCAAAGTGACCTTCGTCGACGACTGCCGTCCTGGAGTGTCGACCACGACGACGTATGTCCCTGATGCCAGGTCACGGCCATCATCCGAGCGCCCGTTCCAGCTCACGCTGGCGGTGCCCGCCGGGAACGGGCCGTCGGCAAGCTTCGCCACCAGGCGCCCGTCCAGGTCGTAGGCGGACACGCGGACCCTCTGTGCGCGGTCGAGACTGAAACGGATCGTCGTGGCCGGATTGAACGGGTTCGGCGCGGCCAACACCCGACCCAGGCCCGGCACCTCGGAACGGGGTTCGAGCTCAAGGGTGGCCTGCGCCATGAGCGTCCATTCGGCACTGTTGAACGCGGCATACAGGCGGAACGTGTACGGGCCGCTGCCCTGCAGCGTGGCCGCCGGATCGTCGGCCGTGAAAAGGCCGTCGCCGTCGCGGCTGAACGCGACGTCCCAGCTCAGATCCGGTGTCGCGGCGCGTGCGCCGGTCAGGCGGAACTGCGGCTCGATGCCCAGGCCCTCGGGCAAGCGCCACTCCAGGCGCGCCAGCGTCCCGTTCCAGCCGGCGTTGAGAGTCAGCGTCGACGGCAGCGGCGAGCCGCAACCGACCGGCCAGGCACCCACGGTGACGCCGTCGTTGCTGTCGGGATGGCACGGTGATGCAACCTGGAGGTTGAACGAGACCGTGCCTTCGGGCGCGTTGGTGCAGAACAGGGGATCGACCGAGCGGTTGGTCTCGCCCGGCGCCGACGGCGCCGCGCCGCCGATCCAGTCGCCACCCGTGTTCCCGTAGAAATCGTTCTGGTGGACCTGCGGTCCGTAGGTGCCACCGGAATGGATGCCGGACCCCTCGTGGAAGGCGATGATGCTCGCGTTCACCGAGGTGATGGCGTTGCTGGTGAAGATGCCGGAGCCTCGCCACGAACCGCGGTTGGCAACCAGGGTGCAACGCACGAGCGTGGCGCCGGATTCGGCGAAGTTGGCGACCGCGCCGCCGTATCGGGCCTCGTTCTCGGTGAACGTGCAGCCGAAGAACATCGGCTTGGAGTCCAGGTCGCAGAAGGCGCCGCCGCCGTAGCCCCGGCTGCCGTTCGTCTCGTTGCCGGAGAAGATCGTCGACATCACGACCGGCGAGGAATAGTCCCTGCACGACAGCCCGGCGCCCCAATCGGCGCGGTTCCCCTCGAAGCGGCAGTTCTGCAGGCTGGGGGAGGCGTACAGCGTGCAGTCCATGCCGCCGCCGCCGCCGGTCGCCGTGTTGTCCACGAACACGCAGCCACTGAACGTGGGCGAGGCTTCGAAGACCCACACCGCGCCGCCGCTGCGGGCGGCGCTGTTGCTCCGGAACACGCAATCGATGACGTTCACCGCGGCGTCGCTGATCTGGAGAGCGCCGCCGCTGCCTTCCAGCATCGAGGTGCCTTCGGCACGACCGGCGATGAAGGTGAGATTCCGGATCTCGGCGGTCCGCGCGAAATTCTCGCACATCAGGATGCGGCCGGCGCCCTGGCCGTTGATGACGACGGCTGCCGGAGAGTCGCCACTGCCGGCCAGCGTAACGCCTTCGGGCATCTGAAGACCATGCTCATTGTAGGTGCCAGGGGCCAGCAGCACACGATCGCCGACGGCTGCACGCGTCAAGGCGGCGGCGATCGTCGGTTGGGCTGCCGGAACGTGGATATCGGCTGCCAGCGCCGGGATCGGGAGGTTCGTGAGCGCAGCGGCGGCGCAGGCGACCGCCAGGATTCCGACCAGCCTGCCCAGTTTCGAGTGCCGCAATCGAATCATCCTCCGTGCTCTAACCCTGAAACGACGTCCGTTTTCCATTGGACACCGGTTGCGGGACCGGTTCAGGGGGTAGGTTGCAATATGCGGTCCGGAACTCCCACGGGGCAATATGAAAACCGTTACGACCCGTTTTCCCCGGGTGGCCGGTACCCCCCCGGTGGCAAGTGGTCGAAGCTGGTCAGCGCCGGCCGGATCTGCTATCATGTCAGGGAAGCGGGGTTATGGGCGATCCCTCATTCAGGGCCTCAAGAAGCTAGAGAGTGGAATCGACATGGCAGCAATTCGCGACTTCAGATACCTGGTCGTGGGCGTGGCCCTCGCCGCAGGGTTGGGGACTGCCGTGTACGTGGCCGCGGACGACCCCGGCAAGGTGCGCGCGAAGGAGGTGCCGGTGCGCGTGGCTTTCACCAAAGCGACAACCGGCGCGCCCGTGGCGTACTACCAGGCCGAAATCCGCAACATCTCGCGGGACGAAGACGACGTCATCAGTCCCCTCGAGTTCACGACGGCGGCCGGTCCCGTCGACTCGCATGTGGTCTGGCTCACGCTCAACGAGTACTACATGTACGTCGTTCGAGTGCGCGGCGTGGCTGGCAACGGCGCGGTGGGGCCGTGGTCCATCTGGTCGGACCCTTGGCGCGATGATCCGGAGGATCCGGGCGCGCCCGTCGAGTGAGCGATCCCGCCGCTCGCGTCCCCGCCGCACTCGTGATTTGGCCCCGCGTCCGGCGGGGCCTATCCTTCGGGCCACGGGCCCGCGCTCGCGGCGCCCAGGCACCCTCTTTCCGTGGAGCAGGCAAACGTGCAGGTCGGACTCATCGGACCGAAGTTCACGGGCAAGACGACCCTTCATAACGTCATCACCGGCGGCAGCCGCCCCACCGGCCAAGGTGGCGTCGACCCTTACCTGGCGGCCGGGCCGGTGCCGGATGAGCGGCTGGACCGGCTGTCGGCGATGTTCAAGCCGAAGCGCACGGTGTACGCCAGCACGACATGGGTGGATATCCCCGGCTATGCGGGAGGCATCGGGGCCGACGGCGCGCGCGAGGCCGTCCGCTTCCTCGAACACGGGCGCAAGGTCGACGCGCTGGCGCAGGTCGTGCGCTGCTTCGACGGCGGCTATGGCTCGCCGGACCCGCTTGGCGAATTGGAGAACCTGGCCCTGGAGTTGACCCTCGCCGACCTGCAGATCGTCGAGAACCGTCTGGAACGGCTGGCCAAGGACAAGGCGCGACTGGGCAAGGTGGCCAATGCGCTGGAGCCGCCGCTCATGGAACGGTTCAAGGCGCAGCTCGAGGCGGGCCGTCCCTTGCGCGAACTGGTGCTGACCGCGGACGAGGCGAAGCTCGCGGTCGGCTACGCCTTCCTGACCAGCAAGCCGATGATCATCGTGCTGAACCTGGAGGAAGGCCTGGCGGCCGACGCGACTCTGCTCGACGCCGCCAGCCTGGCCGGCGCCGCGGTGGTGCCGATGTGCGCCCGGGTCGAGGCCGAGCTGGGCGAGCTGTCGCCGGTGGAGGCCGCGGAATTCCTGGCGGCCCTCGGCATCGCCGAACCCGCGCTCGGCCGCATGATCCGCGCCGCCTACGCGGCGCTCGACCTGCAGAGCTTCTTCACGGTGGGCCCGGACGAATGCCGCGCCTGGACGGTGCGCCGCGGGTCGACCGCACCGGTGGCCGCCGGAGCCATCCATACGGACCTTCAGCGCGGTTTCATCCGGGCCGAGGTCACCGCGTTCGAGGACCTGATCGCGTGCGGCGACATGGCGGCAGCCAAGGCCGCCAACAAGGTGCGCCTCGAGGGGAAGGCGTACGTCGTGCGGGATGGGGACATCATCGAGATCAGGTTCAGCGTGTGAACAGGCGCCGCGGTTCCGTCGCCGCGCCACGCGCCGCGCCTACCCGACGCCGTGGCGTGCTGATGATGGGCGCCGCGGCGTTGCTCGTGGCCGTGTTCTGGGCCGCGTTCCTGCCGCAGGTCGAGCGTTCGGTCTTCGGCCGCGTTCCCCTGCTTGATGAAGCCTACTACCTGGATCGCGCGGCCGCCGCGCCCGAGCCCTCCGAACCGTACTACATGTCGCCGCTCTATCCGCGGCTGATCGAGTTGGCCGGGGCGGCCACTCCCGCGGCCCAGTCGCGCGCGTTGCCACCGGATCGGCTGCGCGGCCTGCGGGCGTTGCAGGTCGCGTGCTGGCTGGGCATCGTCGCGCTGTTGCGCTGGCAGGCGGGTCGCCGGCTGGCGCCGCTGGTCGCCGAGGGGTGGCGACGGGCCGCCGTGAGCTGGTTGCCGGCGCTGCTGTTCGCGCTGTACCGACCCGCGGCGGTCTACGCCGTCTCGGTGCTGGTGGACATCCCGCTCGCTTTCCTGGTGACGGCCTTCCTGGTGCTGGTGACAGAGGTTGCTCGATGGCAAGAGGGACCGCCGGTGGCGCGCGACTGGCGAGGTCCGGCACGGGCGGCGCTGATGGGGCTCGTGATCGGGCTGGCCACGCTGCTGCGTGGCTCCGCGCTGGCACTGTTGCCGCTGGGCGTGCTGGCGGCGGTGCGGCCACGCCGACCGCGGTGGCGGGATGCGACAGCAGCCGCAGCGTCGGTGCTGGCCGCCACGCTGGTCCTGGCGCCGGCGGTCGTCCACAATTCGCGCGCTGCCGGGCGCCTGGTGGGGCCCGCGCTCAACGGCGGGGTGAACCTCTACATCGGCAACGGACCCGAAGCGAACGGATTCTACGTGGCGGTCGTGCCTGGCTCCTGGCTCCTGGATCCGGCTGGCCGCGAGTTCCTGGCAGGGCGCTTCGATCGGCCAAGCGTCTCCCTCGCCCAGGCCGACAGCCTGTGGCTCGACGCGGCGACGACCGCGATCCGCGCCGAGCCGCTGCGCGCCGGCGGCCTGTGGCTGCGCAAGCTGTGGCTGCATCTGCAGGGCTGGGAGATCGACCAGTTGACGACACTCGACGGTTGGACGCGATCGGCGCCGGCACTGCGCGCGCTGCCGGTGCCGTACGCGCTGTTGTCGATCGCCGGTCTGGCCGGGCTGGCGGCCGCGTGGCGCCCCGGTCCCGGCCGCTGGTGGGCGGCGACGCTGCTGACGCTGTTGGCCGTCCAGAGCGTGTTCTTCGTGGTCTCGCGCTACCGATTGGCCCTGGTCCCGGCGCTGGCGCTGCTGGCGGGCCTGGCCGCCGCGCGCGCGCTGGGCGAAGGTCCGCTCGACGGACGGCGCCCGCGCGCCTGGGTGCTGACCCTGGTACCGGCCCTGCTCGTGGCGGTGCCCTGGGGCCTGGGCGATATCCGCCGCGACTGGAAGGCGATGGCCGCCGCGAACGAAGCGTTGCGTTGGGCGGAGACCGGTCGCGCCGACGGCAACGATGCGGCGCTGGCGCGCGCGGAGGCGCTCTACCGCCGCGCGATCGAAGGTCCGACCGGCAACGCGGCGCCTTGGCTGGGTTTGGCGATGGTGCTGCACGAACGGGGCGATACGCCGGGGGCCGAGCAGGTCCTGCAGAGGGGAGTCGAGGTCACCACGCAGGACCTGGACCTGCACAAACAGATCATCCGCCTGCAGTTGGACCGCAAGCGCCGCGACGAGGCCTTCGCCCGCGTGCTGGCGACCCTGCGCGAACATCCGCGGGATCCGGACCTGCTGCACTGGGCGGCGGTCCTGCACGAGCAGGCCGGCCAGCGCGAGCCGGCACTGGTCGCCGCGCGCACGTTTCGACGCTTCCATCCGGCCAACCCGCAGGCCTACGTGGACCTGGGCGTGCTGCTGGCACGCGGTGGCGACCTGGCCGGCGCGGCCGCGGTATTCGCCGACGGCCTGCGTGTCGCCCCGGGTCATGCGGACCTGACCACGAACCAGGCCAAGGTGCGCGAGGATCTGACGCACTGATCGCGGCACGACGACCGCTGGAAACGCCCGGCCGCCGCGTTGAGGTTCTTTGCATGCGTCACTCATCCGCGGGACAACGGGCCGCTGCCGGCAGGCGCGGCGCAGACACAGGAGATGGAACCATGGACAGGCAAAGATTCGATGGCATCGGCGCGCTGGCGCTGGCGTTGCTGGTGATCGCCCTGGCCGCAGCCCCGGCTCTCGCCCAGCCGAACCTGCCGCGCGGCGCCGGACGGGCCGCGGCCCTGGCCGCGACCGGGAGCCCCGATGACGTGGACCTGGACGGCGCGGGCTTCGGTCGCGGCGGTCGCTTCGGCGAGCACCTGGCGCGCCGGCTCGACCTCGACGACGTCCAGCGCGAGGCGATCGCGAAGATCCATGAGGCGGGCCGTGAGCGCGACCTGCCGCTGCGCAAGGAGATTCGCCGACTCCGCCACGAACTGAAGGGCGAGATGATGAAGGATGTGCCTTCCGAGAAGGCGGTCCGGGAATTGACGGCGCGCATCGGCCAGGCGCGGACCAGCCTGCAGGCCGGACGCCTGGGCGACCAGTTGGCGGTGCGCGCGCAATTGACGCCGCAGCAGCGCGACCGCCTGCTGGCGATGGGCGGCCCCGGCGATGGGCCCCGGGGTGGTCGTCACGGTGGTCGTCACGGCGGCTGGAACCGGCCGGGCCGCGGCGCGCCGGATTGCGATGGTGACGGGCCGCGGCGTGGCGGCCAGGGTCGGCGCGGGCCATGCGGACAGCCGGACGCGGACTGACGCGCGATGAGGTCGGCAGCGGCACCGCGGCCGTCGGCGCCCGGCGACGACGAGCTGGTGGCCCGCACGGCGGCGGGCGAGGAGGCGGCGTTCCGCCTCCTCGTCGACCGCTGGGAACGCGACGTGCTGGCGTTCCTGACCCACATGACCGGTTCGCGCGACGATGCTGAGGACCTGGCCCAGGAGACCTTCGTCCGTGTCTTCCGGCAGGCCGGGAGCTACCGGGCCGAGGGCCGCTTCCGCAGCTGGCTGCTGCGGATCGCCGGCAACCTGGCGCGCAGCCGGCACCGGCGGCGCCGGCTGCTGAAGTGGCTGCCGCTGGACCTCGAGCGGCATGACGTGGCGTCGGCGACACCGTCGGCCGACCGGCGCCTTGAAGCGGAACAGACGGCGGATGTCGTGCGGGCAGCGATCGCCCGGCTGCCCGTGCGACAACGCCAAGCGCTGGTCCTGCACCGCTTCCAGGGCCTGCGCTACGTCGAGGTGGCCGAGGCCATGGGCACCTCGCTGGCCGGGGTGGAATCGCTGATCCAGCGGGCGCTGGCCGGCCTGCGCGCCGACCTCATCCGGAGGGGAGAGACGCCATGAAGCACGTCGCCGATCGGATGGCCGCCTGGCTCGGCGGGGAACTTGACGCCGCCGCGGCGGCCTCCCTCGAGGCGCATCTGCGCGGGTGCGAGGATTGCCGACGCGAAGCCGAGGCTCTACGCGCGACCTGGAACGCGCTGGACATCGCGCCGGCGCCGCTGCCGGCGGGCTCGGTGTGGCCTGCCGTGCGCGCCCGCACGCTCGGCGCTCGCCCGCGCGGCTGGTTCTTCGGCGGCAGCCCGGCGGCGCGAGGGGCTTTGGCGGCCGCGACGCTGGCCGTCGGCGTGCTCGGCGGACGCCTGACCGGCGGTCTGTCAGGACCGCGGGAAGCCCTGGCGGACGACGACGGGAATCTGGCCGCGGTGTGGCTCGAGGAATCGACCTGGCATGACGAGAGCGGCGGTGGCCTGGCGGAGTCCTGGCTGGCGCTGGCTTCCGACGAGGGGACCGCCGACCGGACAGGCGGCACGGGAGGAACGCAATGAACCGCCTTCTGCGCTTGCTGCTGCTCGTATCGTTCGGGTTGAACGTTGGTCTGGGCTGGGCCCTGCTGAGGGATCGGCCCGAGGGGCGTGTCGGGCGCCCCGGCGCCGTCTCAGGCCATGCCTGGCGCGAACGGCCGGCCCCGGACGACACGGCCGCCTGGCGGCGTATGATGGACCGCCGGATCGAGCGCCTGTCCGGGAGGCTCGACCTGGACCCCGACCAGGCCGACCGCCTGCATCGTCTGCAGCAGGGCAACGGTCCAGTGATGCACGCCGCGCGGCAGCGTGTGGAGACGGGTCGCCAGGCCGTGCGCGCGGCGGTCGACGCGGACGGATTCGGCGATGGGCAGGTGCGGGTTGCTCTGCGCGACCTGCGTCGCGCCCAGGCCGACCTGGATTCGCTGGCCCAGGAGTTCCTGTTGCAGGAGTTCGCCGTCCTGACCCCGGAGCAGCGGGAGCACTACGCCCGGATCCTGCCGCTGGATCCGTGGCGCGGACCCGGCGCCGACGGGCCGCGCGGACCCGGCGAAGGGCCCCACCGTGGGGGCGGGCGGAGGCCAGTGACGGAATAAAGCGGTTGACAGCCGCGTCGTCGGTTTCATATCTATTATCAACGAATAGGGCCGCTCCTGCGCGCCTCGGCCGCCCGGCGCATCCAGCCGCGGCGGTCCCATCCCCACCTCCGCCAGGGACCCTTGACGCACCGGAACCTGGCCGCCGCCCAGTCATTCCCGAGGGGGAACCGCCTTGATGTACGGAACCGAACTGTCCCGCCCGGCTTCGCGCGTACGGGCGACCGCCCGCATCCTCGTGTCGGCCGCGTTGCTGGCGCTGGTGGCCATCGGCTCCCTGTCCGGCTGCCGTTCGGCCCATACGACCAGCGCGATCCTGTACATCGATGACCAGAACTACGACAAGGCCGTGAAGGTCCTCCACGAGGGGTTCGAGTTCACGCAGGATGAGCCCGACGCCTACTACTACCTGGGCGAGGCACACTCGCACCTGGCCGAAGAGGCCGTCGCCAAGGACGACTACGCCGAAGCGCTGAAGAACTACGATCTGGCCTACAAGTCGTACCGTCGCGCCGTCGAACTGAATCCGGAGGACTGGACCGAGCAGGTCAACACCTCGCTGGCGTACAACTACCGGACCCGGCTGATCCAGGCCAATGGCGACTGGGACCAGGAGCGCTTCGAGCAGGCCGAGGGGCACCTGCGTTTGGCCTACGCGGCGCTGCCCGATTCGCTGACGCCGATCAAGAACATCGCGCGGATGAAGATCCAGATGGCCGAATCCGGCGAGTTCGAGGAGCAGAAGACCGCGTTGCGGGACGAAGCCCTCGAACTGCTTGATCAGGTTCTGGCTACCCGCCCGGACGCCTATTCGCTGCAGCTGGACAAGGCGTACGTGCTGGCCACGCTCGGTCGCACCGAAGAAGCCGGCCGCATCTACGACGATCTGCTGGCCACCCGCGGCGACGACACCGTTCTGCTCAGGCAGGTGGCCAACCTGGCGCTGGAGCAGCAGGAGTATGCGCGCGCCGCCGATTTCTATGTGAAGGTCGTCGATTTGTTCGAGAAGGACACCGACCCCGCCAACGACGGCGACAATGTGCCGATGCTCGTCAGCGCCGGCACCTGGTATGCGCGCACGGACATCGCGCGCTTCGACGAAGCGATTGCGGTCCTGGATCGAGCCGGCAATCTCGAGATGTTCCCGACCGAGGGCACGATGCTGGCCCGTCTGCGCACGTACTACAACTACGGCAGGCACCTCAAGGAGCAGGCGGCCGCCGAAGCCGACCCTCTCCTCAAGCAGGAAGCGTCCGACAAGTCGTCGGGGATGTTCCGCCGCGCGATCGAGATCGGCGGCGCCATGACGAATCAATTCGTGGCCAACGCCCAGGGCTTCCTGTACCTGAGCCTGGCTCAGCTGGAGATGGGCGACTTCACGGCCTCCGAGACCAACACCAAGACGTACGAGCAGCTCATGTCCGGTAGCTCGCCTCAGCCCTAGATGGCGCGGCGGCGCCTGGCCGCGGTGGCCGGGCGCCGACCCGTGGGAACGAACGGAATTCGCTTTCAGGCCCGGAATGTGCTAGGCTGGATGGGCTGAACAGCACTTCCGCCTTAACGGGCCGGTGGCCCGCATCCTGGAACCCAGAGGACCCTTCACGCCCGAAGCCGGGGCCGGACCTGCGCGCCATCAGGCCCGCCGGGACCGCGGCCGGACATGGCGCCGCTCCCGTCCCCGCTTCCCCAACGTCACGGGCCGCCCGGCCCGAGGAGAGACATGGATATCAAGGAACTGCAGGAAATGAACATCCACGAACTCGTGGAAGTGGCCCGCGGCATGAACATCGAGGCGCTCAGCACGCTGCGCAAGAGCGAGCTGATCTTCAAGATCCTCGAGGGGCAGACCGAGAAGAACGGGCTGATCTACGCCGAGGGTGTCCTGCAGGTGCTGGCCGAGGGCTACGGATTCCTTCGCTCGGCGAAGTACAACTACCTGCCCGGTCCGGATGACATCTATCTCTCCCCGTCGCAGATCAAGAAATTCGACCTCAAGACAGGCGACACCATCAGCGGCCAGGTGCGGCCGCCGAAGGACAACGAGCGCTACTTCGCGCTGCTGAAGGTCGAGTCGGTCAACTACAGCGAGCCGGACAAAGCCAAGAAGGTCACGCTGTTCGACAACCTGACGCCGCTCTACCCCGAGCAGCTGCTGAACCTCGAACACGACCCGAAGAACATGACCACGCGCCTGATCAACCTGATGGCGCCCATCGGCAAGGGCCAGCGCGGCCTGATCGTCTCGCCGCCGCGCGCCGGCAAGACCGTCATCCTGCAGAAGATCGCCAACTCGATCTCGACGAACCATCCCGAGTGCCACCTCATCGTCCTGTTGATCGACGAGCGCCCGGAGGAGGTCACCGACATGGCCCGCTCGGTCAAGGGCGAGGTCGTCAGCTCGACCTTCGACGAGCCCGCCGAGCGACACGTGCAGGTGGCCAACATGGTGCTGGCCAAGGCCCGGCGCCTGGTCGAGAACGGGATGGATGTGGTGATCCTGCTGGACTCGATCACCCGCCTGGCGCGCGCCCACAACGCGGTGGTGCCGCACTCGGGCAAGATCCTCTCGGGCGGCGTCGATTCCAACGCGCTGCAGAAGCCGAAGCGGTTCTTCGGCGCCGCGCGCAACATCGAGGACGGCGGCTCGCTGACCATCATCGCCACGGCCCTGATCGAGACCGGCAGCCGCATGGACGAGGTGATCTTCGAGGAGTTCAAGGGCACCGGCAACATGGAGCTGGTCCTGGACCGGAAAATCGCCGACCGTCGGGTGTACCCCGCGGTGGACATCTTCAAGTCGGGCACCCGCAAGGAAGACCTGCTCCTGGACCCCAAGGACCTGGCCAAGATCTGGGTCCTCCGGAAGTACCTCTCGGACTACAATCCGACCGAGGCGATGGAGTTCCTGATCGATAAGTTGAGCAAAACCAAGGACAACGCGCAGTTCCTGGCTGCCATGAACGCCTGAGTCCTCCGGGTGGGCCCCCTGGTCGTCCGGGGGCCCCTGAACCAGAATTCCCTTGCATACCGCAAGTTTCCTTATTTCATTTCGCGCTCAACCGAAGATCACGGGGCCGGCAGGGCATGCCGCCAGACCCCGGTCGGCGCAACAGGCAGCAGGAGCCATGAAAGACAACATCCATCCGAAATACGTGGACTGCACGATCACCTGCCTGTGCGGCAACGTGATCCGGACGCGCTCCACCAAGGACAAGCTGAACGTGGAAATCTGCGCGGCCTGCCACCCGTTCTTCACGGGCCAGCAGAAGATCGTCGACACCGCCGGGCGCGTGGAGCGCTTCCGCAAGCGGTACGCCGACGCCGGCTACAACCAGAAGAAGTAGCCTCGCCGCGCGACGGCGACCGCCCGCCAGGGCCGGGCTTGCGAAACCGACAGGGCGCCGGGTAGATTGCCCGGTGCCCTTTTTCACACCGGACGCCCGGCGAGGGCGCCGGCAAGGAGTGCGCGGATGCTACCGAGATACCTGCAGGCGGCCCTGGTGGCGGCCGCCGGACCCGGCGACGAATTGGCGCTCGACGGGGATCCGGCGCCGGGCGGGTCGCCGCCGGCGGCGGCGCCGGGCGCCGAGGAAGCCCGGCAGATGGACTTGGCCGTCGGCGGCCAGGCCCTGATCGAGGGCGTCATGATGCGCAGCCCCCAGTACCTGGCCATGGCCGTGCGCACGCCCGACCAGCGCATCGTGGTCCGCAAGAAGCCCTTCCGCAGCGTGGTGCGCCGGTTGCCGTTCCTGAACGTGCCCGTGCTGCGCGGCGGGGTGCACCTGGTCGAGAGCATGGTCGTGGGCATCGACGCGCTGATGTTCTCGGCCGACCAGGCCGCCAGCGAGGACCGCGTGGAGGGGCGCAAGGCCACCTTCGGCGAGACGGCCATGACCTGGGGCACGGTGGCGTTCAGCTTCGTGCTAAGCCTGGGCCTGTTCTTCTACCTGCCGATCCTGTTGACCGACTGGACGGTGGGCAAGGAGTCCGGCAGCATCGCCTGGAACGCGGTCGACGGCGTGTTCCGCGTCGTGCTGTTCGTGGCCTACCTGTGGGCGGTCAGCCGCCTGAAGGACATGGGGCGTGTCTTCCAGTACCACGGCGCCGAGCACATGAGCATCCATGCGTTCGAGAACGGGCGCAGCCTGGACGCCGACGGCGCCCGTCCGTTCACGACGCTGCACCCGCGTTGCGGCACCAGCTTCCTGTTCTTCGTGATGCTCATCTCGATCGTCGTCTTCAGCTTCCTGGGCCGGCCGCAGGACGTGGGCGACCGGCTGGAGCGCCTGGCGTTCGTGCCGCTGATCGGCGGGCTGGCCTACGAGGCGATCAAGCTGTCCGGCAAGTACTGCCGGCTGTGGATCCTGAAGCCCTTCATCCTGCCTGGGTTGCTGCTGCAGAGGATCACCACCAAGCGCCCCGACGACGACCAGCTGACGGTCGCGATGTCGGCGCTGCGGGCGGTGCTGACCCCGGAGGCCGACGGCTTCCAGGGACGCGTGTACTACGACCTGCCGGCGTCCGTCCCGGCCGCCGGGGGGAGCGCGGCGTGAAGAAGAACGTCCTGGCCCTGCGGGAACAGTACGCGCAGCTGTCGGTCCGGCTGTCGGCGCCCGACGCGCTGAAGAACCAGGATGAGTACCGGAAGAACGCCCGCGACCACTCGCGCGTTCGCAAGCAGCTGGAGGCGGGCGAGGCCTGGCTGAAGATCGAGGAGCAGGTGGCCCAGAACCACGCGCTGCTGAAGACCGAGAAGGACCCGGACATGCTGGCGATGGTCCGGGAGGAGCTGGTGCAGCTGGAGCCGGCGCTGGAGAAGGCGTCCGTTGCCCTGGAGGCGGCCCTCTTGCCGCACGACCCCAACGACGACCGTGACGCCATCCTGGAGATCCGCGCCGGTACCGGCGGCGACGAGGCGGCCCTGTTCGCCGAGGAGATCGCCCGCATGTACCTGCGCTTTGCCGAGACGCGCCGCTGGAAGACCGAGTTGATCGACGCCACCGACGGCGCGCAGGGCGGCTTCCGCGAGGTGATCTACGCCGTGCGCGGCGACGGGGCCTTCGGCATCCTGCGCTGGGAGAGCGGCGTGCACCGCGTGCAGCGCGTGCCGGCCACCGAGAGCCAGGGGCGCATCCACACCTCGGCGGTGACGGTGGCGGTGCTGCCGGAGGCCGAGGAAGTGGACGTGCAGATCGACGAGAGCGAGCTGCGCATCGACGTCTACCGCAGCAGCGGCCCCGGCGGCCAGTCGGTCAACACCACCGACAGCGCCGTGCGCATCACGCACCTGCCGACGGGGTTGGTCGTGCAGTGCCAGGACGAGAAGTCGCAGCACAAGAACAAGGCCAAGGCGCTGGGCGTGCTGCGCTCGCGCCTGCTCGAACGCGCGATCATGGAGCAGGAGGCGGCCGAAGCCGCCGAGCGCAAGAGCCAGGTCGGCACCGGCGACCGCTCGGCCAAGATCCGCACCTACAACTTCCCGCAGAGCCGCTTCACCGACCATCGGATCGGGCTAACGGTGCACAACCTGGACGCGATCATGAACGGCGAGCTGGAGGAAGTGGTGGAAGCGATCCTGGCGCACCGGCGCGAGGAGGCGCTGGCCGCCACCCGCAAGGAGTGAACCGCGGAGCGGACCTGCCATGACCAGTGCCCCATGACGAGCGCCGCCGTCAACCGCACCGTGCGCGAGCTGCTGGAGCTGACCGCCGGCTACCTGGACCAGAAGGGCGTCACCTCGGCCCGGCTCAACGCCGAGCGCCTGCTGGCCGACGTGCTGGGCCTGACCCGCCTGGAGCTGTTCTGCCAGCACGACCGGCCGGTGCTCGCCGTCGAGGTTGCGCGGTACCGCGAGCTGGTTCGCCGCCGCGCCGGCGGCGAACCCCTGCAGCAGATCCTTGGCGAGACCGAGTTCTACGGTCGCCCGTTCAAGATGGAGCCGGGCGTCTTCATCCCGCGGCCCGAGACCGAGCGCCTGGTCGAGACGTGCCTGAAGCTGCTGGAGCCTCTGCGGCGCGGCGACCGCACGCCGGTGGCCGTCGAGATCGGCTGCGGCAGCGGCGCCATCGGCGTCTCGCTGGCCTGCGAACTGCCGCGGCTGCAGGTGCACGCCAGCGATGTGAACCCCGCCGCCGTGGCCCTGATGCTGCGCAACGCGCGCGCGCTGGGCGCCGGCCCGCGCGTGCACGCGATCGAGGGCTCGCGATTCGACCCCCTGGCCGCCTCGCTGCGGGGGCAGGTGGACCTGCTGGTCAGCAACCCGCCCTACGTGCGCAGCGCCGACATCGCCGGGCTGTCGGTGGAGGTCAGGGACCACGACCCGGTCGCGGCGCTGGACGGCGGGCCCGATGGGCTGAAGTTCTACCGCGCCATCGCCTCGGCGATGCGCGACTGGCTGCGGCCGGGCGGGCACGTGGCGGTGGAGATCGGCGACGACCAGGGCGTGGACGTGGCGGCGATCCTGGCCGCGTCGGGCGGCCTGGAGGTCGTGGTGACGCAGGATTACGCGGGACGCGACCGCGTGGTGACCGCCCGTGTGGGCGAAGCGGAGGCAGCGGATGGATAGGTTCGTCATCGAGGGCCCGACGCGGCTGGAGGGCGACCTGGCCGTGGGCGGCGCCAAGAACGCAGTGTTGCCGCTGATGGCCGGGGCGCTGCTGTCGCGTGGGACATCCGTGATCCAGAACGTGCCCGACCTGCACGACGTGCGTTTCTTCATGACGATCCTCGAGGGACTGGGTGCGCGCTGCTCGCTGGTGGGCGGCGAGCTGCGCCTGGACACCCGCGAGGCCGAGGGCCGCGAGGCCGCCTACGACCTGGTGCGCAAGATGCGCGCAAGCATCTACGTGCTGGGGCCGCTGCTGGCGTTCCAGGGCGAGGCGCGCGTCTCGCTGCCGGGCGGCTGCGCCTGGGGTCCGCGTCCGGTGAACCTGCACCTGGAGGGACTGCAGGCGCTGGGGGCGGAGATCGCCCTGGACCGCGGCTACATCCACGCGCGGGTGCCGCGCGGTGGGCTGCTCGGCGGGCGCTTCCGCTTCGAGCCGGTCTCCGTCGGCGCCACCTGCAACGTGCTGATGGCCGCCGTGCTGGCGCGCGGCGAGACGATCCTCGAGAACTGCGCCGTGGAGCCCGAGGTGACGCAGCTGGCCGTCGGGCTGCGCGATGCCGGTGCGCGCATCGAGGGCGTCGGCACCCCCACGCTGCGGGTGCAGGGCCCGGTCACGATCGCGCCGCTGCGGCAGACGGTCATCGCCGACCGCATCGAGGCCGGCACTTTCATGGCCGGCGTGGCGCTGGCCGGCGGCCGCGTGCGTCTGACCGGCGTCGACACGGTGCACGTGGCGCCCATCACGGCGGTGCTGCGCGAGATGGGCTGCGGGATCACCGAGGCCGCGGACGAGCTGGTCATCGCCAGCGAAGGCCGCCCGGTCGCCACCGAGATCACCACCCGGCCCTACCCGGGCTTCCCCACGGACATGCAGGCCCAGGTCATGGCCGCCTGCGCGGTGGCCGACGGCACCAGCTTCATCTGCGAGGGCATCTACGCCGACCGCTTCACGCATGTGGCCGAGCTGCAGCGTCTTGGCGCGGAGATTCGCGTCGACGGTGCGCGCGCGACGATCTTCGGCGTCGAGCGGCTGCAGGGGGCGCCGGTGATGGCCAGTGACCTTCGCGCCTCGGCGGCCCTGGTGCTGGCCGGAGTGGCGGCCGAGGGAACGACGACCGTGAATCGCGTGTACCATATCGATCGTGGCTACGAGAGGATCGAGGACAAGTTGGCGGGGCTGGGAGCGCGGATCAGGAGGGTATCGGCACGGTGACGGGCGACCTGGCTGCCGCCGGGAGATGCCGGCGCGGGGCACTCATCTCCGCCGGGCCGAGATCGCCTCGCGGTACAGATCCTCGATGGCTCCGTACATGCGTTCCTCGGTGAAACGCGCCAGCACGCGCTGGCGTCCGGCCTGGCCCATGCGCGTCCGCAGCGAAGCATCGCACATGAGGGTGGAGGTGGCCGCCGCCAACGCCTCCCAGTCGCGGGGAGGCACCATGAAGCCTGTGTGCCCCTCCTCGACGATGTCCAACAGGCCGTCGCAGTTCGCGGAGACGGTCGGCAGTCCGGCGGACATGGCCTCGATCAGCGCCAGGCCGAACGCCTCGGCGTGCGAGGGGAAGGCGAACACGTCCAGCGCGGTCAGCAGGTCCGGTACGTCGTCGCGGAATCCGGTGACGATCACCCGCTCGCGCAGGCGCGCATCCTCGACGCGGGCGAGGATCTCGGCGCCCTCGTCTTCCTCGCCCCGGGTCGCCTCGCCGATGACCAGGAAGCGCGCCTCGGGGAAACGCGGGGCAAGATGGGCCGCCATTTCCAGGAATTCCAGGTGACCCTTGGCCCGCGTGACGCGCCCGACGATGCCGACAACGACATGGTCCGGTTCCAGCCCGAGCGCGGCACGGGTCCTGGCCCGTACTGCGGCATCGGGGCGGAAGCGCACGGGATCGATGCCGTTGTGGATCCTCGTGACCTTCGCCGGCGCGATGGGGTGCATCGCGACGAAGTTCGCGCGGATGACGTCGCTGATGGCGATGACCTTGTCGACCCGGCGGTACATGGCGTAGTGGACCCACAGCCGCTTGGGCGCGAGCACGCCGACGTGCTTCTGGAGCACCAGTGGAACGTGGGGCGAGCGGGCCAGGGCGGGCACGAGCGTGAACAGGTCGCGGGACCAGTCGCAGTGGACGACCTCGATGGCGTGGCTGGCGATCAAACTCCCCAGGCGCCACGATTCGCGCGGATGGAATTTCCCCCACAGATCGGCCACGACCGGCGCGAAGCCCTCGGTGGCCAGGCTGGCCAGGCCGGCGGAACCGGGACCGCAGACCGGGAGCACCGTGTGGCCACGCTCGCGCAGGCGTACGCTGTTGCGCACGAAGCTCATCTCCATGCCCCCACGGGCGCGGCTGGTACAGACGGTCAGGATTCTCATCGATGTGGGCTTCCTGCGTCTGGGCGCGGTTGCGGCGGAGAGCCGGGACGGTCGTGCGGGCCCCGTATGCGGGGCCGCAGCGAATCTACCACGGCGCCGACCTGTCTCCAACCGCCGACGCCGACCGGGCGCGAGCGTCCGTGCCGAAACGCGGCGAGCCGGCCGTCGCGCCACGACTGCGGCGTCCGGAACGGGTCCGGCTGGCGCCACCCCCGCTCCACCTTGTATAGTGCCTCCAGATCGCGCGGGAAGCTCCCGCGACTCGGACTCCAGCGAACCGGGATCGCCACGCCCATGACTGAGCAGACCCGCCACTTCATCCTCGGCGCCGCCGGCCACGTCGATCACGGCAAGACGGCACTCGTCACCGCACTGACCGGAACCAACACCGACCGCCTCAAGGAAGAGCAGGAGCGGGGCATCAGCATCGAACTGGGCTTCGCCGAGCTGGACCTGGGCGACGGCGTGCATCTGGGCGTGGTCGACATGCCGGGCCACGAGCGGTTCGTCAGGCAGATGGTCTCGGGTGCCGGCGGGGTTGACCTGGCCTTCCTGGTCATCGCCGCGGACGAGGGCGTGATGCCGCAGACGGTCGAGCATCTCGAGATCCTCGATGCGTTGCGTGTGCGCAGCGGCGTGGTCGTGGTCACCAAGACGGACATGGTCGACGCCGACTTCGTCGGGGTTGTCACCGAGGAGGCCGCAGACCTCGTCAAGGGCACGTTCCTGCAGGGCCGGCCGATCGTCGCCGTTTCGGCGCACGTCGGCACCGGGCTGGACGAACTGCGCGCGGCGCTGAAGGGGCAGGCGTTGGCCTTGCCGCGCCGTGCGGAGCAGGGGTACTTCCGACTGCCGGTCGACCGCGTGTTCACGATGCCCGGTGCCGGCGTGGTCGTGACCGGCACCTGCTGGTCGGGTGCGGTGGCCGAGGGCGACAAGCTGCTGGTCGAGCCCGGAGCGCTGCCGGTGCGCGTGCGCGAGGTGCAGGCCCACGGGCGGCCGGCGGCGCGAGGCGCGTCGGGACAGCGGCTGGCGCTGGCCCTGCACGGGGTCAAACGCGAGGACATGGCGAGAGGGCAGCAGGTGATCGCCCCGCGCGCAGCCGTGGCCACGCGCAGGCTGGACGTGCGCGTCGACCTGATGAAGCACTGCCGACGCACGGTGAAGAACCGCCAGCGCCTGCACGTGCACCATGCCGGGCGCGAGGTGCTCGGGCGCATCGTGCTGCTGGACGCGCAGGAGTTGGGTGGCGATGCGCCGGCCGCCACCCGCACCGCGCGGGCCCAGTTGCATCTCGAGGATGACCTTGTCGCGGCCCACGGGGATCGGCTCGTGCTGCGCTTCTATTCGCCGCTGGTCAGCGTCGCGGGCGGGACGGTCCTGGACACCGCGCCGCGTCAACACAAGCGCTTCGACGACGACGTGCTTGCCCAACTGGCGGTGCTCGAGACGGGCTCGCCAGAGGAGCTCTTCCTCAAGAAGCTGCAGGATGCGGGCACCGCCGGGCTGGCGCCCGAGGCGGCCCAGGCCTGGGCCGACCACCCCTTGGTGGCCGTGGTCGGCACGCGGGCCTACCACCGCGCGGTGCTGGATGGCCTGGCGATGGCCGTGGCGGAACAGGTGGCCGAACACGCGAAGAAATACCCCTTGCGGCTGGGCGTGCCCAAGGAGGAGGCGCGTCGGCGCTGCGGCTTCGCCGGCGGTGCCAACGAGTGGAATGCCGTCAGTCTGGCGCTGGCCGAGCCAGGCCGGTGGGTCGTGGCCGGTGACCGCATCGCGGCCACCCCCGAGGGACCGAAACTGGGCGTACGCCTGCAGGCGGCGGTCGACGCCGCTGCCGCCGAGATGGATGCCCTGGGGCTGGAGTTCCCGGGCCTGGAGCACTGGGCGGCCGCGTCGCCGGCGTTCCAGCGTGCGGCGGCCGACGCGGCCCTGCGGGACTTCAAGCCGGCCGAGGTGGCCCGCTGGCTGGTCGACCACGGGCGGGCGGTGCCGGTGGCCACCGACTACCTTGTCGCCTTCGGCGCGCGGGAGGCCCTGGTGGCGAAGCTGCGGGGCCATTTCGCGCGCGAACCCGAGCTGACGTTCAGCGGGTTCCGCGAGCTGAGCGGCCTGACCCGCAAGCTCGGGATCCCGATGCTCGAATACCTCGACCAGGCCGGCATCACCGAACGCGACGGCGACCTGCGCCGCGCGGGCCCGGCCCTGCGGGACGGCAACGCATGAACGAACCCCAGGCCCTCGACCCCCTCCGCGTGGCGCCGCGCCCGGTCTGCGCACCCCGACGGCCCACCCGGCAAATCATGGTGGGCAGCCTGCCCATGGGCGGCGGTGCGCCGGTGCGCGTGCAGAGCATGACCACCACGCGCACGGGCGAGGTGCAGGCCACGCTGGAGCAGATCCGCGAGCTGGCCAGCGCCGGCGCCGAGTACGTGCGCGTGACGGTCAACGACCAGGCCGCGGCCGAGGCCCTGCCGCAGCTGGTGCGCGAGGCCAACGTGCCGCTCATCGCCGACATCCACTACGATCACACGATGGCGCTGGCGGCGTTGAAGGCCGGCATTGCCAAGTTGCGCATCAACCCGGGCAACATCGGCTCGCGCGAGCACGTGCGCGAGGTGGCGCGTGCCGCGCAGGACAAGGGCGTGCCCATCCGCATCGGCGTCAATCGCGGCTCGCTGCACCGGCGCTACGACGATCTGGTGAAGCGCGACCCGGCCGGCGCCCTGGTGCAGAGCGCACTGGACGAGATCGAGGTCCTGGCGGCCATCGGCTTCCACGACGTCGCGGTCAGCCTCAAGAGCAGCACGCCGGCCGAGGTCGTCGAGGCCTGCCGGCGTTTCTCGGCGCAGAGCGACGTGCCGCAGCATCTGGGCGTGACCGAAGCGGGCACGCTGCTGGCGGGCACTTCGCTGTCCGTCGCCGCGATGTCGGTGCTGCTGGCCGAGGGCATCGGCGATACGGTGCGCATCAGCCTGGCCGACGACCCGGCCTACGAGGTGAAGGCCGCCTTCTACATGCTGCAGGCCCTGGGCCTGCGCGAAGGGTATGCGCGCGTGGTGGCCTGCCCGACCTGCGGGCGGGTCGAAGTGGACGTGGTCGCGCTCGCCTCGCGGGTCGAGGAACTGGCGAAGGACCTGCCGCCGGACCGCGTGATCTCGGTGATGGGCTGCATCGTCAACGGGCCGGGCGAAGCCAAGACGGCCGACCTGGGCATCGCCGCGGGGAAGACCAAGGTGGCGATCTACCGCAAGGGCGAACTGCACCGTAACATCGACAAGGCGGACCTGGAGCAGGTGCTGATCGAGGAAATCGAGCGCCTGCGCTGAGTTGAACCGTCGAAATGCATCAAGTCCAGCCACCGGAAGCCGATCCTCGCCCCGAGCCGGCCTGTGGGCCGCGAGGCTTCCCGGACCCCGTACGGTCGGCCCGGACCGTTGACGAATCGGGCAGGCGATGGCCGACGATAACGGAAACCCCACCCTTGTGCACCGCGGCGCGGTCGGCCAGACCGAGCCGCCCGACGGCGCGCACGTCGACCGGCTGCGGGCCCTGCAGGCGTTCAACGCGCGCCTGGTGTGCATGCCGGTGGACGAGGCGAGCTATGCCGACGTCGTGGCCGGCGCCCGGAGGGTGATCGGGTGTGACGCCTGCGCGTTGTTCCTGGTGGACCGGAACAGCGGGGATCTGGTGCTGAAGGCGACCGACGGCTACCGCGGTCTGGAACCCGGCATGCGGGTCGTGGTCCAGGATACGACCAGCATGCATGCCCAGGCGTTCAGCGAAGAGTACCTGGTCCACATCGCCGATGTGGCCGGTCTGGAGGGCCTGCAACCGCTGGCGGCGGGAGTGGCCAGCGCGCTGGCGCTGCCGATCATCTCGTTCCGCGGACCGGTCGGCGTCTTCGATTTCGGCAGCCGGAAGGCCGGCGCCTTCGATGCAGCCGAGATCGGCATGTGCACCATGCTGGTCGACCAGATGTCGTACTCGCTGGAGAACATCCGCCTGGTCAACGAGCTGAGCCGCAGCCGTGATGCCGTGATCCGCGGCATGGCTCTCCTGGCCGAGATCCGCGATACCCAGATCCGCGAACACCTGCGCCGGATGTGCGCCTATTCCGGCTACCTGGCCGGGCTGCTGGCGGATCGGCCGGGCTACCCCGAAGCCACGCCGCAGTTCGTCGATACGTTGGCCCGTGCCGCCGCGCTGCACGACGTGGGCAAAGTCGGCATCCCCGACGCTATCCTCTTGAAGCCGGGGAAGCTGACCGAGGCCGAGTTCGCGGTGATGAAGTCGCACACGGAGATGGGCGCCGAACTGCTCGAGAGCCTGATCAAGGACTACGGCCGCTACGCGATGATCGCGATGGGTGCCGAGGTGGCTCGCTGCCACCACGAGAAGTGGGACGGCTCCGGGTATCCGGCCGGGCTCAAGGGACGTGAGATCCCGCTCTCGGCGCGGATCGTCGCCATCGCCGACGTGTACGACGCCCTGACCAGTCGCCGCGTCTACAAGGACGCCTGGACGCACGAGGAAACCGCGCGCGCCATGATCCAGGACGCCGGCCGCCACTTCGATCCCGAGCTGCTCGAGATCTTCCTGGCGCGGCCGGGCGAGCTGGCGCGCATCCGCGAAGAGAACTGATCCGGCGCGCGACCGGCGGCTCTCCCGTCGGGTCAGGCCGGCTCCACCCCGTCGACGATCCCCGGCGCGACCATCATCGTCTGGGCCTGCAGCGTCACCGCCAGGCCCGGCGGCGACTTGCGCGGCTTGCGCACGTAGCGCCTCTCCGTCCACACCACCGGCACCAGCGAGGCGTTGCGGGCCTTGCTGTGCAACGCGGCCAGGGCGGCCGCTTTCGCAAGCGTGTCCCGGGGCACCAGATCGGGTCGGCCGCCCGTTCGAAGGATGACGTGGCTGCCCGTGGCCCCGTGGACGTGCAGCCACAGGTCGCGGCTGTGCGCGGCCCCGTGGGTCAGTTCGTCGTTCTCGCGGCTGCTGCGACCCACCCAGATCTCCCAGCGGCCGTCAATCAGGTAGCGGCGGAACGGGCGCGAGGGCTCGTCGTCGGCGCGGTGGCGCCTCCCGGCCGCCGGCACTCCGTCCTTCCGGGCGGATTCCGCCCGGTTCGCCAGCCAGGCCTGGACGGCCGCGAGCCGCGCGAGGCCGCTCCCGACAGCCGGCGAATCCACCTGCCGTGCCAACGCCGCCAGCTGTGCCAGCGCTGTCCGTAGCGCCAGTGCCTCGCCGGCGGCCTCGGCCAGTTTGCCGGTGATGACCTCGCGGCCGCGCTCGGCCTTGCGGGCGCGATGGAACAACGCCGCGAGATTGGCGGCGGGGCTCAGGGCCGGGTCCAGCTCGATGAGCACGGGGGATCCGTCGCGCGGATCGATCAGCTCGCAGCGGGTCGCACCCTGCCGCAGCCTGTGCAGGTGGGCGGCAAGCGTCTCGGCCCGGCGGCGGTGCTCGTCGCCCGTGCCGGCCCCGGCCAGATCGGCGGTGCGGTGCTCGCAGAGCCTGTCCGCGGCGCGCAAGCGGCGCTCCAGCGCGGCGACTTCGCGCGCGTGCGACTCCGCGGCGAGCGCAGTCGCCAGACCGTCGAGTTCCTGGTCCATGGCGTCGACCGGGGGTGCGCCGGCGTTGCCCGTGCCGGCACCGGCCGCTTCCGGGATTCCCGCGTCGTTGTCGTCGGCGTTCCGGCTCGCATATGTCACGCGCGGGGGCAGCACCGACAGCAGCGGGTGCGGCGGCCGGCGCGCGGCCCACAGGCAGCGGCCGCCCCCGTCCAGCAGCACGGTGTTGCCGGGCGCGCCGAAGAGCTGGTGCAGCAGATGCACGGCAGAACCGTCCGGTCGCGAGAAGCGCAGGCAGGCGACGCGCTCCCCGGGCAACGCGCCCAGGCCCGTGAGCGTGGCGCCGGCCAGCGCGGGCGGCAGCGGGTGTTCGCGTTCGATCGGCAGGGCTGTCGCCAGCGCGTCGGGCAGGCGACCGCAAAGGCCGCACAGCAGTGCGGCGCCCGGCGCGGTGGTCAGCAGAAGGCAGAAGCGCTCGTCACCCGCCAGGTGCAACCGCACCGAGCGAGGTCCGGCCGCGGCGCGGAACAGCGGCCGGCCGGCGTACAAGGTGCGCCACCGCTCCAGCCTGGCGGCCAGTGCGGTGGCATCGTCGCGGGCACGGGGCGAGCCCACCGCTAGAAAAGGTTGTAGCCGAAGGTGACCTTGAGGCCCGGGCTGTCGAGCACCCCGGCGCGCACCTCCAGGAAACCGTCATGGCCGTTGGTGAAGCGGCGCGTCAGGCCCGCGAGCACGCTCAGGCCGAGGTCCGCGTCGGCGGCCTTGTCTTCGGGGTCGGCCCAGATGAGTCCGAGCGAGCCGCCGGCATACAGGCCCCAGCCGCCGGTGGCCATCTCGCTGAACGACCACGTCACATCGCCGTTGAAGGCGGCGACGGTGCTGCCGCCCCCGAAGCCGAGTTCGAGGTTCGGCGTGAAATAGAGATTCTCCATCATCTCGCCCAAAGCCACGTGGGCGCCGAGGTGCACCTGGCCCCGGTTCTCCCATTCCGTCCAGCCGGCGCGGACGCCGACGGGGAACCGCAGTTCGTAGTCGCCCTGCGCGAGCGCGGTGGCGGCCGGCAGCAGGAGCGACAGGCCAAGGAGCGCAAGCAGACGGACACGGATCATGGCGGATCCCTTTCTCGAGGAGGCAGGCAAGCTTGCTCGGTGCGGGGGCATCCTAGCATCGTACGTCGCGTGACCGCCAGAGGTTCCCTGACCGGCAACCCCGCCTTGCCGGCGCCGCGGCGCTGGCCTACACTTCGCGCGGAGGAAGCGGCCTGGCCGCGTACACGCCACGATCACGGAGGCACGCAGTTGGACATGCTCAGCATGACCGGATTCGGCACGGGCGAGGGTTCGGCCGGCCCCGTCACGATCACGGCGGAGTTCCGCTCGGTGAACCACCGCTTTCTGGACGTCAGCCTGAAACTGCCTTCCCTGCTGGCGGCATTCGAACCGGACGTGCGCAGCTTCCTGAAGGACAACATCGCGCGCGGGCGCGTGACGGTCAGCGTGCAGGTCGAGGTGGACCGCGCCGCGGCCGCCAGCGGCGCCGATCCCGAGCGCCTGGCGCAGGGCATCCGCATGGTCCAGACCGCCGCTGCCGAACTGGCTCGCGCCACCGGCGAGCCCGCCGAGTCGGTGAAGCTCAAGCACCTGCTGATGCTTCCGGATCTGTTCCGGGTCGAGGAGCCCGACCTGGACCCCGAGGACGCGCGCGCGGCGCTGATGATGTCGTTGGCCGGTGCCGCCCGCGGTCTGCACGAGATGAAGAAGGCCGAAGGCTCGGCGCTGGTGGCGGAGATGCTGGGGCGCCTGGACACCGTCGAGGCGAAGCTGGCGGAAGTGCGCGGGCTGGCGCCGCTGGCGGCCGCCGAGATCCAGCGCAAGCTGAACGAACGGCTCGAGAAGCTGCTGAGCGAGCCGCTGGAGCCGCAACGCCTGGCCCAGGAGGTGGCGCTGCTGGCCGACCGCTCCAACATCAACGAGGAGTGTGAGCGGCTGGGCATCCACATCCGGCACTTCCGCGCGGCCTTCACCGAGGGTGGCCAGGTGGCCAAGCGGATCAATTTCCTGCTGCAGGAGATGCACCGCGAGGTCAACACCATGGGCAGCAAGACCAACCTGATGGACATCACCCAGGCGGTGATCGTGATGAAGGACGAGGTCGAGTCGCTCCGCGAGCAGATCCAGAACCTGGAGTAGCGGCATGATCCTGCTGATCACCGGTCCTTCGGGCGCGGGCAAGGGCACCGTGATCAACGAACTGCTGGCACGCGAGGCGCGCCTGGCGTTCTCGGTGTCGACCACGACGCGCCCGATCCGCGGCGGCGAGATCGACGGTCGCGAGTACGATTTCGTCGATAACGCCGAATTCGACCGCCTGGTGGCCGCCGACGCCTTCGTCGAGTGGGCGCCCGTGCACCTGCATCGCTACGGCACCCGACGCTCGCGCCTGGCGGAGATGGAGGCGGCCGGGCGGATCCCGGTGCTCGACATCGACGTCCAGGGCGGGCTCAACGTGATCGGCCGGTTCGGCGACGAACTGGTGTCGGTGTTCCTGTTCCCGCCCTCGTGGGAGGAGCTGGAGCGTCGGCTCCGGCATCGCGGCACCGAGAGCGAGGAGGCTATCGCCACCCGCCTGCGCAATGCGCGCGGCGAGGTAACTCTGGCCGGCCGCTACCGCTACTGGGTGGTCAACGAGGACTGGCGCCAGGCCGCGGTGCGCGTGGCGGCCATCCTCACGGCCGAATCGTGCCGGGCGCGCGGCGCGCCGCCGCTGGGCTAGCGGCTTCGGCGCGGGGAGGGCCATGACGACCGGAGACCTGCCGATACCGCCCGCCGCCGGCACGACAGCGACCGCCGCGGCCGCCGTTCCCGAAGCGGGCCACCTGCATCACCTGGATCCTCGCCATGTCGCCCACGGACGGCTGGTGGGCGCCGTGGTCACCTTGACCATCGCGGTCTCCCTGGCCGTGGGCGCTCTGATCGTGATGGCCGTGGCCGACGGGCTGGCGGTCGGCGGCCGGCTGCTGGTCGCCGGCGCGACCCTGGCCGTCGTGGCCGGCGTGGCGCTCCTGTCCTGGCGGTGGCCCGTTGTCGAGCACGCGCATACGCGCTACGGCTGGGGCGAGGCGGGGCTGGAGATCCGGCGCGGCGTGTGGTGGCGGCGCGAGATCCACGTGCCGCGCTCGCGCATCCAGCACACCGACGTCTCGCAGGGCCCGCTCGAGCGGCGCTTCGGGCTGGCCACGCTGCACGTCTTCACGGCCGGCACCGAGAACGCCGAGGTCAGGCTGGGCGGCCTGGATCACGCCACGGCCGCTGCGATTCGCGACCATCTGCTGGACGGGGCCGGCGGCGATGTCCTCTAGCCGGCGCCTTCACAGATGGTCCCTGCTCTTCCTGGTCGGGGATTCCCTGCGCGGGCTGCTGCTGCCCCTGTTGGCCGTGTTCTTCACCGCGCGGCAGTCGCAAGGGGACCTGTGGATCGCCTGGTTCTCGCTGCCGGTCGCCGTCTTCTCCGTCTGGCGCTACTTCACGACGTACTACGAACTGGGTGAGGACGAGCTTGTCGTGCGCACAGGACTGCTGTTCCGCAACGTGCGGCACATCCGCTACTCGCGGATCCACAACCTGGAGAGCGTGCAGGGGCCTCTGCACCGCCTGCTGCGCGTGGTCGATCTGCGCATAGAGACGGCTGGGGCCGCCGAGCAGGAGGCGCGGTTGCGCGTGTTGTCGGCGATCGCCGCGGACGAGGTGCGGCGGCGCGTGCTGGAAGGCAAGCGGCGGACCGCGAGCGTGCCGGAGCCGGACGACGGGCTGGCGGACGATCCGCTGCCCGCGGTTGCCGCGCCCGTCGCGCGTGAACTCGTCCGAGTGGGTCTGTGGGACCTGGTCGTGCTGGGCCTGACGCAGAATCGCGGCGGCATCGTGCTCGGCGCCGCGCTGGGTGCGCTATGGGAGGCCGACCTCTTCGACGACGGCTTCGGCCGGCCGACCGACGTGCTGCAGGCCCATCTGTCGCGGCTGTGGGAGGATGGCCGTCTGCTGGTCGACCCCGAGCCGGCGCTGCTGGCGCTGCTGGCCGCCGGTGTCGTCTGCGTACTGGTGGCCATTCGCCTGCTTTCGGTGGGGTGGACGGTCGTGCAGCTCCACGGTTTCACGCTGAGGCGCGAGGGCGACGAATTGCGGACGACGAGGGGGCTGTTCACGCGGGTCCATGCGACGATCCCGTTGGCGCGCGTTCAGCTGGTGACCGTCAGACAGCCGGCGCTGATGCGACGGCTCGGCCGCGTCGAGGTGCGCGTGCAAACGGCCGGCGGCGACAAGCATGCCAGCGCGGGCCGCGAATGGCTGGCGCCATCGCTGCCGATCGCGCAGGTCGACGCGCTGGTCGCGGAGATCCACCCGGAAGTCATGCACTCGAAGCTGGCCTGGCAGCCGGCGGCGCCGCGTGCAGCCTGGCGCCTGCGGCGGAGCTCACTGCGCTGGCTGGCCGTCGCGTTGGTGGCGATGGCTATTTCCCCCACGCTGCGTCTGCCGGCGCTCCTGGCGATGCCGCCGCTCGTTGCGCTGCTCTGGTACGCGGGCGGCCGTCGGGCCCGCGCCTTCGGCTACGCGCTGCTGCCCGGCCATTTCGCCGTCCGCGGCGGCTGGTGGTGCCGGCAGTCCAGCCTTGCCCGCTATGCGAAGGTGCAGGTGGTCAGCGGAGGGGCCTCGCCGTTCGACCGCCGTTGGGGCATGGCGACGGTGGCGGCGGATACGGCCGGGGGTGGGGCTCACCGACTGGTGATGCCGCTGCTGGACGCCGGCCAGGCCGACCTCCTGCTGGCGCAGGTGCGCGCCCGCGTGGCTTCCGCCGCGTTCCACTGGTAGGGGAGTTGCGACACCGAACATCGCGCGGATTCGCCCGCGGCCCCTGGCCTGGGGTCGCCGACCGCCCCGTGCCAGAGTGGCAAATACCTGTTGAAACAGATAACATGGGCAGGATCCGAACCAGGGAGGAAGCCCATGATCCGCCACCGCCCCGCCCGCGAGCGCGGCCACGCCGACCACGGCTGGCTCAGCACCTGGCACACGTTCTCGTTCGCCGGTTACCACGACCCCGCCCACATGGGATTCCGCGCCCTGCGGGTGATCAACGACGACGTCATCCGGGCAGGCGGGGGCTTCGGCACGCACGGCCACCGCGACATGGAGATCGTCACCTACGTGGTCGAGGGGGAACTCGAGCATCGCGACAGCCTGGGCACCGGCTCGGTGCTGCGCCCGGGCGACGTGCAGCGCATGAGCGCCGGCAGCGGCGTTCGGCACAGCGAGTTCAACCACTCACGGACCGCCAACCTGCGCCTGCTGCAGATCTGGTTGTTGCCGGCTCGGGAGGGAGTCGAGCCGGGGTACGCGGAGCGGCACTTCACGGCCGACGACAAGCGCGGTCGGCTCCGCCTGGTCGTCGCGCCGGACGGGGCCGACGGTGCCCTGGGCATCGGTCAGGACGCACGGATCCATGCCTGCATCCTGGAGCCGGGCCAGGGCGTGGTCCACGAGCCGGCGCCGGGCCGGCACACGTGGATCCAGGTCGTCCGCGGCAGCCTGGACGTGGGCGGACTGGTCCTGGAGGAAGGCGACGGCGCCGCGGCGAGCGATGAGCCGCGACTGGCCATCACCGGGCGCGACGGGGCGGAATTCCTGCTGTTCGATCTGGCCTGACGGGCGCCGGCCCTTCAGGCGGCGCCCCGGGCTGCCGATAACCTGACGCGAGGGGATGGATCCCCGGCCGGTACCCAGGGAAGGGACGCCGCGCATGGGCCTGCGCATCACATCCAACGTGGCGGCGATGTCCGCTCAGCGGCACCTGGCGAATGCCACGGCGCGCGTGAACCGCTCGCTCGAGCGGCTCAGCAGCGGTCTGCGCATCAACCGGGCGGCGGATGACCCCGCCGGGCTGGCGGTCAGCGAGCGGTTGCGTTCGCAGATCCGTGCGCTGCAGGTCGGCGAGCGCAACGCCGGCGACGGCATCTCCCTGCTGCAGATCGCCGACGGCGGGCTGGCCTCGGTAGCCGACCTGCTGATCCGCCTGAACGAGCTGGCCGAGCAGGCGATGACCGGAACGGTCTCGACCGAGCAGCGCGGCCATCTCGACGACGAGTTCCAGGCGCTGGTCGAGGAGATCGACCGCATCGCCGTCAGCATCGAGTTCAACGGGCGCGCGCTGCTGGACGGATCGGGCGGCGAGACACGGATCGAGCTGGGCGGCGGCGGGAGCATCGCACTGGGCATGGGCGGGTCGTTCACCGCGGCTGCGCTGGGGTTGGACAACCTGACCCTCGCGGGCGACCCCGCCGCGTGGATCGAACAGCCACTGACGGCGCTCGGCGTGGCCCTGCAGCGGGTGAGCGCCGGCCGCGCCTCGCTCGGCGCCTCGCAGAATCGCCTCGAGTCCGCGATACGCCTGATGCAGAACCAGCAGGAGAACCTGTCCGCTGCCGACAGCCGCATCCGTGACGTCGACTACGCCGCCGAGATGAGCGAATTGACCAGCGCGCAGATCCTGCAGCAGATGGCGGTCGCGGCCCTGGTCCAGGCCCAGAGGCAACCGGCGCTGGCGCTCCAGCTGCTCGGGCTCGACCGCCGCGGCCGGCGGTCATGATCGCGCGAGCCCGCCTACGGCGCTTCGGACCGGTGGACACCGGTCCGAGGGCCGTGGCGGGGCTCCGGACGTGTGGTCTGCCGTGGCTGGGCTGGTGGGGCGCCGCGGTTCCGGAGTCGTCTGATCAGTAACCGGATGCAACACAAGATGTTGGCGGCGCGCCGTGGCCCTCGCCGCCGATTTCCGCTTGCCGCGGCGCCACCAGCAGCTATCTTGTAACGCTTGTCGTCCGCCCGGAACGATGCGCCCCGGTCTGCCGTTCGGGAGCCCCGACGCCGACCGGAACCCCAGCCGTGAGGACAGGGTACATGACCTACATTCCGCGTCAGAAGGTCACCCAGATCATTCCCAACAAGTTCGCCGCCATCAAGGTGGCCGCCATGGAAGCGCGCCGCCTGAACGAGCGCGCCCGCATGTTCAATGTCGCGCTGCCTGGCAAGATCACGACGATCGCGGTGCAGCGCCTGATGGACGGCAAGGTCGAGCACTACGACGCCAAGGAGCGCGCGAGGCTGGCCCGCATCGAGAAGGAAGCCGAGGTCGAGGTCTAGGCCATGGCCGGCGCGACCGGCAGCGACACGCATGTCCTGCTGCTGGTGACCGGCGGCATCGCCGCCTACAAGAGTTGCTACCTGGCCCGCCTGCTCGTGCAGGCGGGCTTTGCCGTGCGCGGCGCAATGACCGACGCCGCGGCGCGCTTCGTCAGCCCGATGACGTTCGAGGTGCTGACCGGCGCGCCCGTGGCTTGCGACCTGTGGGGCGAGCGCGGCACCGCGGCGCTGGACCACATCCAGTACGCTCGATGGGCCGACATCGCGGTGGTGGCGCCGGCGACGGCCAACACCATGGCCAAGGCGGCCGGTGGGCTGGCCGACAACATGGTCGCGACGCTACTGCTGGCGTTCCCCGGCCCGGTCGTGATGGCGCCGGCGATGAACGACAACATGTGGCGGCACGCGGCCACGCGTGCCGTCTGCCGCACGCTGCAGAAGCGCGGCGTCCGCTTCGTGGGGCCGGACCAGGGCTTCCTGGCCTGCGGCACCACCGACGAGGGCCGCATGGCCGAGCCGGAGGACATCCTGGCCGAGGTACGCCGCGTGGCCGCCGCGCTGCCGCCGCGCGCCGCCGGTGAGGGACGGGAGGCGCCGCCTGCCGGCTGCGTGGCCGGTGGCGCCTGGACCGGGCGTCGCGTGGTCGTCACCGCCGGTCCGACGGTCGAGCCGATCGACCCGGTCCGCTACGTGGCCAACCGCAGCACCGGCGCCATGGGCTACGCGCTGGCGGGGGCCGCCGCGCGCGCGGGCGCCGAGGTGACGCTGATCTCCGGGCCAGTGGCGCTGGCGCCACCGCGCGGCCTAGCAGCCGTGGTCGGAGTCGAGACGGGCCGGCAGATGGCCACTGCGGTCGATGCCGCGTTGACCACGGGAGCCGATTGGCTGGTCATGTGCGCGGCGGTGGCCGACTTCACGCCGGCCGAGCCCGCTTCCGGCAAGCTCAAGAAGGACGTGCTGGGGAACAACTGGGCGCTGCAGATGGTGCGCAACCCGGACATCCTGGGCGAGGTCGTGCCGCGCCACCGCGCCACCGGCGTGAAAGTGGTCGGCTTCGCGCTCGAGACCGAGGATGTCATCGCGCGCGCCCTGGGCAAGCTGCGGGCCAAGGGACTGGACTTCATCGTCGCGAACAACCCCACCGCGGACGGCTCGGGTTTCGGCGACGTGGTGCACGAGGTCGTGCTGCTGGGGCCCGGCGGCGAACTGTGGCGCAGCGGCGCCTGCCGCAAGGACGCGCTGGCCCCGGCGCTGCTGGCGCAGCTGGCCGCCGCGGCCGCCGTGGCGGGCGCATGACGACCCCGCGCGACACGCGCGAGGCGATCGCGGCCGATCTGCTGAACTGGATCCGCCAGAACGAGCACAGCGCGCCGCCTTGGTTCCTGGATGACGGTTCCGCGTCGCCGGCACTAGCCGAGGTGCCCGCCGCCCCCGCATCCGTTTCGGCGGCCCCGGTTCCGGAATCAACCGCAGAGTCCCCGGCTGCTGAGGCCGCCGCCGATCCGACGTTCGCCGCCGCCTGCGCTGCCTTCGTTGCCGAGACGCTGGCGCTGATCGAGCGTGACGGCGTGCCGCCCGGCGGTTCACTGCCGCCGGACCCGCTGCTGGCGGCGCACGGCGGCGACAAGGCCGCCGCGCTGGCGGCTCTCTGTGCGGAGGTGCTGCCCTGCGCGAAATGCGACCTGCACCGCGCGCGCACGCACACCGTGTTCGGCACCGGCAACCCCGACGCCGACCTGGTGTTCATCGGCGAGGCGCCGGGCCAGGACGAGGACCTGCAGGGGGAACCCTTCGTGGGGCGCAGCGGCCAGCTGCTGACGAAGATCCTCGGCGCCATCGGCTACGCGCGCCAGGACGTCTACATCTGCAACATCCTCAAGTGCCGGCCGCCGAACAACCGTGACCCACTGCCGGCCGAGGTGCAGCAGTGCGAGCCGCACCTGCGCCGCCAGCTGGCGATCCTGCGGCCGCGCGCCATCTGCTGCCTCGGGCGCATCGCCGGGCAGACGCTGCTGGGCACCGAGGCCTCGCTGGGCCGCCTGCGGCAGGCCGTCCACTTCTACGCGGGCATCCCGGTCACGGTCACCTTCCACCCGGCGGCGCTGCTGCGCAACCCGGGCTGGAAGCGCGACACCTGGGACGACGTCCGGCGCCTGCGGGCCCTGGTCGACGCACTGGCGGCGCGGCAGGCGCCCGGGCAGTGACGTCCCGCATTTCCGCTCCTATCTTTGCCGGCCGACACGTCAACCTGCGGAGGCGTTCCATGCGTGCGATCACGAACGGCGTGACCCTGGTGCTGGTGCTCCTGGTGGCCGGCGCCGCGACGGCTGGTGCCGTGGTCGATGCTGCTGACGACTCGACGGCCGACTCGACGACGGACTCGACGACGGACTCGACGGCAATCAGCGCCCCGGCCTGGGATGTCGCGAACCCACCCACCGACGGCAGCGCCGGCGGCTGGGGCTGGCGCGACGTGCCGCTGGACACCGAGAGCGGTACCTGGCTGTCGCTGGACGTCTCGCCCGATGGGAAGACGGTGGTCTTCGACCTGTTGGGCGACATCTACGCGATGCCCAGCGAGGGCTCGGCGGACGGCTCGCGCGTGATCCGCCTGGCTGCCGGCCGGCAGTGGGACATGCAGCCGCGGTTCAGCCCGGATGGACAGTGGATCGCGTTCGTCAGCGACCGCTCCGGCGAGGGCGGCAAGGGCGGCGACAACATCTGGGTGATGCGCGCTGACGGCAGCGAGGTGCGGCAGGTGACGAAGGAGACCTTCCGCCTGGTGACGCAGCCGGCGTGGACGCCCGACTCGCAGTTCATCGTCGCGCGCAAGCACTTCACCGGGCGACGGAGCCTGGGCGCCGGCGAGATGTGGATGTGGCATGTCGGGGGCGCGACCGACGGCGTGCCGTTGACGGCCAGGCAGAGCGAGCAGAAGGACACCGGCGAGCCCGTGGTCTCGCGCGACGGCCGCTACCTCTACTACAGCCTGGACGCCACGCCCGGCGCGGACTTCGAGTACGACAAGGACGGCAACCGGGGCATCTACGCGATCGACCGCCTGGACCTGCGCACGCAGCAGACCGAGCGCGTGGTGGCCGGACCCGGCGGTGCCTGCCGGCCGGTGCCGTCGCCGGACGGCAAGTCGCTGGCGTTCGTGCGACGGGTGCGGCACGTCTCGACGCTGTTCGTGATGGACCTGGCCAGCGGCCACGCGCGCGCGGCCTACGCGCCGCTGGACCGCGACCACCAGGAGACCTGGGCGGTCCACGGCGTCTACCCCGCGCTGGCCTGGATGCCGGACGGGAAGTCGCTGGTGTTCTGGGCGCAGGGGAAGATCCGCCGGGTCGAGGTGGCGTCCGGCCACGCGACGGAGATCCCGTTCCGCGTCAAGGACGCGCGCAGCATCGCGGCGGCCATCCGCTTCCCCGTCGCGGTGGCGCCGGAGCGCTTCACGGCGCGGATGATCCGGAACGCCACGGTCTCCCCGCAGGGCGACCGCGTCGTGTTCCAGGCGCTGGGCCATCTTCATGTCGCCGCCTTCGACGGCCACACCATCGGCGAGCCCCGCCGGCTGACGCGTGCGGTCGACGAGTTCGAGCACTTCCCGTCCTGGTCCCGCGACGGGCGGCAGATCGCCTACGTGGCCTGGAACGACGAGCGCCTGGCCTCCGTGCGGGTGATCGCGGCCGGCGGCGGCGAGCCCCGGACCGTGACCGGCGAGCCCGGGCACTACCTGGACCCGGTGTTCAGCCCCGACGGCGCGACCATTGTCTACGTGAAGACCGGCGGCGGGTACCTGACCAGCCCGCTGTGGGGCCAGGAGCAGGGCGTGTATGCGGTGGCCGCCCCCCGGGCGCCGGCGAAGGCGGCGGCCGCCGCGCCGCGACGGATCGCCACGCGCGGCGGGTCGCCGCACTTCGGGGCCGGCAGCGACCGGGTCTTCCTCGTGGCCCGGGATGGCGGCAAGGACAGCGACGGCGTGTCGCTGCTGAGTGTGCCGCTGGGCGGCGCCACGCCCGGCGAAGGCGAGCGCACGCACTACACCAGCGACTGGGCGACCGAGATGCAGGTCAGCCCCGACGGTCGCCACCTGGCGTTCGCCGAGCGGCATCGCGTCTGGACGGCGCCGTTCGTCGATGCCGGCAAGCCCGTGGCGGTGGCGCCGGGCGGCAGGAACCTGCCGATCACCCGGCGGAGCGAGGAGGCGGGCGGCGACCTGCACTGGTCGGGCGACGGCCGGGCGCTGCACTGGAGCCTGGGGCCGCAGCTGGCGACCCTGGCGGTGGCCGGGGCGGCGGCGTCGGCGGAATCGGCGCCGGCGACGATCGCGACGATCGACCTGCCGGTGACCGCCGATGTGCCGCGGCGTCCCGACGGCTCCGAGAGCGTCATCGCGATCCGCAACGTCAAGGTGCTGACGATGGAGAGCGTCGGCGGCGAGGCCGGGGCGCGCGACGGGCGGACGCGCGGGCTGGAGACCATCGAGCACGGCGTGGTCGTGGTGCGCGGCAACCGCATCGCGGCGGTGGGGCCCGAAGGAGCGGTGGCGATCCCTGCCGGCGCGACCGTCATCGACGGGCAGGGCGGCGTGGTGGCGCCGGGCCTGGTCGACGTGCACGCGCACGGGGCGCAGGGCGAGAACGGGATCATCCCGCAGGACAACTGGAGCGCGCAGGCCAACCTGGCGTTCGGCGTGACGACGATCCACGACCCGAGCAACGACACGGGCCTGGTGTTCGCGGCTTCCGAGATGCAGAAGGCCGGACTGGTCACGGCGCCGCGCATCTTCTCGACCGGGACCATCCTCTACGGCGCGCAGGGCTCCTACAGGGCGGAGATCGAGTCGCTGGACGACGCGCTGTTCCACCTGGGGCGTATGAAGGCCGTGGGCGCCTTCAGCGTCAAGAGCTACAACCAGCCCCGCCGCGACCAGCGCCAGATGGTACTGGAGGCTGCCCGCCGCCTGGGCATGATGGTGGTGCCGGAGGGCGGCGCGCTGTTCCAGCACAACCTGACGATGGTCGCCGACGGGCACACCACCGTCGAGCACACGCTGCCGGTGGCGCGCATCTACGACGACGTCAAGCAGCTGTGGGGCAGCAGCGACGTGGGCTACACGCCGACGCTGGTGGTGGCTTACGGCGGCATCGGCGGCGAGAACTACTGGTACGCGAAGACGCAGGTGTGGGCGAACGAGCGGCTGGCGCGCTTCGTGCCGCGCTACGTGCTGGACCCCCGCTCGCGCCGGCCCTTCGACGCCCCGGACGAGGAGTGGAACCACTTCGAGGAGGCCCGCCTGGCGCGCGACGTGCTGCAGGCGAAGCAGGCCGGCGTCATCGCCGCGACGGGGCGCCCGAGCGGGCCGGGCCTGGGCGCGCATGGACAGATGGCGGGCATCGGCCCGCACTGGGAGCTGTGGATGCTGGCCCAGGGCGGCCTCACGCCGCACGAGGCGCTGCGCGCGGCGACCATCGACGGGGCCGCGCAGCTGGGCCTGGACGGCGACATCGGCTCGCTGCGCGCCGGCAAGCTGGCGGATCTGGTGCTGTTCCGCGAGGACCCGACGCAGGACATCCGCCGCAGCGAGAACCTGGCGATGGTGATGCTGAACGGCCGCCTCTACGACGCGGCGACGCTGGCGCAGGTGGCGCCCGTCGTGCAGCCCGGGCCGGAGTACTTCTTCGAGGCGCTGCAGGCGGGCGCCGGCACGCCGCTGGCGGTCGAAGCGATCATGCGCAAGGCGGCCGAGAGCGGGGCGACCTGCGCCGGCTGCTGCCACCGGCATTGATGGACGCGCCCGCGGTCCTGGACGCACGGCAGGAAGCGGCGATGCGCCGGTTCCGCCGCCTGGCCGACGTCTTCGACACCGCGTGGCGCGTGCCGGGCACGCGGTTGCGCTTCGGGGCTGACGCGCTGGTGGGCCTGGTGCCGGTGGCCGGCGATGTTGCCGGGGCCGCCTTCGGCCTCTACGGCGTGTGGACGGCGTGGCGCGTCGGGGCGCCGCCGGCGGTGCTGGCGCGCATGGTGGCCAACGTGGCGCTGGACCTGCTGCTGGGCCTGGTGCCAGGGGTGGGCGACGTGGCCGACTTCCTGTTCCCGGCGCACACCCGCAACCGGCGGCTGCTCGAGGGCTGGCTCGCGCGGCCCGGGCACGTGGCGCGGCGCTCGCGGACGGTCGTCGTCGGGGTGCCGGCGGCGGCCGGCGTGCTGCTGGTCGGCGCGCTGGCGGGGGCGTTCTGGCTGCTGGCGCAGTTCGTCCGCTGGCTGGGCGCCGCGTGGGCCGGTGCGTGAGCACTTCCGGCCCGTGCAGCCGACGTTCGCGGAGCTCAGGCCGTTCCCATCGTCCCGGCGATGATCCCCGCCCCGTTCGGCAGTTCGAGGGGCAGGCGGTGGATGTCGCCCGCGCCGGCGGCCGTCAGCATCGCCGCCAGCTCGGTGCCGCTGTACGACTGCCCGTCCGGCGTCCCCACCAGCATGTTCAGGCCGAAGAGCGCCGGGTGCGGCGGGCCGAGCCGGTCATCATCGAGGATGAATTCCTGAACCAGCAGCAGGCCGCCCGGCTCGAGGGAGCCGGCGGCCTTGCGCACCAGCGCGGCGGCGCCGGCCGGGCCCTCGCCGTGCAGCACGTGCGACAGCCACGCCGCGTCGAAGCCGCAGGGGATCGGCTCGAGGTTGTAGTCGGCGTCCGCGAACGTGATGCGGTCGGCCAGGCCGTGCGCGGCGATGGTGCGCTCGGCGAAGCCGCGGGTGGTCGGCAGGTCGCAGACCGTGGCGCGCAGCGACACATGGCGCCGGCAGAAATGGATGGCGTACGTGCCGGGTCCGCCGCCGAGGTCCAGGAGGTGCCGCCGACCGGACAGGTCGATGGCCGCGGCCACGCGCGGGGCGGCCAGGTTCGCCAGGTCGTACATCCCCATCAGGAAGGCTTCGCGGGCCGCTTCGTCGTCGAGGTGGGACGAGCGCTCGCGCGTCGGCGCGCCCGTGCGAACGGCCTCCGGCAGCCGCGACCAGGCGTCCATGATCAGCTGGTGGTGCGTGATGATGTGGCCAAGGTAGGCGGAGCCGCTGCGGGCCAGGTGCCGGCAGGCCGCGGGTGCCGGGGACCACAGCCCTTCGGCGTCCCGGGTCACGAGGCCGAGCGCGGCGAGGGCCTCCAGGAGGCGTAGCAGCCCGCGCTGGTCGGCACCAACGTGCGCTGCCGCTTCGCCCGTGGCCGACGGCGCGGCGGCCAGGTGCGTGAAGAGATCAAGCCGTACGGCTGCCTGCAACGCGCAGGCGCTCCAGTAACCGCCCGACAACTGCAGGAGTTCGGGCGCCGTCCAGTCGCGCGGGGCGGTGGGCATGGTTTCCTCCCGGTATCTGCGGGAACCGGTGTGCGACGGCCACTTCGGCGGCGAGGATAGACGTCCCGGCCGCCCCGGGCAACGCCGGTTGTCGTTTCGCTCGGCGTGCACTACATTGCGCACGCCGGCGCCCCGGGGAGGGCGCCTGTTTGGCGTCGGGCGCTGCCGCGGCCGGTTCTGTCGGGTCTCACCTATTCCATGTCGCGGAGGGCCGCCATGCTGCCTGGATCCCCCTGGACGCTTGCCAAGAGCGAGCAGCTGTACGGCTTCGAGTACTGGGGCGCCGGCTACTTCGGCGTCAACGCCCAGGGCAACGCCTGCGTGCGTCCCGAAGGATCGGGCGGTCCGGAGTTCGATCTCAACGAACTGGTCGAGGCGGCGCGTCAGCGCGACATCCGCATGCCGATCCTGTTCCGCTTCAGCGGCATCCTGCGTCACCGGTTGCGCACGCTGCACCGGGCCTTCACCGCGGCCATGACCGAATACGAGTTCCAGGGTGCCTACCGCCCGGTGTATCCCATCAAGGTGAACCAGCAGCGGCACGTGGTGACCGAGCTGATCCGCGCCGGCCGGGATCTGAGCCTGGGCCTGGAAGTGGGCAGCAAGCCGGAGCTGGTGGCGGCGCTGGCCCTGCCTGACAACCAGGACTCGCTGCTGGTCTGCAACGGCTACAAGGACCGCCAGTACCTCGAGCTGGCGATGATGGCGCAGCGCGTCGGGCGCGAGGTCATCGTCGTCGTCGAGAAGCCGTCGGAGGTGGACCTGCTGCTGGCGATCAGCCGCGAGCAGAAGATCGAGCCGAACATCGGCTTCCGGCTGCGTCTGGCCGGGCGCGGCGCCGGTCGCTGGGAGCGCAGCGGGGGCGAGCGCGCCAAGTTCGGCCTGAACGTGGCCGAGATCGTCGCCGCGATCAAGCTGCTGACCGAGCACGGCAAGCAGGACTGGGTCCGGCTGGTGCACTTCCACAACGGCAGCCAGCTGACCAGCATCGGCTCGCTGAAGCAGGCCGTGCGCGAGGCGGCGCAGGTGTACGTGCAGGTGGCCCGGTTCTGCCCGCAGCTGCGCTACTTCGACGTGGGCGGCGGCCTGGCCGTGGACTACGACGGCTCCAAGACGGCCTTCGAGTCATCGATGAACTATACCGTCGAGGAGTACGCGCGCGACGTCGTCTGGATCCTCAAGGACGCCTGCGACAACTCGGGCGTGGCCCATCCGATGGTCGTGACCGAGTGCGGCCGCGCGATGGTGGCCTACGCCTCCGTGCTGGTGACCGAGGTGCTGAGCCTGGCCAACACGTTCACCACCACCGTGGACGTGGACGAGGTGACCAAGCGCACCGCGGAGGACACGGTCCTCAACATGGCGCTGATGCTGCAGTCGCTGACGCCCAAGAACTGCCAGGAAACGCTGCACGACGCGGTGGAGCTGCGCCAGACCATGCTGCAGCAGTTCAGCCTGGGGCAGATGTCGATCGAGGACCGGGCGCTGGGGGACCAGTGCTACTGGGCGCTGCTGAACGCCATCAACACGGCCACGCAGCAGCTGCACTACGTGCCCGAGGACCTGCGCCGGCTGCCGACGCTGCTGACGGACACGTACTTCTGCAACCTGTCCATCTTCCAGTCGATGCCCGACAGCTGGGCCATCGACCAGATCTTCCCGATCACGCCCATCTCGCGACTGAACGAGGAGCCGAGCCGGCGCGTCGTGCTGGCCGACATCACCTGCGATTCGGACGGCAAGGTCGAGCGCTTCGCCGACCTCAGGGACATCAAGCACTACCTGCCGGCACATGAGCTGAAGCCGGGCGAAAAGTACTGCTTCGCCGTGTTCCTGGTCGGCGCCTACCAGGAGATCCTGGGCGACCTGCACAACCTGTTCGGCGACACGAACGCGGTGCACGTGGACGTATCGCCGGACGGGCGCATGGTGTTCGCCAACGTCCTGCGCGGCGATACCGTGGGCCAGGTCCTTCGCTACGTCTCGTTCGAGAAGACCGACCTGACCGAGCGCTGGCGGCATGCCCTGGAGGCGGCCGTGCACGCCGGCCGCATCACCGCGCCCGAGTCGGCCGTGCTGCAGCGGCAGTACGACGAAGTGTTCGGCGACTACACGTACCTGCAGTAGGCTGGCCCCTGCGGGCGACGGAGCGGACGGGGAGGCCGGAAGGCCTCCCCGTCGTCATGGACGGCCGGGCGCGGGCTCGCGGGCGAGCCGCGCCGCCAGCCGGGAAGCGAGGATCCGGCCATTGGCGGCATCGTGGCCCAGGATGCAGCCGGACAGCGTGGCGTCCAGGCCGGGCAGGTGGAAGGCGAACGTGTTCCAGAACCCCTGGTGCCCGAACGCGAGGTGGCTGTCGAGGTCCACCGCCATCAGGCCGAGCCGGTAGGGCTCCGTGCCGAGGCCCGTCATCGCCGCCAGCGAGGACTCCTGTTCCAGCACGCGCCCCTTGAGCAGGTGGCGGATGAACAGCCCCAGTTCGCGCACGTCGGTGACCAGGCCGCCGCCGCCGTGAAGGTCGAACGACGGATCCCAATCCGTCACGTCGTGGTCGCCGATGTGCTGGTGCGCCCGCGGGCCGGCACCGGGCGGAGCCGGCTCGAGCTGCTCCCACCAGGTGCGGCGCAGGCCGAGCCCGGCGAGATCGAGTTCCGCGCGCACCGCTGCCGCGAGCGGGCGACCGGTGACGGTCTCGACCACCGCGCCGAGCAGCACGTAGCCGGTGTCGGAGTAGCGGTACGGTGCCGGCGCCGGCCCAAGCGGATCGAACAGTTCGACGCAACGGCGGACCTGCTCTGCCGGCGTCCAGCGGTGGCGGGGGTCGGCGATGATCGCCTCGCCGTAGCGGTCGTCGCCGGAATGGTCGGCCAGGCCGGCCGTGTGGCTGAGGACCTGGCCGATGGTGATGGAGTCCAGGTCGTAGCCGTCACCGCGCAGCAGCGTGGAGAGGTCCGGCGGCAGCTGCGCTCCCAGCGGCGTGGCCAACGTCAGGCGTCCTGCCTCGGCCAACCGTAGCACCGTGGCGGCGACGTAGGTCTTGGTGTTGCTCGCGATGCGGAACACGTGCCCGGCGGTCAGCGGTGCGGCGCCGTCTCCGCGCGCGTCCAGGCCGGCCGCGTGCGACCAGTCCAGTCCCAGCGAAGGACACTTCACCCAGACCGTGACGCCCGGCGCCTGCGGGTTCTCTGCGAGGTACGACGCCACGATTCCGGCGAGATCGGTAGTGAGGGCGTCCGTGCCGTCGGCTCGCGCCGGCGCTAGCGCCGTGGCGGCCAGCTGGACGGCGACGGCGGCGGCGACCAGCCGCGGCAGGCCGCACCTGACGGCCCGGTTCCGTGGGCGGGAACCGGTGGTGCCGATGCTCATGGTTCCTGACCCAGTCGCTGCCGCAATGCTTCCAGCCATCGCCGCACTCCCGCCAGCGTGTAGGGGTCGTCCGCCGCCGGAGGCCGGCCGGCGGTCTCGAAGCGCGGACGCTCGTCGTAGTCGCGGCCCCAGCGCGCATCCACGTCGCGCACCAGGTCCGCCAGCGTCGCAGGCGTGGACAGCGCACGCTCCACCAGCGCGGCGAGGGCCGCACCCGGCCGGCCGCGACACGCGCCCAGCAGCGAAGGGTCGTCGGCCAGCCGGTCCAGCAGGACACGCGCCAGCGTGCCGTCCGGATCCGGCAGGCCCCCGGCCAGGATCTCCCCGGCTTCCATGACCAGCTGCCGGTCCGCAGGCACGGGCGAGGCGCCGCGCAGGTTGCCGGCGCCGGCGCCGGCGATGGCGCCGGCCAGGTCCCAGGTCCGACGCCGGCGGATCTCCTGCTCGATCCGTCCGGTTTCGTCGTCGCCGAGTTCCGGGCGCGGGGCGCCGGGGGCGCCCTTCGTCGGTTCTTGCGCGTCGTCGTTCATGACCCGAGAATACACGCCGGAACGCCTTCGCCGCAATCGTCGCGGCGGCACCCCGCCGCATTGCCGGAAAGGAACGCCATGTCCAGGCGCCTGTCGTCCTGCACCGCCCTGCTCCTGCTGTTGTCGGCCGTCACCGCGCTGGCGCAGGCGCCGGCGCCGCCGGTGGCCCGCCGCCAGTCGCACGCGATGTCGATACACGGCCACACGCGCGTGGACGACTACTACTGGCTGCGCGAGCGCGGTGACCCCGAGGTGATCGCCTACCTGGAGGCGGAGAACGCCTACTCCGAAGCGATGATGGCCGGCTCGGCGACGCTGCAGTCGGAACTGGTGGCGGAGATGCGCGACCGCATCCGCAAGGACGACTCCACCGCGCCATACCTGCTGAACGGCTACTGGTACTGGCAGCGATTCGTCGAGGGCGGCGAGTACGCGCTGTGGTGCCGGCGTGCCGACCGGCCCGATGCAGCCGACGAGGTCATGTTCGACGGCAACGAGATGGCGGCGGGCGCCTCCTACTTCTCCCTGGCCGGGGTCGAGGTCAGTCCCGACGCGCGCCTGGCCGTGTTCGGGGTCGACACGGTCGGACGCCGGTTCTACACGCTGCGCGTGAAGGACCTGGCCACCGGCGCGCTGCTCGACGACGAGATCCGCGATGTCACGGGCGAGGCCGCCTGGGCACTCGACAACCGGACGCTCTTCTACACGAGGCAGGACCCGCAGACGCTCCGCACCTGGCAGGTCTGGCGTCACGCCCTGGGCACGCCGGTAGCGGACGATGTCCTGGTCCATCAGGAGGACGACACCACGTTCGAGTGCTCGGTGTGGCGCTCGAAGTCGGATCGCTACCTGATGATTGCCAGTTCGCAGACCGTCAGCGACGAGGTCCGTCTCCTGGAAGCGGACAACCCGACCGGCGCGTTCCGCGTCTTCCAGCCGCGGCGCCGGGGCCTGGAGTACTCCGTCGAGCACCAGGGCGACCGCTTCCTGGTGCGGACGAACCTGGAAGCGACCAACTTCCGGCTGGTCGAGTGCCCCCTGGACCGCACGGGGCTGGAGGCCTGGCGCGACGTCGTGCCGCATCGCCCGGACGTGCTGCTGGAGGGTTTCGAGGTATTCCGCGACTGGCTGGTCCTGGCCGAGCGCCACGACGGCCTGACGCACCTGCGGGTGCTGCCGGGCGACGGGGGGGCGGCACACACCCTGGCCTTCGCCGACCCGACCTGGTCGGTCTCGCCGGAAGCGAACCCGGCGATGGACAGCGACGTGCTGCGGTACCGCTACACGTCGCTGACGACGCCGCCGACGGTCTACGCGTTCGACATGCGCACCCGCGAGCAGACGCAACTCAAGCGCCAGGAGGTGCTCGGCGGGTTCGACGCGGCGAACTACGTCGCGGAGTACCTCCGCGTGCCCGCGCGTGACGGCACGCTGGTGCCGGTCTCGCTGGTGCGCCGCGTCACGACTCCCGTCGACGGCACCGCTCCCCTCCTGCTGTACGGCTACGGCTCGTACGGCTACAGCCAGGGCGCGCGCTTCAACGGCAATGCCCTGTCGCTGCTGGACCGCGGCTTCGTCTACGCCATCGCGCACGTTCGTGGCGGCCAGGAAATGGGCCGGCAGTGGTACGAGGACGGCAAGCTGCTGAAGAAGCTGAACACGTTCACCGACTTCATCGATTGCGGACGGGCGCTGGTCGAGCGCCGCTACGCGTCGCCGGACGGGCTGTTCGCGATGGGTGGCTCGGCAGGCGGCCTGCTGGTGGGCGCCGCGATGAACCTGGAGCCCGGCCTCTGGAGTGGCGTCGTCGCGCACGTCCCGTTCGTCGATGTGGTCACGACGATGCTCGACGACTCGATCCCGCTGACCACCGGCGAATACGACGAATGGGGCAATCCCAACGACAAGGCCTACTACGATTACATGCTGTCGTACTCGCCGTACGACCAGGTGGAGGCGAAGGCCTACCCGGCCCTGCTGGTGACGACGGGTCTTCACGACAGCCAAGTGCAGTACTGGGAGCCTGCGAAGTGGGTCGCGAAGCTGCGGGCGCTCCGGACGGACACCAACCCGTTGTTGCTGCGCACGAATCTGGATGCCGGCCACGGGGGCCGCTCCGGGCGGTACCGGGCGCTGGAGGAAGCGGCGCTGGCCTACGCGTTCCTGCTGGGACTGGCGCCGGCGCGCTAGCGCGATTCGTGCCCGTCGAACGCGCCGAATGCGATGGGCCGGCCCTGCCCGGCGGCGCTCAGATGCGCCGACCGACCAGCACGGGAAACTCGAATTGCTCGTCGACCCCGGTGATGGGCTCGTGCGGTTCGAGCTCGACAATGCCGGCCGCGGCCAGCAGCGTCGCCAATTCATGGTCCGGCCACGCCTGGTTGCACTGCGCGTAGCGCGACACCGCACCGGATTCCGCGTCGATGATCCAATGGACGTGGATTTCGGCCCGAGCCGACTCGTTCCACGCGAACTCCTCAAGCCACAGGTGCGGGCGCCGGTGGAAAGGCGATTCGTCCACCGCGGACCAGGTGGTCGCATCCTCGCGCACGAACAGGTCCCAGGGTTGGTACTCCAGCACGAACAGGCCGCCCGGGCGCAGCAGCCCGGCCAGCCGCGGCAGGAAAGCGTGCGCCTGCTCGGGCCGGAACGCGTGGAATTCGCCGAACCAGAAGGTGACCGCGTCGAAGGGAGCGCCGGCCAGGGCGCCGAAGTCGTCCGGTAGCGCGGTCAGGTCTGCGGCCAGGAAGCACGCGTCCAGGCCGTTCGCCCCGGCGTGCTCGCGAGCCCAGCGCAGGGGCTCGGGTGCGACGTCGAATCCGCAGCCGCCGTGACCGCGCGCCGCGAGCTCGTGCAGATAGAGCCCCGGACCGCAGCCCACGTCCAGCACGCGCCATGGGCCCGGCGCGCCGGCGCGGGCGGCCAGCTGTTCCAGCAGCCAGTCGACATGGGCCCGCACCACATCCGGCGCGCGCGAGGCCATGTGGGTCCCGGGGTCCAGATGCACATCCAGCATCCGGCGGCTGAAGGCCGGGTCGGACCACGGCAGCTGGTCGCCGTCCCGCCAGGGCAACGGCGGCCGGGCGGCGTCCAGGATGACGCGTAGGTCGGGGCGGCAGGACGGGTCTTCGGGCATGACGCCTGCTTTCGGCGGCGGGCTTGTCCCCAGGGCTGTGGATAACTTCGACGGTGGCCGCGTGGCGCCCAGGGGGCACCTGGGAGCGATTATCGGCTTCTGGGTGCGATCCGGCCACCGCGAAAGCGTCGCCATCCCCCGGTTGTCCACCGGTCGACCCGAGCTGTCCCCCGGTCTTTCCGCCGCCTGTCCCCGGGGAATCGCGGTCGCGGTCCCTCGCGGTTTTGGAGCCGCCGGCAGGCCGTGGTACCATGTCGCGGTGTCCGGCCTTCCACCACCTTCCGAGGGTGCCCCCAATGGAATCGAAACCCGAGCGAGTCGGCGGACCGGCGTCCGCCCCGCGATCATCCTATGGCTACGACCGCCTACCGGAGAACCGGCGCCCGCCGTTCAGTGAAGAAGCGGAGCAGGCCGTTCTCGGCGCCGCCCTGGTGGACAAGGAGGCGGTCGGCCTGGCGCGCGAGCGCATCGACCATGCCGATTTCTACCGGCTGGAACACCAACTCATCTTCCGCGCCATGTGCCGTCTGTACGAGAACGACCAGGCCGTCGACCCGATCACGATCGCCGACCTGCTGGAGAAGTCGGCCGAGCAGTTCCTGGACAAGGCGCAGCTCAAGGCGCTGGGCGGGCGCAGCCTGCTGGACCTGGTCGGCGGCATGGATTTCCTGATCGACCTGGCGGGGATGATGGGCACGGCGGCCAACGTCGTGCACCACGCCGGCATCGTCCGCGAGAAGGCGGTGCTCAGGAGGCTGATCTCGGTCTCGGGGACCATCGCCAGCGAGGCCTACGACGGGAGCGACGAGGCGGCGGTCATCCTCGACCGCGCCGCCGGCCGCATCTTCGAGGTCAGCGAACAGGCGCGCAGCGGTGGCTTCGAGTCGGTCGAGACGATCGTGCCGGGTACGTTCAAGTCCATCGAGGAGGCATTCCAGAGCGGCGACGACGTCACCGGCCTGCGTACCGGCTTCCGCGAGATGGACCGCCGGACGGGCGGCCTGCAGAAGGGCGACCTGATCATCCTGGCGGCGCGGCCCTCGATGGGCAAGACGTCGCTCGCGCTGAACCTGGCCTACAACGTGGCGGTGCACGAGCGGCAGCCGGTGGGTGTCTTCTCGCTGGAGATGTCGCGGGAACAGCTGGTCATGCGCATGCTGGGAAGCAGCGGTTCGTTCAACCTGCACAACCTGCGGCGCGGCAAGCTGCGCGCCGAGGACTGGCCGCGCCTGACGCAGGCCTGCGAGCAGCTGTCGCGGGCGCCGATCTTCATCGACGACAACAGCGGCATCTCGGTGCTGGAGATGAAGGCGAAGGCGCGCCGCCTGAAGCAGCAGCACGGCCTGGGGCTGGTCGTGATCGACTACCTGCAGCTGATGAGCGGCGGCGGCCGGATCGAGAACCGCCAGCAGGAGATCTCCCAGATCAGCCGCAACCTGAAGGGCCTGGCCAAGGACCTGGGCGTGCCTGTGATCGCCCTCAGCCAGCTGTCGCGCGGCGTCGAGGCGCGCGGCGACCATAAGCCGATGCTGAGCGACCTGCGCGAATCCGGCGCCATCGAGCAGGACGCCGACGTGGTGCTGTTCATCTTCCGCGAAGAGGTCTACAAGCCCGACGACGAGTCGGTGCACAACATGGCGACCATCATCATCGGCAAGCAGCGCAATGGGCCGATCGGGCAGTTCGACCTGCACTTCCATAAGGAATTCACGCGCTTCTCGGACCTGGCACGGTAGGACGCAGGGCGTGGGAGCGGATGGCCTTCACCTGATCGACCTGGACCAACCCTTGCCGGGCCAGCGGCGCTTCATCTCGAGTTGGGCGCGGGTGGACGGGCCGGTCTCTTTCGTCGTGGACCCCGGCCCGCCCCGCAGCATCGACCTGCTCGTGGCGCGCCTGCGCGAACTCGGGCTGCGCCGGCTGGACCTGATCCTGCTGACGCATGTCCATCTGGACCATGGCGGGGGCACGGCGCAGCTTCTGGAGGCGTTCCCCGAAGCGCACGTCGTGTGCCATCCGGAGGGGCGCCGACACCTGGCGGATCCGGCGCGGCTGTGGGCTGGTTCCAGGCAGGTGCTCGGAGCCAAGGCCCAGGTCTACGGTGAGCCCCGGGCCGTACCGTCCGCCGCGATCACCGACGAGACGGCGGCGGCGCGGCACGGGATCGATGTGATCCCGACGCCCGGCCACGCCCCGCACCACGTGGCCTTCCGCGACGGTGACGACCTGTTCGTGGGCGAGGCAGCGGGCACGTTTTCGAGTCTCGGCCAGGGGCCCCTGACCGAGGGCTACTACCTGCGTCCGGCCACGCCGCCGCGCTTCCGGCCGGAAACGGCGCAGGCCTCGCTGGACCGGCTGCTGGCCCTGGACCCGCTGCCGAAACGGCTGCGATTCGCCCACCACGGCTGGTTCGGGGGCGATGGGCGCCGGCTGCTGGCGGTGGCGCGTGCGCAGATCGACCTCTGGCTGGCGGCCTGCCGGGAGGGCCTGGATGCCTGTCCGGAGGCGAACCAGCGCGGGGCAGATGCCGGAGCCGGGCTCCTGGATGATATCGCCGAACGGGTGCGCCACCGCGATCCCCGGTTCGCACGCGGCGAGGGCCTGGACGCGGACATCCGCGAGCGCGAGCGCGACTTCACGCACCAGTCGCTGCGGGGGATGCTCGGGCACCTGCTGGACGCTGGGGATTGATGCCAGCGTCCCCGGGCCCCGCGTGTAGACTTCCCCCGGCCCTGTTCCTATATTGGCCCGACCATGAAGACCATTCTCGCTGCCATCGGCCGGGCCGTCATCGAGGGCCTGAGCGGCGCGGGCCGGGGCCTGCTGCTTTTGCGCGCCATCGTCCTGCAGACCCACCATGCCTGGCGCATGCGGCGCGAGATCGCCGAGCAGATGCAGGTGATCGCGATCGGCTCCCTGCCGCTGGTCATCGTGACCTCGATCTTCGTCGGCGCCGTGACTGCGGTCCAGGCCGTCTACCAGATGCAGGCCTACGTGCCGATGAAGTTCCTCGGCACGGTGATCTCCAAGTCGGTCTTCATCGAGCTGGGGCCCGTGCTGATGGCGCTGGTGGTGGGCAGCCGCCTGTGCGCGAACTACGCGGCCGAGCTGGGCACCATGAAAGTGACCGAGCAGTTGGACGCGATGAACATCATGGCCATCGACCCGGTGCGCTACCTGGCCATGCCGCGGTTCTGGGCCGCGGTGCTGATGATCCCGGTGGTGACCGTGTTCTGCGATGCGATCGCCATCCTTGGAGGCTACGTGGCCTCGGTGATGACGCTGGATGTCTCGAGCGGCGTCTTCATCGAGGGCCTGCAGATGTTCTATAAGCACTCGGATCTGCTGGGTGGCCTGATCAAGTCGTTCGTCTTCGGGGGGATCATCGCCATGAGCGGGATCTACTTCGGGATGAACACGAAGGGCGGCGCCGAGGGCGTCGGCCGCTCGACCATGACCGCGGTCGTGGGCAGTTGCCTGAGCGTGCTCGTGGGCGACTACCTGCTGGCCATCGTGCTGTTCCAGATCGTGTTCGAGAAGACGTGAGCATGCAGCAGACCTGGGACATCCCGCCGCCGCCCGACCAGCGCGCCCCGGACCCGGCGACGTTCAATGGCATCGTCGTCGAGGGGGTCAGCAAGTCTTTCGGGCCCAAGAAGGTGCTGGATGGCACCGATCTGCTGATCCACAAGGGCGAGACGCTGGTCATCATTGGACGCAGCGGCGAGGGAAAGTCTGTCCTGCTCAAGCACATCGTGCGGCTGCTGGAGCCGGATGCTGGGCGCATCTGGGCGGAGGGGCACGAGGTCTCGGCGCTCGAACACGGGCCGCTGATGGATCTACGGAAGAGGTTCGGCTTCCTGTTCCAGGGAGCGGCGCTGTTCGACTCGATGTCGATCTGCAAGAACATCGGGCTTATGCTGGAGGAGCACACCGACTGGCCGCGCCGGCGCATCCGCGAACGGGCCTGCGAGTGCCTGCGGCAGGTGGGACTGGAAGGCGCAGAGGACAAGCTGCCGAGCGAGCTGTCCGGTGGCATGAAGAAGCGCGCGGGGCTGGCCAGGGCCATCGTCATGGAGCCCCAGTACATCCTTTACGACGAGCCGACGACCGGCCTGGATCCGATCACGTCCGACGCGATCAACGACCTGATCATCCAGCTGCAGAAGGAGCTGGGGGTCACCAGCATCGTCGTCACGCACGACATGCCGAGCGCCTTCAAGATCGCCGACCGCATGGCGATGCTCAGCCGGGGGCGCATCGTGTTCACCGGTACCGTCGACGAGGTGCGCACGACGACGCACCCGATGGTACGCCAGTTCATCGAGGGCCGTTCCCACGGTCCGCTGGGAGCGTTCTGAACGCAAGGGTCCGGGGCGCGCCGACGCCGCCGGCCGGGGAGATGCCGATGCGAGGCAGACTGAACGAGGTCCAGGTCGGCCTGGTGACCATCATCGCCCTGGTGGTGCTGGTCTGGGGCATGCTCTGGCTGAAGAACATCGACCTGCGCAAGGGCTCGCGCATGTATCAGGCCGACTTCTCCCAGGTCGAGGGCCTGCGGGTCGGCGACAAGGTGCAGGTGCGCGGCATCCGCATGGGCGAGGTCACCGGGATGCAGATCCTGCCGCAGGCGGTACGTGTCCAGCTGCAACTGGAGGACACGGCGAAGCTCTGCCAGGATGCCACGGTGACCCTGGGCGAGAAGGGTATCGTCGGCGAGGTGGTGATCGAGATCGATCCCGGCACGAGTGGGCCCGTGGAAGAGGGCCATATCTTCCGGGGGCGCGCCGCCGGGACGATCGCCGCGGTCACCGACGCGGCCGGCGCCGCGCTGTCGGAGATGCGCGTGCTGACCGGGCAGGTCACGGCCCTGCTCGAGGAGATCCGCAAGGACGGGCAGGTGGTGGAGACGCTGGCACAGGCAAACGTGACCCTGGCGAAGGTCGACCGCATGGTCGAACAGAACCACCAGGACGTGACTGTGATCCTGGACGACCTGCGGGCCTCGACGACGGCGCTGCGCCGACTCATGGACTCCGGTCGCCTAGACGAGGCGCTGGCCGGCACAGCGTCCGCAGCGGCGGCCGCGGATTCGCTGCTGGCCGGCCTGGGGGACACGACGTTGCGCCTGAACTCGCTGCTGGCGAAGCTGGACGAAGGCGAGGGGTCGGCCGCGATGCTGATCAACGACCCGGCGCTGTACACACGCGCGGATTCGACGCTGACTTCGGTGCAGCGGCTGCTGGACGACCTGAGGCGCAACCCGAAGAAGTACTTCAAGCTGAACATCATCGATTTCTAGGACGGGACGAGGCGGACACGCGCCGGCGCTGCCGGCCGCTGCAACGGGAGGTACGGAATGAACGAGAGCCAGAGGAAGGAAGCGCTGCTGAAGGCCGTCAAGGATGCGGTGATGGTCGAGGTCAAGGGTCAGCAGCTGTACAGCCATGCCGCCGAGCAGGCCGTCGATCCGGCCGCGCGGGCCATGTTCGAGATGCTGGCGCGCGACGAGGACGACCACGTGCGCATCCTGACGACCCAGTACAAGCACCTGCTGGCCGACGGCAAGCTGAACCTGTCGGGATTGAACCCGGCCGAGGTCGACCACGGCTCACAGACCGTGATCACCGACGACTTCCGCAAGGCCGTGCGCAAGGGCAGCTTCGAGATGGCCGTGATCAGCATCGGCTGCGACCTGGAGAACAAGGCCATCGCCTACTACCGCGAGCATGCCGCGCGCACCGAGGATCCGGACCTCAAGCAGCTGTTCACGTGGCTCCTGGAGTGGGAAGACGGCCACCTGACCCAACTGCTCGAGCTGGAAAAGATCTACCAGGACGCGTACTGGGCGGAACAGGGTTTCTCGCCGATGTAGCGCGGACGGGGGCGGAGTGACGGCGTGATCGTCTGGGTCATCCTTCTGGTGCTTGCCATTCCCGTTGCGGCGTGGCCGGCGGGCGGCGGCGACATGCCGCCGCCGTCGCTTGGCGCCCTGCCCGGACGCCCGTTGCCGGGACCGGCCGGCCTGGACTCACTCTTCGCGGGCGCGGACCGGCAACTGCGCTCAGGGGCCCTCGACTCCGTGCTCGCGGCCATCCGGCCGGTGCTGGCGGCGGCGGCAGCGACCGGGGATGAACGGCTCGAGCTGCGCGCACGCCTCCACGAGGCCGGCGCCGAGGCGCTGGGCGGTCGGCTGCGGGAGGCGGAACGGTCCGCGCGACGTGCCGTGGCCCTGGCCGAAGCCGCCGGCGCGGAGGCGCCCGGGCGGATGGCGCGGCGATGGCTCGGATTCTCGCTGCTGGGCCAGGGGCGTTCGGCGGAGGCGACCGCGGTCTACACGGCGCTGCGCGATGATGCCCGCGCGGCCGGTGACCGCCGTGAGGAGGCGTATGCCCTGATGGGTCTGGCCTACCAGGCCCTCGGCAGCGGCGACGCGAGCGCCGCCCGCGCCGACTACGAACGCTCGGCGAACCTGTTCGCCGAAGTGGGCGAAGCGGCCATCGTGCTGGACGCGCAGGTGGGACTGGCGCGGGCCCTCGGTGCCGAGGGTCGCTACGACCGGATGCGCCGCCTCTACGAGCGGATCCTGCTCGATGCCGAGGCGCAGGGCAACGCGCGCGTCGTCGGCTACGTCCTGAACAACCTCGGCAGCTACGAGTACCAGGCCGGCGATCCCGGCCTGGCGGTCCGCTACTGGGAGCGCGCCCTCGACCGCAAGCGCGGCGCCGCCGATGCGCTGGCGCTGATCACCCCCACGGTGAACCTGGCCCTGGCGCGCATGGCGCTGGGCGGTTTCGACGAGGCGCGCGAGGGGCTCGAGGCGATGCTCGCCCGCTGTCGCGAAGGCGGCTACCGCGAGCAGGAGGCGCTGGTGCTCGGACAGCTGGCGACCCTCGAGCAGGCGCACGGTCGCCAGGCGGCGGCGCGCGCGCTCTGGCGCCGGGTGCTGGACCTCGGCGTCGATGCCGGTCAGGCCGGGCCGGAAGGCGCGGTCGACATCGTCCTGTCGCTGCTGGCGGACGGTGAGGCCGCGGCGGCCGGCGCGCTGGCCGACAGCCTGCACGCCGCTTCGTCCGTCGCCGGCGATGACTACGCGAACGCCCGGCTCCAACTGGCGCAGGCGCGCGCCCGACGCGCGAACGGGGATCCGCCGGCGGCGCTGGCGGCAGCCTCGCGCGCACGCGAGCGCTTCCGTGCCGGCGGGTTCCGCACGGACGAGTTGCTCGCCCTCGTCGAGATGGCCGCCTGCGAGCGTGATGCGGCCTTGGCTGCCGCCGCCCGGCCGGAGCGGGCGCTGGCGCTCCTGCAGGAAGCCCGTGCGCTGTGGGAAGCGGTGCGCGCGGTTCCCCGCGACCCCCAGTGGCGGGAACGGCGCGGCACGCTGGCTGCGGCCATCCACCTGGACCTGGCGGGCCTGCTCCTGGAGGCACCCGCCGGGGACGCCGGGCGCGACAGCGAGGCCTTCGACCTGCTGCAGGGCTACAAGGCGCGCACGCTGCTGGAGCGGCGGCTCGGACCGGACGCCTTCACCCCCGACGCTGCCCATGTCCCGGCCACCCTGGCCGATGTGCAGCGGACGGCGCTCCGCCCCGGGGAACTCCTGCTCGACTACTACCTGGGTGTGGACAGGTCCTGGGTGTTCGCGGTGTCGATCGAGGGCTGCCGTGCCTACGCACTGCCGCCAGCGCGCGAACTGCGCGACCGCGTCTCGCTGTTCCTGGACCTGCTCGCGACGCCGCCGCCGCTCGACGGCGCCCACGGCGACCACGGCGTGGCGGCGCGTCGACTGGCCGCGGACCTGCTGGGCCCCTGCAGCGCGGAGCTGGCCGGGGCCGCCGGTGTGCTGATCGCCGCCGATGGCTTCCTCAACCTTGTGCCGTTCGAGATGCTGCCCCTGCCGGGCGATCCCGACGACGGGCGGCCGGCGGTCCGCGTCATGGCCCGCGTGCCGTCGGCCGGCGTGCTGCTGCAGGTGCGCAAGGCCGCCGGCGGCGCCGGACGCGGCATTGCGCTGCTGGGCGGCGGCGAGGCCCCGGCCGGGGACCAGTTGCCGGGAGCCGTCCGCGAAGCGCGAAGCCTGGAGCGGCACTATCGCCGGGTGCGCCGCCTGGAGGCGAGCGGGACCACCGGCAGCGCCGACCGGCTGGCGCCCGCGGCCGGGGCCGCGGTCCTGCACGTGCCGGCGCACTCGGAGGCCTTCGATCAGCGTCCCTGGAACTCGCGCATCCGCGTGGGCCACGGACCGGCAGGCGAGCCGCAATGGCTGACCAGCGCCGAGATCGCCGCCTCGCCGCTGGGCGTGCCGCTGGCCGTCCTGTCCGGCTGTTCGTCCGCCGGCGGGCAGGCGCTCACGGGCGAAGGCATGCTCGGGCTGAGCGGCGCCTTCCTGGCCGGCGGGACGCGGGCCGTCGTCGCTTCGCTGTGGGACGTCGACGACGAGGTCGTCGAACGGCTCATGGCGGTCTTCTACCGCGAACTGGCGACCGGAGCCCCGGTCGCCGCGGCCCTGGCCACGGCGCGGCGCGACCTCGCCTTGCGCCCGGCCACCGCGGCTCCCCGGCACTGGGCGGCGTTCGTCGTCGTCGGCGACGGGGCCCTGGTCGTGCCGGTCGAGAGCCGGCCGGCGTGGCCGCCGCTGGCGGCTGGCGGGCTGGCGCTGGCCGCGGTCCTGGCGGCGTGGCTGGCCCTGCGCGCGCGCCGCCGCGACGCGGGTGTGATTCCCGGGCCCGACGAGGCTCTTCCATGAGGGACAGGCCCGACTTGCCGCCGGCCGGCGATGCGGAGCTGGTCGCCGCGATCCGCGCCGGCGGGCCGGCCGCCGAGGCGGCGGCGACCGAACTGTTCGGCCGCTACCACGGGCGCGTCTACGCCTGGTGCCGTCGCTACCGGCGCGATCCGGAGCAGGCGCTGGACCTGGCGCAGGACGTCCTGCTGGCGGCGTGGCGCTCACTGGCGACCTGGGAGGGCAAGGCCCCGTTCGGGGGCTGGTTGTTCGTGGTCACGCACCATGCGTGCATCCGCGCCGCGCGCGCGCGGCCGATCGCCGGTGACGATGACCAGGCGCTGGAGGAACTGCCGGACCCGCGGCCGGATCCGGCCACGGCGTTCGAGGACGAGCAGGAGCGTCAGGCGCTGCTGGCGCTGGTGCGGGAGCAGCTCGATCCGCAGGAACAGCGGGCGGTCTGGCTCCGGTGCGGGGAGAGCATGCCGGTGGACGAGATCACGCGCGTGCTGGGACTGGACTCGGCCAGCGGCGCCCGGGGCCTGCTGCAGACCGCGCGGCGGAAGCTGCGGGCCGCCCGCGCGCGGCGCGATGGTGCGACCGCGCCGCCGGACCCGGGGCCCGGAGCGAAGGGGAATTCGTGAATCACAGATGTCCGGACCCTGCCACACTGGCGGCGCTGCTGGACCTGCCGGAGGGCGACGAGCGCCGGCGGGAGGCAGCCGCCTGCCCGCGCTGCGATGCCGTGCTGCGGTCGCTGTCCGCGTTCATGGCCGGCGACGCGTCGATCCCCGCGCGGGAGAAGCTGGCGGCCGAGCGCCACCTGTCCTCCGTGGTTGCCGGCCTGGCCGGTGGCCGGGCGGTCGCGGCGGCGCCCTTGCGCAGCCGCCCGCGCAGCCGGGCCTCGTCGGCGGGACGTCGCTGGGGCTGGACGGCCGGCCTGGCCGCCGCCGCGGCGCTGGTGATCCTGCTGGCCGGACCCGGACCCCTGGGCGACGGCGCGCCGAACGGCCGCCTGCGCGGCGGTTCCCGGCCGGCGGCGGTGCCGCTCGCGCTCGAATTTGCAACAGCGGGCGGGGACAGCCTGGCGGTGGCCTGGAGTCCCGCCGCCGGCGCGGAGGCCTACGGCCTGGAACTCTACACTGCCGAGCTCGATACCATCATGGTTCTGGACGGGCTGCGCGGGACATCGGCGCGTGTGGCCGGCCGCCTGCTGCCGCTGGACGGCCGTGGGGTGCTCTGCCGCGTGCGCGCATACGCCCGCGGGCGCGAGGTGGCGGCCTCGGCGCTCGTCGCGGTTCCCGCACGCTGACCCGTCCGCCGCGGTCCCGGCCCGCCGGTTGTCAGATGCGGGGCGATGGCGCATATTCCCCGCTTGCGCCGCCCGCCCCGCGCGCCGGGGCGGCCACCCAGCCCCGTGAGGACCGCGATGGCCTACGATCCTTCCCGCCTCGAGCCCCGTTGGCAGCAGCACTGGGCCGAGCACGACCTGTTCCGCGCCGTCGATCCGGGCGATGACGCCGCGGCGGGCAGGCCCAAGTACTACGTGCTGGACATGTTTCCGTACCCCTCGGGTTCGGGCCTGCATGTGGGCCATCCGGAGGGCTACACGGCCACCGACATCATCGCCCGCTACAAGCGCATGCGCGGATTCAACGTGCTGCACCCGATGGGCTGGGACAGCTTCGGCCTGCCGGCCGAGAACCACGCGATGAAGACCGGGACGCACCCGGCCGTCACGACGCGCGCGAACATCGACAATTTCCGCCGGCAGCTGAAGATGTTCGGGTTCAGCTACGACTGGTCACGCGAGGTGGCCACCTCGCACCCCGGCTACTACCGCTGGACGCAGTGGATCTTCACCCTGCTCTACAACCGGGGCCTGGCCTACGAGGCCGAGGTCGCCGTCAACTGGTGCCCGGCCCTCGGCACGGTGCTGGCGAACGAGGAGGTCATCGACGGGCGCAGCGAGGTGGGCGGCCACCCCGTCGAGCGCCGGCCGATGAAGCAGTGGATGCTCCGGATCACTGCCTACGCCGAGCGCCTGCTGGCCGACCTCGAGGACCTGGACTGGCCCGAGTCCATCAAGGACCTGCAGCGCAACTGGATCGGCCGCAGCGAGGGCGCCGAGGTCGACTTCCCGGTCGTCGGGCACGACCGCGCCCTGCGCATCTTCACGACGCGGCCGGACACCATGTTCGGCGCCACGTACATGGTCATCAGCCCCGAGCATCCCTGGGTCGCGGAACTGACGACGCCGGCACAGCGCGCGGTGGTCGAGGCCTACGTCGAGGAGGCGCGCCGCCGCAGCGACCGCGACCGGCAGGCCGCGAAGGAGAAGACCGGCGTCTTCAGCGGCGCCTTCTGCCGCAATCCGGCCACTGGCGCCGAGATCCCGGTCTGGATCGCCGACTACGTGATGATGGGCTACGGCACCGGCGCCATCATGGCGGTGCCCGGCCAGGACGAGCGCGACTGGGAGTTCGCCGAGGCCTTCGACCTGCCCATCCTGCGCACGGTGCAGCCCGCCGTGGGCTTCGACGGCAAGGCCTGGACCGAGGACGGCCCGGCGATCAACAGCGGCTTCCTGGACGGCCTGCACGTGGCGGACGCGAAGGCGCGGATGATCGAGTGGCTGGTTCAGGAGGGCCTGGGCGAGCTCAAGGTCAACTACAAGCTGCGCGACTGGCTGTTCAGCCGGCAGCGCTACTGGGGCGAGCCGTTCCCGCTGTTGAAGCTGGCTGACGGCACGGTGCGGGTGCTGGAAGCCGACGAATTGCCGCTGACGCTGCCCGAGGTGGGCAAGTACGAGCCGGCCGGCACCGGCGAGGGCCCGCTGGCGATCATCGACGCCTGGATGAACGTCGATGACCCGCGCAGCGGCCAGCGCGCGCGCCGCGAGAGCAACACGATGCCGCAGTGGGCCGGCTCCTGCTGGTACTACCTGCGCTTCCTGGACCCGCGCAACGACCACGAGGCCTGGGCGAAGGACAAGGAACAGTACTGGATGCCGGTGGACCTGTACCTGGGCGGTACCGAGCACGCGGTGCTGCACCTGCTGTACGCCCGCTTCTGGCACAAGGTGCTCCACGATCTGGGCCTGGTGACGACGATCGAGCCGTTCCGCAAGCTGCGCAACCAGGGCATGATCCTGGGCGAGAACAGCGAGAAGATGAGCAAGAGCCGCGGCAACGTCGTCAACCCCGATGACGTGATCCGCGTCCACGGCGCCGACAGCCTGCGCCTGTTCCTGATGTTCCTGGGGCCGCTGGAGCGCGACAAGCCGTGGTCGACCACCGGCATCGAGGGCGTGCACCGGTTCCTGGACCGCGTGTGGCGCCTGTTCTTCACGGAGGACGACACGCTGCACCCGGCGATCGTGGATGGATCCGTCGAGGACGAATCGCAGCGCATCCTGCACCGCTGCATCGACCAGGTCACGCAGATGACCGAGGACCTGCGCTTCAACACGGCCATCAGCCAGATGATGATCTTCACCAACGAGATGAACGCGCGGGAACGGCGGCCGCGCGCGGCGCTCGAGACGTTCGTCCTGCTGCTGGCGCCGTACGCGCCGCACCTGGCCGAGGAACTGTGGTCGCGGTTGGGCCATACGCAGTCCCTGATCCGCGAGCCCTGGCCCGTGGCCGACCCGCGCTGGCTGGTCAGCGACACCGTCAACGTCGTGGTGCAGGTCAACGGCAAGCTGCGCGACCAGCTCGCGGTGGCGGCCGACGCCGACGAGGCCACGGTCAAGGAGCTGGCCCTGGCCAGCCCGAAGGTGCGCCAGTGGACCGACGGCAAGCAGGTGGTCAAGGTGATCTACGTGCCGGGCAAGCTGGTCAGCATCGTCGTGAAGTAGCGCGAGCCGGACAAGCCGAAGGGCCCGGGTCGACCCGGGCCCTTCCTGCTTGCCGCGACGCGCTGCGGCCTACCTGAACAGCGACTTCACCCCGCCCCAGCTGGCGCCCTCGTCGCTGACCGGCGCAGAACAGCAGTCGGTCTCTGCCCAGATCTGCGGGTCGCCGATGAACCCGGCGCTGACCAGATCCACCCAGCCCGCACCGGCGTCGCGATAGGACTCGCAGTTGACGACGCCGTTGACGTCGACGTACGGCCCGGCCACGCCCGTGCCGAGGTTCGGGAAGCTGAAGATCAGGAAGTAGGGACGGCCCGGGTCGATGCAGGGGCTGGCCCAGGTCAGGTTGATGAAGTAACCGCCCGTGGTAGCGATGCCCGAGATGGCACCGATGCCGCTGCTGGCCTGCACCGCGCCCGGTGCGTAGCAGCCGCCGCCCTGGTCGACGACGTCGGCGATCGAGGCGGAGATCTGGAACGCAGCGCCGGCATTCAGCCGCAGCAGCATGCGCACGCGCGAGAAGGCGAAGCCCAGGTCGCAGGTCGGGCACTCCGAGGGCTGGATCAGAATGGCATACGACTCGTTGCCGGTGTAGAGGTTGTAGTAGCCGAGCGTGGCCGCGTCGTAGGGGTTGCCGGGAATGCAGACGTAGTTCGCCGATTCGATGCCATAGGGCTCGATCGTGATCGTCGGCCCGTCGGCGACGAACTCGGGCGCGGACAGCGCCAGCGTCGGCAGCAGCAGCAGGGCGATAGCCAGTTTCCTCATGTCGGGCATCCTCTCTCGGTGGTTCGGATGGTCCGCGGCGGTGGCTTGAGCCCCAGGGTACGCCACCGCCGCGAGGTCACCGGCCGGCTCACCGGCGACGTGTCCGATTCTAGCGCGCGCCCCTCGTGTCCCGATAGGCCCTCGGCTCCCGGAGCGGACGTCGTTCCCGGTCGTCGTGGCGACACCGGCCTGGGACCGGCACCGCGCGATGACGGCGGCCGAACGCGGAAATCACGGCCGAATCGGCTCTTGAATCGCGCCCGGGGTGGCGGATCGCGGCCGGCGCGGCGCGTCGGCCCCGGGGTGGCGGGGCCGACGCCAGGAATCGCCCGGCACGGCACGGCGCGGCAGGGGCGGCTTTCCGGCAGGGTTGGCCCGCCCGGGCCGGCTCGCGCGTGCAACCGGGGCGTGACAGGTCCGGCGGGCTGCCCGATGATGAAGGCCGTCTGCCGCCGGTTCTTGCCGGCGGCCCGTCACGCCAGCAGTCGCCTCACTTCCGGCGGATCGCCGGGTCGGCACGGGGAGACATCACCGATGCGCCGTCGGCTCTTGCGTTCAGTGATCATCGTCAGCGTCTGCGCCGCGGCACTGCTGCTGGCCGCCGTCCTGGCCGGCGGGTTGGCGCTGCGAGGCAGCCTGGCGCGCCTGGACGGCACGCGCGGCGTGAGGGGCCTGGCAGCGAACGTCACAATCGAGCGCGACGCCCTGGGCGCGCCCCGGGTCCTGGCCGAGTCGCCCGCCGACGCCGCGCGCGCGCTGGGCTGGCTCCACGCACAGGAGCGCTGCTTCCAGATGGACCTGCTGCGCCGCGCCGCCGCGGGCGAGCTCTCGGCGCTGTTGGGGCCGGCGCTCCTGGGGACCGACCGCGACGTGCGCCGCCATCGGTTCGGCGAACGCCTCGAGGCTTCGCTCCTGGCCATGGACGAGCCGTCCCGCTCGCTGCTCGAGGCGTACGCGGCCGGGGTCAACGCCGGCCTGGACGACCTTCGCGTCCGTCCGCCCGAGTACCTTCTGCTGCGGCAGCAGCCGCGGCCGTGGCGGCCGCTCGATTCGCTGCTCGTCGTCGCCGCAATGTACCTGGACCTGGGGCTTTACACCGCCGAAGTGGATCTTGCCCGCGGCCTGGCGCGCGAGGTGCTGCCGCGCCCGCTGGCCGAGTTCGTCGTGCCTATGGCCGGCCATTGGGACGCGCCGCTCACGGACGAAGGCCCGGCGCTGTCGGTGCTGCCCACCGCCGAAGTTGCGGCGTCCCTCGGCGATCACGGGGTGGCCGGCCCGGGCGCGACGCGCGCCGACCGGGTCCCTGCCCACGATCGCGCCGGCAGCAACAGCTGGGCGGTGGCCGGCCGGTTGACGCGGCACGGCGGCGCGCTGCTGGCCAACGACATGCATCTGGGCCACGCGCTGCCGAACATCTGGTACCGCGCCGAACTGCGCCAGGGCCACGGCGCCGCGGCGCCGTGGGCGGTGGGGGTCACGCTGCCGGGCGTGCCGGGCGTCATCGCCGGCAGCAACGGGCGCGTCGCCTGGGGCTTCACCAACGCGTACGGCGACTGGCTGGACCTGGTCGCGCTGGAAACCGATCCCGCCGACTCGACGCGCTACCGCGTGCCAGCCGGCTGGGACACGCTGCGCACGCGGCTCGAGGTGATCGAGGTGGCCGGGCGCGCGCCCGACACGCTGGTCGTGCGCGAGTCGCGCTGGGGTCCGGTCTGGGCGCGCGACGCGTCCGGCCGCCCATTGGTCCTGCGCTGGACGGCGCACGATGCCGGGGCGGTGAACCTGGAGCTGCTGCGCATGGCCACCGTGCGGTCGGTGGACGAGGCGCTGGCCCTGGCGCCGGGGCTCGGCATGCCCGGCCAGAACCTGGTGTGTGCCGACGCGGACGGACGCATCGCCTGGACCATTGCCGGGCGCCTGCCGCGGCGGTACGGCTGGGACGGACGCACGCCGGCCTCATGGGCCGACGGCACTCGTGGCTGGGACGGTTGGCTGGACCCTGCGCAGCATCCGCGCCTGGCCGACCCGCCGGAGGGTCGCCTGTGGACCGCGAACAACCGCGTGGCCGGCGGCACGCAGCTGGACGTGCTGGGCGACGGCGGCTACGCGCTTGGCGCGCGTGCGCTGCAGATCCGCGATGGGCTGCGCGCGCTGAAGCAGCCGGTCGAGTCCGACCTGCTGGCACTCCAGCTGGACGACCGCGCCCTGTACCAGGACTACTGGCGCGGCGTCGCGCTCGCTTCCCTGGAGCGGGCGGCGCCGGCGGCCGATCCCGCGGTCGCCGCGCGACGCGAGCGGTTCGCGCGGCTGGCCCGCGAAGGCTGGGACGGTCGGGCCTCGGTCGGATCGGTGGGTTACCGCGTCGTGCGCGCGTTCAGCGGGGCGCTGGTCGACCTGGCCTGCGCGCCGCTGCTCGAGCCGGTCCGGCGGGCGCACCCCGCGTTCGACGGGCGCGACCTGCCGCTGCGTCCGTCGGTCGCGCGGGAACTGGTCGAACGGCGCCCGGCGCACCTCGTGCCGGCGCCGCACCGCGACTGGGACGCGCTGGCGGCCGCGGCGGTCGACACCGCGATGGCCCGCCTGGAGGCGACCGGCGAACCTGAATCCGCCTGGACCTGGGGCGCGCGCAACACGGCCGCCATCGAGCATCCGTTCGCCGCCGTGCTGCCCTGGCTGCGCTCGCGGCTGGCGGCGCCGCCGGACCAGTTGCCGGGCGATTCGAACCTGCCGCGCGTGCAGCACCCGACCAGCGGTGCCAGCGAGCGCCTGGTCGTCTCGCCCGGTCGCGAGCAGGACGGCCTGTTCCACATGCCGGGCGGGCAGAGCGGCCACCCGCTCTCGCCGTTCTTCCTGGCCGGGCACGACGATTGGGTGCACGGCCGGCCCGCGCCGCTGTTGCCGCAGGCGGCGCGCCACCGCCTGGTGCTCACGCCCGCAGGGCGCTGAATCGCGCGGGGGCGGGCTGGCCCGGCGCCGGATCAGACCGGCGGCCGGCTGCCCTCTCCGTAGCCCGTCAACTCCACGAAGCCCCTGCCGAGGATGCGCCCGGCGGACGGCGATCCCGGCGACGCCACCGCGCGCACCGCGCCTTCCCAGTAGTGCACGCCGGTGCGCGACGAGACGTTTTCCTGGTCGGCCAGCACGGCGCGCAGCTCGAGGTCGATCGCCTCGGCCGGCACGCGCAGGCGCCCGTCGACGGGATAGGTGGCGCCCGTCGCCTCGCTGGTCCACGTCGCCAGCGGCTCGAGGGTCCAGGTCCCGGCCGGCAACGCGCGCGGCGGCGCGCCGGGGGTTGCCAGCGTGCCGAGCGCGAAGTCGACGCGGCCGTCGCGCGTGCGCAGCCGGTAGAGCATCAGGTCACGCCCGTCATCCAGCTGCAGGCTGACCCAGTCCCACCCGGACTGTCCGGCGCCGAGCGTGGAGGTGAATACCTCGCGGTCGAGCCAGGCGCGGCCGGTCACCGCGACGTCGCGGCCGTCGCGCCGCAGCGTGCCGGTGACCGCCAGGCGCGGGAGGCTGTAGTAGAGGCTGCCGACCTCACCGGTCGCATCCTTGGGGCTGAAGCCGCCCGGGCCCTGCAGGAGCGGTGCCTGCGACGTCGTGCAGCGCAGGTCGAAGGCCAGACCGCGGCGGTCATCGCGGGCCCGTACGGCGACCGTGTCGCCGGCCAGGGCCGCGAACCAGGTGCCGGCCGTGCCCGGCGGCGCCAGGCACCACGCCAGCAGCGCGTCGCCCGGCACACCGAAGCCGCCCAGGCCGCCGGCCGCGCGCCAGAGCGTCTCGCTGAACACGTGGCGGCCGGCGGCCGGGTCGGTCACCGCCGCGTGGCCCATGATGAGATTGGCTGCGCGCCAGTCCGAAGCGGTGGTGTCGACGTCGCTGGCCGCCGGATCCCAGGCCGGATCCAGGCCGATGCGGAAGATCGTGAACTGGAAGGCGCAGGGCTCGGCGTCGGCGGGCGCTCCCGCGACGTCGAGGTGGCCGGTCAGGTACCACCATTCGGTCCGGTAGCCGGGGTGCGCGTAGTGGTCGCGCGGGAACGACCAGGCGTAGCCCGGGCCCGCGCGCAGCCAGCGGTCGGCGGGCATCGTCGTTGCGGCCGCGGCCGCCGCGGCCAGCGCCAGGGCCATCGCGACGATCGCGCGGCCTGTCTTCATGCCGTTCCTCCCGCCGTCCATCGCCACCTCAGAGGTCGTCACGCGTCAACTGGCCCGGATGCGCCAGGCGCGCGCGCGAGGCCGGGTACACCGCCGCCGCCGCCGCGACCAGCAGCACGACCGCCGCCTGCACGGCCAGGTCGCCGGCCGGCCAGGCGGGCCGGATCGTCCAGCCGAACCAGGTGCGGTTGATCACCAGGATCAGCAGCGCGGCCAGGCCAAGGCCGCCGCCCAGACCCAGCAACAGCCCGAGCGCGCCCATCGCGGTGCCTTCGCCCAGGAAGAGCCCGAACACCTGCCGCCGCGAGGCGCCGAGCGCACGCAGCAGCGCCAGTTCCCCGGCCCGCTCGTGCGCCTGGATCAGCAGCGTCACCGACACGCCGAGGGCGGCGATCAGCAGCGCCATGACCTGCAGCGTACGCGTGACGGCGAACGTCTGGTCGAAGATCGCCAGCACCTCGGCGCGCAACGTGCGGTTGCTGCGGATGACCAGCGGCCGGTCGGCGAAGGCGCGGCGCAGCGCGTCGACCGTGGCCTCGACATCGCTGCCGGGGGCCAGGAAGAGTGCCGCATTGTTGGGCGGGGCGGCGTCGAAGCGGGTGGTCAGCACGTCCATGGCCACGAAGGCGGTGCCGCCCTCGCTGGTGTAGTCGTAGCTGACGCCATCGATCCGCAGGGCCACCGGGCCGCGCGGGCCGGCCAGGCGCAGCGTATCGCCGACGCCCAGTCCCGCCTTGCGCGCGAGCGGCTCGCCGATCAGCACGCCGCCCCGCCGCAGACCTGCCACGGCGGCCTCCGGCGACCCGGCCAGAAGTGGCAGCCGTCCGGCCAGGTCGGCCTGCGGCACGCCGGGCAGCGGGCGGTCGGTCAGGCGCAGCCCGTTCAGCCACACCGGGCGCCCATCGACGGTGGCCACGCGCAGGCGGCGCTGCTCCTCGAGCGAGACCACGCCCGGCCAGCCGGCCAGCGTGCCCAGCACGTCCGGCTCCAGGAAGGCGTCGTTGCCGGTGCGCTGCCAGGACTCGCTGCTGATGTACACGTCCGCCCGGATCGTTACGTCCAGCCAGGTGACCAGCGTCTGGCGGAACGAGCCGACCAGGATCGTGATGCCGAACATCATGCTTACGGTCACCGCCAGGGCGGCCACGGCGAAGCTCGATGTCTGCAGACGCGCCCGCAGGTTGCGCAGGCCGAGCGCCGGCCCGAAGCCGCCGGGCCGGGCCAGGCCGCACGCCGCGCGCACGACGGCCGGCACCAGCAACGGCAGCGCTAGCATCAGCACGAAGCCGTACAGGAAGCCGCCGAACCGGAGCCCGTGTCCCCAGGCCGCGAACCACAGCGTGCCGGCGCCAGCCAGCGCGGCCGCGCCCAGCGCCAGACGGCCGGCGCCCCGCCCGGCGGCGTCGTGCACCGCCAGCGGCGAGAGCAGGCGCGACGGGTCGCGCCGGGCCAGGTCCCAGGCCGGGAGCAGGGCGCCGCCCAGAGCGCCGACCAGCCCGATCACCACGCCCAGGACGACCACCGTCGGCGGCAGCACGAGCCGGTCGATGCCCTCGGTCACGTAGATGCTGGTCAGCGTCGCGCTGACCGTCTGCAGGTTCTGCCGCGCCACCAGCCAGCCGAGCGGAATGCCGGCCGCCGTGCCGAGCAGGCCCAGGGCCGCGGCCTCTCCCAGCACAAGGCCCAGCACCTGGCGGCGGGTGGCGCCCAGCGACCTCAGCAGGCCGAACTCGCGCCGGCGCCGCACCAGCGACGCCTGCACGGTGGTCAGGACGAGGAAGACGCCCACGAAGACGCTGATCAGGCTCAGTGCCGTCAGGTTGAGGCGGAACGCGGCCAGCAGGCCCGAGGCGTCCTGCCGCCGCTGCTCAGGTGTCTGCACCCGGGCGCCGGGACCCAGGGCTGCCTGCAGGCGCGCCGCCGCGGCGGCAGGGTCGGTGCCCTCGCGCAGGACGACGTCGATCTGGGAGACGCGACCCCGGCGCCCGAACGACTCCTGGGCCTGCGCGATGTCCATCACGGCCAGGCGGCGCGGCGCCAGCGGCTCGAAGCGACGGAAATCCACCAGGGCGCCGATGACGAGGTCCTTCGCGCGGCTGCCGCTGCTGACGGTCACGGTGTCGCCCACGGCCCAGCCCTCGGCTGCGGCCAGCTCCGGCGTGACGGCGACCCAGCCGGGCTGCGAGAGGGCCGCCGTCAGGCTGGCCAGGGGATCCTGCTGCGTCGCCGCGGCGTCCAGCAGCGGATAGCGAACCGGCGCGAAGACATCGAAGCCGACGACGTCCAGGTTCAGGTCCGGGCGGCCGGCAACGGCGACGTCGGCGCGCACCAGCGGCCAGGCCCCGTCCACGTCCGGGTCGCCGAGCACGATCGGCAGCAGGGACTCGGGCAGCGTCGGCAACGCCCCGGTCACCGTCAGGTCAGCCTGGCCGCTGATGGCGCGCACGCTGCCGTCGAACGCCAGCAGCGAACCCTGGTTGAGTGTCTGGATGGCAACCACCGAGGCCACGCCGAGGGCAACGCCCAGGACAGTCAACCCCAGCAACGTCCGCGACCGGTGCAGCTGGCGGGCGATCACGCGCCACAGGTAGCGGGTCACGCGGCGGCCTCCGCCCGCAACCGGCCGTCGACCAGCAGCCAGCTGCGGTCGGCGCGCGCGGCCAGCTCGCGCGAGTGCGTGACGTAGAGCAGGGCGCCGCCCTCCTGCCGCGTCAGGTCCAGCAGGAGGTCCATGACCTCGCGGCCCGTGCGGTCGTCGAGGCTGCCAGTCGGTTCGTCGGCCAGCACGAGGGCCGGCCCGCGCAGCAGGGCCCGGCAGAGGGCCACCCGCTGCTGCTCGCCGCCCGAGAGGCGGCCGACGGCATCGCCCGCGCGATCCAGCAGGCCGACGCGCCCGAGCAGCCGGTCGGCCCGTTCATGCGTGCGGGCATGGTCGTCGCCGGCGATCCAGCCGGGCAGCGCCACGTTCTCGCGCAGGCTCAGGTGCGGCAACAGGTGGAAGAACTGGAAGACCAGCCCGACGTGGTCGCGGCGCAGTCGCGTGCGCGCCTCTTCGCCGGCGGTGCCCAGGTCGTGGCCGACCAGCACGACCCGCCCGGCCGTGGGCACCGCGATGCCCGCCGCCACGTGCAGCAGCGTCGACTTGCCGCTGCCGCTGCGGCCGACCAGCGCCACGGCCTCGCCGCGGCCCAGCCGCAGGTCCACGCCGTCCAGGACCGTGCGACCGGCGCCGCGGTCGGCGTCCCAGGTCATGCCGATGGCTTCGAGACTGAGGATATCGTCGCCCACCGTCCGCCCCTCCTGTCGCTTCGGCGCCGCCGGGCGCCGCGCTGCAGCGACCGGCCTACCCGCCCATGGTCGCGTCGGACGCGCCCGGCGTCCAGCGGCCAGACGCCCGGGCCGCCGCGACGGCCGGTCGGGACGGATTGACGCGCAGGCGCCCGGCATGGGACACTCGGCGGGCGACGGACGGTCTCGACCGTGTATGCCGGGGTCGGATCGCCGACGCCCGGGACGCGGTCCGGGGACCGGGGAACCGGCCCGAACGTGCCCGGGAGCAAGCACGATGACCCTGGACATGGCGATCGTTCTGGCCCTGGTGGCCGCCGCGGTGGCGCTGTTCGTCACCGAACGGCTGCGCGTCGACCTGGTCGCCGTCCTGTTGATGACCGCCCTGATGCTGACCGGGATCATTACGCCCGAGCAGGGCATTGCCGGCTTCGCCAACCCGGCCACGGTGACCGTCGCGGCCATGTTCGTGATCTCGGCCTCGCTCTCGCGCACGGGCGCGGTCGCCGTGCTCGGTCGGGCCTCGGCCTGGGTGTTTGCGCGCAACCTGTGGGCCGGGCTGTTCGTGATGATGGTCAGTGTCGGGCTGCTCTCGGCGTTCATGAACAACACGCCGGTCGTGGCCATCTTCATGCCGATCATGCTGTCGGTCGCCTCCGCCATCCGGATCAGCCCCTCGAAGCTCCTGATGCCGTTGTCGTTCGCCGCGATCTTCGGCGGTGTCTGCACGCTGATCGGCACCTCGACCAACCTGCTGGTGAGCTCGATCACCGAGCGCGCAGGTTTCGCGCCGTTCGGCATGTTCGAACTCACCCGCTACGGCGTGGTCGTTTTCGGCGTCGGCACGCTCTACATGCTGGTCGTCGCCCGCTGGATCCCGAGTCGGCGCCAGGTCCAGGATCCGACCCGCGAGTACGGCATGGGACGCTACATGACCGAGATCGAGGTGCTCGACGACGCCCGCTCGCTCGGCATGCCCCTGGCGGAAAGTCCCCTGGTGCGTGAACTGGCGGTGGAGGTCCTCGAGATCAACCGCGACGGCCAGCGTCTGGTCCTTCCGCACGGGCGGACCCTCCTGCAGGCCGGCGACCTCCTGCGCGTGATCTGCGACGTCGACCGCATCAAGTCGCTGGCCGAACGCCAGGGCATACGGCTCAAGCCGCGGCGGTCGGGGACGTCGGCGGCGGAGCCGGATGCCAGCGTGCTGGTCGAAGCCGTCGTGGCGCCCGGCTCGGAGCTGGTGGGCGAGACGCTGAAATCGGCCAATTTCCGCAGCACGTTCGGCGCCAACGTCGTGGCCCTGCGCCACAGAGGCGCCGAGCTCCACGAGAAGCTCGGCAGCACGGTGCTGCTTGGTGGCGATGTTCTGCTGATCGAGGTCGACCGCGAGCATCTGAACATCCTGCGCAATCATGAGGCCTTCGTGATGATCAGCGAGGTGGCCCAGCCGGAGTTCGTCCGCCGGAAGGCGCTGCTGGCGACTGCGATCGTGGCTGCCGTGGTGCTGACGGCCGCCCTGGGCGTCCTTCCGATCCTGGTGAGCGCCGTGGCCGGCGCCGCGCTCCTGATCCTGACGGGCTGCCTCCACGTCGAGGAGGCCTACCACGCCATCGACTGGAAGGTGATCTTCCTGCTGGCCGGCGCCCTCAGCCTGGGTGTGGCCCTCGAGAGCAGCGGGGCCGCGCACCTTTTGTCGGAGATGCTGATCCGGACCGCAGCGACGCTGGGACCGGTGGCCGTGGTTTCGGCGCTTTACCTGGTGACGACGATCCTGACCGAAGTCATGTCCAACAACGCGACCGCGGTGCTCATGGCGCCGATCGCCATCGGTGCCGCCGGGATCATGAACGTGGACCCGCGCCCGCTGCTGATGGCCGTCACGTTCGCCGCCTCGGCCAGCTTCGCCACGCCGGTCGGCTACCAGACCAACGCGATGATCTACGGCGTGGGCAAGTACCGTTTCCGCGACTTCCTGCGCATCGGCGGGCCGCTGAACTTCTTGCTCTGGCTGCTGGCGTCGTGGCTGATCCCCGTGATCTGGCCGCTGACGCCGCTCGGCGGCTGAGCCGCCGATTGCCACACGACATCCTCACCCGGGGGGTTGCCATGGCCGGAACGACAGCCCGTCCGATCCTGCCGAGGCCGGTTGTCACGGCCCTGCTCGCGGTTTGCTCCACGCTCGTCCTGGTGGCCGGCCCTGTCTGTGCGGATGCCGTCCCGGTGGCGCTGGTCGAGGCGGCTCCGGGACGGTGGGAGCTCCAGCGGGGTGGCGCGCCTTGGTTCATCCAGGGTGCCGGCGGTGACGGCCCGAAGGATCTCCTGGCCGCGTCCGGCGCGAACACCTTCCGCACCTGGGGCGTGGGGCCCGACCTCGGGCGGCAGCTCGACGAGGCACAGCGTCTGGGACTGGCGGTGGTGGTCGGCCACTGGCTTGGCCATGAGCGCCACGGCTTCGACTACCACGACGCCGCCAGCCTGGCGCAGCAGCGTGAGCGCGTGCGCAGCGATGTGCTGGCATACCTGGACCATCCTGCCGTGCTGCTGTGGGCGGTCGGCAACGAGATGGAGGGCTTCGCCGCAGGCGATGACCCGGCCATCTGGGCGCACGTGCAGGACATCGCCGCCATGATCAAGGAGCTGGATCCACACCACCCGGTGATGACCGTCACGGCCGAGATCGGCGGCGGCCGCGTGCGCGCCGTCCACGCGCTCTGCCCTTCGATCGACATCATGGGCATCAACTCCTACGGCGGGCTGCCGTCGGTGCCGGCGCGCTATCGTGAACTCGGGGGCACGAAGCCCATCATCATCACCGAGTTCGGCCCGCCCGGCGTCTGGGAGATCGGCCTGACCCCCTACGGTGCCCCGCCCGAGCTGACCAGCACCGCGAAGGCGGCGATCTACCGCGACGCGTACACGGCCGGCTGCCTCCAGGCGCAGGGGCTGTGCCTGGGCGGTTTCGCCTTCACCTGGGGCGCCAAGCTGGAGGCCACCGCGACCTGGTACTGCATGTTCCTGCCGACCGGCGAGAAGCTCGGTGCCGTCGACGCGATGACCGAGGTGTGGAGCGGCCACCCGCCGCGCGACCTGTGTCCGGAGATCCGGTCGTTCCGGACCGCCGGGCCGGACATCGTCCAGCCGGGCGACACGGTCCACGTCGAGCTCGAGGTGGTCGATCCAGAGGGCGCCGCGGTCGATGCGCGCTGGAGCGTCCTGACCGAGGTGTCGGAGTACCTGACCGGCGGCGACGTGCCGCCCGCGCCGCTGGAGCTCGAGGGGATCGTGCGCGACGCCTCGCAGCGCGGCGCGACGCTGGTCATGCCCGGCGGCGGCCTCTATCGGCTGTACCTGACGGTCCGCGACGGGACGGGCGGCGCGGCGACGGCGAGCGTCCCGCTGAAGGTCGAGGGCCCGCCGGGCGGCACGCGGATCAAGTTGCCCCTGGCCGTCTATGCGGACGGCGCGCCGCAGCCGTGGGTCGCGTCCGGGTGGATGGGCGGGACGGACGCGCTGGCGCTCGATCCGGCATCCACCGTCCAGCCCCGCAGCGGTCCGACCTGCCTCGAGGTGCGCTATGACGCGCCCGGGATGTGGGTGGGCGTGGCCTGGCAGCACCCCGCGAACGACTGGGGCGACCTGCCGGGCGGCTACGACCTGACCGGCGCGCGCCGCCTGACCTTCTGGGCGCGTGGTGCCGAGGGTGGCGAGAAGCTGGACTTCGGCGTCGGACTGCTGGGCCGCGACCGCAGACATGGCGACTCGGTGCGCGTCGAGCGCAAGGGCGTGAAGCTCAAGCGCGAGTGGAAGCAGTACAGCATAGACCTCGAGGGCCAGGATCTGACGCGGATCAAGACGCCCTTCGTGTGGTCGCTGGCCGGGAGGGGACGGCCGCTGACGTTCTATCTGGACGACGTGCTGTTCGAACCGTGAGCCGCCGCCGGCGCCCGCTGCGTGGCCTCGGCCCCGTCGCTCAGCCCGTCCTCGCCGGCCTCCTCGTCGAGTGGACGCACCAGGAACGTCTGCTCGAGGAACTCCAGCTTCAGCTCGAGCTCGTTGTTACGGATGCGGTTCAGCTTTGTCGCCGGCAGGGGGCGCCATTCGGACGTGACCACGGCAAGGTCGTCACGCAGGCGCCAACGTCGCTCGTAGCTCCTTCCTGAGATCTCTCGCACGGCGGCGATCTGTCCCGGGGTGAACCAGTCGCGATCCAGCCCGCGCGCCACCACCGCGGGGTCCACGTGCCAGAGTCCAAGCTGCGAGCGGTCGATGACCGCGAGGATCTCGCGAGTTCCCAGCTTCGTGCCGCGCTTGAGATCGCGCTGCAGCCTCTCGCTGTTGACCCGCGTGCGGTCGCGCAGCTGGTGCAGGCCGGGGTCGGTGATCCCCTCGCCGGCGAGCTTCTCGATCACGGCGGCATCGACGCGATAGGAGACGTCGCGGTACACGTGTCGGTCGAACACGTTCTCGACCACGAACAGCAGCACGAAGGCCGTCACCCCGGCCACCAGGGGCGTAGTCACCCAGCCGAGCGAGATCTCGCCCAGCGCTCCGTAGCGGATGCCCTTGCCGCCCTTGAGAAGCCCGATGCCGATGATGGCGCCGACCACGGCCTGGCTGCTGCTGACCGGCACCAAGGGGAAGGTCGGAAGCCCGCGGCTGGCCAGGAAGTGCTCAAGCCCTTCGGAGGCGAACAGGAACAGCGTGATCGAGTGCGCCAACACGACGACCAGCGCAGCCAGCGGGGACAGATGCAGCAGGCCACTGCCAACCGTCTTCATCACCCGCTCCGAATAGGTGAAGACGCCGACGGCGATCGCCAGGCCGCCGAGGGCGAACAACTGCTGGGCGCCGGTGATGGCCAGACCCAGCACGTGTAGCTCGCGGAAGGGATTGTCGGGCACGAAGACGCCGACGACGTTCGCGATGTTGTTCGCGCCCAGGCTGTAGGAGCCGAAGGCGCCGGCGGCCAACAGGCTCAGCCGGGTGAACGCATCCATCTCCAGCAGGTGCGGTTTGCGTCGCAGGATCGCGCGCTTGAGCAGGACGTAGACGGCGGCCGCCACGCCGGCCGCCAGCAGCGGGCAGGCTACCCACGTGGTGACGATGCTGCCCAGCGACCGGGTGTCCGTCACCGTGTCGGCATAGAGGTTCCAGCCGATGATGGCGCCGACCACGGCCTGGGATGTGGAGACAGGAATCCGCAGGCGTGTCATCCAGAACGTGGTCAAGCCCGCCGCCATCGCGACCGTGAAGGCGCCCGGCAGCGCGTTGACGGCGCCCAGGCGCCCCAACGTGTGTGCGGCGCCGGCGCCGCTGACCACGGCTCCGAGGATGATGAAGACCGAACAGACCAACGCCGCGGTCCGGAACTTCACCATCCGGGTGCCGACGGCCGTCCCGAAGACGTTCGCGGCGTCGTTCGCGCCGAGCGACCACCCCATGAACAGGCCGCTCGACAGGAAGAGGACCAGCTCCATCTCAAAGGCTCCGCTTGATGGCGTAGATCGCCAGGCGATCGGCGACCTCCTTCGCCTTGTCGGAGACCTTCTCGATGTTCAGGGCGAAGTAGCGCAGGTGGATCTTGTGGGCGAGTTCCAGTTCGCCGGCGAAGATGCTGCGCTTGAGGGCGTCGCTGATGGCGTCGGCCTCGTGCTCGTAGTGGCCCACCTTGAACAGGTGATCCTTGATCGCCTCGGGGTCGCGGAAGAAGGTGCGCGCGGCCAGGACCAGCGACTGCATCGCCTCGCTGCTGGCGTCCGCCAGGCGGGAAAAGCCCTCGCGGTAATCGCCGGGGATCGCCGGCTTCTCGACGGAGAACTGGAAGAGACTGGTCTTCGCCGTGTCGATGATCGTGTCGGTCGTCTCCAGCAGGCCCAGGACGTCGCCCCGGTGCTCGGGAATGAGCGAATGCCGGTACAGGTGGGTCTCCACAGCCTTGCTCAGGTCGTCGGCCTTGTGCTCGAGGTCGTTGATCGCCTTGCAGCGCACCTCGAAGCGGTCCAAGTCGCCCGCCAGGTACGCCTGCACGCCCTCGCGGAAGACGAGCCCGCCCTCGGCCACGGCGTCCAGGAACCCGTCGATCTGCAGCGAAAGCAGCTGCGTGGACTTGTTGAACAGCGGCATGGCTTCTCACTCCGGGGGATGGGCCGGCGTCGGTTAACCGTTGATGCTAACAGATGCGGGCGCTAGGGCAAGCGGCAGGTTGCCCGGATTCCGGCGGCGTGGTCAGGGTCGGCGCCCACCGGTGGGCGCACCCACCTTCCGCGCCAGCAATTCCCAGTCCACCATACGCTCGACCGGGGCATGGTCGTCGGTCAGGACCGCGGCGCCGGTGACGGGGGCGGGCACCAGGCCACGCGCGAACCGGTCGGCCAGCGGCGCCAGGCCCGGTCCGTATCCGTCGGCCGGAGCCTTCAGCGAGAGGTCCCGCGCCGAAGCCAGCACGATGAAGTCGTTGGAGCCCGGCACCCGCATCCGGTACACCTGCGGGAAGACGGCCTGCAGCGAGGCGCAGATGCCCTGCAGCAACGGCGCCTCCTCGCGCGCGGCCGAGACGTTCATCGCCACCAGCCCGCCGGGGGCCAGGCGCCCCTTGACCGCGGCGAAGAACTCGCGCGTGGCCAGGTGGAACGGCACGTAGATCTGGTTCGTGTAGGCATCGATCACCACCACGTCGTAGGCCGGGCCGGGACGCGAGGCGAAGATGCGCCCATCCTCCGCAAAGACGCGCGTGGCGGGGTCCAGCTCGAAGTGCCGCCGCGCGACCTCGATCACGGCCGGGTCGATCTCCACCCCGTCCACGGCCAGCCCGGGGTGGAAGTAGCGGTACTGGTTGGCGATGATGCCGCCGCCCAGGCCGATGACCAGCGCCCTCTTGGCCGGCTGCTCCAGGAGCAGCGGCAGCAGCGCGTAGTAGTCGTAGTAGAAGCCGGTGAACGGGCTGCTGCGGTTGGCCACGGTCTGGAAGCCGAGGGCGTCGTTGAAGGCCAGGAACCGCAGCGGCCCGCGGTCGAAGACCTCGATGTACTGGTAGGCCGACTCGGCGGCGTGGACCAGGCCCGGGGTCTGCCGCAGCGCGGGCAGCGGCAGCAGCGCCGCGGCGGCCATGACCCCGGCGGCCGCACCGGCCCCCCGCAGCCGCAGGCCCAGGCCCAGCACGACCACGGCCAGCAGCAGCCCGGCGAAGACGACGATCGTGCGCGCGGTGCCCAGCACGGGGATGAAGACCAGCACCGGCAGGAAGGTCCCCAGCACGCTGCCCACGGTCGAGAGCGCGAACACCCGTCCGGCCGAGGCGCCGACCCGCCCCTGCCGCGCCAGTTCCCGGATCAGGCACGGGCTGGTCATGCCCATGACGACGATGGGCGGCGCGAACAGCACCAGGATGCCCAGAAGCGAGCCGAGGAACACGTAGGCGAACGACGAGCCCACGCCGCCCAGCAGCCCGGCCACCGCCCGCAGCACCGGTACGCCGACGAACGGCAGCGCCAGCAGCCATAGGCAGGCGCCCGCCAGCAGGCGCAGCAGCGGCGTCAGGTCGTCGCGACGGTCGGCGAGCCGCCCGCCCGCCATGTACCCGATCGAGAGCGCGATGAGGATCACGCCGATGATGTTGGTCCACACGTACGTCGAGCTGCCGAAGACAGGCGCCACCAGCCGCGAGGCGCTCAGCTCGACGGCCATCACCGACATGCCCGAGCAGAACGCGAGCAGGTACGGGTACCAGGGCGCGCGCGTGCCCGGCGCGGAGGCACGCACCGGGGCGTCGGTCGCGGTCATCGGGTTTCCCCTTCGCCGCCGTAGAGGTGGTCCCACCAGGACGAGTCGTCCTTCAGCTTGCGGTCGAACCAGGCGATGATCGTCTGCATCCACAGCGCCCGCTGCGGGTAGTTGACGATCCAGTGGTTCTGTCCGTCCACCTTCACGTACTCGACGTCCTTGCCCAGCACGCGCAGCGCCGCGTACATCTGGTCGCTCTCGCCGACCGGGACGTTGGTGTCGCCGGCGCCGTGCAGCAGCAGCAGCGGCGTCGTGATGCGGTCGGCATGGAAGAGCGGGCTCTGCTCGACGTAGATGTCGGGCCGGTTCCAGGGATAGCTCTCCGCCGTGGCCACCGAGCTGTAGTCGACCCCCCACCAGCCCTCGCCCCAGTAGCTGGACAGTGCGCTGATGCCGGCGTGCGAGACGGCGGCGGCGAACAGGTCGGTCTCGGTCAGCAGCAGCATCGTCATGAAGCCGCCGTAACTGGCGCCGATGCAGCCGACGCGCTCGCGGTCGACGAACGGGTGCGCGTCCAGGAATCGCTGCGTGCCCTCGATGATGTCGTCGGTCGAGCCGATGCCCCAGGTATTGACGTGCCGCGAGGAGAACTCCTGGCCGAAGCCGGTGGCCCCGCTCGGCTGCAGCACGTAGACGATGTAGCCGTTGGCGGCCCAGAGGTTCTTCGGGTAGCGCCCGCCGAACTCGCGCGACACGGGGGACGTGCCGCCGTAGTAGAAGACGATGCAGGGCCAGGAGCGGCTGTGCTCGTCCGAGAAGCCGGGCGGGTAGTAGACGTCGCCCAGGATGCGCGTGCCGTCGCCGGTCACGAAATCCCACGTCTGGTGGCGGCCGAACTCGACGTCGGCCAGCGCCACGGCGGCCGGCGCCGCGACCTCGACGGGCTTGGCACCCTTGCGCGTCAGGTCCAGCGTGAAGACCCGCTCGGGACGCATCGCGTCCTCGCCGTGCCAGGCCAGGCGCGAGCCGTCCGCCGACAGCGTCAGGCCTCCGACGGCTTCCACCTGCACCGGCAGCGGCGTCCAGGCGGGCCGCGCCGGATCCCAGGCATAGAGGCCCACGGCGGTCGTGTCGGTGGCCGTGGCGACGAGCCGACCGGCGCGGGCCGACCAGGCGAACGCCTCGATCGACGGATCGAAGTCGCGCGTGAGCGGAGTCACCGCACCGGTGGCGCGGTCCAGCGAGAACAGCTGGTCGTCGTAGTCGTTGGGGACGCGGTCGTCCGGCAGGTTGCGGCCCACGCCGCCGAACGCCGACGGGCCTGCCTTCAGGAGCAGCGTGCCTTCGCGCGGGCCGTAGCGGGCGGTGACGCCGCGCGGCACCGCGAGCAGCTTCGAGGCGGCCAGCGTGACGATGTCCAGCTCGTACAGCTCGTCCTCGTTGAAGGGGAAGCGGGCATCGTCGCGGAGCGTGCGCGTGAACAGCAGCCGGCGGCCGTCGGCTGCCGCATCCTGCACGCCGCAGGTCCAGCGGCCGGCCGTCAGTCGGCGCGTGGTGCCGTCGGCCACGGACACCAGGTGGAGCGAGCCGACGCTGCGCGTGCCCGGCCAGCGGTCGGTCAGTCCGCGCAGGCGCTTGACGCCGGCGGGATCTTTGGCCTCCTGGCCGCCCAGCGTGAAGACGATCGTCTTGCCACCCGGCAGCCAGCGGTGGTCGCCCAGGTTCTCGATCTCGTGCAGCAACGCGCGCGCCGGGCCGCCGTCCAGGTCGTCCACCCACAGCGTGGAGCGATCCTCGCGCGAGGTCACGTAGCTGAAGACGTGGCCCGTCGTGCCCCAGGTGAAGCTGCCCGCGTGGTCGCCGCGGATCGTGCGCACCGGCGCGCCGTCGCCCGCGCGCCGGATCTCGACCCAGGTCTCGCTGTCGGGCGCCGGCACTTCGGGCCGGCGCAGCGTGACGGCCACCAGGTCGCCGCTCGCCGACAGCGCGATGCCGGAGATGGCCGGGTTGTCAAGGTAGTCCGTGACGCGCACCGGGTGACGCGGAGAGCAGTCCGCGCCCAGGGTCGCGTTCTCGCGGAGCGGCGTCAGCTGCGCCTTTGCCGTCCAGGCGGGCGCCGCCGGCTCGGCCAGGGTGACGATGACCAGGGCGTGCTTGCCGGTGGTGAGCTTGACCTCGGCCGTCACCGCCGTGCCCGCCGAGTCGGCCGTGGCCCGCCCGGCGACCTTCTCGCCGTCCAGCCAGGCGGTGAACGGTTGGGTTATCTCCAGCGAGAGCCGCGCGCCGGTGAAACTTTCGGTTGTCACGTAGGCCGCCAGCACAGCCCAGTTATACACCGCCGGGGTGCACGGCAGTTCCAACCGGCCGGCCGCTGCCGGCGCCTCGCGCCAGGTGGCGGCGGTCCCGTCCGGAAGGGCCACCGTCCGCCCGGCCCTTGGCCACAGGCGTTCGGGATCCAGCGGCGGCTGGGCCAGCAGGTCGGCGGCGCCGATCGGCGCCAGCGTATCGTCTTCGGCCAGGGCCGGCAGCGGCGCCGCGAACGGGCCCAGGACCAGCCAGCGTTCGACCGCGAGCGCCGGGCCCTCTGTGGCCGGCGCGGAGGTGGCCGCCAGGAGCAGCAGGCAGAGGGCGAACGCCGCCGGAAGGCGGCCGTGACGGACCGATGGCATGGCGTTCCTCCGGCGGAGCGCGAGGTGGAAAGTCAGGACGGCACAGGGACCGAGTGGGCCGGACCGGGCCGCCGCGCCGCGCATCGTAGCACGCAGGCCGGCCTGGCGCGGCGCAAAGGTCGCCGTCGCCGGCCCCCGGCGCCAGTCAGGCCAGCGGCCGCCGCTTCTTTGCCTGGAACAGGCCCGCCTTGACCGCGCCCAGGAACCCGGCCCGCATCAGGTCCGGATCCACCGGCGCCAGCCGGCGCACCTGCTCCGGCGTCACGACCGGCAGGTGCTCCAGCGCGTCGAGCCGGTCGGCGATCCAGTCCAGGTCCTCCTCGTCCCCCTGCCAGCCGCGGCGGTCCAGCGCGGCCAGGTCCAGCGGGCGCGAGTAGCTGCGCAGCGTTTTCTGGCCGACGGTGTTGAAGTAGACCTCGAAGTACGACATGACCAGCTCGCGGAGCGTCCGGTACACCGGCTCGCGGAAGCGCAGCACGGTCGTGTTGGACTTGGCGACGGCGCCCCAGCGGCCGTCCACCGTGAACACGGCCAGCACGTGGTCGTCGTCGTTCCAGGCGCGCAGGTCGACCAGCCGCGGCCGGTGGCCCAGCTCGCGCAGGGCGGCCGCAGCGAACATCGCTCCGTCGAAGCAGGCGGCCTTGCGCTCGCGCATCACGCGTCGCGGCGAACGCGCCCGGTAGTCGGCGTCGTAGCGCAGCTCGTTGAGGAACAGCTGGATGTGCTGCGGCGTGCGCAGGCGGGCCAGCAGGCGCGTTTCCGCGGGGGTCCAGACGGTGGGGTCGGTGCGGGGCATGGTCTTCCTTCCTCTGCGGGGTGACTGGTCGATGGAGAGAATGGCCAACGCGGCAACTGGACCACGGGCTGACGGTCACGGCACGGCATCGGCGGTCCGCCGGCCCGGTTGCGGCCGGCCGCGCTGCCGTGGTATCGTGCCCGACTGGCCGGCCGGCTGCCGGCCGCGCCACGAGCCCGAAAGGATCCGACGATGAGCGGCCGCCTGCAAGCCTTTCGCGAGGAACGCGAGCGCCTGAACGCGCGCGTCCTCGAGACCGCGACGATGACCACCAAGCGGTTCTTCAACCTGGACACGGCCACCTACAAGGACGGCGCCCTGCCGGCCCGCACCAAGGAGATGGCCGGCCTGGCCGCCTCGCTGGTGCTGCGCTGCGACGACTGCATCGCCTACCACACCATCCGCTGCGTGGAGGAGGGCGTCACCGAGGCCGAGATCCTCGAGATCTTCGACGTGGGCCTGATCGTCGGCGGCTCGATCGTGATCCCGCACCTGCGCCGTGCGCGGGCGCTCATGGACGAACTGCTGGCGGAGAAGGGCGCGTGAGTGGCGCCGCCCCGAACCGCGCGGGGGATGCCGTATGATCCTGGATGACCTGTCGCGCCTGGAGATCCTGGCGGCGCTGCCGGGGCCGTTCGATGACGCGCTGGCGTTCCTGCGCCAGCCTGGCCTCGAGACCCTGGAGGACGGCCGCTACGAGGCCGGGCTGCGCGGCGTCCACGCCACGGTCAGCCGCCAGCGCGCGCGCCACGCAGGCGAGGGCCGCCTCGAGGCGCACCGCCGCCACGCCGACATCCAGGTGCTGCTGGGCGGGCGCGAGTCGATCGGCTGGGCGCCTCTGGACCTGACAGCGCTGCCGGACACCGCCTGGGATCCCGCGGCCGACGTACAGTTCTTTGCCGGGGCGCCGCAGCTGTGGCTGCACCTGCGCCCGGGGCAGTTCGCGGTCTTCCTGCCGGCCGACCTGCACCTGTCGCTGGTGGGCGAGGACCTGATCCACAAGATCGTGGTCAAGGTGCCGCTGCCGGAGGGGTGACCGCCGGGAGGCTGGCCGGCCGGGGCGCGGCCTGCCGCCCGTCAGCTTACTTCGCCAGCATGATCTTGGCGGTCGACACCCGGTCGCCGACGCTCGCGCGCACCAGGTACGGGCCCGCGGCGACCGCCCGACCCGCCTCATCGATGCCGCCCCAGACAAACGCGTGCTCGCCGGCGGCAAGGACGCCCGCATGGAGCCGCCGCACGCGGCGGCCAAGCAAATCGAACACACTGACCTCGGTCTGACCCGCCAACGCCAGGTGGAAGGTCACGCGGGTCGTCGGATTGAAGGGGTTGGGCGCGGCGTGCAGCGCGATGTCGGCCATTGGCACCGGCGCCGCGGCAGACGGCAGCCCCGCAAGGACCGGACGATTGTAGGTCCGGAACCCGCCGGTCGCGGTGGTGACCACCAGCCGATCGCGGGCGATCGCGACGTCGACGATGCCGTTCCCGATCCACAGCCCGCCGCACCTGACGACGTTGCTGGGGTTGCGCGCGTCCAGGACCGCGACCTCGCCATGGTACGGACTCCACACGTAGAGCAGGTTGCCGTCGGCGGTCACTCGGGAGCCCCATTCCAGGAGGGCGGGTGCGGCCTCGAGCGGCAGGACACTCGTGCCCAGAGCGTGCGGCTGCTCCGGTTCGGAAAGATCGAACGCATTGACCACGATGCGTACTTCGAAAGTGTCGGGCTGGAGGCTGTAGAGCCGGAGGTCGAGTCCGTAGGCGATGTCGCCTGAGGCGGCAAAGCGACAGATCATGGTCTGCGCTTCGACGCCTGCGACAAGGTCGGCGACGCGCTGCGGGTCGCCGCCGTCTTCGGCCAGCCAGACACCGGGCGAGCGGTCGCCGCTGCGGCGGTTGCCGACGTAGACGCCGGGGCGGACCTCGCAGGGATACTCCGGCAGGTCCACCGGCGTCAGCGTCGTGCTGCCGTCCGCGGCGACGGACAACCGATTCGGTGTCGGCGACCCGCTGACGAACCAGCCGGTTCCGGCCGGAAAGGCCCAGTAGTATTCCGCGGAGTACTCGAAGACCCGCATTCGCGGCGTGAGCGCCCGGATGTCAGCCGGATCGGTCACGTCCAGGACCCAGGCCTCGGGTCCGATGCCCCCGACCAGCGCCCGCCCGCTGTTGATGCTCACGACCTTCCGCCTCGGGTCCATCGGCTCATCTGGGCCGATCCAGGCGCCCAGCAGCACCGGCCGATCGGGGTCGGCGACGTCCATCACCGTCAGCCGCCCGACACCGCCGGCGAGATAGGCGCGATCGCCCACGAACTGCAGGTCCTGGATACCGACGCCGGTCCGGTGGCGGCCGACAACCGCCGGCGCGAAGGGATCGGACAGGCCCAGGATCGTCAACCCTTCCTGCCGGGCGAAGAGATGCTCGCCCTGCGACTCCAGTTCTTCCATGTCCCGCGCCGGCGTGACGCCCCACGACAGGCTGCGACCGTCGAGGGTGTACACGGCCACGTTCCAGTCGGTGATATAGAGCAGCGTGTCGTGGACAGCGAAGCCGGACCCCCACCAGCAACTCACGTCGATCTGCCGCGGGGCCAGGGGATCGGCGATATCTAGAAGAAAGGAAACATCGGTTGCCGCGCGGAGCAGACCGTCATTGATCGTGAGGAAATCGCCCGGCACGCCGATGTCGCGCACCGGGATCGGTCGCAGGGGATCGGACACATCGAAGATCCAGGTGGTGCTGCTGTTCCCGAGATACAGCGTGCTGCCGGTCGCCGCCGCCGCCTGCATGGCGTACGGCGCGAACGGGCTGTCCAGGGACTTGACCACCCGCGGCTGTCGCGCCCCGGTGATGTCGACGATATGGAGGCTCCGGACGTCATTGACGTAGACGTACGGGCCGACCACGGTCATCCCCCTTGGCGATGCGCTCCGCTCGTGTTCGAAGTCGAGGCGACCTGCCACCTGCAGGCCCCTGCCGGCGTCATCGCGCACCACGTGCAGCGCGCGATCGGCGGTCAGGGCGCAGACCCGCCCCTGGGTGCGCGCAAGGTCGACGATGCCGGCCGACAGTTCGACGCGGCTGCGCACCCGGGGCAACGCCGGATCGGTCACGTCGATGTCCTCCAGCCAGGCGCCGTTGGCGAGGTAGACCGTCCGCTGGTCGACCACCATGGCGCCGCAATGGCCTTCGGTCCAGCCGCCGCGTTGCTTGAAGGACAGGCCGCCGGGCTCGTCGGCCAGGGCACAAAGCGGAAGGATTCCGGCCACAAGCAGGCCGAGAACGGCGCACAGGAGATGCTTCTTCATGGGCCAAGTCCTTGCCGGACAAGGTGGCGGGCGAGCGCTTGCCGTCATGCGGCAATTCGTGTGCCTCGCCGAGGCGGAGCCGGTCTCGTGCCTCCCGACCGGAACCCGCTCCGGGCCGTGGCGTACAAGATCTCTTGTGCCTCAGCGACGACCCCTCTCCACTCGAGGTAACCGATATGCGTTTGCGTTCCGCGTCCGCACCCGGACTGGCGGCGCTGGCCGTCACGGCCATCTGTCTTGCCACGTGCCCGACCGTGGCCGCCACGGAATCCACGGCAGCAGGTCCGGCGCCGGCCGAGATCCTCGACCTCGAGGTCCTGGGCGGCTCCCTGTGGCAGGTCGGCGACACCTACATCTCCGGACAGCCGACCGAGGCCACGCTCGAGGCCCTGGCCGGGCGCGGCGTCAAGGCCGTCATCTGCCTGCGCTCCGCGCGCGAAATGGCCGACCGCAAGGCCGTGCCGTTCGAGGAGCGCGCGAAGGCGCGGGCGCTGGGCCTCGAGTACGTCCAGGTCGGCCTGGGGCCCTACGGTTCGTACACGCCGGAGTCGCTGGCGGTCATCCGCGAGGCCATGGAGCGCCACGACGGCCGGGTGCTCATGCACTGCACGGTCGGCGGGCGCGCCAGCACGGTCTGGACGGCGCTGCGCACGAAGTACGACGGCCTGACCCTCGAGGAGGCGCTGGCCGAAGGTCGCGAGATGGGGCTCTGGGTCGACTCGATCGAGCAGCTCCTGGGCGAGAAGATCGAGTACCGGCGCACCGGCGCGCCGTCGGTACCCAACCCGGGCTGGCTCGTGGATGCCGAGTGGCTCCGCGACGCCATCGACGGCCGCAATCTCCGCCTGCTGGACGTCCGTCCCGGTTACGCGCAGTACTTCGAGGGCCACGTGCGCAACGCCACGCACCTGGACGCCCACGCCCTGCGCGGGCCGCTGAACAACATCCCGGCGCAGTTCCGCAGCCACGAGCGCATGGCCGAGATCTTCGCCCAGGCCAACGTCGGCCCCGGCAACCGCGTGATCGTCTACGCGGACGGGAACGACATCCTGAGCAGCTCGATGGCCGTCTATGCGCTGGAGAAGCTGGGGCACCTCAACGCGTCGATCCTCGACGGCGGCCTGAAGGCGGCCGCGGGGGCGGACCTGCTCACGCAGGCCTTCCCGGCGGCGCCGCGCAAGCCGGCCGAGTTCGCCGTCTTCGAGAACCCGGCTTGCGCCGCCACGCTGGCCGACGTCGAGGCGGCGCTGAAGGACGGCGGTGTCCGGTTCGTGGACGCCCGGCCGCGGGAGCAGTACGACGGGACGTCGAAGGTCTGGCAGCGCAACGGCCACATCCCGGGAGCCGTCAACGTCCACTGGAAGCGCCTGACCGGTGACGCCGATGCGCACACCCTGCGCAGCGCCGGCCAGATGAGGGAGATCTTCGAACAGGCGGGTGTCACGCCCGACCGGCCGGTCATCGTGTACTGCGGGACCGGGCGCGAGGCGTCGCTGCTCTACCTGGCGCTGACCCGCGAGCTGCGCTATCCCGACGTCCGCCTCTACGAGGGCGGCTGGACGGAATATTCGACGCGGGCCGACCTGCCGGTCGAGAACTGAGCGGCGGCCCCCGGGCCGCCGGCCGGGCCCGGACGCGGCGTCTCTACGGCGCCGCTACGGCCTGCGGCTCCGCGCCCGCCCAGCGCACCGGTCGCAGCCCGAAGTTGGCGACCGAATCGCCCGGATAGTAGAAGTAGCGGTACGCCGACCGGCAGTAGCGCGCGTCGATGTTCCAGCGTCCGCCGCGAAACACGCGATAGCCGGTGACGCCCGTGTCGCAGACCGGGTCCACGGCGCCCAGGTTCTGGTAGTCGGTGCGGTAGGTGTCCCACACCCATTCCAGGATGTTGCCGTGCATGTCGTGCAGGCCCCAGGCGTTGGCCGGGAACGAGCCCACGGCCAGCCGCGCGTTGCGGAAGACCCCCAGCGCGCATCCTGTCAGCTGGAGGGTGTTGCCCCGGTAGTTCGCCTCGGTGTCCGAGGACAGGCAGTTCGTGTCGTTGTGGAAGGCCAGCACCGTGCCCGCGCGGCAGGCGTACTCCCATTCCGCCTCGGTCGGCAGTCGGTAGCCGTCGGCGGCCTGGTTCCAGGTCACGTTGTTGGTGCCGGCGCCGATCGTGTAGGCGGGCGTCAGGCCTTCCAGGACCGAGAGCGCGTTGCAGTAACTCACCGCGTTGTCCCACGCCACGTAGTTCATCGGCGCCTGCGCGGTCGACGGCGTGCCGCCCATCACTTCGTACCATCGCTGGGCCGTGACCTCGAACTGCGAGATGAAGATGCCGCGCGTCAGGGTCACCGTGTGCAAGGTCTCGTTGGTGTAGCGTCCCGGCTCGCCGACCGGGCTGCCCATGGCGAACGTCCCGGCCGGGACATGGACGAATCCGGGCGGCGGCACCGGGTCGCCGCGATGGTCATCGGCTTCCACGCGCAGCCGGATGACCTGGCCGTCGAGACCGGGCGCATCCGCCACGGCGTCCCACACGATGTGGCGCGCGAGGCCGGGCAGGACCCCGTCGCCCACGTCGCCCACGACGTTCGTGCAGGCGAGCGGAAACGTCAGCCCGCCGTCCGACGACAGCAGGAGCTTGATCGTCACCGGGAGGTCGTCGACCGTCTGCAGGTCGTAGGACACGTCGAACAGCGTGGCGAAGGCGCGCCGCGCGACCTGGACGTTGCTCACCGCCAGGTCCGCGGCAGGAGCCGCGCCCGCGGCCAGCAGCAAGCACAGCGCCACGACGACGCGCGTCAGCCGGAACCGATCCGTCCGCATGTGGAACAGGCCTCCCTCGGAGGGCGCGCGCGGCGCCGGTTCGAACAGTCGGCTGCACCTGGCCGGTCTTACTTGGCCGGTCTCACTTGGCCAACACGAGTTTCATGGCCCGGGAGCGTCCCCCCGCGACCAGGCGACACACGTAGGTGCCCGACGCCACGGCCATGCCCCGTTCGTCACAGCCGTTCCAGGCAGCCTGGTGACGCCCGGCGGCCAGGGAGCCCGCCACGATCGTCCGCACCAGGCGCCCCCGGAGGTCATGGATCGCGAGCGTGGCGGTCCCGGGGACGGCCAGGTCGAACGAGATGGTCGTGACCGGATTGAAGGGATTCGGGCTGATCGCCGCCAGCCGTGTCGCCGGGGGCAGGCCGCCGTCCGAGCCATCGACGGCCGTGACCACATCCAGCAGGAAATCGGCCGAATCGGCGTGGACCACCGTGGCCCGGGCGGCGCCGACGCTGCCGAGCCACGCGACCAGCAGGAGAAGCACGACCAACAGGAGTCGAAGGAGCCGCGGCTGGCGCATTTGGTGGACATCCCCGGGTGCAGTGGGCGCGCCGTGCCGCGGCGGTGCCTGCCCTCGTCCCAGGCGACGGGGGAGGTGCCGGTGGCGGCTCGAGATGTTGAGAATATCATATCACAACGTTGCGTGCACGCACGATCTGGTCGGCCGGGCGGAGGCCCGGCCCCTGGCGCCGCGCAGCCGGGGAATACCCGGGGCACCCGCGGGGTAGGCACCCCGTCACCCGGGGCTTTGCCGAAGGAGAGAGAGATGCCTGACAACGGAATGCCTGTTCGCCGTTCGCACGACAGGATGATCGCCGGTGTCTGCGGCGGCCTGGCCGAGCGCCTCGGCTGGTCGCCGGGCCGGTTCCGGCTGGCGTACGTCATCCTGTCGATCTGCAGCGCCGCGTTCCCCGGGATCCTGGTCTACGCGGTGCTCTGGTTCGCGATGCCGTCGCCAGCGGCGGGGATCCACGTCGATGCGTGACGTCATCCTGCACGCCTTCAACTGGACGTACGCGGACATCCTGGCCAACCTCGAGTCCATCCGCGAGGTGGGCTACGGGGCGATCCTGATCCCGCCGCCGCTGTACTCCGATCCCGCGGGAGCCCCGTGGTGGCAGCGCTACCAGCCGAAGGACTACCGCGTCCTGCTGTCGCATCTCGGCGGCAAGAGGGACCTGGAGGCGCTCATCGCGGCCTGCCATTCCCGGGAGCCGCAAGTTCGCGTGTACGCCGACCTGGTGCTCAACCACATGGCCAACGAGGCCCGCGACGACCGGTACGACTTCCCGGGCCGGGCCGAACTGGAGCGCTACCGGCGGCAGCCGGCGCTGTACGAGGAGAACCGCCTGTACGGCGATCTTGCCACGGGCCTGTTCACGGCCGGCGACTTCAACCAGGCCGGCGAGATCGAGGCAGGGGAATGGTCCGATCGCCAGGCCGTTCAACTCCAGAACCTGTCGGGCTTGCCCGACCTCAGGGACTCCGAGCGGGTCCTGCAGCAGCAGCACCAGATGGTGGAAGCCCTGGTCGGCATGGGCTTCGACGGCTTCCGCGTGGATGCCATCAAGCACGTCACCGAGCGGATGATCGACAACATCGCCGATCGGCCCCGGGTACGGGACCTGTTCTGGTTCGGCGAGGTGCTGACAGGCAGCGAGCACGACGAGCGCGTGTTCCTGGGGCCCTTCCTGCGCGAGACCTGGATCTCGGCCTACGACTTCCCGCTGTTCTCGACCATCCGCGAGGCCTTCGGCCCCGGAGGCTCGCTCAGGGCCCTGGCGTGCCCCGAGTGTGAAGGCAATGCCCTGCCCTGGGATCGCGCCGTGACGTTCGTCGTGAACCACGACATTCCCCACAACGACGTGTTCCGGCAGTGGCTGCTGGATCGCCAGGACGAGCACCTGGCCCACGCGTATATCCTGGGTCGCGACGGCGGCGTTCCGCTGATCTATGCCGACCTCGATGAATCGCCGCACGAGGCCGACCGGGGGCGGTGGCGCGACGCCTGGAAGCGGCCTGACCTTGCCGCCATGGTCCGGTTCCACAACGCGGTGCACGGCTTGCCGATGGTCATGCTCCAGGTGACCGACACGCTGCTCGTCTTCCGGCGGGGGGAGCGGGGCCTGGTGGCCATCAACAAGGCCGCCGACGACCAGTGGACGGAGTTCGGCACCTGGGGCCTGCGGAATCCAGGCGCCTTCCGGGATCTCATCCATGGGCACGAGCTGCAGATGACGGGCGAACGGTTCGGGCTGTTCGTCCCGGCGCGCACGTGCCAGATGTGGCTGGCCGGAGCTTGAACACCGCGCTGTCCGCCCGGGATGCCGAGGCATCTCGCCGTTGAATCCGGTTCTGGGGTCCGCTGCCGTCTGGTATCTTCCTGTCCGCGCGGCCACCACCCGAACCCGGGACGTGATCATGTCGGGCGGAATCCGAACCCTGCCGATGGCGATGATCCCTGCGCTCCTGACGCTCAACGTGTCGGTGGCGTTCGCCGCGACCGGCGACATGCTGGCGTCCGACCCGGCGCGGCTGGGCCAGGTGCTTGCCGAGACGCTGCCCCGGGCCGCGGAGCAGTCCGCGCGCCTGGGCAGCGATGTCGTGACGGCCTACCACCAGAAGGTGTTCGACGCCGAGACCGGCACCTACACCGAGACCGAGAACATCGTCTGGTGGGTACGGCGGGGAGAGGCCGAGGCGCTGACCTCCTTCGTGCGCGACTTCCCGCCCGGCGTGGAGGTCGAAGCGGTGGAGGCGTTCACCGCGCACGCCGTCGACGCGTCTTCGGTTCCCGCCGCCGTCGCCGGCCTGCGCCTGCTGGGGAGCGACCGCATCAAGCTGCAGAAGGGGGATCGCAAGCAGCGGGAGACCAACCTGGTGGTGGCCTTCGAGACCGCACGGCCCGGGGACCTGATCGGCGTGTCGATCCGCCGGCACCACGACGCGCCGCTCCGTTGGCGGGACTGGGCCCTGGCCGGTGACTACCCCGTCGCGCGGTGCGAACTCCGGGTGCGAAACGACTGGCGACTCGTCTTCACGGTGTTCGGCGACCGCATGCGCCCGGGGGCGATGCAGAAGGAAGTGGTCGAGGAGAAGTCCGGGCAGATCCTGGACCTGCGGCTCTGGGTCGATGACGTCGATCCGGTGTTTCGCGAGCCGTACTCATCGAGCGCGGCGCTGCAGTCCCCGAGCCTGAGCCTGGTCTGGCGCGCCGAGCGCGTTCCCTGGCGGGGAGGCGGCCACGTCTGGATCGAGTACCGCGACTGGAACATGGTCGCCGCGCAGATGGCGGCCCTGGAACGTGCCTACCTGTCCGGGCACAAGGCCGTCGATGCCCTGGCCCGGGAGCTGGTCGCCGGCACCGCGCCGGACGACCTCATCCGGCGGCTCTACCTGTACGCGCGTGATGAGCTGCAGGACGTGGCGACCCTCGTGCACGAAAAGCGGGACGATCACATCACGATCGAGGACGTGCTGGCGGCACGTTCCGGCGCCGAGTTCGAGAAGTGCTATCTCCTGCTGGGTCTTCTGAGGAACCTGGACGTGCCGGCGCAGCTGGTCTGGCTGCACGATCCCGAGGATGGGGGCTTCTTCGCCGATTTCCCCAACTGGGGCCAACTGGCGACGCCTGTGGTGCTGGCGAGCCGCGGCGAACAAGAGGTTTGGCTCGACCTCGGCTGCTCGACGTGTCGGCCCGGCGTCCTGAGGCCACGGCTGGCAACGGCCCATGCGATGACCTACGATCGGGATGCCGACACCAAGAACCTCGAGGTCCTGGAGCAGGCCTACCTGCAGTCGTCGATCCTGCGGAATGACCCGGTGGGTCGGTATCTCGACAAGGTGCAGCGTGCCGACTGGTGCGACCTCACGACGCTGACGATCGGCACCGGCGCCGACCTGGTCATGGAGGAGTACACGCTCAGCCGAGCGGATGGGCAGCCGTTCCGTGGCACGCTGAGCCTCACCGCGAGCGGTCTGACGGCGTCTCGCGAGGAATACCTGGCCACCGAGGATGCCCCGGCCGTCGCCAGGCAATGGGTTGAGCAGCGCTTCGCCGCCGCCGGGTTCGATTCGGTGGTGGCGGCGTCCGGGCCCGACGCCGAGATCATGACCTTGACCATGCACCTGGATCCGGGGCCGGTTCCGGACGCGATCGGCGACACCTGGATCCTGCCGCCGGGCCTGGTCTACGGCTCGCCGGCCGTTGCGGAATGGCCCTCGCCGCGACGCAGCGCCTTCCATGTCGCGAGCGATGCCGAACGATTCTGGCAGATCCGGATCCCGCTGCCCACCGGCTGGGCCGGGGCCACGGTCCCTGCCGCCCGGGACTTCGGGTACACCTGCTTCGCCTACCACATCGAGTACGCCGTCGAAGCCGGCCACCTGGTCGTGACGCGTTCCCTCAAGGAGCGCGCCGGCACGGTGGATGACAGCCGGGCCCTCGAGCTGCTTGGCGGACAGGCGAAGCTGATGCGCGAGCTCGAGCTCGATCCCGTGGTGCTCGTTCGTGTCGACTAGGCGACGCGCACGCGGGTGGGTGACGTGGCTGGCGCTGGCGGTGCTGGTCGCCGAGGCGCGGGGCGCCGGACTCGAGGCCCCCGCCGCGCCCGACGAAGCCCGGGTGCGGGCGTTCCTCGACCGCTGCCCGAAGGTGGACGCGGCGTTGGTCCAGGAGTGGCAGGGCCTGGAGCTGGCCTTGGACCGGCAGAGCGGCGGCCTCGACGGACACCTGCTGACATGTACCGAGATCGCGGTGCTCGGGCGCCCGGCCCTCGCCGAGCGGTCGCTGGTGGCCTACCGCAACGCACCTTCGCAACGGATCAGGCACTTCGAGGTGGCCGTCATCGGACCGGACGGTGTCCGGCGCTGGGGTCGCAAGGACCTGAAGTGGACCGAGACGACCGAGCAGGGCGACGGCATCGTGATCCTGGACGGCTCGATCTCCGTCGCGTTCGTCCCGGGCCTGCGGGTCGGTGACCGCATCCGCGTGACGGCCGAATACAGGATCCAGGATTGGCGCGGGTTGCCGCCGGTGGTACTCGGCGCCGCCGACCTGCCCAGCCTGGAGTCGACCTGCGAGCTTGTGCTGCCCGCTGACCATGAGGTCTTCTGGACGACCACCGGACCGGAGCGGTTCCGTGGAAGCCTGCGCCACACGGGTGCGGACGCTGACGGCCGTCGTGCCTGGCTGCTGTCCGGCGAGGCCGCTGCCGAATGCGCGCCCTGCGAGGCCGGCTTCCCGTACGTGCGCCTCGTGCCGCAGATCGCGAGCGTCGGCGCTTCGGACCGGCGCACGATGGCGGTCGGCCGCGAATGGGCGCAGGTGGGTGGGGCCTACCTCGAAGCCATCGAGCCCCGGCTTGCCGCCGACGACACCCTGGCCGTCGCCGTGGCCCGGATCACCCGGGGCGCGGTCGACGCGGCGGAGCGCATCGACCGGATCTACGCCTGGGTGCAACGACGATGCCACTACCTGGGCCTCTTCGCGGGGGCCGACGGCATCATGCCCCGCAGCGCCCGGTCAGTGTATGACCTGGGGTCGGGCGACTGCAAGGGGCTCGGCGCGCTCCTGATCGCGATGCTGCGCAGCGCCGGGATCCCCGCCCATCCGGTGCTGGTGCTGACCGCACAGCACGGCCGACTGGCCACCGAGGTGCCGAATCTCCTCCAGTTCGATCATTTCATCGTCTGGGCAGACGACGGCGCCGGGGGCCTGTTCCTCGACGCGACAGTGGACCACTGTCCGGCCGGGACCGTTCCCGGCACGGACGCCGGCTCCCCGGTGCTGCTGCTCAGGCCGGGCGCGGTGGCGCTCGTGGAGATCCCGTTCGCAGCCTGGTCTCCCGGTGCGATCCGGCGCACGCTCACCGGACGGCTGGCCGACGATGGGCGCCTCGATGGCGTGGTGTCGTGCGTCATCACCGGTGGCCAGGCGCTGGCGTGGCGCCATCGGCTGGCTGGCCGGGACAGTGCGGCCGTCCTCGAGCAGATCCAGCCGCTCCTGGCGGTGATCGCGTTCGCCACCGAGGTCGCGGGCGTGACGGTGACCGGACTGGACGACCTCCGCGCGCCCCTGGTCGTCTCGATGCCCCAGACGAGCCGCGCGCCGCTGCCGCGCGCAGCCGATCGGATTTTCTTGCCGCGGCGGATGCTGTCGGACCTGCTGCCGATGCAGCCGGCCGACGCCTGCAACGATCCTGCGGATTGGCGGGGGCTGCCCGAATGCACCGACCTTTGCCGGCTGACGCTCGCCGAGGGCTTCGAACTGGCCGCCGCCGACACTGCGCTAGCGCTCTCCGCGCCGGGGCTGCGCTGGACCCATGACTGGCGCCATGAAGGCCGCGAACTCCGGGTGGAAACGTTGATGCAGCCCGCGCCCGGGCCGCTTTCGGCGGCGGATGCCGACTCGCTGGGCCGGTTGCTGCGCCGGATCCGAAAGGTCGAGGCCGGCCACCTGGAGATCCGGCGACGCTGAGATACCGACCGCGCACGGACGCGCGGGGATCGCGGCGCGATGGCTGCCACGTCGGCGCAGGCGCCGGCCGGCTGAAGGGACACGACGATGCGACACGCGATCCTGCAGGCCGGCCTGCTGGCCGGCCTGTTGGCCGGCACAGCGCTTGGCCAGCCGCCCGGGTACACCGCCGACCAGGCGGCGGTCCACGTCCAACTGGCGCTGGACTGTGCCGAGCGCGAGTACCCCAACCAGATCCAGCACGTGATGGCGTCGGACGCCGACCTGGGCCCGCCGCGTGCGTTGCATCCGGCGTTCCACGGCTGCTACGACTGGCATTCGGCGGTGCACGGCCATTGGCTGCTCGCGCGCTTCGCGCGCCTGCACCCGGCGCACCCCCTGGCGGAGCGTGCGCGCGCCGTGCTCGACCACCACCTGACCGCGCCGGCGATCGCAGCCGAGGCCGCCTACCTGCGGGGCGAGGGTCGCGAGCCCTGGCAGCGCCCGTACGGGCTGGCCTGGGTGCTGCAGCTGGCCGCCGAGCTGGCGGAGTGGGACGATCCGGCGGCCCGGCGGTGGGCCGACGCGCTCGCGCCGCTGGCCGCGGTCTGCATCGAGCGCTTCTCGGACTGGCTGCCGAAGCTCGCCTACCCGATCCGCACCGGCGAGCACAGCCAGACCGCGTTCGCCTTCGGACTGGTGCTCGACTACGCCCGAGCCACGGGCAGGACCGACCTCGCCGACCTTGTCGCCGCAACCAGCCGGCGCCTGTATGCGCACGACCGCGGCGCCGACCTCGCGTTCGAGCCGTCGGGCCAGGACTTCCTGTCGCCGGCGCTCGCGGAGGCTGACCTTATGCGACGCGTCCTGGACGCTGCGACATTTGCGACCTGGCTCGCCGGGTTCCTACCGGCCATTCCGGCCGACGGCGGCGCGGGGTTCCTGCCGGTCGCGGTGGTGACCGACCGCGTCGACGGCAAGCTGGCGCACCTCGACGGCCTGAACCTCAGCCGGGCCTGGATGCTCGAAGGCATCGCCGCCGCCCTGCCCGGAACCGATCCGCGCCGGCCGGCCCTGCTGGCGGCCGCGCTTGCGCACGCCCGGGACGGCCTGGCCAGCGTGACGGGCGAGCACTACGCGGGCGGTCATTGGCTCGGCACGTACGCCATGTACCTGACCAGCGGGCGGGGCCAGGAACGGGCCGATCGTTGATGCGACAGGAGGCAGGGATGTCGGACATCGCCCACGACACCGTCACCCCATCCGACCGGGTGCACACCCGCCGGACGCGGCGGGCCGCAGAGTGATGACACGCCTGGTCATCTGGGACTTTGACGGCACGCTGGTCGACAGCCGCCCCCAGATCGAGGCCGGGCTGGACCACACCCTGGGCCTCCTGGGGTTGGGGCCCGAGGTCCGCGAGGCCTGGTTGGCATGCGTCGGGCTGCCTGTGCAGGATGCCATCGAGCGGACCTTCGTCCCGCTGGGCCTGACGTACGCGGAGGTCTACCCGGTTTACCGGTCGTTCGACTGGCCGGGCAGCGAGGGGCTCATCCGTCCCTTCGCCGGAATGCCGGAGCTGTTGGCGGAGCTGCATGCCGCCGGCGTGAGGATGGCGATCGCCAGCAGCAAGCGCGGCGAGCCGCTGCGCCGGCAGGCGGCGCGCTTCGCCTGGCAGCCGTACTTCGACCCAATCATCACGCCCGACGAGGTGGGCACCGCCACCAAGCCCCATCCGGAATCCCTCTGGCAGGCGCTGCGGGCCCATGACCTGGCGCCGGGCGATGCCGTGATGGTGGGCGACACGCCGTTCGACCTGGAGATGGCCCGGCGGGCGGGCGTGCCGGGCATCGGCGTGGCCCACGGCTTCTACGGGTCGGCGGACCTGGAGGCCTGGGGCCCGGTGGGCTGTGCCCGCGACGCCGAGGGCCTCCGGGAGCTGCTGCTATCAAGGCTGGGAAGAGCGATCTAATCTTCACCATGGCAATATCTTAGCTGTCTTGCGGCCGCCGCCCATCCCCTCTCCGCCATCGTGGCCTTGACGCCATACCAACTGGTTGGTATGATAACGTCCGTCATCCAAAAGGCCGGTGCCATGCCTGCAGCCGATTCACGCACACGGTTCCTCGACGCCGCGGTCCACCTGATCCGGACGTGCGGTTACGAGGCCGCGACCATCGACGAGCTGTGCCGCGAAGCGGGGCTGACCAAGGGCAGCTTCTTCCACCACTTCCGGTCCAAGGAGGACCTGGCCCTGGCGGCGGCCGATCACTTCGCGGGCGCCGCGGACGCCCTGTTCGGCCAGGCGCCCTACCACGCGCACGTGGATTCGCGCGACCGCGTGCTGGGCTACGTCGATTTCCGCCGCGCCATCCTGCGCGGCGCCGTGCCCGAGTTCACGTGCCTGTTCGGCACCATGGTGCAGGAGACGTACGACACGCACCCGGCGCTGCGCGAAGCCTGTGACCGCCACATCGGCGCGCATGCCGACGCCGTGGCGCGTGATCTCGACGCGGCGCGCGCCGACCGCGCGCCTGACGCCGAATGGACCGCGCAGAGCCTGGCCCTGTTCACGCAGGCGGTGCTGCAGGGCGCCTTCGTCCTGGCCAAGGCCAGGGGCGGGCCCGAGGTGGCCGACCAGTGCCTGGCCCACCTGCGGCGCTATCTCGAGTTGTTGTTGAGTTCCCCCGGCAGCCCCCAACCAGGAGTGACTGACCATGTCCACGGCCAATAGATCCTTCATCTGGTACGAGCTGATGACCACCGACGCCGGGGCGGCCCGCGCGTTCTACCAGCACGTCTTCGGCTGGGAAGCACGTCCGGCCGGCGTGCCCGGCATCGACTACACGCTGCTGGCGGCCGCGGGCCGCGATGTGGGCGGCCTGTTCCCGATGCCCACCGAAGGCTGCGGCGGAGGCGATGCGCCCGCCGACATGCATCCCTGCTGGCTGGGCTACATCGCCTCGCCGGATGTCGACGACGATGCGCGCCGCATCACGGCCGCCGGCGGGCGCGTGCTCAAGGAGCCCACGGATATCCCCGGCGTCGGCCGCTTCGCCGTGGTGGCCGACCCGCACGGCGCCGTCTTCCAGGTCATGTCCGGGACCACGAGCCAGGAGTTCGAGCCGGTGCCCGAGTGGACACCCGGCCACTTCGGCTGGCACGAGCTGAGCGCCGGCGACGGCGCTGCCGCCTGGCAGTGGTACTCGGGCCTGTTCGGCTGGACGGAGAACGAGGTCATGGACATGGGCCCGGCCGGCACCTACCGCATCTTCTCCACCGGGCGCGGCCCCTGCGGCGGCATGCTGACCCGGACACCGGAGATGCCGGTGCCGATGTGGCTGTTCTACGTGTGCGTGCAGGACGTCGACGGCGCGATCGCGCGCGTCACCGCCGGCAGTGGCAGGCTGCTGATGGGGCCGCACGAGGTGCCGGGCGGCGCCTGGATCGCCACCTTCCTGGATCCGCAGGGCGCGATGTTCGCCGTGGTCGGCGGTCGGGGCGGTTCCCCGGCGTGAGGAACGCGGGGCCGGGCGCGGCATCGTGGTCGCGCCCGGCCGCGAATTCCGTGGACAGCGACCCGGGGCACTGGCACCGATGCAGTCCGAGGCAGGAGCAACGTCGGCCCGCGTCGGCGGGCAACCCCAGGAGAGATCATGTCCCGGAACGTGACCACAGCATCCCAGTTGTGCCGTCGAGATTGTGCCCGGCCCGGCAGTTGCCCGGGCCGGGCATGAACACGACCCCCGACATCTTCACGCCGTCCCACTGCCCCAACCCCAAGTGCCGCTTCCACAGCCACTTCGACCCCCAGTGGCGCTTCAAGCGCATCGGCTACCACTGGAGTCACTGCCAGCGAAAGCGTATCCCCAGGTTCCTCTGCCGCCACTGCCGACGCTCCTTCAGCACCCAGACCTTCAGCACCTCCTACTGGCTGAAGCGCCCCGACATCCTGCCCCAGCTCCTGACCAAGACCATCGGCGGCATGGCCAACCGCCAGATCGCCCGTGACCTGCACGTCGCGCCCTCGACCGTCGACCGGCAGCTCAGCCGCCTCGGACGCCACTGCCTGCTGTTCCACGCCGCGATGATGGCCAATGCCAAGCCCGTATCCGTCGCCGCCATCGACGGTTTCGTTTCCTTCGAGCACTCCCAGTTCTGGCCCTTCCACCATCACCTGGCGGTCGAGCCGACGTCCGACCTCATCGCCTACTTCACCGACAGCGAGGTCCGCCGGTCCGGTTCGATGACCCCGGCCCAGAAGCGCAAGCGTGAGCGGCTCGAGGCTGCGTTCGGCCGGCCCGACCCCAAGGCCGTCCTGAAGGACGTGACCCACCTGCTGGAGGTAGTGGCCGGCAGCCAACCGCAGTTGACGGTGCTGAGCGACGAGCACAAGGCCTACCCGCAGGCGTTGCGGGGGCTGAAGTGCAAGGTGGAGCACCTGGTGACGTCGAGCCGGGAACGGCGGGACTCGCGCAACCGGTTGTTCCCGATCAACGTGGCGGACCTGCTGATCCGTCACAGCAGCGCGAACCACAAGCGGGAGACGATCGCGTGGTCGAAGCGTCGGCAGTCGAGTGCGGAGCGGCTGGCGGTGTTCGTGGTGTGGCGGAACTACCTGAAGGGTCGGCGTGAGAAGGCGCGGGGCAGTCCGACGCCGGCGCAGGCTCGGGGGATGCTGGATCGTCGGCTGACGGTGGCGGATGTACTGGAGCGGCGATTGTTCGTGACCCGGATCGCGTTGCCACGGCGGTGGGAGGAGTACTACTGGCGGCGGGTGAACACGCGGGTGCTAGCCCGGCAGCGGGGGCATGAGCTGACGTACGCGGCGTGAGGGGGCGGAACGGAGCCGCCCGCGCCGCTGAACGGTGCGGGCGGACACAATCTCGACGGCACAACTGTCGTGACGCGCGACGGGGCGCGTCAACACCCAAGCCCCCAGGCCGACCACGAGCAGGACAGTCGCGAGAACGAACCACGACTGCGTGGTAGAGGCCCTGACGGTGATCCTGGCCCAGCCCGACATGGTGAAGGCCAGATTGGCCGCGAGGAAGAGGGGCCAGGAAATCCGGCCGCTCCACTGCCGGGAAAGCGCCAGCATCCAAACGGTCGTCATGGGCAGAAGCGTTGCCGTGTAGTGGACCACCCAACTGCCGGGCGACACCAGCAGTCCGAGCAGGGGATAGAGCGCCGCCGAGGCGATGTGGGCCATCGGTTCGCGCCTGATCGCCACGCGCGAGACCAGACCGGCGAACGACACCAGCAGGAGCGACGCGGCCAACCAGACAATGCGCAGATCCGCGATCGACCCGTTCGGGAACGTGCGATTGATCACGCCCCACAGCGACTGGTTGTCCGGCTCGGAGAGCCGCAGACTCAGCTTGCCGGCCACGCCGGCGACATGGTAGCTCTCCCACGCGGACCACCAGTGGTCCCGCAGCAGGAACCAGGGCATCAGATTCAAGCCGAGCACTGTCACGGCCGTGATGGCCAGAGTTCGCCAGCGACGACGGCACAGATAGTGCACACACAGGACGCCGGGTATGATCTTGATCGAGATGGCCAGTGCCAGCGCCAATCCCGCCGGCAACGGTCGCTGGTCGTGGTCCATGGCGATGGAAGCGATGACAAGGAACATGATCAGCACGTTCGTGTTGCCGAACTGCAGATCGGCGATCCAGAAGCGGGCCGCAACGAAGATCATTCCCAGACTGAACAGGACTCGCCGGCCCCCGTTGAAGCGCTCGCCGGAGACGAGGCGGTCGCAGGCAGCCAGGGCCCACACGACAAGCACCATCTTGACCGAGAAGAACAGCAGGCTCGCTCCCGCGGGGGTGAGCCGTATCAGCGACCCGAACAGGAAGGACAACAGCGGCGGATAGAAGTAGGCGTTGTCGGTGGCGGCGTAGGGATCGCCTCCGCCGAAGAGCGCCCGGGACGCCGCGTAGATCGTCCCGAAGTCCGTCACCTGCGACACGACACGTCGCATCTCGGCGAACTGATTCAGGCACAGGACCACGCCGAGCAAGACGATCACGACGGCCAGGATCCGGGCCGCGCGCGACTGCAGTCGCGGCAAGCGCCTGCTCAGGGAGCGGCCTGCAAGGACTACCAGGCCGAGCAGGCACCCGAAGGCACCGAAGTGGAAGATCGCCGACCTCCGCCACCAGTCGGTGTCGGGGCCCGAGAGGCCGCGAACAACCGGCTCGCCCACGAAGCCCGCGACATGCCCCAGTTCCGCGATGGCGAGGCAGGCCAGCAGCACGACCAGCCAGAGCAGCAACATGAAAGACTTCGAGGTTGCCACGCACGCACCTGCCGCGCCGGGGGATCGTGTGCCCGATCGTCGCACGCCGCTGGGCGCTTCCGGCTCGGCTCTCCGCTCGATCCGTTCGCTCCCTGGCGTGACGACGACATCGTCGGGCCGTCTTGTGCCGGCGACGGTACCACGCCTTCGGGGCGCTGTTCCAGCGGTACATCACCCGATGACCTTCAGCGACTTCGAAGGCACCGGAAATCGAGCTTGTGATCGCCTGGTCGCCGTCCGGGTCCGCGGAAGACGGGGGACCGGGAGTGCCCACATCAAAGTCCATGGCGACGATGATGGGGTCGCCGCTCGATGACTGCACGTCCTTGTGCGCAGAGAACACGCTCAGCCGGGTCGGCAGGCCATCGACCGGGTCGAAGCGCAGTTGGCGACATAACCTAAAGCAGGTCAGACAGTTACACGGGCAGACGTTCGGGACTCGCCGCCGCCCCCCGAATGGGCGAGATTGGCGCTGCACCGCGGGCGCAGCCACCGGGCCGGGTGCATCCGCGATCGCGCTCCCGGCGCATTTCGGTTAACCTCCCGCCGCGGGTGGTGGACTCGGTGTTGTCGTTTCGAATCCGGGGACGACGACCGGGCGCTGGACCGACACCGAACCACTCGCCGGCGCAGGGGACGCGACGCTGAGAGCGGACCGTTCCACCGGCCCGGACCACCGACCAGGGGGCAAGCTTGGGTTCCTATACCCTGACGCACCTGCAGCAGCTGGAGCAGGAGTCCATCCACGTGATGCGGGAGGTCGTCGCCGAGTTCAAGAACCCGGTGATGCTCTATTCCGTGGGCAAGGACTCGTCGGTGATGCTGCGCCTGGCCCAGAAGGCGTTCCACCCGGGGCGCTTCCCGTTCCCGTTGATGCACGTGGACACGGGCTACAAGTTCCCGGAGATGTACGCCTTCCGCGACGCGCACGTGGCGGAGATCGGCGCGCGCCTGATCGTCGAGCGCAACGAGGAGTGGATCGGCAAGGGTGCCCACCCGACGCGCCTGGGCAACGACAAGTGCTGCCAGCAGCTGAAGACGCGCGGCCTGCTCGACGCCCTGGCCAAGCACGGCTTTGACGCCGCGTTCGGCGGCGCGCGGCGCGACGAGGAAAAGTCGCGGGCGAAGGAGCGCTTCTTCTCGGTGCGCGACCGCCTGGGCCAGTGGGACCCGAAGAACCAGCGGCCGGAGCTGTGGAACCTCTACAACGCGCAGGTGGACGACGGCGAGAACGTGCGCGTCTTCCCGCTGAGCAACTGGACCGAGCTGGACGTCTGGCAGTACATCCGGCAGGAGTCGATCCCGATCGTGCCGCTCTATTTCGCGCGGCCGCGCCAGGTCGTTCGCCTGGGCGGCATCCTGGTCCCTTGCGAACACCGCGACATCGTCGACCCGGACGGCCGGCTGGGCTTCCGCGACGAGGACATCACCGAGGTCAGCTGCCGATTCCGCAGCCTCGGCTGCATCCCGTGCACGGGAGCCATCGAATCCGACGCGACCACGATCGACCAGATCATCGAGGAAGTGGTCGAGGCCCGGCGCAGCGAGCGCGAGAACCGGCTGATCGACCTGACCAGCGACTCGTCGATGGAGCAGAAGAAGCGCGAGGGGTACTTCTGATGGCCGATTCCGCCGACCGCCCCTCCGCCCTGCCGTTGGGCGCGCTGCCCGACGAGCAGAAGACGCTGCTGCGGTTCACCACCAGCGGCAGCGTCGACGACGGCAAGTCGACCCTGATCGGGCGGCTGCTCTACGAGACGAACTGCATCTTCGAGGACCAGTACGCGGCCGTGGCGCGCACGTCCGAGAAGCGCGGCGACGAACGGGTTGAACTGGCCCTGCTGCTGGACGGCCTGGCCGCCGAGCGCGAGCAGGGCATCACCATCGACGTGGCCTACCGCTACTTCCAGACCGCGCGGCGCAAGTTCATCATCGCCGACACGCCGGGGCACGAGCAGTACACGCGCAACATGGTGACCGGTGCCTCGACGGCGGACCTGGCCATCATCCTGATCGACGCGCGGCACGGGGTGGTCACGCAGTCGCGGCGCCACGGCTTCCTGATCTCGCTGCTGGGGCTCCCGCACCTGGTCGTGGCGGTCAACAAGATGGACCTGGTGGAATGGCGGCAGGACATCTACGACGCCATCGTCCGCGACTACCAGGCGTTCTCGCAGAAGCTGGACATCCACGACATCACGTTCATCCCGCTGAGCGCCCGCGACGGCGACAACGTCACCCGCCGCAGCGACCGCATGCCCTGGTACCAGGGCCAGACCCTGCTGCATACGCTGGAGAACGTGCACGTCGCGGCCGACCGCAACTACGTGGACTTCCGCTTCCCGGTGCAGACGGTGCTCCGGCCGCACCTGGATTTCCGCGGCTTCGCCGGCACGGTGGCGTCGGGCGCCATCCGCCCCGGGGAAGAGGTCGTGGCGCTGCCCTCGGGGCGCGCCTCGCGGGTGAGGTCGATCGAGACCTTCGACGGGCAGCTTGCCGAGGCCTTCGCCGGCCAGGCCGTGGCCCTGACGCTGGACGACGAGATCGACCTGTCGCGTGGCGACATGCTGGTGCGCGCGCGCAACCTGCCGCAGGTGGGCACCGAGTTCGACGCCACGCTCTGCTGGATGGACCAGGAGCCGCTCAACCCGCGCACCCACTACCTGCTCAAGCACACGTCGAACAAGGTCAAGGCGTTCGTCGGCGAACTGCACTACCGGATCGACGTGAACACCCTGCACCGCGAACCGGCGGCGACGCTCGCGCTCAACGAGATCGGGCGCGTCTCCATCCGCACCGCCCGGCCCGTGTTCTTCGACCCCTACAAGTCCAACCGGGCCACCGGCAGCTTCATCCTGATCGACCCGGTGACCAACCGCACGGCCGCCGCCGGCATGATCCGCGGCGCCTCGCGCGCGGTGGCCGACGTGGCCAGGTCTGGACAGGCCGTCTCGCACCGTTCGCAGAACGTGCAGTGGGAGGGCGGGCTCATCGCCCAGGCCGACTGGGAGACGCGCAACGGCCACCGGGGGGCGGTGCTCTGGTGCACCGGCTACTCCGGCGCCGGCAAGTCGACGGTGGCGCGCGCGCTGGTCCGGGAGCTGTTCGCCGACGGCTGCCAGGTGATGCTGCTGGACGGCGACAACGTGCGGCACGGCCTGTGCGGCGACCTCGGCTTCTCCGACCGCGACCGCACCGAGAACATCCGGCGCGTCGCCGAGGTGGCCAAGCTCTTCTATGAACAGGGCAACCTGGTCGTCTGCACCTTCATCTCGCCGTTCCAGGCCGACCGCGCCTTCGCCCGCTCGATCATGCCGCAGGGCGCCTTCCACGAGGTCTTCGTCAAGTGCGACCTCGAGGTCTGCCGGCGGCGGGACCCGAAGGGGCTCTACCGCAAGGCGGAGGCCGGCGAGATTGCCGAGTTCACCGGCGTCTCCTCGCCCTATGAGGCACCGCAGGCCGCGGAACTGGTGCTGGAGACCGACCTGCACGCGGTGGAGGACCTGGTCGCGGCCGTGCGCCGCTACCTGCGCGAGCAGGGCGTGACCCGGTAGCCGGGCTCGGCGACCGCTGCCTTCGCCCGGGATGTCGGGTCGTCCCGCCGGCCCGCCGCGTTCGAGAGAAATCTCAGTCCCGCTGTGATTCCCGACCAACCTCCACCTCTTTCCCCGCAGACGATCCCTGGACCCGGTGCTCCGGGCGGCCCCCGGCCGCGCGGCAGGCCCGGCGTCGATCCGTCCACCTGATCCGACCGAGGGGGAAGCCATGAAGCTCGCAAGAGGTCCCGTCGCCATTGCCCTGTTCGCCAGCGCGGTCACCGCGTTCCCGCTGGCCGCCGCAGCCGCCGACGAGGCACGGCCGGTTGCCCAGGTTCCCGTCGCCGGGACCGGCGTAGCCGCCGGAACCGCCGGCACCGCCGTGCCCGCGCCCGCGGTCGGCCTGGCCGACCTGCCCGAGAACCAGGCCGAAGCCGCCGCGATTGCGGCCGGCGACCTGCAGCTGGCGCGGCCGGAGACGCCCGCCGGCGCCGCCGCCGAGGCGCTGCCGGTCGAGCCCGCGCAGGCCGCGCGCCGTGCCGCCCTCGACGCGGTCCTGGCCGAGCAGGCCGGCCGCGTGCGGGCGCTGGTCGCGCGCCTGCCGGCCGCCGACGACGCCGGGGCGCTGGAGATCCAGCGGCAGGTCGAGCAGGTCAAGAAGGAGACCGGGCGGCGCCTGCTCGAGGTGCAGCTGGAGCTGGCGACCGGCACTGGTGACCAGGTCGCCATCGACAACCTGCAGGCTGCGCTCGCGGACTGGGACGCGCCGCAGCCGGTGCGGCAGCCGGTCGATCGCCCCGTTCCCCACAACCAGGGCCGCTAGCGCTCAGGAGGCCGGATCATGCACAAGCTTCTTTGCCTGCTGCTGGTGGGCCTGGCCCTGGCGGGCGCCGGTGGCGCGCAGGCCGATGTCGGCCCGCCCGTCCACGTGCGCATCCTGGGAGAGCCGCGGGCCGCCGAGCCCGGCGTGTCGTTCAAGGGCCGCCTGCAGCTCACCAGCGAGTTGCCGCTGGAACTCGAGGACCTCATGTTCACGGAGGCCGGCGGCTGGAACCAGCTCTCGCTGGCAGCCGGGCCGTCGCTGGCGGTCGACAAGTCCCGCGCCACCGAGATCGCGTTCGAGGTCGTGACTACCGACCCGACGCGGCCGCTGGAGTTGACGTTTACCGTCGACGGCTTCCCCGTGACCCGCTCCTTCGACCTGTCGCCGGCGGCCATCGCCTTCATCCGCGGGCCCAACGCGGTGGTCAAGGTGGCCGACCAGCCGGATGTGCCGGCGATCGGCGACGAGGCCCGCGCCGTGCCGGAGCCGACGCCCTCGCGCGACGGCATTGCGCCGCTGGACCCGGCCAAGGGCCGCAACATCCGCGTGCGGGGGCGCTTCGTCTACACGCGGAGCGACGGTTGGACCATCGGCGCCGACGGCGTCACCGTGCGCATCTACGACAACGATTCGCCGTTCGGCTCGGCCGAGCTGGCGACCATCATCACCGATGCGCAGGGCTGGTACGACACGACGTTCTGGTGGGGCGACGACTTCTTCGACCCGCAGCCGGACCTCTACGTCCGCTTCGAGACGACGAACGCGCGCATCCAGACCGAGAGCCCGGCCTTCCTGGCGGGCCCCTACGCGTGGGATACGCCGACCACCTGGGACTACGCGGGGGCGGACCTGGACCTCGGTACGCAGATGCCCGCGGACATCAACCAGCACCCGTCCCTGCACGTTCACACCTCCCTGGTGCGCACCTGGCGCTGGTGGCTGGGCTACGGCTACGACACGGCGTTCGTGCGCGCCAACTGGCCCAACGGGGACAACGGCGCCTTCTACAACGGCGAGCTGTACTTCAGCACTGGCGAGCAGTGGAACGAGAACGTGGCCACGCACGAGTACGGCCACCACTGGATGGAGCTCTACGCCCTGAGTCCGGCGCCGGCGTACTGCAACGGCGCCTGCGACGACCCCGAGGACGGCTGCGGCCACTGCCTGTGGTGCGCCGAGACCGCCAACATCTCGCTCACCGAGGGCTTCCCCAACTGGATGGGGGACGTCATCCCGCGCACGTTCGCCGCGACCTACGGCCGCGCGGCCCTGTCTTCCTACGACTTCGAGACGGTGCTGGTCTGCACCAACCCGGCGTACCGCGATCCATGGATGATCGAGGGCAACCTGGCCGCGGTCGCACGCGATATCGGCGACAGCACGAACGACGACGACTTCTACCCGGAGACCGACGAGCTGTCCGTGGGCTGGGGACCGCTCATCACGACGGTCGACCTCGACCACCCCACGACGGCCTCGGCGTTCCTCACCGCGTTCAGGGACCGCTACCCGGCGTGGCGCGAGCAGCTGTGGGCCACGGCCCGCAACTGCAACTACGAGATCGACGCCCTGGCGCCGCCGGCGGTGACCGGGCTGTACTCGACGAGCCACGCGACGAGCGGCGATTCGGCCGACCCGACGATCGACCTGGCGTGGACGCGCGCCGTCGACGACTGCTCCGGCGTCGAGGGCTACGGCATCACGATCGCCGGCGGCATCGGGCTGCCGACGGCGGTGATGGACATCGGCGACGTCACCAGCTACACGACGCCCGCGCTGGCGCCGGGCACCTACTATTTCAGCATCCGCACGCTGGACCGCTCGGGCAAGTGGAGCGCCACCTACGCCTGGAACGGGCCGTACACGGTCAGGGCGCCGGTGCCGGCGAATCTGGCACTGTACCTCCTGCCCGGTTGGAGCAGCGTCCTGGTGCCGCGCGCGACGCCCGACGCCACGTTCAGCAGCGTCCCGGCGCCGACGACACTGCCGGGCAACAGCGCCGGCACCTATTGGAACCTGGCCTTCTGGAACAGCGGCGAGTCGACGACCGGCACGGGCTTCCAGGCGCACACATACGCGGACGGAGCCTGGAACGCCTTCGTTTCCTCCGGTGAGCTGCCGCCTTCATGGTACGCGTCGGGCAACAACCTCGTGGCCCTCGATTTCCGCGGCGGCCGCCACACCTTCGGGGTCCGCGTCGATGCTTACGACCAGGTCGCCGAGACCAACGAGGCCGACAACGTCTGGGCCCACCAGTGGGTCTGGACGCCGCTGGACCTGACACCGTCCGTGCCTGTCACGCGCGCGGCGCCACCGCCGCCGGCGGGCGGCCTGGACTTCGTCACCGACGGCTCGGCGCTGTACAACAACTGCGACGGCCTGCGGATGAGCGGCGCCTCGTGGTGGGATGCGGCCGTGCTGCGGCCGCTCAGCAGCGGTGCGGACCACGACGTGGTCCTGCACGCGCCCAGCACCGGCGCCGGCGACGGCTTCGCGACGGCATTGGCCTATTCGGGCGCCGCCCCGGGTTACCTGGACGCGGTCATCGTGAACCACAACACCGTCGGCTACGGCACCAGCCACGACGTGGGCGTCGTCAACTGGAACGGCGACACGTCCGCCTACGAACTGGTGCATGCGACGAGCGCGTTCATCGCGTATGGCGATTCGGTCACGGTGACCTACGCCCAGGATGAGATGCTGCGCGTGTTCGAGTTCTACGTCGACCCTGCCAACGTCGGGCCGGTGAGCATCACCGTCGACGGTGATCCCACGTACGGCCCGCTGCAGGCCCAGTGGCTGAACCAGAACTTCCAGACGGGCAGCATGTACAACTACGCGGCGTGGACCTACACCGACGCCGCCGGTCGGGCCCGCCTGGACCTGGACATCGCCGATGCGGGCTACCACGCGCTCGTGGTCTACCGCCACCCGGACTGGAGCCTGGGCAACCCGTCCCGGGACGTGACCATCGAGATCGACCGCACGCCGCCGGACCTCCTGCCGCCGCTGCTGGCGGGCTGGCACGCGCCGATCGTGCCGCGGCCGGCTCCCGACGGGACGGACGTCTCGGTGCCGGCGCCCGCCACGCTGCCGGGCAACGCGGCCTCGACGTTCCTGAACCTGGCCGTGCGCAACAACAGCGTCTCGGACTCGCCGGCGGGACTGCCAGGGCAGATCCACGTCGACGGCGAGTATTGGGCCTGGGTGACCTGGGGGGCGTTCCCGGCGGCGACGTCGGCCACCTTCAACTGGGGCGCCGCGTTCACCATCGCGGGCGGGCGGCACACGCTGGGCTGGAAGCTCGATGCCGACAACGTGATCGAGGAGATGTACGAGGAGAACAACAACTGGACCGAGCAGTGGGTGTGGTCGCCGCTCGCCCTTGCGGACGACTCGCCGATCGCGCGCGGCCTGCCGTCGCCTCCCTACGGCGGCTGGACCGAGTTGAGCACCGGCGAACCGTTCCATCCGAACTGTGATGGCCTGCGGCTGCCGAACAGCGGGGGCTACTGGCGTGCGGTGGCGGCGATGCCGGACGCCGTCAGCGACGTCGACCTGCGGCTGCATCAGCCGGGTGGTGGCGCCAAGGACGGCTTCGCCGCCAGCCTCGCCGGCTCCTGGTGGGGCGGCGACGCCTCCGACTACGTGCTGGTGAACTTCAACACCGCGGCCCCGCAGGACTACGACGTGGGTGTGGTCCGGTATGCGGGCTACGGCGGCTACACGGTCGAGGCGACGGCGTCAGGCAGCTGGCTCGCGAATCCCGACGGGGTCTATGGCCCGTACAACCTGCCGTCGAACCGGATCCTCAACCTGCTGGAAGTGTATCTGCCCGCGGGCCAGACCGGCATCCACCTGCTGAACGTGGCCGGCGACGTGGACTGGGGCGTGTCCGTGCACGGCGCGACGGCCGCCTTCCAGGGCAAGTCGGACGTGCTGGGCGCTGCGTATGCCGCCGGCGACGGCGCCAACGAACTGCTGGTGGTCGACGTCCCGGCGCCGGGCTTCTACTGCATCGCCGTCTGGAAGACGACCTCCGGCCAGCTGGCCAAGGACGGCACCTACAACCTGCTGATCCGGCCGATGTGGGTCACCGGGGTGGACGACGACGTGCCGGCCGTCGCGACGCGCCTGGTCGACATCTCGCCCAACCCGTTCAACCCGCAGACGCGGATCACCTACGACCTGGCCGCCACCGGCCGCGTCCAGTTGGAGATCTACGACCTGCAGGGCCGGCGCGTGCGGTCGCTGGTCGACGCCGAGCAGGGCGCCGGTCGGCACGACGAGGTGTGGAACGGACTCGACGACGCGGGGGGGCGGGCGGCCAGCGGGCTCTATATGACCCGGCTGACCGCCAGCGGTGTGACGCGGATGATGAAGATGACTCTTGTGAAATAGGTCGCGGTCCCCCGCCGCGATCGAAACGGGGACGGCCGCCGGGCAGGGGGACTGCCGGCGGCCGTCCCGTTGCATCTGCCCGCGGGGGAAGGAGCCTTGGAATGATATTGCTAGCTAAAAGGCGGGAGGCAGCAGAAGTTTGGCTGGCCCCCGCGGGGCCCCCCCGGGGGCCGCCCCAAAAGGGGGGGGGGGGGGGGGGGGGGGAGCCGGCCCCAAAACCCCACGGGGGGGGGGGGGGGGCCCCCCCCCCCCCGCCCCCCGGGGGGGGGGGGGGGGGGGGGGGGGCCGGGGGGGGGGGGGGGGGGGGGGGGGGGGGGGGGGGGGGGGGGGGGGGGGGGGGGGGGGGGGGGGAGGGGGGGGGGGGGCGGGGGGGGGGGGGCGGGGGCGGCGGGCCGGCGGGCCCCGGGGGGGGGCGGGGGGGCGGGGGGGGGGGGGGAGGGAAGGGGGGGGGGGCGGGGGGGGGGGGGGCGGCCCGGGGGGGGGGGGGGGGGGGGGGGGTGGGGGGGGGGGGGGGGGGGGGGGGGGGGGGGGGGGGGGGGGGGGGGGGGGGGGGGGGGGGGGGGGGGGGGGGGGGGGGGGGGGGGGGTTGGGGGGGGGGGCCGGGGGCAACGGGGCCGCGTTAGCGCGCCTGGGCGGCTCACGCAGCCCGGCTTGCCGGGGGATGTTTACTCATATTCTCGATCAGTTAGACTGCGGGCCCCTCCAGCCAGGGAGCCGCCATGCAGGATGATGATCCGACCCGGTCCTGCGACCCGCACGACGAACGGACCCTGACCGGACGTGGCGACGGGTCCGTGGTGCCGGCCGGTGCCGCGGCCGCCCTGCCGCCGCGGATCGGTCGCTACCGCCCCCTGCGGGTCATCGGCCAGGGCGGCATGGGCGTCGTCTACGAGGCCGAGCAGGACGAGCCGCGGCGGCGCGTCGCTCTGAAGGTCATCCGGCCCGAGCTGGCCACGCCCGACCTGCGCCGCCGTTTTGCCCACGAGTCGCTCTTCCTGGGCCGGCTGCGGCATCCCGGCATCGCCCAGGTCTACGAGGCCGGCACCGCCGAGACGCCCGACGGCCCGCTGCCCTTCATCGCCATGGAGCTGGTCGAGGGCGCGCGCCTGAACGAGTGGGCCCGTGGCAGGGACGTCACGGCGCCCGCGCTGCGCGAGCGCGTCGAACTGATGATCCGCCTCTGTGACGCCGTGCACCACGCGCACCAGCGCGGGCTCATCCACCGCGACCTCAAGCCGGGCAACGTGCTGGTCGACGTCGACGGCCGGCCGCGCGTCCTGGACTTCGGGGTGGCGCGACCGGCCGACCTGGACCTCGGGACCTCGCTGGTCACGACGCACGGCGAACTGGTGGGCACGCTGGCCTACATGAGCCCCGAGCAACTGGCGGGCGACCCGAATGACCTGGACACGCGCAGCGACATCTACGCGCTGGGCATCATCCTCTACGAGCTGCTGGCGGGCCGCGCGCCGCTGGAACTGGGGAAGCGCCCGCTCGAGGACGCGCTGCGCGCGATCCGCGAGGATGAGGCGCCACCGCTGTCCCAGGCGGATGCCCGGCTGGAGGGCGACCTGACGGTGATCGCCACCAAGGCGATGGCCAAGGACCGGCAGCTTCGCTACGCCTCGGCCAACGGCCTGGCGATGGACCTGCAGCGCTACCTTGACGACGAGCCCATCTCGGCGCGGGCGCCGGGCACCGTCTATCTGCTGCGCAAGTTCACGCGCCGCCACCGGCCGCTCGTGATGGGGGCCGCCGGCATCGCGATCGCGCTGGTGCTGGGCGTGGTCGTGAGCTCCTGGCAGGCGGTGCGCGCCACGCGCGCGGAGGGGCTGGCCGCCGCGCGCCTGGACCAGGCGGAGGCCGTCACGGGCTTCCTGCAGGGGATGCTCGAGTCCGTGCAGCCCGAACAGGCGCGCGGGAGCGAGGTGACCGTCAGCGAGGTGCTGGACCGCGCCGCGGCCGACCTGGACCAGGGCCAGCTGGCCACGCGGCCGCTGGTCGAGCTGGCGCTGCGCCAGTCGCTGGGCGGCACCTACCGAACTCTGGGCAAGTACGACCTCGCGGAACGGCACCTGCGGCAGGGCCGGGCGCTGGCGGACTCGCTGCTGCCGCCGTCGGCGCCCGAGCGCCTGAAGGTGGAGCTGGAACTGGCGCGCACGGTGCGCAGCCGGGGCGATGACGCGACGGCCGAGCAGCTGATCGAGGCGGTCCAGCCCCACGTGGCGCCGCGCAGCGCGCTCATGGTCGACGTCCTGGATGTCCTGGCGGATGTGCGTTACACGCAGACCCGCTGGGACGAGTGCGACAGCCTGCGTCGCCTGGCGGCGGCGATCGCGCGCGAGACCGCGGCGCCGGATTCGCTCGACTACGCGGGGGTGCTGCTGTCCTGGGCCTTCCTGGCCAACCAGCGCAACCGCACCGGGCAGGCCGACAGCCTGATCGCCCGGGCGGCGCCGATCTTCGCGCGTGCCTACCGGCCCGATGACCCGCGCACCGTCCAGCTCCTGATGAAGCAGGGCGAGTCGGCGCGCGATGCCGGCCGTTTCACCGACGCGTTGGCGACGTTCGCGCGCGGCCTGTCCGTGGTCGAGACCGTCTACGAACCTGACCATCCGCTGAGGGCGGACCTGCTGTGGCGCATCGGCGATGCGCAGAGGCGGGCCGGCACCCCGGCTGCCGCCGAGTCGTCGCTCACCACGGCGCTCGGGATCCGCCTTCGCGCACTGGGGCCCAGCCACCGGGACATCGCCGTGACGTTGACTTCTCTGGCCGCGGTCCACTCCGAATCTGGCCGGCTCGACGCTGCCGAACAGCTGCTGCACGAGGCGCTGGCCATGCAGCGCGGGATCTTCGGGCCGGACCACCTGGCCGTGGTGTCGACGATCCACGATCTGGTGGACCTTGAACGGCTGCGGGGGCGCCCGGCCGTCGCCGAGAGCCTGGTGGTGGAGGCGCGCGGCATCCTCGACCGGTTGCCCGAGGCGGGCAGCGGCCTGGCCTCCATGAACGCCTATTACCACGCGATGACGCTGCAGGATCGCGGCCTGCATGCCGAGGCCGAGGCGCACTTCCGCCGCGCGGTGGTCCTGCAGGAGGCGCTCTATCGCGGTCCGCACGCCGAGCTGGCCAGCGCGATGAGTAACCTCGTCACCAACCTGTTCCGCCAGGGGCGCAAGGACGAGGCGGCCACACTGCAGGTGGAGGCGATGGCGATGCTGCGTCAGGTGGCCGCCAAGGGGGCGGTCATGGCTACGGCGCTCGGCAACACCGCCTACATCCTGGATGATGCCGGCCGCCATGCCGAGGCGGAACCCTACCACCGGCAGTACCTCGATCTGACGGCCGAGATCTTCAGCGAGGACAAGCCGGACCGCACCGCCGGGCGCTCGCGCTACTTCGATAACCTGGCCCGCCAGGGCCGGTGGGCGGAGGCCGAGGCCCAGGCACGGGCGATCATCGACTGGCGCGGCCGCCACCTGCCGGCCGACGACCCGCGGCAGGTCCTGGGACAGGTCCAGCTGGTGGAGGCGCTGCTCGGGCTGGGCCGGACCACGGCGGCCGACAGCGCGCTGGCCGGACTGGACGCGCAGCTGCCACGCCTGGGGGCGGTCTCGGAGGCGACCGGCGCGCGCCTGGCGCGCGTGCGCGAGGCACTGGTCGCCGCGCGCCAGCCGGACTGAGCCCCGGTCGCGAGAGCGAGTCGCGTTGGCCACCACCGGCGCGCCGTCGATCTCGACGAGCATGATCGCGCGGCTGCACCGCACCTACGGCTGCGACCCGGTTGACCGGGTTTCGTGAGGCGCGGCGCGGCTGTCGAACGACGGGTTGTGGCGTCGAGACCGTGCCCTGCCGAGCGTTCAGCGCAGTTCGCCGGCGACCGCGAACTCCTCACGGTTGTGGTGCAGCACCGCGACCACTGATCCGGGGGCATGCCGCACCAGCGGCGAGGATGGGGCGCGAAGTTCCTCGAGCAGCGCCGGCGGGTCGGTGCGGCCGTACTTGAGGACCACCACGAAGCGGTGGCACCAGCGGCCGGCGAGCCAGGGACCGACGATGTCGCGCAGGACGTGGTGAGGTTCCTCGACCAGGTCGCAGAAGAGCCAGTCGAACCGCTGCCCGTCGCGCGGGCGGAAACCGAAGGCGTCCTGGCGCAGGTGGTCGACCAGCGGATGGCCCAGCGCGCCGCCCTTGAGCGGGCCGTTGTCCACCGCGGTCACCCGCGCGCCGCGCCGGACGGCGCTCCAGGTCCAGCCACCGGGCGCGGCGCCCAGGTCGCACACCGTCTGGCCGGCGACGGGCTGCCGGTCGAGCAGTCCGTAGGCCTCCTCGACCTTGAGGTACGAACGGGACGGCGCCTGCGGGTCGTCGGCCATGCGGCGCTGGCCGCCCAGCCAGGCCGCCCGGGCGACCCAGGCACGGTCGAAGGCGACGAAGTGGACGAATAGGCCAGCGGCGGGACCGCGTCCCGGCTGCCTCTGCAGGGAGGCCAGGCGGGCCAGGCGGCCGAGGCGGCGGCGCAGAAGCTCGAGGAAGGCCTCCTGCACCGCCGCGGCGCGCCGGGCCAGGCCCGGCTCGGAACCGGCCGCTGAGAAGGCGCAGGGCCAGGGGCCGGTGATCTCCAGGCCGCGGATCTGCGCGCCGAATCGCTCGACCAGCGCTGCGGCCAGCGCGTTGACCGAGGAGCCCGTCACCTCCGCGGCGTTCTCCAGCACGGTGTCGGCGAAGGCCCAGCCGCCGGGAGGCCGCGCCGGGCCGTCGTCGGCGGTCACGAGCCCCGCTGCGCCCGCGCCTCCGGTCGTCAGGCCCGCGGCACGGGCTTCGCGTTCGAGATGGTTCTCCAGCCCCGGCCGGCAGCAGAGGACGCGCATGCGCCGGTCACCTGCCGCCGGCGGCCCGCTTCGCGCGGCGGTGCGCCTCCGCGTTCTCCAGCCAGGGTTTCCGGCGGAAGTAGCTGTCGGTCATCTCCTTGACCTGGCCGGAGAGCAGCACCAGCGCGATGAGGTTGGGCACGATCACCACGCCGAGGGCGATATCGCCCAGCTCCCACACCACGTTGAGCGAGACCACCGAGCCGAAGAAGTGCATCAGCACGTAGACGATCCGGTAGGGGACGATGGCCGAGGCGCCGAACAGGTAGTTCGCGCAGCGGTCGCCGTAGTAGCTCCAGGAGATGGCCGTCGAGACCGCGAACAGCAGCACGCCGACCAGCACCACGTAGCGGCCCCACTGCCCCGGCAGTCCGTGGCTGAAGGCGTTCATCGTCAGCGGGGCGCCGCTCTCGACCGCCGGCCCGTGCAGGGAGGCGTAGGTTGCGCCGTCGGCCGCCACGGCGAGGCCCGCAGCCGGCCGGATGACGCCCGTGAAGGGACGGGTCAGCGCGGAGTCGACGTAGAACTCGTCGATGGCGACCTCGTGCCAGGCGTAGCGCGGCTGGCCCGGCGCCACGACGACCGGGCGGCCGTTGCTCACGGCCCACTCGGCGGGCGCCGCCAACTCGTGCCGGCGGCCCTTCTCGTCCATGCTGACCCACGAACTGTCACCGCCGCGTAGGAGCAGTTCGGTCGGCTGCCGCTCGTTCCAGACGCCCGTCATGATCACGACCAGGCCGGTCATCGTGCAGATGACCAGCGTGTCGATGAACGGCTCGATCAGCGCGACGACGCCCTCGGATACCGGCTCGTCGGTCTTGGCCGCGGCGTGGGCGATCGGCGCCGAGCCCTGGCCGGCCTCGTTGGAGAACAGGCCGCGCTTGACGCCCCACATCATCGTCACCAGGATCGCGCCGATGCCGGTGCCGGCCACGCCGGCGCTGGGGCTGAGCGCCTCGCTGAAGATCAGCCCCAGCGAGGGCACCAGCTGTCCGATGTTGGCGATGATGATCCAGAGCGCGCCCAGGCCGTAGACCAGCGCCATGGCCGGGGCCAGGATGGACGTCACCTTCCCGATGCGCGAGATGCCGCCCAGGATCACGGCGCCGACCAGCGCCGAGGCCACCAGCCCGGTCAACCAGGCCGGAACCCCGAACGTCGTCAGCATCGAGTCGGCAACCGTGTTGGCCTGGACGGCATTGCCGGTCAGGAACGCGGTGAAGCCGAGCATGCCGGCGAAGAAGATCGCCATCCAGCGCCAGCGTGGGCCCAGGCCGCGCTCGATGTAGTACATCGGCCCGCCCGAGACCTTGCCGTGCAGCTTCGAACCGTCGGGATCGACCGTGCGGTACCTCTGCGCCAGCGTCACCTCGGTGTACTTGACGGCCATGCCCAGCAGGGCGGTCATCCACATCCAGAACAGGGCGCCCGGGCCGCCCCAGTGGATGGCGATGGCCACGCCGGCGATGTTGCCGATGCCGACGGTGGCCGACAGGGCCGTGGTCAGGGCCTGGAAGTGGGGGACGTCGCCGGGCTCGGCCGGGTCGTCGTACTTCCCGGTGGTCACGGCAAAGCCGTGGCCCAGGCGGCGCACCTGCACGAAGCCCAGCCTCAGCGTCAGGAACACGCCGGTGCCCAGCAGCAGGATGATGACCAGGGGGATGACCTGGTCGCCGACCGGGATGCCGAAGCCCCAGATCAGCGCGTTGAGGCGGCCGACGATCGATTCCAGCACGTGCACGGGCGGCTCCCTTCGGGGCGGGGTGGCGGCGCGGGCCGGCAGCGCCGGCCGGGACGTCACGGGGGAGCATCATGCCCGCGGGCGGGAACGAGGGCAAGCGGGAGGTTGGGCCGCCGCCCGCTCGGCAGTGCTTGCCCGCGCCGACGCCCCATCCTATCGTGGACGGCACGGCCCCCACCGGCGCGACGGAACGCGCCCGCGGGCCCTACCCGAGCCGGAGCATAGCGCATGACCGACCATCATCTGCCGGCCGGCCCCGCCGCGGGGGCGCGGCCGGACGACGACCTCGCGAAGGAACTCGAGAACTTCCAGCAGATCGCCAGCAGCGTGCTGCCGCCGCCCGGCGAGATCCCGCACCTGCCCGGGCTGGACATCGATGGTCGCCTGCTGCCGCTGAACGGCGTGGTCGGCGGCGACCACGTCGTCTATGTGGACTTCAACCGCCGCTTCGACCTGGACCGCCGTCTGGAAAAGGCGCGGGACCCGCGCGTGCGCGAGGGCCTGGCCAAGTGTCGGACGCGTGCGGGGCTGCTGCTGGCCGACGTCGCCGGCCACCAGATCACCGACGCCACCGTGCACATCGGGCTGCACCACGCGTTCCTGACCGGCGTCGCCTACGAGTTGGAAATGCACGGCGAGGTGACGACCGGCCTGTTCGAGAAGCTGAACACGCGCTTCTACCAGACGGCGAACTTCTCGAAGTTCATCTCGGTGATCTACGGCGAGATCGCGCAGGACGGCGACTTCACGTTCCTCAACGCCGGCAACCCGCCGCCGGTCGTCTTCTCGCGCGAGTACGGGCGCCTGGCTGACATCAATGCCGAGCGCCTGACCAGCTTCTACCCGATCGGCCTGTTCCCGTCCGAGCAGAACCTGGATCACAGCCGCGTCGAGGCGCCGCTGCACAAGAAGCCGTTCACCACGAACCGCCTGACGCTGCTGAGCCCCGGCGACATCCTCCTGCTCTACACGGACGGCCTGCTCGACCACGCGCGGGGCGACGAGCCGTACTTTCCCGACCGCCTGGAGGCGGCGCTGCGCCACGCGCAGGACCTGCCCGCCACCGGCATCTGCGACGCGCTGGCGGCGGACCTGCGTGCGTTCGCGCCGGCGGCCGACGACATCAGCCTCATCGTGGTCAAGCGCACCTGAGCACCGGGTGGTCGGTGATCACAGCCGCAGCAGGCCGCGCAGCGCGCGGCGTGTGCGGCTGCCGGCGGCGTCGTCGCCGCGGCGCTTGAGCTCGGCCAGCAGGCCCGGCAACTCCGCGCGCGCCGCCAGGTAGCCGCGGGCGCGGCAGGCCTCCCCCGCCTGGAAGTCGGCCCAGTGGAACTGCGTCACGTCGGGGCGGATGACCCAATCGGCCATCGCGCAGACGAAGCGGTTCAGGCGCTGGCGCGCGATCGTGTTGCTGCGCAGGACCATGTCCAGGCCGGTGGCGAAGCGGGTGTCCTCGAAGGCGGGGATGTCGACGGCGATGACGAACTCGGCGCCAAGGTCGCGGCAGGCCTCGATGGGCACGCGGAACGGACCGCCGCCGTCGCAGATGACCATGCCGTCACGCTCGACCGGCGGGAAGACGGCCGGAATGGCGCTGCTGGCGTAGATGCCGTCCACCAGCGGGCCTTCGCGGAAGACCACGCTCGAACCCGAGACCAGGTCCAGGGCGACGGCCGCGAACGGGATGCGCAGGTCGGCGAACGTGGCCATGCCGAAGAGCTCGGCCAGCGGCCCGCGCAGGCGGTGCTCCTCCTGGATCCACGGCCGGGTCACCGTCTTGACCGCGATCAGCTTGCGCTGCATGAAGTCGTGGACGCCGGCCAGGCGGTGCTGTGGCTCGCGCGCCTCCAGTTCGTTGCGCGGGACGAAGGGCGCCCAGTAGGAGGCGAACTCCTCGTTGCCGACGTAGCTCTCCAGGCGGGCCCAGACGGAGGTGGGGTCCGGGTCCTGCGCGTACAGACCGCCGACGATCGAGCCCATGCTCGTGCCGGCGACGAGCTGCGGGCGCAGGCCGGCTTCCTCCAGCGCCTCGAGCACGCCGGCGTGCGCCAGGCCGCGGGCACCGCCGCTGCCCAGTGCCAGTCCGATCCTCGGTCCATCGGCCATCTGCTGCTCCACCGCGGTTCGTCGTGCGGCCCGACCACGATACCAGAGGCGAGCGGGCGGCTCCAATGGCTCTTTGACGTGGCGCCGCGGGGCCGCTACGATGCGGGCATGAGCCATCGATCCCCCGACAGCAACGGCGGCGGCACCCGCCGGCGCAACGGCGACCGCGCGCGCGCCTCGGCGTTCCGCGTCGAGCGACTGCTGCGGCAGGCCCTGTTGGACCCATCCCTGCCTGTGTTCGGCGCCGACAGCGAGTTCGCCGACTGGCTGGACCAGGGCGGCGAGCCGGGGTTGCTGGCCGCCCGCAAGGCCACCGTCGCGTCGGACCCACGCGAGCGCGCACAGGACCTCGCCTACGACGCCTACGAGCAGCCGCCCGCCCGCGCGCTGGCCACCGCGCGCCGCGCCCTCAAGCTGGACCCGTCCTGCACGGACGCCCGCGCGGTCAAGGCGTACGTCTCGCGCGGGGACAGCCCCGAGTTGATCGCCGACCTGGAGGAGATCCTGGCCGACGCCGAGCGCGAGTTGGGGGAGGACTTCTTCGCCCGCGCGGACGGCGACTTCCGTGCGCTGGTGCCGGCGCGGCCGTACCTTCGCACGGCCCTGCAGCTGTCGGTCCTGCTGTGGGACGCCGGCTATCGTCTGGATGCGGTGTCGTGGTCCGAGCTCCTGCTGGACCTGGACCCGCGCGACCACGGCGGGCACGCCCCCCTGCTAGTGGGCAGCTACCTGGCCATGGGCGAGGTGCAGCGGGCCTGGGACGTGCTGGAACGGTACGATCGCGGCAACTCGGCGCTGATGGCCTGGGCCTGGGTGCTGCTGCACCTGCTGGTCGACGACGAGGACCGCGCGCGCGTCGCGCTGGACCGCGCGATGGCCCTGAACCCGTGGGTGGCGACCGGCCTGCTGGCCCTCGGCGAGGAGCCGGAGCTGCAGACCAGCCCGTTCGTCGTTCCCGGCAGCCGGGGCGAGGCCGCCCTCTGCGAGCAGGTGCTGGGCGAGGCCTGGGATCGCGCCCCCTACGCGCAGGACTGGCTGGAGGACGTGCTGGCGCACCTGGGTCTGCTCGATGACGGGCCCGATGACGGCGATGGTGGCGGTTCCCCGCCTCCACTGCGCATCGTCAACTGAACGCGAACGCGCCGGCCCGGGCTGCCCCGGACCGGCGCGTCGTCTCCCGGATCCCCACCGGATGCTCGGAGACGCCTACTTCAGCAGCTGCATCTTCCGCGACGACACGCCGTCGCCCGCGCGCAGGCGCGCGACGTAGGTGCCGCTCGGCGCCGCCACACCGGTGTCGTCCCTGCCGTCCCACACCGCTTCATGGCGTCCGGGCGCCAGCTCGGTGTCGACCAGGCGCCGCACCAGGCGGCCGCGCACGTCGAAGACCTCGAGCACCGCCCGGCCACCGGCCGCCAGGTCGAAGGACACGCGCGCGCTCGGGTTGAACGGGTTCGGGGTCACCTCGCGCACGACCGTCACCGACGGCACCAGGTCGCCACCGGGCGCGTCCGAGAGGAAGCCGTCGAAGCGCAGGCGATACTGGCCGGCCAGCGCCAGGTCGGCGGTGCCCGCCTTCCAGACCACCAGGCAGTAGTGGCCGGCCTGCGGCACGTCGACGGGCATGGGTTCGGCGGCGCCTGCCGCGGCGGACCAGGCCTGTCCGACGATGCCGGGCGCCGCGGACTTCGCGTGGTACGGCGCCTGCCCTCGGTGCAGGGTCAGGCCCCAGTCCACGGCGCCACCGCCGTCGGGAAGCAGCGTGATGGTGACCGGACCCGCCGGCAGCCACACCTCGTGCAGCGCGACGACCGAGCCCGCACCCAGCGCGAACGGACCGTGCTCGCCGGCCGGCGCGTTGCCGAGCCAGCTCGACGCGGACGTCTGCACCCGGTAGGCCTCGCTCCCGGCGATCCCCAGCGCACCGACGTCGAACTGCCGCGGCGTCGTGGCGCGGAAGTTGACCAGGACGTAGTCCGATTCGCCGGGGCCCCAGCCGGACACCTCCAGCACCGTCGTGAAGCCGGACACCGTCGAGTCGACCTTCTCGTGCAGGCGCAGGTCCACGTCACTGGCAGCGCCCGGCATGGTCGCCACGGCCAGCCAGTGTCCGCTGTAGCCGGAGGGCGTCGGCAGCGGCGTGCGCAGGCCGTCGCAATTGAGCCAGGCCGGGGCGGTTCTCCAGGCCATCAGGGCCGCGAAGCCGCCGGTCGGATCCGGGGGCGCCGCGCGGTCGCTGCCCATGCCGGCCACCAGGGCCAGCGGTGACCAGACGTACTGCAGGCCCATCGCGTTGTTCGACTCGTCATCCTCGCCGACGTCGTTGCCGGAGTCCGGCAGCATCGACAGCGTGTGCCGGCCGCCGCGCACGGTCTGCGCGTAGGGGAAGTTCCTGACGCGGTTGGACAGCCCCGCCAGCGAGCTCATCTGCTCGCCCAGCAGCGGCACCCCGTCCAGGTACGTCATGAGGTCGAAGGCGCCGGCGGTGGTCATGCCGCCGTTGCGGTACTGCACGTTGATGTACGTGTCGGCGGCATTGCCGTTCAGCGTGCCCGGCTGCGGCGTCGAAGCGGCGGTGCCCGGCGCGCCGCTGGTCGGCACCAGCGGCGCGTACCAGCCGGCCGTCTGCAGCGGGGCCAGGTCGACCGGCGTGAGCGAGGCGCGCACCGTGGCCAGGAAGTGGCCCGAGCCGCCGGCCGGCACGTCCTGAGGGTCCTGCCAGACGGCCAGGCCCTGCAGGCTGCCGCCGTAGGTGAAGACCACCTTCGCGTAGCCCGCGGTGTCGGTGACCGCCTGGTTGGCCGGCTCGTCGAGGCCGGCGTAGAGGTCGTCGTAGCGCAGGACCTTCATCCGCACCGGGCCCACCGACGGGTCCACTTGCAGCGTGACCTGGCCGTAGTTCGTGCCGCTGCCCCCGGACAGGTTGAAGTGACGCAGGGCCAGCGGCTCGATCGGGCTGATCGGGAACGAGACGTTCGCGTTGGCCGACATCGCGGTGCTGGCGATCTCGCGGATCTTGAACCCGTAGCCGTGGAAGGCGGGGTTGACGACCCCGACGTCGAAGGACGTCGTCGTGGTCTGGTTGTTGTTGACGAAGACGCCCTCGATGCAGCCTGCCGGCCGGTTGCTGATCGCCTCGACGTCGAAGTAGCCGAAGCCCGAGGTCGGGCCCGTGGTGTGGTTGTGCAGGCGCAGGTCGAAGTCCGAATCGTCGTTGTCTGCGACCATGATGGCCCCGACGAACGGATCGCTGTCCATGACGACGCTGAAGCCGTCGCAGTTGGGCGCCGAGAACAGGCCGCTCGTGAAGCCGCCCCAGGCGTCGGACGGCCGCTGCCGCGTGGCCCAGGTGCCGCTGCTCGCCAGCGTGTACGGGTACCAGATGAACTGGCGCGCGTAGAGGTTGTCGGCCTCATCGACCTCGGACATCTGTTCGAAGGCGTCGGCCCACATGCGCACGGCGTGGCGTCCGCCGCGCACCTCCCACGGGCCCACGTTCAGGAAGGCGCGGCCGACGAACCCCTCCAGCGGGAAGATGCTCGTGTACCAGTTCAGGCCGCCGTCGATGTACACGTTCAGGCGCAGGTTCGGCGAGGTGGTCAGCTCCCCGGTGTTGGTCACGCGGATGTTGAAGTAGGTGTTGCCGTTGCCCACGAGCACGGGCGACAGCGGCGCCGACGTCGATGTCGCGTCGTTGGACAGGCGCGGCACCACGGGATAGGGCCAGTAGCCGCCGGTGGAGGCTTCAACGTCGGCCGCGATCCAGTTGCGGATCACGACCGGGCCGAAGGACGTGTGCGGACCGGGATTGCCTGCGTTGTCGATCGCGCGCACGGTGAACCACCAGGTTCCGGGCGCCAGGTTGGGCGACTCCCAGGCGTTGGTCACCGTCTCGATCGTGACGTCCGGCACCTGGCCACTGCTGTTGCTGTGGCGCACGCTGTAGCCCGAAACGCCGGAGTAGTTGTCCGTCGCGTTGTTCCAGACCAGTTCGACGGTGCGGTCGGGCGAGTCGCCGCTGGTGATGTGGCTGGTGGAGGTCAGGCCCGACACCGCCGACGGCGCGGTCACGTCGATGGCGGTGAAGCGGTTGTTGGTCGCAGCCTGCCAGATCCCGCTCTCGTATTCCTGGTTGCGGTTGCGCAGGCTGGCGATCAGGCTGCCCGGCGTGGCCGGGTCGTCGATGCCCTGCGCCTGCAGGATCCGCTGGGGCGACAGGTAGAGGACGTCGGCGCCGCCATTGAAGCCGTCGGGGTCCACCTCGTTGTTGTTGTCGGTCAGGTCCTGCAGGAACGCGGCCAGCATGCCCTCGGTGAGGTTGGCGTCGTCGAACTGGTCGAGTCCGCCGTCGGTGCAGCGCCGCAGCGACTCGAAGTCGTAGTTGAAGATGGCGGCCGAGCCGTACTGCGCCTGGAACCGCGCCGTCATGTGCTGCGACATCCAGTTGGGGACGCCCTCCTGGACGGCGTCGCCGCCGGTCTCCTGGCACCAGAGGCAGTGGCGGCAGTCGTCATCGTCGTCGCAGCGGCCGCCGGCGTTGCAGTAGTCGGTGCCGTCGTTGTCGGTGAAGTCCTGCTGCCAGTGGTGGCCGTACTCGTGGCAGACGGTGCTCTCGTACCACTGCTTGAACTCGGGGATGTAGATCGTCTCCCAGATCGGCTTGTAGTGCGGCCAGTCCGAGTCGGGCCACGAGACCAGCACGCCGTCGATGCCGCCGTAGCCGTAGTCGTCCACCCAGCGCCAGGCGCGCGTGGCCGTGGCCAGCAGGTGCAAACCGGCGTAGTGGTCCTCGGAGGATGGGTGCCGCTGGCCCCAGTTGATCTCCGAACCGCCGAAATCGTCCTTCACGGGCGTGTTCCAGACGTAGGTCGTGTTCCAGATGCTCGGGTGCACCAGGTCGACCTTCGAGTTGGCGGCGCGGAACTCGACGTAGATGTCCGGGGCCTCGGCGTCGTCGTACCAGAAGGTGAAGTCGTAGTAGCCGTCCGGGCCCAGGACGCCCCGGGCCAGCAGTTCGTCCCAGTCCCAGTCCTCGTCGTAGACGCTCACGGTGACGCCATCGGCGCCCATCGTCAGTCCGTCGCCCTCGTAGTTGTAGTCCTCGTCGTGCGACTCGCGGAAGTAGACGAAGCGGCCACGCACGCGGATGTTGCGGCCGGTGGCCGACTTCCCATCCTGGCGGGCCGCCTGGCGCCGGTCCCGCACCTGCCGGGGCGAGGCTTCCGCCGGCGTGGGCTTCGCGAAGCTCTCGTCCGGCGTGACCGGCGGGCGCTTGTCGCTGTCGATGGTCATCGATGTCCCGTTGCCGCCGATGGCGGCGTTCAGGCCCTGCGGAAGCAGGTAGAACCGCTGCATCGTCGAGCGGCCGCCGACCTCCAGCGTGATCTCGATCGCCTGCGCGGGGTCGTTGCACATGAGCTCGACCGGGAACGAGACCGGCTGCATCGCCGGCAGCTGGAAGCCGGTCCCAGTCGGGAACGTGAGGGGCTGCCAGGCGGGCACGCCTGCCTGCGTGCGACCGGTGCGCAGCGTGGGCATCGTCGCGGTCGTCGCGGTGGCGCTGGTGACCTGGAGCTGGAACGCGAACGGCTGGCCCGCCGTCGGCAGGTCCGGGGACGCCGGCACGAGCGACACGCGCACGTCCGGCCCGATGTCGGCGCGGGCGATTCCCGCCAGCGCCAGGACCGGCAACAGCACCGCAAGGGCGGCCCGCCGGAAGGTCAAGGGCCTGTTCATCGCACCGCCTCCCGGCCGCCGCTGCCGGCGGTCGCCGGGGTCGGCAGGCGCACGTCACCGAGGCGGCTGCCGGCCGCATCGCGCGCGGCTTCGAGCTCGGAGAGCGCTTCCGCGTCGCCCCGCTCGCGCGCCAGGCGCAGCTGCAGGTCCAGCAGGTCCAGTTCCAGCGCGGCCTTGAGCGCCGCGATGTCGCGCTGCGCCCCGGCTGCCGCGGCGGCGTCCGGCGCCGCACGGTAGGCGGCGGTCAGCTCGGCCAGGCGGTCGCTGAACGCTTCGCGAATCGCGGCGACCTCGACCTCCAGCGGTGTGCGCGCGACCGGCGCCGGCGCGCCATCGGCAGGCAGGGCGACGAACGCGGTGGAATCGGCGGGCGCCGGCTCGAACTGGGCCCGGGCAATCCCGGACACGGCCATCAGGGGCACGACGGTCGCGACGACGGCAAGGGTCGCCGGTAAGCGGTACAGGGGATGTCGGGTCAACGGCTGGCGGGGCATGGTCGGACTCCCGGGTTCAGGATCAGGGCCTGGGGGTGCCGCCGGCCGTGGGCGCGGCGGCACCGGGATCGCTTGGTGCCTGGACTAACGGGAATCGCGCCCGGATCGGGTCACCGTTCCTGCAAAAAGGACGAATTTCGTGGCCGAAGGGCAACTTGTTGATATGATGTTGTCATGGACGATCCCAGCCCCTTCGAAGCCGCCCGCGGGCACCAGGTCACGCTCGCGCTGCAGGCGGCGCGCGGCGGCGACCCGGCGGCCCTGAACGAGGCCTTCCACCTGGTCTACGACGAGGTGCGCGCCATCGCGCGCGCGCGTGTCGCGCGGGCGGGCGGGGGCGGGACGATGGACACGACTGCGGTCGTGCACGAGGCCTACCTGAAGCTGGCGCGGCACGGCGGCCTGTCGTTCGCCGACCGGCAGCATTTCCTGGCCGTTGCCTCGACGGCGATGCGCCAGGTTCTGCTGGACCACGCGCGTCGCCGCCTGAGCGCCCGCCGCGGCGGCGGCGCCGAGCATCTGTCGCTCACCGCGGCCGATCCGGCCGCCGACGAGCAGGCCCGCGAGGTCGTGGCGCTGGACGAGGCGCTCGGGCGCCTGGCGACCCTGGACCCGCAGCTGTCGCGCCTGGTTGAACTGCGCTACTTCGGTGGCCTGACCATCGAGGAAACGGCCCAGGCGCTCGGGACCAGCGAGGCCACCATCAAGCGCGCCTGGCGCCGGGCGCGCGCCTGGCTGCAGCGCGAACTGGACCCGGATGCCCGGGAGGAACCGTGACGCCGATCGACCCGGAACGCTGGCGTCGTCTTGATGCCATTCTCGACGAATTGCTCCAGCTCGAGGCGCCCGCGCGCGAGGCACGCCTGGCCGAGTTGACCTGTGGGCAGCCCGACCTGAGGTCCCAGGTCGAGGACCTGCTGCGCCGGGACGCCGCCGAGAGCACGTTGCTGGACAGCCAGGCCGCCACCCGGTTCGAGCATCTCCTGGCCGATGCCGCGCAGGAGGCGGCCTCCCCGGCCGACCTGGCCGGCACCGAGATCGGCCCTTACCGCATCGTCGGCAAGCTGGGCGAGGGCGGCATGGGCGTGGTCTTCACCGCGCGCCAGGCCCACCCGGACCGCCTGGTGGCGCTGAAGGTCCTGCGCGCGGGCATCTTCGCCGGCTCGCAGCAGCTGCGCATGTTCCGGCGCGAGGCCGAGAGCCTCGGGCGCCTGAACCACCCCGGCATCGCCGCGATCCACGACGCCGGCCGCACGCCGGAGGGCCTGCACTGGTTCGCGATGGAGCGCGTGGAGGGATCGACGCTCGATACCTGGGCGCGGTCGCGCCCCGCGCCCGACACGCGGGCGGAGATCGAGCTTCGCGTGGCTGTCTGCGCCGCGATCTGCGACGCGATCACGCATGCGCATCAGCGCGGCGTGGTGCACCTGGACCTCAAGCCCTCGAACGTAATGGTGCTGCCGCAGGCGGCGCCCGGCGCGGCGCCTGTGGTCAAGGTCCTGGATTTCGGCATCGCGCGCCTGACCGGTGGCGAGGCGGCGCTGACGACGATCGGCTCGCGCGGGGCCGGCTTCGTCGGGACGCTGGCCTACATGAGTCCCGAGCAGGCGGATGGTGATCCGCGCGACCTGGACCTGCGCAGCGACGTCTATTCCCTGGGCGTCCTCTTTCACGAGGTCTTCACCGGCCGCGTGCCGGTCGATGTCAGCGGCGCCACGCTGACGGAGGCCGCGCGGCTGGTGCGCACGCAGGAGCCCGCGCGGCCCTCGCTTGCCTGCCGGCTCCTGCGCGGCGACCTCGAGACGATCCTGCTGAAGGCCCTGGCCAAGGACCCGGCCCAGCGCTACCAGAGCGTGGCGGAGCTGGGCGACGACTTCCGGCGCTGGCGCCAGGACCTGCCCATCATCGGCCGGCCGCCCAGCACGGCCTACCAGCTCCGCAAGATCGTGGCCCGCCACCGCGCGGCGCTGGGCTTCGCGCTGGCGCTGCTGCTGGCACTGCTGGGCGCGGTCGGCGGCACGACCTGGGGCCTGCTCAAAGCGCGGCGCGCCGAGGCGCTCGCGCGGGCCGAGGCCGGGACGGCGGCGGAGACGGCGAAGTTCCTGGAGTCCGTGTTCCGCGTGGCCGATCCGGGCAGCGGGCGCGGCGCCGAGGTCACCGCGCGCGAGCTGCTGGAAAACGCCGTCGCCGGCATCGACACCTCGCTGGCCGGCCAGCCGGAGGTGCGCGGCCGCCTGCTCGGCGTGATGGGCACGGCCTATCGCCAACTGGGGCTGTACCGCGACGCGCGTCCGCTGCTCGAACAAGCCATCGCCCTGGATCGACAGGTCCTCGGCGCCGAGGACCCGCGCGTGGCGCGCAGCCACTACACGCTGGCCGGGCTGCTGCGCCGCCTGGGCGAGTTCGACGCGGCGCGCGAGCACTACCAGGCGGCGCTGGACATACGCGAGCGGCTCGGGCAGGCGGAGGACCTGGCGGCCAGCCTGACCGGGCTGGCGAACCTGGAGTACGACCGCAACCGGCTGCCCGAGGCGGCCGCCCTCTACCGCCGCGCCATGGCGCTGACCGCCGCGACCGCCGGCGACGACTCGCCGCGCTACGCGTCGCACCTGACGGGACTGGCGCTGGTGCACTGGCGCCTGGGCCAGGCGGATTCCGCCTGCGCGAAGCTCGAGCGCGTCGTGGAGATCCAGCGGCGGTCGCTGGCGCCCGACGACCTGGACCTGGCCTGGAGCCTGTCGACGCTCAGCCGCTTCTACCTGGACGGCATCGACCGGCCGCGCGCCCGCGAGCTGGCGGCCGAGGCGCTGGCCGTGCAGGAGCGGGCCCTTGGTCCCGACCACACGGACGTGGCCGAGACGCTGGACGTCCTGGCCAACCTGCACCGCCTAGAGGGCAGCTACGACGTGGCCCTGGACCTGCACACGCGCGCGCTCGCGATCTGGGAGAAGGCACTCGGCACCGACCACGCGACCTACGCGATGGCACTGGACCACCTCTCGCGCGACCTCTCCGACGTGGGACGGCTCGAGGAGGCGATTGCCGCCGCCGAGCGGGTCGAGGCGATCTTCGTCCGCACGCTGGACCCGGCGCACCCGGCCCTGATCTCGAGCCGCTCCCGGCTGGGCTCGTTCTACCGGGATGCCGGCGACCATGCCCGCGCGCGCCGGCTGCTCGAACAGGCGCTGGCCCGCTGCGAGGAGCACTACGGCAAGGACGGCCGTGAGACGACCGAGATCGTGATCGAGCTGGCCCGCCTCGAGATCCTGCAGCGCCGGTGGTCAGCCGCCGGGCAGCTCTATGACCGCGCGCTGACCCAGGCCGCCGCCCTGCCGGATTCGTCTCTGGTGCTGCCGCGGCTGCGGCAGGAGATCGCGGAGTTCCGGGCCGCCGCCGCCGGGTCCTGAGCGGGGTTTTGTGCTATCATCATGGGTGCCGTGGGCGGACCACCCCGCCTCCGGCCGGGAGGAGACATCGTGCGACGCATCCTTAGCGGCCGCCGCCTCGGCGGCCTGTTGACACTGGCGCTGGCCGCGGGTCTGGCCCGGGGCCACGCGGTGGCGCCGGCCAGCGCATCGCGCGTACGGGCGCTCATCGCGCCGGCGGTGGCCGCCGCGCTGGCCGACCCGGCCCATCCGCTGCGCCGCCCCGACGGCCGCCTCAAGGTCTGGGTGCGGTTCCGCGACCGCGACGTCGCCCCCGGCAGGCTGGAAGCCGAGTTGGCCGCCGCCCGTGCCACACTGTCGCCGCGCGCCCTGGCCCGGCGCGAACGCGCCGCCGTCGCGGCCGGCACCGCCGCGGTGGACGCCCGCGACCTGCCCCTGGCACCCCGCTACCTGGCGCGCTGCGAGGCGACCGGCGCCGAACTCCATCGCCACAGCCGCTGGCTGAACGCCGCCAGCTTCCTGGCCGACGACGCCCAGCTGCGCCGGCTGGCCGCGCTGCCCGAGGTGGCGGCCATCGAGCCGGTGGCGCGCTTTGCCCGTGCCGCGGTGCCGACGCCGGTCGCGGACGCGCGCGCGCTGATGCCGGCAGCACCAAAGGCGCAGACGGTCATCGACTACGGGGACAACGCCGCCGCGATGGCACAGGCAAACGTGCCAGCGGCCCACGAGCAGCTGGGCGTCACCGGCGCGGGCGTGGTCGTGGGCATGCTCGACACCGGGTTCCGCACTCAGCACGTGGCGCTGGCCCACATCCCGGTGCTGGGTGCCTGGGACTTCGTCAACGACGACCCCGTTGTCGACAACGAGCCGGGCGACCCGGCTTCCAGCCGCAGCCACGGCACGATGACGCTCTCGACCGTGGCGGCGCACGCGCCCGGCGCCCTGGTCGCGCCGGCCTGGAACGTCGGCGTGCTCCTGGGTAAGACCGAGGACGTCTCGCAGGAGGTCCCGGCTGAAGAGGACCACTGGGTGGCCGGCCTGGAGTGGTGCGAGGCGCAGGGCGCGGACATCATCTCGTCGTCGCTGGGCTACATCGACTGGTACCTGTTCGCGAACCTCGACGGTGCCACCTGCGTGACCACGGTGGCAGCGGACCTGGCGGCCGGCCGTGGCCTGCTGGTCGTCAACTCTGCCGGCAACGACCGCACGTCCACCGGGCACCTCATCGCGCCGGCCGACGGCGACAGCGTCGTCACCGTCGGCGCGGTGGACGCAGCCGGCGTGGTCACCTGGTTCTCGTCGCCCGGGCCCACCGCCGACGGGCGCCTCAAGCCGGACGTGGCCGCGCTCGGGCAGTCCAACCGCGTGGTCGATCCCGAGAACGACCTGGCCTACCGCAACGCCTCGGGCACCTCGTTCAGCTGCCCGCTGGTGACGGGCGTCGCGGCCCTCGTGCTCGAACGCGTGCCGGGCCTGCTGCCGATGCAGGTGCTCGCGGCGCTGCGCGCGACGGCCGGACAGGCGGCGACGCCGGACAACGACACCGGCTGGGGCATCGTCGATGCCTACGCGGCGGCCACCTGGTTCGGCCCGGTCTTCGCGCACCAGCCGCTGGCCGCGACGCAGGCGGTCGCCGGTCCCTGGGCGGTGAGCGCTACCGTCGACGCCCGGCTGGGCCTGGCCGGGACGCCGGAGCTGCGCTGGCGCGTGGCCGGCAGTCCCTGGCAGGAAGCCGCGATGATCCCGAACGGGCCGCCCGACCTCTTCAGCGGGCAGATCCCGGCGGCCATCGGCGGCGTGACCGTGGAGTACTACCTGGCGGCGACCGACGGCGGCGGGCACGCGACGACGTGGCCGGTCGGCGGCGCGCTGGCGCCCTTCGCGTTCACGGTGGCGCCGGGGACGTCGCCGGTCGGCGACATGCCGGTGGTGGCCGCGGCCTGGCTCGCGCCCGCCGCGCCGAACCCGTTCAACCCGCAGACGACGCTGCGGTACGGGCTGCAGGCTGCCGGCCCGGCGCGGCTGGAGATCATCGATGCCCGCGGACGGCGGGTGCGGACCCTGCTGGACGGGGCGCAGGCGGCGGGCGATCATGTCGCGGTCTGGGACGGCCGTGACGATCGCGGCCGCGCCGCGCCGAGCGGCGTCTACTTCTGCCGGCTGGTGGCCGGTGGCGCCGCCCGCCAGCAGAAGCTGCACCTGGTGCGCTGAGGGCGGTGGCCGCACCGGCGCGCGGAGGATCATGGCCAGGAACACCACGCGCTTCTTCTGCACGGACTGCGGACACGAGGAACTGCGCTGGCTGGGCCAGTGCCCGGCCTGCCAGGCCTGGAACACGTTCGCCGAGATGAAGGTTGCGCCGGCGGTGGGCGCCTCGAAGGGCGCCCGCGGCTACAGCGCGGCCGCGAAGCGTCCCGTCGGTTTCGGGGGCCAGGCTTCGGCCGGCGGCCCGCCTGCGGGCGCCGCCCCGCAGCCGGTGCCGCTGGCGAAGGTGCAGTCGGCCGCCACGCGCCGCCTGCCGGTCGAGCCGGCCGAGGTCGCGCGCGTGCTCGGCGGCGGCCTGGTCGAGGGCTCGGTCGTGCTGCTGGGCGGCGAGCCGGGCGTGGGCAAGTCGACGCTGCTGACGGGCCTGGCCCTGTGGTGGGTCCGGCAGGGCATCCGGGTGGTGTACCTGGCCGGCGAGGAATCCCCGGCGCAGATTCGCATGCGCGCCGAACGGCTCGGCTTTCGCCCCGATCGCGAACCCGGTTTCCTGATCCTGCCCGAAGTGCACCTCGAGACCATCCTCGGCGCCCTGGACGAGGCCACGCTGGCCGCGGCCAGCGGCAGCGGCGTCGCCGCCGGGCCGCCGCCGGCGACCATCGTCATCGCCGACTCCATCCAGACCCTGCACAGCGACGAGGTGGACGCCTATCCCGGCAGCCCGACGCAGATCCGCTACTGCGGGGGCGTCCTGGCCGACTTCGCGCGCCGCAGCGGCTGGCCCGTGTTCCTGGTCGGCCATGTCACCAAGACGGGTGACCTGGCCGGTCCCAAGCTCCTGGAGCACATGGTCGACACCGTACTCTACTTCGAGGGCTCCGGTGGTGGCGCCATCCGCATGGTGCGCGCGGTGAAGAACCGCTTCGGCACCACCGGCGAGCTGGCGGTCATGGAGATGCGCGGCGAGGGATTGGTGCCGGTCGACCAGGCCGGCCTGATGTTCCTCAGCGGGCGGCGCGGTGTCGAGCCGGGAGCGGCCGTCTGCGCCGTGAAGAACGGCTCGCGCACGTTCCTGGTCGAGGTGCAGGCGCTGGTCTCGCCGGCCCGCTACGGCACGCCGCAGCGCGTGGTGCAGGGCGTCGACAGCAAGCGCGTGGCGCTGCTGGCGGCAATCCTCGAGAAGCGCGGCGGCCTGGACCTGGCCGGCTGCGACATCTTCGTCAAGGTGGCCGGCGGGGGTCGCGTGGACGATCCCGGCGCCGACCTGGCCGTGGTGGTGGCGCTGGCCAGTTCGCTGCGCGAACGGCCGGTGCCCGAGGGCACGCTCGTGCTGGGCGAGGTGGGCCTGACCGGCGAGGTGCGCGGCGTCAGCGAACTGGAGGCGCGCCTGCGCGAGGCGGCCGGCCACGGCTTCACGCGCGTGGTGCTGGCCGCGGTCGCCGGGCGTCGGCCGCGCGGCGTGAAGGGGATCGAGCAGGTGCCGGCCACGAGCGTGGAGGAAGCGGTCGCGCTGGCGTTCGAGCCGGGCCACCCTGCCGGCGGGCGCCGTGCGCGCGAGGCGACGCCGTGACCGCGCCGGCGCTGCCGCCGCTGCACCTGCTGGTGGTCGCCGGGGGCCGCGGCCTGCGCGCCGCGGGCGGCGGCGAGGTGCCCAAGCAGTTCCGCCCCACCGGCCGCGGCATGCTGCTGCGCGTGGCTGTCGATACGTTCGTCGCGGGGGATCCGCCGCATCCGCTGGCGCTGGCCTCGGTGACGGTAACCGCCCCGCTCGCCTGGCACCGGCAGGTCGTGGCCGAGTTGGCCGGCCTTCGCGTCCCGCTGGCCCTGGCGGACGCGGGACAGACGCGCACGGCGTCCACCTGGAACGGCCTGCTGGCGCTCGAGGCGGCCGCCGGGCCGGGCAAGGGAGACCTGGTCGCGATCCACGACGCGGCGCGACCCTTCGCCACGGCAGCGCTGCTGTCCAGGCTGGTTGATGCGGCGGCTGCGCGCGGCGGTGCGGTCCCGGGCGTGCCGGTCCACGACACGATCGTCCACAGCGAGCAGGGGCAGGCGCGCTACCTGGCGCGCGCGTCGCTGCTGGCGGTGCAAACGCCCCAGGTCTTCCGCTGGGAGCAGTTGCGCGAGGCCCATGCCTGGGCTGCGGCGGCGCATGCGGACTTCACGGACGACGGGAGCCTGCTGGCGGCTCGGGGCCACCTGCCGGCGATCGTGGACGGGGAAATCGGCAACTGGAAGATCACCACCGAGGGCGACTGGCGGCGCGCGGCCGACCTGCTGTCCGAGTAGCGGCGCGCGCCGGTGCCCGCGGTTCAATCCAAATCGGCTACCAGGCGCCCAGTTGCGGCATCACGGTACAGTTTGATCTGCCGGTAGAGCTTCAGCCCCACCCGCCCCTGCCGGATGCCCTGCAGCAAGTCATCCAGGCACTGCCCGAGATCGCGTTGCTGCTCGCGCAGCATGGCCAGGCGATCCTGCATCGCGCGGCGGTCGGCCGGCGCCGCCTCGACCACGGCTTCGGCCGCGTGCCAGGCCTTCAGGGCCAGCACGCTCAGACGGTCGATGATGCTGCCAGGCGATTCGCTGTTGAGCGGCGCCGACGGGTCGATGACACCCAGCGCAGAGAATCCGGCATGGATCACCGCGTCCAGGCGATCGACCGCCTGCACACGTCGGCGGTTCGAGTCGTCGATCGAACGCTTGACCGCCGCCAGCACCGCGTCGCCGGCACCGTGCGCGCGGCTGCGGTCCTCTTCGTGCCACTGGAAGGTGTTGATCAGCTGCAGGTGCTCGACCAGGCGCGCCCAGCCCTCGGGCTCGCGCGCGTTCAGGGCTCCGAGGGCTTCCGTCCAGCTGCCTGGGGCGGGCTCGGCCCCGTGCCAGCGTTCGATCACCTCGTCAAGGACCGGCGCGACCGCGGCGAACGACGGGGGCAGAAGCGACGACGGGTCGGGCATTGCGGGTTCCACGGCTCTCTCCTCGGTCGGGTCCGGGGTGCGGGTGGCGGGCGACTGTCGGACGCCACGGCCACGGCGTCCACCCCGCCACGTTACGCTTCGTGCACCAGGCGGGCAACCGCCGCTTGGCGCGGTCGCGCGGGCCGGTTACCATGGCACGGCCCGTCCCTGCTCAGCGCCGCCAAGGAGCCGAAGCCACGTGAAGCTGCTCGACCCGCGTTCACCCGCACCCGTCGCCCACTGGCGCAGCCTGCTGACCGGGTTCCTCTTCCTGCTGTCCGCGACGCTGCTGAAGCTCCTGGTCGGCGCCGTCGGCCTGGGCAGCCATCCGGTGCCACCGTTCCTGATCGGCCTGCTGGCGACGATCGCCTGGCTGCTGACCGCGCGCTTCCTCCTGCCCTGCATCCGGGGCCAGCGGCTGTGGACCCTCTCGCTGCCGGTCATGCTGCTGCTGGCACTGCTGGCCGGCGGCGTCGGGCGCGTGCTCTGCGTCCTGTGGGCCGTGGCGTTCCTGACCGGGCGCCGCTACCGCTGCTGGCGGGCCGTGTCCGACCGCCGGCGCGCCGTCGGTTTCGGGCTGGGTGCCGTCGCCCTGGTCCTGGTGGCCCTCTGCTGGGGCTTCTGGAAGCCGGGCGACGGGGAGTCGCCGTCGGCCGTACGCGGGTTGGGCACCTGGTCACTGGTCAGCCTGGCGCTGTTCTGGGCGTGGTCGATGTTCCACCTGGCGATGGGCATGCGCCTGCACTTCCTGCGCCTGCGCCCGAAGCTGGCGATCAGCGCCGTCCTGATCGGCGTCGTGCCGCTGCTGCTGGTCGTCGGGCTTGGCCTGTTGATCCTCTACACGGGCCTGGGCGGCGCGCGCGCTTCCCGTGCCGAGGCGATCCTCGACGGGTGGCGGCGCCTGGCCTCGCAGGGCGCCGAACTGGCACCGGCACTCTTCGACACCACGTTCACCTGGCCCGACCCAGACGGCGGCGCTCCGGCGTGGGCGCCGGATCTGGCGGCCGCGTTCGGGCGCTCACTGGCCGACCGGGCGGCAGGCATCACTGACGATGACGATGACGAGGAAGATGAAGACGACGGCCAGGGCGATGCGGGCGCCACCGCGGCGCGCGACGGCGAACGCACCGTGTCGGCCGCCGGCGGCGCCGTGCGGGTCTCGGTGCCCGTGGCTGCCCCGCCGGCCGGTTCGTGGTCGGTCCCGGCCGATTCGACCGGGTGGTTCCTGGCCGGTGGCAACATCTGGCTGGTCCGCTGGCAGGGCCTTGGCACGCCGGAGCCCCGGGCGCGGGCCTGGCAGCTCGGCCCTCGGCCGCTGACCGAACTGTCCCGGCTCCTGCGAGCGGGCGTGGTCATCTCCGGCAGCGTCGGGCGTTCGGCGCAGGGTGACTTCGTCGTCGGCTTCCAGGACGGGATGGAGGGACGTGAGGTGCAGGCGGCCGGCCGCCAACTCGGCGGCATCGAGGCCAGCTACCGTGACCCGGCCACGACAGGCGGCTGGTTCCCCGACGGCCTTTTTTTCGGCGGCACGTTCCTCTCGCTGGGGGAACTGCGCGAAGGGCGCCTGCGTGAGCATGGGGCGTTCCTGCGCCTGCGCGTGGGGTGGGCGGACCTGAAGGCCGACTTCATCGAGGGCGAGTCCAACCTGAATGTGGCCATCGTCGTCGGCCTGGCCGTCGTCATCCTCCTGTTCCTCATCATCGAGGGCTTCGCGGTCTTCTTCAGCGTGCGGATCAGCGAGGGCATCGTCACCGGCGTGCACGCGCTGCACCGCGGGACGCGGGCCGTGGCGGCGGGAAACCTCGACACCGTGATCGCGATTCCGAACGAGGACGAGTTCGGCGACCTGGCCCGCAGCTTCAACGAGATGACGCTGGCGGTCAGGCACGGTCGCGAGCTGGCGCTGGCCAACGAGCGGCTCACGCTGGAACTGACCACCGCGCGTGCCATCCAGATGCGGCTGCTGCCGGGCGCGCAGCCGCAGGTGGCCGGCTTCGAGGTCACCGGCGCCAGCGTGCCCAGCCGCGAGATCGGCGGCGACTACTACGACTTCCTGGTGCAGGGCGAGGATGCGATCGGCATCGCCATCGGCGACGTCTCGGGCAAGGGCATGCCGGCCGCTCTCCTGATGTCCAACCTACAGGCGAGCCTGCACGGACAGGTGCTCCACCGCGGCACCGTTGCCAGCGTAGTGCAGCGCGTGAACGACCTCATGGTGCGCTCGACCGACCCGCACATGTTCGCCACGTTCTTCTACGGGGTTCTGGAGACGGCGACCGGCCGCTTCACCTGCACCAATGCCGGCCACAACCCGCCGCTGGTGTTGAGGCGTGACGGTTCCCTCGAGCGCCTGACCACCGGCGGCCTGCTGCTGGGCATGGTCGGCGACATGGTGTACCAGCAGGACACGGTCGAACTGGCCCCCGGCGAGGTCATCGTGATGTACACCGACGGCATCACCGAGGCGGTCTCACCCGGCGCCGACGAGGAGGACCCCGAGGCCATGTTCGGCGAGGAGCGCCTCTGCGAGGTGATCCGCCGCAGCAGCCACCTGCCCGCCAGCGGCATCCAGGATGCCATCCTGGCCGCCGTGGCCGACCACACGCGCGGCGTGGCGCAGTCCGACGACATCACGCTGGTGGTCATCCGCCGCCAGGAGTAGCCGACCCGGGCGCAGACCCCTCGATTGCGGGTGGCCCGGCGGCGCGCGATGGCGTATCGTGGGTCACCCCTGCAACTGTCGTCCGGTCACCGTCGGGAGTCGGTCATGCCGCAGTGGATCCAGGAGTTCTACCCCGTCCTCATCCTGCTGGCCGTCGTGGGCTTCGTGTTCTGGCGGCTGCCGTCGGTTGATGTCGGCCACGACAAGCGCTACCTGCGGCGCCGCGTGTTGAACTGGCTGCCGCTCGGCCTGACCTACGCCTTCCTCTACATGGGCCGCTACAACCTGAAGGTCAGCCAGTACGCCTTCGAGGAGATGGCCAGCCCCGGCGGCGGCCCGCTGATGGGCAACGAGGGCTTCAGCCTGATCTTCATGGTGGGGACGATCATCTACGGCATCTCGTTCATCATCAACGGTCCGCTGACCGACCGGCTGGGCGGCCGGATCGCGATGCTGATCGGCACGGCCGGCGCCACGGCCGTCAACCTGTTGATGGGCCTGGCAGCGCTGTCGCTTGTCGAACACGGGCCGCTGGCCGAAACGCTGGCACGACACTTCCTGCCCATCTTCTCGGTGCTCTACGCCGCCAACATGTACTTCCAGAGCTTCGGCGCTGTGGCCATCGTCAAGGTGAACGCGCCGTGGTTCCACGTGCGCGAGCGCGGGGTCTTCGGCGCCATCTTCGGCATCCTCATCTCGCTGGGCGTCTACTTCGCCTTCGACATCGGCGACATGATCCTGGACGGCATGGGACTGTCCTGGGTGTTCCTGATGCCGGCGCTGCTGCTGGGCATCTTCTGGTTCATCGACTGGCTGGTGGTTCGCGACTCGCCGGCGCAGGCCGGGCTGGTCGACTTCAACACGGGCGACGCGACCAGTGGCGACGAAGGTCCCCGCATGGGCGCCGTTGCCGTATTCAAGAAGATGCTGACCAATCCCATCATCGTGACCATCTCGGTCGTCGAGTTCTGCAGCGGCTTCCTGCGCCAGTCGATCATGCAGTGGTACGGCTCGTTCGCCAAGCAGACGGACGCCACGCTGGGGCTGCGGTCCAGCTTCGTCAACGAGAACTGGGGCCTGCTGCTGTGCATCGCCGGCATCATGGGCGGGGTCGTGGCGGGCTTCATCAGCGACCACGTCTTCCAGTCCCGTCGCGGGCCCGTGGCCGGCTTCCTCTACGCCATGATGCTGGCCGGCGCGATCCTGCTGACCTTCACCTACACGACGCCGATCGTCGGCTGGCTGGTGGTCGTCATGTCGATGGCGGTCATCGGCGTGCACGGCATGCTCTCGGGTACGGCCAGCATGGACTTCGGCGGGGCCAAGAACGCGGGCATCGCGGTGGGCATCATCGACGGCTTCGTCTATCTTGGCACCGGCACCATGTCGCTGCTCTACACGTGGATCCTGCCCAAGGTCGAGCTGGGCGCCGACGGCAAACTGGCCGGGCCGGCCACGGATCCGGCGAACTGGCTGGCCTGGCCGATCTCGATGATCCCGGTCGCCGCGATCGGCCTGTTCCTGGCCCTGAGGCTGTGGAACGCCAAGCCGAAGCCGAAGGCGGGCGCCACGGGCCACTGAGCGCGACCAGCACGGAGGAGTACCGGTTGGCGAAGTTCCCGATCCTGACGACGGCCGCGACCATCGCGGCCGTCGTGCTTGGCGGTCCGCCGTGCGTGCGCGCACAGGTGTCGCCGCCGGCCCCGTTCCTCGTCGTCGACGGCGACACCCTGTGGGTGGCCGAGCCCCTGGAGATCGTCGGCTCGCGCGTGCCGGCGGCGCTGCCCTGCATCGTCAGGCCCGTGCGCGTGCTGGACGGGACCGAGCTGGGGCGCGCACCGGCTCGCTCGGTGGCCGAGGCGCTGCAGTCGGTGCCCGGCGTGATCGTCGGCCAGCGGCAGCAGCACGGGGTGCAGGGCGACCTGACGGTGCGCGGTTCGACCTTCGATCAGGTGCTGGTGCTGATCGACGGCTTCGCCGCCGGCGACCCGCAGACGGGCCACCACCTGCTGGACCTGCCGTTGGCACTGGCGGATGTCGAGCGGCTGGAGGTGCTGCCGGGCCACGGCTCGGCGCTGTACGGGGCGGGGGCCTTCGGCGGCACGCTGAACGTCGTCACGCGCGCGCCGGCGTCGCGGACCGGGGGCGAGGCGGCCGTGAGCGCCGGCGGCGACGGCACCTGGTCGGTGCGAGCCGCGACCGACCTGGCCCCGGACGGGGCCGACGGACGGCGGGCGCGCATCTCGCTGGAGCGCTTCCGCACCGACGGCCACGACGAGATCGCTCCCGACGGCACGCGCGCGCCGGCCGGGGCGGACGCGCGCGCCACGACGGCCACGTGGCGCGAAGCCGACCGCTGGGGAGCGTGGGAAGTCGAATCGTCCGCGGGCTTCGCCGACCGCGCCTTTGGCGCGCGCGATTTCTACGCGCCGTTCCCCTCCTTCGAGGCGACCCGCGCGTTCTTCGGCTGGACCCGCGCACGTGGGCGCGCCACGCCCTGGCTCACGCTGGAGCCGCGGCTGTCCGTGCGCACCCACCGCGACCGCTTCTGGCTTCGGCGCGACGACCGCGCTTCCTACGAGAACGACCACCTCACGCGACGCTTCGCGGCCGAGCTGCGCGGGCTGGCGGAGCTGGGCTGCCTGCACAGCCTGGCCGTCGGCGTGGAAGCGGGCTACGAGGACATCGATAGCCGCGGCGTGCGCGGCGGGTTGCCGGCGGCCGCGCTCGGCTACCACGTGCGGCGGCAGGCGGCGTTCAGTGCCGAGGTCGATCGCCATGGTGAGCGCCTGCGCTGGCAGGTCGGTCTGCGGCTGGACGGCCGCGAGGGAAGGCCGGCGCGAGGTTCGGGCAGCGCCGCCGCATCGTGGACAACCGTCGGCGGCCTCGTGGCGCGGGCCAGCGCCGGGACGGCGTTCCGCGTGCCGACCTTCACCGATCTCTACTACGCGGATCCGGCCAATCTCGGCAACCCCGACCTGCGCCCCGAGCGCGGCTGGTCGTGGGAGGTGGGACTCGGGCGCGATGGTGAGCGCTGGTGGGCCGGAGCCGCCTGGTTCGAACGGCGCGAGCGCGACCGGATCGAATGGGCGCGCCCGCTGGGCGACATGGTCTGGCGCGTGCTGAACGTGGCCGAGGCGACCGTGCGCGGGGCCGAGGCCCAGACCGGCTGGCGGCATCGGCGCGGCCACACCGCGTCCCTGGCCTGGACCTGGCTGGAAACCGAATCGGCGCTGCTGACCGGTTACGAAGGCAAGTACGCGCTGCTGGCGCCGCGCCGCGTGCTGGCCGCGCAAGGGCGGGTCGTGCTCGGGCGGGGCCTGGAAGCCGGGGCGGCGTTGCGGTATCTGGCCCACACCGGCGGTCCGGATCCCTTCCGGCACCAGGCGACGCTGGACCTGCGCGCGGACTGGGAGACACGGGACGGCCGCTGGTTCGCGGGCGCACTGCTGACCAACGCGCTGGACCGCGTGCGGGAGGAAGTGCCCGGCGTGTCGCTGCCGGGCCGGCTGCTGACAACCACGCTCGGGCGGCGCTTCTGAGCCCTGGTGCCAGCTCGGCCCCGGAACGCGCCGCGGATTGCGATCGGGGCGGCGGCGGCGCCGCCCTGTCCCTATCATGGCGGACACCCGCCGGCCACCGGCCGGCTTCGTTCTTGCCGCCAACCGACGATCATGCCCGGGGAGCCCGATGGATCGCTGGCAACCGACGCCCGCTGAACTGCTCGACGCGATGGCCGGGGCTCCCGACGGCATGTGCGTGACGGACCTGTCCGGCCGCATCTTGTACGTCAACCACGCCTTCGCCCTGCTCTGCAGCGTTGAAGGTCCCGAGCTGAGCGGTCGACTGCTGTCGGCGCTCCTGGCGGCCGGTCCCGAGCCCGGACTCGACGACGTGCTGCGCCGTGTCCCGGCCGAGGGCTCGGCGGCGTTCGAGGCGAGCCTGATCGACCGCGAGGGCCGCGCCCGGCGCGTCGGCGTCACGGCCCGCCTGTGCGGCCGCGGCGCCCGGAGCGTCATCATCCACCTCATGCGTGACATCACGCGCGAGAAGCGGGCCGAAGAGGACCTGCGCGAGTCGCGCCAGCTGCTGCAGTCGGTGGTGACGCAGTCGCCGACGGCGATCATCGGCTGGGACACGCGCTTCCGGGTCACGGAGTGGAACCACGCGGCGGCGCGCATGTTCGGCTGGGAGAAGCATGAAGCCCTGGGCCGCCACGCGCGCTTCATCGTGCCGGCGGACGGGCGTGACCAGGTCGAGGCCGTCTGGCGCGCGCTGATGGGCGCCGGCGGCGGCCGGCGCTCGACCAACGACAACCAACGGCGGGACGGCCGCGCGATCCGCTGCGAGTGGTACAACGTGCCGCTCTACGACGACGCCGGCCGCGTGACCGGCGTCATGTCGCTGGTCGAGGACGTCACCGAAAAGCAGCGCCTGCAGCAGGACCGCGAGATCCTCACGCGCGCCATCGACCAGTCCGACGACGCCTTCGTGATGACCGATCGCCAGGGCACGATCCTCTACGTCAACCAGGCCTTCGAGCGCATGACGGGTTACGCCCTGCGCGATGTGATCGGGCGCAACCCGCGCCTGATGCAGAGCGGCCTGCACGACAGCGCCTTCTACCGGGAGATGTGGACGACCATCCTGGCGGGACGGCCCTGGCGCGGCGACCTGGTCAACCGGCGCAAGGACGGGACGCTGTACACGGAGAACATGACCATCACGGCCGTGTTCGACGCCGGTGGGAACATCACCAACTTCGTGGCGGCCAAGCGCGACGTGACGCGGCTGCGTGAACTGGACGAGCGCTCGCGGCAGAGCCAGAAGATGGAGGCGATCGGTCGCCTGGCCGGCGGCATCGCCCACGACTTCAACAACATGCTCAACGTCATCATCGGCTACGCGGAGATGGCCGCCGAGGCCCTGCCGGAGGATCACCCCGTCACGGCGGACATCCGCGAGATCGAGCGCGCCGCACAACGCTCGGCCGACCTGACCAGGCAGTTGCTGACCTTCTCCCGCAAGCAGGTGATCGAACCGCGGCCGGTCTGCCTGAACGAGAGCGTGGCCGACCTGGCCAAGACCCTGGGCCGTCTGATCGGCGAGCACATCGCGCTGGAGTTCCACCCCGAACCGGGCCTCTGGCGGGCGATGATCGATCCGGCGCAGGTCGACCAGATCCTGGCCAACCTTGCCGCGAATGCGCGTGACGCCATGCCGCGCGGCGGACACCTGGTCATCCGCACGGGCAACCTGACCGCCGACGAGACCTTCTGCGAGGAGCACCTTGGCCTGGAGCCGGGCGATTACGTCCTGCTCAGCGTCAGCGATGACGGCCTGGGCATGGACGAGCAGACCAGCCGCCACATCTTCGAGCCGTTCTACACGACGAAGATCGCCGGTAAGGGCACGGGTCTTGGGCTGGCCACGGTCAAGGGCATCGTCGACCAGAACGGCGGCCACATCGACCTCGAGAGCGCGCCAGGACGCGGCTCGGTCTTCCGCATCCTCCTGCCCCGGACCGAGCAGGCGGTAGCGCCGCCGGACACGGGCGAGGAACTGCCGGCCTTGGCCCGTGGCGGCACGGTACTGCTGGTCGAGGACGACGACCGCCTGCGCGAATTGACCGGTGCCATCCTGGCCAAGCTGGGATTCACTGTGCTGTCGGCGGCCACGCCGTTGGCGGCACTCCAGGTCTACCAGAAGAACCCGGGTGTCTTCCGGCTGCTGGTCACGGACATCGTGATGCCGGGGATGAACGGCCGCGAGCTGCACGAATGCCTGGACGAGATCCGGCCCGGCCTGCGGGCCGTCTTCATGTCCGGCTATGCCGAGCAGGGCATCATCGACCCGGGGCAGTTGCGGCCGGGTCTGGCTTTCCTGCCCAAGCCCTTCCACCGGGCCGATCTCGAACGTGCCGTGAAACTGGCCCTGGGCGCCGTCGTTGCCGGGCCGCCGGAAGTGGCCGCCGGCGACTGACGCGGGCCGGGCTCCGCGGAGAGGCACCGGGCATTGGGCCCGCGGACGCTCAGCCGAAGATCCGCGCGTGCTGCCACCGGCCCGAGGCGAAGCGGCGCCACAGGAACAGCCCCTGCAGCAGGTAGCAGACGCTCGCGCCCAGCCACGCCACGACCACGTCGCCCTGCCGCGACACGACCAGAAACCAGGTCAGCGGGATGAACATCCCCCACATGAGGATGACGGTGACGATCATCGCGTAGCGCGTGTCGCCGGCGCCCTGGAGGATGCCGCTGCTGAGCATGCGCACGCCGTCGAAGTACTGGAACACCGCCGCGGCCAGGACCAGAGCCGGCCCCAGCGCCAGCACCGTCGGGTCGTCGCTGAAGACGCCGAAGACGTGTTCGCGCAGCGCGACCATGGCCACGCCCAAGCCCAGCGAGTAGTACGTCCCCAGCTTGTACACCTGCCGTCCGTAGTGCGCCGCGCGTGCGGGGCTCCCGGCGCCCAGGGCGTTGCCGACCAGCACGCCGGCGGCCATGGTCAGCCCCCACAGCGGCATGAAGGAGAACGACAACAGCTGGATCGTGATCTGGCTGGCGGCCAGTTGCACCGCGCCGGCGGTGCCGATGAACACCGAGAACATCACGAAGCCGCCCATGTCGACGAAGTTCTCGCCGGCGGCGGGGCTGCCGACACGCACCAGCCGGGCGAGCGCGCGCCGGTCCGGGCGCCGCGGCAGGTGGATCCGATATCGGGCGCGCAGATGCGGCGCCAGCGCGAAGCCGACCAGGGCCAGGGCGTTGACTGCCGTGCCAATGCTGGTGGCGATGGAGGCGCCCTTGATCCCCATGGGCGGCACGGCCAGCCACGTGGCGCCGCCCAGGCCGAAGCCCTCCCAGCCGAAGATCAGCCACACGTCCAGCACCACGTTGACGACGTTGCCGGCCAGGCCGCACCACATCGGCACCCGGACGTCCCGTCGGCCGGCGAAGAAGCCGGTCACCGCGAACGAGACCTGCGTGGCCACGGCGCTCACGCTCCGCCAGCGGATGTAGGTGTAGGTCAGGTCCTGGACCTCGGCCGGGTTCCGCGTCCACGGTAGCGCCACATAGCTGTACCAGCCCGCTACCGTCAGCAGCAGGCCTGTCACCAGCGCGATGTAGAGCCCCTGCCAGGCGTAGTGGCCGACCAGGTCATCGTCGCCCGCCCCGTGGGCCTGGGCGACGAAGGTGCCGCTGATGCGGCTGAGGTTGTTGAACAGCGAGTAGCCGCACCAGGTGATCACCCCGCCCAGCCCGGCCGCCGCCAGAGAGGCCGAATCGACGCGGCCGAGCAGAGCCGTGTCCACGGTCCACATCAGGGTCTGCGAGAGCATCGTCAGGATGTTGGGCAGCGCCAGCGCCATGATCTCGCGGCCGTCGTGGACGCGCGCCAGGGACAACGCGGTGCGGCGTCCGGCGGCGGTGGTGAGGGGCCGGTCGGTCACGGAGGATCCTCGGGGCGGGGGTTGCCATCGTCGCGCTGTAATCTAAGATGGGGACCAGGCGCCTCCAAGCGGTGAAGCCGCCTTCGCGCCGGCGGGCCGACCGGGGCGCGGCCGGGGCTGCGTCCGGAATAGCGACCGATGACAAGACCGGAGTACCATATGCACGATCTCCTCCTGCGCGCCGGTGCCCCGCTGAGCGGTGCGCTGGACGTTCCCGGCGACAAGTCGATCTCGCACCGCGCGGTCCTGCTGGCCCTGCTGGCGGACGGGCCGTGCCGCGCCACGGGCTGGCTGGACTGTGCCGACACGCGTAGCAGCCTGGCGGCCGCACTCGCGCTCGGGGCGAGCGCGGCTTTCGAACACGGCGTGCTCACCCTGACGCCGCCGCCGGCGCCCCCGCGCGACGACCTGGTCCTGGACTGTGGCAACAGCGGCACCACGGCGCGTCTGCTGCTGGGGCTCCTGGCAGCCTGGCTGAAGCCCGGCGGTCCGGCAGTGACGCTGGACGGGGACGCCTCGCTGCGGACGCGTCCCATGGCGCGCGTGGTCGAGCCGCTCCGCCGCATGGGCGCCGACCTGTCGTGGGCCGGGAACGAGGGTCGCCTGCCGGTCACCGTGCGCGGGGCGCCCATGCGCGGCTGCACGCACGACTTGGCCGTCGCCTCGGCGCAGGTGAAGTCGGCGCTGCTTCTGGCGGGGCTGGGCGCGACGGGGATCACCACCGTGCGCGGAGCCGCCGGCTCGCGCGACCACACCGAACGGATGCTGCGCGGGATGGGGGCTTCGTCGTCGGAGCCCTGCGGCTCGCCGTCCGTGTCCGGACCGCGTCGGCTGCCGGCGTTCACGCTCGCGGTGCCGGGTGATCCCTCCTCTGCCGCCTTCTTCCAGGCCGCGGCGGCCATCATCCCCGGCTCGGATGTCACCGTGCGCGGCCAGTCGCTGAACCCCACGCGCACCGGCGCGCTGGCCGTGCTGCAGCACGCCGGAGCGCTGGTCGACCTGGTTGTCCAGGACGCCGCGGGGGAGGTCGCGGCGGACGCCGGCGAGCCGACCGGCAGCGTGCGCGTGCGCGGGCGATCCCGCATCGCGTTTGCCATCGAGAGGCCGCAGGTCCCGGCCCTCGTGGACGAGATCCCCGTGCTGGCCGTCCTTGCCACGCAGTGTGCCGGCCGCAGCACGATCAGCGGCGCGGCGGAGCTGCGGGTGAAGGAGTCCGACCGCCTGGCGCTATTGGCGCGCAACCTGCGGCGGTTGGGCGCCGCGGTCGCGGAGCGCGATGACGGCCTTGTCATCGACGGACCCTGCGTGCTGCGCGGCGGCACGCGCGACGAGCCGCTCGTGCTCGAGACGGCGGGCGACCACCGCATCGCGATGGCGATGGCGGTGGCCGCCCTGATCACCGAAGGTGAAACCGCACTTGATGACGGGGCCTGCGTGGCTGTATCATTCCCAGGATTCCACGAGGTCATGGAGTGCCTGCTCGGTCCGGGTGCGCAGCGACGGCCCTGAGGGCCGTCCGTTCGACGGTGGAAGGTCCGCCTCCGGGCGCGGCCTTGTCAGGACCACCAGAGGGACGGGCGGCCTCCGGGGCCGTGGTGTTCGCGGGCGCGGCGCGGAGCCTGCCGCTCCCGCCGACACAGACGGATGGTGAATACATGAACGCGCGTCCGGATTTTCCGAGCTACCTGGCCGAGATGAAGTGGCGCGGCTTCTTCGAGCAGTGCACCGACGAGGCCGCGCTTGCCGAGCTCATGGCCGCCGGACCGGTGACCGGCTACGCGGGCTTCGACCCCACCGCCGACAGCCTCCACATCGGAAGCCTGGTCCCGATCATGGGCCTGCTGCACCTGCAGCGGCATGGCCACCGGCCGATCGCCATCGTCGGCGGCGGCACCGCGATGGTGGGCGACCCCAGCGGCAAGACCGAACTGCGGCGGCTGCTGACGGTCGACGACATCGATCGCAACCTGGCCGGCATCCGCGCCCAACTGGGCCGCTTCCTGCGTCTGGGGGACGGTCCCGGTGACGGCCTGATGGTCGACAACGGGGACTGGCTGCGCGACAAGTCGTACATCGACTTCCTGCGCGATGTCGGCCGCCACTTCAGCGTCAACCAGATGCTGGCCCGCGACTCGGTCAAGACGCGCATGGAGACGGGGCTGAGCTTCCTCGAATTCAACTACATGATCCTGCAGGCCTACGACTTCCTGGTGCTCAACCGCGACCACGGCTGTCGGCTCCAGGTCGGCGGCAGCGACCAGTGGGGGAACATCTGCTCGGGCATCGACCTCTGCCGGCGGCTCGGACGCGCCGAAGTCTACGGCCTGACCTACCCGCTGATCATGACCGCCGCCGGCGAGAAGATGGGCAAGACCGCCGCCGGCGCCGTCTGGCTCGACGCCGACCGCACCAGTCCGTACGACTTCTTCCAGTACTGGGTGAACGTCGACGACCGCGATGTCGGCCGCTTCCTGCGCCTGTACACCCTGTTGCCGCCGGTCCGCGTGCAGGAGCTGGAAGCGCTCCAGGGTGCGGACAGCCGCCAGGCCAAGCAGGTGCTGGCCCTCGAGGTCACCGCACTGGTCCACGGGGCCGAAGCTGCGCAGGCGGCCTTGGCGGCGGCCCGCGCCGCTTTCGGGGGCGGCGGCGATGCGGCGTCGATCCCCGCGAGCGTGCACACGGCCGCCGACCTTGCCGCCGACGGACTGGCGCTGATCGATGTGCTGGTTTCGGCGGGACTGGTCGAAAGCAAGGGCGAGGCGCGACGACTGGTTCGCCAGGGCGGCGTGCGCGTCAACGGCGAAGCCGTGGCCGACGAGCAGCGGCGGCTGGTGGCGGCCGACGTGCAGGACGGGCGCATCGTCCTGCAGCTGGGCAAGAAGCGCCATCACCATCTGCGCATCGAGGGCTGAGGGCGCTCGCCGCCTGGCCGTCCGTTGCGGAGCACAGGCCGGGGAACGATCATGCCCCGGCAGGGTATCTTGTAGTTTCCCCGGGCCGGCCTTGCCGCCGGCCCTTTCCCTGGCCGCTGCCGAACCGGAGAGGATTTCGACATGCACCGACCCCACCTGCCCGCGGCCGGACGCCGCGGCGCCGCGCTGACGCTGGCCTTCGTGGCCCTGATCGGCCTGGTTGCCTGCGCGGCCGGCCGTTCCCCCGAGGCGATGCCGGCCGACCCTGCGGCGGCCTACGCGGCCGCGCGCGAGCAGGCCGCCAAGAGCCTCGAGGCGTTGCAGGCGTACGAGCTGGCCGGCACCATCCGCATCGAGACCGTGCAGGCCGGCGGTGGCGAGCCGATGACGGCCGACCTTTCCTTCGCGGCGGCGGCGCGCTGGCCCAACCGGCTGACGGTCTCCCAGTCGGAGAACGAGCGCATCCTCGATCTGGGCACCGGGCCGGACGCGTCGTGGTTCCACTATGCGCCCATGCGGGCGGCCTACCGCGGTGCCCCGATGGCGCTGGTTCGCGACTTCGAGGCGGCCGCGCGCCTGGAGTTGGAGGAGCGCAGCCTCTTCAACTTCTATGCCGGCCTTGGCCAGCTGCTGCTGCCCGAGGGGCGGGAGCCGGTCGAGGCGCCGGTCACCGAGAAGCTCAACGTCGGCGGCCGCGACATCACCTGCCGCGTATTCAGCCTGCCGGCGCTCGCGGCGGATCCCGCCAATCCCGGCGGCACGCCTGGCGCCGGCCGCTGGTGGCTGGACCCCGAGAGCGGGATCTGCGTGAAGGTCGCGTCCTCGACGATGATCCAGGGGCGCGGCGGTCCCGTGACGCAGAACGTCACCATGACGCTCACGAAGCTCGAGCTGGGCGACGGCCCGGCCGACGGCGTCTTCGCGTGGAACGCGCCCGAGGGCCTTCGCGTGGCCGCCACGCTCGAGCAGTTGGCGAACCCCGAGTCGATGGTGGGCCAGAAGGCGCCCGACGCGGTGCTGACGGACCTGGACGGCAAGACGTTCAACCTGGCGGACCTGCGCGGCAAGGTCGTCTTCCTGGACCTGTGGGCCACCTGGTGCGGTCCCTGCCGGATGGAGATGCCGCACCTCGAGAAGCTGCACAAGGAGCTGGGCGGGCAGGTCGCGTTCGTGGCCGCCAGCAGCGAGGCGCAGCCGACCATCGAGTCCTTCCTGCAGAAGAACCCGTACACGATGCGGATCGTGCGCATCAGCGAGGCGGACGCGCAGGGCCGGTTCGGGGCCAAGAGCATCCCCACGGGCTTCGTCATCGACAAGGAGGGGACGATCCGCGCCCACCTCGTCGGTGCGCAGAGCGAGGATCAGCTGCGCCGCGCGCTCGCCCGCGCCGGGATCGGTTCCTGACCGGTCGGCCGTCGCAACGACAGAGGGGCTGCAAACATCCTCGGGCCTACGGCCCCGCGGGATGTTCGCAGCCCCTCTGTCGTTGCGACGGCTGAGCCGTCTGGAGCCGTTGGCGAAGGAACAGGTCAAGCCGCCGCGGTACCCCCTCAGCGCAGCAGGCGGATCTCGACGCGGCGGTTCCTGGCGCGCCCCGCGGGCGTGGCGTTGTCGGCGACGGGCTCGTCCTGGCCGGCGCCCACGGCCGTCAGGCGCGCCAGGGGCAGGCCCATCCGCACGAAGGCGTCGCGCACGGCCTGGGCGCGGCGCAGCGACAACGCGCGGTTGTTCTCCGCGTTGCCGGCGGCATCGGTGTGACCGCGGATCTCCACCTGGCCTGGTTCGCCGGCGAGCCAGGCCGCGGCCTCCTCGAGCTGCGGGCGGACTTCGGCGCCGAGGATGGCGCTGCCGCTGGCGAAGGCCACGCCTTCCAGGACGAAGTCGGCCGGAGGCGGGCTCGGCGGCGACGGCGCCGTCGGTGCGGCCAACGTCGGTGCGGGCGTGGCCGGCGCCGTCACGGGTGCGGCTTTGGCGCCGGTGGCGTCGTCGACGTCCGGGCAGCCGTCGCTGTCGGCGTCGCCATCGATGTCTTCCGGTTGGTCAGGGCAGCGGTCGCGCAGATCAGGGATGTTGTCGCCGTCGTTGTCCCGGTCCGGGCAGCCGTCGGCGTCCTCGAAGCCGTCGAAATCCTCGGCCAGGTTCGGGCACAGGTCGCGGTCATCGGGGACGCCGTCGCCATCGCGGTCGCCGGCGCGCTCGCGCACGCGGTCGCTATCGTTGTCCGGCTCCGGGCGTCGGTCGCGGTTGCCGGGGCGGTTGTCGCCGTGCGTTCCCGAGGAGCCCGGCCACCAGGTGAGCGCAGCCCAAGCGCCGGCCAGCGCCGTGTTGGCGTCCACGTGCTCGGCGCCCCAGCGGTCGCTCATGCCGACGTTGTCGCGATCGTTGCCCGTGAGCACCTGGTAGCGGGCGCCCAGACCCACGTGCAGGGAACGCGTTACCATGACATCCAGGCCCAGTCCGAACGAGAACGTGGGGCAGGTGGCGGACAGCTCGACCAGGTTGCCGTCCAGGTCGTAGCCGCTGATCGTCTCGCCTTCGGGAAACCAGCCGACGTCCTCGGACCCGGTCCTGATGACGCGCCACGACGTCACGCCGAGGCCTGCGGTCAGCAACGGGCTGACCCGCGCGCCCGGCGTCAGTCGGTGCTCGATTTCGAGCATCGGCTGGCTGATGAGCGTGCGATAGGGCGGCTCGGACGCGAAGGACCAACCGGCCGCGGCGCCACGTTCGACGACCCCGGTGCGCGTGTGGCCGAACAGCCAGGCAGCGCCGACCGTCCAGTGTCGGCTGAGTCCGCGCGATAGCCGCACGCGACCGAACTGATCGGCTGCGGCGTAGTCCCAGGCGCCTTCCTGCAGCTTCATGACGCCGCCCTCCAGGCCCAGGCCCCAGCGGCGGACCGGCACGTCGATGGTGCCGGCGGCCGGCGTTCCGGCCGCGGCCAGCCCCAGGATTGCCGCCAGTGCGGCCAGACGGTGTGGGCTTCTTCGGATCCGTTCGGACATCCGGAACATCGTCAGCTCTCCCGTGGATAGCGATCACGCCCGGCTGCGTGCCGGTGCCGCTCATTGATGCGTTCGGCGGGGCAAGCGGTCAACAGCCATGTGTGCCCAGGTGGCCACCGAAGGAAGCGGTCGCCCATGAAACGAACGGGCCGCCCATGGGCGGCCCGATCCGGTCACACGGCCTTGCTGCCGATTCGCCACGGCGGGCCGGTCCCCTATTCCATGCGCAACCGCAGGTCCTCGATGACATTCGCCGGCTTGGGCGGGGTGCTCCCACCGCGACCATTCGAATAGTCTCCGAACACACCCAACTCCAGCCGTCTGGTCTTGAGTTCAGGCTTGCAGTACGTCTTCTTCATGTTCATGCATCCTCCTGCCCGGCGCGGGCTCGCCCAGCTCTGGGCGGGCTTTGGAACGGCCCGTTTCGATACTTATCCCCTGCATCCATACTAGCAACGTGCCCAGGGGCCGTCAAGTTGAATTTGTGGAATTTATTTTGTCGTATCGGTGCCTTGTTGGGCGAAGTGCAGCGACGCATAGAGCCCGTTCTTGTCCAGAAGCTGGCCGTGGGTCCCGGTTTCCACGATACGTCCGTCGGCCAGAACCACGATCAGGTCCAGGTCCCGGACCAAGGACAGGCGATGGGCGATGACCACGGCGGTCCGGCCCTGCATGGCCCCTCGCATGGCCAGGCGAATCTCCTCCTCGGAGCCCGCGTCCAGGGCACTGGTGGGTTCGTCCAGCACCAGCAGGCCCGGATCGCGCAGGAACGCCCGGGCCAAGGCGATGCGCTGGCGTTGGCCGCCGCTCAGGCGGATGCCGCGCTCGCCCGTGACCGTGTCCAGTCCCTGCGGCAGCCGGTCGGCGAACCCGTCGACACCCGCCCGCGCGGCCGCCTGCCACACGTCGGCGTCGGGGGCGTCGGCCAGGCCGAAGCGGATGTTGTCGGCCAGGCTCACGTCGTAGAGGACCGGGTCCTGAGCAACGAAGGCCATTCCGGCGCGCAGTTCCGCCGGATCCAGGTCGGCGTAGGGCCGTCCATCCAGGCTGAGGCTTCCGGCGGTCGGTGGGAACAGGCCCATCAGCAGTCCGGCCAAGGTCGTCTTGCCCGAACCTGAGGGACCTACCAGGCCAACCCATTGTCCCGGCGCGATATCCAGGTCGATCCCGCTTAGGACCTCGCGCCCCTGCCCGCCGCCGCCCTGAGCGGGGTAGGCGAAGTGGACCGCCGCCAGGCGGATCCCGACCGGCTCGTGACGCGGCGCCGGCACGGGCGCCGCCGGGTCGCGCTCGGGCGCCAGGGCAAACACGTCGTCCAGGCGCGCGGCGGCCGCGGCGGCACCCTGGGCCTCGGCGTAGAGGCTCGACAGCGAGGCCAGCGGCATCGCCACGCGGAAGGCCAGCAGCAGGAAGGCGACCAACTCGCCGCCGGTGGCCTTCCCACGCGCCGCCAGCACGAATCCGTAGACGACGACGCCCACCAGGCACACCCACAGCGCCATCTGGATACCCGCCTCGAGGGCCGCCTGCAGCCAGGCGCGGTGCACCCCGTCGCGGCGGTAACCCTCGACCATCGCCTCGAACCGTGCCTTCTCGTGGCCCTGCGCGTTGTGCACCTTCACCGTCGCGATGCCGCCGACGGTCTCCTGCACGTGGCTGCTGAGGGCGCCCAGGCTGTCGTACATCCGCCGCGAGAGCCGGCGCAGGCGCGTGCCGAACAGCCGCACCAGCAGGATGGTGGCCGGGATCAGCAGCACCACCACCAGCGCCAGTTGCGCGTTCAGGCGGGTCATGAGCACCAGCGCGCCCGCCAGGGTCAGCACCGCGCGCACCAGGCTGACCAGGCCCCCGGTCAGGACGTACTGGATGGCGCCGACATCGCCGGTCACCCGCGTGGAGAGGTCGCCGGCCTTCTGGCCGGAGAAGAACAGCGCGGGCAGTTCCAGCAGGTGGGCGTAGAGGCGGCGGCGGAGGCGGGTGACGGTCGTCAGCGCGAGCCTGGCCGAAACGACCGAGAACAGGAACGAGCCCGCCAGCTGGGCCAGCAGCAGCAGGCCCATCCACAGCAGAAGGCGACCATCAAGGCCGGGCGGCGCGCCGGCGGCCCCGGCCTGGCCCCCGAAGGCATCGACGAGGCGGCCGGCGACCAGGGGGATGGCCAGGCTGACCGCGGTGGAGACCAGCATCAGCACCCCGGCGACGGCAAGGGCCGGTTCCTGGCCGCGCAGGAGGGAGAGGTAGGGGCGGAGGGTGGAGAGGCCGCGGCGCGTGCCGACCGTCGACGACGCAAGATCCGGCGTGGGAGGTGTGGCGCGCATCGCAGGTCCCCGAGGTTGGCGTCAAGCCGGTGCTGGTTCCGACGATAGCAGCATATCGACGGCACCGTCAGCCGCCCAAGGCAATTCTTGCCCCGGCAAGGGTCCGGACCGGACAACTCCAGTGGCAGTTTCACGTCGATTGAGCGAAACTGGCGGCGGTCTGCGGCAAGTCGTTGAGCGTACGACCTGAACGGCCGCGCAGACGCGGAATCTCCAGCCTTGTCGAGGTACGCCGCCGTGTGCGGAATCGTCACCATCTATGGCAAGAGTGCGGCGGCGCGGGGGCAGGACCGCGATGCCGTCGCGTCCGTCCTGGCGGCCATGCTGGCGACGCTTGAGCGGCGGGGGCCGGACGAGCAGACCGCGGTCCAGATAGGCCCCGCCTGGCTGGGACACGCGCGCCTGTCGATCATCGATCTGCACACCGGGACGCAGCCCGTCTACAACGAGACGGGGACCGTGGCGGTCATCCTCAACGGCGAGATCTACAACTACCGTGAACTGCGGGATCGGCTGCGGCAGCAAGGCCACGTGTTCCGTACCGCATCGGACACCGAGGTCATTGCCCATCTCTACGAGGAACACGGCGAGGACCTGTTCCGGCACCTGAACGGGATGTTTGCGGCGGTTGTCTACGATCGGACGCGGGATGTGCTGCTGGCCGGACGGGATCGGATGGGGGAAAAGCCGATCCTATTCCTCGACACCCCCGACCACCTGGTGCTGGCTTCGGAACTCAAGACCATCCTGGAATGGCCGGGCGTTGCGCGCGACCTCGATCCGCAGGCGTTGGCGCTCTATTTCGACATGCTGTGCGTGCCGGAACCACTGTGTATCTTTCGCGGCATCACGAAGCTCCAGCCGGCACATTATCTCAAGGTCGAAGGCGGCACGGTGAGCGTCCACCGCTACTGGAACCCGTGTCCCCGTGTCGACTGGACGATGGACGCTGGGACGGCCCATTCGGGGCTGCTGGAACTGCTCAAGGATGCGGTCCGGCTCCGCATGGTGGCCGACGTGCCGCTGGGTGTCTTCCTGTCGGGCGGCATCGATTCCAGCGCGGTGACATCTTTCGCAGCAGAGGCCTCCTCGTCACCGGTCAAGACGTATTGCGCGGGGCTTGCCGGCGACATGGATGAGCGTCCGTTTGCCCGCGCGGTCGCCGCCCACTGCCGCACCGACCATACAGAATTGTTCGTACGAGGCGATGTGGCAGAGGCTTTCCCGCTGGTGATGGACTATTTCGACGAGCCGTTCGCCGATTCTTCATCCGTGCCAACCTTCATGGTTGCCCGTGCAGCCCGGGAGCATGTCAAAGTGGCGCTGACCGGCGACGGCGGTGACGAACTGTTCGGTGGCTACACTGCCTATCTCAGCCAGGCGCGACTACGCGGTGGGAGAATTTCGTCCCGGCTGGCCCGACTGGCATCCAGCCTCACGGGCCGTGAATCGCCTTACCCCAGGCGGGGCGGCCGCTGGGCCCGAAAGCACTGGCAGGAGGTGCGAAGCTTCGCGTCGCCGGCCGAGATGGCGAAGTTGCTGCCGGGTTACGGTGGGAATGTTCGGGAATTCTACGACCAGCACGAGTGGCTGACATTCGCGGACACCGACCCGCTGACGGCAGCGTTTGCTCACGACCTGAATTTCTACCTGCCGGCCGATCTTCTCAAGAAGGTGGACATGGCGGCCATGCTGACCAGTCTGGAATGCCGGGCCCCGTTCCTGGATCATCGGCTTGTGGAATTCTGTATGACGATTCCGCCGGATCTGAAGATCCGCGGTGGGTCGCCCAAGCGACTGTTCAAGGACGCGCTGAGCGACAGGCTGCCCCGTGAGGTCACCGAAAGGCCGAAGCACGGTTTTGGAGCGCCGGTGGGGGATTGGCTGCGGGGGCCATTGCGGGAGATTGCCGGGGATCTGCTGCGGCCTGGCTGCCGGTGTGAGGCGTGGGTCGATCCCGACGTCGTGCGCGGGATCACGGGGGAGCTGTGGCGGACGCCGGCTTCGGGGAGTTGGCAGATCGCGCAGAGGTGCTGGAGTTTGCTCAGTTTTGAGTGGTGGCTGCGGCGCTATGTCCGATAACGGCCTGGAGCACGCGAAGAAGGGAGGCGGGTTGTTTACCCATTTACGGGCAGATATCGACCGGTACCGGGAATATGGCGACTGCAGTCCGCTGCCTTGGCTCTATTTTCGGAACCAGGGGCTCTGGGCTTGTTTCTGCTACCGGGCCGGCCGCTGGCTGTCGGACCACCGACTCTGGCCCGGGCTGCGCCAGCTGGTGATGGTCTTCTACCACCTTTGGTGGAAGTGGACAGAGGTGACGACGGGGATCTCGATCTCGCCGGATTGCCGTATCGGGCCGGGCCTCTACATCGGCCATTTCGGCGGGATCATCCTTCACTACAACGTGGTGATGGGTGCGAAGTGCAACCTATCGCAGGGAGTCACGCTCGGTTTGGCGTGTGTGGATGGCAAGTGGGGAGTACCGTCCGTCGGGGACAGGGTCTATATCGCACCTGGCGCTAAGATCATTGGCCCGATTCACCTGGCCGACGGCACCGTCGTGGGGGCCAATGCGGTGGTGACGCGGAGCACGGAAGTCAACGCGACGGTGGTGGGGATTCCGGCCAAGGAGATAAATCGGAACGGCAGCGGGGAGTGTATCCAGGTATGACGGTGCATGGCAGCTTGATGGGCAGCTCGGCGGAGTCCTGGCGCGGCACGGGTTCAAGCCCCGTTCCGGGTACCTATCCCCGCTACGTCCAGGCACCGATGCTCGTCTTTCTGGTCTTCCTCGCATTCGTAGTTGTGCGCTACGTGGCAGCCAACGACCGCATGGATCTGCTCAGCACTATTCGCTTTGAATTCCTGCTCGGCGCTGCATCGATCGTTCTCGCGATCATCCAATTGTCCGCGCGGAAGCCTGAGATCGGGTCTGCGCGGGTCCTCCTGATCGCAATCGTTTTGTTGTTCTTTTGCATGATTCTCGAATTGCCGCTGGCGGCCGATCCGGTGGAAGCGCGCCGCGTCTTCATCGACCGGGCGTTCAAGTTTGCGATGCTGACCTTCCTGCTCATGGTCTTCGTGGAATCTCCTCGCTACATGCAGCTATTCCTGTGGGCCTTCTTGTTTTCGATCTTCTATATCACCCTTGAGTCCGTGCAGGGCCTCATTTCGGGTGGGCTGTATTGGCAGAATCAGGGTGTGATGCGACTCCATGGCGCAGTTCCGATGTATGGCCACCCCAATAGTTTGGGCGGCGTATCACTCGGTGCATTGCCGTTTGTGTTCTATCTGTGGTCCGAGATGAAGCGGTGGTATCTTCGCGCGGGACTCTTGGCACTCGCCGGTACCGCGTCGACCTGCGTCGTGTATTCCGGTTCGCGCACGGCGTATGTGGGAATCATCGGCCTGATCATGTGGATGTTTTACCAGTCCAAGCGCAAAGGGCGATTTCTGCTCGTGGTCTTGGTGTTTGGGGCCCTGTTTGTCGCTGTACTGCCGAAGCAGTACATCGAACGCTTCGAGAGCATCGGTGGACAGGAAAAGGAAGGGAATTCGAAGCTGGCACGCATCCAGATCTTACGGGATGCCTGGACGATACTCCTGGAGAATCCTCTTGGGGTGGGAGTAGCTTCATTTCCGGCCAAAAGAACGCAACGTTTTGGGCGGTCACAAGATACGCACAATCTCTATCTCGAAGTGGCGACCAATCTAGGCGTTCAGGGGTTCGTGGTCTTCTGCGTGATGGTCGCGTCCATGTTTGCGACGCTGCGGCGCGCGACGCTGGATTTCGGGGCCCAACGACGAAGATTGCTGCGGATTGCCCGCCGTGGCCCACCTCGTGGGGTTCGAGTGGCCATGGCCCGACATGACCGCGATTTGGGCCTTCTGATCGCGGTCTCCAGGGCAACTGGTGGATTCATTTTTGTCCGCCTCGTGCTCGGGGCGTTCGGCATGGACCTCTATGAAATCTACTGGTGGTTTGGGGCGGGGATCGCCGTAGCTCTCTCGGGGATGGCGGTGACGACTGCGCGCCGCACAGATTTCTTTGACGCAGCCATGAGCGATGATCTGCCTCAAGGGGGGCCTACGCCGTCTTGAAGCCGTACTGGCGTGCCTGGGCTCCCTGATTCGCGCAGCCGAAAGCACTGGAACGTGTAAGAACTGGGGTCTATAGTCCCGTTGCAGAATTGCGAACGAGTTCCCGGTGTCACTGGAGATCCGCTTGATGGCATGCACTTGTTCGCAGAGATGAGGGTCGTGGTGGACGCTGAGCTTCCGATAGCCGCCAGTGCGACCAATCGGGCATGACGCAACAAGGCGCAGGTGTGTCATTGGTAATGGGCCGTTTGATTTCGAGCCAATTCGCAGTCGCTCCATTGTTGAGGAGAGCGGGCATCGACTTGGCGCCATACACCCGGGCCTTACACGCAGCGGCGTCCTTGTCTCCGCCAGATCTCGAACGACTTCAGACCGAGAAATTGAGGAAACTGTTGGCGGTGGCCGCGTGCTCCCCGTTCTATCGTGACCGCCTTCGGCAGGTGGGGATGGTCGCTTCCGATCTGCAGTCGACACAGGATCTGCGAGCGGTTCCACCGCTGACGAAATCTGAGTTGCGTGATCTTGGCCCGGAACCCTTTCTGACCAGACGGTTGTGGCGTTCGGAGCGGTCACAGACGGCAGGGACCAGTGGTCAGCCCGTAACTGTCATTCGGGACTCGCGTGAACGCGGACGGCTGCTGGCGCGCCGCTGGGCTTGTCAGTCATGGCATGGGTTGAAGCCGGGAGACCGGGAAGCGCGGTTCTGGGGCCGGTCCGAAAGTGCGACTAAGAACCTGTTTCTGGCAATGGCCGCGAATCGGCGTGTTTTTACATTTCTTGACGGCGCCGATAACGATCCTGCGCGAGAGGCTGTGGCGCTTGCGAAGTTCAAGCCGGACTTCCTGTATGGTTACTCGTCACTATTGCTTCGCGCGGCGGAGTTTCTCTGTAACTCTGAAGACAGACCCCACCCAAAGGTCGTGATCTGCACGGCCGAGTCGATCCAGGAATCCCAGCGCCGTTTTATCAGTCAGGTGTTTGCTTGTCCTGTAATCTTGGAATACGGATGCAGTGAATTCGACATCGTCGCATATACGTGCCCGTCTGGTCGGATGCATGTGCTCTCGCCGGAGATCCTACTGGAAGTCGACGCCGGTGAAGTTCTGGTTACCGATCTCGACAACCATCTCATGCCGTTGCTGCGGTTTCGGCTTGGCGACATGGTCCGCTTGGAATCGAGCCCGTGTGATTGTGGTTGGCGGACCCCTATAATCGGCGAGATACAAGGCCGGACAATCGGACAGATTCTCATTCTCCCATCCGGAAGAGAAACGCACGCCGTTGTTTTCGCTCATGCGTTCGAAGCCAGTACTCTTGATGGGATTTCGATTCGTCGATTCCAGGTGCTTCAGGAGTCGCCGCGGGACCTGCGAATCGTGCTGGAGGGCGACGCTGACTTGGACGATAACGCTGTAAATGAGCGGATTCGCGCCGCAATACTGGATCGCCTTCCGGAATACATGCAGATCACGATCGAGCGCGGCGTTATTCCGACAATCCCCGGGCGCAAGTTCACCTATTTTGTACCGCTGTCGGGCGACTGACCGGGCCCTGTCAGCGGGAATGAGGCGCTTCCTGCATGAGTTCATAGGCTCCTAGTGCAGCCCGAGTTGCGTGCGATTGAATAGGAGATTCTCACGCTCGAAAAGTCGATATACGCGCGGGCTCTTGAGTAATGGGCCTGCAGTCTGCTCCTGAAAGATGAAATCGGGACGGGTGTTGATTTCTATGATGACCGGACCAGTCGCGGTGATCGCGACGTCCAGGCCCAACATGGGGTGATAGGGAAATGCACTCTGTACTTGTTGCGCGAAATCAAGTACTTCCCGCCATTTCGGAAGCAACAGCCCGCCAAATGTTACGCCCGTATCGGGGTGCTGCTTGAACTCAATTCCGCGTTTATCAAATGCCGTCGCCATTGCCGTCCCTGACTCCAGGTCGATTCCGGCGGCCACGCCTCCGGCGCTCCAATTGTCGACGGCCGCTCCCCCGATTCCGCACCGCAGCACAGCGCTCAACACATGGACTTCGGCGTTGCGATCCCTAAGTGTCAGGATCCTAATGGTATTCACTGAGCCTGAATACAACTGCGATAGTTCCGTATGCTGCTCGACGAGGTGCTGGACCAGTATCCGTTCGCGAATGAAGAAGTTGCGTATGTCGACAAGGGCGCCGTTGCGGTACACGCAGATATCACCTTCGGACCTTTCGATAAAGAAAATTCCCGCTCCGCCTGCCCCCAAGACCGGCTTCCCGATCAACCGCACACCTTCAAGTGACGCCGTCAGGGCACGAAGTTGCGGTACTACGGGTAGATTGGGGTCGAGTACGCCAGCGGATTGGGCAATTCGGATGCCCGCTCCAATACAGAGTTGCTGGCACACTTCTTTGTCTTCGAATGGTATCCGGTACTCACGGGGCTGAACACGACGTTGCAGCCGAGCCCTCTGAAACGGGTGGTAGCTTGATCCGTAATAGAACGCCCATTCACGACGGGGCAATTCGTAGAGGCGGCAATTCGAATAATTATCAGGAAAATACCGCAAGACGAAGAAGATATACAACTGATCCATCGCCACCAGAACCGGCGAACGGCGACATTGCTTCCAATCGACAAGATACAAGTAGCAATACGGCAGGCCCAGGAACCTCAGCAACTGTCTCAAGTACGGGGTCAGAGCATCATCGATGCGCCGCAACCACGCCCGGACAACCAGCGCAAAGGCCTCCATGTCATCCTCGTTCCCGTGCAGTCGAAGTTCGGGTGTTGGCGCACAAAGTCATGCAGAGAACCGTGCCAGATGTTCTGGAGTCAGGAAGAAGTAGTTAATCTGCGATTCGCCTGACCGGCGCCGCCTAAAAACACTGCTTTCGAAGACACACGGGACGTAATCGTATTTCGTCAAGTGAGCCAGAAGCTCCCCCGCGGTGCTATCAGCCATGTCGGGGTTCCCGGAAACCTCTATCAGGAGCGCCGGTCTGGACGAAGCAAGGACCGACTCAGACCCGAGAAACACGGCATTCTCATGCCCCTCAACATCACACTTGATAAAGCTGACCCTACGCTGTTCTCCCCTCAGCGCGGCGTCCAATGTTGTCGTCTGGATGACTAACAAGTCACGCGAATCCGGACTGTCCTGATCGGTGGGCAATACTGCAGCCATGTAGTAGTTCCGCTTTCCGGTCTCGGCAGAAACGGGAACCTGCATCGAACGCTGCCCCAAACGATCGGAAAGCGCATGACAGGAAACCAAGACGTTCTTTCTTGAGAGGATCCGGGTTCCCCATCGCAGCAGTGCGAAGGTGCGGGGTACCGGCTCGAATGAATACACTTTACCCTGCACCCCCACAAGTCTGGACAGCAAGTGGGTGTACACACCCAGATTGGCGCCGATATCAACGACGACATCTCCGACCTCTACGAGCTGTCGGACCCCGTCCATTTCTGGCTCGTCTTCATAGCGACTCCACTTTAACTTGAGCGGATAGTAGAGGTACTTGGCGCGTTCAAGCAGCCACGCCGGCACAAGTCGCTTGATGATTCGCTTCATTGCTCCACCCGAACCTATTCCGTCGCACGCGGCGACAAATGTGCTGTCTTGTCTGGCGTCAGCACGCTCTTGAGAGCGGCCAGCTGGGATTCCCAGTAGATCGTGTAAGAATCGCGAAAGGCACGCACGTTGTGCGCATGCGACTCCGTGTTCGCCAACCCGGCGAGAATTCCGGCTCTTATCGAACCTGCATCGTTGTTCTCGACATAGATTGCACAATCGCCGAATAGTGCGCGGTTCGCCTGTTTGTCGGACAGAATCAGCGGCTTGCCCGCAGCAATTGCCTCGTACGCGCCGCAAACAAGACAGTGATCCATTGTGGTCAGGTCCATCACGACTTCCGAGCAATTAATGAGCCCCTCATACTGTTCATCGCTCAGATATCCGGTGATGACGATTTGCGGCGTGGATTCCAGCAATTGTCTGAGTGCATAGGGCAGCCCGCCTTTGGGTGGGCGCCCCGTAACGTACAGTCGGATGTTGGGAGGCAATCCCACCGCTGCCGCGAAAACAACGTCATACGGCTCGTCCGACGCATAGGTGCACACAAAGCAGACGCAGTGCAAACCGTCCGCGTGCTCGCGGAACATCGTATCGTGTCGCCAGTCGGGAATTCGATCAGGCAGCACGAAGGGGCGCCCACCAACGCCGCTAACCAGTTCGGCAAGCGGACGATTCGTTACGATCGTCAAATCAGAGCGCCGAATCGTGAAGTTGCTGACGGCCACAAAAACCCGCTTGAGCGGACTGTCCTGCTTATTTATCATGAAATTCGTGTGGCGGTCCACAACGAGCGAATAGCCGTAGAGCGGCTTCAGAAGACTCGCAAGTAGGGTGAGAAACATACTGGGGTTCTGCACGATCAGGATGCGGGGCCGAACCGTTGCAACCGAACGCCACGTCCGCCAACTCAGGACCAGATAGCGGAGCAATTGCGGCGATTCCGAGGTGTGCTCGACGAGAATCGCGCCGAGGACTTGTGCCAGCTGCCGCGTACGGCGGTGCCTTTCCCAGCTAATCCAGAGCATCAGTCAATCCCATCCGTAGTTGAAAGTACCCACGGCTCCAGGTCTTACAAACGCCGAAGTAAGAATGCGGCGGGGATCGGTCCGATTCGGCAGCACCCGTGACCATGTTAGGTCGCTCAGGGGAGGGGCGTCAAGACCCTCTCTCATCGGGCGTGATCCGGAACAGCTACCGACCCCACCTTATTCACAGCACCGCCGTGAAATTGCAAGATGTGCTTTCAAGTATCCGGAAGAAAATGGGTTAGCTGATCCCGCTCTACATGTCGGAGGCGCGTCATGGGCAGATTTTGCACGCTATTCGCACCGGTTTTCAACCATTCCGTTTGGGTATGGGCCAGGCCCCAGCGTTGGACCCCCAAGGTGCGGCGCTTTGGTGTTCCGCGCGCCGGATGGCCCGACCACCTCGTCCAGCTTGGGGGCAGCACAATAGCTCACTTACGTCCAAAGCCATGAGGGCTCTTACTGCCATGCCGGCCTGCCGAGCGAAGGGTGAACACAGGCGGCTACCGGTGGCGGCGGGCAGGAGCGGCGGCGAAGGGGCGGTGGCGGTGCCGTCTGAAAACGTGTGTCCAAGGTCCCCGGTTGGGGTTGCCGAGTGCCGCCGGTGCGCCGTCCGGCCGGCGATGGGGTGGTCCGCCCTGTCGGGCGAAAACGCCAATCTTACCATGACGCGAGACATTGGACTACCACATGGGCAAGACGGCACTCCAGCAGATCAAGCCGTATTCAAACAGTGCCCCGGATCTACGGGCCATCGCAACCTTGCCCCTTGTGCCGACCACGTGGACTTGCTGGAGGCCCGATTGCAGCCCCACGCCGTGCAAATCGCCGAGGGTGCCGACGATGACCTCCTGCACACGCTCGATCGCGTGAAGCGAGAGTTGCGCCGAGTCCCGTCGATCCGCATGCCACGAGGTCGCTGCCGTGCATCTTGCTGCAGCACCTGCAGTACACTGCTGCCACGCGCAATCCCCGTCAACCGGTGCCGGGGCCCCATTGCGCCGGTGTCACCGCGTATGGCTGCAATCAGGCTGCCCGCGGCGAAAACCGGAACGCGGATCTACCGTGGCCGCGAGCCGTTCCGGTTATGGCGCACGAAATGACGCGTTCAGGACGATTCAGGATGGAAGTCCAAGGCAGCGTGGATATTGGTGGGGTGAGCCCGGACTTGCTCTCTGGCGGGGGCAGTGCTCGGGGCCGCCCGGTTGCCGCGCTTGAACTTGGTCCAGAACTTGCTATGTCGTGGTGGGAGCGACCGTGCCCGATCACCGCTCTAGATGGCGTGGTGTCTGAACAGACAACACGATTTCGGGGCGGGCTTTGAGTGGCAGGGTCTCCGCAACCGACTTAGTGTATACGAAAGCCGGCGGCATTTGTCATTGGGGAAGGACCAGACCATGAGGCAAGTAGGCGTTTACGTGGGCGGGTTGTGCGTTTCCCTGGTATTGCTGTGTGCGGGGCCTTCTCTCGGCCAGACAATCTCGAATGTGGATGGGCAGGTGGCACATGGGAACACCGTGACCATCGCCGGTCTCAACTTCGGAACCCGTACCATCGACACCAACCTGATTTTCGACACTATGGAAACAGGTTCATTCAGCCCGCGATGGTCTAACACTGGAAGTCCCGGTGCTCTCAGCATCAATACCGACAATCAGCGCAGCAGCAGAAGTAATTACAACTCGGTGACGAACTTTGTCGGAAATCAATATGTGGAGCACGCGTCCTTTACGGGAGGATCGCCCAGCCCAAGCTGGTATTGCCAATACTGGTTCAAGCTGGGTAATGACTGGACGTGGCAGACTGCGGGGAATCTGGCCAACGTAAAGATATTTCGGCTCTGGTCAACCGGAGATACTCCAGAGAATGTTTCGACCGCAACCATAGGATGGGAAGATAGGGTTTACATGAGTCCGGGTATTGCTGAGCAGAACGGGATATTCTTCTTTGAGGAAGATTTCAAGGAGAAATGGACGATTGGCTCGTGGCACTTGTTCCAGTGGGAGTTCAAGGACAATAGCGCGCTTGGTGTGGCCGATGGTGTATATAGGTGGTGGGTTGATGGGCGTCTGGCGTTCGAGACTACGCAACTGCTAACCCGTAGCGCGTATTCACCCTACAAGCGCCCGTACGGTGTGGGTTGGTTCAATAGCTGGGGAGACAACGGCACGGACGACAACCACTTTTATATGGACGACGTATATATCGACAATTCCTGGGGTCGGGTTGAACTTGGGAACGCGGCGACTTACTCGAACTGCACCCATCGGGAAATTCAGCCTCCGGTCAGTTGGTCCGCGACCCAGGTTCGCGTTACGCTGAATCAGGGCAGTTTCGAAGCTGGCGATGCCGCGTATCTTTTCGTGGTGAGCCCCAGTGGCCAGCGATCGCCCGGATTCCCCGTGACCATCGGCGGAACTGTGGTGGCTGGCCCCCCGGGACAACCCGGGCAGCCACAGTTCTAGGTTCAATTGGTAGGCGACAGCTTGCGCGCTGGCCAGGAATCGATGTCCAGGCGTCCCGTCAAGGTCGCCTACTTGATCGACACGATCTCTTGCGATACGGCGGGCACCCAGAAACAGTTGTTGGAGACGATTCGGCGACTGGATCGCAATCGCTTCGATCCCGTACTCCTGTGCCTCTGGTCGTCGCCATGGCTTCAATCCGCTGACCTTCCCTGTCGCTTGCATATCTTGGACTATTCCGGATTCCTGAAATTGAGTCTTCCGGGCGTCCTTCATCGGCTGCGACGCGTTCTGCGTCTTGAGGGAACGGAGCTCGTTCATGTCTTCTTCGATGAATCCATGATCGTGGCTTGGTTGGCCGTTCAAGGCCGGCGAGACAGGCCGGTGCTGTTGTCAAGTCGTCGCGATATGGGACTCGGAACAGGGAACCAACCTTGGTACCATGGATTGTTTCGCACAGTGCTCCCGATCGTTAATCGCGGCTATGATGGATTTCTGGCAAATAGTAAATTGGTGCAGCGATACGCCGCAAAACGCGAGAGAACAGAGATCGGCCGATTCAAGGTCATTCGTAACGGTGTAGATCTCCCGAACCCCGAGCCGCCTCCCCTGGCCCTGCAGAGGGAGCACCCCGCGGCCGTCAATGTGTGCATCGTTGCAAGCCTAACTCCAGTAAAGCGCCATGACGTTCTGTTGCAGGCTTGGAGTAGGATTCGCGATGTTGTCGAGGCGCATGACGCTCGCCTATATATCCTCGGCGACGGGCCTGGCCTGGACGCGGCGGTGGCGCTTTGTGACAGCCTCGGAATCAGGTCGACGGTGCGTTTCGTTGGGGCGGTCCGCGATGTCCCGGCGTGGCTTCAATGCATGAACGTCGGCGTGCTCTGCTCTGACCGTGAGGGATTGTCCAATGCCATCCTCGAGTACATGGCAAATGGGCTGCCGGTTGTTGCGACGGCGGTGGGTGGCAATCTCGAACTCGTAGACGAGAGCAATGGTGTGCTGGTGCAACCGGGAGATCCCGCGGCTCTGGCATCTGCGTTGTCGACTCTGGTGGTGAATCCCGGCCTCCGCAGGGAAAAGGGTGATGCGTCGATAGCCCGAACGCGCGGAGCCTTTTCTTGGGATCTGGCTCTGGATCAATTGTACGCATACTACGATTCACTTCTCGCCAATGCCGGCCGGCTCAAAAACGACTCTTCATCCTGAGAAACGGCTTTTCCACCACGTAATAGCTGGCCGACGCGAACGCCACCGTCACCGCCAGCGCAAACGCGAATTGAAGCGCGATGTGCTGCCCTGCCATCATTTGCTTGGAAGTAAACAGGGTCAGTTGCTGCCAGAGATAAAGCGGATAGGAAATCCTCCCCAGATAGCGAACTATTGGGCGTTCGACGATGCGCCACGCCCCGCTGTCCGAGAACCAGATCAACTGCAACAGGAAGCACGCGGTCAGCAGCGGTTCGACCGCGTAGCCCACTGTATAGATGAACGCCGGCGAGTTGTGGCCAGCCTGCGCGGCGAACAGGAGCCCCAGGGTCAGTGCGGGCAGCCAGACGCTGCGGGTGAGGAATCGCGCCAATCCGTACAGAACGCCCCGTCTCAGCAGAATCGCAAGCAGGCAGCCCACCGCCAGGTGATCAAGTCGGGTGTCGAATGCACGGTAGAGGTATTCCTGTGGGGCGTGGAAGACGAACAACAACAGGGCGCGGTGCACCCATACGACAATGATCGCAGTGCCGAGAAGCCAAGGCAGCCGTCGAGGGTTCCGCAACCCGAGCAGGAATAACGCCGGCCAGAGCAGGTAGAACTGCTCTTCGATGCTGAGCGACCAAGTATGCGGGAAAAGCATGCAGCTGCTCGGGACAAGTGCCATCCAGTAGTTGCTCACGTAGAAAAACGCCGACCAGACCTGCCCCCAGTCGAGATGGTGGCCACGCACGAGGTAGATGATCACACCGGCGAGCCAAAACGCGTAGAAAGCCGGAAAGATACGGAGCATTCGCCGGCGGTAGAAGTTCTTCAATGAGACGGTCCCAGACTTATCCAACTCCTTCAGCATCAGCCATGTGATCAAGAAGCCGCTCAGTACAAAAAAGATAAGGACGCCCAGCGCGCCGTTGATCCATGTGAATCCAAAGTGGCTGGCGATCACCAGCAGGACCGCCAGCGCCCGGATACCGTCCAGGCCGGGAATCGTGCCTCGGTTGAGCTTGGCATGGTAGGCGGCCGCCCAAGTATCTGTTGCGGGTGTCGCACTGGAAGCTAAAGGCCTGGCCATGGTGAGCGAACCCTTCCTGATGAGCGCGGTACCACCGAGTCTTCCCGGGCGCAAGAGACGCTGCGGCAAGTTCCTATTGCCAATCGCGCAGCCTCGAATAGAGTGTTATCGGTCCCCTTCAGGGGGGAGGTTAGTCGATAATCTCGAAGGCGGCGACCGTTTTCGGTCCTTGTGTGTTCTGAAAGAGAGGTTTCCGTTGACGAGCCCGGTAGCGCCCACCGTCAGCGTGGTTGTGCCTTGCCACAATGCGGCCCCTTTTCTGCCGGAAACCCTGGCGGCTATCCTGGTGCAATCGTGGCGCGATTTGGAAGTCCTCGTCGTGGACGACGGGTCGACGGATGAGTCGGCATCCGTGGTGGCAGCTGTTGCCGACCAGCGCATCCGCCTCCTGCGCCAACCCGCTAGCGGAGGGCCGTCGCGCCCGCGCAATTTGGCGATAGGCGAGGCTCGTGGGCGCCATATCTTCTTCTGTGATGCCGACGATGTGATGCGGGTGGGCAAGATCGAGAAACAGGTGCAGTTGCTGGATTCACGGCCCGAAGTCGGTCTTGTGTTTACTGACTTCGAGGTGATCGACGCATCGGGTCGGGTCCTGGAGCCGTCTTTCCTGGCCGGCTACGAGACATTGCACCGGATTGTGGCCGCTGGGTCCGGGCCGGGGGGTGGGTTTCTTCCGGAATTGATGGTCAGCGGCCTGCTACGGGCCAACTTCATTGGAACATCCAGCGTTGCCGTGCGCAGATCCGTTCTTGACGAAGTAGGCCTGTTTGACGAATCCCTTGCCTCGAGCGAGGATCTCGACCTGTGGCTCCGCATCGCCCGGAGGTATGCCTGTGCATATCTGGATATACTGGGCCACAGCTATCGGCGGCATCCGTCGAGTCTGATGCAGGTACTCTCGGCGCGCCATCCGCTGGCCCGCATTGAGGTCTTGCAACGCCAGTTGGCGCTTTCACGGGGACGGTCAGATCGCCGCATCATCTCGCACTGGCTGTCGCGGAATTACAGCACACTGGGGTATATCAGCGAACGAGAGGGGCAGGTTGTCGCGGCGCAGCACTACTACCTTGAATCGCTGCGGGCGCGCGTGAATCTGATGGCTTTCTATGGATTGTTGAAGACCCAAACTCTCGGCCGTCTACGCGGCGGAACCCGATTGTCGTCAGGCGTCTGATCGGCTCGGCAATTTCATTGGGGGGTACTTGTGAAGATGGCCCTGGATGCACCGCTGGTGAGTTTGGGACTGCCCGTCTACAATGGTGAGAACTTCCTGCGTCAGGCGCTCAACTCCCTGACCGGCCAGACCTGGAATGGTGGCCGCTTCGCGGACCTGGAGATCATCATTTCCGATAATTCCTCCACCGATGGGACTGAAGCGATCTGCCGCGAATTTGCCGCCGCCGATTCCCGTGTCCGGTACTTTCGCCAGGAACGGAACATCGGCGCCGGACCCAATTACAATTTCGTCTTCGAGAAATCCCGGGGACGCTACTTCAAATGGGCCGCGCACGACGACTACATGGACCCAACCGCCATGGAAACATGTGCCCGGGCACTCGAAGCCGATCCGGGGACGGTGTTGTGTCATCCTCTGCTGGTCGATGTGGACGCTGAGGGTGTCGTCATCGGCGAATTCGACCGGGGTGACGCCGGGTTGCGCGAGGCGCCGGCGCGTTTCTTCCAGGTGATCCAGATGGGGCACAATTGCGCCGAGGTTTTCGGGCTGACCCGCCGTGATACTCTGGCCGGGACCGGCCTCATTCGCGACTACACCGATTCGGATCGCACCCTGCTCGGCGAACTGGCGCTGCGCGGGCGTCTGCGCCAGGTGGATGGCGCGAGATTCTACCGGCGCGTGCATGCGGGCAAGTCGGACCGCGTCTACGCCTCGTACCACGAGCGGGCCGAGTGGTTCAACCCGGGCAACCGCGGCAAGGTGGTCCTCTCGGCCTGGAACCAGCTCCGTGACCTCTCCGGCTCGTTGCTGCGCTGCCGCCTGCCGCTGGGCCAGAAGGTCGCCTGCGCCTTGCGGCTGGCCAAGGTCGCGAAATGGAATGCGCCGTTGTACCGCGCCGAACTGGCCTGGTCCGTTCGTCGCCGCCTCGGACGCGCCTAGGGCACGGTCCGTCATCCGGAAGGATCGCATGACCCTCCTGCTCAAAGACGACTTCGGCGACCGCCGTGGGCGCGGCCGTGTGCTGGGCACCGCCGCCGCCGGGCAGCCGCGGCGTCAGGGCCGCGATGTCGAACGGATCCTGAGCATCGACGGCGGCGCTCTGCGCATCCAGCCGCCGCTGCAGGAGGGCTGGGGCCGGACCTGCCTCAGCTACGGCCCGTTTCCGGCCCGCCCGGGGCTGACCTTGGCCGTGTTCATGCTCAACGGCCACAACACGTCCCAGTCCGAAGTGATGTCGGACTCGTTGCGGACCCGGCTCGAGCGCTGGGCGCGCGGCAGCGGCGTGGTTCCGGTCGGCCGACGGCTGTGGAACTGGGTGCGCAGCGGGCGGGTCCGCCGCGTGCTGCGGCAGGCGCGCTGGTGGGCACGCATCGCCACCGGTTCGTCGCGCGTAGAGCCGATCGACGAAAACCTTGCGGTCGGTTTCCATGCCGCCTGTGTGGCCGATCCTGATCGCGATGGCGTCGGCTTCGTCATGCATGCCACCGGGCCGGACAACGGCGAACTGCGCGCACATGGCGAGGGCCGGGCCAGCCCGGTCGCCCGCGGCATCCAGAACATCCCCATCCACTATGTCGTCCGGCTGCGCGAGCGGGACACCCTGTGTCTGGCCGCCGCGGCGCCCGGCACGGGTCGCCTGGGCGCCTACCCCGGGCTGCGCCCGCTGGCGATTGCGCCGCTGCCGGCAGGCGACTCGGTGCATGCCTCCATCCATCAGTGCCTGCTCGGCCAGATCGGGTTCCGCGCCGATACCAGGGTGTACGGGGTGCGCGTGGCCCAGGACGACGCGTTCGCCGGACGCTGGGCCGGAGCGCACGCGGCGGCCTCCGCCGAGGAAGGGACGCTGCCGCCTTCGATCGCGGGCTCGCTCGGCGGGAACTGGGAAGCGTCGGGCCAGGCTTGGCTGCTGCGGCCGTCGCAACCGAGCGGGTTGCTCCGTCTGCGTCTCGGAAGCGGATCCGGGCGCGGTGCCGCGCCGGCGTTGCGCTGGCGGGCGGGCGTCGATGGCAGCGGTTGGGAGCTGGTGCTGGACGCGCAGCGGGTCGCGCTGCGCGTGTGCCAGGAAGGGGCGATCCGCGAACTGGCGGCGGCCGAACTCTCTCCGACGGTGTCCGGCGGGCGCGAGATCCAGGTTCTCGACGACGGACTCGAAGTCTCGGTCCTGGTCGACGGTCTGCCGGTCCTGGGCGGACCGATCCGCGACGCGGCGCTGTTAGAGCAGACCGGCGTCGGTCTGACCTGCGTCGGCCAGGCCGGAAGCGGTGGGGGTCCCGGCGCCGTCGAACTGCTGGAAGCGTTTCCCCGCGAACTGCCCTTGCCGGCGGAACTGGACATGGGCGCGCCATGGTCGGCAGCCGGCGACACGGTCTTGGCGGCCGACAGCCTGGCGGGACCGACCGGTGACCTGGCGGGCCAGCGGACGCCGATCGGCAACCGGGAGTGGCGACGGATTCTGGGGCCCGGCCGGCTGGAACGCGATGGGCGCGGTGGCGCCCGCTGGGCCGCCACCGCGTCCGAGCCCCTGCCGGGCCGCACGATCTACGCCCTGGACTGGGAGCAACCGGATTTCGCCGACCTGTCCGTGACCCTGACGCCGCCCGGCACCGCACGCGGACAGCGGGAGCACGGGACCGCGGGATTCTGCCTGTGGCAGGATGCCGACAATTATCTGCTGATCAACACCTGGCTCGACGACTGCTACGGCGGCGCGTCATTGTCCTCGTTCTTCAACCTCGACGGTTTCGAAGATCTCTACGACGCCATCTGGAGCAACGTCGGCGAGCGGGTGACCTGGGGAAAGCCGTTGCGATTGCGTCTCGTCAGCGACGGCCTGCACTATCTGGTCTCCATCGACGGCGAACCGGTCCTGTACCGTTCGCTGGCCGACGTCTATCCGGGACGGCAGCCGCTGCGGATCGCGCGCGTGGGCCTGCTCGGCAACTGGGAGTGGGGCGCGGACACCGGGAGTCGCTTCGCGGATTTCGAAGCCCGTGCTAAGCTGCCGCGGGAGGGCGCATGAGCGGCGACCGTCTGGGCGCACCGTCTCCCGGCCGGGCTGCCCGGCTGGCGCAGGCCATCCGGCCGCGCCAGTTCCTGGCCTACCTCGGCGTCGGTCTGGTGGGCACCGGCGGGCACTACCTGACCCTGGTGGCGCTTGTCAGGTGGGCCCGTCTGGATCCCGTGGTGGCCACTACCTGCGGTTTTGCGGTCGGGGCGATCATCAACTATTTCGCCAACTACCACCTGACCTTCCGCAGCCGACAGGGACACGCCGGGACGATGGCGCGCTTCTTCGTGATCGCGCTGGCGGGCATGGGCGTCAACGCCGGCGTGATGGCGGTCTGCCACCGCGGGCTGGGGCTGCACTACCTGCTTTCACAGGTGGCGGCCACGGGCACGGTCGTGGTGCTGACCTATCTGGGCAACCGGTTCTGGACTTTCCGCGAGGTGCGTCATGACTGACCGCGACGATCACGTGAAGCGCCGGACAGATGAGCGGCTGTCGGTGGTGGTCCCCTGTTACAACGAGCAGGAGGTGCTGCCCGAATTCCATCGCCGGGTCTCCGCGGTCATGGCGCCATTGGGCCTGCCCTGGGAGGTCGTCTACGTCAACGACGGCAGCAGCGACGGCACCCTGAAGCTGATGCACGACCTGCAGGACGCCCATCCCGAGGTGGCGATCGTAGACCTGAGCCGCAATTTCGGCAAGGAAGTGGCGATGACCGCCGGCCTGGAGGCGTGCCGGGGCGATGCCGTCATCGTCATCGACGCGGACCTGCAGGACCCGCCGGAAGTGATCCCGCAGCTGGTGGCCGAATGGCGCGCCGGGTACGACATGGTCTACGCCCGCCGGGAATCGCGCGCCGGCGAGACCGCCATCAAGAAGGCGACGTCGCGCTGGTTCTACCGCGTGATCGGCAAGCTGAGCCGGGTCAGGATTCCCGCCGACACCGGCGACTTCCGCCTGCTGAGCCGCCGGACCGTCGAGGCGCTGCTGCAACTGCGGGAGCAGCACCGCTTCATGAAGGGTCTGTTCGCCTGGGTCGGCTTCCCCCAGAAGGCCGTGATCTATCGGCGCGACCCTCGCTTCGCCGGCGATACCAAGTGGAACTACTGGAAGCTGTGGAATTTCGCGGTCGAGGGCATCACCTCGTTCTCGACGGTGCCGCTGCGCCTGGCGACCTACTGCGGCATCGGCATCGCCGTCATCGCTTTCGTCTACGCCGCCTGGATCTTCTACAAGACGCTGGCCTACGGCGACCCGGTCAAGGGCTATCCGTCGCTGATGGTGGTGGTGCTGTTCCTGGGCGGCGGTCAGCTGATCGGCATCGGCGTGCTGGGCGAGTATCTGGGTCGGGTGTTCAACGAGACGAAAAGCCGGCCGCTCTATTTCCTGAACGAGCATCGTCCGTCGGCAATGGGCCGCGCCGCGACTTCGGTGGAGGAAAGCCATGACTGACCGCCGTCCGCAGTGGCCGATGCTCTTCCTGCTCGGGGTGTTCGCGGTTTCGCTTGCCTTCAAGCTGGCGGTGCTCCGCGTGGGCGGGCCGTACGTCTCGATCGACGATCGCTCCATGTTCGACGGCGGATTCCTGGTCTGGTTCGGCAACGCCCCGCCGCAACGCATGTATCTGGAATGTTGGATCGCGGGAGTCCTGTCGATTGCCAACTACGCCTTCCGCGTGGTGACCGGCGCCACGACCGGCGGGCTGGGCCTGAACATCGTGGCCGACGCGTACCGGGACTACTACCTGCGGCCCGACTCCTATGCGCACCTGTACCGGGCGTTCGTGATCCTGGTGGACCTCGCCGCCGCGTTCCTGACCTGGCGCCTGGCGCGCCGCCTGCTGGGGCAGGCCTGGCGCGGGTGGGCCGCGGTCCTGCCGCCCGCGATGTTCCTGCTGACCTACAATACGATCTGGGCGGACGTGGTGGCGCGGCCGGACGCGATGTTGCCCCTGTTCATGACCGCCGGCCTGCTGATGTATTACCGGTCCGATTTCGGGCGGCGGCAGGGTTGGCTGCTGGGAGCCGGAGTCGCCCTGGGCGCCGGTGCCGGCCTGAAACTCCACCTGGCGTTCGCGGTCATCCTCCTGTTGATCGATCTGGTTCGCGTGCACGGGTTCAGGGCCGCGGTGCGCGTCGGCTGGGCGTTTGCCGTGCTGTCGCTGCTGGCCTTCCTGGTCTCGGCCGGGATCCCGCTTTTCGATCCTCTCAAGTACGTCAAACTGCGCATGACCAACGCCAAGGACGACGCGTCGCCGTGGATCAGCTGGGGAGAGCAGTTCATCGCCATGCTGCGCGGTTCCGGCTGGGTGATCCTGCCGCTGGCGCTGGGCGCGGTGCTGCAGCGCGGGCCGACGTCGTTTCGCCGCTCGCAGCCCCTGGTCGCCAGCCTGCTCGTGCTCGTCGCGGGATGGCTGGTGCTCTTCGGGGCGATCCGGCAGCTGAGGGCCTATTGGATGCTTCCGGCACTGCCGCTGTTCTACGTGGCGGCGACCGGCTTCGTCGTCTCCGTGGCGCGTTCACGGCCGGCCTGGCTGCGCGCAGCGGCAGGACTGGCCGCGCTGGGCGTCGTCGTGTTGACGGTGCAGTCCGTGCGCGAAGTGACACGTTTCCGCGCCGTCGACCAGAACGGATTGCGCGCCTGGATCACGGCGAATGTGGCCCGGGACGCATCGTTCTTCGTTTTCGGCTACGAAGGTCTGGTGCTGCCCCGCAACACGCACTGCCTGGGTACGATTGCCGCTGGACTTGGGCGCGGTCTGGCGGCTGACCGGGCAGCTGGCGCGCCGTTCACCGAACGGCACCTGAAGAACTGGGAAGAGGAGATCGAACTCGAGCGCCAGGATCTGCTCGGTGGCGTCTGTGACGAAGGCTGGGAATACTACTCCTACTACACGACGCCCTTCGACAAGTATGCCGGCCTGGTCGACATGGCGACCATGCGCTACATCATGGTCGAGGAACGATTCGACAATCCACCGGATTTCCCGCTCGCGGACTACCTTGCGGGAGGTTTCGACCTGGTGGCCGAGACGACGGGCGCCGGCGGCGAAGGCTACGGCCTGAAGTACCGGATCTACGCGCGAAGAGCAGGACAGGGGCAATAGAGTGCGCATCATGCACTTGTTGGAAAGCGGCGGCCTCTACGGTGCCGAGCGCGTGGTGCTCAACCTGTCCGCGGCCATGCGCACGGCGGCCGAATTCGAGCCGGTGGTCGGGTGCATCGTACAGCGTGCCGACGAGCCGAGCGCGCTGTACGACGAGGCGCGGCGGCTGAGCTTCGCGGCCGAAAAGGTGCTGCTGCGCAACCTGCGCCTGGCCGTCGATGTGCCGCGCGAGGCAGGCCGGTTGCGCGGTCTCGGCATCGGCCTGATTCACAGCCACGGCTACAAGGCGACCGTGTACGGCAGCTTCCTGCGGAGATTGTGGCCGGTGCCCATCACGGCGACATGCCACCTGTGGTTCATGGGCCCACATGCACCGGCCAAGATGAAGGCGATGGTGGCGCTCGAGATGCGGCTCTATCGGCGGTTCCGGACCGTGGTCGCCGTGTCCGACGAGATACGTCAGGTGCTTGTGCGGTCCGGGGTGGACGATCGGCGCGTGCGCGTGATCCCCAACGGCATCCCCCTGGACCCGCCGATCCTGGCGGCCGACGAGCGCACGCGGCTGCGAGCGGCCCTGGGCGCGGGACCGGACGTGTTCCTGGTCCTGAACGCCGGCCGCCTGACCGCGCAGAAGGACCAGGCCACGCTGTTGCGCGCGGTCGGCGGTCTGCCGCCGGACGGAAAGCCGGTGCGCTGCGTGGTGGCCGGTGAAGGCGACCTGCATGGGCCGCTGCAGGCGTTGATCGACGCCGAAGGCTGGGGCGCCTGCGCGCTCCTGCTCGGCTTCCGTGACGACGTGCCGGCCCTGCTGCAGGCTGCCGACGCCTTCGCGCTGCCGTCGTTGGACGAAGGCATGCCGATGATCCTGCTGGAGACAGCCGCGGCAGGGACGCCCATCGTGGCCACGCCGGTGGGTGACGTGCCGACGCTGATCCGCGACGGGGTCACGGGGCTGATCATTCCGCGCCGCGACCGGGCCGCGCTCGCGGCGGCGTTGCTGCGCCTGCGCGACGAACCGGGCCTGGCCGGTCGTCTGGCCGCCGCCGCCCGCGACGAGGTGCGCCGCGAGCATTCCCGTGAAACCATGGCCGCCCGCTACGCCGAGGTGTACCGCCAGCATGTCCGACCGCGCTGATTTCGTCGCCACCCCGGGCCTGGTCTCGGTCGTGACGGCCTCCTACAACATGGGCGGCTACATCGCCGAGACGCTCGATTCGGTGCTGGCGCAGGCCTATCCGCACATCGAGTCGATCGTCGTCGACGACGGCTCGACCGACGATACGGCACGCGTGCTCGAGCGCTACGCCGGCGACCCGCGGGTGCGCGTGGTGCGCCAGGCCAACGCCGGCCAGACCGTGGCCAAGAACCGCGGTCTGCGCGAGGCGCGCGGCGAGTTCATCGCCTTCTGCGACGCCGACGATACCTGGCGACCCGACAAGCTCAGCAAGCAGCTGCCGCGCTTCGCGGACCCCCGCGTTGCCGTGGTGTACAGCGATATCGAGTGCGTGGACGGCCAGGGGCTGGTGCTGCCCTACTACGACATCCCGCACTACGAGGGGCGAGTGACGGCGCAGCTTTTGATCGACAATTTCGTGCCGTTCCCGACGGCGGTGGCGCGCGCGGAGGTGCTACGGGCGGCCGGCGGTTTCGATGAGAAGCTGACCATGTCCATCGACTATGACCTGTGGCTGCGCATCTCGGTGGACCACCACTTCGCCTTCGTGCCCGAGCGGTTGGCGAACTACCGCGTCTGGGACGGCCAGATGTCGAAGAAGACGGGCGAGCGCCTGGACAACTTCATGCGGTTGCTCGACCGTTTCCTCAGGGACCACCCCGGCGCCGCCACCAAACGCCAGATCGACCAAGCCTACGCCCACGTCCACGTCACCCGCGGCTACTGGCACGCCCGCGAGGGCCGGCGCGCCGACGCCTGGCGCGACTATCGCGAAGCGCTGCGACGTGATCCGCTGGCGTTGCGCATGTGGAAGCGCATCATCTCGCTGGGGCTTGACCGCGACCGCATCCGTCCCGGGGGGGGCGCATGAGGCTGCCCGACGCGATGGTCGGCGGGGTCTTCGAGCCCGCCTGGGACCTCTACGATCGCAGCTGCCGCCTGCGCGAGCTGAGCCGCTTGCGCCGCAGCCAATGGGACGGGCCGGAAACTGTCGGCGCGCGCCAGCAGGAGAAGCTGCGCGCGATCATCCGCCACGCCGCCGAGACCTGTGCCTACTACCGCGACCGCTGGGCTGCGGCCGGCATCGATGCCGCGACCGTTCGCACCGTGGCGGACCTCCGCCGGCTGCCGATCCTCACCAAGGACGACATCCGCCAGCACCAGGACGCACTCGTCTCCAGTCGCTACCGCAAGCAGGATCTGCGTCGCGCAAAGACCGGTGGCTCGACCGGCGTCTCGCTGGAGGTCTATTGCGACGAGCCCGGCATCCAGAAGCGCGCCGCCGCCGCGCTCCGTTCCGACGAGTGGTCCGGCTGGCGCCTGGGCCAACCCATGGCGGCGGCCTGGGGCAATCCGCCGGTGCCGCGCACCTGGAAGGCGCGCCTGCGCGCCAGACTCAAGGACCGCATCATCTACCTCGACACGATGCGTATCGACGAGCCCGCGATCGTGCGCTTCCTGGCCGAGTGGGACCGCCTGCGGCCGGGCCTGCTGTTCGGGCACGCGCATTCGCTGTTCATCCTGGCGGAGTATCTGCTTGCGAACGGACGCACGTTGCGGCCGTCGGGCATCGTGGCGACCAGCATGATGCTGCTGGAACCAGAGCGCCGCGTGATCGAGCAGGCCTGCGCGGGAGTCCCCGTGACGAACCGCTACGGCTGCGAGGAGGTGAGCCTGATCGCCTGCGAGTGCGAGCAGCACCGCGGCCTGCACCTGAACGCCGACCACGTGATCACGGAGTTCCTGCGCGACGACGGCTCGCCTTGCGCGCCCGGCGAGGACGGGCGCCTGGTCGTCACCGAGCTGATCAACCACGGACAGCCGCTGATCCGCTACGAGCTGGGCGACCGCGGCGTGCCGAGCGACCGTGCCTGCCCCTGCGGCCGCGGCCTGCCGCTCATGGAGCAGGTGACCGGCCGCACGGCCGACTTCCTGCGCGCGGAGGGTGGCTACCGCGTGCAGGGCATCTCGATCATCGAGAACACGCTGACGAAACTCCCGGGCATCCGGCAGATGCAGATCGTCCAGGAGGAGCCGCTGCGCCTGCGGGTCCACCTGGTGCCGGGGCCCGGCTGGGGGGCGGATGTGGCAGCCGAACTGGAGACCATCCTGCGCGGGATCCTCGGGCCGGGCATGGTGATCGACCTGGTGCCCGGCGAACGCATCCCGCAGGAGAAGAATGGCAAGTACCGGTTCACAATCTGTCGTGTTTGAGTAACATATTGGGGGGCAATGAATTGCAAAAATTGCAGATCGCAGCGACGCAGCCTTGGCCAAGACACGACGATCATAGATATACAAAATAGCACATCATAAGTGTTATGTCTGTTGCGAGTTGGCCGACCTATGCTATCATGTTCCGGTCCAATTTCCGGAATGACAGCACCTTTTCGCGTCGGGGAGCCGTGGGGTTCCCTGGACGAGTTCGTGAGTCGCATTCCTGACCCGACGGTGGGGGCACCGGGAGGACCATGGCCAAGAAACCGATCGTCGCCATCCTGGCCGGTGGCATGGGCACGCGCCTGGCCGAAGAGACCGAGATCCGTCCGAAGCCGATGGTCGAGATCGGCGGGCACCCGATCCTCTGGCACATCATGAAGCACTACGCCCACTTCGGGCATGACGAGTTCGTCATCGCCCTGGGCTACAAGGGCGAGTACATCAAGCGCTGGATGCGCGACTTCGGTACGCTCGAGGGCGACATGACCGTGCGCACCAACTCGGGCGACGTGCTGACCTATACCGACAACCGGCCGAACTGGACGGTGCACCTGGTCGAGACCGGGATGACGACGGGGACCGGCGGCCGCATCAAGAGGCTGCAGCCCTGGCTGGGCGACCGCACGTTCATGCTGACGTGGGGCGATGGCCTGTCGGACGTGCCACTGGACCAGCTGCACGACTTCCACCGGGCACACGGTCGGCTGGCCACGCTGACCTCGGTGCGCCCGCCCGCCCGCTACGGTCACCTGGAGTTCGAGGGCAGCGCCGTCAAGCGCTTCACCGAGAAGCCGCAGACGGCCGAGGGCTGGATCAACGGCGCCTTCTTCGTGCTGGAGCCGGGCGTCTTCGACTACATCGACGGCGATCCGGTGATGTTCGAGCAGGCCCCGATGGAAGGCCTGGCGCGCGACGACCAGCTGATGGCCTACAAGCACGAGTCGTTCTGGCAATGCATGGACACGCTGCGTGAAAAGCACATCCTGCAGAAGCTGTGGGATACCGGGCACGCCCCGTGGAAGTGCTGGGACTGATCCCGAGCGCAGCCGACCGAACGCCACCAACCACCGACCAGGCAGGGTACACGCACATGAAGGTCTTGCTCACTGGCCACAAGGGATACATCGGCTCGGTGCTGACGCCGATGCTGCTGGAGCGCGGGCACCAGGTGACGGGTCTGGACACCGACCTGTTCGGCGCCTGCACGTTCGACGGCGAACTGGCGAAGGTGCCGGAGATCATCGGCGACGTGCGCGATGTCGACGGCGACGTGCTGAAGGGTTTCGACGCGGTGATCCACCTGGCCGGCCTGTCGAACGACCCGCTGGGCGACTACGACCCGTCGCTGACCGACGACATCAACCACCTCGGCTCGGTGCGCCTGGCGAAGCTGGCCAAGCAGGCCCGCGTGCCGCGCTTCCTGTTCGCCAGCTCGTGCAGCAACTACGGCGGCGGCGGGCAGGACTTCCTGGACGAGAACGCGGCCTTCAACCCGGTGACGCCATACGGCGTCTCCAAGGTCGAGGTCGAGCGCGACGTGGCGCCCCTGGCCGACGACGACTTCAGCCCCGTGTTCCTGCGCGCTTCCACGGCCTATGGACTTTCGCCGCGCATCCGCTTCGACCTGGTGGTCAACAACCTGACCGCCTGGGCCTTCACCACCGGCGAGGTGCACCTCAAGAGCGACGGCTCGCCGTGGCGGCCGCTGGTGCACGTCGAGGACATCGCGCGCGCCTACATCGCGCTGCTGGAGGCCGACCGCTCGCTGGTCCACGGCCGCGCCTTCAACGTCGGCACCACCACCGAGAACTACCGCATCCGCGAGGTGGCCGAGATCGTCCACGGCGTGGTGCCCAACTGCGAGATCGGCTTTGCTGACGATGCCAGCCCCGACAAGCGCAACTACCGCGTGGACTGCAACCTGCTGGCCCTGACCATCCACGAATTCAAGCCGCAGTGGACCGTCCGCCGCGGCGTCGAGCAGCTCTACGAGGCCTACCGGCGCGTAGGCCTGAGGCTCGAGGACTTCGAGGGCCCGAAATTCAAGCGCATCGACCACGTCAAGCAGCTGCTGCAGGCCGGGCGCCTGGACCCGCGGCTGCGCTGGACCGGCAAGCCCGGACACGGGGGGAACCACTGATGGCCGCCGCCAACCACGCCTCGACCGCGCGTGCGTGCCGCTCCTGCGGCTGCACTGACCTCAAGCCCGTGCTCGACCTGGGCACCACGCCCCTGGCCGACCGCATGCCAGCCGCGGCCCACATCGACCGCGACGAGCCGCGCTTTCCCCTCGAGGTGGTCTTCTGTCCGGAGTGCTCGCTGCTGCAGATCCTCGAGACCGTGGATCCGGCACTGCTGTTCGACGACGACTACCCGTACTTCTCGTCGTTCAGCCAGTACCTGCTGGAGCATTCGCGGAAGAACGTGCTGGAGCTGATCGAGCGCCGGAAGCTGGGGGCAGGCAGCCTGGTGGTCGAACTGGCCAGCAACGACGGCTACCTGCTGAAGAACTACGTCGAGCATGGGATCCCGGTGCTGGGCATCGACCCGGTCAAGGCGCTCTGCGAAGCGGCCGAGAAAATCGGCGTGCGCAGCCGGGCCGAGTTCTTCGGGCTGGAGGTGGCCCGCCAGCTGGCCGCCGAGGGCTTCCGCGCCGACGTCATCCACGGCAACAACGTGCTGGCCCATGTGGCCGACACCAACGGCTTCGTGGCCGGCATCGCCGCCCTGCTGAAGGACGACGGCATGGCGGTCATCGAGTTCCCCTACGTCAGGGACCTGATCGACCACTGCGAGTTCGACACCATCTACCACGAGCACCTGTGCTACTTCTCGGTCACGGCTGTCGACAAGTTGCTGCGCCGGCACGGGCTGTTCCTGAACGACATCCGCCGACTGCCCATTCACGGCGGCTCGCTGCGGCTGTTCATCGAGAAGTTCGAGGCGCCGAACGCGGCGGTGCGCAGCCTGCTGGCCGAGGAACGCTCGCTGGGCCTGGACCGCCTGGACTACTACCGCGAGTTCTCCGCGCGCGTGGCTGATCTCAAAGTCAAGCTGCTGGCGCTGCTGCGCGGCCTGAAGGCCGAGGGGAAGACCATCGCGGCCTACGGCGCCGCGGCCAAGGGCAGCACGCTGATCAACTACGTAGGCATCGGACGCGACCTGCTTGATTTCGTCGCCGACAAGAACGTGCACAAGCAGGGCCGGCTCATGCCGGGCCAGAAGGTCCCCATCGTGGCGGCCGAGCAGATCGCCGCCCGCCGTCCCGACTACGTGCTGCTGCTGCCCTGGAACCTCGAGACCGAGATCCTGGCCCAGGAGCAGGCATACCGCGACGCCGGTGGCAAGTTCATCATCCCGGTGCCGACCCCGCGCGTGGTCTGAGCGCGGCGGCGACCTCCATCCCGAACGAAACGGACGAGTGACGATGAGCGCTGCCGGAGCCCCGACCTGCCCGAACTGCCTGCAGGGAAGCATGCAGGTCTTCCACACGGCCCGCCGGGTGCCGACCAACAGCTGCATCCTGCTGTCGACGAGGGACGAGGCGCTGGCCTACCCGACCGGCGACATCGCGCTGGGCTTCTGCCCGGCCTGCGGGTTCGTCTCGAACACGGCCTTCGACGCCAAGCTGACCGAGTACTCGGGCCGCTACGAGGAGACGCAGGGCTTCTCGCCCACGTTCCAGAAGTTCCACCGCGACCTGGCCGACCGCGTCATCGAGCGGTTCAAACTGGCCGGGCGCGACATCCTGGAGATCGGCTGCGGCAAGGGCGAGTTCCTGCTGCTGCTGTGCGAGAACGGCCGCAACCGCGGCGTGGGCTATGACCCGGGCTACCGCGCCGACCGCTTCGCGCCGGCGGCGGGCGACAGCGTGCGCTTCGTGGCCGACTTCTACACCGAGAAATGCACCGACACGGCGGCGGACTTCGTCTGCTGCAAGATGACGCTGGAGCACATCCCCACGACGCTGGAGTTCATGCGCAACGTGCGGGCCGCCCAGGGCGACCGCCGCGCGGAGATCTTCTTCATGATCCCGGAGGCCCAGCGCATCCTGCGGGACTGCGCCTTCGAGGACGTCTACTACGAGCACTGCTCCTACTTCAGCCCGCACTCGCTGGAGCACCTGTTCCGCGCCGCGGGCTTCTTCCCGACCGCCATCGGCTTCGAGTACGGCGGGCAGTACCTGACCATCGCCGCCGACACGCAGGACACGGGCATCGGCCGCCTGGCCGGCGCCGGCGACCTGCCGGAGCTGGCCGCCTGGGTCGCGAAGTTTCCGGCCCTGCTGGAGAAGCAGGTGGGGTTCTGGCGCGGGCAGTTCGCCGCCTTTGCCGCCCAGGGGAAGAAGGCGGTCATCTGGGGCTCGGGCAGCAAGGGCGTCTCGTTCCTGACCACCCTCGGCCTGCAGGACGAGATCGCCGCTGCCGTCGACATCAACCCGCACCGCCAGGGCTACTTCATGCCGGCCACCGGGCACCGCATCGTCGGGCCGCAGGACCTGGTTGAGCTGAAGCCGGACGTGGTGATCGTGATGAACCCGATCTACCGCGAGGAGATCGCCGCCGACCTGGCCAAGCTGGGCCTGTCGCCGCAGGTGATGGCCGTGGACGACGGCCTGCATGCGGGCGGTGCGCATTGAGCGCCACCGCCTGCCTGGCCTGCGGCAGCGCGCGCGTCGAGCGCTTCCTCGAACTGCGCGGCGTACCCGTCTTCTGCAACGTGCTGTGGTCCGACCGCGCGGCCGCGCAGGCCGCGCCCCGCGGCGACCTGGACCTGGGCATCTGCGCCGACTGCGGCCATGTCTTCAACCTGGCCTTCGACCCCGAGCTGGTGCGCTACGCCGAGGGCTACGAGAACTCGCTGCACCATTCGCCGCGCTTCCAGGCCTACGCCGAGGAACTGGCGCTGGACCTGCGGCGCCGCCACGGCCTGGACGGCAAGCACGTGGTGGAGATCGCCTGCGGGCAGGGCGACTTCCTGAAGCTGGTCTGCGCCGGGCAGGGCAGCGTCGGCACCGGCTTCGACCCCAGCTTCCGCGGGGGCGACCCGGGCGCGAACGTGGCCATCCGCCCCGAGTATTTCGGGGTCAGCCCGCTGGTCCGCGCGCCGGACCTGGTCTGCTCGCGCCACGCGCTGGAGCACATGGACACCCCGGCGGACTTCGTGCGCATGATGCGCCAGGCCGTGCCGGCCGGCAGTTCGCCGGTCTACTTCTGCGAGGTGCCCAACTCGCTGTACAGCCTTCGCGACGGCGGCGTCTGGGACTTCATCTACGAGCACGTCTCCTACTTCAACGCCCGCAGCCTGGCCGCCTGCTTCGCGCGCGGCGGCCTGCGCGTCACGCGCACCTGGGAGACGTTCGCCGGGCAGTTCCTCTGCCTGGAGGCCGTCGGCGAGGGCGGGCCGGCCGCGGGTGCGCCGGCGCAACTGGCCTCGGTGCCCGCCAGCGACGAACTGCTGACCCTGGCCGCGGGCCTGGGCACCGAGGTGGATCGCCTGCTCGTGCAGTGGCGTGACGAGTTCGCGCGCATCGCCGGCGCCGGCGGCCGCGTCGCGGTCTGGGGCTCCGGCAGCAAGGGCGTCACGTTCCTGAACCTGATGGGCCCGGACGGCGCCATCGGCGTGCCCGTGGACATCAACCCCGCCAAGCACGGGCTCTTCCTGCCGGGCGTCGGCCGCCAGGTGGTGGCGCCCGAGGCGCTGCCGGGCCTGGACATCCGGCTGGTGCTGGTGATGAACCCGGTCTATGCCGAGGAGATCGCCGGGATGGTGCGCAGGCTGGGGATCGACGCTCCGGTCGTCGGGGTCTGAGTTCGGCCGCGCGCCTGTCCGTTCACCGTCGCCCGGTCGGATGTTGCGCCGATCGGGTCCCCATGCCACACTGACGGCGTCGCCAGCGATTCACCGTGTCCCGGTCCTTCGGGCCCGCCAGTCCGGCCGGGCCCCAGGTAGCGAATGCCGCGTACCCGCCACGCCTTGCCCCTGCTTTGCCTGGCCCTGGCCGGCTGTGCGCCCTCGGTGCTGCCGCCCGACGTGGTCGGACCCTCGAACGGCTGGCAGATCTTCCACCCGCTTCCCGGTGGCTATGATCTCTACGACGCGCGAAGTCTCGTGCCCGGCAGCGTCTGGTCCGTCGGTGCCCACGGCGTCATCGTCCATTGGGACGGCACGACCGTGCGCCGGGTGGACAGCCCGGTCACGGTTCCCTTGCTGGCGGTCGACGGCTGGGCGCGCGATGACATGTACGCGTGCGGCGGGGATGTGCTGTTGCGCTACGACGGCAGGTCCTGGGATATCAGCCATCGCTTCGACGACGCGATGGCGTGGGACCTCCACTGCGCCGCGGACGGCCGACTCTACGTGGCCACGGACGCGGGGCTCTGGTGCCGTGAGAACGGCTCCTGGCGGCTGGTGGACGGCCCCGAACGCGACGTCACCGCGGTCTGGAGCGCGACCGACGGACGCGTGCGGGCAGCTGCGGGATCGGTGATGTGGAAGCTGGTTGCGGGCGCCGCCGTGCCGGAGCAGGACTTCGGCGACGACTACGAGGTGCGCGACGGTGACGGCGACTGGCTCTGGCTGGAGCGCACCGGCGGCGACGACTCCTTCCGGCGACGAAGTGCCGACGGGGAATGGGTGGCGCGCGATGCTACCACCACCTGCGCGGCCATTGCCGATCTCGGCGAACTGGTCTATGCCCACAACGCGGGGATCGTGCGCCAGACCCGCGTCTGGGCCAATCGCACCGGGCGCTGGATCTACGGTCTGTCGGCGGGACCCGATGGGGAAATCATCGCCTGCGGTTATGGCGGCACCCTGATGGCGGGCGTCAGCGAAGCGGATTCCGTGCGCTGGAACGAGTCCGCCCTGGGCCTCGGCTTCCGCCACATGAACGCGTTCGACGGCACGGGCTGCGACGACCTGTGGGCTGCCGAGTGGTACGGGCGGCTTCTCCATTTCGATGGGACCGACTGGACGCTGGAATTCGCGCCGCTGGCGGCCGGCGACAAGGTGGGCGGCGTGCAGGTGCTGGCCGGCGGCTGGGTCGTTGCCCGCGGCGGCGATGAGGTGGCCGTACGCTCGCCGGCCGATGGCTGGACCGGCCTGCCGTCGCCGGGAAGCCGCCTCCTGCGCGCGTGTGCGGTGGCTCCGGACAGCATCATCGCCGTGACCATGGAGCGCTTCAGCGTCTGGGGCGGCGCAGCCTGGCGGGATGCGGGGCCGACCGCCGGCATCTGCTGGGGGCTTTCCGTGACGCCGGGTGGTGCCGTCCACGCCTTGCTGGTGGATGATGAGCAGACGACGCTCCGCCGCTGGAGCGGGGACGGGTTCGAGACCGTGCTGGCGCTGCCGTATGCCGCCGGTGCCGTGCTTGGCGCCTCCCGCGAGGGCGAACACGTGTGGATCGCCGCCTACATGGATGGGGAGACCAGTGTCTTCCGCATCGAGGGCGACGGAGAGATCGTGACCGTCGGCACGGCGCTCCCCGGCTGGCCCCGGGCCCTGACCGAGCTTCGTGACGACGATCTGTTCGTCCTGGTGGACAATCGGCTCTGGCGCTGGCACGGTGGCGGCTGGACTGCGGAGCAGGGGTTGCCGCCCGAGGAATACACGACGATCTGGAGCCACCCGGCGTGTGGCGTTCTGGTCGAGGGACACCCGACGTTCCACCGCGACTATGCCGAAAGGTAGATGATCATGACCCGCCGGCGCAGGTCTGTTGCCATGGTCCTGGTCCCCATGTTCGCGATCGCGACCGGAGGTACCCACGCCCAGGCCGGGACGGCGCGTCGTCTGGCCTTCGGCGGCGACACGGCTTGCCTGCCGGGAGCGGACGAATCGCGCGAGTGGTACGCACGCTTGGCCGACGCGGCGGACCAGGCTTACTTCGAGTTCGGCGATGTGTTGGCCGGCACCGGCGCCGTCGTGCCGGAGCGCGGCCTGTTGGGTCACGGCGGTGGCGTGCGGCTGCGGCTCTCCGCCGACCCGCGCTGGGGCACCGCGGCGTTCGAGTTCCAGGACGACGGTGAACGGGGTCGGACCGACGGGGCTTTCGCCGCCGGTTGGGCTCGAAGCTTCGGGGGTCTGGATCTCGGCCTCGCGGGCCGCTTCTCGACCTACGGCGATGCGCACGGCGGCAGCGCCACCGGATTCCGCTCCGACGCGCAGTACTTCCACCTCTACGGGCTGGGACTGCGGACCTCTCCGCGTGACGGCCTTGTCCTTGAGGGCGCGGGAGAGATCGTCAACACCATGGCCGAGAGCGCCGATGCGCTCCATCGTCTGGACCAAGTGAGCACGTGGCGCTCCTTCGGACTGCGGGCGAGGGCCGCGATACGGTTGACCCCACGGCTGGAGCTGGTGCCGCACGTCGACCACTTCCGCGATCGTCGTTCCGAGTACAGCGTTGAACTGGGTGGTCCCGGCGACGTCGATGACCGCCTGACGCGCGTCGGGCTGGCTGCAGTCGTACGTCCGCGGGCCCTGGTGCTCCTGGTCATCGGTGGCGAGTACCGCACCGGGAGGGACCGTCGGCAGGCCCGCCCCGGCGACACCGTGGACTACGACTGGACGATGAGCTTCCGCGACTTCTACCAGGTGCGCGGGCGCGTCGGCCTCGAAGCCGAGACGCTGTCCTGGTTGACGCTGCGGGCAGGGATCGCCTATGTCCGGGCCGACGACGAGTGGCAGCAGGCGCACACGGGCGCCGTCCAGGACACCGAGGTGCCGCCCGGCGAAGTGCGCGCAGCAACTTCGGTGGCAACGCCACTGTCGGCCGGATTCGGCATCCACCACGGCGCCTGGACAGTCGACCTGACCTGGGTCGACCGGGCTCCGCTCAGCGATGGTCTGGCGGCGTTCGGGCCGTCGGCTACCGACGATGCCGAATACTCGGCGTTATCGCTGGCCGTCGCGTTCTGAGCCGCCCAGCACCGCAGCCGCCCGCGGCTCGCGCAGCCCGCCGAGGCGCGCCCACGCGGCGTCGCGCCCGCGCAGCAGCACGCTCCATGGGCCTTCCAGCAGTTCATAGCGGCCGGGCCCGCAGCTGTGCAGGAACAGCACCAGTTCGCCGTCGGCGAAGTCCCCGGTCCTGGGGTCGCGCTCCAGGCCCGCCAGCCAGTTGAACCTGCCGCGTTCGGCCCAGACGTCGACGCGGCACAGGGCGGCGTCCCCCTTGTAGACCTGCGAGACGAGCCCGGCGATGTGCGACACGCGGTTCTCGACGGCGCCCAGGCGCACCACCGCGTCGGCGCGCTCCATCTGGGAGACCAGGTCGCGGCGAGCGGCAAATCCGCGCACGAAAGCCACCGGTTCGGGCACGTCGAAGCCGCCCTGCTGCTCGGCGGTCGAGGCGTCGGCATCCAGGGCGAACAAGCCGCGTTCGCGCACGACGAACGCGTCGCCGACCCAGCGCGCGGCCACCAGGTAGCGCCGCCCGGGAACGAAGCGCTCCAGGTCCGGGCGGGTGGGCTGCGTGTAGTGGATGCAACCGGGCACGGTGAAGCCCTCGATGTACACGCGGCCGGCGCCATCGGGTCCCCACAGCAGATCGTCCACGTTGAAGTCCGCCGCGACGATGCCTGCGCGCGGGCCATGCCGGTCGCCGAGGCAGTGCGTGCCGGTGGCGGTGATCGTACCCGTGAAGCAGAGGTCCGCCCGGTCCAGGAGCTCGTCCAACGCGGCGGCGTCGATGGCGGCGTCCGGCCGTATCGCCGTGCTCACGGTCTGACCGGTGCCCCCGCCGAAGACCCGCGCGCGCCGGCCGTCCCGCACGCCGGCAGGCAGCCCGGCGCCCTCGACGTCCAGATCGACCGGGTCCAGCCAGGGCACCTCGCCCACGACCTCGAGGCGGCGGGCGCCGATCGTCCAGCCCTGCCCGTTGGGGTCGACGGCCAGCAGCTCGTCGAGGACCCGCACGCGCGGCGGCCCTTCACCCAGATCCACCAGCATCTGCCGGCAGGTGCCGGCCGGGCGCGCCAGTGGACCGGGGCCGGGCGTGAACACGCCCTTCAGCATGACCTGACCGTCGCCCAGGCCACGCGCCGAGTGCACGTACTGCGCCTGCACCCCCGCCGGCCACGTCGCCTCGGCGACCACCGCCAGCGATCCCGGATCCAACAGCAGTAGCCGCACCGGGGCCTTGTGGGCGGCCGTCACGAACAGCAGGCGCGGGTCGCCCGGTACGGCGAAGAGCCAGCACCAGTCCCCGGGCAGGTCCACGGACGCCAACGGGGTGCCGTCGTCGCGGGAGCGGCTGGCGATCGTCGCGCCGCCGTTGCCGTGGCCGACGGTGAGCGTGAAGATCCGCGTGCTGTCGGCCGCGACCCGTCCGCGGCCGCCCCAGTCGATCGGCTCGGCAGGCTGTCGCCAGAGGACCTGTCCGGCGCGCCAGTCGAGCAGGACGTAGGCGGCGCCCGAGTCCCCCGCGCAATGGGCCAGCAGCTGGTCGCCGCCCAGCGCCGTGACCGAATGGATCCGGCCGCCCGGCCCGGTCAGCGCCACCCGGCGCAGCGTGGCTCCTGTGCGGCACTCCACGAGGGACAGCTCCTGCCTGGCGCCGATCGCCAGCAGGCCCGCGCCCGGGACGAGCGCCAGCGCCTCGCTGGATTCGCCCGTGCGCAGCCGGTGCAGCTCGCGGCCCTCGGGCGCGTAGGCGACGAGGGTGCCGGCATCCTCGTCGACGCGGTACAGGAGCAGCGTGTCCGAGAAGGGGTCATAGGTCAGCTCGGGATAGCCCACGCCGAAATCGATCTCGGCGGTGTCCCCCGGCCCGAACTGGCCCTTCGCGAAACGCAAGGCCAGCCCCCGCAGCCCGCTTTCCAACGGGAAGGCCGCGGCGAAACGGCCCCCGGACATGGCGACGAAGTCGGTGGCGGCGGAAGGCTCGGCAGGGCGCGTCAGGCCCGGCCGCGGTGCGGACAGGGCCGCAAGCAGCAGCAACGCCAGGCACGCCGGGCCCGCGCGCAGTGAACGACAAGGCGGATGGCTCAGGGGCATTCTCATCTCCGGACGGCAACGGCCTGACCCTGCTCATTCCATCGTGACGGTGCCTCAACGCGAAGTCAACAGCTCCAGCCGCAGGCCGCCCTCGTCCAGCTGCCCCTCGGCCAGCACGTGGTCGCCGGGCTGCAGCCGGCGGAGCACGGGCATCACGCGATCGACGGCGGCCAGCGTGGCCTCGTCCGGCGGCGGGTACGTGAACAGCGATGGCAGGTAGGCGTGCTTCAGCGCGCCGTCCGCATCATCACGCAGCCACAGGCCGGCGCCGCCGTCGGTCGGCAGATCGTCGTAGACCGATTCGACGGTCCCCTGCAGGCGGTCGCGTTCGTCACGGGGAGCGTCGGTGGAATCGCTGCAGCCGGCGGCGCCGGCCGCCAGCAGGGCGACCAGGCCGGCTCGTAAGAGGATGCGCATGGGTTGGACCTCCCGGCGTCGCTGCCGGCCGGCGGGGAAGGCCGGCGGCCGAATGGAGCCAGAAGACGATATACCCGAAACCGGCCCTGGCGGTTCCGCGGCGGCGGCCGGCGACGAGCTGCTGGCCATGGCTGCCGGGCTGGGCGCCGAGATGGAGCGCGAGCTCGCGCACTGGCGCGGCGCGCCGCTGCCGGGGCTGCCGGAACCGATTCGCCGCCTGGAAGGCGAGGGTCTGCTGTGAAGGTCCGGTCGGCGCGCATCAACAACCACAAGCGGACCTTCGAGGTGCGCCTGCCCGGCCGCGTCCTGGACTATCCCTTCGTCCGCTGTAGACCCGAGCCGGGGGCGGGCGACGCCGTGGTGGAGGCGCGCCCCAATCCCGAGATGGCGGGCGAGGGGTTCGCGTACGCACTCGCTTCGGGTCGCGGCGGCGCCGTGCACGTCGAGGAGGTGCTGGCGCATTGCCGGGACGCCGCCTCCCTGCGCGGGCTCCTGCTCTATTGGCTGCCCCTCGGAGCACAGCGCCGGGTGGAGTCGTGCGGGTTGTCCCGGCGGGAGATCATCCGGCGGCTGGGCACGTTGCCGGCGCAGATCTACCGGCTGCTCGACGCCATCAACAGCCGCAAGTCGGTCGGCGGCATGCTGCGTCTGCTGCACGCGCTGGGCTGCGACGTGGCGTTGGTGGTCAGCGGGCGGGACCGGGCGACGGGATCGCGCCGTTGAAGCCGCATCCGCCCGGGGCCGCCGGTGACGGGAAGCGCGCCACGAGGTGCCGCACCTTCGGGACGATGTCGCGAGGCACACACCTCTCCGTCGCCGGCCAGGCCAGGGACGCTCCGGCGGCGGCGGCCGCGATCACAGCGGCGACACCGGGATGCGGGCGGTGCTGCGTATGATCTGACGCCCCTACGCCGGGATACGTTCGGCCATCAGGGGTTCTTCTCCCTGATATCGCGGAATCCACACGTGCGGGGCCAGGGATTCGGGCCAGGAATGGGCACCTGGAGCCTGGAACGTCCGTCGATTCCTCCCAAGAGCTCCCCGGGAACCGCAATACGCCCCGACCGGCACATCGCCAAGACGGGCCAATTGACCACGCGACCTCAACGAGCGGTGCCCATCAGAAGAGCGGGCGGATTTCTTGAGCGCCACGTGTGATTGCTTAGCCGTTCGAGCGACTCAGCAATATCATGCCGGGCCGCGGGCCCGCCCGAACCCAGTCCATTGCTTGACGGAGGCCGTCGATGCACACGAGTCGTCCTGCGATCCCCCGGCCGCGCGGATTCCGCCGCGCCTGGGCGATGCTGTTGCCTGCCATCGTGCTCCTTCTCGGGCCTCCGGCCCGGGCGGGATTCCTCGAGAACCGGGGCCAGGTCGCCCCCAAGGTCCGGTACTACGCCGCGGGCTCCGGCATGTCGGTGTTCCTGACGGACGACGCCATTGTCATCGACCTGGTCGATCGTGACGCGGCGCGCGCGTCGCGGCCGGAATCGATGGACCTGCGGGCCCAGATGGCGGGCGAGTCCCCAGCGGAACGGGCAGCGGCGTCCGAGCCCGGCAACCCCGGCGGTCGCGGCTGGGCGGTGCGGATTCCTTTCCTCGGCGCCGGTGACCCGGCGGGCGTGACCGCCGCCGATCCCCTGCCGGGAACGACGAACTTCTGCCTAGGCCCGGATCCGGCCGCGTGGACGGAGGGAGTTCGCGCATTCGGGGAGGCCCGCTATCGCGAACTCTGGCCCGGGACGGACCTCGTCCTGCGCATGGACACGGGCGGCATCGCCTATGAGTTGATCGCACGCCCCGGTCACGTCGCACCCACCGACCCCTTCGGGTTCGAGGGGGGAACGTCGCTTCATGAACTCGGGTCGGGTCGCCTCGTCGTCGAAACCCCGCTGGGGGAGATCGCACACGAACGCAACGGGAACTCCGGCCGGATCTCCCTGACCCGCGATTCCGAACGTGGCCTCAATGACCCGTCGACCTTGCTCTGGAACAGCTACTTCGGGGGGAGCGACGACGATACCATCCTGAATCTGGTCACCCGCCCGGCGCAGGGATGGGTGGTCGTCGTCGGCTACTCGCTTTCCTCCGATCTCCCGACGACGACAGGCGCGCATGACCGGACCGCCAACGGGGGCTTCGACGCCTTCGTGGCCGCCTTCACCCAGGACGGCTCGAATCTGGTCTTCTGCACCTACCTCGGAGGTTCGCAGGACGATGGAGCCGCCACCATCTGCAACTCCGGCCCGTTCATGTTCGTCGGCGGTTTCACCCGCTCGCCGAACTTCCCGACCACGGCGGCGGGACTCGACAGGACTCACAACGGCAATTCCGACGGGTTCGTGGCGGAGGTGAATCTCCAAGGCGGACTGACTTACAGCACCTTCATCGGCGGCAGCGGTGGGGATTCGGTCCAGGGCCTCGCCATCTCGCCGGAAAGCAAGATTCTCCTCGGGATGACGACCACGTCCCCGGACTTCCCGGTCGTGAACTGGTTCGACAAGATACTGGACGGCAACAGCGATGCGGCCGTCGTCGCCATCGATGCGGAGCGGGACGAACTGAGCTTCGCGACCTACCTCGGCGGCAACGGATCCGACTGGTGTACGGGAATTGGTCTTTTCGAGGACCGCCTCTACATCTGTGGCCTTACCGGCGGCGGGTTCCCGGTCACGCACGGCGCCTGGGATACGACCCAGAACCTGTTCGACGGATACGTCGCGCAATTCCTCGCCGACACGGGCGAACTCGTCGCCGCCACGTACATCGGCGGGACGGAGACGCTCGTGTCGGACCCCACCGAGTGGGCCATTGGGGTCGACGTGGATTCCGCCGGCGACATCGCCGTCACGGGCTTCACCACGGCCACGAATTTCCCGACCTCCGCGAACGCCTACGACACGACCCACAATGGCGGTACGGACGTCTACATCACCCGACTCGCGCCCGATCTTTCGGAGATGCTGACCTCCACCTTCCTTGGCGGTCCAGGGGATGATTATCCGGCCGATCTCGCGCTTGCCGCCGACGATCGCGTGTTCTGCGCAGTCTACACCACCAGCTCCGGGTTCCCCGTCACCCCGGACGGCTTCGACACGACGTTCAACGGCGTTGTCGATGGGGCTCTCGCCGTGCTGGACCCTCTCTTGAGCACGCTCGCGTGGAGCAGTTACCTGGGAGGGACGGAGAACGACTATCCCTACGCGCTCGCGTTGATCGGCCACGACGCGGTCATCGTGGGCGACACTTTCTCTGCCGACTTCCCCGTGACCAGCGGCGTGTACCAGACGACGCACGCCGGCGGGTATGATTCCTTCCTTGCGCGACTCTCGCCGAATCTCCATGCCGCAGGGGTGGAGGACGTTGCTCCGCCGTTCGACGCGGCGCCGTTCCTCTCGTTGATCGCCCAGCCCAATCCCTTCAACCCCCGCGTGGCGATCAACTTCGAGTTGTCGGGGGAGCGCGCGGTGGCGCTGACGATCCACGACGTTGCCGGTCGCCGGGTGCGGCAACTGGCCCTCGCGACCTTCAGCGATGGGCCGCACGCGGTGACGTGGGACGGCTGCGATGATGACGGACGACCGGTTCCGGCCGGCGTCTACATCTGCCGCGCCGTGTCCGGGACGCAGGTCGCGTGGCGGCGCCTCACACTCGTCAAGTGATATGGAATCTCCGCTGAGGCGAGGGGAGGGAGCCGACCGGCTCCCTCCCCTTCGTTGGGCGCCATGCTCGATGCAGCCGAGGACCAGCGCATCCACGAGCGCATGTTCAGCGGCGGGGACGTGACGGATCCCGAGTGCCTCCTCGTGCCGGGGATCGAGAGCTTGACGTTTCGGGCGTTCGCGCGGCAGGGGGCGTGGGTGGCATCGCCGACGGCCGACCTGATCCCCGAGACGATGTACGGGCTCTTCGACGTCCTGATCCTGGCGGACCGCGGGATCGGGCACACCATCCCGAAAGCGCAGGGACAGCTGAAGGTGTATGTGGCGCTGACGGACTCGGTCGTGGCGGGGGAGACGCGCACCTGCTGCCGGATGCGGGGGCTGGTGGATCTGACCGAGGACCACAAGGAGACGGAGGGGATGTCGTCGTGGGGCTTGATCAAGGGGTTGTTCAGGTGATCGCGGAAGCCGGCGGCGCCCGTGGACGCCCCATCGATTCGCGCCCGATCGACGCGCGGCGGTGCAAGCCCCCCAAACGATCAAGACCGCGATGACGCGCGCGACAGCCGCCCTCCTGGCGCTGGCCAGACTCATCCTCCCGCGGCGCGCCGTGTCGAGCCTTGCGCGGGCCGAAACCGGCGGGCTGCAGGCGACGGCGCGGCAGACATTGATCAAGTGAATCGGGTGCGCGACGGCGTGGCGGCGGGCCGCCCGGGCCAGCCGTCTGGTGGCAGCCGGGCCGCCGCTGCCGGCCCCCCTGCGATTTCCCCGCGCCAGACCGCCCCGCCTGTACTATCCTCCCGGCGACCGGCCCCCGGGACCACAAGCACCAGGCCCCCAGCCCCAAGGACCCAATCCCGTGACCACCACCCCCTTCAAGGGCATCATTCTGGCCGGCGGCACCGGCAGCCGCCTGCACCCGCTGACCCTCACGGTCAGCAAGCAGCTGATGCCCGTCTACGACAAGCCGATGATCTACTACCCGCTGTCCACGCTGATGCTGGCGGGGATCCGCGACATCCTGATCATCACCACGCCCGAGGACCAGCCGTCTTTCCGCAAGCTGCTGGGCGACGGCCGGCGCTGGGGCCTGCGCCTGGAGTACACGGTGCAGCCGACGCCCGACGGCCTGGCGCAGGCGTTCCTGCTGGCGGAGGAGTTCCTGAAGGGTGGCCCGGCCTGCCTGATCCTGGGCGACAACATCTTCTACGCCGAGGGCCTCTCCAAGCGGCTGCAGCGGGTGGCGCAGCAGGAGAGCGGCGGCACCATCTTCGGCTACACGGTCAGCGACCCCGAGCGCTACGGCGTCATCGAGGTGGGCCCGGACGGGCGCGCCGTCGGCGTGGAGGAAAAGCCGAAGCAGCCGAAGTCGAACATCGCGGCGACGGGGCTCTACTTCTTCGATCGCGACGTGGTCGGGATCGCGCGCGCGATCCGGCCCTCGGCCCGTGGCGAGCTGGAGATCGCCGACGTGATCCGCGCCTACCTCGAGCGCGGCGACCTCCGCGTGGAGATCCTCGGCCGCGGCGCGGCCTGGCTGGACACCGGCACGCACCAGTCGCTGCTGGACGCCGGGCAGTTCATCCGCGTGATCGAGGAGCGGCAGAGCTTCAAGATCGCCTGCCCCGAGGAGATCGCCTGGCGCATGGGCTTCATCGACGATGCGCAGTTGCGCGACCTGGCCGCGCCGCTGCGCAACAGCGGCTACGGGGGCTACCTGCTGCGCCTGCCGGAGGAACGGCGATGAACGTGGTGGAGACGTCGCTTCCCGGCGTGCTGGTCTTCGAGCCGCGCGTGTTCGGCGACCACCGGGGCTACTTCCTGGAGACGTGGCGCGCCGACGTCTTCGCGAAGGCGGGCGTGACCCTGCCGTTCGTGCAGGACAATCAGAGCAGCTCGCGGCAGGGCGTGCTGCGCGGCATCCACTACCAGGTGAAGCAGCCGCAGGGCAAGCTGGTGCGTGTCATCAGCGGGCGCGTGTTCGACGTGGCGGTGGACCTCAGGCGCAGCTCCCCGCACTTCGGGAAGTGGTGCGGCGTGGAGCTGTCGGCGGACAACCACCGCCAGTTCTGGGTGCCGCCCGGCTTCGGCCACGCGTTTTATGTGTTGAGCGGGATGGCCGAGTTCGTCTACAAGTGCACCGACTACTACGCGCCGCAGCACGAGCGCTCCCTGAAATGGGACGACCCGCTGGTGGGCATCGACTGGCCGCTGGTCGTGGGCGTCGAGACCGTGCTGTCGGACAAGGACCGCGCCGGCAAGTCGTTGGACCAGGCCGAGGTGTTCGCGTGAGCACGTTCCGCATCGGGCAGGGCTGGGATCGCCATCGCCTGGTGGAGGGCCGGCGCTGCGTGCTGGGCGGGGTCGAGTTCCCGGACTGCCCGGTGGGTCCGCTCGGGCACTCGGACGGCGATCCGGTGTGCCACGCCCTGGCCGACGCGCTGCTGGGGGCGGCCGGGCTGGGGGACATCGGGCGGCACTTCCCGGACACCGATCCGCGGTGGGCTGGCGCCGACAGCCTGGACCTGCTGTCCCGGGTGCGGGATCTGGTGGAGGCGGCCGGCTGGCGCGTGGGCAACGTCGATGCGACGGTGATCACCGAGCGGCCCCTGTTGGCCCCGGCGGTGCCGCGGATGCAGGGAAAGCTGGCCGGGGCTCTCGGGGTGGAGCCCGGGCAGGTGTCGGTCAAGGGCACGCGCGGGGAAGGGCTGGGTCCGGAGGGGCGGGGCGAATGCGTGACCGTGCAGGCGGTCGCGCTGTTGCAGCGGCCGGGCGCCTGAGGCGCTGTCGGCCGGGAAGGAAGTCGACCGATGCGGGTCGCGGTGCTGATGGGCGGGGATTCGTCCGAGCGCGAGGTGTCGCTGCGCTCGGGCCAGGCCGTGGCGCAAGGGCTGCGCGAGGCCGGGCACGAGGTGGTCGAGGTCGAGATCCCGAATGTCGCGGCGGTCATCGGCTGCGAGGCCCTGCAAGGGGTGGACGTGGTCTTCCCGGCACTGCACGGCGGCGACGGCGAAGATGGCCACCTGCAGGCGGTGCTGGAGGTCCTGGGCGTGCCCTACGCCCTGTCCGGACCGGCCGCCAGCGCCTTGGCCATGGACAAGGGTCTGACCAAGAGGCTGATGCGCGCGGCGGGCATTCCGACCCCCGACTGGCTGCAGGTGACCTGGAACTGCCGTCCCGGAGCGTCCCCCCAGGTGAGCGTCCCGGGGGCGGGCCCGGGCCCGGAACTGACCCTCGACCGCATCCAGGAGCGGGTCCTGGCCGAAATCGGCTTCCCGGCAGTGGTCAAGCTGAACAACGGCGGGAGCTCCGTGGGTGTCGAGATCGTCGATCGGCCGGCCGATTTCGCGGCCGCTTTCGAGCGCGTGGCCGCCGCCCAGGGCACCTGCCTGGTCGACGTCCTGGTGGAGAAGTACATACCGGGGCGCGAACTTACGGCCGCGATCCTGCTCGGCCGGCGCCTGCCACTGCTGGAGATCCGCCCCCGGGACGGGTTCTACGACTACCGCAACAAGTACACCTCGGGGGCCAGTGACTACCTGGTGCCGGCGCCGGTGCATTCGCCGGTCTACGAGCAGATCGTGGGCGACGCTTTGCGTCTGTACGAGCTGGCAGGCTGCCGGGGAATGGCCCGGATCGACTTCCGGCTGGACGGGGACGCCTATTCCTGCCTGGAGATCAACACGATTCCGGGCATGACCGCCACCAGCCTGGTGCCCAAGGCAGCCGCTGCGGTGGGGATCGGGTTCGCGGCCCTGGTCGACGACCTCTGCCGGGCCGCCCGGCTGCCCGGCGAAGCCGCGCCCGGCCGGGCATTTTCTTGACAACGATTTGCGCCGCGTTATATATTGCCGCTCCCGAATCGGTCCAGGCCCGTCCCGGTCCGCGCCGGTCCGTCCGGTAAGCGTCTGGCAGGCAACGCCGACGCGCTGGCGAGGTGCGGTTGCAACGGGTTTGGGCCGATCTTTGGGATCGGGCCGGGTTCCGGTCGACAGTCGGGCTGGCGTAGCTCAACTGGTAGAGCACCTCACTTGTAATGAGGCGGTTGGGGGTTCAAGTCCTCTCGCCAGCTCCAGGCACTCGTCGAGCGCCCCGGGCTGGCCGGCCTGACGCCCGCTGCGGTGCCGGCCAGGAGAAGGTTCCGTTCGCTGAGGTGGTTCTGGGGGGGTTCCCGAGCGGTCAAAGGGAACAGACTGTAAATCTGTCGGCGGACGCCTTCGGAGGTTCGAATCCTCCCCCCCCCACCACGATAGATCGCCGGCCGTGGGGCCGGCCCACGGTTGATGGCCGACGGTTCGGAGCGGGAATAGCTCAGTTGGCAGAGCATCAGCCTTCCAAGCTGAGGGTCGCGGGTTCGAACCCCGTTTCCCGCTCCAGACGCTTGGCGCCGGCGTGGCGTTACCGCCCCTTGGGTCGCGATTCGCAGCCGAATCGCGGATGAGGAGTGCGCCGCGGCCGGCCGATAGGTGGCTTCTCGGAGCCCACGTAGCTCAGGCGGTAGAGCACTTGCATGGTAAGCAAGCGGTCAGCAGTTCAAGTCTGCTCGTGGGCTCCAGCTTGATTCGCCAGAACGCTCGATAAGGCGGGCACTCGGTTCCGCAGGTTGATCGTAAGGTCGAGGTTCGACCCTTCCATGGGAGGAAGCCGCTGATGGCACGCGCAAAATTCGAACGCACGAAGGATCACGTGAACGTCGGCACGATCGGCCACGTGGACCACGGCAAGACGACGCTGACGGCGGCGATCACGGAGATCCTCTCGAAGAAGGGCCTGGCCGACTACGTGCCGTTCGACCAGATCGACAAGGCTCCGGAGGAGCGCGAGCGCGGCATCACGATCGCGACGGCGCACGTGGAGTACCAGAGCACGACGCGTCACTACGCGCACGTGGACTGCCCGGGCCATGCTGACTACGTGAAGAACATGATCACGGGCGCGGCGCAGATGGACGGCGCGGTGCTGGTGGTGTCGGCCAGCGACGGCCCGATGCCGCAGACGCGCGAGCACATCCTGCTGGCCCGCCAGGTGGGCGTTCCGTACATCGTCGTGTTCATGAACAAGTGCGACATGGTGGACGACCCGGAGCTGCTGGACCTGGTGGAGCTCGAGGTCCGCGAGCTGCTGGACCAGTACGAGTTCCCCGGCGACAAGACGCCGATCATCCGCGGCAGCGCGTTGAAGGCGCTGGAGAGCGGGGATGCGGACAGCGCCGAGGCGAAGTGCATCTTCGAGCTGATCGACGCGCTTGACAGCTACATTCCGCTGCCGCAGCGCGACCTGGACAAGCCGTTCCTGATGCCGGTGGAGGACGTGTTCTCCATCTCGGGGCGTGGCACGGTGGCGACGGGCCGTATCGAGCGCGGGATCGTCAAGACGGGCGAGAAGATCGAGCTGGTGGGCATCCGCGACACGCAGAACACGGTGTGCACGGGCGTGGAGATGTTCCGGAAGATCCTGGACGAGGGCCAGGCCGGCGACAACGTGGGTCTTCTGCTTCGCGGCATGAAGAAGGAAGACGTCGAGCGCGGCATGGTGATCTGCAAGCCGGGCTCGGTGACTCCGCACACGAAGTTCGACGCCGAGGTGTACATCCTGACGAAGGAGGAGGGTGGCCGCCACACTCCGTTCTTCACGGGCTACCGTCCGCAGTTCTACTTCCGGACGACGGACGTGACGGGCAACACCGAGCTGCCCGAGGGCGTGGAGATGGTCATGCCCGGCGACAACATCAAGATCGTGGTGGATCTGCACACGCCCATCGCGATGGAGGAGGGCCTGCGCTTCGCCATCCGCGAGGGCGGCCGTACGGTGGGTGCCGGCGTGGTGGCCAAGATCTACGCCTAGCAGCGTCCTGAAACCAGTGTCCATGGCCTCCGGCCAGGGAGCAGGGTCCAATGCGTGACATCATCACCCTCGCCTGCACCGAGTGTAAGTCGAGGAACTACACGACGAAGAAGAACAAGCGGCTCCATCCGGACCGGGTGCAGTTCAAGAAGTTCTGCCCCAAGTGCAACAAGCACACGGATCACAAGGAGACCCGCTAGTCCGACGCGGATGCCGGAGCCGACGTTCCTGCGGGATCGTCGGCTGGCGGCAGGTTTTCGCAGGGGTGTAGCTCAGTTGGTAGAGCATCGGTCTCCAAAACCGAGGGTCGCGGGTTCAAATCCTGCCGCCCCTGCCAGTGTACCGAAACCGCCCCGGCTGGCGTCCTGAGTCTCGTCAGGCGCCCCCGGGCAAGGTCAGGAAGGCCCTAGCATGGTCGCGCGCCTTACCCAGTACCTGCGTGAATCCGGTCAGGAGATGAAGCGCGTCTCCTGGCCTGGTCGGCAGGAACTGAAGGAGTCGACGATCGTGGTGCTGGTCACCGTGACCATCATCACGATCATCCTGTTCGTGGTGGACAAGATCCTGGACCTTGGCATCAAGGGGATCATCAAGTCCCTGGGTTGACAGGGTAGGCAGATCCGGGCCGGGCCCGACCGGGAGCCCCGAGATGGGACACACGTCCCGTTTTCGGGGTGTCTGCGCGTCGAGGTGCCGAAAACGCAGCGGCGGGGCGGTGTCAGCTCCGGTGCGGAAGCCGATGGGAGCCGGACGTGTTCGATAACGAGGATCGCAACGGCGACAGCCAGCCGAAGGCCGTGGATGCGGACTCCCTCTTCCTGGACCTGCCGGAAGAGGATTATGTCGCGCCAGAGCCTCCGGAGGATCCCGCGCCGACGCGCGCACGCGCGCCCGAGGACGAGCTGCTCGACGCCGTCGATCTGCAGCTGAGCGCCGACGACCAGGCTGAGATCGAGCGCCGCGTCAAGATGAAGTGGTACGTGCTCCACGCGAACACCGGCCATGAAAACAAGGTCAAGCGCAACATCGAGATGGCCGTCAAGTCGAACCACATGGAAGAGTTTTTCGGGGAAGTGCTGGTCGCCACCCAGGACGTGACCGAGATGAAGAACGGGAAGCGCTCCACCGTGAAGCGCAAGTACTTCCCGAGCTACATCCTGGTCGAGATGGTGATGAACAAGGAGAGCCACCACTTCCTCAACAGCATCCCGGGGGTCACGCGCTTTGTCGGCGGCACCCCGCTCAAGCCCGAGCCCATCACGCGGGAAGAGGTGGACCGGATCCTCGGTCGCATCTCCGCCCCGGATGAGGCGCGGCAGACGCTCGAGATCCCCTACGAGGTGGGCGACAGCGTCCAGGTCATGGACGGCCCGTTCACGGAGTGGATCGGCGTCATCAACGAGATCAACCACGACAAGGGCAAGCTCAAGGTGATGATCTCGATTTTCGGTTCGGAGACCCCGGTGGAGCTCGATTTCCTGCAGGTCAAACCTGTCTGAGGCTCCATCGTCGTCGGATGGTCGCGGGTTTTGTCTGGACCGGCGGCTGTCACCGTCCCCGCCTCTCTCAGCGGTGGCGGAACCATAGAAGAGGGCTCGGCGGTGATCGCCAGCGGGCGGCGGGTGTGGACCCCGCCACGCGCGATCGGCAGGCCGGCGGCGCCCTGTCCTGGAACCAGCAATGGAACCGGGGCACAGTGCAAGGAGAAAGCTGAACATGGCCAAGAAAGTCGTCACGCAGGTCAAGCTGCAGATCAAGGCCGGATTGGCGAACCCGGCGCCCCCCGTGGGCCCGGCGCTCGGCCAGCACGGCCTGAACATCATGGAGTTCTGCAGCGCCTTCAACGAGCGCACCAAGGAGCAGATGGGTCTGGTGATCCCGGTGGTCATCACCGTGTTCTCGGACCGCAGCTTCGGCTTCATCACGAAGACGCCGCCTGCTTCGGTGCTCATCAAGAAGGCCCTGGGCCTGACCTCCGGCAGCCACAAGCCCGGCCGGGAACCCATCGGCAAGATCACGCGCGCCCAGTTGCGCGAGATCGCCGCCATGAAGATGGAGGACCTCAACGCCGGATCGCCCGAGGCCGCGGTGAAGATCATCGCCGGCACGGCGCGGAGCATGGGGCTCGAAGTGGTCTAGTCCCCGGACTGCGAACACGGCGCCGGCCCGCACGCGGGACCGGCACCGGAGAAACAGGGCGCCGGCGCGGCCTCGGCGGCAACGGGAAGCCCGATTCGGAACATCACAGTCAACGGGAGCGATCCACGCATGAAGCACGGAAAATCCTACCGCACGGGCCGGCAGCTGATCGACCGCAGCAAGACGTACTCGATCGACGAGGCGATGGCGCTGCTCGATTCGATGCCCAAGGCCAAATTCGACGAAACGGTCGATGTGGCGGTTCGCCTGAACGTCAATCCGCGGCACGCCGACCAGATGGTCCGCGGCACCGTGGTCCTGCCCAACGGCACCGGCAAGACCGTGAGGGTCCTCGTGATCACTCGCGGTCCCAAGGAGAAGGAAGCCGCTGACGCAGGCGCCGACATGGTCGGGGCGGACGAGTACCTGCCCAAGATCAAGGACGGCTGGACGGACTGCGACGTCATCATCGCGACCCCCGACATGATGGGTGAGCTGGGGAAGCTGGGCCGGATTCTCGGTCCCCGCGGCCTCATGCCCAACCCGAAGGTCGGCACCGTCACCATGGACATCGCCAAGGCCGTGAAGGAGGCCAAGGCGGGCCGCATCGAGTACCGCGTCGACAAGGCCGGTATCGTGCACGCCCCGCTGGGCAAGCGCTCCTTCGGACCGGTGAAGCTGGCCGAGAACGCCCGCACGCTCTTCACGGAGCTGCAGCGTGTGCGGCCGGCGGCGGTCAAGGGCGTCTACGTCAAGTCGGTCTTCATGTCCGGCACGATGACGCCGTCCATCCGCGTCGAGTCCACCCTGGGCTGAGCGGGCCTGTCCGCGCGGGTCACGCGTGACCCGCCGGCCCCGCCGGCCCCGTACGGTCGATAGATCAAGGAGAGTTGCCTGATGGCACGTCCCGAGAAGATTCACGAGGTCGAGGCCATCTCCGAACGGATGAAGAAGTCGCAGGTCATGGTCTTCGCGGACTATACCGGCATTCCCGTTCTGCAGATGACCGCCTTCCGCCGGAACTGCCGGGCTAAGGGCATCGACTGCCGCGTGGTGAAGAACCGCCTCGCGCGCATCGCCGCCATGGACACCGGCAAAGGCGACCTGTCGGCCCACCTGAAGGGCCCGACCGCCGTCCTGTTCGGCATGGAAAGCCAGGTCGACGCTGCCCGTCTGGCTGTCGATTTCTCGAAGGAGAACGACAAGCTGAAGATCAAGGGCGGATTCGTCGACGGCCGCTTCCTGACGCCGGACGAGGTCGTGGCGCTGTCGAAGGTGCCGAGTCGCGAGCAGCTGCTGGCCACGATGATGGGCAGCATCAACGCTCCCGCCCGTGGCCTGGCCGTGGTGACCAATGGTGTCGCCGCCGCCCTGTGCCGCGCCATCGACGCCGTCGCCAAGCAGAAGGCTGCCTGACCGGGTCCCGATGAGAGTGACGGCCGGTCCGCCTGCAGCGCAGCCGGGACGGCCCTGAAGATCCAGACAACCGCGGGACCGCCGTCCCGCTGCCCAAGGAGAAGGAAACAGCATGAGCAACCTGAGCGAAAACGCTGCCAAGGTCCTGGACCTGATTTCGAGCATGACCATCCTCGAGGCCGCCGATCTGGTGAAGGCCATGGAGGAGAAGTTCGGCGTGAGCGCCGCCGCCCCGATGGCCATGATGGCCGGCCCGGCTGCCGCCGCCGTCGTCGAGGAAGTCAAGGACGAGTTCACCGTGGTGCTGACCGCCGCGGGCGACAGGAAGATCCAGGTCATCAAGGAAGTCCGGGCCATCACCGGCCTGGGCCTGAAGGAAGCCAAGGACCTGGTCGAGAGCGCGCCTGCCACCGTCAAGGACGGCGTGAACAAGGCCGAGGCCGAGAAGCTGAAGGCCCAGCTGGAAGAAGCCGGCGCGATCATCGACCTGAAGTAGGTCCGATCGTCTGGGGGCGGTCCCGACAGGGATCGCCCCCGCGGCCTCCGGCCGTCGCCCGCAAGGGCGCGCGGACCGGGGCACCGCAGAGGGAGCGAGGCACCGGCCGCCGCCCGGCCCGTGCCGGCGGCGAGAGTCAGACGGCGAACCCCGGGCCCGTGGCCGCCGCGGGGGAGCCGTTCCTTCTTCCGAGGAAGTGGTCCAGTGAGAAAACCCTCCGTCGACAGATTCACCGGACGCGTCAACTACTCCAAGATCCTGCACGACGAAACGATGCCCAACCTGCTGGCGGTCCAGCTGGACTCGTACAACGAGTTCCTGCAGGTCGGGACCAAGCCGGAAGAGCGCGACATGCGGGGGATCGAAGGCGTCTTCCAGACGATCTTCCCCATCGAGAGCGCGCGCGGCAACCTGATCATGGAGTACATCAGCTTCAAGACCGGTGAGCCGAAGTACGGCATCGACGAGTGCCAGGAACGCAGCTTGACCTACAGCGTGCCGCTCAAGGTGAAGCTGCGCCTGGTCGTCAAGGAAGAGAGCGAGGGGCAGACCGGCGGCGAGATGATGATCCGCGACATCCAGGAGCAGGAAGTCTACCTGGGCGAGTTGCCGATGATCACGGACAAGGGCACGTTCCTGATCAACGGCGCCGAACGCGTGATCGTGTCGCAGCTGCACCGGTCGCCTGGCGTGTTCTTCAGCGACGAGACGCACCCGAACGGGCGCCGCCTGTTCAGGGCGCGCATCATCCCGTACCGCGGATCGTGGGTCGAATTCACCACGGACATCAACAACCTGCTGTATGTGCACATCGACCGCAAGCGCAAGCAGCCGGCCACCATGCTGCTGCGCGCGCTGGGCTTCCAGACCAACGAGGAGATCATCTCCCTCTTCCATGAGGTCGAGGCGATCAAGCTGACAAAGCCCGGCACGAAGAAGTACCAGGAACTGGAAGAGACCCTCGAGGGCCGCATCCTGGCCGGCGACCTGACCCGCGACGGCGACGACGAGCCGTTCGCCAAGGCCGGCGCGATCATCGACGCGCTTCTGCGCGAGACGATCCTCGGCTCGGGCGTCAAGGAGATCAAGCTGGTGGCTGCGGGCGAGGTCACGCTGAACGAGCCCAGCCTGGTCCTCAATACGTTGCGCAAGGACCCCAGCCGCACCCAGGACGAGGCGCTGCGGCGGTTCTACAGCCTGTTGCGTCCGGGCGATCCCCCGAACGAGGAAGTCGCCAAGGCCCTGTTCGAGCGCCTGTTCTTCAACGAGAAGCGCTACGACCTGGCCGAGGTCGGCCGCTACAAGATGAACCGACGCCTGTCGCTGGACGTGGACCCGAAGTGCACGACGCTGACGCCGGCCGACTTCCTGGCGATCACGCACGAGATGATCGGCCTGTTCCTGGGTCAGCGCGAGATCGACGACATCGACCACTTCGGCAACCGCCGCATCCGTTCGGTGGGCGAGCTGCTGGCCAACCAGTTCTCGGTCGGCCTGAGTCGCATGGCGCGGATCATCAAGGAGCGGATGAACCTCGCGGACAAGGAAAAGCCGCTGAGTCCGGCGGACCTGGTCAACGCGCGTACCGTCTCGGCGGTGGTGCAGTCGTTCTTCGGCAGCAGCCAGTTGAGCCAGTTCATGGACCAGACGAACCCGCTGAGCGAGTTGACGCACAAGCGGCGCCTGTCCGCCCTCGGGCCGGGCGGTCTTCATCGCGACCGGGCGGGCTTCGAGGTCCGTGACGTGCACTACACGCACTACGGCCGCATGTGCCCGGTCGAGACGCCGGAAGGCCCGAACATCGGCCTGATCGCGTCGCTGGCCACGCACGCGCGGATCAACAGCTTCGGCTTCATCGAGTCGCCCTACCGTCGCGTCGACAAGGGCATCGTGACCAGCAAGACCGAGTACCTGACGGCGGACCAGGAGGACACGGTCACCATCGCGCAGGCGAACGCGGAGATCGCCGACAACGGGCACTTCGCGGCCAAGCGCGTGCTGGCTCGGTTCCGCGGCGAGTACCCGATGGCCAAGCCGGAGGAACTGGACTACATGGACGTGTCGCCGAAGCAGATCGTTTCGGCCGCGGCCTCGCTCATCCCGTTCCTCGAGCACGACGACGCGAACCGTGCGCTGATGGGCTGCAACATGCAGCGCCAGGCCGTGCCGTTGCTGCGGACGGACGCACCCATCGTCGGCACCGGCATGGAGAAGAAGGTCGCCATCGATTCGGGCGCCGTGATCGTGGCCGAGGCCGCGGGCGTGGTCGAGGCGGCGACGGCCGAATCGGTGGTCATCCGCTACGACGACCCGGACAAGGTCAGGTCGGGCAGCTTCTTCGACGCCAACGGCGTCGTGGAGTACAAGCTGCGCAAGTTCCGTCGCTCGAACCAGGACACGTGCTACAACCAGAAGCCCCTGGTCCGCCCCGGCGATCGCGTGAAGGCGGGACAGCCCATCGCCGACGGCCCGAGCACCAGCCAGGGCGAACTGGCCCTGGGTCGCAACCTGCTGGTCGCCTTCATGCCCTGGGGCGGCTACAACTTCGAGGATGCCATCCTGGTGTCGGAGAAGATGGTGAAGGAGGACACCTTCACCTCGCTGCACATCGAGGAGTTCGAGCTGCAGGTCCGCGACACCAAACGGGGTGTCGAGGAGGTCACGCGGGAGATCCCCAACGTCGGCGAGGAGTCGCTGAAGTACCTCGACGAGGACGGCATCATCTACCCGGGGGCGCGCGTGCGGCCGGGCGACATCATGGTCGGCAAGGTGACTCCCAAGGGCGAGACCGAGCTGAGCCCCGAGGAGAAGCTGCTGCGCGCGATCTTCGGCGAGAAGGCCGGGGACGTGAAGGACGCCTCGCTGAAGGCGCCTCCGGGCATGGACGGGATCGTGGTCGACGTGCGGGTCTTCAGCCGCCAGGACCGCAACACCCGCTCCAAGAAGGAGGAGAAGCGCCAGATGGACGCACTCCGGCGTCGTCGTGACCGCGACCGCGGCAAGGTCAATGCGGTGGCGGAGGAGCGTCTGCGCGAGCTGTTCAATGGCGAGATCGCTCACCACATCATCGACGCCAACACGGGCGAGGTGCTGGTCAAGAACGGGCGCAAGCTGACCGCGCAGGTGATCGAGGAGCTCGAATTGGCGGCCATCCACTGGGGCCTGCCGCTGGTCAAGGACGAGAAGCAGGACGCCCGTATCCGGTCGGTGTTCGAGGCGGCCGCGCGCGAGCGTGAGCGCATCGATGTCGAATACGACAAGAACGTCGAGCGCGCCCTGCGCGGCGACGAGCTGCCGCCGGGCGTGGTCAAGCTGGTCAAGGTCTACGTGGCGCGGCGGCGGAAGCTGTCGGTCGGCGACAAGATGGCCGGGCGCCACGGCAACAAGGGTGTCGTTTCGAAGCTCATGGCCGAGGAGGACATGCCCTACCTCGCGGACGGCACGCCGGTGGACATCGTCCTGAACCCGTTGGGCGTGCCCTCGCGCATGAACCTGGGCCAGATCCTGGAGACCCACTTGGGCTACGCGGCGCTTGCCAAGGGCATCCGCACGATGACGCCGGTGTTCGACGGCGCTTCGATCGAGGAGATCAAGGCCGGCCTCAGCGAGGAGGGCCTTGATCCGAGCGGCAAGAGCGCGCTGTACGACGGCCGCACGGGCGAGCCCTTCGACAAGAAGGTGACCGTTGGCGTCATCTACGTGATGAAGCTGCACCACCTGGTGGAAGAGAAGATCCACGCGCGCTCGATCGGGCCGTACAGCCTGGTCACGCAGCAGCCCCTGGGCGGCAAGGCCCAGTTCGGCGGCCAGCGTTTCGGCGAGATGGAAGTCTGGGCCCTCGAGGCCTACGGCGCGGCGAACTGCCTCCAGGAGATGCTGACGGTCAAGTCCGACGACGTGACCGGCCGTTCGCGCATCTACGAGGCGATCGTCAAGGGCGAGAATCCGCCCGAGCCGGGCATCCCCGAGTCGTTCAACGTCCTCATGCGCGAGCTGCAGAGCCTGTGCCTGGACGTGACGCTCGAGGACGCGGTCTAGGGGACGCCGGGGGGTGGTCGCCGCTGGGGCGCCACCTCGCAGCCAGGGTGAAGGTCCGTGATTCCGGTCGGCCCCGCGCGGGGCGGCCAGGAGGAAGATACATGCTCGGCCAGACGTTCCGTGAAGAGACCCGCAAGAGTGCGGACTGCAGCGCCATCAAGATCCAGTTGGCGTCCCCGGACAAGATCCGCGCCTGGAGCTACGGCGAGGTCACCAAGCCGGAGACCATCAACTACCGCACCTTCAAGCCGGAGAAGGACGGGCTGTTCTGCGAGCGCATCTTCGGCCCGGTGAAGGACTGGGAGTGCAACTGCGGCAAATACAAGCGCATCCGCTTCCGCGGCATGGTCTGCGACAAGTGCGGTGTGGAAGTCACGCAGAGCAAGGTGCGCCGCGAGCGGCTGGGCCACATCGAACTGGCCGTGCCCATCGCGCACATCTGGTTCTTCAAGGGACTGCCCAGTCGCATCGGCCAGCTGCTGGCGATGAAGGTCAAGGACCTCGAGCGGATCCTCTACTACGAGTCGAGCGTCGTCATCAACCCGGGCAACACCGAGCTGCAGATCGGCGATGTCCTGAGCGACGAGGAATGGTGGGAGCTGAAGGAAGAACACCCGGACTGGAACTGCACCATGGAGACGGGTGCCGACGCCGTCCGCAAGCTCCTGGCCGGCCCGAACCTGGAAGAGTTGAATCGCCAGCTGCGTGCCGAGGTCAAGACCGAGTCGTCCGTGCAGCGCAAGAAGGCGATGCTCAAGCGCCTGAAGATCATCGATGCGTTCATCCAGAGCGAGAACAAGCCGGAGTGGATGATCCTCGACTGTCTGCCGGTGTTGCCGCCGGACCTGCGCCCGCTGGTGCCCCTGGACGGCGGCCGCTTCGCAACGTCGGACCTCAATGACCTGTACCGCCGCGTCATCAACCGGAACAACCGGCTGAAGAAGCTGATCGAGATCAAGGCGCCGGGCGTGATCCTGCGCAACGAGAAGCGGATGCTGCAGGAGGCCGTCGACGCCCTGTTCGACAACGGCCGGCGTTCGCGCGCGGTCAAGGGCCAGGGCAACCGGCCCCTGAAGTCGCTCAGCGACATGATCAAGGGCAAGAAGGGCCGCTTCCGGCAGAACCTGCTGGGCAAGCGCGTCGACTACTCGGGTCGTTCGGTGATCGTCGTTGGCCCTGAACTCAAGCTGTACCAGTGCGGCCTGCCCAAGAGCATGGCGCTGGAGCTGTTCAAACCCTTCATCATCCGTATGCTGGAGGAGAAGGGGTACGTCCAGACCGTCAAGAGCGCCAAGAAGCTGGTCGAACAGGAGCGCCCCGAAGTGTGGGACATCCTGGAGGAGATCATCAAGGACCACCCGGTGCTGCTGAACCGTGCCCCGACGCTGCACCGGCTGGGCATCCAGGCCTTTGAGCCGGTGCTGATCGAGGGCAAGGCCATCCGCATCCACCCGCTGGTCTGCACTGCCTTCAATGCCGACTTCGACGGCGACCAGATGGCCGTCCATGTGCCGCTGGGCTACGAAGCGCAGCTCGAGGCGCGGCTGCTGATGCTGTCGCCGCTGAACATCCTGTCGCCGGCCAGCGGCGAGCCCGTGGCGTCGCCCAGCCAGGACATGGTGCTGGGCTGCTACTACCTGACGATGGCGCGGCCGGGGGCCAAGGGCGAAGGCAAGCTCTTTGCCGACGTTGCCGACGCGCATGCCGCCTACGCGGCCGGGATCATCGACAAGCATGCCCTGGTGAAGATCCGCTTCGGCGGTGCGCGCGGCACGCTGGAGACGACGATCGGCCGCGTGAAGTTCAACGAGATCCTGCCCAGCGAGCTGGACTACGTGAACAAGCCGGTCAACAAGAAGGACCTCGCGCGTGTGGTCGGGGAAGTGCACCAGAAGCTCGGCACCACCATCTGCATGAACTTCCTGGACAACCTCAAGGAGCTGGGCTTCCACCACGCAACCGAGGGCGGCATCTCGATCGGCATCGACGACATCATCATTCCGCCGGAAAAGGGCGAGATCGTCGCCGCGGCGCAGAAGATCGTCGACGGCTACGTCCGTGACCACCGCGACGGCGTGATCACGAACCGCGAGCGGTACAACAAGGTGATCGACAAGTGGACGCAGGTGACCAATGAGGTCCGTGACCGCATGTTCGAGCACCTGAGCCGGGATGACCAGGGCTTCAACGCGGTCTATATGATGAACGCGTCGGGAGCCCGCGGTTCGGCGGACCAGATCAAGCAGCTGGCCGGCATGCGCGGCCTGATGGCCAAGCCGCAGAAGAAGATCACCGGCGGCTTCGGCGAGATCATCGAGCAGCCCATCATCGCGAACTTCCGCGAGGGGCTGACAATGCTCGAGTACTTCATCTCGACCCACGGTGCCCGCAAGGGTCTGGCCGATACGGCGCTCAAGACCGCCGATGCCGGCTACCTGACGCGCCGCCTGGTCGACGTGGCGCAGGATATCGTCGTCACGGTGCCCGACTGCGGCACGCTGCGGGGCGTCGAGATCTCCGCGCTGAAGGAAGGCGAGAAGACGATCGAGGGCCTGGCCGAGCGTATCGTCGGCCGGACGGCGGCCGAGGACATCATCGACGGCACCGGCAAGCTCATCTGCGAGGCCGGGACGGTCATCAACCGCGACCTGGCCACGCTGATCGAGGAGTCGGGCATCCAGGCGGTGCTGATGCGCTCGGTGCTGTCCTGCGAGTGCCGCCACGGCATCTGCGCGCTGTGCTACGGCTACCACTTGTCCGAGAACAAGCTGGTGGACATCGGCGAGCCGGTCGGCGTCATCGCGGCGCAGTCCATCGGCGAGCCCGGCACGCAGCTGACCCTGCGTACCTTCCACATCGGCGGCACGGCCAGCCGCATCGTCGAACAGACGGTCAAGCAGGCGGCGGCCAACGGCAAGATCGTCTTCAACGGCGAGGTGGCGCTCGTCAAGAACGATCTGGGCGACATGGTCTCGATCGGCCGCAAGGGCGAGATTTCGCTGGTGCTTGACAACGGCATCACGCGCAGCCAGATGACGGTGCCCTACGGCGCCGTGGTGCGCGTGAAGGACGGCGAGAAGGTCAAGGTCGGCGACGCGATCTTCGAGTGGGATCCGTTCGCGGACTTCGTCCTCTCGGAGAGCCCCGGTATCGTCTCCTACAGCGGTATCGTCGAGGGCGTGACGCTGAGCGTCGACCTGGACGAGAAGACGCGCATGAAGCAGCCGGTGATCGTCGAGAGCGCAGACAAGAGCGTGCACCCGGCGATCCAGGTCATGCACGCCAAGAGCGGCAAGAAGATGGCCGAGTACATCCTGCCCACGGGCGCCTTCCTGCTGGTGCAGGACGGCGAGACGGTGGGTCCGGGCACGCAACTGGCGAAGATCCCGCGCGAAGTCTCGCAGTCGGGCGACATCACCGGTGGTCTGCCGCGCGTGGCCGAGCTGTTCGAGGCCCGCAAGCCCCGCGATTGCGCGACGGTGACCGAGATCGACGGCATCGTCGAGTTCCGCGGCACCACGCGTGGCCAGCGCAAGATCGCCGTCGTGGGCGAGCACAAGGTCGAGAAGGAATACACCATTCCGCACGGCCGGCATGTGCGCACCTATGAGGGTGAGCACGTGCTGGCGGGCGACCGGCTGACCGAAGGCCCTGTCAACCCGATGGACATCCTGTCCATCAAGGGCGTGGCCGAGGTGCAGAAGTACCTGGTCAACGCCGTGCAGGAGGTCTACCGGCTGCAGGGCGTGAAGATCAACGACAAGCACATCGAGATCATCGTCTCGCGGATGCTGCGGAAGGTGCTCATCCTGAATCCCGGCGACACGCCGTTCCTCGAGGACGAGCAGGTCACCAAGCAGGAAGTCGAGGAGTACAACCGCAAGATCCAGAGCAAGAACCTCGAGCTGCGCGCCAAGGGCGAGCCCGAGCTGGAGCCGGCGGTGTTCGAACCGCTGCTGCTGGGCATCACCAAGGCGAGCCTGACGACGGACTCCTTCATCAGCGCGGCCAGCTTCCAGGAGACTACCCGGGTGCTGACCGATGCGGCCACGCGCGGCAAGCGCGACGAGCTGCGCAGCCTGAAGGAGAACGTGATCATGGGCCACCTGATCTCGGCCGGCACCGGCCTCAGCGAGTTCAAGCACCTGGCGGTGCAGGAACCGTCCGAGGAAGACGACCGGATCATCCGCGGCATCCACGACCACGAGCTGGCCCAGGCTGCCGCGGCGGCGCTGGCGGCGCAGATGGAAGCGGAGATGGAGGCGGAGGCGGCCAGCGGGGAATAGCCCGCGCCGGATCCGCGGAACGATCTGCAGGGGAAGCCGCCGGGACTCCGGCGGCTTCTTCGTCGCTGGGCCTGACCGCCGTGAACGCAGCTTCGCGGTTCGCGCCCGCCCCGGAGCCCGCGCCCGGGTTGACCGCGCGTTGTCGATATGGGACAATCGAAGGCCAGGCTGTTGCCGCCTGCCTGTTCCCTGTCCCGGGAGGGCGTTGCACCATGTCACGGCGAACCCGCGTGCGACGGGGCCGACTCGCTGCCCCTGCCGTCGCGATCGTACTCGTGGCCGTGGTCTGCGGCACGCCGACCGTAGCGGCTTCCGCGTTCGACTACGCGGACTACCACCCCTACGAGGCACGCCTGCCTGCGCTCACCAGCACCGTCGGCTTCGGGACCTGGGACCATTTCGCCGTGCTCGTCGACGCGAATGGGACCGTGCAGGTCTACGACATCACCGTCGTCACGCAGCCGCGGCTGACGAGCACCGGGTTCGGCTTCGCCCGGATCGAGCACGTCGCGATGTCGGGGCGCTACCTGCTCATCGGCGGCCAGGACTACGAGTCGGACCCGTCCCAAGTTGCCCTGTTCGAGCTCCGGGACGACGGTACGCTTCGCGGACTGGCCCAAAGTGTCCTGCAGGAACCGGGCGGACACTTCTACACGCCACGCGGGTTCGCGACCTGGGGCGATCTGTGCTTCTACGGCGGCTACCGCGACTTCGGCGTGTACCCGAATCTCTTCATCAGCCGGATGTCGAGCGGGGGCGCCGCCGGCGTGGGGCTCGTTCAGGGTCCCGGGTGGCCGCTCGCCATGGCCATGAAGGACAACCGCCTGTTCGTGGCGTCGGCGAATCTCGGCATCGCCTGGTTCGACTTCTCGCCGGAGGGCGCGATCCTGGCCGAGGGGAACCTCGGGTTCGGCCTCAACTGCCGGGCCCTGGACATCGCGGGCGATCTCCTGGTTGCCGTCGAGCCGGACGGCACCCTGGACCTGGTGGATGTGGGGGCGTCCGGCGATCCGGTCACGATCAGCAGGACCGCGCTGGGAGGCGCGCCTGCCGCCGTGAAGATCCACGGTGATGTCGTCCTGCTGGCAGACGCCTACCTGGGCGTCAGACGTGTGAACGTTGCGGTCGCGGCGGCCCCGGTGGTGGTCGACACCCTGTTCACCACCGCCGGCAGCACCGCGGTCGCCGGCGTTGGACCGTATGTCCTGGCCGCCTCGCGTCGGGACGGCGTCGAGGTGATCGATCCAACCGTGAGCCGCGCCGCCGCGCTGCAGTTCTCGGTCCCATGGATCACCGACGGCTTCGCCCGGCATGGCTCCTTCGTGTTCGGGGCAGGCATTGTCGATGGACACAAGTGCGCCGTGTTGGCCGATATCTCGGACCCGCACCAGCCCCGCCTCGTGGGAAGTTCACCCCTGGCGTGGGTGACCGATATGTGGGTCACGATGGCGGACAGCCTGGCGCTCATCGGCTTCCCGTACTTCGGCCAGCCCGGCACCATGCTCTACAAGTGGGACGCCACACGAGGGCTGGTCGCCGCGGTGGATGTGGGCGGGCCGATGGCGGCCGGGGCGATCAGCGGGTCGATGGTCTACCTGGCGTTCCACGGCGGGGTCAGCGAGCCCGGGATCATCCGCGTCCGGGATGCGTGTGGCCTGCCGGTGCTGGGCCGCTTGCCCGATCTGGAGTTGGACATGCAGCCCGGACAGCTCGTGGTCGAGGGCTCGTTGCTCTGGTGTGCCGGCTGGCTGGCCGGTGGGGGAAGCGGGCTGTGGGCCTATGACATCGGGGAGCCCGCCAACCCGCAACTGCGTGGTCGCAACAAGTTGCCGGGGCAGATCTACGGGATGACCGCTGCGGGCGACGCGTTGTGCACCTGGGGCTTCTCGTACACCCCCACCGGGGTCCGACTCTACGATGTGTCGCGCCCGGACGCCGTCACCGTGCTGTCGGAGTTGCCGGGATTCGGCGGGGTGATGGAAGCCGCTCTGGACGGTGGGCACGCTCTGCTCGCGACGCGCGAGGGGCTGGCCGTCATGTCCGTTGTCGATCCGCGCGCGCCCCGCCTCCTGGGTGCGGCCGCCGGACCGCTGCCGCACGTGGTGGCTGGCGACGGCGTCTTCCTGGCCAGCGGTGCCGGGGGGTTGATCGGGTTGGCGTCACCGGGGGCCCGGTCGGTCGCCGCCGTTTCGCTGCCGCGGGCGCGCGAGCCGGCCCTGGCGCTGTGGCCGAACCCGTTCAACCCGCAGCTGAACGTCGACCTGACCGTCGACCGGCCAGGCCAAGTGGACGTCACGGTGTTCGACGTGCGGGGGCGACGTGTTGCGGGGCTCTTCGCGGGCAGGGCCGACGCCGGGTCGTTGGTCCTGGTTTGGGGGGGCATGGCGGACGCCGGCTCGGCGGCGCCCTCGGGAGCCTATTTCGTCCAGGCGATGACCCCGACGGGCGTGGTTACCCGCAAAGCCGTCCTCGTCCGCTGAGGCGGCCGGCGTCGGGGCGGCGGGACAAGTCTGCATACCCTTGGCGGATGCGACCGCGTGGGCGCCAGGGCCATTGCAGGGCTCACGCAAGCAAGTTGTTCAAAAAAATAACAGTTATGAGTCGTCAGCGATCGGGGACCTTCCGTGGTAGCCCCGCGGCAGAGGGCCGGTGGCATCAGCGGGGGCTGGATTCAAGCCGGGTGGGGCGTCAGGGCCAGGGATTCGCGCAGAGCGTTCGCGCCGGCAGCGGCTGCTCCCAGGTCGGCGCCGATCCCGCCGGAACCGTTGCAGCGGTCCCGAAGCCCATTTTCCCGCGTAAATCCTTGACAACCCCATCGCGCCCGGCTAATGTTCCCGATCCATGACCGCAGCCCCCACAGGCTGCCGTTGGGTTTTCTTGCCGTACCGCGGTTCGCATCAAGCCTCCGCAGCCACGGAACCAGGAACAGGTCGCCCGGGTACGTCCGGGCCAGTGGGCCGAAATCGGCCCTGGCGGGAGTCCGAATTGCCGACACTTAGTCAGCTGGTCCGCAAGGGCCGTAAGCTCCAGACCAAGAAGAAGAAATGCCCGGCCCTGCAGGCCTGCCCGCAGCGCAAGGGCGTGTGCACGCGCGTCTACACGCAGACGCCGAAGAAGCCGAACTCGGCGCTTCGGAAGATCGCCCGCGTGCGGCTGACCAACGGCATCGAAGTGACCGCCTACATTCCCGGCGAGGGCCACAATCTGCAGGAGCACAGCATCGTGCTCGTGCGTGGTGGCCGTGTGAAGGATCTGCCGGGCGTGCGTTACCATATCGTGCGCGGCACGCAGGACGCGTCGGGCGTCGACAAGCGCCGCCAGGGCCGGTCGAAGTACGGCGCCAAGCGCCCGAAGGCCGCCAAGGCCGCCAAGGGCAAGAACTAGTTCAGCGACCCGGTCCCCGCGGGGATCGGGTCGTGTCGCGCCTGCAGCCGGCAAACGGCGCGGCGGCGACGGGAAACGAAGGCACAAGGCTCGGGACTGCAGGTCGCGAGCAGAAGTCAGGGAGCAAGAGGTAATGTCGCGACGCAGGTCCCCCGAGAAGCGCGAGCTGGCTGCGGATCCCCGTTACGGTGACGTGATGGTGACCAAGTTCATCAATTACTGCATGAGTGACGGCAAGCGCAGCGTCTCGGAGGCCGCGTTCTACCGCGCCCTGGACATCGTGAAGGACAAGAGCGGGCAGGATGGGATCGACATCTTCCGGTCCGCGCTGAACAACGTGAAACCCAGCGTCGAAGTGAAGTCCCGGCGTATCGGCGGTGCCACCTACCAGGTGCCCGTCGAGATCCGGGCCGAGCGCAGGACGCAGCTGGCCATGCGCTGGCTGATCGGCTTCGCCCGGACCCGGCCCGAGCAGACGTTCGCCGACCGGCTGGCCGCCGAGTTGTTGATGGCGAGCAAGAACGAAGGACCGTCTATCAAGAAGCGCGAAGACACTCACCGTATGGCTGAAGCGAACCGTGCGTTCGCCCACTGCCGCTGGTAAGGGTCCCTCTCGTTCGTCACCAAGCGCTCAGTGCTTGACGGATCGCACATTCGAATAGCCTGGTAGTGTCCCGCGAACGGATTCGGCGGGGCCAGAGGCAATGGAAGCGCACCGCTCGTGTACGAGCCAAGGTGCGCGTGGTGCTGATGGGTTTGTGTCCGGGCCGACAGCGGTCGGCGGGGACACGCCCGCGACGGCATCCGCGGCCGGGACCCGGGAGGGAAACGGCGGCAGGGTCCGCAACACGGAGTGTCGACAGTGGCTCGCGAAGTCGCGCTGAACATGATCCGGAACATCGGGATCATGGCTCACATCGACGCGGGCAAGACGACGACCACGGAGCGGATCCTGTACTACACCGGGCGCGTGCATCGGCCCGGCGACGTGGACGACGGCGCGACCCAGATGGACTACATGGAGCAGGAACGGGAACGCGGCATCACGATCATGTCCGCGGCCACGACCTGCGCCTGGCGCGAGCACCGGGTCAACATCATCGATACCCCGGGCCACGTGGACTTCACCGCCGAGGTGGAGCGCAGCCTGAGGGTGCTGGACGGAGCGGTCGCGGTGTTCTGCGGCGTCGGCGGGGTGGAGCCCCAGTCCGAGACCGTCTGGCGGCAGGCGGACCGCTACTCGGTGCCCCGGATCGCGTTCATCAACAAGATGGACCGGCTGGGGGCGGACTTCGGGCGGGCGGTCCAGAGCATGGTCGAGCGCCTCGGCGCGAAACCGGTGCCGGTGAGCCTGCCGATCGGGGCCGAGGACACTTTCCGGGGCATGATCGACCTGCTGGAGATGCGGGCGATCTACCCGAGCGAGGCCGACCTCGGGACGACCTTCACGGTGGGCGAGATCCCGCCGGAGCTGCTCGACGACGCGCTGATGGCGCGGCTCGAGCTGATCGAGAAGGTCAGCGAGGCCGACGAGGAGCTCCTGGAGCTCTTCCTGGCCGAGCAGGAGCCGACCGTGGAGCAGATCCGCGCCGGGCTCCGGCGGGCCACGCTGGCCGGCGAGCTGGTGCCGGTCCTGTGCGGGTCGGCGCTGAAGAACAAAGGCGTCCGGGAAGTTCTCGACGCCGTGGTGGATTACCTGCCGTCGCCCCTGGACCGCCCGGCCATCAAAGGCTCGGGTAAGGACGGGGAAGGCGAGCAGCACAGGGCCCCGAGCGACGACGAGCCGTTCGCAGCCCTGGCCTTCAAGATCCTGGCCGATCCGTTCGCGGGCAGGCTGGCGTTTCTGAGGGTGTACAGCGGGACCTTGGGCGCGGGCAAGACGGTGCTCAACGTCGCGACGGGAAAGCGGGAACGGATCCAGCGCTTGCTGCGGATGCACGCGGACAAACGCGAGGACGTGACCGAGACCCGGACCGGCGACATCGTGGCGGCCGTGGGCTTCAAGGAGATCCGCACCGGGGATACGCTCTCGGTGCAGGAACACCCGCTGCTCTTGGACAAGGTGGCGTTCGCGGAGCCGGTCATCTACATGGCGATCGAACCGCGGACGAAGGCCGACCAGGACAAGCTCGGTGACGCCCTGCAGGCTTTGGCCGACGAGGATCCCACGTTCCAGGTCCGGCGCGATCCGGACAGCGGACAGCAGGTGATCTGGGGCATGGGCGAGCTGCACCTGGAGATCATGGTCGACCGCCTGCAGCGCGAGCACAAGGTGGCCTGCGCCACCGGCCGCCCGCAGGTCGCGTACCGGGAAACCGTGACGCGGGAGGTCGTCCAGAAGGGCCACTTCGAGCGGGAGCTCGCCGGCAAGTCCAACTTTGCCGAGGTCGAGCTGGCGATCCGCCCCGGCGGCTACGGCACCGGGATCGTGTTCGCCGACGAGACGAAGCCGGGCACGTTGCCGGCGGAGTTCATCCCGTTCGTCGAGCAGTCGGCGCGCCAGGCCTGCGAAACCGGCGTGCTGGCGGGCTACCCGCTGGTCGACCTGCAGATCGCCCTCGTGGGCGGCAGGCACCAGGAGGGGCAGTCCACGGAGATGGGGTTCCGGAACGCCGCGGTGAGCGCGCTCTGGGACGGGGCGAAGGCGGCGTCACCCGCGCTGCTGGAGCCGGTGATGGCGGTGGAGATCGCGGTGCCGGCCGAGTTCCTCGGCGACGTCACCGGGCATCTCAGCTCGCGGCGGGGCCGGGTCAACGGCCTGGAGCAGCGGCGCACCGACCAGATCATCCAGGCCGACGTCCCCTTGGTGGAGATGTTCGGCTACGCGACGCAGCTGCGGTCGCTGACCCAGGGGCGGGGCGTGTTCTCGATGCAGTTGGCCCGGTACGACAAGGTGCCGGACCGGATCGCCGCGGAGATCACGCGGCTTTACGCGGGGGCCTGAGGCCGGTAGACCGGACCAGACGGCCCCATGCAGGAGGTAGCCAGGAATGGCACGCGCTAAGTTCGAACGCACGAAGGATCACGTGAACGTCGGCACGATCGGCCACGTGGACCACGGCAAGACGACGCTGACGGCGGCGATCACGGAGATCCTCTCGAAGAAGGGCCTGGCCGACTACGTGCCGTTCGACCAGATCGACAAGGCTCCGGAGGAGCGCGAGCGCGGTATCACGATCGCGACGGCGCACGTGGAGTACCAGAGCACGACGCGTCACTACGCGCACGTGGACTGCCCGGGCCATGCTGACTACGTGAAGAACATGATCACGGGCGCGGCGCAGATGGACGGCGCGGTGCTGGTGGTGTCGGCCAGCGACGGCCCGATGCCGCAGACGCGCGAGCACATCCTGCTGGCCCGCCAGGTGGGCGTTCCGTACATCGTCGTGTTCATGAACAAGTGCGACATGGTGGACGACCCGGAGCTGCTGGACCTGGTGGAGCTCGAGGTCCGCGAGCTGCTGGACCAGTACGAGTTCCCCGGCGACAAGACGCCGATCATCCGCGGCAGCGCGTTGAAGGCGCTGGAGAGCGGGGATGCGGACAGCGCCGAGGCGAAGTGCATCTTCGAGCTGATCGACGCGCTTGACAGCTACATTCCGCTGCCGCAGCGCGACCTGGACAAGCCGTTCCTGATGCCGGTGGAGGACGTGTTCTCCATCTCGGGGCGTGGCACGGTGGCGACGGGCCGTATCGAGCGCGGGATCGTCAAGACGGGCGAGAAGATCGAGCTGGTGGGCATCCGCGACACGCAGAACACGGTGTGCACGGGCGTGGAGATGTTCCGGAAGATCCTGGACGAGGGCCAGGCCGGCGACAACGTGGGTCTTCTGCTTCGCGGCATGAAGAAGGAAGACGTCGAGCGCGGCATGGTGATCTGCAAGCCGGGCTCGGTGACTCCGCACACGAAGTTCGACGCCGAGGTGTACATCCTGACGAAGGAGGAGGGTGGCCGCCACACTCCGTTCTTCACGGGCTACCGTCCGCAGTTCTACTTCCGGACGACGGACGTGACGGGCAACACCGAGCTGCCCGAGGGCGTGGAGATGGTCATGCCCGGCGACAACATCAAGATCGTGGTGGATCTGCACACGCCCATCGCGATGGAGGAGGGCCTGCGCTTCGCCATCCGCGAGGGCGGCCGTACGGTGGGTGCCGGCGTGGTGGCCAAGATCTACGCCTAGGAACGAACGCAGCGACAGGCGAGCAGGCGCCGCTGCCTGCACCGGGACGATTCCCGGGCGAACGGCGGCGAAGCTGGAGTAGCCATCGCCAAGGAGAACGAAGTGGCACGTCAGAAGATCAAGATCAGGCTGAGAGCCTACGAGCCGGCGGTGCTGGACCGCTCCGCCGAGATCATCGTCTCGACGGCGCTCAAGACCGGTGCACTGGTCCGCGGGCCGATCCCGCTGCCCACCAGGAAGTCCATCTATACGGTCCTGCGCTCGCCGCACGTCGACAAGAAGTCGCGTGAGCAGTTCGAGATGCGGATCCACAAGCGGCTGATCGAGATCGAGAACTCGACGCCGCAGACGACGGAGTTCCTCAAGAAGCTGTCCCTCCCGGCCAGCGTGGACGTCGAGATCAAGGTCTGATACCGCCAGAGTCTGGCGCCGCCGGGATCCGCAGACGGAGCCTGAGCAGGCGGCAAGGGAGCAACGAAATGATCGGACTGATCGGCAAGAAGCTGGGTATGACGCGGACCTTCCAGCCGGATGGTCGCAGCGTGCCCGTCACGGTCATCCAGGCCGGGCCCTGCATCGTCACCCAGGTCAAGAACCTGGCGCACGACGGCTACAGTTCCGTCCAGTTGGGCTTCGGTGCCAAGAAGCCCAAGAACACGCCGCTGCCCATGCAGGGGCATTTCCGCAAGGCAGGCTCCGACCCTCTGCGGACCGTCCACGAGTTCCGGCTGGATACGGGCCATGCCTACAAGCTGGGCCAGACCGTCGGGGTCTCGGAACTGACGGATGTCGTGCGGGTCGATGTCACGGGCGTCACCAAGGGCAAGGGTTTCCAGGGCGGCATCAAGCGCCATGGTCACCACCGCGGCCCGGCCGCCCACGGCTCGAAGAACGTGCGTGACCCGGGCTCGATGGGTATGCACACCTTCCCGGGGCGCGTGTTCCCGGGCAAGGCCATGCCGGGCCAGATGGGCAACAAGCAGCAGACGAAGAAGAATCTCACGGTCGTCGCGATCGACCAGGAGCGGAATCTTCTGCTGGTGAAGGGCAGCGTGCCCGGCGCCACGAACGGCATCGTCTTCATCCGGCCCAGCCGTTAGTCGCGGAGCGGGACCGGCGGACCGGACACGAGAAACGGACGAGGTAAGACATGGCAACGGCTAGACTCTTCGACGGGGCAGGCAAGCAGAAGGGGACCGTGGAACTCCCGGCCTCGCTGTTCGCGCAGCCCGTCCACAAGCAGTCCCTGTACGAGGTCGTGCGCAACTACCTGGCCAACCAGCGCCAGGGAACCCACGACACGAAGACGCGCGCCGAGGTCGACTACTCGGGCAAGAAGCTCTACAAGCAGAAGGGCACGGGCCGCGCCCGCGCCGGCGACGCCAAGAGTCCGACCCGCGTCGGCGGCGGCGTGGCGTTCGGTCCGCACCCGCGCGACTACGGCTACAAGGTGCAGCGCAAGGTCAAGCGCAAGGCGCTCACGAGCGCCCTGAGCGACCGCGCGGGCGCCGAGCGCGTCACGGTGCTCGAGGATGTCAACCTGGCGACGCCCAAGACGTCGAAGATGGCCGCCGTGTTCGCCGCGATGGCGCTGCCCGGCCGGCACACGCTGTTCGTCGTCGAGCCCGGTGCCGACAGCCTCTGGAAGTCGACCCGCAACCTGCGGGGCGTGCGGGTGCTGCGCGCGAACGACCTGAACGCCTACACGATCCTGTGGGCCGACAACGTGGTCTTCACGCAGAAGGCCCTCGCGGGCGCCGAGGAGGTCTTCGCGAAATGAAGGACCTGAGCAAAGTCATCGTGCGGCCCCTGATCACCGAGCAGGGCACCGACATGCGCGAGAAGTACAACCAGTACTTCTTCGAGGTCGCCGTCGCGGCGAACAAGCTCGAGATCCGCCAGGCGGTCGAGCACTTCTTCGGTGTCAAGGTGACCAGCGTGCGCACCATGAACTACCGCGGCAAGATCAAGCGGATGGGGCGCCACGAAGGCAAGCGGGCCGATTGGAAGAAGGCCATCGTCACGCTGGCCAAGGACGACACCATCGACCTCTTCGAGATCGTCTAAAGAGGAGCGCAAAGGCATGGCCATCAGGAAACTCAAGCCGGTGACGCCGACCCAGCGATTCCGCACCGTGGCGGACTTCGCCGAGATCACGCGCAGCACGCCGGAGAAATCGCTACTGGAGCCGCTGCCGCGGACCGGTGGCCGCAACAACTTCGGCCGCATCACGTGCCGGCACAAGGGCGGCGGCCACAAGCGCCAGTACCGCCGGATCGACTTCAAGCGCAACAAGCACGACGTGCCGGCCAAGGTGTTCAGCATCGAGTACGATCCGAACCGCAGCGCGCGCATCTGCCTGCTGCACTACCTCGACGGCGAGAAGCGCTACATCATCTGGCCCAAGGGCCTGGAAGTGGGCGCGGAGATCGTCGCCGGGCAGGACGCACCGTTCAACACCGGCAACGCCCTGCCTCTCGAGCGCATCCCGCTGGGCACGATGGTGCACAACATCGAGCTGAACCTGGGCAAGGGCGGCCAGATGGCCCGCAGTGCCGGTTCGTTCGCCCAGGTGATGGCGAAGGAAGGCGAGTACGTCACGCTGCGCCTGCCGAGCGGCGAGGTGCGCATGGTGCACCGCCGCTGCTACGCCACCATCGGCGAAGTCGGCAATGCCGAGCACGAGAACGTCGTCAGCGGCAAGGCCGGGCGCTCGCGCTGGCTGGGCATCCGCCCGACGGTGCGCGGCGTGGCGATGAATCCCGTCGACCACCCGCACGGCGGCGGCGAGGGCCGCACCAGCGGCGGCCGGCACCCGGTGACCCCGTGGGGCAAGCCGACCAAGGGCAAGAAGACTCGCAAGAAGAAGCCGTCGGACAACTTCATCGTGCGGCGCCGCAAGGCCAAGGGCTAAGAAAAGGAAGGTTCCAAGTCATGGCGCGTTCGATCAAGAAGGGACCCTTCATCCAGGAAGCCCTTTTCGCGAAGGTCGAGGCCCTGAACAGCCGCGGCGACAAGCGGGTCATCAAGACCTGGTCGCGGCGCTCGACGATCGCCCCCGAGTTCCTCGGGCACACGATCGCCGTGCACAACGGCAAGCAGTTCGTGCCGGTCTACGTGCAGGAGAACATGGTCGGGCACAAGTTGGGCGAGTTCGCTCCGACGCGCACGTACCGCGGGCACACCAGCAAGAAGAAGTAGCGGAGGTACCACGATGGAGGCACGCGCCAGAGCCCATCACATCCGGATCTCGGCCCGCAAGGCGCGGTTGGTGGCCGACCTGATCCGGGGCAAGAACCTGGACGAGGCCCTGAGCATCCTGGCCCTCACGCAGAAGAAGGCATCGCCCATCCTGCGCAAGGTCATGCTCTCGGCTGCGGCCAACGTCCGCTTCAAGGACGACGGCGGGCATCCGCTGCCGAACGCGCGGATCTTCGTCAAGGAGATCCGGATCGACGAAGGCCCGACGATGAAGCGGATCCGCCCGCGCTCGCAAGGTCGCGCCTTCAGCATCTTCAAGCGGACGGCGCACGTGGACATCACGGTGGCGGCGGACGTCTGAGCGAACGATTGAGCGGCGGCCTGGCCGCCAGTGGGAAGCCGAGCCGGACCGAGTCGCCCCGACGGGCGGGCAAGGTATCCGGCGCTGAGGAAGGAAGACCATGGGTCAGAAGACACATCCGATCGGGTTCCGGCTGGGAATCGTCAAGGACTGGAACGCCACCTGGTTCAACGAGAGGCACTTCGCCGACTGGTTGAACGAGGACCTTCTGGTGCGGAAGTACGTGCAGGCCAGCGTCGGCGCTGCCGGCGTGGAGTCGATCAAGATCAAGCGCTTCCGCGAGAAGGTCATCATCATCGTGGCCACCAGCCGGCCCGGCGTGGTGATCGGCAAGAAGGGGCAGAAGGCGGACCTGCTCCGCGCCGAACTGCAGAAGCTGCTCGGCAAGAACGTGAAGCTGGACGTCGAGGAAGTGAAGAAGCCCGAGCTCAGCGCGCCGCTGGTGGCCGACCACATCGCGCAGCAGCTCGAAGGCCGCGTCGCCTTCCGTCGCGCCATGAAGAAGTCGATCGCCACCGCGATGCGGATGGGCGCCAAGGGCATCAAGATCCGCTGTGCGGGCCGTCTGGGCGGCGCCGAGATCGCGCGGGTCGAGTCGTACCACGACGGCAGCGTGCCCCTGCACACCCTGCGGGCGGACATCGACTACGGCGTGGCCACGGCCCGGACGGCGTACGGCGCCATCGGCGTGAAGGTGTGGATCTGCAAGGGCGAGATCTTCCCGGCCGAGTTCAAGGAGTCCCTGCGCAAGCAGGTCGTGGAGCAGCGCGCCTGACAGCGGCCGCGCCCCGGTGAACCCGAAAGCGACGGCGCCCGGCGCCATCGCCTGAAGAAGAAGAGGTCGACGAGCCATGTTGATGCCGAAGCGCACGAAGTACCGGAAGATGTTCAAGGGCCGCGTCCGCGGCGTGGCCAGCCGCGGCGCCACGGTGGCCTTCGGGGACTACGGCCTGCAGGCTGTCGGCGCGGGCTGGCTGACCAGCCGCCAGCTGGAAGCGACCCGTGTCGCGGTCACGCGCCGGATGAAGCGCGTCGGCCAGGTCTGGATCCGGGTCTTCCCGGACAAGCCGATCACCCTTAAGCCCGCGGAAACCCGCATGGGCAAGGGCAAGGGCGCGCCCGAGTACTGGGTGGCCGTCGTCAAGCCGGGCCGGGTCCTGCTGGAGATCAATGGCGTCGACCACGCCCTGGCCAAGGAAGCCCTGGCCCTCGGCGCCGCTAAGCTGCCGTTCAAGACGCGGGTCATCAGCCGCGGAGGGGAATAAGCCATGACGAAGGCCCATGATCTGCGCGACCTGGCGGTCGAGGAACTCGAGAACCGCGTGCGCGAGAAGTCCGAAGAGCTGATGAATCTGCGGATCCAGCTCAACATGCGGCGACTGGACAACCCGTTGCGGGTGCGCGAGACCCGTCGTGAAATCGCGGTCCTGAAGACCGTCATCAACCAGAAGAAGGGCGCCCGGTAGGCGCGGAAACCGGGACCCGGCGCCGCACGCGAGCGCGACCGGAGCCAGGGAGAGGAACGATGGCCAACACCGAACGCAATCTGAGAGCCGTCCGCATCGGCCAGGTCGTGTCCAGCAAGATGGACAAGACGGTGGTCGTCACGGTCAGCCGCCGGTTTCCGCATCCGCTGTACAAGCGGATCATCACCCGCACGATGCGCCTGGTGGCCCACGACGAGGCCAACGAGTGTCGCGAGGGCGACGTGGTGAAGGTCATGGCCGTGCGGCCGCTCTCCAAGACCAAGCGCTGGCGCGTCGCGGAGATCATGGAGAAGGCCAAGTAATCCTGCGGACGGGTCGTCCCGCGGACCAGGGGTCCCGCGGGCACGTCGTCCACCGGACGCTTCGTCCACAGGAAGCGCAGCCCCCCGGGCAGAGGCCGTCAAAGCGGCCGGGAAAGTCGAAGGACTGGTGACATGATTCAGGAATCGACACGGTTGATCGTCGCGGACAACTCCGGCGCCAAGGTCGTCGAGTGCTTCCGCGTGCTGGGCGGCTCCAAGCGGCGTTACGCCCGCGTGGGCGACATCATCGTCGCCGCCGTCAAGACGGCCATCCCCAACGGCAACGTGAAGAAGGGGCAGGTCGTCAAGTGCGTGATCGTGCGCACCCGCAAGGAAGTGGGCCGCAAGGACGGTAGCTACATCCGTTTCAGCGACAACGCGGCCGTGATCCTGGCCGCCGACACGCAGGAACCGGTCGGCACCCGCATCTTCGGGCCCGTGGCGCGCGAACTACGCGACAAGAAGTTCATGAAGATCGTTTCGCTGGCGCCGGAGGTGCTGTGATGCGTCTGAAGAAGAACGACACCGTCCGCGTGATCACCGGCGAGGACAAGGGCAAGGAGGGGCGGATCCTCAAGGTCTTCCCCGACAAGGGCCGGATCATCGTCGAGAAGGTCAACCTGATCAAGCGCCACACCCGGCCCTCGAAGTCGCTGCCGCAGGGCGGCATCATCGAGAAGGAAGCGCCGATCAACGTGACGAACGTGATGCTGGTCTGCCCGAAGACGGGCAAGCCGACCCGCGTCGGCAGTCAGGTCCTGAGCGACGGTAGCCGCGCGCGCGTGAGCCGCAAGAGCGGCGACATGATCAACGACTGACGGACCCGTCGACAGGCCGTTGTCACCACCAGTGTCCGATTCCCGGGCGCTGCCGGAAGGAAAGAGAAATGGCTGCTGCAGCTAAGCCCAACCTGAGGGTCAAGTACGAAGCGAGCGTCGTGCCGGCCCTGCAGGAGAAGTTCCAGTACTCGAGTTCGATGCAGGTCCCGCGCCCGGTCAAGGTCGTGATCAACATGGGGCTCGGTCGCGCGCCCAACAATCCGAAGCTGCTCGACGCGGCCTGCGGGGATCTCGAGATGATCACCGGCCAGAAGGCCGTGAAGACCAAGGCCAGGAAGTCGGTTTCGAACTTCAAGATCCGGCAGGGTATGCAGATCGGCGTCTGTGTCACGCTGCGCGACCGTCGGATGTGGGAGTTCCTGGACCGCTTCATCAATGTGTCGCTGCCGCGCATCCGCGACTTCCGCGGGCTGCCCGCGCGCCTGAGCGGTTCGGGCGACTACACGCTGGGCCTCAAGGACCAGCTGATCTTCCCGGAGATCGACTACGACAAGGTGGACGAACCGCGCGGCATGAACGTGACGATCGTGACCACCGCCACGAACGACGAAGAGGGCCGTGAGCTGCTGCGCCTGCTGGGCATGCCCTTCCGGCGCTAAGGAGGAACGAGTTTTGGCCAAGAAATCGCTGATTGCCAAATCACAGCGCACGCCCAAGTTCAAGGTGCGGGCCTACAACCGCTGCCGCCGCTGTGGGCGTCCGCGGGCCTTCATCCGTCGCTTCGGCCTTTGCCGGCTCTGTTTCCGGCAACTCGCGTTGAACGGCGACATCCCCGGTGTCGTCAAGGCCAGCTGGTAACGGCAGTCCAGGAGCAGGTGAACATGAGCATGACCGATCCCATCGCGGATATGCTGACCCGCATCCGGAACGCCACGCAGGCGGGCCACCGTCGGGTCGAGATTCCCGCGTCGAACCAGAAGAAGGCCGTGGCCGACGTTCTGGTGCAGCAGGGCTACATCGAGAAGTACGAGATGCTGGACGACAGCGCCCAGGGCACCGTGCGCATCTTCCTGAAGTACCAGCTTCGGGAAGGGCAGCGCATCGGCGTGATCGAGGGCATCCGGCGCGTGAGCCGCCCCGGTCGTCGCATCTTCGCAGGCAAGGACAGCATCCCCAAGGTGTGCGGCGGATACGGCATTTCGATCCTGTCGACGAACCAGGGGATCCTGACGGGGCACCAGTGCCGGATGCGTGGCATCGGCGGCGAAGTGCTCTGCGAGATCTGGTAGCAACCGGCACCGCTTCAGCCGGTCCGGCTGCGGCAGTTTGCGGAGGAAACGGACATGTCGCGCATTGGCAAGAACCCGGTCGTCATCCCGTCCGGCGTGACGGTGACGATCGAGGGCACCACCTCGGTGGTCAAGGGCCCGAAGGGCGAGCACCGGCAGCACATCCCTGCCGGCCTTGCCTTCGAGCAGAAGGACGGGAAGCTGCACATCGTGCGGCCGGACGACTCGAAGACCATGCGGGCCCGGCACGGCCTGGTGCGCGCCCTGATCGCCAACCAGGTGACCGGCGTGACCGACGGCTTCAAGAAGTCGCTCGAGATCGTGGGCGTCGGCTACCGCGCGGCGGTCAAGGGTCAGGCGCTGGACCTGCAGTTGCAGTTCAGCCATCCGCTGGAGTACCCGATCCCGGCCGACATCAAGATCGTCTGCCCGGACCAGACACACATCGAGGTCTCGGGTGTGGACAAGCAGAGGGTGGGTCAGATCGCGGCGGAGATCCGGGCGTTCCGCAAGCCCGAGCCGTACAAGGGCAAGGGTATCCGGTACGTGGGCGAGGACATCATCCGCAAGGCAGGCAAGGCGGCAGGCAAGTAGCCCGGCACCGGTCCGGCAGGTATCCGGACCGGGGCGTTCGGCGGCAAGCCGCGCGGGGCGGAAGCCCGGCGCAGAGGTGAAGGACGATGAGCAGCATCAGCAAGAAGCGGCGTGAGATCCGGGCCAAGCGGAAGGTCAGCATCCGCAAGAAGGTGTCCGGAAGCGCCGAGCGGCCGAGGATCTCGATCCTCCGCAGCCACAAGAACATCTACGCCCAGGTGGTGGACGACACGGTCGGGCACACGCTGGCTGCCTGCGACGGCAGCAAGGTTGGCGAAGTGACGGCCCCCGAGGGCGTGACCGGCAAGTGCGCCGTGGCCTACGGCGTGGGCAAGGCGCTGGCCGGGTTGGCCAAGGCCAAGGGGATCGAGCGCGTGGTCTTCGACCGCAGCGGATATCTGTACCACGGTCGGGTGGCCGCCCTGGCCCGCGGGCTCAGGGACGGCGGCCTCGAGGTCTAGTCCTTGCCGGCTGCGGCCGGCGAGCATGACAGGAGCAGTCAGATGGCGGGATTCGACAATCAGAGAAGCGGCGACGCCGCTCGCAGCGGTCGTGGTGGCCCCGGTGGTCCGGCCGGCCCCGGTGGCGGCGGTCGCGGCCCCGGTGGCGGTGCTCGCGGACCCGGCGGCGGTGGTCGTGGCGGATTCGGTGGCCCCGGCGGCACCGGGGGACCGGGTGGTCCGGGCGGCCGTGGCCGTGGCGGTCCGGGTGACGGCCGCGGGCCGCGCACGGGTGCGCCCCGCGAGGGCGACGGTAGCGGTTCGGATCTGCACGAGAACGTGATCAGCATCAACCGCGTGGCCAAGGTCGTCAAGGGCGGCCGGCGCTTCAGCTTCGCCGCGATCGTCGCCGTCGGCGACGGCAAGGGCAAGGTCGGCGTCGCCATGGGCAAGGCCAACGAGATCGCCGACGCCATCCGCAAGGGCGGCGAGGCAGCCCGCGCGGCGCAGATCAGCGTGCCCATCCAGAAGGAGACGATCGCCTACGAGGTGATCGGCCGCTTCGGCTCCAGCCGCGTGCTCCTGAAGCCCGCCTCGCCTGGTACCGGCGTCATCGCCGCGGGTGGCGTGCGCGCCATCCTCGAGGCCGCGGGCGTCAAGAACATCCTGACCAAGCAGCTCGGCTCGCGGAATCCGAACAACGTGGTCAAGGCGACCATCGACGGCCTGCGCCAGCTGCGCACGGTCGAGGAATTCGCCGCCAAGCGCGGGCTGACCGTGCCCGAGGTGCTCGGCTTCGAGCGCCGCGCCGCCGCGTCCGGCAACGGCCCGAAGGAGGGCTAAGCCATGTCTGAGGCGAAGATCAAGATCACCCAGGTGCGGAGCGTCATCGGGCGCCCCGAGAAGCACCGCCGGATCATCGAGGCGCTCGGCATCAAGCGCAACCAGACGTCGGTGGTCCACAACGATACTCCGCAGATCCGGGGCATGGCGTTCAAGGTGCGCCACCTCGTGACCGTGGAAGAGGTGAAGTGACGATGCTCAAGCTCAACAACCTCGGCGCTCCCAAGGGCGCGAACCGCGACCGCAAGCGCCTCGGGCGCGGCACCGGTTCGGGCCAGGGTAAGACCGCCGGCAAGGGGCACAAGGGCCAGAAGGCCCGTTCGGGCGGTGGCATCCCCGCCTGGTTCGAGGGCGGCCAGATGCCCTTGAATCGCCGACTGCCCAAGCGCGGCTTCACGAATATCTTCCGCAAGACGTTCCAGCTCGTGAACCTGGACGTCATCAACGAGCATTTCGAGGCGGGCGCGAAGGTCGACGCCCAGTCCCTGGCCTTGGCCGGCCTGATCAAACACGTGGACCGCCCGGTCAAGCTCCTGGCTCGCGGCAAGATCGAGAAGTCGCTGCAGATCGAGGTCGCCAAGGCCAGCGAGGCGGCCGTTGCCGCCGTGCAGGCCGCCGGCGGTTCGGTCACCGTGAAGGCGTAAGCCCGGGGCTCGTTCCGCGGGCGCGGTAACGTCCAAACCGAAGGAAGCGATCACTTGAACATCAGCGGCAGTTACCAGAGCATGTTCAGGATCCCGGAACTGAAGCGCCGGCTCCTGTTCACCGGGTTGATCCTGCTGGTGTACCGGCTGGGCGGGCACGTCCCGACGCCGGGCATCAACCGCGAGGCCCTCAAGCAGTTCTTCGCCAACCAGGGTGGACTGCTGAACCTGTACGACATGTTCTCGGGCGGCGGCCTGAGCAACGCGACCATCTTCGCCCTGGGCATCATGCCCTACATCAGCGCGTCGATCATCTTCCAGCTGCTGCAGGCCGTGGTGCCCTACTTCGAGAAGATGGCGAAGGAAGGCGAACAGGGGCGCAAGAAGATCAACGAGTTGACCCGTTACGGAACGGTGATCCTGGCGTTGATCCAGTCCCTCGGCATGGCCACCGGACTCGAGCAGATGTCCGGCGGGATCGTGGCGCATCCGGGCCTCGCATTCAAGCTGATGACCGCGATCACGCTGACCGCCGGCACGGTCTTCGTCATGTGGCTGGGCGAGCAGATCACCGAACGGGGGATCGGCAACGGCATCTCGCTGATCATCTTCATCGGGATCGTGGCGCGTTATCCGATCGACATCCTGAACACCTTCCAGCAGTTGCGCAGCGGCGACATGCACATCGTGGTGGCAATCCTGCTGGCGGCCTTCATGCTGGTGGTGATCGCGGCCATCATCGCGATCACGCAGGGCCAGCGGAAGATCCCGGTCCAGTACGCGAAGAAGATCGTCGGCCGCCGCGTCTACGGCGGAGCCAACACGCACATCCCGCTGAAGGTCAACACCGCCGGCGTGATCCCCATCATCTTCGCGCAGTCGATCATCATGTTCCCGGCAACGCTGGGCAACATGTTCCCCGACAACGGGTTCCTGATGGGTCTGAGCCGTGTGTTCAGCCCGCCGCACCCGATCTACGTGTTGGTCTATTCGCTGCTGGTCATCCTGTTCGCCTACTTCTACACCGCGGTCGTGCTGAACCCGGTGGACCTGGCGGACAACATGAAGAAGAACAGCGGCTTCATCCCGGGCGTGCGCCCGGGCAAGAAGACGGCCGAGTACATCGATCGCGTGCTGTCGCGGGTGACGCTGCCGGGAGCCGTTTTCCTGGCGCTGATCGCGGTCCTGCCTGACCTGATGATCAAGCTCCTGAACGTGCCGTTCTACTTCGGCGGCACGGGTCTGCTCATCGTGGTCGGCGTCGCGCTGGATACGCTTCAGCAGATCGAGTCGCATCTGGTCATGCGCCACTACGACGGCTTCATGACCAAGGGCCGGCTCCGGGCGCGGAGGTAGGGCTTGAACGTCATCATCATGGGGCCGCCGGGAGTCGGCAAGGGGACGCAGTCGCATGCGGTCGTGACCAGCAAGGGGTGTGTCCACATCTCGACGGGCGACACCCTGCGCATGGCGATCCGCAGCGGCAGCGAGCTGGGCCTCAAGGTGCATGCGATCATGAACGCGGGTGATCTGGTTTCCGACGAGCTGATGATGGATCTCGTGCGCGACCGGCTCTCGCAGCCCGATGCGCAGCAGGGTTGGCTGCTGGACGGCTTTCCGCGCACGGCGGTCCAGGCCGAGGGGTTCATCGGGCTTCTGGACGGCCTCGGCCAGACGGTGGATGCCGTGCTGGTGTTGAATGCGCCGGCCGACGAGATCGTGCGCCGCCTTGAAGGGCGCGTGACGTGCCGGGCCTGCAACGAGGTCATGAACCTCAAGGGTTTCGGGCCGGTGCAGCCGAGGTTCTGCCCGTTCTGCGGTTCCGCCGAGGATCCGCAACGGCCGGGCAAGTCGGCCCTGTACCAGAGGGCCGACGACAAGGAAGAGACGATCCGGCATCGGCTGGAGGTCTTTCGCAAGAAGACCTTGCCGGCGGCCTGGGCCCTCGAGGAGCGCTACCCGCTCCACGAGATCGACGGCCTGGGCACCCCGGAGCAGGTGGCGGACCGTATCGCGGCCGCGCTGGGTTAAGTCCTTGGCGCGGGGGGCGTTGCGAATGCAGGTGAAGTCGGCCGATCAGGTTGACAAGATGCAGGCCAGCGCCGAGATTTTGGCTTCTGTCTTTCTCGAGATCCGCCAGCTGGTGGCGCCAGGCGTCACTACCGAGCAGCTCGACGAAGCCATCGAAGCCAGGATCCGGGAAGCCGGCTGTATCCCGAGTTTCAAGGGATACCACGGGTTCCCCGCGTCTGCCTGCATCTCGGTGAACGAGGAAGTGGTGCACGGCATTCCGTCCGCGAGGGCCCTGGTCGAAGGCGATATCGTCGGCATCGATATCGGGCTCATCAGAGACGGGTGGCACGCCGACTCCGCCGAGACGATCCCGGTCGGCCGGGTGAGCGACGAAGCGGCAAGGCTGCTCGACGTGACCCGCGAGAGCCTGGCGCGCGGCATCGCCGCCATCGCGCCGGGCCGGCGGATCTCGGCGATCGGCATCGAGATCGAGAAGCACGCCCGAAGCAACGGTTTCTCCGTGGTGGAGACGCTGGTCGGGCACGGGATCGGTCGGAACCTGCACGAAGACCCGCAGGTGCCGAACTTCCGGTGCTACACGATGCCGGACCCGGTGATGGAAGTCGGTCTGGTCCTGGCGATCGAACCGATGATCAACGCGGGAACCAAGCGGGTGATCACGGCCCGCGACGAGTGGACCATCGTGACAGCGGACCGCCGTCTGTCGGCCCACTTCGAGCACACGGTGGCCGTCACGGCGGACGGCCCGCGGATCCTGACCCGGCGGGGCGATGGCCCGGCGGCGTTCTGAAGGCGAGGACCGATGGCCAAGGAAGAAGGCATCAGTGTCGAGGGGACGGTCGTCGAGGCCCTGCCCAACGCCATGTTCCGCGTCGAGCTGGAGAACCAGCACGTGGTCCTGGCCCATGTGTCGGGCAAGATGAGGATGCACTTCATCCGCATCCTGCCGGGCGACAAGGTGACGGTGGAACTGTCACCCTACGATCTGACACGCGGTCGCATCACGTACCGGTACAAGTAGGCAACGACTGCGGCCCGCGGGCCGCGCTGGGGGTTCGCGAGCGAGCCCGATCCGAAAGGCAGAGAGCCATGAAGGTGCGCAGTTCGGTCCGCAAGATCTGCCCCAAGTGCAAGGTGATCCGGCGCAAGGGCGTCGTGCGCGTGATCTGTGTCACGCGGCGCCACAACCAGCGCCAGGGCTGAGACATCGGCCCGGAGTTCGAAGTCGGTTGAGAAGGGTCCCGCGGGCAGCCGCGTCGAGGGCGCGACGGCAGCCGGGACCGGGATAGAGCGAAAGGAGCCGTGGTGGCACGCATCGCAGGTGTTGACATTCCTGCCAACAAGAGGATCCGGACGTCGCTGACGTACATCTATGGCGTTGGTGACCACCGCGCCGTGGAGATCTGCACGAAGGCGAAGATCGACCCGGAGACGAAGACGCGCGACCTGACCGAGGAGCAGACGAGGTCGATCATCGGCATCCTCGACAAGGAGTACCAGGTCGAGGGCACGCTGCGCACCGAGCAGGCGATGAACATCCAGCGACTGATGGACATCGGCAGCTACCGTGGCCTGAGGCACCGACGCAAGCTGCCCTGCCGGGGCCAGAACACGAAGAACAATGCCCGGACCCGCAAGGGGCCGAAGTCCCGGCCCGGCGCCAAGAAGAAGTGAGGTAGACCGTGTCGACTGTCAAGGACAAGCGGGGCAAGGCGCGCAAGGCCAAGAAGAAGCTGGACTCCGTCGGCGTGGCCCATGTGAAGTCGAGCTTCAACAACACCATCATCACCATGACCGACCTGCAGGGCAACGTCATCACGTGGTCCAGCGGCGGGCACCAGGGCCGGTACAAGGGCAGTCGCAAGTCGACCGCGTTTGCCGCCCAGCTCGCGGCACGCTTCTGCGCGCAGGAAGTCATCGGCCAGGGCATGCGCAAGGTCGAGGTGTGGGTGAAGGGCCCCGGATCCGGCCGTGAGGCCGCGGTCCGCAGCCTGAAGGCCGAAGGCCTCGAAGTAACCAGGATCAAGGACTGCACCGCGATCCCGCACAACGGCTGTCGGCCCAAGAAGCGCCGTCGGCTGTAGTCTCTGAACGAGAGCGGCCCGCCTGAGAACCGGCGCCGTCTTGGAGGTTTCAAGGAATGGCCAGGTATACCGATGCAAAGTGCAAGCTTTGCCGGCGTGAGGGGATGAAGCTCTTTCTCAAGGGCGAGCGCTGCTTCAGCGCCTCGTGTGCCATCGAGCGCCGGCCGTATGCGCCGGGCGAGCATGGCCGTCGCCGTGGGCGTAAACCCTCGGACTACAAGCTTCAGCTCCGTGAGAAGCAGAAGGTCCGTTCGATCTATGGCGTCCTGGAACGGCAGTTCCGCCTGTACTTCGCCGAGGCGAACCGGAGGCAGGGAGCGACGGGCGAGAACCTGTTCAACCTGCTCGAGAAGCGTCTCGACAGCGTCGTCTACCGCATGGGCTTCGCGCCCAGTCGTTCGGCTGCCCGCCAGCTGATCCGGCACAAGCACGTGCTGGTCGAGGGCGCCGTGTGCGACATTCCCAGCCGCCAGGTGCGGGTGGGCCAGACGATCGCGATCCGCCCCAAGAGCCAGAACATCCCGCAGATCGTGACCTCCATCAAGGACAACGCCAAGCGTGACCGGCTGCCCTTCGTCGAGGCGGACGTCAAGAAGCTGGAGGGCCGGCTCCTGTCCGAGCCCCAGCTGAGCGACCTGCCCATCCCGATCCAGGAGAACCTGATCGTGGAGCTCTACTCGAAGTAAGCCCGGCCCCGGCCGCTGGCGTGGAGGAGACACATGAAGTGGGTCAACATGTTGATGCCCGAGAGTGTGCGCGTGAACAGGGCGACGCAGTCGCCCACGTTCGCCGAGGTCGAAGTTGCGCCCCTCGAGCGCGGCTTCGGACACACCCTGGGCAACGCCCTGCGGCGGACCCTGTTGTCGTCGATGCACGGCCACGGGATCACCGCGGTGCAGTTCGAGGGTGTCAGGCACGAACTCAGCACCATGCCGGGCGTCCTGGAGGATGTCACCGATATCGTCCTGAACCTCAAGAACATCGTGTTCGGCATGTCGGACGCGCCGTCGCATTGGGCGCACATCGAGGTGCAGGGGCCGGGACCGGTCACCGCGGGGGCCATCCGCGGGAACACGGACCTGGTGATCGCGAACCCGGACTACGTGATCTGCACGTTGACGGAGGCCGAAAAGTTCCAGGCGCGGATGTTCATCGACATCGGCCGCGGCTACGTCGACCGTGAACAGCACAACGTCCCGGACGAGAAGATCGGCGTGATCCGCCTGGACACGAACTATTCGCCGGTGCGCAAGGTCAGTTTCCGTGTCGAGGACACGCGCGTGGGCCAGCGGACGGACTACGACAAGCTGATCCTCGGCATCACCACGAACGGCGCCGTGCGTCCGGAAGACGCTATCGCCTTCGCGGCCAAGTTGCTCAAGGACCAGCTGCAGTTGTTCATCAACTTCGACGAGGCCCCGATCGACGCCCAGGAGACCGAGGTCAACGAGGAGCAGGAGCGCCTCGTGGAACTCCTGGCGCGCAACGTGGAGGAACTGGAGCTGTCGGTGCGTTCGGCCAACTGCCTCAAGTCCGGCCACATCAAGACGCTCTTCGACCTGGTGACCAAGCCCGAGCAGGAGATGCTCAAGTTCAGGAACTTCGGGCGCAAGAGCCTCAACGAGATCGGCGAGATCCTCGAGGGCATGGACCTCGGCTTCGGCATGTCGTTCCCGCCCGAGATCGCCGAGCGCGTGCGCGAGATCTCCGGCTCGTAGCCGGCCGCGGCCGTCAGGCCTTTACCTGTGCGCGGCCGGCTGGCCGCCGGTTCGTACGACAGAAGGATGGATTCGAGTCATGCGTCACAATCGCACCCTGCGGAAGCTCGGCCGGACCCAGGCTCACCGCAACATGATGTACCGGAATCTGGTGACCTCGCTGTTCAAGCACGAGCGCATCCAGACGACGGCGCCCAAGGCCAAGGAAGCCCGGGCGGTGGCCGAGCGGCTGATCACCTTCGCCAAGAAGGGTGATCTGCACTCGCGCCGCATCGCCGCGCGCAAGGTGAACGAGCCGGTCGTCCTGCAGAAGCTGTTCGCCGAGATCGGTCCCCGCTACGCCGAGCGCCCGGGCGGCTACACGCGCATCCTGCGCATCGGCCCGCGTCTCGGCGACAACGCCGAGTTGGTGATCCTCGAGCTCGTCGATGGCACCGCGCGCCCCAAGGTCAAGGACTCGCGCAAGCGTACCCGCGCGCGCAAGATTCTCCAGGCCGAGCAGAAGAAGGAAGCCATCGCGTCGTTCAGCGCGCCGGCACCGGAAGTCGCCGACAAGGAGAATGACCGCACGGCTGAGGACGAGGACAAGAAGTAGGGACCGCGGTTCCGCTTCGCCGTCGTCCGCCTCCGGGGCGTCCGCGCGCAGGCGCGGGCGCCTGACCGAAACCGGCCGCGGCTCTCGTCCACTTCTCGGCCCCCGCGGGTGCTAGCCCGCGGGGGCCTTTGCGCCTGGATTCCCGGTTGCCCGCCTGCCGGGAATGGCCTAACTTCAGGCCGTTGGCTCCGCTTCGCGGCGCCGCGCGCCTGCGCGCCCGCCACAGCCTGCCCGCGCCGATCGCCGCCGCCCGGCGGCGGCTCCGGCGCGCCACGTTCCCAGGGTCAGCCAGGGAGGAATGCATGGCCCCCAGGACGCTGCTCACCGCCGGCATCACCGGTGTCGGCATGAGCTTCCCCGAACGTCGCTTGACCAACGCCGACCTCGAGAAGATGGTCGAGACGGAAGATGCCTGGATCGTCGAGCGCACGGGCATCCGCGAACGGCGTCTCGCCCCGCGGGGCACCGGCGCCTCGGCCCACGGTGTGCTGGCGGCCCGCCAGGCCATGGAACACGCCGGCGTCGCACCGGCCGAGATCGACCAGATCATCGTGCCCACGGTCACGCCCGACATGGTCTTCCCGGCAACGGCGTGCCTCATCGCCCACGAATTGGGCGCCGTCAATGCCTGGGGCTACGATCTGGAAGGGGCGTGCAGCGGCTTCATCTTCGCCCTCCAGAATGCGCGCGCCCAGATCGAGGCCGGCCACGCCCGGCGGATCCTGGTCATCGGCACCGAGATCATGTCGTCGATCACCAACTACCAGGACCGCAACAGCTGTATCCTGTTCGGTGACGGGGCGGGCGCCGTGGTGGTCGAGAGCGTCGATGCCGAACGCGTCGGTATCATCGATGCCATCAACCATGTCGATGGCGTGGGCGTCCGCTTCCTCCACCAGAAGGCCGGCGGCAGCCGCCTGCCCGCCTGTGCCGAGTCGGTAGAGCAGAACCTGCACACGGTCTACCAGGAGGGACGCGACGTCTACAAGTTCGCGGTCAAGGGCATGGCCGGCGTGACCGCGGAGGTGGTCGAGCGCAACGGCCTGACCGGAGCCGACGTGGATCTCTTCGTGCCGCACCAGGCCAATATCCGGATCATCGAGGCCGCGCAGCAGCGGTTGGGCCTGCCCGACAGCAAGGTGATGATCACGATCGACCGCTTCGGGAACACCACCTCCGCCAGCATCCCCTCGGCCCTGCGCGTGGCCGTCGACGAGGGCCGCCTGCGCGAGGGCGACACGGTGGTGCTGTGCGCGTTCGGTGCCGGCTTCACCTGGGGCGCCTGCCTGCTGCGCTGGACGGCGCGCTAGGTGGCCAGATGATCGAGGTCAACGGTCTCGAACGCCGCTACGGAAGGGTGCCGGCCCTGGCCGGCGTCTCCTTCCGCGTGGAGACGGGCCAGATCGCCGGCCTGCTCGGTCCCAACGGCGCGGGCAAGTCCACCGTGATGAAGATCCTCACCGGCTCGCTGGCCCCGTCGGGCGGCTCGGCGGCGGTGGCCGGTCGCGACCTGGCCCGCGAGCCACTGGCGGCCCGTCGCGCCGTCGGTTTCATGCCCGAGCAGGTGGCCCTGCCCGGCGACCAGTCCGTGTGGTCGACACTCGAATTCGTCGCGGACATCAAGGGCGTGCCCCGGGTCGGTCTCCAGGAACAGCTGGAACTGCTGGTCGAACAATGCGGTCTGCGCGACGTGCGCCACCGCCTGAGCGGGCGGCTCTCGCACGGCTACCGCAAGCGGCTGGGGTTGGCGCAGGCGCTGGTCGGCGATCCGCCCGTGCTGGTGCTGGACGAGCCCACCAGCGGCCTGGATCCCCACCAGATCGTGGGCATCCGCGAACTGATCCGCGGCTTCCGCGGTCGGCGCACCGTGCTGATGAGCAGCCACATCCTGAGCGAGGTCGCCGCGCTTTGCGAGCGCGTCGTGATCCTGGACCGCGGTCAAGTGGTGGCCGAGCGCACGGGCGAAGGGCTGGCGGCCGCCGATCCGCTGGCGGCAGGGCTGGCCGCGCGTACCGTCGTGTTGTCGTGGGATGGCGACCGGGACAAGGTAGCCGCCGCGCTGGCCCGCGTGGCCGGCGTTTCGGACGTGACGGTGACCGCGACGGGCGCCGAGGTGAACATCGCCGGCAACGCCGTCGAGATCCGCCCGCGCCTGGTCGAGTCGGTCCTGCAGGCCGGCGGTCTCCTGCAGAACATCCATGACAAGGGCCCGAGCCTGGAGGACCTCTTCCTGCGCCTGACCGGAGCCGACGGTGGCGTCCGTGGTGTCGACGACGACGGCGACGGCGAACGGAGTCGGCAGCCGTGAGGACTCTGGTCGCCATCACCCGCCGCGAACTGGCGGCGTTCTTCCACAGTGCCGTGGCGCCCGTCGTGCTGACGGGCTTCCTGGTGGCCGTGGGGCTCTTCTTCACGACCTTCGTGTTCGGCTACAGCGAGATGTCCCTGCAGGCCCTGCAGACTCCCGCCACGGGTAACTACCTGAACCTGGCGGAGGGCCTGTTCAGGCCATTGGTGTCCAACGTCGTCTTCTTCCTGCTCTTCCTGCTGCCCGCGCTCTCGATGCGGCTGATGGCTCCGGATCTGCGCGCGGGCCGACGCGAACTGGTGGCCAGCTGGCCGGTCGGCGACGGCACGTGGATCCTCGGCAAGTGGCTGGGCGGATCGCTTGCGGCGCTGGTGATGATCGGCGCCGGCGCAGCCTACATCCTGGCCGTCTGGACCTTCGGTCGGCCGGAAGCGGGACCGGCCTTCACCGCCGTGCTGGGCCAGGTGCTGCTGGCGACGTGCCTCGTGGCGTGGGGGCTGTTGGCCTCGTGCCTGGTCGCGCACCAGGTCGTCGCCTATTTCCTGGCCTTCATGGCGTCCTTGGCGTTGTTCATCATCGGCGTCTTCGAGCGATTCCTGCCGGGTCCGGCCGGAACGGTGGCGAAGGAGCTGTCGATCCTCACGCACTTCGAGCAGTTCAGCCGCGGTGTGATCGATACCCAGGACCTGCTCTACTTCGCCGGCATGACCGCGATCGCGCTTGCGGCCGCCTGGGCCGTCCATGCCGGCCGACGGCTTCCCCCCGGACGCCGGCTGGCGGCCTGGACGCCCGTGTTGCTGGCCATCATCGTTGCGTTGCTGCTGTACATGGTCGGCGCGCGCTTCGCCCGCAGCTGGGACCTTACCGGCAACCGTCGCTACAGCCTGGCTCCGCAGAGCGAGCAGGTGCTCGACCGCCTCGGCGACCTCCTGGACGGCAAGGCACCCGAGTCCGCCGGTGGCGATGGTCCGACCGGTGCCGACCATGTCATGGTCCATGCGTTCTACCAGAAGCTCGATCCGGCCCGCGATGTGACCGAGGCGCTCCTGAAGAGCTGCACGCAGCGCACAAGGCGGCTGCGCTACGCGATCGTCGACCCGGAAGTCGATCTCGATCTCTTCCGGGAGTATGATCTCGGCTCTTCGCGTTCGGTCGTGGTCACGGTCGGTGACCGGCACACGACCTTGGTGCAGCCGGAGGAAAGTGCGCTGCTGAGCGCCGTCTACCGGTTGGCCTCCGGTCGCCTGACCCGGATCCGTTTCCTGACCGGGCACGGCGAACACCTGCTGGACAACAGCGATCGCCCCGGCTACGTCACCTGCGCCCTTGCGCTCTCGGACCAGGGCTACGACGTCCGGTCGCTGGCGCTGATGGGCGGCGCACGCGTGCCAGAGGGTTGCGATGTGCTGGTCGTCGCCGGCCCGCGCCTTGATCCGGAAGCCAGTGAGACGGCGGCCATCGATGCCTATCTGGACCGAGGCGGTGCCGTGCTCGTGCTGGTCGATCCGCCGACACCTGCGGGTTGGTCCGCGTGGCTCCAGACGTGGCGTCTGGCGCCCACGGACGAAGTGCTGATCGACGCCGACCGGCTGGCCGCTTCGCAAGGGCTCGGGCCGCGCACGGTGGCGTTGATCGATTCCTACAGCCACCACGAGATCGTGCACAGCCTGCACGGACTGGTCACCACGTTCCCGCTCTCACAGCCGATCCTGCGGACGGCGGGGTCCGACTCCACGCTCTTCGGCGGTCCGCTGCTCAATTCGGGAGAGCGTTCCTGGGGCGAAGCCGATCCGGCAACGAAGTACACCGGCCGCCCCGAATTCGATCCCGCGGTCGACCGCCGCGGTCCGCTGCCGTTCGGCTGGGTGCTCGAGGCGCGGCGGGGAAGCACGCGGCCAGGCCGGCTCGTGGTCATCGGGAACTCCGAGTTCCTGAACAACGCGACCATCAACCAGGGTGCCAACCGCGACCTGCTGCTCAACACCGTGGGCTGGCTGGCGCGCGAAGAGGCGCTGATCGAAGTCCGCGGGCGCGATCCGCTCAGCCAACCGGTGGTACTGTCGAAGGCGCAGAAGGAAGTCTATGGCTGGGGTGCGATTCTGGGTTGGCCCCTGCTGGTCGGCAGCCTGGCCTTGGGCGCGATGCTGCGCCGCCGGCGCGAGCCGAGGCCGCTGCCATGAGCAGGCGCCTGCGCGGGCCGCAACAGGCCACCCTGGCGCTGCTGGTTGTGGCAGCGCTGGCCGCGGCCTTCCTGTGGTCGACGCGTTCGGCGCCCAGGGGTGGTCCGCCAGCGCTGGGCGGTCCACTGCTGCCTCCTTCGTCGTCGCCGGTCGACGCGCTGCTGGTCAACGTGCGCGGGCAGTCCTACCGACTCGAACGCCTGCCAGGAGGAGCCTGGACCCTGGGCGGAGCGCTGGCCGACGACGTGGACCAGCGGGCGATGGCGGCCCTCGTCGACACCCTGCTGGCGGCCGCCGGCGGCCCGCTGCTGCCAGGCACCGAGCCGGGGGATCGCCGGTACGAGTTCAACGGTCCCGACGGTCTGCAGGTGGTCGTGCGCCGTGCCGATGGCACCACGGTCGACTTCGCGCTGGGGGTAGTCAATCCCGTGACCGGGACGCGCTACGCCACCGGCGCCGGGCGGCGCTTCTGTTTCACGGTGCCGATGTCGTTGCGTGACCGCCTGGCTGCGCTGCCGGACGCCGTGCGTGCCCGGGCCATCCTGCCGGGCGTCGACCCGCTGGCCGTCCAGCGGGTCTCCATCGCGGGCGATGGCGCCGTGCATAGGCTCGTGCGCCGCGACGGAGCATGGTGGCTGGCGGCGCCGGCCGACATCTCGCCGCTGGGGCCGCTCTCCGCACGCTACCAGGCGCTGTATGGCGATCGCCGGCGTCTGGACGCCGACGGCGCCTGGCTGCTGGCTTCGACCGTCGCCGTCCGCCGCCTGGTGCACGACGTGGGGCAGACCGCCATCCGGGAGCTGGCGCCCCCCGCGCAGGCGGCCGAACTGGCCGAGCGCTGGCAACTGACACCGCCCTGGCGCCGGGTGACCATTTCAGGCGCGGGATTGCGGCCTCATCTGATGGGCACCTCCGGAGGACTCGACACCACGGCGACCGTCGACTTCGGCCCACCGCTCGACGCGACCCGTGCGCCCGCTGCGCGCCGCGGCCATGTGCTGGTCGTCGGCCGCGAGGCGGTGGAGACCCTCCAGAAGCCGACGGGCGCGTTGCTCGAACTGGGCGCCCTGCCGGTGCCGGCGCTTGCCGCGGATCTCGTCGAGGTGGTGTGGGAGGGGCGGCCGCTGCTTCGCGGGGCCCGGCTCGGGCAACCGGACGCCAACGATGGCCGCCGCGCCTGGCTCGCCGAGCTGCCGACCGCCGAGGGATGGCCCGGAAGCGACGCCGACCGCCACGGACTTGTCCGCGATCTGGTGGTCAATCTCGAACGGCAGCAGATCACCGAAGTCCTGCCGCCGCATCCGGAGCCGTCGCCGCTTCGTGAGGACGGTCTCGCGATACTGACCGTGACATTCGGCACCGGCGCCGGCGCCAGCCGCTACGAGCGCCAGATCGGATGGCTGCGCGAGCCCACGGCTGCCGCGCGGGCCGCAGTCTGGGATCCGCGGACGGGCCAGCTGCTGGGCATCCCCGACGACCTGCCTGTCACCATGCGCAACGCCGCGGAGCTGGTGGCCCCGCGGCGTTGATGCCGTCCACCGAATCGCCCCGGGTCAGTTCGTCAGCTTCACCGCCGTCGGCAGATCTGCCGCCGCCACCGACGCGCCGAGCCAAGCCGGCGGCGTGCCCGCGTAGAGTGTGGGCACGGGCGTTGCCGCCGCCGGGGGCAGCACCGCCAGCGTCGCAGCCAGTTGCGCCGCATGCTCGCGGAACCGCGCCTGGCGCGTGCCGCTGAGGGATTCGGCCGCCGGAGCCTTGATCGTGCGCGGGTTGACGAACTTCCCGTCGATCTTGATGCGGTAGTCCAGATGCGGCCCCGTGGCGTAACCCGTGGCACCGACGTAGCCGATGACCTGTCCCTGCTGCACGCGGGCGCCGGACTTGATGCCTTTGCCGAACTTCGACAGGTGCAGGTAATAGGTCTCGAGGCTCTTGTTGTTGTGGCGAATGTGCACGTACCGGCCATTGCCGCCCTTGGACGCGGCAGCCAGCACGACGCCGTCGCCGGCCGCTTTGACCGGTGTGCCCAGAGGCGCCGCGTAGTCGATGCCCAGGTGCGGCATCATCTTGCCCAGCACCGGATGGAACCGCCGGTAGGAGAACTCGCTGCTGATGCGCGAGTACTGGAGCGGCGCGCGCAACAGCGACTTCTGCCGGCTGCCGCCCGTCGCGTCGAAGTAGCCCGGATCGCCCTGGCCGTCATCGTACAGGAACGCCCGGCGTGCCTTGCCGCGGCTGGTCAACTCCACGGCCTGGACCGCACCGGTGCGCACCATCCGGTCCTCCCGCCACACTTCCTCGTACAGGATGCGGAACGAATCCCCTTCGTGGAGATCCCGGCGGAAGTCGATGTCCCAGCCGAGTATGTCCGCCAGCTTCGGCGCCAGCGCCGTGGGCGCTCCCACACGATCGAGGCTACCGATGAGCGAGCCTTCGACAGTGACGTGCACGCCGCGGTAGCGCCGCTCCACGGGATAGGTGCCGTCCTCGCGCGTGTAGGTGTCGCCGTCGCGCACCCAGGTGACGTAGCTTTCCTCGTCCAGGTCGAAGCCCAGTGAATGGAGTCGCCCTCCGGGCTCGATCGCGACGCGGAAGACCTCACCCGCCTTCACCGTTCGCAGGTTGCGGAACGGCTTGCAGGCCTTGACCAATTCGAGGATGTCGTCGTGACTCGCGCCACGTGCGGCCAGCGCATCGTAGATGCTCTGGCCCCGTGCGATACGGAGCAGATCCTCCTCGCCGTCGGCAGTGTCCGCCTTGGCGGCGGCCGCAGCCACCGGAGCGTCGTGCCGCACGATGGAGCCGGCCAGATCGGCCACCGCGGCGGCGCTCGCCGGCAGGGTCAATGCCGGCAGGAGGGGGGCCACATCGAGCGTCGATTCGACGGCGCGCGTCAGGTCGTAGCCCGCCGTGGCCAGATCGCCGTGCGGGGCCTGGCCGCTCAGGGCCCAGATCGTGGCGGCGGCGCCACCGACGATGGTCGTGGCCAGGAACGGCCGCAGGCGTCGCCGGGGCGTCCGCGGCAGTCGCGGCAGGCGAGCGGCGCGAGGTTTTTGAAATCGGCTTGTCAGGATCCGTCCTCCACGGTGGCGGCCGTTTCCGGCCGGAATCCTATCGGGCAAATCTGCAATCCGAACCCGGTTCCGGGCAAGAGCTTTCTGCCCAAGCGCGGAGTGCCGTTACCCGGGATATACCCTGTCCCCGGGCCTGTCGCCCGTGTTATGATGGTGTCGATCTCGTGCGGTACCCGCAAAACGCCCTCCGTTGCGTGGTTTGGGCGATTCGGGCGGGCATTCCGCCGCGAAATCGGGAGGTTCGGTCTTGATGCGACCGTCTACTGGCAATCATCGTGCCGCGACGCGGCGCGTGCTTCTTCTGCTGGCGGCCAGCCTGCCGGCAGCCGCGGCCATGGCCGACAGCTGGGTCTCGGACGCGACAGGGTCGGCCGGGGATCTGTTCGGCGCTGCCGTGAGTGAACTTGATGACGTCAACAGTGATGGGCGGTCCGAGTTCCTGGTCGGCGCGCCGGGGGCCCTGACGGACGATGGCGAGGTGTTCCTGTGGTATGGCGGCACGGGGATGCCGGTCACGCCGCACTTGGCCTGGACGGGTGCGTCCAACGAATATTTCGGGTGGGCGCTCGCCCGCATCGGCGACGTCAACGACGACGGCGCCGATGACTTCGCCGTCGGGGCGCCGCTCGCCGACAACACGGGGCTGGACGCCGGCCGCGTCTACGTCTTCTACGGCGAGAACCTCGTCGGCGGGACCGCGGCGACGCGGGCTGCGGTGATCATCAATGGCGAGAATGCGGGGGATCGTTTTGGCTGGTCGATCTCCGCCGCCGGCGACATGGATGGCGACGGTCGTGACGATTTCATCGTCGGCGCGCCGCGGAACGACAGCGCGGGGCTGGACGCCGGTGCCGCCTACATCGTGTACGGCGCGAGCAGCGGGCCGAGCGCCAGCCTGGCGGCGGCCACGAAGCTGACCGGCGAGATCGCCGGCGACAACTTCGGCTGGTCCGTCTGCGATGCGGGCAATTTCCTGACCGGTAACGAGGACTGCGTGGCTGTCGGGGCGCCGCTCAACAACACGCACGGCGGGATGGCTGCCGGCGCGGTGTACGTGTACCGGGGAGGCCTCGGCAACGTGAACCCGGATGCGATGGCCGATCTCGTGGCGGGCATCGGCTCGAGTTCCAGGGCGTCGGCGCAGTACGGCTACTGCGTGCGCAACGCCGGGCGCTGGGACGGCGACAGCTGGGACGACCTGGCGATCGGTGCCCCCTTCTGCGACGAGCAGGCGACCGACGCCGGGCGGGTCGAGATCATCTTCGGCGGCGCCAGTCCCGCCACCAGTGGCGACCGCTCGGTCGATGGCGAGAACGCGGGCGACAACCTGGGCTGGTCGCTGGCGCGGGCGCGCGACTGGGCCGGCACCAGCGCCGAGGACCTGCTGATCGGCGCACCGGGTTCCAACACCGGGGGGGCGGACGCCGGACGGGCCTACGTATACCGTGGAGGCCAGGCCGATGTCGGCACGGCCGCAGCGATCGACGCGCTGCCCAATCTGCCGGTGATGGCGGGCACGGGCCCCGGTGACCTCTACGGTCAGGCGGTATCCTCGCTGGGCGATGTCGACGGCGACGGCCAGATGGACATCGCGGTGGCGGGACCCGCCGGCAACAGCTACCCGAGCAACGCCACCGGTGGCTTCGTGCACCTGCGTCACAGCGGCAGCGCGCCGGTGGGCGCGGAATTGCGCACGTGGCAGGCCCGCTGGCTGGCCGACGACGAGGTTGGCCAGGTCGCCCTCTCGTTCGCGCTGACCGCATCGAACGGCGACTTCGCGCGCATCGATCTGACACGCCTGGTCTACGACGCCCAGGGGCAACGCCTGGCGCGAGATCTGCTCTGGTCGGCGCCGGCTGTGGTCGGGACGCCTGCGGTGGGCGAACTGGGCGTCAGCGACGGATCCTACCGGTTCACCGATCCTGGTCCGGCGTTGCCCCCGCAGGGCGGTGCGATCGCCTACGAGGTCGCGGCCTTGACGTCCGACGGGCGCACGTCGGCCTTGGGTGAACGGGAGGGGCCGACAGGAACGGCGCCGACCTTCGGGCTGGCGTTCGGTGCCATGGCCAATCCGTTCTCCGCGCGCGTCGCGTTCAGTTTCCGCGCGCGGAACGGCGATCCCGTGCAGGTGTCGGTCTTCGACGTGCGCGGCCGTCTGGTACGGCACCTGCACGACGGAGTCGGTTCTGGCACCTGGGTGCCGGCGGTCTGGGATGGCCGCGACACGTCGGGACGGCTGGTCGCCGACGGCGTCTACCTGCTGACGGCACATTCGCGCGAGGGACTGCGCAGTCGCCGCCTGACCCTGGTGCGATGAGCGAGGGGACGGCCGCCCGCCTACCCCTGACGGGCGGCCGTGCCCCCTCGCTCGCGCGGATCGAACTGCACACGCACCTCGAGGGCTCGGTCACACCGGCCCGCCTGCGGGCGCTGGCCGAGCGCCACGGTCGCCCCGACCTGCCGGGCGCCTGTCTCGATGCGACCGGGCGGTCATTCTCGTTCACGGGCTTCCACGGCTTCCTGGAGCTCTACAAGCGCGTGACCTCGGTCATGCGCACCCCGCGCGACTTTCATGAATTGGCGCTCGACCTGGCGGACCAGTTGCAGGCCGACGGCGTGACCTACGCCGAGATATCGGTCTCCTACGGCGTGCTGCTGGCCCGCGGGCTGGACCCGGTTCCGGTGCAGGCCGCACTGGGAGAGGCTTCGCACGAGGCCCTGGCGACACGCGGGGTCGCGCTGCGCTGGCTGCCGGACGCGGTGCGGCACTTCGGCCTCGAGGCTGCCTGGCTCGCCTGGGAGTGCGCCGCGCGGGCCGGGCGCGCGCAGGGCGTGGTGGGCTTCGGCCTGGGCGGCGACGAGACGAGCGGCCCGGCGTCGGGGTTCGCGGCGCTGTTCGCCGCGGTGCGCCAGGCGGGCCTGGGCGTCAGCCTCCACGCCGGCGAAGTCACGGCGATGGGCGAGGCCGCGCGCGACTCGGTCCGCCAAGCAGTCGACACGTGCGGCGCGATGCGCCTGGGGCACGGCCTGGCCGCGGCCGCCGACCCGTCCCTCCTGCGCGACCTGGCCGCGCGCGGCATCTTCGTCGAACTGTGCCCGCGCAGCAACGTCGCCACGGGCGCGGTGCCGTCGTTGGCCGTTCACCCGCTGCCGGCCTTCCTGGCCGCCGGCGTCCCCTGCTGCCTGAACACGGATGACCGCACGCTCTTCGGGCTGGACCTTCGCGGCGAGTACGCCCAGGCGCGTGCTGTGCTGGGGCTGACGGAGGCGCAGGAAGCCGGCATGAGGGAAGCCGCGCTGTGTGCGGCGTTCGACCCGGCGGCCGCCGCTGCGGCGCTGTCCGCAGTTCGGGGAACGTAAAGGGGCGGCGGCGCCGCCCCTTCGCGCGTCGCTCCCGGTTCAGCGCACTCCGATCCCCCGGTGCGCCAGCATCGGCTCGATCACGGGGTCACGCCCGCGGAATTCCCGGAACATCTGCCCGTAGTCGGCGGTGTTGCCGCGCGAGAGGATCAGCGCGCGGAAGCGATCGCCGCCGGCGCGCGTCAGGCCGCCGTTCTCGGTGAACCAGGCGTAGGCGTCGTTGTCCAGCATCTCGGCCCACAGATAGGCATAGTAGCCCGCCGCGTACTCGCCGCCGAAGATGTGCCGGAAGTAGCTCGAACGGTAGCGCGTCGGTACCTCGGGCAGGTCCAGGCCGGCGCGGGAGAGCGACGCCGCCTCGAAGGCGTCGACTGCCGGCGGAGCGGCCGTGGCCGGCAGGCCGTGCCAAGCCAGATCCAGTCTCGCGGCAGCCAGAAGCTCGGTCAGTGCATAGCCCTGGTTGAAGGTGGTCGAGGTGCGGATCCGTTCGGCCAGGTTCGCCGGCATCGGTTCGCCGGTGGCATGGTGCCGGGCGAAGTTCCCGAATACTTCCGGGTGCAGGGCCCAGTGTTCGTTGATCTGCGATGGCAGCTCGACGAAATCGCGGGCGACATAGGTGCCCGACAGGCTCGGGTAACGCTGGCTGGCGAACATGCCGTGCAGCGCGTGCCCGAACTCGTGGAAAAGCGTCGTGACCTCGTCGAGGCTGAGCAGCGCTGGCTGGCCCGCGGCGGGCTTGCGGAAGTTGCAGACGTTGTAGATGACGGGCTTTGTGCCGAACAGGCCTGACTGCACCACGAAGTTGTCCATCCAGGCGCCGCCGTTCTTGTTCTCCCGCGCGAAAAGGTCCGTGTAGAAGAGCGCCAGCTGCGATCCGTCATGGTCGATCACGTCGTAGACGCGCATGTCCGGGTGGTAGACGGGCAGGTCGTGGCGCTCGCGGAACTCCAGGCCGTAGAGCCGTGCGGCCGCGAAGAAGACGCCGTCATGCAGCACGCGTCCCAGCTCGAAATAGGGCTCCAGCGCAGCGCCGTCCAACTCGTACTTCGCGCGGCGAACTTGCTCCGCATGGAAGTCCCAGTCCCACGGCGCCAGGGCGAAGCCGCCGCCCTGCGTGTCGATGAGCTGCTGGATGGCGCCCGCTTCGGCCCGGGCATTGGCGACGGCCGGCGCACCGAGCTTCGCCAGGAACGCATCGACGGCCTCGGGCGTGCGCGCCATCTGGTCCTCCAGGACCCAGGCCGCGTAGCTGGGGTAGCCCAGCAGCCCTGCCTTGCGCGCGCGCAGTCCGGCCAGGTCGGTCACCAACGCGCGCGTGTCGTTGGTGTCGCCGCGGCAGGCGCGGTTCCAGGCAGCCATGAACAGCGTCTCGCGCGTGGTGCGGTTCGTCAGCGAGGCCAGACGCGGCTGCTGCGTCGTGTTCTGCAGCGACAGCAACCAGCGACCTTCCAGGCCACGGGCGGTAGCGGCCGCGGCGGCCGCCTCCGTTTCCGATGGGGAAAGGCCGGCCAGTGCCGCCGCATCGTCGACCACCAGTGCGCCCTGCTTCGTGGCCTCGAGCAGGCGGATCGCAAACCGTGTGCTGAGGTCCGCCTCCTGCTCGTTCAGTTTCCGCAGGCGCTCCTTGTCGGCGTCCGGCAGCCGTGCGCCGGCACGTACGAAGGCGCGGTGCCAGTACTCGAGCAGGTGCGCCGACTCGGGGTCCAGGTCGAGCGCGGCCCAGCGCTCGTGCACGGCCTCAACGCGGGCGAACAGGCGGCCGTCCAGAAGGAGCGCATCGCGATGGGCGGCCAGCCGTGGCGCGATCACCTGCTGCACGGCCTGCAACTCCGGGTTCGTGTCGGCCGAGGTCAGCGCCCCGAACACGAGATTGATGCCGCGCAGCGGCCAGCCGGCGCGCTCGAGGGCGACCAGCGTGTTTTCGAAGGTCGGCGCCGTCGGGTCGGTGGCGATGGCCTCGAGCTCGTCCAGGTGGGCGCGCATCGCAGCCGCGAAGGCGGGGGCGAAGTCGGCGGTGGTGATGCGGTCGAAGGCCGGCGCGCCCAATGGCAGAGGGCTCGGTTCCAGCAGGGGGTTCGCGCGAGCGGCGTCGGCGGCTCCCGCCTCGCTGAAGGCGCAGCAGAAGACCAGGCCGAGCAGGCCCGGTGCGTAGCGGCGGATCATCGTCGGTACTCCTTGGGGGTCCGGGTGGTTGCCGGCAACCGGGGCACTAGTCCCCGATCAGCTTCCGCAGGCGCTCGACTTCGCGGGCGATCACTTCGTCCTCGAGGCGGGGGAACAGGATTTCCGGCCGGCCCAGCTGTCGGCCTGCCGGAACCGGTCGCGAGGCTTCCGCCCAGCCGCCCCGCCACAGCGGCGTCTCCAGCCCCAGCCACGCCCAGACCTTCTCCATCGCGAACGGCACGACGGGGGCCAGCATCACCGCGAGGTGGCGGATGATCTGCACCGCCACGCCCAGGCTCTGCTCGCAGCGGACCAGGTCGTCCTTGCGCGAGCGGAACGGGGCCGACTCGTCGAAATAGCGGTTGCCGACCTGGCCGGCGTGGAAGGCGGCCTCCAGCGCGTCCTTCACCGAGAAGCGCTCCAGCGCGGCGGCCCAGTTCGCCAGGTCGGACTCGACGTCCTGCAATGCCTGACGGTCGAGGTCGGTCAATGCCGCTTCCGACCACTGCGGCACGCGGCCGTCGAAGTACTTGTGGATGAACGTCAGCACGCGGTTGATCAGGTTCCCGAAGTTGTTGCCCAGTTCGTTGTTGTTGCGCGCCTGGAAGCCCTCCCAGGTGAAGTTCATGTCGCGTGTCTCGGGCAGGTTGCGCGCCAGCGTGTAGCGGAGCGGGTCGGGCGTGAACGTCTCCAGGTATTCTGGCAGCCAGACGGCGAAGCCGCGGCTGGTCGACAGCTTGCGCCCCTCCAGGTTGAGGAACTCGTTGGCCGGCACGTCGTCCGGCAGCACCCAGTCCTGACTGTTCACCATGAGCATGGCCGGGAACATCAGCGCGTGGAAGAAGATGTTGTCCTTGCCGATGAAATGCACCAGGCGCGTGGACGGATCCTGCCACCAGGTCCGCCAACATTCGGCGTCGCCTTGCGCCGCGGCCCACTCGCGCGTCGCCGAGATGTAGCCGATGGGCGCCTCGAACCACACGTAGAAGACCTTGCCCTCGTGGTCCGCCAGCGGCACCGGCACGCCCCAGCCCAGGTCCCGCGTCACGGCGCGGTCGTCCAGCCCATCGGCGAACCAGCCGCGGCAGTATTGCCGGACGTTGTCCTTCCACTCGGGGTGGCCGGCCAACCAGGTCTCCAGACGTTCCTGCCAGCGTCCAAGCGGCAGGAACCAGTGCGTGGTGTCGCGCAGTTCCAGCGGCGAGCTGTCGAGCACATTGCGCGGTTCGATCAGCTCGGTCGGGTCCAGGCTCGTGCCGCAGGCTTCGCACTGGTCTCCGCGTGCGCCCGTCGAGCCGCACTTGGGGCACGTACCCTCGATGTAGCGGTCGGCCAGGAAGCGCTGCTGGGAAGGGCTGAAGAACTGCTTCGTCGTCTTCTGCACGAGCAGATCCCGGCGATGCAGGTCCAGGAAGAACTCCTGGCTGGTCTCGGTGTGCACGGGGCGGCTGGTCTGGCTGAAATTGTCGAACGAGATCCCGAAGGCGGCGAAAGAGGAGCTGATTGAGGCATAGTTCCGGTCGACCAGTTCCTTGGGCGTGATGCCCAGCTTCTCGGCCGCCAGCGTGATCGGCACGCCGTACTCGTCGGTGCCGCAGATGAAGAGCACTGGCTCGCCGCGCAGTCGCAGGTAGCGGACGAAGATGTCCGCCGGCAGATAGGCGCCGGCCAGGTGGCCCAGGTGGATGTCGCCGTTCGCGTAGGGAAGGGCGCTGGTCACCAGCGTCCGCACGAAGGTCTTGCCGCTCGGCGTCTGCACGTCAGGATCTCCCGGGTCGCGGGCGGGGCGGAGGGGATCCGGCGGCGCCGGACCCGGCGGCGGAAACGAAGCGACAGGACGCCGGCCCGGGCATCCTGTCGCTTCGCCGTCCGCCAGGAAACTATAGCAGGCCCGCGACCGGCGGCAAGGTGGTTTTGCCGTAGACGTAGGTGTCCAGCCACGGTCCGCAGCGTACGCCGGTGACCGCCTCGACGGCAGCCTCCAGGCGCTCGCGCGTCAGGGACTGGCCCCGGTAGTCCCGGTACAGCCGGCGGACGACCTCGTCCAGGGGACGCGCGCGGCCGCTGGCGCCGGCGAGCATCTCGTCCAGCGCCACGCAGGCGGTCACGCCGCCCGCATAACCGTAGCGCACCTGCTCGGCGGTGGCCATGACCTCGGCGGCGGCAGCGGACACCGACAGGCGCCCGAGCAGGCCGTTGTTGGCGTAGTCGCGGTCCAGTCGTGCCCCCAATACGCCGCGGGCATGATCCGGGCGCCAGATGCCCGCCGCGGTCAACATACGGGCCGCGTACCAGGTGGTCGCCCCCTCGGTGAACCAGAGCATCGATGGTTCTGTCTGGCGGACGGCTTCGCCGAGCCAGCCGTGGAACATCTCGTGCGCGATCACGCTGGCGGCCTGCTCCTCGAGCATGCCCCAGGTGGTGTCGCGGTCAAGCATGACCAGCACCGAACTGCCCGTATGCACGCCGTAGACGTCGAAGCGCTCCTCGCCGGTGACGTCGTTGGCCGACAGCAGCACGGTGATCTGGTCGCTGGGGGCCGAACCGAAGAAGGCCATCTCCGTGCGGGCAATGCGGCGAACGAGGTCCAACGCGGCCTCGTCGGCGAAGAGCCAATCGCGATCTGTTGCCAATTGCACCACGCATTCGCCGGCCTGCGCCGCCTGCGTGCGGATGTCGCCGCAGACCAGCAGCGCGTTGTTCAGGTCGGCCAGGTCGCGGGGCCGGTAGACGAGATTGGTGGGCACCGGAGCCATGGCCGCGGGGGTCTCGCCGGCCGCGGGCGCCGGCAATCCGGCCGCCGGGCGGAAGCCCTGCCCGAAGCCGAGGTTGGCCTGGCCCGGATCGGCGACGGCGCTCGTCGCCGCGCGCGGTCCTCCGTCGCGCACCAGCGCGGGCCAGGGGACCAGCAGCGGCATTCCGGACGGATTGTGCACCTGGACGGTCACATCGGTGACTGGGATGCCCAGAGGCTCAAGGAAGATCTCGAACCCGGCAGCCCGCACGCCTCCTGCAACCGGCGTGGAGATGTGGCGCCGGATGTCCTGCTCGCTGCCTGGCGTGGCGCGGAGGTCCAGGCTGTAGACCACGCCGGCACGGCGGCTGCCGCGGGTTTCCAGGCGCCAGCCAGCGGACGAGACCTCGACGCGCAGAGGTCGCACCTGACGACCGTCCCTACCCAATTCGTGGGCCACGGGATCGCGTGCATGCACGCTGCCTCGCGGGTCACCGAACACGCCTGGCGGCAGGGCCAGATCAAGATGTGGAGGTAGCTCGCCGTCGCAGATCAGCGTGATCACCAGCAGGCCCGTCGCCGCGTCGGACAGGTCCAGTTCGTAGGTGAGTTTGACCGGCACGGTCTCGCGCGGCCTGCCGACCGTGAACCAGACCACCGCCAGCAGGGCTGCCAGCAGTCCCAGGCGGACCCAGCGCCGATGCCGGAAGCCGGCGCGGACCGGTGCGGCGGGCGCTTGTCCGCGGCGTTCCCGGTAGCGAGCCAGTGCGGATTGCCTTGACCTGCGCATCGACGGTTCCGCCTTCGCACGCCGGCCGGTGCTCCCGCGGGGTCGCATGCTGCCGGGATCGTCCCTGTTGTTCCCCGAGATTCCCGCCGGGGTCGCCCACATGGCGGCGTCGCCGACGGACTGCAACCGCCGTGCCGCGCAAGGGTGCAAGCGGCCTTCCGATGCCACGTACTTGCTTACGGGGTAGGCGGAGCTGCCACGGTGCCCTATGCTGACCCCGGACCCCGGCCCGCAAGGGAAAGGTGGCGGCAATGGACCTGGGACTGGCGGGCAGGACGGCCCTGGTGACTGGCGGATCGCGCGGGTTCGGGCTCGCGACGGCGCTGCGGCTGGCCGCCGCAGGGGCCCACGTGGCCCTGGTGGCGCGCGGAACGGAGGCGCTGGCCACGGCGGCGGCCGCGGTGTCTGCCGCCGCGCCGGCTGGCTCCGGCGCGCGCGTGCTGCCCGTGGCGGCAGATGTCGCCGATGACCCGGGCCTGCGGGCGGCGGTCGCGCGGGTCGAGGCGGAATTGGGTCCGATCGACCTGCTCCTGGTCAACGGCGGCGGTCCGCCGGCCGGGGGGTTCGCCGACCTTGGCCTGGCGGATTGGGAAGCGGCCTACCGCCTGACCTTCGAGAGCGCGCTGCGCACCTGCCATTTGGTCCTGCCGGGCATGCTGGAACGGCGCTGGGGCCGGGTCGTTGCCGTCACCTCGGTCAGCGTCTACCAACCGGTGGAGAATCTCATGCTCTCGAGCGTGCTGCGTCCGGCGGTGCAGGCGCTGGTGCGCACGCTGGCGCTCGAGGCTGCTCCCGCCGGCGTGACGGTCAACGCTGTGGCGCCCGGCTTCCACCTGACCAGCGCTGTCGAACGCCTCATCGTCCGCAAGCAGGAGCAGACCGGCGCCACACGCGATGAAGTCCTCGCCGGCTGGACGCGCGACATCCCGCTCGGGCGACTGGGCGAGGCTGATGAGTTGGCCGCCCTGGTGGCTTTCCTGATGTCGGTGCCGGCCGGCTACATCACCGGGCAGTGCGTGGTCGCGGATGGGGGCTGGGTCAAGGGGACGTTCTAGATTTGGCGCCCGTCAGACGGCGCCAAGCGATCGGCGGTGGTGTGCGGGATTGGCTCGGGCCGTCGACCTTGACGGACGGGGGCATCCATATTATCATCTAGGAAAATATGCAACTAGGGTCGATGGCGCCCCTGAAGGGAGTCCGCGTGGAAGGCCTGATCATCTTCCTGGTCGTCTGGTTCGTGGTGGCGCAGTTCGTGCTGCCGCGTTTCGGCATCCGTCCGGGCTGAGCGCCCGAGGGAACGTGCTCGATCGGGGATCGGGCTCCGGCGAAGAAGAAGGTAGCCGACCGCGGACAGGAAGAGCCGCCAACGGGCGCAGGCCAGGTCTAGGGCGGCCACGGCCGCCGCAAGGAGCAGAGATGCCGTTGTTCGAGTTCACCTGCACGAAGTGCGGGAAGGTCTTCGAGGAACTCCTGAGCCTGGCCGAACTGGATGCCGGCGACCTGGAGTGCCCCGCCTGCGGCGCCACCGAGGTAGCCCGCGGGCTGTCGACATTCGCCACCAGTGGCGACGGCGGCGGTGGCGGTTGCGCCAGCGGTGGCTGCGGCCGGGGCGGCTTTGCCTGAGGCTGAGCCCGGGGCCGGCCGTGGGCCGGCGATCAGGACACGACACAACGGCCCCTGCCGCGGCGCGCGACGGGGGCCGTAGCGTTCCGGCCGGGTCGTCAGCGGCGCAGGCGGCGCAGCCGATCGCGCGCCGTGTCGCCGAGGCGGGCGCCGCCGTAGATCACCAGAGCGCCCAGCAGCAGGCCCGCGAACACGTCCACCACGTAGTGGTAGCGGTTGTAGACGGTGGACATGCACAGCAGCACGAAGAGTGCCGTCATCCACCAGCGGTGTTGTGGAAAGCGATGCCAGGTGTGCCACCAGGGGACCAGCGACGCGGCGACATGGCTGGACGGGAAGGCGGCACCCAGGATGGCGCCGTTCTCGTGGATGTGCCGCATGATCGTGGTGAACGGCCCGCCGCCGACCTCGATGGGGCCGAGGCGGAAGTACTTGGGGCCCCAGGCGGGGAACAGCGTGTAGAAGGTGTAGCAGATGAGCATCGTCACACTGAGGTCGCGCACGAAGTCCCGCAGCGCATCCCAGCGCCGTTCCGGCTCGAGATCCGAGGCTCGCATCAGCAGCCAGACGTAGGCCGCAGCCAGGAAGTAGTACGTGAAGTAGGCGAACTCCATCAGTTCGTGGAACCACGGCCAGGGCCAGGCGCGCGACCACTCGAGGCTCGGTTGGCAGCCGAAGATCCACTGCTCGAGGCGGATCAGCGCCGGGTCCAGGCTGTTCTCGAACGGGAAATAGATGACGCCGAGGTATTCCATCTCGGCGTAGAACAGCGGGAAGATCAGCGGCAGGTAGATCTCGCCGGCCAGGCGCAGCGCGAAGTGTCGCGTGCCGCGCAGCAGCGGCGGGACGAACCAGACGAAGAGCGCCAGACCGGCGTGCAGCGTGGCGTTGGCCCATGGCTCGGGGAATACCGAGGGCTTGAGCACGGGGTAGAAGGCGCTCAGCAGCAGGTAGACGACCGTTAGGCGGTCGTAATTCATGCGGCGCAGTGAAAGTCGGATCAGATGGCGGCGCAAGGTCACAGCCAGCCTGCCTTGCGATAGAACAGCAGCGCGTCGGCAAAGCTGGCCGCGGCGTCGCGCGCGGCGCGGAACCCGGTGGCCGCTTCCAGCCGGCGCCCGTCGCAGACCCAGCCGTCGGCATCCAGGTCGGCCAGGCGGTCGGGGCCCAGCACGGAGGGCCGGCCCGGCTTCCAGCCGCCGGTCAGGCGACCGGCCAGCCGCAGCGCCCCCAGCGGCACGGTCACCATGCGTACGGGGCGCTCGACGGCGCTCGCCAGTGCGGCGCGCAGGGCGTCCCAGTCGTAGCCGCGGCGGCCGTCGTCGACGAAGTAGGCACCATGAGCCGATGGCGTGCGGGCCACGGCGGCGACGGCGGCGGCGGCATCGCGCCCATCGACGAGCGAGATCCCGGATAGGCGGTGGCCCAGGCGCGCCGTCCAGCCCCGGTAGGCGTAGTGCAGCAGCGGGAGGAAGCCGCGATCGCGCGGTCCGCACAGGGCGGGCGGGCGCACGGCCGCCGTGCGGAAGGGCCAGGCCTGGCCGATGACGAGCTGTTCGGCGGCCAGCTTGCTGCGCCCGTAGGCGGTGATGGGCCGGCAGGGATCGCCCTCGACGGCGGGCTTCGCCAGCGGGGCCGGCCCGTGGGCGGCCAGGCTCGACACCAGGACGAAGGCGCCGTCGCCCGGCAGCGTGAACGCGGCGGCCTTGAGCAGGGCCGAGGTGGTGTCGACGTTGCCGCGCCGGTAGGCGGCCTCGTCGAGGGCGGCGACGACCCCGGCGCAATGGACGACCGTGTGCGCGCCACGGACCAGTTCCCGGCAGTCGTCGGGCCTGAGCAGGTCGCTCACGCGCCACTCGAGCGGCCGGCCGGCCAGCCAGAGGCGATCGCTGCCTTCGCGGCAGGCGGCGCGCACGCGCCAGCCCTCGTCCAGGAGAGCTTCGGCCAGGTGGCTGCCGAGGAAGCCGCTGGCGCCGGTCAGGACGACCAGCCTGCCGGCGCCGGCGCTTGCGGTCATGCCAGCTTCTTCTCGTAGACGCGGTAGGTCTTGTAGCAGTCGGCGCCGTAGCCCTCGAGGATGCGGTTCATCGCGCGGTTCTCCGCCAGGATCCACGAGCACTCCCCGCGCGTGATGCCCTTGGCAAAAGCCGCCTGCATCGTCCTGTAGACCATGCCAACGTCGATACCGAGCTTGCGGTACTCCGGCAGCACTCCCATCAGGATGCAGCGCGCGGCATCGATCTTCCGCTTGCCGAGCAGGAACTTCAGCCAGCCGAAAGGCAGCAGGCGCCCGCGCAGCGGCTGTGTGGCCTGGTTGAAGTCGGGGATGGTCAGCGAGAACCCTACCGGCTTGCCGTCCATCTCCGCCACCAGCAGGAAGTCGGCATCGACCAGCGACTTCATGTCCTTGGCCATGTAGGCGAATTCCGCATCGCTCAGCGGGATGAAGCCCCAGTTGTCGCTCCAGCAGGCGTTGTACAGCTCGCGCACGAGCGAGGCTTCGGCCAGGAAGTTCTTCATGTCGAAGGGGCGGATCACCAGGCCCGGCCGCGCCAGCAGGCGGTCGATCATCTCCTGCATCTTCCCCGGCAGCTGCCCGCCCGTCTCCATCCACCAGGCGTAGAGATCCATGGCCCCGGCCAGGCCGAAATCCGTGAAGTGGCGGTCGTAGTACGGGCGATTGTAGGGCATCCCGATCATGGGCCGGTCGAAGCGGCCAGCCACCTGCAGCCCGTACCAGTCGTGGTTCGAGGTGAAACAGCCCGGGCCGCGCATCGTGTCCATGCCGCGGCCGCGGATCCAATCCGCCGCGGCGCCCAGCAGGGCCGCGGCCACCTCGGCGTCGTCGAAGGCCTCGTAGAAGCCGTAGAAGCCGACCTGCTCGCGGTGGTGCGCGTTGCTGGTGGCGTCGATGCAGGCCGAGACGCGCCCGACGTCACGCCCGTCGCGCTGTGCCAGCCACAGCTCCGTCTCGGCGTGCTCGAAGAACGGGTTGTGCCCGCGGTCGAAGAACTTCCTCTGCTCACCCAGCAGGGGAAAGACGACATGCGGATCGTCGCCGTAGACGGCGAACGGCAGCCTGAGGAAACGTTCCAGCAGCTTCCGGTCCGCGCCGACCGGAACGATGTTCACGGCCATGCCGCCCTCCTTGGCCGCGCCGCCGCCGGGGTCAGCGGGCCGGGATGATGCCCAGGTCGCGGGCCACCTTCTCCATCTTGTCCATGGCCAGGTGGATCTCGTCCTCGGTGTGGGTGGCCATCAGGCTCAGGCGGATCAGGGCGTTGCCGGGCTCGACGGCCGGCGACACGACGGGGTTCACGAAGACGCCTTCGTCGATCAGGCGACGGCACAGGACGAACGCGGTCATGTCCTCGCCGACGATGGCCGGGATGATCGGCGTCTGGCTCGGGCCGGTGTCGAAGCCGGCGGCCTGCAGGCGCTCGCGCATGATGTCGTTGTTGCGCCACAGCGCCTTGTGGCGCCAGGTCTCCTCGAGCATGACATCCACCGCGGCCGAGACCGAGGCGACCGACGCCGGCGGCATGCTGGCCGAGAAGATCAGCGAACGCGCCTGGTGCTGGATGAAGTGGATCGTGTCCTCGTCGGCGGCGATGAAGCCGCCCACCGAGGCCAGGGACTTCGAGAAGGTGCCCATGATCAGGTGCGCGCGGTCGGTCAGGCCGAAGTGGTTGCACGTGCCGCGCCCGTGGTCGCCCAGGACGCCGATGCCGTGGGCGTCGTCGACCATCACGACGGCGTCGTATTTCTCCGCCAGGTCGACGATCTCCGGCAGGCGCGCGATGTCGCCCTCCATCGAGAAGACGCCGTCGACGATGACCAGCTTGCCCCGCTCACGTTCGTTCTGGAGAACCAGTTCGAGGTTGTCCATGTCGTTGTGCTTGTACTTGCGCACGTCCGCGAACGACAGCCGGGCCCCGTCGATGATGGAGGCGTGGTCGGTGCGGTCGACGATGATGGTCTCGTTGCGCTGCACCAGCGAACTGAGCACGCCCTGGTTGACCATGAACCCGGTCGAGAAGACCAGCGCGCGCGGCTTGCCGACAAGGGACGCGAGCTTCTCTTCCAGCTCGATGTGGATGTCCAGTGTGCCGTTGAGGAAGCGCGAGCCGGCGCAGCCGGTGCCGTACTTGGCGATGGCCTCGCGCGCCGCCTCCTTGACCTTGGGATGGTTGGTCAGCCCCAGGTAGTTGTTGGAGCCGAGCATGATGATCTCTTTGCCCTTGTACCGGACGGTATTCTCCTGGGCGGACTCGATCACGCGGAAGTAGTTGTACAGGTCAGCAGCCATCAGCTGTCTGGCCACCTGGAACTTCCCGACCTTGTCGAGCAGGCCCATCGGAACCGCCTTCCTCGGGGCGCGCCGGCTCCGGCGCCGCCTCAGGCAAACAGAATCGAGCGAAGGTAAGGGGTTACCCCGCCATCAGGACACGCGGAGGCTGAAAATAGCCGCCCGCCGGGCCCCCCACAACTAGAAAACGTCCGCCTCGAAGACGCGCAGCCGGGCCCCGTCCCGCCAGGCGTCGGCAGGCAGGCCGGCCTTGCGGCAGAGATGGGTCAGCATCGTCGGCAGGTCCCAGCCCTGCTCGGGCGCCACCTGGGGCAGGAACACGGCCTGTCGGCCCGACTTGCCCAGCAGGACGCCGTGCCGCCCCACCTCGATCGCCCCGGGACCGTCCACGTCCCGCAGCGGCGTCAGGGCCGAGACCTCGAACGTGAGATTTGATGATTCGTCCGGGGTGACGGGGGCGAACCTCGGATCGGCGACCGCGGCGGCGGCCGCGTTGTCGGCCACCGCGCGCAGCAGCGGCACGCGACCCTCGATCGTGCCGATGCATCCCCGCAGGTGCCGGCCGGCATGCAGCGTGACGAAGGCGCCCCGCCGTTCGAGGAGTCGCGGTGAATCGGCCAGGCCGTGGCGCCGTGCGATGGCCAGCGGGTCCGGGGCCGGTTCGCCGCGCGCGGCAGCGCCGACCGCGAGCGCCGCCACCTCGCGCAGGCACGCGTGTTCGGCCGGCGTGAGCGCGTCCGTTCCGGCGCTGTCGTTCATGGGGCCTCCCGCGGGGCGCCTCGTCCGCCGCCGGTCAGTAGCGCCGCCGCATAGCTCACGGACGATATATAGTCGCCGTCGCGGTCGCCGCTGCGCGCGTAGCCCAGGAGTGCGGCCTCGTGCCCGGGTGGCGGTCCACCTTCCAGGGCCAGCGCGGCGGCTTCGAGCCCGCACATCGTGATGCCCGTCCGGCGCCCGTAGTCGAGCAGGCCGGGGCCGTCACCTGCCAGCACGCGCAGCAGCGCGCCCGCATCCAGCTTCTCGATGGCGCCGGCCAGGTCGTCCGGCGCCTGCCCGGCATACGGCGCGAAGCCGTAGCTGGCGCCGTAGTGCGTCAGATCGGTGGACACCAGCACCAGCGTGCCCTCGTCGCGCTCGGCAGCCAGTGCAGCGGCGGCGGCGACGCGGCCCGCTTCATCCAGGCGCGGCACCAGCACCGGCACGATGGCTAGGCACGCCTCCGGCCATCGCCGCTGCACGAACGGCAACTGGATCTCGATGGCGTGCTCGTGGCGGTGGGATTGGTCGTCCACGGCGAACGCCCCGCTGGCCGCCAGGCGCGCAACAGAGGCCGCATCGACGGGCACCTCACCGAGCGGCGTGGCGAAGGCTGCCGCGCCGCTGAGCGCCGGCCGGGCCAGGCGCGCGCGGTGGTTGGGGGCCAGGATCACCAGCCGGCGCGGTGGCCGGTCGGGCAGGCAGGCGAACAGGCGGCCGGCCACGGGCCCGCTGTACAGGTAGCCGGCGTGGGGCGCCAGTCCGAGCCACGGCGGTCCGGCCGGAGCCGGCGGGGCGTCGCGCGCTTGCCGCGCCACGGCGAGGAAGCCGTCGACCATCGCCGCCAGTTGCGAGGCGTCGCCGGGGTACCACGAACCGGCCAGGGCATAGGGGCGGACGAAGCTCACGGCAGACCCCGAGGGCCGGACCGGGGCGCGGCCGATCCGGACCGGCGATTGCGGCTTGGAGATGCGCCGGGGGACACTTTATCATACTGTGGTGCTGCAGTCGACGGACCGGTATCCCGAGGAGGGGCTAGTGAACATCAAGCAGAACACCCATGGTGACGTGGTGGTGCTGGCGCTGTCCGGCAAGATCATGGGCGGACCGGATCATGAGCGCTTCCTGGGCGAGATCAAGGCCCTGGTGGCCGATGGGCACGTCGACGTGCTGCTGGACATGAGCAAGGTGACCTGGGTGAACTCCACGGGTCTGGGCATCCTCGTCTCCGGGTTCCATACGCTGAAGAAGAACGGCGGACGGCTCAAGATCTGCAGCGTGAGTGACCGCATCGACAACATCCTGAACGTGACCCAGCTGAAGCTGGTCTTCGACACGTACGCGACGTGTGAAGAGGCACTGGCCTCCTTCGCCGACTAGCGCGGTCGGGCGATTTCGTCGTCGCGGGGCCGGCCGGGACGCCACCCGGCCGGTCCTTCGCGCCCTGCCCCTGCCGCCTGCCCCCTGCCGATGCCGGCCCTGCGCCGGATCTGGAGACGACCATGAGCACCCCGCTGACCCCCGAGACCGTGATGCAGGCCCTGCGCGACGTGAAGGTGCCCGGCACGCGCGTGGACGTCGTGTCGATCAACCTCATCGGCGAGATCGCCGTGACCGGTGGCCAGGTGACCGTGACCGTGGTGCGCACCAGCGAGAAGGAGGAGACGATCGCCCAGGTCCGGCAGGACGTGGCGAAGGTCGTCTCGGCGCTGCCGGGCGTGCTGGCGGTCGAAGTGCCGGTGGACGACCGCTCGGCACCGAAGCAGGCGCCGCGCGGACCGCACGGGCAGTCGCCCGACCCGTTCGCCGACCGCGCGAAGCTGCCCGGCGTGCGCAAGGTCATCGCCGTGGCCAGCGCCAAGGGCGGTGTCGGCAAGTCGTCGGTGGCGGTCAACCTGGCCCTGGCGCTGGCGGACGCCGGCCACAAGGTCGGCCTGCTGGACGCCGACGTCTACGGCCCCAGCGTGCCCACCATGCTCGGTGTGCACGAACAGCCCGAAGTGACGCAGGACCGCAAGATCTTCCCCATCCACGCGTCGGGGCTGCAGGTGATCAGCATGGGCCTGCTGCTGCCGCCCGACCAGCCGGTGATCTGGCGCGGGCCGCTCGTGTTCTCGGCCATCAAGCAGTTCCTCAAGGACGTGCAGTGGAGGGACCTCGACTTCCTGGTCGTCGACATGCCGCCGGGCACCGGTGACGCGCAGCTGACGCTCATCCAGCAGGTGCCGCTGTCGGGCGTGGTGATGGTGACGACGCCGCAGGAGGTGGCGCTGGCCGACGTGCGCCGGGGCATCCGCATGTTCCGCGAGACGCAGGTGCCGGTGCTGGGCGTGGTGGAGAACATGAGCTACTTCGAGTGCCCGTCCTGTTCGCAGCGGCACGACATCTTCGGCCAGGGCGGCGGCGGGCGTGTGGCGTCGCAGTACGGGCTGCCGCTGCTCGGGGAGATCCCGCTGGATCCGGCGATTCGCACCGGTGGCGACGCGGGGCTGCCGGCGGCGCGCGTCAAGGGCAGCGCGGCGCAGGCGGCCTTCGCGAAGCTGGCCGCGAAGGTGGCCGAGCTCGCCGTCGATGTCGCGGGCTGAGCCGGCGCCGGTCTGCTGGGTGTAGCCCCTACTGCGTGTAGCCCAGATCGCGCAGTCGGTCGCGCACCGTATCGTCGAGGTCCCCCCAGGCGCCGCCGTCGTCACCGGCGGCGCCTAGCCCGCTCCGTTGCCAGGCTGCGGCCACCGCCAGCAGGTCGCGCAGGATCTCCGGCGCCGCGGCCGAGGCGTCCGCGAGCTCGCCCGGATCGCGCTCGAGGTCGAACAGTGCCAACGGCCGGCCGTCGCGGGTGGCGATCAGCTTCCAGTGACCGCGTCGCACGGCCACCAGGTCCGGACCGTAGGCGATGGCCTCGGCCAGGCGAAGCGGCTCTGCTGTCGCCAACCCGGGTTTCCCGCCGGCCGCGCGCGCAGCCGCCGGAGCCTGCGATCGTCCGCTCAGCGCGGCCGCCAGCGCAGCGCCCACCTGCGGCGGCAACGGTGGCGGCGGCAGCGGCGGCTGGCCCAGCCACTCGAGCAGCGTCGGCGCCAGGTCCAGCAGCGAGACCGGACCCTCGACGCGCGCGCCGACCGGCACACCCGCGCCCCAGGCCAGCCAGGGTACGTGCAGCAGCTCCTGGAAGTGGCTCTGCCCGTGTCCGATGCCGCGCAGCCCGCGTGGGTCGTGGTCCCAGCGCGCCGCCCACGCGGCGTGGTCGAGGAACTCCTCGCCATGATCGGAAAAGACCGTCATCAGCGTCCGCTCGGCCAGTCCGCTCGAGAGCAGGCGGTCGTGCAGCGAGCCCAGCGCCCTGTCCACCTGGGCGATGGTCGCGTCGTACACGGCAAGCTTCAGCGCGCGGGCGGCCTGCACCGCCTGCGCCTGCGGATCGGGCACGCGACCCAGGTGCGGGACACGTCCGCCTCCCCAGCGCGCCAACTCGGCCAGGAGCACATCGTCCGGCGTCGGCACTGGCAGGAACGGCGCCAACTCGGCCCACGGGGGGGTGGTCGGCTCGTGCGGGTCATTCAAGAGGACGAAACAGAAGCAGGGGTGGTCGCTGTTGCGTTCGAGCCAGTCGCCGGCCATGTCGGCCAGATCGCGTGCGGGCAGGTTGAAGTAGGCGTGTTCCTGGAAGCTCTCCGCGAGACCAAAAGCGAAGAACTGGTTCGCGTAGAATGCCGCCGTGCGGTAGCCCTGGGCCTGCAGGTGCGCGGCCAGCGTGACGACGCCCGGACGCAGACGACCGGGCGCCTGCCGGTCCATGTTGCGCGCGGGCCCGCCCAGGAAACCGCCGTGTCGCCCCGGCATCAACCCGGTCAGCGCGCCGGCGAACGACGGCAGCGTCCACGGCGCGGGCGCCATGACGTCGGCGAACAGCGTACCGCCGGCGGCCAGTGCGTCCAGCCGCGGCGACGTGGCGCGCGCGCAGCCACCGCAGCCCAGGTGGTCGGCGCGAAGCGTGTCGACGCCGATCGCCAGCAAATGCGGCGAAGCGGCGCCGGAAGGGCGGCGGCGGTGGGGCGCCGCAGCCCGGGTCACCAGGCGCCGGAGCCGCCAGGCGCGCGAGTGCCACCGCTGGCGGCGGGTCAGGCGGGCAAACGGATCACGCAAGGCACTACACCTGCCGGGCGCCGCGGTGGCGCCGGACCTCGGAACGGCGGTTTGGAGCAGGGCACTGGCATCAGACGCCCCCGTCGAGGGACCGACTATATATCAGCGCCGGCGGCGCCGCACGCGGAACGGCGGATCGATCGTCATCGAAACTCGATATCCATCATCCCGATTGGTTCGCCAGGGCGGGCGATCCGGCTTGAATCGAATATCACCGGGCGTTATTGTCCCCATCCCCCTTGTGACCTGATCGTCCGGGCATTCCCGTCCCGCACCCTCGAAAGGGAGAGTGGTCCGATGTCGAGTCATTGCAGGAAATCGTCGCGGCTGCGGCCGTGGCTGCCGGTGGGGCTGCTGGCTGCGCTGTGGCTGGCCGCCGGTGCGGCGGTCGCGGCGCCCGCCGCCGTGGCGGACCACGTGGTCTTCTCGCAGGTGGTGACGGTCGCCAACACGGCGACCAACCGTCCGCTCTGCAGCGAGTACGTGGCGCTCCACAACCCGACTGGCGCGGCGATCGACCTCGGCCAATACTACCTGACCGACGCCACGTTCAGCACGTCGAACCAGTACTACTGGAAGATCACGCAGCCTGATCCCTCCGCAACGACGGCGGGCGGCGGAGGCTTCGCGGACTTCCATGCGAAGTTCCCCGCGGGATACCAGATCGCGGCCGGTGACACGATCGTGATCGCGATCGGCGGCAGCAACGCCTACCAGGCGGCGTACGGACGCCTGCCCGACTTCGAGCTCTACGAGGACGCCGCGGCGCCGGACGGCGTGCCCGACCTGGTCGAGGTCTTCCCGGGCTCGGTGGGCGGCGGTGTGCTGAACGGCAGCACCAACACGCCGACACTCACGGACAACGCGGAGAGCCTGGTGCTCTACCGCTGGGACGGCGCCAGCGACCTGGTGCAGGATGTCGACTTCGCGCGCTGGGGCGCCCTGACGGTGACGAATACACTCTTCGACAAGACCGGCGTGACTGTCGGCGCCTCGACGTATCTGGCGGACACGCCGCCGGCCAGCCAACAGACGATCTCGGCCACGGCGCTGGCCTTCGGCAACGCCTACGCCCGACTGTCGGCCGACGAGGGCACCGAGGCCACGAGCGGCGGCAACGGCCTGACCGGCCACAACGAGACCAGCGAGAACTTCCCGGCCACCTGGCAGACGGCGCCGCAGGATCCGCCGCTGGCGCCGGCGTCGTTCTTCGCCGCCGCGCCGGTCATCACCGCGCACGGCCAGTCGCCGGCCACGCCGGTCATCGGCGAGGCGGTCACCGTGTCGGTCACGGTGCTCTCGTCGACGGTCGTCACCGGCGTCGCCTTCCGCTACACGGTCGACGGCGGCCTGCAGAACGAGTTGTCCGGTACCGCCGCGGGCGACATCTGGTCGGCCGTGATCCCGGCCCAGGCCGAGGGCGCGGTCGTGCGCTGGCACGCCGTGGCGACCAATGCCGCCGGCGGCAGCGGGACGTATCCCGATGCCGCGCCGCGATTCGCGTCGACCTGGACGGTCATCGCGCCGCCGCCGCCGACCATCACCGCGTTCGCGGTCAGCCCGGCGGCGCCCTACGCCGACCTGCCGGCCACCCTCTCGGTCACGGCGAATTCGATCAGCGCGCTGACCGGCGCCGTGTTCCATTACCGCGTCGACGGCGGCGCCTTCGCGCAGCTGGCGGGCGCCGCGCAGGGCGGCGGGGTCTACACCGTGACGGTGCCTGGCCAGGGTAACGGTGCGGTCGTGGACTGGTACGTGGTCGTCGCCAACGCGGCCCTGCTGAGCGCCAGCAGCCCGGCCGACGCTCCCGCCACCACCCACACGTGGACGGTGGGTGCGGCGCCCGACCCGAAACTGCTGCTGACGGAGGTCTGCACGATCGGCTCGGACCAGGAGTTCATCGAGATCTGGAACCCGAGCCCGCAGGCGGTCGACCTGAGCGACTACTACCTGTCGGACGCCATCTTCACCCGCAACGGCACGAACACCGGCTACTGGAACCTGCCGGGTGCCGTGCTCAGCTCGGACACGGTCGGCGGCGGGGCCTTCAGCGACTTCACCGCGCGCTTCCCGGACGGCTTCACGATCGCCGCCGGCGACACCATCACGGTCTCGCTCGCCGGCAGCCTGAAGTTCACCAACTCGTACACTTTCCCGCCGGACATCGAGCTCTACGAGGATGACGCCTTCCCCGACGGCGTGCCCGACATGCGGTCGGTCTTCCCGACCGGCAGCAGCATCATCACCGACCCGGTGGCCAGCCTGACCAACGGCGGCGAGGTCGTGATCTTCTTCCGCTGGAGCGAGGGTGATCCCCTGGTGACGGACGTCGACATCTTCTTCTACGGAGCGGGAACCGATCACCTGTTCAGCAAGACGGGTCGCACCGTCGGGGGCGCCACCTACGCCCCGGAGACGGCCGTGGCCAACCTGCAGCCGTACTCCACAGCGGCTATCTTCGGCCAGTCTTACCAGCGCGTCGACGCCTCCGAGGGCTCGCAGGTGCTGACCGGCAGCAACGGCGTCGACGGCCGTGACGAGTTGAGCGAGCCGTGGGTGACCACCTGGACGCTGGCGGCGCCCGACCCGGCGCGGCCCGGCAGCGGTGGGGCGGCCGGCGACGGCGCCATCGCCATGGTGGTGCCGGCGCAGACCTTCATCCCGTCGCTGGGCGAGACCTTCCCCGTGAAGATCACCAGCCGTCCGCGTAGCGAGACGCGCCTGCGCCTCTTCGACCGCGAGGGCCGCCTGGTGCGGTCGCTGTTCGACAGCCGCTTCAACGGGCCTCCGTCGACGACGCCGGGTTCGTTCACGACGATTCCCTGGAACGGACTGGACGAGACGCTCCAGCGCGTCCCGAGCGGCCTGTACGTCGTGCACCTGTCGGTGGTCGACAAGGCCACGGGCGTCGAAGAAACCCGCACCGCGCCGGTGGTCGTCACCACGCGGCTGAGCAGATAGGAAGGGCCAGCGATGAATCGCAAAGCAACGAACCTGCTGATCCTGGCCGGGCTGGCGGTGGCCGGGCTGGTCCTGGCGGCACCGGCAGGAGCCTTCTTCGAGCCGACGCCGGTCAGCGCCCGCTCGCGCGCCATGGGCGAGTCGCAGACGGCCGTCCCCGACGCCGCGTACGCGGCCTTCCACAACGCCGCGTGGCTGGCGGACGTGCCCCACGGCGAGGCCGCCTTCTCCTTCGTGCGCCCATTCGGCTACTCCTTCAGCGACTTCTATGCCGCAGGCGCCGCGTTTCCGCTCGAAGGTCGCTTCGGCAACCTCGGAGTTGGCATCAGCCACTTCAAGGTGGACCTTGCCGACACGACGCTGCTGCAGGAGACCGTCGTGACGCTGGCGCACGGCTTCGAGTTGTTCGACGACTTCCATTCGCGGATCTGCTTCGGCTGGGCGCTGAATCTGTACAGCGCCAAGGCTGGGCAGAGCGTGTCGGCCGTCGACCCGGGCTCGGACACCGCCGTGGGGCTGGACCTGGGCCTGACCATGCTGCTGCACAAGCGCACCCGTGCCGGCTTCCAGGTACGGAACCTGAACAACCCGACCATCGGACTGGACGGCGAGGAACTGCCGCAGCGGCTGGTGGCGGGCATCGCCTACGAGCCGTACGACGGCGTGATCACGACCTTCGAGTTCGACAATGAGATCGGTCGCGAGGCCCAGTACCACGGCGGCCTCGAGATGGCGGTCACCGCGGGCCTCGCGCTTCGCGCCGGCGTGGTCACCGACCCCAACCGCCTGACCGGCGGCTTCGGTTACCGGGCCGGACCGGTCGCCTTGGACTACGGCTTCTCGACCGGCGGCGGGACGCTCGACAGCACCCACCAGTTCGGCCTGCGCCTGGCCTGGGGCGGGGAGGCGCCGTGACCATGATCACCAACCTCAGCCGCGGCGCGTCGGCGGGCCGGACGGCGGCCCGGCGCGCGATTGTGCCGGCGCTGCTCGCGCTGCTGGCGGTGTCGCCGGGCCTAGCGGGCGCCGCGCGGGCCGCGCCGGCGGCCGTCGACCTCAACAGCGCGCATCTGGAGGCCATCCTGGCGCTGCCGGTGCCGGCGGAGCTGGCGCGCCGGATCCATGATCGACGCGTCTACGAACGCTTCTACGTCAGCGTCTATGAGCTGATGGAGATCGAGGGCATGACGCCCGAGCTGCTCGAGACGCTCAAGCCGCTGGTCGCGGTGCTTCCGCCGAGCGAGGCGGACGAGACCATGGCGCGCCTGTCCGCGTCGTTCCAGCAGGTGCAGGGGTTCCTCAGTGAGGAAGGCGCCAGCGAGGGTCTGGCCGAGGAGTACCTCGATCGGCTGCGCAACCCGCTCGACATCAACGAGATGGACCTGTACGACCTGATGTCCTACCAGAACGTCTCGCCGGTCGACGCCACGGCCATCCTCAAGGCGCGGAAGAGCCTCGGGCGCATCGAGGACGACCGGCAGCTGCGTGGCATCGACGGGCTGCGCTACTTCTCCTACCGTGGCCTGCGGAGCTTCGTGAGCTACTCGCCGGAACAGGTGTCGACGTCGGAGCTATCGGGTTACGCGCAGACGCGTTACGTCGAGACGCCCTACGCCGGTCTCGGCGAGGACGTGTCGGACTTCCTCCCGCTGCTTGGCGAGCCCGGGGCGCGTCCGGCCTGGAGCAACAAGGTCCGCCTCACGCACCGGGATGGCCTGCACGGCGGCCTGTTGACCTCGCGTGAGTACGGGGAAACGGATTGGAACCGCACCACGAAGGCCTATGTCGGTGTCAGTGACCGGAAGCTGGGTGATCTGCGCCTGAAGTCGCTTATCTTCGGCGATTTCAGGGTGGCGTTCGGCCAGGGCCTGATCATGGACAACACGGACTACATGAAGTACCGCAAGACCGGTCACGGCTTCGACACGCGACTGTTGGGCGTCCACGGTGATCTTTCGCGCAGCTACGAGTACAAGCTGCGCGGCGCCGCGGCCGAGTTGGCGTACGGCCCGGTCGATCTTTCGATGTATGTCTCGAGCTCCGACCGGGACGGCATCCTCAACGACGACGGCACGGCCAACCGCTACGTCATCATGCGCCCGCGGCCGACCGACGAGTGGCTGGACAGCCGGACCGGTGGGCTGGCCCGTGATGCCTTCCATGAGTCGCTCGTGGGCGGCAATCTCAAGGTCAGCTTCGTACCCGGCACCTACCTGGGAATCAGCGGCTACGAAGCACGCTACGACCGCGGCTTCCGCGCCGACCCCACGACGCTGCTGATCGACCCCGGCCTGCTCGAGGCGCGGGATGCCGAGATCGCCGGCGCCTACACGAGCGTCTTCACCGACGCCGACGGGAACGTCGAGACGCACAAGTTCCGGCGGATCCTGGGGGCCGAAGCGCAGGCGGTGTTCGCCAATGTCGCGCTGCAGGGCGAGTACGCCTTCATGCAGGATCCGCGCCGGTCGCTTTTCCATCGTGACAACCCGGATGCCTACGTGCTGAACGCTTTCAGCCAGTGGAACAACCTGCACCTGCTGGCCATCTATCGCGACTACGACGTCGGCTTCGACAATCCGTACTCGCGCGCCTTCAGCAACGACAGCCGCTACGAGATGACGCTGCTGGACTCGGACTTCCGCCTGGTGGACAACCACTACGCCTGGCTCGAGACCGGCACACCCCAGCCGAAGGCCGAGCAGGGGCTGTTCCTGGACATGCGCTACCGGTTCAGCCGGAAGCTGATCCTGTCCGGGCTTCAGTTCGACCAGTGGACGCGCAAGGCGGACGGTGCGGACCTTCAACGGTACACCATCAAGGGCGAGTACCAGCCGATCTTCAATCTGCGCCTGAAGGTCCGGCATCGCTACAGCAGCCGCTCGGAGCTGGACCCGAACGACGTGCGTGCCTACCGCAACTGGGAGACGCGCTGGACGTCCGACTTCCTGCTGAGCGACCGCAACCGGCTCATGTTCACGTACATGAACGCCAACGTGATGTTCCCGGCGCGAGCGCGGCTCAGCGGGACGCCAGGGGCCGGGGTTGGCGATCCGTCGGTCGGTTCGGCCGGCATGCGCTCCCACGCGTTCGAGGCTCGTTACGAGCACAACCTGGCGCCGGGTCTGAGCTTCACGCTCGCGTCCATGGTCTACGACGGCTTCGTCTGGAACTTCGAGGGGAACGAGTTCGTGCTGATGGACGGCAAGAGCTTCCGGAACTGGATGCACATCGAGAGCCGCGTGTCCGATCGCCTGCTGTGTCAGCTCAAGGTGACCAACGACCACAACCTGCCGTACGAACTCGACGCCCGCGAGTTCGGGGATCCGTTCGGCAACAGCCCGGACGCCTCGCGCGTGCCGAACAACACGACCACCGTCCGTCTGCAGATGGACTACACGTTCTGAGAGCCGAGGAGATTCGCGTGATGAAGAACTTCCAGCACTACGCCCTTCGCGGCGTGCGGAACGTGATGTCGGCGGCAACCCTGATCGCGATCCTGGCCTGGCCCGCGTTCGCCGGGCCGCAGTTGACGTCGTCATACGGCGACCAGTTGACCTGGTTCGGCGCGGAAGCAGCCGCCATGGGCGGCACGGGCGCTGCCGTGTATCGTGGTGGCTTGTCGAACGTCTACAATCCGGCGCTGCTGGTCGCCGAGGCGGGGCAGCGGATCGATGCCGGTGCCACCCTCGACCAGGCTGCCGAGGACCGCTTCCAGCCGCTGTTCGACAGCTTCGACAGCTACGTCACGGATGTGGCCATCGCCAGCAATCGCCACCACTACTGGCAAACCGGATTCGCCTGGGCCAGGAAGGTGGGCACGGGCCCGCGCGCCATGGCGGTGGCCGTGTCTCTCACCGATCGCTTCCCGTACGGCTACGCCTTCGAGGAGGAACTCAGGAATCCGAGCCCGTTCCCGCCCGGCGTCGGTCAGCCCGCGCGCGATATGCGGATCGCCTTCCGCGAGCGGAAGGTGACGGGAACGATGCGGGCGCTGTCGTTCGGTGCGGCCACCGAGGTCAGCCAGAGGGTTTCCCTGGGGATGGCGGCGCACTACAATTTCGGAACGCGCCGCGATGCCTGGAGCTCGATCGACACCGACAACGCGGGGACAAACGAGAGTTGGAGCAGCGCCGACGAGCTGAAGCTGCACGGCGTGAACGCGACCGCGGGACTTCGGGCCGTGCTCAGCCCTCGCGTCGATTTCGGCTTCGCGATCGAAACCACCCTGCGCGCCACCGGCGATTGGCGGCGCACCGAGACCGTCATTGCCTCGGCCGCGATGACGGACACGACGGTGGGCTCCTTCTACGACTACCCCTGGTGCGTGCGGGCCGGGCTCGCCCTGCGGCCCCGGAACGAGCTGCCGACGGTTTTCACCTTCGAGGTCGAGTATCGCCCCTGGAGCGAATTGCGCGACGGTACGCTCGACGATCCGTCGCCGCTCCTTCGCGACGTTGCCGACGTCCGGCTGGGCGTGGAGCACATCTTCTACAACGGCATGCCGCTGCGTTTCGGCTTCCGGCACATCAACAGCTACGCCGATCGCGACGCCGGGCTGTCCGCCTTCACCGCGGGTACGGGTGCCGCGGTGGGCCAGGGCCGGGTGGCGGTTTCGGTAGAACTGTCCAAACTGTCGGCGATCCAGACGCACCAGTTCCCCTACCCGGCGGATTACTTCGGGGACGCCTTCGTCACCGACCCGACCGCGCGGGTCGACGAGACGCGCTTCCGGGTGGGCGCCAGCTACACGATGGAGTTCTGATGATGGCCTCGAACTGCCTGCGCCGGACCCTGGTCCTGTCGGCCCTCCTCGCGGTCGCCTTCGCGGCGGTCGTGGCGTACCCTGCCGGCGACGACGGCCTCCTGCGCATCCATCTGCTGTGGACCAACGACGTCCACGGCCACATCGCGCCGGAACCGGCCAAGTTCATGAACCCCGATTTCCCGCCGCCGCTGGGCGGCGGGGCCTCCGCGGCGACCTACATCGGCGAGGTCACGGCGAAGGCGGAGGCCGCCGGCGAGGAGGTGCTCCTGGTCGACGTCGGCGACATGTTCCAGGGCACGCCCATCGGCAACAAGACCAAGGGCGCTGCGGTCGTCGAGTACATGAACGCCGTCGGTTACCACTTCGCCGTACCGGGCAACCACGACTTCGACATGGGCCGCGACAACACCGAGAAGCTGGCCCGCATGTCGAAGTTCCCCTGGCTGGCGGCCAACCTGGTCGAGAAATCGACTGGGCAGCTGGTCGACTGGGTGCAGGCGACTCTCATGCTCGAGATCGGCGGCATCCGGATCGGTGTAGTCGGCATCGTCACACCGGCCACGTCCCACATGTCCTTCCCGAAGAACATCGAGGGGCTCGAGTTCCTGGAGATGGCGCCGACCGTGGAGCGCTATCGCGACCAGCTCAAGGCGCAGGGCGCGGACCTTGTCTTCCTGGCCATCCACGAGGGTCTGCCGTTCGATCCGGACCTGGGCTGGAAGAACCTGCGGGCGGCGCAGGGTGAAGCCGAGCGCGAGCAGCAGGGCGCCTACGGCTCCAACTACTCGCGCGGCGGCATGAACCTCATGGAACTGGTCAACGCCGTCCCGGGCATCGATTTCGCCGTCGGCGGCCACACCCACCGGGGCTACCGCGAGCCGTGGATCGACCCGCAGACGCACACGATGTGCTTCGAGAGCTTCGGCAACGGCAGCAGCATCGGCCACGCCGTGCTGCTGGTCGACCGGGCCACGCGCTCGCTGGTGGGCTACGAGGGCGCGCACGCCGACGGCACGTTGATCACGCTGTTCGAAGATGAGATCTGGCCGCACCCCGGGATCGCGGCGGTCATCCGCCCCTTCCACGAGGCGGCCGAGGCGGACATGGGCAAGGTCATCGGTTCGCTGGCCGTGCCGCTGGGCCGCGGCGGGCCGGGCGCCAGCCTGGTGGCCAACCTGGTGACCGACGCCATGCGCGAGCGGTTCTCGGCCGACCTGTCCGTGCAGAACGCGGGTGGCCTGCGCTCCGATATGCAGGCCGGGGACCAGTCGACGAGGGACGTGTTCTCGGTGCTGCCGTTCGGGAACGAGCTGATGATCGTGACCATGGATGGGCGCATGGTGCGGCGGCTCATCGAGTCGCGCGTGGCCGGCCGCAGCGGCGGCATCCTCTTGTCGGGAGCCCGTGTGGTCATCGACCCGACGCGCTCGGACTGGGACCGCGTCGTCGAGCTCGAGATCGGCGGCCAACCCTGGAGTCCGGACGCCGAGTACGAGGTGGTCATCACCGACTTCCTGATGGAAGGCAACAGCGGCATGGACTTCCTGACGACGATCGCCGCCGACCGGATCACTCCCTCGGGCGTGTCGCAGGCCGAAGCCGTGGAGGAGTACATCGCCCGGCACAGTCCGGTGCGGCCGCGCATCGACGATCGCTGGGTCGAGAAGCCCGGACAGGCCCAGGCGGCCTATCTGGCCATACCCTGGCTGTAAGATTCCTGACCATACGCAATGTGAAGGGGGCGCACCAGTTGCGCCCCCTCTTCGTTCACGATTCGGGCTCAAGCCATCCCCGTGCCGTCCGAACATGGCGCCACGGGCGGGCCCCGCGTCCCGCCTCAGGACAAGGATGTCCCGGCCCCGTGGCCGACCTGGCGCCAACAGACAGGACACGGACGTGAAGATCCTCAGCCACGAGAAGCGCAACGAGCAGCTCTCCCGCTTCGCCGCGCACATGAACAAGATGGTCGTCGGCCAGCCGCAGGCGATCGAAAAGATGTCCGACAGCTTCAGCCGGCTGATCGCGGGTGTCCACGATCCCGAACGGCCGTTGCTGACGATGATGTTCATGGGACCCACCGGCGTCGGCAAGACCGAGACGGTGCGCGCGCTGGCCGAAACGGTGTTCGGCAACCGCCGCGCCTTCACGCGGATCAACTGCCAGGAGTACTCGGCCCACTACAACATCTCCAAGCTGCTGGGCTCGCCCCCGGGCTACGTGGGCGGCGAGATCCGGCCGCTGCTTTCGCAGGAGAACATCGACCGGCACTACCGCAAGGCGCTCGAGGCCCAAACGGGTATGATCAGCGAGGTCGACGGCAAGCTGGGCCGGCTGTTTCCGCCCGACAGCGACCGGCACCTGTCGATCATACTCTTCGACGAGATCGAGAAGGCGCACCCCAAGCTGTGGAACCTGCTGCTGGGCATTCTGGAGGACGGCACCGTCGTGCTGGGCAACAACGAGGAGGTCGACTTCCGCCAGTCGATCATCGTCCTGACCTCCAACGTCGGCAGCGATGCCATGGGCGTCCACCTGGCGCAGAACGGGATCGGCTTCTCCACGGGCACGAGCGAGGCCAAGCTGGATCGCGACGTGGAAGAAGCTGCCATGCGGGCGGCCAAGAAGGTCTTCCCCTTCGAGTTCCTGAACCGGTTCGACGAGATCATCACCTACCACACGCTCAAGGAACAGCACCTCTACCAGATCCTGGACATCCTCATCGCCCAGGTGCACCATCGCTCCCTGCGCTGCGCTGAGCCCTTCCTGCTGGAGATCACGCAGGAGGCCAAGCGCTGGCTGGTCGAGAACGGGACCGATGTCCAGTACGGCGCCCGGCCGCTCAAGCGGGTGGTCGAGAAGGGGCTGGTCACCCCGATCAGCCATTTCATCTGCAGTGAGCAGATCCGGCGTGGGGACCTGATCACCGTGGATCTAGGTCCCGGGGAGGAGTTGGTCTTCCGCAAGGAGTCCGGCGTCACCAGCTGGGAGGAACTCGAGAGCCTCGGACCCTTCCCGCAGTCCGCGTGGGCGCGTGAGGATCTCGGCGTCAAGGATGATGGCGGCGAGAAGAAGGAGATCGTCGAGAGGATCACGCGCGTGGTTGCCAATGCGGGTGCCATGTCCGGCCGGGAAGACTGATCACGCTTTTTCCGCAGCGTCATCCCATTGTCATGACTCTTGCAAGCGGCTCCCGATGGGAGCCGCTTCGCTTGTGCCTGCCATGAGCGAACGAGAATCGTTTTCGACGCGGAAGTGGTTAAACTGGAAGACTTTGGTTGCCAATTGTTAAATTTCCAACTAAAGACCTTGACGCCTTCGGACGAATCTCCCAGCATGCTGAGGGGATTGACCGCGAGCCTATCCAGACCACGCGATCGAGTCGAGACGGCGCTCAACCCGAACCGAGAGGTCTCCACATTGGACGCTGACTTCAGGAAATTGTCATGGTTCGTGGGCGGGGTGATCTGTTGTGCCCTGGGTGCGGCTGCGCTGGCCGTGCCGTCGGGAGCGGCGGAGACCGCCACGAACGCCGGCGGGCCTGGCCAGACCATGGTCTGCCTGGACTGCCATGACGGAACGGCGGCCTCGCTGGCCACCGGGCCGCACCGCGTGCTCATGGGCGCCGCCGGCGACGTAGCCACGCGCATCAGCTGCACGAGTTGCCACGCCGGCACCGCTGCCCACTGGGAAGACGATCCGGCCGCAAGTCCCATGACGAACCCCGGCCGCCAGGGTGCGAAGGACGTGGCGGCTGCCTGCGCAGCCTGCCACCAGGGCGTGCACCAGGCGAACCAGCAGACCCTCAGTGCCCACGCGGCCGCCGACGTGGCCTGCACCGCCTGCCACAAGGTGCACGGCGGCACGGCGCGGGGTCAGCTGCACCAGGCGCAGGCCGAGCTGTGCTTCAGCTGCCACACCGGCATCCGCGGCCAGTTTGCCCAGCCCTCGCACCACCCGCTCGGCAACGGCCTGGTCAGCTGCAGCGATTGCCACCTTTCGGGTGACGACGGCTTCCGCGGTGCCGCCCGCACCGACGTGAACGACACCTGCACGAAGTGCCACGGCGCGCTGCGTGGGCCGTTCCCGTTCGAGCACGAGGCCACGCTCGATCACTCGGTCGAGGACGGCGGCTGCCTGAACTGCCACGATCCGCACGGCTCGCCGCTGCCGCGGCTGCTCAAGCAGCCGTACGCGGCGCCGCACTTCCAGCTCTGTTCGCAGTGTCACACCGTGCCGGGGCACCAGTTCAACAGCTTCCACGGCAACCAGTGGGCCGGCGTGGCCTGCAACGAGTGCCATGTCGACATCCACGGCTCATACACCAACCGGGACCTCCTGACGCCGGCGCTGCAGCCCCAGGGCTGCTTCGCTGCCGGCTGTCACGGCGGGCAGTAGAGGGGGTGCGGAATGCGTAGGGGAACACGGAAACTTGCCACGATGCCGGTGGCCCTGGCCTGCGGGCTGCTGCTGGCGGCAGCGTCGGCACCGACGCAGCCGGCCCTTGCCGGCACCGTCGGGGGCACCCTGGAGGTGGGGACGGTCAGCGTCGAGAAGACGTGGGGCGACCCGACCACCATGCCCGAGACCTGGGACATCTACGACGGGTTCACCGTCGCGCGGCTGAACCTGGAGGGCACCGCGGGCCACCGCAACGCCTTCAACCTGGACCTGCGCGACGTCACGCGCAACAACGCCAACGGGCTGTTCAGCTACCGCCTGGCCGATCTCGGCGGGCTGACCGTGCGCCACCAGCGCTCGCGCCAGCTGTACGACGCCGACGGCCAGGTCAGCGCCGAACGTCGCGACTGGCGGGTGGGCGCACGCCTGACGCCGAGCCCGGCCTTCCGCCTGACGGCCGATTACGGGCGCCAGAACCGGTCGGGCGACCGCTGGGCGCTGCCGACCGGCACGGTCTCGGCGCTCGGCTCCGCCTACGACCACGTCCTGCAGACGCACCTGGTCGACGCCGAAGTGCGCCGGCACGGCCGCATGTTCGCCGTCGCCTGGGAGGGCTCGCGCCTGACCGATGACGGTAACCCGACGCTGGATCGTCGCGGGGACGTGGTCTCGGCGCGCGCCAGCGTGCCTTGCCTGTTCCTGCCCGGTCGCCTTTCGCACTTCGTCCGTGCCTCGTACGGGAAGCAGGAACTGGAGGCGGCCGCGCTCGAGGTGACGACGGCGGCCTTCCAGTATCTCGGCACCCTGCGCGCGACCAACGCGGTGGACCTGCGCTATCGGTTGGACCTCGACCGCACCGAGAGCGACGCCACGGGTCGGCAGACCGACCGCACACGCAACGACCTGGACGCCACCTGGCGACACGCGAACGGGTCACTGTTCGCCGGCTACGGCTTCGCCACCACGGATGACGACGCCACCCTGACCGACACCAACACGTGGCGGGTGGGCGGCGCGCTCCGGGGCGGCGACCGCTGGCAGTTGCGCGCCAGCTACGCGACCAGCGAGAAGGACGACCAGGAGAGCCTCACGCTCCTGAAGGACGTCGAGTCCAGCCGCTGGAAGGCCAACGCCCAGGTCAAGGTGTTCGACGCGCTGACCGTCGGCGGCGCGTTCCAGCAGCGCGACCGCGACTACCCGGCCCTGGACGTGGCGGCGACCGGCAAGCGCACCAGCGGGTTCACCAGGATGACGTTCGCGGGCTGGGGCACGGCCTCGGTCGAGTACGCCTACAGCGACGACCAGTACGTGGACCAGGCGGGCGCCTTCCGCGCCGACAACAGCACGGTCACCGCGCGCGTCGACCTGACGGGCATCGACCGGCTGCGGCTGGGCGGCAGCCTGACCTATCTCGACCTGGGGAAGGATCTGGACGTCGAGAAGTCGATCCTGAGCTTCGACGGCAGCTTCGACCTGACCCGCGACTACTTCGTCAGCCTGCGCTACAACGTCTACAACTACGACGACTACGTCCTGCTCGATCGCTACTACACCACCAACGTGGTGTGGCTCAATGTCGGCTACAAGCTGCCTGTGGACTGATTCACGTCACGAACGACTGGCACAAGGAGGAACGGTAATGTCGCTGACCCGCAAGAACCTGATGATCCTGGCCGCCATCCTGGGCATGCTCGCCCTGACGGCCTGCACCAGGGAGATCACCACGATCGTGCAGGAAGATCCGCAGCCCTCCAGCTGCTTCGAATGCCACTCGGACACCGACCTGTCCGTGCTGCGCGCCCAGACCGAATGGTCCGAAAGCGTGCATGGCGAGGGCGAGACCGTCTTTGAGGGTACCCGGGCCGATTGCGTGCGCTGCCACTGCAACGAGGGCTTCATCCAGTACGTCGACGACCCCACGCGCGTCACCTACTCGGCCACGTCGACCCCGACGAACATCAACTGCTTCACCTGCCACGCCCCGCACAGCAACGGCGACTTCGGCCTGCGCGTCACCGAGGCCGTGCCGATGCTGAACGGCGAGTTCCACGACCTCGGCCTGGGCAACACCTGCACGGTCTGCCACCAGGCGCGCCGCGACGTGGCCGTGTACATCACCAGCAGCAACAGCATCACCAACCGCTACGGCCCGCACCACGGCCCGCAGGGCGACCTGCTGCTGGGCACCAACGGCTACGAGTACGCGGGCTACACGTACACCGAGACCCCGTACCACCGCACGATGAACGAGGACGGCTGCGTGAACTGCCACATGCGCAACGTGGCGCACCTGGTGGGCGGCCACACGTTCAACGTCTCGACGTATAACGCGGAAGAGGACGAGACGGTCTACAACACCGGTGCCTGCGTGGGCTGCCACACGGACTGGCCGGAGGACCTCGAGAACTTCGACTACAACGGCGTGCAGACCGAGATCGCCGGACTGTTGGCCGAGTTGCACGCCCTGCTGCTCGACGCGGGCTACGTCAACGCCAGCGGCGTGCCGGTCACGCGCTCGGCCGTGCCCGCGGACATCGCCGGCGCGATCTGGAACTTCCAGTTCGTCGGCGCCGAGGACCGCAGCAACGGCGTGCACAACCCCGCGTACGCGCGCGACCTGCTGCAGTCGTCGATCGCTTACATGGAGTCGCTCATCGTGCCGACCAACTAGTCGGCGCTGCGACCTGTCAACGCGGAAGGCCCGGCTCCGGCCGGGCCTTCCCGTATTTCGGCCCCGCGCCGGCGCCATCGTTCCTGCGCGTGTCGCCTACGGCCAGTACAGCAGCCGCCCGCAGCTCTCGCACTTCTGCACCTTGTCGACGTTCGTCTTGCTGACGAACGACGAAGGGATGCTGGCGAAGCAGCCGGTGCAGAGGTTGCTGACCACCGGCACCACGGCGTGGCCCCAGCGCGCGGTCAGGCGCTTGTACCAGCTGGCCAGGCTCGGGTCGATCTTCCCGGACAGCTCCTCGCGCGCGTTCTTCAGCGCCTCGAGTCCCTCGTGCCGGAAGCCCAGGTCCTCGAGCTGCTCGCGGCTCTCCTCGGTCTCGCGGATCATCTGGTCCATGTCCTGGAGGGCGACCAGAAGCTGCAGTTGCGGATGCATCCTCAGGCTCCCTTCAGCGCGGCGCAGAACGCGTCGTAGTCGGCGGCCTCGCCCAGCTGCGCGCGCAGGCCGGCGTCCTGGAGGCGGTCGATCAGGGCGGCCAGCGACTTGATGTACTGGTGGCCGGAGTCCTGCGGCGGGGCCACCAGGACGAAGAACAGGTGGGTGGGCTGCCCGTCCTCGGAGTCGAAGTCGACGCCGGCGTGCGAGCGCGCGATCAGGATCGTCAGGCGCTGCACCGCGAGGGTGCGCCCGTGCGGGAAGGCGATGCCGGGGCCCACCGCGGTGGAACCGAGGTGTTCGCGGCTCTGCAGCATCTGCAGGATGGTGTCCGGATTGTGGATGCTGGTGCCGGAGACGAGACCTTCGACCATTTCGGCAAGAGCAGCGGCTTTGTCGGTGGCTTGCAGGTCAGGCAGGAAGAGCGCGGGTGAGGTATGCTTCAGCACCTCGACAATGTCCATGACGGGCGCACCACCTTGAGTATGCGGACGAATTGTGCTACCTGTTCGCCTGAAACGTAACCCATCACCGGGCGATAGACAAGTTGCAATAACGGGCCCCGCGCCGTGCGCCGGGCCGAAGGGACGGCATGGCTGACGACGCCGCGACGCTCGAGGGTATCGTAATCCGCGCCGGTTCCGGCCACTGTCAGGTGGTCGTCGGCGACGAAACCTGGCGCTGTCGCGTCCGGGGTCGCCTCAAGCAGGGGCCGCGTCAGGTCCAGACGCTGGTCGTGGCCGGCGACCGTGTTCGCCTCAGCCTGGTCGTGGGCAATGTCGCTCCCGGCGCCGGTGGCGAAGCCGTGGTGGAAGAGGTGCTGTTCCGGCGCAACCGCCTGTCGCGGATGGCGGCCAGGCGCAATGGCGGCCGTGTCGAGCAGGTGCTGATGGCGAACCTGGACCTGCTGGTGGTCGTGCAATCGGTCCGCGATCCTGAACCGCAGACCGGGTTCGTCGACAGGCTGCTGGCGGCCGCGCTCCGGTTCGATGTCGCCGGTGCGGTCGTGGTGAACAAGATCGACCTCTGCTCCGACGAGGCTGCGCGCGAGCGTGAACTGGAGCGCTGGGGCTGGTACCGGGGCCTCGGGCACGCGGTTATTCCCGCCTCGAGGACCACCGGCGAGGGCTTGCCCGAACTGGCTGCCCTGCTCGGTGGTCGTGTGGCCCTGCTGCTGGGCGCTTCGGGCGTCGGCAAGAGCAGCCTGCTCAACGCGCTCTACCCTGGCCTGGCTCTGCGCGTGAACGCGGTCACTGACCGCACGGGGTTGGGGCGCCACACCACGACGCACACCGAATTGCATCCGGTGCCCGGGGGCGGCTACATCGCCGACTCGCCCGGCCTGCGCGGCTTCGACCCCTGGGACATTGCCCCGTCCGATATCCGCGCCTATTTTCCCGACCTCGAGGCGGAGGCCGTGAACTGCCGGTTCCGCGGCTGCCTGCATCGCGGCGAGCCCGACTGCGGGGTCAAGGACGCCGTGGCGCGCGGTGGATTGCCCGCCTGGCGGCATGAGGCTTACCTGGCCCTGTTACGCGATCTGGAGGACCGGGAGAAGGCGGCAGGCTACCGCGCCTGAGGCAGTCCAGGCGACCGGAAACCGGCCAGGGCGGCGTAGAAGCGCGCGGCCTCCTCGCCTTCGTGCAGGAGCTTGTCGATCGGCAGCAGCCCCGTGGGGGGACGCCAGCGCGTCTCCGCCTCGGCCCGCCCGGCGGCCCGGCGGCCGGGCCAGGCGACCGCGACCTCGGCCGGAGCCTTGGCAGCCACTTCGTACAAGGCCAGGGCGGCCACCATCCAGGCCCCGAGGACGATGATCAGGATGCGCAGGCGGTTCAGGTCGTCCTCGCTTCGGCAGGGGGCGGGTGAATCGGGTCGCGGTTCCGCATCGAAGTGACAGCGCGCGGCACGCTGGGCGCACCGCAAGCGGTGTGCCAGGCGCCGCACAACCACCGTCGCCAGCCGGGAGTGCTGCTTGACCGCGACCCGTCGAGCCAAACAGCTGCTGATGCGGCCCCTGGCGCGCCTGCTGCGCCGCGAGCCGCTGACGCCGGTTTCCCTGCCGAACCTGCGGCCCGCACGCATCCTCGTCGTCCGCCAGCACAACCAGATGGGCGACATGGTCTGCGCCACACCTGCCCTTCGCGCCATCGCCGAGACCTGGCCGGATGCCCGGGTGGCGCTGGTGACATCGCCGGTCAACGCGGGCGTCGTGCGCAACAATCCGCACCTGGCGCGGGTGCTCGTATTCGAGAAGCCGTTGCGCCGATTGCCCTCGTTCGCGCGCGAACTGCGGGCCTGGCGCGCCGACCTGGCGATCGTGCCCAGCAGCGTGTCGTTCTCGATGACCAGTGCGCTGATCGGGCTGTGCAGCGGGGCGCGCCATGTCGTCGGAGCCGACAGTCGCCCGTTCGGCTGGGATTTCAGCGCACGCTGCTTCTCGCTGGTCATGCCGGCCTTGCCCGTGGTCGACCGGTCGGCGGTCGAGCACTCAATGGCACCGCTGCGGGCGATCGGCATCGACACGCGCGACACATCCACGCTCATCGTGCCCTCAAGCGCCGAGCGCGCCGAAGCCGACGCGATCATGGCCGAGCTGGGCCTGGCCGCCGGCTTCTGGACCCTGCATCCGGGTGCCGGCAAGCGCCAGAACGCGTGGCCGGCCGATCGGTTCGCTGCGCTCGCACGCCGCGCCGCGGCCGCGGGACGCCAGGTCCTGGTCCTGCACGGGCCCGCGGACGGCGTCGCCGTGGCGGCCTTCGCCCCGCCGATGCCGGGCGTGCGCATGGCGCCGCCCTGCCCGGTCGGCACCATGGCGGCGCTGCTGGAGCGGGCTGATCGCCTGCTGTGCAACGACACCGGCGTCATGCACGTGGCCGGCGCGCTGCACGTGTCGACGTTGGCGCTGTTCGGCCCCACGGACCCGGCGCTGTGGAAGCCGCCTGCCGACGAGGTGCGCGCGCTGCGGGCCCACCGCCGCCAGGACGACGCGCGCGGCCCCGAATTCGGCTGGTTGGAGTCGATAACCGAGGACGAGGCATGGGCCGCCTGGGTTGCGCTGCCCGGGCGCGGCAGGTAAGAAGGTTGACATGGAGATGGTCGCGATCCGCGTCCTGGTGCTGGTGTTCTCGGTGGTCGTCCACGAGGTGGCCCATGGCTGGGCCGCGCTCAGGCTGGGCGACACGACCGCGCGCGACCAGGGGCGCCTGACGCTCAATCCACTGCCGCATGTCGACCCGATGGGCAGTGTCATCGTGCCGCTGCTGCTGTCGTTGACCGGCTCGTTCATGATGGGCTGGGCCAAGCCGGTGCCGGTGCATGTCGGTCGCCTGCGTCACCCGTGGAACGACCATCCGAAGGTCGCGGCCGCCGGTCCCGCCAGCAACCTGCTGCTGGCGCTCATCTGTGCGGTCCTGCTGGGACTTACTGCCGGCATCGCCGGGCGCCTGCCGGCCCGGCACGGCGCGGCGCCGGTCGCCGGTTTCCTGCTGCTGGTCTGGCAGACCGGTATCATCGTCAACGTGGTGCTGGCGGTGTTCAATCTGATCCCGCTGCCGCCCCTGGACGGCAGCTGGATCCTCACGCGATTCCTGCCGGATCACCTGCGCAGCGGCTACGAGGACCTGCGCCGCTACGGCATGCTCGTGGTGGTCGGCTTCCTGCTGCTGATGCACTACACGCCGGCCGGTTCCTACCTGCAGGTCGGCATCGAGGCGGTGGCCAGCCCCTTCTTCAGCCTGGCCATCGCCCTGGCGCGCGCGACCGTCTGACCGTACGAGCACGGGCCCCCTGCCTTGGCAGGGAGCCCGCTTTCCGCCAGGAGGACCAGCTCCGGCAGGCTGCTCAGTCGGCAAGCACGTCGTCGACGTGCGTCGCGGCGACCATCAGGTAAGCCGTCACGACGGCGCTCTGGTTGCCCGAGGTGTCCACGGCGTACACGTTGTAGGCGCTCGAGCCCACCACAGGCGTAGCGTCTTCGTACGAGGTCATCAGCGTCGGCGTCGCCACCAGGATCTGAGTCTCACCCTGGCGCTCGCGCGTCACGACGTAGCCGGCCAAGTCACCGTCGACCGTATTGGGGGCCCAGCTGACCACCGCGACGCCGCCCTCGAATGCGACTTCCAGGTTGCTCGGCAGGGCCGGCGGAGCGGTGTCGGGAGCGACAGTAATGGGGGTGTTGCTGTCGCTGCAGCCGCTGGCCACAACCATCAGCCCGAGGATCAGGGTCATCGCGATCGTCTTCTTGCTAGCCATGAGTGGCCCTCCTTCAGTTCGCCGGAAACGCCCGATGATGGTGTTGTCGGGCACGGACGGCGGGGATCGGTTGCTGTGGCACGTTGTTCAGGTCCTGCCCCGCCGGCCGCGCCGTTGCGGAACCCAGTGCAAGGCAGGTGCCCTCTTGAGCAATCGTGATATAGATCGACGTAATCGCATATTTGTTTAGCAATTAGTTGGGAAAAGCAGGCATCCCGCGAAACCATGGGGCGCGACAGGGACGTTCCGGGCCGTGTGGATTGCGCGGGCACCACGTCTGCGAGCTTGCAGATTGCCCTGTCGGATCCCTGCGGCCCAGCGCCGAGCGGACGCTGCACGGATAGGCGCGGATCCTCTGAGCTTCATTAAAGCCCTTGACAAGTATTGGCTTATGCCGAACAATCCGGCCATGCTCACGGGGAGCGGCGGCAGCGGACGCCGGCGCCCGGGCGGCAGCCGGGGTGCAGGCGGGTCTTGGAAACCAGGAGGAGCGCCATGACGAAGGCCGATATCGTTGAGGACATCGCCCAGAGGACCGGCCTGACGAAGAAAGAGGTCGCCGAGACCGTCGACCTGTTCCTGGACAAGATCGGCGATCTGCTCGTGGACGGGAAGCACCTGGAAATCAGGGGTTTCGGCACGTTCAAGGTCAAGGAGCGCAAGGAGCGCATGGCGCGCAACCCGCGCACCGGGGACTCGGTGCCGGTCCCTTCGCGCAAGGTGCCCGTCTTCAAGGTCTCCAAGATGTTGAAGGACAAGGTCGCCGGCGAGTGAGGTCACGGGCCGACCCCGACCGGCCGGTCTGTCGTTGTTCCCGGAGCGAACCGGTTTCCCGGCCCTTGACAGGGGGCAGGGGGCCGGTTCGGCGCGCCCTGACGGGGGTGCCGCGCCGGCGTGGCTGCCGCAGGCGTCGCGGCACCCGGCCCTGAGTGTCCCTCGAACGGCCCCCCAGAGGTCCCCCCATGCACGCGAACGAGCACCTGATCGACCTGCGCAGCGACACCGTGACGCGGCCGACGCCGGGCATGATGCGGGCGATGGCCGCCGCCGAACTGGGTGACGACGTGCTGGGCGACGACCCCACCGTCAAGCGCTTGCAAGCGGTCGTGGCCGAGCGCCTTGGCAAGGAGGCCGGGCTCTTCGTGCCGAGCGGCACGATGGGCAACCAGCTGGCGATCCGGGCCCAGTCCGCGCCCGGCGACCAGGTCGTGGTCGAGGACGGCGCCCATGTCTACCGCTACGAGGCGGGCGCGCCGGCGGCCCTGAGCGGCGTGCAACTGACGTGCGTGCCGGCGCCCGGCGGCCTGTTGTCGTGGGAACGGGTGGAAGCGGCGCTCAACCCGGCCAACGTGCACTGCGCGCCGCCCAGCCTGGTCTGCCTGGAGAACACGCACAACCGCGCCGGCGGCCGTCTGGTCCCGCAGGCGCTGGTCACAGCCATCGGCGCCGGCGCCCGGGCCCGCGGTCTGCGTGTGCACCTGGACGGCGCGCGCCTCTGGCACGCCCACATCGCCGGCGGCCTGCCGCTGGCCGAGTTGGCCGCACCTGTCGACACCGTGAGCGTCTGCTTCTCGAAAGGGCTGGGGGCGCCCGTGGGCTCGGTGCTCGCGGGCGATCGCGAGGTGATCGCCCGGGCCTGGCGCTTCCGCAAGATGTGGGGTGGCGGCATGCGGCAGTCGGGACTGCTCGCGGCCGCGTGCCTCTACGCGCTGGAGCACCAGCTGGAACGCCTGGCCGAGGACCACGCCCGGGCGACGTCGATCGCCCGGGGCTTGGACCATCCCGCGCTGGCGGTCGGGCACCCCGTGGACACGAACATCGTCATCATCGACGTGGCCGGGGCCGATGGGGACACCCGGCTGGTTGCCCACCTGGCGTCCCGTGGCATCCTGACGCTCGGGTTCGGGCCCGGCCGGGTGCGGCTGGTGCCCAACCTGCTGAACAGCGATGCGGACATCGCGCGGGTGGTGGACGCCCTTAACGGCTTTCCGCGCGCCTGAACCGGCGGCGCGGGGTCGGCCCGTGTCCGCGGTTTTGCTTCGCCGGCCGCCGGTGTATGTTTCGACCACGGCCGATCCGGTCGTGACCCAGCGGATCGTTCCCGAACGGAGTTGCACCATGCCTGCCCAACCCGCGCCCACGTGGGTCCTGCCGCCGGACCTGGTCCGCGCCCGCTGCCGCGAGTTCCTGCGCGCCGAACTGGCGGCCTCCGGCCGCAGCAGCCTGGTGGTGGGGCTGTCGGGCGGCATCGATTCGGCCGTCGCGGCCGCCTTGGCCGTCGAGGCGCTCGGACCCGGTCGCGTGTGCGGCTTCATGCTGCCCTATGCGACCAGTTCGTCCGCCTCGGTCGTGGACGCCCAGGCGGTGGCTGCGTGCCTGGGCCTGCCGCTCGAGCGCGTCGACATCACGCCGATGGCCGACGCATTCCTGGGTGACGTGCCGAGCGCCGAGCTCGTTCGGCGCGGCAACGTCATGGCGCGCTGCCGCATGATCGTGCTCTACGACCGCTCGGCGGCCCACGACGCGCTGGTGCTGGGCACGGGCAACCGCACCGAGGGGCTGCTCGGCTACACGACGATGTACGGCGACAACGCCTGCGGCCTCAACCCGCTCGGCCAGCTCTACAAGACCGAAGTGCGCCTGCTCGCGGCGGACTTCGGCCTGCCGGAGTCCGTGCGCACCAAGGCGCCCAGTGCCGACCTCTGGGCCGGCCAGTCCGACGAGGACGAGCTGGGCGTGACCTACGCCGAGGTCGATCACCTGCTGCACCACCTGGTCGACGAGGGCCTGGGCGAGCGCCAGCTGGCTTCGCTCGGCTTTGCACCACCGCTGGTGGCGCGCATCGCCGCGCGCGTGCGGGCCATGGCCTTCAAGCGCCGGCTGCCACCCGTGGCGTCGATGCCCGGCCGGCCGGATCCGGACACCGGACCCGTCGGCGCCGGCGCCGGGTCCGCGTCGTGAACGACGCGGGCGCCGTGGCGCCGCGCACCGTCGTGGTGCCGGCTGCCGAGCTTCCGGCGGGCGTGTGCCAGCTGGTGGCCACCCCCATCGGAAATCTCGGCGACATCGGCCTGCGCGCGCTTTCGGTGCTGGCGGACGCGGACATCATCTATGCCGAGGACACGCGCCACACGCGCCGCCTGCTGGACCGCTACGGCCTCTCGGTGCCGCTGGCCAGCTTCCACGACCACAACGCGGCGCGCGCAGTGCCCGCCATCATCGCCCGGCTGCGCGACGGCGGCCGCGTCGCGGTGGTCAGCGACGCTGGCATGCCGTGCATCTCGGACCCGGGCTACGCGCTGGTGTCCGCGCTGCGCCGTGAGGACCTGCCTTACACCGTCGTGCCCGGTCCCTCGAGCGTGCTGGCGGCGCTTGTGCTCTCGGGCTTCCCGACGGATCGCTTCCGGTTCCTCGGTTTCGCGCTGCGCAAGACAGGTGCGCGTCGTCGCCAGCTCGAGCTGGCGCTGGCCGAATCCGGCACCACGGTGCTCCTGGAATCGTGCCACCGCATCCGCTCGACGCTGGAAGCGTTGCGGGATCTGGACCCGGCGCGCGAGTTGGCGGTGGCGCGCGAGATCACCAAGCTCCACGAGGAGACCCTGCGCGGTTCGGCCGACGATCTGCTGAGACTGCTGACCGGCCCGCGCCTGCGCGGCGAGTTGGTCCTGGTGGTGCGCGGCACCGGTGAACGCAGGCAGAAAGAGGACGGATGGGAATGACCGAGTTCAAGGCGACGGCCCGGGGCGCCGTGGCCCCCGTCGTCGCCGCGCTGGACAAGGCGGGCTTCACGCCGCTGGCCGTGTCGATCACCGGGCTCCTGATCACCGCCGTGTCGGGCGCGATCATCGGGCAGGGCCGGCTCCTGGCCGGTGCTCTGGTCTTCCTGCTCGGCTCGGCGTTCGACATGCTCGACGGCGACCTGGCGCGCCGCCAGGGTACGGTCTCGAAGCGCGGTGCGTTCCTGGATTCGTGCTTCGACAGGCTGGGCGAGGCGTTCCTGTTCGCTGGCTTGACCTGGTACTTCTCCGGCGGCGAGGGCGGCGTCGACCGCACGGCGCTGCTGCTGATCACGCTGACGGTGGTCGGCAGCCTGACCACCAGCTACGTGCGCGCGCGGGCCGAAGGCGTGGGTGAGACCTGCCACGTGGGCTGGGTGCAGCGCACCGAGCGCGTGGTCCTGCTGACGGTCGGCCTGCTGGTCGGGCGCTGGGCGCTGGTGCCGATCCTCGGCTTCCTGGCCGTGGCCACCCTGGCGACGACCGCGCAGCGGCTGGTGCATGTGGCCGCCAAGCTGCCCGGCCCGGCGCCGCGCGGCGGGGGCCGCCCGTGAGCGCGACGGGCACACAGTACAATGGCGCGGGACTGCTCGTCACGTTCGAGGGCCCCGAGGGCAGCGGCAAGTCCACGCTCATCGCCGCCCTGGCCGACCGCCTGCGGGCCGTCGGTGTCCAACCGGTCCTGGCGCGCGAGCCGGGCGGCACGCCCATCGGCGAGCGCATCCGGGCCGTGCTGCTGGATCCCGCCAGCACCGCGATGACCGCGCGCACCGAGCTGCTGCTGATGGTGGCCAGCCGGGCGCAGCTGGTGAGCGAGGTGATCCGGCCGGCCCTGGACGCCGGTCGCCTTGTGCTCTGCGACCGCTTCGCAGACGCCTCGGTCGCCTACCAGGGCCACGGCCGGGGACTGGGGCAGGACCTGGTCGACAGGCTCAATGGGGTCGCCCTGGAGGGTCTGGAGCCGCACCTGACGCTGCTGTGCCTGCTGTCCCCCGAGCAGGGCCTGGCGCGCATCGGCGGCCGGTCCCCCGACCGCCTGGATGCCGAGCGCCTGGAGTTCCACCAGCGCGTGCACGCGGGCTATCTCGCACTGGCGGCGCAGCAGCCGCAGCGTTTCCGTGTGGTGGACGCCGCGTCAGGTCCGCCGCAGATGCTGGCCTCGGCAGTGGAACATCTGCGATCGCTGGAACACCGATTGCTCAGCGGCCTATAATGCGGCCCCAGTGGCCTTGTCCGTGCGACCCCGGCCAGGAAGTGGACCTGCGACATGAACGTTGACCGGATTCTCAACTGCATTGGCAACAACAGGTTCCGGGCTGTCCGGGTGCTCGCCGGCCTGACCCTGGCTGCCGTCCTGCTCGGCGCGACGGCGGCCGGCGCCCAGGACGATCCTGCCCGCCGGCGGCAGGAGTTCTACGACAACCTGAAGATCCTGGGCGACGTCTACGAGCGGGTCATCAACAACTACGTCGACGAACTGGACCCGCACGAGGTCATGAAGGCCGCCGTGGAGGGGATGCTCTCGGACCTGGACGAGCACTCGAACTACCTGCCCCCGGTCAACTACGAGGACCTGATGACCTCGACCGAGGGCGAATTCGGGGGCCTGGGCATCAGCATCCAGGTACGCGACCACTACCCCACGGTGGTCTCGCCCATCGAAGGCACGCCGGCCTACTATATGGGCGTGCAGGGTGGCGACCAGATCATCGAGATCGAGGGCGAGAGCTGCCGCGACTTCTCCAGCCAGGATGCGGTCAAGCGGCTGCGCGGCAAGCCGGGTACCGCGGTCAACCTCACGCTTCGGCGTCCGGGCACCGAGAAGCCACTGCCGCTGACGATCACGCGCGACATCATCAAGCTCGAGAGCGTGCCCTATGCGTTCATGATCGACGACATCGGTTACATCGGCGTGCAGAATTTCGCCCGTACGACGGCCGACGAGGTGCGCGTGGCGCTGGACAAGCTGTCGGCACAGGGCGCGCGGGGCATGATCCTGGACCTGCGCTTCAACCCGGGTGGCCTCCTGGAAGCGGCGCAGCAGGTCAGCGAGTTGTTCCTCCCGAAGGACAAGCTCATCGTCTTCACGAAGGGGCGGCTGCGCTCGCAGAACCACTCGTTCTACTCGCAGGCCCGGGGCCGGGTGTACGACAAGGTGCCGATGATCGTCCTGATCAACGGCTCGTCCGCCTCGGCCAGCGAGATCGTCTCGGCGGCGATCCAGGACCACGACGCCGGCCTGGTCGTCGGCCAGCCCTCGTTCGGCAAGGGCTCGGTGCAGACGGTGTTCCGCCTTGACGAGGACGAGGCCCTGAAGCTCACCACGGCCCGCTACTACACGCCGAGCGGCCGCTCCATCCACAAGGACCGCCCGAGGCACCCGGCCGTCGACGGCATGGCCGGTGAGGGCGCGGCAGAGGACGCGGAGGTCGACGCGGAGCCGGACGCCGGCGACGACACGCTGGCGAAGGACCCGGCCGAACGCGAGGTCGACCGCCAAGGGCTCGAGAAGTTCTACACGGATGCCGGACGCGTGGTCTACGGCGGTGGCGGCATCCGTCCCGACATCGAGATCGAGCAGGACTTCCTCGGCGACTTCGAGGTTGCCGTCGAGCGCGATGGCGCCCTGTTCAGCTTCGCCGTCGACTACGCCTCGAAGCACCCCCAGATCCCGGCCGATTTCCAGGTCACCGAGGAGGTGTTCCACGAGTTCGCGACCTTCCTCACGGGCCGCGAGAAGATCGGCGAGTACCTCGAGGTCTTCAAGTTGTCCCTCGACGACAAGCTGATCGCGGACAACGCGACATTCCTCAAGCGTGGCATCCGCCGCGAGGTCGCCCGCCGGCAGCACGGACAGCAGGCGGCCTACCGGGTGGCCATCGAGGCCGACACGCAGCTCCACCACGCCCTGGACCTGTTCAAGAAGGCGCGGACGCTGCCGGAACTGCTGGCGCTGGCGGCCGAGTGGAACAAGGCCGAATTGGCGAAGACCGCCGACGCCGGCGCCGAGCCCGTGCGCAACTGACGCCGACCCGCCCGCCGGCCCAACGACCGAGGCCCGTCCCTGCCGGGGCGGGCCTCGTCGCGTGAACCGGTCCGGGTCGGCGGTCTCAGGCGCCGACCGGCTCCACGATGCCGGTGTGCTGGTCCAGCAGGTCCACCAGCTGCGTGAACTGGGGCTTGCTGATGTAGGCGTCGGCCCCGACCGCCCGACATTTGCCGGCGATCTGCTCGTTGATGAGCGAGCTGAACATGATCACCGGCAGGTCCTCGGTCTGCTTCGTCTCCTTGACCCAGCGGCACAGCGCCAGACCGTCCATGGCCGGCATCTCGATGTCGCTGATCAGGGCCGCCACCTGGTCGCTGACCGGGCGTCCGGCGGCGTCGGCCGCGGCCGTGATCTTCCGCAGTTCGTCGTGGCAATCCCGGCCGTTGGCGAACGTGCGCAGGGAGGTGTAGCCGCCCCTGCGCAGCTCGTCGGCGACGTGCTTGCGCAGCACGGCGGAGTCCTCGGCCAGCAGGATCGTGCGGCTGCCGCGCATCCGCGCCAGGTGGTCGTCCTCGACCGCCGCCACCGCGTGCTGGAACTGCCCGCGCGGCAGGATCTCGGTGACAATCTTTTCCATGTCGACCAGGAGGATCTCGCGCCCCTCGATCTGCAGCGAGCCGGTGAACTTGGTCTCGGACGAACCCAGGTAAGGGCTCAGCGGGTTGATCGACTCCCAGGACAGGCGATGGATGCGATGCACACCGTCCACCAGGAAGGCCGTCATGAGCTGGTTGAACTCCATCACGAGCACCAGCTTCGCGGCGTTGCCTTCGCCGCACGTGGGCTTGCCGTCGACGTAGTCCGCCTCGGCCTCGGCGCCGTGCAGCCCCATCTCCCGGCCCAGGTCGATCATCGTCAGGCAGTGGTCGCGGAACCGCAGCGTGCCGATCACCGAGGGGTGGGCCAGGTGGATGCGGGTGACCCGTTGCGGATCGTACTGCTCGATGGCCTGGATCTTCAGGACATTGACGCCGAACGACTGGCCGCCCAGGACGAACTCCAGGATCTCGACCTCGTTGGTGCCGGACTCGAGCAGGATGCTGGCTTTGGCCATGTCTCTTCCTTTCCGGGCGCGGACCGGGGCCGCCCCGGCGGGGCGGCACGCTGGGCGCGTCGGATTCAGCCCACCAGGTTCAGCCGATGCATGACGTCCTCGAGCAGGAAGCCCTCCTCGCCCACCAGGTTCAGGAACTTGAACCCCACCTTGTAGAAGGACGGGTTCTTGTCCTGGTTGCACCAGACGGCGCGGGCCTCGACCGAGACGTCGGACCGGTGATGCGACATCACCGGCAAGGTGATCCGGATCTGGAACTGCCGGCCGGGCGTGATCTCGTTGCCGGTGACGAGCATCATGCCGTCGGCAGTGATGTCGACGACGCGGCCCATCACGCGGCCGGACTCCTCGTCGATGACCTTGACGTTGTGCGGAGTGTTCTTCCGCGGACGATGCCTGTGCTCAGCCATGCCGACTCCCGTCCTTTCGATTGACCCCGACCCCGGTGGTTTCGGCCGTCCTTTGGCCGACTTGAGGCCCCATCGAGCGCGGGTGCCGGTTGCCGCCCGTCCGGCCGGGGCCTATGATGCCGCCGCCGCCGGCCGGGGCCACGGAGGTCCTGCCGACGCGGCGGGGGTGCCAGATGGGAAGCAAGCTCGCGTTCGCGGTCGATTCCGAGGTCGGGCGCCTCGAAGCTGTAGTCGTGCACCGGCCGGGCCGGGAGATGGCCAACATGACGCCGGACGCGGTCGAGAAGGCCCTGTACAGCGACATCCTCAACCTGGCCGTCGCGGGCCAGGAGTACGACGAGTTCCTCGGCGTCCTACGGCGGCGGGCCCGGGTGATGGAGGTGGGAGACCTCCTGGCGGGGATCCTGGCCGACGAGGTCGTCCGTGAGCCGCTGGTGCGGCGGCTGTGCGCGGCCGAGGGGGCGGGGCCGGTCGCCGACGAACTGCTCGACCAGGGCCCGGTGGAGCTGTCCCGCCTGCTGATCGAGGGCGTCCCGCTGCGGAAGGACAACCTGTCGCGGTTCCTCAGCCGTGAACGCTACTCGCTGCCCCCCCTGCACAACTTCTTCTTCACGCGCGACAGCGGCATGGTCCTGGGCCGCGACGCCCTGGTCGGCAGCATGGCCAGCCCGGTGCGCGGGCGCGAGGCGCGCCTGATGGAGGCCATCTTCCGCCATCATCCGGACTTCGAGGCGCGCACGGTGAATCTGCGCCGCTACGGCGTGGACCTGGCGGGCGTCGCGATCGAGGGTGGCGACGTCCTGGTGGCGGCCGCCGGCGTGCTGGTGGTCGGCATGGGCGCCCGGACCACGCGACAGGCGATCGACCTGCTCATCGAGCACTTCCGGCGCAGTGGCGCCACGCAGCACATCCTGGTGCAGGAACTGCCCCTGACCCCCGAGTCCTTCATCCACCTGGACATGGTGTTCACGCTCCTGGACCGCGCCACGTGCCTGGCCTTCGAGCCGGTCGTCATGCAGCGCCACCACTTCGACACGGTGCACATCCACATCGAAGGCGGCCGCGTGGTCTCCATCCGTGAGGAGGACAACCTGCCGGCGGCCCTGGCGGGGCTGGGCCTCGAGATGGAGGTGCTGTCCTGCGGCGGTCGGGCCGACGAATGGGTGCAGGAGCGCGAGCAGTGGCACAGCGGCGCCAATTTCTTCGCGCTGGGCCCGGGCCAGGTCATGGGCTACAGCCGGAACGAGGCGACCATCGAGGAACTGGCCCGCGCCGGCTTCGCTGTCGTCACGGCTGCCGCGGTCGCTGCCGGCGAGGTCGACCTCGACCAGACGGGCCGCTGCGTGATCACCGTGGGCGGTTCCGAACTTGCGCGCGGGGGCGGCGGCTGCCGTTGCATGACGATGCCGGTCCGTCGGGCTCCGCTCTGAGCCCGGCGGCCGCGCCCGCCTGCTGGCGCCGCCCCAGGTAGAGGGCCAGCCAGGTCCAGACGCCGGCGCAGGGCACGGCGATCAGCGCCAGCGGACCCAGTCCCAGCCCGGCCACGCCGAACGCCTTGACCGTGCCCGCGCCCAGCAGGTCACCGCCCCGGTAGACGAACGTGTCGATGAAGCTCTTGGCCTTGTAGCGCGCGTCGTCGTCCACGGTCGTGAACAGCGTCTCGCGAGCCGGCCGCGCCAGGGCGTAGTTCGCGGCGCGGCGCACCACCTGGAACACGACCAGCGTGGCCAGCCCAGGCGCGATCGCCAGCGCCGCGAAGCCGATCGCCGTTCCTGCCGGCATCAGCGCCAGTACGCGCCCTGTTCCCAGTCGACGCAGCAGGCGGCCCGTCAGCAGCAGCTGGCAGGCCAGCGTGAGCAGGTTCGCCCAGAGGTCGATGCTCGCGAACAGGGCGGCCTTGCCCTCGCGCGTCAGGGCCTGGGCGTCGACCACGTGGGCCTGCTGGAAGTAGAGGAAGGTCGAGGTCAGCGAGTACAGGAACAGGTATCCGGCCACCGCCAGCAGGTACGGCGACGTGAACGTGAGCGTGATTCCCGCCAACACCCCGCGACCCCGGCCGGCGATCGGAGTCGGGGGCGGGTCGTCGCCGCGGTAACCGGCTGCGTCGAAGCGGTGCACCAGCCTGCCCACCACGCGGACGCCCAGTTCCAGCAGCGCCGCGGAGATGACCATCAACCAGGCGTGGCCGATACGGCCGACCAGCGCGGCGGTCAGCCCGCTGCCCAGGATGGCGCCTGCGGTGCCGCCGATGGCCAGAAGCCCGAACAGGCGCCGGCTGCGCCGGTAGCCGAAGCCGTCGGCCATGAGCGACCAGAACAGCGAGACGGCGAGCATGTTGAAGACGCTCAGCCAGACGTAGAAGACACGGCCCAGCGCGATCACCTGGCTCTCGTCGCACAGGCGCCACGCCAGCTGGAAGCCCAGCAGGTTGACGGCGAAGAAGCGGTAGACCAGCGGCAGGAACACCTCGCGCCGGTAGCGTCGCACCAGCCAGCCGAACACGGGCGCCAGCGCCGCCGTGCCCGCCAGCGTGCCCGCCCACATCGCCGGGAGGTTCTCGACCCCGGCGGCCAGTCCCATCTCCTCGCGCAGCGGCCGCAGAAGGTAGTAGGAGCTGAGCAGGAGGTAGAACAGCAGCGCGGACTGGAGCGCGGGCGCCGCCTCGCCGGGCTCCAGGTCGAAGGTCGTCAGCAGGCGGCGGCGCAGCCGTTCCATGTCACCGGTCCGTGGGTGCGTGGGCTGGGAGGGCGGCGGGGAATCGCGCGCCATCCCGCTACTACGGCGCGCCGGCCGGGACGGTTGCCTCCTCGAGCGCCCTCAAGCGGCGACCGGCGGCCGCCAGGGCGGCCGTCAGCGCTTCCTTGCGCAGAGGCTTCGGCAGGTAGTCGTCCATGCCCGACTCGAGGCAGCGCTCGCGGTCGCCTTCCAGCGCGTTGGCCGTCATGGCGATCACCACGACCCGGTCGCCGCCCTCGAGCCGCCGCAGGCGGCGCGTCGCCTCGTAACCATCCATCACCGGCATCATGCAGTCCATCAGGATGATGTCCGGGCGATCGCGCCGGAACGCGGCCAGGGCCTCGCGGCCGTCGACCGCCACCGCCGCGGATAGCCCCAGGCGTTCGAGGTGCCCGAGGGCCACCTTGCGGTTGATCAGGTTGTCGTCGACCAGGAGGATCGACAGGCCGGCCAGCCCGGCCAGTCCGGGAGGGGGCGGCACGGCGCTTCCGGAGTTCGTCCCGGACTGGGCGCCCTCGTCCGCCGGTGCGAGCCGGTCGACAAGCTGTCTGAAACGAATCGGCCCGGTCAGGGCCTGGACGCCCGGGGCCAGGCGGGCAGCCGCGTGCGTCGAGACCCAGGCCAGGACGCGGCTGCGGGGCGACTGTGCCAGTTGGGCGGCCACCTCGAGGTCGTCGGTCACCGTCAGCGTGCGGCCGTCGCTCGCTGTCGCGTATCCGTCGGCGCGCGTGCTGATACGGCAGCGCAACCCCAGAAACGCCAGGTGCGCCGCGAAGGCCTCCGCGGTTGCAGGGTGCGCGACCGCGACCACTGCGTCGGCGCCCTGCCACGCCCGCCGGGTGCGGGCGACGGCCGCAGCCCGCGGCGAGCCGCACCCGCCCGGCGAAGGAGACGCCAGCGGGACCTCGAACCAGAACGTCGAACCGGCGCCGGGCGTGCTGGCCACGCCGATGCACCCACCCATCATCTCCACGAGGCGGCGCGAGATGGCCAGGCCCAGGCCGGTACCCCCGTACATGCGTGTCGTCGACGCGTCGACCTGGGTGAACGCCTCGAAGAGCGCGTCGAGGCGGTCCTTCCGGATGCCGATGCCGGTATCCGCGACCTCGAACCGCAGCCCGGGGCCGGCCTTGACGGCGGCCGCGCGCATGCGGATGACGACTTCGCCGGCGGCGGTGAACTTGAGCGCGTTCCCGACCAGGTTGACCAGGACCTGGCGCAGGCGCGTGGGGTCGCCGCGCACGACCGCCGGAACGCCGGGGTCGATCACGGCCGCGAAGGCCACGCCCTTCTCCTGCGCCTTGACCGCGAGCAGCTCCAGCACCGAGTCGGCCAGCTCGCGCGGGTCGCAGTCGATCTCCTCGAGCACGAGGCGGCCCGCCTCGATCTTCGAGACGTCCAGGATGTCGTTCAGCAGCAGCAGGAGGTTCTCCGCCGACGTCTGGACGACCTGGGCGTACTCGCGCTGCTGGGCGTCGAGCCGGGTTTCCAGCAGGAGCGAGGTCATGCCGATGACGCCGTTCATCGGCGTGCGGATCTCGTGGCTCATCGTGGCCAGGAACGAACTCTTCGCCGTGCTCGCCGCCTCGGCGGCGAGCGCCATTTCGTTGGCGCGCGTCGCGGCCCGCTCGAGATGCACGGCGGCCTCCTCGGCCGCGTCCCTGGCCTGCTGCAACGCCTCGCGGTCATGTGCCGCTGTCGTCACGTCGCGGCACAGTCCCCGCCAGCCGGTCCAGTCGCCCCGCTCGTCCAGGCGGGGGGCCGCCGTCAGCGCCAGGCAGGCCTCGGCGCCGTCGGGCCGCGTGCACCAGGCCTGGAACTCCACGGTCGCGTCCGGTCCCGCGGGGGCCGCCCGCAGCAGCCGGTCCAGTTCGGTCGCCGCCTCCGGAGGCAGGAAGCCGGAAACCGGTCCGCCCAGGCACCCGCCCGGCGTGTGTCCGGTATAGGGAGCCACGGCGCCGGTGGCAAACGTGTAGGAGCCGGCCCGGTCGGCCTCCCACAGCCAGTCGCCGGACAATCGCGCCAGGTGCTCGAAGCGCTCCTGGTCGGTTGCCAGCCGCCGGCGGGCCTCGGTCTCGCTGGCCGTGATCGCACGCACCGAGCGCAGCACGCGCCCGGCCAGCAGCGCGAACAGGAGCGCCAGGCAGGCGCCGGCCGCAGCCATCGCCGCCAGGGGGGCGTGCGAACGTCCGACCGGTGCACGGGTCGCGGACGCCGCCTGGCCGGGGCCCAGGGCCTCTTCCTGCAGGAACAGGAGGCCGCCCAGGAGCAAGCCGGCCAGGATCCCGGCTGCTGCCAGCAGGCGAACGCGCTTCTCGATGGCCGACGCGGGCGATGACGTCCGGGCCACGGGCAGACCTCTCGCATGGGGAGTGGCCGGCCCCGGGCCGGGCCGGCCGCACCCGGGCTATCGACCGGCCCGGCGGACGCTTGAGTGCCGGGCCGCCCGGCGTCCGGCTGGCGGGCGGCCGGGCGGGGTTGACAGGGTTCCTGATTGCCACTAGAAGTGTCCGGGATGGCCACCCGTCCACCCGCGAGGAGATCTGCATGACCCCGGTGCTCAAGCGCATCCACCACGTCGAGTTCGCCGTCGGCAACGCCAAGCAGGCTGCCTTCTTCTACCGGACGGCCTTCGGCTTCGACCAGATCGCCTACCGGGGGCCCGAGACCGGCTGCCGCGAGCGGGTGTCGTACGTCCTGCGGCAGGCGGACATCTTCCTGGTCCTGACCTCGCCGCTGCGGCACGATGACTCGCTGTCGGTCTGGCTGATGCTGCACGGCGACGGGGTCTGCGATATCGCGTTCGAGGTGGACGACGCGGCCGACGCCTTTGCGCAGGCGACGGCCGCCGGCGCCGCGGCCTTGCGCGCACCGGCCACCCGGGGCGATGCCCTGGGCGAGGTCACCACCGCGGCCATCCGCACCTACGGCGAGGTGTCCCACACCTTCGTCCAGCGCGGTGGCTACCGCGGCTTCCTGCCCGGGTTCGAGAAGCGCGAGATCAAGGGCACCCCGACGGGGCTGACCTGCATCGACCATATCGTCGGCAACGTCGAGGACCGGCAGATGGAGCGCTGGGTTCAGTGGTACGATCGCACCCTGGGCCTCGGCCGCTTCGTCTCCTACGACGACAAGGACATCTCCACCGAGTTCTCCGCCCTGCGCAGCACCGTCGTGGCCTCGCCCGACCGTGCGATCAAGTTCCCGCTCAACGAGCCGGCGGAGGGCCGCAAGAAGAGCCAGATCCAGGAGTACATCGACGCCAACCTGACGGCCGGCGTGCAGCACCTGGCGCTCAAGACCGACGACATCCTGTCCTCGATCGCTGCCCTGCGCGCCAATGGCGTCGACTTCCTGCCCGTGCCCGCCGGCTACTACGAACGCGTGTGGGACAGGGTCGGTGCCGTGAAGGAGGATCGCGACCGGATTCGCGACCTTCGCATCCTGGTCGACCGCGACGACACCGGCTATCTCTTGCAGTTGTTCACGCGGCCGCTGCAGGACCGCCCGACGTTCTTCATCGAGATCATCCAGCGCTGCGGGAGCGAGAGCTTCGGCAAGGGCAACTTCAAGGCCCTGTTCGAGACGATCGAGCAGGAGCAGGCCCTGCGCGGTAACCTCTAGCCCCGGCCCGCGACGACGCCGGCTACCGGTGCCGGCGCCATCGCCCGGGCGGGCGCGGAAGGACCAGGAATGCCCATCTACCACAGGCTGGGCCGGCTGCCGGCCAAGCGTCACGTCGCCTTCCGCAAGGACGACGGGTCGCTGTACTACGAGCACCTGATGGGCAACCGCGGTTTCACGGGGCTGCAGTCGCTGTTGTACACGCTGCGCCGGCCGACCACCGTGAAGGCGATCGAGCCGGCCTGGGTGACCCCGCGCGAGGCCGAGGCCGACAGCAGCCTGCGCCTGCGGCACCTGCGCTCGCACCGGCTGCCCGCGGCCGGCGGCAGCGCGGTCCGCGACCGGCAGCTGCTGCTCTTCAACGACGACGTCTCGCTGTCACTCGCGCGCCCGACCGCCGCCGATTCCTTCCACTACCGCAATGCGCGCGCAGACGAGGTCGTCTACGTCGCCCGCGGCGGCGGCGTGCTCGAGTCCCAGTTCGGCAGCCTGGCCTATCGCGAGGGCGACTACCTGGTCATCCCGCGGGCGATCATCCATCGCCTGGTGCCGGAGCCGGGCGAACAGATCCTGCTGGTGATCGAGAGCCGCGGCGACATCCGCACGCCGAAGCGCTACCGCAACGCGCACGGACAGCTGCTGGAACACAGCCCGTTCTGCGAACGCGACCTGCGCCTCCCGTCCGAGCTGACGGTCCACGACGAGCAGGGCGAGTTCGAGGTCATCACGCGCGTCGGCGACACCTGCCACCGCGTCGTGATGGACCACCATCCCCTCGATACCGTGGGCTGGGACGGGTACTACTTCCCGTGGGCGTTCAGCATCCACGACTTCGAGCCGATCGTGGGTCGCCTGCACCAGCCGCCCCCTGTCCACCAGACGTTCGAGGGCGACGGCTTCGTCATTTGCTCGTTCGTGCCGCGCCTCTACGACTTCCATCCGGAAGCCGTGCCGGCGCCGTACAACCATTCGAACGTGATGACGGACGAGGTCCTCTACTACTGCAACGACGAATTCATGAGCCGGCGCGGCATCGAGTTCGGCTCACTGACCCTGCACCCGGACGGCCTGCCGCACGGCCCGCAGCCCGGGCGCACGGAGGACTCGATCGGCGTCGCCCGCACGGAGGAACTGGCGGTCATGGTCGACACGTTCGCGCCCCTGCGCGTGGCGAAGCAGGCGCTCGCCTGCGAGGACACCACCTACGGCGCCTCGTGGCTGGGGGAACCGTGAGCGCGAGCGCCGGCGCCCGTGCCTTCCTGGCGGGTCTCATCGACTACGCGGGCCTGTTCCCGCCGGCGGCCCTGCCGCTGGGCCCGGCGCTGGCGGAGTACGCCCGGCACCGCGCCGGTCCCGACGCGTGGATGCTGGGCCGGTTCATCGCGCCGGCGTCGCGGCTCGAGGCCCTGGCGGCGGCCCTCGCGGCCGATCCCGCGCTCGGCGGGCGTGAACCCTGGCACCTGACCGTGCTCGTGGGTGGCGGCGCGGATCTGGCCGCGGCCCTGGCGGCGCTGCCGGCGCAAGCCGACGGCGTGGCCGCCTGCGAACAGGGTGGGCCGCGTGGCCTGTCCGTCGAGGGGCTCGAGGCGCCGCTGCCGCCGGGCGCGGGCGCGGCGACGAAGCTGGCCGAGGCGCTGGCCGAGGAGGGGCTCGGCGGGCGCGATCTCTACCTCGAGGTGCCGGCCGGGGTCGCCGTCGACCAGGCCCTGGCGGACATCCGGGCCTGCGCCGCGCGGCTGTCCGGGCCGCAGGGCGCCTTCCCGGTCCTGGGCGTCAAGCTCCGCTGCGGAGGCCTGGCGCCCGAGGCGTTCCCGGCTCCCGAGCGTGTCGCCGCCGTGCTGGCGGGTTGTGCGCGCGGGGCCCTGCCGCTCAAGTTCACCGCGGGCCTGCACCACCCTGTGCGGCACCAGTCCGGATCGCCGCCGGTGACGATGCACGGTTTCCTGAACGTCATCGGCGCCGCGCTGCTGGCGGGAGCGGGCGTCGCGGACGAGGACCGTCTGGTCGCTTGCCTGCGCGAGACCGAGGCCGCAGCTTTCCGCCTGGACGAGGACGGCTTCGCCTGGCGCGACCTGCGCCTTGCTCCCGCTGCGGTGGCGCGTGCCCGCGCGGCCGGCGTGGCCGGCTTCGGCAGTTGTTCGTTCGACGAACCGAGGCAGGACCTGGCCGCGCTCGGCCTGCTTCCCTGAACCACCCGAAAGGACCGCGCCATGGACCCGACCGTCGACCCGCGGGCGAAGTCGTTCGTGCCGGTCGCCGCCGACTCGCACTTCCCGCTGCAGAATCTGCCCTATGGCGTCTTCAGCCCTCGCGGCCACGACACGCCGAGGGTGGGTGTCCGCATCGGGGACATGGTGCTCGATCTCGCGGTGATCCAGGACGACGGCCTGCTCGACGAGGCCGAACTGCCCGACGGCGTCTTCGCCTGCCCGTGGCTCAACCCGTTCATGGGGCTGCCGGTGCCGCAGCGGCGCCTGGTGCGCGACCGCCTGCACCGGTTGCTCAACGTCGATGAGCCTGCGCTTCGCGATGATCGTGACCTGCGCGCCCGCGCCCTGCGTCCGCTGGCGGCCTGCGACCTGCACATGCCCGTGGGCGTGCCCGACTATACGGATTTCTACTCGTCGCGCGAGCACGCCACCAACGTCGGCATCATGTTCCGCGGCGCCGAGAACGCCCTGATGCCGAATTGGCTGCACCTGCCGGTCGGCTACCACGGACGAGCCAGCTCGCTCGTCGTGTCGGGCCAGCCGGTCATCCGCCCGCAGGGGCAGACGCAGCCCGTTGAAGGCGCGCCGCCCGTATTCGGGCCCTCGCGACTGCTCGACTTCGAACTGGAGATGGGGTTCTTCATCGGCTCGGGCAACCCGCTCGGCGAGCCGGTGCCGGTCGGCCGGTCCGACGAGCACATCTTCGGCCTCGTGCTCGTCAACGACTGGTCGGCCCGCGACATCCAGAAGTGGGAGTACCAGCCGCTGGGCCCGTTCAATGCCAAGAATTTCGCGACCAGCGTCTCGCCGTGGGTGGTTACGCTGGAGGCCCTGGCGCCGTTTCGCTGCGATGCACCCGGGCAGGACCCGGCGCCGCTGCCGTACTTGACGGAGCCTGACCGGCACACGTACGACATCCGGCTCGAGGTGCACCTGCAGGCGGCCGGCGAACTGCAGGCGCGGCGCATCTGTGCCAGCAACTTCCGCTACCTCTACTGGACCATGGCGCAGCAGCTGGCACACCACACCATCACGGGCTGCAACCTGAACACCGGCGACCTGCTGGCCTCCGGGACGATCAGCGGCCCGGATGCCGACAGCTATGGCTCGCTGCTGGAACTCACCTGGCGCGGCACGAAGCCGCTGCTGACGGCCGAGGGTGCCGAGCGCCGGTTCCTGGCCGACGGCGACAGCGTCACCATGGCTGCCTGGTGCCAGGGCGACGGCTACCGCGTGGGCTTCGGCGAGGTGACCGGGACGATCCTGCCGGCCCGGCCGCTGCCGCCGCCCGGGCGCTGATGGGGCGGCCGGTCGGGGAGATCCTCTGGCGCCCGCGACCGGACCGCGTTGCGGCCGCGTGCGTGACCGCGTTCGCCGCGGCGGCGACGCGGCGCGCCGGGTTCGCCGGCGGCGACCACGAGGCGCTGTGGGCCTGGTCCGTCGCCCGCCCGGAATCGTTCTGGCGCCTGGTCTGGGAGGAATGCGGCCTGGTCGGTGACGGCCCCGGCGACATCATCCTGGCCGATGGCGATCGCATGCCCGGCGCGCGCTGGTTCCCGACCGCACGTCTCAACTACGCGGAGAACCTGCTGCAGGGGCCGGACGCCGACGAGGTCCTCGTCTTCCGCGAGGAGGGGGGGCGCAGCGCGCGCCTGGCGCGCGGCCAGCTGCGGTCGCTGGTCGCTGCCGCCGCCTCGGCGCTGGCGGCCGAGGGCGTGCGCCCGGGTGACCGCGTGGCCGGCTACCTGCCGAACGTGCCCGAGACGGTCGTCGCCATGCTGGGGGCCGCCAGCCTCGGCGCCGTGTGGACCAGCTGCTCGCCCGACTTCGGCCGCGCCGGGGTCCTGGACCGCTTCGGGCAGGTCGCCCCGACCGTGCTCGTGGCCGGCGACGGCTACCGCTACGGGGGCAAGGGCCACGAACGGTTGGCGGCAGCGGCGGACCTGCGCGCGGCCCTGCCGTCGGTGCGCCGGCTCGTGGTGGTGCCGGTGCTGGCGGCACGGCCAGCCCTGCCCGACGGCGCCGTGGCGTGGGACGACTGGCTGCGACCGCACCTGGGCGCACCGGCTGCCTGGTCGCGGCAACCGTTCGATCATCCCCTGTTCATCATGTACTCCTCCGGCACGACGGGGCTGCCCAAGTGCATGGTCCACTCGGCGGGCGGCACGCTGCTGCAGCATGCGAAGGAGCACCGGCTGCACTGCGACCTGGGCCCGGGCGACCGGTTCTTCTATTTCACGACCTGCGGCTGGATGATGTGGAACTGGCTCGTCTCGGGGCTGGCCACCGGCGCCGCGATCATGCTCTACGACGGCCATCCGCTGCAGCCTGTGCAGACGGTGTGGGACTACGCGCGCGACGAACGATTCACGGTGCTGGGCACCAGCGCCAAGTGGCTGGCCGCCTGTGCGAAGCTCGGGCTCTGCCCGCGGCGCACGCACGGGCTGGCGGCGCTGCGCGCGGTGCTCTCCACGGGTTCGCCGCTGTTGCCGGAGACCTTCGACTGGGTGTACGAAGACGTCGGTGCCGACCTCCAGCTCAGTTCCATCTCGGGCGGCACCGACATCATCTCCTGCTTCGCGCTGGGCAGCCCCGTGCTGCCGGTGCGGCGCGGCGAGCTGCAGACCCGCGGCCTGGGCATGGCCGTCGAGGTGAGGGACGAATCGGGACGGCCCCTGCCCGCCGGGCGCGGGGAACTGGCCTGCGCGCGTCCGTTCCCGTCGATGCCCACCGGCTTCTGGGACGATCCCGATGGCCGCCGCTACCACCAGGCGTACTTCGCGCGCTTTGACGGCATCTGGTGCCACGGCGACTTCGCGGAGCTCACTGACTCGGGCGGGCTCGTGATCCACGGCCGCTCGGACACGGTGCTCAATCCCGGCGGCGTGCGCATCGGGACGGCGGAGATCTATCGCGTCGTCGAACGAGCGCCGGAGGTTGCCGAGTGCGTCGCGGTCGGCGTCGATGTGGGAGGGGACCAGAGGATCGCGCTGTTCGTCGTACTCCGCGACGGCCTGGTCCTGTCACCGGAGCTCGTTGCCCGCCTCAAGGCCGACCTGCGACGGGAGGAATCGCCGCGGCACGTGCCGGCCTGGATCGTCCAGGCGCCCGCCATCCCGCGCACCATCAGCGGCAAGATCGTGGAGAAGGCGGTGGCCCTGGCGCTGGCGGGGCTGCCGGTGGACAACCTCGACGCGCTGGCCGACCCGACCGCGCTGGAGTGGTTCCGCCGGCCCGGCCTGCTGAACACCTGAGCGCGACGCGCAGCGGACCCTTCAGCCGCGCAGCAGCTCCTGAACGGCCGCGACGATCGCTTCGTTGCTGAACGGCTTGCGCAGCGTGCGGTTGGCGCCCAGGAGCTGCGCCGAGTGCAGGTAGTTCTCCGGTTCGGCGCGCCCGCCGCCCGAGATAGCGATGAGCTTGAGGTGTGGGCGACCGCGACGCAGGTCCATGATCGCCTCAATGCCGTCCTTCTCGGGCATGATGATGTCGGTGATCACCAGGTCGAAGGGCTGCGCCATGAAGGCGGTCACGCCCTGCTTGCCGTTGGCGGCGGTCGCGACCTCATGTCCCTCGCGGGTCAGCAGGCTGTCGAGCAGGTCCCTGACCTCCTCGTCGTCCTCGATGATCAGGATGCGGGCCATGGGCGAACCTCCTTCGGCAGTCTCGGCGGATCGGCGAGCGCTGTCAAGGCGTCGCCTCGGGTTCCGCGCCAACCCGGGCCCTGTCCAGCGCGCGCCGGACCGCCAGGATCAGGGACTGGCCGAAGAACGGCTTCGTGACGACCTCGCGGAAGACCAGGGCGCCAGCCACGGCCGCGTCCGCCGGTTCGTCGAGTCCCGTGACCAGGACCACCGGGAGGTCGGGCCGCAGGGCGGCGACGCGCAACGCCAGTTCGCGACCGGTCAGGCCGGGCATGTACTGGTCGGTCACCACCACGTCGAAGCCGGACGGGTCGCGCGCCAGCCGTTCACAGGCCTGCAGGCCGTCCTGGGCGGTCTCGACCTCGAGCCCGGCCCGCCCCAGTAGCGTCACGGCCAGGTCGCGGATTTCGGGGTCGTCGTCGACGAAGAGCACGCGCCCGCGGCGCGAGGCCAACGACGACGCCGGCAACGTGTCCGCGGGTGCCGGCGGGTGTCCGTGGGCGTCCACGCGCGGCAGGTACACCGAGGCCACCGTGCCGCCGGTCGCGGGGCACTCGATGACCACGCGCCCGCCCAGCCCGGTCACCAGGCCGTGCACCACCGAGAGGCCCAGGCCCGTGCCTTCGCCGACCGCACGCGTGGTGAAGAAGGGGTCGAACAGCCGGGCCCGGATCTCCTCGGCGATGCCCGGACCGGTGTCGCCGATCCGGAACGCGACGACCTCGCGGCCGCGCCAGTCGGCAGGGAACCGGGCGTCGGTCGCGTTCACCCGCCACGGTGCCGCGGCCAGCGTCAGCGTGCCTCCGCGGGAATCCATCGCCTGCGCCGCATTCGCAGCTAGGTTCGCTAGGGCCTGCCGCAGGTGTTCCGAACCGGCGCGCACGTGGCCGCAGTCGGGTGCAAACGACGTCACCACGCGCACGGAGTCCGGCTGGGTGGCCCGCAACTCGATCGCGAGATCCTCGAGCAACGGCAACGGGTCCAGGGGTGTCGCCTCCGCGTCGGCAGGGCGGGAGAAGTGCAGGATGCGCTGGACGAGGTCACGCCCGCGCACCGTGGCCCGCTGGACGCGATCGAGGTCGGTCGCCAGGCGCGCAGGGTCGTGGGCATCCTGGCGAGCCAGCGTCGAGAAGCCGAGGATGGCTTGAAGGATGTTGTTGAAATCGTGGGCGATGCCGCCGGCCATGACGCCGAGGGCCTGCATCTTCTGCGCCTGCGCCGCCTGCTTGTCGGCGGCCTCGGCTTCCAGGCGCGATTGCACGAGCGGGGCCAGGTCCGCCGCGATCCCCGCGATCGTGGCCGCGTCGTCGTCGCCGAAACCGCGGGTACGGCCGGCCACGGCGACCAGGCCGAACACGCGCTCACCACTGGCCAGGCGGACGGCCAGCAAGGGCAGGCGCGGCAGCCCCTGGTCCGGCGTCCCCTGGTCCGGTGTCCCCTGGTCCTGGCCTTCGGTCACCAGCGGGCCCTCGGCATCCAGCACGCGGCGCAGCGCGGCCGGCAGCGCGTCGGCATCCATCGTCGTCGTCGCGTGACGGGAGCCGTCGGCGCCGTTGCAGGCCAGTCGCAGGCGTCCCTGCTCGTCGAGCATGCCGACGCATGAACACGGCGCCTCCAGCAGTTCCTGGAGCATCGCCCCTAGGTCGCCAAGCAGCACGTCGCCGCGCGCGGCAAGGAACGCAGCGGCCATCCGCCCGCGCATCGCCAGTTGCTGTTCGACGCGCTTGCGCGCCGTAATGTCCCGCACCGTCCCGGCCAGGCGCAGCGGACACCCGGCCTCGTCGTGTGCCGCGCCCCGTCCCTGCTCGAGGACCCAGCGGCTGCTGCCGTCGGTCCGCTGCAGCCGCACTTCGCACGCGTACCCGGGCCCGCCCCGCCCGGAGCCCGCGCGTCGCGCCGCGTCGAGCCGTGCGCTGTCGTCCGGGTGCACCAGCGCCAGCCAAGCCTGACCGTGTTCGGGGCGGGCGTCGCCGTTGCCGACGGCGGCGTAGAAGGCCGGACTGGCGTCCAGGCGGCCGGTCGCCAGGTCCAGGTCGAAGATCCCGTAGCGGCCCGCTTCCACGACGGCGGCCAGGCGCTCGCGGTCGGCGACCAGGTCGCGGATCGTGGCCTCGTGCTCGGCCCTGGCCCGGCTCGCGGACCGTCGGCAGTGGAGAAGCCCGGCGCCGGCTGCGACCAGGCCGAGCACGAGCGCGACCTGGCCGAGGTCGGCCAGGCCGACGTCGAGCAGGGCGGCATCCGGCCGGATGAGCGCGTGGCGGGGAATCATGCGGCATCTCCTCCGGCGACCAGCATAGGGTGCGCGGGCGCCAACGGTCAACGCCGTCGACGCCCGCGCCGCCCTTCACGCCAGCGCCAGGGCCTGCCGGAGGTCGGCGATGATGTCCTCGACGTTCTCGAGCCCGACCGACAGCCGCACCATCGCGGGGTGGATGCCCACTTTCAGCAGCTCGGCCTCGGAGTAGGTCGAGTGGGTCATGGTCGCCGGGTGCTCGATCAGGGTGTCGACGTCACCCAGGCTCACCGCCAGCGTGCACAGCTTGACGTTGTCCATCACCACGCGACCGGCCTCGCGGCCGCCCTTGACCAGGAAGCTGATCATCCCGCCGGGGCCGCGCTGCTGGCGCCGGTACAGCTCGTACTGAGGATGGGTCTTCAGCCCGGGGAAGATCACCTGGTCCACCTTGGGGTGGAAGCTGAGGAACTGCGCGACCTCCATCGCATTGGCCATGTGCCGGTCCATGCGCACCGGCAGTGTCTTGAGGCCCCGCAGCAGCAGCCAGGCGTTGAAGGGGGAGATGCAGCCGCCCACGTCGCGCAGGATCTCCATGCGCGCCCGCATCATCCAGTCGGCCTTGCCCACGAGGATGCCTGCCACCGTGTCGCCGTGCCCGCCGATGTACTTGGTCGCCGAGTGCAGGACGATGTCCGCGCCCAGGGCGAGCGGGTTCTGCAGGTACGGCGTGCAGAACGTGTTGTCGACCAGCACCGGCACGCCGCGCTTGCGCGCGATGGCTGCCACCGCCGCGATGTCCGTCAGCACCAGCGTCGGGTTCGCGGGCGACTCGAGGTAGACCAGCTTCGTCTTCCTGGTGATGGCGCGCGCGAAGTTGTCGGGGTCGGCGGCCGGCACCTCGGTGACCGTGATGCCCATCCGCGGCAGTGTCTGCGTGAACAGCTGGTGGGTGCCGCCATACAGGGTGTCGCCCGCCACGATGTGGTCGCCGGCCTGGCAGCAGGTCAGCACGGCCGTGGTGGCGGCCGCCATGCCGCTGGCCAGGGCCAGGGCGGCCTCGCCCTGCTCCAGGTAGGCCATCTCGACCTCGAGTGCCGTCTGCGTGGGGTTGCCCAGACGCGTGTAGACGTAGCTCGGATCCTCGCCGCGGAACACGGCGGCGCCGTGCTCTGCATTCTCGAAGGCGAAGGTCGAGCTCTGGAAGATGGGCGTGCTCACGGCGCGGATCGGCCGGCCGACCTCGTGCTTGTCCAGGTGCTTCTTGCCGTGGATGCACAGCGTGGCGAACCCCGGGCCCTCCGGGCGTCCTTCGTCGTTCATCTGGCCCCTCCCTTTGTGCGCGCCGGCCGCTTTCCGCCGGGAAGGTGCTTGCGAAGGCTGTCGACGCGATCGAGCCGCTCCCAGGTGAAGCCGTCCTCGTCGCGCCCGAAGTGCCCATAGACCGCCGTGCGCCCGTACACGGGGCGTCGCAGGTCGAGGCTCTCGATGATCCCGGCCGGGGAGAGGTCGAACTCGGCCTGGACGATTCGCGCCAGCGCGGGGTCAGGCAGCACGCCGGTGCCTTCGGTCAGCACGGTGATCGACAACGGCTCGGGCATCCCGATCACGTACGCCACCTCCACCGCGCAGCGCCGCGCCAGCCCGGCCGCCACGAGGTTCTTGGCCACCCAGCGTGCCGCATAGGTGCCGCTGCGGTCCGGCTTGGTCGGGTCCTTGCCGCTGAGCGCGCTGCCGCCGTGCGGGCAGGCCGGGCCGAAGCAGTCGACGGCGATCTTGCGGCCGGTCAGCCCGGAATCCGCGCGGGGACCGCCCTCCCGGAACGCCCCGACGGGGTTGATGAGGACCTGGGCGTCGGTGCCCAGCAGCCCGGTCGGTCCCAGCACCGGCGTAACGACCAGGCGCTTGAGGTCGCGCCGCAGCTGCGCAAGGTCGGCGTCGACCTTGTGATGAGCCGACACGACGACGGCGCTGATGCTGGCAGGCGTCCCGTCGCGATAGCTCACCGAGACCTGGACCTTGCCGTCGGGATACAGGTACGGAACCTTTCCGTCCTCGCGGACGTCCTGCAGGCGGCGGGCCAACCGGTTGGCCAGGAGCGTGGGCGCGGGCATGTAGTGCATGTCCACGGGCAATCCGCAACCCTCGTCGGTGGCGTAGCCCACGCAGACGCCCTGGTCGCCGGCGCCCTTGCGGTCGACGCCCAGCGCCACGTCGCCGGACTGCTCCTCGAGCATGACCAGGACCGAGCAGCTGCGATGGTCGAAGCCGGTGGAAGGGTCATCATAGCCGACGCGCCGGATGGTCGAGCGGACCAGGCCGGTGATGTCCAGATAGCACTTCGTGGTGATCTGGCCGGTCACGATAACCATGCCCGTGGTGGCCATCACCTCGCAGGCGACCCGGGCGTACCTGTCTTCGCGAAGGATCGCGTCGAGGATATCGTCGGCGATCTGGTCGCAGATCTTGTCGGCGTGGCCGGCGGTGACCGATTCGGCGGTGCGAACCCAGGTGGAATCGCCGGCGGTCCGGCGTGGGGCGGGCAGGCGGGAGGCGGTCATGCGAGGCTCCTTACTGACGGCAAGGCGGTGCCCGCCGTCGAAAAACGGTTCCCAAGCGCCCGGCGACCTGAAACAATGTGCGATCGGAATCGTTTAGCCACGACTCCCGGTCCCTAAACTGGAGGCGAGGGCCATCAAAGTCAATCGCAGCCGCGACGGGCAGCAGACAGGTATCCGCGTGTCCTCGCTGACGTTCGCCTATCTGGCCGAGCCCGTGCTCAAGGGCGTCGATTTCGCGTTGCAGAAGGGCGCGATCGGCCTGTTGGGCCCCAACGGTTCGGGCAAGACCACGCTCCTGCGCTGCCTGCTCGGGCAGGTCCCGCTCGGCCGCGGGCACGTCGAGGTGCTGGGCTGGGACATGGCGACCCGTGCGCGGGCTGCCCGGGCCGGGCTGGGCTGGATGCCCGAGCGCGGCGGCGTCATCCCCGGCATGAGCGGGGTCGGCCTGGTCGCCTACATGGGCGAGCTGTCGGGCCTGCCCTCCCGCGACGCCATGCAGCGCGCCCACGAGGTGCTGCACTATGTCGGCCTGGCCGACGAACGCTACCGGTCGTGCCAGGACTACAGCCAAGGCATGAAGCAGCGCCTCAAGCTGGCTCAGGCCCTCGTGCACGATCCCGAGTGGCTCTTTCTCGACGAACCCACCAGCGGCCTGGATCCGCGTGGCCGCGTCTCGGTCCTCGAACTGATCCGCGACCTGGCCTGGAACAAGGGACTGGGCGTCATCCTCTCGACGCACCTGCTGGCGGACGTCGAGGCCGTGTGCCACGAGATCCTGGTCCTGCGCGCCGGCGAACTGCTGGCGCGCCAGGCCGTCGACGGCCACACGCGCCAGGCGCGCCAGGTGTTCGAGGTGGAGGGCTTCGGCAACGAGGAGTCGTTCATCGCCGGCCTGCGCGACCTCGGCTGCGAGTTCGAACAGGACGGGCGCCTCCTGCTGGTGACCCTCGACCTGTCGCGGATGCCGGAAGCGCGCCGCGAGACCGGCTTCGACGCGACGGCCGGCGTCACGGCCATCCTGGAAGTGGCCGCGGCGCGTGACTACGCGTTGCGCCGATTGCGCCGGCGCCCGGTGTCGCTGGCCGAGGAGTTCTATCGCATGGTGGAGGCCTGATCGATGCCAGTCTACGAGCGCGGCTACACGCATTGGCAACCGTCGGGCCGGCGAGCCCGTCCGGCGTGGCTGGTGATTGCCCGGCGCGGGATCGTGGAACCCCTGCGGCGCCGCTGGCTGTTCCTGCTGATCCTGGCCGCCTGGGTGCCGGCCATCTTCAAGGGGGGCATCATCTACGCCAAGCTGAAGGCGGGGAACATCCTCGACCTGATGGGCGGCGGCTGGACGAGCATCGAACCGGAGGGCTTCCTGCGCTTCCTGGAGGGCCAGCGTTTCTTCGTGTTCGTCCTGTTGGCGATCACGGGCGCCGGCCTGATCGCCACCGACCGGCGCGAGAACGGCATGTCCCTCTACTTCTCGCGGCCCCTCGGCCTGGTCGACTACATCGGCGGGAAGGCCCTGACCGTGGTCTTTTTCTACTGCCTGGTGACCCTGCTGCCGGTTTGCGCGCTGTGCGTGTTCGCCTACCTCATCTCGCCCGGGGCCGTGGGGGCCGAGCTGCTGCTGGGCACGCCGCTTCGCGCGCTGGTCTACTGCCTGCTGGCAGGCACCAGCACCAGCCTGGTGCTGCTGGCGTTCTCGTCGCTGGGCACGCGCAGCATCTTCGTGATGGTCTGGTGGACGCTGCTGGTCACCGGTACCGACGCCGTCGGCGGCATCGCCGAAGGGCTGCTGCACAAGGGCGGGATCCAGGTCGTCAACTTCCTGGGCCAGTACCACAATGCGGCCTCGCTGCTGTTCGCGTCACCGCGGCGGCTCGCCGGCGTTTCCCCTTGGGTCAGCCTGGCGGTCGTCACGGCCTGGACCGCGCTGGCGCTGTGGGTGCTCCGGCGCCGGATCCGTCCGGTGGAGGTGGTGTCGTGAAGGGCGCCGGCGTCGATAGCAGCCAGGCCCGCATCACCGCCGACCGGGTCGGCAAGTGGTTCGGTGAGGTCATTGCCGTCAACAACTGCACGCTGGCGGTCGGCACCGGCGTGGTCGGCCTGCTGGGCGCCAACGGCGCCGGCAAAAGCACGCTGTTCAAGATGCTGGCCGGCCTCATCGAGCCCAGCCACGGGACGGTGCATGTCTTCGGCCGCCGCTTGCGGCAGGATGTCGGCTGGTACCGTCGCGTGGGCTTCTGCCCGGAGAGTGACGCCTTGCCCGATTGGATGACCGGCCGCGAGTTCCTGGCACTCATGCTGCGCCTCATGGGCTACGACAAGGCGGAGACGAACCGGCGCGTCGGTTTCTGGCTCGAGCGCTTCGAACTGACGGACGCGGCCGGCCGTCGCTTGGGCGGCTACTCGAAGGGCATGCGCCAGAAGATCAAACTGGCGCAGGCGATGGCCCATGATCCGGACGTCATCTTCCTGGACGAGCCGCTCAACGGCATGGACCCCGTGTCCCGCAAGCAATCGATCGACCTCGTGCGCGAACTGGGGCAGCAGGGCCGCACGGTTCTCGTGTCCAGCCACATCCTGCCCGAAGTGGAGTCGATGACCAGCGAGATCATCCTGATCGACCGCGGCCGGGTTCTGGCCGAGGGCTCCGTCGCGGAGATCCGCGACAAGATCCCCGAGCATCCGACCACCGTGGCGCTCGTCTCGCCGTCGCCGCGCGTCCTGGCAGGCTTCCTGATCGGGCGCGAGCACGTGGTGGGCGTCCAGGTTGACCAGGAGAACCGCGTCGTGGTCAGCACCGACCACGCCGTGGCCTTCTACCGCGCGCTGCCGGGCTGGCTGCTCGGCAACGGGCTGATCGTCGACGAGATCGTGACCCTGGACGACAGTCTCGAGGCCGTCTTCCAGTACCTGACCGAGAGGTGAGTCCGATGAAGGCAGCGGCAGAAGCCGCCCCGGCGATCGACGGCGATGTGCGCCCGGAGGGCAGCCTGAAGGCCGTCGGCTGGCTGGCCTGGTTCTCGATTCGCGAGATGGCACGACGGCGTCGCCTGGTGGCCCTCGTGCTGATGAACCTGGTGCCGGTGCTCGTGGTCGCGGCCATCCGCATCTGGTTCCCCGGCGCCGGCATCACGCCGCACATGGTGCTCTCGGCGCTGACGCACGAGGTCTTCATGCCGTTCCTGATCCCGATCGTCGCGATGTCGGTGGGCGTGCCGGCCATCGGCGAGCAGGTCGAGGACGGCACCATCGTCTTCACGTGGACGCGCCCGGTTCGGCGTCGTGCCATCTACCTCGGTCGCCTGCTGGCGGCACAGCTCGTCTCGGCGCTGGTGCTCAGCCTGTCGCTGGTGCTGTGCTTCCTGATCATGGCCAGCGAGGGACCGCAGGTCCTGACGTGGGAGTTCATCCGGCTGTACCTGCAGTCGTTCGCGATCATCGGCCTGGGCGCCTTCGCCTACGCGGCGCTGTTCGCCGCCATCGGCACGCACTTCCGCAAGCCGGTCGTGCCGGCCATCGTCTTCTGGTTCGGCTGGGAGAACCTCGTCAGCAATATCCCGGCGCGGGTGCAGGAGCTGAGCCTGCGCTTCCACCTGCAGAACCTCGTCGAGCGGCCGGAGACGTCGCCGGCAGACCTGCCCGGCCTGCTCAGCGCCCTGCTCTCGACCGCCTTCCAGCGCGAGCCGGTGCCACGGCTGCAGTCGGTGTCCGTGTTGCTGGCGGTGACGCTGGCCACGACGTTGCTGGGCATGTGGCTGCTGCGCAACAAGGAGATCTCGAGGTAGGACTGCTCGTTCCGCGGAGTCGCCGCGTGACCTATGACCGTGCCTTTTTCGCCGCCGATCCCGTGTCCGTGGCGCGAGCGCTCGTCGGCACCGTACTCGAGGTGATGTCCGCCGACGGCAACCGTCTGGCGGGCCGCATCGTGGAAGTCGAGGCCTACGGCGGTCCGGACGATCCGGCTTCGCACGCGGCCGCGGGGCCGACCCCGCGCAGCGCGATCATGTTCGGGCCGCCGGGCGTGGCCTACGTGTACTTCATCTACGGCATGCATCATTGTCTCAACTTCGTGACCTGTCCAACCGGCGTCGCCGGCGCGGTCCTGGTGCGCGCGGTCGAGCCCGAGCGCGGGCGCGACACGATGGCTGCGCGGCGCGGGCTGGCGCCGGACGCCGCCGACCGCGAACTCGGCGGAGGGCCGGGACGCCTGTGCCGCGCGCTCGGTATCGACCTTGCATGGAACGGACTTCCGGTCGCTGCGCGCCTACCGCGGCCCAGGGGCGCGCCCGGGTGCCTGCGCCTGCTGGATGGCCCGCGGCCACCCGCACGCATTATCGCCTCGCCGCGGATCGGCGTGCGGCGCGGCGCTGTCACATTGTGGCGTTTCTGTGATGCGGACAGCCGGTGTCTTTCGGCACCGGCGGCGGCAGGGGAACGCCGCAACCCGAAAGCCGATCCCGCGTAGTGGGCCCGGTTTGACACGTTCCAGGGCCGGTGGTACGTTGCGCGCCGGCATATCACGGCAGATTCGATCCCGCGTTCCCGGGACCGCACGCATTCCCGCCACGGAGCAGGCCGTATCCGGCCCGTCCCGTGCCGCCCGCCGGTCAGACGCCCGTCTGTCGGCGGGATAACCACCGGAGGCTTCCATGCCCGACCGTTTCCGTCGAACCGGCCTGCCGCTCGTCGGCCTGCTCCTTCTGGTCGCCGCTACCGCAGGCGCCCAGACCTACCTCGACCTCGAGGGCAAGGTCCAGGAGTTCACGCTCGACAACGGCGTCAAGTTCATCGTGCTCGAGGACCACGACGTCCCGGTGTTCTCGTTCCGGACCTTCGTCAACGTCGGCAGCGCCGACGAGGTGCGAGGCATCACGGGGCTGTCGCACATCCTCGAGCACATGGCCTTCAAGGGCACCGCCGAGATCGGCACCACCGACCATAAGGCGGAGCTGAAGGCGATGGCCGCCGAGGACGCGGCCTTCGCCGCCCTCAAGGCCGAGCGCATCAAGGGCACGGATGCCGACCCGGCGCGCCTGGCGGAGCTCGAGGCCGCTTTCACCGCGGCCAAGGACGCCGCGCGCGCGTTCGTGGTAACCAACGAGTTCGGCCAGATCATCGAGAACAACGGTGGTCAGGGGCTCAACGCTTCGACGAGCACCGACGTGACCATGTACCTGTACAACTTCCCCAGCAACCGCCTGGAGCTGTGGGCCTATCTCGAAGGCTCGCGCATGTCGCGGCCGGTGCTGCGCGAGTTCTACACCGAGAAGGACGGTCCGGTCACGGAAGAGCGCCGTATGCGCACGGACAACAACCCGATCGGCCGGCTCATCGAACAATTCCAGAACCTGATGTTCATGGCCAACGGCTACCACCACTCGACGATCGGCTACATGTCCGACATCGAGAACGTCAGCCGCGCCGACTGCCAGGCGTACTTCGAGAAGAACTACGTCGGTTCCAACATCGTGGTCGCGCTCGTCGGCGACGTGAAGCTGGCCGATGTCCGCAAGTACGCGCAGAAGTACTTCTCGGCGATCCCGGCCGGGCATCCCGAGGCTGTCGAGACGTTCGAGCCCGAGCAGCTGGGTGAGAAGCGCTTCGTCATGAAGGACGAGTCGCAGCCGATCTACGCCGCCGGCTACCAGATCCAGAACATCCGCCACCCGGACTGGCCGGTGTACGAGGTCGTCGCCGGCGTGCTCGGCCAGGGCCGCACCAGCCGCCTGTACACGAAGCTCGTCAAGCAGGACAACATCGCCGTGCAGGCCATGGCCTTCCCGGGATTCCCGGGCCAGAAGCTGGAGACGGGGCTGCTCGTGGTGGGCATCCCGGTCAAGGACCGGACGGCCGCCGACATGGAAGCCGCCATCAACGGCGAGATCGATCGGCTGGTCGCCGAGGGCATCACCGAGCAGGAACTCGCCGCCGTCAAGCAGCGCACCCGCGCGGAGTTCATCCGCGGCCTGCAGGGCAACGGCGGCATGGCCGAGCAGCTTGCCTACTACCAGACCTACTTCGGCGACTGGCGCCGGCTGTTCGACGCGGTCGAGCGCATCGAGGCGGTCACGCTCGAGGACGTCAAGCGTGTCGCGGGCGGCGTGTTCCGGGAGAGCAACCGCACCGTCGCCGTCATCGAGACCGAGAAGGATTCCTAGTTCGGAAACGCGCCCCCCGCCCGCCGGGCGGGGGCCGGAAAGGACCTGTTGTCATGAAGCGTATCCATCGCGCGCGGCGGGCGTTCCCGCTGACGGCGCTCATGCTCGGGATGATCGTCCTGGCGACGGCCGGCGCGGCCCAGGCCGCGCCGAAGAAGCCCTGGGAGAAGATCCCCATCCCGGCGCTCAACCAGTTCACGCTGCCGAGCTACGAACGTGTCGTGCTGGACAGCGGGATGGTGGTCTACCTGGCGGAGGACCGCGAGTTCCCGCTCGTCGAGCTCAGCGCGACGATCGACGTCGGCTCGATCTACGAGCCCGCCGAACTGCTCGGCCTGGCCTCGATGACGGGCACCGTCATGCGCAGCGGCGGCACGGCCACCCACGCCGGCGACGCTATCGACGAGATGGTGGAGGCCCGCGGCATGGCCGTCGAGACCAGCATCGGCCAGACCGAGGGCATGGCGTACCTCTCGACGCTGACCGAGGACGCCGGCCTGGGCCTGGAGCTCCTGGCCGACATCCTGCGGAACCCGGCCTTCCCCGAGGACAAGATCAAGCTGGCCCGGGAGGAGCAGAAGGCGGAGATCAGCCGCCGCAACGACGACCCGATGACGATCGCCCAGCGCGAGTCGGCGAAGGTCGTCTTCGGCACCGACCATCCGCTGGCCCGCGTGCCGGAGTACGAGACCATCGCCCGCATCACGCGCCAGGACCTGGTGGACTTCCACGGGCGCTACTTCGCGCCGGACCGCATGTACCTGGTGATCGTGGGCGACTTCGACGCCAAGGACATGGTGGCGAAGATCGAGGCGGCCTTTGCCGGCTGGCCCCGCGCGGCCGCGCCGCGGCCGGCGGATCCGGAGATCCCGGACTTCCCGCGTACGGTCAACGTCGTGGACAAGGACGACCTGACGCAGACGACGATCTTCATGGGCGCCCGCGGCATCCGCGCCAGTGACCCGCACTACGCCGGCGTCCAGGTGGCCAACAAGATCCTGGGCGGCGGTTTCGCGACGCGCCTGTTCAACGAGGTGCGCAGTCGCCAGGGCCTGGCCTACTCGGTGGGCAGCATGCCTGGTACCGGCTGGCGGTATCCCGGCCTGTTCGCGGCGTTCACGATGACCAAGTCGGAATCGAGCCAGAAGGCGACGACGGCGATCCTGGCCGAGATCCAGCGCATGGTCACCGAGCCCGTGACGGCCGAGGAACTGGAGCGCGCCAAGGACAACATCCTCAACTCCGAGGTGTTCAGCTACGACAGCAAGCGCGAGATCCTCGACCGCCTGGTGATGTTCGAGCGCTTCGGCTACCCGGCCGACTTCCTGCAGACGTACCTCGAGCAGGTGCGCGCGCTGACCCCGCAGGCCGTGCTGGCCGCCACGCAGGCGGCCTGGCATCCCGAGCGCATGAGCATCCTCGCGGTCGGCAACTACGAGGACTTCGACGGCGACTTCAGCACGTTCGGCGCCGTCAACATGGTGGACATCACGATTCCCGAGCCGGCCTTCGTGGTGCCGGACGCCACGCCGGAGAGCCTCGAGCAGGGCCGCAAGGCCATGGACCGCGCGATCGCCGCGGCCGGCGGCACGGCGAAGCTGGCCGGCCTCAAGGCGTATTTCGAGCAGTCGGTGCTCGACGCCACCATCCAGGGCATGGCGCTGACCTTCACGATCGAGAAGACGGTCAGCTACCCGGACAGGATGCACACCATCCAGAAGACGCCGTTCGGCAACATGACCGCGGTCGTCGCCGGCGACCTGGGCTGGCAGCAGTCGCCGATGGGCAGCAAGGACATGACGGCCGACGAGCTGGCGGAGGCCCGCGAGGAACTGCGCACCGACATGCTCGGCACGATGCGCGAGCCGGGCGCCTTCACGTTTCAGGCCCTGGCCCCGCAGGAGATCGACGGCAAGCCCTGCCTGCCGGTCTACGTGACGGGTGTCGGCGAGGACTACCGCATCGTCTACTTCGGCGACGCGGACGGGCTGCCGATCATGGTGCAGCAGCCCGGGACCTCGCCCGTGAGTGGGGCACCCGTGACACAGAAGACCTACGTCGACGAGTACAAGGCTTTCGACGGCATCAAGATGCCCAGCCGCCTACGGATCTTCCTCGACGATGAGGAGTTCGCCAACGGTCGCACCGAGGCCTTCAAGGCGAATCCGACGGTCGATCCGGCGTTGTTCGTCAAGAAATAGACGGGCTGCCGGTCAAGCCGAGCCCGATCGGCAAAGGCCCGGGATCACGTGTCCCGGGCCTTGCCGTTCCGTCGTGGGCGCTGTTCCGGCCGGGCGTCGTTGACCGCCACGGTCCGGAGGTGCTAGCCTGCCGGCCCGGAGTTTAGATAGCTGCTTCAGGGTCTACGTGGATGCTCATGGAAGTGCGCGAGCTTCAACGATACCCACGGGTTGTCGCCGGTGAAGCAGCTATGGGCAAATTATAGGACGTTTAGGCAGCAATTGTCCACATGTTTTTTCCATATGGTGCCATGAGTAGCGATACGGGTTGATCATCCCGGCGCGCACACCTCGATCCTGGCTGACGCGAGCCGGCCTGAACAAACAGCACCCCAGGAGGGTACGATGAACGGCGATGTCGATGACCGGCGCCGCGACAGCCGGGGACCTCGCCGGACACGAGCGTGGCGTGGGTTCGCCGGCCAGACAGGGACCCGCAGAGCCGCGCCCGAACCGCAGCCCGACCGCCGGAGGCCGGAATATGCTCGAAGCGATTGTCATCCTGGGGTTGTTGGCCCTTGTCTTCGGATTCGGCCTGTTCGCCCTGAAGCTGGTGGTGGCCCTGCTCGTGCTGCCGTTCAAGCTGCTGGCGGGCCTGCTCGGCGGCCTGGTGACGCTGCTGGTGGTCGTGCCGCTGGTGCTCGCTGCACTTGTGGTCCTGGTCGCCCTGCTGCCGGTGGGGCTGGTGTTGCTCGTCGTGGCGCTGCCGGTGCTGCTGATCGGTGCGATCGTGGGCGGCCTGTTCTCGTTGTAGCGGGCGCGCCGGGACTGAAGCTCCCGGTGCTGTTGACGCTGATGCTGATGTCGATGCTTCCGGGGCCGGCGGCGGCGTCCGGGTCCGCAGCGGCTTCGGCGTCCTGCCCGCCGACCGGCCCGATGCCCGCGGGTGATCTCGATGCCCGCCTGCTGCCCTGGGATTCCCTGCGGCGCCTCTGCCTGATGGCGGGCCTGCAACCGCCCGCCGACCAACCGCTCAGCCGGCGCGAATTGGCCGCTCTGCTCGACGCCATTGCCGCGGCCGGCGTCGAGTTGTCCGCGACAGACGCGTTCGCGGCCCGCCGTGGCGACGCCGAATCCGTGCTGCTGACGGGAGGTCGCCTCGTAGCGGGCTACACCGACCGCGGCCGCCTGCAGCCCGACCAGGCGGGGCTGGCCTGGGCGCCCGGCTGGAATTTCGCGGCGGAAGCGGGTGCCCAGACAGCGCGCGGCCCCTGGTGGGCCGCGGTGACGCTGCGCGTCCGGGCCCATCCTGGCTGGGGTGCCGGGCCCATGCCCGTCGTGGGCGATGAGCCGTCTCCGCTCGATCGGCCGGGTTGGGATCCGGCCACCGGGCCTGCCCAGCAGCGGCACGCCCAGCGGCTGGGCGAAGGGACGGACCTGGACCTCGTACGCGCCGTCGTCGGCCGCGAAGCTGGCGGCTGGTCGCTGGCGCTGGGCTGGGATCCTCGTCGGCACGGGCCGGGCCTGGGCGAAGCGTTGCTGGTCGATCGCCAGGCTCCGCCCTTTGCGGCGTTGACCGTGCGCCGCACCCGGCCGTGGTGCTGGCCCGGACTGCTGCGACCGCTCGGTCCGCAATCCCTGTTGGCGCGCGTCGGGCGTCTGAGCGAGCGACCGGTCGGTTCTGCACGGGCGTCCACGGGAGCCCGTCCGGACCACCCATGGTTCTTCCAATGGCTGGTTCGCTGGCGACTGACCGATTGGGCGCGCCTCGGTTTCACCCATGTCGCCCTGGCCGCGCCGCGTTCAGGGACGCTTTGGCCGGACGTCCTGCGGATCAACTTCCCCCCGCCGGGCGTCACCTGGGACGAGGCCGATGCAGGTCCGTACACCGACCGGCTCTTCGCGGCGCAGCTCGAGCTGCGCTGGCGCGACGCGCCGTGGCGTTGGCTGCCGGCGGCGGGTGGCCGCGCCTGGTGGGAGTATGCCGGCGAGGACTTCCTGCCACGCGGTCCGTGGGGGCTGCTGCCGGAGATCGCGGCGCCCGCCTCCGTCGCCGGGGTCGAACTGGTGGGGCCGCGCTGGGACCTGGCCGTGGAATACGCCGAAACGCTGCACCCGCTGGTGCTGTGGTACTCGAACAGCTCCTTTCCGTCCGGCTACGAGCACGAAGGGTGGTTGCTGGGTTCCGCCCTGGGCGGGGCGGCCGAGCGCATCAGCGGCCTCGTGCGCTGGCGAGGCGGCGATGCCCTGGAGGTCGAACTCGGCCTTGCGCGCACCGAGTGGGGAGCCGAAGGGCATGCGCCGGGGCTGGCCCGCGAACGGAACGTGTGGTTGGCCGTCGCGCCGCTGGGTGGTGGCGTCCCGGGCCCGTGGCGGGCGAGGCTCGACTGGCGCCGCAGCGAGGAGCTGGCGTCCGAAGTGAGTGGCCGACGGCGTTGGTGGTCGTTCTCCGTCTCGCGCGACTTCTGAGCGGGTGCGGGGCCCGGATTGCCCGCTCCGCGGGCCTGTGCTAGGTTTCGCAGGCGGGCGCCCACGGGCGTGACGCCACCGTTTCCGTCCCCTCCCGGAAGGCCGCGATGTCCTCGTCACCGCATGCCGTCGCCGCGCAGGGACCAGAGCCCTACCGGCCGGTCAACCATGTCCGCATTGTCACCGCCGCCTCGCTGTTCGACGGGCACGATGCCGCGATCAACATCATGCGGCGCCTGCTCCAGGCCACCGGAGCCGAGGTCATCCACCTCGGGCACAACCGCTCGGTGCGTGAGATCGTCGACTGTGCCCTGCAGGAGGACGCGCAGGGCATCGCGTTGACCAGCTACCAGGGCGGACACCTCGAGTTCCTCAAGTACATGCATGACCTGGTGGCGGCGTCGGGCCGGCACATCCTGATCTTCGCCGGGGGCGGTGGCACCATCCTTCCGGCCGAGATGGAGGAGCTGCATGCCTACGGGATCGCGCGGGTGTTCTCGCCCGACGACGGGCGAGCGCTGGGCCTCCAGGGCATGATCAACGACGTCATGCAGCGTTGCGACTTCCCGGTCGACGGGCCGCCGACGCCGGCGAACCTGGCGCCGCTGCTCGACGGGCTGCCGAAGCGTGATCCGCGGGCGCTGGCCCGCCTCATCTCGCTGGCCGAGAACCACCCGGACCACGGAGAGGACCTGCTGGCGGCCGCACGCGCCGTGACGCCGTCCGGCAAGCTGCCGCCCGTGCTGGGCATCACCGGCACCGGCGGGGCTGGCAAGTCGTCGCTGGTCGACGAGCTGGTGCGCCGCTGGCTGGCCGAGCGGCCGGCCGCGACGGTGGCCATCGTCTCGGTCGACCCCTCGCGCCGTCGCAGCGGCGGCGCCCTGCTGGGCGACCGCATCCGCATGAACGCCATCGACGACCCGCGCGTCTATATGCGCTCGCTGGCCACCCGGCAGTCGAACCTGGCGCTCTCGCGGTACGTGCGCCACGCCATCGACATCTGCCGCGCGGCCGCCTTCGACCTGGTGATCGTCGAGACCAGCGGCATCGGGCAGAGCGACACCGAGATCGTCGACCACGCCGACCTGTCGCTGTACGTGATGACCGCCGAGTACGGTGCCGCGTCGCAGCTCGAGAAGATCGACATGCTCGACTTCGCGGACGTCATCGCGATCAACAAGTTCGACCACCGCGGGAGCCTGGATGCGCTGCGCGATGTCCGTCGCCAGTTCCGCCGCAACCGCAACCGCTTCGAGGGCCCGGACGAGGACCTGCCGGTGTTCGCGACCGTCGCCTCGCAGTTCAACGACGGCGGCGTCAACCGCCTGTACGCCGCGCTGGCCGCGCGCCTGGACGCGCTGGCGGACCGTACGGGCACGGCGACGGCGACGGCTGGCGACGATCACCCCCATCCGGTGATCCCGCCCGAACGTGTGCGCTACCTGGCCGAGATCGTCGAGCAGAGCCGGGCCGAGGACCGCCGGCTCGAGGCGCAGTGCGAGCTGGCCAGCCGGCTGTATCGCCTCCACGGCGCCCTGGCGGAGCTTCGCGGCACCGCCGCCGACCCGGCCGCGGTGCTGCCGGCCGTGACGCCGGCAGTGGACGAGGCGCCGGCCGTGCGCGAGTTGGCGGCGCAGTACGAGGTCCTGCGCGCCGGGCTGGCGCCGGAATCGCGCCGCCTGCTCGAGGAGTGGCCGGCGCTGGTCGCGCGCTACGCCGCCGACGAGTTCCGCTACGAGGTCCGCGGCCGCACGATCGCCCAGCCGCTGCAGTCGCGCTCGCTCAGCGGCACGCGGATCCCGCGCGTCTGCCTGCCCCGCTGGCGCGACTGGGGCGACATCCTGCGCTGGCTGCTGACCGAGAACGTCCCCGGCTGCTACCCGTACGCGGCCGGCGTCTTCCCGCTCAAGCGCGAGGGCGAGGACCCCACGCGCATGTTTGCCGGCGAGGGTGGCCCCGAGCGCACCAACCGCCGCTTCCATTTCGTCTCGCTGGGCATGCCGGCGGTGCGCCTGTCGACGGCCTTCGACTCGGTGACGCTCTACGGCGAGGACCCGGCGCGCCGGCCGGACATCTACGGCAAGGTCGGCAACAGCGGCGTCTCGGTGGCCACGGTCGACGACGCGAAGAAGCTGTACTCGGGGTTCGACCTGGCCGACCCGAAGACATCGGTCTCGATGACCATCAACGGGCCGGCCCCCATGATGCTGGCCTTCTTCCTCAACGCCGCGATCGACCAGGGCTGCGAGAAGCACATCCGCGCGGAGGGCCTCACCGCGCAGGTCGAGGCGAAGCTGGCGCAGCTGGCGCGCGACGGCGGCCGGGAGCGCCCGGCGTACGCCGGTCCCCTGCCCGAGGGCAACAACGGGTTGGGCCTGCTGCTGCTGGGCGCCAGCGGCGACCAGGTGCTGCCGCGCGAGACCTACGAGCGCATCAAGGCCGACACGCTGGCCGCCGTGCGCGGCACGGTGCAGGCGGACATCCTCAAGGAGGACCAGGCCCAGAACACGTGCATCTTCTCGACGGAGTTCGCGCTGCGCCTGATGGGCGACATCCAGCAGTACTTCATCGACCACCGGGTGCGGAACTTCTACTCGGTCTCGATCAGCGGCTACCACATCGCCGAGGCGGGCGCCAACCCGATCACCCAGCTGGCCCTGACGCTGGCCAACGGGTTCACCTTCGTCGAGTACTACCTCTCGCGCGGCATGCCCATCGACAGCTTTGCACCCAACCTGTCGTTCTTCTTCAGCAATGGCATGGATCCCGAGTACTCGGTGCTCGGCCGCGTGGCGCGGCGCATCTGGGCCCGTGCCATCCGCCACCGCTACGGCGGCAACGAGCGCAGCCAGATGCTCAAGTACCACATCCAGACGTCGGGGCGCTCGCTGCACGCGCAGGAGATCGCCTTCAACGACATCCGCACCACGCTACAGGCCCTGTACGCGATCTACGACAACTGCAACTCGCTGCACACGAATGCCTACGACGAGGCGATCACGACGCCCACCGAGGAGTCGGTGCGACGTGCCATGGCCATCCAGCTGATCATCAACCGCGAGCTGGGGCTGGCCCGCAACGAGAACCCGCTGCAGGGCGCGTTCGTCATCGACGAGCTGACCGACCTGGTAGAGCAGGCCGTGCTGGCCGAGTTCAACGCCCTCAGCGAGCGCGGCGGCGTCCTGGGCGCCATGGAGCGCATGTACCAACGCACGAAGATCCAGGAAGAGTCGCTGCACTACGAGTCGCTCAAGCACAGCGGCGAACTGCCCATCGTCGGGGTCAACACATACCTCGATCCGGCGGGCTCGCCGACGATCGTGCCGCGCGAGGTCATCCGCTCGACGGAGGCCGAGAAGGAGTTCGCCATCTCCTCGCTGGGGGCCTTCCAGGTGCGCCACGCGGCCGCGGCGCCCGGGCGCCTGGTCGACCTGCAGCAGGCGGCGACCGGCGGTGGCAACACCTTCGCTGCGATGCTCGAGGCGGCGAAGTACTGCTCGCTGGGGCAGATTTCGGCGGCTTTGTACCAGGTCGGCGGGCAGTACCGCCGTTCGATGTAGCGGCGCGGAGACCCGGCGCCGGGCTCAGGCGCCGGGTCCGGCAATGAACGCGGCCAGGCGTCCGGCCATGGCGCCGTCGCGGCGGTGGCTGGGGTAGAGATCGCCCCCGCAGATGGTGCAGTGCCGGCGGTTGCCGACGTGCGCTGCGGGCAGGCCGGCCGCCAGCAGTTCCGCCTCGTTTGCCCGCCACAGGTCCAGCCGCCATTTCGCTCCGTGGGGTGCGAACCACGCAGCGGCGCGTTCTCCGCGGGCAGCCAGCATCGCGGCGCGCACCTCGGCGCCGACTTCGTAGCAGCAGGGGCCCGCCGATGGGCAGACCAGGGCGATTGCCGTGGCGGTTTCCAGCCCCGCCGTCGCCATCGCCGCCAGCAACGCAGGCGTGATGCCGGCCACGGTCGAACGCCAGGACGCGTGGGCAAAGCCCCACACCGCGCCGCCCTCGCGGCGGCGCCCTCCCACCAGTAACAGGGGGCAGTCGGCGCCGCGGCCGACCACCGCCAGGCCGGGCTCGGTCGTCCAGAGCGCGTCCGCGCGTCCGGCCAGGCCGCCAGCGCGTGCACGCAGGACGTTGCCGCCGTGCACCTGGTGTATCCAGGCGGCAGCCACCAGGCCCGCACCGGCGCACAGGCCGGCCATGGAAGCGGCCATCGCCGGCGCCGCCGGGTCGCCGCGGAAGTCTGGCCCCGCCGACGTGGTCCAGCCGTGGTGCCAACCGTCAGCGCGCAGTCCGGCGTCGGTCACGAGCCAACCCGGGGCGTTCATGGCGCGCCCGGCCCGCCTGCGGTCGGCGCCAACCAGGCCGCGATGCGGTTGGCGACCTGCGCGTCAAGCGGCGACCAGACGGCCGGCCGGTCGGCCAGCCAGATGGCGGCGGCCGAGTCTGTGAAGGCCGTGTCGTCGGCGGGCAGGGCACGCAGCCGCGCCGCTTCGGCGAGGCTGGCATCGACACGCGTGGCCGCGGCCTGCGCCGAGCTCGCCCAGCCGGTCGGCTCTCGCCGGGTCAGCTCAGCCAAGGGCAGCGCGACGAGCACCGCCGCGACCAGGACCGTCGCCGGCGCCCGACGCCAGCGGATCAAGCGCGCCGGCAGCAGCGTCCACGGCCATTCTCCCAGCCACGGCGCCGCTTCCCAGGCCAGCACCGGCGCGATCGCCACGAGGTGGCGCAGCGAGTGGTCAAGCGGCGCGTAGAGGATGGCCAGTGCCACCGCCGAAAGCGCAGCCGTCGCCGCCGGCCCTCGTGTGCGACGCGCCGGCGCGCGCAGGCCCGCCGCCACGCCGACCAGCAGCAGTACAGGCACGGCCCATGGCAGCAGCGACGGGAATTCCTGCGCGTAGAAGCGCAGTCCGCGCGCAGTCTTGCGTGCTACGGCTTCGGGGTACTCGCGCAGGGCGCGCCACGGCGGCTGCGGTTCGAGCTGGCGATAGACGTCGTAGCCCGGCCACCGGCGCGTGTCCTTGGCCAGTTCGGCGGCGGCCTGCACGCTGAAGAACGGATCCCCGGTCACGCGCACGTTGCGCGCGAGCCAGGGGGCCACCAGTGCCAAGGCCACTGCCAGCGCCACCAGCAAGCCGCGGCGTCCGGACCTGCCGTCGCTGCCCGGGCTGGGGCGTTTCAGCCATGCCCACCAGGCCAAGGGCAGCCAGGCCAGTTCCGGGCGCAGCAGCGCCAGAGCCGCCGTGATGGCGCCGTCCAGCGGACCGGGCGTGAGTGTGCCCTCCCGATACCGCAGCCAGCAGCCCAGGAGCAGCACGGCCGCCGGCAGTTCGGTGTGCCCCCAGTCGACGACGTAGGGCAGCAGCGGGCAGGCTGTCAGCGCCACGACCCAGGCGGCAGCGGCACCCGGCCTGCCGCGCCGGATCCAGGCCGCGGTGCCCAGCCCCGCCGCCAGCGCCAGCAGCCCACGCTGCAGCACGCCAACCGCCGTGACCACCGCGGCCGGGTCCGGGCCGGCCATCGCGTACGGCAACGCCAGCACGACCGGCCAGGCCGGCGGGCGGTGCGCCAGCGGTTGGGGAAGGGCGCGGGCCCACGGCCAGGCGAAGGACAGGGGGTAGGTGACGTCGCAGAGAAAGCCGTCGCCCCGCACCAGGTGCCGTGCCACCGACAGGTGCGAGTAGAGGTCATCGGTCGGCAGCAGCGGTCCCGCCGGGTGCAGGTTCGGCCACGCCAAGCCCAGAGCCAGCGCCACGACCACACCCGCGATCGCTGCGGCCCGGCGGCCGGGTGCGGTGGCGCTGCTCATCGTGGCGGCCTCAGTTGCCGCGGCTGCCGGGCTTGGTCACGGGCTGGCCCTGGCGGCACAGCGGGCACTCGGCCGGATCCCAGGTTTCGACCGCCACGCGCGCCAGCGCGTGCAGCGGCAGCGGCAGGTCCACGTCGCCGCCGGTGCGGTCCACGATGCAGGCCAGGCCGGCCACGACGGCGCCGTTGTCCTGGACGACCTTGGCGACCTCGTGCAGGCTCGTCCCGCGCGTCACCACGTCCTCGACGATCAGCACCTTCTCGCGCGGTTCCAGCGTGAAGCCCCGCCTCAGTTCCATCACGCCGTCCTTGCGCTCGGTGAACAGGAAGCGCCGCCCGACTGCGCGGGCCACCTCGTGGCCGATCAGGATACCGCCGAGCGCTGGGCTGACGACCGCGTCGTGCGGTACGGCGGCGAACGGTTTGGCCAGCTCCGCTCCCAGCTCACGCGCCAGTTCGGGATACTGCAGCAGTCGCGCGCACTGGAAGTAGGTGTGGCTGTGCCGACCGCTGCTGAGCTGGAAATGGCCCTTGTGCAGCGCGCCGAGCTCTTCCATCAGGGACAACAGGCTGCTCTCGTCCACGGGACCGCCTTTCTGTATGGAGCCTACCTTGCCTGCTTCTGCCGCCCGGAACCGGCGCGTCCACCGGATCAGGCGAACTCGGCGGCGATCGCCGCCAGCGCCGCGGCCGGGTCGGGCGCCTGGGTGACCGGGCGTCCGATCACCAGGAAGTCCGCGCCCGCGGCCGCGGCCTGGGACGGTGTCGCAACGCGCCTCTGGTCATCCAGGCTGCCGCCGGCCGGGCGGATGCCCGGCGTGACGACGAGCGGTTCCGGACCGATTACGCGCCGCAGCGCGGGCAGGTCGGCCGCCGAGCAGACCAGCCCGTCGCAGCCGCTGTCCCAGGCCAACTGGGCCAAGCGGGCGACGCGCTCGGGCAGGGTGCCGCCGCCGGGGGCGACCTCTTCGGCCTCGGCCCCGGACAAGCTGGTCAGGACCGTGACCCCCAGCAGCGCCGGCCGGCGGCCATCGGGGCCAGGCGGTTGCGCGGCCAATGCCGCAGCCGCCGCCGCCAGCGCGGCGCGGCCGTTGCCGGCGTGGATCGTGCAGAGCGCGGCGCCAAGCCTGGCAGCCTGCCGCGCAGCCGAGGCCACGGTGTTGGGGATGTCGTGGAACTTGAGGTCCAGGAATACCTCTCGGCCCTGCCCACGCAGCGCCGTGACCACGGCCGGACCCGCGGCCGTGAAGAGCTCGAGTCCGACCTTCACGAAACCGCCGGATGGACCCAGGCGTCCCGCCAGCGCCAGAGCGGCCGGCGCGTCGGGCACATCCAGCGCCGTGATCAGGCGTCGCTGCGGTGGCAGGGCGCGCAGCCGGGCGATGAGTTCCTCGCGGCGCATCGCAGCCTCGGGCGGGAAGGGCCGCCGGCGCGGGCCCGGCGGGCGGTTCTAGGCCGCGCCGGCCGGCGATTTGCCTTGCCGACGCCTTGTTCCTGTGACTAACCTTCTTAGCAGCCGCCGCCGCGGAACGCCAGAGCAATTTCCCGCCGGAACCCGTTGCGGCAGGCGTGCTTCTTGCCAAGTGGCAGATGGGCCTCCTGACCCGACGGCCCGGGGCATCGACGCCCCGCTACCGCCCGCCGTCCCCGAAAGGTGCTCCCTTGCTGGACCGCAAGTTCCTGCGCGAGAACCGCGAGCAGGTCGTGCGCGCCGTCGCGCTCAAGCGCGAGGCCGTGGACATCGAGTCCTACTACGCCAAAGACGGTGCGCGCCGCGCCGCCCTCCAGGAGATCGAGACGCTGCAGGCGGAGGCCAATCGCGCCAACCGCGCGATCAGCGACGTCAAGAAGGCGGGCGGCGACGCCACCGCGGCCATCGCCGAGATGAAGAGCGTCTCGGACCGCCTGAAGCAGCTCAGGGACGCCTCCGTCGAACTGGAGGCCGAGGTCGAGCGCCTCTACCTGCGCATCCCGAACCTTCCGCACGAGTCGGTGCCCGAGGGCGGCGAGGAGTGCAACGTCGTGGTGCGCACCTGGGGCAAGATCACGCCGCCGCCGCACCCGATCGTGCCCCACTGGGACCTGGCCGCTGAGCTGGGCATCTTCCATCCCGAACGCGCCGTGCGCATGAGCGGCAGCGGCTTCACGGTGCTGTCGGGGCTGGGCGCCCGGCTGGAGCGCGCGCTGATCAACTGGTTCCTGGACGTGCACCTGGAGCAGGGCTACACCGAGTTCAACATCCCCTACCTTGTGAACCCCGAGGCGATGCAGGGCACCGGGCAGCTGCCGAAGCTGGCAGATGACATGTACCACTGCCAGGTCGACAACCTGTACCTGATCCCGACCGCCGAGGTCTCCGTCACCAACGTCCACATGCAGGAGACGCTGGATGCGGTGCAATTGCCGCTGAAGTACTGCGCCTTCTCGCCGTGTTTCCGCCGCGAGGCGGGCGCCGCTGGCAAGGACACGCGCGGCCTGTTGCGCGTCCACCAGTTCCACAAGGTGGAGATGGTGAAGTTCGTGGCGCCCGGGACCTCGTGGGACGAATTGGAGTCGCTGACGGCGGATGCCGAGGATCTGTTGCAGAAGCTCGAGCTCCCGTATCGCGTGGTAACGCTGGCCACCGGGGATCTCAGCTTCGGCGCCGCCAAGTGCTACGACCTGGAGGTCTGGGCGCACGGAGTCGGGAAGTGGCTCGAGGTGTCGTCGTGCAGCAACTTCACGGACTTCCAGGCGCGCCGCGCCGGCATCCGCTTCAAGGGTGCTGGCGACAAGGGTTACGTGCACACGTTGAACGGCTCCGGGCTCGCGTTGCCGCGCGTGCTCGTGGCCATCCTGGAGAACTACCAGACCGGCGACGGGCGCGTACGCGTGCCTGACGTACTGCGCCCGTACCTGGGCGGCCTGGAGCACATCGGATGAATGAGCGCCGGCTGTCGCGACCACCTTTGACCTGGCTGCGGCGCCGCTACCTGTTCGCCATCTACCTCGTGCTCGGCAGCCTCAGCATCGTCGTGGCGACGACCGTGTTCACGTTTCGCGTATCCCAGAGCGTCGAGCGCCAAGCCTACCTGACGACAAGCCTGCTGGCGGCGAACGCGAGCCGGCTGTTCAAGGCCGAGTCGCTCGAGGGCCTGCAACCGCTGCTGGAGATCATCAACCAGAACGAGGTGCCGTTCATCCTGACGGACAACGCCGGCCGGCCCCATCTGTGGAACGAGGCGGTGATCGGCGTCCCCCTGCCCGACTACAAGATCCTGCTGAGCGAAAACATGTCCAACCCCAGCAACCCGCTGGTCCTCGAGATCCTGTCGCTGGCGGCGGCCTATGACCAACAGCAGGAACCATTCGCCGTGATCGATCCGACGGGCCGGCGCGTCGGCACCGTGCACTACGGTCGTTCGGCGCTGAGCCAGCGTCTGCGCATCATGCCGTACCTCGAACTGGCTGTGATGGCGCTGTTCTTCCTGGTCATCCTCTGGGCGCTGCAGAACAAGAAGGACGCGCAGCAGAAGGCTCTTTTCGCCGGCATGGCCAAGGAGACCGCCCACCAGCTGGGCACGCCGCTGACCTCGATCATGGGCTGGGTGGCCCTGCTCGAGGACCGCCTGGGCAAGAAAGACGACGTCGTCTCCGAGTTGAACCGGGACGTCGATCGCCTGAGCATGGTTTCGGCGCGGTTCAGCCAGATCGGCTCGCATCCCAAGCTCGAGGACACGGACCTCAACGGCGTGGCCGACGAGACCATCGAGTACTTCCGGCGCCGGTTGCCCCACCTGGGCGGGCGGGTCCAGTTGCGGCGCGAGGGAACCGTGACGAACCCCGTGCTGTTCAACCGGGACCTGCTGGGCTGGGTGCTCGAGAACCTGATCAAGAACGGCGTCGATGCGCTGATCGATGGCAAGGGCACCATCACCGTGCGGCTGGAGGACGAGAGTGGCGGCGGCGTACGGCTGTACGTCTCGGACACCGGTCGCGGCATCCCGCCGCGCGAGGGGAACAAGATCTTCGAGCCGGGCTTCACCACCAAGAAGCGGGGCTGGGGCATGGGCCTGGCCCTCGTCAAGCGCATCGTCACGCAGTACCATGGCGGCAGGATCCGCGTCGAGTCGACCAGCCCGCACGGCACGACGTTCCTGGTGACGCTGCCCGCACCCGCCGCGCCTGCGGCGGCAGCGATCTGACGGCGACGCCGCCCCGCGAACCGGCAAAGGAGTCCCCGTGCCATTCCGCATCCTCTGGATCGACGACAACATCGAGGAACTGCGTTCGCACGTGGTCTACCTCGGCGACAAGGGCTACGACGTCGAGGGCGCGACCAACGGCGTCGACGGGCTGGCCATGCTGCGCGAGAACCGCTACGACGCCGTGCTCCTGGACGAGATGATGCCGGGCATGGGCGGCCTCGAGACGCTCGAGGGCATCCGGCGCATCAACGAGCACGTGCCGGTGATCATGATCACCAAGAGCGAGGCCGAGGACCTGGTCACGCGCGCCATCGGCAAGCGCATCGACGACTACCTGGTCAAGCCGGTCTCACCGCTGCAGATCCTCTCGGCACTGAAGCGGCAACTGGAAGCGCGGAAGCTGGCGGGCGAGGAGGTTGCCCGCGGCTACATGAGCAACTTCATGAAGCTGGGCGACCGCTTCGGCGCCGCCTCCACGCCCGGGGACTGGCTGGCCATCTACGGCGACCTGGTAACCTGGAGCCTGGACCTGTTCGCCTACAGCGACCACGGCCTGCTGCAGACGCTGGAGGAACAGTACACGGCGGCCAACCTCGCCTTCGCGAAATTCGTGCGCCGTCACTACCGCGACTGGGTCCATGCCGCGCCGGGGGGCGCGGCGCCGCTGCTGAGCCCGGACGTGTTCGCGACCTGGATCGCGCCGGAGGTCGAGCACCGGAAGCAGGTGTTCTGGATCGTCATCGACTGCATGCGCCTGGACCAGTTGCGCATGATCGAGCCCCTGCTGGAGGAGTACTACCACCTGGATCGCCGGCACTACTGGTCGATCCTGCCCACGGCCACGCCGTACTCCCGCAACGCCCTGTTCGCCGGGCTGCATCCGCTCGACATCGCGCGCACCTACCCGCAGTGGTGGATCGCCTCGGCCGACCACGACGGCAGCCGCAATGCGCACGAGGGCGACCTGCTGGAGGAGCAGCTCAAGCGCCTCGGCAGCGCCGCCGCTGGCAACAGCCGCTACTACAAGGTCTCGGACGCGCGCGACGCTGACCTGCTGCACCGGAACCTGGGCTCGCTGGGCGGCACGCGCCTGGTGGCCGGCGTCTACAACTTCCTGGACATGATGGCCCACGGCCGCAGCCAGAACCGCATCCTCAAGGAACTGGCCCCCGACGAGGCGGCGTTCCGCACGCTCATGCGCTCGTGGTTCGAGCACTCGAACCTCTACGACGTGATGAAGACGCTGGCCAGGCGCGACTGCGCCGTGATCCTGACCACGGACCACGGCTCGAAGCTGTGCCGGCGTGCGATCCAGATCCGCGGCAACCGCGACACGAGCAGCAACGTGCGCTACAAGTTCGGCGACAACCTCGGGGTGGACGAGGAGAAGGTCATGCTGATCAAGGACCCCGAGGCCTTCCGGCTGCCGCCGCAGACCACCATCGAGAACTACGCGATCACCACCGAGGGCCATTACCTGGTGTACCCCACGAACTTCCACGAGTACGAGCGGCTCTATCGCGACAGTTTCCAGCACGGCGGCATCAGCCTCGAGGAGATGATCTGTCCGTTCCTCGTCATGACGCCGCGGTGAGCGGGCCGGACGTGGACCCGCTGCATGACATCCCGGCGGCCGACGGGTTTCCACCCGGTGTCCTGGCCACGGTTCCGGCGGACACCGCGGAACTGGGGGCGCGCGCGGCGGCTTTGCTGCGCGGCGGCGAGGTGCTGCTCCTGCATGGCGGGCTCGGCGCGGGCAAGACGTGCTTCGTGCAGGGCCTGTGCGCGGCCCTGGGCGTGACGACGGAGGTCGTATCACCCACCTTCACGCTGGTCAACACCTACGACGGGCGGTTTCGCGTGCATCACCTCGATTTCTACCGCCTGGATGCCGTTTCGGACCTCGATGACATCGGACTGCCCGACCTGCTGGACGAAGTGGCCGAAGGCAGCGCCGTGCTGGCTGCCGAGTGGCCCGGGCCGCTGCTGCGGAGCCTGGGCCGGACACCGTTCCTCGAGTTCCTGGCGCTGACCGGTCCGGGCGGGATGGGCCGGGAGTGGCGCCTGCGCGGTCGCCCGGAGCCGGCGACGGCGTGGCGCGCGGTCTTCCGGCCCGGAGGCGTGGCGTGCTGACCCTCGCGCTGGACACGGCCACCCGTTGGGGCCGCTTCGCCGTCGCCGACGCGGACGGGGTCCTGGCCTGGCGGCCCCTGAACGTCGGCGGCAGCTACGCTGATGCGCTCCTGCCGGCCATCGAAGCGGTGCTGGCGGAAGCCGGTTGCCGGAGCGATCGGCTGGAGGCGGTTGCCGTGACCGCGGGCCCGGGCAGCTTCACCGGGATTCGCATCGGCGTGGCCACGGCCAAGACGTTGGCCTGGGCGCTGGGCTGCCGGCTCTACGGCGTCTCGACGTTGGCCGCCATGGCTGCTTCGCTGCTGGCCGACAATCCGACAGCCGAATTGGCCGTGCCGGTGCTCGATGCCCGACGGGGCGAGGTCTTCGCCGCCGCCTATCGCCGCGGCGAGATCTGGGGAACGGCACTGGCCGCACCGGCTGCCGCGAGCCCTGACCACTGGTGGTCGCGCCTGATCGAGATCACCGGCGATCCGGACGCGGTGGTCTACGGCGGCGAGGGTGCCGGGCTGCTTCTCGGCCAGGGCGCAGCCCTGCGCCCGGAACTGCGGGAGCGCGGGATTCCGCGCCTGCGGGCCTGGACGTCGGCTCATCCGGCCACGGCGCGCGAGCTGGCGCTGGTGGTGGCGCGCGGCGAGTTGGAGCCGGTCGACCCGTTCCGGCTGGTGCCCGCCTACCTGCGCGCGTCCGACGCCGAACTGAACCGCAATCTCGACTGCACGCCGGTGATTCCGGACCCGGAGCCGGGCGACCACCGCTCGCGGCGTGACCCGGCATGAGTGACGGGACGGCGAACTTGCGGGTGCGACCCGGCGGCCCCGCCGATCTGGCCGCCGTCATCGCCATCGAGAATGCGAGCTTTGGTGACCCGTGGTCGCCCGAGGCACTGTTGGGCGAGCTGGTCGCGGACCGACTGAGGTTCCCGCTGGTGGCCGAGCTCGACGGCCAGGTCGTGGGCTTTCTCATGGCTTGGCGTGTCGTGGACCAGCTGCACGTGCTGAACATCGCCGCCGCCACGCGATGCCGGCGGCAGGGCGTCGGCTCGGCATTGCTGCGCGCGGCGGCACGGCGGGGGCTGGCCGATGGGCTGCTCGAGGCGACGCTGGAAGTGCGGCGCGGCAACACGGCCGGTCGCGCCTTCTACCGGCGCCACGGCTTCCGCGAAAGCGGCGTCCGCGCAAGGTATTACGCCGACAACGGCGAGGACGCCATCGTCCTCGACTGCGACCTGGCGGCACTGGCCGGACCCTAGACGCGGTGGGGTCGCCGCGGACGGTTCCGGAATCGGGGGTTGTCCGGCAACCTGCCGGCAGGCTACCTTGTCTCGAATATCCGCTGCACGCCCGGCCGCCGGCCGAAGCGCGCCGCCACCGGTCAGCTGACCCGTCAGGGGAGGGAATCGTGTCCTGGTTGAACGAGGCGGCCAAGGGCATCAAGGTCCTCAGCACGCAGAAGAAGGACATCCCAGACAACCTGTGGCGCAAGTGCCCGCAGTGCTCGGAGGTCCTCTACCATCGCGAGCTGGACCGCAACCTCTGGGTGTGCGGGGCGTGCGGCCATCATCTGCCGTTCACCACCGAGCAGTACCTCGAGCTGCTCTTCGACGAGGGCTCCTGGTCCGAGACGCACCGCGGCATCACCAGCCGGGACGCGCTGGACTTCCGCGACGCCAAGCGCTACCGCGACCGCATCCGCGCCACGCGGCTCAAGACGGGCAAGGAGGACGCCGTCATCACCGGCCGCGGCGCGATCGGTCGCATTCCCGTCTCCGCCTCGATCATGGACTTCTCCTTCATGGGCGGCAGCATGGGATCGGTTGTCGGCGAGAAGATCGCGCGGGCGCTGCTCGATTCCCTGCGGTTCCGCGAGGCGGCGATCATCCTCAGCCAGAGCGGCGGCGCGCGGATGCAGGAGTCGCTGCTGTCGCTGATGCAGATGGCCAAGACGAGTGCCGTCCTGGCACGGCTGCGCAAGGAGGGCATTCCCTTCATCTCGCTGCTGACGAATCCGACCACCGGTGGCGTGACGGCCAGCTACGCGACGCTCGGTGACCTCAACATCGCCGAGCCCGGCGCCCTGATCGGCTTCGCCGGCCCCCGTGTCATCAAGCAGACCATCGGCGGCGACCTGCCGCCCGGCTTCCAGTCGTCCGAGTTCCTGCTCGAGCATGGCATGGTTGACATCATCTGCGAGCGCAAGAACCTCAAGTCCACGCTCGAGGCGACGCTGCAGTGGTTCACCGAGGGGCGAGACGTCTCGGTGGCGCGGCCGCCGCGAGGGTAGGCCGTCGATGACACTCGAGCGCACGCGCGGGCCCGCGAACGGTTCCTTTCCCGGGGAACCGGCCATTGCCCCCGATCTGCCGCCCCCGTTCCAACCACCCGACGAGGCGGTACGATGGCTCTTCGCACTCAACCGCTTCGGCATCCGGCCCGGGCTCGAACGCATCAACGGAATTCTCGCGGATCTCGGCCATCCGGAGCGCGACCTGCGCACGCTCGTGGTAGCCGGAACCAACGGTAAGGGCTCGACGACGAGGACCCTGGCCCACCTGCTGCAAGCCTCCGGGCATCGTGTGGCCACCTACACCAGCCCGCACCTGCTGCAGGTGCACGAACGAATCCTGATCGATGACCGTCCGCTGCCTCCGGCGGCGTTTGCCGACTACGTCGGCACGATGAGGTCGCTGGCGGACCGCCACGCCGCCAGCTGGTTCGAGGTGCTGACGGCGATGGCTGTGCTGATCGCGCGCGACGCCGGCGTCGATTTCCTCTGCTGTGAAGCGGGACTCGGCGGGCGTCTCGACGCGAGCAACGCGCTGCCCGCGCGGGCGACGCTGCTGACGTCGGTCGGGCTGGACCACCAGGCCATCCTCGGTGCCACGCGCGAAGCGATCGCTGCCGAGAAGCTGGGCCTGCTCAAGCGCGGCGTGCCGCTGTTCTGCGCCGTCGACCCGGAACTGCGGCCGCAGGTGTTCCACGCGGCGGTCACGGCCGGCAGCCCCTGCCACTTCCTGGACGAGTTGGCCCGCTGGGAGGACGGGGTTCCTGGACGCTGGCATCTGACCCTGCGCGACCGGGTCTTCGCCGGGCTGCCCGATCCGGGCGCTCCCGTGCTCAGGCGCAACGTGGCCCTGGCGCTGCTGGCGCTGGCGCAGTTGGAGGGGCGGGCCGGCGAGCGGCTGTTGCCGGCCGAGCCGGCGATCGCCCTGCGGGATCTTTTCCTGCCGGGGCGGTTTCATCTCGTGCTGCGGGAGCCGGACTGGATCCTCGACACGGCGCACAACCCGCAAGCGCTGGCCGAGGCGCTGAGCGCGTTCAAGGCGCGCCCCTGCACCGGTCGGCGCCTGGTGCTGTTCGGCGCGATGCACGACAAGGAACTGCCGGCGATCGTGGGCGAGCATCTGCGGGGCTGCGGCGTCGTCGGCGCGCCGGTGTCGTTGCCGCGTTCGCGGAGCGCGGGCGAACTCGCGGAGCTTCTCGTGTCGTGGGGACTGGCCCCGGCGACGGAGGCGTTGCCGGCGGCCGGCCAGCAGGTGGTGGCCGCGGATCTGCCGGCGGCGTTGGGCCTGCTGACCGACGGGCTGGGCGCAGCGGATGCCGTGCTCGTGACCGGCAGCTGCTTCCTGGTCGCCGAGGCGCTGCACCACCTGGGCTTCGCCAACCTGGCCGACAGCCGGGTGCCGCGACCGGCGAGCGCGGCGCCGGGTGCACCCGAATGGGGGACGATGTGAGCAGGGACCTGTACCTCGGTGTCGACGCCGGAGGCACCGCGATCAAGTACGAGGTCGCCGGGCCGGGTAGTCTGGCCTGCGGTGGCGGCCAGATTCCCACCGACCCGCGGGACGCCGGGGCAACGCTGCGCGCGCTGGCTGCCGATGCAGCTCCCCTGCTGGGCGGCGCCGGTCTGCCACGATTGGCCGGCGCCGGGCTGGCGTGCGCCGGCATCGTCAACCCGGTGACCGGCTGGCTGGGACGCTCACCCAACCTGCCTGGCTGGGAGAACAGCGACCTGGGCGCGGCGATGCACGCGGCCTTCGGCGACGTACCGGTGGCGCTGGCCAACGATGTCAACGGGGCCCTCTACGGGGAATACCGCCACGGCGCGGGGCGTGGGCACCGCGACGTGGTCATGATCGCGTTGGGCACGGGCGTGGGCGGGGCGGTGATCGTCGCCGGGAGCCTGCTGCTGGGGCAGCACTTCGGAGCCGGTGAGATCGGCCACATGGTGCTGGACGACGACGGCCCGCCCTGCGCCTGCGGCAGCCGGGGCTGCCTCGAGGCCTGGGCCGGTAGTACGGGCCTGCTGCGCGCGGCGCGGGCGGCGGTCGCGGCGGGAACCGCCACTCCGGCGCTGACCCGGTTGGTGGCAGCGCGCGGCGCGGATCTGGAGACGCGCGACCTGGCCGGGCTGGCCGGTGAAGGCGATGCTTCGGCCAGCACGCTGTTCGCGGCGGCCGGTCGGCGCCTTGGGCAAGCCGTCGCCAATCTTGTCAATGTCCTGGATCCCGACTGCGTGATCATCGGCGGCGGCGTGGCGCGCGCCGGGGACCTCATCCTGGGTCCGTGTCGCGAGCGCGCCCTGCCCCTGGTGCTGGCGCGCGGGGCGAAGGACGTTCCGATCATCCCGGCCGAACTGGGGCCGCGCGCGGCGGCCGTCGGGGCCGCCAGCCTTGCACGCGAGAAGGCGCAGGAAGTCCGCTGATGGCATCACGGGGCCGGACCATCGCCGCAGCCGGCCTGGCCGCGCTGCTGGGGGCGCTGGCCGCCGCGGCGCCCGTCGCGGCGCAGCGGGGCGAATCCCGCGTCCGCGCCGACCGGATGGTCGACCGGATGTCCGAAGGCCGGCCCGTGACCTGCCTGTTCGGCAACGCGTTCATCGACCGCGACAGCCTGACCGCCGCGGCCGATACCGCCTACGTCCTGCGCGACAGCGAAGAGTACAACCTTCACGGCAACGTACGGCTGACCCGCGGCCCGGCGGTGCTCACCTGCCGGACGGCCCACTATGACCGCCGCCTCGGCGCCGGCGAGTTCGCCGGCGACGTTCGCATCGTCGAGGACGGCGTTGTCGCCACGGGTGATGCCGGAGACACACGCGGTTCCGGGCGCTGGGTGACGATCCGCAGCAGGGCACTGCTGGTGACCCCCGACTACACGGTCCGCGCAGACACCATCGCACGGGACCGCACCGCCGGGACCGGGGAGGCGTTCGGGAACGTCCGCATCATCGAACCGGGCGCGGCGAACCTCGTCACCGGCGGGCACGCGATCTTCGAGCGCGACACGGACGTGGCGGTGGTGGACCGCAGCCCCGAGTTCACCAGTCACGACAGCCGCAGCGGGATGCTCGTGGCGCAGGCCCGGGTCATGCACCTGTACCGGTCCGAGGACCGCGTCGTGATGATCGATTCGGTGCGCATCCGGCAGGCGCTGGGCCTGGCCCGGGCCGACTCGGCCGTGGCGCACGGCCGCGAGCGCCTGGTGCTGACGGGGGCGCCGCGCGTCGAACTGAACCGCGGCACCGTGCTGACCGGCAGGCGCATCGAGTTCGAGTACGCGGGGGGCCAACTGCGGCGCGTCGTCCTGACGGGCGAAGCGCGGACTGCGGACGATGCTCCCGATTCGCTGGCTGCGCTCCACGCGGGTCTTCCCGACCTGGACGTGCTCGAGGGTGATGTCATCGTCGTCGACTTCGAGGACGAGGAGATACGACGCACCGAGGTGGTGGGTTCGGCCCGCAGCGTCTACACACCCCTGGACGTGGCTTCCGAACTGGCCACCAACGACGTGGCCGGCGATACGATCATCGTCCATTTCCGGGATCGCCAGGTGCGACGGGTGCGGGTCCTGGGAGGGGCGGCCGGCACCTACCGTTTCGCACCGCTGCCACCGGTAGCGACGGACGGCGTGGACTCGATCGCGATCGCCGCAGTCGATTCGGTGGCAGCTGCCGCGCCTGATTCCCTCGCCACGGCCGCCGGGGACACGCTGCGTCCCGGCGGCGGCCGCCGTTCGTTCACCGAGGCGGCCGAGGACGTCGTGTATTCGGGCGATCGGGTCACGTTCGAACTCCGCGAGCGCGCCATGGCTATCGACGGGTCCGGGAAGCTCGATTACGGATCCACGAACCTGCAGGCGCAGCACGTGCGGATGGCCATGGAGACGCGAGAGCTCTACGCGAGCGGAGATCCGGTGGCCAGGGACGGCGACACGGTGACCGGCCGGCGCATGGGCTACAACTTCCGGCACCGATCCGCGGTCGTCGACTCGGGCGTGACGGCCTTCGACGACTACTACTATGTCGGCCGCGACATCCGGCGCTTCTCCGACCAGACGATGAAGATCGAGTCCGGCTGCATGACGTCGTGCGACCTGTCCGAACCTCATTACCACTTCTGGTCGCAGCGCATGAAGATGCGGCCGGGCGACAAGGTCGTGGCCGCGCCCATCGTCCTGAGGATCGGGAACGTCCCGATCTTCGCCCTGCCTTTCTACTTCAAGAACCTGAAGGAGGGCCGGCGCTCGGGCATCCTGTTCCCGTCGTTCGATTTCGGCTGGTCCAGCCGCGAAGGGCGCTACATCCGCGACCTCGGCTACTACTGGGCGATCAGCGACTACCTGGACTTCCTGGTACAGGGCGACTACAACGAGTCGCGGGACGTCGCACTCCGCTCGGCCACGCGCTACGTCAAACGCTACTCGTTCACGGGCGCTTTCGACTGGTCCCGGCGTGACGGATTGGGCGACGACGATTCGCGCGAATGGCAGGTGCACTGGACGCACAACCAGCCGGCCCTGCTTGACGACTACCAGGTGAGGGCGGACGTCCGCCTCGCCTCGAATACCCTCAGCCGGAACGACCTGTCGGGTTCGGATTCGCGCGATATCGTCAGCGGTCAGTTCAAGTCGAGCGCCTACGTCAGCCGGAACTGGTCAGGGCTGAGCGCCAGCTTGAACGCCAGCCGCGACGGCCGCGTCAACGCCGGCGACGAACTCGTCAGCACCGACAACCTGCTCTACAGCATGACCCTGCCGTCACTGGCGTTCAATTTCCGGCAGTTCGCGCTGATGCCGGCGCTCACGGGCGGCCGGCGCGGCAGCCTTTGGGGCGACGTGCTGCGCGCCACCTACTTCCAGCAGGGCTACACCCTGAAGCAGGACCGTCGAGGCTACGAGGAACGCGAGGAGCGTGTCGACAGCGCGGCCGGCAACTGGTCGCTCCGGGTGCAACCGCCGCGCCTGGGGATCTTCAACTTCGGATTCAATGCCAGCGCCAGCCAGTCGTGGCGACGCGAGACGGTCAGCGGTCGCCGGTGGGAGGCCGCCGAGGGCGGTGGTGATTGGCTACCGCTGGCCGGGACCACCGAGTCCACCAGTCCGTCGGTCTCCTTCGGGGCTTCGCTGGGCACCACCCTGTACGGCCTCTTCCCGGTCGAGTTGGGCGCGCTGCGGGCAATCCGGCATACCGTCCGCCTGAACTCGGGTTGGAGCGTGTCTCCAGCGCTCGGTGACCGGCAGCCGTACAGCACCTCGCTGAGCCTGTCGTTGGACCAGCGCTTCGACGTCAAGTACCATGCGGCCACCGGGGACACCACGGCGACCGACCGGAAGCTCGACGGCGTGCTGGACTGGAGCCTCTCGACCAACTTCAGCCCGCAGCGCGCGACCGGGCAGCGCTGGAGCGACATCGCCAGCGGACTGACGATCAAGCCCGGCCAGAGCCGCTACCTCCAGCTGAAGGTGAGCAACTCGATCGACTCGCGCACGCTGGCGCTCAAGGACACTCGCTTCAGCTACGGCGTGAATTTCGACGGCCGGTTCGATCTGGGCAAGGTGCCGGAGACTCAGGCGCCGCCGAGGAATCCCGCCATCGAGCGCCTGGGGCTGAAGGTCTCGGCGGCGGACTCCACACGGGCCGCCGCGCTCGCCGATTCGCTCGCGACAATCGCCGCGGAGCAGCCGGTCGGCGCCGGCATGTTCGACGGCTCGGACGCCGCCTTCGAGGCGGCCTCCCGGCCCGACCTGCCTGCCGGCGGGCGCGATGGCCAGGGGCGCGATGCGACCGAAGGTGGGCGTTACCTGCCGTTCACGGCCTCGGGTTCGCTCTCCTACTCCTACACGAATGCGACCGCCGACCGCCGGGCGAGCGCCAATGTCTCGCTGCGCTCGAACCTGAGCCGCCACTGGGAGTTCAGCTACCAGACGTCTTTCGACCTGGTCACCGGGGCCGCCCTGCGCCAGCAGTATACGTTGGGCCGCGACCTGCATTGTTGGCGTCTGGAATTCAACCGGACGGTCAGCAGCCTGGACAGCCAGTTCGGGTTCCGGCTGTACCTCAAGTCCATCCCCAGCCTCAAGTTCACGCGTGGGCGGGAGGACTACATGGGCGCGCTCGGTGACGGCCTGGGGGGTCTCTACTAGCGAGGACCTGTCGCGAGACCCCGAACCGCCACGGGGTTTGGGGTTGACAACCGGCTTCCGGCGGCGGTGTCATGGCCCCGGCAGGAGGTGCCCATGAACAAGACCGAGCTGATCGAAGAAGTGGCGCGACGTACGGGCATGACCGTGGCCGCCGCCCGGCGCACCGTGGACGTACTGTTCTCCACGGCGCCGCGCGAAGGCATCATCGCCGGGGCCGTCGCCAACGGCGATCGGGTCCAGATCACCGGCTTCGGTACCTTCGAGCGTCGCCGGCGCAAGAAGCGCACGGGGCGCAATCCGCAGACCGGCCAGGAGATCTCGATCCCCGGCGGGAACTACCCCGCCTTCACGGCCGGCAAGAGCCTCAAGGACCGCGTCGGCAGCTAGACCGCCGACCGCCGTCGCGAACGCCCCGGCTGTAACCGGGTGCCGGCATGGGGGCGCGGCCTTGCCGTTGGCCGCCCTATCTGGTAGAATGGGAACTTGTCGCCGTCCAGCGGGTTGCATGCCTTTCGAGGCGCGACTGCCGGAGCGCATTCCACCCCGCGAAAGGTCGATCATGCACCTTGGAATCCGATTGCGCACGCTGCTGTGGACGTGTCTGCTGCTGGTGGTCGCCGGTGGCCTGGGCGGCGCGACGCGCCCCGCTCCGGCCGGCCCGCAGCCGCAGCACGCGTGGAAAGAGATCACCCTGGTCTACCTGAGCGACGTGAAGGGCAAAATCGAGCCCTGTGGGTGAAAGACCCACCAACGCGGTGGGCTGGCCCGGCGGGCTGCCTTCATGGACAAGTTGTGGCAGGAGAACAAGCCGCTGCTGAATCTGGACGCGGGCGATGTCTTCGGAACGCGGACCCAGAACGAGCGCGAGCAGACCAGGTTCCTGTGCGAGGTGCTCGGCTCCTTCGGGCTGGATGGCATCGGTCTGGGCGAGCAGGACCTCAATTACGGGTTGGAGTTCCTGCGTGAGATGACGACGCAGCACGGCCTGCCGTTCATCAACGCCAACGTGCGCGAGACGAAGACCGGACAGCTGATCCTGCCGGCGTACAAGGTCGTCGAACGGAACGGTGTGACCTACGGGATCACGAGCGTGCTCGACCCGCAGCAGCAGATCCTCACGCTCACGGGCGGCGAAGGTCAGTTCACGGTGGACGACCCCGCGGCCACCTTGCGCGAGTTGCTGCCGCGCCTGCGCAAGGAGGTCGAATGCGTCGTCCTGCTTGCGCATATGGGCGAGACGGGAACCGAGAAGTTGCTTAACGAGGTGCAGGGGATCGACATCTGCGTGGTCGGCCACTCGTTCCGCAACATCGAGACCGAGCGGGTGATCAACGACGTCGCCGTGTTCGGCTCCGCCTATGAGGGCCGATTCATCGGGAAAGCCAATCTCTTCGTCGAGGAGAAGTCCGGGCGTGTGATGGCCATCGACGTGGGCATCACCGACTTCGACGACAAGGCGCCTGAGGACGCGGAAGTGCTGACGCGGGTCGAGAAGTTCAAGCAGGACCTGGTGGCGTTCAAGGACGCTCGCCGTGCCGCCTATCCGCGTGTACACGGCTCGCAGGAGGAACAGTTCCTGGGCGACCGTTCGTGCTTCAACTGCCACGAGGCCGCGTGGCAGGCCTATGCGGCCTCGGCGCACCGACGCGCCTACACCAGCCTGCGCAAGGACGGCCAGTCCAGTGAACCGGATTGCCTAGTGTGCCACACGACCGGGTATCAGTACAAGAACGGCTACTCGGACGAGTCCCCGTTCAACAAGCTCGTCAACGTGCAGTGCGAGGCGTGCCACGGCTACGGCACCACCCACGCGCGCGACGGCAAGTGGCGGCTGCAGGCCCGCAATTCCTGCGTGGCCTGCCACGATCAGGCCAACAGCCCGAATTTCAACTATGCGACGTACTGGGAGAAGATCAAACACTAGGGGCGCCGTCGTCCTGGCGGTGCTCTCGGCCCTGTTGTCGGGGGTGCGACCCGCTCGCGCCCTCGATGTCTTCACGCTCTGGAAGCAGCCCGAAGTGCCTCTGGGCCTGGTGGAGGGGGATTGGGCCGACTACCGCTTCCAGGTGACGGTTTCCGGGCGCCAGGAACAGAGCCTGACGCGCGTCGCCTGCCTCGGCAAGGAGGCCGGCACCGACGCGGCAGGCTGGGTGGTCGAGGTTGTCCCGCTGCGCGAGGAAACGTCCGGGCGCCTGGTGCCCGTGCCCGGCGAGGGGTTGCGTCTGCGCCTGTCCCGGCAGTTGGTGCTTCGTGAGGGGAATCTGCTGGACCATGTCCTGGAAGCCCGCCAGTGGACCGCCGGCCGCATGACGACGCTGACGCCGGAGGACCTCCGCCGGGATCCGCTCCTGGCCGATTCGTTCAACGAGGAATTCACCGCCTCCACCGTGACCCGGGGCACGGCGACCACGCGCGTCGTGGGCGGGGCCCAGTATTTCTGCGATCAGCTGGTCATGGCCGCCGCCGACACGCAGGTGGCGCGACTGCCTGCAGGCGAGGTGCGGCAGGTGACGACGCGGGAACTCACGGCGGCCATCAACGCCGACCTGCCGTTCCTGGGCCTGGCCTACGCTTCCGAGCGCGTCCGGAGCGAATCGAGCGTCGAACCGGCTGATGGTCGCCTGCGCCCACCGCCGGGCCGGATCCGGATCGAGATCATGGAACTGGTCGCTCACGGTCTGGGGGCCCGGCCGTCGCTCGGTGAGGGCGATTGACCCGGACCTCGCGGGTATGGTATGATGAACCCATGCATACCAACGACCTGAGCGCTTTCCGGGCGGAAGCGCACGAGTTCCTGCTAGGGCAGCCGAAGCCGCTGCCGACTCCCGCGATCGCCCGACGGCTGTTCGGGGCACGCCGGCACGAGATGCCCGAGACCCAGGTCGTCGTGCGCGCGCTGCTGGTCGGCGATCCCCGCTTCGTCGAGACGCACGACCACTGCTGGACGGTCTTCGCGTCGCCCTTGATGACGCTTCCGCTGGCATCGGCCGAATTCGCGGTGGTGGATCTCGAGACGACCGGCAGCGTCATCGGGGTCGACGAGATCATCGAGATCGGCCTGTGCATCGTGCGGGGCGGCAGGACGGTCGAGACGTTCTCGACGCTGGTCTGGAGCGACCGGCCGATTCCACCCTGGGTGGCGCGGCTGACCGGTATCCGCAATGACGATCTGGAGGGGGCGCCCACCTTCTCGGACATCGCCGAACGCCTGGCGGGCCTGGTGGACGGTCGCGTGTTCGTCGCGCACGACATCCGCTTCGACCTGCCGTTCCTGCGATGGGAGTTCGCGCGTCGCGGCATCGCGCATCCGGCGGTGACAGGGCTCTGCACGCTGCAGCTTTCGCGGCAGCTGTGGCCCGAGTTGGCGAGCCGCAGTCTGCCGGACCTGGCGCGACGCTTCAAGATCTCGCACGAGAATCCGCACCGGGCCGCCGCGGATGCTGCCGCAACCGCCGGTGTCCTGCGGGAAGCCCTCGTTCGTGCCGCCGAACTGGGCCTAGTCGATCTTGGCGATCTCTACCGCCTGGACCATGTCATGGCAGCGCGCGCAGAGCAAGACACCACGCGGCTTGCCACCCGCGCCGCAGGTTCAGCCTCCGGTTGACCTCGGCCCTCCCGTACCCTAGTATCCGACACGGTACACCGCCGTCGCGCCACCCCGACGCGCGTGAGGCGGCGCCACGGAAGGACCGGAAGCCAAGGAGGCGCCAGATGACCGGCATCAAGGAAGATGATGTCCTTGTCCGCGACGAGAGTTTCGTGAAGTACGAGAGGCTGTTGTCCAAGGCCGAAAGCGAAGGGCGCATCGACGGCCCGAACAAGTGTCTGGTCTGCGGCATGCGCTACCTCAGCAAGGACGAGGCCGACAACTGCTGCCGGATTTCATCCTAGGCCGCGCGCGCATGGACTCCCGGCAGTTCTGCTCCGTCTGCAAGCAATGGCTGGACATGGAAGTCGTCCAGACCGCCGACGGCGATGACGATGGCGTCATCTGGTTCCGCTGCCCGCAATGCGAGGGATTCCTGCCCAAACTCAGTTCGGCAGTGGCCGGCCCTGCCGCCGTACCCGATCGAACCGACCCGGAGTCGAACGTCGACGATGAGGCGAAGGCCGACGCCGGCCCTGCGTCCGTCGCGGGCGACGCGCGCCGGGGGCAAGCGTCGGTCCGGTTGCCTGTCGCCAACGAGAACCACGGCGACGACCACGACGACGATGACGTTGACGACGACAATGACGAAACCGGCGGCGGCCTCGTCCTCGGCGGCCTCGTCTTCGGCGACCGCATCCAGATCGAAGAGGCCGACGAGCCCGCGGACCTCGACCACGACGCCGAGAGCGCCGGCGGCGCGCCGTCGGCCGCGGTGGGCACCGGGGCGTCCGCGGAGCCCGTGCTCGAATACGCGGCCCAGCTGGCGGCGGCCGATCCGGTGACCGCCGTGCCCTACCGGCCGTGGGATACGTACGAGGTCGGGCAGTGCGTGCTGCACCTGGCCTGGAACGACTGCGGCATCGTCGTCGCGAAGGAAGCACTGCCGGGCGGCCGCCGGATCATCAAGTGCTGGTTCCAGGGCGCGGGTGTCGTGCGCCTGATCGAGAACACGCCGCGATGACGGGGCCAGCCGCAGCGCGCGGGTCCTTCCCTTCCCGCGCCCGCGAGACCGGTTCCCTGGCGCGTCGCGCGGCCGCCGGTGGCATCGCGGCGCTGGCCCTGCTCGTGGCCGCTCCCGCCCTTTCCCAGTTGCCCTGGTTCGATCCGTTGCCAGCCTGGTCGCCTGCCGACACCCTGGCCAACCGCGCGTTCGCGCTGGAGGCGACCCACCTTGCCGATGGACGAACGGGTTGGAACGCGCATCGCGTCGTGCTGGAGGCCCGATTCCCGGCCGGTCGGCGCGGCTACTTCTACGGGAGGTTGCCCTGGGTGCGTTTGGACACCGGGCGACTTCCCGTCCTGGAGCGCTGGCCGGATCTGGCCGGTGACGAGGCCGTCCCCGGCTGGCCGGGTGAGGCGGTGCTGAGCGGATTCGGCCAGCTCGAGCTGGGAGCGGGCGGGCCGGCGCGGCTGCCCGGACTGGGCCCGGTGACCCTTGCCATGGGTGTGGGCGTGCCGCTTGGGCACAGCCGATTCTATCCGCTGTCTAGCAGTGGCTTGCCGGTGCGCCTCGAGGCGACCCGCCGCTTCCGACTGGTGGGAAACTGGAACGTTCTTGCGTCGGCCGGCCTCGTCCGCCACGGAGGACCCGGTGACGACGTGCTGGACGCGACGGCGTTCCCGGACGGCACCGTCGTGCGTCTGGCCTTGGAGCGTTCGCAGGGGCCGCACACCGCGCGCGTGACCTGGAGTCCGGTGACCAGGGGCGGGCGCGAAGAGCAGTGGCTGTCGGCCGAATTCGCCGGTCCCTGGGCCGAGTCCGCTCGTTTGGCCGTCGTCCTCTCGCGCGAGGTGTCCGGGAGTGACGATCGCCTGGCGGCCTGGGCGCTGGGCCTTGCCTGGCGCCTGATGCCCCGGGTGTCCGAGTCGGCGCCGACCGTGCCCGCGGCAAGCCAGGCGCCCTGAGCGCCGGGCCGGCACCGCGCCGGTCGATGCAAAGTGCCCGTATCCCGTGTGCCCGTCGATGCGAGGGGCGCGACTTCCCCTTGATGACCCGGGCTTCCCGCAGCCTTGCCCGCTGTTCCCACCGGTTCCCCGTCGTTGCCGTCGGCACCCTCCGGCGCCGCGCCGTCCCGCGTTGATCCCCACCGTCCGTGGTCGCGCGCGCGACAACCAGGCCGGGCACGCCGATTGCCCCCGTCAGGGCGAGTGGCCGGACCAACCAGCAGCGGAGCGCGACCATGGCCCACATCATCATCATCGGGGACACCTGTCCAGGCTCGTCCATTGGTGACGAACTCGTCCGGTGCGGGCACACGGTGGCCGTGTCGGCGCCGGGTGACGCCAGGGCGGACGCCGGGGTCAACGCGTGTGATGTCGTGGTTCTGGCCGGGGACGCTGTCTCGCTGGGCGATCCGGTCGCCGTGTCCGATGGTGCGCGGGGGGCGGCACCGGCCGCTCCCCGTGTCTTCCTGTCGGACGCCGCAGCGGCCGCCGGTCTGACACCGGTGCTGCGTGCCCGGATCGAGTCCGCCTGGTGCGAAGCCCGCGCGTTGCGCCTGTCCGCGTCGCAGCCGGGCACCGACCCGGCTGCCGACAGCGACGTGCAACAGGTCGGCCACGAGCTACGCTCCCCGTTGACCGTGATCAAGACCGCCCTCGAAGTCATGGCGGGCGACCTGCGGACGTGGCATGCCGAACCCGCGGACGTGGAGGCGCAACTGCGCATGCTCGAGATCGCGTTGCGAAACGTCCGTCGCCTGCATCGAGCCGTCGAATGGAGCCAGATGCTGCTGTCCGGGGCGCGCGGGGGCGTGCCGCCGGTGTCGGCGGCGGGGTCGCCCGACGCGGACGCGCACCCGGCCCCGGCTCCGGAGATTCCCCTGTACGCGGATGGCGGGGCCGCCTGAGTCCGGAGGTGCGCATTGCGCCGGCGGGGCGGGCGTGTATGATGCGGGATGCCCCCATCCGAAAGGAACCGCGTGCATCCCCCGGCAGGATCCAGTCCCAGGCGCCCAGAGGAGCCCGCCGACCGCGACCTCGCGACGGCCGGCGTCATCCACGACGTCAACCAGATGCTGGCCGTGATCACCGGCCGCGCCGAGCTGTTGCTGCGGCGCGGCCTGGTGGATCGCGCTCCCCTTGAGGCGATCGTGCTGGCGGCAGCGGACGCCGCGGCGATGCTCGCCCGGCTTGGGCGCGAGCCGGCCGGTCAGCCGCGGGTCGAGGGCGCGGCGGACATCGCGCTGGCCGTGGAGGCGGCCGCGCTTCTGGTCATCCCCCCGGACGGAGCGTGGGCAGAGGTGCCATCGCCGCCCGACCGTTGGGCGCTCGAGCGGCGGCTCGACGCGCATCTGGCTGCGGCGGTGCCGGCGTCCGTGGTGCGCGAAGTCCTGGTCAACCTGCTGACCAACGCGGTGGCAGCCCTGCCCCGGGGCGGCCGAATCCGCATCGACGCGCGCCGCGACGCGGATCGCTGTGTCCTGTCGGTGGCGGACAGCGGGCCGGGCCTTCCGGTCGCCGATCCCGAGACGGTATTTACGCCGGGATTCACGACCTCCGGCGCCTGCGGTCGTGGCATCGGATTGGCGGCCTGTCGCCAACTCCTGGCCGCGCACGGGGCGACCCTCGTGGCTACGCGTGACGGCGGGCCGGGCGCCGTCTTCACGATTATCGCGCCGGCCGGTCGAACGCCCGCCCCGGAGTCCGGGCAAGCGGCCCCAGCGGCGACGACGGCCATGGAGGTCGTCGTGGTCGATGACGAGCCGGCCGTGCGCGAGATGCTCGCCGACGTGTTGGCCGAACTCGGGTGCACGGTCACCTGCCACAGGGACGGGCCGGGGGCCCTGGCGGGCGGTGCGCCGGGCCACGCGACGCTGGCGCTGGTGGACCGGCGCCTGCCCGGCCCGGACGGCCCGGCCGTGGCGGTCAGCCTGCGCGCGCGAACCCCCGCGCTGGTCGTCGCGCTCATGACGGGCTGGGATCGCGACGAGATTGCCACCGGGGCCGGTGGGGCCGACTTCGTTCTCCGCAAACCCATCGCCTTGGCAACCCTTCAGGACCTGCTGGTGAAGGCCGATGCCCTCTGGCATGAGCGTCAAAGGGCGTCGGAAAGGGAACCAGGAGGTACCTGATGCGCTGGTGTCTGTTGCTGCTGTTGCTGGGCGTCGGAGCCGGGCCGGCGCTCGCGACGGACGAGGGCAACCCCGCAACCGTGCTGGCCCTGGCGCGGCTCGACTCGGTGGCGATTGCCGCGAGCGGGCGGGTCACCGGCGTCGCCTGGCTCGCCACGGACACGCTCGCGGTGCTGGTCGTGGCCGACGGCGCTGCCGGCGGGGCCGGCTCCGCGCGGCTTGTGCTGCAGGATCGCCGCGGCCGCGTGCTGCGCAGCGAGAATGTCACCGGGGTCCTGGATCGGGGCCTTGCGTGGGACGGCCGGTCGCTGTGGAGCATCGGCGATGCCGGCGGTGGTGCGCGCCTGTTCCGTCTCGAGCCCGCGCTCATGTCGGTGGCGGCGTCGTATCCGACCCCGGGACACCGCCCCGGCGGCGTGTGCCATGACGGGCGGTTCGTCTGGCTGGTCGATCGCGATTCGGGAAGGCTCGAGCGGTTCGACCCGTCCGTGCTGGAGATCACCCGCTCGACCGCCGCGCCCGCGTTCTCGCCGGTCGGGTTGGCCTGGGACGGACGTCACCTCTGGCTGGCCGATGCCGGCACCGGCCGTCTGTACCGACTGTCCGGCTCCCGCCGCGCCTGGAGCGGGACGGTCGCGGCGGAGCATTTCCACTTTCGCGGTCGCGCCGTGCATCTGACGCACGACGGGCAGGATCTCTGGTTCGTGCCCGAAGACGGTCGCTGGCTGGTGCGGGCGCGGATTTCCTGAGCGGCAGGCTTGACAGCGCGCGCGGGGCGTCTTAGTCTGGATTACGAAAACTGTTTTCAATATCGGCGGTTCTCCGTCCAGACTCTGCGAGGTCCGGCATGGCTGTGAAGAAGTTCCGGGAGCTTGACGAGGCTCTCGTTCGCCAGAAGGAAGCGGCGTTCGCCGACTTCATCCAGAAACAGGGCCTGAAAACGACGCGGCAGCGGAACACGATCATCTCGACGTTCTTCCGGATGCGCGGCCACATCTCCGTCGAGGAGCTTCTCAACCAGGTGAAGCAGGCGAATCCGCGCATCGGCTACGCGACGGTGTACCGCACGCTGCACCTGCTGGTTGACAGCGGCCTGGTCGAGGAACGGCGTTTCGGCGACGGGCTGGCCCGGTACGAGGGTCACTCGGACGTCGAACACCATGACCACATGATCTGCCTGGAGTGCGGCGAGATTTTCGAGTTCTTCAATCCGCGGCTCGAGGCGCTCCAGGAGAGCTTGGCCGAGGAGAACGACTTCCAGATCTTCCGCCATCGCCTGGAACTCTACGGGGCCTGCAAGGACAAGGATGCCTGCCAGCGCCGCAAGTCCCGCACGGGGGCTGCGGCCGCCGAGGAGTGACACCGTGAGCGATCCGGTCGGCCCCTGGCTGACCATCGAGACGGACCGGAGCGCGCTGGTGGACAACCTGCGCGCCTTCCGCCGGCATACCGCCGCCGAGACCGAGATCCTCGCCGTCGTCAAGGCGGATGCCTACGGGCATGGTCTGGTGCCGGCGGCGTCGGCGTTCCTGGAGGGCGGTGCCGGGCTGCTCGGCGTGCATGCGATGCACGAGGCCCGCGCGCTGCGGGCCGCCGGCCTCGTGGCGCCGATCCTCGTGCTGGGACCCGCGACGGCGGCCGAATGCGCGCAGGCCGCCGCGCTGGATGTGCAGGTGACGGTCGGCTCGCTGTCCGGTGCGCGCGCGGCGGCTGCTGTCCCGGCCGGTGACCGCAGGCTCCGGGTCCATCTCAAGGTGGAGACGGGAGTCAACCGGCAGGGTTTGGTCGAGGCGGAGATCGAAGCCGCGTTGGCGGTGCTGCGTTCAGGTCCCGCCGTCAACCTGGCCGGTCTTTCGAGCCACTATGCCGACATCGAGGACACCACCGACCACGCGTTCGCCGAGGCCCAGACGCGCCGCTTCGAAGCCTGGCGCGGGAGGCTTGCCGCGCTTGGCGTGTCCGGCCTGCGCGAACACATGAGTTGCAGCGCGGCAGCACTGCTCTGGGAACGCAGCCACCGCGCGATCGTCCGCGTGGGCATCGGCGCCTATGGCCTGTGGCCGTCCAAGGAGACCCGCGTCGCGGTTCGACAGCAGGCTCGTCCCGAGCCGGAACTGCGTCCGGCCCTGGCCTGGAAGGTCATGATCGCGCAGGTGCGGGATGTGCCCGCCGGGGAGACCGTTGGCTATGGCCGCACCTGGAAGGCGATGACCGACAGCCGCATCGCCGTGCTGCCGGTGGGCTACGCCGACGGCTGGCCCCGCGCGTTGTCCGGCCGCGGCCACGTCCTGGTCGGCGGCCGCCGCGCGCCGCTCGTCGGGCGGATCTGCATGAATCTCTGCATGGTCGACGTCACACACGTGCCCGGGGCGGCAGCTGGCGACCATGCCGTGCTGCTTGGGCGGCAGGGCGAAGAGATCATCACCGCGGGCATGCTCGCCGACCTGCTCGGCACCATTGCCTATGAAGTCGTGACGCTGCCCGGTCGCAGCTGGGAGCGCGTGGTCATCTGAGCGGCGTCGCCGCCGCCTGGGGGAGGAACGGGCTTGTTCGGACCGCTGCAGAAGCTGGTGCAGGGCGCCCTGGCGCCGGCGGCCAACCAGCAGGACGAGACGGCCAGGCTGCGCCTGGCCACGGCCGTGCTGTTGCTGGAGGCGGCCCGCGCCGACAGCGAATTCAGCGACGACGAGCGGGCCGCGGTCTCGCGGATGCTCGGCGCGCGCTTCGCGCTGGACGAGGCCGCGGCGGCGTCACTGCTTGAGGCTGCCGAGCAGGCGCGCCTGGACAGCGGGGACCTCTACCAGTTCGCGCGCCAGCTGAACGACAGCTTCCCGCTGCCGCGCAAGCTGGCGGTCGTCGAACTGCTGTGGGAGGTCGTCTTCAGCGACGGCGTGCTCGAGGCGCACGAGGACGCGCTCATGCACAAGGTCGGTAACCTGCTGGGCATCCGGCACGAGGACCTCATGGCGCTCAAGCGCAAGGTCCGCGGCCGCGCCGGCGGCTAGCGGCCGGCCGGCCCCTGGGTCACGACGTCTTCAACTCGATTTCCGACATCTTCAGCAGTGGGTAGGCGACCAGTCGCCGGCGCAGCACGATCAGCGCTTCGATCGGCCCGGTCATCGTCCCGCTCGCCTTCGCCTCGAATTCGTGGGCCGGCGAATAGGCCTCGATGCCCTTGGCGCGCGGGTCGGTGCGCACCTCGCGCTTCATCCCGGCGATCCTCACCCCGGCGGGCAGGTCGCCGAGTGCGGCCAGGATCTCGTCCTCGTAGCGCTGCGCGTAGGCGTGGTACCTCAGTTCCATCGCCGCGCCGCGGATGCGGCGATTGGCGGTGATCTCCAGGCCGGTCTCGGCCGTGATCTGGCGCGCCAGGCCCTTGAGCCAGCCGGCGGTGGCTGCATCGGCAATGACGTGGCAATCGGAGTCGCGCACGCCAACCATCTCCGCCAGCTTCTCGGTCCGGCCTTCGTGCTTCACGCCTTCCAGGAAGCTGTAGTAGACCTGCGCCTGGCGACCGGCGCCCAGCAGCAGGCCGCTCAGGAACGCCCGCACGACCTTGGGCTTTCCGCGGAAAACGACCTCGTTGAAGGCGGCGGTGGTGCCGTCGGTGGCCATGATGTCCCTCCTACCTGAAGAAGACGAGCGTAACGACGATGAACGCCGGCAGCAGCACGGGCGCCGACCACTTGAACAGGTAGCCGAAGAAGCTGGGCATCGCGATGCCGGACTCCTCGGCGATCGACTTGACCATGAAGTTCGGCGCGTTGCCGATGTAGGTCATGGCGCCCATGAACACCGCGCCGGCGGAGATCGCCTGCAGGTCGTGGACGAACTCGGGATTGACCGTGGCCAGCTTCGACGCGTAGCCGAGCATGCCCGGCACCATGGCCTCGGTGGCGCCCAGGTCCCCCAGCGCCGCGTTGAAGAAGGTCAGGTAGGTCGGCGCATTGTCCAGGAACGCGGACAGCCCTCCCGTGGCCCAGAAGAAGCGCACCGGGCCGTGCACCGCGCCCACCAGTCCGGCCAGCGCGCCCTCGCTGCCGGCCTTGAGGATCGCCAGGGCCGGGATGATCGTGATGAAGATGCCGGCGAACAGGTAGGCCACCTCCTGGATGGGGGCCCAGGAGAAGCCGTTCTTCGCGCGCAGGGCGCGCGCGGTCGTGCGCAGGGAGAGCAGGCCCATGGCGATGATGATCACGTCCTTGAGCCAGTTCTGCAGGGGCACCACGACGGGATGGGCGCCGCCGCGGAAGACCGTGACCTCCGGCAACCGCAGCGAACCGGACAACACCACGGCGACCATGACCCCGAGCAGAAAGAGCAGGTTGTGCAGGCCCTCGATGCGGATCCCGCCCTCCGCCTTCGAACCGGGTGGCGTCGCGGTTTCCCGGCGGTACAGCAGCGTGTCGACGACCAGGAAGGTGCCGAGCACCAGCGCGGTGGCGACCAGCATGTGGGGCAGGATGCCCTTGGTCACCCAGAAGAACGGCACGCCGTGGAGGAAGCCCAGGAACAGGGGCGGGTCTCCCAGCGGCGTCAGCGAGCCGCCGATGTTCGCGATCAGGAAGATGAAGAAGATGACCACGTGGACCTGCGAGCGGCGCCAGGCGTTGGCGCGCAGGAGCGGACGGATCAGCACCATGGCGGCGCCGGTCGTCCCGATCAGCGACGCCAGGAACGTGCCGATCAGCAGCAGCGTCGCATTGACGACGGGCTTGCCCTGCAGGTTGCCCCCGATGTAGATGCCGCCGGCGATCGTGTACAGGCCCCACAGCAGGATGATGAACGGCACGTAGTCGACCAGCACGATGTGGATGATCGCGCCGGTGGCCGCGGTGGCGTCCCAGACGAGGAACGGCACCGCGAACAGCAGGGCCCAGAACGCGGCGACCTTCGGGAAGTGGTGGTGCCAGAAATGGGGCGCCAGCAGCGGGAACAGCGCGATCGACAGCAGGATGCAGACGAAGGGGATCGCCGACCACAGCGGCAGCAGGCCGACCGGGTCGACGTGCCCGTGCCCGTGGTCGCCGCCCTCGCTTGCGTGCGCGACGGCGGCATGCCCCGCCGCCGGAGATTCGGTGTGGCCGGAGTCAGGGGCGCCGTGTCCGGCTTCTGCGTGGCCGGGGGCGGGAGCGACGACCGCCAGGGCGATGGCCAGGAACGTCGCGAGGATCGCCGGGGCGAACCGGCAACGGCGCCCGGCCGCGGGCGCGCCGCGGCGCATGAGCGGACTCGACTGCATCGTGAGCCTCCGGAACGTGGGGCGACTTGGGATTTGCCAAGGGCTAACCGTAGGGTATGATCCGCAGGCTGTCAATTTGCCCACGCCCGGCGGGTCCCGCGCCGGCCAGGTTGTCGGCTGGTTGCCGTCGGTGGCCGTTGCCCGGGCAGGAGAGGACCGTTGCGGATCTGCCAGCTTTCGACCCGGCGCGACTTCTACGGCGGTGAAGTGTGCCTGGCCAACCTGGCGCGGGGCCTGCGGCAGCGCGGGCACCAGACCACCTGTGTCGTCCGTCCCGATGCCCGTCTGGCTCCCGAACTGGCGGCACGCGGGCTGCCCGTGCACGTACTGCCGCTGCGCGACTGGTACGAGCCTGTCTCGATCGCGCGGCTTGCCGCCTGGCTCCGCCGCGAGCGTGTCGCCATCCTTCACGCGCACAATCCGCGCGACTGGTTCATCGCCGCGGCGGCCACCGTCGGCACCGGCACGGTGTGCGTCGGTTCCCGGCACCTGCTGCGGCCGGTGGCCCACGTCGCACTCAAGCGGTCCTTCCTGCAGCGGCTCGGCGCGATGATCGCCGTCAGCGACGCGGTGCGCGTCTCGGCGGCGGGGCTCGTGGTGCCGGAACGCTTGGTCACCGTTCCCAACGGTATCGAGTTGGAGACGGAGGAACAGGCCGGTCCCGCGCTGCGCCGCGAGCTGGGGCTGGCGCCGCGGCAGCCGGTCGTCGGGTGCGTGGCGCGGCTGAGCCCGGAGAAGGGCCTGGGGGACCTCCTGCAGGCCGTCTCCCTCCTGCGCGGGCGCTGGCCGCAGTTGGCGTTGATCCTGGTGGGCGAAGCCCCGGCCGGCTCAGGGCACGCCGACGACCTGCGCCGGCGCGCGGCAGGCCTGGGCCTGGAGGACCGCGTGCACTTCTGCGGCTACCGCCGGTCCGCGGCCGATCTTTGCGCGGCGTTCGATGTCCACGTCACCTCTTCGCTGGCCGAACCCTGCGGCCTTGCCACGCTGGAAGCCATGGCCCGGGGCCGGCCGGTCGTTGCCACGGCCAGCGGGGGCAGCCCCGAGCTCGTCGACGACGGCGTCGAGGGTTTCCTGGTGCCACCGGGCGACCCGGTTCGCCTGGCCGCCCGCCTGGACTGCCTGCTCGATTCGGAGGGCCTGCGCCGGGAAATGGGCCGCCGCGGCCGCGCCCGCGTGGAGCGCGACTTCGGCCTCGACCTGATGGCCGAGCGCACAGAGGCGGTCTACCTCGAGGCGCTGGCCCGCGTTCCCGGCTGAACCCGGGTCCTGCCGGCCGAGCTGTCCCGGTTGTCGTCACCGATTACCCAATAGGCCACAAGCGCATTTGCTGGCGCGGGGTCTGCCGCCGGTATAGATTTGGCCGCATGTTTCCGGTGCCGGACCTTCATCCGCCCCGCGGCGGTGCTGGCCCGAGGCCGGCCGTGCCCGGCCCGAGCGGTCGGGCCCCTACCGGACCCGAGCGCCCCCTGCCCTGCCCGCTGGCCGCGCAGGACCCCGGGGCGAGGAGGCGACCCGACCTCATGTCTTCCGACACCAGCGAGATCATCCGCCAGGATGACGTCACCATCCGTTTCGCCGGCGACTCCGGCGACGGCATGCAGCTGACCGGCACCCAGTTCACCGACACCACGGCGAAGGTCGGCAACGACCTGGCGACGTTCCCCGATTTCCCGGCGGAGATCCGCGCCCCGGCCGGCACGCGGGCCGGCGTCTCGGGCTTCCAGATCCACTTCAGCTCGGCGGACATCTACACGCCGGGCGACGCGCCGGACGTGCTGGTGGCGATGAACCCGGCCGCGCTGATCATCAACTACAAGGACATCAAGCCGGGCGGCATCATCCTGGTCAACACGGGCTCCTTCACCGAGAAGGACCTCGAGCGCGCCGACCTCACGAGCAACCCGCTGACCGACGGCACGCTCTCGGGCTTCCGCGTGATCCAGGAGGACATCAACCAGCGCACCATCGAGGCCCTGGCCGAGACGACGCTCGGCAAGAAGGACGTCCTGCGCTGCAAGAACTTCTTCACGCTGGGCATGATGTACTGGCTGTTCAGCCGCCCGCTCGAGCCGACGCTCGAGTGGCTGCACGAGAAGTTCGGCAAGAAGCCGGAGCTGTTCGATGCCAATACGCGCGCGCTGAAGGCCGGCTACAACCACGGCGAACTGCTGCGCCTGTTCCAGGGCCGCTACGAGGTGCCGAAGGTCGATAACATCGAGCCCGGCACCTACCGCAACATCAATGGCAACCAGGCGGTCGCGATCGGCCTGGTGGCGGGCGCCGAGCTGGCGGGCCTCAAGGCTTTCCTCGGCTCGTACCCGATCACCCCGGCCACCGACATCCTGCAGTACATGTCGCTGAACAAGAACTACGGCGTCATCACCTGCCAGATGGAGGACGAGATCGCCGGCATCTGCACGGCGATCGGCGCCTCGTTCGCCGGCCACCTCGGCATCACCACGACCTCGGGGCCCGGCCTGGCGCTGAAGACCGAGGCCATGGGCCTGGCCGTGATCACCGAACTGCCGCTGGTCATCGTCAACGTGCAGCGCGGCGGCCCGTCGACTGGCCTGCCGACCAAGGTGGAGCAGGCCGACCTGCTGCAGTCCATCTTCGGCCGCAATGGCGAGTGCCCGATCCCCGTGATCGCCTGCTCCTGCCCTGCCGACGGCTTCGAGTGCGCGGTCGAGGCCTGCCGGATCGCCGTCGAGTACATGACGCCGGTGATCCTGCTGAGCGACAACTACATCGCCAACGGGGCCGAGCCCTGGAGGCTGCCGGCGATGGAGGACCTGCCTCGGTTCGAGGTCAGGTTCGTCACCAATCCGGAGGGCTACACGCCCTACACGCGTGACGCCAAGCTGGCGCGCATGTGGGCCAAGCCCGGCACTCCCGGCCTGATGCACCGCATCGGCGGGCTGGAGAAGCACGCGGTCACCGGCAACGTCTCGTACGATCCGGACAACCACCAGGTCATGTGCGAGACGCGCCTGGCCAAGGTGATGGGCATCCGCGAGTCGATCCCGACGCCGGTCTACCACGGTCCGGACGCGCCGGACGTGCTGGTGATCGGGTGGGGTTCGACCTACGGCGCCATCCGCAGCTCGGTCGAGGCCCTGCAGCGCGAGGGCAAGCGGATCGGCCGCCTGCACATGCGCCACCTGTACCCGCTGCCGCAGGGCCTGCCGGAGATCTTTGCCGGCGCCCGGCGCATCGTGGTGCCGGAGATGAACTTCGGACAGCTGGCGCGCTATCTCACCAGCGAGTACCCGCAGTTCAAGTTCGAGACGCACTACAAGGTCAAGGGCAAGCCGTTCTTCGCGCCCGAGTTGAAGGCGCACTTCCGCACGATCCTGGAGGAGATGGCATGAGCGAGCTCCAGCAACTGAAGGCCAAGGACTTCAAGTCCGACCAGGAGATCCGGTGGTGCCCCGGCTGCGGCGACTACTCGATCATCGCCGGCGTGCAGAACGTGCTGGCGGACATCGGCGTCGCGCGCGAAAACGTTGTCATGGTGTCGGGTATCGGCTGCTCCAGCCGGTTCCCGTACTACATGGAGACCTACGGCTTCCACGGGATCCACGGTCGCGCCAACGCGATCGCCACCGGCGTCAAGGTGGCCAATCCCGACCTGCAGGTCTGGGTCATCACCGGTGACGGCGATGGCCTGTCGATCGGCGGCAACCACATGATCCACTCCCTGCGCCGCAACGTGGACCTGAAGATCATCCTGTTCAACAACGAGATCTATGGCCTGACCAAGGGCCAGTATTCGCCCACGTCGCCGCAGGGCCTGCAGACCAAGACCTCGCCGTTCGGTTCGGTCGATGCCCCCTTCAACCCGCTGATGCTGGCGCTGGGCTCGGGCGCGACGTTTGTCGCGCGCACGCTCGACACCCAGCCGAAGCACATGAAGGAAGTGCTTGCGGCCGCCGCCACCCACAAGGGCTCGGCCTTCGTCGAGGTCTGGCAGAACTGCGTCATCTTCAACGACGGCGCGTTCAAGAGCTGGACCGACAAGACCACGCGCGATGAGCAGACGATCATGCTGCAGCCCGGCCAGCCGATGGTGTTCGGCAAGGACCAGGCGAAGGGCCTCAGGATCGACGGCTTCTCGCTGAAGGTCGTGCCGGCGGCCGAGGCTTCCGCCTGGGACCCGACGGCCGACTCGGCCGGGCCGGCTTTCGTGATGACGCAGCTGGACAACGACCCGGCGATGCCGCGTCCGTTCGGCGTCTTCCGCTCGGTGCTGCGGCCGACACTGGACGACCTGGTCCGGGACCAGGTCCGGACCGTGACCACGAAGCGTGGCCCCGGCACCCTGAAGGACCTGCTCTACACTTCGGACTGCTGGAAGGTCGGCTAGTCGGCGGCCGCTGCTGCCCGGAGCGCCGCTCCCGCCAGGGGGCGGCGTTTCCGTTGCCGGGGTTCCGGCATCGGGTTATGCTTGCCGCGGGGCAGAGGCTGCCCGGCCAGGGCCGGGCCACGAGGCGGAGGATCATGAGATTGGGTGACTGGCGGTTCCGGGCCTTCCACGACGGCCGCTTCAAGCTGGATGGCGGTGCCATGTTCGGCGTCGTGCCCAAGGTGTTCTGGGAGAAGGAACACCCGGCCGACGCGAGCAATCGCATCGACCTGGACCTGCGCTGCCTGCTGGCCGAGGGCGGCGACCGCCGCGTGCTCGTGGACGTCGGGATGGGCGACCGCTGGAGCGACAAGCAGGTGGGCATCTTCGCCATCGAGCGGCGTCCGCGCCAACTGACGGCCGAACTGGCGGAGGCGGGCATCACCCGCGAGTCGATCACCGACGTCGTGCTGACGCACCTCCACTTCGACCACGCCGGCGGCGCGCTGCGCCAGGGCGAGGACGGCCTGGAACTGGTGTTCCCCAACGCGCGCCACTGGGTCCAGAAGCGGCACTGGGACTGGGCGCACGACCCCAGCGAGCGCGACCGCGCCAGCTTCCGCCGCGAGGATTTCGACCTGCTGGAGGCGCGGGGGCAGCTGCAGATGGTGGACGGCGCCGCCGAGATCTTCCCCGGGGTCCGCGTGACACCGGTCAACGGGCACACCACCGGACAGCAGCTCGTGGAGTTCCACACCGGCCAGGGCGTGGTGGTCTTCGTGGGCGACCTGATCCCCTTCCTGAGCCAGCTTCATGTCCCCTGGATCATGGGCTTCGACCTCAACCCGCTGCTGACGGTCGCCGAGAAGAAGAAGTTCCTGACGCGCGCGGTGGAGGACGGCTACATCCTCGTCTTCGAGCACGACCCCCGCTTCGAGGCCGCGACCGTACGTTTCGGCGACGGCCGCTTCCAGCCCGGCCAGGTCTTCACGCTGGCGGCAGGGCTGCCCGGGCCGGGAGAAGCGGCGTGAGCGACGAACCGCGCGACGACGTGTTCCCGCTGGTGCCCGCTGCCGCCAAGACCCCCGGCCGCAAGCCCGAGTGGCTGCGCATGAAGCGGCAGGGCGGGGCCGACTACAACGACCTCAAGCGGCTGCTGCGCACTTCCCGCCTGAACACGGTGTGCGAGAGCGCCAACTGCCCGAACCGCGGCGAGTGCTTCGCCAACCGCACGGCGACCTTCATGCTGCTGGGCAACGTCTGCACGCGCCACTGCACCTTCTGCAACATCCCCGGTGGCCGTGTGGCGACGGTGGACGACGACGAACCCCGGCGCGTGGCAGAGGCGGTCCGTGAGCTCTCCCTGCGCTTCGCGGTCGTCACGTCGGTGAACCGGGACGACCTGCCTGACGGCGGCGCGGCGCACTTCGCGGCGACCATCCGTACGATCAGGCGCCTAGTCCCGGGCTGTGGCGTCGAGGTCCTGATCCCCGACTTCCTGGGCGACGCGCTGGCGCTGGAGACCGTGCTCGAGGCGCGGCCGGAGGTCCTGAACCACAACCTCGAGACGGTGCCGCGCCTGTACCCGGCGCTGCGTCCGCAGGCGGACTACCGCCGTTCGCTGCAGGTGCTGAGCCGGTCGCGCCAGTGGGCGGACGGATTCGGCGCCGCCGTCCGGGTGAAGACCGGCATCATGGTCGGCGTGGGCGAGACCTGCGACGAGGTGCTGGACCTCATGCGCGATGCGGTCGCGCACGGTGTGCAGGTCCTGACGATCGGGCAGTACCTGCAGCCGACCGCCGCGCACCACCCGGTCGCGCGCTGGGTCGCACCCGACGAGTTCGTCCACTATGCCGAGGCTGGCCGCTCGCTCGGGCTCGAGTGGGTGGAATCGGGCCCGCTGGTGCGTTCGAGCTACCACGCGCGCGAGCAGTCGCAGGCCGATGGCGGCGGGCACCCCCTGGCGGGCGCCGCCGACGCCGGATGACCGCCGGCCGCCGCTGGCTGTTGCGGGCCGCCCTGGCCTATGCCGCGATCCTGTTGGCCGTGGTGGCCGGACTGGCCCACCTCCACGACAGTTCCCGGCGCATGCTCGACGAGGCGCTGGGTCAGCGCCTGCTGGGCGTGGCGCGCAGTACCGCGACCCTGTGCGACGGCGAGGCGGTGGCGCTGGCGACGCTCGACGATGTCGTCGGCGCCGTCTACCTGCAGGAACTCTCCACCATCTGCGCCGCGCTGGTCGAGGCGGAGTCACTGGCCGAGATCACGCTGACGGACGCCGACACCGGTGTGGTGCTGATGACAACGTCCCCGGCCCTGCGCGTCGGCGAGGTGGACGCCTTCCTTGATTTGGACCCAGCGGCGGTGGCCGCTGCCCGGGGCGGACTGGCCGCCGCCGGTCCGCTGTACCGGGGACCGGCCGGCGGGGCCTTCCAGAAGTCGGCGCACGCGCCTGTCTTCAACTACTCGAGCGAGGGGGCCTACCAGGTCGGCGTGCTGACGGTCAGCGGCAGTCCCGACTTCTTCGCGGCGCTGGAGCGGTTGCGCCGCGCAGCCGGGTTGACGGTCGCCGTGGTCGTCGCCGTTCTGACCGTCCTGGGCATCGCGCTGCAGAGGATCGTCGCCGCTCTCGATCGCGCGCGCGAAGCCGCGCTGCGGCAGGAGAACCTGGCGTCCATCGGTCGCATGACCGCCGGCATCGCGCACGAGATCCGCAACCCGCTGGGCATCATCCGTGGCGCCGGCCAGCACCTCCAGCGCGTCCTGGGCCAGGCCGGGATCACCGACGAGGTGGCCGCGTTCATCCCCGAGGAAGTCGATCGACTGGACCGCATCCTGACCGGTTATCTGGCGCTAGGCACGGGACAGGAGGTCCCGGTCGAGGAGTTCGACCTGGTGGCCTGCCTGCGACGCGGCGCGCGCCTGTTGACGGAGGAACTCGCCGCCGCGGGCGTGGTGGCCGTGGGCCCCGCCGAGTCGCCGCCGTTGGCCGTCAGCGGCGACCCGCGGCGCCTGCAGCAGGTGCTCCTGAACCTGCTGCTCAACGCGCGCGATGCCATGCCCGGCGGCGGCCGCGTCACGATCGCGATCGAGGCGGCCCCCGGTGCGGCGCGGGCCAACGTGACGGTGACCGACGAGGGCACCGGCCTGGGAGCCGTCGATCCCGACCGGCTGTTCGAGCCGTTCCGGACCACCAAGGAGAAGGGCAGCGGCCTGGGGCTGGCCATCTCGCGCCGGATCGTGGAGGATATGGGCGGCACGCTGGATCTGCGGGAGCGCACGGACCGGCGGGGCGCCGTGGCGGTCCTGTCGCTGCCGCTGGCGGGCACGAGGAAGGGATGAGGCCGTGGCCAGGGTGCTGATCGTTGATGACGAACCGAAGCTGGTGACGCTGCTGAAGTCCGCGCTGGCGCATCGCGGGCACGAGGTGACCGGCGCCGCCGGCGGTGCCGAGGCGCTGTCGCTGGTGACGGACGGGCACTTCGATGTCGTGCTGACCGACCTGCGGATGGAGCCGGTCGACGGCATGGCGGTGCTGGCCGGGGTCCGCGAGCACTGCCCCGACACGGCGGTCATCATCCTGACTGCCTACCCCGAGGTGAAGGGCGCCGTCGACGCGCTCCAGCGCGGCGCCCAGCACTACCTGACCAAGCCGTTCAACTTCCAGGAAGTGGTGCACGCCGTGGAGACTGCCGCCGCGACGGTGGCGCTTGCGCGGGAGAACCGCGCGCTCCATCGCACGGTGGCCCAGCTGGGCGGCGGCCCCGAGATCATCGGCACGGCCCCCGCCACCGCCGAGCTGCGGCGGCTGTTGGCCCAGGTCGCCCCGGCGGACGCCACGGTCCTCATCCGCGGCGAGAGCGGCACCGGCAAGGAGGTCGCCGCGCGCGCCCTCCATGCCGCCAGCGCGCGTGCCGGCGGACCGTTCATCGCCGTCAACTGTGCGGCCATCGCCGAGTCGCTGCTCGAGAGCGAGCTCTTCGGCTACCGCAAGGGCGCCTTCACGGGGGCGGAAGCGGACCGCGAGGGCCTGTTCGAGGCGGCGCGCGGCGGTACGCTGCTCCTCGACGAGATCGGCGAGGCGGGACCGGCCGTGCAGGCCAAGCTGCTGCGCGTGCTCGAGGAGAGGAAGATCAACCGCGTCGGCGACCCGCTCGAGCGGCAGGTGGACGTGCGCGTGCTGGCTGCCACCAACCGGCCGCTGGAGGCGGCGATCCGGGACGGCAGCTTCCGCGAGGACCTCTACTACCGCCTGCTCGTGTTCCCGCTGGACGTGCCGCCTCTGCGTGAACGGATCGACGACATCCCGCTGCTGGCGTCGCACTTCCTGGCAAGGCTGGGGCGTCGCGAGGCGGCGCTGCCGGCCGCCTCGCTGCCGCGCCTGCGGGCCCACCCCTGGCCGGGCAACGTGCGCGAACTGCGGAACCTGGTCGAGCGTGCGCACATCCTGGCCGGGTCCGGCGCGCTCGGCGATGCGCACGTGATGTTGGACGTCGGCGCGCGCGCCCGCAGCGCAGCGCCGGCCATGCCGGAGGATCTGGACCTCGACCGCAATGCGCGGGCGCTGATCACCGAGGCCCTGCGGCGCGCCGGCGGCAGCAAGACGGCCGCGGCCGCGATGCTCGGCATCACGCGGCGGGCGATGTACTCGCGGATGAAGATGTTGGGCATGGACGCCGGCCCGGAACTGTAGCGGTCGTTCGCCACCGCGCGCCGGCGTACCGCGGGGAACGCGGTCGGCGGGTACAGGGGCAGGGAAGGGCCCGTGCGATCGAGCAACCCATTGGCCGGCAACATGATACCAGAGCGACGCTCCGGGTTTCGCTGGCACGTTCCGTGCAACATGTCGTGAAGGCTCATTTTCCGGCAACGATCGCCACGAACGGGGTTGGCATGGACGGGCGGCGCAGCGGCAACCGGGGCAAGGCAGGGGCGTTCGGGGCGGCGCTGGCCCTCGCGCTGGCGCTCCTGGCCGGCGTCGGCACCCCGGCCCCGGCGCAGGCCCAGGGCGGGGAGGAGCTTCGCGCCTACCTGGACCGCACCGACGAGCTGCTGGACTGGGCCGCCGGGCAGGTGTCCGCCAGCGGCAGCGAGCGCGCCCGCGGCATTCTCAACCAGGCGACCCAGCTACAGCGGCGCAGCCGGGACCTGCTGGCGCGGCAGCGCCCCCTGGAAGCGTTCTCGCTGGCTCGGCGTGCCCGTGACGCGATGTGGCACGCCGTGCGCCTGTCCCGGGAAGCGGCGGGACTGGAGGAACGCATCAGGGTGCGGAGCGAGCGCTTCGCCGATCAGCACGCCCAGCTGCTCGAACGCGCGCGGGAGGGTGGCGCCGGGCGTGCGGGCGAACTCCTGGAGCGGGCCCGGGAACAGGCGCAGCGGGCCGCCGAGCGTGCCGTCCAGGGCGACCTGCCGCTGGCCTGGAAGCTCCTCGAACAGGCCGACGACCTGCTCCGCCTGGCGGCACGCCAGCTGGCGGACGGCGCCGGGCCCGAACGGGTTGCGCATGAACTGGAGCGCAGCCGCAGCCTCGTGGACGAGGCCGGCCAGCAACTGGAGGGCGGCGCGGCGGAAGCCGAGGCCCTGGCCATGCTGGCCGACGCCCGCGATGCGCTGGCACGCGCGGACGCGGCGGCCGGTACCGATCCGGGGCAGGCGCTGCAACTGGCGGGGCTGGCCCGGCGGCTGGCGCAGCGGGCCCTGGCCAGCGCCGGGACCGGGTCCGGTGCCGAAGCGGTGCAGCGCCTGCTCGAGCGATTCGACGCGCGCGCGGCCGAACTGGCCCCGCGCCTGCGCGACGGTGAGCCTGGCCCGGCCCAGCGGGCGTTCGAGCGCGCCCGCGAGGAGCGCGAAGCTTCGGCCCGGGCGTTGGCCGACGGTCGCGTGGAGCGGGCGTTGAGGCATGCGCGTTCGGCCCATGACCTGCTCGAGCAGGCGGCGCGGGGACTGCGTTAGGATATGGCATGGCGTCTGCCCGTCGTCATGCTGCTGTCGCCATACCTGGCGTCGGCCGCCCTTGCCGCCGAACCGGGCACCGCTGCCGGTGTCTGGTCCTTCGATGCCGCGGTCGGGTACGACAGCTTCTCCCATGCCTATTCCCTGGCGACGACCGACACCAGCGAAACGGTCAGCGAGACGCGGCTCGCGCTCGGGTGGGAAGGCCGCTCACCTGCGGGAGGGCGCACCGCCTGGCGCCTGCGGCTGGAAGGCTCGATCGGCACCGACCTGTGGCGGCAGGGGCTGGAGGCCGACTGGCGCCGCCGGGACGCACGCGGCGTGGACCGCCTGCGCGTCGGGGCCAGGCTGGCCGGGCGGCAGTACCGAGAAGGTACAGACTATGCCTCCGCCAGCGACCAGGGGGAAGGGCGCCTCGAGGCGGCCGTCGTGCCGTGGGCCGGGACCGGCCGCGAGTGCTTTGTCACGGGCTGGACCGCCGCCACGCGGTTCGCGATCGCCTCGCCGCTGGAGCAGGACCAGGACGAGGCGGGCCTGGGGATCGGCCTCCGCTCGCGCAGCCTGGCGTCCAGCGCCTGGCGCGTCGCGCTCAGGCACGCCGCGCGCACCTATCCCGACTCGTCGGTCATCGACCGCCGGGCCTGGAGCCTGGACGTGGACTGGTCGGGCTCCGTCGGCGTCGCCGGCCTGGCCCGGCTCTACGGGCGCAGCGAGCGGCGCCTCGCGCGCGAGCCGACCGTGCGCCCCGACGCCTGGCTCCATTGGCTGGACGCCGCGCTCGAGGTCCCCGCGCCCGGCGTCGACCTCGTGGCCGAGGCCCAGGCCGAGCGCTGGGACTACGGGGCGCAGACCGCGACGTGGGTGGACAGCTGGCGCGCCGCCGGGTTCCTCGGCCTGCGCCGCGGGGACGTCCTGGCCGGCCAGTGGCGCCTGGGGCTGGCCGGCGAGGTCTTCGAGTCCGCCGAGGAATCCGAATCCTATGTGCAGGCGGGAGCACGCGCGGGGTTCGAAGCCTACGGGTCCGGGCTGTCGGGCTCGGTGGTCGTCGAGCACGGTCGCCGCAGCTACGGAACGCAGGCGACCGATGAGGCGTTGCCGACCTGGACGGACTTCAGCTACTGGCGCCTGTGGCTCATGGCCGACTGGCGGGTGTCCGAATCGCTGACGTTGTCCGCCCTGGGCAACTGGGAGCCGGAACGGCACACCGAGCCGCTGGATGACGCGACGCTCGGGTTCGCGAGCCTGCGCCTGGTCTGGCGCCGCTGACCGCGCCCGGGCTTTCGCCCGGCGCCGCCGGCTGCTATCATGCCCGCTCCCGGAAGCGATCGCGACCCGACCGGAGATGAACCGCCTTGCCCCTGATGCGCTTCGTACGCGAGACCCTGCTCGATCCGCGATCACCCGCCTGCTGGTGGCGACACCCGCTGATGGCGTCGCGCGTGGTGTCCGGGGCCGTCGAGAACGCGTTGCTCCCCTTTGCGGATCGCCTGCTGGGGCGTCGTGGTCACGAATGCCCGGTCTGCGGCTGGCGAGGGCGCCGCTTCCGCAACTTCCTGTCCGGCGACGAGGTCATCCTCCACTGCATCTGCCCCGGCTGCGGTGCCTTTGACCGGCAACGGCTGCTGGTGCTGGGCGTTCGTGAACAGCTGCGCTCGCGCGCACGGGCCCCGGGTGTCATCGTCGGGTTCTCCCTCTCGCCGGCGCTGCGGTTCCTGCTCGAGCACGAGGGCCTCGCGCGCTGCTTCCGCTGCGATATCGATGCGGCGGACCGACGGTTCTCCCCGGATTTCGCCGCGGACCTGCGTCGAACGCCGCTGCGCGACGCTTCGGTCGACTGGGTCTTCTGCAGCCATGTGCTGGAGCATATCGCGGAGCTCGAACAGTGCATCGACGAGATCGAGCGCATCCTGGTGCCCGGCGGTACGGCGTGGCTGCAGGTGCCCCTGGAGCCGGGCCTGGCGCACAGCCGGCGCATTCCCGTGGATCGCTACCGCGCGCACGCCCACGCCTGGCAGTTCGCTCCCGATTTCGGTCTCCTGATCGAGCGTCCCGGCTGGCGGGTCACCGAGGTCGTGGCCCGAGACGCAGTCGGGGCGAAGGAACGGTCCCTCTACGGGATCGATCCGGACGAGCGCTACTGGCTGGTGCGCAAGTCCTAGATGCCGGCCCCAGGCTCCGACCCCCGGTCCGACCGGGTGGTGATCAAGGACCCTCGAGCGCTGCCGAACACCTTCCGGAAGACCCGCGCGCCGGGCGCCTGTCGGGCGGCCTGCCGCGCCGTCCCCGATCCGGGCGGTGGTGCATGAATTCCTCGGCGGTATTCGAGCAGATCGAGCGGATGGGCGAGTTGCCCAGCCTCCCGCAGACGCTTCTGTCCATCCAGAAGGTGGCGGCGGACAGCCGTTCCTGCGCCGATGATCTTGCCGCCAGCGTGCTGAACGACCAGGCGCTCACGATGCGCGTGCTGAAAGTGGTCAACAGCGCCTTCTACCAGCGCCGCAACCAGGAACAGATCCGCACCGTCCGCCGCGCGGTGATCGTGATGGGCTTCGAGGCCGTGTGCCGGCTGGCGCTCGGGCTGTCCGTGTTCGACATGATGAGCAAGCTCTCGCGCTCGCCCTATCTGGCGACGATTACCCGCCATTCCCTGGTCTGCGCCGGGTTCGCGCAGGCCATGGCCGAGGCCTCCGGGCGCGTGTCGCCGGAGGAGGCCTATGTCACGGCGCTGGTCCACGACATCGGCAAGGTCGTGCTGCTGGAATGCTCGCCGGCGGACATGGACCACGTGCTGCGGGACCTGGAGGGCGGGGTCCCGGCGCTCGAGGCCGAGCGGCGCCGCTTCGGAATCACCCATGACCGCGCCGGACGGCGACTGGCGGCACGCTGGAAGCTGCCCCCGGAACTGCAGAACGTCATTGGCGACCATCACGACGTCGATCCCCTGCACCCGCCGCGCGACCTGGATCCCCTGCTCGGCGTCATCGTCTACGCCAATGCCGTCGCGCGCTTCACGTGCGAGCCGGCAGGGCACGCGCCGGAACAGGCGGTGACGCGGGCCGCCTCGCGCGTGCTCGGGATCCCGTTCGCGCGGATGGAGGGAATCCTGCTGCGCGCGGCGGACGAGATCGCCGACCTGGCCGCCTGCATCGGGCACGGCATCGGCGACCTGCGGGACTACGGGCAGCTGGTCAACCGCGCCGGCGGCACCCTGGTGGCCCCGGCCGCCATCTCCGCGGAGGATCTGGCCCGGCGCACCGCGGCACAGCTGGATCTCTATCGTCGTGTTGGCGAAGGGATCGCAGCCGGAGAGGACGGCGACGGGCTCCTGGCGGCCATCCTCGATGGTGCGGTCGAGATCCTCGGTTTCCGGCGGGCGGTCCTGCTGGAAGTGGATCAGCAGCACCGCCGGCTCGTGCCGACGCTCTGCGCGGGACCCGGCGCGCAGGAGCTGGCACCGCACCTCGCGCTTCCGTTGACGCGCGCGTCGGGGCCGCTGGCGCTGGCCATCCTCGAGCATCGCGCCTTCCACGTGCCGATGGCCGACAGCCCGGCCTACCAGGGCTTGGCCGGCAGCGACGTGCTGGCTGCTGCGCGCTGCGCCGGGTATGCCGTGGCGCCCCTGGCCACGCCGCGGGGCATCGTCGGCGTCCTCTACGGCGATGCCGGACCTGATGGACAGGATATCGTGGCGGAGCAGGCGGCCGAGTTGGCGGGCTTGGCGACGCAGGCGGGCCTCGTCCTGGGGATCCGTTCGGCACAGCCCTCCGTCTGAGCTCCTGGTCCCCGGCTTGGCCGCCCGTCCGGCGCGTGCTATCTTCCCGGCTTCCAGCGGGCGCCGCGCGGGCGACGCCCCCACCCGCAGACCGAAAGAGGGATCGGCATGGCCGGGATCTGCAAGCGCTCCGAAGACTACAGCCGCTGGTACCAGGACGTCATCCAGGCGGCCGAGCTGGCCGACAACAGCCCCGTGCGCGGCTGCATGGTGATCAGGCCGAACGGCTACGCCATCTGGGAGAACATCCAGCGCGTGCTCGACACGAGATTCAAGGAGCTGGGGCACGTCAACGCCTACTTCCCGCTGCTGATCCCCAAGAGCTTCCTGGCGCGCGAGGCCGAGCACGTGGAGGGCTTCGCCAAGGAGTGCGCGATCGTCACGCACCATCGGCTCAAGCAGGTCACGGTCAACGGCAAGACGACGGTGATCCCCGATCCGGACAGCAAGCTGGAGGAGGAGTACGTCATCCGCCCCACCAGCGAAACGGTCATCTGGGACATGTACCGCAAGTGGATCCAGAGCTATCGCGACCTGCCCATCCTGATCAACCAGTGGGCGAACGTGATGCGCTGGGAGATGCGCACACGCATGTTCCTGCGCACGACGGAGTTCCTCTGGCAGGAAGGCCACACCGCGCATGCGACGGCGGCGGAGGGGCGCGCCGAGACGCTGCAGATGCTGGAGGTCTACCGGTGGTTCGCCGAGGAGATCCTGGCCATGCCGGTGATCAAGGGCGTCAAGACGGCGAACGAGCGCTTCGCCGGCGCTGTGGAGACGTTCTCGATCGAGGCGATGATGCAGGACGGCAAGGCGCTGCAGGCCGCCACCAGCCACGACCTGGGCCAGAACTTCGCCAAGGCCTTCGACGTGAAGTACCAGGACGCCGAGGGCAAGGTCGAGCACGTCTGGGCCACCAGCTGGGGCATGAGCACGCGCATCATCGGTGCGCTCATCATGACGCACAGTGACGACGAGGGCCTGGTGCTGCCGCCGCGCATCGCCGGCACCAAGGCGGTCATCGTGCCGATCTGGAAGAACGAGGAGGAGATGGCGCTGGTCTGCGCGGCCGCTGACGGGCTGGCCGCCCAGCTGCGGGCCGTTGTCGGTCCGGTGCACGTCGACCGGCGCGACAACATGCGGCCGGGCTGGAAGTACGCCGAGTGGGAGCGCAAGGGCGTGCCGCTGCGCATCGAACTGGGTCCGCGCGACCTGGCGGGCCAGCAGGTGATGATGGTGGCGCGCCACGACCGGCAGAAGCTGGCCGTGGGCTTCCAGGAGCTGGCGACGGCGGTCAGCGCCGAGCTGGAGCGGATCCAGCAGGAACTCTTCGACCGGGCGCTGCAGCGCCGGCGCGACTTCACGAAGGTCGTCGACAGCTGGGAGGACTTCACGGCGTTGTTCGCCGGCGAGGGCGGCTTCGCCGAGTGCCACTGGTGCGGCGACGGCGACTGCGAGAAGCAGGTCCAGGAGAAGACGAAGGTCACGATCCGCAACCTGCCGCTCGAACGCGACGAGACGCCAGGCAACTGCGTGCACTGCGGGAAGCCCTCGCTGGGGCGGGTGGTGTTCGCGCAATCCTACTGACCGCGGCGGCCGGAGCAGGTGAACGCGCGGGACGTGGCGTCAGGGCTGCTTGGCGCTCAATCGCTTGTCTGGCAATCAGTTGCCGTTGAACAGGCGCGTGACTTCCAGGTCGCGCCCGAAGCCGTTGATCGTGTAGCCGACCGCGACACCGCCCTGGACGATCGCGACGATGCCGATCTGTCCGGCCGTGGCCGCGGCGGCGCCCCACTGAGGTTCACTGCGCGCGCCCGTGTAGGCGTTTTCCAGCGGATTGCCCTCGGGCAGGAGGGGCTGCAGGTCGGCCGCGGTGTCGGAATAGTCACCGTTGTTCCGCACCGAGAAATCCTCGGCCGCCAGCTGGAGCGAGTGGGCGTTATGGCGCACCTTCGCCTCGCGGGCGCGGTCCTGCGTGCTCAGGAAATTGGGGATCGCGATGGAGGCCAGAAGGCCGACGATCACCACGACGATCATCAGCTCGATCAAGGTGAATCCGGCTCGATCCGGACCGTTGAGGCGGCATTTCACGCGGACCCTCCCGGGGCGACGGATGGGGACACGAATCGGGTTCCCTTTATCGGCCGCTGCGGTCGCAACTGAAGGGCCACCTCGTACCGGTGGGTCCGGGGCCGGGCTTTCCAGCGGGCCGGCGAGTTATTAGCTTGTAGGAGCGACCGGCGGCCCCGGTCGCCGCACCGTTGCGCCCCCGAGGCCTGTTCCAGGAGGATAGATTCGATGGAGACGTTCTGGACCGACCCCCGGATCGACGAGCCGTTCCGCCACAAGGTGGGACTGGCCGAGATGCTCAAGGGTGGGGTCATCATGGACGTGACCAACGCCGAGCAGGCGAAGATCGCGCAGGAGGCCGGCGCGGTCGCCGTCATGGCACTCGAGCGCATTCCCTCGGATATCCGCAAGACCGGCGGCATCGCCCGCATGTCGCAGCCCGCCATGATCAAGGCCATCCAGGATGCGGTCTCGATCCCGGTCATGGCGAAAGTGCGTATCGGGCACTTCGCCGAGGCGCAGATCCTGCAGGTCCTCGGCGTCGACTTCATCGACGAGTCCGAGGTGCTGACGCCGGCGGACAACGCGAACCACATCCACAAGCACGACTTCAAGGTCCCGTTCGTGTGCGGATGCCGGAACCTGGGCGAGGCGCTGCGGCGCATCGGCGAGGGCGCGGCCATGATCCGCACGAAAGGCGAGGCGGGCAGCGGCGACGTCGTGGAAGCCGTCACGCATATGCGCGAGGTCATGACCCAGATCCGGCGCCTGACCACGCTGCGCGAAGACGAGCTGATGGCCGAAGCCAAGAACCTGGGCGCGCCGTACCACCTCGTGGTGGCGACGGCGAGGCTGGGCAAGCTGCCCGTGCCCAACTTCGCGGCCGGCGGCATCGCGACGCCGGCCGACGCCGCCCTGATGCGCCAGCTGGGCGCCGAGACCGTGTTCGTCGGCAGCGGCATCTTCGCCAGCGAGGATCCGGCGCCCCGCGCGCGCGCGATCGTGCAGGCCTCGACGCACTTCGACGACCCGCAGGTCCTGCTCGAGGTCTCAATGGACCTCGGCGAGCCCATGCGCGGCCGGGCCGTGAACGAGATGCAGGAGAGCGAGAAGCTGGCGGGCCGCGGCTGGTGATGAATGCTCCGACGGGAATGCCTGTCGGCCTGCTGGCGCTGCAGGGCGACTACGAGCGTCATGAGGCGTCGTTCCGCGCGCTGGGCTGCGCGACGGCCCGTGTGCGGCGGCCGGGCGAACTGGCTCGCGTGCGCAGCCTGGTCATCCCCGGTGGCGAGTCGACCACGCTCACACGCCTGATCGACCTGGCCGGGCTGCGCGGCCCCCTGCTGGAGTTCGCGCGGGAGCTGCCGGTCATGGGCACCTGCGCCGGGCTGATCATGCTGGCCCGCGAGCTGGCGGACGAGGCCGTGGCGATCCACGGCGTGCGCACGCTGGGCGTGCTCGACTGCGCAGTGCGCCGCAACGCGTACGGTCGACAGGTCGACTCCTTCACGGCGCCGGTGGCGCTGCAGGACGCGGCGGCCTCGCCGCAGCCGTTCCCGGCGGTGTTCATCCGGGCCCCGCGCATCGTGTCCTGGGGCCGCGACGTCGAGATCCTGGCTGAACACGGCGGCAGCCCGGTCGCCGTGCGGCAGGGGCGCCTGCTGGGCTTGACATTCCACCCGGAACTGACGGGCGACCTGCGGCTGCACCGGCTGTTCCTGGGGATGGGCTGAGGCAGCGCGCACGGTCCACGGGAACCGGATCGCGGACCGGACGGGCGGCGGCTGATCGTGTCACGGGGCATGGCGTGGCGAGCAGCGGAAGGTGGCGATGATGCGATTCGGGCGGGGATTCGGGGCGCGCGCACGGCGCGCGGCCGTGACGACGGCGATGATGGCACTGGTTGCGACGGCCGGATGCGGCGGCGGCGATGACGACGGGGGAGGCGGCATCCAGCCGGAGCCATGCTCGATCACCAACGTGACCACCGGAACACAGGCCTCGTGGCTGGTGGGCGTAGACGGTCCGGTGAACCTGCGCTGGGACCGCACGGGAACGGCCGAGGCGGTCAAGATCGAACTTCTGAAGGCGGGGTCGGTCGTGCATGACGTTGTACCCTCGACGGACAACGATGGCTTCTTCCTCTGGTTGCCGTCGACGGGAGGCCAGCCCGACGGCAGCGATTTCGGACTGCGCGTCACCGCGCTGGGGGAGGCCGGCTGTTCCGGCGAACGAAACGGGCTGACGATGCGGGATGTGTCCGGCTGCGAGCTGGCCTGGAACGTGGTGGAGATCGCGGACGTCATCGCGGGGCAGACGTTGAACCTGTCGTGGACCTCGACGGCGACCACCGGTACCGTGGACATCGAACTGTGGCAGGACGATCTCGGCAGCGAGCCCCAACTGGTGGGCGTCGTCGTTGCCGGCACCGACGATGATGGCGCCTACACCTGGGAGCCCATCGACAGCTTCCATTTCGGGAGCAACGACTGGTTCGTGTTGCGGCTGGCGGACCCGATCGTGCCCGACTGCGAGGTGTGGACCGAGACGTTTCGCATGACCGATACCGTCGTCTGTTCCTGCGCCGTGAGCGGGTTTCCGGTCGGGGGCACGTTTGCACCTGGCAGCACCATGAGTCTTTTCATCGAGCAGGAGAACGGGAGCGGTCTCGTCGACCTGCGGCTGGTGGCAGGAGCGCTGCCCGTCACCAACGGCACGATCGCCACGAACGTGCCGGTCGGGCAGTACCATGACTGGGTGGTCACGGACTACGGATTCGCGGGCGGTGAACGGACGCGCTTCCGGATCCGCGCCACGGACTCCGCCGACGGGTATTGCGTTGGCCAGAGCGACGTGTTCACGATCCCGCGATGAGGATGCGACAGGACCGCCAGCGGCGGTGGCCGGCAGCGGTCTGGCTTGCGTCGCTCGGCCTTCTGCTGGCGGGTACGGCGGCCGTGCCGGCACCCGCCAGCGGCGCCTGGAACGAGTTCGGACTCCGGGCTTCGGCGGTGCCTGCCGCCGGCGACACGATTGTCGAGCCGTTCTTTGCCTTCGTCCTCGGCTGCGCCGAGGCCGATTCGCTGGGAACCTGGGATGGGGTGGACGTGGCTGCGTTCGCCATCGCGCGGGGACGTCCTTCGCGACTGCCCGTGGACCTGCTCGTGTCGGTCCAGCGACGTCGGCCCGCGCCCGGCACCGAAGGCCGGTACGCGGGGGCGCGCGTGCTGGCGGAATGGGTGATCGCCTTCGACCGCCCGCTCGGCTTCCCACTGCCGTACAGCATCCTCGGCTATCATCCGGGCAGCCTGCGCCTGTCGCGCACCCTGCAACTGGCCGAACTCGCCGCTGTCGACCTGACATTGCGCTGGCGGGAGAAGCGGCGGCAACAGGAGCGGCCTCTCGACAGCGTGCGCGTGTTCGCCTGCGAGAAGGGCTATCTTCTCCTGGACGCCGACGGCGTGGTCGATCGCCTGCTGGGCGACCTTCTGGACGACTCGTGGACCGTGGGTTTCGTGACCGCGCGGGATGGCGCCGCCAGGCTGGGCCTGGGCCTGATGCTGGGGCGGGACGGTCGGCCGATCTACGGGGAGTTCGACTTCGCGCGCGATCGGATCGAGGCGCACGGTCGACCGCTGGCCGGCGCACTCGCCTCCGCGGCGCGGCGCTGGCTGGATCCGACCGGTGGCCTGCTGCCCGAGCCCTGGGTCGAGGAATGAGCGGCCGGTCGCGCCCGTGCGCGACTGCCGGGAGGCGGCAATGGAGCGGCTGGAATTGCGCGTCGTCGGGCGCGTACAGGGCGTCGGCTACCGCTGGCAGGCGCGCGAGGAAGCCCTGCGCCTGGGGCTGACCGGATGGGTGCGCAACCGCGTCGACGGATCAGTGCACCTCCTGGCCGAGGGACCTAAGCCGGCGCTCTTGGCGCTGCTGGCGTGGACGCGGCAGGGGCCGGTGCGGGCGCGGGTCGAGGCGGTCGAAGCCGTCTGGTCGGCAGCCGAAGGCACATGGGACGACTTCACGATCACGGGGTGACGGCATGACGCACGGCGGCAGCGGGGACGGGACGTACGGCAGGCCAGACGGGCGCTGGCTGGTGGCCGTCGACGTCGACGGCACGTTGCTGGACACGGAGTTCGACCAGGTGCTGCGCCTACGTGAGATCGAGGCGCTCGAGTCGGTGCGCAGGGCGGGGCATGTCGTGGCCCTCTGCACGGGCCGGAACCTCAATTCCACCAGCAGCCTGCTGGCGCGTTCGGGCTGGGAGCCGGCCGACCTGCCGATGGTGCTGCTGAACGGCGCCGTGGTCTGGGCCGGCGAGCCCCGCCGCCGCATCGCCTGCCACGTGCTGGACGGGGACGAGGTGCGGGCGCTGGTGCGCCTGTTCCGCGAGCACGGAACCGTGCCGATGGTGTATGGTACCGATGATGACGGCGGGGTCCTGCGCCACGAGGCACGGCCGGTCAACGACGTACTTGGCCGTTACCTGCTGGGACGCCGCGACAACACCGGCGGGCTCGAGGTCGTGGAGGACCTGCTGGCCTGCGACTGGCGCCAGGCGCTCGAGGTGGGGACCATCGACGAGAAGCCGCGGATCGAGGCGCTCAGCCGTGCCATCGCGCAGCAGCTGCCCGGACGCGTCAAGGTGATCAACACGCGCTCGCTGCTGGGCGGCGGGCTGTATTACTGGGCCGAGGCCTTCCACGCCGCCAGCGACAAGGGCGCGGGGTTGCGCACGCTCGCCGCCCATTGCGGCATCGCGCAGGCGCGGACCGTGGCCATCGGCGACAACTTCAACGACCTGGACATGTTCGCCTGGGCGGGGGTCAGCGTCGCGATGGCGGGCAGCCCGCGCGAGGTGGCCGAGCAGGCGGACTACGTGACCGGGGAAGTGGCGGCCGGTGGAGCCGCCACGGTCCTGCACGGGATCGCCGCCGGCACGTTCCCCCCGGCCGCCCACGGCCCCGTGCGGAAGGAGACGGCATGAACGGCCGCGCCGATGATCCCGCCCGTCCGCAGCGCCCATTCGCGGCTCCCAAGCCCGACGATTCCGGCAGCGACAAGCGGGAACGCTCGGGCGCCGAGGCCGGCGGCGATGACGTCGGCCTGCGCGAGATGGGCTACGCCATGGTCGACCTGGCGGTCGAGTACCTACAGGGGCTCGAGGGTCGCCGCGTCTACGGACCCCTGACGCCCGCCGGCCTGGACGACACGTTTGCCGAGCCGCTGCCCGAGGAGGGCACGCCGTTTGCCGACCTGGTCCAGGACTGCCGCAACCGGGTCTTCCCGAACACGATGGCCATCGGCAGCCGCCGCTACTTCGGGATGATGAACCCGGCGCCGCTGCCGCTGGCGGTCTTCAGCGAGGCGCTCTGCGCGGCGATGAACCAGAACACCGCCTCCTGGCGCCACGCGCCGTCGGGCACCGCCATCGAGAAGCGGGTGATCCGCTGGCTGTGCGACCTCTTCGGCCTGCCCGGCCGCAGCTTCGGCACCATGACCGACGGCGGCTCGCTGGCCAACATCACGGGCCTGAAGCTGGCGATCAACCGCGTGCTCGGGCGGGACCTATCGCGCCCGGGCGACGACTCGGCCCCGGGGGCGGAACTGGCCCGGTTGACGTTCTACGTCTCGGCACAGGCCCACTATAGCTTCGAGAAGGCGGTCGACCTGCTCGGGTTGGGGCGCGCGCAGTTGCGCCGCATCCCGGTCGACGACCTCTACCGCGTCGACCTCGGGGCGCTGGAGGCGGCGATCACCGCTGACCGCCAGGCCGGGCTCAGGCCCGCCTGCATCATCGGCATCGCCGGCACGACCAACACCGGGAGCATCGACAAGCTCGACCGGCTGGCGGCGCTGGCTGCGCAGTACGGCTGCTGGTTCCACGTCGATGCCGCGTACGGCGGCGCGGTGATGCTGAGCGAGATGTACCGCCCGATGCTCAGGGGCATCGACCGCGCCGACTCGATCACCGTCGACCCGCACAAGTGGTTCTACATGCCGTTCTCGGCCGGCGGCATCCTTGTCCGCGACGGCGACTTCCTGCGGCGCAGCTTCCTCGTCCACCCGGAGTACTACATGGAACGGGTGCAGCGCGACGCCGCCGCCGGGACCGCGCCGCCGCCGGATCGCCGCGGCTTCCATCACGGCGACAAGGTGAACTTCTTCCAGTACGGGATCCAGGGCAGTCGGCGGCTGAATGCCCTGAAGCTGTGGCTGGCCCTGCGCGCGGTCGGCCGGCGGCAGTACGCCGCGTGGGTCGAGAAGGACATCGAGCTGGCGCGCGTCCTGGCGGCGCGGATGCGCCGGCAGCCCGACTTCCGCATCCTGGGCCCGAACACGCTGGGCGTCTGCAACTTCCGCTGGGAACCCCGGCTGCCCGACGGGGGTATGCGCTTTTCCGATGCGCAGAACGACCGGCTGAACCGGGAGTTGCAGGACCTGGTCGAGCGCGAAGGCGACGCCTGGTTCAGCTACACGGTGCTGGATGGGCAGGTGGCCTTGCGCGTGAACGTCGAGAACCGCAACATGGAGCAGGCCGATATCGAGCGGCTGGTAGGCGTCATCCGGCGCGCAGCCGATCGCCTGCTGGAGGCCAACCCCGACCCCGTCGAATGAAGGAGAGTTCCCGATGAAGCGTACCGTCATCCTCGCATTGCTGCTGCCGATCCTGGGCCTGCTGGCGGCGGTGCCGGTCCCGGCCCTGGCCGCGCTCAAGGGCTCCGGCGACGTGGTCAAGGCCGTGCCGCGCCAGAAGGCACTGACGGCGGCTCGCGGCCAGCGCCTCACCTTCGAGGTGTCGCTGGCCATCGCGCCGAAGTGGCACCTGTACGCCCATGGCGACACGAACTTCATCGGCGTGGACCTAGTACCGCAGGAGTCGTTCCCGCTCGAGGAATTCGACGCGGTCTATCCCGCCGGCGAGCCCGGGGAGTTCTTCGGCGAGAAGGTCATGATGATCGAGGGCAACCAGGTGATCAAGGCCGAGGCCCAGGTCCCCGAGACCCTTGCGGCCGGCGTGCACAAGGTGAAGTTCGGCGTGACGGTGCAGGCCTGCGACGACAAGACCTGCCTGGCGCCGGCCAGCCTGCCGGTCGAACTGGAACTGACGGTCAAGTGAGCGGGACGCTCCGCATCTATCTCGGCGGCCTGCCGGACGAGGCCACCACCGGGGACGTGCGCGCGCTGCTCGAGCGTTTCGGCGAGGTGCTGGCGCTCGACCTGATCACCGACGGCGAGACCGGATTGCCGCGCGGATTCGGCTTCGCGACGATGACCGCGGCCGCCGGGGCCGCCGCCGTCGCGGAACTGGACGGGCAGCCCTGGCGCGGCGGCACGCTGCGCGTGAACGAATCGCACGACCGGGGCGCCCCGGCGCCCCGGCGTTCCTGGTGACACATCCCGTGCGCCGGCGCCCGTGCCGGACGCGCGCCCCCCGGCAAGGAGCGCCATGACGACCGCCTATCCGCGACCGGTGCCCGGCGACTACCATCCGTACCACCAGCGTTACCTCGACCTGGTGCCCGCCGGCGAGGCCGACGCGCTGGCCTGCCTGCGCCGCCAGGGCCTGGCGATCATGGAGGGCTTCAAGAAGCTCGACGAGCAGGCGGGGGATCATCGCTATGCGCCGGGCAAATGGTCGGTCAAGGAGGTGCTCGGCCACCTGGTCGACACCGAGCGCGTGTTCGTATTCCGCGCGCTGTGGATCGCGCGCGGCGAGCCGAACGAGCAGCCGGGAATGGACGAGGTGGTCTGGGGCGCCAACTCGAACGCGGGGCGCCGCCGGCTGGACGAGCTGTGGCGCGAGCACCACGTTGCGCGAACCGACCACCTGCGCCTGCTGCGCAGCTTCGATACCGCCGCGCGGGCCCGGCGGGGGCGCGCCAACGGCGTCGAACTGACTGCCGCGGCCGTGCCCTGGCTCATCGCCGGTCATGAGCGCCACCATCTGGACGTCCTGCGCGAACGCTACGGCATCGCCATCTGAGCCGCCCGGGAGCGACCCGGCCGCGCGGTTGCCCCTTGGCGCCTCCGGTCTCCTGCCTTACCCTGCACCGGGTACGCTCCCATCCGTCCCGCCGTCGGCGGCGGGCGGTCGGATCACCCTGCAGCGGAGGTCGGGCGCCATGGCCTGGAACGTTCGTCAACTTCTCCCGGCGTGGCCGTTGATCGGCGCCCTGCTCGCGCTGGCGGCAGCCGCCCCTGCCGGCGCCACCTGGTCCCACGATGCCATCGTCAACGACGCGCTCTGCACCAACGCGGCCACCCAGCAGTCCGTGCAGGTCGCGCCCGACGGGCTCGGCGGCTGGATCGTGGCGTGGATCGACGCGCGCGGCGGCGGCAACCCGGCGATCTACGCCCAGCGCGTCAACCCCTCCGGGTCGCGCGCCTGGGCGACCGACGGCGTGCTGGCCTACCAGTCGGCGGGCTTCTTCACGGAGTTCGTGCTGGTCGGCGACGGCCAGGGCGGGGCGTTCCTCGCCGCCGTGGACAGCCAGGACGCCCTCCAGTACCACGTCTACCTTCAGCGCCTGAACCCGTCCGGCTCGCGCGTGCTGGGCACCGGCGGCGTCGCCGCGGTCGCGGGCTCGGCCTCGGCGCAGGCCGACCCCGCGCTGGTCAATACGGAGTCGGGCGTGGCCGTCGTCGTCTTCGTCGATTCGCGCACCGCCGGCGGCGACATCTACGCGCAGCGCATCACGTCCTCCGGCACCCTGACCTGGGGCAGTGGCGGTGCCGTCGTCTGCGGCGTGGCCGAGGCCCAGGGCGCTCCGCGCGCGGTGGCCGACGGCGCGGGCGGCGTGCTGGCGTTCTGGGAGGATGAGCGCGACTTCGTCAGCACGGGCATTGACCTCTACGGCCAGCGGCTGAACGCGGCCGGGGTCCAGGCGTGGACTGCCGCCGGCGCCGTCGTCAGTACGGCCGGCTTGCGGCAGCAGGACCTGGCCGTGGCCGCCGACGGCTCCGGTGGCGCGCTGCTGGCCTGGCTCGACGAGCGCAGCGTGGCGATCTCGGGCATCGACATCTACGCCCAGCGGCTGAACGGCGCGGGCACCGCGCGCTGGTTCAACAACGGGCGGCCCGTGTGCACGGCGATCGGCGACCAGGTCGCCGTCGCGGTGGCGGCCGATCCCTACGGCGGGGCGTTCCTGGCCTGGACGGACGGGCGCATCGACGCCTGGATGGGCGACCAGGTCTACGCGCAGGCGCTGGCCGGCGACGGCCTGCCCCGCTGGGCGGAGAACGGCCAGCCGGCCGCCGGCGCCGACGGCAACCAGCTGGGCCCGGTGGCTGTCGCGACCGATGCCGCCTCCGTGGCGCTGGTGTGGCAGGACGAGCGCACGGGCATCGCCGACGTGCGTGGCCAAAGACTGGATCCCGCCGGCGCCGCGCAGTGGGGCGCGGCGGGCCTCCTGGTCAGCGGCGCACCTTTCGTGCAATCGGGTGTCGCGGCGGCGGCCGGGGCCGACGGCGAGGTCATGGCCGCCTGGGAGGACGAGCGGCTCGCCTTCGACATCTACATGCAGCGCGTCGACCGCTCGGGCTGGCTCGGCGATCCGGCGCCGGACGTCGCGTCGGCGGTCGATCGGCCGGCCGACCAGGGCGGCGTGGTCCGGCTCACCTGGGACGCCAGCTGGCTGGACGCCTGGGGCCAGCCCGGCGTGGACACCTACCACGTGCTGGGCCGGCGGCCGGGCGCCAAGGCGCAGGGGACCGGGCCGGAGTCGCTGCGTGCCTGGCTGCTGGACGGCTGGACGGCTATGGCGCAGGTGCCGCCGCTGCAGCTGGCTTCCTACGCCGCCGACGTGCCGACCTACGGCGTCTGGACGGCGCAGGAGCAGCCGTGGACCGAGTACCTGGTCGTGGCCGAGGCGGGCGGCTTCCTGCTGGCCTCCGGTGTGATCGCGGGCTATTCCGTGGACAACCTGGCGCCGGGTGCGCCGCTGAGCCTGGCGGCGGCGACCGACCACTTCGACGTGCTGCTGGTCTGGACGCCGTCGGGGCAGGATGACGAGGACGTGTCCCACTACAATCTCTACCGCAGCGCGGATCCCGGCTTCGTGCCCGGGCCGTCCTCGCTGCTGGAAGAGGTCGCCGCGACGAACTACGCCGAGGTGCGCGTGCCGCAGGGCACCTGGTACTTCCGCGTCACCGCCGTCGACATCCACGGCAACGAGGGGCCGCCAAGCAACGTGGCCGGCATGCTCAGCCTGGTGTCGGTCAACGACCGGCCGGCGGCCACCGTGCCGGTCGTGTCGGCAGCCGTGCCCAACCCCTTCAACCCGTCAACGGAGATCCTCTGCGAGTTGCCCCGTGATGCGCGCGCGCAGCTGGTCATCCACGACCTGGGTGGGCGCGTCGTGCGCCGGCTGCTGGATGCCGACCTGCCCGCTGGCCCCTTCGCCGTGCGCTGGGACGGCTGCGACCAGGCCGGCCGGGACCTGCCCAGTGGCGTCTACCTGGCGCGGCTGACGTCCGTCGGGCACGAGTCCGTGCGCAAGCTCGTGCTGGCGCGGTGAGGGAAGGCGGGGCGATGTCGCCGAGCTACGCTGACGTCCTGGCGGCGGCGGACCGTATCGCCCCGCACATCCACCGCACGCCGGTCGTCACCTGTGCGGCACTGGACGAGCTGTGCGGGGCGCGGCTCTTTCTCAAGTGCGAAAACCTCCAGAAGGTGGGTGCGTTCAAGGCGCGCGGCGCCACGAACGCGGTACTCTCGCTGTCCGACGACGAGGCGGCACGCGGCGTCGCCACCCATTCCTCCGGCAACCACGCGCAGGCCCTGGCCCTGGCGGCGCGCAGGCGCGGCGTCCCCGCCTGGATCGTGATGCCGACGACCGCGCCGGCGGTCAAGCGTGCCGCCGTCGCTGGCTACGGCGCGGTGATCGTGCCGTGCGAACCGACCCTCGCCGCGCGCGAACAGACGCTGCGCGAGGTCGTAGCCCGCACCGGGGCGGTGTTCGTGCCGCCGTACGACGACGAGCGGATCATCGCCGGGCAGGGCACCGCCGCCCTGGAGCTGGCCGCCGACGCACCCGGGCTGGACCGCGTGCTGTGCCCGGTCGGCGGTGGCGGCCTGCTGGCGGGCACCGCGGTGGCACTCTCCGGTTGCGCTCCGGCGGTGAAGGTCGTGGGCTGCGAACCGGACGGGGCCGATGACACGGCGCGTTCGCTGGCGGCCGGCCACCGGCTGCCGGCCGTGGCTCCGCGCTCGGTTTGCGATGGCCTGCTGACCTCGGTGGGCGAGCGGAACTTCCCGCTCATCGCGCGGCTGGTCGCCGGCGTCTGGACCGTCCCCGACGAGGCGGTGATCGCTGCCATGCGGCTGCTCTTCGAGCGCGCCAAGCTGGTGGTCGAGCCTTCCGGGGCGATCGGGCTGGCGGCGGCGGTCGCGCATCGCCGGGAGCTGGCCGGTGGGCGGGTGGGCATCATCCTGTCGGGCGGCAACGTCGACCTGGATCGATTGCCCTGGCTGCCCCCCCGGGAGGACCCATGCCCCACGAGATGACCGTGCGCGTGCGCGGCTACCATTGCGATTTCTACGGGCACGTGAACAACGCGCGCTACCTCGAGCTGCTCGAGGAGGCCCGCTGGCAGTGGGCCGAATCCGTGATGGACCTGCCCGCGTGGCAGGCGGCGGGCTTCGGCTTCGTGGTAGCTGGCATCGATATCCGGTTCCGGCGGCCGGCGCCCGAGGGGATGCTGCTGCGTGTGTGCAGCGACATCGTCCGTCTGGACACGAAGTTCGGCGTCTTCCGGCAGGAGGTCCTCGAGGCCGAGGGCGGACGGCTGCTGGCCGAGGCCGACGTGACGTTCGCCGTCGTCGACACACGCACCGGTCGCGCGCTGCCCCTGGAAGGGCGCGCCGATGAGCCGTTCACTGCCTGGCGCAGCCTGCAAGCGGGGCCGCCCGCCGACTGAGCGGGTACCCACGGCCGGCTGAAGGAGGGATCCCCTGATGATGCCCATGCCACTGGGAATGCCGGAGGTCGCGCTGCGGCTCGGGCTGGCCGCTGTCCTTGGCGGTTTGATCGGGCTCGAGCGCGACATTCACGGGCGGGCCGCCGGACTGCGCACCCACCTGCTGGTGAGCCTGGGCTCGGCGGTCTTCATGGTGCTGTCGGTCTTCGTCGCCCGCTCGGGGCAGGGCGGGACGTTCGTCGCCGATCCGGGGCGGATCGCGGCACAGGTCATCGCCGGCATCGGCTTCCTGGGTGCCGGCGTCATCATCAAGGAGCGTGCGACGGTGCGCGGCCTGACCACCTCGGCCTGCCTGTGGCTGGTGGCCGGCGTCGGTATGGCGGCCGGGGCGGGTTACCCGCAGGTGGCGGTGGTGACGACCGCGTTCGCGCTGGTCGGCCTGGTCGTGCTGAAGGCCTTCGAACGGCTGTATCCCAAGGACTACTACCGCACGATCGAGATCACGACCGGCATCGGCGTCAGCGCCGCCGATATCATCGCGCTGATGAAGGCGCAGAAGCTGACGATCCTGTCCTGCGGCATCAAGCGCGACTACGTGACACGCACCTCGCGCATCACGCTCGGGCTGCGGTTCTTCCACAAGGGCGTGACGGACAAGCGCTCGCACGAGTTGTTCGAGGTTCTCGAGAAATCGGGGCTGGAGATCCAGCGGATCGAATGGCGGCGGCTGTGAACCGCGGGCTGCGGGAGCAGATGCGAGCGGTCGGCCCGGGGATCCTGTTCGCCGGCGCCGCCATCGGCGTCTCGCACCTGGTGCAGTCGACGCGCGCGGGCGCCGAGTACGGATGGTTCCTGCTGTGGGCCGTGGCCCTGGCCCTGGTGGCCAAGTACCCGTTCCTCGAACACGCCCACCGTTACACGGTCGCGGCCGGCGAGAGCCTGCTGGAGGGGTATGCGCGCCTGGGCCGCTGGGCGCTGGTCCTGTTCATGCTGGTGGTCGTCGGCAGCGCCTTCATCACGCTGGCGGCCGTGACCGTTGTCACGGCCGGCCTGGCCGGCGCGCTGTTCGGCGTATCGGCATCCCCGCTCGTGCTGAGCGCCGCGTTGCTGGGGCTCTGTCTGGCCCTGCTGCTGCCCGGGCGCTTCGGCCTGCTCGATCTGGGCATGAAGGCCATGGTGCTGGTGCTGGGTGCGCTGACGCTCACCGGCGTGGTGGTTGCCGCCGCGCACGGCCCGGCCGGCGATCCCGGCTGGCAGCGGCCGACCCTGTGGGACGTCGGCGGCGTGACCTTCCTGCTGGCCCTGATGGGCTGGATGCCGACGCCGCTGGACGTGGGCGCCTGGTCCTCGCTGTGGGTGCTGGAGAAGCACAAGGAACAGGGCGTGCCGCGGACGTTGGCCGCCGCCCGGCTCGACTTCAACCTGGGCTACCTGGCCACGACGCTGACGGCGTTCACCTTCCTAGCCTTCGGCGCCCTGGTCATGTACGGCACCGGGACGCGCTTCGCCGACGGGGGCGTGGCCTTCTCGGGCCAGCTGATCGACATGTACGCCGGCACGCTCGGGCAGTGGAGCCGCTGGCTGATCGCGACGGCGGCCTTCATCACGATGTTTTCCACCACGATCACCGTCCTGGATGGCTATGCGCGCACGCTGGCCGGCGGGCTGGGACTGCTGGCAGCCGGCGGCCGGCCGTGGGGCCGGCGCGCGGCGGCCGTGCTGATGCTCGTGCTGGCGGCCATGGCGCTGCTGATCATCGGACGGCTGATGGGGACGATGAAGGCCCTGGTGGACTTCGTCACGGTCCTGGCCTTCCTGACGGCGCCCCTGGTGGCCGTCCTGAATTTCCGCGTTGTACGGTTGCCGCACATCGCACCGGACATGCGACCAGGACGCGTGATGACGGCGCTGTCCTGGTTCGGGTTCGTGTTCCTGGCGGGGTTCGGCGTGGCCTGGGCGTGGGTGCGCTGGCTGGCGTGAACGAAGGTCGCTGTCGAAGATGCGGCGCGGCGCCCAGATGGGGGCGCCGCGCCTGTTCGTGTCGCGGGTGGCGCCGGGCCGCCACCCGGCGCGCTCAGCCCTCGCTGCCGTGGGCCAGCTGGTCGAACGCCTCGCGCATGCCCTTCTGAAGCGCGGCGACGTCGGCGGCCGTCCACTTGCCGGGCTCCTCACGGATGAACGACGTCTTGTCCACCCGGTTGTCGAAGCGGCCCAGCGGCAGGTGGTAGCTGCGTCCATCGCGGTCGACGCGCACGGCGTCGGGCTTGCCCGAGGTCTCCAGCAGCCAGGCCATGTCGTCGCAGCCGTAGTCGGCGTACATGACAGCCAGCGGCACACCGTGGTGCAGGATGCTGCCCGGGTCGTTCGGGTCGGTACGCGCGGCGTTCTTGCGACGCGACTCCTCCGGCGTCACCCAGATGTAGAGGATGCTGGCCTTCTCAAGGATGTCCGGGCTCAGCTGCGCCAGGCTGCCGCGGTAGCCGTAGGGGTGCGGGATCGGCATCGTCTGTCCGTCGGCGCAGCCGCGTGCGAACTCGATCACGACGGTCTTGCCCTCGAGCGTGTCGGGCACCTCGGCGACCTTGTCGTCCAGGAGCTTGCGCGCCTCCTTCTCGATCGGGGCGGCGATCTCCTTCCGCAGGGCCGGCGGCAGCGTCGAGATGGCCGCCTGGCCGCCGGCGCGGACCCGCGCCGCGTCCAGCCGGTCGAACAGCCACAGCGCCGCGGAGTCGGGCGCCGGCCGCCGCTTGTGGACGAGGTCATCGTAGTCCTCGTTGACCAGCTCGATCAGCGTCAGCCAGTCGATCGGGTTGCGGAAGGGCAGGGCGGGCGAGACGAAGTACAGGCCCTGGTGGCCGCGTGCCGTCAACTCGTCGCTCACGCGCCTCATGATGTGGACGTAGGGGAAGTCGTCCAGCTGGACCGTCTGGCCGATGCCGAACTGCTCGTGGCACTGGGCGGGTGTCAGGCTGGCCAGATAGCGGCGCGCCTCGGACTTGCCGCTGGCGGGCAGGGCCAGGAGCAGGAGCGTGTCGATGTGGCGGGACATGGCGTGACCTCGCACTGGGGGTTCCGTCGTGACCTGTGACCGGTCGTCCTGGGAGGATGATCGCCACGGTCGGCGGCGGCGTCAAGGTTGGGCGGCGACGCGCTCCCGGCCGGGGCGGGACCGCTTCTTGCGCCAAACCGTCCCAGCGCGCGCGGGGCTTCCCAGGCATTGCAGAATGCCCGCAGGAAGGCCCGGAAACCCGACGCCACCCGGAGGAATGCCATGGCCCGCCGACGCCTGTCCGCCTTCACGTCCCTGGTCGCGGTGTCCGCCGCGTTGTCTGGCGGCCCGGCCATGGCCCGCGCGGCTGCCGCCGGCGTGGAACCGCACCTCGATCCCGTTGCCCCCGTCGCCACGCCCGCCGTGGCCGCCACGGGCTTCGTCGCACCGTCGTTGGCAGGCGACCATCTCGCCGCGGCGTCGGCCGCCGCGAAGAGCGGTGCCAAGGCGCTGCCGGTCCGCTACGACTGCCGCGAGGCCGGACTGGTCTCCCCGGTCCGCAACCAGGGCGCGTGCGGTGCCTGCTATGCGTTCGGCGCCGCCTCCGACCTCGAATCCCGACTCCTGCAGGGCGGCTGGGGCCTGCTGGACATCTCGGAGAACAACCTCAAGGAATGCCACTACCAGGAGAGCAGCTGTGCCGGCGGCAACCAGTACCTGATCATGAACCACCTGACGCGCAACGGGGCGGTGCTGGAAGCCTGCGACCCCTATGTCGCGGCCGACGTCGGCTGCACGCCCGGCTGCGGCACGGAGTTCCTGGTGCTGGACTGGTCGGCCGTCAGCGGCGGCACGGTGCCGGCCACGGCGGTGCTCAAGCAGTACCTGCTGGACCACGGCCCGCTGCAGACGACCCTGTTCGCCGGCGACGGGACGGCCCCGACCTGGCAGTCGGCGTTCAACGCCTACAACGGCGCCGCGACGCTCCACTACACGGGCACGCAGGCGCCCAACCACTCGGTCGTGCTCATCGGCTGGGACGACACGCTGGCGCATGCCGGCGGCACCGGCGCCTGGATCTGCAAAAACAGCTGGGGCACGTCCTGGGGCGGCAGCTGCGGCTACGGCTCGCAGAAGGGCTATTTCACGATCGCCTACGGCTCGGCCAGCGTCGGCATGTGGTCGTCCTTCATCGGCGAGATCATGGCCGTCGATCCCACCGTTTCCGTCCTTTCCCACGACGAAGGCGGCCACACGGCAGCATTCGGTGGCGTCGGCCTGACGCTGTGGGGCCTGGCCCGCCACGATGCCCCGCAATCGACGAACCTCCATCGCATCGAGTTCTGGACCGCCGACGCGACGACCGACGTCGACGTATACGTCTACGACACCTTCAGCGGTGGCGTCCTGTCAGGGCTGCTCGCCTCCAGCCTCGACCATGCCTTTCCGGAGGCCGGCTATCACCACGTGGAGCTGGTGACGCCGCTGCCGCTGGCCCTGGGGCAGGACATCTACATCGCCGTCCGGACGACCAACGCCAGCTACGCCTATCCCCTGAGCGTGGACGTCGACGGGCCGGCCGCTGCCAACCGCAGCTGGTACAGCCTCAACGGTTCGAGCTGGACATCGCTCTACGGCAGCGGCGCCGACGTGACTATTCGCGCGCGCACCAGCACCTCGATGATGCTTTCGATCGAAGACGAGCAGCCCGGCGACGACGTGGTGCCGCCCGCGTCGACGCCGGCGGCCCTCCGTCTGGACGAGGCCTGGCCCAATCCGTTCAACCCGCTGACGAACCTGCGCTACGCGCTGCCACGCGCCGGCGAGGTGGCGGTCACGATTCATGACCTGCAGGGACGCCTGGTGCGGGTGCTGGTGCGCGGGGCGCAGGGCGCGGGCGAGCACCAGGTCGCCTGGGACGGGCGCGATGATCGAGGCCAGGCGGTCCCCTCGGGCCCGTACTTCGGTCGCGTCGCGTGGGGCGAGCAGGTGCGAGCCGTCAAGCTGGCGCTGCTGAAATAGGTTTCGCCCGGCCGCGCGGCGCCGCTCGCCCGGGCGCTGCGCGGCCACGCCGGCCGGGGCGGCTTCAGCCGTGCACGCCGGCGGCCTCGCTGCCGGTGGCCGTGACGAACTCCGCGTACGAGCCCTCGTAGACCAGAGGTGGCCGCGCCGGCTGCCCGTCGCCGCCGGGCCGCAGCTCGAGCACACGGTTGCTCAGCCCGCGCAGGAACGTGCGGTCGTGGCTGACGAAAAGCATCGTGCCCTCGAATTCACGCAGGGCCGCGACCAGCGTGTCCTTGGTCTGAAGGTCCAGGTGGTTGGTGGGCTCGTCCAGGACCAGGAAGTTCGGCGGGTCGAAAAGCATCAGTGCCAGCACCAGCCGCGATCGCTCGCCGCCCGAGAGGATGCGCACGGGCTTGTCCACGTCGTCGCCCTGGAACTGGAAGGCGCCCAGGAGGTTGCGCACCGTGCCGACGTTCGCCAGCGGGAACGCCTTCTCGGCCTGCTGGTAGACCGTCAGCGTGCCGTCCAGCTGTTCGAGTGACTGCTGCGCGAAGTAGCCCATCTTCAGCGAGGCGCCCGGTCGCACCGTCCCGGCGTCGGGAGCGGCCGCGCCGGCCACCATCCTCAGCAGCGTCGTCTTGCCCGCCCCGTTGCGTCCCATCACGCACCAGCGCTCGCCGCGCCGGATCATCAGGTCGAAGCCGTTATAGATGACCCGCTCGCCGTAGCGCTTGCTGACGCCCTTCAGCTCGACGACGTCCTCTCCCGAGCGCGGGGGCTGCCGGAACTCGAACTCCACGACCCGGCGCTGGCGGGGCGGCGTGACCAGGTCCAGCTTCTCCAGCTTCCTGACACGGCTCTGCACCTGCGCGGCCTTCGCGGCGTGGGAAGCGAAGCGCTCGACGAAGCGGCGTTCCTTGGCCAGCATGGCCTGCTGGCGCTCGTACTGGGCCTGGAGGTTGGCGGCCTGGACGGCTCGCTGCCGCTCGAAGAACTCGTAGTTGCCGGTGTAGGAGACGAACTCGCCGGCATCGATCTCGATGATGCGGCCGACGACCCGGTTCATGAAGTCGCGGTCGTGGCAGGTCATGAGCACCGCGCCGGGATAGCCCCGGATGAACCGCTCCAGCCAGAGGATCGACTCGATGTCGAGGTGGTTGGTCGGCTCGTCCATGAGCAGGACATCGGGCCGGCCCAGGAGCACGCGCGCCATGCCGACGCGCATCTTCCAGCCGCCCGACAGGGCGCCGACGTCGCCGTCGATCCGCTCGTCATCCAGGCCCAAACCCTGCAGCACCTCGCGGGCCCGGGCTTCCAGGTCGTAGCCGCCGGCATGGCTGTACTCGTCCTGCACGTGCGCGTACCGCTCCAGGAGGGCTTCCATGCGGTCGGCCTGCTCCGGGTCGGCCAGCGCCAGTTGGATCTCGTGCAGTTCGTGGTGGAGGTCGCCCAGCCGGCCGCTGCCGGCGATGGCCTCGTCCAGGACGGCGCGCCCGGACATCTCGCCGATGTCCTGGCGAAAGTAGCCGATGGTCAGCTGCCGGGGAATCGATACCGAGCCTTCATCCGGCGCCTCCTCGCCGACCAGCATCCGCAGCAGCGTCGTCTTGCCGGCCCCGTTGGGGCCGACCAGCCCGATCTTCTCGCCCGGGTTGATCTGCAGCGAGGCCTCGACGAAGAGGATCTGGCTGCCGTAGCGCTTCGAGACGTTGGCCAGGGCGATCATGAACGGCTCCGGGTCGCGGGCAATGGTGGGGTGACACGGCCCGAAATAGTGCACGCGGCGCGGCCCGGGCGCCAGCGCCCGCGTTGACGGGCTTCGCGTCGGGGTGCTACGCTAGCTTTCCGTGACCAGGCCGTGGGCGCCCGCCCCGCCCGGGACCGGCCCCGCGCCGCGATGCCCGCATCCCTGTCCCTGCCGCCGGGAGACCCGTCGTGGACGACGACGACCGGACACTCGACCTGCCGTCGCGGCCCCCCGGTTCCGCCGCCGACGAACGCGTGTCCGGTGGCGTTCCGCCCGGTGCCGATCCGGTGTCCGAGGGACGCCGCATCGGGCCCTACCTGCTGCGCCGCCGGATCGGCGAGGGCGGCATGGGCCTGGTCTGGGAAGCGGACCAGCAGGAGCCCATCCGTCGCCGCGTTGCCTTGAAGATGGTCAAGCGCGGCATGGACACCGCCGAGTTCATCGCCCGCTTCAGTTCCGAGCGCCAGGCGCTGGCGATGATGAACCACCCGGCCATCGCCCGCGTGCTGGACGCTGGGGCCACGGAGGAGGGGCGGCCGTACTTCGTCATGGAGTACGTCGAGGGCGTTCCGTTGAACGTCTATTGCGATCAGGAACGCCTCAGCCTCCGACGGCGACTCGAGCTGTTCATCCATGTCTGCGAGGGCGTGCAGCATGCCCACCAGAAGGCGATCATCCACCGCGATCTCAAGCCTTCGAACGTGCTGGTCACGGAAGTTGACGGGCAGCCGCTGCCGAAGATCATCGACTTCGGCGTGGCCAAGGCGCTGGACCGCTCGCAGTTCGACGACACGCTGAGCACCGGCGCCGGGCAGCTCATCGGCACGCCTGAATACATGAGCCCCGAGCAGACGGGGCTGACGGGCGAGGGCCTGGACACGCGGACCGACGTCTACGCGCTGGGCGTGCTGCTGTACGAGCTGCTGGTGGGCCAGCGCCCCTTCCGGCGCGAGGACCTGGCGGCCCTCAACTTCCTGGAGGTGCTGCAGGTCATCCGCGAGGTCGAGCCGCCGCGGCCGAGCACGCGCACGACCACCATCGCCCGGCATACGCCGGCCGAGGCGCAGGAGCTGGCGCACAATCGGGACTGCGAGCCGGAGCTCATGGTCCGCGGGCTGCGCGGTGACCTGGACTGGATCACGATGAAGGCGCTCGAGAAGGACCGCGAGCGCCGCTACGACTCGGCCAGCGCGCTGGCCGAGGACGTGCGTCGCCACCTGGCCGACGAACCGGTGAACGCCGGGCCGCCGTCGCGCCGCTACCGCGTGCGCAAGTTCGTGCGCCGCCACCGCACGGGCGTGCTGGCCGGCGCCACGGCGCTGGTCGCCATCCTGCTGGGCATTGCCGGCACCACCACGGGCATGATCCGCGCCGTCAATGCCGAGCGGCGCGCCCGGCTGGAGGCCGAAACGGCCCGGCAGGTCTCGGGCTTCCTGGTCGGCCTGTTCGAGGTGGCCGATCCGGACCAGGCCCGCGGCAACACCATCACCGCGCGGGAGATCCTCGACGCCGGCAGTGACCGGATCGGGCGCGAGCTCTCCGGCCAGCCGCAGACGCAGGCCCGGCTGCTGGGTACCATGGGCACCGTCTACCGGAAGCTGGGCCTGTACGAGGAGGCCGAGCCCAAGCTGCTGCGCGCCCTCGAACTCCGGCGCGCGGTCCCCGACGTGCCGGCCGCCGACCTGGCCGCGGCGCTCGGCGACCTGGCGGACCTGCACCTGGACCAAGCTCGCTACAAGGAAGCGGAGGCGGCCATCGCCGAAGCCTTGCCCCTGCTCGACGACTCCGAACGGGAGGGTCGCCTGCACCTGGCTTCGCGCCTGACCGACCTGGGCAGCGTCTACCGCCGCCAGGGTCGCTTCGACGAGGCTGATCCGCTCTACCGGCGGGCCCTGGAACTGCGGCTGGCGGAGTTGGGCCCGCGTTCGACGGACGTCGCCGCCAGCTACAACTCCCTGGCCATCCTCTCCTGGAACCGGGGGCGCTTCGACGAGGCGGAGCAGCTCTACGGACAGGCCCTGGCCATCTGGGAGGCCGCTTACGGCCAGGACCACGCCGACGTGGCCAAGGGTCTGAACAACCTGGCGCTGCTGTATCACCACCAGAAGCGATACGACAAGGCCGAGGCGATGTACACGCGCGCGGTCGGCATCTACGAGCGCATCCTCGGCGCCGACCATCCGCGCCTGGCAACGGCGATCAACAACCTGGCGCTGGTCGTGCATGAACAGGGCCGGCTGGACGAGGCCGAGCCGCTCTACCGCCGCGCCTTGGCCATCCGCGAGAGCGTGCTCGGGCCGGGCCATCCGGACGTCGCCCAGACGCTGAACAACATCGGCAACCTGCAGCGTGACCGTCGGCGTTGGACGGAGGCTCGTGCCGATTATGACCGCGCCCTGGCGATCCGCACGTCCGCCCTCGGGTCCGGCCATGCCGACGTGGGCTGGACGCTGCGCGACCTCGGGCGCCTCGAGCGGGAGCAGGGCCGTCCCGAGGCGGCGGAGGAGTGCTTCGGCCGTGCGCTCGAGATCTTCGAGGCCAGCCTCGGCCGCGAGCACCCGGACCTGGCCGAGTTCCTGGACGACTACGCCCTGGCCGAACGCGACCTCGGCCGCACTGCGAGCGCCGACTCCCTTCGTCGGTGGGCCGACCGCGTCCGCCCGGCGAGCCCCTGAATCGCGGAAATTCACGAAACGGCTATCATGGAATGTGCTAGTCTCGATTGAGCCGCCGGGCCGGTCAGGCGCGCGCGGCCACCATGCGTCGCTCGCGCGCGTCGATTCCGGCCACCCGTGAAGCGCATCTGGAGGCTGACATGTCGTTGTCGTTCAAGAAGTTGATCATAGCCGGGGCCGTTCTGGCCCTGCTCGCCGGCTGCAGCCGGCAATCGCCCCTGGACGCCGGTTCGGGCGAGTTGGGGCCCCGCGGTTCGGACAAAGATGGGAGCGAGGCCCTGGCGCCGCCCGCGATCGCGATCTCGCCGGGCTCGGGCCTGGCGCACGGCGGCGTTTCGCTGGTGGGCGTGGAAGCGGCCGAACTGACGGTCACGGTCCCGGCGGGGGCCCAGGTGCGGCAGGTGCTGCTGTACTGGGCCGGCGGGTCGATCGCCGTCGATGGCGACGATGCCATCGAACTCGACGGCGTGGCCGTCGCAGGGGAGCTGATTGGCGGCCCGACCTGGTTCTACAGTCTGCTGGGCGCCAACTACCACTTCTCGGCCTACCGGGCCGACGTCACGCGCCTGGGGCTGGTCGGTCCGGGCACCACCACGCTGACCGTGTCGGGCTTCGATTTCCCGACCGGCGCCGCGGACGAGAACAACGGCGCCAGCCTCCTGGTCGTGTGGGATGACGGCACGAGCGCGGGCATCCAGCTGCGCGACGGGCTGGACCTTGCCTACTTCGGCTTCGCCGGCGTGCTGAACAACACGGTCCCGCAGGTCTTCGCGGTGACGCCCGCCGACTCCGACCGCCTGGCGCAGCTGGTGCTGATGGCCGCCAGCGTGGGGCAGGACCGGCCGACGCGCGTCGTCGTGACGACGACGGCGGGTGTCCAGGTCTTCGAGAACCCGATGGGCGGCGCCGATGGGTCCCACTGGGAGTCGATCGAGCTGCCGGTCCTGATCCCGGCCGGCGTCGCCTCCGTGACCGCGGAACTGGTCTCCACGCCCGGGTACACGCCCCGCGGCGCGTCGCTCGGCTGGGTGGGCGCGGCCCTGGTGGAACCCGCTGCAGGTCAGGGCCCTGCGCCGTGGACGATCTCGGGGACGGTCTTCGTCGATGCCGACCAGGATGGGACCCGGGACGAGTCCGAGACCATCCTGCCGAACACGGCCGTCGACCTGGCTGCGGCCGTGGGCACGAACGGCATCACGATCACGGCGTTGACCGGGCCGGACGGGCGCTACCAGTTCAGCGTCCCGGCCGGCAGCTACGTGGTGCGGATCGACACCGCGGCGCATCCGGCCTCGTTCAATCCCGACCTCGGGGCCTACTTCGAGGCTACCGGGCCGCTCGAGCGGGCCGTGACGGTCGGCCCTTCGGCCGGGGGCAACGACTTCGGCTTCAAGCCGAACGACACGTGGCTGCTGGCGGCGATCGATTCCGGGCAGCTGGTGCCCGAGGGGCTCACGCAGGCGATGTGGCGGCAGGTCTTCCGCTGCGCCCTGCTGGCCGAGAACCGTGCCGGTGAGTTGGAGGACGAGGTGGAAGGCGCGCTGTGGCGCGGCGGGTACTACGGCGACGACTGCGGCGTCGTGACCGAGCGCCTGTTCTACGACGCCGTGGCGCTGCGTCAGCTGTTGACCGCGGTCACGGAACTCCACCTGCCCGAACCATTCGTGTTCGACGAGGGCCAGGAGCTGATCCGCGCCTACAAGCTCCTGTCGCTGCTGCCGCGCAACGACGAGGAGGCGCTCCTGCAGGAGACGCTGGTCACCGAACTGAACTACGTGACCGGCCGGGCTCCCGCCGGGCAACTGGACCTGATCTACTCGCTGGCCGGTTGGGCCGAGTCGCTGCTGGCCTCGAGCGAGAACGACGCGGTGGCGACCGCCGACAAGGACCGCAACGCCGACCTTCGTCGCGCGCTGACGGTCCTCGAGGCGCTCAACACCGGCGGTGGTGGGGGCGTGGACGAGTAGCTCCCGCCTGGCTGACGTGATGAACAGGGATCCCGGGCAGTCCTCGCGCCTTCGGCGAGGCGGAGTGCCCGGGATCCCCTCTTGTCACCACTGCCCGGCGCAACGCCGTCCGGAGGGTTAGTCGCCGCCGGAGCTGCGCACCTTGTCGGCGCCGACCCAGGCCGCCTTGATGTACTCGCGGCGCATCTTGGCGATGTTCTGGATCGAGATCTGCTTCGGGCACACGGCTTCGCACTCGCCGTGGTTGGAGCAGTCGCCGAAGCCTTCGCTGTCCATCTGCGCGATCATCGCCAGCGCCCGGCGCCCGCGCTCGGGAGCGCCCTGCGGCAGCCAGGCGAACTGGCTGATCTTGGCGCTGACGAACAGCGAGGCCGAGGCGTTCGGGCAGGCGGCCACACAGGCTCCGCAGCCGATGCAGGTGGCCGCGTCCATCGCGTTGTCGGCGCAGTCCTTCGGCACCAGGACGGCGTTGCCGTCCGGGGCCGAGCCCACGTTGGTGGAGATGAAGCCGCCCTTGCGCTGGATGCGGTCAAAGGCCTCGCGGTCGACCACCAGGTCCTTGATGATCGGGAACGGGCCGGCGCGGAACGGCTCCACGGTGATGGTGTCGCCGTCCTGGTACTGCCGCATGCGGATCTCGCAGGTCGTCGTGCCGGCGTGCTTGCCGTGGGCCACGCCGCTGACGACCAGGCCGCAGGTGCCGCAGATGCCCTCGCGGCAGTCGCTGTCGAACTCGATCGCCTCGTCGCCCTTGCGAATGAGGTCCTCGTTCAGGATATCGAGCATCTCCAGCAGGGACATCTCCTGCTGGATGCCGTGGACCGTGTAGTCGACGAATCGACCCTGGGCCTGGCGGCCGGCCTGGCGCCAGATCTTCAGGTGGATCGTCATGCCCTTGGTCGCTGCGTCCTTGGGGGCGCTGCTTCCCTTGCTCGCGGAACTGTCGCTCATCGGACCAACCTTCCCTTACTTGTAGCTGCGGGTCTTCAGTTCGACGTTCTCGAACACCAGCGGTTCCTTGTGCATGACCGGCTCCCTGCCGGGGCCGGTGTACTCCCAGGCCGAGACGAAGGTGAAGTTGGCATCGTCGCGCTTCGCCTCGCCCTCGGGGGTCTGGTGTTCCTCGCGGAAATGGCCGCCGCACGACTCCTCGCGCATCAGGGCGTCGCGCGCCATCAGTTCGCCCAGTTCGAGGTAGTCGCACAGGCGGTTGGCCTGCTCGAGCTGCTTGTTCAGGTCGGCCGCGGTGCCGGTCAGGGCCAGGTCGTGCCAGAACGACTCGCGCAGCTTGCCGATCGCGGCGATGGCCTCGTTCAGGCCCGCCGTGTTGCGGGCCATGCCGACCTTGTCCCACATCGTGCGACCCAGGTCCCAGTGGATGTCCCGCACGGTGCGCTTGCCCTTGATGGAGAGCAGGCGCTGCAGGTGCGTGCGCGATTCCTCCTCGACGGCCTTGAAGGCGTCGTGGTCGGCCTTGACGTTCGAGACCTTCGCGCCGGCCAGGTAGGAGGCCACCACCCGCGGCACCACGAAGTAGCCGTCGGCCAGGCCCTGCATCAGGGCGCTGGCGCCCAGGCGGTTGGCCCCGTGGTCGGAGAAGTTCGCCTCGCCCGCCACGAACAGGCCGTCGATCGTCCCCTGCAGGTTGTAGTCCACCCAGAGGCCGCCCATCGTGTAGTGGGGGGCGGGGTAGATCATCATCGGCGTGTCGTAGGGGCTGTCACCGAGGATCTCGCGGTACATGTCGAACAGGTTGCCGTAGCGGTCGCCCACGACGTCCTTGCCCAGCCGCTTGATGGCGTCGGCGAAGTCCAGGTACACCGACTGCGGCGAGAAGTAGGCGCTCTTGCCCTGGTCGCACTCGACCTTGGCCGCCCGCGCCGCGATGTCGCGCGGCACCAGATTGCCGAAGGCCGGGTAGCGGCGCTCCAGGTAGTAGTCGCGCTCGGCCTCGGGAATGTCGTTCGGCCGGCGCTTGTCGTTCGGCTTCTTCGGCACCCAGACGCGGCCGTCGTTGCGCAGGCTCTCGCTCATCAGGGTCAGCTTGGACTGGTAGTCGCCCATCTGCGGCACGGCCGTCGGGTGGATCTGCGTGTAGCAGGGGTTGCTGAACAACGCACCGCGCCGGTGCGCCCGCCAGATCGCCGTCGCGTTGCAGTTGACGGCGTTGGTCGAGAGGTAGAACACCGGGCTGTAACCGCCGGTGGCCAGCACCACGGCGTCGGCGGCGAAGCGCTTGATCTCGCCCGTGGTCAACTCGCGGGCGATGATGCCGCGGGCGCGGCCATCGACCACGACCAGGTCCAGCATCTCGTGGCGCGGGTACATCTTCACCGTGCCGGCCTCGATCTGCCGCACCAGCGCGCTGTAGACGCCCAGCAGCAGCTGCTGGCCGGTCTGCCCGCGCGCGTAGAAGGTGCGGCTGACCTGCACGCCGCCGAACGAACGGTTGGCCAGCGCGCCGCCGTACTCGCGCGCGAAGGGAACGCCCATCGCCACGCTCTGGTCGATGATGGCGGTCGACAGCTGCGCCAGCCGGTAGACGTTGGCTTCCCGGGAACGGTAATCGCCGCCCTTGATCGTGTCGTAGAACAGGCGATGCACGCTGTCTGCATCGTTCTGGTAGTTCTTGGCGGCATTGATGCCGCCTTGCGCGGCCACGCTGTGCGCGCGGCGCGGCGTGTCCTGGATGCAGAAGTTCAGCACGTTGTAGCCCAGCTCGCCCAGGGTGGCCGCGGCGCCGCCGCCGGCCAGGCCGGTACCCACGACAATCACCGTGAACTTGCGGCGGTTGCCCCCGGGGGCCACCAGGGGGTTGTCCATCGCGTGGCGGTCCCACTTGTCGGCAAGCGGGCCGGCGGGAATCCTGGCGTCAAGGACGCGGTTGCCCGTGATCATCTCAGTGACCTCCGTGCGAGACGGCGTTCGGGTCGCCGTTGATGAACAGGACCACCGGCAGCAGGATGAAGCCGACCGCCAGCACGATCGACACGACCAGGGCCGCCCGTGTCAGGAAGGGCAGCCAGCGGTCGTTGGTCCAGCCCAGCGACTGGAAGGCGCTCCAGGCGCCGTGCCGCAGGTGCATGCCGAGCAGGATCATCGCCACCACCGTGAAGGCGGTGAACGCCGGGTCCTTGAACGCCGTCACCACGACCTTGAAGAGGTTCTTGGTGCCGTTCGCGTCCTTCTCGAACGCGTTCCCGGCGTTGAACTTGAACATGAAGATGTGCGCGATCACGAACACGGCGATCACCACGCCCGAGATGATCATCGAGCGCGAGGCCAGCGTTTTGCGGCTGCGGCCACCGGCGTTCTTTGCGTACTTGTAGCCCTGCTTGCGTGCCGCCAGCTTGTCGGTCACCGCCACGGTCACCGCCGCAGCGATGTGGAAGGCGAAGATGACGAGCAGGCCCGCCTCGAAGGCGTAGATGAGCCAGCCGTGCACCGCCGTTTCCAGGAAGTGGGCGTAGCCGTTGAACGCGTCCGGGCCGATGAACAGGGTGAGGTTGCCGAGCAGATGGACGATGACGAATCCGACCAGCAGGAAGCCCGTCAGCCCGGTGATCACCTTCTTCCCGACCGATGACCAGAGGGCCGATCCGAATGACGACATGAACACGCACTCCCGGGGCTGAAGACGGAAGCTCGAAGGGTTGTGATTGCCGAACATTACGCCCGCCCCCTGGGCATCTCAATAGCTAATTGACCAGTTGATCGTCGTTCTCAACTTGTTGTGCCTGCAGGGGTAAGCCCTTCGCCCGGGGCGGCCGCAGGATCTCCGGACTGCGTGCCCGGCCGGCGGCCGGGCCACAATCGCCCCTTGCCCTGGGACCGGCGGCGGCGAATCATGCGTGCTGCGAGCCGGGCCAGGGCCGGTCCGGGCGCGGGAAAGGGAGTTGCCGGGTGCGGATCCTCCGCAAGGAAGCCTGGGCTGGCCGCTGGCCGCTGCTGTGCGTAGCGGCGTACGTGGGCCTGGGCCTGGCCGTGTCGCTGGTCACGTCCCCGCTGGGCGATCTCGGGGTCGAGGCCGACTTCTTCGCCGAGCTGGCGCCGGCCGCCCAGGAGCTGGCAGCCGGCCGCTTCGCCGTGGCGAACCACCCGTACAAGGGTCCGCTGCACGCCTTCGTGCTGGTGCCGGTGCACGCGCTGCTGGCGCCGCTGGGGGTGGGCTGGTACCGCGCGGCCGTGTTCCTCAGCCTGCTGGCGGCAGCCGGCACGCTGCTGCTGCTGCACCGGCTTGCGCGCGTGCTGCTTGGACCGCGCGCGGCGGCGGTGGCCCTGCTGGTGGCGGCCGTGCTCAAGGTCTTCTTCATCCACGCCCACAAGGCGTCCTCGGACCAGCTCTTCGTGCTGCTGGTGACGGCCGCGGCCGCGGTCCTGCTGACGGGGCGGCCGGGACCTCGCGCCTGGCTGGGCTGCGGGGCCGTCGCGGGGCTGGCCTGGTTGACGCGCGACAACGGCATCGTCGTGCCGGTGTGGGCGGCGCTGGTCCTGCTGGCGGTGGATCCCTGGCGGCAGACCTGGCGCCGGCGTGCGCTGGGCGTGGCCTGCGTCGCGGGCGCCTTCCTCGTCGTCGCCTCGCCGTGGCTGGTGGCTACGCGGGTGCAGACCGGCGGCTGGATCGCGTCGCGCAACCTGCAGAATGTCGTGGACGAGTTCTATGGCGGGGAGCGGGCGGCGCTGGTACCGGCAGGGGGCTTCGGTTCGCTGGGCCAGGTCGTGGCGCACGACCCCGCGCACTTCGCTTCGCGCTTCCTGGGCAACCTCCCGCGCCATTTCGTGGCCGACCTCAACCAGGTGACCGGGCTGACGTTCGGGGCGCTGGCACTGGCCCTGCTGGCGCTGCTGGCCTGGCGGCGGCCGGACCGCCGCCAGTGGGCGTACCTGCTGCTGGGCGCGCTCATGTTCACCGCGCTGGGCGCCGTGTTCTACCGGCCGCGCTTCTCGCTGCCCCTGGTGCCGGTGTGGGCGTTCGCCGTCGCGCTGGCGTGCGAGCGGCTGCCCCGCTGGCGGGCCGCAGCGGCCGCCCTGGTCGTGGCCTCGGCCGTATCGCTGCACGCGGTCCACGCGACGCGCGCGGTGCGCTTCTACGCATCGCAGCAGCCGCGGCACCTGGAAGCGGCCATCGCCGCGGCACCTCTCTGGGCGGCGGGGGCCGTCGGGGACGACGGGCGTCCGGTCGCGGTGATGGCCCGCAAGGCGCACCTGGCCCACCATGCGGGGCTGCGCTACGTGCCATACCCGCTGATGGCGACCGACCAGCAGGACCTGGTCGACCGCGCCCGCGCGCGCGGTGCGACCTTCCTGGTCGTCGGCCGGATCGAGCGCTCGTACCTGCCGGACGAGGCCATGCTGGATCGTCTGGATACGCTTCCGGGCGTGTCGGTGGCGTGGCGGGACCCGCAGACGCTCGTCTACCGCGTGCGCGACGGGCGCGCGCCGGCCGGCGGTTCCTGAAGCGCCAGCCGGGCCAGGCGGTACAGCAGGTCGACGCCCGTCGGCAGCAGCGCATCGTTGAAGTCGTAGCGTTCGGCGTGGAGCCCGGGATGTCGGCGTCCGGCCCCCAGGCCGAACAACGCGCCCCGTCCCAGGTTGGCCAGCGCGCCGAAATCCTCCGACCAGCGGAACGCGCTTTCGCGCGGGCGGGCCGGGCGCAGGCCTGCCTCCCTGGCCGCGCGTCGCACCAGCGCAGTCGCCGTCGGGTCGTTCCAGACGACCGGGAAGACCTCCTCCCACGACAGCGAGCAGGCCAGTCCGTGGCGCCGCGCGATCGCCCGCGCGGCCGCTGCGGCGCGCCGGCGCAGCGTCGCCAGTGCCCGGTCGTCGTCGGCGCGCAGCGTGGCCAGGACCTCGGCCTGGGCCGGCGCGACGCCAAAGGCCGGTTCGCCCAGCCGGGCGTGCGTGACCGTGACCAGCTCCCGTGCCGCGGCGGCGCGGGGCGGCAGCGTCACCAGCGCCATGATGAGCTCGGACACGGCCAGGTCGGGCGAGCGCCCGCGGTCCGGCTGCGCCGCATGGGCGGACCGGCCGCGCAGGCTGATCCGCAGTCCCGCGCTGCCGGCCGCGAAGGCGCCCGGACGGGTCAGCACGCTGCCCTCGGCGTAGCCCGGCAGGTTGTGCAGCGCGAAGAGCCAGTCCGGCCCCAGCGCGCGCAGGCGCGGGTCGGCCGCCACGGCCGCGGCGCCGGCGCCGGTCTCCTCGGCGGGTTGGAACAGAAGCACCAGGCGACCCTGCGGGGGCGGTACCTTGGCCAGGCGCCGGGCGACGCCCAGCAGCATGGCCATGTGGCCGTCGTGGCCGCACTTGTGCGCGATGCCGCCGGTGCGCGAGGCATGGGGCAACGCGATCGTCTCGGGCACGGCCACGGCATCCAGCTCGGCCCGCAGCACCACCACGGGTCCGGCCGTGCCGGCCGGGGCGTCCCAGGCGGCGGCCACGCCGTGGCCGCCGAGCCCCTCGAGCACGAGCGCCGGCCGGCAGGCGCGCAGCCGCGCGGCGATGAACGCCGCGGTGCGCGTCTCGGCGCCGGACGGCTCGGCCAGCGCGTGCAGGCGCCGGCGCAGCGCCACCAGGCCGCGCTCAGCCATCGCCGGCCACCGGCAACGCGCCGCCAGGAGCGCGTGTCGCGCCGGCGCGCCGGGCGGCCCACCGCTGCCGCAGCCGCGCCAGGCCCCAGCCCCAGCGCGTGAAGGTCCAGTAGAGGGCTGGCACCACGCCCAGGATCAACACGGTGCTCGAGGTGAGGCCCCCGATGGACGACAGCGCCAGATTCTCCCAGATGTCCCGACCCCCGCCTGTGTCGTGCTTGTACAGTAGGGGCAGCATCCCGGCGACGGTCGTGCCGCTGGTCAGCAGGATCGAGCGCATCTGGATGCGGACGCCGTCGCAGACCGCGCGCCTGAGCAGGTCCTGCCTGAGCGCGGTGGGCAGGCGCCAGAGATCGAAGCCGCCGGTGCGCCGGCCGGCGGGCAACAGCCCGTCCTCGGTACCGGCTTGCGGTCCCGCGGCGGCGGCCAGTTCACGCACCTGCAGGCGGAAGCGCTCGAGCAGGAGGATCGCGTTGTTGACCACGACGCCGAACATCAGGACCAGCCCGATGCGGGCGGACGAGTCGAACTCGGCACCGGTCGCCCAGAAGATGCCGGCCACCCCGACCAGGGACAGCGGAACGGCCAGCATCACCAGCAGCGGCAGCAGCAGGCTCTCGAACATCGCCGCCAGCACCATGAAGACGAACGCGACCGTCAGCCACAGCGTGCCGCGCAATTCGGCTTCCTCGTCCTGGGTGACCTGCTGGCCGCTCAGGTCCTCGGCGGTGTACCCGTACGGCAGCGTGACGCCGGCGATGATCTCCTCGATGAACTGCCGCCGCATGCGGTCGGTGCCGATGTACTCCCAGTTCAAGAGCTGGCTGTAGCGCTGGTCGTGCCGCTCGATGGAACTGATCTCGGGGCGCTGTTCGAGCGAGGCGATACGCCCCAGCTGCACCTTCTGGCCGCGGCTGGTGGTCAGCGTGCGCCCGAGCACCTGGTCGTACTGGATCTGGTCGGCGTCGGCGTAGGTCAACATCAACCGCTGGTCCTCACCGTCCACGACCATGTGCCACGGCGACTCGACGCCGAGCAGGCGGCGGATGTGGCCCATGACCTCGGCCATGCTGAGCCGGTGCGCGGCGAGGGCCTGCCTGTCCAGCACGACGACCGTCTCGTCGGTGTCCGAGCGGCTGAACTGGTCGCCGCTGGTCAGGCGCGCGTTGCGGACGCGCCGATTGCGGTCCAGGCGCTCCAGCATGCCGTCGCTGATCGCCTTGAGTTCCTTGCTGTTGTAGCCGGTCAGGCGCACGGTCGAGTTGGCCATGCCGCCGCCGCGGCCGCCCTTCATGTAGGGATCACCGAAGCCGTTGATCCAGATGAACATGCCGCCGAGCTCCTCGGCCAGCACGATCACGCGGTTGCGGTAGAGTTCCGGGTACGCGCTGGCCAGCAGCTCGTCCTCGAACTCGATGAACATCCAGGCGCGGTTGCCGGCGGCGCCGCTGCGCAGGTGGGCCCCTTCGGGCAGCGGCAGCACCTCGTCCTCGAACAGGCGGATCGTCTCGCTGGACAGCTTGACGTCGGTGCCGGTCGGCTGCTCGAGGTAGACGACGATCTGCTCCTTGGGCGCGGGCCGCCAGAAGCCGCCGGTGCTCACCTTCTCCTTGAAGACCCACACCGTGCCGGCACCCAGCAGCAGGGTCACCGCCAGCGGCACGTACCAGATGCGCAGGCTGACGCGGGTCAGCGTCCCGGCCCAGGCCACGAAGGCGCCGACGGCCACCAGCAGCAACGTGCCGCCGCCGGCCCAGGGCAGCGCCCGGCGCACCGTCGAGGCATCCTTCCAGAAGTGCACGACAGCCAGCGCCACGAGCGCCAACAGGATCGTGCCCAGGGCCCAGCGCCAGAACAGCGGCCAGCCGGCCAGCCCGAACTCGTCGTCGCCCGCGTGCGTGCGTCGCAGCTCGCGCTCGGCCGGGCCGCGCAGGCTGACCGGGATCCAGGCGAAGGCGACCAGGATCGAGGCCAGCATCGCGATGCCGACGCTGACCGCCAGCGGCACGTAGAAGAGGGAGAGACGGTCCGTCAGGAAGACGAACGACAGGAAGGCCACGACGGTGGTCAGGGTCGTGGCCATGATGGGGAAGGCGACCTCGCGCGTGCCCTCCAGCAGCGCCGTCCGGCTGTCCGTCGCACGCCCGCCGGACAGTCGGCGATGGATCGCGTCGAGCACCAGGATGCTGTTGTCCAGCAGCATGCCGAAGCACACGGTCAGGCCGCTGATGGTGATGAAGTTCACCGTGACGCCAAGGAAGTAGAACAGCGACAGGCAGATCACGATCGCCAGCAGGATCGAGGCGATCACGATCGCCACCAGGCGCAGGCGCTTGAGCGCGAGCGCCAGCATCGCGAACAGGAGCCCCAGGATGACGAGCGACCGTGTCACCAGTTCGCGCAGCTTCTCCTCGAGGTCGGCGCCTTCGTCCTGGTCCACCTCGAAGTCCACCGGGAACGGGGCTTCGGCGCTGATCCGCGGCAGTTCGGCCCGCAGGCGCCGGCTGATGGAGATCGAGTTCTGCCCGCTGCGCTTGGTGACCAGGAGCGTGACCACGTTGCGACCGTCGATGCGGCTGTAGTAGGCGATGTCCTCGAAGGCGGGCTCGACGTCGGCCACGTGGTGCAGCTTCACCGGCTGTCCGCCCCGCACGGCCAGCACGGTTGCACCCAGCGTGCGGGCGCTGGCCGTGTCGCGCACGCTGACCGCCAGTTCGCGTCCGTGGCGCCTGACCGCGCCGGCAGGCGTCAGGTCGTCGCGGGCGTCGAGGCGGGCGGCCACCGCATCGGCCGTCAGTCCGTAGCGTTCCAGCTTCTCGAGGTCCAGCCGGACCTTCAGGAGGGGGCGGGCACCGCCGCGCAGCTCGGCGTCGGCCACGCCCTCGATCGACACGAAGCGCGGCACGATCCAGCTCTCGGCGCGATCGCGCAGGTCGTTGATCTCCAGGGGAGAGACCAGGCTGACGGAGAAGAACTCCTCGGTGCGCAGTTCCTGCGGGACGTAGGGCCGGATGAACGGCTGTCCCGCCTGCGGTGGCAGGGTGCGGCGCACCGCGCCCAGGCGCTCGGAGAGTTCCAGCCGCGCGAACTCCATGTCCGTCCCGCGCTTGTACTTGACCGTGACCGTACTCTGGTCGTGCCGGGAGGAGGATTCGATGTCCTCGACGCCGTGGCACCCGGCCACGGCGTCCTCGATCGGCAGGGTCACCGAGCGCTGGATGGCGCTGGGCGAGGCGCCGTTCCAGCCGGTCACGATCGAGAGCTCGGGCAGCTCGGTGGCCGGCATTGCCTCGATGTCGAGGTGGGGCACCGCGTAGAGCCCAGTCACGAGCAGGGCCGCAAACAGCATCGCCGTCGAGACGGGGTGGTCCACCGCGAAGCGGATCATGGTACCCGCCCCCTCAGTCCCAGCGCCGGTCGAGGCGCCGGTGGGCCAGCTCGTACAGCGCGGGCGTCATGAACAGCGTGAGGATCGTGGACAGTCCCAGGCCGCCGATGATGGTAATGGCCAGCGGACGCTGCATCTGGTCGCCGGTGCCCAGGCCCAGGGCCATCGGCAGCAGGCCGACGATCGTGGTCACGGTCGTCATCACGATCGGGCGCAGGCGGCGCCGGCTGGCTTCCAGCAGGGCGGCACGGCCCCCGAAGCCCTCGGCCCGCAGGTCGCGCACGGTCGCCACCTTGACGATCGCGTCGTTGACGTCCACGCCCAGCAGCGCGATGAGACCGATCAGGGACATGATGTTCAGCGACTGGCCCGTCAGGGCCAGGGCCGCCAGCGCGGCGGCAATGCCGACCGGCAGGACGGCCGTGACGATGAACGGGTCCAGGAAGCTCTCGAACTGGGCGGCCAGGATCATGTAGACGAGCACACAGGACAGGAGCAGCGCCCACCCCAGGGAACGGAAGCTGGCGTTGATCTCCTCCTGCTCGCCACCGGTCACGAACGAGACGCCGTCCGGCACCGCCAGGCCCGCCAGGAGCGGCTTCACCTCGGACCAGGCCTCGTCCACCGAGCGGCCCTCGACGTCGCCGCTGATCGTCACCTGCCGGCGCTGGTCCCGCCGCACGATCTCACGCACCGGCACACCCTCCGTGCCGCTGACGAACGCCGACAGGGGCACGGACTTGCCGTCCGGCAGCTGGACGGGCGAGCCGAGCACGAGCGCCAGGTCATGGCGCTGCTCGCGCGGCAGGCGCACGGCGATGTCGATCCGTTGTTCGATCTCGTTGTAGGTCGTCGCCACGGAACCCTGGATGCGATCGCGCAGCTCGCGGGCCAGCGCGTCCGGCTCCAGGCCGTAGCGCAGCGCCTTCTCGCGGTCGATGGCGATCTCGACCGTCGGGTTGCCCAGCACCCGTTCCACGTCGACGCTGCCCAGCCCGCGCACCTTCCGCAGTTGCGGCAGCAGCGACGACGCGACGGCCCCGGCGGCGGCCGGATCCTCCGCCACGATGCCGAGCGTAAACGACGCCTCGCCGCTGGACATGACCTCGCGCAGGCCGACACCCTCCTCGGCGTACGCCGAGGTGGCGCCGACCAGGGCGTCCAGCCGAGGCTGAAGGCGGGTCCGGACAGCTTCCAGGTCGCGGCGCCCGTGGCGCGTCGGCACCAGCATGACGCGCAGGCGCGCCGTGTTCGCCGCGCTGTATTCCTTCAGGCTGGCCAGCGTCCGTTCGGTGACGCCGACCTGCGTGTAGACGGAAGCCACCTCGGGCTGGCGCGCCAGGAAGGCCGCCAGCTCGGCCGCGGTGGATTCGGTCAGCTCCAGGGGCGTCCCGGCCGGCAGTTCGATCGCCAGCGTGAAATCGCCGCGGGCCCGTTCGGGCATGAAGGACCGCGGCAGCCCCAACCCAAGCCAGGCGGCGATGGCGACGCCGGCGACAAGGCAGGCCAGGAACGGCGCCTTCCGGGCCAGGACCCGTTCGAGAGCCGCATGGTAGCGCTCGGCCATCGCCTCGTAGAGGCGATCGAAGGGGCGCAGCAGCGCCGGCGGACGGTCGGTCGGCGCGCGCAGGATGCGGGCCGACAGCATCGGCTGCAGCAGCACCGCCGTCAGGATCGAGACCAGCAGCGAGATGGTCACCGTCAGCGCCTGGTCCCGGAAGAAGGCCCCGGCGATGCCCGGCACGTAGATGACCGGGAAGAAGACGGCCACGGTGGTCAGCGTCGCCGCGATCACCGGCATGGCCACCTCGCGCGCGCCGGCGGCGCACTCGTCGCCAACCGGGGCGCCGGTGCGCAGGCCCAGCCGGCGATTGATGTTGTCGAGCACGACGATCGAGTTGTCCACGAGCATGCCGGCCGCCAGGGACAGGCCACCGAGGCTCATCAGGTTCAGCCCCACCTTGGCGAAATAGAGGAACGCGAACGTCGCCAGCACGGACACCGGGATGGCCAGGCTGACGACGACCGGGCTGCGCCAGTCCTTGAGGAACAGGTACAGCACGACGAAGGCCAGCAGCGAGCCGTAGACCAGTGAGCCCTGCAGGCCGCGGAAGCTCTCCTGGACGAAGTCGGCGTCCCGGTAGATGAAGGCGTGGCGGAAGGCGGGGTACTGCCCGGACAGGACCGCCAGCACGCGGTCGATCTCCTCGGTGGTCCGGATCGTGTTCTCGCCGATCTCCTTGTACAGGTGCAGCGAGACGACCTCGCGCCCGTCGTGCAGCGTGAAGCCCTCGGGCTCCCTGACCGTGTCGGTGACTTCGGCCAGATCGCCGATGGTGATGCCGGCGCCGGCGGCCGGGATCTCGGTGCGGCGGATCTCGTCCAGATTCTCGAACTCGCCGAGGATGCGCAGGGGCAGCTGCAGCGGCCCCTTCCGGATGCGCCCGCCCGGGAAGCTGATGTTCGCCACGCGCAGGGCCTCGGCCAGGTCGCCCATGTCCAGCCCGTAGAGGCGCAGCTTCGCGAAGTCCGGACTGACCAGGATCTCGCGCTCGGCGCCGCCCACGATCTCGGCCTGGCTGACACCCTGGATCTGCTCGAGGGCGGGCTTCACGACCTCACGCGCGAACTCGGTCATGCGCGATAGCGGTTCGTCGCCCCTGACGACCATGATCGCGATGGGGCGCGCGGACGGATCCCAGCGCAGGATCAGGGGGCGATCGGCCGCGGCCGGGAAGTCGTCGCGGTAGGAAACGCGGTCGATGGCCTCCCGCAGGTGCAAGTTGGCGAAGTCCATCCCCGTGCCCCAGTCGTACTGGACGGTGATGGTGGAGACGCCTTCGCGCGTCTTCGAAACGACACGCCGCACGCCGGCCAGTCCGGTGATCACTTCCTCGAGCGGCTGGGTGACCAGCCGCTCCAGGTCGTCCGCCGGGGTGTCGGCCCAGTTCGTGATGACCGTCAGGTTGGGGTAGTTGATCGCCGGCAGCAGGTCCACCGGCAGGCGCTGCCGGGCCTGCCAGCCGATCAGCACCAGACCCAGGAAGAGCATCAGGACGGCGACGGGCCGCCGGACCGCGGCGGTGATCATCGGGCTTCCGCGCTTCCATCGGGCACGGCCCCGGCCGCGAAGTCCCAGCGGTCGTCCGGCGGCATCCGCTTGCGGACCGAGATCTTCGCCTCGTGGGCGAGGGTCAGGTGGTCGCTGACCACGACGTCCTCTCCCGCGTCCAGGCTGCCGCCGCTGTGCACGGCCAGGATCTCCACCCACTGGTCGTTCTGCAGGCCGGTGTCGACATACAGCCAGCGGGCGCGGTCATCCTCCCGCTTGAAGACCAGCGGCCGGTTGTCGCGCACGAGCACCGCGTCCTTGGGCACCAGCAGGCGATCCCGGAAGACGACGCCGGCGATCTGGGCGCGGACGAACATGCCGGGGCGCAGCCGTCCGTCGGGGTTGGCGAAGCGGATGAGCACCTCGCAGGTGCGGCTGGCCTGGTCGAGCGTGGGGGAGATCACGTCGACCCGGGCGCGCAGCGTGTCGCCCGTCGCCGCCACGGCCAGGAGCACCGGTCGCCCGACGGCCAGGTCGCCCAGGTCCGCCTCCAGGACGTTGGCGGCGGCTTCCAGCCGGTCGTTGTTGGTCACCGTGCAGAAGAGGGCGCCGGAGCCGATGATCTCGCCGATGACCATGGCCACGCCCTGCACGACGCCGTCGAACGGCGCGCGGATCTCGGTGTACTCGAGGTTCAGCCGCGCCCGCTCCTCGGCCAGGCGGGCCTCGGCCAGGCCCGTGCGCTGCTGGAAGACGGCCTCGCGGAAAGCGCCGTCCTGGAGCGCGCTCTTCTCCAGATCGAGCAGTTGCGCCTGGTAGGCCTCGCGCGCCAGTTCGCCGCGGTCGTGTGCGGCGGCCAGCCGGTCCCGTTCGGCGACGAAGTCGGCAACGGCCGCGGCGTTGGTGGTGAAGGTGTCACCCTCGGCCGCCATCTGGCTGAGCGCGGCCAGGTGGCGGTAGCGGCTCTCCTCGCGCGCCAGTTCGTACTCCCGTGGGTCGATGCGGGCCAGGACCTGGCCGCGCCGCACGCGGTCGCCGTCGCGGACCTTCACTTCCAGCAACTGGCCGCCGACCTTGGTCTTGACGGCGGCCGAGCGTGGCGTGCGGATGGTGCCGTCGGCGTAGACCGGCAGCACCAGGTCGCCCCGCCGCACCTCGCCGACGTTCACCTTGATCGCCTTCTCCTTCGCCGGTTCCTCCTCGGCAGCTTCAGCAGCGCTGGAGTCGGCGCCGGCCGCTGCCGTCGAGTCGGCGGCCGCGCCGCCGCCGCCGCCGCGGCAACCGGCCGACGGCAGTCCCAGGAGGAGTATCAGCCCGAGCGCCAGGAGGAGCGCGGGCGCGGGCAGGCCCGCTTCGCGAGGGGACATCGGAGTGCGGTAGCGCGACATGTCGGGCCTTCCGTCCGGGGAATCACGATTCGAGCCTGTAGCACCTGATCTCGAGGTCCGCGCCTTCCACTTCCCCATCGCCGGCCACGGCCTGCTGGCTGAGGAACGAATCCAGCGCGCCGGTGACCACGACCAGCCTGCCGTCCCGCAGCACGAACAGCGCGTCCTGCTGCTGGTCGTGGCTGCCGGGCAGCGCCACCTGCTGCTCGAAGGTACCGTCCGGCGCGAAGACGTCGAGCATACACCAGGTCCCCTTGGGTCGTCCCGGCTGCTCGTCGCCGGTCAACACCCAGAGCCGGCCGTCGTCGGTCACCCAGATCCCGGCCACCGCCGGGGCCGTGGGTTCGACCGACAGCCGCTTGGGGCGCGTGGGGTAGTTGGCGCCGATCGCCTCGAGGATGAGCCGCGCCTGCTCCTTCTGCGCGGCGTTCCGCGGGGGCGACTGGTACGCCCGCGTGATCTCGCGCACCGGCTGGCCGTCCGGCCCGTAGACGGTCACGCGGTACTCGTTGCGCTCGGGCGCGGCGTACAGCCTGCCGTCCGGCAGGCCGGCCAGCCGCTGCCAGACGAAGTCCAGGCCCAGCTCGTCCAGCGCGAAATCGGCGTAGTCCACGCGGCTCTGCTTGGTCAGCAGCTGCTTCTGCCGGGTGCCGTCCGGGCCGCACAGCGACAGGAAATACTCCTGGTCGCTCACGGCGGAGCTCCCGAAGCTCATCGTGATGCCGGCCAGGACCATCCCGCCGGGATGGGGCAGCCCGCGCAGCATCACCGCGAACTGACCGGCGCCCGGCTGGCCTGTTCCGTACTTCGCCTCGCCGGCCGGCGTGCCGTCGGCCTTGACCTTGACGACGCGGCCCGGGAAGCCCTGCAGCATGCACACGGTGCCGTCGCCGGCGATGAACATGTCGCCGGGCCGGCGGACCTCGCCGGGACCGTCGCCCTCGCGTCCGAGCGTGCGCACGAGCTCGCCGTCGGGCGCGAGCACCTTCACCTCGGACAGGCGCGAATCGAGCACCAGCACCTGGCCGCCGGGGCCCGCGTGGACCTGGGTGGCGGCGCCGAAGAACACGTCGTCGCTGTCCCCGCCGCGCGTCCAGAGCTCGGTCAGCTTCGCGGTGCGGACGCCTTTGGCCGGCTTGGCCCCGTTCTGCACGACGTCAGGAGTGGCCGCGGCCGCCGTGGTCGACAACAGCGCAAGGATCAATGCCGGCGCCAGGCGTCGGCTGAGGTTCAGGATCGGCATGGGTCTTCCTTTCGCCCGGCGCGCCCGGCCGGTTCGCCTTCGTACTCCTCGAGGTCACCGTTTCTTCATCCGGTCACCGGACGTTTCCATCGGGGCGGATCTGCCGTTGTTCCGGTCGGCGCACCATACGGATCGAATGCGGCCGGGTTGCGGGCCGCTCCGCCGGCCCGGGTCCCGGGGGGCTGCGCTCAGCGACCCGGCCTGGTACCGGCCAGCGAAGCTTCCCACAGGCACGCGCGGTCGGCGACCTGCGTGAAGTTCGCGCCGCCGGCCACGTCGGTCACCTGCAGGCGCCAGCCACGCCTTCGCAGCTCGGCGGCCAGCGCCCGCCCGCCGCCCTCGACGGCGGTTTCCTGGACAAACTCCACCCAGGAAACCGGAACCGCCGGCGCCGGCGGCACGTCGCGTTCCGCTGGCCAGGACGCGAGCAAGCCGTCGATGAACAGTTGCAGACCGGCCACCCCGGTCTGGCCGCGCGCAACCAGTTCCAGCGCCGGCGCCACGCCCGCCTGCTGGACCGACAACAGGCACGTGCCGCCGCCGAAACGGGCGCCGGCCCAGTGCACGCAGGTGTCCAGCTCCTCGACCTGGTCCACGGCCGCCGGAGCGATCACGAACACGGGCCACACGGCGCCTTGGCCGGCTGCCCGGGAGGGGCGGCTGCCGTCGGCGGCAAGGAAGCGCAGGATCCTGTCCGCCAGGCGCGGAGCGTCCGCGTCGCTGTGCCCGGCCATGACCACGGGCCTCAGCGGTGCTCCGGACGGGCGACCGGGTGGGAACACCAGGCGGCAGAGGCGGGGCTCGCCACCCGGGCTCAGGTAGACGAACGGCGCCACGCCTTCGTCGGGCAGCAACGAGCCGGTCTGCGCGCAACGCGCCAGCATGTGGTTCAGATCGGCCATGGTGGTGGCCAGCGCGCCGGGATCGCGACGTCCGTGATGGGCGGCCACTGCGGCTCCGACGCGCTCCAGGTAGTAAAGCGCCGTCGGCCGCTCGTCGGGAGTCAGCGGCGCGATCATCCCGCCGTAGTCCGCTTCCCAGTCCCGGCCCAGGTTGAGCAGCCAGGTCGCCCACTGGGCCCGCGTGCCGTCGGGCAGCTGCAGATCGGCGCTGACATGGCAGGGGCCGGGGCGCAGTTGCTCGAAGTCGACAGCCAAGTTCACGCGCGTCACGCCGGCATCCAGTTCGACCGGGTCCTCCGCCACGACATCGTCCAGGAGCGGGTTGCCATCGCTGTCGCTGAAGGCGAGCCTCAGGGTTCCGCGCCCGGCGGCGGCGCTGACGGCCACCAGATTCAGGGCTAACTGGCCACCCCTGACCAGAGAGCTGGGCGTGCGCCCGGCAAAGGAACCGTGCGCGGCCGTCGTCGTCTCGCAGTCCAGGCGGGCCGTCAGGTGACGCGGTTCGGCGGCCCGCCCGAGCACCGGGGCCGGCATCAGGCGCGGCCCGGTGTCGCCCCCTCGTCCGATCAGGGCCACGTTCAGACCCAGGGCAGGGTCGACCAGTGGGTGGTAGGGAGCGATCGCGGTCCACGGGATCGCAACGTCGACGACCAGGCCGTCGGGGCCGATGCTGCGGACCTTCGGCGTCAGCTCGCGCACGCGCTGCCAGGCGCCGACCGACGACACGTACATGGCGCCCACGGGCACGTTCTTCTCGATGCCGAATCCGAAGTGGAAGGCGTCGGCTGTCTCGCCCGTGCCGTCGCCCGCATGCGGCCCCAGCACTACCAGCAGGCCGCCGGTTCCGTTCCACGGCACCGCGTCACCACCCGGCAGCCAGCGTCCCCGGCCGCCGGGTGCCTCCAGGCGCAGTTCCAGATGCGCCGGGCGCCACGTCACCGCCACCCGTGATCCGTCGGGTGCCCCGCCGTCCGGTGCCGGCTCCAGCGCCAGCACCGTGGAAACGCCCTGGGCGATCCTGGCGCCACGCCGCACGCTCATTTCCCCGCGGCGCGTCCGCTGGTCGGCGATGAGCCTCGCCAGCTGTGGAGCCGCCTCGCCCAGGGCCAGATCCGGATCGGCTGCGGCATGGGCCAGGTCATCGAAGCCGGCCGCAAGCGCGGCCTGCAGCGAGGCGACGGCCCTGGCACCCCGCCCCAGGCGGTTCTCCAGGCAGGCCTGGTTGTACAGGAGCAGGGGGTCGTCGGGCCGCGCCGCCAGGTCCCGGTGCAGTGCTTCCAGCGCCTCGGCGACGCGGCCGGCGCGCTGCAGTTCGGTGGCGCTCGGGCCCGACCCCGCAGCCGATCCGGCGTTGTCCGCCAGCGTCCCGGCGGCGATGGCGCGCGCGCCCACGCACGAAGCCAGCAACAATGCCGTCGCGGCCATGACCACGAAGCGGATCGGGGGAAGGCGGTGCATGTCCTGGCTCCTTCGGCAGGGTCAGGGGTTGAGGCTGGGCAGACGGCCCTTCCAACCGGAACCCGATGATACGGTTCCGGACCCGTCGGCGGCCACGACGTTGTCGCATCCCCGCGAATCTGGTAGATTGAGCTTCACAGCCTGGTCCGACGATCCATCGCACTCGCACCGCGTGCCCGTTCCGGGTCCGCGGCTACGGCACGAACGGCGGCTCCGCCGGGAAGCCGCCACGGCGAATCGAGGACACCATGGCGATCATCCCCTTCCACATCGTCGATGCCTTCGCCACGCGCCCGTTCACGGGTAACCCTGCGGCGATCATCCCGAACGCGTCGTGCCTGACCGAGGCCGAGATGCTGCAGATCACCGGCGAGCTGTCGATGGAGGCAGGCTTCGTGCTGCCGCCCGACAATCCGCGGGCCGACCTGAAGCTGCGCTTCTTCACGCGGCGCCGCGAGGCGGCCCTCAGCGGGCACGTCGTGATCGCGGCTTTCGCCTCGATGGCCGACCGGGGCTTCTACCGACCCACGCCCGAAGGTCTCGATCTGCTGGTCGAGACCGGCGCGGGCATGCTCCCGGTGCGTCTGCAGCAGGCGGCCGACGGCCAGGCCCTGGTCACTCTGCGCCTGCCTGGGCCCCGCTTCGGCGAACCTGTGCCAGCCGGAGAAGTCGCCGCCGCGCTCGGCGTTCCCGAGGCGATGATCGGGCTGGACGGCTGTGGCCCCCAGCGCGTCAGCTGCGGCTTCGATCAGGTGGTCGTACCGGTGTGCGACCGGCAGGCGATCCGCGGCGCGATCGGCGCGATCGATGCCATCGGTACGTTCATCGACCGTCGCGGCGTTGGCGGATTGGCGCTGTTCTGTCCCGACACCTACGGGCAGGACGCCGATTTCCATTGCCGCTTCTTTCATCCGCGCGTCGGCTCCGACGAGGACGTGGCCAGCGGCACGGCGCTGGGAGCGGTCGCCGCCTACGTCGTGCAACGCGGCCTGCTGCCGGCGGCGGAGCACGTGAGCATGGTCACCGAGCAGGGACATTCGCTGGGTCGTCCGAACCTGGCGGAACTGACGGTGCACGCGCCCGCCGGCCGCGTTGCCACCGTGGATCTGACGGCCGGGGGCGCGGTGGTCATGCGCGGCTCGTTCCACTTCCATCGGCAGTCGGCGGTGGTCGGGGCCTGAGGGATGGGCGGGACGGCCGAACCGTGCGCACTCAGGTGCGCACCAGTTGGGCCGTGTCCCGCGCGATCATCAGTTCCTCGTTGGTGGGCACGATCATGATGCGCACCCGCGAACTGGACTTGCTGATGATCGACTCGTCGTGGCGCGTCGCGTTCTTGAACGGGTCCAGCGTGGCACCGATGGCGTCGAGGCCGTTGCAGGCCCACTCGCGGATCAGCGAGGCGTGCTCGCCGACGCCGGCCGTGAAGATGATGGCGTCCACCCGCCCGAGTGCCACCGCGTAGGCCCCGATGTACTTGCGGATGTGGTAGGCGTACGTCTCCATCGCCAGCCGCGCCCGGTCGTTCCCCTTGGCATACTCGCGCTCGACGTCGCGCAGGTCGCTGCTGATGCCGGAGATGCCCAGCAGCCCGCTCTCCTTGTTGAGGATCTTCTCGACGCCGCCCAGGTCCAGGTTGAGCGTGCGCGACAGGAACCCCACCAGCGCCGGGTCGATGTCGCCGCTGCGCGTGCCCATCATCAGGCCTTCGAGCGGAGTCAGTCCCATGGAGGTGTCCACCGACCTGCCGCCGCGCACCGCGGCCACCGAGGCGCCGTTGCCCAGGTGGCAGCTGATGAAGTTCAGGTCCGCGATGTCCCGCTCGAGCATCTGCGCCGCACGCGCCGTCACGTAGCGGTGGCTGGTGCCATGGAACCCGTAGCGGCGGATCTTGTGCTCCGTGTAGAGGTGGTAGGGGATGGGGTAGATGTAGGCCTTGTCCGGCATGGTCTGGTGGAAGGCCGTGTCGAACACGCCCACCTGGGGCACGCCGGGCAGCACGCGCATCGCCGCCTCGATGCCGGTGATGTTGGCGGGATTGTGCAGCGGCGCCAGCGGCACGCACGCGCGCAAGGCGTCGACGACGTCGTCCGTGATCACCACCGAGGCCGAGTAGCGCTCCCCGGCGTGCACCACGCGGTGTCCGATCGCCGCGATCTGCTGCAGCGATTCCAGCACGCCGTGCTCGGGGTGCAGCAACGCGGCCAGCACCAGTTCGCAGGCGCGCGCGTGGTCGGCGATGGGCAGTTCCTCGATCACCGACGGACCGGTGCCGGGGCTGAACGTGTGGATGCCCTGGGCCAGTCCGATGCGCTCGATCAGGCCCTTGGCCCGCAGCGTCTCGGTTTCCATCTCCATGAGCTGGTACTTGAGCGAGCTGCTGCCGCAGTTGATCACCAGGACGTTGAGCATCGCGCTTGTGACCTCAGGCGCTCTGCAGCGCGGTGATGGCGGCCACGTTGACGATGTCGTCGACGCTGCAGCCGCGCGACAGGTCGTTCACGCCGCGGGCCATGCCCTGCAGCACGGGCCCCACGGCCTCGGCGCCGGCAAGCCGCTGCACCAGCTTGTAGCCGATGTTGCCCGCATCGAGATCCGGGAAGATGAGCACGTTGGCGCCGCCGGCCACGGCGCTGCCGGGCGCCTTGCGCGTGCCGATGTCCGGCACCAGCGCCGCGTCCGCCTGCAGCGGGCCGTCGACGGCCAGACCCGGCGCCTTGCGGCGGACGATCTCCAGCGCGGCGACCACCTTGTCGACGTCGGCGCCGCTGCCGCTGCCCATGGTGCTGAAGCTGAGCATGGCCACACGCGGCTCGAAGCCGCACAGCGCCTTCGCCGTGGCTGCACTTGCGATCGCGATGTCGGCCAGCTGTTCGGCGTCGGGCTGCGGGTTCACCGCGCAGTCGCCGAACACCAGCCGGCCCTGGTCGCCGAACTCCCAGCCCTCCTTGACCATCACGAAGCAGCTCGAGACGATCGAGGTGCCCGGCGCCATGCCGACGATCTGGAACCCGGCGCGCAGGACATTGCCCGTCGAGTTGACGGCGCCGGCCACCATGCCGTCGGCCAGCCCGCGACGCACCAGCATCGCGCCGAAGAACAGGGGATCCTCGAGCGTGCGCGCAGCCTCCTCCTCGGTCATGCCCTTGTGCCGCCGCAACTCGAAGTACTCGCGGTTGAATTCCGGACGGTAGGTCGAGCGGGCGGGGTCGATCACCCGCAGGCCCGCCGCATCCAGTCCCAGCGCTGCCGCCTTCGCTGCCACGTCCGCTTCGGTCCCCAGCACCACGACGCCCGCGAACCCCTCGTCGCGGATGCGGGCGGCGGCCTTCAGCGTGCGGTCGTCCACCATGCACTCGGGCAGGACAATTGTCTTGCGCAGGCCGGCGGCCCGCGCGCGAAGGGATGCCGTGAAATCCATCATGTTCCCCCGTCTGCGGCGACGGACCCGTGCCCGGCCGCGATTCGGCGCGGCGCGGCTCCCGGCGCCTGGCCGGAAGCCGGCGGTGCGCGGTTCCGCTCAGCCCTGACCGGCGGGCCTGCCGGTGTCCAGCTGCTGGAGATCGAAGAGTCCCTCGTCGCGCATCGCGCTGACCAGGTCGGCCAGCGTGAAACCGGTCCAGAACTCCTTCAGGCGCTGGTCCAGCAGCGTCCAGATGGAGCGCGTCAGGCAGCCGTCGGAGCGGTCGCACGTCTGGGGCTCGGGCACGCAATCGACCGGGGCCGTGTGCGCGTCGAGGGCACTGATCACGTCCCAGAGCGTGATCTCGCTGGGTGAACGACCCAGCGTGTAGCCGCCGCGCACACCTTTGCGGCTGACGATCAGGCCGGCACGCCGCAGCGCCCCGACGACCTGCTCGAGGTACTTGCCGCTGATCTCCTGGCTCTCGGCGATGGCGCTGATGGGAACCGGTTCGCCGCCGTACTGCTCGGCGATCTGCAGGATGGCGCGCAGTCCGTAGCGGACCCTGGTATTGACCTTCATCGCAGTGCCTGCCCCGCTCGCGGACCGGACAAGGGTCCGCGGTCTTTCCCCCGTGGGCGAGCACCCCGGCTGGCGCCGATCAGGCGTCACGGGCGCCCTGGCCCAAGTGATTGCCTCCGCTCGAAATCTATCGCCGCGAGGTCCGGAAGTCCAAGAACTTCCGAAGCCCTTTACATGGCGGTGTTTCATGTTTACCGTGCCCGGAATTTACCCGGCTCCCGGAAGGGGGGGCGGAACAGGTGGCACACCACAACGGACAGGGGAATCATGACCTCACAGGACAGGCGGGAGTTCATCCGCACGCTGCATCTGTCGGACATCCACCGCCACTTCGACGGCTCGATCCGGCCGGCCACGCTCTGGGAGCTCTCCGAGAAGTACTACAGCGCCGTCCCGGGGCTCGACTTCGAGCAGTTCCGGCACTACCTGCAGTGGGACGAGACGCAGGACAGCACGCTGCTGGACTACCTCGACAAGTTCCACGTTCCCCTGCAGTACACGCAGTTCTACGACAACATCCGGCGCATCGCGTACGAACTGGCCGAGGACGCGTACCTCGACGGCGTCCGCCTGCTGGAGCTGCGCATCAACCCGCTCATCCACCGGCGGGCCGGCCTGACCAGCCGCCAGGTGCTGGCGGCCACCCGCAAGGGCTTCGATTCGTTCACCGAGAAGCATCCCGACTTCAAGGTGGGCATCAATGTGATCGCGATGCGCAACCACGGCGGCAACATGGCCCGCATCCTCCTGCGCGAGATCCTGGGCGAGCGCGAGGACTTCCACAACGGCGCCGGCGTCGTCGGCTTCGACATCGCCGGCCACGAGGCGCCGTTCCCGCCGATCCTGTTCAAGGAAGCCTATGAGCTGGCGGCGAAGATGGGCCTGAAGACCACCGCGCACGCCGGCGAGAGCGAAGGTCCCGAGCGCATCTGGGAGGCGCTGGACAACCTGAATCCCGACCGGATCGGCCACGGTACCAGCGCCGGCCAGGACCCCGAACTCATGAAGCGCCTGGCCCGCGACGGCATCTACCTCGAGGTCTGCCTGTCGTCCAACCTGCAGACGGGCGCGGTGCCCTCGCTGAAGGAGCACCCGCTGCCGCGGTTCCTGGAGGCCGGCATCAAGGTGGCGCTCTGCACCGACAACCCGACGGTCAGCAGCACCTCGCTCTCGCGCGAGTACGAACTGGCCATGGAGACATTCGGCTTCAGCGAGGACGACATGCGCGCCATCGCCCGCATGTCCTGCCGGGGCACCTTCCTGGCCGCCGGCTGCCCGGAGGTCGGGGACGAATGACGCGGTCGCCACTGGGCCGGTTGCCGTTGGGGCTTGCCCTGCCCGCGGCGTGGCCCGATACTGGCGGCTCCAGGGCAGGGAAAACGGTTTCAGCAGGAGGATGAGGGGACATGTCCAGGAAGCTGCGCCGCATCGCCATCCTGACCGGGGGCGGCGACGTGCCGGGCCTCAATTCGGCCATCAAGCAGGTCGTGACCCGGGCCAAGAACGAGGGCATCGAGGTCGTGGGCATCCGCCGCGGCTGGGGGGGCCTGATCAACTACCGGCCCGACGCGGACGAGGACTGGAACCGCCACTGGCGGACTGAACTGGATTGGAGCCACGTCCGGACCATCGACCGCACCGGCGGCACCTTCCTGCACACGTCGCGCACGAACCCCGGCCGGGTGAAGGACAAGGACATGCCGGAGCACCTGCGCCGGCCCGATTGCGCCTTTCCGGCCGACCTGACCGATGTCGTCGTGGCGAACCTCGAGCACCTGCGGATCGACGCGCTGATCCCGATCGGTGGCGACGACACCCTCAGCTACGCGGCACGCCTGCACCAGGCGGGCTACCCGCAGGTGGCCATCCCCAAGACGATGGACAACGACGTCTACGGGACGGATTTCTGCATCGGGTTCAGCACTGCGGTCACGCGCTCGGTGCAGGCCATCAGCGACCTGCGGACGCCGATCGGCTCGCACGAGCGCATCGGCCTGGTCGAGCTTTTCGGGCGCAACAGCGGCGAGACCTGCCTGGTCTCGAGCTACCTTGCGCACGTCGACCGTGCCGTCATCAGCGAAGTGCCGTTCGACATCGAGCGCCTGGCCGAGATGGTGGGGCGGGACAAGCGCGACAACCCGAGCCACTATGCGATGGTCACCATCAGCGAGGGCGCCATCGCGCATGGTGGCGGCATCGTGGAGACCGGCGAGGAGGACGCGTACGGCCACCGCAAGCTGGGCGGCGTCGGCATGTGGGCCGCCGAACAGCTCAAGAAGCTCACCGGCCAAGGCGTGACCTACCAGCAACTGGGCTACATGATGCGCTGCGGCGCACCGGACGCGCTGGACCGCATGGTGGCCATGAACTTCGGCAACCTGGCGATGGACCTGCTGCTGGAGGGCCGCACCGGCCTGATGACCGCCCTGCGCGACGGGCGCTACGCGGCGGTGGACCTGTCGGCGATCACCGCCGGCGTCAAGCGCGTGGACGTGGCGCGCTTCTATGATCCGCGCGAGTACCGCCCGGTCATCCGCGGCGTCGAGTCGCTGCCGATGTTCCTGCGCTGAACGGATTTTCCGGCGTTCCCGCGCCCGCTGGCCGCTGGACGGCCAGGGCGCGGGCGCGTATGCTTGGCCCATGCCGCGACCGCGCTTCATCCGGCTGCTCATCGCCCTCGGCATCCTGGCCGTGGGCGGGTGGCTCTTGCGGGGCTACACGACCGACGACACTTTCATCCACCTTCGTTACGCCCGGCACCTGATCGAGCGCGGGGAGATCGCCTTCAACCCTGGCGAGCCGACCTACGGCGCGACCAGCCCCCTGTGGATCTTCGGGTTGGCCCTGCTGCTGAAGCTTGGCCTGGCGCCCGACCTCGCCGCCTGGCTGCTGGGCGCCGTCTGCGGGCTGGGCGTCCTGCTGGTCGCCGACGGCATCCTCTGCCGCTTCACCTACCCCGAGAGCTGGAAGGCCGTGGTGCTGGCGCTCATCGCCGCCGAGCCGTGGTTCCTGCGCTGGACCTTCTCGGGCATGGAAACGCCGCTGGCGACGCTTGCCCTCTTGGTCCTGCTATGGCCGCTGGTCTCAGGGCGGGATCTGGGATGGGGCGTCACCCGCGAGCCGCTCTGGCGCCGCTATCTGGGTTGGGGCGTGGCCGCCGGGCTGGCCGGTCTGGTGCGCCCGGAGTTCCTGCTCCTGGCCCCGGCCGCCCTGCCGATCCTGCTCTGGTTCGAGTACTACCGCGCCAGCGCCGTCGGCGGCGTGACCGCGCGTCACAAGGCCCGCCCCGTGGCCCCGGCCCTCGCGGCGGCAGCGGGCTGGTTGGCCGCGGCCGGCCCGTGGCTGCTCTATTCCCACTGGGCGTTCGGACGCGCGCTGCCGGACACGGCTGCCGCCAAGAGCGGCGCCTTGATCGGCGACCCGGTGCAGCTGGCGGTGGGCCTGTGGCAGGCTGCCCGTCCCCTGCTCGCGGTCGCGGGTTTCTACGTGCTGGTGCCCCTCGTGCTCGTCGTTCTGGTGCTGGTCACGCGACGCGAACCGGACGAGCCGGCGGCCGGAGGTCCAGCGGGTTCCGCCGGCGCAGCGGACTCGGGTGGCTTCGGCGCCTGGTCGGTCTGGGGACCGGTGGCCTTCGTCGGGGTGGCGGTGACCTGGACCGTGCTGCTGCTGGGCGGCTACGCCGCGCGCCAGGTCTGGGTGATCTCCCGCTATGTCAGTCCCCTCGTACCCGTTGGCGTGCTGGCCCTGAGCCTGCTTGCCGAGTGGCTGCTGCACGGTCCGGGTCTGGGTCGCGCCGTCCGCCGGCTCGGACATGTCCTGGCGCTGGCCGGCATCGTGCTCGGGCTGGGCCTGAACGCGTGGATCTTCGGCGCACAGGTCCTGCCGCACGCGAGGGCATTCCCGCCGGGCGTGCGCGCGTGCTACGGCGAGGTCGGTCGCTGGCTGGCCGACAACCTGGAGCCCGGCGGCACCGTCGCGGCGCTGGACATCGGCGCGGTCGGCAGCTTCAGCGACCGGCGTGTCCTGGACCTGATGGGGCTGGTCAGCCCTGCCATCCGCGAACTCGGACAGCGGCAGGGTTTCGCCGCCATGGTCGAATCCGGCGCCTGGCTGCGCGCGGAGCCGGGCCACCCGCCGGCGTACCTGGTCGACCGCACCGACGGCCCTCCGCGCTGGGCAGGCCGCACGGTGGACGGTGTCCGCTTCGAACTGCTGCGGACATGTCTGCTGGCCGGCGTCGGACTTCGCGAAAGCCAGCCGTGGACGGTGGCGCTCTACCGGCTGGTGCCCGCCGAAACGCTGGCCAGCCCGCCGGCCGGTGGGTAGGCCGCGGCCGGCAGCCTGCGGATCACCACCACGCTGACATCGTCGGCCAGCGGTGCGTCACGCCCGAAGGCGCGCACGGCGGCAATCACCGCCTCGGCGATGTCTGCGGCCGGCTCAGCGCGCCGTGCGGCCACCAGACCGGCCAGGCGCTCACGCCCGAATTCGTGCAGCTCGTCCTCGCCGCCCGGGCCCTGTGGGTCCAGGCGCTCGGTGACGCCGTCGCTGTAGACCAGCAGCGCGTCGCCCGGCTCCAGCGCGACGTAGCCGCGCCGGTACGCGGCATCCGGCAGCGGGCCGAGCACGGGCCCGCAGGTCATCAGTTCGCGTACATCGCCGTCGGCTGTCGCCAGCAGCGGCGGCGGGTGGCCCCCGTTGACGTAGACCAGGCCGCCGGTGGTCTCCAGTTCGCCGTAGAACAGCGAGATGAAGCGGCTGGCCAGCCCGCCCTGGTTGATCACGCGGTTCAGCCGGGCCACCGTGGCGTTGATCTTCTCGCCCCGTGCCTGTCCCATGCGCATGCCGACCACGACGTCGCGCGCCTGCAGGGCAGCCGGCAAGCCGTGACCGCTGGCGTCCGCGAGCAGGAACCCGATCGTGCCCGGCTCCACGTCCTGCACGTCATAGACGTCGCCGCCGACCTCGTCGGCGGGCAGGCTGATCGCGGCGATCTCGAAGCCCGGCAGCACGGGCAGGCAGCCCGGCAGCAGCGAGTGCTGGATGCTGCGCGCCTGGCGCATCTGCGAAGCCAGGATCTGCATACGAAGCTTCAGGCCGACCGCCGCGCGGATCGTCTCGAGCAGGACCAGGAGGTCTTCCTCGCTGCCGTGGTGGCGGATGCTCAGGCTGAGGATGTAGTTCGGGTCGCGGCCGACCAGGATCGCCGCCGAATCAGTGTCCCCGAACTGCGACTCGACGGCGGGGTCGAAGCCCGGCGAGCTGGGCGAAATGACCCACAGGCGGCGGCGCTCGATGTCGCGCACGACCTGGTAGTCCTTGCTGATGGTCTTGCCCGCCAGCGCGGCGCCCAGGCCGCCGACGCTCTCGATCAGGTCATAGTCGTGCTTGCGCTCGCGGTACAATCGGCCGCTGGTGATGCCCAGCTGCTCCGCCGCCGGGTTGTCCACCAGCAGGTGAAGCACGTCACGGAGCATCGCCTCGCCGCCCGCCGAGTCGTCGATCGTCCCGAGCAGCGCTTCCACGGTACGGTAAAGCCGCTTGTGCACCCTTGCGTCGTCCTTCCCGGCGCGGAACCCGCGCCCGACCTGGAAGGTACAATCCGGAACGTCCCCAGGCCAGCGCGCGGGGGTGGACGGGCGCCGCCCGCGGCCTTATCGTCCCTGTCCGATCGCTGGCCCCCGGAATCCCGAAAGGACGACACCGTGGACGACGTCTCCCGGATCGACAGCCTGCGCGAACACTTTGTGGAGATGCGCCGCGAGATCGCGCGCGTCATCGTCGGCCAGGATGCCGTGGTCGAGGAGTTGATGATCGCGCTGTTCGCCGGCGGCCACGTGCTGCTGGAGGGCGTGCCGGGCCTGGCCAAGACGCTACTGATCAGCAGTGTCGCGCGCGTGATGGACCTCAGCTTCAACCGCATCCAGTTCACGCCCGACCTCATGCCGTCGGACATCACGGGCTCGGAGATCCTCGAGGAGGACCACGGCACGGGGCAACGCCGCTTCCGCTTCATCCGCGGCCCCATCTTCGCCGACGTGATCCTAGCCGACGAGATCAACCGCACGCCGCCCAAGACGCAGGCGGCGCTGCTGCAGGCCATGCAGGAGCGGCAGGTGACCGCCGGCGGTCAGACCCACGACCTGGGCAACCCGTTCTTCGTGCTGGCCACCCAGAACCCGATCGAACAGGAAGGCACGTATCCGCTTCCGGAGGCCCAGCTCGACCGCTTCATGCTCAACATCAAGATCGGCTATCCGTCCTATGCCGAAGAGGTGGCCATCGTCGAGAGCACCACCGGCGCCGGCGGGGGCGAACTGCGCCGCCGGCTGGATGGGCCGGAGGTGCTGGCGTGTCAGGACGTCGTGCGTCGCGTGCCGGTGGCCGAGAACGTGACCAGCTATGCCGTGCGCCTGGTGCGGGCCACGCGCGCCGGCACCGCCGACGAGTCGCGCGCGGCAGCGGAGTTCCTGGCCTGGGGTGCCGGGCCGCGAGCGGCCCAGTTCCTTGTGCGCGGGGCCAAGGCCCGCGCGCTGCTGGACGGGCGCCCGACGCCGTCGCTCGAGGACGTGCGGCGCCTGGCACACCCGGTGCTGCGCCACCGCCTGGTGGCCAACTTCCACGCCGAGGCCGAAGGTGTCGGCAAGGACGCGCTCATCGACCGCATCCTCGAAGAGGTCCGCCCGTGAACTCGCCGCTGCTGACCCCGGAACTGGCGGGTCAGCTCGGACGGCTTGACCTCGTGGCGCGGCTCGTCGTCGAGGGCTTCCTGCTCGGGCTGCACAAGAGCCCCTACCACGGCTTCTCCGCCGAGTTCGCCGAGTACCGCCAGTACATCCCCGGCGAGCCCGTGGCCAACATGGACTGGCGCGCGTTCGCCAAGTCCGATCGGCACTACCTGAAGGTGTTCACCGAGGAGACGAACCTCCGGGCGACCATCCTGGTCGACTGCTCGGCCAGCATGGACTTCCGGGGCGAGCCCCGGCGCCCGGACAAGAAGCGGTATGCGGCCTACCTCGCTGCCGCGCTCAGCTACCTCCTGCTGCGCCAGAACGACGCGGTGGGCCTGATCACCTTTGACCAGGCGCCGCTGGCGTCGGTGCCGGCCCGTTCGTTGCGGCGCCAGTTCTTCCAGGTGCTGAAAGTACTCGACGACCTGCCGCCCGGCACCGGTACCGACTTGGGCGCCGTGCTGCACCAGGTGGCGGAAAGGGTGCCGCGACGGGGGCTGGTCATCCTGCTGAGCGATCTGATGGACGATCCGGCCAGGATCGTCGACGGCCTGAAGCACTTCCGTCATCGCGGCCACGAAGTCATCGTGTTCCAGATCCTCGACCCCCGCGAGATCGACCTCGACTACCGCGGCGAAGTCGAGTTCGAGTCCCTGGAGGAGCCCGGGCTGCGCGTCCGGCTGGAGCCGGCCCACGTGCGCGAGGCCTACCGCGAGCGGTTCGAGGCGTGGCGCGCGCACGTGCGGCGCGAATGTCGCCGCCAACGCGTCGACCTGGTCGAGATCACGACCGACACCCCGTTCGCGCGCGGGCTGGGCGCCTACCTGCGCAAGCGCCGGCGGCTCTACTGATGCCACTGTCGTTCCTCAATCCCGGCCTGCTGCTGGGGGCGGTCGCCGCGGCGCTGCCGGTGGTGCTGCACTTCCTCAGCCGTCGCCGCGCGCGCCGCGAGTCGTTCAGCGACCTTCGTTTCCTCGAGCAGGCGCGCGCGGGGCAAGCGCGCTCGCTCGGCGTGCGCCGCTGGCTGCTGTTGCTGCTGCGGGTGCTGGCCCTGCTGCTGGTGGTCGCCGGAGCGGCAGGACCGCGCTGGGGCGGTTTGGGGAGCGCGGACGGCGCCGGCAGTTCGTACCTGCTGATCATCGACGTGAGCGCCAGTGCAGGCGCCCGCCGCGGCACCGGCACCGTGCTGGAGGCGGCGCGCCGGGAGGCCGCTGACCTGGTGCGCCAGCTGCCGGCCGGCGCCGCGGTGCAGGTGATCGTCGCGTCCGGACGCGCCGAGGCCCTGTTCGGCGACTGGCTGCCGGCGGGCGAGGCGGCCGCCGCCGCCCTGGCCGATATCCAGCCCACCGACGGTGGCTTCGACCTGGCGTCGGTGCTGCGCGAAGCCTCGCGGCAGGCGGCCCGTGCGCCGGGTTCTCCCGTGAACCTGATCCTGTTCGGCGACCTCCAGGAGCCCGCGGCCGATGCCGAAGCCGAACAGGCGGCCGTGGCGCTGCGCGGTGCGCGGGAGGTGCACGTGCTGCTGCGCGAAGTGGCCCCGGACCGCGGGCCGGCGGGCGGGGTGGTGGCCGTCCAGGTGCCGACCCGCGCTCTGCGGCCCGGCGAAACGGCCACCGTGAAGGCGACGGTGGTCCCGGCCCGGACGGGACAGGTCTTCGCCCTGGAACTGGACGGGACGACCGTCGCCGAAGCCGTCGCCGCCGGTCCGCCCGGACAGGCAGCCGAACTCGAGTTCGCCGTTGCGGTGCCCGGCCCGGGTCTGCACGCGGGTTGGGTGCGCACCGAGAGCGACATCATGGCTGCCGATGACCGGCGGCCTTTCGTGCTGGCGGTGCCCCCTCGTCTGGGCGTGCTGGTGGTCCATGGCCCCGATCGGGCCGGCGACGGCGCGGCCGGACGCGGGGGCTGGCGCTACCTGGCGCAGGCGCTGGCCCCTGGCGGGGACTCCGGCGCGTTCATGGTCACCGCCCGGGCGAGCGACGAGGTCACGACCGAGGCCCTGGCGACCGCCGGCGTCATCGCCCTGGTCGATCCCGGTCCGCTCGGACGTTCCGGACTGGATGCCCTGGCCGGCCGCCTGGCCACGGGGGGCGGCATCCTGCTGGCGGCCGGTGATCCGCTGGTCAGCCAGCACCTGGACCAGGTGCTGCTGCCGGCGCTGGGGCTGCCGGGGCCGGCGCCGGCCGTGGCGGCGGCCGGCACTGGGGTGCATGCCCGTATCGTGGACGTATCGCACCCGCTGCTGGCCGGGCTCGACGATGCGGCCCGGCGCGCACTCGAGGACGTGCGCTGGCGGCGCTGGCTGGCACACCCGATTGAAGGGTCGCGCGTGGTGCTCGAGTTGGCGGGCGGTCAGCCGCTGCTGATCGAGCGCGAGGCCGGGCCGGGGCGACTGGCGGTTCTGGCGACGCATCTGGGTCCGGACGCCGGGGATTTCGCCCGCAGCCCCATGGCCGTGCCGCTGCTGCAACGGACCTGTTCCTGGCTCGGAGGGGGTAGCGCGCAGGACGGTGCGGGGACGTCGCTGGCCGGCCGACCGACCGGCGTGCGCCCGCGGCCCGGGATCCCGTCCGCTGCGCTGGCCGCGGGTGTCATCGCCACGGGGCCGGTCGCCGGCCAGGGCGCCGCGGTCGAACTCGAATGGCGCGACGGGCTGCCCTGGCTGGCGGCCGGTCCCGTCGACCGCGCGGGGTTCGTCGCCTTCCTGGCTGCCGCCGACACCGTGGGGCTGGTCGCGGTCGGCGTGCCGCCGGAGGAGACCCTGCGCCCCCACGAAGGCGGCGACGGTTGGCGCCGTCGCCTCGGGGCGTTGGGCCTGACGGTGGCGGCACCATCGTCGGGAGACGGCTCCGCCACGCTGGCAGCCGCGCTTGCCGGGCGTGATCTGGCTCCGTGGGCCTTCCTGTTGGCTGTGGTCTTGCTGGCGATCGAACTTGCCGCGGGGACGGGACGCTCCCGCCGCGGGAGTTGAAATCGGGACCGGTCGACCCCATCTTGCCGTAACGGTCGGCAGCCGGGCGGGGTCGGCGGGCCGACGATCCGGGAAGCATCCGCGCCCGGCCCCCGACACCCCAGCGGCAGGTGCTGCCATGTGGAACTACTCCGACAAGGTGATGGACCACTTCCTCAACCCACGCAACGTCGGTGAGCTTCCCCGGCCCGACGGCGTCGGCGAGGTGGGTTCGATGGCCTGTGGCGACGCGTTGCGGCTGGCGTTTCGGCTCGGCCCCGACGGGCGCATCGCCGAGGCTAGGTTCCAGACCTTCGGCTGCGGCAGTGCCATCGCTTCCAGCAGCATCCTGACCGAGATGATCCGCGGCCTGACCCTCGAAGAAGCCTCGCGCGTCACGAACGAGGACATCGCCCGTGAACTAGGCGGCCTGCCGCGCGAGAAGATGCACTGCTCGGTGATGGGGCGGGAGGCGCTCGAGGCGGCGATGTTGGACTACTACCGCCGCCAGGGGCGCGACGTGCCGTGCCATCTGCTGGTGGGTACGACCCTGCTGTGCCATTGCTACCAGGTGACGAGGGAGACGGTTCGCGAGGCGATCGAGCGCCATGGTCTGGAGACCGTCGAGGACGTCACCGACCACACGAAGGCCGGCGGCGGCTGCGGGGACTGTCATCACGAGATCGCCGACCTGTTGCGTGAGTCCGCCGATCGCCGCGCGGCGCCGCCGATCGCTACGTCCGGGCATCTGGTGGAATTGGCGCCGCTCGTGCCGCGACGTTCCGGCGGGCCCGAACACGATCCGGCCGACGCGGCGATGGTCGGGCGCATCGCTGACCTGCTCCGCACCGAGATTTCACCGGCGCTGTCGGGCGATGGTGGCGACATCGAGTTCGTGCGCTACCGGGACCTGCGGGTCTACGTGCGCCTGACGGGGAACTGCGCGGCCTGCCGCTCCTCGGCCGCCACCATCGGCGGCCTGGTGGAGCCGCGCCTGCGCGAGTTCGTCGACCATCGCCTGACCGTGGTCGAGGTGGACCGGTGATGAACGACTCCCCGCGCCCCCCGAGCCTCCTGGACGGCCTGCCACCGCGGCCGGAGAGCGGCATCTACCTGGACAACAACGCCACGACGCCCGTGGCGCCCGAAGTGGTTGCCCGCATGGTGCCGCTGCTGAGCGAGCACTACGGCAACCCGTCGAGCATGCACTCGTTTGGCGCCCGCGCCGGCGACGAGGTGGCGCGCGCACGGGAGAAGGTCGCGGCGCTGCTCGGGGCCGCGCAGCCGGGCGAGATCGTCTTCACGAGCGGTGGTTCCGAGAGCGACAACTTCGCCATCGTGGGCACCCTGCACGCTCACCCTGACAAACGCCACCTGGTCACGACCGAGGTCGAGCATCCGGCGGTGCTGGGCCTCTGCCGCGAACTGCAGAAGCGCCACGGCTACGACGTGACGTTCCTCAAGGTCGATGGTGCCGGACGTCTGGATCCGGCTCAGGTGGCGACCGCGCTGCGGCCGGAGACGGCGCTGGTGTCGGTGATGATGGCCAACAACGAGACCGGGGTGCTGTTCGACATCGAAGCCATCGGCCGCGTGGTCAAGCAACATGGCGCGGTCTTCCACGTGGATGGGGTGCAGGCCGCGGGCAAGCTCCCCCTGGACCTCGAACATTCGCCGGTCGACCTGTTCGCCGTCTCCGGCCACAAGCTCCACGCGGCCAAGGGCGTGGGCGCGCTCTACGTCCGCCGCGGCACGAAGCTGCGTCCGTTGATCGTGGGTGGGCACCAGGAGCGCGGGCGGCGTGCCGGTACGGAGAACGTGGCCGCGATCGCGGGCTTGGGCGTGGCCTGCGAACTGGCGGCGGCGAACCTCGCCATCGAGGACGTGCAGGTGCGACGCCTGCGCGACCGCCTGGAACAGGGCCTTTTGGCGGCCATCCCCGACTGCCAGGCCAACGGCGACCCATCGTACCGGCTGCCGAACACGACCAACATCAGCTTCAGGTACATCGAGGGCGAGGGCATCCTGCTGCTGCTCGACCGCGTGGGTGTCGCCGCCAGCAGCGGCTCGGCCTGCACCAGCGGCAGTCTCGAGCCGTCGCATGTCCTGCGCGCGATGGGCCTGCCGTTCACGCTGACGCACGGCTCGATCCGGTTCTCGCTGTCGCGCTACAACACCGGGGCCGAGATCGACTATGTCCTGGCCGTGCTGCCGCGCATCGTCGAGCGCCTGCGGGCGATCACACCGTTCAACGAGCAGCGGGCCACCTTCTGAGCCAGGGGACGCCGCCGCGCGTCCGGAAAGAACATGACCGGCGCCATCACCAACTCCGGCACCGCCGTCGCGCCGCGTGGCGGCCCAGGCGGCCTCCTGCAGGCAGCGTTGCTCGACCGCGTCGCGGGCGAGGGTCTGGAACGGGCCGTCGCGGGGCTGCGCGCCGCCCTGCAGGCGCCCGGGGAGGGCCCCTTGCTCGTGACGGGCCTGCGTGGCGGCGCCACCGGCCTCATGTTGGCCGCCTGGCACGCGGCCAGCGGCCGGCCCGCTCTCGTCGTCGCGCCTGACCGCGAGGTGGCGGACCGACTGGCCGACGACCTCGTGGTCTGGCTGGGTCCGGACGCCGTTTGCCACCTGCCGCAGCCGGAGGTCATGGCCTTCGATCGGAACTCGCCGGACGCGGCCACCGCGGGTGACTTCCTGGCCGGGTTGCACCACCTGCGCACGCGCAGCGGTGTCCTGGCCGTCACCTCGTTGACCGCGCTGCGCCAACGCGTCATGGCTCCCGGTACGCTCGAGCGCGCGACGTTGAGGCTGCGCGCCGGACAGCGGTTCGATCCGGATGCCCTCTGCGGCGCGTTGGTCCGCGCCGGCTACCGGCCGGCGGGCATGGTCGCCAAGACCGGTGATTTCGCCCGCCGCGGCGGACTGCTGGACGTGTTCGCGCCCGGAGACAGGCCGCTGCGCATCGAGTTCTTCGATGATGAGATCGTCTCCCTGCGCCTGTTCGAGGTCGAGACTCAGCGCACGGTCGCACGCACCGAGGACGCCGTCGTCGTGCCCGTCAGCCACCTGTGGCTCGACGATGACGCGGTGCTGGCCTGCCTGGGCCGGGCCGAGGCGTTGCTGGCGGCACGCCCCGAAGGCCCCGATGCCGATGCGTTGGAGGACCTGCAGCGACGTCTGGAGGACCGACTGGCCGACGACGGCATCGAGAGCTATCTGCCGTGGACCGGTCCGACGGCCACCTTGATCGACTACCTGCCCGAGGGCACGACGGTCTTCTGGTGCGATCCGGTGCGCCTGAACGAGCAGTCCGGCCTGCTCGATGGGGAGCTGCCGCGGTTGCGCGAGGGGCGGGCCGAACGCGACCCGGCCCTGCCCGCGATCGAGGAACTGGTTGAGCCCAGCGCACGGCTGGCCGCGCCGCGACTGCGCCACGTGCACCTGGCCGAGTCGTGGATCGCCGGCGACGAGGCGGGACTCTGGCTGGGCGTGCCGCCCCGCGCCAGCATCGACTTCCCGACCACGTCGCAGCAGTTGCGCGGCGGCGACGTCACCGCGCTGAGCGCGGAACTGGCGGCACGCGAGGGAGCCGGCGACGCGGTCCTGCTCCTGTGCGACAACCGCGGTCAGGCCGAGCGGCTGGGCGATCTCCTGGATGAGGTCTCTGCTGATCCCCCTGCGACCCGCCCCCTGGTTGGCGGCGTTTCGGCCGGATTCGCGTGGCCGGACGCGCGTCTGCATTGCCTGACGGACCACGAGTTCTTCGAGCGCTACCGTCGTCCTGTCCGCGTGCGTCACCGAAGCAGCGGAGTCGTCAAGGAGCGTGCCTCGCTGCGGCCGGGCGAACTGGTCGTCCATCTGGAGTACGGCATCGCGCGCTACCAGGGATTGCGCGTGATCACGGTCGAAGGCATCGAGCGCGAGTGCCTCCTGCTCGAGTACGCCGAGGACGGGAAGGTCTACGTCCCGGTCGAGAACATCGACCAGGTCGAACGCTACAGCTCCGACCAGGGCGCCAACCCGCCCCTGGCCCGCCTCGGCTCGGGCAGCTGGCTGAAGGTCAAGGGCAAGGCGCGCAAGGCCATCCGCGCCATGGCGGCCGAGCTCATCGAGCTCTACGCCGCACGTCGCGCCAAGCCTGGCTTTGCCTACCCGCCTGATGGCGCCCTGCAGCGCGCATTGGAGGACTCGTTCCTGTGGGACGAGACGCCGGACCAGTTGACGGCGATCAACGAGGTGAAGCGCGACATGGAGTCACCCGAACCGATGGACCGCCTGGTCTGCGGCGACGTTGGCTTCGGCAAGACCGAGGTCGCCATCCGGGCCGCGTTCAAGGCGGTGGCCGCCGGCAAGCAGGTGGCCGTGCTCTGCCCGACCACCCTGCTGGCGGCACAGCACGGCGAGACCTTCGGCGAGCGTTTCCGCGATTTCCCGGTGAAGGTGGCCGTCCTCAATCGCTACCGCACCCCGGCCGAGCAGAAGCAGGTGCTGACGCAACTGGCCGCCGGGAGTCTCGATGTCCTGGTCGGCACGCACCGACTCCTGTCGCGCGACGTGAGATTCAAGGACCTCGGCCTGCTGGTGGTCGATGAGGAGCAACGCTTCGGCGTGCGTCACAAGGAACGTCTCAAGGAGATGAAGCGTCAGGTTGACGCGATCACGCTCAGCGCGACCCCGATCCCGCGTACGCTCTACCTGGCGCTCATGGGTGCGCGTGACATGTCGCTGATCAACACGCCGCCACGGGACCGCCTGCCCATCCACACGGAGCTCTGCGCCTTCGACAAGCGCGTGCTGGTCGAGGCCATCCTGCGCGAACTGCACCGTGGCGGTCAGGTCTTCTTTGTCCACAACCGCGTGCAGACCATCGAGGGGATGGCGCAGCTGATCCGCGAGCTGCTCCCCAACGTCCGGGTGGGTTGGGCACACGGGCAGATGGAGGAGGACCGGCTCGAGGCCATCATGGAGCGATTCCTGGCTCACGAGCTGGATGTGCTCGTGTCGACCTCGATCATCGAGTCGGGCCTGGACATGCCGCGCGTCAACACCATCATCATCGACCGCGCCGACCGCTTCGGTCTGGCCCAGCTCTACCAGTTGCGCGGACGCGTCGGCCGCAGCAACCACCGCGCCTTCGCCTACCTGATGACCCCGCCGGGCGAGCGCTTGACCGCCGAGGCGCGACGGCGCCTGGCCGCCCTCGAGGAGTTCCAGGCCCTCGGTTCGGGTTACCACATCGCCATGCGGGATCTGGAGATCCGTGGAGCCGGCAATCTCCTGGGCGAGGAGCAGCACGGCCACATGGAAGCCATCGGCTTCGACCTCTACTGCCGGCTGCTCGAGGAGACCGTGGCGGAACTCCAGGGCGGCGGCGGTGTTGCTCCGCTGGACGTGAAGGTCGAGCTCCACGCGGCCGCCTACCTGCCCGACGAGTACGTGGGCGATCCGCAGCACAAGATGGACCTCTACCGCCGCGTGGCCCGGACCCGGCGCGTGGAGGCCTGCCAGCGGCTGCGGGAGGAATTCCGCGACCGCTACGGGCAACCGCCGGTACCGGTGGACAACCTGCTGGCGATCCAGCGGTTGCGCATCATGGCGGGGCGGCTGGGCATTGTCGAGGTCCGCGGCGGGCGGCAGGGCTGCGACTTCTTTTTCGCTGGCGGAAGGGAACCGGCGGCGCCTATCATACAAGGCTTGATGGCGTCCGGCCCCAAAGGCCTGCAATTCAAGGCATCTGACCAGTTCGTGATGAAGGTGCCCGCCCCGCGCGGGGAGCACCTGGCCATCGCGGACGCCATGCTCGAACGGCTGGCCTCACTGCAGGGCGTCGGACCCGAAGGTTGACCGGACGGGCTCTTCCACAATCGTACCGGCGTTGCCAAGGAGATTCCATGCGTTCGTTGCGTACACCCGCGCCCCGTCCGTTGACGGCCCTGCTGGCCGTGCTGGCGTTGGCCCTCATTGCCGGCGCCGGCTGCGGCGGCAAGGGCAAGGACCTGTCGCCGGACACCGTATTGGCCAAGGTCGGCGACAAGGAGATCACGGCAGGCTACTACGAGAAGAAGCTCGGACGCCTCCACCCGGTCGACCTTCCGCGGGACGACGAGGGCAATGTCCTGGATACGGCCGAGATGCCCGGCAAGCGCAAGTTCCTCGACACCATCATCAACAAGGATGTGATGGTGACGATCGCGGCGCAGCTCGGGTTCAACGACGACGCGCAGATCGACTATGCCCGCCAGACGCTGCTTTCTAACGAGGCCGTGACCGCTGCCCGGCGACGCCTCGTCGACGAACCGGCCTCGAAATTCACCGAGGACGACGTCCTGGCATTCTACGAGAAGTTCGGCACCGTGCGGCACTGCCGGTACTTCATCGCAGATACCCGGGAGCTGGCCGTCCGGGGCCGCGAGGCTGCCCTGGCCGGCGCGGACTGGGCCGACGTGTGGAACGAGTTCCACGCCGGCCTCAAGGAAGGCACCGTTTCCTACGAGATCGACCTGCATTACGGACGCTTCATCACCTCGTTCGAGGACCCGATCTTCGCCGCGAAGGTGGGGGACATTACCGAGCCCGTGCCCAGCACCTACGGCTGGTGGGTCGTGAAGATCGACGGCGAGGAACAGGCTGAGCGTCCGCCGCTGGAGGAAGCCCGCGCGCGGATCGAGTCGGCGATCGTCAGCCGCAACCAGATGCGCCTGGTCGACGCCTACAAGGCCGATCTGCGGAAGAAGTTCGGGATGTACATCCGCGAGGACGCGCTCGTGAAGGCTTTCGCCGGCCTGCCGGTCGATGAGGGGCTGTTCTATCCCGGCACCAAGGAGCAGATCAGGCGCGAGGACCTCCAACCCCTGGAACTGGACCCGAGCGACCTGGGCCTCGATTTCTACGGCTATACAGTGAAAGGCGAACCCCGCACGTATACGCTCGGGGACTTCAAGACGACCTTCGACCGCATGAATGTCTTCGAGCGCCCGAAGCGGGCCGAGATGGTCGGTGGAATGCGCACCAAGATCGGCGACGAGATCGAGCGCGCCCTGCTCAACTTCGACTCCCAGGATCGCGGGCTGGACAAGGATCCCGAGGTCCTGGCAGCGGTCGAAGACAGGATCGACGAGATGCTCGTCGGCAAGCTCTTCGAGGAAGGCGTCCACTACGACAAGACGGTCTCGCCGGCGGCGCTGGATTCGGCCTGGGCCCTGCTCAAGGACGAATACGACCTGCCGGAGACGCGCTCGGGCAAGCGGGTACTCGTGGCCGACCAGGCGCAGGCCGACAAGGCCTACGCAGCCCTGGAGGCCGGCGAGCCCTGGCGGCGCGTGCTCAACACGTACGGCAGCGATGAGACCGACAAGGCCCTGAGCGGGCAACTCGGACCGGTCCGCGTGGACGCCCAGGGACCCGAGCGCGATGCCCTGTTCAGCCTGGAGGTCGGCAAGTACAGCACGCCGCGCCGGTTGGACGATGGTCGCTACTCGATCGTGATGCTCGAGGAGATCGCGCCTCCGCGCAGCCAGGAACTGAAGGACGTGGCCGACGCCGTTGTCAAGCGCATCCAGAACAAGCGCGAGGAGCAGGCGTTCCGCGCCGCACTCGATGGCTGGAAGCAGAAGGTCAAGATCCAGGTCTTCGAGGACCGTCTGGCCAAGACCCGCTCGTGGAAGGAACTGGTCGATGCGGCGAATCAGTCCAAGAAGCCGGCCGGCGCGTAGCCTGCTGATCGCGGCGTCGCTGTCAGCGACGGCGTGCGTGAACGTCGTACCGGCGGTGGCGGAGGACGTCGCGCCGGCAACGACCGAAGACATCGCCCCGGCGGCGGCGCCGGTCCTGATCGACAGGATCGTGGCGATCGTCGACGAGGAGGCCATCCTCCAGAGCGATCTCGTGCGCGAGACCGAGCTGTACCGACTCGAGCGCCAGTACGCCGGCGAACCGGTCGCCGAGGATGCGGCTGCCGTGCGGCGGGAGATCCTTGACCGGTTGATCGAGAGCAAGCTGATCATCGCCGCGGCGAAGCGTGCCGACATGAGCGTGGATCCCGAGGCCGTGTCCGGGAGCGTCGACCAGAAGATCCGGCAGTTCGAGGAGCATTTCGGCGGCCCCGAGGCGCTCGAGCGCGAGCTGGCTCGGAGCGGCATGACGCTTTCGGATTACCGGGCCCGCATGGCCGCTCAGCTGCGCGACCAGCAGTACCTGCGGCTGGTCGTCGGCAAGTTCATCCGGCCGGACATCGAGGTGCTCGAGAACGAGGTGCGCGACTACTACCTGGCGAACCTCGACAGGATGCCGGCTGAACCAGACAGCCTGGCGATCGCGGACATCCTGATCCCGGTGCAGCCCTCGGTCGAGGCGCGCCGCCGGGTCCAGGAGAAGGTCGTCCGCATCCAGGCCGACCTCGCCCGGGGGATGTCGTTCTCGGAGGCCGCGCGGCAGCATTCCGAGGATGCCGCTGCCTCGCGCGGGGGCCAGGTCGGGCTGGTCGGCAAGGATGACCTTTACGATCCCGGATTGGCGCGCACGGTCTTCGCTCTGGCCGCCGGGCAGGTCAGTGAGCCCGTGGTCACGCCCCGGGGAGTGCACCTGGTGCGCGTAGACGAGGTGCGGGAAGACGGTCAGCGCGCCATCAGCCAGATTTTCCTGCCGGTCAGCGCCACGGAACAGGATGTGGCGACGGCGCGCGTCCAGGCCGAGGCGGCGCGCGCCAGGGTGCTTGGCGGCGAGTCCTTCGCACTGGTGGCGTCGGAGGTCAGCGCCGACCTGGCCTCGGCTCGCAACGGCGGCGTGCTCGGGACGTTCCGACTCGTGGACCTGAGCGAGACCTTCCAGGCCGCACTGGCCGACCTGCCCGAAGGCGCGGTGAGCGAGCCCGTGCTGACGACGGCCGGGTGGTACGTGTTCAAGGTGCTCGGGCGGACGGTCGGCCACATGTACACGTACGAGGAATTATCGGAACAGCTGCGCCAGGAGGTCGAGTCCCGGAAGATCGAGGCGGCGCTCGCCGAATACGTGAAAGGACTGCGCCGCCGCTTCTTCATCGATGAGAAGGGCTGAGCGCGGCCCCGCGTTCGGCGAGCCACTGCTGCAGCCAGGGGAAGGCCTGCTCCAGCGCCGGTGACCGCGCGCACAGGGCGTCACGCAGGTCAGGCCGACCGGACGCCCACAGCGATTCCAGCCAAGACCGCAGGATCCGATCCGCCAGGTCGGGTGGAAGGTCGACTTCCACCTCGCGCTCGATGCCCATCACCAGGGCCAGCAGAACGACCCCCAACGGATCAGTCCCGTTGCCGCCGTGCACCTCCAGCAGATCCAGGGCCGCCTCTGGGCGGCCTGCCGTCAGCAGCGCCTGGGCCAGCGGCGTGGCCGCGTCCGGGTGCTCCTGCAGATGACGGCGGGCGAACGCCATGCCACCGGTGGGGCCGAACGACACCGCTGCCAGCAGCGCCTCCGGGTCCCGCGGGGCATCGGCGGCCGCGCGGAACGCCAGGTCGGCGGCGAGGTCGCGATCACCGGCCCGTGCCGCCAGTCGGCAGAGACCCAGCAGCGGGCGCGCGGGGACCACGCCGCCGACGCCGGGACCGGCCTCCGACACCAGCGCCAAGCAGGATGCGAACGCGGCTCGCGCCTCGGCCGCGCGCCCACCGGCTTCGAGCAGGAGCCCCCGGCGCAGGTGCCAGGCGGGACCGTCCTCGACGCGGCGTGCCTGGCGGTCCAGCCAGGCCAGCGCCGCCGCGGGCTGCGCGCTGAGCGATTGGGCGATCAGAGCGGCAAGGTCGCCGCTCCAGGGGCGCCCGGTCAGCCGGGCCCGGGGCGTTCGCTCCAGGGCACTTCGCGCCGCCTCGGCTTCGGTGTCGAACAGTTGGCGGTCATCCCAGAATCGGGCCAATTCCAGCAGCTTGAAGCGGCAGTAGAGGTCGTCCGGATCGTCCTGCAGCGCCCGGCGCAGCAATTCCGTGTCGCGTGTCTTCTTGTCGCGGGCGGCGGCTACGGACCGGACGTAGCCCAGGTGATCGACGCTGCCCGGCAGGTGGCGCAGCACCAGGCTTTCGCGCGCAAGGAAGGCCGCGACATCATCGGCGACGTCCTCGTGGATGCGGTGGCGGAACCGGATCCGCGGGTCATTGCGGAAGCAGCGCAGCAGACGGGCCTGCCGCTGACCTCCGTCGGGCATCTCGTTGCGCATGACGACCGTCGCGGCGCCGGCCCCGTGGTCGGTAGTCGCCAGTTCCCGCAGCGCCGACCGCAGCGTCTGATCCGGGCGTTCGTCGGCATCCAGGCAGACGATCCAGCGACCTCCGGCGGCTTCCAGCGAGACGTTGCGCGCAGCGGCGAAATCATCGCGCCAGGGGAAGTGCAGGACGCGGCCGCCAGCCGCGCGGACGAGCTCCGGGCCGGCATCCCGCGAGCCCGTATCGGCGACCACCAGTTCGTCCCACAGCCCGGCCACCGAAGCCAGGAATCCTGGCAGCATGACGGCCTCGTCACGCACGATCATGCACAGACTCAGGTCAAGGCGTGCCAACGTCCTACCTCGGCTCCGGCGTGGCGAGGGCTGCGGCGGGTGCCGCGTTCGGGCATGGAACGTGCAAATCCGGGGCCGAACCAGGGAGGCGGCCCCCGCCGGGGGCGGCTTCCCGCCATGTCCAGGCCCTTGCGGGGAGTGTCCCTTGGCCAGCCAGAACCAGGTCCGGAGCACAGGCAGCGGCGGTGCGCAATCGGATCCGCGCGCGATCATCAGCTTCCACCACGTGGACCTGCAGTACGACGACCAGAAGGCGCTGGCGGACGTGACCTTCGCTGTCGCCAACGGCGAGTTCGTGTGCCTGACCGGCCCTAGCGGCGCTGGCAAGAGCAGCATCCTGCGGCTGATCGCCATGGACGCCTTCCCCACGAAGGGTCAGGTCATCGTGCGCGGCATGCCGGCTTCGCGCATGAATCGCGGGCGCATCCCGCTGCTCCGGCGGGAGATCGGATTCGTCTTCCAGGATTTCCGCCTGCTGGAAGACCGCAGCGTGGAGGACAACGTCGCCTTCGCGCAGCTGGTCGTTGGCCAGCCGCACCGTTTGATCGTGCAGAACGTCACGCGCGTGCTGACACAGGTGGGACTCTACGACAAGCGGCACCGGCTGCCACGGCAGCTGTCGGGCGGCGAGCAGCAGCGCGTCGCCATCGCCCGCGCGATGGTCAACAGTCCCAAGATCCTCCTGGCGGACGAGCCCACCGGCAACCTGGATCCGGCGACAGCGCAGGAGATCATCGACCTGCTGTTCCGCGTCAACGACGCGGGCACGTGCGTGTTCTTCTCGACGCACGACCACGAGATCGTGAAGACCTTCGGCCAGCGCGTGCTGGTGATCGAGGGCGGACGGCTGCGTTCGGACGAGAGGCGGCGCGCCGTCGACCGCAGGGCCAGCCTGGTCGATCACATGTATCGTGCGCCCGAGGGCGCCGCGGCCCCCGCGGCCCGTCCCGCGCGCAGGGAGCCCGCCCATGCTTAATCAGTCGCAACTGCGCTATCTGGCCGCCGAGTCGTTGGCCGGCTTTCGGCGGCGGAAGCTGACCACCGGTGTCACGATCCTGATCATGGCCTCGGCGCTGCTGGTGCTGGCGGCGCTGACGCTGGTGACGCTGAATCTCGGCACCGTGCTCGAGAGCGCTCGCGGAGGACTGGACCTGCGGGTCTACCTGCGGGACGACGTCCCGGCCGAGGAACTGGCGGCGCTTCACCCGCGTCTACTGGCCATCCCCGGCGTCGACCAGGTGACCTGGATCGACAGCGAGGCCGCGCTGGTCGAGTTCAGGCGGCAACTAGGGGACGATGCCCCCCTGCTTGAGCTGCTGGACCGCAACCCGCTGCCGTCCTCCTACCACGTTACCTTCACCGCCGGTGCGCGGGATCCCGAGTCCGTACGCGCGATCCGCGACGAGGTGGCGCAATGGACGGAGGTCTCGGAGATCCTCTTCAACCAGGACTGGGTAAACGCCCTGGAGCGATGGACCTACCGCTTCCAGATGGCATCGCTGGTCGTCGGCCTGCTGGTCTTCATCGCGGCGATCTTCGTCATCTCGAACACGGTCAAGCTGACCATCGCCTCCAGCGCACGCGTCATCCAGGTCCAGAAGCTGGTCGGCGCGACCAACGCCTTCATCCGCACCCCGTTCCTCTGTGAAGGGATGATCCACGGGTTGTTGGCCGGAATCCTGGCGATGACCCTGCTGATGGCCTGCGGGCGCCTCTTGGGTGCGAGCCTGGGCGGCATGGTCTTCTTTTCGGCGGCGCAGACGGCGGGCTTCGTGGCCTTCTGCGTGCTGCTGGGACTGCTCGGCAGCTGGGCGGCGATGAGGAAGTACCTGGCCCTCAGGAGTGACATCTGATGCTCCTGTCCCACGGAAACACAGCGCTTCGAATCGCCGCAGCCCTGGCGCTGGCCGGGTTGCTGGCGGCCCCGGTCGCGGCCCAGGAAGCAGCCCAGCCAGCCGCCGGGCGACCGGCGGCCCCGCCAACCGGGGGGACGCCGGTGGCCGGTGGCAACGGCAACGAGTCCCCGGACAATGCCGCGCAGTTGCAGAAGGTCCGTGCGGAGATCAGGCGCCAGCAGGACCTCATCCGCAGCCTCAATGCGCAGGCGGACGAGGCGCGCCGCGACCACGAGGCGATCGCGCAGGAGATCGAAGCCACGCAGAGGCTGATGGGCGGCATGGTGCGCAAGGAGTCGCTGCTGCTGGCGGAGAGTCGGCGCCTCGAAGCGGAGCTTGAGCGACGCGTCGACACCTACGACGGGCGGCGGGCGGCCCTGGCGCGCAGCCTGCGTCGCCTCTACGTGCGCGGGCAGCGCAGCGACCTCGAACTGGTTCTCACGGCACGCAGCTTCTCGGGCCTCATGGCGACCGTGCGCCTCGAACGGACGCTCGCCCGCCTGAACGCGGGGCTGGTCGAGCGGACCCGCGACGAGGGACAGGCTGTCCTGCGTGAGCGCAGCGACCTCGAGGCGGCACTCAGCGAGATCCGCCAGACCCGCGAGGAGAGCTCGCAGCAGAACCAGCGCCTGCAGGGCCTGCAGGCCGAACAGGTCGCCTCGTTGCGCCAACTCGACGACCGTCGCCGCGGCGTCAACAACCGCCTGCTGGAGCTCTCGCTGAACGAGCAGAAGCTGAACCACGTGCTGGACGACCTCGAGGATCGCCGCCGCCAGTCCCCGCCGCCGCTGTTGACGGGGCAGGGCGAGCCGTTGGCCCAGCTGGCCGGCAGGCTGGAGTGGCCCGTGCGGGGAGAGGTCCTGCGCGCCTTCGGGCGGTCGGTGCACCCGCGGTTCAAGACCGTGACCCTCAACAACGGCATCAACATCAGCGCCGCGCCCGGGGCTCCCGTGGCGGCGGTGGGCACCGGCCGCGTCGAGTTCAGTGACCATTTGCCCGGTTTCGGCCGATGCGTTATCCTGGACCACGGCGAGGGTTACTACACGCTCTACGCGTACCTGGACGGCGTCTTCGTCCCGCGTGGCGCCGAGGTGGCCCAGGGACAGGTGATCGCCGAGGTCGGGGGACCCGGCGGCGGCGACCCGCCCCAGCTCTACTTCGAGGTCCGGCACGGCCGTACGCCGCTGGACCCCGCCGACTGGCTGCGCTCCCGCTGAGCGTCCGCGGCGCGGGTGCGGGCGCCGGTCGCGCCGCCGGCAGGCCCGCCCGCCGGTCGTTTCCCGGGAGCCCGCGTGCCGATTACACCGTTCATCGCCCGCGACGCGATGCTGGTGCGCCTCCTGCGCCTGCGCGACCGCGACCATCTGGCCCAGCCACTGCTGCTGGTCGGGCCCGAGGGCTCGGGCAAGGAAGGCACCGCGCTCGAGTTCGCGCGCCTGCTCAACTGCCGGGGGCCGCAGGCGTGCCGCGACGAGGCACCTTGCGAAAGTTGCGCGAAGGCGGCGAGCTTCCAGCACCCGGACATCCGCCTGATCGCGCCCGCCCCGGCTGCCGTGACCGATGCTGAAGCTCGCACGCTGCTCGAGCAGAAGATCGCCGAGCCGTTCGCGCGCTCGCCCGAGTCCGCGACGGCACAGGTGAACATCGGCGATCCCGAGAGTCCTGGACCCCTGAGCATCCGTTCTCTGATCCGCTTCACGCGCGTGCGGGCCTTCCAGGGCCCGTGGAAGGTGGCGATCGTCGTCGATGCCCACCGCCTGGGCGGCCCGGCGGCGAACGCATTCCTCAAGACCCTCGAGGAACCGCCGCCGGCCACCGTCATCATGCTCACGAGCACCGGCACGGAGGGGATGCTGCCGACGATCCTCTCACGGTGCCAGAAGCTGCGTTTCGAGCCGTGGCCGGAAGTGGAGCTGGCGGCGCGGCTGGCCGGTCGCGACGACGTCGGCCCGGAAGCGGCAGCCTGGGCGGCCCGCCTGGCGCAGGGCAACGCGCGCCTGGCGTGGGAACTCCTGCAACCCGAATCGCGCGCCCTGGCCGACTGGGCGGGCCTGCTGTTCGGCTGGATTGCCGCCGGCGCGCGGGGGCAGGCGGCGATCGCCGCCGATGAACTGCACCGCGGCGCCTATTCGCACGCGGTGGAAGCACCGCCCGCCCGTCGCGGCGCCGCCGGCGAGCAGGGCGCCGCCGAGCGCCGCGCCCGTGCCATCCGCGTGTGCGAGCTGCTCAACCTCCATTACAGTGACGCCCTGGCCTGCCGCGAGGCCGGCGACCGCTGGCAGCCGCGGTTCCCGGCCGCCGCCGTCGCAGTGCGACGGATCGCCGCCGCCCGGCCCACCGGCGCCTTGTTGGCGGACATGGCACGGATCGATGCGGCGGCGGGCGCGATCGACCGCAACCTCAACATCGGCCTAGTGATGGCCGTGCTGTTCGAGGGGCTGCGGGACCATGGCTGAGGGCAGCGGGCAGACTCCACGTCCGGGAACCGATCAAGGCGCCGCGCCGCTGGCCGTCCCACCCCTGGCGGAGCCCGCGGTCGACCGGGAGCACCTGGTGTTGCTTCGGTTCAAGGGGCGCCGCAAGAGCTACTACCACAACCGGCGTGGCGTGCCGCTGCGTGTCGGCGACCACTGCCTGGTCGAGGCGGACCGCGGCCGTGACCTTGGACGCGTCCTCTACATCGGCACCGGTCCCGCTGAATGGTGGGCGGTCGCGCGTCGACAAGGCGTGCTGCAGAAGGCGGCGCCGGAGGACCTGGCCCGCCTTGAGGCCACGCGCGCCGAGGAGGATGCGATGCGGGCGGTCTGCACCGACCGCATCCACCACCGGGGCCTGGACATGAATCTGGTGACGGTCGAACGTCAGCACGACGGCCGCAAGGTCACCTTCTATTTCACGGCCGAGGGGCGCGTCGACTTCAGGGAGCTGGTCCGCGACCTCGCGGCCCTCTACCGGGCGCGGATCGAACTGCGGCAGATCGGCGTGCGCGACGAGGCGCGACTGCAGGGCGGGCTGGCAATGTGCGGCCGCGAGTACTGCTGCTCCGGCTTCCTGCACGAGTTCGTGCCCGTCACGCTGAAGATGGCCAAGACGCAGCAGCTTCCCCTCAATCCGGCCAAGCTGTCCGGCCCCTGCGGGCGGCTGCGCTGCTGCCTAGCCTACGAGGATGCGCAGTATCGCGAGTCGCGGCAGTGCCTGCCGCGGACCGGAGCGGTCGTGCAGACCCCGGATGGACCGGCGACCGTGCGCCAGGTGGACCTGTTGCGCGGGCTGGTGACCGTCGAAGGCCACGAACCGGGACGTCTGGCCGAGTGGCCGGCCGACCGCCTCGGCCGGGGCGCGACCGCGGCCCCGGACGCCCGTGGCGCCACCGCGGATCCGCGCTGCCCCGAGGGCGGCCTATGATCGACAGCCACGTCCACCTCGATCGTCACGAATTCGGGGGCCGGGGACTCGAGGTGGCGGAGCGTGCCCGCGCGGCAGGGGTGGGCGGGTTCCTGAATGTCGGCTACGATCTGCCTTCGAGTCGGGCGTCGGTCGAACTGGCGGCGGCCGCTCCGGACATCTGGGCGACCGTCGGGGTCCATCCGCACGATGCCTTGCAACTGGCGGATGCGGAGGGCCGGCTCCATGCCGAGGGACGTGCCCTGCTGGAGGCGCTGGCGACGCTGGCCGGCAACCCGCGGGTGGTGGCGATCGGCGAGATCGGCCTCGATTTCTTCCGGGACCTCTCGCCGCGTCCGGCCCAGCGCGCCGCTCTGGCCGCCCAGTTGGAACTGGCCGCCGCCGTCGGCAAGCCCGTCGTGTTCCATGTCCGCGACGCCTGGGCGGAGATCATGCCGTTCGTCGATACCTGCGGTCTGCCGCCCCGTCGGGGGGTGCTCCACGCCTTCAGTGGCGACGAAGCGGTCGTGGACTGGGCGCTGGCCCGCGGGTTGCGGCTGGGCATCGGCGGTGTGGTCACCTACCGGCAATCGAGATTGCCGGAGATGGTGGCGCGGGCCGGCGTCGAGCATCTGCTGCTGGAGACCGACGCGCCCTGGCTGCCGCCTGTGCCGCACCGTGGCGAGTGCAACGAGCCGGCCAGGCTTGGCCTGGTGCTTGACAGGGTGGCCGGGATCTTGCAAATGAATCCCGGCGACGTGGAGCGATGGACGGACGCCGGTTTCACCGCCCTGTTCCTGGACCGGGGGGATGCCTCGCCATGACGCGCAGCCAGCAGGAGCTCCTGCGCCATTACGGCATCCGACCTGTCAAGCGGCGGGGCCAGAATTTCCTGCTGGACGGCAACCTGGCGCGTGCGATCGCCGCCGATGCGCTGGCCCTCGGCGACGAGATCCTGGAACTGGGCGCCGGCGGCGGGGCGCTCACCGTGCACCTTCTGGATGGAGCGCGCACGCTGGCCTGCGTCGAGGTGGACCGTGGACTGTACGCCCTCCTGCAGGGCGAGTTCGGGGATCGGCCCGGGTTCCGGGCCATCCTGGGTGACCTGACGAGGCTGGACTGGGAAGAAGCCCTGGCTGCGGCCGGGCCCCGGCCCGTGATCGCGGGCAATCTGCCGTACGTGCTGACGAGCCTGGTCCTGTTCAAGGCCGCCGACCTGCGAGAGCGCATCGCCGGAGCCGTGTTCATGATCCAGAAGGAAGTCGCCGCGCGTCTGGTCGCCGAGCCGGGTGGTCGCGACTACGGCGTGCTGGCGGTCGTGCTCGGCTCGGTGTTCACGATCCGGCAGTCCCGCACCGTGCCGGCAAGCGTCTTCTGGCCGCGGCCGCAGGTGCACTCGGCGGTAGTCAGCCTGACCCCGGCCGGGGACATGCCCGATCTCGAGTTCGCGTGGTTCCGCGAGGTGGTCAAAAGGATGTTCGGACAGCGTCGCAAGCAGGTATCCTCCCAGTTGCGGACGCAGTTCGACCTGTCGCCCGCGGAGGCGGAGGCAGTGGCGGTCGCCGCCGGGTTAGATCCCGGCGCACGCCCGGAACAGGTGGCGCCAGGTGGCTACCGACGCCTGGCCCGGCTCCTGGAGCCGAAGGAAGTGTGTCGATGACCGGATCCCGGCCACGATACCGCCGTTTGGGCGCCCTCTCTGCGACCGCCCTGCTGTGGGCGGCATTCCTGGCGGCGGTGCCCGCACCGAGGGTGTCGGCGCAGACCGATGACGGGACCGATGACAGCGCCGAGGAACAGCCGCGGCCGCCGGACGCCGGGCTGCGCGCGGCGCGGGACATGGCCGATGCGGCCCGGGCCCAAGGTGACTCGCTGGCGGCGGCCTCCTGGGATTCGGTCGCTGCCGCCGAGCAAGCCGCGATTCCCGAAGTCCCGGGCAAGTTCCTGCAGGACCTGACGTTCTCGCCGGTGGGTGGCGTGCGCGCGAACGTGCGCCAGTACACGCTGTACTCCGACTGGACCACAACGGCGCGGTTCGGCGGCTCCGCCTCGGGCACGCAGGTGCTCAACTGGAGCCTCGAAGAATACCGTAAGCAGGAAAAGACCGTCGAAAACCGCAAGGGCTCGCTCGACTACAACTTCGGCAAGCAGCTGCCCATGGTCACGATCATCAATAGCAACTGGAACTGGAGCGAGGACCGTACGACCAACACCGCAGGCTTTTCCAACCTGTACAAGGTTGACAACAAGACCGTCAACCTCAACTCGTCGCAGCACAAGGTGAACGCTCTCGGGCTGACCAACTCGGTGCGCGTGGGTGGCAACTTCACGGACCAGGCCAGTCTGAACCAGGAACAGCGCAACGATTTCCGCGAGGGAACGGCGGGCGCCAACCTGCAGAGCGGATGGGAGGCGCGTCCCGGCGTGGCCATTGTCGGGCGCGCGGCGGCGACGGCCACGGGCGGCACGCGGCTGCTGGCCGGTCGATCGAGCCCCTCGTCGGCCACCGGCGACAGCCTCGGCGTCGGCATCTACGTCAAGCGGGGGATCGGCACGGCCTTCGTCGAGATGACGCGCAGCAACTTCGAGAAGAAGTACCTCGAGTTCCGCCGCAATGCGAACGGACTGATCGACACCGTGGGGGTGCCGGAGGACCAGAAGGTGGTCAGCGAGCTCGAAACGCGCGACGCCCTGGCGTTCAAGCTGGACTACAAGCTGGCCTATGGGGGGCTGAAGTCCGAGTTCACGGGCACGCACCTGACCGATGACCTCCAACTGGCCACCGGCCTGTCGGGCCTCAAGCAGCGAGAAGCGAAAGAGGCGAACCTGAAGGTCGGCTACAAGGCTGGGCGCGATTCGGTGTCCGTCGCCTGGAAATACGGACTGAAGTGGGACGACCAGCGCATCCAGTCCGCCACCGTCAGTCGCGGCCGCCAGTACGTGCAGGAGCGCGACCTGCTGATGAAGTGGCAGCGGCGCCTGTTCAGTTCCACGCGGATGGAGCTGCAGTACCACGAAGGACTGACGCAGGACATCGCCCAGGATGGGTTCAACGCGAACGACAAGGACCGCCTGACACGCGATTTCTCCAGCCGGCTCGATCGCGCCTGGCGTGACCGCTTCCGGACGTCGATGGTCTTCAGTTGGCGCCAGACGCAGGACCTCTCCATCCGCGGCTCCAGTTCGTCCAACAACAACTTCAAGGACTCCTACGAACTGGCACCGGGGTTCAACTGGAAGCTCGCGCCCTGGATCGATCTCGACCAGAGCTATCGTCTCTACATCCAGTACACGGACTACGTGTATTCCTACCTTGCGGCCGTCACACGCAAGGATGACTACAATAAGCGTGGAGACCTCGTCACCAAGATCACCTGCCGGCCCAGCAGTCGGCTCACCGTCACGATTCGCCACGACTGGAACCGCCGCTTCAACGCGACCAAGTCGACCGAGGATGCCGCGGGCCGCGCCTTCTACCAGCGCGACCTGGAGCAGGACATCTCGAAGATCGACCTGGACGTCACCTACGCAGCCGGACCGGGCATCACGCTGGAGGCGGGCACGTACCGCACGCGGGACGAAAAGACGTCGCCGGGGCGCGCGAACTCGACCTCGCGCACCGATTCGGGTGAACTGGTGGTTGGCGGTCGCGTCGACCGCAAGTTCGGGCGGATGCAGCGCGTCCAGGTGTCGGCGATGGTCAAGAAGATCAACGCCTTCGGACCGAGCATCACCGCCAGCAGCTCCGACTTCTGGGAGGCCGACGCATGGCTCAAGTGGACGTTCTGATCGTTGCGGGTCAAGGCCCCGCGCGGCGGGCGACGGTCGCCTGCGCGCTGGCCGGCCTGCTGACCTGCCTGCTGGCGGGCGGGGGCTGCCTGCTGCAGCCACGCGAGGCCGAGCCCCCGCAGACCGGTGACATCGTGGTCTACCTCGAGCAGATCGACCCGGCCAACACCTGGGACAACCTCCAGACCTCGGCGGGGGCCATGCATGCGCCCGGCTGGGAGGCCGGGATCAGTTCGGTGAATTTCCTCTACATTCCCGACTCGGCCGCCGAGGCGCAGTTTCCGGGCGTGTTCGACAACTGGGGTCGCGAGCGCGAGATCCGTTTCATCAACGCTCTCTACAACGCGGAAGTCACGATCGAGGATGCCGTCATGCGCAACCCGGGTTTCGTCGTGCCGCCGTCGTCGGGCAGCGTGTCGGTGTGGGAGAACGTCATCTACGATCTGAAAGTCAAAAGCAAGGTGGATGGCAGGACGTTGCGTTACCGCGGTTCGGCCATCATCACCTTTACACTCGAGGGCAATTTCTGGTATATTAGCGAGTGGCGTGACCAGCAGGGGGAAAGCGACCCCGACACCGAACAATTGCTGCCGACGCTGGGGGTGCTGCGGGGCAGTTTTGCTAGCAAATAACCGTTTCATATGCTAAAATCGGGGTCAGATTCCCGAAGAGTTCGTGGGCTTCTTCTACCTGAACGTCCCTGTCACCCCGAGGGAGCCCGGGCCACGTGGAGGACAAGATGTTGAAAAGGAAGAACTTGGCACTGCCGGCCCTGGTCTTGGCCATGGTCCTGGTCGCTGGCAGCGGCTGCATCTTTTCGCCAGAGCCTGAGCCGTGTGAAGGCGAGGGGTGTGGCGGTGGCGGCGGCACCCCGGTGGTGTGGCCGGACACGCCCGACAAGTTGATGGCGAACTTCCAGGCTGTCTATGAACGGACGGATTTCGCCAATTTCGCGCAGATGCTCCACCCGCAGTACGTGACCATCCTGCAGGAGAGCACGTACCAGGAATTTCCTGACGTCGGCACGACGCTGGACCTGGAGGAGGAGTTGCACATCCATGAACGCATGTTCTCCAAGCAGGACGTGTACAATCCCCTGAACCAACTGGTGCCCGGCATCCAGTCGATCGCCTTCCAGACGTTCCAACGGCAAGGGGCCTGGAGCGATTCGCCTCCCAACGACCAGATCCCGAATGCGCGGTTCGCGCTCTATGAAGTGGTGTTCCTGTTCGACCGCGGCGCCGGCGACACCATCCTCAAGGTGGAAGGCCAGATCAAGTTCTACGCGGTCGCGCGCGACTCCACGGTCAACGGCGTGACCAAGCCCTACTACCGGATGCGCGGGCAGGTCGACCTGACGCGCGACAGCTAGCGCGAAGTCGGCCAGTACCGAGACGTTGAGGGGGAGCCGACGGCTCCCCCTTCGCGCAGGGGGTGGACGGTAGGTCGGCGCGCGACGCATGCTGGTCAGATCCTGGCGCTGCATGTACCTTGCGGGCATGCACGTCCGCGGCCGCACCACCTGTTCCGTGACCCGGGGCGCGCCCCCGGCCCGCCGGCAACCGCGCCGCCGTTGGCCAGGGCTGCCGTGGTCGGCGTTCGCCGCGTGCCTGGTGGGTGCGTTCGTGGTCGGCGGTTGCGCCCGCGACGAGGCATCGACGACCGCACGTGAGCCGGCAAGGCGAGCCGGTCCCGTCCCGCAGGCCACCGCGCCGGTCGACACGAGCGGGTTGGCCGATCCGGCCGTGGCGCGCGGCCTGGACCGTACGCCGGAGCAGACATCGGAGCGGACGCCAGAGACCGGCGGTCCGCGTGTGGCGCTGGTCATCGACGACCTGGGCCAGCGATTGGACGGACCCGACGCCGCGTTGCTGGCCCTGCCGGTGCCGCTGACGTTGGCCGTGCTGCCGGGTCGGCCCCATTCGCGTGCGATCGCCGCCCTGGCCGGGCAACGGCGCGACCTCTTCCTGCACCTTCCGATGGAGCCGCAAGGGTATCCTGACATCGATCCGGGACCCGGCGCGTTGATGCTCGGCCAGACGCCGGCGGAGATCGCCGGGCTGCTGGAGCACGGCTTGGCTTCCGTGCCCGGCGCGGTCGGCGTGAACAACCACATGGGCAGCGCCGCCACGGCGGACACGCTGCTGATGGCCGGCCTGATGGCCGCGTTGGAGGTGAGGGGCCTGCGTTTCCTCGACAGCCTCACCACGCCCCGCTCGGTCGCCTGGCGCGTCGCGCGGCGGGCCGGCGTGCCGTGCGCGCGAAACCGGCTCTTCCTCGACGTCGACCACACCGACGAGGTTGCGGTGAATGCCCGGCTGGCCGAATTGGTTGCGGTGGCACGCCGGACGGGGCAGGCGATCGGAATCGCCCATCCGCATCCGGTAACCGCTGCGGTCCTGACCCGGGAGATTCCGCGCTATGTGCAGGAGGGTGTGCGTTTCGTGACCGCCTCCGAACTGATGACTCCCGCGCCCGCCGCGGTGGAGGCGCCCGGGGCCGGCCATGGCCGCTGACGTCCATTTCTGGCCGCTGCCGCTCGGCGCGGGCTCGGCACTGGCTCCGCCCGACCCGAGACCGGGATTGCGTCGGTTGGTCGAAGCCGCCGGCTTTGGTGGGGCCGCGGCGCGGGCGGGTCGATGGCTGCTGAAGGCGCCGGTACCGGCGCCCGGTCGCCCGGCCGCTGCTCCGGCCGAATGGATCGACGCCGTGGGGGCGGCGCTGATCGGGCCGGCGTCGTTGCCCGGTTCGGCGCGACTGCAGGTGACGGACACGCTGTCGATCTCCACGCGGGGCCTGGACTCCCCGGCGGCGCTGCGGGCGGTGGCGCTGGCGCGCGGTTTCGGGGTGGCCGGAGCGCTGCCCTTCGTGGTCGGCGATGACCCGGACGGACCGCCACCCTGGCCGGTGGCCGGTGGTCCGGACGGCCATGCGCTGGCTGGCGTGCTGGCCGGGGTTGCCGGTGTCGTGGTGCTGGCGCCGTTGCGGCCCCATCCCCACCTGGGCGTGGCCGGGGCCGTGGCCACCCTGGGGCTGGACCTCGCCGATCGGGCCTCGCGCCTGGCCTTGCATCGCGGGATCCGGCCGCAAGTGGATACCCCCCTGTGCGCCGGCTGCGGTAGCTGCCTCGATGTGTGTCTCTACGACGCCATCGTGATCCGCGGCGGGCGCGCCTTGATCGACCACCGGCTGTGTACGGGTTGTGGCGAGTGCATGGGCGTGTGCTTCATGGCGGGTATCGCGCCGGAGGCGGCTGCAGGCGTGGTTGCCTACCAGCAGGCCGTAGCCGAGGCGGCGGCCGCGACGTCGCGACAGGTGGTGGTCGGACAAGCCCAGGGGATTCTGCACATCGTCCTGCTGGTCCAGCCGGACTCGTACGCCACCACCACGAAGTCCCGTCGCCGCCTGCCCCTGGCTGGCATCGGGATCCTGGCCGGGCTGGACCCGGTCGCGGTCGACAGCGCGGCCCTCGACCTGCTGGCCGAACGTCTCGGCGGCCCCCTGAACCAATGGAGTGGCTACGCCCAGGGACCGGGGGAGCTGCTGGAACGGGCGGCCTTGCTGGGCCTGGGCATGCGGGAGTACCGGCTGAGGGAAGTCTGAGCCGGGCCTGAATTTCTGGATAAACGCCCGCCCGTGTGCTATCATGGCGGGCGTTGTTTCGCGAAGGAACAGGCCGGACTCGGCAGGTGCCGGGCCGGTCTGCGCGCGCTTTTTTTTGCCGCGGTCGAGGATCCTCGTGCCGCCCGGGCCGACCGGTCCGGGGGGAGAAGTCCCGGGAGTGCCAAGATGAACCGTTCCCTGCAGATCCGGGCAGGGCTGAGCGCCGTGATCGTCCTGCTTTCGATCTACGGCCTGCTGCCGACGTTCCAGGCCCTGTCGATCCCGCACGCTGAGCGGGAGGCCGCCAAGGCCAACCCGACGCGCCTGGCCGAGATCGAGGCGATCGATGCCAAGGCGATCCGCCGCGGCCTCGACCTCAAGGGCGGCATGTACCTGGTCCTGGAGGTCGATCAGACCGGCATGGACCCGGGGCAGGCCGAGGATGCGCTCCAGAGGGTCAAGGAGATCCTCTACAACCGCATCGACAAGTTCGGCGTGTCCGAGCCCGAGATCACGACCTTCGGCGCGAGCCGCATCGTGGTCAAGCTGCCGGGCCTGCAGGATCCCGAGCGCGCCAAGGCGCTCCTGGGCACCACGGCCAAGCTGGAATTCCGCCTGGTGCGCCAGCCGGACGACCTGCAGGACGCATTGACCCGACTGGACCAGGCGTTCGCCGGCAGCGTCGAGGTACCCGCGGTCGCGCCCGGCGATTCGACGCTCCTGGACGAGGCTCAGGTGCTGGCGCAGCGTCCGTTCAGCGGCCTGGTCGTCACGCAGACCGGCATCGCCTCGACGCCGCTGTTCGTGGCCGAACAGAACGTCGACCGCGTGCAGGCCATGCTGGACGACCCGCGCACGCAGGCCCGCCTGCGGGGTGTCGAGTTCCAGATGGGCATGGACCCGATGACGTTCGGGGGCACCACGCAGCTGCGCCCGCTCTACCTGGTCGACGCCGAGCCGATCATCAGCGGCGACCAGCTGACCGACGCCATCAGCTCGGCCGACAACGAGCGGCCGGGGATGTGGCAGGTCACGTTCGCGCTCGGCAACCGCGGCGCCCGCGAATTCGGCCGCGCCACCGGCGAGAACGTGGGGCGCTTCCTGGCCATCTCGCTGGACGGGCGCATCTCGTCCGCTCCGGTCATCCAGTCGCGCATCACCACCAACGGCTCGATCACCGGCAACTTCACCAACGCCGAAGCCAGCGACCTGGCCCTGCTGCTGCGGGCCGGCGCCCTGCCGACGGACATCACCATCGCCGAGGAGCGCACGGTGGGCCCGAGCCTCGGCTCGGACTCGATCCGCACCGGCGTCAACGCCTCGAAGTGGGGGGCGCTCCTGGTGGTCGTGTTTATGCTCATCTACTACCGCATGGTCGGCGTGGTGGCCGTCACGGCGCTGACGGCCAACATGCTGATCCTGCTGGCGGTGCTGGCCCAGTTCGACCTGGTGCTGACGCTGCCGGGCCTGGCCGGCATCGCGCTGACCGTGGGCATGGCCGTGGACGCCAACGTGCTGATCAACGAGCGCATCCGCGAGGAACTGCGGAAGGACAAGACCGTCCGCGCCGCGGTCGAGGCGGGCTACCAGAACGCCACGCGGACGATCGTCGACGCGAACGTGACGACCCTGATCGCCGGCGGCGTGCTGCTGTGGTTCGGCACCGGCCCGGTCAAGGGCTTTGCCGTCACGATGTGCATCGGCATCCTGACGAGCATGTTCACGGCGCTGGTCATGACCCACGCCATCATGGACCTGCTGACCCGGAACAGGAACCGGCGGACGCTCAGCATCTGACGCATCGGTGGCCGCGCCGGGCGCGGCCATCAGCCCCACGGGGCACGACAGACGCCGGGCAACGACCCGGGAAAGGCCAAGAACGACATGCTGCAATTCTTCCGGAACGCCAACTTCAACTTCGTCAGCGCGATGAAGCCGGTCTTCACCCTGTCGGTGGCGCTGGTGGTCATCAGCCTCGTGCTGATGGTGATCCATGGCGGCCCGCGCCTGAGCATCGACTTCACCGGCGGCTCCGTCGTCCAGGTGAAGTTCGCGTCCAGCCCGGGCATCAGCCAGGTGCGGACGAACCTGGAGTCGCAGGGATACGCCGGCATCCAGGTGACCGAGTTCGGTGCCGCCGACGAGTACCTGATCACCGTGCCTTCGCCCAAGGGAGCCAGCGGCGAGCAGGCGGCGAACACGGCGCAGGGGCTGCTCGAGGACCTGCGCACCGCTTTCCCGCAGAACGGCGTGGAACTGCGCCGCGTGGAGTCGGTGGGGCCGAAGATCGGCGGCGAGTTGAGGACGGCGGCCATCAACTCGATCATCGCGGGCCTGTTCCTCATCGTCATCTACATCTGGTTCCGCTTCGTGCTGCGCTACGGCTTCGCGGCCATCGCGGCGCTGGTCCACGACGTGACCCTGACGCTCGGCGTCTTCTCGCTGCTGGACCTGGAGATCAGCCTGCAGATCGTCGCGGCCCTGCTGACGATCGTCGGCTATTCGATCAACGACACGATCGTGGTCTTTGACCGCATCCGCGAGAACATGAAGCTGCGGCGCAAGGAGAGCTACCGCGAAGTCATCAACCGGTCGATCAACGAGACGCTCAGCCGCACCATCCTGACTTCGGCCACGACCATGACCGTCTCGGTGATGCTGTGGACCATGGGTGGGCCGGTGATCCGGGACTTCGCGTTCGCGCTGAGCTTCGGCGTGTTCGTCGGGACGTACAGCTCGATCTTCATCGCCAGCCCGCTGCTGGTCTGGTGGTACGAGCGCCAGGCGACCGATGCCAAGCGGGCCACCCCGACGATGTAGGATGCGGCGCCGTCACGCGGCGCGCGCAACGGCCAGGAGCAGGAAACGAGAGCGGCCGCGCCCCCGGGGTGCGGCCGCTCTCCGTCGATGAACTGTCCTGCCGCGGGCGTCGTCGTCAGGGGTCCAGGGGCAGGACCCCGGGGTCGCCGCGGCGGTGGCAGGCCAGGCAGGCCTGGCCCTGGTCGTGGTTCTGCGCGTGGCACTTGCGGCACAGCTGGCCCTGGCCGGGATCGGGATAGGGACTCGGCAGGGGCCAGGAACCGGACGCGACGCCGTCGTCGGCAAGGCGGTGGACGTGGAAGTCCCAGCGGCCGGCCGCGGGCGCCGACGAGGCGTGCGCGCGGTGGCAGGTCAGGCAGTGCAGCCGCCCACTGGCGCCCGGTCCGGCGGTGCCGTCGAGGGTGGCGCTGCCTGCCTCGAAGGGGACCTCGGGCAGGTACGACGTGGCGGCATCGCCGCCGTTCGGGTCAGCATCGCCATCGTAGCGGTCGTAGCGCCGGCGCTGACCGGAGTCAAGCACCTCGTCGACCGGGTGCGTGAACGCCGCGGTGCTGCCCTCGTGGTAGTAGCCGTGGCAGTTGGCGCACCACCGCGTCATGCCGGCCACGTAGGCCGTGTGGGCCTGCCGGGACTCGGCCGCGTTCGGGTCAGCAACCGCCAGGCCGACGGCAAGCGGCGCCGGATACACGAAGGTGGCGACGCCTTCCTGGACGGGGCCCACGCCGTGCAACATCCGGAAGCCGGCGTTGCCGTGCGCGTCGTGGCAGCTGGTGCAGCCGAGGGACGACGAGGGGAAGGTGCCGCCCGGCGCCCGCGGCCAGCGGCTGTCGGCGGTCAGCCCGAGGGCCGGCGAGACGATGCTGTGGCCGGCGGCCTGCCCGGGCCGGCGCGGCGCCTGCGGATCGGGCCCGTCGTCCAGATCGTCCTCGTGCAGGAACACGAAGTTGCCGGCGCCCAGTTCGCGCGGCGGCCGCAAAGGGTCGGCCCCCATGACCCCGCCGTCGCCGTGGCAGGTCAGGCACAGGTCGGTCGATGAAGCGGCCAGCAGCAGCGGGTGCAGTCCGTCGTAGGCCACCTGGCCGGGCACGGCATCATGCATGATGTGGCAGCGCTCGCACGAGGCGACGCCGCCGTCGTGGAAGGCATGGGCCCCGGCGGCGGCTGCCAGCGCCCAGGCGAACCCGAGCGCCGCCGTCAGGTCCTTGCGGGGAGAGGTTCCGGTTCCCATGCTGCCAGCGGGCCTTCGCGCCATGCATCCGCCACCCGTGTTCGTCACCTGCCCGGCCATCGCGCACCGGCAGTTGGTCGACATGATCCCCTGAATTCTAGCAGATCGGGGCCCCGGATTCCAGCCGGCACCGACGGAAAGGCCCCGCGCGATCGCTCGCGCGGGGCCCCCGGGAATCGCCGTCAGGCGCAGCGAGGCCTAGTGGGTCGCGCCGGCGTGGTCGAACTCGTCCTTGACGTGGCACTTGTTGCACAGCGAGCGCTGGTTGGCCACGAACGTGTAGTTGTAGTACTTCCGGTCGACGTCCGTCTGGATGAACCCGACGTCGGTCGTCAGCGGGTGCGACAGGGAGATCAGGTTGACGCTCATGTCCCAGCGCGCGATGTCATTGAACGGCGAGGCGTGCGCGCGGTGGCAGCTCAGGCACATGACCTCGTCCTGGCCCGTGGGGCCCTGCGTGTAGTTCGCGGGGTCGGCGGTGGCCAGGTCGACGTTGACGGCCTCGAACGGCACCAGGCCCCAGTACGAGGTGGCAGCGTCGCCGCTGCTCAGGTCGTCGGAGCTCACGTACGCGTTGTAGGTCGCGGCGATGGTCGAGCCCATCGCGCGGGTCGGGTGCACGAAGTTCGTCGTGTTGTTGTCATGCAGGGCGGTGTGGCAGTTGGCGCACCAGTTGCTCATGCCGCTCTTGTAGATGGTGTGGTCGGTGTTGGTCTCGACGCCCGGCTGCGTGCCGTACGTGTTGCGCGAGTTGCCCAGGGCCAGCGGCGCCGGGTACGCGAACGAGTAGCGCGTGCCGTCGTACTTCGGGCCCAGCTGCGTGCCGTACAGCAGGCGGAAGTTCTGGTTGCCGTGGGGGTCGTGGCAGCTGGTGCAGCCCAGGCGCGAGCTCAGGAAGGTGCCGCCCGGCGCGTTGGCCAGGGTGGCGTCCTGGGCGATGCCGCGGGCCGGCGAGATCACGTTGTGGCCGTGGCTGTCGCCAGGGCTGCTCAGCGTCGCGCCGCGCGACACCCAGCTGAAGGTGCGGGTGACCCAGTAGTAGTCGCCGCCGGGGCCGAAGCCCTCGCCGTTCTTGAACTGGCCATAGCCGGCGTGGCAGCGCAGGCAGGTGTCGGTGCCGTTGCCGGCGTTCAGCAGGTACTCGTTGCCGGCGGGATGGGCGGCGTCCACCAGGGCGCCGTTCTGGCTGTTGTGCATGGTGTGGCAGCCGGCGCAGTAGGCGACGCCAGCGTCATGGAACGCCAGCACCGAGCTGGCCGACAGGCCGAGCGCCAGCACCAGGGCGATCTTGATGAAAGTCTTCACGAGTGAGCCTCCAAGTGCAAGTTGACCTTCGTCCCGCGTGGCGGAACATGAACGAATCGACGACCGTTGCGGCCCTGACGCCGGAACTCCGGCAGGGACCGCCGCGAACTGATGACCCTCCTCCTCGCTTGCAGACGCCTCATGACAGCACGACTCCCCGAACCAGCCCGGACATCGCCGGGCGTTCTATTCAACAGTCCCGTCGGCCAGGACGCTGAACACCTGCACACGACCGCGATAGCCCTGCGCCACGTAGAGGTGGCCGGCCCCGTCGGTCGCCATCGACACCGGGTGGTAGAAGGCACCCGGGGCATCGCCGATCGACCCGTATTCGCTGAGGAACCCGCCTTCGCGGTCGAAGGCGATGACCTTGTGCCGCATCTGGTCGAGGACCAGCAGGCACCCGCCCGGTCCTTCGGCCACGGCCACGGGAGCGACCATGCGCCCGGGCGAGGAGCCGAAGCGGCCGAACGAGGAGCGCACGGCGCCGCCCTCGTCGACCAGCAGGACGCGGTGCAGGTTGCTGCCGCACAGGGCGTAAGTGCCGTCGGACAGCTGGACAGGGCGCCCGAGCCCCATCTCCAGCTCCTGGCCCTGGTCCTCGCCATCGACGACGACCGCGGCCCAGATCAGGTCGCCCGTGGCCGCGTCGTGCTTGGCCAGCAGGCCGCTGTCCCCGTCGATCGTGACGTAGTTGCCGTCCTGCGCGACCAGGACGTGCCCGGGCTGCCAAGCCTCGCGTGGCGCCGCAGCGCGCCAGCTATCGGGCTCGCCGTAGACGTCCAGACGGACCGGCAGGCGCCGGGCGCCGTCGACCAGCGTGATGCCCACCAGACGGCCTTCGTGGTCGATCGCCCCGTCATCGGGCTGGGACAGGCCCGCGAAGCCCGTCGTGCGGAAGGTCTCCACGCCGGCGGCGTTCAGGATGTGGAAGGCCCCGTGCGCCGCGTCGGTGACGACCAGGCCGCCCGCCTGCGGCGCGCAGGTCACCGCGGCCGGCAGCAGCCTTCCATCCTGGTGTCGCGAAAGGTTCAGCACGCCCTCGTAGCGCAGCGTGACGGCCGAGGTGGCCCCGCCGGCAGAGGTGGCCAGAAGGGGCAGAAGCACAGTTGTTACGATGCCAACAACCTGGCGGACGGTGAAGGCGAGCGATGTCGGGCACAACCGGGTCATGTGTCACGCTCGCGTCATGGACGGTGGAGGTCAGGGAGCCTCGAGGCCTCTGAATGTCACCGAACTATCATATCACACAGGGATCGTATGTCAATGAACACGCCAAAAAAAAACGTTGTTCGCGTACATGTATATGACTATCGCTCTCAAAATATAACCCGTTGTTATACCTAGAGCTGCAGTAGGTTTTTCTGGGAAAGGACGGGGGCCCGGCGTCCGCCGGGCCCCCTGGAGGAGACGATCGCGCCCGGCCGCGGGGTGCGCGGCAGGCCTGGATCCCGCATCAACCGCCCGTCCGCAGCTTGTCGGTGTGGCAACCGATGCAGAGCTTGCCCTCGGGGTCATCCCGCATGAAGCGCACGAACGCGCTTCCGTGCGGATCGTGGCAACTGCCGCACATCATCCGGCGCCCGGTCCGCGGGTCCACGGTGTCCTCACCCATCGGGTGGTCCACGTGGTCACGGTAGGTGTGGCAGTTCAGGCACGTCTCCATGGCCAGCTGGTCGTCACTGACGGTGCTCAGGTGGGGGTCGTGGCAGGTCGTGCACTCGTGGCCGTCCACCTGGGGGTGCCGGTGCGGGGCCGTGCGGTTGGCGTCGACCTGCTCCTGGTGGCAGGTGGCGCAGACGACCGACTCGCGGGCTGGCAGCAGCGGTGCGACCGGTCCGGTATGCGCCGCGTGGCAGTTCGTGCAGGCCGTGGCGCCGGCGATCGCGCCGTGCACCGCGCCTTCCTTGAGGCTGGCGGCCAGGCCCGGATGGCACGACAGGCAGAGTTCCGGCTGGGACTGCTTCGTCGTGGCCGAAGTCCCGGCGTGGCAGGCGGCGCAGTTCCCGGCCCCGAACGGCTGGTGCACGTGCTCATGCGGCAGGTTGGCGCGCTTGGCGGCATGCGGGGCGTGGCAGCCGGCGCAATCGGCCTTGTCCACGGCGAAGCCGCGGTGCTTCGCCGGCAGGGTCGCGGCCGCGTGGCACTTCGCGCACAGCACGCTGGGCTCGTCGACCAGGCTCATCGCCACGTTGCTGCCGTGCGGGTCGTGGCAGCGCGTGCAGGACCCGCTGCGCAGCGGAGCGTGGACCACCGGCCACTTCTTGAGCGCCTCGATCGACTCGTGGCAACTCGTGCACAGCGTCGCCGCCGGCTCGACCAGCAGGTTGGGCTCACTGGAGGCGTGCGGCTGGTGGCAAGACTCGCACTTGCCGTCCCGCACGGGCGTGTGGGCCAGCTCCGGCCTCGGCGCCAGGCCGGCGGGGTCATGGCAGGCGGCGCAGGCGTCGCTCGTCCGTGCCGACGGCAGCAGCGCCGGTCCGCGCGCCACGTGCGGGTTGTGGCACGAGGCGCAGTCTCCGTCCGCGAACGGGGCGTGCACCGTCTGGCCCGGGGCGGCGGGCTCGGGCAGGCCATCGTGGCACTGCAGGCAGGCCTGCCGCTGGTCGGCCACCGGCGCGGCGCCCTCGTGACACGAGGCGCAATCGCGGTCGCCGAACGGCGCGTGCGTCCGAGCCGTCAGCAGGCCGGGTGCCGCCGAGTGGTGGGGTTCGTGGCAGCCGAGGCAAGCCAGCGCTCGCGGGTCGCGCCCGAGGTGGCTCTTGGTGAAGCCCGCGCTCTTCTCGTCGTGACAGCCGAAGCAGAGGGCCGGCGCGGCCTCGCGCAGGAAGCCGGCGCCCTGGCCCCCGTGGGCCAGGTGGCATTCGAGGCAGCCGTCGCGGCTGGGCGGGTGGATGGACACGGCGCCCTGCGGGGCCGCGATGTCCTCGTGGCAGAGCGCACAGAGTTTGCCCGCCTCGGCCGAAAGTAGCGCCTTCTGCGCGGACCGGTGCGGATCGTGGCACGCGGTGCAGTTGCCGGTGGCGACCGGTTCGTGGCCACGCCAGGCGGGGCCGGTCGGGGTGCCGGTGTCGTGGCAGGCCGCGCAGGTGGGTGCCAGCGGCTGTCGCAGCAGGCCGCGTTCAGACCCGCCGTGGGGCAGGTGGCAGTCCAGGCAGGCGCCGTCCCCGGCGGGCGGATGCAACGTACCGCCGGCGGGCTGCTGCCCGAGGTCGGCATGGCATTCGGCGCACAGCGCGGCGGCCGGCTTCTTCAGCAGGGCCGGCAGCTCGGCCGTGTGGGCCTGGTGACACGCCAGGCACTCGCCGGACTTGGCCACGGCGTGGGGGTACTTCGCCGCCGTCTCGAGCTGCACCTTGGTGTGGCAGCCCAGGCACAGCGTCCCGGCGGTGTCGACCAGGAGGGACTTGCGCTCGGAACTGTGCGGCTGGTGGCAGACGGTACACTCGCGCTTGACCACCGGGGCGTGGACCAGCGCCGGCGCCGCGGCTCCCGCCACCGGTAGGATGCCGGCGTGGCAGGAGGCGCATAGCGCGTTGGTCTCCTGCTTAAGCAGGCCCGGGCGATCCGAGCCGTGGGCGTCGTGGCAGGCGGAGCACTGCCCGGCCGCCGCCGGGGCGTGCGGGAACGGCCGCTGGAAGGGCGGCTCTTCGTGGCATTCGAGGCACAGGCGCTTCTCGTCGGCCACCAGCAGCGCCGGTCGGGAGCCGCCGTGCGGCGCGTGGCACTGGCCGCATTCGCCGGAGGCCGCCGGGTCGTGGGGCACCTGGGCGCCCGCGGCCGGGTCGTCGTGGCAATCGAGACAGAGCTGCGCCGCCGGCTTGGCAAGGGCGGCCCCGCCGGCGGCGTCCGCCGCGTGGCAGGCCGCGCAGTCGCCGTCGAGCATCGGCGCGTGCCGCACCGCGTGCATCAGCGCCTTGCTGTCGGAACTGTGGGGATCGTGGCAGGACACGCAGCCGGCCAGGCCGCCGTGGTCGCCGTGGGCGCGGGCCAGCTTGTCGCGTTCGGTGTGGCAGCCGAAGCACAGGTCGTCGCCGCCGCGGACCAGCAGGCCGTCGTGGGCCGAGCCGTGCGGGTCGTGGCAGGCCGCGCAGCCCTCGCGCGCCAGGGGGCGGTGGACATTGCGGCGCTGGAAGGGTGCCGCCTCGTGGCACGTGTAGCAGGCCTGGGCGCCCTCGGCCGCCAGCAGGCCGCGCTGGCCCGAGCCGTGGGGGTCGTGGCACCCCGAGCAGTCACCCTGCTTGAGCGGCTCGTGCACGTGGTCACGGCGCGTCACATCGGCGTAGCCGGCATGGCAGGGCAGGCAGAGCTCGCGCCCGGTGGCCTGCAGCACCAGCTTGCCGATGACGCCGTGCCGCCGGTGGCAGCCTTCGCAATCGCGATCGGCGAACGGACGGTGAGCGTTCTTCGACGGGGTGGCCTTGACGGTCGCCTCGTGGCAGTCCACGCAGCTCTTGGCCTTGAAGGCGCCCGCGGCGTGGGCTTCCACCGCCGGCAGGGCCAAGGTGAGCGCCAGGCCCAGGATGGCCGCCCCGAGGGTGCGGGGGCGGGCCAGTGACCGGCCGCTGATTCCGTTGCGATGCACGATCATGCCTCCTGCGGGGGCTCAGGGCTGCTGCGGCGAGGCCGCGGGCTGCGGTTCGACGTACGACTCGGCGACCACCTTGCGGACCTCCGCCTCGGCGCCGGGCAGGATCCTCACGGGCGACTCCGCCTCGAGCCGGGCCAGGATCTCCAGCATCTGCTGACGCGAGGCGTCCTGGCGCATCCGCGCCAGAATACGGTCGCGGCACTGCGCCAGGGGAAGCGGCTGCGCCGGCTCCACCTCGACGACCTGGGCGACGACCCAGCCCTCGGGCACCTCGTACGCCTCGGGCGTGAAACCGACCCGCAGGTCCTCGGCCTTGATGCCCATCTGCTCGGGAAAGAGCCAGGACTCGGGGAACGGCGGTGCACCTTCCACAACGCGCTTGTCGTTGCCCGTCAGCCACCGCACGGAGGCGCCCTTGAGGATCCGCTCGCGGAGCGCCTCGGCGTCCTCCTTCGAGCGGGCCTTGAGGCTGGCCATCTTCAGGCGGGGGCTGGACATGTACTCGGACTGGTGCTGCCGGTAGAAGTGGGACACCTCGGGGTCGGCCGGCGCGAAGTCGATCTGCGCAAGCACGCGCAGCGCTTCCTCGAGGATCGCCGCGCGCTCGAAGCGGCGGTAGAGCATCCGCATGCGCGGCGTCTGGTCCATCTTCTGGGCACGGATCTGGCGCGCGGTGACCGCGTCGGCCATGAACTCCCGCATGATCTCGTCGCGGCGCTGCGCGGCTTCCGGCTTGCCGACCAGCCCGTGGAATTCCGTGAAGCGGAGCTGGCGCGTGAAGTCGGCCACCGTGAAGGTGCGGTTGCCGGGCAGGCGGCCGAGCATCTCGGAGCTGTCGCGCAGGCGCTTCTGCATGGCGGGCTCCGCCGAGCCGTAGTCGAGCGAACGCAGCAGGACCGAGTCGACCGAGGCGCCCCACGTGCGTGCCAGGTCGTCGAGGTAGGACTGCACGGCGAGGCGACGCGCATCGCGGTAGTCGGCCTGCGACTCGGGAACGGACAGCGCCACCGAGTCGAGCAGCGCCTTCATGCACTCCTGGCGTACCACGGACCACGCCTGATTGCGGACGACGGCTTCCTGATCCAGGCCCATGCGCAGGCCTTCCTGGACCAGGAGCTGGTTCTGGGTCAGCCGCCTGAGGATCGGCTGCGGGTCGTCCAGCTTCACCGGTGCGTTCGCGGAGTTTCGCGCGTTCATCAGGGCCAGCTCGATCTCGAGATCCACGGTCGTCAGCGTGTCGGACCCGACCACCGCCAGCGGGACCGGGTTGTCGGCTGCCCCTGGGCTGGCCGCCACAGGGCCGGCGACCATGAACAGGACCGTGGCGGCGAGGCCGCCCAGGAATCGCTCGCGGCACGTCATGATGCGTCTTCCTCCAGGTAACCGAGAAGGCGTGACCACACGCGGCGGGCCGCTGCCCTGATCCGCGCCGGCTCGCCGGGGTGATCGATCCTGCCGAACCAGCCCTGGACCGGGCCGCCTGCGAGATGCGCCGAGAAGGCGTGATCCACCAATCCAGTGCGCAGGTCGAGCAGGCGCACACTGAACGCGAACTCCGACAGGCTCGTCCGGCCGGGGACCGCGCTCTCGCCGGCTTCCGGTGACATGTCGACGCGGCCCGTCTCGCCGAACGACACGATCTCCGGCGCCACGGCGTGCTCGACACGGCAGCTCTGCCGCAGCACGTCCCGAGCCCTGCTGTCAAGGCGCTCGAGGTCGCAGCCCGCCGCTGCGGCGGCGCCCGCGGCGAGCGCGGGATCCAGCGGGCGCCAGCGGCCTTCGGCCAGCACCGCCGCGAGCAGGCTCGCAGTAGCCAAGCGCGCCGTGTCGGGGCCCAGGCCGATCGCGTGGGCCGGCAGCACCAGGACCACCGGACCGTCGCCGGGCGGCGCCAGTTGCGGCACGGCTTGCTTGAGGGCGCGGGCAAGGACGGCCTGCCAAGGTTCACCGGTGGCGCCGGCCTCGGCTTCGGCGAAGGCCACACCCACAAGCGTGCCGTCCGTCGCGGCGACGGCCCGAACCGTCGCAGCCAGCCGGCCGCCCTGGACCAGCAGGGACACGGCCACCAGGGCGTCGACGCGCACCGCCGTCGCCAGATCGGCCAGAAATCGCGGGTCCAGACTGTCGCCCGTGCGCACGACGTGGCGACGTACCACGTTCTCGGTGACGGCGCGGTCGGCCACCGTGACACCGCGCGACTGCAGGATCGCCGCGACGAGGTCGAGCGTGGCGGCACGAAGCTCGGCAGCGCCGGCCGGCAGTTGCGGGGACGGGGCGCCGAGCAGGTGCACCACCACGGCTACGGAGTCCGGACCGTCGTCCGCCGCCGGTGCCGGCGTCGCGGGCAGCATCCATAGTCCGGCCAGCGCGGCCAGACCGGCCAGCGCCCACGCGTGCGGATGCCTGCCAAGCACGGCTTTCATCAGAACAGCGTACCCAGTGCCGCCCGCACGTTTTCGCGCGCCACCGCGAAGGCGCTGGCGCTACCGCCGCCGAAGAGCTTCCGGCCCAGCGACGCGCCGTCGGTCCGGATCTGCGACGACCACACGACGCGACCGGTCTGGGCTTCACACAGCTGGTAGGTGGCGGTCACGACCTGCGTCGGATTCGCGTGGCTCCGCTCGGTGCCGTACTCCTCGACGGTGGCGAAGAAGACGGCATCGGCCTTCAGGCGGGAGCCCAGGGACTGCACCTGCTGCGGGCTGAGGATGGCGTCCGGATGGAGCTTCATTTCGGCCACCGCGGCCAGCACCTCGCCGCGGTCGAGGACCTCGACTTCGTTCCGTTCCAGCAACTCGGTCAGGAAGACCGACTGGACGCGCTGCCCACCGTAGACATCCTGGCTCAGGTTGTAGAACGGATAGACGGCTACGCGCCGGATGAAGCTGAAATCGACATCATCACGGATGAACTGGCTGGCCCCGGAGCCGCAGCCTCCGGCCGCCAGGACCAACGCCGCGGCCAGAACCGCCGCGCCCCATCGCCAACGTCGCCTGCTTCGCATTGCTCGTCCTTTCGCGGGTCCCCGGACGATCCCGTCCAAGCTGTAAAACCGCCGCTAAAAAGTCCAGTATCCCCGGGCGTGGAAGCTGACGGGGCCGCTGGTCCGCCCCTGGAACTTCTCGTAGTGCTTCTCGATACCCGCCGACAGGAACAGCCGGGGGCGCGCCTGCCAGTCCATCGAGGCGCCGCCGCCCCGCCGCAACTGGTCGATCCGCGTGTCCTGGTAGTCGTTCGCCTGCAGCGTGAGCAGCACGCTGCCGCCCTGCCACGGACTCCAGGACGCGGCGTTGCGCAGCGTCCAGTCGCGCACGTCGCGTTCCTGGCTCGTGTACTGGCTCCAGATCGTGAACTGGGGCGCGACCTCCCAGTGGGCGTCGATCTGCGTCGTGTTGTAGCTCGTGAATCCGGGGCCGGCTTCGCGCCCTACCCAGCGGATGGCGCGCGACAGGTCGAAGCGCAGCCCAGGGCGCGGCGCGCTGCGGATCTCCGAGGTGGACACCCAGCTGTCCGAGTCGCTGGTGCCACTTTCGCTCGTCCGCCAGCCACGGGTCACGCGCTGACTGAAGGACAGCGCCGGGGCGGCGCGCCACGTCGCGTCGGCGGCCACCGACTCGGTCGTGAAGCGCGCGTCGTAGTTGTCGTCGGCAACGCGCGACCATGCGACCCGGGCCGACAGGCGCCCGGGGGCCTGCCGCGTCATCGAGACCATCTGCGAATTGGCCCGTGTGCCGAGGCCCGACGGGCTTTCCTCGACGGCCCACTGCGATTGTGCGCTGGCCAGCCAGACGCCGAGGCGCCAGTGCGCGGTCGCGCCATGGTTGCGTCGATCCAACATGCCGCCGCCTGCGCTCGAGCGCCGGTCGAGCATCGAGTCCAGGCGGAGCCGCAGCCGCGTGTGCGGCCGGTAATCCAGCTCGCCCTGCAGCAGCGTCCGGTTCTGATCCTGCCGCGATTCGGGGCGGTCGTCGGTCACGGCCTGCCGCACCTCGAACTCGGTCACGAACAGGTCGTCCATCGTGGCGCCGAGCTTGCGGTCGACCAGCTTGATGCGGCGGTGCGTGATCGTCGCGGGGAAGGAGAACTCCCAGCCCTGCTCGCCCGTCTCGAGATCGACGAAGCGCGCCGTCCAGGCGTCCGGAGGCAGCGGCTGGCCCCAGTCGCGGTTCTCCGCATCGTCGCTGACGTAGACGTCCCACTGGATGATCTCGGCGATGAACGTCAGGCGGCGGTCCACGCGCAGGAACGCCGCGTCCATCGCCACGGGTTCACCGAAATCGAGGTAGATGTTGCGGTAGTCGCCGCCGTAGTCGCGACCGCGCGGCGCGTTGTCGCCAAGGTTGATCACGGTGGATGTCGTCCGGTCGTTGTCGTAGAGCGCCGGCACCGGCTCCGGCTGGGCCTCGAGCGGGTCCTGGAGCGACGGCGTGTCATCGATCCAGAAACCCCCGGCCGAGGGCAGCAGATACTGGAGCGAGGACTGCCCGTCGAAGCGGTCGCGCTGGTCGAAGCGGCTGTGTAGCACGGTCCAGGCGGCGCGGCCGCGTCCCTCGGCGAAGCCGCGGTCGCCCTGGTAGGTGGCCTGGACCGTGCGGAACGTCGTTCGCAGGCCGGTGGTCACCGAGCGCAGGTCGATCCGGGACAGCCTCGCCTGGAGGTTGTCGTGGGGGGTTACCTGCCAGCGCGCCGTGGCGCTGCCCTGGTCCTCGCGGTTCTCGCGGTCGGCATCCACGCCGCGGCGCCAGGAGGTCCGGCGGCTCAGGCTGAGGTTGAGATCCAGCGTTCCCGGGCGCGCGGTCGACCACAGTCCGTACTCGAGGCTGTCGTCGCGGAGGTTGGGCGTGCCCGCCAGCTCCTGGTCGGCGCGATTGGCCCGGCCATAGATGTTCGTGCGCACCCCGGCCACCTGCCAGGAGAGGTTCGCTGACGGCGTCTGCACGACCAGCCGGCTGTCGACGGTGGCGCCGGCCGCGGTGCCGGACAGGATGTCCCGCCGCACAAGGTACTGCAGCTGCAGCGACGAGCGTCCCCACAGCCGGCGCATCTCGTCCAGGCTGTACAGCTCGCGGCGGTCATCACTCTCGATCGTCTGGTCCCCGGTACGGCCTTCCTGGTGGGTGGTGCGGATGTCCACGCGTCCGTCGAGCGCCAGTGCGTCGCCTGCCACCGCGGCCCAGGACAGCCAGACCGCGCAGGCGATCCCGACGTACCGGCGCGCGGTCGGGCAGGGGCGGCGGCGATCGTGCGGCGGCAGCATGGTGATGTCCGCAGTCTCGGCTGGAGTCTCCAGCGCCGTGACGGCACCGGTCGTCAGCGACGGAGCCCGCGTCAAGCCGCGTAACCCCTTGTCGCCAGACGCATTTTGGGACGACTGAGTTAAAAAAATAACAAACAGGACGAAAATAAGCAATCATGAACTGTGAAATCCCAGCGGAAACCGGGGGATACCGGACCTATTCGACCGCCATCATGGTCGCTACCAACGCCCGGCGCGCGGTTGACGGCTGGGGGTTGCGGAGCTGATGGCAACCCAGGCACAGGTCGTACGGCTGCTCGAACGCCACCAGTAGGTCGGGCGTGGCCGCCGTCAGGTTGTGGCAGGTCTGGCACTCCAGCCGTCCCTCGAACAGGCGCAGCCGCTCGTCAAGATGCTCCCGGATGGTACGCTCATCGTGGCCGCTGCCGGCCACGACCTCGATGCCCAGGGGGTGCGTTGCATGGGGGCTGAAGGTCTGGACCTGATTGCCGGTCTCGAGCAGCCAGGGCGAACTGGTTCCAGCGGCATGACAATTCAAGCAAGCCTCACTGGGGCTCTGGTCGGCCAGCAGGGAGGCGTCCCGGTGATAGAGCTCGGCGGCGGCGCGATGGGCCGGCGACAGGTTGCCCAACGGGGCGCCGTCGGTATGGCAGGCGGCGCAGTGCCCCGCGGTCGCCCGCGCCAGGCGTGCATCGCCCGAACGCAGGTCGCCGGCGGCGGTCCTGACACGGCCCGCGTCGTGGAACAGGTGGCAGCCGACGCAGTCGGCCGCGGCGTCGGCATGGAAACCCAGCGCGGTGCCGACGCCGGCCGCCGGGCGGTTGACGGCGCGGTGGCATTCCCGACAGGCGCGCGATTGCGGGTCGGGCGTGCCGGGCATGGCGGCCGTTTCGGCCCTGGCCGCCGTCCGCCCGTGGCAGAGCGCGCAGGAGATCCCCTCGTGCGGACGGGTTCCATCGGCCCGAAGCGGGCCGGCCGAGGCGGCACTGCCGGTCAGCAGGAGCAGGAGGGCCAAGCTGGCTAGGTGCGGACGCAAGGTGACGTTCATGGTAGGCATCATCGACCCGTGTTTGATGCACTTGAACCATATTTGATCTTTAATGTGTCTCATGGGCGACACGAGTGTCTCCGGGAGTGAGCAGCGGCCATTCGCGCCGATACACCGTCGTCCGGAAGTGCTACGATCAGAGCTCGGAAACCCGCTTCCCGCAGGCGATTGACTGTTTCGGGAGGATGCGGGGCGCCAAGCGCGCTGGCACATGCTTTGCGTTGCCGGGAGTTTATGCCGTTGCGGCAGGGACCCGGCGTCAGCACGGGGCTGCCGTTCGCGCGGGTCCACTGGGAGAAGGCATGGACGAGGGTCGACGGGCAGCCAGGCAGGCCGGACGTGGGCGGAGATTGACTTCCGCACAGGTCGCCGCGCTGTGGCTGGCGCTGGCGCTCGGGGCGCCGGTTGCCGCCGGGGACCCGGAGCCGCCCCGTTCGGCGGACGAAAGCGCCGGACCGGTGTTCGCGCGCGTGGCCGCGGCCTTCGAAGCCGGCGAGGCGTCCGCATTGGCCGACCTCGTCCATCGCGACGGCCTGCGCGTGTCCGGCCACAACGAACGCGCCGGGGAGTACAGTCCCGCCCAGGCGGTGTACTTCTTCCGCAATCTCTTCCAAGCCCAGCGGACCCTGCTGTTCACCTTCCGCAAGACCCAGGACGAGGCGTCCGGACGATTCGCGCGCGCGATGGCCGACTGGAAGCGTCGGCGCGTCGATTCCGAAAGGGTCGTCGAGCAGCAGCTGCTGCTGGTCCTGGCCCGGGAGGACGGCCAGTGGCGACTGGCCGAGATCACGATGATGCGCTAGCGGTGCGGTCCGTTCACGATCCAGGAGGCCGTGGGTGACGTGGTCCCGGAGCCGCGGGGTGGCGGTGGTCGGCGGGCTGGGGCTCGCCGCCGAGGGCGCATGGCTGCTGGTCATCGCGCGCGCCGCCTCGGCACCCTCAGCGGTCGTCATGGTGAGTTTCGCGATCGCTGCGGTGGCCGTGGCGGTGGCGGCGATCGCGCGCCGGCCTCGCGCCGGCCGGCGGCTCGCCGCCTGGGCCGAGGCGGCGTTGGCGCTCGGCCTGGTGGCAGGGGTGTTGGCGCTCGGACCAGCCGGGCAGCGGCGCAGCGGCGCCATGGGCCAGGCGGCGCCGATCGCGGCGGCCGCCGCGCGCTATGCGGAGTTGGTGGCCCGGTTGGAACGCGTTGCCGAAGACCTGGAACGGGAGGTGTCCCGAACCCTGCCGGCAAGCGGGGGTGCCCTCTTCCGGACGCTGGCGCCGTGGCCTGCCCGCTGGCAGCGCGAGGCCGGTCGGGATGCCTTGCCGCTGGCCGCCGGCGTCTGGGGAGACGGCCAGCGACTGGCCTGGACGGCGGGTCTGGCGCCTCTGCCGGCGCCGGTGCCCGGAGACGCGGACGCCGGCGCGACCCTCTTGGAGTACCGCGGGACGTGGTACGTGCGCGCCCTCGATAAGATGCCCGACGGGCGGACGCTGGAACTGCAGATGACCGTGCCGGGCTCCGGCCGGCCCTGGGCCGGCGCGGTGGCCGAGATCGCTTCCGCGGCGGACCGGCAACGGGACGGGCCCGAAGCCGGCGGGCCTGCGGATGGGAGCACGCGTCTGGAGGTGCGCTTCCGGCCGGCGGGCGAGGCACCACGACCGGTGTCGTGGCCGCGGGCGCACCTGCTGGTGGCCGTGCTCTCGGGATGGGTTCTGGCCGCGGCGCTGGCAGCCTGGCGCCTCGGCGGCGGGACCGCCCTTTTGGCATCGCTCTGGATCGGGCGCGCCTTTCTTGCGGCCGCCGACCTGCGGCAGGCGGTGGTTGCCTCGTTCCCGGGCATCGCATACCCGACATCGCCTTCGTCCTGGGTTTCGCTGATCGACCCCGCGTATTTCGCCACGCCGGTGGCTGCAGGCTGGTTCGCCAGCACGGCCGATGCCGTGCTGACGGCGGTCCTGCTGGCCGTGACGGTTCGCAGATTGGGCGCAAGCCGGCCGGTGCCGACACGGCTGACGGAGGGCGCGGTCCCGTGGGTGCTGGCGGCGCTGGTCGGCGCGGCGGTCGGCTGTCTTCTGCCGGCGTGGCGATCGCTGGCCATGCTCGTGGCCGAGAACGCCAACGCGCGCCTGATCGGTCCGGGCGTCTCGCTATCGTTCCTGACATTCTGGGGCCTGCATGTCACGCTGCTGCTGGTCGCGCTGGCTGTGCTCGGCCTGCTGGCGGCGACCGTTGGCGTCGTGCGTCGAGCGGGCAGGCATCGGCACGCGGCGTCGATGGGCCTGGCGCTCTTCGCGCTGGTGTTGGTGTCCGGCGTGGGGTTGCGCCGGGGGCCGGTGGAGGTTGCGGCCGCCGCGGCACTACTGATGGTGGTCTGGGCGGGTGATGCGTTGGCTGAGCGGCGCCCGGGCGTGCGCCGCGCCGCCTGGCCGGTGCTGCTGCTGCTGGCGGTGCTGTGGAACTACGCTGCCCTGCGCGAGGTGCACGAACGCGCCGGTCGCTCGTGGGTGGACCAGCGACTGCGGACGTTGACAGAGGCGGACGCGGGCTGGATGCGCTACCTGGTCCAGACCGCCCTGGTCGAGATGCAACTGGCGGACCAGGCGGCCGACGGCACGCCGGCAGGCGGCCTGTGGCGCGACGAGGCGGCCTGGCGCCTGTACCGCGATTCGGCCCTCGCGGACCTCGGGTACCCGTGTCTGGTCGAGGTCCTGGACGCGGGCGAGCGCTCGCAGAGCCTGTTTGCGTCCGGTTTCCTGCGCGATTTCCGCTACGAGACACTGGGCCGCACCGAGTGGGTGACGGCCGACGGCGACCCCGCTGGTTCCGAGGACGTGATCGCCTTTCAGTCCGAGCTGCGGCTCTACGGCGGTGGCCAGGAAGAGGTGCTGGTCGCCGAAGCCCCGCGCCGCATGGGGCGCGGCTGGCTGCGGCTGGAAGCGCCGCTGCGCTCCTGGCGGATCAGCACGCTGACCGTGACCGGGAGCTCGTCCACCGCGCCCGCCGACAACCGCTATCGGCCGCGGCTCGAGGTCGACCGTCCGGTGCTCACGCTGCTTGCCGACGACAACGGCTGGCTCGGATCCGGCCCCGAGGGTTTCCCTGGCGCGGAGAACGACGACCTGGTCGCCCAGTTGCGAAGTGGCCGGCGCGCGTGGGCGGAACTGAAGGTCGGCGGCACGCGGTGGCTGTGCCGCTGGATGCCGCTCGGTCAGTCAGCGGCCCGCACACCCGGCGAGGGATTCCTGGTCGGGATCCGCAGGGCCACGGCGGCCGAGGTGCTGCTGGACGTGTCCCGGTTGCTCCTGGCCGATGCGCTGCTCCTGACGGCGCTCGCTGCTTTGGCGCGGGCCACGGCCAGGCGACGGAGTCCCTGGGCACCGTCCGGCTTCCAGGAGAAGTTCCTGGCCGGCTACCTCGTCCTGGGACTGCTGCTACTGCTGGTGGTCGGCCTGTCGGTCGACCGAGTCGGCTACGGCCGCGTACGCGAAGAGGCCCGCCAGCAGGCGCGCGAGGGGCTGGCCATGGCCTTGCAGCAGCTGGGCGGCGTCTTGGCGGACGAAGCCCGCGCACTGGTCGGCAGCGGGCGACTCGATGCCGCCCTGGCCGGCGAAGCGATCGCCGCCGACCCCGCATTGCGGAGCGTCGTGCTGCTGAGGGACGATGGCACCATCCTGTTCGATGGTTCCGAGAAGCCCCTGCGGGACGGCGAAGCAGCGGCGCTGCTGGACGCCGTGCGCGCGGCCCCGGTCGTGCTTGCGGTGGAAGGACCTGGTCTGCAAGCCATGGTTGCCGTCCCCGTGGCGCTCGGCGATGGCGAGGCGACCGGCGCCGCTTACAGTCCGGCCGGAGCGTTCGGTCACGGCGGAATCATCAACGATGGCGTCCTTCTGTACCGTCAGCGTCTGGATGGGGCCCTCGTGTCGGGATTGGCCGGGATCCTGCGCGGTGAGGTCATGATCAGCGTCGACGGGGCACCGGTGCTCGCCAGCCACCCGGAGGGTCTGTTCGACGGCCAGCGGCCGCCGCTGCTCGAGCCCGGGCTGATGGCCACGCTGTTCGACCACCCCCTGGGCGCGGGGCTGGCTTCGCCGCCCGGCCGCCCGTTCGCGTGCGACGCGGCCCAGCCGCTGCCGGCGTTCACCCGCCAGCCCGACGGTCGGCTGGAACGGCGCCTGGCCCCCGCCGCGCTCGGCGTCTCGTTTCCCGGCCGCGAGCGCGAGTTCGCGGCGCAGCAGCGCGCCAATATCCTGTTCCTGGCCGGACTGGCGAACCTGATCCTCCTGACCGCCCTGTTGCTGGCGCTGCTGATGTCGTGGAGCCTGTTCCGCCCATTGCGGGTGCTGATGGGGGCAACCCAGTCGTTGGCCCGGGGCGATTTCTCGGCTCCGCTGCCGCCAGCCGGTCATGACGAGGTGGGCAGCCTGGCCGGGGCGTTCGGCGCGATGCGCGCGCAGCTGGCGGTGGCGCAGGCGGACCTCGCCGCGCGCGAGCGCTTCCTGGCCACCGTGCTCGAACGCGTGACGGTCGGCGTCGCGGTCATGGCGCCGAGCGGTGCACTGGTCGTGGCCAACCCGGCCGGGCGGGCGATCCTCGCGCGCTTCTGGCCCGCCCTGCCGCTGGACACGGCGGCGCGTCGGCTGCGCGACGGTCTGGAAGCGGCCGCGGCTGGCGGGGTCGCGGCGGCGGAACTGGCGGGTGATGGTGGTCGCCTGACCCTGCGCGGGGCCATGGCGCCGCTGGAGGAGGCGGCGCCCGCCGGGGACCGCATGCTCGTTTTCGAGGACATCAGCGAGTTCCTGGCCACGAAGAAGCTTGCGCTCAACGCGGAACTGGCCCGCCAGATCGCGCACGAGATCAAGAATCCGCTGACACCGATCCAGCTCTCGGTGCAACTGCTGGGGCAGGCCTGGCAGGACCAGCACCCGCAGTTGGAACGGATCGTCCCCGAGACAGTTACCCGCGTTCTGGAGCAGGTCGACCTGCTGCGCCGCATCGCCTCGGAGTTCAGCCTGCTCGGGCGTCCGGATGACTTGCCCCTGACGCCGGTCGACCTACCGCGCCTGGTCGAGCGCATCGCGGCGGCCTATGCCCCCGGCGGCGTTCAGGTCGCCGCCGGATTGCGCGTGGTGACGGCGCCGGCGCCGGGCCTGCCCGCGGTTCTGGCGCATGAGGAATCGCTGCTGAAGATCCTGGGCAACCTCGCCCAGAACTCGTTGGACGCCGCGCCGCCGGGCACCGGGGCACGGGTCGAGGTGACGTGGGACTGCGTGGACGGCCGCGTGCGGCTGTCCTGGCGCGACAACGGGACCGGGATTCCGGCGGACGTGGCTGCCCGCCTGTTCGAGCCTTATTTTTCCACGAAGAGCCGGGGCACGGGACTGGGACTGGCGATCTGCCGCAGCTTGGCCGAGCGCATGGGAGGCAGCCTGTCACTGGCGAACCGGGACGACGGACCGGGCGCCGTGGCGATCCTGGCCCTGGCGGCGGCAGAAGTGATGGGAGCCTGAGCATGGCGTGTGTGCGCCGGACAGCCGGGGACTTCGCATTGGCGGCGCTGACGGTGCTGGCGGTGCTGCTTGCCGGTGCGGAGGTCCGTGGTGCGTCCACAGAGGGGCCGGGCCTGCTTCAGGTCGCCCGGCTGCAGTACGGCGGGGGCGGCGACTGGTACTGTAACCCGACGAGCCTGCCCAACTGGCTGCAGCAATTCGCCGCGCGCACGGGCATCCCCACGGCCAGGCGCGAGGCAATCGTCACGCTCGACAGCGAGGACCTGCACCGCTATCCGCTGTTGTACCTGTCGGGGCACGGACGCATCGCGCTCGAGCCCGGTGAAGTGGTGGCGCTGCGCCGCTACCTGGATGCCGGCGGGTTCCTGTGGGCGGATGACAACTACGGGCTGGACGCTTCGTTCCGCATGGTGCTGGAGGAGCTGTTCCCCGACCAGCCGCTGGTGCCCCTGGGCAGCGGGCACCCGCTCTATCGCTGCTACTACGAACTGCCGGGGCTGCCGAAGATCCATGAGCACGACGGAGACCCGGCGCAGGGTTACGGCATCCTGCGCGACGGTCGCCTGGTGGTGTACTACACATGGTCGGCGGACATCGGTGACGGCCTCGAGGACCCTGAGGTGCATGGCGACCCTGCAGAGGCGCGCGAGGCGGCTGTGCGCATGGCGGTCAACGTCCTGACCTATGCGCTGACGCAACCCTGAACGGCGGGATCGGATGCACGGCGGGAATGCCATCGCCCTATTGGAACGCCTGCGGAAATCCGCGCGCCGCCGTGCGGTGCTCGGCGGGCTGCTGGCGTGGGCCGTGGCGGCGGTCCCCTGGACGGCGTTCGCGATCCGGTTGGCCGGGAACGAAGGGCTGCGCGGCGGACCGTTGGCGGCGATCCTCAGCGGCATCTGGCTGGTCGGCCTGACCGTGACGGGCCAGCGCTGGGTGTGGCGTCCGTGGCACCGTCACGGATCTCGCCTCGTGTTCGCGCGCGAAGTCGACGCAAGCCGCGGCTTCGGGAACCTCGTCGTGGCCGCCGAGGAGGCGGCGCGACGGCCGGACCGCTGGCCTGCCACCGACCCGGTTGCCCGCGAACTCGCCCAGCGTCTGGACGTTGCCGCGGGCGCGGCGCTGGCCGGCGCCACGCCCCGCGAACTGGTGCCGCTGCGCCGGTTGAGGGCCGGCCTGGCCACGCTCGCGATCGGGAGTGCGGCGGCCGCCGTGCTGCTGGCCGGCAACCCTGCCGCCGCCGCGCGCGGCTTGTCCCGTCTGCTGGCACCGCTGAGCACCGATGTGGTGCCGGCCGCCGCGCTGGTGGCCGAGACCGGCACCGCTTGGGTCGTGGCCGGCGGTACTGTCGCGCTCGGCGCGTTGGACCATGCCCTGCTGCCCGAAGCGACCTTCGCCGAGATCCGCTTCGGCGATGCGGCGTGGACGCGGCTGCCGGCCGCCTCGACACCACTGGCTGGAACGGCCGCCGAAGGGGCACCAGCGACCGGTCCCCGGCGCCGCTGGCGCGCCGCCGTGGAGGACGTGCGGGAGGACTTCGCCTGGCGCTTTCGCCGCGGTGCCGTTGTCACGGGCATCGGGCGTGTCGAGGTGCGCCAACCGCCCCTGCTGACGCGTCTGTCGGCGGTCGTGCAGCCGCCGCGTTACACGGGCCTGCCCGAACAGGAGGTCGTGCGGCTGCCGTCCCTCATCGAGGTGCCGGTCGGCAGCCGGGTCCGCCTGCGCGGCACCGCGAGCCGGGATCTGGCCGCAGGCTGGCTTGAACGCGCGAACCGGGACAGCCTGCCCCTGTCGGTGTCCGGGCGTGACGTCGAAGCGGCGATGGCGGTCGATCGCGACGGCTCCTTCGCGGTGCATCTGCGCGATCGTGACGGACTCGCCTCGCGAGATCCGCTGACCTACCGGTTGGCGGTGCTGGAAGACCAGTCGCCCTTCGTGGCGCTCGTGCGCCCGGGCGACGACGGGCTCCTGCCTCTGGATGGTCGGGTGAGCCTGCTGGTCGAAGCGAACGACGACTACGGGCTCCGTGACGTGCGGCTGGCTGTGGTCGTCGGGGCCGACGGACCCGACGGCGGCGGTGGGGTCGGAATCAGCGTGGGTCCACGCGCGCCGGAAGGCTGGCTCGCGCTGGTCACCACGGCCGGCGTGCTGCGCGTGCGGGCGCGCGCGGTCGACGGCCACGCGCCGGTCCTGCGAGCGTCACTTGAGCTCGAGGTGGAGGCCGGCGGCTTGGACCTGCTGCCCGGCGACGGTCTGGGGCTGGTGTTGGAGGCTCGGGACAACCGCGAGCCGGGCGCCGGCCAGGTGACGCGTTCGGCCGTGCTTCGCCTGGTGCTGCCATCGGCCGCCGACGTCCTGGCGGACCAGGCGGAGGCGGCCCAGAACAGTCGCGGCGAACTGGCCGAGGCCCGCCAGCGCGGGCGTCGGCTGGAGGCCGACCTCGACCGGCTGGCGCGCGAGCTCCTTAAGAACCCGGTGCCCGACTGGGCGCGCCGTCAGGAACTCGAGGCGGCCGTCGAACGCCAGCGGGAGCTGCAGAGTGAATTGGCGCGCGTCGCGGCCGAGTTGCAGGCGCAGGTGGAGCGGCTGGCCAGTGGGCAGCTGACCTCCGAGCGGCAGCTCGAACGGGCGTCGGAACTGGCCGAGCTGCTCGCGCAGCCACAGGGCCAGGAACTGGCGGACCTTCTGGAGAAGCTCACGCAGGAAGGGTCGGCCGTGCGTCCGGAAGAGGTCGGCCAGGCGCTCGAGCAGGTCGCGCAGGCGCAGAAGGACCTGGCGCGGCGTCTGGACGCCGCGCTTTCGCTCACGCAGCGCATGGCCGATGAACAACGTCTGGAGGGCCTGTCGGCGCTGCTGGAGGACATGATGCGGCGCCAGCAGGAACTGGCCGATCTGAGCGAGCGACTTAGCGAGCAGGGAGCGCCGGCGGCCGAGCCGGGCGATCGCGACGCGCAACCGCAAGGCGCCGAACTGGCCCGGCGACAGGAAGCCCTGGCCGCCGAGCTCGAACAGCTGCAGGCCAAGCTGGAGGAGGCCCTGGCCGCCATGGAGCAGGCGCGCGCCGAGGAGGCCGGTCGGGGCCAGGCACGCAAGGACGACGCCGGCCAGGAGGACGCGGACGGAAGCCAGGAAGGACAGGAAGGACAGGAAGGACAGAACGGCCAGGACCAGAAGGACCAGGACCAGACCGACACTTCGAACGCCGAGCGGAACAACCCCGACACCCGGCGCCAGGCGGAGAAGGCCCTGCGCGACGCGCTCGAGAAATTGAAGCAGCAGCAGTCCTCCGGCAGCATGGGCAAGGCCTCCCAGATGCTGCAGCAGATGGATCCGCAGGAGGCGGCCCGCATGCAGCAGCAGGCGCTGCGCGACCTGGGTTCGCTCTACAGCGTACTTCTGGCCTCGCAGCAGGCGATGCAGTCGGCGCTGAAGATGGAACAGGTGTCGTCGTTGCGCGGGCTGGCGGCCGACCTGCTGGCGCTGTCGCGGCGCCAGGAGGATCTCGGCGCGCGCATCCCGCCGCAGCTGCAGGACGTGCGCAACCTCGAGCTGACCAGACAGCAGCATCGGCTGCAGAAGGCGACCCTTGGCACCCGCGACCGGCTGGCGGGGCTGCTGGAAGAGGCGCCCAACCGCATCCTCAAGCTGCTGGAGAAGATCGACGCGCTGGTCGAGTCGATGGGCGGCTCGGTGCGTGCGCTCGAGGAAGGCCGCGCCGCGGCGGCGCGCGAACAGGCGGGGCGCAGTCTGGCCGAGGCGAACCGCATCGTGATCGGTCTGCTGACCGAGGCCCAGATGGCCGGTGGTGGCGGCGGTGGCGGTGGGCAGCAGCAATCGGCGAGCGAGCAGTTGCAGGAACTGGCCCGCCGCCAGGCCGAACTCAACGGGGCCACCGAGGAGCTGAGGCGCATGCTGGCCGACCGCGGCATCAGTCAGGAGGCGCGTTCGCGCATGCAGCGGCTCGGCCAGGACCAGGCGCAACTGGGGCGCGATTTGGGGCGCGTGGCCGAACAGGAGCGCGAGCGGCCCGCCGCCGAGGGCAAGCGGCTGCTCGGCGACATGGCGGAACTGGGACGACAGATGGAGCGGCTCGGTGGTGACCTCGGCGACGGCCAGGTGGATCAAGGCGCCCTCCAGCGCCAGGACCGGTTCCTGGGACGGCTGCTCGACGCCAGGAACGCCCTGCGCCAACGCGACTACAGCACGCGTCGCGAGAGCCGCGCCGCCTCGCGCCTGTTCGACACGCAGGACGGCGGTGGGCGCATGGACGAGCTCGGGGTAGGGACGGCCGAACTGCCGCGCTTCCAGCGCCTGGAGGACGTGCCGCTCGAGTACCGCGATCTGGTACGGCGCTACTTCGCGGCCATCGACTCGCTCCAGCGGCGGCCGGAGGTGCTGCCGTGACGCGCAGAGGAGCGTGGCTTCGACGACGATTGCGGTCCCGCACGCGCCCGTGGCTGTGGCTGGGGCCGTGGCTGCTGTTGGCCGGCGCCGCGGCGGCCCAGGAGGGCGGGCGCGACCCCGGGTTGCCCGAACTGCCCGAACTGCCCGGTTTCCCGGGCGTGCGACCGGATCGTCCATTGCCGTCGGGCGCCATCGACGTGATGGAACTGCGCAGGCGCCTGACCGAACTGGACCGACTGCTCATGCTCGGCAGCGCCCCGCGCGCCGCCGCGCTACTTGCGGATCTGGCCCAGCATTCGGTGCTCTCGCGCGAACTGGTGCCGCGGCGCATCGAACTGGAGCAGCTGCGCGGCGATCATGCCGCAGCGCTGGAACTCTGCCGGGGCGCCGTGGCCGATCAACCGCGCAATCCCGGGCTGTGGCGCGAACTGGCGTCGTCGCTGCTGGCGCTGGACCGGCCCGATTCGGCGCGTCTGGCGCTGGATCGGTTCCTGGCGCTCAGCCCGAACGTCCGCAGTTCCGGCATGGTCGCCGTCGAGATGCTCAGCGCGGCGGGACAGCCGGCTTCGGCCCTGGCGGTGATCGATTCGTTGAGAGGTACGCTGGGCGAGCCCCGGTACCAGGGCCTCGAGCGGGCGACGCTGCTGCTGGCGCTCGACCGCCAGGCGGAGGCTGCCGGGGAAGCGCATGCCGAATTGGTGAGCGGGCCTTACAACCTGCCCCTGCTGCGCGCGGCGTTGCTGGACGGACCATACCTGGAACGCGCCCCTACTGTGTTCGATGCACGGCTGCTGGAACTCGCGCGCGGCGCGGGCGGGTCGCCGTCGGCTCTCGTGCTGGGCGCGAACCTGCTCGTGGCGCGGGGAGACGCGGCGGCAGCGCTGGGGCTGGTCCTGCCGCTCGCGGCGAAACACGAAGGCGCGCTGCTCCTGTTGCAGAACGCCGTCATCCTCCTGCGCGAGAGGGCGCAGGACGAGCCAGGGGCACCGGCGGGGCCGCATGTGCAGGCAACCTTCGACTACCTGCTGGGCGTGTTGGCGGAGCTGTCGGCGCCGGTGTCCGCCTCACCTGCCCTGAGGGCCCGCGCGGCCGACATCCTGGCCGAGGTCTGCGAACTGGCGCTCGGACGCGGGCTGCTCGGACCGGACCCACGCGCGGCGGTTGCCCGGTTCGATGACCTGCTTGCCCAGGTGAGGGCCGTGAACCCGGGCAGCGAGTTCCTCTATTCATCGCGCATCCGCTTGGCCGCCTATCGACGCGACGTGCTCGGCGAGCCACGCGAGGCCGCCCGCGGGCTCGAACGACTGGCGATGGACATGAACCTGCCCACCGAAGGCCTGGCGATGGTGAGGCTCACGCTCGGCGAGTGCTATCTCGCGGCCGGAGACACGGCACGCGGCCGGCAGGTGTTGACCGCGCTGGGTCGCGATCCCGAGTTCAGGCAGGCGGGCGGACAGGCCCACTACAACCTGGCCCGCCTGGATCTTGCCGAGGGCCACTATGCCACCGCCCGCGACAGGTTCGCCGTCATCGCGCTGGACAACCCGGCCGCGCCCTACGCCAACGATGCCCTGGACCTGGGCCTGGCACTGGCCGAGGAACTGGAGAACCCCGGCGGCGGTCCGACCATCCTGCAGTGGTATGCGCAGGCGGTCTACGCCGAGCTGACGGCGCAGCCGGCTGCGCGGCTGGCGGCGCTGGAGCGCTTCGTGGCGGAAGCCACCGCGCTTCTGGACCTTGCCGAGCCGCAGCATCTGCTCGAGCGCGGTCGCTGGGAGCTGGCGCGGACCCTGGCCGACACCGGGCGCGGTGAAGAGGCCCTCGCGCAGCTGGAGGCGCTCGTGGCCGCGCACCCGGCGGGTCGCTTCCCGGGCGCGGCGCTGCAGCTGGCCGGGCGGCTCTACCTGGAGTCGGGGCGTCCGGACCGTGCCCGCGACACCTGGCAGCGCCTGCTGGCTCAGTACCCGTCGTTCCTGTTCGGCGACGATGTCCGCGACGACCTCAGGAGGCTCCCGCGATGAAGACCGGATCCCGTCGGCGGATCGGCATGGCATCCTTGACGTTCCTGTTGCTGTTGCTCGCGGCCGCGGGCGCGCGTGCGGCCGACTGGTTGCTGCTACCTATGGATCTGGCGCAGCGCAACCACCTGCGTGCGTACGGAGTGGCGTTCCATGCGCTCGAGAACGGAGACCGGGTGACCTGGCTGCTCAACTACCGCGGCGGCAGCTTCCTGCTGGCCGACACGCAGCGTACGCGCCTGGACTCGCGGCTGCTCGGCGTCGATTTCGAGCCGATCGGCGACGCGGACCTGGCGACGATCCGCGCCACTGTGGCGCAGGAGAACATGGACGAGGTGCTGCTCGAGAAGCCGCCCCGCATCGCCGTCTACAGCCCGCCCTACATGCAACCCTGGGACGACGCGGTGACGATGGCCCTGACCTACGCGGAAGTGCCATTCGACGTGATCTACGACACGGAGGTGCTGGAAGGCGGGCTTCGCGACTACGACTGGCTACACCTGCACCACGAGGACTTCACGGGCCAATACGGGAAGTTCTACGCCAGCTTCGGGCTCGAGCCCTGGTACCTGGAGCAGAAGCATTTCCAGGAGGAGCTGGCTCGCTCGCTGGGATACGGCACGGTGTGGCAGCAGAAGCACGCGGTGGCGCTCACGATCCGCCAGTACGTGGAGGGCGGCGGCTTCCTGTTCGCGATGTGCTCGGCGACCGACTCGATCGACATCGCGCTGGCTTGGCTGGGGACGGACATCGTGGGCGAGCCGTACGACGGCACACCCGTGGATCCCGCCTGGCGGCAGAAGGCCGACTTCGACAGCGCGTTCGCCTTCGAGAACTTCAAGCTGACCATCAACCCGATGGTCTACGAATACTCCGACCTGGACACCAGCGACTATGCGCAGATGCGGGGCGCCGAGGCCGACTACTTCACGCTGTTCGCGTTCGCCGCCAAGTACGATCCGGTGCCGGCGATGCTCACGCAGAACCACGTCAATGTCATCAACGGCTTCCTTGGCCAGACCACGGGCTTCCAGCGACGGTTCCTCAAGCGGGCTGTGGTCGTGCTGGCGGCCGTCGAGGGCACCGAGGAGGTCAAGTACATCCATGGCCGACGGGGGCAGGGCACCTTCACATTCCTTGGCGGCCACGATCCGGAGGACTACCAGCACCGCGTCGGGGACGTGGCGACCGATCTGGATCTCTACCCCACATCGCCAGGGTATCGCCTGATCCTGAACAACGTGCTGTTCCCAGCCGCGCGCCAGAAGCCTCGTAAAACGTGATCCGACAATATGTTGTTTTGTGGTGGCATATACCAGACTTGTTTGATATGATTTCGCGTGGCGCGCGCGGCAAACCCGCTGGGCGTGCCCCGGGAGGATGTGAGGGATGGACTATCCAGAGTGCAGGAAATGCGGCGAAGGCCTGTTGCTGCCGCTTTCGGACTACGGGCGCGACGGCGCCGCGATCCACTACAAGGCGTGGGTCTGCCACAATCCGGGCTGCGGCTTCAGCATCCGGATCGACAACGGCGAGATCAGCTTCGGCAAGGGACTGCGCGAATCGGCCAAATAGGAAAGCGGACCCGGGAGCGGGTTCAGCGGGGGCGCGCGCGCCAGAGCCAGCGGCCGGTCAGCACCAGCATCGCGAGCGAGCCGGCGGCCAAGGCCAGATCCGTGGCGGTCGGTGCCTGTGCCTGCGCGCCGGGCGGTCCGGCGGCAACCATGACCGCCAAGGACACGCCGTTGTGCACGGCATGCGCGATCCAGCAGCACGTCAGGGAGCCGGTGGTCTCCCACACGAAGCCCAGCAGCGCGCCTACCGCGATCAGTCCCAGCAGGTACCACGGCTCGCCGTGCACGAGCCCGAACAGCAGCGCCGAGACGGCGATCGCCGGCCAGGGGCCCCAGGTACGGCTGAAAACGCGATGCACCAGCCCGCGGAAGACGAGTTCCTCCGCGAGGGGTCCCACGATGACCACCGCGAGCGCCGCAAAGGCGATCTCGGCCGGCGCCCCAGGCAGGTTCGCGGCGTAATGTGCCAGCCACTGCGGGTCGGCCGGGTGCAGGCGCTGGGACAACCAAGCCAGCAGTGAGCCCGGCGCCAGCGCTGCGAGTGCGACCATCACCGAGCCGACCACCATGCCGAGAGCGGGACGGCCCAAGGCGAAATCGCGGCGGGCCCGCCAGCGCCAGCGCCAGGCCAGGACCAATAACGGCAGCAGGATGCCGCCGGCGGCTCCCGCCAGCACCGGCGCGAACAGGCCGCCACCTCGGTCGTACCACAGGAGTTGGCAGGCGAAGTTCGCCGCGACCAGGAGGCCCGCCAGGGCCAGCAGGCGGCCGCGGCTCCAGGTCTCCCACAGGCCGGGGGCGGCGGGCGGTGAGGTCGGTGCGGGCATGCGCGAAAGCTCTTCCTGGCGGCGTCCGGCCGCGGTCGGAGGCGTGCGGCGCCGGCCGGGGTATGCATTCGGCGCGCGGAAAGGTTAGTATGGCCGACGGGATCCGCCAATGAAAGGTGCCGCCGTGGCTGGACGCGCGATCGACGCGGTGATTTTCGACCTCGACAACACGCTCACCGACTTCATGAAGGCGAAGGAGGACTCCATCGCTGCCGCCGTCGACGCCCTGATCGACGCGGGCCTGCCGCTGGGCCGTCGCGAGGCCATCGACCGCATCTTCGCCATCTACCGGGAGAAGGGCATCGAGCACCAGCGCGTGTTCAACTTCTTCCTCGAGGAAACGGTGGGGCGCAGCGACGATCGCATGCTTGCCGCGGCGGTGCTGTCGTACCGGCGTGCCCGCGACGCCTCGCTGGTGCTCTACCCGCACGCGAAGCTGGTCCTCAACCGCCTGCTGAAGGACGGCTACAAGCTGGCCGTGGTGAGCGACGCGCCCCGCTTCGAGGCCTGGCTGCGCCTGACGGCGCTGGGCCTGCAGCACGCCTTCGACGTCGTGCTGACCTATGACGACACCGGGCACCGCAAGCCCGACCCCGAGGGCTTCCGCCTGGCGCTGGAGAAGCTGGGCGTCCCGGCTGACCGCGCGCTGGTGATCGGCGACTGGAAGGAGCGCGACATCCTCGGCGGCCGCAACGCGGGCGTGCTCACCGTCTACGCGCGCTACGGCGACCTCTACTCCAAGTACGCGGACAAGGTGGCGGGGCAGGGACCGGAACCGGACTTCGTGGTCGACGACCTGCTGCAACTGCTCGAGGTGCTGGCGCGGCTGAACGGCACCGCGACCGAAGGGACGGTGCGCTCGTGAGGGTGGTCACCTCGACCCAGATGGCGGCGATCGACCGCCGGACGATCGACGGCGGGGTGCCGTCGCTGGAACTGATGGAGCGGGCCGGCGCGGCGGTGGCCGGGCACGTGCTGGAACTGCTGTCCGAACACCAGGACGGCCACGGACACGACCATGGGCACCCCGGCGGCCACGCCTGCGGCTCCGCGTGCGGTCATGACCACGATCACGACCACGCCGACGCCGCCGGCGACGGTGAGGATGCTCCCTGCGGGCACGAGGCGACCGACCCCTGCGTGCTGGTGGTCTGCGGCCGCGGCAACAACGGCGGCGACGGCCTGGTGGTCGCGCGCCTGCTGGCGGCCGAGGGCGTGCCGGTGGTCGTGATGCTTCTGGCGGCCCCGCGCGAGATGGCGAAGGACGCGCGCCGGAATCTCGAACGGTTGCCCGAGGCGGTCGAGGTCGTGCAGCCGCGGGCGGCCGACTGGCCGGACGTCTATGCGGAACTGGCCCAGGGCGCCGGCGTCGTGGTCGACGCCGTGCTCGGCACGGGCGCCCGGCTGCCGCTGGAGGCGCCGCTGGCGGCGCTCCTGCGCGCGATGAACGACGCCGCCGTGCCCACCCTGGCAATCGATGTGCCTTCGGGCGTCCACGGTGATGACGGACATGTCGACCCCGTGGCTGTGGCCGCCGACGTGACGGTGACCATCGGCCTGCCGAAGCTGGGCCTGCTGCTAGCGCCCGGTCGCGACTACGCCGGGCGGGTGGAGGTCGAGGACATCGGCTTCGACCCGGCGGTGTGCGCCGAACTGGCGGGGCCCTTGCACTGGCAGGACCGGACCGGCTACCTGCCGCTGCTGCCGCCGCGCCCGACCACGGTCCACAAGGGCGACTGCGGCCACCTGCTGCTGGTGGCCGGCTCGCGGGCGTACGGCGGGGCTGCACACCTGGCGGGGCTCGGGGCCCTGCGTTCAGGGATCGGGATGCTCACGCTGGCGGCGCCGGAGCCCCTGGAGGCGGCCCTGCGCGTGGCGCTGCCCGAAGCGGTGCTGTGCCCCCTGCCGGCGACGGCCGCCGGCACGCTGGCGCCGGTGGCTGACAGCGATGCACGCGCGCTGCTCGGCCGCGCAGGGGCGGTGGCCATCGGTCCCGGGCTCGGGGATGACGAAGCCACCGACGGCTGGGTCCGCGCCTTCGCAGGCACCGTGACGCTGCCGATGGTGATCGACGCCGACGGGCTGAACGCGTGGTCGCGCGGGGGACGGGAACCGTCGTTCGCCGGGCGCCAGGTCGTGCTGACGCCGCATCCGGGCGAGTTCGCGCGGCTGGCAGGCCTGCCGGTGGCCGAGGTCGCCGCCAGGCGGCTGGAACTCGCGGCCTGGGCGGCCGACCGCTGGGGCGCGGTGGTGGTGTTGAAGGGCTCGCCGGCCATCATCGGCGTGCCGGGCGAGGGTGCCTGGATCAACGCGGCCGGCGATGACGCACTGGCCCGCGGCGGCGCCGGCGACGTGCTGACCGGGTTGATCGGCGGCCTGCTGGCGCAAGGCCTCTGCGCGCGCGATGCCGCGCTGCTCGGTTGCTACGTGCACGGACTGGCGGGAACCGCCGCCGCCCGCGAGGTGTCCAGCCGCGGCGTGCTCGTGCGCGAGGTGGCCGCCGCGATCGGTCCGCAGTGGCTGGCCCTGGAGCGCGAGGCGAGCGGTGTCGCCGCGCTGCGCGAACGGCTCTGGCCGTCGTGGCCGGAAGCGGGGCCGCGGTGAGGGTGCTGGGGATCGAGACCTCGTGCGACGACACGTCGGTGGCGCTCTACGACAGCGAGGGCGGTGTCGCGGCCAACCTCCTCAGCTCGCAGGTCGACCTCCATGGCGTGTTCGGGGGCGTCGTGCCGGAGCTGGCCAGCCGCGCCCACCTGGTCAACCTGCTGCCGATGGTCGATCTGCTGCTGGAGCGGCAGGGCCTGCGGACGCGCGATCTCGATGGCGTGGCCGTGACAGCCGGTCCGGGCCTGCTGGGCGCGCTGCTGGTGGGGCTGTCGACCGCCAAGGCGATCTGCTACGCGGCGGATCTGCCCCTGGTCGGCGTGCACCATCTCGAAGGGCATATCCTGGCCAATGCCCTCAGCGCCGAAATGGTGCTGCCGGCAGCCGTGCTCATCGTCTCGGGCGGGCACACCGAGGTGGTCCACATGCCCGAGGTCGGCCGCTACGAGCGGCTGGGCGGCACGCTCGACGACGCGGCCGGCGAGGCGTTCGACAAGACGGCCAAGCTGCTGGGCCTGCCCTACCCGGGCGGTCCGCCGGTCGATGCGGCCGCGCGGCGCGGCACGCCGGGCCGGTTCACCTTCCCTCGCCCGTTGCTGGCCGACCCGCGCACGGTCTTCAGCTTCAGTGGCCTCAAGACAGCCGTGCGCACGGCCGTTGAGGGCCTGCCGCAGCCGCTGGACGAGCAGACTGTGGCCGACGTCTGCCTCGAGGCGCAGGAGGCCATCGTCGATGTCCTTTGCCACCGCCTGTTCCAGGCGGCGAGACGGCACCATGTCCGCGCGGTCTATCTTGCCGGCGGCGTGGCTGCCAACGGACGTCTGCGCGAGCGCGTGGCGGCCGAGGCTTCGCGCCGCGGCCTGCACTTCCTGCCGCCCGAACGGGTCTACTGCACCGACAACGCGGCCATGATCGCCTATGCCGGCTGGTGCCAGCTGGCGGCCGGTCGTCGGGATCCGCTCTCCCTGGACAGCTTCGCCCGGGCCCCGCTGCCCTCCTGGCGCTGACGCTCGCCCCGCTGCGGACCAACCGGTCACACGGAGTTCACCGCCGCTCAAGCTGCACTGATTCCGGCCGATCAGTCGGCGGGGACGTTGCTGCAGGTCCCCGCGCCCCGGACCGTCCGGCTCCGAATTGCCTGCGTGGCATGAGCTTTGCGAACCCGGGCAGCAGTGCCGGGCCCCACCTGGGGGCCGGCCAAGAATCGCCCTTCCAGCCCCAGGGAGCCCATGGCTGCCAAGGCCCGGATCCTCGTCGCCGACGACGAGCCGCACATCCGCCGAATCCTGCAGTTCCTGCTCGAACAGGAGGGTTTCGAGGTCCGCCTGGCCGAGGACGGCGAGGAGGCCTGGCAGGCCGTGGCCAGCTTCCGGCCCGACCTGGTCCTGCTGGATGTCATGATGCCGCGCCGGGACGGATTTTCCGTCCTGGAGATCATTCGTGCCGGGTTCGAGACCGCGCGGCTGCCGGTGATCCTGCTGACGGCCAAGAGCGACGCGGCCGACAAGGTGCAGGGCCTGCGCGGCGGCGCCAACGACTACATCGTCAAGCCGTTCAGCCATGACGAGCTTCTGCTGCGGGTCAGCAACCTCCTGGAATCCACGCGGCGCGAGCGCGAGGCGAACCCGCTGACCGGACTGCCCGGCAACCGGGCCATCGAGCGGGAGATCCAGACGCGCCTGGGGCGCGGCGACGACTTCGCGCTGATGTACGTGGACATCGACCGCTTCAAGAGCTTCAACGACCACTACGGCTACGCGCGCGGCGATCGCGCCATCTCGTGCACGGCGGGCGTCCTGGTCGGCTGCGCCCAGAAGTTCGGACCGGCGGGCGTCTTCGTCGGCCATGTCGGGGGCGATGACTTCGTCGTGGCGACCGAATCGCCCGGTAGCGAGGAACTCGCCCGGCGCATCATCGAGGAGTTCGATGCGGGCGTGGTCGCCCTGCACGATTCCGAGGATGCCCAGCGAGGATACCTCGAGGTGGAGAACCGGGCCGGCGCGCGCGAGCGCTTCCCGCTCATTGCGTTGACGGTCGCCCTCATCACCGACGTGAAGGGCCGGTTCACACATCCAGCCGAACTGAGCGACACGCTGGCGGAGCTGAAGAAGTACGGCAAGACGAATCCCCGCAGCGTCGTGGTGAGCGAGCGGCGCTCCCGCGGGGGCGACCCAGAGCTCATCCTGTCTTCCGGCGCCATCGCGGGCCGACCCGGCTCGGCGCCCGGGAACGGAAAGCCGCAGGAGTGAACCGAGGCACCATGCAGACCGCCGTGCCCAGACCGACAGACCGTGCCCGCGACGTGAATGCCGTCGCCGAGTTCTGGTCGCGCCTGTCCCTGGCCGGCGAGGCGCCGCCCGTCCTCGACACGATGGAGGCCGTGCTGGCGGCGCTGCGCTTGCTGCCGGACGTGTCGGGGGTGGCGGTTGCGGCCGATCCGGTCCTGGCTGCGGCGATGGATGCGACCTGGGATGCCGGCCGCGACTGGTGTCTGGCAGCGCGTGTGCCGACCGGCCAGGCAGCCTGGAGTGCGCCCGACGGCGGCTGGCCGGCGGTCCGCGCCGCGGCGGCCGGTCGGTCGGCCTGGTCCGAGGCGCCGCTCGCCGGTGCCGCGACCGTCGTGCCGGTGGGCGAACCGCCCGTGCTGGCTCTGGTCGCCACGGGCGAGGCGGGCGCCGACGCCGACGCGGCGCGCCGGCAGGCCCTGGTGCCGGTGGCTGCCTCGGCCGCGGCGGCGCTCAGCGCACTCACCACGCTGGCAACGCTGCAGGCCGAAGTCGTGCGCCTGGCGGGAGAGAACCACGCGCTGGGCCGGCTCGCGCGCCTTCAGGGCCGCTTCGTCGCCATGGCCAGCCACGACTTCAAGGCGCCACTCACGGCAATCACCGCCTACACCGAGGTCCTGCTGGGACAGGTGGGCGACGAGGCGTTCCCGCACGCGACCGAGTTCCTCGGCGTGATCCGCGCCGAGGCGGGGCGGCTGCTGCGCATGGTCGACCGCGTGCTGGACTTCACGCGCATTGAGTTCGGCCCGCAGCTGATGAAGTTGGAACCGGTCCCTCTGGCCGACCTGGTGCAGGAAGCCGTGCGGGCCCTGGCGCCGTCGGCGGCGGCTCGCCGGTTGCACGTGGTGGTCGAGGCGCCGGCGTTCCTGCCCCGCGCCGAGATCGACGCCGACCTCATTCGCCAGGTGATCGTGAACCTCCTGGGCAACGCGGTGAAGTACACGCCCGAGGGGGGGCACATCCGTATTGTGCTGACCGAAGAAGGTTCGTCAGTCGCCGTCAGCGTGCTGGACGACGGTCCGGGGATCCCCAGCGAGGACATCCGGCGCATCTTCCGCGAGTTCTACCGCGCCGATGGCGCCGCTGCCCAGGCCGAGGGCGCCGGGTTGGGGCTGAGCATCGCGCGGCACATCGTGCACCTGCACGGAGGCCACATCGAGGCGCGCCGCCTGCCCGCGGGCGGCTCGGAGTTCCGCTTCCTGGTGCCCAAGGAGATGGGCGCATTGGCGGCCCTTCCGCAGGTGACGGGACTGCAGGTCTCGCCGGAAAAGGCGTCGCAGGTCATCTCGGTCGTGCTGCGCACCGTTGCCGAGCTGACGGACTCCCTGGCCGTGGTACTGCTGATGGGTGACGGCAACGGGGCGCTGGTGCCGGTCGGCTCTCTGGGGCTGCGCGACGAGGGGCGCCGACTGCAGCCGGTCATCCTGACGGAGGCCTGGCGCCGGTTCCTTCTCGACGGACGGGCGCAACCGGACCCCGGTGCGATCGTGGGGGATCTCGACCTTGCGCACGGACAGGACCTGGACGAACGCCTGTACTGCCCGCTCGTGCACGAGGACGAGCCGGTCGGCCTGATCGTCGCCGGTCGTCATGCGGGCGAAGCCGGCTACGGGGAGGCTGAGCGCCAGCAACTGGAGGTGCTGTCGCGGATCGTGACCACGGCGTTGCGCAACTTCGAGGGCAATGAGCAGCGCGTGCTCGAGGCGCTGCAGGTGCTCCTGCAAACCCGGCGCACGGGCGTACCGACGTCGACGCCGGAGGCGCTGCACCTGATCGGTCGGCTGGCGCGAGCGCTCGGCATGGGGTCTCAGGAGATGCGTCGCCTCCTGTACGCGGCCACCCTGCACGATGCCGGGATGGCACGCGTCGAGGACGAGATCGTACTCGGCGCGGCGCCGCTCAGCTGGGACGAGCGCGACGAGGTCGATCGCCACGTCGAACAGGGCTGCGAACTGGTGGGGCCGCTGCTGCCGGACCCTGCCGTGCGCGGCCTGATCCGCCATCATCACGAGCGGGTCGACGGCAGCGGACACCCCGACGGACTGGCCGGTGACCGGATCCCCCTCGGGTCGCGGATCCTCGCGGTGGTCGACGCCTGGTTCTCCCTGACCAAGGACCGGTCGTTCCGCGCGGGCCTGGCACCGTCGGCTGCGCTGGCGGAAATCCGCGCCCACGCGGGCACGCAGTTCGACACGCGGGTCGTCCAGGCATTCGTCGAGCTGGTTGAACCCGTCACAGGCCAGGCGGACCGAACCGAGAACCGGACGTAGCCCGAGGAGCCGACATGGCACCGCGACCGCGAATCCTGATCGTCGACGACGAGAAGCCCATCGCGACGCTCCTGGCCCAGACCTTCGTCAACGAGGGCTTCGAGGTCGCGAACGCGCACGACGGTATCGATTGCATGAACAAGCTGGCTTCGTTCCAGCCGGACGTCGTGATCATGGACATCATGATGCCGAAGCTGGACGGCATCGACGCCACGCGCCTGATCCGTCGCAACCGCCTGCACGGAAGCACGCTGGTGGTGGCGCTCTCGGCGCGCGCGGACGAGGAGACGCGAGCCAGGATGAAGGAGGCCGGCGCGGACCTGTTCATGCGCAAGCCGTTCGTGATCGCCAAGCTGGTGGACCGAGTCGGGCGCATGCTGGCCGCGCGGTCCGGACGGGTGTAGAGGGCCATGACGCTGCTGTCCCGCAACCCGGAGCACGATTCGCCGCGGTCGATCGCGGACGTGTCCTCCACGGATGTCGCGGGACCCTGGCGTGCGCGCGTGCTGATGCTGGAACGGATCCTCGCCGCCTCCAACCGCCTCAACGCGACGCATGCGCGCGGTGAGCTCGCCGAGAGGGTCGCCGCCACCGTGGTCGAACTGGGCGGCTTCCGCCGCGCGCAGCTGAACCTCTGGGACGAGACCGTCCACGCGTTCGTCACGCGGGCCTGCGCCGGCTTCGGCGCCGCCGATGTTACGGCGCTGACGGCGACGCCCGTTCCGGTCGGCACCTTCGCGGCGATGACAGCGCCCCGCTTCCGCTATTCGAACTGCTTCCTGACGCCGCCGACCGACGCCGCCGCAGCCCCGCAGGCCGGTCCGTGGCTGCCCGGCCTGCGCCTGGTGGCGCCGCTGGTGGCGGCGTCGGGCGAGCGCTTCGGGTTCCTGGCGCTGGACGATCCCGATGACGGTCAGGTCCCGGACCCCGACCGCCTTCGCCTGCTCGAGTTCCTGGTGCAGCAGTCGGCGACCGCGTTGGAATCGGCGGAGATCTACGAGCGGCTGGCGGCGCGCAACGCCGAGATCTCGGCGGCCTCGCGCAAGCTGGACAGCCTGGCCAAGATGAAGCGGAACTTCGTGGCCAACGTCAGCCACGAACTGCGCACGCCGCTGACCTCCATCTCCGCCTACAGCGAGCTGTTGCAGTCGAACCTGGGCAGCCTGTCCGGCGAGGCGCTCGCGGAGTTCCTGCGGGTCATCCATACCGAGAGCCAGCGGCTGGGTGCAGTCATCAACGACATCCTCGAGGTCGGCAGCATGGAGCAGGGCCGGCCGGTGCTCCATGCGGCCGAACTCGACCTTTGCCAACTCGTCAGGCGCCAGGCCGAGGCCTGGCAGCGACGCGCGCGCGACCGGGAACTGGAGCTCGTGGTGGACGCCGGTGAGGCGCCCCTGTGGCTGCCGGCCGACCAGATGCTGCTGCGCCAGCTGATGGACCACTTGCTGGACAACGCGGTGAAGTTCACGCCGATCGGCGGCCGCATCACCGTGTCCGTCGGCGAGGCTGGAACCGCCGCGCGCATCACGGTCGTCGATTCGGGTATCGGCATTCCCGACGACAAGCTCGGCGAGATCTTCCAGTCGTTCTTCCAGGTCGATGATTCGGCCACGCGCGCCCACAACGGGCAGGGCGTCGGCCTGGCGATCTGCCACGACATCGTCCAGCACCATGACGGGCGCATCTGGGCCGAGAACGTGGAGCCGCAGGGGACGCGGTTCACGGTGCTGCTGCCGCGACGCGCGCCCGTGATCCTGAACCGTGAGCGGGACAACGTCGGCGCCGGCGGTCTCGAGCCGGCGGAGCTGCTGCAACGACTGCTGAACTGGGTGGGTGGCAGCCTGGGCGTCAGCACGGCCGCGTTGATGGTCCCTGATGACGACGACCAGTCGCTGGTGATCCGCGCGGCCATCGGCCTGCCGGGTGCGGTGGTCCAGGGCGCGCGCCTGCGCCGCGGTGCCGGGTTCGCCGGCCGTGTCTGGGAAACGGGGCGCACGCTGCTCATCACGGATCTGGGGCGTGGTGCCGAAGCGCCGCGCGAGTCGGACGACCTCCGCTACTCGACGCCGTCCCTCCTGTGCGTGCCGCTGCGCGAGGGAGAGCGCTGCGTCGGTGTGCTCACGGTGAATAACAAGATCGACGGCACCGCCCTGGACGAGGACGACCGCCTGCTACTGGAGGGGCTGGCGCCGCGCGTGGCGGGCATGCTGGCGCGCCATGCCGGCTGGCAGTGCGAAGGCCTGGCCCTGCAGCAGGTCCGCCATGCCCTGCGGGCGACGACGGCCGTCGGCCAATCCTGCCGGGAGAGCGTGCACGGCATCTGCCGCGAGATCACGCTGGCCACGGCGCGACGCCTTGGTTTCGACGACGACGACCTGGCGGCCCTGGCCTTCGCGCTGCCCTACTACGATGTCGGACTCAGCCGCGTGCCTCCGCAACTGCTGGCCCGGCCCGGTCGCCTTGACGAGGACGAGGAGCGTCTGGTCCAGGGCCACGTGGCAGCCGGGCTGGAGATCCTGGCTCCGCTCGCGGTCGATCCGCGGGTGCGAAGGCTGGTGCGGCATCACCACGAGAACTTCGACGGCACCGGCTATCCGGCCGGGCTGGCCGGCGAGGCGATTCCGGTCGGCGCCCGCCTGCTGCGGCTGGCCGACACGCTGTCGGCGATGTTGAGCCGGCGCCCATGGCGCGGCGCCTGGACCCTGGACGAGGCGGTGGCCGAGCTGCGTGACCACGCCGGCAGTCGCTACTGTCCGCAACTGGTTCCCGAGTTCCTGGTCGAGGTCGAGTCGCGGCGCGGACGGATTGCCGTCCTGCAGGCCGACGCCGCCGAGGCGGTCGAACTGCGCCGCCCGGTCCTGGATCGGGCGGGCATGGTCTCGATCAGGGATTGAGGACGACGGCCGGGTCGGCGCTCAGGTGCCGGCGCGGGCTGCCGATGAATCGAGAGAGACGGACCCAGCCGAGGAGGCCCCGAACGTGCGCAGGATCCTGATCGCCGACGATGAGCACAACATCCGCCATATCCTCGACTTCAGCCTACATGCCGAGGGCTTTGACGTCATCTCCGCCGGGGACGGTGAGGAGGCGCTCGCCCTGGCCGCCAGCGAGGCGCCGGACCTTATCGTCATGGACGTGATGATGCCCGGCTGCGGTGGCGTGGAGGCCTGCCGGCGCCTGAAGCAGGACAATCGCACGCGCCAGATCCCGGTGATCCTGCTGACGGCACGCTCCAGCCGGGAGGACCGCGAGGCGGGCCTGGCCGCTGGCGCCGCCGAGTACATCACCAAGCCGTTCAGCCCCCAGAAAGTCATCGATCTCGTCCAGTCCATCCTCGGCGTCGCCCACGAGTAGGGCCCTGCGCCAGCGGCAGCACCCGGGACCGGTCGCAGGGCCGGTCCCGCCGCGTTCCCGCCACGCCGCCGACGCGATGCGCAGTGGCCGCTGCCCGTCGATGGACTCGCTGCGCCGCCGGCGCTACCATGGTCCAGCCAAGCGGAACGGCGGCGGGGGAGGCCTGATGACGACGACGAACGAGGAGGTCCGGGGACCGCGGCCGCAGCAGCGGCTGGAGGTGGCCCTGCCCGTCCCGCTGGCGCAGACGTTCACGTACCTGCACCTGCCGGGTGAAGGCAGTGAACGGCGCGCCGTCGGCGCGGGCGACCTGGTCGAGGTTGTCTTCGGCCGCCGCCGCCGGTTGACAGGGCTGGTCGTGGCGGCCGATGACCCGGCGGTGCCCGGGGAGGGAGCCGGATCCTTGCCGCCAGCCGACGGCGAGGCCGGCGCGTCGCCACGCCGCCTGCGGGACATCACACGGGTCCTGCCCTCCGAGTACCGCCTGGATGGCGAGCGCCGTCGCCTGGCCGACTGGCTGGCCGGCTATTACGCGCTGCCGTTGGGCGAGATCGTACCGCTGTTCCATCCGCCGGCGCCCGGGACGGCCGCCGGTACGAGGACGCGTCGCCAGGAAGCTCCCTACCCGGTCGTCGACGCCGTGGTGACGAGCCTGACCGCCGCCCAGTTGGCTGCGGTGGACGACGGTCGACGGCGGCTGGCGGCGGGGCGATTCGGCGCCGTCCTGCTGCACGGCGTGACCGGTAGCGGCAAGACGGAGGTCTACCTGACCCTCATCGCCGAAGCGCTGGCACTCGGCCGTGGCGCGCTGTTCCTGTTGCCGGAGATCGCGCTGACTCCGCAGACCCTCTCGCGCATCGCCGCCCGCTTCGGCGACGATGTGGCCGCGGTGCACAGCGGCCTGTCGGCCGGGCGCCGCTGCCGCGTCCACGAGCAGGCGGCCCGGGGCGAGGTGCGCGTGGTGGTCGGCCCGCGCTCGGCGCTTTTCGCGCCGGTTCGCGACCTGGGCCTGATCGTCGTCGACGAGGAGCACGAGTCATCCTACAAGCAGGACGAGAAGCCGCGGTACCACGCGCGTCACGCGGCCCTGGTGCGCGGCCGCGAGTGCGGGGCGCTGGTCGTGCTGGGATCGGCGACGCCGGATCTCGAGACGTTTGTCAACGCCAGCGAGGGACGCTACGGCAGCTGGGTGTTGCCCGATCGCCTGGGTGCGCCGATGCCTGCAATCGAGATCGTCGACGTGCGCGGCGGTGGTGCGCCGGACGGCATCTCGGCCCGATTGGATGACGCGATCGGCGGAGTCCTCGAACGTGGTGAACAGGCGATCCTGTTCTACAACCGGCGCGGCTTCGCGCGTTCGCTGCAGTGCGCCGGGTGCGGAACGGCGGCCGCCTGCCCGGACTGCGACATCGCGGTGACCTATCACCTGCGCCCGCGCCGCCTGTTGTGCCACTACTGCGGGCACACCCGCCCGCTGCCGGACGCCTGCGAGACCTGCGGCCATGCCGCCTTCGTGCCCTCGGGCGCCGGGACCGAGAAGCTGGAACTCCACCTGCAGGGACGCTTCCCGCAGGCGCGCCTGCTGCGCCTGGACCGCGACACGACCACCGGGCGCGACAGCCACCACCGTATCCTGGCTGCGTTCGCGCGCGGCGAGGCCGACATTCTCCTGGGTACGCAGATGGTAGCCAAGGGGCACCACTTCCCGGGGGTTTCGCTCGTGGGCGTCCTGGCGGCCGATGACGGTCTGGGCCTGCCGGACTTCCGCGCCGCCGAGCGCTCGTTCCAGCTGCTGTCGCAAGTCGCCGGCCGTGCCGGGCGCGTCGGGCACGGCCTGGTCCTCCTGCAGGCGTGGCAGCCGGAACATCCGGTGATCGTGGCAGCGGCAGCGCACGACTTCGGGGCCTTCGCGGAGGCCGAGCTCGCCGTCCGCCGCGCGCTGGGCTACCCGCCCCATCTGCATCTGGCCCGTCTGGGTGTTGCCGCGCGCCGCCAGGCGGTGGCCGCCGAAGCTGTCGCGGCACTCGCGCGGGCGCTACGGGAGCAGTTCGCCGTGGGCCCGGTCGCGGTGCTCGGGCCGGCCCCCGCGGTCTTCGAGCGGCTGATGGACCGTTACCGGTTCCAGGTGCTCCTGAAGGGCGATCTGACGATGCGCCACAAGGCCTGGCTGGCCTCCTGCCTGCGCGCCCTGGCGGCGGGCTATCCCGGGGTCGAGGTGATGCACGACATCGATCCGGTCTCCTCCTACTAGTCCCGTGGCTCGGTGCCGCGCGGCGCCCAGGGCTGCGCTGTCGACGCCGCCCCCTCGGATCTGGTATCATCAGGGGTGTACGTGGTGGCGCGGCCTGGCCGGGAACGGCCGGCCGATGTCCGTTCGCCTATTCGTGGCCCGACCGGGAAGGACTGCCCGATGTCCCGTCTGCTTCGCCCCCGGGCGGCCTGGCTGCCGCTTGCACTCGTGATCCTGGCGGCTCCGGCCTGGCCTGGCGTCCCGGCGGGCGAGGCCCGCGCCGCCGACCTGGAGCAACTGCGCCGCGAGATCGACGCCAATGGCTGGTCGTTCACGGTCGATGACCATTTCACCTCGACCCTGAGCTCCGGGCGCCGCGCCGCGCTCCGCGGCTACACGCCGCCGCCCGGCTACCAGGCGGAGCTCGAGAGCCGACTGGTCATCCTGCCGGTCGACAAGTCGCTCCCCTCGAGCTTCAGCTGGGTCGAGCTGGGCGGGGTGACGCCGGTCAAGGACCAGAGCAGCTGCGGCAGTTGCTGGGCATTCGCGGCGACGGCCGAGCTCGAGTCGCACATGCTCATTCGCTACGGCACTTCGCTGGACCTGTCCGAGCAGCAGGTGGTCTCCTGCAACGACGTCGGGGCCGGCTGCGGCGGTGGCTGGGCGTTCGCGGCTTACGATCTCTTCGAGACGCACGGCGCGGTGCTCGAGGACTGCCATCCCTATCTGGCGGCGGACCCCCCGGCCGCGGCGTGCCGCCAGGACGAATTCCCCGGCTTCGCCTGGATCTCGGGCTACCGGTACATCAGCAACAACGTCACGCAGATCAAGACAGCGCTGCTGGACGGGCCCGTGTGCACCGGGATCGACGCCAGCGACGCGTTCGAGGCCTACGCCTCCGGCTGCTTCGACCAGCCTGGCTCCAGCGTCAACCACCTCGTGCTGATCGTCGGCTGGGATGATCGCCATTGTGACGGCGCGGGTGCCTGGCTGATCAAGAACAGCTGGGGTCCCGGCTTCGGGATGTCGGGCTACATCTGGGTGCGCTACGGCGCCGCGTCGACCGGACAATCGGTCACGCAGCTCACCTGTGCGCCGCCGTCTTCTGGATTCACCTTCGCGCCGGGGCTCGGTGTCGAGCCGCTCTCGGCCGGCTCGACCGTGTCGCTGCAGTGGACCACGCGCGGGGCGCCGGTGGCTGCCGTGGACCTGAGCCTGGGCTGGGACGGACCCTGCAGCGAGTACATCATCGCGCAGGACGTGCCTAACACCGGCAGCTACGACTGGTTCGTGCCCAATCTGTCGGCCACCGGGGCCCGCCTGCTGGTGACCGCCGCGGCCGGCACGCGACACGGCTACGCCTTCGCACCGCAACCCCTGCGGATCATCGGCCACAGCACGCGCTATGTCAGCGCGTCCGGCAGCAATACCCCGCCCTACCTCACGCCAGTCACGGCCGCGCACTCGATCGCCGATGCGGTGGCTGCGTGCGCGGGCCACGACACCGTGCTGGTGGCCGGCGGCGACTACACGACGAGGGTCACCGTCAGTTCCACGGTGCGGCTGTTGGGTTCGTGGGATCCCGCGTTCACGGTCCAGGACCGCGACCTGCACCCGACGCGCCTGAGCTGCGGTGGCTCGGCCCTGCGCTTCAACGCGCCGGCGGGTGACTTCTCGCTGGTGGACAACTTCGTGTTCACCGACTGCTACGGCGGCAACGGGTCGGCCCCGGTGCCGGGGCAGCACGGCGGTGCGATGTTCGTCCAGGACTCGGCGCCCACCATCCGCCACTGCGAGTTCGACGGCAACCGGGCGGCGCTCGGGGGCACCACAGGGTACGGCGGGGCCGTCTGCGTGATCGGGGGCAGCCCGCGCCTCGAAGCATGCGACTTCACGGACAATCGTGCGACGCGTGGCGGTGCCATCAGCGCCATCGACGCCGAGGTTTCCCTGATCGACTGCTCGTTCTCCGGCAACGCCTGCGTGGACAGTTCCGAGGCGTATGTCGGCGCGGCGCTGTACGGCCAGGGTGCGACCTGGACGGTCTCCGGCACGTCGTTCGCCGGCAACGGTTCGAGCTTCCGTGGCGGCGCCGCCTACCTCGAGGGCGGATCCGCCGGCTTCACGGACACGCACTTCGTCGGCAACCGTGCTCGCGGTGGCGGCGGTGCGTTGAGTGGCAGCGGAGCCACCGTGGCGCTCACGCGCAGCCGGCTCGAAGGCAACACCGCGGGTCTGGGCAACGGCGGTGGCGCGGCGTGGGAGGGTGGGACGCTCGCGCTCCGCAACACGGTGCTGCGCGGCAACCGCGCACCCGGCTTGGGGGGCGCCGTGTTCGCGCTCGGGGCAGGCGGCGTCGTGGAGAACTGTCTCTTCGAGGCCAATGATGCCGGCACGGCGGGCGGCCTGCTCGCCGCAGGCGAAGCGCCGCTGACGGTCCGCAACAACATCATTACGGGCAACGCGGGCGGCGGGCTGGCGGCCGTCGGTTCGGCCGTCGTCGCCGACTACAACAACGTCTGGGGCAACGGGGCCGGGAACTACGTCGGCGGCGCGGCGCCGGGTCCGCACGACCTGTCGGCCGATCCTCTGCTGGTCGCCTCGCCGCTCGATTGCGCGCTTGGCGTGCATTCGCCCTGCCTGGACCGAGGCGATCCGGATCCTGTGTGTGCCGATCCCGACGGCTCCCGTGCGGACATCGGTGTCCATGGCGGGCCGTCCGCGGTGCCGGCGGGACCGCCGGCGGTGGGTGGAGCCCGATTGGCGAGCCTGGGCGGCGGGCGGGTCCTCCTGTCGTGGGATCCGGCCCTGTCGGCCCGCGTCGCGAGTTACGTCGTCTACCGCGACACGGCCGCGGTGTTCACGCCATCGGCCGGCGGGGCCGTGGCGGTTGTCGCCCATCCCGTCTGCTCGTACGAAGAAGTGCCGCCACCCGGCTCCTGGTACTATGTCGTGTCGGCGATCGACCTCGACGGGCGCGCCGGCGGCTTCAGCGATCGGGTCGGCCTGTCCGGTTCCCCGAGCGACGTGCCGGTCGCCCCTGCAGTCGACCTGGCGATCAGCCGCGTCGTGCCCAACCCATTCAACCCGCGTGCGGTCGTGTCCTTCTCCGTGCCGTCGGCGGGCATGGCGACGCTCGGCATCTACGACCTGCGGGGACGCCTCGTGCGGACGCTCGTGGATCGACCGTTGGCGCCCGGGCCGCACGAGGAGGCATGGGACGGGACCGACGACGCAGGTCGCGGGCAGGCCGCGGGGACCTACCTGGCTCGACTGGTCCAGGCGGGCCGGACGGCGGTGGCGAAGCTGGTGCTCGCCAAGTAGCGGGGCTCGGTCGGGCCAGCGGCGGGGTCAGTCCAGCCAGCGCAGGATGTCGGGCACGTCAACCGCGCCCTCGAGGTCCAGTTGGCGCAGCCCACGCGGCAGCACCCAGCGCACGCGTCCGCCGCGGCGCTTCTTGTCGGCGTGCAGCAGGCGCTCGAGTTCGGCGGCCGGCGGCGCCGGGCAGCGCGTGGGCAGGCCGCAGACGTCCAGCAGCTCGATCACCCGCACCGCCAGGGTCAACGGGCACAGGCCGCGTTCGGTAGCCACGCGGAACACGACCGCCATGCCCACGGCCACGGCCTGTCCGTGCGAAAGCGCGCCCGGCGTTCCGGCGGTGAACGCCTCGAGGGCGTGGCCCAGCGTGTGTCCGAGGTTCAAGGCGCGGCGCGGGCCCTGTTCGTGGAAGTCGCGCCCGACCACTTCCGCCTTCACGGCGGCGGCCCGCCCGACCCAGTCGCGCCAGGGCATTGCGCCGAGGACGCCCGGCACGGGCTCATATTCCGCTCCGGACGTCGCGCCGAAGAGTGCGCGCAATCCATCCCGCGCCGATTCCAGTTCCGCGAACAGCGCCGGGTCACCGATGACCGCGGTCTTGACCAGTTCGGCCAGGCCGTCCCGCCAGCCCGACCGCGGCAGCGTGAGCAGGAAGCCGCAGTCGACCATGACCCCGGCGGCGGGATGGAACGCGCCCACCTGGTTCTTGAGGCCGCCGACATTGATGGCGGTCTTGCCGCCGATCGCGGCGTCGATCATCGCCAGCAGCGTCGTCGGCACGCTCACCCAGCCGATGCCCCGCTGCCAGGTCGCCGCTGCGAATCCGGCTACGTCCAGCAGGGCGCCGCCCCCGATGCCGACCAGCGTGCCGTCGCGCGGCACGCCGCGCCCGGCCAGCCAGGAGTAGATGGCCGCGAGCTGTTCGATCCGCTTGACCCCCTCTCCGCCCGGCAGGACCAGCGTGCCGGAACGGTCGGGGTCGCAGCCAGCCTGCAGCTGCTCGAGCCACGCCGGCTGAAGGCGCGCCACGGCTTCATCGACGATGTAGGCCGGCGGGGGCTGGGGGATGAAACGCGAGAGCTCCAGTGCGGCCAAGGGGCCCACCACCACGCGGCTGGATTGGCCGTCGAGGACCATGTCGATGATGCGTGACCGGTGACTCATCGTCCGCCTGCGGCTCCGTCGCGCCCACCCGACGTGGCCGGTAAGTGCTTGTGTTGATTGTAATTCTCAGAATCGACGACGGCACAGCGGCACGGGTTTCGGTTTGTCTGGCTGTCGGCCCGACACTACCTTTGCCGCGTCCGCCGGCCGAATTTACCACGGCAGCCGCGCGATTGCCAACGCGGCGGGGCCGGCGCCCGGCACGAATGCCTCCGGCACGAATGCCTGCACGCGATACGCAAGGCACAGACCCAAGGAGTAGGCGCATGTCTGGAAAGATGGTCGAGATCCGCTGGCATGCCCGCGGCGGCCAGGGCGCCAAGACCGCGGCCATGTTCGTGGCCGAAGCGGTCCTGACGAAGGGCAAGTTCGGGCAGGGCTTCCCCGAGTACGGTCCCGAGCGGCGCGGCGCGCCCATGCGCGGGTTCACGCGCATCTCCGACGTCCCGATCCGGCGCCACTGCATGATCGAGAACCCCGGCATCGTGATCGTGCTGGATTCGTCGCTGCTGGACAGCCCCGCCGCCGGCGTGACCGCGGGCACCTCCAAGGACACGGTGTTCCTGGTCAACACGACCGACTCCCCGGCTGCGGTGGCCAAGAAGCTGAACGTCAAGGGTGCGAAGGTGCACACGGTCGATGCGACCGGCATCGCGCTGGAGACGATCGGTCGCCCGATCCCCAACATGCCGATGGTGGGCGCGCTGCTCGCCGTCGACGACCTGCTGACCGTCGAGGAGCTCAAGAGCGCACTCGTCGATCAGCTGGGCAGCAAGTTCTCCCAGGTGGTCATCGACGGCAACCTCGCCGCGGTGGACCGCGCCAACAAGGAGCTGGTGTCGGCATGAGCATGATCAGCACGAAGGACCTGCACGAGGGCGGCATTATCCGCGAAGCCGGCAACGCCGCCACCTACAAGACCGGCGACTGGCGCACGTTCGTGCCGAAGTTCGTCGCCGAGAACTGCATCCACTGCATGTTCTGCTGGATCTACTGCCCGGACACCGCGATCGAGATCGATGCGTCCGGCCCGAAGCCGTTGATGAAGGGCATCGTCCTGGACCACTGCAAGGGCTGCGGCATCTGCGCCCACGAGTGTCCGCCCGCGAAGAAGGGCAAGGCTGCGCTCGTCATGGTCCGTGAAGAGAAATAGGCAACCGCCGGAAAGGAACCGAGGCATGGAGCAGAAACTCGTCGCGCTGTCCGGCAACGAAGCGGTCGCCTACGCATTCAAGCAGGCCCGTCCGCACGTCGCCGCGGCGTTCCCCATCACTCCCCAGACGGAGATGATGCACAAGTACGCGGACTTCGTCGCCAACGGCGAATCGTCCACCGAGATGATCCTGGTCGAGAGCGAGCACTCGGCGATGTCCGCCGCCATCGGCTCGGCCGCCGCGGGCGCCCGCACCTTCACCGCCACCAGCAGCGCCGGCTTCGCGCTGATGTGGGAGGTCGTGTACATCGCCGCCTCGCTGCGGCTGCCGATCTGCATGGCGCTGGTCAACCGGGCCCTCAGCGGCAACATCAACATCCACTGCGACCACAGCGACAGCATGGGCGGCCGCGACGCCGGCTGGATCCACCTGTTCAGCGAGAACGCGCAGGAGTCGTACGACAACGCCATCATGGCCTGGCGTATCGCCGAGCACATGGACGTTCGCCTGCCGGTGATGGTGAACTACGACGGGTTCATCATCAGCCACACCGCCGACGCGCTCTACATGCTGCCGGACGACGCGGCCTGGAAGTTCATCGGCAAGTACAACCCCGCGTACACGCTGCTGAACCCGGAGAAGCCCATCACGGTCGGGCCCCTGGACCTGACCGACTACTACTTCGAACACAAGACCAGCCAGCTGGCCGCGTACGAGAAGGCGCCGGCGATCATCCAGCAGGTCAGCGACGAGTTCGCCGAGCTGACCGGCCGTCGCTACGGCTTCGCCGAGGAGTACCGGCTGGATGACGCGGACCTGGTGATGGTGCTGCTGGGCTCGAGCGCCGGCACCTGCAAGGACGTCATCGACCAGTACCGCGAGAAGGGCGTCAAGGTGGGCCTGCTGAAGCTGCGCACCTTCCGTCCCTTCCCCGCCGCCTACCTGGCCAAGGTGCTCGGGGGCCGCAAGGCGGTCTGCGTGCTGGACCGGTCGGCCAGTTTCGGCGGCCAGGGCGGCCCGCTCTTCATGGAGACGCGCTCGGCCATGTACGGCCTGCAGGTGCCCGTCCACGGGTACATCTACGGCCTGGGCGGCCGCGACTTCGACCTGCGGCAGGCCGCCACGGTCATCGAGAACCTGCAGAAGGTCGCTGCCGGCGGCGAACTCAAGGACATCAACCTGCTGGGCGTCAGGCTCTAGGAAGGGAGGCACGACATGGCTGTCAATCTCAAGCAGTTGACCCAGAACGAGGACCTCCTGACCGGGGGCCATCGCGCCTGCGCGGGCTGCACGGGCGCGAACATCCTGCGCCAGATCATGCTGACCGCCGGCCGGGACACGGTCATGGGCGGCGCCACGGGCTGCATGGAAGTCATCACGACCATCTTCCCGTACACCGCCTGGAAGACGTCCTTCATCCACAGCGCGTTCGAGAACTGTGCGGCGACGATCAGCGGCGTCGAGACCGCCTTCCGCTCGCTGAAGAAGCACGGCGAGCTGCCGGTACAGCGCGAGAAGATGAACTTCATCGCGTTCGGCGGCGACGGCGGGACCTACGACATCGGCCTGCAGTCGCTGTCCGGCGCCATGGAACGCGGCCACAACATGCTGTACGTCTGCTACGACAACGAGGCGTACATGAACACGGGCATCCAGCGCTCGAGCGCGACGCCGCTGGGCGCGCACACCTCGACGGCGCCGGCCGGCTCGGTCAAGCAGGGCAAGGAGCAGAACCGCAAGGACCTGACCAAGATCCTCGTGGCGCACAACATCCCGTACGTGGCGCAGACCACGCCCTACCACTGGAAGGACCTCGCGATGAAGGTGGAGAAGGCCCTGGCTGTCGACGGCCCGGCCTTCCTCAACATCCTCATGCCGTGCACGGTGGGCTGGCACTTCGACCCGGCGATCGGCATGGAGCTGGCCAAGGAAGCGGTCGAGAACAACTTCTGGCCGCTGTTCGAGGTCGAGAACGGCGTCTACACGATCAACCACAAGCCGAAGGACCCGGCGCCGGTGGTCGAGTGGATGAAGAAGCAGGGCCGCTTCAAGCACCTCTTCAAGCCTGGCAACGAGCACCTGCTCGAGGCCAGCCAGGCCACCGTGGACCGGGAGTGGCGGAAGCTGCTCAAGCTGGAGGCGTCCACGCAGGAATAGGCTCCTGCCGCCGGCCTGCCGGCGGTCCGGGGTCGAGGGGACGGGACGGCCCGGGCATGACGCTCGGGCCGTCTTATCTTCGCGACGCACCGTTGTCGGCGCGGTGCCACCGGCCTTATCGTGGGCGGAACCGCCCGCCGGGCGGAGAGCCGGAAGGGGACCACATGCGGCGTCGGACATGGGTGGCCGGGGTCATCGCCTTCGGCGTCGCGCTGCTGCTGTCGCGCACGGATGCGCCCGTGCGCACACTGTGGCCGCCGCTGGCCGCGTTGCTGGTCATCGGCGCCACGCGGCACGCGCTGGCCGGGCTGCTGGCGGGTGCGTTCGCCGGCGCCCTGATGCTGGCCGGCGGGGATCCCTGGCGGGCCTGGCTCGCACTGCCGGCCGACCACCTGGCGCCCGGCCTGCGCAGCGGCTGGAAGGTGGGCGCCATCACCTTCACGCTGGTGCTCGGCGGCTTCGCCGCGGTCCTCGAGCGCAGCGGGGGCTTCGCGGCGCTGCTGCGGCGCTGGGTGCGCCCGGGTCCCGGGTCCCGCCGGCGCCTGGAGACGGCGGCCACCGGCCTGGGCGCGCTCTGCTTCTTCGACGGCCTGGCCAACAGCATGGTGGTCGGCCGCGTGTGCCGCGACCTGGGCGACCGCTGCGGCGTGCCGCGCGTGAAGCTCGCGTACATCGTCGACTCGACCTCGTCGGCGGTGGCCTGCGTCGCCGTCGTCTCGACCTGGATCGCCTTCCAGCTGGCCATGATCGCCGAGGCGTTCGCGATGGCGGGCCGGCCCGCGAATCCCTACGCGGTGTTCCTGAAGTCGCTGCCCTACAACTTCCACTGCTGGTTCACGCTGGTCCTGCTGGTGGTCGCGGTGCGATCACGATTCCATCCCGGCCCGATGGGGAGGTACGAGCGGACGGCATCCGTGGCGCCGGCCGCGAACCGCGGTGCGGACGCGGCGGCGGGCGTCATGCCGCTGCCGTTGGGTGCAGCCATGCGCGCGACACTGCTGCCCGTGGGCGTCCTGCTGGCGGCGTTCCTGTCCGGCTTCATCGCCCTGGGTGCTCCGCGCCCGGTCCTGCCGCTGACGCGCGACAAGATCGTGGCGGCTTTCGGCTCGGACGCCGGGCCGCTGGTCCTGGTCCTGGCCGGGCTGCTGGCGACGCTGGCGGCCGCCGCCTGGTATCCCAGGACGGCCCCCGGCGGACGCTCGGCGGTTCCCGGCGCCTTCCTGGGCGGCTGCCGGTCGATGGTGGGCGCCATCTGGATCCTGCTGGCGGCCTGGATGCTGGGCAGCGTGATCGAGGCGCTGGGCACCGCCCGCCTGCTCACCGTGCTGCTCTCGGCCGGCGGTGCGCTGGCGCTGGTGCCGCTGCTCACGTTCATCACCGGGGCCGCGGTCTCGTTCGCCACCGGCACGTCGTGGGGCACGATGGGCATCCTGTTCCCGCTGGCGGTGCCGGCCGCCGCCGCGGCGGGCGCGGGCGATCCGCTGCTGCATGCGACCGTGGCCGCCGTGTTCAGCGGGGCGGTCTTCGGCGACCACTGCTCGCCGTTCAGCGACACGACCGTGGTGACGGCCGTGTCGTGCGGCGTCGAGACCCACGACCACGTGGTGACCCAGTTGCCCTACGCCGTCATCGCCGCGGCCGTGGCCTGCCTGGCGGGCTTCCTGCCGGCGGGACTGGGCTTCCCCGCCTGGGCTTCACTGGCGCTCGGCGCCGGGTTCCTGGCCGTACTGCCGCGGCTGTGGCCCGCGGCCGTGACCCGCATCGGAGACGCATGACCGACCTTCGCGCCGAATTCCTGCTGCGCCCGGACGTGGTCTTCCTGAACCACGGCTCGTTCGGCGCCTGCCCGCGCCCGGTCTTCGCCGAGTACCAGCGCCTGCAGCGCGAACTGGAGGCGGAGCCGGTCGACTTCCTGCACACCGGGCGCACCCTGCCGGGACGCCTGGCCGCCGCGCGCGCGGAGCTGGCGGCCTTCCTGGGCGCCCGGCGCGACGACCTGGTCTTCGTGCCGAACGCCACCTGGGGCGGCAACGTCGTGGCCCGCTCGCTGCGCCTGCAGCCCGGCGACGAGGTCCTGACCACCGACCACGAGTACGGCGCGATGGAGCGCGCCTGGACCTTCGCCTGCGAAAGGGCCGGGGCCAGCCTGGTGCGCGCGCGCCTGCCGATGCCGCTCGTGGATCCGGGCCAGGCGGTGGAGGCCGTGTGGCGCGCCGTCACGCCGCGGACCCGCGTGCTGATGCTGAGCCACATCACGTCACCAACGGCGCTGGTGCTGCCGGTGGCCGAGCTGGTGCGGCGAGCCGCCGAGCGCGGCATCCTCAGCTTCATCGACGGTGCGCACGCGCCGGGCCAGATCCCGCTCGGGCTCGACGAACTGGGCGCCGATTTCTACACCGGCAACTGCCACAAGTGGCTGCTCTCGCCCAAGGGCGCCGGCTTTCTCCACGTGCGGCGCGATCGCCAGGACCTGGTCGAGCCCCTCGCCGTCAGCTGGGGCTGGCGCGTGGACCAGCCCGGGCCCAGCCGCTTCGTCGACGAGCACGACTGGACAGGCACCCGCGACCCCTCGGCCTGCCTGGCGGTGCCGGCGGCGCTGGCCTTCCGGCGCGGTCACGACTGGGACCAGGTGTCTGCCTGGTGCCGCGAACTGACCGTCGCCGCGCGCGAACTGCTGGTTGCCGCGCTTGGGACCGAGGCACCCTGCCCGCCCAGGCCGTGGCTGGCGCAGATGGCCTCCGTGCCCCTGCCCGCGGTCGATGCGGCCAGGCTGGGCACCGCCCTGCGCGAACGGCATCGGATCGAGGTCCCCATCACGATGCTCAACGGACGGCCCTGGCTGCGGGTGTCCCTGCAGGCGTACAACTCACTGCGGGACATCGAACTGCTGGTGATGGCTCTGCGCGCCGAACTCTGACCCGTGCCGCCTGGCGGTCGCTGCGGGCATCGCAGGATGCTAAATGTTGTTGCAACAATGATCGCATCAACATATACTGTTGCCTCGCCTGGAACGGGAGGTGCCGGGGATGACCCTGAAGGAAGAGCTCCGCATGACGCGGAGCTTCAGTTCGCCCGAAGAGGAACTGAACCTGAACCTGCAGCGGACGGTGGGCCTGCTTGGCAAGCCGCTGTTCCGCTTCCTGAAGGCCCACGGCCTCAGCCTGGCCCAGTACAACATCCTGCGCATCCTGCGCGGCCAGCCGGAGCGGTGCCTACCGTGCCGGCAGATCGGCCTGCGCATGGTCACGCGGGAACCGGACGTCACCCGCCTGCTGGACCGCCTCGAGCGGGACGGCCTGGTGGAGCGGGACCGTTCCGAGGCGGACCGCCGTGTCGTGATGATCTCGATCACGAAGGCGGGGCTGGACCTGCTCGCGGAGCTCGACCAGCCGATGCGTGGCATCCACAAGGACTCGCTCGGCCACCTGACCCGGGCCGAGATCCGTGAACTGAACCGGCTGCTGGTCAAGGCCCGGCAGCCATTCCTCGAAGGAGAGGACCATGAATAGGACGATGAACCGGATGCTGCCGATGCTCGTGCTGAGCCTTCTGGCCCTGGCGGTGCCCGCGCTGGCCGCGCAGTACGAGATCGACACCGCGCACAGCGCGATCAGCTTCAAGATCAAGCACCTGACCATCAGCAGCGTGAAGGGCAGCTTCGACGATTTCGCCGGCACCTTCACGTTCGACCCGGCCGCGCCCAAGACCGGCTCGGTGGAGGCCGTGATCCAGGCTGCCTCGATCAGCACCGGCAACACCAAGCGCGACGAGCACCTGCGTGCGCCCGATTTCTTCGATGTCGCGCAGTTCCCGACCATCACCTTCAAGTCGACCGGCCTGACGATGACCAGCGCCACCGAAGGCACCCTCAGCGGCGACCTGACCATGCACGGCGTCACCAAGCCGGTGACGCTGGCGGTGGTCTTCAACGGGACGATCAAGGATCCCTGGGGCAACGACAAGGCGGGCTTCGCAGCCACGGGCAAGCTCGACCGCACCGAGTTCGGGCTTACCTACGGGAAGGTGATGGAGGGCGGCGGCCTGATGATCGGCAACGAGGTGGAGTTCACGCTCGACATCCAGGGCGCGGCGAAGAAGTAGCCCCGTCGCGAACGCTGGAAATCCAGGGGGCCGCGCGCGCGGCCCCCTTTGCCGCTTGGTTCGCGCGGTGCCGCGGGCGCGGCCTCAGCCGCCGCGGGTGGCGCCGACGACGACGAAGCGCGCGTCCCCGTCCAGCAGTTCATGGCTTCCGAACAGGCGATCGAGCTTCGCATGGTGCCCGAGGTGACGGTTGCCCACCACGAGCAGTCGCCCGCCCGGGCGCAACGTCGCGAAGGCCTGTGCGAACAGGCGTTCGGCGGCAGTGTCGGCCACCGCGTGGCCCTGGTGGAAGGGCGGGTTGCAGACGACCAGGTCCAGCGAGGCGGGCGCAACGTCGGCCAGGCCGTCGGCCGCTGCGAAGCGCACGCGTCCCCGTTCTCCCGTGAGCACCGATTCGTTGCGCGCGAGGTTGGCTTCGGCGCAGGTCACGGCGCGGTACGATTCGTCGACGCCCAGCACGCTCGCCTGCGGAAGGTGCCAGGCCAAGGCCAGGGCCAGCACGCCGTCCCCGCATCCGAGATCGGCCACAGCGAGCGCCTTCTCGCTGGCAGGCAGGTGTCGCAACAGCAGTGCGGTCCCGCCGTCGAGCCGCCCGCCGCCGAACACGCCGGGGGCGCCGGCCAGTTCCAGCCGTGGCAGCGGACGGTAGATCCGGTTCGGTGGCGGCGGCGGCAGCTCACGCGCCTCGAGCCTCGATGCGCCCAGGCGTGCCTTCTTCCAGCCCGGCGTGGTCTCGGTCGTGCCGACGATGGCCTCGAGGAGGCGCCAGGCGCGCGTCGGCGTGTGCTTGATCATCCCGCCGGAGACGAGCATCGCGCCCGGGACCAACGCTCCGCGCAGCCGGCGCAACGTCTCCTCCAGGCAGGCCAGGTCCTTCGGCAGCCGCAGCAGGGCCAGGTCGTGCTTTCCGGGCGGCGGCTCGTCCGCACCCGTGAACGGGACGGCGTCCGACGCCAGTCCGTTGGCGCGCAGGTTCGCCGCCAGGGCCAGTCGCCCCAGGTACGAATCGCCCCACGCGACGGGCCGCAGGCCCCGTGCCGCCAGAGCCACCGCCAGCGCACCCCAGCGATCCCCGACCAGCAGGAGGGTACGCCCCGGCGCCGGGGCCGAGGCCTCGACGTGGCGCAGCAGGTATTCGTCGGTGGCGTCCCAGGCCTGCAGGCCGCCCGTCGCTCCGGGCGGCCACCGATCCAGTCGCAGGTCGCTCCCGCCGCCCGTCAGGTGGGCCATCATCCGCCTTTCGTCATCCTGCGCGCGCGACGCACACTTCAGCCTCGCCAGCCACGACCGATCCGTGTACGCTGTCAGCCCGAACGGAACCACGACCGGAGCGTGCCGATGACACCGCCCGCCGTCGACTTCGAGCCCTTCGAGCGCCTCATGACAGGCGAGGGTCTGCCCCCGATCGCGATCCGCACGTTCGCACACTACTACGCGCAACTGGCAGCCGGCCACACCGGGCTGCTGCCAGAAGCGGAGCTCGAACCCGCGACGGGGATTCCCGACGCCGACGCGCTGGACCCGGCGCTGGCAGCGGCGGGGCGCCGCGAGCTGTCGCGCACGGTGATGCTCAAGCTCAACGGCGGGCTCGGCACCGGCATGGGGCTGGAGCGGGCCAAGTCGCTGCTGGTGGTCAAGGACGGGCTCACGTTCCTGGACATCATCGCCGGCCAGGCTGCGGCCGCCGGCGTGCCCCTGATCCTGATGAACAGCTTCAGCACGCGCGGGGATTCCCTGGCTCGCCTGGCGGCCCACCGCCTGCCCGACCGCGGCTTGCCTGCCGATTTCCTGCAACACAAGGTGCCGAAGATCCTGGTCGAAGGGCTGCGACCGGCAGCCTGGCCGCGGGAGCCGGCCTTGGCCTGGTGCCCGCCCGGCCACGGCGATCTCTACACGGCCCTGCAGACCAGCGGCGCGCTGAAGCGCCTGCTGGCCGCGGGCTACCGCTACGCGTTCGTCTCGAACGCCGACAACCTGGGTGCCACGATCGATCCGGTGATCCTGGGGCACGTCGCCACCGGGGGTGCCCCGTTGGTGATGGAGGTGGCCGACCGCACGCCGGCCGACCGCAAGGGCGGCCATCTGGCGCGCGACCGCGATGGACGCCTGGTGCTGCGCGAACTGGCCCAGTGCCCGCCCGCGGACGAGGCGTTCTTCCAGGACCTCAGGCGTCATCGGTACTTCAACACGAACACGCTGTGGCTGGACCTGAAGGCGGTGGACGACGTGCTGCGGAGGCAGGACGGGATCCTCGGCCTGCCGATGATCCGCAATCGCAAGACGCTCGACCCGCGTGACCCGGGCTCGCCTGCGGTTTATCAGCTGGAGACGGCGATGGGGGCCGCGATCACACTGTTTCCCGGAGCAGCCGCGCTGCGGGTGCCGCGTGCCCGGTTCGCGCCGATCAAACACACCAGCGACCTGCTGGTCGTCCGTTCGGACTGCTACCTGCTGGAGCCGGACTACCGCGTGGTGCCGAACCCGGCCCGGACCCTGCCTCCGCCGGTCGTGGAACTCGACCCTGCCCACTACCGGTTCGTGGACGACCTCGAGCGCCGCTTCCCGGCGGGTGCGCCTTCGCTGATCGGTTGTCGCCGCCTGGTCGTGCGGGGCGACATCCGCTTCGGGCACGGCGTGGTGCTCAAGGGCGAGGTCGAGCTGACGGCCGCGCCAGGGACCGTCCGCGAGATACCAGATAACTCCTATCTTTGAAGATAACACGTAGATTGAACGTTGGGATTCAACGATTTAGCCGACGAATCGATTCAAGCCCGCCGCGGCCAGTGCCGAAACCACAGTGCGATGATTCCCAGTCCAGGTCCCCAGGAACGACGAGGTCGTGATGGTGTCCTCGCCCGAGCCCCGCGACATCGCCATCGACGAGGAAGCCGCGCAGAGCCGCGCCCGCGTCGCCATCTGCCTGGTCTCCTTCCTGGTCTTCACCGGCATCGGACTGAAGCAGGGCCTGGACCAGAGCGTCACGCTCATCGAGGGCCTGGCGACGATTATCAACTACCTCGTCTTCTCCACGGTCTGGTACGTCATGGTCAAGCGCCACCCGGGACGCTGGCCGCGGCGCCGCTACGTGACGCTGCTGGCCGACCTGGGGATCATGACGTTCTTCATGCACCTGGGCGGCGCCAAGGTCGCCTCGTTTTACCCGATCATCCTCTGGGTGATCATCGGCAACGGCATCCGCTTCGGCGAGCGGTACCTGAAGGTGGGCATCGTCGCCGGCAGCCTGGGCTTCGGCTCGCTCCTGCTCTGGGACGAGTACTGGAGCACGCACCTCAATGTGGGGATCGGGCTGTTCATCGGCATCATCGTGCTGCCGGTGTTCTTCCTGGGCGTGCTGAGGCGGCTGCGGCAGGTCTCCGAACTGAAGATCGAGCTGGCGCAGTCGCGGCTGGCCGACAAGGCCAAGGACCAGTTCCTGGCCACGATGAGCCACGAGATCCGCACCCCGATGAACGGCATCCTCGGCATGTCAGAGGCGCTTGCGGCCACGGAACTCGACGGCCGCCAGCGCGAGCACCTGCACATCATCACGCGGTCGGTCGAGTCCCTGCTGAACATCATCAACGACATCCTGGACTACTCGAAGATCACCTCCAACACGCTGGCGCTCGAGTCGGTGCCCGTCGACCTCGAACAGATGCTCGGGGATATCCAGGCGCTGATGCGCACGGCGGCCGAGCAGCAGGGGATCGACCTGGAGTTCGACGTCGATCCGTCGGCCAGCGGCTGGTTCCTCGGCGATCCGACGCGATTGCGCCAGATCACGCTCAACCTCGTCGGCAACGCCATCAAGTTCACGCAGCGCGGCGGCGTGCGGGTGACCTGCCGCCGCGGCGACTTCTCCGGCGGCTGCAATCTCGAGTTGAAGATCCGCGACTCCGGCATCGGCATTCCCGCTGACCGTCTGGGAGCCATCTTCCGGCAGTTCGAGCAGGCGGACAATTCCACCACGCGCCGCTATGGTGGCACGGGCCTCGGCCTGGCCATCAGCCGGCGCCTGGCCCGCATGATGGGCGGCGACATCACAGTCAAGTCGACCGAGGGCAAGGGCTCGACGTTCACGGTCCTGTTGAGGCTGGAACGTACCGAACGTCCTGCGCCGGCGCCGGCGGCCGAACCGTCCCAGTTGCCCGACTTCGGGCTGCGGGCGCTGGTCGCCGAGGACAACAAGTTCAATCAGGTCGTGGTCCGCAACCTGGCCCGACGCATCGGCATCAGCGTGGACATCGCCGAGAACGGCGCCGAGGCCGTGCGGATGGTCGATGGCGGCGACTACGACCTCGTGTTCATGGATATCAGGATGCCGGTGATGAACGGCTACGAGGCGGCCGCGCGGATCCGGGCGCGCGGCGATGCGGTGGGCCGCATCCCCATCCTCGCCGTGACGGCGGAGGCCACGCGTGCCGACATCCAACAGTGCCTCGATGCCGGAATGGACCACCATCTGCCGAAGCCGCTGCGCATCGCCGACGTCGTGGCTGCCGTCGAGCGCCTGGGCCTGCAGGCGCGGCAGATGGCCTGACCCGGACCATACGGCCCGGATCAGGCGCGTCCTTCCATCGCCCCCGGGGAAGTGCTTTCCAGCTGCTGGAGACGACGGTTCTGCGCCGCCACGAGGTGCTCGATCATGCGCAGGTCGCGCTCGTGCAGGCGCAGCGCCGTGTCGACCCAGATCCTGGTGATGGTGATGAGCTCCTCGTAGGTGACCGGGTTGATCACCTGCCTGACGCGGTTCATGGCATTGTGGGCGTTGCCCCGCTTCTGGTGGCGGCGGATGAAGTGCTCCACTGCATGTTCGCCCTGGCCGTCGGCCACGACCAGATCGACCAATCCCAACTCGCGCATCCTGCGGGCGGTCATCAACTCGCCGCTCATGATGATGCGCTCGGCGATGTCCGGGCTCAGCCGCCGGATCAGGAAGCTGTACGCACCCATGCCGGGGATGAGGTTGAACAGCACCTCCGGCAGTCCGAACTTCGCGCTCTCCTCGGCGATCACGATGTTGCTCGAGATGGCGGCCTCGAAGCCCCCGCCCAGGGCATCGCCCTGGACCAGCGAGATCGTCGTGAGAGGCTGCTCGAAGCTGACGCAATTCGGGTAGAGGACGTCGATGCACGCCTTGGCATAACGAAACAGGCCGTCACGGTCCCGCTGGCGGATCAACGCGGCGAAAAGCTGCAGATCGCCGCCGAGGTTGAAGACCCCGGGCACGGTGCTGCCCAGGACCATGTAACGGATCGGCAGCGATTCGCCGTCGGTCCCGGGTCCGAGGTTGACCTGCTCGACGCGGTACTGGAAACGCCGCAGCTCGTCCAGGAGGTCCAGGTTGAAGCACGGGCGGCCGCGCGGGCGCAACCGGTACCACAGCGTGTGCAACTCCGGATCGAATCGCACGACGAGTTGCTGGTATGGTCCCCAGATGCGGGGCAGTCCGAACGGTTGCTTCACGACACGGCTCCCGGGCGAGGGGGTGTTCGACGAAACTAGCATCGCGCTTCGTGAGCCGTAAACAGTTGCCGAGACATATCTTATATGGATTATCTTTAGGAGTTAGATGAGCCTCCAGGGCTGATGTTCTCTCAATCCATGAGCGCGACTGCCGAAAACAGGAGCGGAAAGGACGGTCACGCGACACGGGACCACGGTCTGGTCCCCGAACCCGCGCACCACCGCCAATGAGCCCGATCTCCCGTTGGTCCGAGAATCCCACCGGCGTCTTGGCCGAGTATCGCGACAGCGCCGATCGGCAGCAGGTGCGCGAGTGGGGGCTGCGCGCCGGCAAGCAACTGGAAGAGGGCAACGTCCGCGACGCGGAACTGACGCTGCGGCTGGCGCTGGCGAAAGCGCCGGCGGACCCGCTTTGCCGCTCCCTGCTGGCCGTCTGCCTGGCGACCGAACGCGGCAAGCTGGTCACTGCCGAGAAGCTGGCGCGCGGAGTGCTGGCTGCCGAACCGAACGATCCGGTGGCCCGCTACGCGCTGGGTCGTGTGCTCATGCAGAAGGGCGATCGCGCCCAGGCATTTCGCGAATTCGCTCGCGCGAAAGCGCTGGCCGGTGGCGATCCAGGCCTTCGCACGGCCGTGGAGCGGCAGGATCCGCGGCGTACGTCGGTCTTCCCGCACCTGCCGCGCGACCACACGCTGAACATCCTCGTCGGCCGCCTGTTCCGGCGGCTCGGCGCCAAGCGCCAGGCGCCCTGAGCTCATCAACGGCGGCGCCACACCGTCAGCTCGCTCAGCGTGTGCTGGTGCTTGCGCCGCGTCTCGCGGATCACGAACGGCACGTCCCGTGGCTGGCCGACCGGGTCGAAGGCGCCGCCGAGAGTCGCGCGGAGCGCAGCCAGCGTCGTGACGTTCTCGCCGTCGACCTTGCGGCCGCCCAGCCATTTGTCCATCGGCGTGAACTCTTCCAGCCAGGTGTAGGGCGACAGGATCACCAGCAGGCCGCCACTGCGGACGCGGTCCCCGATGTCCGCCAGGAAGCGCGCGGGGTCGTAGAGCCTGTCGATGAGGTTGGCCGCCAGCACCAGGTCGTAGTCCCGCAGCTGCGGCTTCAGGTTGTGGGCGTCGCCCTGCCTGAACTCGATGCGCCCGGCCGTCCCGTCCAGGCCCAGCTCCGCCAGCGTCCGCTCGTGGTAGGACACCAGTTCGCCCTCGTCGGGGATCGCGTAGCGGATGCTCCCGCGCTCCTGCAGCTGGTGGCAGACGCGGATGAACCGGGCCGAGAAGTCGATGCCGGTCACGTGCGCACAGAACCGCGCCAGCTCGAAGCTGGCCCGGCCGGTCGCGCAGCCCAGGTCCAGCGCGCGCTCGATCGTGCGGCCGCCCACCAGTTCGCGACAGGCCTCGGCGCAGCGGACGGCGAAGTTCGGCACCCCGAAGCGCTCTTGCCCGTAGTGGAACTCGCAGTACTGCGCGACCAGCTCGTCCGTCTTGTAGATGTCCTCGCGGATCTCCACCGCCTGCTCCGAGTCCACGTAGCGGAAGCCCGCGTGCTGGAAGAAGTGGCGCCGGAAGGCGTAGCGGCTGTGCCGGGTGGCCTCGTTGCCGGTCGAGATCCAGCTGCCGCCCTTGATGAGGTTGTGCTGGCCGTCGAAGGTCGGCGTCGAGAAGTCGTCATAGAGCGGATGCACGCGGAAGCCGGGGTAGCCCGCGATCGGCGTCTCGGTCCATTGCCAGACGTTGCCGATCACGTCGCCCAGCCCGGCCGTCAGGTGCGCGTCCACGGGCGTGGAGGAGGCCCAGCCCGCCAGCTCGAGGTTGCCGGCCGGGATCTCCCGGTCCGGCTGGTCGGGCAGGCCGCTCAGGTCCAGCAGCCGGTACCACTCGGCCTCGGTCGGCAGGCGGATCGGCCGGCCTTCGCGCGCGGCCTTCCAGTTGCAGAAGGCCTTCGCCTCGAGCTGGTTCACCTCCACCGGCCAGTTGCCCGGCAGGGGGATCTCCTCCGCCAGGCAACGCAGGTTCCAGCCGTCACCGGGCTGCGGCACCCAGAACAGCGGGTGGGTCGAGGGCCGGAACCCGCGCCACGACCAGCCCTCGGCCGTCCACCAGCGTTCGTCCCCGTAGCCGCCGTCGGCCATGAACGCTCGGTACTCGTCGTTGCTGACCAGCAGCGAGCCGGCCCGGAACGACGCCACCTGAACGTCCAGGCGCCCGTACTCGTTGTCCCAGCCATACAGCACGTGGTCGCCAGGCTTGCCCATCGTCACCGGGCCGCCGGCGATGGCGGTCCAGCCCGGCGCCGGCGCCGGTCCCCGCTGCGGGCAGATGGGCCAGTCCGCGGAGGGCCGCACCAGCGACAGCGGCAGCTGCCTGATCAGCACCGAGCTGGTCTCGAGGTGGATGCGCTCGTGCTCGATGCCCATGAGGATCGTCCACAGCGCGTCGTCCCAGCCGATCGGCGACGGGACCGGCAGGTGCGCGATAAGGTCCTCGACGATGCGTTTGACCTGGTCGCGGTAGGCGCGGACCTCCGCCACCGGGGGCCAGTCGTAGAGGCGGTCATCGAGGTCGTCCCAACTCATCTCGTCCACACCGACGGCGAAGATCGACTCGAAGCGCGCGTTCACGCGACGGTCCAGCAGCCCCGCCAGCAGCAGCTTGTTCACGAAGAAGACCGCGGTATGGCCCAGGTAGAAGATGAGCGGGTGCCGCAGGGGATCGGCGCGGCGGTAGTACGCCTCGTCGTCGCCCAGGACGTTGAACAGGCGTTCGTAGGTCTCCCAGCTGTCTCGGTAGCACGTGAGGATCTCGGCGCGTTTGTCGGCGGCGGTCCGGCCCGGCAGTAGATCGAGCCTCACCGAGGGATGGGCTTGTCTGAGCATCTTCGCCTCCGCCGGGCGATGGCCCGGCTTGTGTCCAGTCCGTGTCCTTACCGGCAAATATATCGCATCGCAGCCCGTCGCGCCCGAACGGACCGGCCAAGATATCCGCTTGCGGCGACGGCTATTCCGCCCGAGACTGTGCGCCGCCGGCACCGGCAGCGCTGGCGTGACGGCTGCGCCGGGGTCGGCGTGGGGTGGCGTGGGGGTTGCGACCGGCCGGCCGCCGATCGGATCGAACCGGGAGGAACCATGGACGTCTTCAATGCGATTGCCGCCAGGCGGTCGGTCAAGAAGTTCGACCCGGCGCATCGCCTGACCGAGGAGGAGATCGAACGCCTGCTCGGCGCGGCGATCCTCTCACCGACCTCGTTCAACATCCAGAACTGGCGCTTCGTGGCGGTGACCGATGACGCGGTCAAGGCGGAGATCCGCCGCGCGGGCTGGAACCAGGCGCAGTACACCGACTGCTCGCTGCTGGTGATCGTCTGCGGGGACCGCGATGCCTATCGCCGCGAGCCGGCCCGCTACTGGGCCAACGCCGCGGACAGTGCGCGCGCCTACATCCTGCCGGCGATCGAGGGAGCATACGGCCCCAACGCGACGCTGCGGCGCGACGAGAACCTGCGGTCCGGTTCCATGGCCGCCCAGACGCTCATGCTGGCGGCCAAGGCCATGGGCTACGACACGTGTCCCATGATCGGCTTCGATTTCGAGCAGGTCGGCCGCATCATCGCGCTTCCGCCCGAGCACGACATCGTCATGGCCGTGGCCGTGGGCCGGGCGCTCGAGCCGGCCCGGGAACGGGGAGGGCAACTCCCCCTGGCAGAGGTCGTCAGGCGCGACCGCTTCCGCCCCTAGGCTTGTTCCAGTCGTGCTGCGGGTTGTTGAATTCCGAGAAGTCGGAACGTCGGGCCGTGTGGTGCGTGCGGGCCCACGCCTCCTCGAGGGCGCGCAGGCGACGTCCGGTGGCGGCGATGGCCGCCCCCATCATCAGCAGCAGCGTCGCATCCAGGATCGGGCCACCGTCGGCGGTGGGCCAAAGCACGCGGACGAGTGTCCTGGCCAGCGCGAAGCCGGTAGCCCCGCCCAGGACCCACGCCACGTGCTTCCCCAGTCGGGGCGCGGCGACCGCGACGAACGCCAGAACCGCCACCAGCCTGCCGACGGTCAGGGCCACCGGCGCCACCGGCGGCTGCGCTCGGCCGTAGAGGATCAGCAGCAGGTATGCGGACTGCGCGATGTGGAGCAGTGCGGCCGCCAGGGCGACGCGCGGCAGGACGCCGGCCACGCCGGACCAGCCGAGGCCCAGCCCCGTCACGCCCAGACCCAGCAGGTAGGCCAGCCAGCCGGCCTCGACCAGCCCGTCGTTCCCGGCGGCACCCAGAAGCGACAGCAGCGCTCCCGCCATCAGCAGCGTGGAGCCGCCCAGCAGCAGATGGCTCCCGCGGAAGCCGCCGTGGGCTTCGCGCCAGTGATCGATCTCGTGCATCCGTGCCACGTCCTGCAGTCGTCCTTTCCCGGCTGTTGCCGAAACGGTTCGTTCCCGTCAGGCCGGCATGATACCCGCGCCGCGCGCGTCCGGACAAGCGCTAGGGACCCTGCTCGGGCGAGTTCAGGGCGGAGCCCGGTGGACAGGTGACCGGCGGCGCGATAATGTGGTCGCCATGAAGATCGCGTTCATCGGCACCCACGGCGTGGGCAAGACCACCCTTTGCTTCGAACTGGCAGCCGCTCTCAAGCGGCTCGACCTGAGCGTCGATCTCGTCAAGGAGGTCGCGCGGGCGTGCCCGTTGCCCATCAACCGCGACACGACGCACGATGCCCAAAACTGGATCCTGCACTCCCAGGTCGCTCGTGAGATCGAACTGGCCGGCGTCTATGACATGATCGTCTGCGATCGCGCGGTTCTGGACAACTACGCGTACATGGTGCAAGCGGCGGGCCGCAGGCCGGAACTGGAGCCCTTTATCCGCCATTGGTTGGCCACCTACGGCCTCCTGGTCAAGGTGCCGGTCGTGGCGCCGCCGAGCTTCGACGGCACGCGGGACACGTCGGTCGAGTTCCAACTGGCGATCGACCGCACCCTCGACGAACTGCTGGCCGAATTCGCGGTGCCCTGCCTGGCCCTGCCACGGGAGGACCGCGACGGCTGGGTCGGACTGGTCCTGCGGGCCCTGGAACTGCCCCCGACGCCGCCCCAGCTTGGCCTGTTCGGTTGATGCGCGACGAGATCCGCTTATATTGGTGGAACCCCGAATCACCTCTCGCCGGAACCAACCGACCGGAACGGGATTTGCGAGAAACGTCCGTCCTTCTGCGGCAACGCGCGGGGCGCTGACGGCGGGACGGCGGGCTGTCGATGCCACGCGCAGCCGCCGCGGCACCGACAACCCCACCAACTGGAGAACAACACCTTGTCGGACAACGTCTTGCGTGTGATGACCTTCAACCTCCTGACCGCCACGAAGAAGCGGCGCAGCCATCCCTGGCGCCTCCGCAAGCGGAACATCGCCCGCATCTTCGAGCGCATGCAGCCCGATGTCGTGGGCACCCAGGAGGCAAATTACAATCAACTCCAGGAGCTGGCGGCCCTGCTGCCGGACTACGCATTCGTCGGCCAGGGCAACCTCGGGCCGGACCGGGCCGCTGACGAACGCAGCTGGTACTGCGCCATCTTCTACCGCAAGGACCGCGTGCGCCTGTTGGGCGGCGAGCAGTCCGGCGACGTGATGTGGCTGTCACCGACGCCCGAGATCCCTGCCTCGCAGTACCATCTCGGCACGCGGCCCCGGCTGGTCACCTGGCACACGTTCGAGCTCAACGGGGGGCGTCAGTTCGTGTTCGGCACGACGCACCTCGAGGCGATCAACAGCTGGCACCGCCAGCGCAGCGCGCGCCAGATCCGGCAGTACGTCGACCGCAAGGTGCAGGAGCTGGGCCCTCAGGTGCCCGTCTTCCTGACCGGCGATTTCAACGCGGGCGCCCACTCGCGCGAGATCCGCGCGATGGTGGCCGAGCAGGGCGGCGCCACGCCGATGTACGACGCCTGGACCGAGTCCGGGCGCGATGCCGGGATCGGCTGCGCGCACGGCGCGACTTTCCGCGGCCTCGGACTGCGCGACCGCGTCGGGCACCGCCTGCTGGGACCGCGGCGGATCGATTACGTGTTTTTCCGTCCGCGCCTGACCGTCCGTACCATTGATCGCGTGGACTACCGGGACATGGAGCACCGCCAGGCGGCATTGCCTTCGGACCACTATCCCGTGCTGGCCGAGTTCGCCCTGGCCGGCTGAACAGGGGCACGTCATGACCGCCGGGCCTGCCGGGCGCGACGAGATCCTCCGGATCATTCCGGGTCCGGTGGCGGTGGTGGGCGCCGCAAGTGCGGGCATCCTGGGCGGGCTGACCGCCGCCTGGCTGACGCGCGTTTCCCAGGAGCCGCCGCTGCTGCTGGTGGCCATCGGCCGCGAGCGCTACACCTGGCAACTGCTGCGCGGGGCGACGCACTTCACGGTGTCGCTGCTGGCCGAAGGCCAGGTGGCCGAGGCGCGCCTGTTCGGGCTGCGTTCGCGGCGGGAAGTCGACAAGTGGGCGCTCGTCGAGCACGATGTGCTGGGGCCTGGCGTGCCGGCGCTACGCCACTGTGCGGCACGGTTCCTGTGCGCGATCGAGGGACGTTTGGCCACCGGCGACCACGATTGCCTGGTGGGTCGCGTCGAGCAGGCGTGGCGGGGGGCGACGGTGGCGCCGCTGCCGTTGCGTGGGTCCGATTACACCCCCGGTCCCTGATCGGCAACCCGGCTCCGCCGACGTCGTCAGTCTGCTTGCGGCCGCGTCCGCCTGTGGTAACATGACCTGGTCGACCCGGACCGGCCGCGGGCGGTTCGACAGGGTCCGCCAGACAGCCGAATTCGAAGGAGGCCGAGCATGGATTCTGCCCGGACGCGCCAAGCGCGAGATTTCCTTCCCGAAGCCGTCCGTAGCCTGCCTCTGGTCGAGATGCCGGTTTCCGGCGCCACGGGCTACTGCCTGCAGGATGACCAGAAGCAGATTGTCTTTTTCGCCTTCGACGAAGGCGTCAGCTTTCCCGACCATTCCCATTGTGAACAGCGCGGGGTCGTGATCGCGGGCGAGATGACCATCGAGATCGACGGCCAGACGAACCTGTACCAGGCCGGCGACCAGTATGTGGTGCCCGACGGGGTCCGGCATCGCGCCACATTCAGCCGGCCGACGGCGCTGATCGACATGTCGGACGCGCCGGACCGCTACAGCGTGTACCGCTGAGCCGCGCGCGGTCTCGACCTGAATGCACACCCGGGCGGTCCCACCACGAGGCGGGGCCGCCCGTTTCCATCGACGCGGCTGGCGGTCAGACCGGCCCGAGCGTCACCGCCACGGCGCCGTCGGCGCGGAGGTAGCGCGCCGCGGCCTCGCACATCTGCGCCGGCTCGCAGGACCGGATCCGTTCCACCAACTCGGCGTGGTCGTTCGCGTCGCGTCCATACATGACGTCGCGCTGGGCGCGCGCCACACGCGCCGTATTGGCCTGGCTGCCGATCAGCAGCGTGCCGAGCAACTCGGTCCGTGCACGTTCCCACTCGTCCCGCGGCACGGGTGCAGCTGCGACCTGCAGCAGTTCCGTGAGCAGCGCCTCACGGGCCTGATCCGCCGTGGCCGGCGCGGTCAGCACGTAGCCGATGACCGCGCCCTGGCCGAAGCCGGCGGTCGTCACCAGTCCCGCGTTGTAGCAGAGCGAACGGCGATTGCGCAGCTGCTCGAACAGGCGCCCGCTCTGGCCGCCCATCACCTGCCTGAGCATCTGCAGCGGGAGGCGGTCCGCATCCTCGGTGGCGGGTCCGGGCCAGCCCAGCAGCACGACCGACTGGTTCTGGGCGCGTGTCAGCCGTTCATGGACCGGACCGACCGACCGCAGTGCCGGCCCTGGCGCCGCCGGCAGCGCCGCCGCGATCGGCAGGCGGGCGACCAGGCGTTCGCAGGCGTCCCGCAGACGTTCAGGTTCCAGGTCGCCGGAGGCGGTGAACTGGAGCCGGCCGGCGCACCAGGCGGCGCGGTGGCGGGCGACGACCTGTCCGCGGGTGATGGCGGCCAGGCTGTCCGCGGTGCCGGGCAGGGGGCGACCGTACGGATGGTCTCCGTAGAGGAGTTCCCGCAGCCGCAACATGGCGGTCTGGAGTGGATTGTCGGCGATGGCGTCCAACTGTTCCCGGGCCAGCCGCCGTTCCTGTTCGATCTCTTCCGGGGCGAAATCGGGTGCCAGGATCGCGTCCGCCAGACGGTCGAGCGCCGGCTCCAGGCGATCGGCCAGCGCGGTCAGGAACAGGCCCCCGTAGTCCCGATCGACCACGGGCGACAGCGCGGCGCCGTCGTCCTCGATCAGGAGGCTGAAATCCGCGGCCGATCGCCCGGCAGCTCCGCGCAGGAGCGCCTGATGCGCCAGAGCGCCCAGCCCGGCCTGCGTCGCGGACTCGCCCGCAGCGCCGCCGCGCACGGCCACCGCCAGGGCGATGACCGGTACGGCAGCGTCGGTGCGGCAGTGGAAGGAACTGCCGTCGGACAGACGGCTGCTCGTGAACGCGGCAGCCGCGGGGGCGGGATTCCGCGCGGCGGCCGGCGCGTGCGGCGCAGCGGCGCGGCCGCCGGTCCCGGGCGTGTTCCAGGCCACGGGTGCCGGTTCCGGCAGAACGTCCGCCAGCAATGCCGACAGGCCGTCCGCGTCGGTCGGCAGGCCGTTGAGCGCCAGGTCGGTGTCGCGGGGCACATAGACGACCAGCGCCAGGTTGCCGGGCCGGAAGACCTCGGCGGCGTAGGCAGCCACATCCGCGGCGGTGACCGCGGCCACCCGCGCCGGGAAGTCGAAGGCGCCAGCCAGGTCGCCGGCCAGCGCATGATGGCCGATGGACGAGGCCTGACCCTGGACCGTTTCCAGCCCGAACAGGTGCGATCGCGCGGTGCGACGCGCGGCGCGCGCCAGTTCGCCCGCCTCGCAGCCGCCGGCTTCGGGTGCGCACGACAACTCGCCCAGGATCCGCGCGCAGGCGCGCACCGCCGCGGCCAGCCTGTCGACCGAGGTCTCCAGGTCCACCAGCACGACGCCTTCGCGCGGACCGGTCTCGGTCATGACCGCGTACTCGTCGACGAGCTTCAGTTCCTCCTGGAGTTTCCGGTAGAGCCGGCAGCTCCGCCCGTCGTTGAGCACACGCTGGCAGACGGCCAGGACCGGATCGAGGCCGGAGTCCTCCCCCGGGGCGGGGAAGACGAACTTCGCGTAGGCTCTCGTCAGTTCGCCCCGTTCGATGCGCAGGCGCGGACCGTCACGACGGGGCTCGAGCGGCGGCGCCGCGACCAGCGCCACCGGGTCGTCGGTTGCCGGTTCCGTCCGTCCAGCGAGGGAGTCGAAGGTCGCGGCCACCTGGGCGAACACACCCTGCGGATCCACGTCGCCCACGACGACCGCGACCATGTTCGACGGCCGGTAGGCGGACCGCCAATAGGCGAGGATCGATGATCGCGGGCAGGTCAGCAGGTTCTCGTCCCGTCCTCCGATCGGGTGGCGGTAGGGACTGCGGTCGAAAGCCAGTTCGAGTCCCCAGCGCCAGGTCACGCCGAAGCCGAACGGGATGTCGTCGTACATGTGGTTCTCGTGGACGAGCACCTGGCGCTCGGCAGCGAGCGATGCTTCCTCGAAGCGCGAGTGCAGCAGCGCATCGCCGAGAATGTCGATCGCGACCGGCAGACGGTCCGCCGGCACGGTGATGTGGTAGTTCGTCGTCTCGTAGCCCGTGCCGGCGTTGGTGGAGCCGCCGGCAGCCGCGACCTCCAGGGCGAAGTCGCGTTCGCCCCGGCGCTCCGTGCCCTTGAACAGCATGTGCTCGATGCCGTGGGACCAGCCCCGGAGTGCGTCGGGCTCGCGGTTGGAACCGACGCCGACCCAGATGTTGCAGACGGCGACGGGGCTGCGCGCATCGCGCCGCACGACCACGCGAAGGCCACCGGGGGTCCGGCCGGTGTACAGGCCGTCGGCAAGCGTGCAGGGGGCGAGCCGGCCGGCGGGGTAGCTGTCGATGTCCATGGGAGCCTTTCGGGTTGCGGTGTCGTCGGCGCAGGGTCGATTATCGGCGGTGGGAACGGCACGTCCACTGCTCATCGCGTGGTGGCGGCTCCGATCCCCCTTGGCGACCTTGCCGGCCGCGGCGGCGACCGGTCCCCGCGGGCTTCAGACGGGAGAGAGGCCGGATGTCCCCGGACCAGCGTACAGGTTACTTCGGCCATCCGCGCCGCGAAATGGAGCCGTTCGTCCCGGCGGGGGCGGGATCGGTGTTGGACGTGGGCTGCGGGGCCGGGGCCTTTGCGGCCACGCTGAGGGCGGCACGGCCCGGTCGGCAGCTCGAGATCTGGGGCGTGGAGCTGATGCCGGAGGCGGCGGTGCTTGCCCGCGGGAACCTCGACCAGGTGCTGGTCGGTGATGCGGTCGTGCGCGTGGCCGAGCTGCCGGAGGCGCGCTTCGACTGCGTCGTACTGAACGACGTGCTCGAACACCTGGCCGAACCGGCGCCGCTGCTGCACCAGGTGCGACGGGTCCTGCGTCCGGGCGGCTCACTGGTGGCATCGCTGCCGAACGTGCGCTACTTCTTCAACGTCTGGGACCTGGCCGTGCACGGCAGGTGGGACTACGTGGACGAAGGCATCCTCGACCGCACGCACCTCCGCTTCTATACCCGCAGCAGCCTTCGCCGGCTGCTGGAATCCGAGGGATTCGCCGTGGAAATGATGCAGGGTATCAACCCGACCGGCTCGTTGAAGTTCGGGCTCGTCAACCTATTGACGTTCGGGCGGTGCGCCGACATGCGCTGGCTGCAGTTCGCCTGCGTCGCGACCCCGCGGACGATGCCATGAAGACGAACGGTGCAGCGACGATCATCACGATCGATGTCGAGGAGTGGTTTCACGGGCACAACTACCTGGACCACGTGCCGCCGGCGACCTGGTCGGACCAGGACCTGCGCGTCGAGCGCGGCACGTCGCGCTGCCTCGACCTGCTGGACCGCCATGGCGTGAAGGCCACGTTCTTCGTGCTGGGCTGGACGGCCGAGCGGTTCCCCGACCTCGTGCAGGAGATCGCGCGGCGCGGCCACGAGGTGGGCTGCCACAGCTACGGCCATCCGGAGGTCTTCCACCTGTCGCGCGAGGAGTTCCGGGCCGACTGCGAACGGGCGCTCGCCGCGCTGGACCGGGCCGGCGTCACGCGGCCGGAGGGCTACCGCGCGCCCAGCTTCAGCCTCACGCCGCCGGTGCACTCCTACCTGCCCGTCCTGGCTGAACTCGGCTTCCGCTACGACTGCTCTCTCTTCCCGGTGCGCCACCCGCGCTACGGGCAACCAGGTTCGCCGCGCACGCCGTTCCGGCTGGGGCCGGGCCGGGACGATCTGGTGGTCATCCCGATGCCGACCTGGCGCTGCCTTGGGCAGAACGTGCCGTTCTCGGGTGGAGGCTATCTGCGCCTGCTCCCATGGGCGGCGTACCGGCTCCTGCGCGCCGGAGCCCGTGCGCAGGGGGTCCCGGCCATCGTCTATCTGCATCCGTGGGAGATGGACGACTTCCGGCCGCAGGCGCGCCTGTCTCCGTTGCTGCGCCTGCGCAGCCAGGGGCGGCAGGATTCCATGCCCGTGAAGCTGGAGCGCATCCTCAGGGACGGTCCGTTCCTGACGCTCGGCGAGCATGCGCGGCAATTGCGCGAGGCCGGCCGCCTACCCGTGCGCGAGGTAGCCGCCATCACCCGGGATTGACCTGGCGGGCGGATGGGAGCGCTGGGTGACATGAGGCGGCGGGCCTGCGCCACAGGCCCGCCGCCGCTCTGCCGGTCAGTCGTTCGCTCGCCAGTCGCCCGACCACCGTGCCTTCGCTCGTCCGCCCCGCCAGTTGTCCCTGCGCCCGTTCCCCGCGTCGTTCGCCTCGCGGGGGCGGCCGCCCCGGATCGCCTTCTCGGGAGGTGTGTCCGTGACCTGTCAGCCATCCTGGTCGCGGTTGGTTCGATCTGCGATGTAGTGTAGAATACGCGCTTCCGGCGCGGAAGTTTCCGCGCGCCGTGCTTTTTTTTCGGAAGGACCCCGCGATTGTCGATGCTTCGCCAGGACCCCTTGACCGGCCGCTGGGTCATCATCGCGGCCGGGCGTTCGGGTCGTCCCAACGAGTTCCCGCTCCTGCAACGCCGGTCGACCGCCGAAGGACGATGCCCGTTCTGCCCGGGTCACGAGTCCGACACCACGGCCGAAGTCGTGGCCCTGGGCCGCGCGCCGGGAGCGCGCCCTAACAGCCCCGGGTGGCGGCTGCGGGCCTTCCCCAACCTCTTCCCGGCCGTCGGGGCTCCCGAGGGGCCGGAGTCGCCCGTGCTGGCGCCCCTGCCCCCGGAGCTGTTCCGCGGCGGCGAAGGCCGCGGCCGCCACGAGGTCGTCGTGTATTCACCCGACCACGGGGCCGGCCTGGCGACGCTCGAACCGGCGGCCGTGCGGGAGTTGCTCGAGGTGGTCAGGGATCGCGTCCGTGAGTTCCGCACCGAGCCGGGGGTCCGCTTCATCGCGCCATTCTGCAACCACGGACCGGAAGCCGGCGCCACCTTGACGCATCCGCACCTCCAGATCATCGGCACGCCGCAGGCGCCATTGCTGACAGTCGAGAAGCTCACGCGCCTGAAGCGGTGGCGCGATGCGCGTGGAGGCTGCCTGCTGTGCGCACTGGTCGGTGCCGAACGCGAGGCGGGGCAGCGGCTGGTCGCGGCCGATCGGCACTGGACCGCTTTGGCGCCGTGGGCCAGCCGATTCCCGTGGGAAGTGCTGCTGGTCCCGACGCGACACGCGCCCTGTGCGCTGCCTGCCGATGACCTGGAGTTGGCTTCCCTGGCCGGCATGCTGGGGGCCGTGCTGCGCGCGCTGCGGCAGCGGCACGGCGACCTGTCGCACAACGTCATCTTCCATCTGGCTCCGCAGCCGGCCGGTGACGAAGGTTACGCCGACCCCGAGCTTGACGCGCTGCGCCCGGATTCCGCGCAGCTGTGGCACGCGCACATCGAGATCCTGCCCCGTCTGAGCCGCCTGGCCGGCTTCGAAGCCGGGACGGGCTACGCCATCAACGCGACCCCGCCCGAGGAGGCCGCGGCCGGCCTGCGGCGGCTGCTCGAAGCGACTGGAGGTTCCGCATGAACATCCTGCTGGTGAGCGCCGAGTATGCGCCCCTGGCCAAGGTCGGCGGCCTGGCCGATGCCGTGGCCGGCCTGGCGGGCGCCCTGGCGGCCCGGGGCCACGACGTGCGGGTCGTGCTGCCGGCCTACGGGGCGATCGTCGACAGGGCGGCCGAGGCCGGCTTCCGGCCGGCGGGCGGGCCGCCGCTGGCCCTGCGCACGGGAACCGTCTTCCGCCGGGCCGCCTGGCTGGAGCGGCCGCGCGCGACCCGTGGCCCACGCCTGTACCTGCTGGACGCGCCGGAGGTGTTCGCCGGCGATATCTACGACCGCGCCGGGGGCCCCCCGCTGGCCCTCGAGCGCGCCGCGCTGCTGGCGCAAGCCGCCCTGCTGCTGCCGCAGCGCCTGGGCTGGCCGGTGGACATCGTCCACGCCCACGACGCGCACGCGGCGCTCGTGCCGGTCTGTCGCCGCCTGTGGTTCGATGCGGCCGTGCTGCCGGAAGCGGCCATCTCCGTGCTGACGATCCACAACCTTGCCCACCAGGAGATCCACCCGCTCGATGCCCTGGCCGCGCTCGGACTGCCGGCGACCGCGCTGGCGTATCCCGGCCTGCTGGAGTTCCACGGCCTGGCCAACCTGATGAAGGGGGCCATCGTCGCCGCCGACACCGTCAACACCGTCAGCCCCACCTATGCGACGGAAACCGTCGCGGGCGCGGAGTTCGGCTGCGGGTTGGAGGGCGCGCTGGCCGCGCGCGGGGCGGCGTACCGCGGGATCCTCAACGGGGCGGACTACCGGTCCTGGAACCCACGCGCGGACCGGGCCCTGCCGGCTCCGTTCTCGGCGGCCGCGATAGCCGGCCGCGAGCACTGCCGGGTGGCGCTGCGCCGGGAACTGGGCCTGGTCGACGTGGCGCCGGGACGGCTGCTCTGCGGGTTCGTCGGACGGCTGGTGGCGCAGAAGGGCGTGGAACTGCTGCTGCCGCTGCTGGAACGGCTGGCCGAAGACGGCCTGGGATTCGCCCTGTTGGGCAGCGGCGACGGCGCGCTGGAGGAACGCCTGCGCGCGCTGGCCGATGCGCACCCCGGCAGCATCGCCTTCGTGCGCGGGTTCGACGATGCCCTGGCCCGCCGCATCTACGGCGGCAGCGACCTCTTCCTGATGCCGAGCCTCTTCGAGCCGTGCGGTCTGGGCCAGATGTATGCGTTGCGCTACGGGGCGGCGCCCATCGTCCGGCGGACCGGAGGCCTGGCCGACACCGTGGTCGATGCCGCGCTGCCGGACGGCGACGGCTTCGTGTTCGATGATGCCCGCCCCGACGCGCTGCTGGCTGCGCTGCGGCGGGCCGAAGCGCTGTGGTCCGACCGCTCCGGGTGGGCGGCGCTTCAGCAGAGGGGCATGCGGCGCCTGTTCGACTGGGACCGGTCCGCAGCGGACTACGAGTTGATGTACACGCAGGCCGCCGTCGCCGGGCAGGCTGCAGGAAGGGGGGGCCATGTCCGGGGCTGAGTCTCAGCTCGTGCGGCACGACATCGTCGCCGCGGGCTTCCGCGGCTCCCGGGAGCCGATGCTCATCGTGGACGCGGACGGGCGCGTGGTGGCCGCCAGCGAGGGCCTGGCGGCGCTGCTGGGCCTGCCGGTGGACGCGCTGCCGGGCGAGATCTGCGCGGACTGGTTCCTCCCGGCCGAGGCGCTCGGCGGGTGCGCGCTGCTGGGCGGCTGCCAGGGCGGACTGCAGAGGCAGTTGCACCTGCGCAACGTCCACGGCGACCTGGTCCCGGTCGAGGTGACCTGTTCGAGCTTCCAGGCCGAGCCGCTGATGCCGGGCGGCGAGGGCGAGGCCGACGGACCGGACGCGCGCCGCCACTGCTACTTCCATGTCCAGGACGCGCGCGTGCGGCAGCACGAGGACCAGGTGCGGGCAGCCCGCCTGGCCAAGCTGCCCCTGTTGAACCAGGTCTCCGAGGCGCTCTACGGCGCGCACCTGACGCTCGACCAGATCCTGCAGGCGATCCTCATCTGCGTGACCGCCGGCCAGGGGCTCCGGTTCAACCGGGCCTTCCTGCTGCTCGTCGACGAGTCGGGCACCCGCCTCAGGGGCGAAGTGGCGATCGGGCCGAGCAACGCCGAAGAGGCTGCCCGCATCTGGCACGACCTGGCCGACCGGCCGGCGGATCTGTTCGAGATGATGACCAGCTATGACCAGTCCATCAAGAACACGAACGCCGCGGTCAATGCGATCGTCCGCCGGATGACGGTTCCCCTGGAACACGATGAGCACCTGCTGGTGCGCGCGATGCACGAGCGGCGGGTCGCGCGCGTGACCTCGGACCTGCAGTGGCCCGGCGTCGACGAACTACGCGGTTGGCTGGGTGGCGGGCCGTTCGCTGTGGCGCCGCTGACCATCCGCAGCGGGCCGGTGGGAGTCATCGTGGCCGACAACGCCATCAGCGGGCAGGAGATCGGCGACCTGGACCTGGAGTTCCTGCAGATGTTCGCCAACCAGAGCGCCGCGGCCATCGAGAACAGCCGGCTCTACCGTGAACTGGAGAAGAGGCTGGTCGACCTGCGCCGGGCGCACCACCAGCAGAAGGAGGACCAGCAGACGCTCCTGCGGATGGAGCGCCTGAGCGTCATGGGCGAGACCTCGGCCATCGTGGCCCACGAACTGCGGAACCCGCTGGTGGCGATCGGCGGATTTGCGCGGACGTTGACGAGGAACCTGGATGAATCGGACCCGAATCACCGGTTCGCCTCGATCATCGCCGACGAGGTGGCGCGGATGGAGGAAATCATCCACGACCTGCTGGATTTCATCCGGCCGCGCAAGATGCTGCGCCAGGAGACCGTGCTGGACGCGCTGGTGGTCGAGACCGCCGAGCGATTCCGAGCCGAACTGGAAGGGTCCGCGATCAGGCTGGATGTCGAGGCCGGGTGCGGCGAGGCGGCCCTGGAATGCCATCCCGGCGAGATCCAGCAGGTGCTGCAGAACTTCCTGATGAACGCGATGCAGGCGCAGGCCTTCGGCGGGCAGGTCACCGTGCGCTCGACCCCGGTCGACGGCGGACTCAAGGTCGAGGTGCTCGATTCCGGCCCGGGGTTTGCAGAAGCCGACGGCAAGCGGTTGTTCTCGCCGTTCTTCTCGACCAAGCCCACCGGATCGGGCCTGGGATTGACCATCTGCGCGCAGATCATCAAGGCGCACGGCGGGGTCACCGGGGCGGCCAACCGGCCGGACGGCGGGGCGACCTTCTGGTTCATTCTGCCTCTGCCCCGGGACGCGGGGTAGGTGATGGCGGAATCGGCGATTTCACTGGCGAGCTCCGGTGACCGGCGGTAAAATGCGGATGAGGCGCGCGACAGGATGTACTGCGCCTCCGGATTCGCAAGGGAGGGCGAACATGGCCAAGGTCCTGATAGTCGATGACGAGCCTCATCTGAGGCTGCTCTACGAGACCGAACTGCGGCGCGCGGGCTACGAGACGATGACCGCGAGCAATGCCGCCCAGGGACTCGAGTTCGTCGACACGATGCGCCCCGATCTGGTCGTCCTGGACATCCGCATGGCGGGCATGGACGGGATCGAAGCCCTGCAGCGCATCCTTGAGCGCAACAACAGCATCCCGGTCGTGCTCAACACCGCGTTCTCCAGCTATCGCGACAACTACCTGACGTGGGCCGCCGACGCCTACGTCACGAAGTCGTCCGACGTGACGGAATTGCTGGAGACGGTGAAGAACATCCTGGACGGACGGCTGGCGGCCCGCAGCTGACAGCGTGATGGCCGCGGGCGGGGGCCCGCCGCCGGAAAGTGGTCGCGTTGAGCAATCGCGAACTGGTTCGCGGCACGCTGAGCCTCGTGCTGGCCGGCGGGCAGGGTGAGCGCCTGTATCCGCTCACCCGGGACCGCTCGAAGCCTTCGGTGCCGTTCGGTGGCGCCTACCGCATCATCGACTTCACGCTCTCCAACTGCGTCAACAGCGGGCTGCGTCAGATCTACGTGCTGACGCAGTACAAGTCGTTCTCGCTGGACCAGCACCTGCAGCGCGGCTGGAACATCTTCAGCTACGAGGCGGACGAGTTCCTCTACCGGATCCCGCCGCAGCACCGCGTGGGGCAGAAGTGGTACCAGGGCACGGCCGACGCCGTGTACCAGAACATCTACCTCCTGGAGGAGCGCCGGCCCCGGCGCGTGCTGATCCTCTCGGGTGACCACGTCTACCGCATGAACTACGCGAAGCTGCTCGAATTCCACGAGGAGCGGGGCGCGCGGCTGAGCCTCTGCGCCGCCGTCGTACCGAAGGAAGGCGCCGACCAGTTCGGCATCCTCGAGGTCGACGCCGACTGGAAGGTCATCGGCTTCCAGGAGAAGCCCGCCGACCCCAAGACGATTCCCGGCGATCCGGACCATTGCCTGGTCAACATGGGCGTCTACGTGTTCGACACCGAGAGCCTCGTACGCGAGCTCTGCCACGACGTCAAGTCCCCCGACTCGCGCCACGACTTCGGGCGGAACATCATCCCGGCGATGGTCGCGCGCGGGGAAGTGTACGCGTTCCCGTTCCGGGATCCCGACTCCGGGCAGGCCTGGTACTGGCGCGACATCGGCACGCTCGACAGCTACTACGAGGCGAACATGGAACTGACGCGGCGCAAGCCGCAGTTCGACCTCTACGACCCGGACTGGCATTTCCGCGCCTGGCAGCCGCCGCTGCCGCCCAGCAAGACGGTGCATGGCGTGGCCGACGGCGGCCCGCTGCCGGGCATCGTGGAGGACAGCATCATCGGCAGCGGATCGCTGATCTCCGGCGGGCGCATCGCGCGCTCGGTGGTCGGCCACAGCTGCCGGCTGAGTTCCTATGCGAGCGTCACCGAGAGCATCCTGATGGACGGGGTGCGCATCGGGCGCCACGCCGAGGTGCGGCGCTGCATCGTCGACAAGGGCGTCGTGGTCCCCGACGGCATGCGCCTGGGTTGCGATCCGGTCTGGGATGCGGCGCACTTCACCGTGTCGCCCTCGGGGGTGGTCGTGGTCCCCCGCCACGCGGACCTCACCGGCCTGGGACGTCCGTGGCCGGCTGCCGCCGGCTCGCGCTAGAGCGCCCCCGGTTCCGCCCCGCACAGGGCCTGCAGGCGCGAGAGCGAATCCTCGCGATCGAACCGCGCCGCCACGTGCACCCGCGCTGCGCTTCCCAGTCCCGCGGCCAGGGTGGCGTCAGCGAGCAGCCGCCGCAGCGCCGCTGCCAGCGCGGGCGCGTCGAGCGGCGGGACGAGCAGGCCGGTGACGCCGTCCTCGACGATCTCCGGCAGCGAACTCGTCCGTGATGCCACCACCGGCACACCGCAGGCGCCGGCCTCGGCCGCGACCAGGCCGAAGCCCTCGCTCAGCGACGGCATGGCCAGCACGTCGAGCGCCTGGTAGAACGGCGCCAGTTCCTCGACATGGCCCAGCAGTTCCACCGCCTGCGGCCGCCGCAGGCCGCGCCGCCAGGTCTCCAGGTGGGCCCGCAGCGGTCCCTGGCCGGCAACCAGCAGCCGGCGCGCGACTTCCTGCTCCGCCTGCGATTCCAGCAGCGTCCACGCCGCCATCAGCGTGGCCAGGCCCTTGCGCTCGATCAGCTGTCCGGCAAACCCCACCGTGCCGTTGGCCGGGGCCGCGGCGCGGGGCTGGAACCGCACCAGGTCGACTCCCTTGTACAGCAGGTGCACGCGGGCCGGGTCGAGCCAGGGCGCACTGGCGAGCACCGTGCGACGCGTGGCTTCCGAATTCGCCAGCAGGCCGGTCGCCGCGCGCGTGAAGTACCAGCGGTAGTAGGCCTTCGCCTTCAGCGGGAAGTCGCTCTCGCGGGTGGCCAGGCGGCAGGGCACGCCCGCCAGGCAAGCGGCCGGGGCTGCAGCCTTGAGGTCCTTGGTGAGGTTCGCGATCACCGCGCGCGGGTGCCAACGACGCAGGCGGCCGAACAGCAGGGCCAGGGTCCACGGCGCCGCGTCGAAGCGGATCGGGATCGCGGCCGTGGGCACACCGGCCGCTCGCGAACGGGCCAGCAACTCGCTGCCGGGCTGGGCAATGATCCCGGTCCGGACGCCCCGCTCGCCGAGGGCGATCGCCGTCTCGAGCATCCAGACTTCGGCCCCGCCCCAGCTGCGCAGGGAGTTGACGAAGCAGATCTGGACCATCGGCGGCCTTTCGTGGGCGGTGCGGCTCATCATAGGGCCGGTGGCCCGGGCAGCCAACGGCGAAACCGGCCTGGCCCCGCCCGTCGTTGCCGCACCCGGGGCTGCGGGTTAGCTTGGCTCCCGAGCGGTCACCGGCAGCCTGCCACCGCGTTCCCGAAGCTGATCTCCGAACCGAGGTCCCGATGCCGCCCGCCTTGCCCCGCAAGGAGACCCGACTGGACCCGCGCCTGCCCTGGCTGGGCGGTGTGCGCCGGCTGCTGTCGCCGATGGCCGGGGTTACCGACCGCGCGTTCCGCACGATCTGCCGCCGGTACGGCGCGGACATGGGCTTCTGCGAATTCGCTTCGGCCAGCGGCCTGACCTACGGCGGGGAGAACACCTGGAAGCTGGTCGACACCGACGGCGAGGCGGGCCTGGTCGGTGTCCAGATCTTCGGCGCGGACCCCGAACACATGCGGCAGGCGGCGCGCCTGCTGTCGGGTCGCCGGTTGGACGTGCTGGACATCAACTTCGGCTGTCCCGTCAAGAAGGTCGTGCGCAAGTGCGGCGGCAGCGCCCTGCTGGCGGATGTTCCGCTGCTCGAGCGCATCGTCCGGGCCGTGATCGAGGGCAGCGAGGTGCCGGTCACTGCCAAGATCCGCACCGGCTGGGACGAGGACAAGGTCAACTACGTCGAGGTCGGGCTGCTGCTGCAGGAGCTCGGCTGCGCCTGGGTGACGATGCACGGGCGGACGCGCGCGCAGAAGTTCACCGGTCGGGCCGACTGGGACCGCATCGCGCATCTGGTCGAGAGTCTGGACGTCCCGGTCATCGGCAACGGAGACGTCGTCGACGGCGAGAGCTACCGTCGCCTGGTCGGGCACACGCGCTGCCACGGGGTCATGATCGGACGCGGGGCCATGGGCAATCCCTGGATCTTCGAGCAGATGAAGGCGGTCGACGAGGGACGACCGGCCCGTACGGTGACCTTCGCCGAGATGTGCGCCGTGACCGCCGACCACGTCCGTGGCGAAGTCGCTGCCCGCGGCGAGGGCCATGGCTGCCTGGTTGTGCGCTCGCACATCACGCGTTGCTTCCGGGGCTACCCGGGAGCGGCGGCCTTTCGCAAACTGCTCTTCGACGCCGACGGCAGCGCGGCGCTCATCGCCCTGCTGGACCAGGCGGCCGGCCTGGACGATCCGCGGGTGGTGGCCGGCGATGCCGGCTGATCCGGGCCTCCTGCTCGAACTCCGCGGCTGGACGCTGGCACGGCGTCGCGGCCCGGATTCGACGCCGCTCCTGCAGGGCCTGGATCTGTTCCTGCGGGCGGGGCAGTGGCTGGCGATCGCCGGTCCCAACGGCTCAGGGAAGTCGTCACTGCTGTCGTACCTGGCTGGGCCGGACTCGCCGCTGACGGTGCCGAGCGCGCTGCTGCCCCAGGATCCCGATGACCAATTCGTGGCAGCCACCGTGGCGGCCGAACTGGCGCTCGGGCGCGGCGGTCCCGTCCCGGCCCCCGAGGGCTTCGGGCTCGAAGGCGTGATGGACGTCGACCCGCGCCTGCTGTCGGCGGGTCAGAAGCAGAGACTGGCGCTCGCTGTCGCGCTGGGCACGGCGCCACGCGTGCTCCTGTGCGACGAGCCCACGTCCCTGCAGGACGACCGGCAGGCCGCGTGGGTGTTGGACCGGCTGGACGAATGGCGGCACCGGACCGGTGGCTGCGTCGTGACGGCCACCTGCGACCGGCGCGAGGCGGTGCGTGCCGACCAGTTGCTGATGCTGGATGAACGCAGGGTGCACGCGCAAGGACCTACGGCCGCGATGCTGGGCACGGCGGCGGCTGCCGGTGTCTTCGGCGAGGGGAACGGCGAAATGGAGCCGATGGCGCCGCGCGACGGCGCGGGCGGCGTGGTGCTCTCGCTGCGCGGCGTCGCCTGCCGATTCGGCGCCGGCGGCGGCTTCACCGGCGTCGACCTGGAACTGCAGGCCGGCGCCCGCCTCGGCCTCTGCGGTCCCAACGGCTGCGGCAAGAGCACCCTGCTGGCCACCTGCGCCGGCGCGCGCCGGCCGGACCGCGGCGAGGTCGTCCTTGGCGTGCGGCGACTCTACCGGCGCGGCGACCTCGACACGCGCCACGGCCTGGCAATGCTCAGCCCGCAGTTCCCCGAGTACCTGTTCAGCCGCACCACGGTCAAGGCGGAGATCGACGTCGATCCCGCGCTGGCCGGCCTGGGGGCAGCCGAGTTCCTGGCCGGATTGGGCCTGCCCGCGGGGGCCGCCGACCGGCATCCGCGCGATCTGAGCAGCGGCCAGCGCCGTCGGCTGGCCCTGGCCCTGGCCCTGCGCTCGGGCCGGTCGCTGCTGCTGGTGGACGAGCCGACGGTCGGTCTGGACGGCGAAGGCCGGCGGCTGGCCTTCCGCCTGTTGGCGGAGGTTCCGCCGTCCGCTGCGGTCATTGTGGCTTCCCACGACCGCCGCTTCCTCGCCGCACTGGGGTGCCAGGTGCGGGAACTGGGGCCAGATGGCCTCGGCCTGCCGCTTGGGGCCTGATCGGCGGCCCGGGACCGCGCCGCCTCGACCCCGGCTCCCGTGTCGGGCGTCGCCTGTGCCGGCGGCCCGATGGCCGGAGAAAGCCCTTGCCGCCCCTTGCGGCCGGCTGCTACATTGCGCGCGGTCCACGCCGGGAACCACCAGCGCTGACACCAGATCGATCCGCCGGGCGCCACCGCCCGGGCTGCGTGGCCGCCGGGCCCCGCTTTTTTCATGCCCGCCGCCCGGGTCCCGCCCCGGCCGGAAGGGGATCTTGCCCGCAGCCGTGGGAGCAGCCATGAACTTCACCGAAAAAGCCGTCATCATGAACGCCAAGGAGATGAACCGGGCGCTCAAGCGGATGGCGCACGAGATCATCGAGGCGAACAAGGGCATCGACAACCTGGTGCTGCTGGGGGTGCAGCGGCGCGGCGTCTCGCTGGCCCGCATGCTTGCCGATGCGATCCGCCAGGTCGAAGGCATCGAGGTCCCTCAGGGCGCGCTCGACATCACCTTCTACCGGGACGACCTCAGCCGCCTCGGGCCGTCGCCGAAGGTGTCCTCCACCGAGATGCCGTTCGACGTGAACGACAAGATCATCATCCTGGTCGACGATGTGCTCTACACCGGACGCACCGTGCGGGCGGCGCTGGACGTCATCATGGACTGGGGCCGGCCGCAGGCCATCCGCTTGGCCGTGCTGGTGGACCGTGGCCATCGCGAGCTGCCGATCCGTCCGGACTTCGTCGGCAAGAACGTCCCGACGTCCCAGCGGGAGATCATCAAGGTCCGGGTCAAGGAGTTCGACGAGAAGCTGGAAGTCGTGGTCGGGGAGGTCGGCGAGGCATGATCCTGCGCAGCAAGGACGTTCTGGGCCTGGAGGATCTGGCGGCCGAGGAGATCCTCGGCGTGATCGACATCGCCTCGCGCTTCCGCGCCGTCTTCGACCGTCCCGTCCGCAGCGTGCCGATCATGCGCGGGCGCACCGTCGTCAACTTCTTCCACGAGCCCAGCACGCGCACCCGCATCAGCTTCGAACTGGCCGAGAAACGCCTGTCCGCGGACATCGTCAACTTCAGCACCGCCACCAGCAGCCTGTCCAAGGGCGAGACGTTGCGCGACACCGCCGAGAACCTGGCCGCGATGAAGATCGACATGCTGGTGATCCGCCACAGTTCCTCCGGCGCGGCGCGCTACCTGGCCAACGTGCTGGCCTGCTCGGTGATCAACGCCGGCGACGGTGCCCACGAGCACCCGACGCAGGGCCTGCTCGATATCATGACCATGCGCCAGCGCCTGGGCGACCTGCGCGGCCGCAAGGTGACCATCATCGGCGACATCTCGCACAGTCGCGTCGCGCGCTCGAACATCTGGGGCCTGACCAAGCTGGGCGCCGAAGTGACGGTGTGCGGGCCGCCGACGATGGTGCCGACGGGTCTCGACCGACTGGGTGTCAAGGTGGAGTACGATCTGCTGCGCGCGGTAAAGGATGCCGACGCGCTGAACGTGCTGCGCATCCAGCTCGAACGGCACGCCAGCCGCTCGTTCCCGAGCAACCGGGAATACCACCGCATGTACGGCATCAGCGCCGAGGTCGTGCAGAAGCTGAAGCCCGAGGCGTTCATCATGCACCCGGGCCCGATGAACCGTGACGTCGAGATCGCCAGCGAGGTAGCCGACGGCCCGCGCCAGGTGATCCTCGACCAGGTGGCCAACGGCGTCGCCGTGCGCATGGCCCTGATCTACCTGCTGTCCGGCGGCGACCCGGGGGCCCTGGCCCCGGCCGCGGCCTAGCCGACGGCGCGCAGCCCAAAGGGGCGGCGCGCAGCGAGGTCCGACATGGAGTGGAGTTGGGAGCGGATCCCAGCGGAGTTCGTGGTGATGAACGCGCGCCTGTGCCGCGAGGGTGCCATCGGCCGGCGGCGCGGTTTCGTGCACGTCAGGAAGGGGCGCGTGGAAGCCATCGGCGTAGGGTCGTCCTCCCCGGAGGGCATTCCCGCCCTGGATGCAGACGGCCTGGTCTGTGCGCCGGGCCTGGTGGATCTGGCCGTGCACTTCCGCGAACCAGGCTTCGAGGAGAAGGAGACCGTCGTCACCGGCAGCCGTGCGGCGGCGGCCGGCGGTTTCACCGCCGTCGTGACGATGCCGGACACGGATCCGGCGATCGACAACTCGGGCATGGTACGCTACCTCATCGACCGCGGCCGCGACGCCGGGCTGTGCCGGCTCTTTCCGACCGGTGCGGTGAGCCCCGGCCGACGCGGTGAGGCGATGACCGAGTTCGGCGACATGGTCGCCGCCGGTGCGGTTGGATTCACCGACGGCTCCGAGCCGGTGGCCAACGGCAACCTGATGGGCAACGCGCTGAAGTATGCGGCGATGCTGGGTGTGCCGATCATCACATACCCCGAGGACCGCACGATCTCGGGGCGCGGCGTCATGCACGGCGGTTACTGGGCCACGCGCCTGGGGCTGGCCGGGATCCCGCGCGCGGCAGAGGACGCGGCGCTGTTCCGTGATCTCGAGCTGGCGCGCGCGGCGAAGGGCCATCTGCACGTGGCACACGTCTCGACGAAGGGCGCCGTCGCGCTGATCCGTCGCGCCAAGAGTGAGGGCATCCGCGTGACGGCGGCCGCGACACCGCACCACTTCAGCCTCGACCACGCGCGGTGCCGCGACTACTCGCCGCTGACCAAGACGAATCCGCCGCTGCGCGAGGCGGATGACCTGAACGCTATCGCCGAGGGACTGGCCGACGGCACCATCGACGCCATTGCGACCCATCACGAGCCGCACACGGCGACCGAGAAGGAATACCAGTTCGACCAGGCGCCGTTCGGTGTCATCGGCCTGGAGACGGCTCTGGCGGTGGGGATCACCTATCTGGTGAATCCGGGCCTGCTGGACCTGGGGCAGTTGATCGCGTGCCTGAGCGAGCGTCCGGCGCGGGCGCTGAACCTCCCGGTGGGCCGGCTCGAGGAGGGCGCGGAGGCGGACTTCGTCCTGATCGATCCCGAGCGTCGCTGGACCGTACAGGCGGGCGCGTTCGCGTCACGGAGCGCCAATTCCCCGTGGCTGGGAGAGACGCTGACCGGGCAGGTGGCGGCGACCTTCCTGCGCGGGCGGCTGACGTGGCGGGGGGCCGCGGCGCCGGGCGGGAACTGATCGGTCAGCGGGTGCCGGCCGGCTGGTTCGCGAATTGCTTCATTGTGTCCCTGCGGTGCCGGCGGCCGCGGGGCCGCGGGCACGCGACGTCCGGGTGGCCCTTCCGCGGGATCACCGACCGGGCCGATCGTGCCGCAAGTTGTCACAAACCAGGGGTTTGCGTGAGCAGTCGACGATGCAGACCGGGCCACCGGTTCGAATCCCGACCCTGTGCTGCGCCGGTGGAGTGTCCCCCGGAAGCATCCGCGCGTCCCGCCCAGGGGACGTTCGGCTCCCGCAGTGGTGCGGCGCTACTGGCGTTGACGTTGGTCCTGGCGGCGCTGGCACCGGCCGGTTGCGCGAAGTACAACACCTATTTCAACGCCAAGAAGGCGTTCGACAGCGCGGAGCGGGTGCGCGAGGACGCGGTGCGCCGCAATCAGGACCCGCCCAAGCCCAACGGCACCCAGAAGACCGATTACGAGACCGCCATCGCCAAGGCGCAGAAGCTCCTGGACGAGTATCCGGGCCATTCGCTGTCGGACGATGCGCTCTTCCTGCGCGCGAAGGCCTATTACCGTCTCGAATCGTACCGGATGTCGATCCGCCAGTTCGACCTCCTGTTCCAGAACTTCCCGGCCACGGAGTACCTCGAGGAATCGTTGTATCTCCAGGCACTCAACCACCTGCTGATCGGTGCGCTCGACCGCAGCCAGGACTACCTGGGTCAGTTGGCCCGCGCGTTCCCGGATTCGCGTTTCCAGTCCGAGGTCGACCGCGTCTCCGGTGACAATTCCTTTGCGCTCGAAGACTGGGAAGCCGCCCGTGGGGCCTACTCCCGGTATCTCGCCCTTGGCGACAGGGCAGGCGAGCGGGACCGGGTGGCGCTCAAGCTCGCGGAGTGCCTCTGGGAACTCGAGCGCTATGCCGAGGCCGACACCGTGCTCGGCGACATGCTCGAGCGTGTCCCGCCCGGCGAACTCGCGTTCCGCGGGGAACTATTGCGCGGGCGTGCGCTTGTGCGCGCGGGCGATCCCGAGGCCGCCGACGATCTGTTGGGTGGCCTGGACCAGGCTGCCGCCTTCCACAAGGCTGAGGGGGAATTGGCGCTCGCCCGCGGTGAACTCCTGGCCGCGCGCGGCAAGGTGGATGACGCGGCCACGCTGCTGGAGTCCATGCCCGTCGAGTGGTTGACGCCGGTCGTGAAGGCGCGCGTGGCCGATCTCCTGGGCTACCGTCTACTGACCCGCCAGGATTACGCCGAGGCGCACGAGCAGTTCAAGATCGCGCTTGGCCAGAAGGACAAGCTGGAGGATCCGGATCGCACGCGAAGCCTGAACGACCAGCTCAAGGAGTACCTAGCGGCTGAGACAGACCTGGCCGCGGCCAAGGCCGATCGCGTGCCCAGGCTCAAGCTGCTCCAGGCCAACGCGATGCTGTTCGGCTTCGATCGGCCCGCCCGGGCGGCCGACCTCTACGGCGAAGCTGCCGCCGATTCGGCCGCCGATTCCCTTGTGGCGGCCCGTGCGCTCTATGGCCTGTGGCTGGCCCATTCCAGGCGCCTGGACAACCCCGATTCGGCGCAGGCGATCGCGGACGAACTGACGGCCCGCTTCCCCGGCTCGGCGCAGGCGCGGGAGGTTGGCGCGCCCGACGGCGGCACGCTGCTGGACTTCCTGCTGGTCGAACGCGCCGAAGTCCAGGAACTCAACTACGCGGCGTTGAGCGATGACGAGCGCAGCAAGCTCGAGGAAGAGACGACCACGTCCGCGGACGCGGGCGAAGCCGGACGTCCATTCGGTCGTTCCGCCGCACGTCGGCGCATGATCTACATGGCGCGACGGGATCCGCTCGTGTTCCCGCCGCCGGAAGTAGTCATACCGATCGGTGGGCAGCACCCGGAGTCGGAGGCCGCGCGCGCCGCGGCCCGCTCGGGTTCGCCCGGCGTGGAACCGGGCCCGGACCAGGGGGTGGCGCCGCCCGGGCCGGGAGCCGAAGGTGGAGCGGCGGCCGAGGGCACCGCGCCGGATGGATCGGGCAGCGGGACCGATCCGGAGCCGCGCGTCCAACCCGCGCCTTCAGGACCTGCCCCGGGGACCGGCGAACCGCAAGGCAGCCCTGAGCCCGCCAAACCCGAGGAGAAAGAAGAGCCCAAGAAGCCGGCCCGCGAACGCGACCCCAACTGGGACCGCCTTCGCTCGCCGGGAACCGGTTCGCGGCCGTGATCGGTACGCCGATCAGCCCGGTGTCCGCCGTCGGTCGCGTGACCGCCAACCGATACGTCTCGTCGGCGTTCCTGCGCCTCGACATCGACCTGGGCCTGCCGTTCGATTTCCGGCCTGGGCAGTTCGCGATGGTCAACGAGCCCGGACCGGGCGGCTGGACCTTCAGCCGGCCGTTTTCTGTGCTCGCGGCCGCCGATCAGACTCTCTCGTTGTTGTACCGGGTCGTCGGCCGTGGCACGGCCGCGCTGGCGGAGCTACCAGCCGGTGCTTCGCTCCAGGTCCTGGGCCCGCTCGGGACTCCGTTCCCGGCACCCACGGCGGAGCGGTCAGCGGTACTATTGGGTGGCGGCGTGGGATTGCCACCGGTGCTGGCCTGGTGCGAGCGCTGGGGACGAAAGGACGACATCGCCTGCTTCGGCGCCCGCGACGGCGCCGAAGTGCCGTGGGAACTGCTGGGACCGCGCTGGCACGTCTCGGTGGACCGGCCGAACGGATTGCCGCCTGGCCGCGTCGCGTTCACCGGCGTGGTGACCGGGCTGGCCCGCACACTGCCCGGACTGCCGGGCCCTGGCAGGGCCGACATCCTGGCCTGCGGCCCGCTGCCGCTCCTGCGCGCGGCGGCGCGCCTGGCCCAGGAACGCGGCTGGGGCTGCTACTTGTCGTTGGAAGAGCACATGGGCTGTGGCTACGGCGTGTGCAAGGGATGCGTGGTGCCGGTCGTCCGCGGCGGCTCGGTGCGCAATGCGACCTGCTGCCAGGAGGGTCCGGTCTTCGCAGCTGCGGACCTGCCCTGGCTCGGGGAAGAAGACGGCGGTCGGGGGGAGGACACGCACTGATGCTCCCGGACTGGTGGCAGTTGGACGTCACCGAGCCTTTCACGCTGGGGCCGCGCCGGCTGCCCGGTCGCATCTGGACGGCTTCCGGCTGCTTCGGCTACGGCCTGCACGCGCACGACTTCCGTTCGCCCGGAGGTGAAGGCCCCTACGCGGGCATCGGTGCCGTCGTCACCAAGACCGTGACGCCCGCGCCTCGTGCCGGCAACCCGATGCCGCGGCTGGTGGAGACGGCGTGCGGAGCCCTCAACAGCATCGGCCTGGAGAATGTGGGCTTCGACGCCTTCCTGGCCGACGTGTTGCCCGCGCTCGAGGTGCGCGGGGTACCGAACATCGTCAGCCTGGCGGCCACCACGCCCGAGGCCTTCGGCCCCATGGTGGCCCGCCTGCACGAGCAGGCGCGTGGCTACGCCCATTGGCACGGCGTCGAACTGAATCTCAGCTGCCCGAACGTGGCCGAGGGCGGGCACGACTTCGGGAGCTCCGCGGCCACGGTTGCGCGCTGTGTGGCGTCGGCGCGCGCGGCGCTGCCGGATCGCGCGCTGCTGGCGAAGCTGACCCCGAACGTCGCCGACATCGCGCAGCTGGCGGTCGCGGCCCGCGAAGAGGGCGCCGACGCGGTCAGTGCCATCAACACCGTGGTGGGGCTGGATGTGGATCTGCGCACGGGGCGACCATTCCTACCGCGCCGGTTCGGCGGCTATTCGGGCGCCGCGATCCTGCCGATCGCGCTGGCGAAGGTCGACCAGGTCGTGCGGGGCGCCGCCGTGCCGGTCGTCGGTGTCGGCGGCGTCGCGACGGCGGCTGACGCGCTGAAGTTCTTCGCGCTGGGAGCCGTGGCCGTCCAGGTCGGCACGGCCCAGATGCGCGACCCGTTCGCAGCGGCGGGCATTGCCCGGGCTTTGGCGAGAGGGCCCCGCTAGCGGCGGCGCCCGCCGCGCCCCTCGTCGTCGAGTATCCCGGGATCGTCGTCATCGCCGTCATCATCATCGGGGTCGTCTGGATCATCGTCCGGGTCGCCGGCCAGGTCCTCGTAGCCCCCTAGGTCCTCGTAGCCGCCGAGGTCGTCGAGATCGTCGAACCCTTCGACGCCGGTGGCCTGAGGCTCCTGTTCACCGTCGCCCAGGTTCCCGAGCAACTCGGCGTCTTCGTCCGGCTCGTCGGGCAGCCCGTCCGGGAAGTCCCCCTCCAGGAGATCGGCCAGCGAATCTCGGTGGCTCAGCAGCCTGAGGGCCAGCTCGCCGCCGACGGTGGCGGCATCGGTCGCCGCGCCTGTGGCCGTGACATGGCGCCGGCCCGTCCCCGTGCAGCCGACGATCTCCACAGTGGGTCCGTCGACCCGCGCCAGCGCTCCCACCGGCAGGTCCTGGTCCGGGAGCATCCGCGCGTGGAAGGCGGATTCGGCCGCCAGCTCGCGAGCCGAGTCTTCCGAGTGCAGCGGCGCCAGCAGCTCGCGCACCTCGTCATCGCCCGCGCGCGCGACCACCACCAGCGTGCCCTGGCCGGGTCCCGGCAACACAAACTCGGGGGCGAAGATCTCGGCGACGATTCCCTGGATCCCCAGTTGCTCGGTGACCGAGGCCGGCAGTACCAGACCGTCGATCTCGCTCCGACGAAGGTGGATCTCCATCGCGCGGTCCACGCCGCCGCGCAGGATCTCGAAGCGCAGGTCGGGCCACAGGTGCCGTAGCTGCGCACGGACGCGCTGCGACATGACACCGATGCTGCTGCGCGGTTCCATCTCGTCCATGATGTGGCCGCCGCGGTTCAGGAAGGCGTCGAACGGAGCCCCGCGATCCGGCACGCAGGCGATCACAGCGTCGCCGAGGTCCGCAGCGAACATGTCCGCCGCCTCCAGCACCAGGCAGCGCGCGCGGCCGGCGGCCAGCGTCTCGAGCAGGAACTCCACCTCCACGCGACTGGCGGCGACGAACGCCTCGCGGGCGCGCTGCGCCTCGGATTGCGGCGAGTTGAGCAGATCGAGCTGGCAGGTCAGGCTACGCGCGCGTTGCTGCAGGCGGTCGATCACCGACTGGGCCTGGCAACGCGACAGTGGCGAGGCCAGCGACGCGAACGCCAGCGACCCGGCGCGCCCTGGCGCCGGGTCACGCACCGGAGTTCCCGCCCGGCGCCAGGAAGTCGCGCACGACGCTGCCGATCCGGTGCGCGTCCTCGAACGGCAGTGCGGCGTGGATGGGCAGCGTGAGGACCTCGCGACCGGCACGCTCGGCCTCGGGCAGGTCGGCCGCCGCCCGGCAGTAGACAGCCAGTTCGTGTCGGTGCAGGGGCGGATCGTAGTAGACGCCGACGTCGACGCCGGCCGCGTCGAGCGCGCGGCGCAGTCCTTCGCGGTCGCGCGACCGCACCCAGTACTGGTGGTAGGTCATGCGCATGCCTTGCCCGCCGCCGTCCAGGCGGAGGCGGGAGTCTGCCGGAACATAGCTGTCGTAGATGGCAGCCACGCGATCACGGTCGGCCTGTTCTTCGGCGAATCGCGCCAGGCGCACGCGGATCACCATCGCCTGCACCTCATCCAGTCGGCTGTTCCAGCCGGTGTAGAGGTGGTTGTTGGCCCGCACCGGTTGGTGCCCGCGGATGCGGCGGATCCGTTCCGCGTCCTGCTTGTCGCGACAACAGACAGCGCCGCCGTCGCCGATTCCGGGCAGGTTCTTCGTCGGGTAGAAGCTCAGGGTGGCCATGCGTCCGCAGGCCGAGATCGGCCGACCCTTGTACAGCGTGCCAAAGGCCTGCGCGTTGTCCATGACCACCTCCAGGCCATGCCGGTCGGCGATCGCGTTGATGGCGTCCATGTCGCAGGGAGCCCCGAAGATCGGCACCGGCATGATCGCCCGCGTGCGCGGCGTGACGGCGGCTTCCACCTTGTCAGGGTCGAGGTTGAGGTCGCCGGGCCGGATGTCGACGAACACCGGCACGGCGTCCAGGAGGATGATCGCCTCCATCGTCGCGTCGAACGTGTACGGTGTCGTGATGACCTCGTCGCCGGGGCGCACGCCCGCCATGGCCAGCGCCACGAACAGGGCCGAGGACCCCGAGGCGACGCCGACGCAGTCGGCCACGCCGCAAGCGGCGGCCAGTTCCTCCTCGAGCAGACGGACCTCGTCGGCCAGGATGTACCGGCCGGAGACCAGGAGTCTCTCGAACTTGGCGAGGATCTCGTCCTTGCACGGCAGCATGGGCGTGACAAGGTCATAGCGTCCGACGCGACGAAGCGGAGCGTTCATGTTACCCGTCTTGTCTGCCCGCAAGGGCCCGTTGGAATGACCTCCCGGCCGCCGATCAGGCGACCGGCGAGCGGTGGTTTGCCCGCCCGAAGCAATCGTACCGGAAGCCGTGCTTCTGCAGCTGCGGCAGATCGTACACGTTCCGGCAGTCCAGGAACACGTCGCCGGCCATCGTCGTCTTGAGGCGGTCGAGGTCAAGGCGGCGGTACTCGTTCCACTCGGTCACGAGGATGCAGACGTCAGCGCCCTCGCAGGCTTCCCAGGGCGACGCGCAGTAGTGCAGTTCCGGATGGAAGAGCTTGAAATTGTCCATCGCCGCCGGGTCGTGGACGCGCAGCCGACAGCCGCGCTCCTGCAAGAGCTTCACCAGCTCGAGGCTGGCCGCCTGGCGGATGTCGTCCGTGTTCGGCTTGAAGGCCAGGCCGAGCATCGCCACAGTGTGGCCACGCAGGTCGCCGGCCAGCGCTTCGGCCTTGGCCACGGCGCGCGCGGGAATGGCGGCATTGACCGCGATGGCCGCGCGGACGATGGTCATGTCCTCTCCGGCTTCGCCGGCAATGTGGACCAGCGCGTTGGTGTCCTTCGGCAGGCAGCTGCCGCCGAAGCCGAGTCCCGGATGAAGGAACTTCGAGCCGATACGCTTGTCCAGGCCCAGCGCCTTCGAGATGTCGAAGACATCGGCGCCGACACGCTCGGCCAGCCGCGCCACCTCGTTGATGTACGAGATCTTCACGGCCAGGAACGCGTTGGCGGCGTACTTGATCAGCTCGGAGGTTTCGATCCCGGTCCGCACCATCGGCGTGTCGAGCAGGTACAGTGGGCGGTAGATCTCGCGCAGCAGTTCCTCGGCGCGGGGCGTGTCCGTGCCGATGACCACGCGGTCCGGGCGCATGAAGTCCTCGATGCTCGATCCTTCGCGCAGGAACTCCGGATTGCTGGCCATGTCGAAGGAGGCGCCCGGCCGCACCCGCGCGGCGATGACCTGGCGCAGCGCCCGGCTGGTGCCGACCGGTACCGTGCTCTTGGTGACGATGACCTTGTAGTCGTCGAGCAGTTCGCCGATCTGCTCGCCGACCTTCATCACGTACTGCAGGTCGGCCTCGCCGCTCTCGGACATGGGGGTTTGGACGGCGATGAAGACGACTTCCGCGTCGCGCATACCGTCGGCCAGGCTCGTGGAGAACAGCAGTCTGCCCTCTCGCACGCTCTTGAGCACCAGACGGTCGAGTCCCGGCTCGTAAAACGGGATCTCGCCGCGTTCGAGCTTCTCAATGCGCTCGCGGTTGATGTCCACGCAGGTGACGACATTGCCGAAATCGGCCATGCAGGCGCCGGAGACCAGGCCGACGTAGCCGGTGCCCACCATACAGATGCGAATCATGCGAATTCCTTTCGGGCCTCGTCCAGGAGGTCGAGCAGGGCGATGCGCGCGTCGCTGACCGGTCCCCAGCCCGTCTGCAGGCGGAGCTTCCGGTTGTCACCGACCAATCGCGCGGCGTCCGCCGGACGGTCCCGGGCCGGATCGCGACGCACGGTGACCGGTACGCGGGCGGCGGCCACCAATATCCTCAGTCCGTCGGCCATCGTCAACGCTGTTCCGGAACAGATGTTGTACACCTCGCCGGGCTGCCCGTGCCCGGCCAGCGCCCGATAGGCGGCCACCACGTCGAGCACGTGGAGATAGTCGCGGACGGGGCTCAGGTCGCCGGTGACCACTTCGGCAGGGCCGCGCCCGGCCTCGGCCGCAGCGATCTGCCGCGCGAACGCGGGGAAGGCGAAGCGCGGCTGTTGGCCCGGCCCGGTGTGGGCGAACGGTCGCGCCACGACAACCGGCACGTCCCAGGCCCGGTGGTACTGCAGACACAGGAGCGTCTGCGCCGCCTTGCTCACGGCGTAGGGTGAGACCGGACGCGGCGGGCATTCCTCCGTCAGCGGCGCCGAACCGGGCGGTTGCGGGCCGTATTCCTCGGCCGAGCCGGCCACGACGACGATGGGCCGGTCGGCGGCAGGCAGCTTGCGCACGGCTTCCAGCAGGGAGAGCGTGCCGATCAGGTTGGACTCGAGGGTGCCGCGGGGATCGTCGAACGACGTCGCGGCGGAACTCTGGGCCGCCAGGTGGTAGATGACGGACGGGCGCACCTCGCGGACCACAGCCGCCACGGCGGAACCGTCTTCGAGCGAGGCTTCGTGATAAGCGAAGGAGCCGGCGGGCCCTTCGTAGCGCGTCGATCCGGCGCCTGCCTCGTCGCGGCGACGGAAGTCACCGGCCACGGGCGGGGACGGCGCGCGTCCGGGTTGCCGCCCCAGCCCCGCCACGGCCACCCCGTCCGCCAGGAGCGCGCGCGCCAGGTGCAGCCCGACGAAGCCGAGAGTCCCGGTCACGAGATTACGCCCGGTCGCGATGCTGTCGGTGCTCGCCACGCCGGTCACCCGTTGATCAACCGCAGCCACTCCTTGTAGAGGCAGCGGTCCTGGATGACGATCAATCCGGCGGCGCGCGCCCGCGTCGCGGCATCTTCGTGCACGACGCCTTCCTGGAGCCAGATCGTGCGGGCACCGATGGCGATCGCCTGGTCCACGATCGCCGGCACGGCGTCGCTGCGGCGGAAGACATCGACGACATCCACCGGGCCCGGGACGTCGGTCAGCTCGGCATGGATGGTCAGCCCGAGGACGTCCTGGTCGAGCGCCGGATTGACGCCGACGACCTCGAGGCCGCGCCCGACCAGGAAACGGGTGATGCCGTAGCTGGCGCGGTCGGGCCGGGCGGACAGCCCGACCACCGCCACGCGCTTCATGCCGGCCAGGACGTCGCGGATCACGTCGTCGGGGGGATTGACGGGTTCGGGAACGGGGTTCATGATCATCGCCCTTGCCGGTGTGGTTCGATGGCCGCGGCAGGCGCGGCGGTGCCGCCGTCAGGTTAACCGCGGCGGCCGTCACTGTAAACCGCCCAGGTCCACCCGCATTCGCGGCTTTCCATAGCCCGCGCCCGGCATTTATCTTGCGGGGAGGATCGCCGGACCAGCCGCCCCGCCGGGCCCCCGCCGGCGCCGGCGCGCGTCGCCGCCAAAGGAGTGCCGTGAACGCCATCGCCATGTCCGTGCTGCTGCTCTGTGCGCTGTCGCTGTTCGCCGGGACCATGGCCGACCGCTGGTGGCTGTTGCGGGCCGGCGCCCCTGGCGAACCGCTCGGGAATGTCCGCGAACGGCTGCGTTCCCTGCTCGTGCTCGGCTTCGGCCAGCAGCGGCTGCTCCTGGAAAAGGGCGCCGGGTGGATGCACGTGGCCATTTTCGCCGGTTTCATCGTCATCTTCACGCGCACATGCACGCTGATCGGGCGGGGCTTCGACGCGGACTTCCACCTGCCGCTGCTGGGCGGCGATCTGGGGCTGGTCTATGCCGCGGTCAAGGACACCTTCGCCGCGCTGGTCGTCGTCGCCATCGTCTGGGGTATCTGGCGCCGCCTGGTGACGCGCCCGCGCCGCCTGCACCTGAATGCCGAGGGTGTGCTGATCCTGGTCTGGATCGGCTCGCTGATGGTGACGGACATCCTGGCCGATGCCGCCCTGTTCACGCTGGAGCCGGGGCACCCGGAGCGGGGCTGGGCCTGGCTGTCGACCGCCAGCATGGGCCTGTTCGACCCGGGCCGGCCCGTGGCCACCGCCACCTGGCTGCATGTGCACTACTGGGCGCACGTCGTGCTCCTGCTGGCCTTCCTGAACTTCCTGCCCTTCGGTAAGCACTTCCACGTGCTGACCGCACTGCCGGCGGTGTACCTGCGCCGGCTGACGCCGTCGGGCGCCCTGGAGAAGCTGGAGTTCGAGGGCCGCGAGACCTTCGGCGTCGGGCGCCTGGAGGACTTCTCCTGGCGGCGCATCCTGGACATGTACACCTGCACCGAATGCGGCCGCTGCAACGACATGTGTCCGGCCGACCTGACCGGCAAGCCGCTGCACCCGCGGGAGATCATCACCAACGAGCGGGACCAGGCCTGGGACCTGGCCGATCACCTGGTGAACGTGGGCAAGCTGAAGGCGCAGGGACGGTCGGCCGAGGCGGCGGCGGCCATCGCGGCCAAGGAACGCCCGGCCCTGATCGGCGAGGTGAACGACGAGGAGGCGATCTGGGCCTGCACCACCTGCGGCTGGTGCGTCAGCAGCTGTCCGGTGATGATCGACCACATTCCGAACATCATCGACCAGCGGCGCCACCTGGTGATGATGGAGGCGAAGGTGCCCGCAGCGCTCCAGAACGCGCTGCGCGGCCTGGAGAACAACAGCAATCCCTGGAATGCCCCCAGCGCCGCCCGCGAGGACTGGATCGGCGACCTGCCGGTCCCGCGGATGCGCGACAAGGGCTCGGCCGCGTACCTGCTCTTCGTCGGCTGCGCCGGCAGCTTCGACAGCCGGAACGTCGACGTCATGCGCGCCCTCGTCCAGCTGCTGGGGAAGGCCGGGGTGGACTATGCCGTCCTGGGTCGCGAGGAGGGCTGCTGCGGCGACCCGGCGCGCCGTGTCGGCCACGAGTACCTCTTCCAGATGCAGGCCCCGCTGAACATCGAGACGTTCAAGCGCTACGACGTGCGCAAGGTGCTGACCGCCTGCCCGCACTGCTTCAACACGATCGCCAACGAGTACCCCGACTTCGGGCTGGAGGGCGTGGAGGTCATCCACCACAGCGAGCTGCTGGCGGACCTGGTGCGCGAGGGTCGGCTGACGCTCAAGCCCGGCGCCGACCTGAAGGTCACCTACCACGACTCGTGCTACCTGGGCCGCCACAACGAGGTCTACGAAGCCCCGCGCGACGTCCTGGGCGCCGTGCCCGGCCTGACCGTGGCCGAGATGCCGCGCAACCGCCGGGAGGGCTTCTGCTGCGGCGCCGGCGGCGGCCGCATGTTCATGGAGGAGCACCTCGGCACGCGCATCAACCACAACCGCATTGCCGAGGCCGCGGCGACGGGAGCGTCCGAGGTGTGCACGGCCTGCCCGTTCTGCCTGACGATGCTCGGCGACGCCATCAAGGAGACCGACCGCGGCGAGCAGTTGCGCGCGCGCGACATCGCCGAGGTGCTGCTGGACAACCTGGCCTGAGGCGTGGGCGCGGGCGTCGCCGGCCGGCCGGCGGAGGTTGCGCCGCCGTCGCCCTTCTGTTATACCGGACGGCGTCCGTCGGCAACAGACTCCGCCACGAAAGGACCCGCAGATGAGCACGCACGAACCGGTCGCCTCGACGCCCGCGCTGGACAGGGTCTGGCGCCGCGGCAAGGACTTCCTGGGCAGCGAGTTGCCGATCATGTGCGGGGCGATGACCTGGATCTCGGACCCGCAGCTGGTGTCGCTGATGAGCAACCTCGGGGCCTTCGGCGTGCTGGCGGCCGGCAACATGCCGCCCGAGACGTTCGCGCAGTACGTCGACCAGACCCGCGCCCTGACGGACCGGCCGTTCGCCGGCAACGTGATCACCATCGCCCCGAACTACCTGCCGCACCTGGAAATCCTCTGTGAGCGGAAAGTCAGCCACATCGTGTTCGCCGGCTCGATTCCGCGCGCCTCTGAGGTCCAGAAGGCCAAGGATAGCGGCGCGAAGGTCCTCTGCTTCGCGTCGACCGGGTCCATCGCCGAGCGCATGATCGACTACGGCACCGACGCGCTCATCCTCGAGGGCAGCGAGGCAGGCGGACACATCGGGCACGTCTCGACGGTCGTGTTGTTGCAGGAGATCCTCTTCAATTTCCCGTCGCTGCCGATCTTCGTCGCCGGTGGAATCGCGACCGGAAAGCTGATCGCGCACCTGGCGCTGATGGGAGCGGCCGGTGCGCAGATGGGCACGCGCTTCGTGATGGCGGAGGAGTGCGCGGCGCACCCGCGTTTCAAGGAGGTCTTCATCAAGGCGCGCGCCCGCGAAGCGGTCTCCACTCCGCAGTACAGCGCGAAGCTTCCGGTGGTCTCGGTGCGCGCCCTGAACAACCATGCGATGGAGCACTTCGGGGAGTTGCAGATGGGTCTGCTCGAGAAGCTCCGCCTCGGCGAAATCAATCGCCAGGACGCCCAGTACAAGGTCGAGGAGTACTGGGTGGGCTCGCTGCGCCGTGCCGCCGTCGACGGCGACGTGGAACACGGCTCGCTGATGGCCGGTCAGTCCGTGGGCCTTGTTGATCGCGTGCAACCGTTGCGCGACATCCTGGCCGAGATCGTGCGGGACGCCGACGCGGGCCTGGCCGAGGCCAGGCAGCGGCTGGGTACCTGAACGCGCGCGGATTCACGCCACGCCCCTCCCGCCGCCGCCCCGACCGGGCGGCGGCGTTTTCGTCCCACCACCGCCTGGCACCGAACTTGATGACGGAAGTGGTCACCGGCTGCCGCGGGGGCGGCGGTCGTCCCGACCAACCAGACCCGGAGAGATCATGAAACCTGGAATTGTCCCTGTCTGCGCCGTGGCGGCGTGGCTTGGTGCCATGTCGTGCCCGGCGATTGCCGATCAGGCCCCGGTCTCGTCGCGGGCGACGGGCGAGGCACTTGTTGCCGCCGACCCTGCCCTGGCGCGGAACTATCTTGCCTACGCAGCCTGGCTGGAGGCCGCTGGCGATCTGCCCGAAGCGGCGGCCGTCCTGGAGGCGGGATGCCATCGTGCCTCGGCACCGGAAGCGTTGCTGCTGGAACTGGCGCAGCTCCATCGGCGTCTGGGCCGACTGGCGCGCGCCGAAGCTGTCGCCCGTGAGGCGCTCGTCCTGATGCCGGAGGCGCCCGAGGCCCACGTCTGCCTGGGCGATGTCTACCTGGACCTGGGATGGCCGCAATCTGCCCTCGAGAGCTATCGCGAGGCTGTACGCCTGGCCCCGGGCGATCCAGCGCCGTGTGCGCGGGTCATCACGGCGCTGCTTGCGGCCGGCGCGACGACAGGGGCGGAGGAGGCCTGCCTGCGCTATCTCGCCGATTTTCCCGACACGCCCGATCTCTGGTTGTCCCTGGGTTGGGTCTTCGAGAAGCAGGACAAACTGCGCGAGGCCTTCAGGACCTACGGCCAGGTGCTGGCGCTGGATCCCGGATCGGCCGAGGCGCTGGCGCGCCAGGGCCGGCTCTTCTGTCGCTTCGGGCAGTTCTCCGCGGCGGCGGACGCGTGCCGACGAGCGCTGCAGATGGACAGCGACAATCTCGTCGCGCATGCCTATCTGGGAATCGCCTGCAGCCAACTCGGCGACGATCAGAACGCCCGGCACCATGCGCGGATCGCCGAAGCCGGGGGCCTGGACATGAGCGCCGTCTGGAAGAAGCTCAACTGAGCTGGACGTTCTGGCGCAGGCGGCCGAGAGCCTCGCCTGCAGCGGTGCGCCCGGGTTCGCGTCGCATCGCAAGCTCGTATTGGCGAGCTGCCAGCGCCGCCTGGCCGGCCGCTTCGTACATCCGTCCCAGGTTCAGGCAGGGGCCGGCCAGATGGGGCAGCAGCGCGGCGGCCCGCTCCAGGGCATGGCGGGCCGGTTCGCCGCGCCCGCCCGCCAGATGCCAGACGCCGAGCGTGTTGTGGATGTGGCCATCGCCCGGCGCCAGCCGCAACGCAGCCAACAGGAGCGGACCGGCCGCCTCGCCGCGCCCGTCGATCATCGCCACCTGCGCGCGCAGATGGAATGCCAGTGCCAGTTTGGAATCGTCGACGCCGGGACAGGCGGCAACCGCCAGAAGGTGTGCGTCGGCTCGCGACAGTGCGCCGACGTCCTTCAAGAGCATGCCGGCGGTCAGGCGGGCTTCGGCGTTGCCCGGTGCGAGCACGAGCGTGCGCTCGGCCGCCTGCAGAGCGGTCTCCCGGTCGCCTGCCGCCAGTGCGGCGTCGCTCAGTTCCTTCCAACTCGCGGCGTCGGTCGGTTCCTCGGTCGTCTTGCGGCGTGCCAGTTCCAGGTAGCGACGTGCCTTGACCGGATCTTCGAGCAGCGAACCGAAGTGGTGCACGATGATGGGCACGTCGCGGATCGGGATTCCCGCCCGGGCCAGGCTCGCTTCCACGGTCTCGTGCAGACAGCCGCGGAAGCGGATGCCGGCGAGATTGGGGAACAGGCGCACCTTGGCAGTGCGGACGTAGCCTGGTGCCACCGGTCCGTCGCGGTCGGCCAGTGCGTGGGGGTCCGCTGCCGGCACCGGCGTCCAGCCACGGTGGCTCCAGGGTTCCCGGATGTAGTTGCGGGTCACGATCCGGGCGGCGGCGACCTGGCCCGCGTCCCACCGTCCGGCGACCTCGCGCACGGCGGCCCAGTCGCCAGGGCACAGCTGTTCGTCCGCGTCCAGGCACAGCACCCAGCGGCAGGTGCAGGCGTCCAGCGAGGCGTTGCGGGCAGCCGCGAAGTCGTCGTCCCAGGTCCGGTGCAGCACCCGTGCGCCGCGCGCCGACGCGCTGCGGGGGCTGTCGTCGCGGCTGCCGGTATCCACGACGACGAGCTCGTCACAGTGGCGACCCGCTGCCTCGAGCAGCGGGTCCAGAAACTGGCCACCGTCACGCACGATCATGGCCAGGCTCAGGAGCCCGCCCGCTGGTGGTGTCGGGAGATCGGATACGCCCACGGGGGCCCGCTTTCCAGGTTGTTCAGTGGCAATGGGTTGTCCGGGCACCCCGGGCACCGGCGCGCAGCCGGCGCGGCCGCCGGCGTTTCGACGTATGCATTGCAGGTCGCGTGCCGACCAGGGTGCGCTTTCGCTTGTCGCACCGGCCGACCGGCGATACTCTCGAAGACCCGCGCCTGTCGTCGCTCGACACCGGGCGCCCAGCGGACCCCAGACCGAAGGAGACCGGAATATGCGTCACAGGTTTGCGACCGCTGCCATGGCGGTGGCCCTGCTGCTGGCGGGCCAGGCCGGGGCCATCGTCGAGTCCAAGACCGGCACCGAGTATCCCGATTCGATCACCGTCGCGACGGCCGGTGGCGACCAGGTGCTGGTCGCCACCGGCGCCGCCCTGCGTGAGAAGTCCATGCTGAAGATCGACATCTACACGATCGCCTCCTGGGTCGCATCCGGCACCGAGCTCGGAGCCGACCGCGCGGCGGCCATCTGGACGCTGGAAGCCCCCAAGCGGCTGCGCATGGACCTGCGGCGCAGCTTCTCCCGGGAGAAGCTCATCGGCGCGTTTCGAGAGGTGATCGAGAAGAACTACGCCGACCAATCGGCGATCAGCACGGACCTGGCGACGTTCGAGGGCTACTTCACCCGCGATGCGGAGTCCGGCGATGTCATCCTCTTCACCTACCTGCCGGGGCAGGGCTTGACCACCGACCTGAACGGCGAGACCAGGGGCGTGATCGCCAACCCGACGTTCGTCGAGGCGCTCTGGTCGGTGTGGTTCGGGCCGCAGCCGGTCGATGACGGCATGAAGGCGAAGCTCTCCGGCACGGAGCGCTGACCGCAGGCTGCGGCGCACAATGGAACGAGGGCCGCGTCCGTCCGGACGCGGCCCTCGTTCAGTCGTCCGCTGCCTGGCTGCCTCGTCCCGCCGGTCAAGCGGTCGCAGGCGCAGGTCAGCCGCGGATCTTCCGCACTGCTTCGGTCAGCGCGGGGACCACCTCGAACAGGTCGCCCACGATGCCGAAATCGGCCACCTTGAAGATGGGGGCGGCCGCATCCTTGTTGATCGCGACGATGCACTTGCTGCTGCTCATGCCCGCCAGGTGCTGGATGGCGCCGCTGATGCCGCAGGCGATGTACAGGTTCGGGCCCACCGTCTTGCCCGTCTGGCCGACCTGGTGCGAGTAGTCGACCCAGCCCGCGTCCACGACCGCGCGGCTGGCGCCCGCAGCCGCGCCCAGCGCCGCAGCCAGGTCCTCGATCAACGCGTAGTGCTCCGGCCCCTTGATGCCGCGCCCGCCCGAGACGACGATGTCGGCCTCGGTCAGCTCGACGCGCCCGGCTGTCGCCGTGACGATCTCGCGCACGACGGCCTTCGGCGTCACCTGGGCCTGCCCAGCGTCGAACGCGACGACCGGCGCCGGTGCACCCGTGCCCTCCTGCGCCACGAAGGCGTTGGGGCGGATGCCCACGATCGCCGGCGCCGTCTTCGGCACGACATCGACGAAGCACTTGCCGGCGTAGACCGGGCGCCTGACCTCCCAGGCGCCACCCTCGAACGTCAGCGCGATGGCATCGCTGACGCAGGCGCAGCCGAGCTTCGCCGCCGTCTTGGGCGCCAGGTCGCGACCCAGGGCCGTGGCGCCGACCAGGACCAGATCCGGCTTCTGGGCCCGGCAGAACGTGGCCAGGGCCACGCCGTAGCGCTCGCTGTCGTAGGCGGCCAGCTGGTCGCCGGCGTGGAACAGCTTGTGCGCGCCGTGGGCGCCGGCCGGGCCGGCCGCCGCGTTGGCGTCACCGCCCAGCAGCACGGCCCAGACCTCGCCGCCGGCGGCGTCGGCCAGCCGGCGCGCCTGGGAGATCATCTGCCAGGCCACCTTCTTGATCGCGCCGTCGCGCTGTTCGATGAAGACCGCAATGTTCGGCATGTCCGGTTCCCCCGCGGGTTGGTGCGTCAGATGACCTTGGCTTCCTCGTTCAGCACGCGTGCCAGTTCGCGCGCGGCCGCGGCCGCGTCGTCGCCGCCCACCAGGCGGCAGGTACCACGGGCCGGCGGGGGGCTGTACTGCTTCACCTGGACCAGGGAGGTCGGCGGCGCGATGCCCAGGTCCGCGCAGGTGACCACCTGCATCGGCTTCATGCCGGCCTTCATGATGTTGGGCAGGCTCGGCAGCCGGGGCTCGTTGAGGCCCTTCTGACAGGTGAGCACGGCGGGCAGCGGGCAGTCGACGATCTCCTTGCCGCCCTCGATCTCGCGGTGGGCCGTCAACCGGCCGTCGCCCAGTTCGAGCTTCGTCACCGTCGAGACATGGGGCAGGCCCAGCTTCTCGGCCACGAGGATCCCCACCTGGCCGCTGTCGTCATCGATGGCTTTGATGCCGAAGAGCACCAGGTCGTAGGCATCCTTCCGCAGCGCGGCGCACAGGACCTCGGCGATGGCCGCCTCGTCCGCCTCCGCCAGCGCGGGATCGTTGATGATGATCGCCTTGTCGCAGCCGACGGCCAGGCAGTCCTTCTTCAGCGTCTCCTTGACGGTCTCGGGACCGACGGTGATCGCGGTGATCTCGCCGCCGCGCGCCTCCTTGATGCGCACCGCTTCCTCGACCGCGTACGCGTCGTAGGGGTTCAGCACGCGCGTGAACCCGGTCTGGTCCAGCTTCGCGGCAGGGGCGGCCAGGCTGATCCTCGTTTCGGAATCAGGCACCTGCTTCACACACACGGCAATCTTCATGATCCCTCCCGGATGTCGGCGTCCCGGGGGCGTCGACCACCCCGCGGCAGCGTATTGTGGCCATAATAGGCCGCGCCCGGTGACCCGTCAACGCGGCGGCGAGCGCGCCGACCAAGCGCCTCATCCGACGCTGGTGCGCGGCGGCGACCTGCGCGATCATGGGCAGGACGCGTCCGCGCCGCCGGAATCACCCGGTCGGCGGGCGTGACAGTAGGACGTGCGATGGAATCGGTAGCGGAACTCCTGATCATCGGCGACGGGCCCGGTGCCGCGGACGCGGATCTCGCAGCGAAGGCGCGCGGGGTGCCGGTGGTGCGCGCCGCGCCCCGCGAGTCGCCGGGCGACCGGGAGGAAGCCCCGGGCTGGCCCTGGCCGTTCGCCGACGACACAGCGCCGTCGGACGGGGCGTCGACGTTCCCGCGCGCCTTTCTCGGCGGTGCCGGCAGCGTCTTCGTCGATGGACCCGCCGGTCTGCGCCAGGCTCGGCCGCGGCGCGTCCTGATCGCGCCGCGCCTGAGACCCGCCCGGCCGTCGTGGTGGGAAGGTCCGGCCCGCATCACGCGGCCGGGTGACCAGGCGCCGGCGCGCGTCATTGTTGTGGGCGGCGGCCAGACCGGCGTGGAGGTCGCCGCGGCCTGGGCTGCCCTTTGCCACGAGGTGCTGCTGGTCGAGAGCGCCGATCGAATCCTGCCGGGCTGGGACGCGGACCAGGCTGCGACCGCGCGGGAGGCCCTCGAGGCCCGCGGCGTGGTCGTGCTGGCCGGCAGGCGTGCGGTGGCTTGCGCGGGCGGTACGGCCGGGACCCGCGTCGTGCTGCGCGCCGGCGGTGGCGCTCCCGATCGCACCGAGACCGCCGCCGTGGCCGTGCCGGCTCTGGGTTGGCGCCCGGTCCTGGGCGGCTGCGGGTTGGAGCGCACGCGTGCGCTGCTGGACCGTCACGGGCACCTGGAAGTCGACAGCCGCTGCGAAACCGCTGAGCGCGGCCTGTACGCGATTGGCGCGGCGCTGTCCCTGCCGCTGACGCCGGCGGGCGCGCGCGGCCAGGCGGCGCTCGTGGCGGCGATCGCCGCGGGTGACAGCCCGGCGCCGCTGCGCCAGGCGCTGGTGCCGCGTGTGATCTCTCAGCCCGTTCCGCTGCTGGCGATCGGTCTATCCGCGGCAGGTGCCGCTGCCCGCGGCATCCGGGCCGGCACCGGGCGCGCGCAGGCGCCCGACGGCACCTGGGTGCGCTGCGTTTCCGATCTCGAGACCGGCGCCGTGATCGGCCTGCAAGCTGCCGGACCGCTTGCTGGCGGCTTCCAGCCTGGCGCCGAGGCCGTGTTCGACGATCGTCGAAAGGTCGAGCCCGCTTCGGCAGCTTCGGAACCGCGCGTGGCGGCGCTGGCACCGCTGCTGGCGACGGCGCGGGCCCTCAGCACCAACGAGCGCACGGCCCATGGCTGAACGGTCCGACGTATCGGGTGCCGCGCTCGTCGTGCGCCTTCGCAACCTGCTGGGGGCAGGGGGCCTGCGGACCGATCGGGCCGCCATATCGGTGCATGCCCGCGATGCGTCGCACCTGGACTGGGGGTGTCCGTTGGCCGTGGCGATGCCGGCCACGGCCGACGAGGCGGCGAACGTGGTGGCGCTGTGCGCGGCCGCCGGCGTGGCCGTTGTGCCGCGCGGGGCGGGAACCGGACTGAGCGGCGGCGCCGTGCCGCCGGACGGCGCGGTCGTCCTGGTCACCTCGCGCCTGCGCGAGCTCGGACAGGTGGATGCGGCCTGCGGTGCGGTCGCTGTGGGGCCCGGCGTCCTGAATGCCGCCGTGTCGCGCCACGCTGCACCCTGCGCCCTGCAGTTCGCGCCCGATCCGTCCAGCCAGGCCGCCTCGACCATCGGCGGCAATATTGCCGAGAACGCGGGCGGCCCGCACTGCCTGAGCGTCGGCGTGACCTCGCACCACCTGCGCGCGCTGGCGTGGTGCGACGCCGACGGCCGCACGTGGGACACCGGCCCGCCGGTCGCGTTGTCGCGTGGCCTGGACCTGCGCGGACTGCTCTGCGGCAGCGAGGGCACGCTCGGCCTGGTGACCGGCGCCTGGCTGCAACTGGTGCCGGTGCCCGAGTCGGTGCAGACGCTGCTGGCCGGGTTCCCCGTGCTGGAAGCGGCAACGGCGGCGGTACCGCGGCTGCTGCAGGCGGGACTGCTGCCGGTCGCCGTGGAGATCATCGACCAGGCGATGGTGGCGACGGTCGAGGAGGCCTTCGGCTTCGGCCTGCCCACCGATGTGCAGGCCGTGGCGATCGTCGAGCTCGCCGGCGCCGCGACGGCGACCGCGACGCAGGCCACGGTCGCCGAGTCGGTGCTGCGCGACGCAGGCGCGGGTTCGGTGCGCCGCGCGGTCGACGCGGCCGAGCGGGCGTCGCTCTGGCAGTGCCGCAAGCGTGCGTTCGGCGCCGTCGGCCGGCTGTCGCCGAACTACGTGAGCATGGACGTCGTCGTGCCACTGGGCGAATTGCCGGGGCTGGTCAGGGAGATCCAGCACATCCGCACGTCGCATGGCGTGCGCATCGCGACCGCCTTCCACGCCGGGGACGGCAACCTTCATCCGGCCGTGCACTACGACGAGCGGCGCGACGGCGACCCTGAGCGCGCGCACACCGCGGCCGATGCGATCATCCGCGCGGCCCTCGCACGCAGGGGCAGCGTGACCGGCGAACACGGCGTCGGGCTCGAGAAGCTGCACGTGCTGCCCTGGCAGCTGGACGCCGTCACGGCGTCGCTCATGCAGGGCCTCAAGCAGGCATTCGACCCGCGGGGCACGCTGAACCCGGGCAAGGCGCTGCCTGGCCGCGCCGCCTCCGGAGCGATGCCGCAGTGGGCCGCGCCGCCCCCGGTCCCGGCCGCGCCCGTCTTCGCCTGGGACGACCTGGTGGTCACGGCGCCGGTGGACGTCCCGCTGGCCGAGCTGCAGGAACACGCGCTGGGCAGGGGGCTGTGGATCCCGCTGGGGATGTTCGGCCAGGGCAGTGGCCATGGGCTCGGTGCCGGCAGGACGGTCGGCGCGGCCGTCGACGATCCGGCCGCCGGTCCGGTGGCGGTGGCGCGCGCGACCGCGCGCGAGCTGCTGCTGGAGGTCTGGGCCGAGACCGGCGATGGCCGCCCGTTCCATGCCGGGGCGCCGGTCACCAAGAATGTCGCCGGCTACGACCTGCCGCGCCTGCTGTGTGGCGCCGGCGGTTGCCTGGCGCGCCTTCAGGCCGTGACGTTCCCGCTGCGACCGGCCCCGCCGCAGGCGGTGCTGTGGCGGCTTTGCCTGCCCGACGGCGGGCGGCTGCCCGCCGGACTCGCCGGTGCGCTTGCCGCGGTGGCCCATCCGCACGGCGGTGCGCAAATCGTGGCCGAGGCCGCGTCTGGCCAGGCCTGGCTGCTGGCCGGGGCAGGGGGAGGGGATGACCCGCAGCCGGTGGCCTCGCTGGCGGCAGGATGGGGCGTCGAGGCAACCCTGGCCTGGCGCGGGCCGTTTTCCGCAGTGACCGGCATCCTGGCGGAAGCCGGGGTGCCGACCTGGGCGTTGGCGTCGCCGGACTGGACGTTGCGGCAGCCGCTGCCGGGCACGGGCACCGGCGGGCAGGTTCCCGCGCTGCCCCGCTGCGTGTGGAACCTCCCGTTGCCCCTGGTGTGGGCGCCCGGGCCCCTGCCGGTGGCAACCGGCTGGCATTCCGAAGCGGTGGTCAACGCAGGACGGCCGGCCCCGCTGCCGGCGCCGCCGCCTGGCGTGCCGGTGGCACTGCTGCGCCGCCTCAAGCGACTGTTCGATCCCGGCGGCACCCTCGGTGGCCCCGACTGGCTGTTCGAGGCCGCCGATGGCTGAGCGCATGCGCACCGTGAGCGGCCCTGCGCCGCCGCCGGGGGCCGGCCCGACGCTCGAGGCGCTGCTGCGCCGTTGCGTCCAATGCGGGTTGTGCCTGCCGGTCTGTGCCACGTGGCTGGCGAGCGGCGACGAGACGTACTCGCCGCGCGGACGCCTGCTGTTGACCGGGCAGTGGCTGGCCGAGCCGGAGGCGGCCCTCGGCGATGCGTCGTGGCGCGATGCGCTGGACACCTGCATCGGCTGTCGCGCCTGCAGCGCCGTGTGCCCCAGCGGCGTTCCGCACGAACTGCTGGAAGCGGCCGCAGGCGCCGCGCGCGCCGGCCGGGCCGCTAGCGGTGCGCGGTGGCTGGTTCCGCTCCTGGAACGGCCGGCGTGGCTGCGAGCCCTTGGTGTCGCTGCGGCTGCCGGCCGGGCGGCGTTCACGGTGGCGCTGGGCAGGAACTGGCGGGCGCGCGGGGAGCGTCTGCCTGCACTGCGTAGGCTGGCACGGCTCGTCGGCACCGTGCCGCGCGCGCCGGGCAGCGACCAACGGCTGCTGCGACGGCTCGACGGCCTGGCCGGCGGTGCGGCCACGAAGCCCGGCCCGCTCCCGGTCGTGCCCGGTCCTCGCGAGAAGCTGCTGTGGTTCCGTGGTTGCGCCGACGAGGGATTGCTGCCCGACAGCGCGCGGCGCCTGCGGGATCTGCTGGCCTGGGCCGGCGCGGACCTCGACGCGACGGCGCCGACGGCCTGTTGCGGGGCCCTGGCCGAACATGGGGGATGTGCCGGGCGCGCCGCCGGGCTGCGCGCCCGGAATCTGGCGGCCTGGGGTGACGGCTCCCCGGCGGCGGCCATCGTGACGGCAGCGGCCGGTTGCGGCGTCGCCATTCGCGACTACGGACCGGCCCTGCCCGCGCCGCAGATCGACGCGATCGCCTGGCTGGCCCGCCGTGCGCGGCCGCCGTTCGGGTCGGTACCATTGCGGGTGGCGCTGCACGACCCCTGTCATGCGCGCCATGGCCAGGGCCTGGTGGCCGAGCCTCGCGACCTCCTGCGGGCGATTCCCGGCCTGACATTGCTCGAACCGGACGAAGCGGACGTATGCTGCGGCAGTGGCGGGCTGTGGTCCCTGGCCCATCCGCAGCTGGCCGCTGAAGCGGGCCGGCGCAAGGCGGCGGTTCTCGCCGGCACCGGCGCCGACCTGGTCGTCACCGCGAACCCGGGCTGCCTGGGCCAGATCGCCGACGGGCTGGCCCTGCGCGGGGGCCCGGCCGTGATCCCATTGGGTGATCTCCTGTGGTACGCGGCGATGCGGGCCCCGGCGGCCGCCGCGGGCCGACCGCCGGGGCCGCTGGCCGTGCCGCCTGCCTGCACGTGACGACGGAGAGCGCGGTTCTCGTCGAGACGCTGCAGATCGCCGGCGCCGAGATCAGCTGATCGGGCTGCAGCCCGATCTCGCCCAGGACGACGTCCCCGCGGCGCAGGCCGCGAACGGGATCTCGACCCACGCCTGGCCTGGCCTGAGTAGCGGGTCATGAAGATGGACGACGCCAGCGGCACCCAGGGATTGACCGCGCAGGAGATGTGGAAGGGCGTCGCCTTCGCGGGCGACGCCCTTGCGTTCGTTGTCGGCCTGCCGGTGGCTGCTAGAAACCGTAGGTCAGGCCTGCCGACAGCGCGAAGGCCAGCGAGTTGCCCCACACGTCCTCGCTGCCGGTCCAGTAGTTGGTGTCGCGCGTCAGGTAGAAGCGCCAGGCCCATTCGACTTCCAGTGCCAGCTTCTGTCCCAGCGCGTATTCCGTGCCCATGCCGAACCAGCCGCCCAGGTCCGTGCCCTCGAGGGCCTTGCGCTCGATGGTCAGGGGGGCCGTGCCGCGACCGGCGGTTGTCATCGACCAGTCGTAGCGGCCGACACCACCGGTCAGGTAGGGGTTGAAACGCGAATTCGGCATGATCTTGGAGCCCAGGTAGGCGTTCAAACCGAACTCGATGCCGTCCAGCACGAGGTAGCTGTCCGGCCCCAGGCCGTTGGCTTCGTATTGGGCGATCAGCGGAGGTTCCTGGGTCATCGCCTGACCACCGCGCACGCCGCGCGCGAAGAGTGCCAGACCATCCATGAGGAACCACTTGATGGCGCCGTCGAAGGCGGGTGCGGCGGCCGTCAGGTTGTTGATGCTGTACTGCTCGACCTTGACCGAATGGAGCGAAGCCCACCAGGCGGCTCGGCCGGTCACCGCCAAGCGGTATGGATGCTTGACGATCCCGGCTGTTGCGAGCGTGTCGACGTCGGCGGTCGCCCCGTCGCTCAACGCTCCGCCGCCCGGTGCCCCGTCGCCGGCAAGGTCCGACCCTTCGGCGGCGCCGACCCGCTTGAACTCCACCGACTGCTTGCTCCCCTGCCAGGAGTATGTGCCGCGCACGCGGTCATCGCCGGCTACGTACGTGCCGCTGAAGGTCGCCGCGAACGGGTTCCCCTGCGGCTGGAACTTGAAGCTGATCGCCGTCGCGGTGACCTTGAGGGCGGTCACCGGTGCTGACCCGCTCGCGGGGTCCTCCAGCGAGCCGGTCCAGACCCCGTCCTTCTGCTGCAGGACCAGGTAGATCTCGACCTTCCTGCCGTCGGGAGCGTCGACCTGGACGGCCCAGCGGCCGGCGGGTCCGGCGGCGGCGGCCGCGCCGGCGCTCAGCGCGGCGACGGCCAGAATCGCGACCCACAGGGCATGGAAAAACCTGGGACGGGCTCCCCGCGTCATCGGCGATCTCCTCATGGAAAGGCTCCTGCTAAGGGCTTCCGGGGTGGTTGCGGGAATATACAGTTCGACCATTTCCTTGTCCAATGCCCTTTCCCGGGGCTGCGCGCCCGGAGGGGCGTCTCCCCCAGAAGATGCTTGCGCTGACTCGCGCGCCATGGGTATACTTAGCCGGCAGGCGCCGGGACCTCATGACCGCGCCGACCGCTTTTCGATGCGGGTTTCCCCGACAAGGCTTGGCTGGCCGCGGCGGGGAGAGATCGAAGCTGGTTCGAAGGCCTCAGGGGAATGAGTCGCCCTCTGTACGCTGGGGAACCGTGCTTCGCCCGCATCGATAATTTTTCCGGGCCTTGCCCCGGACTTCGCTCCGGAGCGCCGGCCTGCCGCCAGTGTTGCCCCGGCGCGGCTTCCCGGTGGCCGGGCGAGCCCCAGGGAGTACACCGTTTGGCCAGTCGCGCCGCCGCCCGTCCCAGCCTCGATTTCCTCCACGCTCTGCCCAAGACGGACTTGCACGTGCATCTGGACGGCTCGCTGCGGCCGTCGACGATTCTCGAACTGGCCCGCCACCGGGACACCGGGTACACGTTCCGTACGCTCGACGATGTGCGCGCCGTCTGCCAGGTGCCCGAGGACTGCCCGAGCCTGGTGGAGTACCTGCGTGTCTTCGACATCACGCTGAAGCTGATGCAGACCCGCGAGTCTCTCGTGCGCGTCGCCTACGAGCTGGCGGAGGACGCACACCGAGAGAACGTGCGCTACATGGAGGTGCGCTACTCGCCGCTGCTGCACCTGAACGAGGGGCTGGCGTACGATGAGATCGTCGCCGCCGTGCAGGAGGGGCTGGAACTGGGGCGCCGGCAGTACGGGATCGTCTGCGGGCAGATCATCTGCGGCATCCGCCACATCTCGGCCGCCTCCAGCCTGGAACTCGCCGAGCTGGCGGTGCGCTGGAAGGGCCGTGGCGTGGTCGGTTTCGATCTGGCGGGCGCCGAGAAGGACTACCCGGCCAAGGACCACATCGAGGCCTGCCTTTACGTGCTGAACAACAACATCAACATCACGATCCACGCCGGCGAGGCGTTCGGCGCGCCGTCGATCCACCAGGCGCTGCACTACTGCCGGGCGCACCGCATCGGCCACGGCACCCATCTGATCGAAGACACGGACCTGATGGCCTGGGTCAACGACCGCCGCATCCCGGTCGAGCTGTGCCTGGCCAGCAACGTGCAGACCAAGGCCATTCCCGACCTGCAGAGCCATCCCATCCGCCGGTTCATGGAAGAGGGGCTGCGCGTGACGCTCAACACCGACAACCGGCTGGTCTCGGGTACGACGGTGACCAACGAATTCCGGCTGGCGGTGGAGAACTACGACCTGAGCGAGGATGAGGTGCTGGGGCTGGTCATGAACGGGTTCAAGTCGGCGTTCCTGCCGCTCAAGGATAAGACGCAACTGGTGGACCAGGCCCTGGTCGAGTTCGCGTCGCAGGGCGCGTCGTTCTCCGGCGAGATCTCCCGCCGCCGTCGCAGCCAGATCTGACCGACCGGTCCTCGTCGACGCGACATCCCGTCGTCGGCCGTCAGCCCCGCGGTGCCAGCCAGGCGATCAGCAGGGCCGCATCGATCAACGCCCACAGCCCCAGCGCCCGGTACATGTGGCTTTCGTGCGCCGCGTCGGTCATCGAGCCGGCGCGCGACCGCCAGCGCCTGGCATGCGCGAGCCACAGGAACAGCGCCGCGCCGGGGAGCCACCGCCAGTGGGTGACGCCGGCCACGGCCAAGGCGGCCTGGAGCGCGCCGAGCGCCGCCAGACCCAGGACCAGCGACAGGCCGAGCGCTCGCCCAGGGCCCAGCCGCACCGCGAGCGTTCGGTCGCCGCGGGCCCTGTCCGCCTGAGCCTGGTAGATCTGGGTCTGCGGGAAGAACGAACCGAAGAGAAGCCCGAACGCCAGGGCCGCCAGGGCGGCCGGGGCCACCGGCGCCGGTGCACCGGCCGGCAACGCCGCGCGGGCCGCCAGCCAGCCCGCCATCGTCGTGCCGGCGCCATAACCGGCCATGTTCACCAGCAGGTCCAGGCCGGGACGGCCCTTCAGTCGCGGCAGCGGATGTGAATAGGCCACTGACAGCAGGACGCAGATCGCGGTCACGGCGCCGAAGGCGGGGCCGGCCGCCAGGGCGCCGATCGCCACGCCGGACACCATTGCGACGAGGCTGGCCGGGCCCAGTCCGCGTGGCGGCCGCGGTGGCCGGCGCAGGTAGGCCACCGGTTCGGTGTCACGGTCCCAGGCGCTGTTGTACGCCAGGGTGCCGCCGTTCAGCAGCACGACCCAGGCGAGCCACGCGCCGGCCAGGGGCCACGGCGCCAGTTCGGCCGCGGCCAGCGGCAGGGCCGGCCAGGGGGGCAGGGCCAGGATGGCGCCGACGGCGAACTGGGCCGTCAGGACCGGCCATTGGCGAGGTCGAGCCAGGCGCAGCGCGTCCAGCCCGCCGGCGGAGCGGCTCACGGACACTCGATCGTCGGGATCGGGGCTGGCAACGGATGGCGCGACGTGGCGTCGGCGTCCGTCGCGACGACCGGTGCCGCGCGGCCGGCGGCCACCGCCGCCACCTGCTTCTCGAGCCACGGAAGGTCCAGCGTGGCGTTGACGCACATGCGCTCCATCCCGGCCAGCGGCGCCAGCAGCGCCGGCACGTCCGGCACGCTGCGCCAGGCCTTGACCATGCGGTCGTGGCAGGCCGAGGCGATGATCACGTCCGGCTTGTGGGTGCGCGCCATCTCGAAGGCGATGTGGCTGCGGAACGCGACCAGGGCCTGCACCTCATGCTGCCGGCAGATCAGGGCGACGTCACCGAGCGGGCACTGCAGGCAGGACAGGCACTCGTCCAGACCTCGCTGGACGTCGGCCCGGCAGCCGGATTTCTTGACGCAACGCGGCATGATCAACAGCACGCGACGCGCCGGCGAGACGGCGAGATGGCGCGCCACGCGACGATTCTGCCGTTCCGCCAGCCAGGCGATCAACGCCGGTTCGGCGGGGCCGAACGGGCGCAGCAGGCGCCGGAGCATCGCCACGAGCCCCACGTACCATTGGCGGCGCCACGGCGACGAGAAGCTCATGCGCCGCCGCTCCGGTCATGGAGGCCCTGCCACTGACGACGCGCCTGGTACGCCAACAGCCCGAAGCTCACGGCCACGTTGAGCGAACGCTTGGCGCCGTACATCGGGATCTCGACCACCAGGTCGGCCAGTGCGAGGAGTTCAGGCGAGACGCCGCGCACCTCATGGCCGACGACGAAGCAGTGGGGAAACGGCAACGTCGCGGTCTCCCAGTGGACGGCGCCCGGCGCCTGTTCGAGTACGACCAGGGACACGCCGCCGGCACGCACCGCGCGCGCGCAGGCGGCCGCATCCGGCCAGTAGTCCCAGGGCACGGTACCGGTCGCGCCGAGCGCAGTCTTCTCGATATCGGGGCGGGGGGGGGTGGGCGTGAATCCGCCCAGGTAGAGACCGGCCATCCCGGCGGCGTCGGCCGTGCGGAACATCGAACCCACGTTCCAGGCACTACGGACGTTGTCCAGCAGGCCCCAGGCAGGCAGGCGTCCGTCCGCCGGCCGTTCGCGGGCGGTGGGCTGGCAGGCCGTGGCCTGCCAGGCGGCTGCGGGAGTGCCGGCGTGTTCGCGCATACCCCCATACTGGCCCAGTTCGGGTCGTTTGGCAACCATCCCGGGCAGCTCGCGGGCGTTGTCCGGAATCGGCTAAATCCCAGTCGGGGAACGCCGATATCCAGCTTCGGACAAGGTCATCGCCTGCAACCGGAACGGGGCCGCACGCCTTTATGAAGCGACAGACCGTCAGCTTGTGCATCATCGCGCGCGACGAGGAAGCCAACATCGGCATGGCGATCAAGTCCGTGCTGGCCCTGGTCCATGAGATCGTCGTGATCGACACCGGGTCCCGCGACAACACGCGCATCATCGCCGAGGGCTACGGCGCGCGCGTGGTGGACGCGGCGTGGGAGGACGACTTCTCCGTCGCGCGCAACACCGCACTGGCCGAGGCGCACGGGGACTGGATCCTGTTCCTGGACGCCGACGAGATCCTGCAGCCGGTGCGCCCCGTCGAGTTCCAGCGCCTGCTCAACGACCCGGGCGCGGCGGCCTACCGCCTGCGCATGATCAGCGCGCAGCCGGGCGACACCGACCAGGTCGAGGGACGCGTGCGCCTGTTCCGCCACCTGCCGGGCGTGCGCTACCGGTACCCGATCTTCGAGCGCGTGACGCCCGACCTGGCCGACTGGTGCGCGCGCACCGGGCAGGCGATCCTCGAGTGCGACGTGGCCGTCATGCACGACGGCTGCGACCCGGACCGGCGGGCCCGGGCGCGGGAGCGCAACCTGCGGATCCTGCGCAAGGCGATCGCCGCGCATCCGGACGAGCCGTACTTCCACTACCGGTTGGCCTGCGAGTCCCTGGTCCGCCTGGACGACGAGATCCTGCCGCAGGCCGGGCTGGAGGCGGCCATCGGTCACCTGGCCACGGCCTGGCGGAAGGCGCTGCGCCTGGACGTCGAATACCGGCGCACCCTGCCCTGGCTGGCCGACCTCTGCGCGCGCACGGCGGCGGGGCTCCTGGCCCTGGACCGCGTGGAGGAAGCCCGCGCCGTGATGGCGGAAGCCCGCCGCACCTTCCCGGACCATCCCCTGGTGCTGCTGCAGTCGGTCGCCGTGGCCTGCCGACTCCTACAGGACGCGTCCGAGCAGTGGGCTGGCGTCTCGGCGGCGTCCCTGGTCGGTGGCATCCGCGCCGACCTGGCGGCGATCCGCGAAGGGCGCACGTGCACCTACGGCGCCGCGCTGGACAGCCGCCTGCGCGACCTGTATCCTCTGCGCTACCAGGGGGAGCTGGCGCTGCTGGAGGGCCGCGTCAGCGAGGCGGTGGGCCTGTTCGAACAGGCGCTGAGCCTGGATCCGTCGTACTCCTTCGGCTGGCTGGGCATGGCCGAGTGCTCGCGCTTCGCCGGGGACCGCAAACGGGCCCTCAAGCTCTACCTGAGGACCGTCACCGAGAACCCTGGCAACCACCGCGCCTGGCTGCGCGGCTGCGACCTGATGCACGAGATGGACTTCCACGACAATGCCGCCAGCTGGTGGCGCGAGGTCGAGGAGAGATTCCCGGAGCATCCGGCCGTGCGTGCCGCCCGGACGCAATCCCTCCAGCCACTACAGCCCGCCTGACCGGTCGACCTACCACCCGGAACCGGGGCGGGACCGGGTTTTCCGGGGGAGTCGCTTCATGCAAGGATCCGATCCGGCGATCGCCGGCGGTGCGGACGCGTTCCCCGGGCCCGGGGAACTGGAGCCGCGCCGGCGCATCTTCACCAACCGCAACCTGCGCATGGAGTCCATCGCGGCCATCGGCTTCGACATGGACCACACGCTGGCCATCTACAACGTCGACAACTTCAGCCGCCTGTGCTTCGACATGGCGCTCGAGCGGCTGGTGTCCGACCGCGGATATCCCGGGGCCGTGCGCGGACTGCCGTGGTTGCCGGACGCGGCCGTCCGCGGCCTGGTGGTCGACAAGAAGCTCGGCAACCTCCTGAAGCTCGACGGCCACGGGCACATCACGCGCGCCCGTCACGGCGCCCAGTTCCTCGATCGCGACCAGAGACGGGGCGCCTACCCGCGCGGGCGCACGCGCATCGGCACCCCGCGCTACCGCGTGTTCGACACGCTCTTCGACCTGCCCGAGGGCAGCCTCTACACGGCGCTGGTCGACCGCATCGCGCGCGGCGAGATCGAGCTGGGCGTCTCCCTGCGCCGCCTGTACGACGACATCCGCGAGACCGTCGACACGCTGCACGCCGACGGCACGCTGAAGGCGCGCATCATCGCCGATCTGGGCGCCTACTTCGTGCGCGACCCGGGCCTGGTGCCGACGCTGGAGCGCTTCCGCGCCGCGGGCAAGCGGCTGTTCCTGCTGACCAATTCCGAGGTGGAATACACCGGCGCCGTGATGCAGCACCTGGTCGGCGGCGGGCCGGGCGACTGGGAGCGCCTGTTCGACCTCGTGGTCTGCTCGGCGGGCAAGCCCGCGTTCTTCCTGGCGCGCGGGCCGGGCACGCCGGTGGAGCCGGGCCGTCACGCGCTGCTGCCGGTCCGCACCGGCAACGCCTACACGGGCGGCGACTGCTTCTTCCTGGAGAACCTGCTGGAAGCCAGCGGCGACGGCATCCTCTACTTCGGGGACCATACCTACGGCGACATCCTGCGCAGCAAGAAGAGCGTCGGCTGGCGCACGGCCATGATCGTGCCGGAGATCGAGGCGGAGGTTGCCGGCCTGACGCCCCTGCGCGGCGCCTGGCAGGAGCTGAACGCACTGGAGGAGCACCTCGACGACCTGGTCTCGGCGCGCGACCTGGCGCGGTCCGGCGGCGAGGCCCAGGCCGAGGCGCTGGCGGCGCTCGAACGTCGCCTGGGCGAGGCGCTGGGCCGCAGGGCGCGCCTCCAGAGGCAGCTGCGCGCGGCGTTCAATCCGCACTGGGAATCGCTCTTTCGCGAGGGCCGGGCCGCCAGCCGCTTCGGGCGGCAGGTCATGGAATTCGCTTGTATCTACACCAGCCGGGTGTCTAATTTCCTCGGCTATCCCGCCGACAAGTTCTTCTCCCGGCCCCTCGAGGTGCTGCCGCACGAGCGGTGGGCCCAGCCGGAGAACTGACCGGGCGGCCCCCGCCCGCCGCCGCAAGGAGTTCTTCATGTTCGGTCCCAAGACCGTCCTGGTGGTCGGCACTGGCACCATCGGCGAACCGCTGCTCGGACTGCTTTGCAACTTCAAGGCCCAGCTCGGCATCGACGAGGTGCTGTTCCACAAGCGCACGCCGCTGCTCTCGGATCGCAGCAAGGTGCAGGACCTTCAGCGCCGCGGGGCTCGCCTGGTGACCGACAAGGACCGCGTCGACGGCTTCGCCAAGATGGGCCTGCCGGTGGATATCACGACCGAGGATGCGCTCGAGGCGTGCCGCGTCGTGGTCGACTGCACGCCCAGCGGCAACGCGATGAAGGAGCGGTGGTACCAGCAGTACGAGCAGTCGACCGACGTCTTCATCGCCCAGGGCAGCGAATTCGGCTTCGGCAAGCCCTACGCGCGCGGCATCAACGACGACACGCTGAAGGCCGGGCGCGACAAGTACCTGCAGGTCGTCAGCTGCAACACGCACAACATGTCCGTGCTGATCAAGACGTTCGGTCTGCACGACCAGGGCCCCGAGAACCTGGCCGAGGCGCGCTTCGTCTGCATGCGGCGCGCCAACGACATCAGCCAGGACGCCGGCTTCGTGGCCAGCCCGCAGGTGGGGGCGCACAAGGACCAGCGTTTCGGCACCCACCACGCGCGCGATGCCTGGTACCTGTACCAGACCAAGGGACCGGCCTGGGACCTGAACCTGTTCAGCAGCGCCATGAAGGTCAACAGCCAGCTGATGCACATCATCCAGTACAGCCTGAAGGTGCGCACGCCAGTCACGCGGGATGAGCTGATCGCGCGCTGCGAGGCAGACGACCGCATCGCGCTGACCTACAAGACCACGGCCAACAGCGTGTTCTCCTTCGGGCGCGACCACGGCTTCTGCGGCCGCATCCTGAACCAGTCGGTGATCCCCGTCGACACGCTACACGTCTCGAACGACGGCACGCAGATCACGGGCTACAGCTTCACGCCACAGGACGGCAACAGCCTGCTCAGTTCGGTGGCGGCCGTGGTCTGGGGGCTGTATCCGGAAACCTACGACAAGATCGTGCAGTGTCTGAAGCCGTACTTCTTCCAGGAAGTCTGAGCGCTGAGCGGGTCCTGGTGCCCGGGGGAAGTCCCCGCGCAGGTGCGGCGGCAGGGAACGCCATACGACGACGGCCGGTCCCGACGGGACCGGCCGTCGTCGTTCCGAACGGCGGTCACCGGTCGGTCCGGGGCTACGGCACGGGCGCGCCACCGCCGAGCCGGGAGCGAAGCGCCGCCGCTTCGGCGAGGATGGGCAGGTCCCGGTCGGCCTTCGCCAGCGCGGCCTCGAGTTGCGCGAGCGTCGCTGCCGCGGATTCGAACTCGGCAACGTCCAGGTGGCATTGGGCCTTGAGGAGCAGCACCTCCGGCAGGCGGGGGTTGATCCTCACGACGGAATCGAGGATCGACGCTGCCTCTCGCGGGCGCTTCGTGGCCCGGAGCGATGCCGCCAGGCGGTGTTTGACGAAGAAGATGTCCTCGTGCGACGCGACAGAGCTTATCAGATCGAGGGCCTTGGACCAAGCCGCCGCAGCGCGTTCACCGTCGCCGTCCAGGTCCGCCATCATCGCTTCGACCATGTGCGCCGTGCCTTCAAGCTCCTGTCGCGCTTTCTCGTACCTCACGTATACGGCTTCGGTCCGCCTGACGGTCAGGCTTGAGTCCATGATCGCTTTCCCTTCGGCAGCTCGCCCCGCGTGCGCGAGGCGGATGGCGCGGAGGATCGGCGTGATGTCCTGTTCCGGATACCGATCGATGAACCTCGCCGTCGCCGTCGCGAGCTCGTCGTCCAGCCCGGAGCGCCGGTATGCGGCAATCACCGCGCGGTCCACCGTTACTTCGAGGTCGGAGCCGGCGACGTGGGTGCGAAGGGCTTCGAGAATCTCGAGGCCGCGACGGATCTCGCCTCGAGCCAGGTAGATACGGCCGAGGTTGATAATCGAAAAGTAGAAATCCGGCTGCAGCTTTACCGCTGCGTGATACTGGCTCTCGGCGTCCTCGTAGCGCCCGAGGACCATGTACACATCGCCGAGCGAGTCGTGGGGGTTGGCAAGCTCCGGCGACAGGAAGGCGTACTTCTGCATGTACTCGATGGCGAGGTCGAAATTCCCCCGTTTCATCTCGTGGTAGCCCAGCATGTTGTAGGCGTTGGCGTAGTTGGGATTCCTCTCGATGATGCGCTGCCACGCTTCCGCCGTAAGGTTGTCGTCCTGTGTCTGTGCGATGCGGACGGCGCCGGCCTCCAAGACGTAGATGTTGTCCGGAATCCTCACCTTGAGGATGTCGTAGACGGAGTCGTACATCGCCACGAATCGCGAAGTCGGGAAGGCGCTGAGTCGCAGCTGCGCGACGAGTCGCCTCTGGTCATTCGCCAGAAGCGACGTGAGGCTGTCGGCACGGACCAGCTCGCGCTTCATGTTCTGGCGCTCGCCAAGACGCATATAGGCCCAGGCGAGCGAAATCGCCGCTTCGGCCAGTGACGGATCGGCATCCAGGCTGCGGCCCAGCTTGTCGATGGCGGCCCGCAGGCGCAGCGCGTGCATGTCGGCCGTCCCCTCCTCGCACAGCGCTGCCGCCTCGGGATCCCGCGACAGGCGCACCTCGCCCTGGGTCCCGCTCGCCACCAGCCCGACCCCCACGAGCAACGCCGCCGCTGCCAGCGCGATGATGAACCACTTCACGTTGCCGCCTCCACCCGTCTAGGCCGACTGCCCGCCGACCATGGCCATCCGTTCGACCGTCGTCACCTTCAGACCGATCATCGTGATGTCGTCGTCGGCGTCCTCGCGACCCCTGAAGCGGAGCAGGTCGCGCGTGATGGCGGCAAAGATGTCCGCCAGCACCTGGTCGCGTTCGCTGTGCAGCAGGTCCCCCAGTCGCGTCTCGCCGAAGTCCTCGTCGCCGTCGGGGTCCTTGGTCTCGGTCAGTCCGTCGGTATACATGAACAGGAGGTCGCCCGGTTCGAGAGTGAGCCGACCCTCGTCGTAGGTCCCGAAATCGAACGCCCCGAGCGGCAGGCCCCCTTCGCACAGCAGCTCTCGGCGTCCATCCGCCCGCACCAGCAAGGGCGGATTGTGGCCGCCGCTGCTGTACACCAGTTGGCGGCTGATCGGGTCGTACATCGCCAGGAAGAGCGTGGCGAAGTGCTGCGGGTCTGTGCTGGCGTGGATCTGGCGGTTGATCCGTTCGAGCAGGAGTCCCGGCGAGTCGCACATGTCGCACTGGGCGCGCAGTGCGGCCTGCAGGTTCGAGGCGAGGATGGAGGCGGGCACGCCCTTGCCGCTGACGTCGGCGATGACGACCGCCAGCCGCCCGTCCTGGCGCTCGATGACATCGTAGTAGTCGCCCGAGACCTGTTTGCTGGAGATGTTGACGGCATCGATCTCGAGGCCGGCCGGCGACGGTAGACGTCGAGGCAGCAGACGCGACTGGATCTGGCGCGCCATTGCCACCTCTTCCTCGAGGCGCAGCTTGGCCGCTTCCTCGGCGTACAGGCGCGTGTTCTCGATCTGGAGCGCGACCTGGCCGGCGACGATCGTCAGCAGCCGCAGCTCGTGCATCTGATATTCTCCGTCGCCGGGTCGCCGAGGCAGCGCGAACAGCCCCATGAGCCGTCCTTGCAGCACCATCGGGATCAGCAGCTCCACGCCGGCCTCGGCCAGCACGCGGTGCTCCTGCAGGCGCGCCAGCAATTCCACCTGTTCGCGCGTGATGGCCTGACGGCCCAGGGCCTGGTCGGCGTCCGGCGCTTCGGTCCAGAGCGGTTCTCCGTGCCGGGCCAGGTGGCGGGCGAGCCCGGGCAAGGAGATGTGTTCGGGGTAGCGCGCGCGCGGCAACCCCGTGTCGGACGGCTCGGGATCCGACGACTCCGCGTAAGGCGATCGCGGCCGCGTGAGTGACACCCGCGCATACGCTGTGCCATCGCCGCCCGGTGTTACCACGTAGACCGCCAGGCTGGGCAGGTCCAGGACCGTCTGCAGCCGTGAGCCTACCCAACGCAACATGATCTCGCGGTGGAACAGGCGCGGGACCTCCTTGCTGAACTCCTCGATCAGCGCCGCGAGGTTGTCGCGCGAATGGTAGAACCGCACGTCCAGTGCGCGCTGCGCCTGCCTGCGCACCGGCCACAGTCCTGCCGCCACGGCCAGTGCGATGCCGGCGGCCGCCAGCGGGCCGGCGCCTGGCAGCAGGGTCAGTGCCCGGCTGCCCAGCCACCAGGCACCTCCCAGGAAGCTGCCCCAGATCGCGAAGGTCAGCAGGCCGTAGGAGAGATTGCGCTTGAGCAGGACGTCGATCTGAAGCACCTGGTAGCGCGCGACGCAGTATCCGAACGAGATCGGGATCGCCGCCAGCGGCAGCGCGCCCAGGCGCGTCAGCCCGGTGCGGAACGAGAGCTCCTCCAGACCGATCTTGAAGACAAGGAACGGCACGACCGCCGCCAGCGTGCCGACGGTCAGGATGCGCACGCGCCGCCGCATCAACGGGTCGCGGTAGCTGAAATAGGCATGCAGCAGGGCCGCCAGCCCGCACATGTAGAACACGCCCAGCACAATCCAACTGGCCGCGTGGATCCGAGCCCCCTGGTCGCCCAGGAATTGATCCAGGGTGAAGCGCAGGTAGAGGGCCCACGGCACCAGATAGAGCAGGGGCACGAGGAACGGGTGCCGTAGCAGGACCAGCTTCTTCGTGGGGAACACCAGGAAGAAGTTCAGGAACACCGCCGGGAGCATGAACCGCGCGAAGGCGCCCATGTTCTGCGCGATGATGGCGCCCAGGAAGTAGCTGGCCGCCTGCAGGTTGGTCATGAAGTAGAGGCCGAACAGGAGGCAGAGCACGAAGAACAGGGCCGCGGGCCGGTCGTCCTGGCTGCGAAGGTAGACCGCGAAGCCGATCACCAGGTAGATCACGGCCAGGATCACGTTGACCGCATAGTCCTGCAGGTCGACGCGGGTCGAGGTGAGCGGGACCGTGACAGTCAATTGCCGTCCGTCGCGCTTGATGAGATAGTCGATCCGTTCGCCGGGGCTGTGCCGTCGCAATTCGTTGGCGGCGCTCTGCGGGGAGTCGACGATCGAACTGCCCAGGCCGACGATGATGTCTCCTGCGCGCAGCGGCGTGGCCGGGCCCTGTGGCCGCGGCACGACGTCCAGCACCGCGAGCTGCGGGCGGCCGAGCAGCCACACGGTGCCGTCGCTCGGGCGCGTGCGCGTTGCGTCATAGCCGCTGAACAGGACCGCCGCCAGGGTGAGCGCGCCGAGCGCCAGGTGGGCCTGGCGCGACAGCAGCCGCCGGGTCAGGCCCGACAACGCGTGCGTCTGCTGTCGAAGAGGCAGCATGGAACTCCGTGGTCCCGCGGCCGCGGCATCCCCAGCCGGGCGGCGCGCGCTGCATGTGGATCCGCGGTGGCGGGCAGCGGCAGCGCCCGCGCATGCCGGCAATATACCGCCGCGGCTGCGGGTGGCACCAGTCGGGCGCGCTGCCTACCCCGCGCGGAGACGGGACATCCGGGCGCGGTGGCCGGTATCAGGCTATGACGGTTGGCACCCCGGGAGGGTTGCATGGAGATCCGAAAGCGCCGGACACAGGCCGTCCGCTGGAGCGCAGCCGCCCTGCCGGACCCGGTCACGGTCGGCCGGGGGCGCCGGACCGTGCGGTTGCAGGTGGCGACTCTCGGTCGCGACCTGGTGGTGACGATCAGCGGCGGCCAGGCCCATGCGGGCGCCGTCGCGTTGGCGGGACCGTCGGCCGGGCCCGGCGGCGCGGGCCTGCTGGTCCTACCGCCGCACAAGGAGGGGCCGCTGGCCCGCGAGTGCGCCGAAGCAGTGGCTGCCGCGGCGGGCTGCGCCTGTGTCGTGGCGGCCGGCATCCACCAGGATGGAGCCACGCCGGCGGAGATCGAGGCGATCGTCGCGAATGCGCGCGCAGGCATCGCGCGGCTGGCGGCGGCGCTGCGGGCGGTTCCGCCGGCTCAGAGGTACTGCAGGGACAGACTTCCGAAACCCAGAACGCCGTAGGACAGCCAGGCCGGGTGTTCCGGGCCCAACTCGCGGCGGCAGGCAGCGGCCGCCTGCCAGGCGGCCGCGCCGGTACACCAGCCACGGCCGAGACCACGGTAGAGGTGGCCTGCATAAAGGCGGGCTGGCCGGCTGTAGAGCGGAACCAGCGGTCCGACGAAGGTGGAAGCGCCCGCGCGCACGAACCTGGCCCCCAGTTCCGGAACCGAGCACCAGCTGTTGGAGACGACCAACGGCGGCAGTTGCCCCCGCTGCGCCAGTGTCTCCGGGGCCACCGGGCCGTCGTCCAGCAACCACGAGGGCCCGCCGGCCACGCGTTCGCCGACGCCGCCGGCCGGCACGCCGGCTGTGGCGCGTGCTCCGCGGCGCTCGTGGCTTGCGCAGATGTCGTCCAGCAGGGAGGTGACGGGATCGATGCCCAGGACCTCTCCCTCGCAGCCGAGCGCCTCGGCCAGCGCCTCGTCATCCGGGAACGACGTTTCCTCCAGCAGGCGGTTCATCCAGTACTCGCCCAGCGTGTCGTCGTGGCGGGCAGGCATGCTTGTAGGCCCGGCGAAGTGGAGGATCTGGAAGGCCACGTTTTGTTCGCACAGCAGTCCGGGAGTGACCGCGTCGACCGGCACTTCGAGCCGGGCCAGGGGCCGGCCGCCGGGGCCCGCGCCGAGAGCGTCGGCGATCGCTTCGGCCTCGCGGTAGATCTGGCGCCGCGTCTGCGGGTCGCTGTGGCCGGGAATGAACAGCAGTTCCGGCAGACGAGCGCCGGGCGTCTGCAACTGGTCGCGGACCGCACGCAGGTCCTGGGCGCCGCCATCGCCGACCAGGTAGCCTGCCCGCAACTGGCGCTGCATCCAGGGGCGCCCGCCGCGAGTGGCCGGCGGCGCCGCCGGACGGGTGCCGGCGCACACCGGGTGCTGCTCCAGGACGAAGATCAAGCCATTGTGCAGCCAGGTCCAGGGCAGACCGAGCCAGGCTGCATCGACCACCAGGTGAAATCCCGCCAATGCGTCATGAGCTTCCTCGCCGACGGCGGGCGATTCCAGCGTGGCGGCCCGGCGGGATCGGTCGAACGCGCCCGGCACGGCACGGGCCACCGCCGCGAAGAGCATCCGGCCTGCCGCTTCGACGATCGGGAGCAGACCGGGAGCGTCCAAACCCTCGCGTTGCTGGACTTCCCGGAAGGTGCCGGTCGCCGCGGCAACCTCGGCCAGGTCCCGGTCCAGTTGCGGGTTGATGCCCGGTTCGGGAAGGATGATATCGAACCAGCGCATGGCTGCCTCCGACCTGTACCCCGTGCCCAGGGCAGGGGCCATGGATTCAACGTGTTTGCAGGCAATACCTTGTCCGTGTCGCCGGCGGCGCAACGCGAACCGGCACAACAGACGCGGGCGATGGGTGCAGAATCCATGCCGCGGTCCGGGGCAACGGAGGCTGGCAACCGAAAATAAGAAATCCCCTGCTAGGGCAGGGGATTTGTCGGCGGTCAGCCGCCGATCCGCAAACCGAAGAGTCCGTCCGAACCAGCTACCGGCTCATTCTTGCCTCGAAGCCGGAAAGCCGGCGAAAAACCTATGGTGCCCAGGAAGAGACTCGAACTCCCACGGGGAAACCCCACTACGACCTGAACGTAGCGCGTCTACCAATTCCGCCACCTGGGCACTATTGAGTTTTCCGCAGCCGACCCGGCCAGGCGGGTAGGCGGCGCCAATCTAGCGGGCGTTGTGGGGAGTTGTCAACCTGCTGCCGGCGATTTTCATGTCCGGGCTTCAGTTGCGGCCAACGGCGATTGGCGCCGATCCGTTCAGCGGGTATATTCTGCAGCCTGTATCAATCCAATAGCCGGTCCAGGCTTGTGGACCGCGGGGGCGGGAGCCGGCATGGCGCGCAAGGGCGATCCAGAGGGTATCAAGATCGTCGCCTCCAACCGGCGCGGTCGGCACGAGTACGAGATCCTCGAAACGTGGGAAGCCGGTCTGGTCCTGCAGGGGACCGAGGTGAAGGCCCTGCGCGAGGGGCGCGTCAACCTCGGCGATGCCTACGGTGAGATCCGCGACGGCGAAGGTTGGATCGTCAAGATGCATATCGGGCCCTACGAACAGGGCAACCGCGAGAACCACGAGCCCTTCCGCCGCCGCAAGCTGCTGCTGCACCGGCGCGAGATCCGCAAACTGCTGCCCAAGCTGGAGGAGAAGGGGCTGACCCTGGTCCCGCTGCGCCTGTACTTCCGCGATGGGCGCGCGAAGATCGAATTCGGACTCGGCCGCGGCAAAAAGCTGCACGACAAGCGCGACGCGAAAGCGAAGCAGGATGTCCAGCGGCGGATTGCCCAGCATGTGGGACGCCGCGAGCCGTGAGGAAGCGCGCCCGATGAGCGATTCCCGACGTATCGCTGGGAGGTGGGCCCCGGCCGTGGCGCTGTGGCTGGCCGTGGCCGCCTGCCTCGTTGCCGTGCCGGCACGGTCCGGCGACACCTACCACGAGCCGACGGCCTGGACGCGCGTGGACGCGACTGCCGGCCCGGAGAACCTCGTGGTCGAGAGGCGTGGCACCCGCCAGGCCCAACCCGTCGTCGCGCGCCGGCTGCTGCTGGAGTCGCGCGAACTCTACCTCTGTTCGGCGGACCTGGCGACACTGCTGCGCGCGACCCGCGGCTGGCAGGACACGCTGCGCCGCCTGCAACTCGGCGTGGGTGATCACACCTTCACGGTGACGGGAGGCAGCCGCGTCATCCTCGCCGGTGCCGCTGAGTCCCTCCTGCCGGTGCCCGTCCTGGACCACGAAGGCGAACTGTGGCTGCCGCTCGCGGCGCTGCTGCAGGTCATCGGGCCGGCCGCGGGCCTGGATGTCGTCTGGGAGCCGCAGGCCGGTCGGCTCCTGCTCGGCGCCGCTGACGACAACGTCGACGAGCTAGCCGTCGAGGCGCTGGGCGGCGGGACGGCGTTCCACGTGCGCTGCCGAGAGGCCCTGACGTGGTCGGTCGAGCGTCCCGCAGCCGATCGGATCGAGCTGACGGTGCGCGGTGCCCGCGCCGACGCCCCGACGTTGAGGCGCGCTTCCCCGGCTGGCCTGGTCGCGGAGTTGGAAGCGCGCCAGGACGGCGACCGCCTGCTGATTACGCTCCATCTGGACGCCTCGGCGGGCGAACACCGTTCGTATGCCGTCGACGACGGCCGCGATGTCGTCCTGTTCGTGGCGCCGCAGGCGGCAGCGGACGAGGCGAGCGTGGGCCATGTCGGCGCGGGCGACGTGGTTCCGGAAGGCTTGACAGCCGGTGATCCGCTGCCCGGATTGGACTCGGATGCCCCTCTGTCGCGGCCCCTGCGCACCGTCGTGATCGACCCGGGCCATGGCGGCGGGGACACCGGTGCCATCGGGCGGCAGGGGACCATGGAGAAGGACGTGAACCTGGCCGTGGCGCGCGAGCTGAAGCAGTACCTCGAGCGGGAAGGCAACCTGCGCGTGGTGCTCACGCGTCAGCGCGACGAGTCGCTCGACCTCGACGGGCGCGCCGAAGCCGCGAACGCCGCCGACGGCGACCTCTTCATCTCGCTACACTGCAACAGCTGGTTCGACGAGCAGGCTCAGGGCTTCGAGACCTGGTTCCTGTCGCCCGCAGGCAGCGACTGGGCCCGCAGCGTGGAAGCGGTCGAGAACGGGTCCACGGCTGGCGGCCGCGAGCCGGGCGACGTCGAGTTCATCGTCTGGGAACTGGTGCAGAACCGGTACATCTCCGAGAGCAGCCGCTTCGCCGAGTTCCTGCAGGCGCGGGCCAGTCGCGCGCTGGGGTTGCCGGACCGCGGCGTACGGCAAGCCGGATTCCGCGTGCTGGTCGGCGCCTTCATGCCTGCCGTGTTGGTCGAACTCGGGTTCCTGAGCCACGCGGACGAGGAACGTCGGCTGGGCGACCGCGGCTACCAGCGCCTGCTCGCCCGTGCGATCGGCGACGCGGTCCTCGCCCACGCCGGCGCCGCCGCCGGCGCCAGCGCCGGAGCGGAACGATGAACGGCGCCTACCCGGGCGACGACGATGGCCTGCCTGTGGGAGGCGCATCCGGATCCGCCGGGAAGGCCCGCGTCCGTGCATCCATGCTCGTGCTCGCACTCGTGCTGGTGGTCGTCGCCGCCGGCGCCGTGGCTTGGCGGATCTGGAGTCCCACCGGGCGCGGCGAAGACCTGGCCGCGATAGCGGGGCGCGAGTCCGCGGCGACGAACCTGCCGCTGGCGGCGGATCGCGCCGTGGTGCTCGAGTTCCCGCGCCGCAGCGGGGACGGCTGGGTGGTGGAGGAACGTCGGCTCGCGGCTGCGGGCCAGCCGGCGGACGACCTGCTGGCGGTGATGGTGGCCCTGTGCGAAGGGCCGCGGACCGGCCGCGCGGTCAGCGCGCTTCCGCGCGGCACGCGTGCACTGGCCGCGTTCCTGGACCCGGCGCGCGGGGTCGCGGTGGTGGACTTCTCGGGGGAGATCCTGTATGGACACCCGGGTGGCAGCGCCGCCGAGACCGCGACCCTCGGCACGATCCTGCGCACGCTGGCGTCGAATTTCCCGCAGGTCACGTCCTGCACGATCCTGGTCGACGGCCGGCAGCCGGTGACGCTCGGCGGCCATGTCGATCTCTCGCGTCCGCTGTCGCCTCGGCGGTGGCACTGACATGGCTCTCGCCGACAGCACCCGGGTCCCCGGTCCGGACGCGCCGATCGGCGTCTTCGATTCGGGTCTCGGGGGCCTGACCGTGCTGCGCGCGCTGCATGAACGCCTGCCGACCGAGGACCTGCTCTACTTCGGTGACACGGCGCGCGTGCCCTACGGCACGAAGGGCGAGAAGACCGTACGGGCGTTCGCGCGGCAGGACGCCGGGCTGCTGGTGGCCCGCGGCGTGAAGATGGTGGTGGTAGCCTGCAACACGGCCAGTGCCTTCGCGCTCGCGCACCTGAGCGACGTGCTGCCCGTACCGGTGCTCGGGGTCATCGAGCCGGGTGTGCGTGCGGCGTTGGCGGCCACGCGGGGCGGCACCATCGGCGTCATCGGCACCTCGGGCACGATCCGCTCCGGCCGCTACCAGCAGGGGCTGGAGGCGGCCGGACTGCCGGCCGAGCGTATCAGGGCGGCCGAGTGCCCGCTGTTCGTGCCCCTGGTCGAGGAAGGTCTCGGCGGTCACGCTCTGGCGACGTTGGCGGTGGCCGAGTACCTGCGTCCGCTGCGCGACGCGGGCTTGGACACGCTGATCCTCGGCTGTACGCACTACCCGCTGCTGGCAGCAGACATCGGCGCCTACCTGGGGCCGCAGGTGCGGCTGGTGGACTCGGCCGAGTCGCTGGCGTCGGCGGCGTGCGTGGCGCTGGCGGACGCAGGATTGCTCCGGAGCGGGCCACGCGCCGGCCGGCTGGGGTTCATCCTCAGTGACATCCCCTGGAAGTTCGCCGAGATCGGCGCGCGCTTCCTCGGCAAGCCGATCGACGACGTCGAGTCCGTCGGACTGGACGAGATGGAGGAGGCCGGGCACGCGCTCGGCTCCGGACGTACCGCTGATGCCCGCATCCGAAAGGACCCGTCGTGAGTGACCGCGCCGAAGGCCGAGGACCGTACCAACTGCGCCCGGTGCGCATCACGCGCGATTACCTGCCGCATGCCGAGGGCTCGTGCCTGATCGAGATGGGCAGCACCCATGTCATCTGCACGGCGTCGATCGCCAACGGCACGCCCAAGTGGCTCAAGGGCTCCGGGCAGGGCTGGGTGACGGCGGAGTACGGCATGCTGCCGCGCTCGACGGGCGAGCGCATGCGCCGCGAGTCCACCGGCGGCGGTCAGGGCGGACGCACGATGGAGATCCAGCGGCTGATCGGGCGCTCATTGCGGGCGGTGACGGACCTGAATGCGCTGGGCGACCTGACCATCACGGTCGACTGCGATGTCATCCGCGCGGACGGAGGCACGCGTTGCGCCTCCATCAACGGCGCTGCCGTGGCGCTCTACGATGCGCTGCTGCGCCTGAAGCTGCGGAAGCACCCGATGCACTCGCTGGTGGGCGCCATCAGCCTGGGTGTCGTTCAGGGGAAGGTGCTGGTCGATCTGGACTACCGCGAGGACTCCGGCGCCGACACGGACCTCAACCTGGTGATGGCCGAAGGCGGCGGGCTCATCGAGGTGCAGGGCACGGCGGAGCACCGCCCGTTCACGCGCGCGCAGCTGGACGAGATGACGGACCTGGGCGCCGCCGCGATCGCGCGCCTCAACGAGCTGCAGCGCAAGGTGCTGAACCTGGCCGGCTGAACCCGCTGAACCGAACGCATCGCGGCGAACCCGGACGGACGGCCGCCGACGGAGGCAATGACGATGGATGACCGGCGCAAGGTCGTGCTCGCAAGCCGGAACCGCGACAAGCTGCGGGAGCTGTCCGAACTGATGGCTGGCCTGCCGTTCGAGTTCGTCTCGGCGCTCGACTACCCGGGCCTGCCGGAGGTTGTCGAGGACGGCGTGACGATCCGCGGCAACGCCGTGCGCAAGGCGCTGGTCGCGGCTGCCTGGACGGGCGAGATCGCGCTGGCCGACGACACCTCGCTGCAGGTGCGCGAGCTGAACGGCTGGCCCGACATCTTCGCGGCCAGGTTCGCCGGTCCGGGCGCCACCTACGCCGGCAACGCCGCCCTGCTGTTGGACCTGATGCGCGACGTTCCGGACGGTTCACGGCAGGCGCGGTTCGCCACCGCCTGCGCCTGGGTGGATCCGCGCCCGGGGTCGCGTGACTACCGTGTCGAGACGCCCGCCGTCGGCCGCTGGCTGCACAACCCGTGGGCGCGTGCGGTGGAATTGCTCGATCCGGCCGAGGGCGCCGCCTACTGGGCGCTGCTCGGTGCCGATCGTGCCGAATGGGAGGCCTACGCAGCCTCGCGCGGTTCGGACCTGGCCAACTGGGGGCACGATGCCGCGCGTCTGCGTGAGGTCGCGGCGGCGTTCCTGGCAGCGGGCCCTGACGGGGCGGCCGCCGCCGCGCCGGTGGGCGCGGTGCGCCTGCCAGAGCCGTCGCTCTGGGCGGCACCTTCGCGGACCGATCCGGGGCGCCCGCCCACGGTCGTGTCGCCGTCGGGGCTCTCGCGCGAGGCCCCCGGTCGCGACCGCACCGAGCCGCTGTGGCTGGAGATCTCCACCGAGGGCCGCCTGCAGGGCCTGATCACTCGCCAACCTCTGGGGAGCGGCGGCTTCGGCTATGATCCGGTGTTCCGGCCCGAGGGATCGGACTTTTCGCTGGCCGAACTGGAGCCCCGCGCCAAGCACCAGGTGAGCCACCGCGGGCGTGCCCTGGCCCGCCTGAAGCGCGCCGTGCGCACCGCCTACGGCGTGTAGCCGGTTCGCCCCGGGTGCCGGTGTGGCGACAGGGGGCACCGTGACGTCCCCGCGTGGGGACAGGCAGGCGATTGACAAGGCCGGCGCCCGCCGTTACCCATTGGGCGGCAGGCGCTCGCCGGGGCCGCTGCCGCTGCGGCGGCGAACCCGGGACGCCTCCGGGTACACGACGTGCATCAGGTCGGGGCGTGGCGCAGTCCGGTAGCGCACCTGCTTTGGGAGCAGGGTGTCGCAGGTTCAAATCCTGTCGCCCCGACCAACGGATCGACGGTCTTGACACTGGCGGGCCACATCGCCATTATTCGCGTCCGCCCGTGGGAAAGAACCCGTCCCGAGCGTGGGTGCCGACGATGTCGCCGCTTCGACGATGTCACTCCGGCGCGCCCGTAGCTCAGCCGGATAGAGCAGCGGATTTCTAATCCGCAGGTCGCAGGTTCGAGTCCTGCCGGGCGTGCCAGAAAACCGCGAATAGTGGTGGTGGATGTAGCTCAATGGCGGAGCCCCTGGTTGTGGTCCAGGTGGTTGTGGGTTCGAGTCCCATCATCCACCCCATTTTTTTCCGCTTTCCCGGCTTGAACTGTCATAGTCCGGCCTCCCGCTGATCAGCCAGGAAAACCAACCGATGACCGGGACGGCGCGCCATGAGTGGCGCGCGGTCCCGCCAAGGCAAGGAGAACGCGATGGCTGGCGTCAACAAGGTGATCATCATCGGCAATCTCGGTCGCGACCCGGAGATCAAGTACACCCAGAGCAACGTGCCGGTGGCGAACTTCTCGGTGGCGACGACCGAGAGCTGGAAGGACAAGAACAGCGGGGAGTGGCAGGAGAAGACGGAGTGGCATCGCGTCGTCGCCTGGCGCCACCTCGCCGAGCGCGCGGAGCGCTATCTCCGCAAGGGCAAGCAGGTCTACGTCGAAGGCCGGCTCGAGACGCGCAAGTGGCAGGGCCAGGATGGCCAGGAGCGCTACACCACCGAGATCATCGCGAACCAGCTGATGCTGCTCGGCCGGCGCGACGAGGGCGAGGGCGGCGGCGGCGGCGGCGGTGGCGGCGCCGGAGCCGGCGGCGCCGGCTTCGGCGACGGTCCGGCGCGCGGTGGCCGTGGCGGTGGAGCGGCCGGCGGCAGCTTCAATCCCGACCCGATGGGCGACCCCGGCCCGTCGGACGACGACGACCTGCCGTTCTGAGCGGCGACGCGGCACTGCCGAGAAGCAGGAGAAGGCCCCGGACGGGGCCTTCTCCGTTTCCGGTTGCCGTGATCGCCTCAGGCCACGGGCAAGCCGAGCCCGCGGCGGATCTCCTCCTGTACGTGGTCCGGCGCCTGCGTTCCGTCGACGTCCACGACCAGGTCGTGCTCGCGGAAGAACTCCAGCACCGGCGCCGTCTGCGCATGGAAATCGGCCAGGCGGGCGGCGATGGCCACCGGGTTGTCGTCCTCGCGCGCCACGACCGCGCCGCCGCAATCGTCACAGATGCCCGGCCGCTGCGGCCGCCGGCCCTGCAGGTTCCAGTCGTGCCCGCAGTCGGCACAGATGCGCCGGGCCTGCATGCGCGCGGTCACGACCGCGTCGGGGACCACGACATTGATCACCGCGTCCAGCGGCACCAGGTCCAGCAGGAACGCCGCCTGCGCCAGATCGCGCGGATAGCCGTCCAGTACGAAGCCCGACTGGCAGTCGCCCTCGCCCAGCCGCGTGCGCAGCACCTGGTTGACGATGCTGTCGGGCACCAGGTGCCCGCCGGCCACAAGTTCGCGGATCGTCTCGCCCAGGCGCGTGCCGGCCCGGATGTGGCCGCGGAAGACCTCGCCCATCGAGATGTGGACCAGGTCGTAGTCGGCCGCCAGCAGCTTGGCCTGCGTGCCCTTGCCGCTGCCCTGGATGCCCATGATCACGTACTTGCCCATGCGCAGACGCTCCCGGCTGAGGGGACACCACCGGTCGGGTTATCGGCCGCTTTCCCGGGCCCTGTAGGCCCGATGGGGGCTCAGGACCGTGCCACGCACCAGCGGTAAAGGCCGCAATCGTCGCACTTCGGGGACCTGGCCTGGCAGGTCTTGCGCCCGTGGTCGATGATCAGGTGCCCGAAGTCGCGCCAATCCGCCTGCGGCACGCACGCGTTGAGCTGGCGTTCGGCCTTCACCGGGTCGTCCTGGTCGGTCAGGCCCAGCTTGCGCGAGATGCGCCCGACATGGGTGTCGACGACCACGCCGGCCGGGGCGCCGTACACCTCGCCAAGCACCACGTTGGCGGTCTTGCGCCCGCAGCCCGGGACCTTCACCAGTTCCTCGATGTCCTCGGGCAGCCGGCCATCGTGGTGCTCGAGCAGGTGGCGCGCGGCGCCCTGCAGCGACTTCGCCTTGTTGCGGTAGAAACCGGTGGAGCGGATGGCTTCCTCGATCTCCTCGATCGGCGCGGCCGCGAAATCCACCGGCGTCGGGAACTGCCGGAACAGGCCCGGCGTGACCAGGTTGACGCGGGCGTCGGTGCACTGGGCCGAGAGGATCGTGGCCACCAGCAGCTGCCAGCCGTCCCCGTGTTCGAGGCTGCACCGCGTGTCCGGGAACTCGGCCCGCAGCGCGGCGATCACGGCGCGGGCCTTGGCCTGCCGCTGGCGCAGCGGGGCGAGATCCCCGGCGGCCGGCTTCGCGGGCTCCGGAGCCGCCTTCGATGCCTTGTCGCTGAGGGCCGCCTTGCGGGGGGAGCGCGGAGGAGGTGCCATCATCGCCTTTCCGGGGACGCGCGGTGCGAACCGCGGCCACCGCGCCCGCTTGACAGGGGCGGCGGCGGCTGCTATCTATGGCCGCCTGCCGGGATGGATCGGGCCTGCGCGCCGCGAAGTCACGCTACACGCGGTCCACCACCTTGGCCACAACGGATTCGGGTGCGCCGCTAGCTCAACTGGTAGAGCAACTGACTCTTAATCAGTAGGTTCGGGGTTCAAGTCCCTGGCGGCGTACCAATCATGAAGCAATGGGCCCGCGGCCATGCCGCGGGCCCTTTGTATTCCGCCGGCTGTCCCGCCGCGCTCAGACCTTGGCGTTCTGCTTCGCCCACACGCCGTACTGCTTGTCCGACTTCTGGATGTGGCCCCGGACCCAGTCGCGCAGGAAACCCATCAGCTTGACGGAGATCATCGCCTTGCCGGCGTCGTAGTCGGCCTTGAACGCGGAGACCTGCTTCATCAACTCGGCATGTTCCTTCTTCTGCTGGGCCGCGCCCGGATAGCCGATCTTCTCCATGTAGCGCTCTTCGGATGCGAAGTGCGTCTGCGTGTAGCGCGCGAGCTCGTTGAACACGCGGTCCATCTCGTCTTTGGACTTGCCCTGCTTCATCGCCTCGTTCAGGTCGTTGATCAAGTTGATCAGCTTCTTGTGTTCCTCATCCATACCTGACACGTCGACACTCAGGCTCGAATTCCAGTCCAGCAGCGCCATCTCGGATCTCCTTGCGGTTCGCGGACAGCCACGGCGCGATCGTGCCGACCCGGAGCCATCGACACGGTCGGCGCCGGCCATGGTCCAGGGGACGGTTGCGCCGGATTCCCCTCGCGTCTTCGGCCCGACTATCGGCCGGAATCTCCCACGCTGTAGCGGGGAATCAGCGGTCGGCTGCCGCCGGTCCCCGTCCCAGCCCGCCCAGCCGCCCGACGGAGCCCACCAGCTGGGCAGCCAGGCCCGAAAGCTCCTGGCAACTGGCCGCCGTCTCCTCGGTCGAAGCCGCGTTGTCCTGGACCACGTGGTCGAGGTCCGCAAGACCCTCCGTGATCTGCCTGATCCGGTGCGATTGCTCGCCGGTGGCCGTGGCGACCTGCTGGGCAAGGTCGTTCAGGCGGTCGATGCCGGTGATGATCTCCTCGAGCGTGGCCACGAAGGCCTCGGAGGCGCCGACGCCGGTGTCCGCGTTGCGGACGGCGGCGTGGATCAGTTCCGCGGTCGACTGCGCGGCTTCCGCGCTGCGACCGGCAAGGTTGCGCACTTCGCTGGCGACCACTGCGAAGCCGCGCCCCGACTCGCCGGCGCGCGCAGCCTCGACCGCCGCGTTCAACGCCAGCAGATTCGTCTGGAAGGCGATGCCGTCGATCGTCTTGACGATGCGCGCCATCTGGTCCGTGGAGTCCTTGATCTCGCCGACCGCTTCCATCATCGCGTACAGCGCAGTGCGGCCGGACTCGGCGGCGTTCTGCGTCATGACGGCGGTGGCGCCCGCTTCCCCGGCGTGCTCGCTGTTGCGTTCGACCATGCCCGAGATCTCGACCAGCGCGGCGGCGATCTCCTGCAGACTCGCGGCCTGCTGGCCGGCTCCCTGCGCCATATGTGCGTTGGCCGCGGCGATGTGGCCGCTCGCTCCGGCCACCTGCTCCGTGGCGCGCGCCAGGTCGTCGTAGGCCGCCGACAGCGGTGCGGCCAGTGACCCTGCCGCCCGGCGGGCTGCCCAGAAGACGAAGCCGGTTGCTGCCGCCGCGAACACCAGGGTCCCGGTGTCCGGGCGCCAGCCCTGGCGGGCCGCGGCCAGCGCGCCGACGACGACCAGCTGCGCCAGCGATGCGGCCCCGGCCAGGCAGGCGATCCGAACCTCGAACCTCATGGCGAACCCCCGGGCTCCGTGACGAACAGGCCGGGACGCACGCGGCCGACCCGGCTCGACTGCGCTTTCGGCGGCGCACCGCTTCGCTTGAACACTTATCCGTCCCTAGGGATTCCACGAAGGGCCGGGCCCCGCGGCCCGGCCCCTTTGCCGAGTGGACGAGTTGCGGGGTCGCTACCGCAAGCCGCGCCGTTCCAGCAGTGGCCCGATCTCCGGATCCCGCCCGCGGAACGCGCGGTACAGGTCCATGGGGGGCGCGCTGCCGCCGCGTTCGAGGACATGGCCGCGGAACGACGCGGCGATCCCCTGGTCGAAGATGTCGCCGGCCTCACCGAACGCAGCGAAGGCATCGGCATCCAGGACCTCGGCCCAGACATACGAGTAGTAGCCGGCCGCATAGCCACCGCCGAACACGTGCCGGAAGTAGGGGCTGCGGTAGCGGACGGCGATGGCGTCGATCAGGCCGATCCGCTCGAGCGCGGCCGTCTCGAACGCGTCCGGGTCGGTGGCCGCGACCTTTGCGGGATCGTCCAGGGAGTGCCAGTCCATGTCCAGGTAGCTCGCCGCCAGGTACTCGACGGTCTCGAAGCCCTGGTTGAAGTGGCGCGCGCGCTGGAGCCGCTCGACCAGGTCCGCCGGGATCGGCTGCTGCGTCTGCCAGTGCCGGGCGTGCCGGGACAGCACGGCCGGTTCAACGGCCCAGTTCTCCAGGACCTGGCTGGGCAACTCGACGAAGTCGCGCGCCACGGACGTGCCGCTCAGCTTCTCGTAGCGGCAGCGCGAGAGCATGCCGTGCAGGGCGTGCCCGAACTCGTGGTACATCGTCCGCACCTCGTCGAGGCTCAGCAGCGCCGGCGTCCCCGCGGTCGGGCGCGTGAAGTTGCCCACGTTGTAGACCAGGGGCACCACCCGCACGTCGCCGTCCCGGTGCGTCTTGCGCAGCGAACTCATCCAGGCGCCGCCCCGCTTGCTCTCGCGGGGGAAGTAGTCGCTGTACCAGATCGCCAGCAGGCTGCCGTCCGCGTCCAGGACGTCGTACACCTTGACTTCGGGATGCCAGACCTCGATGTCGTTCCGCTGGCGGAAGGTCAGTCCCCACAGGCGGTGGACGACGTCGAACATGCCGTCGCGCACCGCTTCCAGCTCGAAATAGGGGCGGACCCGGTCCTCGTCCAGGTCGTAGCGCGCCTTCTTGACCTTCTCGGCGTAGTGCCACCAGTCCCAGGCCGCCAGGGTGAAGCCGCCACCTTCGCCGTCCACCAGGGCCTGCATGTCCGCGGCTTCGGCCTTCGCGCGGGCCAGCGCCGGGGTCCACAGCCGGTCCAGCAGCGAATAGACGGCCCCCGGCTCACCGGCCATGTTCTCGGCCAGCACGTAGTGCGCATGGGAGGGATAGCCCAGCAGGCGGGCCCGCTCCAGGCGCAGTTCAACCGTGCGTCGCAGCACGGTCCGGTTGTCCAGCTCGTCGCCGTTGCTCCCCATGGCCAGGTAGGCGCGGTAGATCCGCTCCCGCAGGTCCCGGCGCGTGCTGGCCTGGAGGAACGGGATCAGGCTGGGGCGGTGCAGGGTAAACACCCATTTGCCTGCCTTGCCGCGCTGCGCGGCGGTCTCGGCGGCCGCCTGCACCAGGGACGGCGGCAGCCCGGCCAGACCCGCCTCGTCCTCGATCACCAGTTCGTAGCGGTTGGTCTCCTTCAGCACGTTCTCGCCGAACTGGAGCCCCAGCAGCGCCAGCTCCTCGTTGATCGCCTGCAGCCGCGCCCGGGCGTCGGCGGCCAATGCCGCGCCGCCCCGCGTGAACTCGCGCCAGGTCTCGTCCAGCAGACGCGACTGCTCGCCGTCCAGGCCCAGGTCCGCCCGTGCGCGGTGGACCGCGTCGACCCGCGCGAAGAGCGCCTGGTCCAGGAGGATCGCGTCGGAGTGCCGCGAGCGCAGGGGCGACAGGCGCCGCGCCACGGCCTGCAGCGAATCGCTGGTCGAGGTGCCGTTCAGCGCCGAGAACACGGCGCCCACCCGCGACAGGAGCGCGCCTGCGCGGTCAAGCGCCTCGATGGTGTTGGCGAACGTCGGCGGTTCCGGGTTGTCACGGATGGCGGCGATCTCCCGCTCGTGCTCGGCCATCGCCGCCACCATGGCCGGCTCGATGGCGGCCAGCTCGATGCGCGCGAACGGCGGCGTTCCCGCGGGCGTGTCCCAGGCTTCGAGAAGGGGATTGCCGCCCGCCGGGTCGACGGCGACGCCGGCGAGCGTGAAGTTGACGAAGACCATGGCTGCCAGGATTCCCTTCATGTCAGTTGCCCCGCCAGTTCTGTCCCGCCTGCGGACGGTTGTCCAGCACGGCCTCGATGCGCTCGAGGAACTCCGGCGTCATCTGCTCGGCCACCGCGAGCGCGCCCAGGTTGTCGGCGATCTGCGCCGGGTTCGAGGCGCCCATGATCACCGTGCTGACGTCGTCGTTGGCCAGGCACCACGCGATCGCCAGCTGGGCCAGCGTCGCGTCCAATTCCTTGGCCAACGGCGCCAGCCGGCGGACCTTGTCCAGCTTGGCCGGGCCCTCGGGTCCCTCGACGATCCCGCGCAGCCAGCCGTAGTCGGGCAGCGACAACCGCGAGCCCGGCGGGATGCCGTCGTTGTACTTGCCCGACAGCAGGCCCGAGGCCAGCGGGCTCCAGATCGTGGTGCCCAACCCGATCTCCTCGTAGAGGGGTGCGAACTCGACCTCCACCTTGTCGCGGTGGAACATGTTGTACTGCGGTTGTTCCATCGTCGGTGGCACCAGGTGCTCGCGCCGGGCGATGTCCCAGGCCTGGCGGATCTGCGCCGCCGACCACTCGCTGGTGCCCCAGTAGAGGGCCTTGCCCCGGTTGATCAGGTAGTCCATCGCGCGCACGGTCTCCTCCAACGGAGTATCCACGTCCGGGCGATGGCAGAACAGCAGGTCGACGTAGTCCAGCTGCAGTCGCGCCAAGGCCGCGTCCGTGCCTTCGATCAGGTGCTTGCGCGAGAGTCCGCGGTCGTTGACGCCGTAGCGGTACGGCTTGCCCGGCCCCTGGTACTCGCCGCCCCAGAAGATCTTCGTCGACACGACCAGATCGCTGCGGCGCCAGCCCGCGCGTCTGAACACCTGGCCCATGATGATCTCGGCCTGGCCACCGCCGTAGACTTCGGCGTTGTCGAAGAAGTTCACGCCCGCGTCGAAGGCGGCGCTCATGCAGCGGTAGGCCAGGTCGGCGTCGACCTGCTCGCCGAAGGTGACCCAGGCGCCGTACGACAACGCCGACACCTTCAACCCCGACTTGCCCAGGAACCTGTATTCCATGCCTGCTCTCCCGTGGTCTGGTGTTAGGCCGCCAATGTACCACGCTGCGGGGCGACCGCACAGGGTGCCCCTTTACGCGCGGGTCGTTTCTCCGTAGCTTCAGGCTCCACTTCGAGACCGGCACCATCATGACCGGACGGGCTTCTTGCGCAGCGGCATCCAGATCATGGGGGTCCGGGCGGAACCGGGAGGCACCGCATGCTCCGCTGCTCATCGATCCTTCATGGCCTGGCCCGCGGCCTGGCCGCCCTGGCACTGCCGCTGACCTGCCTGCTGGCGCCGGCGTCGACGGCGCGGGAGGAGATCTCCAGCGACAACGGCCACGATGTCGCGGCCGGCGATCCCTTGGACTCCAACGATTTCGGCAGCGGTGGCGGGACCGGCGAGCGGTACCAGCACGACCCCCGCTGGCCGGGCATCCAGTCGGTCGCGGTGCCGGGCACGGTCATCGACGGCCGCCGCGTGCTGCTGATCCCGGTCAATCAGGGCGGCCTGCTGACCTTCAGGCTGGTGATCATCGACCAGCGCCTTCCTGCGCCGGGGGCGGCCGATGCGCGCTGAGATCCTGCGCCTCGAACCCACGCCGGAAGCGGCGCCCGATCTCGGCGGCCGCTGCCTCGATCCCGCGCGCTGGGAAGCGGCCTGGCGCCGCTTCCTCGACGAGGACTACGTGGGCGCCCTCGAGCTTGCCCGCTGCTGCCTGGATTGTCTGGCGAGCGAGCAGCGTTCGGCCTGCACCTCGGGTCCGACGGTTCGCGACGCGATCGTCCTGGCGGCGCGCTGCCTGTTCCAGCTGGACCGCCGCGACGATCTCGAGGTCCTGCTGGCCTCGGCCGGGCGCTGGGGTCTGGTTGCCGACGACCTGCCCGAGCTGGAGGCCGTGCAACTCGCGTTCGGCTGCAAAGCCGGCGAGTACGCGCGCGTCGCGACCGCCTGTACGTCCTGGATCGAGGCGCGGTCCGGGCAATTGGCGCCCGGCCTGGCCGACTTCCTCTACCTGCGGGGGCTGGCGCGCTCGCACCTGGGCGAGGGTCGCACCGCCCGCGAGGATGCGGAGTCGGCGCACGCGTTATTCCGGCTGCTCGGGCGTCCGTTCGAGCGTGCGCGCACCGCGAACCTTCTGGGTATCGTCGCGTTCCGCGAATCGCGCTATGACGAGGCCGAGGACTGGTGGCGACGTGCACACGAGCTCCACGCCGAGCTGGGCATGCTCAAGAACATGGGTGGCAACCGCCTGAACCTGGGCATCGCCGCCTACAAGCGCGGCCGCTTCCAACGGGCGGAGGGCGAGCTGCAGGCCGCCGTGCGCCTGCTCTCGCAGGTCGATGCGCGGGTCAGCCTCTGCCGTGCCGGGTTGGCGCTCGGGCAGGTACTGCGGCTGCGGGGGAGGCTACGGGCGGCGCGCGTCCAACTGCTGGATGCCTTCCGGCAGGCCGGGACCCTGGGGTTGCCCCGCGAGGAAGCCCTGGCGCTCGAGTACCTGGGCGACGTGCAGCGTGACGAGGGTCGTCTCGACCACGCCCTGCGCTACTACGACCGCGCGCAGGCGATCGCGACGAGCATCGCCCCGGACGGGGACATCGCGACGGAGGTCGGCCACCGCCAGGGCGAGTGCCTCGGCCGGCTGGGTCGGCATGCGGAGGCGGTGGCCGCATTGCGCCAGTCGCTCGGACGTGCCCGCCGGCTTGGCGACCGCTTCGAGGAGGGCGCGATCCGCCGCACGCTGGCGACCAGCCTCATGGCGGTGGCGGATCCCGATTCCGCCGTGGCCGCGATCACCGGGTCCATGAGGCTCCTGCGCGAAGTCGGGGCGGAGCACGAACTGGCGGAATCGCTGCTCGTGGCCGCCGGAATCGGCCTGGCGCGTGTGGAGTCGGGACTGTTGGAGGAGCCGGCCTCGGTGCTCGAGGACGCCTGGCAGGACGCACTGGCGGCGCTGCACCTGCACCTGCGCCTGGCGGGCGAGGACGGGATCCGACGGGCGCGCGAGACGGTCGCCCGCGTCGCCGATCGGCGGCACCGCCTGGAGACCTGCCCGGCACCCGCCACAGCGGTACGCGCGGGCACCCGTGCGCCCGCCGCGCGCCCCGCGCCTGTCCGCATCGTGCACGTTTCGTCGATCATGCGGGACCTTCTGCAGTTGGCCGACGCTTTCGCCGACAGCGACGAGCCGGTGCTCATCATCGGCGAGACCGGCACGGGCAAGGAACTGTTCGCGCGACGGCTGCACGAGCGCAGCCGTCGCTGTGGGCGGGAACTGGTGGCCGTGAACGTCTCGGCCGTACCGGAGTCCCTTTTCGCGCGCGAGTTCTTCGGTCACGTACGGGGGGCCTACAGCGGGGCCGATGGCGACGGCCAGGGGCTCGCCTCCTGTTCGGATGGAGGCACGCTGTTCCTCGACGAGATCGGCGACCTGCCGCTCGAACTGCAGCCGCGCCTGCTGCGGTTGCTGCAGGACGGCACCTACCAGGCCGTCGGGGATCCGGCCCAGCGCCACGCCGACATCCGCCTGATAGCGGCAACCAACGCCGACCTGCGGGCGCAGGTCGCCGCCGGTCGCTTCCGGGCCGATCTGTACTACCGCCTGCGGATCCTCGAGTTAAGGCTGCCCCCACTGCGGGAGCGCCGCGAGGACATCATGCCCCTGCTGCGCCACCTGCTATCGGAGGCCGCCGGGCGGCCTGTGGACCTGTCGGCCTATTTCTCGCACCGCAGCCTGGAACGCGCCCAGGCGCATTGTTGGCCCGGCAACGTCCGCGAACTGGCGATGGTGGCCCGTCAGGCGCACGTGCAACTGGCCGGTTGCGGCAAGGTCCGTTTGGACCTGGAGTCGCTGGACGGCGAGCGCCTGCTTCTGGAGGGGCCGTCGGCCGCCGTTGCCACGCCGTCGCTACCGCGTGCCGATGGCGAACCTGCCGGCGGGCGGGCCCTGATCCTGGCCGCCTTGGCGGCGACCCGCGGTAACCGGGCGCAGGCCGCGCGACGCCTGGGCGTCAGCCGCAGCACCCTTTATCGACATCTCGAGCGGCTTGGCATCGAAGCCCTGCCGGTCGGAGGTGTCGCGGATCAGTGATCAAGGGACGGCCGCGGGCTGCCGAAAACCGCATGGGTCCGGCGATGGCCGTGGCTCCCTGTCTGGGAGCGGCGGTCGGCCGGACGCCGGCGGAGCATGAACCCTGGTCCAGCGCCCTGCGCCGTCTCGGCATCAGTGAACGGCCCGGCTCAAACGGTCGATCGGCTGCGGATCGCCACCGCGCGCGCCGCGTCCGTGGTTGGAGCCGCCTGGAACGCGGCCATCGGCTTCGGTCATGGTCGCGAACTCGCCCGTCTGCGGCAGCAGGTTGCGAGCCAATCCCGGCAACTGGAAACTTCGGCGGCGTTGCGGCGGGCCTTGCGCTCGGCGCCGTCGTCGCGCGCGCTCTCCCGCGCCGTCCTCCACGTACTGGGCGACACCAGTGGTGCGCGCGCCAGCGCCTTCTACCTCGCCCACGGTGGCCAGGTGCTCGAACTGGCCGCCCAAGCGGGCAGTGGTTGGCCGGTGGATCCATTGCCGCAGCTGCGCCTCGGGGAAGGCCTGGCCGGCAGGGCCGCCGCCGGACGTCGTCGGCTGGTCGATTCGGCTCCGCCGGCGGGAACCTGTGTGGCCGTGCCCTACCATCTGGCCGGACGCCTCAAGGGCGTGGCGGTGTTCCTGTTCGCCGCGGCGCCGGCTGCCGAAGCCCTCGAACTGCTGGCGGACACGGCCGAACCGGTGGCCATGGCGCTGGACGCACGCTGGTCCCGCGAACGCGTCCAACTGCTCCTGGGCGAGACGCGTCGGCAGACGGCAGCCTTCGCGGCGCAGCAGCGCATCCTGCAGGGAGCGAACGTTCGCCTGCAGCGCTCGGACCGTTACAAGAACGAGTTCCTGGCCAACATGACGCACGAACTTCGCTCGCCGCTCAACAGCATGCTCCTGCTGTCGCAGGTGCTGGCGGAGAACCGGCACGGTCGTCTGGCTCCCGAGGAAGTGGACGCGGCGCAGGTCATCAACAAGGCCGGCCGTGAGTTGCTGGTGATCATCGATGACATCCTCGACCTGACCAAGGCCGAGGCCGGCCGCCTGGAACTGCACCCCGAACCCGTGTGCCTGGCGGATCTGGCCGAGTCGTTGAAGGCCCTCTACCTCCCGCTCGCGCAGCGACGGGGGCTGGAGATCCAGGTGACGATCGAGCCCGGCACGCCGACCGAATGCCTGACCGATCCCACGCGCCTGAGCCAGATTCTCAAGAACCTGCTGAACAACGCGCTGAAGTTCACCGAGAAGGGCGGCGTCAGCCTGCGCATTGCGGCGGCCCCGCAGATCCTCGGCGGCTCGCCTGCCGTCGAGTTCGTGGTCTGCGATACCGGCATCGGCATCAGTCCGGAAGTGTTGCCGGCGCTCTTCGCGCCTTTCACGCAGGGCGACGGCTCGATCTCCCGGCGCTTCGGTGGCTCCGGACTCGGTCTGTCGATCTGCCGCAAGCTCGCCGAACTCCTCGGAGCGAGGATCGAGGTCGCCAGCGAGGTCGGTCGAGGCAGCACGTTCCGGCTGAGGCTGCCAGTGAGGCCGCCGGCGCCGGCGGCTGTCGCTCCGGCCGCGGTGCCCGGCGGCGCCCGGCCGGTCGACGCGCCGGTGTCGCCGCCGAGCCTGACGCCGGGCGCGGCCGCGAACGCCGCGCGCGCGCCCGCAGCGGCGGGGACTGCACTGACCGGGCGAACCGTTCTTGTCGTCGACGGGGACATGCGCTCCGCGTTCCGTCTCAGCGGAGTCATCGAGTCCCATGGCGGGCGCGTACGCGTCGCCCGCGATCCGGCTTCGGGCCTGGCCGCGATCGAAGCCATCCCGGCACCGGATCTGGTCCTGGTGCGTCCGCAGTCGCTTCAATCGATGGCCGAGGACGGCCAGCGCCAGTGGTGGGAAGCCGCCGCCGCCGCGCGGCTGGTCGTCATCGCGTCGATGATCCCGGCCTCGGTGATCGTGCCACCCTCGCTGCCGGTGCTGGATCCGGATCTGCCCGCGGACCGCCTGGGCACGATCCTGGCCGGCCTGGTCGGCGCCCATGCCGTCGGTCCACGGCGGACCCCGGAGGTGGCGCCGTGCTGATGCAGCCCAGGACGCCGGATCATCGCCTGAACCTCCTGATCGTGGACGACCGCGAGGCGAACCTCCAGTCGCTGAGCCAACTGCTGGCGCGCGAGGATGTCCGCATCTTCAGCGCGTTGTCGGGCAACGAGGCACTGGCCCTCATGCTTGAACACGACTTCGCGCTCGTGCTCCTGGACGTGCAGATGCCGGGCATGGACGGCTTCGAGGTGGCAACGCTCATGCGCGGTCATGAGCGCACGCGCCACGTGCCGGTCATCTTCGTGACGGCCATCAGCCGGGACCGCCAGCACGTGTTCAGCGGCTACGACGCCGGCGCGGTGGACTACCTGTTCAAGCCCCTCGATCCCCACGTGATCCGCGCCAAGGTCGCGGTCTTCCTCGAACTCAAGCGCAGCCAGCAGGAGCGCGATCGCCTGCTCGAGAGCCTGCGCTGCGCCAACGACCAGCTGGAGGCCTCGGCCCAGGCGAAATCGGACAGCCTCGCGGCCGCCAGCCACGAACTGCGTACGCCCCTGACCGCGATGAAGGAATTCTGTGCGCTGGTACACGACGAAGTCGTGGGCCCGGTCAACGCCGAGCAGAAGCACTGCCTGGAGGCTGCCTTGCGCAACTGCCGGCGGCTCGGCGGCATCGTGGAACGGCTGGTCGACCTGTCCACTCTCGAGTCGGGGAGTCTGCGCCTGCGCCGCGGCCGGCTGGATCTTGGCGAGGCCCTTCGCCAGGCTGCGATGCGGGTGGCGCCGCGCTGCGAGGCGGCGGGGCAGCGGTTGGAACTGGCCCTGCCAACGGACGACACACCTGCCTGGGTGTTGGCGGACCCCGATCTGGTGGCGGGGGTCCTGGCGCACCTGCTGGAGAACGCCCAGCGCTTCTCGCCCCCCGGGGCGGCGATCCGCCTGCGCGTGCGCGATGTGGGCGGCCGTCTGGCGCTGGAGGTCGGCGATCGGGGTCCGGGCATCGAGCCGCGTCACCGCGAACGCATCATCAGGAAGTACGCACAGGTGGGTCGTCGCGACGGTCCCGGCGAGCAGGGCCTGGGCCTGGGCCTGGCGATCGTCACGCGCCTGTTGGAGCTCCACGACAGTCGTCTGGATCTGATCAGCACTCCTGGGCACGGATCCATCTTCGGGTTTTCACTGCCCGCCTACACGGAGGCCGGGCACCTGTGCGCCTTCTGCCGCGATGCGCTCCGCCTGGCGCCGCGCCGGTGGGAGCCCCGGTGCCTGGTGCTGGTCACCACCCGCGACGGCGCTCCGCTGCCGGCCTGGCGCGGGCACGGCGCGACCGAAGTGAACGGCGACCAGGAGGTGCCGGTGGCCGAACTGACGATCGAGGGCCGACCGCTGCTGGTCGCGCTCGTGCGTGAAGCCGAGCCCGGCCCGGCGGCCTGGTTGGCCAGAACACTCGCCACGGCGGGCCGACCGGATCCGACTGCTGAACTGATGTGGACCGTGACGACGGTCGACCACGACGGGACTCCGGGCCCGTTCGCGGCGACCACGACCTGGGACAGCCTGGTGCTGGAGTCGGTGCCGGCTGGGGAAGGAGCCTGGCGATGAGCAAGGGCAGGATCCTCGTCGTCGATGACGAGCCCGATATCGTTCACAGCCTGACCCTGCGACTCGGCGCGGCCGGTTATCAGGTGGTTTCGGCAATGGACGGCCTCGGGGCCACGAAGTGCGCGATCGAGCACAAGCCCGACCTGATCATCCTGGACATCGGCATGCCGGCCGGAAACGGGCACGTCGTGGTCGAGCGGCTGCGGCACATCGGCGCCACGAGCCACATCCCGGTGATCTACCTGACCGCGCGCACGGGCGAAGACGACTACCGTCGTGCCCGCGAGGGTGGCGTGGCGAAGTACATCACCAAGCCCTTCGAAGCGACCGTGCTCCTGGCCGCCGTCGAAGATCAGCTCGAACGGACGCGCCAGGCGACCTGACGCGGCAGCGCCGGCCCTGTCCACTTCCGGAACGCGGCGTGCCCGGCGGGGGACACCGGGGGCGCGCCGTCACGGACGGCGCCGTTGCCAAGAGCCACACCCATTCGCATAATCGCTTGCCTTCCAAGGCGATGGCAAGGACGCGCGCGACCCGAAACGGCAGTTCCCGCGCGGCATCGTCCGTGCAAGGGAGAAACGCCGAGCCGGACCCAGGCCCCCTTCGCGGGGTGCCGTCACCTCAGGAGCGGAAGATCATGCGAAACCCGGGGAACGGAACCGCAACCGTCGTGTCGCTGGTGGTGCTGTCGATCTTCCTGGTGGCCGAGTCGGCCCACGCGCGGGTCGTGCTCGAATCCAGGGGGCCGCGCCATCATCGCGCACCCTCGTCGTATGAACTCGTTCTGGAGGGTGGCCTGGTCCAGCCGGCCGGCGACCAGGACGACGATTTCTTCGAAACCGACACGGGCTTCGACGCCGGGGCCGGCTGGCAGCTCGGTGCCCGCCTGCGCCAATTCGTCGGGCGCGATTTTTCGGTCGCTCCGGCCGTCCACTATGCGGCCTTCGGTGCGGCCGACGGCGTGGGCGATTTCGGTCCGGACGGGCGGCTGGGCTACCGGCTGGAGACCTCGGTCATCCGCTACGGGCTGGACCTGCAGGCGTTCCTGGGCGAGCCCGGCGGCGCGGCACGCCCGTTCCTGACCGGTGGTCTGGCGTTGCTGCGCAACCGGTACCACGACGAGGTCGAAGGCAGCGGCTATTTCGCCTCGGCCGTCAACACGCCCGGCCTCAGCCTGGGGGCTGGTTTGCGACTGGGCACCCTCGAACTGGCGGGCGAATACACCTGGAACCGGTTCTCGACCGCCAATTTCTCAAGCGACGGCCGCGACCGCGACTACAACTGGGACTATCTGGTGGTCCGCGTCGGGCTGGCCCTCGGCCGCTGAGAATGGATGTTTGACAGGCAGGGCCGGCCTCCCTAAATTGGATGTGGACGTCTTATATCTGCACTCCAACCACCGGCGCCGACGCCGCGGGGTCTGCTGTTGTTCTCGCTGACCATCGAATATGCGATGCGCGCCGTGCTGGCCCTGGCTTCGTGTGGCGGTCGCTGCCTGACCACGCGGCAGATCGCCGACGCGATGCACGTGCCGCCCAGCTACCTGTCCAAGGTCCTGCAGGCACTGGTGCGCGCGGGCATCGTGCAGTCGACCCGCGGGCTGAAGGGCGGGTTCGTCCTGGTCGGTCGCCCTGAGGACTGGCGCATGCTGGACATTCTCAACGCGGTGAGCCCACTCAAGCGCATCGAGTCCTGCCCGATCGACCTGGAGAGCCACAGTTCGGACCTGTGCCCGCTGCACCGTCGCCTGGACAACGCGCTGGAGATGGTCGAACACGCGTTCGCCTCGACGACGCTGGCCGAAGTGCTGTCCGACGAGAACCGCTGCCCGACCCTTCAGCGCCAACTGGCCGCCTTCACCGTCGTCAGTCCCGACTTGCTTCAGCACTGAGGACTCAGGCGCCCGCCTGGGCCCGGGAGACCGCCAGGGCAACGGCGGCCGCCGCGCGCGGCACGTCCGCCGCCGTCGTGCCCCTGCCCAACGAGAGCCGCAGCGTGCCGCGGGCGGTCCTCGGCGCCACGCCCATCGCCGCCAGCACCGTGGAACCGCCACCGCTGCCGTGGCACGCCGCGCCGGCGGAAACTGCCACCTCGGGAAGGTAGGCGAGGATCGCGGCGCCGGTCGTGCCGGGAAAGCCGATGCTGAGCGTGTTGGGCAACCTCTCCGCGGTCGCCGCGTGCACCTGTGCAGCGGGGATCGCCGCACACAGAAGTTCCTGCAGTTCGTCGCGCAGCGCGGCCTGCCTGGCCCCTTCGGCGGCCAGGTCACGGCCGGCGATCTCGCAGGCCACGCCCAGCCCGACAATCGCGGCGACGTTCTCGGTACCGGGGCGGCGCCCGCTCTCGTGACCGGCGCCGAACATCAGGTTCGGCAGCGCGAGGTCCTGGCGCAGACACAGCAGGCCCACGCCCTTGGGCGCATACAGCTTGTGGCCGGCGACCGACAGGAGGTCCACGCCCAGCGCGCGCATGCTCACCGGGATCTTGCCCACCGCCTGGGCAGCGTCGGTATGCGACAGGGCGCCGACCCCGCGCGCGGCCGCGGCGATCGCCGCCACCGGTTGCAGGGCTCCGGTCTCGTTGTTGGCCAGCATCACCGAGACCAGCGCGGTGGCAGGTCCGAGCATCGCGGCCACGCCGGCCGCCTCGACGCGGCATTCCCGGTCGACGCCGGCCACGCGCGTGACGAACCCGGTGCGTTCGAGTTCGCGGCACGGTTCGCAGATCGCCGGGTGCTCGACGGCGGAGATGACCAGCTCGTGCCGTCCGGCCACGGCGCCCAGGCGGGCGGCGCCGAAGACAGCGTGGTTGTCCGCCTCGGTGCCTCCACTGCCGAAGACGATGCCCTCGGGGCTGGCGTCAAGCAGGGCGGCGGCCTGTTCGCGCGCGCACTCGACCGCCGACCTGGCGCGCATGCCGGCGGCATGGGGGCTCGACGGATTGCCATACCCGTCGCGCAGCCAGGGCAGCATGGCCTCCAGGACCCTGGGATCCACGGGCGTCGTGGCGTTGTGGTCCAGATAGAGCAGGGGTGAACGGTTCACGGCAGCCTCCAGTCGAAACAGTCGCCCTTGCCCGCTGGCAGGCCAGGGCGGAGGCGGAGCGTTCAGGCGGACGTCGCCGGACCCGCTGCCACGATGACCAGGCTGTGCGGCGCCACGCGCACGGTCGTCGTGGCCAACACCGGCTCGGTGCCCACGGCGTGGAAGTCGGCCGGCGACGGACGCGCGGTGTCGGCCACCAGGCGCCAGGGGCCGCCGGCGCGCGGTGTCGGCAGATCGAACTCGAGGGCCTGCGGTCCGGCATTCGCCATCACGTGCGCCGCCTGTCCGCCGGCGTGCTCCAGGGTGAACGCCAGCGCGCGCGAGCGCAGGCTCCAGTCGGGCCGCCCGCGCTCGGTGCCGTGCCAGGAGATGTCGCCCGGCCGCTCAGGACTGGTGGCGGACCAGAAGCGGTCCTCCTGCAGGATGCGAAGGCCGGCCGTGAACCGGAGCAGTCCGCGCGTGAACCGGAGCAGTCCCGCATCCTGCGCCGTCGCCGACCAGTCCAGGTGGTTCAGCTCGTTGTCCTGGCACCACGGGTTGTTGTTGCCGCGGCGTGTGTGCCCGAACTCGTCGCCGGCCAGAAGCATCGGCGTGCCGTGGGACAGCAGTGTGATCGCCAGCAGGTTGCGAGCCTGTCGCGCCCGCAGCGCCGTCACCAGGGGATCGTCGGTCGGGCCTTCGGCGCCGCAGTTCCAGCTGTGGTTCTCGTCCGTCCCGTCGCGATTCCCCTCGCCGTTGGTCTCGTTGTGCTTGCGATCGTATGAGACCAGGTCGCGTAGGCAGAAGCCGTCGTGGCAGGTGGCGAAGTTCACCGAATGGGAAGGCCGGGCCCGCGCGGCGCGCAGCAGGTCCGGGCTGCCCACCAGCCGCGCCATCAGTGTCTCGATGGTACCTTCGTCGCCGCGCCAGAAGCGCCGCACGTCGTCCCGGAAGCGTCCGTTCCAGACGGCGAAGCGGCTGCCCGGAAAGTCGCCGACCTGGTAGAGCCCGCCGGCGTCCCAGGCCTCGGCCACCAGCCGCGAGCCCGCCAGTTCGGGATCGGTGTCGATCGCCAGGAGCACCGGTGGCCGTGACAGGGGGACGCCGTCCTCGCCGCGCGCGTGCGTCGACGCCAGATCGAAGCGGAAGCCGTCCACATGCAGATGCCGCACCCACCAGCGGAGCGAATCGAGGATGACGTGCGTCGCCACCGGCTGGTTGGCGTTGACCGTGTTGCCGCACCCGGTGAAATCGGCGTAGAGTGCCGGGTCCTTGGCGGCGATGTACCATCCACGATTGTCGATCCCGCGCCACGACAGCACCGGACCGTCGGTGCCGCCCTCGGCCGTGTGGTTGTAGACGACATCGATGATCACCCGCAGGCCCTCGCGGTGCAGCGCGCGGACCATGTCGCGGAACTCGTCGACCGGCCCGGTTGGGCCGCGATCGGAACTGTACGCCGCGTGCGGGGCCGACCAGGCGACCGGGCTGTAGCCCCAGGCGTTCACGCGGCCGGCCGGGGCGTCCTGGGGGTCGTATTCGTGCACGGGCATCAGTTCGACAGTGGTCACACCCAGTTCGCGCAGCCAGGACGCGCGCGCCGCGAGCCCGGCGTAGGTCCCGCGCTGGTGCTCGGGCAGCCCGCTCGAGGAATGGGCCGAGAAGGCCCGTACGTGCACCTCGTAGATCACGTCGCGTCCGGGCGGGGGCGGCAGCGGCCTGTCGCCGCGCCAGTCGTACAGGCCAGGGTCCACCACGACCGAACGCAGCGCGCGGGCCGTGTTGTCGCCGGGAGCCGCGGCCGCGCGCCGGTCGTACAGGTCCTGCCCAGCGACCGCCCGCGCACAGGGATCCAGCAGCAGCTTGTCCGGGTCGAACAGAAGGCCGGCGGCAGCATCGCGCGGCCCTTCCAGGCGCCAGCCATAGGCCGCGCCGTGCCCGACCCCCGGCACCTCGACGTGCCAGTAGGGCCCTGTGCGGTGGCGCGCGGGATCCAGGCGAAGCTCCACGGCCGGGGCGGGGGCGGACGGCCCGTCGAAGAGCACCAGAATGGCGCCGGTGGCGTCGGGCGAACAAATGGAGAAATTGGCGCCGTCAGCGGTCACCGTTGCGCCCAGGGGCGCCGGCCGTCCGGAGCGGCAGGCAGAGGGTCCAGGCTGGGGCACGTCCGGTTCGCTCTCTTGGGCTAGGGTCGCACCCGGCGCGCAGCCGCGCCGGGGCCAGGCGTGACGGTCCTCAACCGTCCGGGCATTCTACCGATACATGATGCCGGAACGATTTGCAACGTGGGCCGGCGTCCGGTCGGCGCTCGGTACTCAAAGACGGTGCCAGGCAGCGATGATCGTCGAGACTCTCAACAACCTCATCCGGGCCGGAACGGACGCCCTGCAGACGACGTGCGGGCTGACGGTCACGCAGGCGCACGTCTCGCTGGTGCGCCAGGGTAGTCTCACCTTTCCTTCCCTGGGCGACCTGCGCGTGCGCAACGGCACCATCCAGACGGTGCACCTGGGCTGCGACACCGTGTTGGTGGGGCACCTGGCCGACGGTCGCACGCGCACGGGGGTGGAGGAACTCGCGGAGCGCGTCCTGGCCAGCCTGCTCGAGGACATGGAAGGACGCCGGCCGCGGGGGAACGTCGAGAACCTGGCCGTCGCGCCGGTGACGCACTTCACCCGCGGTCAGCGCACCTTCGGCATCCGCCTGGAGACCCACGCCGGCCGGCTCTTCATGCTGGCGGACGTGCCATCGAAGTGCGAACTGGAAGAAGCCAAGAACAGCGACTTCATGGCCACGATGTCGGCGACGTACCTGCCGCGCGAATGGCCGCGTCGCGAACGACTGGACGCCGCCGGCGTGATCGACAGCTTCCTCGTCTTCGCGCGCAAGGTCGAGGCTGACCTCGGGTTCGAGGTGCCCGGGGGCGGCAGCGACGCCGGACCGTGCAGCGGTGTGCTGCTGGGCAACGGGATGGTGGCGGGGCAGCGCGCGCTGAAGGTGTGCGTCGACCTGAAGGACGCGGACCTTCTGGGACCGTCCCGGGGCGATGTCATGCGGGCGACGATGGGGCTGTCCGACCGTTCGTTCGCCTTCGACCTGGCCTACCTGGGAGAAGCCCAACACGACCTGATCAGCGGCGCGACGCTTCCCTGCGCCTGGTTCTCCGTGCCGGATCTGGTGCTGATCGGCCAGCGACGCGGCGCGTTCCGGTTGCCTCTGGTGCTGCCCCTGGCCGCCGCGATCGAGTGCCAGGGCGCCCGCGCCTTCCGGTCGCCCTGGGGCGACGCCGAACCCGAGGAGCCGCACCTGCTCGAGGGACGCATGGTGGACCTCAGCTTCACCGGTGCGCGCGTCGTGCTGCCGGTGTCGGTGGAAGAACCGGGCCTGGAGCCGGGCGCGCAGGTTCGCGTGCGTCTGCAGCTGCCCGACGACGCGACCCCGGTCATCGCCGCGGCGGTCCTGCGCAGGGTCACCCTCAGCCTGGCCGACCGCAACGAGTGGCAGCGGGAACTGGGCCTCGAGTTCCTGGTCGACAGCGCCGAGGACCGCGACGCGGTGGCCCGCATCCGCGAGTTCGTGCTGGCTCTCGAGCGCTTCCAACTGGCGCGCCGCGTCGACCTGACCAGCACCCGCCCCTGGTGAGCAACCCACGCCGGGCTTGATCCCCCGCGCGACGGCTCCTATCCTGAGCCTGCCGGGCGGCCGTTGCCGCCCCAGACCATCTCCGTTCCGGGAAGCCGATGCCCACCTACGAGAGAGCCCTGTTGATCGTCAATCCGGTGGCCGGGCATGCGCGCGGCCTGCGGCTGGGCCAGCAACTGCGCGAGTCGCTCGAGGCGCGGGGGCTGGTCTGTTCCGTGCGGGTGACCAGCGGCCAGGGTGACGCGCGGCGCTGGTCGGTCGGGGCGGCCGATGACGGCTTCGACCTGATCGCGGCCATCGGCGGCGACGGCACCGTGGGCGAGGTCGTGGCAGGCCAAGCGCGTTCGGCGCGGAAGGTGCCCATTGCCATCGTGCCGGTGGGCACGGCCAACGTGGTCTCGCTGGCCCTGGCCCTGCCCTGGCTGCCGGGCATGGCCATCTCCAACATGCTCGAGGGCCGGGTCCTGCCCTTCGATGTCGGCTACCTGCCGCAGCAGGACCGCCATTTCTTCCTGATGGCGGCCCTGGGCTTCCCGGCCAAGGTGATCCGCGATTCACCGCGGCGCCTGAAGAACCTCTTTGGCGTCTTCACCTACCTGGGCGCCGGCCTGCGCAATGCTCTCAGCCTGGACGAGGTACGGATCTTCATCGAGGACGATGCGGGCACCTGCCGCCAGTACGAGGGCAACACGATCTTGCTGTCGAACATCGGGAAGATCGGCGACATCAACCTCAAGGTCACGCCCGACACCAGCGCCCACGACGGGCGCTTCGACATCAGCGTCATCTCCAGCCGTTCGCTGTGGGACCTGATCGGGGTGCTGTTCCGGATGCTGACCTGGCGCCACCGGCCGACGCCACGCCTTCACCACTTCCAGTCCGGTCGCGTGGTGATCACGACCGAACCGCCGGTCGCCGTGCAGATCGATGGCGAGGACCTGGGGCAGACGCCTCTGGAAGCCCAGGTGATTCCCGAGGGCGTCCACCTGGTGGTCGGCAGCCGCTACCGCGAGAACCCCGACGGCGGCGGCTTCGTCAAGGAGTTCCACCTGCCCTGGGCCGTGCCGCGGCGGATGCGCAGCTGGCTGCCGCGCGGTCGCTATTCCCGCGGTCGCACCGCCGTCCCGTAGAGGCGGAGGTTCGCCAGTTGGGCGGCAACATCAACCGGGTCCGGGGCTATCTGACCTGACCGGCGCCTGTCCACCCACCAGCCCAGCACCTGCAGGAGACTGCCCACCAGCGCGCGGCCGGCCAGGAGCGGCTCGAGGTCCGGCCGCACCCAGTGGCGGGCCTGGCCTTCAGTCAAGGCTGCGGCCTGCGACGCCACCAGGAACTCCAGGGCTTCCCTGCCGGCGGGTGTCACCAGGTGCGTCGGGTGGAACAGGACGGCCGCCAGCTCCGCGTGGTTGGCCGCAAAGGCGACCAGCCCTTCGGTGCGGCGGCGCACATCGGCGGCCGCTGATCGTTCCGCCCGCTCGCTCGCGACCTCGGCTAGCGCCAGCTTGAGCTGGCTCAACGCGTCGGCCAGGACCTCGCGTAGCAGCGCCTCCCGGTCCGGAAAATGGAGATAGACGGTGCCTGCGGCCACACCGGCCTGACGGGCCACCATGGCGATGGTGGTCTTGGGACTACCATACTCGGCCAGCAGGGCCGCCGCTGCGGCCAGAATCCGCTCGCGCGTCGCGGCGGCAGCCCGCTGCCGGGCTTGGCCCCCGGTTGATGGTGTTCTTTCCATCACCCGCCCATTTGGATGAAGAACTGTTCAGTCAATGATCATAGCCATATTAACTGAATGATTCAAGATCTGAATCTGGCCAGGCTGAGGGGCTTGTGCCGGGGACGGGGGTTCCGTAACGTCAGGTGCCGGCCGGGACGACGCGGGTGCAACAGGCGAACAGGGGACCCCAGGGCGTTTCCGGGGTGCCACGTCCAGAGGAAGCACCGGACTGCAGAGCCCGAACGACCAGGGGGAGGCTGACGCTTCCCCCTGTCTCCTGCGTACCTGCGAGGTGTGCGCCGCGGCCAACGTCCGACGTCCGGCCGGCGGTCAACGCCGCTTGTCGTCGCGCTTGTGTTCGTGCTTGAACAGGAATGAGAAGCCCGCCGCGTCGGCTTCATCGGCCGGGATCGGGCTTGCCCACGGCTCCGGCGTCGGCGGGGCCGCAGCCACGGCGGGGCCGGTGGCGATCTCCGGCACGAAGGCGGGCGCCTCAGCCGGTGGCGCCGGGGGTGCCTCCGGTTCGATGGCCGGCATGACGTCCGGCACCGGCTTAAAAGTGGCCGCCGGCAGGGCCGAGACGCCTGCGCGCCAGGCGGTCTCGAGGAACTCGGCCCAGACCCGCGCGATCGGGCTGCCGGACGCCCACCACCCGCACGGGCCGGCCGCGCTGCCTGGCACTTGTGGTTGTAGAGCCACAAGCCAACGGACCTCGTCGGCTGCCAGGACGATCCAGCCCTCGTCAGGCTGTTGGCCCACGCGCCCGGCTGTCGGAAGCGCCGAGACCTCCACTGTGGCCGAGGTGAACGCCTGCGGGCTGACCACGCGGACGCGGCAGCCCGGCCGTTCGGCCACGCGTTCGAGATCGGCTCCCAATTCGCGAATCAACGCCGGCGAACCGGCCACCAGCAGGTCTGCTTCTGTGGCGGCGACCAGGCTCCGCGCGCGGGCCAGGACCTGTTCGGGAGTGCCGAGAGCCAGCGCCACGCCTTCGGCTTCCGGTGCCGCGAAATCGTCCAGCAGGCTGATGGCCTCGGCACCGCGCCGGCGCATGCGACCGAGCAGGTGGTCGGTGAACTCGGCCGGGGGCACGGCCAGGAACAGGCGTGGTTTTTCCTGCACCACACGGATGGCCTGCACGTGGGCCAGGGTGTTGACGATCTTGCCGACGTTGGCCGGGTCGCGACCCATCTCCTGGGCGACCCGGTAGCTGCTGAGCAGCCCGGCGCCGGCGGCGGCCAGTTGCAGGCAGGCCAGGTACACTTCCGACTCGGCCCGGGACAACCCGAGGTCCTTCAGCACCTGGAGCTGGCGGCTGGTACGGCTGTCGTCGGTCATCGCCGGGCCTCCTGCCTGCCGTCCGGCCCAGTCCGGCGGGCGGCGGCGGTCGTGTTGTGGTCGCGGGACCACATCCAGGATGCAAGAGGCGGGCCCGACCGTCAAGCCTCTTCGGCGGGGCGCGGGCGGGGTGCCTTGAGACGGGGGGTGTCGCAATTGGCGCCCAGCGATTATGGTTGGGGGTCGCATTCGAGACCCTCAACCAGCCCGGGGAGCCCATGCAGATCCGCAATGTCGCCATTATCGCCCACGTCGACCACGGCAAGACCACGCTGGTGGACCAGATCCTCCGGCAGTGCCACGTCTTCCGCGACAACCAGGTCGTGCGCGAGTGCGTGATGGACAGCGGCGACCTCGAGCGCGAGCGGGGGATCACGATCACCTCGAAGAACTTCGCGGTGATGTACGGGGACACGCGCATCAACCTGATCGACACCCCGGGCCACGCCGATTTCGGCGGCGAGGTCGAGCGCGTGCTGAAGATGGCCGACGGCGTCCTGCTGCTGGTCGACGCCTTCGAGGGGCCGATGCCGCAGACGCGCTTCGTGCTGCAGAAGGCGCTGCAGCTCAACCTCAAGCCGGTGGTCGTTATCAACAAGGTCGATCGCGTCAACGCACGCCCGCAGGAAGTGCTCGACGAGATCTTCAACCTCTTCATCGAACTGCAGGCGACGGACGAGCAGCTCGATTTCCGCGGCGTCTACGCGGCGGGCCGCGACGGCTGGGCCGTCGGCGAGCTGGACGACGAGCGCACGGACCTCAAGCCCCTGCTCGACATGATCGTCAAACACGTGCCCGCGCCGCCGCACCTGGAAGGGCCGGTCCAGATGCTGATCGCGGCGATGGACCACAGCGACTACGTCGGTCGCATCGGCATCGGGCGCGTGGTGCGAGGCACGCTGCAGGCCCGCAAGCCCGTGGTGTTGATCAAGCGGGACGGTACCGAGGTGAAGACGACCGCGAAGCAGCTCTACGTGTTCGAGAACCTCGGGCGCGCCGAGACCGAGGAAGTCATCTGCGGCGACATCTGCGCCGTGGTCGGGCTGGACAACGTGGATATCGGCGACACCCTGGCCGATCCCATCTGCCCCGAGCCGCTGCCGATCATCGCGATCGACGACCCGACCCTGTCGATGGTCTTCCGAGCCAACGACAGCCCCGGCTACGGCCAGGAGGCCCGCTTCAGCACCAGCCGGCAGCTGCGCGAGCGCCTGTTCCGCGCCCAGGAGCGCGACGTGGCGCTGCGCGTGGAGGACTTCCAGGAGGGCTTCAAGGTCTCCGGACGCGGCGTGCTGCACTTCTCGATCCTGATGGAACAGATGCGGCGCGAGGGCTTCGAATTCCTGGTCGGCCAGCCCCAGGTCATCTACAAGGAGATCGGCGGGCGCAAGTCCGAGCCAGTCGAGGTGTTGACCGTGGACGTGCCAAGCGAACTGGCCGGCACCGTCATCGAGTACGCCGCCTCCCGCAAGGGCGAGATGGCGCGCATGGACGTGCGCGACGGCCGCACGCATCTGGACTTCCACATCCCGAGCCGCGGCCTGATCGGCTTTCGCAGCAAGATGCTGCGGGCAACCGCCGGCGAGATCGTGATGCACCACCGGTTCCACCAGTACGAGTACTTCAAGGGCTCGATCCCCGAACGCACCTCCGGCAGCATCATCTCGATGCACGGCGGCAAGGCGGTCGCCTTCGCGCTGGACGCGCTGCAGGATCGCGGCGTGTTCTTCATCGAGCCGGGTGACCTGCTCTACACGGGGCAGATCATCGGGGAGACGCCGCGTGACGAGGACATCATGGTCAACGCGCAGAAGGCCAAGCAGCTGTCGAACATGCGGGCATCGGGCAGCGACCGGAAGATGAAGATCGCGCCGCCGCTCAAGATGAGCCTCGAGGAAGCCCTCGAGTACCTCAACCATGATGAGTACGTCGAGGTGACGCCCAAGTCGATCCGCCTGCGCAAGGCCTTGCTGGACGAGAACGACCGCAAGTCGGCGGCCAAGCGCGCACGGCTGTCGGGGCCGCAGGACTAGACGAGGTCCGCCATGCGTGTGGAACTGGCGGCGCCCCCCTGGGCCACCCACCTGCTGAGCGACCTGACCGACTGGCAGCGGGCACCGGTGCCGGTGGCCGACCTGGCGCCCCTGGAACTGCCGGACGACGTCTACTTCGAGTACGCCTGGCTGGACCGCGACGGCCAGCGGCGCGAGGATCCGGCCAACTCGAATCCGCGTTTGAACCCGTGGTGGCCCTATGCCTGCCACCTGGCCGGACCGGCGTACCGGCCCGATCCCGATGCCGCCGTGGCTGCGGGGCTGACACCGCGTGGGCGGACCATACGCCTGGAGATCACATCCGGACGGCTGGGCCAGCGCCGTCACGTGCTGGTGTACACGCCTGCCGGCTGCGCCGAACGGGCGCTGCCGGCCGTCCTCTTCCAGGACGGCAAGGCCTACCAGGGCTGGGGGCGGGTGCCGCAGGTCCTGGACCTGCTGCTGGCCCGCGGTGAGGTGGCGCCTGCGCATCTGGTCTTCGTGCCTCCGGTCGAGCGGACGGCCGAGTACTTCTTCAACCCCACTTACCGCTGTTTCCTGCTGGACGAAGCGCTTCCCGCAGTGGCCGACCGGGTGGCGCTGGCGGGCCCATGGGTGGCCTGGGGCGCCAGTCTGGGCGGTCTGCTCAGCGCTCAATTGGCCTGGGAAGCGCCTGGGACCTTTCGGGCGGTGGTGGCCCAGTCGGGGGCCTTCCTGTTCTCGCCGGACATGACGCGCGGCAATCCCTTCCACGGACACGAGTCGTTTCTCAAAGTTGTGGTGCAATCACCACAACCCGGCGTCTCGGTTCACCTGGACTGCGGCACTTTGGAGTGGCTCCTGCCGAGCAATCGGCGGCTGGCCGAGGCACTGCGGCAGGGGGGGCACGACGTGCACCTGGTCGAGCGTGCGGCCGGGCACAACTGGGTCAATTGGCGCAACGGTCTGGCCGACGGGTTGCGCTTCAGCCTGGGCCGCGCGGCCGACGACGACGAAGTTGCCGGGTCGGCTTAGTGGGCTCTTGCTCCGCGGGCAACGGTACCGCATCCTTGGGGGGCGGCCCGCGGGGGAGCGGGCACGTGGATCCAACTCTTGGACAAGGAAGGAAACGGAACATGCGCACCATGGTCCTGATCGTGACGCTCGTGGCAACCCTGGCGGCCAGCGCCGCGCTGGCCGGCGAGACCAAGACCTACGGCAAGGGCGTGGCCGGCGCCGACACCGTGAAGGTCAGCGACCTGTTGGCCAACCCGGAGGCCTGGGTCGGCAAGACCATCCGGGTGCAGGGCAAGGCCGTCGGCGTCTGCGAACACCGCGGCTGCTGGGTCAACCTGGCGTCGGACGTCGAGGGCCAGACGGTCCGCGTGAAGGTCAAGGACGGCGAGATCGTGTTCCCGCCCGCGATGCAGGGCGACATGGTCATCGCCGAAGGCGTCTGGACGGCCAACCAACTGGACATGGAGACGACCAAAAAGGTCTGCGAGCACCAGGCGAAGGAGAAGGGCGAGACGTTCGACCCGAATTCGGTGACGTCGTGCATGACGCTCTACCAGCTGAGCGGCACCGGCGCCGTCGCGACGAAGAACTGACCGCCGGATGCGCGACTTCCGCAAGGTCTGCTGGACCCTGCACCGGGAGATCGGCTTCCTGGTGGTGGGCCTGACGATCGTCTATGCCATCAGCGGCATCGCGGTCAACCACGCCCACCACTGGGACGCCAACTACGCACGCGTGTCCGAGCCGGTGCGCATCGAGCCGACCGGCGCCGGGCCCACGGCAGAGGTCGAACCGCTGGTCCTGGAGCGTCTGGGCCTTGAACGCGCGCAGGTCAAGACCACGTGGCGCGCCTCGCCCGAGGTGCTGCAGGTCTTCCTGGAGGGCGGCGGCTACGAGGTAAACCTGGTGACCGGTGACGGTGTGCGGAAGGGCTTCCGACCTCGCCCGCTGTTGTTCGACCTCAATTTCATGCACCTGAACACCGGCAAGGGACCGTGGACGGTCATCGCCGACGTCTACGCGGGGCTGCTGGTGGTACTGGCCCTGACCGGCCCGCTGTTGGTGCGCGGGCGGAAGGGCCTGGCCGGGCGTGGCGGCGTGTTGATGGGGGTGGGGATCGTCCTGCCGGTCGTCTATGCGATCGTGATGAGGTTCACGCGGTAGGTTCCGCAACTGGACGCCGACGATCCGCAATGGCCCCCGCTCCCGTGGAGCGGGGCCGTCTCATGGTGCCGGTCGGGGGCGAGGCCTACTCGCCGTACGGCATCGGCGGCGCGTAGCCGAGCAGGCGTGCGTAGACCGACAGCGCGCCGCGGTGATGGGCCATGTGTTCGGCGATGGCGCCGATGATCGCTACCCGCGGCTCGCCGCCCATGATGGGGCCGGCGGCGATCGGTGCCAGCAACTCGGCATCGCTGCGGGACCCGAGGGCCGAAGTCGCGGCATCGACAGACCGCGCCAGCCAGGTGAACGCTTCCGGCAGCGACTCGACGCGACGCACCGCCGCGTGCTGTGCCGCGAAGTCGAGGTCGAAACCGGACGGCTGGAAAGCGCCCTCGACGAACCAGTCGATGGTCTGGGCGACGTGGGCCACGTGTTGCGCGACCGAGAACTGCCCCGGCACCGGCGCGTAGCGCGCATCCTCGTCCTTGAACACGCTGCAAGTGCGGCTGAAGAACTGCAGCGACTGCTTGAGCAGCCGGACCTGTGCGTTGGCGGACATCGCGATTCCTCCCCGGTGGGCTGGATCCGTCGGCGACCACGCCTGTTCGGCCTTGCGAGCGGCGCCGACACTGATGGCAGTCTACCCGTGACCGACAACGGTGTCACGCCCTGATTGCGCGCAGCGAAACTCCTGCGAGCGACCGGTTTCCCGCGGCGGCGCTAGCCTTGACTGGCCCGTCGCCGCCCTCTAGCTTTGCCGGCGCGCCGGAGGACGGCCTCGTTCGTTCGGGCCGGCGCCGGGCACCCTCTCCTGGGATCGGCACCAGCCCGGCGGCAGGCTCCAGCCAAGTGGTGATGATGTGGGCGTGACGATCGGCATCCGACGCGAGGACAAGAACAGGTGGGAGCGGCGCGTGCCGCTGGCGCCGGGCGACGTTGCGGCGCTGCGCGCGGCGCACGACCTGGACTTCGTCGTCCAATCGTCCCCGATCCGCGTCTTCGCCGACGACGAGTACGCCGCGGCCGGGGCGACCGTGGCCGAGGACCTGTCTCGCGCGAGCATCGTCGTGGCGGTCAAGGAGATCCCGCTGGCCCTGCTCCGCGAACGCACGACCTACCTCTTCTTCTCCCACACGGTCAAGGGCCAGAAGTACAACATGCCGCTGCTGCAGCGGATCCTGGACCTCGGGGCCACGCTCATCGACTACGAACGCATCGTCAACGAGCAGAACCGACGTCTGATCTTTTTCAGCCTCCATGCCGGTTACGCGGGCATCGTGGAGACGCTGGCGGCGCTCGGACGTCGCCTGGCTGCGCAGGGGCGGGCGACCGCGCTGGCCGACCTGCGGCCGGCGCACGAGTACGGCGACCTCGGCGCGATGAAGGCCCACCTGCGTCAAGTCGGGGCAAAACTGGCCGACGGCGTCGGGGACGAGGCGCCGCTGGTGATCGGCGTGGCGGGGTATGGCAACGTGGCGGCGGGCTGCCGCGAGATGCTCGATTGCCTGCCGGTGCGCGACGTGGCGGTGGCCGATTTGCCGGCGCTGGCGAACCGGACGGCTCGCGAGACCGGGCCGCTCCTGACGGTCACGTTCCGCGAGGAGCACCTGGTCGAACCGCGCTCGGCCGACGCCCAGTTCGTGTTGCAGGACTACTACCAGCGGCCGGAGAACTACCGCGGCGTCTTCGAGCGGCACCTGCCGCACCTCGATGTCCTGGTCAACTCGATCTACTGGGACACGCCGTACCCGCGCCTGGTGACCCGCCGGTGGGCCCGCGGCGCCTGGGGCGGCGGGAAACAGCCGCGGTTGCAGGTGATCGGTGACATCAGCTGCGACCTGGAGGGAGCCATCGAATTGACCGCGCGGCCCACGATGCCCGACGAGCCCTGCTACGTCGCGGTGCCCGACAGCGGCGAACTGGTGCCGGGCGTGGTTGGGCCCGGGCCGGCGATCATGGCCGTGGACAACCTCCCCTGCGAGGTGCCGAGGGAATCGTCGCTCTACTTCAGCCGCGTGCTGGGCGAGATGATCCCGGCGCTGGCGCAGGCCGACTTCCGCGAGAGCTTCGAGAGCCTGCTGCTGCCGACGCACCTCAAGAAGGCGGTCATCGCCCACCGCGGCGCGCTGGCGCCCGATTATCGATACCTGCAGGAATACCTGGACCGCGGCCGGCGCTGAGCCGGCGGGGCGCGGCCGGAGCGCCGGAGAGGGGCACGAGCATGGCGAGGATCCTGGTCCTGGGCGCGGGCATGGTGGCCGGCCCCCTGGTGAGGTACCTGCTGGACGCGGGTGCCGACCTGTCGGTCACCAGCCTCGACGCGGCCGAAGCCGAGCGCCTGGTTGGCGGTCACGCCCGTGGAAGGGCCCTGCGGTTCGATCTGGCCGACGACGACGGCCTGTCGGCGCTCGTGGCGGCCCACGAACTGACGGTCAGCCTGGTGCCGTACGCCTTCCACCCGAAAGTGGCCGGTCACTGTCTCCGCCACGGCCGGCACCTGATCACCGCCTCGTACGTAGCGCCCGCCATGCAGGAACTGGATGCGGCCGCGCGCGCCCAGGGCCTGACCTTCCTGAACGAACTGGGTCTGGATCCGGGCATCGACCACATGTCGGCGATGCGGGTGATCGACGGTATCGCGGCGGAGGGCGGCCGGCTCCGTTCGTTCCGTTCCTACTGCGGGGGCCTGCCCGCCCCGGACGCCAACGACAATCCCCTGGGCTACAAGTTCTCGTGGGCGCCGCGCGGCGTGCTGCTGGCGTGCCGCAATGCGGCGCGCTACCGGCGCGAGGGGCGCGAGGTGGCGGTGCCGGCGGAGAGGCTCTTCCGCGAGATGCACCTGCTGCACGTGCCGGGAGCGGGAGACTTCGAGGCCTACCCCAACCGCGACTCGCTGGTCTACCTGGACGCGTACGGGCTGCCGGGCGACATCGAGACGCTGTTCCGCGGGACGCTACGCAACATCGGCTGGTGCGATACGCTGCACGCCTTCGGGCGCCTGGGCCTATTGGACGATCGGCCCCGCGAGGGCGGCGCCACCCGCCGCGCCTTCGTGCGGTCCCTGCTGGGGGCAGCAGAGGGCGAGTCGGCGCGTGGGGCGGCGACGCGGCGGCTGGGTGCGGCCCCCGGTTGCCTGCCGGCGGCGAACCTGGAGTGGCTCGGCCTGGACGACGACGCGCCGCTGCCGGCCGGCCCGCGCGCGCCCCTGGACGTGCTGGGCGACGCCATGCTGGGAAAGCTCGCCTACGGACCTGGCCAACGCGACATGGTCGTCATGTTCCACGAGTTCCTGCACGACACGGCGGCCGGGGGTCGTCGCCGCACGACCTCGCGCCTGATCGCCTGCGGCGAGCCGGATGGCGACACGGCCATGGCGCGCACGGTGTCGTTGCCGGCGGCGGTGGCAGCCAAGCTGGTTCTGGAGGGCAAGCTGGCCGAGCGCGGCGTGCTGCGCCCGGTCACGCCCGCGATCTACGGCCCGGTGATGGCCGAACTGGCCGCGCTCGGGATCGACTGCCTGGAAGAGACGGAAGACTGCTGATCCGGTAGACAGCTGACGAGTCCGGGACTCGGTCCCCGGCCGCGGCGCCGCTCCAACGAGGGGAACAGGACATGGCCAAGAAGCAACCCACCCAAGGCGCGCCGACCAAGGCGCAACCGACCCTGACGAAAGCCCGCATCTTCCGGGAACTGGGGCTGTCGGCGAAGCTGAAGGGCGCCAACTGCGGCGGCGAGTGGTTCGCCTCGAGCGGCGACTGGCTGGACTCCCGCAATCCGACCAACGGCGAACTGCTGGCGCGCATCGAGCAGGCCGACAGCGCCGACTACGCGAAGGTGATGGCGGCGTCCAAGGCGGCGTTCCTGTCCTGGCGCATGCTGCCGACGCCGCGGCGCGGCGAGATCGTCCGTCAGCTGGGCGAGGCCCTGCGCCAGAAGAAGGACGTCCTGGGCGCTCTGGTCAGCCTGGAGATGGGCAAGATCCTGACCGAAGGTCTCGGCGAAGTGCAGGAGATGATCGACATCTGCGACTACGCCGTCGGGCTCTCGCGCACCCTCAGCGGCCCCACGCTGCAGAGCGAACGGCCGAAGCACCGCATGATGGAGCAGTGGCATCCCCTGGGCGTGGTCGGCGTGATCAGCGCCTTCAACTTCCCCGTCGCGGTCTGGTCCTGGAATGCGGCGCTGGCCTGGGTGTGCGGCGACAGCGTGCTCTGGAAGCCGTCGAGCAAGACGCCGTTGTGCGCCGTGGCCTGCCAGAACATCGCCAACGAGGTCTTCCAGCGGAACGGCCTGCCCGAGGGCCTGACCAGCGTCGTGATCGGCAAGGGCTCGACCGTCGGCGAGGTCATGATCAAGGACCACGACCTGCCGCTGATCAGCTTCACGGGGTCGACCAAGATGGGTCGCCGGATCGGCGGAATCATCGGTGAACGCCTCGGCCGCAGCATCCTCGAACTGGGGGGCAACAACGCGATCGTCATCTCCGACAAGGCCGACCTGACCTGTGCCCTGGCCAGCGCCTTCTTCGGCGCCGTGGGCACCGCCGGCCAGCGCTGCACCAGCACCCGCCGCCTGATCATCCACGAGAAGGTCTACGACGCCTTCCTGCAGAAGCTGATCGCCAACTACAAGCGCGTGCGCATCGGCGACCCGCTCGATCCGGCGACGCTGATGGGGCCGCTGATCGACGAAGGTGCGGTCAAGGACTTCGAGACGGCCATCGAGGCGGCGAAGAAGCAGGGTGGAAAGGTTCTCTATGGCGGCAAGGTGCTCTCGCCGTTCGGCGCGCGGACCTTCGTGCAGCCCACGATCATCGAGCTGCGCAACGAGGCCGAGATCGTCCAGACCGAGACCTTCGCACCCATCCTGTACGTGATGAAGTACCGGAAGCTGGACGACGCCATCGCCATGCACAACGGCGTCCCGCAGGGTCTCAGCAGCTCGATCTATACCGACAGCCTGGCCGAGGGCGAGCGTTTCCTGAGCGCCGAGGGCAGCGACTGCGGCATCGCGAACGTGAACATCGGCACCAGCGGGGCCGAGATCGGCGGCGCCTTCGGCGGCGAGAAGGAGACCGGCGGCGGGCGCGAGAGCGGGTCGGACTGCTGGAAGACCTACATGCGTCGGCAGACCAACACGATCAACTGGGGTGGGGAGATCCACCTGGCGCAGGGCGTCGAGTTCCATCCGTAGCGTCGAACGGGCGATTCCTGCCGGGAAGCGGGCCCGGGGACTGGATCCCCGGGCCTGCGTCGGTCCCGGCCGGCGCCGGCGCCGGTTCCGGCAACGCGCGCTGGCACGGTCCGGCATCATCCGGTAGCATGTCCGCCATGCACAACGAACCGGTCAGCCCCGCCAGCGATGCCATCCCCGTCTTCCGGGGCTTCGGCCACCTCATGCGCTACCGTGTCCAGGAGATCCTCCTGGTCGCCTCCCAGTACGATGCCTACGCGCTGGAGGAGGGGGGGCGACTGACGGAGCTGTTGCTGAACGAGTACCGCGAGTTGAACCTCTCCTATCCGCCTCATCTGGCGCGCGCCGCCAGCGGCGACGAGGCGATCCGGCTGCTGGAGGCCCATCGCTACGATCTGGTCGTGACGATGACGCGCCTGGGCGACATGTCGGCGGCCGAGTTGGCTCGGCGCATCCGCAGCCGCACCGCCGACGTCCCCATCTACACCCTGGCCTTCAGCCCGCGGGAGCTGCAGCACCTGCAGGACTCGGACAGCCAGGGCTGCATCGACCGCTACTTCCTGTGGAACGGAGACGTGCGCCTGCTGCTGGCCATCATCAAGGTCTGCGAGGACGAGCGGAACGTGGCGCACGACACGCGCTACGGTGACGTGCGTTGCATCCTGCTGGTCGAGGACTCGGTCCGCTTCTACTCGTCGTACCTGCCCCTGTTGTACGGCGAGGTGCTGGAGCAGACGCAGTCGCTGATGGCCGAGGGGATCAACCTGAGCCACCGCCTGCTGCGTCTGCGGGCGCGGCCGAAGATCCTGCACGCGCGGACCTTCGAGGAGGCCTGGGATCTCTACTCGAGCTACAAGGACTCGCTGCTGGGCGTGATCGTCGATGGGCGCTTTCCCCGACAGGGCGCGATGCGCGACGATGCCGGCGTCGAGTTCATCCGCCGCGTCAAGTACGTCGATCCACATACGCCGGCGGTGTTGCAGTCGACCGACGGCGACCTGGAGGCCGTGGCACACCAGGTCGGAGCCGGGTTCATCCGCAAGCGTTCCCGCACGCTGCTGCAGGAACTGCGGCGGTTCATGCTGGAGAACTTCGGCTTCGGCGAGTTCGTCTTCCGCCTGCCGGACGGGACCGAAGTGGGGCGCGCGGCCGATCTCAAGACGCTGGTCTGGCAGCTGCGAACGGTGCCGGCGGCCTCGGTTTCGCACCACGCCTCGCACGACCATTTCTCGAACTGGCTGCGCGCGCGCACCGAGTTCCAGCTGGCGGCTGCGATCCGGCCGCGCAAGGTGACGGAATTCGAGCACGTCGAGGAATTGCGCGAATTCCTGGTGCAGACCATCACCCGCTTCCGCAGCGAGGCGCAGCGGGGCGTGGTGGCCGACTTCTCGCGCCGTCATTTCGACACCCTCAGTGCGTTCGTGCGCATCGGCGGCGGTTCGCTGGGGGGCAAGGGTCGCGGGCTGGCCTTCGTCAACTCGATCCTGCACGGCTACGGCGTCCACGACCGTTTCCCGGGCACGATCATCCGCGTGCCGACCACGGCCGTCGTCGGCACGGACGTCTTCGACACCTTCTTCGACCAGGGCGGGCTGCGCGATCGCGTGCTGTCGGACCTCGACGACGACCGGATCGTCGAGGCCTGCCTGGAGCACAAGCTGCCGCCGGAGATCTACGGGGACCTGGAGGCATTCCTGGACCAGGTGCGCTACCCGTTGGCGGTGCGCTCCAGTTCGCTGCTGGAGGACAGCCAGTTCCAGCCGTTCGCCGGCGTCTACGCCACCTACATGCTGGCCAACAACCATCCCGACCTGAAGGTGCGCCTGGACCAGCTTTGCGACGCGATCAAGCTGGTCTACGCCTCGACCTACACGCGGGCGGCCAAGAGCTACGTCGAGGCCACGGCCAACCGGATCGAGGAAGAGAAGATGGCGGTGATCTTGCAGCAGGTCGTCGGCCGGCGGCACGGTGACTACGACTATCCGCACTTCTCGGGTGTCGGCCTCTCGGCGAACTACTACCCGGCAGGGGACCTGAAACCCGAGGATGGCGTGGTCACGGTGGCGCTGGGACTGGGGCGCACGGTGGTCGGGGGCGGCAAGGCGCTGCGTTTCAGTCCGGCGCGGCCCCTGGCGCTGCCGCAGTTCGGCACGCTGAACGACTGGCTGCGCGAGAGCCAGCGCGGGTTCTACGCCGTCGACGTCAGCCGCCCCGAGCAGTACCCGGGCCCGCGCGATGACTTCAACCTGGCGCTGCTGGACCTGGCCGCGGCCGAGGCGCACGGCACCCTGGCCCCGGTCGGGTCGGTGTACGTGCCGGGCGACAACATGATCTACGACGGGCTCGGGCGCGAAGGGGAACGCCTGGTTTCGTTCGCGGGGGTATTGAAGGCGAAGGCGTTCCCGCTGGCCGAGATCATGGCGCTGCTGCTGGATCTCGGGCGGCGGACGATGAGCGCCGAGGTCGAGATCGAGTTCGCGGTCGTACTCGGCGACGGCCAGGACGTGCCGCACCAGTTCGGGTTCCTGCAGATCCGCCCGCTGGCCGCGGGCCTCGAGGCGCCCGCGGTGCCACCGGAACTGCTGGCGGCTCCCGACGCCCTGGTGGCCACGGCGACCGCCCTGGGCAACGGGCGCTCCGCCGATATCCGGGACATCCTATATGTGCCGCGCGCGGGCTTCGACCGCTCGCACTCGCAGGAAGCGGCGGCCGAGATCGCCGCCTTCAACCGGCGTCTGGTCGGCGAAGGGCGACCCTACCTCCTGGCCGGGCCGGGGCGTTGGGGTTCGTCGGACCGCTGGCTGGGCATTCCCGTGCGCTGGGACGAGATCTCCGGGGCGCGCGTCATCGTGGAGGCTCCGCTGGACGGGTTCGCGGTCACCCCCAGCCAGGGCTCCCATTTCTTCCAGAATCTGACCTGTTTCCAGGTGGGCTACCTGACGGTGGGCGGGGCCGCCGGCACCGATCGGCTGGACTGGGACTGGCTTGACGCACAGCCGCCCCTGGCGGCCGGCGTGCACGCCCGCCTCCTGCGCTTGACGGAGCCCCTGACGGTGCTCATCGACGGGCGCTCCCGGCGGGGCCTGGTCCTGAGGCCGGACGCGGGGGCGGGCGCGGCAGGCGACGGACCGGCGGGTCCCGCGACAGGGGTTGCCCGGCCGTCTCCAGACGTCTGATTCTCCTTGCCCGCGCCGACGCGGCCCGCGATTTTTGTTTTAACAAGGCACCGGGCGCGGCCTGATGCGCCCAGGCTTCAACACGGGGTGACGAGGATGGCTCACGACGCTTCCTTCAATCCGTTCCAGATGGCCCGCGCCCAGTTCGACAAGAGTGCCGACCTGATCGGCCTGGACCAGGGAACGCGCGAACTGTTGCGCAGCCCGCTGCGCGAATTCCACTTCAGCATTCCCGTCCGCATGGACGACGGCACCGTGAAGGTGTTCGAGGGCTTCCGCGTGCAGCACAGCGACGCGCGCGGACCGGCCAAGGGCGGCATCCGCTTCCATCCGCAGGAGACCATCGACACCGTGCGGGCACTGGCGATGTGGATGACCTGGAAGTGCGCGGTGGCTGACATTCCGCTGGGTGGCGGCAAGGGCGGCGTCATCTGCGATCCGCACAACCTCAGTGCGCGAGAGCAGGAGGCGATCTGCCGCGGCTGGGTCCGCCAGATGAACAAGAACGTCGGCCCGGTCGAGGACGTCCCGGCTCCCGACGTGATGACCAACCCGCAGCACATGCTGTGGATGCTCGACGAGTTCGAGACCATCCGCGGCGGCCGCTACCCGGGCATGATCACCGGCAAGCCGGTGGGCATGGGTGGCTCGCTGGGTCGCACCGAGGCCACCGGCTACGGCTGCGTATACTGCCTGCGCGAGGCGCTGACGGAACTGGGCATCGACGTCAAGTCGACGACGGCCAGCGTGCAGGGCTTCGGCAACGTGGCCCAGTACGCGATCGAGCTCTACCACCGCATGGGCGGCAAGGTCGTCTGCGTGTCGAGCTGGAACCAGGCCGAGCAGAAGTCCGTCAGCTACTTCAAGGCGACGGGCGTCGACCTGGAGCAGATGCGCGGCATCACCGACCGCTTCGGAGGTATCGATCCGGCCAAGGCGCGCGAGCTGGGCTACGAGATCCTGCCGGGCGAGGCGTGGCTGGATCGCGAGGTGGACATCCTGATCCCCGCGGCGATCGAGAACCAGATCACCGGCGCCAACGTCGAGAAGATCAACAAGCGCGTCAAGGTGATCGTCGAGGGCGCCAACGGCCCGACGACGCCCGAGGCGGACGCCGTGTTGTTCAAGCGCGGCATCTTCAACATCCCCGACTTCCTGGCCAACGCCGGCGGCGTGACCTGCAGCTACTTCGAGCAGGTCCAGTGCAACATGAACTTCTTCTGGGAGCGCGACGACGTGCTGGGCAAGCTGGACGCCAAGATGACCGCGGCGTACCACTCGGTCAGCGACCTTGCGCGCAAGAAGAAGCTCTACATGCGTGACGCCGCCTACGTGGTGGCGGTCAACCGGGTGGCGGCGGCCTGCCGCGACCGGGGCTGGGTCTGAGGATGGACCGCACGCGCGGCGGGCAGCCTGACGACTCCCGCCGCGCGTTCGCGGCCGTGCCCTGGCGCGAACTGCTGGACGTGATCCGCCAGGGTCGCGGCCGGCAGTTCGTCCGCGTTTCGCGCAAGATGCTCAACCACCTGTGCTCCATCGGCCTGAGCGAGGCGCAGGTCATGCTGGCCGAGGTGGACACCGGCCCGGCCGGCGCGGCCCGCCGCGAGGCACGCCCCGGCGCCCGGCGCCCGGATGTCGAGCGGCCGCACCAGACCAAGGTGCCGGGTACACGCCTGCCGCTCGAGCAGTCGCCCCTGATGACCGGGGCCCCCTTCGATCTGGCCGCCCGCTACTTGCCGGACGAGGAGATTTCCGAGCGCCTGCAACGCTGGCTCAAGGAGGACGAGGCCAGCTTCTTCGGCACCGTGGTGGCGGACCCGCGCAGCACCATGCCCGAGATCGCCGAGGCGATCCGGCGCTACAACGACGTCCTGCTCGGGCGCAGCGGCCTGGCGCCGAGCACGCTCAAGAGCCTGCGGGTCTCCCTCATCCAGCGCTTCCTGACCGAGCAGCTCGACTACATCAACGTGGCGAAGGAAGTCGCGCGGATCACCGACTTCCACGGCCTGCTGGATCGCGTGATCATGACACGCGGCTGCTACGGCAAGCTGGGGGGCAAGGCCGCCGGGCTGCTTCTGGCCGGCTGGATCCTGGAGCGGCCGGAAGCCGCCGAGATGGGCGTCGGTACGGTGAAGACGCCGCGGACCTGGCACGTCGTCTCCGACGTGATCATGGACTTCATCCGCCTGAACGACCTGGACGATGTCATGGACCAGAAGTTCAAGGACATCAGCCAGGTGCGGCGCGAGTACCCCAACCTGGTCCAGCTGTTCAAGAACAGCCCGTTTCCGCCCGAGCTGGTCGAGGGCCTGTCACGTGCGCTCGACTACTTCGGCGACGTGCCGCTGATCATCCGCAGTTCGAGCCTGCTCGAGGACCGCTTCGGTACCGCGTTTTCCGGCAAGTACAAGAGCCTGTTCCTGCCCAACTGCGGATCGCGCGCCGATCGCCTGGCAGCGCTGCAGGACGCGGTCGCCGAGGTCTGGGCTTCGATCCTGGGCCCGGACCCGATCGAATACCGGCGCGAGCGGGGCCTGCAGGAATTCGTCGAGGAGATGGGCATCCTGATCCAGGAGGTGGTCGGCACCCGCGTGGGGCGCTACTGGTTGCCGGCCTTCGCGGGGGTGGCCTTCAGCCTGAACGAGTTCCGCTGGTCGCCGCGGATCCGGCGCGAGGACGGGCTGATCCGCCTGGTGCCGGGGCTGGGCACGCGGGCGGTCGACCGCGTCGGCGATGATTTCCCCGTACTGGCGGTGCCCGGGCAGCGGGGCCTGCGCGCGCACGCCTCGCTGCAGGAGGCGCTGCGCTACAGCCCGCGGCGGGCGGACGTCATCAACCTCGAGACGGCCAGCTTCGAGACGGTGGACCTGACCGAGATCCTGAAGGAGGCCGGGGCGGACTACCCCCTGGTCGACCGCATTTTCTCCGTGCTGAGCGGCGGGCACCTGCAGCAGGTGCAGAAGCTGATGATGGATCCCGAGCACGATGACCTGGTGGCCGACATGCGGGGCTTGCTGGACGGAACCGACTTCGTGCCCAGGGTGCAGGCGCTGCTCAAGACGCTGGAGATGTACCTGCAGTCGCCGGTGGACATCGAGTTCGCACACGACGGCAAGGACTTCTACCTGTTGCAGTGCCGGCCGCAAGCGATGTCGGGCGACAACGCGCCGTCGGTGATCCCGCACGACACTCGGCCTGAGGACGTGATCTTCACCGCCGAGCGCTTCGTTTCCAACGGCCAGGTGCCGGACATCACACATGTCGTCTACGTGGTGCCCGATGCGTACACGGCCCTGCCGGACCGCGAGACCATGGCCTCGGTCGGACGCGTGGTGGGGGCCCTGAATGGCCTGCTGCGCAAGCGCTCGTTCATCCTGGTCGGACCGGGGCGTTGGGGCAGCCGCGGCGACATCAAGCTGGGCGTGTCGGTGACCTACGCCGACATCAACAACACCGCCATGCTGGTCGAGGTGGCACGACGGCGCGGCGACTACGTCCCGGACCTCAGTTTCGGGACACACTTCTTCCAGGACCTGGTCGAGGCCGGCATCCGCTACCTGCCCCTGTACCCGGACGACGCGGGCATCGTCTTCCGCGAGGATTTCCTGCTGGCGGCGCCGAACCGCCTGGCCGAACTGCTGCCCGACCACGCGCCCCTGGAGCACTGCGTCCGCGTGATCGACGTGCCGGCGGCCGCGCAGGGGCGGGTGCTCAGGATCTACCAGAACGCGGAACTGGACCACGCCGTGGCTGTCCTGGAGGAGCCCGGCGAGCGGCGGCTCCCGGGCGCCGGCCGCGCGACGGTTGCCGTCGCCGACTCGCCGCTGCGGCATGCCCGCTGGCGGCGGCAGGTGGCCGAGGAGCTGGCCCGGGCCCTGGACCCTGCCGAGAGCGGCGTCGTGGCCGTGCACCTGCGCGGGTCGGTCGCCGATGGGCGCGCGTCCGCCGAGAGCGACATCGACCTGGTGGTCCGGTTCGGCGGCGATGCCGGGCAGCGCGCGCGCCTGGAGGCGTGGCTGGACGGCTGGAACCGCGCGCTGGCGGTAGCCAATCAGCAGACGACCGGCGTGCGCGTCGAGCGCCTGCTGGACGTGGTCATCGTCGATGCCGACGACCAGGACGTGGCCGGCGGGCCGCGGCTGCCGCTCAAGGGCGAGGACTAGCCCCGTCGGGCCTGCCTTGCGCGCGGGGGCGGGCCGAACGGGCTCGCCCCCGCGCGTTCCTGTTCAACCGAGCGACGCCAGCCGGCGCAGCTTGCGCTTGCGCCGGTGGATCGCCTGGCGGGTCGTGTGCAGCGCCTCGCGGTCGCCGCTGGCCAAGGCGTCCAGCCGGGTGGCCTTGAGGCGGCGGATCTCGGCCTTGATGGCGCGCTTGCCCAGGCCGGGCACGACGTGGCGATGCGGCCGCTCGATGTGCAGCCGCTCGGCCAACAGGTCGACCAGCTCGTCCTTGCGCAGACCGATCAGGCCCGTGACGTCCGGGCATTTCTCCTTCGCCATGGTCCTGAGATCGGCGATGCGCGTTTTCTGGAGTTCGTGGAAATCCATATGACGCCCTCCGCATGCGTGGGGAACCGGGTCCGGGGACCGACTCCGGCGGCGGGCGCGGCCCGCCGCGCGGGTCGATCTTAGCGCACTGGCCAGGGCGTGGGCAAGGGGGTCGGGCGTCGGGACGGCTAGCCCTGCCCGCCGGGCGCCCCGGTCGGCGCCCGACTGGCGCTGGGTGCGCGCCGGTGCCATTTTTTCCGCGGCCATCCGCTGCCCTGGCCGCCAGCCCGGGCGCCGCGCCCCGACCTTCAGCCCGCGAGGATCCCGATGAGCAAAGCCGCCCGTCCCAGCCTGACCCGCCGCATGGCGGAGTACGCCGTGGGCCTCAGCTACCAGGACCTGCCCGCCGCCGACGTCAAGGAGGCCAAGCGCTTCCTGCTGGACTCCGTCGGTTGCGCGCTGGCGGCCGTCCGCAACGCGGACATGGCGGCCATGTACCGCTTCATCCGGCGGCAGGGCGGCACGCCCGAGGCCACGCTGATCGGCACCGGCGAGCGGACGAACGCCGCCAACGCGGCGCTCATGAACAGCCTGCTGATCCGGGCCCTGGACTACAACGACATCTTCTGGGAGCAGGATCCCAGCCACCCGTCCGACATCATCTTCGGCGCCCTCTCGCCGGCCGAAGCGCGCGGACTGGACGGGCGCGAGGCCATCGTCGGCATCATGATCGCCTACGAACTGGAACTGCGGTGGTGTCTGGCCTGCTTCCCCGGCGTGCGCGAGGTGGGCTGGCACCACGCGACGCTGACGCAGTTCGTCAGCCCGTTCGTCGCCGGTCGCATGTACGGCCTGGACGTGGACCAAATGGTGGCGGCCGCCGGCATCAGCGGCAGCAGCCACTTCACCCTGGGCGGCGTCGTGGCGGGCCACCTGACGAACATGAAGAACACGGCCGACCCGCTGGCCACGCAGGCGGGCGTGCTGGCGGCGCAGATGGCGGCCGAGGGCTACGAGGGCCCGGTCGAAGTCATCGAGGGCAAGGAGGGCTTCCAGCACGTGATCCACAACGTGCAGTTGAAGCCGGAGATCCTCCTGGACGGATTGGGCACGCAGCCGCCGCTGATCCGGCGCTGCGGCTACAAGGCGTTCCCGACCGAGGCGCTGACCCACCAGCCGATGTCCGCGGTGCTGGGCGCGATGCAGGAAAACGGCCTCAAGGCCGAGGACCTGGCCGCGATCCACATCCAGACCACCACGCGCGGCGCGGACATCCTCAGCGACCCGAGCAAGTACGACCCGCAGACCAAGGAGACGGCCGACCACAGCCTGCCGTACTGCCTGGCGGCCGTCGCCGCCGACGGCGGCGTCTATCCCAGCAGCTTCGAGAAGGAGAAGCTCTTCGACCCGCGCATCCGGGCGCTGCTGCCGAAGATCAAGGTCGTGGCCAACGCGGAGATCGATGCCCTGTTCCCCGGCACCAAGCGGGCCATTGCCGCACTGACGACCACGGACGGCCGCACCGTCACCAAGACCGTCGACAACGCCAAGGGCAGCCCGCTCAACCCGCTGAGCGACGACGAACTGGTGGCGAAGTTCCGGGCCAACGCGGGCGGCGTCATGGGGCAGGCCGCGCAGGACCGGGTCATCGAGGCGACCTGGGACTTCGAGAACTGCCGGGACCTGGGCGCGTACCTGAAGCTGCTCAAGGTCGACTGAACGGTGCCGGGCGGGTCAACCGGCAGGCCGGACGGCATCGGGGGCGCGAACGGCGATGGCCGGGCGCGCCCCCGCGTGTTATATTGAACAAGGCGCATCGCCCGCGGGTACGCCTGCGACGGCTCTGGACTCGTGGGGGCGAAATGGTCTCGACGTGGTCGGAGGACCGTTGGCTGCATGCCGAGATCCCGCCGCTCTCGTTAAACGGTGGAAAACAAACAAGTGACGAAGCCAACTTCGCACTGGCTGCCTAACTAACGCAGCCCGTTCCCGGGTCGGGGGGTCACCGGACTGGCCCAATGGGAGCGCCGTTTTCCGGTGTACAAGTCCTGAGGCGTGTCCCTGGCCAACGGACGAGACTAAACATGGGACTAGCCTGTCGGTTGGCACGTTCCCTGGCCAGCTTGCAGGTTAAATCAACAGGGAGCTAAGCATGTAGACGCCGGCGGGGCGCCGGTTACGGACGCGGGTTCGATTCCCGCCGCCTCCACCAGTTGATCGCGCGGCAACGGCTGCGCCGCACGCGAAAGCCGCCCACAGGGGCGGCTTTCGGCTTCCGGGGGGGAACCGGGCACCCTCGGCGCCCCGGCCTCAGCGCTTCCTGAACAGCGCCGTGGCGAAGTACAGGACGCCCGTGAGCAGGATGGTCACCGCGCCGGCCGGCAGGTCGGGCCCGTAGCTGAGCGCGAGCCCGGCCGCGGTCAGTCCCGCGCAGAGCAGCGCCGCCACGATCATCATGTGCGACAGCCGGCGCGTCAGGTGGTTGGCGGTGGCCGCCGGCAGCGTCAGCAGCGCGATCACCATGATGATGCCGACCACCGACACCAGCACGACCACCGTCAGAGCCGTCAGGCCCAGCAGGAGGAAATGGTAGCGCGCGGTGCGCACGCCGCGCAGCGAGGCGAACTCGTCGTCGAAGCAGACGGCCAGCAGCTGTTTGTGGAACAGCGTCACCACGGCAACCACCGCCACGCCCAGCGCGCCGATCAGCCACAGGTCGCGCGGCGTCAGCATCAGGATGTTGCCGAACAGGTAGCTCATCAGGTCCGCGGCATAGCCCGGCGTCAGGCTGATCAGCACGATGCCGGCGGCCATGCCCACGGCCCAGACGGCGCCGATCACCGTGTCCTCGCGCTGGCGCAGCCGCAGGCTGACCCAGCCGATCACCAGCGCCGAGAGCAGCGCCGAAGCCGCGGCACCGCCCAGGGGCGACAGCCACGTCATCCCGTGCACGACGCGCAGGTACTGCACCAGGCCCAGGCCGGCCAGCACGCTGTGCGAGATGGCCCCGGCGATGTAGCTGATGCGGCGGATCACGACGTAGCTGCCGACCACGCCGCAGGGCACGGCCACCAGCAGGCCGCCCAGCAGGGCGTACTGCAGGAACGCGTGCGTGGCCAGGGGGCCCAGGAAGGCGGGGACGGCCGGGAGGGCCGCGACGATGGCGAGGGCCGGCGTCAGCACTGGTGGCCCTCCTCGCTGCAGCGATGGTCGTGGCGGATGATGCGCATGTCGGCGCCGTAGAGGTCGGCGATGACCTGGCCCGTGATCGCACTGGTCGGGTGCACGACCACCTTCTGGCCGACGCAGATCACGCTCTTGACGAAGCCGGCGACGAAGCCCAGGTCGTGCGAGACCATGACGATGGTCAGCCGGCGGTTCAAGGCCTCGAGCAGGCGGTAGAATCCCTCCTCGACGTGCGCGTCGAGGCCGGCGGTGGGCTCGTCCAGCAGCATCAGTTCCGGCTCGCCCGCCAGCGAGCGCGCAATGAGCGTCCGCTGCTTCTGACCGCCGCTCAAGGCGGCGAAGTGCCGGTCGGCGTGGTCGGCCAGGCCGACCTCGGCCAGCGCGGTGCGCGCGGCCTCGCGGTCGTGGCGCCGCCACGGGCCCAGCGCGGGGCCCAGGCCCAGGCGGCCCATCAGCACCACGTCCAGCGCCGAGACGGGAAACATCGGGTCCAGGTGAGCGTGCTGCGGTACGTAGCCGATGCGTCGCCGTGCGCGCTCCGGGCGCTCGCCGAACACGGTCACCTCGCCGGCGGTCGGCCGCAGCAGGCCCAGGGCCAGCTTCAGCAGCGTCGTCTTGCCACTGCCGTTGGGGCCGACCACGCTGACCAGGTCCCCGGGCGGGATCGCCAGCGTGACCCCGCGCAGGACCGGACGGCCCTCGTAACCGAAGTCCACGTCATGGAAGGCGAGGACCGGCGTGGCGGCGGTCACGGCGCGGAGCTGCCGTCGCAGCCCATCGCCTCGACCAGCGCCTCGACCAGGCTGCGCAGGCCGGCTTCGTAGTCGGCCGGCAGCGGGTCGGCGACGACCAGGCGGGCGCCCACGGCCGTGGCGACCGACTCGGCCGAGCGTTGCGGGAACTGCGGCTGGACCAGGATGGCGCGGGCCCCGGCCGCCTTGGCGCGCGTGATGACCTCGGCCAGGTGACGCGCGCCCGGCTCGTGGCCGTGGTCCTCGACGGCGACCTGCACCAGTCCGTAGCGCGCCGCCAGGTGCCCGTAGGCGGGATGGAACACGAAGAACTCGCGGCCGCGGCAGTCCGCCAGGCGTGCGGCGCACTCGGCCTCGAGCGCCGCCAGGCGGGCCCGCAGCGCGTCGCGCCCGGCGGCGAAGTCGGCGGCCTGCGCCGGGGCCAGCTCCGACAGCACGCGGCACACGGTGTCGGCGAAGGCGGCGGCCTCGCGTGGGTCCAGCCAGGCATGCGGATCCTCGCCGTCGCCGCACGTCCCGTGGCGGTCGTTCAGCGGGACGCGCCCGGCCAGACGGGGGCCTTGCGGCATCGCGCGCAGGCGAGGTAGCAGGCCCAGTTCAAAGGCGACGCCCGCGCTGAAGTAGGCCTGGGCCTGCTGCAGATCGGCCACCTGGCGCGGCGTCGGCGCGAAATTCTCCGGCGACTGCCCCTGGCCGACCATGACGCTCACCGTGGCGTGGGGACCCGCCACCTGCTGGACCAGCCACTTCTGCGGCGGAATGCTGACCGTCACGGGAACCGGCGCCGCGACGGCAGCGGGGGCCAGCGCGACCAGGGCGGCGAGCGCCGGCAGCCGCAGCAGGTGATGTCGGATCAGGGACGGCTGGGACAAGGCAGGACCGCTCCGGGTTGGAATCCGGCCCCATGATAGCGGCCCCCGGGGGCGGCGCAACCGCAAATGCCGCACCGCCGGGGCAAGCCCATTGCCTTGCCCCGCCGCTTGTTATAGGTTGGAGCGGCGACACCCGAGCCCCGTTCCCGCCCGCCTTCGCGAGGAGACGATCATGCCCCTGGTCCCGATGCGCGTCCTGCTGGACCACGCCGCCGAACACGGCTACGGCGTGGGCGCCTTCAACGTGAACAACATGGAGCAGATCCAGGCCATCATGACGGCGGCGACCGAGACCAACAGCCCGGTCATCGTCCAGGCCAGCCGCGGTGCCCGCTCCTTCACCAACGACAACTACCTGCGGCACCTGATGCTGGCGGCGTCCGAGCTGAACCCGAAGATCCCCATCGCCATGCACCAGGACCACGGCAACAGCCCGGCCACCTGCTTCAGCGCCATCGACCAGGGTTTCACCTCGGTGATGATGGACGGCTCGCTGATGGAGGACGGCAAGACGCCGGCCACCTACGAGTACAACGTGCAGGTGACGCGCCAGGTCGTGCAGCGCGCCCACGCGCTGGGCGTGACGGTGGAAGCGGAGATCGGCTGCCTGGGCGGCATCGAGGACGGGCACGGCGCCGGGCTGAGCGGCGACGAGGCGCTGGCCCACCTGACCGACCCCGCGGAGGCCGAGCGCTTCGTGGCCGAGACCGGCTGCGACGCCCTGGCCGTCGCCATCGGCACCAGCCACGGCGCCTACAAGTTCACGCGCAAGCCCGAGGGCGACGTGCTGAAGATGGGCGTGATCGAGGAGATCCACCGCCGCCTGCCGAACTGCCACCTGGTGATGCACGGCAGCAGCAGCGTGCCCCGCGAGCTGGTCGACATGATCAACAAGTACGGCGGCAAGCTGAAGGAGAGCTACGGCGTGCCGGTCGAGGCGATCCAGAAGGGCATCAAGCACGGCGTGCGCAAGATCAACGTCGACACCGACAACCGGCTGGCCATCACCGGCGCCATCCGCAAGGTCTTCGCCGAGACGCCGGAGAAGTTCGATCCCCGCGACTACATGAAGCCCGCCCGCGAGGCGATGGCGCAGGTGGTCAAGGAGCGCATGATCGCCTTCGGGCAGGCCGGCTGGGCCGACAAGGTCCCGCACGTGACGCTCGAGGAGATGGCGAAGCGGTACCGCTAGCAGCAACCGGGAGGCGGGGATGTACGGGAAGCTGGGCGAGGTCCTGCGCGGCGAACTGGACGCACTGCGCGCGCAGGGCCTCTACAAGGAAGAGCGGGTGCTCGAGGGTCCGCAGGGCGCCGAAGTGACGGTCGGCGGCCGCAAGGTACTGAACTTCTGCGCCAACAACTACCTGGGGCTGGCCTCGGACCCGCGGGTGACCGAGGCGGCCCGGCGCACGCTGGCCGAATGGGGCTATGGGCTCAGTTCGGTCCGCTTCATCTGCGGCACAACGTCGCTGCACAAACTGCTCGAACGCGAGCTGAGTGCGTTCCTCGGCACCGAGGACACCATCCTCTACGCGGCGTGCTTCGACGCCAACGGCGGCATCTTCGAGCCCCTGCTGGACAAGGACAGCGCAATCATCACCGACCAGCTGAACCACGCGTCCATCATCGACGGCGTGCGGCTGGCCAAGGCGCAGCGCCTGATCTACCAGCACGCGGACATGAACAGCCTGGAAGAGCAGTTGAAGTCCGCGCAGGCGGCGCCGTTCCGGCTGATCGTCACCGACGGCGTGTTCTCCATGGACGGCGACCTGGTGAAGCTGCCCGAGATCTGCGACCTTGCTGAGAAGTACGGCGCCCTGGTGATGGTGGACGACAGCCACGCCACCGGTTTCGTGGGCCAGACAGGCCGCGGGACCGCCGAGCGGTTCGGCTGCCTGGGGCGTGTCGATATCGTCACGACGACGCTGGGCAAGGCGCTCGGCGGGGCGCTGGGCGGCTGCACGAGCGGGCGCGCCGAGATCATCGAATGGCTGCGGCAGAAGAGCCGCCCGTACCTGTTCAGCAACTCGCTGCCGATGATGATCTGCGGTGCGGCGCTCGAGGTGCTGCGCATCCTGCGCGAGGACACCGGCCCGCTGCGGCAGCTCGAGCGCAACCAGCAGCGGCTGCGTGCGGGCCTGCGCGAGCTGGGCTTCGACGTCGATCCCGGCGAGCACCCGATCATCCCGGTGCACTTCCGCCGTCACCAGGACGACGCGATCATGGCCCAGGGCATGGCGAAGGACCTGCTGCAGGAAGGCATCTACTGCATCGGGTTCAGCTTCCCGGTGGTGCCGCGGGGGCAGGCACGCATCCGCCTGCAGGCCTCGGCAGCCCACACCGACGCCCACGTGGACCGTTGTCTCGAGGCGTTCGCGGCCGTCGGCCGCCGGCGCGGCGCGATCTAGCGGCGCCTGCCGGCCTCCGACGCAAGGGGCCGCGCGCGGGCGCGGCCCGACAGGGGGAAGAAGATGGCCCGCTTCGCCTGGGCCCGCCGTCGGCGGGTCCTGATCCCGCTGGTCATCGTGATCGCGGTCCTGGCCGCCGGCGTCTGGCTGGTGCCCGGCGATGCGGTCAGCCGCGCGGTCACCGGCCGCCTGCAGGCCGCGCTGGGGCGCCCGGTCACCGTCGGCTCGCTGCAGGCCCGGCTGCTGCCGTCCCCGCGCGTGGTGCTGCGCGACGTGGCCGTCGGCGCCGGTGGCCAGGGACCGCTGGTCAGCCTTGCCGTCGCGCGCGTCGAGTTGACGCTGGCCTTCGGCCCGTTGCTGAAGCGGCGGGTCGAGGTGACGAGCCTGCTCGTGGACGCGCCCCGCGTGGTCGTGAAGGTGCCCGAGGCGGGGGCGCAACCGGCCGGCTCGCGCGCGCCGGCGCCCGCGGGTCCGGCGCTGGCGATCAACGTCCGGCGCTTCCTGCTGACCGGGGCCTCGGTGCAGGTCCTGCGCGCCGACGGCGCGCCGCTGCTCGAACTGTCGGGCCTGGGTGAGGACCTCTCGGCCTCGCTGGCGCCCGGCGGCGATCTCTCGCTCAAGGGCCGCACCACGGTCGACACGCTGCGCTTCCACGCCCCGCAGGGGACTCTGGGCGAGGGGCTGCGCCTGGCCTGGGACAAGGACCTGCGCTGGGAGGCGGCCGCGCGCCGCCTGGTGGTCGCCGGATCGACGCTCACGCTCGGCGACCTGCCCGTCTCCCTCAATGGCCTGGTCGAGGACATCGGCAGCCCGCAGCCGCTGGCCGACCTCACGCTGACCGGCGGTCCGGCGCCGGTGGCGTCGCTCGCGGGATTCCTGCCGTCGTACCTCGTGCCGCAGCTGGCGGGCGTGACCTCGGGCGGGCAGCTGGCGGTGGCGGGCTCGGTCAAGGGCCGCCTCGGGCCGCCGGCGACCCGTGGCCAGCCGCTGCCGTTCGCCTACGACATCAGCTTCGACCTGACGGACGGGCGCGTCAGCGCGCCGTCGCTGCCGGCCCCGTTGACGGGCATCGAGATCCACCTGCGCGCCCACGGCGACACCGTCGAGCTTGCGCGGTTCGCCGCGGCCACGCCGACCAGCCGCCTGGAGCTGTCCGGGACGATGACGTCGTTGCTGGCGATTCCTCAAGTGGACCTGGCGATCACAGCCGATCTGGACCTTCAAGAGGCGATGGCCCTGCAACCGCCGAGGCCCGGCCAACCCGTGCTGGCGGGCCGCTTCACGGGCACGGTTGGCGTCCGGGGTCCGGCGCAGCCGTTGACCGCACTGGTGCTGTCCGGTGGCGGTCGCCTGGTCGACCTGCGGATGTCGGGCCCGGACCTGCGCCCGGCCATCGACCACATCGACGGCCCGGTGCGCCTGGAAGGCCAGCGCCTGTACGCCGACGGCGTGGTCTATCGGCAGGGGCCCACCGACCTCACCGTGACCGGCACGGTCGACAACTTCCTGGCCCTGGCGCCGGAACTGGGCGTGGCGCCGCCGGCGGTGCTGGCGGCCCGGGCTGAGATCCGGATGCTCGATGCCGACGCCTACGCGGCGCCGCCGGGCACGAAGAAGGAGGCCGCCGGACCCGGCAGCGGGCTGGCACGCCTGGGGCTGCTGACCGGCCACGCGGACGCCACGGTGAAGCGGCTGCTGACCAAGGGCCACGAACTTCAGGACGTGCAGGGCGCGGTCGACCTGGATCGCGGGCGCCTGACGCTGCGCGACGTGCGCGGCACGATGTATGGTGGCCGTGTCGGTCTGGCCGGCGTCATGGACCTGGCCGACCCCGCGCATGGGCACATGGATCTGGCCGTGACCCTGGCCGGGGTGCAGGCCCAGGAACTGGCGCGTCGTGCCGTCGCGATGAGCAGGTTTGCGCGCCTTGGCGGTCTGGTCACCGGGCTGGTCGACGGCCAGGCGCAGCTCAAGGGCGCCCTCGACGACACCTTCGGGCTGGACCTGATGACGTTCACGACGAACGGTCAGATCGAGCTGCGGCAGGCCCGCCTGGCCGGATCGCCGCTGCAGAAGAAGCTGGCCGGGCTCTTGGCCGCGCCGCAGTTGGAAGCAGTGGCCGTCGAAAAATGGCTGCAGCCGTTCCGGATCGAGGAAGGCAAGCTGCACGTCGACGGGCTCGCGATCTCGGCCGCTGGCGTGGACGTGCGCGCGGCGGGCTGGCAAGCCCTGGACGGTACCGTGGCCCTGGGCGTCGAACTCACGGTACCGGCACGGCTGGCGCAGGGCCTGCGGGCGAAGCTGCCGGCACCGGTGGCCGCGGTCCTCCTGGACAGCGGCGGCGGTCCGCTGGTCGTTCCGGTCGGCCTCAGCGGCCGCTGGGAAAACCCGCAGGTGCAACTGGACACCGAGTCGCTGGTTGCCGCCGCTGCCGACCGCGGTCGGGCGCAGGCCCGCCAGCAGGTCGACAACGTCCGCCACCAGGTGCAGGAGCAGATCCAAGATCAGGTCCAGGACGCTGCGGCTGCGGCCCTCGGGCGCCTGACCGGCCTGTCAGGGGATTCCACGGGCGCCGACTCGACGGCCACTCCCCCGCTCAAGGACCAGGTGAAGTCGATCCTCGAGGGTTTGCGTGGAAGGCGCGGTGAATGAAGGGGTTAACGATCCCGTCGACGCCCGCCCCGGCGGCCGGCCTGACGGGAGATGGGGGCGGATTTGCGTTTCGGGGTCATCCGCACTACTTTCCCGCCCAGCCACGTCTGCCTGACCTGCATCCCGGCCAGCGCGGACGTGTTTTTTTGAGTGCCGCCGGCGGCCCGTCACGGGTCGACGGTGCGAGCCGGGGATCACCTGGGGGGCAGCCGGCGGGCCGCCGCCGCGCAAAGGACAGAACGGCATGATCACGGATCTGGGCAGGATCAGGAACATCGGCATCAGCGCCCACATCGACTCGGGCAAGACGACGCTGACCGAGCGGATCCTCTTCTACACGGGCCGCATCCGCGCCATCCACGAGGTCAAGGGCAAGGATGGCGTCGGCGCCACCATGGACTCCATGGACCTCGAGCGCGAGCGCGGCATCACCATCCAGAGCGCCGCCACGCACACGATGTGGGACGACCACCACGTCAACATCATCGACACCCCGGGCCACGTCGACTTCACCATCGAGGTGGAGCGCGCCCTGAAGGTGCTGGACGGCGCCATCCTGGTCCTGTGTTCGGTGGCCGGCGTGCAGAGCCAGTCGATCACCGTCGACCGCCAGATGCGGCGCTACAGCGTGCCGCGCGTCGCGTTCGTCAACAAGTGCGACCGTTCGGGCGCCAACCCGATGCGCGTGACCGAGCAGTTGCGCGAGAAGCTGAAGCACAACGCGGTCATGATGCAGATCCCGATCGGGCTCGAGGACAAGCTCGAGGGCGTGGTCGATCTGGTGAAGATGAGGGCCTTCCGCTTCGAGGGCGACAATGGCGAACGCATCGTCGAGGGCGACATCCCCGCCTCCCTGCAGGTCGAGGCCGAGGTGCGACGCGAGGTCCTGTTGGATGCCGCCAGCATGTACAGCGATGAGCTGATGGAGGCCCTGCTCGAGGGCGAGGCCACCGAGGAGATGATCCACGCTGCCGTCCGCAAGGGCGTGCTATCGACTAAGCTGACGCCGGTCTTCATGGGCAGCGCCTACAAGAACAAGGGTGTGCAGCTGCTGCTGGACGCGGTCATCCGCTACCTGCCGGCGCCGACCGACATCGAGAACCGGGCGATCGAGGTCATGCGCGGCGGCGACGAGCGCGAGTTCACGCTCAGCCACAGTCCCGAGCAGGGTCTCGTGGCCAACGCGTTCAAGCTGGAGGAAGGGCCCTACGGCCAGCTGACCTATGTGCGTGTCTACCAGGGCACCGTGCGCCGCGGCGACGACATCTTCAACAGTCGCACCGGCAAGAAGGTCAAGGTCGGCCGACTCGGGCGCATGCACGCCAGCCAGATGGAAGAGATCACCGAGGCCTGCGCCGGCGACATCATCGCGCTGTTCGGCGTCGACTGCGCCAGCGGCGATACGTTCACGCATGGTGACCGCATCTCGCTGTCGAGCATGCACGTGCCCGAGCCCGTGGTGAGCCTGGCCGTGACGCCGGTGGACAACAAGGCCGCCACCAACATGAGCAAGGCGCTGCACCGGTTCACGCGCGAGGACCCCACGTTCCGCACGCACGTCGACGACGAGACGGGCGACACCATCATCAGCGGCATGGGCGAACTGCACCTCGAAGTCTACATCGAGCGCATCAAGCGCGAGTTCAACGCCGTGGTGACGGCAGGCGCCCCGCAGGTGAAGTACCGCGAGACGATCACCTGCCCGGTGGACTTCGACTACACCCACAAGAAGCAGACCGGCGGCTCGGGCCAGTATGCGAAGATCCAGGGTACGATCGAGCCCTCCGATGACGGCCAGTTCCACTTCGACAACAAGGTCATCGGCGGCAACATCCCGTCCGAGTACATCAGCGCCTGCGAGAAGGGCTTCGCCAGCTCGATCGACCATGGCCAGTTCATCGGCGCCCCTGTGCAGGGCCTGCGCGTCATCCTGAAGGACGGCGCCTCGCACGCGGTGGACTCCTCCGACATGGCCTTCCAGGTAGCTTGTCGCGCCGCGGTGCGGAAGTACTACAACCACGGCAAGCCGGTGGCGCTGGAACCCCTGATGCTGGTGTCGCTCGAGGGCCCCACCGAGTACCAGGGCGAGATGATCAAGACGCTGATGCAGCGCCGCGGCGTGATCGTCGGCACGACCGAGGACGAGGGCTTCGTCCGCGTGGACGCCAACGTGCCGCTGGCCGAGATGTTCGGCTACGCGTCGGTGCTGCGTTCGGCCACGGCAGGGAAAGCGGAGTTCACCATGGAGTTCGCCCGGTACGCCCCGGCGCCGGCCGAGGTGACCGAGCAGCTGGTCAAGCGGTACCAGGAGAAGCGGGCCGAAGGCCACTAGGAGCGAGGTTCCCGGGTCGGGCGCCGCCGCGCGGCGCCGCCCGGGGCGTGATTGCCGCCGGCCGCAGCGCCGCGGCGCCATCCGTCAGCCAGTGAGGACGACGATGCCCGAGAAGACCATGATCGAACGCAGCCCGGTCCGCGTGTTCGAGCGCGCCATCGGCGGTGGCCTCGGCGCCGGCAACATCGGGGTGGTCCTGTCGCGCAACGGCGGCGGCAAGACCGGTTTCCTGATCGGCCTGGCCATCGACAAGCTGCTGCAGGGCAAGCGCGTGCTGTACATCTCCACCAAGGAGTCGGTGGAGCACGTGAACGACTTCTTCGACCAGCTCTTCCACGCCACGGCCGCGTCGCTGGCGATGGACGAGGTGCCGCAGCGCCAACTGCAGATGGAGCGCAACCGCCACATCCTGGTCTACAACCGGAAGTCGTTCAGCGTGGAGAAGCTGGAGAACTCGGCCGCCTTCCTGGCGGAGACGACGGGCTTCAGCCCGGACATGGTGATCATGGACGGCACGCCGCGGTTCGAGTGCACCGAGCAGTGGGAGATCGACGGCATCCGCAAGCTGGCCCGGCAGTGGAACGCCGAGATCTGGACCAGCGGCCTGCTCCACCGCGAGGGACAGCAGTTGGACGGGCGTGGGATCCCCCTGGAAATCGCGCGCTACGATGCCGATCTGGGCGTGGTGCTGCGGCTGGCGACCGAAAACGGGCGCATCAACCTCAAGGTCCTCAAGGAGCACGACAGCGCCGAGCCGGCCCAGGTCAGGATGGAGCTGGACCCGGCGACGCTGCTGCTGCGCTGGCAGTGATGGACCCCCGGCCGGTGGCCGGGCGGCTGGCTGCGGTCCGCGAGCGGATCGCGGTGGCCTGCGGGCGCGCCGGGCGCGATCCGGCCTCGGTCGTCCTGGTGGCGGTGACCAAGCAGGTACCGCTGCCGCTGGTGGCGGCTGCGGTCCGGGCCGGCGCTGCCGACCTGGGTGAGAACAGGGTGTTCGACGCGCTGGCGCGCCAGGATGAACTGGCGCGCCTTCTCGTTGCCGAAGGGTATGACCCGGGCGGTCTGCGCTGGCACTTCATCGGGCACCTTCAGCGCAACAAGGTCGCGCGTGCCAGCGGACGATTCGCGCTGCTGCACGGCGTGGACTCGGCCGAACTGGCGGCTCTGCTCTCGGCGCGCGCGGCGGCCGCCGGCGTGCGTCAGGCCGTCCTGCTGGAAGTCAACCTCGGCGAAGCGCAGAAGCAGGGCTTGGCGCCGCAGGCCCTGCCGACGCTGGTGGACGGGGTTGCCGCCCTGCCGGGTCTGGACCTGTGCGGCCTGATGGGGATGGCGCCCTGGGGCGCCGACCAGGCGCAGGCCCGCCGGCTGTTCGGCGGGCTGAGGGAACTGGCGGTGCGGGAGCGGGAACGCACGGGGCTCGCGCTGCCGGAACTGAGCATGGGCATGAGCGGCGACTATGAAGCCGCCGTTCTCGAAGGTGCCACCATCGTGCGCGTGGGCAGTGCCATCTTCGCGCCGTAAAGGGGCTGGCCGGCCGCGGACGGGTCCGGGCCGCCGGGAAGGAACCGCATGGACATCGCCAGGCTCGCGCTTGCCGTACTGCAGGTCTACACCTGGGTCATCGTGGCCCGCGTCATCCTGTCCTGGGTCAATCCCAATCCACGCAACGAATTGCTGCTGTGGGTGATACGCCTGACCGAACCCGTGCTAGGCCCCCTGCGGCGCCTGGTCCCCTTCGGCGGTCTGGACTTGTCGCCGCTGCTGGCATGGCTCTTGATACAACTCCTCATGAGGTTGATCGCACAGGCCGGTGCCTGAACGAATCGGTCGCGCCCGCGTCCTGCCCACGGGACCCGCGCGACCTGGTCCGTCGGGTCCGGCGGGACCCGGCCAAAGGACCAGATCATGAGGATCACCCCCCTGGACGTGCGGAAGCAGGAGTTCGGCAAGTCGATGCGCGGCTTCGACTGCGACGAGGTCCGGGCCTTCCTGAACACGCTCGCGGACGAATACGAAGCGGTGCTCGTGGATAACAAGCAGATCCGTGAGCGTACGCTCGACCTCGAGGACAAGCTCGGCGAGTACCAGCGCATGGAGAAGAACCTGCGCGACACGTTGCTGACGGCCGAGCGCTTGACGCAGGAGACCAAGGAAGCGGCTTCCCGCGAGGGCGAGTTGATCATCCGCGACGCCGAGTTGAAGGCGCGCGGCGTGCTGGAGGAGTGCCGCCTGCGTACCGAGGAACTGCGGCGCGAGATCACCGGCCTGCGCAAGGAGAAGGAGACCTACCTGGCGCGCTTCCGCTCGCTGGCCGAGGCGCAGATCCAGTTCATCGATACCCACCGCAGCGACTTCGAGGATCTGGACCGGCGGTTGACCGACATCGTGGATACCGTGGTCACGCGCACCGGACCGGCCGCCCCCGTTGCGGCGCCGGCGTGGAACAACCCCTACGTGGCGGCGCCCGCGGCGCCTGCCGCTGCGCAGGCGAGCGGGCCGGCACCGTCCGTGATCCCGTCCTCCGCGGTCCCGGCGGCCGCGAGCGCCCCGACCGCGCCCTATGCAGCGTCGGCTTCGGCCAACGACATCTGGCGTGACTACATCCCCGGGCGCACCGCATCGACCTCACAGCAGGCGAACGTCGCGCCGGTCCAGCCGCCGATCCACCAACCGGTCGCCGCGATCTCCAGGGCCGACGAACCCGACGAGGACCTCAATGGCGTGATCGCGCATACGCTGTCCGAGATGGCGCCGGTCCACGGGCCGGAACCGCGCCCGGCGCCGCCGGAGGCCTGGAAGCCGGAGCCGGTGGTGACCGAAGTCGCGAACGTCTGACCGCCGGGTCCATGAAGCCCCGATCGGGGCCGGGCGGCGCCCTGGCGCCTGCCCGGCCCTTTTTACTTTCGAGGCCCCCGGCAGCATGCTAGTTTGTCACGCCCGGCGGCCGAAGCACGCCCGGAAACCCCGTGCCGGCCGCCCAAGGAGCACCGTGAGCGCGTACTGGACACAGATCCAGGAGGCCGCCGCCTTCATCCGCGGACGCACCTCCTTCGAGCCGGAGATCGGGCTGGTCCTGGGCACCGGCCTGGGCGACCTCGGCCACCGCATCGAGGCGGCCTGTGTGATCCCCTATGGTGACGTGCCTCACTTTCGCGAGTCGACGGCCGAGAGCCATGTCGGGCAGCTGGTGCTGGGAACCCTCGGCGGCCGGCGCGTCATGGCGATGCAGGGGCGCGTCCACTTCTACGAGGGCTACTCGATGCGCGAGGTGGCCCTGCCTGTGCGCGTGATGCGGGCCCTCGGCTGTCGCGCCCTGCTGATGAGCAACGCCGTGGGCGGCATGAATCCTCATTTCGCGCCGGGCGACATCACGGTGATCACCGACCACATCAACCTCATGGGCGACAACCCGCTCATCGGGGACAACGACGACCGCCTCGGGCCGCGGTTCCCCGACATGTCCGAGCCGTACGACCGGCGCTTCCTGGCCTGCATCGAGAAGATGGCGCTTGCGAACGGACTGGCCCTCAAACGGGCTGTCTATGTGGCCGTGGCCGGCCCGAACCTGGAGACGGCGGCCGAATACCGGTTCCTGCGGGCGATTGGCGCCGACACCGTGGGGATGTCCAGCGTGCCGGAGTGCCTGGCCGCGGTTCATGGCGGGATGCGCGTGCTGGGGCTGTCGGTGGTCACCGACGCCTGTTTCCCGGACGCGCTGAAGGCGGCCGACGTCAGCGAGATCATCCGCGTGGCCAACGAGGCGCAGCCCCGTCTCGAGGCCCTGGTCACGGGATTCCTGGCCGCCGCCGACTTCTGAGCCGGGCGCGTGCCACCGCCGAGCCGGGCGGGGCCGCCACGAACACGACGACGCAGCCGAGGGGACGAATCGACCCATGTCCGTCGCAGACCGCCAGCCGCCCGCGCCGCTGTATCCGGCGCTGGCCCGCAAGTTCCATGATGCCCGTTCCGAGGAACTGGTGAGCGCGTTCTGGCGTCGGCACGACACCTTCCGGCGCAGCGTGCGCGAGCGCGAGGGCTGCCCCGACTGGGTCTTCTACGAGGGGCCGCCCACGGCCAACGGCATGCCGGGTGTGCACCACGTGATGGCCCGCCTGTGCAAGGACATCATGTGCCGGTACAAGACCATGACCGGTCATCGGGTGGTGCGCAAGGCGGGCTGGGACACGCACGGCCTGCCGGTCGAGCGCAGCGTGGAGAAGACGCTCGGCATCCAGGGCGCGCAGGCGATCCTCGACTACGGGCTGGAGCCCTTCAACGACAAGTGCCGCGAGAGCGTCTGGGCCTGCAAGGGCGTCTGGGACGAGTTCACCGAACGCGTCGGCTACTGGGTCGATCTCGAGCACCCCTACATCACGTACGACAACGACTACATCGAGTCGGTGTGGTGGATCCTCGGGCAGTTCCACGGCAAGGGGATGCTCTACCAGGGGCACAAGGTGGTTCCCTACTGCCCGGTGTGCGCGACGCCGCTCAGCAGCCACGAGATGGCCAACAGCTACCGCACGGTCTCGGACCCGAGCGTGTACGTGAAGCTGAAGGCGCGGGACGGCGGAGCGGACGGCGACGAGCACTTCGTCACCTGGACCACGACGCCATGGACGCTGCCCTCGAACGTGGCGCTGGCCGTGGGACGCGACTTCACCTACGCACGCGTGCGCTTCCGGGGCGACGTGCTGATCCTGGCCGAGGCGCGCGTGCCGGCGCTGGCCGCGCTGGACGAGGTCGAGGTGCTGGGCACCTGCCGGGGCTCCGACCTCCTGGGCCGCAGCTATGAACAGCTGCTGCCGTTCGTCTCGCCGGGCGACAAGCGCGCGTTCGTCGTCGTGGCCGCCGATTTCGTCACGCTCGACTCGGGCACCGGGATCGTGCACATGGCGCCCGCGTTCGGCGAGGACGACTACCAGGTGGGCCAGCGCGAGGACCTGGCCTTCCTGCGCCCGGTCGACGCCAACGGGTGCTTCACGGCCGAGGTGACCCCCTGGGCCGGTCTGCACGTCAAGGCGGCCGACCGGAAGATCATCCGCCATCTCGCCGGGCTGGGCGCGCTTGTGCACGAGGAGACCTACACGCACGAGTACCCCTACCACGACCGCTGCGACAACCCGCTGATCTACCTGGCCACGCCCAGCTGGTTCATCCGCACCAGCGCCATGCGCGAGCAGCTGGTCAAGGCCAACCAGGATATCACCTGGGCACCTCCGGAGGTGGGGGCGGGTCGCTTCGGCAACTGGCTGAGCGGGGCCATCGACTGGAGCCTGAGCCGCAACCGCTTCTGGGGCACGCCGCTGAACGTCTGGCTGTGCGACCGCTGCGGCCACCAGCACCTGCCGTGCTCGCGCGCCGAGCTGTCGGAGCTCACCGGTGTCGACCAGTCGGGCCTGGACCTGCATCGCCCCCATGTGGACAGCCTGGAGTTTTCCTGTCGGCAGCCGGGCTGCGGCGGCACGATGCGGCGCACGCCGGAGGTCATCGACTGCTGGTTCGACTCCGGCAGCATGCCCTTCGCGCAGTACCACTACCCGTTCGAGAACAGGGATCTGTTCGAGAGCCAGTACCCCGCCGATTTCATCAGCGAGGGCGTCGACCAGACGCGCGGCTGGTTCTACACCCTGCTTGTCATCAGCACGTTCCTGACCGGCCGCAGCAGCTACCAGAGCTGCCTGGTCAACGAGCTGATCCTGGACAAGAAGGGCAAGAAGATGTCCAAGAGCATCGGCAACACCGTCGACCCGATGGCGATCATGCGCGAGGAGGGCGCCGACCCGCTCCGCTGGTACATGGTCACCTGCAGCCCGGTGTGGGTGCCGACGCGCTTCGACCGCGAGGGCGTCAAGGAGGCGCAGCGCAAGCTGCTGGCGACGCTCGAGAACACGTACGCGTTCTACGCGATGTACGCGAACCTCGACGGCTTCGTGCCGGACGACGGGCCGGTCGCGAGCAGCGACCAGCTCGACCGCTGGATCCTCAGCCGCCTGCAGAGCGTCACCGCGTCCGTGCGCGAGGACCTCGACGCCCTGCACCTGAGCCGCGCGGCCAAGACCGTGGGCTCCTTCGTGCTGGATGACGTCTCGAACTGGTACGTGCGGCTGAGCCGCCGGCGGTTCTGGAAGGGTGACGGCACCGGCGCCGCCGACGCCGCGGACAAGCGCACGGCCTTCGCGACGCTGGCGGCGGTGCTGGACGGCTCGCTGCGCATGCTGGCCCCGTTCGTCCCGTTCGCGAGCGAGGAGATCTACCGCGGGCTCCACGCGGCGCGCGACCCGGAGGCCTCGGTGCATCTGGCGGACTTCCCGGCGGTCGACCCGGCGCTGGTCGACCGCGGCCTGGAGGACGCGATGGCCGTGGCGCAGGCGGTGGTGGGCCTGGGCCGCAGCGTGCGCCAGGACGCCTCGCTCAAGACGCGCCAGCCGCTGGGACGGCTGCTGCTGCACAGCGATGACGGGCGTGCGGCGGCACTGGTGGCCGATCCGCTGCTGGCCGGCTACGTGCGCGAGGAACTGAACGTCAAGGACCTGGCCCTGGTCCAGGACCCGCGCAGCGTGGTGCTGCTGTCGGCCAAGGCCAACTTCCGGGCACTGGGCCCGCGGTTCGGCAAGGCGGCGCCGATGGCCGCCGCGGCGATCACCGCCATGACGCCGGCCCAGGTCATGGCGCTGCGCGCGGACGGCCGCGTCACCCTCGAGGTGGCGGGCCAGGCCGCCGAACTCGGCTACGAGGAGATCCAGGTCGTGGAGGAGGGCGTGCCGCCGTTCGTGGCCACGGCCGCCGGCGGCCTGACCGTGGCCCTGGACACGACCCTGACCGAGGAACTGCGCCAGGAGGGCCTCAGCCGCGAGATCATCAACAAGGTGCAGAACCTGCGCAAGACCAGCGGGCTGGAGGTGGCCGACCGCATCGAACTGGCGGTCACCGGGCCGGAAGCCGTCACGGCGACGGTGGCGCGCTTCGGGGCCCGGATCGCCGCCGAGACGCTGGCGGTCACCATTGCCTCGACACGGGATTTGGCTTATAAAGAATCGTTCCAACTTGACGGTATCGAGGTCGGCATCGCCCTGGACAGGGCGTAGGCCGCCCGGGAGGAAACCATGCGCAAGACTGATCTTCAGCGATTCCGCAAGCTGCTGCTCGACGAGAAGGAGCGCGTCATGCAGTCGCTGGCCCAACACGAGAAGGTCATCAAGCACACCGACCTGACCGGCCTCGAGGCGGGCAAGGCGCACTCGAACCACATGGCTGACCAGGGCTCGGACGAGTTCCTCTACGAGACCACGATCAAGTTCGCCAACGCCGAGGGCCGGTACCTCTACAGCATCGAGGAGGCTCTGGCCCGCATCGAGGACGGCACCTATGGTCGCTGTCTCGGCTGCAGCAAGGCGATCAACACCGAACGCCTCAAGCGCCTTCCCTACACGCGTCTGTGCATCGAGTGCAAGGAGAAGGAAGAGGCGGAGGACGCCTGATGCCGCAGAGCCCGTGGCGCCCTTGGTTCTGGGCGCCCTTCGTCCTTGCCGTGGACTTCGTCACCAAGCGGCTGGTCCTGGACAACGTCGAGGTGCTGCGGGGGCGCATTGAACTGATCGGCGAATTCGCCCGGCTCGCCTACGTGCGCAATCCCGGTTCGGCGATGGGCCTGTTTCCGGTCGGACGCTGGGTGCTGGTCTCCGTCAGCGCGGCGGCCGCGGTCTTCCTCGTCTACCTCTACGCCACCAGTCGGCCCCGGCGCCCGGTGCGCCTGGCCGCGATGGCGGCGATCCTGGGCGGTGCCCTCGGGAACCTCGTGGACCGTGTTTTCTACGACGGCATGGTGGTCGACTTCATCGATCTGGGCATCGGCAGCCGCCGCTTCTACACCTTCAATGTGGCGGACATGGGCGTGAGCCTGGGCGGACTGGTCCTGTTCCTGTGCCTGCTGCGCGACGACCGCGCCGCGTCGGCCGCCGCTCCCGGCGACGGGACCGGGCCTCCGCCGGGCGAGTCGGTGCCCGGCGAGCCACCGCCTGCCGCACCGACTGCCGGCCCCGCTGCCGATGTCTGAGGCGCCAGGCCAGCCGCTTTCGTTCACGGTCGGGCCGCAAGAGGCAGGGCTGCGGCTCGACGTGTTCCTGGCCGGTCGTTGCCCAGACCTGTCGCGTAGCCGCATCCGGACCGACCTGGACCGGCCTGACACCGCGACCGTCGATGGCCGCGAGCGGCCGGCATCCTTCCGACTCCGCGTGGGCCAGCGGGTGGTCTTCTGCACCCAGGCGCCTGTTCCGTTGAGCGCGGTACCGCAACCGATCGACCTGGACGTCGTCTACGAGGACGCCTATCTGGTCGTGGTGAACAAGCCGGTGGGCCTGGTCGTGCACCCGGCCGCCGGGCATCCGGACGGCACGCTCGTCAACGCGCTCCTGCATCGCCAGGGGCCGATCAACGCCGGTGGCGATCCATTGCGGCCGGGCATCGTGCACAGGCTCGACCGCGACACGAGCGGCCTGTTGGTGGCGGCTCTGGACGAACGGTCACACCGGCGGCTGGCTGCCCAACTCCAGGATCGCCGCATGGGGCGGGCGTACCTGGCGCTCAGTTGGGGGCGCTGGACCGAGCCGGAGGGGGCCCTGGACGGACCGATCGGGCGGGACCCGCATCGGCGGCAGCGGATGGCCGTCGTGGCGGCCGGGCGCCCAGCCCTGACGCGCTATCGCGTGATCGAGGATTTCGGCTTCGCCCAATACAGCCGTGTCGAATTGTCCACCGGGCGCACGCACCAGATCCGCGTCCATTTCGGGCACGCTGGACACCCGGTGATCGGAGATCCGCTCTACGGCGAACCGGGCCGAGCCAGGGGATTGCACGGCCCGGACCGCCGCCTGGCCGAACTGGCGGCGAAGCTGGCGACGCGGCAGATGTTGCACGCCTGCGAACTCCGCTTCCTCCATCCGGCGGACGGACGTGAGATGTCCTTCCGGGCGCCGCCGCCGGCGGACTTCGCCGCGGTTCTGGCGCGACTGCGCGGCGCAGCCGGGGCGCCGCCGGGGGCAGGCTGATAATCTGGACAGGGCCGCCCTGGTGCCCTATCCTGTCCGCTCCGGTGTCCCCGCGGCAACGACGGGTCGGCGGCAGTGGACCGAAGCAAGGTGGTTGTGTCCGTTGAAGATCAGGGAACGCAAGCGGGACGGCGTGGCCATCCTCGAGATGAGCGGCAAGCTCATGGGCGGGCCCGACGCCGACGCGTTCGACGAGATCCTCAAGACCCTGATCCACGAGGACTGCCGCAACGTCATCGTGAACATGGAAAAGGTCACCTGGGTCAACAGCACCGGCCTGGGCATCCTGATCTCGGGCTACACCACGCTGCGCAAGAGCGGTGGTGAGCTGAAGCTCCTGAGGGTCTCCGACCGGATCGAGAACATCTTCATCGTGTCCAAGCTCTACACGGTCTTCGCCTCGTTCCAGGACGAGGACGAAGCGCTCCGGAGCTTCTCGTGAAGCGACGAACGGGCGGACCCGCATGAGAAGTCGCGTGGAACTGCGCCTGCCCAGCCGCATGGAATACCTCGGCGTGCCGGACGTGGTGCTGGCGGAGGTCGGCGGCGAACTCGGATGCGCCAGGCGGAGCCTCGAGGAACTGGGCACGGCCATCATCGAGGCCTGCACCAACGCGATGGAGCACGGCAACCATCTGGCCGAGGATCTCTGCATCGAGATCTGGATCGACCTGGGCGAGGACGCGATCGAGGTCACGGTGCTGGACCAGGGGCCGGGCTTCGACCATGAGGGCTGGCGGCCGAGCGAGGACCTGATGCGCCAGCGGGGCCGAGGCATCCTCATCATGCGCGAATTCACCGACCATCTCGAATTCGGGCGCCACGCGGACGGCCGCTTCCTGACCCGCCTGGTCAAGCACGTGGTTCCCGACGACGTCGTCGACGACGTCGGGTCCGGATAGCCCGTGCCCGTGTACCTGGGCATCGACCATGGCACGCGCCGCGTCGGGATCGCCGCCAGCGATCCGGACGCGGCGTTCGCGTTCGCGGTGACGACGCACGTGGAGGGGCGCGATGGTTCGCTGCTTGAACTGGTGGCGGCCCTGGTCGCCGAGCGGGCCGCTGCGGGCGTCGTCGTGGGACTGCCTCTGACCGCCGACGGGCGCGAGGGCGAGTCGGCGCAGCGCGCGCGCCGATTTGCCGAACGACTGGCGGCAGTCCTCCCCGTACCGGTCGCGCTGTGGGACGAACGCTACACCAGCCAGGAGGCCGACCGTTACCTGCCGCGGAAGTCGGGCCGGTCGCGCGAACGCGGCGAGCGGGATGCCGTGGCTGCCGAACTGATCCTCCAGGGATGGCTGGACCATCGGGCCGGCCTGGCGGCCGGAGGGGACGCGGTCGCCGCCACGGTCGAGAATGCGGCTGCCGCCGACGCGGACGGCACGCCGGAACGGGACGGCGCGTGAAGCGGGCCCTGGTCGTCGCCGGTCTGGCCTGCCTGCTTCTGGCCGCCGGGCTGGGCTGGTCGTGGTCGCAGTGGACGCAGCGATGGCCGACCGGCCCGCGCTACGTGACGCAGCGCGTGCGTGTCCCCTCGGGGATGAGCGCCGCGGCGCTGGCCGACACCCTTTGCGCCCGCGGCCTGTTGCGTCACCGTCTGGTGCTGCTGGCGGGCGCCAGGCTGACCGGGCAGGGGCGCCGTCTCCAGGCCGGCCTGTTCGAGGTGCCGCCTGGACTCCCCGTGCGGGACTTGCTGGCGCTGTTCACGCGCCCCGGACTGCCGCCTGTACGCGTCACGATTCCCGAGGGACTGGACGCGCCCCAGACGGCGCGCCTGCTGGCGGCCGCGTTCGGGTGCGACCCGACCGAGTTCCTCGATGCGGCGAATCGACTGACCGCGCAGTTGCGCGGGCAGCGCGGTGGCCCGGCCGGCGCCGTCGCCAGCGCGCGACTGGACAGCGTGCTGGTGAGCGAGGCCGCGCGGGCCGGACGCGTGTTCCATCGCTGCGAGGGCTACCTGGCGCCCGACACCTACTTCTTCGCCGAGGACACGCCCGCCATCACGGCCGCCGCGCGCCTGGTCGAAGCGCAGTTCGCGCGCCTGGACTCGCTGCTGGCGGGTCCCCGGTCACCGGCGGCGGCGGGCCTGTCGGCGCACGAGCTCCTGACGCTCGCCTCGATCATCGAGGCCGAGACGAGCCGACCGGATGAGCGCGCCCGCGTCGGCGCGGTCTACCTGAACCGGCTGCGCCTGGGCATGAACCTGGCCGCCGATCCGACCGTGGCCTTTGCGACCCAGAAGAAGGGGCAGCGCCTGCTGTACCGAGACCTCGAGGTCGAATCGGACTGGAACACCTACCGTCGGTCCGGATTGCCACCAGGTCCCATCGGGAGCCCGGGCATGGCGTCGCTGCGGGCGGCCGCCCGGCCGGATCCCGCGTGCCGCGCGGTCTTCTTCGTGGCCGACGGACAGGGTGGCCATGTGTTCTCCAACACGGCCCAGGAGCACGAGGAAGCCGTCAGGCGCTACCGGGCGCGGCGCGACGCCGCACTGGCGGGCGCCGGCGCCCGCGGCGGGAACCGCTGATTCCGCACCGGCAGGTCCGCGGCGGCATTGACGCGTCGCCGGTGCGGGGGTTATCTTGCCCGCCGACATTCCCATCCAAGATCGAGAGGATTCCCGATGGCTTTGCTGCGCAGGTTCTGGCTGCTGTGGGCGGCGCTCGGCGCCATTGCCGTGGGCTTCACACTGCTGGCGGCTGGAAGTCTCTCGGCGGCTCCCCTTCTGCTGGTGGGCGGCTATTGCGTGCTGTTGCCGCTCTTCCTTTGGCGCTCCTTCCGCCGCAGCGTTAGCCGCTAGGGCGGCTTTCGGCGGTGGGCCGCTTCAGCGGTTGCTTCGGTGGGCGAATAGTTCAGCTGGTTAGAACGCCTGCCTTACACGCAGGAAGTCACAGGTTCGAATCCTGTTTCGCCCACCATACCTCTCCGGTGGCCCGACCTGATACCTATCTGTCTATTTTGCAAAGGGATGGGCGCGAAATCCCGCCAGCGGCCGCTGGGGAGCGCGATGCGTTGGCCGCTTCCCTTGTTTCGTCAATTTTCCATAGTAGAGCAGAAAATATTCGCTTGCGCGCCTTCCTCCCCCGTGGTACTCTCATGGCGTCAAGTGATGGACACGTGAGTGGGAAGGAGAGTTCAACGCAGTTGTCAATGAGTGCGCCTGGGCTAGCCACCCTCGCAGGATCATGCCTTATTTGGAGGTGTCCTAATGGTTCTTAGGAAACTCACGGGAGTCTTCTCGATCGCTCTGGTCATCGGCGCGGCGAGCTTCGCCACCGCCGGTGTTCCGGATCTCCAGCTCTCGACGGCCAGCACTGCGGCCGGCGTGGGTGTGACCCCGGTCATGTACAACCTGCCGAACGGTCTGGGCTCGACCTTTGCCCAGGCTCGCTCGGCCACTGGTTTCGTGGACGCGACGATCACCCTGACGGTCCTTGATGGCGGCGGCGTGCCCGTTGCCAACTTCTCGGCCAACGACATGTGGCTGGAGAAGGAAGTCGTCGCCAGCACGGGCAACTTCGTTGCCTGCACCGGCGGCACGACGGCTGACCTGAACACTGACGCGACCGGCGTCACGACCTGGGCTGCTCCGCTGCGCGCGGGTGGCTGGTCGACGTCCAAGACGATCGTCGTCATCAACGGCGCGGCTCTGACGAGCAACGCCGGCCTGATCCTCCAGCACAACAGTGCGGACATCAGCGGTGACGGCAACGCCAACCTGACCGACATTCCGCTGTTCGCGATCGACTTCAACGCGGGCACCAACGCCTTCCGCTCGGATCTGTATTTTGACGGGCTCGTCAATCTGACGGACATCCCCCGTCTGGCTTCCGGCGTCGGCGCGGTCTGCCCGTAAGTTAGGTCTGGAGTGCAACGGAACCGCTGGCTGGTACGGTTGAGGACATTGACTGGACCGATGGCCCTGCTGATGCAGGCGGCAGGGCCAGGTGTTGAGATCGCCCCGATCCTTGATGCTCAGCGGTCTGCGAGACACAACTCCTGCGACTTGAGGAGACAACCACAATGAAGAAGTTGGTAGCTTTGCTGCTCGTCAGCATGATGGCTTCGGTCGCGTTCGCCGGCCTCGATCCCGACACCGACTCGTTCGGCGTCTACTTCGACACCGCTGGCAACAACATGCCGTGCCTGAATGGTCAGCCGGCGTTCGTGCCGTTCATGGCGTACCTGCTCCTGATGAACCCCGCCTCGCCGACCGACGGTTTCGAGTGCACGGTCACCCCGGTGGGTGCCCCGCACTTCATCCTGTCGACGACGCTCGGCGGCACCGGCACCCTGGACGTCGACGCCTCGCCCAACGGCTTTGCCTGCGGCGCTGCGGCGAACTTCCCGGTGGTCAATGGTGCGGCCCTGCTGGTGAGCTGGAACATCATGCTGCAGGCCCCGGGCATGCCGCTGGAGTTCTTCATCACCAAGGCGTCGATCCCCTCCATGACCGGCGACCTGCCGGTCGTGACGGGTGAGGGCGTCCTGCGTCGCTGTGGTCTGACGACCGGCGACGTCACGCTGCCGGTGGCCATTGTCAATGGCGCCTGCAACGTGATCGGCGAAGAGATCAGCTCGTTCGGCGGCGTCAAGAGCCTGTTCCGCTAGAGCTGGTTCCCTCGGCGGCTTCGGCTGCCGGAAGCGCCCGGCCGGGAAACCGGTCGGGCGCCTTTTGTTGTCCACCGTTCGGACCGGCCGGATCGGCCGCGTGCCGGCACTTCTTGCCCTGGTCCGTGCCGCCGCGTCCGCCAAGGCTTGACAGTGGCGCCGGATGCGCGGATATTCAGGCCGTGACGCCGAGCCCCCGGAGGGAGCGGGCGGCACCCCGGCGACGGGCTCCGGATGCCTGGCAAGGATGCGCAAATCTCCCCTTGTCGCCCCGGAAACGGCTTGGTATGTTGCGCCGGTGCGAGTTCGCCCGGGCCTGGCCTGCGGCCTATGACAGGGCGCGGTCGTGACCGGCACGCGACGTGCTTTGCGGAACCGCTTCGTGGGCGTGGACCACCGCGCCCGGTATAGGCCCTGCAGAGTTGGGTGCGATTTCCGAGAAAGGGGAATCCGAACATGAAGAAACTGCTCTTTGCTGTGTGCGCGCTGGCGGCGATCTCGCTGTTGGCCCCGGATGCCGGTTTTGCCCAGTGGGAGAACCACATCGGCATCTACACGTCGGCGGACGCGGCGAACCACTGCATCGCCACGACGCCCGCGACCCAGACCAGCATCTACTTCGTCATCAGCAACCCGCGCCTTGGCGACGGGACGCCTGTGGCCGCCGTCAACGCCTTCGAGTTGAGGGTGCTGGTCGAAGGTCCGGCCGGTTCGATGTTCCGTCTGGCCGAGACGCTGCCTGTCGGTGCCATCAACGTGGGCGTTTCCACGGACCCTTACGACTCGATGTATATCGCGGGTTGGCCCGGCACGACGCCCGTGGTCGGAGGTTTCTGCTCGGTGATGACCTGGAACGTGCTGTTCCTGGCCCCGGGCCCGTGGTACTTCCGCCTGTCGCCGACGACCAACCCTGGCGTGGCCGGCAAGATGGCCATCAACGTGCCGGTCGGTGAAGAGAACTTCCTGGTCGGCCTGATGCCGTCGTCGGACGACTTCGCCAATCCGGTGTTCTCGGCCGGCGATTGCGTCGTTTCCACCGAAACGTCGTCGTTCGGCAACGTGAAGGCCTTGTTCCGCTAGGACCTCGCCTTCCGCAGCGCTGCTCCGTCGCGGCCCGCCCCCGGCAACGGGGGCGGCCGCTTGTCAAAGGCCCGCCTGCCGCCGTCTTCGCCCGCGCTGAGGGCGAACCGAGCGACCGCTATTGACCGCCCCGCCGAACGGACCTATACTCTGGGCATGCCCGCCGGGCCAAGCCCGCCCCTGATCGACAGTTCTGCCGCAACCCCAGGAGACCCGCATGGGCCGTCTGTCGTGTTCCCTGTTGATCGGGCGCCGACCCTACCGGTCTGCCGCCTGCCGCCTGCCGGCAACACCGACCGGTATCGCCGTGTCATGGCTCGTCGTGGCCGTGAGCGCCGCTTCCGGAGCGGGTTCGGCGCAGGGCGCCGCGCTGCCGTCGGCGGTGCAAGAGAGCACACCGGCAGGCCTGACCTTGGCCGTCCAGGGGCTCGAACCGTCGTGGTCGCTGGCCTCGCCGGGGCCCGACGGAGGCCCGCGCTTCCATCTGACCATGGACGGCTATCCGGGCATGGGCGCACCCGGGACACCGATCGTCCCCGTGGCGTCGTCTTGGTTGGTCGTGCCGCCGGGCACGCGTCCGCAGGTAAGGGTGATGGCGGAGTCCTGGAGGTCGGAGGACGGGCGCCGGCTGGCGTTCGCCTCGCAACCGGTATTTGTACCTGATGAGGGCGCGGCGGAACCGGTTGTACGCGAGTTGGTGCTCGAGCCGGACGCGCCGATGCCGGCGGGGGTCGTCGCGCTGCGGGACTTCGCGGGAGCCGACAAGGGGCACGTCGGTCCCGCCGTCGTCGTGGACGAGCCGACCTGGTGGCGTGGCCGCCGGGTGGCGTCCCTGCGCCTGGTACCGGTCCGCTATGACGCGGACGGCAGCGTCAGGCAGACGCTGGCGGCAGGTCGCTGGGAGATCGTGTTCGTTCCGGATGCCGCGGTCAAGGTCGCGCTGCCGGCCGCCAACGCTCGGCTGCTGTCGGGCGCCCGCGACGTGCGCTTCGCCGCCTCGTTCCTCAACGGGGATCTGCTCGGTGCCATGCCTACAGAAGGACAGGCCGCCGGCATCGGCGCCGATCCGGACCGAACGGGATCGCTGTCGCGGTCCGGTGCCAAAGCTGCGCTGCTGGGAGCAGAAGCTCGCCTGGCCGTCACGCGCACCGGCCCGGTGCGCGTCAGTTTCGACCGGCTACGACAGCGGGACCTGATCCCCGACGTGCCCATCCAGGAGAGCCAGGTGCGCTTGTACCAGCGCCGTTACCTGTCGCGCCTGGACACCGGCCAGGGCGCGCCTTATGTCGAGGTCGAGGTGCCCATCCACATGGTGGGTGAAGGGGACGCCTTCGCCGGCGACGATTTCTTCGTCTTCCACGCCCTGCGCCTGCGCGACGACAGCGGCTATCTCGGGGACCTTGGCAGCGGTCCGGAGACGATTCCCGGCTGCGGCGACCCCTACGAGATGAACAACGATGCCAACCTGTACTGGCTGGCTTGCGCGACACCCGGCACCGGTCAGTCGTGGGCGCGCATGGCCACCACGGCGATCGCCCCGATGATCGGGACGCCGCTGGCGAACTTCCGCCATCAAGGACACTACGAGGAGCAGTCCGCGTTCCGCGAGAATCTGCCGGCGACGACCGTCGACCGCATGTACGCCAATCTGCACACCGAACGGGACGCTTCGCTGGCGATCACGCCGTTCTGGCGACCGGATCCGGCCGGCGCGTCCGTAGACGTGAGCGTGGGGCTGGCGGGGTGGAACAACTTCCGCCACGCGGTGACCGGACTGGGCCGCCCGGTGGAACTCGAACTGGTGACGTTGGCGACGGACGGCGCGGACACGACCCTGCTGGAAGCGACCGACATCAAGGTCTCCAGCGCGACGGTCCGGAACTACAGCGTGCCGGCATCGGCCCTCGACGGATCGACGGCGAAGGTGTCGCTGAGCATGGGCGTCGGCGCGGTCAGCTTCCTGTTCGTGTACCTCAACTGGATCGAGGTCGCCTACGACGCTCTCTACCAGGCCGTCGGGAACGAACTGCGGTTCCACGGCGGCGACGCGGCTGGGTCTCGCCCCATCGAGGTGACGGGCTTCACCAGCGCCGACATCGGACTGCTCGAAGTGACCGACCCGCGTGCGCCCGTCTTCGTGACGCTGCAGGCCGGCAACGTGGTGGCCGACGGTGCCACCTGGAAGCTGTCGTTGATGCCGCAGCAGTCCGGAACGCGCCGGGAGTTCCACGCAGTCGGCGGTTTCGGCGCGGCAGGGGTTCCCGAGTTCAACTACCTGCGCTCCAGCGTGGCCGCCGACCCGGTCGACCCGACCGCGACGGTGGGCGGTGCGCCGGACGTCATCGTCGTGACGCATCCGGAGTTCCGGACCTCCCTGGAACGATGGGTGCAGCACCGCGTCGCGCGCTCGGGCGGCACGCTGCGGCTGCACGTCGTGGACGTGGACGACCTCTACGACTGGTACAGCGGCGGCCTGCGCGACCCCTGGGCCATCAAGCGCTTCTGCAACCACGCGCTGACGCGCTGGGAGAGCTGGGCGCTGGTGGTGGCCGGCGACGCCAACGAGAACGCGCTGGGCAAGCGCGTGCCGAGCCAGGCCACGGCCTGGGGGCGGGACTGGGTGCCGACGCACTACCACACGCAGTGGGCCGGCCAGCAGTACGAGCCGGAGCTCATGGCCACCGACAAATGGTACGCGACACTCCAGTCGGGGCAGAACTATCCGGTCGAGGATTTCCTGATCCCGTCGGCCACGCCATTCGACATGATCACCGGGCGCTTCCCGTGCAACAGCACGGCCGAACTCGACCTGATGATCGACAAGGTCATCGCGCTGGAGACGCCGCAGCAGGACCAGGCTTGGCGGCGCCGCGGCCTGTTCATCGCCGATGACGAATGGTCCAACGGCTACGGCTCCGAGGCCCTGCTGATCTTGGAGTACAGCTCTGGCGAGCGGGCTTTCCTGGAGAGTGAGCGAGACTCGCTGGCTGCCCAGTGGGCAGACGCGACCGGGGTGGCACTGGATGCCCAGGTGGTGTCGCTGAAGGCCCTGTTGGATCCGCAGTTTCCCTACGATCCCCAGGCGCCGGGCGAGCGGCTGATCAACCCGGTGCGTCTGTACACGGCTGCCTCGGCGACGCCTGTGTTGCTGGCGGCGCTCAATCAGGGTGCCCTGGTAGCCAGCTACCAGGGACACGCGAACCAGTACGTGCTCTCTTCGGAGTACTGGTTGCAGGACGTCCCGACGATCCCGAACCAGCGCGTCGACACGCAGCTGTTGGCCAACAACGGGATGCCCTGGTTCTTCATGGGGCTGGGGTGCCACATCTCCGACTGGGCGCAGAACCCGGTCAAGCCCGGCGACGTGCCCCAGGAGCGCAGCATCGGCGAGAAGCTGCTGCTGCGGCCGAACGCCGGCGCCTCGGCGGTGTACGCCAGCAGCGGCTACGAGTTCATCGTCGCCAATCGCATCTTCGGCGAGTACATCTCCCGGCGCTGGACCCAGCGACCGCCGGTGATCGACGCGGTGGGCCCGGGCGGCAGTCGGCCGGGCCGCAGCCGCTGGGTGCTGGGAGAACTCCTGTGGGCGGCGGAGTCCGATCTGGCTTCGAGCGTCTCATACCGGAATTCGCCGTACAAGGAGATGCTGGCGCAGTTCCAGCTGCTGGGCGACCCGCTCATGACGCTGGACGCCGGTGAGCCCGTCATCGAGTCCATCCTGCACGGCGCGGGTGACCAAGTTGTCAGCGGCAGCGTGGACCTGGTCGCGCTGGATGAGACGAACACACGCACGCTGACGATCACCGCGCGCGACGAGGCCGGTATCGACCGGCTGGAGGTCATCGACGAGAACGGCGACGACATCGCGGCCCAGGTGGCGGTCGAGACGCTGCCGATCGGTGCGCAGGACCATCAACGCGCGGACTACGCGTTGACGGTGCCCGTGCGCCCGTACGACCACGCGCTGACGGTGAAGGTGTACGATACCGGTGCTGCCCTGCCGGGCGACCGCCACTGGGAACTGGTCCTGAACATGGAGCAGACCGCGACACTGACCGCCGACGGGCTGGCGCACGACCCGCAGACCTTCACGTTCGAGGCTGGCGTTCCGGTCGCCTTCAGCGGCACGGTCACCACGGCGGCCTGGCTCGCGACCGGGATGGAACTGGCCCTGAACAGCGCCACGCTCGCGCTGACCGACGTCAGTTTGCAGGTCGTCGACAAGAGTAACAGCCTGGCGCTCGGCTTCACGGCCACCGCCGGCACCGCCGGCAGCGCGACAGGCCATGCGGTGACCCTTGACATCGACGGGTACGGGACCGAGCTGGTGCTGCAGGCAGCGCCGGATGTCGGCGAGGAGGCCGCCATCGGGCGCGTTCTGAACTACCCGAACCCGATGATCGACACCACGCGCTTCCTGGTCGAGACCGGCATGTCCGGACAGGGGCGCATCAGCCTGTGGTCGGTGGCCGGCAGCCCCGTCGCGCGCGTGACCTTCACGGCCGCCGGCGGCGGCGACGTCGTCGTCGATTGGGACGGCCTGGACGCGCACGGCGACCGTTTGGCCAACGGCACCTACCTCTACCGCGTGGAGATCGACGGACCGTCGGGTGCCGCCCGCAGCGACGTGCAACGGCTGGTGATCATGCGCTGAACCCGGCGGCGGGCGGGCCCCGGTCCCGCCTGCCGCGGAAGGAAGGCGATGGGACGGGCTCACGCCCCGCCGGCGGCCTGGTTCAGGGCGTCAGGCGCACTGGGTGGCGGTTGCTGGCCGGACTGCTGCTGGTGTGCGCACTGGTGGCCTGTGGGGGCCCCAAACGCCTGCCCCCGCTGGCGACGACGCCGCGTCCGGGACCCGGTGTGCAGGATGACGCTACGCCGCCGGCGATGCCGGCTCCCGTGGAGCATCCTTCGCCGCCGCCCATTCCCTGGCTGGAACCGGCCGAGCCTCTGCTGCTGCTGGGCGTCGGCCTGCTGGAGGACCAGCGGCGGCTGGAATTGCGCTGCGAGGGAGCGGCCTGGGTGCGCGACGCCGCCAGCGGGCGCACCCTGGCGGCGCTGGCAGCCGGCGAGCCGCTGCTGTGCCGGCGCGACGGCGGCGGCGTGGCCTGGGAGGCCGGCCGCGAACAGGGTTCGGCCGCCTCGCTGGCGTTGCAACCTATCGACCCCGGCTTCCTGGTCAGCGCGCCGGGCGGCTCCTACCGCGGCGAGTTCCTGGTTATTCCCAGCCCGCGCGCAAACGGCCTGACCCTGGTCAACAACGTCGAGCTGGAGGACTACCTCAAGGGCGTCGTGCCGTGGGAGATCGGCCGTCCGGACGCGTCGCGCTTCGACGCCGTGTGCGCCCAGGCCGTGGCCGCGCGCACCTACACCATTTCGCACCTCGGGGCGCGCCAGGCGCAGGGCTTCGATCTGTTCGCCACCGTGATGGACCAGGTCTACAAGGGCGCGATCGGCGAAGATGCCCGCTGCAACGAGGCGATCGCCGCGACCGCGCCGCTGGTGCTGCGCCACGGCGGGCGCGAGATCCAGGCCTACTACAGCTCGTGCTGCGGCGGCACCAGCACCACGGTCGCCGAGGTGTGGCCGAAGGACGACGAGCCGTACCTGCAGCGCCGTGCCGACGGCCCGGGGCCCGGCGGCACGGCGTGGTGCGCGGACGCGCCCTACTACCACTGGCGCGAGGCGTGGAGCGCGCGCGCGCTGGAGGGCATCCTGCAACGCACGCTGCCGGAGTATGTCAGGTACATGGCGCAGGCCGGGCGCGGCGGCTGGGCTGCGCCCACGTTCACGCCCGCGCGCGGCGGCAGCGCCGACCGGCCGGGCGCGCTGCGCGACCTGGAGATCCGCCGCCGCACGCCGTCCGGGCGCATTACCGAACTGGCCGTCACCACCGAGGCCGGCACCTACCACGTGCGCGGCGATCGCGTCCGGTGGGTGTTGGTGCCCGCCTCCGGCAAGCCGGCGATCCTGCGCAGCGCGCTGTTCGAGCTGGAACTGGTGCGCGACGGCGACCGCCTGCGCGAGGTCGCGGTGCGCGGGCGCGGCTTCGGGCACGGGATCGGCCTGTGCCAGACCGGCGCCCTGGGCATGGCGGCGGCAGGGCGGTCGTGGCGCGAGATCCTGGCCCACTACTATCCCGGCGCCGTGCTGGAGCCCGTCAAAGGGAGGCTGCGATGAGGGAGGCCCTTGCTGCGGATGAAGCGGCAGCACTGGCTACACGCCTGGTGGTCGGCCTGGCTGGGCCGGAGCCGACGCCGGCCGAGTGGGCCTGGCTGGGCGAACACCGTCCGGCCGGGGTGATCCTGTTCGGCCGCAACGTGACCGGACCGACCCAGGCGGCACAGCTGTGTCGCCGGCTACGCGCCCTGGTGCCGGACCTGCAGGTGATGGCTGACCACGAAGGCGGTCCCGTGGCGCAGATGGCCGCGGCGGCGGGCCGGCCGCCGGCCGCCTGGACCCTGGGCGCGCTGGATGATGCCGCGCTGACGAGCGAGGTCTGCCGCGAGACGGCCGCCCGCCTGGCGCGATTGGGGATCACCCGCGTGCTGGGCCCGGTGGCCGACGTGCTGGAGCATCCGCGCAATCCGGTCATCGGGGCCCGGGCGTTCGGGGCCGACCCCGCCTTATGCGCGCGGCATGTGGCCGCCGCGGTAGCGGGCTACCGCGCGGCGGGGCTGGAGGTCTGCGTCAAGCACTGGCCCGGCCACGGCGGCACCGCGACCGACAGCCACCTGACGCTTGAGGCGCAGCTGGTTGCCGGTTGCCGCGAGCCGTTCCTGGCCGGCCTGGCCGCCGGTGCCGACGCGGTGATGGTGGGTCACCTGCCTGTGGCCGGCGGCGAGGCAGGCGGGACGGGACTGGCCACGCTGGACGCCGCCTATCTGGAGCAGGTGCGGGCCAGCCTGGCCGTCGGCGGCGTGCCGCCGCTGCTGGTGGCCGATGACGTCACGATGGGGGCCCTGCGTGAGCCCATGCGGCGGCTGGGCGTGCCGCGACCCGATGCCCAGGACAGTGGCCTGGTCGAGCCGGGCGACCTGCCTGCAGCCTGGCTGCGTGCGCTGCTACGCGCCGGCTGCGGCCTGCTGCTGCTGCGCGGCATCCCGTGGCGGGCGCTGCCGCTGTCCGGGGCGCTGCCGGCCAGCGAGCCGCCGGCGCTGGGCGCCGGAAGCGAGGGACCGCCGGCGCTGGCGTCCCTCGCCGCTCCGGCGGCGGTCTGGCAGGAGGCCCGGGACCGCCTGTGGCGGCGTGAGGCGGTAGCGTGGTCCGCCCCGCACCTCACCCTGGCCTGGCTGGATACCACGGCCGGCGACCGCTGGGGAGCGGCCGATCAGCGCACGGGCGCGGCGTTCGCCGAGAAGCTGGCGAGCCTGTTCGCACGGGTGGAACGCCGGAACGGTGCCGCCAGCGCCGAGGCACCCTGCGAGCGCCTGCTGGTGACCTCTCATCGCCCCATGGGCACCGGTCTGCTGGACGGCTTGACGCTGGCGCCCGGCGGGATCGCCCTGGCGATGGGCCACCCGAGTCTAGCGGTCGACCTGCGCGCCCGGCTGGGCGAAGCCTGGCGGGTCGGTGCGCTGTTCGATTGCGACGTGCAGGACCTGGGTAGCCCGTGCGCCGGCTCGGCGGCGTGAGCGGTGACCCGGAACCCAGCAGGTCCCGCTGCCGCCTGGCCGCTGCAATATTATTTTGACTGCCGGAGCGGGCGCGACTATATTGCCGCCTCGCTGAATCAAGGCGGGGGCGTAGTTCAGTTGGTTAGAACGCCGGCCTGTCAAGCCGGAGGTCGCGAGTTCGAGTCTCGTCGCTCCCGCCATCTGCCAACCGCGACTCCGGTCGCGGTTTTTTGTTGCCCGGCGCCGTGCGCGGCGCCCTGTTCTTCCCGAGCCGAGGAGCCGGAACCATGTGCCACGCCGTGTCCTGGAAGCGCCGCCGAGCCGTTGCCGGTCCGGTGGCCTGTGCCCTGCTCCTGCTGCTCGCGGTCGCCCCGGGCTGCCGCCAGGAACAGCCTTCGACGGAGACCGCGATGAACGAGCCGGCCGCACTTGCGCCTGTCGATTGCACCTGGGCGCGGGCGGACGCCCTGCCCCTGGCCGGGGATCTCGATGCCCGCGCGGCCGCCTACGTGCCCACGCCGCTCGACCCGTCGCTGGACCATCTGGACGCCGACGAGCAGGCGGTGCTGGCCAAGCTGGTCGAAGTGGCGCGGATCATGGACGGCCTCTTCGCCATCCAGGCGACACCCTGCGCCGACGAACTGGCGGCCCACCTGTCGCGCCTACCCGCCGATCGCCAGGAGACGGCCCGGCGCTACTTCGCCATCAACAAGGGCCCCTGGGATCGTCGCTTCCACTTCGAGCCGTTCCTCGGCGACTGGGTCCATCCGGTGGGTGCCAACTACTACCCCGTGGACCTGACCGACAGCGAGAAGGCCGCGATCGCCGACGGTGCCAACGGACTTGACGGCCTGTTCACGATGGTGCGGCGTGACGTGTCGGGCCGGCTCGTCGCCGTGCCCTATTCACACTACTTCGCGGCCGAACTGCAGCAGGCGGCGGCGCTCATGCGCGAAGCCGCCGCGCTGACGGGCAATGCCAGCCTGAGGGCATTCCTCGAGTCGCGCGCCGCCGCGTTCCTCAGCGACGACTACTACGCTTCCGACATGCTGTGGATGGACGTGGACAGCCCGGTCGAGATCACCGTCGGCCCCTACGAGACCTACGAGGACGGACTGTTCGGCTACAAGGCGGCCTTCGAGGCGTTCGTGACGGTGACCGATCCGGTCGAGAGCGGCCGCCTGGCGAAGTTCAAGGACGAGCTGCCGTGGCTCGAGGCGCAGCTGCCGATCGCCGAGCGCCACAAGAACCCGAACCGCGGCGCCGAGTCGCCGATCCGCGTCGTCGACGAGGTCTACTCGGCCGGCGACACGCGCGCGGGCGTGCAGACGATCGCCTTCAACCTGCCCAACGACGAGCGCGTGCGCGAAGCCAAGGGCTCCAAGAAGGTGCTGCTTCGAAACGTCATGAAGGCCAAGTTCGACCAGATCCTGGTGCCCATCGCGCAGGTCGTCGTGAGCGAGGACCAGCTGGGCGACCTGACGGCCGAGTCGTTCTTCCTGCACACGCTCTGGCACGAGATGAGCCACGGCCTGGGGCCGGGGCGCATCACGGTCGACGGTCGCGACACCGAGGTGCGGCTGGAACTGAAGGAGACCTACTCGACCCTCGAGGAGGCCAAGGCCGACGCCATGGGCGAGTGGACCATCTTCGTGCTCACGCGCGCGGGCAAGGGCCACTTCCCCGAGTCGATCTTCCGCCAGCAGGCGGCCACGTACCTCGCCGGCATCTTCCGCTCGGTGCGGTTCGGTATCGGCGAAGCGCACGGCAAGGCCAACGCCATCCAGTTCAACTACCTGGTGGAGAAGGGCGCCATCGCCCACGACGCGGGGACCGGGCGCTTCCGCATCGACGTGCCGGTGTTCGAGCAGGCGATCGGCCAGCTGGTCGGGGAGATCTGCACGATCCAGGCCGAGGGCGATTACGCCGCGAGCCAGGCCTTCATCGAGCGCTACGGCGCGCTGCCCGCTCCGATGGCCGCCGCGCTGGCGCGACTGGACCATATCCCGGTGGACATCGAGCCGGTGTTCCCGCGCTGGGATCGCTAGTCCTGCGGAGACAGGGGCCGGGTGCCGCTGCCCGGCCCTCCTTCGCAGCCACCTCGTCAGGCAGGTCATGCTCCAGGTCAGCGAGATCTACCGGTCGCTCTGCGGCGAGTCGCTGTTCAGCGGTCGCCCGTGCACGCTCGTGCGCCTGACTGCCTGCCACGTGCGGTGCGTCTGGTGCGACTCGGCGCATGCCTTCAACGGGGGGCACCCGATGCCGGTGCCGGACGTGCTGGGGCGTGTGCGCGAACTGGGACCGCGGACCGTGCTGGTGACCGGCGGCGAGCCGTTGCTGCAACCAGCCGTGAAGGAGCTGCTGCAGGCCCTGCTGGACGACGGGCGCGAGGTGCTGCTGGAGACCAGCGGCACGCTCGGGCCGCGCTCGGCGGTCCGCCTGGACGAGGTGCCGCCCGGCGTGCACCGCATCGTGGACCTGAAGGCGCCGGGCAGCGGCCTGGCGCCCGGGGTGATCGACTGGGCGGGCATCGCCGCCCTGGGACCGGGCGACGAACTGAAGGCGGTCCTGGCCGACCGTCGCGACTACGAGTGGGCGCGCGACCTGGTGCGCGAGCCCGGCCGGCTGCCGGCCGGCGTGCCCGTCAGCTTCTCCCCGGTGCAGGACGGCCTGGCACCGGCCGACCTGGCGGGCTGGATCCTCGAGGACGGGCTCGAGGTGCGGTTCCAGCTGCAGCTGCACAAGGTCGTGTGGCCCGGCGTCGAGCGGGGGGTCTGACGGTGACGCCGGCGACAGGCATGGCCATCGTCCTGGTCAGTGGAGGCATGGACTCGTGCGTGTGCCTGGCCGAGGCGGCGCGGGGCCATGAGGTGGCGGCGCTGCACATCAACTACGGCCAGCGCACGCAGGCCCGCGAGCTGCGCGCCTTCGGCGAACTGTGCGACCACTACCGCGTGGCGCGGCGCCTGGTGGCGGACATCTCCTACCTGAAGCAGATCGGCGGCTCGTCGCTGGTCGACAGCTCGATGGCGGTCGAGACCGGCCTGCCGCAGGCGGGACAGGGCGTGCCCTCGACCTACGTCCCGTTCCGCAACGCGCACATCCTGTCGGTGGGCGTGTCCTGGGCCGAGGTCATGGGCGCCGGTTCGCTGTGGATCGGCGCCGTGGAGGAGGACGGCAGCGGCTATCCCGATTGCCGCCGCGAGTTCTACGACCGTTTCGAGGCCGCGGCCAACGCCGGCACGAAGCCGGGCACGGTCCTGCGCATCGTCACGCCGCTGATCAGCCTGGACAAGGGCGCCATCGTGCGGCGCGGCGTCGAACTGGGGGCGCCGCTGCACCTGACCTGGTCCTGCTACACGGACGAGGACCTGGCTTGCGGTCGCTGCGAGAGCTGCCGACTGCGCCTGCGCGGCTTCGAGCGCGCGGGCCTGGTCGATCCGCTCCCGTATCGGGGCTGAGCGGCGTCGGGCGCTTCGCTCAGTCGCCGGCGGCGTCCGCCCCCGCAAACCGGCTGAAATCGTAGTCCTTGTACGCGTTGCAGCGGCTGCAGAGGTGGATCAGGTCGCGTCGGCCGTCATCGAGCAGCTCGCGCAGGCAGCGCGCGGCGTGTCCCTGCCAGATCTCCAGCACCGACTGCTCGAGCACATTGCCGATCACGGCTTTCCCGTGCACGTCCCAGCAGCAGAGCGTGGCGTCGCCGTCGGTGTAGAAGAACATCTCGTCGAGCACCTTCAGGCAGGGCTTCTTCACGACGTCCTCGGGCTTCTGCCCCGTCCATGGCCATTGGTAGAGCTGGGTGACCAGCACCTCGGTGCAGCGCGGCGACCAGTAGGCCCGGTAGTCGGCGATCTCGTGCCGGTTCTCGGGCACCTCGATCATCCGCACCTCGGTGAACACCTTGTCGCGCCAGCCTTCGCGGTCCCAGATCTCCAGGAAGCGCGTCGTGCGCTCGAGCACCTTGGCGTAGGGGATGCCCACCCGCGAAGGCTCGTAGGTCGCGGCGCTGAAGCCGTCGATCGAGAAGCGCATGATGTCGACGCCGGCTTCCAGCAGGGCACGGCCCAATTCCTCGGTCAGCAACTCCGCGTTGGTGTTGAACTCGACGCGGGCGGTGGGATCGTTCTGCTTGATGTAGCGCACGATCTCGGGCTGCCGCTTGTCGACGAACGGCTCGTTGGTCAGGAACGGGCGGTAGGTGACGCCCCAGCCGCGGGTATCATCGACGATCTTCTTCCACATGGCGTCCGGCATGCGCGCCGGGTCGCGGACGATCTCGTTCTGCGGGCAGAACGGGCACTTCGCGTTGCACTTGGTGACCGTCTCCAACTGCAGGAACCGCGGCCGCGCGGCGTAGGGCAGGCGCCAGCGGGGCCCGGCGCCGGCAGCGGCGGCGGCAGGGGCGGCGGTGAACTGGTCGGCCTGGGCTGGACGCATGGGGTTCCTCCGGGAGCGGCCGCTGGCCGCGGGTCTTCAGGGGCGATCCAGGAGCGGTTCGATGACCGCCAGGCTGCGTGCGGTGGCGCCGCGCTGGTCCAGCACGACGCCGCGCGCGGCGGCGGCAGCCGTCCGGTGGGCCCGGTCGTCGCCCAGCAGCCGCAGCGCCGCGGCCACGGCTTCCGGCGGACGGCGCAGCACCTGCCCGGCACCGCGGCGCACCAGCTCGCCTGCCTCCTCGGCGTTGTCGATCACCGGGCCGAAGAGGACCGGCAGCCCGGCCACGGCCGGTTCCAGCGTGTTGTGCACGCCGGTGGTGAAGCTGCCGCCGACGTAGGCAAGATGCCCCGCCCGGTAGATTTCCGCCAGTTGGCCGACCGAGTCGACCAGCACGACATCCGGAGGGCTCACAGGGGTGGCAGCCACCAGGGCCGAAAGGCGAAGCGTCGACAGGCCGTCATCGGTCAGCCTGCGCTCCAGTTGTCCCAGCCGCGCGGCCGTGGGCTCGTGCGGAGTCAACACGATGCGCGCGTCCGGGCACTCCTTCCGCAACCGCGGCAGGACCGGTAGCCAGAGCTGTTCGTCCGGCGGCCAGGTGCTGCCCAGGATGAGCAGGCGGCCGCCCAGCGCCTGCAGGGCAGCCGCCACCGGGCCGCCGTGGGCGGCCTCCCAGCGCAGGATCACCTGCTCGGCGCGCGTGTCACCGGTGACGCTCACCGGGCAACGTACGCCGAGCCCGTCGACAAACCGTCGCCGGTCGTCTTCCGTGCACACCCCGACGTGAGCGAAGCGGTCGAAGAGGTCGCGGTAGAGCGGACGGGCCAGCGGGTGCAGGCGGGCGCTCCCCGGCCGCAGCGAACCGGCCATCAGGACGATGGGGACCCCGGCGCGGTCGGCGGCCAGCACCTGGTTGGGCCAGCAGTCGAACTTGATGAACACCAGCAGGCGCGGGCGCCACTGTGCGACCAGCGCTTCCATCGCCGCGGGTCGGTCCAGGGGCAGGTACTCGTGCACGTCGGCACAGGGGCGCCGCTCGGCGAAGTGGCGGCCAGACGGCGAGAAGTGCGTGACCACCAACGGCAGTCCGGGCCGCGACTGGCGCAGGGCGGCCACCAGCGGCCGCGCCTGCTCGTACTCGCCGACGGAGGTCACGTGGAACCAGACGCCACCCTGCGCCTGCGCGGCCGCCGCGGCGATGCGCGCGTCCAGGCCGCGCCGGCCGGCCAGCCCCTCGCGCAGCTTGGGCAGGAACGGGACGGCCAGGGTCGTCGTCGCGGCCAGGGCGGGCGAAAGCGCACGGTACGCGCGCAGCGACAGGCCGGGCGGACGGGCGTTCACGGCTGCTTCCGCTCGGCGCGCAGCGCCGCCAGCGCCGTGGCCGGCAGGACCGATTCCAGGCAGGCCAGGTCGCCACGGTGGCATGGGCGCTTGCCGTTGCGCGAACAGGGGCGGCAGTCGATCTCGTGTTCGAGCACCAGGCTCGCTTCCAGGCGCGGGAAGTAGCCGAACTGGCGCACGGTCGGGCCGAAGAAGGCCAGCACCGGCGTGCCCGTCGCCTCGGCCAGGTGCAGCAGGCCGCTGTCGTTGGTCACCAGGCGGCGGCAGGCGCCGACGGCGTCCGCGACGTCCGGCAGGCCCAGCCCCTCGATGACCACGGCGCCGGCGGCGACGGCCGCGCCCTGCAGGCGGCTGCCGGCGAACCAGGCTCTCTCGTCGGGCCCCAGGAAGAGGCGAAGGTCCCGTTCGCCGTCCGCGGCCAGACCTTCGATCAGCGCGACCCAGTGGTGCTCCGGCCAACGCTTGGTCGCCCAGCGGGCGCCGGGCGCCATTCCCAGGGGCGCGGCGCCGTTCGCGATTCGGGCACCGGACGTAGCGGCCAACGGTGGTCGGCGACCGCCGGTGACGGCGCCGTCCTGCAGCAGACACTGGTCGAAGCGGTCGACCATCGTGCGGGCCAGCGGAGCCGAGTCTGGCCCACCGGACAGCAGGCGCAGGCGCGCAGCCGTGTCCTTGGCCAAGCGCGCGTCGGCCCGGCGTCCAACCAGCGCCAGCAATGCGTGGCTGCGCAGCACATTGTGGGCGTCGACGACCCGGTGCCAGTGCCCGCGGCGCAGGCGTCCCGCCAGATCGCGCAGCGGGCCCAGGTCCGATCCGCGCAAGGGTTCGACGCTCGCAACGCCGTGGAACCGGGACACCAGGGGTGCAAACGCGGCCTTGGTGGCGATGGTCACGCGCGGTCGGGTGTCATCCGTGCCGTCGGCCAGCGCCGACAGCGACCAGCCCAGCAGGCAAAGGTCGCCCAGCGAACCGAAACGCAATACCAGCCAATCGGGCACGGGACCATCCGTGGAGCGGGGCCTTGGCCGGCGGCATCGGGCGCCGGCAACGGTTCGGATCACCGCAAGTGAAACACATCGCCGACGGCGGCGCCAGCCTTGCGCGGCCGGTCGCCACGTGATTGCCACGCGGTCTTGCCGGCGTCCTTCCAGCGGGTTACCATCGCCCGGCCGCCGGGGCCAAGCCTGGTCGCCGGCCGTCAGCCCCGGGAGTCCGCGCTTGGAACTGGTTCTGCTCATCGTGCTGTTGGCGCTGTCGGCGTTCTTCTCGGGATCGGAGACCGCGCTCTTCTCGTTGAACGCCGGCGAGCGCGCGCGGCTGGAAGCCGAGGGCGGACGAGCCGGCCACAACGTGGCCCGGCTGCTACGGCGCAGCCATGACCTTCTGTCCGCCCTGCTGGTGGGCAACCTGGTGGTCAACACGGCCGCCAGCGTCGTGGCCACCGGTCTGTGTCTGGCCTGGTTCGGGGCGCAGGGCGTGGCGGTGGCCATTCCGGTCGTGACGCTGCTGCTGCTGCTGTTCAGCGAGATCACGCCGAAGCTGCTCGCGTTGCGACGGCCAAGCCGGGTGGCGATGGCCGTGCAGCTTCCGTTGCGCGGATGGGTCGCGGTGGCGCGCCCGGTCGTCTGGCTGACCAGCCGGCTGGTCGAGGCGTTGCTGCGGGTCCTGCCCGCCGACCGGCCTGGTTCCCGGGCACTCAACACCGCCGAGCTGCAGACGGCGTGCGACCTGGCCATCGAGGACGGGACCCTGACCGAGACCGAAGGACGGTCGCTGGCTCGCCTGCTGCAGCTGTCGGGGCTCGAGGTGCAGCACATCATGGTGCCCAGGCCGGCGGTCGTCTCGCTGCGCGCGGACATGACGCGTGCCGGGATTCTCGACGTGGCCAGGCGCGCCGGCTTCAATCGCTACCCCGTTCTCGGCGCCGACGGCGCCCGCCCGGTCGGCATGTTCCATCTGAAGGACCTGTTGGCGGCCGGCGAGCCCGGGAGCCTGCCGCTGCAGGGCGGCGCGCGGCCGCTGCTGTTCGTGCCCGAGAGCAAGGATGTCGACGCCCTGCTGACCGAGATGCGGCGCGGCGGTGCCCACCTGGCGGCGGTGGTCGACGAGCACGGAGACTTCACGGGCATCGTCACGATGGCGGACTGCCTGCAGGCGCTGCTCGGTCCGGTGGCCGACGCCTCTTCCCGCGATCCGGAGGTGATTCCGCTCGGTGAGGGTCGCTGGGTCGTCAGCGGTCGCACCGACCTGCGCGGGCTGGAGGAAGCCTGCGGCGTGCACCTGCCGCCGAGCCGCGACTACGTGACCGTGGCGGGTTTCCTCATGACGACGCTCGGGCGTGTGCTCGCACCGGGCGACCGCGTGACGCTGCCGCAGGCGCGGCTGACGGTGCTGGAAATGGACGGCCTGCGTGCGCTGCGCATCCAGGTCACGCGGCGGCTGTCGGCGCCGGCGGGAGGCGTCCGATGAACGGCGTGAACGAGCCGCTCCTGTGGCTGGCCCTGGGGGCGTGCCTGGCGGGCTCCGCGTTCTTCTCGGGAACCGAGACCGGGTTGATGAGCGTCAGCCGCGTGCGCCTGCGACGATCCGCTGCCGGAGAGACCCCGCGCGGTCGTCGGCTCCGTCGACTGCTGCATGACCTCGAGGATGCCGTGACGACCTGCCTTGTCGGCAACAACCTGGTCAACGTCGCTTTCAGCGCGCTGGTGACGGTGGCCCTCACGCGAAGGCTGGGCGATGCGGGACAGGGCATGGCCGTGGTCGTGGTCTCGGCGGTGACGATCGTGGTCGGCGAGATCCTGCCGAAGATCGTCTTTCGCGAGTATCCCGAGCGGCTGTGCCTGGCGGTGCTTCCTGTCTTCACGGTCGTGATGAAGGTGCTGTGGCCGGTGCGCCTGCTGCTGGGCGCGTACCGGCGTTTGTGGCTGCGGGTGTTGCCACCCGGAGGTGCCAGCGCCCGCGGCCTGGATCGTGGCAGTCTGGCGGCCCTCATGCACACCCACGCGCAACCTTCCGACCAGGAACGGGGCTTCAGCGAGATCCTCGATCGTTTCCTGCAGCTTGCGCACCGCCCTTTGATGACGCTGGCTCGACCGCTGCAGGCGGTGGTCACGGTGGGGCCGGAAGCGACGACGGCGGAGTGCCTGGCGGTCGCCGCGCGCTCGGGCCTCAGCCGGTTGCCGGTCACGCGCGAGGGCGGTTGCGCTCTGCAGGCGTACGTGACGGCGCGCGACCTGCTGTTCCTGCCCGCCGGGGAAGCGGACCGGATCGTGCCACGGCGGCTGTGGCGGCCATTCGTGCTGATCGACGCCCGCATGACGCCGTACGAGGTGTTCGAGGAACTGCGTGGCCAGGGCAATCAGATGGCGGCCGTCTGCGATGCGGGGGGGAACCCGCTCGGCCTGATCACGTTGGAGGACCTCATCGAGACGGTGATGGGGTCCATCCACGACGAGTTCGACCCGCAGGTCGCCGCGATGGCGGCGGCCGGAGCCTGAGGAGGACGCATGAGCGACGACGCCGAACTGACGAAGCATGACCACGTGTTGATGGGCCTGGTCTTCTCGCTGCAGCACGCGGCGATGACGCAACTGGGCAAACTGCAGGATCCGGCCAGCGGTGGGGTGTACCGCGACCTCGACCAGGCGCGGGCCACCATCGACATCCTCGAGATGCTGAAGGTCAAGTGCCGCACGGGGACGCCGGTCGAACTCGTGCGGATGCTCGACCAGGCGGTGCTGAATCTCCAGTTGAACTACATGGACGAGCTGAAGCGGCCCGGCGACGACGGCAGGGACGCTTCGGTCGGCCGTGGCGAAGGTCCCGACGAAGCCGGTATCACGAAGTCGGACACCGCCGGCGACAAGGATGCCGCCGCGGCCGACGCGGGACCCGGCGCTTGAAGCGGCCTCGTCGCCGGGAAGCCCGGGCGCCCGGGATCCGGGTTGTCGCCGCCGTGGCGGCCTGTCTGGCGCTCGCGGTGGCGGCGGACGCGTCGGCGGCGCTGACGGCCGGCCGGCACACGCGCCAACCTGTGCGCTTGCAGGACTCGGCGCGGCTGGTGCGCCTGTCGTCGGCGGTCGCCGTGGCCGACGGGTTGTTGACGTTGGGCCTGGGGGCCCGCACCTGCAGCACCGTCCACCTGGTCGATGGCGACCGCTACCGGGTGCAGCGGCGCGAGTACTTCGCCACCGCCGCCTGGAGTCCGCTGCCCTGGCTGGACACCTGGGCCGAGGTGCCGTGGCGGACGTGGTCCGAAGGCGCGGGCTGGATCCCCGCCAGTGGCAGTGGACTGGGTGATGGTGCTTGGGAAGTGCGCCTGTCCCGCGCGCTGGCGGGCGGCGCCCTGCACGCGGCCCTCAGCGGCGGCGGCAACCTGCCGCTAGGTGACGCGGCGGCCGGGTTGGGCGAAGACGCGCTGTCGCCGCGCGCCGGCGCGGCGCTGACACTGTGTCTGTGGCGCGACGCGAACGTCCCCGAACTCCGGCTGCATGTGCAGGCGGCCCACACCTGGAACCGCAACGAGGAAGCCGGCTACGGCTGGGGGACGGACGGGTTCGACCCCTGGCCGTCACGTTACCCGGCCGCCGTGGCCGTCGGTGGGGACGGCGGCAACGACATCACGACGCTGGGCGCGGCCCTCGAATTCCGACGCGGTTCGACCGCGCTCTGGGTCGAGTACAGCGTCGACCGCTTCCCACGCCAGGAAGCGGTCAGTGCCCGCGAGCAGTTCAGCGGCGTCGGCGCCGGCCTCCGCTGGGGGCTGCAGGAAGGATGGGCCGCACACGGTTCCTATCTCGTGTCGCTCGCGCGCGATGACGCACAGACCACTTGGTATCCGTCGTTCCCCGACTGGACGATGTCGGTGGGCGTCTCGCGGCAGTTCAGCCTGGGTGGGCGCGACCGTGACGGAGACGCGATCGTCGACCGCCGCGACCTGTGCCCGGACCTGCCGGAGGATCACGACGGCTTCCGCGACGATGACGGCTGTCCCGACCCGGACAACGACGGCGACAGCATTCCGGACGCCCGCGACCTGGACCCGGACCGGCCCGAGGACTTCGACGGCTTTGCCGACCACGATGGCGCCCCGGATCCGGACAACGACGGTGACGGGATTCCGGACGGGGACGATCTCTGTCCGGACCAGCCCGAGGACCTGGACGGTCATGCGGACGACGATGGCTGCCCGGAGGAACTGAAGGACCGAGACCGCGACGGCGTGCCCGACGACCGCGACGCGTGTCCGGACGTGCGCGAGGATCGCGACGGCTTCGCCGACGACGACGGTTGCCCGGATCCGGACAACGACCTGGATGGGATTCCCGACGACCAGGACGACTGCCCTGATCATGCCGAGGACTACGACGGCGACAGGGACGAGGACGGTTGCCCGGATCAGGAGTGAACGGCGCTAGGTGCCGGGATTCGTCCGTTGCGCCGAATCCGGAGCGCTGTCGGCCGCCAGGGAGCGCTTGGCTTCCTGCCAGGCGGCCTCGAGTTCCTCCAGGGGCACGGTGTCCAACGCGCGTCCACGGGCGCGGAACGCCGACTCGACCAGTCGGAAGCGGGCAGCGAAGCGGCGGTTCGCCCTGCGCAGCGCCAGGTCGGGCTGGATGCGGTGCCAGCGCGCCAGGTTCACCAGGGAGAACAGGACGTCGCCCAGTTCGTGCTCGATGGCCTCAGGGTCGCCGCCGGCCTCGGCCTGTTCCAACTCGGCCAGCTCCTCGGCCAGCTTGGCCTTGACGCCGCCGAGGTCGGGCCAGTCGAAACCGACCCCGGCGGCGTCCTTCTGCCACCGGTAGGCCAGGTGCAGCGGCGCGGTCGAGGCCGGCATGTCCTTGAGCGTGCCTGCCAGTGCGGGGTCCAGACCCTGTTCCCGCTTCTCCTGCGCCTTGATCTCGTTCCACAGCTTCTGGCTGGTGCCCACTTCGTGGGCCTCGGCGTCGCCGAAGACGTGAGGGTGGCGCCGGATGAGCTTGCCATTGCCCTGCCGGGCGATGTCGTGCATCGACACGCCGTCCGTCTCGCCGAGGATCTCGCAGCAGAAGCAGGTCATGAACAGCAGGTCGCCGAGTTCCTCGCGCACGTGCGCACCGTCGCCTGACAGCGCGGCGTCAACCAGTTCTCCGGCCTCGTCCAGGAGGTAACGGGCGGCATCGACCAGCGTCTGCTTGCGGTCCCAGGGGCAACCGCCGGGGGCACGCAGCGTGTGGATGGTGGCCAGGAGCTCCTCGAATTCCGCTGACATCACGGGCCTTCCGGAGTCGGTGACAGGGCTCGGTGGAGGCCCCACGGTAAACGAGTTTGGCGCTCCGGCCAACTCCCGGTTATCCTGTCCGGTCGCCCACCCTGCGCGTAGCCGGCCGCCTCGGGGCCGTCGACCGGCGCCGGGAGAGCCGCCGCCACGAGGTTCGGGACGGAGGACCCACGACGTGACCGACAACCAAGCGCCCGGAACCGGAGCCGGCGACAGCGGCCTTGGCCGCGCCGAATCCGGCTTCCACGACACGGACGACTGGATCCGGATCAAGGGCGCGCGCCAGCACAATCTCCGCGACATCGACGTCGACATCCCGCGCGGGAAGTTCACCGTCGTGTCCGGTCTGTCCGGTTCCGGCAAGTCGTCGCTCGTCTTCGACACGCTCTACGCCGAGGGGCAGCGTTGCTATGTGGAGTCGCTGTCGACCTACGCGCGCCAGTTCCTCGAACGCCTGCCCAAGCCGGATGTCGACTGGATCGACGGTGTCAGCCCGGCCATCGCCATCGAACAGCGCAATGCCGTCACGAGCGGTCGCTCGACCGTCGGCACGGTGACCGAGATCAACGACTACCTGCGCGTCCTCTGGTCGCGAGCAGGATCCGTGCACTGCCCGGCCTGCGACGTGGACGTCGATCGCCATACGCCCGACTCCGTCTGGCGCGACGTGCGCCGCCTGCGGCCCGAGGGTGATGCCGTTCTGGTCTGCTACCCGCTGCCCGGCGGCAGTGGCGCGGCCGTCGGCTGGTGGGAGCCGCTCCTGGCACAGGGTTTCCAGCGCGTGGTGGCCGGCGGCGCGGTGCAGCAACTGGACGGCGCCGAACCCGACCGTCTGGAGGCGCTGCCGGGCGCCGGTGGGATCGACGTGGTCGTGGACCGTCTGCATCTCAAGCCGGCGGCTCGCTCGCGGTTCGTCGAGGCCGTGGAACTGGCGCTCGCCCAGTCGGGTCTTGTCGCGGTACGCGATCGCGAGCTCGGCTGGCGGGCCGAATTCTCCGGCGACCTGCGCTGCGGCGGCTGCGGCCGCGTCTTCCCCGATCCGACACCTCGCCTGTTCTCCTTCAACTCGCCCGAGGGCGCCTGCGCCGCCTGCAAGGGCTTCGGCAACAAGCTGGAGTTCGACGAAGATCGGATCGTGCCCGACCCGTCGCTGACGCTGCGCGGCGGTGCCATCAAACCCTGGAGCACGGAGAGTTTCGCCCGCGATTTCACCGCGCTGCTGCGGTTCTGCGCGCGGCGCAAGATCCCCACCGACGTGCCTTTCCACAAGCTGCCCCCGGTGCAGCGGAAGCTGGTGCTCGACGGCGGCGACGGGACCTACGTCGGCGTGATCCCGTTCCTGGAGTCGATGCGTCGGGAGATGCGGAAGGGGCACCATCGCTTCTTCACACGCCGCTTCATGGGCGACACGCTCTGCCGCGCCTGCGGCGGCAGCCGTCTGCGCGAGGAGGCGCTGGCCGTCCGGCTGCAGGGCCTTGACCTCGGGCAGGTCGGACGCCTGTCGGTCGAGGCGGCGTTGCAGAAGATCGGCGCCTTGAGACTGGGCAGGTCCGCCACCGCCGCCGCCGGCGAGGTTCGCGACGAGGTGCTCCACCGCCTGCGCTTTCTCGAGCGCGTGGGTCTCGGCTACCTGACGCTGGATCGCCTGACCCGGACGCTCTCGGGCGGCGAGGCGCAGCGCATCCACCTGGCCAACGCGCTCGGCGCGAGGCTGGTGGACACGCTCTACGTGCTGGACGAGCCGACCTGCGGCCTGCACGCCGACGACGTCGAGCGGCTCACCGCGACACTGCGCGACCTGGTGGAAGCGGGCAACACGGTGGTCGTCGTCGAACACGACCTGGCGGTGCTCCGCGCCGCCGACCACTTCATCGAACTGGGTCCGGCTGCCGGCAGCGGGGGCGGGCACGTCGTCTTCCAGGGGCCGCTGCCGGCGGCGCTGCTGGCCGACACGCTGACCGCGCGGCACCTGCGCGGCGAAGTCCGGGCCACCGACCGGCGATCACGCCGTCCGTCGCCGGACCGCTGGCTGGTGGTCAAGGGTGCGCGACTGAACAACCTGCGCGAGATCGACGTCAAGGTCCCGCTCGGCCGTTTCGTGGCGTTGACCGGTATCTCGGGTTCCGGCAAGAGCTCGCTGCTGAACGGATGCCTGCACGACGGCCTGACCGCGCGCGCGGCTGGCGGCGCCGGCAAGGCGTTCCCTTTCACCTCGATCCAGGGCGCGCACGGGGTGGGGCGCGTGATCCGCGTGGACCAGACGCCGATCGGGCGGACCAGCCGTTCGAATCCCGCCACCTACCTGCAGGTGCTCGGCCCGGTGCGGGACCTGTTCGCCGCTACGCGCGACGCGCGCACCCGCGGCTTCGCCGCCGGTCGCTTCAGCTTCAACACGGCCGGCGGGCGTTGCGCCGGCTGCCAGGGACTCGGCTATCACCGCGTCGAGATGCAGTTCATGGCCGACATCGAGGTGCCCTGCGAGGATTGCCGCGGCAGCCGCTTCAACGCTGCCACGCTGGAGATCCGCTACAAGGGCCTGAACATCGCGCAGGTGCTCGAGCTGACCATCGACGACGCCCTGGCCTTCTTCGGCGATGTCCCTGCCGTGGGCCAGAAGCTGTGGCTGCTGAAGAAGGTCGGGCTGGGCTACCTCGGCCTGGGCCAGCCGGCGCCCACGCTCTCGGGCGGCGAGAGCCAGCGCCTGAAGATCGCGCGCGAGTTGGCGCTTCCGTCCGGCAAGCAGAACCTCTACCTGCTGGACGAACCCACGACCGGACTGCATGCCGAAGACGTCCGCGCCCTGGTCCGCGTGCTGCACGAACTGGTGGACGCCGGCCACTCGGTGCTGGTCATCGAGCACAACCTCGACCTGGTTGTCCAGGCCGACTGGGTCATCGACCTCGGCCCGGGCGGCGGTCGGCACGGCGGCAAGGTCGTGGCGCAGGGCACGCCGGGTGATGTCGCGAAGTCGGCGGCCTCGCTCACCGGGCGCCATCTGGCCCGGCTGCAGGATTCCTGAGCTCCCTGCGGCGGGCACCACCGCAGGTATCCCGCCCATCCGGGGCATGGCACCCGCCTTGCAGATTTCCGTCCGTGAGGTTCGCCAAGGATGTGCCGCGGCACGGCAAAGCCGTACCGGCACAAGGGATCCGGCGATCCGGTGGGGCCAACGGATACGAAAGCGGGAAAAAAGTGCCGCCCGAGAACCGGCAGAACCAGCCCGAAGCCGAGCCCGCCAGCGCGGTGCTCGCGCAGGTCTGGCACCAGGCACCGATCGGCCTGGCGGTCCTCCGGCACGGCAGCCTGTCCGCCTGGAATCCGCAGGCCCGGCGCCTGTTGGAGGACGCCGTCGGCGGCGCCCCGACGGCCTGGGTGCGGTGGCTGGAAGCGGGCTGCGCGCGGTTGCTGGCGGCACCGGACAGCGCCCATGTGCTGGAGGCGCGCCGGCAGGGAGGGCCAGCGCTGGCCCTGACTCTGGCCAGCGGCGGGCAGGCCGTCGGGCAGGTCGTGGTCGCGGTGCAGGCGGCCGCGGCAGGCAGCGAACGCGCCGCCGGCGGCGGCCTGGTCGAGACCGTCAGCACGCTCAGCCATGAGCTGCGCACGCCTCTGGCCTCCATCCGTAACAGCCTCTCGCTGTTGATGGCCGGCGACGCCGGGCCGCTGGGTCCGGATCAGATGAGATTCCTGGGTGTGGCCGCGCGCAACGTCGCCCGCCTGGACCGCCTGGTCTGTGATCTGCTGGACCTGTCGCGGGACGACGCGGGACGCCTGCGCGTGGACTGCCGCCCGGTCGACCTGGGTCCCGTGCTGCGCGAAGCCGTGGCACTGGGAGCCGGTGGCGAGAGCGCCGGCGGTCCGCGTCTCGACGCGGACGGCATTCCGACGCACTTCCCGGCCTGCGTGGATCCCGACCGGATCACGCAGATCGTGGCGAACCTGGTCGGCAACGCACGCAAGTACGTGCCCGCCGACGGACGCGTACGGGTGTGGCTGGACGCGCACCAGCCGACGCTCGAACCACTGGCCGCAGCCCTGGCGCGTGCCTGCCGGCTCGACGTGCGCATGTTCACGATCGTCGTCGAGGACAATGGGCCCGGCATCGACCCGCAGGTCATCGACCGCGTCTTCGAGCCGTTCGAGCGGGGCCGGGCCGAGGTCATCGGCCGCATCGGCGGCGCCGGGCTGGGCCTGCACATCGTAAGGCGCCTGGCCGAGGCGCACGGCGGCAAGGTCAGCCTCGCTTCGGCGCCGGGCGCCGGCACCACGATCTGGGTCCGCTTGCCGGTCGATGCGGCCGGGGCGCAGCTGCTACGCGCCGCGGCCCAGCTGCGATCCGAACTGGGAGCCGCGCCAGGATCGCCGACCGGGCCGGTGGCCGTGTTCGACGGCCGCCTGGAGGGCGCCGCGACTCCCGGCCAGGCGTTGGCGGCCCTGTCCGGACTGCCGACCGGCGCGGTGGGACCCGCCTGCGAGCCGGCCGACGGCTGCCTGGCGGCCGCGGTGCCCGACCCGCAGGCGTGGGCGGCCGACCCGGCCCCGGGCTCGGCCGGGTGGCTTCTGGTGGCTCCAGGCGCGCCGCTGGGGGCCGAGGGGAGCCCGGGCGCGATCTCGGGTAAACCCGGACCCGCGCCCGTCGATATCCGTGCGTGAGCTCCGAACCCGGCCGGCAGGGGATCCGGCGAAAGAGAAGGGCAGGATCATGGACCGAGCGCTCAAAGTCCTCGTAGTGGATGACGAACCGGACATCCTCGAGACGCTGGAGTTCAGCCTGGCCAGGCGTGGGTTCGACGTCGCCACGGCCGCCGACGGCCTCGAAGGCCTGGAAAAGGCCAAGCGCGTGCCGCCGGACTTTATGATCCTGGACGTCATGCTGCCGGGCTGCAACGGCTACGAGGTCAGCCGCATGCTCAAGGAGTGGATGGACAACGATCCCCAGTCGGCTCCGTTCCCCATCATGCTCCTGACCGCCCGCAAGGTCGACACGCGCGACCGCGAGAAGTTCATCGCCACCTGGTCGCGGGCGGACGCGTGCATGTACAAGCCGTTCGAAATGGAGGAGATCGTCGCGACGATCCACCAACTGACGGCCCGCGCGCGCGCCTGAGGCACCGCCGGCGCCGCCGCCGCCGCCCCACCGCGCGAAAAACCCCATCCCGCTGCCTTGACAACGGTTTGCCGTCCGTGTTTTATTGCCCGCTTGCCGCCCTCGGCGGCATCGGGTGCCTGGGTAGCTCAGTTGGTAGAGCACATGACTGAAAATCATGGTGTCGGTGGTTCAACTCCGCCCCCAGGCACCACCCTGTTCTTGTGGTCGGTCGATTTGGAGCTGGTGTAGCTCAGCTGGTAGAGCAGCTCACTCGTAATGAGCAGGTCCGCGGTTCGAGTCCGCGCACCAGCTCCAGACCGTCCCGATTCACAACCGCCTGCCCGTGACCGCCCGTGGCGGTGGCACGGGTTTTTTTGTGTGTTGTGTCGATTGTCCAGGGGGTACAGTCGCCGTCCGCGGGTCGCGGTCGCCGGGCCGTGCCCGTCGGCCTTCGCTTCCAGGGGGAGACTGCATGCCTTTGCGCGTGAGCATTTCGGGGATCCGCGGCGTCATCGGCGACGGGCTCGACGCCGTCGGGGTGGTGCGTTGGGCCAGCGCCTTCGGGGCCTGGCTGCCGCCGGGGCCGGTCGTCGTCGGCCGTGATACGCGCCCGAGCGGGCCCATGGTGCTGTCGGCCGTCACGGCGGCGTTGAATTCGACGGGCCACGATGTGCTGGACATCGGCATCGCGACCACGCCGACGACCGAGGTGGCCGTGCAGCACGGCCCGGCGGTCGGCGGCATCATCATCACCGCCAGTCACAACCCGCAGCAGTGGAATGCCCTGAAGTTCCTGCGCGGGGACGGGCTGTTCCTCAGCGCGATCGAGGGCGCCGAGGTGGCCGCGCACATGGAGCGCGGCGACGGCCACGTGGGCTGGGATCGCCTCGGGCGCGTGATCGCGCAACCGGGCGCCGACGACCTGCATCTGGACGAGGTGTGCGCCGCGCCCTGGCTGGACACGGCCGCGATTCGCGCGCGCGGCCTGCACGCGGTCGTCGACGCGGTCGAGGGCGCCGGCGGCGCGATCGTGCCGCGGCTGCTCCACAGGCTGGGGGTGCGCTGCACGCCGCTGTATTGCGGGTTAAGCGGCAACTTCCCGCACGATCCCGAGCCGACGCCCGCCCACCTGGCGGCGCTGCGCGAGGAGGTGCGCCGGCAGGGGGCCGATCTGGGGTTCGCGGTGGACCCTGACGCCGACCGCCTGGCGCTGGTCGATGGTGACGGCACCGCGCTGAGCGAAGAGTTGACGCTGGTGCTGGCGGCCGATTTCCTGTTGGGGCGGACGCCGCCGGGCAGCCCCGGCGACCTGGCCGTCAACCTGTCGACGACGGGGCTGATCGAGACGGTGGCGGCCCGCCACGGGCGCCGCGTGTGGCGCACTCCGGTCGGCGAAGCGAACGTGGTGGAGACCATCCTCGCCCGCGGCTGCCTGCTGGGCGGCGAAGGCAACGGCGGGGTCATCTATCCGGCCGTACACGCCGGGCGCGACTCGCTGGTGGGCATCGCCATGATCCTCCAGCACCTGGCCGACCGGAAGGCGTCGCTGGCGGAGCTGGCCCGCGAACTGCCGCCGGTGGCGATGGTCAAGACCAAGATCGAGGATCCGGACTTCCCCTCCGGCGAAGCCCTGGCCCGGCGCCTGGCGCAGCTGGGGCCGGGCGACATAGACGCGCGCGACGGCCTCAAGTGGACGGGCGCCGACGCCTGGGTGCATGTGCGTTCGTCCAACACCGAACCGGCGGTACGGATCATTGCCGAGGCTAAAGACGAATCCTCCGCGGTCGATCTCATAAGCCGCGTGAAATCAGGCTGATAAGGCCATTCGGGCCCCCGGGGGGCCGTCGCCCAAGGAGACGTGAGCCCATGTGCGGAATCGTCGGCGTCACCGGGACGCAGGATGCGGCTTCGATCCTCATCGAGGGATTGAAGCGCCTCGAGTACCGCGGCTACGACAGCGCGGGCATCGCGATCCAGCGCGCCCACGGCCAGTACGTGGTCAAGGAGCAGGGCAAGATCAAGAACCTCGAGGCCAGTCTGGACTGGCACCAGCTGAAGGGGACCTGCGGCATCGCCCATACGCGCTGGGCCACGCACGGCGTGCCCAACCGCGACAACGCCCACCCGCACGTCGCCGGCAAGATCGCGCTTGTGCACAACGGCATCATCGAGAACTACGCGGCGCTGAAGGTGCAGTTGGGCAAGAAGGGCCGGAAGTTCTCCAGCGAGACCGACACCGAGGTGCTGGTGCACCTGATCGATGACCTCTACACGGGCGACCTGGTGACGGCCGTGCAGAAGGCGCTCGCGGTGGTCGACGGCGCCTTCGGCATCGCGGTGACGCATTCGGACGAGCCCGACCTGATCGTCGGCGCGCGGCGCGGCAGCCCGCTGGTGGTCGGCGTGGGCGACGGCGTGAACTTCCTGGCCTCGGACGTGGCGGCCGTGATGGGCCACACGCGGCAGGTCATCTACCTGGACGACGGCGAGATGGTCGTCCTGCGACCCGACGGCCTGACGGTGATGACGATCAGCAACGAGGAGATCACCAAGGAGATCCAGGAGATCACCTGGGACCTGGGGCAGATCCAGAAGGGCGGCTACGAGCACTTCATGCTCAAGGAGATCTTCGAGCAGCCGCAGACGATCCGGGACGCCTTCCGCGGCCGCACGTTGCCCCAGACCGGCGACGTCAAGCTGGGCGGCATCCAGCTGACGGACTGGGAACTGCGCAACATCCGGCGCATCATCATCCTGGCCTGCGGCACCTCGTGGCACGCCGGCCTGGTCGGCGAGTACCTGCTCGAGGAGTACGCGCACATCCCGGTCGAAGTGGAATACGCGAGCGAATTCCGCTACCGCTCGCCGATCATCGAACCGGGCACGTTGTGCCTGGTGATCAGCCAGAGCGGCGAGACGATCGACACGCTGGAGGCGATGCGCGAGGCGCGCCGCCGCGGCGCGAAGATCCTGGGCATCACCAACGTCGTGGGCTCGACCATCGCGCGCGAGAGCGAGTGCGGCGTCTACATCCACGCCGGGCCCGAGATCGGCGTCGCCTCGACCAAGGCGTTCACCAGCCAGGTCACCATCCTGGGCCTGATCACGATCCTGCTGGGCAGGCGTGGCCACCTGAGCGCCGACCGCGGCACGCAGATGCTCAAGGAACTGGACCGCATCCCCGACCTGGTGCAGCAGGTGCTGGACCAGTCGGAGACCATCCGCGAGATCGCCGAGGTCTACGCCGGCCACCACAACTGCCTGTACCTCGGCCGCGGCGTGAACTTCCCCATCGCGCTCGAGGGCGCCCTCAAGCTGAAGGAGATCAGCTACATCCACGCCGAGGGCTACCCGGCGGCCGAGATGAAGCACGGCCCGATCGCGCTGATCGACCCGAACATGCCGGTGGTCGTGATCGCGACGAAGGACGGCAGCTACGACAAGATCGTGGGCAACGTCCAGGAGGTGCGCGCGCGGCACGGCAAGATCATCAGCATCGTCACGGAGGGCGACACCGACATCGCGGCGATCAGCGACCATGTCATCACCATTCCCGATACGATGAACTTCTGGATGCCGCTGCTGTCGGTGGTGCCGCTGCAACTGCTGGCGTACCACATCGCGGCGATCCGGGGCGAGGATGTGGACCAACCGCGGAACCTGGCTAAGGCGGTGACCGTGGAGTAGGCGCGAGGGACGGCGCGAGGGACGGCTCGGGCGAGGGGACGCAGGGCGGCGACATCGTGTCGCCGCCCTGCTCCGCTTCGGCGCCTTCCGCCATCCTGGCTCCAGGCGCCTGCGCGAGCCCCTCGCCCGAGCCGTCCCTCGCGCCCGCATCGCCGTGGCGGCATCGCCGGGCTCGCCGTGGCGGCATCGCCGGGCTCGCCGTGGCGGCATCGCCGGGCTCGCCGTGGCGGCATCGCCGGGCTCGCCGTGGCGGCATCGCCGGGCTCGCCTCCACCTCGCGCCGGCATCACGGCCTCACGCGGACCTTGAATCGCTCGGCGGGCTGGGGTATGATGGAATAAGGACAGATTTGGTACGGATTGTTGGCGCCGGAACGTAACCCAGGAGCGAGACATGCGCCCTCCCATCACGTGGCCAGTGTTGGCGATCATGTTCGTGCTGATCCGACCGGCCGTCACGGTCGCCGGCGGCGTCATCGAGGCATGGGGCCAGAAGGTCATCCCGTCGCCGAGCCAGATGGCCGGATTCGTGAAGGTCGCCAATTCCGGCGATTTCAATGTCGCCCTGCGGGGCGACGGCACCTTGTGCGCCTGGGGGCACAATGTGCACGGGGAATGCGCGGTGCCCACCTCGGCCGAGCCGTTCATCGACGTCGCGGCCGGATACCACCACGGACTGGCGGTCACGGCTTCCGGGAGCCTCGTCGGCTGGGGCCGGAACACGTACGGACAGGCCACGCCGCCGTCGCCGAATACGGGATTCGTGGCGGTGGCGGCGGGAGCCGAGTTCAGTCTGGGGCTGAAGGCCGACGGGACCATCGTCGGTTGGGGATTCAGCTGGAGCAGCGCGGAATTCCCACCGACTCCCAATGCTGGCTGGATCCAGATCGCCGCCAACGACGAAACTTGCGTGGCCCGCCGGGCCGACGGCTCGGTGCGGGCCTGGGGGGAAATACAGCCAAACGTTCCCGCGCTCAACAGCGGCTTTGTCGATGTGGCGGCCGGCGACGGTTTCGTCGTGCTGCTGAGGGACGACGGCAGCCTGGTCCACTTCGGCTACAACTACGACGGCCTGAATATCCTACCGGATCCCAACAGCGGATTCGCTGCGGTGGCCGCCGGGGACCAGCACGCGCTTGGCGTCAGGGACGACGGCTCGATCGTGGCCTGGGGTAGCAACGACTACGGCCAGTGCGATGTGCCGGCGCCCAACAGCGGGTTCGTCGCAGCGGCGGCGGGATATTTCTACAGTGTGGGGCTGCGGTCCGACGGTTCGGTCAGCGGTTGGGGGATGGATGACGAAGGGCAGGCCGGAGGCCCGCTCGTGGCCGATGCCGTGGAGGTGTCGTGGGCGGACCGTGTCGGCGTGGCCCGCCACGAAGACGGCTCGCTGACCGTCTGGGGACTGGACGTCCATCCACCCGTTCCCAACGAGGGATTCGTCCAGGTCGCCACCGTGCCCTTCAGTGCGCTGGCGCTCAGGGATGACGGTACGGTCGTCCGTCTGGGCACCCGCTACTGGGATGACAGCGGCATCACGCCGGCCATGTTCTCGCCGAACGAGAACATCGTGGCCATCGATGCCGGTCTGTCCCATGCCATTGCGCTGCGCGATGACGGCAGCGTGCTGGTGATGGCGACCGACCTCAGCCTCAAGACGGTTCCCGAGCCGAACACGGGCTTCACGGCAGTCGCCGCCGGCGGAACGTTGAACCTGGGCCTGAAGGAGGATGGCTCCATCGTCGCCTGGGGCCAGAACGCGTACGGGCAACTGGCGGTGCCGGAGCCCAACCAGGATTTCGTCGGTATCGCCGCCGGCCATGGCTTCGGGCTCGGGCTCAAGTCCGATGGCACCTGCGTCGCCTGGGGCGTCCAGCTTGCGACGCCGACCATGGGTAATCAAGGTCTGGTCGAGATCGAGGCCTGGGGCCCGTATCTGGCCGCCGGCCGCCGTGCGGACGGCTCCCTGGAGATCTGGGGCGACGTCTCCGGGCACGCCTCTTCCTTCCAGGTGCCGGAACCGAACTCGGGATTCATCGACGTGTCGGCAGGCTACCACGGCATCGTCGCGCTGCGGAGTTCGGCAGCGACGGCCGTCGGGCCCGAACTGCCGATGGCCTCGCCACTGACCCTGGCGGCCAGCCCCAATCCGTTCAATCCGTCGGTGTCGCTGACGGTGACCAGCCGCGAATCCGTGTTCGTGTCCCTGGAGGTGCTCGATCTCGCCGGCCGCCGCCTGGCCGTGCTGTGGCGCGGCGAGCTGGCCGCCGGCGGTGCGCACACCGCGCAATGGAACGGGCGCTCGGACCAGGGGCGCGCGTTGCCGTCGGGCACCTATCTGCTGAGGGCACGGTCGCCGCGGGCGACGATGGTCTCCCAGAAGATCACGCTGGTACGCTAGCCCGGGCCGTTGGCGGCGGCAGTCGGCCCGTGTCGTCAGTCGGCCCGTGTCGTCAGTCGGCCCTTGTCGTCGGGAAGCACGGGGTGCACATTCGCGGTGGACACGGCGGACGCCGACGATCCGGAAGGAGTGCCGACATGAGTCGCCAGATCATCAGGACGGACAAGGCACCGGGCGCCATCGGGCCCTACAACCAGGGCTTGCGCGCGGGGGGGTTCCTGTTCACGGCGGGGCAGATCCCGCTCGACCCGCAGACGATGCAGGTCGTCGGCGCGACAGCGGCGGAACAGGCTCGGCAGGCGCTGCAGAACGCCAAGGCCATCGTCGAGGCGGCCGGCCTCACGATGAACGATGTCGTCAAGGCCACGGTGTTCATCCGTGACATGGGGCAGTTCGCGGCGATCAACGAGGTCTACGCGACGTTTTTCCCCGGCGACCCGCCGGCGCGCTCGGTCGTCGAGGTCTCGCGCCTGCCCAAGGATGTGCTGGTCGAAGTCGAACTCGTCGCGTATGCTTGACCGCGTCGCGGCCGGCGGGGTGGACCTTGCCCCGGGCGCCGCGGATTCCCACCTGCTCATCAGGCGGGAATGAATGGGTCCTGGTGGGCCCCGGGGACTTCAAATCCTTCTGTCGGGCGCGTTTACCGTCCGAGGTGGGTTCGATTCCCACACATTCCCGCCACTTGCTTCCCCGCGCCGGACGCCCGACGGCGGTCCGGCGGGGAACCGGTGGCCCCCGGCGGGCGTTTCCCGGTCTTCCGGCCCGGCGGCGGTGCGATTTGCCGCCCCGGCACCTGCCCCGGCGGGGGCGCGTTCCCGACTGGAGTGGCCCCCGGTGCATCCCGGCCCGCAGCAGCAGGCGGTTCGCAGGCGACGTTCGCGGCGCCCGGCCGCCGTGTCCGTGCCGCCGACCGCCCGGCGGGCGTTGGCCTTCGGCCTGCTGCTGACGGCCCTGGCCGGGACCCGCGCGACGGCGCAGGAGGCGGCCGCGGACTCGCTCCTGGCGGTTCCGGCCACCGCCGAGGCGGTCCCGTCCGCCCAGGTCCTGCCCGAAGCGGCGGACGCCGCAGCCGGGGTGGCCACCCCGGACGCTGCCCCGCCGCAGGGCGAGGGGTCGGCCCGCGCGGCGGAACTGCCCGCGGTCAACCACTGGTCCACGGGCGTCAACGCGACCGGCGCCGTGCTGATGACGCCGCTGTTCCCGGGCTGGGGCCAGCTCTATGCCGACGGCGGCTGGCGCGCGGCGCTGGCCTTCGGCGCGGAGATGTACTTCTGGAGCAACCTGCTGTCGCGCGACCGGCAGGCCCGCCGCGACCTGGACCATGCGGCGACGCTGCCGGAAGGCGACTTCGGGCGCAGTTTCGCCGAGTCGCTGGCCGTCGAGCACCACGAGCAGATGAAGGATTTCGTCTGGTGGTCGGGCGGGGCGCTGCTGATCATCGCGCTGGACGCCTACGTCGGTGCCCACCTGTTCAACTTCGACCGGGACGCGGTGCCGGTGCCCGACCGCTGGGAGGATGTCTTCGGCCCGGTGGGGTCGGGGCCGGCGGTGAACGCGGGCGCGGGGCCGGAAGTCACCGTTTTCCAGTGGCGAAAGGGGTTCTGACCCCTATCTTTGGCCGGGCGCGGCCCGCCAGGACCGCGTTTTTCGGCATGGGTGCCGGTCGTGGCCGCGGGTTCCCCCGCAGGCGGCGCTCCGGTGGCATCCGTTCCTCAGCCGACAGGTGACTGCCGCATGGCCTTCGATCGTGAACGCGCGCGCAATTTCTGCATCATCGCGCATATCGACCACGGCAAGAGCACGCTGGCCGACCGCCTGCTCGAGGTCACCGGCACGCTCACCGGCAAGGACATGCAGGAGCAGGTCCTGGACTCGATGGACCTCGAGCGCGAGCGCGGCATCACCATCAAGAGCCACCCCGTGCGCATGGACTACCGGGACCCGGCGGGGCAGCAGTGGGTGCTCAATCTGATCGACACGCCGGGCCACGTGGACTTCCACTACGAGGTCAGCCGCTCGCTGGCCGCCTGCGAGGGCGCGCTGCTGGTGGTCGACGCCGTGCAGGGCGTCCAGGCGCAGACCATCAACAACCTCTACCTGGCCGTCGAGCACGACCTGACGATCATCCCGGTGATCAACAAGATCGACCTCGCGGCCGCGCGCGTGGATTACGTCACCGAGCAGTTCATCGACCTGATCGGCTGTGACCCGTCCGAGATCGTGAAGGTCAGCGCCAAGTCCGGGCAGGGCATCGAGGAACTGCTCAAGGCGATCGTCGACCGCGTGCCGCCGCCGAAGGGCGACCCGGGCGCGCCGGCGCAGGCGCTCATCTTCGACTCGATGTTCGACTCCTACGTCGGCGCCGTGGCCTACGTCCGCATGTTCAACGGCACCATCGCCAAGGGGCAGAAGATCCGGGTGTTCTCCAACGAGCGGCAGTTCGACGTTGGCGACATCGGCTGGTTCCGCCTGGCCCGCATCTCGCAGAAGGGCCTGACCGCCGGCGAGGTGGGCTACATTGCGACCGGGGCCAAGGACGTGCGCCACGTCCGCGTGGGCGACACGGTGACGCTGGCGGAGACGCCGTGCTCGGCACCATGGCCGGGCTACGCCGAGGCCAAGCCCATGGTCTTCTCGGGTCTGTACCCGACCGAGAACGACCAGTACAACGAACTGCTGGACGCGCTGCAGAAGCTGCAGCTGAACGACGCCTCGCTGACCTGGGAGAAGGAGACTTCCGCCGCGCTGGGCTTCGGCTTCCGCTGCGGGTTCCTGGGCCTGCTGCACCTGGAGATCGTGCAGGAGCGGCTGGAGCGCGAGTACGGCCTGAACCTGATCGCGACGCTGCCGAACGTGGAGTACGAGGTCCTCCTGCGTGACGGCACCGTTCAGTTGTGCGAGAACCCGGCCCTGCTGCCGGACCCGAAGATCATCGCCGAGATCCGCGAGCCGATCGTGCGCGCGTCGGTGATCACGCCGAAGGAGTTCGTCGGCGCCGTGATCCAGATCTCGCTCGAGCGTCGCGGCGTGCAGACCAAGATGGAGTACCTGGACGTCGAGCGCGTGAACCTGGTCTTCGACCTGCCGCTCAACGAGCTGGTGGTCGACTACTACGACAAGCTGAAGTCCGTCACGCGCGGCTACGCCTCGCTGGACTACGAGTACGTCAGGCATCGCGCCGACGACCTGGTGCGGCTGGACCTGAAGATCAACGGCGACGACGTCGACGCGCTGACCTGCATCGTGCACAAGGACAACGCCTACAGCTGGGGACTGAAGCTCTGCCAGAAGCTGAAGGAACTGATCCCGCGCCAGATGTTCGCCGTGGCCATCCAGGCCGCCGTGGGCTCGCGCGTGCTGGCGCGCACGACGGTGCAGCCGTTCCGCAAGAACGTGACCGCCAAGTGCTACGGCGGCGACATCACGCGCAAGCGGAAGCTCCTGGAGAAGCAGAAGGAAGGCAAGAAGCGCATGAAGCAGGTCGGCTCCGTGGAGATCCCGCAGGAGGCGTTCCTGGCCGTGCTCAAGGTGGAACGCTGACCGTCGCGGCGGGGAGGAACGATGTTCGGGAAGAAGAAGGTCATCCGAGTCGGCAAGGCGCAGCCTCCGGCGCGCAAGCGGCACCCGGTGGCCGAATACGCGAGATCGATAGGTTCGGCGCTGCTGATCGCGCTCGTGCTCCGGCAGTTCGTCTTCCAGGCGTTCCGCATCCCCACCGGGTCCATGCTGGAGACCCTGCAGATCGGCGACTTCCTGTTCGTGAACAAGTTCCTCTATGGCGCCAAGACACCGGACCGGATCCGCATCCCGCTGGTGAACTGGACGCTGATCGACGGCCTGCCGGTCCTGAAACTGCCGGCGATCCGCGAACCGCGACAGGGTGACATCATCGTCTTCGAGTACCCGCGCGACCGCAACCTGGACTACATCAAGCGCTGCGTGGCGGTCGCGGGCGACACCGTGCGGGTCAAGGAGGGGGTGCTCTACGTGAACGGAAAGGTGTACGAGAGCAACCTGGGCCAGTTCGGCGGCGACCACTCGTGCATCCCGGTCGGGACCGACCCCGAGGGCTGCCCGCCGCCACGCGCGAAGAAGGACCAGGCTTCGTACGGCCGCAACCCCCGCAACCACACCTTCCCGCTTCCGGGAATGCCGGATCCCTACGTGATCCCGCCGGGCCACATCTTCATGATGGGCGACAACCGCTTCAACAGCCAGGACAGTCGCTACTGGGACCCGCTCGACACGCGCCTCATCAAGGGCAAGGCGATGTTCATCTACTGGTCGTGGGACGGGGAGCGGCACCTGCCGCGCTTCTCGCGGCTGGGCGACCTGATCCGCTGAGCGTGCGCACGTTCGGCCTGTACGTGCACGTCCCGTTCTGCGGGTCGATCTGCTCGTACTGCCACTTCGCCCGCACCGCGGAGCACGATGCCGCCCGGCGTGACGTCTACGTCGCCGGCGTGCTGCGCGAGTTCGAGCTGCGCCGCCAAGCCTGTCCCGCGCTGGGCTCGGCGCGGCGGCCGCTGGCCACGGCCTACCTGGGCGGGGGCACGCCGTCGCAGCTCGAGCCGGACCTGCTGGCGCGCCTGCTGGCGGGGACCGTCGGCAGGTGCGAACGGACGGCCGACCTGGAGCTGACCGCCGAGGCCAATCCCGAGACCTTCACCCCCGGGCTGGCGCAGGCCTGGCTGGCCGCCGGGATCAACCGCGTCAGCCTCGGGGTGCAGAGCCTGGATGCCGGCGTGCTGCGTCGCCTCGGCCGCGCCTGCGATCCGACCACGGCGCGCCGTGCGCTGGCGCTGGCTTGCGCAAGCTTCACGCGCGTCTCGGCCGACTGGATCCTGGGGCCGGGCGTGCGGCTCGATGCCCTGCTGGCGGAGTTGGACGAGGCTGTTGCGCTGGGGGTCGGCCACGTGTCGCTGTATATCCTCGAGGTGCACGCCGGCACGCAGCTGGCTGCACGGGTGGCCGACGGTTCGGTCACGTTGCCGTCGGACGAACACGTGCGCGGCGCGTACTTGGCCGCCGCGCGTCGGCTGGCCGACCGTGGCCTGGTGCAGTACGAAGTGGCCAACTTCGCGCGTCCCGGCGCCGAGTCGCGGCATAACCGCGGTTACTGGCGGCGTCAACCGTGGCTGGGGCTGGGTCCCGGCGCGCACGGGGCCTGGGGCCGCTGGCGGCGCGCGAACCACGACGACCTCTCCGCGTGGCTGGCGGATCTCGACGCCGGCCGGCTGCCCGAAGGCGCCGTCGAGGAGCTCAGACCGGCCTCGCGCCGGCTCGAGCGGGTGGTGCTGGCCCTGCGGACGCGCGAGGGGGTTCCGTTGTCCTGGTTGCCTTCGGGCGCGCTCGACCTGGATCGCGGCGAGCAGGAAGGCCTGTGGCGCCGTGAGGCAGGTTGTCTGCGGTTGACCGGGGACGGGTTCCTGCAGTTGGACACGATCGAGGAAGCGCTCGCGCGGCGCCTGTAGCCGGAGGCGCCCCGCGTCGGCCGGGTTGACACCCGCGCCGGAGCCCGGTTACCTTGCCGACCGGCCGCCGTCGCGCGGCTCCGCAGCCATGGTGCCGACAGGTGTGATCCATGCCGACCAGTAGCCACCGTGCCACGCTTGACGAGAGGTCCCTGGCCGTCTTGACGGCCGTCGTGCGCCTGGATCTGGAGACCGGGCGCCCGGTCAGCTCGGGTCTGGTCGAGCGCGGGCTGCAGCGTGCGGTCTCGTCGGCGACTGTCCGTGCGGTGATGAAGAGGCTGGAGGCGGCGGGCTACCTCGAACAGCCGCACACCTCGGCCGGACGGCGACCGACGGACGCGGGCTACCGCGTCTTCGTCGACTACCTGCTGTCGGGCTGGGCCCTCCGGCGCCACGATGCGCCGGCCGGGCTTCAGGACCAGGTGCGCCAAGGTGTGCGCCGGGCGGCCGGGAGCCAGGACAGGCTGAAGCTCCTAGCCGGCCTGCTGTCGCGGCTGACCGACGGTCTGGGTATCATCGCCGGGCCGACGTTGGCGGAGGCCACCGTGCAGCGCCTGGAGTGCTTCCGGCGCGGCGGCGGGCGCGTGCTGATGGTCGTGATGCTGGACGATGCTGCGGTTCGCACCGGCCTCGTCACGCTGCCGGACGATCCGCCCGAGGCCGTGGTGGCGGCGGCGGGCAGCCTGTTGTCGCGCCGCGTGGCCGGGTGCACGCTGCGCGAAGCCGCCGCCGGGTTGCCGGACGCAGTCGACCTGGAGGACACGCCGGTCACGCGTTGCGCCGCCCGCCTGGCTCGCGCGGGCCGGGAGTTGCTGCGCGGCAACGACGCGGGCGAGATCGAATTCGATGGTGTGGCATCGGTGCTGGTCGCTCCCGAGTTCCAGGAGCCGACACCGCTGCGCTCGTTGCTGACGTTCCTGGAGTCCCCCGTCGGGATGCGCCGTACTCTGCAGCAACTCGGCGAGCACGCCCCGGAGGGCTTCGGCATCTGGATCGGCCAGGAGAATCCGGTTGCAGCACTCAGGTGCTTCACGGTGATGACGCGCCGGGTGCCGCTGGACGGTCGCACAGGCGTCGTCGCGGTGCTGGGGCCGCGTCGGATGCCGTACCTGCGGGCCCTGCACGGGCTGGACGCCCTGCGGCGGGAACTCGGCGGCCCGGTCTGGTCGCCGCTCAACTGACCCCGGAACGGACGTGGTGCCGGCCTGCCATGGCGGCGGGCACCAGGCCAGGCATGCGGAGGAACGCCCATGAGCAAGCGACGCCACGCCCACACCGACCACCAGACGGAGACCGGGCCGTCCGCTGCCGACGCCGCCGCGACGGCGGAGCAGCCGCAGGCAGCAACCGATGTGCCGGAGTTCGACGTCAAGCCTCCGGTCGACGCGCCGGCTTCTTCACCCGACGGCTCGCCGGAACCGGAATCGACATCGGTGGCCCCCGAGGCCGCGGAGCGCATGGCCCTGCAGCGCGAACGCGACGAGGCGCAGGACAAGTGGCTGCGCGCGATGGCCGAGCTGGACAACCTTCGCAAGCGCACGCGCCGCGAGGTGGCCGACGCGCGACGGTTCGCCCAGGCGGATACGCTGCGCGGCTTCCTGGACGTACTGGACAATCTCGAAAGGGCCTTGCAATCGACGGTGCCCGCCGCCGATACTGGCGCTCCGGATCCCTTCCGTGACGGCATCGAGTTGATCCGGCAGAGGTTCCGCACCGTGCTGCAGGACCTGGGCGTCACGCCGATCGAGGCGCAGGGGCTGCACCTGGATCCCCTGGTGCACGAGGCAGTCGGACAACTGCCGCGAGAGGGCGCGGAACCAGGCACGATCATCGAGGTTGCGCAGGCCGGCTACCGTCTTGGCGAACTGGTGCTGAGGCCTGCCCGCGTCATCATCTGCGCCTGAACGGCGCCGGCACGGAAGCGGCAGGAGCGGCATGAGCGGCGGCAAGCGCGATTACTACGAGGTTCTCGGCGTGGCGCGAAGCGCGGACGCGACCGAGATCAAGAAGGCCTACCGCGCGCAGGCCATCAAGTACCATCCCGACAAGAACCCGGATGACCCCGGCGCCGCGGAGAGGTTCCGCGAGGCGGCCGAGGCCTACGAGGTGCTGAAGGACCCGGAGAAGCGCGCAAGGTACGACCGGTTCGGCCACGCGGCGGACGCCGGCCCGGGGGGCGGCTTCGGCGGCGGCGGCATCAACGTCGATCTGAACGACGCGCTCGAGTCGTTCCTGCGCAACTTCGGGATGGGCGGCGGCTTCGGCGAGATGTTCGGCGGCGGCGGTGGCGGCGGCCGCGGCCGCGGCCGCAACCTGCAGATGGAACTGGCGGTCACGCTGGAAGAGGCGGCGCGCGGCGTCCGCAAGACCGTGAAGGTGACCAAACAGGTGTCCTGCACCGACTGCGGGGGCAGCGGGGCGGCGGCCGGCAGCCGCCCCTCGACCTGCCAGCACTGCCGTGGCCACGGCCGCGTGCGGCAGGTGCGCCAGTCGCTGCTCGGGCAGATGGTGACCGAGGGCGCCTGCCCGCACTGCCAGGGCAGGGGCCAGGTCGTCCAGGATCCGTGCCGCTCGTGCCGCGGCACCGGCACCGTGCGAGGCGAGGAATCACTCGAGATCAACGTGCCGGCGGGCGTCAGCACCGGCAACTACATGGAACTGCAGGGCAAGGGTGACGCCGGCGAGCACGGCGGCGATTCCGGGAACCTGCGCGTCGTGTTCAACGTCCGCGAGAGCGAGCTCTTCGAGCGGCACGGTGACGACCTGCTCATCGACGTGCCGGTGTCGCCGGTCGACCTGATCCTCGGCACGAAGATCGAGGTGCCCACGCTCGACGGGAAGGTGGCGCTGAAGATCCCCGCCGGCACGCAGAGCCACAAGATCTTCCGCCTGCGCAAGAAGGGCATGCCGCACGTGAACCGCCCCGGCACCGGCGACCAGCTGGTGCGGGTGCTGGCCTGGACCCCGGAGAACCTCGACCGCGATGTCGTCAAGCGCCTTGAGGCGCTGCAGGCCGACCTGGCGCGGCGCGTGCCGCCACCGGGCCGACGCGGCGGGGACTAGACGCCGGCCGGGAGGCATCCGCGTGCGCCAGTTCTTCCTCGTCGTCGACCCCGCGGCGCCGCCCGTTCCGGGCGACGTGGTCGGGCTCGAACCCGACGAGGCGCACCACCTGCAGGGCGTCCTGCGCGGGGCCGGCGATCGCAGCTGGTGCCTGGTCGACGGCTACGGCCGGCGCTACACCGCGCGCGCGGCCGGCGAGGGCCGCACGTCCCGATTCGAGATCCTGGCCGTGGCCGGCGATCCGCGCGAGGACGCGGGACCGCGCCTGACGCTCGCCTGCGCGGTGGTCAAGGGACGGCACTTCGAGCTGGTCGTGGAGAAGGCGGTCGAGCTGGGAGCGCACCGGCTCCTGCCGCTGGTGACCGCGCGCGGGGTGATCGAGCCGGGCGACGGCCGGCGAGCCCGCTGGGATGCCCTCATGCGCGCCGCGCTCAAACAGAGCGGCCGTTGCCGGCTGCCGGAGCTGGCCGAGCCGCTCTCGCTGCCGGCGGCGTTGGCAGCCTGCACGGAAGACCGGCTTCTCGTCGGCGGCGCCCCCGCTGAGCGCGACCTGCTCGGGGCCGGGCGCGGGGCGGGCCCCGCCGACGCCACGACGCCGGCGGGTCTGGCGCTCTTCATCGGTCCGGAAGGCGGCTGGACCCCGCCGGAGGCGGCGCTGCTGACGGCGGCCGGGGCCCGTCCGCTCGATCTCGGCCCGTTCACGCTGCGGACCGAGACTGCGGCGATCGCCGGCCTGGTCCTGCTGCGCGCCCTCGGGGGCGACGGTGGGCCGGCAGGTTCTTGACAGTGTCCGCAGCGCGGTCTTTCATGGCCAGCGAACCCGCTTACGACGAAAGGAACCGCCATGGCCACGAGTGAACTGGCCGCCCGGCTGCAGGCGGCCGTGATCTCAGCGATGAAGGCCCGGGACAAGGGCCGGCTCGGTGTGCTGCGCATGATGCAGTCGGAGATCAAGAGGGTCGAGATCGACACGCGCCGCGAACTGGCCGACGCGGACGTGCAGAAGGTGCTCACCGCCTACGCGAAGAAGGTCAAGGACACGCTGGCTTCGACCGTGGGCACCGACCGCGCGGACCTGCGCGCGGCGGCTGAGGCCGAACTGGCCATCGTCGGCGAGTTCCTGCCCGCGGAGATCGGCGATGCGGAACTGGAGGTGTTCGTCCGCCAGGCGATCGCCGAGAGCGGGGCGCAATCCCCGGCCGACATGGGCAAGGTCATGAAGGTGGCCGTGCCGCTGGTGGCCGGCAAGGCCGACGGATCCCGGGTGAGCGCGATGGTCAAGGCCCTGCTGGCTGGCGGGAAGTGAGGTCCCGGTGAACGCTCCGGTGGGATTCGCACTGGCGGTGATGTTGCTGTTCGCCGTGCTCGGCTGGCGCGACGGCCTTGTCCGTCGCGTGCTGGAAGTGGCCGGCGCCGTCGCGGCCCTGCTGCTGACCGCGCGATTCGCCGGTGCCGTGCAGCCGTGGGTCAGCGAGCGCACGGGCGCCGGCACGGGCCCGGCGCTGCTGATCACGTGGGCGGTGTTGTTCATCCTTGGGCTCATCCTCAGCCGACTGCTGGCCGCGGGCATCGCGAAGCTGCTGCACCTGTCGGTGCTGGTCTGGGTGGACCGGCTCGGGGGCGCGCTGCTGGGCCTGTGTTTCGGCCTGCTGCTGGCCAGCGTGCTGCTGGTGGCGGCCAGCCAGGTGCGGGGAGGCGCGGCGGTTCAGGCCGATTGCGACCGTAGCCTGGGCGGCCGGGTCGTCTTCTATGCCGCGCCCAACCTCTACCTCCAGGCGCGCAAGGCGTCCGGAGGCCGGCTGGAAGCGGCCTGGGAGAAGTTCACGGCGCGGGCGGCCGAGGCGGCGGCCGCCGGCAAGGCGCGCGTCGAGGAATCCGTGAAGGAATCGGTGAAGGAAGCCGCCGACCGGCGCGGCGACCGATGATCCCCCTGCTGGAGAGGCTTGCCGCAGGTGCGGCCGAGGCAGGGCGGGCACCGGTCGCCTCGGTACGCGCCCTGGCGCTGCTGGAATGGGACCGGTTGACCGGTCAGGTTGCCGCGCACTGCCTCAGCCCGTTGTCTGCCCAGGCCGTGCGGGCGCGCCGGCCGCTGCCCGCGGCCGGGCTGATCGAACCTTGGCACGAACTGGCCGACGAGCTGCGCGCCGAAGGTGACCGCAACCAGTGGCCGCCCCTGAACGATCCGTCCGTCCTGCTGGCCCTGCTCGACCAGCCGCCGCCCGTGCGCCTGGAAGGTCCCGACCTGGTGCACGTGGCCTCGCTGGCCGGGGACCTGGACGCCCTGCGCGCGCACTTCCTGGACCGCCGCGAGAGCTGCCCCCGCTGGTCGGAGGCCGCGTTGGCCGCCTCGCCGCTGGAGGCGCTGCGCGGCGCGTTGCTACGGGCGCTGGAGCCGGACGGACGCCTGCGCGACGATGCCAGCCCCAAGCTGGGGCCGCTGCGGCGCCGCGCCGCGCTACAGGAGCGCGCCGTGCGGCAGGAGGTAGGCGAGGCGATGACCCGCGCCCGCACGGCCGGCTGGACGACCGGCGACGAGGTCACGCTGCGCGGCGACCGCTTCTGCCTGCCGCTGCGCTCGGGCGACAGCCGCCGCGTCGATGGCATCGTCCACGACCGCTCGCAGACCGGCGCCACGTTGTTCGTCGAGCCGGCGGGCGTCGTGCGCCTGAGCAACGAGCTGACCTCGCTTCGTCTGGAGATCGCCGCCGAGGAGGCGCGCATCCTCTTCGAGCTGAACCGCGCCGTCGAACGGGCGGCGCCGGCCCTGCGCGACGCGGCGGGGCTCATGCTGCTGGTGGACGAGGTCCGCGCCGGCCTGCTCTGGAGCCGGGCCGTGCGCGGCAGCCGCGTGCGCACGGGCGTGCGCCTGCGCGTCAGCGGCGGCCGGCACCCGCTGCTGATGGAAGCCCTCGGCGGCGGTGACCCTGCCGCCGGCCGCGCGGCGGTGGTGCCGCTGGACCTCGCCGTGCCCGACGACTGCCGCGTGCTGGTCATCAGCGGTCCCAACGCGGGTGGCAAGTCGGTCGCGCTGAAGACCGTCGGCGTGCTCTGCCTGCTGGCGCAGTGTGGCTGGGACGTGCCCGCGTTGGAGGACACGGAGCTGCCGCCGCTGGGTGCGCTGATGGTCGACCTCGGCGATGACCAGTCGATCGCCCAATCGCTCAGCTCGTTCTCGGCGCACATGCGGCACCTCGGTGAGTTCCTGGCCGCCGCCGCTCCCGGCACGTTGGTGCTGTCGGACGAGATCGGCAGCGGTACCGACCCGCAGGAAGGGACGGCTCTGGCCTTCGCAGCGCTGGAGCAGTTGGCCGAGCAGGGCGCGCTGGTGCTGGCCTCGACGCACTTCGGGCTGCTGAAGGCGGCGGTGCACGACCATCCGCTGATGCAGAACGCGGCGATGGACTTCGACGAGCGCGACCTGCGCCCGCTCTACACGTTCCGCGTCGGTGATCCCGGCACGAGCCACGCCTTCGATATCGCGCGTCGCATGGGGCTGCCCGCGGAACTGATCGAGCGCGCCCGCGGGCGCGCCGGCCACGAGCGCGTGCAGGTGGAGCAGCTCCTGATCGACCTGGATCGACGGGCGCGCGAGCTGCGCACCGCCGGGGAGCAGGCCCGCGACGCCGCCGCGGCAGCCGCCACGCGGGAGGTCGAACTCGCCGCGCGGCTGCGCGACCTCGAGCGCGAGCGCAAGCAGGTCCTGGCCGCGGCGCGCCGCGAGGCGGAGAAGGCGGTGCGCGAGGGGCGCCGGGCGATCGAGAACGCCGTGCGCGAGATCCGCGCCGAGCAGGGCGCCGCGCCGGCGGTGCGCCGCGCCCGCGACCGCCTGGCCGAACTCGAGCGCGGCATGGACGCCGACCAGGGCGAGGCGTCGCCGCGAGCAGCGGATTTCTCGCCGCAGCCGGGAGACCGGGTGCGCATCCCGCACCTGAACCTGGTGGGCCGCATCCTGGAGGTGCGCGGCGGCCGCCTGGTCGCCGATGCCGACGGCCTTCGCCTGACGCTGGGACCGGACGCCGTACGGCCGCTCGGCGCTGACGACAGCGAATCCCTGGCGCCCGTGGCCGCGCCCTGGTCGCAGGAGACGGGAACCGGCGGTGGCTGGTCCTGGCAGGGCGAGGCGCCGGTCGCCGAGCCGGTGCTGGACCTGCGCGGCCTGACCGGCGAGGAGGGCTGGCAACTCCTGGACCAACTGCTGGACCGCGCGATTCCGGCAGGCCTCGGGGCCATCGAGGTCATCCACGGCCGCGGCACCGGACGCTTGCGAGGACACCTGCAAGAGCGCCTGCGTGGCGATCGCCGCGTTGCCTCGTTCAAGGAAGACTCGGCCGGGGGCGTCACTCTGGTGCGCCTGGCCTGAGGCCGGCCGCCGGGCGCCCAGACGGCCGCTCCGGGTCCCGTGGCCGCCCGGAGGTTGCGTGCGGCCACGACTTGTCATATTCTCACCCCTTACGTCGAATTCGCCCGGTTCCCACCCGGCTCCGGTTCCCCCGTGGTTCTGGCCCGGCGCGGGATTCCCAGTGGCCACAGCGGGCCCGTCTCCGGCACCGGTTCCTGCGGACTGGCGCCGGCAGCAGCTCCCGGCCACGGCAACGGAAGGCCTGGTCGGGCAGGTATGTCTCCGGTCCTCTCTGCGGACATCATCGCCAGGGTCAAGGACGAGACCGACATCGTCGAGGTCGTGCGCCAGCACGTCCCGTTGAAGCCCGCCGGCGCCGTCTACAAGGGCCTGTGCCCGTTCCACAAGGAAAAGACCCCCAGCTTCATCGTCACGCCTGCGCGCGCACGCTGGCACTGCTTCGGCTGTGGCACCGGTGGCGACGTGATCTCATTCGTCATGGAGGTCGAGGGCGTCACGTTCCCCGAGGCGGTCGAGATCCTCGCGCGCCCGCTGGACATCGACCTGTCGAGCGCCCTGCGCGAGGACGAGTCCGAGGGTGAGCGTCGCGCGTTCCACCGCGCGAACGAAGCGGCGATGGAACTCTGGCGCAACGCGCTGTGGGACGAGCGGCTCGGCTCGCAGGCGGCCGCCTATCTGACCGGCCGCGGCTTCGGCGAGAAGGTGCTGCGCGACTACGACGTGGGTTGGGCACCGAGCGTGCCAGGCTGGCTCGAGCAGGGGCTGCGGCGTGGCGGCGTGGACCGCGAACTGGCTCTGCGTGCGGATCTCCTGCGGCCCAGCGACCGCGGCGGCGAGCCGTTTGCCTATTTCCGCGGCCGGGTTATCTTTCCTGTCAAGATCATTTCGCGCCAGGTCGCCGGATTCGGCGGCCGCGTCCTCGACCAGGGCGAACCCAAGTACCTGAACTCCTCCGACAGCGTCTACTTCAACAAAGGAAAGCTCCTCTACGGGTTCGAAGCTTCGCGCATGGCCATTGCCAGGCAGAAGTGCGCGGTGCTCGTGGAGGGCTATCTGGATCTGTTGGCGTTAGCGCAGGCGGGGTTCACGAATGTCGTCGCCACCTGTGGCACGGCGTTCACGCCGGAGCAGGCGAAGCTGCTGCGGCGCGGCGCGCGCGACGTGGTCCTGATGTTCGACGGCGACAAGGCCGGGCTGAAGGCGGCCGTGCGCTCGGCGGACATCGCGCTGCGTTGCGGACTGGAGCCGCGCATCGTGCGGCTGCCTGCCGGCAAGGATCCGGCCGACGTGGCCATTGCCGGCGGCGCGGCGCCGATCGAGGCGGCGCTGAGGGACGCGGTCGGCTACGTGCCGTTTCTCAAGCGGCTGGCCGCCGCGCGCGGCGGTGACCGCATGCTGAGCGAACGCGCAGTCCGGCAGGTGCTGGCCACGGTCGCGGGCATCGACGATCCCCTGCGGTGCGAGTACGTGCTGCAGGAAGCGGCTGCCGAGTTCGGTGTCGACCTCGATGTGCTGCGGCAGTCGGTGCCGGCCGCGGGTCCCGGCGAATCGGGGTCCCGCGCGGGCCGGTCCGGGACCGGCGCGAAGCTCGGCGCGGCCCCGGCCGGCGAGGCGGCAGCTCCGCCCACCGACCGGTCGGTCAGCAGCGGCGGCGGCGCCGCGAGTACGCGCGGTCCGCGGGTGCGCCGCTCGTTGGTGTCGGTGCAGGTGGAGCGCATAGCCGCCGACATGCTGGCGCACGCGCTACACGATGAATCCGGAGCGGCGGCCCGCGAGTTGGCTGCTGCTGGGGAACTGCCCGGGCTCGATCCGGCGGCCGCCACCCTGGCAGCCGAGATCAGGGCCTGGGCGTCAGGTCCGGCGGGAACGCCGGGCGTGCGGGAGTGGGTGCTGTCGCGCTGGAACGGCGTGGGCGACGCGGGCTACCGCGGCTTCGTCACCAGGCTGCTCGATCGCGAGGACATTCCCGCCCGCACCGATCATATCAGGGTGGTCACTGATTGCCTCGCGCGGCTCGGGCAGGATACCCGGGCTTCGGGGCGTTGAACCGGTCACCACGGACGCGGGAGCAGGACCGGCGCATGGACAGCAAACGCTTCGATGTCCTTATCGAGACCATCCGCAGGGAGGCGACCGCCAAGGGCGGCTACATCCTGCACGAGCAGATCAACGACCTGCTGGGCGAAGACTTCACCGTCGAGGAGGTCGACCGCCTGTACGAGAAGCTCGGCGAGCTGCAGATCGACTTCTACGACTCGGACGCCGAGGCGCAGGATCGGCTTTCCCGGCGCCGCAAGAAGGAGCAGAAGAAGGTCGCCGCGGCTCGCAAGGTCAGCCGCACCAACGTCAAGTACGACGATCCGGTGCGCATGTACCTGCGCGAAATGGGACGGGTGCCGCTTCTGACCCGCCAAGGCGAGGTCAACCTGGCCCGCCGCATGGAAGACGGGCGACTGGCCATCGTCGAGGCCACGCTGCGGTCGAAGCACTCGCTGCGGGAACTGCGCCAGACGGCCAACCAGCTCCTAGCCCAGTCGGTCCATGTCGACGAGGTCATCCAGCAGGACGCCAGCACCTGGAACGTGCATCTGTCGGCCGAGAAGGAAGGCAAGCGCCTCCTGAAGGCCATCGAAGGCATCGAGAAGCTGCAGAAGGAGCTGGCGGACGCACGCACCGAACTCGAGGCCTGCGCCGACGGCCCGCGTGCGGCGACCGTGGCGCGCATGGTCCAGGCGCGCCAGAAGAAGATCATTGAGGCCTTCCTGGCTCTGCAGTTGGCACCCTCCCAGATCGAACAGCTGGCGCAGAAGCTGCTGCTGGTCCACGGCAAGGTCGAGGACCTGTATGCGCGCATCGCCCGCATCGAGGAATCGGTTGGCGTGGCGAGTGCCGACCTGCCGAATGCGGCGAAACAGCCCGGGCTGTCGGCGGAGATGGTGGAGACTCTGCAGGAGGCGCTGAAGGCGGTACGCGTGCACCGCAAGCGCATCCAGGACATCGAGCGGGAAATCGGGCTCAGCGCCGAGGAGCTTCACCGCATCGGCACTGAGATCGCGCTGGGGCGCCAGCAGGTCGATGCCGCCCAGAAGGAGATGATCGAGGCGAACGTGCGTCTGGTCATCTCCATCGCCAAGCGCTACACGAACCGCGGACTCGAGTTCCTGGACCTGATCCAGGAGGGCAACAGCGGTCTGATGCGGGCGGTCGAGAAGTTCGATTATCGAAAAGGCTACAAGTTCTCGACCTATGCGACGTGGTGGATCCGCCAGGCGATCACGCGCGCGATCGCCGACCAGGCCCGTACGATCCGCGTGCCTGTGCACATGATCGAGGCGATCAACAAGGTCAACCGCGCCAACCGCCAGCTGCTGCAGGAACTCGGGCGCGACCCGAAGCCGGAGGAGGTGGCGGCGTTCCTGGAGATGCCGCTCGAGAAGGTGCAGGGCGTGCTGCAAGCCAGCTTGGAGCCCGTGAGCCTCGACCGCCCGATCGGCGAGGACGAGGACAGCAACCTGTCGGATTTCATCGAGGACGACAGCGCGCCGTCACCGGCCCGTCAAGCGGCCCAGAGCATGCTGAAGGACCAGCTCCAGCGCGTGCTCAGCACACTGACCCGCCGGGAGGAGAAGGTCATCCGCCTGCGATTCGGGCTGGGGGACGGCACGCCGCGCACGCTCGAGGAGGTGGGTACCATCTTCAAGGTGACCCGCGAGCGCGTGCGGCAGATCGAAGCCAAGGCGCTGCGCAAGCTGCGGCATCCGAGCCGCAGCCGCAAGCTCAAGGGCTACGGCGAGATGGTGTAGGGCAGGCGTACCCGCCGACCCGTTTTCGGGTTGACCGTACCCGGCCCATCGCCTATCTTGCCCGTCCCGGTCGTGGGCCTATAGCTCAACTGGTTAGAGCAGCCGGCTCATAACCGGCCGGTCCCTGGTTCGACTCCAGGTGGGCCCACCAGGCTCCCGCGCATGGCGCGGACCCAGGTTGGAATACGGATGGGCGATTAGCTCAGCTGGCTAGAGCGCTCGCCTCACACGCGAGAGGTCGCAGGTTCAAGTCCTGCATCGCCCACCATCCGTAACACCTTGGGGACAAGCACATTGCAGAGTGGAGAGAGAAGGTGCCGCGGCGCCTTTTTTCGTGCCCGGCGCTGCCCGGCGGTGTATGATGTCGGGGGCAGAGCGCGGAGGCGGCATGGACCTGAAGGTGGTGTACGCGACGCTGGCGGAGGTGGCCTCGCTCGAGGAGCGCTTGGCCGCAGCCCGCGATGCGCGTGAACGCCATGCCCGCCGCGACGACCATCTCGGCGCGTTGGGGCGGGAACTGGCAGTCGACGCGCAGGTAGCCAGTCAAGCGGTCGCCGAGGCGAACGCGGCCCTGCGAAGGCTCGACCGCGAGTTGAGGGACGTCGAGACGAAGCTGGCCGAGCACGAGCGAAGGCTGGCGCAGGTGGCGGACGTCCGTCAGGCGGCGGCGGTTCGGCTCGAGGCTGCCTCGCTGGCGCGCCGTCGTGAGGCGCTCGAGGCTGAGGCGTTGGGCCTGCTCGGTGCGCTCGAGGTTGCGGAGGCGGGCGTCGGTGAAGCGGTCGCCGACGTGGACCGTCAGGCGGCGCGCTCCCGGACCGAACTGGAAGCACTGGAGCGGGCGGCCGACCGCGGCGCGGCGACCATCGCCGCCGGCCAGGAGGAGTTGGCGCGCCTGGTCTCGCTCCTGCCGGCGGACCTCGGCCGGCACCTGCGGCGGCTGCAGGAGCGCGGCCTGCAGTCGGTGGTCGTGCTGAAGGGCGGCGCTTGCGGCGGCTGCTTCGCGCAACTGCCCGCCGCCAGTGCCGGGGAACTCCGGGGCCGGCGCGCGGTGATCCGCTGCGGCGGCTGCGGGCGCGTCGTCATCGAGACCTGATCGCGCGTGGTCTGCGCCTAGTTCAGACCTGACAGGGATGGGCCCGCATGAGCGGCAACGATCCGCAAACCCTGACCGACCTGCTGCGCGCGCTCGAGCGAAGCGGCGACCTGCGCACCCTGGCCCGCGAGTGCGGCCTATCGGTGCGCGAATTGCGGCGGCGATTGGCGATCTGGCGCCGTGAACTCCAGGCCGAACACGAGCCGGACGAGCCGGCGACCGTCGAGGTGCGGGCCGTCGGCCCGGTCGCATTGCCGTCTTCGGCGTGGCAGGAAGAGCCCGACGAAGGCGAGTCGCCGGCCCCGGCCTCCGGCGCCGGCGCGGCCGACCGCTTCCCGGTGCTGGCGCCGGCGTCGTCGCTGTTGCGCAGCCCACTGCCGCCGCGGGGCCGGAGCGTCCTGGAGATCTTCACCGACGGCGCGAGCCGCGGCAACCCCGGCCCGGCCGCGATCGGCGTCCTTTTCCGCCGCAAGGGCGGGGAGGACCTGGCCGAGCACTCCGAGATCATCGGCAGGGCCACGAACAACGTGGCCGAGTACCGGGCCGTGGTGACCGCCCTGGAATTCTGCCAGCACTGGGGCATCCGCCGGGTCCATCTGAAGCTGGACAGCGAACTGATCGTGCGGCAGTTGCTGGGGGCCTACCGCGTCAAGAGCCCTGAACTGAGACCGCTCTACCAGCAGGTGGTGTTCATGAGCCGTGGTCTGGCCGAATTCGAGGTCACCCATGTGCGCCGGGAACAGAATGCCCACGCCGACGCCCTGGCCAACCGCGCGCTGGACGCCTGATCCGCCGCCTGCCCGAAAACCCCGGTGACAACTCCGCATTGGCGCATTATCCTGTTACACGTGAGAAGCCGGGGAGGCAGTCGCGTGCCTCCCGAATCCTGTGATACGGGAGGTCCGAGGAAAGTCCGAGCTCCGCAGGGCAGGGTGCTGGCTAACGGCCAGGGGGAGTGATCCCACGGAAAGTGCCACAGAAAACAAACCGCCTCGGCGCAAGCCGCGGTAAGGGTGAAACGGCGAGGTAAGAGCTCACCGCACTCCCGGCGACGGGGGTGGCACGGCAAACCCCACCTGGAGCAAGACCAAATAGGGGAGGATGAGGCTGCCCGCCTCGTTGGCACTCCCGGGTAGGTCGCTGGAGGTCGTCGGTAACGGCGATCCTAGATACATGACCGCCGCCGCGGGTTCCGCAAGGGACCGGCGGTAACAGAACTCGGCTTACGACCGGCTTCTCACGTCTGAACGCAACGGTCCCGCGGCGCTCCGCGGGCCAGGGTCGGCTGCCGCCCGGCGGCCGCACAGGAAGCGAGCAGGCGTGGGCGACCCGCGGGTTGATTCCCAGCATTCGGCGCTGCCGGTCGGCGTGTTCACTGGCCGTCCGTGGCGCCGGGGTGTGCCCGTCGAAGAGGCCGTGCTGGCGGAGATGCGGCGCAAGGTGCCTCTCGACGTACCGGTCTCCGATTGCCTGCTGCGCGTGCTCGCCGCCCGCGGGGTAACCGGTGGCACGGCCCTCGAGGGCTTCTTCTATCCCTCCCTGGACCAACTCCATGACCCGTTCGAACTGGCCGAGATGGACGCCGCGGTCGAGCGCGTGCGCCAGGCCGCCCGTGACGGCGAACGCGTCGCCGTGCATGGCGATTTCGACGTCGACGGCATCACCGGCAGCGCGCTGCTCTACGAGACGCTTTGCGAACTGACGGTCGAGGGTTCGCGTGTCCGCTGCGAACCTGCCTTCATTCCCGACCGGGCCACCGACGGCTACGGGGTGGCCGGCCGCATGGTGCGCGAATGGGCCGATCGCGGCGTCACGCTGCTGCTGACCGTCGACACCGGGTCGGCGGCCACGGTGGAGATCGCGTTGGCCCGTGACCTGGGCATGGACGTCGTGGTCCTGGACCATCACATTTTCGAGGAACGGCCGCGGGCCACGGCCCTGGTCAACCCGCGGCGGGACGGAACCACCTACCCCAACAGCGACCTCTGCGGCGTGGCCGTCGCCTTCAAGCTGGCCCAGGCGCTGCGGCAGCGGGACCCCGATTGCCTGCCCGACGATTTCCTGTACTCGGTGCTCGACCTGGTGGCGATGGGACTGGTCGCCGACCAGATGGCGCTGGTCGGCGAGAACCGGATCCTCGTCAAGAAGGGTCTTGAGCGCTTCAACGACCGCGCCTCGATCCGGCCGGGGCTGGCGGCGCTGCTATCGGTCGCCGGGCTCGACCGGGGCTTCCCGGTGACGACCGGGGATTTCGCCTATCAGCTGGCGCCGCGCATCAACGCCTGCGGCCGCATCGGGCGCGTGATGTCCGCGCTCGAACTGCTGCTGACGCGGGACCCCAAGCTGGCGCGCTCCCTGGCCGAGGAGGCCGACCGGACCAACAGCCGCCGCAAGGAGCAGGACGCGCGCCTGAAGGACGAGGCCATCGCCGCGGCACTGCCGTACGTGCAGCGCGGCGACCCGGGCCTGGTGCTCGCGTCTTCGGAATGGCACAAGGGCATCATCGGCATCGGTGCCGCGCGCCTGGTCGAGCAGTACCAACTGCCGGTCGTGCTCATCTCGATCGAGGGCGACGAGGCGCGCGGCTCGGCGCGGAGCGTGCCCAACATCGACGTCAAGACGGTCCTGGACCGCTGCGCGCATCTCCTGGTGCGGCACGGGGGCCACGCCCAGGCCGCGGGGATGACGCTGCGGGCGCGCAACGTCGACGCCTTCCGGGAGGCGTTCCTGGCGGCGCTGCGGGAGGAGCCTCAGGCCGGCCCGGTGCCCGAGACCTACGACCTCGACCTCGACCTGGCGCACCTGAGCCAACGCGACGTCGCGGTGCTGGTGCAGGACCTGGAGAACCTCGAGCCGTTCGGTTCGGGCAACCGCAAGCCGGTCTTCCGCTGCCGCGGTCTACGCCTGCACGCGCTGCCGGCCTCGCTCAGTGGCGGCCTGCATCTGCGGTTCCGGTTCCGCGGCCCGGCCCAGGCCAACGGCAACGGCGAACCGGCCCTGGCACGCGAGTTCCTGGCCTTCGGCTGCGGCGAGGCATGGCGGCGCCGCGACGGCGCCGCCAGTGGCACCGGCGCCCCGGGCCCGGGCGGTGGCGCCGGCGACTGGCAGGACCGTGAGTGGGACATCCTCTTCCAGTTGACCCGCAGCACGTTCCGCCCGCGTGGAGGCGCCTATGACCCCGTGCAGCAGCTGCTGATCGATATCCGGCCGACGGCGGCGACATGAGCAGCCCCTCCGACCCCAAGGCCGTCGACTTCCAGGCCATGATGGAGGACATGTGGGCGCGCGTGCGCGCGTACAATCCCCAGGCCGACGAAGAGAAGCTCTGGTTCGGGTTCCGCTTCGCGATGTCCGCGCACGAGGGCCAGCTCCGGCGCAGTGGGCAGCCCTACTTCGTGCACGCCCTGACGGTGGCGAGCATCCTGGCCGACCTTCGCCTGGACGTGGACACGTTGATCGCCGCCATGGTGCACGATGTGGTGGAGGATACCGACTACGAGTTGGATGACATCCGGCAGCGCTTCGGCAAGGACGTCGCCCTCATGGTGGACGGCGTCACCAAGATCAGCGGCATCCGCGCGGTCGCCCCGGAGGCGCGCAAGGCCGAGACCTACCGGAAGCTGGTGCTCGCCATCGCCCAGGATCCGCGCACGGTGCTGATCAAGCTGGCCGACCGCCTGCACAACATGCGGACCATTTCGTTCCTGCCTGCCGATCGGCAACTGGACATCGCGCAGGAGACGATGGATGTGTACGCGCCGTTGGCCAACCGCTTCGGCATCGCCAAGATCAAGTGGGAACTGGAGGACCTCGCCTTCAAGGTGCTGCAGCCGGAACGGTACTTCGAGGTGGAATCCGGGATCCACCAGACGCGGGCCGAGCGGGAGCGGCTGATCGAGAAGATGGTCGAGCCGCTGCGCACCCAGCTTCAGGATGCCGGCATCGACTGCCAGATCTCCGGGCGCGCCAAGCACTTCTACTCCATCTACCGCAAGATGAAGGCGCAGGACATCGGCCTGGATCGCGTGTTCGACCAGCTGGCGCTGCGGGTGGTCGTGGGCACCAAGGCCGACTGCTACCATGCGCTGGGCGTGCTGCACAGCACGTACCCGCCGCTGGCCGACCGCATCAAGGACTACATCGCCACACCGAAGCCGAACGGCTACCAGAGCATCCACTCGACGGTGCGCGTGCCGGGCGGCAAGTACATCGAGGTGCAGATCCGCACCGAGGAGATGCACGAGCGCTGTGAGCTGGGTATCGCCGCCCACTGGCGCTACAAGGAGGGCGGTGGCGCCGACCGTGCGGACCTGGCCGACATGGTCAAGTGGCTGCGCCAGCTGATGGAATGGGAAGAGGACGTCGACGACCCGCGCGAGTTCATGGAGAACGTGAAGGTCGATTTCTTCCGTGACGAGGTCTTCGTGCTGAGCCCCGGCGGCGACGTCTTCCAATTGCCGCGTGGCGCCAATCCCCTGGACTTCGCGTTCCGGATCCACTCCGAAGTGGGCTTCCGCTGTGTCGGCGCCAAGGTCAATGGGCGCATCGTCACGCTGCGGCACGAGCTGCAGAACGGCGACACGGTCGAGATCCTGACCAGCCGGAACCCGGCGCCGAGCGCCAGCTGGCTCGAGGTGGTCAAGACCAGCCGCGCCAAGCACCACCTGCGGCGCTGGCTCAAGAGCACGCAGTACGACGAGAGCGTGCGCCTGGGCCGCGAGATCCTCGAGCGCGAGCTGCGGCGGGCCAAGCTGAACCTGAAGGTCGACGACCTGGTCGATTGCGCCCAGCAGATGGGCTATCCGGAGCTGGACAAGCTGCTGGCGGCCGTCGGCAACGGAGAAGTCACGCCCGGCAAGGTCTCCGCCCGCGTGACGCCGCGGCAGGAATCGGCCGCCGAGAAGGTCCTGCACAAGGGACGCGACCTGGTCGACACGTTGCGACGGCGCTCGTCGACCGGCGTGCGCGTGGCCGGCGTCGACAACCTGATGGTCAGCTACGCGCGCTGCTGCCAGCCCATTCCCGGCGACAGCATCGTCGGCGTCATCACGCGCGGGCGCGGCGTCTCGGTCCACCGCGCCGGCTGCTCGAACCTGGGCGATCCGAACCTGGGCCAGGACCGGCTCATCGACGTGGTCTGGGACACGGCACCGGACCAGACCTTCATGGTGAAGCTGATCATCAGTGCGCACGACCGCAACAACCTGCTGAAGGACATCAGCAACGTGTTGAGCCTGACCAGCACGAACATCGCCAGCGGCGAGTTCTCGTCCGAGGACGATCTGGCGCGCGTGACGCTGGTGATCGAGGTGCGCAACCTCAACAACCTCGAGAAGATCCTCAAGTCGGTGCTGAAGGTGCCCGGCGTGCAGGGCGTCGAGCGCTACCAGCTGGGTGGCGGCGGGCATGCCTGAGCGCGGGGGGGTGGCATGCGCTGCGTGATCCAGAGAAGCGGGCCCGCCAGCGTGACCGTCGACGGCAAGGTGACGGGAGCCATCGATCGCGGCTTGGTCGTGCTGGCGGCCTTCGCGGCCGGCGACACCGACGCCGAACTGGAGTGGATGGCCCGCAAGCTGCCCGCGCTGCGCATCTTCGCGGACGACGAGGGCCGGCTGAACCGGTCGCTGACCGAGGTCGGGGGCGGCATCCTGCTGGTCAGCCAGTTCACGCTCTACGGCGACTGCCGCAAGGGTCATCGCCCCAGCTTCATGGGCTCGGCCGCCCCGGATCTGGCCGAGGATCTCTATGACCGCTTCGGCGGCCTACTGAGGCGGCAATGGTCCCAGGTGGCAGAAGGCGAGTTCGGGGCCATGATGAAGGTGGAACTGGTGAATGACGGCCCGGTCACGCTGGTGCTCGACCGCGAGGCGCCACCGGCGCCGGGGACGGACCCGTGAACCAGCCTTCGCATGGCAGCCCGTTCGTGGACTGGCCGTCCGGCGAGCATCTGGTCCTGGCTTCGCAGTCGCCGCGCCGGGCCGAGTTGCTGCGACTGGCCGGACTGACGTTCGAGGTATGCCCTCCGGGCGACGTCGAAGCGGGACTCGCCGCGCGCCTGGCCGCGACCGGCGTCCTGCCGGGCGATTACGCGCGCGCGCTGGCGCGCGCGAAGGCCGCCGACGTCGCCGTCCATCTGCCGGGGCGGCTGGTGCTCGGGGCCGACACCATCGTGGTCGTGGACGGGGACATCCTGGAAAAGCCCCAGGACGAGGCCGACGCCGCGCGGTTGCTGGCGCGTCTGTCCGGGCGCCGGCACACGGTGATCACGGCGATCGCGCTTTGCCGGTCCACGACGCGGAACACCTCCGAGGGTGGCGGCGTTGATCTCGTCCTCGACCTGTGCGCGGCCGAGTCCACGGCCGTCGAGTTCCTGCCGCTGGGCGCCGGCGCGATCGCGCGCTACATCGCTACCGGCGAACCCCTGGACAAGGCCGGGGCCTACGGCATCCAGGGCTACGGCGCGCTCATGGTGCGCCGCGTCGAAGGCTGCTATTTCAACGTCATGGGACTGCCGTTGGCGCGCCTCGGGCTGCTGCTCGGGCAGGCGCTGGCGGGCGACCGCAAGGAGACGCCGTGAGCCGGCTGCCGTTCCCGTTCCCGGTCGTCGCCTGGGATGCCGGCCGTGTCGTGGTGCTGGACCAGACGCGGTTGCCGGATCGGATCGTGTTCCTGACCTGCGCCGACGTGCCGGCGCTGTGCGATGCGATCGTGCGCCTGGCCGTGCGCGGAGCCCCCGCGATCGGGGTCGCGGCGGCGTACGGCTTGGCCCTGGCGGCCCATCGGGCCGCGACCGCGGGTCTGACCGCCGACGCCACACTGGCGGCGGTCGGCGCCGCGCGCAGGCTGCTGGCGTCTACGCGACCCACCGCCGTGAACCTGTTCTGGGCGTTGAGACGGGTCGCCGCGCGGGCCGACACCATGGTGGCCGCCGGCGTCGGTCCGACCGATCTGGCGGCGGGCCTGCTGGCCGAGGCGCGGGGTATCCACGAAGAGGACATCGACATGTGCCGACGCCTGGGCGCGGCAGGGGCGGCGTTGCTGCCGGATTGCGCCACGGTGTTGACCCACTGCAACGCCGGGGGGCTGGCCACCGGTGGCTACGGGACCGCCCTGGGTGTGCTCTACGCCGCACAGCAGACGGGCAAGACCCTGCGCGTGTTCGCGGACGAGACGCGGCCGCTCCTGCAGGGCGCGCGCCTGACCGCGTGGGAGCTGGCCGAGCGGGGCCTCGAGGTGACCGTCCTGTGCGAGGGGGCCGCCGGCTCGCTGCTGCAATCTGGCGCCATCGACATGGTCATCACCGGCGCCGACCGCATCGCTGCCAACGGGGACACGGCCAACAAGGTCGGCACCTACCCGCTGGCGGTCCTGGCCGACCGGCATGGTGTACCGTTCTACGTCGCGGCGCCGGCCTCGACCTTCGATCTTGCCACGCCTGATGGTGGGGGCATCGCCATCGAATTGCGGGATGCCGAGGAGGTGCTCGGCTTCGGTGGTGTACACACCGCTCCGGCGGGCGTGGGCGCCTGGAACCCGGCCTTCGACGTGACGCCCGCCGAGCTCGTGACGGCGTTCATCACCGAGCGCGGCGTGCTGCGCCCTCCGTTCTCCGCCTCGCTGGCGACCTTCGGACCCGGTTGACCTGGCGACGGGCGAGTCGCCCCTGGCGGGTCGCGCGGTCTTGACAGACTCCTTGCCGGATGCTAAGTTAGCCGACCTGCAACGACCGGATCTGCCGTCGTTTCTCGGTCCAGAGGGTGCCCGGCCGGCATCGGCTAAACACCTTTCTGTTTGTAAGGCAACAAGTTACGCGTTCCGCCGGCACCGCAGACGCGAGAGCGTTCCTGCGTGCGCGGCGGGTGTTCCCGGGGACGGAACCCGCACGTGCACCGGTGCGCGGCGTCCCCGCCATGGACCAGTTGAGGGAGTGAGCCTCGTGAAGACCTACGTGATGAAGCAGGGCGAGATCGCCAAGGACTGGCTCGTGATCGACGCCAAGGATGTGCCCGTCGGCCGTCTGGCGACCCAGGTCGCGACCTACCTCCGCGGCAAGCACAAGCCCACGTTCACGCCCAGCCTGGACATGGGGGACAACGTCATCGTCCTGAACGCCTCCCAGGTCAAGCTGACCGGGCTGAAGGCGGAGAAGAAGACGTACGTGCACCACACCGGCTACACCAGCGGCCAGCGTTTCACGCCGGTCAGCAAGCTGGTGGCCGCGGGCCGTCCCGAGGAGATCATCCTGCGCGCGGTCAAGGGCATGCTGCCCAAGACCAAGCTGGGCCGTGCGCAGCTGACGAATCTGCGCGTGTATGCGGGCGCCGAGCACCCGCACGTGGCACAGCAGCCGAAGCCGGTGAATCCGTAGTTCCGCATCGGCGACAACCGTGGCCGCCGAGGGCGGCCGCACCGTCATCACTAAGGAGCGCACGTTGGAAGAAAGGTATTACGCCACCGGCCGCCGCAAGACCGCCGTGGCCCGGGTGTGGCTGACGCAGGGCACCGGCAAGGTGCGGGTCAATGACCGCGCCGTCGAGGAGTACTTCGGCGAAGCGGTGCGCGAACAGGCGCTGCGTCCGCTGGTGACCCTCGGCATCCAGGGCGATTTCGACGTCTGGTGCACCGTCAAGGGCGGCGGCATCAGCGGACAGGCCGGCGCGCTGCGCCATGGCCTGGCGCGGGCCCTGGTCGTGGCCAGCGAGGACTACCGCGTGCCGATGCGCCGCGGCGGCTACCTGACGCGCGACTCCCGCATGGTCGAGCGCAAGAAGTACGGCCGTCCGGGCGCCCGCAAGCGCTTCCAGTTCTCCAAGCGCTAGCCGCGGTTTGCCGGCCCCCGGGGCCGGGACCGTGTGCCGGTGCTGGAATCGACGATCCGGCGGCCGCTGCCAGCGGACCGCCGGATCGCATCACACACCCGGCCGGAGGAACGGGGCCGGTGGCATCCCGGGTTCAACACCCGCGGTGCTTGCCCCGTTCCGTTGAAAGCCGGGGAGGAATAACCTGACCTGCCGGGAGGCGATCATGGCCAACGTCGGATTGAGGGACCTGCTCGAGGCGGGCGTCCACTTCGGGCACCAGACCCGCAAGTGGAACCCCAAGATGAAGCCCTACATCTTCATTGCGCGGGGCGGCATCTACATCATCGACCTGCAGCGCACGCTGAGGGCACTCAACCAGGCCCAGGACTTCCTGCGCCTGGTCGGCGCCAAGGGCGGCACCGTGCTGTTCGTCGGCACGAAGAAGCAGGCCAAGATCGCCATCAAGGAGATGGCCGACCGCGTGGACATGCCGTACGTGACCGAGCGCTGGCTCGGCGGCATGCTGACCAACTGGCAGACGATCTACAAGAGCGTGCAGAAGCTCGACGAGATCGAGGCCATGATGCGCGACGGCCGCATGGAGAACTTCTCGAAGAAGGAACAGCTCGAGTTCAGCCGGCAGTACGAGAAGCTGAACACGAACCTCGGCGGCATCCGCAAGATGAAGAAGCTGCCGGACGCCGTCTTCGTGGTCGACACTGCCGAGGAGGAGACCGCGGTGCGCGAGGCCAACAAGCTCGGCATCCCGGTCATCGGCATCGTCGACACCAACTGCGACCCGACGCTCGTGCGCTACCCGATCCCGGGCAACGACGACGCCATCCGCTCGATCATGCTGTTCACGCGGACCGTCGCCGAGTCGATCGAGGAAGGGCGCCGCACCGGCGCCGAGGGCCGCGACCGCGGCGTGACCATGGCCGCCGCCGCCAAGGACAACGTGGCCAGCGCCTCGCTGGACGCCGAAGCCCTGCGCATCGACGCGCCCGCCCGCCCCGCCGCCGCCGGCGACGAGGCCCCGGCCGGCGCCAACTGACGGAACCGGATCGCCCCCCGGCCGACCGGCGGCCGGGGGGCGTGACGATACCACGGCCGCCCGCGCGGCCCGCACGGCCCCGGCGGCGCAGATGCGCCCCGGCGGCCCACCTGGAGGACTCATGGAAATCAGCGCCAAACTCGTCAAGGAACTGCGCGAGGCCACCAACTGCGGCATGATGGACTGCAAGAAGGCGCTCGCCGAGTGCGACGGCGACATGGACAAGGCCGTCGAGTACCTGCGGAAGAAGGGCATCGCCTCGGCCGCCAAGAAGGAAGGCCGCGCCACCAGCCAGGGCATCGTGGGCAGCTATATCCACATGGGCGGCAAGGTGGGCGTGCTGGTCGAGGTCGCCTGCGAGACCGACTTCGTGGCCCGCACCGACACCTTCCAGGAATTCGTCCACAACGTGGCCATGCACATCGCCGCGGCCCGGCCCCTGGCCGTCACCCGCGACGAGGTCGACGGCTCGCTGGTGGAGAAGGAGAAGGAGATCTACGCCGCCCAGATGCGCGAGCAGGGCAAGCCCGAGGCGATGATCGAGAAGATTGTTGTCGGCAAGGTGGACAAGTACTACAGTGACGTGGTCCTTCTGGAACAGAAGTACGTCAAGGACCCGGACATGACCGTCGAGGACTACCTCAAGTCGGTCATCGGCGCGCTCGGCGAGAACATGCAGATCAAGCGCTTCGCGCGCTTCGAGATCGGCGGTTAGCCCGTCGCCCCTGGAGCCCGGGCCCCGTCGCCCGGGCTTCTTTTTTTGCGTGGCGGCGGGGGCCGCCGGCGCCGCGGCGCGGCCGCGCCCTCCCTGCCGGAAAGGTGCCGACCGGTGAAGTTCACAAGGATCCTCCTGAAGCTGAGCGGCGAGGCCCTGATGGGTGACGGCGAGCAGTACAGCCACACCCAGCTCTCGGCGCTGTCACAGGCCATCGCGCAGGTCGCCCAGATGGACGTGCAGGTCGGCATCGTGGTGGGGGCGGGCAACCTGTTCCGTGCCCGTTCGGCCAACCTCGAGATCGTCGATCGCGTGACGGCCGACAACGTGGGCATGCTGGCCACGATTATGAACGCTGCCATCCTCCGCGACTACCTGCGCGGTGAAGGACTGCAGAGCCAGATCCTCAGTCCGCGCGAGGTGCGTCCGCTGACGCGCTCGTTCGCGCGCGACGAGGCCATCAGCCTGCTCCAGCGCGGCCAGGTGCTGATCTTCGCCGGGGGCACCGGCAACCCCTACTTCACGACCGACTCGGCCGCGGCCCTGCGGGCCCTGGAGATCAGTGCCGACGCGCTGCTGAAGGGCACGCAGGTGGACGGCGTGTACGACAAGGACCCGCACAAGCACGCCGACGCCCGTCGCTTCGAGAACCTGACGTACGACGAGGTGGTGGCGCGCCGCCTGCAGGTCATGGACCTGACGGCGGTCACGCTCTGCGCCGAGCAGGGCCTGCCCATGTTCGTGTTCGACATCACCGACCCCGCCAGCCTGGTGGCGGTGATCGAGGGTCGCCAGAAGGGAACCTGGATCCGCAAGGAGTCGCAGACATGAGCGCTGAAGTGAAGCAAACGGCGGAACTGGCGATGGAAGAAGCGATCGACGGCGTGAAGCAGCGCCTGCAGCGCATCCGCACGGGCAAGGCGTCGCCGGCCCTTCTCGACGGCGTGAAGGTGGAATACTACGGTGCCATGACGCCGCTGAACCAGTTGGCGACCATTGCCGCGCCGGAGCCCCGCCTGCTGGCGGTCAAGCCCTTCGACCGCGCCGCCATCAACGCCATCGAACGGGCGATCCAGGCCGCCAACCTGGGCCTGAACCCCTCGAACGACGGCATGATGATCCGCCTGCAGGTGCCCGAACTGACCGGCGACCGCCGCAAGGAACTGGCCAAGCAGGCCCGGGACTGCGGCGAGGACGGGAAGATTGCCGTGCGCCGGGCGCGCCAGGAAGCCAACGACGAGCTCAAGCGCGAGCTGAAGGATGGCGAGGTCACCGAGGACGAGTCGCACAAGGACCGCGACGAGATCCAGAAGCTGACCGACAAGTACTGCGCCATGGTGGACGCGGTGACCGAGGCGAAGCAGAAGGAAATCACGGAGCTGTAGCCGGTGTCCGGACCCGCAGGCATCGAGGCGCTCTCGCGCCTCGGCGACGACGCGCTGCTCGAGGCGGTGCGCGCGCGCGGGTGCGTGCCGCGTCACGTGGCAGTGATCATGGACGGGAACGGTCGCTGGGCGCGGCGGCGCTGCCTGCCGCGCGTGGCCGGTCACCGCGCCGGCCGTCACGCCGTGCGGCGCTGCCTGGACGCCTGCGGCCACCTGGGCATCGAGGCCCTGACGCTCTACACGTTCAGCCAGGAGAACTTCAACCGGCCCGAGGCCGAGGTGAAGGCGCTCTGGCACTTCCTGCAGGAGACGATCGGGGCCGAGCGCGACGAACTGCAGCGTCGCAACGTCCGTCTGGTGACCAGCGGCGAGATCGAGCGCCTGCCCGAGCGCGCGCAGGTCGCGCTGCAGGACGCGGTGTCGGCGCTGGGCGCCAACACGGGACTGGTGCTGAACCTGGCACTGGCCTACGGTGGACGGCAGGAGATCCTGCGTGCGGCCCATCGGCTGGCCCTGCGTGTGGCGACCGGCGAACTGGATCCCGCCGCGGTGACCGAGGCGGACTTCGAACAGGGCCTCTACACGGCCGGACTCCCGGATCCCGACCTGGTCATCCGCACCAGCGGCGAGGCGCGCCTGAGCAACTTCCTGCTCTGGCAGTGCGCCTACGCCGAACTGCTGATCAGTCCGGTGCTATGGCCTGACTTCACGGGACGCGACCTGGCCCTTGCGGTCGCCGAATACCAGGGCCGCGAGCGCCGGTTCGGCGCGTTGCCCGGCCAGCAGCCGATCGACCGACCGGCCGAGGTCGCGGCCGTGCTCGATCCCGAACGCTGGCGCCGGTTGCTGAAAGTCCGGCCGTGACCGAGGCTCCGCGGCCGCCCGCGGTGCGCCGGTTCCTGAACGCGGGCCTGCTGCCGCGAGTGGCCGTGATCGCCGCCGGTGTGCCGTGCCTGTACCTGATCACCCTGCGCGGCGGCCTGTTCTTCCTGCTGCTGATCGACCTGATCGTCGTGCTCGGGCTGCGCGAGTTGCTGCAGTTGCTGCGTGCCAAGGGGTATCAGCCGTTCTCGGTGCTCGCGTACTTCTGCAGCCTAGCGCTGACCTGGTATGCCTGGCGGCAGGGCGTGGCCGTGCCGGTGATTCTGACAGGCAGCCTGCTGGCGATCATGGTGCGCGAACTGTTCCGGCGCGAGATGGCACAGTCGCTGGCCCATATCGCCGTCACCGTTTTCGGCATCCTCTATCTTGGCTGGTTGGCCAGTCACCTGGTCCTCCTGCGCGAGCTGCCGGCAGCCCTGGGCCAGGACGAGCAGATGGGGGCGCGCCTGGTGTTCCTGTTGGCGGCACTTGTCTGGGCGACGGACACGGGCGCCTACCTCTGTGGCGTCGCCATCGGGCGCCGGCCGCTGGCTTCACGCATCAGCCCGAAGAAGACCGTCGAAGGGGCCGTCGGCGGCCTGGTCGCTGCAGGTGTGGCGGGCTGGCTGTGCACCCGGGAACTGGTGCCGTTCGTCACGCCGCTGGCCGGCACAGTCCTGGGCGTGGTGGCTGGCATTGCAGCGCAGTTGGGCGATCTCGTGGAATCGCTGATCAAGCGCGACGTGGGGATCAAGGACACGGCACCGCTGTTGCCTGGCCACGGCGGCATCCTGGACCGCTTCGATTCGCTGCTGTTCACCGCGCCGGTGGTCTACTACTACTTCCGGTTGTTCATCTTCTGAGCCGCGGGCTCGCGGGGAGGTGCCATCATGGACGACGAACCGCAAACGACGCCCGCGGCAGCCCTCTATCCGTTCCGGCGGCCGCGCCTGACGCTGTCCAGTCCCCTGCGGCTGGTGTTGCTGGGGGCCACGGGTTCTATCGGGCGCCAGACGATCGATCTCGTGCGTCGCCACCCGGAACGGCTTGAACTGGCGGCCGTCAGCTGTCACGGTCGGGTCGAGGAACTGGCGGCGGTGCTGGCGGAACTGGCGGCCGCGCAGCCGTGGGCTCCGCCGCCGCTGGTGGCGATCTGCGACGAGAACGCGCGCGAGCGGGCCGCCCGCCTTCCCGGTTGGGGCCCTCGCCTGCTGGCGGCCGGCCCCGCCGGCCTGGTGGAGGCGGTGACGGAGGCCCGGGCGCCCTCTTGCGTGGTGAACGGTCTGGTGGGGGCGGCCGGCCTGGCCCCGACACTGGCTGCGGCCGAGCTGGGTCTGCGCATTGCCCTGGCCAACAAGGAAGCGCTTGTGGTGGGCGGTCAACTGGTCGCCGCGGCCGTGGCCCGTGGCGGCGCCGAATTGCTGCCCGTCGATTCGGAGCACGCCGCCATCGCCCAGTGCCTGTCCGGACGCGACCCGGGCGAGGTTGCCCGCCTGGTCCTGACGGCCTCGGGCGGCCCGTTCCGGACCACGCCGGCCGCGGATCTGGGGCGCGTGACTCTCGAACAGGTCCTGGCCCATCCGACCTGGCGCATGGGGCCCAAGATCACGGTGGACTCGGCCACGCTCATGAACAAGGGACTGGAGGTCATCGAGGCCCACCACCTGTTCGGCCTCCCATACGAGAGGATCGACGTCGTCGTGCACCCGGGTTCCATCGTCCATTCGCTGGTCGAGTTCGTCGACGGCGCCCTGCTGGCCCAGCTGGGGACGCCGGACATGCGCGTGCCGCTGCAGTACGCGATTGTCGGGGAAATCCATTGGCCGCTGGACGGGGGCAGGCTAGACTTGCTGCGCGCGGGCCCCCTGGTCTTCGAGGCGCCCGATATCGCTCGCTTCCCCTGCCTGCACCTGGCCCGCCAGGCGGGGCAGGCCGGAGGCACGGCCCCAGTGGTCCTGAACGCGGCCAACGAGGTCGCCGTGGCCGCGCTGCTGGCCGGTCGCCTGCGATTTGCCGATATTCCCGGCGTCATCGCCGACACCCTGGCGCGCCTGCCCCGCGGACCGGTCCCGGACCTGGCCGCGGCGCTGGACGCCGATGCCCGGGCCCGCACGGAGGCGGCCGTCCTTGTGGACGCCCGTGACGCCGGCGGCCATTGAGGATGTGCGCTTGGATAGCAACCTCCCCAACATCGTCATCGCCTTCCTGCTGACCTTGGGCTCGGTCGTGATCATCCACGAGATGGGTCATTTCCTGACCTGCAAGCTCTTCGGCGTCTACGTGAAGACCTTCTCCATCGGCATCGGGCCCAAGCTGCTGCGCAAGCGCTGGGGTGAGACCGAGTACGCCATTTCGGCGATCCCCTTCGGCGGCTACGTGAAGATGGCTGGCGAAGGCCTCATGGAGGAGATCCAGGATACCGGCACCTGGCAGGAGCGGAAGTACCCGCTGGGAACGTTGGAGGGCAACGCCGAGGCGGCCGGCCAGGATGACCACATCCCGCCGGACCGGCATTTCCACGGCAAGCCGGCCTGGCAACGCCTCCTGGTCTTCATCGCCGGGCCGTTGGCGAATCTGCTGCTGGCCTATGTGCTCTACATCGTGCTGCTGGTGGGCGTGGGGCGCCCCCAGATCCCGTTCACGCAGGTGGGCTCGGTCCAGGCCGGTTCGGCGGCCGCAGCGGCCGGGTTGTCGGTCGGTGACCGCATCCTGGCCGTCGACGGCCGAGCTTTGTCGGACTGGATCGCGGTCGAGGACGCGATCCTGCCCGAACCCGGCACGCCGGCAGACGGCGCGCCGGCGGTCACGGTGACGTTCGAACGGGACGGCGTTCGGCAGGACGTGCAACTGCGACCGGAGGTGGATCCCGCGCGCGGCGCCTGGGCCTCGGGGCTGCAACCGTGGAACACGACCGTCGGGCTGGTGCAGAAGGGTGGACCGGCGCACCGGCTGGGCCTGCGCAAGGGCGACGTCATCCTGAGCGTCGATGGTCGGCCGGTGACGACCTTCGAGGGGATCGCGACCGTCATCAACGACCGCCCTGCGGAACCGACCGAGGTCGTCTGGGAACGCGGCGGTCGCCGACTCAGCGGCCTGGTCACCCCCGAGAGGGACGAGGTGGCGCCCGGCCAATTCAAGGGCCGCATCTTCCTGGAGCAGTTCCTCAGTTACGAGAAGGTCCCGCTCGGCGACGGCCTGGGCCTGGCCTGGGTCCGTACCGTCGATACGGTGCGCACCACGGTCTCGGTCTTCGACGACCTGTGGCGCGGCAAGCTGGGCCTGGACGCGGTGGGCGGACCGCTGCGCATCGCCAACGTCGCCGGCGAGATGCTCAACTGGAGTTTCGCGTACCTGATCGGATTCGTGGCGTTCTTCTCGGTGAACCTGTTCCTGCTGAACCTGTTGCCCATTCCGGTGCTCGACGGCGGGCATGTGCTGTTCCTGCTGCTGGAGGTGGCCCGAGGCGGGCGGCCGGTGCCCGAGCGCCTGCAGGCGATCGCCACGCAGGTGGGCCTGATCGTGCTGCTGCTGTTCATGGTCTTCGTGGTGGTGCTGGACGTCTGGAAGATGTCGGGGCACTAGGAAGCACACGGTCAGCGGAACCGGCGGGGGATCAGTCGCCCGCCTGCACAGGCGAGGCGGACGGGAAGCCGGCTCCGCTCACGCTGTCGGCTGGAACCGGCCAGGGTGCGTCCAGGGGACGCCGACCGTCACGGGCCAGCAGCGAGTCGTGCTCGGCCGCCAGCAGGCGCAGGAGGAACTCGTGCACCAGTTCGGCGCGCGAGGGATCGGCAGGGGCCAACGCGATCGTCTGCGGCAGGGCGCTGTCGCCCCAGGCGGCAGCCAGGGAATCGCCGAGGGCGATGCCGCGGCCGGCGTCCACCAGCAGGGCGGCGCGGACGCGCTCGAGGACCAGGACGCGCTCCACGTAGGCGGTCTCGTCGCGGCTCAGGTCGCGCGGGCTCAGGGCGCGGTCGGTGCCACGGCAACCGGCGGCAGCCAGCAGGACGACGGCCGGCAACAGCAGTGCCTGCGGCACGGCGGACCGGAGATGGCGGACGCGGACGACCGCGCGGACGTACGGCGCAGCGGTGTCCGGACCGGGAGATCGTGGGCCTCGTGGCGGCTGCGGCATGACGACGTCTCCGGTGGCGACGACGCGGGCACAGCCCGCATGGGAACTCGGGACTGATGACCACGCGTTGAACGTGGTCGGGGATAACATCGGGCCGCCGGCTTGTGACGGCAAGTCGGGCGGGGCGCCGGACGGAGCGGGATCTTGAAAGCAGGCGCGATGACGACAACCGGACGGCGGCGGTTCGTTCCGCCCTTCCGCGCGTGCGCCGCGCCGCGTCTGGTCGCCCTTGCCCTCCTGCTGCCCCTTCTGCCGGTGGCGCCCGGCGCGCGGGCCGACGACGAACTCGACTTCGGGCTGGAGTCCCACCGCCTGTCCCGCGTTGAACTGACGGGCAATGTCACGTTCCCGTCCTCCGAGCTCAAGCGCATCATGCGCCTTCAGGAAGGCAGCTGGCTGCGCCCGCTGCGGACGGCCCGGTACCAGCCGCACCTGGTGGAGACCCAAGTCCGGCTGCTGAGGAATTTCTACCGCAACCGGGGGTTCCATGACGTCAGTGCCCGGGTCGATTCGATCACGATCGACCGCGACGGTGGCGACATCCTGCACCTCGCGGTGAACGAAGGCCGCCGCACCTATATCCGGAAGCTGACGTTCGTCGGCCACGAGCCCGTCTCCGAGGGGCGGTTGCGCGGGGCTGTTGCCCTGCGCGAAGGCAGCCCGGCGCCCGCCGATCTGAACGCGTTGGGAGGGGACATCTATTCGCTCCGCGAGTTGCTGCGGGACGAGACGTTCCTGGACGCGGCCGTGTACCCGCAGATGGACCGGGTCGAACTGGAGGGCGATGCCGGCTATGCGGCGGACCTCAGTTACCGCGTCGTGACCGGCCGGTCCTACCGCATCGGTTCCCTCGAGCTGTCGGGCAACGACCTGACCATCGACCGGCTGGTCCGGCGCGAACTGGAGGTGGCGCCGGGCGACCCGCTGCGCTGGGGCCGCGTGGAAGACACGCGCCGCAATCTGCTGGGGACCAGCCTCTATCGCGACGTCAACATCAGCGCCGTCAACGTGGATACGATTGCCGGCACCGCCGACCTCACCGTACACGTCGTCGAGCGGCGGCCCGCCTACTACGAGCTGGGCATCGGTGTCGGCAGCCTGGAGCGCGTGCGCCTGCTGGCTGCCTGGGGCCACAACAACCTGTGGGGCACCGGACGGCGGGTGCAGGTGCGCGGTCGCGGCTCGTGGAACGTCGAGGATGTCGTGGGCAGCCCCATCAGCTTCGACCAGGGCCAGATCAACTACAGGGGCGAGGTGGCGTACGTGAACCCGCGGCTGCGCGACGGCCGCTACAGCCTGGACACCACGTTGTTCCTTTCGCGCGAGACCCGCGGCGAATCGGGCCTGAACATGTTCGGCTGGGGTGCCAACGTGGGCACGTTCTGGCGCAGCAGCCGCTCCGTCACCAACAACGTCTCGTTCGGCTACAAGGTGACCGAGCCGGAGATCCACCCGCAGGCGCCGGAGGATTGGCAGGAACGGTTCAACGAGGTCAATCCGTCGATCAGCCGCGTGCGTTCACTCAACTGGGCAATGTACCTGGATCACCGCAACGACCTGTTCCAACCGACCAGCGGGACCTATGCGATTCTGACGGCGCAGCTGGCGGGCGGTCTGCTGGGTGGCGACTACCACTTCCTGAAGTGGACTGCGGCGTGGCACGACTACTTCCAACTGCCGGTCGGGACGCTGGCGGTGCGCGTCAAGGCCGGGGGCACGCGAACCTATGGCGCCTCGGTGGACCAGGGGCCCGACGGCGTGCCCTACGATGACCGTTTCTTTGCCGGCGGTGCTTCGACCGTGCGCGGCTACGCCAACAACTCGCTCGGGCCGCAGGTCACCGACCAGGACGAGCTGGACTATCTCAACTACACCTCGGACGTCCTGCTGCCGGACAACCCCGCCCGGGGCGGCAACTACCTGCTGCTGACGAACGCCGAGTGGCGGCTGCCGCTGCCGGTCCTGCAGAAGTGGGGCCTGGCCACGGTGGTGTTCGTCGAGGGTGGCAACGTCTGGGCGGAGCTGCGGGACCTGCAGCTGCGTGGTTTTCGGCTGCGCAGCGAACCGGGATTCCCGACCGACGCCGGCTCGACCAAGGACTGGGACTACCGCTACAGCGTGGGCACCGGCATCCGTTTCGACACGCCCTTCGGGCCGGTGCGGATCGATGTCGGCTTCCCGCTCAAGCGGGTTCGCTACCTGAGCGACTACCTGGGCGACGAGGTGGACTACCGCGATCCTTCCGCTGTCTGGCACTTCTCCGTGGGGTACCCGTTCTGATGCGCTGGAACCGCAAGGCACGCGTGTCGGTGTTGACCGCCTGGGTGGTCTTCGCGGCGGTGCTCGTCTACCTGGCGGGGCGCACGGACCTGGTGGCTCCGCAGCTATCGGGGCTGGTCAGCCGCCACCTGCTGCGGCTGGAGGGACCGGGGCTGCGCGTGGAGGACTTTCGCCTGTGGGGGCGCGACGGCCTGGATCTCTACGGCGTTTCCCTGGCGCTGCCCGGGCGCGGAGGCGGCCTGGTGACGGTGACCGCCGACACGGTCGAACTCGACTACGTCCTGAAGGAGGCGCTGGGCGACCTGCCGCGCCTGCGGCGGCTGGTCGTGCGACGTCCCGTGATCCTGGTGCGGGCGGCGGCAGACACGACGGCTGACGGACACGCCGCGACGCCGCCCGGTGCGCCGAAGCTGCCGCAACTGGTGATCGAGGACCTGGCGGTGTTTCTGGGGTTTCTCGAACTGGCGGCGGCCGATGGTGTCGTGCAGGAACGCATTCCGTACCTGTCGTGGCGGGGCAGCGTCGAAACGGGTCCCCTGACCCGAGCGGTACTGCTCGGCTGCGAGGCCGACTGGCAGACACATGAGAGCCGCCTGGACAGCCTGTTCGGGGAGGTGCGCCTGGACGAGGTCGGACTGCACGTTGCCGGTCTGCGCGGGCGCCTCAACGGCCGTTCGGTGTCGGTGGACGGCCACCGCGGCTGGGACGAAACGCTGGACCTGCGGGTTTCCGCGCTCGGTGTCAGCTCGTCCGAGATCGAGAACCTGGTCAGCCAGAGGCTGGGCTTCAAGGCGCGAGGCGACGTCGCCGCCACGCTGCGCGCGAATGCCGATTCCCTGGTCTACGAGGGTGTCTTCACCGGTGAACTGGAAGGATACGACCTCGCCGGCGTGGGCTGCCGCGCCATTGTCGGCAGGCGTGATGTCCGGCTGGAGGAACTGACCGGCGAGGTCAACGGGGCCACATTCACGGGTCGGGGCCGCTTCGACATCAGCGACAGCATCTCCGTGAGCTTCGTGTTGGAAGGCGATGCGACCGGCGTCAACCTGGCCAATGGCCTGGTGCCTGGCGAGGAGGACCTGCCTGTCACCGACGGAAGTGGCCGCCTGCGCATCGAGCACACCGATCACCCGCTGTGGACGCGTGTGACCGGGCTGGTCCATGACGGGCACATCGAGATCATGCCGTTCGATGCCTGCGAGATCGACGTCGAGGCCACTCCGGGGGGCGTCGTCTTCAACAACGTCGACCTGCGGCACCGCGACCTGCGCGCCGTGCTGCAGGGCGCCGCTGACAGCCTACGCGTGTTCACCGGCAGCCTCGGGTTCGCTGTCGACGACCTCGGGACACTGCCGCCTCAATGGCGCTGGCCTCAGCTGAAGGGCCGGGCGACGGGCACGGCCGAGTTGTCCGGGCCGCTCGAAGCGCTGTCGGCCCGCGGGCGGGTGGTGGCCGAGGACCTCGAACTGGGCCCGGCGCTGACCCCGTACATCGTGGCAAGCCTGGACATCGACGACGTTCTGGGCTCGCCGGCGTTCGCCGGCGCGGTGGCCGGCGATAGCCTCCGGCTGGGCGGTGTGCCGCTGGGCAACTACAGGGCTTTCGGCGAGATCGGCGCGGCAGGGGCGCGGCTGGACACGTTCATGTGCGCGCATGGGGACACAGTGGGGCTACTGCGGCTGAACGTTGCCTTCTCCGACACCGTCGACCGCTACGTCATCGAGGAATTCCGCGTCGACATGGAGGGTACCCGTTGGGCCCTGGACCGGCCGCTGGGACTGGGCCTGGGCGACGGCTACCTGTCGGTGCGCGACCTGTCGCTCTCCTCGGACCAGGGCGCGGTGACCGGTGGCGGCGTGCTGGACCGGCGCCGTCTGGTGGCCGGTGCGCTGCAGCTGCGGCGGTTCGACCTGGGCCTGCTCAACCCGTTCGTCACCGTGCGCGAGCCCCTGACCGGTCGACTGACGGCCGACGTCGTGCTGGGTGGTGAACCCGACGCCGTGCAGGTGAACCTGTCGGCCGATCTGGTCGAGGCCCCGTTCGCGATCGCCGATGTCGAGTCGCTGCACGTGGAAGCCGTTTACGAGCGGGGGGCCGTCGACTTCAGGGCCCTTGACCTGCGTACGCAGTACGGACGTTTGACGGCACGCGGCAGCGTCTCCCACCCCGGCGCACCGGTGAAGGACTACTGGACGGGCGCTGCCCTGGACCTGGAACTGGAGATTCCCGACGGCGACTGGTCGTTCCTGGACCAGTTCAAACTGCCGTCGCTCGAGCGGCTCAACGGCCGGTTCGGCGGGCAGGTGCGCCTGACCGGCACGACGGACGCGCCGCAGGTGGACGGGCGGCTGCACGGCGCGCCGTTCCACATCCACTGGCTGCACCTGGACAGGTTGACCGGCAGCGTGCACGCCGACCGGGACCGGCTGGTGCTGGGCGACCTGGTCGCCGTCCAGGACGACCTGCGCCTGACCGGTCGCATCGAGATCCCGCTCAAGCTGGACTTCCTCAGCGAACCGACGTCGCCGCCGGACGGGCCGTTCCTGATGGAACTGGACATCCCGCCCGGCTCGGACCTGCGGGCGCTGACCCAGGCCACCAACGCGTTCGCCTCGAGCCATGGCACCGGGGAAGCGCACGTGCGCATCGCCGGGCCCCTGTCGCATCCGCTGTACGAAGGCTGGGCGAAAGTGCGGGACGCCGGATTCGTGATCAAGCACCTCGAGGAGGTCTACAGCGAGGCGTCGGTCGATGCGACCTTCAGCGGGGACGTGGTGACCCTGGCGAACATCAGCGGGCGCGAAGGCCTCAACGGCTCGTTCAGCGGTGACGGTACGCTGACCTTCAAGGGCCTGGAGATGGAGACCTTCGACATGCGGCTGGACCTGGACCGGTTCCTGGTCGCGTCGATCCCCGACCTGCGGGCACTGGTGTCCGGCCGCTCGGGGCGCATCACCGGGGTCAAGGTCGGTCCCGACTCGCTGCTCGTGCCGCGGTTCAGCGGCGACCTGGAGGTGCTCAAGGCGCGCTACACGGGGACCTTCGCCGAGACGCCCGGGGCGGCGGACCCGCGGATGGCCACCGTGTCCCCCGACTGGCTGGCGGAGCTGCGGCTGCATGCGGCACCCCGGGTCGGCCACATCGTCAACCGCGAGATGGAGCTGGACCTCAGCGGCGACCTGGACCTGATCCGCACCGAGGAGGGGCTGCACATGCGCGGCAGCCTCGACGTCGACCGCGGCAGCCTGATCGTCTTCAACAACGCCTTCGAGGTCCAGCGCGGGGTGCTCGACTTCAGCCAGGGCCTGGGCCTGGACCCGCGGCTCGACATCGACGCCCAGACGCGCCACCGGCTGCGCAGCCCCGGCTCCGGCAACACGACCATCGAGGTGCTGGGCGTCGAAGTCAGCGGCACCCTGGCGGCGCCGGTCGTGGAGTTCTCCAGCGAACGCGGCTACTCGCGCGAAGCCATCCAGCGCATGCTACTGGGCCTGGACCCGGAAGGCAGCGGCCAGCCCGGCGGGGACCGGTCGCGCCTGACGGCCAGCTCGATCACCGCCGGCCTGAACCTGATCGAGCGCGAGATCGCACGCGAGCTGGCCATGTTCGACACCTTCGACATCGACCAGATCCAGCGCGAGGATGACGCCACCGGGGCCATGGGCTTCGACCCGCTGATCGGCGTCGGCAAGTACATCGGACAGGATCTCTACCTCAAGTACGCGCAAGGCGTCCGGCAGGATGACCGAGACGTCCTGCTCGAATACCAGATCAACAACCACCTGCTGCTGCAGTCCGAGCTGCGCCGACGCATCGACGAGAATCAGGGCGACGCCACCTACAACCTGGACCTCAAGTACCGCTTCGAGTACTGATGCGGGCGCGGCTTCGCGACGGTTGCGGCCACGCGCCATCGATGGCATTGTTCCGCGTTCCCGACACCGCCCTGAACCCGAGCCGGAGATCGCCCGCCGTGAACGACATCCTGGCGAAACTCAACGATGCCCAGCTGGGCGCGGTCACCGCCCCGGACGGGCCGGTGCTGGTCGTGGCCGGCGCCGGCTCGGGCAAGACGCGCGTGCTGACCACGCGCGTGGCCTGGCTGCTGGGCGAGCGCGGCGTGCACCCGGGCGCCGTCCTGGCCTTCACCTTCACCAACCGCGCCGCGCGCGAGATGAAGGAGCGGGTGGCCGGCACCGTGGGTGAGGGGCGCGCCCCCTTCTGGATCGGCACCTTCCATGCCACCGGCCTGCGGATCCTGCGCAGCGACGGCGCGTCCATCGGCGTGCCGTCCGACTTCACGATCTTCGATACGGACGACAGCAAGCGCCTGCTGAAACAGGTGCTCGACGAGCTGAAGATCGACGCCAAGCAGTTCACGCCCAGCGGCGCGCGTGCCCAGATCAGCGCCTGGAAGAACGACGACGTGGACCCGGTCGCGGCCGCGGCCCGCGCCACGACGTTCATCGAGGAGAAACACGCCGCCATCTTCAGCGGCTACGAGAAGGGCCTGGTCCGCTGCCGGGCCCTGGACTTCGACGACCTGATCCTGCGCACGGTGCACCTGCTGGAGCAGGACGAGGGCGTGCGCGGCAAGTACGCCGAACGCTTCCGGCATGTCCTGGTCGACGAGTTCCAGGACACCAATCCGCTGCAGCTGGTGCTGATCAAGGCGCTGCAGAGCGTCCACGGCAACCTGTTCGCCGTGGGTGACGACGACCAGTCCATCTATTCGTGGCGCGGGGCCCGCATCGAGAACATGCTGGCCTTCGACGAGTTCTTCCCGGGCGCGGTCACCTGCCGTCTGGAACAGAACTACCGGTCCACCGGTACCATCCTGGATGCGGCCAACGCGGTCATCGCCAACAACCGCCGCCGCAAGGGCAAGAACCTGTGGACGGCCGGGGACCGCGGCGAGCAGCTGGTGGAGGAGGAGTTCCTCGACGGCGAGGACGAGGCGTCACGGCTGGTGGACATCGTGCGCGCCGAACTGTCGCGCGGGCTGACCCGCGCGGACGTCACGGTGCTGTACCGCACCAACGCCCAGTCGCGCGTGCTGGAAGATGCGCTGCGGCGGGCGCACCTGCCGTACCAGATCGTCGGCTCGCTGCAGTTCTACGAGCGCAAGGAGGTGCGCGACGTCCTCGCCTACCTCAAGTTCATCGCCAACCCCGCCGACGAGATCGCGCTGCAGCGGATCATCAATGTCCCGAAGCGGCAGCTGGGCGACACCACGGTGGCGCGCCTGCTCGATCTGGCGCAGGGCGCGGGGCTGACCTGCGGCGAGGCCGCCGCCGAGCAGGGGCTGCTGGAGGGCGCGATGTCTGGCGCCGTCTGCCGGCGCGTGCGCACCTTCTTCGACCAGGCCGCGCGCTGGCGGCTGCTGGCAGCCGAGGGGCTGCCCATGCCCGACCTGATCCAGCTTGTGCTCAAGGACATCGGCTATCAGCCCTACCTCGAGGCGGACGATCCGGAGGGTGCTGCCGCCCGCGCCGAGAACGTGGCCGAACTGGTCAACGCGGCGGCCGACTTCCACGAATCGACGGGCGGCGGCACGCTCGGGCAGTTCCTCGAGCAGACGGCCCTGGTCTCGGACCCGGACACGATCCGCGACGGCGAGGGCCAGGTACGACTGATGACCATCCACACGGCCAAGGGGCTGGAGTTCCCGGTCGTGGTCCTGTGCGGGGTGGAGGACGACATCCTGCCGCACATCAACAGCGCGGCGGACGAGGCGGGCCTCGAGGAGGAACGCCGGCTCTTCTACGTGGCGCTGACGCGCGCCGAGAAGCGTGTCTACCTGTTGCACGCCATGCGCCGCCGCCGCTTCGGCACGTGGCAGGACGGGCTGCCCTCGCGCTTCCTGGGCGAGGTGCCCGAATCTCTGATCGAGCGCCGCCGCCTGAACCTCGGCTACGGGCAGGGCGCCGGCGCGGGCATGACGCGCGCATCGTCCGCCAGTTGGGGCGGCGGCAGTCGCGCGGGCGGATCCCCGCGTGGCGACGGCGGCCACGCGCGCGAGCCCATCCGGCCAAGCACCTGGACCGGTGGCACCAGCCGCAACTGGACCGGGTCGGGGACCGGTGCTGGCGCGGACTCCTCGGTGCCGCGGCGGGTGAGCCCGCACGCGTGGGGCAGCAGCAACCACCCCCGGCCGGGTGCCGGGAACCCGGCCGCCGGCGCCGGGCGCGCGCACGACGAGTACCGGCAGGAGGCCTGGGACGATGACGTCAGCCAGCCGGCGCCGTACTTCGAGGGGCAGGCGGTCTCGCACGGGATCTTCGGCACCGGCACCGTCGTGCGCGTGGAAGGCGCGGGCGAGGACCTGCAGGTGACCGTGGACTTCGCGGACTACGGACGCAAGCACCTTAACCCGAAGTTCGCGCCGCTGGTGCCGTTGGACTGACGGCGACCGGCCGTGGCCCGACGGTCGGCGCGCACTCAATCGCTGCCGTAGCCGAACGTCAGCAGAAACTCCGCGAACTCTTGCTCACACGCCTCCCGCAGGTCCGGCGGCAGGTCGGTGCGCCAGCGACCGATCGACGCTGTCGGCGTGGCCGTGGTCATGTGGCTCTTCAACGCGTCCGTCGGGGCGGCGATGCAGGCCATGATGTCCGCGATCGTGCCGGGCGTGCCGTCGAGCCCCAAATGGGCGAAGATCCGCGCCAGCACGCCCGCGCCGTCGCGGACCAGTTCCTCGTAGCGAACGAGGATCGCCGTGTCGCCACGTGCCAGCCACGGTTCGAGAACCCAGGGCCGGGCCATGGCTGCACGGTGGCGGACGTACTCGAGATCCGTCTGCACATCCTGTCGCCCGAACCCGGTCTCGCCGCGCTTGTCGATGAACGCCAGGGTCGAGCAGATCATGTCGCGCGGATCGCGCACCAGGAAGATCTCGCGACCGTCCGGGCGGGCTTCCCGCACCAGCGTCGCCGGACCGAGGTTCTTCTCGGCGTAGAACACGGGCAGCTGATCGCGACCCGTGCGTTGCCGGTGTTGATCGGCGTACCACTGGCCGGACTCCTCGTCCGCCCGGCGGACGAGGGAGGCCACGGTAGTCAGCAGGAGCCTGTCCCAGCCCGGCCGCCGGAACGGGGAATCCCATTGTCCCCGGCTGGCCCGCTGCGCGCTCTCCAGTGCCGCCACGAAGCGCTGGCGCGCCTCGGTCGTTTCGTAGGGATAGGTGCAGTCGATCGCGATGTCGGGGTGGGCCGCCAGCATCTGCATCAGGAGCGTCGAACCGGAACGTCCCACCGAAGTGACCAGGAGAGGACGGGGGAGTTGAGGTGTCCGGGCCGGGTGCACGGGCAGCGCGGGGCGCTCGACGGCGAGCGTGGCCAGCGGGGCCCAGCCGGAGCCGACATCCTGTTCGAGAACCAGGCTGCAGCGCGCGGGCACCGGCAGCAGCGGCACGGTCAGCGTACAACTGCCGTCAGCGGGCGACGGCTCCGCCGTGGCCAGGACCTTGCTGCCGTGCCGTGCGCGCAGCGGTCCGGGTGCCGCCGGCAGGAGGATGTCCAGCAGAAGCGGCCCGATCAGATGCAGTTCGGGCGCCTGCGAGCCGTCGTTCGACTCGATAGCAAGCCTGGTCTCCAAGAATCCGTTCCCCGATCGTTGCCGCCGAAGTCCGTAGTTGCGCCTTCTTCATCATGCTCCCGACCGCTGGGCTTGTCCACCTTCAGCGAACGAACGTCACAGCGCGTACCGCGCGGGCGCCATCGGCCTCGAAGGAGAACCAGTACAGACCCGCGGGCAGGGCGTCGCTGCCGTGCCCGGGTTGCCATCGCCAGCGCGGAGGAGATTCGTCGGGCCGGGTCGCCGGCAGCAGGCCCAGGGGCACTTGCCCGGCCAGGCGTCCCCTGGCATCGTGGATCCTGACCGTCACGGGCGACGTTGTCCTCAGGGCGATATCGAAGTCCGCGCCCGCGGTGCCCGCGGGATTGGGCCAGGGTCCCCGCACCAGAAGCGGCGGTGGGGGCGCGTCGGTCCAGCGGGCCAGCGTGATCCTCGCGGGGTCCACGCTGACGGAATCCACGCGGGCGAGCGTCGTCCAGCTGATATCCTGCACCGTCCGCTCCAACACCGCGGTCACCGCCACGTCGCCGGCCGCCGTGTGCAGGCGCAGCGGCACCGGCACCACCAGCAGATGGTCCTGGTGTTGGCGCAACCGGACACGCGCCTGGCCGCCGGTCGCGGCACCGGGCGACGCGCGCAGCAATTCCAGGCTCAGCACCGGCACCGCATCGGTCTCCAGCCAGCCGGCGAAGAAGGACCCGAGGTCGCGGCCGGCGGCGGCCTCGGCGTGCGCGATCATCACGGGGGTGTCGACGCTGCCCTGCACCAGCTGCGGGTCGTTCGCGTAGTCGCGCAGGAAGGCGAAGAACGCCTCGTCGCCGATGATGCCCCTCAGCATGTGCAGGACCCAGGCGCCCTTGTCGTAGACCAGCGTGTTGGGCAGCACCGGCGAGGGCTGCGCCAGCGTGCCTTCGCCGGCAAACAGCGCCGGGTGGCGGCCGGGCCCGATCAGCCTCAGGAAGCCCTGCATGGCGTCGGGGCCTTCGCTGTGCTCCAGCCACAGGGCCTCGGCATAGGTGGCGAAGCCCTCGTTCAGCCAGATGTCGGGCCAGTCGGCCGGCGTCAGGCTGTCGCCGAACCACTGGTGGGCCAGCTCGTGCAGGACAACCTGCTCGAAGCGACGGTCGCCGGTGAACATGAACTGGCCGATGCTCGTGGCCGTGGTGTGTTCCATGGCGCCGCCCCAGACCACCTCAACCTGGGCGTACTTCTCGCCGGCGAAGGGATAGTCGCCCAGGAGACCCGTCATGAACGCCATCATCGCGCAGGTGCGCCCCAGCAGGACCTCGCCGGCCGCCCGGTCGCGCACGATCGCATGGAATTCCAGCGGCACCGCGGCGGCCTGCGGCGGCCGGCAGTCCTCGTGCCAGGACTCGTACCGCGAGGCGGCGACCGAGACCAGGTAGGTCGGCAGCGGGTACCGTTCGCGCCAGGCGTAGCGCCGCCAGCCCGGCGGGCCGTCGGTCACCGCCTCCAGCGTACCGTTGGCTACCACCTGCAGGTCCGCCGGCACGGTGGCCGCCAGGAAGACCAGCGCCTTGTCGGCGGGGTGGTCCTTGCACGGCCACCAGGCGTGGGCGGTCCAGGGCTCGCTGATGGAGAACAGGAACGGGGTGTCGTCCACGGGGTCGGCGGGCGTGCCGTTGTCGTCGCGTCGGTACATCAGCCCGACGTAGAGGTTGCCGTGCCGGGGCGGGCGGCCTTGCCAGTGGATGGTCACCGTGTCGGGCGACGTGGTGGACAGGCCGCCCGGGACCACCACGTGGAGTTCCTCGCCGACGCGCAGGGTCTCCAGCGGCGCGCCCCGGAGCGTCGCGAGGTCGCACGTGAGCTGGGGCACCAGGTCCAGCACCAGCGTGTCGACGTCCGCGCGCAGGGCCCGCAGGCCGATCGCCACCTGGCCGGTCAGCGCCACGACCCCGGCGGCCGGGCCGGGCGTCGGGTCGAGGGTCAGTTCCAGGTCGTAGCTGAGGATGTCCACGCCGCGGTCGTCGGCGCGGGGGGCGGGCGTGTCGGCGCGCGCCACGCCGGCCGCCAGGAGGGACTCGAAGCGCTTGCAGGGGGCGGGCTCGGGCGCGGCGGCCGGCAGCCGGGGCGCCGACAGCAGGATCGCCGCCAGCAGGGCGCCCGCCAGGCCGGGCGCCGTCACATGCGCTCGCGCCCGCAGTTCCAGCAGGCGTCGTACCCGGGCTCGCCGTCCGAACCGCAGGCCGGACACGTCCAGGCGCCGGAGCCGTCACCGCCGGTTCCCTGCAGGATGGCACGGGCGTGGGCGGCGTCCTCGGCGAAGACCAGGACATGGATGCCGCGGATCGCGCCCAGCTGCGGCTGCATGCCGCCGGCGTCGTCCAGCTCCAGGCAGGCGGTGATGCCCATGGCCTGCAGCTGGCTCAGGGCCATTTCGGCCTCGAGCTCGGTCCCGTAGGTCTCCACGCGGGTCATGCCGTCGCGCATCGCCTCGTCCTTTCGGTTTGCGGCCCTGCACCGGCCCCGGCCGATCCAGGGCGACCGAACCTGATCTTGTGATATTACCACCGGTCAGGGCGATCGCCAAGCTCTTGCGGCAAATGGCCCGCAGGGCGACAATGGGCGGGAAGAGCCGCAGGCCCCCATTCGTCCGCTTCCCGCCGGAGGTGCTCCCGTGAGCCGTCGCGATCCCCATTCGTATGCCGACCTGGACCAGGGTCGGGTCACGCACGTCGACCTGGACCTGGACGTGGACTTCGGCAGCCGCACCCTGTCCGGCACCGCCACGCTGAGGCTGGCGGCGCCGTCGTCCGGCCCGCTCGACCTGGACACGCGCACGCTGACGATCACGAACGCGGCGACGCCGGCCGGTGTCGCCATCCCGTTCGAGACCGCGGCCAACGACGCCGTGATGGGCGCGCGCCTGCGGCTGCAGCTGCCGGCCGGCACGACCGCCGTCGTGATCTCGTACGCCACCAGCCCGGAGGCCTCTGCCCTGCAGTGGCTGGAGCCGGCCCAGACCGACGGCGGGCAGCAGCCCTATCTCTTCAGCCAGTGCCAGGCGATCCACGCGCGCAGTGTGCTGCCGTGCCAGGACTCGCCGCTGGCGCGGTTCACGTACCAGGCGAAGCTGACGGTCCCGGAGGCGCTGACCGCGGTGATGGCAGCGGCACCGGGCGAGAAGGGCCCGGGTGCGCGCGCCGGCACGCGTGCGTTCACGTTCGCGATGCCGCAGTCGATCCCGCCGTACCTCTTCGCGTTCGCCGTCGGTGACATCGTCTCGCGGGACCTCGGGCCCCGCTCGCGCGTGTACGCCGAGCCGAAGACGCTGGACCGCGCGGCGTGGGAATTCGCCGAGGTGGACAGCATGCTGCTGGCGGCCGAGGACGTCTTCGGTCCCTACCTGTGGGACCGCTTCGACTTCCTGGTGATGCCTTCGAGCTTCCCCTACGGAGGCATGGAGAACCCGCGCCTGACGTTCCTGACGCCGACGCTGCTGGCCGGCGACCGGTCGCTGGTCAACGTGCTGGCGCACGAGCTGGCACATTCGTGGACCGGCAACCTGGTCACCAACGCGACCATCGACGACTTCTGGCTGAACGAGGGCTTCACGGTCTGGGCCGAGCGGCGCATCCACGAGAAGCTGTACGGCCTGGAGGCGCAGGCGCTGTCGGCGGCGATCGGGCGCAACGGCCTGAACGACGCCCTGGCGTCGTTCGGGTCCGACTCGCCGTTCACCTGCCTGAAGACCGACGGTGAAGGCAAGGACCCGGACGAGTTCTACTCCCTGGTGCCCTACGAGAAGGGCTTCCTGTTCGTGTCGCTGCTGGAGCAGACGGTGGGGCGGGAGAAGTTCGATGACTTCATCAAGAAGTACATCAGGCATTTCTCCTTCACGTCCATCACGACCGAGCAGTTCGAGGAGTTCCTGGACAAGGAACTGCCCGGCGTGGCTGCGCAGGTGGGCGCGCAGGAGTGGATCCGGCGGCCCGGTGTGCCCGGGAATGCGCCGAGCTTCAGCTCGGCGCGGCTTGAGCACCTCAAGGGCCTGGCCGCAGGCTGGGCCGGCGGCGCGCGCCCGCAGGTCGCGGCCGCGAAGCAATGGACACCCGAGGACTGGCAGATCTTCCTGCAGGCCCTGCCGCGCCAGCTGTCGGAGGCGGACTGCGCCTGGCTGGACGGGAATTTCCAGCTGACGAAGCACGGCAACTGCGAGATCCTCTGCAACTGGCTGGCGATCGCCGCCGGCAGCGGCTACGCGGCCACGCGCACGCGGACGCGTGCGTTCCTGGGCGAGGTCGGGCGCATGAAGTACCTCAAGCCCCTCTACACCGCGCTGCACAAGAACCCCGAGACGCGGGCGCTGGCGCAGGAGACCTTCGCTGAGCACGGCGGCGGGTACCATCCCATCGCGCGCGGCGGCATCGAGCGGATCCTGGCGGGCTAGAGCGCGGCCGCCTGGCGCATCGGCCGACACTGCGCCCCGGGGTCGGATGACCCCGGGGCGCCTTCCCGGGAGCGGCGCGCGATGATCCTCACGGTCACCCTGAATCCCTGCGTCGACCTCCTTCTGGGCACACGGGGCCTGCTGCCGCACGACACGAATCGCGTGCTGACGCGCGAGGAGGACGCCGGCGGCAAGGGCACGAACCTGTCGCGCGTGGCGGCGGAACTGGGCGCGAAGACGACGGCCTGCGTGCTACTGGGCGGGGGCACGGGCGCGCATGTGCAGCACGTGCTGGAGGTCCAGGGCGTGACGCCGGCGATCATTCCCACGCAGGCGCAGACCAGGGTCAACATCTCCGTGCAGGACGGCTCGGACCGGCCGCCGACCACCTTCAACATGAGGGGGGGGCCGGTCAGCGACGCCGAATGGCAGCAGGCGCTGCGCACGGTGGTGTCACTGGCGGCCGGCGCGCGCTGGGTCTGCCTGGGCGGAAGCCTGCCCGAGGGCGTGCCGGTCGAGGCCTGGCGGACACTGGTCGCGGCGTTGCGCGCGCTGCCTGTTCGCATCCTCCTGGATGCCGATGACGAGCCGCTGCGCCTCGGTCTCGAGGCGGGACCGCACCTGATCAAGCCGAACCTGGCTGAAGCATCGCGGCTGCTCGGGCGGCCCGTCGTGGGCGTGGAGGATGCGTTCGCGGCGGCCGCGGAGCTGCGCGCACTCCTGGCGGCGCGCGGCGCGGAAGATCCTGCCGTGATCATCTCCATGGGCGCCGACGGCGCGGTCGCGGCGACGTCTGCCGGCAGCTGGCAGGCGGCGGCGATTCCCGTGGCGGTGCGCAGCACGATCGGCAGCGGGGATTCGCTGCTGGGCGGCCTGCTGGCGGCGTTCGCGCACGGGCACGACTGGGCCGAGGCCCTGCGCTGGGGCATCGCCGCCGGCGCGGCGACCGCCATGACCGACGGCACCGAGATCGCGCGGCGCGCCGTGGTGCAGGATCTGCTGGCGCGGGCGGTGGTGGTGCGGCGGGCGTAGCACGCACGCGCACGGAGTGCGCGTGCTCCGGGATTCCTGCGGTGTCTCGGGCCTGGCCGCAGTCGCGCCTTGCGCTCCCCGTATTCCGCATCGCTACCGCCACCCAACGATCCAGGCTTGAGGAATCGTCCCGTTTCGTGGGGCGCCGCCGCACGTTTGGGGACGATTCCTCATCTATGTTCCTGAGCCTTCTTCCGCCGGAAGCCGAGTGGCTGTAGCCGCGGCGGTACAACCGTGCCATCGCCGTGAACTGCCGCTCACGACAAGGCTCGGTCGGCGCGCCCGCAGCCGAGAGGCGCCATATGCCGCGATCAGTGTTCCCGCCGTTCCGGCTGCGGGGACGGTCGCAACCAGCCGGGCGGCCTGTGGCCGTGCGCGAACAGGGTGGGCCTGGCATCGAAGATGCCAGGTCGCAGCCGGGACCATCGCAAGGGGCACAACGCAGGGTAGAGCGGCCCCGGCTCCGCCGGGGCTAGGGTGACGATGTGCCGCCGCCCAGCGGCGGGTTCCGGAGGTCGCGCGTGCAGGAAGAGAACGGTTCTTCTGCGCGATCCCTGGCGCGCGACACGAGCAACCTGGAATTGCTGACACCCGCCCAGATGTCCGTGCACCGCAACTTCCTGTCATCGGTGGCGGTCCTGCACCGCGACCTGATCCGCGCGGCGTACTACCTGCTGCAGATCCGCGAGCGCCGCGTGCACAGGCTGCTGGGCTACGCCCGCGTAGCCGACTACGCGGCCGCCGAAGCCGGCCTGACCCCCAATCAATGCCGCGAGTTCCTGGAACTGGCGCGCCGCCTGCCGCACTACCCCGAGATCGAAGCGGCGATGCGTAAGGGTGAACTCACCTGGAGCCAGGCGCGCGCCATCTGCGCGCGGGCGGCCCCCGCAGACCAGCAGCGCTGGCTGTCGGCGGCCAGCGCGCTCTCGGGCGCGGGACTGGAGCGCGCGCTGCGGTCACAGGAGGCGCCGGCAAGGCCGGCGCCTCATCCGGAGGAGGATCGATCCGGTGCAACTGACCAGGCGCTCCCCGCGACCGCCGACCCGAGCAAGGTGATCACATCAGCCCCGACGGTCCCGGCGACTGATCCGGCGCCGCCAACGGAGCCTTCTGTTCCAGATGGGCCAGTGGCGTCTGAGTTGCAGGTCGCGGCAACGTCGGCGGCTGCGTCCGAGCCGGCGGCCTCGCCGGCGGTGGCGGCTGCATCGGCTGCGCCGGCGGCCCCGCCGCCGCTGGCTTCGCCGGCTTCGCCGGCGCGGCATGCCGTGACGCTGCTCTTTCTACCCGAGCAGTACGCGCTCTGGCAGCGCCTGGCCGAGGCGGCCAGGCGGCGGGGGGATCTGGTCGAGGCCGTGCTGGACGGGCTGGCGGGAGGATCTGCCGGGGGCGCCTCCGGCACTCCGCTGATCGTGATCCTGCACTGCCCGACCTGTGGTCGGGCAGACTGGCCCACCTCGCGGGGCGAGCTCCCGGTGCCGCGGCCGGCGCTGGAAGCGGCATTCTGCGATGCCGTCGTGGAGGATCCCCGTGGCGACCGCCGCCGCAACCTGGCCCCGCGCCTGCGGCGCGGGGCCCTGCAGCGGGCGCGTTACCGCTGCGAGCGGCCCGGCTGTGGCCAGACCGTGTTCCTGCAGGTGCACCATCGCCGCCCGGTGGCCGGCGCGGGAGACAACACGCTCGACAACCTGATGGTCCTGTGCTGGCGCTGCCACCGCGCGCTGCACCAGGCGGAGGCCGCCGCGCGGTTGGCGCTGAGGGAGGCACCGTCCTGAGTGCGCCATCGGGGGTGCCGCATTGCCGCCAGACGGTGGCCGGCGTACCTTTGCCGCCGGCATGCCGGCATGCCGGCATGCCGGCACGCCTGCTCGCCGTATTTGCCTGTCCGTGCGAAGACGTGAGGCGCGCCCTCACGTTTCGTGACGATCGATCATGCAGCCTCGCGAGGATCGCCGTGGCGTCCAATCCGATCTTCCAGCGCCTGCAGCTTCTGACCGGTGCGCCGGCGCTCGATCACCTGCAGGCAAGCCATGCCGCCGTGTTCGGCATCGGCGGCGTGGGGTCCTGGACGGCCGAGGCGCTGGTGCGCTCAGGGATCGGGAAGATCACCCTCGTGGACAACGATGTGGTCTGCATCACCAACGTGAACCGGCAGTTGCAGGCCACCACGAGGAATGTGGGGCAGGCCAAGGCGGAAGCGCTGGCCGAGCGCCTCCGCCTGCTGAATCCCCGCTGTGAGGTCACGCCCGTCGTCAAGGCCTGTGAGCCCGGCAACGTGGACAGCTTCAACGTCGGGCAGTACACCTACGTCCTGGACTGCATCGATTCCATCACCTGCAAGGTCGCGCTGATCCGCACGGCGCATGCCGCGGGCTGCGCGCTCTTCTCAGCCATGGGCGCTGCGGCCAAGCTGGACCCGACGCGGGTCCAGATCAGCAGCATCTGGGAGTCGCACGGCTGCCCCCTGGCCAAGTGGATCCGCCGTCGGCTGCGCGAATCCGGGTTCCAGGGTGATTTCCCGGTTGTCTGGTCGCCGGAGAATCTGGAGCCCGTGGAAGCCACCAGCGTGGCCTGCGGCACGCACACCTGCTACTGCCCCAAGTTCGTGCCGCTGGAAGACGGCGTCGCGGAGCATCGCGACTGGTGCGCCGAGAAGAAGGTCATCAACGGCACCGCCGTGCACATGACCGCGATCTTCGGGATGATGCTGGCAGGGCTGGTCCTGCAGCACGCGGTGGCGCGCGGCGCCGGCGCAGCCTCCACAACTTCGGATTGACACCCCGCCTGGCGCCGTGCCAGGGTCGTGCGGTTTCTCGCCTTTCCCCGCCGGGCAACTCCGCCACTGTCTGCACCGTCAGGAGCCGGCCATGTCCCAGCGTCCGTGCCGCGTCCGGTTTCGCATGACCCCGGTGGCGCTGGTTGCCGCGCTGCTGACGGTCTTCCCGATCATCCCGATCGTTCCGATCATCCCGATCATCCCGAACGCCGTCGGCGCCACAGCCCCGCAGTCGCCGCCGGTCATCACGGTGTCGCCGGCGGCGCTGGACGTCGAGCTGGCGCCGTTCGCGTCCACGACGCGGAGCGTGACGATCGGCAACAGCGGCGGCAGTGACCTGGCCTGGTCGTTGGCACTGACCCCGTCCGGTGCCCGCCGCCTGTACACGTTCGCGCCCGCGCCGGTGCTGCCCGAGATCCCGCGCGAGCTGGCCGGGACGGGCTGGTCGTCATCCGAGCCGGCCGCGCTGAGTGTGGAGCTTCACGATCTCCATGGCCTGCGCGTGCTCTGGGACCGGTCGCACGGGCAGCCGCCGCTGGACTTCGCGGGGATCCTGGTGGCCGACCTGCGGCAACGCGGTGCGACGGTCACCGACCACGAGGGGCCGCTGACCGCCGCCATGCTGGCGGGCGCCGACGTGGTCTGGTCGCAGGAGATGGCGTCGGCCTGGACCGGCGCGGAGCTGGCGGCGCTGGCGACCTGGGTCCAGCGCGGCGGCGGCCTGCTGCTGGAAGGGCGCGACCTGTCGGGCGGGTTCGCGGCGCTGCTCGAGGTCCTCGGGGTGGGGATCGCCTACGGGGGCGCGGAGCTGTCGCCGCTGCTCTACATCCGGCCGGGACACGCGATGACCGACGGTGTGGCCGTCCTGCTGACGGGCCTGGCCCAGGCCGGGCTGGCGCGCGTGGCGCTGCCGGCCGGAATCCTGGCGCACGACGGGGCGGCCACGCCGGCCGTGGCGTACAGCGGGGCCGGCGGCGGGCGCGTCCTGGTCAGCGGCGTCCAGCTCTTCGGCGACGCCCGTACGACGTTCTCCCACAATCGCCGGTTCGGCCACAACGTGGTCGACTGGCTGGCGGGCGCCAACTGGCTCCAGGCAGAGCCGCGCGAGGGCACCGTGCCTCCCGGCGCGACCGCCGAGGTGACGTTCACCTTCGCCTCCGGTGGCTGGTGCGCCTCCGGACTGACGGCGCAGGCGGTCGTGGCCTGCAGCGATCCCGCGACGCCGACCGTGGTCATCCCGGCCCGCCTGGACGTGACACCATGGCCGCGGCTGCAGGCGGAGACGGACACGCTCGTCATCGACGCCGTGTACATGGGCAACGTCGTGACCGCGGACGTCGACGTGGTCAACAGCGGCTGCGCCGACCTGCACGTGGCGGACGTGACGACCGGCGGCGACGCGTTCGCCCTCGTGTCGCCCGCCGCCTTCACGCTGGCGCCGGATGCGCGGGCCACCCTGACGGTGGTGTTTTCGGCTGTGCGCGGGGGGATCGCGACCGGCCAGTTGCGCCTGCTGAGCGACGATCCCCGGCAGCCGGTGACCGTGGTCGAACTGAGGGGCACGGTCGTGGCGCCACCGGCGATCGACGCGACCCCGACGTCGCTGGCCGTGGAGCTGCCGGCGGGCACCCGCACCACGCGCACCGTGGACATCGTCAACCGCGGCAAGAGCGACCTGGTCTGGTCGGCCCGCGTGACGGCCGCTGCCGCGTCCGGACCCGTCGCCGCCACGGTCCCCGATCCCCCGTTGCGGGGCGTGCGCATCCTGTGGGACCGCGCCCACGGGCAGGCAGACCTGACCGTTGTCGGCGTCCTGGCGGCCGAGCTCGCCGCGCGCGGCGCCGAGCTGACGTCGGGCTCCGGCCCCTGGACGCCCGAACTCCTGGCCGGGTTCGATGTCGTCTGGTCGTCAAACCCCAACCTGGAGTGGACCGCGTCGGAAGCGGCAGCCGCGGCGGCCTGGCTCCGCGCCGGCGGCAGCCTGCTGCTGACCAGCCGGTCCAGCGCCGTCGCCTGCAACAGCCTGCTCGAGCCAGCTGGCGTCGGGATCAGCTTGGCGTCCGCCTCCCTGACCAGTGGCGTCATGACGGACCTCGGCGACCACGAAACGACCGCCGGCATCGGTGCGCTGCAATTGTCCGGCGCGTACTCGATGCTGGACACGGCCGGCGCGCCGGTCGTCCCGCTGGTCCGCAGCCCGGCCGGCCGGACGGTCGCGGCCTGCCGTGAGCTGGAGGGTGGACGGCTGGTGGCGGTCTGCGGCGAACCGTTCCTCGACGCGCCGCTGGCGGAGCAGGACAACCGGCGCTTCGGCCACCAGGTCTTCACCTGGCTTGGCGGCTACGGCTGGCTGCAGGTGGACCCGCGCGCGGGCACCGTGCCGGCCGGGGCGACAACCACACTGAAGCTGACGCTGGCACCGCAGGGACGGTGCGGAACGCTGGCGCCGGCGCGACTGGTGCTGGGCAGCAACGACCCCGTGACGCCAGAGATCGCGGTTGTCACCGAGTTGACCGTGGCCGGCGCTCCGGAGTCCTTCGTCTCGACCGGCAGCCTGCACCTGGGCGCGCACTTCCTGGGCGTTGCGGCCGCCGACTCGTTCACCATCGCCAATCCGGGCTGCGTGGACCTGCAGGTCAGTCCTGCGGTCGACGATGACCAGTTCACGGTCCGGCCGGCAGCCCCGTTTACGGTGCCGCCCCATGGCCGTCGCACGGTCGTCGTGACCTACCTGCCCACCTGGCCGCGGCCGGTCCTTGCTGCGCTGACCCTGACGATGGACGACCCTGAACACCCCGTGGTGGACATCGCGCTGCGCGGGCTGGGGATCGACCCGCCGGTGCTGGCGGTGGCTCCCGACGCGCTGGCCGCCGCGCTGGCGCCCGATGGCACGGCGACCCGGACCTTGACCATCACGAACGCGGGCCGGGACGACCTGCGCTGGCAGATCGGCACGATGCCGGTCCCGGTTGCGGGCGCTCCGCGGGCGCTGCCCCAGCCGCGGATCCTGTTGCTGGAGACCGCCGGCAGTGGCGCCGTGAGAACGACGCTGGCCCGCCTGGGCTTGCCCTACACGCGGGCGTCGAACTGGAGCTTCTTCAACAACCTCCTGCGCGCGACGCCGGACTGGGATCTCGTGGCGGTGGAGGCCGACGCCGATACCGACGGTGGGGGCAACTGGGGCACGGCGCTCGACGCCCTGGCGGACTACGTGGAGGCCGGGGGACGGCTGCTCTTCGGCGATCGCTACGCGACATACTACCCGGACCATCGGCTGGCCCGGTTGCTGGGCGTCAGGGTCGCCCCCCGGCCGGGCCAATGGCTGGCGGTGGAACCCGTCGTGCCCGAGCCCCGGCTCTTCCGCGTGCCCAACGAGGTGGGGCCCGTGCGCGCCACGGCGACGCCGCCGTACGAGGCCGGTGTCGTCGTGTCGCTGCTGCCCGGCGCGACGGCGCTGGCCACCTTCGCCGGGGACGCCCGGGAGCCGGCGATCGTGCGCGGACCGGGCGGCCGCACCCTGTTCCACGCCTTCTCCCCGCGGTACTGCGGGACCGATGACGACGGCGACCATGTGCTCGACGTGCTCGAGCTGATCGAGAACGAGCTCTTCGCGCTGGGCGTGGGCGCGCCGTGGTTGACGGTGGACCCCGCGGCCGGCCTCGTGCCCCCGGGCGGCTCCGCGGAGGTCACGGTGACCTGGGACGCGACGGGGCTCTGCGGTAGCACGTACGACGCCGGGCTCTACCTCGTCGGCAACGACCCGCAGCGCGAGGTGATGCGGGTGCCGATGTCGCTGGCGGTCAGCGAGGCACCGCGCCCGGCGGCGCGGCCGGCCGCCCTGGCCATCGGCGACTGCCAGGTGGGCGCCGCGCGCAGCGGGACGGTGGCGATCGTCAACCTGGGTTGCGCGCCGCTGGCGGTGGCGGGCGTCGGCCTGACACCCGGCCCCTTCACGATGGCGGGCGGGTCGTCGTTCACCGTGGCCGCGGGCGACAGCCAGCTCGTCGTGGTGTCCTTCGCACCGGCGACGTCCGGCGCGGCCGCCGCCACGCTGACCGTGACGACCGACAGCCCCGCGCAGCCGGCCCTGAGCGTGCCCGTGACCGGCACCGGCGTGCAGCCGCCGGTCTTCGTGGTCGCCACCGACACGCTGGCGGTCGAACTGCCGCCGGGCGGCACGGCCGTGGCGGCGCTGGCGATCGCCAACCAGGGGCCGACCGACCTGCACTGGACCGCGGCGGTCGAACCCCGGTTCCCCTCGCGGATCCTCGCGCGCAGCCCGGTCTTCGGTGCGACGGCCGCCGCGCCCGTGTCCACCGCGGCCAAGCACCCCGTGGATGATGGCGCTGCGGCAGCCCCGCCCGCGCCGCCGTCGCTGTCGGGCGATCACTACGCGTCAACCCCCACGGCGGGTGTGGCGGACCCGCGACCTGCGGCGGGTGCGCCGGACCTCGCCGACGTGCTGGCGGGCCTGGACTGGCACGGCCCGTTCGTGACCGCGCTGATCCCCGATCGCTTCGATTTCGCCGAGGGCGTCAGCGGGACCTACATCGTCGACGGCGGCCAGGACATGTTCGACGGGGGCAACGCCCTCTACACCGACCGCGGGGGACCGTTGCCGTACAGCGACGGCCGGATCATCGGCCACGCGGCCTTCGGCGACCGCGGCCGTTATGTCACGCGCAAATTGCCGGGGCTGTTCGTGCTGGCGGCGGACCTCGGCGGCATCGCGACGTTCGGCACCAACGGCAACCTCGGGGCCGACGGCGCCGGCCAGGTCGATGGCGTGGTGCTGGAGATGACGATGGCCGATGGCCGGCGGTACCTGGGCCTGGCCAAACGCGTGTGGGGGGCCGGCGACCCGTCGGTCAACCACCTGGTCATCGTCGAGGCCGAGGCCGGCATCACCCAGTCGTTCCCGCCGGTCACCGACAGCGATGCCCACCAGGTCGCGGGCCTCGCCAGCCGGACCCGGCTGTACTACCTGCTGTTCGGCGCCGCCGAGGGCCGCCTTGTCGACGACCAGGCGCTGGCGCGGATCATGGAGACGTTCCTGGGCGTGGTGAGTGAGGGCACGCGCTGGCTGGACGTGTCCCCGGTGGCCGGCACCCTGGCGCCCGGCGCCGGGACGGACCTTGCCGTCACCTTCACGGCCGGGACGCTGCCGCCGGGAGACCACCAGGCGGTGGTCGTGCTGCACGGCAACGACCCCCTGGCACAGCGGGTCGAGGTGCCGGCGCGCCTGCGTGTTGCTGCCGGCCTGGCGCTGCCCGCGTCGGTCGCCGCGCCTGCTGCCGACGGGCGCCCGCGCAACGATCCCAACCCGTTCAACCCGCGGACCGAGCTGCGCTTCGCGCTGGCCGGTCCAGGCGAGGTGGAGGTGCACATCCACGACGCGCGGGGCCTGCTGGTGCGGCGCCTGTCACCGGGCCGGCTGCCGGCCGGACCGGCCAGCGTGGTGTGGGACGGACGGACGACCAGCGGGCAGGAGGCCGGCAGCGGCGTCTACCTCTACCGCGTGCTGCAGGACGGCCGTCCTTCGGGGACGGTCGGCAAGATGACGCTCGTGCGGTGAGGCGTCGCGGCGTCGCGGCGTCGCGACGTCGCGACGCGTGCCGGGCCGGGCCGGGCGCCGGTGTGCGGCATCGCACCGGCGCTGCCCGCCGCGCGGCGGTCAGGCGTCCAGGCTCACCGCCGCGCCGGCGGCCGCCGAGCGGTAGCACGCGTCCACCACGCGCAGCGTGGCCAGCCCGTCCAGCGCGCCCACCGGCGGCCGGGCCCCCGCCGTCACGCACGCGAGCCAGTCGCGTAGCATCGCCGGCAGCGTCGGCACCGTGGCGTCCACGTCGAACCGCTCCGCGCTGCGGCCCTGCCGCAGCACCAGGCCCCCGGTCAGGTAGTCGGCCCACAGCTGCCCGTGCTCGCCCACGGCCTCGAGCCACTGGGCGCGGGAGTCCGTGTACTTGCTGACTTCCAGCGAGACCTGGCAGCCGTCGTCCAGTTCTGCGCGCGCCAGGAAGAAATCCTCGACCACCGGGTGGGCGACCTGCCAGTGCCGCGAGTCCACGCGTGCGAACTCCCGGCCCGTGAGGAACCTGGCCAGGTCGAACAGGTGCACGCCCGTCAGCAGCACCGAGCCGCCCACGGTCTGCGCCGGGTCGCGCTGCCACGGCAGTGTGGTGGGGGCCAGGCGCTGGGCCAGTCGGACCAGGTGCACGCGTCCCAGGCGCGGCCACAGCTCGCGGGCCTTCAGGATGACGGGGTTCCAGCGCAGGGACTGGCCCAGGAACAGGGGCGCGGCGGCGCCCGTGTCCAGCGCGGCCAGATGCTCGGCTTCGCCGAGCGTTCCTGTCATGGGCTTCTCCAGCAGCAGCGGTTTGCCGGCTGCCATCACGGACGCCGCCAGCCCGCCATGGGACGATGGCGGCGTGCAGACCACCACGCCGTCAACGTCCGGCGCCGCCACCACGTCCGGCGCCTCCGGCAGGTAACGGACGGCGTAGTGCGCGGCCAGCTTGGCGCCCGCGCGGCGGTCACGGCGGCAAACCGCCGTGACCGTCATGCCGGGCACGTCACGCAGCCCGTGGCGCAGGTAGCGCTCGCCGTGGGCGCCCGCCCCGATGATCCCGATCCGGAACTCCATGCCCTGGCCCTCTTCTGGCTGAAGGAACGGCTTCGCCCTCCCGCAGGACTGCCTCCCGAGGATGGAGCCTATCATGACCGATGGCAGACGACAAACCGCCGGCTGGGCCGCGCTGGCCGGCGTGCTGGCGGCGCTGGCCTGGGCGCTGCCGGCGCCCGCCGCGCGCGCCGAACTGGACCCCGGGATCATCATCAACGAGGTGCTGGCCGACCCGGCCACCGACTGGAACGGCGACGGCATCGCCGACGCGAAGAACGACGAGTGGATCGAGATCTGGAACATCGACACCGTGCCGATCGACCTGTCGGACTACTGGCTGCGCGACAGCACGGGCGAGGCGCCGGATTTCCGGCTCAGCGGGGTGGCCGACCCGGGTGAGCATATCGTGTACTTCGGTTCGGACGCCGTGGCCTGGCAGGCGGCCAACGGCATCGCCCAGAACGGATTCGCCCTCAACAACGCAGGTGATCTTGTGCAGCTGCTGCGCACCATCCCCGGCACCGACCCCATCGAGTACGAGTTGATGTTCGCCGTCTCGGTGCGCGACCACGAGGCGGAGGACGACCGCTCGGCCGGGTTCGACCAGGCCCACGTCGAGTGGCTGCTCTTCGACGCCCTGAACCCGTACACGGGCACCGCCGAGCCTGTGGGCAGCGGCTGCCCGCCCAGCCCGGGTGCGGGGAACATCTGCGGCGACGATGTGGCCGCCGAGGCGGCCACGTTCGGCGAGGTCAAGGCCACCTTCCGCTAGGGGGACGCCCCGGGTCGGCGACCCGCCGCCGTCCCCCCTTTCCGGCGGCTTGGGGTCGCCCGACGGCCCGGGAACGGAGTCCCGGGCCGTCGCCTTCCGGCAAGGCGCCGAACTTGCTCGGAGGGCCGCGAAACCCCCCAAAGACCCTCGAAATTGGCGGATTTCCATGGTTTTCACTTCCCTGTTCCGGGGGCAGCGGCTATGCTGCGGATGGTCACGTTTGTACCGCGCCGCACGCCCCGCCGCAGGGGCGTGCCCCGTCCCGTCAGAGCGTCCCGTCAGACCCCATGCTGGAGACATCATGCCGTTGAACGAGAACCAGAAGATGATCCGCCAGATGGCCCGCGATTTCGCCACCGCCAAGGTGGCGCCCATCGCCCACGGGATCGACCGGCTGGGGACCTTCCCCGAGGCGACGGTCCGCGAGATGGGGGAACTCGGGTTCATGGGCCTGGTCGTGCCCGAGCAGTACGGCGGGGTCGGCGCCGACATCACCTCCTATGCGCTGGTGGTCGAGGAACTGTCCCGGGTGTGCGGCAGCCATGGCCTGACCGTAGCCGCGCACAACAGCCTCGGGTGCTGGCCCATCGCGGCGTACGGCACGGAGGAACAGAAGGCGAAGTACCTGCCGCCGGCGGCAGCGGGCACGTCGCTGCTGAGTTTCGGGCTCACGGAGGCGGGTGCCGGATCGGATGCGGGCGGAACCCGGACGGTCGCCGTCCGGGACGGCGACCATTGGGTGCTCAACGGCACCAAGATGTGGATCACCAACTCGCACTATGCCGGCGCCCTGATCATCACCGCCAAGACCGACCCGACCGCCACCGGCAGCCGCGGCATCAGCGCCTTCATCGTCGACACCGACACCCCGGGCTTCACGGTGGAGAAGAAGGAGGACAAGCTCGGCATGCGCGCCTCGGACACCGCGCCGCTGACGCTGGTCGACGTCCGCGTGCCGCACGCCAACCTCCTGGGCAAGGAAGGCGAGGGCTTCAAGTACTTCATGAAGACTCTGGACGGCGGGCGCATCTCGATCGCCGCCGTGGCCCTGGGCCTGGCCGAGGGCGCGCTGGCCACCGCCACCGCCTACGCCAAGCAGCGCGAGCAGTTCGGCAAGGCCATCGCCGAGTTCCAGGCCATCGAGTTCATGATCGCCGACATGGTGACGCAGACCCAGGCCTCGCGCCTGCTGACGTACGAGGCCTGCCGCCTGAAGGACGCGGGCGAGGACTTCGGCCACATGTCGGCGATGGCCAAGCTGCACGCCAGCGAGACGGCCATGTTCGTCACCGACCGGGCGATCCAGATCCTCGGCGGCTACGGCTACACCACGGAATACCCGGTCGAGCGCATGTACCGCGACGCGAAGCTGTGCACGATCGGCGAGGGCACCAGTGAGATCCAGCGCCTGGTGATCGGGCGCTACGCGCTGGGACTCAAGTAGAGGCAAGCCGGGCGCCCATGGTGCCCGCGACCGATAGAGGCAACACGCACTCGACGACAAGGGAGCCGGAAGATGAGCAAGCGTTCCGTCATCTGCGAAGCCGTCCGCACGCCCATTGGCAAGTTCCAGGGCGGGCTGGCCTCCGTCCGCGCGCCTGAGCTGGGCGCGCACTGCGTCAAGGCCGTGCTCGAGCGGACGAAGCTGGACCCGAAGCTGGTGGGCGAGGTCATCATGGGCAACGTCTGCCAGGCCGGGCTGCAGCAGAACCCCGCGCGGCAGGCGGCCATCTTCGGCGGCGTGCCGCACACGGTCAGCGCCATGACCGTCAACAAGGTCTGCGGCTCGGGCCTGAAGGCCGTCGCGCTGGCCGACCAGGCGATCCGCGCCGGCGACATCGCCTGCGCCATCGCCGGGGGCTTCGAGAACATGAGCCGCATCCCCTACGCGCTGCTGGGTGCGCGTGACGGCCTGCGGCTGGGCGACGGCACGGTCACCGACCTGCTGGTGCACGACGGCCTGTGGGACATCTACAACAACTTCCACATGGGCATGACGGCCGAGTGGGTGGTCGACACGTTCAAGGTGAGCCGCGAGGAACAGGATGCATTCGCCGCCGAGAGCCATCGCCGGGCGGTGGCCGCCTGGGCGGCCGGGAAGTTCGAGCGCGAGGTGGCGCCGGTCAGCATCGCCCAGAGGAAGGGCGACCCTGTCGTCTTCGCGAAGGACGAGGGACCGCGGGCCGACGTGACGGTCGAGTCGCTGGCGAAGCTCAAGCCCGCCTTCAAGCGCGACGGCGGCACCGTGACCGCGGGCAACGCCTCGACCATCAACGATGGCGCCGCGGCGCTGCTGGTCTGCAGCGAGGAGTTCGCGAAGAAGAACGGCCTGAAGGTGCGCGCGGTCATCGAGGGCGCGGCCACCGGCGCCGTGGAGCCGCACCAGGTGATGATGGCGCCGGTCACCAGCGTCAGGAACCTGCTGAAGAAGACCGCCAGCAAGCTGGCCGACTACGACCTGTTCGAGTTCAACGAGGCCTTCGCGGCGCAGAGCCTGGCGGTCATCCGCCAGCTCGAGGTGGATCCGGCAAAGGTCAACGTGCACGGCGGCGGCGTCAGCCTGGGCCACCCGATCGGCTGTTCGGGCGCGCGCATCCTGGTCACCCTGCTGCACGCCATGGAGGACCGCCAGGTCAGCCGTGGCCTGGCCAGCCTGTGCCTGGGCGGCGGCGACGCGGTCTCGCTGGCGATCACCCTGCCCTGAGGCGCGCCTCCCGGCGCCCGGGCCGAAACGGAAAGGAACGCGACATGAGGATGGCGGTCATCGGCGGCGGCACCATGGGCAACGGCATCGCCCACGTGTTCGCGCAGCACGGTCACGAGGTGACCCTGATCGATGTCAAGGCGGAGCTGGCCGAGCGCGCCCTCAAGACCATCGAGGGCAACCTCATGCGCCAGGTCAAGAAGGAGACCCTCACCGAGGCCGACGCGAAGGCCACGCTGGCGCGCCTGCGGACGGCCACCGACCTGAAGGCTGCCGCCGGCAGCGCACTGGTGGTCGAGGCGGTCTTCGAGAGCTTCCCGGTCAAGAAGGAGATCTTCACGGCGCTGGACGCCGCCTGCGGGCCGGAGGCCGTCCTGGCCACGAACACCTCCAGCATCTCGGTCACCAAGATCGCGGCCACCACGAAGCGCGCCGACCGCGTCGTCGGCATGCACTTCATGAACCCGGTGCCGGTGATGAAGCTGGTGGAGATCATCTGCGGTCAGGCCACCAGCCCGGCCACACTGGAGTACGTCACGAAGACCTCGCAGGACCTGGGCAAGATCCCCGTCACGGTGCAGGACTATCCCGGGTTCATCAGCAACCGCGTGCTGATGCCCATGATCAACGAGGCGGTCTACTGCCTGATGGAGGGCGTGGCCGAGCGCGACGCCATCGACAGCGTCATGAAGCTGGGCATGGCCCACCCGATGGGGCCGCTGACGCTGGCCGACTTCATCGGCCTGGACATCTGCCTGGACATCATGAACGTGCTGTACGAGGGCTTCGGCGACAGCAAGTACCGGCCCTGCCCGCTGCTGAAGCGCATGGTCGACGCCGGCTACCTGGGCCGCAAGAGCGGCCGCGGCTTCTACGAGTACGAGCAGAAATAGCTTGAACACCGGCCCGCGGGCCGGTGTTCCCAACCCCGGGAGACGCCCGTGCAGTTCCAGTTCACCGAACAGCAGCGCATGATCCGCGACATGGCGCGCGATTTCGCGAACCGCGTCATCGCCCCGGTGGCCGCGGAGCTCGATGCCACCGAACGGTTCCCGAAGGAGATCGTCAGGCAGATGGGCGAGCTGGGCCTGCTCGGCATGAACGTCGACGAGCAGTACGGCGGTGCCGGCCTGGATACCGTCTGCTACGTGGCGGCCATGGAGGAGGTCAGCCGCGCCTGTGCCTCCTGCGGCGTGATCATGTCGGTGAACAACAGCCTGGTCTGCTGGCCGCTGGAGACCTACGGCAGCGAGGACCAGAAGCAGCAGTTCCTCAAGCCGCTGGCCGCCGGGCAGAAGCTGGGCGCCTACTGCCTGAGCGAGCCGGGCGCCGGCACCGACGCGGCCGCGCAGCGCACGACCGCGAAGAAGGACGGCGACCACTGGGTGCTGAACGGGATGAAGAACTTCATCACCAACGGCGCCAATGCGGACACGCTTATCGTCTTCGCGCAGACCGACGCGGCGCAGAAGCACAAGGGCATCCGCGCCTTCATCGTCGAGACGACCAGCCACGGCTTCTCCGTGATCCGCAAGGAGGAGAAGATGGGCATCCGGGCCAGCGACACCGCCCAGCTGGCCTTCGACAACGTCATCGTCCCGGAGGACCAGGTCCTGGGTCCCCCGGAGTCGGGCTTCAGGATCGCCATGAGCACGCTCGACGGCGGGCGCATCGGCATCGCCAGCCAGGCCCTGGGCATCAGCGCGGCGGCGTACGAGGCGTCGCGCGCCTACTCGAAGCAGCGCGAGCAGTTCGGCCGGCCCATCTGTGACTTCCAGGCCATCCAGTGGAAGATCGCCGACATGGCCACGCGGCTGGAGGCGGCGCGCCTGCTGACCTATCGCGCGGCGTGGCTGAAGGACCAGGGCGGGCGCTACAGCGAGGAGTCGGCCATGGCCAAGCTCTACGCCAGCGAGGCCAGCCACTACATCACGAACGAGGCGGTGCAGATCTTCGGCGGCAACGGCTACTCGAAGGAGTACCCGGTCGAGCGCCACTTCCGCGACGCCAAGATCACCGAGATCTACGAGGGCACCAGCGAGGCGCAACGCATGGTGATCTCGGCGATGGAACTGAAGAAGTAGCCGATCGCGGCGGGGCGGCCCCCGGGGTCGCCCCGCGCCCGCCCGTTCCCGCCCCACCCCTGACGATCCGGGAGCCCCACATGCAGCACCTGTCCCGCCGCAGTGCGCCGCGAACGCCGCGCGCGCCCATGCTCGCGCTCGTGACGTTCGCCGTCGTTGCGGCGGGCACGCACGGATTCTCCACGGCGCGCGCCGGGGCTGCTGCCCCCGCCGGCCCCCTGAACGCCGGCCCGCTGCCGCTGGAGACGGCGTTGGCCTTCCCGGGTGCCGCGTTCGACCCGGCGGTGCCGTCGCCGCGCTCGTTCCTCGGTGTGGACATCGCCGAACGGCCGCTGCGTCCGGAGGAGGTCCTGGCGTACGTGCAGGCCCTGGCCGCCGCCTCGCCGCGCGCCCGGCTGCTGGAATTCGGTCGCACGCACGAGGGCCGGCCGCTGGTGATGCTGGCGGTGTCCGATGAGGCGACCATCGCGCGCCTGGACGAATTTCGCGCCGAGCACGTGGCGCGCCTGGACCCCCGGCTGCCGGCAACGGCCGGCGGCACGGCGCTGACCGGGGCCAAGGCCGTGGCGGTGCTGGCCTACGGCATCCACGGCGACGAGCTGAGCAGCACCGACGCGGCCTGCGCGCTGGCCTGGTGGCTGGTGGCCGGCGGCGACGACCGGGCCGTGGCCCTGCGGCGCGACCTGGTGCTCCTGATCGACCCCTGCGAGAATCCCGATGGCCGCGCGCGCTACCTGGCGCAGGTCGGGTCCTTCGCGCACGCGACGGCCAACCCGGACCAGGACGACCTCTCGCACACCGGCGTCTGGCCGTGGGGCCGCGGTAACCACTACCTGTTCGACCTGAACCGCGACTGGATCCCGATGCGGCAGCCGGAGTCCGCGCGCGGCCGCGAGGTCGCCCGCTGGCTGCCGCAGCTGCTGGTGGACAGCCACGAGATGGGCGCCAACTCCAGCTACCTGTTCCCGCCGGCCCGGCACCCGTTCAACCCGCTGCGGCCCTCGACGGTGCGCAAGTGGGAGAAGGTCTTCTCCGACGAGCAGGGCCGGGCGCTGGATGCCCGCGGCTACCCCTACTTCTCGGGCGAGTGGAACGAGGAGTTCTTCCCGGGCTACGGCTCGTCCTGGGCCTGGTACCACGGTGGGATCGGCATCCTCTACGAGATGTCCCGCACGACCGGCACCCACGTCCGCAAGCGCGACGGCACCGAGCGCACCTTCGCGCAGGCGGTCGAGCACCAGATCGTCTCGACGCTGGCCAACCTCGAGTCGCTGCGGAGCCGCCGCGCGGAGATCCTGGCCGACCACCGGAACGCCCGCGCCGAGGCGATCGAGGCGGGACGCCGCGGCGACCGCCGGGCCTGGGTCTTCACGCCCGATGCGCGCCACCCCGCGCGCCTGCCGGAACTGGGGGCGATCCTCGCCGCGCAGGGCATCGAGGTGCAGGTGCTGGGCGGCGACCGTGCCGTGTCGGCGAACGTGACCGACGCGCGCACCGGCGCCCGCCAGGCTCGAGACCTGCCGCCCGGCTCGCTGCTGGTGCGCCTGGACCAGCCGGCGGGCCTGCTGGCGCGCGCGGTGCTGGATCCGCACGTGCCGATGGACGAGGTATTCTTCCGCGACGAACGCGAGTACCTGGAGAAGGACAAGGGCAGCCGCCTCTACGACACGACCGCCTGGTCGCTGCCGTTGCTGCGCGGCGTGGAGGCCGGCTGGACGGGCGCGGCGCCTGCCGGCCCTTGGCGCACGTGGCTAGACTCCGATGCGGCTCCCGGCGCGGTCGCCGCCGTTCCGACCGGCCCGTGGACCTCGCTGGTGATCGACGGCGACCCCGAGGCATCCGGCCGCCTGCTGGCCGAGCTGCTGCAGAAGGGTGTCACCGTCCGCGCGGCGCGCAAGCCATTCACCGTCGAGGGCCGCGACTACCGGGCGGGCGCGCTGGTCATCCGGCGCGAGGGGAACCTGCCGGACCTGGACGCCGTCCTCGGGGGCCTGCGCAATCGCGTCCCGATGCAGGCGATCACCACCTCGCGCGCGCAGGCCGGCCCCGACCTGGGCGGCGCCGAGTTCGCCGTGCTGGTGGCGCCGCACGTCGGCGTGCTGGCCGGCATGCCGGTCGCGCCCGACGACTACGGCCATGTCTGGCACCTGCTGGACCAGGAACTGGGGCTGCGCGCCAACGGCATCGACGCCAGCCGCTTCGCGCGCCTGGACCTCTCGCGCTACAACGTCCTGGTCTTCCCGCCGGTCTCCGGCGGCAACGGCATGTACCGGCAGGTGCTGGGCCCGGGCGGCCTGGCCAGGCTGAAGCAGTGGGTCGAGGCCGGCGGCACCGCCATCGGGTACGACGGCGGCGCGCGCCTGCTGGCCGACTCGACGCTGGCGCTGACCCAGAGCCGCTTCCGCGCGCAGGCCATCGAGGCGTTCCCGCCGCCGGTGTGGTCGATCCCCGCGGTGATGGCCGAAGAGGCGGGCCGGCCCCTGGCCACGGGGCTGCGCGCGAGCGCCACGCCGCGCCCGGGCCCGGACGGGACGCCGCCACCGGCGACGGCACCGGACCCGACGGCCCGGCGCGCCTCGCCGTTCGACGTGGCGCCGCTGCTGGGGCCGGGTGCGGCGCCGTTTGCCGCCGGCACGCCGCAGGGGACGCCGCTGGGCGGAGCGCCGCGCCGGCTGGACGACTGGCTGCAGGACGCGCTGCCGCCGGGCCGCAAGGCGCCCGAGGCGGCCGACCGCGCCCGCGCCGACGAGCGCCTGCGCCGCTTCATGCCGCAGGGCGCGCTGCTGCGTGCGGAACTGGATCCGGAGGCATGGCTGGCCTGGGGCCTGGACGCGGAGATCCCCGTCTGGTTCGGCGCCGATGACGCCCTGCTGGCTGCCCCGCCGGCGGCCGTGGCGGCGCGCTTCGCGGACCTGGACCACCTTCATCTGGGCGGCCTGCTCTGGCCCGAGGGCGCCGCCCGCCTGGCGCGCACCGCCTACGCCGTGCGCGAGGACGTGGGCCGCGGCCAGGTGGTCCTGTTCGCGGCGCCGCCGGCCTGGCGCCGCTGGCAGCGCGATGCCGAGCGCCTGCTGGTCAACGCCATCCTGTTGGGGCCGGGGCTGGGCACGCGCTGGTCGACGCCGTGGTAGTGCGCGCACTTGGCGCGCGAGGTTGGGGCGCTATTTTTCGACGCGGGGAGCGGGCACCCGGCACCGGGCCATTCTGAGAAGCGAAGGACAGGGAGTCGGCAATGGACTTCGAGCTGAACGAGAACCAGAAGATGTTCCGCGACATGGTGCGGGACTTCACGCGCCAGCACATCGCGCCCATCGCCCACGAGATGGACGTCAAGGGGGACATGCCCGACTCGCTGATCGCCGCGCTGCGCGAGGGCGGCTTCTTCGGGCTGACCTTTCCCGAGGAGTACGGCGGGCTGGGCGTCGACACGCTGACCTACGGCCTGGTGGTGGAGGAGCTGTCCAAGGCCAGCGCCGGCGTCAGCGTGATGCTGACCGTGCACAACAGCGTCGGCTCCTATCCGGTGGCGCTCTTCGGTACCGACGATGTGAAGCGGAAGTTCCTGCCGCGCATGGCCGCCGGCGAGATCGCCGCCTTCTGCGTGACCGAGGCGGGCGCCGGCTCCGATGCCTCGGCCCTGCAGGCCACCGCGCGCCGCGACGGCGACCACTACGTGCTGAGCGGTGCCAAGTCGTTCGTGACCAATGGGGCCCGCGCCGCGTTCTACGTCATCCTCGCGCGCGAGCCCGGCACGCACGGCAACAAGGGCACCCACGCCTTCCTGGTCGAGCGCGACACCCCGGGGCTGTCGGTCGCCAAGAAGGAGGACAAGATGGGCCTGCGGGCTTCCGACACGGCGGTCATCGCCCTGGACGACGCGCGCGTGCCCGCCACGCACCGCCTGGGCGAGGAGGGCGCCGGCCTGCGGGTGGCGCTCACGGCGCTCGATGGCGGGCGCATCGGCATCGCCTTCCAGGCCCTGGGCATCGGCCAGGCCTGCCTGGACGCCTCGATCGCCTACGCCAAGGTGCGCGAGCAGTTCGGCCAGTCGCTGGCCTCGCAGCCGGTGATCGCCCACAAGCTGGCCGACATGGGCACCGAGCTGGAGGCCGCGCGCCTGCTCAGCTGGCACGCCGCGTGGCTGAAGGACCAGGGGCGCCCGCACACGCGCGAGGCGGCCATGGCCAAGCTGATGGCCAGCGAGGCGGCCGGCCGCGCGGCCGACGCCGCGGTGCAGATCCACGGCGGCTACGGCTTCTGCAAGGAGTACGACGTCGAGCGCTACTACCGCGACGTCCGCGTCACCCGCATCTACGAGGGCACCAGCGAGATCCAGCGGCTGGTCATCGCGCGCAAGCTGCTGGCCGGGCAGTAGCGCCCGCGGGCGCGGCGGGTTGTCGACTGTCGCCATCCCCGTGACCGTCCCCGGCACCGGCCCGGTCATGCAGTCACCACCAGGAAGTCGGCCGCCAATCCTCGCCTGGATTGGCGGCCGGATCGAAGATATCGGATCGTGACGTGGACTATTTCACGAGCACGATCGGCAGCGACAGCCGTTCACGGTGCGACGACAGGACGAGGTGGTAGACACCGGACGCCGCGGCGGCCCCGTCGTCATCGAGGCCGTTCCACGTCAGGGCGACCGGGGCGCCGGTGGACATGCCGGACCAGAGATCGCGCACGACACGCCCCTGCAGATCGTGGATCCTGAGCTGCGCGGGGCCGGCGACCGGAGCGGTGATCGTCACGCTGACGTGCGCGTTGAAGGGATTGGGAAAGGCCGCCAGGTCCAGGCCGGTCCGGACGGGCGGGACCGCACTGGTGAATTCCGCCTGGTTCATCCAGGCCCGCACGGGCGGGTTGCCGATGTAGTCGCACCCTGCCAGGTCCGGCGAGCCGTCGGCGTTCAGGTCCCCGACGACCATGTTGTGTGACGAAGCGCTGGCGAGGATCTGGCGCGTGAAGCCGGCGCCGCCGCCGCTGTTCAGGTAGACCTCGAGGTTCGGCCCGGACTGTGCGGTGTGCATCTGCGCGGTGACGAGGTCGAGCCAGCCGTTGGCGTCCAGGTCCGTCAGGATCAGGCTGTGGTAGCGGTCGGCGCCGGCGCGGAGCACGGTCCGCACCCAGGTGCCGGTCAGCGGATCGACGGGGGACTTCAGCCAGGCGATCTCGCCGCTGCCTTCGGCCGGAGTCACCGCGATGTCCATCCTGCCGTCGCCGTCTAGTTCGGCGGCTTCGACCTTGAGCAGTTGCCCCAGCCGGCCCTGGTCGTACACGTGCGTGGGCCAGGCCGCGGTCATGTAGTCGCCGGCCGGGGCGCGGTGCCACTGGCCGCTGGTGATCAGGTCAAGGCGTCCATCCCCGTTCAGGTCGGCGAGATCCAGACCTTCGCCGCCGGACGTGGTCAGCGAGCGGGCGCTCCACGTCGCGCCGTTGTTCCGGTAGACGATGATGGGGCCGTCCAGCGGGTGGCCGACCACGTCCAGGTCCCCGTCGCCCTCGATGTCGCCGACTTCGACGTCATGGGTGTACATGCCGCCGGCGGCGCCGATCAGGCGCCGTGTCCACGACTGGCCGGCGTTGACGTTCTCGTACCAGTAGACGCCGGCGGTGCCGTCGGGCACGACGATGTCGATATCGCCGTCACCGTCCAGGTCGACGGCCTCCATGTCAGTCGTGAACTCGACGGAGGCCGTCGCAATGAGATTGGGGTTCCAGGCCGGAGCGCTGTACCAGACGAGCGTGGCGCCGCCCACCGCGAGGTCGGCGTGTCCGTCGCCGTCGAAGTCAGCGATGGCCTTGCAGTCGCCCGAGTGCTGGCTGGCGACGGTCTGGCCGAGGAAGTCCAGGGGGAGCGCGGTCGCGGCGCGGGTCAGCACGCCGAACGCCAGCTGGATCCCCATGAGGGCGGCGATGGTGAGTGCCACACGGGTGAGCCCGCGGTCCGGCGACCTCGTTCCAGCGGCCCCGGGCGCGGCGATCCGCGCCGGGCGATCGCCGAGTGTCCGTTTCGATTCCATGTCGTTCCCTCCTGGAATGCATGCGTTCTGTCCCGTCGGTACCCGCCCTTCCTGCTGCAACGGCTGGGCCGCGCGGCAACCCGTTGCATCGCAGCGATCTGCGTTGAGGCGCAGTCGACGGGGTCCATCAGAACGACAGCCAGACGATCATTCCGGAGGCTGGGCAAGGCGCGGGGGACCGGTGAGCGGAGGCTCAGGCGGCGCGGCTGTTCAGCGGACGAGCACCAGCTTGCGCAGGCTCGTACCGTCCATCGTCGTCAGGCGCGCGAGGTACACGCCGCCCGGCAGGTCCTCTGCAGAGGCCGCGCGCCCATCCCAGGCGACGGCGTGTTCACCCGCGTCCAGCGGTCCGTCCACCAAGGTCCGCACGCGCCGTCCCGCCAGGTCGTGCACGGTCAGGCTCACGTCACCGCTGCTCGGTACGTGAAAGGGGATCAGGGTCGAGGGGTTGAACGGGTTGGGCAGGTTCTGGCCCAGCCACGGCCGGGACGGCAGGGGAGGCCCCTCGCCGCTGGTGGCCGCCACGATGCGGTAGGCCTTGCCGTTGCCGTAGTCGAGGATGTAGAGCTCGCCGTCGGCGTCCTGGCCGAACGCGGAGATCGACGCGTAGCCGCCCGCCGGGGAGAGCATCGCCGTCAACTCGGTGACCGACGCCGGCCCGCCGCCGGCCGTCCAGCGCAGTCCCCAGACCTGGCCGCTGCAGTAGTCCGCGAACAGGTAGGTCCCCTGCAGGCCGGCGATGGCGCTGCCGCGGTAGACGTAGCCGCCGGAGATCGAGCAGCGGAACGGCGTGCCGCCGTGCGTGTACTGGTGCACGGGCAGGGTCAGCGATCCGTCGTTGCAGCCGCTGGCCGGATTGAAGCACGCATTGCCCTCCATCAGCCGCCAGCCGTAGTTCTGGCCGCCGGCGCCGGCCGCGGCGATGTCGATCTCTTCCCGCACGCCCTGGCCCACGTCGGCGATGTAGAGATCGCCGGTCAGGCGATCGAACGAGAAGCACCACGGATTGCGCAGGCCCAGGGCCCAGATCTCGTCGCGCGGCGCGGTGCCCACGAACGGATTCCCGGGCGCCGGCAGCGCGACCGGGCCCGACACGTCCAGGCGCAACAGCTTCCCGAGCAGCGATTGCCCGTCCTGCGCGCGGTTCTCCGGGTCGCCGCCGCTGCCGCCGTCCCCGAGCCCGAAGTAGAGCCAGCCGTCGGGGCCGAACTCCAGATGGCCGCCGTTGTGGTTGCCGTACGGCTGGTCGACCGTCAGGAGCGTGTCGGCGCTGGCCGCATTGGCGCGGTCGGGATCGCCGCTCACGGAATAGCGCACCAGCCGCGTGTCGCCGGCCAGGTCCGTGAAGTCGACGAAGAACCGGCCGCTGGTCGCGTAGTCCGGCGCGAAGGCCAGGCCGAGCAGGCCGCGCTCGCCACCCTGGCTGATGTTGCCGGTCAGGTCGAGGAACAGCCCGCGGTCGCCGCCGTCGCGGTCGAACACGCGGATGCGCCCGGGCTGCTCGACCACGAAGAGGCGGTCGTCGCCCGGCGGGGCCACCAGGCGCACGGGCTGGTCCAGTCCGGAGAGAACCAGGCTAGGCGCGTACTGCGCCGCGGACGGCGTCGCTCCGGCCAGGAGCAGGGCGCACAGGGCAGGGACGGCGATCGCCACAGCCCACCCGGGGCAGGCCCCATGCGGGTAGGCAGCAATCGCCGCGCTTCGATCACGGGGTAGTACGGGAAAGTGCATGGCCGACCTCGCCGGTTCCGGGTTCCGGTGCCAGGGGTCGGTCCAAGCTAGCGACGGCGGGCCACCGTGGCCACGCCGTCGCCTGTCAACACGCCTGAGAAAGCCTGTTCAACCGCGGGTGGCCGCCCGCGCGTCGCGCGCCCTGGTGATGCGCCCAAAGACGACCAGTGCCACGGCCGAGGCCAGCGCGATCGCCACGAACACGAACCAGATGTAGTGCGCGTGCGCATACTCGGCCGGCAGCGGCGCGCGGCCGGCGATAGCCTCGAGGTGCTGCGCCTGGACGTCGGCCGACATCTTCGACGGGTCGGGGCACCACTTGTCGAGCATCACGCCGCTCATGGCGAAGCCGACGATGTACGACAGGAACGAGTGCAGGTGGCTGAAGCCGAGGTACAGGCCCTCCTGGCCCTTGGGCGCCTGCAACGAGAAATACTCCAGGAAGCGCGGGGAGATGAAGCTCTCGGCCAGGCCCTGGAAGGCGATGCCGACCACCATCATGAAGGCCACCGGATGCATGCCGTAGATGTGGTTGGCGCCGATCACGTTGCCGGCAGCCATCGCGAAGGCCGAGATCGGCATGATGAGCATGCCCACGGTCATCGAGGTCAGCGCGCTGTAGCGCCGCATCAACTGCGTGACCAAGCCCACCGTCAGCACGACCGCCGCCGGGTTGACGTTCGCGTACCAGGCGAAGGCTGCGCCTTCGCCGGCCATGCGCAGCACGTACTTCGGCATCGTGGCATAGAGCTGTCCCTGCACCAGCCAGAAGCCGGTGATGATCAGGATGAGCACCAGCAGCCGCACCCGCGTGCACACCGCCACCAGCGAGCTCCAGATCTCGGCCATGCTCTTGCCGGCCCCGGGCGCGCGGGCCCCCTTGTAGAAGGCGAAAACGGCTAGGAACGCCAGCAGTGTCGCGCCGGCCGAGAAGAGGTTGAGCGTCACGAGGCCTTCGTCACCCATGCTGTCGCGCAGGGGCTTGACGATGGTCTTGCCGCTGAACGAGCCGATGTTCACCATCGCGTAGAAGATCGAGTAGCCGCGCGCGCGGTTGACCGCGTTCGTCTCGGTGGCCACGGTGCCGGTGATCACCGACTTGATGAACGAGCCGCCCACCATGATCACGAGCATCACCGGGATGAACAGCCACTTGTAGTTCGTATTCTCCAGACCGGTAAACGTCACCTTCTGTCCGTAGGTGACCAGGCCCGCGTTCTGCAGCATCGTCGGCAGCACCCACATCAGGCCGTAGCCGATGGTCAGCAGCCCGAAGGCCAGCAGCAGCGCCGAGCGGAAGCCGATCCGGTCGGCCAGCGCGCCGCTGAACGGCGGCAGCAGGTAGAGCCCGGCCGAGAACACCCCGGAGATGACCCCGGCCTCGATGTCGTTGAAGCCGAGGATGCGCGACAGGTAGAGCGTGATCGCGATGAAGACACCATACCAGGCGCCGCGCTCGAGCAGCTCGACGACGTTGGCGATCCAGAAGGGGCGGGAAAAGCGCCAGGTGGAGCCCGTGGGCGTACCCGGACCGGCGGTGGCGGGTTTGGCCGTCATCTGCGGTTCCTCTCGGGGACGGGGTGAAGCCACCACGTTAACCGGCGGTTGCGCGGTTTCCAAGGAGCGGATGCCGCGGTACGGCGCCGGGCGCCGCGCCGTCTCAGCGGCCCCAGACCTCCCAGGCCCAGTTCCCGGCCACCAGCACCAGCGCGGTCCAGCGAAAGGCCACCATCCCGCGACGCTCCAGTGCCAGCGAACGGCGCCACCGCGGCACGAAGGTCGCCGCCACGGCGTACAGGCACCAGAGCGCGCCTGCCAGGAGGATCGTCGCCACCAGAGGATTGGCCGCCAGGGCGGCCAGGGGGCGGCCCCAGGCCAGGTCGATGGCCGCCTGCGTGCCGCCGCAGGTGGGGCAGGGAAGGCCGACACCGTCGCGCAGGGCACAGCGGGCACTGCGCCGCAGCAGGTCCGCGTCCACGCGGGCCAGGACGGCGAACATCGCCGCCAACGTCAGCACAGGGAACGCCAGCAGGCGCGGGAATGGCGAGCGCTCGGGCTCCAGGCGCCAGGCGGTCACGAGGCGGCCGCGCCCAGGATCAGCAGAAGTACCGCCGCTGCGATGGAGGAGAAGCACAGCACCGCCGGGGCCAGCACCGCCACCATCGCGCGCCAGGGGTCAGTGCCGTGGATGCGATAGAGCCCGATGATGTCGATCGCCAGCTCCCACAGCACGGCCACGAGGCTGCCGCAGAACGGGACCAGGGCCACCACGCCTGCGGCCTTGCCGTAGGCCGCGACGCGAAACGTCGCCTCGAAGCCCAGCTTGTTGCCGCCCAGCAGCATCAACAGCAGGTGCATGAGGCCGGCGCGGACCGCGACGTCCAGTGTCGTGGTGAACGGACTGGCCACAAAGCCGAGGAACGAGGGCACCGGGCCGAACAGGCCGTGCAGGACGTCACCTGAGACCAGCGTCCGCAGCGAGCTGCCGGTGAGCGACCAGATCCAGCCCAGCAGCGCTGCCAGAACCCCGAGGACGATCGCGTAGAACAGCGGCTGCAGGTAGCCCAGCCGCGAAGGCATGCGCCCGAAAAACGAACCAGGTGCCGTCAGGACGTCGCGCGTGGTCAGGTACAGCGCGTTGAGGAAACCGAACCGCTGCCTGTCCTCCCAGGGGCACACCTGCAAGCCCTCGGGGCCGCGGCCGGTCCCGCGACCCATCGCCGGGTCTCCGAAGGCTCCGCCGGATCCGCCGTAACCATGGTCATGGTCGCCGGGATCCATGTCACTTCCCTTCGCATGGCCGGGGTCGTTCCGCCGTTCATCCCATTCACTGTCGTACTACGCGCACGTCGGGACTTTCGTTGCACCCGGCCGGTGCCCGTCGTGCGGCGACATGCCACTATCTCGTCAGCACGCCCGTCTCGCCCTCGGCGCGCGCGACGACGACCGCCACGCAGGTGTCGCCGAACACGTTGATGGCGGTACGGCACATGTCCAGCACCGGGTCGATCGCCAGGATCAGGGCGATGCCCTCCAGGGGCAGCCCCGCCGCATCCAGCACGATCGACATCATCACCAGCCCGGCGGCAGGAATGCCGGCCGCGCCGATGCTCGCCAGCAGCGCCGTCAGCACGACGGCGAACTGGGTCGCGAAGCCCAGCTCGATACCGTACGCCTGGGCGATGAACATCGCCGCCACGCATTCGTAGAGCGCGGTGCCGTTCATGTTGACCGTCGCGCCCAGCGGCAGCACGAAGCTGGTGACCCGATTGCTGACCCCGGCGCGCTTCTCGACGCACTCCATGCTGAGCGGCAGCGCGGCCGAACTGCTGCGGGTGGAGAAGGCCGTCAGGAGCGCCGGAGCCACGGCGCGAACATGTCGCCAGGCCGGCAGGCGGCCCAGCACCGTGACCATGAGCGGCAGGGTCAGCGCGCCGTGGATCGCCAGTGCGCCCAGCACGACCAGCCCGTACCGTGCCAGGGGGCCGAAGGCCTCGAAGCCCGACGAGGCGGTCAGGCGCGCCACCAGCGCGAAGATGCCCAGCGGCGCCGTGGCCATGACCCAGCCGGTGACCTTGAGCATCGCGCCGTTCAGGCCGTCCCAGAACTCGATCTGGCGCTCGCGCAGGTTCGCCGGCAGCGTCGTGATGCCCAGCCCCAGGATGATGCAGAAGAAGATCAGCGCCAGCATGTCGCCGGCCGAGGCGGCCGCCAGCACGTTCTCCGGCACCATGCGCTGCACGATGCCCACGATGTCCGCGGCGCCGCGCCCCTCGAGCTTCGCCGCCAGATCGGCCGGCGGCGCGGACAGCCCCAGGCGTCCGGCCACCGGACCCTGCGCATCCACGCCGGGCCGCACCAGGTTCACCAGCAGAAGCCCGGTCAGGATCGCCATCAGGCTCGTGGCGACGTAGAGGCCGAAGGTGCGGGCAAAGAGGCGCCCCAGCCCCCGGCCCGAGCCGACCCCTGCCACGCCGGTGATGATCGAGGCGGCCACCAGCGGCACGATCACCATCCGCAGCCCGCGCAGGAACAGTTGCCCCACGAAGTCGAAGGCGTCGGCCGGCTGCAGCCCGGCCGCCGGCGACGGGTCCAGCGGCCAGAGCAGGCCGGCGCCCACGCCCAGGAGCAGCGCGATGAGGATCTGCCAGTGGAGGTCGAGCCGCAGGCGCATGGTGCTCCCGTTCGCCGGTGATGGGTTCCGGCGAGTCTACCCTCCCGGGCGGGGCCGCTCAAGGTCAAAACCCCCTGTGGGACGTGAGGTTGGCAGCCCGCTCGACCCATGCTACGATGCGCCGGCGCCCGGCCCGCGCGAAGCGGGCGGCGCGGTCACCCGTGCCTCGTCAACCGCGGTCCATCGCCACCCCCGAGGAGCCCCGATGCGCCTGGTCGTCGCCGATCCCACTGCGCCCGTTCCGGCCACCGACCTGCTGGTCATGCCCGTGTTCCAGGTGGATGACGCTCCGGATGCCGACCACCTGGCCGCGGCCGTCGCGCGGCTCGGGCCGGTCCGCCGGGGTCGCGGCGCCTCGCCGTCGTGGGACCTGGCCGGCTCCGGCTTCACGGCCAAGGCCGAGGCGCTGCTGCCGGTGCCCCGCCCGGGCGGGGGCTGGGTGCTGCTGGTGGGACTCGGGCCGGCGGCCAAGGCGGGGCTGGAGACCGTGCGGCGGGCGGCCGGCCGCGCAGCGGCCAAGGCCTCCGAGATGAAGGCGCCGCGGGTGGCAGTCGTGCTGCCGCCGGCCGGGTCGGTGGCCTTCGACGACCGCTCGCTGGCGCGCTGCTGGGCCGAGGGCTCGCTGCTGGCGCTCTCGCCGGTGGGGGCGCTCAAGTCGGGCCCGGCGAAGGACCGGAGCCGTGCGCCGGCCCGCTTGGTGCTCCTGGCGGCGACCCGGCGGCAGCGCGCCCTGCGCGAGGGCCTGGCCGAAGGCGAGGCCTTCGCCGCTGGCTGCCTGCTGGCGCGGGAACTGGTCAACCTGCCGCCGAACCTGCTGACGCCCGCGGCGCTGGCCGCCCGCGCCCGCGCCGCCGCGCGCCGCGAGGGCCTGACCTGCCGCGTGCACGGCCCGGCACGTCTGCGCCAGTGGCGCATGGGCGGTCTGCTGGGCGTGGGGCAGGGCAGCGCCAATCCGCCGCAGCTGATCGAACTGCACTGGCGCCCGCGCGGGCGCGGCCGCGCCGCGCTGCCGAAGGTCGCGCTGGTGGGCAAAGGCATCACGTTCGACACCGGTGGCATCTCGCTGAAGCCGGCCGCCGGCATGGAGCTGATGAAGTCCGACATGGGGGGCGCCGCCGCCGTGCTGGGCGCCGCCGTGGTGGCGGCCAGGCTCCGCCTGCCGGTGGACCTGACGGTGATCATCCCGGCCGCCGAGAACATGCCCGACGGCAAGGCCGCGCGGCCGTCGGACATCATCACGATGGCCAACGGCAAGACGGTCGAGATCCTCAACACCGACGCCGAGGGTCGCCTGGTCCTGGCCGATGCGCTGTGGTACGCGGCGCGTGGCCGGCCCGACCACATCATCGACGCGGCGACGCTGACCGGGGCCTGCGTCGTGGCCCTGGGCAGCCATTTCGCCGGGCTGATGGGCAACAGCGCCGAGCTGATCGACGTCCTGCGCCAGGCCGGGGGCGAGACGTTCGAGCGCGCCTGGCACCTGCCGGTCGTCGACGAGCATCGCGACGAGATGCTCGGCACCTGGAGCGACCTGCGCAACATCGGCGACGGCCGCGATGCCGGCGCGTTGACGGCCGGGGCCTTCCTGTCGCACTTCGTCGACGAGGCCACGCCGTGGGCGCACCTCGACATCGCGGGGGTGGCCTGGGCCTCGCGCGCGTCGGCCACCTGCCCGCGGGGCGCCACGGGCTTCGGGGCCCGGCTGATCGCGCGGGCCCTGCAGATCCTTGCCGACTGACGTGTCGGTGATGCGTGCCGCCGGACCAGGCGAGCGGTCGCCGCGTCACCTGGCGAAGGCGATCACGGCACTGGCGGCACCCCTGGTGCTCGCCCAGCTGGCGCAGACGGTCATGGGCCTGGTCGACGCGCTGATGGTGGGCCGCCTGGGCGGCCCGCCGCTGGCGGCGCTCAGCCTGGCCACGCTGCTGTTCTCGGCGCTGGCCATGAGCCTCAAGGCCGTGGACGTGGCCTGCCAGACGTTCACGGCGCGCCGCGTGGGCCAGGGCCGGGACGACCAGGTCGGCACCGTGCTGGCCACGGCGCTGACCGTGGTCGTGATCCTGGGCGGGCTGGCGGCCCTGGCCGTCCAGCGCTGGCCCGGCCAGATCATGGAGATCGTCACCCGCGATCCGGAAGTCGATCGCCTCGGGGCCGGCTACCTCCACTGGCGGGCCGTGGGGCTGGTCCCACTGCTGGTGTTCTTCCAGTTGAAGGCGATGGGCGACGGCATCGGCTGGACGCGCGTCGGCATGCTCGCCGGGCTGGGCATGAACCTGCTGAACGTCGCACTGAACTGGCTGCTGATCTTCGGGCACGCCGGTCTGCCGGCGCTCGGCGTCGACGGGGCGGCGGTGGCCAGCTCCGTCAGCGGCGCCGTGGCGGCCCTTGCGCTGCTGGCGGTCTATCTCCGTCCCGGGCCGCGCCGGCGGTTCCGCCTGCTGGCGCGCGGGAACTTCCACCACGAGCTGGTGCGTCCCTTCCTGGCGATGGCCTGGCCGCCGGCGGTGCAGACGCTGGGGGTCGTGGTGGCCCTGACCACGTTCTACGTTATCCTGGGCAGGATCTCGACCGGCACCCTGGCCGTGGGCGCGGTGGTGCTGCGCCTGGCCTCGGTCAGCTACATGCCCGGCCTGGGCGTGGGGGCGGCCGTCCAGACGATGGTCGGCCAGGCGCTCGGCGCCGGCGATGTCCGTCGCGCCCGGCGCGCGGCCTGGACCGGCATGGGACTGGCCATGGCGCTGATGGGCGCCTGCGGCCTGGTGTTCCTGCTCCTGCCGGCGCCCCTGCTGCGGCTCTTCGGCCTGGACGACGCCCTGGTGCGGCTGGGCGTGCCGGCGCTGCGCCTGGTCGGCGCCGCCCAGGGCATCAACGCCGTCGGCCTGGCCCTGTCGGGGGGGCTGCGCGGGGCGGGCCATACGCGCTCGGTGATGGCCGTCGACGTGGTGGCCGGACTTGGCCTGATGCCGCCCCTGGCCTGGCTGTTCGGGATCGCCATGGGCGGCGACCTGCTGGGCGCCACCTGGGCGCTGGCCGTCTGGTTCACGATCTACGCCGCGGGCATGCTCGTCCTTTTCCTGCGCCCGCACTGGCACGAGGTGAGACCTTGAACATCCCTGCCGGCGGCGAGGCCGCCCCGCGCCCGGTGCTGACGGTGCGCGAGCTCAACGAGCAGATCGCGACGGCCCTGCAGCTGGCCTTCCCGCGCACGGTCTGGTTGCGGGGCGAGGTGCAGCGCCTGCCGCACGACGCGGCCTCGCGGCAGCACGTCTACTTCGAGCTGCACGAGACCGGGCGCAGCGGCGCTGCCGAGTACGCCGTCGCCGTGGCGATCATGGGCTGGGACCGCCAGAAGTTCGGCCTGGGCCGCTACCTGGACGGCACCGACCGCGACCTGCGGCTGGCCAACCAGCTGGAGGTGTGCCTCGAGTGCCGGGTCGACTTCTACCCGAAGTTCGGGAAGCTCACCCTGAAGGTGGTGGGCATCGACCCCGCGTTCTCCCTGGGCCGCCTGGAGGCGCGACGTCGCCAGACGCTGGCCTTCCTGGCGGAATCCGGCCTGCTGGGCGCCAACGCGGCGCTGCCGCTGCCGGAACTGCCGCTGCGGGTGGGCCTGGTCACCGCGCCGGGCAGCGCCGCCGAGCGCGACTTCCTGACGGGGCTCGAGGCCAGCCGCTGGGCCTTCCGCGTCGTGGCCCGCGGCGCGCGCATGCAGGGCGAACAGCTCGAGGCGGAGGTGATCGCCGCGCTCCGGCACCTGCAGGCCGAGGGCGTCGACGTCATCGTCATCACCCGCGGCGGCGGCTCGCGCGCGGACCTCAGCTGGTTCGACCAGCGGGACCTGGCCGTGGCCATCGCCGGCTGCACGGTGCCGGTGGTCACGGCGATCGGTCACGAGATCGACCGCTCGATCGCCGACGAGGTGGCGCACCACGCCTGCAAGACGCCGACGGCGGCGGCGGAATTCCTGGTGGCCCGCGTCGACGCCGCTTCCGCCCGCGTCGACGCCGCCGCCGCTGCGCTGGCGCAACGGGCCCGCGACGCCCTGCGCGAAGCGGGCGCGCGGCTGCCGGCCCCAGATCGCCTGGAGCGCGCGGCGCGCGGCACGCTGCGGCAGGCCCGCCTGCGTGCGCGCACGGACGCGGCCCGCCTGCAGGCTGCGGTGACCGGCCGCCTGGCCGCCGTGGAGGCGCGGTTGGCCGACCGGCGCGCGCGCCTGGCGCTGGCGTCGCTCGGCACGGTGGGGCGGCAGCGCGCGCGCCTGCTCGCGGCGCCCGGGCGGCTGGTCACCGGCACGGGTGCGCGCCTGGCGGCCGCCGGCCTGGCCACGGCGGGCCGCACGGCGCGCCTCGAGCGCGAGGCCTGCCGTCCGCTCGGCGCGGCGGCGCGGCGGCTCGACGCCCTGGCGACACAGGCCCGCCTGCTGGACCCGGCGCGCCTGCTGGCGCGCGGCTACACCATCACCACGGCGCCGGACGGCCGCGCCCTGACCACGGCGGCCCAGGCCGTGGCGGCCGGCACGCTGCTGACGCGCTTCGCCGACGGCGCCGTCGCCAGCCGCGTGGCGCCCGCCACGGGCGGCGGCGACGAACCCGAACCCCAGGAAGGAGCCCGACGTGGCCGAAAGAAAACCAAGCCCCAGGCGCGTCCCGGCCAGGAACCTCTCTTTCGGTGAGGCCGTGGCCGAGGTCGAGGAGATCCTCGCCGGCCTCGAGCAGGACGAAGTGGACATCGACCGCCTGGGCGAGCAGGTCGCGCGCGCGGTCGAGCTGATCCACGTCTGCCGCGAGAAGCTGGAGCGGACCGACCGCGAGGTGCGCGACCTGGTGGCCGGCCTGCAGGCGCCCGTGGCCGAAGACCGCGGCGAGGCCCGTGGCAATGACGATGACGACGAGGACGACAATGACGACGAGGACGGCGAAGCCTGATGGAACCGCTGATCCGTGTCGAGGGCCTCTGCAAGGACTACCGGCTGGTCGACCGGCGCGAGGGCGTCAGCGGCGGCCTGAAGGACCTGGTGCGCCCGCGCCGGCGCCTGCTGCGCGCGGTCGACGACGTCTCGTTCACCATCGAGCCCGGCGAGATGGTCGGCTACATCGGGGCCAACGGTGCCGGCAAGTCGACGACCATCAAGATGCTCACCGGCATCCTGACGCCGTCGGCCGGGACGGTCGAGGTGGGTGGGCTGGTGCCGTGGCGGCAGCGGCAGCAGTACACGCGGCACATCGGCGTGGTCTTCGGCCAGCGCACGCAGCTGTGGTGGGACCTGGCCGTGGTCGAGAGCTTCCGCCTGCTGAAGAAGATCTACGAGGTGGATGATGCCACGTACGAGCGGCAGATGGCGCTGTTCGACGAGCTGCTGGAGACGGGCAAGCTGCTGAGCCAGCCCGTGCGCAAGCTCTCGCTGGGCCAGCGCATGCGCTGCGACCTGGCCGCCGCGCTGCTGCACCGCCCGCGCGTGCTGTTCCTGGACGAGCCGACGATCGGCCTGGACGTGGTGGCCAAGGAGAACATCCGCGGCTTCCTGCGCGACATCCGCCAGCGCGACGGCGTCACCGTCATCCTGACGACGCACGATCTGGGCGACATCGAGCAGCTGTGCCGGCGCGTGATCATCATCGACCAGGGCCGCGTGCACTTCGACGGCGAGCTGGCGGACCTGCGTCGGCGCGTCGGGCAGACCGTCAGCCTGTCGGTGGAACTGCGCGAGCCGGCCGGCAGCGACGAGCTGGCCGCGGCGACGGGCGCCCTGCCCGTGGCCTGGGAGGCCGCGTCCGGCCTGCGCCACGTGGCGCGGTTCAACCGCGCCGAGGTGCGCGCGGCCGAGGTCATCCGGCTCGTGGTCAACGACCGGCAGGTGCAGGACCTGCACCTGGCGGAGCAGCCGATCGAGCACGTCGTGCGCGAGATCTACCGCCAGGCCGCCGCCGGGGGCGGCGCGTGAGCGCCGGGACGATCGGACCCGGCGCGCTGCTGGCGCCGTGGCGGCGCACGCCGCTGGCCACGCTCGGCCTGTACGGCCACTTCGTGCGCCTGGCGTTCCTGAAGTTCCTGGCCTACCGGCTGCGCTACTACACCGGCGTGGTCAGCTATACGGTCTTCGTCGCCGGCCACTACTACCTGTACCTGGCGCTCTACGCCGGCCGCGCCGCCGAGGGGCTGCCCGCCCAGATCGGCGGCCTGACGGTGCGCGAGATGGTCACCTACGTCGCGGTCAGCTGGATCGGCCGCAGCCTCTACTTCAACAACATCTCGCGCGACCTGGCCCGCATGGTCACCGAGGGCGAGATCGCCATGCACCTGATCAAGCCCTTCCACCTGCAGTCGGTGATGATGGCCGAGGCGGTGGGCGAGGCCGGCTTCCGCCTGCTCATGTTCACGCTGCCGATCATGGTCGTCGTCGCGCCCCTGTTCGGGGTGGGCGCACCGGTGGACGCCGCGGCGCTGGGCTGGACGTTGGTGAGCTTCACGCTCTCGCTGGTGATCTACAGCCAGCTCGGCTTCCTGGTCGGCTGCCTGGCCTTCGTGATGAAGAACATCCAGGGCGTGCTGCGCGCGCAGATGGTGGGGATGGACTTCCTGACCGGGGTCATCGTGCCGTTCACGTTCTTCCCGGGCTGGTTCCAGTCCGTCGTGGCCTGGCTGCCGTTCCAGTGCATCGGCTACGTGCCCGTCATGATCTACCTCGGCAAGCGGCAGGGCGCCGACCTGGCCCAGGGCCTCCTGCTGCAGGTGGGCTGGGCCCTGGTGCTGGGGGTGGCCGCACGACTGGTCTGGCGCCGGGCGACGCGGCGCCTGACCGTGCAGGGAGGCTGAGATGGACGCCGGCACGACCCGTTTCGCCGCCGCCGGCGCCCGCCCGCTGCCGGCGCGCCTGGCCTGGCAGGCCCGCATCTTCGGCGCCTATTTCGTGCAGTTCCTCAAGATGCGGCTGGCCTACCGCATGGATTTCCTGGTCGACACGCTGGCCGTGGGCTTCAGCCTGCTGATCCAGCTCGCAGTCCTGGGCGTGCTGTTCGGCAAGGTCAGCGCGCTGGACGGCTGGAATTTCCCGCAGGTGCTGTTCATCTACGGGTTCTCGCTGGTGCCGCTGGGTTTGTTCAACCTGGTGAGCGTGAACCTGTACGGCTTCGCCGACGAGTACCTCATCGGAGGGCGCTTCGACCGTGTGCTGCTGCGCCCGGTCGGCAGCCTGGCGCAGGTAATCTTCGAGTCGTTCAACGTCTCGGGCCTCAACGAGATCCTGCTCGGATTGGCGGTCATGGTCCACGCCGGGCGGGAGCTGGGCTGGAAACTCGGGGCGGGGTTCGGTGTACAAGACCTGATGGTGCTGGCGGTGCTGGCCCCGGGTGCGGCCCTGGTCTACCTCGGGGTGTTCCTGGCCCTCACCACGGTCAGCTTCTGGTTCGAGGACAAGATGGGGCTGGCCCCACCGGTCTACAATCTGATCCGGTTCAGCCGCTACCCCATCACCATCTACAGCCTGCCGGTGCGGGTCTTCCTGACCTTCGTCCTGCCGTTCGCCTGGGTGGCGTTCTATCCGGCGGCGTGGTTCGTGGGTGGGCCCCACCTGGCGAAGGTGGCGTTGCTGACGCCGCTGGTGGGCGCGGTCGTGTTCGGCGGCGCGGTGCTGCTGTGGCGGCGGGGCGTGCGCAACTACGTGAGCACGGGCAGTTGAGGCGGTCCGCGCTCGCGGCGGGCACAGCGGGAGGGAAGCGGATGAGGAATGCGGGAACGATGATGCTGGCGGGAGCGATCCTGTGGCTGGGCCTGGCGGTGCGGCCCGCGGCGGCGTCCGTCTGGTGCGGCGAGAACGGCCTGGTGCGTTTCTCGTTCACGGCCGGCGACTCGCTGGTGCAGACGCTGCAGACGGGCGAGCCCGAGGGCGGCGTCACCATTGTGGACGTCTACGCCTGGCTGACGGACATGGAACCGGTCGCCCGGCGCGGCGATGCGTTCATGCGCCTGGGGGGGATCGAGCTCGAACTGCAGGTCACCGGCGCCGAGGCGAGCATCATCTCGCAGGAGTTCACCGACGCCAAGGCGCTGAACGTGGGGGCGGCGCCTGGCGCGCTGGCGGTGGGATTCCACCCGGGGCTGCGCGTGCAGCAGGGTCGGGTGCTGCTGGTGCACTGGAAGCTGCTGTTCCAGGGGCGGCCGCAGGACGTCCAGCTGGGCCTGGACGGGTCGGATCTCCGCTCGTGCGCCACTCTGGCCGGCTGTCCCGAGTCGGGCACGCAGGCCCTGTACGCCGGTGCGGACGCGGCCAACCAGCTGGATTGCCTGTTCGGCGCCGGGTACGTCCCGGCCTGGATCAACCCGACGGGCGAGCCCGACCACACCCCGGTTACGGGCAAGGTGGGCTGGCGCGAGGTGGGCGTCTTCCAGGCGCGCTGAGCGGCGTCGGGGCCCGGGGCGGCGCGCCGCCGCCCCCGGGCTCAGTGGGGCCGCGGACCGGCCCTCAGGCCGGCCCCGGCCCGCAGATCTCCAGCAGCACGCCGCCGGTCCCCTTGGGGTGCACGAAGGCGATCTGCTTGCCGCCGGCGCCCAGGCGCGGCGACTGGTCGATGAGGGCCAGGCCGGCCTCGCGGCACCGCTCCAGCACCAGGGGGACGTCGCGCGCCGCCACCGCCACGTGGTGCAGGCCGGGCCCGCGCTTGGCGATGAAGGCGGCGATCGCGCCGTTCTCGGACATGGGGGCCAGCAGTTCGAGATGCCCCGGTCCGCCCTGGCGGTCCAGCTTGAGGAAGGCCACGCGGACGTTCTCCTGCGGGACCTCCTCGATGCGCTCCAGTTCCAGTCCCAGGAGGTCGCGGTAGAGCACCAGCGCCTGCTCGAGATCCGGCACCGCCACCCCGATGTGGTCGACGTGACCGGCGGTGCCGGCCGGCAGCGCGGCCAGCGCTTCAGGGAACCCGTTGTTCGACATCATGGCTCCGTTTCCAGCCTGGCTTCGCGTGACGCCAGGCACCGTCTCCGGCGGCCGGCCGTTGCAGTGACCGCCCCGTACGGGCTAAGATGGCATCTCCAACCCCGGGAGGAAAGCATGGACCCGCGCAACACGAAGCTGGCCGAACAGCTGATCACGTATTCGGTAAGGCTGCAGCCGGGCGAGAAGATCTACATCGAGATCAAGGGCCTCGAGGCCCTCGAACTGGGCCGCGAACTGGTGCGCGTGGCTACGGTCCACGGCGGCGTCCCCTTCTGGTACTACAACGACGAGACGGTCAGCCGCGGCTTCATCCGCCACGCCTCCGAGAAGCAGTTCCAGGACTGGGGCGCCTTCCATCGCCCCATCATGGAGGCGGTCGATGCCTATATCGGCGTGCGCGGCAGCGCCAACCCGTTCGACCTGGCGGACGTCGACGCCGACCGGCAGAAGTGGCATGACCAGGCCTACTGGGGCCAGGTGCACATCCCGGTGCGCCTGAACAAGAAGTGGTGCGTGCTGCGCTACCCGAACCCGGCGATGGCCCAGGCGGCCGAGCGCTCCACGGAGGAGTTCGGGGACTTCTACTACCGCGTCTGCCTGTTGGACTACGCGCGCATGAGCCGCGCCATGGATCCGCTGCACGCGCTGCTGGAAGCGACCGACCGCGTGCACCTCAAGGGCCCCGGCACCGACCTGCGCTTCAGCATCAAGGGGCTGCCGGCGGTCAAGTGCGACGGTGGGCGCAACATCCCCGACGGCGAGGTCTACACGGCGCCGGTGCGCGACTCCATGAACGGCGTGATCCAGTACAACACGAAGACGCGGCAGGGCGGCTCGGTGCTGTCCAACGTGCGCTTTGTGGTCAAGGACGGCCGCATCGTCGAGGCGACCTGCGACGGCGACCAGGACAAGCTGCAGCGTGCGCTGGACACGGACGAGGGCGCCCGCTACTTCGGCGAGTTCGCCCTCGGCGTCAATCCGCACATCACGACGCCGATGCTGGACACGCTCTTCGACGAGAAGATCAGCGGCAGCTTCCACCTGACCCCGGGCAATGCCTACGCGAAGTCCGACAACGGCAACAAGTCGGCCCTGCATTGGGACATCGTCATGATGCAGGCGCCGGACTGGGGCGGGGGCGAGATCTGGTTCGACGACCGCCTGGTCCGCAAGGACGGCCGGTTCGTGGTGCCCGAACTGGAGGGCCTCAACCCGGAGAACCTGGCCTGACGTTGGCCCGTTGTCCGGCCGTTGGCGAAGGGGGCGCCGCGCCCTCCCCGGGGGAGGGCGCGGCGCCGCGATGCGTGGCCCTGAGTCTACTCGTTGCCGGTGCCGGAGTCGCGGTGGCCACCGGCGTCGGCTTGCACGCCTTCGGCGCCGGACATGAGGCCCGTCAACTCGCCGCCATGCATCTGCGTGGCCAGGCGCAGCAGGGTGGTCAGGTCGAGGTCGCCCACGACGTTGATGAACGTCGCGCTGTCCCCCGGCTCGTAGGTCAGCACCATCAGGCCGGCCAGCTTGCCGGCGTGGCTCAGCGTGCTGACGGTGACCGTCTCCTCGCCCTCCTTCATGTAGATCAAGCGCTGCCAGGTGCCCTTGTTCAGTCGATCCTGCAGCTTCTTGACGTCGGCCGCGACGGACGCCTCGTCGACACCGGCCAGCGAGAACGACTTCACGCGGACCGACTTGACCATGGCCAGGGCCTGATTGAGGGCCGGATCCGTATCACTGCCGCCGGCGGCCAAGCCGGCCAGCAGCGGGTCCAGCCTGATGTCCTGGATCTCGGTCGCTCCGGCCGGGACCGCGACCCAGTCGAGGTCGACGTAGCCGGGCAGCTTGGTGAGGTCCTCGCCGAGCGCCGGTACGGTCAGCAGCGCGGCCAGGGCCACGGGCAGGAGCAGGTTGCGGGCCTTCATGGTCAGCCTCCTCGGGTGGGGTCGTCCAGCGGGCGCAGGGAACCCGCCACCGCGGCGGGCACGCGCTCGCTGAACACGTCGGAAATCGTCTGGCGCCCGGTGCGGTCCAGGACCGCGGCGGCCAGCGCCACGGTGCGGATCAGGTCGCGCCGGGCAGCGGCGACCTGCTCGGGGGTGTAGCCGGCCGCGGCGACGGCCGCGGCGTGGGCAGCCGGATCGACGGGGGACGGCAGCGGTGTCGCGGTGGCCGGCGCGGACACGGCGGAGCCGGACTCCAGAAGCGCCACTGGCACCCGCGCGTCGTCACCGGCTCCCGGCCTCAGCAGCAGGGCTCCGGCCAGCGCGGCTGCCGCCAGCGCACCGCCCGCGGCCAGGCGCCGACGGCGGTGGCCGACGGACTGCTCCCGGGTAATGACACCCTGGATCCGGTCCACGACGACGGCCGGGCAGGCGGTGCTGGGCAGTCCGGCCAGCGTCGAGCGCAGGACCAGCTCGCGCTCCAGCTCCCGGCGGCAGGCCGGGCAGTCAGCCAGGTGCGCGGCCACGGCATCGCGCAGGCCAGGTTCCAGTTCCCCGGCGGCCCACGCCGCCAGCTCGGGCCCGCAGTTCGCACAGTGGATGTTCATGCCAGTCCCTTCCTGCGGGCAGTCGTCTCGGCATCCTCGAGGACCAGGCGCAGCGCGTGCCGCGCCCGGTGCACCTGGACCTTCACCGCGCTGAGCGACTTGCCCAGGCTCGCGGCGATGTCCGCCAGCTTGCGGCCCTCGTAGTAGTGCATCAGCATCACGTCACGCGTCTCGGCCGTCAGCGTCTGGAGGGCCTCCAGCAACTGCCGCTGGCGGTCGTCCAGGTCCAGGTGCCGCAGCGGCTCCTCGGCGCCGGCCGCGTGGTCCGGCAGGCTGTCAAGGGCGTCGGGATCGGCCACGCCCAGGTGGCGCCGGGCGGCCGCGCGGCGCCGGCCCTGGTCGATGCACAGGTTGCGCGTGACGTGCGCCAGCCACGGTCCCACCCGGTCGGCCGGCACCTCGCCGCCCTGGCGCCACAGGCGCAGGAACGCCTCCTGGGTGACGTCCTCGGCATCGCGGGCGTCGCGCAGGCTGTACAGGGCCCGGGAGTAGACCCGGTCCCTGTGCGTGGCGAGCAGTTCGTTGAATACGGCGTGTCTCATGGCGGGGGGAAAGACGCGCCCGGGACCGGATGGTTACAGCCCGGGCTCCGAGCGGGGTTTCAGGACTCCGGGCTGACGACCACCAGGACGTCGCCCGGATTGACGGTCTGTCCCACCGTGACGGCCACGCGTTCGACGATGCCGTCGATGCCGGCGGCCAGTTCGTTCTGCATCTTCATCGCCTCGACGACGATCAGCGGCTCGCCCTGGCGGACCGCCTGGCCGGCCTTGACGCGGATCTCGACCACCAGGCCCGGGATATCGGCCGCCAGCGTGCCGCTGCCTGCGCTCGCGTCGACGTCACGCAGGGCCTGGGCCCGCAGCTCGTCCATCGCCAACAGGCGGACCGGCCGGCCGCCGAGCGTGGCCCGCTGGCCGCCGGCGGCATCGGTCGGCGACAGGTGGACCAGCCGGCGGCGTCCGTCCACTTCCACCAGGAGGGCCCGGCCACCCAGCACCACGCGGGCCCGGGCCGGGACGGGCCCGGCGCCGTCGATCCGCAGTTCGGTGCCCTGGTCGTCCCCGGCCAGGACTGCCTGGTGGCGTTGCCCGTCCACGTCGACGGTGTAGGTCTTCCTCAGCAGCACGTCGTGTCCTTCCATCGTGTCCGGATCCGGTCAGCGTTCCGCTCAGCGGCCGCCGGTCATGGCGCGCCGCGCCGCGCGGCGCCAGTTGTCGCCGCAGGCGGCGGCGGGGCCCTGGCCGGCGGGCGTGACGCGCCGGCCGCTCTCGTGCAGCACGGCCGCGGCGACCAGCGCCTGGCGGTCGCCATCAGCCAGGTCCGGGAGCCAATCGTCCGCGCGAAACGCTTCCTCCAGGAAATGCGTGGTGTAGCTGCCGTCGGCGAATGCCGGCTGTGCCAGCGCCCACTGGTGGAAGGGCAGGTTGTGTGTCGGGCCGTGCAGGACGAACTCGCCCAGCACGCGCCGGGCCCGCGCGATCGCCCGCGGACGGTCCTCGCCCCAGACGATGAGCTTGGCCAGCAGCGGGTCGTAGTGGATGGGCACCTCGAAGCCCTCGTAGACGCCGGTGTCCAGGCGCACGCCCGGCCCCAGCGGCACGGTCAGGGCGTCGATACGGCCGATGCTGGGCGCGAAGTTGCGCGCCGGGTCCTCGGCGCAGACGCGGAACTCGAGCGCCCAGCCGCGCTGCCCGACCTCCTGTTGGCGCAGCCCGATGCCCTCGCCGCGCGCGATCCGCACCTGTGCGTGTACCAGGTCGATGCCCGTGACCAGCTCGGTCACCGGGTGCTCGACTTGCAGGCGAGTGTTCATCTCCAGGAAGTAGAATTCGCCACCGGGCGCCAGGATGAACTCCACGGTGCCGGCGCCCCGGTAGTCCACGGCGCGGGCCGTCTGCACCGCAGCGTCGCAGATGCGCGCGCGCAGGGCGGGCGTCAGCGAAGGGGAAGGGCTTTCCTCGATGAGCTTCTGGTGGCGCCGCTGCACCGAGCATTCGCGCTCGAAGAGGTGGATGACCTCGCCGCGTCCGTCACCCAGCACCTGGACCTCGACGTGCTTGGGATCCTCGATGTACTTCTCGACGAAGATGGCGTCGTTGCCGAAAGACTTGCCTGCCTCGCCCATGGTCTGGCGCAGGGCGGCCGCCATGTCCGCGGCCGCGCGCACCACGCGCATGCCCTTGCCGCCACCGCCGGCAGAGGCCTTGAGCAGCACCGGGTAGCCGATCCGGCCGGCGATGTCGATCGCCACCTGCGGGTCGCGCACCGCCGACTCGGTGCCCGGCACCACCGGGACGCCGCTCTGCAGCATCTTGCGGCGGGAGGAGAGCTTGTCGCCCATGACCTCCATCGACTCGGCCGTCGGTCCGATGAAGACCAGGCCGGCAGCCTCGACCTGGCGCGCGAAGGCGGCGTTCTCCGACAGGAAGCCGTAGCCCGGGTGGATGGCGCCGGCGCCGGTCGCCAGGGCGGCATCGATGATCCGGCTGCCCACCAGGTAGCTCTCGCTGGAGGGCGCCGGGCCGATGGCGACGGCCTCATCGGCGATCAGCGCGTGCAGGGCCACGCCGTCCGCGTCCGAATGGACCGCCACGGTGCCCAATCCCAGCTCGCGGAGGCCCTGGATGACACGCACGGCGATCTCGCCGCGGTTGGCGACCAGGACCTTGTCGAAGGGGCGCATGCCGCCGGCGGCCGCGGGGTTCTTGCTGCTCACGCGTCGCTCCTACAGCGGGATGTTGCCGTGCTTCTTCGGCGGCAGGGTCTGCTTCTTGTTGCGCAGGCTGTTCAGCGCGGCCACCAGGTGGCGTCGCGTGTCGGCCGGCTCGATTACGTCGTCCAGGTAGCCGAGGCCCGCCGCGATGAACGGGTTGGCGTAGGTCTCGTTGTACTCGTCGACCAGGCGCTTGCGCTCGGCGGCGGGATCCGCGCTGTCGGCGATCGCCTGGCGATAGAGGATGTTGACCGCGCCCTCGGGTCCCATCACGGCCAGCTCCGCGCCGGGCCAGGCCACGTTGTAGTCGGCGCGGATGTGCTTGCTGTTCATGACGTCGTAGGCGCCGCCGTAGGCCTTGCGCGTGATGACCGTCAGCTTCGGCACGGTGGCCTCGCAGAACGCAAAGAGCAGCTTCGCGCCGTGCTTGATGATGCCGCCGAACTCCTGCTCGGTGCCGGGCAGGAAGCCGGGCACGTCCTCGAAGACGACCAGCGGCACGTTGAAGCAGTCGCACGTGCGCACGAACCGCGCGCCCTTGAGGCTGGCGTTGATGTCCAGCACGCCGGCCTGGAAGCGGGGCTGGTTGGCGACGATGCCGACCGGCTGCCCGTCCAGCCGGGCGAAGCCGCAGATCAGGTTCTGCGCATGGCGTGGTTGCACCTCCAGGAAGTCGCCGTCGTCGACTACCAGGCGGATGACCTCGAGCATGTCGTATGGCTTGCGACTGTCATCCGGCACGATGGCGTTCAGGCGCTCCTCGCGGCGGTCCGGCGCGTCGCCCGGCACCACGCGCGGAGGGTCCTCGAGGTTGTTCTGCGGCAGGAAGCTCAGCAGGCGCCGGGTCAGCAGCAGGCAGTCCGCGTCCGAGGCTGCCATGAAGTGGCAGACGCCGCTCTTCGTCGAATGGGTGTTGGCCCCGCCCAGCTCCTCGAAGGTCACGTCCTCGTTGGTCACCATCTTGATCACGTTGGGGCCGGTCACGAACATGTAGCTGGTGCGGTCGACCATCAGCGTGAAGTCGGTGATCGCGGGCGAGTAGACGGCGCCGCCGGCGCACGGCCCCATGATGGCCGAGATCTGGGGGATCACGCCCGAGGCCATGGTGTTGCGCCAGAAGATCTCGGCGTAACCGGCCAGCGAGCGCACGCCCTCCTGGATGCGGGCGCCGCCGCTGTCGTTCAGGCCGATGACCGGGCAGCCGTTCTCCAGCGCCTGGTCCATGAGGCGGCAGATCTTCAGGGCGTTGGACTCGCTCATCGAGCCGCCGAAGACCGTGAAGTCCTGGGCGAACACGTACACCTGCCGGCCGTCGATGTGCCCGACGCCGGTCACCATCCCGTCGCCGACCGGACGCGTGCGGTCCATGCCCATCTCGTGGCTGCGGTGGCGCACGAAGACGCCCGTCTCCTGGAAGCTGCCCTCGTCCAGCAGCAGTTCGACCCGTTCGCGGGCCGTCAGGCGCCCGGATTCGTGGATCTTCGCGATCTTGCCGGGACCGCCGCCTTCCAGGGTCTGGCGTCGCAGGGCATGGAGGCGGGCGAGCTTCTCAGCGAAGGAATGCGGCATGGCGTCCTTTACGGCGGTGCGCCGGTCGGAGGTCAAGGGAATGGACAAGTCGCGGTCAGGATAGCAGATCGGGCAGGAGGGGCCTAGCCGGAAACAGGCGGGGCGGGCTCAGCCGCGGCCTTCCATGCGCTTGAGCACGTGGCGATCCACGACGGCGGCCAGGGCGCGGTGACTGGTCGGCTTGAGGATGAAGTCGGCCACGCCGGCCTCGCGGGCCTGCTGCTCGTTGAAGCTGTCGCGGAACCCGGTGCAGAGGGCAACCGGGATGTCGGGCCGCACTTCGTGGATCCGCTGCGCCAGGCGCACGCCGGACATCTGGGGCATGATCTGGTCGGTGATGACGATGTCGAAGAGCTGGGGCGTCTGCGAGAAGTCGGTCAGGGCCGTGCGGGCGTCCAGGTGTGTCACGACGCGGTAGCCCAGCCGGCGTAGGCCGCGCGCAAGCACCTGCGCGACCATCTCCTCGTCGTCCACCAGCAGGATGGTGGCCCGCGGCGGGCCGTTGGCGGCCGGGACCTCGGGCTCGGCCGGTTCCGGTTCGAGTGGGCGCGGCAGCGCGCCGCTGACAGTGGTGATCGCGGTCTCCGTGCCGGCGGCCACGCGCCAGGCGATCAGGGGGAACCAGACTTCGCACACGTGGCGGTCGGGCTTCCCGGCGGCGGGCACCACCAGCGTGCCCTGGTCCTCCACCTGGTGGCACAGGGCGGCCAGAGCCGCTTCCTCGATCGGCAGCTTCGCGCCGCGCTCGGCCGATTCGACCTCGAACCCCAGGCGAGCGTAGGCCCCGGGCGCCAGCGTCGCCTTAGCGGCCTCTCGTGCATGCTCGAGACGCTGCTCGTCCAATCGGATCGTGATCCGGCCGCCGGTGCTGCCGAGCGCCTGCACGGCGGCGCTGCCAAGGCTCATGATGGTCTGCTGGACACCGGCGCGGGTCGACAGCACGGGGCCGCACTGGTGCAGATCGGCCCGGACCTCGACGGTGGTCGGCACGATGTCCTGCAGGAGCTTGACGGTGTCGCGCGCGACCGGCAGCAGGTCCTGCGGGCGCCGCGCCTGGTCGGCATCGCGGTAGAAGTCACCCAATTCGCGGACAAGATCGGCGGCTTGATGGCCAGCCTTCAGCAGACGGTCCAGTTCCTGGCGCGCGGAAGCCGACAAATCCGCTTCGTGGCTGGCCAGGCGGGCGCTGCCGAGCATGGCCGACAGGAGGTTGTTCAGGTTGTTGACGATGCCGCCGGCGAGGACCCCCACAGCCTCAAGGCGGCGGGCATCCAGAAGCTGTTGCCGCAGCCGTGCGATTTCGGCGTTTCGCCGGGCGAGGCGCTGGCTGGACTTCCCTGTGGAACGGCGCTCGCGGACAAGCAGGACGACCGCCGCGCCACAGGCGACCGCCAAGAGGCCCGCCAGGGCCAGCAGGGGCGATGTCGGGATGCCGGGCATGGGGTTCCTGCCTGAGGACCGCAAGGATCGGCGGGCGAGGCTCCGGATCGCCGCCCGCAGGGACTACCTATTTAGGATACGCGCAAATGCGACTGCCGTCATCAACATAAATGCGCGCCCGGCAATGCGGGCCCCCGTCCGGCCCGAAACGCCGAGGGCGGCCCCCGGGGCCGCCCTCGTGCACGGTTCGGAACGATTGCTTCCTACCGGAACGACGCCTTCAGACTGCCCAGGCTGATCGCCTCCGGGCCGACCGAACAGCTCACGACGTCGATGCCGTCGACGAACGGTTCCACCACGTAGGAGCCGCAAGCGTCGTGCAGGATGCCGGTCGCATTGTTGTAGCACTGGCTGTCCATGACGCTGCCGAAGTCGTACCAGAAGCTGCCGAACACCAGATCGGTGCCATCAAGCGCGTCGACCGCCCAGGTGCCCCCGCCGAGGTCGAAGCCGATCGGAACCGTCATGCCGTCGGTGACCATGATCAACACGCTCTCCCACTGCTCAGGGGAGGCCATCAGGGCAGAGGCGGTCACGTAGTTCACCGGCGGCACGACCGTGGTGCCGATCTTCAGCACGTAGCCGTAGATCCCGGCGGCCGGAATGTCGATGGTGTCCAGCCCGCAGACGTCCTTGTAGACACCGCAGATGTGGACCACGTCGCCCGGCGCAGCCACGCCGCCGGAACCGGTGTACGTGTGGCCTGGCCAGTATACCCAAATCGCATCCCAGGCGCCGTGCGGTTCCTGCGATACGTAGATACCGTCGGCGCGAACTGCGGTGATGACGGCATTGCAAGGCGTCACCAGCGTGGTCCCGCTCGCCGGCGGATTCAGGCGAAGCGTGTGGATGGACGTCGATGTCGGACATCCCTGCGCGTGCGCAAGGCCGGCCGTCAGCGCCGCGACGGACAGGAGTGCGATAGCCAGTTTCCTCATCGTGATCCCCCCGGTTGTCTTCCCGGCGGCTGCGCCGCCTGTCTGCTTCGAGACTCTAATTCTGCTTCGAGAATCTATGCCTGCCGGTTGTCCCCACCGAACTCGGTTCGTGGCTAGGTCCGTTGACGGCCAAATCAAGCTGGAACGGCCAAGTCAAGCTGGAACGGCCAAGTCAAGCTGGAACGGCCAAGTCATCTCGTGGGCGCCGGATGACGGTCGATACGGTGACTCAGCGGGACGATACCACCGCCCTGCGGGAGTGTCCAGCCAAAAAAAAGCCGGATGTGCGCTTTTTTCCGACCCGTTTCGTGAAGATTCTGCAAGAACCGATGCGCGACCGCGCAGGATTTGATGCGATGTGCGAGGCGACCGGTCGGTCTGATGGCGTAACTAAATACGATCAAACGAATTGACGCTGGTTTGGCGCCGTCGGGCGGGGTCGTGGCCAGGCCTGGACCCGATGGGGCGGGTCGCGGTATATTCCCGGCCAACCGGCCGTGGGCCGGGTCACCCCAACCGGATGGGCCGCCGCCATGACCTACCAGAACCTTCTTTGCGACGTGACCGACGGCGTCGCGACCGTAACCATCAACCGCCCGGACAAACTGAACGCCCTCGATGCGGCGACCATCGGCGAGCTCGAGGCCTGCCTGGGGTTGCTGGCTGCCGACCCGGGTGTACGCGTCGTGGTGCTGACCGGCGCCGGCCCCAAGGCGTTCGTGGCGGGCGCGGACATCGCCGAACTGGCGACGCTCGACGCCGCGGGGGCGCAGCAACTGGCCCGTCGCGGCCAGGCGCTCATGGACCGCATCGAGCACCTCGGCAAGCCCGTCATCGCGGCGGTCAACGGCTTCGCGCTGGGCGGGGGCTGTGAGCTGGCGCTGGCCTGCTCGTTCCGCTGGGCGGCCGAGACGGCGAAGCTGGGCCTGCCGGAGACCGGGCTCGGGCTGATTCCCGGCTACGGAGGCACGCAGCGGCTGGCCCGCCTGGTCGGCCGCGGCCGCGCCCTCGAGATGATCCTGCGCGGGAACATGGTCACCGCCGCCGAGGCCCACACGATGGGACTGGTCAACCGCGTCCTGCCGGCCGGCGAATTGGGCGCGGCGGTCGCGCATGTGGCGCGCGAGATCGCCGCGCGCTCGCAGCTGACCCTGCGCTGCGCGCTGGAGGCCATCGACGGCGGCCTGGCGACTGACCTGGCCGCCGGGATGCGGCTGGAGGCCGGGTTGTTTGGCGTGGTCGCGTCCTCGGACGACGGGCACGAGGGCTGCCGTGCATTCCTCGAGAAGCGGCCGCCGCGCTTCACCGACCGCTGAGGCCGAAGCGGAGGCGCCGTCGCGCGACGGCGGCGCCCCGCAATCCGGACCTGGCGCGTCAGGTAACTCGCAGCTGCCAATGGTGGAACAATTCCTTTGGCCGCTTACAGCGCCCGACTATCTTTGCCTCGCGACGACCCCGCGCCTCCGCAACCCGCGACCAAGAGGTGGCCATCCCATGCCAGAGAACACGGCGCTCGACGTCCCCTTCATGGAGGTCAACGGCGAGCTGTGCAAGGGCTGCCAGCTGTGCCTGGCCGTCTGCCCGAAGAGCGTGATCGCGATCAGCGAGAAGCTCAACAGCGCGAGCTACCACCCCGCGTTCTACACCGGCGCCGACTGCACCGGCTGCGGGTTGTGCTTCTACGCGTGCCCGGAGCCGGGCGCCATCCGCGTCTTCAAACCGTAGGCCGCCGCGCCGGCGCGCGACGGTGCGCGTCGTGCAGTTGAACGGGCCGCACGCACGAAACGAGGAATCATGGCCAGACAATTCATGAAGGGGAACGACGCCATCGTCGTCGGCGCGCTTGCCGCCGGATGCCGGGCCTACTACGGATACCCGATCACCCCCGCCAGCGAGATCGCCCACGCCGCCGCCCTGCACTTCCCCGCGCTCGGCGGTGTCTTCATCCAGGCCGAGAGCGAAGTGGCCGCGATGAACATGGTGTACGGCTCGGCCGGCATGGGCGTGCGCACCATGACCGCCTCGTCGAGCCCGGGCTTCAGCCTGAAGCAGGAGGGCCTCTCGTACTGTGCCGGCGCCGAACTGCCGTGCGTCGTCGTGAACATCGTGCGCGGCGGCCCGGGTCTCGGCAACATCGCTCCCGAGCAGGCCGACTACTTCCAGATCACCAAGGGCGGCGGCCACGGCAACTACCGGCTGATCGCGCTGGCGCCGAACGGCGCGCAGGAGATGTGCGACCTGACCATGCTGGCTTTCGACCTGGCCGACAAGTACCGCAACCCGGCCTGCATCATGGCCGACGGCATCACCGGCCAGATGATGGAAGTGGTCGAGATCCCGGCCGCGAAGGCCGCCCTTGTCGACCACGGCACCTGGGCCGTCGACGGCACGCCGGCCACCGTCGGCAACCTGATCGCCAGCATCACGCTCGAGCCCGAGAACCTCGAACTGCACAACCTCAAGCTCGATGCGAAATACAAGCGCCTGGAGGCCGAGGAAGTGCGGCTGGAGCGATACCACGTCGATGACGCCGACCTGGTGGTCGTGGCGTACGGCGTCGTCAGTCGCATCGCCTATTCGGCGGTGGATCGGGCGCGGGCCGAGGGCCTGAAGGTCGGTCTGCTGCGCCCGATCACGCTGTGGCCGTTCCCGACGAAGGCGATCGCCGACCTGTGCGCGACGGCGGCATCGTTCCTGGCCGTCGAGTTGTCGACGGGCCAGATGGTGGAGGACGTCCGGCTGGCCGTCGAGGGCCGCCGACCGGTCCACTTCTACGGGCGCTGCGGCGGCATGGTGCCGGGCGGCGACGAACTGCTGGCGGAGTTCAGGCGAGTCCTGGGCGGAGGTGCCCGCTGATGAAGACCTTCGAGAAGTCCGCGGGTTTCTTCCCGACGTTCGAGCGCAAGACCGGTCCGGCGAAGGACGCCACGCACTACTGCCCGGGCTGCGGCCACGGCAACGTGCACAAGATGATCGCCGAGGCGATGGACGACCTGGGGCTGACCAGCCGCACGGTCTTCGTGTCGCCTGTCGGCTGCTCCGTGTTCGGCTACTACTACTTCAACTGCGGCAACTTCCAGGCCGCGCACGGGCGCGCCGCCGCCGTGGCGACGGCCGTCAAGCGCACGAACCCCGATTCGATCGTGATCTCGTACCAGGGCGACGGCGATCTGGCCGCCATCGGCACCGCCGAGACGATCCACGCCGCCAACCGCGGCGAGAACATCTGCGTCTTCTTCGTCAACAACGCGATCTACGGCATGACCGGCGGCCAGATGGCACCGACGACCATGATCGGGCAGCGCTCGACGACGACGCCGCAGGGCCGCCTCGAGATGATGCACGGCAACCCGATCCGCATGTGCGAGATGCTGGCCACTCTGCCGGCGCCGACCTATATCGAGCGCGTGGCGATCGGCGACAGCAAGCACATCATGAAGGCGCGCAAGGCCATCCGGAAGGCGTTGACCGTCCAGGCCGAGGGCCGCGGTTACAGCTTCGTCGAGATCGTCTCGGCCTGCCCGACGGGCTGGAAGATGGATCCGGTGCATGCGCGCGACTGGCTCATCGAGGAGATGCTGAAGGTCTTCCCGCTGGGCGTCTACAAGGACGAAAGCGACACCCGCGACGAGGGCAGCTGGAACCGGCGGTGCGATGCGTTCGCGCCGGCCCGCGTCAACGAGTACCTCGATCGTCTCAAGAGCACGCTCGGCGAGTCGCAGCCGGTCCTGCTCGAGCGTGATCTGCACTGCAAGTTCGCCGGCTTCGGCGGCCAGGGCATCCTGACGCTGGGGCTGCTGCTGTCGCAGATCGGCATGAGGGCGGGTCAGCACGTGAGTTGGTTCCCGGCGTACGGACCGGAGATGCGCGGGGGCACCGCGAACTGCTCGGTCAATGTGTGCAGCGGGCGCATCGGGACGCCGCTGGTTGACAATCCGAACGTCCTGGTGGTGATGAACCAGCCTTCGCTGGACGCCTTCGCCGACCAGGTCGCCGATGGCGGCGTGCTCATTGTCGATACGACGATCGTCGAGGGACGGCCTGACGCGAAGCGCCTGCGTCCGGTGCTGATTCCGGCGACCGGGATCGCGGACGAGGTTGGCACGGCGAAGATCGCCAACGTCGTGGTCCTGGGCGCTCTGGTGGCGGCAACCGGCTGCTTCCCGCGGGATTTCTGCGAAGACACGTTGCGGGCCGCCATCAAGAAGCGCAGCCTGGTCGACATGAACATCGACGCTTTCGGGCGCGGCTACGAGTACGTGAAGAACGCGAAGTAGCCGCAAGCATCCGTGCAGGGGGGGGCCATGATCATCGGGATCCCGCGTTCGCGGCTGGCCGACGAACACCGGGTGGCGCTGCCGCCGCGTGCCGTCGCCGAGCTCTTGGCCCGCGGCCACGACGTCCACGTCGAGGTGCGCGCGGGCCTTGGTGCCGGCTTCACCGACGAGCAGTACGAACAGGCCGGCGCCCGCATCACCCATTCTGCCGACGAGGTCTGGGGACGCGCCGATCTGGTCGCCAAGGTGGGCAAGCCCGTGCCGGACGAGTATGCTCTCATCCGCGAGGGCCAAATCATCGCCTCGGTGATGAGCCTGGCGGCGGCGGAACGCGGCCTGATCGAGCTGCTGCTGGAACGGCGCTGCTTGGCCATCGACTTCGTGACCATCCAGGAGGACGACGGCAACTTGCCGGTCCTGCGCCCGCTCAGCCAGATCGCCGGGCGCATGGTGCCGCAGATCGCGGCCCGCTACCTGCAGACCGACCACGGTGGGTTGGGCATCCTGCTGGGCGGCGCGCCGGCGGTGCCGCCGGCCGAAGTCGTGGTCATCGGCGCCGGCACGGTGGGGCGCAATGCGGTTCGGGCCTGCGTGGGCGCCGGCGCCCGGGTCACGCTGCTGGACAGCGATTTCGGCCGTATCAGCGAGTTGGACTGGACCTTCCCGGGACAGGTCACGACCTTCCTGGCCACCGAGGCGACGCTGCGCAAGGCGCTGTCTTACGCCGACGTGGTGGTCGGCGCCGTGCTGATCCCCGGCGCGCGCACGCCGCACCTGGTCACGCGGGAGATGGTGGGGCTGCTGCGCGAACGCAGCCTGGTCATCGACATCTCGGTCGACCAGGGCGGCTGCTTCGCAACCAGCCGACCGACGCGCCTGTCGGATCCGACCTATGTTGTCGACGGCGTGACGCATTTCTGCGTGCCGAACCTGCCGAGTCTCGTGGCGCGCTCGGCCAGCTACGCGCTGGGCGGCGCGATCCTACCCTATCTGACAGCGATTGCGGACCGGGGGGCTCCGTCCGCACTGGCAGCCGATCGCGCCCTGGCCCGCGGGGTCAACGTTATGGACGGGCTGGTCACCCACCCGGGTCTGGCCGCCGCGCACGGCTGCTCGTGCACGCCGGTCGCAGGCCTGTTGCCCGGAGGCTCCGCATGAGCTGGATGGTGCGATACCGCGAACGCCTGAAGAGCTCCGCCGAAGCCGTCGCCGGGATCCGCTCCGGCGAAAAGGTGTACCTGGGCTCCGGCTGCGCGGCGCCGCACGGGCTGATCACGTCCTTGACCGCACGGCACGAGGAACTGCGCGGCGTGGAGATCATCCACCACCTGACCCTCGGCGACGCGCCGTACATCGCCCCTGGCATGGAGGAGAGCTTCCGGCTGCGGGACTGTTTCGTGGCGGCCAACACGCGCGAGGCGGTCAACGAGGGGCGCGCCGACTACATCCCGGTCCACCTGCACGAGATGCCGCGCCTGTTCCGGCGCGGGGTGATCCCCCTGGACTGGGCGCTCATCCAGGTGAGCCCGCCCGACGAGCACGGCTTCTGCTCGTTCGGGATCGAGGTGGGCGTCACCAAGCCGGCGGCCCTCTGCGCCCGCAACATCGTCGTCGAGGTCAACCGGCGCATGCCGCGCACGCTGGGCGACAGCTTCATCCATGTGTCGAAGATCGAGGCGTTCGTCGAGGTCGATCGCGACCTGGACGAGTTCCATCCCGAGCCGCCTTCTGCCATCGAGCTGGAGGTCGGCCGCCACGTGGCCGGGCTGATCGAGGACGGCGCCTGCCTGCAGCTGGGCCTCGGGGCGATCCCCAACGCCGTGCTGGGCTACCTCGGCGACCGCCGCGACCTCGGCATCCATACCGAGATGATCACCGAGGCCCTGCCCGGCCTGGTGCTGAGCGGCGTCGTCACCGGCGAGCGCAAGTCGCTGCACCCGGGCAAAGTCGTCGCCGGGTTCATCATGGGTTCGCGGCAGGTGTACGATTTCGCCCATGACAACGCGCTGTTCGAGTTCCACCCGACGGACTACGTGAACCATCCGGCGAACATCGCCCGCAACGTGGGCATGACCGCGGTCAACAGCGCCATCGAGATCGACCTGACCGGCCAGGTGTGCTCCGACTCCATCGGTGAGCGGATCCACAGCGGCTTCGGCGGGCAGGCGGATTTCATGCGCGGCGCAGCCCTGGCCGAGGGCGGCCGGCCGATCATCGCGCTCCCTTCGACGACGGCTGACGGCCTGCATTCGCGGATCGTACCGATCCTCGCGCCGGGTGCCGGTGTCGTCCTGACCCGCGCCGACGTGCACTACGTGGTGACCGAGTACGGCGTGGCGCCGATGCTCGGCCGCAGCCTGCGCGAACGGGCCGAAGCGTTGATTGCCATCGCCCACCCGGACTTCCGCGAGTCGCTGCTGGCTGCGGCCCGCCGGCGTGGCGCCTTTGGGCGCGTCTGGCCCGGCGGGCTTCCCGCCTGAACGGCCGACGGCTTTCCGGAGACCGGCCACCATTGACACCCGCTCCGATCGTGGCCAAGATGTGCCATGTCCGCTGGCGCGCCCGGCGCCCGCGGCTTCTGCGCACGGGAGTCCCATGACCCAGTTCGATCCGACTACACCCGCTGCCCCGGCGGCGGCGCCGGAGGAGGCATCCGGCGCCGCGATCCTGGTCGTCGATGACGAACCGGATCTGTGCCGCGCCCTTGGCAAGCTGCTCGGGCGCAACGGCTTTGCGGTCGTGACGGCCGGCAACGGCGAGGAAGCGCTGCAGATCCTGCGCCGACAGGAGATCCACCTGGTGCTGTCGGACCTGCAGATGCCGCGCATGGGTGGGCTGGACCTGCTCAAGGCGGCCCAGATCATCTCACCGACCACCGAATTCGTGATCATCACGGGGCACGGCTCCATCGAAACGGCCGTCGACGCCATGAAGTCGGGCGCGTACGACTTCATCGAGAAGCCGTTTTCGACCTCGACCACGTTGAAGGTCGTGCGCAAGGCGCTCGAGAAGCAGAACCTGCTGACGGAGAACCGGCGCCTGCGACGGAAGCTGGACGAACTGCAGGGCACGGCCGACATCATCGGCCGCAGCGAGCCCATGCGGCGCGCGGTCGCCGTCGCCCAGCAGGCGGCCCCGAGCAGTGCCACGATCCTGATCACGGGCGAAAGCGGCACTGGCAAGGAGGTGTTCGCCTCGGCGATCCACCGCTGGAGCGACCGGGCCCGGCGCAACATGGTCACGGTCAGCTGCGCGGCCCTGCCCGAGACGCTGCTGGAAGCCGAGCTGTTCGGCTACGAGAAGGGCGCGTTTACCGGCGCCGTGGCCCGTCGCAAAGGTCGGTTCGAACTGGCTGACCGGGGCACGCTCTTCCTGGACGAGGTCGGGGAGATGAGCCCGGCCACGCAGGTCAAGCTGCTGCGCGTCCTGCAGGAGGGCACCCTCGAGCGCCTGGGTGGCGGCGAGACGGTGAACGTCGACGTGCGCATCATCGCCGCGACGAACACCGACCTGCCCGCGCTGGTGGCGGCCGGACGCTTCCGCGAGGATCTGTACTACCGTCTCAACGTCATCAACCTCGAACTGCCGCCGCTGCGGCGGCGCGGGGACGACGTCACGCTGTTGGCGGACTTCTTTCTGGCCCGTTACAACGCCAAGAACGGCAAGCATCTGACCGGATTCACGCCCACGGCGCTGGAAGCCCTCGGCCGCTACGGCTGGCCGGGGAACGTCCGCGAGCTGGAGAACGCGGTCGAGCGTGCGGTGGTGCTCTGCCGGCAGCCGCAGGTGGATCTCGATGCATTGCCGCCGAACGTGCTGGCCGGCCGTGCCCGCCTCGAGCAGGTCGTCATCCCGGTCGGGACCACGCTGCGCGATGCCGAGATGGATCTCATTCAGGCGACCCTGGACAGTACCGGGGGCGACAAGGAGATGGCGGCCCGTATCCTCGGGATCGCCGCCCGCACGATCTACCGGCGCCTGCAGTAGCTGCCGGGCGGCCGGCTTGACCCTCCCTCGGGGCAGGGCTATATTCCGCCGGCCCCGCCCCTGCCGGGGCCGTACCCGGTGTCTGCGTCCGTGCGGGCGCCGGACGGGCCGCACCGCGAGAGTGGCGGAACTGGCAGACGCGCAGGATTTAGGTTCCTGTGGGGCAACCCGTGGGGGTTCGAGTCCCCCCTCTCGCACCATGCCGCAGGGAACGACCGGACTCTCCGGGGGTTCACAGCTGACGTCGCGCTGAATCTGCCGAGGCCGCGCCGCGCCCGGGGCCAGTGAGCGCCGGGCCCTTTTCACATTCCACCGCGAGGACCAGAGGCCATGTCCGAGAACCCGACCGGCGCCGACCGGCCCATCATCACGACCGTCGAGTCGCCCGAGCCCTGTCGCCGGGTCATCCGCGCGGAGGTCGCGCGCTCGGTGTACGACCGCGAGTACGCCGACCGGCTGAAGAAGGCCGCGCGCACGCACCAGCGGCCCGGATTCCGCAAAGGGCACACGCCGAAAGCGGTCGTCGAGCGCGAGGTGGGGGACCTGCTGCGCATGGAGGCCATCGAGGCGATCGTCCCGAAGGCCTGGGTCAGCGCGCTCCTGGAGCACAAGCTGTCGCCGGTCACCGACCCGGCCCTCGGCAACCTCGAATTCAAGGACGAGGGACCGCTGACATTCGACCTGACGGTCGAGGTGCGGCCCGAGATCACCCTGGGCGACCTGTCCGGCCTGTCCGTGCGCCGGCGTCAGGTGGCGGTCGCCGATGATGACGTGGAGCGCGTGATCGAACGCCTGCGGGAGGCCCGCGCCGGCTGGGAGACGGTGGACCGCGAGGGTCGCCAGGGAGACCAGGTCACGCTCGACCTGGTGCCCGGCGACGACGCCGGCGCCTTCGACGAGTCGCGCCTGATCGCCGACCAGCGCTTCGTGCTCGGCGCTGAACACAACCTGCCCGAGTTCAACGAGCGCCTGGACGGCTCGGCGGCGGGCAACGAGCGAATCGTCGAAGTCTCGTATCCCGCCGACCATTCGAACCCGGCCCTGGCCGGCCGCGCCGTGAAGTTCCGTTGCCTGGTCAAGTCCGTGGCGCAGAAGCAGCTGCCCGAAGTGGACGATGCGTTTGCCGCCGCGTGCGGGCCGGTACAGGATGTGGCGGGCCTGCGCGCGGACATCCGCAAGGACCTGGAGAAGGACGCCGCGCGCCGCGTGCGCCAGGAACTGGACGTGCAGCTCCAGGCGGAACTCCTGAAGCGGCACGAGGTTCCCCTGCCGGCGTCGATGGTAGACAAGTACCTGGATTCGGGCCTGGAGGAGTTGCACCAGCGCAACCTGCGCCTGGGCCGCCCCGACAGCCGGGAGCAGGATGCAGAGTACCGCGAGCAGGGGCGGCCGCATGCCGAGCGAGCCCTGCGCGGGCTCCTGCTGCTGGAGGCCGTGCGCCGCCAGGAAGGCATCAAGGCCGACAAGGAAGAGGTCGATGAGCGTATCGCGGAGATCGCCGCCGAGAACGGTTTCGAGGTTGACCGCTACCGCGAGTTCGTCGACAGTGGCGAGGAGCGGGAACGGATCGAATTCGACCTCCTCGAGCGGCGCACCTACGATTTCCTGCTGTCGCGCGCGGCGGTCCGGGACGTGCCCGCGGACACGGATGTCCTGAGCGAAACGGAGTTGTGATGCTGGTTCCCATGGTCGTCGATCAGACCAGTCACGGCGAGCGCGCCTACGACATCTACTCGCGGTTGCTGAAGGACCGCATCATCTTCCTGGGCTGGCCGGTGGACGACAGCATTGCCAACCTGGTCATCGCCCAGATGCTGTTCCTGCAGGCCGAGGACCCGGAGCGCGATATCTATCTTTACATCAACAGCCCTGGCGGCAGCGTGACCGCCGGTCTTGCCATCTACGATACGATGCAATACATTACCAATGATGTGGTTACCATCTGCATGGGGCAGGCGGCCAGCATGGGCGCGGTGCTCCTGGCGGCGGGCGCGCACGGCAAGCGTTCGGCGCTGAAGAATTCGCGGGTGATGATCCATCAACCGTTGGGCGGCTCACAGGGCCAGGCGAGCATGATCGAGATCTACACCCGGGAGATCCTGAGCATCCGCGACAAGCTCTACGGGATCCTGGCGAAGCACACCGGCCAGCCGCTCGAGAAGATAGCCACCGACAGCGACCGCGACTTCTTCATGTCGGCCGAGGAAGCCTGCGCTTACGGGATCGTCGATAAGGTCATCGAGAGCCGCAGCGAGCTGGGCACGGAGAAGGCGAAGAAGAAGTAGGGCCGACGGGGTCCGCGGGACGTGGTCGGGGAGCAGGGATGAAACGTCGCCAGAACGGCAGTCCGCAGATGATCAAGTGCTCCTTCTGCGCGCGCGGACAGGACGAGGTGGCGAAGCTCGTCGCCGGACCGTCCAGCGTCTACATCTGCAGCGAATGCATCAAGCTGTGCAACGACATCCTCGAGGGCGAGATGCTGGACGAGGCCGCGCTGGCCCCGCCGCGGTTTCCCAAGCCCCGCGAGATCAGGGAATACCTCGACCTCTACGTCATCGGCCAGGATGAAGCCAAGGTCTCCCTGGCGGTTGCCGTCTACAACCACTACAAGCGGATCCACCAGAAGGTGACCGGCGACGGCGTCGAGATCGACAAGAGCAACATCCTCATGCTGGGCAACACCGGCACGGGCAAGACGCTCCTGGCCCAGACGCTGGCGCGCTATCTCAACGTGCCGTTCGCGATTGCCGACGCGACGGCGCTGACCGAGGCCGGCTACGTGGGCGAGGACGTGGAGAACATCCTGGTCCGGCTGCTGCAGGCCGCGGACTACAATATCGCGGCCGCGGAGCAGGGAATCGTCTACGTCGACGAGATCGACAAGATCGGGCGCAAGAGCGGCAACCCCTCGATCACCCGCGACGTCTCGGGTGAGGGTGTTCAGCAGGCGCTGCTGAAGATCCTCGAAGGCACGGTGGCGAACGTGCCGCCGCAAGGTGGACGGAAGCATCCGCAGCAGAAGTACCTCGAGGTGAACACGAAGAACATCCTGTTCATCTGCGGCGGGGCCTTCCAGGGCCTGGAGAAGATCATCGAGCGCCGGGTCGGCCGCAACACGCTCGGCTTCGCGCGCACCGAGGGCTACACGGCGCGCGAGGAGCGCGAGGAGTTCTTCTCGCTCGTCGAACCCCAGGACCTTATGCAGTACGGGCTGATCCCCGAGTTGATCGGCCGCCTGCCCGTGGTCACCAGTCTCAAGGAGCTCGACCGTGACGCGATGATCCGCGTCCTGTCCGAGCCTCGCAACGCCTTGACCAAGCAGTACCGCAAGCTCCTGGAGATGGAGGATGTCGAGCTGGTCTTCGAGCCGGCGGCGCTGGAGGCCATCGCCGATCTGGCCATCAAGCGCAAGACCGGAGCCCGCGGCCTCCGCTCCATCCTCGAACGCATCATGCGCGGCACCATGTACGAGGTGCCGTCGCTGGAAGACGTGCGGCAGGTCGTGATCACCCGCGACTCGGTCGACAAGCTGGCCGAGCCCGAGGTGGTCCTCGGCGAGCCGCCGCTGGACATCAAGGAAGCCTGATCCCGCGCGCGCAGGCCCCCCGGGGTCGCCCGGCCTGCGGTCGGGACGATCCCGGCGCTTCCCTGCCGCCGGTCCGTCCGCACTCCGTGCCTAGGAGCCCGATGACCCCCAGTACGCCCGATCGCGTCCCGGCCGCCGACGCGCCGCCCCCGTCTTCCCGGCTGCCGCTTCTGCCCCTGCGCGACGTCGTCGTCTTCCCGTACATGGTCACGCCGCTCCTGGTCGGGCGCGCCGCCTCGGTGGCCGCCGTCGAGGCGGCCATGGAACGCGACAAGCGCCTGTGCGTCGCGGCCCAGCGCGAACCCGATACGGAGGAACCGGGTGGCGATGACCTTTTCGCCGTCGGCACCGTCATCCGCGTGCTCCAGATCATCCGCACGCCCGACGAGACGCTGAAGATCCTCGTCGAGGGAGCCGCGCGCGTCCGCCTGGAGGGCGTGACGCAGGCCGACGGCTTCCTGGAGGCCACTGCGATACCCATGCGGGAGGAGCCGGCTGACGGACCGGAGATCGAGGCGCTAAGCCGCTCCATCAAGGACCGGTTCAAGGAGTACGTGCGGCTGAACAAGCGGCTGCCGGACGAGGTGCTGCTGTCGGTCCTGAATCTGGACGAGATCGGGCGCATGGCCGACTCCATCAGCGCCTACATCCTGGGCAAGGTGCCCTTGAAGCAGGAACTGCTGGCAGAGCCGTCGTTGGCCAATCGGCTGGCCCGCATCAACCAGATCCTGGCCGGCGAGTTGGACATCCTCGAGATCGAACAGCGTATCGACGGCGAGGTGCAGTCGGCCGTCCAGCGCAATCAGCGCGAGTTCTACCTGAACGAGCAGTTGCGGGCGATCCGCAAGGAACTGGGCTACACGTCGGACGAGGACTCGGAGATCGAGGACTACACGACGCGCATCGAGCAGAGCGAGCTGAGTCCCGAGGCCCTGGAAGTGGCGCGGCGCGAGGTATCCCGGCTCGAGCGCATGTCGGTCATGAGCCCGGAGGCCACTGTCGTCCGCAACTACCTCGACACGTTGCTGGCCCTGCCGTGGAAACGCAAGTCGCGCGACAAGATCGATCCGGCGCACGTGCAGACCAGGCTGGACGCCGACCACTTCGGTCTGGAGAAGGTCAAGGAACGCATCGTCGAGTTCCTGGCGGTCTACAAGCTGACGCGCCGCCCGCAGGGGACCATCCTCTGCCTGGTGGGGCCGCCGGGCGTCGGCAAGACCAGCCTCGGGCGCTCCATCGCCGAGAGCATGGGTCGCAAGTTCGTGCGTATCAGCCTCGGCGGCGTGCGTGACGAGTCGGAGATCCGCGGCCACCGTCGCACCTACATCGGGAGCAAGCCCGGGCGCATCATCGAGAGCCTGCGCAAGGCGGGGACCCGGAACCCGGTGTTCCTGCTCGACGAGATCGACAAGATGGGCGCCGATTTCCGCGGTGATCCCGCCGCCGCCCTGCTCGAGGTGCTGGATCCGGAGCAGAACTCGACCTTCAGCGACCACTACCTCGAGGTCGAGTTCGACCTCAGCCAGGTGATGTTCATCACGACCGCGAACAGCCTGCACTCGATCCCGCCGGCGCTCGAGGATCGCATGGAGATCATCCGCCTGCCGGGGTACCTCGAGCACGAGAAGCTGGTCATCGCCGAGCGCTTCCTGGCGCCGCGCCAGATGAAGCGGAACGGCGTGGCCCGCTGGCCCGGCGGCTTCAAGCAGTCGGCCTTCCAGGCCGTGATCGACGGCTACACGCGCGAGGCGGGCGTGCGTGGGCTCGAGCGCGAGATCGCCGGGATCTGTCGCAAAGTCGCCCGGCACCACGCCGAGCACGGCAAGTGGCCGGCTGCGGTGACGGCGGCGAACCTCGAGAAGTACCTCGGCATCCCGAAGTACCGCCGGCGCGTGATGGACCGCCAGCCCGAGATCGGCGTGGTCGTGGGCCTGGCCTGGACGACCGTCGGTGGCGAGATCCTGGAGGTCGAGGTCAACGCGGTGCCCGGCGCCGGCAAGATCACCATCACGGGCAACCTCAAGGACGTGATGAAGGAGTCGGCCGAGACCGCGCTGAGCTATGCGCGCGGGTTGTGCCGCGAAATGTCCGGCGACTGGTTCAAGAAGAACCAGATCCACATCCACGTGCCCGAGGGCGCGGTGCCCAAGGACGGGCCGAGCGCGGGCATCGCCATGGCCACGGCCATCGTTTCGCTGCTGCGCGGCGTGCCGGCGCGCGCGGACGTGGCGATGACCGGCGAGGTGACGCTGCGCGGGCGCGTGCTGCCCATCGGCGGGCTGCCCGAGAAGGCGGTCGCGGCCGTGCGCGCCGGGTGCCAGCACCTGATCATCCCCCGGGAGAACGAGAAGGACTACCAGGAACTGGCCCCGGAGATCAGGCGCGGCCTAACCGTGCACCTGGTGGAGACGATGGACGAGGTGCTGCCGCTGGCGCTGGTCGACGGCGGCAAGCGTGCGACGGCCGGCCGCGCGGGCACCGGGACGCGGGGCTCGCGCAAGGTCAAGTCGCCCGCACGGCCGAACTGAGGGGGCGCTCACTTGCAGGTCGAGTTCGTCACGAGCACGCCCGACCTGCGCGGTCGCCCGGAACCGGTGTTGCCCGAGTTCGCCTTCCTGGGGCGCTCCAACTGCGGCAAGTCCTCGCTCATCAACATGTTCCTCGATCGCCGGGATCTGGCGCGGACGAGCGGCAAGCCTGGCAAGACGCGGCTGCTGAACTACTTCGTCGTCGACGGCCGCTTCTATCTCGTGGATCTGCCCGGGTACGGCTTCGCGAAGGTAAGCAAGGTGCAGCGCGCGGCTTGGCGCCGGCTGTTCCGCGAGTACCTGGCCGCCCAGGACAGACCGGTGGCGGTCTTCCACCTTCTCGATGTGCGGCATCGTCCCACGGCCGACGATCGCGAGGTGGCCGACTGGATCCGCGAAGCGGGTCATCCCTGTGCCATCGCCGCGACCAAGATCGACAAGATCGGCGGGCCCCGGCAGGGAGGGCGGTACCGCGAGATCGTCGAGGTCCTGGGAGCCGATCCCCAGACGCCCTTCATCCCCACCAGTGCGGCCAAGGGCATGGGGCGGCAGGAGATGCTGGCCTGGGTGGAAGCCCTGCTCGAAGCGAACCCCGAGACCTGAGTTTGACGCTGGCAATTCACGGGCGGTATAATGGGGGCAGCGGGGCGCCGGCTGGCGGCCCGCTTTCCGGGCGTGACTCCCGGCGCGGACGGTGAACCGGATGCCAGCATCGACCCAGAGCAGGTGCAGCGCGGCCATCGTGACCACGATGGCCCTGGTGGCGTGCTGCGCCGGCCGGGCGGGGGCAACGAACCTGGACATGGCCCGGCTGCCGGTTGTCGTCCCGAACCTGTGCGCCAGCTGCCATGTTTCGGCCGCGCCGGTCGCGGGCAACAGCGGTCTGAATGCGTTCGGGCTGGACTTCCGCGCGAACGGCCGGGTCTGGGACTCGGACCTGGCGGCGCTGGATTCGGATGGCGACGGTTGCCTGAACGGCATCGAAGTGGGCGACAGCGACGGGGACGGGCGCGCCGACGGCAACGTGACCTCGCAGGCCGGCAACCCAGGGGTGGCTGGCGACTGCGGCTCGGGTCCTCCGTTCGACGAGACCACCTGGGGCGCCATCAAGGCGATGTTTGACGGGGACTGACCGATCGTCCATGATGCGGTCAACGACCGCTCGACATCCGGTGTGATGATCGGGTGTTTTTTTTGGGGCCGCGGCCCCGCAACCGGGAGTCTGCCGTGCGCAACCGCGTCATCATCGGCGGCCAGTGGGGCGACGAGGGCAAGGGCAAGATCGTCGATGCGCTCAGCCGCGATGTCGACTGGGTCCTGCGCTACCAGGGCGGCGCGAACGCCGGCCACACGATCCACATCGGCGCCGACAAGCATGTGCTGCACCTGATCCCGTCGGGGATCCTGCACGAGGGCGTGCGCTGCCTCCTGGGCGGCGGCATGGTCGTCGATCCCTGGGCACTGCGCGACGAGATGATCGGCCTGGAGGAGCGCGGTTTCCGTGTGCGGGACCGGCTGTTCGTCGCCGGCGGCGCCGCACTGCTGATGCCCTACCACATGCGGATGGACGAGCTGCGCGAGGCCAAGCTGGGTCGACACGGGATCGGCACGACCGGTCGCGGCATCGGTCCGGCCTACCTCGACAAGGTCCAGCGGACAGGGCTTCGCATGGGGGACCTGCTGCTGCCGACCGAGCGGCTCGAGCGGAAGGTGATCGACAAGGTCCTGTCGGCGAACGAGGTCCTCGGCGCGCTGTACCAGGCCGAACCGCTGCCGGCCAGGGTGCTGGCGGAGGAACTCGTGGTGCTCGCGCAGACGCTGGCGCCCCTGGTGGTCGATGCGCACCTCACCCTGGCCGGCGTGCGCGCCGGGAGCGAGTCGGCGCTGTTCGAAGGGGCGCAAGGGACGATGCTCGACATCGACCACGGCACCTTCCCCTTCGTGACCAGCAGCAACACCACGGTGGGGGGCGCGCTGACCGGCACCGGACTGCCTGCGTCGGCGCTCGGGCACGTGCAGGGCATCTTCAAGGCCTACTGCACCCGCGTCGGCAACGGGCCGTTTCCGACCGAGCTGCTGGGCGAGCCGGGAGACCGGCTCCGCGAGGCGGGCGGCGAGTTCGGGGCCACGACCGGGCGGGCCAGGCGGTGCGGCTGGTTCGATGCGGTCGCCGCGCGCTATGCCGTCGAGATCAACGGCCTTGACGGCGCCATCATCACCAAACTGGACGTCCTGGACACGGCCGAGTCGGTGCCCGTGGCGACGGCCTATGATCTGGACGGGGTCACCACCGAGGTGTACCCCACCGGCGGCGAGGACCTGCCGCGCTGCCGTCCGGTGTACCGGGAACTGGCCGGCTGGCGCCAGCCGATCGGCAGTTGTCGTGACCTGGGAGACCTGCCGGCGCCGGCGCGTCGCTACCTGGAGTTCCTTGAACAGGTGCTCGGCGTGCCGATCGTCGGCGTCAGTGTCGGTCGCGACCGGGCCCAGATGATCTGGACGCCGACCGGTGTCAGCGGTTGAAGTCCGCCGTGTCACGACGGGCCCTGGCCTGCCCATCCCCTTGGCCGGCCACGGATTGTCCGAGGCCATGTCCTGACGGGGGCCGCTAGCTCATCAGGTAGAGCACCTCCCTTTTAAGGAGGTTGTACCGGGTTCGAGTCCCGGGCGGCCCACCAGCCCGCCGCCGGAGCCAAGCTCCGGCGGCGCTTTTTTTTGCAGGAAGGGCTCAAGTTCCGCTCCGGCGCTGCCGATGACCATCCCATCTGGCGGAGCCCGATCCGGCTGCATGCTGGAGGGGGCTGCCGCGAAGCCCGACGAGGGGTCATCATGAGCATGCGCATCCCGAGCCCGTTGCCCCAACCCACCACCGCCCTGAGGAAGCCGGAACCGGCCAAGGACCGCCCAGGGGTGGCGGCAGCGCCGTCTGCCGCGCCGGTGCGGGCTCCGTTGGTGGAGACCGACGTCCTGGTCCTCGATGGCCTCGCAGCCACGACGACGGGCGCGCTGCCGGTTCCCGACGCGGAAGGAACGCCATCGGCAACGGCCGAAGACGCGCGGACGGCGGCCGACCAGCTGCGGGCCGACCTGCTGGCCCAGCCGGGCCAGGCGGCCCGTGCCCACGGCAACCTGATTCCGGCCACCGTCCTGAACCTGCTGGCCTAGCCGGGCCCCACCGGGACGGTGCGGAACGGACGCTTGAACGGGAGGCAGACAAGGCGAAGCGCCGGGCCCTGCAGCCCGGCGCTCCGCTTCGTCCAGCGTACCCGGCAGCGGGCTACTTCTTGCCGTACTTCTGCGTCCAGAGGCGGTCGAATTCATCGACCGTGCGTTCAAACATGTCCATCGCCGCCACGATCGGGGCCGGCGTCTCCAGATCGACACCCGCGCTGCGCAGGATGTCCAGCGGGGGAGCGCTGGAACCGGCCTTCAGCATGTTGTCGATATACCGACGGGCCGGCTTCTCGCCGTTGGCGGTGATCTCGTCCGCGAGCGCCAGACCGCTGGTCAGGCCCGTGGCGTACGTGAACACGTAGAAATTGTAGTAGAAGTGGGGGATGAACATCCACTCGCACTGGTCGTCCTTGCCGAGCTCGTAGTTCGGCCCGTAGTACTCGCGGATCATGTCGGCGTAGGTCGTGTTGAGGAACTCCGCCGTCAGCGGGTTGCCCTGCTCGGCGTGCTCGTGGAAGCGCAGTTCGAAGTCGGCGAACAGGGTCTGCCGGAAGATCGTCTGCCGGATGGATTCCAGGCGCTGGTTCAGCAGCATCAGCTGGAAGTCCACGTCCTTGGCCCGGGCCAGCATATGGTTGACCAGCAGGGCCTCGTTGCAGGTCGAGGCGACCTCGGCCAGGAACGTGGTGTAGCCGGCGTAGACCGGCGGTTGGTGCCGGCTCGAGTAGACCGAGTGCAGTGCATGGCCCATCTCGTGCGCCGTGGTGCTGACCGCGTCGAGCGAGTTGTCGAAGTTGTGCAGCACGTACGGGTGGATGTCGCGGGCCAGGACACCGTTGCTGTAGGCGCCGCTGCGCTTGTCCTCGTTCGGGTAGACATCGATCCAGCCGTTCTTCGGGTCCATGCCCTCGGTCAGCAGCGACACGTACTCCTTGCCGAGCGGCTTGAGGCCCTCGCTGATCAGGGCGCGCGCCTCGTCATAGGTGTACGCGGGCTCGACACCCTCGATCATGGCGTTGTAGAGGTTCGGGAAGGTCAACGGGCCCGCGGTGCCCAGGACCTTGCGCCGCAGGTCTACGTACTTGTGCATGGTGCGGGGCAGGTTCTCGCGCACGGTCGCGATCAGCATGCGGTAGGCATCGGGGCTGATGTTGTCCGGGGACAGGGCCGCCTCGAGACACGTCTCGTAGTCCCGGGCGTCCTTGTTCATGATGTGCGACTTCACGGCGCCGTCCAGCAGCACGGCGAACGTGTTCTCGTAGCCGCGCAGCGTGCCGAAGAAGGCGTCGCGGGCATGCTCGCGGATCACGGGGTCCTCGTTCGAGCGGAGCATCGACCAGCCGCTGACGGTCACCGGCATCGACTTGCCCGCTCCGTCGGTGATCTCGGGGAACTTCATGTCGACGCCCAACAGCGACTCGTGGGCGTCGCCCGGGGTCGAGCGCATGTTGCCGGTCAGCGCCATCAGGCGCTCCTCGGGGCCGCTCAGCGTGTTGGCCTTCTGTCGCCAGAGTTCCTTGAAGTAGTAGTCGTAGACCGCCAGCTCCTTGTCTTCCGCCATGAACCCGCGGATGACGGCCGGGTCGATCTCCAGCAACTCCGGCTGCATCCAGGACGTGGCCTCGCCGAAGGCGGGCATGAGGGCGGCCACGCGGCCCTGCATCTGGCGGGACTGGTTGTTGCCCTGGTCCACGTCATAGAGGACCTGCGCGTAGACATAGAGCTTGTACAGCCGCTTCATCGTCTCGTACGTGGCATTCTGTGCGTCCAGCATCGTTGCCGCCGACTCGCCGAGGCGTCCCTTGAAGGCGGTCAGCTTCGGGATGTCGCCGGCGATCGCCGTGAGTTCGGCTTCCCAGGCGGCATCGTCGGGGAAGATGTGCGTGGAGCTCCACCGGTACCCCTCGGGGATCTCGGCGCGGGGCGCCGACGGGTCAGGCTTGTACTGCGCCAGGGCAGCGGACACGGACATCGCGGCAAACAGCGCCAACGTGGCGGCGAGGGCCGATCGACGGCGGAACGGATGGGACATGAAACGACCTCCAGAAGTCAGCGAGGGGACCATTGCTGCCGGCCGCCCGGAAGCGGCGGTGTCGGGGGGAAAGCGGAAGGGCGGCTGGGCCGCCCTTCCGCGAAGGCACTCAATCCAGCGGGCGCCCAAGATGGTCGACCGTGCCCGGCGGTGTACGCACCTTGTCCGGGAACGTGACCGTCAAGGGCGTCATCTCCACGTCATCGGTCACCTGGTCATGTGACACGTGGAAGATCGTCTCCGTGCGGTAGCCCACGACCCAGATGTCGCCGGGACCGGCGCCCCAGATGCCCGTCAGCCGGTCGAAGCCGTCGTAGAGGACCGCGCGCCGCCCGGTCCCCGCCGCGAAATCGTAGTCCGCGGACTGGTACACGATCTGGCCCTCGTCGGTGACCAGGTAGACGTTGTCGGCGGCATCGACCCACATGTCGTTGATGCCGGCGCCCGGACTCGAAGTGAACGTCGGGAAGAATTTGGACCAGACGTTGCGGCCGGCATCGTCGCGGGTCAGCCGGAACAGCCAGCCTTCCGAAGTGCCGAGATAGTTGCGGCTGAGGACGGCCGGATCCGAGGTCGTCGCCAGCACCCATTCGTGCAGCACGGTCTGCTCGCCGCTCAAAGGACGCAGGATCCATTCGGCAAGCAGGGCGCCGTCGGTATTGGGAGCCAGTACCATACCCCGCGTGCCGAACACGCCGATGCGTGTGCCGGTGAAGTTGGGATCCAGGTAGGCGCCCCCGAGGAAGTAGTGATTGACGGTCACCAGCGAGGCCAGATCCTCGGCCACGAGCAGCGTGTCGATGGGTGCGCCGACCTCGTTCAACTGGAACATCCGCCCGGCGGTCACCGACCACGTCGAGCCGGAAAGCCGGCAGATGACGCCGTCCTGGCCGACCGCATGCACGACGCCACCCAGCGCGCCAATTCCGTAGAGGTTCTTGGACGTGCCGCTGGCCATTGGTGCCCAGGCGCCACCCGCATTGCGCCAGATAAGGCCCTTGTGTCCGACGGCATAGAGCGTGCTGCCGCCGTCCTCCTTCCACATGCGTACGATGGGGTCGCTGACCTGCATGTCGACGCGTTCCCAGGCGGCGCCGTTCCAGTGGAACATCGCGCCCTTGTTGCCGCAGGCGTAGACGTCGTTGGCAGCGGTGCCGACCACGTCGAATAGCCAGGACTGCGCAGCAGGCAACGGGGGCTCGGTGAACGGCGGCTCGCCGTCATCGTCGGAGCAGGCTCCGAAAAGCGCCGCGACGGCCAGCAGGCACAAGGCCAAGATCGCGGCTCGGGCCGACCGGTGACCGGTGGCCCCGGCGCCCGTGGGGGCGGAACCGAAACTGTTCATTCCTTGGACATCCTCACGTTCGGCTGGTGGGGACAATGGAACGGCCGGCCTCCGCGATCCCGCGCCCCTTGGCGCCGGGAATCCGCCATGCCCGCCACGTGGCCGTGGCCGTCGTGCCAACCAGTGAATAGTACGATCCCGTGCCCCGAAAGTCCACACCCAACCCCCTTTGCGGACCGTGCCCCGGCCTGGACCCTTGCCGTTCGTCCCGGTCCGGGCAAGATTGGCGGTGGAGGCGGGCCCTTCCGTCCGCCCCGGTAAGGAGCGACCCGTGGCAGCCATCGTCCCCGGCCGGGTGCCCCCGGGCACCGACCTGTTCGCCGAGATCGACCGCCTGCGCCGGCAGAAACGCGCGGTGATCCTGGCCCACTATTATCAGGAACCTGACGTCCAGGACGTGGCCGATTTCGTCGGCGACAGCCTGGGCCTCAGCCAGGCCGCCGCCGGGACCGACGCCGAGGTGATCGTGTTTGCGGGCGTGCACTTCATGGCCGAGACGGCCAAGCTCCTGTGTCCGGACAAGACCGTCCTGCTGCCGGATCTCGAGGCGGGCTGCAGCTTGGCGGACGGCTGCCCGGCCGACGCTTTCGCGGCGTTCCTGGCTCGGTACCCGGGCCACAAGGTTGTCAGCTACATCAACTGCTCGGCGGCGACCAAGGCGCTCAGCGACGTCATCTGCACCAGCAGCAACGCGCTGCGGATCGTGGCCTCGTTCCCGCCGCAGCAGCCGCTGGTCTTCGCGCCGGACCGGTTCCTGGGCGACTGGGTGGCGCGCAAGCTGGGGCGCGAACTGGTGCTGTGGGAGGGCTCCTGCGAGGTGCACGAGACTTTCAGCGAGCGGCGCCTGGTCGAGTTGAAGACGACCTTCCCCGACGCCGTCGTTGCGGCCCACCCGGAGTGCCCGCCCGCGGTATTGCAGCACGCGGACTACGTGGGCAGCACGACCGGGATCCTCGAGTTCGCCCGCGTGACGCCGGCGCGCCGCGTGATCGTCGCGACCGAGCCGGGCATCCTGCACCGCATGCGGCGCGAGAACCCCGGCAAGGAGCTGATCCCGGTGCCGGGTGCCGACGATTCGTGCAGCTGCAACGAGTGCCCTTACATGAAGAAGAATACGCTCGAGAAGCTCTACCTGTGCCTGCGCGACGGCGCGCCCGAGGTCACGCTGGACGCCGCGGTGGCCGAGCGGGCCCGGGCTCCGATCGCCCGCATGCTCGAACTGAGCCGCTAGAGCCGGGACGCGGCGCCTGCGCGTCGAGGGAGTGAAGCCGTGCGTACGCCCGTCTACCTGGACAACCATGCCTCCACCGCCCCGGACCCGGCGGTCCTGGAGGTCATGCAACGGGTGGCCCGTGACCACTTCGGCAATCCAGCGGCAGGGCATGCGTTCGGCTGGGCGGCGGCGAAAGTCGTCGAGGAAGCCCGCGAGCACGTGGCCGCCCTGATCGGGGGAGAGCCACGCGAGGTCATCTTCACCAGCGGCGCTACCGAGGCTGACAACCTCGCGGTGCTCGGCCTGGCTGCGGCCTGGGTGACGCCCGGCCACATTGTCGCCAGTCCACTCGAACATGCCGCGGTCGACGGGCCGCTGACCCGGCTTGCCGATCTGGGCTGGACGATCACGAGGTTGCCCGTCTCCGCGGTCGGCGTCATCGACCCGGCTGACGTCGCGAAAGCCTTGCGACCGGACACGCGACTGGTGTGCTGCGTGGCGGCGCAGAACGAGATCGGGACGTTGCAGCCCCTGGCTGCCTTGGGCAGGCTCTGTCACGAGCGAGGCGTACCGCTGTTTTCGGACGGAGCGCAAGCGGCCGGCAGGGTGCCGGTGGATGTGGCACGTGACGGCGTCGCGCTGTTCGCGCTCTCTGCGCACAAGCTGCACGGGCCGAAAGGCGTCGGGGCGCTCTATGCGCGCCGACGCGATCCCCGCATCGCACTGGCGCCGCTGGCGTACGGAGGAGGTCAGGAGCGCGGCCTGCGGCCCGGCACGCCCGACGTGGCGGGGATCGCGGGCTTCGGGGAGGCCTGCCGGCTGGCCGCGGCGCGCCTGGCGGACGACGGGGTCCGGCTGCGCGCGCTGGCCGACCGGTTTCTCGCGAGGGTGCGGGGCAGCCTGGACGGCGTCATCCTCAACGGCGATCCGCAGCGGCGCCTGCCCGGCAGCCTCAACCTGGCGTTTGCCGGTGTACCCGCCGGACGGCTGGTGCCCGCGCTGCCGCAACTGGCCGTGTCGACCGGCTCGGCCTGCGCCACGGCGGGCGGCGCTGCGTCCACGGTCCTGGCAGCCATCGGCCTGCCGAACGATCTGGCGGCGGCGAGCCTACGGCTCTGCTTTTCGCGCCACAGCACCGTGGAGGAGGCGGATTTCGCCGCCGAAGCGATCAGCGCCGCCGTGCGGCGGTTGCGCGGCGAGCCGTCGGTGTCCTGAGCCGTGGGCCGGAAGAGGCAAGGGCCGCCACCGGTACGGCGACGGCCCTTGCGCCTGGAGGCGGACGGCGCGATCAGTCGCCGTCGTAGTCCGCGGCCTGTTTCCGCGACAGCGAGATCCGCCGACGGCTGAGATCCACATCGACGATGCGGACGGTGATCTCCTCGTCCTCGTTGACCACCTCGCGCGGGTGCACGATCCGTCGGTTGGCCAGCTCGCTGATGTGGATGAGGCCCTCGATACCCGGCAGCAACTCGACGAACACGCCGAAGTCGACCAGGCGCGTGACCCGCCCGGGCACGTCGGTGTTCGGCTGCAGGGTGGAGGCCGTCGTCGGCCAGGGATCGCTGGCCAGGGCCTTGATCGAGAGGCTGATCCTCTCGTTGCGGCCACCGCCGAGGTTCTGGATCTCCAGGACCTTCACCTTCACGGGCTGGCCTTCGCGCAGCACATCCGCGGGGTTGGCGACACGCTGGTGCGAGATCTGCGAGATGTGCACCAGGCCCTCGACACCGCCGATGTCGATGAACGCCCCGAACGGCACCAGCCGCGTCACGGTGCCTTCACGGACGTCACCCAGCGCAAGCGCCTGGCGCGTGCGCGTGGCCTCGGTGTCGCGGTGTTCCTGCAGGTAGGCACGACGCGATACGACCACGTTGCGGCCGTCCTCGGACAGCTCGACGACCTTGAACTTGTAGGTCTTGCCGACGAACAGCGTGGGGTCGTCGGCGCGTCGGAGGTCGATCTGGCTGAATGGACAGAAGGCGCGTACGCCCGACAGGCTGACCGAGAAGCCGCCCTTGTTGGTTTCGCCGACCTTTCCCTCGACCGGTGTACCGTGGGCGTGGGCGTCGGCCAACGCGCGCCGTCCGGCCTCGCGCAGGTTGATCGCGAGCGTGAACTTCAGGCCGCCGTCCTTGGCCTTGGCCAGGTGGCCGTCGAGGCTGTCGCCCACCTTGTGCACGAGCTGGCCCTGGTCGTCGCGCAGTTCGTCGATCGCCATCGGGATCTCGCTGCGGCCGCCGCAGTCGAGCATCGCCTCGGAATCGGTGATCTGCACGATGGTGCCGGTGACCTTGTCGCCTGCCTTCGGCTCGGGGGGGGCGGCCTGCTCCTGGTCCGCCAGCAGGGCGGCGAACTCGGTCGAGGGCTCGTCGTCGCCGGCCGGGGCGGGGGTCACATCCGGGGTCGCGGGGGCGGGTTCCTGGAATTCGTTCGGTTCGCTGGTCATGACGGATCCTGTTCGCCGGGTCGTGGTTGGCCGGTTCCGGGCAAGGCCATGCCTCTCGCCCCGCCGGCCGCGGGACGGACGGCCCTGGCATTATAGCACAAAGCGGAACCGCTGCCCACAGGGGGAGTGGCCCGCCCGGCCCGAGCGGCGTTCCGGCCCGCTCAGCCGATCACGCAGTTGTAGACGCAGAAGAAGTGGACGGTCGCCGCGGCCAGTACCAGGACGTGCCAGATGGCATGGTTCCAGGCCAACCGGCGGGCCGCATAGAAGCCGGCGCCACCGCTGTAGATCAGCCCGCCGACCAGCAGTAGCAGGGGGCCGGGGGCAGGCAGATTGCGCACCAGCGGTACGGCCACGACCACGGCCAGCCAGCCGAGCGCCAGGTACAGCGCCAGCGACAGTCGGCGCAGGAAGCGGCGGCGCACCAGCACCTCGAAGACGATCCCGCCGGCGGACAGGCCCCACACGATCCCCAGCAGCGACCAGCCCCACGGGCCGCGAAGAGTCACCAGCGCGAACGGCGTGTACGTCCCGGCGATCAGCAGATAGATGGCGGCGTGGTCCAGCGCCTGGAACACGCGTTTGGCGCGCCCAGGTCGCAGCGCATGGTAGAGGGAAGACGCGCTGAACAGGAGGATGAGACTGGCGCCATAGATGGCGCCGGCGACCACGGACCAGGGATCGTTCGCCTGCACACCCCGCCACACCAGCAGCACCAGCGCGACCATGCCGAGGAGGGCACCGGCGCCGTGCGTGGCTGCGTGCGCGATCTCCTGGCCCAGCGGGTATTCGGTGGCGCGGCCGTCGGGCGCGAGGTGATTGGTGTTCATGGCCCGTTCCCTGGCTGGCGTAGCGGTCGGATGACCTCCACAAGCTAGGTTCGCCGGGCCCGCCGGTCAATGATGGGCTCAACCGTCACGGGCCAACACCACCAGCGTGATGTCGTCGCCGGCGGCAGCCAGGCCCGCCGGCGCGCTCGGCGCGCCGAGCAGGCGGTCGGCGGCCGACACCTCACCCGAACGGCTGATATGGAGCGCGACCGCCCTGAGCAGGGCGTCGATGACCTCTTGCGGTCCGCCCGCCGCCGCGGCGCGCACTGTGGTCTCGAGTCCCGCCTCCGTGAACTCGTTGCCGTCGACGTCCATCGCTTCGGTGACGCCATCGGTGTAGGCGACCAGGAGGTCGCCCGGCGCCAGCGGGACGCGGAACACGGGGTAGGTCATCTCCGGGATCATGCCCAGGGGCGTGCCGGCAGGCTTGAGCCACTGCGCCGTCCCGTCCGCCCCCAGGAGCAGGGGAGGATTGTGGCCGGCGCTGGCATAGCGCAGCGCGGAACCGTCCGGTTCGAGGGCTGCCAGGAAGATCGTTGCGAACCGCTCGGGGTCGGTGCTCTCGAACAGTGCATCGTTGGCGGCTTCGAGCAGCTGGCCGGGATCGTCGGTCACGCGCGCCAGCGCCCGCAGGCTGGCCTGCAGCGTGCCTGTCAGCAGCGCTGCCGGCATCCCCTTGCCGGAAACGTCGGCGATGCTCAGGGCAACCCCGCCGCCGCTCAGCCGCAGGCAGTCGAAGGTGTCGCCGCTGACCTGCAGGCAGGAGACGTTGATGGCCGCCAGCCGGAAGCCGGGCAGTTCCGGCAGTTCGCGCGGCAGCAGGCGTTGCTGGATCTCGCGCGCCGCGTCCAGCTGCTGCTCGAGATCCTCGCGCGCCAGGGTCTCGTCCAGGCCCGCCAGTCCCAGGCGCGCCACTTCTTCCTGCGACTTGGCGAGGGTGACGGTGAACAGATCGGCCGGCACGTCCAGGCCGATCAGGCGCGAGATCTCCTGCACCTCGCGGTCGACCTTGTCGGCAAGGGCCTGCATCGCCGGTTCGGGCAGGCGTAGGCGCGCAGCCAGGTCCTCCGGGCGCCAGGGCTCGTCGCCGTCGCCATTGTCACCAAAGCCGATCGAGCGGACCGTGAGCACGGCGTCGCGCAGGAGCCCGACCATCTCGTTCGTTTCGGCCGCCAACTCACCGGTGCCGTAGTCCTCGGGCAGGTACTCCACCGCGTCGGCGAACAGTGAGGGCAGGTGCCATTCGCGCAGGAGGCGGCCGCCGACCTCGCCGTGGTGGAAATCGAAGACGCGCATCTCGGCCTCGGCCAGGGGCAGGCCCTGCGTGCGCGCCAGCTCCGATGCGCGGGCCATTTCGGGGCTGGCGCGCTGCGCCATCGCGGCCAGACCGATGGCATGCAGGATGCCGGCCATCCACGCGTCCTCATGGGCATGCGAGCCGCGAATCCAGGCCAGGCCCTGGGCACAGCTGGCCGTGGCCAGGTTGAACTTCCAGAACTCGCTCGTGTCCAGCCAGTGGCGATCGTCACCGCTGGGCACCATGTCGTGCATTCCCATCAGTAGCGCCACGTTGCGTACCCGCCTCAGTCCCAGGCGCACGATCGCGGACCGTAGGTCGCGTGTCTCGCGTCCGCGCGAGACCGCCGCGGCGTTGGCCAGGGCCAGGAAGCGCAGGGACATGGCGTTGTCGCTCATGATCACGCGCGTCAGTGCGTTGATGTCACACAGCGGGTCGGACGCCAGGCTGACGACCTGGGCGGCGACCGACGGCAGGCTACCGACGCGGCTGACCAGATCGGCCACGAAGGTGCGAGAGGTTGCGGTTTCCATGTCTGGCAGATCGGCAGCCGCCGGCCGGGTTTGAGCGGAATCACGCGTCGAAAGTGGTGGTCCCTGCCGTTCCGGCGAACGATACTGGCACCAGTGAGCAGCCGACCGGGCGGCCGATGCGGGTTCGGTGGAGACGAACGCGATCCGCGTACCGGCCCGGCCGACGGTAGCGCGTCCTTGCGGACGGAAAGGCGGGCGCCGCGCGCCCTTGGTGCCTGGATGGGTCGATCGGTAGGATGGGCCGGACGCATGGGCCCATGGCGTCGAAGGTACGCCTTGGTTCTTGCGCTGATCGCCGCTGGGAGCGTGCTCGGCGTCGTCCATAGCCCGGCGCGAGCCGTGCCGACGCCGGCTGTGGCGCGCGAGGCTGCCGGCGCGCTATCGGGTATCGACAGCCTGCTGGCGGCCGGCCGTTCCGATTCGGCCCTGAAGGCGGCGCTGGCGGCGGTTCGTCGGTGGGGTTCCGATCCGCTGTACGGCTGGCAGGCCGAGGGCCGCGCCGGCGCCGCGCTGCTGGCGGTCGGGCGACCCCTGGAGGCACTGCCGCACCTGGAGACTGCCGTCGGCGTGCAACCTGCCGACGGCGCGCTGCACCATCAACTCGGTCTGGCCCTGGCGGCGCTGGGCAGGAACGGTCGGGCGCTGGCCGAATTCGAGGAAGCGGCCAGGCTGGACCCCGCAGCGGTGGCCCCGCGCCTCGAGGCGGGCCGGTTGCGAGGCTCATTGGGCGACATTGCCGGCGCGAAAGATGCCTGGGCTGCCGCGTCGACCCTCTGCGGCGGCTGCCCGGAGCCGGATCGGTTGCTGGCGGGCCTTCTGCTAGCGGCAGGGCGCCCGGCCGACGCACTGCTCCCTTTGGGCCGCCTCCGAGCCGTCGATCCCGGCGACGACCTTCGCCGGAACCTGTTGGCGGCCCTCGCCGGCGCAGGGCGGGATTCGGCGGTTCTGCAGTTGGTCCACGAGCGGGAGATCGGCGTGTGGACCCCGGACGAATGGCGGCAGGCGGTGCAGGCGGAAGGCCGCCTGGGCGCCTGGCGGCTGGCCCAGGCGGCACTCCAGCGGGCGGAAGTCGCCGGCGACGGGATACCGCGTGACGACGACGTGTTCTGGGCCCATGTTGCGGCTAACCTGCTGGCGGGAGGTCAGGCCGGTCCATCGCTTGTGGCGATCGACATGGCGCTGAAGCTGCGCCCGGACCAGGGGATCTACCACCACAACCGGGCGGCAGCTCTGGCCGCGCTCGGTCGGCCCGAAGAGGCTAGGCGAGCGCTCGAAGCGGGCGGCCTGGAACCGGCCATGCCGAAGTAGGGAGTTCATTTGGCCTGGATGGATCGGCGGCGCTCTGTCCCCCTGCCGCGGCGGGCCGTGGTCCTGGCCCCGGCCGTGCTGTTCACGGCGATCACCGCTTGTGCGCCGGTGGTCCCGGAGCCGGCGACGGAGCCCGCGAACCTGCCCGTGGCGCCGGCACCCGTGTTCGCGCCCGAATTGACGGAGACCCCGGCGCCGGTCGGCGCGTGGCGTGAACATCGGCTGGCCCGTTGCCGCGACGACCTCGATGTCCCCGCCCGCGTCGAGAAGCTGCTTTCGCTGCTCTCGGAGCTCCACCGCGAGCGGTCCGGCCGCGATGGTATCGTGGAGATGGAAATGGCTTACGCGCGGGGTGAACGCCACCCCCTGGCGCTCACGGCGCTCGGGCAGCTCTATCTCCTGGCCGGCCAGGGCGACTTGTCGCTCCTGCCAAGGGAAGGGCCCGTGCGCGATGTCGGGACCTGGGAGCGGAACCGCCCACGGCTGCTCGGGCGTGCGAAGTTCCTGCTCGAGGAGGCCGGCCGGTCGTGGGGCGAGGATGCGGGCATCGACTACCTGTTGGCCGACGTGGCGCGTGCCAGCGGGGATACCATCTCCGCAGCGGCCCACGTCGCGGCCGCAGCGGGCAAGTGTACCGGCGGCCGCACGTTCGGATTGCTGCAACTCTACCAGCAGTTGAACCGCTACGCGGCACGACATGAAGGCGGGCCAGCGCCGGTCTATCCCGAAACGGCGATGCAAGCCCGGGTACAAGGTGAGGTGGTCGTCGACCTGCTGCTGGACCCCCTGGCGACGGTCCGGCAGGTCCGGGTCGTCTCGACGCCGTCGCCCGCGCTGGCGGAGGCGGCAGCGGCGTGCCTGCGCGGAGGGCGTTTCGCACCGGCCAGGCTCGGTAAGTACGCGGTCTGGAGCTGGCTACGGGTCACGGTCGCCTTCCGGCTCCAGGACTGACGGGTAGGCTTCGGCAGGGGGCGGGGTCGCTTCCTCAGTTGCCGGTTGCTTTGAGTGTCCGTTTTACCTTATTTTTCAACGTCCCCAGTGGGGCGCGGGCGACGCCAGGTCGCCCGGCCGCACAGCATACCCCGCGCCGGAGGTCTACCCAGACATGACGTGGCTGCGCAATCGCTGCCTGCCCATGGCTTATCTCGCCCTGCTGGCGACCTTGGCCGTCGTTGGCTGCACCAGCAAGGAGGACCCTTCCGAGGTCCTCGTCGTGTGCGGCAACCACACGTGTGGTGATCTGGTCATGGTCACCACCGACACATCCTCCGACGGCTACCACTACCTCTACCCGCGCCTGTCCCCGGACGGATCCGCGATCGCATTCACCTGCGACTGGTGGGCGTTGCCGTCGGACCCCCGGTACGGAGGAGATGACTTCTTCGTCAACCACCGGCAGGTCGGCGTGATTCCCGCGCAGGTGGGCCTGGAGCCCGTGGAGAACCTGTCATTGCTTGGCGCGCAGTTGGTGCGACTGGAGGACTTCACGCTGCAGATTTCCGGCGTGGGGGATTTCCAGCGGCAGGCGCGGGACTTCGCCAAGGGTGCACCGGTCTGGGACACGACCCTGGCGAACACCCTGCTGATGCCGATCAAGATCCGGGTCGGCTTCCGTCTGTTCCGGGCTGATATCACGAACCCGGACCAGACGACGGTGACTCCCCTTTTCCTCGAATCGACCGACGCGAGCACCTCGCCCGTGCAGTGGCAGCACACCGAACCGGTGCTGTCGCCGAACGGCCGGTGGCTGGCCTTCGTGCGCTCGGGTTGCGCGATCCCGGATTCGCTCGATACCTGCTCCGGCCTGGCGATCTGGATGCTCGACATGACGACTGCGGGTGCCGACGACGGCTACGGTGCGCGCACGTTCGCGGTCACCCGCGAATACTCCCGCATCGAGGCGCCAGCCTGGTCGCCCGACGGGACAAGCCTGGTCTTCTCGGGCGGCCTGGATGTCGCTGGTCAGCGTGGCGTGGGTACCGAGCTGTTCAGCGTCGACTTCGACGCGAGCAGCGCGGACGCGGGCACGATGGTGCTCGACCACAATCTCAGGCGGATCACGTCGACGACGATGTCGGCCGGGGATCCGATCGCCGGCATTCTCAACACGTCCCCGTGCTATTCCCCGGACGGAAGCCAGGTCTACTTCATCTCGACACGGCGCGTGCCGGCGTTGACGCTGCACGACCGCAATGTGTGGCGTGTGCCGGCGGACGGGAGCCTGGAGCCCGAGATCTACTACCACACGCGAGGCGACGAATCGCATCCGACCATGACGTCCAACGGCTGGCTGCTCATGAGCAGCACGCTCGGTTTTCCGACCGAGATGCTCGATCGGCTGGCGGCGGAGGCCTACCAGCGGATCCGTCAGTTGAACCAGTACAACATCGAGAACGACCCGGACTACATCCCCAAGTCGGAGATCCAGATGTACACCGAGGCGGTGCTCGCGCGGCAGCAGTTGGCCTTTTTCGAGGGCGTCATGTCGCACCTGTACTTCTACCGCCCGTGAGGATACGGCGGGGCCGATGACCAGCCTGGTCCTCCTGCGACGCCAAATGGTGGAGATCGGCCGCCGGCTCCAGCAGCAGAGCCTGATCGTGGCCGCCGAGGGGAACCTCTCGGTTCGACTCGGCGGCCACGCGTTCCTGGTGACGCCGTCGGGAGTGGGCAAGGGCGATCTGCGCGTGCAGGACCTGTTAGAGATCGATGCGGCCGGTCGGTGCCCCCGCGGCCGGCCCACGAGCGAATGGCCGCTGCATCGCCGGATCTACGAGGCCCGCCCTGACGTCGTGGCAATTTGCCACGCGCACCCGCCGTGGGCCACCGCGTTCGCTGCGGCCGGGCGCGACCTCGACGGTTCCCTCCTGACCGAGACCGCCGCCAGCCTGGGCCGGGTGCCGGTGTGTGCGCGCGCGGAGCCAGGGACGGAGGCGGCGGCCGCGTCGGTGATGCCGTACGTCCGCAACCACGATGCGGTGCTTCTGGGCAGCCACGGCGCCGTGACCGTCGGCCGCGACCTGCCGGCGGCGTTCGCCCTGCTGGAAACCGTCGAGCGCCTGGCCCAGGTCACGCTGCTGGCGGCCATCGCCCGCGGCGAGGGCGGGGCCCTGCCTCCGGGCCTGAGCTGACCCGCCGCCGGAGGCTCACGGCTCCTGGCCGGCGTAGATCCCCGACAGACTTTCGACGATCGCGCCCCAACCGAAGTTCTCTTCGATGAGCCGGCGGCCCCCGGCGGCAAGCGAGGCGGCCAGGGACGCGTCACTGGCCACGCGGAGGACGGCATCGGCAAAGGCCACGCCAGGTGCCGCAACCAGCGGCGGCGTCCGGTCACCGCCGGCAATGCCCTCGGCCGCCACGGGGGTGGCCACCACCGGTACGCCCCGCGCCAACGCCTCCAGTACCTTGATCTTGATCCCGCCGCCCTCGGTCAGATGCGCCGCGAACACGTGGCAGGCGCGGAACAGGGGCGCCAGATCGTCGACGTATCCGTGGGCCGTCACGCCCCGAGCCTGCCAGTGCACGGGGTCTCCGAGCGCACTCAGGAACGAATCCGAACCGCGACCGGCCAGATCCAGGTGCGCGCCGGGGATCTCCGTCCGGATGCGCGGCCAGGCCTCGGTCAGGAACGCGCGCACGCCGCTGCGGTTGGGCCGGTGCTGGAACGACCCCACGAACAGCACGCGGCAGGCGCCCGGTTCCGGCCGCCAGTCCGGCGTCACGTGTTCGATGTCCATTCCCAGGGGAACGGTCGTGAGCCGGACCCCGCCCATCGCCGCCAGCAGATCCCGGTCCTGGTCCGTCACGCACAGCGTACGGTCAGCCCACCCGCTGGCGGCCACCTGCAGGCGTCGCCACCGGGCAGCCTCCCGCCGCGCTGCCAATCGAGCCAGCGGCGAGGTGGCCAACTGCGCCCGGCGCTCCCTCGGCAGCGAGCCGAGCTCATGCGTGTTCAGCACGAGCCGCGGCCGCGACCGGTCGGGCAGCCGACGGAAGTCGCGGCAATGCAGGGCCATCTGGAGGTACTCGATCTGGACGGCGTGGGGCTGCAGACGCGCCACGAGCGAGGCCAGGGTGGCGGACAGGACTGGCGTCCAGTACTTCTCGACGTAGAGGGGATATCCCGAGGCGACGGCTCGCAGGGCAGCCGCCGCGCGCTCGCGGAGGAACACGGTCTGCCGCAGACCGGAGTCGCCTCGCGCTGCGTATGCCAATGGCGCTACCGCGACCCCGAGCGCCCGGACGTCCTCGACCAGGTCAGCTTCGCCAGGCCGCACCAGGCAAGCGGCGGTGACCTCGTGTCGCCTCGCCAGCCACCGCAGGAGGTCGCGGACCGCAGTTCCGCCGCCGTGGCCGACCCGGCGATGGGGGAGGTAGGGGCTGACGACAAGGATCCTCACGGGAGGGCGCGGCGGCGCCGCGGGGAATCAGAAGGGTACATAGCCACGAGCCATCGAGAAATCGAGCTTCTTGCGCTCGAACTCGACCGCCCAGGCGGTGGACCCTTCCTCCAGCTGGGGCTTGTTCTTCAGCAGGAACGCGGTGGTCTGCTCGTCGATCTCGTCCTCGATGCGCAGGTCCGCGATGATCAGCGCCTCGATGAGCCGCGCGAACTCGGTCTCGGCCAATTCCAGATCGACCAGTTCCTCGTCGAGCAACCGGTCACAGATTTCCCGGGACAGGACGGTGATGCGTTCTTCGGACAGTCGCACGGGAAATCTCCCTCAGCGGCGCGGTTCATCGCGCCGGCGTTCACCGCGGGTCTAGAGCACGAACTTCCGCTTGCGGGCGATTTCCCGCTTCATCCTGGAGCGCAGCGCCCCCACGTCCATCTCCATGGCGCGGATCTCGTTGACGTTCTGCGCCAGGAGCCCCTCGACCTCCTGGTCGATCTCCTCCTCGATCCGCATGTTGTCGGCCAACGTGTCCTCGATCGCGCGCAGCACCAGGTCGGTGTTGCCGGCCGGGTGGATCCGCGGATCCTCCTGCATCAGCTTGAGGACGCGCTTGCCCAGGTGTTCGATCTTTCGGTTGCTCAGGCGCACGGGAACCTCTCCGGCAGGGTCACCTCGCCGGCGCGGGCAGGGCCCGCGCCGCCATCGCCGCCATTCAAAGGCCTCCGCGCAGGCTTGGCAAGCGAAAACGGCTGCGCTATTGTGGCGGGTCGCCGGACCGCGCCGCGGGAACCTGGGCGGGCGCCGCGCGTATGAGCGGCCCGCGACGAATGCCGACACCGCTCCCCTCACTGCGGCCGCCAGCGGCCGGGAAGGTGAACATGTCCGACCTGCATGCGCTCGACAAGGTTCGCGCCGAGGAGCTCGCTGCCCGGTTGCGCACCGTCTATTCGGAAGTTGGCAAGGTCATCGTGGGCCAGCGCGACATGATCGAGGGGCTTCTGCTCGGTCTGATGACCAACGGCCACATCCTCCTGGAGGGCGTGCCTGGGCTGGCCAAGACGCTCGCGGTCAGCACCCTTGCGCGCACGGTCCACACCGGCTTTCGGCGGATCCAGTTCACGCCCGACCTGCTGCCCGCGGACGTCACCGGAACCACGGTGTACAACCGCGACACGGGCGCGTTTTCGGTGAAGCTGGGTCCGGTGTTCTCGAACATCATCCTGGCCGACGAAATCAACCGCGCGCCGGCCAAGGTGCAGAGCGCCCTTCTGGAGGCCATGCAGGAACGGCAGGTGACGATCGGCGGCGAGACCTTCCGCTTGCCCGATCCGTTCCTCGTGCTGGCCACCCAGAACCCGATCGAGCAGGAAGGCACCTATCCGCTGCCGGAAGCCCAGGTGGACCGCTTCCTCCTGAAGCTCCGCGTCGGCTATCCCACCCGGGAGGACGAGCGCACGATCCTCGAACGCATGGCCGGACGGGAGGTGCCCGAGGTCAACCCTGTGCTCGATCCGCAGGGCCTGGCGGAGATCCGGGCCGCGGTCAACGCCGTTTTCGTCGACGAGAAGATCAAGTCGTACGTCCTGGATATCGTCTTCGCGTCGCGTGACCCGGAGGCGGCGGGGCTCAAGCTGGGTCCGCTGATCGCCTGGGGCGCCTCGCCGCGCGCCACGCTTGCGCTGACGCAATTGGCTCGCGCGCGGGCCCTGTTGCGCGGCCGTGCCTTCGTCATCCCCGAGGACGTCAAGGCCGTCGGCCACGACGCGCTTCGCCATCGCATCCTGGTCACCTACGAGGCGGAGGCCGAGAACTTGACCTCGGATGACATCGTCACGTCGCTGCTCGACGGCATCCCGCTGCCGTAGCCGAACATGACCCAGGAGCGCACAAGCGTCCAGATTCCCGCCGAGATCCTCGCCGCTGTACGGCGGATCGAGATCCGTACGCGCCGTCTCGTGGATGAGGTGTTCTCCGGCGAGTACCACTCGGTGTTCAAGGGCGTCGGCATGGAGTTCCGCGAGGTGCGCGAATACGTGCCGGGGGACGATGTGCGCGCGATCGACTGGAACGTCACCGCGCGCACGGGTCAGCCCTTCGTCAAGCTCTACGACGAGGAACGTGAATTGACGGTGATTCTCGCCGTCGATCTCAGCCGCAGTGGCCGCTTCGGCAGCGGCGGGCGGACGAAGATGGAGGTGGCTGCCGAATTGTGCGGCGTGCTGGCTTTCGCTGCCATCGCCAACAAGGACAAAGTGGGCCTGGTCATGTTCAGCGACCGGGTCGAGCGGTTCATCCCCCCGGCGAAAGGACGCAGCCACGTGCTGCGGCTGATCCGCGAGCTGCTGACCTTCGAACCCGAGGGACGCGGAACCGATCTCGACGAACCGCTCCGTCTGCTCGGTTCAGTCCTCAAGCGCCGGGCGACGGTCTTTCTCGTTTCTGATTTCTGGGCCGGCGATTTCACGACCACGCTGTCGGTTCTGGCCAGGCGGCACGACGTGGTCGCCGTGCGCGTCCGCGATCCGCGGGAGGCGGAACTGCCCGCGAGCGGACTGGTGGAGTGGATCGACGCCGAGTCGGGAGCGTGCGCGCTCGTGGATACGTCCTGGCTGCCGCTGCGGCGGCGACTTGCCGCCCGTGTCGCCGCGCGCGACGAGTTCCTGCTGCGGCTGTTCCAGTCCCGCGGCGTCGACCTCGTGGATGTCGACGCCACCGGCTCCTATGTCGAACCGCTGCGGCGGTTCTTCCTGGCGCGCGAGGGTCGGCGCGGCCGTCGGAGGACCAGATGACCGCTCCCAGCCGCCGGCGGATCGGCTCACGGGTCGCGGTCTTCGCGCCGGCGGTGTTCCTGGCGGCCGCCCTGCCGGTCGCTGGCCAGGGACTTCCGGGCAGAGCCGGCGGTGCCGCCGGCACGATGCCCGATACGGCCCGAATCGGCTTCGTGGCAGCCGATTCGCTGCCGGTACCGCTGGCGCTGCACGTGCTGGCGGACACCGTGCCTTTCGGAGGCGAACTGGCTGTTGCCTGGGATCTGGCTCCCGGCGCCGCGGCGGCTGACGGTCTGCCTGTACCTGACGATGGGCAATTAGCATCCAGCGAGCCGTCCGCGAAGCCGTGGTGGCGCCCGTGGGGCGCCGCTGACGCGGCCGCGCCCGCCGAACGGCTGGCGGCCCTTCCGGCGACCGACGGCACGCGCGTGGTCGCATGGTATCGCGTCTATCGCACCGATCCCTTTCGCCTCGACTGGCGAGGTGAGCTCTCGCACCTCGTGACCGTCAGCGGCCGGGTGTCCGATCCGGCAGGACTGGCTGCGATCCGCGACCCGCGGCCGTTGCCGTGGCTGACTCCGGTTGCGCTCTGGCTGTTGCCGCTGCTGGCGGCGCTGGCGGCGCTGGCCTGGAGGTGGCGCCGCCGAGGGCGGCCGGACCCGCCCGTTGACTGGCCGCTGCCGGAGCCGGCTTGGCTCGGGACCGCGATCGCCCTGCGCGTTCTGCTCGAGGAAGGACTGCTGGAACGTGGGCAAACGCGAACTTTCCTGGACCGGCTGGCGGGTGAAGCGCGCCGCTTCGCAGCCGCTCAGTTCGGCGTCCCGGCGGTCGACCTCACCGGTCGCGAGTTGGCGGCCGCCTGCGCCGCGCGGGGACACGCCCCGGAACGGACCGCCGCCCTGGCGCGCCTGTTGGACGGCACGGACCTGTGCCGGTACGATCCCGAGGAACCTCACGCGCATTCCTGCCGGGCCCAGATGGACGCTCTTCTGGCCTGCGTGACCGCAGCCGGCCGCCCGCAGCCCCGCTACGTTCCGGTCGCCGCCGAACGACGCCTGGCGGCCGAACAGGCGTGGGCCGAGATCTCGCGCAGATGGTCGATCGCCGATCGGGCCGAGAGCACGGGAGGTTCCCCATGATGGAATTCGCCCGTCCCTGGCTCCTTGCCCTGTTGCCGCTGGTCGTCGCCGTCGCCTGGTGGCGATATCGGGGCGCGCCGGCCGCCGGTCGCCTGAGGCACCCGCACCTGGATCTGTTCGGCTCCGGCACTCCCGGACCGCGGGTGCGCGCCGTGCGCCTGCTGCCCTGGCTGGCCTCGCTCGGTGTGGCGCTGCTGGTCGTGGCGGCGGCCGGGCCGCGCCAGGCACATCGCTCGGAGGAGGTCGAGGGTGAGGGCACGGACATCGTCCTGGCGCTCGACATCAGCGGCAGCATGCTCTCGCTCGATTTCCAGCCGTTGGACCGGCTGGAGTCCGCGAAAGCGGTCATCCGGGAGTTCATCTCCGGCAGGCCGCACGACCAGATCGGGCTGGTGGTATTCGCAGCGCGCGCGTTCACGCAGTGCCCGCTGACACTCGACCACCCGGTCCTGGCGGGATTTCTCGATGAGATACGCGTGGGTCTCATCGACGACGGTACCGCGATCGGGCTGGGACTGGCGACGGCTGTCTCCCGTCTGCAGAAGTCGACCTCACCCAGCCGCACGATTATCCTGCTGACCGACGGGGTGAACAACGTCCCGACGCTGGAACCGGAGACGGCCGCCAGATTGGCGCAGACCTTCGGCATCCGCGTGTACGCCGTGGCGATCGGGCGACAGGGTCTGGTCCCGTTCCCGGTCGAGGATCCGATCTTCGGCCGGCGCACCCGCCAGATCGAATCGAAGATCGACCTGGAACTGCTGCGCCGGATCGCCGCGACGACCGGCGGCGAGATGTTCCAGGCGACCGATCCGCAGGCATTGCAGGCCATCTTCCGCCGCATCGACGAACTGGAGAAAGTCCGCTACCGCACGACCGTCAGCACCTGGTACCGCGAGCGCATGGCCTGGTTTGCCGTGCCTGGTCTGGGCTTGCTCCTTCTGGAGTCGCTGCTGGCGGTCACCTGGCTCAGGAGGCTACCGTGAGGTTCGCAGCGGAGGCGTGGCTGTGGTTCGTGCCGCTGCTGGCGGTGCTGTGGCTTGCGCTGCGTCTGCGCAGCCGTGCGACCGCGCGCGACCTTCAGCGCCTGCTCGGCGAGCGCGCGGTATCGCATGTGGAGGGACGCCGCGAAACCTACGGGTCGTGGGACCGCTTCCTGCTGCTCGCCGGGCTGTTCTGGCTGCTGGTGGCGCTGGCGCGTCCGCAATGGGGTGCCAGCGAGGTGACGGTCACGCAGCAGGGCTCGGATGTGGTTGTCGCCCTCGATATCTCCAATTCCATGTTGGCGCAGGACGTGGCGCCCAGCCGTCTCGATCGCGCCAAGACGGAGCTGGGCAGCTTCCTGACAAGGGTCGGCGACAGCCGCATCGGTCTGGTCTTCTTCGCCGGGGCGGCGTTCGTGCAGTGCCCGCTCACGCTTGACTATGGCACGGCCGACATGTTCCTGAAGATGGCCGACACTGACCTGCTCTCCGAGCAGGGTACCGATATCGGAGCGGCCCTGACCACAGCGCGGCAATTGCTGGCACGAGGCAGGGAAGGCGATGCCGGAGGCGGCTTCCAGGCGATCGTGCTGGTGACCGACGGGGAGGACCTCGAGGGCGAATGGCTGAAGGAGGCGGAAGCCTGCCGCAAGGAGGGTATCCGCGTGATTCCCGTCGGCGTGGGGAGTACGGAGGGTGGTCTCATTCCGGCCATGGACGGACAGGGTCGTCCTGCCGGCTTTCTCAAGGACGAGCAGGGCAATGTCGTGACCACGCACCTGGATCTGCAGGCGCTCGAACGTCTGGCGTCGCTGGGGGATGCGGGCACGTTTCGCCTGGGTGTGGACGGACTGGCGGGGGATCGCCTCTATCGCGAGTTGCAGCGGCTCGGACGCCGGGAACTGGAGGATCGACGGGTTTCCGCGTACCAGGAGCGCTTCGTTTGGCCGCTCTGCCTAGCCATCGGATGCCTGTTGCTTCGCCTCGGGCTGCGGCCGAGACAGCACGCCGCAGCCCTGCTGCTGGCATGCGTGGCGATGCTCCCGGCGTCCAACGCGTTGGCGGCGCCAGGACTTGTCCGCGACGGCGCGACCGCGGCCGCGGAGGGTCGGCGCCTCTACGGCAAGGGCGAATACGAGAGTGCCCTGGCGGCGTTCGAGAGCGCCGTCGTTCAGGCACCCGACGATCCGCGCCTGAGTCTGGCCGTCGGCGAAACCCTGTTCCGGCTGGAGAAGTACACGGAGGCGCAGCGCGAATTCGATCGCGCGCTGTCGCTGGCGACCGACCCGGCCTTGCGGGCCGAAGCCCTGTACAATCGCGGGACCACGGCGCTGGCCGCCGGCGAAACCGAGGCTGCGCTGCGGGCCCTGCGCGAGTCGCTGGCCATCGACCCCCGGCAAGAGGATGCGCTGTTCAACCTGGAGGCGGCACTGCGGCGGCAGCAGCAAGAACAACAGCAGGAGCAGGAGCAAGACCAACAGGACAAGCAGGACAAACAGGACAAACAGGACAAACAGTACAAGCAGGACAAGCAGGACAAGCAGGAGAAGCAGGACCAACAAGACCCGCAAGATCAGCAGGATCAACAGGACCAGCAGGAACATCAGGATCAGCAGGACCAGCAGGACCAGCAGGAACAGGGGCAGAAGGACGATCAGCAGGAACAACAGCAGCCGCAGGAGCCGCCGGCCGAACAACAGGGCCAACCGCACGAAGGCCAGGCGCCGGAATTGACCGACGAACAGGCCGCGCAGATCCTGAAGGCCCTCGACCGCGACGAGGAAGAGCTGAAAAGGTCGCTGCAGAAGCGCGTCCAGGGCGGGAAGCCCCGGAGCGGGAAGAGATGGTGAGGGCGGTGCCGGACGGTTTCATCGTGCGCTACGGTCGCGCTGCGGCTTCGGCCCTGGCGCTGGTGGTGTGCCTGGCTGCCATCGCGCAAGCGGCGGCCGCAGCGGTGACCTGCAGGGCAGAAGTCAGCCGCAGTACCGTGGCACGCGGTGAGGATGTTGTCCTGATCGTGACCGCCCAGGGGGACATCGGCTGGTCGCCGGCTTTCCAATTGCCGGATCTGCCGGGCGTCCGCGTCTACGGCGGCGGCACCAACCAGAGCATGACGGTCGTCAACGGGCAGACACAGGTGTCGGTTTCTCGCACCTATTACCTGCGTGCCGAGAACGAGGGTGACTTCACGATCGGCCCGGTCCGGATCAACACCGCTGCCGGAGCCTGCCAGACGACACCGATCCAGGTGAAGGTCGTTGCGGGCGGCGCGCCTCCGGCGGACACGGGCAACCGCGTGCAGCGTGGCGCCACCGCGCGTCCGGCCGCAGGGGTCGAGGATGTCTTCGTGACCCTCGGCGTCGACAAGCAGCAGGCATGGGTCGGGCAGCAGGTGGTGCTCTCGTTCCGCTACTGGCGGCGCGTGCAGCCGTGGAGCAGCCCGTCGTATACGCCGCCCCGTACCGAGGGCTTCTGGCGGGAGGATCTCGGCACCGAGCGCAACTTCCGCGAGGTGCACAGGGGGCAGGCGTACAACGTGACCGAGGTCCGCTATGCCCTGTTCCCCACGCGGGCCGGTCGCCTGCGCATCGAGCCGGCCGAGCTGAGCTTCCCTGAGGACCTGTTCGACCGTTTCTTCAACTCGCGACAGCAATCGCCGGGACCCCGGGTCCTGCGGACGCAGGCGGTCGACGTCGAGGTCCGGGAGTTGCCGATGCCCAAGCCCTCCGGATTCAGCGGCATCGTGGCGACGCGCTGTGCCCTCGAGGGCAGCGTTGACCGGACGAGTGTTCCGCGCGGCGAAGCGGCGGAACTGAAGTTCACGCTGGAGACGGACGGTTTCCTGAAGGGTTTCGCTGGGCTTCGGCTGGCGGAGCCCGAGGGTACCCGCCTCCACGACGCAGCCGAGAACGTCGCGACCGCTCCGCGGGAGGATCGCCTGGTCGGCCGTCTGGTTGCCGAGAAGGTGCTGGTCACGACCCGCGAGGGAGTCGTCCGCGTGCCGCCGGTCGAAGTCATCTGGTTCGACGCCGCGCGCGGTCAGTACCGCACGGCCACGACGCAGGCGCGCGAGGTGACCGCAACGCCGAGCGACCGACCACTGGCCGGTGGTGAGGATTCCGGCTTCCTCCGCAACGAGATCGCCCGGTTGGGCGACGACCTGGCTTTCATCCATGCTGGGCCCGTGCGCCGTGCCAGCGGATTGCCCGGGGCCGGGAGCGCCACGTGGTGGTCACTGGCACTGGCGCCGGCCGCCCTGCTCGGCGTTGGGCACTGGTGGTTCAGCCGGCGAGCAGCGGGTCTGAGCGACCGGGCGGGGCGCCGGCGCCGCGCGGCACTGGCGGCGGCCAGGAAGCGCCTGCGCGAGGCCGAGCTGTCAGCCGAGGCGGAACCTGGCCTTGCCCTGGTGGCGCGCGCGCTGACGGGCTATGTCGCCGACTGCCTGGATCTGCCGGTAGGCGCGGTGGGGACGCCGGACATCGTCTCGCTGGGTACGGCACGGCGATGCCCCGACGCCGCGCGCGAACTCGCACTCCTGCTCGAACGCTGCGACCAGGCACGGTTCGGTGGCCAGGCGTCCGGGGGCGTCGCGGAACTGGCAGCCGAATCGCTGCGGAGCCTCGAGCAACTGGAACGCGGCGCCGAGGGCACGACGCGCTCCGTCCGCGGACCGGTGGCGGGCGCGCTCGGTCTGCTGTTGGTGGCGAGCCTGTGCGCTCCGGCCGGCGTTTCGGCGGCCGACGTGGATGGGCTGATGGCCACCGGCAACCAGGCCTATGCCGAGGGCCGCTTCGGCGAAGCCAGGGATGCGTATCTTGCGGCGCGGGCACTGGCGCCCCTTGCGGCCGACGTGCACTACAACCTCGGCAACGCACACGCGCGCTCGGGTGCCGTCGGACCCGCCGTGGCCAGCTACCTGCGAGCCCAGCGGCTGTCCCCGCGCGATGGCGATGTCCGGCGCAATCTGGGCTGGCTGCGGCAGAACCTGAAGGACCTGGAACTGGCCGACCGCTCCTTGCCGCTCTTCGTCGCGCAGGCCGCCGCCGTCGTCGGCGCCTTGTCTCTGGACGAATGGGGAATGGCCCTCGTCGCTGGCCTGTGGCTGACCGCCGCAGTCATGGGTTGGGGCTGGTGGCGAGGCCGTTCCGGGCTGCACAGGCGGGTGCTGATCGCTTCCGTGGCCGTGACCGTGCTGGCCGGCGCCGTGACCGCTGGGCGCTGGCACTTCGAGCGCGTGCGCGAGCAGGCTGTCGTCACGGCCGCGTCGGTGGCCGTGCGCTCGGGTCCGGCCGCCAGTTACCCGACGCTGTTCGAGGTCCATGCCGGCCTGGCGCTCGACGTCCAGGAGACGCGGGACGGATGGTGCCGCGTCAGCCTCGGTGGCGACTGGCAGGGCTGGTTGCCGGCCCAGTCCGTCGAGACGATCCGACTGCCGGCGGCGGAAGCGGCAGGGTCTCAGACGGCGGGACGGTAGGTCGCCGAGGTTCGGGGGGTCTCACGCACGGTCACCTCGGCCAGTTGCGGTAGCGACGGTTCCAGCCGCGCGAAGAGCCAGGCGGCGAGGACTTCGGCCGTCGGGTTTTCCAGCCCGGGCAGATCATTCAGGCAGCGGTGGTCCAACTCCCGGATCAGCGGGTCTGCGACGCGGCTGACTTCTCCGTAGTCGACCACCCAGCCCAGCCCGGGATCGAGAGGGCCTTCGAGCGCGACCTCGACTTCGTACGTATGTCCGTGCAGTCGCCGGCACTTGTGGTCCTCTGGGACGCGGGGCAGGAAGTGGGCGGCGTCGAAGGTGAACGATTTCGTGATCCGCATGGTCGCCCTGTTCCTTCCATTGCCGGCCTCAGAACGGTTGCCGCCCGCCCGCAGGGGGCAGGCCTGCCTGGCGGGGGCCAGGCGGCTTCCCGACCCGGTAGCCCCAGGGCACCATGATACGCCATGGGGAGCGCGCGGCAACTGCTGCCGCAGAGGGACGGCGGCGGTCTTCATTTTCCTTCAAGCGTGCCTGTTCTTGCCGAACCAATGCCCGAGGGGGCGCCCGGCGCCACCCTGACGCGACCAGTCCGCCAGCCAGCGAGGCGCACGTTTGAGCACGGGAACGAGCGAACTCCAGGACATCCAGCAGACGCTCACGCGCCTGCAGGCGCGCGTGCGGGAACTGGCCGTCGCCCCCGACGGCGAGTCGCTGCCGGTAGGCGTGGACGACGTCGCACTGCACGTGCCGGCGGCCAGCGCATCACCTGCAGAGCGCGCGATCGCGGCGGACCACGCCTTGGTCCTGTCCGGAATGGCCGAACTCGCCACCTTGACCAGACTCAAGGACTTCCCCGAGTTCTTCCAGAAACTGGCACGGCAGACGGGTCTGCGCCTCCTCCTGCTCAAGCGCTGGTCGAGCGGGTTGCAGGTCTTCCTGGAAGAGAATGTGAAGTTGCCGCCTGAGGCGCGCAGCAAGCGCCGTGACGGCCGCGCGCCGATCCCCAGCGCGAAGGACGACATCTTCGCGGCGGTGGCCCACGACGGTACCGTGTATTGCGGGCCGGTGCCCCAGAAGCACTTCCCCCTCGATCTGACGATCCTGCTGGGCCGCGGCGCCCGGGACCGTCAGATCGTCGTTCTGCCGATCCCTGCGCAGGGCCACTGGAACACGTTCCTCTACCTGGACGCCGACCAGGGGCGGGATCCGGCGCTTGCCGCCGCCGGGATCCTGGCGCACTACGCCCTATCGCGGATGTGCCTCCTGGAACGCGGTCTGCAGGTGAGGCAGGGCCAGGTGCCGGCGATCCTCAACATCGAACTGGACCGCCGCCGCCGGGCCCAGGAACGGCAGGAGACCGATCCGCGGTCCGGCATGTCAAGCGAGGCGATCGCCCTGGCGAGACGGCGAGTGCCCGAGATCGATCCCTTCGCGAGCGAACCGGCGGCCGAGCCGGTCGTAAGGCCGCTGGCACCGACCGGCGCGCGGCGCCCGACGCCGGTTGACGAGGAGCTGCAGATCTTCGGCGACGAGCAGGGGCAAGCCGCCGCCGCGCCGCTAACGCCCGTGGCGCCCGCCCCCTCCATCCTGGTCGACACGTTGCGGCACGCGCTGACCCCCGAGATCATCCTGCGCCACAGCGGGGAACTGCCGGCACTACCCAAGGCGGCGTGCCACATCATGGCCGTCATCGAGGACCCGCGCACGACCGCGACGCGCCTGGAAAAGGCGCTGGCCATGGACCAGACCCTGACGGCGAAGGTGCTGCGCATCGCCAACAGCCCCTTCTACGGCGCGGCCAGGCAGATCACGACCGTCAGCGAGGCGATCGTGCGCCTGGGCTTCGTCGCGATCCGCAACTGGACGCTGGTGACGGCGGCGCGCTCGGTGTTCCTTGCACCCGGCGCCGGGATGCTCTACCAGAAGATCTGGCGCCAGTCTGTGCTGTCGGCGATGGGCAGCCAGCTCGTGGCGCAGGCCGTGGGCCGCGTCCAGCCGGAGAGCGTCTTCATCGGTGGACTGATGCAGAACATCGGCCAGCTGGTGCTCGCGCGCAGCCACCCCGAGCTGTTCCAGGAGATCCTGGCCGAGTCCGTCGAGAGCGGCCAGCCGTACCACGAGGTCGAGCTCCGCGTGCTGGGCTTCGATCACGGCGAGCTCGGCGCGCTGCTGCTGCGTGAGTGGAACCTGACCGAGGACCTCGAGGATGCCGTGCGCTGGCATCACCGCTTCGAGCAGCCTGACGCGCGCAACGTGCGGGTCGCGGCCATGATCGCGCTGGGTGAGGAGATCGCGCGCTGTCAGGGTGGCGACGACGCCAATGCGGTCACCGAGGTCGATCCGGAGTCGGCGGCAGCGCTGCGTCCGGCGGCCAGCCTGCTCGGCCTGACGCCCGAACGGGTCGCCGACCTCGTCACGCGCGCCGGCGCGCTCAAGATCGACCCGCACTTCTTCACCTGACCGGCGGGCGCTCCTCGGCCGGGGGTTCGAAGTGGGCCCGGCAGCGGGCCTCGTACGTTTCGGTGGCGCCCACGACGACCTGCGCGGTGTCTCCCGTCAATCTCTGCGTGAAATTCGCCGGGTCACCGCAGGTCATGCAGATGGCCAGCTGCTTGGTCACGTATTCCGCCCGGCACATGAGCTGGGGCATAGGGCCGAACGGCAAGCCCCGGTAGTCCAGGTCCAGCCCGGCGATGACGACCCGCTTGCCCAGGTTCGCCAGGCGCGTGACCACCTCGATGATCTCGTCGCCGAAGAACTGGCCCTCGTCGATCGCCACCAGTTCGGTCCGGTCGTCGACCAGGTTGAGGATGTCGCGGGCATCGGTCACCGCGATCCCGGGCAGGCTCTGCTGGCTGTGGGAGACGATGCTCGTCGCGTCGTAGCGGGTATCGACCCCGTGCTTGAAGATCTGGACGCGACGGCGCGCGATCTGGGCCCGCCGGATGCGCTTGATGAGTTCCTCGCTCTTGCCGCTGAACATCGGCCCGCAGATGACCTCGAGCCAGCCGGACTTGCCATGGACGATCTGCATCAGACTCCCCGGGCTGTTTGGCGGCGCCTGCCCGGCCGTCGGGCCGGGCCGTCCTCGCTCCTTGTCAGGAGCGGCCGGACCAATTTATTCTACCATGGCCATCGCGCCAAGCGCTCGCTGCCGGCCGCCGGAAGGATTCGTCGTGACGCCCTGGACCCGCCCCTGGTTCGCCGAACTCTGCCGCCCGGGCGTGATCGGCATGCTCCACCTCGGCCCGCTGCCGGGCAGTCCGGGCTGGGGCGGCGACCTCGGAGCGGTCACGGGCGCGGCCCTGCTGGACGCGCGAACCCTCCGCGAGGGCGGCATCGGCGCCCTGATGCTTGAGAATTTCCACGATATCCCCTTCCAGCCGGGGTCGGTCCCGCCGGTCACGGTCGCGGCAATGACGTTCGTGGCGGCGGCGATCCGTCGTGACCTGCCGGACTGCCCGCTGGGGATCAACGTGCTGCGCAACGACGCGGAGGCGGCGCTCGGGATCGCCGTGGCCGTCGGCGCGGCGTTCATCCGGGTCAACGTCCACACGGGCGCTGCGGTCACGGACCAGGGTGTCCTCGAGGGGAGGGCCTGGCAGACCCTTCGGCAGCGGCGCGAGTACGGCGCTGCGGTGGGCATCCTCGCCGATGTCCGGGTCAAGCACGCCGTGCCGCTCGGGGGACGGCCCCTGGTCGACGAAGCGCGCGACCTGCGTTTGCGCGGTCTGGCCGACGCCGTCATCGTCACCGGCGCCGCGACCGGTGCGGGGGCCGATCCCGGCGAGATCGAGGAACTGCGCCGTGCGCTCCCTGACTGTCCGTTGCTGGTGGGCAGCGGCGTCGGCTCGGCGAATGTCGAGCGGTTCGTGCCGGCTGCCGACGGCTTCATCGTCGGCACCAGCCTCAAGGAGGGCGGCGATGTCGCTGCCCCCGTCAGCGCGGCCCGTATGGCCGAGTTCCTGTCGCGGCTGGCGGCCGCCCGGAAAGGACACGCGTGAACATCCTGGTCACCGGCGGCGCCGGGTTCATCGGCTCGAACCACGTGCGCTTCCTGCTTGCCAACGCGGAGGACCGCGTGGTCAACCTCGACCTGCTGACCTACGCGGGCAACCTGGAGAACCTGGCCGGCTGCGAGGACCACCCGCGCTACCGGTTCGTGCGTGGCGACGTGCGGGACCGCGCGCTGGTGCGCGGGCTCCTGGCCGACGAGGGCATCGACGCCGTCGTGCACTTCGCCGCCGAGAGCCACGTGGACCGCTCGGTGGAAGGTCCAGAGATCTTCGTCACGACCAACGTCCTGGGCACCGAGATCCTGCTCGAGGAGTCGCGCGCCGCTGGCGTGCAGCGTTTCGTGATGGTCTCGACCGACGAGGTCTACGGGTCGCTCGGGAGCGAAGGGCTCTTCACCGAGCGGACGCCGCTGGCCCCGAACTCGCCCTACGCGGCCAGCAAGGCGGCGGCCGACCTGCTCTGCCGCGCGTTCCACCATACCTTCGGCTTTCCCGTCGTGGTCACGCGCTGCAGCAACAACTACGGTCCCTACCAGTTTCCCGAGAAGCTGATCCCGCTGATGATCGCCAACGCCCTCGAGGGGAAGGCGCTGCCGGTCTACGGCGACGGTCTGCAGGTGCGCGACTGGCTCTTCGTCGAGGATCATTGCCGTGCGGTCGACCTGGCCCTGCGGCACGGCCGTCCCGGCGCGGTCTACAACATCGGCGGCGGCAACGAGATGCGGAACCTGGACCTGGTCAAGCTGCTGCTGGACCGGCTGGGGCTGGGGCACGACCTGATCACCTTCGTGGCCGACCGGCCTGGGCATGACCGACGGTACGCCATCGACGCCTCGTGCATCGCGGCAGAACTGGGGTGGGCCCCCACGGTGGACTTCGCGACCGGCATGGCGCGCACGGTCGACTGGTACCTGGCGAACCGCCCGTGGTGGGAGAAGATCCGCAGCGGGCGCTACACCCAGTACTACGCGCAGATGTACGGCCCAGGTGGCCGCCACGCCGGGGCGGACGGGTCCCGGTGACCGATGGCGTCCTGCTCCCGGACGGGCGCAGCCTGCGCCTTGACGCGACGCTGGCGGGCCGTGTGCGCTGCGGCGTGCTGGTGGCCCGGGGCCCGTTCGGCGGCAACGGGGAGGACCTGGCGACGCTGATGGCGCGAACGGCGGACGAGCTGCGCGGACGGTACGCCGGGGCGCCGCCGTCGACGATCGAGGGACTGGCCGAGGCGCGCGCGCTCTACCGCTCGTTCGGCATGGAGCCGTCCCGGCACCGGCCCAGCAGCGAGGCGCTGCTCCGGCGCGTCCTGCAGGGCCGGGACCTCTACCGTCTCGGCTGCGTGGTGGACGCCTGCAACCTGGCCTCGCTGTCGTTCCTGCTGCCGATCGGTCTGTACGACCTGGCGTGCGTGCAGGGCGACATCGCGCTGACCGTCGGCGCCGCAGGCGATGCCTACGCCGGGATCCGCAAGGAGGACGTCAACGTCGGCGGTCGCCTGGCCCTTTACGACCGCGCCGGGCCCTTCGGGTCGCCGACCAGCGACTCGGCGCGGACGCGTGTCACGGATGCGACCGCAGACCTGTTGGCGGTGATCATGGCGACCGGCACCTTGCCTGCACCGCAGATGGAGGGCCGCCTGGACCTCCTGGCCGGGCTGCTCGTGCGGCACAGTGGCGCCCAGGTGACGTGGCGCCGAACCCTCGGACCGGCGGAGGCCTGATGATCTCGAACGCGCACATCGCGGACAGGGGCCCCGCGCGGCAGCTGCTGCTCCTCGGCCTGCTGATGACGATGGCCGGCGCCGCCGCGCCGTCCGTTGCCCATCCGGCCGCGGCCGCGCTGCGCTCGCGCGTCGACGTGCTGTGTTCGCCGCCGCTGGCCGGCCGCGCCGCCGGCACGCAGGGTGGCGTCGCCGCCGCCGACTCGCTGGTGTCGTGGTATGCCGCCGCCGGCCTGCAGCCTGCCTTTGCCGGGGACTGGAGACAGCGATTCCCCCTGCGCGGGGAAGGCTGGACCGGCGACGCGCTGGCCGGGCGCCACGGGACCAGTGTCGGCGCGCTGCTCCCGGGTGCCGGCAGCCTTGCCGGGCGCTGGCTGGTCGTGGCCGCCCACCTCGACCACCTCGGCCCGGTGGATCCCCCGGCCGCCGGTCACGCGCCGGCCGCGGGAGCCTACTACCCCGGCGCCAACGACAATGCCTCGGGCATCGTCGTGGTGCACGAGCTGGCGCGCCGGCTGCGGGCCGCCGTGGACGGAACGGGGGGCGATCGCCGCGGGATCATCTTCCTGCACCCGGATGCCGAGGAGGTGGGGCTCCAGGGCGCGGCCTGGTTCGTCGACCATCCGCCGGTGCCCTTGGACAGCATCGACGTGATGGTGAACCTCGACACGGTGGGCAGGCTTGGCGACGGCCGGCTGATCGTCAGCGGGATCGGCACCGCTGCGCCGTTGCAGGCTTCCGTCACGGCCGCTGCGGCGGCCGCGGGTGTCGTCGTCAACCCTTCGCGCGGCGGCTGGTCCGGCAGCGACCACATGGTCTTCAACACGCGCGAGGTCCCGGTCCTGTTCCTCTTCGGTGGCCCGTATCCTGAGTACAACCGGCCGCAGGACGCGCCGGACATCCTGGACTACGACGCCCTGGGCCTGGTTCTCGATTTCACGCAAGCGCTGGTCACCGGCCTGCGCGATGTCCGCGACCCGTTCACGTGGGTGATGGTGGAGGGCGCGCTGCGCGACGACACCGGCGGGGCGGTGGCAGGCAACCGACAGACGTGGCTGGGAACCATGCCCGACTTCACCGAGGGACAGGCCGGCTACCGGATCGCCAGCGTCTTCGCGGACAGCCCTGCCGAGGCCGCCGGGCTGGCGAAGGGCGATCTCATGGTCAGCTTCGGCAACCACGACGTCGCCGACCTGGCGACCTTCACGACCGCGCTGCGCGCCTACGCGCCGGGCGACCTCGTGGAGATCGGCGTCGTGCGCGACGGCCGCCGGCTGCGGTTCACGGTCGCACTGGGGGACCGGGCGCAGCGCCGCTGACGGTCGCCGGGACGCGGTTCCACCCCGGAGTCACTCGTCCTCGTGGTGGGCTTCCACCGGGTACATCGCGTCGATCGCCGCCTTGTACGCACGCCCGATCTCGAAGCGCTTGACCTTGAGCGTCGGCGTCAACTCGCCGTCCGCCAGCGTGAACTCGCGCGGAAGCAGCGTGAACCGCTTGATCTGGCCGAAGCTGGGCTGATGCTCGTTGAGGCTGTCGATGATGCGCTGGTACAGGCGCTGGACGCGCGGGTGCTGCACCAGCCCGGCCTGCGTGTCGACGCCCAGCTCGCGCGTCTCGGCATAGCGCTTCAGGTTCGCGAAATCGGGCACAATCAGTGCCGACAGGTACGGTCGCCGGTCGCCGATCACCACGGCCTGCGCGATGTACTTGTCCGCGGCGAGGCTTCCCTCCATGGGTTGCGGGGCGATGTTCTTGCCCCCCGACGTCACGATGAGTTCCTTCTTGCGGTCGGTGATGAAGACGTAGCCGTCGGCGTCCACGTGTCCGATGTCGCCCGTGGCCAGCCAGCCGTCCGCGTCCAGCACCTCCGCCGTTGCCGCGTCGTTGCGATAGTAGCCCTTCATGACCTGCGGGCCCCGGCAGAGGATCTCGCCGTCCCCGGCGATCCTGATCTCGGTCTCCGGAATCGGCTTCCCGACGCTGCCGAATCGCATGGCGCTGGCGAGGTTCGCCGACAGGACGGGCGAGGTTTCCGTCAGGCCGTAGCCTTCCAGGATCAGGGCGCCGGCCCCGTGGAAGAACTTGATCACGCGCGCGTTCAGCGGCGCGCCTCCCGAGACCATGATGCGGATCCGCCCGCCCAGCTTGGCGCGCAGCTTGCTGTAGACCAGCCGATCGGCCACGGCATGCGACAACCGGAGGCCGAGGCTGGCGCGCGGCCCGTCCACATCCGCCTCCGCCTTGCGGATCGCGACCCGGCGCGCCCAGAAGAAGATCTGCCGCTTCGGGAAGCCGGCTGCCGTCGCGGTCGTCGCTGCCCCGCCGTGGATCTTCTCGTAGAGCCGTGGCACGCTGATCATGATGGTCGGCCGCGCCACCGCAAGGTCCTCGGCGATCGTGTCGAAGCGGCGCGCGTAGTAGATGCCGACCCCGAAGTGCAGCATCGAGTAGTAGCCGGCCATGCGTTCGAGCACGTGGCTCAGCGGCAGGAAGCTCAGGCAGCTGTCGGTGGGGTAGAACTCGATGACCTTGGCCACGTTCACGATGTTCGAGACGAAGTTGCGATGGGTCAGCACGACCCCCTTGGGATTCCCCGTCGTGCCGGACGTGTAGATGATGCTGCAGATTCCGTTGGTGTCGCCGCCTGTCCAGTAGGCCGGATCGGCGGCCGGCACGGTCGCGGCCGCGCCCCCGGATTCCTCGACGCGCGCCAACGGCAGCGCGCCGGGAAGCTCGACCGCGTCGAAGGCGATCGCATGCCGGATGGTGGGCAGGTTGCCGCGGATCGTCGCGAACTTGGCGGCCTGTTCGGGCGTCGACAGGAAGATCGCGACCGGGCCGCAGTCGGCCAGGATGTACTGTATCGCCGGGGCCAGCAGCGTCGCATAGATCGGGACCGTCACCGCGCCGCAGGCCAGCGCGGCCAGGTCGGCCAGGGCCCACTCGTACCGGTTTTCGCTGAGGATGGCGACGCGATCGCCCGGGCCCACGCCCAGGGCCCTCAGGCCCAGGCTCAGGTCCCGCACGCGCTCCAGGACCCGGTCGCTCGACAGGCGCACGTAGGGACCGTCGCCCTCGCGGTAGGCCAGGCAGTCGGGACGCGGGCGCTCGGTGACCGCGGACCACAGCAGGGCGGGAATGGTGCCGACCGACATGTGGATCTCCAGCTCGGTTCGGGGGCCGGGACGTGGTGCGACCGCAAGCCTCGCATGCGGCGGCGGCAGGATGACGATATCCTCCCGGTTCGCCGGGACCTTGTCAATGGCGCGCTCGGTGCCGCGCCTGGAGTCGAATCGTGCGTGACACACCGCTGGGCGCGCCTGGCGTGCCGCCCCCTGCCGGCCTCCACGAGGCGCTGTTGGACTGGTTCGCCGCGCACCAGCGCGACCTGCCCTGGCGTCGTCGTCGGTCGCTCTACGGAACCTGGATCAGCGAGATGATGCTCCAGCAGACCACTGTGGCGACGGTGGTTCCCTACTGGGAGCGCTTCCTGGCCCGCTACCCGGACGTCGCGGCGCTGGCCGCCGCGCCCGATGACGACGTGCTCACCCTGTGGTCCGGCCTGGGCTACTACCAGCGCGCGCGGCACCTGCTGGCCGCCGCACGGAGCATTGTCGCGACGTCTGGCGGCGCGCTGCCGCAGGATGCCGCCGCCTGGCGACGTCTGCCCGGCGTGGGGCCCTATGCCGCGGGCGCCATTGCGAGCATCGGCCTGGGCCTGCCGGAGCCGGCCGTGGACGCGAACGTGCGTCGTGTGCTCGGACGCTGGTATGCCGGCGACCTGTCGCCGCCGGCCCCGGGACCCGCCGCGGTCATGCGCGTGGCCCACGCCCTGGTGCCGCGCCAGCAGCCCGGTGCGTGGAACGAGGCTCTGATGGAACTGGGCGCCACGGTCTGCCTGCCCCGGCAGCCGCAGTGTGCCGCGTGCCCCGTGGCCGGCTTCTGCCGATCGGCAGGCGCCCTTGCCGCGGCCGACGGGTCCGCAGCCGCCCGGGAACGTCCGCGCGCCTTGGCGGTGGGGGTGGTCCTCGTGGTCTTTCGCGCCGAAGGGCGCTGCTGGCTCGAGGCCGCGGGCGGCAGGCCCCTGGCCTGCGTCGCGGCCGCAGCGCCGGCTCGCACGGATTTCGGCCGGCTCCACCAGGGCCTGCTGGTGCTGCCGATGACCGCTTGGTATCCCCTGCCGACCTCTCCCGGGGACCAGGGAGGGGCCCTCACGGCGCTGGTCGGTGCCCTGGGCGGGATGCCCGGGAGCGCCACCCGGCTGGGCTCCGTGCGGCACGCGATCACCCGCTACCGCCTGCAGGGGGCCGTCCTGGCGGTCGACCAGCCGGGGCCGGCGGCCCGGCCGCCGCTTCCCGATCGCCCGGCAGGAGTCTGGGCCGACGCCGGCCGGGCAGCCGACCTGCACGTCAGCCAGTTGACCCGCAAGGCGTTGCACCTGTTCCGGCGTTGACAGGGTTGACAATCCGGTTTCGATGCATCTCCTTTGCGCCGGATCCCTGGGATCACCCTACGTGCAACGGCTGAGAGGTTTCACCATGCTGCAGATTACCAGGCAGACCGAGTACGCGATCAGGGGGCTGCAGGAACTCGCACGTCGCGAGAGCGAGGCGCCGGTGCAACTGAAGTCCATCGCCGGAGCCTGCGAGGTCTCGGAGGCTTTTCTGGCGAAGATCTTCCAGATGCTGGCGCAGTCCGGCATCGTCAAGTCGCATCGCGGCGTCAAGGGCGGCTTCAGCCTCGGACGTCCCGCTTCGGAGATCACGCTGCGCGAGGTCGTGGAGGTCTGCGAGGGCGGGATCGTGTTGAACCACTGCCTGCGTCATGTGGAGCCTTGCAAGAACGCCGAGGACTGCCACATCGCGAAGGTCTGGAAGGAAGCGCAGGACGCGTTGACCGGCGCGCTCGAGCGTACGCACCTGGCCGACGTGATGTGATCTCTGCGCGCGCGGTGCTGCTGCGCGCTTGCCTCTCGACGGCGGATGGCCTCAGTCGGGCCGTCCGCCGTCCTGCTTCCCCGGTGCGGAGCCGCCCGCCTCACGCCGGCGCCGCAACTGTCCGCAGGCCGCCGCGATGTCGCGACCGCCGCTGAGGCGGACCGTGGTGTCGATCCCCGCCGCGTCGAGGATTCCCTGGAACGCCAGCACCACGTCCGGCGCCGGTGGCGCCTGCCGGTCGTCATCCAGGGGGTTGAGCGGGATGAGGTTCACCTTGAAGAGGCCGCCGGCCGCCAGCTTCGCCAGCCGCCGGGCCTGGTCGGCGCCGTCGGTGCTGCCGGCGATGAGCACCCACGCGATCGTCGTGCGTCGTCCGGACTGCCGCGCGTAGAGCCGTCCCAGTTCGAGCACCTCCGCCAATCCGGTGCGCCCCGGGACCGGCATCAGGCGCTTGCGCTCTTCGTCGGTGGTCCCACCCAGGCTCAGGGTGAGGCCCGTGCCGGGCGCGAGCTCGAGCAGTCGCCGCAGGCCCTCGCCGGGCCCGCTCGTCGAGACCTGGACACGCCGCTTCGACATGCCCAGCCCGTCGGGCGCCAGCATCGTCGACAACGTGTCGGGCAGCGCATCCCAGTTGTCGAGCGGCTCTCCCATGCCCATGAAAACCGCGTTGAACTGACGGTCCCCGTGACCCGGCACCGGATCGGCCCGCAGGTCGCGTCGTAGGTGGGCCACCTGCTCGAGGATCTCGCCCGCTTCGAGGTTGCGCACCAGGCCTCCGCGCGCGGTCGCGCAGAAGCGGCAGGCCATCGCACAGCCAACCTGTGTCGAGAGGCAGAACGTGGCGTGGCTCTCCATGGGGATGATCACGCTCTCGACCGTCTGGCCGTCGCGCAGGCGGAACAGGAACTTGCGCGTCCCGTCGCCGCCGACCTGCCGTTCCACGGGCTGCAGACCCTGCAGATCCCAGCCTTCAGCCAGGGACGCACGCAGCGCCCGGGGCAGGTTGCGCAGTTCGTCCCAGTCCAGCGCGTCGTACCCATACAGCCAGGTGGCCAACTGCCGCGCGCGGTAGGGTTCGGCGCCGCACGCGGCGACGACCTCGGCCAGCCGGTCGGGAACCAGTGAACGCAGCAGCGGTTTGGCCACGGAGACCCCCGGCGGCGGCCCGGCAGTCCGCCGCCTTGACAGCGGTTCGGTCGGCGGCGCAAGGTGTGGCGACGCCGGGGCACAATGTCCGGCACCGCCGGCCGCCCCGCAAGCCTAGACGCCGTGTCGGGCCCTGGCCGGGCCGGGACATCGTGCCGCACTCCGGACCGCCGTGCCGCAAGGAGACGCCGTGAAGACCGTCCTGATCGTCGATGACGATCCCTCGATCCGCGACATCACCGCGCAGGCGCTCCGCTACGGCGATGCCTACGAGGTCCTGACGGCCTCGACGGGGGCCGAAGGCCTGACCATGGCCGAGCGCCACCGGCCGGACGTCATGCTCCTGGACGTCAAGATGCCGGGTATGGACGGCCTGGAGGTGCTGCAGCGCCTGCGCCAGGCCGAGAGCGAGGTGCCGGTGATCGTGATCTCGGCCCACGGCAACGTCGAGACCGCCGTGGCCGTGGTGAAGTCGGGGGCCTACGATTTTCTGGAGAAGCCCTTCTCGATGAATCGGCTGATGGTGACGATCGCCAATTGCCTGGCTCATCACGAGGCGCTCGCCGATCGCCGCGTCCTGCAGGATCAGGGTGATCGGAGGCGGGTCATCATCGGTGACAGCCGCGCCATGCTCGAGGTCCGCTCGTTCATCGAGAAGGTCGCCGGCAGCGATGCCACGGTGCTGATCACCGGCGAGAACGGCACGGGCAAGGAGCTGGTTGTCAGCGCGATCCACCGCGCCAGCGCCCGTCGCGATCGCCCTCTGGTCGAGGTCAACTGCGCCGCCATCCCGCGCGAGCTGGTCGAGAGCGAACTGTTCGGGCACGAAAAGGGCAGCTTCACAGGGGCCGATCGCCAACGCACCGGGCGCTTCGAGCAGGCCGATGGCGGCACGCTCTTCCTGGACGAGATCGGCGACATGGGGGAGGAAGCCCAGGCGAAGGTGCTCAAGGCCGTCGAGGAGAGCCGGTTCCAGCGCGTGGGCGGCGCCGAAACGCGCCGCGTGAATGTCCGCATCGTGGCGGCGACCAACCGCGACCTGTCTTCGCCCCAGTCCGGGTTCAGGCAGGACCTCTTCTATCGCCTCAACGTGCTGGCCCTGCACTTGCCTCCGCTGCGCGACCGCCAGGGCGACATTCCGCTGCTGCTGGACTGGTACATGGCCGAACTGGCGGCGCGCCTGAAGCTGAAGCCGCGCCGGTTCGCTCCGGAAACCGTGGCCATGCTCGAGGAGTACAGCTGGCCCGGCAACGTGCGGGAGCTGCGCAACCTGGTGGAACGGCTGCTCATCCTGGCCCCCGAGCCGACCATCCGTCCGGTGGACCTGCCGGCGCTGCCCGGCACGGCGCCAGGCCGGCCCGCGGAGGCCGGGCTGCTGGCCGCCCGGGATTTCCTCGAGTTCAAGGCCCGCAGCGAGACCCTGTTCCTGCAATCGAAGCTGCGGGAGAACCTTTACAACGTGAGCCGCACGGCCGATGTCCTGGGCATGCAGCGGAGTAACTTGTACAAGAAGATCGCGAAGTACGGGCTGCGGACCCAGCCGGGCGGAGAATCGCCGGGACCCGACAACTCTGATTGACACCACCATGCGTTTTCCGTAAGAATGATAGCAAGGCCGAGTGGGCGCCGGGGCATGTGGTTGGTGCTCGCGCGGCCGGGGACGGGGTGCCTTGGACAAGGGACGAAGGACATGAAACGCTGCCGAGCGATCCTGTTTCTTCTGCTGGCGATCAGCCTGGTCGCCGTGCCCGTGCTGCCCCCCGCTGCCAATGCGGTCCCAAATTCCGACGCGGCAACCGGTTCGACGATCGACCCGGCCGCTGTGGCCAACGGAGGCTCGGGCGAGGACGAAGGCTCGGGCCGTGGCGACCCCGGTGGTGCCGGGGACGGGCTGGGGGCGGACCTTCCGACCCCGGCGACCGGGACGGCGCAGTACGGCGGTTCGAACGCCATGCTGGAGATCATGCTCCAGTTGCTGCGCCTGATGCAGGCGGCGGGCTAGGGCGCCCATTGGGCGCCCGGCCGGCACTGGGTTGAGCGGACGAAAACAGACAACGAGAAACCGAATCCACTTCCTCGCCGAGGGATGCGGTTGATGAGTGACGAATTCCAGGACCCGGGAAGCCGGGACGCTTCGGGGCCGCGCCAGTCGCGACCGCAGGCCGCGTCCGACTGGTTGCGCCTGGAAGAGATCGGCGATCTGCACTTCCATGCCTCGGCTTACGCCACCGCCCTGGACTACTACACGCAGATGACCGACGGCGAGGTGCTGGACACCCTGCCTCGCGAGCGCGCCCTGCCCCTGCTGCGGAAGTCGGTCGATTCGATGCTGCTGTTGGGCCAACTGGCCGAAGCGGACGCGCTCCTGGACGAGGCCGATGCCCTGCTCGCCCGGACCACGGCACTGGCGGCGCCCGAACAGGCGGCGGTGCTGACCGCAGCGTTCCAGATCCGGCGAGCGATCGTGCTGCGCGAGCGAGGCCGCCTGCATGACGCGCTCAACCTGGCCAAGCGGGCCTTCGCCGTGCTCGCGCTGACCGACGAACATGCTGACGTTGCCCGGTTGCAGGTCGTCATGGGAGTCTGCCACCTGCGCCTCGGACGGCTCGAGAAGGCCGACGAGCTGTTCAACGACGGCTTGGCCACGTTCCGGCGCATCGGCCACGACCTTGGCGTGGCAAACCTGCTGAACAATCTGGCCCTGCTGGACAATGTGCGATGCCGTTGGGACCGCGCCCTGGCCCAGTTGGACAAGGCCCTCGACCTGGCCCAGCGCATCGGCGCCAGCCACCTGTTGCCGATGCTCTACCTGAACCAGGGCATCGTGCTTCAGAAGACCGATCGCCTGCCGGAATCGCGCGCTGTCCTGGAGAAGGGGCACCGCCTGGCGGCCAGCCTCGGCGATCGCCTGCAGGCGTGCCGCCTGTCGTTGGCCCTCGGTCGGCTGGAGACGCTGTCGTGCCGTCTGGCCCGCGCCGAGGAACTGCTGATCGAGGGCAAGGCCCTGGCGGACCAGGGTAGCTACCCTCGCGAGGCCTGCATCGCCGACGAGTACCTCGGAGACGTGCTGCTGGCGAGGGGCGAACCGGAGCGCGCCGCGGCGAACTACCGGCAGGGCTTGGCGCGGTCGCGCACCATCGCCACCGGCAACGACCTCGAGGGTGAATTGCAGCGGCGCCTCGGCGAAGTCCACCTGGCCACCGGCCGGCCGCAGGAAGCCATTGCCACCGCCCAGTCCGCGCTGGCGGTCTGCGCGCAATGCGGAGAGGCCTACGAGATCGGCTTCTGCCACTTGACCCTCGGGCGCGCGCACACGGAACTGGGCGCCGCCGCTGTTGCCGACGATCACTTCCGCCAGGCCGTCACCACCTTCCACGACCAGTCGCTGCCGCATCTGTGGTGCCGGGCCGTCGTGGCCTGGTCTGACGCTCGGTTGTCCACGGCGGGCGAGCCCCTGCTGCTGGTGCTGCGACGGCTGCTGGCCGAGGCGCAGGAGCGTGTCGCCGCCGGCGTGAGCGACGCCATGCTGTGCCAGGTTCTCGAGCGGCTGGTGAACGTGCAGGTCAGGCTTGGTCAGTTCGACGAGGCCCTGCTGACGGCGTTCGACCTTGAGCGCTGCGCGTCCGGCCTCGAGGACGAGCGTTGGCTGCGTACGGTTTCCCGGCTGCGGGAGGACATCGAACGTGGGATCCTGCGTGCCGTGGGGGCGCCGGAAGCGCACTTCGAGGCCATCGCCTCGCTGCCGGACCTGTTCGACGCGGACGGCGCAGCGGTTCCCGGGAACCTCGAAGCGGTCCTGACCGCGGGCATGCAGCGCGTCGCGGCCGACAGCGGCTTCATCGCCATGGCCGGGGCGGGCGGATCGGCGGACCTGCTTCGCGTGGTGACCCGTCGAGGCCTGACGGAGAATCTCGCCGGCCAGCTCGCGCGCTGGTTCGCCGCGGCGGCCGGAACCCGTGAACAGGGCGGCATCTCCCTGCACACCCGGCTCGGACCTCGCGACCACATCGTCGCCGACGTTCCGGCGCTCATGACGGTGGCCGATAGCTGCCTGTTCATGCCGATCGCGCTGCACGGGCGGCGGTTCGGCGTCCTGTTCCTCGGCAAGTCTGGAGCCGGTGGCACCGGGGCGGCGTTTGACCGTGCGGCGCTCGACTTCCTGGCCACCTATCTGGGGTTCCTGGCGCTGTACCTGCACGAGAAGGCGGGGGCTCGGGCCGCCGGTGGCGAGGCGACGCCGTTCGCCGCCGTCGAGAGTTTCGAGAACATCATCACGCGAAATGCGCGCATGCTGGACGTGCTGGGCCTTGCGCGCAAAGTGGCGCCCAGCGAGTTGACCGTCCTGCTGAACGGCGAGACCGGCACCGGCAAGGGTCTGCTGGCCTACTCGATCCACGCGCTGAGTCGCCGTGCCGGTCGGCGTTTCCTCTCGATCAATTGCGCGGCGATCCCGGAGACGCTGCTCGAGAGCGAGTTGTTCGGCCACAAGCGCGGCAGCTTCACGGGCGCCCATGCCGACAAGAAGGGTCTCCTCGCGGAAGCGGAGGGTGGTACGGTATTCCTCGACGAGATCGGCAAGATGCCGTTCAGCATGCAGGGCAAGCTCCTGCATTTCATGGACACCAAGGTCGTGCGTCCGGTGGGATCGAACCAGGAGGCACGGGTCGACGTGCGCGTCGTCTGTGCCTCGAAGTGCGACCTGCACCAACTCGCGCAGCAGGGCGCCTTCCTCGAGGACCTGTATTACCGCCTGCTCGATTTCCCGCTCGTGATCCCGCCGCTTCGCGAGCGCCCGGATGACGTGGAACTCCTGGCCACCCATTTCGTGGCCCGCTTCAGCCGCGAACTGGGCATCACGACGCCCGCAATCGACAGGCGTTTCATGGATGGGCTGCTGCGCCACACCTGGCCGGGCAATGTCCGCGAACTGGAGAAGACCCTGCAGCGTGCGATCGTGCTGGCCAGCGGCTCCGGCACCTTGCGGCCGGAGCACCTGCCGTCAGAGATCGCGGCCGGCGCTGCCGGCATCGGCGCCGTCGGCGCCCATCGCACGCCGTTGCGCGACACCCTGGCAGAAGTCGAATGTCGCGAGATCCGGGCCGCTCTCCTGCACGCCGGTGGCAACAAGTCGCAGGCTGCCCGTGACCTGGGGATCAGCTACCCGAACCTCCTGAAGAAGGCCCGGTTGTTCGGTCTGGACGGCGACAACTGATCCAGAGCGCCGCTGGCAAGATCAGGAGCGGAACCCGGTTTGGCCGGAATTTTTTTTTCTAGATCAAATTGTTATTTTTCAATGGATTACGCCAGAAGAGCCCAATCTGTCAACGAAGTTAATAGGTGGCTGTCCCGGACACGCCGGACAGCGGGGGCGTGAGGATTCTCAACGTGCTTTCTGACAACGACTTGCTGGATTGTTGCCGAGAACACGGAGTTGGTACGCCAAGTGCTGTGTGAATCTCGAAGGGGTGAGCAACAGGGATCCTCTTCTGACGAAGCAGAATTTCGTGTTTCCGGGAGAATTGAGTCCATGCCTGCCGCGAGGCGGGAGGTTCTCATCGAGAAGGCCGCCCGGGGGATGTGAAAGAGGTGGGGTCTGGAGCATCCCGACAGGACGGCGTAGGGAATCAGGATCCTCTTCTCCCGGAACACGAATTCTCGCGCGACAGCGGCTGATAGCGAGTTTCCAGGAACAGACGAGTTACAAGAGCCCCAGTCGGGTCAGGGGAGGCGAGCCCCGAGCCCGGCCAGCCGCAAGGCGGGGGCTCTTTCCTTTGCCCCTCTCCGGATAACCGCAGGCAGGGAACCCGGACTGCTCGCCTTTGCCGCTCCCCTTCGCCCCTGCGACCTGCGTCCCTTTTTGGGGAAACTGTCCCACAGCGCGCACAACATGACCCCGCCGTTGGCCGTGGCCGACGATCGGATCCGGGCGTTACGCTGTGATGGGCGCGTTCGCCCGCTATTCTAGGATCTTACATGACAACATGTTGGGTGCGTTGGGCGTGATTTGGTCGACGCCTGGTCGGTTCGGGACCGGAATCCGAGAACGTGGCACGAACCCTGCCTTGACTCCGGAGGCGAACGATCGAGCCGGCCAGGAGGGTAGCGATGAAGACGAGCGCAATGGCGACCGGGAAAGTGGAGGGGCGTACAGCGAGGCGCCCGGCCGCGGCCATGATCCTGATGGCGTTCCTGGTGCCGGGCTTCTTCCTGGCCGGCTGCTCCGACGACGATTGCCTCAACTGCGTGGACGTGCCGGCGCCGGTCGTGCCGACAGGTGTCCACAGTATCAGCGGCGACGGCTACGTGATCGTCCAGTGGCACGATCTGGTGTACCCCCCGTACGACGGGAGCTACAACGAGAGCCTGGTGGCCTACGAGGTCTACCGCCGCGACTACGAATTCGGCGACGAGAACGACCCGGACCGGCTTTTCGACCCGACGCCGATCGCCGTCGTGCCGTGGAACGAGAACTATGACCCTGGCACGGGCCTACACCGGTACGACGACGAGAACGTGTTCAACGGCCTTCAGTACGAGTACGCCGTGGCGTCTGTGAACGCCGCCGGCGTGCGCAGCGCGCTCAGCTTCGAGTTCGTGGTGGACGCGCCCCTGCCGATGAGTCCGCTGGACAGCCAGGGCTGGTTCGTGCCGCTGCCCGTCTACGACGCCAACGCCCAGGGCGCCACCGCCTTCGGTTTCGAGTTCCGGCGCGCTGCCCTGAGCCCGCAGATCCTGGCGGCCGGGCGCGTGACGCCGGGCGTCGAGGTGACCGTCGCGGACATCGAGGTCTTCTTCAACGGCGGCGTGCCGTATGTCAGGCGCGGCGCGTCGCACGTGGAGCTGCAGGACATGGGGGACTTCAGCGACAGCGCCGGCAATCTGTACTTCGAGGCCGTCGGCTGGGCGCCGGCGCGCGGGTACTCGGCCACCGGGACTCTGGAACTGGTTGCGGGGCACGTCTACGTGGTCAAGATCTCCGGTAGCGGCGGTGACCATTACGCGAAGTTCGGCGTCGACAGTATCGGTGCAGGCCTGGTGAATCTTGTCTGGGCCTACCAACTCATCGCGAACCTGCCGGAGCTGTCGGCTCCCGCCGGTGACGACGCGCAAGCGGACGACGGTCCGCGCTTCATCAGCCTCTAGCAGGGCGACGCGGAGGAAAGGGGCGAAGTCATGAGGAAACTGCTCAACGGCATCGACAGCCTGCGCGCCGGTCTTGCGATCGGGAGCCTGGCGCTGGTCCTGCTGCCCATCCCGGCGCGGGCGCAGGCTGCGGCTGACCGCTACCAGTCCGAGAGGACGCGCGCGGACTACGGCGCGCCGGCCTCGGAGGACGACTACGACTATGCCGCGCAGTCGCTGCGGGTCTCGGTCTGGCTGGACCGCGACCAGGACGAGATCTACAACCGCGGCGACGAGCAGCGCGTCACCTTCCAGGCGAACGAGGACGCCTATGCGGTGGTCTATCGCATCGACACCGACGGCCTGGTGAGCGTGCTCTGGCCGCGCGACCGCCTCGATGACGGCTTTGTTTTCGGCGGGCACGAGTACCGGCTGCCGGGCCGCGAGGCCCCGGCGCTGCGCATCGCCGAGTCCGAGGGCGAGGGGTATGTGCAGGCCGTGGTGTCGCGCTACCCGTTCGACCTGCGTTCGCTCGAACTCGACTTCCTGGGCGAGGATGGTGGCGAGCGCTACGGGTTCCGCGTGGCCGGCGACCCGTTCCTGGCGATGAACGAGGTCAACCACGCGATCACGGGTCTGGAGGATTCGCGCGACCACGTGATCACCAACCACGCCCGCTACTATGTGCACCGCGTGGTGGACCACCCGCGCTACCTCTGTTCGCAGTGCCATACGGACGACACGGTCCGCTACGATCCCTACGCCGGGAGCTGCACGCTCGAGATCGAGTACGACTACGGCTGGTCCAACCACTGGTACGAGATGTACGGCTACTACCCCGTCTACTGGAACCCGGTGTACGTGTACGTCGATCCGTGGACCTGGCGTCCGTGGGTGAACTTCTGGTACGACCCCTGGTACGTGTGTGCCCCGTGGCAGGGCTGGCGCGGGGCCTACTGGGGCAGCTACTCCTGGTACGACTCGCCCTACTACTACGGCAACTGCTGGACTCGCTGGGACGGCGGCGATCGCCGCTACCGGCCGCTGAACCGCCACGGGGACCCGGTTGCCGTGCGCAAAGTGCGGGAATTCGACAAGGTCTCGCGGCAGGTCGTCCGGACGCCGCTGGCCGACGACGAACGCCAGGCGATGGTCGCGCGCCGGCCGCTGGCCGGCCGCGGGGACGGCAAGGGCGGCCCCCGCGAGAGTATCGGACGCGCGGGCGGCGGACGCGACGGTGGCACCTCGGTGGCGCCGGTGGCGGTGGCGCGCGGCGAGAAGCCCACGACGCGCCAGGTGAAACGATTCCCGGCCGCCAACGCGGGGAACCGTGGCGGCGGACTCCGGATCCGCCCGGAAGCCGGCGGGGTGACGTCAACGGTCGGCACCGATCGCCCGACGCGCAGGCATACGGCCGGCGGCGGCGAGCGGGCTCCGGGCTTCCAACCGGTCAAGCCGGTCCGGCGAAGCGCTGGCGAGCCGGTGCGCGGAACGAGCGAGGGCGTGCGAGGAGCGCCGCAGGGGCGCGAGCAGGACCATGACGGTGTGCGCGCGTTGAACCCCCGCCAGCAGGAGACGCGGACCTGGAACAGTGGCGGCCGCAGCGGGCAGGGTACAGAGCGTCCGTCGCGGAGCGAGCGGCCGGCGAGGATCAGGTCCGGCGATGAGACCCGGGTCCGCGGCGAGGCGCCCGCGAGCCCCTCGTCCCGCGGCACGCGCCGGCAGGAGAGCGGTCGCGATGATCGTGCGGTGGAACCGCGTCGCGGGTCGTCCGCGGGCGATGGTGTGCGGGAGGCGCCGCCTGCTGCCCGTCCGACGCCGTCACAGGTGCGCGAGACGCCGCCGCCGGCAGCCCGCGAGACACCGCCTGCGCCGTCGCGCCAGGAAGCGCCCCGCCGGAGCGAACCGGCCCGGGGGCGCGATGGCGGCGCGAGCGACGGCGCCCGATCCGGCGACAGCGGTGACGCGAAATCGGGCGAGGCGCCGGCACGGCGGTCGCCGAGCCCGACCAGACGATGAGCAGCGGTGTGCTGGTGGACTTCCCCCCATCTCCCGTCGGCCGGAGCGGCGCGGATTCCCGAAGTGGTTGGCAGCCTATCGTGAAGAGGCGAAGCACCGGGTAGACGGGGACACCAGCATGGAAGGGGGAGCCCGGCGGGGGAATGTCGATCAGGGGTGACAGGTACCGCGTCGGGCTCTCCCAATACAATGTCCAGGCGAAGGTGGCGCGGTGCGCCTGGCTGGCGGCGCCGCGACCGCGCAATTGACCTTGCCCGTCCGACGGCCCTACAATGCTCCCGTAGGATGGACAGGTGACGATTGCGGCCAGGTGGAGGCCGGGAAGGGACTTCCAACGCATGAGAGCCTTCGCGCCGGTCACGCCGGTCGTGCTGCTGGCCGCGCTGCTGGGGTACGCTGGAGCTGCTGCGAACGTCGTACCGCTGCCGGGAACCGAACCGCTGCCGACGGAGATCGCGCGTCGGCTGGCCGAACGCGCGGCACCCCTTCGGGACGAGGCCCGGGCGGTCCAGCCACGGCGCCTTCCGGGCGAGAAGGCGCCGGACGCACTGGAGACGATCGTCATCAGCTGCGATTTCGCGGACAGTCTCCTGTTGGGGCGACACAGCGTGGTTCCCGGCGACTTCCCACCGCCGCGCCAGACCGACCGTCACTATGACGCCCACGATTCGACGTTCCTGCACCACAAGCTGCAGGATGTGGCCGCGTATTACGCGGATGTCAGCGGCGGAGCGCTCGAGGTCCGCTTCACCGTGCATCCACGCGCGATCAACCTTCCCCAGCCGATGTCCTGGTACGGAAACCACCCGGACCGGGGGGAGCAGACGGTGGCTATGGCCGCCGCAGTCATCGACAGCCTCGACGGGGAGATCGACTTCACCCGCTATGACACTGTCGTGTTGGTCCATGCCGGCGCCGGGGAGGAGACCGACATCCTGGGCGACAGCCCGGAGCAGATCTACAGCACCTACCTCGATCCGGCCGACTTCCAGTCGGCCTTCGCGGACGGTGAGCTTGCTCAGCCATACATCCCGGCGCTCGGGTTCGCGGCCGGCACCGGGATCGACCGCGTACTCGTGCTGCCGGAGACGGCCCAGCAGGATCCCTACGGCTTGTTCGGCGGGGGCTTCGGCTCGCTGGGCCTCTACTGTTTCGAGTTCGGTCTGCACTTGGGCATGCTCTCGCTCAGCGACTTTACGCCGGCCGGGCGCCCCGACAGCCAGGGCGTCGGCCAGTACGACCTGATGGGCTACGGGCTCTTCGTTGGGCTTGGGTACCTGCCGCCGCAGCCCGGACCGTTCAACAAGTTGCTGATGGGCTGGCTGGACCCGGAGAGCGCGGACCCCGACATCGGCGGCACCGTGACGCTGCTTCCGGCAGCCGGAGCCCACGGGCTGGCCTGCGCACGGATCGACATCACCGGACAGGAGTACTGGCTGGCCGAGTATCGTCTGCAGGATCCCAACGGGGACCGCCGCTTCAGCTTCCCGGGCGACCTGAACGGCAACGGCTTCCCCGACTTCTGGGACGCGGACTCGCGGTTCGACGACGGCACCCCCACCGGGAAGTTCGACCCGGCGACCGACATCCACGAGGACCTGCGCGGCGCCGAATGGGACTTCGCGATGAGCGAGAACAACGCCAGGCGGGACGGCGAACTCGGTTTCGGCAGCGGTATCTACATCTGGCACGTCGATGAAGCCGTGGTGGCGCGGGCGTTCGGACAGGCGACGAACCTCTTCAACGCGAATCCGGCGCGCAAGGCCGTCGATCTCGAGGAAGCGGACGGTATCCAGGACCTCGACACGAACGAGCCTTCGAACTGGCAGCTCGGTGGTGACCACGACAGCTTCCGAGGCGAGGGCAACGCGCGGTTCGGACCTGACACTCGGCCCGACACGCGCTCGAATGCCGGACTGCCGACAGGCATCGTCATGAGCGGCTTCAGTGACGTCGTGCTCGACTCGGCGGCGTATATGGTCCAGGTCGGGGACAGTACCTACGCAGGGTTCGACTACGCCGATGCGATGACCTTCTCGCTCGCGCGTCTGGCCCCCGGCGACGGAATGCGGCTGCCGGCGGCGCGCGTGACCCTGCCGGCGGGCACCGATCTGTCCGGATCGCACCTGCTGGCGGTCGATCTCGATGGCGCCGGCACCGGGGAAATCGTGGCTGCCGACAGGGCCGGAGGGGTGTGGGTGTTCCGTGGCGATCTCACCGAGTTCCTGGACCACGACGGCGATCCGGCGACGATCGAACCCTTCGCCGCAGGGCGGAGCGGCGGGGCGGCGGCGGCCTGGCTGCTGCCGGCCGCGGCCGGCGATCTGGATGGCAACGGCACACCGGACATCGTCGTGGCCACCGGCGGAGGTGTGCACGCCTTCGGCGTCGACGGCCAGCCGCTGCGGGCACTGGCCCCTGGCGACAACGGGCTCTACGCCGAGGTACCCGGGTGCAACCAGCCGGTGGTGCTCGTGCCGGTGGCGGTGGATGCCGTCGCAGGTGAGCCGACGACGCGCGTTGACGCGCTCGTGGCCTGGTCCCGCGACGGCGTCTGCGGGCTCGACTGGTTGGGTGGCGTCGAGGGGACCGTCACCCGGACGCTGGAACTGGGATCGGGCTACATAGCGGCGCCGCCTCAGCTGGCGGGTTCGTGGCTCGCCTGCACGATCGCCGACACTCTCGCCGGCACGGGGCGTCTGGCCGTGGTCGACCTTGCGCGCGACCCGCTGCCGGCGGTTCCGGAATTCGTCGAGATACAGCTACTGGGCGTACCTGGGTCGTGGCCGCCGGTCCTGACGCCGATGCCGGGTGACGACGCGGCGGCGCCTCACCTGGCCGTCCTCGTGTTGGACCGCGAGGGCGCCGGGGAAGGTGTCGTTCTGGGGCCGGACCTCACGATCGTGGGCCGGGGCCGGGCATGGCCGAGCGACCTGCGTGTGCACGGACCGCCGGGACCAGGCGGCGCGGTGATGGCGGACGGGCGAGTTGGCCGGGTAGGACAGGCCGGAGACTGGCTGGACGGCTGGCCGCGGACGTTGGCTCCGGCCGCGGTGGGTGCCGGGGCGTCTGCACTCGTGGCGCGACTGGTGGATGCGCCGCAGGCCGGCGACCATTACCTTTTCACGGCCAACGACGGGCGCCTCATCGCGCGCGGTGCCCGCGGCGAAGAGATCAGCGGCTGGCCGCTGCAGGGCCCGGCTGCCGCCGCGGGAACACCGGCCATCGGCGATTTCGGAGGCGGGACGGACCAGGACCTTGCTTCCGTCGGCACGTTCCGGCGCGTGATCGGGAATGCGGAGGCGGGCGCGGCGCTCGTAACGGTGCCGTTCGCGGAGATCGTCGTTTGGCACGACGTGGCAGCGGCGGCGCGTTGGCCGATGTGGGGCGGGTCCGCCTGGCGCAGCGGCGACTGGGATCGGATCGGTTTCGTGGGCGTGCCCACGGTGGCAGCGGGCACGGGGTTGGTGCCCGGGAGCCACTTCTGCTACCCGAATCCGTTGAACGGTGAGGTCCTGCGCGCGCGCGCGCAGACGCGCGGACCGGGACGCGCGCGCGTGACCGTTCACGACTTGGCAGGCGAACAGCTCGCTGCCACGGATTGGCGCGACGTCGCTGCCGTCGAGCCTTTCGCGATCGAGGTACCCCTGCCCGGCGTGGCGTCGGGCATGTATTTCTGCCGCCTGGTCGTGGTCGACGGCGACGGGCGCACCGAGTCCAGCGTAGTAACGTTCGCGGTCGAGCGCTGACGCCGGCCGTCATCCGGAAAGGGAGACCATGGTCCGCACGAAGTTGTTGATCGCCTGTGCCCTGGCCGGCCTGTCGCTCGCCGCGCTGCCAGCGCTCGCCGCCGATCCCGGCGACGTCGGCATGTTGTCGCTGCGGATGGGTATTGGCGCCCGCGAGGCGGCGATGGGTGGTGCCGCGGTGGCGGCCAGCGAAGGCGCGGCCGCTCTCTACTGGAACCCGGCGAACAACGCCCTTCTGGACCGCCACACGGACCTGCTGCTGCAGCACCACGACTATCTGGGGCACTTCAACCACGAGGCGGCGGCGGTTTCCCACCGCGCCGCGGGCGGGGTCATCGGTCTGGTCTTCAGTGGCTTCTATGCGGAGGAACTGGTCCGTCGCGGCGAGGATGCCGTGGGCGTGCCGGAAGGGACGTTCCGCCCGTATGACCTGGCGATCGGATTGTCGTACGCAAGGGCGCTGGGTGACCGCCTTGCCGCCGGCGTCAACGTGAAGTTCATCTACGAGACCATCGACCTGTACTCCGACTCGGGTCTGGCCTTGGACCTGTTTCTGACCCACCACGCGCTGGTCGACGGATTGGTGTTCGGGGCCAGCCTGACGAATGTGGGCGGCCAGATGAACCTCCGCGATGAGCCGTTCGACCTGCCGGTCGCCGCGAGGATCGGCCTGGCGTACACGCCTGCTTCGACGGCGTTGAACGGGCGCCTGACCCTGGCGGCGGATATGGTCTTCCCGAACGACACGACGGAGAAGGCGCACCTGGGGGCCGAGTACCGTCTGCTGGGCGAGTTCGCCCTGCGGGCCGGGTCGCGGATCAGCTACGAGAACCAGGGCCTGACGGCGGGCGCGGGCTTCCGGACCGGCCGGCTGGGCATCGACTATGCCTTCGAGGAATCGAAGGTGTCCGGGTTCGACGATGGCCACAAGTTCTCGCTGGCGGTGGCGTGGTAGCGGCGCCTGGACTTCAGCCTAGATCCGGCAGCGGGTCGCGCTCGAAGTCCAGCAGGCTGAGCCGACCGTCGTTCAGCACGGCGTAGCCGAGAGCCCCGAGCCAGCCGGGCAAAGCAGCCAGCCGACGGTCGCCGGCCGCGGTCGTGAACCCGTGGTGCACGTGGCCGATGATCATCAGGTCCCAGTCCGGCTCGGATCCAGGCGGCGAAACTTGCGTGGCCAGCCAGGTGGCAGCGCGTCGTTCGATGACGGCCGCCTCGTCGCGGGTAGCGCAGCGGCTGCGGCCGCTCAGCCAGGTGCTCAGTGCGAACAGCAGCTCCGGATGCAGGGACTTGGCGATCGCGATGCCGGCTTTGGCCCGGACGACGGTCCGGAACGCCCCGTAGGCCCAGTCGAGCTTGAACATCCCGTCGCCGTGGCATAGGCGGACGCGCAGGCCACCGGCGGCGAGGTCGCTGTGGGGTGGGCGGATCGCACACCCGTAGCGCTCCTGCATGTAGGGCGCCGCCCAGATATCGTGGTTGCCGCCGACAAAGTGCAGGTGAGTCCCGGCCGCGCGGACACGATCGAGGGCTTGCAGGACCTCCTCGTAGCCGCGCAGGCGGAAGTGCGGATAGTCGAACCAGAAATCGAAGAGGTCGCCGAGGAGCACCAGGTGGCCGGCTCGGCTGGCCAAATCGCAGAGATCGAGGAAGCGGTCGCGTCGTCGCCGTTCCGCCGCATCGGGCCGCAGGTGGAAGTGCGTGTCGGCCACGAACAGGGCCGACGCTTGGGCCGGGTCTCTCATGCCCGGCATAGTGGCGGCCATCGACGCTGGTGGCAACCGGAAAGGCGCCGGCGGACAGCCGGCTGGGCAAGGGGAGGCCGGCGATGTCCGGAATCGATGATGTGAAGCGGAACCTGGCCGACTGGTGCGCGATCGCCGCCGAGCGGACGACGGAAGCGGCCAAGGTCACGTCGCGCCGTTACGACCGGTTCGCCCTCGGCCGCGAGATCGAGCGCCGCTACGCCGACCTGGGGGCGCTGGTCCACGCGGGGCTCAACGAGGGGCGCCTGGACGTCCTGGACGATCCGCGCGTGGCAGCCCTGCGTGCCGAAGTGGAGGACCTGGAGCACGAGCGACGGCAGAAGGAAGCGGAGATCGACGATATCAGACGGCAGTCCGCGCGGCGGCGCGAACCCGCGGCTGCGGCCGAATCTGACTCTGCGAACGGTAGCGACGGCGGGGTTGGCGGGGTCGGCGGGGAACCCGGAGATCGGCGGCCTGATTTTTCCGATTGACAGCACTGCCGAAATCGTCCTAGGATCGTGACCGGAATCCCTGTTGGACCCGGGCCGGTCGGACCGCGTGGTCGGCCGCCGGGCCGTAGCCTCACCCCTTCACCGGTCCCTACCCCACGGACGGTGAAAACGTGAGGCGTTGCGAGGCATCTGAGCGGAAGCTCTGCCGGCCTCTGGCCGGCGACGCGGACGGGCGCGCCCGAGTTCAGGCAATTCCGGTCCAGGCCGGGACGCGTGGGCCCGGGCGCGTTCGCCTAGCGGTCGACGGCGAAGGCCGCGCGGTCCTCGCCGCGGCGGCAACCGTCCTGCTTCTGGCGCTTCTGCTCGCGTTGCCGGTCCGCGGCGAGTCCGAAGCGGGCGCTTCGCCCTTCGCCCCGGTGGGCAAGGCGGTGCGGCCCGCGGTGGTCAGCATCCGCATCGTCCGCGCCGTGAACGCCGACGGGATGGGGACCGGGCCGCTCCAGGAGATGTACCGCCGCTTCTTTCCTGACGAACAGGGACAAGGCGGACGCTTCGAATCGCCGTCCACCGGTTCGGGGTTCGTGGTGGACGCCGGCGGCGACGTCCTGACCAACCACCACGTCATCGACGGGGCCGATGAGGTCTTCGTCCGCTTCGGGGGCGAACAGCGCGAGTACCGCGCCCGGATCGTGGGGAGCGATCCGGCCACCGACCTGTCGCTCCTGCGTATCGAGCCGTCCGGTCGCACGCTGCCGGTCCTGGAGTTCGCCGATTCGGACAAGGTCGAGGTTGGTGCCTGGGCGATCGCGGTGGGCAATCCGTTCGGCAACCTCGAGAGCTCGCTGACCGTGGGCGTGGTCAGCGCCAAGGGCAGAGGCGACCTCCTGATCGGGGGGCGCACACCGCGCTACCAGGACTTCATCCAGACCGACGCCTCGATCAACCACGGCAACAGCGGCGGCCCGCTGGTGGACGCGCGCGGCCGCGTCATCGGCGTGAACACGGCCATCAGCGAGCGAGGGCAGGGCATTGGTTTCGCCGTGCCGAGCAACCTGGCCCGCGGCGTCTACGCGCAGTTGCGGGAACACGGACGCGTGGTCCGCGGCTATCTCGGCGTCTGGACCGAGGACCTGGTCACGGTCGTCGGTGAGGAGCGCCCCGGGGAGCCCGCCGCGGGTGTGCGGGTCCTGAAGGTGGCCCCGGGATCGCCGGCGGCGGGTGCCGGTGTGCTTCCGGGCGATTTCATCACCGCCTACGACGGCCGTCCGGCCGGTACCAATCGCCAACTGCAGTTCCGGATCGCCGAATCCGCACCTGGCCGGCCGGTGACGATCGAGCTGGCGCGTGAGGGGCGCCAGGTGGCCGTGACCGTGACACCGATCGACGCGGACGAGGGCGAAGGCGGCCCGGCCGCAACCGCGGGGGGCTGGCTGGGGGTAGAGGTGGCGTCGCTGGCCGCGGATGACGAACGGGTTGCTCGGCTCAAGGACCTGCTGGGGGTGTCGGCGACCGCCGGCGTGATGGTGGTGGCGGTGGAGGATGACGGTCCGGGCGCGCTCGCGGGGATCAGCCTGGGCGACCTGATCGTCTCGGTAGATGGCAGGCGGATCGATGATCTGACCGCCTGGGACCAGGTCCGAGCGGAACATGCGGCGGTGCCGGCCCCGCTGACCATCCTGGTCAGGACCGGAGGGGTCGAGCGCTACCTGAAGGTGGAACCCCGGCGCGCCGGGGTCGAGAACTGACGGTGCCCCACACAGCCAGGGAGGACGGCCATGTCCGGCAGACGCAACTTCCTACCGGCGATGCACGAGAAGGGACTCGAGGTCTACTTCCGCGACATCAACCGCTATGAGCTGCTGACCCGTGATCAGGAGTTCGAACTGGCCCGGCGCATCCGCGGCGGCGACGAGGAGGCGCTGGCGGACCTCGTGCGGGCCAACCTTCGCTTCGTCGTGTCGGTCGCCAAGCGCTACGTGAACCAGGGGCTGATGCTCTCGGACCTGATCAACGAGGGCAATCTCGGACTGCTGAAGGCGGCGCGACGTTTCGACGAGGAACGGGGCTACCGGTTCATCTCCTACGCCGTGTGGTGGATCCGGCAGTCGATCATGCAGGCGCTGCTCGACAAGTCGCGGACCATCCGCCTGCCGCAGAACCAGACGGCTGTCCTGATCAAGATCAACCGCGCCCGCGTCCAGCTGCAGCAGGTGGGCGTCACGGACCCGCGGCCTGGCCAGATCGCCGCCCACCTCGGCTTGAAGCGCGCGGAAGTGCTGCAGGCCCTGCGGGCGGATCACGTCGAAGTGGCGCTGGACGACGTCGGTGACGACGGCAGCGACCGACCGCTGGCCGAGGTCATCGAGGATTCGAACCAGGCGGCGCCGGACGCCGCCGTGCTCGAGCGCGGTCTGCGCGAGGATGTGCGGCGCTGCCTGTCGGTGCTGACCGAACGCGAGGCCCAGGTCGTCATCCTGTACTTCGGGCTGGGTTGGGAGGAGGCGCAGACGCTGCAGGTGATCGGCGAGCGGCTCGGCCTGACGCGCGAGCGCATCCGTCAGGTTAAGGAAAAGGCACTGGCGAAGCTGCGGCAGAGCCACGGGCACGCGGTCCTGCACGACTACTACTGACCCCCGATACCGGGGCATATGCCGCCGGCGGTCGCCTGCCGGTCTGGCAATGCGCTTGGCCGGGTGGGGCGCGCCGTGCTATCCTCCGGGTCGGACGGGTTGGCGGCCGGCAGGGAGGCCGGCGGTGAGCGCCCGGTCCCCAACCGGTCGAAGGAGCGCAGGACCATGGCCATGCCGCGCCGGGCGGCTGCAGGAACTCCACCTCTGGCGGTGGTCGTCGCCCTCTTGACGATCTGCCTGCTGGCAGCGGCCGCTCGTGCCGCCGATGGTGCGAGCATCCTGCGCGTCCGCCACTATTCCGGCCCCGAGCACACCCGCATCGTGCTGGACCTCGACCGCGCCTGTTCCTTCGAGGCGCGCGGGGTGGCGGGGCCCGACCGCATCGCGATCAACCTGCCCGGCGCCCGTTTCGCGACCACCGGCGACCATCGCGTCGGCGATGGCCTGGTCGAACGCGTGCGGCGCAACCCGGGCCAGGAGCGGGCGCAGGTCGTGATCGACCTGCTCGGTCGGCGGGATTTCCGGGCCTTCTCGCTGCCGCCGGAGGCGGGCAAGCCGGACCGGATCGTGATCGATATCCTGCGTACCGAAGTGCCACCGGACGGGCTGCCGGACGCTCCGCTGGTCGCTCCGCTGGCCGCGCTGCCTGAGGTGGCTTCGGGGTCCGTGACGGACTCGCCGACCGGCGAAGCGTCCGAAGTCGCGGCGTCGCCGGGCGCCGGCGCGGCCGCGCAGGTGGTGCCGCTCGTGGAGACGGGCGTCGAGGCGGAGTCGGCCGCCGCCGGCCAGCCCGCGGAATCGAATCCGTCGGAAGTGCCGGTTGTCGCACCGACGGAAGCGGACGTGTCCCCGGCGGTACCGGCGGCGGAGGCGCGCCCGCTCGTCGTCATCATCGATGCCGGGCACGGGGGTGACGACCCCGGTGCGATCCGCGGCTCGCTCCGGGAAAAGGACATCGTCCTGGAAATCGCGCAGGAGGTCGCCCGCCAATTGGGGAAGCTGCCGGAATACCGTGTGGTGCTCACCCGCGACCGCGACGTCTTCCTGCCGCTTGGCAGGCGCGTCGAGATCGCGCGGCGCGAGAAGGGCGACGTGTTCATCTCGATCCACTGCAATACGCATCCGCGGTCGGCCGTGTCTGGCATGGAAGTCTACTTCCTGTCTTTGCAGGGTGCGACCGATCGCGAAGCGCGCGAACTGGCGGACAAGGAGAATGCCGCCGGACTGGTCGGGCTGGCCCCCGGCGAGGATCACACGGACCTGGTCGTCGACATCCTGATGGACCTCAAGAAGACCCGCGTCCTTCAGGATTCCAGCCGACTGGCGGCGACGCTGTTGACGGCTGCTGATCGCAGCGGGGTCGTCGCCGGTCGCCGCGTCAAACAGGCGGGCTTCCAGGTGCTGAAGAACCTGGCGATGCCCTCGGCGCTGGTGGAAGTCGCCTACCTGTCGAACCAGGCGGATTACAGGCTGCTCGGGGACCGGGATGGTCGGCGGCGCCTGGCGACGGCGCTGGTGGCGGGCATCCGGGACTGGCGGGGGGGAAGTGCTCCGGCGCCGCCGCGCGTAGTGGCCGTTGCCACCGCTTCCGGCGGCGACCGCTGGGACATCGTCTACCGCGTCAGGAGTGGCGATAGCCTGTGGAAGCTGGCCGACCGCTACGGAACGACGATGAATGAAATCGCCCGGCGCAACAAGCTCAGCGAGCGGCAGCGCGAACTGCGCATCGGTCAGCGGTTGACGCTGCCGGGCGCCGGCGCGCGGCCGTGAGCCGCCTCGGGCTCAAACTGGGCTGTCTGGCCGTGGCGATCGTCATCTGGATCCAGATGGCGTCGACCGCGACGAGCGAGCAGGCGGCGAGGCTGCCGCTTCGCGTGGAGGGTCTCAGGGAGGGGAGCACGATCGTCGGCAGCCCACTTCCGCGCGATGTGCAGGTGCGGCTGCGGGGCAGCAAGTTGCGGCTGCTGGCGAACCGTTGGCTGCAGCGGTCGGCGGGGGAGATCGTGGTCGATCTGTCCGAGCGCCCGGCCGGGCGACCGTTCACCGTGACGCTCACTCCGGCCGACGTGCGCAGCGAACTCGCCGTGACCGAGATCATCGACCCCCAGCGACTGGCGATCCGCATCGACGGCCAGGTCGAACGTTTCCTGGCTGTCTCGCTGTCGACGGTCGGCAGTCTGTCGGCTGGCTACGGCTACCTCGTGCCGCCGCGGGCCGAGCCGGAGTCGGTGCTCGTCACCGGGCCGGCGCGCTACTTCCCGGACCACGCGCAGGTGCGCACGGCGCCGCTGGAGCTGACCCATCTGGAGGGTTCCGGGCGGCGCACGCTGCGACTGCTGCCGCCGGAGAGCCACCTGCGGATGTCGACGCACGAGGTCCAGGTCGTCTACGGCGTGGGCCTGCTGGCGGAACGGACGGTCGTCGGCGTGCCGGTGCGGGCCACGGGGGTCGAGGCCGGTCTCGAGGCGGGGCTGTCGCCGCAGCACGTGGACGTCACGGTGCGTGGTGTCGCCGATTCGCTGCGCGTGTTGACGGCGGCGCGCCTAGGTGTGGCCGTGGCGGTGGGGGGGCTGGCCCCGGGGCTGCATCTGCTTCCGGGCGAGGTCGTGGCGCCGCCGTGGGTCACAGTCATCGGGCTGGCTCCGGCGCAGTTCCGGGTCGTGGTCGGAGTTGCGGGCGAAGGCGCGGTCTCGGGTGGCGCACCGCATGACTGAGCACCGGGGCTTCGGCGTGGGCCGTCGTGACCGCCCCAGCCTGGTGGCCGCGAGCGCGGCTCTGGGCGTGTTGTTGCTGGCGGCCGCCGCGTCCTGGTGGCCGCGGACCGCGCCGCGGCCGGGCGGGGTTGTGGTCGTGGTCCTCGACCCGACGGGCGACGAGCGCCGGCTGGCATCGACCTGGCCCGCGCTCGGGCGGGTGCTCGCGGGACCCGACCGTGTCGTGCCGCAGCTCGAGGTGGCCCGGACCCGGACGCGGTTTGCCGAGCTGCTCCCCGGTGCGGATTTCGCGATCTGCCCCGACGGTGTCGCGCTGGGGCTGGATGCGGGGGCCTGGGCGCCGCTGGCGGCGGGGAGGCGATCGGCGCCCCGCAACCTGCGCCCACGCGGCGTGTTGGTCTCGCGGCGGCAGGCTGGACACGAGGCGGACCTTGCGTCCGCTCCCTGGCTTGCCCGGCCGGCGTCGGTCATCTTCGGTGACTCGCTGGGTTTGGCGGCCACCGGCAGCCTGCGTCCCGCCGGCGTGCCCGGGAACGCCGTCCCGGCCGGTGGCGCCTGGGGCCCGGATCCGTACGATCACGCGCCGGCCCTCCACGCGTTGCGCCTGGGTGCCTTCGAGCACGCGCTGGTGCGCCAATGGGATGCCGAGCGGTTCCGCGCGCAGGGCCTGTTGCCGGATGCCGATTGGACGATCACCGAACTGACAGTGCCCGTGCCCGATCTGGTCGTTCTCGCTGCGCGCCGGCTCCCGGCGCCGGAGCGCCTGGCACTGGGTGAACGTCTGGCCGGCATCGGACGCGAACTGACCGACCTGACGCCGGACGAACGCGAACTGGCATCTGCGCTTCCGAACGTCGGTCTGGCCGGTTTCAACCTCCTGATCGATCCCGATTTTGACCTCGTCCGCGCCCAGTTCGCGGCAGATTGGCCCCCGGACAGGCCTTGAGCCATATTGGAGCGGCGGTCGCCCAGACGCGACGCCGGACAAGTGGTCCGGCCGTCGATGCGGGCCGGGGGCCGCGGAGAAGGTGCGATGAACGCCAGGTACCACCGTCTGAAGGGCACGCGCGACATCTTCCTCGAGGAGGTCGAGCGCTGGCGCTGGTGTGAAGAGGTCTGGGCGCGGGTTCTCGGGCGATTCGGATATGGTGAGATCCGCACGCCTATCATCGAACCGACCGCGTTGTTCCTGCGCTCGGTCGGCGCCGGCACGGATATCGTCGACAAGGAGATGTACACTTTCGAGACGCGCGACGGAGGCGAGAGCCTGACGTTGCGTCCGGAGATGACCGCTTCGGTGGTCCGTGCCTATCTGGAGAACGGGCTTCAGCGTCAGCCGGGTACGCTCAAGTTCTTCTACATGGGGCCCATGTTCCGGCACGACCGGCCCCAGGCCGGAAGGTACCGCCAGTTCCACCAGTTGGGTGTCGAGGCGATCGGTTCGGCCTCTCCCGTCCTCGACGCCGAGGTGATCCAACTGGCGATGTCGTTGTTCGACGCCGTCGACGCGACGGGGCTGCTGGTCAGGGTCAACAGCATCGGGTGCCGGGAGTGCCGGCCGCCGTTCCTCGATGACCTCAAGGCGTTCCTGACCGCGCGCATCGACGAGGTTCCTCCTGCGTTCCGCGCGCGTATCGACACGAACCCCCTGCGCCTGTACGATGCCAAGGATGACGGCGTGCTGGCGCTGCTGGCCGGCTTCCGGCCCATCACCGAAGCCCTGTGCTCGGCGTGCCGCGAACACCACGCGGTCGTACTGGATACGCTGGCTCGGCTCAGCGTGCCTGTGCAGCCGGATCCGACGCTGGTGCGCGGGCTGGACTATTACACCCGGACGACGTTCGAGATCACTGCCGGGAGCGATCGCAAGCAGAGCAGCGTCGCCGGCGGTGGGCGCTACGACCACCTGGTCGAGCAGTGCGGTGGGCCTCCCGTGCCAGCGGTCGGCTTCTCGATCGGCATCGAGCGGACACTGCTACATCTCGGGGACGAACCGGTGGACCCGCAGCAGAGCAGGCAGCCGGCGGTGGACGTGTTCGTGGCCTGCCTGGGGCGGCTGGCCGAGCAGTCCGGCCTGGAACTGGCGGGCCTGCTGCGGGGCTTCTGCCGGGTCGAGGTCGACACCACGGGTCGCGCGGTCAAGACCCAGGTGAAGTCGGCGGTGTTGCGGCGGGCACGTCTGCTGCTGACCATCGGCGCCGAGGAACTGGAACAGGACATGGTCCGCATGAAGGACCTGGGCACGGGCGACCAGACGGCGGTCGCGCGGAGTCGACTGCTGGCTGCCGTCAGGGAGGTCCTCGAGGGGTGAGTCAGGACAACGCGAACGAGGCGGTGCGCACGCACCGCTGCGGCGAGATCAACACGCACCTGGCAGGCAGCGCGGTCACCGTCGCCGGCTGGGCGGCCCGCATCCGCAACATGGGCGGCCTGGTCTTCGTCGACCTGCGCGACCGCTACGGCCTGGTGCAGGTGGTCTGCGAGGGAGGGCAGCCGCTGGAGCTTGCCCGCGAGTTCCGGCTCGAGTGCGTGCTGAGGGTCGTCGGTACGGTCCGCCCGCGCCCCGAGGGCATGGTCAACACCGAGAAGGAGACAGGCGCGGTCGAGATCGTGGCCCGTGAGGTCGAGATCCTCAACGGCTGTGCGCCGCTGCCGTTCCAGGTCGACCAGGCGCAGGAAGCCAGCGAGGAACTGCGCCTGAAGTACCGCTACATCCACCTGCGGCACCCGGTGATGGCGCGCAACCTGGCGGTGCGCCACCGGGCGGCGATGGCGGCACGGAGCTTCCTCTCTTCGCGCGACTTCCTCGAGGTGGAGACGCCGCTGCTGATCAAGACGACGCCCGAGGGGGCTCGCGACTACGTGGTGCCCAGCCGCATCCACCACGGGCAGTTCTATGCCCTGCCGCAGTCGCCGCAGCTCTACAAGCAGATCCTGATGGCCAGCGGCGTGGACCGCTACTTCCAGCTGGCGCGCTGCCTGCGCGACGAGGATCTGCGCAAGGACCGCCAGCCGGAACACACGCAGATCGACCTCGAGATGAGTTTCGTGCGCGAAACCGACATCTATGCGGTGGTCGAGGAGATGGTCGCGCGCATCTTCGAGGAGGCCGCCGGCATCGAGGTGGCAACGCCGTTCCCGCGGATATCCTACGACGACGCGATGAACCTCTACGGCTCGGACAAGCCGGACCTGCGCTTCGGCTGCCCGATGCACGCGGTGGACGACCTGGTGCCGGGCTGCGGCTTCTCCGTGTTCGAGGACGCGGTCCGGGCCGGGGGTACCGTGCGCTGCCTGCGCGCGGCCGGCCTCGGCGGCTGGAGCCGCAAGCAGGTCGACGAGCTCGAAGCGCTGGCGAAGAAGCACGGCGCCCACGGGCTGGCGCGCGCGAAGGTCACGGCCGACGGCTACGACGGCGGGATCGCCAAGTTCCTGCAGCCGGGTTTCGCCGAAGCGCTGCGCGAGCGGCTCGGCCTGCAGGATGGCGACCTGCTGCTGGCGGTGGCCGGGCCCTGGGACAAGGCCGTGGCCGCCATGGGGCAGGTGCGCCTGGAGGTGGCCCGGCTGGCCGGTTGGATCCCCGAGGGTGCCTGGGCGCTGGCCTGGGTGCGCAACTTCCCGCTCTTCGAGCGCACGCCCGACGGGCAGGGCTGGACCGCCTGCCATCACATGTTCACGCTGCCGCGGCCCGAGGACATCGCCGGGCTCGAAACGGACCCGGGCGCGGCGCGGGCGCAGCTGTACGACCTGGTCTGCAACGGCGTCGAGCTGGGGTCAGGGAGCATCCGCATCCACCAGCGCGAACTTCAGGAGCGCGTGTTCCGGATTGCGGGCATGCAGCCGGAGGAGTACCTGGGCAAGTTCGGGTTCTTCCTCGACGCGCTGGGCTACGGCGCGCCGCCGCACGGCGGCATCGCGTTGGGCCTGGACCGGCTGGTGATGCTGATGACCGGCAGCCCCTCCCTGCGCGAAGTGATCGCCTTCCCGAAGACGACGCTGGCGGCATCGCCTCTGGACGGCAGCCCGGGCGTGATCAGCGTTGCGCAGCTTCGCGAACTGAACCTGGCGATCACGCCGCCGGCCTCCGCCACAGTGGCGGGCGACGGGACCGACGCATGACCCGCGCCCAGCGACCGGATGATCGGGACCCGCCCGGCCAGACGACGATCGACCTCTCCGGGGTCGACCAGCTCGGCCTGCTCGGTCCCCGCGATGCCAACCTGCGGCTGCTGGAGGAGCGCTTCGGCGGCACGCTGACCGTGCGCGGGGAACGGCTGCTGGTGCGCGGTCCGGTCGAGAGCCTGGATCTCGTGCAGGAAGTGGTGGAGGACCTGATCCAGCGCGTGCGGCATGGACAGATCGTGGACCGGATCTCGCTCGGCTACCTGTGGGACCAGCGAGCCGGCCGGCGCGAGGTGGGAGAAGGCCAGCCCGGCGAGGGCGAGCCGCTGCTCTATGCGACCGGGAGCCGCCAGGCCCTGCGCGCGCGCACGCCGGGCCAGCAGGCCTACGTGGACGCCGTGCGCGAACACGATCTTGTCTTCGCCACCGGACCCGCGGGCACCGGCAAGACGTTCCTGGCCGTGGTGATGGCGATGGACTACCTGAAGCGCCAACTCGTGGACCGCATCGTCCTGGTTCGGCCGGCGGTCGAGGCGGGCGAGCAACTCGGCTTCCTGCCGGGCGATCTGCAGGAGAAGATCAATCCCTACCTGCGCCCGCTCTACGACGCGCTGTCGGACATCACCGGGGCGGCGAAGATCTCGCGCTACATGGCTGCGGGCGTGATCGAGGCCTCGCCGCTGGCCTACATGCGGGGACGCACGCTGAACAACGCCTTCGTCATCCTCGACGAGGCGCAGAACACGACGGTCGGCCAGATGAAGATGTTCCTGACCAGGCTGGGGTTCCAGTCGAAGGCCGTCGTGACGGGCGATATCACGCAGATCGATCTGCCGGGCAGTCGGATGTCGGGGCTGGTCCACGTACGCGGGATCCTGGCGCGGACGGAAGGCGTCGCCTTCGTCGATCTCGATGGCCGCGACGTCGTCCGTCATCCGCTGGTCCGCCGCATCGTCGACGCGTTCGCGGCGGCCGACGCCGACAACCAGGCCTGAGCGGGGGACATGATGCACCGGTGGCGATTCCGCCAGCAGGAGCAGGGGACCGGGCCGGGTACGGGCAGGCCGGGCCGCCAGGCAGCGCTGCGGACGGTGACCTCCCGCGAGGCCGGCGACGATGCGCGTTCGCCGGGCTGGTCCCTGGCGCTGGGTGGCGCCCTGCTGCTCCTGCATCTGGTCGCGTTCCCACCGGTGCCTCGCCTGTCGGTGGACTTCCCGGTTGCCGGCGAGATCGCCGGCGCCGAGATCCGAGCGCCCTTCGCCTTCGAGGGCCCCCTGCTGGAACAGGACGTCCAGATGGCGCGACTGGAGCGCGTCATCGAGCAGGCTCCGGTCCTGCGGTTGATGCCCGCCGTGGCGTCCGCCAACGCGGCGATGGAGATGTGGTTCGGTGCGCTCGGCGACGCGCTGGCCGACTCGACGCGGCCTCTGGCCGGGCGACGCGACCTGCTGGCCGTCCAGTTCCCCGATGTGGCCGTCGAGCAGGTGCGGCATCTGCTGAGGCCCGCGCGGCCGGACTCGCTCCTGCCGCGGCTGCGACGAGCCTGGCACGAGGTCCGGGATGGGGGCGTCGCGGACATGCTGCCGGCCGGGCGCTACGCGCGCGTGATCGTGCTGTCCGGACAGGCCGAGACGCTGCGCGAGCGCGAAGTGGTCAGCGCGCAGGCCGACGTACGGGAACGTCTACTGATGGCCCTCCGCGAGGCCGGGTTGGGCCCGCTGGAGGCGACCGAGGCCGCCGAGGTGATGCGTCCCCTGGTGACGCCGAACCTCATCTACGAACCGAACGAGACGCGCCGGAGGCAGGAGCAGGCACGGGACGCAGTGCCGCAGGTGCGGTCGTTCATCGCGAACGAGCGGATCGTCGAGCGCGGTGTCCAGGTGACCGAACAGCAGGCTCGCTGGCTGGAAGGGCTGGCCGAGCGGCTGCGCAGCCGGGGCGGTGGCGAGGGCGGCCTCGACGTCGTGAAGCGCTATGTGGCCCGCTCGCTCCTGGTGGCGACGGCGCTGCTGCTGTACGGCTGGCTGGCCGGTCTGCACTTTCCGGGCCGACTGCGTCAACGTCGATTCCAGATCGCGATGACGGCGATCCTGGCGCTCTACCTCGGTGGTGCGGCGGTAGCGCTCTCCCGCCCGGCGCTCGGGCCGCTCGCGGTCCCGATTGTCCTGATGGCGCTGCTGGCCACGGTCCTGTACAAGGGGCGCATCGGCTACACCACGACGCTGCTGGCGGTGACGCTCCTGGCCGTGCTGCCGGAGGTGCAGGCGGGTCACGTCTTCGCCTGGTATGTCCTGGGGATGGTCACGGTGATGTCGGTGCGCCGCGTCTACCGGCGCAGCCTCTTCTACCGGACGATCATGCTGCTGACGTTCCTGTCGGTCACCCTGGTGTTCCTGCTCGGCCTTGGCGAAGGGCAGCGACTGCAGCCGGTGTACCTGGTTGCCGTGTTCATGCCCGTGCTTTCGGTCGCGTTCGGCCTGTTCGTGCTGCCGGTCGTGGAGCCGCTGATCGGCGTCTGCTCGGACCTGACGCTGCTGGAGCTGTCGGACCTCAATCATCCCCTGCTGCAGCGGATGGCCCTCGAGGCGCAGGGCACGTACCACCACAGCCAGGTCGTGGGCCAACTGGCCGAGCATGCGGCGCGGGCCATCGATGCCAATACGCTGCTGACGCGCGTGGGGGCGCTTTTCCACGATATCGGCAAGATGGAGAAGCCCGAGTACTACGTGGAGAATCAGGTGCCCGGCCACAACCGACATGACGACCTGAGCCCGAGCATGAGCGCGCTGGTCATTGCCGCGCACGTGAAGGAGGGGATCGAGCTGGGGCGCCGCTGGCGGTTGCCGCGGATGGTGATCGACTTCATCCCCGAACACCACGGCACGATGGTCATGGAGTACTTCTACCACAAGGCACTGGAAGCCGACGGTGGCGAGACGGTCAAGGTAGACGACTTCCGCTATCCGGGTCCCCGGCCCCGTTCGCGCGAAACGGCCATCCTGATGCTCGCCGACGCGGTGGAAGCGGCGACGCGCGCGCTGGTCAAGCCGACGCCCAGCCGCATCAAGGAAATGACGCGGCAGATCATCGACAAGCGCATGCTGAGTGGCGAGCTGGACGAGTCGGGGCTGTCGCTGAGCGACATCGCCCGGATCCGCGACGCGTTCGTGCCTCTGCTGACGGGGATCCACCACGCGCGCATCGCCTACCCGGGCCAGGTCGGCGAGCGCCCGAACGACCGGCGTGCCGAGCCGAGGACGCGGGCATGATCCTGGGCCTGGTCGACCGGCGTTCTCAACGTGAGCCGGCGGCCGTCCTGGTCGTCGCCGCGCCGTGGTCCACGTTGGCGGGGCTGGCCGGAGCCGTCGGGCCCGCGGACTGGCTTGTCGACGTGGTGCTCGTGGACGACGAGGCGATGGCGGGGCTGAACCTGGCCTACCGGGGCGCGGAAGGCCCGACCGATGTGCTCTCCTTCTCGTACCTGGGGGCCGACGGCCCGGGCGAACCCGGGGTACGCGAAGGCGCCCGTGGCGCGCGACGCGATCTGTGGTTCGAGCCCGACGGCGGCGGCGCGGGGCTGCCCCTGCTTGCCGGCGAGGTCGTGCTGGCGCCGCGTTTCATCCACGAGCGGTGCGCCCAGCGGGGTTGGGCGCCCGACCGGGAAATGGCGTTGCTAGTGGTGCACGGGTGCCTGCATATTCTGGGCTGGGAACACGAGACCGAGGCCGACCGTCGCGCGATGCGGGACGTGGAGGCGGCGGTCCTGCGCGGGTTCGGGCTGCCGCATCCGCTGGCCGAAGGACAGGAACCGTGACAGCCGCAACGACATCGACCGGGCAGGGTGCTGCCCTGCTGATTGCCCTGGTCGCCTGGGCGGCCGCCATGCTCCTGGGGGGCCTGATGGCCGCCCATTACCGGATCAGTGGCCTCTACCGGAATGGGCTGCTCGAAGGGCGTTCGACCGGGGCCGCGTTGGGCGACTACCTCCGGAACGATCGACGCTTCCAGGTGACGATCGGCGTGCTTTACCTGGGCTGTTCACTGGTCGGCGGCTGGGCGCTCGGCAGGGTGACCGAGCAGGCGTGGCCGGCAGCCGGCGCCCTGCGTTTCCTGATCGTGTTCGGGATCGGCGCCACCCTGGTGTGGACGCTCGGGGGGCTGCTGGTGCGCTCACTGGCGGCCCGGGCCGCCCTCGGTTATGCCCGCGTGGTGGGCACGCTCGTCCTTCCCCTGTGCTGGCTGGTGCGTCCATTGGCGGCCCTGATGCTGACAGTCATGGAGCGGTTCGACGACACGCTGTGGTCGGGAGACATGCAGCCGCACCTGTCCACCGGCGAGATCCGCAGCCTGATGAGCGACGAGGGTGAGGATGCCGCGCTGGACGAGGACGAACGCGAGATGATCCAGAGCATCTTCAGCTTCCACGACACCGCGGTACGCGAGATCATGGTGCCGCGCATCGACATGGTCGCCCTGGACGGGGATGCCATGGTGCTGGACGTGGTGCCGGCGGTGATCGAGGAAGGCCATTCCCGCCTGCCGGTCTACGAAGGCAGCATCGACAAGGTGGTCGGCGTCCTCTACTCGAAGGACCTGCTGCGGCTGGTGCAGGACGGGCGCTTCGCCGCCGAGGGGCGCAAGGTGTCCGACCTGGCGCGCCCGGCCTACTTCATCCCCGAGAGCAAGAAGATCGACGAGGTGCTCGACGAGTTCCGCGCGAAGCGGATCCACATGGCGGTCGTGATCGACGAGTATGGCGGTACCGCCGGTCTGGTGACGCTGGAGGACGTGATCGAGGAAATCGTCGGGGACATCGAGGACGAGTTCGACGAACAGGAGGACCTGGTCACCTGGCTGGACGAGTGCACCGTGCGCCTGGACCCGAAGATCAACCTCGAGGACCTCGAGGAGATCCTCGGGGTGGACTTCGGAGACGCCGCGGGTGTGGAGGACAGCGAGACCCTCGGCGGGCTGATCTACGAGGCGGCGGGCAACGTGCCGCAGGTCGGTGACGAACTTCCGGTGGCGGGCTTCAGCGTGACGGTGGAGGACGTGGCCGACCAGCGCCTATTGCGTGTCCTTCTACGCGCCCCGTCGGCGTTGCCGGGCTGGACTCGACGCGAGAAGGAGCGGGGGGCGACGACTTGATCGGATTTCTGCGCCGCAACCTGCTGACGGGCATCCTGGCGATCACGCCCCTGGCTCTGACGCTCTGGGTGCTCTGGCAGCTGTACGGTTGGATCGCCGGACTTCTGCGGCCGCTGCTGGGGCGCCTGCCCTACGTCAGCGAGCACTATCCCGAGTTCGCGCTGACGCTGCTGGGCGTGGCCGCGTTCGTGCCCATCCTCGTGCTGCTGGGCCTGTTCACGCGCAACCTGGCCGGCCGGGCATTCTTCGGCTATTTGGATCGGCTCTTCGAGCGCATCCCGCTGGTCAAGGGCCTGTTCAACACCTTCAAGCAGATCGCCGGCGTGTTCGGCAACGGGCAGGGGCGCTCGTTCAAGCAGGTCGTCCTGGTCCGCTTCCCGCATCCCGCCTCGCTGGCGCTGGCCTTCGTGACGCGTGACGAGCCGGACTCGGACCTGGTGGCTGTCTTCCTGCCGACCACGCCCAACCCCACCTCCGGCTTCATGCTCCTGATTCCGCGTACCGACCTCCAGCCGTTGGAGTTGACGGTGGAAGAAGCGATCAAGCTCGTGGTTTCCGGTGGAGCGATCATGACCCCCGCCCAGGCGCGTGTCCTGGGCGCCGGGCGCACCGGCGGAGGTGGCGAGTGAGCGACGAGTGGTCGCCTGAGAGCGGGAACTCCACGGCGCGCGACGAGGAGCGCCCGGACGAGCGCGTGCTGGACCCGGCGAACCTCGATGCCGAGCGCCGGGCCCTCGGGCAGCGCTTCGTGGCGCTGCTGGAGGGGGCACGTGACGACGAGGTCCGTGCGTTGGCCGATGAATTGTCGCCCGGCGATCTCGCGGAGATCCTGCGCCCCCTGGACGTGGCCGACACGGCCCGCATCCTGCGCCTGCTGCCACCCGACCCGGTGGCGGAGGTCCTGCTCGAGATCGACAACCGCTCGCTGAGCGCCCTGCTGACGCTGCTGGACGTCGATGCCATCGCGGACATCGTCGAGGAGATGCCGTCCGACGACGCGACCGACCTGCTGGGCGAGCTGGAGCCCGACCACGCCGAGCAGATCATGGCGGCGATGGATGAGGACGAGCGCGCCGGCGTGGCCGAGCTGCTCCAGTACGGCCCGGAGACCGCCGGCGGCCTCATGGGCAAGGAGTTCATCGCCTGCACCGAGGAGCAGACCTGCCAGGACGCGGTGGCCCTGCTGCGCGCGCTGGACCAGGACGACCTGGAGGAGACCCACGCGCTGTTCGTGGTCGACCAGCGGGGACGGCTGACCGGGCGCCTGCCGTTGACGGTGCTGCTGCTGGCCGAACGGGCGGAGCCGGTGGCCGAGGTCATGGAGCATGACCCCCTCTACGTGTCGGTCGAGCTGGACCAGGAAGAGGTGGCCTCGTTCTTCATGACGCACGACCTGATCACGCTGCCGGTGGTCGACCACCAGATGCGGCTGGTCGGTCGCATCACGGCCGATGACGTGATGGACGTGATGGAGGAGGAAGCCACCGAGGATTTCGCGCGTCTGGCCGGCGTCAGCGTGGCGGAGTACGGCGAGCAGTCCGCGCTGCGCGTGGCCCGTTCGCGCCTGCCCTGGCTGCTGGGAGCCCTGGCGGGCGAGCTGGGGGCCGTCCTGGTGCTCAAGCACTTCGAGCAGAGCCTGCAGACGATGGTCGCCCTGGCGTTCTACATCCCGATGATGATGGCGCTGGCCGGCAACGTCGGGATCCAGACCTCGTCGGTGGTGGTGCGCGGCCTCGCCACGGGCGAGCTGGCCCTGTACCGCATCGGGCGCCATCTGGGGCGCGAAGTCCTGACCGCCGCGCTGGTCGGCCTGTCGGTGGCGGCAAGCCTGTCAGGCCTCTCGTATCTCCTGAGCGGAAGCCTGGAACTGTCTGCTGTACTGGGCGTTGCGATGCTGCTCGTGGTCATGATGTCGGCCATCGTGGGTGCCGGCATCCCACTGGTCCTGAACCGCTTCGGCGTCGACCCGGCCGTGGCCACCGGGCCGTTCATCACCACGACGAACGACCTCTTCGGGCTGCTCATCTATCTGGGCCTGGCGTCGCTGATGTTGAGCCACGGCGCCGGGGGTTGACATGGGCGTCGTGACCCGGCCCACCGCGGCCACCGAAGCCCTGGTCCTGCGCGTCTGGCCCTGCGGCGAGACCAGCGCCGTGGCCTCGCTGCTGACGCGCGACCACGGCTACGTGAAGGTGATCGCCAAGGCGGCGCGGCGTCCCCTCTCGACACTGCGCGCGCTGGTGGAGCCCGGCCGGCTGGTCACTGTCGAGTTCAGCCTGGACCCGGCCCGTGAGCTGCAGTACCTGCGCGGCGGCGGGGTGGACCTGGACGCGCTCGGCGGCGAGCCCACGCTGGAGCGGTCGGCCTACCTGCTGGGAGCCTTGGAACTGGTGGATCGCTGCCGGCCGACCGCCGCGCTGGCGCGGGTCGACGACTCGGCGGCGGAGCTCTTCGCCGTTTGCGACGCGTTCCTGCGGATGCTATCGTCGCCCGCCGGTCCGGATCCGGCGCTGGCGTTCTTCGCTTTCGAATGGGAGTTGCTGGACCGCCACGGCCTGGCGCCGGACCTCGGCCACTGCTGCGCCTGCGGGATGGCCGTGGCCGAGGTGGCGGCCGCCGCCCGCCGCTTCAGCGCCGCCGAGGGCGGCCTGATGTGCGGCGCCTGCGCGCGGGGTGGCGCCGACGAAGGCTGCCGCCCGCTGGGGGACGAGGCCCTGGCGCTGCTGGCCGCGCTGGCGGCCGGCGGGCTCTCGGCCGCCTGGACCATGGCGGCGCCCGCGGCCGCGGTGCGACGGGAAGTGGGCGCCCACCTGCACCGCTTCCTGGGTTACCACCTGCCGGGTTACCGGCTGCCGGGCGCGCTGGACCTGCTGCGGGCCGGCCGCGCGGCGGTGGCCGGCGATTCGAGTCCGGCCTGAACGAAACACGCCAAAGGGGTGTCAGGGAACATGATGGAATACCAGCGCATGATCGCCAGGCTGCAGCAGTTCTGGATCGACTACGGCTGCGTCGTGGTCCAGCCCTACAACAGCGAGGTGGGCGCCGGCACGTTCAACCCGAATACGTTCCTGCGGTCCCTGGGTCCGGAGCCGTGGAAGGTGGCCTACGTCGAGCCCAGCAAGCGTCCCAAGGACGGCCGCTATCTGGAGAATCCGAACCGCGTGCACCAGTTCCTGCAGTACCAGGTGCTGCTCAAGCCGAATCCGGAGGACAGCCAGGGGCTCTACCTCGAATCGCTGCGCGCGATCGGCATCAAGGCCGAGGAGCACGACATCCGTTTCGTCGAGGACGACTGGGAGTCGCCGACACTCGGCGCGGCCGGGCTGGGCTGGGAGGTCTGGCTGGACGGCATGGAGGTCAGCCAGTTCACCTACTTCCAGCAGGTCGGCGGCGTGCGCTGCCAGCCGGTCTCGGTGGAACTGACCTACGGCCTGCTGCGCCTATGCATGTTCATCCAGGGTGTGAACCACGTGAAGGATCTGCTCTGGGGTGGCGGACTTACCTGGGGCGAGGTACAGGGCCAGTTCGAGCGCGAGTATTCGGCCTTCAATTTCGAGCACGCCGACATCGACCTGTACCGCCGCTTCTTCGACGACCGCGAGCGCGAGGCCAGGCAGTTGCTGGAGGCCGGCCTGGTCTATCCGGGCTACGACGCCGTGATCAAGTGCAGCCACCTGTTCAACGTGCTGGAAGCGCGCGGGGCCATCTCCGTGACCGAGCGCACGGGGTACATCGCGCGTGTCCGCAATCTGGCCCGGCTGGCGGCCACCGGCTACGTACAGAGCCGCGAGCGCATGGGCTTCCCGCTGCTGAAGAACCAGGAGCCGACCCGATGAGCACGAGTCAGATGCCTGCCCGCCTGCCCTTCCTGCTGGAGATCGGCAGCGAGGAGATCCCGGCCCGCTTCGTGCCTGACGCCATGGTGGAGCTGGAGCGTCGCCTGGCCGAGGGCCTGGCCGCAGCGCACCTGCAGGCCGAGGGCATCCGGGTCGTGGCGACGCCGCGCCGCCTGGCCCTGCTGATCGAGGCGCTGGACACCCGGCAGCCGGACCGGCAGTCCGAGCTGAAGGGGCCGCCGCTGTCGGTCGCCTTCGGCGCCGACGGCGCGCCGACGCCGGCGGGCCTGGGTTTTGCGCGCAAGGCGGGTGTCGACCTCGAGGCCTGCGAGCGTGTCGGTGAAGGGGCGGGCGCCCACCTGGTGGCGCGTCGGGTCGAACCCGGCCGCGCAGCGGCCGCGGTGCTGGCCGAGTTGGTGCCCTCGGTGATCCTGGCCATCCCCTATCGCAAGGTGATGCGCTGGGGCGACCACGACCTGGAGTACCCGCGCCCGCTGCAGTGGATCGTGGCGCTGCTGGGCGCGGACATCGTGGACCTGGCGGTGGGCCACCTGCGTTCGGGGCGGGTGACGCGCGGGCACCGCACCCTGGCGGGCAACCGCGAGGTGACGCTGGACGGTCCTGGCAGCTACCTCCCGGCGCTGGCCGCCGCGGGCGTGATGGTCGACCACGACCAACGCCGGCGCGTCATCGCCGACGGGCTGGCCGCCCGGCTGGCAGCCGAACAGCCTCACGGGCACCTGCTGGAGGACGACGATCTGCTGACCGAGGTCGTTTTCCTCTGCGAGCACCCGACGCCGTTCCTGGGCGCCTTCGGGCTGGAGTATGCCGCGTTGCCTGACGAGGTGGTCACCACCGCCCTCAAAGCGCATCAGCGCTACTTCTCGGTGGCGGGGCCGGACGGGCGCCTGCTGCCGTGCTTCGCGGCGGTGCGCGACGGAGGGACCGATCACCTGGCGAACGTGGTGGCCGGCAACGAGAGGGTGCTGCGCGCGCGCCTGGCCGACGCGCTCTTCTACTGGCAGTTCGACCAGAAGCGGACACCCGACGAGCACGCGGCGCGGCTGGGTGCGGTGACCTGGCTGGAGGGCTTCGGCTCGGTGGGGGACAAGGTAGCGCGCGTCGAGGCGCTGGTCGCCTGGCTGTGGGCCGCAGGTCTCGGCAACGGCGGCCCGGTTCCGCCCGCCCTGGTTCGAGCCGCGCGCATCTGCAAGTTCGACCTGGTCACCGAGATGATCCGCGACGGCAAGGAATTCACGAAGCTGGAGGGCTTCATCGGCGCCCGCTACGCCGAGTTGGCGGGAGAACCCGCCGAGGTCTGCCGGACCATCGTCCGGCACTATTTCCCGCGCTCGGCTTCGAGCGAGCTTCCCGGCGACATGTCCAGCAGCATCCTGTCGGTGGCCGACCGCCTGGACACCCTGGCCGGCTGCTGGCTGGCGGGCTTCGTGCCCACCGGGGCCAAGGACCCGTACGCGCTGCGGCGGCATGTGCTGGGCATCGTACGGATCATGATGGACGTGAAGCGGTCTGTGGATCTCGATGCGGCGGTGGCGTTTGCGTTGGCGCAGTATGATGCGGTCGCGCCCGGCGCCGACCTGGCGGCGGCGCGTCGGCAGATCGGCGACTTCGTGCAGACCCGGTTGGGAGGCTATCTGGGCGACGCAGCCGGGCGGGATCCGGCCGTGGTGCGGGCTATCCTGCCGGTCCGCTGGCGGGATCCACTGGCGGCCCTGGCCTGGACCGGCGCCCTGGAGGGCTACCGCGGGCGGGCGGACTTCCAGGCCCTGGCCACCGGCTTCAAGCGGTGCCGCAACATCCTCAAGGGCGCCGTGCTGCCCGACGCCGAGCGGTCCGGCTGCTTTGAGCGCTGGCTGGCCGGCGGACGCGGAGCCGCGGGCGAGGATTTCGCCGCGCTGCCCGAACCCGCCGAGCAGGCGTTGCAGCAGCAGGCGGCGGCGGCTGCCCCGGCGTTGCGCGTGGCCGAGGCTGCCGGGCGGCACGCTGAGGTCTTCTCCCTGCTTTCGGAACTGGGCCCCGCCATCGACGCCTATTTCGAGCAGGTGATGGTCAACACGCCGGATGCGGCCTTAAGGGCCGTGCGTCACGCTTTCGTGAGGGAAATCCACGGTTTGTTCGCCCGTTACGCCGAGTTCGGGGAGGTCGCTCCAGTCGACGCCTAGGGCGAAGATCGGGGAAAACGGCTCGTGGCCCGCCGGCGCCCATCGGTCGCGCCGGCGGGCCTGTTTTTGGCCGACCTCACGGTTTTTCCACAGATGACTATTGACGGGATTTGCGTCTTCCGGTAAGGTGATGGGGCGACTCACAGACAAACGTTCCCTACCTTCGAGGTGCGTTGCTACTCCGTTTCCACTCGTGTTCCGTTGAATCACTTGACGCCTTGTTCGCTCGTCACCTTTGGTCTGCGCCACATTGGAGGAGGTCTCGCTCGCCAGGCACACGTCACACGTCGTGCCGCTCCTGATCGCCAGAGGGAACAGCTTGTCGCCCGAAGGGTGCGGGGCGGAGCCGGCGGACCATGCGTCCGCAGGATTCCCCGCCGCACGGAAATCGTTCGCCTAACCATGTGTCGGCCCCTGAGCCGGCGATGGGGGGAAGAATAATGAAGAGACTCACCACGTTTGCGTGCCTCGCGGTGGCGCTGACGTTCGCGGTTGGTGCGTTCGCTGCCGAGCGCAACATCTCGTCGCAGCCTGCCATGTGGTTCGGTGAAACCGCCGCGAAAGCGTCCGGCGACACCGTCGACCTGATGGGCCCCGGCGGGTTGTACCCGTTCCGCGGCGACTTCGAGACTGCGACCGCCCGTCCGGGCGGCCAGGGCTTCCTGACCGACGGCTGGACGACGGTCGACGCGACCGCCCCGGCCAACAACTGGCATGTCGACACCGTCGGCCTGGTGGCCCCGCTGGCCGGCCAGTTCGCCTGGTGCGGCGACATCGCCTTCGTGTCCTGCGGCGCCGGCGACCCGGTCGGCGGCTACGGCAACAGCTGGTTCGACATCCTTGAGTTCCGCAAGACCGTCGGCGCCGCGGCGACCGTGCGCGTCCAGGCGGACCTGGTGTACGACAGCGAGCCGGGCTATGACTACGTCCTGCTGCAGCGCCGCACGGCGGCGAACCCGGCCTTCGAGCCGATCACCGGTGGCCAGGGCCAGTCCTGGGACGGCGTCGGCACGGTGGCCGTGGACTACACCTTCACCTACACCCCGGCCGAGCTGCATGAGGGCACGGACGTCGCGGTGGCCTTCGTCTTCGACTCGGACAGCGCGTGGTCGGACTCCGACTGCCTGTGGCCGACCGGCGGCGCGGCGCGCATCGACAACATCACCGTGACCCTGAACGGCACCCCGTACGTCGAGAACTTCGAGGACGGGTCGCTGGGTCCCGACTGGGCCGCCACCCCGAACGCGGGCGTCGGCAACTTCGGGCGTATCTGGAGCCTCCTGGGTGACGCGGACGACTGCGCCTCGAACTACTCGAAGCTGCTCGCCTTCATCGACGACGGCCTCGTGGTTCCCGGCACCGGCGGCACCATTGGTGGCCCGGGCAACGACTACGGCCCTCCGGGCGGCTACATCGTCAACAACACGGGCGGCCTGCTGGGCCCGACGTACCACATCGAGTGCGACACCTACTCGCCGGTCATGGCCTGGCCGGATCCCGCCAAGGGCGGCATGAGCTTCGCGTTCGACGTGTACCGTCACGAGCTGCTGATCCCGAATGACACCCCGGGCATCTTCTACACGTGGGGCATCCGCACCACGGCCGGTGGCGACATCAACGTGGCCGGCTGGAAGAACCGCAACTTCGTGTACTACGGTGGCCCGAACTACCTGCGTACGGTCAACGTGGTGGACGATCTGGTGACCACCGGCGCGACGGAGTGCCAGGTGACCATCGGCGTCGTCGAGATGGGCTGGCAGTTCGGCTACGGTGACGGCACCAACGGCACGCCTGCTCCCTACTTCGACAACGTGCGCGTGAAGGTCTACCCGACGGCTGGCGCCCGCATCGCCGTGACGGAAATCCGTCTGGCGAACGACGGCTTCCCCGCCATCGGCGACATCGACCTGGTGAACCTGGGCGCGAACTCGATCCGCTTCGACATGGCGGCGAACATCTCGGCCCGCACGCACCTGCGCAACGATCCGGGCGACTCGATCTGGGTGGACGTGACGCCGCGCGCCGGCGGTACCCTGACGGGCAACCCGGTCCTGCACTGGACGTTCGCGGTCCAGAACACGCTGTTCAATCCGTACCGCACCCTGCCTTCCAACCCGGTGGTCGGTAACCTGACCTACACCGCGGCTGGCGCGCTGGTTGCGAACCGTTACAACTTCGACCTGCCGGACACCGGGATGATCTTCCCCGGTGACGAGCTGCACTACTACTTCGCGGCGACGGACAACGTGGCGGGCGACATCAAGACGGCGACGGCGCCGGGCGCGGTTTCGCTGGCCAACTTCGGCAACCCCGAACCGATGAAGTACCCGAGCGTCTACACGGTGAGCGGCCTGCCGAGCATCAAGGATGCCCTGGGCACGCAGCCGACGCTGCTGTTCTGGAACGACTTCGGGTTCCGTGGCGGCGAGGACGAATGGTACGGCGCCCTGCGTCACCTCGGCCTGGTCCGCGGCGACGACTACGACGTCTTCGACACGCATGGCCCGTCGTCGGGCGTGGGCAACGGCCTCGGTGGCCGCGCCACGCAGTCGCAGATCGCCGGTTACACGGACATGCTGTACAGCGCCGGCGACCTCAGCTCGCCGACGGTGTCCAACGGCGACTTCAATGCCGATCCGGGCAACGACCTCGGTCTGCTGAACGACTGGTTCGCCCTGGGCGGCCGGGACCTGTTCATGACCGGTGACGACCTGGGCAACAGCCTGTACGCTTCCGGTACGGTGGCGCGCTCGTTCCTCGAGGACAAGATGGGCGTGACCTACAACGACCCGGACGTGCGGGACAACATCGCCGGCCAGACGGCTTCGCTGGTGGTCAAGACCGCGTCGAACCCGGTCTTCAGCACGGCCAACAGCTGGGTCGCCTACGGCGGCTGCTTCGGCATCAATGACTTCGACAACGTGGTGCCGTTCGGTGGCGCCACCCGTCTGGCGCAGTTCACCGCGCCGGGCGGCCTGACCACCCCGTATCCGTACGCGGCGGCCATCCTGAACCTGTTCAGCACCAACAAGATCGTGTCGATGAACCACGATCTGCTGTTCGTCACGGATCCGGCCAAGGCCCCGGCGCCGGCCCCGGCCCGTGTCGTGCTGCTGAGCAACGTGCTGGACTACTTCGGCGTCAGCAACGACCTGAACAACCCCGTCGGCACGGATCTGCCGGTGGCGAAGTTCGGCGTCGAGAGCTACCCGAACCCGTTCAACCCGCAGCTGACGCTCAAGTACACCCTCAAGAACCCCGGCAACGTGGTCATGAAGGTGTACAACGTCCGCGGCGAGCTCGTGAAGACCCTGCTGAACGGCTACGTTGAGACCCCGGCCCCGATCGTGTGGGACGGCACCAACGAGCAGGGCAGCAGCGTGTCCTCGGGCGTGTACTTCGTCGAGACCCGTACGGGTGGCGAGGTCAACGTGCAGAAGGCCACGATGGTCAAGTAGTTTCGGTCCCTGACCGGAGCTAAGGCAGGCATCTGCCGGGGGGGGCGGCCCGCAAGGGTCGCCCCCTGCTTTTCGGGCCGGCGACAGCGCCCACAAGCTGCTTGCGGCAAGGGGGTTGTGACGGTGTCCGGGGGTGATCGCAGTTGACAGCGCTGCCGGCCGTTCCCTATATTTCCGCCGCAGCCCGTTCAACGTCCGCCCGGCACGCACCGGCGGGCCGGACCGGCATCCAGCGCGCCGCTCGTCCCACCGCCGCGGCGCGGCATCAACCTGCTGTACCGTCGAGGTATCCGAGGGGGCGTCCGCCAGCATGAAGACCAGGCGAATTTCCGTCGTCGCGTCGTGCCTGATCGTCGCCGTGGCCCTGTCGCTGCTGGGGGGCTGCCGGGCCTTCCAGCCCGAGCAGGTGCAGGTCAACAAGGCGCCCGAGACCTTCATCATCGGTGCGCCGGCCGAAGGCGCGGGCGGTTACTACCATTTCCATGTCTATTGGTACGGCCGCGACGCAGACGGGAAGGTCGAACGCTTCGTGTGGGCATTGACCGACACGACGATCCAGGATCCGGACACCACCGACGACGAGGAGGACCAGCGTTTCAATCCGGCGCTGGATGCCTCGACGCTGGTGATCGGACGCTGGACGACGCGGACCGACTCGGTGTTCAACTTCACCATCGGCCAGGGCACCAGCATCTCGACGAACAAGACGCTGCACATGGTCGCGGTGGACGACCAGGGTGCGTTCGATCGCACACCCGCGCGTCTGCGCTTCTTCACCAATACCCTGGGCTCGCCCGAGTTGACCTTCTTCCGCGTGGAGGGCGACTCGGCCGTAGCCTTGGCTCACGGCCACGTGGATACCGTGGGCTATGGCAAGCCGTACCAGGTCAGGTGGCAAGGCCGCTCGCTGAACGTCCGCGGCTACACGCCGGAGGCCCTGGCGCTGGTCGACACGGTGGCACCGTACGACGACGGCCTGTTCGGCTACAAATGGAAGCTCGCCGGCGATCTCGGCGGCAATTGCCAGCCCTCGCTCGAGGATTGCTGGAGACCCCGCCGCTTCAACGAAGCGACGAACGATAGCTTCTCCTTCTTCGGCGCGGTGACGACGCTCGCATTCGCCAACGACGGCTCCGGCAGCAGCGTCTTCCGGAAGAAGCTGCCGAGCGGCCAGGTCGATCTCGAGGTCAACTCGCTCGATATCGCCGGCGTGGAGGTCGAGAACTCCCAGCGTCCGTTCGCGTTCATCGTCAACTACGACCCCGAGACGCTGCTCCTGGACGGCGAACAGGACTGGGCGCACCCGCTGGATGATACCGAGACCTATCCGTACTACATCCGCCTGAACGACCCGGCGCGGACGAAGCATCCGTTCCGTTCAGGGGACCGCATTCCGGACCGCACCTACGTCGTGGTCAAGGCTCTGGCGCGGGACAACCCGGGTGATGAACGCCAGGATCCGAACTTCAAGATCGGGTTCACGGGGTATCTCGAGGGGGTTCGGCAGAATCTCACCGGGGGCTTTTTCCCCTTCACGTCCGATGCGAGCGTGCTCGACACACAGCCCGCCTGGGACGCGGGCGTCAACGGCTGGTACGGCGACACCCTGGGTTTCCTGACGCAGCCGAATAGCCTCTTCACGATCAACATGCAGGCGGTTGACGAGTGGCAGCGCCGGGACGGATCGCCGGCCTCGCTTTCGTTCGAGGTGGGGTACGAACCCTGCCTGCAGTGCGTCGAGATCAGGCCGGATACGACAAGCCTTTCGACTCCTCCGTTCCTGTTCGACACCCCGTGCGTCGAGGACACGACGGAGGCCTACTTGGCTGCGCACCCGTGCCTGGGCGGCACGACCCAACTGCGCGTCGCGGCCGTGCGGTCGAATCTCGAGACCGATCTGCAGCCTGTGCTCGGGGCCGCGTTCACGCTGGTGAACAAGGATACGGGCTTCGTGACCAACCTGCTGACCACGCCAGTGGCTGCCGACAGTGTGGCCAACTACGTCGTGGCGGCGACGAGGCACTGGTTCGAGGTGCGCCTCCACGGCAAGGACGACCCCGCAGAAGCCTGGTCCGATCCGCTGCTGAGGGTGGGCGGCGTCCGGTACGAGATCAACTACGGGTGCGACCCCTTCAACGAGATCAAGGACGGCGCCGGCAACGACGATATCCGGGTGCCGAGCTGGGGGCGGACCTCTAACAGCCTGAACCTGATGCTCGACCGCGCGAGCGGTCTGTGGAAGGTGCGCGCCGACGTGTACGTGCCGACCCTTCTGCTGTTCCAGGGCGAAGCGGGCTTCCGCGCGATCATGACCGCGTTCTACGGTCCGGCCGCCGCCGAGCAGATCTTCCGGGCCGTGATTCGCCAGTTCGGCGACGGCTGGGTCGAAGCGGTGATCCTGGACCAGACCACGGAGTCGGCCAAGCCGCTGCGGCCGAGCATGTACAACTTCTTCCGCAACGTGCGGCCCGGCACCACGATCCAGGACGGTCAGACCTGGCGCGACGTGGGGCTGAACCACGCCTCGATCAAGGACAAGTTGCCGCTGTCGCAGGCGGCCATGGCTAGCCTCGGCGGGACACCGGTGCGCAAGCACTTCCGCCTGACGCTGCAACCGCCGGCCGGCCAACCGATCGTCTGTGCGGGCGATTGAGCGGCGCAGAGCGGAGTCGAAGGCACGGTCAGCCAAGGGCACGGTTCGTCAAAGGCACGGTTCGATGGTGACCGACTGGACGAGGAGAGGCTCGATGCAGAAGCGAATCAAGCTGAACCAAGGCCTGCGCGTGCTGGTCCCGGTGCTGTTGTGCCTGGGCCTGGCCGGCGGCTGCTCCACCGATACCGAACTGGGGGGTGTCCGCGTGCCGAATGCCGCGCCGGACACCCGGGTCACGGGACAGCCGCCGACCCTGCTGGAAGCCGGCTACGCCGTTGAGTTCCGCTGGACGGGCTCGGATCCGGACGGTCGGCTCAAGGGCTTCCAGTGGAAGATGAGCGACAACGGCACCGATGGCATCAGCCCGCAGGACACCCTCACGGTGGACCCGCTGACTGGCGCCGCCCTGCACCCCTGGCGCTTCACGGCGGCGTCGGACACCACGTTTCTCGTCCTGGCCGACCAGGCCGGTTTCCCCGGGGACACGATCGATCCGCGCAGTTACCGCAGCCACTCCCTGTTCATCCGCGCGGTCGACGACAAGGGGGCGGTGGATCCGACGCCCGCTTACATCTCGTTCACGTCGACGACGATCGTGCCCACCTGCCGCGTGGCTTTCCCCGGCCTGGGCGGTGGGACCAGTTCCGCGTTCAGCGTGCCGCCGAGCATGAACATCGGGTGGGAAGGCCAGGATCTCGACTTTGAACTGCGGATCCCCATCCGAGTCAGGTACCTGTGGATTCCTGCCGTCGATCCGTCCGGTGTGACGATCATCTCGGGGTATCGGTATTCGCAGGTCTATCACGAGATCCTCAGCTACGACGACCCGCGCTGGTCGCCGTGGCTGCGCTACAAGCCGGATGCCGAAGACCGCCGGGTGCTGATCGATGACCAGGTCCTGGACTCCTATTTCCTGTTCGCGACCCAGGTACAGGACACCGCGGGCGCCGTCAGTGTCGGTTTCGACTACCAGCAGGAAGTCGCCCATGTCGTCATTCGACCGGCTCCGCCTCCTGACGTCGAGATCGCAGAGACCTTCCTGGGTTCCAGCCAATCGCGGAGCGTGACCCGCACGATCGCCGGCGGGCAGCCGCTGAACTTCAGCTGGAAAGCGAATGCGGACGCCTACAATGGCAAGATCGTTGCCATGCGTCATGGCTGGGATATCATCGATCCGCTGAACGCGAACGACCCGGGTTGGGCGGTGCCCCCCGGGCTGAGCGAACAGAACCGGAAGGCGGCGGAGCAGTCTTTCAACGAAGGTCTGCACACGTTCACGCTGGCGGTGGAGGATGACGCGGATAATGAGCCGTCCATCTTCGTCTGGACGCTCCGCGTGGTGCCGTTCGTCGAACGTCCGTTCCAGTTGCCGCTTCTGGTGCTGGACCAGCTGTACGACCGCAATTCGAGCGGTTGGCCGAGCGAGGACAACCGTCTGCTCAACGATCAGGTGTACCGGAACGCCTACTGGCACTTCCTGGCCGAGGGAGCCGGCGGCGTGGCCGACCTGAACTGGGACCGCGACTGGAGAGACCACTCGATCGATGTGTTGTATGAGGACATCGTCGGCTACAAGGCGGTGCTGTGCTATGCCCGACAGAGCCAGGACCAGACGATGCTGGGCGACTTCCGGCCGGTCGGGCGCCTCGAGAAGTACGTCTGGCTGACCCCGTACCAGGAGCAGGGCGGCAACTTCATGCTGGTCGGCGCCTCGAGCATGGAGTCGTTCCTGGACCGCCTGAACTACATGACGCCGCTGGTGTTCGACACGCGGGAAGACCCGAACTACACGATCTTCGGCGTCACCTACGCCGCGTCCTTCGGTACCCTGACGATGCCGGACGGATCGATCGTGTACCGCGGTCCGCGGATGTATCCGTATGCGACGGTCGGCATCGCGGCGCTGGACTGGACCTCGCCCACGAGCAAGACCATCTACGGGCGGTCGGTGCCGGCCAGCACGGACCGCAGTCGCCTCTGCTCGGGGCTCAAGGGCCTGGTGCTGGCCCCCGAATTCAAGGCGCAGCACCTCATCGCTCAGGGCGTGATCCCGGACACGATGTACACCAACCCGGAAATCGACTGGCGCGATGTCGCGGCTGCCTCCGTCGACACCCTGAGCCTGTTGGACCAGGCGGCCTTCGTGTGGGACAGCGACGAGTTCGTCGACGCGAACGCCGGCACGCCGCGGCTGACGCCGATCAACCCGCAGGTCTGCACGGGCGAGGCCTACAACGGACTGGATGTCCCGAACGGCCTCTGCATCGAGCCGATGTTCACGGGTATCGCGCGTATCGACTGGATGCGGGAGATGCAGTGGAAACGCGGTCGTACCGACTGGCCGCAGAGCCGCTACGAGAACGAGGTGCTCGACTCCGGGTGCGGCCAGATGGCGTTGACCGAGTGGCAGGGCGTGCCTCGCGCCAGCGCCCGCACGAACGGCAAGGTGTTCGGGTATCTCTCGTACAAGAAGGTGCCGACCAAACCGTTCAAGAGAGCCGACGTCTATTGGGGCTTCGACCCGTACCGCTTCGACACTGAGGGCACGAAGAAAGCGATCCGCTGGGCGCTGCAATACTTCGGCCTCCAGATCAACCAGTAGCCAGAGACAGCGGCGGGCCGCCCTGCGGCCCGCCGACCCGAAAGGCGGAACCCGATGATCCTCGGCTGCGATGGGATGCGGCGCGGATTGGTCCTCGCAGTGGTGGCGGCCGTGATGGCGACCGGCACGACCACGTTCGGGCAGACGCCCGCCGCGATGTGTGGCGCCGATTCGCTCTACCTGTATTCGCCTGCCACCGTGAATCCTCGGCTGATCGGCGGCGACCGGCCCGGCGTCATGGTGTCCTGGCCCGATCTCGATCCGCTGCAGGTCACGTGCTTTGCCTTGACGGATTCAGCCGGCTTGGGCTTCACCGTGACGGCCACCGGAGGCTTCCGCGATCGCGTGGACCGGCAGCTCGTGTTCACGGCGGCTGGAAGCGGCGAGGTCGGTGCGGCGCAGTCCTCGAACCTGGTCTTCGACTGGATCAGCGAGGGCTCGAGCACCTATGGCAGGTTGGCAGGCGTCGTGAATCTGGCGAACAACGGGGGCTTCCGGTACTGGAACGAGGCATCCGGACTCTGGACAACAGTCAACGATGGATTGCCGTTCTCGTGGCGCCAGGTCAACTGCATGGCGTTGGCCCGGGGTGCGGACGGCGTGCTGCTGGCGGGGCTGTCGCGCGGCTCGCCGCCTCAGGGTGATCCGACCGGGCTGTGGCGCCATGCCGGTGGCGCCTGGACGCGGCTGGCGCCGGACGTCTTCGGCGTCGGCAACCTGATCACTGACATCGCGGTCTCACCGGCCAGCAACGATCGGTTCGCCGTGGGCACTGCCACGCGCGGGCTGTATGTGACGAGCGATGGCGGAGCGACCTTCACGCAGTGGCGGAGCGAATTGGATCCCTCCGTGCCCGCGACCACGAACTACAAGATCTCGGCGATCGAATGGACTTCGACAAGCCTCGTCGTGGCGGTGACAGGTCTGGGCGTGTTCGTCTCCACCACCGAGGGCTCCAGCTTCGTCGCGACGGACTTCCGTGTGCCGATTGATCGCGACGTGGCAGGCGGTGCCCAGGGCGTACCGGACGTGCGTGACCTCGTCGCCGATCCCGCTGACCCCGACCGGTTGGTTGCGGCGTTGTGGCAGCACGCCTGCTACGAGTCGACCGACGGGGGCTTCACGTGGATTGACCGCTACGGGGATCTGAACGCCGGGGGCGAAGCCGGAACCTGGGTCCGCAACGGCGCCCGGGTCGCGATCGTGGCCGGATCGCCGTCGACGATTCTGCTGGGTCTGGCCCAGCAGGGGCTCTACCGCACCGCCGATGGCGGAGCCACCTGGACGCTGGTTGCCGGTGATCTGCAGCCTGCCGCGGTCCAGTTGCAGGATTTCTCCATCGTGAACGTGCCCGGCCGGCCCGGCGCCGTGGCGGTCTTCGAGGATGGCCACGGCCTGCTCCGCAGCGAGGACGGAGGGGCGACCTGGGTCATGGCGCCCGTACAGGCCGCTCTCAACCTGGGATTCCACTTGCTGCCGGGCTGGGCAACCGGTGACCTGCTGCTGGGCTCCTGGGGCGGCGGCGTCTACGTGGAAGACGCGGTGCTGCCGTTGAACGAGACCTACACCGGCGGAACGTCGCAGGAGCTGCGCAGCCTGGATCTCGGACTCAACGTCACGTTCAGCAGGGGGCCCGTCTTCCGCGGGGACATGTTCCGCATCAAGGCGCAGACTTTCCAGGGCTGGGCCGTGTGGCGTTCATCGGAGGCCGACCCCGACGACATGACGCTGGTCGGGCTCTACGACAGGGTGAACCCTGAGGATTGCATCGTCGGCTTCTGCGGTGACCGGAGCTACCAGGTCATCCCACGCTGCTTCGCGGCCAAGCGGGCGGCATGCTTCGAGTTCAGCACGCCGGACACCGTGCGCTTCTTCGACGACGAGATCTACAACGGCTTCGGGTACAACTACGCGGTCACGAGCTTCGATTACGGTAACACCGCGCTGACGTCGCCGGCGGACAACAGAGCCACGCTCGTGTTCTCGCCGCGCTGGGTCGGCGACCTCGGCTCGCCGTTCCCGGGCAGCGGCAACCGGGTGTTCCTGCAGGTCAACGAGCCGCCCGCCCATCCGATCCAGGGCGACGTGATCTACGCCTTCCCGAATCCTGTCCGACGCGGCGTCGGTTTCCCGGGGCGCGAAGGGGAACGCGTCGCGATCACGAACCTGCCGGAAGGCGCCAGCGTGCGTATTTTCACGGTCGCCGGTGACGACGTGCGCGAGCTGGGTCCTGAACTGCAGAGTGGCGGCCAGATCTACTGGGGTACGGACAACGGAGACGGTCAGCCCGTCGCCCCGGGCGTCTACCTCTACAAGGTGGAGATGCCGCAGCGCGAAGCGTACTGGGGCCGAATCGTCGTCATCCGCTGACCAGGACCTACCGACGAAGGCGGGGGCGAGCCGGGGCGGCCCCCGCCTGCGAGCGTCCCCCGGCGATCAGGTGAGGTATGCCCGGCGCGCCGGGCCGGCCGCGGCGGACTCGTCCCGCCGCGGCGATCCCACGACAGCGAGCAGTCTGGAGAGGAACATGAGCAGCATGAGGGTCTATTTCTTCGGCGGTGGCCAGGCGGACGGCAATGCGGGCATGAAGAACCTGCTCGGAGGCAAGGGTGCCAACCTGGCTGAGATGGTGGGCCTCGGCGTGCCGGTGCCCCCGGGGTTCACGGTCACGACCGAGCAGTGCACCGCCTACCAGCAGAGTCGCGAGCTCTCGGCGGAACTGAAGGCGGACGTCAAGTCGGCGTTGGCCCGGGTCGAACAGGTGATGGCCAAGAAGTTCGCCGATGCCGCCGATCCCCTTCTGTTCTCCGTGCGCTCGGGCGCGCGCGTGTCGATGCCCGGCATGATGGACACGGTGCTCAACCTCGGCCTCAACGACCTGACGGTCGAGGGGCTGGCGAAGGTCTCGGGTGCGCCGCGCTTCGCCTACGACAGCTACCGGCGCCTGCTGCAGATGTACGGTGACGTGGTGATGGGCGTACACAGCGAGCACTTCGAGGACGCCATCGACGCGTTGAAGGCGGCGCGCGGCGTCAAGCTGGACACCGAGCTGAGCGTCGACGACCTCAAGGGCCTGATCGCCACCTTCAAGGCGATCATCGAGAAGCACGCCGGTCGCCCGTTCCCGTCCGATCCGTACGAGCAGCTGTGGGGCGGTATCCTGGCAGTCTTCGAGAGTTGGAACGCCGCGCGGGCGATCGAGTACCGGCGCATCCACGGCATTCCCGGCGACTGGGGCACGGCCGTGAACGTGCAGGCCATGGTATTCGGCAACCTCGGCGAGACGTCGGCCACAGGCGTGGCGTTCACCCGCGACCCGTCGACGGGCGAAAACCACTTCTACGGCGAGTTCCTGGTCAACGCCCAGGGTGAGGATGTCGTGGCCGGCATCCGCACGCCGCAGCAGCTGAACATCGCCGGACGGAAGAAGCTGCCGGAAGGCAACGAGGCAGGCGGACTGCCGACGCTGGAAGAGGTCATGCCCAAGGCTTACGCCCAACTCGACGCCATCCGGACGCGCCTGGAGACCCACTACAAGAACATGCAGGACATCGAATTCACGATCCAGGACGGGCGCCTGTGGATGCTGCAGACGCGCAACGGCAAACGCACCGGCATGGCTGCCATCCGCATCGCCGCCGAACTGGTCGCCGAGGGCCTGGTCGGCAAGGAGGAGGCGCTTCTGCTGGTCGAGCCCGCGCACCTGGACCAGATGCTGCACGATCAGATCGATCCCAAAGCGAAGTGCGAAGTGCTGGGCACGGGCTTGCCCGCTTCGCCGGGCGCCGCGCAGGGCCAGGCCGTGTTCAGTGCCGAGGCGGCCGTGGCGCAGGCCGCCGCGGGCAAGCGCGTGCTACTGGTGCGCAAGGAGACCAGCCCCGAGGACATCGCCGGCATGAACGTGGCGCAGGGCATCCTCACGGCACGCGGCGGCATGACCAGCCACGCTGCTGTCGTGGCTCGTGGCATGGGCAAGCCGTGCGTGGCCGGCTGCGGGAAGCTGGAGGTCGATGCCGCGAAGAACGAAGCGCGCATCGGTGGCCTGGTGATCCGCGAAGGCGACTGGGTGACCATCAACGGCACGAATGGTTCGCTCATCCTGGGCAAGCCCGCCCTGGTGCCCCCGGCGCTGGACGATCCCAACCTGCGGACGGTGATGGACTGGGCCGACGCGACGCGCCGCCTGAAGGTGCGCACGAACGCCGACACGCCCGAGGACGCCGCGCGGGCCCGGGAGTTCGGCGCGCAGGGGATCGGCCTGTGCCGCACGGAGCATATGTTCTTCGGCGAGGACCGCATCAAGAAGATGCGCGAGATGATCCTGGCCGAGACGCGCGAAGCCCGTCTGACGGCGCTCGCCAAGATCAAGCCGATGCAGCAGGCCGATTTCGAAGGCATCTTCCGGGCGATGGACGGCCTGCCGGTCACCATCCGCCTGCTGGATCCGCCCCTGCACGAATTCCTGCCGCAGACCGCGGACCTGATGCAGGTCATGGCCGACGAGATGAAGGTCACCGTCGATGTGATCCGCAGGAAGACCGACAGTCTCCATGAGATGAACCCCATGCTCGGCCATCGCGGCTGCCGGCTGGGCATGACCTTCCCTGAGATCTACGAGATGCAGGTCGAGGCGATCATGGCCGCCGCCGTCGCGGTGCGGAAGGCTGGCGTCGACGTGCGTCCGGAGATCATGATCCCACTGGTGGGCATGAAGCGCGAGCTGGCCGACATGCGCGCCATGACGGTGCGTGTGGCCGACCGCGTCCTGGCCGAAGCGGGCGTGCAGGTGGCTTATCTGGTGGGCACGATGATCGAAGTGCCGCGCGCGGCGCTGCTGGCCAACGAGATGGCCGAAGTGGCGGACTTCTTCAGCTTCGGCACGAACGACCTGACGCAGATGACGCTTGGCTGCAGCCGCGACGACTCGGCGCCGTTCCTGAAACCCTACGTCGAGATGGGTGTGCTGCCGGCGGATCCGTTCCAGCAGCTGGACCAGAGCGGCGTGGGGCAGCTGGTGGAGATGGCCGTCGACAAGGGCCGCCGCGCGAATCCGCACCTGCACCTGGGCATCTGCGGCGAGCACGGCGGCGATCCGAGTTCGGTTGCCTTCTGCCACAAGGTGGGGCTTGACTACGTGAGTTGCTCTCCGTTCCGCGTGCCCATCGCACGTCTGGCGGCGGCGCAGGTCGTCGTCCGCGAAAAGAACCGGTAGGGAGACGGACGGACCATGGCTATCCAGTGGTCCGTCCCCTCCTGGTTGTGGCCCCTGCTGCTGGTCCTGGCGGCAGGGGCCGTCGTATTCACGACGATCATGTACCGACGCACGGTCCCGGATCCGGGACCAGGTTTGCGACGCCTGCTTGTGGTCCTGCGCGGGGCGGCGCTCGGGCTGTTGGTTGTGGCCGCGGCCGGCCCGGTGACGTCGTGCCTGCGGCCTCGCCTGCAGCCGGCCGAACTTCTGCTCGTAGTCGAAGACTCTGCCAGCATGGCTCTGGCGGCCGACGCCGCCGGGTCCGGCGCGCCGGGCCGCTGGGACGTCGCGCTTGCGGCGCTCGCCCACGTCGATTCCGTCTTTGCCCTTGTCCAGCCCGGCGTCCGGCGAACCTGGCTGCGCGGCAATGGCCTGCAGCCGCTGCAGGAACTCGGACCGGGCGACGGCTCGATGTCTCCTCCGGCCCGGCAGGGCACCTCCCTGACCGCGCTGTCCCGCCGCCTGCACGAGCGGGTGACGGGCCGTCCGGTGCGGGCCGTCGTGCTCGTGAGTGACGGCGGAGAGACCGTTCGGGACGCACAGGACGCGGCTCTGGCCAACGCGGCGGCGGCCCTGCCGTTGAGAGTCCTGGGTGTGGGCCCCGGCGACGAACTGGTCGACCGGGCGCTGGTGGACGTCCGTCATGCCGAGACGACCTATGTCGGCCAGGACCTGGCGGTCGAGTTCGCCGTCGCGGAGCCGTCGCCATCCGTTTCCAATGGCGACGTGGTGGTCACGCTGAGCGATCCGGACGGCATCGTGGCGGCCGATACCCTGCGAGGCGACGGCGCGCTCCTGCCCGGTCGACTCGTCTTCCGTCCGCGCTCCGAAGGACTCCTGCCGTTGCGCCTGGAAGTCTCGCCGCTGGCCAACGAACGTTTCCGCGGCAACAACAGCGCGTCGCTCGTGGTGGACGTTCGTCGGGATCGGTTGCGGGTGCTGGTCGTGGCGGGCACGCCCGGCTGGGATGTGCGTTTCCTGGCAGTGGCGGCCGCGGCCGAGCCCCGTCTGGCGCTGACGGTGGCCTATCCCGCGGCCGATGGCCTAGTCCTTGCGGACAGCCTGAAACCGTGGCTACCGCCTCGCGCCGCGGAGGAATGGGCGCAGTGGGATGCCGTCGTACTGACAGGGTGGACGGGCATCGTTGCGCGCCTCGATTGGACGTCGCTGGGGCAGGCGGTCGAAGGTGGCCTGGGGCTGCTCGTTCTCCCCTCCTCGTCGGTCGGGCCGACGGGCGGTCCCGTGGCAGTCGCTCCGCCGGCGCCGTTGATGGCCCTGCTGCCGGTCGCCGCGACGCCGTGGCGCTGGGAGCCAGGCGCGCGCTTCGCCGCGCCGACAGCAGAGGGGGCTCGCCATCCCGTGCTGGATGGGGTGGCGGCAGGTCAGGCGGGTATGGCGCTCGCGGCGCTGCCGCCGTGGCGGGAAGTCGTTCGCGTGGTTCCCGGCCCCTCGGCGGCCACGCTCCTGGCGGGCACGACCGCCGGCGGTGGCGGGAACGGGATTCCCGCGCTCGTGGTGGCGCCGCATGGGCAGGGGCGCGTGGCCTGGTTCGGGGTGCGTCATGTCTGGGAGTGGGCTTTCTGGGAGTTGCCAGGCGGGCCTGGCGCTGGACGCGAGCAGCCGGCGCGGCGCACGTTGCGCAACTTGCTGGTCTGGTTGGCGGGCGGCGACGGCAGCGGCGGGCTGGGCTTCGCCACCCGGCCGGGCGCCTGGCAGGAAGGACAGCCGGTTCGCATCGCGGCGCGTTGGCGCAACCTGCGGGGCGAGCCGGTGACCGACCGCCTGCCGCACTTGGAACTGCGCCCTGCCGGTCCGGGTGCCGACACGACGGCCGTGCGCACCTTCGAGATGACTGCCGTCCCGGGGGTGCCCGGCGACAGCTCGGTGGAGGTCGCCGCATTGGCCCCGGGCCGCTACGGGGTCCGCCTGGTGGCGAAGGGTGAACCGTCGGTGACAGGAGCTGCGGCCGAGCTCCTGGTCAGTGACATCTCGGTCGAGACCACGCAGGTCAGGCAGGATCGAAGTCGGCTTCAGCAGCTGGCGGCCCGGGCCGGCGGCACCTACCGCGACCTGGGTCGATCGGGCAGCCTCGCCGAGTTGGAGGCTGAACTGCTGGGGCTCGATTGGCGCGGCGTCGAGGATCGCCAGAGGCGACGGCTCGATCTGCGCTCCGGTTGGCCGCTGATCGCCGCCGTGACGCTGCTGCTGGGCTCCGAGTGGTTCCTGCGGCGTCGACACGGCCTTCTGTGAACGACTGAACCGACTTCCTCCCGGAAAGCCGGATCGCGATGCACGGGACCGCCATCGGTCCGCTGGCCGTCGTCTGCCTGCTGAACGCCTCGACCGTGGCGGCGCAGGTGATCATCAACGAGTTCCTGCCCGACCCGGACGGCGCCGATGCGGGACGCGAGTTCGTCGAGCTGCTCAACACCGCGTCGGAGCCTGCCGATCTGAGTGGCCTGAAGCTCGAGTTCGCCAACGGCGCCGAGGGACCCCAGTGGCAGGTCCGCTGGACGGGCTCGCTGGGCCCGCAACTGGCGCCGGGCGCGCGCTTCCTGATCGTGGATCGGGGCTGGGCCGGGGCCGCCCGCGCCGATGCCGAGGTGTCGCTGGCCCTGCAGAACGGGCCCGATGCGATCCGCCTGGTGGGCGACGGCGTGGTTCTGGACCTGGTCGGCTACGGCGCCCTCTCCGATACCCTGCTGATGGAGGGACGCCCGGTTATCGTAGCCGTCGGGCGATCGCTTGCGCGACGCCCGGACGGACGCGACACCGATGACAACCGCGCCGACTTCGTGGCCGCCGCTCCTTCGCCGGGTGCCCCGAACTTCGCGACACGGGCGCTGGTCGCGCTCGAGAGCAGCGTCGAACCGCCAAGCCTGTCCGCTCCGGGTGGGCCCGTCGCCGTCGCCGCGCTGCTGCGCAACGACGGAGTGGAGGACCTGCCTACCGCCCGTCTGAGGCTCGCCTGTGGTCCCGACACCGTCGGCGCCATGTTGGACGCCGTCCCCAGCGGCCAGGAGCGGCGGGTCGAGTGGCTGTTGCGGCCGGCGGCCGCGGGCCGGTGGCCGCTGCAGGCCCGGCTCGAACTGCCGGCCCTGCCCGAGACGATCGTCGTCAGGCTTGGGCACCTGCAGATCGGCGCGGCTGAACTGCGCGTGAGCGAGGTACTCGGCGCGCCACGTTCGGGCCAGGGCGAGTGGATCGAACTGGAAGCCGTCGGCGATCCGCTGCCGACACCCGGCGCGTACCGTCTCCGCGACGAGGACGGCGGCTGGGTCGCGCTGCCGGCCCTGGACCTGGCGGCCGGGCGGAGGCTGATCGTTGCGCAGGATTCGCTGGCGCTCGCGGGCTGGCTCGCGGCCAACGCCGCCGGTCCGCCCGACGCGAGCGGATGCGGGGCGACGATCGTGCCGGCGGCGCCGTGGCCGTCCCTCAACAATGCGCCGCCGGACGGCCGCACCCGCGCCGACCGGGTGCTACTAGCCGACTCCCTCGGGACGATCCTCGACCACGCCGATCTGGGCGAGGACGGGCGAGCGTTGACCGGCGATCGCTCGCTCGAACGCGTGGCACCGGGCCCAGGTGCGTCGTCTGTCGCGCCGTGGGCCGAGTCACTCGCGGCGGCGGGATCGACACCTGGGTGCCCCAACAGCGTCGATCCGCCTGCGGGTGCCGGTGCCACTGGCGCCGATGGCCTGGCCGTGGACCCGCCGCTCGTGTCGCGGCCCGGGGGCCAGGCGACCGTGCACCTGCGATTCGAGGTACCGACCGGCGCCGGCGGCTGGGACCTCGGGGTGTTCGACCTCGACGGCCGACCCGTGCGTGACCTCGGCGGCGACGGGCTGGGGCCCGGACCAAGGGCACTATTCTGGGACCTCCGGGATGACCAGGCGCGGCCGGTCGCAGCCGGTGGCTACATCGTGGCCCTGCGCTGGCGTGGCGGCGGCCGCGGCCAAGCGACACCGGTCCGTCGCCTGGTGGTCGTGCGATGAGGCGCCGTGGCGCGATCGCAGCAATGGTACGCCGCGGGGCCGGTGCGCTGGGAGCCCTGCTGGCCGTTCTCCACCTGGCCTGGGCGGTGCCCTCTGTTGCGGCCGGCCTGCGCCGGCTCGACAGCGCCTGGCTGCTGCCTGGGGCCCTGCACGACGTCCTCCTGGGCCCCGCGCCGACGGCGCCGACGGCGCCGACGGCCACCGGCGGGCCATGGCTGCGCGCTGCCCAGTCGACGCTGTACGGGCTGCCCGAGCTGCCGGTGCGCCTCCTGGCGATCGGTGCGGCCGGCCGGCGGTGGGCCGCCGAAGCCGGCTGGGAGATCCTGGGCGGCGATGCGCTGCGCGATAGTCGGCTGACGGCCCGCGGTTCGTTTGGCGACCGTTGGCGCGTGGGCCTGTGGGCTTCCCGGCGCACCGTGCGACTCGGCGCGGGCGAGGCGGGCCAGGCGTTGGCCTGCGACCTCGAAGTCATGGCCTGCGGCACACACCCGGCCGTCGGGACCTGGATCGCGGCCCTGCAGTGGCCCGTGTTCCGTTCCGCCGACAATTGGATCGGAGCGGAGCCCGAAACGCGGCTGCGCGCGGCCCTGGCGGCCCCGGGGCGCGCCGTGTCGCTGTCGCTGGACGTCGGCGAGGACGGCAGCCCTGCCTTCGGCTGGGAGGCGATGGCGGGCCTTGGCGGAGGTCTGGGTCTTGCCTGGCGATCGGACCGGGCGAGCGGTGCTGTCGGCGGTGGGCTGGTGTGGCGACGGGGGCGGGTGCGGGTGCGCACAAGCCACCTCGCGCATCCGGAACTGGGCTTGACCCACCGGGCCGAGATCTGCGTCGGCACGCCCGGGGGCGCGCCATGGTGAACCTCACCGTGGCAGGGCGGAATTCTAGCTATCGCTGTGCCTGGGGCGGCCGGGTCCCGTTAGTGCTCATGTGGGTGCTCGCGGCGACCGGCGCGGGCGCACAGGAACCCCCGCCGACCGAACCGGATTCCCTGGTCAGCGGCGAAGTGCCGCCGGAGCTGCAGGATGCGGTCGGCGAGCTGGACCTGGCCGACCAGCCGTTGCCGTGGCGGGATCTGGCCTTGATGGCCGTTCCGTCGGCAGCGCCAGCCGGCGAACCTGAGAGGTTCGCGTGGGTCTGGCGCAGCAATGCGGCGCCGGCCGGCCCCCGTCACGACGCTCGGCTGGACTTCCAGAGCGGTCGCTGGCGCGCCCGCGGCGCTTTGCGGGTCCGGACGGACGTGACCCCCGAACCGGTCGGGGCCGGCAGCGTCCAGCTGGGTCCGGCGCGCTTGTGGGCCGGGCACCTCACCCTGCGGCACGGCTTCGGCTTGACCGGGAGCGATCCGGGGCGGCGAGGCTCGCTGTCGGCTGACCAGGGCATCGGGGGGATCAGCGGGGGCCTGGCGGCGCGGACCGCTTCGGGAGCCGGCGCTGGGGGCCTGCAGGCGGGTGTGGATCTCGCTTGCGGATCGTGGCGCCTGGCCGGTTTGGGTGGCGTGTCGGGCCCTTCTGCAGGAGGACCGCGCTGGATTGCGCGCCTGGAGCGCGCAGTCGCCGATACCCGTTGGGCGCTGGCGGCGGGGACCGACTCGGCCGGCTCGTTCCTCGGGGGCGCCGGACGCCTCGAACGGGACCAGCTTGCGATCAATTGGGAAGCGGCCGTGCTGGCGCCAGGCGATGGTCGCCGCGCGCAGGCCCTGGTGGTCGGGGCTGCCTGGCGTCCGTCGCCGCGGCTGCGCCTGGAACTGCTGTCGGGCCTGGCCGACGGTGTTGGCCGCGGGACGGCCGCCGTGCTGCCCGGCGAGGCGCGACGTGGCTGGGCAGTGCGCGTGGCCTGGCGCGATCGCGGGGCCGGCGCACTGGAGATCCTGGCACAGGGTTCGAGCGGTCCCGAGGCGCAAGTGGCGCCGAAGCGCCGACAGGCTGGCGTGCTCGAGGCCGGCTGGGAAAGGCGGACGGGCGGCGCCCTGTCGGTCCACCTTCGCTGCCGGCGGACAACCCGCTCGGACCTCGCATGGTCTGCCCGGGAACCTTGGCTGCCTGGAACGACCGGCCTGCCGCTGGTCCGGACGTCCCTGGCCGCCGGTGTGGAGCACGACGACGGCAGCCGGCGCGCCGCCCTGCATTGGCGCTCGTTCACGGTCACCGGTAGCGGGACGGAGGGCAACCGGCAACTCGTGGCGGTGACCGGCGTCCGGCGTTGGCCCGGAGGCTGGGAAGCGTGGTTCGACGCCACGACCGCGTGGGGCGAACAGGTCGATCTCGTGCGTGCGGTCGTCCCGTTGCCGGGACTGGTCACGGCCAGGCACTGGGGCGCGTGGCGCGCCGAGACGTTGGCCGGCGCCGGCCGCCGGTGGGGAGCCGTCATCGTGCGCGCGGCCGTGGCGCGCCGGTTGCCGGTGGCTGCCACGTCGGGGATGGAAGAGGCGGTCTGGGAAGCCTGGATTGAGGCACGCGCTTCCTGGTAGCGGCGTGCCGCTGGAACGCGCACGCTCCGGTTCCGGGGCGTTGTCGTGCAAGCGGCCCTTCTGGGATTCAACCCGCCCGGCAACCTGCCGATGCCAGTGCCACGGAGCGCGCGCGCCGACCGCCAGACCCGAACCGAGGAAGAGCCCTTGCTGACGTATGTCTCCGCCAGCCCCCTGCTGCAGTCCGATCTCAGCCTCGATGTCCTGACGCCCACCGACGAGGCGCTGGACGAACTCGGCGCGATCGTCCAGCGCACGGATGATCCGTTCGCCTGGACGCGGTCGCTGGAATCCCTGTTGGCGGACGGTACCGGGGGCCGGCTGGGTCGCACCGACCGTTTGGCCGCGCTCCAGATGTTGGCGGCCGTCGGCGGCGCCACGGGCGCGCGCCTGCTGGCCGCGTTCTGGACGCAGTCCGATCACGTCGCCAGCGCCGCGTGTCTGGAAGCGGAACCGGGACTGGCACCGCTGGCGGCGCTGGTGGCTGCGCGCGTGCACGGTAGCCTCGACCTGCCGCAACTGGCGGGCGGCACGCTGCGGCTCGTCTCGCTCGCCGACCAACTCTGCCAGGAAGGGCTGCGCGACGCGGGCCTGGATCTGGTCACCGCCGCGGCGATCGTGCAGGCCAACCACGGAAACGGTCAGGTGGCGTTGCCGGTGGAGCGGGCGCTGGCCGCGGCCATCGAACGTCTCCTGGCCGCTCCCCATCCGTTCCGCGGCGGTCTCCGCGGCAGCCTGTCCGGAATCCAACTGGCCCCCGGGCTGGTCCTGGTCGATCTCGAACACGACCTGGAGTACTTCCCGCACGGCTTTCCGGTGTTGATCGACGGTGGTCGCTCCGCGCTGGGCGACAGCCAGCCCGCGGTGGCCGAGGGGAGCGAAGCGGTCGACGCGGACGAGGCGTCCGCCAAGGACGCGCTCGATCGCCTGCGGATGCGCAAGCTCGTCCTGGACAACATCATGTCCACGAGCGTGCTGCTGGAGTTCCTGCGCGACCCCAAGGTGACGTCGATTCCGGGCCTGGTGGCCGAGGTGGTCAACCGGACGCGCAACCCGCAGGTGATCGAGATCGTGATCGGCAACCGGGCATTGCACACGGGTTTCGCCAACAAGGCGGTGCCGCTGGCCTGCCTGCGCAGTCCGGTGAACGTGCCGGCCAAGGCGCTGCGGAAGTTCATCCACGTCAAATACGTGTCGAAAGTGGACCTCAAGCGGCTCGCGAACGACCGCACGGGCATCCGCCGCGAGATCGGCGCCGAGATCGTCAAGTACCTCGATTCGCTCACCTGACAGTCCGTCGTTGGCCCGGTGCCAGCTCGCTCCGCCGCCGGCACCGCTGTGCCGCGGCTGCTGTTGACTTGCCTGCGCGTCACCCCTAGGTTTGGCCGTGCAAAGGGCTTTCGCGCACTGGGGTCCGCCCCGGAGCGCCCACTTGGCGGAGGATCCCCGTGACCGCACCGCGCCGCATCGTCATTGCCTTCGGCGGCAACGCCATCATCCCTGTCGGCCAGGAAGGCACCTGGGAGCAGCAGTCGGCCATCACGCGCCAGACCATGGACCTGGTGGCGCAGCTGGCGGCCGACGGCCACCAGGTCGTCATGACCCACGGGAACGGTCCGGTGGTCGGGAACATCGTGCTGCGCGGCGACGCCGGCATGGCCGTCCACGGCATCCCGCCGATGCCGATGTTCGTCTGCGGCGCCGACAGCCAGGGCGGCCTCGGCTTCATGCTGCAGCAGGCGCTGCAGAACGCGCTAAGGCGGCGCGGCATCGTGCAGCCGGTCGCCTCCGTGGTCACGCAGGTCCGGGTGGATGCGGATGACCCGGCGATGGCCAGGCCGACCAAGCCCATCGGCCCGTTCTACACCGAGGACGAGGCCGAGCGCCTGCGCCTGGAAAACGGCTGGGCGATGGTCAAGGACGCCGGCCGCGGCTGGCGGCGCGTGGTAGCCAGCCCGCAACCGGTCGAGGTGATCGAGTGGGAGGCCATTCGCACACTGGTGCAGGGCGGCGTGTTCACCATCGCGGTCGGCGGTGGCGGGGTGCCGGTGGTGCGCCGCCCTGACGGCGACCTTGAGGGCGTGGATGCGGTCATCGACAAGGACCGCGCCAGCGACCTGCTGGGGCGCCTGATCGGCGCCGACACGCTGGTGATCATCACCCAGGTGGCGAAGGTGTGCGCGCGCTACGGGCAGCCCGACCAGGAGGAACTGGACGAGCTGTCGGCCGAGCGCGCGGCGCGGATGCTGGCTGCGGGTGAGTTCCCTGCCGGCAGCATGGGTCCGAAGATCGAGGCGGCGCTGTCGTTCCTGCGTGGCGGCGGGCGCGAGGTCATCATCACCTCGCCCGAGCTGCTGCTCGCGGCGCTCGCCGGCCGCGGCGGGACCCGCATCGTGCCCTGAAGTTAGAGCCGAGGAGGCCGAGTCCATGTCCGGTTCCGTCCTGGTCATCGGCGGCGGCGGCCGCGAGCATGCCATCGTCAGGCAACTGGCGCGGTCACCGCAGCGCCCGGTGATCCATGCCGCGCCGGGCAATCCCGGCACGGCCGCGCTTGCGCGCAATGTCACGCTCGATCCCGCTGACCCTGCCGCGATCGTCCGCTACTGCCAGGATCAGGGCATCGATCTGGTCATCGTCGGCCCGGAGGAGCCCCTCATCGCGGGGCTGGCGGACCACCTCCGCCACGGCGGCATTCCCGTCTTCGGGCCGGGCGCGCTGGGGGCGCGCCTGGAAGGCGACAAGGAGTTCGCCAAGGAGGTGCTGCACGCGGCGGGCGTCCCGACCCCGCGCTACCAGGCGTTCAGCACGACCGATTCGGCGCTGTCGCACCTCGACACGATGGACCTGCCGGTCGTGGTCAAGGCCTGCGGCGCCGCGCAGGGCAAGGGTGTGGCGGTGTGCGCGACACGCGAAGAAGCGGAGACCTTCGTGCGCGACTGCCTGGACGAGCAGCGCTTCGGCGCGTCGGGGCTGCGCATCCTGCTCGAGGAATGCGTCCGCGGTCCGGAGCTGTCGGTGCTGATCGTCACCGACGGGCAGGACTACTGCCTGCTGGCGCCCAGCCGCGACCACAAGCGGATCGGCGAAGGAGACACGGGCCCGAATACCGGCGGGATGGGCGCGTTCGCGCCGGTCACGCTGCCGGCCGAGCTTCACGCGGAGATCGACGCGCGCGTCGTGCTGCCGGTGCTGGCCGAGTTGCGCCGCCGTGACATCCCGTACCGCGGCGTGCTCTACGCCGGCCTGATGTTGACGGCCACCGGCCCGCAGGTGCTGGAGTTCAACTGCCGCTTCGGGGATCCGGAGACGCAGGTGGTGCTGCCGCTGCTGCGCGGGGACCTCCTCGAACTGTGCGCGGCGACGGCCGCGGGGGAACTGGGCGCCTACCTCGAGCACTTCCCCGCCGGCGACGGCGACCCGGCCGAGTGGGCGGGGGCCGGCCTTTCGGAGTGGCGCCGCCACTGCGTGGTCGTCGTGGGGGCGGCCGATGGCTACCCCGGGCGCTGCCTCAGCGGCCGCGCAATCGAGCTGCCGAACGATCGCGGCGGGGCCTGGATCATCCAGGCCGGCACGCGTCAGGCCGAAGGCGGCCTGGTCTCGGCCGGTGGGCGGGTGCTGGGAGCGGTCGGGCTCGCCGACGACCTCGAGGGCGCGCGCCGCCAGGCGTACGACCTGCTCGGCGGTGTGCATTTCGAGGGTCTCACCTATCGGCGCGACATCGCCGCGCGAAAGGACTGACATGACCGCCCTGTGGAACGCCACCGATCCGGCGCCGCAGGTGCTCGTGCTGCTGGGCAGCGAGAGCGACCTGCCGGTGGTCGAGAAGATGCCCGCGCTGCTCGAGCGCTTCGGCCTGACGCACGGGACCGCCGTGGCCTCGGCGCATCGGCAGCCCGAGCGTCTGCACGAACTGGTGCGCGCGGCCGAACGCGGGGGGACCCAGGTCTTCGTCGCGGCAGCCGGCATGGCTGCCCACCTGCCGGGTGTTGTGGCTTCGCTGACCGGTCGGCCCGTCATCGGCGTGCCGGTGGCGTCCGGGCCCCTGGCCGGCGTCGACGCGCTGCTGTCGATCGTGCAGATGCCGCCCGGCGTGCCGGTGGCGACCGTGGCGATCGGCAGCGCCGGCGCGCGGAACGCCGCCTGCCTGGCCGCGCGCATCATCGGTGTGGCCGATGCACGCGTGGCGGCCGCGGTCGAGGACTACCGGCGCGAGCTGGCCGCCGGCGGCAGGTGAGCGCGCCGCGGCTCGGGGACGCGGCCGCGGCCGCGGCGCTTCGCGCCGGCTCGGTGCTGCTGCTGGCCACCGACACGGTGTGCGGCCTTCACGCGCGCGCGGACTTCCCGGCGGCGCTGGCCCGGATCGCCGACCTCAAGGGCAGGCCCCAGGGCAAGCCCCTGCTCGTGCTGGCCGAATCTCTGGCCCAGGCCCGGTCCCTGTGCCGGCCCCTGAGCGTCGCCCAGGCAGCCCTCTGTGCCGCCGCCTGGCCGGGGCCCTTTACGTTCCTGTTGCCGGCCCGGGCCGGGCTGGAGCCTGCCCTGGTGGACCCGCAACCGGGGACGGTCGCTGTCCGTGTGCCGGGCCGCGAGGATCTGCGCCGCCTGATCGGCCTGGCCGGCGGCCCCCTGGCCTCCACCAGCGCGAACCCCAGCGGAGAACCGCCGCTGACGATCCTGGCGGACGCCGTGGCCGCCTTCGGGCACGGCCTGGCGGGCTGGTGGGAGGGCGATCCGGGGTACGACCAGGGCGTCGGCCAGCCGAGCGCCCTGGTTGATCTCACGGGCGACAGCCCGCGTATCCTGAGGGCGGGGCCGCTGCCCCTGCCGCCGCCAGGTCCTGCCGTTTCTTGACGCTAGCCGCCGCGACTTCTACCTTTGAAGGCCCCGCGGTGCGGGCGCGAAAGGCCGGTCATGCCCAGGCGGATCGTCTTCGTGTGCACGGGCAACTCCTGCCGCAGCCCGTTGGCCGAGGTCCTGGCCCGGGCCCGGTACGCTGACCTGCCCCTGATCTTCGCCTCCGCCGGTACGGACGCGGTGGCCGGACAGCCGGCCTCTCCTGAAGCGTGCGCGGTGGCGACCGGGCGCGGGCTCGACCTGGGCGGGCACCGCGCCACCCCCCTGGACGCCGCGTCGCTGGCGGGCGCGGTGTGGGTGATCGGGATGACCCGGGCCCATGTCGCGCTGCTGCGCGCGCGGCTGAGCCCGGCCTGGCCCGGGCGGGTCGGTCTGCTGGGGCTGCCGGGGTTCGACTGGCGGACGGGGCGGACGGCGACCGACGCCGCCGCCGCGGGCGGACTCGAGGTGCCGGACCCCTGGCAGCAGCCGCCGGAGCGGTATGGCGCGGTGGCCGCGCTCATCGACAGGTGGTTGCTTGCCTGGCATGATGTGTTCGCTGAGGCGAGCGCCGGAAAGGACTGTCCGGAATGAAGATCGCCATCGGCTCGGATCACAGGGGCCTGGCCCACCGCGCACTCCTGAAGGAGCGCCTGCAGGCCGCCGGGCACCAGGTGGAGGACTGCGGCGGGCCGGCGGGCGCCCCGATCGACTATCCGGAACCGGCCCTGGCCGTGGCCACGCGGGTGGCCGCTGGCCGGGCCGATGCGGGCGTGCTGATCTGCGGTTCGGGCATCGGCGTGAGCATCGCCGCCAACAAGGTGCGCGGCGTGCGGGCGGCGCTCTGCTTCACGGCGGCGCAGGCGGACGGGACGCGCCGCCACAACGATGCCAACGTGCTGTGCCTGAGCGGCGACGCCCTGGCGCCCGAGGCCGCCTGGCCCGTGGCCGAGGCGTTCCTGGCCGGGCGCTTCGAGGGCGGACGGCATGCCGGGCGGGTCGGGATGATCACGGGGTACGAGAACAGCCCTCGGACTGGGGAGTGACGCGATGTACGACGTGGTGCGCAAGGTCGATCCGCAGGTGGCGGGCGTCCTGGAGTCCGAACTGGCGCGCCAGCGCGACCAGCTCGAGATGATCGCGAGCGAGAACTTCACCAGCCCGGCGGTGATGGCCGCCATGGGCTCGACGCTGACGAACAAGTACGCGGAGGGCTACCCCGGAAAGCGCTACTACGGCGGCTGCGTCCACGTCGACGTCGTGGAATCGCTGGCCCGCGACCGGGCCTGCGCCCTGTTCGGCGCCGACCGGGCCAACGTGCAGCCGCACAGCGGCTCCACGGCCAACCTGACGGCCTACCTGGCCTTCCTCAAGCCGGGCGACAAGCTGCTGGGCCTGTCGCTCTCGCACGGCGGGCACCTGACGCACGGGCATCCGGTGAACTTCTCCGGCCTGCTCTTCCAGGCCGTGCACTACGAGGTGGACCGGGAGACCGAGACCATCGATTACGACCGCCTCCGCGAGCAGGCCAGGCGCGAGCAGCCGCGCCTGCTGATCGGCGGCGCCAGCGCGTACCCGCGCACGTGGGATTTCGCGGCGCTGCGCAGCATCGCCGACGAGGTCGGCGCGATCCTGCTGTTCGACATGGCCCACATCGCGGGCCTGGTTGCCGGCGGTGTGCACCCGAGCCCGGTGCCCCACTGCGACGTGGTCACCTCGACCACGCACAAGACCCTGCGGGGGCCGCGCGGAGGCTTGGTGCTCTGCCGGCAGGAGCACTTCGCGGCCATCAACAAGCTGAACTTTCCCGGCATCCAGGGCGGCCCCCTGATGCATGTCATCGCCGCCAAGGCCGTCTGCTTCCACGAGGCGATGCAGGACGGGTTCAAGGACTACGCGCACCGCATGGTGGCCAACGCCAAGGCACTGGGTGAGGCGCTGGCCGCCCGCGGGTTCCGCCTGGTCAGCGGGGGCACCGACAACCACCTGCTGCTGGTCAACGTGACCAACAAGGGCCTGACCGGCAAGGAGATGGAGGAGCTGCTCGAGCACGTCGGCATCACGGCGAACAAGAACACCGTGCCGTTCGACCAGCAGAGCCCCTTCGTGACCAGCGGGGTGCGCCTGGGCACACCCGCGCTGACAACCCGCGGCATGGGGCCGGGGCAGATGGCGGAGATCGCCGCGATCATGGACGAGGCCGTGCAGGCCCGCGGCGACGAGGCGGCGCTGGCCCGCCTGAAGGGGCGCAGCGGCGAGCTGTGTCGCGCGTTCCCGTTGTATCCGGACCTGGCCTGAGGGCGGAAGGCTGCCGATGAAGTGCCCGCGTTGCGCCAGTGACGAGGACAAGGTGATCGACAGCCGCGCCGTGCGCGAAGGGCGCGGTGTGCGGCGGCGGCGCGAGTGCACCGCCTGCGGCGAGCGCTACACCACCTACGAGGCGGTCGAGACGCGTCCCATGCTGGTGGTCAAGCGCAGCGGCGAGCGCGTGACGTACAACCGGTCCAAGGTCATCGTCGGCGTGACCAAGGCCTGCGAGAAGAGGCCGGTGTCGCTGGAGGAGATCGAGATCATCGTCGACCGGGTCGAGCACGACCTGGCGGTCGCCGGGCGGCGCGAGGTGCCCAGCGAGGTCATCGGCAGCTGTGTCCTCGAGCAGCTGCGGCACGTCGACGAGGTGGCCTACGTCCGCTTCGCCTCCGTCTACCGGAGCTTCCAGAGCGTCGACGAGTTCTTTGCGCTGCTCAGCGCCATGCGCGTGCCGCCGGGGGCGCTGTGACCGCCTCGCGCGACCCCGAGGCGGATCCGGCCGGCACGGCCGGCGGCACGACGGAGGCGTCCGGCAGCGGACTGCCGCCGGGGCCGAGGGACCAGGTGGGGTTCGGGGACCTGCCGCCGCCACCCGGCCGTGAAGAGGCCGCGGCCGCCGGGCCGCCGCCACCACCACCGCCAGGGCACCGTGCGACACCGGCCGCGCCCCCGTCGGCGCCCCAGCCGCCACCGGAACCGGGCCGCATGGGCCTGCTGGACCACCTCGCGGAGCTCCGCACGGTGCTGATCCAGTGCCTGCTGGCGGCGCTGGCCGCCGCGATCCTGTGCTGGGCCTGGTCGGGCGACCTGGTGGACCTGATCATCAGCCCGGTCCGCGAGCACGGCGTGTACTTCACGGCGCCGAACGACGCGTTCATGGCGCGGCTGCGCGTGTCGTTCGTGGCCGGCCTGTTCGTGGTGGCGCCGTTCGTCCTGTTCCGGGTCTACGGGTTCGTCCTGCCGGGCCTGCACCGCCGGGAGCGACGCTTGGTGACGCCGGTCCTGGCCTGGACGGTGCTGCTGTTCTACACGGGGATCGCGTTCGCGTTCTTCGTGGTGGCGCCGAACGTGGTGCGGTTCCTGATGGGGTTCGGGACCGAGTCCCTGAAGCCGTTGATCGGGATCAGCCAGTACCTGGCGTTCGTGTTCCGCCTGTGCCTGGGCTTCGGGCTGGTGTTCGAACTCCCGATGCTGGTGATCGCGCTGTGCCTGGCGGGGATCGTCAGCCCGCGGCTGCTCCTGCGGACGTGGCGCTACGCGATCGTCATCATCTCGATCCTCGCGGCGGTGTTCACGCCGCCGGACATCATCAGCCAGATGATGATGCTGGTGCCGATGCTGGTGCTCTATATGGGATCGGTCGTGATCGCCTTCGTGCTGGTGGGGCGCCGCGACCGCGCCCGTGCCGCCGCCGCGGCGGCCGAAGGGGATTGACATCGTCCCGGATTCGGGAATACTCCAGACGCTGCGGCCGCGACGGCCCGGTGCGCGCAACCGAGAGTGGGAAGGCATGGGACTGGTCGACCGCGAACGCATCAAACTGGCCACGCTCCAGCGGAAGATCGGGCCCGCCCTGGCGGCGGTCGATCGCGAGTTCCAGCGGATCACCACCGGTGACAGCCCGCTGACCCGCGACATCTGCGCGCACATCCTGCAGGGCAAGAGCAAGAAGTTCCGCCCCACGCTCCTGCTGCTGGCGGCCCAGGATGACGACGGCTTCGCGCCGGCGGCCATCACCGCGGCGGCCAGCGTGGAACTGGTGCACACCGCCACGCTCGTGCACGACGACTTCATCGATGAGGCGATGACGCGGCGCGGCCTGCCTGCCGTCAACGTGAAGTACGGTCCGAGCGCCGCGCTCATCATGGGCGACTACCTCTATTCGACGGCGCTGCACAATCTCTGCGCAGCCGGGCTGCATCATGCAGTCGAACTGCTGGCTCGAACGACGGTGCTGATGAGCGAGGCCGAGATGCTGCAACTCGAGCACCGTTACGACATGGCGATCAGCGAGGATCGCTACCTGCAGATCATCCACCAGAAGACGGCATCGTTGATCGAGAACGCTTGCCGAATCGGGGTCTCTTTCAACCGGCGACTGAGCGGCTGCGAGGCGGCATTCGGCGACTTCGGGGCGCACACCGGTCGCGTTTTCCAGATCACCGACGATGTCTTCGACTACCTCGGCGACGAAAGACGCCTGGGCAAGCCGACCGGCCAGGATTGGGAAGAAGGCCGGATCACGCTGCCCCTGATCGCGGCGTGTCGGCAGGCGCCGCCGGCAGCCAGGGCACGCCTGGATGAACTGGCCGGCCGCCGCGGGCGCGAGGAGAGGGCTGCCTGCTGGCCCGAGGTCCGCGCGTTCGTCACCGAACATGGCGGCGTCGACTACGCCTTCGCGACGGCGCGGCGGTACGGCGAGGCAGCCAAGGAAGCGCTCGGACCGGTGGCCTCCGGCCCACAGAAGGACCTGTTGGCCGTGGCCGTCGAGTACGTCATCAACCGGCTCAACTAGGCGGTAGCATGCAGACCGAGAACCAAGGCGCCCGCGGGCGCGAGGCCGCTTCCGAGCGGCACCTGCCCGATGACTCCCCGGGTTTCGCACTGGCCGAACGGTGCGCCTGGCATCTGCTCGAAAAGAAGCTTGAGGACGTCATCGTGCTGGATCTGCGCGGCAATTCCGACGTCTGCGACTTCTTCGTCATCGCCTCGGGCGGTGCCGACACGCAGGTGCAGGCTGCCGCCCGCCACACGCACGACAGGCTGGCGGCAACCGGCCACCACGCCCACTCGATCGAGGGCCTGAACGAGGGGCGCTGGGTACTGCTGGATTTCTTCGACGTGGTGGTGCACGTCTTCCATCAGCGCACGCGCGAGTATTTCCAGCTTGAGCGGCTGTGGGGCGATGCACCCAGACTGGATCTGGCCCCGGAGTGGTTCGCCGCCGCGGAGGTCGCGGCGCGCCATCCGGACCTGACTTTCACAAATGCCGCGGCCGGAGGCGGCGGCCGGGAGACGGGGAATCATGCTTGAGGATGTCCTGAGGAAAGGCCTTCTGGTCGTGCTCGAGAAGTACGGCGTGTTCGAGGAGGACGTCCAGGTCGAGCTCGAGAAGCCCCGCGACCGCAGCCACGGCGACCTGAGCACAAACCTGGCGCTGGTGCTTGGCAAGCGGCTGGGCCGCAAGCCTCGCGAACTGGCGGGCGAGATCGCCGCCGACGTGAAGTTCCCGCGCGAGATCATCGAGTCGGTCGAGATCGCCGGTCCCGGCTTCATCAACTTCCGCATCGCGCGGCGGCACCAGGTGGACCTCCTCCTGGACGTCTGGAACCCCGCCGGGGCCCTGGCGAAGATCCGCACCGCCGGCGGCAAACGCATCAACGTGGAGTTCATCAGCGCCAACCCGACCGGTCCGCTCAACGTGGTTTCGGCGCGCGCCGGGGCCTTCGGCATGACGATGGTGCGGCTCCTGGAAGCCGTCGGCTACGACGCCCATGCCGAGTACTATGTCAACGACGCCGGTCGCCAGGTCGAACTGCTGGGGCAGTCGCTGCGTGCCCGCTACCTGCAGCTGCTGGGCGAACCCGTCGAGTTCCCCGACGAGGGCTATCACGGCCAGTACCTGGAGCTCATGGCGGCCGAACTGATGCAGCAGGACGAGTCGGCCATCCGCGCCGCCGCGGCGGCCTTCAATGACGAGAGCTTCCAGCGCGTCACCGCACCGGCCGGTTGCGCCGACGACTGGCGCCAGCTGCCGGAGGAGGATTCGGTCCGCTGCTTCTCGAAGTACGCGCTGATGAAGATCCTCGGCTGGCAGCGCGAGACCTGCCGCAGGTTCGGCCTGCGCTTCGACACCTGGTACTTCGAGTCCGAGCTGCACGAGACCAAGCGCCTCGAACGCGCACTCGAGCGCCTCCGCAAACTCGAGGCGGTCTACGAGGAGGACGGTGCCGTCTGGTTCAAATCCACGACGCACGACGACGAGAAGGACCGCGTGCTGGTGCGCGCCGACGGCCGACCGACCTACTTCCTGGCTGACATCGCCTACCACTACCACAAGTTCCAGCGCGGCTTCGAGCACGCGATCGACTTCTGGGGCCCGGACCACCACGGCTACATCAGCCGGATGCAGGGCGCCGTGACGTCACTCGGCATCGAGGAAGGGTGGCTGGAGGTGCAGATTCTCCAGCACGTGACGTTCCTGGAGGGTGGCCAACCCATTAAGATGTCCAAGCGGGCGGGGTCCTTCGTGACGATGGATGCGCTCATCGACGAGGTGGGCGCCGACGTCACGAAGTACATCTTCCTGACGCGCAAACCGAACAGCCACCTCGATTTCGACCTGGACCTGGCGAAGGATCAGACCGAGAAGAACCCGGTGCTGAAGGTGAAGTACGCGCACGCGCGCATCTGCTCGCTGCTCAGCGAGGCAGCGGCACGCGGTATCGACGTCGGCGAGCCCGATGCCGAGACGCTGGCCCACCTCGAACACGAGGCGGAGTGGGCCCTGATGGCCGAACTGATCCGGCTGCCGCGCATCATCGTCTCGGCCGCGTGGGCGCGTGAGCCGCATCGCCTGGCGGTCTACGCCGACGAGATCGCCGCGCTCTACAACGAGTTCTACACGAAGTGCAGACGGATGCTGGAGCAGCCCCAGGAGCGGCGGCGTGCGCAGCTGCAGCTCAGCCTGGTGACGCGTCACGTGATCCGTACGTTGCTGGACCTGGTCGGCGTCGAGGCGCCGGACAAGATGGAAAAGAGGGATTGAGATGTCGATCGTGGTGGTGGGATCGGTTGCTTACGACACCGTCGAGACCCCGCGCGAGCGGCGCGAGCGCCAGCTCGGTGGCAGCGCCAGCTTCTTTGCCGTGGCGGCGCGTGGCCGCGGGCCGGTGCGCTGCGTGGGCGTGGTCGGTGACGATTTCCGGGCCGAGGATCTGGACCTGATCGGGCGTCACGCGGACATCGCGGGAATCGCCCGAGTTCCGGGCCGCAGTTTCCACTGGTCGGGACGCTACCACGCGGACCTGATCGAGCGCGACACGCTGGCCACCGAGTTGGGCGTGTTCGCCGACTTCCGGCCGGAGATCCCCGCGGCCTGGCGCGACTCGGAGTACCTCTTCCTGGCCAACATCCACCCGGCGCTGCAGGCCGGCGTGCTGGACCTGATGCGCGGGCCGCGGCTGGTGGCGCTGGACACCATGAACCTCTGGATCGAGACGACGCCCGACCTGCTGCGGGCCATCCTGCGGCGCGTCGACGTGCTGCTGGTCAACGAGGGCGAGGCGCGCCTGCTGACGGGCGAGCGCAGCCTCGCGCGCGCGGCGGCGGCGATCGCGGCGATGGGCCCGGCCCGCGTGATCGTCAAGAAGGGCGAGCACGGCGCGCTCCTGTTCGGCCGCGAGTCGGTGCTGGCGGTGCCGGCGCTGATCCTCGATGACGTCGTCGACCCGACCGGCGCCGGGGACTGCTTCGCGGGCGGCTTCATGGGCTCGCTGGCGCAGGCGGGCGTTGGGCGCGAGGCTCCGGACGCCGCTTTCCGGCAGGCGATGCTGGATGGCACCGTGACCGCGAGCTTCTGCCCCGAGGGCTTCAGCGTGGAGGGCCTGCTGCGGGCCGACGATGCGGCCTACGCCCGGCGCCTGGCCACGCTGCGCACCATGATGTGCCCCTGATGGGGCGGGCTGCACCCCCGCGGCCCAACCGGGCCGCGGGGTGGTCGCCGTCCGCCATGCCTTGTCATATCGTAAGATGCGAATGCCGGTTGTGCGAAGAATAGCGGTGTGGTAACATGCCAGCGTACAAGTCCTCTGCCTGGACCCCAGCCCCGTGGAGCATCCGAATTGGAGTGGGAGCCGAACGAGCGTGATGCCTGGGTGAGCGACGCCCAGCGCTGGATCACCCAGATCAAGGGTGTGCTCCAGTGCAAGATCGACCTGGATGACCAGGGCGAGATCGCCGGCATCCATGTCGTGGCGGGGCTAGAGCGCGACCCGCGGCACATCGTGCGCGACGTCGAGAGCCTGCTGAAGGCGCGCCTGCAGCTGGACGTCTACTACAAGAAGATCGGCGTCGTGCAGGTGGTCGAGAGTCCGCGCCCGGACCCGCATGTCGCGCACGGCGTCGACCGTGAACCGTCAGTCGTGGCCGCCGGCGTCACGTTCCTGCCGCCGCACGCGGAGGCACCACGACCGGTCGCGCCGCCGAAGCCGGCGATGGCGCCGGAGGCGTCCGAACCTCCCGCCGCCCCGGTGCCGGCGGTCCTGGTGGCCGAGGATGCCTTCCCGCGCCCGACCTGCCGGGGCGTGAGCCTGCTGAGTTCCGATCGCTCGGTCCGCGCCGAGGTGGTCCTGGCCGCCGGTGGCCGCGAAGCGGCCGGCGTCGCCGAAAGTGCAGGTCACGCGGACGCCGACTTGAACTGCATCGCCCGCGCGACTGTCGAGGCGGTGGGCCTGCTGCTCGCTCTGCCAGTCGTCCTGCACCTGCGGGAGATCCGTCTGGATACCATCGGCGGGCAGGCGACCGTGCTCGCGGCCGTCGACCTGGTCGAGTCGCGGCGCACCGAGACGCTGCTGGGAGCCTGCGCACTGCGGCACAACCGCCAGCAGGCCGTCGTGCATGCGGTGCTCGCGGCGCTGAACCGCCGGCTGGGCCTGTTCGCGGTGCGCGAAGCCGAAGCCGCGGACTGACCGGATCGGCCGTCGCCACCATGGCGCGCGGCATCCTCCGCTGTGTGCCCAGCCTTGAACCGCCGGCGCCGGGATCCTATCATCCCCGCGCCGGCGTTCGCGTCCCGGGGCGGGGCGTGCGTGCCGGCCCCGGGCCCGCCGCGAAAGGACCGCCATGAAGTACGCTGACAGTGGGGTCGACATCGACGCCGCCACGCGCGCACTGGCCCGCAGCCGCGAGCACGTGCGCTCGACCTGGGACGCCCGCGTCCGCAACGAGATCGGTGCCTTCGGCGGCCTCTTCCAGGCGGCGCCGGGCGAACCGTTGCTGGTCGCCAGCGTGGACGGCGTGGGCACCAAGGTGATGGTTGCCGTGCAGGCGGGCCGCTACGACACCGTGGGCCAGGATCTGGTGAACCACTGCGTCGACGACATCCTGGTGCAGGGTGCCGAGCCCCTCTTCTTTCTCGACTACTTTGCCACCGCCAGGCTGGACGAGAACGTGCTGCCGCAGGTGTTGGCCGGCTTCGCGCAGGCCTGTCGCGAGAACGGCTGCGCGCTGCTGGGCGGCGAGACCGCCGAGATGCCGGGTGTCTACCGCGACGGCGAGTTCGACCTGGCCGGGACCATCGTCGGGCGCGTGCTGCCCGAGCACGTGATCGACGGCAGCGCGATGCGCGCCGGCGACCGCGTCTGGGGCCTGCCGAGCACGGGGCTGCACACGAACGGCTACTCGCTGGCGCGCAAGGCGCTGCTGGAGCGGGGGGGGCTGTCGGTGGCCGACACGCCCGCGATCCTCGGCGGGGCCACGGTGGGCGACGCCCTGCTCGCGGTGCACCGCAGCTACCTGCCGCACGTGCGCGCGATCTGGGAGGCCTGCGGCCGGCCGGCCGTGCGCGCGCTGGCGCACATCACCGGGGGCGGCTTCCCCGACAACATCCCGCGCGTCGTGCCGGACGGCCTGTGCGTCCACGTGGACCCGACGGCGTGGGAGCCGCTGCCCGTCTTCCGGCTCATCGCCGAAACCGGGGGCGTGGCCGGGCCCGAGATGTACCGCGTCTTCAACATGGGCATCGGCATGGTCGTCGTCACCCCGCCGGACTGCGACCTCGGGACCGTGCCCGGCCTGGACGCGGTGCTCATCGGCGAGGTGCGGCCGGGACCGCGCAAGGTCGCCCTGCCCTGGTCAGGCGACGCCTGACCGGGCCCCGACGCCAACCGGTGATGACGCCGCGCGGGCCGCGTGTCCCGCGCGCGCGTCCATCCGCGCACCCCGGTCGGCACAGGCGGGACACCACCTGACCACCGGCGATTCCCTTTCCCTGCCGAAGCTCCAGCGGCGCCGCGTCTTCGCGCCGCCGTCCCGCCGTTGCGTGCCCCGGCACGACTCCTGCCCTGCGGCCCGCCGTACCCCCACCCGACGGGAGGAGCGATGGAGCGAGCAACATTCTGGGACGAGGAACTGCGCGCCTTTCCCCACGGCGGCCGCGGCGCCGCCGTGTGGGTCGTGCGCCGCGACGGCAGGGAGGCGGCCGCCCCGTTGCGCCTGCTGCTGGCCTGGGACTGGGGGCAGGCGCGCCGCGACGGGCTGGCGGCGCGGCCGCCGCTGGGCAGCCTGCTGCGCGCGATGGCCGAGGATCGCGAGGAACTGATCCACCGCGCGCGCGACACGGCGCTGTGGGTCGAGCCGCTGCGGCAGGGCGACCACGTCGTCGGCTGCCTCGCGGTGTGGATGGACGCGCAGGAACCGTGGCGCGAGGGCATCTTCCTGTGGGGGCAGCGCCTGGTGCCGCGGCTGTTGCCAGTGCTCGGGGCGCTCGAGCCGCAGGGTCCGGTGCCGGGCGAGACGCTCGGCCAACCGACGCTGTTCCCGCTGCCGCCGGAAACCGGCGGGGACGATCGCGCGAAGGCGCGCGGGCCTGCCGGCGGCAACAAGGCGGACGCCGTGCGGCCGCCCCGTCGCCCCTACCGGGCGCCGTCGTTGTTGCGGATCGACGGTGGCGGGCCCGTGGTCCCGTTGCCCAGACCCATCGCGGTGGCGGGCATCCCGGGCTGCGTCGGCTGCAGCGCGGAGATGTTGCGCCTGGGGCAGCGGCTGGCGGGCATCGCCCGCAGCGGCGTCAACGTCCTGCTGCACGGGGAAAGCGGCACCGGCAAGGAGATCATCGCGCGGGCGCTACACCTGTGCAGCGACCGGGCGTCCGGGCCCTTCGTTGGGCAGAACTGCGCCGCCCTGCCGGAGACCCTGTTCGAGTCCGAGCTCTTCGGCCACCGCGCCGGCGCCTTCACGGGGGCCGCTACCGAGAAGAAGGGCCTGCTGGCCGCCGCGAGCGGCGGCACGTTCTTCCTGGACGAGATCGGCGACATGCCGCTCGCGCTCCAGATCAAGCTCCTGCGCGTCATGCAGGAGCGCCAGGTCCGCCGCATCGGCGAACTCAAGAGCGTGCCGGTCGACCTGCGCTTCGTCGCGGCGACACACAAGGATCTGCCCGCGGAGATCCGCGAGGGCCGCTTCCGCCTGGACCTCTTCTATCGCCTGAAGGTGGTGAGCATCGTCATCCCGCCGCTTCGCCACCGGCCGGAGGACGTGGCACCGCTGCTGTCGTACTTCCTCAAGAAGTGCGGGTGCAACACCGAGCGGACGCGCATCACAGAGGAAGCGCTGTCGGCGCTGCAGCGGTGGCGCTGGCCGGGCAATGTGCGCGAGCTGGAGAACGAGGCGCAGCGCCTGTCCGCGCTCTTTCCGGACGAGCCGGTGCTGCGGGCCAGCCACCTGTCGCCCGAGATCCGCGGCGTCGACGCAGAGCAGGTCGAGGCGGCGGACCTCGGCACGCTGCGCGCGCTGGACCAGGCCGCGGAAATGCTCGAACGCTACCTGATCCGCAAGGCGATCGCCGCCTGCGATGGCCGCAAGGCGGCGGCCGCCCGTCGGCTGGGGCTGTCGCGGCAGGGGCTCTACAAGAAGATCGCGAGGTATGGCATGGTCGATCTCATCGCGGCCGAACCCGGCTGACATCGCGCGCAGCCGTCCGCTCGTCCGCTGGACAGGGCCGCGCGCGCGTGGTTATGTTCCCCGCATGCGCGTCCCTGTCCCGACCCGCCGGAGCCTTGTGCCCGGGCGTCCCTCGCGCGCCACGGGCCTGGCCCTGCTTGCGGGGCTGCTGGTCACGGGCGGGCTGCCGCCGCATGCCTGGACCGGCCTGCTGGTGCCGGCGGGCCTGGCGATGCTCATGGCCCTGGTCCTGGACGCGGCCCGCCCGGCCCGCCTGGCCTGGACCTTCGCGCTGGCGCACCAGGCCTCGCTGCTCTACTGGCTGTTCCTGCTGGATCCGGCCAAGAGCATCCCCACGCGCGCGCTGGTGCCCATCCAGGCGATCCTGACGATCCTCTACGTCTCGGTGTTCTACCTGGCCTGGGGCTGGCTCAGCGGCCGCGTGCGGAGCCGCTGGGGCCGCACGGCCGCGCTGCTGGCGATGCCCGCCCTGTGGACGGCGATGGAGGCCGCGCGGTCGGCCGGCGAAATGGGATTCCCCTGGTGCCTGACGGGCGCCTGCGCGGTGGGCACGCCCGTGATGCTCCTGGTGCGCGGCGCGGGCGAGCTGGGCCTGGGCTGCGGCGTCGCCTTCCTGGCGGCGGCCGCGGTGGCCTGGGTGGTGCCCACCGCCCGCAGGGCCAGGCGGCCGCTGGGCCTGGCCACGGCCCTGGTCTGGGCGGCGCTGCTGGTCGGCGCCGCGGTGCGGCCGGCAGCGCCGCCCTTCCCGACCACCGGGCCGTTCACGGTGGAGGCCGATTCGCTGGTGCAGCGCCCGGTGCGCGTGGCCGCCGTGCAGGCGGACGTGGCCCTGGCCGACAAGTGGGAACCGGCGCGCATCGATTCGACACGCATCCCGTACGCGGAGCTCACGAAGCGCGCGGCCGCCGACGGCGCCGAGCTGGTCGTTTGGGCCGAGACGGCCGTCCCCGGCTACGTCCGTTTCGACCGGCCAAGCCTCGACTGGCTGCGCGGCGTGGTCCGGGAGTCCGGCGTCTGGCTCTACGCAGGCTTCCCGGACGGCGAGCGCCGCACGGACGGGAAGATGCGCCTGTTCAATTCTTCGGGCCTGCTGTCGCCGGTGGGGATCATCACCGACCGCTACGCCAAGTACCACCTGCTGCCCATCGGCGAGACGATGCCGTTCCAGCGCTGGCTGCCCTTCCTGGGCCAGCTCAACGTCGGCCAGGCCGAGTGGGACCCCGGCGAGCCGCCGCGCGCCCTGGTGGCGAAGCTGCCGCAGGGGCACTTCCCCTTCAGCGGGCTGATCTGCTTCGAGTCCGTGTTCGGCTCGCTGGCGCGGGGCAGCGTGATCCGCGGCAGCCGCTGCCTGGCCGTGATCACCAACGACGGCTGGTTCGGCTATACGGCCGGCCCGCGTCAGCACGCGTGGCTGGCCCGGCTGCGCGCCGTCGAGTGCGGCGTGCCCGTGATCCGCTGCGCGAACAACGGCATCAGCTTCATCTGCGACGCCGATGGTCGGTTGCTGGCGTGGCTGGACCTGGGCGTCCGCGGCACCGTCACGGCACAGATCGCGCCGGGCCAGGCGCGCACCGGCTTCGTGCGCTGGGGCGCCGCGCCCGTCGCGCTGCTGCTGGCCGTCTGGCTGCCGCTGGCCTGCCTTGGCCCCTGGCGCCGGCGCGCCGGCGAGGAACAGGAGTGACCATGGAACCGGGGGACCTGCCGTTGCCAGCCGATCGCCACGTGTTCCGCTACTGCCCGCAGTGCCGCACGGAGATGGGGCGGCGCCTGGACGGCGGCAGCGAGCGGCCCGCCTGCCCCGCCTGCGGCCTGGTGCAGTACCTGAACCCGGCGCCCGCCGCGGGCATCGTGCTGCTGCGCGAGGGCCGCGTCTGCCTGGTCAAGCGTCGCTTCGAGCCGAAGCGAGGCCAGTGGTCGCTGCCGTCGGGCTTCATGGAGTGGGACGAGGCGCCCGCGACGACGGCCCGGCGCGAGACGCTGGAGGAGACCGGGCTCGAGGTCGAGCTGACCGGTCTCTACGCCGTGGAGCAGGGGCTGCTGCCGCCGGATACGCCGGTGGTCGTCGTCTTCTACGTGGCGCGGGAGACAGGCGGAAGCCTTGAAGCCGGCGATGACGCCGAGGAAGCGGGCTTCTACGCGCTGGACGAATTGCCCGGCCCGCTGGCGTTCGCCGCCCACCGGCGCGTGCTGGCGCGCCTGGGTGAGGACCTGCGGGCACACGGGCGTCCTCTCGTCGCCCGGGAGCGGCCGTGACGGCCGGGGGCGCCGTCCGCGCCGCGGTCCTTCTCTCGGGCAGCGGCCGCACGCTGGACAACTTCCTCGAGCGCATCGAGCAGGGGACGCTGCCGCTGCAGATCGTCGCGGTGGTCTCGAGCCGCGCCGACGTGCGCGGCGTGGACGTCGCGCGCGAGGCCGGCCTGCCGCTGGGCATCTTCCGCCGCCGCGACTACCCCGACACGGCGGCGCACAACGCCGCGATCAACGCCTTCCTGCTGCCGCACGTACCACAGCTCATCGTCCTGGCCGGCTACCTCTGCCTCTACCAGCCGCCGGCCGGCTTCGCGGGCCCGGTCGTCAACATCCACCCGGCGCTGCTGCCGAAGTACGGCGGGCAGGGCTACTACGGCGACAAGGTCCACCAGGCCGTGCTGGCGTCCGGCGACACCGAGAGCGGCTGCACCGTGCACCTGGTCGAAGCGCAGTACGACACCGGGCGCATCCTGGGCCAGCGCCGCGTGCCCGTGCTGGCCAGCGACGACGTGGGCAGCCTGGCCGCGCGCGTGTTCACCGCCGAGTGCGAGCTGTATCCCGAGGTGCTGGCCTCGCTGGCGCGCGTGATGGCCGGCGATGGCGACGCGCCCGCCACGCGGCCCGCCACGCCGCCCGCGGGCTGAACCGCGGAGAGTGGCCGCGCTGGCGGATGATCACCCGGTCGACTTCGCGAAACCGCCCGCGGCCATGGGACCGCGGGCGGAGTCGCTTCGGCAAGGACGCGCAGCGCCCCTAGAGCAGGTTCGGGCACACCCCGCTGTCGCCGACGGTCGCGAACGGGTCGCGCGGGTTGCCGGTCATCAGGTAGCGGTGCATCGCGTCGGCCGCCACGCGCCCCTGGCCCATCGCCAGGATCACCGTGGCGCCGCCGGTGACGATGTCGCCGCCGGCGAACACGTTGGGGAAGCTGGTCTGCATGACCTCGTTGATCTTGATCGTGCCCTTCTTCGGGTCACGATCCAGTTCGGGGCAGTCCGCCGTCAGCAGCGGGTTGGGCCCCTGGCCGATGGCGATCACCACGGTGTCGACCGCGAACTCGCGCACCTTGCCCTCGATGGGCACGGGCTTGCGGCGCCCGCTGGCGTCCGGCTCGCCCAGTTCCATCTCCTGGCAGCGGATGGCGCCCACGGCACCCTTGCCGTCGTTGACGATCTCCAGCGGCGAGTGCAGCAGGTTGAACTCGACGCCTTCCTGCTCGGCGTGATGGATCTCCTCGACGCGGGCCGGCATTTCCAGCCGCGACCGGCGATAGACCAGGTACACGACCTCGGGCTTCAGCCGCTTGGCCGTGCGCGCCGAGTCCATCGCCGTGTTGCCGGCGCCGATCACGGCGATGCGCTTGATGCGCTTGACCGGCGTGTCCGAGCTGTCGGGGAATTTGTAGCCGCCCATCAGGTTCACGCGCGTCAGGAACTCGTTGGCGCTGTAGACGCCGTTGAGGTTCTCGCCGGGGATACCCAGGAACCAGGGCAGGCCGGCACCGGTGGCGATGAACACGGCGTCGAAGCGCTCGCGGATGCTGTCCAGCGGCTCGGCCTTGCCCACGGGGTAGTTCATCACGAACTCGACGCCCATGTCCTTCAGGCCGTCGATCTCGCGGACCAGGATCTCCTTCGGCAGCCGGAACTGGGGGATGCCGTAGAACAGCACGCCGCCGGGCTTGTGCAGCGCCTCGAAGACCGTGACCCGGTGGCCCTTCTGCGCGAGGTCGCTCGCGGCGGTCAGGCCGGCCGGCCCGGAGCCGATGATCGCGACGGTCTTGCCCGTCGGCGCGGCCACCGTCGGCGTGATCTTCAGGTTGTGCTCCATCGCGTAGTCGCCCAGGAAGCGCTCGACGCGGCCGATGGCGCCCGCCTCGCGCCCCTTGTCCGGGCGGTTCAGCGTGCAGACCATCTCGCACTGGTCCTCCTGCGGGCAGACGCGGCCGCAGATCGCCGGCAGGAAGTTCTTCTCCTTGATCTTGCGCAGCGCGTCCTCGTAGTTCTTCTCGCCGACCAGCTTGAGGAAGGCCGGGATGTCGATGCCGACCGGGCACCCCGCCACGCACGGCTTGTCCTTGCAGTCGATGCAGCGCAGCGCTTCCTGGGTGGCTTCCTGCTCGTTATAGCCGAGCGGCACTTCCTCGAAGTTGAAGATGCGCGCCGCCGCCTCCTGCTCACGCATGGGCGTCTTGTTCTTGGCCTTGTTCAGGACCTTCCTGGGCTTCGGGCTCTCGTCGCTCATGACGGTCCTTCCTCCTAGTGGCGGAGCTGGTCGGCCGCGGCTTCCAGGCGGCACCGGTGGTAGCTGTCCAGCGAGGCGCGCTCCTCGGGCTGGTAGTAGGCCAGGCGCGTGATCAACTCGTCGAAATCGACCTGGTGGCCGTCGAACTCCGGTCCCTCGACACAGGCGAACCGCGTCTGCCCGCCCACGGTCACGCGGCAGGCGCCGCACATGCCCGTGCCGTCGACCATGAGCGGGTTGAGCGAGGCCTGCGTCGGGATGCCGAACGGCTGCGTGGCGCGGCAGACGAATTTCATCATCACCACCGGCCCGATGGTGATGACCTCGTCGACCTTCTCGCCGCCCTCGATCAGGTCGGTCAGCGCGTGCGTGACCATGCCCTTGCGGCCGTAGCTGCCGTCGTCGGTGGTGATGATCACCTCGTCGGCCAGGGCGCGGATCTCGTCCTCGAGGATCAGCAGTTCCTTCGTGCGCGCGCCCAGGATGGCGAGGCAGCGGTTGCCCGCTTCCTTCAGCGCCTGCACCTGCGGCCAGACCACGGCGTTGCCGATGCCGCCGCCGACGCAGACGACCGTCTTGCCGGTGGGGATGTGCGTCGCCTTGCCCAGCGGGCCGGCCAGGTCGTGGATCTCCTGCCCGACCTGCAGGCGGCCGAGCATCTCGGTCGTCTTGCCGACTTCCTGGAAGACGAGCGTGATCGTCCCCTGGCCGGGGTCGCGGTTGGCCAGCGTCAGCGGGATGCGCTCACCCTGGTCGTTGACGCGCAGGATGACGAACTGTCCCGCCTGGCCGCGCTGCGCGATGTGCGGGGCCTCGATCTCGAACAGCCGGGTGCGGGGCGCCAGTTCCACGGCGCGCACGATCTTGTTCCCCACGGCAAGCTCCTTGCGGAAAAGCGCCTTGGCACGATGGGCATTCGGGCGGGGGCCGCGGTCCGGGACCGTGGCGCCGGCGGATGTGGCGGCAAAGTTACCGCCTGCGTCGGCCGGTGCAAGCGCAAAACTATGACAATGATTAGCGTTATCAACGACTTGCGCGGGGCGGGTGCAGCAGGCGCGGGGCGCGGTCGTGCGATGGGAATGTCAAGGGGCCGCCGGAACTCCGCCCGCCGGACGGGGGGAACGTCCGACGGGCCTGCGGATGCGTTCGACGGCCCCTTGCACTGTGACACCCGAAGGTGTGTTCGCCGGGCTCTACCTGCAGCCTTCGTGCCCGCCTGCCGGTTGTCTTGACGGCCTCGCCGGTTCGGCCGATCTTGCGGCGGCGGGCCGATTTGGCTGCAGTCGCCCGGGTTCGCACATTGTGCTGAACCGCGGGGAATGCGTGCGACCTGCAAGGCAAGGCGCGAAAGGACGGGACATCCGCATGGAAGAGATCATCCGCCAACTTCTGGTCAACCTGGGCGAGGACCCCGAGCGCGAAGGGCTCCAGCGGACGCCGGCGCGTGTGGCGCGCGCCTGGGCCGAGACCACCGCCGGCTACGCCCAGGACCCCGGCGCGATGGTGCGGGCCGCGCTGTTCGAGGCCGAGAGCAAGGAGATGGTCGTCGTCGGTGGTATCGACTTCTACAGCACCTGCGAGCACCACCTGCTGCCGTTCTTCGGCAAGGCGTACGTTGCGTACATCCCGAAGGGCCGCATCGTCGGACTGTCAAAGATGGCCCGTGTCGTCGAAGCCTACGCTCGGCGTCTGCAGGTGCAGGAGCGGATGACCGCGCAGATCGCGCAGTGCCTGATGGAGAACCTCGAGCCGCTGGGTGTGGCGGTCGTGCTGCGGGCGCAACACCTGTGCATGATGACGCGCGGCGTGCAGAAGCAGAATTCCTACGCGGTGACCAGCGAGATGTTGGGCTGCTTCAAGAAGAGCCCGAAGACCCGCGCGGAGTTCCTGCAGCTCATCCGCGACAAGCCCGGCAACTGAGCGGGGAGATCCGCCCAGGCCGGGCTGACGCGTCCAGGCTAGCGGTAGGCGGACTTCAGCGCGCCCCAGCTGGTGGCTTCGACCGGCACTGCGGCGCAGGGATCACCGCGCGACGGTTCCACTTCCGAGACGTAGAGGCAGGCGCCGCCGGCGGGCACGTAGGCCAGCAGGTCCCCGTACACGTCCACGGCCTCGCCGCTGCGGATGTGGGGTTCGTATTGCGAAGGGTGGATGCGGCTGAGGTCCAGGTCCTGGTAGCACAGCCACTGGTCGCAGTCCTGCTCGCAGGGCACGATATGGAAGCGCGTCCCACTGGCGTCCGCCTCCAGCACCCCGCGCACGGCCGGTGCGCGGCCCCAGGCCAGCGAGACGATGGGCGTCACGTCGCCGAACGGGCCGAGCAGTTCGAGTTCGCCGTCCGGGTGCAGCAGCGCGGCGCGATACAGCCAGGTGCGCTCGGGCCAGGGAGCGCCCAGTTCGACCTCGTAGATTGCTTCCTCCTGCCACGCCGGGAGGGCCAGAGGCGGCAGGTTGGCCAGCGACGGCTTGTCGCAGGATCCGGCCAGCGTCTGCTCCAGCACGATCTGGTAGCCGTCCGTACTCCCGCTCACGAGGTCGTTGACCACGACCACCGTGAAGCTGAACTGCCCGGTCGCCTGGTCGCACACGCCCTGCAGGTCCACCAGGGCGGACGCAGGCCCCGCAGCCAGGAGAGCGGCCGCGACGATCAACGATTTGAACACCAATTCGAGAGCCTCCCGAGGTGGGCCTCCTGCCCGGACCCGGCCGATCCCCGGCGGCCGGCATGACAGCGCCCGTCGGCCCATAGCCGCCCGGACAACTTGAGAAACATCATGAATCCACGTGCCTAAGGGCTTTCGTCGATTCATGATATCATTCCATAGCGCAAAAATCAACTGTTCCCTGCCAGCAGGGGCAGGAAATCCACCGGTGACGGGCCGGCTGCCCTGGTCAATGTCCCTGGGCGGCCAGCCAGCGTTCGGCTTCGATGGCGGCCATGCAGCCCGTGCCGGCCGAGGTGATCGCCTGCCGGTAGACGTGGTCCTGGACGTCGCCGCACGCGAAGACGCCGGGCTTGCCCATCCCCGTGGTGCCGGGCACGGTCACCAGGTACCCGGATTCGTCGGTCGGCAGCTGGCCGGCCAGGAACGCCGTGTTGGGCGTGTGCCCGATGGCAATGAAGCACCCGGTGACGGCCAACTCGCGCTCGGGACCGCCGGTGGTGTCCGCCAGCACCAGGCCGCGCAGGTTTCCGTTCCCGTCGGCCAGGTAGCGGGAGGGCACCGCATTCCAGGCGACCTCGATCTTCGGGTTCGCCAGCGCGCGGTCCTGCATGATCTTCGAGCCCCGCAATTCACCGCGCCGGTGGATGAGCGTCACCTTGCTTGCGAAGTTCGTCAGGTACGTGGCCTCCTCCAGAGCGGTGTCGCCACCGCCGACCACCGCCACGTCCTGGCCGCGGAAGAAGAAGCCGTCGCAGGTGGCGCACGCGCTCAGGCCCTTGCCATGGAAGCTCTCCTCGTCGGGCAGATGCAGCCAGCGTGCCGTGCTGCCCGAAGCGATGATCACCACCGGCGCGGTGTACGCGCCGCTGTCGGTCCGCACCCTGTACGGTCCGTTCGCAAGGTCGACCGCGGTCACGGATTCGCTGCGGATCACGGTGCCGAACCGGGCGGCCTGGGCTTTCAGGCGCTCCATCAACTCGGGCCCGGTGATGCCGTCGGGGAAACCCGGAAAGTTCTCGACCTCGGTCGTGATGGTCAGCTGGCCGCCCGGCTGGTGCCCCTCGAACAGCAGATTCGGCACGTTGGCGCGGCTCAGGTAGATCGCGGCGGTCAGGCCGGCCGGCCCGGACCCGATGACGATGGCTTTGGGGGCGGGGGTATCACTCATGCTGGTCGGACTTCCTGTGGCGAGGGGGATGGGGCGGAGCCCCGGCTGACGTTGACAACATCGCCTCAGGTTAAGGCCGCCGGGCCCGATGTCAACCGCCGCGGCGGCGGCAGGTCCGGGGCGTGGTCCGGCGGCCCGAGGCCGCCCGCGGGGCCCGGCCATGGCGGGGCGGCATTTCCGCCACGCCGGCCTTGACGCCCGGGGCCGGGCGGCACTATTATTCCCGCTTGTGCCAAAGGCCGGGCGCGTTTGCAACCGCGGCCAGTTGTGCCGGAATCCACTTGTGCCCGTGCCCCGTGCCGGACCTCGGTCCCGGCGCCGATGCCCCGGTACCGGTGAGTTGTTTCCCACTGGGCGGTTTCCCACTGGGCCGTTTCCCACCGCGCTGTCTTGCCGTGGGGCTGTCCGCTGGGGCTGTTTTCCTGGGGCCGATTCCGACAGGGTAGCCCGGACCGGGCGGCCGCACGCGAACCGGCAACGTCAACGGGTAGGAACACGATGTACGCTGTTGTCAAGATCAAGAGCCAGCAGTTCCGGGTCACGCCGGACACGACGCTGCAAGTGCCGCTGCTGGCGGACGAGGTCGGGGCCACGTTGAGCTTCGACGAGGTCCTGATGGTGTCGGACGGCGCGTCGGTCAAGGTCGGCAACCCGATCGTGGCCGGAGCGGCGGTCAAGGCCGAGGTGCTCGCCCACGGGCTGAGCCGGAAGATCGTCATCTTCAAGAAGCGGCGCCGCAAGAACTACCGGCGCAAGACCGGCCATCGCCAGCCGTTCACCCAGATCCGCATCACCGGCATCACCGGTTGAGCCGAACCCGCCCGCAGCGGCCGCCAGGCGGCCGCCGGGGCCACCCGACAGGAGCAGGTGCGACATGGCGCATAAGAAAGCAGGCGGATCGACCCGGAACGGGCGCGACTCCAACCCGAAGAACCTCGGCGTCAAGCGCTTCGGCGGGCAGACCGTGAGCGCCGGGACCATCCTGGTCCGCCAGCGCGGAACCCGGATCCATCCGGGCAAGCATGTGGGCAAGGGTGGCGACGACACGTTGTTCGCGCTCGTGGACGGGACCGTGGAGTTCCAGGACTTCCGCGGGACCAAGAAGCGGGTCAACATCCTTCCGCTGTAGATGATGCACCCCGGCAGGCATCCCGAGCCCACCCCGCACGGGGTGGGCTTCGCTGTTGGACCAGGCGATGCCGCCACCGGCGGCGTGCTGGTGGTCATTCCCGCGCGCTTCGGCTCGAGCCGCTTTCCGGGCAAGGCCCTGGCCGATATCCACGGCCGCCCGCTGATCGTGCGCGTGGCCGAGAACGCGCAGGGGGTGCGGCGCGCCGATCGCGTGGTCGTCGCCACCGATGATGAACGGATACGCGACGTGGTCGCCGCCGCCGGATACGATTGCGAGCTGACGGCCGTCCACCCGACCGGCACCGACCGCATCGCGGAGGTCGCGGCCCGGCACGCGGCCGGACTGGTGGTCAACCTGCAGGGGGACGAACCGCTGCTGCCTCCGGGCGACGTGGACGCGCTGATCGCGTTCATGCAGGCTGAGCCGGCCTGGGACATCGGGACCTGCGGCCACCCGTTCGCCGACGAAGCCGCCTGGCGCGACCCGAACGTCGTCAAGGTGGTCACCGCGCGCGACGGCGGGGCTTTGTACTTTTCGCGGGCGCCGATTCCCGGTATGTTCCCCGGCAGGCAGGCGCAAGGACACGAAGCGGCGCTGCGGCACGTGGGCATCTACGCGTACCGCCGATCGGCGCTGCTACGGTTCGCCGCCCTGCCGCCGACGCCGCTCGAGCAGGTGGAGGGGCTCGAGCAGCTGCGGGCGCTGGAGAACGGGCTACGCATCGGCGTGGTCGAGGTCGCGGCCGGCCCCGTGGGCGTGGATACGCCGGCCGACCTGGAGCGCGTGCGCGCAGCCTGGCCGACCGGCCGCTGAGCGCCGCGGTCGCCGAGGACGTCGGACGGGATTCGGGATGCGGCGAGGGCCGCGGCATGGACGCCGCCGCGCGGCGGAACAGGGAGCAGCATGGCGAAGTACGTGTTCGTCACCGGCGGCGTCGTGTCGGCGCTCGGCAAGGGGATCGCCTGCGCCTCGTTGGGCAACCTCCTGAAGGCCCGCGGCCTGAAGGTCGTCCTGCAGAAGTTCGACCCCTACCTGAACGTCGACCCGGGCACGATGAGCCCGTTCCAGCACGGCGAGGTGTTCGTGCTGGACGACGGCGCCGAGTGCGACCTCGACCTCGGCCACTACGAGCGCTTCACGGACACCGACCTGGCGCAGATCCACAACCTGACCAGCGGCCGCGTCTACGAGACGATCCTGGCCCGCGAGCGCAAGGGCGAATACCTCGGCCGGACGGTGCAGGTGATCCCGCACGTCACCGACGAGATCAAGCGGCGCATCATGTTGCCGGCCCAGAGCGACCCGACGGTCGACGTGGTCATCACCGAGATCGGTGGCACCGTCGGCGATATCGAGAGCCTGCCCTTCCTGGAAGCCATCCGGCAGTTCCGACTGGAGAACGAGCCGGAGGATTCCGCCTCGTTGCACCTAACACTGGTGCCCTACATCGCAGCCGCCGGTGAGATCAAGACCAAGCCCACGCAGCACTCGGTGCGCGAGCTGCGCAGCATCGGCATCCAGCCCGACTTCCTGATGTGCCGGACCTGCCAGCCGATCGGCGACGAGGCACGGCGGAAGATCGCGCTGTTCTGCAACCTGCCGGTGGCCAACGTGATCGACGGGCGTGACGTCGCCAGCATCTACGAGGTGCCGTTGACGATGCACGAGCAGGAGTTCGACCGTCGTCTGTGCCGTCGTCTGGGCCTTGACACGCCCGAGCCAGACCTGACCGAATGGCGCCGGATGGTCGCGCTGATCCTCGATCCGCCTGACCGTGTCCGCATCGCGATCGTGGGCAAGTACGTCGAGCTGAAGGACGCTTACAAGAGCATCAGTGAGGCGTTCATCCACGCCGGCATCCCCAACCGCGCGGGTGTCGACCAGATCTGGATCGACTCCGAATCGCTGGAAGGCGAGGAGGTCGGTGACGCGCGCCTGCGCGAGGTCTTCGCCGGCTGCCACGGCGTGCTGGTGCCGGGCGGCTTCGGAGACCGCGGGATCCCCGGCAAGGTCCGCGCGATCCGCTATGCGCGCGAGAACGGCATCCCGTTCCTGGGCATCTGCCTGGGTCTGCAGTGCGCGATGATCGAGATCGCACGCGATGTCCTCGGGCTCGAGCGCGCGGGCAGCGCGGAATTCGACCCGGATACGCCGCATCCGGTGATCCACCTGATGGACAAGCAGAAGGGGATCGTCAACCTCGGCGGCACGATGCGGCTGGGCGCCTACCCGTGCCGCGTCGAGAACGGCACGTTGGCTTGGCAATGCTACGGGCGACCGGAAGTCTCCGAGCGGCACCGCCACCGCTACGAGGTGAACAACGACTACCGCGAGGCGTTCACGCGTGCCGGAGTCGTGTTCTCCGGGTTGTCGCCTGACGGTCGGCTCGTGGAGATCATGGAGCTGCCGACGCACCCGTTCTTCATCGCCGCGCAGTTCCATCCCGAACTGAAGTCCCGGCCCCGGCGGCCGCACCCGCTGTTCCGCGCCCTGGTGGGGGCGGCCATCGCCCACCGCGACGGCGCGGTCGCGCGGGCTACCGGTCGCGCCGCCGGCTGAGCGCCGAAAGGAACCGCCTTGACCAGACCTGCCTCCCGCCTTGCCGAGCCGGTGACCATCGGCGACCGCCGCGTCGGCCGGGGGCAGCCCCTGTTCGTCATTGCCGGGCCCTGCGTGCTCGAGGATCCGGACGAGATGCTCCGCGTGGCCGCGCACATGGCGCAGACCTGCCGCGAGCTGGGCCTGGGCTACTGCTTCAAGGCCTCCTACGCAAAGGACAACCGCACCAGCGGCGGCAGCTATCGCGGCCCCGGGGTGCAGGCGGGGCTGGCCCTGCTGGAACGGATCGGCCGTGAGATCGGCGTGCCGGTGCTGACAGACGTTCACCAGGTGGACGAGGCAGCGGCGGCGGGCGCGGTGGCCGAGGTGCTGCAGATCCCTGCCTTCCTCTGCCGGCAGACCTCGCTGCTGGAGGCCGCGGGCGCCACCGGCCGCCTGGTGAACGTGAAGAAGGGGCAGTTCCTGGCGCCCGGCGACCTGGGCCATGCCGCCGGCAAGGTCCTGGCCGCGGGCGGCGCGGGCGTGCTTCTGACCGAGCGTGGCTCGTTCTTCGGCTACCGCGACCTGGTCGTCGACTTCCGCGGCATCGCGATCATGCGCGGCCTGGGCCACCCGGTGGTGATGGATGCCACGCATGCGGTGCAGTCGCCAGGCAGCACCGGCCTGACCACCGGGGGCCAGCCGGAGATGATCCCGCTGCTGGCGCGTTGCGGCGTCGCCGCGGGAGCCGACGCGGTCTTCCTGGAAGTCCACCCCGAACCTGCCCGCGCGCTCAGCGATGCGGCCAGCCAGCTGCCACTGGCTGCCGCGGGGCCGCTGTTGCGGCAGCTGGCGCGCGTCCGCGAACTCATCCTCGAAAGCGAGACCTGATGCCACAGGCGTCCTTCGTGCCGCGCGACTTCCCGTGGCCGCCGTCCAGCGACGAGGACTACCGGCAGGAGGCGGTCGTGCGTGCGGGCAACGACCTTGCCGACCGCTTCGCGCGGGTCAGGCTGCTGGTGTTGGACGCGGACGGCGTGCTGACCTCCGGCCACATGTTCTATGGTCCGGAGGGGGAGACCCTGAAGTCGTTCCACAGCCGGGACGGCCTGGGGCTGGTGATGGCGCGCGCGGCGGGGGTCAAGCTGGCCGTGCTCACCGGCCGCAACAGCGACATCGTCGCGCGCCGCTGCACCGAACTGCGCTTCCACGCGATCAAGCTGGGGCGCTTCGACAAGGTCGACGCCCTCGGCGAGATCCTGGCCGAGACCGGCTGTGAGGCGGCCGACACCTGCTATATCGGTGACGACGTCATCGACCTGCCGGCCCTGCACCAGGTGGGCCTGCCGGTGGCCGTGCCCTGCGCGCCGCAGGAGGTGCGCCATGCCTGCCTGTACGTCACGCAGGCGCGCGGCGGCGAGGGTGCCGTGCGCGAGGTTGCCGATCTGGTGCTCAAGAGCTCCGGTCTCTACGGACTGGCGCTGGACCGGCTGCGCGACAAGGCCTGGCAGCCGACGCGCGCCGAGCTCTCGTCCGACCACGGCCGCGACAAGGAACCGGCATGAGCGCGGACAGCCCGGACCGGAGCGAACCTGGCGTCGAAGCACCCGGCTGCGGGGCGTGGAGCGATGACGACCTGGTTGCGCTCGGCCGCGAAGCCGTGACCCAGGAGGCCGCGGCGCTGATCGGCCTGGCCGGCGCGCTGGATGCCTCGTTCGCCGCCGCGGTGCGCGTCCTGCTGAACTCGCGCGGGCGGGTGATGGTTACCGGCCTGGGCAAGAGCGGCTTCGTCGCGCGCAAGCTGGCTGCCACGCTCACGAGCACCGGCACGCCCAGCCAGTTCATCCATCCGGTCGAGGCCGCGCACGGCGATCTGGGCATCGTCAGCGGCAGCGAGGTCCTGGTCGCGATCTCGCGCAGCGGCGCCAACCCGGAAGTCACCGCGCTCCTGTCGTTCTGCCGGACGTTCGGCATGCGCACCATCGTCATCACGGCGGACCCCGCCAGCGATGCCGCGCGCGCGGCCGACGTCGTCCTGCACACGCCGATCGAGCGCGAGGCCTGCCCCCTCAACCTGACGCCGACGACCTCGTCCGTGGCCGCGATGGCGATGGGCGACGCGCTGGCGGTGGCGCTCATCCGCCTGCGCGGATTCGCCGCGGAGGACTTCGCGCTCTTCCATCCGAGCGGCGCGCTCGGGCGCAGCCTGCTGCTGACCGCGGGCGAACTGATGCACACCGGAGACGAACTGCCGGTCGTCTCTGACCGCCTGACCCTGCGGCAGTCGCTGCCGGAAATCGTCGGCAAGCGGCTGGGCGGCGCCTGTGTCGTCGACGACGAGGGGCGATTGGTGGGGCTCTGTGTCGACGGCGACATCAAGCGTGTCCTGCTGGACCGCGAACAGGCCCTCGACCTCCCGATTACCGCCGCGATGAATCCGCGACCGACCACGATCCAGCCGCAGGAACTGGCGATCAGCGCCCTGCGCCTGATGGAGCGGCGCGAGGGTGGGGCGGTCACGCTGCTGATTGTCGCCGATGAGCAGGGCCGTCCTGTCGGGCTCTTGCACATCCACGACATTCTCCGGGCCGGTCTGCTGTGAGGAGCCGTTGCCTCCGCCGGGTGACACTCGGCCACCGAGCTCCGTTGGCGTAACATGTTTTTTGACATTATTTTACCGGCTTGGCACATTTCATGCTTGACGTCACCCCCCGATCGGGCTTTTCCTGTCGGCGAGGGCACCACGGGGCCGCGTGTCGGCGGTCACGTGGCCGGGTCCGGCGGCAGCGGCGGGCGGCCGCCCCTGTGGCGGCGGGCAAGGCGCCGCGCCTGGTGGCTGGCTGCGCTGCTGGTGGCGGCGGTCGCGACCCGGATGCCGGCCGGCCGCGGGCGGGCGGCGGGCGTGGCGATCGCGCGGATGGGATTGCGCCTGCGTGGGAAGGAGCGACGCCTGGCGCAGCGGAACCTGGCGCTCGCGTTCCCGGAACGCGATGCCGGCGAGCGGCGTCGCCTGCTCGGGGAGGCCGCGGTGGCGGCCGGCAGGAATCTCTACGACGCGCTGGCGGCGCCTCGCCTGCTGGCGGATCCCTTGTTCGTGCGTGATGAACCGGGGCCCGACGGTCGGCCGCTGCTGGCCGTGGTGCGGGACGAGGTGGCTGCCGGTCGTGGGCTTCTGGTGATGTCCGGGCACCTTGGCTGCTGGGAGCTGTTCGGTGCCTGGCTGGCCGGCGAACTGGCGAAGGCGGACCTGCCGCGGCTGCATGTGGCCACCGGGGTGGTCAGGAACCCGGCAGTGGATGGGTGGCTGGCCCGGCGGCGCCGGGCATCCGGTCTGGTGCCTGTGCCCCGGACGGCCGGCGTCGGGCCTTTGCTGCGCTGCCTGCGGGGTGGAGGCGTCGTCGCCGCGTTGGTGGACCAGAACACGGACGTCGACAGCCGGCCGGTGCCATTCTTCGGGATACCGGCACCCACGCCGGCCGGGCCGGCGCGGCTGGCCGTCCGCCTGCGGACGCCGGTCGTGGTGGCGACGATCGCGCGGCGCCCCGACGGGGGCCACGTCGTGACGCATGGCGAGGTGTGGCGCCCGCGGCCGGACGTGCCGGCCGAACAGCAGGTGGATCTGTGCCTGATGATGGCCAACGCCCGGCTGGAGGCGTGCGTGCGCCGGAACCCGGCGGAGTGGGTCTGGTACCACCGGCGTTGGGATTCGAGCCCGGCGCCTGACGGAAGCGGGATGCGATGAGCCTGTCGGCTGGAGCCCGGAAGGTGCCGCGCGCAGCGGCAGTCGCTGCGGCGCTGGCATCCCTGGTGCACGGCCTGGCCGCCTGCGGCGACGGTGGGACCCCGTCCCCGGCCGCGGCGCCGCCGTCGGCACCGGCTGAGAACGGACCGCGCCCGCGGCAGGAGCTTCTCGACTACCGGTTGACCGAATCGGCGGCCGGTGTCCGGCAGTGGGTGCTGACCAGCGACCGCATGCTGAGGTTCGCCGGCCGCGAGGATCTTGAACTGACCGATGTGCACATGGACTTCCACCGCGAAGGTGCGCACTTCTCGACCCTGGACGCGGACAGCGGGCGCGTCAATCCCCGCACGCGGGCCGTCCACGTCTGGGGGGCGGTCGATGTGGTCACCACCGATGGGCGTCGCCTACAGACGGAGGATCTGGTGTTCGACAACGTCACCGGCCGCATCAGCAACGAGGTTTTCAACCGTTACACGCACGGGACGGACGTGTTGACCGGCTACGGCCTCGACGCCACGCCGGACCTGGCCCACGTGGAGATCAAGCGCGAGGTGGCCGCGGTGGTGACCGACCAGCCGGCAACCACGGACGGGCAGCCATGAGCCCGGTCCCGGGCGAACGCGACTCGGTGCTCCGCGCCGAGGGACTGCGCAAGGTCTACCGCGGCCGTGCGGTCGTCGATGACGTCGCGCTGGAACTCAACCAGGGCGAAGTGGTGGGGCTGCTCGGACCCAACGGCGCCGGCAAGACGACGTCGTTCTACATGATCGTGGGCTTCATCACGCCCGATCGCGGGCGGGTCCTGCTCGACGGCCGCGACCTGTCGCGCTTGCCCATGTACAAGCGGGCGCGGCTCGGCATCGGCTACCTGCCCCAGGAATCGTCGATCTTCAGGCGCTTGACCGTCGAACAGAACGTGATGGCGATCCTGCAGGCGCGCCGGCTGTCGGCGGCCGAGCGCCGACGGCGGCTGGACATGCTGCTCGAGATGATGGGCGTCACCCACATCCGCCGCAGCCGGGGCTACGAGTTGTCCGGTGGCGAGCGGCGCCGCGTGGAGATCGCCCGTGCCCTCGTCAGCGAACCGAAGTTCATGCTCCTGGACGAGCCGTTCGCCGGCATCGACCCGATCGCCGTCGCCGACCTGCAGCACGTCGTCTCGACGCTGCGCGACCAGGGTCTCGGCGTGCTGATCACCGACCACAACGTTCGCGAGACGCTGACCATCACAGACCGCGCCTACATCCTGTTCGAGGGGCGCATCGAACTGGCGGGTACCGCCGCCGAGATCGTATCTTCACCGAAGGCCCGGGAGATCTATCTGGGCGAGAAGTTCCGGCTCTAGCCGGGGCCGGCAGCCCGGCCTGGGCTGCGGGAGGACGACGCGCGATGGCACCGAAGCTCGGACTCATGCAGGGCATGCACCTGCGCCAGAACCTGGTCATGACGCAGCGCCTGCAGCAGGCGCTCAAGCTCCTGCAGGTTCCCACGCTCGAGCTCGAGCAGATTCTGCGCGCCGAGCTGCAGGGCAATCCGCTGCTCGAGGAGATCGAACCGGACGAGGACGCCGACGCTCCGGAGTCCGCGGACGAGGGCGGCGACGGCGATCTCGATGCCGATTCGGTGCGCGACGACGCCGCCAGCGGGCCCGACGACGCGGCCGGCTGGGAAGACGAGGGCGATGGTGACGGCATCGACTCTAGCCCGGACGAGCGGAAGGACTGGGGCGACACCTTCGACGACGGCTTCAAGTCGGTGTCACTGGACCAGGGCTGGGACGAGGAGGATGAGCTCGAGCGCCCGCAGAAGTACGTTCCCAGCGGCCAGGAGGACCTGACCGACCAGCTGCACCTGGCCGTGCCCGAGGGACTGGAACGCGCGATCGGCGAGTACATCGTCGGCAGCCTCAACGAGGACGGATTGCTGGGCTGCCCGGTGGCCGAGATCGCGGCCTATTTCGACGTGTCCGAGGCCGCGGTCGAGGCGGTTCTGCGGGTGATCCAGGGCTTCGATCCGCCGGGGGTCGCGGCACGCGACCTGCAGGAGTGCTTGCTGCTGCAGCTGGAGGCCCGGGGCCTGGCTGAATCCGACGAGGCCGTCGTGGTCAAGCACCATTTTGAGGCGCTGAAGGGCCGCAAACTCAACGAAATCGCCCGCGAGCTGAAGCTGACGGTCCAGGAGGTCCAGGAGATCGCCGCGCGCATCGGCGAGTTGGACCCGCGTCCCGGCCTGTCGCTCAACACCGAAGGTGCGCGCGCCGTGGTGCCGGACCTCGAGGTGGTCAAGGTGGACGAGGACGGGCAGGAATACGCCGTCTATCTCAACGACGCCAACATCCCCCGGCTGCGGGTCAGCCAGGCCTACGAGGGGACGGTCCAGACCAGCGAGGACGCGGTCAAGTTCATCGACGAGCGTAAGCGCCACGCGGAGTGGGTCATCAAGACCATCGAACAGCGCCGGCGGACCATGATCAAGGTCATGGAAGCCATCGTGGGCGAGCAACGCGAGTTCTTCGAGAAGGGCGCCATCGCCCTGCGGCCGCTGACGCTCAACCAGGTGGCCACCACGATCGGGATGCACGAATCGACCGTCTCGCGCGTCACCCGGCAGAAGTACGTCCAGACCCCGCGCGGCGTCTTCCCGCTGAAGTTCTTCTTCAGCGCCGGCCTGGATTCCGACAGCGGCGAGGACGTGTCGGCCAAGGCGGTCAAGATCATGATCCGGGAGATCATCGACGGGGAAAACACGGCGCGGCCGCTTTCGGACAAGAAGATCGTGGACCTGCTCCAGGAGAGCGGCCTGAAAATTGCCCGGCGGACGGTGGCCAAGTACCGGGAACAGATGGGGATTTTGAGTGCGCGCATGCGCAAGCAGTTCTAGAATCCGGACGGGTCGGGGTCCCGGCGGGGCCCAGGCCGCAGCGCGGAGAAGTTCGCCGGACCCTCAGGAGGACGCCATGCAGATGGAGATCAAGTCCCGGCATTTCACCCTTGGGGATGACCAGAGGGAGCGCATCGAGGCGGCGCTCGAGAAACTGGAGAAGTTCGTTCCCCGACCGGTGCAGTCCTTCAAGGTCAACATCGACCGCGAGGCAGGCCGTTTCGTCGCCGAAGGCGTCCTGCACCTGAAGAACCACGAATTCCGGGCCGACGGCGAGGGTCAGGAACCCGAGTACGCGGCCGACGCGGTCTTCGAGAGCCTGCGGAAGCAACTCACGAAGTTCAAGGAGCGCATGGTCGACCGCCAGAAGGGCGAGGATGGCGGCCTGGGCCGGGCCCTGGCCGATGGTGGTGCCGTCCTCGGCGGCGAGTCCGAAGGCGAGGTGGAGGGTCTGCTCCTTCCGGACCTCGACGTCGAGCAGGCCAAGGTACGTTTCACGGCCGGCACGTTGCCCTTCTTCGTGTTCCGCAACACCGACACGCTGCAACTCGCCGTGATCTACCGGCGGGGCGACGGGGCGCTGGGTCACATGGAAGCAGCCGGAGAGTGAGTCCGGTCGGCGACAACCATAGCGGGGGCGGGGCCGGCGGCCCCGCCCGCGCCCACCGACCGGGAGGGCACCCGTGTCCCAGGTGACCGTGCAGGGGCTCGTCCACGACCTGCGCGAGGTGTTGGCCCTCGAGCCTCTCGTCGATCTGCCGAAACACCCGGTGCCGGTGCTGGCGCCGGACGCCCACCGGCCCGGCATGGCCCTCATGGGTTTCGCCGAGAATTTCCTGCCCTCGCGGATCCAGGTCTTCGGCGAGTCGGAGACCGCCTACCTGGCCACGCTGGATGTCGCGGCGCAGATGGTCGCCGTCGCGCGCGTGTTGGCGCTGGATCCGCCGGTCATCTTCATCGCCATGACGCAGGAGGTGCCTCTGGGCGTGCTGGCGTTGGCCCGTGAGCGGGGCTTTCCGCTGGTGCGGACGACCCTCCCGGCGGTGGAGTTCATGACCGAGCTGGCACACCAACTCGAGCGCCGCTTCGCCCCGCGCACGGAGGTGCATGGCACGCTCGTGGACGTCTACGGCGTCGGCCTGCTGTTCACCGGCCGCAGCGGCATCGGCAAGAGCGAATGCGCGCTCGACCTGATCGAGCGCGGCCACCGCCTGGTTGCCGACGACATCGTCGAGATCCGGCGCAACGCCGAGGACGTCCTGATCGGCGGCCACCGCGAGGTCCTGCGGCACCACCTGGAGATCCGCGGTGTCGGCGTCATCGATGTGCAGTCGATCTTCGGCATCCGCGCCATCCGGTTGCAGAAGCGTGTGGAGCTGGAGGTGCAGCTCCAGGAGTGGGACGACGCCGCCGACTACGAGCGCATGGGGCTGGAGGACCGGTCGACCGAGATCATCGGCGTGCGCATCCCGCAGGTGGTCGTGCCGCTGTTCCCGGGCAAGAACATCACCGTGATCAGCGAGGTCATCGCGCTCAATTTCATGCTCAAGGTCTACGGCTACGACGCGGCGCAGGTGCTGAACGAACGCATCCTCCAATCGATGCGCTCCAGCACGCGGCTGCGCGATTACCTCGATCAGGACCGCGAATGACGCGGTCGACGGGAAGGACAACGGGATGATCCGCGCCCTGGTCATCACGCACGGGAACATCGGCGCCGAACTGGTGCGCGTCACGGGCCTCATCCTGGGCCCGGTCGAGGGCCTGGCGGCGCTGAGCAACAGTGGCAAGTCGCTGGCCGACCTGCGGGCTGCCATCGCCGACTGGTTGGCCGAGGGTGACGCGGCCGGGGCGACCGGCGGCATCGTCTTCGTCGACGACTACGGAGGCAGCTGCGCCACCGCCGCCCAGCTGGCCTGCGGCCACGACCCCGGGCGCGCCATCCTCAGCGGCGTGAACCTGGCGATGCTGCTCGGCTTCCTGACCTGGCGCGAAGGCGACGGGTTCGAGGAACTGGTGGGTCGACTCGTGCGCAAGGGACGCGAGGCGATCACGCGCGTCGGGGGGCGTTGATGCCCGTCGTGCTTGCGCGCGTCGACGATCGCCTCATCCACGGCCAGGTCACCGTCGGCTGGAGCGAACGCCTGCGCCCGGACCGCATCGTGCTGGCCAGCAACGAGATCGCCGCGGACCCCTGGCAAAGTCGCGTCTACGCCAGTTCGGTGCCGCCAGCCATCGCCGTCTCGGTCGTATCGGTGGCGAGGGCTGCCGCCGCCTTGCGCGCCCCGGAAGCGGCGCACGAACGGACGATCGTGCTGACCGGGACCGCGGCCGAGATGGGTGATCTCGCGCATCTGGGTGCACCGCTACCAGGTGTCAATCTGGGCGGCATGCACTTCGGCGCGGGAAAGGTGGAGATGCTCCCGTTCGTCTTCGTGGACCGGAGGGACCTGGAGGCGCTCGCGCGTCTGCTGGCGGCGGGTCTGGCCCTGACTGCGCAACAGGTCCCGGGCGGCCGCGAGTACGCGGTCGGTGCCCAGCAGCTGGCCGAGATGGAGAGCCGGCTGTGATCGCGGAAGCCATGTCCTCGGCCCTGGCCGGGACCGACTGGGTCGTGTTCGGCTCGCTGGCTGCACTTGCCGGCTGCCTGGCGCTCGACGAGACGGCCGCGGCCCAGACCTGGCTCAGCCAGCCGCTGCCTGCGGCGCTGCTGGCCGGCGCGGTCGCGGGCGATCCGGCCCTGGGTCTGGCCGTGGGGCTGCCGCTCCAATTGGCCCTGACGATGAACCTCCCGGTCGGACAAACGATCACCGGCGATGTCTCCGGCGCCGCCGTGGCCGTGGTCGGGGCGGCGGCCGTTGGCGGAAGCCGACCAGGGTGGCCGATCGCCCCGCACGACGCCTCGCTCACGGGATGGCTCGTGCTGGGTGCGGCGTTGCTGAGCCTGGCGGGTCATCCGCTGGTGCAGGCGGAGCGCAGGCTGCACCTGGTCTGGATGCTGCAGGGGCACCGGACGTTGCGCGACGGGCGCCTTGGTCGCGTCGATGCGATCCATGGCCGCTGCCTGGCGGCGGGCTTCCTGCGCGGAACGCTGTTCGCGGGCGCGGCCCTTCTGCTCGTGACGACCGTTTGGCTGCCGCTGCACGCGATGCTGCCGCCCGTCGCGGGAGCGGCCATGGCCTGGCTACCTTGGCTCGCCGGCGCGCTGGGTCTGGGGGCCGTGGCCGAACGTTACGGAGCCCTTCGGCACTGGCGGTGGGTCATCGGCGGCCTGGCCTGCGGTTGGCTGGCCGGAGTGGTCGCGTGAGCCGGCCGGGATCGCCGGCCGCGGGTGCGGCGATTCCGCACCTGCCGGGCCGCCTGCGGTTGCGGGTCTTCCTGCGGCTGCTCGTGCTGCAGGCTTCCTGGAACCACCAGCGGATGCAGAACCTCGGCCTTCTGGTGAGTCTCATGCCCTGGCTGAGCGACCGGCCGCGCGACGCCGAACGGGACCGTCTGTTCTGCCGGCGCTACTATGAGTTCTTCAACACCAATCCCTATCTGGCCGGCTACGTCGTGGGCGGGCTCCTGCGCCTGGAACAGGAACGCGAGGGGCAGGGCGGACTGCCCCGGGGCCAGGCGCAAGTCTTCCGCGATTCGCTGGCGCGTGCCCTGGCTTCGCTGGGCGACCAGCTGTTCTGGCTGGGCCTGCGCCCGGCGACGCTCCTGCTGGCAGCCGTACTGGCGCTGCTGGCCGGAAGTGCCGCGCCGTGGCCGTTGGCGGTGCTGGCCGTGGTGGTCGTCGGGTTCCAGTTCGCATGGCGCTGGCGTTCGTTGGGACGAGGCTACGTGGCCGGATACGACATCGTCGAACTGCTCGGTGACCGACGCTGGCATCGCGCGATCACCCTAGGCAAGCGCGCGACCCTGTTCCTGGGCGCCGCACTCGCGGGCTTGCTGTTGCGGGAGGCGGCCACCGGTTCCGTGCGAACCGGGGCGCCGGCCGCCGTTGCGGTCGCGGCTTTGGCGGCGTGCATGGCGGTACCGGTGGCGGCGCGACGGCGCTGGGCGGGGGAGTTCATCGTTCTGACCGCGGCGGCGGCGGCGGTCGTGCTGGCCTTTGCGCTGGGCACGGAGGGGAGTTAATATGTCGATTCCGACCCTCATTTTCCACACGCACCGAAAGCGCGAACCTTGAAGACGGCGACGGCCACTGTGTCCGATCCGGTGGGATTTCATTTGCGGGCGGCGGGACGGATCGTCAAGCTCACCAAGGGCTTCGCGTCCGAGGTCACGATCCGCTACGAAGGCCGCGTGGCGAACGCCAAGAGCATCATGGGCCTGGCCAGCCTTGCGGCGGAATACGGCACCGAGGTCGAGGTCGAGGCGAACGGCCCCGATGAGGCGGCTGCCTTGGCCGCGCTCTGCCACCTGATCGGGGTCGGGTTGGCGCAGCCGGAGTCCGGGTCCTGACGTGCGGGAACTGGTCGGCATCGGGGCCTCGCCGGGCTACGCGCTGGGGCCCGTGCACACGATCCGGCTGGCGACGATCGTGCCTCGACGGCGCGCAGTGGCAGTCAAGGACGTCCCGGTCGAGATCGAGCGGTTCCGCGTGGCGGTCGAGCGCGCCCGCGAGCAGATCCGTGAGTTGAGCGACCGGTTGTCCAGCGAACTGGGAGCGGACGAGGGCGCCATCCTCGCGAGCCAGCTGCTGATCCTCGAGGACGAGATGGTGTGGGACGCGACGCTGGCGGTGATCCGGCTCGAGCGGATCAATGCGGAGGCGGCGTTTGCGCGCACCGTCGGCGACCTGGCGGCCCGCTTCCTGGAAATCGAGGACGCCACCTTCCGCGAGCGCGTCAACGACCTGCGGGATGTCGAGCAGCGCGTCCTGCGCGGGTTCGCCGACGGTGCGGTGGCCGGCCCGGTGCCGCCGCCGGTGCCCAGCGTCATCTGTTCGCGCAACCTGACGCCATCGGACACCGCTGCCCTTGGTCGGCACAACGTGCTCGGCTTCGTCATGGACGAGGGCGGCAACACGAGCCATGTCGCCATCCTGGCCCGCTCCCTGGGCGTGCCGGCCGTGGTCGGCCTGCGCGGCGGCGCGGCGGCGCTGGCACCGGGCCAGGTCGTGGCCGTGGACGGTACCGAGGGCCGCGTACTCGTGGATCCGGACGAGGAGACGCGCTTGCGCGTCGGCGTGCTGACGCGCCAGCAGGTGGTCGTCAACGAGAAGCTGGCCTACCTGCGCGACCTGCCGGCCGTCTCGCCGGACGGACGCCGCGTGCACATGATGGCCAATATCGAACTGCCGGTCGAGGTCGAGGAAGCCCTGGCGCGCGGGGCCGAGGGCATCGGCCTGCTGCGCACGGAGTACCTTTTCTTTCAGCACGGCACGATCCCGACCGAGGACGAACAGACGCTTGTCTACACCGAGATCGTGCGGCGCATGGCCGGTCGTCCCGTCATCTTCCGCACGCTGGACGTGGGCGGCGACAAGGTCTCGGACTACCTGGGAGCCAAGCGCGAATACAACCCCTTCCTGGGCTGGCGGGGTATCCGCTTCTCCCTGGCCAATCGCGTCCTGTTCAAGACGCAGATCAAGGCCATCTATCGCGCGGCGACCGCCGGCAGCGCCAAGTTGATGTTCCCGATGATCACGGGCCTGGAAGAGCTGCGCCAGGCGCGGGAGGTCTGCGCCGAGGCCATGGTCGAACTGGCCCGTGAAGGACGACCGCACGCGCCGGACCTGCCGGTCGGCATCATGATCGAGACGCCGTCGGCGGTGCTGGCGGCCGACCTGCTGGCCCGCGAGTGCGACTTCTTCAGCATCGGTACCAACGACCTGATCCAGTACACGCTGGCCATGGACCGGGGCAACAGCCGCGTCTCCTACCTGTACAGGCCGCTGCATCCGGCGGTCCTGCGCGCGCTGAAGCGCACGATCGACGCCGCGCACGAGGCCGGGATCTGGGCCGGCCTCTGCGGGGAGATGAGCGCGGAAACACGCCTGGCGGAGGTTCTCTTCGGGCTCGGGCTCGACGAGATCAGCACGCACGGCGCCGCGCTGCCGAAGATCAAGCAGGTCATCCGCTGGACGCCCTGGGACGAAGCGCGTTCGGTGGTGACACACCTGATGACGATGCGCACCGCGGACGAAGCGGACGCCTGGTTGGCCGACTACATCGCGACCCGCAAGCGGGAACGCGTCACCGAGGGGGAAACGGCATGAACAACTGGCCTGCCGGAGGCGCCGGCGAGATGCTGAAACTGGTGGCGGCGCTGCCCGACCAGATGCGCGGCAGCGCCCGGTTGGAAGGTCTGCCCGAAGTCCAACCGGTGCCGGGTCTCAGGCGCGCGGTCCTGTGTGGCATGGGAGGGTCCGCGATCGCGGGCGACCTCGTGCAGCCGCTGCTCGAATCGGGTCCCGCGTCGCTGCAGGTTTGGCGTGATTACGGACTGCCCCACTGGATCGGGACGGCGGACCTCGTGATTGCGGCCAGCTATTCCGGGAACACCGAGGAGACGCTCACCGGCTACGCCGCGGCAACGGCCCGCGGCTGCCCGCGTTTGGCCATCACCAGCGGTGGGGAGCTGCTGACCAGGGCGCGTGCGGACGGCGTCCCGGCCATCGTGCTTCCCGGCGGCCTGCCTCCGCGCGCCAGCCTCGGCTGGGGGTTGGGGGCCTTGGCCCGTGCGCTGGGGCGCCTGGGACTGGCCGCTAACGCCCCCTATGCCGTGGAAGCGGCGGCGACCGTCCTGGCCCGAGCCGACGCCGCCCGCTGCCGGCCCTGGGGTGACGCGGTGGCGACCGCGCCTGCGCAGGATCCGGACGGCAATCCGCCGGTCGCCGATCTGGCTCGGGAACTGGCGGGGCGCGTTCCGGTGATCTACACTTGCGGAGGGGAGAGCCACGCGGCAGGCCTACGCTTACGGGCCCAGCTCAACGAGAACAGCAAGGTTCCGGCCCTGCTGGCGGCCTTCCCCGAACTGGACCACAACGACCTGGTCGGCTGGTGCCTGGACCCGGGCGACCGCGAGCGGTTCGTCCTTCTGGTGCTGCGTGCCGCCGACGAGCACCCGCGGACCAGCCTGCGTGTGCGCCTGACCCTCGAACTGCTGGCCGGCCAATTCGCCGGCGTGTTCGAGCTGCGGGGCGGCGGCGGCGATGCCCTGGCCCGTGTCATGTCCCTGGTCCAGTACGGTGACTACCTGAGCTGCCATCTGGCCGGACTCGCTCAGGTCGACCCGGTTCCGGTCGAACGTATAGTCAAGCTGAAGGACGCGCTCGCCAGGGCGCAGAACCCATGATCGCGGCGGCCGCCCTGCCGGCGGCGCGGACCCGAGGGGAAGGATCGTCGACATGACCAACCAGTACCTGTTCACGAGCGAGTCGGTGACCGAGGGTCACCCGGACAAGGTGGCCGACCAGATCTCCGACGCGGTCGTGGACGCGATCCTGGCCAACGACCCGACCGGCCGCATCGCCTGCGAGACGATGGTGACCACCGGCATGGCCTGCCTGGCCGGCGAGATCACCACGACGACATACGTCGACATCCCGACGCTGGTCCGCGACACGATCCGTCGCATCGGCTACACGTCGTCGGCGATCGGCTTCGATGCCGATTCGTGCGCGGTGCTGGTGTCGATCGACAAGCAGTCGCCCGATATCGCGATGGGTGTGGATACCGGCGGCGCGGGCGACCAGGGGCTCATGTTCGGCTATGCCTGTCGCGAGACGGACGTCCTGATGCCGCTGCCGATCACGCTGGCCCACCGCATGGCGCAACGGTTGGCGGCCAAGCGCAAGGACGGCACTCTGCCTTGGGCGCGCCCGGACGGCAAGACGCAGGTCACCTGCCTGTACGAGAACGGTTTGCCGGTCAAGGTCGAGACGGTGGTCGTCTCGACGCAGCACGACGCCGAGGTCAAGCTGCCGGACCTGCAGGCGGCCATCTCGACGCACGTGATCGAGCCCGTGCTGGCAACCTTCAACGTGGACCACAAGGGCTTCAAGAAGCACATCAATCCGACGGGCCGCTTCGTGGTCGGTGGCCCGCAGGGGGACTGCGGACTGACCGGCCGCAAGATCATCGTCGACACCTACGGCGGCAGCGCCTGCCACGGCGGCGGCGCCTTCAGCGGCAAGGACCCCACGAAGGTCGACCGCTCCGGGGCCTATGCGGCGCGCCACCTGGCGCTCAACGTGGTGGCCGCCGGCCTGGCCGACCGCTGCCAGGTACAGGTCGCCTATGCGATCGGCGTGGCCGAGCCCGTCTCGATCAACGTCGACTGCTTCGGCACAGCGAAGGTCCCCGAGGCGAAGATCGTCGCGGCCATCCGCGAGGTGGCCGACATGACGCCCAAGGGCATCATCACGCGCCTGGACCTGCGCAAGCCGGTGTTCGCGCCGACGGCCGCCTACGGCCACTTCGGGCGCGATGACCAGGATTTCAGCTGGGAGCGCCGCGATCTGGCCGACAAGCTGAAGGCCGCGATCCGCTAGGGACGACCGTCCCGCATGGACCGACGGATGCCCGGCCGATGCCGAGCGCGTGAGGCCTGGACGAGAAGCGACGGCGGGCTGCCCATGGCAGCCCGCCGTCGTTGTCGGGCGCCGGCGGTGCCGCTCTAGTCCGGCGTGCTCACGCTCAGGTGGATGGTGCGGTGCCGCGTCACGGCCCAAGCCGGGTAGGTGACCGTCATCTCCACATCGTACTCACCGGGCTCGGTGAAGCGGACGCCAGGATCGCCTTCGGGCGTGACCTGGCGGCCCGGCTGGGCCTCCGTGAACACGCGTCCGGCCGTGTCGTTCATTCGCCAGCGGAAAGCGAGCTTCACGGCGTCACCAGGCACAGTCGGGTAGTCGACGCCACAGGTATAGACGGACGCATCGAAGCGCACGACATCGTCCGTATCGACCTCGATGGGGCCCGCCACGGGGTCCCCAAAATTGGTCGTGACAGCGACCACGAGGCTGTCCGGCAGCACCACGATCGGCATCGTTGCGCTTGCCGTCTCGCCGGCCGGATCGGTGGCGGTCACGATCACGTCGTATTCGTCCGGCTCGGTGTAGGTGTGGTAGGCAACGGTCGTGGACCCGGTGCCTCCGTCGCCGAACTGCCACGACATCTCGAGGTTGTTGTTGCCGCCCAACGGGGAGCCCGATTCGTCACCGCCGGAAGCATAGGCGGTGGCAACCACCGAAACCGGTGCCACGCCACAGACCGGCGTCACATTCATCCGCGTGATGCGCGGCTTGCTGTCTTCCTTGCACCCGGCCGCCAGCAGGGCCAACGACAGCGCGGCGAGGCAGATCGCCGTCGAGGTTAGGACGCGTTTCATGGGCATGAGGCTGTCTGCTCTCCCTGTGGGGTCGCGTGGAGTTGCCTTCCAGCGGTCCGGGAACCCCGTTCCGGGACCGTCTGCCTGGTCACGGGCAGCACGATCAAGACGATTCAATGTACCAAGTTAGGTCCGTCCGGGCAAGGAGTCCAGCCAAATCGCCCGGATGGGCTCAGCGACGCGCCCGGGCGAACAGGACCAGGAACAGCAATCCGTAGAAGAGGTTACCGGTCCATGCCGCCGCCAACGGCGGCACGACGCCGGCGTGGCCGAGAGCCCTTCCGAAGTTCATGAACAGGTAGTAGCCGAAACTGACGGCGATGGTCAGGCCGAAACCCGAGGCTACGGTCGTCTTGCGGGGCCCCGAAGCCAGGACCACGCCCAGCAACACGACGATCAGGTTGACGAGGGGGAAGGCGAGGTTGAACTGCAGGTCGACCTCGGCCGAGCGGGGGTCGCCGCCAGTTTGCCGCACCAGCGCGACATGCTCCCGGAGCTGGCGGATGTTCATGTCCTCCTGCGCGACGCGGTCCTTCTCGAAACTGCGCGGCCGTATTGTCAGGTCCGCGGCCGTCAGCCGCGCAAAGGTGTCGATCCGTTCGCCCTGGTCGTCGAACACCCGGCGAGTCCCATCGACGAGCGTCCAGTGTTCTCCGTCCCACTCCGCCCGGGCGGCGTCGATCCGCTCGATGACGCGCGGTCCGTCACGCGTGACGATCTTGAGTCCCGTCAGCTGGGCCGTGGCGGGTTCCCAGCGGCGCGCGTAGTACAGACGCCCATCGGGGCCCGTCAGGGCCACGTTCTGCGTGGGGCGGATGGTTTCCGGGCGTCCGTGGATCTCGACCTCCCAGACGCGCTCGCGCGCCACGTTGGCTCGCGGCAGCACGTACTCGCGCCAGCCCAGGGACAACCCCGACACCGCCACGGCGGCCAGGACCAGGGGCCGCGCGACCCTCAACAGGGACCAGCCGGCGGCGAACAGGGCCGTCAGCTCCATGTACCGCGCCATCTGGCCGACCGCGAACAGGGTGGCCATGAGCATCGAGATGGGAAGGACGATGTCCACGGTCCAGGCGGCCTTGTAGAGGTAGTAGCGCGCGGTCTCCTGCGCGGTCGCTGCGTTGTCGACGAGACTGCCCATGTGGTCCAGCAGGTCGATGAGCGTGAACAGGACCAATGCGCCGGCCAAGGCGTACGCCAGATAGCGCAGGAACGTCCGCAGGAGGTGGCGGTGGATGATCGACATCATGCGTTCCCGGCAGACGCGCCGCGCGCGGACGGCCGGCGCAGGAGGGAGACCAGCGAAGGTGGCCCGCCTTCACGCACCGTCCGCACGAAAAGGGGGATGCCGACCGCAGTCAGGACCACGTTGGCGCTCCACATCGCGATGAAGGCATCGACGCGACCGCGATCGGCCAGCTTCTCGCCGCCCATCAGGAAGGCGTAGTAGACCAGGAAGACGGCCAGCGCCAGCGTGACGCTGATGCCGCGCCCGCTGCGCGAGCCAACCACGGCCATCGGCACCCCCAGCAGGACGAACACGACGCAGGCCGCCGGAATCGCGAACTTCTTGTGGAACTCGACGCGATACTTGTTCTCCTTCGTCCGGTAGCTCTCCAGCAGCCGCGACTGGTAGCGGTCCTGTTCCGTCGCGCGTTCGATCTTCTGCCGGCTCGCGCGAAAATGGCTGTCGAGCAACTGGCGGCGCGGACGTGACACGTCCTGTCCGGCTTCGACCAGTTCGACGCGTCCGGGCGCCGCGAGCGTCTGCCACTGGTGCTCCAGCACGCCCGCCGCCAGCTCTCGCACCCGATCACGGACCCCGTCCTGGTGCCCACGTTCCACTGCGGCGGCGGCCTTCAAGGCCGTCAGATCCATCTCGCGATCGCTGCGGGCGGTGCGTTCGGAAACCTGGAAGTCCTGCTCCATGTCCTCGACCACGAGGTTGTGGCGCCGGAAGCGGGTCAACTGGTACGTGCCCGGCTCCCCTGACGGGGGCACTTCATGGATCTCGCCGTCCTCGAGCTCGATCCGCAGCAGATCATTGTCGTGGTCCGGAATGATCCGCCCACGCTCGGCGATGGTCAGGCGCGGCGACGGGTCGGCCGGCTGCCCTTTCTCGAAGATCGTCACGTCCCCGATCATGCCCGTGCGGTCGTCCTTGGACCGCACGAAAATCGTCAACTCCTCGTTCAGGTCGGTGAATTGCTGCTCCCGGATCTCGAGCATCGGCTTCTGGCGGCCGATGTCCTGCAGCAGGTTGACCAGCGTGTGGTTGGAGCGAGGGTACACGTAGTGGTTGTAGGCCACTTGCGTGGCGCAGATCAGCGCCGCCGCCACGAACAGCGGCCGGGCCAGCGACCATAGGCTCAGGCCGCTGGCCTTCATCGCCGTAATCTCATGATCGGCTGCCAGTTGCCCGACGCCCATGAGCACGCCGACGAGCACTGCCATTGGCACGGACAATGCAAATGTGTACCCGAGACTCAGGCCCAGGACGCGCGTCGCCACTACGAACGGGACACCCTTGCTGACAAACAAGTCGACGTACTTGAACAGCACGTCTATCATCAGCAGGAACGTGATGACGAACCAGCCGAAGAGGAATGGTCCCGCCGTCGCCGTCAGTAAGTGCCTGTCAATCAAGCGCATTCGTGGCCTTCGGGTTGTCGGCGGGGCCCGCCGCTCGGCGCCGTCCGCGCCCCTGCCGCCTTCGCGATCGGCGGCCTGAACGGTGGTCGATGGCCGTCGGCGCCGGCCGACGGGCGCGGCGCCGCCCCGGCGACCACGACCGGCGCGTTTGGTGACTCGGGGCACAGCCTGACCATTTTCGTAGACGCAGCCAGCCCGGACCAGCAGTATTTCGGCGGCTTACCCGCCCCAGCAAGGAGTCTCCCGCGTCTTGACGAGGTCGCCTGGCAGGCCCGGTAACCCGTGCCGGTGGACGTGGTTCCCCGACCACCCTGCCGTTGCCCGCCAGCGGCCCGGAATTCCCGGCGCCGTCATGCCGTGGCCGCCAGGGCGGGTTGTCCTCGGCTTGCTCCTGTTCGGGGTGTTCCTGGCCACGGCTCCCCTGCCGGCGCGCGCGGATCCCGACTTCGGCCAACCGTTGTTGCCGGGGTTGGACCCCCTGTTGCGGAGCACCGAAGAACCACGCCTGCTGGGAGTCGAGCGGCTGGTCCTGCGCACCCGCCTGCTGCGCCAGGGTGTGGATCCGCTGCGGCACCCCGGGGTCAGGCCGGGCATGGAGACCATCATCCGGCGGCACTGGCACGAGCGCGCCGGGATCGACCTCGAGCGTCAGGTGCGCCTGCGCGAGTACAACGGCCCGCTGGACCTGGCGACCGAGATCGCCCATCCGAAGTTCTTCAACCTGCTGCCGGCCGCCGAGCCGTTGCCGGGCGGCTTCACCTGGTACCCGCCCCGGCCGGTGGACGACCCGTCGGTCGACATCTTCGTGGACGAGATCGGGAACGCCATGGCGCGTCGCCACGCCGTGGCTGCGCAACTGACCCGCACCGACGCGCTGGACCTGTCCGGTGGTGGCAAGGAGACCAAGGACACAAGCCTGCTCAACCTGACAATCCCGGTCAAGCTGCCGCGCACGCTCGAGAAGATCATCGGCAAGGGCGAGAAGACCCGCATCAAGATAACCGGGCGCGAGCATATCGCCCTCAGCGGCGAAAGCACGGTGACCAAGCCCTTCGTGCCCAGTGAGCGCGTCACCAGCCAGTCGCTGTTCCCGACGCTGGACATGGAGCAGCAGCTGCAGATCAACCTCTCGGGCACCATCGGCGAGAAGATCATCCTGGAGGTCGACCACAACAGCCAGCAGATGGGCCCCGAAGCCACCAAGATCAAGCTGATGTACCGGGGTCTCGAGGACGAGATCATCAAGACCATCGAGACCGGCGACGTCGGTCTGACCCTGCCGGGCAGCACGCTGCTGGGCTACAGCTCCAACAAGACCGGTCTGTTCGGCCTGAAAGTCACCGGCCAGGTCGGACGAGCCGATTTCACGGCCGTGGCTTCCAAACAGAAGGCCGAGTCCAGCTCGAAGTCGTTCAACGCGAAGGGCGGCCAGGTCTCCGACAACATCATCAAGTCGTCGGACTACCTGAACAACCGGTTCTTCAAGCTGGATCTGCCGGAACTCGAGCCGTCGGGCCGCCAGGCGGGAGAGCGGATCCTCCTCAGTTCCATCAAGGTCTTCCAACTCATGCCAACCGGCCAGCCCCAGCCGGGCGAAATTTCCAACGTCGCGGCCTACGTCGATCAACAGGGCTTTCGCGCCTGGGGGACTGTCGACTTCACGGTCCCTGCCGTCTACGGCCCCCGGTGGCGGGAGATCACGGCGTACGACACGCTGCGGGACTCGAACGGCGATCTGGTCGCCATCGACATGCGGACGCGCATGGACGACTCCGACGTGCTGGCCGTCGCCTATACGGTCATCGACGCCAACCGCGCCGAGGTCGGCAGTGTCGGAGACAATCCGGACGATACGTTGCCGACGCAGGCGTTTCCGGGGGGCGAGGGGAACTACTACCGGTTGAAGCTGCTGAAAGCCGTCTCGACCAGCACGCCACTGCACGTATTCCGCTACGTCCTGCGCAACATCTACTCGCTGGGCGGTACCAGCATCGACCCCGCCACGTTCGAACTGCGCATCGAGCGTGACGAGCCGGGAGCAGCCCAGCCGAGCCAGGACGAGAACGGCATCGACTACATCCGCATTTTCGGACTGGACCGGACCAACGCACAGAACGCCGGGCGTCCGGACGGGCAGGTCGACTCGGGCAACGACCTCCTCTTCGATCTGGGCAGGGGCCTGCTCAAGTTCCCGCTCGACTTTCCCGAACCGTTCAATGCCACCGAGGCCCAGTACGCAGCCTATGCCGACACGACGGCCTTTACCTGGGAAGGCACGTTCCTGCAGGCGAACGTGCGCGGCGAATTCTACGATCCGGAGACGTTGCCGACCAACTACCACCAGTACGCGAAATTCAACATCGTCGCCCGCCACGCCGCCGCCAGCAGCAGCTTCAACCTGGGAGCCTCCAACATCGAGGAAGGTTCCGAGGTGGTCACGCTCGACGGCCGTACGCTGACGCGCGACGTCGACTACGAGATCGACTACACCTTCGGCGAGATCCAGCTCAAGGGCGACGCGGCCAACCTGACGGCCGACAGCAAGATCGCGGTCGACTACCAGTACGCGCCCTTCCTGGGTGGCGGCAACACCAGCCTGATGGGTCTGAGCCTGGGCTACGACCTGGGCCGCGACAGCAAGCTGGCCACGACCTGGCTGTACCAGAGCGAGTCCATCGTCGGCGAGAAGGCGAAGCTGGGCGAGGAGCCGTCGCGCAACCTGGTGGGCAACGTCAACGTGCAGCACACGTTGCGTCCCGACTTCCTGACTTCGCTGGCCAACTTCCTCAGCCGGAACGATTCCGAGCGCGAGAGCACCGTACAGCTTTCCGCCGAGATCGCCCTCAGCAAGCCCAACCCGAACACCAAGGGTGAGGTCTACCTGGAGGATTTCGAGGGGGTGGACGCCTCGGACGTGATCTCGCTCAGCCGACTCGGCTGGTCCTGGGCCAGCATCCCGTACCTGGGGGCGGCCTGGCGGGTGGAGCGTGCGGACGCGCGCGAGTTCACGGCGCCCTCCCGGGTGCCCGTGGTGCGCTGGTTCCTGCCCAAGGAGCGCGTGCTGCGCCGCTACCTGAACCCCGACCTGGTGAACCAGGAACGGGATGAGACCCAGTCGACCATGGACCTGTACCTGAGAGCCGACGGCCTCTGGCGGCCCGACAACTGGGGCGGCATCATGCGCGGCATCAGCCGCACCGGCCTGGACCTGTCGAAGTCGCAGTTCGTGGAAGTCTGGGTCAACGACCAGGAGGCGGATCCCTCGCGGCGTTCCGGCCGACTGCACATCGATTTCGGCTACATCAACGAGGACGGTTTCTGGCCGCTGGACGAGTTCGGCAATCCGGTCGAGAACTCCTTCCAGAGGGAGGACGGCAGCGACGGCACGACGCCGGACGGCGTCTGGACCTACAACGAGGACATCGGCCTGGACGGCGACGACTCCGAGGTCAAACACTATCGCGCCGATTACGAGTATGCCGGGGACGCACCCTTCCCGCGGATCAACCTGACGGCACGCAACAACCGCGAGGACACCGAGGACCTGAACGCCAACGGCATCCTCGACCGGACCGACGGCTACTACACGATCTCGATCGACCTGGGGACCACCGAGCCCCTGGTCGACGTCGTGCAGGACTACGACAACGTGCAGGACCTGATCGACGGCAACATCGCCTGGCGCAAGTACAGGATCCCCCTGGCCGCGGTCGACTCCGTTGCGGTTGGCGGCTCGGCCAACCTGAAGGCGGTCACGCACGTGCGCGTGTGGTACGAGAATGACGGCCCGACGCCGCCGACGGCCGTGCACCTGCAGCTCTCGGAGCTGCGCTTCCTGGGTAGCCGCTGGGAGCGCGAGGGGGTCCGGCGTGTCGACGGGGAGATCCTGCTGAGCCCCGCCGAACGCCTGCCGGGCGAGGAGTTCTTCCTCGGCGAGGTCAACAACAAGGAGAATCCAGACTATTCGCCGCCGTTCGCCGTGCACGTGGAGAACAACATCCCGGACAAGGAGCAATCGCTGGTCCTGAACTTCGAGGATCTTGAGCGGGGACACCTGATGCGGGTCAGCAAGCAGGTCTCGCCGCGTGGCGACGATTACACCGGCTACCGCAACATGTCCTGGTACTGGTTCAATCCGTCGCACGACACGGCCGACCTGGACCTGCTCTTCCGCGTCGGCGCCGATTCGCTCAACTACTACGAGGTGGCCTACCGGTTCGCCGACGATGCCGTCAAGACCGGCTGGCACCGGATGTCGATCGGGCTGGCGGAGCTATCGAACGCGAAGAACGGTGTTCTCGGTGAGGACGGGGTCGTGCGCGCGCTCGTGGCGGACCTCGAGTCGGAACAGCAGTATCGGGTGCGGGTGGTGGGACGCCCGGACCTGAGGCGCGTCCGTCGCTACTACATGGCCGTGGCGAACAAAGAACTGTCGCAGCCGGCAAGCGGCTACCTGTACATCAACGATGTCCGTCTCGAGGGCGTCAAGCGCGAGCAGGGCATGGCCAGACGCGCGGGTGTGCGCCTGAACATGGCGGACGTCTACAAGCTGGACTTCGACTGGAAGCACACGGACGACGAGTTCCACGGGCTGGACAAGCGCGTGGGAAGCGGGATCGACCACGAGGAATGGAGCCTCCAGTCGAGTCTCAACGTGGAGGACTACATGCCGCTGGCCGGCTTCCGCCTGCCGATCAGCGGCAGCCGACGCCAGGTGATCGACCGGCCGAAGTACGTGACCAACAGCGACATCGAGATCATCGACGCCGACCTCCTGAATGCACAGTCGACGATCGGTACCCGCGAGCAGCTCTCGGCGCGCCTCAACCACACGCCGTCGAAGGCGCGCCTGCTGCGCTACCTGGTGGATCCGTGGGCACTGCAGATCTCGGGTTCGCGGAGCGAGGACGAGGGGCCATTGTTGCTCAGCCGCAGCCGCAGTCTGCAGGGCGCGCTGACGTTCGACCTGCGCATACCCGGCAGCTACTCCCTGGCTGCCTATCCGCTCGTCGGTCGCGTGCCCATCCTTCGCAGCGTGTCGCTGGTTCCACGCAAGATCGCCCTTGCCGCCAACTTCAGTGCCACCGAGCAGGCTTCGACGACGATCAACGACGCGGGCGTGGCGACGGAGCGCCCTCTCGACCGCCGGCGCACGGGGCGGCTGACCGGTGGCCTGGATTACGCGCCGTTGCCGGTCGTCGATCTGGCGTTCAACGCCTCCTCGGATCGCGACCTTCTGCGCGAGAAGCGGAGCCTGGGTGTCAATATCGGCGAGGAGAACCGGCGCGCCTACGATCTGCGGATCACGTTCTCGACGCCGAAGGGCGTGCGCATCCCGGATGGCCTGCTGTTCGCGCCGGCGCGGGCCTTCATCAAGGGCCTGGACAAGGTGAATCCGTCGCTGCAATTCAGCGGAGCCTTCGGGGACGTCCATGACCCTGCCATGCAGCAGCCCGGGGATCCACCCGATATCCGCAGCGTCAGCAATTCGGCGAATTGGGACCTGCGGATGAGCGTGCCGGTCGGCGACGTGTTCAAGGCGCTGTTCCCGGAGCGGAAGTACGATGACGTCCAGCGGAATCAGATGGTGGCCGCGCAGAGGCGGCTGGAGGAACAGGCGGCGCGACGCTTGCCGGGCGGCCCGCCGCCGGGTCCGGTCCCTGGCCAGGCTGGAGCCGACAGCTCCGCGACGGGCGCGCCTGCGGACGTACCACCTGGCGAAGAGCTGCTGACTCCGGAAGAGCGGCAGCGCCGCGAGGCTGAACGCCTTCTGGAAGCCGCGGAGGCACGGATCGAGGAGGAACGCGAGCAGGAGCGACTGGCGGGCGATACGCAGCCGGGGGCCGGGGCCGGAGTCAGCCAGCCTCCCGCCGCATCCGGCGGGCGTGGCTTCGGTCCGCGCACGCTCGTGGAGCCCGTCCTTGGCATGCTGCGAAGTACACAGCCGCTGAAGTTGACGTTCACGACGCGTGACCAGAGCAGCTACGCGCGGCTCCTCGACAAGGCGTCGTTCTGGTATCAGGCCGGCTTCACCGGCAACCTGGACGTCGACCCGTCGCGCTACGCATCGAGCAGCTTCGACAACCAGGAGACCATCTCGCTCTCGACATCGACGAAGGTCACGCGGTCGCTCTCGCTGGATTTCAAGTACGGCCGCACCGACAGCCGTCGCGAGCAGGTGGGATCCGAGTCCAGGAACCTGCGCGAGGACTGGCCGGACGTCACGTTGTCGCTGTCGGGGATCGAGAAGTGGCGCCTGCTCGGGGGCGGTCGCCAGGAAGGGGATGGCTGGCTTCGTTCGTCGAGCCTCAACGTCGGCTACAAACGCGGGCTGACCGTGAACAACTATACCGCCACCGTGTACAACCCGACGATCTCCACCGCCCTGCAGCCGCGGTGGTCGTTCACGTTCCCGAGCGGGCTATCGGCGACGCTCAATGCGAACCTGAAGTGGGACGACACCCGCGGCAACGGTGTCCAGACGAAGGCCTCGCAGACACGCTACGGCCTGCAGGTGCGGCATCAGTTCCGCGCCGAACGCTTCCTGGCCAAGCTGGGGCTCTACAAGCCCGGTGCCAGCCAGAACGTCACGATGGACGTGGACGTCTCCTACCAGTCCGACCGCACGGACCGCATCAACCCCGGCCTGGCAGCCACGGCGCCGACGGGGACCCGCCGGATGAGCCTGGAACCTCGATTCACGTACCAGATCTCGAGGAATCTCACCGGTGCCTTGCGGTTCAAGTTCGCCCGCAGTGCGAACATCGCGACCGACCAGACGCAGACCACCCTCGGACTCGGCGTGGAGGCGACGTTTGTCTTCTAGGAGCCAGACCAGGCGGTCTTCCGCCGACCGCGCGCGGTTGGCCAGGCGTGCATGCCTGGCGGCCACCGCGGCCATCCTGGTCGCGGTCGGCGGCCGGTCGGTCACTGCCCGGACCGAGGGTGGCGTGCCGGTCTTCTCGGGCGCGCGTGCCTTCGTGCTCCTTGAGGAGCAATGCGCGCTGGGGGCGCGCACGCCGGGTTCGGCCGGCAACCGTGCGCTGCGGGAGCGCATCATGGCGTCCGCGTCCGCAGCCGGTCTCCGCGCGGTACCGGTGTGCTTCGAGGCGCCTCTGGGTCCCGGTGGGACAGCGCTCGAAGCCTGCAACATCGTGGTCTCGGCCGGCCCGTCCGGCGGCCCACGCCTGTGGCTCGGGGCTCATTTCGACACGCGTCCCTGGGCCGATCGTGACCCGGTAGCGTCGCGCCGCAGTCTGCCCATCGTCGGAGCCAACGACGGTGCCAGCGGCACGGCCGTGCTCCTCCACCTGATCGAACTACTGGGCCAGGTGCCGCCGCCGCAGGGCGTGGATCTCCTGTTCTTCGATGCCGAGGACTCGGGAGAGGCCCACGACGCGGCCGGTTTCTGCCTCGGCAGCCGGCACCTGGTCGCCACGCGCGGGGAATTCGGCAACCCCCTGGCGGGGTTGACGCCGCGCGGGATGATCCTCCTGGACATGGTGGGCGAAGCGGGGGCTCGCATCCCCCAGGAAGGCTATTCGTTGGCCCAGGCCCCCGAGTGGACCAACCTGGTCTTCGAGCGGGCTGCCACGCTGGGGCTCGCTGTCTTCGAGGCCGTTCCCGGCCCGGCGGTGTACGACGACCATGTGCCGTTTCTCCTGGCGGGGATCCCGGCGGTCAACCTGATCGACTTCGACTACCCGCACTGGCATACCCATGAGGACACCCCGGAGCGCTGCTCGCCGGCCACGCTGGCCCAGGTCGGTCGGTTGGTGACGGATCTCGTCTACCGCCGGTAAGCGGGCCCCGCCCGCCGATTCGCGCTAAATCCCTGCCCGCTCCTGCCGAAACCTGTCGTGGCTTGTCGACGGGTACTGGAACACCCAAAGGAGCGGGTACATGATCACCACGTGCACCGATTGCCACGCGCGCTACCGCCTGGACGCCGAGCGCGTGCCCCACCGCAGGATCCGCGTCCGCTGCCCGTCCTGCCGCGGCGTCTTCCTCCTGGATGGCACGAACCGCTCCGCGGATCCCGTCGAGCCCGTGCCGGTGGCACGCCAGGAGACGCGACCGGCTGCGCGCCCCGCGCCGGAGCCCGTGCGTCCGACCCCGGTCGTCCAGCGTGCCGAACCGCAACCGGCGGCCGTCCGTTCACCGGCGTCGGTCGGCACGGCGGTGCTGGACCAGCCGGCGGCGCCGCGTCGCCGGCGCTCGAAGGAGGAGATGCTCGCCCGCGCCCTGGTGTCGGACATCAAGGTGTACAACCGCGAGACCTACGAGCGGGCGCTGGCCGCCGGCAACCTCCTGGACGCCCTGGGGCCGGAAATCAAGAAGTCCTGGGAGCTCTACAAGGAGAAGGTCACGCCCGAAGTGGCGGGATCCACCGACTATTTCCGCGACGCCTTGAATGAGATCCTGGCCGAGGGGCGGACAGTTTTCTAGCCAGTCCGGCGCTGCGTTGCCACCGCAGCACACGGAAGCCGGCCGCGTCACCGTGAGCGCGGCCGGCTTCGTTCATCGGCGGGCTGCGGACCGGTCTCAGTTCCACTTGTCGTGGCTGATCTCCGCCAGGATGTCATCGATCTGCTGGCGCACGCGCGCGTTGTGGTCGGGTTCGAACAGGGCCTGCTTGACGCGGCCCTGGGCATCCTTCTTGACGTAGCGGAGCGCCTGGAGATCCAACATCGACATGAGGATGTCCTTACTCACACGGACCTCCATCGGGTTCCCATCCTGGTTCGTCGCCGGGTTGTGGTAGGGGTGCATCCCGTTGCCCCACCCGTGGACGACCATCGAACACAGCAGCGCGCGGAACGTGTTCTGGCCCTGGACGGTCTCGAGATCGAAGTTGCCGCCGACGCGCTCGGTCACGCTGTCGATGACCGCGCACAGCTTTTCGAGCAGCGCGTCGTCGATCTCGATCTGCAGCAGGCGCGCGAACATGGTCTTGAGGATCTTGTCGGTGTTGGTGGACATGGCTCGCTCCCGGCCGTTGGTGTCGCGGTGCCCACGCCCGGTGACGCGGCACGCGAGTGCCCTGCTCATCCTTCGGAATGTTGCAAAATGCTTGCCCGTTTCCGACGATGCCTCCGGATCTGATGAAATGACAAGAAGATGCTTGTCGTTTCGTGGCACACCGCTTGCTTGGCACGGATGACCATGCCCGCCGTTGCGGGCAGCGTGCGCCGGAGACGACGAAGGACGGAAACCGTGGCCACCACCCCGCTCACAGCCACCCGGACCTGCCGCGTGCTCTACTATGGGCCCGCCAGCGCCGGCAAGCGGGCGAACCTGCGGGTGATTCACCGCTCCATACCGCCGGAGCAGCGGTTGGCCGTGGCCACCGACGACCCTGAGCGCCAGATCGCGTTCCGCGTCCGGCATGGGGCCCAGGGCGAGTGGCAGGTGCTCGTGCAGGCGGTGGACGCCGGACGGGAGCGCCCGCGAGCCGCCGGACGTGACATGCATGCGCCATGCGATGGGATCGTCTTCGTAGTCGATTCCGGCGCTTCGATGCTGGACCAGAGCCTGTCCGCGCTGGAGTCGCTCAAGACCTGGCTGGAGTCGTGGGACCTCGATCTGATGAGGATACCCATCGTCATCCAGTACAATCGGCGCGACCGACCCGACACATTGCCCGTCGATCGCCTCGAGAGCCTGCTCAATCCGTGGGGTCTGTTGTCGTTCCCGGCCAACGCGGCCAATGGCGACGGCGCCCGCGAAACGCTGAAGGCGATCCTCGGGCTTGCGGTCAACCACCTGGTGGCCAATCCGGCGGCCGCCGCGCTGGCCAGGGCGGCAGCGGCACCGCCTCCATCGCCCTCGCCGGCCCCGGAACCCCCACGGAGCGCTCCCGGACCACTGGGGATCGATTACGGCCCGCCGGTGCCGGGCGCCGAGTTCGGGGAGACCACACGCGCGCTGAGCGAGGCGATCTACCACGAGTTGCGTCCGACCGTGGTCGTGCCGGTGCGCATCCCGAGGCGTCTGCTGTCCGGCCGGGAACCCGTCCGCCTGCTGCTCGAGGTGCAGGTGGACGACGACACTCCCTACTAGCGTCCCGAGTCGGAACGACGCCGCCCTGCCAGCCGGCCATTGACCGTCGCGGTCGCTGCCGCTAGATTCCCGCGCATGACGCACCAGGACATCACGACCCATGGCGGCCCCGGCGAATGCCAGCCGTCCGCCCTTTTCGAGACCGGGCGGCGCGCGGAAAGCGCTGGCCGTTTCGACGAGGCCCGCAGCGCCTACGAATTGGCGCTCGCCGCCGAGCCCCTGCGGCACGAGTGGATGTACAGGCTCGGCTGCGTCCTGCTCAAGATGGACCTTCCGGCGGAGGCGGAGCCCGTCCTGCGGCGCGCCGTCGATCTGCAGCCGGACGCCCACGCCTACCTGACCAACCTGGGGGTGTGTTGCGACCGGCAAGGGCGTCGCGACGAGGCCGTGCTCTGGTATCGTCGCTCGACGCAGAAGGGCACCGGCAGTGCCGTGGCCTTCCACAACCTCGGCGCCATCTACGCGGAGGCCGGGCGAGCCCAGGAGGCGATCCGCGCGTTCGAATCGGCGATCGCTCTGGAGCCGGACGCCGAGGGCTGGCACAACCTGGGCCTAGTCCACTACGGGGCCGATGATTTCACGCGGGCATTCGATTGCTTCGAGCGCGCCGTCGCCTTCGACGCCGGCTTTGCGCGCGGACAGTATTTCGCGGCGTTGTGCCTGATGAAGTGCGGCATGTACGCGGACGCCTGCAAGCGATTCGAGGCCGCCTGGCGGCTGGATCCGCGGCTGGTCCGGGTTCCGTTCTACCTGGGGAGCTGCCTGCACAAGCTGCAGCGCTACGAGGAGGCCCGGCTCGCTCTCGAGCAGGCGCTCGAGTACATCCCCGAGGATGGGAAGCTCCACTACCAGCTGGCGCTGACCTGCGACGCGCTGGGCATGCCGCAGGAAGCGCGGCTGCACTACAGCCAAGCTCGCGCGGCCCGCCAGCAGCGGTGATTCTCCCGGCGGCCTGGTTCCGGACCGGTGGTCAGCGGGCGATGACGGGTTCGGGGGTGCCGAGCACGCGCGCGAGCGTCGCGGTCACGCGTTCGGCGTCGAAGGGCTTGATGACGAAGTCGCGCGCGCCCAGCTTGATCGCCGCCAGCACCTGCTCCTTCTGGCCGAGGGCGGTGATCATCACGACCTTCGCCGCGGGATCGCGCTGGAGGATCGCCGCGAGCGCCTCGTTGCCGTCCATGATCGGCATCGTGATGTCCAGGAGCACGAGGTCCGGGCACAACCGCGCCTGGAGTTCGACGGCCTGGGCGCCGTCGGCGGCTTCCGCCACGACCGTCCAGCCGAGATCCATGACGATCTCGCGCAGGAGGCTGCGCGTGAATTCGGCGTCATCGACGATCAGGACGGCGTGGCTCACTGGTGCCTCCGCGGGAACGCCGCTGGCGCTCCGCTGTTGATCGCGAACCTGCGACCGCCGCTGGCGAAAGCGGGCTCGCGGCATGATCATCCTCGGACGTCCCCATGATCGACGCTTCCGGGGCGGACTTTACCGCCGAATCGGCGGCCGGACAGGCGGCGGGCGACAGTCGCCCGCAAACACAGGAGGTTCCGCGCATGCGCAGCTGGAAGAATCCGGTCGCAACGGCCCTGGCGGTCCTGGCGGCCTCGACGGCCGTAGCCGAAGGACCGGGTTCCCCGGTCGTCAGTGGCGCCGGGGCACGGCGCGGCGTCGACGTGACGGTGTACAATCGCGACCTGGCGCTGGTACGCGAGACGCGCTCGATCGACCTGCCCGCCGGCGAGGTCCGGCTCGAGTTCCGGGACGTACCGGCGCGCATCGATCCGGTCACCCTGTTGGTGGCGGCTGGTGAGCCGGGCAGGTTCGAGATCCTGGAGCAGAACTACGAGTTCGACCTGCTGTCGTACCAGCGCATCCTCGAGAAGTACGTCGGTCGCGACGTCGCCTGGATCCAGGAGGACGGCTCCCGCGTGCAGGGGACGTTGCTGGGCATGAGCGGTGGTCCGGTGTTCCGCGTGGGCGAGGAGATCGTCTTCGAGGTGCCGGGCCGGCTGGCCCTGCCCGACCTGCCGGCGAACCTGCGCGACCGGCCAACGCTGGCCTGGCTGGCCTCCAGCAGCAAGCGGGGCGCGCTGGACGTGGAGGCCTCCTACCTCACCAGGGGCCTGTCCTGGCAGGCCGACTACGTGCTGCAGCTGGACGAGGCCGGTCGCCGTGCGGATCTGCAGGCCTGGGTCTCGGTGGACAACCGCAGCGGCGGCTCGTTCGAGGGAGCGCGGCTGCTGCTGGTGGCCGGTGACATCAACCAGGTGGCTCCCGCGCCCGAGATGTTGATGGCGATGGACACCGTGATGAAGGCGGCGCCACCGCGTGGATTCGTGGAGGAGGCACTCTACGACTATCACCTCTACACTCTCCAGCAGCCCACCACGCTCCTGGACAACCAGATCAAGCAGATCGCGTTGTTCGAGGCTTCCGGTCTGGGGGTCAAGAAGCACTACCGCCTCCAGGGGCGGACGCACTTCTTCCGTGGCGTGGGACGACTGGACGACAGGCCGTCCGTTGATGTCTCCTACAGCTGGGAGAACACGCAAGCCAACGGACTGGGCAAGCCGCTGCCGGCGGGTGTCGTGCGGGTGTACGGGCGCTCATCCGGGGGTGGACGCCAGCTCCTGGGCGAGGACCGCATCGGCCACACTCCGGTCGACGAGAAGGTGGAGCTGCGGGTCGGGAGCGCGTTCGATCTGGTGGCCGAGCGCGTGCGCACCGACAGCCGCAAGCTTGCCGAGGATCTCACCCGCCACAGCTTCGCGATCACGCTCCGCAACCACCGGTCGGAGTCCGTGGTGGTGGAGGTGATCGAGCCGGTGGGCGGCTTCTGGGAGGTGCAGCAGTCGTCCGTCAAGGCCAGGAAGGTCGACGCGTCCACGCTGGCGTTCGACGTCACGGTCCCGGCCGGGGGGGAGACGGTGCTCACATACAGCGTGGACGTCCGCTACTGATGGCGGGCACCTGTCCCGCCGCGGCGCAGGTCGTCGCGCAACGCAGCCAGGCGGGGGTCGGCAGGTGAGATGACCAGCGCGCGTTCGACGGCGGCGAGCGCGCCCTTCGTGTCACCCGCTGCCTGACGTGCAAGCGCGAGGTTGGCCCAGGGCTCGACGGCGCGCCGATCGAGCCGGGCAGCCTGATCGAACAGCCGCGCCGCGTCCGCGGGACGACCCAGTCGCATCAGGCAGACGCCCGCGTTGAGCCGCGGCGCCGCCAGGCGCCGGTTGGCGCGCGACGCGGCCATGAACTCGGCCAGTGCGTCCTCCTGGCGGTTCTCGGCAAGGTACCGGTTGCCGAGATTGTGCCGGGCCAGGGCGTGTTGCGGCGAGCGGGCGACCGCGCGCTCGAGGCAGGTGCGCGCCTCCTCGGGCCGGCCGGCCAGGCCGTGCAGCGTCGCAGCGGCGACCAGCGCGTCCGCGGCACGCGCGTCCGAGAGCCCGCCAACCGCCTGTTCCTGGGCCACGGCGGCCCGCCGCAGTTCAGCCAGCTTGGCGGCTTCCTGGCGCGGCGCGGAGTCGGGACCGAACGGCAGGTGCTCGCGGCGCAGCAGGACGCCCGCACCCTCGGCCGTCACGATCCGCCAGCGGTGCGAGTCGAGGAGGTCGCGCAGCAGCCGCGCGAACGGCCCGGCCGGTCCAGCCAGGCACACCGCGTCCACGCGTCGTGCATCCAGGAGCGCAAGGGCCTGCTCGCCGCCGTTCCGGATCGAGAGGTACTCGCGCCAGAGGGCAGGCGAATAGGCCTCGGTGCGGCCGTCGATGTAGAGCTCGCTGCGCGTTGTGCCGAGCAGCAGTCCGCTGGCGCCCAGGTTGGCGAAGACGCGTGCGGGCGGCTGAGCCGCCAGGGCTTCGGCGGCGGCCAGCGGGTACTGGGCCGTCGCCAGTCCCGAACCGTACCTTCGGGCTAGCCCCTCCGCGAGGTAGAAGGCGTCCGAGCGGATCGCCGCACCCCAGACGGTCGCCAGCCCGAGCAGCGCCAGGCAGCCCGCAAGCGCGGGCATGTACGACCGGGTCAGGGACCGCTGCCAGGCCGCGGGCGGCGTCCAGCGCAGGGCCAGCAGCGCGAACGAGACCGCGTAGGGGCCGAGCGCGCGCTGGCTGGCCAGGGTGGCGGCCGCGGTGCCCAACCACAGCAGCATGCGCAGCAGACCGAGATGTCGCCAGCCGGTGGCCACGAGCACCGCCCCGCTGACGAGGCTGGCCACGAAGCAGGCGATGGTTCCCCCCAGCATGCCGGGGGAGCGCAACAGCGGCGTCAACTCGGCGATGGCTCCCTGCAATCCGGCGCCCTCGCCGTGGAACTGGCCCAACGCGCGCAGGGGGAAGGCCAGGCCCCCCCAGCCGTTCGGCGTGGCGATCAGCGCGACCAGGCTCAGCCCCAGGCCGGTGGCGACGGCTCGCCCGTGCAAGGCCGCGCCGGATTCCTGCCGACGGCCTCCGCGCCGCTCCAGGAGCGCGACAACCACGATCAGTGGGGCCACGGCCGCGAACCCGTGGTACTGCGCCCAGACCACCACCAGCCAGAACACGCGGCCGGCGGGCCGGCGGGGATCGAACAGGACCCGCAGCCGCATCGCCGCCGCGCCATCCTGCAGGATGGCCGCTCGCCAGCCCTCGCTGGCGCGCACCAGCATGATGAGCGCGATGGCTGACAGGAGCTCGGGACGCAACAGCAGACGGGGCCACAGCAGGGCGAGGGTGCCGAGCAGGGTGAAGCCGGCGGCGACCGCACCGGCTGGCGTGCCACGGCCCCGCAGCCGTGCACGTCCGCCGTCACCCAGCCCCAGCGCCAGGATCACCGCCACGGCGAGCGCCGCCCGCAGCAGATTCCATCCCGTGGCCGTCATCAACGCCGGTGAACCGCGCGGTGCGGTGGCGTGCACCAGGAGCTGGAACAGCCACTCGTGGTTGAGCCACGGATGGTTCGGTTCGGTGAAGCTGTAGCGGTTGACCGGCGGCAGCACGCCTCCGTCCAACTGGTCGCTCCCGGCGCGAAGATGGAACCAGATGTCGAGGTCCTCGAGCGGGTGCCAGGCCAGCAGCAGTGCCAGCGCGGCGGCCAGGACGATGACCCCGGCCTGCAGGGCGACGGTCAGCCGCGGGGCATGCGCCACCGACGCGGTCACTGCCCGGCGTGATCCTCGCTCGTGGTCTGGTTGCATCGGACTGCCGCCTTGGCCGGTGGATTGCGCCGGTACGTTAACAGGCCGAAGGTGCGCGCACCAGGGCTGCCGGCCCGCGGCCGCTATTGACAAACTGGCGGGCCCCAATGGGGACCTCTTGACAATTTGTCAAGGCAGGGCGAGGCTGGTTCCCGCAGCTTTCCCGTCAGGTTCGCCGACGCGTCTATCCTTTTGTCATTATTGACATTACGATACAAAACAAAGAGGCCCTGAAATGCCGGATCTGGTACGCATCTTGTAAATGGCGGGTTAACGCACGAGCAACGACGCACCGGCGCTGGGCGCCGGAACCTCCACAGGTGAGCCGGAACGGGCCACGGGCCAGAGCGGATGGAGAAAATAGACATGGCCAAGCAGGCAGCGATCAGGACGACCGGAGCGGCGCGGACGGCGCCGAAGGCAGCGGTCACACTCAAGGCGAAAGCCGGCCCCACGGTGGCTCGGGCCGCTGCTGCGCCCAAGGCCAAGGCGGCACCGCGCGCCCGCGGCAAGGCGCGGCGTGGTGCCCGCACCCAGCAGGAAGCCGCGGCCCCGGCGGCCCAGTTGATGAGCAATCTCGACCTCTACTTCCAGGAGGTCAAGGCCTACTCCCTGCTGACCCGTGACGAGGAATGCGAACTGGCGCGAGGGATCCACGCCAACGACAACGAGAGCCTGCACAAGCTGGTGAAGGCCAATCTGCGATTCGTGGTATCGATTGCCAAGGAATACGCCCACTACGGCGTGCCGCTGGAGGACCTGATCAACGAGGGAAACCTGGGTCTGCTCAAGGCGGCGCAGCGATTCGACGAGACCCGTGGCTTCAAGTTCATCTCGTACGCCGTGTGGTGGATCCGCCAGTCGATCCTGGCTGCACTGGCCAACCACAGCAAGATCGTGCGCATGCCGCTGAACCGCGCACGCGTGCTGAACCAGATCAAGAAGGCCAGCAGCGAACTGCAGCAGAAGCTGCGTCGCAAGCCGGAGCCCGAGGAGATCGCGAAGTTCCTGGGCCTGTCGGTCGAGGAGGTCAAGGACACCCTGCCGCTGATGCAGGACAACTTCTTCCTGGACGACTTCGTGGGCAACGATGAGGACAGTACCTACCTCGACTTCCTCGAGGACACGACGAGCGAAGGCCCTGACGCCAAGGTGATGGACGACGACCTCAACACGAGCATCGGGCGGATGCTCTGCGACCTGAAGGATCGCGAGGCCAAGGTGCTGCGTCTGTACTACGGCCTGGGCACCGACCAGGAACTGACGCTCGAGGAGATCGGGCAGATCATGGGCCTGACGCGCGAGCGCATCCGCCAGATCAAGGAAGAGGCGTTCGAGAAGATCCGGACGAGCAAGTCGTTCAAGTACATGCAGGACTACGCGGAGGATCGTCTGGTCTGACCAGCGACGTGACGGGGCGAGCGTTCGAGAGCATACGGGGTCCCGCCTCATGGCGGGACCCCGCTTTCGTGCGCGGGACCCGGCTTTCAGCCCGTCTTCTCGCGCGGGACGATCGCGCCTGCAGTGGCCTGCACGATGGCCTCGACAAAGCCGCGGCAGCCCGAATGGGGAAGCCAGATCTCCCAGGCGATCTGGACGCCGTAAGACTCGGTGAGCGGGTGTCCACCGCGGCTTTCGACCACGGCAGCCACCAGATGCCGCAGGGCGTACGGGAACTCCACCTGGTAGACGCGGCCCAGGGGCAGATCGCCTGCGGTCGCGTTCGACAAGGCGAGGGCTGCCGCAGAGCCGTAGGCACGTGCCAGCCCACCGGTGCCCAGCTTGACACCCCCGAAATACCGCACGACCACTACCAATGCGTTGGTAAGGTCGGCCCTGCGCAAGGCTGCCAGGATGGGCTCTCCGGCGGTACCGGCGGGCTCGCCGTCATCGTGCCGGTATTCGCGGGGTGGCGGTGGCGTTCCCAGGCGCCAGGCGCTGCACGCGTGGTGGGCAGCGTGGTTCTCGCGACGCAGGGCAGCCACGGCAGAGCGGGCCGTTTCCTCGTCGGGCGCGGGGATCGCGAAACCCAGGAACCGTGACCGCTGTTCGGTCAACTCGGCCCGCCCCGGGCCGGTCAACACGCGCACGGCATCGGGCGGGAGTGGGGGCGGGGGCTGCGCATGGTCCGGACGCGGCACGGCCAATCCTCCCTCCGCTGGCCCGATTCCTCCCACCGGACGGCAGACAAACCCGTCCATCTCGGCATGCTACAACCCAGGTCATTGATAGGCAAGCGGTTGACGCAGGATGGCGCATCCCGGGCTGGCACGCGGCTTGCGGCGGCGTCCCGCGCGCGGTGCAGCCAAGCGGTGATGCCGGACGTCGGGAGGGTTCCGATCCCATGCCTCAACTCTCGGGTCGAAGACAACGCCTGGTCCTGGCCGGCGTGCTTGCGCTGTCGATGATTCCGGCGACGGTGTCCGCGGCAACGCCCGCGGTCGGTCGGCGATTGGCCCTGCCGACCAGCCGCCTCGGGCGCTCGGAAGCCGAGCCGCCGTTCGTGTGCGCGCAACTGGCCTTCGGTGGCGGATTCGAGCATGGGAACGGGCACGCCGGCTATGGGGTCGCGGTGGTGTTTCGGCCGGCGGCAGGGTCCGATTTCCTCGATTTCCTCTACGACTGGAACACGGGTCTGGTGCTCCAGGCCGAGCGGTTGGGGCTGGGGGGCAAGGGCCGCGTGCTTTCGGCCGACCTGCTGTTGCGGCGCTACCTGGCCGATCGAGGCGACGAACGAACCTCGATCCTCCCGTTCCTCGGGGCGGGACCGGGCGCCAGCAGCGCCTGGCCCGGAGTCGGTGATGATGCTCCCGGCCTGAAGTACTGGTCGCTGGTGCTCGAAGGCGGCCAGGAATGGCGGTACGCGCGCGGGCATCTGCTGGTCATCAAGGGACAGGTGAGGATCCTGCGGCAGGACGGCGTCGATTGGACGACCTGGTCGGTGCAGGCAGGCCTGGGGCTGCCATTTCCCTGGTAGGACGCCCAAACAGGTGGCCGGGAGCACCGGATGGCGTATATTCCCCGCTGTCGACGCGGCGTCACGCCGCACGTTCCCACGCTGATCGGGCGCGCCGGCCGGCAGGCAGCGCCGGCGAGGTCCACGATGAACCACGCACTGGTCCATAATTCGAGCCTCCGCGCCCGGCGGCTACCCGCCCTGTGGCGCCTGGGAGCCTTGGCGGCGCTTGCCAGCGGCATGATCGTCGCGGTGTCGCCGATCGGCGCCGTCGCGCAGGCCGAACTCACCTACCAGCAGTACCGGGAGATGGCTCGCCTAGCGGACGGCTTCGAGCACGTCGCGCAGTTTGAACCGCTGCACGGCGAGTCGGGGATGTTGCTAGCCATCGGCGAGCGCTTCGGCACCGTGCAGGTGCTGCGGTCGGACGGACTGGGCGTGCGCAGCGTCTGGAAGAGCAACCAGCTTGCCGGCATTCCCGAAGAGGTGATCGTCGCCGATCTCAGTGGCGATGGTCTCGACGACGCCCTGCTGTGCCGCACCTCGGCGGCGCGGATCTACGTGTGGAGCCTGGACGAGTTTTCGCCGCTCTGGGAATCGCTGTCCGGCGAGTACGCCGTGATCCAGTGCTTCACCGCGGCGAACGTCGACGAGGACCGCGCGGCGGAGGTCGTCATGGTGGCCGACAACCGCCTGGTCTACGTCGACGGTGGCACCTTCACGAAGCAGTTCACCAGCATCAACGAGTACGCAGCCACCCAGGTGCGCTGCGGCGATGTGGACGGGGACGGCAGGGCCGAGATCGTCCTGAATTCGGGCAAGGTCATCGACGCCGGGTCCGGCGACGTCGAATGGGAGGATGAGCCCTTCTTCGGGCGCATCGAGCTGCTCGACATCGATGGCAACGGTGTCCTGGAAGTCCTGACCGAGAACCCGGGTGGTGGCGCGCTCAAGGTGTTCGATATCGGTGGACGACGCGAGATCCGCTTCCAGTAGACGCGGCCGGGGTGCTCAGCGGACGCCCTGCATGAGCGCCAGCATCTCCGCCGCCGGGACGAAGCCGGTCGAACGCGCCCGGAGGATCTCGCCGCGGCTGTCGATGAAGACCACGCGCGGCAGCCCCGAGACGCCGAACTCCTCCTTGATCGCCGACATCTCCTGGTCGTCGGTCGCGGTGGCGTCGATCTTCACGGTGGCCCAGCGGGCCGACTCCGCGACGACCGCCGGATCGACCCACACCGCCTTGTCCAGCTTCTTGCAGTACACGCACCACGTTGCCCAGAAATCGACGAGGACCGGGCGCCCCGCTTCCCGGGCGGCGGCACGGATCACGTCAAGTCGGGCCCTCGCGCCAGGGCCGGTGGCGATGACCTCCCAGGGCACCTTGCCGGCCGTGACGGCCGGCGCGGCAGCCAGCGACGGTGACGTTCCGGCAGTGGCCCTCGCCACGGGCGGGGCGGTCGGTACGGTCTCCGCCGTCGCCGGTAACAGCGGTGACGGGATCAGGAACCCGTAGTGTAGAAACGACCCGACCAGCAGCCAGAGTCCGGTCACGAAGACGACCAGTCCAAGCGCAAGGCGCGTGCGCGGCCACCAGCCCCATTCCTCCCGCGGGCGGTCGAAGGCGCCCATGAACACCGCCGTCAGGATCGCCGCCAGGCCGGCCAGCGGGTAGTACACCGGCGCGGGCAGGACGACGCCCGGGCGGACGAACCAGAACGCCATGACCACCAGCAGTAGCCCCATGGCGCGCTTGATCGTGTCCATCCAGCCGCCGCTGCGCGGCAATGAGCCCAGCAGGGCCGGGAAGGTCCCTACCCCGATCAGCAGCAGGCCCATGCCCAGCCCGAAGGTGAACAGCGAGAAGAAGCCGAGGACCCAGTTGCCGGTCGTCGCCACCCAGACCAGGAGGGCGGCCAGGAACGGACCCACACAGGGCGACGCCACCAGGCCCGCGACCAGGCCCATGGCGAAGACCCCGAGCAGGCCGCCGCGTCCGCCGCCCGGTCCGGCCAGACGGTCGCGCAGGAAAGCCGGAGCCTGCAGTTCGAAGGCGCCGAACATGCTGAACGCGAGAACCAGCAGCAGCACGGCGATGGGGGCCACCACGGCCGGGCTCTGCATCAGGGCCGTGATGCCGCTGAAGACAGAGGCGCTGAGGGCGCCGAGCACCGCATACACCAGCGCCATGCCCAGGACGTAGGTGACTGACAGGCCCAGCCCGTGCAGGGCGCCCTTCTCCTGGCTGCGCGCGCCGATGACCGCGAGCGTGATCGGGATCATCGGGTAGATGCAAGGCGAGAGGCTCATCAGGAGACCGAAGCCGAAGACCAGCAGCAGGAAGAAGGGGAGCCCGCGGCGATCGAGGAAGTCCTGGATGCGGTTGGAGGACCAGCCGCTGCCATAGGCGATCTCGATCTCCAGCGGCGCCTCTGCGGACAGCGGTGTGCCGTCCGCCGTGGCGGCCTTCGCCGTGACGGTCAAGGCGTGGCGACCGGTCCGTGCGTCGCCGGGGACGGGCGCGGCCCACTCGAGCAACCAGGCGCCGTTCTCGCCCGGCGTGACCCGGGGAGGATAAGGTGCGCCCAGCAGCTGTCCGCCGCCCGCGGCCGCGACGTCGACCTCCACCGTGGCCGAATCCAGGAACTCGTCGGCGGCCGGGGTGACCACCACGTCGAGAACGAGATCGTGGCCAGGCTCGATCCCGATTTGGCGGGCGGTTGCGCGCACCTCCAGGCCGGCAGCGGGACGGGCGAATGCCGAAAGCAGCAGGCAGGTCAGCACGAGCGACGGGAACGGGGCGCGGTGGACGGGGTACATCGGGACTCCCTGGCTCTGGGGTCAGCGCGAAGCGGGTGGCGCCGGCGGTCAAGGTGCGCCTAGAATAAGCCATATAGTCCGGGCGACAAGCTCGGGTTCCCCGGCGCCGGCAGCGGCGCCGAGTCTGCATGGGAAGCACTGCGGATGGAGGCGGAATGGTCAGGTCGTTCAGCTACGGGGCCGCGCTGCGGCTGGGCTCGATGGTGGTGGCGGCGGCGGCGTTGGCGATGCTGGCCGGTGGCGCCTGTCGCGGCAAGGGTGCCGAAGCCCGGGCTCCGGGCGGCGGGGGCGGCGGCAGGATCGGCACCGGGGTGGGGGATTTCCGTGTCGTTGCGCTGGACGGACAGGAGCTGACCGGCTCCGCGCTGCACGGCAAGGTCGTCCTGGTCGATTTCTGGGACACCTGGTGCGGTCCCTGTCTGCGGGCCATGCCGCACCTGAAGGAGCTCGGCCAGGCGCACGAGGGGCAGGTGGTCATCATCGCGGTGGCGATCGGGCAGGAGGGTGAGGCGAAGGTGCGGGAGGTTATGGCCCGCTACGACTTGAGGTTCCCGGTGGCACTGCTCGCGGCGCAGGGCGACCTCACGACGGCGTTCGGCGAGATTGCGGCGCTGCCGACGACGTTCCTGGTGGATCAGGAGGGCGTGATCCGTCAACGCTGGGTCGGCGCGCAATCGCCCGCCACGTACGAGAAATCGGTGCGCGAACTGCTGGGAGCTTGAAGGCGACGTTCCGTACGGTGGGAGAAATAGAAGAACCCCTGGCTGCGGTTGCCTGCAGCCAGGGGCTAGAGAGCGCTGGTCATTTTCTCAACCACCAAAAGAGATCGATCAGCGACAACGTCAGCACGAAGATGCCCGTTTCCATCCCGATCCCCCCTTTCCCCGGTTGGAGCCAGAAGGAACACCTGCACTGGATTCGACCGCCGGTGCCGCCACTTGAGCGATTCCCGCCCGTGCAGGAACCGGGCAGCGACGTCACCTGAGGGAATCCTTAGCAAGTTCAAGGCCGGATGGAGGGCGTAGGGGCTGGCGATTCAGGCAACTTGTTGACGTGAAGCAACATGGCTGTCTGGTCGTCCGATCGACGATGGTGGCCGAAGGTGTCCACCGCCGCGAAGAGCTGCTCAAGTACCGTGGCTGGGTGGCTTTCCGCCGCATTCTCGACCAGTGTGATCAGGCGTTCGGCGTCGAAGAAGTCGCCCTGCGGGTCGCGCTGCTCGGTCAAGCCGTCCGTGTACAGGAAGAGCCGGTCGCCGGGTTCCAGGCGGATCGTGCCCTCGCGGTACGGGTAGCCGGGCTCGACGCCGAGCACCGGCCCGCCCTTGCGCAGGTACTGGCGGCCGGGCGCTGTCGCGCGCAGCAGAACCGGAGGCTCCATGCCGGCGTTGCTGTAGGCCAGAAGCCCGCTGGTGGGATCCCAGACCGCGTAGAAGAAGCAGATGAAGCTGCCCTCGCCGACCAGCGAGGCGACAACCGGGTTCATGCGCGTGACCACCGCGCGCGGACTGTCGCTTCGCTCGGCGGCCAGGCGGAAAGCCACCCGTAACGAACTCATCATCAGCGCGGCCGGGATGCCCTTGCCCGCGACATCGCCGATGGCGAGCGCCACGCGACCCCCCTCCATCGTGAAGTAGTCGAAATAGTCGCCTCCGACGGTGCGGCAGGGTTCGTTGTGGCCGCAAATGATGCCGTGCGGTGTTGCCAGGGGCGCCACCGGCAGCAGGTTGGCCTGGATGCCGCGCGCGACCTCGAGTTCCGTCTCCAGGCGCCGCACGCGAAGGCGTTCCTCGTAGAGCTGCCGACTCTCGACGACGGGGCCGGCCTGGACCGCAAGTGCCTGAAGGTTCGCCACGTCTTCCTGGCCGTAGAGCTGACCGCCGGTCTTGGGGCCGAAAGCCAGGAAGCCGAGCAGCCGGTTGCCGGAGACCAGGGGCACCAGCAACTCCGCATCGAGGGAGCGGACGAACTGCCAGGTCTCTTCGCCGGTGGCACCGCCGGGGTTGAAGTCCTCGAGCTCCTCGCAGAACACGGGGCGGCGCACGCGATCCAGCAAGTGGGTCAGGGGATCGTCGGCCGCGAGCGTGCCACCCGCCACGGACCGGCCGGCCGGACGCCGCGCCCGCACGGAGAAACCGCGCGCCGGGCTGCCGGTGGCCAGCACGATCGCGAAGCTCCGGGGACGGAAGAGCTCGCCCAGGGACTGATCGAGGTGTTCCAGTACCGCGTCGACCTCGATCAGGCCCGTCAGGCGGTCGGCCAGGCGCGCGATCGCCTCGCGATTGGCGCGCCGGGAAGGATAGAAGGCGATGTCGACAAGCCTCTGCACGCGGCCCCGCAGCGGCGCGATCACGAGCGCCGTCCCTGCCACCAGGAGGACCAGCACGTAGGAGGAGTCGACGGCGAACCGCGCCGACAGGAACGTCCCGACCGCCACCGTGACCAGCAGGTACCCGATGACGACCAGCGCGGTCAGCGCGCCGTAGATCAGGCCGATGCGGACGACGAACGCGGTGTCGAGCGCCCCGTAGCGCATGATGGCCAGCGCGAAGCTCGCCGGTACCAGCAGGAGCGAGAGGCCCAGGTAGCTCAGGTGCGGAGCGCTGGCATCGGGCGCGAGGCTGCCAAGGGCCATCGTCACCAGGAAGGGCACGAGCCCGGCCGTCAGCCCCGCGAGGATCACCAGCATCTTGGTCCGGCGGATGGGCCGGTCGCGCCGGAAGGCACCGCGACCGAAGCGGACGAGCCCGGCCAGGATGAACGTGAGCATGTAGACGATCGAGATGGTGCCCAGCGCCGCTTCGGTGGCGCCCGCCGGGCGGGTGCCCCGGAGCGCCTCGGAGATCGCCGCAGCGGCGAACAGGACCCAGGCCGGCACCAGCAGCCACCTCATGGCCGTGGCGCCGGATCGGCCGGGGCGCCAGGGCGAAGGGAACTGGAGGAAGAAACGCAGCACGTACGCCGGCAGAAGGTACTGCAGCAGGGCACGGACGTGGGCCTTGGCCAGCACGAAGTCGAGGCTGTCGACGTCCGGAACATCGATGAGGAAGAACGCGAAAATCGCGCACATGGCGAAGAAATTGCGGGCCACCGGATCGGCCCGCCGGGCCAGGACCCACCACCCGATGAGCAGGAAGGCCAGGCCGCTGATCCACTGCGTGTACTGCGTGACCATCGCCGCGTGCGAGGGCGGGTCGGGGTCCAGCGTGACGGCCAGCGTGCGGCTGCCACGTTCCAGTTCGACCTGCAGGGGCTCGAGCCGGTAGTGCCCCGCGGTGGCCGCGTAGTACTCCATCATCCGCGGGATCGGGCGTCCATCGATGGTCAGGATGCGGTCGCCGGCGCGGACTCCGGCACGTTCCGCCGGACCTCCGGGTTCGACACGCAGGACGCGCATCTCGAGTACCGAGACACCGTACTCGGCCCGCCGCGCGATGTGGAAGGCGGCCGGCAGCAGGAGCGCCAGCAGGAGCGGTGCCGCGACCAGCAGGGCCAACGCCCTGGTGACGCGCTCGAAACGGGTCTGGTGATGCCCGGCAGGGTGCCGCACGGCGCTGCTCCGTCCGGATACGCATCCGGCGTGGCCGGAGGCTCGACGAGGCCATTGTACCACGGCCGCGTCGGGCGCCAAGCTCCACCTGTGGAGTCTGCCGCCACGGTGCCGGGGCCGACACCCGCTCATGCAGGCAGCACGAACAGACGGAGGGCCCGGGTTCGCCCGGGCCCTCCGTGGATTCAATCAGCGAGCGGTCTAGCGGAACAGGGCCTTCACGCCGCCCCAGGTCTCACCCTCGGTAGCCACGGCGCAATCGCCGTTGATCGTCGCCACGGGGAAGGTGCGACCGCCGGTCGACTGCTTGAGCTCCTTGATTTGGTTCAGGTCCGCACCGTCGAGGTAGGCAGGCACCTTCTCCGGCAGCGAGTGGAAGAACACGCCGTCGATGAAGAAATGCGCCGGGGTCGCGGTGCTGGACAGGTAGAAGTCGATGATCCCGATGACCACCGCCGGGTAGGTGAACGGGTTGATCATCGGGGTGACCACGCCGACGATGTACTCGCCGGGCAGGATACCCACGTTGATGGCTCCGCTGCCCAGCATGTTGACGTCAACGTTGGTCAGGAAGAGCGGACCGGTCGCCGTGAGCTTGGCTTCCCAGCCGTGCACGCCCATGGGGCTGGTCGGGTGCGTGATCACCAGGAACGCGCGATGAGCGCCGACGTCCATGGAAATGCAGTTGTTGCAGGCACAGGGGTCGAAGTAGACGCCGATGCCGTCATCATCGGGATCCAGCTGGGCCTGGGCGGCACCGGCGAGGGCCGGAAGAATGAACAACGCGAGAAGCAATTTCCTCATGACAATCCCCCACGGTGTTGGGTCTCGTGGCTCGATTCAAACGAGACAAGCCCGGGCGAACTCCTGCTCGTGCTCGCTTAAACTACCCGAATTCAACCACGATGGGAAGCACAATTTTCGGGAAACGGGGCAAATTTCCGGGTCGGGGGGAGAAATTCGGCGCCAAACCGCCCTGTCGTTGCATATAGGTGCGATTTTGTGCGAAATCAGGGGTCGCGGAGTGCCTCGCAATGCCAAACCCGTTGCCCCGCCCGCTTCGGGGTGCTAGTTTCACAACTTGCCTACCGGCCTGCGATTCCAGCGTTCTTGATCCCGATCCGACAGGAGCGACACCCGTGGCAGATCTGCGCGAAATGGCCCAGTACACCCCTGGCGGTTTGGAAGAGACATGGTACCGGAAGTGGGAGAAGGCCGATCTGTTCGGCCCGGCACCGGATGCGATCGGCCAGCCGTTCGTGATCACCCTGCCACCCCCGAACGTCACCGGCATCCTGCACATGGGGCACTGCCTGGGCAACTCGATTCAGGACACACTCGTACGCTGGGCCCGTATGAAGGGACGCCCGGCCCTGTGGGTCCCGGGCACCGACCACGCCAGCATCGCGACCGAACAGGTCGTCTCGAAGCGGATGGCCGAGCAGGGGCTGAACAAGCGCGAGGCGGGGCGCGAGGAATTCCTGCGCCTGGCCTGGGAGTGGAAGGAGCAGACACACGGCCGCATCACGAACCAGATCCGCCGCCTGGGCTGTTCGCTCGACTGGAGCCGGGAAGCGTTCACCATGGACGAGGCGCGCAACCGCGCCGTCACCGAGGCGTTCCTGCGCCTGCGGGACAAGGGGCTCATCTACCGCGACGTGTACCTGGTGAACTGGTGTCCCCACGACCTGACCGCGATCAGCGATGACGAGGTCGAGCACCGCGAGGTCGAAGGCAGCCTCTGGCACCTGCGCTACCCGCTGGCCGACGGCAGCGGGCACGTGACGGTGGCCACGACACGGCCGGAGACCATGTTCGGCGATGTCGCCGTGGCCGTGCATCCGAACGACCCGGAGCGCTCGCGCTTCATCGGCAAGCGGGTCAGGCTGCCGCTGACCGATCGCGAGATTCCTGTGATCGGCGACCACCATGCGGACCCGGAGAAGGGCACGGGTTTCGTCAAGATCACGCCGGCCCACGACCCCAACGACTTCCAGGTGGGGCGCCGCCACGGGTTGCCCCAGGTCGTGTGCATGACGCCGTCGGGCGTGATGAACGAGGAGGCCGGCCGTTTCGCGGGCCTGGACCGCAAGCGGGCTCGCAAGGAGATAGTGGCTGCGCTCGAAGCGGAAGGCCTGCTGGACAAGGTGGAGAAGCACATCCACCAGGTCGGCCACCACGATCGTTGTGGCACCATGATCGAGCCGTACCTGTCGCGGCAGTGGTTCCTGCGCATGGACCAGCTGGCGCAGCCGGCACTCAAGGCTGTCGCCGATGGCGAGATCCGGCTCTACCCGGACCGCTGGGTCGGCGTCTACAACAACTGGATGGAGAACATCCGCGACTGGTGCATCAGCCGTCAGCTGTGGTGGGGACACCAGATCCCGGTCTGGTACTGCCGCGACTGCGGCGCGGAAACCGCGGCGGCCGCGACGCCGACGGCGTGTTCCGCCTGCGGCTCGACGGCGCTGGAACGCGACCCCGACGTCCTGGACACCTGGTTCAGCAGCTGGCTGTGGACGTTCTCGCCACTGGGCTGGCCCGAGGACACAGCGGACCTGGCGCGCTACCACCCGACCTCGGTGCTCGTGACGGCGGCGGACATCATCTTCTTCTGGGTCGCGCGCATGGTCATGGCGAGCTACGAATTCCGCGGCGAAAAGCCGTTCGGCGAGGTGCTGTTCACCGGGATCGTGCGGGACGGACAGGGCCGCAAGATGAGCAAGTCGCTGGGCAACAGTCCCGACCCGATCGACCTGATGGACAAGTACGGGGCCGATGCGCTGCGCTGCAGCCTGGTGATGCTGACGCCGACGGGCGCCGATGTCTTCTTCGACGAGTCGACGCTCGAGGTGGGCAGGAACTTCTGCAACAAGATCTTCCAGGCGACGAAGCTGGTGCTGGGCAACTGGGACGAGGCGGGGCTGGCCGTCGCGACGGGCGGGGTGCCGGCTCCGCGGCAGCTGGACCTGGCGGCGGTGGCGCCGGCGGAACGCTGGGATGCGGCGCCGGCGGCGAGCCTGCGCGCCCTGTGGTGCGGCGTGTTCGGCGGTGAACTCCCGGTCGACGTCACCGATGACGACCTGGTGCTCGAGGACCGCTGGCTGCTGGCCCAGCTGCACCGGGTGGCGGCGGACTGCGACGCGAACCTCGAACGCCGGCGCCTGAACGATGCCTCGTATGAGGTCTTCAACTTCTTCCGACACGAGTTCTGCGACTGGTACCTCGAGTCCATCAAGCCGCGACTGCGCGACGAGGCGAGGCGGGGGCCGGCGCTTGTCGTCGCCGTGCTCAGCCTTGGCATCTCATACAAGCTGCTGCATCCGGTCATGCCGTTCATCACCGAGGAGCTCTGGAGTCGCCTCCCGCCGGCCAGCGGTTTCCTCATGACGTCGTCGTTCCCGACGTGCAGCGGACCGGCCCCGTTCGCGGCCGAGGCGGCGGCTTTCGCCGAAGTGATGGAGATTGTGGGAGTGCTCCGCAATCTCCGCGCCGAGTTGGGCGTGCCGCCCGGGCTGCGCGGGGAGGGCGTGCTGCGGACCTCCGAGCCGCAGCGACGCGTGGCGCTGGGCGCCTGTTCGGGTCTGGTGGCGCTGCTGGCCAAGTTGGAGCGCGTGGTGGTGGGCGGTGACGAACCGGCGCCAGCGCCGGCCGGTGTCGGCGTGGCGGGTGCCGTCGAGGTGTTCCTGCCCATGGCGGGACTGGTGGATCTGGAGAAGGAGCGGCAGCGCCTGCAGAAGGAGCTCGACAAACTGGAGGGCTGGCTGCAGGGGACGCGCGCCAAGCTGGCCAATGAGAGGTTCACGGCCAACGCCCCGGCGCTGGTCGTGGAACAGCAGCGGCAATCGCTGGCCGAGAACGAGGCCAAGGCCGCCACCCTTGCCGAACGGATCCGCGCTTTGGGCTAGGCAAGCCGACGGATCTCGAAAGGACGCGCCATGTCCAGCGCCGATGCGGCAAGCACGCCCGGGTCGATGATCGCGGCAGCCCGGAAGCGGCGGGGGCTGACGCTCGATACCCTGGCCGAACGCACGAAGATCCCGGCCACCATGCTGGCCGCGCTGGAGGCCGATGAATTCCATCGCCTCTCCGGGCCCTTGTATGCGCGCAGCTTCCTGCGTTCCTGCGCGGCGGAACTGGGCCTGGACGTGGCGGATGTCTTCGCCGCGTACGAGAAGCACGGCGGTGAGCCGGCGCGGGCGCCTGGCGCGGCGCCGCCGGCACCGGACCCGGTGCGGATCCGGCGGGTCGGGCTACCCTGGGGTGCTGTTGTGGCGTCCGTGCTTCTGTTGGTGGCGGCGGCATTCGTCGCGGTGAGGTTCGTCGGCCGGGACGGCGCGGCGCCACCCGCAGCGGCAAACGCGCGCCCGGACCGCGCTGGGGCAGCGGAAGGCCGGCGGGACCTTGTCCAGGCCGGCGCGGCGGAGACGGGCGGCGTGTCGACCCCCGCGGTCGCGGCCGGCGATGCCGTGGGTGCCGCACCGGCGGGCGTGCCGGGGCTGCGCTTCAGCGACGGCAGAGCGTGGCCGGTGGTGGCGCGCCTGAGTCTGGCCGGGCCGGGAGCGGTGTCTGCGCGGTGCGACCGCGAATCCGGTTTCACGGAGGTGGAATGGCCCGGCCCCGGCGGCGCACCTGCCGTGCCGCAGAGCGGGGTGGTGGCGGGGCGCGCTTACGCGGACGGATCTGGGCTCGTGATCTACTGGGGAGCGGTCGGGCGCGTGCGTCTGCGGCTCGGTGCGGGGGCGCAGGCCGCGTTGACGGTCAATGGCGAACCGTGGCCGTTGGCCGCGCCGCCGGGCGGCGACGAGATCGTGGTGGATGTGCACGGCGGCACGGGGCTGCCGAACTGAGGAGTGGCGCCGCCGGCGCGGGAAGGCATGAATCCAGCGTGGGTATGTTCCGGCTGACGGCCCCGTTCACGCCAACCGGCGATCAGCCGACGGCCATCGCCTCGCTGGTGGCCGGGGTCCGCGGCGGCAGCCGCTGGCAGACGCTCCTGGGCGTCACGGGCTCCGGCAAGACCTTCACGATCGCCAATGTCATCGCCGAACTGGACCGGCCGGCGCTCGTCTTCAGCCACAACAAGACGCTGGCGGCTCAGCTCTACGGCGAATTGAAGGCCTTCTTCCCGGACAACGCCGTCGAGTACTTCATCTCGTACTACGACTACTACCAGCCCGAGGCCTTCATCCCGGCGACGAACACGTACATCGAGAAGGACACGAGCATCAACGACGAGATCGAGCGGTTGCGGCTACGGGCGACGAGCAGCCTGCTGACCCGCCGCGACGTGATTGTGGTGGCCAGCGTCTCGGCGATCTACGGCGTCGGCAACCCGCGCACCTTCCGTGAGAGCATCATCGGCCTGCGCAAGGGGCAGCAGTGCGACCGGGACGAGCTGCTTTCGTCGCTGGTGGCCATCCGCTACGTCCGCAACGACCGCGACCCCGATTTCGGGACGTTCCGGGTCCGGGGGGACACCGTCGAGGTGCGCGCGGCGTTCGAGGAGCGCGTGCTGCGCATCGAGTTCTTCGGCGACGAGGTGGAGGCCCTGACCTGGGTGGAGCCCTTGACGGGCCGCGCGCTCGACGCCGTCGGCGATGCCGCCATCTATCCCGCGACGCAGTTCGTCGCGGACAAGGGCGGCACGGCGGCGGTCACGGACGCCATCGCGCGGGACCTGGAGGATCGCCTGCACGAGCTGGACCGCGCCGGGCGCGTCGTGGAGGCGCAGCGGCTGGCCTCGCGGACGCGGTACGACCTGGAGATGATCCAGCAGGTCGGGCACTGCGCCGGGGTGGAGAACTATTCGCGCTACTTCGACGACCGCGCCCCCGGCGAGCGGCCGGCCTGCCTGCTCGACTACTTCCCGCAGGACTACCTGCTGGTCATCGACGAGTCGCACGCGACCGTCCCCCAGATCGGGGCCATGTACCAGGGTGATCGCTCGCGTAAGCTCAACCTGGTGGAACACGGATTCCGCCTGCCGAGCGCGCTGGACAACCGTCCGCTGCTGTTCGCGGAATTCGAGACGATGATGCCGAGCACGATCTTCGTCTCGGCCACGCCGGCCGACTACGAACTGGGGCTGTGCGGAGGCGACGTGGTCGAGCAGGTGATCCGACCGACGGGACTGGTGGATCCGCCGGTGACGATCCGGCCCGTGTCGGGGCAGGTGGACGACCTGCTCGAACGCATCCGGGTGGTGACCGCGCGCGGCGAGCGCACCCTGGTCACCACCCTGACGAAGAAGATGGCCGAGGACCTGACCGAGTACCTGGGGCGGGCGGGAGTGAAGGTGGCGTACCTGCACTCGGACATCAACGCGCTGGACCGGATCGAGATCGTCCGCAACCTGCGGCTGGGCGAATCCGACGTGCTGGTCGGCGTGAACCTGCTGCGGGAGGGACTGGACCTGCCGGAGGTGTCCCTGGTCGCGATCCTGGACGCCGATCGCGAGGGCTTCCTGCGCTCGGAGCGCTCGCTGATCCAGACCGCCGGGCGCGCTGCCAGGAACGTCAACGGTGAGGTCGTGATGTACGCCGACCGGATTACGCGTTCGATGGCCGCGGCCATCGCCGAGACGCAGCGCCGGCGCAACCGACAGCTCGACTGGAACCGGGAACACGGACTGGTGCCCCGCACGATCACGAAGTCGCGGCAGGAGATCATGCAGGCGACGGCGGCGGCCGGCGACCGGCAGCGCGACGGCGGCCCCGGGCGGCGGCACGAGAAATCGCCGGGCGAACTGGTCGCCAGCGGCCTGTCGCCGGTCGACCTGGCCGACATGCTGGAACGCGAGATGCTCGAGGCAGCGCGGGCGCTGGAATTCGAAAAGGCGGCCGAACTGCGCGACCGCCTGGAGGACCTCCAGGCGCAGTGGGGCCTCGATCCGGCAGGAGGTGGCCAATGACCGGCGAAGCGGGCGCGGCGCCGGGCTTCCCGGCGGGACCGTGGCTGGAGGAACTGGTGGCCGCCGCGCTGCGCGAGGACGTGGGCAGCGGGGATGCGACGACCGCGATCGCCGTCGACCCGGGCGCGCTGGCGACCGGCTGCCTGCGTGCCCGCCAGGACGGCGTGGTGGCCGGCCTGCCGCTGGCGGCGCGCGTGTGGAACGGGCTCTCGGCCGCGGTGATGTTCACGCCCGTGGTCCCCGACGGGACCGCGGTGGCTGGCGGGCAGGTGGTGGCCCGTGTGTCCGGTCCGGCGGCGGCGGTGCTGACCGGCGAGCGGCTGGCGCTGAACTTCGTCCAGCATCTCAGCGGGATCGCGACCTTGACCGCACGCTATGTTGCGGCGGTGGCCGGCACCGGCTGCCGCGTCCTGGACACCCGCAAGACGGTGCCAGGCTACCGGCTGCTGGCCAAGTACGCCGTCCGCTGCGGTGGCGGCGCCAACCACCGGCTGGGTCTCTACGACCGCATCCTCCTCAAGGACAACCACTGGGCGGCGGGCGAGCCGCTCGAGGCGATGGTGGCGCGGGCCCGCCGGCTCTACCCGGCCCTTCCGGTGGAGGTCGAGGTCGACACGGCCGACCAGCTGGCCCGGGTCCTGCCGCTGGGTGTCGAGTGGATCATGCTCGACAACTTCACGGTCGACGGCGTGGTGAGCGCCGTGGCGGCCCGTGATGCCGTCGGCAGCACGGCGCTGCTGGAGGTCTCGGGCAACGTGACGCTGGAGACGATCGCCGCGTACGCGCGCGCCGGCGCGGACGCTGCCTCGGTCGGCCGCCTGACGCACTCCGCGCCGGCGCTCGACCTGGGCCTGGACCTGGAGTGCGCATGAGGCTGCGGCCCGGCAGTGGCCCCGTCGATCGGGACTGGTTCGGGCTGGATGCCTTCCTGCCCGGGCCGCGGTTCACGCGCAACGGCGGCCGCCTGTATCTGCTGGACGAGGTGGGCAGCACGAACGACTTCCTGCGCGGCCGCGGCCCGCAGGCGGATGGACGTCTGTGCCGCTGGGACGGGTGGGGCTGGGTGGCCAACCCGCGGACGCGCCTGGCACCGGTGTGCGAACTGGCGCCCGGCACGGTGGTCGTCGCGCGGCACCAGACCGCCGGCCGGGGACGCCAGGGGCGCCAGTGGGTCGATTGCGGGGGGCTGCACCTGTCGGTCTCGGTGCCGCGCCACCGCGCGGCGTTCAACCGCGGGTTCTCCGTGTGGCTCGGCCTGGTCGTGGCACTGGTGCTGCGCGAGGGCGAGCGCGTGGACGCGCGCCTGAAGTGGCCGAACGATGTCGTGGTGAACGGGCGGAAGCTGGGCGGGATCCTGCTGGAACGCGCCGGAACGGGCGGCAGCGCGCAGGTGGTCGCGGGGCTGGGCCTGAACCTCGCGGGCGCGCGCCACGAACTGCCGTGGGCCCTGCGCGGCACGGCGACGAGCCTGGCCGCCGAAGGCGGCAGGGTTCCCCGGCTGGGCGATCTCTGCGCGCGGCTGCTGGGGCGCGTCGAGGCGGAACTGGACCGGTTCTGCGACGAGGGGTGGGCGGCGTATCGCCCGTCCCTCGAATTGCTGGACTGTCTGCTGGGGCAACGCGTGCGGCTGGTGACCCGGCAGGGCGAATTCAGTGGTCGTGCCGTGGGCATCGACGACCAGGGCGCGCTCCTGGTGGAACGGGAAGCGCCGGACGGGGGCAAGCTGGTCGAGGCCGTCAGGATCGGCGACGTCCACCTGCTGCCGCCGCCACCGCCCGGAGGGGAGGGCGCCGATGCAGGCCCTGCTGGTTGACGCCGGCAACACCCGGGTGGCGTTCGCCGCCTGGACGCCGGGCGATGGCCATGCGCGCCGGGACGGGGACCGTTGGGTTCCGCCCAGGCCGTTGCAGAGGCTCGGGGCGCTGCCGACGCCGGGTCGGGACGGCGAAACGGCGTTCCGGACGGAAGCCGGCAGGCTGCTGCAGGCCGCCGGCGGAGCGCCTGTGGTGCTGGTATCGGTCGTGCCCCGCGTGTCGGCGCTGCTGCTGGACCTGGCGCCGGCGCTGCTGCCGGCCGACCACCGGGCGGCGCTGCCCTTCGAACACCGCCTGGCCGATCCTGCCGCGACCGGTGCGGATCGGCTCTGCAACATGGCGGCGGCCGTGGCCGCCGGGCTCCGGTCGGCCCTGGTCGTCGATGTCGGCACGGCGACCACCGTCGATGTCCTGCGGGACGGCGTCCATGAAGGAGGGGTGATCGCTCCGGGCATGGCGTTCGCGCTGCAGCAGATCGGCACCCGGGCCGCGCGGCTGGCGCCGGTTCCCTTCGGGCCGGTGCCGCTGGTGGCCGGACGCGATACCGCCGCCGCCCTGGCCGCCGGCGGGTACCATGCGGGCGTCGGGGGCGTCGAGGCCCTCATCGCGGGGCTCCAGGGTGCCCACGGCCCGCTGCCGGTGGTGGTCACCGGTGGTCTGGCCGGCTGCCTGCAGGCGCCCGGGCGCCTGCTCGACCCGGATTGGACGCTGCGCGGTGCCGCCCGCCTGTACGGGATTTCCTGATCCTTTCCGATTGTTTCCGATCAAGCTCTTCCGTTGCCAGACGATACCCCGCGTGTTCGCACCAGGCTGAGCGTGCGCCGCGGTGCATTGAGGCTCCCCTCAAGTCAAAGGTTTGTCCCCCATGGACATGGATGATCGCGAACTGCTGGCGGAACTCGTCGTCGAGTCGCAGGATCACCTCACGGCGATGGAACCGGACCTGCTGGCGCTCGAAAAGGGCGCCTCGCCGGACGAGACCATGGAACTCGTCAACCGGATCTTCCGCGGTATCCACAGCATCAAGGGCGGTTGCGGGTTCCTCGGGATCACGTCCGTGCAGGAACTGGCGCACGCGATGGAGAGCGTCCTGATGAAGGTCCGCTCGCGTCGCCTGGAGGTCACCCGGCCGATGGTCGACGTGCTGCTGGACGGCACGGACCGGGTCCGGACGATGCTGGCCGACGTGGCCAACGCCGGGACGGTGGACGCGACGGACGTCTACCGCCGGCTGGACCCGTTCCTGGCGGAAGGCGAAGCGGCGGTGGTCCCGGCCGCAACCGAACCGGTGGCGGCGAGCGACGCGGCACCGACCGGCACGCGCCGCAGCGGCTACATCCCCCTGACTACGCCGAACCGGGCGGACGAGCCCGAGATCGCACCGGCAGTGCCGGATCCGGAGCTGTCGGCCGCCGCCGCGGTGCGCGAGATGCCGGAGCCGGCCGAACCGGCGGACGCGGCGGGAGTGGTCGCGAGCCATCGCGGCGCGGCCCCGGACGTGCTGCGCGTCAAGGTGGACCTGCTCAACCGCCTGATGAACCTGGCCGGCGAACTCGTGCTGGCGCGCAACCAGCTGCTGCAGGCACTGGACCGCCGGTTCAGCGAGACCGCTGCCGGCGAGGCGGTCTTCGCCGCCACCAGGTCGGCTGTCGCCGAGGCGCAGCAGCGCCTGCGCGAGGTCGTCGACGGCAGCACGGGACGATCGACGGGTGACGAGGCGAAGGAGCGCTCCGAACAGATCGAGCGCGTGCTGGCGGAACTCGCCAGCCACATCGCCCAGGCCCTGCCCGGCCGCCTGAGCGAGCTGCCGGGCATGAACGCCACGATGGTCAATCTCGACGCGGTCACGACCAACCTGCAAGAGAACATCATGCGCACGCGCATGCAGTCGATCGAGACCCTTTTCGGCAAGCTGCCGCGCCAGATCCGCCAGTTGTCACGCCAGACCGGCAAGGAGATCGAGCTGGTGGTGACCGGCAACGAGGTCGAGCTGGACAAGTCGATCGTCGAGGCGCTTTCGGATCCGCTCAATCACCTGATCCGCAATTCGCTGGACCACGGCTTCGAGGCGCCGCTGGCGCGCGAGGCGGTGGGCAAGCCGCGCTCCGGGCGCCTGGATGTCAGGGCGTTCCATGAGGGCGGCCAGGTCAACATCGAGATCCAGGACGACGGGCGCGGCATCGATCCCGCCCGGATCCGGGCCAAGGCGGTCGAGAAGGGCATCATCACGGCGGAGCAGGCCGCGCGGCTGGATGACCGCGAGGCCGTGCTGCTGGTCTTCGCGCCGGGGTTCTCCACCGCCGAGCGCGTGAGCGACATCTCGGGGCGCGGCGTCGGCATGGACGTGGTGCGGACGAACATCGAGAGCCTCGGCGGCAGCATCGAGATCGACAGTCAGGTCGGCATCGGCACCCGGACGCGCCTGAAGCTGCCGCTCACCCTCGCGATCATCCCCTCCCTGCTGGTGCGCGCCTGCGGACGGCGCTTCGCGGTGCCGCAGGTGAGCCTGGACGAGCTTGTGCGGCTGCGGCGCGGTCGCGACGACCAGCGCATCGAGCAGGTGCAGGGCGCCGAGGTCATGCGCCTGCGCGGTCACCTGCTGCCGCTGGTGCGCCTCTCCAGCCTGCTGGGCATCGAGGAGGCCGGCGCCACCGAGCGCCAGGCAACCTACGTCGCGGTGCTCAAGACGGGCGAGAACCGCTACGGGCTGATCGTGGACGAGGTGCTGGACAGCGAGGAGATCGTCGTCAAGCAGCTGCCCGGTTCGCTGAAGGATGCCCGCTGCTACGCCGGCGCCACGATCATGGGTGACGGCTCGGTGGCGATGATTCTCGACGTGCTGGGCATTGCCGACATCGCCGGCCTCCGGTTCACGGAGATCGCGCGGGCGGCCCAGGCGGACGACAGCACCGAGAGCTACCTGGACCGCACGGAGAGCCAGACGCTGCTCCTGTTCCGCAACGCGCCGGGCGGGGAGCGCTTCGCGCTGAACCTGGCGCTGATCTCGCGCATCGAGAAGGTCGCCGCCGGCGACATCCAGCGGGTCGGCAGCAAGGAGTACCTGCGCTTCCAGGGCGGCTCGCTGCGCCTGCTGCGCCTGCACGACCACCTGCCGGTGCAGGCGCCGGTCGACGAGGCGGCGGAGCTCTACGTGATCATCCCGAAGCTGGTCAAACATCCGCTCGGGATCATCGCGCGCGAATGCGAGGACGTCGTCTCGGCGCGCGTGGAAGTGGACCGGGACAACGTGCGCGGCACGGGCATCCTCGGCTCGGGGATGATCAACGGGGACCTGACGGTCTTCCTGGACATTTACGGCCTCTTCGAGGCGGCCGAACCGGAGATCTACCGCCAGGGGGACCGGCGCGTGGCCCGGGTGGAGCAGGCGCGCATCCTGCTGGCCGAAGACACGTCGTTCTTCCGCGCGGTCGAGAAGAAGTACATCGAGGCCATGGGTGCCACGGTGACGGCCGTCAAGGATGGCCGCGAGGCCTGGCGCCTTCTGAGCGAGTCACCCGAGTCGTTCGACATGGTGGTCACCGATATCGAGATGCCGCTGATGGATGGCCTGGAACTGACCCGTCACATCCGCGGATCGGCGCGGCATGCGGCGATCCCGGTCGTGGCGCTGACTTCGCTGGGATCGGATGAGAACCGCGAGGCGGGACTGGCGGCGGGCGTCAACGCCTACGAGGTCAAGCTGGACAAGGACAGGCTGGCGGCGACCATCCGCCAGGTCCTGGAGGAGGTGCACGCACATGCGTGACCAGCAGTACGTCTCGTTCGTCCTGGATCGTCACCTGCTGGGGATCGACATCCTGCTCGTGCGGGAGATCATCCGCAACGTCGACTTCACGCCCGTGGCCAAGGCGCCCCCGGCCGTGCGGGGGCTGCTCAACCTGCGGGGCCAGATCATCACCGTGCTGGACCTGGGTCCGGCGCTGGGCCTGCCGCTGCGGGAGATCGGGCCCGACTCGCGCTGCCTGATCCTGAAGTCGCCGGCCGAGACAGCCCCGCTGCTGGCGGCCGGCCTGGTCGATGAGGAACCGGTCGGCGAAGCGGTCGGGCTGCTGGTGGACGCCATCAGCGACGTCGTTCGCCCCGGCGAACAGGGCGTCGACGCGCCGCCGGCCAACGCCAACGGCATCGACACCGACCACCTGCGGGGCGTGGTGAGGCTGGAGGATCGGTTGCTGCTGATCCTGGGCCTGCGGAAGCTGATCGAGGAAGGGCTGGGACAGCGTGGGCAGGTCGCCCGCGTCTGAGCGTGGCTCCGCCGGGCACCGGCAAAGCAACGGAGAGGACGAGTCATGATCCTGTCGAGGTTGTCGATCCGCGCGAAGGTGACGCTCGCGAGCGTGCTGCTGCCCACCGTGCTGTTCACCGTCCTGACGGTCGTCTGGGCGCGTGACGAGCGCCGCTCGGTGAACGAGCAGTACGTGGACAAGGCGCGCGCGGTGGTCCACGGCGCCGAAGGTGCCCGCGAGTACATGGAGGACAGCTGGCGCAGCGGCGTGTTCGACACCGCCATGATGCGGCGCTGGAGCGAGACCGGGCAGCTGGAACTCGCGATCAACGCGGTGCCGATCGTGGCCGGCTGGCGCACCGCCATGGCCAACGCGGAGGACGGCGACTACGCGTTCAAGGTGCCCAAGTTCTCGCCGCGCAACCCGGACAACGAGCCGGACGAGACCGAGGCGCGCGCCCTGCGGCTGCTCGAGAAGGAACGCCTGCCGGAGTACTGGGAGATCGACCACGAGACGAACAACCTGCGCTTCTTCCGGCCGATCATCCTGACCGAGAACTGCCTGCTCTGCCACGGCGACCCGGGCACCAGCCGCCAGTTGTGGGGAACCAGCGACGGCACGGACATCACCGGCGCGCGGATGGAAGGCTGGAAGGTCGGCGAGGTGCACGGGGCCTTCGAGGTCCTGCAGTCGTTGGACAGCGCGGACGCCGCCTTCCGGGCGGGCCTGACGCGGATGATCGTCCTCGCGGTGGTGGGCCTGGCGGCGCTGGCCCTCCTGCTCCAGTTCACGCTGCAGCGCATCCTGATCCGGCCCCTGCAGGAGAGCGTCATGTTCGCCGACAAGCTGGCCGCCGGCGATCTCGGCACGCGCGTGGCCCATGCCGAACGGCAGGACGAGATCGGGCGGCTCAGCCGTTCGCTCAACGCGATGGCCGAGAGCCTGCGCACGCTGATCTCCGACATGAAGTCCGGCAGCCGGACGCTCAAGACGTCCAGCGGCAGCCTGGGCACGCAGAGCGACAAGCTGGCCTCCGACTCGGAGTCGATGACCGACGTGGCCAATACGGTCAGTTCCGCCGGCGAGGAGCTCTCCTCGAGCATCGCGGGCATCGCCAGCAGCGCCGAGGACATGTCGAACATGCTCAATACGGTCGCCGCGAGCATCGAGGAGATGACAGCCTCGATCACCGAGGTGGCCAAGAACAGCGTGCGCAGCGCCGACATCGCCGACAACGCGAACCGTCAGAGCAAGTCCACGGTCGAGATCATGGGGCAACTCAAGGCAGCGAGCGAGAAGATCGGCCGCGTCCTGGAGGTCATCTCCGACATCGCGGACCAGACGAACCTGCTGGCCCTCAACGCGACGATCGAGGCCGCCAGCGCTGGCGATGCCGGCAAGGGTTTCGCGGTCGTGGCCAACGAGGTGAAGGAACTCGCCCGCCAGACCACTCAGGCGACCGAGGAGATCAATCGCGAGATCGACGACATGCGGCAGCGCACGACCGCGGCCGTGACGGCCGTTGAGAACATCAGCCGCGTGATCGGCGAGGTGAACGAGATCTCGACCTCGATCGCCGGTGCCGTCGAGGAGCAGTCCGCGACGCTGAACGAGATCGCCAAGAGCGGCGGCGTGGCCAACCAGGCGGCGCAGGAGATCTCGCGCCGGGTGAACGAGGGCGCCAAGGGCACGCAGGAGATCGCGCGGACGATCCAGGCCGTGCGCGAGGGCGTGCACGAGACCGACAAGGGGATCCAGGCCACGCGGCGCAACGCGGCGGAGCTGGCGGAACTGTCCGATCGCATGGACGAACTTGTGTCGCGCTTCGCCCTCTAGGGCGGACGCGGGGGAAGGGACACCCGGATGGGACTGCGGGCACTGGTGATCGAGGACAGCCTCGTCTTCCAGAAGATCATGGCCGAGGTGCTGCGGGGGCTGCCCGGCGTCGAGACCGTCGACGTGGCCGGGCGGGGCGACGACGGCCTGGCGGCAGCGGGCCGTCACCAGCCGGACGTGGTCTTCCTCGACCTGCACCTGCCTGACATGGACGGGCTGGACGTCCTGGATCGGCTCAAGGCGCGGTGGCCCCGCCTGAAGGTGGTCGTCGTCAGCGGCCTGAGCATCGAGGGCGCCGACCTGACCATTGCCGCGCTGTCGCGCGGCGCCCAGCAATTCGTGCGCAAGCCGGCCGGGAGCGGGTTCCAGCAGTCGGTGGCCATGCTGAGGGCGGAGCTCGAGCCGGTGGTGGGCACCGTGCGGGCGCAGCTGGCCCCGGCGCCGGTCCCGCCGCGTCCCGTCGTCCCGTCGCCGGCCTCGTCGCCGCGGGCGAACGCCGCCGGCAGGCCCCACGGGGCGGGGTTCTGGGTGACGGCGATCGCCGTCTCGACCGGTGGTCCGGAAGCCCTGTCGCGCCTGGTGCCGCGGCTGCCGGCCGGCTATCCGATGCCGGTGGTCATCGTGCAGCACATGCCACCGCTGTTCACGCTATCGCTGGCGCGCAGTCTCGATGCCAAGTCGGCGTTGACGGTCGTCGAAGCCGCCGATGGCGATGTCCTGAAGCCCGGCACCGTGTACCTGGCCCCGGGCGGGCGGCACCTGACGGTCGTGCGCGAAGGCGCGCAGTCCGTCTGCCGCCTGAACGACGACCCGCCCGAGCAGAGCGTGCGGCCAGCGGCCGACGTGCTGTTCCGCTCGCTGGCGCGCATCGGCGGGACGCAGCGCGTGCTGGCGGTCGTGATGACGGGCATGGGCGAGGACGGGCTGGCCGGCGTGCGCCAGTTGAAGGCGGCCGGTGGGTGGTGCCTGACGCAAGCGGAAACGACGTGCGTCGTGTACGGGATGCCGCGGGCGATCGACACCGCCGGCCTGAACGACGAGTCGGTGGCGCTGGACGACCTGGCCGGGAGGCTGGCGAGCCTGGCGAACTGCGGGCGGGCCCCGGCCGGTGTCTGAGCCCGGGCGGCGGGACCGGCGGATTGACGGGCAGGGGCGGGTGCGGGAACCTGGAGGACCATGGCAACGACGATCACCACGCGCGAGTTCGACCGGATCCGGGAGTTCCTGCAGCGCGAGACCTCCATCAGCCTGACCGACGACAAGGCCTACCTCGTCGAGACGCGCCTCTCGGAGATCATGAAGGCGCACGGGCTGCCCGATTTCGGGGCGCTGCTGTCGGCGCTCCAGGCCGGCCAGCCGCGCGGCCTGCGGGACCTGGTCATCGACGCGATGACCACCAACGAGACGCTCTGGTTCCGTGACGGCGCCCCGTTCGACGCCTTCCGGGAGCACCTGCTGCCGGCCTGGGCCGGCGAGATCGCGGCCGGCAAGCGGCAGAAGATCCGCATCTGGTCGGCGGCCTGCTCGACCGGGCAGGAGCCGTACTCGCTGGCGATGGTCTACCATGAGGTCGCGCGCCGCCTGCCCGCGCTCCGGCCGGAGCACCTGGACATCCTGGCGACCGACCTGTCCGACTCGGTCCTGGCGACCGCCAAGGCGGGCATCTACGGCGGCATGGCGATCCAGCGCGGCCTGCCCGCCGAGTACCTCGACCGCTGGTTCGTGCCGGCGGGGGACGGTCGTCACGAGGTGCGGCGCGAGATCCGGGACCGCGTGGTCTTCCGCAAGTTCAACCTGCGCGACTCGTTCATCATGATGGGGTCGTTCGACATCATCCTGACGCGCTACGTGCTCATCTATTTCCAGGATGACTTCAAGCGCGAGGTGCTGCGCAAGGCGCACGGGGCGCTGGACAAGGGCGGGGTGCTGTTCCTGGGCGCGAGCGAGAGCCTCCCGGACGGGATGCCGGGCTTCGCCGTGGTCCGCCGCGGCCGCACGACGTGGTACCAGAAGGCGGGCAACCCGACCGCCGCGCCGTCGGCGGCGGCGGCCCCGGGGGTAGCCGCACCTCGACCAGCGTCCAGACCAGTCACCTCGCCGCCGGCCGGCTCGGCGCCGCCAGCATCGCCGGCGAATGCGGCGGGAGCCACCGCGGCGGCCGACCTCAATGAAGTGCTCCAGAAGCTTCGCGATCTTAACGCAAAATACGACAAATAGTTAATTAGGCCGTGGCCGACGTCCGACGCCGGCCGCGGCCGCCCGCAGAGCCCGCAGCGATCCCTGACTGCCAAAATGGCAGGCTCCCCCGTCTAATTCATTTTTCGCCGCGCGCGCTTGCGGCACCCCTTGCCGTCGCTGGACGCTCCGGTATATTGCCCGCACTTAGCACTCGCAGGGCGAGACTGCCAAAGTGGGCATGAGCCCCCTCAGGGCGGTCTCGGACCGGACCAGACCATCGCAGGGAGGAACCGAGCATGGCCATGAACATCAAGCCGCTGGCCGACCGCGTCATCGTCAAGCCGATGGAGAAGGAAACGATGAAGGGCGGCATCATCATCCCGGACACCGTCAAGGAAAAGCCCATGCAGGGCACGATCGTCGCGGTCGGCCCCGGCCAGATCAGCGACAGCGGCGAGCGCGTCGCCCCCGAGGTCAAGAAGGGCGACGTGGTGCTGTACGGGAAGTACTCCGGGACCGAGGTCAATGTCGACGGCGTCGACTACCTGATCCTGCGCGAGAGCGACGTGCTGGCCATCCTGGGCTAGCGCTGAACCGGTTCACAACCATGTGCCGGGGCGGATGAGCCGCCGACCGGTCGCAGAGCACAAGGAGAGTCAAGCATGGCCAAGATGATCAATCACAGCGACAGCGCCCGCGACGCGCTGAAGCGCGGCGTCGACGCGCTGGCCAACACGGTCAAGATCACGCTCGGGCCCCGCGGCCGGAACGTCATCCTCGACAAGAAATTCGGCGCGCCCATCGTCACCAACGACGGCGTGACCATCGCCCGCGAGATCGAGCTGAAGGACCCGTTCGAGAACATGGGCGCCCAGATGGTCAAGGAAGTCGCCAGCAAGACCAACGACGTGGCCGGTGACGGCACCACGACGGCGACGATCCTGGCCCAGTCGATGATCCACGAGGGCCTGCGCAACCTGGCCGCCGGTGCCAACCCGATGTACGTCAAGAAGGGCATCGAGGCCGCCACGGCCGCCGCCGTCGAGGCGCTGCTCAAGCAGGCCAAGCCGGTCAAGGACAGCGCGACGATTGCCAACGTTGCCGCGATCAGCGCGAACAACGACAAGGAAATCGGCGCCATGATCGCCCAGGCGATGGAGAAGGTCGGCAAGGACGGCGTCATCACGGTGGAAGAGGCCAAGGGCACCGAGATGGAGCTGGACGTGGTCGAGGGCATGCAGTTCGACCGCGGCTACCAGAGCCCGTACTTCATCACCAACGCCGACCAGATGCGCGTCGAGCTGGACAACCCGTTCGTGCTCATCTACGACAAGAAGATCAGCAACATGAAGGACATGCTGCCGGTCCTGGAGAAGGTCGCACAGATCGGCCGCCCGCTGCTGATCATCTGTGAAGAGGTCGAGGGCGAGGCCCTGGCCACGCTGGTGGTCAACAAGCTGCGCGGCACGCTGCAGATCGCGGCCGTGAAGGCGCCGGGCTTCGGCGACCGCCGCAAGGCCATGCTCGAGGACATCGCCGTGCTGACCGGCGGCCGCCTGATGAGCGAGGAGGCCGGCCTCAAGCTGGAGAACACGACCACGGCCGACCTGGGCCAGTGCGCGAAGATCACCTGCGACAAGGACAACACCACGATCGTGGGCGGCAAGGGCAAGGCGGCGGACGTGAAGGCCCGCATCGCGCAGATCCGTGCCCAGATCGAGGACACGACCAGCGACTACGACCGGGAGAAGCTGCAGGAGCGCCTGGCGAAGCTGGCCGGCGGCGTCGCGGTCATCCGCGTCGGCGCCACGACCGAGGTCGAGATGAAGGAGAAGAAGCACCGGGTCGAGGACGCGCTGAGCGCGACCCGCGCCGCGGTGGAGGAGGGCATCGTGGTCGGCGGCGGCGTGGCGCTGCTGAAGACCGCGAAGGCGATCGCCGCGCTGGACCTGACGGGCGAGATGGCCGTGGGCCGCGACATCGTCATGCGCGCGGTCGAGGAGCCCCTGCGGATGATCGCGACCAACGCGGGCATCGAGGGCTCGCTCGTGGTCGCCCGCCTGCGCGACGAGAAGAAGCCGACCATGGGCTTCAACGCCGCGACGATGGAATACGAGGACCTCATGGAGGCCGGCATCATCGACCCGGCGAAGGTTACCCGGAGCGCGCTGCAGAACGCCGCCTCGATCGCGGCCATGCTGCTGACGACCGAGGCCTGCGTCACGGATGAGCCAGAGAAGGACAAGGGCGGCGGCATGCCCGGCGGCATGGGCGGCATGGGCGGCATGGACGGGATGATGTAGTCCTGCGCCGGACCCCGCGTCCCCGAGGCCCCTGCCGGTGCGAACCGGCAGGGGCCTTCGCGTGCGGCGGGACCGCTTTTGACGTCAGGGTCGCCGGGGGCTACACTGCGCGCATGCACGTGCTCCACCTCGGCAAGTACTACGCGCCGTACCGCGGCGGCATGGAGACCATCCTGCAGGAGATGGCCGAGGGCCTGCTCGACGAGGGCTGCGACGTCACGCTGGTCACTTCGGCGACCGGTGTCCACGCGCTCACCGAGACGATCCGCGGCCCGCACACGGGGCGCGGCGGTCGGCTGTTGCGCGTCGCGCGCCTGGGTCTCGTCAATTCGCAGCCTGTCAACCCGGGTCTGGTGTCGGCACTGCGCCGGGAACTGGCTCGGGGCGGCGCGGACCTGCTCCACCTGCACCTGCCCAACCCGCTGGCGGCCGCCGCGTGCCTGGCGCTGCGGCGGGATCCGTCCGCGCGGCGCGTGCCGCTGGCTGTGTGGTACCACGCGGACATCACGCGGCAGCGCCTGGGGGCGCGGATGGTCACGCCGATCGTGCGCGCCTGCCTGCGCGAGGCGGCCGGCATCTGCGTCTCGTCCGCGGCGTTGCGGGACCACTCGCCGGTGCTGGCGCCCTTCCGCGCGAAGGTGACGGTCGTGCCGTTCGGCATCGCGCCGGCGCCGTGGCGCAGCGTGGAGCCCCGACCTGACGGCCCGTTCGTCTTCGTGGGCCGACTGGTGGGCTACAAGGGCGTCGACGTGCTGCTGCAGGCGCTGGCCGACGTGCCGGGCGCGCAGCTGGAGATCGTCGGTGACGGGCCGCTGGCGCCGGGCCTGCGCGACGAAGCGGTGCGCCTGGGGCTGGGCGGGCGCGTGGCGTTCCTGGGCGAGATGGACGGCGCTGGCATCGCGGGCCGCCTGGCGCGGGCGCGGGCGCTGGTCCTGCCGAGCGTCGACCGCAGCGAGGCGTTCGGGCTGGTGCAACTGGAGGCGATGGCCGCCGGCGTGGCGGTGATCTGCACCGACCTGCCGACGGGTGTGGCCGAGGTCGGCGTGCCGCATCGAACCTGCCTGCGCGTGCCGCCCGGCGATCCCGCCGCCCTCGGCGGCGCGCTGGCCACGCTGCTGGCCGACGGGGAGCTGGCCGGTCGCCTGGGCCGGGCAGGGCGGGCGCGCTACGACGAACTGTTCACGCGGGAGGCCATGGTGGGCCGACTCCTGGACTGGTACGGCACCGTGGCGGCGTCCGCCGCCGACCGGAGGGACTGATGGGTTTCGCGTTCATCGAGCCCTGGCACCTGTTCCTGCCCCGGCAGGCGGGCCATGTCGTGGCCATCTGCGGGTCCGGCGGCAAGACCTCGCTCCTGGGCGAGATTGCGCGCGTGTGGGCCGGCGACGGTCTGCCGGTGGTGGCGACCACGACCACGCGCACGGGCCCGGTGCCCGGCTTCTTCGGTGCGGGCCCCGGCGACGATGGCGACCGGCCGGTCGCCGGCAACCTGCCGTTCCGGCATGCGGGGACGCGACCGGACGGCAAGTGGCAGGGCCTGACGGCGGCGGACGCCGACGCGCTGGAGGGCCTGGTGGTGGTGGAGGTGGACGGCGCCGCCGGGCTTCCCTTCAAGTACTATCGCGCGGGCGAGCCCGTGTGGCCGTCGCGCACCTCGCTGGCGATGGTGGTCATGGGTGTCGGGGGCGTGGGCGAGCCGGCTGGCAGCGTGGTGCACCGCCTCGGACGGTCCGGGGTGATCGACCCGGTCGGGGTCGGTCCCGGCGACATCTGGCAATGGGACCACGCCCACGCCCTGCTGACGGCTCCCGGCGGCTACCTGGCACAGGTGCCGGCCGACGTGCCCGTCGTGCTGGTGCTGGCGGGACTCGAGCAGCAGCCGGACAGTGTCGGCCTGTTCGAATTCACCGGGCGCGCGATGGATCACCCGCGCGTGCCGCTGGTCGTGTTCTGCAGCCGCGGCGAGGAGGGCCTGGTCCTGCGGGCAGCCTGCCGGGAGGAATCCGGCGATGATGACGACGGCTGAGCCGTCGGGCCCGGGCCGCGGCGATGTCGTGCTCGTGCTCTGCCGCGGGGCGAGCCGCAGGTTCGGCGCGCCCAAGGCGCTGGCGACCGTCGGGACCGACCCGCGACCACTGCTGGCGCGCGTGGCAGCCACGTACGCGCGCACGGATCTGGGCCTGCTCCTGGTGGTGACCACTGCGGACCAGGTGCAGGGCTGTTGCGCCTGCCTGGACGGGGCGGACGCACCGGCGTTCGCGGTGGTGGCCGGGACTGCGGGCGGCGACACGGCGCTGACGATGGCCCTGGCCTCGGCCTGGCTGCAGCAGCAGGGCCAAGCGGTCACCCGCGTGTGGGCCCACCCGGTGGACCTGCCCCGCGTGCGTCACCGCACGCTGGTGCAGCTGGCGCGCGTGGCTGCGTCCGTCCCCGCGCTGCCGGTGCGGCCGGCCTGGGGCGGGCAGCCGGGCCACCCGGTGGTCGTGCCGCACGAACTGCTGGCGCGGCTGGCGCCGGCCGCGTCGGCGAGCGACGTGTCGTGGCGCGCGTTCTATGCGGGCGAAGTGGCGGCGGGCCGTGCGCACGCCGCCGTCGAGGTGCCGGTGGCCGACCCGGGCGTGGTGCTGGACCACGACGATCCGGGTGACCCGGCCTGGCCGGACGGGGAGGGCTGAGCGATGGCGGACGATCCCTGGCGCACGCCCTGCGAGGGCGATGTGCTGCTGGAACTGGCGGCCATGGTGCGCGAGCAGCGGGCGGGCGTGCTGGCCACCGTGATCGGGGCCGAACGGTCGACCCCGCGCCAGCCGGGCGCGAAGATGATCATCCACGCCGACGGCCACCTGACCGGAAGCGTGGGGGGCGGCCGGGCCGAGGCACACGTGGTGGCGGAAGCGGCCCAGGTTGCTGCCGGCGGTGCCTGCCGCACCGTGTCGATCGACCTGGACGGCGATCTGGGCGTGTGCGGCGGCCGGATGTCCGTCTTCCTCGAACCGGTGCTGCGGGCGGTCCCGTTCGTGGTCATCGGGTGCGGACACGTCGGCCGCGCCCTGGCGACGGTGGGGCGCACGCTGCCGTTCCGCTTCCTGCTGGTGGACGACCGCGCCGACATGCTGGTCGGCCTGCCCGCCGGCGGGAGCCTGCAGGCGGTGGCCTGCGGGCCCGGCGAACTGGCGGGCGTGCTCCAGGGCGCGGCGGGCGGGGCCGTGCTGGTGGCCAGCCGCGGCCACGCGTGCGACGCGGACTATCTCGAGGCCCTGCTGCGGGCCGAGGCCGCCCTGTCGCGACCGTTCGCCTTCATCGGCCTGCTCGGCAGCCGCGCCAAGTCGGCGCGCATCCTGGCCGAACTGGCGGACCGCGGCATCGGGGCCGAGGCGCTGGCCCGTGTGCGGGCGCCGGTCGGGCTGGATCTCGGGGACGAGACGCCGGCCGAGATCGCCCTCAGCGTGCTGGCCGAAGCGCTGGCCGTGCTGCGCGGGCGCGAGTTGCTGCGCGATGGCGACGGCCGGGAGCTGGGCATCCGCCTGCGGAGGCGGCGGACGTGAGCAGCGGCGGTGGCATCTGGATCCAGGGCGCGGGCGAGCTGGGTTCGGCGGTAGCCGTGTGCCTGGTGCGCGCGGGCTACCGCGTGGTGCTCGCCGAGACAGCGCTGCCGATGGCGGTCCGGCGCCTGGTGTGCTTCGCCGAGGCGGTCTACGCCGGCCAGGTGGAGGTGGCGGGCATCGCCGGCCACCTGCGGGACGGACACCAGGCGGGTTTCGGCGAGGGCGTCGTGGACATCATCGTCGATCCGGCCGGCGTGCAGCTGGTGCGCCTGCGTCCGCTCGCCTACGTCGACGCGCGCCTGGCCAAGCGTCCGCCGACGTCCCCTGACCCGGGCCCGATCCCGCGCATCGGTCTGGGGCCGGGGTTCACCTGCGGCGTGGATGCGGACCTGATCGTGGAGACCCATCGCGAGGCCGGGCCCGGGCGCGTGATCGAGCACGGCGCGGCGGCGCCCGACACGGGCGTGCCCGGGGTGGTGGGCGGGCAGGCGCTGGCCCGGCTGCTGCGCGCGCCGGCAGCCGGGCGGCTGCGCCCGCGGTGCGCCATCGGCGACCTGGTCACCCAGGGCCAGGTCGTGGGCGAGGTCGGGGGACTGCCGGTTGTCGCCGGGCTGGACGGGTTGCTGAGGGGCCTGGTGCACGAACGCGCGGAACTTCACGCGGGCGTCAAGGTTGGAGATGTCGATCCCCGCGGCGCCAGCATCGACCCGCGCGCCGTCTCGGACAAGGGGTGGGCCGTTGGCGATGGTGTGGTCGAGGCCCTGGCCCGGTTGGGTGTCAGCGCGGGCAGATGGGGCGGGGTCGCCGATTGACAGAGAGGGGCCCCGGCAATTATGTAAGGGGGGGCTCCGGCTGCTCGACCGGGCCTTTCGTTTTCTGGGGGCGTCGGGTGCGACGCCGCAGCAGCTTTCCGTGGCTGGAGGTAAGCACGTGATCGGATTGGGCATGAACCACGTGGGCAGGCGCGCATGGGTCGCGGCTCTCGGTCTGGCGGCGTTGTTGGGCGCCCGGGATGCCGCAGCGGAATGCCAGCCGGGGCAGATGCAGGAAGCCAACCTGCAGTACGTCGAGGCCAAGAAGGCACTCGACGCCCAGAACTGGGATCAGGCGCTGCCGAGCCTTCAGTCCATCATCCAGACGTGCCCCGAGCATGTCGAGGCGATGCGGGGCATCGGCATCGCGCAGGTCGGCAAGGAGCAGTACGAACTGGCGGCGAGGGCTTTCCAGCGGGTCATCGAATTGCGCGGCGAGGACGTGCAGGCCGGGGACTTTGACAACCTCGCCCGGGCTTATGTTCGCCAGAAGCTCTACAAAGAAGCGCGCGCCGAGTACATGAAGGCCGAGCAGCTGGCGCCGGACGACTGCGGCCTGCTGTTCAACCTGGCGTCGATCCATGATGCGGTCGGCTTCTCGACGCAGGCGGTCGACGTCTGTCAGCACCTGCTCGACCTCGACGCCGAATGCCCGAAGGCCCAGGAGAAGGTGCTGGTGCTGATCGCCAAGGCGGCCGGTCGCGCCAGCGAGCAGCAGAAGCGCGCTGGCAACAACGAGCGCGCCCAGTACTATATGGAGCTGTCGCAGCAGTACGGTGGCCAAGCCGGCGGTTCGACGACCAGCGACGTGGCCAAGCAGAAGATGAAGGCCGGCGACTACGCCGGCGCGGCGGCGCTCTACGAGAGCATGCTGGCCAAGAACGCGGAACTGACGAATGCTTGGCTGAACCTGGCCCGCGCCAAGGACCAGGCCGGGGACAAGCCGGGCAGCGTCGAGGCCTACGCGAAGTACCTTGCGCTCAAGCCGACCGACACCACGGAATGGGGCGCCATGCTGCAGGTGATGGTGGAGGCCGGTCGGTGCGGCGATGCGGCCTCCCAGGCCACGCGGGCCTATGACGAGCACCGGGCGAAGGGCCACGAGGCGGTCGCGCCGATCCTGTTCTCGTGGGGCCTGGCGTTGGAATGCCAGAAGGAATACGATGCCGCGCGCACCAAGTTCGCGCAGTGCGCCGAGAGCGGCAGCGCGCGCTATTCGGCGGCGGCCCGGCAGCAGGTCGAGCGCATGGAAGGCCTCAAGGCCGTGGCCGAGGCGGAGCGGAAGAAGGCCGCCGGCGGCCGCTGACCGGGGTGGATGAACCGCCCACGGTGTGCGATATTGTCCCCGCGGGTCGCGCAGGCGGCCCGCGGGGCTTTTTCGTGCCGCCGAGGGGCGGGGAGGTTCGCGTGGGACGCCTGCAGAAGCTGCCGCCATACCTGTTCGCCGCACTGGATGCGGCCAAGCGTCGGGCCCGCGAATCCGGAGCTTCGGTCATCGACCTGGGCATCGGCGATCCGGATCGGCCGACGCCCGCGGAGTTGATCCGCGTCATGACCGAAGCGATCGCCGACCCGGCTTGCCATCGGTACCCGGCGCAACGCGGCGATGCGGACCTCAAACGGGCCATCGCGGGCTGGTTGCGGCGGCGCCACGGCGTGGAAGTGGATCCGTCCACGCAGGTGCTGGTGCTGATCGGCAGCAAGGAAGGTCTGGCGCACCTGCCGGTCACCTGCGTGCAGGAGGGCGACAACACGCTGGTGCCCGACATCGGCTACCCCGTCTATGCGCAGGCGACGATCCTGGCCGGCGGCACTCCGCGCACCTTCCGGTTGCGGGCCGCGAACGGCTTCCTGCCGGACCTGGACGAGGTGGCGGCGCTGATGGACGACCGCACGCGCCTCCTCTTCCTGAACTACCCCAACAACCCGACCGGGGCAACCGCGGACCAGGGGTTCTGGCGTCGCGCCGCGGACCTCTGCGCGCGGCGGGGCGTGACGCTGGTCAATGATGCGGCGTACCTGGAGATGTCGCTGGATGGGCTGCCGCAGCCGTGCCTGCTGGGCACTGCCGACCCTGCGCGCGAACGTGTGATCGAGTTGCACAGCCTCTCGAAGATGTTCAACATGACCGGCTGGCGCGTCGCCTTCGCGGTCGGGCATCCCGAGCTGGTCGAGGCACTCGGCCGGGTGAAGGACACGATGGACAGCGGCGTCTTCACAGCCATTCAGCGCACGGCGGCCTACGCCCTGGGTCCGGATTTCGACCGGCTGCTGGCCGGAGTCGCCGAGCCGTATGCCGCGCGTCGCGAGAAGCTGGTACCCAGGCTGGCTGCAGCCGGGTACGAGGTGTTTCCTTCCCGGGCGACGTTTTATGTCTGGTGCCGAATCCCGGGCAACGAGGAGGCGGCCGCCTTCTGCCAGCGTGCGCTGTCCGAGATCGGTGTCGTGGTCACGCCCGGCACGGGTTTCGGCAGCGGGGGCGAAGGCTGGTTCCGCCTCAGCCTGACGGCGTCCGAGGTCGACCTCGAGGAGGGCGCACGGCGCCTGGCGGGCTGGACATGATCGACCGCCTGCGTCTGGTCGGCATCGATGTCTACGCGTTCCACGGCGCCCACCCGGCCGAGCGCGAACTGGGCCAGAGGTTCAGCGTCGACGTCGAACTGGCTGCCGACCTGGAGGCGGCGGCCGTACGCGACGACCTGGCGCTCGGCATCGACTACGCGGCGGTGCATGCGAAGGTCGTGGAGACGGCCACCGGTTGCCGCTGCCTGCTGATCGAGGCGCTGGCGGCCCGGCTGTGTCGGGAGCTGCTGCTCGCGTTTCCCGCAGCCGCGGTGCAGGTGACGGTGCGCAAGACGCAGCCGCCGATCGAGGGCTTCTACGGACACGCCGAGGTCACGCTGTCGCGCGACCGCGCCTGGCTGTTGCGCGCCGAGGGCGGGGCCCCGCGATGAACCGGCCTGGCGTGGTGGCCTATCTAGGACTGGGAAGCAACCAGGGCGACCGCCTGGCTGAGCTGCGGCACGCGGTGGCCGGTCTCTCGGGCCTGCCGGGCGTGGCGATCACGGCGGTCAGCGGCGTCTGGGAAACCGAACACGTGGGGGAGGGCTGCCAGGACCCGTACCTGAACGCCTGCGTCGAAGTGCGGACCGCTCTGGCCCCGCTGCAGCTGCTGGACGCCCTGAAGAGGCTCGAAGCCGCTGCCGGTCGCAGCCTGGACGGGCACGGGCAGCCACGGCCGATCGACCTGGACATTCTGCTCTATGGGGACCTGGTCTGCGCAGGCCCGCGCCTGCGGGTGCCGCACCCGGAACTGGCGAGGCGGGCGTTCGTCCTGGAGCCGTTGGCCCAGATCGCGGCCTCGGTGGTTTGCCCCGATTCGGGGGAGACAATCGGCGACTCGTGTGCGAAAATAAGGCGTAAAGGTGGGCCGTGGGTGCGGCCGTACTGCGGCGGGGGCCTGCGGGATCCGGGCCCGGCATGCGAACAAGGAGGACCGGGGTGCTGCCCTGGCGCTACATCGTCGTCGAAGGCGTGATCGGGGTCGGCAAGACCAGCCTCACCAAGCTCCTGGCGACACGGCTGGGGGGGCGGCTCAACCTCGAGGTTGTCGAGGAGAACCCGTTCCTGGCGAAATTCTACCGCGACCGGGAAGCGTTCGCGTTCCAGACGCAGATCTTCTTCCTGCTCAGTCGCTACCGGCAGCAGCTGGGACTCGGTCAACAGGACCTGTTCAATGCGGCGCTGGTGTCGGACTACCTGTTCGCCAAGGACCGGATCTTCGCGAACCTGAACCTGGCCGACGACGAACTGGTGCTGTACGGTCAACTGGCCTCCATCCTCGAGCAGCGCGTGTTGAAGCCCGATCTGGTGATCTACCTGCAGGCGCGGACCGAGGTGCTGCAGCAGCGCATCCGCTGGCGCGGCCGCTCGTTCGAACAGGAGATGGAGCCGGAATACCTGGAGGCGCTCAATGCGGCCTACAGCTACTTTTTCCATCACTACAAGGACGCGCCGCTGCTGGTGGTCAACACGGACAATCTCGACTTCGTCAACGTGCCCGGGGATTTCGAGATGCTGTTCGGGCAACTGACCGAGAAGTTCGCGGGGACACGCTACTACGCGCCCGATTCCCGGCCGGCCTGACCGGCCGCGCATCCCTGCCGGCGATGTCCGGCGGAAAGGCCTCCGATGCAGGAACCGCGTCCGGCCGCGAGCCTCGACGTCTTCGCACGCAGCAAGCGCGAAGGGCGGCCCCTGGTGGTGCTGACCGCGTACGACCTGGCCAGCGCCCTGATCGGCCGGGGCGGCGGTGTCGATGCGCTGCTGGTTGGCGACTCGCTCGGCATGGTCATGCTCGGGCACGAGACGACGTTGCCGGTGACGCTCGCCGATATGGTCCACCACTGCCGCGCCGTGCAGCGCGCCCGCACGGGGCTGCCGGTCATTGCCGACCTGCCGTACGGCACGTTCCATGTCAGCGCGGCGGACACCGCCAGGGCCGGGCTCAGGCTCGTGCAGGAGGCCGGCGTCCAGGCCGTGAAGCTCGAGGGTGGTCGCCGGCGTGCCGACGCCATCGCGGCCCTGCTCGATGCCGAGATCCCGGTGATGGGGCACCTCGGCCTGACGCCCCAGTCGGTGAACCGGCTGGGCGGCTACCGGGTGCAGGGACGGGGCGTCGCGGCCGAGGAGCAGGTGCTGGAGGATGCCGCGTTCCTGGCCGCGGCCGGCTGTTTCGCCATCGTGCTGGAGTGCGTGCCGGCACCGCTGGCGGCGCGGGTGACCGCAACGGTGGACGTGCCGACAATCGGAATCGGGGCGGGTCCCGGGTGCGACGGTCAGGTCCTGGTCTTCCACGACCTCCTGGGCCTGCTCCCGGGTGCGGCGCCGCGGTTCGTCAGGCGCTACGCCGATCTCGGGCGCCAGGCCACCGAGGCCGTTGCGGCGTACGCGTCCGACGTGCGGCAAGGGTTGTTTCCGGGCGCCGAGCACAGTTACGGCGGCGGACCCGTCGACGCCGCCACGGGGTCGAGCGCCGGGGCCAAGGGTGATCTGGCCAAGGGTGATCCGGCCGACGGTGACCTGGACGGGCCCGCCTATCCGGACGGCCGCGCGACGGACGGGGCGGTCGCCGGATGATCGTCCTGCGCGGGTCCGGGGAACTGGGCAGGCTCGAGGCCCTTCGGGAGAACGCGCCGCTGGTGCTGGTGCCGACCATGGGGGCGTTGCACGAGGGCCACCTGACGCTGGTCCGGCAGGCCGCGGTGCATGGGCAGGTCGTCGTCACGATCTTCGTGAACCCGACCCAGTTCGGGCCCGGCGAGGACTTCGCGGCCTACCCCCGCGACCTGGACGAGGACCTGCGGCTGCTGGCCGGGACGCCGACCGTCGCCGTCTTCGCTCCAGCGGTGGGCGACGTGTACGGGCGTCCGGGCGAAGTGACCGTGCGGGCCGGGCGGCGCGCCGAGGGCCTGTGCGGCGCCCTGCGGCCGGGCCATTTCGACGGCGTGCTGACGGTCGTGGCCAAGCTCTTCGGCATGGTCCGGCCGAGCCTCGCCCTGTTCGGACGCAAGGACGCGCAGCAGTGCCTGGTGCTCGAGCAGATGGTCCACGACCTGCGGCTGCCGGTACGCCTGCTGGACGTGCCGACGGTGCGGGAACCGGACGGGCTGGCGATGTCCTCGCGCAACCGCTACCTGGATGCCGGGCAGCGGCAACGGGCACTGTGCCTGGCCCGCGCGCTGGCTGCCGGCCGGGCGTGCCTGGCGGACGGCCAGCGGGCGACTGCCGCGGTCGAGGCGGCCATGCGCGCCGAACTGGTCGCTGCCGACAGCGTGGACTACGCGGCGGTCCGGCTGCTGCCGGAACTGGAGATGACGGCGTCGATACAAGACGGTCGCGTGCTGCTGGCCGTGGCCGCGCGCGTCGGTCCGGCGCGCCTGATCGACAACCTCGCGTTGCGCGTCGAGCGCGGCGCCGTGATGGAAGCCGGCCTGATGGGCGGCGGCGATGCCGCCGGGACCTGACGCGACGGGCAAGGACCATAGGAGAGGACCATGGGACAGGACGACATCGAGATCTGGGGCGGGCCGGTGGACGCCATCGTGCTTGCGGCCGGCAAGGGCACGCGCATGAAGAGCGATCTGCCGAAAGTGCTCCACCGGCTGGCGGGGCGCCCGCTACTGGACCACGTGTTGGACACCGCGGCCGGCGCCGGCGTCGGCCACACGGTCGTGGTCGTCGGACACGAGGCGGAACTGGTCAAACGGACCTGCGGGCGCCCGGGACTCGACTTCGCGCTGCAGCAGCCACAGCTTGGGACCGGGCACGCCGCGCAGGTCGCAATGCCGGCCGTACGCACGGGCGGCTGGTGCGTGGTACTGGCGGGCGACGTTCCCCTGCTGCGGGTCTCCACGCTGCGACGCCTGATCGAAGGCACGGTGCGCGGTGGCGCGGCCGCCAGCGTCCTGACGTGCGTCGTCGATGATGCCGGGGCCTACGGACGCATCGTCAAGGATCAGGCCGGCAATGTGCAGAGGATCGTCGAGGCGCGCGATGCCACGGCCGCCGAACTGGCGATCGGCGAATACAACAGCGGCGTCTTCTGCTTCCGCGCCGCCGACCTGGCCGAGGCGCTGGCGAACCTGACGACGGACAACGACCAGGGCGAGTACTACCTGACCGACACGGTGGCGTACCTGGTGGGCCGGGGGCGCGCGGTCACGGCGGTCCGGGCGGATGACCCCGGAGAGGTTGTCGGGATCAACACGGTGGACGAACTGGCCGTGGCCGAGACGCTGCTGGCCGGGCGGGCGCGGTAGGCATGGATCGGCTGTGCACTCCGTGGAGGTACGGATACGTGAGCGGCGAGCGCCGGGAAGACGGATGCATCTTCTGCAATCGGCTGTCGGGAGACGGTCGGGAACACTACGTGCTCCACCGCGGGCCTCGCTGGTACCTCATCCTGAACCTGTACCCGTACAACAGCGGGCATCTGCTGCTGGTGCTGGGGCGGCACGCGGCGCGGCTGTCCGACTGCACTCCCTCGGAACTCGAGGATCTGGCCAGGATGCTCAAGCTCATGGAGGACGCGTTGCAGGAGGCGTTCAGGCCTGACGGCATCAATTGCGGGTACAACGGGGGTGCCAGCGCCGGCGCCGGGATCCCGGGGCACCTGCACGTGCACATGTTGCCGAGGTGGGCCGGCGACACCAACTTCATGAGCACGATCGGCGAGACCCGCGTCATGCCCCAGACCCTGGACCAGGTCTGGGAACGCCTCAAGCCGGTGATCGACCGCCTGGCGGCGGAACTCGGCGGGTGACCGCAGGGCCAATCACCGGTTCCTTTGGCGCGGCGTGGATGCTATCTTGCGCCGGCGGGCGACGATCGGCCGAGGTGGCCGCCGGCGGGCCGGCCCGGGGAAAGACGGAGGGCGATGCGCAAGTCGCTGGGGACCGTGGTCCTGACCCTGATGGTGGGCGTGCTGATCGGCGCCATCGTGAGCGAGGTCCTCGGGCTCTTCCTGAGCAAGGGGAGCGTGGCCGAACAGCTTTTTGTGCGTTATGTAACCTTCGGCCCCGAGGTCACCCGCTGGAACCTGGTGATCCTCGACATCACGTTCGGGTTCCAGATCCACTTCAACCTCATGAGCGTGATCGGCGTCTTCATCGCCTCGCAGATCCTGAGGTGGTACCGCTGAGCCACGGGAGGCCGTGATGGTTCCAGTGCCCGCATTCCTGGGGAACATCGGCTGGCAGGAGATGCTGGTCATCCTGGTGTTCATCCTGCTCTTCTTCGGGCCGAAACGACTGCCGGAAGTTGCCGAGGCCTTCGGCAAGTCGATCCGCAAGTTCAAGAGCGCGACGCAGGACGCCACGCGCGAGGTGCGCCGCGAACTGGAGGACGCCGGCAACGGGCGGCCGACGGACGCGCCGCCGCCCGGCAACGGGAAGCCCGAGGGTCCGGCGCAGCCCTGACCGCACGGAGGTCGGCTTGAACCTAGCGCAACTGCTGGACCAGCTGAAGGCCGACGAGCGATTCCTGCGCCACGTGACCCGGTGGGAGGTCATCCCGCCGCAGCCCGCCCGCACGGCGCCCTTCCCGGCGAGTCTCGACCCGCGGCTGGGTGAAGCCCTGCGCCGACGCGGCGTGGCCGACCTGTACACGCACCAGGCCGATGCGGTGGCGCTCGCGGCGGCGGGGCGTTCGTTCGTGGTGCCGACGCCGACGGCCAGCGGCAAGACCCTTTGCTACAATCTGCCGGTGCTGGACGCCGTGCTCCGCGATCCCCAGGCGCGCGCGCTCTACCTGTTCCCGACCAAGGCCCTGGCCCAGGACCAGATGCACGAAGTCCATGGACTGGTGACGGAGCTGGGCGCCGACATCCGCACTTTCACCTTCGACGGAGACACGCCGGAGACGGCGCGGCGCGCCATCCGCAGCTCGGGCCACATCGTGGTCACGAACCCGGACATGCTGCACCAGGGCATCCTGCCGCACCACACGCTGTGGGTGAAGCTGTTCGAGAACCTGCGCTTCGTGGTTGTCGACGAGGTTCACCAGTACCGCGGCGTCTTCGGCAGCCATGTGGCGAACGTGCTGCGCCGGTTGCGGCGTGTGGCGCGGTTCTATGGGGCGGACCCGCAGTTCATCTGCTGTTCGGCCACCATCGCCAATCCGCGCGAGCTGGCCGAACGACTGACCGGCCTGGAGATGGCCGAGGTCGCCGACAACGGTGCACCGCGCGGCCTCAAGCATTTCATCTTCTACAATCCGCCGGTGGTCAACCGCGAGCTGGGCATCCGCGCCTCGACGATCAAGACCACGCGTGCCATCGCTGAACGCTTCCTGGGCACCGGCGCCCAGATGATCGTGTTTGCCCGCAGCCGCATGCGGGTCGAGCTGCTGCTGACCTACCTGGAGAAGGCCGGGCGGAGGGTCGGGATCCGCAGCGGCGAGGTGCGCGGCTACCGGGGCGGCTACCTGCCCGGCGAGCGGCGGGCGATCGAGCAGGGGTTGCGCGACGGCACGGTCAAGGCGGTGGTGTCGACCAACGCGCTCGAGCTGGGCATCGACATCGGGCGCCTGGACGTCTGCATCATGGCGGGCTATGCCGGTACGGTGGCTGCGACCTGGCAGCAGGCCGGGCGCGCGGGCCGGCGCCAGAACGTGAGCGCGGTGGTGCTGGTGGCCTCGAGCAGTCCTGCGGACCAGTACATCGTCTCGAACCCGGACTTCTTCTTCGGGCGCAGCCCGGAATACGCGACGCTCGATCCGGACAACCTGATCGTCCAGATGAGCCACCTGAAATGCGCAGCCTTCGAGCTGCCGTTCGTCGAGGACGAGGACTACGGCGGCCACCGGGTGACGGAGATCCTCGAGTACCTCTGCGAGAACCGGGTCCTGCACCGCGCCGAAGGGCGCTTCCATTGGATGGCCGAAACGTACCCGGCCGAGGACGTGAGCCTTCGCAGCGCGGCGCCGGACAATGTCGTGATCATCGATGACTCGCGGCCGGGTGGCCTGGTGATCGGCGAGATGGATCTCTTCAGCGCGCAGGAGATGCTCCACGACGATGCCATCTACATCCACGGGGCGCAGCAGTACCACGTCGACCGGCTGGACTGGGACCGGCGGGAGGCGCACGTGCAGCCGGTGCAGGTGGACTACTACACCGATGCGCAGCGTAAGAGCGAACTGAAGACGCTGACCGCCGACGAGGCCAAGCCCTGCGGCGACGGCGGGCTCGCCGTCGGCGAGATCGGGCTGGTCTCGAAGGTGACCGTCTACAAGAAGATCAAGCTGGGCACGCACGAGAACGTGGGCGCGGGCCGGGTGCACCTTCCGGAGATGGAGATGCACACGACCGGCTTCTGGTGGGAAGTGCCCGAGTCGGCGGCGGGGGATCTGGCCGCCTCGGGCCTGGACCTCGGCGACGCGCTCAAGGGCCTGGCGCACCTGCTGGGCTGCGTGGCACCTGTCTTCGTGATGGCCGACAGCGCCGACCTGCATGCCACGGCGATGATCCGGTCCCCCTTCACGGGCAAGGCGACGCTCTACCTGTACGACAGCGTGCCGGGCGGTGCAGGCTTTGCGCGCCGGATCTACGAGCAGTTCGACGAGATCCGCGCCGCCGCGCGCAGCCACCTGACGGGCTGTCCCTGCGGCCGCGGCTGCCCGGCCTGCGTGGGCGCGACCGTCGAGTCGGGCGACACGGCGCGCGCGGGCGCGGCCCGGCTCCTGGCGCTGGCGCCCGGCGGCCGTGACGAGGCGGGTCCGCTGGTCTCCGCGGCGGGCGGTTGAGCATGGACCTGCGCAGCAGGCTGGCGAAACTGGACCGGGCGGCCGGGCGACCGGCCCCCGGCTCCGCGCCGGCGGGAACGGGCGACCGACAGGCGCGGGCGGTCGTCGGCGAGCTGCCGGCGGAACTGGGCCTGCGCGAGGAGGCGACCCCGGACGGTCCCTGCTGGTACCGCGAGTGGCGCGAGTGCGCCGACGGGCCGGACGAGGTGCTGCCGGATCTCGGCGGCATCTTGACCCACCGCCAGCCGCGGGCTGCCGCGCGCGGCGACGTGCTGCTCCTGGACACCGAGACGACCGGACTGGCGGGCGGCACCGGCACGCTGGCGTTCCTGGTCGGGGTGGGCTGGTGGGAAGGATCCGAGCTTGTCGTCCGCCAGCTGTTCCTGCCGGGTCCGGGCCGCGAAGCCGGGCTCCTGGCAGCACTCGCCCAATGGTCGGCCCGGTTCAGCGCGGTCGTCACCTACAACGGGGCGTCCTTCGACCTGCCTCTGCTGCGCACGCGGGCGCTGATGAACCGACGGGCCGACCCGTTGGGCCACCTGGACTCGTGGGATCTGCTGCCGGCTGCGCGCCGCCTGTGGGGGCGGGTCCTGCCCGATTGCCGGCAGCAGACGGTGGAAGCTTCGATCTGCGGGCTGGCGCGGGCGGAGGGCGACATCGAGGGCTTCCGCATCCCCGAGGTCTGGCGCGACTGGCTGGGCGGGAGCGGGACCGACGACCTCCTGTGCGTCCTGAGGCACAACCAGCGTGACGTGCGCGGCATGGCGGCCATCCTCGGCCGCGCCTGCGCGGCGCGCCAGGCCCTGGACCGCCCGGCGGCTCCCGGCCCGGGTGACCCGCTGCGCGCGTGGACCCTGGCGCGCGTGGCGCAGCGACGGCGGGACCACGCTGCGGCCGCCGACTGGATCACCGTGGCCTTGTCAACCGGTTCCGGGCCCGCTGGGGTGGACGGACAGCTGCTGGCGCGCGACGCGGTGCCGATGCTCAAGCGGGTGGGCCGCTGGAGCGAACTGGAACGACTGCTGGGAGCGCGGATCGCCGCGGGCGCCGGCGCCTGGGCGCACCGCGAGGCGGCGATCCTCTACGAGCGACGCCTGCATCGGCTGGACAAGGCCCTGTTCCATGCCGGGCAGGCGGATGAGTCGGCGCGCGTGGCGCGCCTGAAGCGGCGGCTGGAGCGGGCCGCCGGAACGCGAAAGGCGGAGGGACCATGATCAGGCTGGCACGGCACGAGGGGCACCTGTTCGTTGCGGGCGTGCGTGTGCTGGTGCATCGCCTGGGCCGGGGCCCGACGCCGCAGGAACTGGCCGACCTGCTCGCGGCGAACGAGAGCCAGGTGCGTCTGCAGGCCGCGGCGCTGGAGGACCTGGGGGCCATCGCGCTGGTCAGCAGTGCGTTCGAGACGCACCTGGAGCTCCGCGACCACCTCCGCCTGGAGCAGCTCGCTGAGAGCGACGGTCCTGCCATCAGCGACGCCTTGCGCGATTTCGACGAACGCAAGCGCGAGGAAGCCGAGAAGATGGCGCGCCTGTTCGACACGGGCGAAGCGGAGCAGCAGCGCCAGGACCAGCTGCGGCGGATGGACGACGACCTGCGCGACTTCCGGCGCAAGCGTCCGCGAAACCCGTTCAGCGAGGAATGAAGCGAAGAGCCTGCGATGCTCGCCACGACGGGCCCGGAACGGGACGGCCCGGGACATGTGCGTCCCGGGCCAATGTCGACCGTAGGGCTGTCCCCGCTCAGCCGTCGCGGCGCAATTCCGCTCGGCGGTCCTCGATCTTGGCGGCGCCCACCTGTTCCTGCAGCCACTTCTCGACGGCCTCGTTCTGGGCCTGCATCATCAACGCCTGCTGAATGCCGGCCCGACGGGCGCCGAAATCGGCTTCGTCGATGGGCTTGATCCACAGCGGCATCCCGGCGTAGACGCCCCGCGCGGTTTCGACTTCCGGCGTCAACCGCCCGACCAGTCCCTCGATGACCTGCTTGTTGAAGTCGGTGCCGAAGCCGATCTCGGGTACGTTGCTGTTGTAGGAGAAGGTATCGGTCACGGCGTACTTGAGCCCGTGCTGCGCGGCGGCCTGGCTGACCGCGGCGCCGGTGTTGATGGCGGCGAGCGCCGGGGCCAGGCGCTGCTTCGCGACCTGGATGTTATGCTGGTTGCGCAGGGCCAGCATGACCTGGCTTCGGACCTCTTCCAGGGGGCGCAAGCCGGCGGGCTCCACGCGCTCGGCCAGGACGACATAGAAGCACTCGTCGTTCTCGAAGACCGGGCTGATCGCCCCGGCCGAGACACCGAAGAGCCAGCTGGTACCCTGCAGCGAGAGCGGCAGGCCTGGGATGTCGCGCCCGCGCGAGATGGCCGCGGGCTTGAGCAGGTCGTGCGCCTCGGCCTCGGCCGTGGTGACGAAGCTCCCGGCGTTCACGCGCTGGCGGAACGACGCGGCGCTCTCGGCGATCTGGTCGATGGTCTGCGGTCCGGGCGTGATCTTCATCAGGATGTGGCGGGCGGTGACCTGGCCGGCCGCCTCGTCGCGCGCCGTCACCTCGATCAGGTGGAAACCGAACTGCGTGCGCACGGGCTCACTGATCTGGCCGACGGCCAGGCCGAATGCAGCCTCGGTGAACTCCGGGACCATGCGGGTGCGATCGAACGCACCGAGGTCGCCGCCGCGCTGACCGCTGCCGGTGTCGTCGCTGTACTGCCGCGCGGCCGTGGCGAAGTCGAGCTTGCCGGCGGCGATGTCGGACTTGATCTCGGCGAGCGTGTCGAGGACATCCTTCTCGTCGGCACTGCTGGCCGCCTTCGGGAAGCGCACCGCCTTGCAGTAGGCCAGTCCGTCGTGGCTGTAGTCGTCGGGATGGGCGACATACCAGGCTTCGATCTCCTGGTCGGTCGGGCTGTAGCCGTCGCTGATGTCGTTGAAGGCGACTCCGACGTACTCCGCCATGGCGCGACCCGACTGCCGCAGGTACTCGCGACGCACATCCTCTTCCGGCACCACGGCCTGGCCGGCGATGCGATCGGCGAGCTTCTGGGTCAGCATGACCTGCCGGACATAGGCCTCGACCGGGCCCCAGTTGTTCTGGGGATTCTGCAGATCGGCGCGGTAGCGCGCGATGTCGATCTGCCCGTTCTCGTCACGGTACTGCTGCAGGATCTCGGCCGGGGGATCGTTCAGGAAGCGGTCGAGAAGCTCCTGGTCCGTGACCTTCAGCTTCGCGTCAGCGATGGCCTTGTCGATGATCGTCTGCTGGACCAGCGATTCCCAGGCGCGGTCCTGCGCCGCAGCATACTGGTTGGCATTGAGCTCGCGGTCCGGCGATTGCTGGCGCATCATCGCCACCTGCTGGCGCACGGTGTTCTCGAAGTCCTCGGCCGTGATCTGCCGGCCGTTGACCGACCCGATGACACCCGACGCGATCTGGCCGCCGCCGCGGTTGCAGCCCGCATCGCCGAAGCCGAGGTAGACGAAGGCCAGGAACGACAGGGCGATCACCCAGTAGAACAGCTTCGCCCTCGAACGCAGGAACTGGAACATCGAACGAACCCCTTGCCGGTGGTTGACCAGGCCGACCGGCCGGCGGGCGCCTGCAAACGGGCCCGAACGGACGGAATCGGCACAACAAGTCACGGCGTCGCCGGACGGACCGGCTCGCCGCGCAGCAAATCGACTCCCCATGATGGCAGAAACGGGCCGGATTCACAAGTTGCGCGTGGCCCGCGACGCGCTTTGCGCTAGACTGCGCCGGCCGGCGTGAGTGCTGCCCGGCAACCAACGGGAGGATGCCGTGCAGTGGAACGCGGGCCTGGTGGCCCTGCTGAGCGGCCTGCTGGCACAGGCGGGCAAGGTGGTCTGGGAGGCGGCGGCGCATCGGCGCTGGCGCCCCTGGTTGTTTTTCGCGAACGGTGGCATGCCCAGCTCGCATGCGGCCACGGTCACGACCCTGGCCCTGCTGGTCCGGCGGGCAGATGGGGCCGGTTCGGCGCAGTTCTCCCTGGCCATCGTCTTCGGCGTCTTCGTACTGTTCGAAGCGACGGGGCTGCGCCAGGAGATGGGTAAGCAGGCGCGCCTGCTGAACGAACTGCGGGAAGCCCTGCACGACGGACGCAGGCTGCCGGGGGCGCCCTTGCGGGAGCTGGTCGGGCATACCTGGGGCGAGGTTTGCGGGGGTGTGGTCTGGGGCGTGGGGGGGTACTACCTGCTGCGCGCATTGGTCATGGGGTAACCCGATGATCACGGCTGCGTGACATCGTAAGGGGATCATTATTTTTGCTGTTGACAACAACCCCGGCGGCGCTAGGGTCGACGGTGGTGGCGTACGTGTTCCCGAGGCAGGGCTCGCGCACGACGCGCCGTGGCGCTGCCCGGGCTGGAGGCCCGTGCACGTGGGAGGACCCGCGATCCATGGTCGAAAGGATTCGGCATGCGCGTCGTAGCCTTGGCCAACCAGAAAGGTGGTTGCGGAAAGACCACCACCGCGACCAACCTCGCCGCCGCCCTGGCCCAACTCGGACACAAGGTCCTGCTGCTCGACAACGACCCGCAGGGGCACGCGACGCTGTCCTTCGGCTTCCGTGAGCGCGACTTCACGCTCAGCACCTACGACCTGTTCCTCACCACCGACATCCTGGTCGAGGACGCGTTTCTCGAGATCGAGCCGGGGTTGCACCTGGTGCCAGCGGGCGTGGAGCTGAGCGCGGTCGAGATGGCGCTGGCCCGGGAGCCCGAGCGTGACGTGCGCCTGCGCGACAACCTGCGGCGCAGCGCGCTGCCATACGACTACATCCTGATCGACTGCCCGCCCAGTGTCGGCCTGCTCACGTTCAACGCGCTGCTGGCCAGTGGCGAGGTCATCATCCCGGTCGACCCGAGCTGCTACGGGCTGCAGGCCGTGCGCAAGATGCGCGAGACGCTGACGATGCTGCGCCAGAAGAAGGGGCACGACGTCGTTCCGCGGGTCCTGATGTCGGGCTTCGACACCCGGCCGTTGTTCGTGCGGAAGATCATGGAGGAACTGGCGGAGCTGTACCCTGACGACCTCATGGAGACGATCATTCACCACACGGTGCGCTTCCGCGAGGCTGCGGGAGCGGGGCTACCTGTTGCCCGGCTCGATCCCGATTCGCGCGGCGCCCATGATTTCCGGATGCTCGCGCGCGAGGTAGCGGGCAAGGAGTCTCTCGTGGCGGTGCCGGCACTGGACCACTGGACGGCCCTGCTGCATGGCCCGCAGGTGACGAAGGCGGGCGTTCGCTTCGAGGCGGATTTCCCCAGGGCGCGCTCGGTGCGTTTGACCGGGACATTCTGCAACTGGTCGGCCAAGGGTCTGGCGCTGGCCAAGCGCGAGGATGGTATCTGGGAGGCCCATCTGCAGTTGGAGAACGGCCGGCACCAGTACCGCTTCATCGTCGATGGCGCCTGGCTGCCCGATCCGCACAACACCGAAACGGTAGCCAACGAATTCGGCGGGGCCAACAGCCTGCTGCTCGTGCCTTGACGCCGGCCGGCTGCGTGGCGCTGCCGGGATGCACCAGGGAACCGGAGACCACGGCATGATGGGTTGGCCACGACAGGGTGGTGGCGCCGGCGGCGGCAGCCGTGCACACCACATCGACGAGATCGCCCACCATTTCCTGGCCGAGGACGACGTCCCGCCGGCGGATATTCCGGCGGTGGTCGTCGATGCCGCCATTGCGGCGGCCGGGCCGGGGCGCGCGGCGGCCTGCGCAGCCGCCGGTTTGGCGGTCGCGGCCGGGACGATCGGGCTTGGCAGCTGCCTGATCGAGGACGATGCGGTGGCCTGGTCCTCGTTCTCCTTCCTCGGCCAGTCCCCGCCGCGGGCACTGCCACCGCCGCTGGCCGCGGATCTGCCACGAGGGGTTCGCTGCCGGAGGGTCGATGACGGCGCGCCGGTACCGCGCTCGTGGGTGCGTTGGCGTCTGCTGGGCGAAGCGTCGGAGGAAACTCTCGCCGCGTGGGAAGTGCCGAGCGGGCTGCCGGCGGCGGCGCGCGCCCGTATGCCACGCTGGGGAGCACTGGTGTGGTGCGTGGCACCACACGACGCGGCCTTGTCTGCGGCGCAAGATGCGCTGCGCCGCCTCGTGGGACTGCTTGAGCCGTCGCACGTGGAGTTCCTGGTGCTGCCGACGGCCTGGGACGCGCGGCCCGGCGGCTGGCGGCTGATCGGTCGGCGCAGCGACCCAGGCTGGCACAACCTGGCGCATCTGCAGGAGGTGGTTCGCGCGGCGGTGGGCGAGCGTCCGGCGGTCGTGCGCCTGGTTCCGGATGTCGGCGTCGCCGGGGCCGAGGCGGTGGCCGTCCTGGCCGAAATCGCCGGCGCGGTGGCCGGGTCGTCCGCTGCGCGGGCGGCGGGCTGAACCACGGCCTCGTTTTCGGTGGACCGCGCGCCGCCCCTGACCTACCGTGCCGGCGTTGCCGTTCAGTCATGCCCCATGGCTCGAGGTGCCCCGCGCCGATGCCCGCTTCGCCGTCCGGTCCCACATTGCCCCCGCTGGCCCTCGGGCTCTGGTGCGCGGCTTTGTTTACCCTCCCGTGGGTGGGCGCGGACCTGATCATCCTGCTGACCGGTCGCGATGCCGGGGCCGGGTTGCAACCGTCGTGGCTACTGGCGGCCGGCGCCTGGCTGGCCGCTGGCCGGCCTCGGCACCGGTGGCGCGTGCCCACCGTCTGGCGCCGAGTGGCGCTGCTGGCGGGGGCGGCCGTCCTGGTGTCGGGCGCCGGCCTGGTCGTGGCGCCGGCTCCGGTGGGTTGGGATCTCGCACTTGTGCGATTTCTCAAGCAAATCCTGCAACTAGCTGTCATGGCAATGTTTATGGCTTGGCCTGTCGTGCATCTGGTGGGCTCGCGTGAATGGAAGCGCACGGCGCAGTGGCTGGTGGCGGGCGCCCTCCTGCAGGCGGCCTACGGGGCGCTGCAGCAGGTCTCCGGTGCCGAGCCGTTGCCCCTGCTCGCGGCATTGGACGCGGTCTTCACGTCGAACCCGTCGATCCTCAGTGGATCGACGATGCTCTACGTGGGGGATCGCTTCGTCGACGTGCCGCGGCTGCGCGGCACCGCCTGCGAACCGCTCTACCTGGGCAACTACCTGCTGCTGGTGCTGCCGATGTTGGTGCTCACCGGCTGGCGACGGCGCTGGCGCCTGAGCGCTGCGGCGGTGCTCGGCCTGCTGTTGCTGCTGACCTGGTCCCGCGGCGCCTGGCTGGGGGCCGGAGCCGCTTGGGTGGTGGCGGCCTGGTGGGGACCGAGGGGCGCCGCATCTGCCCCCGCAACGCCTCGCCACCGGTGGCGGCGGTGGGTGGCCGGGCTTGCCGGGGCGTCGGGGCTGATCCTGCTGGCGATGGCCGCGGGCTGGGAGGAGGCCGGACTGCCTCTGCGGCGCTTGGCGCAGTCGTTCAGCCATCACGACTGGTCCAATCTCACGCGTCTCTACTCTGTGCAGGCCGCGTGGCGGGCGTGGCTTCTGAGTCCGGTGGTCGGCATCGGCTGGGGACAGTTCGGCTGGCACTTCCCGGCCCTCGTCGACCCGACCGGCCTGCAGGCGATGTTCACCTGGCCGGTGGTGGGCAACCTCCCGCTCCTGATTCTGTGCGAAACGGGACTGGCCGGCGCGGCAGCGCTCATCTGGGCCGCGGCCGGGCTGGCGCGTGGCGTCGTGCGTGCCCGACGGGAGCTTCGCTCGGCGGAAGGCCAGCGCGTCGGGGCCTGCGCGATCGCGGCAACGGGCATCGCAGTGCAGTACCTGTCGTTCTCGCAGTACAACCTTGCCCATGCCTGGGTGGCCCTGGGCCTGCTGGCGACGGCGCTGCTGGAGGCCCGGCGCACGGGGAAGCCGGCATGACGGCGCGTCCGGTCATCGTGCTTGAGGCGCTGTCCGTGCGCAACGAGCCGACGGGCGTGGCGGGCAGCGCGCGCGAGTTGATCATGGCGCTGGCGGCAAGGGAGCGCGGCTTCGACTTCGTCGTCGTTGCCGGTGACGGGACGGCGTTCGCCGACCTTGCCGACCTTCCCGACTGGAGCGTCCGCACGGCCGGCGCGGCAGGGGTTGGGCGGCGCGAGTGGGCACGCCAGGTGTTCGTGCCGGCGGTGTGTCGGCGGGTGGACGCGGCACTGGTCCACGCACTGCAGCCGGTGGCGCCGTGGGCGGCGCCCTGCCCGGTCGTCCTGACGGTGCACGACCTGGTCTGGCGGACGCTGCCGCACGTGATCGCGCAGCCGCGCCGGGCCTGGCTGCGCGCAGCGGTCCCTTTCTCGCTGGCCCGCGCGCACCTGCTATTGGCCAACAGCCGCGCGACGGCCTCGGCGCTGGCCACCGCATTCCCTCGCCTGGCCACGCGCGTGCGCGAGGTGCCGTTCGGAACGCCGGGCTGGGCACTTGCGGGTGCCGGTCCAGCCCCTCCTCGGGCCGGCCGCGATTTCTTCCTCTTTGTGGGTACGATCGAGCCCCGCAAGAACCTGCCACGCCTGCTCGACGCCTACGAGATCCTGCTCGCGCGGACGGCGGGAGAGGCCCCGGACCTCTGTCTGGCCGGGCCGCCCGGCTGGGGCCTGGGGCCGGTGATGGAGCGTCTTGCGCGGCCTTCGCTCGCAGAGCGGGTCCGCCTGACCGGGTGGTGCGAACCGGAAGCCCTACGCGTGCTCTACGGCACGGCGCTGGCCCTGGTCTTTCCGTCGTTGGACGAAGGTTTCGGGTTGCCCGTGCTCGAGGCGATGGGCAGCGGCCTGCCCGTGCTCACGGCCGACCGCGGGGCGACTGCCGAGGTTGCCGGCGGCGACGCGCTTCTGGTCGATCCGGACGATACCATCGCCATCGTTGACGGCATGGCACGTCTGGCCCGCGATCCGGCCCTGCGCGCGCGCCTGGCGGCGGCAGGCCGGCGCCGGGCAGCGGCCTGGACCTGGACGCGCACAGCTGACTTGACGGCAGCGGCTTACGCCGAGATCGCCGCTCCTGCCGCAGCCAGAAAGTGATTGCCTGCCCAGCGGGCTTGCCGTAGCTTGCAGCCAGCGCCCGACTTCCTGCGGGGTCGGACGGATCGGTGTCGGTGGGAGGTAACGTGGAGCTCGAAATCGTCGCACTGCTGGGGTTCGCGGCAGCGTTCCTGATGTCGTGGCTGGTCCAGCCGCACTTCCGGAACCTCGGTTTCCTGACCGAGATCGTCGACCATCCCGGCTACCGGCGCGCGCACCGCGAGCCGGTGCCACGCACAGGCGGCATGGCGATCTTCATCTCGTTCTTCTGCGCGCTGTTCTTCCTGGAACACGTCATCCTCGACACCCGCCTGCCCTGGTCATGGCTGGGTATCCTCAGTGGCGCCGGGCTGGCGATCCTGGCCCTGGGTGTCGGTGACGACCGCTTCGGGATCCATGCCGAGAAGAAGCTCTATGGCCAACTGGTGGTGATCCTCGCGCTGATGCTGTTCGGGCAGCGCCTCGACACGGTGACCATGCCCCTGGTCGGGACGGTCCCGCTGGGAGGCTGGGCCTGGCCGGTGACGCTGCTGTGGTACCTGGGCTTCATCAACTCGATGAACCTGATCGACGGACTGGACGGCCTGGCCAGCGGCATCAGCGTTCTGGCATCGGCGGCGCTCGTGGTCATCTCGATGGCCGTGCAGGAGATGTTCTCGACGCTCTTTGCAGCCACCGTCTGCGGTGCCACCATGGCCTTCTTCTATTGGAACGTCAGCAAACGGAAGATCTTCCTGGGTGATTCCGGCAGCATGTGGATGGGGCTGGTGCTGGCCAGCCTGATGTTGAACCTCAGCCAGATCGCGCCCATCCAGCTGCCGGTCCTGCTGGCGCCGATGATCGTGCCGATCTGGGACACGGGCACGACCATCATCCGCCGCTACCGCCGGCGCACCTCGATTTTCCAGGCTGACGACTTCCACCTGCACCACCGGCTGCTGCGGCTCGGGTTCTCGCCGGCAGGCGCGACCCTCTGTCTCCTGCTGGTGACCACGGGCACGACGCTGTTCGCGCTGAGCGATTTCCTGGATGCGGCCTGGCTCGGTCTGCCCGCGATGGGGATGTGGATGGTCGCGGCGCAGCTTGGCGCCCAGCGGCACCTCCGGAACCGGCAACACGGCCTGGATCTCTTCAGCGAGTTGTCGTACGCGCTGGGCCTGGACGACCGGCTGGACAAGCTGACCGGACGCATCGAACAGGACGTTGCCGACATCATCGACCTGCAGGCCGAACGGCAACGCGTGGCCCGTCTGAGGGCCGGCCGGCGCGACGGGACAACCGGAGCGGTGGCCGAGACGGAGGATGCACCGGTTGTCGTTCGACCCCGTTCCGGCGACCATTACTGAACTCTGCCGGGGAGCGTCGGCGTCCTGGCGGGCCCTGGAACTGGGCTGCGGCGACGGCCAGATGCGGGCGCACGTACGCGCCGCCGGTGCCTGGTGCGCCGGCCTGGACTGCGCGCCCCGCGGCCTGGCAGCCGCCGTCGATGTCCGCGGTGATGCCCGCCACCCGCCGCTGCGGGCCCGTTCGCTGGATCTGGTCCTGGCGGCCAACCTGGTCCGCCATCTGGTCCCCGGCGATCCGGAGTTGCGGTTCCTCGCCTCCTGGCTGGAGCTGTTGCGACCGGGCGGTTCGGTGTTCGTGCTGGAGGATGAGCCGTCATCCGGGGCCGCGGCCGCCAACCATCGCGACCTCCAAGCGCTCCTGGCCCGGTTGGCCCCGACGGCGCGCGGGCCCTTGCTGGCCAAAGATACATTCGAGACCTTGTTGCCCGCGCACCTGCGCAGGTGCGTCGTGGCCGGTGGCACCGAAGCCAACCGGTGGCGGCAGGACGCGGCCGCTGCCATGGCGATGCTCGCCAGTGGACACCCGCGCGCGGGCGGGGAAGCGGACCGCTTGCTGTCGGCGATCCGCCGGCACGGACTGGAGTGCGGCCGCATGTGGTGGCTGCGCCTGCAGGCCGAATGAACCGATAGGCGACGGACCGACAGACGATGGACCGACAAGCAAGGGACCGACAAGGCGTGAAGCGACGAGTCCGGACGGGGAGGGGCGGCATGGCGCGACGCAGGCGCGGCGTTCTGATGGTCACGCTGGTCGGGGCGCTGGCTGGCCTGGCCTTCCTGACGGCTGGACAACCGGGTGCGGTGGATTGGCGTCGCCTGCGCGCCGTGGCCTTGCACAGTGACGATTGGGGTTTGGCGGGCTTCGTGCCGTCGGTCGACGCCTGGGTCGGCTTGGACAGGGCAGCCCTGTCTCCTGGGCGCTTCCCGGACGTCTACTGGAATTCGACGCTCGAGGACAGCGCCTGCGTGGCCCGGTTGGCGGCGGTTTTGGCCGGCGGCCGCGGGCGCGACGGGCGCCCGGCCGTCCTGCAGCCGAACTACGTGGTGTCGGCGCTGGACTGGACCGGCGGACAGTGGGTCCGGCGAGACCTGCCCGACTTCCCGGAGACCTACCGACGGCCCGGGCTGTGGCAGGCGATGGCCGAAGCCATGTGGGCCGGGGTTTGGTATCCCGAGTACCATGCGGCCTGGCATTACGACCCGCAACGGCGACGTCAGGCGGTCGCTGCCGGCGGCGTGGCCCTGGCGGCGGCCGAACGGGGGGTCATGCTCTTCCCGGGCAGCGAAGCGGCGCGGGAATTGGGCCCGTGGCGTCCGACCTCCGAACTTGCCGCGGAGCTCGATGCCGGACTGGCCGTGTTCACGGCGGCCTTCGGACGGGGTCCGGGTTCCATCATCGCACCTGATTACACCTGGGATGGCCGCTGCGAGGACCTGTGGGAATCCCGGGGGCTGACCGTGATCCAGGCCAAACGCGAGCAGCGCCACCCGGGTCTGCCGCCGGGCGCTGGTGGCCGGGTGCTCAAGGTCCTGGATCGGCAGTGGTCGCGGGCGCGCCATCGCGGCCGGATCTACCTCGAGCGCAATTGCCGGTTGGAGCCGGCACAGGCGCCTGACGCGGGTGCGGTTGTGGCGGCGTGCCTGGATCAGACGCGGCGCGCTTGGCGGTGCGGAGAGCCAGCCATCGTCGAGACCCACCGCGTGAATTTCGCGCACGGCGACGCGGCCGTGGCTGCGGCCGGACGCGAGGCCTTGGCCGTCTATCTTGCCGGGCTGGCAGGGCTGGGGGAGACGGGCCCGGTATTCCTGGTCGATGCCGAGATCGCCTCCCTGGTTCGCCGGGGGACAAGCCTGGTCGAGGCTGGCGACGTCCTGGTGGCACGAAACGGCACCCGTTCGCGGCGCCTGGCGATCCCGGTCGCGCCGGCGGGTCCGCCGAAGGGGACGGTAGCGTTGTACCTGCTCGAAGGAGGGTTCCAGGGCCTGGTGGCGGCCGGGCGTTCTCGCTGACATCGGTCCGGCGTCGGTCTTCGAACATGGCCTGTCAATTATGATTATTTTGAGAGGCGGACGTGGCTACTTTTGTGTCATTGACCAATTTTGCCGTCTTTGGTATAGTCTAGGGACCGCCCACGGGAGCATTCGCACCAACTTCGGCGCTTGGCCGCTGCGGGAACACGATTCCCGCCCAGCGGTCGATCGGGAGGAAGCCAGGTCTCTCTGTTAACGAGCAGCAGTCCCGGTATTTGAACGGCAGCCACCCGTTCGGTACTCGGGCAGGATCGACCAGAGGTTCCCGAGGTTCGCGCCTCGTCACGACTGTTGACGTCACCGTCCGTTCATTCGGGCGTTCGCCCCGACCGGAGGCCAGCAGATGAATGCGTCCGTCATCCGTGTCTTGTCCCGCTTCGCCCTCGCGGGCACGCTCGCGATCCTGGCTCCCCTCAGCGCCCTGGGCGCCGGTGCGGGCGTCGTGGTCCATGAAGGTTCGTTCGCGGCGCGCGATCTCGCCTGGGAGCGCGATCGCGACGGCGCGGCCTATCCCGCGCTGCCCGGTCTGCGCGGCATCGATGATCCCGGCAGCCCACGCCTGCCGTTGCAGACGCTGCTGTTGCTCGTGCCAGCTGACGCGAACGTCGTCGACGCCTGGATCGAGCCGCTGCAGACGCACGCCGAGAAGGTCCCCGGCCCGCTGGCGCGGGGCGAGGCCCTGTTCACCGACACCGGCGGGAAGGTGTTGACCAAGCGCCTTCCCGATGACGGTGCGACCTACCCGGCCGCCTGGGGTCGCTTCGCCGGCACCCACACCTGGCGCGGCTACCGCCTGCTCGCCGTCGAGGTCTATCCCCTGCGGCAGGCCGGCGAGGGCGACGAGATCACGCTGGAGTTCCTGGACCGCTACGCGGTACGCGTCGCCTACGGCGCGACGCCGCCCTCTGACGACATGGCCATTCGCGGCCGTCTGTCCGCGGCCGAGGTGAAGGCGAACAACGACATGCTGGCACGCCTGGTGGCCAACCCCGGCGAACTTGCCGGCTACCGGCGCGAACACGGCGTGGCCGTGGCGACGCCAGCCGGCGGCTTCAGTCCCGACAAGACGCCTAGCTTGTCCGGCAGCGCGGTCGAGTACCTGATCATCACGAACGAGGCGATGAAGCCGGCGTTCGAGGTGCTGGCGGCCCACAAGACGGCCCAGGGTCTGCCGACGGTCGTCGCCACGCACGAGTTCATCGAGGCGAACTACCGGCAAGGCGCGGATCTGCAGGAATCGGTGCGGATGTTCATCCGCGACGCCTACGAGAAGTGGGGTTTGGAGTATGTGCTGCTGGGTGGCGACTCGGACGTCCTGCCTCCGCGCTACGTGATCAATTCCTTCTACCCTATCAGCGGTTCCACGGCGATCCCCTGCGATCTGTACTTCGCGTGTCTTGACGGCAGCTGGAACGCGGACGGGGACCATCTCTATGGCGAACCGGTCACCGCCACGACCACGGGTGACCTGGCCGACTTCGCCGAGGAGGTCTACATCGGGCGCGCAGCGGTCTCGACGCCGGAAGCCGCGACCGTCTTCGTGAACAAGGTGATCGGCTACGAGGGTGTGCCCGCGGGCGCCGCCTGGACGAACCGCGCGCTGTTCGCGGCCGAGGTGCTGTTCCCGGAGGACTTCCAGCACGAGGGTTACATCATCCTGGACGGCGCGAAGTTCGCCCACGAGCAGATCGTCAACCACATCCAGCCGTGCACCGACATGGAGTACACCCGGATGTACGAGACCGACCTGCAGTACCCGCGTGACGCGGGTCTGACGCGGGCGGCATTGGTCGACACGCTGGACACCGGCCACTACGGCATCGTCAACCAGATCGGCCACGGCTACTACTTCAACATGTCTGTTGGCGACGCGAACTTCATGACGACCGACGCCGACAACCTGACCAACGCCGGGCGCCCGTTCATGATCTACGCGCTCAACTGCGCCTCGGCCGCCTTCGACAACAGTTGTCTGCTCGAGCGGTTCGTGCAGAACCCGGGCGGCGGTGCCGTCTGCTCGATCGGGTCGGTTCGCGCGGCATTCCCGAACAACTCGAACGCCTACCAGCAGGAGTTCTTCAGCGAGTTGTACTGTACGGCGGAGAACCGCGTCGGCCGTCTGCTGGCGCTGAGTCGGCTGCCGTTCATCGGGTTGACGGCCAACAATTACGTCGACCGCTGGACGTTCGAGAACTACACGCTGCTCGGGGATCCGACGCTGCCGATCTGGACCGGCGTTCCGCAGGCGGCGTCGGTGGCGGCTCCGGCTTCGCTCGCCGTCGGCGCGCAGGTCCTGCCGGTCACCGTCACCGTTGCCGGGATGCCCGTCGCCGGCGCGCGCGTTTGCCTGCAGAAGGCAGGCGAGGAACTGGCCTGGGGCCTGACCGATGGGGCCGGGCAGGTCAGCCTGTCCGTCCTGCCGACCAGCCCCGGTTCGGCCACCCTCACGGTGACGGGACGCAATCTGGCCCGGTACGCGGCCACGCTGCCGGTGGTCGCCGGCGGCGCCTATCTGAAGGTCGAATCCGCGTTCATCGCGGACAACGGTGTCGGGGGGAGCGACGGCAACGGGGACGGTTTCGCCGACGCGGGCGAGACCATCGCGATCTGGATGGTCCTGCGCGAGACGGGGGGCGTGCCGGCGACCGGCCTGGTCGGCACGGTCAGCTGCGCGCAGCCCGGGGTGACGATCCTGGTGCCGACGGCTTCGTTCGGGTCGGTTCTGGCGGGGGGCACCGCCCCGGCTCTGACCCCGCTCGTGGTGGCGATCGATCCGGCAGTGGTCGACGCGGCGACGCTGGTGTTCACGATGGACGTCGCGCACGGCGGCGGCAGTTCGTTGTCGGAGTGGCCCCTGACGGTGAGGGCGCCCGAGCTCGAGGTCGCCCTTCTGGACTGGGAAGACGCGACGTGGGGCGACGGGGACGGCATGCTCGAGATCGGCGAACGCCTGGGTGTGACGGTGGCCGTCAAGAACTACGGCACCGGGGCGAGCGGCCCGGTGACCGGCGTCCTGCGGACCGACAGCGCCTTCGTGACGCGCTACGACTCGCTGGCGACCTGGGCGACCCTGGGCCTGCTGGAAGAGGGGACCGGCGGCCCCGCGTTCTCGATGGCAATCGATCCCAGCCGCAACAGTGCCGCGCGGATCGTCCTGACGGACGCTCACGGACGCACGCTGCGGCACGACTTCACGCTGCCGCGGCCGGACACGCCGACGGGGATCAATACCGACACTTCGCTGGGCGCCGATGTCATCGCCATCTCCTGGGCGCCATCGGTGGCGACGGACATCCGTGGGTATCACGTGTACCGCAGCCAGTCGGTCGATGGACCTTGGACGCGGGCCAATCAGGACCTCGTGCTGGGGTCCTCGTACTTCGCCGACACGGGTCTGGCGCAGTTGACGACGTACTACTACAAGGTCGGCGGCGTGGACCAGTCGGGAGTGCCGAGCAACCTGTCGGCCGCGGTCAGCCGCAGCACGGCGCCGGCCGAGGCGCCGAACTTCCCGGCGGCGTTCGGCGGCGAGACCAGCAGTCCCCTGGCTGTGGGGGACGTCGACGGGGACGGGGACCTCGAGATCGTCGTGGCAAGCAACCAGGTCTACGTTTGGCACCATAGCGGCCTGGAGCTGCTCGACGGTGACAACGACTCGCAGACGCTCGGCAATTTCACCGATTTCGCGCCGGGCGCGGTCCTGCAGCCGGCGGCGGTCGCCCTGGCCGATCTCGATGGCGAGCCGGGCCTGGAGATGATCATCAGCGAACGGGCCCCAAATTACAGTATCCATGTCTACACGAAGACGGGCGAGGAGCTGGCCGGCTGGCCGCGCTCGCTCGAACTCCCGGTGGCCCGTGCCTGGAACTGGGCCGCGCCGGCCGTGGGAGACATTGACGGCGATGGCGAGCCCGAGATCGTGGTCAACACGCTCAATGGCACAGTCTGGGCCTGGAACGCGGACGGCAGCGAGGTGCGCGACGGGGATGCCAATCCGGCGACCTCGGGTGTCTTCTACAAGCGTGCCGGAGCCGAATACGAGTGGTCCCGCAGCGGCCCGACCCTGGTCGACCTCGACGCGGACGGTGCGCTGGATATCGTCTTCGGCACGAAGAACGACAGCTCGGGGCTGAAGCGTGTCATGGCGCTGAAGTACGATGGGTCGTTCGTGCCCGGCTTCCCGCAGGTCGTGGACGGCGGGGTGAATACCGACGTCGTCTGCGGCGATCTGGACGGCGACGGGCAGCTCGAACTGGTTCTGTACACGACTGCGGGCACGGTGTACGCGCTGCACGCGAACGGGACCAACTATCCGGGGTATCCGAAGTCGACGGGCCTGGCCTCGATTCCCGACTGGGTCACGGTGCCGGCATTGGGCGATATCAACGGTGACGGCTTCCTGGAGATCGTCTACGCGCCCAACCAGTCCGGCCTGATCGGCAGACTGGTGGCCCTGTCGACCAACCATGTCGCCGGTACCAGTGGCCTGTTCGTGCCGGGTTGGCCGGCGACGTTGCCGGGCAGTTCGGAGGGCAGCCCGGTGATCGGGGACATCGACGGCAACGGCTCGCCGGAGATCCTGCACGGGATCGGGGGCGGCGACGCGGCGGCGCCGTACAACCTGTACGCGTTCCATGCGGACGGCACGTCGGTGCCCGGCTTCCCGATCACGCTCAGTGGCCCGTTGATGAACGGCGTGACGATCACCGACCTGGATGCCGACGGCGACGTGGACATCGCCTACGCGGGTTGGGACTTCCTCTGCCACGTGTGGGACATGCCGTTCGCCTACGACCGTCACGCCGTGCCCTGGCCGACGTTCAAGGGCAACGTGCGCCGGACCGGGGTCTACTTCCCGGTCCAGCTGGTGGGGGTGGACGACGGACCGGCCGTGCCCGCGGCGGCCCTGCAACTGGACCGTCCGTATCCGAACCCCTTCAACCCGACCACGAGGTTCAGCCTCTACGTCGCTGCGCGCGGCGACCTGCAGGTGGACATCTACGATGTGCAGGGACGGCGCGTGAGGGAACTCCACACCGGACCGATCGAGGCGGGCTGGCACACGCTGGTGTGGGACGGTCGCGACGACGAGGGACGCGGGCAGGCCAGCGGCGTCTATCTGGTGCGGGCCCGCGCGGCGGGCGAGGCGAGCCTCCAGAAGATGACCCTCGTGAAATAGGGGATCCAGCGAGGCGCTCATGCGGCCGCCGGGCGAAACCAGCCCGGCGGCTGCTGCGTCCTTGTGGGCGTAGATTGACGGGAGGGACGGGACCCCGGTAAGCTCAGCGTGCGCCAGATGGCGCCGGAGGACGAGCATGGACGTGCGGCACGGGACGCGGGCGACGACGGCCGGGCGGGCGGCCTTGGGCTGGGCGCTGGCCTTGGCGCTCCTGGCCGGCTGCAGCCGGCGCGAGGGAGCGCCTCCGGCCGCGCGGGATCCGGTTCCGGTGTCGGGAGGCACGGCCCTGGTGGCGTTGGCCTCCGAACCGGACGTCCTGAACCCGCTGCTTCATGCCTCGGCCACGGCGGGGCAGGTCATTGCGGAACTGCACGACGGACTGACCGACATGGATGAGTCGCTCGAGTACGTGCCGCGCATCGCGCGCAGCTGGGACCTGGCTCCGGACAGCCTGTCGATCACCTACCACCTGAAGCCATGGCGCTGGTCGGACGGGCAACCGCTGACCGCGCGGGATGTCGTGGAATCGCTCGGTCTGTTCAAGGACGAGCGTGTCGCGAGCCGCCGCCGCAGCCTGTACGACGCGGTGACCGGCGCTGTCGCGCTCGATGACAGCACCGTGCGCTACGACCTGGCACGGCCGCTGCCGGATCCCGTTCAGGCGACCTGGCACCATGTCCTGCCCTGGCACGTTGTCGGCGGGCTGGATCCGGCGACCGTGGCCTCCTGGTCGATCAATCGCCAGCCGCTGGCCTCGGGCGAGTTCCAACTCGAGTCCTGGGCCCCCGGGCGGGAGCTGGTGCTGACCCGCAACCCGTACTATCCGGGCAGGGCAGCGCGGTTGGAACGCGTGGTCTTCCGTATCGTGCCGGAAGAGGCGACGCGCCTGCTCATGCTCGAGACCGGGGAAGTCGACGTCGCGGACGGCGTCTCGCCCGCGGCGGCCGGCAGGCTGGAGGCGCGCGGTGACCTGCGCCTGGTGGCAACCGGGGGGCGGCGCATCTATTACCTGCAATGGAACTGCCGCAACCCCGCCCTGGCCGACGCGGGGACGCGGCGGGCGCTGTCCTTGGCGTTGGACCGCGACCGCATGGTGGCCACCCTGCTCGCCGGCTACGGGCGCACGGCCGTGGGGCCGATTCCACCCGTGATGTGGAATCATCACCGGGACCTGGCGCCGCCAGCATGCGATCCGCCGGCCGCACGGCGCGAACTGGCGGCGGCCGGTTGGACCGACAGCGACGGCGACGGCGTCCTGGAGCGGGGCGGTCGTCCGTTGAAGTTGGAGATGCTGACGCGCAGCGGCGATCCGGTGCGTGAACAGGGCGCGGTGATCATCCGGGAGAACCTGCGCGCGGTGGGTGCCGACGTCCAGGTGCGCACGATGGAACAGGTGGCCGGCCTCGAACGCGTGCGTGAAGGGCTGTTCGACGCCTATTTCGGGTTGCTGGTCGCGAACCTGCACGGGAACCCGTCGCCGTACGTGCGATCGACTGCGGTCGGCGAGTACAACCAGGGTCACTACGCCAACGCGACCGTTGATTCCCTGCTGGACACGGCACTTTCGGAACCCGATCGGCAGCGCGCGCTGCCCGCCTGGTTGCGCCTGCAGGAGGTCCTCGCCGCGGATCCTCCCTCGGCGTACCTGTTCTATCCCGATATCCTGGTGGCGGTGAACCGTCGCCTGCGTGACGTGCGCCCCCACCTGCTGTCGCCGGTCAACAACCTGGCCGAATGGTGGATCGCGCCGGCCTCAATGCGCAGAGGGAAGGTCTCCGAATGATGGTCATCCGCGGGCTGATCCCGTATATTCAGGTCATGAAGTCCCACGTACAAGCAGGCGGAAGGGTCCTGGTCCTGGCTGCGGCGGTGCTGCTGGCGCCCGGCTGCGGGGGCGATGACGACACGACCGGTCCTGGCCCGGATCCGGTGATCGGCTTCGCGCCCCTGGTCCAGGGACAGACGCTGGTCATCGGCGACAGCCGGCAGTTCAGCACCACGGTCCAACCGGAAGGCGCGCTGGCCGTGGTTTGGCGTCGCGGCGGTACGGTTGTCGGCGACCAGCGCGAGTATCTCTATGCCGCGCAGCACGTGGGTCGTGACACGCTGCGGGTGCGTGCCGAAGCGGGGACCGTCAACCGCGAGTTCTACTGGGTGGTGGACGTGGAGGCGGCACCGTCGACCGTGCCTCCGCTGGTGCCGGGCGTCGGGGTGGCTCCGGGACCGGAACCGACCGAAGTCGTGGTGACGTGGACGCGGGTGGCGGGCGCGACCTACCCGATCGTCGCCTACGAAATCGTGATGAGCTACGCCGGAATCGTCACGACGGAGAACTGGTCACAGGCGATCCACCTCGGCGAGACCGCACATGTGTCGGGGCAGTCCGGATACAGCGCGACGTTCAGCCGCGCGAACGGGAACCTGACGCCCGGGGCGGAGGCCTGGTTTGCGGTCCGGGCGCGCGATGACCGCGGCCAGCTCTCCGGGACGCTGGTCAGCCGCGAGACGCGTATCACTACGGAGTGGTGGATCGACGGGCGGGTGCTCGACGACCTGGGACAGCCCATTCTCGGCGTGATCACCGCGACGACGGCGCCCATCCACAACGACAACAGCGACGGGGAGGGGCTGTTCAGGCTCGGGCCCTATCGAAGTGTCGATACGGTGACCGTGGCGACGATCCCGCCGACAGGTTACTACGCGTTCCGCACCGGCAAGATCACCAGCACCGGAGACATCTCGCTCGACATCGTGCTGCCGCAGCGCTACGAGCTGGCCCCCGAATGCACATTCGCTTCGTACGGCGGCAACTACCTGAACTGGTTCCGTCAGATGACCCGCACGGCCACCGTGGCCGGCGATAGCGCCGCTTCCAGACTCTGGAAGTGGGAGCACTGGCCGGTGACCGTGTTCCTGCCCGACTCCACGCTGGCCACAGGACGCGACATGGATCAGGCAGCAAGGGAGATGATGGAGCTTTGGAACCAGTCGCTCGGGCGGGAATTCCTGGTCGAAACCACATCGTGGGCGACGGCCAACATCTACTTCGCCTGGGTGGACGACGCCTCGGGCGGCTATGGGCAGGCCTCGCTCGAACTGCCGGCAGGCGGCGTGCTGGGCGACGTGCGGCCCGTGCGTGTGCGCGTCGAGCTGGAGACCGGAATTCAGGCCGACCAGTTCTTCCGGGAGGTCTGCCTGCACGAGTTGGGCCACGCGCTCGGTCTTGCCGCCCACTCGCTGGAGTGCGACGGTGCCGGACACCTCATGGTCCTCGGAGCGGCGGGGAACCTGTCCCTGGAGCATCCGATCCACCCCGACGAGGTCCGTGCCGTGCGGTTGCTGCGCGTGCTGCCGCAGGGTGTCGACATGCGGTCCTTCACGCCCTGACCCGGGTGGCTACCGGGCAGCCCCGGCGTGCGTCCGGGCGCTCAACCAGGCGGCCAGGCAAGGGGCCGGCCGCCGAGCACGTGCAGATGCAGGTGCCCCACGGCCTGGCCGCCGTCCTGCCCGCAATTGATGACGAAACGGTAACCGCCCGGGGCCAGCCCTTCAGCGTGGGCAGCGACGACGCCAGCTCCGAGGAGCCCGTCAGCGGCGCCGCGGTCAGGACCGACCAATTCGTTCAAGCCGCCGATATGCCGACGCGGCACCACCAGCACATGGCTGGGGGCTTTGGGACTGATGTCGCGGAAGGCCACGAAATCCGCGTCCTGATGGATGATGTCGGCCGTGATGCGACCGGCGGCGATCTCGCAGAAAAGGCACGTGCTCACGGCGTCGGCTCCCGCGCTGGAGTGGAAGGATGGCGACCGGAGGTTAGCATGTACCGCCTCCTGCCGACAACGGCGTCGATGATCCATTTTCTCTCTTTCTTCGCTGGACTTTCACCAAGATTTCGTCTACTGTGGCCGGGCCGGTCGGGGACCGGTGGGAGGGGTGCGGCCACCGGCGGCCCCGTGCCCGAGCGTGCCGACCAAGCCCGAGGAGGGAACCGATGGGACTGACGCCACGCCAGGCCGAGATCCTGGCCTTCGTGACCGCATACACCGAGGAGCGCGGATTTGCGCCCACGTTGCAGGAGATTGGCGATCGTTTCGGCCTGTCATCGGTCGCCACGGTGCACAAGCACGTGCGCCACCTCGTCGATAAAGGTTACCTGCGGCGCGAGCGGCCCAATGCCAGCCGCGACATCGAGGTCGTCGCCGACGGCGATGGGGGGCTCGCCACCATCCCCCTGCTGGGGACCGTGGCGGCCGGACGGCCCATCGAGGCCCTGGCCGAGCACGAGCAGTTGCGGGTGCCGGAAGAATGGCTGGGCAAGGGGCGAACCTACGCCCTGAGGGTGCGTGGCGATTCGATGATCGACGAACAGATCCGCAACGGTGATACGGTAGTGGTCGAAGCCCGCGAAACCGCGCGTAACGGGGAGACCGTGATCGCCCTGCTGGACGGTGAATCGGTCACCGTCAAGCAGTACTTCCGCGAGGGCGCCCTGATCCGACTCCAGCCGGCCAATCCCGCCGTCCCGGTCATGCGCTTCCCGGAGGAACGCGTGACCGTGCAGGGCGTGGTCATCGGCGTGCTGCGACGCTACAGCTGAACGGCTCGCGGGTCCGGGCGCGGTGGGCGCCGGGCCTGGTTAACGGGGCCGGCCGCCCCCGGCGGCTCCCCCTAGGTTGACGCCCCCGCCTTCGGCAGGTAGCATACCCGGAAGTCACGCATGCACTTTCGGGCTTCCTGGCGCGGAGCGGGGCGAGCATGGGCAGCAAGGACAGGCCTGGCGACCTGGAAGAGATCTTCGAGATCCTCGTGACCGCCTACGCCCAGAAGGGCGGGACGGTGCCCGGGGAGAGCGATCTCTGCTGGCGCCCGGCGACCGATGCCTACGAGACCGACGACGCCTTCATCGTGCAGATGGACCTCGCCGGCCTGGACCCGACCCGGATCGAGGTGTTGGCCGACGAGAAGAGCCTGCTCGTGCGCGGCATCCGGCCCGACGCCTCGGGTCCCGGCAAGAAGCACTTCCACAAGATGGAGATCAGCGTGGGGCCGTTCGCCCGGCGCGTGCCGATCTCCGTGGCGGTCGACCCCGCCTCGGCCACGGCGCGGTACCGGGGCGGCTTCCTCTACGTCACCTTCCGCAAGGGCGGCGGGGGCCGGGGCGACCGGCGGCAGATCACGATCGAGCGCTGAGGCGCCCGGACCGGGCGGGGTGTACAGGGATCGCCGGGCGGGCTCGCGCCGCGCGGACACGGGAAGGAGCTCCACGTCATGGCGGACAACCACCGGGACCACGAGGACCAGGATCACGTGACCGAGGTCACGCTGCCCCGGGAACTGCCTGTGCTGCCCATCAGCGAAGCCGTGATTTTCCCGGCCATGATGGTGCCGCTCGTGCTGACGGACACGAACCTCGTGCGCCTGGCGGACGATTGCCTGGCGGGTGACAAGATCCTCGGCACCTTCGCGCAGCGTGACACCGACAACGGCGAGGACGGCGAGGAGCCGGCCGACCGCGACCTCATCTACCAGATCGGGACCGCGGTCAAGATCCAGAAGATGCTGCGCTTCCCTGACGGAAGCATGCGCATGCTCGGCCAGGGGATCGCGCGCTGCCGGATCCGCGAGTTCGTGCGGGACCAGCCCTACATGGTCGCACGTGTCGAGCTGATCGAGGAGGAGACGCAGGACGATCCCCGGACCTTGGCCTACATGCGGGGGGTGGCGAACAACTTCCTGAAGATCATCGATGCGTCGGAGAACCTCAGCGACGAGCTGAAGGTCGTCGTGATGAACATCGACGAACCGGGACGTCTGGCGGACCTGATCGCCTCGAACCTTGACATCGAGGTCGCGGAGAAGCAGTCGATCCTCGAGGAGCGCTCGCCGCGCAAGCGGCTGCAGCTGCTCTCGAAGATCGTCATGCGGGAGCTCGACGTGCTGGAGCTGGGGCAGAAGCTGCAGTCACGCGTCCGCAAGTCGATCGACAAGGACCAGCGCGAGTACTACCTGCGGCAGCAGCTGAAGGCGATCCAACGCGAGTTGGGCGACACCGACGAGGGCTCGGTGGAGCTGGAGGACCTCCGCGAGCGCATCGACAAGGCGGCGCTGCCGGAGAAGGTACTGGCCGCAGCGAACCGGGAGTTCGACCGGCTGGCGCGGATGTCGCCGGGTGCGAGCGAGTACACGGTCAGCAAGACGTACGTCGATTGGCTCCTGGACCTGCCCTGGACCACCAGTTCCGAGGACATCCTCGATCTTAAGCGCGCCGAGGAGATCCTCGAACGCGACCACTTCGGGCTGGACGACGTCAAGAAGCGCATCATCGAGTACCTGGCCGTGCGGAAGCTGAAGGAGAACCACCGGGGGCCGATCCTCTGCCTGTCCGGGCCACCGGGTGTGGGCAAGACGTCTCTCGGTCGCAGCATTGCCGAAGCCGTGGGTCGCAAGTTCTTCCGCTTCTCGCTGGGCGGCATGCGGGACGAGGCCGAGATCCGCGGCCACCGGCGCACCTACGTCGGTTCGATGCCCGGACGGATCGTCGCCGGCCTCAAGGAGTGCGGGACGAACAACCCGGTGTTCATGCTCGACGAGATCGACAAGCTCGGGCAGGATTTCCGCGGCGATCCCGCCAGCGCCCTGCTCGAGGTCCTGGATCCCGAGCAGAACAGCGACTTCACCGACCACTACCTGACGCTGGCCTTCGACCTCTCGAAGGTGATGTTCATCACGACCGCCAACATGCTGGACACGATCCCGCGGCCGCTGCTCGATCGCATGGAGGTGATCCAACTCGCGGGCTACACCAACCTGGAGAAGCTGCAGATCGCCAAGCGCTATCTGCTGCCGAGGCAGATCGAGGAGAACGGACTCAAGACGACGCAGATCCGTTTCACCGACGCCGGCCTGATGAAGGTGATCGAGGACCATACGCGCGAGGCAGGCGTGCGCAACCTCGAGCGCGAGATCGGCGCCGTCTGCCGCAAGGTCGCCACTGACGTCGCCAAGGGGAAGCGCAAGGCCCAGTCGATCGGCGCGAAGAATCTCGAGGACTACCTGGGACCGCCGAGCTACACGGGCGACCGCCTGCGCAGCCATCTCAAAGTCGGCGTCTGCACGGGCCTGGCCTGGACGCAGGTCGGCGGCAAGATCCTCTACATCGAGGGCCTGGCCCTTCCCGGCGGCCACGGCAACCTCAAACTGACCGGACAAGTTGGCAGTGTCATGCAGGAGTCGGCCGCTGCCGCCTACAGCTACCTGCGCAACCGCTTCGGCGACTGCAAGGAGCATCGCCCGTTCTTCTCCGAACGCGACGTGCACATCCACCTGCCGGCCGGAGCGGTCCCGAAGGACGGACCGAGCGCGGGCATCGCGATGGCTTCGGTCCTGCTGTCGCTGCTGGTCGGCCGCGCCATTGATCGGCGCACGGCGATGACAGGCGAGATCACGCTGACGGGCGCCGTGCTGCCGATCGGGGGCCTGCTGGAGAAGGTCCTGGCGGCCCACCGGGTCGGGATCCGGCGCGTGATCATTCCGGCGGACAACGAGGTGGACCTGGGAGAGATCCCGGATGAGGTGCGCGAGGCTGTGGAGTTCGTGCCTGTCGGCCACGTCGACGAGGTCTGGGACGCCATCTTCCCGGACCTCGGCGCCTGACGCCGGCCGGGCCGGGAAGGGACACGGTGTCCGAACACAAGCTGATCAGCGCCGTGCTGCGGCCGTTCTTCCGGAAGGGGACCGGCGCGCGCTTCAGTCTGCCTGACTGCGTCAGGGACGATTCGCGGGTGCTCTGCATCGACGCCGGCTGCCTCAGCGACGTTCTGTTCCACATGCCGCTGCTGACGGCGATCCGGCGCCGCTGTCCCGGTGCCGTGATGGACTTCCTGATGCCGGAGAAGCATGCGGCGCTGGTGGTGCCAAGCGGACTGGCGCGGCAGTGCCTGGTCTACAAGGCGGCGCAGCTGAATCCCTGGCGGCCGGCTTTCGCTTCGCTCCTGCGGCAGGTGCAGTCCGGTGGCTACGACCTGGCCGTCGTGATGTCGCATTCGCCGCAGCCGGCGCTGGAGATGGCAGCGCTGGCCAGTGGGGCTGCATTGAGATTCGGACCCTCGCACGAGCAGGCGTGGCCCGCGCTCAATTTCGAATTGCGCTCGTCGCCGGATCGCTACCTCGGTGATCGGCTGCGGCACGCCGCGCCGCTGTTCGGCTTCTGTCCGGCGGACCTCGTGCCGCGCTGGCCGTTGCCGATGGACAAGGTGCGCCAGATGGCGCAGCAGGTGCACTTCCACAAGCCGAACCCGCGCCAACTCCTGGTCGGGGTCGATTCCGGCCTGCCCTTGACGGGAGCCGCCTGGCCCCTCGAGACGTTCCAGGCTGTCGCGCGCACGCTCTCCTCGAACCTCGAGTGCCGCGTCCTGCCACTCGGGCATCCGCAGGAACAGGAGCGCCACGCCCGGCTGGAAGTCCTGCTCAGCAGCGTACCGGCCGGGCTCAACCGCGACACGCTCCTGGAGGTCGTGTTGCTGTTGTCGCAATGCGACCTGTTCGTGGCCGGGAACACGGACTGTTTCCACTTCGCGGTGGCGATGGGGGTCCCGGCGGTCGGGTTGTTCCGCCCGGACGATCCCGCCCGTTGGCGCCCAGTGCCGAGCCCGCGCGTTCGGTTGCTGGCCCCGGATGACACCGGGCAGGTGGACCCGGACGACCTGGTCGCTGCCGTCGACGCGGTCGCGGGTGATCGCCGGCGGGCGGCCGGTGCGACCGTAGTCCCAGCCGCCATTGCGACGGAGGTCGATGCTTCCGCCGCGATACCCGACACCCCGGACGCCGCCGGTGCAGCGGACCCGGCGCCGACGCCCGGCGCGCGCGATGAAGCCCTTCCGTAGCAGGCGGCAGCCTTGCCGCATCCTCCTGGTCGCACCGAACTGGCTGGGCGACCTGGTCATGACCCTTCCGGCGCTGGATTGGCTGGCCGCAGCGCGACGGGCGCCCGGCGCGCCTGAGTTCTCCCTGACGGTTGCCGTACGTGCCGTCTGGGCGCCCCTGCTGACTGGTGACCGGCGCCTGGACAGCCTCCTGGTGACGGAAAGACCGGGACGGCACGGGGGTGTGGCCGGTGCGGTCCGCCAGGCCGCGCAATGGCGATCCGGTCGTTTTGACGCCGTCCTCCTGGGACCGCCTTCACTGCGCGCGGCGGCCGTGGCTGCTGCCGCCGCGATCCCGCTGCGAATCGGCCACCGGGGCGACCTGCGCTCTCCGCTGCTGACATGGGCGCTGCCGCGCGAACCTCGCGGCCGGCGCCATTTCAGCCAGGAAATGGTCGACCTGGTCAGGGCGCTGGCCGCCGCGCGCGGCTGGTCGGACGCGGTCGTGGCGACGGCGGAGTCGGCCGAACCCGGACATCTGACCGGAGCGATCGCGACCAGGCGCTTGCCGGACGACGCGCGCCCGCTGTGGTCGCTCGGGGCGGGGGCGACCTTCGGTCCCGCCAAAACCTGGCCGCCGGCGCGTGCGGCCGAATTCGTCCGGGCAGTCGTCGCCGCCGGCGGACGCGTGCTCGTGCTGGGCGACGACTCGGCTGCCCCTTTGGTGGCGGCTCTCAAGACGGAAACGGCCGGCCTGTCTTGGGGGCGAGGCGAGGCGTCGGTGGCCGCGGAACCCGAGGCCGATGTCATCGATCTGGCCGGCGTGACCGACCTGGCCGGCGTGACCGGCTGGCTGCGATCGAGCGTGGCGTTCGTGGGCAACGATAGCGGCCTGATGCATCTGGCGGCTGCGCTCGGCGTGCCGACAGTCGGGTTGTTCGGATCTTCGAACCCCGACTGGACGCGTCCGCTCGGTCCGCGAGCGGTCGCGCTGGCTGCGGACGGTTTCGCGTGCCGGCCTTGCTACCGCCGCACGTGCAACCAGCGTGCGTTCTGCCTCGACACGCTCGACGGTGGCCGCGTCCACGAGGCGGCGCGTGCCCTCCTGTCCGCCAGGGAACGTACCGCCGTGGCCCCGTGGAAGGGGACCAGCCCATGATCTGGCGTGCACCGCCCGGCCCGGTGCCCCGCGATGGGCCGATCCTGTTCATCGACCGTGACGGCGTGCTCATCGTCGACAGGGACTACTTGGCGGATCCCGCCGGCGTCGAGTTGATTCCTGGCGTGCCGGCAGCGCTACGCGCGGCGGCTGCCGCCGGCTATGCCCTGGTCGGGATCTCCAACCAGAGCGGCGTGGGGCGTGGCCGATTCGGCCAAGCCGAACTGACAGCCGTGATGGAGCGGGTGGACGAGGCACTGGCGGAAGCCGGCGCCGGCCTCGACGCGATGTATTACTGCCCGCACGCCCCGCAGGACGATTGCCGTTGCCGCAAGCCGGGGCCGGGCCTGATCGAAGAGGCGTCCGCCTCGTTCCGCTGGGACGTGGGCCGTGCGTGGGTGATCGGCGACAAGGCCAGCGATGTCGAACTCGGTCGCCGGCTGGGTCTCGGCGCCGTGCTGGTGGCGACCGGCTACGGCGCCGGCGAGCGAGCCCTGGTTGCGGCCGCGCGTCCGGGCGACGAGCGCGTGCGGTTCGCCGCGGACCTGTCGGCCGCCGTTGAGGTCATCCTCTCCCTTGCGCCGGACGCTGGCGGGGGGACGCCATGAGTTGGTTCCTGGCGGAACGGCGCCTCTCACGCGTGCTGGTCACGCGCTTGCGCTACCTCGGGGACATCGTCATGGCCACGGCGGTCATCGAAGCCCTGAGGCATGGCGATGCCGGGCTGGAAATCGGGTTCCTCTGCGAGCAGACACATGCCGCGGTCCTGACAGGGCACCCGGATCTCGCGCGCATCCACGAACTCGACGCCCGGCGTCGTGGAAGCGATGCCCGAGCGCGCGTGGGCAGTCGATTGGGTATGGGAGCCGGCACGCTGGCGATGGTGCGCGAGTTGCGTGACACCAGGTACGACGCGGCGGTCGATCTCTTCTTCAACCCGCGCAGCGCCTGGTTGCTGTGGATGGCGGGTATTCCGGCGCGACTGGCCGGGCCGGCAGGTGGTCGGCGTCACCTCTTCACACACGGCAGCGCGCCGGGCACCGCGGCGTGGCCGGTGGACCTTGCTGAGGTGGCGCCGGGGGGCCTTGGCGAACACCTGTCGCGGCTGGCACCGCTGGTCCACGGCGAATCCGGGTTGTCCTTCGCCTCCTGGTTCCGGCGCGAGGGCCTCAGGGCCACCACGCGCTTGGCGCCGCGCGCCGGTGGCCGTACCGGCGAACCACCACCGGTGCTCCTGGCGCCGGGTGCTACGTGGGCCACGAAGCGCTGGCCGGTGAGCCATTGGCGCGAACTGGCGGCCACGCTGGCGGCGGGGCAGGAGCGGCCCGTGCGCGTGCTGCCGCCGCCGGGTGGGTCCGCCCTCGCCGCCGCCATCGCCGACGTGCAGAGTGCGGGCGATGTGAAGGCCCTGCCGGAATCGTCGCTGACCGAGGTCCTGGACCATTTGGCGGGCGCGGCAGGCCTGGTCGCCGTGGACGGCGGCATCATGCACGCAGCGGTGGCGTTGGGCGTGCCGACGCTGGCGCTGTTCGGACCGACCGACCCCGGGCTCTGGTTTCCCTACGAGGGTTCCGGGCCGTTCCGCGTGCTGGCGACCAGACCGGCATGCCACCCCTGCCACCTGCACGAATGCCCGGCGTTCGTCTGTCTGCCCGAACTGCAGCCCGCAACCGTGGCCGACGCTGCGCAGGCATTGTTCCGTGGCGAAGGCGAGCGATGATGGGGCAGGCGCGCAGCGATTTCCGACGTATCCTCCTGATCCGCCGCAAGGCGCTGGGAGACGCGTTGGTCAGCCTGCCGGCCGTGGCCGCGATCGCCGAGGCGTGGCCCAAGGCCGCGATCGACCTGGTCATCGACCGGCCGTTGGCAGGCCTCCTGGGCGCCCTGGCGCCGGGAGTGCACGTGATCTCGTACCCGGACGGAGCGGAAGGCCCCTGGCTTCGTTGGCTGCGCGCGCGGCGCTACGAGCTGGTGGTCGACTGGTTGGGCAGCCCCCGCACCGCGGTGTGGACTGCACTCTCGGGTGCGCGCCTGCGCGTCGGCTATGACTTGCCCGGACGGCGTTGGGCCTACAATCTGCGCGTGCCGCGCCATCGGTCGCGTGATCATGGAGTACGCTGTTTCGCGGGCGAAGCGTTCCTTGATCCCGTGCGCGCGCTGGGCCTGGATCCGTCGCCGTGGCGACAGGGACCGGCCGCGAACGCGGTCCCCGCGCCGCCCGCCGGGGGCCCGTTCGGGCCCTGGCTGGAGGACTGGCTGGCGACCGGCTCCGGTCCGCGCGTCGTGCTCGTGATGAGCGCCACCTGGCCGGCGAAGGCCTGGCCAGCCCGGCACGTGGCCGCCCTGTGGCTGAGTCTGACGGCGGCCGGAGCCAGGGTGGTGTTGGCCCCCGGCCCGGGTGACGAGGAACTGGTCGCGGCCGTGCGGAGGGAACTGCCGCCGTCGGCGGTGGCGCCGCCGTCCTCGCTCGCGGAGATGGCGACGCTGCTGCGGGCCAGCGACCTGATGGTCGGCACGGACAACGGCCTGCGCCACCTGGCGGTGCTGCTGGGGTTGCCGACCGTGACTGTCTTCGGCCCCACCGACCCACATGGGTGGAACCCGCCCGGTGCGCGCCACGTTAGCGTGTCACGGGGCGAGCCCTGCTCGCCCTGCGACCTGAAGGCGTGTCCCGTGCCGGGGCACCCCTGCCTGGAATCGCTCCCGGCCGAGGCGGTGGCTGCGGCGGTGCTTCCGCTGATAGGCCTGGCCGGTCGCCGGGAAGACGGGAAGGTGCCTGCGTGCTGAGAAGCCACGAATCGACAGGTGGACCTGGCCGCGGCAGCGCGGTGACCGCGGCGCTGGTGGTGGCCGGGTGGATCGCCCTGGTCGCGCCCGTGTGCACGGGCTCGGCCGGCGGGGCCAGGGCGGACACCCTGCCGGCAGCGGCACCGGTTGACGCCGCGCCGCCGACGGTCGAGACTGCCGAAAGGACGGTGGCCGCACGGTGTGTCTACGGTCCCGGCGAGCGGCTCGTGTTCGAGATCAGCTATGGACCCGTCAATGCAGGCGAAGGTACGCTGGAGGTCGTGGGGACCGTCGAACACGGCGGGCGCACGTGCTATCATGTGGAGAGCACCGCGAACAGCAACCGGTTCTTCTCGTCGATCTACAAGGTGCGCGACAAGATCGTCACTTACATCGACAGTACCGACTTCAGCAGCGCCTATTTCTACAAGCGACTGCGAGAAGGCGACTACAAGAAGACGGTGGAGATCTCGTTCGATCGGGAACTGGGGGTTGCCAAGTACGGCGATGGCCATGTCATGCCGGTTCCGGTCGGGGTGCAGGACGAGTTGTCGGCCTTCTACTTCGTGCGCAACCTCGATCTGGAGGTTGGGCGCGACCTGGTCCTGCCGGCGCACACCTCGCGGCGGAACTACGAGATGAAGGTCGTCGTTCATCGTCGGGAGACGGTCTCGGTTCCGGCCGGACGGTTCGATTGCTTCGTCGTCGAGCCTGTCCTGGAGGGCGAGGGGCTGTTCAAGCACGAGGGGAGAATCACGTTGTACATCAGCGCCGACGACCGCCGCGTGCCCGTGCTGATGAAGACGAAGGTGCCGGTCGGGACGATCGACGTGGCTCTGAAGGAGTACCGGGCCGGCCTGCCGCCGGCCGAACGCTGAACCCTGGCGACCGCCCGCAGGTGGTCCCTTCCCGAGGCGGATGCATGACCCCTGATCATCGCCGCTCGCCGTTCGTGCCACCGGCCGACTGGCTGGCCGACGTCGATGCCCCGCACGTGGGCGCCCCCGGCGCCGGCTTCCTGTTCCTGATGACCCTGCTGGCTGCCGTGCCACGACTGCTGGGGGTGCAGGCCCAGTCCCTGTGGGTGGACGAGATCATGACCTGGCAGTCGGTCCGTCCCGGCGCGGGACTCGAGTTCCTGGAACAGATCCACGACACGATCCAGGGTCCTCTCTACACCGCGGTCGCCTGGTTGCTGGTCCGGCTGGGTGATCCCGAACTGATGCTGCGCCTGCCGATGGCCGTGGCGGGCGTCCTGACGGTGCCGTTGTTCGGGCTGCTGGCTGGGAGGCTCGTGGACGGGCGGTCGGCGCGCCTGGCGGTGCTGCTGCTGGCAATCAACCCGTTCCACGTCTGGTACAGCCAGGAGGGACGCGGCTATGCGTTCCTGATGCTGTTCGCTGTCGTTGCGGCGCTGGCCTACCTCGACCTGGCAGCGGGGCGGCTGCGTCGTCGTCACATCACGCTCTTCATCGCGTCGGTCTCCGCCTGCGTGCTGAGCAACCTGTCCGGCCTGTTCCTCTGGGGGGCCATGGCCCTGTCGATGGCGTTCGTCGACCGGCCGCGACAGGGGCGCGACCGCGTGCTTGTCACGCTGGCCTTCGGATGCGTGCTGCTTGTCGCCATGCCCTGGCTGCTGCAGGCCGCGGGGATCTGGGCCGTGGACCGCATCGTGCCGGGCATGGCCACGGGTGACGCCTTGCGGGGCGAGACGACGTTCGCGCCGGCCGCGCTGCCGTACACGCTGCTGTCGTTCCTGTACGGATACAGTCTGGGCCCTTCACTCGCGGAACTCCACCGGCCGGACCGACTGGACCTGGTGCGCGCCGCCCTGCCGTTGCTGTCGGTCGCAGGGCTCGCGGCGGTCGTGGCGCTGGCTTTCGGGCTGGGGCGACGTCCCGATCGGTCGCGGGCGCGGCTGCTGATCTGGATCCTGGTACCGACGCTGATCCTGTTGGCGCTGGCTCTCCGCAACGTGAAACCCTGGAATCCGCGCTACGTGTCGGTGGTGCTGCCGTTCGTGCTCCTGCTGGTGGCCCGCGGGCTGGTCAGTCTGCCGCGAGCAGCCGGCGCGATCACGGCGACGGTGCTGCTGGGGTTGACGGTGTGGTCGCTTGGCGCAGGCCGCTCCGATCCCCGCTATGCACGGGAGGATGTGCGCGAAGCCGTTCGCGTCGTGGCGGCTGCGGCCGCGCCCGGTGATCCGGTGCTGGTACCGGTGGTCACGGGCGTCTACGAGTACTACGACCGGGGCCGCCGGCCTCTCATCCACACCTACGGCCGTGCCCGACTGGCCGGCGCCGCCGAAGCGGATGCATTCTGCGCCGAGGCCCTGGCCGGCAGGGACCGCTGCTGGGTCGTGCTCGCGCGTGAATGGGATTTCGATCCCGGCGCGCAACTGACCGCCGCCCTGGGCCGGTCCGGATCGCTGAGGCTCGTGGCCCAGCCGGCCGGGACGAGGATCTTCGCCTGGGAACGCGGTCCCGCCGCCGGGGTCATTCATGGCCGCTGAGTGGTTCTACGGGGATCGTGGCGGTTTCGAGGCGTTCGTCGGCCCGGTGTTTCGCGTCGGACGGGGCGATCGTGCGTACCGGGTTCTCAAGCGCGCGTTCGATATCGCCGCGGCCGCCGGTGGCCTGTGTCTGCTGCTGCCCCTGCTGCCGTTCATCGTCGCGCTGATCAAGCTCGAGACCTCGGGCCCGGTGCTGTTCCGGCAGCGGCGGGTTGGGCATTGCGGTCAGCTGTTCGATTGCTACAAGTTCCGTTCGATGGCCGCGGACGCGGAAACGCTCAAGGACGACCTGCGGCACCTCAACGAGGCTACCGGTGCGGCGTTCAAGATCAAGGACGACCCACGCATCACGGGTGTCGGGCGCTTCCTGCGCCGCAGCAGCCTCGACGAGTTTCCGCAGCTGCTCAACGTGCTGCGCGGCGACATGTCGATCGTCGGACCCCGGCCGCAGATACCGTCCGAAGTCGCCGGCTACAGCCCGCACGATGCCCAGCGGCTGCTGGTCAAGCCTGGCCTGACCTGCCTATGGCAGGTGTCAGGGCGCAGCCACCTGGACTTCCGGGAGTGGATGGAACTGGACAGGCAGTACGTGGCGGCAGCCTCGCCGGGGCTCGATCTGAGCATCCTGTTGCGGACCCTTCCGGCGGTCATCCAGCGAAAGGGCGCGTATTGAGTCTGCACGGCATCGGCGTCGACATCGTCGACATCGCGCGGATCCAGAGGCTGCTCGATCGCCACGGCGAGCGCTTCCTGGCGCGCTGCTTCCGGCCGGGCGAACTGGGTTCCGCCGCGGACGGCCGTGATCGCTTCGGTCTTGCCGCACGCGTGGCCGGGCGTTGGGCCGTCAAGGAGGCGTGCCTCAAGGCGATGGGCGGCGATCTCCGGGGGATCCCCTACGCGGACATCGAGGTCTCGCGCGAACAGGGCGCCGGACCTTCGGTGACGCTCCACGGGCGTGCCGCGGCCGCCCACGCCGACCGCGGCGGCGGACGCATCTTGGCCAGCCTGAGCCATGAACGGCGAGCGGCCGTGGGGATGGTGGTGATCGAAGGTTGAGTAGCCGCCGCGCGATCGGCTTGGCCAGGTCCGGCGGTTGTGCTAGATTCTCGCGAGAAGAGCCGGCCCCGGGTGCTGTCCTGGTCACCGGCATGAGCCGACGGACACGGACGGACGCCACGCGATGGAACTGGACTTCCTGCTCATCGACGTCTTCACCGACCGCCCCTTCGGGGGCAGTCGGCTCTACCTGTTCCCGGACGGGGGCGACGTCGGCGAGATCCTCATGCAGAAGCTGGCGATGGAGATGGGCGCCGGCGAGACGGCTTTCATCGTGCCGGCGCGTGCGGGCGGTGCGGCGGCGGGGCTGCGGGTGTTCACCCCCAGCGGCGAGATCCCGTTCGGCGGCCATTCGGTGCTCGGCGCCACCTTCGCGCTCGTCGAACTCGGACGCTGGTCCGGAGCGGGCGAGCCGTTCATCTGGCAGCTGGAGGCGGGTCGATTCGCGGTGGAACGGCGCCCGGCGGCGGAACGTCCGCTCTATTTCCTGACCCAGGAACCTCCGGTCTTCATGGGGCAGTACTTCCAGCGGGGCAAGGTGGCGCGGACCCTGGGGATTTCCGAGGACGAGATCGCGATCACGGGGTTGCCTTGTGAGGTGATCTCGACGGGCCTGCCCATCCACATCGTTCCGGTGGCATCGCTGGAGGTAATGGCCGCGATCAATCTGCGGCGCCGCGAAGCCGACGGCATCGCCCGAGATCTCGGTTTCGGGGACCTGTTCGTCTTCACGTGCGAAGTGGAGGACCCTGAATCGACCGTGCATTGCCGCATGTTCGCGCCCCATTTCGGCATTCCCGAGGATGCCGCGAGCGGGACCGCGACCGGTGCGTTGATCGCGTACATGGTCCGGCACCGGCTGGTGAAGTGCGACAGCAAGGTGCGGATCGTCAGCGAGCAGGGCCTGGAGATGGGGCGCCCCAGCCGCATCGTGGCCGAAGCCGACGTGCGCGGCGGGCAGGCCAGCGATATCCGCGTCGGCGGGTCCTGCGTGCTGGTCGGTCGCGGCCGGCTCGACGTTTCCTGAACGCCAGCCCGCTCGCCGGCACGCGGCGGGCGGCATCACCGTGGGCACGCGGCCGTACACGGTCGCGCGGAAAGAGGAACCGCCGCATGAATGCTCCCGCTGGACTCGCGCCCGAGATGAGCGCGATGGTGCTGCAGACTCTGCGTCAGGTCGTCGGACGCGAACTGACCGACCACCGCATCATGGAAATGGACGAGCAGGACGCCTTCCCGACGGAGCTGATCCAGAAGCTCCTCTCGCCCGATGTGGGCCTGCACCTGATCTTCCTGCCGGAGGACTGCGGTGGGCTGGGCGGCGGCGCGCGTGATATCTGCCGCATCAGCGAGGAGATGGCGGCGTGGGACCTGGGCGTGGCCACCGCCTTCCTGGCGATCTGCCTGGGTACGGACCCGATCCTTGTGGGCGGCACGACGGAGCAGAAGCAGCGCTGGTTGACGCGCATCGCGGCCGAAGGCCTGATCGTCGCCTATGGCGTCACCGAACCGGAGGCGGGTAGCAACGTCGCCTCGCTCAAGACGACGGCCGACCCCGTGGTGGATGCGAGCGGGAACGTGACGGGCTACCGCCTGAATGGCGCCAAGCAGTTCATTACCAACGGCGGTGTGGCGGACCTCTACACCATCCTGGCGAAGACTCCCGGGGGCCCCAGCTTTTTCGCGGTCGAGAAGGGGACACCTGGCCTGGGGGTCGGCAAGAAAGAGGAGAAGCACGGCATCCGCGCCTCCAATACGACGGGCGTGCTGCTGGAAGACGTGGTGGTGCCGGTTGACCACCTGATCGGCGGCGTGGAGGGCCAGGGCCTCAAGCAGGCGAACGCCGTCTTCGGCTACACGCGGCTGATGGTGGGTGCCTTCGGCCTGGGCGGGGGGCAGGCGCCGCTGCGGCGCGCGCTGGCCTACGGGAAGACCCGCGAGCAGTTCGGTTCGCCGCTTGTCGAGAAGGAAGGCTACCTTCTGAAGCTGCTGGTCGAACCGTGGGTGGACCTGGCCGCCGGCCGGGCGTACATGGAGCAGACAGCGCTGCGTATCGACGGGGGCCAGACCGAGCTGACGACAGAGGGCTCTATCGCCAAGTATTGGTGCACCGAGGCGGGCAATCGCGCCGCGGACGCGGCCATCCAGGCGCTCGGCGGCTACGGCTACGCCCGCGAGTACGTTGTCGAGAAGATGCGCCGCGACGTTCGCATCACGACTATCTACGAGGGCACGAACGAGATCCAGCAGAGCATCATCTCGATGTTCCGCTGGAAGGAGACGGTGCGCTCCAAGGGAGCGTTCTATGGCGAGGCCGCCGCGGCGCTGGACGCGCTCGCGGCCCGCGACGGCACGGTCGGCGCCGACCTTGCCGCAGCCACCCTGCGCGCATTGAACGAGACCGTTCTGGCCATGCACCAGGCCAAGCTGACGCGCAGCCAGATGGTGATGTTCACGTTTGCCGACATGATGACCGTGGCCGAGGTCTGTGCGGCCTTCGCGGCGCGTGCCGTGCGCGGCGAACCGGACGCGTTCCTGCCGCAGAGTGCGGTGGCGCCGATGAGCAGGGCCTTTGCGCGCAAGGCGGCGCGCCAGGTCCGCCAGGGCGCCGAGCTCTGCGCCGGCTGCCTTCTTGCCGACGGGCAGCCGGGGTCGGCGGACGCTGGCCGTGCCCTCCTGGCGCAAGTGGACGAGCTGTTGCCAACGGCGGCGACAGCCGGTCTGTGGGACGACATGAACGTGGTGGGTGCCGCGCTCAAGGCGCTCGCGTGAGGACGGGCCCGGTGTCCGATCTCGAGGACAGGATTTCCGAGTGCCGCCGGCGCTGGACCGCGTCGCCCGAATCGCGGGCGTTCATCCCCTTGGCGGACGCGCTGCGCCAGGCCGGGCTCTGCGACGAGGCTCTGGCGGTGCTCGAAAAGGGCCTGACCCTGCATCCGCGTGCCCTGGGCGGACTGGTGACGCTCGCCCGTACCCTGTCGGCGGCGGGCCGGGCGGAGCGCGCGGCTACCGTCGCGTCGCGCATCCTCGAGCAGGATCCGGACAACCTCGTCGCGCTCGAGATGTTGGGTGAGGACGAACGGAGGCGTGGGGACACGACTTCGGCGATCGGCTATTACGAACGATTGGCTCAACTGGAGCCGGGCGATCGTCACTGGAGCGCCATCCTGGCGGGACTGCGCGCCCAGCGGGATACCGGCCCGGACGAGAGCGGTGACCCCGACGCCGGGCTGGTGACGCTGACGTTGGTGGACCTCTACCTGGCGCAAGGATACCGCCTGAAGGCGGAGGCCATGCTCCGGCGATTGGCCGCGGCCCGCCCGGACGACCCCGCCCTCAGCCAGCGGCTGGCCCAGTTCGAGGCCGAACGGTCGCCGGTGGCGGATCTGGGGTCGATCGCGGCTGTTCCGGTGCTGCCGGCACCGCCAACGGTCGCACCGGCGAGCGCCGCCAGGCGGGAGCAGTCACGGGAGCAGTTCGCGTCGTGGATCGAGCGCCTCCGGGCCGAACGCGGAGCTGCCCCGTGAGCCGACCCCGTGTCCATGTCCTGAACGGTCCCAACCTGTCGCGCCTTGGGCGGCGCGAGCCGGAGGTCTACGGCACGACGACGCTGGCCGAACTGGCTGCCCTGTGTGGTGGTTGGGCGGACGGACTCGGCCTGGACCTGGTATTCGAGCAGTGCGAAGGCGAAGGCGAACTGGTCGCGCTCATTCACCGGGCCGGTGATCAGGCCGCGGGCCTGATCCTCAATGCCGCGGCCTACACGCACACGTCGGTGGCGGTCCGGGATGCTGTCTGCGCGATCGCGATCCCGGTGGTGGAGGTTCATCTGAGCAATCCCGCCGCGCGCGAGCCGTTCCGGCGCCGAAACCTCTTGGAGGACGTCGTTTACGCGGGTGTCCGGGGCTTCGGAACCGAGGGCTATCGGCTGGCGTTGGAGGGCCTGGCGGCTCGCTTGCGGGACTGATCCGATGGGTGGTGGGGTCCGCAACGGGCATTGCCTAGACGCAGGGCGCATGTTATCAATACCGGGTTGGCCCATGATGGACCCGGGCGGTGCGGCCGCTCAAGGGGGCCCCCGAACCCGGCCCCTACCCCAGGGACACCGAAGCGAGGACGGCAGTGGCGGATACCAGTGACTTTCGTACGGGCTTCACGTTGCGGTTCAAGGAACAGCTCTGGTCGATCGTCGACTTCCAGCACGTGAAGCCGGGCAAGGGCGGCGCCTTCGTGCGCACCAAGCTCAAGAACATCAAGAACGGCAAGGTGGTGGAGGAGACCTTCCGCGCGGGCGAGAAGGTGGATGAAGTCCGCCTGGAACGTCGGGAGTTCCAGTACCTTTACCCCGACGGCGACTTCCTGGTCTTCATGAACAAGGAGACCTATGATCAGATGCAGTTGCACCGGGATGGCCTGGGCGACCTCCTGCTGTACCTGAAGGAGAGCGAAACCTGCACGATGCTCCTGGAAGAGGAGACCCCGCTGACGGTCGAGCCTCCGTTCACCGTCGAGTTGGCCGTGCAGACGACGGACCCCGGGCTGCGTGGTGACACCGCGCAAGGTGGCTCCAAGCCGGCAACCATGGAAACCGGCCTGGTGGTCCAGGTCCCGCTTTTCATCGAGGAAGGCCAGGTCCTGAAGATCGACACGCGGACCGGCAAGTACTTGGGACGCGTCTGAGACCCCGCGCGCACCGGAGGCGAACGCATGGATATCGATAAAGTCCGGGAACTGGTGAAACTGGTCGAGCAGAGCGGCATCGAGGAACTGGAGATCGTCAACAAGGACACGACGATCCGCATCCAGAAGTCGCCCGCCGCCGCCGTCGGGGCTCCGGCCTTCGCCCCGGCCGCCGCGCCGGTTGCCGCCGCCCTAATGGCGGCGCCGCCTGCGCCGTCTGCCGCTGCGGCCGGCACGGTTGCCGTGCCGCCGCCACCGGATGCGGCCAGGGCGCGCTGGAAGGAGCAGCGATCACCGATCGTCGGGACCTTCTACAGTGCGGCCTCGCCCACCAGCCCGGCGTTCGTGAACGTGGGCGACCGGGTCAAGCGCGGTCAGCCCCTCTGCATCATCGAAGCCATGAAAGTCATGAACGAGATCGAGGCCGAGCTGGACGGGACGATCCGCGAGATCCTGGTCGAGAACGGCAGCCCGGTGGAGGCGGAAGCCGTTCTGTTCCTGGTCGATCCCGACTGAGGCGCGCCCGCGGTGGTGCCGGCCCCGGCGCGGACCCCGCGCCCGGATGAATGCCCGGTGGCCCGTTTCCCGACCCGGGAGGCGGGCTGCCGTGTTTCCGCCGCCCGCGACGTTGAACAGCGTTCAAGTCCGGTCCACTCCTGCCGAAACCCGTGCGGAGAGCTACCAGCCGTCCGGCCGGACGCCGGCGCGGCCCTCTTTGGCAGGAGCGGGCCCAATGTTGGACATCAAGCGGATCTTGAAGGAAATGATCGCCCGCGGGGCCAGCGACCTGCACCTGAAGGTCGCGTCCCCGCCCGTGTTCCGGATCAACGGCACCCTGGTGTTCGGGGACTACGAGGCCCCGAACGTGCAGGACATGGCCGCCGTGTGCCAGCAGATCCTGGCCCCGGCCCAGCGCGAGCAGTTCGAGGCCACCAAGGAGATCGACTTCGCGTTCGGCGTGCCCGGCGTGGCCCGGTTCCGCGCGAACTTCTACGTACAGCGTGGCAGCGTGGCGATGGTGTTCCGGCATGTGCCGGTGGAAATCCACTCGCCGGATGACCTGCACCTGCCGCCGGTGGTCAAGGAACTGGCGATGAAGCCGCGCGGGCTGATGCTGGTGACCGGCACGGTGGGCAGCGGCAAATCGACGACGCTGGCGTCGATCGTCGATATCATCAACCGTGACGCGGCCCGGCACGTGATCACCATCGAGGACCCGATCGAGTTCCTGCACCGCGACCGCAAGAGCATCATCAGCCAGCGCGAGATCGGCTGCGACACGACGAGTTACGCCGACGCCCTCAAGCATGTCCTGAGGCAGGATCCGGACGTCATCCTGATTGGCGAGATCCGTGACGCGGAATCGATGAAGATCGCCATCACGGCCGCCGACACCGGTCACCTGGTGCTCAGCACCATGCACACGATCGACGCCACGCAGACCATCAGCCGCATCATCTCGTTCTTCCCGCCTCACCAGCACCAGGAGATCCGCTATCTGCTGGCATCAACGCTGCAGGCCGTGATCTCCCAGCGCCTGGTGGCGGACGCGGACGGACTGCGTCGGTTCCCGGCCTGCGAGATCCTGATCGCCACCAGCACGATCCGCGAGTACATCCGCGAACCGGAGAAGACGGTCATGATCCGTCAGGCGATCCAGGAGGGCTTCATCCAGTACCAGATGCAGACCTTCGACCAGTCGCTGATGCAACTGTACAAGGAAGGGAAAGTCACCCTGGACATCGCCCTGCAAGCCAGCAGCAACCCGCACGAGTTCATGCTCCGGGTCAAGGGGATCCAGGCCAGTTCGGACAACACCTGGCAGCGCTTCGAGAACAAGGAAGCGGCGGCCGACGACGGCAAGCCGGCGATGAACCGCATCTGACCCTGACCGTCACCCCTGACGCGGAGGCGACCCGGCTTCATGGCCGGGTCGCGCCCGTCAAGGGAACCGACAGGAACGCACCGGGTTGGCAGGCCCGCCGGGTCCGGGCCGTTTTCCCTTGCCATGGAACCGGCCGGGCTCCAGAATGGGGCGCCCATGGAAGTCGACGCCGGCGGTGTGCGTCGGCGCGCAGTCGTATGTCCCCAAAGCAGGAAGTCGCGGATGTTCAAGAAGATTCTCGTGGCCAACCGGGGCGAGATCGCCCTGCGCATCATGCGCGCCTGCCGAGAGCTCGGCGTGCAGAGCGTGGCCATCCACTCGACCGCGGATGCCGACTCGCTGCACGTCAAGTACGCCGACGAGTCGGTCTGCGTGGGGCGCAGGACCAGCGCCGAGAGCTACCTGAGGATCCCCAACATCATCGCCGCCGCCGAGATCACCGGCGCCGAAGCCATCCACCCGGGCTACGGTTTCCTGGCCGAGAACGCGCATTTCGCCGAGATCTGCATCGACAACGGCTTCACCTGGATAGGCCCCGGGCCCGATGTGATCCGCAGCATGGGGGACAAGGCCACCGCGCGCACGATGGCGGTCGAAGCCGGCGTGCCGGTCGTACCGGGAACGGGCCTCGTCGATACCGAGGAAGACGCGGTGCTGGCCGCTGAGCGTTTCGGGTTCCCGGTCATCATCAAGGCCACCGCCGGCGGCGGCGGCAAGGGCATGCGTGTCGCCTGGGACGAGCCCGAACTGCGCAAGAACTACGTCCAGGCGCGCACCGAGGCCAAGGCCGCCTTCGGCAACGACGCCGTCTACATCGAGAAGTACCTGGTGGCGCCGCGCCACGTCGAGATCCAGTTGATGGGCGACCACCATGGCCACATCCTGCATTTCGGCGAGCGCGACTGTTCGGTGCAACGTCGGCACCAGAAGCTGATCGAGGAGGCGCCGTCGCCGGCCGTGAACCCGAAGCTGCGTGGCGAAATGGGCGCTGCGGCGGTCCGCCTGGCCGAACGCGTCGGCTACCGTAGCGCCGGCACGGTCGAGTTCCTGCTCGACCAGGACGGTTCGTTCTACTTCATGGAGATGAACACCCGGATCCAGGTCGAACACGGCGTCACCGAGCTGGTGACTGGCATCGACCTCATGAAGTGGATGATCAGGGTGGCGGCCGGCGAGCCGTTCGATTTCGTGCAGAAGGACATCGCCGTCAAGGGACATGCGATCGAGTGTCGCATCAACGCCGAGAATCCCGAGCGCGACTTCATGCCCTGTCCGGGGCGCGTTTTCTACTACCACGCGCCGGGCGGGCCGGGCGTGCGTGTCGACACGCACATCTACTCGGACTATCTCGTCCCGCCGCACTACGACTCACTGCTGGCGAAGATCATGACCCATGGCAAGAACCGCGAGGAAGCGATCGCACGGATGCGCCGCGCCCTGAGCGAGTGCGTGTTCGAGGGGATTCCCACGAGCACGCCGTTCCACATCGAGGTGCTGGACAATCCGGTCTTCCTGCAAGGGAAGGCGACGACCCGCTTCCTGGAAGAGGTTCTCTCCCAAATCCAGGAGGGCCTGCGTGGCCGGGCGAAGTCGGAAGAAGGATAGCGGCGGCAGCGCGGCGTGGTACCGCGCGCCGTGGCTGGCGGGTGTGCTGCTGATCGCCTGCGGGCTCTACAGCGGATTGGCGTTGACCGGAGATCCGGGCGCCTGGACCGGCATCCTCGAGGGCCGGCAACCGGACCGGCTGTTCCCCGACGGCAACGCGGGCGGGCCGGTGGGCTCGCTGGTCAACGTCGCGGCAAGACTCGGCTTCGGCTCCCTGTGGTGTTGGGCGGTGCCGCTGGTACTGCTGGCGTTCGGCGTGGGCTCGCTGTCGGGCCATAGCTACCGGGTCCGCGGCTGGCTGTGGCGCGCATTGCCCTTGTGGCTGGTGACGACGATGTGGCTCGGCCAGCGGGAATGGCCGCTGGGGATGCCTGGCGCCGTACAGTGGGGCGGCGCCACCGGCTTCCACCTGGCCAGCCTGTTCCACCGGGCCTTCGGCGAGGGCGGCGGGCGCATCTTCCTCACGACAGCCCTGGTCATCGCCGCGCTGGCACTCGCCGGTCGGCGCCTGGCCGTGCTCGGCCGGCTGGGTGGCCCGCTCGGGCGCGCGGCGCTGGCGCTGGGGCGCGCCTGCGGCGGCGGCACCCGCAGCCTGGCCGGCGGACTGGCCACCGCGGCGCAGGCGGCGTGGGCGGCGCGACCACGCCGAGTCGCCGCCGGCGATGGCGCGGTTGTCACGTCCGAAGCAGCGGACGCCGCGGAGCCCGGTGCTGCCTCGACGCCCTCGCGCGAACGTGTCGTGCACCACGCACCCGCGCCGGCGAAGGCCGTGCTCGCGGGAGCGCACGACGGCGGGGAAGGACTGGATTTCGGTGGCGACGACCGGGATGATGATGGGCTGTTGGCGCTACCGGGGGCGGACGGTCCGGAGTCCGTGGATGCGGGCGGGCCGGCGCGGAGCCGACCGGCGTCCAAGGCGTCGCGCAAGGTCGCTCACGGTCCGGTCAAGCTGCCCGGCCTCGAGCTGCTGACGCCGGCCGGACCGGAGGGCGCCCCGATTCCCGCGATCGAGCTCGACGCGGCCGCCGACCTGCTGGAAGCGACGCTGCGTTCGTTCGGCGTCGAGGGCGAGGTCAAGGACGTGCGACCGGGACCCGTCGTGACGACCTACGAATACCAGCCGGGACCCGGCATCCGCGTCAACCAGATCGTCCAACGCACCGACGACCTGGCGCTCGCGATGCGCGCGCGCTCGATCCGCATGGAGGCGCCCATCCCGGGCAAGGCCGCGGTCGGCATCGAGATCCCCAACCCGACCGCGCGGATGGTGCGCCTGCGCGAGGTCCTCGAGCTGACGCAGGGCACCCCGCGCGAGCCGTTGTCGGTCATGCTCGGCAAGGACGTCGTCGGGCGGCCGGTGGGCATCGACATCGCCGCGCTGCCGCACCTGCTGGTGGCCGGCTCGACCGGCAGCGGCAAGTCCGTCTGCCTGAACGCGCTGATCTGCAACCTGCTGCTGCGCAACGACCCGTCGCGCCTGCGTCTGGTCCTGGTCGATCCCAAGATGCTCGAGATGAACGTCTACAACGGCATTCCGCACCTGCTGCTGCCGGTCGTGACGGATCCCCGCGAGGCGCTGAAGGCGATGCAGTGGCTGGTGGCGCAGATGGAACTGAGGTACCGCCAGCTGGCGAAGTGGTCGGTGCGGAATATCAAGCAGTACAACGAGAAGATCGAGCGCGGCGAGGTCAGCGGACCCGACGGGACGAAGCTCACCGAGCCGATGCCGTACTTCGTGTGCATCGTCGACGAGTTGGCCGATCTCATGTTGCAGCTGGGCAACGACTTCGAAGGTCCGATCACCCGCCTTGCCCAGAAGGCGCGCGCGGTCGGCATCCATCTGGTGCTGGCGACCCAACGGCCGAGTGTCGATGTACTCACGGGTGTGATCAAGGCGAACATCCCCTGCCGCATCGCCTTCCGCGTGATCCAGAAGAACGACTCGCGCACGATCCTCGACATGAACGGCGCCGAGCAGCTACTCGGACATGGCGATATGCTGTACCTGCAACCTGGGCGCGCCCTGCCGGTCCGAGTGCATGGCGCCTTCATCGACGTTGACGAGTGTGACGCCGTGGCTGCCCACTGGCGCCAGTACTCCGGCACGACCGAGGAGATCAGCCTGGTGGAAGAGGGGAGTGGCGACGGCGAGTACACGGGGGAGGACGAACTCTTCGATGACGCGAAGCGGATCGTCGTTCTGCACCAGAGCGGATCGACGTCGTTGCTGCAGCGACGCCTGCGCATCGGGTACACGCGCGCCGGGCGCCTGATGGACATGTTGGAGGAGGCGGGAGTCGTGGGGCCTTTCACCGGCAGCAAGGCCCGCGACGTGCTCATCAAGCCGGAAGACCTGCCGATGGCGGAAGAAGGACGGGCCTGATGAAACGCGTCTGGTGCGCCACGCTCGGCTGCGACAAGAATCTCGTCGACTCCGAGGCACTGCTGGGGCATTTCGCGCGCGCGGGCGCGAAGGCCGTGCGCGATCCCGACGAAGCCGACATCTGGGTGCTGAACACCTGCGGCTTCATCGATGCGGCCCGCGAGGACAGCGAGCGGACGCTGCGCGAGATGTGCGAGGCCAAGGAAGGGCGCCTGCTGGCGGTTTGCGGCTGCTGGTCGCAGGAGCACGGGGACGCCATCCGCGAGCGTTTCCCTGCGGTGGATGTCGTGGCAGGTGTCGGGCAATTCGCGAATGTCGTGGCCGCCTGCCTGGGCAGCACCCCCCCTGCCGCCCGTGTGCTCGGACCGGCGTTCCCGCTGGCGGGGCCGGCTGCCCCCCTGGTCTCGGCGCCGGAATCGGCTCCCTACGGTGGTCTCGTCGAGCGACCGCTGCTGACGCCGCCCCATGTCGCCTTCGTGAAGATCGGGGAAGGCTGCAACTGCCATTGCACGTTCTGCCGTATCCCGCTGATCCGTGGGCCGCAACGCAGCCGTCCGGTGGACGAGATCGTGCGGGAGGTGCGCGGCCTGGCCGAGCGGGGCGTGCGCGAAGTGCAGATCGTGTCGCAGAACACGACGGACTTCGGTCGGGAGACCGGCCAGACGCTGCTGCAACTGGTCACCGCACTGTCCGCCATCGAGGAACTGCGCTGGATCCGGCTGCTCTACCTGTATTCGGGACTTGTGTCGGCCGACGACCTGAGGCGTCTGCTGGACCTGCCGCGCGTGGCGCCTTACCTGGACCTGCCGGTGCAGCACGCCTCGCCGCGGATCCTCAAGGCCATGAAGCGCCCGGGGGGCGAGAAGTCCTCGCCGGCGTTCTTCCGGAGACTGCGGGAGGGGCGCGAGGATCTCGTGCTGCGGACGACAGTCCTGCTTGGTTTTCCGGGCGAAGAGGACGAGGACGTCGAGCAGTTGGCCGACTTCCTGGCCGAAGTGCGCTTCGATCACGTGGGAACACACCACTTCTCGCCGGAGACCGGCACCCCGGCGGCCCGACTGGCCGATCAGGTGCCGCCCGAAGTCGTGCTCGACCGCGAAGCGCTGGTGACGGACGTCCAGGCGGGCATCTCGCTGGAACGCCAGGAGGAGCGGCTCGGGGGCGTCTACGACCTGGTCATCGACGAGGTCGTGACCCCGGAAGGACGCGACGAAGCCGGGATCGCGGAGCTCGCGGCCGACCTTGCGGACGGGACCTGGCTGGGACGGCGGGAACGCGCGGCCTTCGACGGGGTTGTCGGTTCGGCGGTTTCGCTGGCGCTGGGGCGGAGCTATCATTTCGGTTACGATCTGGACGGCGGGGTGCTGCTGGCAGCGCCCGGCGCCGCCCCTGGGGACGTGGTGAAGGCACGTTTCACGGCAGTCACGCCCTTCGATGCGTGGGGAGAGATCGCCTGAAACAGGGTCGCGGGCGCGCCGGTGCCCGTTCGAAAAGGGGAGCCGTGGACACGCGCATACTGGCGATCATCGGAATCGTGCTCGGGCTCGGGTTGGCAGCGCCCGGGGCCGCGGCGGACGGCATCTTCCCGCAGGACGGGCCGCAGGGCCTCGGCGGTGCTGCAGCGGCAGATTCGGTGCGAAGCAATCTCTGGCTCGTCGAAGCCCTGATGGGCGAGATCGTGGCCGAAGCGGCGGCACACCTGCCCCCGGCACCGGCGCGCGTGCTGCTGCCGGGCACGCCGGCCCCCACGGACCTGCAGGGGCAATTGATGCGTCTGGTGGCGGTGCGGGTCCTTTCCGGTCGTGGCTTCGAGCTGTTCACCGGCAATGCCGACAGTCTGCGCGGGCGCACGGATGTGAGCGTGGAATTCCTGTCCAGCCAGGTGGCGCTCGCGTATCCGGAGGTCGGCCGCACGCTCGGCCTGTGGCGGCGCTGGGTGGAGCGGGATGTGACCGTCGCCTCGACGGTGCGACTGGTCGAGAGCGACAGCGGCCGGCTGCTCCTGGAACGGCGCCTGGAGCGTCGGTTCAGCGACCGCGTGCCCGACGAGGAGTTCATGCTCGTGGACGACAAGACGTACCCGTTCACGAATGCCTCGCTCAGTGGTAGTGGCTGGCAGCGGCGCCTCGAGGAATTCGCGGTCCTCGGCACGCTGGCCGGGCTGGTCGCGGTCTATTTCGCCAACACGGGGGACTGATGTGCAAAGTGGCCACCTGGACAGACGAGCGCACGGGATCCTGCTTGGCGCGCTGTTGCCGGCCCTGTCGCTGGTGCTGGTCGCGGCCGCGGGCTGCGGCGGCGGCAACCCGCATCCGGCCGGAACCCTGGATCGGGCCGATTTCTTCGCCGGCAAGGGCAAGCAGCTCGAGGCTGTCGCGGCGTACGAGTCGTTCGTTCGGCACAACCCCACCGATTCGCTGGCAGCCGAAGCGCAGTTCCGCAAGGCCATGATCTACATGGACCTCGAGGAATACCCTTTGGCCGCGGTCGAATTCCAGATCCTGCGCAAGGATTTCCCGACCAGCGACCGCGTGGAGGAGTCGCTCTTCCAGGAGGGACTCGCGTACCGCCGACAGGTGACCGACATCGCGCGCGACACCAGCGGTGCGATCGAGGCGCGGAAGCACTTCGAGCGGTTCCGCACCCAGTACCCTGCATCGCCGCGCTTGCCCGACGTCACGGCGGAGCTGGCCGGGATCAGTGACCTGGTTGTCAGGAAACGTCTGGACCAGGTCAAGGTGTTCCGGCAACTCGGACGCTGGCAGGCAGTGGCCACCGTGCTGGACCGACTGCTCGCTGAGGAACCTGGCAGTTCCCTCGTGCCGCGCGTCCTGTGGGAACGCGCTGCCGCGGCCGAGAAGCTGGGCGACAGGGAAGCGGCGGCGGCGTTCCACGGCCGACTGGCCGCGGAGTATCCCGGTGACAGCCGGGCCCGCGAAGCCGCGGCGGCCGCCGCCAGGCTCGCGGCCGGCGGCGGTTCGTGATCGTCGCGCTGTTCGGAGGGAGCTTCGACCCGGTCCACTGCGGACACGTGGCGCTGGTACGCCACGTCCTGGAGCATGGACTCGCCGATAGGGTCGTGGTCGTTCCGAATACCCGATCGCCCTGGCGGGACGAGCCGCTCGCGGCGGCGGGCAACCGGCTGGCGATGTGCCGCCTCGCGTTCGCAGGCATGCCGACGGTCGAGGTCGACGGTCGGGAGGCCGTGGCCGGGAGGCCGGCCTGGACCGTCGACACACTGGCGGCGCTCGTGGTCCAACATCCGGGCACGCAGTGGCGCCTGGTGATCGGGGCCGACCATCTGGCCACGTTCGGCGCCTGGCGCGATTCCCAACGGATCCTCGAGATGGCCGAGCTGCTGGTGCTCGGCCGCTCCGGAGCGGCGTCGGATGCGGCCGCGATCGCCGCGGCGGGCCTGCCGTCCGGACGCGTGGTCATGGCGCCACCATTCGACCACCCCGTGTCCGGCAGCATCGTCCGTGCTATCCTGTGTGCGGGTGGCGACGGTGCGTCGCTTCTGCCGCCGGCCGTCGCGGCTTACATCGCCGCCCGCGGACTCTACCGCGTCGCCTGACCCCACCCATGCCCGGTTCCCCGGTGGAACCGAACCGAAAGGCCACCGCGTGTCGCTGGTGATCGTCGACGGGTCCGCGCTCGTGTACCGTGCGCACTACGCGTTCGCCGGAAGGCCGTTGACCGCACCGTCCGGCGAGACGACATCCGTGGTGTTCGGCTTCTGCTCAGCCATACTCGGCCTGATCGAAACGCGGCGGCCTGAGCGGTTGGCGGTGGTCTTCGACCGCAAGGGGCCCACGTTCCGGCACGGGATGTATCCCGCGTACAAGGCCCACCGCAAGCCCATGCCGCCGGAACTGGCTGAGCAGCTGCCGCGCCTGCACGAACTGCTCACGGCCTGGGGCGTGCCGGTTCTGGGCCACGACGGCGTCGAGGGCGACGACGTCATGGCCACCTTGGCCGCGGTGGCGTCGCGTCGAGACGAGGATTCCTGGTTGTACAGCGGAGACAAGGACTTCCTGCAGCTCGTCGATGAGCGGACGTCACTCCTGAAGCCGGGCCGTCGGGGCGATGAGGTCAGCGAAGTGACGCTGGCCACCGTGCGGCGGGACTACGGTCTGGAGCCGGGTGCTCTTGTCGACGTGTTCGCGCTGTCGGGGGACCAGGCCGACAACATCCCCGGTGCGCCGGGGATCGGCGACAAGACCGCCTTGAAGCTGATCCTGGAGTTCGGGTCGCTGGACGCGCTGCTGGCCGGTCTGGAGGCCAGTGCGCTGTCGCCGCGCCTCAAGCGCCTGATCGGCGACAACCGGAGCCAGGTACTGCTCTCGCGCGACCTTTTCCGCATCAGGTGCGATGTGCCGCTGTCGGTCGACTGGGACTCGCTGGACACGGTGCTGCCGACCGCGGCGGCGGCGGAGGATCTTCTGGGTCGCCTTGGCCTGCGGCGCGTCCAGGCGCAGGCGCGTCGGCTGGCCGGGGCAGTCGCCGCGCCGGCCCGCGGACGGTCGCGGACGGTCGCCGCCGCGACATCCCCGGCGGACACGCCCGAAAGCGCGGTCGCGCCGCCCGAAGCCGCAGCCGGTGGGGATTGGGCCGCCCGGTGCGCGGCCCGCGGCTATGTACGCCTGGGCACCGAAGCGGAACTGGCCGCATGGTTGGACCGGCTGGATCCCGGCACCGCCCTGGCCGTGGACACCGAGACCGATGGTCTGCGGCCGGCATCGTGCCGGCTGGTGGGCATCAGCCTGGCGGGTGTCGGGCGCGACGGTTGCGATCTGCCCGCGGCCTATGTGCCGGTCCGCTGGCGGGACCGGGAGCCCGGACCGGCGATCGCGGGTTCGCTCTTCCCGACCGGGAGCGAGCACGAACGGCTGGCGGCCGTGCGCGTGCTCCTGGCTCCGGTGCTGGCATCCGACAGCGTGAAGGTCGGGCAGAACCTCAAGTTCGACGAGTGGGTGCTGGGGCGACACGGCCTGCCGCTGGGCGGACCGCGCTTCGACACGATGCTCGCGTCGTACGTGCTGGATCCCGGCCGGCGCTCACACGGTCTCGACGACCTGGTGGCGGACCTCCTGCAACATCGCATGATGCCGTACGATGACCTCTTTGACCGGGGCGACCGCCAACGCGACATCCTGGCGGTGGACCCGTGGCGACTGGCGTTGTATGCGGCGGAGGATGCGGACTTCACGCTGCGCCTGCACGCCCGGCTGGCGCCGCAGCTCGACGAGGCGGGTCTGCGAGGCCTGTTTGCCGACCTCGAAATGCCGGTGTCGGCGGTGCTCCTGCGCATGGAGCGCAACGGCATCCGCCTGGACCGCGCGTTCCTGGGCACCCTCCGGCGCCGGTTCGAACAGGAGCTGGCCGAGCTGCAGAAGCGGATCGTGGAACTGGCCGGGGAGGACTTCAACGTCAACAGCCCGCAGCAACTGGCGGTGATCCTGTTCGACAAGCTGAAGCTGCCCCCCTCCAAGAAGACGTCCACCGGCTGGAGTACGGATGTCTCCGTTCTGAGCGCGCTGGCCGAGGAACACGAACTGCCAGCGGCCATCCTCGAGTACCGCCAGGTGGCGAAGCTGCAGGGGACCTACGTCGAGACGCTGCCGCAGCTGGCCGATCCGGACACCGATCTCGTGCATACCTCGTACAACCAGGCGGTGGCGGCGACCGGTCGGCTGTCCAGTTCGGACCCGAATCTGCAGAACATCCCCGTCCGGACAGATCTTGGCCGGCAGATCCGGCGGGCGTTCGTCCCGCGTGACGCGGCCAACGTCTTTCTTTCGGCCGACTACTCGCAGGTGGAGCTGCGCCTGCTGGCCCATCTGGCGGACGATCCGGGTCTCCAGGCCGCGTTCCGCGACGGCGCCGACGTCCATCGACGAACGGCGGCGCTGATCAATGGTGTGCCCGAGGGGCAGGTCACGGCCGAGATGCGCAACCGCGCCAAGGCGATCAACTTCGGCGTCATCTACGGCATGGGCGCGCGGGCGCTGGCGAGGCAGACGCAGGTGAGCGTGAAGGAGGCCGCGGCCTTCATCGAACGCTACTTCGCGACCTATCCGCGGGTGCGCACGTTCATCGAGTCCACGCGCGAGATCGCGCGGCGCACCGGGCGCGTGGAGACGATGCTCGGACGCCGCCGCCTGCTGCCGGACATCCTGTCCACCGACCAGAGGCAACGCTCGTTCCAGGAACGTGTCGCGGTCAACACCCCGATCCAAGGCACGGCGGCCGACCTCATCAAACTGGCGATGCTCAGGATCCAGGCCGCGCTCGACGCGAGTGACACCGGTGCGCTGCTGCTGCTGCAGGTGCACGACGAGCTGGTGCTGGAGGTGCCACGCGGGTGTGTCCCTGAGGTGGCCGCACTGGTACGCGAAGGTATGGAGGGTGCGCTGGTCCTGAAGGTGCCGCTGGTGGTGGACATCCACACTGGCACCGACTGGTCAGAGGCACACGGATGACGCGCTGGGTCGTCACCGGCCCCACCGGGGCGGGCAAGTCGGCAGTGACGACGCTGCTGGCCGCTCGAGGCGCCGTCGTCATCGATGGTGACGCGCTGGGACACGACGTGCTGCGGGACGTGCTGGTGAGGGAGGCGATCGCGGTGCGCTTCGGGCCCGAAGTGGTCGCCGGTGGATCGATCGACCGCGCGCGGCTGGGCCGGACGGTCTTCGCGGACCCGGCGGCGTTGGCTGATCTGGATGCCATCATGCACGGTCCGCTCGGCTTGCGGATGGAGGCCGAGTTCGCCGCGGCGGAGCTCGTGACGCGGGAGCGCATCGGCGCTTCGCTTGCCGTGCTGGAGGCGGCCGTGTATTTTCGCCTGCCGGCCCCCCCGCGCGCGGATCTGGTGGTCGCGGTGCTGGCCGCACCGGAACTGAGGGCCGTGCGTCTGGCGGCACGCACGGGGCTGGCGCTGGAAGCGACGCGTGCTCGCGTGCTGGCCCTGTCCCATCTGGACCGCGACTGGAACCGGTCCGACGTGACGATCCGCAACGAGGGAAGCGCGGAGGACCTGGCCGCGGCGGTGGATCGCCTGTGGGCCGCGCATGCCGCCTGAACCGCCGGCGCCTGGGCGTCGGGAAGGAGCCGACCTGCCGTGAAGGAGACACTCGACCGCCTGGAAGCTGCGCTGGCGCGGCTGGCGATCCTCAAGGAGGGTCTTTGACTTCGACCAGCTGCGGGTCGAACTCGCTGAACTGGAGACCAGGCAGTCGGCGCCCGGCTTCTGGAACGACCAGGAGGAAGTAGGCCGGGTCGTCGGGCGGATCCGGACGCTCAAACAGTGGACGGCGCCGCTCGGCGCGGCGATCGCCCGGGCGGACGATCTCCAGGTTCTGGCCGAGTTGGCGGTGGAAGCCGCCGATGACGAAGCCGCGGCCGAAGTCGCCGCGGGCGTCGGCGAGCTCGAGCGGGCCGTCGAGAAGATCGACTTCCAGTTCCTGCTGAGTGGCGAGGCCGACGAACGCGGCGCCGTGCTGGAGATCCACCCCGGAGCCGGGGGCACCGAGAGTCAGGACTGGGCGCAGATGCTGCTGCGCATGTATACGCGCTACATCGAGGCTGCGGGCTGGAAGAGCCAGACCCTCGACCTGCAGGCGGGCGAGGAAGCGGGCATCAAGACGGCGGTCATCGAGATCGACGCGCCCTTCGCGTACGGCTACCTGAAATCGGAGTCCGGCGTCCATCGGCTGGTACGGATCTCGCCGTTCGACGCGCAGAAGCGCCGCCACACGTCGTTCGCCTCGGTGTTCGTGTACCCGCTGGTCGAGGACGACATCTCGGTCGAGATCGACCCCAACGACCTGCGCATCGATACCTACCGTGCGCAGGGCGCCGGCGGCCAGCATGTCAACAAGACCGACAGCGCGATCCGGATCACGCACGAGCCCACGGGCGTCGTCGTCTCCTGCCAGAGCGAGCGCAGCCAGCACCGCAACCGCGAAAGCGCGATGACGATGCTGAGAGCCAAGCTGTACGCCAGGGCCCTGGAGGAGAAGCAGCGTGAGAGGGATGCCATCGAGGCGGGCAAGATGGAAATCGCCTGGGGCAGCCAGATCCGGTCGTACGTGCTGCAGCCGTACACGAAGGTCAAGGACCACCGGACGGATCATGAGACGGGCAACTCCACCGGCGTGCTGGACGGGGACCTGGACGGCTTCATCGATGCGTTCCTGCGCTGGCAGGGCACCCGGCAGCGCTGAAGGCCGCCGGCAAGTCACGCGCGGTGATCCGCGCGCCGAAAGGACGACGTGAGCGAACATGACGTGAACCCGCCGGCGGACGGCGCGGAGCTTCCGGCGGAGGGCAGCGCGGCCTTCCAACGGCTCGTGGAGGCGCGTCTCGAGAAGATGCGCGAGCTCGGGCGTGCGGTCGAACTGTATCCCTACTCGTACGAGCGCACGCACACCTCCGAGCAGTTGCGCGCCGCCGAACCCGAGCTCACCGCCGCCGGAGCCGTCGTGCGCGTGCCCGGGCGCATCATGACCAAGCGCGGCGCGGGCAAGACGCTGTTCGCGCCGATCCAGGACGAATGGGGCCGCATCCAGGCCTACTTCAAGCTGGATACGCTGGGCGAGGAGCGCTTCCAGCGAATCACGCGGCTGATCGACATCGGCGACTGGATCGGCGTGGAAGGCACGCTCTTCCGTACCCGCACGGGCGAATTGACCATTCAGGTCACCGATTTCACGTTCCTGGCCAAGGCCGTGCGACCACTGCCGGAGAAGTACCACGACCTGTCCCTCGAATTGAAGAGCCGCCGCCGGCATCTGGACCTGGTGATGAACCAGGAGAGCCGTGAGCGATTCAAGAAGCGCAGCGCGATCCTCGCCGAGGTGCGGGCGTTCTTCGGGGACGAGGAGTTCCTGGAGGTCGAGACGCCGGTGCTGCAGCCCCTCTACGGCGGCGCCACGGCACGCCCTTTCACGACGCACCACAACGCGCTGGACACGCGCCTGTACCTGAGGATCGCCGACGAGCTCTACCTGAAGCGGCTGATCGTGGGCGGACTGGAAAGGGTCTTCGAGATCGCCAAGGACTTCCGCAACGAGGGCATGGATCGCACGCACAATCCCGAGTTCACGATGCTCGAGTGCTACGCTGCCTGGTGGGACTACCACGGTATGCTGGACCTCACGGAACGCCTGCTGCGACGCCTGGCGCGGCGGTTCGGCAACGACGGCGTGCTCACCTACGGCGGGCACGACCTGGACTTCGAGCGCCCGTTTGCCCGGCTGCGCTTCATGGATGCCTTGGCGGAACGGACGGGCGTGGATCTGATGACCCTGGATGATGCGGGCGTGGCGGCGATCGCCCGCCGTCACGGCATCGAACCGCGCAAGGGCATGGGGCGCGACAAGATCCTGGACGCCCTTTTCGGCGACCTGGTCGAACCCACGCTGGTCCAGCCGACTTTCGTCATGGATCACCCCAAGGAGCTCTCGCCACTGGCCAAAGCCCATCGCCGCGCGCCGGGGCTGGTGGAGAGGTTCGAGCTGTTCTGCGCCGGTTTCGAGGTGGCGAACAGCTTCTCCGAGCTGAACGACCCGTTCGAACAGCGACGCCGGTTCGAGGCGCAGAAGACGCTGGCGGAGGCCGGCGACGAGGAGGCCCAGCAGCTCGACGAGGAATTCCTGCAGGCGATGGAACTTGGCATGCCGCCGACCGGAGGCATGGGCATGGGCATCGACCGGCTGGTGATGCTGCTGGTCGACACCAACAACATCCGCGACGTCCTGCTGTTTCCCGCGATGCGACCGGAGCGGAGCGGCGGCGAAGGCCCATGAGGTTCGCCGCCTATATCGCCAGGCGCTATCTGCGCAGCCGCCGGCACAGCCGCTTCCTCAGCCGGGGCAGCGTGACCGCGATCGTCGGCATCGCCATCGGCGTCGCGGTGCTAAACGTGACGTTGGCCGTCATGAACGGCTTCCACGCCGAGATGCAGCGGACCTTCGTCGAGAACATGCCGATGATCTCGGTCATCACCAGCCGTCCGGAGGGCTTCGGACCGCTGGGAGCGGTCATGGACAGCGTGGCAGCCGTGCCCGGTGTCGTCGCGGTTGCACCCTACATCAGGCAGGAGGTGCTGGTCTCCTCGCCGCGGACGGCCGGGCCGCCACGGCCGCAGGCAGCGGTGGTCTGGGGCGTGGAGCCGGACCTCGTGGACGGCGTCCAGCCGCTCAGCCGCTACCTGGCGCCGTCGCCGGCGATCCTCGCTGCGTTGGCGACCGGCGATGTGCCCCGCGTCATCCTCGGCACCGAGCTGGCGGCGAACGTCTACGCGGCGATCGGCGACACGGTGGTGCTGACCTCCGTGAACGAGGAACTCGATCTGGACGATATCCGGCCGGTGAGCCGCCGCTTCGTCGTGGCGGGCTTCTTCGAGACCGGGATGTACGAGTTCGACAGTCGGTTCGTCTATGGTGACCGCGAAGCGATCGGCGATTTCCTCGGCTATGCGCCGGGGGGCGCCTCGTTGCTGGGGATCAAGGTCGGCGACGTCATGCGCGCCGATCGGGTCGCGGACGCCGTCGGCAGTCGGCTCGGACGTGACTTCTACGCCACCGACTGGAAAGCCCTGAACCGGAATCTCTTCGAGTGGATCCGGCTGGAAAAGGTGATCATGGCGCTGCTCCTGGGCATGATCATCCTGATTGCCGGTTTCAACATCGTCGGTATCCTGACCATGATGGTCGGCGAGCGGCGGCGCGAGATCGGCATCCTGCTGGCGATGGGCGCCAAGCGCGGTCAGGTCATGGGGATCTTCCTGCTGAACGGGCTGTGGCTCGGGGCCGTCGGCATCGGATTCGGCTCGGCGTTCGGCCTGGCCGGGATCTGGTTCCTGGAAGCGCGCGGATTGCGCCTGCCCGGTGACGTGTACTTCGTGGAGACGGTGCCGGTTCTGCTGCAGTGGGGTGACTTCCTGCTGATCGCCGCAACAAGCCTGTTCATGGCGCTCCTGGCCGGCCTCTGGCCGAGTTGGGAGGCGTCCAACCTCGAACCGATCGACATCATCCGCTACACCTGAGAAGGGGTCGGCGCCGCATGGGCTACCTGCTGGAGACGAACGGGTTATGCAAGCACTACCACCGCGCCGGAAGCACGGTGGAGGTGCTCCGCGGCGTCGACTTCCGTCTCGAACCCGGTGGGACGGCGGCCATCGTGGGGCGGAGTGGCAGCGGCAAGAGCACGCTGCTGAACATCCTGGGCGGCCTGGACCTTCCATCGGCGGGCCGGGTCCTGGTGGATGGCGCACCGTTGGAGACCGCCCGGCGACGGGAGCGCGAGCACTGGCGGGCCCGCGGCGTTGGCTTCGTCTTCCAGTTCCACTTCCTGCTGCCGGACTTCACGGCCCTGGAGAACCTGCTGGTCCCCGTGGGCGGTCTGGGGCCGGTCGGCCCGGCCGATCGGCGCCGGGCGCTGACCCTGCTCGAGGCGATGGGGCTGGGGGACCGCGCCGGGCACCTGCCGGGCGAGCTGTCAGGCGGCGAGCAGCAGCGCGTGGCTGTGGCCCGCGCGTTCATGAACCGGCCCCGCGTCGTACTCGCGGATGAGCCTTTCGGCAACCTCGACCGCGAGATCGGCGAACGCCTCGGAGACCTGCTTTTCACACTCCACAGACAGGAGGATGTGGCACTCGTGCTCGTGACGCACGATCCGGCGCTCGCCGCACGGGCGCAGGCGTGCTGGCGCCTGGAGCAGGGTGTCCTCGTCGCGGACGCGCAGGAGGTTGCACCGACATGAGGTGCCATCGCTGCGGGCAGCGGGAGGCGAGCGTCCATTGGCTGGAGATCGCCGGCGAGACCCGGCACAGCGTCTGGCTCTGTGCCGACTGCGCCGCCTCTGGCGAACGCGAAACGCCGCCGGCGCCGGGGCCCGAGCCGGAACCGCTGGTCTCCTTCCTGGGCCGCGGTCTCGCGCCGGGGCCTGCGCCCCGAGTCGCCTGCCCCGGATGCGGGACAACGCTGGAGGACCTCCGGCGCGACAACCGGCTGGGCTGTGCCGCCTGCTACACGACGTTCAGGGCGACGCTGTTGCCCCTGCTCGCCAGGTTTCATCGCCATGTTTCACATGTCGGCAAGGTGCCCGGGGGCGCACGGCCCGCGACGCGCCTGGCGGAAATCACGAAGATGCGCCTGGCCTTGACCAAGGCCGTCGCCGCCGAGGAGTTCGAGCGTGCCGCCGGACTGCGCGATCGCCTGCGGGAACTCGAAGACGGCGAGAGCGGCGACGGGAGAGAGGCATGAACCGCGACGTGTCCGCACTGGCGTCGACCGACGCGGCCTGGCTGGACGGGGACGGACCGGACGCTGACGTTGTCGTGGCCACCCGCGCGCGCCTGGCGCGCAACCTCGCCGGTCTGCCGTTTCCCCACCGGGCCGGTGCGGCGGAACTCGGGACGATCGCGGCGGATCTGGACCGTCAGGTGCGGCGGCTGCCGGCGTTCGCCGCCGGCTGGGCCGTCGGGATCGAGGCCTGCGAGAGCCGGCAACGGCAGTTGCTGCGGGAGAAGATGCTTGCCGGCCCGGCGCTGCTGGCTGTTCCCGAGCACCGCGTCCTGCTGGCGTCGGCCGACCTCGGGACGGCTGCTCTCGTCAACGGCGAGGACCATCTGCACCTGTGTGCCTGGCGTGCCGGTCTGGCGCCAGCGGCGGCCGTGGCGGCGGTCATGGCCGTGGATGATCCGCTGGGGGCTGCCTACGCGCCGGCCTTCAGCGAGGAGCACGGCTATCTGACGGCCTCGCCCGGGAATGTCGGCACCGGTCTGCGCCTGACCGCGTTGCTGCACCTGCCGGGGCTGGTCATGGCGGACGAGATCGACAAGGTCATCAATGCTTTGCGGCAGCTGGAGTTCGGGGTGCGGGGGTTGGTCGGCGAGGGGCGAACCGTGCGCGGCGCCCTGTTCCGGGTCGGCAACCTGACGACGCTGGGACGCGATGAGACAGAGATCGCGGACGACTTCGCCAGCCACGTCGGCAAGGTCATCGTCTACGAGCGCGCGGCGCGCGAGCTCCTGCTGGGTCGTGACCGGCGCGGCCTGGAGGACATCGCCTGGCGGGGCCTGTCCGTGCTGCGCAGCGCACGGCTCATCACCGCGCAGGAAGCCTGGGACTGCCTGTCCAGCGCCCGTCTGGGGGCAGGCTGCGGCCTGTTTCCGAGCCCCGGTTGGGGCGCGTTCAACCGCCTCCTGGTGCGGCACCAGAGCGCCCACCTCGAACTGGCGGCCGGGCATCCCCTCGACGGCCGTGGACGTGCGGCGGCCAGGGCCGATCTGCTGCGGGAACTTTTTGCCGCGTCCTGAGTCGGCCGCCTATCCAGAACCCCCCGACACCGGGTCCGAAACGGGGTAAAGTCCGCGTCGACATCGGCGAAAACCCATTGTCGGACCGTGTCGTTGCGCGGCCCGGAACTTGCCATCCGGCAGGCGCGAACGGCTGCGGCCGGTGTAGCGTCCTTTCGGCGAGTCCAGTATATTCTGCAACAGCATCCGCCGGCACGGGCCACATGTCCGTGCCGGCGGGGTCCGGCAGCGGCGAACGGAGGCGCGCGGCATGAACGACCGTTTTACACAACGAGTGCGCAAGGTCCTGTTCCTGGCCCGGGACGAGGCGGGGCGGCTCCAGCACGACTACATCGGGACCGAGCATCTCCTGCTTGGCATCACTCGCGAGGGCGAGGGCGTGGCGGCCAACGTCCTGCGGCGCCTCAACCTCGAATTCGACCGTATCCAGAAGGCAATCGAGGATTCGGTCACCGCGCCGATGGGACCAGTGAGCATCGGCGAGGTTCCGTTCACCCCGCGCGCGAAGAAGGTGCTCGAGCTCTCGATCGACGAGGCACGCCTGCACAACCACAACTACGTCGGCACCGAGCATCTGCTGCTGGCCCTGATCCGCGAGGGTGAAGGCGTCGCCGCCCGCGTGCTGCGTGAACTGGGCGCTGACCACGAGACGGTCAAGCGCGAGGTGATGAAGGCCCTTGGCGGCGGCGAGGCGGCCGGGCCGGCCGCGCCGGGGGATGCGCGCAAGCGCAAGGCGGCCAGGAAGAAGGAAAACTCGGTCCTCGAGCAGTTCGGGCGCAACATGACCGACATGGCGCGCGAGGGGAAGCTCGACCCGACGATCGGCCGTGCGCGCGAGATCGACCGCTGCATCCAGATCCTCAGCCGCCGCAAGAAGAACAACCCCGTCCTCATCGGGGAGCCCGGTGTCGGCAAGACGGCCATCGTGGAAGGATTCGCCACGCGCATCATCGAGGGTAACGTGCCCGCCCTGCTGCGCGACAAGGAGATCGTCTCGCTGGACCTGGCCAGCGTGGTCGCGGGCACGAAGTACCGGGGCCAGTTCGAGGAGCGCCTGAAGCAGATCATGGCCGAGATCAAAGAGAATCCGGACGTGATCCTGTTCATCGACGAGCTCCACACGATCGTCGGCGCCGGCGGTGCCGAGGGCGCGATCGACGCCTCGAACATGCTGAAGCCCGCGCTCAGCCGCGGCGAGATCCAGTGCGTCGGGGCCACGACGATGGACGAGTACCGCAAGTTCATCGAGAAGGACGGCGCGCTCGAGCGTCGGTTCCAGCCGGTGACGGTCAATCCGCCCAGCGAGGCGGAGGCCATCCAGATCCTGTTCGGGCTGCGCGACAAGTACGAGGCGCACCATCACGTGACCTTCGACGACGATGCCGTCCGGGCCACGGTCTTCCTCTCGAATCGCTACATCTCGGGCCGATTCCTGCCGGACAAGGCGATCGACATCCTCGACGAGGCCGGCAGTCGTGCGCGCCTGAGCCAGACGCTGGTGCCGCCGGACCTGCGGGAGATCGAGAAGCGCATCGAAGGCGTGATTTCCGAGAAGGAATCCTCGATCCAGGCGCAGGAGTTCGAACGCGCGGCCGCGTTCCGCGACGAGGAGAAGGAGCTGAAGAAGAAGCTCCAGGACCTCAAGCAGTACCGGACCGGCGAAGGCAGCGAGGCCACGGCCAAGGTCGACCAGAGACTGATCTGCCGCGTGATCGCGGACATCACCGGCATCCCGGTGTCCGAGGTCGAGGAGGAGGAGACCAACAAGCTGTTGCGGATGGAGGAGGAACTCGGCAGGTGGGTCATCGGCCAGGACGAGGCCGTGACCGCGGTGTCGAAGGCGATCCGCCGCAACCGGGCCGGACTACGGGACCCGAGGCGGCCGATCGGCTCGTTCATCTTCCTCGGGCCCAGCGGCGTCGGCAAGACCGAGGTGGCTCGGCGCCTGACGGAATTCCTGTTCGGTGACCAGTCGGCACTGATCCGTGTCGACATGTCGGAATACATGGAGAAGCACTCGGTCAGTCGTCTGGTCGGCGCTCCTCCCGGATACGTGGGCTACGACGAGGGCGGGATGTTGACTGAGAAGGTTCGCCGGAAGCCCTATTCGGTGATCCTGCTCGACGAGATCGAGAAGGCCCATCCGGATGTCTACAACATCCTCCTGCAGGTGCTGGACGACGGGCAGCTGACCGACAGCTTCGGCCGCATCGTCGACTTCCGCAATGCGGTGGTGATCATGACGAGCAACGTGGGCAGCCGCAAGACACACGGCGTGCGTGGCGTCGGATTCGGCTCGGACGAGGATGACCACAACAACCAGCGGGTGCAGGGGAACATCGACGCTGATCTGCGCAAGACGTTCAGCCCCGAGTTCCTCAACCGCATCGACGAGATCATCACCTTCAAGGCCCTGGACCGTGGGGATATCACGCAGATCGTGGATATCCTGTTGGCTGACGTCAGTCATCGGCTGCGCAACCTGGAGATCGAGTTCGATTTCACGAAGCCCTGCAAGGACTTCCTCTGCGATGTCGGCTACGACCCGCAGATGGGCGCGCGACCCCTGCGGCGCGCGATCCAGAAGCATGTCGAAGACCCGCTCAGCGAGAAGCTCCTGCGCGGGGAAGTGGTCAGCCGCAGCCGGATGGTGATCGGGGTCAAGAGCGGGAAGCTGTCGTTCAAGGTCGAACCGCGCGAAGAAGTGAAGACGGGCTGAGACCGGCGGCACTGGTCGAGACGGCGGCGCTCCCTGATCCGGGGAGCGCCGCCTTCGTTTTGAAGGGGGAGGGGCGAAATTCGGCTTTGGGGGCGGGCACCCATCCCCTATCTTGAGCACCCCCGCCGGCGGGAACCTGAGCCGCCGTCGCGGGTTGCAATCCCGATGGCGCGCCAGGTCCCGGACGGAGCCGCGCCGGTGCGCCGCGCACCCCACCAGACCCGCGGCCGTGCTTGGAAGTTGTGGATTGCGGTGGCCGGTGCTAGACTCCCGCCGCCGTTTCCGCCAACCCGACGGGTCACCAGGACCCGCTGATGGGGAGCCCCTTGCCGGACCTGTTTCGTTTCGCGCGTCCCCGGGCGCTGGCGCTCGCGCTGGCCGCGCTGCTGGCACTGCCACTGGCGGGCCTCGCGGCCGAGCCGACCACAATCAAGGCGATCGACGTCGTGGGAGCCCTGACGGTGGGCCCACGCCAGGTCCTGGCGTGGTCTGGGCTGGCCGAAGGCGCCCCGCTGACGCCTGACCTTGTCGCGGAGGCCATTCGGCGCCTGTTCGACACCGGCAAGTTTGCCGACGTCTACGTGTACCGGCTCGACGAACCCGACGGCGTTCGCGTCGTGGTCAATCTGCGGGAGTTTCCCCGGGTTCGGAGCGTGACGTTCCGGGGCAACGACAAGATCAAGGAAACGGACCTGCGCGAGGCGTTTCCCGTGAACGTGGGCCAGTTCGCCAACCCGGCTGCGGTACGGCGGGACCTGGACCCGCTGCGGGATCTGTACCACGAGAAGGGCTACTACAACGCGACCCTGCATACCGACTCGACGCGCGTCGACGGCAACAACATGCAGGATCTGGTGGTCACGATCGACGAGGGACGCAAGGTCAAGGTCGAGTCCATCCGATTCGCGGGCAATGTGAACCTCCGGGAGGATGATCTGCGTGGGGCGATGAAGCAGGGCACGTCCGGCTTCCTACGCAGCGGTGCCTTCAAGAGCAAACAGTTCGAGGAAGATCAGGAGCGGATCGTCACCTGGTGCCGCAACCAGGGCTACCTGGATGCCGCGGTCACGGACACGTCCTTCGTCTTCAGCGCCGATCGGGAGCGTCTCGACATCACGATCGAGATCAACGAGGGGCGGCAGTACTCCGTCGGGGACGTGCGGTGGGACGGCAACACGGTCCTGGACGACCTGGCCGTGGCCGACCGCATCCTGCTGGAGAAGGGGAAGGTCTTCAAGGAAGACGAGTACCTCCAGACCCTTGACGACCTGCAGCAGGTGTACGCCGACCGCGGCTACATCTACATCACGGTCGAGCCGAAGCGCGAGATCCGTGACGAGGTGGTCGACGTCGCGTTCACCTTCATCGAGGGCCGTCCGGCCAACATCCGGGACATCACAGTGTCGGGCAACACCAAGACCCATGACAAGGTGATCCTGCGGGAACTGCGCATCTTCCCGGGCGATACGTTCAGCAACTCGCTGATCAGGTCCTCCCTGCGGGACATCTTCCAGACCGGGTACTTCGAGGACGTCCAGCCGGATATCAAGCCGACGCCCGACGGCGACGTCGACATGGACCTGCAGGTCAAGGAGAAGCAGACCGGGCAGTTCATGTTCGGCATGTCGTACAGCGCCGAGACGGCGGCCAGCGGCTTCATCCAGGTGGCCGAGACGAACTTCCGCGGGAAGGGCCAGAACCTGGGCTTCACGTGGCAATTCGGAACGCGGCGGCGCTACCTGGACATCAGCTTCACCGAACCCTGGTTCCGCGGAACGCCGACCCTGGTGGGCGTGGACATCTTCGACCGCTTCCAATACAACTACGACGATTTCTACGAGAGCCGTGTCCGCGGCTTCAACGCCCGGTTGGGGCGTCGGATCCCCGGCACGCGCTACAGCCGCGTGGGCCTGCGCTACGAATGGTCGCAGACCCGGCTGGACAATTTCAGCGGATCGTACATCAAGTACCTGGACGACCTGGAGCGTTCCCTCGGCACCAGCGATCTGCCCTGGCAGCGGCTTGATCGCATCGACTGGCCGCAGTCCAAGAGTTCGTTGCAGGTGTCGCTGAACCGGAATTCGACGGACAGCCCGTTCTTCCCGACCCAGGGCTCGAAGACGAGCTACACGTTCGAGTACGCTGGCGGCCCCCTCGGCGGCCGGATCGAGTTCCAGGAGCACATGCTCCAACATTCGTTCTACAACCGGCTGCCGGGCGGCTTCGCGCTGCACCTGCGGGGCTTCTTCGGCTTGATCCACGGGCTGGATTCCGCGGACGGCGTGCCCGACTGGGAACGCTACCGGCTGGGCGGCAACCGGCGCCTGCCGCTGCGCGGCTACAAGGACCTCGAGGTCGTTCCGCGGGGCAACCCGGACTTCATCGGGGGGCGCTTCTTCTCGATCTTCAATACGGAGATCCTGTATCCCTTGACCCCGGCCGTCCATCTGCTCACATTCCTGGACATGGGCGATGTCTGGAACAGCTTCTCCCAGGCGGATCTCGCGGACCTGCGCAAGGGAGCCGGCTTCGGGCTCCGCGTCGAGGTCCCCATGATGGGCAACATCGGGTTCGACTACGGCTACGGCTTCGACCGGGCCGGTGGTCCGGCCTGGGAGCCCCATTTCACCATCGGCAACTTCTTCTAGACGGGGGCCCGACAGGGTCAACGACGGAGGCATGGCATGATTCGGACCGGGACGATGCGCGCAGCGGCGGTGGCGGCGCTCCTGCTGGCGGTAACGACCGTCGACGCGGCGGAACTGCGTCCGCTCGCTATCATCGATTCGCAGAAGATCGCCGAGGAGTACGAAGCGGCCCGGGACGCCCAGGAGCAGTACCAGAAGTTCATCCGCGAACTGGAACGCGAGGTGACGACCAAGGAGAAGGCGCTGACGGCGCTGATGGAGGACATCGAGAGCAAGAAGCTGCTGCTTGGAGAGGAGGCCCTGGCGACCAAGACCCAGCAGTTCGAGCGGCAACGGGCCGAGTATTTCCAGTTCCGCGAGACGATCGACCAGCGCGCCGAAGCCGAGTACAAGACGCGGATCCAACCGATCCTCGACCAGGTCAAGACGATCGTCGAGCGTCTCGGCAAGGAGCGCAACTACGGTCTGATCCTCGATTCGGCCGCCGTCTCGGTGTTGTATGTCAATCCCGATTTCGACCTGACCAACGACGTCCTGCAGGCCCTGGTGCGTGGCGAAAAGTAGGACACCGATCGGGTCCGCGGCGCGGTTGGGGGTTGACAGCGGTCCCGGGGGCTGGGAGATTGGCAAAGGACGCGATTCGAAGCGCTTGGCCCCTCGCCCGGTACGGCGGGGGGCGCTTGCTTGGACGGAAGCCGTGGTGAGGAACTCGTGGTTGGGAGCTCGTGGTCACGTCGTTGCGGCTGAGTGAAGTGGCCGCCCTGGTGGGCGGTCGGCTGCTGGGCGAGGAAGACCCGGTGCTCACCGGGGCTGCTTCGTTGGCGGAGGCCGGCCCGGGCGACCTGTCGTTCGTCGCCGACGCACGACGTGCGCCCGAAGCCAGGGTCAGCGCGGCCGGCGCCCTGCTGGTGCCGCCCGGTCTGGATCTCGCGCGGCCGGCGATCGAGGTGGAACGCCCCTACGAGGCGTTCGCGCGGTTCCTGGCACGGCTGGCGACGGATCCCGACCGGCTCTACCCGCCCGGCGTTCACCCGACGGCGGTGATCGATCCCGGTGCCGCCGTCGACGCTGCGGCGGTGGGGCCGTACTGCGTCGTCGGCCCCGGGGCTGTGGTCGGGGCCGGCGCCCGGCTCGGCGCGCACGTGGTGATCGGGTGCGATGCCATGGTAGGGCGCGACTGTGTCCTGCACGCGCACGTCGTGGTGCGAGAGGGATGCCGACTCGGCGATCGTGTCATCGTCCACGCCGGAACGGTGATCGGCGCCGACGGCTTCGGCTATCTGGCCGGGCCACGCGGACAGGCGAAGATCCCGCAGGTGGGCATCGTCGAGGTCGGCGACGACGTGGAACTCGGCGCACTGGTGACGATCGACCGCGCCACCACCGGGCGCACGGTGATCGGCGCGGGCAGCAAGCTGGACAACCAGGTGCACGTGGCGCACAATGTCCGGATCGGGCGCGGCTGTGCGCTGAGCGCCCAGACGGGAATCGCCGGCAGCTGCGTGCTCGGGGACGGCGTGATCACCGGGGGGCAGGTCGGGATCGCCGACCACCTCGTCATCGGCGACGGCGCGCGGATCGGGGCGCAGGCGGGCGTGATCAAGGATGTCGCCGCCGGCGCGACGGTCTTCGGCTACCCGGCCCTGGATTTCCAGGAGTCGTTCCGTATCACGGCGGCGCTGCGGCGGTTGCCGGCAGCCCTCGGGCGTCTGCGCGCGCTCGAAGGCCGCGCCGACGGCGGCCCATCGAAGCGGGAGAAGTGATCGTGCTCTGGCTGCAGCGCACCGTCGCGTCGGAAGTGACCATCGAGGGCATCGGTCTGCACTCCGGGCAGCCAGCGCGGATGACGTTCCAACCGGCCCCTGTCAATACGGGGCTGGTGTTCGTGGTGCCTGGACCGGGGGGCGAAACCCGGATCCCGGCGCTGGTGGAACACGCGGCCCCCGCCGCGGACCTCGTGCGTGCGACCACGCTGTCGCACGGCGGCGTGACGGTCCATACCGTGGAACACGTGTTAGCGGCCCTGTACGGGATGGGCGTCACGAACTGTTGCATACGGCTCGAGGGCGGGGAACCTCCGGTCACCGGATGCGCCAGCAGCCTGCCCTATGTCGAGATGCTCGACCGGGCCGGCCGGTGCGATCAGGGATTGCCGGCGACCTACCATAAGATCACGCGACCGGTCGCCTTGACCCTGGGTGACGCCCGGCTCGAAGCGCTGCCCGCGCAGGATTTCCGGATCAGTTTCGAGATCGACTACGACGAAGAACTGATCGGTCGGCAGGCCGCCACATTCGAGATCCGCCCCGGGGTCTTCCGGCGGGAGATCGCTCCGGCGCGCACCTTCGCCCTGATGCGGGACGTGGAAGGTCTGCGCCGGCAGGGCTTGGCCCTCGGGGGCAGCCTGGAGAACGCCCTCGTCTACAACGACGGTGTGCTGGAAGGCGGCCAGGTCGCCCGCTTCCCTGACGAATGCGTGCGCCACAAGGTGCTCGACCTGCTCGGGGACCTGGCGCTGCTGGGTATGCCCCTGCAGGGGCATGTGCGCGCGAGCCTGTCCGGGCATGCGGCGAACGTGGAGTTCACGCGCCTGCTGGCGAAGTCCGAGCGCCGCATGCCGCGCATCTACCCGCCGCGCGAACCGAACCACTGGGACATTGCCTCGATCATGGAGATCATGCCGCACCGCTACCCGTTCCTGCTGGTGGACCGGATCACCGAGCTGGAACCCGGCAAGCGGGTGGTCGGCCTCAAGAACGTGTCGATCAACGAGCCGTTCTTCCAGGGCCACTTCCCGGGGCACCCGATCATGCCCGGGGTGCTGATCATCGAAGCCATGGCCCAGGTGGGCGGCGTGCTGCTGCTCAGCAGCGTCGAGGATCCGCGAGGAAAACTGGTCTATTTCAGCGGGATCGACGCCGCACGGTTCCGGCAGTCGGTCCTGCCGGGAGACCAGTTGCGTTTCGAGCTGGAACTGCTCAAATTGCGCGGGCCCCTGTGCAAGATGCGGGGGACTGGCTGGGTCGGCGACGCCCTGGTCGCCGAGGCGGAACTCATGTCCACCATCGTGGATGCCTGAGCCGCGGGCCCGAAGGAGGAGACGGATGGACCCGGTGAAGATGAACAAGGTGCCCGGCCTGCGTCCGGTGAACGAACCCGAGATCCACCCCACGGCCGTCGTGGACCCGGGCGCCCGCCTCGGTCACAACGTGAAGGTGGGGCCGTACGCGATCATTGGACCCGACGTGGTCATCGGCCCCGATTGCGTGATCGGATCGTCCGTCCTGCTCACGGGTCATGTGATCATGGGCAGTGGCAACCGCGTCTTCCACGGTGCCGCGATCGGCTGCGAGCCGCAGGACAAGAAGTACCGCGGCGAGGTGTCGTACATCGAGATCGGCGACAACAACGACATCCGCGAGTACTGCACCATCCATCCCGCCACCGGCGAGGGCGCCAGCACGCATGTCGGCTCGGACAACCTGCTGATGGCGTACGTCCACATCGCGCACAACTGCAAGGTGGGCGACCGCACCGTGCTGGCCAACGCGGTGAACCTGGCCGGCCACGTCGAGATCGAGAGCAATGCGATCCTGGGCGGGATGACGCCCGTGCACCAGTTCGTGCGCGTCGGCGCGTTCGCGTTCGTCGGTGGCGGCAGCCGCCTGCCGCAGGACGTGCCACCGTTCATCAAGGTGGCCGGCAACCCGATCGAGGTCGCCGGCATCAACGCGATCGGCCTCAAGCGAGGCGGCTTCTCCGACGACGACCTCCAGAACCTCAAGAAGGCCTACCGGCTGCTGTACCGCTCCGGGCTCAACGTGACGCAGGCGCTCGAGCGCATCACCGCCGATTGCCGCCTGACCCAGCACATCGAGGACCTGATGGCGTTCATCAGGCGCTCGGACCGCGGCATCGTCCGCTGACCTGGCGGCCGGTGGCCGCAAGGAGCGACCCGTGGGCAGAGCCGGGCCGAGGCACGTCTTCATCTCCTGCGGCGAAGCCAGCGGGGACCGCTATGGTGCGCGGCTGGCCGCGGCGCTCCGCCGGCGGGATCCCTCGTTGCGCATCTCCGCGCTGGGCGGTGCGGCGTTGGCCGCCGCCCCGGTCGAACTGGTCGAACGCTCGGAGGCCGTGGCGGTCATGGGCGTGGGCGAGGTCGTCCGCGCGCTGCCGGCCCTGGCGCGGGCGCGGCGCCGCCTCGAGCGCCATCTGGCCGACGGTGTCGATCTATTCCTGCCCATCGACTTCCCCGGGTTCAACGGCCATCTCGCGGGCGTTGCGCACCGCCGTGGCGTACCCGTGTTCTGGCTGGTGGCGCCGCAGCTGTGGGCGTGGGGGCGCTGGCGCGCGGATTCGTACCGGCGCCGCATCGACCGCCTGGGGACCATCCTCCCGTTCGAGACCTCGTTCTTCGGCGACCTGGGTTTCGCGGTCGAGCCGTTGGGCCATCCCCTGATGGACGACTACGGCGCCGCGTTCCAGTTCGAGGCGTCGCTGCGGCGCCGAGAAGAGCGGCTGGGCCGCCGCGATGGCCCGCTGGTGATCGGGCTGTTGCCGGGCAGCCGACGGCAGGAACTGGAGGCGCTGCTGCCAGTGCTGAAGGTCACGAGCCAGGCCATCACCGGCCACCTGGCGGGGCGTGATGTGCGCTTCGTCGTGAGCCTGGCTCCCGGCGTGGTCCCGGCCGAGGTGACAGCTCGGTTCACGGCGCCGGCCGAGTTCACGGCCGAACCCCTGCCCGAGCTGCTCCCGCGCCTCGATTTGGCGCTGGTCTGCAGCGGGACCGCCAGCTTGGAGGCGGCGTTGGCGGGCGTACCGCACGAGATCGTCTACCGCACGGGCGCCCTGACCGCCTTTATTGGGCGGCGCCTAGTACGCTCGCCGTACATCGGGCTGGCAAATCTGGTGCTCGGGCGGGCTGTAGTGCGGGAGCACCTGCAGCAGGAAGCCAGCCCGCTTCCGCTGGCGCGCGAGCTGCTGAGCTGGCTGGTGCGGCCGGCCGACCGGCAGGACTATTACGGCGAGGTCCGCCGCCTGCGCCGCCTATGCGGCGAGCCGGGTGCCTGGGAGCGCGCCGCCGATGTGGCGCTGGCCATGCTGGCCCTGCCCGGCCGAACGCCGGGAAAACGGTGACATGGGACCGCAGGGGATGAAGCTCTCCGCCGCGCCCACCCTCTGGGCACTGCTTCGGGCAACGGTTCGGCTCGAGCCGGGGGGCGCGCCGGTGGCCGGATCCGGAGAGCCGGTCATCTACGCCTGCCTGCATCGTGATATCCTGCCCTGCCTGCTCTTCGTGGAGCCCGCGCGCCCGTGCCTGCTGGTCAGCGGCTCGGATGACGGCGCGATCCTGGTTCGCGCGCTGCGGGGCACGGGGTTCGGGTTCGTGCGCGGGGCGACCGGCGAACGGGGCGCCCGGGCCCTGGTGGAACTGCGTCGGGTGCTGGAGGCCGGTCGTTCGGTGGGCATCGCCGTCGACGGGCCGAAGGGGCCTTTCGGGGCGATCCGCGACGGTGTCGCCCACCTGGCGGCCCTGACCGGGTGCGCCGTGGTGCCTCTGGTGGCCGCCCCGGGTGCGGCGCTACGTCTGCGCACCTGGGACCGCACCGTCGTCCCGCTGCCCGGCAGCCGCGTGCGTCTGCACGTGGGCTCGCCGCTGGTCCCGGCCGCCGGAAGTCCGGATCAGGAAGCTGCGCGCCTGAGGGGCATCCTGGCCGCGTTCTTCGCCGGCCAGGGGGGCGCATCATGAACACGGTCGACCTGCGTCCGGCCGCGATCCGGAGGCTGACCGCCGCCTGGCAGGGTGGCGAGCGGCGCCCACCCTCGCTCCTGGCGGACACGTGGACGCGTCTGGCCGACGCCTGGCAGGCGCGGCGCGCGGCCGGCAGACCGGCACCGGCGGGAGCCGCGCTGGTGGTCTCGATCGGCAACCTCGCGCTCGGAGGCACGGGCAAGACACCCGTCACCGCGCAATTGGCGCGGGATCTCGCGGCAGGCGGCCTCCGCGGGGCGGTGCTCACGCGGGGCTACGGTTCGCGTCTGGAGGGCCCCTGCCGGGTGTGCGCCGACACGCCGGGGGCCGGCGACGAAGCGCGTCTGCTGGCCGGCATGCTGGCGTCGGCGGGCTGGACGGTCGTGCAGGCCCGGCGCCGCGCGCGGGGTATCAGCTGGCTGGCCGCTCACGAACCGGGCCTGGACGTGCTGCTGGTCGAGGACGGGCACCAGACGGCGGGCGTCGGTCGACATCTCGATATCCTGATCGTGGCGGCGGCCGCGGACACCTCGGGGCCGACGTTGCGCCCATTGGCGGGCCGCGTGGCTCCGTTCGGGCCGTGGCGGGAGTCCGCCGTGGGTGCCGCGCGCGCGGCTGTGTGGCTGGTCGAGGCGGGGGAGACGCTGCCGGCCGGTCCGGCGGGAACCACCGTCGCGGCGTTCCGGCGCGAGTATCGTTTCGAAGGAGGTGCGCCAGCGGGCAGGTCGGTGGCGTTGCTGTCGGGGATCGCGCGCCCGGAGGTCTTCGAAGCCGCTGCGGCGCAGCTACTGGTCGCCGAGCCGGCGCTGGTCATCCGCTGCCGCGACCATGAACCGTACGGCGACCGCCTGCTCGCCCGCATCGACGGTCTGCTGAGGTCGGCGGCGATCGACGCCGTGGTGACCACGGCCAAGGACCGCGTGAAGCTCGCGGCGCGCTGGGACGGCCGTCCGGGGTTGCGGGTGCTCGAGATGCAGGTGCGATGGACGGGCGCGCTGGCGCTCCCGGACCTGGTCCGGGAGCGCCTGGATGCCGTCCGCCGTGGAGGCGCCGCCGACTAGTTGTTCTCGCCGACCTGACCGACGAAGGTCACGGTCGTGCCGGCCGGGATGGCGATCTCGTGCGAGCTGCCTTCCTCGTGGCCGTAGAACGTCAGCTGGAGGTTCGCCATGAAGGCGGTGCTGCTGTCCGATGCCGGGTACCACGGTTCCTGCTTCATCTGCTGGGGGGCGACCGTGAACAGCACCAGGAACTCGTCGTTGATCGGCACGCGCGCGCTCAGCAGGCCGCGCGTGATGTTGTACTCCGCCAGCTCGTCCGGCGCGCCGGCACCCGGGACCCAGACGGCGTCGTAGGACGTGATGATGAACGAGCTGTAGGCTCCCTCTTCGGGAACCGTCATCAACGTGTTGCCGGGACGGGCCCAGAACAGCACCGGGACGATGTCCAGGGGCACGTAGTCATCGGTATCGTTGATGGGGTCCGAACCGATGTTGAGCGCGGCCGAGACGATCGGCGTGCCGCCGTTGATCGACTGCACGGAACAGACCACGCGTTGCCACTCGTTGCTGTTGTCCATTTCGCAGCCGCCAACGAAGAGCGCCGCCACGAGCAGGGCGAACAAGACACGGGATTTCACTTTGGATCCTCCTGGTGGACAGGCATCCGCCGGATTGGTTATCTTCCACGGCGCTAGAGTGATCGTCCGCCATCCGCTGGCCTTTAGCGCTATCATCGTGCGTGTTCCCAGCGGTTTCCGGGCCAGTTCTCCCCGTTCCGGATGGTTGCCCGTGATGCCCCAGGATGCCCCCGTGACCGTGGTGAGCCGTTGCCTGGTGATCGGTTCGGGGATCGCCGGGTTGCAGTTCGCACTGCTGGCGGCGGCCGGAGGGCCGGTGCGGGTGGTCACGAAGAAGGAAAGCCGCGAAAGCAGCACCAATTACGCGCAGGGCGGGATCGCGGCCGCCGTCTCGCCGCTGGACGATTTCGAGGCCCATGTCCAGGACACGCTGGCCGCCGGTGATGGCCTGTGCCGGGAGGAGGCCGTGCGGCGGATGGTGGAGGCTGGGCCCCATCTGATCGAACGTCTTCTGGGCTACGGTGTCGATTTCAGCCGCGACCCGCAGGGAGACGGCTTCGCGCTCGGGCGCGAAGGGGGCCATTCACGGCGGCGGGTCCTGCACTGCCGCGACCTGACCGGTCGCGAGATCGAGGGCCGGCTCCTGGCCGCCTGCAACGCGCACGCGGGGATCACCGTCGACGAGGACCACATGGGGTTGGACCTGGTCCGTGGGACCGAGGTCGGGCTCACCGGCGCCCATGCCACGCGGATCGTCGGCGCGCGCGTGCTGGACCGCCGCACGCGGTGCGTCGTCGTGCACCTGGCGGATGCCGTGGTGCTGGCGACCGGCGGCTGCGGCAAGGTCTACCTCTACACGAGCAACCCGGATATCGCGACCGGCGACGGCCTGGCAATGGCTTTCCGCGCCGGCGCCGAGCTCCGCAATCTCGAGTTCGTGCAGTTCCACCCGACATGCCTCTACCATCCGGCCGCCAAGAGCTTCCTGATCAGTGAAGCGGTGCGCGGGGAGGGCGCCGTCCTGGTCAACCGGCGCGGGGACCGCTTCATGACGCGGCACCACGTGCAGACGGACCTGGCGCCGCGTGACGCGGTGGCGCGGGCGATCGACCAGGAGATGAAGGCCAGCGGCGAACCCTGCGTCTTTCTCGACCTGCGCCACCTCGAACGCGCCGCCGTCGAGCAGCGCTTTCCGAACCTGGTGGCCGCATGCCGGAGCTTCGGCATCGACATGGCCGGCGAGCCGGTGCCGGTGGTGCCTGCAGCCCACTACATGTGCGGAGGGGTCGCGACGGACCTCGATGCGCGCACCACGCTGCCGGGACTGTTCGCCATCGGCGAGACGGCCTGCACGGGGATCCACGGCGCCAACCGCCTGGCCAGCAACTCGCTGCTGGAGGCGGTCTATTTCGCCGAACGCGCCGCCGCCGCCGTGGCGTCCGCGCCGCGGTTGTTCCCGGCCGGGCGTGCCGCCGCCGCGCCGCCGGCGCCCGCGCCTGGCGCGGCGCCCTCTGCGCACGCGGTTGTCGTCGAACACGACTGGGACGAGTTGCGACGCGTGATGTGGGACTACGTGGGCATCGTGCGCGATCGCGAGCGGCTGGAAATCGCGCTCGGGCGCGTCCGGGCGATCAGGCGCACGGTCGAGTCGGTGCGTCGGCGCTCGGCACCGGCGGCCGAGGTTGCCGAACTGGCGAACATCGCCTTGCTGGGGGAACTGATCGTGATCTGCGCGCTGGCGCGACCGGAGAGCCGCGGTCTGCACTACACGCTGGACCATCCACGGCGCCTGGAGTGCGCGGCGGATTCGGTCCTTCGGCGCGGGATGGCCCTGGGCGGCGAGCTGGCCTGGGAAGCACCGGAGCCCGCCGGTGGCTGAAGCCTGGTACCACGCGGCGTTCGGCGCCTTCTACCCGGTTGTCTACGGTCATCGGGACGACGCGGAGGCCCGCCGTTGTCTGGCGCTGCTGCCGCGTCTGGCGGCCCTGCCGGCAGGCGGCGGCGAGCGCGTCCTGGACCTGGGCTGCGGCGACGGTCGGCACCTGGGGCCGCTGGCGTCCGCGGGCCTGGCCGCGACCGGGTTGGACCTCTCCGATCCGCTGCTGCGTGCGGCGCGCGCCCGCGAGGATGGCGTGCCGCTCGTGCGGGCGGACATGCGCGCCCTGCCTTTCGGCGACGGCAGCTTCGCGGCCGTGCTGTCGCTGTTCACGGCGTTCGGTTACTTCGGACCGGAAGGCGGCGACCGGGAGATGGTCGCGGGCATCGCGCGCGTGCTCGCACCCGGGGGCCACTGGTACCTTGACTATCTCGACGCCGACCGCGTGCGGGACGAGCTGGGCCCGGCCGTACGGGAGCGGCAGCGCGTGGCCGGCCCGCTCCGCGTGCTGGAGATCCGGCGGCTGGATGGCGATGCGGTCGCCAAAGAGGTACGCCTGACGGCCCTGCCGGGTCGCGAGGCTGAGGCGGGTGCGCTCGGCGTGGGTCCCCATGGCATCGCCTACACCGAGCGGGTGGCGCTCTACACGCTGTCCGGCCTCGATGCACTGGCCGCCACCGGCGGTCTGTGGCGCGTTGCCGGTGCCGGCGACTACGACGGCGCCCCGCTTGGGGCGGGCACGCGATGGGTGCTGGCCTATCGCCGGGGGACTCGGCCATGACCCTGGGCTGGACACCGGGAGCGGAACTGCCGAACGCCGGCGCCGGCGGCCCCGCCTTCGCACGCTGGCTGCAGGACGGCTGGGCGACGACGGGTGTGGTGGCGGCGATCTCCGCGCCGGTGTCGCCGGCGTCGTCGCCGCTCTTCGGCTCTCCCGACGGGGAAGCCTGGCGCCTGGAGGCGACGGCAACCGGCGGGTCCGACCAGGCCGCCTGCTTGGCCGACCTGCGGGCCGGGCGGGCGTCGGTCGTGGTCACCGGCCAGCAGCCGGGCTTCCTGGGCGGGCCGGTGTTGACCCTGCTGAAGGTCGCCACGGCTCTGGCCCTGGCCCGGCTGCGGACCGAACAGGGGCGTCCCACGGCCGCGGTCTTCTGGTGCGCGGACGACGACGACGACCTGGTCGAGGCCCTGTCGCCGGTCGGCTGGGACCAGGAGACCGGACCGGTGCGGGCCGACGCCTGGGCGGAGGCGCGCGCCGGTCGTTTGCCGCGCGCCATGATCGGTCCCAGTGCCGCACGGAACTGGTGCGGGCCGGGCGCGACGCTCCTGGCGGCCGCGGCCGCCGCACGGCCCCAGGATCCGCTTGTGAGCGACCTGGCCCGTCTGTGGACGCGGGCGCTGGCGGAGGACTGGGACTGGGCGCGGCTGAATGTGGCGGCGGTGCGCCGCGTGTTCGCCGGGCAGCCGCTGGTCGTGGTGCGCGGGAACGACCCGCATCTGCACGCAGCGGCCGGCTCGTTCTACGCGCACCTGGATTCGGCGCGAGCCCGCTGCGTCGAACGCGCAAGGCAGCGCGGGCGGGAGCTGGCGGCCGCCGGGCACGCTGTGCCTGTGGCCGAGCGCTCGCTTGCACGGCATCTGTACACGGAAGCTGGGGACCGGCGACGGGCGTTGGGTCCGGCAGACGCGCTGCCGTCGGCCGCGAGCCTGCGGCCCGGTGTGCTGCTGCGCAGCGCCGTCCAGGACTGGCTGCTGCAGCCGATCGCCGTGGTGGTCGGACCCGGTGAAGCGGCCTACCTCGAGCAGCTCGAACCTGTCCATGCCGAGCTCGGATTGACGCGGGCGCCGCTCGTGCCGCGGCTGTTCGGCTGGCTGCTGCGCGCGGACGATGACCCGGCGCCGCTGGTGGCGGGGCCGCGCGCAACCGGGCTGGATGCCACCGGTGCGTCCGCGTTGGCGGCGGCGGCGGCGGCGGTGGCCGGGCGCGACCTGGAGGATCGGCTCGTGAGGGAACTGGGAGTGGCGCCGGCCCGCGCGGCCCGGCTGGCGCGCGGGCGGGCACGCCGTTGGGAGCGGGGCGTCGCTGCCATGGTCGTCGCCGAGGCCCGCGAGCGCCGGCGCCAGGAACAGGAGGCCATCCCCGGCTGGTTGCTGCCCGACGGCCAGCGCCAGGAACGGCGCCTGGCCGCGATGGCAGCGGTCGGCGCGTTGGGCGATGGTCTGCCCGCGGCGTTGCTGGCGGCGGCACGGGCGCACCTGGAAGCCGGTGCCGGCGGCCGCTGGCACGAGTACCTTATCGGCTGAACCACGGCGGCGCGCCGCCGGCTCCGGAAGGGCAACCGCATGTTCAACGACGCGCCGGCGGCCTGCGACCTGCTGGTCGTTTCCCCGCATCCGGACGACGCCGAGATCGGACTTGGCGGCACGCTGGCCACGCTCGCGGCCCGCGGGCGCTGCGTCTGGGCGCTCGAGCTGACCCGCGGCGAGCTCGGTACGAACGCCGGCCCGGATGAGCGGTGGAGCGAGTCGGTCGCGGCGGCGCAGGCGTTGGGCCTGGCCGGCCGCGCCCAGCTCCAGCTGCCGGACGGCTTCATCGATGGCGACGATGCCGGCCAGGCCGCCGCGCTGGTCGCGGTGATCCGCCGGCTGCGTCCGCGCTGGCTGGTGACGGCGCCCGAGCCGAGGCGCCACCCCGACCACCAGGCGACGCCCGGGCTGGTCGAGCGCGCGGTGTTCCTGGCGCGGTTGTCGGCATGGCAGCCGCCGCTGCCGGCGTTGCGCCTGCACGGGGCGGCCGCCCTGCCCGGGGCGGTGGACCGCTGGGAGGTCCAGACCGTCGGGCACGTCACGCCCGAGGACGGCCGGCCCTCGCTGCTGTTCGACATCGGGGGTCACTGGCCGGCGAAGCTCGCGGCGCTGGCCTGCTACGGCAGCCAGCTGCAGCGTGGCGACGGGCGTCGCGCCACCGTGATCAACGACCCGGCCTTCCTGCAACGGATCGAGGACCGTGCCCGCCGCTGGGGACGGCAAGCCGGCGTGGAACATGCCGAAGCCGTGACGACCGTACAGGTCCCGGTGGTGTCCGACCTGCCGACCGAGCCGTGGCGCTCATGAGGATGCCCGCCGTCGGCATCACGTGCTATCCGACGCAGGGAGGCAGCGGCGTCGTCGCCACGGAACTGGGGCTGCACCTGGCGCGCATGGGCTGTGAGGTACACTTCATCGCCACGCACCTTCCGTTCCGGCTGGAGCCGTACCACGGGAACATCTTCTACCATCCGGTGGAGATGCCCTCGTACCCGGTCTTCCAGCACGCCCCCTACACGTTGAGCCTGGCCTCGACGATGCACGACGTGGCGTTGCGCTGCGGCCTGGACATCCTGCACGTCCACTACGCCGTGCCGCACGCGGCGGGCGCCTACCTGGCCCGCCAGATGCTCGGCGCGGACCGCATCAAGGTCGTGACGACGCTGCACGGCACGGACATCACGCTGGTGGGACAGGAGCCGTCGTACTTCCCGATCACGCGCTTCCTCATCGAGCAGAGCGACGCCGTGACCGCGGTCTCGGGTTTCCTGCGCGACGAGACGGTGCGGGTCTTCGGCTGCGGCCGCGACATCGAGGTCATCCCGAACTTCGTCGACGCGCGCCTCTACGTCCCGGCGCGCGACGCCGCGGTGCGGGCCCGCTTCGCGGACGCCGGCGAGAAGCTGATTGTCCACGTCTCGAACTTCCGTCGCGTCAAGAACCCGCAGGCGGTCGTGGACGTCTTTGCCGGCGTGGCGGCGGAGCTGCCGGCGCGGCTGCTGCTGGTCGGCGACGGGCCCGAGATGCCGGCCATGCGCGAGGCACTTGCGGCCGGCGGCCTGCTTGAGCGCACGACATGCCTCGGCTCGGTCACGGGGCTGGAGGGGATCCTCCCGGCGTGCGACCTGCTGCTGTTGCCGTCCCTGCACGAGTCGTTCGGGCTGGTCGCGCTGGAAGCCATGGCCTGCGGCGTGGTACCCCTGGCCACCAGCCGAGGCGGGGCCGGAGAGTTCATCCATGACGGGGTCAACGGCTACCTGCGGGACCCGCACGACGTGGCCGGCATGATCGAGGCAGCCGTAGCGGTCCTGCGCGACGACGGGCTGCGTCAGCACCTGGCCGAGGAGGCGCGGCGCGATGCGGCCGGGGACTTCGGGGCCACCTGTGTGGTCCGGAAGTATCTCGACCTCTATGACCGGCTCCTGGCGCCCGGGGCGCTGCGGGCGGCGTTCCGGCGTGGGAGTTGACAGATGCCCGGACGGGTCTACAATGAGGCAGGGGTCGCGCTCCACCAGCGCCCCCGGGGACGTGAGACGTGAGCGACACCCTGGACCTGCTGCAGACGATCCACGACCTGGCCGGCCGCCGCGGGGTGTTCCGGCCCGATGCCTATTTCTTCGTCCTGGAAGCGCTGGAAGCCGCGGTGGCGGCCCGTGAGGAACCCGGCCACGTGACGGGCGAAGACCTCCTGGAGGCGGTCCGCGACCTGGGGTGCGAACGCTACGGCGTCATGGCGCCCGACGTCTTCCGGGCCTGGGGCGTGCGCGCGACGATCGACTTCGGGCGCGTCGTGTTCCACCTGGTCGAGGCCGGCCTGCTGCGCAAGCGCGAGCGCGATTCCCTGCGCGACTTCATCGACAAGTTCGATTTCGAGGCAGCCTTCTCCCTGAAGGCGATGCGCGGGCGCGCCTGAGCGCCCGCTGGCGCCCGGCGGAACCCGGGTGCATCTTCGGGGTTCAATGGATCTCGGGCCGCCGCGCGGCCGACGTCGATTCCAGGCCGCGCCAAAGGCGGCACCGGGCCAGGAGGGCCCGGACGGAGCCGGTCCGGACGGAGCGAGACCGGGCCCCCGCACAGATTCCCGCTCCATCAAGGAGAGCCCATGGCCCTGGCCACCGCCGCCCTCATGCCGGCGCCCGTCCTCGGTGCGCTCACCGCGGGCGACATCCTGAACCTCGTCAACACGTCGACGTTCTTCGGGAAGTTCATCCTGCTGCTGCTGCTGGTGCTGTCGGTGCTCTCCTGGGCCGTGTTCATCGACAAGGCGCGCGCGCTGGCGCGGCTGCGACGCGGCCACTTCGCCTTCTGGGAACACTGCGACCGCTGGCTGGCGGGCCAGTACGAGCGGCGTGACCTGGAAGTCTGGTGCCGCAGCAATACGGACCTGCCGCTGTGCAACCTGCTGATCGAGGCGGGCGCCGCGCGCGACCTGGCTGGCGTGCGGCGCGCCAGCGAGCGCATCACCTACCTGGAGGTGGAGCACCTCGAGCGCTACGTGATCATCCTGTCCACCACGGTGACGGTGGCGCCGTTCCTCGGGCTGCTGGGCACGGTCTGGGGGATCATGGCCAGCTTCTGGGGCATGGCCTCGATGCACAGCGCCAACCTGACCGTGGTGGCGCCCGGCATCGCCGAAGCGCTCATCACGACGGTGGCCGGCCTGGGCGCGGCGATCCCCGCCGTGGTCTTCTACAACATGCTGGTGCGCAAGATCGACCTGGTCGCCAACGAACTGGACCGCCTGCGCACGATCCTGGAGGAAGCCGCTTCGGCCGCCGGCAGCGGCCCCCGCGAGGCCCCGCGGCGTCCGGAGCGCCATGAACGGGAGACCATCTGATGGCGCACGCCCGCCGTCGCGGCTACTCGGCCATGGCCTCGATCAACATCACGTCGCTGGTCGACGTGACGATGTGCATGCTGATCATCTTCATGCTGACGGCGCCGTACATCCAGGGCGGCGTCGAGGTGAACCTGCCCGAGACCGAGACGCGCGAGGTGGTGGTCAAGGAAGGACCCGTGATCTCGGTGACGGCCACGCGCCAGGTGTTCTTCCAGGAGCAGGCCGTGCCGATCGAGGACCTGCCCGGGCTGCTGGCGCCGTGGTCGGACCAGAAGGGCCAGGTTCCGGTGTACCTGCGCTGCGACGAGGAGGTTCCATACGGCTTCGTCCTGAAGCTGATGGCCGCCGTCGAGCGCGAAGGCTTCGTCAACCTGAGCCTGGTGGCCGACCAGCCGGTGGCGCCGCCGCCGGCGAAGCGCTGAGATGCTCACGCGCGCGGTGCCTGCCTCGCTGGTGCTGCACGGGGCGGCGTTCGCGGCCCTGCTGCTGTGGGGCGACCGGGTGACCACGCAGCCGCCACGCATGCCGAACATCATCGCCGTCCGGCTGGTGGAGGCCGAGCGGCAGCGGCCGCAGGAGGCGTCGCCGGACGTTCCGGTGGACGTGGCCCAGGCGCTGCCCGAGCCCGAGCCGATCAAGCCGGATGTCCCGCGCCCGCCGAAAGAGTTGCCGCAGGAGAAGCCGCAGGAGAAGCCGAAAGAGAAACCCAAGGAGACCCCGAAACCGCCGGCGGCCAAGCCGGCCGCGAAGACGACGGCGCCCGTGCAGGCGCCGGCGGTGCCGGCGATGCAGCCGGGCGCCGAGACAGGCGTCACCGGGCCGGCGGTCAGCGGCACGGACTCGGACTTCCCGTTCGCCTACTACCTCAAGGCGATCGAGAGCCGGGTGGTGGCCAACTGGCACCCGCGTCAGCTCGGGTTCGGGGACCGGGCGCTGGTATCCTGCAGCGTGCACTTCGTCATCAACCGCGCCGGCGTCGTGACGCAGGTCAAGCTGGTCCGCAACAGCGGCATCGGCGTGTTCGACCGCGAGGCGCACCGCGCCGTCCAGACCACGCGGCTGCCGCCCCTGCCGCCGCAGTACCGGGGCTCGGACCTCGGTGTGACCTTCGACTTCAACCTGGAGCCGGGATCCCGATGACCCTTGCCTTCGCGCTGCGGACCGCCGCCCGTGCCCTGGTCCTGCTGTTGCCCCTGCTGCCGGCCGTGGCGCAGGCGCAGGGCGGCCGGACCGAGGTCAACATCCAGCACACGCAGCAGGCGGTGCTGAAGACCGATGCCCGCATGGGCGATTTCCGCGCCCTGACCGGTGGCCGCACGGCCCAGGAGACGGCAGCCAAGCTGCGCCAGATCGTCGGCAACGACCTGCTGCTCAGCGGCCTGTTCAACGTCGGGGGCCCGGGCTACAAGCCGGAGACCCTGCCGTTCAGCTGGGCCATCGAGGGCACCGTCGAGGGGCCGGCCTCCGGCGACTGGCCGCTGACGGTGAACCTGAACCTCCTGACCTGGCCGGACCGCCAGCTGGTGCTGACCAAGCGCTACCGGCCGGCCGAGGACCAGGTCCGGACCACGGCGCACCATTTCGCCAACGAAGTCGTGCGCATGGCCGTGGGCAGCGAGGGCATCGCCCTGACCCGGGTGGCGTTCTCGCGGGGCCAGGGCAACCGGCGCGATATCTACGTCGTGGACTACGACGGGGAAGGCCTGATCCGGCTGACCGCCAACCGGACCCTGAACCTGTGCCCGGACTGGTCACCCGACGGGGAGAAGATCGCCTTCACCAGCTACCGGGGCGGGCAGCAAGGGCTCTATGCGCTGGAGACGGCGACCGGGCAGGTCCGCCAGCTCATCGCCCAGGACGGACTGAACCTGGGTGCGGACTGGAGCCCGGACGGGCGGGAGCTGCTGATCTCCCTGTCCAGGGGTGGGGATCCGGAGATCTACCGCATCACGCCCGAGGGCCAGATCATCAAGCGGCTGACCGTGTCGCCGGCCATCGAAATCAGTCCGAGCTGGGCGCCAAACGGCAGGGAACTCGTTTTTACCAGTGACAGCAGTGGCACCCCGCAGTTATATATGCTCGACAAGGAAGGCGCCGGGAAACGCCGACTCACGTTCGAGGGCAAATACAACGACTCGGCCACCCTGTCGCCGAACGGGGAGTGGGTGGCGTATGCCACCCGCGAGGATGTGGTCACGCAGATCGTCGTGATGCGCCCCGGTGGCGAGGAGCGCCGGGTGGTAACCGACCTCTCATGGCGCAACAGCGAGGACCCGAGTTGGGCGCCGGACGGCCGCCATCTGGTCTTCGCCTCGGACCGCAGCGGCGCCTCGAAGCTCTACGTGTTCGACGTGGTGGAAGGTGGTTTCCGCCAGTTGACGTTCGGGAACGAGCCCGACATAACCCCGGCCTGGTCTCACTGAACGGCCGGACAACCCGAGGAGAGTACGGAATGAGGAACGCAACGACCCCCCGCCTGGCCGTGGTCCTGGTGCTGGTCGCGCTGGCGCTCGTCGCCTTCACCGGCTGCAGCAAGAAGCCCCCGGTAGTGACGGAGACCGCGCCGGTCGAGCAGCCGGTGGAAGTCGTCAAGCCCGCGCCGAAGCCCGAGCCTGTCGTCCCGAAGGGGCCGGACTATGCGAACCTCGACCCGTCGCAGTACGGCATCGAGGACGTCTTCTACGGCTACGACAAGTACGACCTGGACGACGCGGCGATGGGCGTGCTGACCACGAACGCGCGCATCCTGAAGGAAGCCGGCGTCACCCTGATGGTGGCGGGCCACTGCGACGAGCGCGGGACCATCGAGTACAATCTGGCCCTGGGCGAGAAGCGCGCCAAGTCCGCCCGTGACTACCTGGTCAGTCTGGGCGTGCCGGCGGGCAACCTGCGGGTTACGAGCTACGGCGAGAGCCGCCCGTTCGCGACCGGTCACGGCGAAGCCGACTGGGCGCAGAACCGCCGCGCCCACTTCGAGCGTCCGTAACGGGAAGGCGACACGCGATGCGCGGCATGCCGCTGCTGGTGGTGGGGCTCATCCTGCTTGCAGGATGCGCCCCGCAACTCAACCGGATCGAGACGTCGGTGCAGGACAATCGCGACCAGGTCGCGCGCCTGCAGGCCGAGAACAAGCGCCTTCTGCAGGAGATGCAGGCCCTCAACCAGCTGATGAGGCTGGAGAGGGATGCCGGCGACGAGACGACGGCGATGCGCCTGGCCAAGCTGACGCAGGTTTCCGCGCGTCTGGACCAGCTGATGCAGAAGCTGGACGACAATGCGCAGTACATGCGGGAGCTGTCGGCGCGGGTCGACCTGCTGGCCAGCCGGCAGGGCGTGCCGACCCTGGGCGAGTACAAGCCGCCGCGGAACCCGGGAGCGGGGGACGCATTGCCGGAGGAGGGCCGCTCGATCTTCGCGGCGGCGGAGCTCGATCGCACGCGCGGCAACAACGACCTGGCGCGGCAGGGCTACGCGGAGTTCCTGCAGAAGTTCGACCGTTCGGAGCAGGCGGATGACGCGGTGTACCGGCTGGGCGACCTGGACTACGCCGACGGCCTGCACGCGGACGCGGCGAAACGGTTCGAAGAGCTTCTGGCGAAGTTCCCCGTGAGCGAATGGGTGCCGGCCGCCATGTACAAGGCCCGGGCCTGCTACCTGGCGCTGGGGCGGAAGCAGGACGCCTGGAAGATGGGCGGGGATCTGTTGGCGAAGCACCCGTCGTCCGCCGAGGCGGCGCTGTTGAAGGAAGAAACCGGCAAGAACTGACGAGCGGCCGTGTGCACGGCCGGGGAGAAATGCAGTGCCCAAGTTCTCGGTGCTCAAGATGGCGCGCGGTCTGTCGCAGGTATTCCGACCCGTGGAGCTGACCGACATCGACGGTCGCTACCACGCCTTCATCGTCCGCTACAGCGGCGACTACATCACACATGCCCACGACAAGGACGAGTTCGTCTACATTCTCGAGGGCTCACTCGTGGTCGAGATGGAGGGGCGCGAGATCGAGGTTCGCCAGGGCGAGGCCCTGCTCGTGCCGGCAGGTGTGAAACACCGGCCACGGTGCCGAAACAACGCCCTGGGTCTGGTCGTCGAGACCAAGGGATTGCAGAAGCAGATGGACCCACAGGTCTGAGCAGGTCTTGGCCAGGATCATGAAGAAGGGCGACCGCCACGGCCGCCCTTCTTCGTTTCGGCAACGCCGCGGCGGTCAGTCCTGGCCGCCGCCGATCATCTTCTCGATCCACATGACGTCGCCCCGGCTGCCGATGTACAGCGGGACCCTGATGTGCAGCTGCTCGGGCATGACGTCCAGGATCGGCCCGTACCCGTTGCTCGCGTAGCCGCCGGCGTTTTCTGCGACCAGGGCCAGGGGCGCCGCCTCGCACATCAGGCGCAGCTTGCCGCCGGGCTTGTCGACCGTGGGCGGATAGAGGAAGACGCCTCCGTAGAGCAGGTTGCGGTGGAAGTCGGCGACCAGCGAACCGATGTAACGCGCCGTCTTGCCCGGAACGCGCGGGGCGCCGGGCTTTCCACTCTCGCGCCCGTACTTGAGTTGGCGGACCGTCTCGCGCACCTCGGCCGTCCATTTCGGCTCGTTGCCCTCGTTGACGGAGTAGATGCCGCCCTCGAACGGCGTCGTGATGTTCTCGTGGCTGAGCAGGAACTCGCCGATGCTGGGATCCAGCGTGAAGCCGTGCACGCCGTGCCCTGCCGTGTAGACGAACATGGTGCTCGATCCGTAGATGACATAGCCGGCGGCGACGAGCTGGCGTCCCGGCTGCAGCAGGTCCGTCGGGCCGATCCGATTCAGGAGCGAGCGCCGTTTCCAGATGCCGAAGATGGTCCCCACCGAGACATTCGCGTCGATGTTCGAGCTGCCATCGAGAGGGTCGAAGACGACCACGTAGTTGTGCGAGCCCGGCCCGGTCTCGTTGAAGACGGGGTCGGCCATTTCCTCGCTGCCCATGATGCAGACCTGCCCTCGGGTTCCCAGGCACTTCAGGAAGACCGCGTTGGCATAGTCGTCCAGCTTCTGCACCGTCTCACCCTGCACGTTCGATTCGCCCGTCGCGCCGAGGATGTCGACCAGGCCGGCCTTCGTCACTTCACGGCTGACGATCTTGGCCGCGAAGGTGATGTCATTGAGCAGGCCGGTGAAATCGCCGCTGGCGGCCGGATGGAGCTTCTGCAGTTCGAGGATGTGCATCTCGATCGTCTGGAGGATCTGGGGAGACTGGGTCATGATCCCTTCCTGGCGTGGCAGGGTGCTCGAAACGACCGGCGGCAAGGCCGGCGCGCCGGGGCCCGGGACGGGTCGCCGAACCTATGACATCCATTGTAACACCTTGACAGCAACCAACAACCATCTTCTTGCGCGCAGGGCGACGGTTTGCCATCGTCTGGGAAACCTGCGGGCGCCCGCCAGGCCCGTCCTCCCGGAGGCGACGACATGTCCGACGTCATGTTCACGATCCCGGCTCCCCGCAACGAACCCGTGCTCGGCTACCTGCCCGGTTCGCCGGAAAAGGCGGAGTTGAAGGCCGAACTGAAGGCCATGGCCGCGCGCCAGGTGGAGATCCCCCTGGTGATCGACGGCCAGGAGGTGCGCACCGGCAGGCTGGCGGACTGTGTGATGCCGCACAAGCACGCGCACAAGCTCGGCTGCTACCACAAGGCCGGCGAGAAGGAAGTCAAGGCAGCCATCAAAGCGGCCGAGAAGGCCCGGCCGGGCTGGGCGGCGATGCCGTTCCAGCAGCGGGCGGCGATTCTCCTGAAGGCGGCCGAGCTGCTGGCCGGCCGTCGGCGCATGCAGCTGAACGCGGCGACGATGCTCGGGCAGAGCAAGACCGCGTTCCAGGCCGAGATCGATTCCGCCGCCGAGCTCATCGACTTCTGGCGCTACAACCCGCACTTCGCCGAGCGGATCCTACGAGAGCAGCCTGGCAATGCCCCCGGCACCTGGAACACGCTCGAGCAGCGCCCGCTGGACGGATTCGTCTTCGCGGTAACGCCGTTCAACTTCACCAGCATCGCCGGCAACCTGCCGACGGCGCCGGCCCTGATGGGCAACACGGTCGTCTGGAAACCGGCTTCCAGTTCGGTGCTCAGCGGATGGTACATCCTGCAGATCCTGCGCGAAGCCGGGATGCCCGACGGCGTCATCAATTTCGTGCCGGGAAGCGGGGGGCAGGTCGGCAACCCGGTCATGGCGGCGTCCGAGCTGGGCGGCGTCCACTTCACCGGCTCGACCGGCGTGTTCCACGACATGTGGCGGACGATCGGCAACAACATCGCTTCGTACCGCTGCTACCCGCGCCTGGTGGGCGAGACCGGCGGCAAGGACTTCATCTTCGCCCACCCGAGCGCCGATGTCGACGCGCTGGTGACGGCGATGGTCCGCGGCGCCTTCGAGTACCAGGGCCAGAAGTGCAGCGCCGCCAGCCGGGCCTACATCCCGCAGAGCCTCTGGCCGCGGGTGAAGGACAAGCTGCTGGCCGAGGTGGAAGCGCTCCGCATGGGCGACGTCACCGATTTCCGCACCTTCATGGGCGCGGTGATCGACCAGGGCGCCTTCGACGATATCAAGGGCTTCATCGACCGCGCGAAGAAGGCCAAGGGCAAGGCGCGCATCATCGCCGGCGGCGGTTGCGACGCGTCGAGCGGCTACTTCATCCAGCCAACGGTCATCGAGGCCCTGGACCCGCTGTACGAGACGATGGTGGACGAGATCTTCGGGCCCGTGCTGACCCTGCACGTGTACGCGGACAAGGACCTGCTGAAGATGCTGCGGACCTGTGACCGCTCGGCATCGTACGCGCTGACCGGGGCCATCTTCGCGCAGGACCGCGCCGCCATCATCCGCATGAAGGACGAGCTGCAGGGCACGGCCGGGAACTTCTACATCAACGACAAGCCGACCGGCGCCGTGGTCGGGCAGCAGCCGTTCGGCGGCAGCCGGGCTTCGGGGACCAACGACAAGGCCGGATCCTACCTGAACCTGGTGCGGTGGGTGAGCCCGCGGGCGGTCAAGGAGACGTTTGACCCGCCGCGCGCCGTTCCGTATCCCTACATGTCCGAGCGGTAGTCGTGCCGCAGACGCGGCTGCCGTGAGGGCGAACAAGGCGAGGGGCGGCAATCCTGCCGTCCCTCGGTTCTTCTTGCGGCGCGGGAGCGGGCGCCGCCGCGAAGTCAGGGTTGGTGCCGGAGGTGGGGCTCGAACCCACACGTCCCGAAGGACACTGGATTTTGAGTCCAGCGCGTCTGCCAGTTCCACCACTCCGGCACCGGGAGCGGGGACCGCGGCGCCCGAGGCTGCGGCCGATGCGGGCATTTAACCGGTCGCCGGGAGCGAAGTCAAGGCAGGGGGAACATTTGACAGGTCGGCAGCCGATGCTATATTTGCCGCCGGTCGCTTCGGGTGGGGCCATAGCTCAGCTGGGAGAGCGCTTGCATGGCATGCAAGAGGTCAGGGGTTCGATCCCCCTTGGCTCCACCACCCGCAACGGCGAACCGCGACCTCTGGCGAACCTCAAGGTGGTGCTCGGCATGGTGGTGCCCGGCTTCATCGCGACGACTCCTCGACCCGGCTCCCGGCCGGGTTTCTTCTTGCCGGCCCGCCCGCTGGATCCGGCTGAAGCATGAACCCGCACCCAACCTCCGACGAATCCAGGCCCGCGCGCGAATCATGGCGCCTGCTGGCGGTCCCGGTGCTGGCAATGACCGCCCTGGCGGCGGGTGCCCATGTCCTGGCTACCCGCCGGGAGGACTGGCAGCCGTGGCTGGGGTCGCTGGGTGCCTGGACGCCCGTTCCTTACCTGTTGCTGTGGCTGCTGGCCGTGCCGGCGGGTCTCCCCGCGGCGGCGTTGGGATTGACGGCCGGCTTCCTGTTCGGGCCGTTGGCCGGTAGTGGTTGGGCCCTGTTGGGCCTGGCGATGTCGGGCCTGTTCATGCACGCGCTGGGGCGCCGGTGGCTGCGTCCGCGGGTGGGCCGCCTGGCGGCCGGGCGACCGAACCTGGCGCGGTTGCAGGGGGCCGCCGCAGCGGGCGGCTTCCGGTGGCATGCCTTGGCCCGCCTTTCGCCCTTGAACTACGCCTTGGTCAGCTACACTCTGGCGGCCGGCGGAGCGCCGTTGCGTCCGTACGCCTGCGGGTTGGTGGGCGCGGTGCCGGGACTGTCCGCGTACGTCTGGCTCGGCGCCGCGGCGCGGCAAGGCGCGGGCGGGGGCGGGGGCGGCGATATCGTGCGTCTTGTCCTGGTGGCAGGCAGTGGGTGCGGCCTGCTGGGGCTCGGCTGGTGGCTGGCGCGCGCGAGTCGGCGCGGGAAGGCTTGATAGGTATGGGCGGCGCGGTCCTCGGTCCATGGTTCGCGGCGGCGGCCGTACTGGGTGCGGCGGGGCTTGGCTGGGCCATGGGCAAGCGGGCTCGCCCCGGCGGGGCGCTTGAAGTGCCCGCCTCGCTGCTGGGCGAGATCTGGGAATGGGACGTGCGCACCGACCTGTTGCGCGTGCCGGTGAGCGTACTGACCCTGACGGGCTGGTCGGCCGGTGAGTTCGGTTGCTCAGGGGCGGATTTCGCCCGGCATGTACCACCGGAGGACGGAACCGAGCTCAAGGCGCGCCTGCGCGCGCATCTGGACGGCGCCGCGGGTGAACTGACGCTCGAATTCAAGCTCTGCACCAGGAGTGGGCGGCACGTCTGGCTGGCGGTCCGCGGCGCGATCGAGCGGGATGACGCGGGCGACGCCACGCGTGTGACCGGCACCTGGGCGGACGTGACGGCCCGCGTGGAGGCGGAGGAGGAGCGCGACCGCCTCTTCAACGTTTCGCTCGACCTGTTGGCGGTGGGTGGCTTCGACGGGTTCCTGCAGCAGGTCAATCCGGCGTGGGTGCGTGTGCTCGGCTGGTCGCGGGACGAGTTGATGACCCGGCCCGTAATCGAGTTCATCCACCCGGCGGATCGGGATCTGACTGCGGCGGCGTACCGTGCGCTGGCCGAGGACCGCGTCGTGGCCGATCTGGGGACGCGATTCCGATGCCGCGACGAGTCCTACCGCTGGCTCTCCTGGTCCTCGTTCCCGTATCCCGACCGGCGGCTGGTCTTCTCGGTGGTGCGGGACATCACCGAACAGAAGGACGCCGAACGTCGTCTTCTGGAGTACCAGGACCGCCTGCGCGCCCTCAGCGCGCAGCTGGCGGTCGTCGAGGAACGCGAACGGCGCCAGTTGGCCGTGGCGATCCATGACGGGCTGGCGCAACAGCTGTTCGCCGCTCGGGCGAAGGTCACGCTTCTGAGGTATCCCGAGAAGCTACCGGACCAGGCCCGGATCGTGGATGAGGCGCTCGGGATCCTCGACGACTCGATGCACGAGGCGCGCAGCCTCTCGTTCGAGTTGTATCCGCCCGTGCTCTACGAGGTCGGACTCGAAGCCGCCCTCGCTTGGCTGGCGCGGCACTGGTCCGAACGCACCGGCGTCTCCTGCGTCGTGGACGTCGGGGACGGAGCGGCCGATCCGCTCGCGCTGGGCGAGGATCTGCGCGCGCTGGTCTACCAGAGCGCGCGGGAGCTGTTGGCGAACGTGGCGAAGCACGCCACGGCGACGGAAGCGCGCGTCACCCTGCATCAGGATGGGGGGCTGTTGCGCCTGATCGTCGCCGACAACGGGAGGGGAATTCCCGGCAGCGAGGAAGCGACCACGACCGGGACGCGCGACGGCCAGCTTGGATTCGGGCTCTTCAGCATCAGGGAGCGCCTGCGTTCGGTGGGCGGGCGCTTCCGCCTCGAAGGGCGCGCCGGCGCCGGGCTCCGTGTCGAGTTGACCGTACCGTTGGACTGCGTGTCGGACCCCGCCGCGCCGGAGGCGTGATGGGGGAGTTCTATGCCCTGGGTTGTGCGCTCGTTTGGGCCTTCGCGGTCGTGTTCTTCCGGCGCTCGGGCGAGTCGATGCCGCCGCTGGCACTCAATCTGTTCCGCGTGGGTCTTTCGACCGCGCTCTTCCTGGTGACGTTGTTGGCCACGGGCCGCAGCCTGCTGGGGCAGGCACCGCCCGTGGACTACGCGCTGCTGCTGGGCAGCGGCGTGGTGGCCATCGCCCTGAGCGATACGCTGTTCCATGCCGCGCTCAACCGTGTCGGCGCTGGGATCAACGCGGTGGTCGACACGCTCTATTCCCCGTTCACGGCCTTCGGTGCGTTCGTCTTCCTGGGCGAGAGGCTGGACCGATGGCAGGTGGCGGGCATGACGCTCGTGATCGGTTCGGTGATCGTCGCGACACGTATCGAACCGCCGGCCGGAACCCCGCGCCGGACCCTCGTGGTGGGCGTGCTGCTGGGCGTTGCCTCGATGGGCTCGTTGGCGGCCGGGATCGTGATGGCCAAGCCCGCCCTGGACGGCGCCGATGTCGTCTGGGCCACGGCCGTCAGGCAGGTAGGAGCCCTGGCCGTGCTGTTGCCGGCGGCGCTGCTGCTGCCGGGCCGGCGACGTCGCCTGGCCGCCCTGAAGCCGGGGGCGGGTTGGCGGTTCGCGATCCCCGGTACGGTATTGGGGTCCTACGTGGCACTGATCCTCTGGATCGCCGGGATGAAGCACACCGCGGTCGGCAAGGCGGCCGTCCTGAACCAGACGAGCACGATCTACACGCTGGTCCTGGCGTCGCTACTGCTGGGGGAGAAGTTCACGCGCCGAACCGCCCTGGCGGCGGGGCTGGCGCTGGCGGGCGTGCTGCTGGTGATGCGTCCGTGGGCCATGCCCTGATCGAGGAATAGCCCTTGCGTTTTGAGATAACGCATGTAATATAACAGGCGTCCTCTACGAGGTACCTGGCGTTCGGTCGCCAGCAGCCCCTGCCTACGGGATGTCGTCGTGCGCCGCAACCTATTCACCCCGGAAGACGTCATGGGCGCGGCGTTGGCCGTCGTGCGGGAGCACGGGATCGCCCAGCTCAGCGCTCGCCGTGTCGCGCAGCGCTTGGGGGCCTCCACAGCGCCCGTGTACAGCAATTTCTCCAGCATGGAGGAACTGGGCGCGGCCGTCCGGCGGACGGTGGTCTCGATGGTCCTGGCCGAAACCGAGGTTCCGCGCAGCGGCGAACCGTTCCTGGACATGGGCGTGGGCGTGCTGGAGTTCGCTCGACGCGAGCCGGCGCTGTACGACGCGGTCTTCGGGGCGGCGGGCGGCGGCGAGGACACCGGCCGGCTCGTGATGCAGACGCTCCTGGAACGCATGTCGAAGGTGGATTCCCTGGCGGCACTGGCACCCACCGAACGGCTGATCCTCCTGCGCAAGATGGCGATCTTCACCCACGGCCTGGCCGTCCAGGTGACCGCCGGCAGGGCCGACGCGGTGTCGTGGGACGAGGTCCTGACTCTGCTGGCAGAGGCCGGGCGCGCCATGGTGACCGACGCTTTCAACCGCCCGCCGCGCACCGAGGCCGAGATCGCGCTGCTGGCCCACCTGTGCGAGAGCTGTCCCCGCTCGGACGGCGCATCGGGGAGAGGGAATTGAAGATGCTGGGAATCGTGCTCAGGCCGCTGGCGGCCGCGGCCGTCGTCCTGGGCTGCGGCCCGCTGGTGGCGGCCGCCGAGGTGGTCACATCGGGGGACGCCGCCGTGGTGATGGCCGTGCCTGGAGACGCCGTGCCCATGGACCTGCAGGCGTGCTTGCGGACCGCGCAGGCGACGAACGATCTGGTCGTCGCTGAACGGTGGCGCCGCCGGGAGCTGGACGGCCAGATGAAGCAGGCGCTGGCGACCGGCCTGCCGACCGTCGACCTGGTCGCGGACTGGTCGCGCAGTCGCGATCCGAGCTTCGCGCTGGACAGCACCTTCGGCGGCGGAGGCGGTTTCGGATCGGTGCCAGGCGCCGACCCCTGGTTCGAGGACTGGCTGGCCGGCTTCGGCTCGCTGATCCCGCCTCCGCAGGAGATTCCTGCACAGTCGTACTGGCGAGCCAGCCTGAACCTGAACTGGACGGTCAATCCGGTCAAGGTGCTGGGCGCGGTGGGCGCCGCACGCCTGGGCTTGGACCGGCAGGAATATGCGGTGCGCGCGGTGGAGCAGCAGGTGGGAGAGCAGGTCGTAGCCGCGTTCCAGCAGGTGGTCACCGCCGCGGACCGTATTGCCGCGGTGCGCGCCCACCTGGCCAACCAGGACGAGATTGTCGCGGTGATCCGTCTTCGCCACGCACTGGGGCTGGCCACGCAGCTGGACACCCTGCAGGCGGCGGTGGGACGCGCCAACACGGTGCCGGAACTGATGCGAGCCGAGGCCGGACTGCGGACCGCTGGCGCCCGCTTGAACGCGCTGCTGGGGCGCGACCCGGCGACACCCCTGTCCGTGCGGACGGATTCGGATCTGGAAGACGGGCGGATCGATGTGCAGACGGCCCTGGCCCTGGCCCGTGTCAGACCGGACCTGGCGGCGGGCGGCTTGCTGGTCGACATCCAGCGGCGCGGGCGCCAGGCGACGAAGGCCGACAATCTGCCGTACCTGACCGTCAACAGCGCCTACGGGTACGTGGGACGGACCACGGACACCCTTTTCGACGAAGGACACGACTCGTGGCGGGCTTCGGTGGCGCTCAATATCCCCATCTTCGACGGTCTGCTCACGCGCGGACTGGTGCGCGAGGCAGACGGCAGGATCCGGCGCGGTGAGGCGGAACTCTCCGCGCAGAGCCGCGCAGTGGAGGTGGAGGTGCTGGACCTTCTGGCCAGGCTCGAGAGCGCCCGGCAGACGCTCGATGCGGTGGCCGTGAATCTCGCGCGCGCGGAGGAGGCCCGCCGGCAGAGCCTGTTGCAGCTGGAATTGGGCACCGCCAGCTACGTTGACGTCCTGGTGGCCGAAGCCAACCGCAGCGACGCGCAGGCCTCGGTGATCGACGCCCGCTTCGAGGTGCTGGCGCTCACCGCTTCGCTCAAACGATCCATCGGCCGCGACCCGGCCGAGCGTCTGGCCGACATCCCCGGCCTGCTGGTCCGGGAGTAGCCGTGTTACCCGCATACCCGACCCACCCGTCCGCCGAAAGGAACACGATCGTGCGGTATCTGATCCTCGGGGCCTTCCTGGTGACCGCTCCCCTTGCGACCGGCTGCGCCAAGGCGCCGGCGGTCGCGCCGCGGGAGGTTGCCCGCAACGTACGGGTGCTCGAATTGGTGGCCACGTCGCTGGCCGAGTACCACGAGATCGCCGGCCCGGTGGGCCCGGTGCGCGGCGCCGACCTGGCGGCCGAGGAAACGGGCCCGGTGACCGCCCTGCCGGCAGCCAAGGGCGCCGTCGTGCGCGCGGGCCAGGTCGTGGTCGAGCAGGAACGGACGATCCTGCGCGCCGAGTTGGACGCCGCCGTGGCGCAGTTGAAGACACAGGACTTCAACCTGGACCGCGCGCGGCAGCTGCACCAGGCGGGCAAGGTCAGCGACTTCGACCTCCTGACGGCCGAGGGCGCGCAGGCCCAGGCTGCCGCGGGTGCGGACATCGCGCGGCGTCGCTGGGAGCGGGCGGCCGTCAAGGCGCCGTTCGCCGGTGTGGTCGCCGAGCGCCACGTCGAACTGGGGACCATGGTGGCCGCCGGCCAGCCGGTCGCCCGCGTCATCGACCCGTACCGGCTGAAACTCACGGCCTACGTGACGGACACCGACATCCGCTGGATCCGCGTCGGGGACTCCGCGGAGGTCACGCTCGGCGAAGCCGGCGAACGCGGCCAGGGCAAGGTCACCTGGGTCGGCGCTGAGGCGGACCTCCGGACGGGCAAGTTCCCCGTCGAGATCGAGATCCCCAACCCGGACCTCACCCTGCACAGCGGCGTCATCGGCCGCGCGCGCCTGCCCCGGAACACCGTCGCCAACGTGGTGATCGTGCCGCGCGATGCGGTCATCGCCGGCGATGCCGGCCCGCAGGCTTACGTGGTGGATGGCGATCGCGCGGTCCTGCGCAAGCTCGTCCTGGGAGAGGACCAGGGACTGCTCGTGGTCGTCAGGGAAGGGCTGGCTGCCGGCGAGCGCCTGGTCGTGCGCGGCCAGCGGGAACTGGCGCCCGGCAGCCTCGTCAACGTGACCGAGACCGCGACCGCCGTCGACGGCACCGTACCGGGAGATCCCGAGGTCGTACGCGCCGCCGGCGCCGGCACGCGCGTCGGGACGGGCGTGGCGGCGGAGGCGGCCCGATGAAGCTCACGTCCGGCGCCATCCGGCGCTACCCGATGATCTTCGCCTTCATGGCCCTGGCGACGATCCTCGGCCTGAAGTCGTACCTGGAGCTGCCGCGGGAGTCGTCGCCCGACGTCAAGATCCCGTTCGTGATGGTGACGGCGCCGTATGCCGGCACCAGCCCGGCGGACATGGAGAACCTCGTCACCCGCAAGCTGGAACAGCGGCTGAAGGGGGTCGAGGACCTCAAGGAGATGACGAGCTCGTCCTCCTACGGCATGTCGGTCATCACGCTGGAGTTCGACTCGCGCGTCGACATGAGCGACGCCCTGCAGTCGGTGCGCGACCGCGTCGAGCTGGCCAAGCCGGAGCTGCCCGAGGACCCGCGCGACGACCTCGTGGTGCAGGAGATCAGCAGCTCGGACGCCTTCCCGGTCATGCAGGTCAACCTGTACGGTGACATCGACCTGGTCGAGCTCAAGCGGACCGGGGAAGACCTCCAGGAAGCCCTGGAGCAGATCCGCGGCGTGCTGGGCGTGGACCTGGTCGGCGGCGTCGAGAACGAGGTCCAGGTCGATGTCGACCCGGAACGGCTGGCCTACTTCAACCTGGGCCTGGTCGACGTTCAGGACGCGATCGCGCTGCAGAACATGACCATTCCCGGCGGCAAGCTCAGCCTGGGCCAGTACGACTACCAGGTCCGCGTGCGGGGCGAGGTCGAGAAGGTGGAGGAGCTGCTGGGGTTCGTGCTGAATCCCGGGATCACGCCGCCGGTGCACCTGCGGGACGTGGCCACGGTCAAGCTCGGCATCCGCGACCGCGAGACGATCAGCCGCGTGAACGGCCGCGATGCCGTCACCCTGGTCGTCAAGAAACGCAGCGGCGAGAACCTGATCGCCATCGCGAAGGACGTCAAGGCGACGATCGCGCGGCTGGAGCCGGCCTTCCCGGCCGGCGTCACGGTCAATGTCGTCGCCGACCAGTCGGTGCAGATCAAGCGGATGGTCAAGGAGCTCGAGGACAACATCGTCAGCGGCCTGATCCTGGTCGTGGTCGTCCTGTTGGCCTTCTTCGGCGTGCGGAACTCGTTCCTCGTGGCGGTGGCGATCCCCTTCTCGATGCTGATCACGTTCATCGTTCTGGCGATGCTCGGCATCACCCTGAACATGGTCGTGCTGTTCAGCCTGATCCTGGCCCTGGGCATGCTCGTCGACAACTCGATCGTGATCGTGGACAACGTCTACCGCCACCGGGGCGAGGGCAAGGATGCGGACCTGGCCGCGGCCATGGGGGCGAACCAGGTCGCCGGCGCGATCACGTCGTCGACACTGACCACGGTCGCCGCTTTCGCGCCGATTATCTTCTGGCCCGGCATCATGGGCGAGTTCATGAAGTACCTGCCGATCACGGTGATCATCACCCTGCTGGCCTCGCTGCTGGTCGCGATGGTGTTCAACCCGGTGCTCTGCGCGCGATTCCTGCGGCCGCCCCGGGCTGCGGACGACAAGCCGCGGCTCGGCGACCGGCTGCTGGCGCTGGGCCAGCGGTCGTACACGCCGGTCCTGGCCTGGGGCCTGGCCCACCCGTGGCGCCTGCTGCTGGGCATGAATGGCATCCTGGTCGTGATGCTCGTGCTCTTCGGCGCCTTCAATGCCGGCGTCGAGCTATTCCCCGACGTCGAACCGCAGTTCGCGACGGTCAAGATCGACGCGCCCAGCGGCACGCGGATCGAGGTCACCGACGCGTTGGCGCGCCGGATCGAGACGGCTGTCTCGGCAGTGCCGGACCTCAAGGCGTATGCCACCTCGGTCGGCACGCCGATCGACGCCACGTCGGGAGGGGCCGGACTGCCCTCGCACCAGGGCGGCATCACCCTGGAGTTCCTCGACCAGGCCGACCGGACGCGATCCTCGCGACAGTCGATCGAGGACCTGCGCGGGCAGTTGTCGCAGGTCACGGGGGCGCGGATCACCGTCGACAAGATGGAGGAGGGGCCTCCGACGGGGAAGCCCGTCAATATCGAGATCTCCGGTGACGACTTCGACGAGCTCGGCAGGCTGGCAGCCGGGGTCAAGGACCGCATCCGCGGCGTTGTCGGGCTGGTCGACATCGGCGACAACTACGACCACGCGCTGCCGGAACTGCGGGTGCTGCCGGACGTCGAGAAGGCCGGCCGCTACGGGCTGCGGACCTTCGACATCGCGGGCACCATCCGCACGGCGCTGCACGGCAGCGAGACGGCCAAGTACCGCGTGGGCGAGGACGAGTACGACGTCATCGTGCGGTACCAGCAGCCCTTCCGGGGCAAGGTCGAGGACCTCGAGAACGCGACGGTGTTCCATGAGGGCGAGACCGTGCCGCTGGACGCGTTCGCGACGACGGAGTTCGGGGCGGGACTGGCCGCCGTGCACCGGCTGGACACCCGGCGCACGGTGACGGTCACGGCGGACGTCGCCGCCGGCTACAACGGCAACGCGCTGCTGGCCGAGGTCCGCGGCCTGCTGGCCGACTACCAGATGCCGCCGGGCTACGTGATGGATTTCACCGGCGAGAGCCAGGACCAGGAGGAGGCGTCGGCCTTCCTCAGCGACGCGTTCCTGATCGCCGTGCTGCTGATCTTCGTCGTGCTGGTCAGCCAGTTCGGGTCCGTGACCGTGCCGGGCGTGATCCTGTCGAGCGTCGTCCTGTCGCTGATCGGGGTCTTCGCCGGGCTGTTGGTCACGCAGACGCCGTTCGGGATCATCATGACCGGCGTCGGCGTGATCTCGCTGGCGGGAGTGGTGGTCAACAACGCGATCGTGCTCCTGGACTACATCATCCAGCTGCGGGCTGCCGGCATGGACAAGCTCGAGGCGATCATGCTGGCCGGGCAGACACGGTTCCGGCCGGTGATCCTGACCGCGCTGACCACGGTGCTCGGCCTGATCCCGTTGACGACGGGCATGGCCTTCGATTTCTCGGCACTGGTTCACGGCCGGTTCGACAAGATCTTCGTCATCGGCGGCGAGTCCAGCCAGTGGTGGGGCCCGATGGGCGTGGCCGTGATCTGGGGCCTGACGGTGGCGACGTTCCTGACGCTGGTGGTGGTGCCGGTGATGTACTCGACGCTGGAGCCCGTCAAGGCCGCGTTGGCACGCCCCTTCCGGCGGAACGACCCGCCGGCGACGGGGATCGGCGCCTGAGAGCGAAGGAGCCGCCGGGCCAGGACCCGGCGGCTCCTTATTTTTTGCCGGCCTGACGCGGGACCTAGTCGATCGCCGCCAGCAGCGGATCCCCGGGATAGCCCAGCGCCTTCCAGTCCATGCGGCCGCCCTCGCGGTGGCAGTCCAGGCACTCCAGGGCCCCGGCCGCCGGCTGCACCTCGTGGAAGATGCCCATGTAGCGCTGCACCGGGACCCAGCGGTAGGCCGCGTCGTGCACGCCGTAGGCGGCGGCCGCGCCCTCGACCACGGCCTTGTGCAGGTCGCCGTCGACAAAGAACTCGTCCACCGCCAGGGGCACCAGCCAGCCACGATCCTCCAGCAGCGGCACCGTCGCCCGGTGCAGCTTGAAGGCATGGATCTTGGCCGCCTTGTCCTTGCGGGTGCCCTCCGGCCGCATCAGCGTGACGACGCCGTCCGGGCCCGGCTGGACGGGCTCACCCATCAGGGTGACCCGGCTCTTCCCGTTGAACCACGCGTACACCGGCTGGACGTCCTGGCCCATCGTGATGGTCGCCGACCACTTGTTGGCCACGTCGTGGCGCTGCGGCGTCGACCAGTCCCGGACCATGTCGGTCGGGTCCTTCTTCGCGAAGGTCGGGATGTGGCACACGGTGCAGTTCACACGGTCGGTGTGGCGGTCGAGGATGGCGACCTGGTGCGGTCGGGCGTCGTGGCAGCTCTCGCACGTCAGCGGGTTGTCCGGGCTGTCGGTCCCCGCCAGGTCGGCGCCGCGGCCGCGCACGCGGTGGTCGTCACCGCGGTGGCAGTCCACGCAGTGCAGGTTGTTGCCGGCCGACGCCATGTGCACGTCGAACTCGGGGGAGCAATCCGCCAGCTCGTATTCGAGGTCGCCACGCTTGAAGTTCGGGCCGCCGCCGGCGCCGGCATGGCAGCGCAGGCACATCGTGCGCTCGGGCAGCGAGATGCGCTTGGACACCGAGTCCAGTCCGGGCTGGTTCTGCCAGAGGATGGGCTTCCAGTCCCAGTGCCCGGCTTCATCCCGGTAGAGGTCCCGCCGGTAGCCGGACGCGTGGCAGATCAGGCAGTCGATGTTCTCGAGCTGCGCACGCGACAGCGTCGGTTCCGGCTTGAGGCCCAGCCCCGCGTGGCACTTCGAACAGCCCTGCGCGATGACCTTGCCGTCGCTGTTGGCCGCATTGCCGATCCAGCTGGCGAGCGGGTTGGTGCAGAAGTCGTTCATCGTGTTCAGCTTGCCCAGCCGGCGGCCGCCGGCATTGACCAGCCCGGGCGTTTCTCCCTGCCACTGGTAGTGCTGGGAGTGGAAGAAGGACGTCGCTTCCTCCTCGTGGCACTGCAGGCAGGTCTTCGTTCCCTCGTAGTGCTCGAAATAGCCGTCCTGGTGCGAGTACTCGCGGGTGGCGGCCGGGGAGTTCCCGGCCGCCAGGCCCGTGATCACCAGCACCGGCGCGAGCAGTGCGGTGCGTTTCATGCGATCCTCCTAGAAGCGGGCCGAGAAGCTGAGCGCAACCTTGCCGGCCTTCTCCCAGGTGGGGAAGCCCTGCACGACGGGAACGTCGCCGAGCTCCTTCGGGGCTCCGACGTGCCAGCCCGTGCCCGTGTAGTCGAAGTCGTAGCTGATCCAGGCCAACTTGCCGACGAACTTCTGCGCGAAGCGGTGGGTGACGTAGGCCTCGGTGACGGTGCCGCGCGTCGCGGTCTTGGCGCCCAGGAGGTCGTCGGCGGCGGGGGTGAAGTTGAACCAGTACTGCGAGCCCTTGTTCCACTCGAAGCCGACCTTGGTCTTGCCGTTCTTCAGGTTGTAACGGGCTCCGAGGTAGTACATCGAGCCGGTCTGCGACTCCGGCGCATCGTACGGATCGCAGAGCAGGCCCCCGAACGGGCCGGTGACGTCCTCCGGCCGGCTCTTGGACCAGCTGCCGGTGGCGAACCAGTCGATCGGCCCGTCGGTGCGCGACAGGAGGATCGAGGCGAGGTCGAAGTCGCCCAAGTTCTCCGAAGGGCTGAACCGGGTGACGATCGGGCCGGGCATCGGCTGGCCGGTGACCGGGTTGTTGGGCAGGATGATCTGGCCGTCGAACCCGTCGGTGATGTCGAACGCGCGCGCCAGCGTCGTCTGCACCTGCATGGCCGGCGTGTCCCAGGCGTCGATGTTGAAGCCGAAGAACTGCGCGTCCTTCAGGGCGGTGTCGGTGTCGACCAGGCCCTGGCCGTACTGCGACTCGTAGCCCAGGCCGTAGCAGGCCCGCAGCGTCGAGTTTTCGCGCACGTGCCAGCCGAAGGTGGCGCCGTCGAACTGGAAGTCGATGATGGTTCCCATCGGCGTGCCGGCGCGCATCTCGTCGTGCCGGTAGTGCAGCGGCGGGCCCTCGGTGCTGGGGCGACGGCCGAGGCTCAGGTAGACCGGCTGGCCGCCCAGGTTGTTCCAGGTGAAGTAGGCGCGGTCGACCTTCAGCGTGGCGTCGCCGGGCACGCCGGGCCAGTTGGCGTCGGTGTTCAGCGTGTTCGGCTGGCCGTTGAACATGAGCGTCTGCGTGGAGGCGCCCCACGGCTTGTACATCGACATGCGGCCGGTGAAGGTGACGTCATCGGCGACGTCGGCGTCGAAGTTCAGGCGCAGGCGCGTCGTGTAGAGGATGTCGTTGTCGGTGTCGAAGCCCTTCCTGAGCGCGTCCTGGGCGAACATCTGCATCATCTGCGCCATGGCTGGACCCATAACGGGGTCAGCCATCGCGTCCTGCACCCAGGCTTTCACGTCGTCGAAGGAGGTGAGGCCCTGGAACAGCTGGAAGTCGGCAAAGTGGGCGGCGATGTGATTGTCGATGTCGGCGGTCGAGGTGATGGGCGTGCCGGCGCCGAAAGACGGGTGCATGTAGAACATGGTCCCGAAGACGAGCGCCTGCATGCGCATGCCGTCGACGTAGTCGGGCACCTCGCCGGTCAACGCGTTGGCCTCGACGCGCAGGTCCCCGCCCCAGCGGAGGTTGTCCTTCGTGTCGTTGACGACGAGCTTCTGGATCTTCTTCTCGAGGGCCTTGACGCGGTCATCGACGGTGCGTTCGGCCAGGGCGGAGCCGGCGGCCAGCGTGACGGCCAGCAGCGCGCCCAGCAGGGTGGCGAGCGTGCGATTCATGGGACGCCTCCGATCAGGGTTCGGTTCGTTGCGGTTCGAGAGTTGGGACGGTGCGCGCTCAACCGCAGGTCATCGGCTGTTCGCTGTCGGCGGCGTGGTCGATGCAGAACTTGCGGATGGCCTCGAGCGTGGCGGCATCGATCAGGTCGGAGACCTTCTTGTCCGCGTTGGCGGGAGCGGCAACCGCGCCGTGGATCTCGAGCCACGGCCCGTCGAAGTGCTCTTCCCACTGTTCCTGGATCAGCGACATGGGCGTGTACTCGCCGGCCGGGGCCTTGGCACCGTGGCAGGTCTTGCACTGCGTCTTGAAGAGCTCCTTGCCGTCGAGCTTGACCGTCTTGGCAGGTTCGGCCGTCGGTTCATCCGCGGCCAGGGCGGGCGTCGCCGAGACAAGGACGACACCCAACAGCAGGAGCAGGAACGGGCGGGCGGCGCGCCCAGGGGTGAAGGACAACATGGCAAACCTCCGGGTCCGGGTCCTCTGGCCGTTGTTGGCCGGTCTGCAGATTGCGAAACTGACAAGATGAGGAGTGAATGTCAAGAACGAACGCGGCGGGATCGTCCCTAACGGGTTGCTGGGGCGTCAGTTGAGAGCAGTATTCAATCGCGTCAGGTGCCGGCCGCCGCCCCCGGGCCACGATCGGCCTTGTGGCGGACGTGATCTTGGCCGACACTGGCACCGCCCGCCACAGCGGCGCTGCCCTCGGGGCGCCGCCGCGTGCACCTCAAACCCCAGCGACGGAGTCCTTGGCATGGCCAGCGCGACAGGTTCACTGCGGCCGCATCTCGTTGTCTTCGAGGACCACAGCTGGCGCGGGCTGCGGCCGCTGGCGGCCTCGGTGCCGGTGTTCGAGCTCCGTTGCGGGCTGTTCAGCACGCGTGAGCGCCTGGAACTCCTGGGCGCGCGCGGTTCGCTGCGGTGCCGTCCCGGCCTGGCCGGGCTGCTGCCCGCGGCGTCGTGGCCGGTCGCTGACGAGCCGGTCGCCGACCGCACCGAGTTCTGGCTGGCCGGGCGCCTGGCACCGGACCTGGCGCTGGTGCAGGCGCTACTCGCGCTCGGGGCCCAGGGAACCCCGTTCACGCTGCACGATGCGGAGGGGCTCGTGGCCGGCCTGTTCCCGCCGCCGGCAGCGGCGGCGGTCGTCGCCGCCTGGCGCGCCTGGGCCAGGGGTACCACCGCCCGCTTCACCGTGCCGGGCGGCGCGGTCGTGACGCCGGTTCAGGCACTGCCGGGCTGGCGTCTCGAGCTGACGGGCGACGGGGACGGCGGCCGGTCGCCGGCGCTGCTCGCGGCGCTGGAGGCTGCGTGTGCCGGCACGCGGGGTTCGCTGACGCGCAGCTGGGACGTGGTGCCGGCCACGGCAGCCGCGATCGCCGGTGACCTGGCCGGTGGCCTCGCAGCCGGCGGGTGGGAGCGCCGGCCGTTCGGCCTCTTCGCGGAGGATCCCGGTGCGGCGCCGTGGACGGGACGGTCGCTTCCGCGGCGGTGCTCCGGACCCGACCTGCCGGCCGGCATCTGGCTACAGGGAGACGACCTCTGGTGTGCGGACGGCGTCACCCTGGCGCCCGGCGCGGTCCTGGACACGCGCAGGGGGGCGGTGGTCATCGATCGCGGCTGCGACATCGCGTCGCACTCGCTGCTGGAAGGTCCGCTGTACCTGGGCCCCGGCTGCCGGGTCAAGGCCGGCGCGCGCCTGTACGGCGAATCCAGCTTCGGCATCGGCAACCGGCTGGCCGGCGAGATCGGCGAGAGCACCTTCGGCGACTTCACGAACAAGCAGCACGAGGGCTTCATCGGCCATGCCGTGCTGGGCTCCTGGGTGAATCTCGGCGCCCTGACCACCTGCAGCGACCTCAAGAACAACTACGGCACCGTCAAGGTGGACCTGGGCGACGGGCAGGAGGCCACGGGGCAGCGCTTCGTCGGGCTGCTGGCCGGCGACCATGTCAAGACGGCGATCGGCACCCTGTTCAACACGGGCACCTGCGTCGGCTTCGCCAGCAACATCTTTGGCCAAGGCATGCCGCCCAAGCATGTGCCGGCGTACAGCTGGGGCGGGCGCGAGGGTGATCCCGTCTACGGCCTGGAGGCTGCGGTCGCCACGGCCCGCGTGGTCGTCGGGCGTCGCGGCTGTCGGTTCCTGCCCGCGCACGCGGAGCTTTTCGACATCCTGTCCCGGGCCTGAGCGCTGCGGCAGGCTGCCCGGCCCATTGCCCCGGCATCGGGCCGAATGCGATCCCGTGAAGCCTCATGAGGGCGGGGACTGTCTGCATGCGTCCGGACAGACGATGTTGTAATTATATATGTAACAATGCTTTACTTGAGTTTATTGATTTCAAACGTCAAGCGTGGTTCAAGCCACGCCTGTAGGCACGCCGGTTGCAATGACGCGAGCAAATGTTCTCTGCGCTGCTCGCGCTTGCTGGCCCAGTATCCACAACAACTTTGTGGATCCCAGAGGTCAGCACACGGCAGTCCGCGGGGGACATTTTCTTGTTGGCAACCTTTTTGTGACCTGTTAACATTCATGCTTGTAACCGCCGATCGGCAAAAGAACTACGCAATGGATCGGACGCGCAGCATCAAGGCGAAGCAGCAAGAGGTTCGCTCGCATGACGAAAGCCGAATTGGTCGATCTCATCACCGGCGCCACCGGGATGAACCGCCGGGACACCGTGACGGTCGTCAACCTGATCATGGAGAACATCGGCAACGCGCTGGCTGGCGGCGACAAGGTGGAGTTGCGGGGATTCGGCAGCTTCAAAGTCAAGAGCCGGCGTTCCCGCCTGGCTCGCAATCCGCGCACCGGTGATGCGGTGGACGTGCCGGCCAAGCGGGTTCCCTATTTCAAGGCCTCGAATGAACTGAAGGACCGCCTCAACGGACCGGACTGACGTCCGTGCGGCCGGGGCGATCGCGTCGGCGCATGCGAACTTCCGTTTGTCTGCGGCGTCCGCAGGCCCTATCTTGGGCACGCACATCCGGTCGCGGGAGGGGCGGACCAGTGTCCGTCTGCCCGCGCGCGTTCTTGAATGCCGCCGCTGCGCAGGCGCGGTCCGGCCCTGACCGTTGAAAGGTGGGAAGACGATGCCTAACGGACGCAAGCGGAAGCGGAAGAAGATCGCGACGCACAAACGCAAGAAGCGGTTGCGGAAGAACCGTCACAAGAAGAGGTAGGCCGCCGCCGGCTGGCGTCCGGATCCCGGATCCTCGGACGCCGCCGGCTGGCGCCCGCGCCCCGGTGGGCGGACCTGTAGCGCGGAGGGAGCCCCGCGATGAGCGGACAGTCCTGGGAACGGCGGCGTGCGCAGCGCGTCAACGCCAGCCTCAATCTCGAGGTCAGGGTCCCCGGTGCGGAGCCGCGCCCGGCGACCCTGCAGACGATCAATATCAGTTCTTCGGGCATCTACTTCCGATCGGACCATTTCATCCCGCCGATGACCCGCCTGGCCATGGAGATCGAGGTCGCCGTGCCGTCCGAAGGTACCGCGGAGACGGGGACCGCGACCGTGCCGTGCGAGGGCCTGATCGTGCGGGTGACGCCGGAGGTCGAAACGCCCGGTTGCACGGACTATGAAGTTGCGGTGTTCTTCACCAGTATCAGCCCCGAGGGCATGGCGAATCTCGAGCGTCACATCGCGCTGCTGATCACCGAAGACGACTGAGAACGACCTTCCGCCGGACGAACCGGCCGGTGCCCCGCGCCCGCAACCGTCTGGCAGGACGGTTGTTCGTCGTTTCCGGGCCGCATTCGGGCTCAAGACGCGCAGAACCGGGCCGATGAGGGCAAGGAAGGGGTGCGCCCACAGGCACGCCCAATCGCCCCGAACCCGGTGGGTACCGTCGATGTCCGAGCCTTCCGAGCGCCTGATCCTGGTCGTGGACGATTCCCCGCCGACGTGCCTCTATCTCAAGCGCCTGCTCGAGCGCAAGGGCTACCGCGTGCTCGCGGCCGGGGATGGAGCCGTCGGCGCCCGCATGGCCATGGAACATCTCCCGGACCTCATCCTCCTGGACAAGGAGATGCCCGGGATGCACGGCTTCGATGTGAGCCGCATCCTGCGCCGGCACCAGGACACCAGTGGCATCCCCATCCTCATGATCAGTTCGGAATCGCAGACCGAGGAGAAGATCCGCGGCCTGGACATGGGCGCCGACGATTTCATCGCCAAGGGCATCTCGGGCGAGGAGCTGTATTCGAAGATCAACGCCTTCCTGCGCATCAAGGATCTCCAGGACAGCTTGCGCCGTGAGAGCGACAAGCTGAACCAGATCTTCCGCTTCCTGCACGAGCCCGTGGCGATCTGCGACGGCGACGACCGCCTGCTGCTGGCCAGCCAGGTCTTCCTGAGCCTGCTGCGGATGCCGCGTGAGGTGACCCAGTTCAAGACGATGACGGAGATCCTCCTCACGCTCGAAGTGGGCCCGGACACGATCGTGCGCCTGCAGGCCGGAACGCACGAGGACGTGCGCCTGCGCATCCAGTTGGATGGGCAGACGACGCACCTCAAGTGTCGAACCGCGCGGATCCACCTGGGTGAGGACAACACGGCACTAGCCTACATCTTCAGCGATATCACGCGCGAGGTCGAGGCGGAGCAGATGAAGGCGGACTTCCATTCGATGATCGCCCATGACCTGCGCTCGCCGATGTCGGTGATCCAGGGCTACGTCTCGCTGATGGCCAGCGGCAAGACCGGAACGATCAACCCGACCCAGACCGAGTTCCTCGAGTCGGTCAACCGCAAGATCGGCGAGATGACCTCGCTCTTGAACGACTTCCTGGACATCAACAAGATCGACGCCGGGTTCGTCAACCTGAAGTGCGACGACATGAATCTCGGCGAGCTGATGGCCAGCGTGGTCGACGATCTGACGCCGATGGCCGAGAGCTCGGACATCGCCATCGAGATGGAGATGCCGTCGCAGACGGTGCTCGTGCACGCGGACTCGCTGCGCGTCACGCAGATCCTGCGCAACCTCCTCTCGAACGCGATCAAGTACAACGTCGAGGGTGGCTGGATCCGCCTCTCGCTGGGTGCCGCTGACGGCTGGGCCAAGGTTGAGATCCGCGACGGCGGCATCGGGATGAGCGAGGACGAACTGCGCGTGCTGTTCCAGCCGTACACCCGCGGCTCGGCCCAGCGGCGCATCAAGGGCGTCGGGCTCGGCGTCGTCATCGTCAAGAAGCTGGTCGAGAGCCATGGCGGGGCAGTCCAGGTCACGAGCGAACCTGGGCACGGCTCGGCCTTTGCCTTCACCCTGCCGCTGGCCGTCGGCACGGACCCGGTGACCAAGGGCAACGCGGACGGCGCTGTCGCGCCCCTGGAGCCGTGCCCTGCCAACCTGCCGGCCCCCGTCCACTAATCAGCCACCCGCTGCACCTTCTGCGTCCAGGTCGGCCGCCGCACCGGGCGGCCGGCGCGTCTTCGCCACGAAGGGCTGCCACCTGCCTGGCCGGCAGATCCTGCCGGTTGCGGCGCGCGCACCGCCGTCGGGTCGCCGGAGCCGGCATTCCGGCGCGGCGCGACCGGGGGAATCTCTTGCCGGGTCGCCTGTCGGGCGCGGTGCTGACAGAGGGCACGCTGCTTGCGGATTCGGCGGGAATCACTCCGCCTTGGCGAAGGAGCGTCCGTGATCCGCAGTCTCAACACCGCGTCGCGAGCCATGCAGCTCGAACAGGTCCGCATCGATGCCCTGGCCAACAACCTGGCCAACGCCTCGGCAAGCGGATTCCGGCAGGTCATCACGCGCCTGGCCGAACCCGGCACGGGGCCCGGCGCCGCGCTGCCCGCTGAGACGACGCCCGGGGCGACGGCGGCCGGCGGTGCGGCCGCCACTGGCCGGGCGGCCGCCGGAGGTGCCACGGAGCCGCGCTGGACCCGGGCCACGCGCGCCGACCTGACCCATGCGCTCGACGCGCGCCCGGGACCGATCAAGCCGTCCGGACGCGACACGGACGTGGCGATCATGGGCCGCGGCTTCTTCGAGATCCAGACCGCCGACGGTCCGCGCTACACGCGAAACGGCTCGTTCCTGCTGGACGCCGAACGCAGACTGACCACGCCCGACGGCAAGCCGGTGGCTGGTGACGGTGGGGCGCTCACCCTGGAGGGCGACGAGTTCACGATCGCGGCCGACGGCACCGTGACCGTGGACGGCCAGGCGGTCGGCCGTCTCAAGCTGGTGGACTTCGCGGATCCGACCCGCCTGGAGCACGCCGGCGATGCCTTGCTGAAGGCGCCCGAGGATATGGCCGCGCAACCGGTTCCGATCGAGGACACGATCCTGGCACAGGGGCACATCGAAGGCAGCAATGTCAATCCCGTGGACACGCTGGTGGCGATGATCGAGGCGCAACGCGCCTTCGAGATCCAGAGCAAGGTCCTGCAGGCCGAGGACGAGCTGCTGAACAAGTCGGTCAACAACCTGCCGAGAACCTCCGCCTAGGCGGGGTTCGGCGAACCGGAAGGTGATGCGGCATGATCAGGGCGATGGGCACGGCGGCTTCCGGCATGAAGGCCCAGCAATTGAACATCGACACGATCGCCAACAACCTGGCGAACGTGAACACGACCGGCTACAAGCGCAGCCACACGGAATTCCAGGACCTCCTCTACGAGAAGGTGATGCCCGGGGGCCTGGTCAACGCCGAGGGGCGGGCCACGCCTGTGCGGGTCGAGGTGGGGCACGGCGTCAAGCTCGTCGCCACCAACAAGAACTTCGACCAGGGCACCATCGTCGCCACCGGCAACCCGCTGGACGTGATGATCGAGGGCGACGGCTTCTTCCAGCTGCGCATGCCGGACGGCACGATCAAGTACACGCGCGACGGCAGCTTCAAGCTCGATGCCGATCGCAACGTCGTGACCGCGGAGGGCTACCGGCTCGAGCCGGCGCTCGTGATCCCCGAGGATGCGCTGGAAGTGGCGGTGTCCCGCGACGGCATCATCAGCGCGATGGTGCAGGGCGACGACGCCAACGTCCAGGAGATCGGCCAGCTCGAGCTGGCCAGGTTCCCGAACGCCGCCGGTCTGGCCGCCCTGGGCGGCAACATCTTCGGCCAGTCGCCCGCCAGCGGGCAGCCGATCCTGGGACAGCCCGGCCTCGAAGGCATGGGCGCCACGTCGGCCGGCTACCTGGAGATGAGCAACGTCGAGACGGTGGACGAACTGGTGAACATGATCACGGCGCAGCGCGCCTACGAGCTGAACTCGAAGACCATCACGATGGCCGACGAGATGCTGCAGATCATCAACCACCTCAAGAGGTAGCGATGAAGCACCGGATCCGGCTGGCGTTCCTGCTGACCCTCGTGCTGCCGGCCTCGGCGGCGTGGGGCTGGACGGTCGTGCTGCCGGATTCCGTGACCGTGGCGACGGCCGTCGTGCGCCTGGGCGACCTCGTGCTCGAACCGGTGCCGACCGAAGCTGCCAGCGTGCTGGTGGCCGAAGCCAGCCCCGGCGCGTCGACGGCCCTGGTGACGCGCCAGGGAGTCCTGCGCCGCCTGGTGGCGCTGTCGCTGGCGGACGACGTCCGGCTCGCAGGCGCCGCGCGCTGCGTCGTGCGCTTCGGCGGGCGTTCGCTGGACCCGGGGGTCCTGCAGGCGGAGGCCGAGATGGTGGTGGCGGCGCTGCTGCCGCCGGCGGCGCCCGGCGCGCCCCCCGTCTCGTGCGAAGTGACCCTGCCCGGGGAAGGCCTCGCGGTGAACGGCGCCTGGAACCTGGCGTGCGAGCGAAGCGAACCGCTGCCGGCCGGTCGCTTGCAGGTCCGGCTGGTGCTGACCGACGGGTGGCAGAGGCGCATCCTGCCGGCCACCGTCGTCGTGCACGCGCACGGCGAAGTGGCGGTGGCGCGCGCGGCGATCGACCGCGGCAACGGACTTGACGAGGGGCAGTTCGAATGGCGCTGGACCGACCTGTCGACGGTCCCGCCGGGGCTCGTGTCCGCCCGGGACCAGCTTGCGGGGCAGAGTGCGGCCCGCGACCTGCGCGCGGGCGAACCCCTGCGCGCGGCCGACCTGAAGCCGACCCCGGTCGTGCTGGCGGGCGATACCGTCGAGCTGCGCGTCCAGCGCGGCTCGGTCGCGGTGAGCGTCCGCGCACTGGCGCGCCAGGCCGGCAGCCTGGGTCAGACGATTCCCGTCCGCAACGAACTGACCGGTCGCCTGGTCAACGCGCGCGTCGCGGGGCCGGGCCTGGTCGAATGGAGGCGCTGATCATGACGCGTGCGAACGCCCGCAGCCTGCTCACCTTGCTCGTGCTGGCGGTGGCCACCGCGGCGATCGTCGGCCCAGCTACCGCAACGCCGGGCCGGCGCCCGCTGATCGACCTGGAGACCGGCGTCTCGCTGGTCAGCAACCTCAAGGCCCACCGCGTGGGCGACCTGGTCACGATCCTGATCACCGAGCAGGCCGCCGCCAACGCCGGGGCCAAGACCAAGGCCGACAACAAGAGCGAGCACAGCGGCGGGCCCGGGCTGGGCTTCCTGGACTTCATCCGGCCCTGGGATGTCTCCAGCGAGAACAAGTACCAGGGGAACGGGGACACCCAGCGCAGCGGCAGCCTGCAGGCCGAGATCACCGCCCGCATCACCGAGGTGCTGCACAACGGCGACTTCCGCCTGGCGGGGGCCCGCATGGTCAACATCAACGGTGAGAAGCAGCTGATCGAGATCACCGGCATCTGCCGGGCGCGCGACATCGCTCCGGACAACACGATCATGAGCACCTACATCTCCGACGCGCAGATCGCCTACAACGGCTCCGGCCTGGTGACGGACTCGGCCCAGCCGGGCGTGGTCACCCGCATCCTGAACTGGCTCTTCTAGGAGGACGACATGGCGAGGCTCATGGCACATCCGGGATTGCAGCGCCTCGTCGTTGTCGGCGCGACACTGCTGCTCGCGTCCCAGGCGGCGCTGGCGCTCGGTCCGGAGGAGTCCCGCATCAAGGACCTGGCCATCCTCGAGGGGACCAGCCCGGAGCCGCTGGTGGGCTACGGCCTGGTGATCGGCCTCAACGGGACCGGCGACAGCCCGAAGGCGGGCGGGACCTCCAACTCCCTGGCCACGCTGCTGGAGCGCCTGGACGTGACCGTCGCGCCGGCTGACCTCAAGGCGAAGAACGTGGCCGAGGTCATGATCACCACGGAACTGGACCCGAACCTGAGCGCGGGCGCGCGCGTCGACGTCAAGGTCAGTTCGCTGAACGACGCCAGCAGCCTCGAGGGCGGCATCCTGGTCATGACGCCGCTGAAGTCGATGGACGGCGTGGCGCGCGTGGTGGCGCAGGGCAGCATCTCGCTGGGCGGCTTCAACGTGAATGCCGGCTCGGGCAACAGCGTGCGCAAGAACCACGCGCAGGCCGGCATCATCAGCAACGGGGGAACCGTGCGTGTGCCGTTCGGGGGCACCTGGCAGCAGGCCGGGCGCCTGGCCTGGCTGCTGCACATGCCCGACTTCGCGACGGCCGCGGCCGTGGCCGGCTCCATCAACAGCGAGTTCGGAGCGGGCACCGCCCTGGCGCGCGATTCGCAGCGCATCGAGGTCGCGATCCCGACCGCGTTCGGCGGCGACCCGGTGACGTTCGTGGCCGCCATGGGCCAGCTGGCGACGACGACCGACGCCCCGGCGCGCGTCGTCCTGAACGAGCGCACGGGCACCATCATCGTCGGCAAGAACGTGAAGCTCAAGGAGGCGGCGGTCGCCCACGGCACGCTGAAGGTCGTCGTCAGCACGGTCTACGACGTCTCGCAGCCACAGGCGTTCAGCCAGGGAGGAAAAACGGTGGTCACGCCAGATGTGCGGGCCGACACGACGGAGAACGAGGCGCGTGTCCTGCATGTGCCGGACACCGGGACGGTGGCGGACGTGGTCGGCGTGCTGAACGAGATCGGCGCCACGCCGCGCGACATCATCGCCATCCTTGAGGCGCTCAAGCAGGCCGGGTCGCTGCAGGCGGACCTGGTCATCATGTAGCCGTGGCCGTGACGGGACCGACGCGAGTGGATCTGGCGGTGGCGCCGGCCCAGGCGACCGGAGAGCAGGCGCGCCTGCGCGCACTGGCTGCCGCGCCGAAGGACCACGACCGCCAGGACCTCGCCCGCGTGGCGCGTGAGTTCGAGGGCGTCTTCCTCAACATCCTGGTGCAGTCGATGCGCTCGACGGTGCCCGAGAGCGGACTGATGGGCAGTGGCGGCGCCACGCAGGTCTACCGGCAGCTGCACGACACGGAACTGGCCCGCGCCCTGGCCGGCACCGGGGAGGGGCTGGGCATCGCGCGGCTCCTGGAGCAGCAGTTCGCCGACCAGTTCGCCGCCGACGAGGCTGACGGGGACCTGGCGCCACCGGCCGCCGTCGGGCCCGCGCGGCCGGGGCCGGCGCCGCTGCCGGCCTCGCTGGCAGCCGCCCGCTACCGGGCCAGCGCGCTGCCGCGCCTGGAGGCGGCGCCCCGGGTCCAGGACCTCGGGGAACTGCCGGTCGTCCCCTCACTCTCGCCCATTGCCCAATCGGTGCCCCGCCTGGCGGATCCCCGGCCCGAGGCCCCCGTGAAAGCTGGAACCGGGAGCAGCGAGGCCGCGAGGGACGGGGCCGAGAGGCCCGAAGCCGCGAAGGGCGAACGCGACACGCGCCCGTCCCGCCCGGCGCTGCTGCCGGTGGACCGCAGCCTGACCGCGGCGCCGCTGCATGCCGCCGAGGCGGACACCGTCCGCCGGTTCGGCCCACAGATCGAGGCGGCCTCCCGCGCTGCCGGGCTGGATCCGCGCCTGGTCCTGGCCGTGGTCATGGAGGAGTCCGGCGGCAACCCGTCCGCCCGTTCCCGGGCCGGCGCGCGCGGACTGATGCAGCTGATGCCGGGGACGGCGGCCGATCTGGGCGTGATCAACGCCACCGATCCGGCCGCGAACCTCCGGGGCGGCTCGCGGTACCTGGCCGACCAGCTGGAGCGGTACGACGGGCGGCTGGACCTGGCCCTGGCGGCCTACAACGCCGGACCCGGCAACGTGGACAAGGCCGGCCAGCGGATCCCGGCCTTTGTGGAGACCCGGAACTACGTGTCCCGCGTGATGGACCGCTACGCGCGACTGCGTGCTGGCACGGATCTGGATAAGACCGGACCGTGACGCCAACCGCCATCCCCGAGCCCCGAGGTCGCTGGACCATGCGCAACGAGTCGAACCTGCTGCAACCGGACGAGGCGCGCCGACTGGCCGACCTCCTCGGCCAGGAACTGGCCCACTACCGCCGCTTGCTGCGGCTGGCCTGGCGGCAGAATTCGTACATGAAGCGGCAAGATGTCGACCGCCTGGCCGCCAACGCCCGCGACTGGGGGCGCTGGATCCCGGCCGCCGACCACGCCCGCCTGGCGCGGGAGCGCCTGGTGGCGACGCTGGGGCAGAAGCTGGGCGTCTCCGTCCCGCCCGGGCGCGTCGGGGACCTCCTGGACTACGCCGGCGCGGCCCATCGGTCCGAGATCGACGCCCTGTTGCGCGGGATCCGCCAGACGGCCGGGTCGCTGGCCCGCCAGAACGCGCTGAACCGCCAGCTGGCCGAGTTCTGCCTCGAACTGGCGCACGAGGAAGCCGAGATCTTCAAACGCTGCGTGCTGGCCGATCCGAGCGGCTGCTACCGCGGCGACGCCCGGCAGAGCGACCTGGGACCGGGCGGCGTGCTCGTCCGGCAGGCATAGGAGACAAACGATGCCCGGCCTGAACTCGATCATGGACACAAGCCTGTCGGCGCTGTTTGCGGCGCAGGCCGGGCTGGCCACCACCGGCCACAACATCGCCAACGCGAACACGCCCGGCTACAGCCGCCAGGACGTGCTGTTCGCCGCGCGCCGGCCGGACATGTCCGCCGTCGGCGCCATCGGGCGCGGGGTCGAGGTGGTCGGCGTGCGGAGGATCCAGGACGAGTTCATCCTGAACAACCTGCGCGCGCAGACGGCGCGCGGGCAGTCGTTCGCCTCGGTCGATGCGACCCTGAGCGAGGTGGAATCGATCCTCGGTTCGGTGGACAACGACCACCTGGGTGACGCGCTGTCCCGCTTCTTCGGCGCCTGGAATTCGCTCTCGCAGATGACGATCACGCCCAGCATGAAGGAGAACGTGGTCGTTTCCGCGAAAGCCCTCGTCGACGACATGCACGCGATCGACCAGAGCCTGACCGCCCTCGAGGCCAACATCGAATCGAGCATCCAGCTGGAGATCGGCAACCTCAACCGCCTGCTGACGCAGGTGGCCGACCTCAACCGCCAGATCATGTCCGCCGAGACGGGCGGCAGCACGGCCAACGACCTGCGCGACCAGAGGGACTACCTGATCACGAAGGTCTCGGAGATCGCCGAGGTCGCGGTCCACGAGCGCGAGGACGGCACGAAGGACATCATCCTGGCCGGTCGCACGATGGTCGCCCGCGACAGCGTGACCCTGTTCGAGGCCCGCTACGAGCAGACCGGCGACGGCTACCGCATGATGGTGGTCACCAACGGCGAGAAGCACGCGGTGACCCTCTCGACGGGCCGCCTGGAGGGGCTGCTGACCAGCCGCGACGTGCACGTGGCCGGCGTGCGCGAACAGCTCGACGCGGTGGCGAAGAAGCTGATCGACGATGTGAACGCGCTGCATACGCAGGGCCGGACGCCGACCAGCAGCGGACTGGCGTTCTTCACGGGCGACAACCTGCACACGATCGCCGTGAACCCCGAACTGTTGGCCAGCCCGGCGCACATCGCAACCGGACGCACGACGGCGCCCGGCGACAACGAACTGGCGCTGGCCATCGCGAACCTGGGCAACCTCAGCAGCGGGTCCGGCGACGCCCGCACCGTCAACGACGTCTACCGGGCGCTGCTGACGGACCTGGCCAGCAACCGAAGCACCTTCGAGTTCATGGTGGAGAACCAGCAGGCGGTGGTGGCCTCGCTCGAGTCGAAGCTGGCCAGCGTGGCCGGGGTCAGTCTCGACGAGGAGGGCGCCTCGATGGTGCGCTACCAGAACGCCTACGTCGCCGCGGCGAAAGTCGTCACCACGGTGCAGGAGATGTACGACACGCTGATGAGCATGGTCTAGGAGGCGAAGTGCGATGAGCATCCGCATCACCGACAGCTACATGGCGTCGATCCTCCTGGGCGACCTCAACCGCGGCCTCGGCAACCTGCTCGAGCAGCAGCGGATGGCCGGGTCGATGCGGCGGATCAACAGCTTCGCGGACGACCCCCGCGCCATCGGCACGATCCAGCGCTACAAGGCGCTGATCGCCAACAACGACGAGTACCTGGCGAACGTCAGCCGGAACCGCAGCATCGTCGATGCCACCGACACGGCCCTGCAGAGCGTCAGTTCCACGCTGGCGGAAGTGCGGGCGCTGGCCCTGCGCGAGTCCTCGGCCCTTTCGGCGAACGATGCCGCCGTGATCGAGATCGACGGGCTCATGGACCAGATGATGGACATTCTCAATGCCAACGTGGAGGGGAACTACATCTTCTCCGGCCGCGAGGTGTTCACGCCGCCCTTCGTCCGCAGCGGCAATACCGTGCTCTACCAGGGCGACTCGGGCGAAATCCAGTCCCGCACCGGGCCGAACACGACGCTGGCGGTGAACCTGCCGGGCGATGCGTTCATCGGCTCCCGCAGTTCGAGCCTCGGTGGGCGCGTCGACCTGGCTCCCCGCCTGCAGGTGGCGACACCGTTGACGGACCTCAACCTGGGCCAGGGCTGGCAGCGCGGTGCCATCACCCTGAGCGACGGTGACGGGAACCTCTGGCAGGTGGACTTGAGCACCGCGACGACCGTCGGCGATGTCATCGGCCTGATCACGACCGGGACCGGCGGTGCGGTCACCGCCTCCCTGAACCCCGAGGGCACGGCGCTGGCTTTCAGCGGCACCGGGCCGCTCTTCATCGGCGAAGCGGCCGGGGGCGGGACCGCCGCCTCGCTCGGCATCAACGCGACCGCCGCCGGCGGCTACCTGACCGGTCGGGATGTGCGCCCGGCGGCCGGCAGCGGCACGCCCTTGGCCGACATCGCGACGCTGGACGGCAGGCTGCCCCTGGGGACCGTCGATGTGACCTGGCAGGGAACGACCTACCACATCGATCTGAGCGCCGCCGTCACGCTGGGCGATATCCAGGCCGCGTTCGCGGCGACGGTGCCCGGCATGGAGGTCCAGATCCGCGAGTCGTCGCTGGTCGTGATCGGAGGGAGCACCGACGTGTTCCATCTGGCGAACGGCGACGCGGCCGACTCGGCCACGGCCCTGGGCATCAACGGCCAGGGCGGGCCGGTACGGCTGTTCGGCATGCTGGAGGACCTGCGCGCCGCCCTGGTGTCCGGCGACAAGGCAGCCATCCGCGGCGCGACGAACGAGATCTCGGCGCTGGAGGACATGATCCAGCGCCTGCTGATGAAGACCGGCGGGCGCCAGAACAGCCTCGACTGGTCCGAGGAGGTGCTGCGGCAGCGGGACGAGCGGCTGCGCGGCAACCTCTCGCTGGAGCAGGACATCGACGTGGCGAAGGTGGCCGCGGATCTCAACCGGGCCGAGACGACGTACCAAGCGAGCCTGCTGGTGGCCAGCAAGCTCTACCAGACGAACCTGATGCAGTACCTGCGCTAACCGGATGCGGCCCGGCGGGCCGCCATCGCGAAGGAGCCTGAGATGCCGAAGTTCACGACCGTGCGGTTCGGGGAGCTGGACTACCAGCAGCAGGACGTCATCCACCTGCCGGACGGCCTGGTCGGCATGCCCCACCTGCGCAACTGGCTGCTCCTGGAGATGGGGGATGATGTCCCCATGCGGTGGCTGCAGTCGCTGGACAGGGCGGACTTCGGCGTGCCGGTCAGCCATGCCTGGCTGTTCCAGGACAACTACGAGTTCGACCTTCCGGCCAGCGCCTGCCGGCGCCTCCGGAACGAGGAGCCCGGCGCGCTGACGGTCCTGGTCATCACGACGATCCACCCCGGCGGGGTCCTGGTCACGGGCAACCTGATGGCGCCGCTGGTGATCGACACGGACACGCGTCTGGGCCTGCAGCTGACCCTGGACGACCCCCGCTGGAGTCTGCGCCAGGAGATCGACTACTGCAAATTTGAGCTTGCCGTAACCGGAAAGACCCCGGACAATGCGGCCCAGACGGTGCCGACCGGTTCGGGCGCCCTGCGGATGACCGCCGGGGCAAACGAGGTTGTCGGGGCCTGAGCCGGGGTTTCCGGACGGATCCGGCTCAAACAGGACAGGGAGGTCCCGTGCTCATCCTCAGCCGCAAGCGCAACGAGAAGATCATGATCGGCGACGATATCGCCATCATGATCGTCGACATCCGCGGCGACCAGGTCCAGATCGGGATCGACGCGCCGCGCAGCATCCCGGTGCACCGTCACGAGATCTACGAGGAGATCAAGAGCACGACTCTCGGCGCTGCGGCGTCCGAGAAGGTCGATCTCGAGGCGATGCGCCGGAAGGCACGCAAGGTCGACGGCGATAAGCCATAGGCCGGCGCGCCAGTCCTGACAGCGGAAACTCCCCTTGCGGGGAGTTTCTTCGTTGGGGGAGGGCGGAAGCGGGCCTGGTCAGGCCCGGCGATCGAGGCACGCCGTCTGCGGCTGGCCGTCGTTCGCGGGGTTTCGCCCGACGGTGCCGACCTGGGCCCGGAAGGCCTCGCCGGCTCGCGCCAGGGCCGTGCCCGCCAGCGCGCGCAGGTCGCGATCGGCCGTCACCAGCGCTTCGAGGCGGTCGAGCCGGGCTTCCCGGCCGGCCGGACCGGCGGCCCGCAGCGCCTCGGCCAGGGTGGCCAGGGCGGCCTGCCGGCGGGCCACGAGGGCCGCACCGGCCTCGTCGTCACCCGCGGCCAGCGCGGCCGCCAAGGCGGTCACCAGCTCTTCGTTCTGACGGATCGCTTCGTCCAGCATCATCTCACGCCGAGACCGAGAGGACACCCGTTCGGCCGGGTGCCGCCTCGGGAGCGGCCGGCCGTGGCGCCGCGGCCTGCATGCCGTCGCCGCCCGTCCGGCCGGGAGCAGGTTCCGGGCCAGCGCTCGCGCGCGCGCGTTCCCGTGCGGCGGCCTCGCCAGTGCCGTTGGGGATCTGCCGCCAGGCTTCCAGCAGGGGGCGCAGGACGTCGATGCAGGTCCGGGCCCGCCGCGGCTCGCGCTCCACCAGCAGGCTGAGGTGCTCGCGGAACAGGAAGTCGTAGATGGCCTCGAGATTGCGTGCGATGTCGCCACCCGCGTGGTGGTCCAGCGCGCCTCGCAGTTCGGTGACGATACGCTGCGAGTGGTTGACCTTCTGAGTGAAGGCCGAACGCTGGCCGGTCTCGAGGGCGCGCAGGGCCTCCTCGAGATCGCTGATCATCTTCTCGTACAGCAGGACGACCATCTTCTCACGGGACATCGTCCCCAGGTCCGTCTCCCGGTACCGCCGCACACCCTGATTGCCGTACATGTGGTCCGCCTTCCCCCGGTTACGACTGGTACACGATTCCGCTGAGGTAGTTGCCCTGCGACTGGAGCTGCGACACCATCTGTTCCATGGCGGTGAAGCGACGCTGCAGGGTCGTCTGGTAGGAATCGATGCTGCGCTCGTAGCGCTCGATGCTGCCGTCGGTGTACTTGATCCGCTGGTTCAGCGAGTCGGTCGAGATCTTGAACAGGCCCTCGGTGCTGCTGGTCATGTCCTTGATGGCCTGGTCCAGCAGGTAGGCCTTGCCGATGTTGCCTTCGCGGTTGATGAAGAAGTCGCGGACGCCGCCGAACTGGCCGGACAGCAGCTCCCCGAACTTGGTCTCGTCGAACGTGAGCGCGCCGTCCTCGCCGCGCTTGATGCCCATCTGGACCATCGTCGTGACGTCACCCAGGCCGCCCTGCAGCGCCGAGCCCATGAGTCCCGTCATGCGGCTCTCGACCGAGCGCGCGGCGGCGTTGCCCCGCAGCGTCCCGTCGACGCCGGTCTGCTTGTCCAGGTAGGACTGGAGGTCGTTGTAGGCGTCGACCAGGCCCTTGACCTTTCCGGCGATACCGGCGGTGTCGCGTTCGACGGTCACCGTGATGTGCTTGGACGTGTCGGACGCCAGGAGGTTGAGCGTCAGCCCGCTGATGATGTCGGTGGGCGTGTTGCTGGTGGCCACCACCTCGATGTTGTCGACGGTCAGGGTGGCGTCGGCCGCGGGGGTGTGGGTCGTCATCGAAGGGGTCACCCCGCCCGAGAGACCCGACAGGTCGAGCGTGAATGCGTTGGCGGTGCCGGCGGCCGAGCCGTTGACGACCAGGCGGTAGGGCTCGGTCCCGGTCCCGGTGTTGAGCACCGAGGCGGAGACGCCCTCGAAGTTGTCGTTGATCAGCCCGGCCAGGCCCTCGAGGGTCGTGACGCCGACCAGCTCCAGGGATTTGGTCTCGCCGTCGACCGTGATCGACAAGGTGCCGGACCCGACGTTGTCGAGCCGGCTGGCGTAGCCCTGCGACTGGAGCTTCTGGGCCGTCGCGAGGGTCTTGACCACGATGTCGTACTGGCCGGGCGCGGCGGTGCCGGAAGCCGTCGCGGTCAGGTTGTCGGCGACGCTGGAAGATGCCTTGGCGGAAGAGAACTCGCTGGCCGTGTCGAGCTTGCGTGCGGCCGTCTGCACGGCCAGCAGCTTGGACTTCAGCGTGCCGAGGGCGCTGATCTGGTCCTGGTAGGACTTCTTGTCCTTCTGCAGGCGGTAGATGGGGGCGCGCTTGAGTTCCACCAGCTGGGAGATGATGGAACCGGTATCCAGCCCGGTGGCCAGGCCGGAGAACGAGACAGACGACATGATCGGCTCCCCGGTTTCAGACAGCTTGTCGATCCGTCGACCCGCCTGCGCTCCGTCAGGTCATCTCGTCGATGACCATGCCGGACATTTCGTCCAGTCTGCGGCGCAGGTTTAGCAGTTTTTCCGGGGGGTACTGACGGACCACCGAACCGTCCGGATTGCGGACCTCGATGACGAAGCCGTTGGTGGATTCGTCGCGCCGGAAGGCGATCTCGTGGGTGGCTGGCGCCATCCGGTCGAGCTCCTGCTGGACCTGCCGGGCGAACTCACGGGCCGCGTCCGGGTCGATGATCGGCGCGGCCGCCTCCTGCACGGTGACGGGTTCCGGCGCGGCGGGCGCCGGGTCGCGGGCCGGGGCGCCGCCGCGGGCGCCCGGACGGGGGGCGAGTCCCTCCTGGATGTGCTGGATCGTGCCCATGGCACCCTCCTTCAGCCGCGGGCTGCCGGCGGAGCGGGGGTCCCGCCGGGGCGGGACCCCCCCCCTTGCCGACTAGCCGAGCAGGGCCATCGCCAGGCTGCTGCTCATGTTGGCCTGGGCCAGCATCGAGACGCCCGCCTGCTGCAGGATCTGGTAGCTGGTCATCTTCGAGGTCTCGGCCGCGATGTCCACGTCGCGGATGCGGCTGTTGGCGGCCGCCAGGTTCTCCGACGTCATGTTGATGTTGCGGATCGAGCTCTCCAGCCGGTTCTGCACCGCGCCGAAGTCCGAACGCGCGCTGGTCACGGTCGCGATCGCATCGTCGATCTCGCCCATGGCCGTGCCGGCGCCCGTCGCGCTGTCGATCGTGGCCGCCAGGCCCAGGGCCGTAGCGTCCAGATCGTCGCTCAGGTCCACCTCGACGCTGTCGCTGGAGCTGGTGCCGATGCCGACCTGGATGTCCACGGTGCCGCCGCTGCCGTCCAGCAGCTTGACGCCGTTGAAGTCCACGCCGTCGCTGATCCGGCCGATTTCGCTCTTGAGCGCGCTGAATTCCGCGTTCAGGTAGCCGCGGTCGGTGTCCGACAGCGTGCCGTTGAGCGACTGCTCGGCCAGTTCCTTCATGCGCAGCAGGATGTTGCTGACCTCGTCCAGCGAACCTTCCGCGGTCTGGATCAGCGAGATGCCGTCGGCGGCGTTCCGGGAGGCCTGGTCCAGGGCCCGGATGTCCGACTTCAGGTTCTCGCTGATGGCCAGGCCGGCCGCGTCGTCACCGGCGCGGTTGATGCGCAGGCCCGAGCTCAGCTTCTCCATCGACTTCTGGAATTCGGTCGAACTGCGCGAGAGGTGGCGCTGGGTGTTCAGGGAGCTGACGTTGGTATTGATGCGGATTCCCATGACATTCCTCCATGAAATGCGAGCGGGACTTCCTTGCCCTCAGCCGGGCCCGCGGCCCGGATTCACTGATCGTGGACTGAGAGGCTCCTTTCCATACGGCGCCGGGATCTGGCGGCCGACATTCCCGTATCGGCACGCCCGTCGTTTGACTTTAGATATGTTTTTATGATGTGAAGGAAAAGGGCAGGGTGACGGGGCGGCCAGGAACGGAAACGGGGCGCCTGAGGGCGCCCCGTTCCCTGGCCGGCGCGATCGCCGGCCCGCTACCCGGATTAGCCGAGCAGGTTCATCGCCAGACCGGTGGTCATGTTGGCCTGGGCCAGCATGGCCACGCCCGCCTGCTGCAGGATCTGGTACGACGTCAACGAGGAGGTCTCGTTGGCCACGTCCACGTCGCGGATCCGGCTGTTGGCGGCCGAGAGGTTCTCGGACGTCATGTTGATGTTGCGGATCGAGCTCTCCAGCCGGTTCTGCACCGCGCCGAAGTCGCCGCGGGCGCTGACGACCGTCGAGATCGCGTCATCGATCTCGTCCATCGCCGAGCCGGCGCCCGTGGCGGTGTCGATCGTGGCCGCCAGGCCCAGGCCGACGGCGTCCAGGTCTTCACCCAGGTCCACCTCGACGCTGTCGCTGGCGCTGGTGCCGATGCCGACCTGGATGTCCACGGTGCCGCCGGTGCCGTCCAGCAGCTTGACGCCGTTGAAATCCACGCCGTCGCTGATGCGCAGGATTTCGCTCTTGAGCGCGCCGAATTCCGCGTTCAGGTAGCCGCGGTCGGTGTCCGACAGCGTGCCGTTGAGCGACTGCTCGGCCAGTTCCTTCATGCGCAGCAGGATGTTGCTGACCTCGTCCAGCGAACCTTCCGCGGTCTGGATCAGCGAGATGCCGTCGGCGGCGTTCCGGGCGGCCTGGTTCAGGGCCCGGATGTCCGACTTCAGGTTCTCGCTGATGGCCAGGCCGGCCGCGTCGTCACCGGCGCGGTTGATGCGCAGACCCGAGCTCAGCTTCTCCATCGACTTGTTGAACATGTTGGTCGAGTTGGACAGGTGACGGCGCGTGTTGATCGAAGAGACGTTCGTGTTGATGCGGATACCCATCGTTCTTCCTCCTTGAGTTGGCCGGCGGGCGTCCTTGCCCGCCTTCCGTAACCGGCCCGGCCTACCTGCCGCCGGACCGTATCGTCACCGGCACGTCGGTCACGTGCGGGACGGCAGCGCCGAGGCGACGCCGGCCCGCGGAGTGGCCTAGGCGCCGAGCAGGCTCATCGCCAAGCCGGTGGTCATGTTGGCCTGGGCCAACATGGCCACGCCGGCCTGCTGCAGGATCTGGTTCGAGGTCATGTTCGATGTCTCGTAGGCGACGTCGACGTCGCGGATGCGGCTGTTGGCGGCCGAGAGGTTCTCGGACATCATGTTGATGTTGCGGATCGAGCTCTCCAGCCGGTTCTGCACCGCGCCAAAACCGCCGCGGGCGCTCACGACCGTGGAGATCGCGTCATCGATCTCGTCCATCGCCGACGAGGCGTTGGTGCTGGAATCGACCTCCGAGCCGAGGCCCAGGCCGGCGGCGTCCAGGTCGTCGCCCAACTCGATCGCCACGCTGTCGCTGCCGGTGGTGCCGATGCCGACCTGGATCTGCAGCGTGCCGCCCGAGCCGTCCAGCAGCTTGACGCCGTTGAAGTCCACGCCGTCGCTGATGCGGCCGATCTCCTGCCTCAGCGCAGTGTATTCGGCGTTGAGGTAGCCGCGGTCGGTGTCCGACAGCGTGCCGTTGAGCGACTGCTCGGCCAGTTCCTTCATGCGCAGCAGGATGTTGGACACTTCGTCCAGCGAACCTTCCGCGGTCTGGATCAGCGAGATGCCGTCGGCGGCGTTCCGGGCGGCCTGGTTCAGGGCGCGGATGTCCGACTTCAGGTTCTCGCTGATGGCCAGGCCGGCCGCGTCGTCGCCCGCGCGGTTGATGCGCAGGCCGGAGCTCAGCTTCTCCATCGACTTGTTGAAGGCGTTGGTCGAGTTGGAAAGGTGGCGGCGGGTGTTGATCGACGAGACGTTCGTGTTGATCCGGATGCCCATGGTTTTCCTCCTTGAAAACGCTGGGTTCGTATTTGCCGGCGCGGAGCGTCGGATGTCCGTCCCGCTCCGGGCGCGCCAGGCGAATCCTTTCGCCAGGGGGCCATCTTCGCGTGACACGAGGGGTATCGTCGGCGGCGCGGGGGGCTTGAGGGCGATCTTGAAGAAAAACGAAGCGGCCGCCCGCGTATCGCGGACGGCCGCCTTGGCCATGGCAGGTGGCGCCCGCGGGCGCCTGCCGGCTAGCCCTGCAACAGGTTGAGCGCCAGCTGCGAGGTCATGTTGGCCTGCGCCAGGATCGACACGCCGGCCTGCTGCAGGATCTGCAGGCTGGTCATGGTCGAGGTCTCCAGCGCCACGTCGACGTCACGGATGCGGCTGTTGGCGGCGGCGAGGTTCTCCGCCGTCATGCCGATGTTGCGGATCGAGGTCTCGAAGCGGTTCTGGGCCGCGCCGAAGTTCGCGCGCATCGAGCTGACGCGGCCCGTCGCCCTGGTGATCAGGCCGATGGCGGCGCGTGCGTCGTTGCCGTTGGTCCCGGTAATGACCAGCGTGCCGAACGTCAAGTCGAGCGCAGACGAACTCATCGGCTGGTTGAGGTCGATGGTGACGGCGCTGGTGGACGCGTCGGTGCCGATGCCGACCTGCACCTCGAGCGACTGCGCGGTGCCATCGAGCAGCTTGATGCCGTTGAACTCGGCTGTCAGGCTGATGCGGTCGATCTCGTCGAGCAGGGCCTGGAACTCGTTGTTGAGGAACGTGCGCTCGTCCTCGCCAAGCGTCTCGGTCGCCGCCTGCTCGGCCAGTTCGCGCAGGCGCAGCAGGATGCTGTTGACTTCGTCCAGCGAGCCTTCCGCCGTTTGCACCAGTGAGATGCCGTCGGCGGCGTTGCGCGAGGCCTGCTGCAGCGCGCGGATGTCCGACTTCAGGCTCTCGCTGATCGCCAGTCCGGCTGCGTCGTCGCCTGAGCGGTTGATCCGCAGGCCGGAACTGAGGCGTTCCATCGATTTCTGGAACCGCGCCGTCGTGTCATACAGGTGCCGCTGAGCGTTCAGCGACGCGACGTTCGTGTTGACTCTGAGTCCCATGCCTTCTTCCTCCGTGACCAGCCCGGTGGCCTGTCCATTCGACCCGCGTCCCCGGATCCCCCGCAGGGGATTGCCACCCGGTCACGCCGGTCCTGTTCCTTCGGCGTCCGGAAGGGACGCCCCGGCCAAAAGCCGCTTGCCCGTCGGTTCGGCGTGACCGTAGTCTGCACCGGAGTCGTCCCGCAGGACCCGTTTCCGGGAGCCGCCATGGAGATCGCCGGTCTGACCGCCGCGCAGCATGCCGATTACCTTGCGCTGGTCAATGCAGAGATCAGGCCAGAGGGTGCCACGACGCGCGCGGAGGACGACTTCCCGCTCGCGCTCGGGGCCGACAACCTGCCATGGCAACTGGGGGCGTGGGACGCTCAGGGTCGCCTTGCCGCGGGGCTCGCGGTCCTAGTCCGCCGGTTCGCAACCAGTTGCGGGGCCGTGGCCGTGGGCATGGTCGGCAGTGTGGTCACGCGCCCAGACTGCCGCGGGGCGGGCCTCAGCGGCCGGTTGCAGGAGGCCGCGCTGGCGCGCCTGCGGCAGGTTGGCGTGCCCCTGGCGGCACTGTGGACCGATCGGCCGGAAATATATGCCGGTCGGGGCTTCGTCCCCGCCGGCTGGGAATGGCACGTGGCGCTCGCGGGCATCGATCTGCCGCCGCTGCCGGCGTCGGCTTCCGTGCGAACGTACGTCCCGACGGACGCGGAGGCCGTGGCGGATCTCCATGCGTTGCATCCATGGCGCATGCTGCGCGAACCCGGCGATGCCGCTGTCCTCTACGCGATGCCGGGCACGCGCGGTCTGGTCGCGATCGTCGATGGGCGGCCAGCGGCGGCCGTCTTCTGCGGCAAGGGCGCGGATTTCCCCCGCTACGTCGCGGAATGGAATGGACCGATCGACTTGGTCCTCGGCCTGCTGGCCGCGGCGCGGACGTCGGACCTGGCCGAAGTGGTGTTCGTACCGGCGGGCGGCGAGTTGCTGGTGGCCGAACTCGGGGCCCGGGGTGGGCGCCCGGTCGCGCAGGACGCCGGCTGCTGGGCCGTGGTGCACGCCGAACGTCTGGGAGCGGTGGTTGCTGCAGCCGGTCGGACGGCACCGGTGCCCGGGTCCGATGCGCGCGCGTGGTTGGGCGGGTTGGACGAGCGCGGACGTCTGCAGCCCGGCCCGGTGACGCTCGCGGTGTGGGGGTTGGATTCGGCATGACAACGCAGCTGTCGCTGGTCATGATCGTGCGCGACGAGGCGTTGGCGCTGCCCGGCTTCCTGGCGCATCATGCAGGCCTCTGGGACGAGGCTGTCGTCGTGGACACCGGATCCCGCGACGGCACGCCGGCACTGGCGCGCGCTGCCGGCGCACATGTGGTCACCCATCCCTGGCGAGACGACTTCGCGGCGGCGCGCAACGTCGCGCTGGCCGCGGCCAAGGGCGAACGCCTACTGCTGCTGGACGCGGACGAGCGCATCGCCGCCTCGGACTTCCCCGGCGTGCGGGCGATGGCCGCGGGGCCGCCCTGCGCCTGGCTCATGGACGTGCGCAACTACTGCACCGACCGGTCGCACCTCGAATGGCGACCGGTGCGTGGCCAGTATCCGCAGGAGGAAGAGGGGCAGACCGGGTACTTCGTCTCGCGGCGCGTGGGGCTCTTCCCGCGCCTGGCCACAGTGCGTTTCCGGGGCCGCATCCATGAGACCGTTCTCCCGGACTGCGAGGAGTCTGGTCTGCCCCTACACACGTCGCCGGTCGCCGTGCACCACTTCGGCTACGTCGGACCACCTGCCGTTGCGGCGCGCCGGCTGACGACGTACGAACGCCTGACGGCGCTGAAGCTGGCCGAGGATCCGGACGACCCCGCGGCGCTGCTGGAGCAGGCGACCTTGCTCCTGGAGTCCGGCCGCGCCGACCAGGCGGAACCGCTCCTGGAAGGGCTCGCCGCGCTCCCGGGCATCGTGCGTCCGGTGGCCCGGGGTCGCTATCTCCTGGCGAGACTGCGGCGCGAGCAGGCCCGCCCTGCCGAAGCCGAGATGCTCCTGGTGGCGGCCACCTGCGATGACCCGGCCTTTCTCTTCCCTTGGGTCGAACTGACCAGGGTACAGGCGGCGGGCGAGAGGTGGCGGGACGTCTTCGCGACACTTGCCCGCGCGCGCGCCGTCTGTGGCGACGATGAGCCCCTTCTGGACCGCGAGGAGCTGCTGGCGCTGGCGCGCTCCGGGCGGCTGGTCGAAGCGCGTGCCTTGGCGGCACGTCTGACGGCAGCGTGTCCGCGTTGGCCCGAGATCGCGGCCCTGGACGAACGACTGTCGCGCCTGTTGGCAGAGCGGTCCGCCGGCGGTTCCGGGGGTGGAGCGTGACGATGCCGCCGCTGGTCAGCCTGGCCGTGATCGTACGCAACGAGGCAGCGCGCCTGCCGCAACTGCTGGACGGACACCGCGGCCTGTGCGACGAAGCCGTCGTGCTGGACACCGGTTCGACCGACAACTCGGCGGACGTGGCCGCCGCACTCGGGGCACGCGTCGAGCGGTTCCGGTGGTGCGACGACTTCAGCGCCGCGCGCAACGCCGTGCTGGCCCTCTGCTCTGGACGCTGGGCCCTGGTCCTGGACGGGGACGAGCATATCGCAGCGGCCGATCAACCGTTCTTGCGCGATCTCGCGGCGACTGCCGCGCCGGGCGGCTACCTGTTTCCGCAGTGGAACTACGTCGATGACCCGCAGTTGCCAGGCTGGCGTCCCGTCGCTCCCGCCGTTTCCGTGGATGCCCGTGGCGCCTCCGGCTACGTCGTTGCCCACCAGGTTCGGCTGTTCCCGCTCCTGCCGAGCGCGCGCTATCGCGGTCGCATCCACGAGACCATCGAGCCGGCGCTCCTGGCCCTCGGCTTGCCCCTGGTCTGTCTCGACACCCCGGTCCACCACCACGGCCATCGTGGCGAGGCGGGGGCACGTGCAGCCCGCCAGGTGCGCAACGCGGCGCTCCTGCGCCTGAAGCTGCGGGAAGCACCGACGGATCCCCGCGCCCGCTATGAGATGGCCGCTCATCTGGCGGGCCGGCGTGAGCAGGCGTTGGCAGTCCGTCTCCTGGAGCACCTGGTCGCGGAAGCGCCAGACGGCCCGATTGCCGCGGATGCCTGGCGGCTGTTGGGTCGCCTCGCCCTGGATCAAGGGCGGTTTGCCGACGCGGCCGTGGCCTGCCGGCGCGCGGTCACCACGCGGCCCGATCTGGCGGACGGGTGGCCGGAACTCGTCCGGGCCCTCTGGCTGGCCGGCGACCGCGAGCAAGCCCGCGAAGTGCTCGTGCGCTTCGGTACCCTGTTTCCGGAGGATCCGCGTTTGGCCGCGCTGTCCTCTCAAGTTGAAGCGGGAGCGGCCGATATCTTCTGAGCAGCCGCGGATAGCCCCGCTTCGGCCCTCATCCCGGCATCAGGCACCCGGCTTGCAAGGCCCACGCGGCAGCAACACGATCGGGCCGCGCGGTGCGCGCCCCGCAACGGCAGGTCAACCAGGCAGGTTCGCAATGGCCATGGACAAGATCAACGGTTCACCCCTGCTCCGGCAGGGCCTGTTGGACCGCTTCCGCGGGTCCGAGCGGGGGTCGACACACCTTGGCGCACCCGACTCGACGAACCAGCCTGCCAAGAAGCCCGCGGACAAGGCGGACATCAGCGATGCCGCCCATCGCCTGGTGGATCTCAGAGCCGCAGTGGAAGCCGGCCGCGCCGCCTTGGCGCAAGTGCCCGACGTGCGACCGGAAAAGGTCGCGGCCGCACGGGAGCGCCTGGCCACGGGCTTCTACCAGTCGGCGGAGGTTCGGCAAGCGGTGGCCGAGCGCGTCGGGAGCGTGATCGAGAGCCTCGACAGTCTCTAGGCGCCACGACAGCACGGCGGCTCCAGCTCAGGAGGGATCCCGGCATCGGGGTCCCTTTTCCTGTTGATTTGGCTGGTAAATAATTTTACAGTACCTGCGCGATGGACCGCGACACCCCGAACGGGACGGCTGCGCTGCAATGAGCGACGGCAGGCTATTCGATGTTCCGGCGCCCTGGCCGGCGGCAGCGCTCTGGTTGGGCCCCCCCGGGTGGCCCGCCAGCGCGGATGCGGCCGGACCACCTGCGCACGTCCATCGCGACCCCGATGCCGCCCTGGATGCCCTGCGCGCGGCGGTTGCCGACGACCACCGGCTGACGCGCCTGCTCATCATCCACCAGGACGCTTTCGCGGGCAGCGACGGCGGCGGTCGCCTGACCAACTGGCTCGCCGGGGCGGGAGCCCTGCGGGCCCCGCTGCTGCCGGTGTTGCTGCACGGCGACCTGCCGGCGGCCCAACTGGTCGAGTTCTTCCGTGCCGGCCTCTTCGACGCCCTGGCCGTGCCGGTGTCGCGCGCGGATTGGGTCAACATGCTGATCCGCGCCGAGAAGCAGCTGCAGCGTCGCGACCATGGCCGCCTGCTTCTGGAAACCTCCGGGCACACGCGAGAGACGCTGCGCCGCCTGCGGCAGGAACTGGGCGAGCCGGGGGAGAGCCCAGCCGAGCTGCTGCGGGCCCGCGACAGCCTGGAGGCCGCCAATCGCCAGCTCAGCGACGCGATGGCCGAACTGTCACTGCTGTACCGCTTCGGGCGGGAGCTCAGCGCGGCCAGCAACTGGGACGAGGTCCTGCGCGAGATCCTGCGCAGCCTGACCGGGTTCGTCGGCGCCGGGGGCGCCGCCCTCGTGCTGCGCGCGGCAGCCGGCGGCACCTACTCGCCGCGCCAGACCTGGCAGTGGAACGAGGGTTCCTGGGACAAGGTCCTGGTCAACCTCCAGGACCAGGTCGACGCGGCGGTCGCCGAGAGCATCCTGGCACCGGGCATCTTCCGGTTGGAGCCGGGCCAGACGGCAGGGAGGGCGGCAGGGCAGAGGCTGATCGCGCTGCCGCTGGAGCACCAGGAAGTCCGGCTGGGCTACCTGCTGCTGCTGTTCGTCAGCCCGGAGGCGCGCGAAGCGGTGTCGCGAAGATACCTGCCGTTCCTGCAGGCCGTGCGTCTGGTCCTGGCCGAGGAGATCGCCGGAGCCCAGCATTCGGACAGGGTGCGGGAGGTGGGCGCGTTCAATGCGCGCGTGCTCCAGACCGTCAGCAGCGCCATCTGGGTCACCGATGAGCTGGGCCAGACGGTGTACTGCAACCGTGCGGGCCAGGAGATGCTGACCGGGACGGCCGTGGAGGACACGTCGCCCGACGATGCCCTGTTCCGCGTGGGACGCGGTCGCGCACTGGCGGCGCTGCCGGCCGCCGCCGCCGGGCTGCCCGAGCTCTTCCTCGACGCGCGCCTGGCGCTGTCCGCGGCGGACGGCCCGCCGCTGACCCGCCTGCGCGGTGCCCCCGACGGCGCTTGGCAGGGGGAGGGCGAGATCCGCCGCGATGATGGCGTGGGCATTCCCGTGCAGTTGCAGACCTCCTTCATGCCGGGGCGCCAGCCGGGGGAGCAGTGGCTGGTGGTCGTGGCGGAGGACCTGCGCCCGGCGCGGCGGCTGGAGGCCGAGCGCCTGCGGACCGGGAGCCTGCAGGCCCTGGTCGAGATGTCTGCCACGCTTGCGCACGAGATCCGCAATCCGTTGGCCGGCCTCAGTGCCCAGGCCGAGCTGCTGGCGGCGCAGTTGCCGGACGGCGACCCGCGCGGCCGCTACCTCGACGTGATCACGCGCGAAGTGGAGCGCATCAACGGCACGATCACGCGGATGCTCAACTACGTGAGGCCGTACGAGCCGGCACTGGCGCCGTGCGACCTGTGGGAGATTGCCCGCGATGCGCTCGAGCTTGCCGGGCCCCACGCGCGGGAGGCGGGCGTCGCGCTGGCGTTGGAAGCGCCGGGCGAATCGACGGCAGCGTCCGCGTGCTGGCTGGAAGCCGATAGTGGCCAGCTCGGGCAGGTGCTGCTGAACCTGCTGCTCAACGGCGTCGACGCCGCGCCGCGCGGCGGGCGGGTGACGGTGGCGCTGGCGCGGGAAGCGCGCTGCGATCTGCCAGACCCGCGGTCCGGTGGGCATCGACGGGGTCCGGGAGTCGTCGTCGAGGTGCGCGACGACGGACCGGGCTTCCGCGACGGCGATGCCGCCCGGCTGTTCCAACCGTTCTTCACCACCAAGAGCTCGGGTACGGGCCTTGGGCTCTCGCTGTGCAGGAAGGTCGTCTCGGCGCATGGCGGCGGCATCGCCGCGGCCCGGCGCGGCGACCAGACCGTGTTCCGATTGACCCTGCCGGCGGGCGCGACCGCCGGGACGCGTCCGTTGCAAGAGGAGGCCACATGAACCCCAGGATCCTGATCGTCGACGACGAAGCCACCATCCGCGCGTCCCTGCTGGAGGCCCTGGCCGCCGACGGCTACGAGACCGATGCGGCCGAATCAGGCGAGGAGGCGCTCGCACGCTGCCATGCCACGGCCTACGATCTGCTGGTCACCGACCTGAAGCTGCCCGGCGTGAGCGGCCTGGAGGTGCTCCAGGCGTTGCGAAACCAGGGGAAGCAGACGCCGGTGATCATGATGACCGCCTACGGTGACGTCGACACCGCCGTCAGCGCCATGCGCCTGGGTGCGTACGATTTCATCCCGAAGCCGTTCAAGCTCACGATGCTGCGCAAGCAGGTCCGCGCCGCGTTGCGCGCCACGGCCGAGCCGCAGGGCGCCCACGAGCAGCCGGCAGAGACCGCGCCCGCCGCTCCGCCGCCCACGATGACGCATGCGCCCGACGGGCAGTACCTCCGGATGATCAAGGCATGCCCCGGGCTGGAGAAGGTCGCGCGCGTCCTCGAGAAGGTGGGGCAGAGCCGCAGCGGCAACGACACCTCGATCCTGATCGGCGGCGAATCCGGTTCCGGCAAGGAGATCGTCGCGCGGGCGATCCACGAGGTCACCAGCGCGCGCACCGAGCGCTTCATGGAGATCAACTGCGCCGCCGTGCCCGAGACGCTGCTCGAGAGCGAGCTGTTCGGGCACGCGAAGGGCGCCTTCACCGACGCCAAGACGGCCAAGGAGGGGCTCTTCGAACTGGCCGGGGCCGGCACCATCTTCCTGGACGAGATCGGTGAGATGGGGATCCTGCTGCAGAGCCGCCTGCTGCGTGTGCTCGAGAACCGTCGTTGCCGGCGCGTGGGAGGCAAGGACGACTACGACGTCCGCGCCCGCATCGTCGCCGCCACCAACCGGCGCCTGAGCGAGGCGATCGAGAACGGCACCTTCCGCAACGACCTCTACTACCGGCTGCAGGTGGTGGAGATCGACGTGCCGCCCCTGCGGGAGCGCCCGCAGGACCTCGAGATCCTGGTCAACGGCTTCGTGCGCGAGTTCAACACGCAGATGGGCCTGCGCGCCGAGCCGATCGATGCCGGGCTGCTGGAGATGCTGCAGCGCTATCCCTGGCCGGGTAACGTGCGCGAGCTCAAGAACGTGCTCAAGCGGATCATGATCCTCGAGGAGCCCGAGAAGCTGAACGAATCGCATTTCCCTGCGCATGTGGTCGGGGGCCGCAACCCGCGTGCGGCCGGCCGCCTGATCGGCGCCGCCGGCCTTGGCGGCCTGCAACCGCTGGCCGAGGTCGAACGCGCCCAGATCCTGTACACGCTCGAGATGACCGAGAACAACAAGTCCAAGGCCGCGCGCATCCTGGGCATCAGCCGCCAGACGCTGCGCGAGAAGCTCCGCCAATACGGCGAAGTGGATGAAGGCCCGGATCTCAAGTCGGCCGAAGCCGAGGCCTGAGCGCCGGTGCGGGGGCTGGCCGAACACTGGCCAGCCCCTGTTCGCGCTTTTCCACCTCGCCATGATGGTCACCTGCCGCTCGCCCCGCCGTCCTGGTCGCGGACCCTAGAATCCGTCTCAAGCGACTTACACAAGCAATTGACATAGTGTCTCTTGCGTTTGCAGGCGCAACACCAACGCCAGCTCCGGCGATGCCGATCTGCAGGAATTGCCGACCTCGACCTCCCGGCACACGGCTTGCGCTCGCTGCCGGAGACGGGACGAATCTGCCACCACCCGGAAAAGGAAACCATGGGCAGCAGGCACTTCAAGATCCCGGCCCCGGCCTCCGGCCTGGCGGTCCTCTGCGCGCTCGTTGTCGGGTCCGGTCCGACCGTTGCCGATGCGGAGGTCCACCAGGAGCCGGCCGCGGCCACGGCGCCCGGGCCGGCCTTCGCCGTGCCGGGATCCGTGGATTCCGGACCCGAGCCCGGGAGCTGGACTGCGGCGGCCAGCGACAGCCTGGACCCTTGGACGCGTTGGTTCGAGGCGCTGGAGCAGGCGCCGTCGGGCGTGGGGCCGCAACTGTATCCCCAGGATGCGCCATCGGCAGCGCCCCATGCAGCGCAACCGTACCGCCACCTGGCCATTGCCAAGGCCGTGTCCCAGCGCGAGCGCGCCGGGGCACCCGCCGGCGGCCACGAACCGCGGCGTCACGACGACGGTCCTGGCACGCGCGACGCGGCGCGGTCCGTCGGCCACGATGGCGGCCACGCCACGGCCGATTCACCCCTGCTGGCCCTGGCCAACGCCCGCAACTACCTGAACCTCAGCGAATACGAACCTGCGATGGAATGGTATGCGACGGCCGCGTCCCACGATGTGGAAGGGCACTTCCGTCGCGAGATCGGCCGGGAAGCACTGGCGGCCGCCATCTGCGCCGGAGACACCGCCGCCGCCGGGCGCGCCCTCGCTGCCACGATGGCGGCCGGTGACCTATCCGGTCGCGAGGCGGAATTCGTGTTGGCGATGCGATGGCTGCTCGGACGCCGCGACGCGACGACGCTCACCTGGTTCGTCGACCGCGCGGCGACGCCTGCCTTGGCGCACGACGTCCGCATCACGTTCTGGCGCGCGTACTCGCTGTCCTGGCTCGAACGTCGCGCCGACGCCCTGGCGGAACTGGACCGGTTGCTGACGATGGGGGGCCGCGAACAGCTGCTGAGCGCCCGCGAACGCGGCTGGGTCCTGACCGCTTGGACCGACCTGACCCTCCTGGGCGGCGATCTCCGCGAAGCCGAGCGCCGCTATCGGCAGCTGGCAGCCAGCGGTGTGCCTTCGGTGCGCGACTGGGGCCGGCTGCAGGCCGCCGGGCTGGCCTTCGTCGGTAACCGGTACGGCGAAGCCGCGGCCGGCTACCGGGAGATCTGCCAGGCCGAGACCAAGGGCTCCTGGGCCGACCACGCGTGCGCCATGGCGGAAATGGCCGCCCGCCTCGACCGCCTCCTGACCGAAGGGGAACGCTATGGCGCTGCCGCGCACTACAGCCACTGATCTGCCGGCGCCGGGCGAAGCCGAGCTGCTCGGTCGTCTGCTCAGCCTGTACGACGAGGAGGCCCGCGTCTATACGCGCGTGCTCGAGTTGTCGCGTCGGCAGGGCGAAGCCGTGCGCCAGGGAGCCCCGTTCGGGGAGATCCGGCGCCTTCTGGAGCAGAAGAAGGGTTGTCTCGAGCTGGTCGCCCGACTCGAACGGGGCGAAGCGTCCACGAAGCGCGAATGGGAGGCTCGCCGTGGCACGATGTCGGCGGCCGGACGGGCGCGTCTGCGCGCGGCGCTCGACCGCGTGGGGGGACTGATCGAGGGCATCATCCATTGCGAGGAGCAGAACGACCGCGAACTCCTGGCCGCGACGGGTGTGTCTTGAGCGCGCCGGTGCACATGGAAGCCACCACGGCGGCTCCCGGCGCCGGGGCCGAGCGCCTGCTGCGCTCGTACCTGCACAAGACCAGCAACAGCCTGTGCGGGATCAAGGGCTATGCTGGCCTGATCGCGTCGCCAGACCAGGACACGGACAAGTCAGCGGGCTGGGCCCGGAAGATCATCCACGAGGTCGAGCGCATGGAGGCCATCTACCGCTCGGTGCACGACCTCACGGCGCCGCGCGGGAATCCCGACCGTGGCGTCGATCTGCCGGCGTTGCTGGACGACGTGTTCCGCATCTGCGAACGACGCTGCCCGGGACTGCAGATCCTGTGCGGCCGGGTACCGCAAGCATCGCTGCTGCTGCCCAAGGGCGACCTCTGCCTGGTGCTGACGGAACTGCTGCTCAATGCGGTCGAGGGCGCCGACGGCGGGCCTGGCCCCGTTCGCGTCGAGGTGACCGCTAACGGAGGACCCGGCGGGCGCCTGGCACTCCGGCTGCGTGACGACGGACCGGGCATCCGGGCCGATCTGCTCGCGCAGGCATGCGACCCGTTCGTGACGACCAAGGAGGGCCACCTCGGCGTGGGGCTGACCCGCGTACAGACGCTGCTGGAGATGTACGGCTTGGCCTGGACGCTGTCCAGCCTGCCGGGCGCGGGAACGACGGCCACCCTCGAAGTGGCCGAGGTAACGGAGTGATTCCGGATTCAGGGAGGAAAGGCAAGGAGATGGCCAACAAGCGCAACCTGCTGGTGGTGGACGACGAGCAGACCATGAGGGACTTCCTCTCGGCGTCGCTGGGCAACCGGTTCAACGTCCGGACCGCGACCAGCGGCACGACCGCCCTGGTCGAACTGAAGAAGCAGCGCTTCGACCTGGTGCTGTCGGACGTGCAGATGCCGGGCCGGGGTGGTCTGGAACTCCTGGAGGACATCGCCACGCAACTGGACTACCGACCGCTTGTGATCATGATGACCGCGTTCGGGTCCATTCCGCAGGCGGTCGAGGCGACGCGCCGCGGGGCGGTCGACTACCTGACGAAGCCCTTCGGGCTCGACCAGCTGGATCACGCGGTGACCAGGGCCTTCGAGGTCGAGCAGTTGCGGAGCGAGAACCGCACGCTCCGCACCAGCGTCAGCAGCCGGCAGGATACGCATGGCCTGCTCGGGAACAACCCGCAGATGGCTCAACTGCGCGAGAAGATCGCCATGATCGCCGACACGCGCGGCACCGTCCTGCTCCAGGGCGAAAGCGGGACCGGCAAGGAGGTCGTCGCCCGCGCGATCCACGATTCCGGTTCGCGCCGCGACGGCCCTTTCATCCGCATCAACTGCGCGGCGATCCCCGAGACGCTCCTGGAGTCTGAACTCTTCGGCTACGAGCGGGGAGCCTTCACCGGCGCGGTCTCGGCCCGCAAGGGCAAGTTCGAGCTGGCCGACGGCGGCACGCTCCTGCTGGACGAGATCAGCGAGATGCCGTACGCCATGCAGGCCAAACTGCTGCGCGTGCTGCAGGAGCGCGAGTTCATGCGCCTGGGCGCGAAGTACGCCACGCGGACGGACGTGCGAATCATCGCGACCACGAACCGGATCCTGAAGGACGAGATCAAGGCGCGCACCTTCCGTGAGGACCTCTACTTCCGGCTGAACGTGATCCCGCTGCGGATCGTCCCCCTGCGGTTGCGCAAGGATGACATTCCGCTCCTGGCAAGCCACTTCTGCCAGGTCTTCTGCGCCGAGAACGGCCGGCCGCTGCTGCCGATCAGCGAGACCGCGATGCGCTGCCTGGTCTCGCTGGACTGGCCCGGCAACGTACGTCAACTGCAGAACGTGATCGAACGCGCAGTGATCCTCTGCACGAGCGAGGAGCTGGATCGCGAGATCCTGGGCCTGTCCGAGGAGATGGACTCCACGGAGAAGGTCCGCGATCTGGGCGGGGACCTCACGCTCCGCGACATGGAGCGGGAGCTGATCCTGCGCAAGCTGCGGACGACCCGCGGCAACCGGACCAAGGCCGCGCTGGAACTCGGCATCAGCGTGAGGACCCTGCGCAACAAGCTGAACCTGTACACCGATCTCGGTGTCGAGATCCCGGGGTGACGAGATGATCAGGACCGGAGCCTTCGACAGCCCGCAGATCGACATGCTCAAGAAGGCGCTCGATGTCTATGCGCGGCGCCACGAGGTGACGGTCCAGAACGTCGCCAACGTGGAGACGAACGGGTTCCGTGCGCAGAAGGTCCGCTTCGAGGAGATGCTCTCCTCGGAGCAGATGCGCCTGCAGGGCTACGCCACGCACCCGGACCACCTGTCCATTGGCACCGGCAGCCCGGCCGATGCGCGGGAAGAGGTGGTGGACGCGGGAACCGACTTCGACAACGGCGTCAACAACGTCGACATCGACGCCGAGATGACGATGCTGGCGACCAACGATCTGAGCTACCGCCTGGCGACACGGCTGCTGAGCGGCCGCTACAACACGCTCCGCGGCGCAATCCGCGGGCACATGTCGTAGCCTGGAAGGGGTGACCATGAGCAACGGACTGTTCGGTGCCATCCGGGTCAGCGCGTCCGGTCTGCGGGGACAGCGCCTGAAGATGGATGTCGTGGCCCGCAACCTGGCCAACGCCGAGACCACGCAGACGGCCGAGGGCACGCCCTACCGGCGTCAGCGGGCGGTGTTCGAGGAGGTCCTCGGGGAGAAGGTCCGTTCCCACGAGACGATGCTCGGCCGCGAGGAGGAGAGCCAACTCGCCCGGACGCATCCTGCACACATGCTGGAAACGGTCGGCCGCGCCGAGATCCCTGGCGGCGGCATCGCCAGCGACGTAACCGTGGCGCCGGACGCCTCGGAATTCCGGGTGGTCTACGACCCCGGGCATCCCGACGCGGACGAGGGCGGCTACGTGCTGATGCCCAACGTGAACCCCATCACCGAGATGGTGGACATGATCACGGCCAGCCGCGCCTACGAGGCGAACGTCAGCGCCATCCAGTCGTCCAAGGACATGTTCAGCGACGCCCTCAAGATCTAGGGGCAGCCGACGGAAGGAGCCCGGCATGGCCGTGGACGTGATCAAGGCCCTCGGATCGATCGATCCGCGGGCGGCCTACGGGGCGGTGCCGGTGGCGCCGCCGGAAGCCGGCGGCGGCTTCCAGGAGCAGTTCCTGCGCGCCCTGGAGAAGGTCGACAGCCTCCAGCAGGTGAGCAACGACATGGTCGAGGGGATGGTCAGCGGCCGCGTCACCGAGACGCACGACGTCCTGATCGCCTCTCGCGAATCGCAACTGGCCTTCGAGTTGCTGCTCGAGGTCCGCAACAAGCTCCTGGAAGCGTATCAGGAGATCATGCGGACGCAGGTATAGGCGCCCCAGCGTGACGGAGCCGAGGTAAGCGCGTGGACGGACTGAAGCAACTGACTGACAACCTTAGGGCCAGGCTTGGTGAACTTTCGTTCAACCAGAAGGCCCTTCTCGGCGTGGTCGCCGTCGCCGGCGTGATCAGCGTGGCCGTGTTCAGCCTCTGGCTGCAGAAGGAGGACAATGCGGTCCTCTATTCGAACCTGACGCCGGAGGACGCCGCGGCCGCGCTCGAGGAACTGGCCAGGCAGGACGTCCCGACCGAACTCAGGAACGGCGGCGGAACGATCCTCGTGCCGGAGAGCATGGTCGCGCGCCTCCGCATCGAGCTGGCGGGCAAGGGCGTTGTCGCGAACGGCCCGGTCGGCTTCGAGATCTTCGATGGCAAGCAGTACGGACTGACCGAGTTCCTCCAGAACGTCAACTTCAAGCGCGCCCTCGAGGGCGAGCTGACCAAGACCATCGAGGGCTTCCCGGCGATCCAGTCGGCGCGCGTGCACCTGGTCCTGCCACAACCTTCGATCTTCAAGAAGAACGAGCAGGGCGCGACGGCCAGCGTGGTGCTGCGCCTGGGTCGCGGCGGTCGCCTCAACGAGAGCCAGATTTCCGGCATCCAGGCCCTGGTTGCCGGCAGCGTGGAGGACCTGGCGGTGGAGAACGTCACCGTCATCGACCAGACGGGCAAGGTCCTTTCGGCCGCCGTGGCGGACGAGGAAACCGGCCGCGGCGAGACCCAGCTCGGGCTGCGCAAAGAGGTCGAGGAGTATCTCACCGACAAGGCCGGGTCGATGCTCGACAAGGTGCTCGGACCCGGTCGGTCGATCGTGCGCGTCGATGCCACCCTGAACTTCGAGAAGCTGACCCGCGAGCGCGAGATCTACGATCCGGCGACGACCGTGGTCCGCAGCGAGGTCCGGAACGAGGAGAACGACCCCTCGACGGGCGCAACGTCGGAGAACAGCACCACCAACTACGAGATCAACCGGACCGTGGAGCACATCGTCGGCCAGACGGGCAACATCGCCGCGCTGTCGGTGTCCGTTTTCGTCGACGGGCACTACGAGCCGGCGGCGGACGGAAAGGGTGAACCGACCTACAAGCCCCTGACCGAGGACGAGATCGGGCAGTTGCGCCGCGTCGTGCAGACGGCAGTCGGGTTGAATCCGGTGCGTGGCGACCAGATCGAGATCGTCAACATGCAGTTCCGGCAGATGGAAGAGCCGACCGGGGCGAGCCCGCTGACCGACTGGATGGGCGTCGTCACCGAGTACGGCGGCAAGGTCCTCCTGGTCGTGCTGTTGGCGGTCGTGGCGCTCAGCCTGCGGCGGACTCTCGGACGCCTGGTGGCCGGCGGCGCGCCGGCCGGCGCAGTCGCGGCGACCGCCGCCGGGCGTGCCGGCGGGCCGGGGCGTGGCGGGCCGCCGGCCGCAGCCGAGGACCAGGAACACTTCGACGGGATTCCCGAACTCAACGACCAGGTGATGGGCGACATCCGCGACTACGCGGCCGACAATCCGGACCGCGTGGCCGAAGTCATCCAGAGCTGGATCCGGGAGATCGACCTGTCGGGCAACACCCGGGAAACGGTGGGCAACTGACGTGAAGCAGCAGTCGGTGCGCAAGGCGGCGGTCTTCCTGATGTCCCTGGGCCCCGATGTGGCCGGTCGCGTTATGGCCAAGCTGCCAGAGTCGATGGTGGAGGAGCTGACGCACACGATCGCCTCGATCGGTCACGTGACCTACGCCGAGAAGAGGAAGATCCTCAGCGAGTTCATCCGGATGAGCAGCCAGATCTCCGGCATCGCTTTCGGCGGCGAGGAGACGGCCAAGCAGATCCTCGAGGCCGGCTTCGGCACGCACAAGGCGACATCGCTGCTGAGCCGGGTCACCAGCTACAGCGAGATCAACAACTTCGAGAGCCTCAAGGCCGTGGACCCCCTGACCATCGCCAACTACCTCAAGAACGAGCATCCGCAGACCATCGCCGTGGTCCTGGCCCACATGGACCCCCGCAGCAGCGGCCCGATCCTGCAGCTGCTGCCGGCGGAGATGCAGGGCACCGTCGCCCATCGCATGGCCGTACTGGAAGCGCCCCACCCCGAGACGTTGAAGGCCGTGGAGAAGGTGCTGGCCGGGCAGCTCCAGGGCGAGGTGGCGGCCAAGGAGTCGAAATACGGCGGGCGGAAGCAGGTGGCCGAGATCCTCAACGAGATCGAACGCGAGGTCTGGCAGGAGATCCTGGACGAGATGCGCGAGATCGACGACGAGGTGGCCAACGAGGTAAACAACCTGATGTTCGTGTTCGAGGACATTGTCCTGATGAACGACGCGCACATCCAGGAGATCCTCAAGGAGATCGACGGCAAGGAACTCACGATGGCCCTCAAGGGCGCCACCGACGAGATCCGGACCAAGGTCTTCCGCAACATGTCCAAGCGGGCAGGGGAAGGCATCCGCGAGGACATGGAGCTCATGGGCGCCGTCAAGCTCTCCGAGGTCCAGGAAGCACAGCAGCGCGTCGTCGAGGTGATCCGGAGCCTCGAGGAAGCCGGCACCATCACCCTCGGCAAGGGCGGCAAGGATGCAGAAATGGTGTCCTGAGGCCTTTGCGCCGGAAGTGGGCGACGAGGGGCCGGATTCGGGCGCGGTCTTCCGGGGTTTGGAAGGCCCGGTTGCCGCACCGAAGGACGGCGAGGATGGCCCCGACCTCGGCTTTCAGCGCGAAACGGGCTACACCGATCCGCGCTCGCTCCTGGCGACGCTCACTCGCGAGGAACGTGCGGACCTCTACGAACTGGCGGAGATGGACGTGGCCGGCGCCTACGAGGCGCGCCAGAAGCAGCAGGAGGACGAGTATGCCACGCGCCTGGCTGACGCCAAGCGCGAGGCGGCGGACAGCGTGGCGGCATGGACCCGCGACCTGGAGGGGGCCGTCCGCGCCGACCTCGCGGAAGCCGCCGCAGGCGCCGCTCGCCTGGCGATCCGCATCGCCGAGAAGATCGTGCGAGCCACAGTCAACGTGGACCATGAGGTGCTGGCGCGCGCGCTCGAGACCATCCTCCACAAGCAGCAGTCCGCATCGCCGCTGCGGGTTACTGCGAGCCCCCGCGACGCGCTCTGGCTGGCCGACCAGGCCGATCTCCGCGCCCGACTGAACATCGACGTGGTCGCCGACGACCGACGCCTGGCGGACGGCGACTGCCGTGTGCGGTCCGATGGGCGCGAATGGGATCTGACCGTGGGGGGCCAGCTGGAGGTTCTGGCGGAGATCATCGAGGAAGCGATCACCACGCGGCGGGGTGCGGCCGCCCCCGAACAGGAGCCCGGACAGCGATGAGCCTCGACTGGGCCGATCTCGAGGAGCGCCTGCGTCTGGCCGACCCCGGCCGGGCCGTGGGCCGCGTGGCCAATCTGGTCGGCATGATCATCGAGGTCGCCGACCTTGGCGCGCCGGTCGGCTCGCTCTGCCGCATCGAGACCGGTCGCCACCGGGAACCCGTCCTGTGCGAGGTGGTGGGCTTTCGCGAGGATCGCCTGCTGGTCATGCCGTACCAGGAGTCTCGCGGCATCGCGCCGGGCTGCCGGGCCACGATCCTGTCCAGCCACCTGACCGTGCCCTGTGGCGAGGCCCTCCTGGGTCGGGTCCTGGACGGGCTCGGCAGGCCGCTGGATGGTGGACCCGGTCTGGCGACGCTGCCGCGCGCCCGCCTGGGCGGCTCGCCGCCGAACGCCATGCGCCGCCGCCGCGTCACCGACCCGGTCTCGACCGGGATCCGGTCGATCGACAGCATGGTCACCACGGCGCGCGGCCAGCGCATGGGCATCTTCGCGGGCAGTGGCGTCGGCAAGTCGGTGCTGATGGGCATGCTGGCCCGGCAGGCCAGGGTGGATGTCAACGTGCTGGCGCTGATCGGCGAGCGCGGCCGCGAGGTGCGGGAATTCATCGAGCGCGATCTGGGCCCGGAGGGTCTCGCGCGCAGCGTGGTCATCGTGGTCACCTCCGACGAGAGCGCCGTCATGCGCGCCCGCGGGGCCGACACGGCCATGACCATCGCCGAACGGTTTCGGGAAAGCGACCGCGAGGTCCTGTTCATGATGGACTCCGCGACTCGTTACGCGATGGCCCTGCGCGAGATCGGACTGGCGGCAGGCGAGCCGCCGACCACCAAGGGGTACCCGCCGTCGACGTTCGCCGCGCTACCGCGGCTCTGCGAACGGGCCGGCTGGTCCGAGATCAACGCCATGACGGCCTTCTTCACGGTCCTGATCGAAGGCGACGACATCCATGACCCGGTCGGCGACGCGATGCGGTCCATCCTCGACGGCCACGTGATGCTGAGCCGGGACCTGGCGCGGCGCCATCACTACCCGGCCGTCGATGTGCTGGGCAGCGTCAGCCGCCTGCGCAGCGATGTGGTCGGCCCGGCCGACCGGGAAGCCGGCGCGCGCCTCCTGCGGTGGCTGAGCACGCTGGAGGAGAACCGGGACCTCGTCAATATCGGTGCCTACGTTTCCGGTGCGGATCCCGTCCTCGATGAGGCGCTGGCGCGCGAACGCGAGATCGCGGCCTTCCTCCGGCAGGACGTGCTCGAAAGCACGGATGTCGAATCGAGCTTGGCCGGTCTGCGCCGATTGACCGGCATCGACCCGGGCGCGGCGTGACATGCCGTTCCGCTTCCGACTCGCAAAGGTCCTGAAGGTCAGGCGCCGGACGCTGGAGCAGCGCACGCGCGAGATGGCTGCCGCCGAGCGGGATCTCCAGCTCTGCCGGGAACGCGAGGAGCGCCTGGCAGCCGCCTGCCGGCGCCTGGTCCAGGCGGCGGCGCCGGCGCCGGGGTCGCGACTGGATGTTCGGGACCTGACCGAGCAGGCTCTGCGCCTGCGGAGCCTGCAGGACGAACACCGCGCGGCGACGCTCGTGACCCAGGCGGCGCACCTCGAAGCGGAGCGCAGGCGGGACCTGCTGACAAGCGCGTGGCGGGCCGTGGAGGTGCTGCGGAACCTCGAGGATCGGCAGCGCGGACAATGGGACGCCGAGCAGCGTCGCCAGGAGGGCCGCCTGCTGGACGAGATCGGCGGCCTGCGCGCTGACCGCCTGCGCCGGTCAAAGGTTTCCGCCTGAGCGGCATCTGTTGCCGCCGCCTGCGGCCGAAGGGACCAGGCGGAAGCTGCGGACGGGCCGCGATCCCCGGATTGGGCCCGGATGTCGGGATGGGGAAGGACGGGAACGGGTGTTGCGAGGGCGGGGTAGCCGTCGGCAGCTCCGACGGGAACTTGAGGGGAATCCGGTATGAAGAGCGTGCTGATCATCTCCGCCCTGACCTTTGCCCTGATCTTCGGCGGCGTGGTCCTCATGAGCACCCGCCTCCAGCAGGCGGCAACGGCCCAGAGTGGACCGGAGCTCGTGGCCACGGACTACGAAGGGACCGAGCGCGTCTTCCACGACCTGGCGGTCGAGCGCGACCGGATCCAGCGCGAACGCGAGGAACTGGCCGGGCTCCAACAGGCGACCGCCGCGCAGCAGACCATTCTCGCTCAGGAGCGCGACCAGCTGCTCCAGGTGATCGCTCAGCTCGAGGCCCGACAGCAGGCGTATGCCACGGAGCGGGACCAATCGGCAGCCAAGCTGGCCAAGATGTACGAAGCGATGAAGCCGGCGCAGGCTGCTCCCATCATCAGCGCCCTGGACCTCGACATCATCCTGGACATCATGGGCCGGATGAAGGAACGCCCGGCAGCGAAGATCCTCGCGCACATGGACGCCGGCCTGGCAGCCCAGGTCAGCACGCGCATGAGCCTCCGGGGGAGCAGCTGATGGACGCGACCATCGCCAGCGCCACCGTAGCCGTGGCTCGTCCGGGCGGCCCCGGCGGCGGGCGGCTTGCCGGGGTGGCGGAAGCCGAGGCGGCGGGTTCCGCGTTCGCCGGCGTCCTGGCCGCCGTGGCGGACCCCGCGGCCGTGCCCGAGCCCGACAAACTCCAGCCGGAACGCAGCACGCCGGTGGGCGAGCCGTTGCCTGCCGTCGTCTCGCTGCCCGTGGACGGCAGCGGGCTCGCAGCAGTGACCGCGACGGTCGGCGGCGTGTCGGCACGACCGGTCGCCGCGGCCGCGCAGTTGCCGGGTGTAGTGACGCCCGCCGCGGCTACCGGTCAGGCTGCGCTCACGACGCCGCAGGCTTGGTCCACGGACGCGAGTGCCGCGCCCGCTGCCGCTCCGACGGACCTCCTCGACACGCTCGACGCATCAGCGGGCGTGGCTCCGACCGCCGTTCCCGGAACTGCGACCGTCGTGTCACCAGGAGCCAAGGCCGCGATACCGGCGACACGGGCGACACCGGCGTCACCTGCGTCGCCGGCTGATGGCGCTGCGCTGCCGGCCCCGGCGGCACCTGCCGTGATGGCAACCAAGCCGGCCGATCTCCCGACCGCGCGCGACCCCAAGGCGGTGCCGGCGGCGAGCGGCAATGCGGCACCGTCTCCCGCCGCGGCGCCCGAAGCCCCCGATCAGCCTGTCGCTGCCGAGAATGGCCAAACCCAGGCGTCCGCGACGGCGCCGACGGCCGTCGAGATCGAGATCGAACCGGTGATGGCCGCGGTCGCGACGGACCCGCAGGACACCGTGGCGGATCCGGCCGACGGGTCCGAGGACCAGCGGACGGCCCCGGACGCCGTTGATGGGGTCGCCAGCGGCGAGGCAGAGCCCGCCGCGACGGCGTCACCGCCGCCGACGATCGTTCCGGCCACGACACCGCAGACGGCCGTGCAGGCTTACGCCCGGGTGGCCGCCTTGGCGGCCGATGCGGATCCGGGACGGGCCGACAGCCAGCAGGGCGACCCCGGCGCCAGGACGCCCGGCCCCGCGCCCGCTGCGCTGGGGACCATGGAACGGGCGCTGGCCGCTCTGGCGTTGACGGCCGCTCCGGGCGCCGATGTCGGCCCCGAGGTGCTGGCGACGGCCACCGGCGACGCCGATCGCCCCGCGCGCGCGGTTTCGATCCGGGCGCAGGTCGCCGAGCAGTTGACGCGCGGCCTGCTCGATCCGGCCGCGGAACAGAAGCTGGTCATCCGCCTGCAGCCGGAAAACCTCGGTCGGGTCGACGCGGAGTTCAGCGCGGCGGACGATCGGCTGACCGTCGTCCTGCGCGCCGAGTCGCCGGAAGCCGCCCAGGCCCTGCGAACGGGAGCGCGCGAGCTGACCGATGCGATCGCGGAACGTGGCGGCCGCTTCCAGCACGTGGAGGTGCGCGTCGAGTTGCGTGAGGGGGCGCCCTCCCGCCAGGACCGCGCCGATGACCGCCCGCAGGACCAGAAGCAGGACGGCCGCCAGGACGGCCGCCGCGAGGGCCGCGAAGACGGGCGTGAGCGTCGCTCCGCCGCACGGGACGAAGCGCGCGCCGCGTGGGCGCGCGCCTGGGCCGATCTCGGCCAGGAAGGTTGAACCATGCCGATCGCCGGAATCACCGACGGGACGGGCGCGATCCTGGGCCAGGCCAGCCGCGACTACTCGCAGGTCAGCAAGCTGGACTTCATGGCGCTGCTGGTGGCGCAGATCAAGAACCAGGACCCCACCAGCCCCATGGACAACGCCCAGTTCACGAGCCAGATCACGCAGTTCTCGATGCTCGAGCAGCTCGAGACGATGTCCGCCGCCCTCGAGGACAACGTCGCCGTCGGCACGGCCATCAATAACACGGCCATGCTCGCCCTGGTCGGCCGCAACGTGACGGTGGCCGGCAATGACGTCTCGCTGAGCGGTGGATCCGCCAGCGAGAGCATGATCGCCGCCACCGGCAACGGGCGGGCCACGATCAAGATCACCGACGAAAACGGGCGGGTCGTCCGCACGTACGAACAGGCGCTGACCAAGGGGCTCAACACGGTCACCTGGGACGGCCTGACGGATGAAGATGTCGCCGCCGCCGACGGGAAGTACACGATCTCGGCCGAGGTCAAGGACAACAACGGCGATGCGGTGGCGTTCACGAACCTGATGACGGGCGCCGTGTCCGGCCTGCGCTACAGCGACAACCAGGCCATCGTCATGGTCAACGGCGAGGAATTCTACGTTTCCGAGATCTACAAGGTCAGCTGACGCGGCAGCCCCCAGCGGGGGGCGCAACGGGTAACCGGGAGGGTTCCATGTTCAAGTCTCTGTACTCCGGCGTATCGGGCCTCGGTGCCAACCTGACGAACCTGGACGTCATCGGCAACAACATCGCCAACAGCAACACCGTCGGCTTCAAGTCGGGCCGCGTCACGTTCAACGAGATGCTGACGCAGACCATGAAGTCGGCCAGCCGGCCGGTCAGCGGCGGCCTGGGCGGCACCAACCCGCAGCAGATCGGGCTGGGCACGAAGGTCGGCAGCATCGACACCAACTTCAACCAGGGCAACTTCCAGACGACCGGCAAGAAGACCGACCTGGCCATCCAGGGGCCCGGCTTCTTCGTGCTGAGCGACGGCACCAGCCGCGTCTACACGCGGGCCGGGGTGTTCGGCCTGGACAGCGAGAACCAGATGGTCAACCCGACCACGGGCCTGCGGGTGCAGGGTCTCATGGCCGACGCCACCGGCAACATCATCGCCGGCCCGCTGGACGACATCTTCATCGATCCCGCCCTGGTCGTGCCGGCCCAGCCGTCGACGAACGTGCGCCTGATGGGCAACCTGGACTCCGCCAGCGATGCGCAGGGGACCGTGCAGCGCAGCACGTCGTTCCTGGCCGCGGCCGCCGGCGCGGACCTGCTGACCACGCTGAGCCGCGCCAACGGCACGGGTATGGGCCTGAGCGTCGGCAAGGAGGTCGTCGTCTCGGGCCTCACCGGAGGCGCGCCGATCGCTGCCGCCGCCGTCACCGTCACCGCCGGCATGACGTACCAGGACCTGGTCACGGCCCTGAACGCGGCCCTGGCTGCCGACGGCCAGCAGCTCACGCTTGCCATCGGCGCGGACGGCTCGCTGTCGGCAGCCAACGCCGGCGCCACCGACGCCGAGGGCCTGGCGATCAACATCGGGACCGGCGGCTCGCTCTTCGCGTTCGCCGGCACGATCGCCGGCGGCGCCTCGGGCACCTCGGACCGCGCGCTGTCGTACGCGGACGAGACGGACCTGCTGGTCGACCTCTACGGGGCCGACGGCTCCACGCTGAACCTGAACGTCTCGGGCGGCCCGGTGGACCTGGTGGTCGGTGGCTCGGTCGGCGGCGACACGGCGGCCGGCCGCACGGTGCCGGTCGACGGCACCACGACCCTGGCCGACCTCATGCAGGAGATCCAGTACGGGCTGGGCGTCACCTCGACGCCGGTCGAGCTGGACGCCCAGGGCCGCATCGTGGTCCGTGGCGAGGTTGGCACGGCCAACGCCATCGGCGACATCTCCATCTCGCAGTCGGGCGCGCTCAACGGCGACCTCGAGGGCGCGTTCGACTTCACGCCGACGCAGGAAGCCAAGGACCAGAAGACCTTCTCCATGTCCACCACCGTCTATGACTCCCTGGGCGGCGAGCACACCGTCAGCTTCACCTTCGAGAAGGTGCCGGGCCTGAACGAGTGGATCTGGTCGGCGAACATGGAGGGCGGCGAGGACATCCTCGGCGGCGATTCCGGCCGGGCTCGGTTCTCGGAATCGGGCGCCATCAGCAGCTTCACGTTCGACGACGGTAGCAGCGGCCTGAGCTTCCAACCCCAGGCCACCGGCCAGGAAGGCGCCTCGAACGTCACGCTGGCGATCAACTACGGCGACATCGGCGCGCTCAACGGCCTGACGCAGTTCGAGGGCACCGGCACGCTGAAGTCCGTGGCCGACGGCTACGGCACCGGCACGCTGGTCGACTTCAACATCGACCAGAGCGGCCTGATCACCGGCGTCTTCTCGAACGACACCTCGCAGGCCATCGCCCAGATCGCCCTGGCGACGTTCTCCAACGCCGACGGCCTGACGCGTGAGGCCAACAACACCTACCGGCGGAGCGGCAATTCCGGCGAGGCGATCGAGATCTTCGCCGGCGGCGGCAACGGCGTCTCGCTGGTCACCGGGGCGCTCGAGACGTCGAATGTCGACTTGGCGCGCGAGTTCACGAACCTGGTCGTGGCCCAGCGCGCCTTCCAGGCGAACAGCCGCGTCGTGACCACTGCCGACCAGGTGATGCAGGAACTGGTGAACCTGGTCCGCTAGGTGGGCCTGATCCGCCGCGGCGCCGCCCGGTCCGCCCGGACCCGGCGGCGACGCGGCGCGGGAAGGAGTGCAGGGATGATCAAGCTGACCCGGCTCGACGGCGAACTCCTGATCGTCAACGCCGAGCTGATCGAGTCGGTCGGGTGCGGCTCCGAGACCCTCATCTCGCTGACGAGCGGGCGCAAGCTGATGGTGCGCGAGACCCCGGACGAGGTGGTGCGGCTCGCCGTCGACTACCACGCCCGGACACAGGCTGCCGCGCCGGCGGGCATCGCGACGTTGACGCCGGTCGGCGGCTAGACCGCGCCGCCGGGGGCAGGCCGGCTGGCACGGATATTTCAATCGCGGGCCCGTGCCTGCCGCTTGCCGCGCCGGCGGCCCCGCCACGGGGCCATTGCCGACGGGTGACCCGCGGGCGGTGCCCGAAAACCTGCCGCTGCGGCCAGATTGCGGACCGCTCGGATGACGAGCTCGCTGACGACCCCAATGAACGGGGAAGGAGCCTGGAACATGGCGGACAAGCAGAAGGACGGCGATCAGGAAAAGGCGGCGCCCAAAGCCAAGGCTAAGCCCAACCTGCTGGAGAACAAGGCGATCGTGCTGGGCGTGATCGTGATCGCGCAGGCGGCCGTGGCCATCGGGCTGACCCAGTTCTTCATCGTGCCGAAGCTCGGCGTGGGCACGGCCGATGCCGGCGGCCATGCGGTCGCCGAGGCGCACGGGGACAAGGCCCCTGGGGACGCCAAGCACGACAAGAAGGAAGAGAAGAAAGAGGGCGGCGGCCACGGTGCGGAGGGCGCCGGCGCGACCACCCTGGCCGACCTGCAGGAGATCGTCGTCACCCTGGCCGGCGATTCGGCGCGCCCGCGCTACCTGCGCCTGGGGATCAGCCTGGAGATGTCGGATGCCGCCTACGTGGCCGAGGTCGAGGCCCGTCGCCCGCAGCTGCGCGACGCCGTGATCATGGCATTGTCGGACAAGACGGCGGCGATGCTCGGAACGCCCGACGGCAAGAAGCGCTTGCGCGAGGAGATCCACCGTCGCGCCGAGGAGAAGTTGCCGGAGGGCGCTCTCCTGAACGTCTACTTCTCCGATCTCGTGGTCCAGTAGGAAGGCACGGACAAACCGCATGGCGCGCAACGGCAGAAGCAGCGACGACCAACACGGCCTGGACGCGGCTATCGATGCGGCCGAAAACCTGGTCGGTGCGGTCGGCGGAGCCGGTGGCCTGGATCTCGAGGAGGTCCTGCGCGCCGGTCCGGAGGACGGCACCGACGAGAACGGTCCCCGTCGCTACGATTTCTACCGCCCGCACAACATCTCGCGCACGTTCGAGCACAACCTGCAGGCGGTTGCCGACGGATTCGCGAAGATGGGGTCCATCGACTTCACCAGCCTGCTCCGCATGAGCGTGCAGATCGAGTACAAGGGCCTGCGGCAGTGTACGTTCGGCGACTACGTGGCGGAACTGCCAAACCCGACCTGCGTATCGCAGGTTACCTTGGCGCCGTTGAAGGGTTACGCGCTGGTGTACCTCGACCTGGGCCTGGGATTCGTTTTCATGAAGAAGTTGATGGGCGGGGTGCCTGACGCCGAGGACGCGGTACGCGAGTTCACCGAGATCGAGCGGGGGATCAACGCCGGACTGATCGAGCGCTTCCTCGACCTCCTGCGCCGTTCGGCCACGAAGTTCGTGAAGATGGAGCCCACCTTCGTCTCCCTGGAGAACAACGCCAACTACCTCAGCGGCATCAACGACGGCGAGTCGCTGATCATCCTGAAGTTCCAGTTCCGGCTGGACACCGTCGAGGGTCCGGTGCAGATCGCGATACCGCAGTCGGCGTTCGGGCCGGTGCGCGACGTCTTCGACCCGCGCGACGCCATCGAGATGCGCACTGCCCCTGAGCTCCGCGATGATCGGCGCAAGATCCTCGAGATGGTGCGTTCGACGAGCAGCGAACTGGTCGTGGTCCTGGGCGAGGTGGAGATGAACCTCGAGGAAGTCATGAAGCTGGTCCCCGGCGACATCCTGCACCTGCCACAAGCCGTGAACGGGCCCTTGCGGGTGCGCATCGAGGGCCAGACCGCGTGGCTCGGCGAGGCCGGTCGCCTGGGCCAGAAGCGGGCCGTGAAACTGACCCGGCAGCTCAACAAGGAGTAGCAGCGCATGAACAGCGAGGACACGTCCCGGCGCGGTGGCGCGGCGGTGAGCGGCGACGACGACACTACGGCCCTGATTGCCGATCTCGGAGAGGACATCGTCGGCGCGGCCAACCTCGATCTGCTGCTGGACGTCAACCTGCAGATCTCGGTGGAACTCGGCCGCGCGCGGCTGAAGTTCCGCGACGTCCTCAACCTGTCCTCAGGTTCCGTGGTCGAGCTCGGGCGCCAGACGAGCGAGCCTGTCGACATCATGGTCAACGGCGCCCTGCTGGCGAGCGGCGAGGTCGTGGTCATCGACGACCACTTCGCGGTCCGCATCACCAAGCTCCTGAACCGCGTCGAGCGGCTCAAGAGGGTCCTCTGATGCCGCTGTCGCTGCTCGCCGCCATCGAACCCGGAAGCCTGGATCCCGCCGCGCTCGGTGGTGGCGGTTCCTGGTGGCGCATGATCGGCGGCCTGGCCGTCGTCTTCGGCCTGCTCTTCCTCTGCCTCAAGCTCCTGACGCGGTTCGGTTCGCCGCGGGGCGGCGTCCCGCAGGCCCGCATCCTCTCGGTGTGGCACCTTGGGCCCCGCCGCGAAGTGCAGGTGCTGCGTCTGGGCGAACAGGTGTCCTACGTCTACCGGCATGACAACGCGATGGTCCTGCTGCGGCAGGAGCAGTGGGACGAATACCGACGCCAGCACGCCGAGACCGCCACCGGCGAGGCGTCCGCGCCGGGACTACCTGCCGCGCTGCTGCGGCACCTGGGTCCGCTCCGGGCCCGCCTGCCACGAGCCGGCGCCTGAGAGCGCCTGGCCAGATTGTGACCGCCTGACGGCGGCGGCGTACCGCCGTCAACGGCGCACCGCAACCGAACCCGCCGGTAAAGCTCTTAACGTGTGTATTGGAAGAGACTTGCATGGCATGCGCCGCATTCGCCGCTGGCACGGCCGTTGCGGTACCCGCCCGGCAGTCGCCGCCACGGGGGCGGGACCAGGCCCGAAACGGGGATCCGCTTGTCGCACCATGCCTGCCCAGCCTGCCGCCGCGGCACCCTGGCCACACCGCGCCGCCTGTTCGCCCTGGCCGTACTCGCGGCACTTCTGGGCGGACTCGTCCCGACGGCGGAGGCGGCCCGGCCCGTCGACGCCGTGCGCCCGGCGGACACCACGGCGCCCGCATCGCCTACGCTGACGCTCAAGCTCGAAGGCTCCGATGGCCCCAAGTCGCTGAGTTCGGCGCTGAAGATCGTCATCCTGATGACGGTGCTGTCCTTGGCGCCGGCCATCCTGATGCTCCTGACCAGCTTCACGCGCATCGTGATCGTCCTTGGTTTCCTGCGGCAGGCGATCGGGGCCAACCAGGCCCCTGCCAACCAGATCCTGGTCGGCCTGGCGGTGTTCCTGACGATGGTGATCATGGCGCCGACCTTCACGCGCATCAACCGGGACGCCGTACAGCCGCTCCTCAACGAGGAGATCGGCCAGCGCGAAGCCCTCGAGAAGGCGCAGGCCCCGCTCAAGGAGTTCATGCTCCGGCAGGTGCGGGAGAAGGACATTGCCCTCTTCCTGGACCTGACGCAGACGCCGGTGCCGGGTTCGCCGGAGGAACTGCCGATGCTCGTGGTCGTGCCGTCGTTCGTCATCGGCGAACTCAAGACCGCCTTCCAGATGGGATTCGTGCTGTTCCTGCCGTTCCTGATCATCGACATGGTCGTGGCCTCGGTCCTGATGTCCATGGGCATGATGATGCTGCCGCCGGTGCTCATCAGCCTGCCCTTCAAGATCCTCCTGTTCGTGCTGGTGGACGGCTGGTTCCTGGTCGTCAAGTCGCTCGTCCAGTCGTTCCAGTAGTCGCCGGAGAGGAATTGCCGTGACCCCCGAGAGTGTCGTCGAGATCGGGCAGTACGCGATGAAGACGGTGGTGCTGGTATCCGGCCCCATGCTGCTGGCCGGCATGATCGTCGGCCTGGTCATCAGCATCTTCCAGGCGGCCACCCAGATCAACGAGATGACGATGACGTTCGTGCCGAAGATCCTGGCCGTGTTCGTTGTGCTCATCGTGACGCTGCCGTGGACGATCCAGCAGATGACCGCGTTCACCGAGGCGATGTTCAACCGCATCGCCAACATGTAGGGCCGCCGGTGATCTTCGAACTGGACATCACGCTCATGGCGGTCACGTTCGCGCTCGCCATCCGGTTCGCCGTGCTGGCGGCGACGCTGCCGCTGCTCGACGTCCGCAGCGTGCCGCCCCTGTGGCGCCTGGCCCTGGCCGGCATCCTGGCCGCGGCCCTGGCGCCGGCCGTGGCGTCGGCGGTGCCGCCGGGCTCGATCACCCTGGCCTGGCGCCCGTTCGTGACCGAGGCGGTCCGCTCCCTGGTCATCGGCATGATGCTCGGCTTCACGATGAACCTCGTCTTCGTGGCGGTCCGCTTCGCCGGCGACGTCGCCGGCATGCAGATCGGCTTCTCGATCGTGAACGCCTTCGACCCCATGACCAACAGCCAGATCTCGGTGATTTCCCAGTTCTACCACCTGCTGGCGGTGCTTCTCTTCTTCGCCACCGGGGCGCACCACGTACTTGTCTCGGCGATGTTCCAGTCGTGCCTGTCATTGCCGCCGTTCGGCGACTCGGAGCTGACCGGCGGCGCCTGGCACCTGCTGCGCCAATTCAGCACGGTCTTCGCGTCGGGTCTGCGCATCGCCGCTCCGATCATCGTGGTCCTGCTCCTGATCAGCGCCGCCATGGGCGTCATCGTCAAGACGGTGCCGCAGCTCAACGTGCTGGTCGTCGGATTCCCGATCAAGATCGGCGTCGGCCTCATCACGCTCGGCGCCTCCCTGATCTACTTCCGCCAGGTGGTGACCGGGATGTTTGCGGACATGCCGGACCAGCTGGCCCGCACGCTCGCGGCGATGCAATAGGCGTTCGGGACCCGAATGGCGGCCACCGCGCCGCGGGGGAGGTGAGCGATGGCAGACAGCGGAACGGGCGAGCGGACAGAAAAAGCGACAGGCAAACGGCGCCAGGAGGCGCGCGACAAGGGAACCGTCCCCAAGAGTCAGGAAGTCAGCAGTGCCGTCGTGCTCATCGCGGGCATGACGCTGCTGATCGCGACCTCGGGGTACCTCGGGCGCAGGCTGGCCGAGGACGCCGGATACCTGCTCGGACAGGCCCACGTGCTGGGACCGATCAACGGCTACGCCGCCCGCGAGCTGCTCTCCGGTTCGTTCTGGTCCACCGCGGCGGCATTGGCGCCGCTCGTGCTCGGCGTCCTGATCGCCGCGATCTGGGGCAACATCGCCCAGTTCGGCTACCAGTTCCGCACCCAGGCGCTTGGCTTCCAGTTCGAGCGCCTGGATCCCATCTCCGGCTTGAAGAAGTTCGTCAAGATCACGGCCGTGTTCGAGCTCGTGAAGAACCTGCTGAAGATCGTGCTCGTCGGCTTCCTCGCCTGGAAGACCATCGACGGCCTGATGGACGCGCTGGTCGGCTCGAGCCTGCTCGAGTTGCCGGCGATCGTGGCTGTCGGCAGATCGGCCTTCATCCGCCTGGTGGCCACGCTGCTGGCCTTCTGCGTCGTGCTGGCCCTGATCGACTGGTTCTGGCAGAAATGGCGGTACGAGGAAAACCTCAAGATGTCCAAGTACGAGGTCAAGCAGGAAGGGAAGGACTACGAGGGAGATCCGCAGATCAAGGCCAGGATCCGTGGCATGCAGTACGAGACGTTCCGCAAGCGGATGATGGCCGCCGTACCCACCGCCGACGTGGTGGTCACAAATCCGACGCATTTCGCCGTGGCGCTCAAATACGAGGCAGGCTCGCCGGCTCCCAAGGTGGTCGCCAAGGGGGCGGACCACCTGGCTGGCATCATCCGCCGGCTTGCCCGCGAGAGCAGGGTGCCGGTCATCGAGAACAAGCCGCTGGCGCGGGCATTGCATGCACAAGTCGAAGTGGGGCACTACGTCCCCGAGAGCCTCTTCCAGGCCGTGGCCGAGGTCCTGGCCTACGTCTACCGGCTGAAGAGGTCCTGAGCGTGAAGGGATAGGGGTTGGAGCAGGAACAGGTCATCAACCGGGATCTGGTGCTGGCGAACAGCAACATCCTGAGCGCCGTCGCGGTGCTCGTGGTGCTGGCGCTCATGATCGTCCCGGTGCCGCCGATCCTGCTGGACCTGATGCTGACCTTCAGCATCGCCTTCTCGGTGACCGTCCTTCTGGTGGCCCTCTACCTCAAGGAGCCGCTGCAGTTCAACAGCTTCCCGTCCCTGCTGTTGATCATGACCCTGATGCGCCTTTCGCTGAATGTCGCCTCGACCCGCCTCATCCTGGGCACCGGCGAAGCCGGCCAGGTCATCGAGGCCTTCGGCGACTTCGTCGTCGGCGGCAACTACGTCATCGGCGTCATCGTCTTCGTCATCCTGGTTATCATCAACTTCATGGTGATCACGAAGGGCTCGGGGCGCATCGCCGAGGTGGCGGCGCGCTTCACCCTGGACGCCATGCCGGGCAAGCAGATGGCTATCGACGCCGATCTCAACGCCGGCATGATCAACGAGAAGCAGGCGCGCCACCGTCGTGGCGAGATCGCCCGCGAGGCGGAGTTCTACGGGGCCATGGACGGCGCCAGCAAGTTCGTCAAGGGCGATGCGGTCGCTGGCATCATCATCACCCTGATCAACGTCGTCGGCGGGTTTGCCATCGGCATGCTGCAGATGGGCATGTCCGCGGGGGACTCACTGTCCCGCTTCACGATGCTGACCGTGGGCGATGGCCTGGTCAGCCAGGTGCCTGCGCTGCTGGTCTCGACCGCCGCCGGCCTGGTTGTGACCCGGACCTCCGGCGATCTGAACCTGGGCCAGACAATCACCGTGCAGGTCTTCCGCCAGACGAAGGCGATCTACCTGTCGTCGGGCGCCATGGGCGTGCTGGCGCTGGTGCCGGGCCTGCCCACCGTGCCGTTCCTGCTGTTCGCGGCGGCCACCGCCGTCACGGGCATGTTCATGAGCCGGCGCGTCAAGGACTACGACGTGGCGCAGGCGGCCCAGGACGAGAGCGCGACCCAACAGGAAGAGCAGGCGAAGGCCGGACCGGAACGCGCAGGGCCGCGGGGCGAGGAACTGTTCGTGCTGGACAAGCTGGAACTGGAGATCGGCTACGGGCTGATCCCGCTGGTGGACGACGCCCGCGGAGGCGACCTGCTACACCGGATCGGCAGCATCCGTCGCCAGGTCGGCGCCGAGTTGGGCATCTTCATCCATCCCATCCGCGTCCGCGACAACCTGCAACTCGGCTCGCAGGAGTACCTTATCAAGCTCAAGGGAGTGGAGGTGGCCCGCGCCCAGTTGCTGCCGGGCCGGCTGCTGGCCATGAGCACGCGCCAGGACAGCGGCCACCTCGATGGATTGGCCACGACCGAGCCCGCGTTCAACCTGCCAGCGGTCTGGATCGACGCCGAGACGAAGTCGCGGGCGGAGATGGAGGGCTACACGGTGGTCGAGCCGGCGGCTGTGCTGGCCACGCATCTTTCGGAGTTGATCCGCGCGCACGCCGACGAGCTGCTCAGTCGCCAGGACGTCAAGGACATGTGCGAATCGGTGCGCGAGTTCGCGCCGTCGCTGATCGAGGACCTGGTGCCGGATCGCGTGCCCGTCAATACGCTGCACAACGTCCTGCGGGCCCTGCTGCACGAGCGTGTCCCGGTCCGCGACATCGTCACCATCCTGGAGACGCTGGCCAACCAGGGAGCGACCGCCCACGGGACGGATTACCTCGTGGCCCGCGTGCGCGAAGCCCTGGGACGGTCGATCACGGCACTGTACTCCGATGCGGGTGGCAAGCTGCATGTGGTGGCGCTGCATCCGGAGGTCGAACAGGCTCTCGTGACCGCCGCTGCGAACTCCGAGAGCAGCGGTGGCGTCGCGATCGCCCCGGGCTTCACGCGCGAGTTCCTGGCCCGCCTCGAAGGCGTGCTGCGGACGGCCTACGCGGGCGGCACGCCACCCGTGCTGCTCGTGCCGACCCCGATCCGCTCCTTCGTCAAGCGGCTCGTCGAGCCGACCTATCCCAACCTGGCGGTCATGGGCTACACCGAGGTCGCGTCCTCGGCGGCCATCGTGTCCGCCGGAACGGTGGTGACCCATGGCAACCGGATCGAACAGCAGGCGCGCGCCTGACGGCGGCCCGGTCGTGATCGCGGCCCCGTCCCTGGCGACGGCGCACCGCCGTATCCGCGAGCGCTTCGGCGATGATGCGGTGATCCTCAGCACGCGGTCCATCACGCGGCGCCACGAGCTCGGTCTGGGTCAGGACCATGGCGTGGAGGTCGTCGTCCAGCCGCCTGGAGCGCCCGGGATCGGCGGCCGGAGCGGCCTTCCGTCATTCGCGCCGGCCTCCGATGCGGCCATCCCGCCGGAACTTCTGGTCGAGATCGAGCGGATCGAGTCGCTGGTCGAGCAGGTCGCCGCCGAGTACGAGCGTGGACGAGCCGACGAGTCGTGGCTGTCGCGGGACCCGGCGGCCGCCGCGCTGCTGGCAGCCGGCGCCGCGCCGGCAACGGTGCGACGGCTCCAGGCGAGATGCGCCGCCGCTCTCGGTCGTGCGGTGCGCGATACGGGTGAATTGCGCGCTTGGCTCGCGACGCAACTGCGCGCCAGCAACTGCGGCTGGGAGGGCTTCTACGGTTGCCACGCCTTTCTCGGCGACAGCGGCTGCGGCCGCTCGGACCTGGTCCTGGCTGCCGCCACGCGCCTGCAGGCCCGCGGCCGGCGGACGCTTGTGCTTGCCGCCCTGCCGGCCGACCCCGGGTACGTGCACCGGCTGCAGGAAGTCGCAGCGGCGGGCGGTTATGATGCCGCCGTCGTCAACGAGGCGCGCCACCTGACGGACGCGGAGCAGCATCTCGCGGAGTACGACGCGGTGCTGGTCGAATTGCCGCGGCTGGATCACCCGGCCATGGCGCTGGGCGGCGCCCTGCACGCCTGGCTGGCGCCACATGCCGGATTCCACCGCCACCTGGTCGTAGCCGCGGACCGTGACCCCGCCGACCAGCCCGACCTGTCAGCCGCCGCGCGCGACTGGAACTGCGACTGGGTGGCCTTCTCACGCGTGGACCGGACGCGCCGGCCCGGGAAGCTGCTCGACTTGCTCGAGTCCGTGCCGCTGGCCGTCTCCCTGGTCGGTCGCGATCCACTGCATGGCGGGGACCTGACCGTCGGGGCGTCCACGGACCTGGCCGCGATGGTGCTGCCCCCGGCGGCGGCGTCCGCCGGCCGGATCGATCGCGGGGTCCTCCGTTGATGGCAAACCTGATCCAGGCCGTGGCCGTGGGCGCGGCCGGCTGTGTGTTGGCGGTCGGTCTCTGGCAGGGCTGGGGAACGCTGGCCGTGCTGCGGCGGGCCGCCATTGCCTACCTCGGCTTCTTCTTCCTGGGCGCGCTGCTCCTGCTGCTGGTGCGGTCCGGCGCCCTGGGCCCGCGCGAGCGGGGGAACCACGAATGAAGCGCCGGGCGTGGCATGGATTCTGCTGCCTCCGCCGCGGACTCTCCTCCAGAAAGGCTCCAGCATGACCGAGACCGTCGTGCCGATCCCTCATCTCGACGTGTGGCGCCTGTACCGGCGCGAGAACTGCCAGGACGCCCGGCGCCGGCTGGTCGATCTCCACGTCCGGATCGTTAAATACGTCGCCGGCCGGATGGCCGTCGGCCTGCCGCACTACGTCGAGTTCAACGACCTGGTGTCGGCCGGCCTGCTGGGACTCCTGCAGGCGATCGATAACTTCGACCCCGAGCGGGGCATCAAGTTCGAGACCTATGCCATCCCGCGGATCCGCGGCGCCATCCTCGACGAGCTGCGCAGCCAGGATTGGTTCCCGCGCTCGCTGCGGCGCAAGGCGAAGATGCTGGAGGAGGCGTACGGCACGCTCGAGGTCCAACTCGGACGCCCGGCCACCGACGCGGAAGTGGCCAAGCGGCTGGCGATCGACATCGGCGAGCTGGACGGGATGCTGGGCGAAGTGGCCGTCGCCACCATCGTCTCGCTGGACGCCGACACGTCCGGCGAAGAGAGCGAGAACAGCAGCAGCCTGGGCGACTACCTGGCCGACTCGCGGACCGAGGACATCGAGAAGGTCATCGCGCGACGGGAAATGAAGGAACTGATCGGCGCCCGCATGGCCGAGCTGCCCGAGAAGGAACAGCTGGTCCTGGTGCTCTACTATTACGAGGAACTGACGCTCAAGGAGATCGGCGAGATTCTCGACGTCACCGAGAGCCGCGTCTGCCAGATCCACACCCGGGCCATCCTGCGCCTCAAGGGCAAGATCGATCGCCACGAGGGCAAGAGCTCGATCGGCCAGATCACGCGCCAGATCCGCCAGCGGCAGGACCAGGCCGATCGCCAGGACGAGGAATCGCCGGCGCCCGTCGGGGCCCGGGCCGGCCGACCGGAGTTCGAGCCGGTCAACGTGATGGCCTGCCTGTCGCTGTTCCAGCTGGCATCGGCCCTCGAGTGGCTGGCCAGGAGCGGCAACTGGCCGACCTAGAGGCGTTCGACGCGGCGCCGACAGCGGCCCGGCGGAGGTGAGCGCATGCCCGGAGACGGAGTTTCCCTGCCCACGACGCTGGCCCAGCTGGGGTCCGTGGCCAAGGCCCAGGTGCGCGTGACCAGCCCGTCCCAGCCCGCGACACCGTTTGCGGAACTGCAGGAGCAGAAGGGCGAACTGAAAGCCCGCAAGGTCCAGGAGACCGAGCCCGCCCAGGCGGATCGCCGGATCGATGGCGACCGGGATGCCCCGGACAAGCGCCAGCGCCGCCGCCAGCGTCGGCAGGCGAGGACCGGGCCGGTGGACCCCGACCCCTCCGCTGCCGCCGCCGAGGAGAACGCTTCACCGCTCGGCACGCTGGTGGACCTGCGCGCCTGAGCGCCGCGAAGGAGATTCATCATGGTCGACAACCTGATCCGTGCGACCGGGACCCAGGGACCGCTGTTCTGGGGGGCGGCCGCCGCCGCCGCCCTGGGCGCATCGCTGCTGGTCGCGGCCCTGGCCCTTCGCCTGCGGGGCCGTAGCCCGGTGCGGCGGCCGCGACAGCCATCCCTGCGGCGGCTGTTCCGTCGTCGACACCCGTCGTCGGCGCCGGGTGCGGTTCGTCCGGTGCCCGGCGGCTACGTGCCGTCGCAACCCGCCTTCACCAGACCCCAGGCCGCCGGGGCGAACCCGCCCGCGGCCGACACGGAGCTGCTTCTGGCCCGCCTGCGCCGGGCCAGCGATCGCCTGGCCGCATTGCAAGCGGTCGCCGACGATTCCCACCTAAAGGCAAGCCCTGCCCGATCCGATCAACTGTACCGCAGAGGCCTCGGCTAGACGCCGGCGCCGGCCGCGGCGTACCCCCGCCGGCAGCGACAGCCGCCGACGGAGCGCCCGGGTCACAGCGGTCCAGGAGCGGGCATGAGCACAGCGGTGGAAGTCGAAGGAAGCGTGGCCCTGCTCGCGCCGGAGACTGCCGAACGCCTGCAGAGCATCGTCATGACCACGCGCGACCTGCCGGCGATGCCGCAGGTGGCCGCGAAGGTGCTCGAACTGGCATCCGACCCCGGCACTTCCGCGTCCCAGCTCCAGCAGGTCATCTCGGACGACCAGGCCATGACCGGTCGCATCCTCAAGATCGCCAACAGTGCCATGTATTCGTGTAGCCGTCGCATCCGGACGCTGAGCGAAGCCATCGTGATGCTCGGGTTCAACTCGATCCGCAGCCTGGTGGTCACCAGCGCCGCGCGGAATCTCTACAACACACGCAAGTCCCGCACGGGCCTCAAGGAACGGTTGCTGTGGGAGCACTCGATCGGCTGTGCCATCGCCTGCCGGCTGCTGGCGGCCGAGCGCGTTCCGGGCCTGGCCGAGGAGGCGTTCCTGGCCGGTCTGATGCACGACATCGGCAAGCTCGTGCTCAATCTCCGTGTGCCGGAGAAGTTCGACGAGGTGGTGCAGGTCGTCTACAACGAAGGACGCCCGTTCCACGTCACCGAAGTCGAACTGCTGGGCTTCGACCATACCCAGGTCGGCGCGCTCCTGGTGAACAAGTGGCGGTTGTCCCCGCTGCTCGAGGAAGCGATCCTCAACCACCACAATCCCGAGGCGCTGACGGCCGCGAATCCGCTGCTGCTGTACCTCGATCTCGGCAACAAGATGTGCCGGAAGATGGGCATCGGTTTCATCGACGAGCCGGAACTGGACATCCTCGACTGCCCGGCGAACCGGATCCTGGGGCTGGATCGCGCGGCGTTCGAGCAGGCGGCGGCGACTCTCCAGGTGACGCTGGAGAGCGAGATGGAGATCTACATCTGAAGGCGGAGCCATGAGCACAGCGGGCGGAACGACTCTGTTGAGGGACCCGGCGCGGCCGGTCGACATCGCGACCATCCTGGCCGAGGTGGACGATCTGCCTTCCATCCCCGAGACCCTCATCCGCATCCTCAAGGTGCTGGACGACCCCGCCAGCGGGCCGGCCGACCTGACGCGCGTGGTGCGCATGGACGCACCGGTGATGGCCAAGGTCCTGCGCCTGGCGAACTCGCCCTACTACTCGAGCCGCGGCGACCTGGCCGACATCAACCGCTGCGTGGCCGTGCTCGGCTACCGGACCGTACGCCAGGTCGCCATCTGCATCACCGTGGCCACCAGCCTGATCAACGCCGTCGAGAAGGCCGGCGGCCAGCTCGACTACCGCGAACTGTGGCGCCACTCGGTGATCACCGGCGCCATCGCCAAGCACCTGGCGCGGATGTCGGGCTATCCGGATCCCGAGGAGGCCTTCACGGCCGGCCTCCTGCACGACATGGGGAAGTTCGTACTGGAGATCTACGCCCCTCAGGGCTATGCCCGCCTGGTCGCCGACCGGCAGCGGCGCGGCTGCACGCTTCACGTCCTGGAACAGGAGCAGTTCGGCTTCGACCATGCCGCCCTGGGCGCCGCATTCGCCGAAGCCTGGCGCTTCCCGCCGGTCCTGGTGCGCGCCTTCGCCGAGCACCACGCGGAGATGATCGGCCGCGCCCGTGCACGTCATGAACAGGCCGCTGCCTTGGTTGCGCTGGCCGACTACCTGGCCAACACCTTCGAACCGCCCCGCAGCGACCTGGGCTTCGACCCGACCCTGGTGGACGCCGCCCGCCTTCACGAAGTGGCTGGGATTCCGGTGGAGCTCGTGGCGGCCGACCGCGAGGCGATGAGCGACGCGGTCGAAAAGGCCGGCGCCTTCCTGCAGCTGTAACCAACTGGACGTGATCGTGTTGCGACGATTGCGCGACCGAACGGGCGCCGCTATACTGCCACTTTGGCAGGAACCGGCACGGAGGGTTGCGCATGCGCATGGTCGTCGTCCTGAGCCGTCGCCATCGGCTCTATGCCGGCGCCGCCAGCTGGCGGATGCCGGGGGTGGAACTGTTCCTGTTCGACTCGCCGAGCGAGGCGTTGGCCAAGGTCTCGCTCGGCCGCACCGCCGTATTCGTCTTCGACACCCGCGACTACCAGCGCCATCGCCATGTCGTGCGCAAGTTCCTCTCGATGCGTGTGGATGCGGACCTCCTGCTGATCGGCGGCGACAGCGACGGGGACACGGACGCCCTCGTGGAATCCACGCCGGCCGCACCGGTGACGGCGGTGCCGGCCGGATCGGAACCCGCGGAGGTCTTCCAGGCCGTCGAGCGCCTGTTGCGCCTGCGTCGCGTGCGCGAGAGCAGCGGGATCGTCGGGCGCAGCCCCGCGGTCCAGGAGGTGCTGTCGCTGGTGGCCCACGCCGCACCGCTGGACGTGAACATCCTGATCCTCGGCGAGAGCGGCACGGGCAAGGAGTTGGTCGCCCATGCGATCCATGACAACTCCCGACGGGCCAGCGGTCCGTTCGTCAGCCTCAACTGCGGGGCCATGAGCGAAGGCGTGTTGGAGAGCGAGTTGTTCGGCCACGCCCGCGGCGCCTTCACCGGGGCGGTTGCCGACCACGACGGTGTCTTCCGCCGCGCCGACGGCGGCACGCTGTTCCTGGACGAAGTGGCAGAGATGCCGCTCGGCATGCAGACCCGGTTCCTGCGCGCGCTGGAGACGGGGGAATTCACGCCTGTCGGCGGGCGCGCGCCACGCACCAGCAACATCCGGCTCGTCGCCGCGACGCATCGCAACCTGGCCGATGACGTGGCCCGCGGCCGGTTTCGCCAGGACCTGTATTTCCGGCTGCGCGTGGTGGTCATCCAGACGCCGCCGCTGCGTGACCATCGCGAGGACATCCCGATCCTGGTCGGGACCTTCCTGCGCGCCGAGAACGAGAAGCACGACCTGCACGTGCGGGGCCTGACGCGGGCGGCGGAGCAGGCACTGCTGGACCACCCGTGGCCGGGCAATGTGCGCGAGCTGCGGAACCTGATCAGTTCGGCCGTCGTGATGAAGCAGAGCGGTCTGGTCGATGTCGCGGACCTGCCGTCGTTCGGCGACGACGCGACCAGGCGGCCTCTCCTGCCGGTGCCCCTGGGGACCGGCATGACGCCGGAACTGGACATGGCGGTGCTGGCCTCGACGCTGCTGGCGATCCGGCAGGAGATCCGCCAGTTGCGGGATCTGGTCGCGCGCGGGCAAGGCTCCGGTAACGCCGGCGCCGCCTGGCATGCGGCCGAAGCCGATGCGTGGGAGCCGGCCACCGGGATCGTCGAGACTTTCGGCGCCGGCGACGCCTACCGGCCCGTGGACGGCGCCTCGCCGGGCGACCTGCAAACGGCCGAGCGCACGCTGGTCGAGGCGGCGCTCCGGGCACATGGCGGGAACCGGCGCCGGGCCGCCGAGCGCCTGGGGATCAGCGAACGCACGCTTTACCGCAAGATCCGGGCGTACGGGCTGTGATTCCGGCGGTCCGGCACCCGTCGGCGCAGCGCGCCCTTTGCGGGGAACCGGAAATGCCCTATAATCTTCCACACCTGATCGACAGCGACGGCACGATCGCAAGCGAAACCAACCCCTGGATCGCGAGGCACGCATGATCGTCAACCCGGTGCGCCCGTTGCGGCGCCTGAGTCTGCTGGCCGCCGTGCTGGTCGGGGCCGCCCTGCCGGGCGCCGCCTTTGCCGACAAGTACGCCGGCGCCTTCATGGAGAACGGGGGCGGGGCGCGCGCGCTGGGCATGGGCGCCGCGTTCACGGCCGTGGCGGATGACCCCTCGACCACCTTCTGGAACCCGGCCGGCCTGGCCGCCGTCACGCGCCGTGAGCTGCTGCTGATGCACTCCGAGCGGTTTGGCGACCTGGTCGACCGCGATTTCGCGGCTTACGTCCAGCCCGTCGGCTGGCGCCTGTTCGGGGGCGAATCCGCGGGCATCGGCGTGTCCATCATACGACTGGGCATCGACGACATCCCCTTCACCGATCACCTGGCGCCTGCCCTCGATGACCCGCCCTACGGCAACGGCGACGGAATCGTCGACGACAACGAGCTGCTTCGGCTGTTCCAACTGCAGGACGAGATCCGCTACAAGAGCGACCAGGAACTCGGGCTGCTGCTGTCGTACGGCGAGCAGAAGGGCGCCTGGCGCATCGGCGGCTCGCTCAAGTTCGTGCGCCAGAGCATCGGCCCGTACTCCAGTCTCGGGGTGGGGGCCGACCTGGCCGTGCTGCGTCCGGGGCTGTGGCGCCGGCTCGACTTCGGACTGAAGCTCCAGGACGTCACGACCACATACCTGAGCTGGAGCACTGGGCACAACGAAGTGATCTCGCCCGCCATCGTTCCCGGCCTGGCCTGGCGCCAGCCGATCCCGCGATGGGACATGGACGTGACGCTTGCCACCTCGGTCGAAGCGCGCTTCGACAACCGCGGCGAGGCGGACCAGTACAGTACCGGCTCGCTGAGCGCGAACGCGCATGTGGGTCTGGAAGTGGGCTTCTCCCGCAAGGTCTTCGTGCGAACGGGCTTCGACGGCGGCTTCGACGCCGGCCATTTCGCCGCCGGCGCCGGCTTCCTGCTCGAACCGTTGACCATCGACTATGCGTACGCCGGCGACGCGCTGGAGATCGACGAGCTGACCCATCGCATCAGCCTGTCGGTCCGCTTCTGAACGGCCTGGCACTGGTCACGAAAAACGAGCCCGCCTGCGGTCGGCGGGCTCGTTCGTTTCCGCGAGCTCGGCTAGCCCTTCGGTGGCTTCCAGGCGAACAGCCTCTGCCCGGCCCTGATCAGGTTGCTGCGGGGCAATCCATTGACCTGGCGCAGGTGTGAAACCGTCACGCCCAGCCGCTTGGCGACGCCGCCGACCGTGTCGCCCTTCCGCACGTCGTAGCTGACACGTTCCCAGCCGGCGGGCGGCTCATAACGTCCTTTGCCTTTCGCTCCCGTCTTCGGCTTGGTTGCCGCCTTCGGTTTGCCGGCACTGCCGGCATCGGCCAGACGCGCGGCGGCCTCCGCGCTGAGCTGTCCGGGCATCGGAATCAGGAGCTCGTCGCCCGGGTGGATCAGGTAGGGCTTGGCCAGCTTGTTGGCCCGAGCGACCTCGGCCACGCTCGTGCCGTAGCGGCCGGCGATCCGCCCCAGCGTCTCGCCCCGCGCCACGCGGTGTCGGCTCCAGGTCAAGCGCTTGTCCGCCGGCACCTTCGCCAACGCGAGCTGCGCCGCCTGGCCCTGGCCGCGCGGCACCTTCACGTTGTAGCTCTTGCGATCGGGGGCCGCCAGCCCGCGCACAAGGGCCGGGTTGAGGGCTTGGATCACCGATTCGTCGACGCCCGCACAGCGGGCGACGACTTTCAGATCGGTCGCCACGTCCACCGGCAGCAGGTCGTACTGCAACGGCCGTGCGGCGGGCACCGAAAACCCGTAGCGCTCCGGATCCTCGCCGATACGCGCGGCCGCGATGAACTTCGGGATGTGGTCGACCGTCTGCTGCGGCAGCTTCAGGTTCCAGAAATCGTCATGCCCGTGGCGATTGATCGTCCGCTCGACCCGGCCTTCGCCGGTGTTGTACGCCGCCAGGACCAGGGCCCAGTCGTTGAACTGCCCGTAGAGCGTGCGGATGTAGCGGCATGCGGCGCGCGTCGAGGCTTCGAGGTCGCGCCTCTCGTCGATCCACCAGTCGACGCGCAGGCCGTTGGCGCGTCCGGTCGGCGCCATGAACTGCCAGAAGCCCACCGCCTTCGCGCTGGAGACCGCGCGCGGACTCAGGCCGCTCTCGATCATCGCCAGGTAGATCAGTTCGCGTGGCAGGCCGGCTTCGTCGAGGATCGCGGTGATCATCGAGTCCACCTCGGCGCGCCGCTCCAACCAGATCTGGAAGTGGTCGCGCCCGCGGCCCGTGAAGTGGTTCACCCAGCGGGTGACAGCCTGGTTCTCGACCTTCAGCAGGTCGACGGTGATCGCGGGCAGATGGGCTCCCGTGGCCGGCACCAGGGAATCTGGAAATGCCAACTGGCCGAGCCGCGCGTAGCCGTCGGCCAGCAGCGAGTCCGCGGCCAGCGGGTCGCCGGCAAAGGCGTACTGCTCGGCCAGCACGGCCCCCAGCAGGCCCGCCCGCCGCAGCAGGCTGGAGCGTTGTTCGATGTCGAGCGAATCGGCCCCACTCGGGGCAGGCAATTCCGCCTGGTCTGCCAACACGAACAGGTGATCCTGGGCTTCGTCCAGTCGTCCTTCGGCCGCAAGGGACAGGGCCGTCCGCGCGAGCTTCTCGAGCGAGGCGAGCGAGGCCCGGCCTTCCGGGTCCAGTTCGAGCCGGACCGCGGGTTCGGCCGTCACGTCCAGGGCGCCGTCGGCTTCCCCGTCGAGCACGACGGGTCCGGTGCGGCCGTCTTCGTCGCGGGCGTGCCGATGGTCGCGGGCACCCGGGTCGCCGGTCTGATGTGGCAGGTGGGCGCCGCTGCCGGCACAGCCGGCCCCCAGGCTGCCGAGGGACAGCGTGAACACCCAGGCAGCGCCAATGCGCATCAAGCCCAAGGCGCGGCGTGACTTGGGATGCGCGATGCCGGGACATGCGCGGTGACGGGCCTCAAAAAACCAGGTCATCCGTGGCTTCCTTCCGGTCGGGAGCGCCGTGGTACCGGCCGCAGGCCGTGGGGTTCCCGACGCATGCTCCTTCACGCGGGTCCGTCCGAAGATAGCAGGTACCGGACCACCCGCCAACGCGAATGCTTGAAAAAATCCTTATCATATGTCATAATCTAGCCAGCACTGATCCCGGCGCCGATCATCCAGGGAAGCGTGTGGACCCGGCCATGGACAGCAGTCTCACAGCCCTGCGGCGGCTCCTGGCGGCCGAACTGCCGCTTGAAGCGATCGGCCCCGATCAACGGGATGCCGTGCGTCGCGCCCTGCGCGCCGGAGACGGCGCCCGGTTGAAGGCCGTGGCACGCGCGGCGGTCGGTGAACTGCTGCGCAGCGGGCGCCTGTTGCGCGTGGCCGTCGAGGCAGCCCCCGGCCCTGCCTCCGGTCCATTCGTGCTGGTGCCCGGGGCCAACCGGCTGATCGATCTGGCGTGCCTCGGGGATGACGCGCCCTGGGCAACGGGTCCGCTGCCGCAACCGCCGTCGCCGGCCGTCCCGGCCAACGTGCCGGGGATCGACGACGTGGCCGGGCTTCTGGGCGCCATGGAGTACGCGCAGGATCTCGAAACGGCGGACCTTCGCGCGTCCGACAAGGGCAGCATCCTGGCCGGCGCGCTGCGTCTGGTGGGTCGCTTCGTGCCGCAGTTCGACCTCAACCTCCAATTGCCCTCCGGCGAGACCGCGCCCGACGATGCCGATCGCGTGTTCACCCTGGATTCAGCGGCCCGCGCTGCCGGTTGGCAGTCGCTGCGGCCGGCCGGACATTCGGTCTGGATCCCCTCGCTGAACGAACTGCCGGACGTGGTCCGTCGCCGTCATGAACAGCGCCGGGGCGCGCCCGCCGATTGCGGAGTCGCCGTCCCGCTGTGGGAGCCGTCCCGCGCGAGCGACGTCTGTGAGTCGCCGGTCGAAGCCGGGCTGCTCTACCTCTCGGCGACCGGGGAGTGGGGCCGCGAACCGCTGCTGCGACTGGCCGAGCGCCTCTCGCGTTTCGTCACCCGCCGTTGGCAGAGCCAGCGGGAAGTCAACCTGCGCATCCACCGGGACGGTCTGACCGGTGTCTTCAACCGCGCCTACTTCGACAGCCAGTTTCCGCTCGAACTCGAGCGCGCGCGCCGGTCCCAGGGCCCGCTCACGCTGGTCCTGGCCGACCTGGACCACTTCAAAGCCGTCAATGACCGCTACGGCCACCCGGCCGGCGACCGCGTGCTGCGCATGATGGCGCGGCGGCTGCAGGAAGCGCTACGGCGCATCGACCACGTCTGTCGCGTGGGTGGCGAGGAGTTCGCGCTGATCCTGACCGACACGCCGGCCGAGGCCGCGCACGAGGTGGTCAGTCGCCTGCTCGACGCCGACTACACCGAGATTGTCGATGAAGACGGACAGCGCCTTCACCTGCGGGTGACGTTCTCGGCCGGCGCCGTCACGTTCCCCGGCGCCGGGCTCGATCCGTTCGAGTTGTACCGCAAGGCCGACGCGATGTTGTACCTGTCCAAGGACCTTGGCCGCGATCAATGCCACTTCTGGGACAACGACGGCCAGCACCTGCGACTGGCGCCCCGCCCCCGCTAGCCGGCCGAGCGCCGGACTCCGTCCTCCTCCTGCGGAAATGGTGGCCCTTGGCCTGGGCGGCGTTGCACCTGGGCGGCGTTGCGGTCGGTGCCAGTCTCCCCGCCCGGGGGACCGGTCCCTCGGGCGCGGATCCATCCGCCTGGGGCAGGGTCCTGTTGTTGACGCCGCTGCTGGCCTGCGGTACCGGCACGTCGGGCCTCGTCGTGGCCGGTACGGCCACGTTCGCCATGGCCAGCGCCTGGGGCTGGAGCGAGCGCGCTGCGCGCCTGGCACGCGCCGACGCGGTGGCGCCGGATCTGTGGTCCCCCGCGAGCTCAGTGACCGTCGACGGCCAGGCCCTCCTGCGCGTCACGGGCTGGTCCACGCCGGCGGCCGACGGGAGGTGGAGGGTCCCGACCCGCGTGCTTGCATTCCATGCGCCCTCGGTCGCGTCGGCCGCGGTCGTTGCCGGCGACGGCCTGCTGCTGACCGGGCGCGGCGGGCCGCCCCCGGTGGGGGGCGTGATCCGCGGACAGGTGCGCGCCGCACGGCCGCGCGGAGCCGGCATCGAGGGTGCCTTCGACTACCGGCGCCACCTGGCTGGCCGCGGCCTGCATTGGACCGGCCGGGCCGATTCCTTGCAGGCCGTGCCGGTTCCCGGCTTCGATCTCGCGGGCTGGCTGGGCGCGACCTGGCTGGACCCCCTGCAGGTCGGCATCATGGATCGGATCGCGACATTGCTGCCGCCGCGCGAGGCGTCGCTGACCGGCTCGGTGTTGCTGGGCGCCCGCGATCCCGACAGCCGGGCTGCCAGCGAGCCCTTCGCCGACCTGGGATTGGCGCACCTGTTCGCCGTCAGCGGGCTGCATGTGGGGATCCTGGTGGGGCTGGTCCTGGTCCCGGCGCGGTCGGTCGGGGCGGGGGCCGTCGGCGCGGCGCTGCCGGTGCTCCTGCTGCTGCCGCCGTACGCGGTGTTGACCGGGCTGCCCGGGTCGGTCGTGCGTGCGGCGGGGCTGGCGACGCTGGCCCTGCTGGCACCCTGCCTCGGACGCCGTTTCGAGTCGCTTCGCGGGCTGGGTCTCCTGTACGCAGCCAGCATCGCCTGGGAGCCCGCCGCGGCGCTCGATACGGGCCTGCGCCTGTCGTACCTGGCCGCCGGCGGCATCCTCGCCGTCAGCCGTGCCACGGGCGGCCTCCGCTTCGGCTCCAAACGCCCGTGGACCTGGCTGGGGAGCGGGTTGGGGGTCACCCTCGCCGCGCAGTGGTTCACGCTGCCGGTGGCGGCCGCCGCGTTCGGGCGGATCTCCCTCCTGTCCCCGTTGGCCAACCTCGTGGCCGTTCCGGTCTTCGGGGTCGCCGTCTGGGTGATCGTCGCCGGTCTGGCGGCGTCGGTGCTGTGGCTCCCGGTGGCCGAGGCCTGCGGAGCACTGGCCTGGCTCCAGTTCCGCGCGCTGGCCGCGGGCGTGACCTGGACCGCCGGCCGGGCGGGGCCCTGGGAGATGGGCCTGCCCCCGCCGGCAATCTGGCAGGTCCTGGTGTGGCTGGTCGGCAGCCTGGTCCTGCTGCGCGGGCTGGATCGCCTGCGCCGGGCTCGCCGCCCCGGTGCGATGCTCCTGCTGCTGGCGGTGACGGCGCCCGCGGGCCTGGCGCTGGCGGCGGCGCCCACCTGGTTGGCGGCCGCCCGCCCGACCGTGGTCCTGCGGCAATTCGATGTCGGCCAGGGCGACTGCGGCCTGCTGGCGTTTCCCGACGGCTGGACCGTGCTGCTGGACACCGGCGGGGTCTGGGGTCGGCAGACCGCGGCCACCGGCCCGGCTGAACGCGAGGTGATGCCTTGGCTGCGGCGCTACGGGCACCGACGGCTGGACGCGGTCGTCCTGACACACGGCCACGCGGACCACACCGGCGGGGCGCCGGCAATCGCACGCGCCATCGCGGTGGACCGCTGGTACTGCGGCGGTCGCGCCGCGAAGGCGCTGGTGGGCGTCGTGCCGACCGCGTCGATCACCGAGGGATCACCTGACGCCCCACTGCACCGTTGGCGGGACTGGGAAGTTCTTCTCATGGCCGCGCCCGCACCGGCTGGCCTCAAGGTGGACGAGAACGACCGCTCGCTGGTCCTGGTCGTGCGCCAGGCAAGCCAGACACGCCTGGTCTGGAGCGGTGATCTGGAGGAGGGCGGGGAGCACCGGCTGCTCGCCGCCCGTCCGGACCTCGGACCGACCGAGGTCTGGAAGGCAGGGCACCACGGTTCCAACACCTCCGGCAGTGAGGCCTGGCTGGATCGCCTGCGTCCCGGGCTCGTGCTCATCAGCTGCGGCGTCGGCAACCGCTACCGGCACCCGAGCCACGGACCCTACGTGGCCGGCGGCGACACACTGGCCCAGGTCCGCTCCGACCTGCACGGAACCGTCACGGTGACCTGGCCGGCCGGTGGGCAGCCGGCGCGCGCGCGGTCCACCTGGCCGCGACCGATGCGAGCGGATCGGCGGCGCCGCATCCGGCGGGGTCCGCTTGACACCCCGTCGCGTCGCCGCCTAACATCCCGGCACGGAGCCCCAGCGCGCACCGGGCCGACCCCTGGTACGGGCGCCGCACCGCACACGCCGCCGCCGGACGACGCTCCGGGGCGCACCCGGAGGAAATGACATGCCTGCCTTGCGCAGCACGCGCGACCTGGGCCTGCGGCCCGATCACGAGGGGAAGGTGCGCGACCTCTTCGACCTCGGCGACCGGCTGCTGGTGGTCGCCACCGACCGCGTCTCCGCCTTCGACGTCATCATGAACGACCTCGTACCCGGCCGCGGCGTCGTGCTCAACGTGATGAGTCTCGGCTGGTTCCGGCACTTCGCCGACGTCGTGCCCAACCACCTGGTCACGGCTGACCCGCACGCCTTCCCGGCGCCGTTTGCGGCACACGCGGCCGCGCTGGGCGGACGCTCGATGCTCGTGCGCAAGGCCGAGCGCTTCCCGGTCGAGTGCGTGGTGCGCGGCTACCTGGCGGGCTCGGGTTTCAAGTCCTACCGCGCCTCGGGCACCATCTGCGGCCAGCCCCTGCCGGCAGGCCTGCGCCTGGCGGAGCGGTTGCCGCAGCCGCTGTTCACGCCGACGACCAAGGCCGATGTCGGGCACGACGAAGACATCTCGTTCGCGCAGGTCGAGGCGGCCGTCGGCCCGGCACACGCCGCGGTGCTGCGAGGCCTGACGCTGCGCCTCTACAGCGAGGGTGCGGAGTACGCCCGCGGCCGCGGCGTGATCCTGGCCGACACCAAGTTCGAGTTCGGCCTCATCGATGGTCGCGTCGCCGTGATCGACGAGGTGCTGACGCCGGACTCCAGCCGATTCTGGCCCGCCGACCAGGTCGTGCCGGGGCAGGAGCCGCCCAGCTGGGACAAGCAGATCCTGCGCAACCACCTCGAGACGCTGACGTGGGACAAGGCGCCGCCGCCGCCGCCGCTGCCGCCGGACGTCCTGGCGCGCACGGCCGGACGCTACCGCGAGGTGCTGGAGATCCTGTTCCCCGAGGAGGCCGCGGCATGGCAGGCGTATCTGTGAGGCGCCGGCGGGCGCTGCTGAGCGTGACCGACAAGTCCGGGCTGCTGGAATTCGCGCGCGGCCTGCAGCGCCATGGCTTCGAGCTGGTGGCCTCGGGCGGCACCGCGACCGCGCTGCGCGAGGGCGGGCTGCCGGTCATCGATGTCGATGCCATCACCGGCTATCCGGAGATTTTCGGCGGCCGGGTCAAGACGCTGCACCCGGCAGTCCATGGCGGCATCCTCGGACCGGACGAGGCCGCATTCGCCGAGGTGGTGTCACTGGGCATCGCGCCAATCGACCTGGTCGTGGTCAACCTCTACCGGTTCGGGGCGGCGCGCGCGCACGGCGGCACCGAGGCGGATCTCGTCGCGAAGATCGATGTCGGCGGCCCCACGATGCTGCGGGCGGCGGCGAAGAACTTCGCGCGCGTGACCGTCGTGCCCGATCCCGCGCACTATACCGAGGTGCTGGCCGAACTGGACGCGCACGACGGGACCACGACGCCGGAGCTGCGGCGGCGGCTGGCCGCCGCGGTGTTCCGGCTGACCGAGCGCTACGACGACGGCATCGCCGACTGGCTGGAGGGCGTGACCGGGCGCGTCGACTGCGGCGTGCACCTGCGCTACGGGGAGAATCCGCACCAGGGTGCGCGCATGTTCCTGCCCGGCGGCGGCACGCTGGCCGACGTGGGGCTCACGCTGCACGGCGGCAAGGAACTCTCTTACAACAACCTGGTCGACCTCGTGGCCGGGTTGAAGCTGGCTGCGGACTTCGACGAACCCTGCTGCGCCATCCTCAAGCACACTAATCCGTGCGGATTCGCCGTCGGCGAGCCCGCGCGCGCGCTGGCATCCGCGCTGCGATGTGACCCGGTCTCGGCATTCGGGGGCGTGTTCGCCTTCAACGCGGAGATCGACGAGGCCGCCGCCGCCGTGCTGGCCGAGCGGTTCCTCGAGATCATCGCCGCCCCTGCGTACACGGCGGGGGCACTGGAGCGCCTGACGAAGAAGAAGAACGTACGCGTGCTCACGGCCGACCTGCCGCTCTTCCTGGCCGCCACGCGCGGCCGCTCGCGGGCGTGGGGCGGGCTCATGCTGCGCCAGGACGAGGACGAGGGATTCCCGGAGCTGGCGGACTGGCGCCTGGCGGCCGGGCCGGAGCCGGACGCCGCGACGCGCGCGGGGCTGGCGCTCGGCTGGAAGGTGGCCAAGCACGGCAAGAGCAACGCGATCGTGCTGGTCGATGGAACCGCGACGCTCGGCTGTGGTTTCGGACAGATGAGCCGCGTCGATTCCGTGGAACTGTCGATCGCCAAGGCGCGCGCGCAGGGACTGCAGCTCGTCGGCGCGCTGGCGGCCTCGGACGGCTTCTTCCCCTTTCCGGACGGCATCGAGAAGCTGGCCGCGGCGGGGATCCGCGCCGTGGTGGCGCCGGCGGGCTCGATCCGTGACGACGACGTGGCGGCCCGGGCCGGTGAGTTGGGCGTGACGCTGCTGCTGGCCTCGCGAAGGCACTTCAACCACTGACGCGCCGCGGCCGGGAAGGCAACACGTGTCCCAGCGCCTGCTCCTGACGCTTGCGCTCATGCTGGCGTTCCTCGTGCGCGAGCCCATGCCGCTGGCGGCCGCACCGGCCGCGTCGCCGGCGGTTGCCGACCCGGCCCTGACCGCCTGGCGCGCCGCCCGGCGGGCCGACGTGCGGCGCGCCAGCCTGGCGGCGGCCGGGCGGGCAGCCACGGCGCCGCGCGAGGCCGCCGCCAAGACCCTCGCGGACCCTGCGCCCGCACCGGCGCGCTTCGGACTCCTGGTGATCGCGGTCGATTTCGCCGACCAGCGGCTGCCTGCCGGCTGGGATCCCGCCGCGCTGGCCCCGCGCCTGGGGGCGGATGCGGGCCAGTCGCTGCGCCGGTACTTCCACGCGGCCTCGGCCTCGCGCTGTGAACTGGTCCCGGTGCTCGCTCCATTGGTGCGCCTGCCGGGGCGGGTCCTCGACTACTCGGACATCGGGCTGAACGGCTTCTCGCGCTCGCGGCGCCTGGCCCGCGAGGCGCTGGCGGCGGTGGCGGCGGCGGGATTCGAACTGGGCCTGGCCGACCTGGACGGTCCGGACGGACTGGCGCGTAGCGGTGACGACGACGGCTGGGTCGACGGCGTGCTGCTGCTGCACGCGGAGATCGGGCAGGAGAACGATCCTGTGGCTGGACGCGTCCAGGCGCTGCAGTACTACCTCGAGCAGCCGGTCACGTCGCGCGGCATCAACGCCGGCGCCTACGCCGTGGCCAGCCTGCACAGCGGCCCCGGCATCTGGGCACACGAGACCGCGCACCTACTGGGCCTGGAGGATCGCTACGACCCCCTGCTGCCGCCGGCGACCGGGGCCGGGGACATCGCCGGTGCCGGCGGCCTGGGCGTGTTCAGCCTGATGGCGGCCGGCGCGCTGGGCACCGGCGGCGGCTGGGGGCCTTCGCTGCCGGATGCGTACTCGCGCGCGCTCCTCGGCTGGTGCGACACCGCGACGATCACCGACAGCCCCGCCGGCGGCGACACGCTGCGCGCGCCGACACCGGACTTCGCCCAGGCCCACCGCGTCTGGACGCGCGATGGGGCAGGGCCCGAATTCCTGCTGCTGGAAGCGCGGGACCCGGCGCGCGCCGCGCCGTTCGACGCGGCCCTGCCGGGCGCCGGCCTGGTCGTGCTGCATGTCGACGAAGGCGTGCCCGAGGGCGGCTGGGCCGAGGACGGTCCCGGGCAGTGGCACCTGCGGGCCCGCCTGGTCGAGGCCGATGCCGATGGCGCGCTGCGACAGGGCGATGACGCCGGCTCGGCCGGCGACCTCTTTCCGGGCTCGACGGCGGCCGCCGCCCTGACCCCGCTGACGAGCCCCGACAGCGACGGCTACGGGGGGCCGTCGGGGGTCGCGATCACCGACATCGTCGCCGGCGACGGCTACGTGATCCACCGCACCGTCAGCGCGCCGGCGCCGTGGCTGCGATTCGAGGCCACCTGGTCGCGGACGACCGGTGACCTGGAATGCGTCGTCACCGCCGCCGGCGGCGCGCCGGCGGCCCTATCCCTGCGCGTCGAGACGGTCGGCGCCCCGACCTGGGGTGCCTTGGCGGGCGGCGACCCGGTTGAGATCGCCCTGACGCCCGGCAGCGACGGCCGTTGGCGCCCGGCAGCGCCCGTGCGCTTCGTGACGGACACCGGCCTGCCGGCCGGTGCCGCGACGCGTTTCCGTTACACGCTGGGCGGACCCGCCGTGAGTCCCACCGTCGCCGAGCGCGACTGGGTGTGGACGGATGACACCGGCGCCCTGGACTTCGCTGCGGCCTGGCCCGGGGACTGGCTTGTCGAGCAGCCGGACGGCCCCGGCACTTCCTGGCAACGCTGGACCGGCGGCGCCTCGCCCGTGGCCGCCGGCCTGCCGGTGCTCGTCTGCACGGCCGAGAGCGCCGATCCGGCCGCCTGGCCCGCCGTCAGCTACACCAACGGCGGGCGGGCGCGCCTGACCAGCGGCCCTCTGCCGGCGGACGTGGCAGCTGTCCGGCTGCTGCATTGGGTCGATGTGGAGACCCTGCCCGGCGGCGTGCCCATGGACGGCGCCACGGTCAGCTGGGTCGCGCCGGACGGGACCGAGATGGCGGCCGCACCGGTCGGCGGCTGGCCCGCGCGCGTCGACGGCGGTTCGGGCAGCGCGCTGCGCGGACGGGGTTCGTTCGGGCGTGAGCCTGGCGAACTCGACGCTTCGCGGAGACCGGTCTGGCGCAGCGACGTCATCCCGGTGCCACAGGATGGCCCCGGGCCCTGGCGGTTGCGCCTGGAACTGGCGGCCAACGCGCTGTGGCGCGGGCGCGGCTGGCTCGTGGCGGACGTCGAGCCGCTGGCGGCCTTGCCGGAGCCGGCACTCCTGTGGGAAGCGGCGCTGGCGTGGACCTGGCCCGACGCCGGCGTACCGGCGCCCCAGTTCGCCGTGGAAGCCCGTGTGCCGCCGGACAGCACCTGGGCCGGGATTCTGGCGACCGCGTCCCGGCAGGTGGCCGCCACCGCGCTCCTGGCGCTGCTGCCCGGCGGTCCGCGCGCGCGGCACGAGGTGCGGGTCACGGGGCCCACGGCCTGGGGAACGGTCGCGCTGGGGCCGGTGGCCGTGTACGTTGGCGGCACGATGCCAGCCGGGACCCTGGGTGAACCCTGGCCGAATCCCGCGACCGGGGAGGTGCGCTTGACCGTGACCCTGCCGCCAGGGACGGCGGCGCAGATGCAGGTTTTCGACCTGCGCGGGCGACGGGTGCACGCGCGCGCACTGGCGCCGGGCACGTCGTTCGTCGCCTGGGACGGGCGCACGGACGAGGGGCGCCGCCTGCCGTCGGGAACCTACATGATCCGGCTTTCCGGCGCGGGCCTGTCGTCCGCGCGCAAGGTGGTGCTGACGCATTGACGATGCCGCGCGTTGCCGCGATGACGGCCCTGTGGGCGCTCCTGCTGGCTGCAGCCGGTGCAGGCGCAGGCCCGCTCTACGACCCTTGGCTCGAGAACTTCCAGGTCGGCGGGGCCCCGACATCGCCGACCGATGACGGCTACCCGACGGGCCTGCTCGAGCCGGCGGTGCCCGACACCGCGTGGGTGCAGGCGGCCTTGCGCTGCCTGGACCCGCAGCGCCCGGTGCCGCCGGGTGCCGACCTGCTGCGGCGCTGGCTGGTCGCCCGCGCGCCGGACGCGGTGGACGCCGCACTGGGGCGCCTGCACGCGGCGACGCGCGCGTTTGCCGACCCGGGGGCCCTCCCGCCGGCCGATGCGGGCGCCGAGATCCTGGCCGGCGAGATCGGGGCCCGCCGCTTCTTCGCGCACCTGGCGACGGGAGCCCGCGCCGAGGCCCGGGCCGAAGCGGAAGCCCTGGCCCGGCGCACCGGAGCCGGGATCGAGCCCCGCGAGAACTTCACGTGGTCGTTGCGCGCCCGCCGCCTGGCCCGGCTGGGCGCTGGGGAGCCGGCCGAGTCCACCTCGATCTGGCCCGAGGCCTTGCCGTTGCCGTCGTTCGACGCCGGGCACGCCTGGGCGCACTGGGTCGCCTACAGCCGCGCACGCGGGCACACGCCGGTGGCGCCACCGCAGGCCAACGAGGCGTGGCGTGCCTGGTTTGCCGCTGTTGGGCGTGGTGGAAGCGTGAAACCGCTCGACCTGGCCGCCTCCGGCCTGCCCGAGGCGTGGCGCGCCGCCGTCGGCGCCGCGCTGCTGCCGAAGGCCGAACTGGGCGACCACTTCCGGCGCCACCCGCAGCCGCCGGCCGATCCCGACCTGCAGGCCATGTGGGTGAATGGTCGCCGCACGGCGCAGCAGGGCGATGCGGCCGCCTACGCCCGGATCGCCTCGACCTCCGGCGTCACCCCGTCCTCGCGCCTGGACCTGTGGCGCCGCGCCGGCGAATTGCACCTGCTGGCCGGCCAGCCCGGGCCCGCGCGCGCCGACCTGGACAAGGCACTGGCGCTGGCGCGCGACGGTCATGGCTCGAACGCGGTGCGCCGGCGCCTCCGGCAATGGGTCGAGCAGGCGATGGTCCTGGCCATCCGCAAGGATGACCTGGCCGAGGCGCGCCGCCTGCACCAGGCTGGGCTGGCGACCTTCAATGGCGCCGAACTGGAGGCGTTCCGCACCGAGACGCGCCATTGGCAGGGGCGTCTGGGCGGAACGGCGGCGATGCCGGACACCTCGGATGCCGCCGCCCGGGCGGCCTGGGTGGTCGAAACCGGCCGTGCCGACACGGCGGTCGCCGCCACCTCGTTGGCGCGCCGCGCCCTGGCGATGGCGGCCGATCCCCTCTGGGCCCTGTGGTCCGGCTGGGGCGCCTCGTTCGCCGATTCGACCGCGGGCAGCGACCGCGACCGTGCCTATGCGCGCCGGCTGGCGGCCGTGCCCGGGGCCGCCGACCCTGTCACTGCCGTCCTGGCGGCCGTGGCGCCGCTGCTGGACGAGCCGCGCCTGGCCGGCCAGCTGCTGGACGCCGACGTGGCCCGCCTGACGGGTGGGGGCACGCCGGCGCGGCCCTCGCTGGTGCCGGCCCTGGTCACGGAGGCCGCGAAGGACTACGTGCGGATCCACGCCCTGCTGGGCTTCGCCATGGCGGCCGGCGACATGCGCGGCCAGCTGGCCGCCGCGACCATGCTCCCGCAGCGCGGTTTGACAGCGCGGGAACGCCGGCTGATCCTTTATCCCCTGCCCGGCGAAGGCCCGGTGCGCGACGCGCTGCTGCGTGCGGAGAGCGAACCGGCGCTGATCCTGGCCGTGGCGCGCAACGAATCGCTGTTCGAGCCGGGCGTGCGGTCGTGGGCCGGTGCCCTGGGGTTCATGCAGGTCATGCCGTTCCACTTCGAACGGCGCGGCGCGCTGCCGGGGGCGCGTCACTGGAGCAACCCGCCGGTGTCCATCGCCAAGGGCGACCAGCTCCTGGTCGACGGCGCCGGCCGCTACGGCGGCGACCCGTACCGGCTGCTCGCGGGCTACAACGCGGGCTACGAGGCCACCGACCGCTGGGATCGCCAGCTGGGTGGCCGCGCGTCCCGTGATATCTACCTGGCCTGGATCGGCTACCCCGAGACACGCCACTACGTCGAGAAGGTGCTGGTAGATCGCGAGATCTACCGGGACGTCATCGCCGCGCGCGCGGCGGCCCGGCTCGTCCACTGACGGCCCGGCAACAAGGAGCACACGATGGCCAAGGGCCTGCAGGGCTTGTTCGAGAAGGCGTTCGGCAAGAAGAACCGGGACGCGGCAAAGCTGAAGCCGCTCGTCGAGCGCATCAAGGCGAACCGCGGGCGCTACCAGGCGCTGAGCGACGACGAGCTTCGCGCGCTGCGCGACGATTTCGTCCGCCGGCACCAGGCCGGCGAGACGCTCGACGATCTGCTGGTCGAGGCCTACGGCGTCGTCTGGGAAGGCTGCCGGCGCCTGACCGAGCGCAGAGCCACCTGGATGGTCTGGGGCCAGGAGATGACCTGGGACATGGTGCCGTACGATGTGCAGCTGATGGGCGCCATCGTGCTCCACCAGGGCCGGATCGCCGAGATGGCCACCGGCGAGGGCAAGACGCTGGTGGCGATCATGCCTCTGTACCTCAACTCGATCCCCGGTCGCGGCGCCCACCTGGTCACCGTCAACGACTACCTGGCCAGGCGCGACGCCCAGTGGATGGGCGGGGTGCTGGAGTTCCTGGGCTGCAAGGTGGGGTACATCCTGGGCGAGATGACGCCCGAGGAACGCCGCGCCGCCTACGCCTGCTCTGTCACCTACGGCACGAACAACGAGTTCGGGTTCGACTACCTGCGCGACAACATGGTCGTCCACCCGGAGCACCTGGTGCACCGCGACTTCCACTACGCGATCGTCGACGAGGTCGACTCTGTGCTGATCGACGAGGCGCGCACGCCGCTGATCATCTCGGGCGCCGTCGACAAGTCCACGCACCAGTTCACGGAGATGAACCCGCGCGTCCAGAACGTGGTCCGGCAGCAGATGAAGATCGTCAACGACTGGCTGGCCGATGCCGAGCGAGCGCTGCGCGCCGCCAGCGACGGCCAGGACGTGTCCATCGACGAGGCCACCGCGCTGAAGCTGCTCCGTGTCAGCCGCGGCGCGCCCAAGAACCCGCGTTTCCGCAAGCTCGCCCAGATCCCCGGCGTCCTGGAGACGATCCAGCGCACGGAGGAGTCCTACATGCGCGACAAGGCCATGTGGGAGGCCGACGCGGACCTGCTCTACGTGGTCGAGGAGAAGAACCACCACGTCGACCTGACAGAGAAGGGCCGCGATCTCTTCGCGCGCGACGACAGGGAGTTCTTCGTGCTCCCGGATCTCGCGGAGCGCGCCGGCGCCATCCAGACGGACGAGAGCCTGACCGCCGAGGACAAGGCGCAACGCCTGGCGACCATCGAGCAGGAATACGCGCTGAAGAACGAGCTGATCAGCAACGCCGACCAGTTGCTCCGGGCCTATGCCCTCTACGAAAAGGACGTCGAGTACGTGGTTCAGGACGGCAAGGTGATCATCGTCGACACCTTCACCGGTCGCCTGCAGCCCGGTCGGCGCTTCAGCGAAGGCCTGCACCAGGCCCTGGAGGCCAAGGAGGGCGTCTTCGTCCAGAAGGAGACGCAGACGCTGGCGACGGTCACTGTGCAGAACTTCTTCCGCAAGTACGAGAAGCTGGCCGGCATGACCGGCACCGCCGAGACCGAGGAAGCCGAGTTCAACGGGATCTACAAGCTGGACGTGGTGGTCATCCCGACGAACCGCCCGATCGCGCGCGAGGACCTGGACGACGTCATCTACAAGACCAAGAAGGCGAAGTACAAGGCCATCGTCGAGGAGATCAAGCGCCTGCACCGGCTGGGCCTGCCGATCCTGGTCGGCACGACCACCGTCGAGGTCAGCGAGCTTCTGAGCCGCCTCCTGAAGCTGCAGGGCATCAACCACAACGTGCTCAATGCCAAACACCACAAGATGGAGGCCGAGATCGTCTCCGAGGCCGGCCGTGTCGGCGCGGTCACCATCGCCACCAACATGGCGGGCCGCGGCACCGACATCAAGCTGGCGCCGGGCGTGAAGGAGCTGCCGGAGAAGTGGGCGGCCGACCCGGACCTGAAGAAGGAGGACTGGGAGGGCCAGTCCACCGGCCTGCAGATCATCGGCACCGAGCGGCACGAGAGCCGCCGCATCGACCGCCAGCTCCGCGGCCGTTCCGGGCGCCAGGGCGACCCGGGTGCGGCGCAGTTCTTCCTCTCGCTCGAGGATGACCTGATGCGCCTGTTCAGTCCCGAGCGCATCATCAAGGTGATGGACAAGCTCGGCGTTCAGGAGGACGAGGTCATCACGCACTCGATGGTCACGCGCGCCATCGAGAAGGCCCAGGTACGGGTCGAGAACCAGAATTTCGACATCCGCAAGCACCTGCTCGAGTACGACGATGTCGTCAACAAGCAGCGCGAGGTGATCTACCAGATGCGTCGCGATGCGCTGGAGGGGCGCGAGCTGGACGAACAGTTCCGCGACTTCCTGGCCAACGCCGTGGACGCTGCGATCGCCGAGTGCGTGGACGCCGAGACGGTGCCCGACGACTGGGACCTGGAGAAGCTGGGCCGGCTGTATGGCTCGCTGGTGTTGGCCCCGCTTCCGGTGGCACCGCAGGAGCACCTGCATCTGGGCGTCGAGGAACTCTCGACGCGACTGCACGACCTGGCTACCACCCGCTATCGCCAGAAGTGCGAGCGCCTGGGCGAACACCTGACGGGCCAGTTGCAGAAATTCGTGCTGATCCAGGTCCTGGACGAGCAGTGGCGCGACCACCTCAACGAGCTGATCCTGCTGCGCAGCGGCATCGGCCTGCGCTCGTATGGCCAGCGTGACCCGCTGGTCGAGTACAAGGGCGAGTCCTTCCGCATGTTCGAGGCGCTGGTCGGGAGCATCGAGAAGACGGCCGTGAACCTGTTCTTCCGCGCCGAGCTGGCGGCGCCGCCGGAACGCCCCGCCCCGCCGGCGCCGGTGATGCAGGCCCAGCACCAGGAAGTCGGTGCCTTCGGCGCCGGTGCCGCCGAGCCGGACCCCGACGCGATCATGCACAAGCAGCGGCCGGTGGTGAACGTCGCGACGGCGAACATCGGGCGCAACGATCCGTGCCCGTGCGGCAGCGGCAAGAAGTACAAGAAGTGCTGCGGCGCCTGAGTCGCGGACGCGGGCGGAACGGGGCGGGCCGGGGACCCGGTCTTGCCGCCCCGGCAAGGCCGTGCTAGGTTTGGCCGCGTCCCCGCTGCAAGCCGGGGACGGAAAGCGATGCCAGCGATGAACAGCGACCGCGGTAAGCACAAGCACCTGCTGGTACTTCTGCTCGAGGCGCTCTCCGGCGGGACGGAAGTCTCGGCCGCGCGCCTGAGCCGGTTGCGCGAACGGATGGCGTCCTCCGGCCTGGTGGAGGAGGATGTGCACGCGCTCCTGGACTGGGTCGAGGAGCACCTGCTCCCGGACACCCGGACCGAATGGCCACAGGAGCCGCTGCCGGACGCTCCGTCGGACAAGTCGTTCCGGTTGTTCGGCGAGATGGAGGACGAGTACCTGACCCGCGACGGCCTGGCCATGCTGCTGGACCTGTTCAACACGGGCCAGATCGACAGCGCCCAGATGGAAGCGCTGCTGCAGTATTCGTCGCACATCGCGTTCCGGCCGCTGACGCCGTACGACCTGGAGCCGATTCTCGAGCAGGTCCTGTTCCGGCCAGGCCGGCCGGGCCTGACCGGGGGCGCTTCGGAGGGTTTCGACAACATCCACTGAGGGCGGCGGTCGTCGCCCTCCGCACGCGGAACCGGCTGCTGCCTGCAGCAGCCGGGTTTTGCTTGAAGGACGGGGCGCTTGAAACTGATCATCGTCGAGTCGCCCGCAAAGGCCCGTACCATCACGCGCTTTCTCGGCGACGGATACGTCGTCGCCTCCAGCTACGGGCACATCCGCGACCTCCCGGCCTCGGCCAAGGACATCCCCGCGCGCTGGAAGAACGAGCCCTGGTCGCGCCTGGGCGTGGACATCGACAACGGCTATGCGCCCATCTACATCGTCTCGCCCGACAGCCGGGCCCAGGTGGCCGAGCTCAAGAAGCTGCTGAAGCAGGCGGACGAGATCCTGCTGGCGACGGACGAGGACCGCGAGGGAGAAGCGATCAGCTGGCACCTGCTCGAGGTGCTGGAACCGAAGGTGCCGGTGCGTCGCATCACGTTCCACGAGATCACGAAGGATGCGATCACCGCCGCGCTGCAGTCTCCGCGCGAGATCGACATGGAGCTGGTCCGCGCCCAGGAGGGCCGACGCATCCTCGACCGCCTCTACGGCTACTCCCTCTCGCCGGTGCTCTGGAAGAAGGTGCGCACCAAGCTGTCGGCCGGGCGCGTCCAGAGCGTGGCCGTGCGGCTGGTGGTCGAGAAGGAGGAGGAGCGGCAGCGCTTCCGCGTGGCGCGCTACTGCGACGTCGAGGCGACGCTCGGCGGCGACGGGCTGGAATTCCCCGCGCGGCTGCTGTCGGCCGGCGGCACCCGCCTGGCCACGAGCAAGGACTTCGACCCGGAAACCGGCCAGCTGAAGCAGGGTGAGGCGCGCCTGCAGCTCGACGAGCCGGCGGCTGCGCGCCTGGCGGCGGGCGCGGCGGCGTCCGTGCCCTGGCGGGTTACGGCCGTCGATCGCAAGGAGACCACGCAGCGGCCGGCACCGCCGTTCACGACCTCGACCCTGCAGCAGGCGGCCAGCGGTCGGCTGAAGATGACGCCGCAGCGCGTGATGCGCGTGGCCCAGCGGCTCTACGAGGGCGTCGGCGACTTCCGCGAGGGCCTCATCACCTACATGCGCACCGATTCGCTGACGCTGAGCGAGGGCGCGCTGGCGGAGACGGCCGACCTCATCCGCGACCAGTTCGGACCGGAGTACACGCAGGGCCCGCGGCGTTACCGCACGCAGGCCAAGGGCGCCCAGGAGGCGCACGAGGCCATCCGTCCCACCCACGTCAGCCGCACGCCGGCGGCGGTCGCCGGCCGCCTGGAGAAGGACGAGCTGGCGGTCTACACCCTGATCTGGAACCGCACCGTCGCCTCCCAGATGGCGGACGCCAAGCTGGACAAGACGGCAGCCGACCTTGCGGCCCAGGTGGACGGGAGCGAACTGCTCTTCCGCGCCAACGGCTCGGTCGTCCGCTTCCCCGGCTTCCTGAAGGTCTACGGCGACCGCGGACAGGACACGCTGCTGCCGGCGATGCAGGTCGGCCAGGCCATCGGCGGCGAGGCGGCGCAGGCGGCCGGCGGGATCGACGTCCTGCGCGTCGCGCACGCCGCGCACGAGACGCAGCCGCCCGCCCGCTACACCGAGGCCTCGCTGATCAAGAAGCTGGAGGAGGAAGGCATCGGCCGGCCGTCGACCTACGCCTCGGTCATCGCGACCATCCAGAGCCGGGACTACGTGGCCAAGAAGGGCGGTGCCCTGCTGCCGACCTACATCGGCATTGCCGTGACGCACCTGCTGCGCGAGCATTTCAATCGCTACGTGGACGTCGCCTTCACGGCGCGGATGGAGGAGGAACTGGACCAGATCGCCGAAGGCAAGCGGGACTGGGTGGAGTTCCTCGACGCGTTCTACCGGGGCGGCGAAGGCGGTGCCGGCCTCGCGCAGGACATCGCGTCGGGGCTGGACCGCATCGAGTTCCCGCGCATCCATGTCGGAGACGACCCGGCGACCGGGGCCCCGATCGTGCTGCGCATCGGACGCAACTACGTCTCGGTGAACGTGGAGGGCGACGACGACCGGCGCGCCACGGTGCCGGTCGACCTCCTGATCGACGAGCTGTCGCCCGAGCGCGCGCTGGACCTGATCACGCAGCGCGACCGTTCGCGCGAGCCCATCGGCCGCCACCCCGAGACCGGGCAGGACATCTACGTGCTGACCGGGCCGTTCGGTCCGTACCTGCAGCTGGGCCAGCAGGAGGGCGACACCAAGCCCAAGCGCATCAGCCTCGGCGCGAAGACCGACCTGTCGACGATCGACCTGGACTACGCGCTGCGCCTGCTCAGCCTGCCACGCGTGATCGGCACCGACCCGGCCAGCGGCAAGCCGGTCCGGGCCGGGCTCGGGCGCTTCGGTCCGTATGTCGAGCACGAACGCGTCTTCGCCAGCGTGGCCTCGGTGGACGAGCTGTTCACTGTCACGCTGGAGCAGGCGCTCGACCGCATCCGCAACAAGAACCGCCGGCCCGTGCTGCGCGAACTGGGCCCCCACCCGGAGACGGGGCTGCCGCTGGTGATCTGCAAGGGCCGCTATGGGCCGTACGTGACCGACGGCAAGGTCAACGGGACGATCGGCCGCGATACCGACCCCGAGGAAATCACCGTCGCCGAGGCGGTGTCGCTGCTGGCCGCGGCAGCCGAACGCGCGGCCCAGGGCGGCGGCCGGCCGGCCCGGGGACGTCGCGTGGCGAAGAAGGCGCCGGCGGCCGGGGGTGCCGCGCGGCGGACCGCGAAGAAGACGGCGAAGACGACCGCCGGGTCGACGGTCAAGAAGACGGCGAAGAAGGCGGCCAAGAAGACCACCAAGAAGGCGGCGAAGAAGGCCCCCGCCCGCAAGCCGGCTGCGGGCCCGTCCGGTACCGGGACAGCTTGATGCCGACCCCGGCGGTGACCGTGGTCGGCGGCGGGCTCGCCGGCTGCGAGGCGGCGCTGCAGCTGGCCCGCCTGGGCGTGCCGGTGGTGCTGCGCGAGATGCGGCCGGTCTCGGCCACGCCGGTGCACCGCGGCGACGCGTTGGCGCAGATCGTCTGCAGCAACTCCCTCAAGAGCACCGAACCCACCACGGCCGGGGGCGTCCTCAAGCAGGAACTGGACGCCCTGGGCTGCGCGCTGCTGCCGGCGGCCCGCGCCTGCGCGGTGCCCGCCGGCAGCGCCCTGGCTGTCGACCGCGAGGCCTTCTCGCGCGAGGTGGCCTCGCGCCTGGACGCCGGCGGTGTGCCCGTGGAGCGCGGCCCGGTGGAGGCGCTGCCGCCGCTGCCGGGGCATCTCTGGCTGGTCGCGACCGGACCGCTCACCTCGGCGGCTCTGGTGGAGGAGCTCGGCCGGGCGACCGGGCAACCGGCGCTGCATTTCTTCGACGCCATTGCGCCCACGGTCACGCTCGCGTCGCTCGACCTGACCATCCTCTACCGTGCCGCGCGCTACGGGCGCGGCGAGGCCGACTACCTGAATGCCGCGCTGGATCGCGGGCAGTACGAGACGCTGCACCGCGAGTTGCTGGCCGCCGAGAAGGCCGACGTGCACGCCTTCGACCGGGGTGAGCTCTTCGCCGGCTGCCAGCCGATCGAGGAGATCGCTGCCTCCGGGCCGCAGTCGCTCGCCTTCGGGCCCCTGCGGCCGGTCGGCCTGCGCAACCCGCGGCCGGGTGCGCCGCGTCCGCACGCCGTGGTGCAGCTGAGGCAGGAGAACCGCGAAGGCACGCTCTACGGCCTGGTCGGCTTCCAGACCCGGCTGCGGCAGGGCGAGCAGAGGCGTGTCCTGCGCCTGATCCCGGGGCTGGAGAACGCCGAATTCGTGCGCTACGGCCAGCTTCACCGGAACTTCTACCTCGATACCCCGCGCTGCTGCGCGCTGGACTTCTCGCTGCTCGGCCGGCCGGACGTGCTGGTCGCCGGGCAGATGACCGGCGTCGAGGGCTACGTCGAGTCGATCGCCTCCGGGTTGTTCACCGCCTGGCAGGCCGCGTCCCGCCTGCGGGGCCTGCCGCTGCCGGCGTTGCCCGCGGCGACGATCCTCGGTTCGCTGCTGGGCGGCTTCCTGTTCGACCGGACGACTGCGCGGCTGACGCCGATGAACGCGAACTTCGGCCTGTTGCCCGACCTGCCTGAGCTTGTCCGCGACAAGCGCGAGCGCAAGCTGGCGCGCGCCGCTTGTTCGCGGCGCGAACTGGCGACGTGGCTGGCCACGCCGATCGTGCGCGACCTGCTCGACGCCTGAGCCGGCTGGACGCCCCGGACCGTCGTCGGCTTGCCAGTCCCGGCGCCCGATGGTAGGTTCCCGCGCGCCGGCCCATCCCGGGCGCCGGCCGCACCGCCGGGCCGGAAGGGAAGCTGGGCCGTGGATCCGCTGCAACCATACCTCGACCACCTCGGCATCGAGCGCGGCCTCAGCCCGCGGACCGTGTCCTCCTACGGGCGGGACATCCGCGACTTCCTGGCCACCGCGATTGCCTCGAGCCTGCTGCAGGCCCCGGCCGACCGCTCGCAGTGGCCCCGCCTGGCCGGACAGCGCGACCTGATCCGCACGCACCTGGCCGGGCTGCGCCGCCGGGGCTGCCGGCCGTCGACGCTGGACCGCCATCTGGCCGCGATCCGCTCCTTCTACCGGTACCTCAAGTTGACCTCGCAAGTCGATGAGGTCCCGGCGAATCTGAGCATCGGTCGCGGCGGCCGCCGACGCGACCTGCCCCACGACCTCAACGTGGAACTGACCGCACGCCTGCTGGCGATGCCGGATCCCGCCACCCCGCGCGGTCGCCGGGACCGCGCGCTGCTGGAGGTCATCTACGGGCTGGGGCTCCGCCTGGCGGAAGTCACCGGCCTGGACCTGGGCGACCTGGACTACCCGCAGCAGCGCGTGCGCGTGCTCGGCAAGGGCGACCGTGAGCGGGTGCTGCCGCTGGCCGGCTGCGCGGCCGAGACGCTGGCAGCGCACCTCGAAGCGACGCTGGACCCGGCGGTGTGGCGCGACCTGCGCGACGGCGCGCTGGGGCGGGCGCAGGCCGCGCGGCCCGTGTTCGAGGGAAGGCCCGGTCGGCGTATCGGCCGCCGCACGGTGCAGGCCCTGGTCGCGCGGTACGCAGGGGAACTGGCGCAGGTGGCCGGGGTTTCCCCGCATACGCTGCGCCACAGCTTCGCGACCCACCTGCTGGACGGCGGCGCCGGCATCCGCGTCGTCCAGGAACTGCTCGGGCACCGCCACCTGTCGACGACGCAGATCTACACGCACCTGGGCCGTGGCCGGCTGCGGGCGAGCTTCGAGGCCGCCCACCCGCGCGCCCGCACCCGCCGCGGCGGCTGAGCCGCGGCCCGGAAGGAAGTCCATGCGCATCCGCTCGACCACGGTGCTGGCCGTCCTGCGCGACGGCCACGGCGCGATCGGCAGCGACGGGCAGGTGACCCTGGGCACCACCGCCGTCAAGCACGGCGCCGTCAAGGTCCGCCGCCTGTTCGGGGGGCAGGTGCTGGTCGGCTTCGCCGGCGGCGCCGCCGACGCCTTCTCGCTCTTCGAGAAATTCGAGGGCCACCTCGAGCGCTACCGCGGCCACCTCAAGCGGGCCACGGTGGAGATGGCCCGCGAATGGCGCAGCGACCGCGTGCTCAGGCGCCTCGAGGCGATGATGGTGGTCATGGACCGCAACGACATCTTCACCGTCTCGGGGGCGGGCGACATCATCGAGGCCGACGACCACCTCGCGGCGATCGGCTCCGGCGGGCCCTACGCACTGGCCGCGGCGCGCGCCCTGGCCCGCCACAGCGACCTGGACGCGGCGACCGTCTGCCGCGAAGCCCTGCGGATCGCGGGCGAGATCTGCATCTACACGAACGACAGGCTGACCATCCTCGAGACGGGGAGCGGCGGCGGGGAGCCCCATGCGGATACGGCAGAATGAACCGGCGTCGGCCTGGACCTGCCCGCAGACGGTGGCCATGCTCGACCGCTACATCATTGGCCAGGGCGAGGCGAAGAAGGCCGTGGCCATCGCGCTGAGGAACCGCTGGCGGCGCATGCAGCTGCCGGCCGAGGCGCGGCGCGAGGTCGTTCCGAACAACCTCATCCTGATCGGCCCCACGGGCGTGGGAAAGACCGAGATCGCGCGCCGACTGTCGCAGCTGGCCGACCTGCCGTTCCTCAAGGTCGAGGCCACGAAGTTCACCGAGAAGGGCTACGTCGGCCGGGACGTGGACTCGATGGTGCGCGACCTGGTCGAGGCCGCGATCGCGCTGGTGCGGCGCCGCGCGGAGGCACGTCATACCGAGGAGATCGACGCGGCGGTCGAGGCGCAGCTGGTGGACATCCTCTTCCCGCCGCTGGCGGGCGTGAAGGACGACCCGGAACGCCAGGCGCGCTGGGACCGTAGCCGCGAGAAGATCCGCGCCCAGTTGCGGGAAGGCGTGCTGGAGGACCGCGAGGTCACCGTCTCCAGCGAGCAGCAGCGCCTGCCCCTGGCCAACATCTTCACCTCCGCGGGCGAGGAATTCGACGCCTCGATCGGCGAGAGCCTGCGCGGCATGTTCCCGCGCCAGAAGACCGAGCGCCGCCTGCCCGTCGCCCGCGCCCGGAAGCTGTTGCGGGAGCAGGAGGCCGACAAGCGGCTCGACCAGGACCAGGTCACGGCCGAGGCGATCGAACTGGTGGAGAACGGCGGCATCATCTTCCTGGACGAGATCGACAAGATCGCCGGCGGGCGCGGCCACGGCGGCGGCGGACCGGACGTCAGTCGCGAGGGCGTGCAGCGGGACCTGCTGCCCATCGTCGAAGGTTCCACGGTGACCACGAAGTACGGTCCGGTGCGGACCGACCATGTGCTGTTCATCGCCGCCGGTGCCTTCCACATGAGCAAGCCCAGCGACCTGATCCCCGAGCTCCAGGGGCGCTTCCCCATCCGGGTCGAGCTGCAGAGCCTCGACCGCGCCGACTTCGTGCGGATCCTGCGCGACACCGAGAATTCGCTGGTGCGGCAGTACCAGAGCCTGCTCGAGGTGGACGGCTGCCGCCTGACCGTCACCGATGACGCCATGGAGGAGCTGGCCGGTATCGCCGCGGAGCTGAACCGGCGGCTGGAGAACATCGGCGCCCGCCGCCTGCAGACGATCCTGGCCCAACTTCTGGACCAGGTGCTGTACGAGGTTCCGGAGACCCGACGCGACGACCTGGCCGTCGACGCCACGTTCGTGCGCGAACGGCTGGGCGCCATCGTGCGCGACGAGGACCTCACGCGGTACATCCTGTGAGCGGACAAGATTGGACGCCGCGCCCGGAGCGGCTATTTTCGATGTACGCCGGCGAGACCGGCCGTGGACACACCCAGGCGTAAGGAGCGGGACGTGGCGGACAAGCGGGACTTCCTGCACATCGACGACTACACGCTGCCCGAGTTGCGGGCCATCCTCGACCTCGCGAAGCAGACCAAGCCGCTGGCGCGTGCCCACACACTGCCGCACACGCACCCGAACCGGGTGCTGGCCTGCGTGTTCGCCAAGCCCAGCCTGCGCACGCGCGTCAGCTTCGAGGTCGCTTTCCGGCAGCTCGGCGGCCAGACGATGTTCATCACCGACAAGGAGATCGGGATGGGCACGCGCGAGTCGGTCCACGACGTGGCGAAGGTGCTCGGCCGCATGTGCGACGGCATCATGATCCGCTGGTTCGACCACGGAGAGGTCCTGGAACTGGCGAAGCACGCCGAGGTGCCGGTGATCAACGGCCTGACCGACCACAACCACCCCTGCCAGGTGATGGCCGACATCCTGACGGTCGAGGAGCGCCTCGGCACGATCGAGGGCAAGAACGTGGTCATGGTCGGCGACGGCAACAACCTGGCCGTGAGCTGGCTGAACGCGGCGATCCGCTTCCCCTTCAACTTCATCCTCGCCTGCCCCGAGGGCTACGAACCCGACGAGGCCACCGTGCGCAAGGCCGAGGCGGCGGGCGCCTCCTTCTGCATCACGCATGACCCGGAGGAGGCGGTCGAGGGCGCGCACGTGATCTACGGTGATGCCTTCTACAGCATGGGCCAGGAGGAGGAGGCCGTGAAGCGCCGCCGCGACTTCGCGAGGTTCCAGATCTCGGCGCCGCTGCTGAAGGCCGCCCACAAGGACCACATCGTGCTGCACTGCCTGCCGGCGCACCGCGGCGAGGAGATCACCGACGAGGTGATGGACGGCCCGCACTCGGCGGTCTTCGACGAGGCGGAGAATCGCCTCCACGCCCAGCGCGCCATCCTGGCGACGCTGATCCGCTGACCCGTGCGCGGATCGACGACACGTGACCCGGCGCGGCCGGCCATCGGGCCCGGCCGCGCCGGGTCTGCTCCCCGGCCCCTCCTGTGGCTGGTCCCGGCCCTGGCGGCGTGCGCGCTGCTGGGCGCCTGCGCCGTGGTCGAGGCGCCACTGGGCGGCCCGCCGGACATCTCGCCGCCGCGCCTGGCTGCCGCCTGGCCGGAGTCCGGGAGCGTGGCCGTCGGACCCGTCCGCACGTTCAAGCTGACCTTCTCCGAGAAGATGACGCGCCAGCCGGCCGAGGGCTGGTTGCACTTCTACCCGAAACAGCGCATCCGGCGCACGAGCTGGAGCGGCGCCCGCGAAGCAACCGTCGAGCTCTTCGACCCGCTGCCCGCGGACACGGTCGTCGTGATCGAGATCGCGGGCGGCCTGCAGGACGCACACAAGGTCAAGGCGCGCGAGAGCCGTCGGTTCGCCATCGCGACCGGTGACTCGCTGCCCACCGGCCGCGTGTCCGGCGCCCTGGTCATGGGGGATTCGGCACTCACCAACGGGGTGGTGGAGCTGTTCGCCGTGGCACCCGACAGCGTCGAGTACTTCCGCCGGCCGCTGGTGCGGCGAACGGTCACCGACGACGCCGGTCGCTGGTCCTTCGAATGGCTCCCGGTCCCTGGGGGGCCCTGGCTGGTGCGTGCCTATGCCGATGCCGACGGGAACTTCCGCCCCGGCGAACGCGAGGCGCAACGCCTGCTGCCAGATACGCTGTCGCTGGACGCCGGGCGGGCAGCGGCACTGGCCGGCGTGGTGACACTCTATCCGCATGGCACCCCGGGGCGGCTCCGCGTGGCACCGTTCGCCCAGGCGGCGTGGGCGGGTCTGTGGGGTGCCTGGCCCATGGTCGTCGCCGAGAGCGATACCGGCTGGGCGCCGGGGTTGCAGCCGCGCGACGAGCGCACGCCGAAGGCGACCCGGCTGGATCCGTCGGCGACGACGGTCGTGGACAAGGTGCCCTCGGGCGATGTCCGGGCCGTGCTGTTTGCCGATGTCGACGGCGACAGCCTCCTGGGCACCGTCGAGGGCACCATGCTACGGGCTCTGGCCCAGACGGTCGGCTGGCCGGACACCCTCGGTGCGGACCTCTACCTCGAACCCTGGTGGGTGGTCGAGGACCTTCACGTGCTCCCCGGGCTCGCAGCCGATCTGCCGATGCCCGCTGGCATGCCAGCATTCACCGCCTGGGTGCGCCCGGACAGCGCGCGCACCAGGGAACCCGCCCCGGCGGACGGACCCGTTCCGGAGGAATCACGATGAGCGACCACGGCGATCGCCACCTGCCGTTCGTCAAGATGCACGGCGCCGGCAACGACTTCATCATGGTGGACCAGCGCGATGTTGCGATCGCCGTCCCGGGCGGTGTGCTCGGCCGCGACCGGATCGCGGCGCTCTGCGACCGCCGCAAGGGCATCGGAGCCGATGGGCTGATCGTCATCGGACCCGGAACCGCGTCAGGCCCGGCGACGGGAACGGCGTTCCGCATGGCATACTTCAATGCCGACGGCGGCGAGGCGGAGATGTGCGGCAACGGCGCCCGCTGCAGCGTAGCCTTCGCGCACGGCCTCGGTCTGGCGCCGGACTCCTGCCTATTCGATACGTGGTCAGGCGAGCTCTGGGGATGCGTACACGGCCCTGGCGACGTGGAGATCTCGCTGCCGGGCTGGCGCGGACTCGATCTCGCGGTCGGTCTGGCGGACACGCCCTGGGCGTTGCAGGCGGCCTGCAACACGGGCGTGCCGCACCTGGTCATCCCGGTCGACGATGTCGATGACGTCGACATCGGGCTGTGGGGACCTCGTCTGCGCAGGCACGAGCGTTTCGGCCACGCGGGGACCAACGTCAACTGGGTCGCTCCGGGCGCTGCGGACGGCGAATGGCGGATCCGCACCTACGAGCGGGGCGTGGAAGCCGAGACCCTGGCCTGCGGCACTGGCGCCTCCGCGAGCGCCGTGATACTGTGCGCCCTGGGCCGCGCACGGAGCCCGGTTGCCCTGCGCACGCGCGGCGGCGACCTGCTGACCGTCGCCGTGGACGCACGGAACACGGCGCTCCGGCTGCGGGGGCCCGCCGTGACCGCCTTCGAAGGGCATACGAGGATCTGAGGACCAAGGACTGATCATGGGCGGTTACCGCCCTGGACGGATGGGGAACATGGCCGGCAAGACCTGGGTGATGCCAGACGGCATCTACACGGCGCTCGTGACGCCCTTCACGGCGGATGGCGCCGTCGATCGCGCCGCGTGGCGGCGTCTGGTGCAGCGGCAGGTTGACGGCGGCGTATCCGGCGTGGTGCCGGTCGGCTGCACGGGCGAGGCCGCGGTGCTGACCCGCGACGAACGCGAATGGCTGGTGCGCACGGCGGTGGAAGTCTGTCGCGGCCGCTGTGCCGTGGTTGCCGGATCGGGCTCCAACTGCACCCGCGAGTCGATCGCCTTGACACGCGACGTGCAGGCGTGGGGCGCCGATGCCGCGATGCTCATCTCCCCATACTACAACAAGCCGCAACAAGCCGGTCTGCTGGCCCACTACCGGGCGATCGCGCGCGCCGTTGACATCCCGCAGGTCATCTACAACGTGCCCGGGCGCACGGCGGTGAACATCCTGCCCGAGACCGTCGCGCAGCTCGCGGCCGAGCCGAACATCGTCGCACTCAAGGAGGCGAGCGGGAACCTGGTGCAGATCGAGGAGGCCATCGCCCGCTGCGACCTGAAGGTTTTCTCGGGTGATGATGGCCTGAACTTCAGCATCTTCGGGTTGGGGGGTGCCGGGGCCATCAGCGTGGTCTCCAACCTGCTGCCGGGGCGGCTGTCCCGGCTCTGGCAGGCGTTCGCCTCCGGTGATCTGAACCGCGCCTGGCCGCTGGCGCGTAGCCTCGATCCCGTCGGCAACGCGTGCTTCCTGGAGACGAACCCGGTGCCGGTCAAGGAACTGCTCTCGATGGCGGGGCTCTGCCGCCGCGATCCGCGCCTGCCCCTGGTGCCGGTGTCCGAGAAGACGCTCACGCGCCTGGTCCAATTCTTCGAGGGCACCCTGGCAGCATTGCTCGCGCAGGACGCCGCCGGTGATGGCGATCGCGGAGCCGGGGCATGAGCCCGGCCGCCCGCCTGCCGGTGGCCGTCCACGGTGCCGAGGGGCGCATGGGCCGCCTGGTGGCGGCGCTGGTCGAGGCGGCGCCGGACTGCGAGCTGGTGGCACTGGTGACCGAACCAGGCCGCTGCGTCCCTGCCGGCGCCCTGCACCCGCGTCTGGCCGTGATCGGACAGGAAGCCATGGGCGGCGTCCTGCCATCCGGCTGCGTCATTGTCGACTTCTCGGTGGCCGCGGCCCTGCCCGGGCTTCTGGCGGGCGCGGCGATGGCCCACGCCCGACTCGTGAGCGGAACCACCGGCTTCGACGAATTGGCCCTGCAGACCCTGCGCCGCCATGCGGATGCGCACGCGGTGGTCCATGCCGCGAACTTCTCGGTGGGCATCCCCGCGCTGCAAATGGTCCTGCAGCTGCTGGCCCGCACGCTGCCCGGCGGCTTCACCGCCGAGCAGGTGGAGACGCACCACACGGCCAAGCTGGACCGTCCGAGCGGCACTGCGCGGGCGCTGGCAGCGGCCTGGCAGCGGATCCGCGGCGGCGAGCCGGTGCCGGTGCACGCGCAGCGCATCGGCGGAGTGGTCGGCGAACACACCTGGACCATCGGCGACCAGGAGGAGACCCTGGTCCTCACGCATCGCGCCCAGTCGCGCGCGGCGTTCCTGCGCGGCGTGCTGCCGGCCATCCGCTTCGTGGCCGGCCGCGAACGTGGCTTCTATGGGCTGGGCGACGTGTTGACGTCACTGGCGGATGACGCGGCCCTGGCCGGTGGATCGTGAACGTTCCGGCGTCGGCGGTGGGCACAACAAGAGGGCCCCTCGTGCGGAGGGACCCTCGGGAATCCGGATCCGGCGCAGAAGGCGCCGACGCGCGGCAAGCCCTACTTAGTGGCGGGCTTCGCGGCGGCGGCGGCCAGGCGGCTCTTCAGCCGGGCCGCGCGCTTCTTGGGCATGAGGCCCTTGCGCGCCTGCACGTCGACGAGGCTGTACATGGCCGACAGCGAGGCGGTCTTCTCGTCGGTCTCGGCGGTGCGGAACGTCTTGATCTTCGACCGCATCAGCGAGCGGTTCTGCCGGTTGCGCTCGTTGCGCTTCTGGCTGGTGATCAGGCGCTTCTTGCAACTCTTGTGATGGGGCACGTTTACGACCTCCGTCAGGGTTTCCACAGACCGTCAAAGATATCCTCGCAGGACCGTGATGTCAAGCGGCGGCGATGACCCCCGGGAAGATCCGCGACCGGACGTTCCACCGGCGCCGGACCCTGACGACCCGCTGCGCGGGAAGCTGGCCACGCTACCGGCCGCGCCCGGCGTCTACCTCCACAAGAACCGCCAGGGCCGGGTCATCTACGTCGGCAAGGCGGTCCGCCTTAACCAACGGGTGCGGTCCTATTTCCAGTCGGGCGCCGACCACGACCCCAAGACCGAGGCCCTGGTCCGCCAGATCGGCGATTTCGATTTCATCGTCACCGAGACGGCCGCCGACGCCCTGATCCTCGAGGATCAGCTCATCAAGGAGTACCGTCCGCGCTACAACGTGCGGCTGAAGGACGACAAGGCCTACCCCTACCTGCGGATCACCCTGAACGAGCCGTTCCCGCGGGTGGAGGTTGTGCGGCGCCTTGACCGTGACGGCGCGCGGTACTTCGGGCCCTTCACCGATGTCCATGCGATGCGCGAGACCCTGAAATTCGCCGCCGGCGCCTTCCAGGTGCGGACCTGCCATCTCGGCCTGCCGGAGCAGACGGTCGACCGCGCGTGCCTGGACTGGCAGATCGGCCGCTGCAGCGCCCCCTGCGTGGGCTATGACGACCAGGGCGGCTACCGCACGAAGGTCGGCCGGCTTGTCCGCTTCCTGGCAGGGCAGGAGGACGCGGTCCTGGGCGAGTTGCGCGCGCAGATGGCCGCGCAGGCGGCGGCACGTCGCTACGAGGACGCCGCGAAGCTGCGTGACCTCATCGCCCGCCTGGACCGAACGGTCAGCCACAGCCGTCCCGTGTCAGGCGTCAGCGGCGACTGCGACCTGGTCGGTCTCGCCCGCGACGGCGAGGACGCTTCCGGCGTGGTCATGCGCGTGCGCGGCGGCCGCATCCTGACCACGCACCATTTCCTACTGACCGACCGCCTCGACCGCGGTTTGGCCGACATCATGGCCCAGCTGCTGCGCGAGTACTACCCGCGGGCCGGCGATATCCCGGCCGAGATCCTCCTGTCCCACGCGGTGGAGGACATACCCGACTGGGATCTCTGGCTCCGGCGCCTGCGCGGTGGCGCCTGCGCCCTCAAGGTCCCGCAGCGCGGGGCCCGCCACCAGGCCGTGGACCTGGCTCGGACCAACGCCGCGTTCAAGCTCCGGCAGGCGGAGGTCAAGCGGCACCTGCGGCCGTCGCGAAGGGTGACCCCCCTCGACATCGGGCTGCAGGAGGCGCTCGACCTGCACACCGTCCCGGATACGATCGAGTGCTTCGACATCTCGAACTTCCAGGGGCGCGAGACGGTGGCCTCGCTCGTCTACTTCAAGGGAGGCGAACCGCTCAAGAGCCGCTACCGGAGATTCCGGATCCGCACGGTCGAGGGCGTCGACGACTTCGCGAGCATGCGCGAGGTGCTGGACCGCCACTACGGGAAGCTGGCGGGGACCGGCGGCGAACCGGCCGACCTGGTGGTGGTCGACGGCGGTGCCGGTCAACTCGGCGTCGCGCGCGAGGTGCTGGCGCGTCACGGCTTCCACGGCGCGCAGCTGATCGGACTGGCGAAGCGCGAGGAGACGATCCACCGCGAAGGGGGGACCATCAGCCTTCCACGCCGCAGCGAGGCGCTCAAGCTGCTGCAGCGGGTGCGCGACGAGGCCCACCGTTTCGCGATCACCTACCATCGCCTGCTGCGCGACAGGCGCACCACGGCCAGCGAGTTGGACCTGGTGCCGGGCATCGGGACCACGAAGAAGCTCGCGCTCCTGCACCATTTCGGCTCCGTGGCACGCGTACGCGTCGCGTCGGCGGCCGACCTGGCGGAGGTGCGGGGGCTCAACCGCCACGACGTGGCAACGCTGCTGGCTTTCTTCGCGCAACGCGCCGTCGCGGACCCGGAAGGCGGCACGCCGTGACCCGCGACCGGCAGGCCGAAGCGCGCCAGCACGCGTGGGACGAAGCCATCGACGGCTTTCTCGGGCACGCGGGCGTGGAGAAGGGACTGGCTCCCGCCACGCTCGAGGCGCAGCGTCGTGACCTCGAACACCTGCGGACCTGGGCCCTGGCGCACGGCCTGGCGGAGCCCGCCGTCGTTGCCGACACCCACCTGCGTGCGTTCCTGCTGGACAGCTCGGAGCGGTTGGTCGCGGCATCGCGCGCGCGGCTGCTGTCGACGCTCCGCTCCTTCTTCCGCTTCCTGCAGGCCGAGGGCCGCCGTGACGGCGACCCCACCGCGACGATCATGGCGCCCCGTCGCGGCCGCCACCTGCCGGATGTCCTGAGCGTGGCGCAGGTCGAGCGCCTGCTGACGTGGGGCGATGCGTCGCCGACCGGGCTGCGCGACCGCGTCGCCCTGGAACTGCTTTACGGCTGCGGCTGCCGCGTCGGCGAGTTGTGTGCGCTGGACGTGGCGGACCTCGACCACGGAGAGGCGATGGTCCGCCTGCGCGGCAAGGGCAGCAAGGAGCGTCAGGTCCCGGTCGGCGAGCCGGCCCTGGCGGCCGTCGCGGACTACCTGCGTGCCGGACGCCCGCGCCTGGCCGGACGTCGCCCGAACCCCGCGCTGCTCCTGAACCGTCGCGGCGGGCGGCTGACGCGCGTGTCGGTCTGGACCTTGCTGAAGACAGCAGGTGCGGCGGCCGGACTGCCGGCGACCGTTTCGCCGCATACGCTCCGCCACAGCTACGCGACGCACCTGCTCGAGGGCGGTGCCGACCTCCGGATCGTCCAGGAGCTCCTCGGCCACGCCGACATCTCCACGACGGAGATCTACACCCATGTCGACCGCGCCTGGCTGGCCGAAGCCTGGCGCTCGGCGCACCCGCGATCGGGCCGTCGCTGAACCGTACCGGCCCGGCCGCAGGTGCCTTTGACAGGACCCGGGGCCGATGGTACTGTTGCGCGTCCACGGCCCGCGCCGCCACGCCGGCGCCGTCCGCGACACGGGCGCCGTCCGCTTCATCCGTCAGCGAGGCAACGAGTTGAGCGTTCAGAAACCCGCCGGCCGCCGCGTCATCCTCAGCGGCATGCGGCCGACCGGTCGCCTGCACTGGGGCAACTACACCGGCGCGCTCGAGAACTGGGTGCAGCTCCAGCAGGAGTACGACTGCCGCTTCATGGTGGCGGATTGGCACGTGCTGACCACGGCCCTGGACAAGGCGGGCGAAATCAACGCGAACAGCCGCGAGATGTTCCTCGACTGGCTGGGGGCGGGCCTGGACCCGGATCGTTCGGTCCTGTTCCTGCAATCGTCGATCAAGGAGCACGCCGAGCTGTTCCTGGTCATGAGCATGATGATCAGCATGGGCCGCCTGCAGCGGAACCCGACCTTCAAGGAGCAGGTCAGGGATCTGAACCTCGGCGGCGAGATCAGCTTCGGCCATCTGGGTTATCCGGTGCTCCAGGCCGCCGACATCCTGGCCTATCGCGCGCACGCGGTGCCGGTGGGTGAGGACCAGCTGCCCCACCTCGAACTCACGCGCGAGATGGCCCGCCGGTTCAACCACCTCTTCGGCGAGGTTTTCCCTGAGCCCGAGGCGCTGGTCACCAAGTTCGCGCGGTTCCCGGGCACCGACGGCAAGCGTATGAGCAAGTCGCTCGGCAACACCATCGAGATCTCCGCCACGCCCGAGCAGATCCGCGAGAAGATCAAGCCGGCGTTCACCGACCCCGCCCGTCTGCGCCGCTCCGACCCCGGGCACCCCGAGGTCTGTGGCGTGTACATGTGGTACCAGAAGTTCCTCCCCGAGGCCGTGCCCCAGGTCGCGGAGGAATGCCGAAGTGCGGCGCGCGGCTGCGTCGACTGCAAGAAGCAGCTGGCCGAGGGTGCCATCGCGCATTTCGCGCCGCTGCGCGAGCGGCGGGCGGCGTACGAGTCGAACCCGGCGCGCCTGGACGAGATCATCGCCGCCGGCTGCGATCGCGCCCGCTGCCTGGCCGCCGAGACGCTGGCAACGGTCCACGACGCGATGGGCATCGGCTAGATGGACGCACGGGAAAAGGACGCCATGCAGGGAAGCGACGTGCTCGACGACGAACCGTCAAGCGGAGCATTCGGCCCCGCTGACGGCACCCAGGTGTCGGCAGGGACCGGTCGCGGCGGACCGGAGACCTGGAACCTCGACGCGCTGCCGCCCGAGCTGGACTACTTCCGCTCGAGCGCGGCCTGGCAGATCGAGTTGACCGGGTTCCAGGGACCGCTCGACCTGTTGCTCTACCTGCTCGACAAGGACCAGGTGGACATCTACGACATCCCCATCGCGCGGATCACGGACCAGTTCATCCGGCACATCGAGGTCATGCAGTCGATCAGCCTGGACCAGGCCGGCGAGTTCATCGCCATGGCCGCCACGCTGCTGGTGATCAAGATGAAGATGCTGATGCCGTCACGCGCCGAGGAGGAGGAGGAGGCGGAAGAGGACCCCCGCGCCGAGCTCGTGCGCCGCCTCCTGGAGTACAAGCGCTTCAAGGAGGCCGCCCTGGCGTTCCAGGAGCGCGAGGACGAACGCGCCCGCTTCCACACGCGGCAACTGAAGTTCCCGTTCACGAGCGACCTGGCGGTCGAGCCCGCCCTGCGCATCGAGATGTTCGACCTGCTGGCGGCCCTGGCCGGCATCTACGACCGTGTCCGCAAGCGGCCCGTGCACGACATCGTGCGCGAGCCGTTCACTGTCGACGAGAAGATCGAGCTGATCGCCGCCCGTACGACCGACGGCGCGCTGGTCCGCTTCGAGGAGCTCTTCGCCGACGACACCATCAAGATGGAAGTCGTCGTCACCTTCATCGCCATCCTCGAGATGGTCAAGCGAGGTCGTCTCGTGTTCGTGCAAACCGAACCCCTGGGTCCCATCTGGCTGCAGCGCCCCGCACCGGGCGCCACGACGGGCGCCGATCCCGATATCGACGAGTCCTACGCACCGGAGGCCTCCTCCGAATCCGTGTCCGCGCCGACTTCCGTGCACCGTGCGGGCGGGGACGACGGGGACGACGAGGATGAGGGCTGGTCGCAGGATGACCTCGACGACGAGGATGACGAGGACGACGACGACATCGACTGGGACGACGACGATCTCGACGACATCGACGAGGACGACGACGCGAGCGATGACGTCGATGCGGTCAAGGCCGATGACGCGGGCAGCAAGGACGTCACGGCCGTCGTCGTCGACGCCAAGGCCGGCGATGACGACGACGATGAAGCGCAGGATGACGACGAGGACGATGACGACTGGGACGATGACGATGACGAGGACTGGGACGACGACGATGATGACGATGACGACGTCGACGTGAGCGACGACGAGGACGATGACCGCTGACGGACGGGAGACGGGATCTTGAAGAGGGAACTGGAAGCGCTGCTGTTCGCGGCCGACAGCCCGCTGACCATCGCGCGGCTGAGAAAGATCTTCCCCGAGCGCGAGAATGCCGAGGTCCGGGCGGCAATCGTCGAACTGGAGCAGGAATACACGGCGGCCGGCCTGGCCTTCACGGTGGTCGAGTTCGGCGGCGGCTGGCAGATCGCTACGCGGCCCGAATATGCGCCGCTGGTGGACAACCTGCTCAAGTCCCGGAGCTTCACCCGCCTGTCCAAGGCCGGTCTCGAGGTACTGGCGATCATCGCCTACCGGCAGCCGATCACGCGACTGGAGATCGACGAGATCCGCGGCGTCAACAGCAGCGGCGCCATCAGCACGCTCACCGAGCGGAACCTCATCACCGTGGTCGGCCGCTCGCAAGCCGTGGGCAATCCGCTCCTGTACGGCACGACGCGCGAGTTCCTCAACCACCTGGGCCTGAAGGGCCTGGGCCAGCTGCCGGACCTGCCGGCGCTGGAGGGAGTCCTGGAGGACCGCGAGCAACTGAAGGAGTTCGCCAGCCGTATCGGTCGCGAAGTGACCGACGAGGAGCTGGAGGAGTACTTCGCCGCACCCATGGACGATGTGGGGCCCGTCGACGCCGTGGAACCGCTGACCGAGGGCGCTGACGCCGCTGACGCCGTTCCTGCCGGGGAGGGAGAGGATGGCGCCGTCGCTGCCGACGACGCGCCCACCGACGATGAACAGCGCTGACGCCGGCATGCGCCTCAATCGAGTCCTGGCGCGGGCCGGCCACGGCTCGCGCCGTGCCGTCGAGCAACTGGTGCGCGACGGGCGGGTCGCCATCAACGGCGAGCTCGTGTCCGACCTCGGCCGCCGCGTGGACCCGGCCACCGACCTCGTGACCGTCGATGGGCGACCGCTCGACCTGCCGCAGGATCATCGCGTCTACGCGTTCCACAAGCCCTTCGGCGTGGTCTGCACGCTCAAGGCGCAGGCCGGCCAGGTCTCCCTTGCGGAATGGCGCCGACGGGCCGAACTGCCCGACCGGTTCGTCCCGGTCGGGCGCCTTGACCAGACGTCTTCCGGGTTGCTCCTTTGGACCGACGACGGGGACCTGAACGAGGCGCTGTGCCGACCTCGCTCGGGGGTCTGGAAGGCCTACGAGGTGGAGCTGGCGGCGGTCCTGCCGGACGCGCTGTTGCCGACCCTGACCGGAGGCGCCATCGCGCTGGACGGGAGACCCTGTCGGCCGTGCCGCCTGCGGCCCGGACACCGGCCCGACGGCCGGCACTGGATCATGGAGCTGCACGAGGGGCGCAAGCGGCAGATCCGGCGCATGTTCGGGGCGGTCGGGCACAACGTCACGACGCTCCATCGGGTCGCCGTCGGGCCCATCGTGCTGGGGCGGCTGCATCCGGGCGACTTCCGCCGTCTGGCGGCGGACGAGGTTGCCGCGCTGCGGCACGCGGTCTTCGGAAAGGGTGAGGAGCGGGTGAGCCCCCGTCGCGGGCGGAGCACCAGGGATGGCGGCTGAGACCGGCGTCGCGTCAGGCGGGGCCGACCGGGCCGTGGTAACCGGAGGCAAGCGATGATCGACTTCAAGGGCCTGTTCCGACCGGGCATCCTTGCGACCCGCCCCTACAGCCCCGGCAAGCCCATCTGCGAAGTCCGCCGCGAGCTCGGCCTCGGCTCGGTGGTCAAGCTCGCCAGCAACGAGAACCCCGAGGGCCCCCTGCCCGAGGTGCTGGAAGCCATCGCGCGCGCCTCCCGCGACCTGAATCGCTACCCCGACTCCTCGGCCTTCCGACTGCTGGAGGCGCTGGCCGCACACCTGGGGGTCAGGCCGGACGAGATCATCCTCGGCAACGGCAGCAACGAGGTGATCGATATCCTGATCCGGGCGCTGGTCTCGCCGGGCGAGAACGTCGTCTTCAGCGAGCACAGCTTCATCGTCTACGCCCTGACGACGAAGGTCCACTTCGAGTGCGGCCGAGCCGTGCCGCTGACCGCCGGCGACCGTCACGACCTGCCGGCCATGGCCGCGGCCGTGGACGAGTCCACCAAGCTGGTCATCGTCTGCAACCCGAACAACCCCACCGGCACCTACAACACGCGGGACGAGTTTCTGGGCTTCCTGCGCGCCGTGCCGCGCCGGGTGGTGGTGGCCGTCGACGAGGCCTATTATGAGTACGTCACGGCGCCCGACTACCCGCAGACGCTCACGATGCGGGACGAATACCCGAACCTCGTGGCCCTGCGGACGTTCAGCAAAATCCACTCGCTGGCCGGGCTGCGCATCGGCTATGGTGTCGGGCACGCCGACCTGGTCACCGAGCTGCACAAGACGCGCGAGCCGTTCAACGTGAATTCGCTGAGCCAGGCCGCGGCGCTGGCGTGTCTCGAGCACTGGGACATCGTGCCCAAGCGGGCGCTGCGCAACGAGCAGGAGCGCGAGCGCGTGGCGCGTGGGCTGGCCGCGCTCGGATTCAGCGTGACGCCCAGCCAAGCCAACTTCCTGCTGGTGCGCTGCGCCGGCAACGCGGGCCAGCTGACGACGGCACTGCTGCACAAGGGCGTCATCGTCAGGCCGATGCACGCCTTCGGGCTGGGCGAGGGCGCGCTGCGCATCAGCATCGGCCTGCCCGAGGAGAACGACCGCTGCCTGGCGGCCTTGAAGGAGATCCTGACCTGATGGACGCGATCCGGTCCCTGGACGGTGCCCGCCGATGAGCGATGAACGTCACAGCGGCGCCCACCCCCTGACAGCCCGGCAGCCGGGCCAGCCGACCACCATCGTGCAGGTGGGAGCCGTGGCCTTCGGCGGCGACCGCGTCGTGCTGATCGGCGGCCCTTGTGCCGTCGAGGGCCACGCGCAGGTCGGCCGCGCCGCCCGCGCGGTCTTCGAGGCCGGCGGCGGCATGCTCCGCGGCGGCGCCTGGAAGCCGCGGACCAGTCCCTACGACTTCCAGGGACTGGGTCCGGACGGCCTCGAGCACCTGGTCGCCGCCCGCGACGCGACCGGCCTGCCGTTCGTCACCGAGGTGCTCGACCCGCGTGATGTCGAACTGGTCGCCGCCCACGCCGACATGCTGCAGATCGGCAGCCGCAGCGTGCAGAACTTCCCGCTGCTGCGCGAGGCCGGCCGCAGCGGGCGCCCCGTCCTGCTGAAGCGCGGCATGATGACCACCGTCGCCGAGTGGCTGCACGCGGCCGAGCACGTCCTGGCCGCAGGCGGTCGTCAGGTGGTCTTCTGCGAACGGGGCATTCGCACGTTCGACCCGACCCTGCGCAATACCCTGGACGTCGGCGCGGTCGCCGTGCTGCGCGAGCTGACCCACTTCCCGGTCATCGTCGACCCGAGCCATGCTGCGGGTGAGGCCCGCTTCGTCACCGCGCTGGCCCGCGCGGCGGTCGCCGCCGGCGCCGACGGCCTCCTGGTGGAGATGCACCCGGATCCGGCGGCAGCCCTGAGCGATGCCGCGCAGAGCCTGACGCCGGCCCAGTTCCGCGAGCTGGCCGACTCCTGCCGCGCCGTGGCCCGCGCCGTGGGCCGGGACCTCTGACGATGGCCTTCCGCCACCCCGACGATCTGCCCCTCGCGGACCCGGCGCTGCTGTCGGTCGACGCCGTGATCGCCATCGACGGGCCCGCCGGCTCCGGCAAGTCCAGCACGGCGCGAGCGCTGGCCGAGCGCTTCGGTCTGCTCTACATCGACAGTGGCGCGATGTACCGGGCGCTGACCGAGGCGGCCCTGCGCCTGGGGATCGACCCCGCCGACGAGGCGGCGCTGGCCGCGCTGCTGCGGCCGGCCCAGCTCGAATTGCGCCCGACGCGGGGCGAGACCGCCGTGTTCTGGGACGGGCTCGACGTCTCGAGCGCGATCCGAACGCCGGCCGTCGAGACCGCCGTCTCGCGCGTCAGCAGCCATGCCGAAGTACGACGCCTGATGGTCGAGCGCCAGCAGGCGCTGGGGCGGCGCGGCGGCGTGATCATGGAAGGGCGCGACATCGGCAGTGTCGTCTTCCCGCTCGCGACCGCCAAGATCCACCTGACGGCCTCGGTGGAAGCACGCGCTGGCCGCCGCCACCGCCAGTTCGCCGAACGCGGCGTCACCGTCGACCGCCAGGCGATCGAACACGAAATCGCCGAACGCGACCGGCAGGACAGCGAACGCGAGGTCAGCCCCCTGGGGATCTCGCCGGACGCGATCGTCATCGACAGCAGCGCGCTGTCCTTCGCGCAGCAGAACGAGATCTGCGCCCGCGCCTGCCTGGTCAATCCCGCCCTCGAGGCCACGGTCGATCGCGACCCCGTGGCGGCCCGTGCCGGGCTGGATTTTCGCTACCGACTGGCCTACGGCACCATGGGCGCGCTGGGCCGCTTCTACGGGCTGCGGGAATGCGGCAATGCCGGCCTGGCGGCCCCCGCCGGCTGCATCCTGGCGGTCAACCACATCAGCCTCTGGGACCCGCCGCTGGTGGGCGGCACGCTGCGCCGCCGCCCGATGCATGCGCTCGCCAAGGCCGAACTGTTCCGGCCCGCGTGGCTCGCCGGCCGTTTTTTCCGCTGGCTCGATGCGATCCCCATCCGCCGCAAGGGCTACGACCGCGCCGCCTTCGGTCAGGCGTCGACGGCGCTGGCCGGCGGCGCCAACCTGCTGATCTTCCCGGAGGGGACCCGCCAGGCCATCGGCCATCCCGGGCTGGTGCGCAGCGGGCTGGGGATCCTGGTCCAGGAGACGCGCGCGCCGGTGGTGCCCGTCTTCGTCCGCGGCAGCTACGGCCGCCACCCCGGCGGCTCGCTCGATTCGCCTCTCGAGGTGTGGTACGGTCCGCTGCTGCGCTGGCACGGCCTGGACGACCTGCTGGCGAACCACGACCGGCGCGCGGTCTCCGAGCGCATTGGCACTCTCTGCCGTGCGGCATGGTGCGAGCTGCAGGCCCGCAGCCATGCCCAGAATCCGGAGACCGAATTCGAGAAGCGGCTGGGGGACAAGCAGTTGCGGAAGTTTGCAGCTCGCCAGGCCCAGGTCTTCGGCCGCTGACTTCGCCGGCCCGCATCGCTTGCATCGCCCTCGCTGACGGGTTATAATGGGCGCTTCGCCGGTCCACTCGGTCCGGTGTTTTCATCTGTCACCAGGAGGCAACCTTTCATGGCTTTCAACCCCGCTTCCGATTCCGACGGACCCCGTCGGTCGGCGGGCCATTCCTCTTATCGCCCGCGCGGCGGCAAGGGGAGCCTGAACCACGACGACGACCAGGACGACAGCGGCGGCGGCGACGAGTTCCGCACGCCCGCAGCGCCCAAGCTCAGCACCGAGTACGACGCCGATGCGATCGTGAACCTGGACTACCACGGCGACGACGGTCAGCACGAGGACCTGTCCGGCGCCGAGATGCTCGCGCTGATCAACAGCTATGAAGAGACCCTGACGGACATCCAGGAGGGCCAGATCCTCAAGGGCACCGTCATCGAGGTCCGCGAGAACGAAGTCCTGATGAACATCGGCTTCAAGAGCGAAGGCGTCATCAACCGCGAGGAATTCGGCTCGCTGCAGATCACCGTCGGCGACACCTTCGACGTGTTCCTCGAGAAGCTCGAGAACCAGGACGGCCTGGTCGTCCTGTCGAAGGAGCGCGCGGACTTCCTCAAGGTCTGGGACAAGATCAAGGTCGCGCACGAAGCCGGCGAAGTCGTCACCGGCCTGGTGGACCGCCGCATCAAGGGCGGCCTCGTGGTGAAGTTGTGGGGTGTCGACACCTTCCTGCCGGGCAGCCAGGTGGCCCTGCGCCAGGTGCCGAACCTGGAGGACATGATCGGCGAAGAGATCCAGTGCCGGATCATCAAGAAGAACAAGCGTCGCCGGAACGTGGTGGTCAGCCGCCGCATCGTCCTGGAGCAGGAGCGCGAGTCGAAGAAGAAGAACCTGATCTCCGAGCTGCAGAAGGGCCAGGTCCGCAAGGGTGTCGTCAAGAACATCACCGACTTCGGTGCGTTTGTCGACCTCGGCGGCATCGACGGCCTGCTGCACATCACGGACCTGAGCTGGGGCCGCGTCAACCACCCCAGCGAGGTCGTGGCCATCGGCCAGGAGATCGAGGTCAAGGTCCTGGACTTCGAGCAGGAGCGCGAGCGCATCAGCCTCGGCCTGAAGCAGCTGCAGTCCTACCCGTGGGACCATGTCGAAGAGCGGTACCCGGAGCAGGCCATCGTGCGCGGCCGCGTGGTGAGCATCACCAACTACGGGGCGTTCGTCGAGCTGGAGAAGGGCGTCGAGGGCCTCATCCACATCAGCGAGATGAGCTGGACCCGCCACATCAAGCACCCGTCGAAGGTCGTCTCGATCGGCGACGAGGTCGACGTGATGGTGCTGAAAACGGACAAGGCGAACGAGAAGATCAGCCTGGGCCTCAAGCAGTGCGAGTCGGACCCCTGGCTGACGCTGATCGAGCGCTACCCGATGGGCTCGGCCATCGAGGGCAAGGTCCGCAACCTGACCGATTTCGGCGCCTTCGTCGAGGTCGAGGAGGGCATCGACGGACTGGTCCACATCTCGGACATGAGCTGGACGCGCCGGGTGCGCCACCCGAAGGAGCTGCTCAAGCGCGGCGACTCGGTCAAGGTTCAGATCCTGGACATCGACACCTCCAAGCGCCGCATCAGCCTGGGCATCAAGCAGCTGCAGGACAACCCGTGGCCCGACCTGGCCGACCGCTTCCCGGTGGGCCACGACGTGAGCGGGACCATCAGCCGCATGCTGGACCACGGCGCCATCGTGGAGATGGGCGACGACCTGGAGGGCTTCGTGCCGCTGGGCCACCTGGGCATCCCGAAGCTGGACAAGCCGCAGTACTACTTCCGCGAGGGAGAGGCCTGCGTGCTGAAGATCATCAAGATGGACGTCGAGAACCGGCGGATCGTGCTGTCGATCGCCGAGCGCCTGAAGGAGGACGGCAACGAGGCCGTCGAGGCGTTCGTCGCGGCGCACCCGCGGCTCGAGGACGTCGTCGAGGCCGAAGCGGCCCTGGCGGCGGCCGGCGAGCTGCCGGAGAAGTCCGCGGTGGATGACGACTACGCCGACGAGGTCGACTACCCGTCGCCGGGCCAGTAGGCCGGCCGGGGGCTCGACCCCTGAACCGTTGCGGCCGGTGACCCCGGCCGCCCGCCGGAGGGGCGGGGTCCTGGCCCTGCCCCTTCCTGCTTCCACGGCCGGCGCCGCCGGCGGGGGGAACGCGTGGACGCACCGCTGCAGGATCTGCGGATGATGCCGCCGCGGCCCGCCGCCGTGCCCGCGTCCGGTCCCGAATCCCTGCACGGGCTCGTCGGGACTGCGCCCCTACGCGTCGCCTTCCATACCCTGGGCTGCCGGCTGAACCAGTACGACACCGAGGGCCTGCGCGTGCGCCTTTCCGAGCTGCGGGCGGTGGTCGTCGTCCCTTGGCAGGAGCCGGCGGATCTCTATGTTCTGAACAGCTGTGCGGTGACGGCCAAGGCCGAGCACGAATGCCGCCGCCTGGCGCGCCAGGCCAAACAGCGCCACCCTAACGCCCGCGTGGTCGTGGCCGGGTGTTACGCGCAGGTCCGGCCTGAGGCCCTGGCTGCCATGCCGGAGATCGACGCGGTCGTGGGCAACGCCCAGAAGGACGATGTGGCCGCCTGGCTTCCTGCGGCACTGGGGCAGGGCGGCGCACGCGTCCGCTCCGCCCCGTTCGATCCCCAAACGACATTCAACGCCCCGCTTGTCGATGCGTTCCCCGGCCGCAGCCGCGCTTTCGTCAAGGTGCAGGACGGCTGCGACCTGCGCTGCACCTACTGCGCCATCTGGCAGGCGCGCGGACCGGGCCGCTCGCGACCGGTCGTGGATGTCGTCGCGCAGTTGGCGCGGCTGGACGCAGCCGGGTATCGCGAGGCGGTCCTGACCGGAATCCACCTCGGCGGCTGGGGCCGCGACACCGGTGAGGGGCGCTTGCCGGACCTGCTGCGCGCCTGCCTGCACGCGCTGCCGAACCTGCGGCTGAGGCTGAGCAGCCTGCACCCGAACGAGGTGGGCCGGCCGCTCCTGGAACTGCTGGCCGGCGAGCCGCGCCTGCGGCCGCACGTACACCTTTCGCTGCAGAGCGGGTCCGACAGCGTGCTGCGGCGGATGCAGCGGCCGTACCGCGGCCGCGATGCACAGCGGGCGGTGGCGGCCGTCGCCGCGCTGGGCGACCATTGGGGGATCGGTGCCGACTTCATCGTCGGCTTTCCCGGCGAGACCGCGGCCGATTTCGCCGACACGTTGCGCCTGGTCGAGGACCTGCCCGTCAGCTTCGTGCACGTCTTCCGCTATTCGACACGCCCGGGGACGACCGCCGCGTTGCTGGACGGAGCCGTGCCGGCGGCGGTAGCGGGAGAACGTGCGGTGCGCCTGCGCGAGGCCGGGGGCGCGGCGCGGTCGCGCTTCCGGCGGATCCTGCCGGGACGGGAGTGCGAGGTGATCGTCGAGAACGGCACCGACCTGCCGGGCTATCACCAGGCGACGGCCGACAACTATGAGACCGTAATGATCCCCGGGCGCGAGGGCGATGGCCTGCGCGCGGGCGGCTTGGCGCAGGTGCGCATCGAACACGAAGCAGACGGCCGGCTCTTCGCCGTCCCGCTGCGAGGATAGGGGACATGGCCACGTTCCAGAATTCGCTCCCGGACCTGACGCGTCCGTTCCCCCCGGTGGACGGGCCGGCGATCTATATCGAGACCTACGGCTGCCAGATGAACACCTACGACAGCCAGGCCATCGGCGGCCTGCTCGAGGGTGCCGGCTTCCGCCTGGTCGACAACGAACTGGCTGCCGACGCCGTCCTGTTGAACACCTGCAGCGTGCGGGAGCACGCCGAACACAAGGTGATCAGCCGGGTCGGCGAGGTACGCAACCGGCGCCGGCAGGCGGAGTTGGGGCCCGTGGTGATCGGCATCTGCGGCTGCATGGCCGAGAGGCTGGGCGACGACCTGCGCAAGGGGCCCAAGGCCGTGGACCTGGTCGTCGGCGTCGACAACTACGATGCGCTGCCGGGACTCCTGCGCGGACTGACCGGCGCCGCGGCGGGCACCGGGGGGGGGCGCGGCGCGGTCACGGGCCACCGCCTGGACGCCCACTACGTAGCCCCGCCCGAGCTGTACCCGGTCAATAACTCCCACCTGGTGACCATCCACAAGGGTTGCGACTACAAGTGCACCTACTGCATTGTACCCATGACGCGCGGCCCGCAGAGCGAGAAGGCGCCGGACGTCATCCTGGCGGAAATCGCCGACATCGTGGCCCGGGGCGGAAGGGAGGTCACCCTGCTGGGGCAGAACGTGACCGCCTACCGCTGGCAAGGGTCTGCGGACTTCGGGCCGCTGGATTTCGCGGGCCTGCTGGAGCGCGTGGCCGGCATCGACGGGCTGGAGCGCATCCGGTTCCTGACCGGCCACCCGCGTGACATGCACACGCACCTGATGGACGTGATCGGGCGCCTGGACAAGGTCTGTCCCTGGCTCCATGTGCCGGCCCAGAGCGGCGCGGATACCGTGCTCCGGCGCATGAAGCGCCTCTACACCGCCGGCGAGTACCTGGACATGGTCGACCACGCCCGCCGGGTGATTCCCGACGTCACCTTCTCGTCGGACTTCATCGTCGGCTTCCCGGGGGAGACCGATGACGATTTCCGCGCTACCCTTGATCTGATCCGCAGGGTACAGTACGACCAGATCTTCTCGTTCAAGTACAGTGAGCGGCCCGGTGTCCCGGCGGCCCGCCTGGCCGATGACGTCCCGGCGGAGGCCAAGAAGGCCCGCCTGGCCGAGCTCATGGACGTCCAGCAGGGGATCTGGGCCCGGACCGCGCAGGCTCAGGTCGGGCAGGTGGTCAGGGCGCTGGGCGAAGGCCCCGCTCGGCGGCCGCCCGGGGCCTGGCGGCTGCGGACACCCAACAACCGCAAGGTCGTCGTGCTCGGGCCCGAAGTGCCGGCCGGCGCCGAGGCGACCGTGCGGTTGACGGGCTGGGAAGCGACCACGTTCTTCGGGGAGCGCTTGAACGCCTGAGTCCGGCGGGAGCGCCGGGGCGACCGGAAAACCGCGAATCGAGGTGTCGACGTGTGGATCGTCAAGGGGCTGCTCTTCCTCGTCCTGCTCTTTACGCTGGTCTATTTCTTCGTGACCAACAGCGGGCAGTCGGTGGACATCAACCTCTTCGGCCGCTCGTACCTGGGCGTATCCATGTACTGGGTCGTCGTGGTCAGTTTCATGGTGGGCTTTGCCACGGCCGCCCTGCTGGCCCTGCTGCGAGAGGTGCAGCTGCAGCGCGACATGTCGCGCCTGCGCAAGCTGAACCGCGACAAGGACCGCGAGCTGGCCGACCTGCGCACGCTGCCGCTGCGCGAGGACGGCAGCGCCGCACTCGTCGCGAAGGACGGCAGCCTTGAGTGACTTCCTGGCCTGGCTGGTGGTCGGCAGCGCCGCCGTCGCGGCGGCGGTCGTGCTGTGGCGCATCTGGGTGCGGCCCCGCCCCGAGGCAAGGGCCGATGACTACCAGCATGCGCTCCAGCTGTGGATCGAGGGTGAGCGCGACGAGGCCGCCGCGATCCTCAAGCGCGTGGTGCAGAAACAGCCCGACTCTTTCGAGCCCTTCCTGTACCTCGGCTATCTGCTGCGGGACCTAGGCGAGCCCGGACGCGCGGTGGTGCTGCATCGCGGCCTGACCATGCGGGGCGAGCTGACGCCGGCCCAGAAGATCGCCGCGGGCTTGGCACTGGCGGACGACCTGCTCGCGCTCCGCCAGTTCACCGAGGCCGGCCAGGTGCTGGACACGCTCCAGCGTCACGCCCTGGACAGCAAGCGCTACTGGAACGCGCGCTTCGCGCAGTACCAGGGCCTGGACGACCTGCCGAACGCCGCGCGCGTCCTGAAACAGGCCCCACGCCATATTCCCGAGCGCGACGGTGCCTGGTTCCGCGATGCCTATGCCAGCTTCCAGCTCGACCGCGCTGTCGGCCACGCCTTGGCCGGCGAGACCGGCGAGGCGCGCGCCCGCCTGCGCGATGTCGAGAGCATGCCCGAGAGCGGCACCCGTGCCGCGCTCGTGCGGGCGATCCTGGCCGCACGGGCCGACGATGCCGCCGGCGCGTTGACCGAGGCGACCGAGAACCTGCTGGATCATCCGGTGGAACTGGACATCTTCCTGCCTCTGCTGCAGGACGCGCTGTTGCGCGGCGGCCAGTTCACTCGCACGATCCCGCTGCTGGAGACCGCGTGCCTGAGCGCGAACGCGCCGGCATCGTTCGCCATCAATCTGGCGATCCTCTACGAGAAGCTCGACCAGCGCGACCGTGCGACGCGCGTCCTGACGATCAAGGCCGGGCAGCGCGACCTGACCCCCGATATCGCCGCGCCGTACCTGCGCATACTTGTGCGGGAGAACCCCGACACCGCCTTCGCGCGGGTCTGGAAGTTCCTGCAGATGCCGCGTCCGTCGCTGGACTGGGTGTGCACGAGTTGCGGGCGCAGCGACGAGCGCGTGCGCTGGTTCTGCCCCGACTGTCGCAGCTTCGGCACGCACCGTCGCGCCCCGGGCCGGCGAGAGGAATCCTGAGATGGACCGCTCGGCGGCGCCCGTCGCCCTGGCCATGGCCGCGAGCCTGGTCCTGTCCGTAGTGACGGCTGCGCCGGCGCGCGCGGATCTGGTGCGCGCGGCCGAACTGTTCGCAGCCGGCTCGTGGGAGCAGGCGCGGGCGGAAGCCGGTCGCGATGACGGCGAGGCCCGCCCAGGAGAGGCCCACCTCTGGCGATCACGCCTGGCGCCGGATCCCGCCACGGCGCTGGCCATACTCCACGAGGGTCTCGGACAACGGCGTCTACCCGGCCCTGTCCGCGCGCGGCTGGCTCTCGAAGCGGCCGAGATCGAACTGGGACGCGGCCACGCCGGCGCGTCCCTGAAGCTGCTGGCCCCTCTGCTGGACGATGCGGACGATCTGCCCGGTGCCACCCAGGTTGCGGTTGCGCGCGCGCTACTTGACCTCGGCCGCGGTCAGCACGCCCGCGAATTGCTGGTAGCCGTTGGCGTGGACGACCCCGCACATGGCTTGTCGCGCGCGCTCCTGGGCGACCTTGCGCTGTCTGCCGGTGACGCGCCCGGAGCGCTATCCTGGTATGACGCGGCGGAACGGGCCGACAGTCGCCTGCGCCGTCGCCTGGCCGCCGGGCGTTGCCGGGCGCATCTGCGTGCTGGCAGTACGCGCGAGGCGGAAGCCCTGGCGGCCCAGATGGAAGCGCTCGATCCCGACGGCCTGGCCGCTCTGGAGATCCGGCGCGCCTTGGCTGCGTACACCCCGCCCGCTGGTGGCGAAACGGCATCCACCTCACGGTCTTCTGCTGGCTCTGCCGCGTCGACGGGTGCGCCAGCTGCCGCGCCGGCGGCCAAGCCACACCATGATGGACCACCCGCCGCGGGCCGTTTCGCGCTGCAGCTGGGTGCGTTCGCCGACCAGGACCGAGCCGATGAGTTCGTGCGCCGGCTTGCAGGCGACGTGCCGGAATTGGCCCTCGAACAGGGTGTCGATGTCGGTGGGCGCCTCGTCTGGAGGGCCCGGGCCGGCGGCTGGGACGACCGCCAGGCCGCCGACGTCGCCGCACAGGAACTCGGCGCACGGCTGGACCTGGATGTGCGCGTCGTCGACCGCCGGGCGGACCAGCGCCCCGGCACCTGAGCGCGATGGCCCCCCGTGGCAAACCCAGCCCCCGCCGTCAGGCTCCCGACCAGGCCACCGCCCGCCTGACGCCGATGCTGGCCCAGTACCTCGAGATCAAGGCGCAGCATCCGGGCGCGCTGCTCCTGTTCCGCATGGGCGACTTCTTCGAGACGTTCTTCGAGGACGCGCAGACGCTGGCCCGCGTCGCCGGCGTCACACTCACCAGCCGCGACAGCAAGAGCGACCATCCGGTGCCGCTGGCCGGGGTGCCGCATCACGCGCTGGACACCTACCTGACGCGCCTGCTGGGCGCGGGCCTGACCGTGGCCATTTGCGAGCAGACCGAGGACCCGGCCCAGGCCAAGGGACTGGTCAGGCGGGAAGTGGTCGAGGTCATCAGCCCGGGCACCGCCACGACGCCCGAGCTGCTGGATGGCGCCACGGGCCGCTACTGCCTGGCCTGGCTACCGGGCGGGCCGAGCCGACGCGCGGACGGGCCGGGCGCCGAGCCCAGCGGCTGGGCCCTGCTGGATGCCACCACCGGCGAGTTCCGCTGCGGCCTGGAGCGCGCGACGCTGGCCAGCCTGTGCCAGCGCCATGCGGTGCGCGAGGTCATCGTCGCCGAGGATACCGACCCCGAACGCCTGCACCTGTGGCGCGCCGCCCTGACGGGAATCGTCGTCAATCCGGTCAACGCCGCCTGGTTCCACCCGGCGTTCGCGCGGCGCACCCTGCTGGACCATTTCCAGGTCGCCTCACTGACGCCCTACGGCGTGGAGGAGGCGTCACGGGAGCCGGCCGCCACGGCCGCCGGCGCCGTGCTGCGCTACCTCGGCGCGCTGGCCATGCGCCGGCCCGCCCAGGTGACGAGCCTGCAGTTCAGCGCCCCCGGCGACCGCCTGGTGCTGGACGAGGAGACGTTGCGCAACCTGGAGATCTTCCGGACGTTCCGCGGCGAGCGCGGACCCGGCACCCTCGTGCACCACATCGACGGCACCGTCACCCCGATGGGCCGGCGCCTGCTCGAGCAGCGACTGGCCGAGGCCCTGACCGACCTGGACGAACTGCGCGGCTGGCACGCGGGCGTGGCCAGCGCCCTGGAGGCGGCGGCCTGGCGGCAGGAGCTGCGCACCGGTCTGCGGCGCCTGGGCGACCTCGAACGGCACGGCGCGCGAGCGGCCGCCGGACGCCTGGGACCGGCCGGGATCCGCCAGCTGGGCCTTTCGCTGGCAGCCCTGGCTGACCTGCGCGGCATGGCCGCCACCGGCGGCCCGGCCGCCCATCCGGTTGTCCGCTGGCTGGCGGGCGTGGAGGACTTCGGCCCGCTGGCCGCCGATATCCTGGCCCGGGTGGCGGCCGACGCCCCGGCCAACATCCGCAAGCCGGGCTACATCGCGACGGGCGTCGACGCTGAACTGGACCGCTGCCGCGCGGTGGCGGCCGACAGCCGCGGTTTCCTGGCGGGCCTTCAGACCGCCGAACGCGACCGCAGCGGAATCCCAAGCCTGAAGATCGGTTACAACCGCGTCTTCGGGTACTACTTCGAGGTCACGAACAAGCATCTCGACAAGGTGCCCGCCCATTTCCAGCAGCGCCAGACGTTGGTCAACGCCGGCCGCTTCAGCTCCGACGAGTTGAAGGAAGCCGAGCGCACGATCCTGGATGCCGAGGAGACCGCCGAGCGTCTGGAAACCGCGCTCTTCGAGGCGCTGGTGCACGCGGTGGCCGACCGGTTGCCGGCGCTCCGGGAGGCCGCGCACCTGATCGCCCAGGCGGACCTGATGCTGGGCTTCGCCGAGACCGCGGAGCGGCACCGCTACTGCCGTCCCGAATGCGACGACTCCCTGGAACTGCGGATCACCGGCGGCCGGCACCCGGTGGTCGAGCAGCTGCTCGGCTCGGACTTCATCGCCAACGACACGGCCCTGGACGGCGACGGGCGGCAGATCATGCTGCTGACCGGTCCGAACATGGGCGGCAAGTCTACCTACCTGCGGCAGGTGGCGCTGATCACGCTGCTGGCGCAGGCCGGCTCGTTCGTGCCGGCCGACGGCGCGCGGATCGGCGTGACCGACCGCATCTTCACGCGCGTCGGCGCCTCGGACAACCTGGCCCGCGGCGAGTCGACGTTCTATGTCGAGATGAGCGAGACCGCCCATATCCTGCACCAGATGACGCGGCGCAGCCTGGTGATTCTCGATGAGATCGGCCGGGGCACCGCGACCTACGACGGCCTGTCGCTGGCCTGGGCCATCACCGAGCACCTGTCGGCCGTCGACGGGCCGCGCCCGCGGGCGATCTTCGCCACCCACTACCACGAACTGACCGATCTGGAGCGCGACCTGCAGGGGCTGGTCAACTGCCGCCTCGAGGTCAAGGAGTGGGAGGGACGCATCGTATTCATGCACGCGGTGGTCCCCGGCCGCTCGGACAAGAGCTACGGCATCCACGTGGCCCGGCTGGCCGGGCTGCCGGAAGGCGTGCTGCGGCGTGCCCAGGAGCTGCTGGCTACGCTCACGGCCGGCGACGAACGCGACCATGACGTACGCCGGCCCGGCGGGGCCTCCCTGGCCGCGGACCGGGGCCCGGCGGCAACCGGGCGCGGCGCCGCCATCCAGGCCACCCTGTTCCACGAGCCCGAGCGCGACGCCCTGAAAGCCCTGCGGGAACTGGATCTGGAACGGATCAGCCCCGTGGACGCCTTCATGTGGTTGGCGCGCCTCAAGAACAGCCTGCGCAGCCTCTAGCTTTTCGTTAACCCGCGCCCCGGCTTGCCGAACATCCAAACGAGCCGACAGCCGGAGCGAGGGGCCATGGGCCCGTTCGCGCCGCCACCGCTTGCCGGCAGGCTGGTACGCCTGCGCCGCGAGGTGCCTTGGCCGACATCATCAAATGGGCGGTCGTCCTGGTTGCGCCGGGGGAAGATGAGCTTCCCCTGTTGGCGGAGCTGTCCGCGCGCCGTGACGCGCGGATCGTGGCGGTGCTGGACCCGACGCGTGCCTCGATCGGGGCCGGATTGGCCGAGATCATGGGGCTGCGGATCATCTCCGAGCTGGCGGAGCTGACCCCGGGCTCCGCGCGCTGGCTCGTGCACCCGCCGCTGAACGACCAGGTGGCCCCGCTGGTGGACCAGGCGCCCGCCGCAGGCCTCGAGCCGGTGCCGGCGCGCGAGTTCGCCGATCAGGTCTCCGGACCCCGCTTGGCGGCGATGCCCCGCGATGCCACCGAGCAGGACCTGGACGAGGCCCTGGCCGGCCTCACCCGCGCCGCGGCACGCACGGGCCAGGCCGCCGACCTCGAGTTCCTGGAGCTGGAGACGGCCGCGATCCACCGCACCCTCAGCCGCATCGAGGAGGCGCTCGACCGCGAAGCCCTGCTACGATGGCTGCTGGGGCTGGCCACGCGCGCCACGGGCGCCACCAGCGGCTCGATCATGCTCCTGGACCACGAAGCCGAGGAACTCTACGTCGCCTTCGCCTACGGCCTGAGCCAGAGCACCATGCACCGCACGCGCGTGCGCCTGGGCGAGGCGGTGGCCGGCCGCGTCGCGCGCTCGCGCGTGGCCGAGCTCGTCGACGGTGCGCGCCATCCCGGCGCCGAGCGGGATCGGGGCGACCTGCAGTCGGCCATCTGCGCACCCATCCTCTGGGACGGCCGCGTGCTCGGAGTGATCAACGTGTGCACGGCCGAAGGCGAGCCTGCGCTCGAGCGCGAGGCCCTGGCCACGCTCGAGAGCCTGACGCACCGCTTCGGGCTGATCCTCGAGCGCTTCCTGCACATCCAGAGCACGGGCGACCGGTTGCTGCTGCGGGAGATGGAGGAACGCTTCACGCGCGACACGGGCCTGCCCGAGACCCTCGCCAGCACGCTCTGCGCCTGGGCCGGCGACATCAAGGAGGTCGCTGGCGCCGACCAGGTCAGCCTGGACATCCTGACCGGCGATGGCGACCTGTTCTGCGCCACCCCCGAAGGCACCAGCTACGAGGCGCCGCCGCCGGACATCAAGGGCGAGGTGCTCAGCCGCGGCCGCCCGCGCGTCCTGCACGGGGCCGACCTTCCGGTGGGCGTCCCGCGTGACGGACGGGAGACCACGGTCTTCCACCTGCCGGTCGGCAGGGATCCGCTGCGCGCGCTTCTGAGCCTCACCTTCTCCTCGGCCTCGCGGGCGCACCACTTCCACGGCGTCAGCTCGGAGATTCTGCTGCTGCTGAACCGCCACCTGACCGGCTTCCTGGACCGCGCCGCGACGGCCGACCAACTCGATCGCCTGACCACGCTGGCGGCCGCGCTGTCTGAACTGGGCGCCGCGCCACCGGGCCCGGCGACCAGCGAACGGGTGCTGGCGGCGGCCCGTCGCCTGACCGGCGCCGGCCAGGCGATGCTGCTGACGGGTGACGAGATGCTGGCGCCCGGCCCCGACGAACCCGACACGCCCGATGGCGCCCTGCGGCGCGAGGCGGCCCGCCTGCTCAACGACGCCGGCCGCGGCGGCTGGCAGACGACGGTGCTGGAGGCGGGGCTGGGTAGCGCGGACCAGGTGCCGCGCTCGGTACTGGCCGTCCCGCTCGGCGGCGTCGACGCTTTCCCTGGTCTGGTCCTGATCGACAAGCGGCGGCTGCACCCGCTGGATGGCGCCTCGTTCACCGAGTTCGACGCCCTGTTCGCGCGCCGGCTGCTGCCCCTGCTGGCGGACCGCCTGCGCCGCCAGCCGGAGTTCGAAGCCGCCGAGACCGAACGCCTGGCCGAGTGCCTGGAGCCGGCCGCGCCAGACCTCGCGACGACGGTCATCACGGCCGCCGCCACGCGCGGCGCGCTGGCGGACATCCTCCGACGCGAGATGGACCGTTGCGACCGCTACCACACGATGCTTGGCCTGGCCGCGTTCCGGCCCGTCGCCGTCGGCGCCGCGCGTGTGGTGGATCCCACGGCCCTGGTCGCCGGCATCGAACGCCACCTGCGCAGCAGCGACCACATCGGTTGCCTGGAGGACGGCACCGTGCTGGTGATCGTGCCGGAGGACATCCAGTCGTTGCCGCGCCTGATCAAGCGCATCGTCGACCTGATGCGCCACCTGGCAGGTCAACCGGTGGTCGAAGTGCGCAGCGCGTCGCGCGTGTATCCCGGCGGCGGCGACTCTCCCGAGAAGCTCCTGCAGGCCGTGCTCTCGGCCCTTGCCTGAGGCGCGCGCCGCGCCGGTTGACGCCCCTGCCCGCCACGGTTACCCTTGCCTGCTGCGGCCGTGAGCGCCCTCGCGCGCCGCCTCCCACCACCCCTTGCCGGGCCACGCGCCGGGGACGACATGGAAGGCAGGATGGCAGAGGAACCCCGCAGGATCCGGGTGCTGGACGGTGCCACCATCGACCGTATCGCCGCCGGCGAAGTGGTCGAGCGCCCCGCCTCGGTCGTCAAGGAACTGGTCGAGAACAGCCTGGACGCCGGCGCGCGCCAGATCTCGGTCACGCTCGAGGATGGAGGGCTGACGTCGCTGACGGTCGACGACGACGGCCACGGGGTACCCTTCCGCGACCTGCCGCTGGCGTTCGAGCGCCACGCCACCAGCAAGATCATCACCGCCGCCGACATCATGAGCGTCGGGTCGTTCGGATTCCGCGGCGAGGCGCTGGCCAGCATCGCCTCGGTCGCGCGCGTGCGCTGTGTCAGCCGCACCGCGGACGCGGACATGGGGGGTATGCTCGAGATCGAGGGCGGCGAGATCATCCGGCGCGAGCCGGCGCCGCGCAACCGCGGCACCACCATCACCGTCAGCGACCTGTTCTACAACACGCCTGCGCGCCGCAAGTTCATGAAGACGGCGCAGGCGGAGAAGCGCGCCGTCATGCGCCTGCTGACGCAGCTGGCGCTGGCCAACCCGGACACGCGCTGGCTGGTGCGCGCCGAGGGTGAGACACTGCTGGACCTGCGGCCCGCCTCGTCGCTGACCGACCGCGCGCGCGACCTGCTGGGCGCCTCCGTGGTCGCGCACATGGCCCGCTTCGAGAACGCCAAGGGCGGGTTCAGCGTCAGCGGCCTAGCTTCGCGCCCGACCTGGACGCGCGGCAACCGCGAGCAGCAGTACGTGTTCGTCAACCGCCGCCCGGTCGACAACGCGGCGCTCTCGCAGGCCATCGCCCAGGCCTACCGCGAGTCCATTCCCGCCGGCCGCCACGCTGTGGTGATCGCCTTCCTGCAGGTGCCCGCCGGCGAGGTCGACGTGAACGTGCACCCGGCCAAGACCGAGGTGCGCCTGCTGCTGGAGCGCGAGATCTTCGGTCTGGTCAAGTCGGCGCTGGTCGACGGACTGGGCCTGCGCCGGGCCGAGGACCTGCGGCCCTGGACTGGCGATCCGGCGCCCGACCCTGAGGCGCCCGAGTTTCGCAACCTGCCGCCGCACGAGGCCGCCGAGCGTCTGGCGCGCGCGCAGGACGACTACCTGCGCCGCCATTTCCAGCGCGGCGGCTCGGCCGGCTTCGAATTCCGCGGTGTACCGCGCGGGCAGGGCGAGCTGTTCGGCGCCGCGGCGCTGCGCGCGCAACAGTCCGCCGGCGGCGCGACCGAGCCCGGCGACGGGCCTGGCGGCCACGCGGTGACCGACGGCTGGCCCGGGGCCGAGGCCCCGCTGCACGCGGCGCCGTTCTGGCAGCTGCACCGAACCTACATCGTCACGCAGATCCGCGGCGGCCTGGTGCTGATCGACCAGCACAACAGCCACGAGCGCATCCTCTACAACGAGGCGCAGCGTTCGCTCGGCGGCGCCGGCGTGCCCACGCAGCAGTTGCTGTTCCCGGCGCACCTGGAGCTGACCCCCGGCCAGGTGCAGGCCTGGCAGTCTCACGCCGGCCAGCTGCAGGCGATGGGCTTCACTATCGAGCCCTTCGGCGGGCAGAGCATCCTGGTGCAGGGCGTGCCGGCCTCGCTGAAGAACTGGAACGAAGGGCGTCTGCTGCTGGACATCCTCGATGACCTGGCCTGGGACGACAAGCCCAGCCAGGAGAACCAGGTCGACCTGCTGGCCAGCTACGCCTGCCACGCGGCGGTGCGCGCCGGCGAGCCGCTCACCGTGCCGGAGATGCAGAACCTGGTCGACCAGCTGTTCGCCACCGACCAGCCGCTCAGCTGCCCGCACGGGCGACCCACGCTCATCCAGTTCACGCTCGGCGAGCTGGAGAAGCGGTTCGGGCGCGCCTGAGATGGGTGAGCCCGCGCACGCGCTGGACGACGACGAGCCCCGCCCCGACGTTGCGCGCGTGTGCCCGGTGATCTGCGGCCCGACCGCCGTCGGCAAGACCGCGCTGATCGCCGCCCTGGCCCGCGAGCACCCCCTCGAGGTCATCAGCCTCGACAGCCGCCAGGTCTACCGCGGCCTGCGCATCGGCACCGCGCAGCCCACGCCGGAAGAGCTCGCGATTTGCCCGCACCACCTTGTCGACTTCCTGCCCCCGGAGGAGACCTACGACGCCGCCCGCTACCGGCGCGACTTCTGCCGCGTCCATGCCGAGATCACCGCGCGCGGCGGCGTGCCCGTGCTGGTGGGGGGCGCCGGCCTCTACCTGACCGCGATCCGCGAGGGCTTCGTCGACCTGGGCCAGCCCGCGCGCCCGCTGGCCGAGGTGCGCGCCGAGCTGGACCGGCTGGATGACGGCGAGATCCGCCGCCGCCTGCACGCCGGGGACCCGGCCGCCTGGGCCCGCATCCACGCCAACGACCGCTACCGCAGCCAGCGCGCCCTGGAGATCGGCGAGGTGGCCGGCCGCCCGCTCAGCGAACTGAGCGCCGCGCAGGCGCCCGACCCGGCCCTGGGCCTGGACTTCCGCGTCTTCGTGCTGGAGCGCCCGGTGAGCGAGTTGGACGTGCGCATCGGCGCGCGCACGCGCGCAATGCTGCAGGGGGGCTGGATCGAGGAGACGCGCGAACTGCTGCGCACGCACGCGGCGGACTGTCCGGGGCTGGCGTCGATCGGGTATCGGGAGATCGTGGCGCACCTCGGCGCCGAACTTGCGCCGGCGCAACTGGAGGCGGCCATCGTGCGCGTGACGCGGCAGTACGCCAAGCGGCAGCGGACGTGGTTCCGGAAGGTGGAGGCGGCGGGTCGTGGGAACCCGGAGGATCCCGGGCTGGCCAGGGCGATCACGGCGATGCTGCGCGCGAAACCATGTTGATGAGGAAGAATGGAGCGGGCTACGAGGCTCGAACTCGCGACCCTCAGCTTGGGAAGCTGATGCTCTACCAACTGAGCTAAGCCCGCTCCGGATATCCGCTTGGACGGCGCCAAACTAACCCGCCCGCCGGGCGCTGTCAACCCGCCGCGCGCAACCTGCGGCCGCATCGGCGGTTGCCCGCCCCGCCGAACGGTGCTTACTTGGCCCGACCATGATCCCGCTCACCCGACCCTTCCCGGCGCCCCTGGACCGCCTGCACGCGTGGCAGGCCGGCGACGCCGTGGTCCAGCTCGACGGCCGCCCCCTCGAGGACATCCTGGACCTGTACTACTACGCGCCGGAGGAGAGCACCACTGCGCTGGGCATCCGCCGCGCCGACGGCTCGGAAGTGACCGTGCGCCTGGACCCGGGCGACATCCACGCGGTGACCGAGTGCTTTGCGCCGATGGAGTTCAAGACCTGCGCCTGCGACTGCGTCTTCTGCTTCATCGACCAGAATCCCAAGGGGATGCGCGAGCAGATCTACGTGAAGGACGAGGACTACCGGTTCAGCTTCCTCTACGGCAACTACATCACGCTGACCAGCCTCGGCCGCAAGGGTCTCGAGCGTATCATCCGGCAGCGCCTGTCGCCGCTGTACGTGTCGGTGCACGCGACGGACATCGACGTCCGCACGCGCATGCTGGGGATCAAGCGGCGGTTCGACGTGGTGGCGATCCTGCGGCAGCTCGTGGAGGCGGGGATCGAGATCCACACGCAGGTGGTGCTGTGCCCCGGCTGGAACGACGGCCCGGTCCTCGAGCAGACGTTCCGCGACCTGCTGACCCTCGCGGCGCCGAAGGACGATGACCAGGCCGCGTTCGCGCCGGTCTGCCGGCGGGGGCACGGGTACGAGGACCAGGAGCCCGGCGATGCCGGCGCCGAGGGGACCGCCGGCGACCCGTTCCCGGTGCGTGCGCCGGCACGCGCGCCCTGCGGCGAACCGCTGTTCGACGACGGCGACGACCTGCTTGCAATCGCATCGCCCGGACTTGCGCCGGCGCAAGCCGACGGACCAGCGGACGACCCAGCCGAAGAACAAGCCTGCGAACAGGGCGGCATCCGCTCCCTGGCCATCGTCCCGGTCGGCCTGAGCGTGCACCGCGAGGGCCTGACGAAGCTGGACCCGGTCACCGCACCGGTGGCCGCGGCGACCATCGCCCAGGTGACCGCCTGGCAGCAGGAGGCGCGCGCGCAGCTGGGCTACGGCTTCGTCTACCTGAGCGACGAGTTCTACCTGCAGACCGGGCAGCCCTTCCCGCCGGCGGACAGCTACGACGAGTTCTGGCAGGTGGACAACGCCATCGGCCTGACCTGCCGGCTGCGCGACACGTGGCAGGAGGAGCTGGAGTGGGCCGTCCGCGACGGCGACCTGCCCACCCTTCCGCTCACGGTCCTGACCGGGCAACTGGCGGCCACCGCCTGGCGCCGCGAATTCGCGCCCGTGCTGGCTGCGGCCGGCGCCCCGCCGGTCGAGGTGGTGGGGGTCGAGAACACGTTCTACGGGGCCAGCGTGACGGTGGCGGGCCTGTTGTCGGGCGGCGACCTGCGGCGGGCTCTGCTGTTGCTTCCGCCCGAGCCCGTGCGCGACATCGTGCTCTCGCCGCGCGTGCTGAACGCCGACGGCCTGACCCTTGACGGGCTGACACTCGACGACCTGGCGGCCGGGCAGCCCCACCGCCTGCACGTGGGTGAGGAGGACGGGTTCATTGATTTCTGGCGGCAAATGGGCTAAGTTCCTCAAATGGGGCGCCTTGGGCGCCATCCGGCCTTGAACGCCATCTGGGCCTGATCACCATCTTGACCCGACCGCCGCCCCGCGTCCTGCGGCCCGGGGCCACCCTGTCCCGGGAGTACGCCTTGCCCCTGCGCACCGTCGCCATCGTCGGCCGGCCCAACGTGGGCAAGTCCACGCTCTTCAACCGCGTGCTGGGCGAGCGCCGCTCGGTGGTCCACGAGACCCCGGGCGTCACGCGCGACCGCATCGCCGAGATCACCGACTGGGCGGGGCACCCGTTCCACCTGCTGGACACCGGCGGCATCATCCCGTTCGGTGAGGCGGTCACCGAGTTCGACGACAAGGTGACGCAGATTGCCCGCGAGGCCATCGCCGAGGCGGACGTCGTGCTGTTCCTGGTCGACGGCAAGGTGGGGCCCATGGCCTGGGACGAGTCCATCGCGCGCGACCTGCGGAAGGCCGGCAAGTCGGTGGTGCTGTGCGTGAACAAGGTGGAGACCGACGGCGACCGCATGATGGTCCACGACTTCCACGCCCTGGGCCTGGGCGAGCCGTTCCCGATCAGCGCGCTGCACGGCCACGGCGTCGGCGACCTGCTGGACATCGTGGTCGAGGGCTTCCCGATGCACGAGGTCGAGGAGCCCTGCGACTGCAAGGTGGCTATCCTCGGCCGGCCGAACGTGGGCAAGTCGTCGCTGCTGAACATCCTGGTCGGTCGCGAGGAGGCGATGGTCAGCGAGATCTCCGGCACCACCCGCGACTCGATCCACACCGACCTGAAGTGGCACGGGAAGACCATCCGGCTGATCGACACCGCCGGGCTGCGGCGCAAGTCGAAGGTCCAGGAGGCCATCGAGGTCTTCAGCAACATGCGCACGGTGCGCGCCCTCGAGCAGTGCGATGTGGCCGTGTTCGTCGTCGATGCGGCAGCCGGCGCGGTGGCCCAGGACGCGAAGATCGCCGGCATGATCCACGACGGGGGCAAGGGCGCCATCGTCGTCTTCAACAAGTGGGACCTGATCGCGGACAAGGGCGCCAACACGCACCTGCAGCACTGGGAGAAGTTCTGCCAGGAGGTGCCGTTCCTCACCTACGCGCCGTGGTTCACCGTCAGCGCCGAGTCGCGCCAGCGCACCGGCCGCATCATGGAGTCGGTGTGGGAGGTCCACGAGGCCCGGCAGCGCCGCATCACCACGTCCCAGCTGAACGAGTTCCTCGAGCGGATCGTCGCCCTGCAGGCCCCGCGCACGCACGGCGGCGGCGTGGGCAAGATCTACTACGGCACCCAGGTCGAGAGCGCGCCGCCCACGTTCATGCTCTCGGTGAACGAGCCCAAGTTCTTCGCGCGGAACTACCTGCGGTTCATCAATAACCGGATACGCGAGGAATTCGGCTTTACCGGCAACCGGATCTTTGTGAAACTGAAGAAGAGCTGAACAGCCTTCGTTGCGTTCCCGACCCCCCGACCGGAAACGGACCCATGCTGATCATCCTGTTCCTCCTGGTGGCCTTCCTGCTGGGGGCGGTACCCTTCAGCTTCATCATCGGCAAGAGCGTCAGGGGCCTCGACCTGCGCCGGCACGGCAGCGGCAACCTGGGCGCGACGAACGTTTTCCGCACCCTGGGCCCCCGCTGGGGCGTGACCTGCCTGCTGCTGGACATGGCCAAGGGCGCGGCCGCCGTTGCCCTCATGACGGCGCTGGTGCAGACCTGGCCCGCCGGCGAGCCCACGCCGTTCCACATCACGCCGGACCTCTTCCGCATCGTGGCCGGCGTCGTCGCCTCGTTGGGTCATACTTTCAGCCCGTGGGTCAGCTTCCACGGCGGCAAGGGCGTGGCCACGACCGGCGGCGCCTTCCTGGTGCTGGAGCCGTACGCGGTGCTGGTGGCGTTGGCCACGTTCGCGATCGCGTTTGCCGCCTCGCGCATCGTCTCGCTGGGCAGCATCGCCGCGGCGGTGATCCTGCCGTTCGCCGTTTTGTTCTTCGAGCGGCGGAACGACAATTCGAAGACGATCATCTGGTTCACCTTCCTGGTCTGCGCTTTCGTGATCTGGAAGCACCGGGCCAACCTGGCCCGCCTGCGCGCGGGCACCGAAACAAGGCTTCGCCACCACAAGGGCGACCAGGCGGCGCCCGACGGGAAACAGGAACGCTGAGGCGGGGAGGGACGCCGTGGAGTGCATGCCGCGCAAGGCCGCCATCCTGGGCACCGGCAGCTGGGCCAGCGCCTTCGGCCGCCACCTGTGCCACAAGTGGGAACGCGTGGTGCTGTGGGGTGTCGACGAGAAGCAGGTCCGCAGCATCAACCAGACCGGCACCAACCCCGACTACCTGGGCCGCATCGTGCTGCCGCCGAACCTGCGCGCGACGCTGGACCTGTCCGATGCCCTGGTGCGCGCGGACATCGTCTTCGTGGTGGTGCCCAGCCAGGTTGTCCGTCAGGTGATGGGCAAGGTGGCCGCCAGCGGCGCGCTGCCGCCCGGAGTCCCGGTCGTGAACCTGGCCAAGGGGTTCGAGGTGGACTCGCTCAAGCGGCTCAGCACCGTGATCGACGAGGAACTGGCCGCCGTGGCGCCCCACCCGGTGGCCGTGCTGCTGGGCCCCAGCCACGCCGAAGAGGTGGCGCTCGAGCTGCCGACAGCCGTGGTCTTGTCCGGCCAGGATGGAGGCGACTGGGCCCATTGGCAGGCCTGGATCTCCGGGCCCTTCTTCAGGGTCTACACGAATCCCGACATGCCCGGGGTGGAGTTCGCCTCGGCCTTCAAGAACATCATCGCCCTGGCCGTGGGCATGGCCGACGGGCTGGGCGCCGGCGACAACACCCGCGGCACGCTGATGACCCGCGGCATGGTCGAGCTGTCGCGCCTGGGCCGGGCCCTGGGCGGCCGCCCCGCGACGTTCGCCGGCCTGGCCGGCATCGGTGACATGATCACCACCTGCATCAGCCGCCACAGCCGCAACCGCAACTTCGGTGAGGCGGTGACAGGCGGTGGCCAGAGCCCGGACGAGCTGCTGGCCGGCTGGGTGCAGGTCGTCGAGGGCGTCGAGATGGCCAAGGCAGCCTTGAAGCTGGGCCAGAAGCACGAGATCGAACTTCCTATTACCAAACAGGTTCACGATGTGCTATTTTCCGGGAAACCGCCCCGGCAGGCGATGCGGGAGCTGATGGAGCGGGAACTCAGGGCGGAGTCGGACTAGGGTGCGCCCGGATGGCGGTCAGGGGGGGCCGCGCCGCATGGACTACCCGAAGAAGCTCTACTACTCGATCAGCGAAGTCGCCGGCATCACCGGCGTCAAGGCGCATGTCTTGAGGTATTGGGAAACCGAGTTTCCGACGCTGAAGCCGAAGAAGACACGTGCAGGCAGCCGCCGCTACCGCCAGGTGGACATCGACGCCGTGCTGGCCATCAAGGAGCTCCTGTACGAGAAGGGCTTCAAGATCGCCGGTGCGCGCAAGGCGTTGCGGCAGGATAAGGCTGCCGAGGTGGCTCCGGCCGTGCCCGCCCAGATTGATCTCGGCTTCGCGCCCCTGAGCACGCCGGCCCAGTTGACCGCACTGCGCACCGAGTTGGAAGCCATCCTGGCCCTGGTGCGTGAACTGGCGCCGGACAAGGCCGCACCGCTCAAGAAGATGGCCGGCAAGGGCTAGCGCCGCGAGCCCCTGTGGGGCAGGGGATTGGTCCTTGTCCGCCAGCGCAGGTCGTATTAGATTGGCGCCCTTGCAGCGGACCCCCGCCGGCCCCGGGCCGGCACGCTGGCTCTTCTCGGTCGGGACGTGGCGCAGCCCGGTAGCGCACTTGCATGGGGGGCAAGGGGTCGCGAGTTCAAATCTCGCCGTCCCGACCACTTTCCCCAGCACAGGCTCAGGCGGCCCCGCGGCCGCTTTTTTTTGACCGCTCGCCTTCCCGCGCGGTATGATCACCCCTGATCAGATTCAGGATCCCCGGGGGAGGTCGTCCATGTCCACCCATTGTTTCGGCGGCACCGTGCGCTCGGCCCTGGGCCTGGCCACGGTGCTCCTGACCGCCGCGGCGCCCGCGGTCGCCACCGTCGGCGTGTCGGCCCATTGCTCCGGCGACGCGGTCACGGTCCATGTCGGCGTCTGCAACACCTACCCGGCCGAGCTGACCGGCTTCGTCGTCACGCGGCAGGCGATCGGCACCTGCGACCCGGTAGAGACCGTGACGCCGGTGCCCATCGAGCTGCCGCCGCCGGGCGATCCCTACCTGGCCACCGACTGGGTCGGGCACGACTTCGAATTCACGGCGCCCCACGCCGACGTGCACTACCGCTACAGCGTCCTGTTCACCGATGCCACCGGAGCGGCGCGCTCGTACGGCAACGGCTGGTTTCCCCTGGGCGACTGCCAGCCGCGGGCCGCCTTCACGCTGGCCTGCACTGAAGCGGTCATCATGCGCGGGCACGTGATCCCCATATCCTGGTCGGGCGAGGTGGTCTCCATCATGCTGATCCCGTGCGCTGAAGGGTGCTGGGGCGACGCGCCGCAGGTCTTCGACGTGCCCGCGGACAGTCCCCTCGCCGCACTGTCCCCCTCGGGTTTCGTCGACATCTACGGCACACTGTCGCAGGAGAACTGCTTCCCGTACAACCTGATGCCCTACCACGTGACAAGGGTCGAGCCCGTGCCGGGCGGCGCCTGCGGACCGCTCCCTGAGGAGGCAACGAGCTTCGGGTCGCTCAAGGCAATGTACCGATGAAGTCTGATCGTCAGGCTGGCAGCACACGCACGAGGGAGAAGGCCATGTCCACCGATCCCGTTCGCCGCGGCGCCGCCGTTTGGGCCGTGGCCCTGCTGCTGCTCGCCATCGCCGGCTCCGCCACCGCCGTGCCCTGGTTTCCATCGGACCCCGGTCCCACGTTCACCTATTCGTACGGCACCGTGGTCATCAGCGATGGCGGGCCACCAGCGGACTTCTATCGAGGCTGGTGCATGGAAGGCGCGCCATGGGGCTGCGAGGTCCGGACCTTCAGGGTGGACGACAACGGCGACATCCTGTTCCTGTCCATCGGCTACAGCGCACCGGCCATGCCCGACCCCGATATCACGACCTACGATGCTCCTTTGAAGTACCTCGACTTTCCGCTGGAGACCGGCTGCCAGTGGAGCAGCAGCGCTGGCATCGTGCCCTGGGATCCGCAGGCACCACCGGTTCCGGTCACCCTTTTCGGTGCGGTGCTCGGACCAGCGACGGTCACGGTCCCGGCGGGCACCTTTGACGTCATCAAGGTCCGCCTGACGTTCATCTGCGCCGAAGAGCCATGGCGCGACTGGACCAGGGGCTCTGGCTGAATCACTCCCTGGGTCCGGTCAACGACCTGGTGTCCTGGACCGGCGTGGTTGGTGTCGACTCGGTCAGCTGGGGCAGCCTGAAGGCCGGCTACCGGTAAGCGGGACCCGGCGCCGAGCCCGTGCCGGCCACCCTTGCGCCTGCCGTCCCGGCGGACTAATCTCTGCGTTCGCACCCGTCTGCCACTGCCCGTCGCTGCCAGCGGACATCGACCCGGATCAGGCCCGGAAGAAGCACGCTCCATGACCACCGGCGCCATCCTGCCCGCCCTGAACGCCGCGCGCTTCCTGCCGCAGGTGATCGCCGACATCCGCGCCGCGCAGCCCGGCTGCCGGGTGCTGGTGGTCGACGACGGCAGCACCGACGGCACCGCCGACACCGCGCTGAAGGCCGGGGCGGAGGTCCGGCGCCACCCCCGGAACCTGGGCAAGGGGATGGCGTTGAGGACAGGATATGCCTGGGCGCAGGAGCAGGGTCTCGACTGGGTCTTCACCCTGGACAGCGACGGGCAGCACCTGCCCGCGGAGATGCAGCGCTTCCTCGACGCCGCGGCCACCGGGCAGTGGGACGCGCTGGTCGGCACGCGCATGGACAGCACCACGAACATGCCCTGGCTGCGCAAGTGGACGAACATCACTACCAGCCGGGTGATCAGCGGGCTGGCCGGATGTACGATTCCCGATTCGCAGAGCGGGTACCGGCTGTATCGCGTCCAGGGGCTGCGCGGCCTGCGCCTGCGGACCACGCGCTACGATGCCGAGAGCGAGATCCTGGTGCGCCTAGCCCGCGGCGGGGCGCGCATCGGCGCAGTGCCCATCAGCACCGTGTACGGCGACCAGGTCAGCTCCATCCGGCCGCTGGTGGACACTGGCCGCTTCCTGCGCCTGGTGGCGCTGCTGACCTTCACGCGCGACCGCACGGGCGGCCGCGCCACCGACACGCCAACCCGGGCAGGCAACGATGGCTGAGCCGAAGCACATCCTGATCTCCAACGACGACGGCATCAACGCCCACGGCATCGGCGTGCTGGAGGACGCGGTGCGCTCGCTCGGCTGCTTCCGCATCACCGTGGCGGCGCCGCACGACCAGCAGAGCGCCAGCAGCCACAGCCTGACCCTGACCTCGCCGTTGCGCATCATCGAGCACGGACCGGGACGCTTCGCCGTCACCGGCACGCCCACCGACACCGTGCTGGTGGCCATGGAGAAGATCCTACGCGCGGACCCGCCGGACTACGTCATGAGCGGCATCAACCACGGGCCGAACATGGGCGAGGACGTGATCTACTCCGGCACGGTTGCGGCCGCGATGGAAGGCACCATGTTCGGCGTGCCCAGCTACGCGTTCTCGCTGGCGGCCTGGCATCCGACCGACTTCAGCGGCGCGCGCGAGTTTCTGCGGCGCTGCCTGCCCGAGATCCTGGCCTACCCGCTGCGGCGCGGCACGCTGCTGAACGTGAACATCCCCGACGGGCCCATCGACGGCATCCGCGGCATCAGGGTGACGAGGCTCGGCAGCCGCGTGTACCAGAACGTGATCACCGACCAGGTGGACCCGCACGGCAAGCCCTACTTCTGGATCGGGGGGCAGGGTCCCACCTGGAACCGCGACCAGGGCACCGACTACGCGGCCGTGGAGGAGGGCTACGTCTCGCTGACGCCCCTGATGGTGGACCTGACGCACTACGGGATGCAGCAGGAGATGAAGTCGCTGGAACGCGACGGCCTGCCGGCCGCGCCGCCGGAGGACCACGCCCGATGAACGACTACGCCGTCGCGCGCCGCCGCATGGTGCGCGAACAGCTGGCCGCCGCCGGGCTGGACGACCGCCGCGTGCTGAAGGCCATGGAGGCCGTGCCGAGGCACCGCTTCGTGCCGCGCCTGCTGCACCACCGCGCCCACCAGGACTGCGCCCTGCCCATCGGCTTCGGGCAGACGATCAGCCGGCCGTTCACCGTCGGCCTGATGAGCTGCCTGCTGGGGCTGCAGGGGCACGAGCGCGTGCTGGAGATCGGCACCGGCTCGGGCTACCAGGCCGCGGTGCTGGCGGCGCTGTGCCGCGAGGTGGTCACTGTCGAGCGTGTGGCCCCGCTGGCCCGCCGCGCCGGGCGGTTGTTGGCGGATCTCGGTTATGCGAACGTGACGGTCCACGCCGCCGACGGCCGCGAAGGCGCGCCCGACGTGGCGCCCTTCGATGCCATCGTGGTCACCGCCTGCGCGCCGCACCTGCCTCAGGCTCTGGTGGCACAGCTGGCCGAGGGCGGCTATCTCCTGCTGCCGGTGGACAAGGGGCGGGAGCAGATCCTGTTCCGCTACCAGCGGCGCGGCCAGGAAGTGATGATCGAACGTTCGGTCTCCTGCCGCTTCGTGCCGCTGCTGCCAGGCATCCAGGACCTGCCGGCGGGCGAGCCGGAGACCCCGGTTGACACGTTGACGGCCGACCAGCTGTCCGGTGGCGATCCGGCGGCAGACGGTCCGGCAGATCCTGGCCCGGAGGCTCGCCCCCATGCATGAGCGCCGGCACCAGGCCGCCGATCGGCGCAAACTCCCCTTGCGGAGGGCGTTGCCGTGTATCATTCTTGGCGTCCTGATCGCCGGCATCGGAATCAGCAGCGTGGTCAGCCTCGAGTCCGCAGGGGTCATCTGGTCATGGCACTAGGACTTGCGGGGCTGACCTGTTCCGCGCTCAGCGCGGGGATCCGCCGGCCTGTCGTGGGAGCCTGCGCTGCCGCCGGTCCCTCGACATCCACGCCTCGGTCGGGGCGTAGCGCAGCCCGGTTAGCGCGCCTGCTTCGGGAGCAGGAGGTCGAGAGTTCAAATCTCTCCGCCCCGACCACCCCATCTTCTGACCACCGCCAACGCCGTGGGAGCCGCCTGCGGCTGTTCGTCGTCTGCGTCCTGGTGGGAACCTGGGCCCTGGCCGCCGCGCAGGAGACCCCAACCTACACCGTGCGCAAGGGCGACAGCCTGTCCCTCATCGCCAAGAGGCTGGGCGTGACCGTCACCCAGCTGAAGGGGGCCAACGGCCTGTCGGCCGACGTGATCCACGTCGGGCAGCAGCTGTCGGTCCCGGAGGCCTTCAAGCGGGTCAAGCCGGCGAACGTGCGCTGGAGCCGGCCCGTGGCAAAGATCGGGCGGACGATCCGCCCCTTCGGCAACTACCAGCAGGGCAAGCTGGTGATGCCCAGCAGCGGGCGGGATCTCGCCTGCCCGCCCGGCACCCGGGTCAGCGCGCCCGCCCACGGCGTCGTTCGGCACGCCGGGGCGATGGATGGCTTCGGCACCGTGGTCATCATCGAGCACGGGGGCAGCTGGACCACGGTCCTGGCGCCCCTGGACGCCGCGACCCTGGAAGCCCGGCCCGGGCAGATCGTGCTGGGGGGGGACCTGCTGGGACTCCTGGCCGCCCCGGCCGCGGCCGCGGAAGAACCCTACCTGCACGTCGAGCTGCGGAGGGACAACAAGGCCGTCGCGCCCGACCGCCTGCTCAAGTAGGCCGCTCCCGCCGAGGCGCCCAGCCGGGCGCGGAAAGGACGCACCATGGGCAACCGAACGCTGGATCTCCGCCGCGTGATCCGCGACGTCCCCGACTTCCCCAAGCCCGGCATCCTCTTCAAGGACATCACGCCGGTGCTCGAGGACCCGGCCGCCTATGCCGCGGCCATCGCGGGCCTGCGGGCCCTCCTGGACGGCGTGCGTTGCGACCGGCTGGCGGCCGTCGAGTCGCGCGGCTTCGTCTTCGGCGGCCCGCTCGCGCTGCAGTTGGGAGTGCCGCTGGCCCTGGTCCGCAAGCAGGGCAAGCTGCCGGCCGCCACGCGCGCGGTCACCTACGCGCTGGAGTACGGCACCGCTACCATCGAGGCGCACCTGGACAGCTTCCGGGCTGGGGAGAAGGTGGTCATCGTCGACGACCTGCTGGCCACCGGCGGCACCGCCCTGGCCGCCGCGCAGTTGGTCCACGAGGCCGGCGCCGACGTGGCCGGCTTCCTGTTCCTGGTCGAGTTGGAGTTCCTCGGCGGAAGGGCGAAACTGGAGGCTGCGGCGCCGGTGTTTTCGCTTGTGAACTTCGCCTGAGCGGTCCACATTTGCCGATTGCGCGCCGTTTCGGTGCCCCCGTAGCTCAGCTGGATAGAGCACCAGATTCCTAATCTGGGGGCCGTGGGTTCGAATCCCGCCGGGGGTACCATCCCGCCGTGAACTCAAGGAGACCATGATGAGGAACCTCCTGCTGCTGTGGGCCGTCCTGTTCGTCGCCGTGCCCGGCCACCTCGTGGCCGACGGGGGCCTTGACGATCCCGTTGCCCGCGACGAATCCCTGGCCATCAAGAACAACCTGAAGGCCGTCCTCGAGGCGCTGGGTGCGCCACCGGTCGGGTATGCCAAGGCTGCTGAGAACTACGACCTGCCCACGTCGATGGGCTTCGACAAGGCGGCAGGCAGGTTCTGGCTGGTCGAGGCCCACGCGGACTTCGAGTTCACCAGCGGCATGAGCGGCGAACAGATGGCACAGGAGTACCAGAAGAAGGTCATGGCGGCGCAGGCCAAGGGCGACTACGCCGAAGTCCAGCGGCTGGCTTCCGAGCTGCAGCAGGGCATGGCCGCGGCGATGGGCGCCGAGATGTCCAAGATCAAGGTCACCGCGCGCCTGAACAACCACGCACACCAGGCCATCGACCCCGAGGGTGTCGTCTGGGAAACCGGCGGCGCCATCGCCCTGCGATTGGAAGGCGGCCAGCCCGGCAATGTGCGCATCATGCTGGCCTTCGACCCGAAGTCGCTGGCCGACACGAAGACGCTATCCCTGATCAGCCTCGGCCCGTCGCTCACAGAGTCCGCGGCCACGAAGACCGCCGTGCGCACGGTCGTCGTCGAGATCGACGGTCCCCAGGAGGCCGTCACCGCTTGGGCGAACGGTGTGGACAAGGGGCGGATCCTGGCGTTGATCAAGGGCTGAGGCCGTGCGGCCGGGCAAACCGCTGCCGGCTACCGCGCCATCACTCCACCCGGGTCCGATCCCAGGCCGCGGCCGCTGGCCACGGCCGGTAGGCCGTTCCAGAACCAGAGGTCGAAGTAACGCGACTGCGCGCGCCGCGAGTAGTGCGCCGCGAAGTGGCTGCGAAAGGCCTCGGGGAAGACCGGCAGGTGGGGCGCGTACCAGTTGACCTTGCGGAAGGGCTCCTGGCCGCGCGGGACCAGCCACAGCGCGATGCGGCCGTCGCCGATGGCATCGTAGGTCGAATGCGAGAGCTCGCGCCCGGACAGCGACGAGTCCATCACCGAGATCGGATCCAGCAGTACCGGATGGTCGCCGAACGCCAGCAGCGTGCGCGTCCATGTGCTCTGGAAGGACATGGCCTCGCCGCCGCAAGCCATGGCCATCGTCAGCCCACCATAGTGCGCCATCACCCCGCGCACGTCCTGGGCCAGGTCGGGCAGTTGCCGTGTCTGCCAGTCCAGCCGCCGCACCGCGCGGTACTCATTCACGCTGCCGGCCAGTAGCAGGGTCAGTCCGAAGGCCCAGGCCACGGACCGACGCCGGGCCGGGCGCCAATCGAATCCCTCCACCTGCAGGCGCTGCACCAGGCGGCCGAGCACGTACACGGTCGGGATGGCCATGGGCAGCAGGTGCACCAGTCCGGCGCCGGGCTTCGATGCCAGCACCAGCACTGCCGGCAGCACCGAGGCCAACGCGAGCACCAGCACGCCCTCTGACTTTCCACGCCAGCGGGTCCAACCCGAGAGCACCAGGACCAGCGCCAGCGGCAGCACGAGCGCCGCAGCGTAGCCCAGGTCCAGGGCCAGGAACTCGGTGGACAGCCCGTGGTGCGAGGCGTTGCCGATCCAGGCGAAATAGTCGACCAGCGAGACCAGCGGATTGAACAGGAAGGGGAGGGCTGCGACCATGAGCGCGCCGACCGCGGCGATCATCCAGGTACCTCGCCCGTGGCGCAGCCCCAGCAGCGCCGCCACCGGCACGAAGTAGAGGAACCCGTGCAGCTTCAGGTTCACGGCGAAGCCCGTAGCCACGGCCACGGCGATGATCGCCAGCGGGCGCCGCAGGCGCGCGGCGCCGAACAAGGCCAGGGCCACCGAGAACACCATCAGGGCATCAGGTCGGACCACGTACACCGCGAAGCCCTGCGCCCAGAGATACATCGCCGCGGTGGCGGTCAACAGGATCGCCGGCGTGTCGCGCCGGTTGCGCGCCAGCGTCGCGTACAGCAGGAGCAACGAACCGACCGCTGCCAGCGCGGACACCAGTTTCACCGACGCCAGCGTCGGCCCCAGCACCTTGAGGAAGACGCCGTTGGTCAGGAAAACCGATGGGCCATAGAGGACACTGTAGCGTTCGGCGGCTTCAAAGGGCATGTAGAGGGGATGCCCGTTGCTGACCAGCCAGGACAACGTGGTGACAGCGGGCTCCACCTCGCCGGCGAGTCCCTCTAGGCCGACGTACCAGGCGGCAATCCCCGCGAACACGCCGAGCAACCCCAGCGACGCCGCCCAGGCAGCCGCCGGCCGCAGACGGACCGACGGCACATGACGGCCCAGCAGCAGGCACGCGCCGAAGAACACGGCGAACGCCGCCACCATGTTCCGTGCGAAGAAGATCACGATGTCCAGAAGATCCTGTAGCATGGCGGCTCGGCGATCACCCCCGATGTGCGGCAATGGCGGCGGCGGCCCACGGCCTGGGCTGCCGGAGACTGAACCCCAACCCAGCTGGCGAGGCACGATCACGGGATCTTGACAGGTTTGCCCGACATGTCAATCGCGAGTTCTCAAGTCTCGTCTTTGCAACAAATTGCGACTCGTGGTTCATAATCACTCGTAATCCTGCGGCACACGACCCGCATCCGGTTCGTCGAGAGCCAGGAATCCGTTGTCCGCCAGCGCCTGCACGTAAAGGCAGACGCGCCGGGGCAGGTCCTGGCTGTCGCCGTGTGCGACAGCCCCGACCGCGCCGACCAGATCGCGCACACTCCGCCGGCCGTCTACCTCTTCCCACAGCGCCGCCCCACGCGTGTCCAACGGCACCCGTACATGGCGCTTTCCAGGGCCGAGGTACGGCTGGAGGACGCGCCCCCAGAACGGGTCGCGATAACGGGGAACCAGCAGGACGACCTGGCCCGAGGCGCCCGCTTCTGCCTCCACCAGGCGCCTTGGCACCAGGTCGAGGTAGTCACCTTCGTAGCGCTTGCGCTGTTTCCGTCCCATCGCCATCGTGCGACCTTTCGATTCCCGCGCTGCCGGCGCACACTCGGGCATTTCCATTCGGCGCCGAGCGCGCTACATTGTGGCCGCGGCAGCCGCCGCGCCCGAGCGGCGCCGCAGGGGGAGCTACCATGGACATCCCGGTCCGCGACCGCTGGCTCGGCGCCCTCTGTTACGCGTCGTTCCTGGTGCTGCTGCCCATGCTCAGCGGCAACCGCAGCCCCTTCCTGGACCGCCACTGCCGGCAGGGCTTCGCCCTGTTCCTGGCCGAGGTGGTGGGGGCCCTCTTCATCCTGATCATCGACGGCACTATCGGCCGCATCCCGCTGCTTGGGTTCCTGGTCGTGGTGATCCTGCGTCTGGCCTTCTTCCTGGCCGTTCTCGCGGTCTCGGTGATGGGATTCACCCGCGCCTTGTTCGGCGAGACTTGGCGGGTCCCGTACCTCGACGAACTGGCCGACCGCATTCCATTCGGAGCCTGATCGCACGGTCGCCCTGGCGGCTCGGTGGACACCCGAGCCGCCCCGGAGCCGGCCATTGTGGCGCTGCCGCCATTGCGCATAATGTATATTATGTTAAGTACAACATTCTGCCCGTCCACTTGTGAGCGTCGGCACGTCACTCGGCCAACTGCTCTAGCTTGTCACGGATCTTGGCTTCGCTGGCCGGGCCCATCAGCGAATCGACCACGCGCCCTCCCTTGAAGAACAGCAGCGCCGGTATGGAGCGGATGCCCAGTTCCCCGGCCGCCTGCGGATGCATCTGGATGTCCATCTTGCCGACCACGACCTTGCCGGCGAACTCGCCCGCCAGCTTCTCGATGGTCGGGGTCAGTGCCTTGCACGGCCCGCACCACGGGGCCCAGAAATCCACGAGGACCGGCTGCTGGCTGCGCATCACGTGGGTCATGAAGTCAGCGTCGGTGAATTCACGCAGGGTGTTGGACATGTCACGGTCCTTTCAGGGGCGTCCAGGGATCGGGCGGTAAGCATCGGGACGGCGGCACAGTTCGAGGATCATCTTCTCGACGACGAGGTCCGGGCCCAGCGGCGAGCCCTTCAGCCGCCGGTCCGCATCCAGGGCGATGTCCAGGCCGCGGGTGAGCCCGTCCAGGCCCATGCCGCGGACCATCGGCTCCAGGAACCTCAAGGCATACGGGTTCTGGGCACTGAGGGCGGCGGTTTCGGCGTCGCGCAACCCCTCCTGGCGGCAGGCGGCCAGAAGGGCCCCCTTGCGGATGCGGGCCAGGAGCAGGGGGGCTATCTCGTGGGCGCTGCGCCCCCACTCCTGCAGCCGGAACCAGGTACGTAGCACCTCGGCCGCGCGACCCGGCTCGAGCGCGGCGGTGATCTCGTAGCCTTCGAGCGCGGCCTGGTCCATGATCACGGTGCCGAGTTCATCGGCGCTGAACTCGCGGCCGCGGTCTTCGCACATCAGGGCAAGCTTGTCGATTTCGCTCTTGAGGCTCATCAGGTCGTTGCCCACCAGCTCGACCAGCAGGCGTGCCTGCTCGACGCCCAGCGGCAGGCCTTCCTTCTGCGCCGCCTTCAGGATCCACTGCACCAGGGCCTCGCCGCTGGGCGGCGTGAAGTCGAAGTAGAACCCCGATGACTGACAGAGCTTGACCCAGCGCTTGCGCTTGTCGGCCTTGTCGGTCGACATGATCAGGATCGTCTCCGGTACCGGCTTGGCCAGGTACTTCTCGAGGGCCGCCTGGCTGTCCGCGTCGTTGAAGCAGGCGTCGGCCTGCTTCAGCCAGATCACCTGCACGCGCCCGAGCATCGGCAGAGCCAGGGCCTGCTGCACGACGCGGCCGACCGCCACCTGGTCGCCTCGCAGGACATGGTAGTTGAACGCTGCACCGGCCTCGCCGAGCGCGTCCTTGCGGATCTTCTCGACCACGCCTTCGATGCGCAGGGTGTCGTCGCCCGCCAGCAGATACACCGGCCGGAACTTCCCCGTCTTCAGGTCCTCGCGCACGAGGTCCTGGAAACCCGGGTCATTCTGCGGTTCACGGCCTCCGCGCTGCGCCATCACCAGTCCTCCACGACCTGCGCCAGGATGTCGCGCACGATCTCTCGGGCAGCCTCTTCCCTTGCCGTCTGCTCGGTGGTGCCCTGCGGGTCGTTCAACAGGTAGTTGCCCGATCCGCTGAAGGTGCGCTTTTCGAAGATCGCCTCGCCGCTGCTGCGGATGGTGAAGGTCAGCGAGACCGAGATCTGGACCTGGTACTCGTTGACCGTCAGGTCCGGTCGCGTGGCCATCTCGCGCAGTGTGTAGCGCAGCACCTTGCCGACAATGACGGACTCCGCCGCGTCCTGGCCGACCACCTTCAGCGTGTTGTCCTCCTGCAGTGCGCGCACGATCGCGTCCGTCAGCTCGACGCCGAGGTTCGCTTCGGCCGTGTCGTTCTCCAGGAAATCGATGAAGACGAGCTTCCGTTCCTCCTGCACCCGACCGCTGCTGGCGGTGTAGATGCCGCAGCCTCCGCAGCAGGCCAGCCAGAACACGCCAGCGACCATGACCACCCGTATCCGCGTCATGTCCGCACCCCGTACTGCCGCAGCCGGTACCGGAGCTTGTCCCGGTTCAGGCGCAGCAGCCGCGCCGCCTGGCTCTGGTTGCCGCCCGCCTCACCGAGCGCCCGCCGCACCAGCGCCGCCTCGAACTGGCGCACCAGCTCTTCCAGGTCCACGCCGTCGGCGGGCCAGGGCCCGGTCAGCACGTCAGCCAGCGTCCGCGGCAGGTCCGCGTCCTGGACGTCCGGCTCGGCGCCCAGGCGCAGCTGGAGTCCGGACAGCGAGATGCCATCCTCGAGCAGCACCGCGCGCTCGATCACGTTCCGCAGTTCCCGGATGTTGCCGGGCCAGCGGTAGCTTTTCAGTTGTGCGACAGCAGTTTCGTCGAAGCGCTTGAAGTTCCGGTTGAAGCGCCCGCTGAACTTGCCAAGGAAGAACTCCGCCAGGGGCACGATGTCCGTCGGGCGCGCGCGAAGCGGCGGGACGGTGAGCCGCACGACATTCAGGCGATAGTAGAGGTCCTCGCGGAAAGTGCCATTCCTGACAAGCGTTGCGAGGTTGCGATTGGTCGCGGCCACGATCCGCACGTCCACCCCGATGTCCTGCAGGCCCCCCACCCGCCGGAACACCATCTTTTCCAGCACGCGCAGCAGCTTGACCTGAACCGTCAGGGCCATCTCCCCGATTTCGTCCAGAAAGAGAGTCCCGCCGTTGGCCAGTTCCAGCAGGCCCAGCTTCTGCGAGACGGCGTCGGTGAATGAGCCCTTCTCGTGGCCGAACAGCTCGCTTTCCAGGAGCGCTTCGGGCAGGGCGGCACAGTTGACGTCCAGGAACGGAAAGTCGCGGCGGGGCGAGGTCCGGTGGATGAGGCTCGCCACGACGTCCTTGCCGACGCCGGACTCCCCTTCGATGAGCACGGTGCTCGAGCCGCCGACCGAGATGCGGCGCACGGTGTCGTAGACTGCTATCATCGCCGGGTCCTGGCTGGGTACGACGTCATCGATCCCGCCGAACAGGTCGCTCTGGGTCAGGCGCCGGTAGCGCTCGCGGGCGTCAGCCGTCTCTTCGAGCCCCTTCTTCACCACCGCGACCAGGTGCTTGAGCTGGATGGGCTTGGTCGCGTAGTCGAAGGCCTCGAGCTTCATCGCCTTGACCGCCGAGTCCGCCTCGCGGTAGGCCGTCAGCATGATGACACACAGGTGCGGCAGCTTCTCCTTGAGGGTGCCCAGCACCTGCAGGCCGCTCATGTCCGGCAGCATCAGATCCAGCAGCACCAGGTCCGGCACGCGCGCGAATGCCTCGCTCAGGCCGTCGGTCCCGGAGGCCGCCGTCCGCACTTCGAAGCCCTCATCCTCGAGTGTCGACTCCAGGAACAGGCGGATCGCCTCTTCGTCATCGATGACTAGGATGAGGGGCTTCATCGGGTCCTTGCGGCGGGTCACGGGTCGAAGCCGGTGCACGCCCGGGGCGGGCGGTCGCTCGTTCGCATTATGCACCGGCTATCCAGGTCAGGCAAGGGTAACGGCTCCGCCGTTCGCATCGCCCCGGAAGCGGTGGGGCCGTATAAGCGAGGGGACCGCGCACTGCGCGGTCCCCCAAGGGTCATCGTGGCCGGGTCTAGCGGGCGCCCTCGCCCTTGAGCACCACGCTGACGGTCGCGAGCAGGATCTTGAATTCGGCCACGAAACCGGCCGAATGGATGTACTGGCGGTCAAGCTCGATCTTGCGACGCACCGACTCGATGCCGTCGTCGTAGCCGTTGATGACCTGGGCCAGGCCCGTGATGCCCGGGAGCATCAGCAGGCGGTCGCGGTAGAAGGGGATCTCCTTCTCCAGCTGCCGCACGAAGACCAGGCGCTCGGGGCGCGGGCCGACCAGGCTCATCTCGCCGCGCAGCACGTTCAGGAACTGGGGCACCTCGTCCAGCCTCGTCTTGCGCAGGAAGCGCCCGACGCGGGTGATACGCACGTCGTTCTTCGTGGCCCACTGCGGCCCGCCCGCTTCGGCATGCACACCCATCGTGCGCAGCTTGATCACCTTGAACGGGCGGCCGGGCTGCAGCACCTTCCGCCGGTCCAGGCCGTCGTACGGGCTGCGGGAACGCCGCCGATTGATGCCTACCCGCTCCTGCGAGAAGAACACCGTACCCGGCGAATCCAGCTTGATGACCAGCGCAAGCAGCGGCAGCGCCAGGCCGAAGGCGCCCAGGGCCAGCAGCGACACCGCAATGTCGAATCCGCGCTTGACCATCAGGAACACGGTACCCGGCAGCCGGAGCGTTCCCGAGTAGGCGGGTACGGGCACGAGGCCTTCACCGGGCAGAGCCGCCGGCAGGGCCGCCGACATCGCCACCACCGCGGTGCCCGTCCCGGCCAGGAAGCCGGAAGCGAACTGCGCCCGATCATCAGTTCCACCTGTGAGCCTGTTTGCCATAGTCATCACCATCGCGCGCTGCCGGCGCCATCCGTGGTTGCCGAAGCCTGTGAGAGTCGGGCGACCTTGATGCCCGGTCGGAGCCCCCCGGTCTCCGTCCGAATCGCCACGTCAACCCGTTCATTGTAAACCACGGGCGTCAGGTTGGCAACAACCATTTTCTCTTTCGTGATGGGCGCCGGCGACGCCTCCACGCGCCTTGCCGGTTGCGCCTGAGCCAGCTATCGGGCATAATTGACGTGTTTCGTAAGTTTCGTGTCATCAATGGGTTTTGTGAAATCGAAAGGCGCTGCGCGTGCCCCGTTCCCGTCGCTGGATCGCCCGGAGCTTCCTGATCGTGGCGGCGACCGCCGTCGTCTATGTCGCCGGCGCGGCGTTCGTCGGCTGGGGCGACCTGCGCTCCCGACTGGGAGACTTCCCGGCACACCTGTACCTGCCCTTGGCCGGGCTCTCGCTGGCCAACTACGGACTGCGCTTCCTGCGCTGGGAGCTCTTCCTGCGGCGGCTCGGTATCCGCCTGGACCCAGGGAAATCGGCCGTGCTCTACTTTTCCGCCTACCTCATGGTCATCACACCCGGAAAGATCGGTGAGGTCTTCAAGGCCGGGCTGCTGCGCGAGCGGTTCGGCGTGCCGCTGGCGCACGGACTGCCGGTGGTGCTGGCCGAACGGGTCTACGACTTCCTGGGCGTGCTGCTGCTGGCGGCCGCAGGGCTGGCGGCCTGGCCCGGCCCCCTGGTGGGCCTGCGCAGCGGCTTGCTGGCGGCCGCCGCCGTCCCGGCCCTGCTGGCGCTGTTCCAGGTCCGACCAGTGCGCAACCGTCTCGTGGCCCGCGTGGCGGCCCGGCGGCAGTTGGCGCGCTATCGCGACAGTCTGGAGGGCGCCACCGAGTCCCTGGGGCGGCTGCTGGGGCCAGCGGATGCATTCTGGGCCGTGATCCTGTCCACGCTCGCCTGGGCCGCCGAATGCGTCGGGATGTGGCTCGCCTGCCAGGGGCTCGGCCTGGAGGTTACATTCGGCGAGGCTACCTTCGTGTACGCCGCCGGCACCTTGGTGGGCTCATTGAGCTTCCTGCCGGGCGGACTCGGCGGCACGGAGGCGACCATCGTCTGGCTGCTCGGTCGCCTGGCTGTTCCGGATTCCGCGGGCGCGGCGGCCGCCCTGGTCATCCGATTGTTCACGCTCTGGCTGGCCGTGGCCGTGGGACTGGCATTCTGGGCGCCGTCGCGACGCCTCCTGCTGGAAACCGAAACGACGGCGAGCGGCCCTGCCAAGGCGGGACCGCCCGCGCCATGAAGCCACGAGTGACTAGTCGACCTGGTTGAGCGCCACCATGATGGCCGCGACCGCCGCCGCCGTCCCGAGCAGGAATCCGATCCCGGACTGCAGCCTTCCGGGTCGTGAGAGCGTAACATTGACGGTGTCACCGGGGTGGATATCCGGATTGCCGGCCGGGTCGCCCTTCTCCAGGAACAGCCGCAGGTCCACCAGCCGGGCCTGGTCCTTACCGTCGGCGGCGTGCACCCACCAGATCTTCTTCATGTTGGCTTCGGCGGTCGGTGATCCCGCCAGCATGAGCACATCCATCAGCGGCGTCGGCCCATCCACCGGAACGATGGAAGGCACGGCCACCCCGCCGAACACCTTGACTCCACCATCGGAGGCCACGCCCGAGACCCGCTCGGGCAAGGCCGGCACCACGATCGTGTCACCATTGCGGAGCCTCTCCAACGGGAAGTCCCGGCCGGCCATCAGGCCCGAAAGGTCCATCTCGATCGTCCGCGGTCCGCCTTCCTGTTCACGGATGACACGTGCCTTCCGCAGATCGGCCGAGCGGAGCGGGCCGCCGGCGGCGCGGACGACATCCCAGACCGTCGGCGGGGAGGCGAACTCGTGCAGCCCGGCGTGGCCGACTTCGCCGATCACGTACACGCGAAAGCCGACCGCGTCGGCTCGCGTCACCTCGACCGTGTCGAGAGTCGGCGCGATCAGCCGCAGTCGCTGCTTGAGCACCATTCCGGCTTCGGTCAGCCCCATGCCCGCCAGCCTGACCTCGCCCACCTGTGGGATCTCGACCGAACCGTCCTGCGCCACGACCAGTGTCCGGTCCAGGTCGGGTCGACCCGGGACCATCATTTGCAGAACATCACCGGCAACGATCTCGGGACCGGGAATCTGGGCGGTCGCGGCCGTCGCCAGCAGCAGGGAAGCCACCACGGCCAAGCCCAGCCCCATCGCCCGTCCAAGAATGCCACGCTTCGCCATCGTCACGCCTTTCCGAGCAGGGCTGCCTGTTCCCTGTACCAGGCCACGGTCCGCCGCAGCCCCTCCTCCAGATCCACCCTGCCCTCGTAGCCCAGGAATTCGCGCGCCAATCGCACATCCGCCTGCGAGTGCTGGACGTCACCCGCGCGGGCCGCGTCGTAGCGGGGCTCCACGTCGGAGCCGATCAGATCGCGGATCTTCAGGCACAGGTCCGTCACCGAGATGCGGCCGCCGAGGGCGACGTTGTAGGAACGTCCACAGGCCGTCGCCTCAGCGGAGCAGGCGGCCAGGTTCGCCTCCACGACGTTGTCGACATACGTGAAGTCACGCGACTGCGTACCGTCGCCATGGATCACCGGTGCCTTCCCTTCCAGGAAGGACGTGATGAAACGCGGCACGACGGCCGCGTACTGGCTCTGCGGGTCCTGCCGCGGTCCGAACACGTTGAAGTAGCGCAGGCCAACCGTTCCCAAGCCGTACAGGCTGGTGAACACCGCGCCATACAGCTCGCCAACGACCTTGTTCACGGCGTACGGCGACAGCGGTCGGGTCGGCATCCCCTCGTGTTTGGGCAGTTCAGCCGTGTTCCCGTATACGGAACTGCTGGCGGCGAACACCACGCGCCGAACGTTCTGCCGGTGTGCGCCCCAGAAGACGCGCAGGGTACCGCCGACGTTGTGCTCGTCGCTCGCCAGGGGGTCGGCCACGCTGCGGGGCACACTCGGCAGCGCCGCCTGGTGGAACACGCAGTCCACGCCGCGGCAGCAGCGCTCGACCGTATCCAGGTCCGTGATGCTGCCAACCACGAGTTCCAGCCGGCCGGCGGCGCCATCCAGGTTCTCGCGTCGGCCCGTGGACAGGTTGTCCAGCACGACCACCTCGTGACCGGCCGCTGCAAGCGCCCGGGCCACGTGCGAACCGATGAAACCCGCGCCGCCGGTCACCAGGTATCTGGCCATGCGTCCTCTTTCCGCCCGGCCTACAGCCGCGTCAGGTCCGGGTGTTTCTCGCCCTTGAGCGCATTGCGCGTGTCGACAACCAGCGGGCCGGCGCCCAGCAGCACCTTGTGGTCGACGGCCGGATGCGGCGTCACGATGACCGCGGCGTCGAAGGCCGCCAGCTGCGCCTTCGACCACTCCTTCAGGTTCGCGCCGTGGATCCCCTCCGGCAGGGCCGGCACGTGCGGGTCGTACCACGACACCTGCGCCCCGGCCTTGTTCAGCAGCTCGATGACGTCCAGCGCCGGCGACTCGCGGATGTCGTCGATGGCCGGCTTGTACGCCACGCCGACGACCAGCACGCGGCTGCCGTTGAGCGCCTTCTTGCGCGTGTTGAGCGCCTGGGCCGTGAGGTTCACGACGTGCTTCGGCATCGAGCCGTTGATCTGCCCGGCCAGCTCGATGAAGCGCGCTTCCGAGCCGTACTGCTTGGCCTTCCAGGACAGGTAGAACGGGTCGATGGGGATGCAGTGGCCACCCAGGCCCGGGCCCGGGTAGAACGGCATGAAGCCGAACGGCTTGGTCGAGGCGCCGGCGATCACTTCCCAGACGTCGATGTCCATCGCCGAGCACATCAGGGCCAGCTCGTTCACCATGGCGATGTTCACGCTGCGGAACGTGTTCTCCAGGAGCTTGACCGTCTCGGCCACGCGCACCGACGACACCGGCACGACCTTGTTCATGACCTGGCTGTACAGCGCGCGCGCCACCTCGGTGCAGGCGGGCGTCACACCGCCGACGACCTTCGGGATATTGATCGTCGTGTACTGGGCGTTGCCCGGATCCACGCGCTCGGGCGAGAAGGCCAGGAAGAAGTCCTTGCCCACTTCCAGGCCGTCCTTGGTCAGGATCGGCAGGATCACTTCCTCGGTCGTGCCGGGGTAGGTCGTGCTCTCCAGGATGACCAGCATCCCGGCGTGCATGCTCGCGCTGATCGAGGCCACCGCGGACTGGATGTAGGAGATGTCCGGGTCGCGCGTCTTGCCCAGCGGCGTCGGCACGCAGATGTTCACCGCATCGACTCCGGCCAGTTCGGCGAAGTCCGTTGTCGCGCGCAGCCCGCCGGGCTTGACCGCTTCGGCCAATTCCTGGTCGGTGATATCGATGATGTAGCTGCTGCGCCGGTTGATGGCGTCGACCTTCTCCTGCGACAGGTCGAAGCCGACGACTTCGAAGCCGGCCTTGGCGTAGGCCACGGCCAGGGGCAGACCTACATAGCCGAGTCCCAGGACACTGAGCCGGGCTTTGCGGTTCTGCAGTTTCTCGATCAGGACCTTCTGTTGCATGGGACACCTCTCGGGCGCTGGGCATGATGGCACCGGGCGCCGCGAGGCGGCACCGGCAGCCGGGTCTGGTTCGACGTCCACGTGTATCGGCAATGGCGGTGCGAGCTTAACGGCCAGTGCCCCGGCCGCGGTGCTCACAATCACCGTCTGCGCCGTCATCGTCCCCCGGCTGACGGAAATCGGCGCGCAGTTCTCGCATGTCGCGCCGTATCTGGCGCAATTCCACGACTTTATAACACAAGCGCCTCAGGACCGAAAGGGCCAGCAACAAGATCGCGACCCAAACCATCCGCCGGTACCAGGGGCTCAGGTGCGCGCCGTGCGCCTGGAAGAGCCCGTCGAGGGACCGCCCGAACACCAGCAGCAACACGGCCATCAACGCGGTCAGGCACGTGTGCATGGCCTGCACGCCCAGATCCTCGCGAAGGCGCAGGTACTGGCGGAGCGGGAAATCGCCGGGAGCCCCGTCGCCGAAGCGAGACGAGAAGCGCTCACTTGTCCTGGGGGATCTCTTCGAAATCAGCATCGCTGACGTCCTGGTCCGACAGGTTCCCATAACGGCCGGTCCTGGCCGCCCGCTGCCGCACCCGGGCGCGGCCCCGGTCCTCGCGCCAGGCGCGGACCACGCCGCGTCCGACCAGGAACAGCGCCAGCAGCAGGATGATGCGCAGCAGATTCGACATGGGCTCGGCGCCGGTTCACACGGCGGGAATGGGGTTGGTACGCCCGGCGAGATTCGAACTCACGACCTTCTGCTCCGGAGGCAGACGCTCTATCCAGCTGAGCTACGGGCGCACCCTGACGGCGTATAATGGGGCTTCCGCCCCGGGCAGTCAAATACCGGTTGCCGGGGTAGTCGCCCTTCCTCCCAGCAGTTCCCGCGCATAGGCATCCTGCGCGGCCGGCGAACCGGCGCTGCCCACGGAGCCCCCGAGCAGCCGGGCCACCTCCTGCACGCGTTCCTCTCCGGTCACCTCGGCGACTGCCAGGACTGTGCGCCGCCCGCGCGCCGCCTTGCGCACGACCCAGTGCCGCACGCCCTGGACCGCGACGGTCGCCAGATGCGTGATGCAGACGACCTGCCTGCTCTCGGCCAGCTGGGCCAGCAGCGAAGCCACCGGGCGCGCGTTGTCCATGCCCAGTCCCGCGTCGATCTCGTCGAACAGCAACAGGGGACGCTCCGCTTGCCGGTCAGCCAGGACGGACAGGCCCAGCCAGATCCGCGACCGCTCGCCGCCCGAGGCGATGGCGCCGATCTCTCCGGGCGCCTCGCCGCGGTTCGTGCGTACGCGCAGGCGTACCTGGTCGGCGCCATGGCCGGTGACCCGGCAACGTTGTCCATCCAGTTCCACGGGCCCGGAAGCGTACAGGTCGGGCTCGATCTCGAACCGCATCTCCAGATCCGGCAGCGCCAGCGGGCGGACCAGTTCGCAGGCTCGGCGTGCCACCGCCGTGGCACCGTCGCGTCGGGCCTTGCGCAGCGCCAGCGCCGCCTCGGCGGCCCTCGTCGCCGCCGCCCTGAGCGCCTCCTCGAGGCCCCGAACGTCCTGGTCGGCGTTGCGCTGCCGTGCCAGTTGCTGGGCAAGCTCGTCCCGCAGCGCGATGAGGCCGGGCACGTCGCGCTGGTACTTCCGTCCCAGCGCCTGGTACTGGGCGCGCCGTTCCTCCCACTCGTCCAGCCGCGCAGGATCGACCTCCAGCCCGTCGACGAAACGGCGCAGATCCGCCGCGGCCTCGCCGACGGCCGCTTCGGCATCGCGCACCAGTCGCAGGGCCGCACCCAATCGCGCGCTCGTGTGTTCCAGCGGCGCCAGCACCTTCTCCGCGGAACCGAGCAGTTCACCGGCCGCCGGTTGCCCCTCGCTGAGATCCTGGAGCGCGCGCGACGCGGCCTCGAGAAGACCGCGCGCGTTGCGGCCGACGGCCAGATCCTCGTCCAGCTTGTCGGTCTCACCTTCGCGCAGACGCATCGCGACCAGCTCACGGTGCTGGAACTCCCACATCTCCTGCTGCCGACGGGCCAGGTCGGACTCCCGCTGGCGTTCGGCAAGCGCCGCGGCCGCCGCCTGGTGCTCGGCCACGGCTTCGCGCATCGCAGCCAATTCGCTCTCGAGCCCCAGCGCCGCGTCCAGGAATTCGCGCGCGAAGGCCGGACGCGAGAGCTGCCGCTGCTGGTCCTGGCTCTGGATAGCGACCAGGCGACCGCCGATGTCCTCCAGCAGGGCCTGCGATGACACCAGCCCGTTGATCAGCACGCGGCCCCGTCCTTCGCGCCGCAGCTCGCGTCGCAACACCAGGATCCCGTCGCCACCCACGCGCACGCCCAAGCCGCCGCAGGCCCCTAGCGCGGCCTCGTTTTCCGACAGGTCGAACACGCCTTCGACCCAGGCCAGTTCTTCGCCTTCGCGGATCAGCTTCGGCTCGGCCTTGCCTCCGGCCAACAAGGACAGCGCACCGGCCACCAGCGACTTGCCCGCGCCTGTCTCGCCGGTCAGCATCGTCAGGCCCCGCTCCAGAGGCAGCGTTGCCTCGTCGACCAGGGCCAGGTGGGCGATGCGCAGCTCACGCAGCATCAGCGCCCCTTCTGTTCGCGGCGGCGGGGACCGCCCCAGTTCAACTTGTGGCGCATCACACGGTAGAAGCTGCTCTGCGGGAACTTGACCAGGCGTACACGCGCCCGCGCCAGCCCGAAGTCCAGGTGGTCGCCGTCGCCCACCCTGACGACCTCCTGGCCGTCCGCCGTCAGCACCGCACCTTCGCCCGTGCCCAGCAGGATGATCTCGATACGCGTCGGTTCCGGCACCACCAACGGGCGCATGCCCAGCGCGTGCGGGCAGATCGGTGCGATGAGCAGGCAGGGCACGGAAGTCTGGCAGATCGGGCCGCCGGCCGACAGGTTGTAGGCCGTCGAGCCGGTGGGCGTGGCGACCACCACGCCGTCGCCCAGGAAATGACCGAGCGAGTCGCCGTCCAGCCGCAGTTCCATTTCGATGGCGCGCGGCAGCGGGCCCATGTTGATGACCAGGTCGTTGAGCGCCGTCAGCTCCGACACCTGGCTCCCGCCACGGCCCACGGCGCAGCGCACCTGCGTGCGGTCCTCCAAATGGAACTCGCCGGCGGCCAACTGGCCGAACGCCCGACCCAGTTCCGGCAAGGGGATGTCCGTCAGGTAGCCGAGCGAGCCGAGGTTCACGCCCAGCAGCGGCACCGCGCTGTCGCCGACGGCGCGCACGGCCCGGAGCATCGTCCCGTCACCTCCGAGGGCCACCACGACGTCGCAGGCCGCGACCAGATCCGCTTCCGGCAGCACGTTCACACCGGAGATCGCCGCCGCCGCCGCCAGTTCCTCGGCCGCCAGCAACCTCAGGCCGTGCTTGCGGCACGCCGCCGCGGCTGCCGCCACCGCGGCACCGATGTCCGGTTTGGCCGCGTTGCCCAGAAGCCCGACCGCGACGGGTGTCCGTTCGCCGGTGCCGGGCGTCACGAGGCGCTCCCCGCCCGCCGGTCCGCCTGGCGGTCGTCGTCCGCGCGCGCTTCCGCGATCCGCGCCGCGATCCGCTCGGCCAGCGAAGCCGGATCCAGCCCCATGCCCGCCAGCAGTTCCGCGCGCGTGGCGTGTTCCTGGAACTCGTCCGGGATGCCGATGCACTCGACGCGCGGCGGATGCGGCTCGTCGTGCGCCGACGCCCACTCCAGTACGCCGGCCCCGAAGCCGCCGACGACGGTGTTCTCCTCCAGCGTGAACACCTCGCGGTGGCGAAGCCAGACGTCCGCCAGCAGGGCAGCGTCCAGGGGCTTGATGAACCGCATGTCCACGACCTCCGCTTCGCAGCCGCGCCGGGCCAGCAGCTCCGCAGCGCCGAGCGCTGCCGGCACCATCGTGCCGACCGCCAGCAGACAGACGTCGGCACCCCTACGCAGCGATTCGGCCCGCCCGATCGGCAGCGGCGTCGGGGCCCCCGTCAGCGGCACACCCACGCCCGCGCCGCGCGGGTACCGCAGGGCGCTCGGACCGTCCTGCCGTGCGAGACCTGTCGCCAGCATGTGTCGCAACTGGTCCTCGTCGCGCGGCGCCATGACCACCATGCCCGGCACCATGCGCAGGAAGGTCAGGTCGAACACGCCGTGGTGCGTCGGACCATCCTCGCCGACGACCCCGCCGCGGTCGACCGCGAACACCACCGGCAGGTGCTGCAGCGCAACATCGTGGATGATCTGGTCGACGGCCCGCTGCAGAAACGTCGAATAGATGGCCACCACCGGCCGTTCGCCGGCGCAGGCCAGCCCGGCCGCGAACGTGACCGCGTGCCCTTCGGCGATGCCGACATCGTGGCAGCGCCGGGGCGCCTCCTCGCGCAGCCGGTCGAGGCCGGTACCCGACGGCATGGCCGCGGTTACGGCATGGATATGCGGATCGGCCGCCGCCAGCTCGCACATCGTCTCACCGAACACGTCCGTGTAGGACGGCACCGTCGGCGCGACGACCTTCATCCCCTCGGCCTTGTCGAACTTGCCCACACCGTGGTAGCGCTGGCCGTCCTGCTCGGCGAAGCTGTAACCCTTCCCCTTCTCGGTGATCAGGTGGATCAGGATGGGGCCCTTGAGCTGCCGCACCGCCTGCAGTGTGCTGACCAGCAACGGCAGGTCGTGGCCGTCCAGCGGGCCGTAGTACTTGAAGCCCAACTCCTCGAAGAGCACCGTCGGGACGACCAGCTGTTTGAGGCTCTCCTTGATGCGTCCGGCGAGATCCTGCGCCCGCCCGCCCCGCGGCATGCGGCCAAGCAGGTCCCAGACGTCGGCCTCCAACCGCAGGTAGTGCCGCCCGCTCGTAATGCGCGTCAGGTATTTCGAGATGGCACCCACATTGGGTGAGATGCTCATCTTGTTGTCGTTCAGGACGACGATGAGGTTGGTGCCCAACAGCCCGGCGTTGTTGAGGCCCTCATACGCCAAGCCGCCGGTCAGCGCACCGTCGCCCACCACGGCCACGACGGCGTTGTCCTCGCCGCGCGCGTCGCGCGCCGCCGCATAGCCTACCGCGGCCGAGATCGCTGTCGAGGCGTGCCCCACGCCGAACGTGTCGTGTGGACTTTCGCTGCGCTTGGGGAAGCCCGAGACGCCGCCCCGGCGGCGCAGCGTGTCGAAGCCGGCCAGGCGGCCCGTCAGCAGCTTGTGGCCGTAGGCCTGGTGGCCGACGTCCCAGACAATCTTGTCGCGCGGTGAATCGAACACCCGGTGCAGCGCGACCGTGAGCTCGACGACACCAAGGCTGGCGCCCAGATGGCCGCCGGTGCGCGAAACCGAGGAGATGATCTGCTCACGCAACTCGTCGCACAGCTCGGTGAGCTGCTCGCCCGTCAGTTGCTTGAGGTCCCCGGGCCCGCCGATGCCGGGCAGGATGCCGCCCATCATGCCTTCTTTCTGTGAGTGCAGGTCGCGCCGGCTTCCCGCGCCCGGCGCCGACCGGTCAGGCGCCCGTCGCGCCCAGCCTAGCGCGGTCCCGCTCCCGCGGCTACCGCGAACAGCACGCCGAACGCCACTCCGGTCACGACATGCGCCGGGTGGTGGCTGAGGGGATCCAGATACCCCGCCACCCGCCGCCGCAGCGGCCCGGCGGCCGGCTCGGCGGTGACGATCGCATGCACGATCTCCCGCTGGCGCGTGGCCGCATTGCGCAGTTTGACCGTATCGTGCACCGCGATCACAGCCAGGACCAGGGCCAGCGAGGCTTCGCTGGAACCCCAGCCGCGCTGGACCACCATCAGCGCCAGCAGGCAGGTCAGCACCGCCGCGGGCAGGCTCGGCGCGCCGTACCCCTGCACGAGTGCGACGGCGACTGGCCGTCTGGCCACGGCCGAGTAGAGCGCGAATTTCACCACCTGCCCGGTCGCCGCGCAGGCCGCCACCAGCGCCCAGGCTGGCCAGTGTTCCATCTCCGCCTCCCGCCCCGCGGTGCCCGGCCGCCGGCATTGCCCTGCCTCAGCGGTCCCTCTGCCACATCCTGGTTCCCAGTGCCAGCAGACGTTCGCGCGCCGGTCCGGGCGGCAACTCGTGCCGCAACCCATCCAGACCCGCCGCACCCAACTTGGCCGTGCGGCGCCGGGCGGCGTCGAACCCCTCCAGGCGCACCCAGGTCGCCTTCCCTGCGTCCTGGTCCTTGCCGGCGGTCTTGCCCAAAGCCGCAGCCGTTCCGGTCACGTCGAGCAGGTCGTCCGCGCCCTGGAACGCCAAGCCCAATTGCAGCCCGGCCGCTTCCACGGCGGTCACCCTGCGTGGTGTCGCACCGCCCAGTTCGGCGCCCACGGCCAGCGCGGCCGCGACAAGGCGCGCGGTCTTGCCCAGGTGGATCCGCCGCACATCCGTCGCCGTCACATCGCGGCCCTCCGCTTCGAGATCCGCCTGCTGGCCGCCGACCATGCCCGCCGGTCCGACCGCCGCCGCCACACGCGCCACCAGCGCGCCCCCACGGGGACCGCCTCCCTCCGCCAGGAGACCGAAGCCCCGCGCCTGGAGGCCATCGCCGGCCAGGATCGCTGTCGCCTCGCCAAAGACGACGTGGCACGTCGGACGTCCCCGCCTCAGCACGTCATCGTCCATCGCCGGCAGGTCATCGTGGATCAGCGAGTAGGTATGGAGCATCTCCAGCCCGGCGGCAGCGACCAGGGCCCCGTCGCGTCCCACCGGCGGCCGGCGTCGGGCCGCGACTGCGTCGTAGGTCCACAGCAGCAGGACCGGGCGCAGCCGCTTACCGCCTCCCAGCAGGCTGTGGGCCATGGCCAGCCGCAGGCGCTGCGGAACGCCGGGTTCACCGCGCAGGGCCACCTTCAGGGCCCGCTCGACCAGGCGCCGGTCGCGCCTCAGCACCTGCTCCAGAGTCGCGTCGGACCCATCACGCATTGAGTCCCTCCACCCTCGCGTAGGCTTCCCACGTGTTCTCCAGCAGCATGGCGATCGTCATCGGGCCCACACCGCCCGGCACGGGGGTCAGGGCCCCGGCGCGGCCACGGACAGCCGTCTCGTCGACGTCGCCGACCAGACGCTCACCGGTCGGGCGCGCCGGGTCGGCAATGCGGTTGATCCCCACGTCGACCACCACGGCCCCCGGCGCGATGTGCGCCGCTCCCAGCGCGCGCGGCACACCCAGCGCCGCGATCACCACGTCACAGGCCGAGGTCACGGCCGCCAGGTCCCGTGTCGCCGAATGGCACATCGTCACCGTGGCGTCGCCGAAGGCGCCCTTGAGCGACAGCAGCAGGCTGACCGGTCGCCCGACGATGACGCTGCGCCCGACCACCGCCACGCGCCGGCCGGCTGTCGGCAGATCGTAGTGGCGCAGCAGCCGGATGATCCCCTTGGGCGTGCACGGCACGAAGCGCGGGTTGCCTGCCACCAGGCGTCCGAGGTTCGCCGGATGGAAACCGTCGACGTCCTTCAACGGGTCGACCGCCAGCAGCACGGCCTCCTGATCGATACCCCGGGGCAGGGGCAGTTGGACGAGGATGCCGTCGATTGCCGGGTCGTCGTTCAGTTGGGCCACCAGGTCCAGCAGCGCCGCCTGCGTCGTGTCGGCCGGCAGGCGGTGTGTCACGTGGTGGAAACCCACCTCGTCGCAGCCCTTCTCCTTGTGGCTGACATAGACGCCCGAGGCCGGGTCGTCGCCGGCCAGGATCACCGCCAGTCCGGGTCGGCGGCGCGCGCGGGCCACCTTCGCCTTTAGTTCCGCGAACACGGCATCGCGCACCGGCGCGCCCTTGAGCAAGCGAGTCTCCATCCCAGCCTCCCTGCGTCGGCCCCGCCAGGTCGCGCGGCGTTCCGGCCCCATGTCAGCGCGCGATGGCAGTGGCCCGCGTTTCGCGGATGACCATGATCCGGATCTGGCCCGGGTATTCCAGTTCGGACTCGATGCGGCGGCTGACTTCCTCCGCCAGCAACGCCGCTTCGGCGTCCGATACCTTCGCGTGGTTGACCATCACGCGCACTTCGCGCCCGGCCTGGATGGCGTACGATTTCTCCACGCCGTCGAAGCTCTCCGCGATGCGCTCGAGGTGCTCAAGCCGCTCGACGTACGTGTCGACGCTCTCGCGCCTGGCGCCCGGGCGCGAGGCGGACACGGCATCCGCGGCCGCGGTGATGTAGGTGTAGGGCGAATCGGGCTCGACATCCTGGTGGTGGGCGGCCACCGCGTTCACGACCACCGGGTCCTCGCCGAACTTCCGGCACAGTCTCGCGCCGATCACCGCGTGCGGACCCTCGAACTCGTGGTCGGCTGCCTTGCCGATGTCGTGCAGGAAGCCGCAGCGCCGCGCCAGCCGCTGGTCCAGGCCCAGCTCGCTGGCGATCACGCCGGCCACGGCCGCCACCTCGGCCGCGTGCTTCAGCAGGTTCTGCCCGTAGCTCGTCCGGTAGTGCAGGCGACCGACATAGGGGTACAACTCGGGATTCACGCCCTTGAGCCCCGCCTCGAGGCAGGCCTGTTCACCCAGTTCGCGGATGCGATCCCTCAATTCCTCGCCCGTCTTCTGGACGACCTCCTCGATGCGGGCCGGGTGGATGCGTCCGTCGCGCACCAGCAGTTCCAGCGACTGCCGCGCCACCTCTCTTCGCACCGGGTCGAAGCCGGAGATGATGACCGCGCCAGGCGTGTCGTCGATGATGACGTCGATGCCGGTGGCCTGTTCGAAGGCGCGGATGTTCCGCCCGTCGCGGCCGATGATACGGCCCTTCATTTCGTCGCCCGGCAGGTCCACCACCGAAACGGTCGTCTCGGCCACATGCTCGGCCGCGTAGCGCTGCACGGCCAGACTGAGGATCTTCACCGCTTCGCGCTTCGCGCCGCGCTCCGCCTCCTCGCGGGCCTGCTGCACCGCGCGCGCGGCCGCGTGCCGTGCGTCGGCGACCATCGCGTCGAGCAGCTGCTGCCGCGCCGCCTCGGCGGTCAGGCCGGCGACCTCCTCCAGCTTCGCCCGCTGCGCCGCCACCAGGGCGGTCGCCGCCACGCGATCCTGCTCGGCCGCCGCCAGGCGGCGTCGCAGGTCATCCTCCTGCTGGGCCAGCCGCGTTTCCTTCTGGTCGACGACGGCCGCCTTGCGGTCCAGCCCGTCCTCCCGACGATCGAGAGTCTCCTGCCGTGAGCGCGACTCCCGCCGCACGTTCTCGGTTTCGGCTTCAAAGCGGGCGCGTGCGGTCAGGGCCTCCTCGCGCGCGGCGAGTTCGGCTGCCTTCAGGACCGCAGCGGCTTCCTGCCTGGCTTCCGCCAATACCTGGTCGCGGGCGGCCTGGGATTGGCCGTGCAGCCGTTCACCGCGGCGTCGGGCCATTCGCCAGCCGGTGGCATACGCCACGGCGGCGGCGACCGCGGCCGCGACGTACACCAGTGTCTGCGTCATGGAGCCTCTCCTCCCCTATTTCACGGGAAACGAGGGGCGGAAAACGGAAAGGCCGGTTGACGCCCCGCCCGGTCGTGTGAGCCGGAGCAACTGAACCGAGTTGCTCCAGGTGGGTCCCCTGTCCCGTCCTTCGCCCATCCCCGAAGGGCTTGGTCTCCGGACGGGAACGCCGGGGTCCCGCTTTGGAAGTGTTGGCTCACTTGTACGACCCATCACGCGCCGGGCAGGGCATCACCACCGGTTCCTGGGGTACGGCCCGCCGCCAGCTCCCTGTCCAGGAGATGGCTGAGCCGCTCGGATCTGTCTTCGAGCGTCGCCTGATCCTCGAGCCGCTTCCTCTGTTCCCGGAGCAGTTCGTCGGCGATGTTCACGGCGGCCAGGATCGCAACCCGCGCCGTCGACGCGACGGACGCGCCGCGCGCGACCTCGTTCATGCGCTGGTCGACAAGGGCCGCCACCTCGCGCACATATTCGGACTCGGCCGCACCCCTCAGGGTGTACTCCTTGCCGAAAATGTTGACCGTCACGCTCTCAGGTTCCTGCATGGACCGCTTTCCGCAACACGCCGGTGCTCCCGGTCATCCAGGGTCCGCCGTCGGGCCAGCCGACGAAAGACGCGGTCTCCAGCTGCTGCGCTAGCCCAGCGCCGCGAGCTTCTGCAGGAGACCCCCGACCCTGTCCTCGACTTCTTTCCGCTTCTCCTCGTATCTCTCGACGTCACCGGCGGACGCCCGGGCACCCGCCAGTTCCGCGTTCAACCGCTCCTGGCCCGCCTCGAGATCGGCAACCTGCGCTGCCAGGTCCCCGCAGCGGGCGGCCAGCCGGCCGTTCTCGGCCTTCAGGTCCTTGATGAGGGCGACCGCCTCAATGACCTTTTGTTCAAGCAGTTGTAGGTTGTCGTCCATGGTCACCCGCTCACTTCCCTGTGCAGATGTTCCCTGTGCAGATGTTCCCGTGCAGATGTTCCTGTGCGAACGTTCCCACGCAGATTCCCCTGAGCCGACGTTCCCGGGTTGATGCCCATGTCTGACGGTCGCCGGCCGATCGCGATGCTATGGGCCCGGAGGCCGGTGGACATCGAACCCGCCCTCAGGTCCGCGGCACCACACCCAGGCGGTCCTTCAGCGCCCCCAGGATCCGGGCGATCGCCGCATCCACCGCCTCTCCCTTCAGGCTACCCTTGGCCGACCTGAACTTCAAGCGAATTCCGTACGCGGCGTGCCCATCCGCGACGCCCTTGCCGCGATAAATATCAAAGAGTTCCGCCGATTCCAGGAGAGGTCCGCCCGCCTCCGTGACGGCGTCGTGGAGGGCTCCATAAGGGACGCTCCCGGGCACCAGGAGGGACAGATCACGTTTGACCGCCGGAAACCGCGTGAAAGGCTCGAACCGTACCGGCGCCGGCTCCAGGTCCAGTTCGTCCAGGCGGAATTCCGCGAGCGCCACGGGAGCGTCCACGTCGAATGCCGCCAGCACGGAATCGGTGACGCGTCCGGCCACCCCCACCTGCCGGCCAGCGCCATCACGGATGCGCCAGCAGGCACCGGCGTCCAGCCAGGATTCGTCCCCGCCCGGCTCCAGGGTCAGGCGGAGGCGCAGACTCGAGGCCAGCGCTTCGACAGCCCCCCGCAGTTCCAGAAGGTCGCACGGCACGCCGCCGAGCCCCGTCTCACGCCAGCCCGCCACCACCAGCTGCGCGTACTCCAGCTCCGCCGGCAGCAGCGCCTCGTCCGCATGCCTGAGCGGACGACCCGCCGCCAACCCGGGGCGGAACACCCGGTTCAGCTGGAAGAAGCGCACCGGGACTTGGACGCCCGCGTTCAGGTTCCGCCGCGCGACGGCCAGTGCCGACGGCGCCATCAACGTCCGCAGTTGCGTGTCACCGCCGTGCCGCGGGTTGACCACTGCCAACGTGCGGCGCCGCGCGTCGCCCGCCGCCAATCCCAGCCGGTCGTGATCGGCGGCCTCCATGAAGCTCGAGGTCACGATCTCGGCGTAGCCGCATGCGCTCAGCCAGCCGCGCAGGCGCGCGCGCGCCTTGTCTGCGGGCCGTCGCACGGCGCCCCCCGCCACGCGGTAGCCGCCGCGCCCGCCCAACTGGTCAAGCCCGTGGATGCGTGCGATCTCCTCGATCAGATCAACCTCCAGCGCCAGGTCTCGCCGGTGGCTGGGCACGTGGGCCATCATGTTGACCGCTCCCGGCCCAATTGCTTCGGCGTTGCCCATCGGCTGAACCTTCAGGCCCAGCCGCTGCAGGATCTGCGCGACCTGGTCGACGGTCACCGACACGCCCAACACGCGGTTGACCTGCCAGACGCGCAACTTGACCGGCTCGGCCGGGCGATAGTCGGGGTCACGGCGATCCGCCCAGTCGCGGACGACATACGCGCCGGCATGCTCCTGCAGCAGGTGCAGGGCGCGCACCGCGGCCCGCTCGACCATGTCCCAGTCGGCGCCGCGCTCGAAGCGGTATGAGCTCTCGCTGAGCAGCCCGAGCCTGCGACTGGCCCGCCGCACCAGCCGCGGATCGAAGAACGCGCTCTCGAGCAGCACCTCGGTGGTGTTGCCCGTGACCTCGCTGTTGCCCAGGCCCATCACGCCGGCCAACGCCACCGGACCCTTCTCGTCGCAGATCAGCAGGGTGCCCGCCTCGACCTCGCGCTCCTGTCCGTCCAGGGTCCTGACCGATGTACCGGCGGACGCGCGCCGTACCGTGATCGCGTTGCCTGCCAACTGGCCCCGGTCGAACGCGTGCAGCGGCTGGCCAAGCTCGAACATCACGTAATTGGTGATGTCCACCACGTTGTTGATCGGCCGCTGGCCGATCGCCCGCAACCGGTTCTGCATCCAGCGGGGCGAGGGTCCGATCTTCACCTGCCGGGCGCCCCAGGCGGTATAGCGGCCGCAGTCCGCGTAGTTCTCCACGCGCACCTTGACGCCCAGGTTCTCGCCGCCCTCGACCGCGTTCCAGGTCGGCGGCAGCGACATCTTCGTACCGTAGATCGCGGCCACTTCGCGCGCCACCCCCACGTGGCTGAGCCAGTCGGGGCGGTTGGGCGTGACCTCGATCTCGAGCACCGTGTCATTGTACCCGTACAACTCGTCGGCCGGAGTGCCGCTGGGCACGTCGGTGTCCAGCTCGATGATGCCGGCGCCGTCGGCCCCCAGCTCCAGCTCGGTGGCCGAGCAGATCATGCCGCAGCTCTCGACGCCGCGGATCTTCGACTTCTTGATCTGGAAGTCGCCTGGCAACTGCGCACCCACGCGCGCGAAGAGCACGGTCAGCCCCGCGCGCACGTTCGGCGCCCCGCAGACGACCTGCACCGGCGCCCCGCTGCCGTCATCCACCTGGCACAGGCTGAGTCGGTCCGCGTCCGGGTGCTTGCCGCGCTCGAGCACCCGCGCCACGACCACCCCCGGAAAGGAATGCCGCACGTGCTCGATGCCTTCGACGTTGAGCCCGGCGGCCGTCAGGCGCTCGGCCAGTCGCTCCGGTTCGTCGTTCCAGTTGACGAAGTCTCCGAGCCAATCGAGGCTGATCTTCACTGCACACCTCGGAACTGGTTCAGGAAGCGCAGGTCGTTCTCGTACAACAGGCGGATGTCGCTGATTCCGTACTTGAGCATGGCGATGCGGTCGATGCCCATGCCGAAGGCGAACCCGGTGTACCTGTCATCCGGATAGCCGGCCGCGCGGAACACGTTCGGGTGCACCATGCCGGCGCCCATGATCTCCAGCCAGCCGCCCTGCTTGCAGGTTCCGCAGCCCTTCCCGCCACACAGGATGCACTGCATGTCCACCTCGACCGAGGGCTCGGTGAACGGGAAGTAGTGCGGCCGGAAGCGAGTCGGGGCCGAGGCTCCGAAGTAGTTCCGCACGAAGGTGTCCACCGTGTCCTTCAGGTCGGCCATGCTCACGGCGCGGTCGACGACCAGTCCTTCGATCTGGAAGAACTCTGAGCTGTGCGAGGCGTCCGCGTTCTCGTTCCGGTAGACACGCCCCGGGAACACGCAGGCCAGCGGTGGCTCGCGTCGCTCCATCATGCGCACCTGCACCGGCGACGTCTGCGTCCGCAGGAGCACCTTGTCGTTGATGTAGAAGGTGTCCTGGATGTCGCGCGCCGGATGGTCGTCCGGGAAGTTCAGCGCCGTGAAGTTGTAGTAGTCCAGTTCGACTTCCGGCCCGTCGTCACGGCTGAAGCCCATGCCGTGGAAGATGTCGCAGATCTCCTCGAGGACCGTCTGCAGGGGATGCAGCGAGCCGGACGGTGCCGGCGCCCTGCCCGGCAGCGTCAGGTCGTAGCCGCTGGAAGCCGCGGGCCTGCCCGCCCCAAGCTGGGCTTCCCGCGCCGTCAGGGCGGCGTTCAGGTCGTCCTTCGCGGCATTCAGGGCGGCGCCGGCTTCGCGCCGTGCCTCGTCGCCCAAGTCCTTCAGGCCGCGCAGCAGCCCGGTCAGGCTGCCCTTGCGACCCAGCACCGACACGCGAACCGCCTCGAGGGCCGCCTCATCCGCCGCGGCCCCGATGGCCGCCAGCGCCTCGGCGCGCAGGCGTTCGATCGTCTCCTGCATGGGAGGTTCCCTTCGCCGGGCTGCGCCGGCAGTTGCGGCCCGATGGCCGAATGCCCCGGCGCCGGGTGGCGCCGGGGCATCCGCATGGCGTCAGGCTCAGAGCGCGCTCTTGGCGGCCTCGGCCAGCTTCGCGAACGCGCCGGCGTCGTGCACGGCCAGGTCGGCCAGCACCTTGCGGTCGATCTCGATCTCGGCCTTCTTCAGCCCGTTGATGAAGTGGCTGTAGCTCAGCCCGTTCACCCGCGCGGCGGCGTTGATGCGCGTGATCCACAACCTGCGGTAATCGCGCTTCTTCGTGCGGCGATCGCGATAGGCATAGGCCAGCGCGCGCTCGACGGTTTCGCGCGCCGTGATCGCCTGCCGGCGCCGGCCGCTGACGAATCCCTTCGCGCGCTTGAGATACTTCTTCCGCCGCTGCTTGGCGGCGGGATTGTTTGTTGCTCTCGGCATCGTTCGGCCTCCCGATACGGTCTCCGCCCGGCCATCGCGACCGCCGGCGGAGGCTCGATGACTATCGCTTTCCCGGAATTAGCCCTTGCCCAGCATCCGGCGGGCGCGCGCCTCGTCGACGCCGGCCACCAGGGTCCCTCTACGCAGGTTCCGCAGGCGCTTGGGGCTCTTCGCCGTGAAGAGATGCCCCTGGAACGCCTTCGCCCGCTTGACCCGTCCGTTGCCGGTCAGGCGCAGTCGCTTCGCCGCCGAACGGTTGGTCTTCATCTTGCCGTTGCCCATGACTAGCTCTCTTTCCCGGCCCGGCTGTCCGGGCGCTTCCCTCTCATTGCTTTCGCTGCCTGTCCCTGAATCGCGCCTGCCGCCGTCGCGGACGGGCGTGGTCGTCACGCCGCGCCCGTCGGTCAGCCCGGCTGCACCGTCCGCTTCGGTGCCACCACGAAGGTGATCAGCCGCCCCTCGCGCTGCGGCTCGGACTCGGGTGCCCCGTATTCCTGGATCTCGACCACCAGGTGCCGCAGGAACTCGAGCGCCAGGTCCACATGGGAGATCTCGCGGCCGCGGAACCGCATGACGATCTTCACCTTGTTGCCGGCCTGCAGGAACGTCACGATGTGCTTCTTCTTGAAGTCGTAGTCGTGGTCGTCCGTCTTGGGCCGGAACTGGATCGTCTTGACCTTCACCGTGTGCGAGGCCTGCTTCGCCTTCTTCGCCTTCTTCGCCTGCTCATACTTGAACTTGCCGTAGTCCATGATCTTGCAGACGGGCGGACGCGCGGCAGGCGCCACTTCGACCAGATCCAGGCCCTTCTCCTCGGCGATGGCCAGTGCCTCGGTGGTGTCGAGGATGCCCAGCTGCTCCCCGTCCTCGTCGACGACCATCACCCGCGGGATCCTGATCATCCGGTTGACCCGGGTCACCTTCACTTGCTTGATAAGCCTGACCTCCTGGCTCCCGCCGGTACGGGCGGCCACGCAGCGGCCGCACGCAAAAAAGGCGGACACAATGGTCCGCCGCCGACCCCCGCGCTGGCGGGGCCCGGTTTCGGCAACCGAAGCGCTCCCGGCCGGCCGGCACCCACGCGGGGGGCATCCCGGCCCCACGGGGCCGGCGGTCAGCTCACGGGACGGCGACGGTGAGAGGGCGGACCTCTGCTTGGCCGTATCTCGTTATCGGGTGGGATCTTACCGATCCCGGCCCACGTGCCTGCCGGCCTGCGGCAGGATCAACCCTGCCGCCGCCGACATCGCAACCTGGGAAAACTACTGCCGTTGGCGCGTCAAGTCAAGGAGTTCGTCGGCCACGGCCGCCACCGGCTTCGAGCCGAGGTCTCCCTTGTGGCGCACCCGGACCGACACCTCACCGGTCTCGGCCTCGCGTCCACCGACCACCAGCATCCAGGGCACGCGCATGACCTCGGCCTCGCGGATCTTGAAGCCGATCTTCTCCTCGCGGACGTCGGCCTCCACCCTGAGGCCTCGCTCACGCAACTGCTGCGCGACCTGCTCGGCGTAGGCGTGCTGGTCGCGGCTGACCGACATCACGCGGGCCTGCTCGGGCGCCAGCCAGACCGGGAAGTCGCCCGCGAAGTGCTCGGTCAGGATGCCGATGAAGCGCTCGAGCGAGCCCATGATCGCCCGGTGCACCATGTAGACGTACTGCTCCTGGCCGTCGTGGTCGGTGTAGCGTACGTCGAACCGCCGGGGCAGGTTGAAGTCGAACTGGATCGTGCTGGCCTGCCAGCGGCGGCCGATGGCGTCGATCAGCTTGACGTCGATCTTCGGGCCGTAGAAGACGGCCTCGCCTTCCTCGCGCGTGTAGGACAGGCCGTGCTTCTCCAGCGCATTGACCAGCGATTTCTCCGCTGCGTCCCATTCCTCGTCGGTGCCGGCGTACTTGTCCTTGTTCAACGGGTCGCGCACCGAGAGTTCGACCTTGAAATCGTTGAAGCCGAACGTGCCGAGGATCTCCTTGACCAGGTCCAGGCAGTCGCTGACCTCGGATTCCAGCTGGTCCGGCGTGCAGAAGATGTGGCCGTCGTCCTGGGTGAAGCCGCGCACGCGCATCAGCCCGTGCAGCGCACCCTTCAACTCGGCGCGGTAGACCGTGCCCAGCTCGGCCAGGCGTACAGGCAGGTTGCGGTAACCGCGCGTCTTGCGCTTGTACATCAGGATGTGGCCCGGGCAGTTCATCGGCTTGACCACGTAGGGCCGATCGTCCTGCTCGAACACATACATGTTCTCCTTGTAGAACTGCATGTGCCCGGAGGTCTCCCACAGGCCGGCCTGCGAGATGTGCGGCGTGGTCACGGTCTGGTAGCCGCGACGCCGGTGCACGGCCTTCCAGTAGTCGATGATCTGCTCCCGAAGCAGGTCGCCGCGCGGGAACCAGAACGACAGGCCAGGGCCCGCCTCCTCCATGATGCCGAACAGGTCGAGCTCGCGGCCCAGCTTGCGGTGGTCGCGCTTCTTCGCCTCCTCGAGCATCACCAGGTGCTCGTCCAGCTCCTTCTTCTTGAAGAAGCTGGTGCCGTAGATGCGCTGCAGCATCGGGCGCTTGCTGTCGCCACGCCAGTAGGCGCCGGCCACGTTCAGCAGCTTGAACGCCTTGAGCTCCGAGGTGTCGGGCACGTGCGGCCCCTCGCAGAGGTCGGTGAAGCCGCCCATGCGGTAGATCGACAGCTGCTTCTGCCCCAGCTCCTCGACCTGCTCGATCTTGTAGGGCTGGTCGCGGAACAGCTCACGCGCCTCGGCGGAGGTCACTTCGGCCCGCTCGATGGCGACCTTGCCGGCCGCCAGTTCGCGCATCCGCGCCTCGATGCGCCCGAGGTCGTCCTCGGTGAACGGCTCGTCCCGGTCGAAGTCGTAGTAGAACCCGGTCTCGATGTCAGGCCCGAAGGCGAACCGCGTCCCCGGGAAGAGGTCCTGCACCGCCCACGCCATCAGGTGCGCCGTGGAGTGGCGCAGGGTCTCGAGACCGCCCTTGCCCGAGCGCGTGATGACCGTCAGCCGGCCGCCGGCGCGCGCCGGCTCGGCCAGCGCGTGGTGCACGCCGTCGACGGTCACCGCCAGGGCGTTGCGCAGCAGGCCCTCGCCGATGAGCCGCACGGCCTCGGCGTAGGGCTGCCCTTCCTCCAGGACAAGGGACTGCCCGTCGGGCAGGGTCAGAGTCAATTCGGACATGCGGTGCACCGTCCTGCCAGGGCCGCCGGGCCCCGCTCGTGGTTCGTGTTGAAGCAAGAGCCCGCCGCCGCACTGGCGGCAACGGGCTCCGGGCTCCGTAAGCTGGTGGTGGGCGATACTGGACTCGAACCAGTGACCTCTTGTCTGTCAAACAAGCGCTCTAACCAAAACTGAGCTAATCGCCCAACAGCGCGCGAAACTAAGGCTGCGGACCCGGGGCTGTCAATGAAAAACCCCCGGTCCGGCGACCTTGACCTCAGTTGAGGTAGTCGACCAGGCGGCTGCCGCGACCGTACTGCCGCATTTTGGACAGCGCCTGGTTGCGGATCTGGCGCACGCGCTCCCGCGAGAGGTTGATGTCCTGCCCGATCGTCTCGAGCGACGCCGTCTCCTCCGAGCCCAGTCCGTAGTAGCGCGAAACGATGTCCTTCTCACGCGGGGTCAGCAGGCTCATCGCCGCACCCAGTTCCTTGACCAGCTCGTCATCCACGTATTCCTGTTCCGCCGAGGTCACGTCCGGATCGGTCAGGGTGTCCGCAAGGGTGACATCGTCGTCGTACAGGGGCTGGTCGATGCTCACCAGCGGCCGGCTCGCCGCCTGGATCTGCTGCATCTTGCGCAGTTCCAGGCCCATGCCGTCAGCCAGTTCCTGCTGGTAGACCGGCCTCAGGTTCCGCTGTTCCAGCTTCTGCGACAGGCGCTTGATCTTCTGCGCCTGCTGCGAGCGGTTGATCGGCAGGCGCACCGTGTTCGTCTGCTCGGCGATGGCCTTCTGGATGGCCTGTCGGATCCACCAGACGGCGTACGAGATGAAGCGGAATTCGCGCCGCTCGTCGAAGCGCTTGGCCGCCGTGATCAGGCCGATGTTGCCCTCGGCGATCAGGTCCATGTAGCTGAGGCCCTGGTTGAGGAACTTCTTGGCCACGCTGACCACGAAGCGCAGGTTGCTGTTGACCAGCTTGTCGAGGGCTTCGCGGTCGCCTTCACGGATCCGCCGTGCGAGCTCGAATTCCTCTTCGCGCGTCAAGAGGGCGTGCTTGCCGATGGTCTGCAGGTAGTGCTGCAGGGTCGGGCTCTCGCGGCGGTCGCTGCTCAGTTCGACTTCGTACACGCTCCGTCCTCCTTGCCTTCCCCGGCCCTCCGGCGGCGCGGCTTCCCCGCGGCCCCGGCCCGTCCAACGTGTCGCCCACCATCAAAGATCCACGTGCCGAAACGAGCTTCTGATACGCGCCAAGCTCCCGAAAGTTCCCAATCCGCGTCCGGCCCGACGCGCGCGTTCCAGCTCCGTATCTGCTGCCGTTCAATGAACTTCGCCCGAATTCTAGCGGACCGCCCCCCGCGCGTCAAACTAATTTTGATCTTTTTTGTCAAGGATGACCGGACGATGCGAAACGGGGTGCCCGAAGGGGCACCCCTCTTCCCCACGCGGGTGTCAGTCGACCACCTCGTAGTCCGCGTCGACGGCCCCGCCGTCGCGCCCCTTCCCGGTCGCCGCGCCAGCGGCGGCCCCACCGGTGGCAGCGCCGTCCGCGCCGCTCGCGGTTCCCGATTCCTGCCCGGCCTTGTCGTACGCTTTGGCCGCCGCCTCCTGGACCGCTTGCATGAGGGCATCCGATGCGGCCCGGATCATCGCCGCGTCCTCGCCCTTGAGGACCTCCTCGCAGGCCCGGATCCGGCTCTCGACGTTCTCGCGGGCCGCCGGTTCCAGGTTGTCACCCAGGTCCTTCAGCGTCTTCTGCGACTGGTGCACGCGGGCCTCCGCCTCGTTCCGGACGTCGATCAGTTCCCGCTTATGGCGGTCCTCGTCCGCATGGGCCGACGCATCGCGCACCATGCGTTCGATCTCCTGGTCGGTCAGCCCGCTGGAAGCCTGGATCTTGATCGATTGCGCCTTCCCGGTCGCCTTGTCCGTCGCGCTGACCGAGAGGATGCCATTGGCATCGATATCGAACGTAACCTCGATCTGGGGCACGCCGCGCGGCGCCGCCGGAATCCCGGTCAGCTGGAAGCGGCCGATCGTCTTGTTGTCGACCGCCATCTCGCGCTCGCCCTGGAGCACATGGATCTCCACCGTCGGCTGGTTATCGGCAGCGGTCGAGAAAACTTGACTCTTCCGCGTGGGAATCGTCGTGTTCCGCTCGATCAGCGGCGTGCGCACCCCACCAAGCGTCTCGATGCCCAGGGTCAGTGGCGTGACATCCAACAGCACGATGTCCCCCACGTCGTCGCCGGCCAGGATGCCGCCCTGGATGGCGGCGCCCATGGCCACGACCTCGTCCGGGTTCACGGTGCGGTTGGGCTCCTTCTGGAAGATCGCCTGCACCTTCGCCTGCACGGCCGGGATCCGGGTCGAGCCGCCGACAAGCAGCACTTCGTCGATGTCGGCCGGCGTCAGGCCGGCATCCTTCAGCGCGTTGAGGCAGGGCCGGACGGTGCGCTCGACCAGGTCATCGACCAGCGCCTCGAACTTCGCCCGGGTCAGCGTCATCGTCAGGTGCTTGGGGCCGTTCTGGTCGGCGGTGATGAACGGCAGGTTGATCTCCGCCTGCGTCGAGGAACTGAGCTCGCGCTTGGCCTGCTCGGACGCCTCCTTCAGGCGCTGCAGCGCCATCGGGTCCTTGCTCAGGTCGATGCCCTCGTTCTTCAGGAACGTGTCCACCAGGTGGTCGATGACCTTCTGGTCGAAGTCGTCGCCGCCCAGGTGCGTGTCGCCGTTGGTCGCCTTCACCTCGAAGACGCCGTCACCGATCTCGAGGATCGAGATGTCGAACGTGCCGCCGCCGAGGTCGAACACGGCGACCGTCTCGTCCTTCTTGCGCTCCAGCCCGTAGGCGAACGCCGCGGCCGTCGGTTCGTTGATGATGCGCTTGACCTCGAGCCCGGCGATCTTCCCGGCATCCTTGGTCGCCTGCCGCTGCGCGTCGTTGAAGTACGCGGGCACGGTGATCACGGCTTCGGTCACGGTCTCGCCCAGGTAGTCCTCGGCCGTTTCCTTGAGCGCCCGCAGCACCTGCGCAGAGATCTCCGGCGGCGAGAATTCGCCATGCTTGGTCTGCACGCGGGCTTCGCCGTTGGGGCCCTTGATCACCTTGTAGGGGACCTCGGACATCTCCTTGGCCACCTCGGCGAACTGCCGCCCCATGAAGCGCTTGATCGAGTACACGGTCTCCGTCGGGTTGGACACGGCCTGGCGCTTGGCCAGCAGGCCCACCAGGCGCTCGCCGGCCTTGTTCCAGGCCACCACCGACGGGGTCGTGCGGTTGCCTTCCTTGTTTTGGATGACCTGGGGCTCGCCGCCCTCCATGACCGCCACGACGCTGTTGGTCGTCCCCAGGTCGATGCCGATGATCTTGCCCATGGTCAGCGTACTCCGTTCCTGCTCGAGGGTTGTTCGTCTTGTGCAACGGAACCCTTAACAAGGGGCGTGCCGCGGGCAGCAGACGTCCCCGACAAATTCAACCCGTTGTGGGATCAGGAGATATCGTAGCCTCGCCCGCCGTCCAGACCAGAGCCACGTCGGCGCGCCAATCAGTCATGCCATCCTGACACGGGCATCATGACTCGTTGGCAGCTTCGAGGTCATATTCCCTGACACCCTGGCGGTAGGCGGCCAGCACGGCCAGGTTCATCAGGCGGGTATACAGCGCGAAACCGGGCGGCAGGACACCCGTTCCCAACGGCCAGCGGCGCAGCAGGGCCGGCAGCGATGCGGCCAGTCCGGCGTCCAACACGGCACGCAGCAGGCGCGTGGATGCCGCCGGCGGCGCCTGCCCCACCCCGTCCAGAACGTGGTGCACGGACATTTCGCGGAGCCGGCCCGGATGGCGGGCCGCCAGCTGCTGCAGGGAGCCGTGCCCGCATTCGCGGCGCTTGGCCAGGAGCTGGTCCAGGGTGTGGTGGTGCACATGAACGGGTACCGGGGCGGGCAGGCAATGGAACCGGACCTGAGCCTGGTCCTCCAGGCGGAAGGCCACCTCCATGTCCTCGAATCCGTAGGCATGGAACGCCTCGTCGAAGCCGCCGACCGCCTGGAACGCCGCGCGTGGCACCGACGCGTTCTGGGTGACGAAGTAGCGGGCGGGGGCCGGCCCCGGCGGCAGCTTGGCCACGCCGCGGGTGTCCAGGTAACGCAGGTGCGGGCCGTCCACCAGTTCGGGCGCTGTCACTGCGAAACCGATCGCGCCGTCGCCCGGGTGCCGTCGCAGCAGGTCCAGGTGCGCCGCCAGCAGGCCCGGCGGCGCGACGATGTCGTCGTCCAGGAAGAGCAGCCACTGACCGCGCGCCGCGGCGGCGCCCAGGTTGCGCGCGCGCGCCCGCCCCACGTTGGCCGGCGGCGACACCACGTGCAGGGGCGGCCCGGTCGCCGCGGACTGCCGGGCCAGCCAGGCGCCGGTGTCGTCGGTGGAACCGTCATCGACGACGACGATTTCCCAGGGCACGTCCGCAGGCAGCTGCTGCGCACGCAGCGCGGCCAGCGTCCGCTCCAGCAGCGGACGCTTGTCGCGCGTCGGCGTGACGACCGAGAGGATCACGGCGCGTCCGCTCCCGGTTTCCGCAACGTGGCCAGGCTGGCCTGGGCCGGCAGCGGTGTCCCGGCCAGCAGGTGCGCGAAGACGGCGTCGACCACCCGCATATTGCCGGCGAATCCGGCGTGGCGGCGCGCGACCGCCAGCGCACCCGCGCCCAGGTCGCACCGCAGCGTTTCGTCACCTGCCAGGCGGTGCATCGCCGCCGTCAGCGCGTCGACATCGCGCGGCGGCACGACCAGTCCCGACGCGCCGTCGCGCACCCATTCGCACGCCGAGGCCAGGCCCGAGACGATGACCGGCAGGCCGGTCGACATCGCTTCCAACAGGCTGACGGCGGTGGCATCGACCGACGGTACGGAGATGAAGGCGTCGCAGGCGCGCAGGGCCGTGGCGAATTCGGCATGCGGGAGCCGGCCCGCCACGACGGCCCGCCCCTCGAGCCCGGCCTGCCGCACCATGGCGGCAAACGGCGCCGGGTCCCCCTCGTAGCCGCTGAACAGGAAGCGCGCGCGCGGCTCGGCGGCGGCCACGCGGGCGGCCGCGGCGATCACAACGTCGATGTTGTAGTACGGCTGCGTGTAGCTGCGGGGCGAGAAGAACACGAGGTCCGTCGGCGCGAAGCCGCGGGCGGCGCGCCAGTCCGACTCGCCGCCCGGCCGGAACACGTCGAAGTCGACGCCCCACAGCACGCGGAAGCTCCGCGCCGGATCGGCGCCGAGCGTCGCGGCCACGGCCAGGATGTCGGCCGAGTCGCCCGTCAGCGCATCGCAGCCGCGCAGCGCCGCGCGCGCCAACCGGTTCTTCAGGCCGCTTTCGAAGGGCGTGACGTACACGTCATCGCCCCACACCGTCAGCACGTTCGGGTGGAAGCCGCTGAAACGTCCCCAGTAGCCGTAGCCGGTCAGGAAATGCGTGTTGAGCAGGTCAGGGCGCAGATCGCGCAGCAGCGCTCGCACCGCAAACAGCGAGGCGGCATAACGCAGCGGCTTGGGCCCGGTGCCACGACGGATGTCGTGCACGGTCACCCCGGCGACCTCTCCCGGCTGCACCGTCAGCAGGTGGCAGTCGTGACCCTGGTCGGCGAACCAGCGGATCCAGCGCTCGGTGTGGATGTGGCGGCCGATGGACAGGAAGGCCAGGCGCACGCGGATCCCCTTGGGCTGCGGTGGGCGCCGGCGCCAAACCGGACGCGGCTGCGTGTGGTGCCGGGAGCCGGACTCGAACCGGCACGGAGCTGGCTCCGAGGGATTTTAAGTCCCTTGCGTCTACCCGTTTCGCCATCCCGGCCCCGGGCGCGGGCGCCTCTGCCGGCCCCATCATCGGGACCGCCCGTCACCCTGTCAATCGCCGCCCCAGCCGCCCGCGCAGGCACGAAAAAACGGCCCGGCGGGCCGTGTAGCTGGTGGAGGCGGCACCCGGACTCGAACCGGGGATAACGGTTTTGCAGACCGTCGCCTTAGCCACTTGGCTATGCCGCCTCCGTAGCGGGCAAGTATGTTCGCTGCCGCCGGTCGTGTCAACCGGACCTCGGCGGTCCGGCCGCCGGTTTCCCAACGAAACGGGGAGGACCGTCTGGTCCTCCCCGCGAAAGTATGGAGCGGGCAACGAGACTCGAACTCGCGACATCTACCTTGGCAAGGTAGTGCTCTACCAACTGAGCTATGCCCGCTCGAAAGGCCCCGTACAGATAATAAGCTCGCCGGGCTTTGTCAAATCGATTTTGGGTCCGCGGCCAGCAGTTCACGATACAGGGCAGCCGTTTCCGCCGCGACCCGGTCCCAGTCGTAGGCGCCGCGCACATGCTCGCGGGCTGCTCGTCCCAGCCTCCCGCGCCTTGGCGCGTCGTTCAGCAGGACGGCCAACTCCCGGGTCAGGTCAACGGCATCGCCGCTGCGGAACGTGGCCACACAGCCGCCGCCGGCCTCGACGTTCGGCGGGATGTCGCTGACCAGGCAGCAGCGCCCATGGCCCATCGCTTCCAGCAGTGAAATCGACAGGCCCTCGAGCGTCGAGGGCAGCACCATGACGTCCGCGCCGTCGTAGAGCGCCGCCAGGTCCGGTCCGTGCACGTAACCGGTGAACACGGAACCCTCTGGTGCCTCCTCGCGTAGGCGCGCCGCATAGCTGTCGGTGAACCCGGCATCACCGGCGATGACCAGCTGGTGGGCCAGGTGCCGTGGCTCCGGCAGGCGGCGCCAAGCCTCCAGCAGCAGATGGCAGCCCTTTTCCGGCACCAGGCGCGCGACGAACAGGACGTACGGCGACGAGATGCCGAGCAGGAGCCGACGCTCCGCCCCCTGGGCAGCGCCGTCGTCCGCTTCCGGCGGCACGTCGATCCCGTTCGGGATATACCGCGCCTGGCGCCCGTGCGCATTCCGGTAGTGCTCGGCCAGGGCCCGGGACACCACGATGGTCCGGTCGGGCAGTCCCGCGCTGGCCACCTCGCCCAGGCGCAGCACGCCGCGCGCCACCGGCCCCCACTTCTCGCGCTGCCAGTCCAGCCCATGCACCGTGACCACGGTGCGCCGGCGGCCGAACCAGCGCGGGATGCCCGCCAGCAGGCCCGGGCCCAGCGCGTGGTAGTGGACGATGGGCGCCGGCCGCCGCAGGACGTCCAGCGTGCAGGCGACGGTGTGGCTGATGGCGTCCAGGTGCTTGGTGGGGATGGAGCCCACGCGCCGGACGGCGACCCCGGGCAACCCGGTCTCGCCGTCCAGCGCGCTGTAGTGGGGGCGGCTGTAGATGTCTACCGCGAAGCCGTGGGCCGGCAGGCGTGCCGCCAGCTCGGCCACATGGCGCTCGATGCCGCCGTGCACGGGCGGGTAGCCCTTCTGGCCGATCATCGCGACGCGGACGAGTCCTCCGGGCACCGAATCCCCCCCGTCCGCGCCCGGCTCAGGCGTCGTAATCCAGGTCGATGCGGCGGCCGCTCTCCTTCATCGAGAGGCAGGCCCCCTCCAGCACCTGCACCACGCGCAGGCCGTGCTCACCGGAACTGAGCGGCGTCGCCGTGCCGCGAATCAGGTCCAGGAAGTGCGCCGTCTCGGCCTTCAGCGGCTCGACCGTGTCCAGGCGCGGGATGAACACGTCGCCGGAGCGGTAGAGCAGTTGGAACTCGCCGAAGTTCTCGTAGTGCGGCTGCACGTCCACACCCTTGTCGTACACGCGGATCTTCTCGGCCGGCGAGACGTCGTCGTAGACCAGCATCTTCCGGCTGCCCACGAAGGTGCACAGGCGGATCTTGTTCGGGTCCAGCCAGCTGACGTGGATGTGCACCAGCCGGCCACCCGGGTACTCCAGCGTCACGAACGCAACGTCCTCGATGCCCAGCTCCTTCTGCACGTAGCAATGGCCAACCGCACTGACGGAGACCGGATCCGCGCCGAAGAGGTAGTTGAGCATGGCCACATCGTGCGGCGCCAGGTCCCAGACGACGTTCGCGTCCTTCTGGAAGATGCCCAGGTTCACGCGCGAGATGTTGACGTAGTAGATCTCGCCCAGTTCGCCGGCGTCCATCAGCGTCTTGATCTTCCTGACGGCAGGCGTGTACACGAACGTGTGGCCAACCATCAACTGCAGCCCGCGCTCGCGGGCCATCCGGTTGAGGGCACGGCAGTCCGCGCTGGTCGTGGCCATGGGCTTCTCGAGGAAGAGGTGCTTGCCCGATTCCAGCACCTCGCGACCGAGCGGGAAATGCGTGGACATCGGCGTCGCGACGATGACCGCCTGGACCTCGGGATCTTCGAGGATCTCGCGATGGTTGCGTGTCTTCTTGGCCTGCGGGTAGAGCAACCCGACGTGGTTCAGCCGCTTCTCGTCCAGGTCCGAGATGTAGGCCAGCTGGGCCCCCTGTTGCGCCGCGAAGTTGCGGATCAGGTTCGGTCCCCAGTAGCCGCAGCCGATGACACCCATCTTGATCATGCCCGCCCGCCTTCCTCGCGCGGTCGCGGACGCCGGCCCCCCGCGGGGCGAGCGCGCATCGACCGGCAGTTCGTGAACCCGAATCCCCCGGCAGAATGGACCGCAGCCCGCGGATGGTCAAGCGCCGTCAGACGCCCGACCGCCGCGGGGGGATCAGTACCCGCCGGTGCCCCGCAGGACGACCGGTACGGTCTTGGCGATGATGGCCAGGTCGCGCCGGAACGACCATTCGTTGATGTAGCGGATATCCAGCCGCACCATGTCGTCGAAGCTGACCGAGCTGCGGCCGGACACCTGCCAGAGACCCGTCAGGCCGGGGACGGCCTTGAGCCGCTCCATGTGCCACGGCTGGTAGTTCTCGATCTCGTAGGCGATGGGCGGACGCGGGCCTACCAGCGACATCTCGCCCTTGACGATGTTGATCAGCTGGGGCAATTCGTCCAGGCTGGTCCGGCGCAGGAAGGCGCCGATCGGGGTGATGCGCGGGTCGCGCTTCAGCTTGAAGACCTTCTCGCCGGAGTTGGAGGCGGCACAGCCGCTTTCGTCGCCGGCGATGAACATGGCGGCGAATTGCCGGTGGATGGTGTCGTCGCTGTTGTGCACCATCGAGCGGAACTTGTAGAACTTGAACGGACGACCGTCGCGCCCCAGCCTCTCCTGCGCGAAAAACACGGGGCCAGGACTGCTCCGTTTGATCAACATGGCGAACAGGAGGAAAAGGGGCGAGACCGCCAGGAGTGCCAGGCCGGCCAGCACGACATCCAACGCCCTCTTGAGGCGTCCTTGTCCGCCGTAGTACCGGGTGGTGTCCGCGGGAATGAAGAGCCGGGGTGCGCCGACCGCAAACGAGCCGCCAACGACCGCAACCGCTGCCGCGTCATCCTTCATGGTGCACTATCTCCCTTTGCCGAAGCAAAGACGTTGTAGGTTGCCCTGAAAGGCTGAGAACGCGTTAGCGATGTACCATGCGGCCCTTTCGACGGAGACCCTCGGTCAGCGATCCCGCCTTCCCACGTGTGCGGGGCGCGGTCTACCCGGCGTTCTTTTTCCGGGGATCCTGATGATAGCACCTTTGCTGCGATTTCGTCCAGCCCCCAAATGTATTTTTTCCATGTGATCAGCCCTGACGGCTCCACCGGCGTTCCGTCCAAGGTAACGCTATTCAAAATCAACAACCTGCAACCATGGCACATTTCTTTTGCCTAAGCCGGAACGGCCCTCTATCGTGAACCGCTCCCGACCACGAGGGCCGGGGCTACCCGAGAGGAGCTAGAGCAATGGCTGAGCAGCGCAAGATCCAGCCCGCCACAGGGAAGCTGGGAGTCCTGACCCCCGGCATGGGCGCGGTTTCCTCCACCTTCATGGCCGGTGTTCACGCGATCCGGGCCGGCCTGCGCAAACCCATCGGCAGCACCACCCAGATGGGCCACATCCGCCTGGGTAAGCGCACGGAGGACCGCCAACCCCTGGTCAAGGACTTCCTGCCCCTGACCACCCTGGAGAACATCGAGTTCGGCGGCTGGGACATCTTCGACGTCTCGTGCTACGAGGCCTCGCTGACGGCCGGCGTCCTCGAGAAGGACCTCTTGGAGGCCATCCGCCCCCAACTGGAAGCCATCCGCCCCATGAAGGCCGTGTTCGACCAGCATTACGTCAAGAAGCTGAACGGCACCTTCGTCAAGAAGGCCGCCAACAAGATGGAGCTGGCCGAAGCCGTCATCCAGGACATGGCCGACTTCAAGAAGAGCCACGGCTGCGAGCGCCTGGTCATGATCTGGTGCGGGTCGACTGAGATCTACATGAAGCGCAGCGAGGTCCACCAGACCCTGGCGGCCTTCGAGAAGGGCCTGCGCGAGAACCACCCGGACATTCCCCCTTCGATGATCTACGCCTACGCGGCGATCAAGTCCGGAGTCCCCTACGCCAACGGCGCGCCGAACCTGAGCGCCGATGTCCCGGCCCTCGAGAAGCTCGCCATCGACACCGGCGTCGCCATCAGCGGCAAGGACTTCAAGACCGGCCAGACACTCATCAAGACCGTGCTGGCTCCCGGCTTCAAGGCGCGCCAGTTGGGCGTCGCCGGCTGGTTCTCGACGAACATCCTGGGCAACCGCGACGGCGAGGTGCTGGACGATCCGGAGTCGTTCAAGTCGAAGGAAGAGACGAAGCTGGGCGTGCTGGACGCGATCCTGCAGCCGGACCTCTACCCCGACCTGTACGGCAACCTCTTCCACAAGGTGCGGATCAACTACTATCCGCCGCGCGGGGACAACAAGGAAGGCTGGGACAACATCGACATCTTCGGCTGGTGTGGCCGGCCGATGCAGATCAAGGTCGACTTCCTGTGCCGCGACTCGATCCTGGCGGCGCCGCTGGTCCTGGACCTGGCGCTGCTGCTGGACCTGGGCGCCCGCGCCAAGCTGCCCGGCGGCGTCCAGGAGTGGCTGTCGTTCTACTTCAAGAGCCCGGTGGTACCGTCGTCGCCCGCCGGCCTTTACGCCGAACATGACCTGTTCATCCAGCAGACCAAGCTGAAGAACACCATGCGCTGGATGATGGGCGAAGACGTGATCACGCACCTCGGCCAAGACTACCAGCAGGAATAGCCCTGACCGGCGTGCGCCGTCGGCACGCCCCTTGTCTGCCGCCACACGGCAACCAGAAAGCCGGCCCCGGTCCCGCCGGAGCCGGCTTTCGCCAAGCTACCGCCGACCCCGCGCCCGCCGAGGCGCCCCGGAGCAGCCATGGACACCCCAAGCGCCTTCCAGTGGGACGTGCGGCCGGTCGGACCCCTGCAGATGAACGCCGTGCTGGTGACGGCGCCGGCGGCCGGCCAGGCAGTGCTGGTCGACCCCGGCGACGAGCCAGAGCGCCTGATCGCTTGGATCCGCGACAGTGGCTGCCGCCTGGTGGCGCTGGTGGCGACGCACGGGCACTTCGACCACGTCGGCGCGGCCGCGGCGGTCGGCGAGGCCTTCGGGCTGCCCCTGCGCTGCCACCCGGACGACGTGCCGATGATCCGCCAGATGCCCCTGATCCAGGCGGGCTACGGCTTCCCGGCGACGACCGTGCCCGCGCTTCAGCCGGACCTGGTTGACGGTGCCCGCGTGGTGCTGGGTGACGGCTGGCTCGAGGTGGCACACATCCCCGGGCACGCGCAGGGCCAGGTGATGTTCCGCCTGCCAGGTGTGGCCCTGGTGGGCGATTGTCTGTTCGCGGGCTCGGTCGGGCGCACCGATCTGCCCGGCGGCGATTTCGCCACCCTGGAAAAGAGCATCCGGGAGCGCATCTACACGCTCCCGGACGAGACGATCGTCGTCTGCGGCCACGGCCCGGACACGACGGTGGGCCGCGAGCGCGCGACCAATCCGTACGTTCGGGGCTGAGCGGACGAGGTTCAGCCCTCCTCGGCGGCTTCGCGGGTCAGTTCCAGGTTCTCGCGGAGCTCGACCTTCCGCTTCTCCAGCTTCTGGTGCTTCTTCAGGAATTCCTTCTTGATCCAGTCGCGGTAGAGCGAGGCGCCCAGGCAGCCCGAGTCGTAGGCGTAGATGCTCTGTGAAGCGGCCGGCGCCTCCTCGATCTTGATGTTCGTCGTGATGATGGTCTTGAACACGTCGTTCGGGCCGAACACGTTGCCCAGTTCCTTCTTCATGTTCTTCTGCTGCGGCGTGCGGCCGTCCTTCATCGTCAGCAGGACGCCCATCAGCTGCAGCCAGATGTTCTGGCGCTCCTGCACGCGCTCGATCAGCTGCTTCATCTGGTGCAGGGTCGGGATCGCCAGCCCGGTGCACGGCGTCGGGATCAGCGCGTAGTCGGCCGCCACCAGAGCGTTCTGGGTCAGGACGCCCAGGTCCGGGGGCGTATCGATGATGATCCAGCCGTACGACGTCGACAGCGCCTGCACGACCTTGGCCAGCCGGTCGGTGATCTGCGTCTTGGCCATGCTCTCGAGCGAGGGGCTGGCCGGCAGCAGGTCAATGTTCTCGTCGTAGATGGTCGAGGCGATGCCGTCCTGCGGGGTGATGGCCCGCCGCAGCACGTCGAAGACGCTGCGGGCCGGCGGCTCGCCGTCGAGTTTGCCCAGGAGGGTGCTTGTCGCGCAGCCGTGAGGGTCCATGTCGATGATCAGACAAGACGACGTCACGTCGCTGTACCGGGTCAGGCCCGCCGCCAGATTGATGGCCGTGGTGGTCTTACCCACCCCACCCTTATGATTCACGACGGCGATGACATTACCCATGCGGGATCCCCCGTTGGCTCGGGTTGGGAGGCCAGATAGCGAAGATTCTCAATATAGGAGTCAACCGCCCGGGCTGAAAGAAAAATCCCGCCCGCGCCCCCAACTGTCCACTTCCGCAGACATCCGCCCCGAATCGGGACCTACCAGCGGCGCGAGGCGACCAATCGGAGGTCGGTGCGCCACAGGTCGGACTCGGCATGATAGCTGAACGCTGGTTCCTGTGCTTCCGCTATCGACGGCCGGAAGTCGCTGATATCAATAGCGATTCGCGTCAGTCCGGCCTCGATTCCGAGGAAAATGCCCCTGACACGCTGGCGGTACCCGATTGCGGCGCGGGCGCCCAGACCGCTGTCGGCCAGTCCGGCATAGCGGTCGGCCGCCACCCGGCACGCCGCCACCGCAAGAACGGCATAGGGGTGCGAAGGCCACGATGTCAACCTAGCTTCGACGCCCAGACCCAAGGCCAGGAACGTCGCACGGTCATAGAAATAGACCTCCCCACCTTGCCCCAGAAGAGCCTCGGCTGCCACATCGGCAGCCGAACTGGCGAATTCGCCCCGCAGCCACCAGCGGCCGTGACCGAGCCGCCGGGCCACATGCGCCGAGATGTCCGCGCCAGGGTCCATCGTCGCGGTGAAACGCGAAGCCCTGAACCGCGTGTCGCCCACCGGTCCCCAGGCTGCAGGTACACCGCTGAGCGTCTCGACCCGGAACAGGACGCCGGAGTCCCCCAGCCCCAGTCCGACCCCGGCCAACCAACGGTCCGGGTCGGCTTCCAGCGCACGCGCGGAGGGCTCGTCGGCGTCGCGCCGGCGCTCCACCTCCTGGACCGGAGCGGGACGCGGAGGCTTGCGGCGGCCGGTGTCACTGCGTTCCTGCGCCATGGCCGGCAGTGCGGCCACCGCAGCCAGGACCAACGCCATCGCCCACGCCTTCGGAATGCAGCCAGGGCGGCAGTTCGCGACGACCCAGGTCATGTCCGCGGTCCCTTCGTGGAGAACGTGCTGAGAAAGGCCTCGAGCCTCCGGAAGTGGATCATCTTGTCCTGCCCGGGAGCGTAGACCAGCAGGTCGACGCAATAGAGCCGGCCGCGCGCCTTGTCGGGTATGAACCAGCAGCGGAACGGACCGCCGCCGTCGAAATCGGTGCTGTTCCAGGCGCCATCCAGACGAACGCAAGGTACGTCGGCGATCGACTCGCGGCTCCACGTGAACGACTCGGGCACCAATTCCTCCTTGTGGAGGACCTTTCCCATCTCGGACCGGAGCGCCACCATCACGTCGGCGTCGGCCAGGAATGCCGTCGGCTCGTCAGTGTCCCGCCAGCTGATGGTGATGCCCCTGGACGGCGCATTGGTGATCAGTTCGAGGCCCGGGAAGCCGTCCGGGCGGAACTGGTTCTGGCGGAATTCCGCCGGGATTTCCAGCCAGAAGCCGAACTCGCGCCAGTAGCGCGACATGAGCCCTTCCTGGAGGCCGTCGTGCCGGGCACGGCGCAGGATGCGGTCGCGGTTTTCCGTCTCGATGATGCCCCGCAGCTTGTCGGGGTTGTTGCGGAGGATGCTGCCCAGGCCGTTGACGTCCCGGGCGGCAACGACCACCGCGAGCTGGTAGGTGGCCCAGGGATCGGGCACCTGGACGATGCCACCGCCGGTCTCTTCCATCTTCAGCCAAGCTTCGCGCGAAACGAGACGTTTCGCCTGCTTCTCCACCGCGCCGCCGCTGCCCATCCGCACCACGAGGATGACGTTCTTGTAGCCGCGGGCCGCATCCAGGTGGTCGGGGCCGAAGACATCGACCTTGAACACGGACTCCGGCTGGATGACGAACGTGACTTGCGGATTGAAGGCGGTCAGGAAGCGGTCGGTGGCCGGGCGCAGCGTCTCATCGGACAGGGCGATGGCCACGTCCCCGTAGGAGCCGGCGGCCATCAGGATGGCCTTCTCGTCGTCCAGCCCGCAGCCTGTGGCCAGAACGAGACAGCACACCAGCGCCAGGACGGGAACCGGCACGCGCGGCCGGGAACGGGATGGCATTCGGGCCAACGCGGCGCACCTCGGGATGGCGGGAAGGGCGGCGGCCCCGCAGGGCCGCCGCGCGGAGTCAGCGGGTGGCCCCTGTATCTAGGCCGCCGGCCCCGATCGTGTCAAGCTGCGCCTTCAGACGCTGAAGTTCGAGCTGCTGGCGGTGGAGGGTCTGCTGCAGTTGCGCGTTGTAGGCGCGCAGCTGGCGGATCGTGCGGGCGTCCTCGAAACGGTCGCCGGACCAGCCGCGGTCGAAGACGCGCGAGGCACCGCCGTCCGTACCGACCGACAAACCCCGCGCAACGCCGCCGCCATAGAGACCGCCGCCCTGCGGCGCACCGAAAAGCGGACGACGGTCGGAGCGACCGGCCAGGTTCGCCGCGGCGTCGGCCGGACGTTCGTCCAGGGTCCCAGCATCGACCACCGTCACGGGCGAGGCCGGCACGGCGGCGATCGACGGAGACGACAGCGCCGGAGCGCCGTCGGTCACCAATGGCAGCCGCTCCCGCGGCCCCAGGAAGACGGCGAACGCGAGCACTGCCGCCAGGCCCAGCGATGTCGCTGCACCGAACGCCGGCAGCCAGTTGCCGCGTCGTACGTGCGGTTCCTCGTACCAGGGGTACGCCGTTTCGCCCGCGCGCTGCTGCAACGCCTGGTTCAGGCGCAGTTGCAGCTTCCAGTCGAAGTTGTCGGGCAGTTTCGGCTCAGTCGCCGCCAGCAGGCGGCGCCCGAGCACCAGATCCTGACGGAAGGTCTGGCAGTCGAGGCAGGCGTCGACGTGCTCGCGCAGCCCGACGGTGGCGTCCGGAGGCAACATCCCGTCCAGATCCCGGCTCAGATAGTCCCTCGCCCTGGTGCAATGCATGGTGGGGGTTCCTTTCCTCAATCGTCCGCGGACGGCACGCCGTCCTCTGCCGCGGCCCGGGCCTCGATCTCCTCGAGCTCGGCCAGCAGCGACTCGTTCTTCAGCATCGGCTTGATCAGCAGGCGGAAACGGGTCCGGGCCCGGTTGATGCGCGAGCGCACCGTGCCAAGCTTCAGTCCGGTGACCTGCTGGATCTCCTCGTAGCTGAGCTGTTCCACCTCGCGCAGCAGGAACGGGATCCGGTAGCGCTCGGGGATCTTCTCGGTGGCTTCGGCAATGAGCCGGCCCAGTTCCTCGCGCTGCACGCGTTCGCTGGTGTCGGCCCGCAAGTCCGCCGGGTCGACCGGCACCTCGTCGTCGTCCGGTGCCGTATTCAGGCTGATCGTGTGCGGGCGCCGCGAGCGCTGCCGCATCTTGTTGCGCACCAGGTTCGTGGCGATGGTGAAGACCCAGGTCGAGAACCGCGCGATCTCGCGGTACTTGTCAGCGTGGACATAGACGCGGATCAGGGTCTCCTGCGTCAGCTCCTCCGCCAACGACGGTTCCTTCACCATGCGCATGATGAAGCTGAACAGCCGACCCTTGTAGCGGTGGACGATCTCGTCGAAGGCCCGCTTCTGGCCCTGCTGCACCATCACGATGAGATCCTCGTCGCGCACGTCACGCAGGGCGGCGCGCAACCGACGGGGATCATCGAGGGGGTTGTTCTCGCGCGACAGGTTCACCGCAGACTCCTGACGATGACCGGGAAACGGAACCGCAGCCTGTTCAACGCCCGTCCGGGTCCGGAGTTCCCGCCGCAGGTGTCAATTCCGGAAGGCCGGGTAGAACCTCCCCGAGTGGCCACCATGGCGCGAAGACCGACGCCGGGTCCGCCGCGACCCGCAGGGAGACGACTGGGTGGACCACCAGGGCGCCGGGTCGCCGCGACGAACGTATCTGGACCAGCCCGGCGGTTGTTGCGTCGACCGACACCCGTTCGCCTGGGCCGCCCCCTCCCCGCCCCCTGCGGACCAGCCCCCGCCGCAGGCCTGGCACCGCCGTGGGCGTCATGCCCGCCTCCGCAGTCGAACCCACTGCCTCCGCCACGACAAGACGGCCACGCTGGCCAGGCCTGGCCGCAGCCACCGCCCGCGCCAGGTCCGCCAGGCCGGCCGGAGCTGGACGCCATTCCCGGTCCCAGGGCTCGAGCAAACCCGGTTCGCCGGCAGCGCCGGCCACGAAGGTCCACCCCCGGCCCTGTCGCCACAGGAGCGCGTCGCAACGGTCCGCAGCTTCGCCCGCCGGCGGCAGGCCGCCGCCCTCCCCGGGCGCCAGCACGTCCAGGCGTAGTTCCTGGGTGGGCCCCGCCACCCACGCCAGCAGGCCGGCCGCCTCGCGCCCCAGGGCCCCGGCCCGCCATTCAGCCACGACCAGCGCCAGGTCCGCCGCCGCGACCGGGATGGCCCAGGCCGTCAGCAGCGAAGCGAGAAGCGCCGTCTGCAGGCTGGCCAGCCCCCGGTTCCGCGCGGTGGGGCCAGGCCTCACCGTTGCACCGTCCCAGCGGCCTCGAGCTCGGCAATCACCGCATCCAGGCGGCCCCGGTCCCCGCCGAAGGACAGGGCCCGGCGCAGCATGTCGAGCGCTTCCTGCCGGCGACCGCTTGCCTTCAGCACCATGCCCAGGTGCTCCAGGATGACCGGGTCCTCCGGCAACACGTTCACGGCCTGGACCAGGTGGTCGAGCGCGCCCTCGAAGCTGCCCCGGCGGTAGAGGACCCACCCCAGGGAGTCGAGGTAGGCTCCGTTGCCGGGGTCGGCGACCAAAGCCTGGCGGATCATCGCCTCCGCACGTTCGAGGTCGACGCCCTTCTCCGCCAGGTAGTAGCCCAAGGTGTTGGCCACTTCCGCGTTGTCGGGGAACTCGCGGCGGAGACGTTCGAGGTCTTCCCGGGCCTCAACTTCCTGCCCGAGATCGTCGTGACAGAGGCTCTTCTGGATCAGGGCTCCCAGCCGCAACTGTTCGTCCGTGGCCGCCTGTGCGAAGCGCTCGGCCGCGCGCATGAGGTCGCCCGCGGCACGGAAGCCGTAGGCCAGGATCATCTGACCGCCAGTATCCTGTTCGGGCACCAGGGCAGCGGCTGCCGTGCAGTGCTCGCCCAGTTCGCGCTTCCGCTCGGCCAGGGCCGTTGCCGCCGCGACGGCCGGTTGCTTCTCGCGGGCCACCAGAAGCGCCCGGATGCAGGCCAGGCGGATCTCCGCGTCGTCAGGGCCCGCCTCGGCGGCCCGACGGTACCAGAGCAGGGCCTCGTGCCAATCCTCTCCGAGTTCCGCGACACGACCCTTGAGGTACCTGGCGCGCGCGGCGTCGGGCCAGGCGGCCACCGCGCGGTCGGCCAGGGCGAGACCGTCGGCCTTGCGGCCCGTGCCCAGCAGCATGCGGCCGAGCCAGAGCGTCGGTTCGAGCCCGAGTTCCCCGGACTCCGAGAGCGGCAGCAAGAGCGCGATCGCCTGGTCGACCCTCTGCCCTCGCGCGTGGAGATCAGCCAGTTCCACGATGAACGAATCGGCCGGCAGCCCGTCCTCTGCCCCCGGATGGTCGTTCGGTTCCCCGAAGGACCCGCCCCGATCACCGAAGCGGCGATCGGCGTCGCGTGCGACAGCGGCCGCTTCGTCCCAGCGTCCGCTGGCCGCCAGGGCGCGCAAGCGAACCATCCACAGGGACGCGCGCTCCGGCGCTGCCATGGTGGCTTCGCCCATCAGGTCGGCCAGGTCCGCCGCGCGATCGCCGCGTTGCAGGATTCCGGCCATCTCGAGGTAGAGGTCGGCGGCAGCCTCGGGAAAGCGGGCAATCCCGCCGCGCAGAAGGTCCAGGGCTCGGTCCGCCTTGTCACCCTGGACCAGAAGCGTCGCCTCGGCGACCAACAGCGAGGGCGAATCGGCGCCGTCGGCGCGCAGGCTGCGCAGTTCGGCCAGGGCGTCGCCCTCGCTGCCGCTGCGGGCCAGGAGCGACGAACGCCGCAGGCGGAACGACGCCGAATCGGGATGGTCCGCCACGAGCTTGTCCATGATGGTCAGGGCGTCCCGGACGTAGCCTTCCGCCGCCAGCGCGGCCTGGAAGTCCAACGCGATGGCGGCCGCCTCCGGTTGGGCCCGGTAGGCCTGGTGCAGCAACGGCAGCGCGTCGGCGGTGCGTCCCTCCGCCAGCAGACGATGGCCGAGCAGCCAACTGGCGGCCACACCATACGGGACGTTTTCGTCAGGCACGCCGACGGCGGCCACACCGGCAGCCGGATCGTCCGGCAGTGCCGCGGCGGCGGCGCGCGACGGTGGCGACAGGGACGCCAGCACCGACAGGGCCGTGAACAGCCAGAAGAAGTAGTTCGTGGGAACTCGCACCGCGCGGCTCCTTGGGGCTCGGGTGAGGACCGGGACCGGGCCGGCGACGGCACGAACGAACGGTGGCACCGGCTCAGGGATCGTCTGAACCCGGGAAAGCCAGGCCTTGTTCCAGCGCCAGCAGGGCTGCGGCGGCGGCCGTCTGCTCGGCGGCCTTCTTGTTGCGACCTTCGCCCATGCCGAGGATCTGGCCGTCAAACGACACCGCCACACGGAACACACGGTCGTGGTCTGGGCCCTCGACCGCCACCACCTTGTAGCGCGGGGGCGTCTTGTGCTCCGCCTGGATGAGTTCCTGCAGTCGGCTCTTGAAATTGCGTTCGGAACTGCTGGCCAGGACCCGGTCGGCCCCATCCAGCAGGATCCGCTGGATCACGGCACGGGCAGCCTCGAGTCCACCATCGAGGTAGACGGCCCCGATGACGGCCTCGGTCGTGTCGGCGAGGATCGACGATCGCTCGCGCCCGCCGGTGGCCGCCTCGCTGCGGCTCATGCGGATATGGACACCCAGGTCCTGCTCGCTCGCCACCTCGGAGAGGCAGGCACCGCAGACGAGCAGCGACTTCATCTTGGTCAGGTCACCCTCTGAGCATGCGGTGAAGTGGCGGAAGAGATGTTCGTTCACCACGAGACCGAGCACAGCATCGCCCAGGAACTCGAGTCTCTCGTTGGAGCTTCCCCGCTCCTGGCCCGTGACGTGGATGTGCGAGCGGTGAAGCAGCGCGGTGGCCAGCAGCGAGCGGTCGGTGAACGCGTAGCCGAGCTTGGCCTCCAGCTCCTGCAGGCTGGCCTCGTCGACGGCGAGGTCATCGAGCGTCCCGTCCGTGCCTGCGCCTTCGCCCGCAGGTACGGGCCGGCGTTCGGCGCGGCCGCGTCGCCCCAGGATCGCTGCGATGATCGATTGCCAGCGCATGGATCCCACGGACCGTCCTTCCGCTACCTCCCGGCGCCGAAGCAGAGCGTGACGTTGTGGCCGCCGAAGCCGAACGAGTTCGACAGCGCGTACTCCACCGACTGGCGGACCGCCACGTTCGCGCAGTAGTCGAGGTCGCACTCGGGATCCGGGTTGTCCAGGTTGATGGTCGGCGGCAGCACGCCTTCGCGCAGGGCCAGCAGCGTCACCGCGGCCTCGACCCCGCCGGCGGCGCCCAACAGGTGACCGATCATCGACTTGGTCGAGCTGATCTTCAGGCGCGCCGCGTGGTCGCCGAAGACGTTCTTGATGGCGCGCGTCTCCACCATGTCGTTGAAGTGGGTCGACGTGCCATGGGCGTTGATGTAGCCGATCTGCTCGGGGCGCAGGCCGGCATCCTGGAGCGCCGCCTTCATCGAACCGATGGCGCCGACGCCGTCGTTGTCGGGCTGTGTCATGTGGTACGCATCGCCGGTCATGCCGTAGCCGCACATGTAGCCGAGCACGACGGCGCCCCGCGCACGGGCGTGCCCTTCGGATTCCAGCACCAGGATGCCCGCGCCTTCGCCCAGCACGAATCCGTCACGGTCGCGGTCGAACGGACGGCTGGCCCTGTGCGGCTCGTCGTTGCGGGAACTGAGGGCCTTCATGTTGGCGAAGCCGCTGAGCGCCATCGGCGAGACGGCCGCTTCGGCCCCGCCGCAGAGCATCACGTCGGCCCTGCCCAGGCGGATCTGGTCGAACGCCGTACCGATCGCATGGCCGCCGGAGGCGCAGGCGCTGACCGTGCAGAAGTTGGCACCGCGGAAGCCGTACCGGATCGAGACCAGACCGGCGGCCATGTCCGAGATCATCATCGGGATGAACAGCGGCGAGACCGCCCGCGGTCCCCGCGCGACCAGCTTGGAATGCTGCTCCTCGAAGGTCAGCATGCCGCCGATGCCCGAGCCGATGATCACGCCCGAACGGAAGGCGTCGCCCGGCGCCGACTCCAGGCCGGCCTGTTCCATGGCCCCTGCGGCCGCCGCCATCGCCAGGTGCACGAAGCGGTCGGCCTTGCGGGCCTCCTTGGGGTCCATGACCTGCTCGGGATCGAGGCCCTTGACCTGGGCCGCGAAAGTGGTTTTGAAATCGCCCTCGATGCCTTCCAGCGGGGCGACCCCGCCCTGGCCCGCAAGCATCGCCTGCCAGCTGGACTCGCGGTCCAGGCCGACGGCCGTGACCATGCCCATTCCCGTTACGACGACAGAACGCGCAGCCAAGGCGCCACCTCCGTGAAATGCGGACCACCGGTCGCCGGGCGACCGGGAGCCTTCGGGATCGCCCGGGGAGCGCCGGACGCGCTCCCGGGAAACCTGCGGGCGCCGCCGGCGGCGCCCCTGTGTCACGACCGCCGGACGCTACTCGAGATTCGCCTCAAGATAGTCGATGGCGTCCTGGACCGTGCGCAGCTTCTCCTGGTCCTCTTCCGGAATCGTGATGTTGAACTGCTCCTCGAGGTCCATCACCAGTTCGACCGTGTCCAGCGAGTCGGCGCCCAGGTCCTCGGTGAAGGAGGCCTCGGGGGTGATCTGCTCGGGATTGACCGAGAGCTTGCGCTGGATGATCTCGTAAACCTGTTCCTGGATCGACGCCATGTCGGTGTACCCTCCCGGGTTCTGGTCGGCGCCTGCGGGGCGCCGCATTGGTGGACCTTGTTCGTTCGCTCTTCCGTCCCTGTCAACAGCCGGAACTCTATCTAGCCGATCATGCCGCCGTCCACCACCAGGACCTGCCCGGTGATGTACGCGGCTTCGGGTGACAGCAGGAACCTGACGACACCCGCGATGTCACGTGGCTCGCCGAAGCGCTTGAGCGGGATGCGCTCCAGCATGTCATGCCGGACCTTTTCCGGCAGGTCGGCCGTCATGTCGGTGGCGATGTACCCGGGCGCCAGCGCGTTGCACGTCACGCCGCGACCGCCGAGTTCCTTGGCCACCGACTTGGTCAGGCCGATGATGCCGGCCTTCGAGGCCGCATAGTTGGCCTGTCCGGCATTGCCCGTCAAGCCGATGACGGACGTGATGTTCACGATCCGCCCCTGGCGCTGGCGCATCATAATGGCGCCCACCGCACGTGTAAAGTAGAAGGTACCATTGAGGTTGACGTCCAGCGGGGCCTGCCACTGCTCGGGGCTCATGCGCACCAGCAGGCCGTCGCGCGTGATGCCGGCGTTGTTGACCAGGCCGTCGATGGTCCCGAAGGTCTCCTGGGTGACGGCGGCCACGCGCTGCGCGTCGTCCCAGCTGCCGATGTCCCCCGGGCAGGCCAGACAACGCTCGGGACCGCCCAGTTCGGCCGCGAGGGCGTCCAGCTTCTCGCGGTTCCGGGCGACCAGAACCAGTGGCCAGCCCGCTGCGGCCAGATCGCGGGCAATGGCCTCGCCGATGCCGCGGCTGGCCCCGGTGACGATGACGGCTCCCCGGCTCATGGCTCGCTCCCGTTCCTCAGTTGGCGGCGCCCGCCAGCAGCGCCGGCAGGGCGTCGATCTCGGCCGCGGTCCCCACGGCGATGAACTGCACCTTGCGGTAGGCCCGCTTCGCCAGGCCGGTCAGGACCCTGCCGGGGCCGACTTCCAGCACGAACGCGGGCGGCATACCGCCGCCGGCGGCGATCGACTCCATCGTCTCGTGCCAGCGGACGGCAGCCGTCAGCTGGCGGCCTAGTCCCTCGGCAAGGGCGGCAGCCGTAGTGACGGCGGCGGCGCTGACATTGGCCACCAGCGGCACGGCCGGGTCGGCCAACGGCAGGGTGGCCAGGAACTCGCGGAACTCGGCAGCGGCACCGGCCAGCAGCGGCGAATGGAAGGCGCCACTGACGTTCAGCGGGATCACGCGCTTGGCGCCGGCCGCGGTCAGCGCCGGGCCGGCCGCAGCCACGGCGGCGACCTCGCCGGAGATGACGACCTGCACGTCGGAATTGTGGTTGGCCGGCACCACGATGCCATGCACCGCGGCCACCTCGCAGCAGACCGCAGCCACCTTGTCGGCGTCCAGGCCCAGGACGGCGGCCATCGCGCCGGGCACCTGGCGGCCGGCGGCGAACATCAGCTCGCCGCGCCGCCGCACGGCACGTAGGGCGTCCTCCGGAGTCAGCGCACCGGCGGCCGCGGCGGCGCTGTACTCGCCGATGGAATGGCCGGCCACGAGCGAGGGCTCGATGCCCAACTCACGCAGCGCCAGCACGACCGCGACCGAATGTGCGAGGATGGCCGGCTGCGCATGGTGCGTCTCGGTGAGCGTCTCGAGGGGGCCCTCGGCCATCAGCTTCGTCAGCGGGTAGCCCAGGATGCCGTCCACCGAGCGCAGGAAATCGCCGGCCAGGCCGGGCCGCGCCAGAAGGTCGGCTGCCATGCCGACCGCCTGCGAAGCCTGGCCGGGGAAGATCATCGGGACACGGGTGCGGGTGGACATTCGGGCCTCCTTGCCGCGCGGCGCGTTCAGGTGCCGGCCGCGGCGAGCTTGCCGGGCAGGTCGTGGCGGACCTGCAACCAGGCTTCCCGCACGGCGCTGGTGATGGCGCGCGAACTGCTGCGACCATGGGCGATGATGCTCACTCCGGACACCCCCAGCAGCATGGCGCCGCCGTAGACCTCGTACGAGAAGTTCCGCTGCAGGAACCCGAGGACCGGACGGAAGGCCGCGCGCTCGTCGTCCGCCAGGTCAGGACGCTGGCTGAGCGCTGCCATGAAGCGGGCGAAGCCCTCGACCAGCTTGAGCGTGTTGTTGCCGGTGTAGCCGTCGGTGACCACCACGTCGCAGGGCCCGAGCAGGAGGTGGTTGCCCTCGACGTTGCCGGCGAAGTTCAGGCCCGAGGCGGTCAATTGCTCGAAGGCATCGACGTTGGTCTTGGTGCCCTTCTTCGCTTCGCCGCCGATATTCAACTGACCGACAGACGGGGCGGCCACGCCCATGACCTCGCGGGCAAAGACCGCACCCATACGCGCGAAGCTGACCAGGTGTTCGACAGTGCACTCGGTATTGGCGCCGGCGTCCAGCAGCAGGAGTTCACCCTTGACCGTGGGAATGCGTGTGGCGATGGCGGGACGGTCGCAGCCGGGCAGGCGCTTGAGGATGATCAGACTGGCGGCGACCATCGCGCCGGTCGAGCCCGCCGACACCACGGCTTGCACCTTGCCCGCCTTCTGGTCCGCCATCGCGCGCACGATCGGGCTGTCGGGTCGGCCGCGGATGGCCGCGGCCGGTTCGTCGCTCATCGCGATGTCCTGCGTGCAATGGACAACCGTCACGGGAAGCGCCGCCGCTGGCATGCCGCCCAGGGCTTCGCGGACGCGCGGCTCGTCGCCGTAGAGCGCCAGCCGATAGGGCGAATCGGCGGCCAGCCCGGCCAGCGCGCCGGGCACGACCACCTGGGGACCGTGATCCCCGCCCATGGCATCGACCGCGATGACGGGCCTGGTATCGTCCATGGCGCCGACCTCCCTGCCGGTGCGGGCCGCTCCCGGATCGCCCGCAGCGCCCGGTCGGCGTGCGGATCCCCGGGGACCCGGTTCAAGGTCGGGCCGGGTGTGCCCCGGCCCGGCTCCAGCCAGACTGCGCGCGCGCGGAGCGGCAGCTACTTCTCGACGACGAGCACTTCGCGCTCGCCGTAGTAACCGCACTCGCGGCAGACCCGATGCGGCAGGCGCGGCGCCCCGCAATGCGGGCACTTGTTCGGATCGGGCGCGGTCAGGTGCCAGTTGGCGCGGCGCAGCCCCTTGCGGGACGGCGTGGTCTTCTTGCGTGGGACAGCCATCGGTAGCCTCCGGTTGCGGGCGTCCGGCCGACGGGGCCGGTTTTCAAGTGATCGTAGCCAGTGCGCGGGTGGCGCCGGTCAGGGCAACCCTTCCCAGCGCGGATCGCTGTCCCCGGCGGCGCAATCGCACGGGGCCGTATTCAGATCGGCTCCGCACGAGGCGCACAGGCCCCGGCAGTCCTCGCGGCAGACCGGTGCCTGCGGAAAGGACAGTGCGGCGCACTCGCGCAGCGCTTCGGACAGGTCGACCTCGCCGTCGCGCTGCAGGATGAGCAGGGTGTCGCCCTCGGTCTCGTCCGTGTGCACGTCGCGCAGGACCATCAGGTCGACCGGGACCTCCCAGTCCAGCCTGAATTCGGCCAGGCAACGCCCGCACTCGGCCGTCCCAGAGGCCTGCAGTGTCCCGGAGGCCAAGACCCGCCCCTCCAGGTTCTGCAGCGTAAGCTCGCCGCTCAGCGTCGTTTCCGGCGCACACGCCTCCCCCATGCCCAACGCCACGGTCCCCGCAAGCGGGAGGGTGGAACGGCCCACGGGGGTCCTGTCGAGGTCCAGGTACATCTGAGGTACGCCTTTTTGCGAGCGTCAAACCTTAATAGGCGCCCCCGCGGGTGTCAAGACCGGGCCCGGCGGGCCACAGGGCGCCCCACGGTCTGGCGGTCCGGCTGCCGGGTTCGCCGCCCGGTCTGACCGCGGACGGCGTCCCGGCTTCAGCCGAAGATGAGCTTCAGTTCCCGGGCGGCGTCCTCGGGGTTGGCCGAGGCGTGCACCGCGTTGAACGAAAGCGACGTGCCGTAGAGGCTGCGGATGGTGCCCACGGCCGCCTCGGCCGGGTTCGTGGCGCCGATCAATTGCCTGAGGGCGGCCACGGCATTCTCGCGCTCGAGCCCGATGGTGACGACCGGCCCGCTGCAGATGTAGTCGCAGAGTTCCTTGTAGAACCCGCGCTCGCGGTGCTCTCCGTAGAAGTCCTCCACCAGGGCACGGTCCAGCTGGCGCAGGGCCAAGCCCGTGATCCGGAAGCCGGCCCGGTTGACGATGGCCAGGATGTCGCCGACGTGCGTACCGGCGCGGACGATCTCCGGCTTGATCATGAAGTAGGTCTGCTGCATCGGGGTGAACCCCTCCTGTGTCGCTTGGCTGTCGGCAGGGCAGAGCGGGTCCGGTCCGCCGGGCCCGCTCTCCGTCCGGGTACAGAGCAGGGCCGGGCCCTACCGCTTCCAGATGCTCTTGAGGTGAGGCACGATGTCCATCGGGCGCTCGGCGACCGGAATGCCGGCCTCGTTGAGCGCCTTCTTCTTCTCGGCCGCCGTGCCGGTGCCGCCCGAGACGATAGCGCCGGCATGGCCCATCCGCTTGCCCGGGGGTGCGGTCTGGCCGGCGATGAAGCTGACCACCGGCTTCCGGACGTGGGCCTTGATGTAGGCTGCCGCCTTCTCCTCCGCGTCGCCGCCGATCTCGCCGATCATGACGAAGGCCTCGGTCGCCGGGTCGGCGTTGAAGGCCTCGATGGCGTCCAGGAAGTTGGTGCCGATGATCGGGTCGCCACCGATGCCCAGGCACGTGGTCTGGCCCAGACCCGCGGCCGTCAGCTGGTAGACCACCTCGTACGTCAGGGTGCCGCTGCGGCTGACCAGGCCGACGGGTCCCTCCTTGACGATCGAGGCGGGCAGGATGCCCAGCTTGGCGATGCCGGGAGCCAGCAGGCCCGGGCAATTCGGCCCGACCAGGCGCACGCCGCGCTCCTTCAGGTAGGGCATGACCCTGACCATGTCGATGGTCGGCACGCCCTCGGTGATGCAGACGACCAGCTTGCAGCCGGCGTCGGCCGCTTCCATGATGGCGCCGGCGGCACCGGCGGGCGGGACGAAGATGACCGAGGTGTTGGCGCCCTCGTTCAGCACGGCCTCTCGAACGGTGTCGAATACCGGCACCTTGTCCTCGAACTTCTGGCCGCCGCGACCGGGCGTGCAGCCGGCCACGAGCTTCGTTCCGTAGGCCAGCATCTCCCGCGAGTGGAACCCGCCGTCGCGGCCGGTGATGCCCTGCACCACGACCCGCGTGTTCTTGTCGACAAAGATCGCCATGACGAGACTCCTTAAGGGCGGCGGACGTCGTCCGCTCGTCCACGCGTTGTGGTCAGGTTACGCACCCTTGCCGGCGAGTTCGATGGCCTTCTGCACGGCCTCGTCCATCGTCTCGGCGGGGTGGAGCTTCGTCTTGGCCAGGAGCGCACGGCCCTCGGCCTCGTTGGTGCCGGTCAGGCGCACGACGATCGGCACCTCGATGGGCATCATCTCGGTGGCCCTGATGATGCCGTTGGCGACGTCGTCGCAGCGCGTGATGCCGCCGAAGATATTGAACAGGATGACCTTCACGGCCTTGTCCTGCAGGATGATCTTCAGCGCGTTGACGACCTTCTCGGGATTCGAGCTGCCGCCGATGTCCAGGAAGTTCGCCGGCTGGCCACCGTAGTACTTGACCAGGTCCATCGTGGCCATGGCCAGTCCGGCGCCGTTGACCAGGCAGCCGACGTTGCCCTCCAGCTTCACGAAGCTGAGGTTCGCCTCGCGGGCCTGGCGCTCGGCCGGGTCCTCGGCCTCGATGTCGCGCAGCGCCTCGTAGTCGGCGTGGCGGTACATGGCGTTGTCGTCGAAGCTGACCTTGCCGTCGATGGCGTGCCCGATGCCGTCGGGCGTGAAGATGAACGGGTTGATCTCCGCCAGGCTGGCGTCGGCCGCCACGAAGGCCGCGTACAGCTTCTGCATGGCCGTGGCCAGCTGGCGCGCCTTCTTGACGTCGCCCGGGCACATCTTCAGGCCCAGTTCGAGGGCCTCGTGGTCGAGCAGCCCGTAGCGCGGGTCGATCGGGTGCTTGAGGATGGCTTCGGGCTTCTCCTGGGCGACCTGCTCGATGTCCATGCCGCCCTCGGCGCTGCACATCAGCAGCACGCGCTGCGAGGCGCGATCGATGAGCATGCCGACATAGAATTCGCTGGCGATGTCCAGCGCCGGGGTGACCAGCACCTTGCGCACGACGTGGCCCTTGATGTCCATGCCCAGGATCTTCGACGCATTCTCCTTCACGTCGTCGATCGTCTTGCAGAACTTGACGCCGCCGGCCTTGCCGCGGCCACCGGTCAGCACCTGCGACTTCACCATCACCGGAAGGCCGTACTTGCCCGCCAGCGCGACGGCTTCGCCGACGGTCGCGGCCACCGAGCCGGGCGGGACCGGCAGGCCGTGGCGAGCGAAGATCTCCTTCGCCTGGTACTCGTGGATGTTCACGCACTTCCTCCCGGTGGGGGTTGGCAGCCGGGCGGGGTCGCCGCCCGGCCGCTTCGATCGGCATCTGCAGGACGGTACGCTAGCCGAGGAACCGGGCCAGCACCTGTTCCAGGTTCGGCGAACCGATCTCCTGGAGCTCGTAGCCCACGCGCACCGTGGGCTTGTTGATCTTCACGACACGGTTGAGGTCGATCGGCGTGCCGATGACCACGACGTCGCACTCGACGGCATTGATCGTCGCCTCGAGGTCGGCCTTCTGCTCGTCGCCGTAGCCCATCGCCGGCAGCAGGGTGCCGATCTCGGGATACGCGGCGAACGTCTCGGCCAGCCGTCCCCGCGCCCAGGGGCGAGGGTCCACCAGTTCGCCCGCGCCCAGCCGCAGCGCCGCCACGACGCCGGCGCCGTACTTCATGTCGCCGTGCGTCAGGGTCGGGCCATCCTCGACCACCAGCACGCGCTTGCCGGCCAGGTCGACCGCGCCGGTGATCGTCAGCGGGCTGGCCGCGTCGATGATGATCGCCTTCGGGTTGATCTCGCGGATGTTGCCGCGCACGGCCTCGATGTTCTCGAATTCGGCCTCGACGACCTTGTTGATCACGACGACGTCGGCCAGGCGCACGTTGGTCTCGCTGGGGTAGTACGAATTCTCGTGCCCCGCCCGGTGCGGGTCGGCCACGACGATGTGCAGGTCGCTCTTGAAGAACGGCGTGTCGTTGTTGCCGCCGTCCCAGAGGATGATGTCGGCTTCCTTCTCGGCCTCGCGGAGGATGGCCTCGTAGTCGACGCCGGCGTAGATGACGCCGCCGACGGCCACGTGCGGCTCGTACTCCTCCATCTCCTCGATGGTGCAGTTGTGCTTCGCCAGGTCCGCGATCGTGGCGAAGCGCTGCACGCGCTGCGCCTCGAGGTCGCCGTAGGGCATCGGGTGCCGCACGGCGACGACCTTCTTGCCGGCCTTGCGCAGAATCTGGCAGATGCGGCGACTGGTCTGGCTCTTGCCGCAGCCGGTGCGCACGGCACCGACGCTGATGACCGGCTTGCTGCTCTTCAGCTCGGTCAGGCGCTCGCCCAGCATCGTGAAGTCGGCGCCCGCCGCATTGACGATCGAGGCCAGGCTCATGACCTGCTGGTAGCTGCGGTCGCTGTAGGCCATGACGCACAGTTCCGCCCCGGTCCGGCCGATCAGGTCCGGCAGGACCGATTCGTCCTCGATCGGGATGCCCGCGGGGTAGTGCGGGCCGGCCAGCGTGGCCGGGTAGCGGCGACCGTCGATGTCGGGAATCTGCGTGGCCGTGAAGGCCACGACCTCGTAAGCGGGATTGTTCCGGTAGACGCAGTTGAAGTTGTGGAAATCGCGCCCCGCGGCGCCCAGGATGATGACCTTGATCCTGCTCATGCCGTCCCCTCAATGGTTCCGGCCGCAGCCGGAACGCCGCGAACAGGTCCAGCTGTCAGGGCAGCTTCCTGATGGCGGCGATGATCTGCGAGGTCGACCAGCCCGGCACCATGGGCACGCGCAGCACGCGACCCCCGGCAGCAACGACGTCACGGGCGCCCACGATGTCGGCGTCCGCGTACTCGGACCCCTTGACGAGCACGTCCGGCCGGATCAGGAGAATGGTCTCCAGCGGTGTCGGTTCGTCGAATATGGTGACCGCGGAAACCGCTCGCAAGGCTGCCATTAGCGCGGCCCGGTCGTTTTCCGGCAGGATCGGTCGCCCAGGACCCTTGAGTCGGGCAACGGAAGCGTCGCTGTTGAGAGCGACAATCAATTCGTCGGCGCTCGCCGCCGCCTGGGCCAGACTGCCCAGGTGTCCGGCGTGGATCAGGTCGAAGCAGCCGTTGGTGAAGGCGATGGTACGGCCGGCGTCGCGACAGTTGTCGGCCCAGGCGGCCAGGTCATGCCGCGCGAGCACCGGCGCGGTCAACGGAACGGCGCTCATCGCCCGCTACCGCCCGGCAGGACGGCCTTCAGCTGGTCGAGCGTGACGGCCGCGGTGCCCAGTTCGCGCACGGCTAGGCCGGCAGCGTGGTTGGCCAGGCGGGCTGCCTCCAGGTGCGGCGCGCCGGCGGCCAGGCAGGCCGTGTAGACGGCGATCACGGTGTCGCCGGCGCCGGTCACATCGTAGACCGTGGTGGCCGCAGCCGGCAGGTGATGCTCGGCGCCGGACTCCTCGTACAGCGCCATGCCGTGCTCGCCGCGCGTGATCAGCACCGCTTCGGCGCCGGTCAGGTCCAGGAGCCGGCGGCCGGCGCGACGCAGATCCTCCGGACCTGCGATAGCATGGCCGCAAGCCTGCTCGGCCTCTCGCTGGTTCGGCGTCAACGAGGTGGCCCCGCGGTACTTGGCGTAGTCGCCGCGCTTGGGGTCGACAACGACCGGCACCCCGGCCTCGCGCGCGGCACCCAGCAAGGCCGGCAGCGACGCCCCCGTCAACACGCCCTTGCCGTAGTCGCTCAGGACGATGCCATCGAACGGCCCGTTCCGGCGCAACCCCCCGACCAGCGCGGCGATGCCGGCGTCATCGACCGGACCGTCGTCCTCGCGATCGGTGCGGCAGATCTGCTGATGGTGGGCGATGATGCGGGTCTTCAGCGTTGTCGGGCGCGCCGCGTCGGCCACCAACCCGTCGGCGGCGATCCCCCGTTCGTCCAGGAGCCTCCGCAGTGTCGTGGCGGCCTCATCCCGGCCGCAGAGGCCGAAGAAACGGGCCTCGGCGCCGAGGGCGCGGATGCCGGCGGCCACGTTGGCGGCCCCACCCAGCTTCCAGGTCTCCTCGCGCACGCGCACGACCGGCACCGGCGCCTCGGGACTGATGCGGTCGACGCTCCCCCACACGAAGTGGTCGAGCATGGCGTCGCCGACAACGGCCAGGCGCCGCCCGGCAATGCCGGCCAACACGGCGGTCGTGGACAAGGGCTTGTCAGGCGCGTTCATGGGCGCTTTCTTGTGGGTTCAGGGATCCGGAATCGGCGGCAAGCAGGCCGTCGGCAACCTACCACCCGTGTCTGCGGGTGTCAACGCGCCGGGCGCTCCCCCAGCCGGCAGGAACGGATATCGATGGACACCAAGAATCCCCAGCAACAGCGTATCACGGTCGACCTGAACGAGAAGGAAGCCGAAGGGATCTACAGCAACCTGACGCTTATCTCGCACAGCCCCCACGAGTTCATCCTGGACTTCGCGCGGCTGGTGCCCGGGCTGCCCAAGGCCAAGGTGCACGCGCGCATCATCATGACGCCGCAGTCGGTCAAGGCGCTGGCCAAGTCGCTGACGGCCAACATCGAGCGGTTCGAGCAGGTCAACGGCGAGATCAAGCTAGCCGGGCAGACGCCGCAGGGACCGTCGATCGGATTCACGACGAACTGAAGCGGGCGGGCACGGCGCGGCCCGGCAGCGGGCCGGCCGCGCCTCGCGTTCACGTCAGGTGGCGATCTGCCTGCGCAGCCGCCAGGCGGCCAGCGTGAACGCCGCCACGAACCACAGCAGCAGCCCGCCCAGCAGCGGCGCCGCCTCGGCCAGGCCCCAGCCCCGGCCGACCAGACCGTGGAAGATCGAGATCGCCTGCCCGGTCGGCAGCGCCCTGCCCAGGACCTGCATGAACGCAGGGACCACCTCGAGCGGCCACCACAGCCCGCCGATGGCGGCCATGACCATCGTCAGGCCGGTGCCCAGGCCGTCGGCCTGCGCGCCCGAGCGCGCCAGCGTGCCCAGCAGGATCGCCGCCGAGGACGAGAAGGCCGCGAACAGCACCACCACGGCCGCCAGCGCCAGCGGCGCATCGCCGTAGTCCAGCTTGAACGCCACCGCGTTGAGGACCAGCAGGATGGCTGCCTGCAGCAGGCCCACGGCCATGCCGCCAAGGAAATAGCCGGCGACCAGGTCGACCGCCGAGGCGCGGCTGGTCACCAGGCGGGCCAGCGTGCGGTCACGGCGTTCCTGCACCAGGTCCTTGGCCGAGACCATCATGAACATGAGCACGAAGAACAGCACGTAGGACGGCCCGACGTGCTGGTGCGAGCGCGTCAGCCCCCAGTCCTCGGATTCCAGCCGCCCGAGGGTCGCCGCGCGCAGGCGCACGCGCGGCGACTCCCACGCGTCGACGAAGGCGCCCTCGTCGAAGGAGGCGGCGCCGTCGCGCGGGACGGGCGTCCCGGGCGGCGCCACCAGGGACATCGCGGCCCCGGCCGTCGCCAGGCGTGCCAGCTCGCCCTCGACCAGCGTGCGGGCCGCCTGGCCGCCCAGGCGATCCCCGTCGATGGTCAGGCGGAGGTCGACGCGGGGCCCCCCGGCCAGTGCGGCACTGAAGCCCGGCGGGACCTGCAGGACGGCCGTCGCGCGCCGGGCGTCGACCAGTTCGCGCGCGCGGGCGTCGGTGAAGGCGGTGTCCACGACCGCCACCTCGTACGCGTCGTTCGCGCGCAGGGGCCCCAGGAGCAGCGACACGGCCGGTCCGCCGTCCAGGTCGCTGACCAGGAGCTTGCGCCGCGCCGGCTGGGAGCTGCCGCTCCAGTCGCCCATGAGCATGCCCATCAGGTACGAGAAGACCATGGGCATCACCAGCAGCCAGACCAGGCCGCCGCGATCGCGGACCACGCGCAGCAGACGCAGCCGGACCATCGCCCCGATGACCTGCCGGTTCACGTCCAGCCTCCCTTGCGCACCCGCGCGTCGAACAGCACCAGGACCGCCGCCAGCAGCACGAGGCTCCCGATGCCGAGCACCAGCAGCGGCGTGGCCACGTCGACCAGGGAACCGTCGGCCCCGATGACGCGCGTGAAGGAGAGGTTCGCCCAGTAGTTGAAGAAGAGCTGCCCGACCGAGCGGGACCAGGCCGGCAGGTTGTCCAGGGGCATGAAGTTCCCGCCCAACATGGCCGAGACGAGGATCACGGCCGTTGAGAGGTTGTCGAGCGCCTTTTCCGTGCGGACCAGCAGCGCCATCAGCATGAACACGCCCGCTGCCGCGGTGCAGGTCAGCAGCACGACCACCGGCAGGGTCCAGGGGTCCGGCCCGAGGTTCACGCGGAACAGCACGGCGCCGGCCAGCAGGAGCACGCCCAGCATGCCGACACCCTGGATGACGGCAGCCACCCACTTGCCGGCCACGACAGGCCAGGCCGGTCCCGGCCCCAGCAACTGGCGCTGCAGCGTGCGCCGGGCGCGCTCGCGGTGCAGGTCGCGGGCGCCGGCCGCCACCGCGAACATCAGGAAGAAGACGGCGAAGCTGGGCAGGAAGTAGTCGAAGAGGTTCGTCTCCCGCCCCCCGTTTCCGGCGCCCGGGACCCGGTCGGCGACGACCAAGCCGACGGTCGGCCTGGACAGGACGCGCCCCAGTGCCAGATGGTGATCGATCTGCCGCGCCAGGAAGTCGACGGCACGGGCCTGCGTGCCCGCCGTGTCCGGGTCCCGCAGGTTGCGCCAGAGGTCGCCGAGGCCGCCGCGGAACATGTCCGCCAGGGCCACCGAGTCGGCCGCCGCAAGCACGACGTCCTGGGGCCACAACGCGCGGTAGGCCGCCTCGCCCGCCTGCAGGCGCAGGACCCCGCGCTGCACGATCTCCTGGACGATGCCTGCCTTCACGTCGCTGGCCGGATCCTTCCAGACCTCGATGACCAGCGAATCGGCGTTGAAGAACGAGTCCAGGGCGCCCGACGGCAGCACGATGGCCGCCGCGACGTCGCCAGCGCGCACCAGCGCGTCGGCCTGCGCCGAATCGGCCCAGGTGGGCGCGAAGAAGCCGGATTCCCGCAGGCCCTCGAGCAGGCGCTCGCGGAGGGGCTCGGGCAGGTCCGCCGCGACGATCGCCACCGGGATGGCGCTGATGCCCTTCTTGCCGAAGATGCCGCCGCCGAACGACAGGCCCATCACCGAGGTGAGCACCAGCGGCAGTGCCAGGTTCACCACCAGCGCGCGCCGGTCGGCTGCCAGGCGGCGCAGGTCGCGCGCGGCGAAAATCCACAGGCGGCTCATGGGGCCTCTTCCCGCAGGCCGCGGCCGGTCAGGTTGAGGTACAGCGTCTCAAGGTTGGGCCGCTCCACCTCGAGCTGCTCCAGCGGGACGCCGCCCGCCTCGAGCCAGGCCTGGATGTGCGGCAGCAGCTGGCCACCGTCGCGGGCGCGCACCTCGATCCGACCTCGCCGCTCACCCACGCCGACGCACCCCTCCCAGCCGAGGCAGGCCGCGGTGAAGGCTTCGTGCCGGTCCGCGGGAATCGCCAGGCGGATCAGGTCGACATCGCCGATCTGGCCGATCAGAGACTCCTTGTCGCCGAGTGCGACCAGGCGCCCGCGGTCGATGACACCGATCCGGTCGCAGAGCTGCTCGGCTTCCTCGAGGTAGTGCGTGGTGTAGATCACCGTCAGGCCCTGCCGGCCCAGGTCGGCAATCAGCTCGAGGATGCGCGAACGGGCCTGCGCGTCGATGCCGACGGTCGGCTCGTCCAGGAACAGGACCTCGGGCTGGTGGATCAGGCCGGCCACCAGGTTCAGGCGCCGCATCATCCCGCCGGAGAACGTCTCGACCCGGCGCCGCGCCTGGTCGGCCAGGTCGGCCAGGACCAGCAGCTCCTCCACGCGCCGGTTGAGCGCCGCCCCGCCCAGGCCGTGCAGCCGCCCCCAGAACACGAGGTTGTCGCGCGCGTTCAGGTCGGTGTAGAGGGCGATCTCCTGGGGCACCACGCCGATGAGCCGCCGGACGGCGGACGGGGCGGTGGCGACGTCGTGCCCGCCGATGCGTACCTGCCCGCCGTCGGCGCGCAGCAGTGTCGACAGCACCCCGATGGTGGTGGTCTTGCCGGCGCCGTTGGGGCCCAGCAGGCCGAACAGCTCGCCGCGCGCCACGTCGAAGCTGACGCCATCGACGGCCTTCTGCGGGCCGTACTTCTTGACCAGGTCCCTGACTTCGATCACGCGGTTTCCTCCGGGGGTCGGGTCTTCCAGCGCCGGTGCGTCCAGAAGTACTGTTCGGGCGCCCTACGCACGGCGGCCTCGAGTCGTTGCGCGAAAATCTCCGTCAGGCGGATGACCGCGGCCGATTCGTCCCATTCCGCCTGGGGCGCGTACGGCGGTCCCAGTTCCAGTCGGTGCCGGCCGTCGGGCAGGCGGAAGATCACCGCGCTGACGACCGGCGCTCCCAGCTTCCAGGAGAAGTAGGCTGCACCGCGGTAGAACGAGGCCGGCCGGCCCAGGAACGGCACGAAGCAGCCTTCCGGCCCCGCGTCCTGGTCGGCGGCCAGGCCGATCGCCTCGCCCCGGCGCAGGGCCGAGACCATCTCCTTGAGGGGACCGCCCGAGCGGATGACGCTCACGCCGGCGCGCGCACGCAAGGCGGCCAGCAGGCGGTCCACGTGCGGGTTCGACTGGCTCTTGCCCAGGAAGGTGACGGGGATGCCCTCGGCGCCCAGGCGCGCGGCGAGCAGTTCCCAATTGCCGAAGTGGCCGGTGACCACCAACACCCCCTGCCCGGAAGCGGCCGCGGCGCGGTAGTGCTCCAGACCCACGAGTTCGACGCGGGCGCGCACCTGCCCCGGCGACATCCGGCCCAGCAGCACGAATTCCATGAGGTTCGTGCCCAGATGCCGGAAGAACGCCGCGGCGACAGCCTCCCGGGCCGCTTCGCTGTGTGTGCCGCCCAGCGCTTGGCGGAGATTTTCTCGCACGATCGCCGCCCGGTACAGCCGCCGCCGCCAGACCAGCGCGCCGAGGCCGCTCCCGAACGCCAGGAGCGCGCGCGCCGGCAGCAGCGCCGCCAGCAGGAAGACGCCGCGCAGGGCGGCGTACTCGAGGCGTTGTCGGGCCGGAGACGACAGGGCACTGCCTTTCGAAGCGGCCGGCGCGCACGACCAGGGAGTTGTCCGTGTGCGCGGTCCATCCAGCCCACGACGCCGGGCGGTGCCGGTTCCGCATTGCGCCGTCAGGCGGTCCAGATACTACGGGCCAGCCTCCCACCCGGCAACCGGCGGATCAGCCCCGCCAGTTCCAACGCGGTCAGTCCGTCGACGAACCCACGTTCATCGCCAACCCATTCCCGCCGCAGCTCGTCCCGCCCACAGCCGCCCAGATCGATGTGCCGCCACAGCCAGCGCGCCGCCGCGTGCTCCGGGAGGGGCGGCTCGGGCGGCAGCGGCGGCGCCGGCAGCAGCGGTGCCCGCGCGCCCAGGGCCGCCAGGATGTCCGCTGCGGATTCGACCAGTCCAGCGCCTTCGCGCAGGAGCTTGTGGCAGCCTTGGCTGGTCTGCGCGTCGACGGGGCCGGGCACGGCCAGCACCTCGCGGTCGGCGTCGCCCGCTTCGCGGGCCGTGGACAGGGCTCCGCTGCGCAGGGGGGCCTCCACCACCACCACGGCCTCCACGAGCAGGGCCAGCACCTGGTTGCGCATGAGGAAGTGGTGCTTCAGCGGCGGTGTCCCCGGCAAGAAGGGCGTGACGCTGCAGCCGTGCCGACGGATCTCGCGCAGCAGCCCGCGATGGGCCTGCGGGTAGCAAAGGTCGGTGCCGGTCGCCATGACCGCGATCGTCCGGCCTCCGGCCGCCAGCGCGCCACGGTGAGCGGCCGCATCGATGCCCCGGGCCAGACCGCTGACCACGATGCAACCGGTCGCCACCAGTTGCGCCGCGAGCACGCGCGCCACTTCCAGGCCGCGAGGCGTCGGCTGCCGCGTGCCCACGATGCCGATGCACAGGCCCCGGAGCGCCGACGCGTCGCCCTGGACGTGCAGGTCGGTGATCAGCGGGGAGCGGTCCGGTTGCCAGCTGGCCGGCCAGCAGTCATGTCCGCGGGTGACGATCAGGCGGTCACCGGGCAGGGGCAAGTCGGTCGATGGAACTTCCGTTTCGCGGGGTTCAGCCACGATCGGGGATCCCGTCCGGGAGGACGTCGCGGCGGTTCATCGCGGCGGGGCGGCCCGCCGTCGCCGGGCCCCGCGCGGGTCAGCCGTTGTACAGGCGGCGCAGCAGGTGCCGCAACTCGGCCAGGCCGCGACCGGCCACGGCGGAGATCTGCAGGGTATCGGCCGCGCCGGAAGCGCTCGCCCATTGCCGCGCCTGCGCCAGCGCCGTGGCCCCGGCCTCGGCGTCGAGCAGGTCGCTCTTGGTCACGACGACCGCGAACGGCAGTCCGGCCAAGTGCCCGCCGTAGCGCTCCAGTTCGCCGCGCAGCATGTCGAGGCCCGCCTGCGGCTCCGCGACCGAGGGATCGACCAACAGCAGCAAGGCCCGCGTGCGCTCGACGTGCCGCAGGAACTCGTGGCCCAGGCCTCGGCCCTCGCTGGCACCCTCGATCAGGCCGGGAATGTCCGCCAACGTGCAGCTGGCGTAATCTCCGAGGTCGACGATGCCAAGATTCGGCACCAGCGTGGTGAACGGATAGTCGGCCACCTTGGGTCGCGCGGCCGTCAGCACCGACAGGAGCGTGCTCTTGCCGGCGTTGGGCTCGCCCACCAGCCCGATGTCCGCGATCAGCTTCAGCTCGAAGCGGACCAGGCGCTCGAGGCCGGGCTTGCCCGGCGTGGCCCTCATCGGCGTCTGGTTGCGCGCTGACCGGAACTCCCAGTTGCCCTTGCCGCCCTTGCCCCCCTCGGCGAGCAAGAGCCGGTCCCCCGCTTCGATCAGGTCGCCGATCTGCTCGCCCGTCTGTTCGTCGAAGACGCTGGTGCCACACGGCACCTTGATGGTGACGTCCTCGCCGTCGCGCCCGGTGCAATTGTTGCCGCCGCCCTTGCCGCCGTCCTGGGCCTCGTAGCGCCGGCGGTAGCGGAAGTCCAGCAGCGTTCCCAGTTGCGGGTCGGCGACCAGCCACACCGAGCCGCCGCGGCCTCCATTGCCGCCGTCAGGGCCGCCGCGTGGAACGTACTTCTCGCGACGGGTGGAGACGCAGCCGTCCCCACCCTTGCCCGAGGTGATCGTGATCGTGGCGGTATCCAGGAACACGCGGGACTCCCTGTTCGCGGCGTCAACCGCGGTTTGCGGCCGGTTGGCCACCTGTCACTCACGGACGCGGCAAGGTCCGGCGCTCAGCGCTTCAGGCACCGCGGCCGGCCAGCGCCCTCGCCACCGGTTCCGGCACGAGCCGCTCAAGGGCGCCTCCGTGGCGCATGACGTCGCGCACCAGCGTGCTGGAGATCGCAGCCAGGTGCGGGCGGGCCAGCAGGTAGACGTACTCGACATCGGCGGCCAGCAGCGCGTTCACGCCCGCCATCGTCCATTCGTGCTCGTAGTCGCCCGGCGTGCGGATGCCGCGCACGACGGCCGTCGCGCCGCGTCGCCGCACTTCCTCGACCAGCAGGCCGCTGAACGGCTCGACATCAACCCCCGGAAGGCCCGTGACCGCGGCCCGGAACAGGTCCACGCGCTCTTCCAGTCCGAGCAGGCCGGCCTTGCCGCTGGCGGCCACCACCACGGTGACCTGGTCGAAGAGCCGGCTCGCGCGCTCGACCAGGTCCAGATGCCCGAGGGTCACCGGGTCGAAGGAGCCTGGGTACAGCACGTGACGGTGCATCGTCTTCCCTCCCGCCGACGTTCAGTCACCGGCCGGGTCCAGCCACAGTGCCAGCGACGCCTGCCCGTAGCGCCGCCGTTGCCAGCCTTCCGGCTCGGGCACCGCCGAACCGTCGACCGACGCACACTCGACGACAAGCGCGCGGCAGCCCGGCCAGGGGGCGCCCGCGCGCAGCAGTCCCAAGATACGCTCCGCGACCGGTCCGCGGTAGGGCGGGTCGGTCACCAGCACCCAGGGCGTGCCGGGGCCCGGCCGCCAGCGCTCCAGCCAGGCGATTGCGTCGCCCGCCTCCAGCGTGTAGCTCCCCGGGTCGGCACCGCAGCGCGCCAGGTTGCGGCCGGCCAGCGCCAGGGCCGCCGGCGCGTCGTCGACGAATACGGACCGCGCGCCGCCGCGGCTGAGCGCCTCGATGCCCAGGGCCCCGGATCCGCAGCAGAGGTCCACGAAGACGGCGCCCTCGACGCGCCGGCCGAGAATGCTGAACAGGGCCTCCTTGACGCGGTCGGCGGTCGGCCGGATCGCCTCGTCCGGCGGTGGCAGCAGACGCCGTCCCCGCCACCTGCCGGCCACCACCCTCATCGCCGCTGCCCGGCGGGACGCCGGGACCAGACCAGGCTGCGCAGCATGGCCGTGCGCGCCAGCAGTTCCGGGTCGGCGGTGGTCGCCGCCAGCCGGAAGTCCGCCGCCGCCGCATACAGCCGGCGCCGGCGCCGGAAAAGCGACTCGAGCCCATCCCAGCCGAGCGCGTCGACCAGCGGACGCTCGCCGGCCGGGCCCGCCTCCAGGCGCGCGCGCAGCGTCTCCCAGGGGGTGTCCAGCCAGATCACGACGCCGCGCTCACGCAGCAGCGCCGTGGCGGCCGGCGTCTCGACGATACCGCCGCCGGCGTCCAGCACCAGGTGGCGGGCCGCATCGAGCCGCTCGATCGCGGCCAACTCGCCAGCGCGGAAGGCGGCCTCCCCATCCTGCGCGAAGATCGCCGCCACCGTCCGGCCCGACGCCGCGGCCACCACATCGTCCAGATGCACGACCGGACGGTTCGTCGCCGCCTGTAATGCGTCGGCCACGGTACTCTTGCCGCTGGCCATGAAGCCGATCAGGGAAGTCCACATGCGGGACAACGTACACCACGGGCGGGCCGGTGCCAGCAGGAATGTGGTCCGTCGCGTCGCAGCGTCCGGCGCGAACGGACGCCCCCCGGCCAGGAGCCGGGGGGCGTCGGATTCCGGACCGGCGGGGCCGGCCGGTGAGCGGTCTAGAAGCGGCTGATCGACTCGGTCGGGGTGTGTTCCACTTCCCCCTCCGGGACGATGGTCGCGCGCTGCATGTAGTTGTCGTCCACGATCCGCGGGGTCACGAAGATGACCAATTCACGGTCGACCTTCGTATCCGAGCTGTGGCGGAACAGGCTGCCCAGCAGCGGCAGCGACTTGAGCACGGGCACACCCGTCTCCAGCCGGCTGTCGATCTTGCGGATGAGGCCGGCGATGATGGCCGTGGCGCCGTTCTCGACCAGGACGCGGGTGTCCGACTCGCTGGTGTTGATAATGACGCCGCCCTGCACCGTGGCCTGGCTGGACAGGTCGCTGACCTCGTTGTGGATGTCCAGCGTGATCGTCTTCTCGTTGTTGATGTGCGGGGTCACGCGCAGCTGGATGCCGATTGTGGTCAGCTGGGTGATCGCATTGCCGGCCTGATCCGCAACGATCAGCGGGATCTTCTGGCCGACGAGGATCTTCGCCTCGCGGTTGTCGGTGGTGGTGATCACCGGATTGCTGATCAGCTGGGCGCGGTTGTCGTTCTCCAGCGCCTGCACCTTGACCATCAGTTCGCCCCAGTCCTGCACGGTGCCGATACGCAGGTCACCCGCCGGGTTCTGAAGCGCGTTGTCGACGGCCAGGCTGCCGCCCAGGTTGTTGCCGGGGCTGACGAAATTGTTCAGCGACCAGTTGACGCCCAGCTCGCGCGTCGCGCGCGAATCCATGTCGACCAGGCGCGCGTTGATCTCGACCTGCGGCGTGCGCGAGTCCAGCTGCCCGGCCATGCTGCTGATCAGGTTGACTCGGGCCTCGACGTCGTTGACCAGCAGGCTGTTCGTGCGCACATCGACATCGATGTTGCCTCGCTCGGTCAGCATCTTCTCCAGCGCGTCCTTGACCTCGGTCGCGTTCGCGTACCGCAGGGTGACCATGCCCAGGTGCAGGGCTTCGAGGTCTTCCACCTGCTTGCGGGCGCGCTGGCCCTCCAGGTTCTCCTGGCGCAGGGCCTCGGCCGTGTCGACGCGGTAGATGCCGCCCTCTTCCGCGTAGTCGAAGGAGTGCGCGCGGAGAATGACCTCCAGCGCCTCGATCCAGGGCACGTCCTCGAGCTTGACCGTGACCTTGCCCACGACCTTGGGCGAGGCGACGATATTGGTGCCCGAGTATCCGGCCAGGGACCGGAGCACCGTGCCGATCTCGGCGTCCTGGACGTCGAGCGAGATGAGCCGGGTCTTGTAGCCGGCGTCCGAGGCCTGGGCCAGGGCGGCCGGGGCCAGTGCGGCCCCTGCGCCCGCCAGCAGGCACAGGGTCAGGACCGCGCAGCGAGCATTGCGATGCCAGCGGAACATCTCTTACTCCTCCAGGTTATCCAGCTTGAGGACCACGTTGCTGCTGATGCCGTACAACGTGACCTGCGCCGTGAGCGAGTTCTTGCGGATGCTGACGACACGGCCATTGCGGACCTGGTCGCCCACACGCAGGATGTAACCGAATCCGTCGCCGTCCTCGACCAGGGCGAAGCGGTCGTCCTGGCCCCACATGACGCCCACCAGGCTGGCGCTGTTGAGATCCACCAGCTCGGCGGCACCGGTCGGCTCGTACTTGCCGCTGACCAGCGTGGCGAACGGATCGCCCTTGCCGTACGACTGGTAGAAGTACTCGTTGGCCCGGATCGCGTTGATCCGGTCGGCCGAGATCTGCGAGGGCGACACGGAGGCGTCTGCGGGCTCCGCCGCGACGGTGGTGGCAGCGGCGGGTTCGAGGGTCGCCGCGAGTGCTTCGGGCTGCGGTGTCGCGGACGCCTCGGCGGTGGCCGGGGTCGGTTCCTCCGTCGCGAGCGCCGGCAGCGCGAGCGCCAGCACGATCGGCGCGATCAATGCCGCCCTGACTTTCCTGAGCGTCTTCATCAGCGCCCTCCCTTGGTGTCGGTGGCCTTCGCGGCCTGCGCGATCTCCTTCGCCTTGCCGCCCGTGACCGAGCTCACGGCCGTGCCGGCCGGCGTGGCCTTGGCCTTGCCGTCGGCCGACGCCTTCGCCTGTAGCGCCCGGGTGCCGCCGGCATCGACGGCCTCCGTCGGGCTCGTGTTGCCCTGGCCCTGCGTGTAGGCGGTCAGCAACATGTCCGTGCGCACGGTGTAGGGGCTGTCCTTCTGGTTGTCGGCCGCCTGCATCTTGAGGCCGGACACGTTGACGATCCGGTTGAGGTTCGCCAGCCGACTCAGGAAGACCCCGGTCTGATGGTAGCCGCCGTTGACGCGCACCTCGACCGGGTTGTCCGAGTAGAAGCCCTGGTTGACCATCTGCTTCGGCCGGAAGACCTCGAACTCGACGCCGGACTGCTGGCCGGCCGCGGTCACCTTGCGCAGCAGGTCCGGCATCTCGTTCTCGTCCGGCAGCAGAGTGGCAGCGACCTTCCACTGCTCGTGCAGGATCGCGTACTCCTGCTCCACGCGTTCCAGGTTGCGCACCAGCAGCCGGGCGCGTTCCAGTTCCTGGGACAGCTTCTGGTGGCGTTCGTCCAACTGGGCGATCGTCTGCTTCCGCGAGGTGTAGGTGAACGGGTAGCTGCTCGACAGGAAGTACATCGGCACGACCGTCGCGACCACCAGCACCGTCAATGCCCAGCGGATGAGATTGGGGTTCTTGACGTCGATCTTCATGGTGGTCCTTCCTACCCTTCAAACGGGGCCGGCGCGGCGTTGCGCACGGCCTTGGCCTGGGCCTTGAACTTCACGACCCGCACCTTGTCGATCTCGCCCTTTTCGGCCACGAGCAGGTTCACCGTGGCGAAGTACGGGCTCTCGGTGACGTTCTGCAGGAAGTCGCTGACCAGGAAGTTCGAGAACGTCACGCCCTCGACCGCGTACTCGTCAGCTCCGACGTCCTCGAACTTCGTCAGCCACACGTGCTCGGGCAGGCTGCGGTTCAGCTCGTCCATCAGGTGTACGCGGAAGTAGCGGTCCGCGTCCAGACGCGTGATGACGTCCAGGCGGTCGTTCAGGTCCTTCCGCTGCTGGTTCAAGCGCTGGATCTTGGCGATCTCGGGCGCCAGTTGGCGGGTCTCGGCCTCCTCGGCCGCGATCACCGTCTCCAACGACGAGATCTGCTGCGACTGGTAGTAGTAGGCTCCACCCACACCACCGGCCGCCACGAGCAACAGGGCCAGCGGGGCAAGCGCTCCCAGATGCGGAAGGGCGAGGCGCGCCTTGGCCGGCTGGTCCTCGCGGGGCAGCAGGTTGATCCTGATCATGCCTCCACCGCCTCTCTCAGGGCCAGGCCCACGCAGACCGTCAGCAACGGGCTGAGGTCGGCGGGCTCCGTCTCGCCGAACAGGTCGGGCGCGTAGTCGAGGTTCGCCAGCGGGTCGGCGATCTCGGCGGGGACGCCGTAGCTCTCGGACAGGAACTCCTTGAGGCCGGGCAGGTGGGCACCGCCGCCGCTCAGGACGATGCGATCGATGCCGTCGGCTTCACCCGCGGTCTTCAGGAATGAGAGGCTGGGCTCGAGCCCCTGGTAGATATCGCCACCGACCGAGCGCACGATGTCGCCCACCAGCTGGACGTCGGCTTCGTCGGTGTGGCCTCGCGCGACGCGCGAAGCCGTTTCCCAGGTGAGGCCGAGCTGCTTCTGGAACTCCTCGATAAAGTGCGAGGTGCCGATCGACAGGTCGCGCGTGAAGTAGGGAACGCCGTCGCGCACGATGTGCACGTTGGTGACCCCGCCGCCGACGTCGAGCAGCGCGACGAACTCGCCGGCGCCCGTCGGCGTGGCAGGCACAGCCTCAGGCTGCTCGTCGTCGAACGCCGCCAGGCCATCGACCGAGTCGGCGTCGCGCGGCACGGGGGCGGCCTCCGGCGTCACCGGCCTCAGCTTCTCCCACGCGTTCTGGTTCGCGAACGAAGCGACGTCGATCACCATCGGGGTGAAGCCGGCATCGCGGATCAGCTCGGCGTGCGTCTGGATCATGTCCTTCTTCGCCGCCACCAGCAACAGCTCCATCTGGCCGGCGCCGATGTCGGGCTGCAGGATCTGGAAGTCCAGCGTGATGTCGTCGATGTCGAACGGTACGTGCTGCTCGGCCTCCCAGTAGATGGCCTCGCGCGCATCCGCCTCGCTCATCTTGTCCATCACGATCTTCTTGACGATGACGGCGCGCCCGGCCACCGCGCTTGCCACCGGCTCGTTGGGCAGGTCGGCCTTCTGCGCCGCGTCGCGGATCGTCTGGATCACCAGTTCGCGGTCCATGATCTCGCCGTCGACGATGGCCTCGGGCGGGAGGTCCGCCATGCCGAAGTGCGTGACCTGCGGCCGCTCGCCGCTGAGGTCCAGCCTCAGGCACTTGACGACATGGGAGCCGATGTCCATGCCGATGAGTGTCCTTCGCTTCCGTTTCAGGAATCCGAACATGTCAAGCCTGCCTTGCTGTTCGAGCTTCGGTGTGGACGGCGTCCGCAGCTTCCGGACGGTCCCCGGGGCGATCCGCAACATGCGTGCCATAAGTGGATTCGGCGGGCATTGCCCCGGCTTGAGTCCGATTTCCAGCGTGCCAGCGCGGGCTGCGCGCCCGCGTCCCACCACCGGAAGTGTCGATTGGCAGCAGGCAACGGGCGCACCGGGAAGGAATTGCCGGTCAGGCGGCCAGTCCCAGGTACCAGGCCGCAAGCCGCGGGCCGAACAGGAGGACCACCGCGGCGGCGGCTGCCAGGAAGGTGCCGAACGGCAGTTTGGCGCCGCCCACGACACGACCGCGTCCGGCCAGGAGTGCGTAGGCGGTCCCCGCCAGCGCACCGCCGAACAACGTCCCGAGCACGCCCCACGGCCCCAGGAACGAACCCACCATGCCCATGAGCATCACGTCGCCACCGCCCATGCCGACCACGCCACGGACCAGCCGGTAGCCCCACGACACGGCAAGAACGCCGCCCGCCCCCACGGCCGCTCCGAGGAAAGCGGAAGCCGGATCGCGCCCGTCGAGGAACGATCCGCCCAGACCGATCACCGCGCCGGCGATGGTCAGTGTGTGCGGGATGATCATGTGTTCCCAGTCGATCAATGCAATATCCAGCAGCAGCAGCAGCAGCAGGGATGCAGAAAGCCCCGCGAAGCCGAAGCCGAAGCTCCAGACCCCGACGAGGGCACAGGCGACGCCGCCCAGTTCAACCAGGAGGTACCGGAGGGCGATGGGCGCCGCGCAGCCCCGGCAGCGGCCGCGCAGCGCCAGCCAACTGAGCACCGGGATGTTCTCGTGCCATTCGACCGGCCGCGCGCAGGCCGGGCACGCCGAGCGCGGTCGTACGATGCTCAGGTTCCGCGGCAGACGGTGGATCAGGACGTTGGAGAAGCTCCCGAAGCAGGCGCCGAGCAGAGCCGCCAGGGCGTAGAAGAGGGCCGGTTCGTGCGTGAGGACCATATCAGAGCTCCGGGATGGGGCCGATGAAGTCCGGGCCGTACAGCTTCTGGATGGCCAGGCGCCGCTCCAGCTTCGCGATCATCTTCTCGGCCAGGTCGCGCATCTGCGGGCTGGCGGTCGACGCGTGAAGCTGCTTCCAGAGCTCCATGGACACGCCGTCATCGCCGGCGCGGTAGCGCGCGAACGCCGCGAAGCGTGCCTCCATCTCCCCGCCGTCCGCACAGCGGGAGGCGGCCTCGAACCAGGTGGCCGCGCGCGGGTAATCGTGGAGGAAGACGTAGTGGGTGAATCCCACCTGGAAGTGCAGCTTCGCCGAATCCGGATTGTGCAGGATGCCGAGCTTCAGGAAGTCGAGCGCTCGGTCGAAGTCGCCCAACTCCGACCAGGCGACCAGCGACGCGAAATGGTAGGCCTCGACGAAGCGCGGATCCAGGCGCGTGATAGCGTCCACCAGCAGCTCGAAGTAGCGCAGGTCGTGCTGGCCCTTGGCGTAGGAGCCGAAGTACTGGACGAAACGGAACCAGAGCCAGTCGGCGGCTACTTCCCGGAATCCGACGGCGGATTCGACCAGGGCGCGGCCGGACGGGAAGTAGAGGCGATCGCCACCGGCGACATGCCGCTCGCGCGCATCGAGCGCGTGCAGTGACGCCGCCATGAGCGCCGCCAGTACCACCGCGGAAGCCCCACGTGCCAGGGTGCCGCTGCGCACGATCATCCGCGCAACTCCCGGCGGGAGAAGACGGCGCCCGACAGCAGCAGCAGCAGCGCCGCCCAACAGGCGCCGTAGAGCGTGGCCAGAACCAGGTGCGGCGTCCCGATGACATCACCGTGGACAACGGCACCACGGACGTTGAAGATCTCCAGGTTCGGCGTCAGGTAATAGACGACAGTCGTCAGGTGCTGCATCAGCGGACCTTCCTGCAGGCGGCCGAAGTCGCGGATCGATTGGCTGAGGTGCCCCACGACGAAGACGCCCAGCGTGAAGATGGCCGCCAGCACCGGCGATACGCAGGTCGAGAAGAAGACCACCACCGCGTTGATCACCGCCAGTTCCAGGAACGTCAGGTAGAAGGCGGCGACGAATCGCAGCGAGAAGGCACCCGGAGACATCAGGGTCAGCAGCAGGAACATGCCGCCCATCACCGCCAGCATGGCGGCCATGGTCAGGCTCAAGCCCAGGTACTTGCCCAGCAGGTATTCGCGGCGACCTACCGGCTTGGCCAGAATCGTGGTGATGGTGCCCTTTTCCATCTCCTTGCGGACCATGCCGCTGCCGACGAAGACGACCACCAGCAGCCCGAGCAGCACCATCGCCGCCAGGCCGACGTCGGTGACGATCTTCGCCTGGGCGCCGACGGTCAGGGGCGACAGCACGGCCGTGCTGGCCAGCATCAGGAAGCCGAATACCGCGACCAGGTAGAACACGCGGTCGCGGACGGTCTCGCGGAACGTGCCGCGCGCCAGGGCGGTGACATGCCTGCGGGTCATGCCTTGCCTCCATGCACCACGGTCCCGTGCTCGTGCGTCCTGAGGAAGAGATCCTCCAGCCCTGTTCGCCGCGGCTCGACGGCCAGGACCGGCAGCCCTGCGGCGTGGCAGGCGTCCAGCAGCTCACGCAACTGCTGCGTGTCGGCCGCCGCCAGATCCGCGGGCCCCTGCGCGGCGGCGGTGTCACCGCCGCCCGACAGCGCCCACGGCGGCAGGCCACAGCGCGCTGCCTCTCCGAGGCACCCGGCCGCGCGCACCCGATAGGCACACGCGTCCGCCAGCGCGCCCAGACGCTCGTTCAGCACCAACCTGCCCTCGCGCAGGATGCCCACCGCGTCGGCCAGTTGCTCGACGTCCGGAACGATATGGCTGGACAGGACGATCGTGCATCCTTGGTTCTTCAGCTCCTGGAGCAGCGTGCGCACCTCGCGGCGCCCCATCGGATCGAGGCCCGACATCGGCTCATCGAGGATAAGCAGTTCGGGCTCGCCCAGCAGCGCCTGCGCCAGACCCAGCCGCTGCAGCATGCCCTTGGAGTACTTGCCAAGTCGGCGGCCCGCATCCGGCATCATCCCCACGCGGCGCAGCGCACCATCGACGCGGTCCCGGCGCTCGCGGCGGGGCACATCCAGCAGGTCGCAGTAGAATTCCAGCAACTCGCGACCGGTCAGGTAGTCGAAGAAGTACGGGCGCTCCGGGAGATAGCCGATACGCGCGCGCGCGCGGCGGTCCCGGTGGTCGCAACCGAGCAGCGTGATCTCGCCGCGGTCCGGACGCACGAGGTCCAACAGGCAGCCGATGGTCGTCGTCTTGCCGGCACCATTGTGGCCGAGCAGGGCGAAGACCTCACCGCGGCCGACGCTGAACGAGACGCCCTCGACGCCGCGCAGGCGGCGGCGGGCGAAGCCGGAGCGGAAGGTCTTGGTCAGATCGGCGACCCGCAGGGCGGGCGGCTGCGCGGCGCGGGAGACGGGGATCGCCGATCCCGCGATCAGCGCGGCGGCCGGGACCAGCGGCTCGTTTTCGACCAGGACTTGACGGGTCATCGCCCACCTCCGGTGTCGCGCGGCAGCCACGGGGCTGTTTGCGCCCCGTGGCGGCCGTTTGCCGCGGTATCACAGGCAGGATTGCAACTGGGGTGCCACCGGGGCCGGGCCGGTCGGCTACTGGCCGTTGCCGACGGTCATGACGACCCCGCTTGGACCGGCGGCCGTGATGACGTAGCCGACGGGTGCGCCGTTCTGCATCACGAGTTCGACGCCGACCTGGCCGGGCGCGCCGGCAGCGGCCCCGAACTGGGGCTCGCTCGGTGCGCCCGTGAACGGGTTGGCCATCAGGCCCTGGCCTGGCAGGAACGGCGTGATGTCGGCGGCCGCCACGGAGTAGACGCCGCCGTGCGTGGCAGCGTAGTTCTCGATGGCCAGCTGGAGCGCGTGGGCGTTGCTCTTGGTCCCCGCGACCTTGGCGTGCTCCTGCATGCTCGTGTAGTTGGGGATGGCCAGCGCAGCGAGGATGCCGATCACGGCGACGACAATCATCAGTTCGATCAGGGTGAAGCCATCGCGATTGCTCATGGTTCCGTCTCCTTCTCCCCCATGCATGTCGTGACCCATCTCAATGACCGGTGGCGGGGCTGGTGCCGCGCAAGGTGGCCAGCCGCCGCGGTTGCGTCCCGCCCTTGCCCCAGGCCTCGATGACGTAGCCTCCGCCCGGCGCCGGACGGTAGGTCAGGTCGCCGGCGGCACCGCGGAAGAGCGTGGGCTCGCCGGTGTAGGGGTTGCGTGGCGCCCGGCCACCTGGCAACCAGGGCAGCAGTTCGAGCGCGTTGCGCGCGTAGTGACCGCCGTTCGCGGCGGCGTGCGTCTCGGCAGCCAGTTGCAGCGTGGCGGCGCCGGCGGCGATCGCCGCTTCGTCCGCACGCGCCTGCAGCCGGACACGGGTCGGCTCGCTGACCACGAACACGAGGCTCAGTACGAGGCTGGCCGCCCCGGCGGAGAAGACGAGGTCGGCTGCCACCGGACGGCCCGGCCGCCGAAAGCGGAAAGCCGGTCGCTGGAGGCGGATACGCGGGAGCGCGAGTTTCGCCGGCAGTTTCGGCGCGGAGAGTTTCAGACCCCCGGGCAACCGGGACCGACCGGCCGGCGCTGCCGTCCCAGCCGGCGTCCCGCTGTCCGTTGCCGAAACCGCCACCGGTCCCTCGGGGCCGATCGCCGTGCTTCTGTCGGTCGCCTCGCCCATCGTCGCCCCCCGTCCACCTTCGACGAAGGGACGGAGCCGCGTGCACGGCCCCGTCCCGATCAGACCATCCGGCAGGGCGTCGACTACGAACCGCTGACCAGCGTCAGGATCGTCGCGTCCTTGCCGAAGCCGGTGATGGTGTAGCCGACGTTCACGCCGCCCTGCACCACGGCCACGATGCCGACTTCACCCGGGTTCGCGGCAGCAGCGGCGAAGCGGGGCTCGCTCGGGTTGCCGTCGAACGCGTTGTCCAGCAGCGCGCCGCCCGGCAGCAGCGGGGTCAGATCGCCGGCGGCATCCGAGTAGATGCCGTCGTTGCGGACCGCGAAGTCCTCGGCCGCCAGCTGCACGGTGTGCGCCGCACCCTTGACCTTGGCTTCCTTGGCACGGTCCTGCATGCTGATGAAGTTCGGGATCGCGATGGCGGCCAGAATACCGATGATGACCACGACGATCATGAGCTCGATCAGCGTAAAGCCTTTGCGATTCAGCATTGTCCCACTCCTTGGACTGGGGCCCGGGGGCCCGCGTGCGCTTGCCGGGTAGAGCCGGCGCTCCTGTGGCTGCGTTCGGCGCCTTCGCGTTGCAACGGCCGTGCCATCCGGTGGCGGCGACGGCCCGTTTTGTAACCCACATCAGGTCCTCAGGTTACGGCGACAGCGGAAGCGAGTTCTCCAGCCCGGCCACCTTTTGACCCTGCACATTGCCCGCGGCAGCCGGAACGGACCGTGCATCTGCTCACCGGCGAAGGCCCGTCAGGACCCGACCGTCTCGGGTTCCGGGGACCTGGCCGGGGCCGGCGACCCGTCCTGCTCGCGCAGCTGGTCGTCGATGGCCGCGAGCAGTTCCTCGCCTGCGGTGCCGGCCAGTTCCTCGGCCAGCGCCTGCGGGTCATCATCGTCCTGGACGCCGTACTTCTTGAGCTTTCGATAAAGCGTCGAGGCGTTGATGCCCAGGATATCGGCCGTCTGCTTGCGCGCCCGCCCCGTCCCCTCGAGCACGGCCAGGATGTGCGCCTTCTCCAGATCCTCCAGCGTCCACGGTCCGCCGACGGACAAGTGGCCGCCGGCGGCGGGCCCCTGCTGTGCGTCGGCGATGAACGCCGGCAGGTCGCGCACCGTGATGCGACTGCCTTCGCGGATGATGCTGGCACGTTCGATCACGTTCTCCAGCTCGCGCACGTTCCCCGGCCACTCGTAGGCCTGGAGCGCGCGCAGGGCGCTATCGTCGAGCATGCTCGCCAGCGGTCCCTGGTACTCGCCCGCACAGCAGCGCCGCAGGAAGTGGTCGACCAGCAGTGGTATGTCGTCCAGACGCTCCCGCAGGGACGGCAGGATCAGAGGGATGACGTTGAGCCGGTAGTAGAGGTCGGTGCGGAAGCGGCCCTTGGCCACCTCGTCCTCCAGGTCACGGTTCGTCGCCGCGATCACGCGCACGTTCACCTTCACCGGGCTGCTGCTGCCCACCGGGTAGATCTCGCGTTCCTGCAGCATGCGCAGCAGCTTGACCTGGATGGCGTGAGGCGTCTCGCCGATCTCGTCCAGGAAGATGGTCCCGCCCTCGGCCTGGCGGCAGAAGCCGTCGTGGTCGCGATCGGCGCCCGTGAACGAGCCCTTCACGTGCCCGAACAGCTGGCTCTCGAGCAGCGTCTCGGGAATGGCACCGCAGTTGATGGCGACAAAGGTCTCGTTCGCGCGGTCGGAGCGCTGGTGGATCGACTGCGCGATCAGCTCCTTGCCCGTGCCGCTCTCGCCGTTGATCAGGATCGTGGCCGTCGTCGACGCGATCTTGTCGACCATCTTGAAGACCGAGCGCATGCGCGGGCTCTGGCCGATGATCGACTTCGAGCTCTTCTTCTTCGTCAGCTCGCGACGCAGATCCTGCGCCTCGGTCCGCGCCTGGCGCAGGGCCAGTGCGTTGCGCACGACGATCTTGATCTCGTCGTTCTTGCAGTGCTTCTGCAGGTAGCTGAAGGCGCCCAGGTTCACGGCGTCGATGGCCGATTGCTCGCTCGCGTAGGCGGTCATGATGACCACGGGCGTCGTCGGGTCCAGCGCCTTGACCCCCTTCAGCAGCTGGATGCCGTCCATCTTCGGCATCTGGATATCGGTCATGACCAGGTCGGCCGGTTCCTGCCCGATCGCCTGGAGGGCCTCGGCGCCCGAGTGGGCGGTGCGCACGGTGTAGCCCTCCTTGCGCAGCAGGATCGACAGGTACTGGCACATGGAGTCTTCGTCGTCGACGACCAGGATGCGGCCCAGGGGCATGGGAGTTCTCCTCGGTGGCGGTGCGGTCGGCCGGGCTTTTTGCAGCGTCTTCAGTGGTATCGACCGCAGGTCGCGCGTCTTTATGATCTATTCTGTGTTTTTTGCACTTCTACGCGGGTAGGATCGGCAGGGTGCGGTCGTTCCGGGGGCGCGGGCGGGCGGCGAGGGCTCAGGCAGGCAGCAAATCGTGCTTCCCGGCGACGGCGGCAGCGCCGGTGCCGGTGCCGGTTACAGGCGAGGCGTCGGCCGGCAGGTCCACGCGCGGCCAGCGGACACGGAAGATGGCGCCGCCGCCGGGCGCGTCCTCGGCCCGGACGGTGCCGCCGTGCCCGGCCGCGATGCGGGCGACCACCGACAATCCCAGGCCGGTGCCGCCCTCCTTCGTGGTCTTGAAGGGCAGGAAGAGACTGTCGCGGATGTCGGCTTCGATGCCGGGGCCGTCATCGGTGACCGTGAGCTCGAACGACTCGCCCCCCTCAACGAGGTGCAGCCCCAGGCGGACGCGCCCCTGATAGCGCATCGCCTCGCAGGCGTTGATAGCGAGATTGAGCGCCAGCTGCGTCAGCTGGCCGGGATCGGCCACCAGTTCCAGGTCGCACGGAGTCACCTCCGCCGAGATGCGCACGTCACCGCGTGCGGCCAATGCATGCTGACGCACCAGCAGCAGGATCTCGTCGCGGAAGCCGGCAGCGGCGAAGCGCCGGCGGGCCACCGGTCGCATGCGCGAGTAGGCTAGGAAGTCGTTGATGATCGAGTTGACCCGGTTGCTCTCCTTGAGCACCAGGTCGAAAAGCTGCTGCTGATAGCCTTCCAGGACCAGTTCCCCGGACAGCATCTCCACCGAGCCACGGATGCTCGCCAGCGGGTTGCGGATCTCGTGCGCGATGCTGGCAGCCAGCTCGCCGATGGCGGCCAGGCGGTCGGTCTCCCGGCGCCGCGCCACCAGTTCCTTCTCCAATGTCAGGTCGGTGAAGACGGCGACGGCGCCGGTGATCTCGCCACGCGCGCCGGTCACGTGGCTGACGTTCAGGCCGACGGGCACGGACCGTCCGCGCTGCCGTAGCGTGATCTCGCCGCGGGCCACCGCGGGACCCCCCATGGCGACCGGCAGCACGACCGCTGCGAGCGCCTCCAGCCCGCCCTCGACGAGAGTCCCGATCGGCGCTCCCAGCAGCTGCGTGTCCTCGCAGCCGACGATGCGGCAGCCGGCCGGGTTGACACGGGTAATGATGCCGCGCGTGTCGACCGTCAGCAGGCCGCTGCGCAGGCAGTCGAGGATGTCGCGGACCTCGCGCCGGGCCTGCTCGGCCTGGCGCTGGCTGCGCGCATGTTCGCGCCGCCGCCGCTCCAGGCGCTCGGCCAGCTCGCCGCTCAGCATGCCGACGACCGTGAACAGCGAAACGTGCAGCGCCGTGACCAGCACCGGCCAGCCGCCGACGAAGGGCGGACTTCCCGCCGCGCTGCGACCGGTCGCCAGCCAGCCCACGGCCAGGCCGGCATGCCCTCCCGCCACCAGCACCGAGGCCGTGCCGGCCACGACCAGCGACCAGCGCCGGTCCAGGTAGTTCGCGGCGAACATGATAGGAACGCAGGCGACCAGGGGGATCACGGAGTACGGGCCACCTGTGAAGTGCACCAGTAACCCGACGGCCACCGTATCGGCCAGGACCTGGAACACGAGCAGTGGCCGCTGCGGGACGCCCGCCACCAGCGCGGCCCACGTGACCGCGAGCGACGTCATCAGCAGCCCGAGCGCCGCCAGCACCCCGGGCAACGAGCTGTCCACGCCACCCACCACGTCGGCGGCCACAGCCAGCGCGACCAGCGCCACGGCCATCAGCAGTCGCCAGCGCAGCAGGCGGGCGGCCGGGTCGCGGCCCCCGGCCTCGTCGGCCGGCGCCGCGGCCCGGCCGCCGCGTTCGAGGGCGGACAAGGTCAGCCTCCCACCACGCTCGACATCTTGAACATCGGCAGGTACATCGCCACGAGCATGCCGCCGACCATCGTACCCATGACGACGATCATGATCGGCTCGATGGCCGCGGTCAGCGCCTCGACCGCCGCGTCCACCTCGTCATCGTAGAAGTCGGCGATCTTCGACAGCATCTCGTCGAGGGCGCCGGTCTGCTCGCCGATGCCGATCATCTGCACGACCATCGGCGGGAAGACGCCGCTCTCGCGCAAGGGCTGGGCGATGGTCTCGCCCTGGCTGATGCTGCGGGCGGTGGCCTCGATGGCCTCCTGCATCACCTTGTTGCCGGCCGTCCGCGAGGTGATCTCCAGGCCCTGCAGGATGGGCACGCCCGAGCCGATCAGCGTGCCGAGCGTCCTTGTGAACCGGGCCACCGAGGACTTGAGCACGACGTTGCCCAGGATGGGAATGCGCATCGCCAGGCGGTCGGTCGCGCGACGCCCGTTGTTGGTCGCACGGTAGCGCTTGAACAGCCAGGTCAGGGCCAGGGAGCCGCCCAGCATCGCCCACCAGTAGGCACGGATGAAGTCCGAGATGCCCATCACGATCCGCGTGGGCGCCGGCAGCGTGCCGCCGAAATCGGAGAACATCTTGGCGAAGACCGGGATGACGAACATGAGCATGAAGATGCAGGCGCCGCCGGCCACCGTCAGCACGATCACCGGGTAGGTCATCGCGCCCTTGACCTTGCGCTGCAGGGCGTCCGCTTTCTCCAGGAAGATCGCCAGGCGGCTGAGGATCACGTCCAGGATACCGCCCGCCTCACCGGCGGCGATCATGTTCGAGTAGAGGTCGGAGAACACCCGCGGATGCTTCTCCATGGCCTCGGCCAGGGTCGAACCGCTCTCCACGTCGGCGGTCACCTGCATGACCACCTCCTTGAAGTGGGGCTTGTCCAGCTGGCGCCCGAGCACGTCCAGGCACTGCACCAGCGGCAGACCGGCGTTGACCATGGTGGCAAACTGGCGCGTGAAGACCGACAGGTCCTTGACGCCCACGCCCTTCTTCTTGAAGAAGCCGCCCAGGGCAGCGCTCTTCTGCTTCTTGCGGACCGAGACGATGACCAGGCGCCGCTTGCGCAGGTACTCGTTCACGGCCGACTTGTCGGGCGCTTCGTACTCGCCCGTCAGGACCTCGCCCTTGGCGGTCTTGCCTGTCCACTGGAATACGGTCGTCGCACTCACGGGTGCCTCCCCTTCAGCGCACGCCGGCGGGTTCGCCGAGCATCTGCAGAAGCTCCGCCACATCCGAGCTGCGGCTGAGCGCCTCGTCCATGGTGATCCACTTGTTCACGACCGCCTGGTGCAGCGACTGGTTCATCGTCTGCATGCCGTGCTTCTGGCCGGCCTGCATCAGGCCGTAGATCTGGTGCACCTTGTCGTCGCGGACCAGCGCCTTGATGGCCGGCGTGCAGACCATGATCTCCAGGGCCAGCACGCGGCCGGCGCCCTTGGCCCGCGGGATGAGCTGCTGCGTCAACACGCCAGACAGGCAGAACGACAGCTGCGAGCGGACCTGGTTCTGCTGGCCGTTCGGAAAGACATCGACGATGCGGTTGATCGTCTCGAAGGTGCTGTTCGTGTGCAGCGTCGCCAGCGCCAGGTGGCCGGTCTCGGCGATCGTCAGGGCGGCCTGGATCGTCTCCCGGTCCCGCATCTCGCCGATCAGGATCACGTCAGGGTCCTGGCGCAGCACGTACTTCAGCGCGTCCGGGAAGCTTTTCGTGTCCGAGTTGACCTCGCGCTGGTTGACCACGCAGCCCTTGTGCTGGTGCACGAACTCGATCGGGTCCTCGATGGTGATGATGTGGCCGCGGCGCGCCGTGTTGATCGTGTCGACCATCGTCGCCAACGTCGTCGACTTGCCGCTGCCGGTGGGGCCGGTGACCAGCACCAGGCCCTGCGTCTTGTTGATCAGCGTCCGGCAGATGGGCGGCAGACCGAGCTGCTCGAAGGTGTGGATCTGGTACGGGATCTGGCGCAGCGCCATCGCTGTCACGCCGCGCTGCTGGAATACGTTCGCGCGGAAGCGGCTGATGCCCTGCACTCCGAACGAGAAGTCCAGTTCGTGCTCGTTCTCGAAGCGCTTCTTCTGTTCATCGTTCAGGATGCTGTAGGCCAGGCGCCGCGTGTCCTCCCCGGTCAGGGTCGGGAACTGCGTCGCGAACATGTTTCCGTCGATGCGGTACTGCGGCGGCAGGCCCGCCGTGATGTGCAGGTCGCTGGCCCCCTTGGCCACCATCTCCTCGAGCAGTTCGCGCATACCAAGCACTTCGGTTCCTCCCCCGGGACGAGTCGGCGACTCCGCTAGTCGGTGACCGCGGTTTCGCGCAGGATCTCCTCGATCGTCGTGACTCCCTTGCGCACCTTGATGAGGCCGTCGGACCTCAGGGTCAGCATGCCCTGCGCGACGGCCTGGCGCCTCAACTCGGTGGTCGAGGCGCGGTCCAGGATCAGTTCGCGGATCTCCGGCGAAATCGGCATGATCTCGTACAGACCCTGCCGCCCCGCATATCCCGTGCCCGAACAGTGATCGCAGCCGCGACCGCGGAACACCGGGATATCGGGAGGAAGCCCGACATCCTCGAGGGCCTCCGGGGAAAGCCTGACCTCTTCCTTGCAGTTCTTGCAGATGCGCCGGACCAGGCGCTGCGCCGCGATCAGCAGGGTCGAGGACGCAACCAGGAAGGGCTCGATGCCCATGTCGATCATGCGATTGATGGTGCTGGGCGCGTCGTTCGTGTGCAGCGTGGAGAGCACCAGGTGGCCGGTGAGGGCCGCCTTGGTGGCGATGCCGCCGGTCTCCAGATCGCGGATCTCGCCGACCATGATGATGTTCGGGTCCTGCCGCAGGAATGCCTTCAGGGCGGCGGCGAAAGTCAGGCCCACCTCGTCGCGGACCTGAACCTGGTTGATGCCCTCGATGTTGTACTCGACGGGATCCTCGGCCGTCATGATGTTCGTCTCGGGACGGTTCAGCTTCGACAGGCACGAGTACAGTGTGGTCGTCTTGCCGGAGCCGGTGGGGCCGGTGACCAGCACCATCCCGAAGGGCTGCGCGATCGCCTTGTAGATGTCGTCGATCGCCTTGCGCTCCATCCCGAAGTCGGCCAGGTCGAGGTTCAGGTTCCCCTTGTCGAGGATACGCATCACGACCTTCTCGCCGAAGATGCAGGGCAGGGTCGAGACGCGCAGGTCGATCTTCTTGGTCAGCACCTTCAGCTTGATGCGTCCGTCCTGCGGGATGCGGCGCTCGGCGATGTCCAGGTCGGCCATGATCTTCAGGCGCGAGATGATCGCGTTGCGCAGCTTGACGGGCGGCTCCATCACTTCCTGCAGCACGCCGTCCACGCGGTAGCGCACGCGCAGGTTCTTCTCGTAGGGTTCGATGTGGATGTCCGAGGCGCCCATCTTCACGGCCTCGGCCAGCAGCGTGTTGACCAGCTTGACGACGGGCGCGTTCTGGCCTTCCTGCGCGCCGACGTCGTCGTCGCTGGAGTCCTCGACCAGTTCGATGTCGTCCTCGATGCCCTCCATGATCGAGGCCAGCGAGTCGGTCGTCGCGTAGTACTTGTCGATGGCCTTCTTGATGGCCATCTCGCCCGCCACCGCCGGTTGCACGTCGAGACCCGTGATGAACTTGATGTCGTCGATGGCGAAGATGTTCGAGGGGTTGGCCATCGCCACCGTGAGCACACGGCCGCGGCGGGCGATGGGCAACACCTGGAACTTGCCTGCGACGTCGGCGGGGATCAGGTCGAGGCACTCGGTGGCGATGTCCGCCTTGGCCAGGTCGATGACCGGCAGGTTGAAGTGCTTGCCGACGAAGGTGACGTACGCGGCCTCGTCGATGGCACCGGCCCGAACCAGCGCCTGCCCGAGCGAGCCGCCGTCCTTCTTCTGGATCTCCTTCGCGCGCGCCAGGCCGGCCTCGTCGATCAGCTTCGCCTCCAGAAGCTGGGTCGCGATCTTGTCCCGGGGGGGCGAGGAGGTGCCGGTGTTCATGCCGCGATTCCCGCTTCCGCTGTCGAAATCCAGACGCCCGGGCCTGCGCCCGGCGCCGCGCGCTCCGGGCGGGGAGCAAGGCGCGGGCCGGGTGCTGGTTCTGCCCTGACGTGTGTTTGTTCGGATGGGAAAGGCCTGACTTTAATGCCTATTATCCGCGCTGACGTCCTCTGCCGGGTCGGCGCAGTCGCCGCCCGGGAAGCGCAGGAACGGGGCCAAGCGGGCCAGGGTGGCGGGCCCGATGCCCTTGATCGCGAGCAGGTCCTCCGGCTGGCGGAACACCGTACCCTGCTCCCGCGCGGCCACGATGCGGCCGGCCATGACCGGACCGACACCCGGCAGAAGTTGCAGGCTGTCCGGGGGAGCGCGGTTCGGATCCAGGGGCACCGGCGACCCCTTGGGGGAACCGGGAGCGCGGGCGCGGACGGTGGCCGCCGCGGAGCCGGCGCGAGGCGGGGTCCCCGAACCGGCGCCGGCTGTGGTGTCCGTGGCTCCGAGTCCGGGCCCTTCGTCCGCTGCGGCCGTTGCGGTCGGCGCGTAGCCCGAGCCGGCGCGCAGCTCGGCACCCGGCGCCTCCGCGCCGCCGTCCCCGGCGGTGGCCGTTTCCAGCATGCCGTCCAGCCAGAGTTCCCGGCGCCAGGCGCCGTCCGGTCCGACCAGCAGGGTCTGCCGCACGGCGCGGCCGGCCCCCAGCAGGAGCAGGGCGGTCGCCAGGCCGGCCGCCTGGCGTCGACCCAGGACCGAGGGCAGGCCCGGCAGCCGCCCTCGCCGGCGGGGCGCCGCGCGTGTTGACGACCCACCTATTGGCGGAAGGCCCACTCCAGGCGCATATCCATCTCGCGCCCCGGGCTGAGGGCTCCCGACGTCAGGCGCTGTTGATCGCCGGCCAGGTTCCTCAGCCCCAGCACCAGATGCGCCCCAACCAGCCGGAAGCCCACCAGCAGGTCGTGGTTCACCCGGACCGGCAGGGTCACCGTCCCGGTCAGGTCCCAGGGGTCGTTCCCTGCAGCTCGCCGCGTGGTCACCAGCGAGACCTGCAGGATCCCATCTTCCTTGAAGAAGTGGTTCTCCCAGTCCAGGCGCAGCCGCTGCCAGTTCCCCGGTGGCAGCGGACCGGCCGGCCCCACGGCGACATCGAAACCTTGCCATGTCCCCTCGCCCTTCAGGCGCAGCCAGCCGGCGAAGCGACCCTCGCGCGCGGCGGCGGCGGTCAGGCGCCACGTCCTCATTTCCAGGCCGTTGGCCCACCGTCCGCGATCCGGATCGTCGTCCTGCGCGATCCAGTGGATCCCGTCGGTCAGGTGGCGCAGCGACGCGCCCACGGCAAGGTCCAGGCCCGCCGCCCGCGCGCGCACCTGTCCTTCGGCCCGCAACGACTTCTCGCGTTCCAGGCCCGCGTTGGGCAGCACCGCCAGATCCCGCCCGGCGACAGACTGGCGCAGGGGTGTCCACAGCTCATCGCTGCGCGGAGCCCGCCCCCCCCAGTTGATCGCTGCTTCCCACCGCGGATCCACGCCGGCGGGCGCCAGTGCCAGGCGTGCGTCCGGTCCCACGCCCAGGCCGCCGCCCCCGAGCGCACCCAGTTCCAGGCGGGCAACGGCCCCGCCGAGCACCCGCTCGCCGCCGAGCGCCACCCGCAATTCACCGCTGTCGGCGGTCACGGGCACGGTGTCGGCGCCGGCCCAGGCCAGTCGCGTGCCGTTGTCGCGCAGCGCCCAGCTGGTGGCCGATACGCTCAGCAGCGGCGGCGCGGCGGGCGTGGCGAACGGGCCCGTCTCGACCGACGCGTCCGGATTGCCCGTGGACGCGGCCGCGCGACGCACGTCGACGCGCAATCCCTGGCGGCCGGACTCCAGCAGCCGCAGGCTCGCGGGTGGTGTGGCGCCGACCCAGCGCGGGCCCCATTGCACATCGCGCTCGTTCCAGAAGAGCACCGGACGCAGATCCCAGGGCCCGGAAAGCCAGCGCATGCGCACGGCCGCATTGCGGTCCCAGGCCTCGAGGTGACCGGCGGCAAGGGCGGGCAACTCGTCACGGGTCAGCCGACCCGAGCTGAACTCCACCGACACCGAGCCCTGTGGAAGCAGCCGCTCGATACGCGTGCGACTCTGACGCACCTTCCCTTCGCCAGTGAATCCGTCCGGCGACAGTTCCGCGAACGACTCGTCGTCGAGGGTCGTGTGGTTATAGCCCTCGTTGTCGAGAGATTCCTCGAACGAGAAGCCCAGGCGCCAGTCCGAACGCGACGACAGGAGATCCACGCCGCGGTAGTAGCTCTCGTGCCGGCCCTTGATCCCGCGGTACGACGAGACCGCCTGCACCGGATCGACGTCCAGGCGTGACAGGTTGACCAGGCCCGACGTGCCGCCCCAGCCGTCGAAGCCCGGGCTCGCGGCCTGCGCGGCCACGCCCTCGCGACCGACGAGCCAGAGATCATCGGCCAGGACGTGCCCGGTGCCCAGCGGCACGCCATCGCGCACGATCAGCGGTGACGACGCCGCGCCCGCTTCTCCCACGAGCCGCGCCGCCGCGCCGATGCCGCCATCGACGTAGGTCAGCCAGGGCGAGTCGCGCTCCGCCCAGGCCAGGAACGTGGGCGTAAACGGCTCCCACAGCTGGCGCTTCCAGCCGTGCGGCAGACGTGACGCCGGCAAGGCGGGCGGCCCCAGGCTGTCGGCGGCCGTCGGCGCCGGCCAGGCCAACGAGTCGGCGGCGACCGGGACGCCCGCCCCCACGGCGCTGGGCGTTGCGCAAAGGGCCCAGGCGCCAACGGCCGTGGCCACCGCGATCACCGTCCCGATGCCGGCACGACCGGTGACGCGCGGACTCCCGAGTTGCACCAGCCTCGGCGCCAGGTTAGGAAAAATGACGGCGAAGAACGCGACATTGGTCGCCATGTGGACCAGGAAGAACGGCAGCGCACCGGCCAGCACCACGCCGGCGGGAAAGTCGAAGCTGGCCAGGATCGCCAGATTGGTCAGGCCGTCGTAGACCACTGTCACCACCAATCCCGCCAGGGCCGCCAGCGGCCATGATCGCCACGATCGCCTCGGTGCCGCCCCCGGTACCGCTCGCCCGCGGCGCCCGGCAACGGCGCCCGCAACACCGGCGGTGCCCAGGCCCGCCATCTGAGCCGCCAGCAACAGCGGCGCCGGCAGGCCGTAGGGGGAGGCGAGCGAAAAGACCCCCGCCGCCAGCGCCCCGACGACCGCCCCGCGCGCAGGCCCGAGTGCAACTCCCCCGAGCGCGGCCACCAGCGACATCAGTTCGACATTGGGGATTCCCGCCAGCAGGTAGCCGGCGCCTACCGCCGTGCCGGCGAACAGGCCCATGAGCACCGGCACGCGCACGGTGGTGGAATGACGCGAAGGCGGGTTGGGTTCCGTCATCCCGGCATCATAGGCAACGCCGGGGCAGTGGGCAATCGCGGGCTGGGAGCAGGAGCGTCAGGTGGCCGCCGACGCGGGCGAGGGTCAGACCTCGACCAACCTCTTGAGCCGGTGCCCCACATCCAGGAAGGTCGGGTCCGCGGCACGGATCTGGCGGTAGCAATCGGCGGCCTCGTCGACCCGGCCCGCCTGCTCCAGCGCTCGACCCAGGTGATAGCTGAGGCCGTGCTGCTCACGTGACCCGTCGGCCGCGTGCACCAGCCCCGCCTGCAGGGCGGTGATGGCCTCGGGCAGGCGGCCAGCGCGCTGCAGCGTGATGCCCAGCATTTCGTGCGCGCGCACGGCGAAGGCGTCGTCGCAGGCGGCAGTCTCGAAGCTCTCACAGGCCTGGTCGTAGAGGCCCATCTCCAGGTAGACCATGCCCATCTCGTACAACCGTTCGGCGTCGGCGCCGTTGCCGGCGCCGCCGACGACCGCACCGATCTCGGAAGTGATCGTTTCGAGCTGGGAGGTCTCGTGCCCCGAGCGGCTGGCCGGCTCGGCGTTCAGGATCCGAGCCAACGGGTCGTCGTCGAGGTCGCGCCGGGCCAGCGGTGCCATCGCCGGCGGAGCCGCCACGGCGCGGTGCAGCTTGGACTTGGCCAGGGCTTCCGAAACCAGGGCCTCGAGATCCTCTCCGGAATCGATCTCGAAGCAGCCGTCATCGTCCTTCTCGTCACGCGTCGGGTCCGATTGCGCCAGGATGTCCGCGACCCGCCGCACGCCGCCGAAGCTGAGGATGTCCCCGTCTTCGGGAGCCGGCTCGGTCGCGAAGTCCTCGATCGGGACCGCGGGCGGCACCGTCTCGGGCACGACCGGCGCCAGCAGGTCGATGTTGCCGAAGCCCGCTGCCGGCGCTGCGGCCGGCTGCGCGAGGTCAGCCATGGGCACCGACACCGACGGATGTTCCAGCGCGAGTTCGCCGAAGCCGGTGAAGTGATCGTCGGGGCGCGCCTTGCCCGGGTTGACCTTCAGGTCCCAGCGTGCGTACTCGGGGTAGTTGGTGACCTCGGGACTGCGTGCCAACGCCTCGTCGATGCGGGCGCGCCCGTCGTCGGTCCGGCCCTCGCCGTGCGCGATGGCGCCGAGCAGGCAGAGGGCACGCGCGGACTCGAGCGGCATCTGCCACATGTTGAAGATCTGCACCAGGGCACTCTGCACGGGGATGCTGTCCGGCAGCAGGTCCAGCAGCTGAACACAGCGCTTGAGGAAGATCTCCTTGATGTCCCCGGCGACCTTGCCCGAATGCTGCAGGAAGTGCTGGGCGTGCTCCTCGCCCTCCATCGCCAGGCCCTGCCCGGCGCGCGTCTCCGCCAGGTACCAGTGGGCGTTCTGGTTCTCTGCCTCGTAGCGGAGGATCTTCTTGTAGATCGCCACCGCGTTGTTGAGCAGGCCGGTCTGGCGGTACTTGGCCGCCGCGCTCAGGAAATGGCGGACCGCCTGGGGCGTGTCACCGGATTTCAGGCACAGATCGCCCAGCTCGTTGATGACCGTCGGGTTGTTCTTGTCCTTGTCGAGGATCTCCTCGTAGAGCGCAATGGCCTGCGCCCAGTTCCGCTTCTTGCCGGCCTGGAAGGCATCCTGCTTCAGCTGGCTGAGTTTCGACAAGTTGCGGCCCCCCGACGGTCGCGAACGGGTATCAACGCGGGCTGTCGCCGTTCCGGCGTGGCCCTCCTCGGGCCGTCCGCCTCGGGGCAATACATCGACGTTCAGGGCCCCGGGTTGAGGATAATCTCCTGCCCCCCAACGAAAACCCCCGCCACGGGGTTGTGCCCGGCGCGATAGGGCACCAGGCGGAAGTCCGGCCCGTCCAGAAGGACGAAGTCCGCCCTCTTGCCGGGCGCCAGCGACCCGCAGACGTCCTGTCGGCCCAGCGCCCAGGCGGCGTTGAGGGTGGCGGCCGTCAGCGCCTCGGCCGGGGTCAGGCGCATCTGCGTGCAAGCGATGGCCAGGATCAACGGCATCGCCAGGATGGGGCAGCTGCCGGGGTTGAAGTCGGTGGCCAGCGCCACGGCGCAGCCGTCGTCGACCATGGCCCGGGCCGGTGCGTATGCCTTCAGGCCCAGCGTGAAGACCGTGCCCGGCAACAGGACGGCCACCGTCGATGATGCCGCCAGCGCGGCGCGTCCGGCCTCGTCGATGCGGATGAGGTGATCGGCCGAGGCGGCGCCCAGGCGCGCGGCCAGCGCGGCGCCGCCGAAAGGCTCCAGTTCGTCGGCGTGCACCGTCAGTTGCAGGCCCAGCTCGGCGGCCCGACGCAGGATGGTCTCGGACTGGGCGAGGTCGAAAACGGTCGGCTCGCAGAAGACATCGCAGCGGTCGGCCAGCCCCTCGCGCGCGACGCGCGGCAGGATCGTGTCGACGATCAGCTGCACGTACTGGTCGCGGCGGTCGCGGTACTCGGGCGGCACCTCGTGCGCAGCCAGGCACGTGAGCACGGCGTCGAGGCCTGCCTCGCGCGCGGCCCGGCGCGCGGCGCGCAGCATCTTCGCCTCGTCGTCGGGGCTCAGGCCGTAGCCGCTCTTGATCTCCACCGTGGTCGTGCCCCAGGAGAGCATCTCGCCCAGGCGCGAGGCGGCCAGGGCGCAGAGCTCGTCCTCATCGCGCCCGCGCAGGTCGCGGACCGAGGCGTTGATGCCGCCGCCGGCCGCGGCGATCTCCAGGTAGGTCTCACCGCGCACGCGGCGCTCATACTCGTCTTGCCGCCAACGCCCGAACACCGCGTGCGTGTGCGGATCGACGAAACCGGGGATCACGGCCCGCCCGCCGGCGTCCACCACGCGCGTGCGCGGGCCGACCGGTGCCGCCTGCGCCAGCGCGGCCAGGACCTCCGACTGCGGGCCGGTGGCCAGCACGCGGCCGTTGCGAACGGCCAAGGCGGCGCCATCAACCAGCCCTAACGCCCCCAGTCCCGTGCCGCGGCGCGGGCCGGCCGCCTCGAGTTCCGGCACGTGCAGCGTGCAGAGCTGTCCAATGCCGGTCATCAGCAGGTCGGGGCCTCCTTCGTCGCCCGCACCGGGCAGCAGATGCAAGAGCGGTCCATCGTGTGCACGGCGCCCGTCGCGGGCATCGTGGCTGTCATGCGCATGCTTCATGTCTGCTCCCGGGCCGCCGCGCGGCCAAAGAAATCGCCGAGCCGGGCCAACAGGTCCGCCTCGTCGCCGTAGATCGCGGGCAGCGCGGGCAGCGCGCCCAGGAAGGTGGTGCCGTAGTTCTTCGTGTGCAGGCGGTTGTCCAGGATGATGACGACACCGCGGTCACCCGTACGGCGGATCAGGCGACCGAAGCCCTGGCGCAAACGCAACACCGCGTCACGCACCATGAAGGAGGTGAACGGGTTCTCGCCGGTCGCCTGCAGGCGCTCACAACGCGCCTCGACCCAGGGATCGGTCGGCACCAGGAACGGAAGCTTCGCCACCACCAGCACCTCCAGGTCATCGCCGGGGAAGTCGACGCCCTCCCAGAAGGTGGCCGTCCCCAGCAGCAGCGCGCGCGGCAGGCGTCGGAACTGCTGGCCGACGGCGGCCGCCGGCGAACGCGGCCCCTGCGCCAGAACCGCAGGACCCGCGCCCTGGCCGGGACCCTCGAAACCGTGGGCGGCCAGCACCTCCTGCGCGACGCGGATCGCGCGGTAGGAGGTGAACAGCGCCATCGTCTTGCGCGGGACCGCGCGCGCGAGTGCGGCCAGCACCTGCCCCACCGCCTCGTCGAACCCGGCAGCCTGCGGGTCGGGGAACCGTGCCGGCACCAGGATCCGGCACTGCTCGTGGTAGTCGAACGGCGACGGGCAGCTCAGCGTGCGTGTGGATGGGCGTCGGCGACTGAGGCCCAGTTCGTCCAGCATGTGCGTGAAGTCCTCGCCCACCGCCAGCGTGGCGCTGGTGGCCACCGGGCGCAGGTCGGCCTCCAGCCACGCCTCGCGCAGGACACCGCCCGACTCCAGCAGCGTGGCGCCCAGAAGCGCCGCCCCACCACGCGCCTGGCCCGCCCGGGCGCGTGCCGGCTCCACCCAGGTGACCCAGCCTTCATCCGGCCCGGTTGCCAGGAACGCCACGTCGTGCTCGAGCAATCGCAACACCTGGCCGGCGACGGCCACCTGCGCCAGATCATCCTGCAGCGCGGGCTCCGGCTCATCCAGATCGCCGACGGCACCGGCCAGATCTGCCTGCGCCGCCGCGGCCGCAGCCAGGTCCTCGAGCAGCGCCGCGGTCTGCGGCCGCAGCGGTGCGAAGAAGGCGTCGGGGTCGCGCACACGGAAGCGGCCGGCGTCCGTGGCGGCGATTCCGGCCAGCGCCGGCAGTTGGTCGCCCACGCCCTGCCACCAGCGCCGATAGGACGCCTGCACCCGAGCCAGGGCGCGGCCCAGATCGGCGCAGCCGGCGGCCGCGCGCTCCCCGGACGGGCCGTGCGCTGCCAGGCGCCTCGCCGCCAGTTCCAGTCGGGGCGGCGCGCCGCCGGGCGCGGCGGCGCCCAGGGCGTCGTCCAGGTCGGTCAGCCGCCGCAGGCCGCAGGCCACCGCGTGCGTCTCCAGCGTGACCGCCGGCAGGCGGTGAGCCTCGTCGATCACCAGCGCGTCGTAGTCGCCCAGCAGCGTGCGCCCCTGGCGAAGGTCGTGCAACAGCAGCGCGTGGTTGACGACCAGGATATCGGCTTCGCGCGCGCGGCGGCGCGCCCGCTGCACGTAGCAGCGATCGCCGTCCCAACAGAGGCCCGGCAGGCAGAGATCGGCGGCGTCAAAGAGCTCGCCCAGGCACGGCGCCAGCAGCGGATGGTCCGCCAGTTCCTCGCGCAGTCCCTCGTCCGTGATCGCCAGCCACAGCCGCAGCGCGGCCGTGCGCAGGCCGTCGGCCAGGTCCTCCACCGGTCGCGTCAGGAACGCTCGTTGCTGGCGCAGGCAGAGATAGTTGCGTCGACCCATGAGCAGACGGAAGCGACGATCGCCCAGCAGCGGCTGCAGGCGCGGCAGGTCCTGGGTCAGCACCTGCGACTGCAGCGCGCGCGTGTGGGTCGAGACCACCGCACGTCGACCCTGCGTGGCCAGCGCGACCAGAGGCACCAGATAGGCCAGCGTCTTGCCCACGCCGGTGCCGGCTTCGACCAGCAGCGGCTCGCGACGGAGGATCGCCGCGGCCACCTCGCGGGCCATCGCCGCCTGCTCGGGTCGCGGGGCCCAGTCGCCCCCGTAGACCGCGCCCAGGCCCTCCACGTCGCAGAGCCACGCGTGGATTTCGTCGGGATCGGCCCCGCACGGTCTCGGCACGGAGAGTGACCCGCCAGCGGCAGGCGCCGTAGCCTCCGGGCCGCGTTCGCCGCCGGGTGGAAGTGGCAAGTCAGCGAGACGATCCAGGAGAAGGCCAAGGTCCGGGTGCCCGCCGCGCAGGTCCCGTTGCACGGCATCGCGCAGCGCCACGTCGAGTCCCCGGTACCAGCGCACGCGCTCGGCGAAGCGATGCGCGTCGGCGCGCAACGCCGATTCGACCGCGACCGGATCGTCGTCGGCGGACGCCGCCTGCGGCAGCGGCCGCGCCGGGTCCAGCAGCCCCCACAGCGCCCCGCCGCCCACCAACAGGCCGCCGCCGGCCAGCTCCCGGCACTCGGCGCCGTTGCCGGCCACCAGCAGCGAGCCGGGCCCCAACTCGGGGTCGTGGTCCGGATCGTCGATCTCCCGCGCGCGCACCGCACCCGGCAGGTCCAGCGCCAGCCAGGTCGGCCGGCCCGGACGCCGCCACGCCGCCGCGTACAGGAGCGCGCCGTCAGCCATCGCCGGCCCCGTCGCCGCTGACGCCGGCTTCGGTCGCCAGGCGGGCCCGGAAACCGGCCTCGTCGACGATCTCGACGCCCAGTTCGCGCGCCTTGTCCAGTTTCCCGCCGGCCTTGTCGCCGGCCACGACCACGTGCGTGGCGCGGCTGACGCTGCCGGCGACCTTGCCGCCGAGCGCCTCGATGGCCGCGCGCGCCTGGGTGCGGGTCATCGACTCGAGGGTGCCGGTCAGCACGAAGGTGCGCCCGGAGAACCACGTGTCGCCGACGGTTGCGGCGGCCGGCGGGAGTTCCTCCTGCTCCAGGAAGAAGCCGGCCGCACGCAGTGCCGCGACCCGTTCGCCGCCGTCCTGGCCCGCGAAGAAGGAGCAGACCTGCTCGCCGACCACCGGCCCGATGTCGGGCAGGTCGGCCAGCTGCCCGGGCGTCGCGGCCACGAGTTCGTCGATGCCCCGGTAGTGCCGAGCCAGCGTCAGCGCCGTCGAGACGCCGACCTGTGGGATGCCCAGCGCGAAGATCTTGGCCGCCCACGGCCGCCTCCGGGCCCGCTCAAGTCCCGCCAGCAGCCGGTCGGCCGACTTCTCCCCCCACCCCGGCAGTCCCGCCAGCACCTCGCGCCGCAGCGCGAACAGATCGGCGGCGTCACGCACCAGTCCGCGCTCGAGGAAGAAGTCGATCCAGCGCCCGCCCAGCCCGTCGATGTCGCAGGCGTCGCGCCCTGCGAAATGTCGCAGCCGGCCTGCCATCACCGCCGGGCACCGCGCGTTGCCGCAGCGCAGCGCCACCTCGCCCTCGCGCCGCACCGTCGGCGACGCGCAGACCGGGCAGCGGTCCGGCGGCGGCAGGGGGCGCTCGCCGCCGGCCCGGCGCTCGACCAGCACGCGCAGCACCTTCGGGATGATGTCCCCGCCCTTGGCCACGACCACGGTGTCGCCGACCCGGATGTCCTTGCGCTCGAGCTCGTCCCAGTTGTGCAGCGTGGCGCGGCCGACCGTGGTGCCCGCCAGCAGGACCGGTTCCAGCTCGGCCACCGGCGTGATCACGCCCGTGCGACCGACCTGCAGCGTGATGTCGCGCAGGACGGTCGTAGCCTCCTCCGCCGCAAACTTGTAGGCCACGCCCCAGCGCGGCGCCTTCGCCGTCGCGCCGAGGGCCAGCTGCTGCGCGCGGCTGTCCACCTTCACGACCGCGCCATCGGTCTGGTAGTCCAGCCCATCGCGCTTCGCCTGCAGCTCGGCCAGGTGCGCGTGCACGCCGGCCGCGTCGTCGGCCACGCGCAGGAACGGATTGACCGGCAGCCCCAGGGCGCGCAACGCCACCAGTTCGGCCGTGTGGTCGGGCAGGTCCGGCGCCGTCTCGCCGTCCGGCTCCGGCAGCGGGAAGATCTGGTAGAAGAACGCCGATAGGCCCCGCCGTCGCACCTCCTCCACGTCCAGCGTCTTGAGCGTGCCGGCCGTCGCGTTGCGCGGGTTGGCCAACGGCTCCAGGCCGGCCTCGGCGCGCTCGTCGTTCAGCCGCGCGAACCGCGACAGCGCCAGGTAGGTCTCGCCGCGAACCTCGAACGCGTGCGGGGAAGGCGACGGGAAGGCGGCCTGCCAGCCGTCGGGCAGTCGCGCCGGGACGCCGGCGATGGTCGCGGCATTGGCCGTGACGACGTCGCCGCTGCGACCGTCACCGCGCGTCAGCCCGACCTCTAGCCGTCCATCGCGGTAGCGTACGGCCAGCGCGACACCGTCGATCTTCGGCTCCACCGTCAGCCGCAGCGGCTGGGCCGCGGACGGACCGGTCAGGTCGCGCCGCAGGCGCGTGACGAACTCGTCGATCTCGCCCGGCTCGTAGGTGTTGGCCAGGCTGAGCATGGGCCGGCTGTGCGGCAGGCTCGGAAAGCGCGCGTCCGCGTCCGAGCCGACGTCGCCGGTGGGCGTGTCGTCGGTCGCCAGTTCAGGCCAGCGCGCCTCCAGGGCAAGCAGGCGACGTTCCAGCTCGTCGTACTCGGCATCGGTGATCTCGGGCGCGGCCTCGACGTAGTACAGGTGGCGATGGTGGCGCAATTGCGCGCGCAACGCCGCGGCCTCGGCCCGGGCGGCAGCCGGATCCGGCGGCAGGCGGTCGTCGGCGGGTCGGTCGGGCATGGGCCTCCGCGGCAGCGGCCCACCGGGCGCGGCGGCGGCCGGCAGGGCGCGATCAGAAGGACTCGAGCAGGGTGACGTGCAGCTTGGCCTGGTCGAAATCGACGGTGCCGGGGAACCCCACGGCCAACGAAAGGTCGCCACCGGGCGTGCGCGCCAGCAGTCCCAGACCGAAGCCCCGCGGCCAGCCGCGTCGGCGCTCGAAACCTTCGGCGGGTGCAGACGCGGCCGACCAGAAGCCAAAGTACCCCACGTCCCAGAAGGTGTAAAGGCGCGAGCCCCGCGGCGAGCCGAGGCGCCATTCCAGGCCGGCCCACGCGGCTTCGACACCGTGGAACTCGCCCTCGCCGTAGCCACGTAGCGAAGCCGCGCCACCGAACCGGAAGTGCTCGGCCAAGGTGGCCTCGCGTTCGCCGCCGTCGAGCCGCCGCACCGACAGCCGTGCCGCCACCGCGGCGCGCCGGCCCAGCCACAGTTCGCCCGCAACGTCGCCGGCGACGATCCGCTGCCGCGCCTCGGCCGCCAGGGCGGCGGCTCCGGCAGCCCCCTCGCGCGCCTGGGCCGAGCGCCAGGCCGACTCGACGGCGAACACGGCTTCCCAGCCGCTGCGCGCGCGGTCGCCGCGGCGATGGGTCAGCGCAGCCCGCGCCCGCGTGCGCGCCGTACGGGCCAGCGCTCCTTCCGGATAGGTGGAGCGATCCCAGCCACCCGCCAGCTCCAGGCCCCAGAGCGCGACCACCGGCAGGCGCGCGCCGAATTCGGTCGTGAAGCGCGTGTACTGCGCGTCCTGCACCTCGCTGTCCAGCGCCAGGGAAGCATCAAGCGGCGTGCCGATCGCCAGTGGTTCCAGCCACGAGAAGCCGAACCGCGAACGCCCGGCGCCGTCGTCGCGCCAGCCGACGCGCAGCGCGCGGCCGCTGCCCGCCAGGTTGGGCAGGCGCAGGTCGACCTCGCCGCTCAGGCGGGCCCGATCGGCGTCACCGCGCCGGCTGAGCCCGAGCACGACCTGCAGCCGGTTCGGCTTCGCGCGCGCCCGGGCCGGGATGTGCACACCCACGGTGTCGGGAGCCGACGTGGTGTAAACCCGCGGCTCACCGACATCCTCCCACAGATCGCGCGACCACAATCGCTCGACCGCGCGCCGCAGATCGCTACCTCGCACCGGCGCGCCCCGCCGCAGACCTGAGGCACGTGCCAGGAAGTTCCGGGCGCGGGGATCAGCGAGGTCCGAGGTGACCGGCCCGATGTGCGAGGTGACACCGGTCAGGAGCACTGCCTTCACGTCCACCGTTCTCGCGACCGGGTCCAGGCTCAGGTCCGAGACGACCCAGCGCGGGAACGGGTAACCGAGTTCGCCGATCGTCTCCAGCAGCCCACTCGCGGCGTCGTCCACGCGCGATGCCTCGAAGCGGCTGCCGACCGGAAGCAGCCAGTCCTCGAGCAGGCGCTCCCGGCCGGGGAAGTCCTCGCCGCCCACGTCCCAATGGCCGATCGACCACGACCCACCGGGGGCGACCGTCAGCGTATCGCCCCGCGCCACGACGCGGGTCTGGAGGTGGCCCCGCGCCAGCCAGCGGTCACGCAACACGGCGGCCGGTCCGCGCAGAGGCGCGATCGTGTCGCCGCGGGCGATGATCGCCACTGCCAGGCGGCGGCGCAGGGAGTCCGGCGCGGGACCGGTGCCGCCGGCGACCGTGTCGGGGCCGGCGATGCGCGGCAGTGAAGCGGCGCCGGTGCCCGCCAGCCAGGCCCGATCCTCCTGCAACCACGCCTGCTCCCGCGGGCCCGGTGCCCTGGGTTCCGCCCAGGAGATCACTGGCTGCCAGCGCGCGGTTGCCTCCGCGCCCGGAGCGGCCACTCGGGGCAAGACCGTGGGTCCCAGGGGCGGCGGCAACAGGATCGGCAGCGGCAACGCGGTCGGCGGCAGCGTCGGCACCACGAGCCGGCCGCCATCCCGGGCGTCGGCCGCGGTGCCGCCCACGGCGACGGCGGCGGCGTCGACTGGCAAAACGACCAGGTGGATCCAGGTGGCCAGGGCCATCAGCGCCGCCTCGCCCGCGAGAGGGGCAAACTCAGAACCGTGCCGTCGATTCCAGCCGCAGGTCATGCTGCCACCCCCTTTCACCCTGGCGCCGCGCAAACCAGGAAGCGGAGACGGTCATCGTGCGCGACGGCTCCCACGACAGACGCCACGTCGACTCGACGTTGCCGCCGGGCTCCGGGAACTGATACGGCCGCTGTGCGCCGGGAGGCTCGTCGCTGGCGACGGTCGACCATCGTGCTTCCAGAAGCGTCGACCAGCCCGCGCGCAGCCGTGCGCGGGCCGACGGCCGCAGGGCCCATTCCCGCTGCCCGACGCCCGACACGGCGTCGCGGCGCGTCACGCGCTCGCCCTGCAGTCCGAGGCGGAGATCCGGACCCGGTGCCAGTTGCCACCCCAGTTCGAAGCGTCGCGTGGAGAGGTCCTGGCTGCGACGCGCGCTCAGCGCCGACTCGGTCGATTCGCGCCGCTCCGCCTCGACGGCGTAGCGGCCACGCAGCGTGATGCGCGCGTTCAGGTTCGCACTGCCGGCAGCCTGCCAGCGCCGGTCGAGTCGGTCTTCGGGGTGGGCCGCGAACTGGCGATCGCGAGCCTGCCGGTAGCCGAAGCGGCCGCGAAGATCGAAGCGCGGCTCGTGCTCGAGCACTGCGATCTCCTGCGAGAGATTGAGGTCGCCGAGAACGGCCGTGCGCCCATCGAAGATCACGTCCGGGTCCAGCGCCAGCAGGCGCCCGATGCGGTCGGTCGTGCTGCGCCCCTCGAGCGACGCTGTGGTCTGCGTCGACCAGCCTCCGTACCAGCGGTCCCGGCCCAGGAACGCGAAGACCTGCCGCCAGCGCAGGTCACCGCGCACGGCCGTTGTCGCCACCAGGCTGTCGGTGCCAGCCAGCACGACGTTGTAGTCTCCCTGATCCTGGCCCACGTAGTCGCCGTCCTCGTCGAAATCGCCCTGCTGGTCGCCCACGAACACGATCTGCCGGTCCAGTACTTCGCTGCGGCTGTTGTCGACCCGGTAGCCCAGCGACCAGTCGCTGCCGGTGCGTTCCCAGCGTCCGGCCAGGTCGAGCCGCGCCAGTCGCGTCGACTCGACCGGACCGTCGGGCTGATCGGTTCGGCGCCAGGTGCCCTCGCCGACCAGGCGCATGCCAGCGAACGTCCCCGATGTCACCGAGGCGCCCCCGGTTCGGCTATCGCGTTCACGCCGCCAGCCCCCGTCGCGCAGCGAGTCCGCCAGCCCACGCCGGAATTCCAGCCGCCAGCCCGAGCCACCCTTGTGGGCTCCCGCCAGTGCCACCCCGCTCTCCTCGAAGCGTGAGCCGCCAGCCCGAACCGCCGAACCGCCGGCCAGCGCGTCGTCGTGCCATTGCCTGCGCTCGTGGACCAGCGAGGGCTGCAGGGCGCCGACACGCCACGACACCTCGTGCCGCTGCGCGCGCCGGGTGATCTCGAGCGGATCGAGCCCGTCACGGGCCCCGGCGCGGGACACCTCGTGACGGCCGACGCCGGCGCCGAAACGCCAGCGGGCTTCCAGCGTGGCACGATCGGCGGCCACCGCGTCGCCGTGCCGCAGGGAGCCCACGCCCACACCCAATTCCAGCGCGCCGCGCCGCCCGTCGGCCAGCCACGCCATCCGCGCGTCGGACCGCCGGTCGGCCTCGTCGAGGAAGCCGTCGCGCCGGGCTCGCGCGCCGAGGCCCCAGGCCTCGTACTGGGCGATGGTCCGCCGTGACTGGAGCGGCGCGAATCTCTCGTCCTGTCCCTCCCACTCGGCGTCGACCGCCAGGCGTCCGGTACCGCGTCCGCCGATCCGCGGCGCGCGGCCGCGCCAGCGGAGCGCCACGCGGCCGGCACCGCCTCCGTTGTCGTCCTCGTCCAGCGCCGAGAGCAGGTTGCGGTCGACCCGGGAGGCGTTCCATTCCGCATCGATGCCACTGCCGGCCGAATCACCCAGGGACAGGGCGAACGTCGCCAGGCTGTGCGCGCCGGGCATCGCGAGCGGCCGCCCCACGCGGTGGGCGCCTTGCCCCTCGCCGACGTGCACGTAGACGCGCCGGCCCGTGGAAGTCAGGCTGTCGAGCCGGTAGTCACCGAGCCCCGTGCCGGCGTGATAGAAGACGACGTCCCAGTCGCCGCCGCCGGGTGCGAACACGTAGATCGTATCGGTGCCCGCCAATGCCCGCGTGTACCCGCCCAGACCCGGCGTCACTGCCGTGACGCCGGGGGCGACGGCTCGCGTGGGATCGTCGCCGGCCGCCGCCAGTACGGCCTCGTCGCCGTCAGCCAGGTCGCCTGTGCGCAGGCGCGTCGGATCGTCGGCCTCCCTCAGCACGCGTGCACGCAGGCGCGCCGGCACGCCCGGCAACGTGCTCGCGAACACGTGCTCCACGCCGGCGCCGAGCGCCGTGCGGCTGTAGGCGCCCTCGCCCTGCTCGAATTCGACGGTGATCAGCGACTCCGCCGTGACCAGTCGGCGATAGGTGAAGGTGATCGTGCCCAGCACGTAGTCGATGACGTAATCGCGGTCCGCGCCCCGTACCAGCGTCTGGCCGTCGAGCGAAACGCGCTCGGAGCCTGCGACCAGGAAGAGATTCGCGCCGCCCTCACCGCCGGCCAGCCGGTATGGACCCTGATTGGCCTCCTGGCCCTGCAGCCGCACGGTCCGGTACGTGCCACGCGGAGCACCGGCCACCGCCTCGACCGTCGTGGCGCCGCCGCTGGCGCGCACATCCAGGCCCTGCAGCTTCCGGCGGACGTCGCCGAAGGCCGTGCCACGCCGCTGGACCACAAGGTCGCCAAGTGTCGCCTGCCAGGCCGGTCCCCTGATCTCGACGAGGACCTTGTCGATGTCCTTCAACTCCTCGGTGTTTCCTTCGGGCACGACCGGCAGGTTGTCGTCCGAGAGGAAGGCGCGCACGGAGACGTCCGGGGTCAGCCGCCCGTCGAGGCTCAGGCGCAGGTTCTGGTCCACGGTCATCTCGCGCCGCGAACCGGACGACACCTGCACCGTCTTGCTCCCGTTCACGCGCAGGCCGTCGTCACGCCGGTCGCCGCCGTCGGCGCCGCTCCCAGCACCCGGGCTGCCACCGCCAGCGGTCGCCTCCGGGCCGGTGCGCGTGTTCGCCCCCGTCGCGGGCGGCGGCGACACCTCCCGCAGGTCCAGGCGCGAGGCCGGCGCGGACGGCACGAACCGGTAGGTGGCGCTGACCAACGCCAGGCCGGCACCTGGACCGGTGGTGGCCGGAGCCCCGGCCGATGTCGCCAACCAGCCGCGCAGCGGGATCACCTGCCCGGTGCGCGCGCGCAGGCGGTAGTCACGGCCTTCGAGCCAACGCTCGCCTTCGACGAACAGCTGCAGCGAGCCGGGCACGACGAAGCCGTGGGCCAGCGGCAGGGGTCGCGGCGAGGCCGGCATCAGGTGGAATTCGTGCTCGGCCAGGGTGGTCGTGGTGTCGGCGCCAGCGCCGGCGGCATAGGGCGGCGGTGTCCGGCCGGTCCCGGTCGACGCCCCGTTCGCGCCACAGGCCGAGGAGGCGGGCAACATCGCCAGCAGGCCCACGAGCAGCAGCGCCGCCAGAGGCACCGGCGGCGGCACGGCGCGGCAGGGCCGCGCGTCCGTCATCACTCGTAGAGGATGCGGTAGACGAGAACCGCGGCGCGGGCCCGGTCGGTCACCGCCAGCGTCCCGTCCGGCCCCACCGCCACGTCCACCGGCACCGATGGCGCCGCCTGGAGACTCATGTCCGGCCCGGCCGAAAACAGCAGCCGCAGGCGATGGTCCAACGCATGGATGCGGCCGGCCCCCGGGTCGGCCACGAAAAGATTTCCGAACCGGTCGGTGTCCAGCCCCTGCGGAGCGACGAAGGGGTTGTCGACCTCGAAGTCGCCGCCGACCGTCCCCTCGAAGAATCCGTTGCGGCCGTAGCGGCACAGCCGGCGATTCCCGCGGTCGGCCACGACGAAGCCGCCATCGGCCAGGAACGCCACCCCCGATGGGTCGCGGAACTGGTCGCTCACGGTACCGGGACCGCCCACGCGTAGGTGCAGGGCCAGGAAGGTATCCAGCAGCAGCACCTGCTGCGAGGCGGCATCGCCGATGAGCAGCCGGCCATCGCGATCGATGGCCAGCGATGTCGCCAGCGGTTGGTCGCCGGGGTCGAGTTGTCGAAGGTCTGCCAATTCATCGAGCCAGGCGCCGCCCGGCTCGAACCGCTGCACGGCCACACCAGCGCGGTCCAGGACCAGCACCTTCAGACCGTCGTAGACCGCATCCAACGGCTGGTAGGGCCGCGACGCAGGTTCGTCGAACTCGTACCAGGAAAGGTCGCGCGGGTCCAGCGCGTGCACGCGACCTCGTTTCTCGTCGCACACCAGGAGCGTGCCGTCCGGTCCGAAGGCGCAGCCGGCGATGCCGTCCAGCGGGAAGTACGAGGCACCGGGAACGTTCTCGTACGCGGTCAGGAAGTTCAGCCCCACCGGGCGCGAGCCGACGCCACGCTGCACATCGTCACGCGCGTCGCCCCCGGCCCCGCCCTGCAGGGCCGGGCCGCAGCCGCTGACCAGGACGAATGCCGCCGTCAGCACCGCGACCGTGACCAGCGCAGCCAGTCGTCGCCGTCCCGTCGCCATCAGAACCCCCGCGAAACCACGCACCGGGCGCCTGGGTCCGACAGCGCCGGCTGCAACTGCAGCGCCACATCGAGCCCCATCACGCGGGCGTGGGCGAGGTCGCCGCCGCGTCCCGCGCCCGTCACGGCGTCGAACACCGACACGGCGCGGTTGACCACGGCGAACAGGATCATGAAGTCGCGCCGGTCGTACGCCGAGTTGCCCTTGGCGCGCAGTTCGGCGTAACCGTAGCGCCGGTCCGTGTTGACCCATTGCCAGGCGTCCTCGGGTCCGATCAGGCTGGACACCGGCACCTGCTCGGCGCGCGCTTCACGGTAGCGGGAGTCGTTGTAGGCGTCGCTGTCCTCGTATTGGCCGACGGCTTGCCAGTAGGAATCGCCATGCTCTCCCTCGGTGCCGGCGTAGATCCCCGCCCACTGCTGAGCCGACTCCATGCGGTCGTCGCCCTGGGCATCGAAGACGAAGTAGGCGGTCCAGATGCCCGCCTCGATGCCGGCCATCGCGAACGCGCGCCCGCGGTCGCCGTTGTAATACTGGCCTGCCCCCGGCAGTACGGCCGAGAGCGCGCCCGCCTTCAGCTTGCGCCCGAAGTGCGTGGGGCCTCCCGGTTCGTCCGTCGCGGCTTCCCGAACGCTCCTGCCCGTGCCGAACTCGTCGGGCACCGGGCGGCTTCCGTCGCGCTGCCAGCGGGGCGCCGCATCAGCCAGTGCGCCGCGCCAGCCCGCCGAGGCGCCGTCCCCGAGCACCTCGAACTCAACCGCCGCGAAGGCCGCCGCACCGTCGGCCGCCGCCGCCGCGCCCGCGAGCACCAGCACGAGTACCGGGACAAATACCGCCGTCATCAGCCCCTGGTGCCGCCGGGGACGGATTCCCTGTCCTGCCATCTCCGCATCGCCTTTCGGTGGGCGCGAATGCGCGCCGCAGTGGTTGCCGCCGTTCCGCCTCAGAAGGAGACCGCCGCCGCCAGGGTGGCGCGCCGCAGGCCGTGCGGCCGCGCGATCAGGCGGACCTCGTGCCCGCCCAGGGACAGCCGGCCTTCGCCCCCCCCGAACCCGTCGCCATCGCCACCGAGCAGGCCACCCAGCCACGCCGTCTGCACGACGCTGGCCAGCCGCAGGCCGATGTTCAGGTACAGCCAGCGGTCGCGGCTCTTGAAGGCGTCGTTCGATTCGTCGCGCATCAGCCGGTAGATCTCGCGGTGCTCGGAGACCCAGGGCTGGCCGAGGTCGATCCTGGCGACGTTGGTGGGCGTGTACCCGTCGCGATACAGCGGGTTGACGAAATCGTCCCAGCCGAACACGAACTGATCCCACTTGCCGAGATTCTCGTAGTATTCGCGACGGTCCGCCTCCACGGTCACGTAGAGGGGAAGCTGGTCGAGGTCGGACAGGTCGATCATCGCGCCGACGTCCGAGAAGTAGTGGTCGCCCACGCCGTCGCGCTCGATGTCAGAGCTGTTGGTCACGAACGCTTCCAGGAGCCGCTCGTCGCTGTAGTGCGCATCGGCGTAGGCGTAGTACTCGTCGCGCAGATCGACACCGTCCGAGTGCTTGGCCGCCACCCTTGTCCAGGCGAAGATGTCCAGCGCCATCATCAGGTAGCCGCGCGTGTAGCCGAGCATGGCTTCGCCCGCACCCGGCAGCACCAGCGATGCCAGCACAGGCAACGCGGCGCCACGCCGGTCATCGCCTTCGAAGGCGACGTGCATCGGCTCGCCTGACGCGGCGCCGCCGCCGAACTCGTCGGGCGACGCCTTCAGGCCGGTCAGCGGCAGATCCTGCAGCGCGGCGCGCTCCAGGAGCCAGGCGGCGCGCCCGGTTGCCGGGTCGTCAGCAGGCGTGGAACCGCCGACGGCCAGAGCCGAACCGGCGGCGCACCAGACCAGGAACAGCGCCGCCAGTGCGGCGCCGTGAATCCCGTTGCAGCGCATCATCGCTTCCTCCCAGGGCTCGGCGGCGTTCAACGTTCGACCGCCAGGGTCAGGGTGCGGGTCCGGCGGCCGCCGGCCCCGTCGTATTCGAGGACTGCCACGTAGATGCCGCTGGCGATGCCGGGCAGCTCCAGACGGACCTGGTTCATCTGCCCGGCCTGCGCGGTGAACCGGCCTTCCGCCACCTGCTCACCCTGGAGGTCATGGACGGCCAGGCGCACCGGGCCTTCGGCGTCGGCCCAGAACCGCGCGTTGACCACCTCGCCGCGGACGGGGTTCGGGAACAGGATCACCTCGGCGCGGTCGGTCGCTGCCGGTGTCGCCGGTCCGAGGTCGCGGGCCTGGCCTGCCGGGCCGCGGCGCGCGACGCCGCCACCGGGCCCCAGCCACTCGCTGGTGCTGCCACGCGTTCCCGCCAGGCGCCAGCCGGCCACGCGGCCGCCCACCCAGGTGCGCCCGAACGGCGGCGCCGTGTAGCCACCACCCGACACCAGCCACAACAGGCGGCTGTCGACGCCGTCAGCGCTGCCGTCGGCGACCGCCAACCCGGACTCGCCGCGGTCACCCCAGCGCAGCGGCAGGTTCGGCAGCAGGTCGCCATCCGGACCGAGGGCCAGGAGGTGGCCGCCGTCGGTGTTGAAGAACAGCTCGTTCAGGCCGTCGCCCGTGCCGTCGGCGATCACCAGCGGCCCGGCCACCCGGGTCGTGTCCGCCAGCGGGAACAGCTCGGACAAGCGCCGCGGCCAGCCGCGGGCCGGGATGCCCGAGGCCTGCAGCACGTGAAGCCGGTCGGCCGTTGCCACGGCCACGTCATGGCGGCCGTCGCCGTCCAGGTCGGCCACCGCGGGCTCGCACACGACGCGCCCCGTCACCGCCGGCAGGCTGGCAAGCGCCTCGACCACGTCGCCGTCGATCCGCCACGAACCGAGCGCGCCCAGGTCGTCGAACAGGTGCAGCAGCACGTGGTCGGCCAGCGGCACGACCGCGGCCTGCACCCGGCCACTGGCCGTGCGCGCGTACGGTGTCCAGGTCGGGCTCGCGGCCCAGCGGTCGCCGTCGATGCCGGCCAGATGCCAGCCTCCAGCCGAGACCACGCAGACCTGGTCGGCCCGGCCGTCGGAACCCGGCAGCAGCCGCGCGCCGGCGACCGCCTCGGACTCACCCAGCCCGTCGACCAGCATCAGCGGCGCGGACGCCGCGCCGTCGGCGGTCGCCAGCAGGTACAGGCGATCCGGCGGCGCCAGCAGCGCCAGCCGCGTGACGCCCTCGCTGTCACGCACCGGCAGCGGCCCACCCACCAGGGTGTCCGCCGGTGTCGACGTCCACCGCATCGTCAATCCCAGCCCGCCCACACGCGCGGCGCGCACGCCGCCACCGCGCAGGGCCACGTAGATGTCCGTGTTCGGCCCCGATTCCAGAAGCAGCGGCGATCCCGCCACGCGGTCGCCGAGGGCCAACACCGCGCCTTCGGGGCGGCCCGCGATGCGGGTCCAGTACTCGCGCCCGTCCCCGGTCACGGCATACAGGGAACCGTCGAAGGCGCCGTCCCCGTGGTTCGCGCCGGGAGCATCGGCGAACAGCAGCAGCCGCTGCGTGCCCACCCGCAGCGGCGTGAGCGTCGACACGTCGATGGCCCGCGGCCCGGCCCGGCCGCCGGCCGGCGCGGCGGTGGCCTCGTCCTCGGCCGTGATCTCCCACGGCAGCCCGGCCGGCACCGGCCCGAGCGAGGCCGAGAACCTCATCACGGCCGCGGTCCGCGCCACGCGCGGCCCGATGCCCGTCAGAGACAGGTGCGACCACGAACGGTCGAACATCCGCGTGTTCGGGAAGCCGTCGGCCAGCAGCTCGGAAAAGCCCGCCTCGTTGCCATCGAGGTCACGCCCGCCAAACGGGTCGCGCCAGGAGCCGTACCAGCCGAGCACGTAGGCATCGAGCACGCCGATGTCCTGGATCCCGTCCGCCTCGACCAGCTTGAGCCCGTTGCCGTCGATGTTGATCGTGTTGTCGGCCAGGCCCGCCTCGATGCGGTCGGCGTTCACATGCCAGACCAGCGCCCCGCCGGCCGGCAGGAAGTAGTCGTAGAAGCCGCTGTTCTCCCACTGGTCCTCGGTCCCGACGAGCTTTCCAGCCAGATAGAGGATGACTCCTGTGCTGTCGTCGCGTTCAAATGCAAAACCGGAGTAGGGAAGCGGCTCACTGAAATCCTCTGTAATGAAAGGCACCCAGCGGTTCTCGACGAGGAACCACTCGCGCGGCGACAGGCCGCCCCGCCAGGCCTGGGGATCGTCCAGGCTGAAAGCCCCGTAGCCGTTCGCCTGCCACTGCGCGTAGTCGCCGCGCGGGACGCCGACCGCCGGCAGGCGGTACTCGGCGCGCGAGCCGTCGATCTCCTGCGTCTCCAGCCAGCCAAGGAACCACTTGTCCCAGGCCGAGAGCGAAGGCGGCAGCACGCCGCCGGCCGCCACGTACACGGTGTCGCCCTCGTCGGTGATGTCGCCCAGCGTCGCCGACAGGTTGGTGCCCGAATCCATCAGGTCCCAGATGCCCACCGACGGCAGCCCCCGGTAGCTGTCGTAGACGTCGACCAGGCCCAGCGCGTGGCCGAACTCGTGATAGAACGCCGCGGCGATGCTGCCGGCGTTGCCGTCCTGGTTGGTGGTCTCGGGGATGACCGAGCATTCGGTCAGCGCGCCCAGGCCGCCGCCGTCGCTGTCCAGGCTGGTCAGCGCCTGCGGCTCGCCCAGATTGACGAAGAACGTCGGCACGTCGTTCGGCGAGTCGCCGTTGACGTCGCTCTGCCAGTCGCTGCCCGCGTGCACGAAGATGATGTAGGTGAACGGATCGTCGTCGTCATAGTCGGCCAGGTTGGCCGAGCCGTCGGCCTGCGTGCCCTCGTCGGCGGCCGTGATCATCTCACGCACCAGCGACTCGAGGCCGGTCAGCGACCAGAAGCCGCCCGCGCCCGGGCCGTAGTCGGCCACGTCGCGCACCAGGTATGCATCCTCGTCACCTTCGGGCAGCACGCGGCCCTCGATGTGCAGGCGCCCGCCCGACATGAACCGGTAGTACTCCGACAGGCCCTGCAGATGCGAGCGGAAGTAGTGCTTGTCGTGCGGCGGCGGGTCCACCGCGAGCGGGCCCGGGTTCGCCAGCGGCTCCAGCGTGAAGCCGCCGCCGACCGGCACCGTGGTCAGGTCCGGTGCCCGGTTGCCGTCGAAGGCGATGCGCACCAACAACACGCGCAACGTGTCGACACCGTCGAGCACCTTGTCCGGGTTGCCTCCGGGAGCCAGCTTCGCCGCACCCAGGCCCCGCGCGGCCAGCAGACGCTGCGACTTCGCCGAGACATGACGACTGCCCACCAGTTCGTGCACGGCCTGCCACCGGCGGACGGACTCCCCCTGGCGCCTCAGTTCCGCATCCAGGCGCGCGCGCCCACCCGGCAGATCGAGCAGGCGGCGCTCGTCCAGCTTCTGCACGGGCAAGCGCTCGTAGCGCTGCGCGAGCGCGGCGCCGGGTACCAGGAGGATCGCCAACAGGATCACCGGCAGGGCCGCCCGGCCGCGGCACCAGGGCCGCGACCGGCGGGATTCGGATGTGAGCGGCAACGCCACTCTCCTCGCTCAGGGGTTGGTCGGACGTTCAGGCGCCGGCCCGCCTAGAAGCGGTAGGCCAGCGACAACCGCGTAACATTGGGTAGGCCCTCGGCCTGCGGCACCTTCGCGAAATCGAACGTGAGCGGCTGGTCGACCCAGCGCGCCAGGTCCACGCCGAAGCCGAACGTCGTGTCCTTGATATCGCCATAGGCCGCGCTCTTGTAGCCGATCCGCACGAACAGCGAGCGCAGGTAGTTCCACTCGGCACCGAACCCGAATTCCTCCTGCGAGGACTCCAGGCCGAAGCCGTAGTCGTCGTCCTTCCACTTGTAGAGCGGCACGAGGTAGTCGGCGACCAGCAGCAGGCCCATGTACTCGCTGTGGTACAGGCTGCCGGCGAAGCCGATCGTAGCCTTGCGCGGCATGGGATCGCTCTGATCAGCGTCCACGTGCTTGATATCAGGCCCCAAATTGGCCAGCGCCAGCGCGAAATTCGCTCCGTCGACGTCGATCCAGTTCATCGGCCAATACTTGCCGACAACCGGGATCTTGGCCGGCCACTTCCAGAGCAGGTGGCCGACAACCGGGATCTCCGCGAATTGGAACGTCGGCACCTTTGTCAGCACGCCTAGGTCCACTCCGAAGCTGTCGCCGCTGCCGCCACCCTGCGTGTCCTTGATGATGTTATCCTCGGCCAACTTGTCACGGAAGTACTTCACGCCCAGGCCGACGCCCACGTTCGGCGTCACGAGAACGCCATAAGACGCCCCAAAGGCGAACATGTACGAGCGGAAGACACCCGTCTCGTTGCCGCTCTCGTCGGTGCCCTGCTGCTCACCCATGTCCAGGAAGTTGAGCGAGAAGCCGATGGCGCCCCGGTCGCCCATCGGGGCGGCGTACCCGCCCCAGTACAGTCCGATGTCGTCGGCCAGGCCTTCGGCCAGGCTCGACTGCATGATGTGCAGGTCGTGCGGCTCGTCCCTCTGCGGCAGGAAGCCCAGACCGCCCGGGTTCCACCACTGCGCGGTGACGTCCTGCGACAGGGCCGTGCCGGCCTCGCCCAGGGCATTGTAGCGCGCCCCGACCGGGAAGCTGAGGTTGATGGCGCCCGCGCCGGAGCCGGCCAGGGCCGCGCCGCAGATACCCGTGGTCAGGGCCGCCGCCAGGGCGACCGTCAGCAGAGTCCTCTTCATGTCCGTCCTACCTCCAGTGGTGTTCCCGGCGCCGAAGCCCATGCCCCGTCCCCGGTCGGCCATCAGCGCATGATGACCAGCTTGCCCGTCTTCGTGATCTCGCGCCCGTCCTCCGAGGCGCCCGTGCCCCGCAGGACGTACAGATAGGTGCCATTGGCGATCTCGTCGCCGCGGTGGTCGCGCCCGTCCCATTCCAGGATACGGGGACCCGCCTCGCTGAACTCCTCGCGCAGCGTCCGCAGCCGGTTGCCGGCAAGCGTGTAGATGTCCCACTGCACCGCCATCGGGTCGCTCAGTTCGAACAGGAGTCGGCACGGGCCCGGCGTCGGGTTAGGGAAAAGCGTGACGTCCTCGATCCCCGCGACGCTCGCGGGAACGATCAGGAAGCTGAGGGTATCCGAGCCCACGTTGCCCAGCGCATCGCTGGCATGCAGCGCTGCCCGGTGGGACCCTGCCGCAAGGTCGGCCGGCAGCGGGAAGACCACCGAGCCGCGCGTGTAGCTGTCGGGGTCAAAGACGAACGAGGGCGTGACGTTGGTCATCCGGCCGGTATCGTCCAGTTCGAGCAGCAGCGAGTTGCCCGGGCTGGTACCCAGGATGGCGATGCCGCTCGTGTCGATGAGGGTCGCGGTCAACTCGTCGCCCGGCCTCACGCGGAACCGCCCTTCAGGAAAGGCCAGTTGGATCGCCGGCCCCCGCACGTCGTCCACCGCGCCGGTGGCGCCGCGCATCGCCGGCAGCGACTCCACGGCGACGTGATCGCCGTCGGCCGCTTCGACCAGCAGCCGCACACGCCCAAGCTCCCCATAGCGGATCTGCGAGGGCACCTTGAACGGGATCGCGTGGTCGCCGCCACCGAGGGTGCCCTGGCCGTCGAAGATCGGCGCGCCGGCCTCGAGCCACGTCTCCGTGTTGATGACGGGAGGGTTGCCGACGATCGACGTCGTGTACGTCTTCGGCACGCTGCTGTCCTGGACCAGGAGCCGGTACGGATCCCCGGCGCCGATGAGAGCCTTGCCGGGTCCGCCGAGCACCACGGTCTGCCTCGCGCCCGCGCGCAAGGTGTCGACACTGCTCTCGGCCAGGGTCAGATCCCCGATCGGTTGCGCCAGCCGCAGTCCCGGATCCCCCATCAGGTTGTACCGCTGGCTGTTGGCGCGTCTCAGGGGATTGCCCATCTGGGCCTTGCCCAGCCGTAGCGCTTCGCCAACGGTCCGATCGAGCACCACGTGCCGGAGCGGGAAAAGGCCCTGGACGAAGGCGTTGGTGATGGCGTCGTTCTCCCGGCTCCAACTCACCTGGCTGGCGCAGATCGCGCCGATGGCCCCGCCCGAACCGGCGACCACGAACTCCTCCGCCATCGAGATGCGGGAGGGACTGTCGAAAACGCCGACATCGCAGCTGAAAGCCACGAACAACGGCCGACGGCCGCCGTTGCCGAGGTTGGCAATGTCGGAGGTGCGGAAGATCTGCTCGTCCGCCAGGTTGTCCTCCGCCCCGTGCCCGACGTAGTAGAAGACCGTGGTGCCCGCGTTGAGTCCGGCGTTGATCGCCGCCCGGCAGGCCGGTTTCACCTGGGACGACGGCGGGAACGGGTAGTCGACGGCGTAGACCTTCCTCACGTCGAGACTCGGCGGCAGCAGGCTGCCGGCCAGGTACTCCGCCTCCCGCATGTGCAAGTCCTCGCTCGACTGCGGCACCTGGCCGGTGCTGGGCCGGTAGCCGTCGTCGGAGGTCAGCAGCACCGTGTTGCGCCACGGGCCGGGCGCGGGCTCGTTGTCATAGGCGATGACGCGGTCGACCAGTTCCTGTGCCTGCTGTACGGTCATCGCCGGCAGCCGCCCGCAGGCGACGTCCGGCAGGTCCAGATCGGTGGACCAGCCGGGCAATACCAGCGGCGGCGGCGAATCGAAGGAACCGAATGCGTCGTCCGACGCGAAGGGCACGATTCTCGATTCGGGCACCGCGAAATTCGGGAAATGGTGCCGCAGCACCGTCGGCAGCAGATCGTAGATCTCGACGAACGGCACCCGCCCGCGGTAGTTGCGATAGTCGCGGCTCGCTTTGCCCAGCAGGCAGGCATAGCGAAGCCGCTGGCCGCCCTGGTCGTAGAGGCGACGCAGGAAGTTGCGGATGGCGAGCGGGTCCTTCTGGCCGCCGGAGAAGTTGTCGTACACCGACTCGGCCGACACCGCGCGCGCCCGCGGCGAGGCCACGCCAGCCAGGCGCGTCGAACGGTGGGCGGCGAGGTCCTCGGCCGCGGAGCCGAACGCCGCTGCCGCGACCACGACATAGTCCACCTCGGCGTCGTCATCCAGAAGCGAAACCGGCAGCACGCGTGAGCCTGAAGCCACGGCCAGCAGGTCGCCCACGTCCGCAGCCACGAAGTGCCGGTCCTCACCGGGTTGGCGCACCAGGCCGAACGTCACCTGGCTCGCACCCACGGTCCCGGTCAGGACCAGCGCCGAGTCCGGCCGGGTCACGTCCCAGACCACCGCCTGGATGCCGGCCGGCAACGCCAACCGCAGGTCGGTCGCCGTGGCCGGCGCCGGCACCTGCTCGCCCCAGTGCGCGAAATCGAACTGACCGAACGCGGGATCCAAGGTCAGGGCCGTCCAGTAGAGGACATCCACGCTGTCCAGTGCCAGGGGCTTGCGCGTACCCGTCGATCTCGAGACGTTCGCCACCGTGAACGTGTTGGAGCCGCCCCGGATCGCCGACGACTCACCGAAGACCCGGACCCGGAGGCTGTCCTGCTGGTCGCTGTAGCCGAAGACCGTCGAATCGGCCTGCGCCGTGTCCGAGTTCAGCCAGGCTTTCGCGGTGAACACGAACGACGAGGCGACGTCGTAGATGCCGCGCACATCGGCGACGAACCGAGCCGAGGAGCCGCCGACCGGTGTCCGCAGGTTGAAATTATCCGTGCGCGAGCTGGTGATCGACGTGTCCCAGGTCCAGTTGTCGACAACCACTCCCGGTGAATCGACGTACTGCTGTTCGACATGCACGCGCAGGCGCGCCGTGTCGACAACCTGGCCTCCCAGCGCGGGCGCATTGACGGCAACGGCGCGGCGGGGTGGCCCGGGCAGCGGCGTCGGGGTCGCGTCGCCGGCCCAGGTCAGCCAGTACGTGGCTTCGGAGGCGTAGGGGTGATCGTAGTGCTCGAGCGGCAGCGCTCCCGGCGTGAAGCGATCCAGCCAGTCGCTGGTGCCGACGCCGTAGAAGCGGATCTCATCGTCGAGATTCCACTCGCCGTCGCCCCCATCGCGCACCTCGATCGCCACTTCGTTGAGGCCGATGCGATCGGCCTGCAGCGAGTCCGGATACTCCGGATCCAGTTCCAGGGCCAGCCCCCCGCCGCGGTACAGCCGCAGCTTGGTCGGATCCACATCGCCCACCGGCACGCCGAATCCCAGCAACTGCTGCCCGGTCAGGCGGTACAGACCGGTCGCCGGCACCGCCAGTTTCACCCAGCGCGAGGTGGCGGCGAACGGGTCGAAAGGTTCGGCTTTGGCCGCCGCACGGTCGGGCGCCAGTTCGAGTGAGCCCCTTCGCAGGGCGACATAGAGGTCGACGTTGAGGACGCCGGCGGGAACGGGTTCAGCCAGGGTCTGCACCGCGCCGACCGCGGCTGCGACCTGCGCCGCGTAGGGCGCGGTGGACGGATGCCTCAGCTCGAGCACGACCGAGGCGGGCACGCCGCCGCCGACCGCCAGTTCCACTTCGCAACCTGCCAGCGGCACGCCGCGGTACACCGCCGGCGTGTGGACACGGGCCAGGGCACCGGGCTCGAGCGCGCCGTCCGGCTCGCGCCACCACCGCACGTCCGTCACTGTCAGCCGGGGCAGCGCGCGCGTCGGCACCGCCACCGAGAGTTCCAGGCGAGGTGGCAGCGGCAGATACCGTCCGCCGATGCCGTCATCCAGGTCGTCGATCGCCGGCGGGCGCGCGAAGTCGATCGCTTCCCAGGTCAACGCCTGCCAATCGGCGGGCGCGCTGACCACCGGGAAGTCCACGCGGATCACCGTGAAGTCGGCCGCCTGGGCGACCACGCGCACCACGGGTTCGCCCATCACCGCCGCCGGCGCGTGCTGCACGCCTGCGGGCGCTGCCTGGGCGCGCGCTGCTCCCGGCTTCGCCAGCCCCAGCAGCGCCATACAGGCGATGAAGATCACGGCCTGAACCGCCAGGTTCCCCGGCCCGAGGGGACGCCCGTGCTTGAGCAACCCCGTGTGCGTCGGATAGACGAACTGCTCGCGGCTCAATTTGCCCAGCTTCTGGAAGAGGTTCTCGAGGTCTGGCAGCATACCGGCAATCCCCCCGACGACGGCGGCCCAGCTCGCGAAAGGCATCCCCAGCAGCACTGCCAGGGCGGCAAGGCCGCCGCCCAGCTCCAGCCGCCAGTCCGGATGATCATAATGCGGCAGCATATCGAGCACGGCATGCGAGGCCAGTCCGGCCAGGGCTCCCAGCCCCACCGACCCGGTCAACCCTCCAGCCAGCGCCCCGGCCGCGAAATGCGTGAACAGGCACACGCGGCTATTTCCCGTCCCCGCTCGCGGCGGGAATCGGCTGGGCCTCGTCCGGCAGCATCACCGGGATGCCGTCCTCGACGCGGTACCGCACCGCACAAACCCGGCAGTCAAGCCAAGCGTGGGTCGCATCCGGCACCACAGGGTGGCGACACAATGGGCAAGCCAGGATCTCCAGCAGCTTGGGGTCGAGCATGGTGTCGGGCCTCCGTAATGCCGTCAGGGCGCTCGGTCAGGGTATTCGGTCAGACGTCGCTGGCTGGCGCCGCCGCACAGCGGCGCGCGCAGCTTCGCGGCATCATAGTACGATCGCTGCCGCCTGCAAACAGGTCACTTCCGTGCCTTTCGGCGGGCTCGGCCCGCCGTGCGCGACGGGCAACAAAACGGGCCGGTCCAGGGCAAGGTCCCCGAGGCCGGCCGGAGCGGCATGCGGATTTTCGAAGCGGTTGGCAAGAGTCATGGTACCCGGAGGTGCGGCCCGTGTCAAGGGCCGGGCGCCCGACCCCAGGCCGGTGCGCCGCGGGATGATGATGGGTGATTCGGCGAGAGCCGCCGGGCCGGCGCCTGTCCCTCAGGCCTGACCGGCCTGCTCGCGCAGGCCGCGTCAGTCGCCGCCCGCTTCCTCCCACACGCCCATGCCCAGGAACTTGCGCAGGCGGCGCTCCAGCAGTTCGGCGACCGGCAACGGCTCCAGTTCGGCCAGCGCGTCGAGGATGGTGGCTTTGACGGACATGGCGATCGCCTTGTGGTCGCGGTGTGCACCGCCGATCGGCTCGGCGATGACGCCGTCGATAACCCCCAACTCCAACGCGTCGACCGCGGTCAGCTTCATCGCCTTGGCGGCTTCCTTGCTCTTGGCCGGATCGCGCCAGAGAATGGCCGCGCAGCCCTCGGGGCTGATCACCGAGTAGATCGAGTTCTCCAGCATGTAGACGCGGTCGCCGACGCCCAGGGCCAGCGCTCCGCCGGAGCCGCCCTCGCCGGTCACCAGGCAGACGATGGGCACCGGCAGGTCGGACATCTCGCGCAGGTTGCGGGCAATGGCCTCGGCCTGGCCCCGTTCCTCGGCGCCCAGGCCCGGGTAGGCACCCGGCGTGTCGATCAACGTGATCACCGGCCGCTGGAAACGGGCCGCCATTTCCATCAGGCGCAGCGCCTTCCGGTAGCCTTCGGGATGGGCCATGCCGAAGTTGCGCCGGATGTTGCTCTTGGTGTCGCGGCCCTTCTGGTGGCCGATCACCATGATCTTCCGTTCACCCAGCGAAGCCAGGCCGCCCACGATCGCCTCGTCGTCGCGGAACATCCGGTCGCCATGCAACTCGATGTAGTCGGGGAACAGGTGGTGGATGTAGTCGTTGGTCGTCGGGCGGCGCGGATGGCGGGCCAGTTGCACGCGCTGCCAAGGCTCCAGCTTGGCGAAGATCTCCTTGCCCAGGCGGCTGGCCTTCTGGCGCAGGCGCTCGACCTCGTCGTCGACGTCCATGCCGCGCACCGCCGCCGAGTCCTGGAGCGTCTGGATGCGCTCCTCGAGCTCGACGATGGGCAGTTCGAAATCCAGCCAGATCGATTTCTTCTTCCAGTCCATCCCCTGCCTTCCGTCGGCCCGCGCCCTGCGCGCCCGCCAGCATACTGAACCGGCTGTTCCGGAGTTACCGAAATCAGCCGGTCGGAACGAGATTTAGGCACCCTGCCCCGGCGCTGTCAAGGACCCGCTGGGTTGCCGCGGTCGGGAGGGCAGGTTCCCGGGTCAGGCCCGGCTGAAGCGCTGTTTCCGCTCCACGGCAGCCGGAAGTGCAACCCGCAGACGCAGTTCCACCAGGCCGGACACCTGCCGCAGACGCCGCAGGGTATCCAGGTTCAGGGCCAGGTTGCGGCCCTCTGAACGCAGAAGCCAGGGCTTGCCCTCGCGCTCGACCGCCACGACCAGCGGCACCGGGCGGGCCAGAACCTCCGGGCGGGAGAGTTCCGGATCCCCGATCGGACCCACTCCGCCCGGACCCGCTGCGCTCTCGGGCTCCACCCCCTCGCCACCGCCCGCCGGAGTGCCGCCGGCGACGGCCCCGGCCGCCACCGCCTCCGGCTTGTCCAGGTCCGGATCGGCGACCAGCAATGGCCTCAGCGCTGCAGGACGAGCGCAGTCCGCCAGCAGCGTCCCGAGCCCCTCCAGCCCGGCCCGACCGGCCACCTCGAGATCGATCTGCAGGTAGATGTCCTGAACCCAGGTGCCCAGCACCTCGTCGATGCGCGTCAGGCGGTCCACCACCACCTCGCGAAGTCCGTCGCTGCGCATCTGCACGCGTCCACCCACGGCCAGGATCGAGTCCGAGCCGATCAGCGCCTTCACCTGCTCGTAAATGCTCGCGTAGATCACCAGGCCGATCGTGCCGGCCTTGTCCTCGAAGTGGGCGCGCGCGTAGACGCGCTTGTGCCGATCCCGATGCGTCGTGTGCGAGGTGATGATGCCGACCAGGTCCACCCAGGCGCCGTCCCCCGCCTTCACCGCGCCGGCCGACGATCCGCACGGAAGCCCGGCCATCAGCTCGCGGTACTCGTGGAATGGGTGACCGGAGAGGAAGAAGCCGACGGCTTCGCGCTCGCGTCCCAGCAGCACCAGCGGGTCGAACGGCACGCACTCCGGCAGCGTCGGCCGCAACTGCGGTGTGGCCAATCCGCCGAATAGCGAGGCCTGCCCGCCGGCGCGGTCGCGCGCCGCCTTCTGGCCGTAGACCAGCGCGCGGTCCAGGCACATCAGCAGCTGGCGGCGATGCCCCGGGAGCAGGTCCATGGCCCCGGCGTTGATCAGGCCTTCGAGCACCTTGCGGTTGACCTTCTGGAGATCGACGTGTTCGCAGAGATCGAACAGGTCGGTGAAGTCGCGTCCCAGCTGTTCACGGCAGGCGGCAATCACCTCGATGGCCGCAGCGCCGACGCCGCGCACGGCACCCAGGCCGAACACGACCTGCCCGTCGCGCACGCCGAATTCCGGGCGCGGACGGTTGATGTCCGGCGGCACGATGCGCAGGCCCAGCGCCTTGCACTCGTCGATCAGCTGCGTGATGCGCTCGCTCTTGCGCATCTCGGTGGTCATCGTCGCAGCCATGAATTCGGCCGGGTGATGCGCCTTCAGCCAGGCGGTCTGGATCGACAGCAGCGCATAGGCTGCGGAGTGGCTCTTGTTGAAGCCGTACTCGGCGAAGAACTCCATCTCCTCGTAGATTTCGGTGGCGATGCGCTCGTTGTGCCGGCGCGCCCGGGCGCCCTCGATGAACTTCACCTTCAGGGCCGCCATCATGTCGGCGTTCTTCTTGCCCATGGCCTTGCGTAGCGTATCGGCCTCGCCCATGGTGAAGCCGCCCATCACCGCGGCGATCTGCATCACCTGTTCCTGGTAGAGGATCACGCCATACGTGTCGCGCAGGATCGGTTCCAGCACCGGATCCTTGTACTGCACCCGCTGCCGGCCGTGCTTGCGCTCGACGTAGGCCTTGTCCATGTCCGCGCCCAGCGGCCCGGGCCGGTACAGGGCGCAGATGGCGGTGATGTCGTCCCAGCCGGTGGGCGCCATCTTGCGCACCAGTTCCTGCATGCCACTGCTCTCGAGCTGGAAGATGCCGACGGTACGCCCCTCCTGCAGCAGCTTGAAGGTCGCCGGATCCTCGGTCGGGATCTCCGGCGCGGTCAGGCGCCGGCCCGTGGTCTCGGCAATCAGGTCCAGCGCCTTGTCGATCACCGTGAGCGTGCGCAGTCCAAGGAAGTCCATCTTGAGCAGGCCCAGGGCCTCGCTCATCTTCATGTCGTACTGGACGGTGATGTCGCCCTTGGTATTGCGATAGAGCGGCGCGTGCTCGACCAGCGGCGACGGCGTGATCAGCACACCCGCGGCGTGGATCCCCGTGTTGCGGTTGAAACCCTCCAGCACCAGCGCATTGCGCAGGAGCTTGGCGTGCTCGGGAGACTCCTGCGCCACCTCCTTGAGGCCGGGCGCCTCGTCGATCGCCTTCTGCAGCGTGATGCCCAGCTCCTCGGGAACCAGTTTGCTGATGCGATCGCTCTCGGCGAACGGGAACTCCAATACGCGGGCGACATCCTTGAGCACCGCCCGCGCCGCCATCGTCCCGAAGGTGATGATCTGCGAGACGTTCTCGCGACCGTACTTGCGCGCCACGTACTCGATGACCCGGCCGCGCCCCTCGAAGCAGAAGTCCACGTCGATGTCGGGCATCGAGATGCGCTCCGGGTTCAGGAAGCGCTCAAACAGCAATTGGTGGCGGATCGGGTCGACGTCCGTAATGGCGATGCTGTAGCAGACCAGGCTGCCGGCCGCCGAGCCGCGGCCCGGGCCCACCGGCACGTTCATGCGGCGCGCGGCGTCGATGAAGTCCCAGACGATCAGGAAATAGCCCGCGTAGCCGGTCTGGCGGATGACACCCAGCTCGTAGTCCAGGCGCTGCTGCAGCTCGGGTGTGACGGTGCCATAGCGCCGGGCCAGGCCCTCGCGCGCCAGGTGCGCCAGGAAGTCGTCGGCGGTCGCGAAGCCACCCGGCAACGGGAACGCCGGCAGCAGCAGCTTCCCCAGTTCCAGCTCGAAATCCACCTGGTCGGCAACGCGCAGGGTGTTGGCCACCGCCTCGGGCCAGTCGCGGAACAGCGTCCGCATCTCCTCGGATGACTTGAAGTACACCTCGGGCGTGTTGCTGCGCCAGCGCGAGGGGTCGTTCAGCGTCTTGCCCGTCTGCAGGGCCATGAGGATGTCGTGCGCCTCGTGGTGCTCCCGGTCCAGGAAGTGGCAGTCGTTGGTCGCCACGATGGGGCAGCCGGTCTGCCGCGCCACCTCCGGCATGAGCTGGCGGATGCGCTCTTCCTCGGGCAGCCCGTGGTTCTGGATCTCGAGGTAGTAGTGGTCGCGACCGAGGATGTCGCGATAGGTCGCGGCGGCCTCAACCGCCGCCGCGACGTTGCCCGAGCGCAGATGAAAATTGGGTTCGCCGCTCATGCACGCCGACAGTCCGATCAACCCATCGGCGTGCCGGGACAGGATCTCGCGGTCGATGCGCGGGCGATAGTAGAAACCCTCGAGGTAGGCGGCCGAGGCCAACTGGACCAGGTTGCGGTAACCCGTCCCGTTGCGCGCCAGAAGCACCATGTGGAAGCTCTTGTTCTCGCGTTCGGCGGTGCGGTTGTGCCGGTCGCCGGCGACGTAAGCCTCCATGCCGATGATCGGCTTGATGCCCTGCTTGCGGCACGCGAGGTAGAATTCCACCGCTCCGAACATGTTGCCGTGGTCGGTCAAAGCCAGGGCGGGCTGCTCGTACCTGGCCGCCCGCTTGGCCATGTCGCCGGTCTTCTGGGCGCCGTCCAGCAGCGAGTAGTCAGAGTGGTTATGCAGATGGACGAACGTCTCGGTCGCCATGGCCAGCCTTCCGCGGTCCGCCGCGGCGCGGGGTCTTCGGGACGTCGCTTCGCCGGCACGCGCGGGCGACGACTGGGCGGCGAAGATAACAGGAATCGCCCGCGGTCACAACGGCGGCCGCGGGCGTTGGAAGCAGGGGGTGGGCCGCCGGAAGGCCTCAGTGCCCAGCGGCGTAGTGATCGCGCAGTTTCGCGATGCCCTCCCGGAGGGTAATCGGCGGCCGATCCAGAAGCGTCAACATCTTCGTGACATCCGGGCAACGCCGGGTCATATCGCCCTCGGACAGGGGGGGCAGGAACTTCAACTCAGATCCGGAGGTACAGACCTCGATGACCAGTTCCGCCAGCGCCCTGATCGTGATCTCCTCGGCGCCCCCCACGTTCACCACGTCGTTGATGAAGGCTCCCCGGTGATGGGCACTCAGGCAGGCGCCCACGGTGTCGTCGACGAAGCAGAAGGTCCGCGTCTGCTGGCCGTCTCCGAAAACGGTCAGCGGCTCGCCGCGCATGGCCAGCCGCACGAAGCGCGGCAAGACGAAATCCTCGGTCTGGTTGGGCCCGTAGGTATTGAAGAAGCGGAAGATCGTGTACGGCAGTCCGTATTCGCGCTGGAAGGTCGTCAGGTAGGCTTCACCCACGTTCTTCACGACCGCGTACGGCAGTCGCGAGTTGAGCGGAGTCGTCTTCTCGTTCTGCGGGATTTCGAACGGCTCGCCGTAGACCTCGCTCGATGACGAGAAGTACACCCGCTTGACGCCCGTGTTCTTGCTCAGCTTCAGCACGTTCTCGAAGCCCTTGATGTCCTCCAGCACGAGCAACGGGTTGGCCAGCGTGCGCTGCACCCCGACGACGGCCGCGAAGTGGAACACGAAGTCGAAATTGTGCACGAAGAAGAGCGGCCCGATGTCGTCCCACCGGTTCACGTCGCACTTGACGAAGCGGACGTTCGGCAAGTGGCTCGGCACCTTCCTGAGGCTGCCCGTCAGCAGGTTGTCCGCCACGACCACGTGGTTGGCGGCATCCGCCGCCAGTCTGACGGTCAGCGCGCTTGCGATATTGCCGGCGCCGCCGGTCACCAGTATGTTCGGCATCGGTTCCTTCTCTCACGAAATGCCCCGGCCCGGCCTGTGGCCGCGGCGCGAAGCGTCGGGCAGTCGTGGGCTCCTCGGTCCGGGACCCAGCCTAGACATCGACCGACCTGGTCGCAACTTGATTCACGACGGGGAATCCTCCCCGGATCCGCCACCGCCAGGGCGCGCCAACAGGTGGATCACCTGCCAGTTGAGTCCCGGATAGGCGGACGGCAGTCGCTCGACACCGTAGCCCAGGCGAACCAGGAACTCCCGGCATCTCTCGTATTTCGCCTCCGCCGCAGCCACGTCCGCGGCATCGACTTCGAGCAGAACCAGCGGTCTCTCGCGCGTCAGGAGCGCGGTTGCGCCGCTCAGAACCGCCGCTTCGGCGCCCTCGACGTCGATCTTCACCAACCGCACCGGACCCGGCAGGCAGGCGGCGTTGGCGCCCAGCCAGCCGTCCAGGGTCACCAGGGCGACACGCAGTTCGCCGCACGCATCGGGCGGATGTTCGGCGTCGGCCAACGCGGCACCGCCGGCGTGGCGCGCCAGGACCAGCGTTGCGGCGCCGTCGTGATCGCCGACCGCGGATTCGACGATGTCGATGTGCGCCTGCCGGTTCAGCGCGGCATTGCGCCGCACCAGCCTCGCATTGGCCGGCACGGGCTCGAAGGCGATCACCCGGCCTGCAGGACCGACCAGACGTCCAGCCAGCGCGGTCAGGAATCCGATGTTCGCCCCGACGTCCAGAACGACATCGCCCGGGCGCAGGGCATCCACGAACGCCTCTTGCACGGGAAGTTCGTAGGTTCCGCTGACCGTGTCAGGATCTCCAGTGCCCGGATCCAGGCGCAACCCCCGCCCCGGACCCGAGGCGACCCGGCACGACCGGCCAGGCCGCAGCTGTCGCCGGAACGCCGCCAAGCCACGACGCCAGGCTGCGGGACCGCTGTCGTTCACGGTCGCGCTCCGCTGCCGGTCCGGAGAACGCGGCGGCGAAGATGCTCGCGCCCCGTGAAGAAACATGCGAGCCACTCGCCGTCGGCCACATCGGCCAGCACTGGCCAGTCCGGCCGGTCATCCGGGCGCCGCATCTGGGTCACGTGACAGTCCAGCGCCTGTCTCTTGGTCGACAGTACCGCGTCGATGTCGACGCGGTACCGCAGGTGCCGTATGCGGCTGGCAGCCGCGCGCAGCCCCGCCAGCAACGCAGCGGGCCGGTGCAGGCGGCGACCGACCGGCGGGCAGATCCACGGCCAGTGGTGCCAGAACCAGACCGGATACTCCAGCAACACCCGCTCGCGACCCGGTTCCAGCGCGGCAACCGCCCGCAGAGCGGCCTCCAGAGTGGCCCGGTGATCGGAGGTGGTATCGCCCGCATACGGGGCCAGGATGACGTGGTCCGGGTGATCGCGCAGCAGTGTCACCAGGCTTTCGGTGGCCGCCTCCAGAGCGATCGCCAACTCACCGTCGCGAAAGCCCAGGAAGTGGACCGAACCGCGCGGGACGCCCATCGTCCCGCACGCGGCAATCGCTTCCTCGCGGCGCCGACCCGCCAGAACGTCGGCCTCCAGGAACCGTGCGTGTGAAGTACGGCCATCGGTCAGGAAGGCGACGACGACCCCGACGCCGCGAGCGCACTTCAGCGCGACCAACCCGCCGCAACCGAGCGTCTCGTCGTCCTGGTGGGGAGCCAGGACCAGCGCGGGCGCAGCGAGATCGGCCACGGGCAGGGGCCGGGACACCCACCGCGCCGCAGCCTCGACCGCCACGGCGACCGCCATCCGGACCCGGCCGCCGGTCACGCGTCCCCGCCGGAGAGCGCGCCGGTACGCCAGCGCGCGGGCATGAAGATCAGCCCGAAATGCGGGTCGATGCCGCGACCCGTGCCGTACCAGTCGGACGTCTCCACATCCATGACCAGGCAATTCTCCAGGAGATCGTAGTTCCGGCTGTCGGGTCCCTTGAGCCAGAGGGTCAGGTAGTAGCGACCAGGCATCAGGTGCAGTGCTTCGATATCGAGATCGAATGCGTGGTCGCCGGCCGGTACGCGCACCAGGCTGGGACCGGTCATCCAGTTGTTGCTGATCGACAGGAGCAGACCCATCTCGTTGCGGATCTCCACACCCACGTGCAGATCGGGAATCGTCTCGTGAAGGACGGTCCGCACGCGCACGGTCAGCGCGTCCCCGCTTCGGATGAAATTCAGGGTTTGGCCCTGGCGATCGAGGAACTCGGCGCCCGTCAGGCGCGCCTGACCGGACCCCGCGCGCGAGCCGATGGCAGCCAGGTCGGCGCCGCCCGCCTGTGCCGAAGCGAAAGTGCCCATGTATGCCCGAACAACTTCTTCCGCCGGGCCGTCCATGTGGACGCGACCCTTGTCGATCCAGATCACGCGCCGGCACAGATTCTCCACCGCGGCCATGTTGTGGGAGACGAAGATCACCGTGCGCCCACCACCGCGCAGCTCGTCCATCGAATCGAGGCACTTCTTCTGGAACTCCGCATCGCCGACGGCAAGCACCTCGTCGACCAGGAGGATATCGGGATCCAGATGCGCCGCCACCGCGAATCCAAGGCGCAGGCGCATGCCGGAGCTGTAACGCTTGATGGGCGTATCGATGAAGCGCTGAACACCTGCGAAGTCGACGATCTGGTCGATCTTGGCGGCGATCTCCGCCTTCTTCATTCCCATGATCGAGCCGTTCATGAAGATGTTCTCGCGTCCGGTCAGTTCCTCGTGGAAGCCGGTACCAACCTCGAGCATGGCGGAAAGGCGCCCGTTGGTCGTGAAGTGACCGCTGGTGGGGTAGGTAATGCGCGACAGCACCTTGAGCAGCGTGCTCTTGCCGGCGCCATTTCGACCGATCAGGCCCACGACCTCTCCCTGGTGGATCTCGAAATCCACGCCCGCCAGCGCGTGCAGGATCTCCAGTTGCCGACCACGGCCGCGGCCGCGAAGCATGCCGACGATGGCTTCGCGCAACATGGTATCACCCTGCTTGAGTTCGCCCAGGCGGTACTGCTTGCGGATGTCGTGCGCACTCACGGCGATCATGGTCCGGCCTCTTTCCTAGATGACGTCCGCGAACTCGCGTTCGGCCCGAGTGAAGTAGCGCAGGCCGATCAACAGCACGAGCAGCCCCAAGCCCAGTGCAGCGGCGAGGGTGCCCCACTCCAGCGGCCGGTTGCCAAGCGCGGTGGCCCGGAAGGCGTCGACAACGCCTCCCATCGGATTCAGCAGCAGCAACGCGCGCCATTTCTCCGGCACGATGCTGACCGGATAGATGATCGGCGTCAGGAACATCCACATCTGCAGGAGGAACGGGATGGCGTACTTCACGTCGCGGTAACGCACATTGAGAGTGGCCAGGATCAGGCTGGCCCCCAGCGCCAAGACGACCATCACCGGCACCAGCAGCGGCCACAGCAGAAAGGTCCAGGCTGGCGTCAATCCGTAGATGAACATCAGCGCAACTCCGACCACCGACGCGATCAGGAAGTCCGGCAGCAGGCTCAGTACTCCCGCCGTGGGGATGATCAGCCGCGGGAACCAGACCTTCGTCAACAGCTGGCTGTTGTTGACAAGGCTGTTCGAAGCGTAGGAGACGGCGCCCGAGAAATAGGTCCAGACCGCCATGCCCAGGTACGCGAACACGGGATAGGGCACGCCGTCACTCGGCATCTTCGCCATCTTCCCGAAGAACAGGAAGAAGATCAGCGTGCTGACCAGCGGCTGGATCACGGCCCAGGCCACGCCCAGCAAGGTCTGCTTGTAGCGGACCTTCAGGTCGCGCCAGACCATGAAGAACAGCAATTCGCGGTAGGCCCAGAATTCCTGCAGGCCGTTTCGTCGCATCTCCCGATCCTCGCTGGGCGCCGCGCGGGCGTCCTGCCGCAGGTTGTTCCCTGGGCGGCCATGCGGCCGCCCCCGTTCAGTCGCGTTGCCCCTCGAACAGGCGCTCCAGCCGACGCGCCCGTGCCTCCCACGTGAACACCTCGAGTGCCCGTTCACGCCCGGCCGCGCCCAGCTCATTGCGACGCGCAGCCGAACTCAGGCACTCCAGAAGGTCGGCTGCCAGGCCCTCGACATCCCCCGCCTCCCGCAGGAAGCCGGTGACACCCGGCACCACGATCTCGGGCATGCCTCCGATCCGGGTCGCAACCGCGGGCATACCGGTGGCCATGCCTTCGACCAGGCTCATGCCGAACGACTCGCTGAACGAGGGATTGGCCAATACGTCGGCGGCAGCATACAGGCGCGGTAGTTCGGCCTGGGGCACCGAACCGACGAAGGTCACGCGACCGGCCAGGGCACCCTCACTTGCCCGTTGCCGGAGGTAGGCCTGGTAGTCGCTGCAGACCGTGCCGTCGTAGTAGGCGGAGAGCTGCCGAACCCGCGGATCCGCGCTGATGCCGACGATGTACTCCAGCGGCAATGTCGCCTGTGGGCCCACCAACTCCAGCCGCGCATCCGGCCTCTGGCGGCAGACCAGTTCCATCGCCTCGAGCAGCGTATGGAGCCCCTTCTCGGGTGACAGCCTCCCGACGAAGATCACGGTCGTCGGCAGCCGGTCACCGCGCCCGGAACCGGCTGCGGCCGTGAACCGCTCGGGCTCAAAGCCGTTGTACAGCGGCACGCAGTGCCCTTCGACCTGCGGGTGCGCCCGACGGATCAGGTCTGCGATATACCCGCTCGAGCCGGTCACCAGGTCCACTCCGCGCAACCTCCGGCGCACATCGAGCGCCGGGAACTGCGTGAGCCATTCGCACTGCATCTCCAGCGCGTACTTGGCGCGCGGCTCAGCCTGCCGGAACGTGGGCAGGAAATTGCTGAAGTTCAGGACATGGACCCAGTCGAAGCGGCCACCTCGCAACTGGCGCGCCACCGCGCGCGCAAACCCTCCGTAATACAGGCCCGACCGCACGATGCGGTCCTGCGGCACGTAGTTCGGGTACTTCCCGAGCAGGTTCAGCACCGGCGTGTCCGGCCAATCGCTCACGAATCGGTAGTCGATGCCGTCGTCAGGCAGGTCCGTGCGCGCATTGAGCCGACCGTTGACGAAGACGGTCACCTGGTGCCGGTCGACCAGGCGCAGCGCGGTGTGCCGGATAATCAGCCCGATCGAGTTCTGTCGGGGCGGCAGGACGGGGTCGATGGGCTGCGCCACGAAGGCGATCCGCATGGCGTTCCTCTCGGGCGGCGGCTAAAGCACCGCCAACCGCATTCAAGTCCAATCTTCAAAAAGGGTTCGGCCGGATTCGAGCCACATTAAGCTCGTTGCTGGCGAACCGCCACGCGGGCGTCTCAGCGGTTCTGCTCGCAGATGACCGAAACCGAGGCCACCGCCCGCCACCCTGCCCGGTCCGCCACCTCAAGTTCCAGGCGATGGGGACCGGCCACGGCGTCGTCCGGGACCGGCACCAGAAGCCGGTCGCGCAACAGATCCGGTTCCACCACAACTGGATGTCCGTCCCAACGTGCCTTCAGCGAGGCCGGGTCCACGCCGGCGCCCAGGTCGGTCACGGGCACCGCCAAGATCTCCCAGTGCGGCGGGGTCAAGCCGGCCACCGCCGCCCCGTAGCCCCGGTGCGGCCGGGTCAGCAGCGTTGCCGAACCGATCGCCGGCGGCATGGTGTCCGCCATGGCCGCGTAGGTCCCCGGCCGCGCCAACGCGAAACGGCGTGGGCCGCCCCTGACTGCCGGCGCCAGCGGCGCGCCGGCCAGCTGCCACCGACCGCCCTCCCACCAGTAGCACAGGTCCTCCGGGCCGTCGCGCTCGTCGGGAAGGGTGCCCGCCGGCAGCTCGACCACCAGATCCCCGTCCACCGGCCACGACCCGGCGGCCCAGCGGACGGTCGCCCCCAGCGGCGCCAGCCCCTGGCGGGTCGCTTGCGACACCTGGACCGAGTCGATTTCGGCCCCCGGAAGCGTGGCCAAGCTGAGCGGCGCCAGCAGCGGCAGCCCCAACCCAGGCTCCAACCGGCGAACGAGCCCCGACATTTCCTCCGGAATCACTTCAAATAATGGCGCCAAGACCATGTCATCAATAAATTTGCCAGATCTCAAGAAATGGACATCCTCGGCTTCCCAGCCGCCGACAGCCGGACCTGGTTCGGCGGCGGCGGCGAGCACCTCCAACTCCCACGTTGCATCCGCCCGGTTGCCGGCTCGGTCACTCGCCCGCAGTTCGAGCCTGTGGCGGCCGGGCGCCAGTCCGGTCCCTTCGGCACCCAGGTACCAGCGTTCCCCTTCGCGACCGGCGACCGTCACAGCCGGATCGCGGTGCAGCCATTGTTCGCGCACCGGCCCGAGTTCCAGCCATTCCAACCGCTGTTGGGCATTCTCTGCGAAGTCGAAGGTCGTGTTGTCGCGGCGCCAGACCACCTGGCCGTCCAGCCGCAACTCAAGCCGCGCCGGCTCCAGCCGGTGGCCAGCCGGGTCGCTCGCGTCCACCACACGCGCGCTGAAGGCCACTGGGCCCGACACACACAACGGAAGATCCCCGATCGCAACGCCGGTGGCTGTCGGCAGTCGCGCCGAAGAACCACCGCCGGCCAGGCGTGTCCGCTCGGATGCGGCCACCGCCCGCACATGATGGATCACCGGGGCGATGGTGTCGCGCACGGCGAATCCGGCGACCTGCGGGTCCAGCGGGCGGTTGCCGGCATCCCGCACCTCGAAATGCAGGTGGGGCCCGGTGGTCCCGCTCTGTCCGGTCAATCCCACTGCCTGCCCCCGCTCCACGCGGAGCGCGCCGACCGGCGGTTCCAGTTCGACCCGGTACTGCGCGGTGCGCATCTGCTCCGCGGCCACCTGCTTCTCGACGGCGTCGTCGAAACGGGCCAGGTGCGCGTAGACGTAGATGCGCCCGGAATCGCCGCGTAGGTAGAGCGCCCGGCCGTAGCCGCCGGGCGTCGTGCGTACTCGCTCGACCCACCCGTTCTCGACGGCGAAAACCGGGAACCCCTCCCGCTCGCGCGTCTTGAAGTCGACCCCGGCATGGTACCTGCCGTCACGGTATTCCATGAAGTTGCTCGTCAGCCAGCGGGCGGGCAGGTCCAGCGGCCACCTCGGCGATGCCGCGGAATCGCGGGGCGCAGCAGCCGGAAGGGCGCCCGGAAGGGCGGCCGCCCGGGCCGCGTGGACGGTGCCGACGGGCAGCGCCAGCAGAATCGGGACAAGTCCCGGCAGCAGGTGCCGAATAGGATGTCGGGCCAGGTTCATGGGTCTACTGTCCTCGGCTGGTGCGGCGGGTTCACGCCGACTCTAGCATCGGCAACCGACAGGGGACAAGTCGCGAACCGCGCGCTACCATGGTCACGGGTCGCGCGCGCGGCCCCAGGAGAAGCCAGGCGGCGCCCCGCGCCGCGGCACCAGACCAGGGAGGGACCCCGTGGACGTCCGCAACGGTCAACGCCGGGAAGATGCCGGCATCCCCGTCCCCGCCGGCCGCAGTTTCCTGCTCGACACCAACGTCCTGCTCCACGATGCCGACAGCCTGCACGCGTTCGAGGAGCACAACCTCATCCTGACGATCGACGTGCTGGAGGAACTGGACCGCTTCAAGCGGGGCAACGACGAGAAGGGTCGCAACGCGCGGCGGGTGATCCGCGACATCGACGCGCTGCGCGACGGGAAGTCGCTGAGCGAGGGCGTCCCGTTACCCGGCGGCGGCACGTTGCGGATCCTGGTCAGCAGTTTCACCGAGTACCTCCCCACGGGCATGGACCGCAGCCAGCCGGACAACCGGATCCTGGCCGCGGCGGTCGCCATGCAGGCGGCGGGCGCCCACGTCACCTTCGTCACCAAGGACATCAACGCGAGGGTCAAGGCCGATGCGCTGGGTATCCGCGCCGAGGACTTCCTCAACCGCGTCGTCAACTTCGACGAGCTGTACACGGGCTGGAGCGAGCACGTCGTCCCGGACGGGATCATCAACGACTTCTACGCCGGCCGCCCCGTCAGGCTCGACACGCCGCTGTGCCCCAACGAGTGCGTCCTGCTGAAGTCGATCGCGAACCCGAAGCACACCGCGCGCGGCATCTTCCGCGGCGACAGCGGCCTGATCGAACCGCTGCAGCACGGAGACAGCCGTCCGTGGGGCCTGGGCGCGCGCAATCTCCAGCAGCAGTTCGCCCTGGAACTGCTCATGCGGGAAGACATCCGGCTGGTCACCATGCTGGGCCAGGCCGGCACGGGCAAGACGCTGCTGGCCCTGGCCGTCGGCCTGCAATTGGTGGCCGAGGAGAAGCGCTACCGGCGCATCATGGTCTCGCGGCCGATCATGCCGCTGGGCAAGGACATCGGCTACCTGCCGGGCACCAAGGACGAGAAGCTCACCAGCTGGATGCAGCCCGTCTCGGACAACCTGCAGTTCCTGGTCGACCCGAAGCTCGAGCACGCCGGTGACAAGGTGCAGTACCTGTACGACACCGGCGTCGTCGAGGCCGAGGCCGTCACCTACATCCGCGGGCGCAGCCTGCCGAAGCTCTTCATCGTCATCGACGAGGCACAGAACCTGACACCGCACGAGGTGAAGACGGTGGTCAGCCGGGCCGGCGAGGATTCGAAGGTGATCCTGACGGGCGATGCCTACCAGATCGACAACCCATATCTCGATGCGTCGTCGAACGGCCTGACCTATGTGGTCGAACGCTTCAAGCAGCAGCCGATCCACGGGCACATCACGCTGGCCAAGAGCGAGCGCAGCGAACTGGCCTCCCTGGCCGCCGAGCTGCTTTGACCCCGTCCGCGACCGAGCGGGCTCCGGCCGTCAGTCGGCGGTCGGGGCCGCTTCGGCCTGCTCGTGCAGGAACTGGCGTAGCTGTCCGAACAGACAGGCGTTCGCCCGTTTGGTCGCGCGCGTCAGGTTGCGGGTGACCAGTTCCTGGTCCGGGCGCGCGGTGGGCGTGATATGCGAGCGATCGCTCACCTCGCCCAGGCAAGCCCGTTGCCAGACGATCTCCCCTCGGCGGTCGCGCAGCGTCACCCTCACCTCGGCCTCCGCGCGGTGGTCGGTGGGCACCGGGATCGCCATCATCCCGACCGCAGCCGTCGCCACGGCCAGCTTGGCCCGGTGCGAGGCGTCGTCACCCAGCGCGAAGCCCGCGGCGCCGCCGATGAGCCCGGTCAGTACATACGACAGCGCCGACCGCTTCAGTTCGCAGGTGAACGAGAGGAGGTCCGCCGACAGCAGGTAGTCCGCCTGCGAGGCCAGCGGCACCAGTTCGACCAGCCCGGTCTGTTCGAGGTCCTGCACGAGGGCATCGGCGTAGATGCGCGTCACCGGCGCCTCCCACGACGTATCCTTGGGGAACGTGAGACGGAGGAAGCGGCCCTGGCCCTGGCGCTGCACGGCCGGCCGCAGGTCCGTGATCGTGTCGATGTACAGCGCTGGCGTCCGCGAACCCCACAGCGCCATGTCCACGCGCTCGTCCGGGTAGAGGAATGTCATCTTCTGCGCACCACAGCCGGCCAGTCCGAACGCGAGCAGGACCACCGCGAAGGCAGGCAGGACCGGGAACAGGAATCGCTTCATCGTTTCCTCCAGGCGGGAACGGTTCGGTGGCCCACGGCCCCCCAAAGTTACGGAGCCGCCACCGCGAGGGCCAGCCCCGGCGCCAGTCCCAGTTCCCGGGCGGCGCTGCCGCCGGGCACGGCGATCTCCAGCGTGCCCCCGCTGCCCCAGTACCAGAAGGGTCGCCCGGCGGGCGCTTCCGCGTAGCATGTGAAAGGCCCCGGCACGATCGTGCCGGCCACCAGCAGACGCGCGCCGGCTGCCAGGCGGCCGGCTTCCCCGCTGCCGGCGGCCAGGTTGCTGATGCCGTTGCCGAAGCGGTCGATCCAGACCAGCCGCGGGCCTGGCGCCGCTGCGCCCAGGCTGCCCAGCGCGGCCGGATCGGCGGACGGACCCAGCAGCGCCGCGGGCTCGCCCAGCGCCAGGCGCGCCGCGGCGGGCGCGAAGAGGTCGCGGCCGTGGAAGGTGGAGCTGACCAGCCCGCTGGCAGGGTGTCCGCGCCCGCAGGCTTCCTCCAGGCGCACGACCACCAGGCCCGGCTCGCTGCGCAGAAACGAGAACAGGCCGTTGCCGGGCCCCACGAAGCACTGGCCGCGCGCCGCGCAGGCGATCGCCGGCCTTGTCGAGCCGACCCCCGGATCCACGACCGCCAGGTGCACCGTCCCGGGCGGATAGGTCCCGGCCACCCGTTCGAGGAACCAGGCCGCGGCCGCGACATCGCCGCGCGGCAGGTCGTGGCCGAGATCCGTGACCACCGGGCGCGCCACCGGTTGCGGGTACCGCGCCCAGCTGGAGTGCAGCGCGCCCTTCAGCTCGGCCACCCAGGGGTCGGCCGCGCCGAAATCCGTCAGCAGCGTGACCAGGCCGCTCATGGCGCGCTGCCGTCGTCGACGCGCCGCCCGAGGACCCGCCAGACAGCCACCAGCACGGCGGCGCCCAGCGGCAGGGACAGCCACGGTGACAAGCCCAGCCCGACCGGCAGGTAGCCGCAGACCACGCTGATCGCGGCCACCAGCAACGCGTAGGGCAGCTGTGTGCGCACGTGGTCGACGTGGTCGGAGCCGGTGGCCAGCGAGGACATGATGGTGGTGTCGGAAACCGGCGAGCAGTGATCGCCGAAGACGGACCCCGCCAGTACGGCGCTGACGGCCGCCAGGTGCACGTGCAGCGCGACGTCCGGCGCCAAGCCGGCGGCGACGGGCAGCTGGGCGCCCAGCGGGTAGACCAGCGGCATCAGGATGGCCATCGTCCCCCAGCTGGTGCCGGTGGCGAAGCTGACGGCCGCCGCGATCAGGAACGTCAGCAGCGGCAGCATGCGCGCCGACAGCACGTCGCGGCAGGCATCGACCAGGAACGTCGCCGTGCCCAGCTTGTCGCAGACCGCGCTGAGCGACCAGGCGAGCACCAGGATGCAGACGGCGATCAGCATCGACTTGGCGCCCTCGACGAAGCCGTCGAGCGCCTGGCTGAGCGTCTGCCGCCGCGAGCCGACCTGCAGGCCCACCGCAAGCGCCGCGCCCCCGAGCGCGGCCCACATCAGCACGGAAAAACTGTCAGCCTGGTTGAGCACCTCGCGCAGCGTCGGCGTGGCGTTGCCGCCGGCCACGGCCTTGGCGTGGCCGTCGACGTAGAGGCCCAGTGCCGTGACCAGCAGCACGGCCAGGATGGGCAGCCCGGCCAGCAGCGGGTGCGCCGGCGCCGCCCCGTCGGGACCGCCCCCCTGCAGCGGCTGGTCCGAGGCCGGCCGCGCGCCGGGTCGCAGCACCTGGCCGGTGCGCAGGGCGCGCCGCTCGGCCCGCAGCATCGGTCCCCAGTCCCGCCCGGTCAGCGGCACGAGGTAGATCAGGAGGATCGTCAACAGCGGATAGTACGAGTAGGGGATGGTCCGCAGGAAGAACGTGTACGCCTCACCCTCCTGCCCCAGGCGTGTCATCGCCTCCTGGACCAGGCCGACCTCGAAGCCGACCCAGGTCGAGATGAAGGCGACGGTCGTCACCGGTGCCGCCGTGCTGTCGACAAGCCACGCGAGCTTCTCGCGGGAGATCCGCAGGCGATCGGTCAGCGGGCGCATCGTCGAGCCGACCAGCAGCGTGTTGGCGTAGTCGTCGAAGAAGATGACCGTGCCCATCGCCGCCGTGGCCACCTGGGCCCCGCGCCGGCCGCGCACGCGACGGCCCAGCCAGTGGACGATGCCCTCGGTGGCGCCGCTGCGCGACAGCACCCCCACCATGCCGCCGAGGATGGTCGAGAACAGGACGATCGACGCGTGCGAGCGGTCGGCCAGCGCACCGACGAGGAACTGGTCGCCCGTGCGGAGGAAGGCCGTGGCCGGGCTGCCGGTCAGCACCCAGGCCCCCGCCCACACGCCCAGCAGCAGCGACAACAGCACCTGCCGTGTCACGAGCGCCAGGCCGATGGCCAGCACCGGCGGCAGCAGCGACAGCCAGCCCGCGTCGTTCATCGGCCCGCTCCCTGCGCCCAGGCCAGGTAGTCGCGTGAAACGAACGCCGAGGGCCAGGCCACGATCTGGGGGACGTCGTAGGGATGCTGCAGCTTCAACTCGCCCACGCAGAGGTCGAAGCGGTCCGGCAGCACCTTGAGGACGGCCGCCACCTCCGCGGCGCGGCGGAGTTCGCCCTCCCAGCGGTAGAACGAGACGATGTCGGCGCCGACCTGCCCGCACACGGCCAGGCCGCCGTCGACCAGGAGCCCCACGACGCGGTCGGCTGTCTCGCGATCGGGGAACGTCGTCGCCAGGATCAGCAGTTCATGGGCGCTCATGCGGGCTCCCGTCCGGCCGTGGCGGCCAGCATGTCCAGCATGATCGCGTGCAGCCCCGGCGCGGCGGCCACGACGCCCAGATCCGGGACCGCGACCGCAACGCCGGCCAGGTCGGTGACGATGGCGCCGGCCTCGCGCGCGACCAGGGTGCCGGCGGCCGTGTCCCACGGCCGCAGCCGCAACTCGAAGTAGCCATCGAGCCTGCCGGCCGCCACGTGCACCAGGTCCGTGGCCGCGCTGCCGCCGCGCCGCACGCCGTGGCAGGGTGCCTTCAGGAAGGCGCCGACGGCGGCCAGCGTCCGGTCCACCGCGCCGTCGCGCACGTAGGGGAATCCGGTGGCCAGCAGCGCGCGCTCCAGCGGCACCGGGCGGCGCGGCTCCAGCGGTCGACTCTCGCCGTGCCGTGGCCGTTCCAACACCGCCCCGCCGCCAAGGTGGGCCAGGTACAACTCGTCCAGGTACGGCACGAAGACCGCCGCCAGTTCCAGTCCCTCGGGGCCCGCACACCCCGCCGAGACGGCGAAGAACGGATAGCCGTGCGCGTAGTTCGTCGTCCCGTCGAGGGGATCCAGGTACCACGTGCGCCCTCCCGGCGCGCCGTCGCGCCGGCCCGACTCCTCGGCCACGACGTGGTCCCCGGGAAAATCATGGGCCAGCCCCTCCAGCAGCAGGTCCTCGATCCGGCGGTCGACGTCGGTCACGATCTCGGTCGCGCTCTTGGCTTCGACCGTCGCCACGCGGCCGTAGCTCTCGAGGGCCAGGCCCCCGGCCGCCAGGACGAGTTCCCTCAGGCAGAAGAGCTGCTCGGCAAGATGATCGCTCACGGGTGCTCCATCGCGTTCGACCAGGGTGGTCCGGCGCGCCGGGCAGGCCCGCCCACCCCCCCGGCGGTCCAACGCATCGTAGGGGACCGCGGGCGGCCCGACAAGCGCGCAGGCAAGGTTGAAGTTCCGCCCTGGTCGATCTAGCTTGGGGGCGTAGCGGACGGCCGCGCCGGTCGCGGCCCGACCCCCAGCAAGGACGTGGACATGAAGGACAGGATCCTGGCGGTGCTCGACGAGATCCGGCCCACCCTGCAGGCCGACGGCGGCGACATCGAGTTCATCGACTTCAACGAAGGCGTCGTCCTGGTGCGCATGCGCGGGGCGTGCGGCTCGTGCCCGATGAGCATGGTGACGCTGAAGCAGGGCGTCGAGGCGCGCCTGAAGGCGCGGATTCCCGAGGTGGTGAGCGTCGAGCAGATCTAGCGACGGCTGTGTACCGCGCCCATGCGGTCGGGTGCCGTAGCATCGCCCCCTCGGACACCGCGTGATGGCGACCCGACCATCCGGGTCGCCTCGTGGCGCCGGCGTATCGCCCCTGCCGGGTTGATGACTGCGCTATGGACACGACCAACATCCTCTTCACCTTCCGCATTCGTCGGTCACGGGCCTGGAGACCGCCGCCAGGAAACCGACGGCGATCACGAACTGCATCTGACCGGCCAGCGTCGTGAACAGGAGGTCATCGAAGAACTGCCCGACCAGGACGATGGCCAGCCCGGCGTAGCTCATCAGCGCCCATTGTCGGCCGGCTTGAGCTAGCCGGTGCAGGCTCCCGAAGAGGACCCCAAAGACGGCCGCCCCCACCGCGACGCCCGCCATGCCGAAATCTAGCCAGAACGGTCGCATCACCGTGTACACGTTGGTCCAGAACGGCACGGCGATCATCGGCTGCAGCGAACTGACCGGTTCGCCACCACCCAGGATGGCGTCATAGAGGACGTAGACCAGGCGAAAGACATGGGCTCCGAACGGCGCCTCCAACGGCGCCTCGCGCATGTAGCCGAAAGCGACCAGCGGCGAATACGTGTACACGCCGAAGATCTTGACCAGCGAGAACGGCTCGCCCTTCACGTCGCGAAGGAACTGGAAAGCCACCATCAACGCCAGGAGCACCGGTCCGGCCAGCAGCAGCCGGCGGCGCGGGAGTGTCCCCCGCACCCCTTTGATGATCGCCCAAGCCAACACTGGGGTGAGCAGCCCGAACTTCGCCATGGTCGCCACGGCGTACAGGAGCAACACCGCCCACAGCAGGTTGCGGCGCACGCGGTTTCCGGCACCGGCGTTGACCTGTTCGAACACGAACAGCGCAAACGCCCATGGATAGAGACGATCAAGCAGGCCGAGTCGCGCGAACCCGATGTTCTGCGCGGCGTCGAAGCGCAGGTTGAAGAAGAAGTGCGCAGGGCCCGTCAGGCCGATAGAACGGATATCGTAGGCCAACCAGGCGAGCAGCAGGACCAGCAACGGCGTGTAGTGCAGGGGGATCATCCGCTTCTGCCCACCGGTCGGCGGCCCGCCGCACGCAGTGAACAGCAGGTAGATCAGACTCGAAGTCGCGAACCAGGTCAACCAGGCCTCGAAGGCGCGTTCGGACAGCGGATAAAACCGTCCGCCGAACAGCAGGCCGCTGACGAACACCATCGCCCAGACACCGACGTTCAGCGACAGCGGGGACCAGAGCGAAGCACCCCGAACCCGTCCCATTCCGGCGAACAGGAGGCACACTGCAATGCAGGTTACCGGGTATGCCACGACAAGATCGTCCTTCCGGCGGTGAATGAGCACGCCGTCGGCGCCCGCGGCAGTGGTCGACCCAGCACGGTACCAGATCACGCCGGGTACACATTCACGCCCTGCACGTTCGTGAACTCGCGCAGCCCGTGCCACGACAGCTCCCGCCCCAGCCCGCTCTGCTTGACCCCGCCGAACGGCATCCGCGGGTCGCTCTTGACGATCGAGTTGACGAAGACGGTGCCTGACTCCAGACGCCGCGCCAGGCGCTCGCCGCGGTCCAGGTTGCGCGTCCACACGCTTCCGCCCAGACCGAACACCGAGTCGTTGGCCAGGCGCACCGCCTGCTCATCGTCGGTCACCGCCAGCACCGGGGCGATGGGCCCGAAGACCTCGTCCCGCCAGATCGCCATGTCGGGCGTCACTTCGCTGAGGACCGTCGGCGGGAAGAAACAGCCCGGGCGTGCCAAGCGCCGCCCGCCGGTGAGTAGCCGCGCGCCCTTCTTCAGCGCATCGGCGCACTGGTCGGCCAGCACCTGCATCTCATCCTCGTTGACGATGGCGCCCACGCGCGTCGCCTCGTCCAGCGGGTCGCCCACCGGCAGTGCGGCCATCGCGGCGGCGAAGCGATCGGTGAACTCGCCGGCGATGGCGCGCGCCACGAGGAAGCGCTTGGCGGCGATACAGCTCTGTCCCGTGCACAGCATGCGCCCGGTGACAGCGCCGCGCACCGCTGCCTCGAGGTCGGCGTCCTCCAGCACGATGAACGGGTCGCTGCCGCCCAGCTCCAGCACGACCTTCTTCAGGTGACGCCCGGCCAGCTCGGCCACACGCCGACCGGCCTCAACCGAGCCGGTCAGCGACAACCCGCGAACGTCGTCGTGCGCGATGAGCCCAGAGACCACGGCGTGGTCGGCGACGATCGTCTGGAAACACCCCGGCGGATAGCCGGCCTCGGCGAAGAGTTCGGCGATCGCCAGACCGCAGCCGGTGACGTTCGAGGCGTGCTTGAGCAGGCTGGTATTGCCGGCCGTCAGGGTGGGCACCCCGAACCGCAGCGCCTGCCACAGCGGATAGTTCCAGGGCATGATGGAGAGGATGACGCCCAGCGGCTGGTAGGCCACGCTGTGGCGCAGGCCGTCGGCGGCCATGGGCGTGTCGGCCAGCCATTCCCCGCTGCGCTCGGCGTAGACTTCGCACAGCCAGGCGCACTTCTCGACCTCGGCACGGGCCTCGGTGACCGGCTTGCCCATCTCCAGGCTCATCAGGCGCGCCAGTTCCGCGGCCCGCGCGCGCAGCCGCGCCGCGAGCGCCGGCAGCAGTGCCGTCCGCGCAGCGACCGGTTGCCGCGACCAGTCCCGTCCGGCCCCGACCGCCCGAGCCAGCACCACGGTCACCTGCGCGGCATCCTGCCTCGGGTACTCAGCGAGCTTCTCCCCCGTGGCGGGGTTCACCGTCACGACGCCCATCACACCCTCCGCGACTGCGACCGTCGGCCGCCCCGGTTGATGGTCACCTCGAAACCGGGCGCGAACCGTCACCCGCGCAGGTTCAGAATGACATCTGGCGGAAGACCACCAGCGCCGCACGATGCACGCCATCGGGCACCACGCCCAGCAGCAGCACCAGGCCAGCGAGCACCGCCGCGGCGCCCACTGCCAGCGGCTCGTGACCGGCGTAGCCGTCAGCCTCGGGCTTCTTCATGTACATGACCACCAGCAGGCGCAGGTAGTAGTAGACAGAGATCAGCGAGTTGATGACGCCGATGACGGCCAGGGGCACCAGCCCCGCGCGCACGACGGCCGAGAACAGGTAGAACTTCGACATGAAGCCGACCAGCGGCGGGATGCCGGCCAGCGACAGCATGGCCACCGCCAGCACGGCTGCGGCCACGGGCCGGCGCCGGCTGAGCCCGGCGTAGCGCTCGATGTCGTCGGCCTCCCCCTCGCGCGAGCCCAGGGACGCCACGATGCCGAACGCCGCCAGGTTCATGAGGCTGTAGGCCAGCAGGTAGAAGAGCAGGGCCGAACCGGCCGATTCCCCCACCTCGCGTCCCAGCACCATCTGCGCGCTGCCGCCGGTTGCCGGCGAGATCAGTGTCACCACGCCCAGCATCAGGTAGCCCGCATGGGCGATCGAGGACCAGGCCAGCAGGCGCTTGACGCTGCTCTGGGCCAGCGCCACCAGGTTGCCCACCGTCATCGTCACCACGGCCAGCCCGGCCAGCACCGGGTACCACACGAACGCCAGCTGCGGCTGCATGAGCCAGGCGAAGCGCACCAGGATGGCGAAGCCGGCCGCCTTGACGGCCGTGGCCATGAAGCCCGTGACGTAGGCCGGGGCGCCGTCGTACACGTCGGGCGTCCACATGTGGAACGGCACGATGGCCACCTTGAAGGCGAAGCCCACCAGGACCAGGCCGCCGCCCAGCATGGCCAGCCCCAGGTCGCCCTCGCGCGCGGCCAGCGCGCCGGCGATGTCGGAGAAGGCCGTGCCGCCGGCGAAGCCGTACAGCAGCGCCATGCCCATCAGGAGGAACGCGGAGGCGAAGCCGCCCAGCAGCAGGTACTTGAAGCCGGCCTCGCTGCTGCGCACGTCGCCGCGCACGCCGCCGGCCAGAACGTACACCGCCAGGCTCATGGTCTCGATGCCCAGGAAGACCGTCAGCAGGTCCGAGGCCGCCGCCAGCACCATCATGCCGAGGATCGAGAACAGCAGCAGCGGATAGAACTCCGGCCGCCCACGGCCGTCGCGCTCGAGGACGGCGCCGGCGAACACGGTCGTCAGCACGCCGCAGCCGGCGAACAGCAGGTTGAAGTACCGCGCGTAGTCGCCGACGGTCATCATGCCGGCCAGGATCTCGCGCTCCTCGCCGCCGCTGCGGGCCAGCTGCGCGAGCACGGAGCCCAGCAGGACCAGCAGCGTCAGGAACGGCAGGTGGTCCCGGCGCCGCGTGCGGACCAGCGCATCCACCAGCATGATCGCCAGGCCGCCGACGGCGACGACCAGGTACGGGAGCAGGACGTCGAGCTGGCCGCCAACCGACGGCGCGACAAATCCGTTCATCAGCGCATCTCCGCGTTACGGAACACGAACTGCCCCTGCCCCGCGGGCAGGTCCGCCGCGGGAGCCTCGAGTGCACCATGGCCGTGCCCGGCCGGGGCCGCGCCTTCGACCCCGAGCGGCGCCAGCACGCGCGCGATGCTCGCCTCGACCCGGTCCAGGACCAGGCCCGGCCGCACGCCGAGCCAGAACATGAACAGTACCAGCGGCAGGATGACCACGAGCTCGCGCCCGTTCAGGTCGGCCAGGCCCTCGTTCTTCGGGTTGTCGCGACGCCCCAGGAAGACCCTCTGGTACATCCACAGCATGTAGATGGCGCCCAGCACGACGCCCGTGGCCGCCAGCACGGCCAGCAGGCGCCCGTGCGCCAGCGTCCCGCTATTGAAGGTGCCGAAGAGGATCATGAACTCCGCCACGAAGCCGGCCAGGCCCGGCAGGCCGATGCTCGCCAGCGTCGTGACCAGGAACAGCGTCGCGTAGCGCGGCATGCCATGGGCCAGCCCGCCGAACTCGGCGATCTCGCGCGTGTGCCGACGCTCGTAGATCACGCCCACCAGGAGGAACAGCGCGCCCGTGGACAGGCCGTGGGCCAGCATCTGGTACAGGCTGCCGGCCACCCCCAGCGGCGTCAGCGAGAACAGGCCCAGGACCGCGAAGCCGAGGTGACTGACCGACGAGTAGGCCACCAGCTTCTTGACGTCCGGCTGCACCAGGGCCACCAGCGCGCCGTAGATAATGCCGATCACCGCCAGCACGCTGACGGCCGGTGCGAAGGCCGTCACCGCCTCCGGGAACAGCGGCATCGCGAAGCGCAACATGCCATAGGTGCCCATCTTCAGCAGCACGCCGGCCAGGATGACCGAGCCCGCCGTCGGTGCCTCGACGTGCGCGTCCGGCAGCCAGGTGTGCAGCGGCCACAGCGGCACCTTGATCGCGAACGCCAGAAAGAAGGCCGCGAACAGCCACAGCTGCGCCGCCCGGGGCAGGTGCAGCGACAGGAACGCCGCCAGGTCCATGCTCCCGGCCTGGAAGTACAGCCAGAGGATGCCCACGAGCATGAACACGGAGCCGACCATCGTGAAGATGAAGAACTTCACGGCGGCATACAGGCGCCGCTGGCCGCCCCAGACCCCGATGATGAAGTACATCGGGATCAGCATGGCTTCCCAGAACACGTAGAACAGCAGCATGTCGCGGGCGAAGAACGTGCCCAGCATCGCCGCCTGCAGCAGCAGCAGGAAGCCCATGAATTCGGCCACGCGCTCGGTGATCGCGCGCCAGGTCGACAGGATGACCAGCGGCCCGAGGAACGTCGTCAGCATCACCAGCATCAGGCTGATGCCGTCCATGCCCATCCGGTAGGCGATGCGCCCGTCGGCCAGCCAGGCGGCGTGCTCGACGAACTGGTCCACGCCGCTGGCGGCGTCGAAGTGGAACCACAGGTGCAGCGAGAGCACGAAGTCGGCCAGCGCCACGCCCAGCGCCAGCCACCGCGCGGGCCCCTCCCTGCGCACGACGGTCCACAGGAGCACGGCCCCGGCCAGCGGCAGGAACGTCACCCAGGACAGGATGTGGTCGGTGATGAACGGCAAAGCGCTTTCCTCCTAGCCCTTCAGGCTCAGGTAGACGACGAACACCGCCACGCCCACGGTGAATGACCAGGCGTAGAACCGGACCAGGCCGTTCTGCAGCAGGCGGAGCAGCGAGCCGATCACGGCCACCACCAGCGCGGACCCGTTGACCAGCAGGCCGTCGATGACGCCCGCATCGACGCCCTTCCACAACACGGTGCGCGAGAAGCGGAAGCCGGGCCGGATGATGGCGCCGTCGTAGGCCTCGTCCACGTAGTACTTGTTCAGCAGGATGCGGTACGGCCAGCCGCCGGCCAGGCCGCGCATCGTGTCGGCGACCTTCGTGCGCCGCGAGTAGACCAGGTAGCCCAGCGACAGGCCCAGCAGCCCCCAGGCCAGCGAGGCGGCCGCCAGGCCGCGCTCGAGGGCCACGTGCCCGTGGTCGCCCGCGTGATCAGCCGCCCCGTGCGCAGCCGCCGCGCCGTGGGCCAGCGCCTCGCCGCCATGGTGCGCAGCCGCCGCCGCGCCGTGTCCGCCGTCGGCGAACACCGGCGCCAGCCAGTGCTCGAAGTGGTTGCTGCCGCCCAGGAAGGCCGGCCAGCCGATCCAGCCGCCGGCGACCGACAGCACGGCCAGCACCACCAGCGGCAGCGTCATCGACAGGGGCGACTCGTGGATGTGGTGCCGCACCTCCTGGCTGGCGCGGTTGGTGCCGTGGAACGTCAGCACGACCAGGCGCATCATGTAGAACGCCGTCAGGCCCGCCACCAGGAAGGCCACCAGCCACAGGGCGACGCCGCCGCCGTCGCTGCTGAATGCCTTCCACAGGATCTCGTCCTTGGAGAAGAAGCCGGCCAGGGGAAACACGCCGGCGATGGCGAAGGTTCCGGCCAGGAACGTCCAGAACGTGATCGGCAGCTTCTTGGCCAGGCCGCCCATCACGCGCATGTCCTGCTCGCCGCTCATCGCGTGGATGACCGAGCCCGAGCCCAGGAACAGCAGCGCCTTGAAGAAGGCGTGCGTCATCACGTGGAAGATGCCTGCGGCGAACGCGCCCAGGCCACAGGCCATGACCATGTAGCCCAGCTGGCTGACCGTCGAGTAGGCCAGCACCCGCTTGATGTCGTTCTGCGTGGTGGCAATCGTGGCCGCCAGCACGGCCGTGGCCGCGCCGACGATCGTGACCACCTCCATGGCGGTCGGGGCCAGCACGTAGACGAAATTCATCCGCGCGATCATGTAGACGCCGGCAGTGACCATCGTCGCGGCGTGGATCAGGGCGCTGACCGGCGTCGGGCCGGCCATGGCGTCCGGCAGCCAGATGTAAAGCGGGATCTGCGCCGACTTTCCGGTGGCCCCCACGAACAGCAGCAGCCCGATGACCGTGGCCACGGGCGCCAGCACGTGCGCGTGGTGCTGCATGACGCGGAAGCTGAACAGGCCCTCGCCCGGCTCCAGGTGCGGCAGCAGCGTGACGCCCAGCAGGAAGGTGCCGATCAGGAAACCGAAGTCGCCCACGCGGTTGACGATGAACGCCTTCTTGCCGGCGGCGGCATTCGCTTCCTCGTTGAACCAGAAGCTGATCAGCAGGTAGGAGCAGAGGCCCACGCCTTCCCAGCCCACGAAGAGCATGAGCAGGTTCTCGCCCAGGACCAGCGTCATCATCGAGAAGATGAAGAGGTTCAGGTATGTGAAGAAGCGCTGGAAGCCTTTGTCGTGCGACATGTAGCCCAGCGAGTAGATGTGGATCAGCAGGCCGACCCCGGTCACCACCAGCGCCATCACGGCACTGAGGGGGTCCAGCGCGAACCCGATGTCCACGCGCAGCGGCCCGTAGCCCAGCCAGGGGGCCACGATGTCCGCCAGCAGGCGCTCACCGGCCGGCAGCGCCGCCAGGCGCAGGAACGCGACCACCGACAGCACGAAGCTGAGGCCCACGGCGCCGCAGGCGACCGCCCCGGCGGCCGCGCGTGGCAGCCGCCGGTTCAGCAGGCCGTTGATCGCGGCGCCCAGCAGGGGCAGCAGCACGATCCAGCGCAGCAGGCTTTCCTGGACCACGGTCTGGGTTTCGGGACTGTGCACGGCGTCACTCCATCAGGGTCTTGAGTTCGTCGACGTCGACCGTCCGGCGGCGCCGGTAGATCTCGACCAGGATCGCCAGGCCGATCGCGGCCTCGGCCGCCGCCACGGCGAAATTCATGAGCACAAACACGTGCCCCCCGGCATCCGCATGCTGCCGGGCGAAGGCGGCGAACACGATGTTCACTGCGCTGAGCATCAGCTCGATGCACATCAACATGACGATCGCGTTGCGCCGCACGATGAAGCCGGCCATGCCCGTCACGAAGATCACCGCGGCCAGTCCCAGGCAGTGGTTGAGCGTCACCGTCATGACGCCTTCCTTTCCCCGTGGCCCAGCGCCAGCGCGCCGACGATGGCCACCAGCAGCACGACCGAGATCAGTTCGAAGGCCAGCAGGTACCGGCCCAGCAGCGCGGCCGCCACGTCACGCGGCCCGCCGAAGCCATCCGGCAGCGCCGTGCGCAGCGGCTCCGGCGTCCGTTGCGACACCCAGGCGCCCACGAGCACCAGCACCGCCAGCGGCGGGATCGCCGCCGCCGGCCACAGGGGCAGCGCCATCCGCTTGCGTTCGCCCTCCATGACCGGGCCCTGCAGCATCATGATCACGAACAGGAAGAGCACCATGATCGCGCCCGCGTAGACCAGCACCTGCATGATGGCCAGGAACGGCGCGTGCAGGACCGCGAACACGCCCGAGGCGGCGATGAAGGCGAAGACCAGCCACAGCGCGGCCACCACCGCGCTGCGCTGCAGCACCATCATCACCCCGCCCAGCACCATCAGCGCGCCGCAGCTCCAGAACAGGAAGGCCTCCATCTGTCGTCCTTTCGCGAATTCAGCGCGTCCCGTCGGTCGTGTTGCGGAGCAGGAACTCCTTGTCCACGATAAACTTGTCGCGATGGTCGGCCGCGATCTCGTAGATACCGGTGTCCAGGCGGATCGCGTCGCAGGGGCAGGCTTCCTCGCACAGCCCGCAGTAGACGCACCGCAGCAGGTCGATGTCGAAGGTGGCCGGGTACTTCTCGATCGCCGGGTCCGGATGCTCGGCCGCCGTGATGTAGATGCAATCGGCCGGACAGTACGTCGAGCACATCTGGCAGGCCACGCAGCGGGGCGTGCCGTCCTCGCGCTGCATCAGCCGATGCCGGCCGCGGAAGCGGTCGCCGTAGACGCGCTTCTCCTCGGGGTACTGCATCGTCGGCATGTCGCCGGTGTGGAAGATGTTCCGCAGCAGGTGCCGCGCCGTCACGCCCAGCCCCCGCACCACCTCCAGCAGGTACATGGACTCCAGCAGCGAGCGCCGCTTGTCCGTCGACCCTTTGGGCAGTCCTTCGAAACTCATGTCAGTTCCCACTTCCGAAAAACTTGCCACGGCCGCATCACTTGCCGCCGCCGACCGCCGCCAGCACCAGCGCGGTCACCACGAGGTTGGCCAGCCCGAGCGGCAGCATGACCTTCCAGCCCAGGCGCATCAGCTGGTCATAGCGGAAGCGCGGCAGGGTCCAGCGCACCCAGATGAACAGCCAGGCGAAGAACACGACCTTGCCGACGAAGGCGCCGACCTGGAACACGGTTGCCGCCACGCTGGCGCCGGCCGGCCCGATCTCCCAGGGCCGCAGCAGGAACGCGCCCGCCGCCGCCGCCGCGATGACCAGCCACAGGCCCGCGCCCAGCACGGGCTCGCGGTCGCGCGCGTCGCCGAACTTGCCCTTTTCGCGCTGCACGCGGCGCAGGAAGAGCACGGCGAACCACAGGCTGACGGCGATGATCGCCGCGAGCATGATCACCAGCAGCAGGCCCGCGTTCTGCTCCAGGCGCGGCCGCGGCAGCCACGGGATCTGGTAGCCGCCGAAGTAGAGCGCGCTGATCATCGCGGCGCCGACAACCATGTGGCAGTACTCGGCCATGAAGAACAGGGCGAACTTCAGCGAGCTGTACTCCAGGTGGTAGCCCGCGACGATCTCCGACTCGCCCTCGGGCAGGTCGAACGGGTTGCGGTTCGTCTCCGCGTAGACGGCCGTGATGAAGAGCACGAAGCCCAGCGGCTGCAGCACCACGCCCCACATCGGCAGGAAGCCGAACAGCAGCCCCCCCTGGCCGGCGACGATGTCGGTCAGCCGCAGCGTGCCGAAGATCAGCATCAGGCCCATGACGGCCAGGCCCATGCTGATCTCGTAGCTGATCATCTGGGCCGTCGCGCGGATGCCGCCCAGGAAGGTGAACTTGTTGTTGGCCGCCCAGCCGGCCAGCACCACGCCGTAGGTGCCCAGGCTGGCCACCGCCAGGACGTAGAGCAGGCCCACCTGCAGGTCGGCCACCACCAGCGGGATCCGCTTGCCACCCAGTTCCAGGTAGTCCCCGAACGGGATCACGGCGTACGTGCTGACCGCCACCGTCATGACCAGCCACGGTGCCAGGTTGTACAGCGCGCGGTGCCGGTGCGTCGGCGCGATGTCCTCCTTGAACACCAGCTTCAGCACGTCGGCGATCGGGTGCACCAGGCCGGCCAGCCGGATGCCCGCGATCGACGCCCGGTTCGGGCCGGTGCGGTCCTGGATGAAGGCCGCTCCCTTGCGCTCGGCCCAGATCAGCGCCGGCACCATGCCCATGATCAGCAGGAACATGAACACGATCTTGGCCAGCGACTCGAGCACGATGTCCATCAGGCATCCCCTCCGGCCGGCACGCCGCCCTGCGGCAGCCGGTCCAGGTCGATAGTCGGCGCCAGGGCGGGCGCCAGGTCGGCCGCGACGCCCGCGCGCAGCGCCTTCAGGCCGGTCGGGGCGCGTCCCTGATCCGGCAGCATCTCGCCCAGCACGCGCCAGTCCTCGCGCGCGTTGCCGGGCCGGGCCACGGCCTGCGCAAACGCCTGCAGGCGGTCCTGCCGGTTCACGAAGATCCCCGCCTTCTCCGCCCACATGGCGCCGGGCAGCGCCAGCGCGGCGGCGGCCGCGGTCGCGCGCCGGTGCGTGCCCACGTAGACGACGTCCTGGCGGCCGGCCATCGCCGCCGCCACGTCCGGCGCCGCCGCCGGGTCGCCGCCGTGCACGAGGATCGCCCCGCGGGCCGCGCGGACCAGCCCGGCCAGGGCCGCCGCGTCGTGCTCGGCCAGGCCGGCCAGCGCCAGGCCGCGCCGGTTCGGCGTGCGGTCGGCCGAGCGCAGGATGTCGTCTCCCACCGCCAGGTCGCTGCCGGCCAGCCCGCCGCTGAGCGCGGCCGTGCCGGCCAACTGCCTGAGCAGCCACATCTCCTCGAGCGACTGGTGCGCGCTGCCGATGACCAGCGCGAAGCCGCCGGCCACCACGTGCGCCAGGTGCCCGCGGGCGTCGGCCCAGGACACCACGCGCCCGTTCCACAGAGGCTCGAGCAGGCGGTCCTCCGCGTGCACGTCCTTGTAGGTCAGGCGACCTTCGTCGCACATCCAGGAGCCGTTGACCGCCGGGTTCCGCCGCGGTTTCAGGCGGTAGATGCGCCCGGCCTCGTGGTCCACGCGCACGTTGCAGCCGGTGGCGCAGCCCGGGCAGATGCTGTCGGTCGACTTGAGCATCCAGACGCGCTTCTGGAAGCGGAAGTCACGGCTGGTCAGGGCGCCCACCGGGCAGATGTCGACGGTGTTGACCGAGTAGGCATTGTCCAGCTCGCGCCCCGGCGCCACGCCGATCTCGGCGCGGTCTCCGCGGTTGAAGATGCCCAGTTCGCCGGTCTTCGTCACCTCGTTGCAGAAGCGCACGCAGCGGCTGCACAGCACGCAGCGCTCCTTGTCCAGGACCACGTGCGGGCCGATGACCAGCGCCTTGGCTTTGTTCACCTTGTCCGACTCGGCGACCTGGCTGTCGTACAGGCCGTAGGCCATATACTGGTTCTGCAGGCCGCACTCGCCGGCCTGGTCGCAGATCGGGCAATCGACCGGATGGTTGATCAGGTGCATCTCGAGGATCTGCTGCGATGCCTTGCGCACCCGCTCGCTGCGCGTGTGCACGACCATGCCTTCGCGCACGGTCGTGTTGCAGGCGATCGTCAGCTTCGGCATCCCCTCCACCTCGACCTGGCACAGCCGGCAGACGCCGGCGATCGACAGGTCCGGGTGGTAGCAGAAGTGCGGCAGCGACTCGCCGCGCGCCAGCCGGCAGGCGTCGAAGAGCGAGGTGCCGTCGGCGACCTCGATCGCGCTGCCGTCGATGGTCAGTCTGGCCATGGGCTCACTCCCGCTCGCCGCGCGGCCAGCGGCTGCTCGCCGCCACCTGCGCGTGATCCTGGACAAGGGCTTCGAATTCGCCGCGGAACTTCGCCAGGAAGCTGCGCATCGGCATCACGGCGGCGTCGGACAGCGGGCAGATCGTCAGGCCCATCATGCCCGAGCAGACGTGCTCGATGCGCTCGAGGTCGGCCAGCGTCCCCTCGCCGCTCCGCAGCTTCTTGACGAGCTTGTGCAGCCAGCCGGTGCCTTCGCGGCACGGCGTGCACTGGCCGCAGCTCTCGTCCCAGTAGAAATGCATCAGCACCTGGATCAGCTCGACCATGTCGCAGCGCTGCGGGATGACGATCATGCCGCCCGAGCCCAGCATGGTCCCGGCCGCGCCCAGCGACTCGTAGTCCAGGTTGCAGTTCATGATCTCGTCCGCCGGCAGCACCGGCACCGAGCTGCCGCCGACGATGACGGCCTTCAGTTCCTCGCCGTCGGCCATGCCCCCGAGCACGTCGTGGAAGAACGTGCGGAACGGCATGCCCAGCGGCACCTCGTGCACCCCGGGGCGCTTCACGGGCCCGCTCACCGAGAACAGCTTGGTGCCCGGCGACTTCTCGGTGCCGAAGGCGCGGTAGGCCGCGGCACCGTTCGTGATGATCCAGGGCACCGACGCCACCGACTCGACGTTGTTGACGATCGTCGGCTTCTTCAGGAACCCCGAGACCGCGGGGAACGGCGGCTTGATGCTGGGCTGGCCCTTGCGGCCCTCGACCGAGTTGATCAGGCCGGTCTCCTCGCCGCAGATGTAGGCCCCGGCGCCCTTGTGCACGATCAGGTCCAGGTCGTAGCCGCTGCCGAGGATGTTCTTCCCCAGGTACCCGGCCGCGTAGCACTCGTCGACGGCCTTCTGCACCCGGTCGATCAGCCAGCCGAACTCGCCGCGGATGTAGATGAACCCGAGGCTCGCCCTGACGGCGAAGCTGCTGATGATCGTGCCCTCGATCGTCTGGTGCGGGTCGTAGTCCAGCAGCAGGCGGTCCTTGAAGGTGCCCGGCTCGGACTCGTCCGCATTGACGAAGAAATAGACCTGGTCGGCTGCCTGGGGCACGAAGCCCCACTTGGTGCCGGTCGGGAAGCCCGCGCCGCCGCGGCCGCGCAGCCCCGATTCCTTGACCACGGCCTGCACGTCGGCCGGCTGCATGCCACCCAGCACGCGACGCAGGGCCTGGTAGCCGCCATCCTTCTCGTACACGGCCAGGCGGTGGCCGTCCGGGCGGCCGAACCGCGCCGAGAGCAGGCCGGGCCCGCTGGGGCCGACGAAGACGCCGTTGTGCTCCAACTCAGTCCACCCCTTCGCGGTCGGTGTCGGCGCGCGGCACGATGCCGCTGCGCAGGCCATCCAGCAGCGCGTCGGCCTTGGCCGGCGTCACGTTCTCGTACAGGTGCTTGCCCAGCTGCAGGCACGGGCCCATGCCGCAGGCGCCCAGGCACTCGACGCCTTCCAGCTGGAACAGCCCGTCGGCGGTGCGCCCGCCCAGCTTCACGCCCAGCCGCGACTCCAGGTGCCCGATCAGCGGCCGGGCGCCCATGATGTGGCAGGAGATGTTGTGGCAGACCTGGATCGTGTGCTTCGCCTGCGGCGTATCGCGGAACATGGTGTAGAAGCTGAGCACCTCGTGCACGCGCGCGGGCGCCACGTCCAGCCTGGCGACCAGCAGGTCGACGCCGCCGGGCGGCACCCAGCCCAGTTCGTCCATGATCACCCACAGGCACGGCATCAGGGCGCTGGCCTTTGTCGGGTAGCGGGCCGCCAGCTCGTCGATCCGCGCCAGCGACGCCGGCGACAGCGCGAACCCCGTGGTGTCTTCGGTCGGCATGCTCATCGGTTCGGCCCCTCCCGGCGCTGCGCCGTCAACGGTCCAGCTCGCCGGCGATGATGTTCAGGCTGCCCAGGATCGCGATGGCGTCCGGGATCATCGCGCCCTCGATCAGGAACGAGTACGCGGAGAAGATCGGGAAGCAGGGCGGCCGCACCTTGAGCCGGTACGGGTGTCCGCTTCCGTCCGCGACGGCGAAGAAGCCGAGTTCGCCGTTGGCGCCCTCGCCGAAGCCGTACGCCTCGCCCGCCGGCACCTGGATGCCCTCGTAGACCAGCTTGAACTGGTTCATGACGCCCTCGATGCTGTCGTAGACGTTGCGCTTGGGCGGCAGTGTGATGGCGCGGTCATCGAGGTTGACCGGCCCGCCCGGCAGCCTGTCGAGCGCCTGCAGGACGATCGACCGGCTCTGCACGATCTCCGCCATGCGCACCATGATGCGGTCGTGCGTGTCGCCGGTGGTGCCGGTGGGGATCTCGAAGTCGTATTTCTCGTAGCCCGAGTACGGCGCCAGCTTGCGCAGGTCCCAGGCCAGGCCCGTGGCGCGCAGGCACGGCCCGGTGAATCCCCAGCTCAGCGCGTCCGCCTGGCTGATGGCGCCGACGCCCACGGTGCGGTCCAGGAAGATGCGGTTGCGGGCCACCAGCTTCATCACGTCGTCATGCGCCGCCACCAGGTCGCGCAGCTTGGAGCGGACCTCGTCCGCGAACTCGGGGTAGAGGTCGTGGCTGAGGCCGCCGATGCGCGCGTAGTTGGTCGTCAGGCGCGAGCCGCACAGCTTCTCCAGCGACTCGTACAGGCTCTCGCGGATGTTGTACAGGTACCAGTAGTTGGTCAGCGCGCCGATGTCGACCAGGTTCGCGCACACGCACACCAGGTGGTCGATGATGCGCGACAGCTCGCTGACGATCACGCGGATCGCCTGGCACCGCGGCGTCACCTCCACGCCCAGCAGCTTCTCGACCGCCGCCGCGTAGATCGAGTTGTTCAGCATCGCCGAGCAGTAGTTCAGGCGGTCGGTGTAGGGCATCACCTGCGCCCAGGTATGGTCCTCCGCCTCCTTCTCGAAGCAGCGGTGGATGTACCCGATCTCGGTGCGCGAGTCGAGGATGGTCTCGCCGTCGAGCAGGATCTCCGCTCGCAGCGCGCCGTGCATCGCCGGGTGCGAGGGCCCGATGTTCACCGTCAGCAGGTCGCTCGGGTGCACCTCGTCGGCGACGCCGCTCCGCCCCGCGGCCACGGCCGAAGCGCGCCGCGCGGCGCGGGCGATGTCCTCGTCGGCGAACAGCTTCTCTGGACGCGAGCACTCCTGGCCCTGCTCGATCGGGTAGTCCTTGCGCAGGGCATGCCCCTCGAACTCGTGGTGGCAGAGGATGCGCCGCAGGTCGGGATGCCCGCTGAACGGAACGCCGAACAGGTCGTAGACCTCGCGCTCGGCCCACTCGGCGCTGCGCCAGAGGCCCGCCACCGACGGCAGCGGCTGGTCCTCGGCCACGTCCACCTTGACCCGCACGCGCTCGTTGCGCGACCAGGAGCGCAACAGGTAGTTCACTTCGAAGCGCTCGGCCCGCTGCGGGTAGTCCACGCCGACCACGTCCGACAGCTGCTCGCAGCCTTCCCTGTCGCGCAGGTGCGCCAGCACCTCGAGCAGGCGGTCCCTGCCGACGGTCACCGTCTCGTCGCCACGGTACGCGTCCGCGGCGAGGATCGCTTCGCCGAACTCCCGGCGCAGGCTGTCGACCAGCTTCTGGCTCATGCTCATCCGTTCCCGCCGCGTGGCCCGTCGGCCGCGCGCGCAGCTGGAGTTGACCGTGGGGTCAGACCTGGATCCGCCCGGCGTGCCGCGCCGAGGCCGGCACCAGCCCTTCGCGCTCGACCCGCTCCTGGATCCGCGTCAGGGCGTAGAGCAGGTTCTCCGGGGTGGGCGGGCAGCCGGCCACGTACATGTCGACCGGGATGACGCGGTCAGCGCCCTGCAGCGTGCTGTAGTTGTTGTAGAAGCCGCCGCTGCTGGCGCAGGCGCCCATGGCGATCACCCAGCGGGGCTCGGCCATCTGTTCGTAGATGGTCCGGAGGATCGGCGCCTGCTTGTAGCTGATGGTGCCGGCGATGATCATCAGGTCGCTCTGCCGCGGTGAGAAGCGCACCAGCTCGGCGCCGAAGCGGCTGATGTCGTTGTAGGACGACACGGTGCTCATGAACTCGATCGCGCAGCAGGCCACGCCGAACGGCAGCGGCCACAGGCTGTACTTGCGTCCCCAGTTGACGGCTTGCCGCAGGCGCGTCGTCAGGTAGTTGCTGGGGTTCTCGAGATCTACTGCCATTCCAGGCCGCCTTTGCGCCAGATGTACACGAACCCCACCACGAGCACGGCGACGAACGCCCCCATCTCGGCCAGCGCGAACGCGCCATGGCCGGCGGCCACCAGCTCGCGGAACATGATCACCCACGGGTAGAGGAACACGGCTTCGAGGTCGAAGAGCAGGAAGAAGATCGCCACCAGGAAGAAGCGGACGAAAAAGCGGATCTGCGTCGTTCCCCGGACCGGAATGCCGCACTCGTACGTGGAATCCTTCAGGGCCGACGGGCGGCGGGGCCCCAGCCAGAAGCTCAGCCCCAGGAACAGGCCGGCAAACGCCCCCGCCACTCCCAGGACCAGCAGGACGGGCATGAATTGAGCGAACATCACCACTCTCCGGGCAGAAGCCGTCGCCCCGGGCGCCGGGTGGCCGTGCGGGCCTCCGCAGACGCATTTGTTGCCAAAATAACAGAGTGAAAGAGGGTGTCAATCGCCGGGTTGCGCCCTGACCGGGAGCCAGCCCGAATCGACAGATTTTCGGCCACTTGCCGCGAGAACAGGCGCGGGAGTTTCGCGGCACGAAGGATATCCTTATTCCCCGCAGCGGCTTGCGATAGACCACTGCGCAGGGGGACGATCAGCGATCCGGCACGCTCGTTGCGACGGTGCCGGCCAGCGCCCCCTGCCGCCCTGCGGCAAAGGTACGTCCACTCGGGAGAGGACCCATGAACGACGCCCGCCTGCAGACCGCCGCGCCGAACGCCACCGACAACCGCCTGGCCGAACTGGTCGCCGCCGGCACCACCGCCCTCGAGGAGGGTGACCTGCGCCGCGCCCTGACCGCCTACCAGGCCGTGATCGAGGCCTTCCCGGACCGCCCGGAAGGACACAACAACCTTGGCGCCCTGTGGGCCTCGCTGGGCGAATGGACCCGCGCCGAAACCTGCTTCGACCGTGTCGTGGGACTGTTGCCAGGCAATCCGCACGTCCTCTACAACCGTGGCGTCATGCGCAGCCACCTGGGGCGGCACGCCGACGCCGGCGCCGACTTCGCCGCCGCGCTGGCCTTGTCGCCGAACGACGCGGATCTCCACAATAACCTGGGCGTGTCGCTCTACCTGCGCGGCAACCCCGACGGCGCGCGTCGCCATCTCGAGGCCGCCCTGCGCCTGCGTCCGGACTACGCCAACGCGCTGCTGAACCTCTGTGACGTCGACGAAACCTGCGGCGACCTCGCGTCGGCCGTGGTCCGCTGCAACGAGTTCCTGGCCCGGCATCAGGACGGCGCCGTCCGCCGCCGGCTGCTCGAGTTGCACGCCAGCGCTGGTTCTGCCCATCTGGATGCCGCCTGCGGCACCGCCGAGGCGCTGCTTGCGGCGCAACCGGATGACACCCCGGTGCGGCAGCACCTGGGGCGACTGCTCAACGCCCGCCAGGCGCTGCAGGAGCCGGCGCAGCGGGCCCACGCCAAGGCCTGACGTCCGAGTCCCCTTCCTGTTTTCGCCGTGCCGCCGCCGCCCCCACCGGCGGCGGCGCCGTCTGCGCGTGGCGCATTGCGCGTCCGTGCGGCGTGTGTGATCGTGTCCGCAGCGGCGAGCGGCCCTCGTGGGTTGCGATCGCGCAGGAGGGATAGCGACCCGATGCTGGTCTACCTGAACGGCGACTACCTGCCGGCCGACCAGGCGCGCGTGTCGGCCTGGGACGGCGGCTTCCTCTACGGCGACGGCGTCTACACGACGCTGCGGCTGTACGGCGGCCGGCCCCTGGACCTTCGTGCCCACCTTGAGCGGCTGCGGCGGCACGCCGATGCGCTCTCGCTGCCGGTGCCGCCAACCGACACGGAGTTCGCGGCGGTGATCGCGCACCTGGCCGAGGCCAACGGATTGGCGGCCACCGACGGGCGCCTGCGCATCACCGTCAGCCGCGGCGGCGATCCTGAGGACCCTCTCCCGCTACGCGACCTCGGCCGCCTGAACCCCACCGTGCTGCTGACGTTGGCCCCGGTGCCGCCCGCGTTCGCTGCCTGGGCCCGCGATGGCATCGCCGCCTGCCTGCTGGAGCCGGGCTCGGCGCGCGGCAACCTGCCCCACCTGAAGACCCTCAACGGGCTGCCGGCCCTGCTCGCGCAGCGCCAGGCCGCCGCGCGCGGCTGCCAGGAGGCCGTCCTCGTCAGCGAGGACGGACGCCTCCTGGAGGGCTCGGTCAGCAACCTCTTCCTGGCGAAGGCTGGCCGCCTGTCCACCCCCGCCGGCACTGACGGCCTGCTGGCCGGGCGCACCCGCGAGCGCGTGCTGGCGCTGGCGGCCCAGTTGGACGTGCCGTGCGAACGGCGCAGCCTGCTGCCGGCCGACCTGCTGGGCGCGGACGAGGCCTTCACCGCGAGCAGCGTGCGGGAGATCCTGCCGGTGGTCGCGGTCGATGGCGTCGCGATCGGCGATCGGCAGCCGGGACCGCTGACCCGACGGCTGCAGGAGGCTTACCGGGAACTGGTGGCCGTGGCGGTGGCGGACGGGAGCGCTTGAGCGGCCCGGACCGGACGCGGGCATAGCGCCCAAGAGTACGGCCGCTCTCCCTGCGGAGAGCGGCCGCTACGTTGCGTTGCGGTGCCGCGCCGACTCAGAAGTCGAAGCTCGTGTCCTGCACCTTGAACGAATTGAACTCGTCCTGCTCGGCGGCCGGCAGCTCGTTCCTGACCTCGCGGGGCAGCGGCGGCGCGCCGGCCAGCACCAGCTCGTCCTTCAGCGACGCCAGGTCGACGTACTCGTCGGCTGCCGCGATCAGGTCGGTGCTGGTCATCTCGCGCAGGCCGCAGACCTCGACGTGCTTGCCGCGGCGCGCCAGGGCCGCCACCAGGGGCACGAAGTCGCCGTCACCGGTGCACAGGACGATGCTGTCCAGGTGCTGCGACATGTCCAGCACGTCGATGGCCATCTCCATGTCGAGGCTGCTGCGCACGCTGCGGGTGCTGGTGTCCAGCTCATTGAAGTTGCGGACTTCCTTCGTCACCACGGTGAAGCCGTTCAGCTTCAGGAAATTGATGAAGTCGATCTTGCCCTCGGACTGGTTGCTGATCGCGGTGTAGAAATAGGCGCGGACCAGGCGGCGGTCGCCGGCCAGTCGCCGGCACAGCTTCAGGTAGTCCATCCGCATGTTCATGTGCTTGGCGCTGTAGTGGATGTTCTCCCCGTCGATGAATACCGCGACGCGATCCTGTGGACTGTGCTGATACATGGACGTTCACCTCTTCGCAGGTAAAGCGGCCGGATGGCCGGCCAGCCGGGCGAGTCGGCAGGCACCCGCGCGGCCAACCGGCGGCGGCTCCCTGCCTTGCCGCGCACGTTAGTCATTCCGGAATCGATTCGCAATCGCGGAATGAGGGTGCTCTTTAGCCACCGGGCAAGTGCTCAGGCCAGTGCGGGTTTCCCGTCCGGAGTCGCCAGGTCCGAGGTCGCCGGATTCCGCGACGACCCTGCGGCCAGCCCCGCCCGCCAGCGCACGGCCAGCAGGTAGTAGGTCGGCATCACCAGCAGGGTCAGCACGGTGCTGGAGGCCAGGCCACCGCTGATGGCGCGCGCCATCGGGTAGTACTCGGCGCCCGCGACATGGGCCCCGCTGGCGAACGAGAGCGGCAGCAGGCCCAGGATGGTCGTGCCCGCCGTCATCAGGATCGGCCGCAGGCGGTCCGTGCAGCCCTCCAGCACGGCCTGCTCCAGGGAGCGACCCGACTTCTGCAATCCCTCCACGTGATCCACCAGCACGATGCCGTTGTTCACCACGACACCGATCAGGATCACGATGCCGATCATCGCCATGATATTGAAGGGCGTCCCGGTGGCCATCATCAGCCAGAACACGCCCAGCGAGGCGAAGGGAACGGTCCCCATCACCACCAGCGGCAGGAGCACCGACTCGAAGAGGCTGGCCATCACGAAGAACACGCAGGCCAGGGCCAGCAGCATGTTGACGCCCATCTCGCTCTGCTGCTGCTGCGCCCGGCGGATCTCGCTGCCGAAGTTCCAGTCGTAGCCGAGCGGCATCGACAGCGAGTCCATCACGGGCCGCACGGCGTCCAGGCCCTCGTCCAGCCGGTCACCCGACCAGGTTCCCGAGACGGTGATGCCCGAACGCTGGTCGCGACGGAAGATCCGCTCGGGGCCGCGGCCGAAGGTGAAGGAGGCCACCTGGTTGAGTTGGACGGGCGTGCCCCCGAGCGAGCCCACCGGCACGAGGGCCAGGTTCTCCAGCGATTCGCGGTCCTCCGGCAGCAGCGAGACGATCAGGTCGACCTCGCGGTCGCCCGTACGCAGCCGCGGCAACTGCACGCCGCGGTAGGTCAATCCCATCACGCGCGACACGGTGCCGGGCGAGACGCCGAAGCGACCGGACTGCACCGGGTCCACGCGCACCTCGATCTCGGCGCGGCCGGCGTCGTCGTCGCTGCGCAGGTCGCCGATGCCCTCGACCAGCGCCAGTCTCCGCTTCGCCTCGGCGGCGAAGTCGCGCAGCAACTCCGTCTCGTCGCCACTGATCGTCAGCGAGAACGTCTTCGCGCCGGAGTCCTGGCCCTGTTCGTCGCCGAAACGGTATTCAACCCCCGCCTGCACGGGGAGGTTCCCCCGCAGGTCGTCACGCACCTTGCGGAAATAGTCCTCCGTCACGACCCCGTCGGCGAAGAACAGCGTGATGCCGCCGCCGTCCGCGCGATGGTAAGAGTAGATGTCGCGCAGACCCAGTTCATCGCGCCGGGTCTCCAGCCAGTCGGCCGCGCGCGCGACCATGACCCGCGAGGCCTCCTTGTCCACGGGGCCCGTGTAGTGCAGCTGGACGCGGAGGTTCTCGCGACGCAGTCCGGCCTCGCCCTGCAGGTCCGGCTTGAAGGCCGTGACCTTCATCGCCCCCACGGTCAGCCCCAGCACCGCCGGCACCAGCACCAGCGCGGTCAGCAGGGGGTGGCGGATGGCCGTCCAGCCCAGGGCCGCCCGGTAGCGCGCCTGGAGCCAGCGCAGCCAGCGCGGTTCGGGAGCCGCCGTCGCCGAGCGGGAGCCGCGCAGGGCCAGCAGCGGCACGACGGTCAGGCTCACCAGCAGCGACAGCACCAGCGTCACGCTGATGGTGACGCCCACCTCGCCCAGCCACACCGAGAGCTCGTCGGCCCGGCTGATCACGACCGGCGCGAACACGATCACCGTCGTCAGGGTCGAGGCCGTGATGGCCGTGCCCACCTCCCGCGTGCCGCGGACGACGGCCGCCAGCGGCCGGTCGCCGAGCAGCTGCCGGCGGTGGATCGATTCCAGCACGACCACCGCGTTGTCCACCAGCATCCCCACGCCGAGCATCAGGCCCATCATCGTCAGGACATTGAGCGAGCGGCCGGTCAGGTACATGAAGACGCAGGTCCCGATCACCGACAACGGGATGGCGGCCGAGACCACCAGCGTCATCGAGACCCGCCTGAGGAAGAAGAACAGCACCGCGATCGCCAGCAGCGAACCGGTCAGCCCGCCCTGCAGGAGGCTTCGCAGTGAATCGGTGATCTGGTCGGCCTGGTTGAAGAACGCGAAGCTGCTGATGCCCTGCAGCGCCGGATCCCGGTTGATGCGCTCCAGCTCCGCCTCCACCGCGCGGCACACCTCCACCGTGTTGGCGCCGGAAGCCTTCTGCACCCAGAAGGCGATGGCCGGCTCGCCGTTGAGCACGCGCCCGTATTCGAGGGCCGGCGCGCCGTAGAGGATCTCCGCGACGTCGCCCAGCCGCAGGCCGCGCTCGTTGACCGGCAGTTCGGCCAGGTCCGCCGCGCCGCCCAGGCCACTGACGGTGCGCACGTCGTAGCGCAGACCGCGGTCGGTGACCCGGCCCACGGTCAACTCGACGTTCGCCGCCTCCAGCTCGCCGAACAGGCGATCCAGGTCGACCTGGTGTTCCCGCAGCTTGTCCAGGCGCAGGTAGACCGAAGCCTGGGTCGGCAGCACGCCGTCGATGTTCACGCGCCCCACGCCCGGTATGCGCTGCAGCGGCCCGATGATCTTCTGGTCGATCAGGTCCCAGCTCTCGGACAGGTCGCGGCCGCGCGCCGAGATGCGCCCTTCGATGACCGGGATGTCGCTGGTGTTGAAGGTCAGCAGGAAGATCTGCGGGATGTCGGCCGGCAGCCGGTCCCGGATCTGGTCGATCTTCTCCTTCACCTCCAGGCGCAGCAGGTTGACGTCACGTCCCCAGTCGAAGGTCACGCCCACCTGGACCTCGCCGGCGTCGCTGTAGCTCTGGATGCCCTTGACCCCGCCGAGGGTGGCCAGGATCTCCTCGATCGGGCGCACGATCTCGCGTTCGTTCTCGGCCGGGATGCCGCCCTGGTAGGGCACGTAGACCGCGATGAACGGGAACTCGACCCGCGGCAGGAAGTCCAACGGCAGCTTGAGCACCGAGACCGCGCCCAGCACGACCACGCAGGCGATCGCCATCGCGAGCGTGACCGGGCGGCGGAGCGAAAGGCGGGTCAGCCACACGTCAGGCGACCTCCCCGGCGGCGGCCCGGCAGGGAGCCGGCGAGGTGGCCCGGTCGGCGACGCCGGCGGGTCCCCGAGCCAGCGCGACATAGGCCACCGGCACCACCAGGAGCGTCAGCAGGGTCGCCAGCGACAGTCCCGCGATCACGGTCACCGCCAGCGGCGCCCGCAGTTCGGCGCCCTCGCCCAACCCCAGCGCCATCGGCAGCAGGCCCAGCACCGTCGTCAGCGTGGTCATGAGGATGGGGCGCAGGCGCTCGCGACCGGCGCACCGCACCGCCTCGACCAGCGGCAGGGAACGGCGCAGCTGGTTCATACGGTCCACCAGCACGATGCCGTTGTTGACGACGATGCCCGCGAGCATGATCGCGCCGATGACCGCGATCACGCTCACGCTCATACCCCGCAGCCACAGCCCGTACACCGCCCCGGCCAGCGCCAGGGGCACCGTGAACATGATGATCAGGGGATAGAGGAACGACTCGAACTGGGCCGCCATCACCAGGTAGACCAGGAACACGGCCAGCAGCACCGCCAGCTGCAGCGACCGGTAGGACGCGGCCATCTCCTGGTTCTGCCCGCCCATCGCGACCGCGATGCCGGCCGGCAGGGGCACGTCGACCAGCGCCGCCTCGATGTCGCGCGTCACCGAACCCAGGTCGCGGCCCGACAGGTTCGCCCCGACGATGGCCACGCGCTTGCCGCCCAGGCGATGGATCTCCGCGGGTCCCACGTCGGTCCCGAATTCCGCGATGGCGCCCAGGCGCACGGGCACGCCGTTCCGTTCGGCGACGATCAGGTCCTCGACCGCCGCCAGCGTCGTCCGCTGCTCGGAGGTGTTGAGCACGCGCACGTCGACGTGGCGTTCGCGGTCCCGGTAGCGCGTGGCCACCGTGCCCCGCAGCTTGCCGCGCACGGTCTCGGACACCTCGCCCAGCGTGAGCCCATGGCGCGCCAGCTTGTCGCGGTCGAAGCGGACCTGCACCTCCGGCGAGCCGGGGACCATCCCCTGCCGGATATCGCGCAGGCCGGGCACGGCCCGGAGCCGCTCGGCCACTGCGTCGGAGGTCGCCTGCAGGTCGGCCAGGTTCCAGCCGGTCACGTTCACCTCGACCGGCGAACCGAAGTTCAGCAGCGACTGCCGCTGCACGCGCATGCGCACCTCGGGGAACCCCGCCAGCACGCCGCGCATGCTCTCCAGCGCGCGCCCCTCGGCCAGCGCACCGGTGCCGGCCAGCCTCACCTGGAGCTCGGCCCGGTTCTCCTTGCGCCGCACCAGGCTGGCCTGCCCGTCGCGCGCGATGCCGATCTCCCCGGCCACCCGCGCCACCTCGGGCAGGGCCCGCAGGCCGGCCTCGATCCGGCCCACGGTCGCGGCGGTGCGCACCAGCGGCGTGCCCTCGGGCAGTTCCAGCGCCAGGGTCAACTCGCCCTGCGCCAGCGGCGGCACCAGTTCGGCCCCCAGCCGCGGCCACAGCAGCACGGCGCCCGTCGCAAACGCCAGGGTCGTCACCCCGACGGCCAGCTTGCGCCCCAGCGCCCAGCCCAGGGCCCGGTCGTAGCCCGCCACGACCAGCGGGAACCCGCGGGCGAAGCCGCCGGTCAACGGCCGCAGCAGGAAGCGCAACGCGCGGCCGGCGGCGACGGCTGCCACCCGGGCCCCGCGCAGTGCGTAACGCGGCAGCCCGATCACCAGCAGCAGCCCCGCCAGCTTCGACCAGCGCACCACGCGCCGGCCGCCGACGCCGCCGGGGGGCAGCCACGGGCCGGTCCCCACGCCGTTCCAGCCCGCCCGTCCCGCCGCCATCGGCGTGAACGTCAGCGAAGCCAGCAGCGACACCGCCAGCGAGAACGAGACGGTCAGCGCCTGGTCGCGGAAGATCTGCCCGGCCACGCCCACGACCACGAAGACGATGGGCACGAACACCGCCAGCGTGGTCAGCGTCGAGGCGGTCACGGCCCCGGCCACCTCGGCGGCGCCGCGCACGGCCGATTCGGCCGCGTCCGGATCCAGCCCCTGCTCGCGCCGCCGATGGATGGCCTCCAGCACGACGATGGAATTGTCGACCAGCATGCCCACGCCGAGCGCCAGCCCTCCCAGCGACATGATGTTGAGCGTCACGCCGCGGCTGAGCATGAGGATGAACGTGGCGATGATCGAGACCGGGATCGCCAGCGAGATGATGAAGGTTCCGCGGAAGTCGCCCAGGAACACGAACAGCACCAGGATCGCCAGGACTCCGCCGATGATCGCGTTGTCGCGCACCTCGCGCACGGCATCGCTGATGAAGACGGACTGGTCGAACAGCACCTCCAGGCGCAGCGGCGCCGGCAACTCCCCGCTGAGCTTCGCGAGATGGGCCCGCACGGCGCGCGCCATCTCCACCGCGTTGGCGTCACCTTCCCGGTAGACGGCGATCTCGACGCTTTCGCTGCCGTCGATATGCGTGACGCTGGTCCGCTCCTTGTGCGTGCGGGTGATGGTCGCCACCTCGGCCAGCCTGATCGCACGACCGCCGACATTGGCGACGGTCACCTGCCCGATATCGCCCACCGATTCGAAGCGGCTGAGCGTGCGGACGATGTACTCGGCGCTGCGGTCTCGCAGCCGTCCGCCCGAGGCATTGATGTTCTCCTCGGCGACGATGCGGCCCACGACGGCGATATCCAAGCCGAGGGCCGCCAGCCGTCCCTCGTCCACTTCGACGCGGATCTCCTCCTCGAGGCCACCGTCCACCTGGGCGGCGGCCACGCCCGGCAGGGCCTCGATCTCCTGCTTGATCACGTCATCGGCCAGCCGCCGCAGCGTCACCAGCGAATTGCCGCCCGTCAGGCCGATGCGCACGACCGGATCCTGGCCCGGGTCGTACTTGAGCAGCAGGGGCACGCCCGCGTCCTCGGGCAGCCGCACCAGGTCCACCTTCTCGCGGACGTCCAGCGCCGCGTAGTCCATGTCGGTGCCCCAGTCGAACTGGAGCGTCACCTGCGAGAGCCCTGCCTGGCTCACCGAGTGAACGCGCCTGAGGCCCGGCACCACGCCGACCGCTTCCTCGAGAGGGCGCGTGACCAGGTTCTCGACATCCACCGGCGCGGTGCCGGGGAAGTCGGTCTGCAGGGTCAGCGTCGGGTAGCGGATCTCCGGCAGCAGGCGCAGGTCCAGCCGGCCGAGCGACGTGAGCCCGAACACGACCGCTGCCAGGGTCAACATCCAGACCGTGACGGGCCGCGTGACGGCCAGGCGGATGAGCTTCATCGCGCTACTCCGCCCGCGCCAGGGCGGTCGGGGCGGCGGCGGCGTAGCCGACGTCGTCGGCATTGAGCGCGCGGACCGGCGCGCCCGAGCGCAGGCCGCCCTGCCCCATGGTCACGACGCAGTCACCGTCCTCCAGCCCCGTCAGGATCTCGACATGCGTCTCGTCATGGAGTCCGGTCTCGACCTCGACCTTGCGCACGGTGTCCGCCTCGGCCACGAACACGCTCGTCAGCGCACCTTCCTCGACCAGCGCCAACTTCGGGATCGCCAGGGCGTCATGGTGCCGGTCCGTGGTGATCCGCACCTTCACGAAGCCGCCCACGCGCAGGTCCGCCTCCCCGCCGTCCAGCAGCAGTGTCAGCCGCACGGTGCTGGTCGCGGGATCGACGACCGGCGACACGCGCTCGACCGTGCCCTCGACCTGGCGTGCCTCGCCCGGCGATTCCTGCCCTTCGGGACTCACCAGCACGCGCTGCCCGGCGCTCACCTTGCGGGCCACGTCCTCGGGCAGGTGCACCCGGACGCGGAGCGGCTCGAAATCGCCCAGGCTGAAGGCCGCGAATCCGGCCGCCAGCTGCTGCCCGGGGACGATCCGGCGCTCGGTCACCAGTCCGGCGAACGGCGCCCGCAGGCGCGTCTCCTCCAGCGCGATCGCCGCCAGGTCGCGCTCGGCCACGGCCAGCCGCCAGGCCGAGTCCTGGTCGTCGAACTCCTGCCGGCTGACCAGCTCCTGCTCCAGCATGCCGCGGCTGCGCTCCAGCTGGCGGGCCCGGTCCGCCACGGTCAGCTCGGCCTTGTCCAGCTGGATCCGCTCGCGGTCGTTCTCCAGTTCGGCCAGGACTTGGCCCTGCTTCACCCATTGTCCTTCCTCGACCGCCACCTGGCGGACCCGGCCCTGGACCCGAGCGACCAGATCCACCAGGCGGTCGGCCTCGATCACCGAGGCGGCGCGGTAGTACGCAGAGATGCCCCGGTTGCCCGCCCGCGCCAGTTCCACCGGCACGGGCTTGACCTCGGCTTCCTTGTCCTTGTCCTTGTTCTTGCCCTTGCCCTTGCGGCCGGCTTCGGCGGGCTCCTTCGCCTGGTCCTGGGCGTCGGCGGCGGCCGTCGTGTCGGCCGCGGCCATGGTCCCGAAGGTCGGCGCCGGCACCCCCGGCAGGCGTCCGGTGAACCAGAGGCCGCCGGCGCCCGCAAGCGCGACCATGGTCGCGACGGTCAACAGAACGGTCTTCCTGGCGGGCTTGCGCATGGCGGTCCTTTCGCGGGATTCGTCCGGGCTCTGCGGCCCGCGTCCTGGCTGTGGGACAACAGACGCACGCCCTCCCGGGAGGTTGCATCGCCCCGCCCCGGCGCTGGAAATCGCCCTGCGGCCGGGTTATCGTGGTCGGGCCAGAGGCCACCGGGCGGCCGTCAGCGGGCGCCCGTTCTGCCGTCGCGCCCCGACGTCCTGGTGCGACGACCCGACCCGACGACCCGACCCGACGAGGTGCCCGCATGCAGAAGCTGGTCGAGTGCGTTCCGAACATCAGCGAGGGCCGCGACCGCGGCATCATCGACGCCGTCACCGCCGTGATCGGCGAAGTCGAGGGCGCGCGCCTGCTGGACGTCGACCCCGGCGCGGACACCAACCGCACCGTCATCACCTTCATCGGGCCGCCCGAGGCCGTGGCCGAGGCCGCCTTCCGCGTGGTCAAGCGCGCCGCCGAGCTCATTGACATGGGACGCCACAGCGGCGCGCACCCCCGCCACGGCGCCACCGACGTCTGCCCGTTCGTGCCGATCCGCGGCGTCACGATGGAGGAGTGCGCCGAGCTGGCGCGCCAGGTGGGCGGGCGCATCGGCCGGGAGTTGGGCATCCCCGTCTACCTCTACGAGTCGGCCGCCTCGCGGCCGGAGCGCCGGAACCTGGCCGACGTCCGCAAGGGCGAGTACGAGGCGCTGCCCCGCAAGCTGGGCACCGCCGAGTGGGCGCCCGACTTCGGCCCGAACGAATGGAACGAGAAGACGGCGCGCACCGGCGCCACCAACGTCGCGGCCCGCGGCTTCCTGGTGGCCTACAACGTGAACCTGAACACGCGCGACAAGGCGCTGGCCTCGCAGGTCGCCCTCGACATCAAGGAGGCCGGCCGCGCCAAACGCGACGCTGCCGGCGCCATCGTCAAGGACGCGGCCGGGCAGACGGTGCTCGAGCCCGGCCCCTATCGCCTGCCCGCCTGCAAGGCCGTCGGCTGGTACATCCCGGCCTACGAGCGCGCGCAGATCTCGATCAACCTCGTCAACACCGGGGTCACCAAGCCGCACCAGGCGTTCGAGGCCTGCGCCGCCAGCGCAGCCGACCGCGGCGCGCGCGCCACCGGCAGCGAGCTGGTGGGCCTGGTGCCCGAGTCCGACCTCCTGGCCGCCGGGCGCTACTACCTGCGGCGCGCGGGGCAATCGGCCGGCGTGCCGCGCCGCCTCCTGATCGAGACGGCGATCCAGAGCCTGGGCCTGCGCGACCTGGGCCCGTTCGACCCGGCCGAGAAAGTGATCGAGTACCAGGCCGGCCTGGTCGACGGCCCGCTGGTCTCGATGACCAACCGCGCCTTCGTCGACGAGCTGTCGACCGACTCGCCGGCGCCCGGCGGTGGCTCGGTGGCCGCGCTGTGCGCCGCCCAGGGCGCGGCCCTCAGCGCGATGGTCGCCAACCTGACCGTCGGGAAGAAGAAGTACGAGGGCGTCTGGGAACGGATGAAGGACCTGGCCGAGGAGGCCCAGGCGCTGAAGGACGGCTTCCTGGCCGCCATCGACGACGACACCGCCGCCTTCAACGCCGTCATGGACGCCTTCGGCCTGCCGAAGGGCACGCCGGCCGAGGCCGCCACCCGTGACGCGGCGGTGGCCGCCGCCACGCTGAAGGCCACGCTGGTGCCGCTGTCGGTGCTGGAAAGGGTCCCTGCCGCCCTGGCCCTGGCGGCCGAGGTGGCCGACAAGGGCAACGCCAACAGCCTCAGTGACGCCGGCGTCTCCGCCCTGACGCTGATGGCCGGCGCCGAGGGTGCCTGGTACAACGTGCTGATCAACCTGGCTGCCTTGCGCGCACTGCCTGGCGGCGGCGGCGACGCGGGCGCCGACCTGACGGACCTGCGGGCCCGTGCCGACCGCGCCTTGGCCGGGGCCGAGGCGGCCGCTGGTAGCGTGCGTGCGTCCGTCCGTTCGCGGCTGGCCGGCTGAATCGCCGGCGGCCCGGGACAATTCGCTGGCCGCCGCGCTCCGTGGCGGCCTAAGATGGCACGACTCGGCAGCCTGCCGGCCGCCGGGCCACCGACCCAAGCCAGCCAGAAAGGCGTACGCCCATGGCCTCCGTCCCGGACAGCAGCAGCAAGCAGTCTCCGCTGCAGCAGATCACGCAGCCCTTCGTGGACCTGGTCCACGCGCCCCGCGCCCTGTGGGGCATCAACGTCGCCTACTTCCTGGAGGGCTGGGTCTACTTCGGGATGCTCGGCTACCTGGCCATGCACTTCTCCGACTTCGTGTTCCAGGGCGTGGCCAATCCGGACGTGCACTCGCACCACATGGTGATGGTGCTGACCGCAGGTATCACCATCTCGATGTTCTTCTTCGGCTCGGTCGCCGATAAGAAGGGCGTCCGCACGACGCTGATCTGGGCGTTCCTGCTCCTGCTGGCCGGACGTATCGTCTGGTCGGCGGCGCCGCTCGTCTTCCCCGAGACGGGCATCTGGGGCGGCATGCACCTGATGACGATGGCCGGCATCCTGCTGGTCGTCCTCGGCTACGGCATGTACCAGCCCGCCGCCTATGCCGGCGTGCGCAAGTACACCAACCCGAAGACCGCCGGCATGGGCTACGCCATGCTCTACGCCCTGATGAACCTGGGCGGCTGGCTGCCGTCCTTCTTCGCCTTCGTACGCGAGGCCATCGGCATCACGGGCGCCTTCTGGGTGTACACCGGCCTGACCGTGGCCGGCCTGCTGGCCACCTGGCTGATCCTGACACCGAAGGTCGAGGCCGAGGCCATCGCCCGCGCCGACCGCGAACGCCGCGAACTGGAGAACGACGCCGACGGCGCCAAGGCCGCCGCCGCCAAGATCGCCCAGGTCGCCCTGGATGCCGGCCGGAGGGTCCCGCTGCACATGTGGGCCACCCTGTTGGCCGTGGCCGCCTGCGGCCTGCTGGCTCCCAAGCCGCTGGGCTACGCCCTGGCCGCCGCAATGGCCGCCCTGGTGGCCCTGCTGGCTGCCGCCCCCGGCCCCGTGCGCAAGGCCAACCTCTGGCTGGCCAACCACCCGCTGGCCGATGCGAAGTTCTTCTTCTTCATCTTCGCACTGATCCCGGTGCAGACCCTGTTCACCTACAACTGGTTGATCCTGCCCCAGTACCTGGAGCGCGCCTTCAGCGGCGTGGTCAGCGACAAGTTCGAATTCTTCTCGAACCTGAACCCGATCCTGATCTTCGTCGCCGTGCCGATGGTCGCCGCCATCACGCAGCAGCGAAAGGTCTACAATATGATGGTCGCCGGTACCTTCGTCATGGCGGCGCCGGCCTTCCTATTGGCGTTCGGCACCAACCTCTACACGTTGCTGGGCTACCTGCTGATCATGACCATCGGCGAAGCGATGTGGCAGCCCCGCTTCCTGCAGTACGCCGCCGAGATCGCCCCCGAGGGCCGCACCGGCGCCTACATGGGCGTCGCCCAGTTCCCTTGGTTCCTGACCAAGATGCTGGTGCCGCTGTACTCGGGCCTGGCCCTGCAGAAGTACGTGCCGGCCGAGGGCCAGCAGAGCCCGCAGCAGATGTGGCTGGTCTTCGCGATCATCGCGATGGTCTCTCCCATCCTCCTGGTCCTGGCCAAGGGCTGGGTGGGGCGGGACTTCAAGACGAAGTCGTAGGCGAAGGTGCCGGCGCGAGGTTGAACAGGACCGGCCGGGCGCAGCGCGTCGCCTCGACGCGCTGCGCCCGGCCGGTCCTGTTCAACCTCGCGCTGGACCATTGCCCACGAACGGCTTGAAGACGCGGTGCCCCGCCCCGATCCGTGCCTCCGGGCCCGAGTCCACGAGGGGCCCAAGAAGGCCAGGAAGGCCGCACGACGGTACGTGGCGGTGGCATGAAGAGGGTCCCGGGGCGCATCGCGCCGCTTCGGCGCGCTAAGCCCCGGGACCCTCTTCATGCCACCGCCACGCGCCGACCGTGTCAGGCCTTCCTGACCTTCTTGGACCCCTCGTACCCGTAGTACTTCTGGTCGTAGTAGTACGGCAACACCTCGCCCAGGTTGTTCGCCACCACGCCCAGGATGTTGGCACCTGCGCTGCGCAGGATCTCCACGCCCCGCTTCGAGACATCCTTGGGCGTCTGGCCGGCCATCACCATGTAGAGGCAGCCGTCGACCGCATCCAGGTAGTGAAGCGGATCGCTGACCGGGACCACGGGCGGCGAATCGAGTAGCACCAGGTCGTAGGTCTTGTGCAATTCCTCGACCAGCTTGCGGACGCGGCCGTCGCCGAACAGCCGGCTGGCATGGCCACCGGAAACACCAGCCGGCATGAAGTCGAGGTTCTTCACGCGAGTCGTGCGCACGGCCTTCGCGAGCGGGAGTTCTTCCGCCAGCACGTTGGCGAATCCGGGCGCCAATTCGGCCTCGAAGACCGCGTGCTGCACCGGGCGACGCACGTCGGCGTCGACCAGCACGATGCGCTTGGCCAGGTGGTAGGCCAGCACCAGCGAGAAGTGGAGCGAGAAAAGGCTCTTACCTTCGCCGCGCTGGGCGCTGGTCACCATCAACGCGCGCTTGCGGTCGAAGTCGAGCTGCCGCGAGAGCCGGATCATGATGCGTCGAAGCTCAATCGCCAGCGGCGATTCGATGTCGAACATCTGCCCGCTGCCCGCCCTGTCCCTGGTTTCGGCCACGTCACCCTTCCCGTGTTCGGTCACGAATCCCGATCAGCCTAGCCGCGGGTAGATCACGAAGAAACCCACTGCGCCCACGGCCAGGATGCCGAGCACGATCGTCGCCCAGCGCAGCAGGCGGACAGTCCTCTTGCGATGGAAATGCTCGTCCTGGATCATCGGCAACGTGCCGATCACATGCACGCCCAGGGTCTTCTCCATGCTCTCGACGCTGCTGAACGAGCGATCGAGCATGATCGCCAGGATCACCAGCCCCAACCCGATGCCCATCGACAGGATCACGCCCATCGCCATCAGCTTCAGTTTGTTCGGCTCGACCGGGACTGGCTCCAGCTTCGGTTCCTCCCGGACCCGGATCTGGACGCCAATCTCCGACAGGCTGGCCTGCAGATTCAGGTTGTGCTGGGTGATCTCGTTCTCGATCGACTCGACGAGCTTGCTGGCCCTGGTCACCGCGCTCTGCAGTTCGGCCATGCGCGTGGACTGCTGGGGCTGCCTCGCCGTGAAGCTGCGGAAGCCACGAACCCCGGTATCCAGGCGTCGGATCACCTCGGCAACACCTTGCCGGTAGAGCGAGAAGTACACGTACTCGGCAACCTGGTTGCGGGCGATGAAGCTCAGCGACGGCTGCTGCTGGGCCACCTGGCTGTCCACCAGGGCCCGCAGGCGGACCCGCAACTGGCCCAGGCGGCTCTCCAGGTCGCGAGCATCTCGGTCACCGGCCGCCACCAGACGGGACTGAAACTCGAGATCCTCGAGTTCGGACAGGGCGGCGACGGTCGCGTTGTCCGATTGGTAGCGCGAGAGGGGCGGCAGTTCGCCAATCGCGTTCCGGGCTGCCAGGCTGAGCGCACGCAATTCAGCAGCGTCCTGGCCGTCGAAGCGCAGGCGCAGGGCCGCCAGCGAGGCATCGGCCGTGCCGATGTTCAGCGCGTTGACGGGGTTGTCCATCAGCGCGGCCGACGCCAAGCCCGCCTGGTACGAGTTCAGCTCATCCTCGGCAAGCTTGAGGTCGCCCTGGTACACCTCGAGCTGTCGGGCCAGGAAGTCGCGTGTCGACGTGCTGGTGGCGGTTTGACTGGCCCGGTACTCGGTCACGAACCGCTCCATCACGTGCTTGGCCAGACGATGTGCCTGTGCGGGATCCGGGTCCCGCACCTCGAGCCGGAACAGCCGGTTGCCCTCCGACTTGAACTTGATCATCGAAGCGAGCTTGCCGCGCGCCTTGGCGACGGCCTCTTCCTCGGTGAGCTCGCGGGCGCCGTTACCCGTCTTGCCGTCGGTGCGCAACGCGGACGCCAGATTGAGTTCGCGCACGATTCCGTCGAGGAACTCGTTGGAAGTCAGCAGCAGGTTCATCTCTTGGTACGCTATCACGTTCATGTCGCCGTACTGGCCGCCGTATCGGGCGCGGGGATCGTCCAGCAACTGGCTGCGCGTCGTGTTGACTTTGATCACGACCTGACCCGACGAGGCGAAGATGGGTGTCATGGTCTTGATCGCGATGTACGCCATGGCCAGGCAGAGCACGAAAGGGATGATGAACAGCAGCTTGCGACGCCAGAACGCCCTCAGCAGCGCCATGGGGTCGAAACCGCCACCGCTCGACTCCCCTGACTCCTCCAGAAACGGATCCATGCAGCCTGCTCCTCCCGTGACCGATCTCCCCGACCGTGGCCGGCGGTCAGGCTAGCGGACAAAGCCAGTCCTGGCAAGCCCGTGCCGTTTGGCCGCGACACCCGGCGACCCGTTCGTTCGGGTCGGCACCCTCACCGGATGCGGATCGAGACCGGCATCAGCGCCAGCGGCCGGCCGTCGAGCAACGCCACCGCCGCCAGAGTGCCGTCCTCGCGAAGGGCCCCGGCCAACCCTCCGGAGAGGCGATTCAGAGTGTCGGCGACCGGACCCGCGCCCCGCACCGGCTCGGCCAGCCCAGCCCGCGCCGCCAGCTTCGCCATCCCGCCGTCGCGCAACGAGCGCAGCAGCATCCGTTCCAGGAAGGAAACGGGTTCGGTGTACGTCAGCACCGTGATCTTCTCGGCGGGGTCCAGACCCAGCCGACGCTTGGCTGCGTCCAGGCTGCGCCGCAGGCCGCCGACCCCGTCGACCAGACCGCGCTGCGCGCCCTGGCGCCCGGTCCAGACGCGCCCCTGCGCCACGGCATGGACCTCATCGCGCGACAGGCCGCGACCGTCGGCCACCTTCTCCAGGAAGCGCTCGTAGAAGCCGTCCATCTGCGACTGGAACAGCGTTCGTTGCGACTCCGTGAAACCGCCCTCGTCGCTGAACAGCAGTGCGTTCTCGCCGCGCGTGATGAACTGGCGGTTGACCCCGATCTTCCGGTACATCTCCTGCCGATTCATCTTGCCGGCAAAGACGCCGATTGAGCCGGTCAGCGTGCCGCGGTCGGCAAAGATCGAGTCGCCGAGGCAGGACACGTAGTAGCCGCCGCTGGCCGCCATCCCGCTCATCGAGACGATGACCGGCTTGTCCCTGCGCAGTTCGGCGATCTCGTGCCAGATGAGATCGCTCGCCAACGCGCTGCCACCCGGACTGTCGACTCGGAGAATGACGGCCTGGACGGAGCCGTCGTCGGCCGCCGCCTGCAGGTCCTCGATGATCGATTCGCTCCCGGCGATCTTGCCCTGCAGGTTGTCGAACCGGCTTTCGCCGGGCATGATCACGCCCGTAACGAAGACCATGGCGACCTTGCCGGCCGCGCGTCCGGCCTTGGGCGACTCCAGGAGGTAGTCCTCCAGGAACGTCACGTCCTGGTCGGGAAATTCGGCGTCCAGCATCTCGTCGTAGTACAGCAGGGTATCGGCCAGCCCGGCCGCCACGGCGCCGGGACCGTCGTAGAGGCCCTGATCGATCCAGGCGGTCACCTGGTCGCGGTCGGCGCCGCGCCCCTCCGCCAGCATGTCCACCAGGGCGTCGAAATGGTCATCCACGATCGCCTCGACCATCTCGAGGTTCGCCTCCGAGGCCGACGACCGCGTCATGCGTTCAGGCGAAGACTTGTAGGCACCCACGTGCACGAAGTCGGCCTCCATGCCCAGCTTCGCCAGCGTGTCCTTCAGGAACGCCAGCTCGGCCGACAGGCCCAGGACCATCAGGTTGGCTTCCGGCGCCAGGACGATGCGTTCGGTCGCTGCCGCCAGCGCGTAGTCCGGGGTGAAACCCGCCTCCAGGTAGGCCACCGATGGCTTGCCCTCTTCGCCGAAGGCGGCGACCGCAGCCCGCAGTTCCTCGAGCTTGGCCCAGTCCATGTCAGCGGCACGGATATCCAGGACCAGACCCGTGATGCGTGGATCCTCCGCCGCGCGCACCAAGGCGAACAGCGTCTCCGAGAAGGTGGCGCCTTCGCCGCCGCGGACCTGGCCCCAGAACGAATCGTCACGCTCTTCCGGCAGGTCACCTTCGACGCGCCAGACCAGCACGCCGCCCTTGATCGCCACATGCTCCTCGAGGCCGCGAGCGGCATACCACAGGAGCCCGAAGCCGCCCACGACAAATACGGCCAGCACCGCCAGCACGATCCAGAACTTCTTCATCGGACGCCTTCCCGGCTGCGGCAGAACGCGGCCAGCGCGCGCGCGGCGCGGTCGACCTTGCGGAACACGGGTACCCCGGCCGCCTCGAAGCAGCGGCGCAACGGCTGGTAGAGATCCCCGGAATCGACCACGACGACAACGGGTTTAGCGGAAGCCTCGATAGCCTTCAGCATGAGCGCCGGCAGGCTGCCGGGGCCGGCAATGTCTTCCGGGTGCGTTCCTGCCGGGTCCGCCGGCAGGGTGTCCATGGCGCCGGTCACCGGCACGGCCGACAGCAACGCCGTGTCGACACCCGGACAGGTCAGGATCGCCGCGCAGCAGTCGGCAAACGCCTTCGAATCGGCCATCGGCGTGGCGTCGACCGGGTTCAGGCGATGCGCGAACGGCGGCAACGCCCCGTCCAGCACCGCGCGCGCGGCGTCGTCCAGGTCGGCCAGGCGCAGCCCGGCCAGTTCGTCCGTCACCGTGGAACACTCGAAGCCGGCGTTGCTGATGATGCCCACCCGGTTGCCGGCGGCGGGCCGGCCGGCCAGGAGGGTGAACGTGCGGATGAGGTCCTCGAACTCGTCCAGCGAGCCCGCGACATCCACGCCCGCCTCCTCGAGGCAGGCCCGCGCCACGGCGTAGTCCCCGGCCAGCGACGCCGTGTGGCTGGCCGCCGCCTGGGCGCCCAGCGCCGTCCGGCCGGCCTTGAACATCACGACGCGCATCCCGCGCGCACGGGCGCGCCGCGCCTGTTCCAGGAACCGCGCCCCGTCGCCGTCACGGAATCCCTCCACGTAGCAGGCAAAGACGTCAACTTCGGGCTCGTCGATGTAGTGGGCCAGGAAATCACTCACCGTCAGGTCCATCTGGTTGCCGAAACTGATCGAGCAGCGGGGTTCGATGACGCCGTCGAAGTTGCTCGTGAACGTCACCAGATAGGCGCCCGACTGGCTGACCAGCGCCAGGTTCCGGCCCGGCCCGCTGCGGAACGGCAGCTTGTATTCCGGCAGGAAGAAGGTGTTGTAGCGATCACGGCTGACGATGCCCAGGCAGTTGCCCCCCACCAGCACCGGGCCGCCCCCGGCACGGTCCTGCCCCGCGGCGAGCACCGACTCGATCTCGGCGGCCAGGTCGCCACGCCCGGCCTCGGCGAATCCGCCCGGGTTCAGGATGATGGCCTGCGCCCGGTCGTGTTCCACCAGCTCGCGCACCGCGCCCACGGCTTCCTGCGCGGGAAGCGCGATCACTGCCAGGTCGCAGCGGTCAGGCAATGACGCCACATCCCTGAAGCAGGGGGCTCCACCGATCGATTCCGCGGCCGGGTGCACGACATAGAGCCGCCCAGGAGCCAACGACCGCGCACGCGCCAGATTGTCGACGATGATCCGACCCGGATTGCGCCCTTTCGCACTGACGCCCAGCACGACGGCGCTGCGCGGGTCCATCAACGCCTTCACGCGTGCCAAGGGTCGCTGCCGACCCGGCCACTTCCGCTGCGACACGCGCGCCACGCCGTCCAACGCAGTCAGGCCCAGTGGTCCGGCGACGGCAGGATTGATCTCCAGTTCCTCCAGCGTCCACTCCCCCGGCGACCCCGGGCCCGCGGCCTGGCCAAGGTCCGCCAGCGCCACCGCGGCGGCCGCCAACTCCGCCACAGCCAGGGGCGGTTCGGAATAGAGCCGCGACGGTTTAACCAGCAACGCCAGCCGCGGATGACCGAGCAGCGCGGTCTCGACGCGCGCCGCATCGAGCCCGACTGCGGGCAGGACCAGCGTGGCTCCCGCACCATGCCACTCGGTGAGCGTGCCGCCGATCCCCACCACGACACAGGGTCCGAACGCCGGGTCCTGCCGCAACGTCAGCAGCACCTCGCAGCCGGGCCGGTTGGCCTGGTGCGGAACGAACGCCGCCGCCATCACGCCTTCGATTCCGGTCACGCCCGCCGCCCTGGCTCCCGCCAGCATGGTTTCCGCTGCGCGGGCCAGCTCCGCGGCGGCCTCCGCCACGCCCGCGTCACCTGCGGTCAGCCGCAGCAGGCGCACGCCGCCCGCCTCGGTCTTGTGCAGGATGTCGCGGCCCACCAGCTTCAACACCAGCCGCCCGTCGCGGTCAGCCAGGAGCGCCGCATCCCGGGCCCAGGCCGCCAGATCGGCACCGGCCGCGGCCACCGCGCAGGCACCGTGCCGCAGGCCCAGCGCCGCCAGCAGCGCGTACACTTCCGGTTCGTTCAGGTGGAAGGTCGCCGGGGACTGCGGCGCCATGCGCGCCGCCTGCCCGGCCAGGAGTTCAACTGCCGCCCGCACCCGCATCGCCCGCTCCTTCGTCGCCGCCCCGGCCGCAAACCTCTTGCGGCGGCAAAGATACGCTGATTCCCGCCAACACCCAACCTCGATCACCACGGTCCGGCAGAAAAGAAAAAGGCCCCCGACCGTTGGGTCGGGGGCCTCGAGAATCCGGCGGTGTCCTACTCTCCCACAAGAGAAACTTGCAGTACCATCGGCGCTACGCGGTTTCACTTCTGTGTTCGGAATGGGAACAGGTGGGACCCGCGCGCTATCGCCGCCGAAAGTCAAGCTCCGACCCCCGCGCGGACGCGATGGCCGGAGTTGTCCTTGGACAACTGAATATGGAGAGTAGCCAGAGATCCATTCACGTACTGCCCGCCCCTTTCCCGAAGGAAAGGAGATGATTAAGCCGCACGGCTTATTAGTACTACTCGGCTGAACGCATTACTGCGCTTACACCTGTAGCCTATCAACGAGGTGGTCTACCTCGAGCCTTCAGGGACTTTCGTCCGGGAGATCTTATCTCAGGAGGGGCTTCACGCTTATATGCTTTCAGCGTTTATCCCGGCCGTACATAGCTACCCAGCACTGCCTCTGGCGAGACAACTGGTACACTAGTGGTACGTCCATCCCGGTCCTCTCGTACTAGGGACAGCTTCCTTCAAATCTCCTGCGCCCACGACAGATAGGGACCGAACTGTCTCACGACGTTCTAAACCCAGCTCGCGTACCACTTTAATTGGCGAACAGCCAAACCCTTGGGACCTTCTCCAGCCCCAGGATGTGATGAGCCGACATCGAGGTGCCAAACCTCCCCGTCGATGTGGACTCTTGGGGGAGATCAGCCTGTTATCCCCGGCGTACCTTTTATCCGATGAGCAACGGCCCTTCCATACGGGACCGCCGGATCACTAAGACCTGCTTTCGCATCTGCTCGACTTGTAGGTCTCGCAGTTAAGCTCCCTTATGCCTTTGCACTCGACGCGTGGTTACCAAACACGCTGAGGGAACCATTGCGCGCCTCCGTTACTTTTTCGGAGGCGACCGCCCCAGCCAAACTACCCACCACACACTGTCCTCCGCCCGGATTACGGAACGGAGTTAGAATCCTAACATCACCAGGCTGGTATTTCAAGGTTGGCTCCACGAACACTGGCGTGCCCGTTTCACAGCCTCCCAGCTATCCTACACAAGCAATGCCAAGACCCAATGTGAAGTTGCAGTAAAGGTGCACGGGGTCTTTCCGTCTAGTCGCGGGTAGGCGGCGTTTTCACCGCCAACTCAATTTCGCCGAGCCCCTGGTGGAGACAGCGCGTCGATCGTTACACCATTCGTGCAGGTCGGAACTTACCCGACAAGGAATTTCGCTACCTTAGGACCGTTATAGTTACGGCCGCCGTTTACCGAGGCTTCGATTCAAAGCTTCGCCCCGAAGGACTAACCTCTCCTCTTAACAGATCGGCACCGGGCAGGTGTCAGTCCCTATACGTCGTCTTTCGACTTCGCAGAGACCTGTGTTTTTAGTAAACAGTCGCCAACGCCTTTTCACTGCGGCCACTTTCAGCTCAACGAGCGAATCGCATCACTTACTCATGGCGCTCCTTCTCCCGAAGTTACGGAGCCATTTTGCCGAGTTCCTTCACCAGGGTTCTCTCGAGCACCTTAGGATACTCTCCTCACCCACCTGTGTCGGTTTACGGTACGGTCTGGCTTGACTCTCCTTAGAGGCTTTTCTCGGCAGCCTGATTAGGGACAATTGGCTTCCCCGAAGGGTCGTTCCTCCATCACGCCTCGACGTATAAGGAGCCCGGATTTGCCTGAGCTCCACGCCTACACGCTTGGACCGGCATCCATCAGCCGGCTGTCCTTTCACTTCTGCGTCACCCCATCGTACAAACGAGTCCTACCAGGTTCCGGAATCTTGACCGGATTCCCATCGCCTACGCCTTTCGGCCTCGGCTTAGGGGCCGACTTACCCTGAGCGGATTAGCCTTCCTCAGGAAACCTTAGGTTTACGGTGTGCGGGTTTCTCACCCGCATTATCGCTACTCATGCCGGCATAAGCTCTTCCGATGTGTCCACCGAGCCTTACGACGCGGCTTCAACCACCTACGGAATGCTCCCCTACCAGACGCGCCCGAAGGCGCGAATCCAAAGCTTCGGTACAAGGCTTGAGTCCCGATTATTTTCGGCGCCAGATCGCTTAACTAGTGAGCTATTACGCTTTCTTTAAAGGATGGCTGCTTCTAAGCCAACCTCCTAGGTGTCTGTGCAATCCGACATCCTTCAACACTTAGCCTCGATTTGGGGACCTTAGCTGTTGGTCTGGGCTCTTTCCCTCTCGGCCCTGGATCTTATCACCCAAAGCCTGTCTCCCGGGATTCATCAGTACGGCATTCGGAGTTTGATTGGGGTCGGTAAACCTTTTAGGGCCCCTAACCCATTCAGTGCTCTACCTCCGCCTGACACTTCCCGAGGCTACACCAAAATGTATTTCGGGGAGAACCAGCTATCACTGAGTTTGATTGGCCTTTCACCCCTTGCCACAACTCATCCAAGCGGTTTTCAACCCACCCTGGTTCGGACTTCCACGCAATGTTACTTGCGCTTCATCCTGGTCATGGCAAGATCACTCAGCTTCGGGTCTACCGCGTGCAACTCTACGCCCTATTCAGACTCGCTTTCGCTGCGGCTCCGTGCCTGTGGCACTTAACCTTGCTGCACACGATAACTCACCGGCTCATTATGCAAAAGGCACGCCGTCAGGCCCGAAGGCCCTCCGACTGCTTGTAAGCGCATGGTTTCAGGTACTATTTCACTCCCCGCCAGGGGTGCTTTTCACCTTTCCCTCACGGTACTGGTTCACTATCGGTAGTCGTCGGATATTTAGCCTTGGCAGATGGTCCTGCCGGATTCCCACAGGATTTCTCGTGTCCCGCGGTACTTGGGATGACTCTCGGGAGGCTGAACCATTTCGCCTACGGGGCTGTCACCCGCTATGGCCGGCCTTTCCAGACCGTTCGGCTATGCTTCAACTTTGTAACTCCCTGGGAGCTTAACGGCGCCCCCTGAAAGGTCCCGCAACACCGGTGACGCAACGCCCGTCAGCTTGACACGGCACCGGTTTAGGCTGATCCCCGTTCGCTCGCCGCTACTAGGAGAATCATTGTTATTTTCTGTTCCTGAGGGTACTGAGATGTTTCAATTCCCCTCGTACGCCCCCATGGCCCTATGTATTCAGGCCTGGGTACTGCAGGTTTACCCGCAGTGGGTTACCCCATTCGGAAATCCCCGGATCAACGTTTGTTTGCAACTCCCCGAGGCTTATCGCAGCTTACCACGTCCTTCATCGCTCGACGACTCCAAGGCATCCACCATGCGCCCTTAGTAGCTTAACCAAAGGCAGTGTGAGTGCATCTCAAAGTGCTACTCTCCATATTCGGTTGTCAAAGAACGAATTGCCAGGTTCGAACATGCAGTTCGAGGTTGGTGGAGATAGTCGGGATCGAACCGACGACCTCCGGCTTGCAAAGCCGGCGCTCTCCCAACTGAGCTATATCCCCGCACACCTGTGGTGGGCCTAGGAAGACTTGAACTTCCGACCTCACGCTTATCAGGCGTGCGCTCTAACCAACTGAGCTATAGGCCCAACAAACCAGCGACTGGAATGCCTGGCCCAGCCTTTGGCAATAGAATAGCGTGCGACGCCTAGAGCAATACTGTCTACCTGGCCCGAGAGGCGAGGCCTCTCAGACCTTCTCCTTAGAAAGGAGGTGATCCAGCCGCACCTTCCGATACGGCTACCTTGTTACGACTTAGTCCCCCTCGCTAACCACACCTTGGGCACCTGCCTCCCCTTTCGGGGTTAGCTCAGCGACTTGGGGTGCAGCCAACTCGGTTGACTTGACGGGCGGTGTGTACAAGGCCCGGGAACGTATTCACCGCGTCGTTCTGATACGCGATTACTAGCGATTCCAACTTCACGAAGTCGAGTTGCAGACTTCGATCCGAACTGAGGCCGGCTTTTTGGGATTTGCTCCACCTCGCGGCATTGCTGCCCTTTGTACCGACCATTGTAGCACGTGTGTAGCCCTAGGCGTAAGGGCCATGAGGACTTGACGTCATCCCCACCTTCCTCCGGTTTGTCACCGGCAGTCTCTCTAGAGTCCCCAGCATTACCTGATGGCAACTAAAGACAAGGGTTGCGCTCGTTGCGGGACTTAACCCAACATTTCACGACACGAGCTGACGACAGCCATGCAGCACCTGTACAGGGGTCCCGAAAGAAGGATGTATTTCTACACCTGTCCCCTGCATGTCAAGCCTAGGTAAGGTTCTTCGCGTTGCATCGAATTAAACCACATGCTCCACCGCTTGTGCGGGCCCCCGTCAATTCCTTTGAGTTTCAACCTTGCGATCGTACTCCCCAGGTGGGGTACTTAATGCATTAGCTGCGGCACTGAAGGGGTAGAATCCTCCAACACCTAGTACCCATCGTTTACGGCTAGGACTACCGGGGTATCTAATCCCGTTCGCTCCCCTAGCTTTCGTGCCTGAGCGTCAGTTCCGGGCCAGAAGGCCGCCTTCGCCACCGGTGTTCCTCCAGATATTTACGCATTTCACCGCTACACCTGGAATTCCACCTTCCTCTCCCGGACTCAAGCCTGTCAGTTTCAGGGGCAGTCTGTCGGTTGAGCCGACAAATTTCACCTCTGACTTAACAGGCCGCCTGCGCACCCTTTATACCCAGTGAATCCGAACAACGCTCGCACCCCCCGTATTACCGCGGCTGCTGGCACGGGGTTAGCCGGTGCTTCCTCTGATGGTACCGTCAGGCCTCGCGGGTATTAACCGCGAAGTTTTCTTCCCAATCTGACAGAGCTTTACAACCCATAGGGCCTTCTTCGCTCACGCGGCGTCGCTCGGTCAGGCTTTCGCCCATTGCCGAAGCTTCTCGACTGCTGCCTCCCGTAGGAGTCTGGGCCGTATCTCAGTCCCAGTGTGGCCGGACACCCTCTCAGGCCGGCTACCCATCGTCGCCTTGGTGGGCCATTACCCCGCCAACTAGCTAATGGGACGCGGGACCATCCATCGACGGGAGCTCTCCGAAGAGATCGCCCCCTTTCACCCCCAGACCATGCGATCCAAGGGTCGTATGCGGTATTAGCAGCTCGTTAGAACTGTTATCCCCCATCGAAGGGAAGGTTTCCCACGCGTTACTCACCCGTTCGCCACTTTACTCATCCCCGAAGGGACTTTCACGTTCGACTTGCATGCCTAAACCACGCCGCCAGTGTTCGTTCTGAGCCAGGATCAAACTCTCCGTTGTCAAAAAAACAACAGAAGCCTTGCTCCTGTTTAGCGCAATTGAAACCGCCGTACTGACTCACTCCCCATCCAGTTCAGTCCGGACGAGCCGGCCCAAACCAAGCGGGGCGATTCAGACGGCTCGGTATTGCATTCGGGCCATCGCACGCTATTCCGTTGTCAAAGAGCTGTGCCGAGCAGTCGTTGCCGCCGGCCCCCCGTCCAGGGGAGGAGCAATGTACTCAAGCAGCCGAAGTGTGTCAACCGGAAAATTGACTTTTTTCGGAGCCGAGCCGCCCTCCCGTCGCGACCCAAGGGCCGGTCCGGGAAGCGGTTGCCGCATCCGCCAGAAATGCAGACACAGGCAACGGGGGCGGAAGTTATATGCACATCGGATGCCTGTCAAAAGGATTTTGCTTTTTTTTTCGCAGAACTCACGGAGAGGCCTAAACTGACGCCAATCACGGGTTTAAACGCTGGACGCGGCTTCCCGTCCGTGTGCTCTCGGGGGCGCGTGGCGGTTCTCGGGGGGCCGAACGGGTGCCGCACCGAGAAGGGATATGCCGCTCCAGCGCCGCCGCCCGCCGCCGGTCGCGAATGGCCGCCGACGCCGGATTGGACTTGGCTGCCGCACGGCGGTTATCCTGTGGCCGACCGCGGCGCTCACTGCGCTGCCGCCTCCGTCGCAGAACCAGGGAGGGTGCATGCGGAAGATCCTCGATGCCCGCGCGTTGCTGTCCGTCGACGTCCCGCGCCGCTGGGTGCGGCGTGTGCTGTGGCTGGCGCTGGGACTGTTCCTGGTGACCGTCGGTGGAACGATCGCGGGCCTGAACTGGCTGGCAAGCGACCTGCCGCCCATCGACGCCCTGCGCACGATCGACCCCTCGGTCAAGACGGTCATCTATGCGGCCAACGGCGATGTGCTGCGAGAGTTCTTCGCCGAGAACCGCACGATCGTGCCACTCGATCGCATCCCGCAGGTTCTGCAGCAGGCGGTGATCGCGGTGGAAGACAAGCGCTTTCGCTCCCACTACGGCATCGACCTCAAACGGGTGATCGGCGTTGTCTGGATCAACCTCACCTCGAACAGCAGCCAGGGCGGCAGCACCCTGACGCAGCAGCTCGCGCGCAACCTCTTCCCCAAGCTGCTGCCCAGCGAGAAGCGCGTCATGCGCAAGTTCCGCGAGTGGATCGTGGCCGCTCAGATCGAGTCCCTCTACACGAAGGACGAGATCCTGGCGATGTACCTCAATCAGATCTACCTCGGTCGCGGCGCCTACGGCGTGCAGGCCGCGGCGCGTATCTTCTTCGGGCGCGACGTATGGAACCTCGGTCCGGCCGAGTGCACGATGCTGGCCGGCATGATCCAGCAGCCGGAGCGCTTCTCGCCCCACCGCAATCCAGCGGCCGCCTACGCGCGGCGCGCGATCGTGCTGGGCACGATGGTGGGCGCCGGCTATCTCACGCGCGGCGAGGCGGACGCCATCGACGAAACGAAGGTGCGCCTGGCCGACCCTGACGCAGTCGCCCAGTCGGCCGGCTTCGCCGCGTACTTCGTCGAAGAGGTGCGCAAGTGGCTCGAGAAGGAGTACGGCGCCACGCGCCTGTACCGCGACGGGCTACGCGTGCACACGACGCTGGTCCCCCAGTTCCAGGAGTGGATGGAGGACGCGCTGGAGACGCACCTGCTCGCGGAGGAGAAGAACCGGACCAAGCGGCAGACGCGCGCGCATTACGATCAACTGGTCGCCGAAGGCAAGCGGCCGCCGAAGGTGACCTACCTCCAGGGCGCGGCGCTGCTGCAGGACGTGCGCACCGGCGCGGTGCTGGGGCTGGTGGGCGGACGCTCGTTCGAGGACTCGAAGTGGAACATGGCGATGCAGGCGAAGCGTCAGCCGGGCTCGACCTTCAAGCCCTTCGTGTACCTGACCGCCCTTCAGCATGGCTACACACCGTCCAGCATCCTGATAGACACGCCTTTCGAGTTGGACACGGGCGTCAGCGGCATCTGGCGCCCGCAGAACTACTCCGAGACGTTCGGCGGGGCGATGACCGTGCGCTGGGCGCTGAGCCACTCGGTGAACGTGCCGACGGCCAAGCTCTACGTGGACCTCGGGCTCGACCCGGTGCTGGAAAACCTGCGCAAGCTGGGCTTCGCCGTCGATACCCTGCCGAAGGTCCCCTCGCTCTACCTGGGAGCCGGTGAGGTCACGCTGGCCGAGGTCGTCGCCTCCTACTGCGCCTTCGCCAACCACGGCGTCTGGGCGGACCAGTACCTGATCAGCCGCGTCGAGACTGTCGACGGCGAGGTGCTGTTCGAGTCGCGCGTGAACCAGCACGAGGCGATCGATGCGAACGAGGCGTACGTGATGACGAGCCTGCTGCAGAGCACGCTGGATTCAGGCACCGCCGCCGGCGCACGCCGCAACGGGTTCACCCGCACGGGCGCCGGCAAGACCGGGACCACCAACGACAACACCAACGCCTGGTTCGTGGGCTACACGCCCAGTTTCTGCGCGGGAGTCTGGGTCGGGTTCGACGAGCCGACACCGATGGGGCGAGGGGCCACCGGTTCGCGCATGGCGGTGCCGGTGTGGGCCGCGTTCATGGGACGTGTGACCGCGCGCAAGGGTGACGAGCAGTTCACGATCCCGCCGGGCATCGTCGACCGCATGGTCTGCCTGCGGACGGGCCAGCTGGCGCGCAGCGGCTGCGATTCGATCCGGTCCGAGGTCTTCCTGCCAGGCCATCACCCGCAGAAGGGGTGCCCCGACCACGGTGGACGCGTGCTCGACGGGGTCGTCGACGAACGCGATTTCCGCACGCTTGACCGGGCGGAGGACGAGTTCACGCCGGGGAACTAGGCCGGCACCGGACGGCTACTCCAGCCGACCGAGGATGAGCGGGCGGGCCGGCACCGGCTCGCGCCCGACGGTCACCGCGCGCGCCAGGCGCTCGATCGCCGCCACGGCCCGGCCGCGGTCGCGGCAGGCTACCCGCAGCAGGGGCTGACCCCGCTCGACGCGGTCGCCGACGCGCACCAGGTAATCCAGGCCGGCCGACAGGTCCAGGGCGTCGTCCACGCGGCGACGGGCCGCCCCCAGATCGGCCAACGCCAGCCCGATCTCGCGGCAGTCCACCTCCTGCAGCCAGCCCTCGTGGGCGGCCGTGAACTCGGCAACCGACGGCGCCGACTGCAGCCCGAAGTCGTCGCGGCCCGGCTCCAGCCGGCCGCCCTGCGCCGACACCCAGTCCAGCAGCACCGCCAGCGCCCGGCCGTCATCCCAGACCGCGCGCACCTGGGCGAGCGCGGACTCCGGCGTGGCTTCGAGCCCGGCCACGCGGACCATGTCCGCGGTCAACTGCTCGGTCAGTTCGACCAGGTCCTGTGGCGCGCGGCTGCGCCCGCCCGGACGCAGCGCCGCGAAGGCCTCCAGCGTCTCGTTGGCATGTCCGATTGCCACGCCCAGCGGCTGGTCCATGTCCGAGAAGACGACGGCCATGCGGCGCCCGTAGCTGCGCCCGACGTCGACCAGAGCCCGCGCCAGCAGGCGCGCCTGCTCCAGGTCGCGCATGAACGCACCCGAGCCCGTCTTGAGGTCGATGACGATCGTCCGGGGGCCGGCGGCCAGTTTCTTGGACATGATCGAGGCCGTGATCAGGGGTACACAGTCGACGGTCCCGGTCACGTCGCGCAGCGCGTAGATACGGCCATCGGCCGGGGCGATGGTCGGTCCCTGGCCGATGATCGCGCAGCCCACGCGCTCGACGATGTCCAGGAACGCGTCGTTGCCCAGGCGGATGTCGTAGCCGGGGATGGCCTCCAGCTTGTCGAGCGTGCCGCCGGTGTGGCCCAGGCCGCGGCCCGAGAGCATCGGCACCTTCAGGCCGCAGGCGGCCGCCAGCGGCGCCAGCAGAAGGCTGACCTTGTCCCCCACGCCGCCGGTCGAGTGCTTGTCGGCCGTGGGTCCGGACAGGCGCGAGGTGTCGAGCTGCTCGCCCGAGCGCAGCATGGCGCCGGTCAGGTCGGCGGTCTCGCGCGGGGTCATCCCGCGGAACCAGGTGGCCATCAGGAACGCGGCCATCTGGTACTCCGGTACGATGCCGGTGGTGAAACCGGCGACCAGGTCCGCGATGGCGGACCCGTCCAGTTCGCGACCGCGCTTCTTGGCCTCGATGGTCTCCAGCGGATTGATCACTTCGGGCCCTGCTCTTCCCCGGATGCGCCCGCGCGCTCGTCCGCCAGGTTGGCACTGAAGTCCGTGAACGCCAGCGGCACCAGTTCGCCAGCCGTCGCCGCCAACACCGGACCATCGGCACCGCGGTTGCCGGCCATCAGCACCACCAGGTCGGGGCCGAACTCCAGCAGAACCTGCCGGCAGGCGCCACACGGCGGCGTGGGTTGGCCGCCGTCGGCACAGACGGCGATGGCCGTGAACGCGCGCTCGCCATCAGCGATGGCGCGGCAGATGGCCGCGCGCTCGGCGCAGATCGACAGGCCGAAGGACGCATTCTCGACATTGGTACCCAGGTACACGGTGCCGCTGCGGCCCAGCAGCGCCGCCCCGACCCGGAAGCGAGAATACGGCGAATAGCTGCGCTCCCGCTGCCGGCAGGCGGCATCCACCAGCCGGCGCTGCTCCTCGTTCATGCGGTCCCCCGCTCGGTCAGGCGGGCCAGGAAGCTGGTCCCGCGTCGCGGCGCCGGAGCGCCGAAGAAATCGGCGAGCGTGGCGGCGACATCCATGAATCCCCGCTGGGTGCCCAGATCCGGCCCCTCGAGCAGCCCGCCCAGGCACGCCAGCAGCGGCACGGTCTCGCGCGAATGGTCGGTGCTGGGCGTGGTCGGGTCGTTGCCGTGGTCGGCCGTCAACAGGAGCAGGTCGCCATGGTGCAGCCGCGGCAGGAACCCGCCCAGCCAACGGTCGAAGGCCTCCAGGCCGCCGCGCATGCCGTCGGGGTCGTTGCGATGCCCCCACAGCATGTCGAAGTCGACCAGGTTCAGCAGGATAAGCTCCCGGTCGGCAGCCGCGGCATAGACCCCTTCCAGTGTCGCCATGCCCTCGGCGTTGTTCTTCGAGGGATGTGTCCGGTCGATGCCCACGCCCGCGTACAGGTCGTAGATCTTGCCGATCGATTCCACGTGCACGCCGGCGTCCTGCAGCACGGGCAGCAGCAGTTCCTTCGGCGGCGGGACCGAATAGTCGTGGCGCTGCGGCGTGCGCGCATAGGCGCCGCTCGGCCCGGTGAACGGGCGCGCGATGACGCGGCTCACCTGGTGCGGCGGCTGCAGCAGCTCGCGCGCAATCTCGCACACGCGGTACAACTCCCCGACGCGGCAGACCTCGTCGTGGGCCGCGATCTGGAACACGCTGTCGGCCGAGGTGTACACGATGAGTTTGCGCGTGGCCCGGTGCTCGTCACCCAACTCCGCGATGATCGCGGTGCCGCTGGCTGCCTTGTTCCCGATCACGCCCCAGCCCGTGCGGTGCGTGAACTCGTCCAGGAGGTCGGCCGGAAAGCCGTCCGGATAGGTGGGGAACGGCCGCTCGGTGACCACGCCCATCAGTTCCCAGTGGCCGGTCGTCGAGTCCTTGCCGGCGGACACCTCCACCAGTCTGCCGTAGCCGGCGCGCGGATGTTGCGCGGGCGCCACCCCGGCGATCACGTGCAGGTTCCCCAGGCCCAGCGCCGCCAGGTTGGGCACGTTCAGCCCGCCGACCGCCGCCGCCAGGTTGCCCAGGGTATCCGAACCCGCGTCGCCGTATTCCGCGGCGTCGGGTGCCTGGCCCACGCCCAGTCCGTCCAGCACGATGAGAATGGCCCTTGCCATGCGGTCGCTCCTTCACAAGAATAGCGGGCGTCGACCTTTCAGCTTAACGGCCGCGCCCGGCAGCGTCAACCTGCCCCGGCGCCCAGGTCCGGCCGCCCACGGGGCGCGTTGGCAGGCGGGAACCATGACCGGCGATCTCTTCGGCGGCGATGACACGGCCTTTCCGGACGTGACCGACGGCAGGCGTGCCGGCGGAACTTCCGCCGGCGCCCCCCTGGCCGATCGCATGCGCCCGCGCGCGCTGGACGACGTGGTCGGCCAGCGGCACCTTCTGGGGCCGGACGGACCGCTGCGCCGCCTGCTGGCCACGGGCACGCTGCCCTCGCTGCTGCTGTGGGGCCCGCCCGGCTGCGGCAAGACCACCCTGGCGCGCCTGGTAGCCGGGCTGGGCGGGGCGCGGTTCCTGGAGTACAGCGCCGTGGCCGTCGGCTCCAAGGAGCTGAAGGAAGTCATGACGGAGTCCGGCCGCCTGCAGCGCGCGACCGGCCGGCGCACCATCCTCTTCCTGGACGAGATCCACCGCTTCAACAAGGCCCAGCAGGACGCGCTGCTGCCCTTCGTCGAACGCGGCGACGTCACGCTCATCGGCGCCACCACCGAGAATCCCAGTTTCGAAGTCAACAGCGCGCTCATCTCGCGTACGCGCCTGTTCGTGCTGCAGCCGCTGGCGGTCGCCGACGTGGGACTGCTGCTGCGGCGGGCGATCGCCGCGCCGCACGGGCTGGCGGGCAGGCCTGCCTTCGCCGAGCCCGCGCTGGACCTGCTGGCGCGCCTGAGCGAAGGCGACGCACGCTCCGCGCTCGGCCTGCTCGAGAGCGTGGCCGCTGCCGCCGGCGACGAGGGCGCGGATCCCGCCGCGCCGATGGACGCCGCCGCGGTGACGCGCCTGGTGCAGACGCGCGCCGCGCGCTACGACAAGGGCGGCGACGAGCATTTCAGCATCATTTCGGCGCTGCACAAGAGCCTGCGCAACAGCGACCCGCAGGCGGCCGTGTACTGGCTGGCCCGCATGCTCGAGAGCGGCGAGGATCCGCTCTACGTGGCGCGCCGCCTGATCCGGTTCGCGAGCGAGGATATCGGCCTGGCGGACCCCGATGCCCTGGTGCGCACGGTGGCGGCACGCGACGCTGCGCACCAGCTGGGCCTGCCCGAGGGCGCGCTGGCGCTGGCGCAGGCTGCGGTCTATCTGGCGCTCGCGCCGAAGAGCAATGCCCTGTACCGGGCCTACGCGGCCGCGGCCGGAGAAGTGGCCGATGGCTCCAACCCGCCAGTGCCCCTGCACCTGCGCAACGCCCCCACGCGCCTGATGAAAGAGATGGGCTGCGGGGACGGCTATGTGTACGCTCACGACACGGCGGACGGCCTGGGCGAGATGACCTGCCTGCCCGACGAACTGGCCGGCGCCACCTTCTACCAGCCCGGGCGGCGCGGCTACGAAGCCGAATTGGCCGGGCGCATGGAACAGATCAGGCAATGGCACGAGCGCCGGCGGCAGCGGGCGGCCGGCGATCTGCCGGACGATGTGGCGGCCGCAGGCACGGAGCCGGGCAATCCCAGCGGAGGAAACGGATGAAACGGATCGGGGTCCTGACCGGCGGCGGCGACGCCGCGGGAATGAATGCGGCACTGCGCGCGGTCGTGCGCACGGCCTGGCGGCACGGCGCCGAGGTGATCGGCATCCAGAAGGGCTGGCTCGGCCTTGCCGAAGGCACCTACACGACGATGTCACCGGGTTCGGTCAGCGGCATCCTGCAGAAGGGCGGCACCATCCTGCGCACCTTCCGCTACCCGCAGTTCGCAACGGATGACGGCGCCGCGCCGGTCGGCCGGACGCTGAAGAAGCTGAAGCTGGACGGTATGGTGGTCATCGGCGGCGACGGCAGTTTCCGTGGCGCCACGAAGATCGAGAAGGAGTTCGGCGTGCCCTGCATCGGCGTGCCGGCCACGATCGACAACGATATCCCCGGCACGGACTACAGCATCGGCTTCGACACGGCGCTGAACATCGCCATCGACGCCGTCGACAAGGTGCGCGACACCGCGACCAGCCACGGGCGCATCTTCGTCATCGAGGTGATGGGCCGCGAGTATGGCCTGTTGGCGGCACAGACCGCGATCGCCACCGGCGCCGAGGAAGTGCTGCTGCCGGAGATCCCCTGGAAGATCGACGAGGTCTGCGGACGCATCGCCGAGGGCTACCAGCGGGGCAAGCACCACGCCCTGATCATCGTGGCCGAGGGCGCCGGCAAGGCCTCCTACGTGTCGTTCGAGATCAAGGCGCGGTTGAACCGCGACGTGCGCATGGTCGTGCTCGGGCACGTGCAGCGCGGCGGTGCGCCCTCGGGCTTCGACCGCATCCTGGCCAGCCGTCTGGGCCACCACGCCGCCGAGTTGCTCTTCGAGGGGCAGCACGGGATCATGGTGGGCGTCGTGGCCAACAAGATCCACACCAGCGCGCTCGAGAAGAAGGGCAAGGCGTCGGCCAAGGCCGTGCTCAAGGACGCGCGGCTGATGGAACTGCTGGTCTGAACCTCGCCAGGGCGCCCTCGGGGGCGCCAGCGGGTCCCGAATGGAAACGGGTCCTCCACCAGGGAGGACCCGTTTCGCGTCGTCAGGGAACTGCCAGGGGCCGCAAGCGGCGTGCGCGACAGCCCCTAGCGGTCCTTGTTCTCGAATCCCTCGACATAGGTGTTCGCGTACTGGAACCAATCGATGCGCACGGTGCCCACAACGTGGCCAAGTCCGGGGTGCTCGACGCGGCGCTTGGACCACTCCTCCTCCAGCGAGATCAGCGAGAAGGCGCCGATCACCGGCAGGTCCTTGTCCTTGAGCAGGTGCAGCATCCACTCGGCGCCCTCGGTCAACTGGACCACTTCCAGCGCACTGGTGTCGCCGATCAGGTACCAGGCGTAGTCCTCGGGCGAGGGCGTGGCACCCTCGGCGAGGTCATGGCGCGGGCGGTAGGCAAAGTTGGCGAACGCGCTCTTCACGGTCTTGAGTTCGTCCCCTTCCTTCTCGGGCAGGAAGGTGGCGCGCGCCTCGTCGATCTCGTTGGCCTTGAAACCGATCTCCGGCAGCGGGGCACCCGGCATGTTCTGCTCGATGGCGCCGGCGCGCAGCAGCCGCGGCAGCGTGTAGTGCGCCGGGCGGTGCAGCGTGGTCGTGTCGGCCTCGACGACACCGTTGCGCTTGATGCGTTCCAGCACCAGATGCGTCGGCTGCGGCGTAAACGTCTTCCGGACACCCAGGAGGGTGCCGGCCAGCCGCTGGTGATTGCTCTCGAGATCCTCGGCCACGAGGAACTCAAGGAGGTTGCCGTCGCGGATGATGGCCGTGTTGCCCCGCACGTACTCGAACGCCGGCGCGTCGATCTCGAAGCGGAACTTGACGCTCAGCGTGTCGCCGCGCGTGACGCGCCGCAGCGAATCGTACACGTAGGGGTCTGCGATCTCCTTCTTGCCGCAGCCGGCCAGCCCGATCAGGGTGACGGCCAGCATAACCAGCAGCAGGATCGCGACCGGACGACGCGGGGAAGTGGCACCGAACATGAAACAACCTCCCTAAGGGTGATGGCAGGCCTTGCCGGTGGGTCGCAAGGCGCTCAGGCGACTCGCGGGCCGTGGCCGACCGGCGGCTACGCCGCCCGGCCTGGGCCTGCGAGGCGACCCGGGGCACCGCGCCGGGACCTCTCCCGCGCCGGTGACTGCCGCTCGCTCTCGAGTGACGCCGCACGCGCAAAGCCGCCTGGCGTGCACGTCGCCACAGCGGCAGACACCGTGACCGGCGGGCGGGCCCCAACGGCCCGCCGTTCGGACCGGGAACGGCGGCAGTCATGAAATTGGGGCAAACGCCCGGAAAAAGCAAACCCAAACACCGGGCGGTCTTGGGCATTGCGGCAGTTGTCCGCCTGGGCGCTTGCCGGCGGCGCCGCGCTGGGCCCGGACTACAGATGCGGGAGTCGGCGGGCCACCGCGACAACCTCGCGGGGACGCTCAAACTGGCCGTCCCAGAGGTCCTGGAACGACTTCCAGTGGTCGGGCATCAGGATGCCGCCGGTGGAGAACAGGCGGCTGAAGAGGCCCCGGCGCTCCCCCAGCGGATAGCCCGGCAATTCCCGCCGCGCCAGGCGCCCGTCCACGTGCACGGCCCAGCAGGCAGTGAACGCCTCCGTCAACGAGGCCGGAACCTGGTCCGGGCGCAGCACGCCCGAGACCGCGTCGGCGGCCCACTGCAGGTGATGGTGCAGGTAGGCGTCCGTGCGCGCGCGGGAGAGCGCAGCCGCCGTCAGCGGCGGACCGGCGCCAGCGGGGTCGGGCCGATCCCAGACCGCGCGCGGCGGGAACACGGTTGCGGTCGCCACCCTCTGCGCCACGAAGGCCTCGGGATGGCAATAAAGGACCAGCGCGGGCGCGCCGTCATCTTGTTCGCGCCGCAGCGCCAGCCACGCCTCGGCGGCGCCGGGCAGGTCGTCGGCGCAGATCTCCAGGCGGCCGAGCAATCCGGCCAGGCCCACTGCCGCCACCGCCTGTCGCGCCGCGTCGGCGATCAGGTCGGCCAGCGCCGGCTCCAGTCCCGTGCAGGTGATCGGCGGCGCGGCGTCCATGGTGTCAGGCGTCGGCCAGGAACGGTCCGCCGCCCACCGGCCTCAACGTGGCGGTGAAATGCCGCAACGACGGCGGCTCCCACGTGATCTCCAGTCCGCGCAGGCGCGGGCCCAGTTCCATCACGCGCGCGCATGCGTCGGCCACGAAGTCCAGCTGCGTGTGCGTGTAGACGCGACGCGGCACCGCCAACCGCACCAGTTCCATCGCCGGCGGCACCGGTTTGCCGGTGTCCGGGTCCTTGTGCTCGAACATCAGGCTGCCGATCTCCACCGCGCGCACACCCGCTGTCCGGTACAGAGCGGCCGTCACCACCTGGGCAGGAAACTCGCGCTGCGGGACATGCGGGAGCATGCGCCGCGCGTCCAGGTAGACGGCGTGACCGCCGGTCGGTCGCAGGAACGGCACGCCCAGTTCATCGAGCCGCGCACCCAGGCGCGCCACCTGCCCGATGCGGTAGGCCAGGTAGTCCTCATCCAGGACTTCGCGCAGACCCTGGGCGACGGCGGCCAGATCGCGGCCCGCCAGCCCGCCGTAGGTCGGGAAACCCTCGCGCAGGATCAGCAGGTTGGTTGCCGCCTGCGCCATGGCATCGTCGTCCAGGCAGAGGAACCCGCCGATGTTCACCAGCGCGTCCTTCTTGGCGCTCATGGTGCAGCCGTGGCCGAGGGCGAACATCTCGCGGCAGATTTCGTGGATGGACTTGTCGCGGCACCCGGCCTCACGCTGCTGGATGAACCAGGCGTTCTCGGCGAAGCGGCAGGCGTCGAAGATCAGCGGTACGCGCTGTTCGCGGCAGAACGCGCTGACGGCGCGCATGTTCGCCAGCGAGACGGGCTGACCGCCCCCGCTGTTGTTGGTGATGGTCAGCATCACGAACGGAATGCGTTCACGGCCGTACTTCGCGAATGCGGCCGCCAGCTTCTCCAGGCTCATGTCGCCTTTGAAAGGCGCCTCGAGCACCGGGTCCAGGCCGGCGTCGGCCACGCAGTCCAGGGCGATCGCGCCCACGTGCTCGACGTTCGCGCGCGTAGTGTCGAAGTGGATGTTGTTGGGCACGACCTGGCCGGGCTTGACGGCAGTCGCGAAGAGCAGGCCCTCGGCGGCCCGGCCCTGGTGCGTGGGAATCACGTGGCGATAGCCGAAGATGTCGCGAATCGTGGCTTCGAAATCGGAGAAGGAGCGGCTCTGGGCGTAGGCCTCGTCGCCGGTCATCAGCGCGGCCCACTGCAGGTCGCTCATGGCGCTGGTGCCGCTGTCGGTCAGCAGGTCGACGTAGACGGCCGTCGACGGCACCTTGAAGACGTTGTAGCCGGCCAGTTCGAGCAGTTGCGCTCGCTCCTGCGGGCTGGTGCGGCGGATCTTCTCGACCACCTTGATGCGGTAAGGCTCGAACGGCAAGTCCATGGTCTGCTCCCGGGCTCGAGGCTCGCGGCCGGTTCTGCGCCGGGACGCCGCAGGCACGGCGCCGACGCCGCGGTCCGGCCGCGGCGCCGACCGGAACATGGTCATCGGCGGGCCGGCGGACAAGCCCCCGGCGCGCCCCTGCGCGGCGCGCCGGCGGTCAGGTGGCGTCCCCCGGCAGAGGCGAGCGAACCTGGTAGAACACCAGCGCCTGGTCCGTGATCCGGCCGAGCACCTCGTAGTGGCGACGCGGCTCCTCCGTACCCTGGCACATGTACACACCAGCCCCCACGAACGCCCCCCCGGCGCGTGCGGCTTCGGCCAGCAGGGCCAACGGACGCACGCCCGTCCCGGGTTGCTCGCCCAGATCGCCGAGCGTGACCAGCCACCAGGCCTGCCACAACGGCTGATCGAGCAGCGCGGCCGGCGCGGCCCGGCCCCACGCGGCCACGACGGCGGCCGCGCGCGCCCGCGCCTCGGGCTCCGCCAGCACGACCTGGCCCCATTCGGAAAGCGCCACCGCATCGGCGAAGGAGGCGAAGTCCGGGAACGCGCCCAGGTCGAGTCCCTCCAGCCAGCGTCTGGCCTCCGGACGCAGGGACGCGGCCAGGAAGCGCGGCAGCAGCGGCGACGGCGGCAGCGACGCCCGTGTCGCGTCGTCGTGGCCGCCCGCGGCGGCGGCGGCCGCCAGGAGGCCGTGGCGGGCCGGCACCAGGCCGGCGGCGGCCAGGGCGTCGGCAGCGGCGGCCAGCAGTTCGCGCGGCCCAGGCATCAGCAGCCAGTCCAGGCGCGCTTCGCTCGCGACCACCCACCCACGCTCCAGCAGCGAGTCGCCGAGATATTCCAGGTCACCGGGCATCGCTGCCACGATGCGCAGCACTGGGCCCAGTTCGTCGGTGTCGCGCGCGGCCACGATGCGCGCCACGCTCTGGTCGAGGTTCGCCGTATACTCGGCCAGCATGAGGCCCTTGTCGCGCCGGCGTGACGGGCCCGGCTCGCGCTCGGTCGCGGCAAGCAGGCCGACCTCGGCCCACGGACGACGGGCCAGCCGCTGCTGCGCGGGAAGTTCGACGATGTCGTCGGCCCTCGGCGTGGTCAGGAAGAGGTGCTCCCACGGTTCGACGGCCGCCACCGGGTCCACCGTCATCAGCAGCCGCCGGCCGCGGCCCAGTTGCGCGATGCGGTAGCGCGTCTCGGGCTCGAAGTTCTGCGCCTCGCATATGACCACCAGCGCGCCGGACGGATCGGCGGCATCCGCGCCGCCGGACCGGCCCAGATCCGGCGCTGCGCCCGGCTCCGGCACGCGGATGTCCAGCGGTCCGGGCAACCCCACGCGCAGGCACTCGCGCGCAATGAACGCGGCGGTGGCCGGGTCCGGACACCAGAACGTCGTCTCGCCGGGATCGTCACCCAGCCGGCGCGCCTGCACCAGACCGCGCACCAGCGCATCATGGCGGCCGCTGCCCAGCGTACCGCGCAGGACCAGGAATCGCTGGTCGGCGTCCAGGCCGGCCACGGCTGCCACGCGTTCGATCACCGTCGCCATCGATACCGCGCCGTCGTCGCCGCCAAGCAATCCCCGCAGACTGCGCTTCCCTTCGGTCAGCCGCGCCAGGCGACCAGGGCCAGCCGGTGCCGGCGCGGCGTCCTCGTCACCGGCGAAACGACCGCCGACCAGCGCCCCGAGCAACTCCCAACCGTCATCTCCCTGCCGCACGGTCGGGCTGTCGGCCAAGCTGAGCAGATCCACCAGGTGCACGGCACCCGGGCAAGCCGGCCCCAGCCAGCGCCAGCAACCGAGCACCGCGCCCAGCGCCAGGAACTGGCGTTCTTCCTCCTGCAGTTCGGTGACGCCCGTCTGCACGAGAAGGCCTCCCGCGGTCGGCATGGCCGTGGCGGCGACCTCGGCCAGGCGCGCGGCGAAGACAGCCAGGCCGTGCTGCACGGCGGCCAGCACCTCGTCGGCCGGGCGCGTCAACCCGACCAGGCGGCGCGTGCTGTAGAGCAGGCCGCGCGGGCAGGCGTACGACAGGCCGACATCGCCGAAAGCACCGCTCCCGACCATGATCAGAAGCGTGTCCACGGCAGAGAGGTCATCCGGCGGCACGCGCTGCGGTGGATGTTCGAGGTCGATCCAGGTCAACCCGCCGACCGGCGCGCCGTCCAACCACTGCCGCAGTAGCGTCGTCGCCGCGGCGCCGAGCCCGTCCAGGCGCTTCTCGATATCTGCGTGTCGCCGCGACAGCATCAATGCGTGGCTCTCCAGTGAGCGGCGCGTGCCTGGCGCCCGTACCGAAGCGGCCGACAGCGGATCGCCCGCCAATCGCGCGACCCAGCGCAACAGGCCCGCGCCCTGCTCGACGTCCGCGGACGAGAGGCCGCCGAGCGCGGCGAGCCACTCCAGAGGCAGCAACTGCCGACCGGGCGGGGGCGCCGGCTCCCCGTCGGCGCCTTCGGCCCGACCCGAACGCTCGGCCATGACCGGGCGCAGGCGTGCCAGCAGACCCTGGAAGCGGCGGATGACGGCTTCGGCGCGATCGACTGCACCCACGCCCTGCAGACAGGCGAGCGCGGGCGACTCCGGCGGCGCAGCCTCGGCGGGTTCGGCGGCAGGAGTCGGCGTCGAGCCCAGGAGACGCGCCCCACAAGCGCGCTCCACGAAGCGGATCCACGGTGCAGGCATCGAATGCGTCTGCAGGATCACGCCGTGGGCGCGCGCATCCAACAATGCGCGCAGCGCCAGCGCCGATTCCTGTGCCTCGCGGTCGCGCTCCGGCAGCCACTCGTAGAGGCCGGTGGCCACCACCGTGCGCGGCGGGTGCACAGCCAGGAAGGCGCGCAGCAGCGGGTCACCGAAGTCGGCCGGCGTCACGCGGACAAGCGGCGCCGGAAAGTCGGCGGCCTGGTTGGCCCCCCAGGTCGAAACGCCATCGATGCCGCCAGCGGCCACCAGTGCCGCCGCACCCGGCGGGCAGAGGTCGCTGACCAGCAGCACCCAGTGGTCCAGGTCTCCACGCTCCCAGGCCAGCGTCGTGCGTGCGGATACCGCCGCCCACGCCGGATCGAGATCGCCAACCAGCAGGTTGACGCCGGCCGGCAGACCCGCATCGCCGGCCGCGAGCGCCGCGCCGGCGGCGGCGTCGGCAGCCGCTGGTCCGGCAACCTCGGTCGCCCACAGGCGCGCCGCGGGCAGGAAGCGGCCCCAGGCCGACTCGGTGTCACCGGCGGCAAAACCGGGCAGGTCGAACGGCCGGCAGGAGGCGTCGGCGGTGGCCGCCAGCGCGCGCACGCCGTTCCAGCCGCCGGTATCGCCGCCCTCATGGCCCGCCGCGCGCGAACGCAACAGCCGCCACCAGCGGGTGTCGAGCACGTCGACGCCGGACCAGGGGCCGGCCAATCGCGCGGCGACCTCGAGCGCGCACAATCGTAAGCGCCAAGCCAGGTAGGTGCGACGTTCGGCATCGGCCTCGAGCCACTCGTCGCGGCCGTCGCCCGCTGCCGCGGGCACCGCACCCTGCTGCAGGCTCGCCAGCGCCGGCACCAGCAGCAGGCCGCCATCGCCCGGCGCGGCCGAGTCCTCACCGCGCACGAAGCCCCATCGTGGCCCCGCCGCCGCGATGCGTCCGTCGGCCACTGCGGTCCAGAACGCGCCGGCCTGGCCTTCGGCCGGGACCTGGACCGTGACGCGTCCGTCCTGCTCGGCCACGCGTTCGGCCCAGGCAGCCTGCGCAGCCATCGCCTCGGCCGCCAGCAGGCGCGCGTCGGGCGTCGCGCCACGGTCGGCCAGGCGCAGGCGCGGGGGCCGCGCGTCGCCCAGTTGCGCGCAGTACGGTGAACCGAAGACGCCCAGCCAGGTGGACAGCAGGTCCTCCAGCTCCGCACGCTGCCACGCGGCACCCGTCAGCAGCGAGAGATGCCGGCCGCCGCGTGTGTGCAGGAGTCCGTGCAGGGCGCGGACCTGCACGTCGCCACGCCGCAGCAGGTCCCAGTGCACGGCCGCGCTGTCGAGGAACACCCAGGAGGCGTCGGCACCCTCGAAGACGCCCCACAGCGCGTCGAGCCGCCCTGCGTCCGCGCCCAGGTGCAGCACAGAGCCGGCCACGAGCCCCGCCTTGCGCACGCGTTGGCTGAACTGACCGGCCCACGTGCGGCCGTCGCCGTCCAGGCGCGGTGCCTCGCGCGGCAGGCCGGACACCAGCCGGGCGTAGCGGTCGTACAGGGGCACGGCGCCGTCGGGACGCGGCCGGACGTCACGGAAGTCGAGCAGATCGCCGTTGTGCGTCTCGACCAGGCGTGTCCAATGCAACAGAGGCAACAGCGGCTCACGCCCGGCGCTGCGGTCGGAAAGCAGGTCCTCGAGCAGCCCGAGCGCCGCGTCCAGGTCGTGCACCGTGCCGCCCTGGGGAATCAGCGTGATGGGGCCGATGACCCCGCCGGCGACACGCCCCAACGCTTCCAACCGCTCGAACCGGTCCAGCACCACGCGCCACTTCTGCCGTCCTTCACCCCAGGCCGCGAGCACGGCCGGGGCATTGCCGGTCGCGATGATCGCCAGATCGCTGCGCGCCAGTTCGGGCGCGGCGGCCAACGCATCGGCCTCGGCGTCGGGGGCATTCGCCCGCGCCGCGGCCAGCGACCAGCCGTAAGGGTCAGGGCGCGTCCACAGCAACGGCAGCGTCCATGGCTCGAACGAGGCGTCCATGGCCCGGCCGGCCTCGTCGTTCAGGCAGACGAACGGGTACAGGAAGCGGCAGACCGGATCGCCACGGCGCGCCATGGCGCCGACGCCCGCGCGCAACGTCGGGTCGGCGGTGTGCATGCGGCTGCGCACCGCCAGCCAGGTCAAGCCGCCCAGCAGCGCGCCCGCAGCCGGCCCCTGCGGCCAGCCGTCGCCGGCCGACACGCGGCGCGGCGGTTCCAGTTCGGGGTGGCCAAGGCCCGGGTCCCAGCCCGACCGCCACGGCTGCGTCTCGCCCGAGGCGATGCGCACCAGCGCCTGACGCTCGCCGCCACTGCCAGGCAACCGGCTCTCCAGTACGGCGGTCAGCACGCCGGTGGCGGTCCAGGGTGCAGGGTCGTGCTCCCATGACTTCCCCGCGGCCTGCGCGACCAGATCATCGGCCGCTACCACGCGACCGCGGCACGGTGCCAGGAAGGCATCCAGCGCCGCGGTGTTCTCGCCCGGGCGCCAGAAGGCCAGGTCACGCGGCTGGTCACCCCACCAGAAGACCACCGCGATGCGCCCATCGGCTTCGACGGCGCAGGAAGCCCACGAGAGGTTATGCTCGGCCAGCGGGCCGGCCTCGGGCCGGCGGTACTCGATGCGCGCCAGCGCGCGCTCAAAGCGCGGCGCCAGTTCGGAGCCGGGTTCGAGCCCCGCCGCCTGCATGGCGCCCAGCGCCTCGTCGTAGCGCGGTACCGGGAAATGCACGCGGTCGGTATTGCCCAGCAGTTCGAGCAGGCGCACGCGCGCCTCGCCGGAACGCGGCGCCGGGCCGGGGCACACATGCAGGAAGGCGCGGTAGAGCTCGACGCTTGCCGCGGCACGCCCCAGCAGGCGATCGGCCGTGATCGCCTCCAACCAGCAGCGTTCCTCCTCCAGGCGGCCGGCCGAGCCGAAGTAGCGAGGCTGCAGGAGTTGCAGGAAGACCTGTGCCCATTCCTGCGACTCCGGAGAGCCCTGCCTGAGCACGCCCTGCTCGACGAACGACTCCAGCAGTTCGCCACCCTTGCGGGCCATCCAGAGGCGGTCCTCCTCGGTCAACGGCACATCGTGCCGCACCAACTGCAGGTCGAACGGGCGGCCCGTGCGCGCCGCGGTGCGGAACAGGCCCTTGAGCAGCGGGACGGCCGAGGCCGGTTCCTCGCCGAACACGCGGCTGCGCGCGACCAGGAACAGTGCCTTCTCGAGAACGGGCTGGTTGCGCTCGGCGTCGTCCTCCGGTCGCAACTCGGCCACACGCACGCCTTCGCGCACGATGCGGTCGGCGGCGCCCAGGAAGCGCTCGCGGAACTCCCCTGACAGGCGCTCCCACCGCCCGGGCCGCGCCTGGTCGCGATGCAGAAGACGTTCGGTCCCGTCAGCCAGGCGCTCGGTCAGGAAAATGCGCAGTGGCGACCGCGCACGTGTGTCGATGGCCTGCAGGAACGAGGCCTCGGCGGCGACGAAGTCCTGCGCGGCCAGCGCACGTTCGGCGGCGGCCAGGGACTGCCAGTAGTTGAGCCCGCGGTGCGATTCGGTAGCCATGGCACGCACGATATCACGGGCGCCCGCCGTCCGGTAGAAAAGACTGTCGTTCAGCGCACGATGGTCACGCGCGCGGCCGCCTCGGGTCCGCCCGCCCTGGCGCGCACCAGGTAGGTGCCCGCCGGCAGGGGCCGTCCGTCGACATCGCGGCCGTCCCAGGCCGCCTGCCAGCGTCCCGGCCCGGCCTCGGCCGAGACCTCCGCCACACGGCGCCCGCGCAGGTCGTACACCTCGAATCCGGAAGAGGCTTGGCCGTCGCCCTCGCCTTCAAGGCTGAACGAGAACCGACCGGAGCCGGGGTTCGGCTGCACTGTCAGCACCGCGCGCGCGGCGATCGGCGCCGGTGTGGCCGCGGCGCCGGTCACCAGCGGGTAGGCGCCGCTGTTGCGGCCGTCGGCGCGCGCGGTCGCCCAGAGCGGATCGGAGGCGTGGAGATCGGCCACGGGCGTGATCGAAGCGGTCCGGTTGGCCGCATCCAGTCGCAGCAGCAGGTCCGCGCTCACGCGTAGCATCGTTGCGCCCACCGCCGGCACCGACCCTGCCGCCTCGCCGCCGATCGCCACCGGCCGCCGGACCGCGAGCGGATCATCATCGCCGGTGTCCAGGTACCAGGCGGTGGTCTGACCCGGAACGCTTGACAGGCCGTAGAGCAGTTCATGCCACGCCAGGTGCACCAGCACCGCCAGGTCGGTGCCCCAGCCGTCGCGGTGGTTCCAGGCCAGCGGCGGGGCCAGGCGCAGGGCGTCGCGCACCAGTTCGCCCTGGCTTGTCGTGCCCCGCACGTGCAGACCCGGCACCGCGCGCGCGGACCCGACGCCATCGAGCCCCAGCCGTGCTTCGCCAAGGTTCCAGGCCGCAGCCGCGCCCGCCTGGCCGTTGCTCACCAGGCCGAACAGGCCGACATGCAGTTCACCTGTGCCGGGGCGCCCCGCCACCGCCGGCCAGGAGACCCCTTGCCAGCCGCCGCCGGTCGGACCGGACACGGTGGCGCCGTCGCCGGGGCCGGGCAGGCCGTCGCCGTCCAACACGCGGAAGACGACCGCCGCCGGGCTACCCTGCAGCATGGGCACGACCACCTCGTGCCAGCCATCCAGGTCCAGGTCTACCAGCACCGGCGGGCCCGCCGGCGCTGCGCCCAGGCTCCGCGGCCAGCCAGGCAGCGCCGCCAGCTGGTCGTCCAGCGCCGTGACGGTGCCGTCGGCGAACGCCACGACGATGCACTCGGCGGGTCCGGGCCCGAGCACGCCCACGGCCGGGACCTGTGGTCCGCCGCGGCCCAGCGGGAGCGCCAGTTCCTGCACCGGGCCGGCGCGCCAGGCGTAGGCGTTACCCACGGCATCGAGCACGAGCACGCGCTTCTGCCCGTCGGCTGTGACGTAGCCTACCGGCGGCGTCAGCCAGCGGTTGAGCGCCAGGTTGACCGTCTGGTAGGTGCCGGCAGGCGCGAAGAAGTAGACGGAGCCATACTCCGAGCTGACCACGATCTCGTCGCCCGCCGCACCGTCCAGGTTCCAGACCAGCGGCAGGTTCAGGCCGCCCTCGGCCGAGACGTGCGGGAAGACGAAGACCGGCCAGTTGATGCGGTGTGTGCCGTCGCTGGCCAGCAGGTTCACCGAGCGGGCCACCGGATCGGACGCGACCAGCGAAGGCACGACGAACGAAGGTCCGCTGAAGCCCGCGACGTTGCCGCACGACGGCATTCCGGTGACGGCGCCCGGCAACACGCGAGCTGCACCCTGTTGCGGGAACACACCGGCCTCGCGCACGCGCAGCGTGACCACGCCCTGCCCGGATAACCGCTTGACCGCCAGCAGTTGCCAGGAGCCTTCGATGGCGGTGACATAGGTGTACTCGGAAGTGCCGGCGCCCGACGCATCGAGGCGCGTCACGCCCGCGTCCGTGCGGTCGACGTCCAGCACCCGCGGATCGGCCACCACCAGCTCGATGTCGAGCCCCGGGCCCGGGAGGGCCTCGACCAGGTAGCGCACGCGCGGCTGCAGGTCCAGGCGGCGCGCCACCACGGGTTGGCGCGAGCCGGCGAACAGCGAGTCGGTCTGGTCCGCCCCCGGCCGCAGCGGCACCAGCAGCGCCTGAGACGCCGCGTCGACGCGCAGCAGGCCCCAGCCGCGGTCGTCGCGCGGCGCGGTGCCGGCCGGCAGCGCCGTTCGCGAGGAACCATCAGCCGTCTCGGCCGACATGACGGGCGCCGCGGTCAGGCGCAGCACGGCCAACCGCAAGCGGGCCGACGTCACATCGCGCGGCAGCCACGCGGCCTGTTCGCCCAGCGCCTCGTCCAACAGGTGCAGCGCGCCGGCGGCATGCGCCGCAGCAAGGCTGGTGCCCCAGCGGCCGCTGTAGGTGTCGTCAGGTTCGCTGTCGGCGCACTCGACGCGCCCGTTCGTCTGCTGCAGCCCGCCACCGGGAGCCACCAGGTCAGGCTTGGTCGGCACCCCGCCCCCGCGCCCGCTGAACGCAGCCACCGCACCGTCATCCCCCACCGCACCGACGGTCAGCGCGGTGGACAGGCGCGCGGGCCACCCGGGCCAGCCGCCATCGGTGCCGAAGTTGCCCATCGCCGCCACCGGCAGCAGCCCGGCGTCCGCCAGTTCGCGCAAGGCGCCGGCGATGCCCAGTTCGGCGTCCCAGTTCGTGGCCATCAGCACCGGCCCGATGCGCAGCGCCTGGTGCCGGTCCAGCACCCAGTCGCAGGCGGCCAGGAAGTCGCCGGCCCAGGCGTGCCACACGGTGTCGAAGTCGTAGAACTTGACCACGACCAGGCGCGCGGCCGGCGCCACGCCGCGATGGGCTGCGTCGACGGCGCCACTACCGGCGGCGACGGATGCCAGCGCGGTGCCGTGGTGGTGATAGTCCCAGGGACCGGCAGCCTGCGGGTAGTCGTCGGTGACGTCGTGCCAGCCGATGACCTTGTAGCCGGTGAACTGCGGCCAGGCGACCTCGCCCGGGTACCAGTCGCCCGCGTCGCCGACGCTGGGCGGCGGACCGTCGATATCGTCGTCCGCGGCATCGCCCAGGTCGCCGTGCGCGGTGTCGCAACCCGAGTCGAGGATGGCCAACGAGAACGTGCCGTCGTTGCCCAACCGCCAGGGGCCAGTCTCGACGCGATGGGCGCCTACGGACTTGCGGCTGGCGTCGAGCGCCGGCACGCCGTCGCGGTCCAACACCAGGCGGCCGCCCGGCGGTGCGGCCAACAGCGCACCAAGGCCGGGCTCGTCCACCTCCAGCACGGTGACGCCGCCGAAACGCGGCGTGCTGAAGAGCGCACGGCAACTGCCGGCTTTGCCGGCGGCCACGATGGCGCGCGCGGTCACCGCCGGTGACACGTCCAGACTGAGCAGGCGCACGCGCGCCGGGTGCGCCTTCTCGCCGCTTGCTTCCGGGAACGGTCCGGCGGCCGGCTCGGCGGCGGCGGCCGCGCGCGCGACAGCGGCAGCGGCGGTGGCGTGGTCGCGCAGGTCGGTGAACGCCACGCGGCCGGCGCGCCAGTGCTGCAGGATGTCCTCGATGCCGTCTGCGTTCAGATCGAGGATTCCGGTGTCGCGGAGAGCCGCCTCGCCGGGGCCCGAGCCGCCGGCAGCGACCGCGGTCGTCGCCGGACCGCCGCCGAGGACCGGCAGCGCCGACAGCGCCACCAGCGCAAGCATCGGCGCCAGCGCCCGGGTCAAGCGCCGGGGCGCGTCGATCTGCGGCAGCGGTGGTTTCCCGGTCATGCGCACCCCATGCTGGTTCGGCGGCGGGTTCCGGGGTGAGTGTACGGAGCCTCCGGCCTACCCGCAACGGCGGCACTTGTCCAGCGGGGCCGGGTCCTAGAACGCGCCCGCAAGGTGCCGCACGTCGACACCTCCCTCCGCTCCATGGTGCGTGACGGCGACAACGTCGAAACGCAGGCTGGGCACGTCCGGCTGCGGGTGTGCGGCCAGCCAGGCCAGCGCGGCGCGGCGCACCCGGCGTCGCTGTCCCGAACCGACGAAGCACTCGGGCTCGGCCGCGCCGTCGGCAGAACGCGCCTTGACCTCGACGAAGGCGAGCACGTCGCCGCGGCGGACGATCAGGTCGATCTCGCCCCCCGGCACGCGGAAGCGGCGGTCCAGGCAGGCGTAGCCGCAGGCGGTCAGCACCGCGGCGGCCAGGTTCTCGGCCCAGGCGCCGCGGGTGGCGTGGTCGCGCGGGGCAATGCGGGATGGTACGGGCATGGCGGCGGGCCGATCCGGGAGGGGATCCTGCGGGGGGCGTTGCGGGAATCGGGCCAGCAGAACCAAACGCGCCGGAACCTCTTCAAACGGGCGCTTGCGCCGGCGCAAGTCGCGGCAGCGTGCCCGGCCAGAACTCGTCGCACGCGGGAATGACGTCAGGCGTGCGCCATCAGGTCCGCAAATGTCACTCCATATCAGCGGAACAGGCTCTTGACCCGCCCGAACGAGCTCGCCTCATCGCTCACCGGGCAGTTGGCCGCGTTGATGCCGGCCACCGGCAGCCCGGGGTCGCCGGACGCCACGTTGCACAGGCGCAGGACACCGTCGCCCACCACGACGGGCAGGCCGCCGGGCAATGAGGGGATCGGGTGGGGACCGACGTGGAACAGCAGTTCCCCGGGCTCCTGCAGCAGGAGCGTCCAGGCCACCAGGATCATGGCGCCCGACGGCGGTGCCGCGAAGTTGCTCCCGCAGGCGACCGCGAAGTCGCCCGAGGAAACGTCCTTGTCGACATGGCAGCCGGGACCGGCCTCGATCACCGTCGACAGCACCACGTGCGGGACGCCCGCCACGCTCACCGAGCACTCGAAGCCGTTGGTCGGGCCGGCCGGGTTCATCAGCGTCAGGTACGCCGTCACCAGCTCGAACGGCGCGGCGGTCGTGCAGTTGGTGTTGCCGTCGGTGTCGAAGTAGACGCCGAAGGAATCGGTAGCCGGGTCCAGGCCGGCGAAGGCGGCCGGCGCCAGCAGGCCGACGAGCAGAAGGACCGCGAGTGCTTTCATGGGGCTCGACACCTCCAGGCTGATGGACTCGGGATCAGCGGAACAGGCTCTTGACGCTCCCGAACGAACTGACCCGCTCGCTCACCGGGCAGTTGCCCCCGGCGTTGAGGCCCGCGACCGGAAGGTTCACGTCGCCGGAGGAAACGCCGCAAAGGCGCGGGATGCCGTCGCCGCTCACGACCGGCAGGTCGCCCGAGACGCCGCGGATGTAGAACAGGAGTTCCGCCGGTGCCGTCAACATGACCGTCCATCTCGCCAGCCAGGCGGCACCATCGGTCACGGGGTAGTTCCCGCCGCCGCCGACCTGGTAGCAGTCGGGCGAATAGCACCAGTTCTCACCGCCGCCCGCGAGGTCCGTCGACAGGACGAAGTACGGGCCGCCCTGCATGGTGACCGAGCATTCGAAGCTGTTCGTGACGTCGGCAGGGTTCATGAGCAGGAGATACACCGATTGCTGGAAGAACGCCGGAGACGTAATGCAGTTCGTGTTGCCGACAGTGTCGAAGTAGATGCCCATCGAGTCCGTGTCGGGGTCCAGGCCGGCGAGCGCGGGCGAGATGCACAGGCCGACGAACAGCAGAGAAATCAACGATTTCATGGAACCGCCACCCCATTCCGCCGTGATCGGCTTCGCGGACCGGAAACCAACGGATTGGGCGCGATCCTATCATATTCCAGGGGCCGGTTCAACTTCCGGAGCGGCGCGCTTCGCGGGCGGCCCGGCCGGCGTTCCGGGCAGGGCGCTACTCCTCCAGCACCTCCAGCGAGGGCACCCACCACGAGCCGTCACGCCAGCAGGCCAGCTGCCGGCGCCCGAACACGTTGTCGTTCGGGATTCCGGCGCCCGTGAAGTCGCCGAAAGCCAGGACGGCCATCTCCCGCCCGCGGATCGAGACGTCGCCCTGCGCGTACATCATGGGTTGCCCGGTCGGCATGCGCGGCATCGGCGTGAGTTCCGCGCCATCCAGCAGCAGCAGGGAAACACTGCGAGCCCATGGTTGCAGCGGCCTGAGCACGAGCCTGCCGTCCCAGACTCCCGCCGGGATCACGAGCGGGAGCGCGGAGCGGTACCTTCCGGCTGCTGCTTCCGGTTCGGCCAACGTGCCGTCCGCATCCAGGATGAAGAGCCCTGCCGAGGGCGCTCCGTCGAGCGCGGTGAAGGTTCCGCCCACGACCAGTCGATCGTTCCAAACGACAGCCTTGACCATTAGGCCCCTGCCCGAGCGGAACTCCGGCCCCAGCGGCGACCAGTGTCCGTGTCGCCACAGCCACAGGCACCGGACATTGTCCGTGGCGCGATCCCAGGGGTCGCCGACGGCGACCAGTGTGCCCTGCCATGGCAGGACCTCGACGATGGTCCGCGGGAGGGGCAAGCCGCCGCCGAACGGGAGCCATTCCCCGTCGTTCAGCGACAGGACATGCAGCGCCGTCGTCTCGTTCACCGGGAATTCGCCGCCGATGACGAGGCGGCCCTCGTGCTCCACCACGCTGTGGATGGTGCCGGTCACCAGCGGGAGCATCTCCCAGTCGCGGCCATCCCACAGCAGCAGGCGGCTGACACGGCGCCGGTCACGCTTCCCTTCGGCCACAACCGCCACGCGCGCGCCGACCGCGCCGCACACCCGGATGCCGTCGGGATCCGGCACGTTCAGGTAGGGCGGCGGCCAGGTCAGCTCGCGCACGGCCTGGCCGAGGACCTCGGCGAGCCAGGGCGCGGACCTTCTTCCGCTCCGCTGCGTGTTGTCCCGGAGCATCCTGTGCCCCGCCACGAGGACGCCGCCCTCCCAGCAGCAGACCGAACTGCCGTAGACGTGCGAGGCGCGCGGGGCGGGTGCGACCAGCGGGGGAATCGCGATGAATTGGGCCGTGGCGGCGGACGCCGCCAGCGCGATCAGCAGATGCGGGACGAGGGCACAAGCGCGCATGACGGCTCCGGGGAGGGGGCGCCTGAGCCTAGGGACGCGCTGCGGTGGGGTCAAGGGCGGGAGTTGCGTCGGCGCAACGCGCAACGCGGCCGCGCGCATCCAGTCTCAGAACAACCGCCCCTGCCCCCGCGATGCGAGCGGCTCGTACGTGAGCCGGTGCAGCGGGCAGGGCCCCAGCCTCTCGAGCGCCTGGCGATGCTCCGCGGCGCCATACCCTTTGTGCGCGGCGAATCCGTAGCCGGGGAAGTGGTGCTCCCACGCCGTCATGACGCGGTCGCGCAGCACCTTGGCCAGGATCGAGGCGGCCGCGATGGCGGCGCTGGTGCCGTCGCCGCGGACGATCGCTTCGGCGGGCATGGGCACGGCGGGGACCTGGTTGCCGTCGACCAGCAGCAGGTCGGGCGTGACATGAAGGCGCGCCACCGCGCGGGACATGGCCCGCAGGGTAGCGCGCAGGATGTTGCCATGGTCGATCTCCGCAGCGCTAACCGCACAGGCAGCCCAGGCCAGCGCCCCGGTGCGGATCTCCGCATACAGGGCCTCGCGCCGGGCCGGCGACAACTTCTTGCTGTCGTCCAGTCCCGGGGGACACCAGCCGGCCGGCAGCACGACAGCGGCCGCGACGACCGGGCCGGCCCAGCAGCCGCGCCCGGCTTCGTCGACGCCGCCCAGCACGAGTTGGCCGTCCCGCGAGCGCTCGCGGTCGAAACCGGCCAGCGCGGCGGGATCGGCCCCCATGCGGGCGCTACCGACGCGCTTCGCGGATCCGCGCGCTGCGGCCGGTGCGGCCGCGCAGGTAGAACAGCTTGGCGCGGCGGATGCGGCCCTTCTTCTTGATCGAGATCGACTCGACGTTCGGCGACTCGATCGGGAAGATGCGCTCGACGGCGACGCCGCCGGACATCTTGCGGACCATCACCGTCGCCTCGCGACCGGCGCCCGAGCGCGCGATCACGACCCCGATGAAATTCTGGGTGCGCGTCTTGTTGCCTTCGACGATCCGCACGCCCACGTTCACGGTGTCGCCGATCTCGAAGTCCGGCAGGTCCGTGCGCAGGTTCTCCGCGCGCATCTTGTCCACGATGTTCATCTCGTCCTCCTGTTGCGGTCATGCCGCGGCACGCGGCCGCCGCCTTCCGCGGGTCCCTCGCGGGAGCCCGCGTTCTCTATGGCCGGTGCGAGGTCCGGCCGTCTTTCCTGCGTGCGCTCGACAGCCTGCTGCCGGCGCCATGTCTCGATGTTGGCGTGGTGGCCCGACATCAGCACCTCCGGCACCCCGAGGCCCCGGTAGACCGGCGGCTTCGTGTACCAGGCGCAGTCGAGGCCGCCCTCGCGGTCGGCGGTGAAGCTGTCGTTCGCCGCCGAATCCTCGTCGTGCAGCACGCCCGGCAGGCGCCGGACGATCGCGTCGACCACCACCAGCGCCGGCAGCTCGCCCCCCGACAGGACGTAGTCGCCGATGCTCACTTCCCTCGTCACGACCAGTTCCCTGGCCCGTTCGTCGATGCCCTTGTACCGGCCGCAGACGAGGATCAGCTCGCCCTTCGCCTGGAGGTCCGCCAGCAGGTCGAGCGTCAGTTCCTCACTGAACTTCTCGCCCTGCGGCGTCGTGAGGATGACGGTCGCGTCCTCGCGCTCCCGCACCTTCTCGACCGCCTCGACCACCGGCGGCGCCATCATGATCATGCCGGCCCCGCCTCCGTAGGCGGTGTCGTCGACCGTGCGGTGCTTGTCCACCGCGAAGTCGCGGATGTCCGTGACCTCGTAGCGGACCTGCCCCTGGCGCTCGGCCCGGCCCGGGATGCTGGTGGCCAGCACCGCGCGGACCATCTCCGGGAACAGCGTCAGCACGCGGATGACCGGCGGCTGCCCCGTCCCCGGCGACGCGTTGCCCGCGGGCGCCGCGTCGTCGTTATCAGTCACGCTGGACATCGAGCAGCCCTTCCGGCGGATCGATCACCAGCTGTCCGGTCAGTTCGTCCTCGGGCCGCAGGATGGGCGGCAACGCCGGGATCAGGATCTCCCTGGCCCCGTCCGGGATGACCAGCAGGTACTGCGCGCCGGCGCGCCGCACCTCGTCGACCAGGCCTACCACCTGGCCGTCGCCGGTCACCACTTCGCGTCCCACCCACCGGAACGGCAGCCCGCCGCGCGGCTTCGGGAACGCCGGGTCACCGTAGCTGGTGGCCAGGAAGCCGAGCTCGCGCCCGACCTGCGTGTCGGCGCCGTCACGGCCGCCCACACCCTTGACTGCCAGCCCCCAGCAGCCGCCGCTCATCACGCGGTGCCGGGTCACCTCGGCCGGGCGGCCGTCGTCCCAGACCAGGAACGGGCTACCCAGCAGCGGCTCGAAGAAGTCGAGCAGCGGATAGAGCTTCAGCTCGCCCCGCAGCCCCACCGCGCGCACGATCTCGCCGATGGCGATGAATCCAGGCGCGCTCATCGGTCCCTCACTCGACGATGTCCAGCCCGATCCGCTGATCGGTGCGGGCACTGACCGCAGTCAGCAGGACGCGCAGGGCGCGGGCGGTCTGCCCGCCCTTGCCGATGACGCGGCCCAGGTCCTCTGGATTCACCTTGACCTGGTACACGTCACGATCCTGCCGGTGCAGGATGTCCACCGTCACGTCCGCCGGATGGCTGACCAGGTTGACCACCACGTAGGAGATGAGCTCGAGCACGCGCTCCTGACCGATGGTCAACTCATCGCCCTGGGGCAGGTCAGCCGGATCGACGGCCGGGTTCACGGCCGCATCGGCGGCGAACTCGTCACGCGGGGCGCTCAACTCTCGCCTTCCGCAGGCTGCTCGGCGTCGCCGGCCTCGGCAGCGGCGGCAGCAGCGGCCTCAGCCTCGGCGGCGGCCTTCTCGGCGGCCTCGGCGTCAGCCTTCGCCTTCGCCTCGGCCTCTTCCTGCGCCTTCTTCTCGGCGGCGGCCTTGGCCATGCGCGCGGCCTTCTCCTGCTGGCGCTTGGCCTCGCCGGCCTCGGCGCCCTGCTTCCAGGTCGTCACGCGGGCCTCGATCTCGGCGGCATCCACGCCCTGCTTCACCAGCGAGAAGCGGTAGAGGACGCCTTCACCCTTGAGCAGGGCGCGCGCGGTGTCCGAAACGGTGGCGCCGCGGCCCAGCCAGGTGATGATCTCGTCGGTGTGCAGCTTCACATCGAACGGATCGGTGAAAGGATTGTAGTAGCCGAGATTGGCCAGGTAGGCGCCGTCGCGCCGCTTGCGGTGATCGACCGCGACCAGACGATAGAACGGCCTCTTCTTGCGCCCCATGCGCGTCAGACGGATGGTGGTGGACACTATCAGCCTCCCCTTGCGGTGGTTTCGCCGCATGCACCATGCGCGCGGCGTACGTGGCCGGTCGCGTTGCCGCGAACCGGCCGGTTCAGGCCTTGAACACCTTCTTGCCGAAGGCTTCGAGGCCGCCAGCGGCGTTGATGTCGCGCATCATCCGCCGCATGTCCCGGTACTGCTTGAGCAGCTTGTTGACCTGCGACACCGAGGTGCCACTGCCGTTCGCGATGCGTTTGCGGCGCGAACCGTTGATGATGTCCGGCTGCCGGCGCTCCTTGACGGTCATCGAGTTGATGATCGCCTCGACCTGGTGGAACTGCTTGTCGTCCACCTTGGCCTTGTCCAGCATGTCGCCGTCGACGCCCGGCAGCATCTTGAGCACGCCCTTGAGCGGGCCCATCTTCTTCATCTGCCGGATCTGCGCCTGGAAGTCCTCCAGCGAGAACTCGCCCTGCGCGAACCGGCCGGCCAGCCGCTCGGCCGTCTCGGAGTCCATCTTGTCCTGGGCCTGCTCGATGAGCGTCAGCACGTCGCCCATGCCCAGGATGCGCCCGGCCATGCGGTCGGGGTGGAAGATCTCGAGGTCCTCGAGCTTCTCGCCGATACCGCACAGCTTGACCGGCTTGCCGGTCACTTCCAGCACGCTGAGCGCCGCGCCGCCGCGCGCGTCGCCGTCCAGCTTGGTCAGCACCACGCCGTCGAAGTTCAGCCGCGCGGCGAACGTGCTGGCGATGTTCACGGCCTCCTGGCCGGTCATCGCGTCCAGCACCAGCAGCTTCTCGTCGACCGGCACCATCTGCTCGATCGACTCCAGCTCGCCCATCAGGGCGTCGTCGATGTGCAGGCGGCCGGCGGTGTCGATGATGACGACGTCGCAGCCGTTGTCCTTCGCCCGCCGCATGCCCAGCTTGGCGATCTGCGCGGCGTTCTTCTTCTCGCGGTCGCTGTGCACCAGCGCGCCGACGCTCTCGCCCACCACGTGCAGCTGGTCGATGGCCGCCGGGCGGTAGATGTCGCAGGCGATCAGCAGCGGCTTGCGCCCGTCCTTGATCAGCCGCAGCGCCAGCTTGCCGCAGAACGTGGTCTTGCCCGAGCCCTGCAGGCCCATGACCATGACCACGGTGGTGCCCTTGTTCTTCGCCTTGGCCGCGTCCAGGTTCAGCTCGCGCGCCTGGCCGCCCAGGAGCCGGGTCAGCTCGTCGTTGACGATGCCGACCACCTGCTGCGCCGGCGTCAGGCTGCCCAGGACGTCCTGGCCGAGGGCCTTCTCGCGGATGTTGGCCACCAGGTTCTTGGCGACGTTGTAGTTGACGTCGGCCTCGAGCAGGGCCAGGCGCACCTCGCGGAGCGCATCCTTGATGTTGTCTTCGGTCAGGCGGTCGGCGCCTTGCAGCTTCTTGAGCGTGGCGTCGAGGCGTCTGGTCAGGTCCTGGAACACGGTCGCTTTTCCCGTCTCGTCGGTCTTGGACGCACCCGCGCCCGGCCCCGGGGGCCGGTCACGGCAAAAGGGCGTGCCCGCCCGAGGGCCCCGCTCCTTCGAGCCGGCCCGCCGGGACGCTGCGCGCATCCTGCGTTATATCAACATGTTGCGGGCACGATCGCAGGAAGTTCCACGAATCGGCAACGCCCCGCCGGCCCCCAAAAAGGGGGCTGGCGGACCTGCTAATCTAGCAGTTGGGAGGGATTTGGGCAAGGAGAGGTGGCGGGCACGGGTCGGGCCATGAAACGGGCGAAGGCAGCACTCTTCGTTGCTCGGATCAGCGGCCGCCGGATTCGTCTGCCGACCCGCTCCTCGGCTCCGGCCCTTCCTTGAACTGCTCCAACTCCGCGACCGCGCGATCGAAGTCGCTCGTCGCTTGACCCGCCTCCAGTTGTCGCCGCCCTGCCTCATGCTTGTCGAACTCGGCGTGGGCGTGTTGCTCGGCCAACTCGTGCGACACTGCTCCGGCATGCGCCAGGATGTTCCGTTCGTTGAATTGGAGGAACGCATCCAGTCGCTGCACCCATTCGGCCATGTGCATGGCCACACTGGTGGCGTAGATGTCCGTGATCTTCTGGTAGAAAAGGCGTTCGGAGGCGCGGATGTCGCGAACGCGCTCCAGAAGCTCATCGAAATAGTCCGCGCCAAGGGTCCGCCCTTCCTTGAGGCGCGCATCGTCGAGGGTGAAGCCCTTGACCAGCAATTCACCCAGCCTGGCCGTGGCCCAACGCCGGAAGGCGGTGCCCCGGGCAGAACGCACGCGGTACCCACGGCCAGGATGGCGTCCAGACTGTAGTGTTCGATGGTGCGGGTGACGTCGCGGGAGCCTTCGCGTTGAACTATCCGGAATTTCCGGATAGTTGCCGCTACATCCAGTTCTCCATCTGCGTAAATGCCTGACAAGTGTTCATTTGCCGTCTTGACCGAAACCTGAAACAACTCCGCGATCAGGCGCTGTGTCAGCCAAACCGTCTCTCCGTCGATTCGTACCTGCAGACGGGTGGCGCCGTCCTCGTAGATGACGAGTTGGCCGGTCGGCGGAGTCAGGGAGTCATCGGTCATCGTTCGCAGTCCACGGGCTGGCAGTAGACAGTAGCATGAGACCTACTCCAGGAAAGCGGCACCGGATGGCGGATTCGGCTATGCACGGCACGAAGGTCACGTCGCGCGTCTCGCGAGCTCAGTCCTGCCGCGTCGCGATCCCCAGCCGCGCCAGCCGGCGGTACAGCGTGCTCCGCCCCACGCCCAGTGCGCGGGCCGCGAGCAGCCGACTGCCGCCGTTGGCCTCGATCGCCAGCAGGATGCGCGAGCGCTCCGCCGCTTCGGCCGGCGTCAGGTGCGCCGGCGCGAGCACCTCGTCAGCGGGCTGGTCGCCGGGTCCGTCGACCATGAATTGCGAGCCGTCGCTGCGCGAGACCTGCACCAGGACCCTGCCCTGAGAAGCGAGCGCGATGTGCGCGCGCCGGGCGACGATCGCCACCTCGCGGGCATTGCCCGGCCAGTCGTGGCGCAGCAGGAGCGACAGGCTGCGGCGGTTGAAGTACGCGGCCGGCTCGACGGCGCGCCCGGTGGCCAGGCTCAGGAAGTGCCGCAGCAGCGGCAGCACGTCCTCGGGCCGGTCGCGCAGCGGCGCGATGTCCAGCTCCAGCGTCTGCAGGCGGTAGAACAGGTCGGCGCGGAACTTCCCCTCGGCCACGAGCTGGCGCAGGTTCGCGTTCGTCGCGGCGATCAGGCGCACGTCGGTGCGGCGCGTCTTCGGGTCGCCGATGGCCTGGTACGTCCCCTCCTGCAGCAGGCGCAGCAGCTTCGGCTGCACTTCCAGCGGAAGGTCGCCGATCTCGTCCAGGAACAGCGTGCCCCCGCCGGCCTGCGCCGCGAAACCCTGGCTGTCGCGGTCGGCGCCGCTGAAGGCGCCCTTCGTGTGGCCAAAGAACTCGCGCTCGAACATCGTCTGCGGGATGGCCGCCACGTTGACCACGACCAGCGGCCCGTCGGCGCGCCGGCTGAGCTGATGCAGGCGCCGCGCGATGACCTCCTTGCCGGTCCCCGTCTCACCGGTGATCAGCGCCGGGTCGTCGCAGCCGGCAAACATGTCGCACAGCTGCAGCAAGTCGCGCATCGCGGTGCTGGCGTGCACGACGACATCGCCGGGGGCGTACTCGTCGGCATTGGACTTGCCGATCAGCGCGGTCCGCTCGGTCGCACTGCGCATCGCCGACACGCGCGCCACCAGAGCCCGGCACTTGTCCGTCCACCAGCGCACATCCACGCGCATGAAGAGGTCGAGCGCCTCGGTCGCCTGGCGCCACGCCTGTTCCAGCAGCTGGCCGCGCGGCGCCTGGCCGCGCCCGGTCTCCACCTCGGCCAGCCGCACCTCGACGCTGTGCAGCAGCGCGATGGCCGCCTCGTGCCGCGCCCCGATCTCGACGAGCAGCGCGCACGCCTTGTCGACGAACCGCCGCGCATTCGCCAGGTCATGCGACCGGTACGCAACCTCGGCCATCACCCGCAGGATGACGCCTTCCTCGAAGCGGTCCTTCTGCGCCCGGCTCATGTCCAGTGCGCGCTGCAGTTCAGGCATCGCCTCGGCGGCGCGATTCTCCAGCCCGAAGCACTCGCCGTTGCGCCGGCGCAACTCCATCACGATGTCGCCCTCGGGCGCGATCTGCAGGCCGATCGCCATCGCCCGCGCGTAGAATCGCCTTGCCGTCTCGGTTTGGCCCTCGTCGCGGTACACATCGCCAAGGAACTCCAACGCGAGCGCCTCTTCCCGGGGGAATTGCAGCTCCTGCGCCTGGTTGTAGGCAGTGTGCAGGTGGCGGCGGGCGGATTCGAAGTCGCGGGTCAGGCGGTGGACGTTGCCTAGGGCTATGTTGGCGAAGCATTGGGGCCTGGGCGATGCGCTCGATCGGCCAAGGCCAATCGATCGGGTGAGCATTCGGCCAGACGAATCGTACGCACCTCGCTTATAGCACGTCACACCGAGATTCAGGTAGATCATCGCTTGCTTCGTCGCTGGCCCGGCCTTGTCATAGTACTTCTGAGCTTTGCCAAACCACGACAAAGCCGTCTCATAGTCGAACTGCAAGCTGATTATCCCAAGCAAGTTCGCAACATATGCTGCACTTCTCTTGTCCAGCCGCAGCCAGTGTATGGCATACGCCGCCTCGCCATGCGCCAGCGCATCATCGACGCGACCGATGCGGTGGAGTGCACATGCCGCGAGTCGCAAGAACTCAGGCAGAGCGGTGGAAATGCACATCCGATCGGAATCAATGAAAGCAATGCTCTCCTCGGCCACGAGACTCCATCTGCCTGCATCCAAATCTCGACTGAGCTTCGCCGCAAGCAGGTGCGGATTCGCTCGGATTTCGCAGTCGTCTATCCCTGCGAACAATGTGTTCCATTCCTCGAACGAGCCCAAGTCAATCAAATTGGCTGCATAGAGCGCGAAAATGTCTGCACCAGTAACGCCGTCTACATCCGCCACAACGTGCGTGTTGGCGAGCATGGCCTCAATGGTTCGATTCGACGCACCAAACTCGCCTGCGTCGCGCAGATCCACAGCGCGCGAATAGAGCCGCATCGAGTAGCTCGGACGTTCCAGCCAAATGCGTTCAATATTGACGACGGGGAAGCTCATGTTCGTTTCCAGAGGCTGAGCAGGATCTGAATGTCCAGCCGGTAGACTACGCCGTTAATGACGAGAACCAGTTCTGGCAGCGTTCTGTCAATAGCCTGCTGATGCCTCCCCTGCTGGGCCGAACTGCTGGATGACCCATATGACGATCCGCCTGTAGAGGTAATGCCATTGCCGTCCGTTGGGTCACCGGCTTGTCCAGCTGACAGATCTTCACGTGCGTATCCAGGCGCCACACTGAGACCGCATGCCATAAGGAACGCGAGCAACGCGACGCAGTTGATGACACGAGCGGTACGCGTGCACATCTTCATCTCTACCACTCCACAAGGCTTGGGAGGATACCCACCAGCCGCTCACTGAAAGGCCGGTGGGGAAGCCTTGAGCGTGTCGTCCCCGAGTTGTCCTTCCGGGCTTCGTCAACCCATTGATCTTAAGCCATTTCCAGCTTGAAGATCAAGAGTCGAGTGGTCCGGCACTAAGATCTCGGCAGCAACCCGCGCCCCTCAGCGCAAATCTATGCTGCTTAATGTGTTGGGCGAGTTACACCCTTCAACGTGACCCGGGCCCTGCACCCCTGAGAGCGGCTACCAGATCCAGCCACTTCCGCCACCACTTGGATTCCGAATCTGCGACGGCGCGGACTTCTTCACCGTCACCCGGGTCGCCCTGGGACACTGAACCATCTTCGCGTCCAACTTGGTCGCCCGCGAGCAGTGAACACCCCTCACCATCGGTTGGATCACCATCCAAGCCGTCAGTGGGATCACCGCAACCTCCACCGCTCGGTTCAGCCCCGAACGCGTCCCCCGGGTCACCGGCTGTCGCCAATGCAACGAATTGTCGAGCCATCGCCGCAGCCGGTGATCCACTTGATCCACCGCACGCCACGGCCACGAAAGCAGCAGCAATCAACGTTGCATTCATACGCTGTTTGCTCATTTGTCGGCCCTCCTGGACCAAACCGGTGCCGATTTCACGTAGGGGCTAGTCGCATTTCGCAGAACACCGGCCCATTGCCATCACCGTGTACCACCTGCTACGAAGCGCAGAAATTCTCCCGCCATCACTTCAAGCAAATGGAACAAACTCCGTTCATCGCCTCCTCTTGGATCGCCAGAAGTACCTTGCGCCCCATCCCCGCCACCGAAATTCCCGTCCTCGCCATCATTCGGATCCCCATCCAGCCCATCACCAGGATCCCCAAGCTCCCCATCCCCAGGATCCCCCGCCACCGCTATCACAAGCACCTGCCGCGCCCAGGCTGCCTCGGCCGCGACGCTCACAACTCCGACCGCCAGCACCAAGATCATGGCAGCGACAGCCGCCGCCCGCACGAGCCGCCCCAACATGACATGCCCTCCCAAGCCCGTTTGTGCGCACCGGCCGACAACGCCGCCGGAACCCGCGCACACGAAGCCGCAAGCCGCTCGTATCCAGAATGTTCAAGTGGGAGGAACACGAACTCTATCAGCGGCCATCGCGACCGTCAACGAAAAAACTTCATCCTCGCAACAATGCCGTCTGCGCGGCGCGATCAGTGGCCTTCATCAACCACGACCCACTCACCAACACATCCGCCCCCGCCTCGCGGCACCGCGCGCCGGTCACGTCGTTGATCCCGCCATCGACCGAGATCAACCACTGCCCGCCCATCTCCTGCCGCCTCTGCTTGAGCCACGCAATGCGCCCCGGCGCCCCTTCGTCGAACGACTGCCCCCCAAACCCCGGCGGCACGCTCATCACCAGCACCAGGTCCACGCGGTCCAGGAACGGCAGCAGCTCGCCCAGGTCCGTCGCCGGGCGCAGCGACAGGCCGCGCTTGCAGCCCAGCTCGCCGATGCGGTCCAGGGTCGTGCCCACGTCGCAGGTCGCCTCCACATGGATCGTGATGCCGTCCACGCCGGCCTTGGCGAACGGCTCCAGGTAGCGGTGCGGGTGGGTCATCATGAGGTGGGCGTCCAGGGGCAACGGCGTCAGGCGCCTGATCGCCTTGCAGATGAACGGTCCGAAGGTCAGGTTCGGCACGAAGTGGGCGTCCATGACGTCCAGGTGCAGCAGGTCGGCGCCGGCGGCCTGGAGCGAGTCCAGCTCGCCCTTCAGGTCGGCGAAGTCCGCCGACAGCAGCGACGGCGCCACCAGTGCACGATGTCCCGAGGCGCCCTGTTCAGCGCGACGCGGCCAGGAGATCAACGCGGTCCCCCTTCGCCACGCGCATGCCGGCGCGCGGCCGCTGTTCCAGCACCGTGCCCTCGGGGCCGCCGTGCCGCTCGGTCTCCACCTGGCCCAGCACCAGGCCGGCCCTCTCGATCGCCTGCCGTGCCCGCTCCAGCGTGACGCCGCGCAAGTCGGGCATCATGTACTGCTGGCGGCCCGCCGGCTCGGCCACGACCAGGTCCACCGCCGCGCTCCTGAGCAGCCGGGTGCCCGCCTGCGGGCTCTGGGCCACCACCTTGGGCTCGGCCAGGTCCGCCTGCCGCACGCGCACCACGCGGCCCAGCTGGAAGCTGTCGCGGGTCAGGTTCATGCCCGCCTGCCGCTCCGACTGGCCGACCAGGTCCGGCAGCGCCGACGTGGCCGGCCCGGCGCTGACCACGACCTTGACCGCGCGCCCGGTGCGGATGCCCGCCTGCGGGGCCGGCACCTGGTCGGAGATCAGGCCGGCCGCGAACGCGGCGTGCGGGCTGGTGCGGAGCACCTCCACCTCCAGGCCCAGGGGGCGCAGCAGGTCGGTCGCCGCATCGGGCGTGGCGCCGCGCAGGTCCGGCACCGCCACCACCTTGTTGCTGTGCACCAGCGAGGGCAGGACCAGGAAGTTGATGCCCGCCACCAGCAGGGCCGCCACCATCCCGCCCACGCCCAGCACCACCAGGAACTTCCACAGCTTCACGTTCGCTCGCTTCCTCGCGGCGACGGCATCGCGCCGCTACCGCCGTCGCAGCCGCGCGGCGTAGAACCCGTCACCGGCACAGTCGTGCGGCAGCCACAGGCGCCGCCAGCGGCCGTGCTCGTCGGGTTCGGGCTCCAGGCCCGCCCCGCCCGCCAGCAGGGCATCCACGACCCCGTCGTTCTCTTCCGGCTCCAGCGAGCACGTCGCGTAGAGCAGGCGCCCGCCCGGCCTGACCAGGCCCGCGGCCGCCGCGGCCAGTTGGCCCAGGCGCTCGGCGCTGCGTTCGATGTGCGAGGCGCGCAGCCGCCAGCGTCCTTCCGGGTGGTGCCTCAGCACGCCGGTCCCGCTGCAGGGGCCGTCCAGCAACACGGCCGCCAGCGAGCCGGGCCTCAGCGGCGGCCGCCGCCCATCAGCCAATAGCACGCCCGTGCCCGGCGCCTCAATCCTTTTCAAGGTACCGCGCAACAGCGCCACCCGCCCACGCGTGCTGTCGGCCGCCACCAGCGCGCCGGGCCACCAGCCCGCCAGGAGCGCGGCCTTGCCGCCGGGCGCCGCGCACAGGTCCACCAGCGCATCCTCAGGGCCGGCCGCAGCCACGGCCGGCGCCGCCAGCCAGCGCGTGGCTTCCTGCACCGTCCGGTCCTGGACGATGAGCCACGGCCGTGTCTGCAGCAGGCCGGTCAGGGCCGCGCGGTCCGGCGTCCCGGCCAGTTCCAGCGCGCGCTGCGCGGCCTCGCACGCCACGCAGTCGATCCCGGCGGCCGCCAGGTCGGCGACCGCCGCGGCCACGTCGTGCGGTTCGCGCACGTGCAGCGTCACGGGCACCGGCCGGTTGTTGAAGGCGCACAGCCCATCGACGACGGACGCGCCATGGCGCCCCACCCAGCGGTCGACCAGCCACCGCGGATGCGAATGCCAGGCCGCCAGCCACGCTGCCGAGCCGGGGCGCAGGTCGTCGAACCACGGGCGCAGGCGTTCCTCGCGCGCGGCGACGCCGACGGGCACCGGCTCGCCCATCACCTGGCGCCGGACCGACTGCAGCAGCCCGTTGACGAAGGGTACGTGCGGCTCGCCTACCTGCCGGCGGCACAGCTCGACCGTCTCGTGGATGGCCGCGTGCGCCGGCACGCCGTCCAGGCCGCACAGCTGGTGCAGGCCCAGGCGCAGCACGGCCAGCAGCGCGGGCTCGCGCGGAGGTTGCCGGCGGCTGAAGCGGGTGATGAGGTGGTCGTAGCGACCCTGCCATTGCAGCGTGCCGCGCACAAGGCCGGCCAGCAGCCCGCGGTCGCGCGGCGTGGCACGATCCAGCGCGGCGTCGAGCTTCTCGTCGAGATGGCGTCCCTCGGCCACCGCCACCAGGACGGTGTGGGCGGCGTCGCGCGCCGGCAGCGCGCTCATGGACGCGAGCTCATGAACGCAGCACATCCCCGGCGCGGATCGCGAAGCCGCGCAGGAATTCGTCCACCGGCAGCGGCCGCTTCCCCGGTACCTGCAGGCCGGTCAGCAGCAGGACGCCGGTCCCGCAGGCCACGGACACGCCCTGCGCCCCCACGGCCAGCACCGTGCCCGGCTCGCGGGTCGCGGTGTTCAGGGACAGGGGATGCGCGGACGTGACCTTCAGGAGCTGCTCGCCCAGGTAGGTCGAGCACCCCGGCCAGGGCTGCAGCGCGCGCACCTGGTTGTGCACCGTCACCACGTCGCGGTCCCAGCGCAGCGCCGACAGCGCACGCGTCAGCTTGGGCGCGTAGACGGCATCGGCGTCATGCTGGGGCTCGGCGGTCACCTGCCCGTTCGGCAGCGCGCGCAGGACCTCCAGCAGCACATCGGCGCCCTGCCCGGCCAGGCGGTCCAGCAGCTCGCCGGCGGTGTCCTCCGGGCCGATGGCCACGGGCCGCACGCCCAGGATCGCCCCGGTGTCCACCCCTGCGTCCATGCGCATGATCGTCACGCCGGACCACGTGTCCCCGTGCAGGATCGAGTACTGCACCGGCGAGACGCCCCGCCACCGCGGCAGCAGGCTTGCGTGGACGTTGATGCAGCCGTACTTCGGACCCGACAGGAGCGGCTCGCGCAGGATATGGCCGAAGGCGGCCACGATGACCGCCTCCGGTTCGCAGGCCAACACCTCGGCGCTGACCTCGGCATGTTGTCCCTTGCCGAACTCGAGCACCGGCAGGTGGTGCTCCAGCGCCACCTGCTTGACGGCCGTCGGCTGCAGGTGCCGGCCGCGGCCGGCGGGTCGATCGGGCTGGGTCACCACCAGGCGCACGTCGAAGCGCGCCTCCACCAGGGCCTCGAGGCTCGGGACCGCGAAGTCGGGTGACCCCATGAAGACGACTCTCATCGGATCGTCACTCAGCCCTCGCCGGTGGTGACGGCGCTGACCGCGGCCTTGGCGATCTCGACCTTCACGTTCTCGGCGATCTGGACGATCAGCACGTCACCCTTGACGTCGCGCACCGTCCCGTAGAGGCCGCCGTTGGTCAGCACGCGGTCCCCGCGCTGGACGGCTTCGAGCATCTTCTTGCGCTGCTCCTGCTGCTTCTTCTGCGGGCGCAGGATCAGGAACCAGAACACCACGAAGATCAGGACGATGGGCAGCAGCTGCATGATCATCGACGGGCCGGTGGGCGCCGCGGCCTGGGCCAGCGGCGTGGCGGGTGCCGTAACGGTCACGGGGAGCATGGACCTCTCCTTGCAGGGGATCGTCGTTCGTGGCGCCCCGGCGGGGCGCGGCCGGGGTCCCGGCCCGCACAACAATGCCATCCGAGCCGGTCCGGGGCAAGGGCCGGCCCGGGCGGCCGCCGCCGCTAGCCGGATCGCCGCCGGACGCCTTCCAGCCGGGCCGCCTCGCCCTGCTGCCACCGCCCCGCGGTCGCGGCCGCGAACGCCGCGAACCTGCCTTCGTCCAGCGCCGCGCGGATGCCCGCCATGAGCTCCTGGTAGAAGTGGAGGTTGTGGATGGTCGCCAGCGTCGGCCCCAGCATCTCGCGGGCCTGGAACAGGTGGCGGAGATACGCTCGCGAGTGGCGCGCACAGACCGGGCAGCCGCATTCGGCGTCCAGGGCCCGCTCGTCCTCGGCGAATTCCTGGTTCTTGACCACCAGGCGTCCGTCGCGCGTCAAGACCGTGCCGGTGCGCGCCATGCGCGTCGGCAGCACGCAGTCGAACATGTCGATGCCCGCAGCGACGCCGGCCAGGATGTCGTCGGGGAATCCCACGCCCATCAGGTAGCGCGGCTTGCCGTCCGGAAGCAGTCCTGCCGCCAGGTCGGTCATCTCGCGCATGGCGGTCGTCGGTTCGCCCACCGACAGCCCGCCCACCGCGTACCCGGGCAGGTCCAGCTCGACGATCTCCTGCGCCGAGCGCCGCCGCAGCGGCTCGTCGACCCCGCCCTGCATGATGCCGAAGAGCACGCGCTCCCAGCCGCCACGCTCGGTGCGGCCGGGCGCCGCGCCGCCGGGCCCGAAGGCGTCGCGACACCGCTTCAGCCAGCGGGTCGTCCGCTCCACGGCGCGCGCCACCTCGCGCGGGTCCGCCCCGTACGGCGCGCACTGGTCGAAGGCCATCACGATGTCCGACCCCAGGTCCAGCTGGATCTCCATGCTCAGTTCGGGGTTGAAGAAATGTTTGCTCCCGTCCAGGTGCGAACGGAACTCGACCCCGTCATCGGTGATCCGGTTGAGTTCGCTGAGCGAGAAGACCTGGAAGCCGGCGCTGTCGGTCAGCAGGGCGCCGTCCCAGCCCTGGAAGCGGTGCAGCCCGCCGCGACGGGCGACCAACTGGTGTCCCGGCCGCAGGTACAGGTGGTAGGTGTTGCCCAGGATCAGGCGAGAGCCCGTCGCGGCCACCTGTTCGAACGTCACGGCCTTCACCGAGCCCACGGTGCCGACGGGCATGAACACGGGCGTCGGCACCTCTGCATGGCCGCAGCGCAGCAGGCCGCGGCGCGCGCGCCCCTCCTGTCCCAGCAGCGTGAACGAGAACGGCGTGTCCAGTGCCGGGCGTGCGTCGGGTCCGGTCATCGTGCCTCTCCATCGGCGCCCCGGTCCACCGGACCCGGCAGCGCCAGCATGCAGTCGCCGTAGCTGTAGAAGCGCAGCCCGCGCGCCACGGCCTCGCGGTACACGCCGCGCCAGCTGTCCCCGCCCAACAGCGCCGCCACCAGCATCAGCAGCGACGAGCCCGGCAGGTGGAAGTTCGTCAGCAGGCCGTCGATCGCCGTCACGCGGTCCGGCGGGGCAACGAACAGCCGCGTGCGGCCCCGCACCGCCCAGTGGCCGTCCTCGCGGCGCGCCTCGCCGGCAAAGAAGCTGGCCGGGGTGTCGGACGGCGGCCCGTCGTCACCGGCCGCACACCAGGTCGCACCGTCCGGCGCGCCGTCCGGCAGCGGCAGCCGCACCACGGTCTCCAGCACGCGCAGCGCGGTCGTCCCCACCGCGACCACGCGCCCGCCGCCGGTGCGCGCGGTCGCGATTGCGCGCGCGGTCGCCGCCGGCAGCTCGAAGCTCTCGGCGTGCAGGCGGCGTGCGGCCAGCTGCGCCGCCGTGGGCGGCTGGAAGGTGCCGGGCCCCACGTGCAGTCGCACGCACGCGGTGCCCACGCCGGCCCGGCCCAGCGCCGCCAGCACCTCCGGCGTGAAGTGCAGGCCCGCCGTCGGCGCCGCCACCGAGCGCGCAGCGCCCGCCGCGGTCGCCGCGAACACCGTCTGGTAGCGCTGGCGGTCGGCACCCTCGTGCGGGTCGTGCCCCGCCTCGCGGCGGATGTACGGCGGCAGCGGCATCTGCCCGAGCCGGTGGGCCAGGCTCTCGAGCGGCTCGCCCGGCGCGCCGTCCGGGCGCGGCGCCGGCGCCACCGTCACGAAGCCGTCGTCGTCGCGCGCCACGACCCGCAGGCCGGGCGCGTCCGGTTCGTCCTCGACCTGCAGCCGCAGGCCCGCGCGCAGGCGCCGCGCCGGGCGGGCCATCGCCCGCCACGCACCCGCCGCGCCCACATCATCGCCCACGGCCGTCCGGGCCGGTTCGACCAGCAGCACTTCCACGCGCCCACCGGTGTCCGCGCGCCGGCACCACAGGCGGGCCGGCAGCACGCGGCTCTCGTTGAGCACCAGCAGGTCGCCCGGCCGCAGCAGGTCGGGCAGCTCGCGGAACGGTGCCTCGCCCTCGACGCGGCCGCCGGGCCCCACGCGCAGCAGGCGCGAGCCGTCGCGCCGCGCGGCCGGCTCCTGCGCGATCAGCGCCGGCGGCAGGTCGAAGTCGAAGCCGGGGATGCCGTCGTGCATCGCGGCCGCCTACAGCAGCTCGCCCTGCGCGGCGCCCGCTGCGGCCGCACCGCCAGCCGGCGGCTGCAGGCCCAGGTGACGCCAGCCCCGGGCGGTCAGCTCGCGCCCGCGCGGCGTGCGCATCATGAGGCCCGACTGGATCAGGTAGGGCTCGACCACATCCTCGAGCGTGTCGCATTCCTCGCCCAGGCTGACCGCAAGGTTCTGCACGCCCACCGGCCCGCCGGCGAAGTGCCGCGCCATCGTCTCCAGGTAGCGGCGGTCCAGCGGTTCGAGGCCCAGCGCGTCGACGCCCAGCCGGTTCAGCGCCGCGTCCGCCGCAGCGCGGTCGACCGTCAGCTGGCCGTCCACCTGCGCGAAGTCGCGCACGCGCCGCAGCAGCCGGTTGGCCGCGCGAGGGGTGCCGCGGCTGCGACGGGCGATCTCCAGCGCCCCATCCTCGGCCAGCGTCACGCCCAGGATGCCGGCGCTGCGCCGCACGATGACCGCCAGCTCCTCGGCCGGATAGAAGTCCAGGTGACAGACGATGCCGAAGCGGCTGCGCAGCGCGGGCGTGATCAGCCCGGCGCGCGTGGTCGCCCCGATCAGCGTGAACGGTTCCAGCTGCAGGTTGAAGTGCCGCGCGTTGGGACCCTTGTCGATGATCAGCTCGACCCGCCAGTCCTCCATGGCCGGGTAGAGGTGCTCCTCGATGACGCGGCTGAGCCGGTGGATTTCATCGATGAAGATGGCGCGCCGGTCCGCCTGCTCGCTCAGCACGGCGATCAACTCGGCGCCGTTGCTGAACGCCGGCCCGCTGGTCAGGCGGATCTCCAGCCCCATCTCGTGCGCCAGGATCTGAGCTAGCGTCGTCTTGCCCAGGCCCGGGGGCCCGTGCAGCAGCACGTGGTCGAGCACCTCACCGCGCGCGCGCGCCGCGGCGATGAACACGCGCAGGTTCTCCTTCACCTTCTGCTGGCCGACGAAGTCGTCCAGCCGCCGCGGCCGGAGGCTGGTGTCCAGCTCCTGGTCAGCCGGCTGCTGCCCCGGGTCGGTCCATCGCTGGTCGCGCACGTGTCACCCTTCCGGCGGCCGCCTGGCCGTAGCTTCCTGTTCAGCCGTGGCTGCGCAGCTGGCGCAGCGCCGCGCGCACCCACGCCTCGGTGTCGTCGGCCGTCGCGGGGTCGGCCTGCTTCGCCCGCTGGAGCGCCAGTTCGGCCTGGCCGGGCGGCAGCCCCATCGCTCCCAGCACCGCGAGGGCCGCGGCCGCGCCCTGCGAGCGCGCCCCGACCGCTCCCGCACCACTGGCTGCCCCGGTTCCCGGCAGCTCGGCCAGGCGGTTGCCCAGCTCGACCACCAGCCGCGCGGCCGTCTTCTTCCCGATGCCCGGCAGCCTGGCCAGCGCCGCCTCGTCGCCGCCGCGGAGGCAGGCCGCGATCTCGCTCGCGCCGGCCTTCGACAGCATGCCGAGGGCGACCTTGGGCCCCACGCCCGAGACCGTCTGCAGCAGCCGGAACATCGCCCGTTCGCCCAGGTCCAGGAAGCCGTACAGCGTCCAGGCGTCTTCCCGCACCACCAGGTGCGTCCACAAGCGCACGGGGTCCCCTGGGGCCGGCAGTTCGGCTGCCGCGGCCGCCGACAGGTGCACGTCCAGCCCGATGCCGCCACCGACGCTCACCACCGCGTCGGTGCCGCCGGTCACCACGATGCCGTCCAGGAATGCGATCATGGGTACCGTCCTGCCGCAGGGCACGCGCCGGCGGACCATCCGCCGGGCCGGGGCATTATGCGCGATGGGAGGCGTCGCGGCCAGTGGCGATCAGCCGCGGGCCACGAGCCGGGCGCGCCCGTGGTGGGCCAGCGCAGCGGCCAGGGCATCGCTCATGTCCAGCGGCGGCTCGGCCGTCAGGCGCAGCAGTCGCACCACCATGAACCGCACCTGCTCCTTGGCGGCCGAACCGCTGCCGGTGACCGCCAGCTTGATCTCGCGCGCGGCGTACTCCACGGGCTCGAGCCCGGCCTGCGCACCGGCCAGAAGCGCTACGCCGCGGGCGTGCCCCAGCACCAGGGCGCTGTGGGGATTGCGCGCGTTGAACACCCGCTCGACGACAAGCACATCGGGGTTGAACTCGACGATGGCGCCGGCAATGCCCGCGTGGATATCCCGCAGCCGCTCAGCCAGCGAAGCTCCGGGACGTGGCCGCACCACGCCACCCCCCAGAAACCGAACGACCGGCACGGTCTCGATGACACCGTAGCCGGTCGCGCGCGAACCGGGGTCGACGCCCAGGATGATCACGGGGCGCCCCTCCGGGACTAGAGCTGGTCCTCGATCGCGGCCATCGTCTCGTCGTCGATGTCGAAGTTCGCCGACACGCGGGCCACGTCGTCGAGGTCGTCCATGTACGAGATCAGCTTCATCAGCGTGACGGCCTCGTCGCCCTCGACCTTGATGAAGGTCCCGGGCACCGGCATCAGGTTGGCGCCGGTCGCGTTGAAGCCGGCGGCCGACAGGCCGCCGTTGACCGCGTGCAGGTCTTCCATCGCCGTGGTGACGGTGATGACGCCGTCCTCCACCTGCACGTCCTCGGCGCCGGCCTCGATCGCCGCCTCCATGACGGCGTCGAGGTCCACCCCCTCGGCGTCGAACGTGATGACGCCCTTGCGCTCGAACAGGTAGCTGACGCACCCGTTCGCCCCGAGGTTGCCGCCGAACTTCGTGAATGCGTGGCGCACGTCGGCGGTGGTCCGCTTCTTGTTGTCGGTCTGGCACTCCACCATGATGGCCACGCCGCCGGGGCCGTAGCCCTCGTAGCTGACCTCCTCGACCACCGCCCCGTCGTCGCCTCCGGCGCCCCGCTTGATGGCCTTCTCGAGCGTGTCGTTGGTCATGTTGGCCGTTCGCGCCGCGAGGATCGCCGCCCGCAGGCGCGGGTTCCCGTCAGGGTCCGCGCCGCCGCGGGCGGCCACCGTGATCTCGCGGATCAGGCGGCCGAAGATCCGGGCGCGCTTGGCGTCCTGGGCCCCCTTGTGCCGCTTGATCGTCGACCATTTGGAATGGCCGGACATGCGTGCCTACTCCTCTTCCTTCGCGGTCTTCTTGTACTCGTCGATCAGGCGCTTCTGCACATCGCCCGGCACTTCGGAGTAGTGCGAGAATTCCATCGTGAACACGCCGGTGCCCTGCGTGAACGAACGCAGCGAGGTGGCGTACTGGTACAGTTCGTCCTCGGGCACGTTGGCCGTCACGACCTGGTAGGGCCCGTCCGCTTCCGAGCCCAGGATGGCGCCCCGGCGCGTCGAGATGTCCCCCATCACGTCGCCCATGTAGGCCTGCGGCACGACGATCCTGACCTTCATGACCGGCTCGAGGATGACCGGCCGCAGCTTGTCGGCGTCCTCCTCGACCGCATGCTTGAGGGCCAGCCGGGCGGCCGCCTTGAAGGCCGCCTCCGACGAGTCCACGGCATGGTAGGAGCCGAAGAACAGCGCGCACCGGACATCGACCATCTCGTACCCGGCCACCAGGCCGTGCACCAGCGTCTCACGGCAGCCCTTCTCGACCGCCGGGATGAACTTGTTGGGCACCACGCCGCCCACGATCTCGTCCGCGAATTCGAACCCGCTGCCGCGCGGCAGGGGCTCCATGCGGATGTGCACATCGCCGAACTGGCCGCGCCCGCCGGTCTGCTTCTTGTGCCGTCCCTGCTTCTCGGCCGTCCCGCGGATCGTCTCTTTGAAGTTGATGCGCGGCCGCTTCCGCTCCACCTGCACCCCGTTGAGCTTCTTCAGCTTGTCGAGGATGAAGTTCGTGTGGATGTCGCCCTGGGTGGCCAGGATCGTCTGGGACAGGTGACCCTGGTGGATCAGTTGGAAGGTCGGGTCTTCTTCCATGATTCGGTGCAGGCCGGCGGCCAGCTTGTCGTCCTCGCCGCTGACGATCGGGGTGATGGCCTCGGCACTGGTCGGCACCGGATAGTCGATGGGCGCGAAAGCGAAGTCGACGCCTTCGGTCAGGGTCGTGCCCGTATGGGTGGCCTTCAGCTTGGCCGCCATCACGATGTCCCCCGGTCCGGCGAGATCGACCTTTTCGCGAGCCTTGCCCATGGCCGCCGAAAGCTGCCCCATGCGCTCGCTGTTGCGGCCGTCCGAGCAGGCCAGGTTCTCGCCCGCCTTGAGCGTTCCGGAGAATACGCGCAGCCAGGTCGTGTCGCCGCCCTGGGCCTCGTACTGGCGCTTGAAGGCGTACGCGACCACGGGTCCGTCGACGCCCGGCGTGAAGCTGGTCTCGTCCTGGGTGCCCGCCTTGACGCCCTTGAGGGGCTGGCGCGTGCGGGAGAATGCGCTGGGGAAGAGGTTGACCATCGAACTGAGCAGCGAAGGCACGCCGGCCTCGTTCTGGGCGTCCGTGAAGAACACGGGATAGACGGTTCCGTCCAGCGTGCCCTTCTTCAGGCCGGCGATGATGTCCGCCTCGCTGAGGGTCATCTCCTCCAGGAACTTCTCGGTCAGCACGTCGTCGGCGCTGGCCGCGGCGTCCATCAACATCTCGCGCGCTTCCTCGACGGCCGAGCCCAGGTCCGCCGGCACCGGGCACTCCACGGCGTGGTGGCCGTCGAACTTCCAGCCCTTCATCGTGATCAGGTCGACCACGCCCTCGAAGGTCTCGCCACAGCCGATCGGCAACTGCAGGGGCGCCGCGCCGGGAATCCGATCCTTGACCCCGTTCATGACCGAGCGCCAGTTCGCGTGCTCCTTCTTCATCCGGTTGATGACGAGGAACGTGGGCAGGTGCGTCGAACGGACCAGATTCCAAAGGTTCTCCGAGGCAACCTCGAAGCCGCCATCGGCCTTGATCACGAAGAGGATGCCCTCGACGACCCGCAACGCCGCGTAGACATCGCCCCGGAAGTCGTCCACACCCGGCGTGTCGATGATGTTGACCTTGTTACCGTCCCACTCCGTCCACGCCAGGCTGGCCGACACGGTCTGCTTGCGTTCGATCTCCTCCTCCAGGTAGTCGAACACCGAGCTTCCGTCGTCCACATTTCCCCGGCGACCGACCTTCTGGGTCACATGGAGCATCGCATCGGCCAGGCTGGTCTTGCCCACGCCGTGGGGTCCCATCAGGGCCACGTTACGGATCTTTTCCATGGGGAAGGTCTTCACGGATCGTCCTCCTGGGTGGTCGACGCTGGCCGGTGCAACCCTGCCGCCCGCACGGTCCGGTCGATCGAACCCGTGTGGGTGCAAACCGCGGCCCCCGACCACGCCCTGCGGCGCCCGGGGACGCACGGATCATTGACGCCCGGATGAGAGTAAAAACCCGCGTCCCCGCAGGGATTCGCGGTCCGGATTCCCGGGGATTTCTGCCCGGTCGGGAATGGTAATTGTCTGACAAGTACCTGTCAACACGCCCGCACGGCCCGTCCGGGGGCGAAAGTTCTGGACAACACGAAGCGGTCACTTTACCGTTAGTTGGGTCCAGAAACGGCCCTTCCGGGCGACCCAACCACTCGCGCCCCACGCGACCAGTATGCCCCGGCCGGATGCCCGCCCTAGCGGTCTCCCGGTCGTACTGAACCCGTCGAGGTAAGCCCATGACCGTCAGGAAACTCGTGTGCATCGTGGCCTTGCTGTCGATTGGCGCGATGGCGCTGCCGGCTTTGGCCGACGACGCTCCGGCCGCCCAGGTGACCAACCCGGCCGCGTCAGATTCGGCAGCTATCGGCGGCGAGGACACCGCAACGGCCCTCGAATGGAAGGACTACAAGGTCAAGGGCTACAGCCTGTCTCTGTACGGTGGGCACTTCTCGGGCGCCACCTACCTCGATCTGCCCGCGTTGAGTGACCGGACGTACTATACGACGGGCGCCGGCGACATCATCGCGTACGACGGCAGCGTGCTGATCGAGTCCAGGGACATGCAGAATCCGAATACGGATCTTCGCCACTACAATGCCCCGCGCAAGGAGATCGAGGCCGGCACCGCCATCGGGGGGCGGATCGGCATTTACGTCGCGGACGATTTCCATCTCGACCTGGTCGGGAACTACATGTCCGGGCGCGCGGTCACGACGATGCTGTACAATCCCGACCGCCAGAACCCTGCCAACGAGTGGACCCGCGTCGAGGTCGACGAGGACCCCGGCTTCCGTTCCTTCAAGGGCGGCTTCTCGCTCATGTACGACGCACGGCCTGCCAAGGTCCTCGGCGCCACGCCGCTCATCGGATTCGGTCTGGGCGGCATCATCAACCGCTACAGCGAACTCGAGGACAAGACCGCGCTATACCTCGAAGGCAATTTCGGCCTCAGCTTCCAGCCCATGGACGACCTCAAGATCATCGCGCGGGCTGACCTCGCCGTGTTCGCCTACGAGGTGGACGAACTGGGTTATTCGAACATGGTGAGTTATAAGAACTTCACCTTGGGGGCGGCTTGGTTCATTGATACGGTGCCGGCGGAGGTAAGGGCCGAGCACACCGCCTCCCTCACGAAGAAGAGCCGACGCTGAACCCTGGTTGTGCCGTCGAAATTGTGTCCGGCCGCGCCGAGTCCTGGCGCGGCCGGCTCTCTTGGTGGTGACTCACACCGCGTACTTCAGATCATGGCTGCGCTGGGCGTGCCCCAGTGCGCGCGTCCGCACCCGCCGCCAGTAGTACTCGGCCCATCGCGCTGGCAACGCGACGTGACTGACGAACAGCCGTCGTGACAGCAATTCTGCGACTTCGACCCGGTGGTCCAATTGCCCTCGAGTCTGAGCCGGCGTTGGACTTCCCCGCGCCTTCTCTCGCCGGCCTTTCATGTAATTCCGCCAGACCACGAACACCGCCAGCCGTTCCGCGCTCGCCTGACGGCGCTTCGACCACGCGATCGTCTCCCGCTTGTGGTTCGCGCTGCTGTGACGGATCAACAGGTCCACGACGTTCACAGGGAACAGCCGATTGCGTGCATCCCGCCGGGCCCGGCTTGACGTCACCAAGTGGCGCACCCTACTGACCAGCTGGCGGATCGCCAGCGGATACGCCTTGTGTTCATCACTGAGCACCGTCAGTTCCTCTTGACCTCCGGCCACAACCTCCAGCAGATGGGTAACGTCCTTGAGCACCGCCCGTGGATCCGGCCGTCCGTGCACCTGCTCCAGGAAATCCCGTTTGCGCTTCTGGGCGGGGGTCATCGAACCGGAACGGCGCACCTCACTGTCGGTGAAATAGACGATTAGGTCGGATCCTTCTTCGACCGCAAGATGATGGTGGAACGGCCAGTATTGCGAATGTTCGAAGGTGACAAGGCCGTCGATGACGGCGTGCGCGACCGGCCTTGCATCCCTCATTTGCATTGTGTGGAACAGCAGGCAGTGACGACCGAGTCGGGCCAGCTGACTATCGACGGTCGACGGAGCGACTCCCAGGTCCCTGGCGATCTGCCGGTTAGCCATGCAACCAACCGTCTTCGTCAGGAGCTGTGACAGGACGTCCGGTCGCTTGAGCCAGTAGGAGGTGGAGAACGTCTGCGTGCTGAATGACCTGCGACAATGCAGACAGAGGAACCTGGGGATACACCTCTGCTGGCATCGACTCCAGAAGTAGCCGATGCGCTTATAGCGCCAGTCGTCTCGCAAGATGCTGTGGAATAGACAATTATGATTCGGACAATGGGGTGGAGTGGCGATGTTGTCTGTCGCGTTCATGCCCGCCATGGGCATCATCGGGGCCAGACACAATCTCGACGGCACAACAGAGAACCCGCCAGGCGGGGCCTGGCGGGTTTCGCGACTCGGGCCTGTCGGGCCGAGTTACTTCTTCTTGGCGGCCTTCTTGGCAACCTTCTTCGTCGTCTTCTTCGTGGCCTTCTTCGCGACCTTCTTCGTAGCCTTCTTGGTCGCCTTCTTGGTCGCCTTCTTGGTCGCCTTCTTCGCCGGCGCCTTCTTGGTGGCCTTCTTCTTCGTGGCGGCCTTCTTCGTCGTCTTCTTCTTGGCAACCTTCTTGGTGGCCTTCTTGGTCGCCTTCTTGGTCGCCTTCTTGGTGGCCTTCTTGGTGGCCTTCTTCTTGGTGGCCTTCTTCTTGGTGGCCTTCTTCGTGGCCTTCTTCGTGGCCTTCTTCTTCGTCGCCTTCTTGGGGCCAGCAGCCACCATCGTCCTCTCCTCCATCACGGACCTCACTTCGTTGGAGTCCTTCGCCCACCCGGACCACGCACCCTGTGGATTTCCGAGTGAGACCTCCTGTCTCTGACGTGCTTCACGAACGTCTGGCGTCAGGCTGCCAGCTGAAGCAGGCCAATATTTCGACCGGGCGAAAATCGTGTCAACAAAAAAAAAGGAAACTGTCGAAGACAGTCTCCTTTTTTTCTGGTGCCCGGGGCGGGACTCGAACCCGCACGGCTTGTGGCCACCACCCCCTCAAGATGGCGTGTCTACCAATTTCACCACCCGGGCACGACGATCAGCGTGCGACTAGTTGCCCTGCGGCTGCGGCTGCTGCGCCGGCGTTTCCGCAGGAGCCGGCGCGGGAGCCGGGAGGCTCTCGAGCGGGTTCTGTTCGACGGGCACTTCGATCTGGCCCTTCGTTGCCGCTTCGCCGATGACACTGCTCGCAGCGCGACTGCCGCCGGAGCTGTCGGTCATGAACAGCAGAAAGCTCGTCACGAAGAAACCCACCGCGCAGTAGATCGTGATCTTGTGCAGCAGGGTTGTCATGCCGCGAGAGCCGAGCAGCTGCTGGGGCGCACCGCCGCCGCCGCCGAAGGCGCCGGCCAGGCCGCCGCCCTTGCCCGACTGCATCAGGACGACCGCGCACAGCACCAGGCAGATCAGGATATGGATGATGGTCAACAGGACGTGCAGCATGCCGAAACGCTCCGGAACGGGCCAGCAAGTCAAGGATACGGCGGGCCGGTGGCCCGCCGCCGTCGCATATGGTAACAGACGGGCAGCGCCCTGTCAAACCGGGCGCTTCCCCGAAAAGGCACTCTCAGGCGTCCGTAAGCGCCGCCACGCCGGGCAGTTCCAGCCCTGCCATGAACTCGAGCGAAGCCCCGCCGCCGGTGGAGATGTGGCTGACCCGGCTGGCCAATCCCAACTGATTGACCGCCGCAACGCTGTCGCCGCCCCCAACGACGCTGCGGGCACCTGCGTCGGTGGCCACGGCCACGGCTTCGCCCACTGCCCGGGTGCCGGCTGCGAACGAAGGCAGTTCAAACACACCCATCGGGCCGTTCCAGAACAGCGAGCGGGCCGGCTCGATCAGGGCGCGGTAGCGCGCTACGGTCTTCGGCCCGATGTCCAGCCCCATCCAGCCGTCGGGAATGTCCGAGACCAGGACGGTGCGACGCTGGGCGTTCTCGGCAAACGCGTCGGCGATGACGCAGTCCTCAGGCAGGACCAGGCGCGTCGAACTGGACTTGGCCAGGTTCGCGATCTCGCGCGCGATCTCCAGGCTTTCCTCGTCTACCAGGCTCGAGCCGACGCCCAGGCCTGCCACCTTGAAGAACGTGAAGATCATCCCGCCGCCCAGCAGCAGCGTGTCGACCTTGCCCAGCAGGTTGCGGATGACGTCGACCTTGCCGCTGACCTTGGCGCCACCCAGGATGGCCACGTAGGGTCGGGCCGGGTCCCGGACCAGGGCGCCGAGGTGTTCGAGCTCGCGTTCCATCAGCAGGCCGGCGCGGTTGAGCGGGAACTGCGCGGTCACCCCGACGGTCGAGGCGTGCGCCCGATGCGCCGAGCCGAAGGCGTCGTTCACGTAGCAGGTGCCGAGGGCCGCCAGACCGCGCGAGAAGCCGGGATCGTTCGTCGTCTCGCCCGGATTGAAGCGGACGTTCTCCAGCAGCAGCACCTCGCCCGCGGCCAGGCCGGCGGCCTGGGCGACGGCGTCGGGGCCCACCGTGTCGGTGGCAAAGCGCACGCGGCAGGTGAGCAACTCGGCCAGCCGGTCGGCCACCGGACGCAGCGAGGCGGCCGGGTCGATCTTGCCCTTCGGACGTCCGAGATGGCTCATGAGGATGACCGCAGCCCCGCTCTGGAGCAGGCGTTCGATCGTGGGCAGCGTTTCCCGGATGCGCGTGTCGTCGGTGATGTTCCGATCCTTGTCCAACGGCACGTTGAAGTCCACCCGGACCAGGACCTTCTGCCCGCGACCGTCGAATCCGTCGAGACTGCGCTTCCTGTTCATCGCCCTCCACCCTCCGTTGCGTGCGTTCCCACCCGCGAGCCGTGCCCGCGGCCGTGTCCATGTTAGGAACCGGCCCGCGGGGTGTCAACGCCGCCTGCGCGCCGCCGTTCGGCGGGCGCACCTCACCCTGGACGCGCTTCAGGGCTGGAAGAGCCCGCCGGTCGGGTCCGCGTCGCCAGCGTCGTCGCCGTCCGCACGCGCCAGCGCCAATCCGAGCGCCAGGACGCCCGACACCTCCCAGCCGGCCGCGCGCAAGGCCGCCGCGGCCGCGCGTGCGGTGGCGCCGGCGGTCACCAGGTCGTCCACCAGCAGCGCTCGGCGCCTGTCCGCGCGCGGCGCGCTTGCCGCGAAGGCTCCATCCAGGTTCTGCCGTCTGGCCGCCGCGTCTGTCAGCCTGGCCTGCTGCGCCGTGACGCGGGTGCGGACCAGCGCGTCGCGCAGGACCTCGAGGCCCAGGAGGGGCGCCGCCAGCTCGGCCAACATCTGCGCCTGATTGAAGCCGCGTGCCCGCTGCCTCCGTGCGTGCAAGGGCACCGCCACCAGCGTGGGCGGGGAGCCGGGGGCGGGTTCCGCGGTTGCCCCGGACGCCAGGCTGTCCGTATGCGCGGCCGCCGCCAGCGCGCGTGCGAAGGGCCAGGCCAGGCCCCGCACGCCGTGGTATTTCCAGGTTCCGACCACCCGTGTCAGACGGGCCGAGGTCGGAGACGCGGCCCGGATCGTCAGCCGTTCGCAGCCGTCGGCGTCTAGCATGCGCGTGCAGGGCTCGGCGAAGAGGCCGCCGGCACAGGCGCAGCACAGGTGCGGCCGATCCCAGGGCCGAAGGCCGGCGACGCGAACCCCGCCTGGCTCCCATTCGGCATGGCCGGACGTGGCCCCGCAGGCCGCACACTCCTCCGGCAGCATCAGCTCGACGAACGCCGACACGGGCGCGACCAGACAGCCGAGCGCGCGGGCACCGACTCCTCGCGGGTCCATGTTGACCGTCGCTTCCGGGAGGAACTCGCGGATCAGCCACTCGGCAGAGCGGCGTGCATGGCCGCCCACGGCACGGGCGGCCCGAACCACCAGGCAAAGGAGAGGCCACCCTGCATCAGGAGCAGCGGCAGCCCGTCGCAGAAGGCGAAGCCGAGGGGGGGCGCCTCGTCCGGCCTCTGGACCCCGTAGCGAACGTCGACCAGGAGTGCCGGCATCCCGCCCGCCGCCACCGGCAGGAAGGGGCGGCAAGGAACGCCTCCGGCAAGGCAGCAGATCCAGGCGCAGGGCTGGTCGGGCGGCAATTCGTCGTCGGCCATGAGCGGGGCCAGCGCCACCTCCTCGCCCAGACCGCGCTCGCCCAGCCAGACCTCGAACCGGTCACGACCGGCGGGCGAGTGCCAACGCACGTCGACGTTCGCGACGCCCCAGCGCAGCAGCGCGTCGACAGCCGCGCGCGCCGAGCCACCCGTGCCCAGCACGACCCCCGTGGCCGGGACCTCGCGGCCCCGCCACAGCTGGCTGAGCACCGCGACCAGCCCGCCGCTGTCGGTGTTGTGGCCGAGCCAACGACCCTCCTCCACGCGCACGGTGTTGACCGCGCCGATGGCGCGCGCCTGGTCCGTCCGCCCGTCGCACAGCGCCGCGACCGCCTGCTTGTGCGGCGCAGTGACGTTGAAACCGGCCAGATCGGCGCCACGCGACTTCAGGGCGACGAGTTGATCGGCAGTCACCTCCAGCGCCAGGTATTCGTGCGACAGCCGACGCTCGGCCAGCGCTGCGTTCTGGAGGCGCGGCGACAGCGAATGCCCGACCGGGTCCCCCACCACGGCATAGAATGGCTGCGCCGGCATCCACGGCCGGCCGTCGCGTAGCCAGCCGTCCGGGCCCAGGCGCACGGGCGCCGCCAGGGACCGCTTCCCGCCCCCGTCGGAACGGCGACGCTCAGCCACGGGACACCGGGCCCGTGCGCCGGGACCTGGCCACCACCACTGCACCCGCCACCACCAGCACGGCCGATACCCACTGGTTGTTGCTGAGGCCCGCCAGGACCTGCCCGGGTTCGTAGTAGCGGAACGCATCCTCGATCAGGCGCGCCACCCCGTAGAGGATCAGGAAGCGCCCGAACGTGCCTCCGCGCCCGGACCAGCGCTTCTCGGCGAGCAAAAGCAGGCCGAAGATGGCGAAACCGGCCGCCGAGGCGTAGAGCTGCGTCGGGTGCACGGCGCGCCCGCCGAACACGAGCGAGGCGGGCGCCTCCGCCGGGAAGTGCACCGCCAGCGCACACGTGGACGGTTTGCCGAAGCAGCACCCCGCCAGGAAGCACCCGACGCGCGTCACCCCGATGCCGAGGATGACGCCCGGCGCGAAGACGTCGGCAATGTCCAGGAAGGCGATTCCCCGCCGGCGGCACATCCACCATACGGTCGCCGTGGCCGCCAGGATGCCCCCGTAGAGCGTCAGGCCGCCGTCCCAGATGAACAGGGCCTTGTACCAGGGGTCGAACTGGTCCGCGTGTGTGGCCACGTAGAGCGTCCTGACGCCGATGATGCTGGAGACCAGCACCCCGAAGATCAGGTCCATGATGGTCTCGGCGGCAATGCCCAGGGGGCGCGCGCGGCGCACGCTCAGCCACATGCCGAGCGCGAAGCTGATCGCCAGCATCAGCCCGTAGCTCTTGACCACTCCGAACAGCTCAGGATGCATGGGAGCTCCTATCGGGGCCGCCGGGCCCCCGGGTCAGCGCGCCCGTCGCACGGGCGCGGGCTCGTCAGGCGTCGAACGACTTCGAGCTCACGTTGAGCAGCAGCCCCACCATGGCCGAGGTCACCAGCAGGTTCGAGCCGCCGTAGCTCATCAGCGGCAGCGGGATGCCGGTCACGGGCATCAGGCCGGTCGTGATGGAGATGTTGACCACGACATGGAACGCCAGGTACGAGACGATACCGACGGCCAGGAATCGCGTGAAGGGCTTGCGCACGGCTGCCGCGTGGTCGACCCCGCGCAGGATCATCACGAAGAACAGGGCGACCACCACGAGCGCCCCGACGAAGCCCAGTTCCTCGCCTACGACCGAGAAGATGAAATCGGTCTGTCGCTCCGGCAGGAAGGCCAGCCCCTTCTGGGTGCCCTTCAGGTAGTGCGTGCCGAACAGCCCGCCCGAACCGATGGCCACCTTCGACTGCAGCCCCTGGTAGCCGGCGCTGAAGGCGTGCTCGGCCGGCCGGAACCAGGCCATCACGCGGTCCTGCTGGTAGCCCTTCAGCCCCGACCACACGACCGGGACAGCGATGCCGGACAGGACGCTCACCGCCAGCATCGTCACCTTGGCCGGGATCGACCAACGGACCCAGTAGAGCACGCCCAGCAGCAGGAGCAGGTACGCACCCCACGGCCAGGCCTGGTGCGCCACCGTGTCGGAGTAGAACATGATCACGGCGCTGGCGACGCCGCTGGCGGCCACCAGCAGGAAGATCCCAGGCATGCCGAACCAGAAGATCATGCCCACCCACGCCGCCCAGAACACCAGCGAGGTGCCCAGGTCCGGCTGCTTCATGACCATCAGGGCCGGGATCGCCGTCAGCAACAGTGAGAAGCCCGTCGCCAGCGACTTCCGCTGGCTGTCGACGCCGCGCGCCAGCAGGCTGGCGTTGAGGATGATGCAGGAGACTTTCGCCAGCTCCGCCGGCTGCAGGCTCACCGGCCCGAACACCAGCCAGCGCCGGGCGCCGCTGATCACCGGGCCGAAGACCGGGACCAGCAGCAGCAGCAGGAGCGACACCAGCCACGGCACCGGCGACAGGTTGTCCAGGTGCCGCAGGGGCACGCGCGAGGCCACGACCAGCCCGACGTAGCCCACCAGGGCCCAGGTCAGCTGCCGCCAGAAGACGGACTTGGGCACGCCGGGGTCCACGTCCTCGTAGGGCCCGATGATCGGCTCGGTCACCGACCACAGGATGGCCAGGCTCATCAGGCACAGGCCGAGCCAGCACCAGAAGATGATCCGGTCCCCGCGCGGGGTCAGCAGGTGGCGCAGGCCGCCCATCAATCGGCCTCCACGGTCAGGTCGGCCGGCACCTCGACGGGCACCGCGGCGCTGTCGGCCTCGTCCTCGTGGAAGTAGGCCTTCAGGAAATCCCCGGCGATGGGAGCGGCAACGCTGCCCCCGCCGCCGGCGTTTTCCATGACGATGGCCAGCGCCACTTCGGGCATCGACGCCGGCGCGAAGCACATGAACCAGGCGTGGTCCTCGCCGTGCGGGTTCTGGGCGGTACCCGTCTTGCCCGCCACCTCGACGGTCTTCAGGCGCGCGGCCCGGCCGGTCCCTTCGGCCACGGTGCGCCGCATCGCCTCGCGCACCCAGGCCAGGTGCTCGGCGCGGAACGGCAGCGGCTTGGGCTGCCGCCGCACCGGTGTCGGGCTGCGGACGAAGGTCGGATCCGGCATCGTGCCGCTGCTGGCGATGCGCCCGGCAACCACGGCCATCTGGATCGGGGTCACCAGCAGTTCGCCCTGCCCGATCGAGGTGTTCATCAGCACGCCCCGCGACCACTTGCCCTTGCCGACGTGCTTGTTGTACCAGTCGGTGTCCGGGACGTTCCCGCGGACCTCGTCGGAGAACTCACTGGTGACGCGGCTGCCCAGGCCGAAGGCGCGCGCGGCGGCTGCCAGCTCGTCCACCTGCAGGCGCATGCCCAGCTGGTAGTAGAACGTGTCGCAGGACTGCATCATGGCCCCGGTGTGGTCCAGCCAGCCGTGGCCCTCCCGCTTATGGCACCGGAAGTAGCGGCCTCCGTAGTTCCAGCCCCCACCGCACGGATCCAGGGAGCTGTTGACCGTGACATGCCCCCCCGCCAACCCCGCCAGCGAGGTGATCGTCTTGAAGATCGACGCCGGCGGATACGTCGCCTGCGTGATGCGGTTGAAGAGCGGCTTGCCGGGGTCCTCGACCAGCGCGTTCCACTGCACCGTGGTCAGCGAGCCGCCCATCACGTTGGGATCGAAGGCCGGGCTGGCGTAGGCCGCCAATACCTCGCCCGTCCGCACGTCCAGCGCCACCGCGCAGCCCGGTCGGTCCCCGATCGACGCGGCCAGGCGCTGCTGCAGTCGCAGCGAGAGCGTCACCTCGACGTCGGTGCCCGGCACCACGTCCCGCACCCAGACCGGCTTGCGCCCGACGATGCGCCCGGCGGCGTTGACCTCCTCCAGCTTGATCCCGGCCGACCCCCTCAGGAGCGGCTCCATCGCCTCCTCGATCCCCAGCTTGCCGATGTAGTCACCCTGGGCATAGACGGTTTCCATGCTGTCGAGCGCCGCCCGCCCGATCTCGCCGACGTAGCCGATGGCGTGCGCGAACAGCGGCCCGAACAGGTACTGGCGCCGCGAGCGCGTGACGACTTTCACGCCCGGCAGCTCACGGCCCCGCTCCTCGACGGTGAAGATCCGCGACGGCGAGGCGTCCGGCACCAGGATCAACTGGTCCTTGCGCGAGGACTGCTGCTCCAGCCGGTCGAGCGTCTCCCAGCGGTCGAGCCCGAACCACTCGATCAGCTTGCCGAGGGTCGAGTCGGGGCCGGCCGGGGTGAGGCACTTCCGCGGCACGATGATGTCGGCGATGTACTGGTTGGCCACCAGCAGGTTGCCGTCACGGTCGTGGATGCGACCGCGCGGGGCCCGCACACGGAAGCGGTCCTGGCGGTTCTCCAGCGCCTGGTCCTGGTAGAACGAATGGCGGACAACGGTCAGATGGAAGAGATTTGCCACCAGGATGGCGAAGGCGACGATGATGACCGTCCGCAGGATCGCGTGCCTGAAGATGAAGTCGCCCTGGTTCACGGCCTAGTCCTCGGGGCGCAGCACGCCCGTGAACTCGGCCAGACGCAGCAGCGGCACCCCCACGAGCGCCGAATAGGCGGCCGTCGGCAGGCTCTGCGTCAGCAGCGGCACCAGGAACCGTTCCTGCGTCAGGTTGCTCTGCACCAGCAGGAACACCAGGTCGTGCAGCAGGACCGCCAGCAGGATCATCACCGCATCGACCAGGACCACGCCGTGCACCAGGCGCCCGCGCATCCGGCCCAGGCCGAAGCCGAGCACGCACTTGCACAGCGAACGCAGCCCCAGCAGCGGGGGGTTGCCCAGGTCCTGCACCAGACCGATGACGAAGCCGCCGGCCGTCGCAGGCACCGCCCCGGCCGACAGCGCGAGCAGCACCAGCGCGATGATCGTGAAGTCCGGAGCCCGGCCGGCGATATCGATCAGCGGGGCCACCAGCGCGTCGCCGATGAAGGCGACCAGGAACCAGACCAGCGTCGTGCGGGCGAAGTGCCTCATGGCGCCAGCCCCGTCGCCGCGCCCAGGCTCGTGACCACGAAGACCGTCTCGTTCACGTCGGCGCTGGCTGCAGGTTCCAGCGTGATCGACATGAACATGCCGTCGGCGGGCCTCTCGATCGCCGCCACGACGCCCAGCGGGAAGCCCCGCGGCGTCTGGCCGGCGTCCGGGGCACCGGTCAGGTCCCGCACTTCCGAGATGCCGGAGGTGATCACGAGGTCACCCGGTTCGACATCCTCGTCGCGCCCGACCATGTCCACGCGGATGGTGCTGGCGTGCGGACGGAGCACGCCTACCAGGCCCGTGCGCTCGAACTCGACACCGAGCGCGAAATCGGGCGCCGTGAGCAGTTCCACCCAGGCCTCGCGGGGCCCGACGATCTGCCGCACGCGCCCGATGTAGCCGGATCGCGCGACCACCGGCTGGTAGACCCGCCACCCGACCGGCTGCGCGCTGGCGATCTTGATCATGGTCACCTGGCGGCCCCGCTGGCGCATGACCACCCGGCACGGCGCCAGGTCCCCGGTGTAGCCGGCGTCGAGCGCCGGTCCGGCCATGCGGGCGGCGTCGGCCACCTCGCGCGAGGCGGAGGCAGCCGCCAGTTCGAGTTGCGCCACCTGGCGCTGCAGATCCGCGTTCTCGGCGCGCAGGCGCACGACATCTCCCGCGAACCCGCGCACACGCAGCCAGGGATCGGTCAGCACGACGGACAGCCGGTCGGCCACCAGCACGCGCGAATCGCCGGGCAGGAACAGCAGCAGCAGGGACAGGCCGGCGGAGACCGCCAGCGCGGTGACTTCGCCGCGGGGCGAGAACCGGTGCTGGCGTCCGTTCATGCCCGCTTCCCGCGTCCCGGCATCAGGTGCGGCCGCTCGGCATGATCACCGGGCGGTACTTCTCGAAGTCGTCGAGGATCTTGCCGGTGCCCAGCACCACGCAGAACAGCGGGTCGTCCATGAGGTTGATCGGCAGATCGGTCTGTTCGCGCAGCAGCTCGGGCAGGCCGCGCAGCAGCGCGCCGCCGCCGGTCAGCACGATGCCGCGGTCCTTGATGTCGGCGGCCAATTCCGGCGGCGTCTGCTCCAGGGAGTGCTTGAGCGCGTCGCAGATCTGCTGGATCGGTTCCTGCAGCGCCTCACGGATCTCCACCGAGGAGACCTTGATCGTCTTGGGCACGCCAGACACCTGGTACAGGCCCTTGACTTCCATCTCCCGCTCCTCGTCGAACTTGTGCGCGGAGCCGATGGTCTTCTTGATGTTCTCGGCCGTCTGATCGCCGATCAGCAGGTTGTGGTTCTTCTTCACGTAGTTGACGATGGCCTCGTCCAGTTCGTCGCCGCCCACGCGGATCGACGTGTCGCACACGATGCCGTTGAGCGCGATCACCGCGATCTCCGAGGTACCGCCGCCGATGTCGATGATCATGTTCCCGCTCGGCTGGTCCACCGGCAACCCGACGCCGATCGCCGCGGCCATCGGCTCCGCCACCAGGAACACCTCGCGCGCGCCGGCATGCTTGGCGCTGTCCCGGACCGCGCGCTTCTCCACCTCGGTGATGCCCGAGGGCACGCAGATGACGATGCGCGGGGCGATGAAGTGCCGCTTCTTCTGCGCCATCTTGATGAAGTCGCGCAGCATGTACTCGGTGACCTCGAAGTCGGCGATGACGCCGTCCTTCATCGGCCGGATCGCGGCGATGCGGTCGGGGGTCTTGCCCAGCATCGCCTTGGCCTCGGCGCCCACCGCGTAGACCTTGCCGGTGTGCTTGTCCAGCGCCACCACCGAGGGCTGGTTCAGGACGATGCCCTTGCCCTTGACGTAGACCAGCGTGTTGGCCGTGCCCAGATCGATGGCGATATCGTTCGTGACCATGCCCTGCAGGTGTTTGAACATGCCCGAATCCTTCCGGCGGCGGCCGATCCGTCACCCCGTCGCCGGGGCTGGCCAGCCGTATTCCCTGATGCTGGTGATGTCGGCATCCCCGACCACCAGATGGTCCAACAGCGCAATGCCTAGCAGTTCGCCACACCTGTCCAGACGTCCGGTCAACTCGAGGTCGTCGCCGCTCGGACGCGGATCTCCGGAGGGGTGGTTATGGGCGACGATGACCGCAGCGGCCGAGAGCGCGATCGCGGGCTTGAAGACCTCCCGCGGGTGCACGAGCGAGGCGTTCAGCGAGCCCGTCGAGACGGTCTCCAGCGCCCTGACACGGTGCCGTGCATCGAGATAAAGCGCCATGAAGCGCTCCCTGTCAAGACCCCGGAACTCGTCGCGGAGCAGCCCCGTCAGGTCCTCCGGCCGCCGGACCAGCAGGCCAGTCACCGCGACCGGCCGCGTCGCCCGCCGCCCCAGTTCCAGGGCCGCCAGCAGACGCCGGGCCCGCGCCGGGCCGAGGCCGGGCCGTGCGGCTAGGACCGCCGGTGGGCAGGTCGCCAGTTCCACCAGCGGCTGGCGCGCCAGCAGCCTCCGGGCGCCCTCCCGCAGGTCGAAGCCGGCGCGACCCGGCGCCAGGATCCAGGCCAGGAGCTCGGCATCGCTGCAGGCCCGCGCCCCGTGGCGCCGCAGGCGCGCGTCCGCTTCAGCTTCCTCCGCCTCGGCCGCACTACGGTCCGCCGCGAACCGGCTCCCGGCGTCGCCACAACCGCCACCCGGCCGGACGCCGGTCTGCGCAACCGGTCCGCCGCCGCGCTCGCGCGGGCTGAGCGGTTCGGGCACGGCTTCGCTCACGGCATTATCCTGTACCGACGCGCGTTTGGACATCATAATTGCTCCCGCGCCGTCGCCGCCATGCCCGCGGCGGCGGCTCGTGACCCGCCAACTGAGAATTCCCGGTCGTCGGGAGGTCCCATGTGAGCGAACCCGTTCCCTGCGGCGGCCCGGATGCCGGCATCCTCGTGCGCAAGTACGGCGGCTCGAGCCTGGCCACCGTCGAGCGACTGAAGGAGGTGGCGGCCGACCTGCGTCGCGCTCGCGATCGCGGCCATCGTCTGGTCGTGGTGGTCAGCGCGATGGGCGACACCACCGATGACCTGCTGGCCCTGGCCCGCCAGGCGAGCCGCGAACCGCCGCGCCGCGAACTGGACATGCTGCTTTCGGTGGGCGAGCGCATCACCGCCAGCCTGCTGGCGATGGCCCTGGCGGACGCCGGCTGCCCCGCGCTGAGCCTGACCGGCAGCCAGTGCGGCATCATCACGGACGCCAGCCACAGCGACGCGCGTATCATCGAGGTGCGTGGAGACCGTGTGCGCGAAGCGCTCGCGCGTGGCCAAGCAGTGATCGTGGCCGGCTTCCAGGGCGTGAGCCTGGCGAAGGAGATCACCACGCTCGGCCGCGGCGGTTCCGACACGACGGCGGTGGCCCTGGCTGCGGCGCTCGGCGCGGTGCGCTGCGAGATCCTCAAGGACGTCGACGGCGTGATGACCGCCGACCCGTCGCGCGTGCCCGATGCACGCCTCATCGAGCGTCTGAGCTGGGAGGAGATGGAGAAGATCGCCGCCGCCGGCTGTGGCGTCGTGCACCTGCGCGCGGTGGAGTACGCAGCCCGCCACGGCGTGGAGATCGTGGTCCGCTCGAGCTTCCACGACCGGCCGGGCACACTGATCGGCGCTCCGGGCGCCCGAAGGACCGGCGGTGACGGCGCCGACGAGGCGGCCGGGACTTGCGCGGCGGCGCCGGCTCCGGGCAGCGCGGGCGCCGCGCCGGCGGGCCTCCCCGAGCCCCAGAGCCGCTACCGCCCGCTGGCCCTGCATGTCCACCCGGCGATGGCACGACTGCGCCTGGTCACCGGCGACTTCACCCTGGCCGAAACCTGGCGCGCGCCGCTGCTGGAACGCCTGGACCCGGCACGCGTGGTCGCCGAGTGGCTCGACGTCTCGGACGGCTACCGCTGGGAGGCCTGGGCCCCGGCCGCCGCGTTCGGCGACCTGGCGGCCCGTCTGCGCGCGCTGGACGCCGCCGGTGCCGGCACCGTCGACTGGCAGACGGACCTCTCGTGCATCAGCCTGGCGGGCGGGCGGCCCGACACGTGGCTGCAAGTGCACCGCCACCTCGACGGTCTGCGCGGAGAAGCCGGCGGCGCCCCGTGGCGCGTGCGGGCCGACGGGGCGACGCTCAGGATCCTGCTGGACGGTGCGGAACCGGGCGATCTGCCGGCCCGACTGCACAGGTCCCTGCTTCGAGATTGAACTCCCGCTCGAGGTATTCCCGCCACGGTCCCGGCGGCAGTGCGCGGCCGGCTTCGGCCAGCCAGTGGCCGGCCGCCTCGGCATCGCGCGCGCGCCCGCGGCACAGCACGACGATGCGCACAAGTGCGCGTTGCCCCTGCGCGTGGTCCGGATGCAGCTCGTAGAGGCGGCGGTAGACATCCAGGGCTCCCCGGTAGTCGAGCTGCAGTTCCTTGAAGCGCGCCGCTTCGGACATCTCGGCCGGGGACAGCAGATCCGCACGTCCGGCGCGGCACGCCTCGTCGTACACGGCCAGCGCGGCGTCCACGCGCCGCTCGCGCCGATGCAGGTCCCACAGGCGGCGCCAGGCCGTGGCCGCCTCCGCCGGCCGGCCGGCTACGTGCTGGCTGCGCGCCAGTTCGAGCAGGGCCTCGCGGTCATCCGGCTTCAGGTCGATCGCTTCGGTCCAGGCTCCGGCGGCGGCCAGGTAGTGCCCGTCACCGAAGTAGCGCCGCCCGCGCGCCGCCGCCGCCTCGTAGCGCCCCGCCTTCAACTCGCCCGTCGCCAGCCCAAGTCCCAGCCCCAGCGCGAACCCGCCAAGATGCGCCCCGAAGCTGACGGTGTTGCCCGTGTGTGGCGTCAACAGCATCTGCGCCACCTGCAGGAGTATCCACAGAGGGACCGCCCACAGCACCGGCAGCGGCGTACGCCCCACCTTGTTCTGCCCGCCGATCGGCGCGAACAGCCACCAGGCGATCACCACGCGAGCGCTGTGGAACCGCAGCACGGTCAATGCCATCAGCCCGGCGATCGCGCCGGAGGCCCCCAGCACGCCGAGACCGCCCTGCCCGAACAGCCCGACCGCCGACACCACGCCGTGCGCCAGGTTGCCTCCGGAACCCAGCAGCACGAACAGACCCAGGAGCGCCGGGCGCCCCAAGCGATCCTCCAGCGGCGGGGCCAGCACGTGCAGGTAGAGCAGGTTGCCTAGCAGGTGCAGCCAGGAACCGTGAAGGAAGACGGCCGTGACCGCCGTCCAGGCGGGGCTGCTGCCCGGGAAGAACGCGAGATCGAGCGGGTCGGCCCCCAGCGGCGCCGCCAGCCACCGCTGCCAGGCGTAGACAACCGTCAGCGCCGCCATCAGCGCCCAGGTCAACCACGGGCGTCGGTACGCCGGCCGGTCGATCCCCACGGGGAAGAAATAGAAAAAGTACATGGCCCGCCCTGGACGCGTGACCTCCGGCCCGGGTCTTCAGGACCCGGACGCACCGGCCAGGGATCGGCAATCGGCAGAAGGACTTGAATCGCGGACTTCAGGGACCTCAGGAACCGTCCGGAGGCCCCGTCCGGCACGCGCGGACGATCAGGGGCCCCCGGGGACCACGGCCTGGTCACTGACGATGCGCCCGTCGGCCAACCGCACGATCCGCCGCGTGCGGGCCGCGATATCCGGCTCGTGGGTCACGATCACGATCGTGTGGCCCGCCTCGTTCAGCCCGCCCAGCAACCCCATGATCTCGTCCGAGGTGGTCGAATCAAGGTTTCCGGTCGGCTCGTCCGCCAGGATCAGCGAGGGATGGTTGACCAGCGCGCGGGCGATGGCCACGCGCTGCCTCTGGCCGCCGGACAGCTCGTTCGGCTTGTGCCAGGAGCGATCGGCCAGCCCGACGGCCCGAACCGCCTCGTCCACGCGCGCGCGACGTTCGGCGGTCTTGACGCCGGCGTAGACCAGCGGGAGTTCCACGTTCTGGGCGGCCGTGCTGCGCGGTAGCAGGTTGAAGGTCTGGAAGACGAACCCGATCTCACGGTTGCGGATGTCGGCCAGCTGGTCGTCGGTCAACGTGCTGACCTCGACCCCGTTCAGGCGGTACGAGCCGCTGGTCGGCGTGTCCAGGCACCCCAGCATGTTCATCAGCGTCGACTTCCCCGAGCCGCTGGTGCCCATGATGGCCACGTACTCGCCGCGACGGATCTGCAGGTCGACCCCGCGGACGGCCGGCACCGACTGCGTGCCCACCACGTAGGTCTTGCACAGCTCGCGGACGTCGATCAGGACCTCGCCGGGCGCGGACGCGCCGTGTTCCATGTCACTCTCCCGCCGTGGCGTTGCGCCGGCCCAGGGCCCGATCCAGGCTGGCCCGGGCGATCAGGAAATCGCACTTGGCCTGCACTTCCTGGGCCCGCGCGCTGGTCAGGTTCACCTGAGCCACGATCACGTCCAGGGCCGTGCCGGCGCCCACGCGGAAGCGCTCCTGGGCCAGGCGCAGGCCCTCCTCGGACTGGACGATGGTCTCGCGGCTGACGCTGGCGCGCTCCCGCGCCTCCACCAGGGCGTTGTGCAGCTGGCGGATCTCCACCTGGACGTTCAGGCGCGCCTGCTCCAGCTGGTACTCGGCGATACGGGCGCCGGCCTTCGCGCGCGAAATGCCGCTGTACGTCTGCAGGCGGTCGAAGATGTTCCAGGACACCGCGTAGCCGTAGGAGGTCGACGACGAGATCTGGGCGCCGAACTTGTACGGCGACTCGTTGTTGTCGCGGCCGTAGTTGCCGTAGACGTCCAGCTGCGGGAACAGGCTGCCGCGGGCCGCCTTTACGTCCTGCCGACGTGCCTCGACCGTCTTCTCGGTGCTCTGCAGATCCAGTCGATTGCGAAGGGCCTCGCCGTACAGCTCGGCCACGTCGGCCACCGCGAATTCGGTTTCCAGCACCGTGGCGTCGACCGCGAACTCACCCTGCAGCGGCCGGTTCATGGCGTACGCCAGATCCGCCTGTCCCTTCTTGATGCTGTTCTCCGCCACGACGAGGTCGAGCTTCGTGTTCTCCAGCGCCACGCGCTGCTGCAGAACGTCGCTCTTGGCGGCGCTGCCCAGCTTGAAGTAGGTCTCGGTGCGCTCCAGTTCGCGGGCGGCCCGGTCCCGGGCTTCCCGGGCCACTTCGGCCAGCTTCTCGTAGCGGACCAGGTTGTAGTACGCGGCGACGACCTCCTCGACAACCCGCTCGCGCGTGTAGCCGACGGTGGCCTCGGCCGCCTCCAGGCTCCGCTGGGAGCTGCGTAACGTGCCGTACTTCGCGAAGCCGTCGAAGAGGTTCAGGGTCGCCCGCCCCCCCAGCGATTTGTAGGTCGCGCTGACCGTCTCGTCGGCAATCTCCCCGCTGGGCACTTGCGTGGGGAAGACCGTGAAGATGTTCTCGTCCGTGGTCGGGATCTGGATCGCGCCGGCCTTGGTCTGTGCCACATCGAAGTCCGTGCGCTCGGACTTCTGCCAATTGTAGGACAGGGACAGGTTCGGCAGGAAGGCGCCCTTGGCCCCGCGCACGGTCTGGGCTGCGATCTCGCGCTGCTCCTGGCTGATCAGCAGCGTCGGGCTGCCTCCGACCGCCTGACGGATGCACTCCTCGAGCGAGAGCACCGGCACGGCCGCGCCCCCCGCTGGAGCCGCGTCCTGGGCCTCCGCGGGCACGACAACCGCCGCACAAGAGAGCACCAGCCATCCCGCCGCCACTCCCGCTGCCAGCCGGCCGCAGCGCCGGTCCCGTGTCGCCGTCCGCGAATCGCTCATGAATCCTACTCCTGTAGCTTGCCGAATCCCGAAGCCCGTCGCGGTCACCCGCGTCAGCAACCTGCCCCCGGCCATGATAGGGCCGGCCCCGCCCGAAGCCAATGCGGAATCGGGGCCGGTCCGGTGCCAACCAGATCATACGCGCGGGACCACGGCCGGTTGCAGGGACCGCGCCACCCAACGCTCGAAGGCGCCGATTCCGGCGGCAGGACGGGGCGACTCCGACGTCCACCGACGCAAGCGGGCCGCGTCAAGCAAGACGCGGCCCGTTCGCAGAGGTTGCCGTCGCCGGTCAGTTCATCCGGAAGACGAACGGCAGGGCCATCCAGGCCTTCACCGGAATATTGCGCTGCTTGCCCGGGATGAACTTCCATTTGCGGGCAGCTTCCAGGGCGGCCTTGTTCAGCAGAGGATTGACGCCGACGATGATCACGGCATCCTTCACCGTCCCGTCGGGCCCGACCAACACCTTCACGGTCACGGTGCCCTCGAGTCCGGCCCGGCGCGCCATTTCCGGGTACTCCGCCTTGACCTGCAACAGGACCTTCGGGTTCTCGGAGGAGGCCACGAAGCCTTCGTCGCCCACGGGGCCGAATCCGGGCATCGCCGTACTGATCGCTTCGTCGAGGTCCATGAGCGTATCGGCGATGTCCACGTCCTCAGCCACCTCGTCGTCCGGCGCGGCCTCGACCACCTTGGGCGGCGGCGGCGCCTCCACCGGCGGCGGTGGAATGTCCACGGCCTGCTGCTCCGCGATGTCGATCGCTTCGAACTCCTCCTGCCGCAGCTTGTAGGGGTTCGGGACGTAGTCCGGCGTCAGCATCCAGATCAGCAGCACCAGCGCGATCGCGACGACCGTCGACCAGCGCAGCGTCTTGTTGTACTGCGCCTTGAACTCGGCGTTAGCCGACAGGCGCAGCGGATCGTGCATCGGGACCGTCGACATGTCGCTCCTAGAACTTCAGGCCCGGCGTGGATTCCATGTCGTTGTTGAAGAAGACGCGTACGGCGTTGACTTCCTTCAAGGCCTCCATGACGTCGCTGACCACGCCGTAGTCCGTGTAGTTGTCGGTCTTGAAGGCGACGATCAGCTGCGGGTTGTCGCTGATCTTCTGCCCCATGATGTCGGGGATGTGCTTCACCTGCACGAGCCGATCGTCGATCGAGATCTGGCCCTGCCGGTTGATGTACACGTTCGACACCAACTCACGGTTGACCTCTTCGCCGGCTTCCGCCCGCGGCAGTTCCACCGGCAGACCGTTCTCCTGCCGGAAGATGGTGGTCACCATGAAGAAGATGAGCAGAAGGAACGCGATGTCGCCCATGGACGACGTCGGGATGAATGGACCGGAGTTGGTCGTGCGCTGGATCTTCATGCCCGGCTCCTTGCCTACTCTTCAGCGGTCTTCAGCGAGACCTTGTTCGCATTGGCCAGCTTCAGTTCATCCAGGCACGCCACCATCCTGCCATAGTCCGCCTTCGGGTGGATCTTCAGCAGGACGACCAGCTTCGGGTTGGAGAGGATGCGGTCGGCGATCGCGTTCTTGATCTGGTTGATCTCAACGGAGCGCCGGTCGAGTGTGATGTGATTGCTCTCATCCACGTAGATCGTGGCGATGTTGCTCTCCTTGATCACGACCTTGTCGTCTTCGCTCTTCTGCTTGCCGGGCAGGACAAGGGTCAGGCCCTGCTCGGCCGCGAAGATCGTGGTCACGATGAAGAAGATCAGCAGAAGGAAGGCCACGTCGGCGGTCGAGTCCAGGCGCAACTCGCCGATCGGCTTCTTCTTCTTCTTGCGCATGATGCCCATCGCTGCCCCCTGCCGGCCACGCGATCCCGGGGATCACGCGCCGTCGCCACGCGGTTGATCAGACCTTGCGCCGCTCGAGCTCCTCGAGCAGCTCAGAGCTGGTCTCTTCCATCTCGATGACGAAGCGGTCGATCGTGCTCACGAAGTAGTTGTAGGCCACCGTCGCGGGCACCGCCACGATCAGGCCGGCCGCCGTCGTGATGAGCGCTTCCGAGATACCGGAGGCCACCAGCTTCGCGTTCACCTGCTCCGATGCCGCAATCGCCTCGAAGGCGTTGATCATACCGGACACCGTCCCCAGGAAGCCCAGCAGCGGGGCCAGCGTCGTCACCGACGACACCCACACCATGCCGCGCTCCAGGAACGACATCTCGATCGTGCCGGCGGTGGAAATGGCCTTTTCCACGGCGTCGCGACCGCGGTCGGCCTTCTGCAGGCCCGAGTACAGGATGGCCGCGATCGGGCCGCGCACCTTCTGGCACTCCTCGGCCGCCGCCTGCACACCGTCGTTGCGCAGCGTCGTGATGACGGTGCCCAGTAGGCGGCGCGTGTTCACGCGGGCGCGGTTGAGCGTCCAGAGGCGCTCGATGATGACAACGAAGCCCACCATGGCGACCAGCAGGATCCACCACATGAAGGTTCCACCGGCGACGAAGAGCTTGCCGGCGCCGGTCTTGCCGAGCGGCGAACGTTCCAGGGCGCCCATCAGGCCCTTGAGGGGCTCGACGATGCGCGGAATCTCCTGCAGGGAGTCGGCCGCAGTCGAGCCGAATCCGAGGGAGTCGCCCGAGGCCTGGATCTTGGCGAACTTGGCGGCCGCGGCCGAGGTCGCCTCGTCCTGGGCCAGCACCGGCAGCGCGATCAGGAGCACCAGGAGGGTGAGCAGAGAGTGCCGAATAACGGCGCGAGTCAACGTACCCTGACGAGCCATTGTGCTAGTCTCCCTTTCCAATGAATGGGACCCTTAGAAAGACTGGCGACGGTGGTGCTTCGCCGGCAGGTGGGGATCTGCCGGACCAGAGCCGGAAAGGTCCGCATGGTCGCGCCAGCGCGCGCGGCGGTCCTCCGCGTTCACACCTTGACCACCCGGTCACTGGGCGCCTAGTCGCTTGTTATAAATAGTGGAAGCAGCGGTGACAAGTCAAACCGATTTCGTCACCGGCCATTGACGAAAACAGCTTGACGAAGCCGCCCCGGCGTGTCGCGAATCGCCTGACGATCGGCGCCTCAGTCTTCGCCTTGGATCACGTTCGACGACTCGATCTCGTACAGGCCGGTACCCGTTCGATCCACGAACAGGAAGCGCTGGCCCATGCCCTTTCCTGCCAACCTGTTCATGAACAAGGGCTTGCCGCCGTTGTCGTATTTCCACAATTCGAAGCCCATCTCGCGCCCAGCCTTGAAGAGCATGCCGAGGCGATCCCGCTCGGCGTGCCGCGACCTCGGCGCCTCGACAGAGCCCGCGATCGGGATGCCACCGATGGTCTGGTACGGGCTGGTCGGCGTCTGGCCGGAAGGTGCTTCGGCACCCTTGGCCGTCGAACCGGGGCGCTCCAACGCGAACCGGTCGTACACCCGCACACGCGCATCATCCTGGTCCCTGTGGTTCAACGGCATGGGCTGCCGCTCCTGCGAGTCGGGCGCCCCCATCAGGATGTAGACTTCGCCGCGCCCGTCCAGGGCCCCCCGCGGCCCGAAACCGCCGAGATTCTGCTGCACGTACGCCACGCGATACTGGAACTCGAGCCGGACCGGGTTGATCGGGCTGCCCGGCTCAGGGTTCAGTCGTTCCCAGAAGTCATCGAGCATGGCCTCCCGCTCGGTCGGGCTGGCTTCAAGGAAGCGATCCCGCTGGGCTCCGTCGAAGACCGTGAACCCCTCGCCCGCCACCAGGTCCTGGTGGCGTCCCAATGTGCCCAGGCGCCAGACCACGGAAAAGCCGCTCATCTGGCCGCGCCCCTGTCCCCCCAGCGGTGCCAGAGCCAGCTGGTAGCTGCCTTCTGGCAGCTGATTCACGTCCAGGTTGTAAAACAGGTACGCCGGCCGGCCACCTTCCAGGGCGGCGCGCCCGCGCGCATCAAACCGGATCGAATCGGTCAGTGCGAAGATGCCGTCGTCGCTGAGCAGGTGCAGACGCAGGCCCGCAAGCTGCGCGGGGTCCCGCACGCCACCGGCCGGGGGCCACACGGGCACCACCAGTTGCAGGTGATCCTGTTCGATGCCGTAGGTGCGCGGCGGGTGCACATAGTCTCCCACCAGGCCGTCGCTCTCGGTGGCTACAGACGCGGTTTCGGGGTTCCAGGCCGTCAGGGGGGCATGCAGCAGGAACAGGGGATCATCCAGGGCCAGACCCGCCTCCGGCCGGGGACTCGCCTCGGCGAACCAGTCGGCGGCCGCCTCGCTTCGGGCGTCACGCCCGTCGATGGCGTTGAGAAGTCCGGGCCGACGACGGTTCACGTCGGTGACGACGCACGCCAGGTGACCGTCACGGAAGGGCACGTCACGCAGCAACACGCCGAAGACCTGCCTCAACGTCCGGGAGGACGCGTCGCGTGCCGCCAACGGCCGCGAACGGACGTGCCTGGTTTGGGTGACCTCGCGCCCGTCCGGGCCGGTCAACGTCACTTCCAGGCGCAGGCGCGCCACCTGGCGACCTTCCTCCACGCGGCTCATCAGGTCCCCGTTGGCCACCGAAACCAGGACCAGCACGTCGAGCTGTTCCTCGTCGCGCCAGCGATTGACCACGTCAACATAGGAATGGAAGTTGCCCCGACCGTCCAGGGGCTGCAGCAGGCCGGCCTCCACGGGCGGGGCCGCCAGAACGGCAAGCCAGCCAGCCACCAGGGGCAACACGGCACGACGCGTCACGACTGCCATGACGAGGCCTTTCCGGAGAATGGGTGCCGATCCCCCTCGATCGGGGCCGGAAGCTCCCGGCCTCCATCATGGTAGCGAATTCGCGGCGTCTTGACCAGCCCCCACCGTGAAAGGAGGGACCCCGCCACGGCGCGGCGGGGTCCCAGGCAGATCCGCTCCTGCGCATCCCGGCCGGTTTCCGGGGCCGGTCGCGCGGGATCTCAGTAGTTGACCGAAAGCGTGAACCGGTGCACATAGCCCAGAAGGTCCATGTCCACCGCGCTGTAATCGGCCTGCAGTTTCGTCTTGGCGCCGGTGGGCAGTGCCGCTCCGAAGCCGAAAGCCAGCCCGTCCGAATCGTAGTTGATGTGGTAGCCTGTGCGCACGAAGAACTGCTCCTGCAACGCGTACTCCGCCCCCAGGTTCGCCCGCTCCAGGTTGTCAGCGGGGTGCTGGAACTCGAACGCGCCGGTGAGCCGCTGCGTGCGCGACTTGAGGGCGTTCGCACTGACGCCGACCTTGAAGGTCACCGGCAGCTTCGACTCACGTTCGTCGAACACGAACTTCCCGCCCAGGTTCTGGATCACCATGCCGAGCTTGAGGTCGCGGATGCCGATCCGGTACATGATCCCGAAGTCCAGGGCACCGGTATTCACCGCGGTTTCCGCCAGCCCCATGTGCAGGTAGAACAGGGACACACCCGCGGAGAACTTGTCGGTGAAGAACTTCGAATAGCTCAGGCCCAGCGACGTGGTGCCCGCATCGAACGAGCGGCCCGTACCTTCCGGCAGGTAGGCCGTCCGTTCCAGCTGGGGATCCATCCAGAACGAGCGGATGGACAGCGCCAGCGTGCCCGGGATCGAGCGCGGATTGAACGCCATGATCGCGGTGCTCAGCTTCGTGTCCGCCGCCCACACCACGTGGTTCAGCGAGACCTCGTTGCCGGTCACGTTGACCAGACCGCCGGGATTCCAGAACACGGCTGAAGCGTCGTCAGCCAGGCCGACGAACGCCGAGCCCATGCCCGTCGCCCGGGCGCTCACGCCGATCTTGAGCTCCTGAACGCCGAAGGTGCCCACCTTCGCGAACCCCGAACCGAACGCAATGGTCGGCACGGTGATCAGGAAGGCGGTCAGCATCGCGATGCGCTTCATGGAAACCTCCAGGTCCGTCCTCCGACGGACGCTTCCGTCCACCGACGGAGTTGACTCGATCTGCCCCAGTCCAAACTGCCCCTACCTGATCACCACGAACTTCCCGATGAAGTCCTCGAACCGCTCGTCCACCGACTGCACAGCGTACAGGTAGACGCCGCTCACGACCTCCTGCAGGTTCCGGCTCATCAGATTCCAACTCACCTGGCCGGAACCGGTCGTGCCGTCGTGACTGATCGTCTGCACCAGATCGCCGCTGACCGTGTAGATACTGATCGTATTCAGCGACATGGGCAGATTCGTGAACGTCACGCGCACACCCGTCGGGTCCTCCCCGTTGGGCAGCATCTGCTGGTATTCCGCCAGCGCGTCCCGCGTGGCCGGGTTCGGGTAGACGTAGATGTTGACGCCGAAACGTTCGCGCTCCTCGGCGGACTGCGCGCTGGCCCCGGGAGTCGTGTTGCCGAACGACGAGCCCGGGTCGCCGGACAGGCCCGGCCCCGTCACCTGCAGCGGCGCATCGCTGTTCTCTCTCGTCAGCGCGTGGTCGGTCGCGGTCACCGAATAGAAGTAGAGGAACCCGTTGTGCACTTCCCGGTCGATGTACTCGTAGTAGCGTGTGGCATCCTTGCCGACAACGTCTTCGCCGGCCGGCCGTGCCGCCGCCGCGAAGAACGTGTCGAGCACCGCGGGATTGGATTCCCACGGCAGCAGGACCTCGTAACGCGGATCGGGAGTGCTGTCCGGCAGCCGCAGCGTCGGGCGCGACCTCAGGAATCCGCCCGTGTCGGCGTCGACCACCGACTGCATGGCCTCGGCCAGCCCGTCGTAACGGGCGTCCGTCAACACCCGCGGCGTATACATGAGCCCGTCCAGACCGGTGTTCGCACCCAGCGGCAGCGTGTCGCGCACGGTCGTGTTCCCGGTCTGCCTGATGTTCACGTAGTTGTTGACCACGTCGAATTCGGCGACCATCTGCCAGAGCGACGATTCCGGACCGTTCTCTTCCGAAGAGCCGAAGGGGCGGTCCCAGTTGTCGGCGCGCCAGATGCGGTACGACTCGAAATCGATCCTGCCCAGCCGGATGTCCTCCGTCACCTCGCTCTTGTCGTCCCAGAAGACATGCACGCGGCTGTCGGTCGGCCAGAGCCGCAGGCCCGGCGCTGGCGGGGCCATGCCGACCAGCCAGTTGATCTGGGTTTCGTTGCCGTCGACGCCCGTGCACGCGTTCTTGTTCTGGGAGTCTGGCTTATTGCAGGTCCAGCGCTCTTCGATGAAATCCATCGGCGTGCAGGGATCACCCAACTGCCGGGCGCACTCGAAGCAGTTGTCCATGTTGAACATGGCGCAGGTCTTGGTGCGACCGTCCACCTCGTAGGTGAACATATCCTCGTCGCTGACGGCTGGCTGACCGATGAGCCATTCCGCGTTCACGCACGTGGTGTCCATATAGTCAGGCCGGAAGTTGCGGTAGATGTTCTCCGGAAAATCCTCGCGGCACAGCATGGTTTCACGCCCGTTCTGGCCGGGATTCAACGTGCCACCTTCGACCAGATCCACCGAGACGATCTGATCGATCCAGATGCCGTTGTAGGTCAACCAGGCTTCGGCGCAGTTCTGCAGCAGGCCGGTCAACCCCGACCCCACCACCATGGCCACCTGGAAGTTCAACGTCTCGCCCGCCGGCAGGTTCGCGAAGGGGCCCGCCGAAACCAGGAAGCGGAAGTCACCCTGCTTGCCGGTGACCGTGTCGTTGTCCCATTCGTCGCGCACGGCGCTCAGCAACTGGTAGGCCTCGTCGTCGTTCGAGGGATCTCCACCCTGCTCGAAGCTGGAACCGCCACTGAAGGACTGGAACGTGCGCATGCCGACGTTGGTCGGCGCGCGCGCACCCGTCGGGTCGACGTCGTGGCCGAGGAAGACGATGCCGAAGAAGCCGTCGAGAAGATCGCTCTCCGACGCGTCGTACATGTAGCCGACCTGCACCGGCGCGAACTCGCCGTCCGATCCGCGCACCAGACCCACCGAGCCGTGTTCTTCGGGCCAGGATCCGGCCATGTCGTCCTCGGCCGCGCCGGCAACGCCACGCGGTCCGATGTCGCTATCGGCGAAGAAGCCGATATACACCTTCTCGATGTTCGTTACGCCCTCGTTGGTGATCGCATAGTCGAACCCGACGAAGTCGTCGACCAGGTCGTTCTCCCATTGGAACGTGGTCTGGACGATCTTCAGGTTCATTGGGGTGTGGTCGGCGAAGATCTCGCGCGCCAGCCGCGTGTTGTCGTAGTTGGTCAGCACCATCATCTGGTTGCCGATCTGCGCAAAGTCCTCGTCCACCAGCCCATCGCCGTCGTCGTCAAAGCCGTCGATGACTTCCTCGTCGACGAGGTCATCGTCGTCATCGTCGGGTTGCGGGTCCGGCAAGCGCTTGCCGCTGGCAGCGGTGTTGCCGGCCGGCCTCATGATGCGACCGCCCATGGCTTCGTAGATCGTGTGCTCCACCTCGGGGAGCGGGTAGATCTCCGAGCCGGCGCCGCCCGAGGACACGAGGCGCTCGCCGAGGACGACACCCCCCACCCACAGGCCGGCCGCCCAGAGGTACTCGTTGCCCGAGCCCGCAGGCCACTGGCAGGAAGGCGCATCCGACCAGGGTCGGGTTGATGAATAGGTGGAGCCGATCAGGCCCCAGTTCGTGATGTTGATCTGCACCTCGCCGACGTTCATCACGTAGGAGCCGTCCTGGATGAATACGCCATTCGGGTTGTACGCGCCGTCGAACACCGGATTCGACACTTCCTTGTACGCCAGGGCCGGGGCCGCCAGGACGACTACCAGCAGGAGCCCGACGATCGGCGTCACAGCCGCCGCCCAACGGCGTCCGCGCGGGCGTTTGTTGGTCGCGATCATTGCCTTCCTTTCCGAGGCCGCGGCCTGGCCGCGGCGCGGTCTGCCCCTGGTCTAGAAGTAGTAGCCGATCGCCAGTCGGAAGAGCCGGTGGTCACCGAATGTCCGCGGATCCACGATCGGGATGTACTCGTTGACGCCGTCACCATCAGCGTCCTGCAGCAGGGCCGCACCGAACTTGCCTGTCTCGGTCAGGTGAGCCCGGCCGGCGTAGGTGGCGCCGTTGATCATCGGCGGTGTGATGCCGGCGCCGCCCGGGTTGGCGACCACCACGTCCTGGTTCAGCAGGTTCCAGGCCTGCAACTGGAGCGAGAGTTTCTTGCCGAACAGGTCGACATGTCGCTCGAGCTGGACGTCAAGCGAATAGGTGGAGGGCAAACGCTCGCTGTTCTCCAGCATAGGATCCTGCTTCTTGGCGAAGCGGTCGACCGGTGTCCACGGGAATCCACTGCCGTAGCTGAACGAGAACGATGACGACCAGACGCCCATCTCCGCCAGCAGGAACTGGACGTTGAGGGTGTGGCGCTGATCCCATTCCAGCGGCAGTTCCTGGCTCGGCAGATACTGCAGGCCGTCCGGATTCGAGCCGAACTCGCTGTCGGAGGCCACGCCGTCGGCGAACGAGTACGTATAGCTGATGTTGAACTCGTAGTTCTGGCTGTAGCGCTTCTCCAGCGAGAACTCGACGCCGCGCGCCGAGGCATACGCCTTGTTGATGTAGCGCGCCAACGTCTGGCCCGTGACAGCATCGGTCACCTGGGAGGCCGCGATCAGGTCGTACATGTCCTTGCTGTAGAGCGAGAACTGGCCGGCGATGAAATCGTTGAACTGGTGCTTGATGCCGGAGGAGTACTGCACGGCGGTCATGGGCTGCAGGTTCGGGTTGCCGAGGGTCTCGTTGTTGCCGATGGGGTCCTGGCTGGCGAACAGGAACTCGCGGTCCGGGAACTGCACGAACCGGCCGTAATGGAAGTGGAAGCCGTCACGCTCGGTGATCGGGAACGCGAAGCCGAGGCGCGGCTGGAACGCCGTCTTGTATTTGGTGACGTTCGGGTTCACGTCCTCGTTCAGGAGCTCGATCGCTGCCGCCGAGCCGGGCGAGAACATGTCGTAGCGAAGACCGTAGTTGACAACCATGCCTTCGTATTCCCAACGGTCCTGCAGGTACCAGTAGGCTTCGGGGTTGTACGTATGGAACACGTTCCGGTTGTTGCCCAGGACCCAATCGCCGGAGCCGTCCTGCCGCATGATGGCCGGGCTGGCAAGAGCATAGCGCTCGAGATCGTTGTAGTTGACGCCCAAGCCCATTTCGACGAGGTGGCCCTCCCAGCGGCTACTGACGATTTCCGTGCCCAGGCTGTAGGTGCGGCTGTACTCCTCGGCGTAGCTCGCGGCATCGGAGTTCGTCACGTAGTAGGAACTCAGCGGATCGGAATAGTACGCGCTGCTGCCCAGGTAGATGCGGCTCTGGCCCAGGAACAGGCCGGGCGACCAGATGCCGCCATGATTGTACTCCCACGGATCCTTGCCCTGCACATCGATGCGCCGGTCAAAGGCGACCATACCCAGGCGTATGTTGTAGAACGTGCTTTCGTCCAGGTTGTGGCGCCAGACCACCTTGGCAACCTGGCTGATGGCGCGGCTCTGGTTCATCTGGTTGGCTGAGTTGAACGCCGTGTAGGAGCTGTCCTCGGCCACGGTGGAATACGAACCGTACGGGTAGCGGAAGCCGTCGAACTGGGCCTGCGCAACCACGGTGTAGATCACGTTGTCGTTGGCCCCACGCACATCGAGTACCGGCAGGGGCACCAACTGCTCGCTGTTGTTGCGCACATCGGCCACCATCACCGTGCGCGCGTTCGCCAGTATGTTCTCGAACCACGGTCCGTAGTAGACCGGGATGGACCGACCGGTAGCCTGCCAATTGGCCAATACGGGGCGATACGCCACCTCCGGCAGGTAGATGACGCGGCGCGCGTAGCCCTTGACGTTCCAGTTGGGCGCGTAACCCGAGTTGAGCGTGGTCGTGTACGAATACTCGCCGGTGACCTTCTTGGTCTCGTCGAGATTCCAGGCGAGCTTGGCCGAGCCCTTCGCCTCGTTGAACTGCCGGCGGCGGAACTTGAACAGGGTCGTGTCGCCCAGCTTCACCTTGTATTCGGGGCGATCGGCCACCGTCGTGTTCTCGGTGTCGGTGAATCGCAGGTCGCCGGCCAGGTAGTACGTCACGTTCTTCAGCGGCGAGGGCCCGCCGAAGCCGTACTCGAAGCGATCGTAATTCGTGTAGGTCTTGTCCTGGCGCCCGAAGTCGTCGGTCAGGAAGCGCACGCCACCACCGAACTTCTCGCCGCCTTCCTTGGTCGTGATGTTCACGACCCCGGACAGGGCGTTGCCATACTTGGCGTCCAGGCCGCCGGTCACCACCGCCATGTTGTCGACCGCCAGCGAGGACACCTCCAGGGCCCCGGTGCCCAGCGGGTTGTCGACCGACACGCCGTCGATCTGCATCGAGACCTCGCCCGATCGGCCGCCGCGCACGTACAGCTCGCCGGCGCGGAGAACCACGCCCGCCTGCTTCGACAGCGCGTCCTCGACCGAGTCGATGGCGTACTTCTCGAATGTCTCGCCCGATACCGTGTGCTCGGTCACGGCACTCTTGATCTCGACCATGTACTCTTCACCGGTCACGTCGAAGGCCTGCAGGGTCTCGACGATCACGGTCTCGAGCTCGAAGGAGACGTTCGCAGTGCCACCGGCGGTGACGGTCACGGTCTTCTCCATCGGCGCGTAGCCCAGATAGAGGACCTTGACCGTGTACACGCCCGGGGGCAGCCCCGTGAAGTGGAAGACGCCGCCGCCGAGCGACATCGTGCCACGTGTCGAGCCGGCGAGCAGCACGTTCGCGTAGTCCAGCAGATCGCCGGACTCCTTGTCCTTCACCACGCCCCTGATGGCGCCCGCTTGTGCGAACGCTTCCCCGGCAGCCACCACCGAGATCAGCAACAGGATCAGAAGAGGCAATACCCGGTGGATCCGGTGACGCCGGAGCATACGGCGGCTCCTTTCCGTGGGGACATATCCGGCTGATTCGGGGTTCCGTTGGGAACCTGCGAACGGGACTCTTTGTTGCACTGGACCTTGGCCGGGCAGGGTGGGGTGCCTGCTGATTCTGGGCGTTTCCGCCGGTCCTTGGGGCACTTCGGCGCACTGAAGACGCGGGGTCAGGGCGCCATGCCGCAACTGGTGGCTGAATATAGAGATTGGCCTATTACGTGTCAATAAATTGTGGCGAAGGCAGTTCGGTCGCCGGCGGGCACCGTAGCCAATGCCCCGGCGACACCTCGCGCAGGGGCGGCAACTCCTTGAGACAGGTGTCGTTCCGGAGCGGGCAGGCGGCAGCGGCGGGACAGCCGTGTTCGCCACCCGGAACCCGCCCGCGGGCGACGGCAGGGCCGGGGATCGGCGCCCCGATGCCATGAGGTCGGGCGGCCATCGCCAGCACGGACGGGCGGCTATCGAGGAGCCGGATCATGTGCGGATGGCGCCAAACCGCCGGGGTGCCCGGCGCGGCGCGCTCGATGACCACTCCCCCGTGCATCACCACGAGTTCGCTGCAGAAGCCGAGCGCGGCATCGAGATCGTGCGTGACGACCAGCACGGCAAGGCCGCGCGCGGCCATGACCGTGCCCAGCAAAGCGAACACCTGCCGGCCGGCGTCGGCGTCCAACGCACTGGTCGGTTCGTCGGCGATCAGTACCGCCGGATCGGCCGCCAGGCACCGCGCCAGCGCCACACGCTGGCGCTGGCCGCCGGACAGTGCGTGCGGGTAACGCCGCGCCACGTCCGGCGCCAGACCGACCTCCGCCAGCAGGCGCACCGTGTCGGCGGGCGCGCAGCCGGCCGCCTCGCGGAGGGCCTGGCCGACGCGCTGCCGCGGATCGAGGGACGCTCCGGCATCCTGGAACAGCAACTGCACGCGACGCCGTAGCGCCCGGCCCGGGGCGCCGCGGAAACGCGGATCACGCAGCCGGCCATCGACGGTGACCGATCCGGTCTCCGCCCGCAGGTGGCCGACCAGCGCCCGCGCGAGGCTCGACTTGCCGGCCGCCGATTCTCCGACCAGCCCCGTCGCCCGGCCGGGCCACAGCTCGAGGTCCACGCCCCCGACGGCCGGCACGGCCTGCCCCCGGTGCCGAACGACGAGCCCCTTGGCCGCCAGCGCCGGGACGGCCCCCACCGGCAAGGGCGGCGCCGCCGCCCGGGGCCCCTGAGCGAGCGCACGCGGCCCGGGCGGCACCTCGACGGTCCGCCCGTCGCGCAGTTCCAGGCAGCGCCCGGCCACCAGCGGCACCAGGTGGCGATCATGCGTGATGAACAGCAGCGCCATGCCGCGCGCACGGCAGGCGCGGTCGAGCACGGCCAACAGCTCGCGCTGCACGGTCGTGTCCAGGCTGGAAGTCGGCTCGTCGGCGATCAGCAGGCGCGGTCGGCAGGCCAATGTGGCCGCAAGCAGCACGCGCTGGCGCATGCCGCCGCTCAGTTCATGCGGCCAGGCCGCGAGAAGGCGCGCCGGATCCGGCAGTTCCAATTCGGCCAGCAGCGACACGGCGTGGTCCCGGGCAGCGGCGCGATCGAGGCCCTGATGACGACGGACCGCCTCGGTCACCTGGTCACCGACCGTCAACAGCGGATTGAGTCCGCCCAGCGGTTCCTGAGGCAGCCACGTCAGGCCTCCGCCGCGAAGCGCGGCCCAGCCGCCCGGATGCGAACCGGGTTCGCGGCCCTCCCACAGCACCCGGCCGCCGGTCCGGGCCGTCGGGGGCAGCAGGCCCAGCGCCGCGCGCGCCAGCATCGTCTTGCCTGAACCGGACGGCCCCACCAGCGCCACGGCTTCGCCGGCGACCACGCACAGGTCCAGCCCGTCCAGCACGGGCCGGTCCGCGCCCGCGAAAGCGAGCCGGAAGGACTCCAGGCGCAGGAGATCAGCCATCGCGCCCCGCTTCCTGCCGCGGATCAAGGCGTGCGCGCAGGCCGTCGCCGAGCAGGTTGCAGCCGACCACCGTCAGCGCGAGCGCCAGCCCGGGGAATGTCGACAGCCACCATGCCTCCAGCAGCACGGGCCGGCCGGCCTGGATCATCGCGCCCCAGCTGACGGTCGGCTCCTGCGCGCCCAGGCCCAGGAACGAAAGGAACGATTCGGTCAGGATCGCCGAGCCCACCCGCAGGGACGCGGCCACGATGATCGTCGGCCACAGGGCCGGCAGCACGTGCCGCACGTTGACGCGCCACGGCGACAGGCCCAGTCCGCGCGCGGCGGCCACGAACTCGCGCTCGCGCAGCGACAACGTCTCGGCGCGCACCAGCCGGGCGACACCCATCCAGCCGGTCAGCCCGATGACGGCCATCGTCAGCGCCAGACTCGGCTTCGTCAGGGAGACGATCAGCAGCACCAGGAAGATGCGTGGGAAGGCCAGGCAGGCGTCGGTCAACGTCATCAGCAGGCGATCGAGCCAGCGCGGGCCCGAGCCGGCGGCCAGCCCCACCGCCGTCCCGACCGCGACGGCGACCAGAGCGCACAACCAACCCGCCAGCAGCGAGACACGGCTTCCGTGCACCAGGCGGGCCAGGACGTCCCGGCCCAGGACGTCGGTGCCCAGCGGGTGCGCGGGCGAAGGCGAAAGCAGGCGGTCGGCGGCTTCGCCGAGCACCGCCGGGTCACCCGGCGCCAGCAGCGGTGCCGCCAGCGCGACGAGCGTCACGGTTGCCAGCAAGCCGGCTCCCGTACGCAGCGCCAGGGCCCCCGGTGTGCGCGCGCGCCCGGCCCTGTCCGCGGTCCCTGCCATCGTCAGCGGGGCGGCGGGCTGGCTCATGGTGTCACCCCGTCGGACAGTCCGACGCGCGGATCCGCACGCCGATAGCCAAGGTCCGCCAGCAGAGAGCCGGCGGTCACGAGCACCGCCGACAGCAGCGTCACTGCCATCACGACCGGGTAGTCGCGGGCGCCGATCGCTTCGACCGCAACCCGGCCGAGCCCGGGCCAGCCGAAGACGACTTCGATCACGACGGCGCCGCCCAGCAGCTGCGGCAGTTGCAGGCCCGCCAGCGTCACCAGCGGCAGCAACGCATGCGGCAACGCGTGCCGCCACAGCAACCGGCGTTCGCCGATGCCTCGCGCGCGGGCGGCCAGGATGAAATCCTGCCCGAGCGCCTCGTCCAGCGCCGCGCGCGTGTAGCGGGCCGTCGCCATGAACGAGCCCAGCGCAAGCGTCAGCGTCGGCAGCACAAGGTGACGCAGGAGGTCCAGCAGGCGTGCCCCTGCCGGAAGCAGTGCGGCGTCGGCCCCGTGCATGCCCCCGGCCGGCAGCCAGCCGAGCTGGCGGGCGAACAGCAGCGTCAACATCAGGCCGAGCCAGAACCCCGGCAGCGACAGCAGCACCAGGCCCACCCCGCCGACGAGATGATCCAGCGTGCTGCCCCGTCGGGCCGCCATGACAACCGCCGCCGCGACCGCCAGGACCAGATGCAGCAGCCACGCCGTCAGCGACAGCAGCAGCGTGGGCCCCGCCGCCTCGCGGACGATATCGACCACCGGCCGCTGCTGACGCAGGCTGGTCCCCCAGTCGCCGCGCAGGGAGCCGGCCACCCACCGCAGGTACTGGTCGGCCAGTGGCTCGTCCAGACCCAGACGCTGACGCAGCAATTCCCGGTCGCGTGACTCGACGGTCTCGACGACGCCGGCCTCGAGCGGATCGCCGGGCGCCAGGCGCACGACGGCGAAGACCATCGTCATCAGCAGGACGATCATCAGCAGCGAGGACAGCAGGCGTCGCGCGAGCCAGGGGAACATGTCCATCCTTCGTGGGCGGTGGGCGCGGAACGTTGATAGTAGGAACGCTCCGGCGTGGCGGTCAAGCGCGGGAGAACCGCGTACGGGAGCGCCACCCGTCGCCAGGCCGGGCCCGTTCGTGCAGGTTGCACGGAGACGGCCGGCGTTCCCGGCCGGTGCGCACGATTCCCTCTTCTTCCACGGCGGTCCCGCCGTGGTGCCCGCGCTCCCGGCCGCTTCCTGGCGTGTCCCGTCGTTTCCCGTCGTTCCCCTGCCCGGCCCGGTGCCGGGGCGGCTTCCGGCCGGTACGGAACTTTCAGCGACGGCCCGTTGAAACCGCGCCCGGGTGCGCGGCGGTGACCGAACCGCCGCCGGAACAACCGAGGGGATCACCATGGCGAAGCGAGCGAACGAACCGAGCGTGCGGGCCGCAGTCCGGTCCCGCCTGGCGATGCTGCTGACGGCAGGGCTGGCCCTGGCGGGCCTGGCCGGCTGCCAGGTCAACGAACCGGCAATGCCGACCTTCGACACCACGTTGAGCCTGCCGCTGGGCGTCGAGAGACTGGACGTGGCCGAGGCCGTCGACAGCGAGGATTTCCTGGATATCGCCCAGGATGGCACCCTGCTGCTGCGCGTCGACGGGGACCCGGACACGCTGTCGTTCGACTTCGACCTCAACGCGGAGATCGCCGCGCAGGCGCTGGACGAGGGCCTCGGCTCGTTCGACCTGGCTCCGGTGGGCCCGCTCGGCTACGGCTTCCAGCTGCAGGACGTGTGGGCTCCCGCCGCGGGCGCGAACGGTCTGGTGACCATCGTGCCGGCGTTCCCGTTGGCGGCCACGAGCCCCGACCAGGACGTTCCCGACATCACGTCGGCCACGCTGGCGGCCGGCACCGCCGCCGTGACGGTGACCAACGGACTGGCAGTGCCGATCTCGGCCTCTGCCGGCCCGGACCAGTTGGCGCTGGTACTGGAGAGCCCGGAAGGCACCGTCTTCGCGACCTTCGTCTTCGATCAGATCGACCCGGGCCAGAGCCGGACCCGCGTGTTCGACCTGGCAGGCGCCGTGATGCCGGACCGCCTGCGGGTGCGCCTGGCCGGCGGCTCGGCCGGCTCCGGCGGCGCACCGGTCGCCGTCAGCGGCACCGACGCCCTGGATGTATCCGCATCGTTCACCGGCCTGGTGGTCTCCTCGGCCACGGCCGTGGTGGGCGCGCAGTCGTTCAGCACCACGTTCGCGTCGCCGCTGCCGTCGGGCTACGAGGTGACCGAGGCCGTGGTAGCCGCCGGTGCCACGACCCTGCAGGTCGCCAACTCGATGCCGGTGCCCTGCACCGCGACGCTGACCTGGGATGCCCTGCGCACGGCCGCCGGCCAACCGCTCACGCAACAGTTCGCGCTGGCGGCCGGGCAGTCGACCTCGCGCACGATCGACTTCGCGGGCTACCGCCTGGCCGACGGCGGACTGCCGCTGACGACGCTGGACGCCGCCGTGGTCGTGACCACGCCCGGCAGCAACGGGCAGCCCGTGACGATGGGCGCGGACGACGGCCTGACCGCGAACCTCGCGGCGGCCACGATCTCGTTCGCCAGCGTCACCGGCGTCGTGCCCGAATCGGTGGTCGAGCTGGAGCCGTCGGTGCAGGACATCGACCTGCCGGACGAGCTGACCGGCCTGGCGCTGACGGCCGCCCGCTTGGTGCTGGCGCTGGAGACGACCGCCACGCTGCCCGGCAGCATCGACCTTACCCTGCGCGGGGTGGCCGGAAACGGCACCGTCCGCGAACTGAACATCTCCGAATCCCTCGACCTCGGCGAAGGCAAGGCCCTGACCGAGATCGTCCTGGACCAGGCGAACAGCGGCATCGTCGCCTTCCTCAACAACCTGCCCGAACGCGTGACGCTGCTGGGCCAGGTCAGCCTTGGCGGCGACGGCTCCCTGGGCACCGTGCGCCCGGGCGACACAGCCGTCCTGCGGTGGGAGATCACCGCGCCGCTGGAAGTGGTCATCGACGACGCCACGCTGGACAGCGATCCGCGCGCCCTGGATGTCGACGCGGACCTGCAGGAGAAAATCTCGACCCACGCCCAGGGCGCCCGCGCGCAGCTCGAGGTGCTCAACCACCTGCCCATGGCACTGCAGCTGTCGGTGCTCGTGGGCCAGGATCCGGCCACGCTGGATGCCGCGCCGACGCTCGTGATCGGGCCCCTGGTCGTCCAGGCCGCGGCAACCTCGGCGACCACCCACACGGTCACGCAGTCGGTGATCAGCCGCCCCTCGTTCGACCTGACGGCCGAGCAGGCCCGCGTGTTCGGGCTGCCCGGACTGGTGACGAAGGTCGTGGCCGTGCTGCCTTCCACGAACGGCCAACCCGTGCGCGTGCTCAGCACCGACTACCTCGAGGTCCGCGGCCTGGTGCAGCTTGACGTGCTGGTCGACGACCAGTTCTAGGATCAACCTCCCGCCCCGCGGGACAGCAAAGGACCGGCGACATGAAGAGCATCCCGATGAACATCGCGCGCGACCGGCTGCTGCCGACCACGCTGGCGGTCGCCGCCACCCTGGCCGCCATCTCGTCCGCGCCCACCCCTGCCCTCGCGCAGAGCCCGGTGCGGGCGTGGGGCATGGGCGGCGCGGCTGGCGCCGCGGCCCGCGGCCTCGAAGCCGTGGTCTACAACCCGGCCAACCTGGCCTTCGGCGACGGCTCGAGTGTCGGCCTGGCCGGCGCCGCGGTGGCCGTGCAGAACAACGCCCTGAGCCTGGACCGTTACAACGAGATCACCGGTGCCCACCTGGACACTGCGGCCAAGGCACAGCTGCTGTCCGACATCCCAGAGAACGGACTGAGCCTCGACGCCGATGTGCGCGCCTCGGCCCTCGGCTTCCAGTTCGGCCAGTTCGCGCTGACGGCCGGGGCGGTCGGCACCGGTCATGGCAACCTGGACAAGGACTATTTCGACGTCGTCCTGCACGGCAATCCGGTGGGACAGACGGTCGACTTCAGCAACACCTGGGGCGAAGGCTGCGCGTTGGGTATGGCCACGGCCTCGTTCGGCACACGCCTGCTCTCGCTGGGGGGCGCCAGCCTGGGCGTTGGCGTGAACGTGCGCTACCTGCACGGCATCTACGAGATGCACGTGGAGTCGGCCGGCGGCAGCCTCTCGACGGGCATGGAAGAGATCACGGCCGATGCTCACGTCACGACGGTTTCCGCCGAGGGCGGTCGCGGCTACGGCCTCGACGTCGGATTGGCGCTGCGTACGCCGGGCGGCCTGGCCGTCGGGCTGACGCTGGAGAACGCGCAGAGCACCATCGAGTGGAACCGCAACGTCGAGTACCACGAGTTCCGCCTCGACGCCGCGGATGTGAACCTGCTCAACTCCGATCTGGACGCCTCGGTCAGCGATGCCGACACGACGTACGCCGGCCAGGCCTACACAACGGCGCTGCCGCGCCAGGCGCGACTGGGTGCCGCGAAGAAGCTGGGCGCCTTCGTGCTTGCGGCCGACTACATCCAGGGCTTCGAGGACCGTGGACTGACTTCCACCGAGCCGCGAGTGGCGGCCGGACTGGAGTGGCAGCTCGGCTTCCTGCAGCCGCGCCTGGGCGCAGCCACCGGCGGCGTGCAAGGCGACAGCGCCTCGGCCGGCCTCGGCCTCAAGCTGGGGTACTGGCGGATCGACGCCGCGGCGGTCACGCGCGGCGGCGTGAAGGTCGGCGACACCAAGGGCCTGGGCGTGGCCGTGGCCTCGTCGCTGGTCTTCTAGTCGGCAGGCGGTGCGGCGGCGGGGGCCAGCCCCCACGCCCGGCAGAAGGCGTCGGCCAGGCGCGGCAGCAGCCGCTCCTGGCCGTCGTCATCCAGGGGCGCCCCGAGCAGCTGGCCCAGGTCCGTCGTGACCAGGGCCAGCTGCGCGCGATCGGGCACCGCGGCGCCGGGGCGCGGCCGCAGGAAGCGCGGCAGGTCCAGGTGCGCCGGCCCGGCCAGGATGCTGCCGTGCTGCAGGAAGACGTCTCCCCGCCGGCGCTGGGCCGAGCCGACCAGCTTGCGCCCGCGCACGTTGATCTCGTGCCGCCCGGCGCTCTTGAAACAGGCCAACCCGCGCGCATCGGCGCGGCTCTCGCCTCCGGAAACGTCCGCCGGCAGGCCAAGATCCGCCAGGAACCCCAGCAGCGCTTCGTTGATGCGCATGTACGTGCCGTGCAGGGTGTCGCCGAACAGCGGCGACGGGCTGGTGCCGACCACCGCGTAGGTGAGTTCCTCGGCGTGCAGGATCGCCCGCCCGCCCGTGGGCCGGCGCACGAGGCCGAAGCCGGCGGCGGCGATGGCAGCGGCGTCGAAGTCGTCGGGGCTCTGGTGGTAGCCGTAGGAGACGGCGAACGGCCGCCAGCGGTACAGGCGGAGCACCGGCTGGTCGCCCGGCCGGTGCTCCTCGAGCAGTGCGGCGTCCCGCGCCATGTTGGCGGCGCCGTCGCGCGCGCCGTCCATGATGATCCGCAGCGTCCCGTCCACGCGCGCCCTCAGCAGTTGCAGGGTCCCAGCCAGCGCAGGTCCGGGTCGCGGGCCGCCTTCGCCTCGTCCATGCGGCCGACCGGGGTGTGGTGCGGCGCGCCGTGCAGCAGGTCGGGATCGGTCTCGGCCTCCGCGCGGATGGCCTTCATCACGGCCACGAAACGGTCCAGGCTCTCGAGCGACTCGGTCTCGGTCGGCTCGACCATGAACGCCTCCTCGACGATGAGCGGGAAGTACACCGTGGGTGCGTGCATCCCGTAGTCGAGCAGCCGCTTGGCGATGTCGAGCGTGCGGACCCCGTACCTGTCCTTCCAGCCCCTGCCTGTCGCCACGAACTCGTGCAGACAGCCGTCGGCATGCTCGACCTCGATCACGTCCCGGAGCTCGTGCTTCAGGTAGTTCGCGTTGAGCACGGCGCACTCGGTGACACGCTTGAGGCCATCGCGCCCGTTGCGCAGGATGTAGGCCAGCGCACGCAGGCACACGCCCACGTTCCCATACCAGGCGTGGATGGACGTGTCGTCGGCGCCGGGCAGCCTCTCGAGCGTGAACGAGCCGTCGGCCTGCTGTGCAATGCGCGGCCCCGGCAGGAACTCCGCCAGGTCGGACGCCACGCAGATCGGTCCCGAGCCGGGGCCGCCGCCGCCGTGCGGCGTGCTGAACGTCTTGTGCAGGTTCATGTGCACCACGTCGAAGCCCATGTCGCCCGGCCGGGCCTTGCCCAGGATGGCGTTCAGGTTGGCGCCGTCCATGTACAGGCGACCGCCGGCCCCGTGGACGATGCGCGACACCTCGGCGATGTCGTTCTCGAACAGGCCCAGCGTGTTGGGATTGGTGATCATGATGCCGGCGGTCTTCGGGCCGACCGCCGCCTTCAGCGCGTCCAGGTCGATGCGACCGTCAGGCCGCGACGCGATCTGCCTGGGCACCATGCCCATGATGGCCACGCTGGCCGGGTTGGTCCCGTGGGCCGAATCGGGGATCAGGATCTCGGTGCGGCCGCCGTCGCCACGTGCCTGGTGCCAGGCGCGAATGACCAGCATGCCCAGGTACTCGCCGTGGGCGCCGGCCGCGGGCATCAGGCTGCAGGCGGCAAAGCCGGTGATCTCGCACAGCGCCTTCTCCAGATGCAGCAGCGAACCGAGCAGGCCCTGCACGTCGGCCACGTCCTGTTCCGGGTGCAGGTCGGCCAGGCCGGGCATGGCCGCCACCTGCTCGTTCAGGCGCGGGTTGTACTTCATCGTGCAGCTGCCCAGGGGGTACATGCCGCGTTCGATGTGGTGGTTCAGGTTCGACAGCGCCGTGAAGTGGCGCATCACCTCGGGCTCGCTGAGGGCCGGGAAGTCGGCCGGCTTCGCGCGGCACACCGACGCCGGCAGCGCGGGTGCCGGTTCGCCGTCCCAGCGCGGGAAGGTCAGCCCGCGGCGCCCGGGGCCGCCTTTGTCGAACAGCGAACCCGGCAATTCGCCCAGCCAGCGTCCGGGGGTCTTCACCTCGTTGCTCATCAGGCGCCCTTTCCGCCGCCGGCGGCGAACTCCGCCAGCAGGGCCGCGAACAGGTCGATCTGCGCCAGCGACCGCTTCTCGGTCACGGCCACCAGGATGTCGTTCGGACCGCAGCCCGCCACGCCGTCCAGCGGGATGCCCGCCAGCACGCCGCGCGACCGCGCGAAGGCGCGGAACTCGCGGGCCGGGCGCGGCAGCCGCAGCACCGTCTCGTTGAAGACGGGGCCGTCGAACGGGATCGTCACGCCGGGCACCTTCCGCGCCCGCGTGCGCAGAGCCTCGATCCGGGCGCGGTTCGCGTCCCCCAGCTCGGCCAGGCCGCCGGCCCCCAGCATGGCCAGATAGATGGTCGCCCGCAGCATCATCAGGCCCTGGTTGCTGCAGATGTTGCTGGTGGCCTTCTCGCGCCGGATGTGCTGCTCGCGCGTCTGCAGCGTCAGCACGTAGCCGCCCTGACCCCGGCTGTCGTTCGTGCGCCCGACGATACGGCCGGGGATGCGCCGCTTGTGCTCGTCGCTGCAGGCCAGGAAGCCCAGGAGCGGGCCGCCCCAGGTGGGCGGGATGCCAAACGCCTGGGCCTCGCCCACACAGAGGTCGGCGCCGTACTCGCCCGGCGTCTTGAGCAGCGCCAGGCTGACGGGGTTGACCGCGGCGATGACGGCCGCACCGGCGGCCCGGGCCGCTGCGGCCAGCTGGTCCACCGGCTCGACCAGGCCCAGGTAGTTCGGGTTCGGCAGGACGAAGCAGGCGGCCGGCGCCAGCGCCAGCACCTTCTCCAGCTGCGCCACGTCCGTGGTCCCGGCCGGGCCGGCGGGCACCTCGGCCACGGCGATGCCCGCCCCCCGCATCGAGGTGCGCACGACGCGCGCCCAGCGCGGGTTCAGCGTGGCCGGCAGCACCACCAGCGGGCGCCGCTTGGCGGCAACGGCCACCTGGCAGGCTTCGGCCAGCGCCGTCGAGCCGTCGTACATGCTCGCGTTGGCCACGTCCATGCCGGTCAGGCGGCAGACGAAGCTCTGCCATTCGTAGATCGCCTGCAGCGTGCCCTGCGAAACCTCGGGCTGGTACGGCGTGTAGGCGGTCAGGAACTCGCTGCGCGAGACCAGCGCATCACACACCGACGGAACCACCGTGTCGTAGACGCCGCCACCCAGGAAGCTGACCAGCTCGCCCTGGCCGCGGTTGGCGCGCGCGGCGCAGCGGAACCAGTCGCGGACCTCCTCCTCGCTCAGGCCGAGGGGCAGGTCCAGGTCACGGTCGAGGCGGACGTTTGCGGGCAGGTGGGCGAACAGCTGCTCGACGCTGTCCAGTCCCATCGCCTCCAGCATGTGGCGGATGTCGGCATCCGCGTGCGGGACGTAGGCCATGCGCGGCTCAGCCTCCCAGCAGTTCGCCGTAGGCGGCGGCGTCCAGCAGCGCGTCCAGTTCGCCGGGCACCGAGAGCTTCACCTTCACCAGCCAGCCCTGGCCGAACGCGTCGCTGTTGAGCAGTTCGGGACTGGTCGCGACCGCGTCGTTGACCGCCACGATCTCGCCCGACACCGGCAGGTACAGGTCGGCGACGGCCTTGACCGACTCGATGGTGCCGACCGTGTCGCCCTGCTTGAACGTCGCGCCGACGGACGGCAGCTCGACGAACACGATGTCGCCCAGCTCGTGCGCCGCGAACTCGGTCACGCCGACCGTGCCGTTGCCGCCGTCAACCATGATCCACTCGTGCTCCTGCGTGTACTTCCGGTCTGCGGGTACCATGCTCGGCTGCCTCCTGGCCTGGGGTTCCGATAGTCCTGTCTATCTGCAGCGGCGCGGTCGCCGCCCCTACGTCAGCTGCCGCGGCGCCTTCGGGTCGCCCTTCGTGCGCGCGGCCAGGAACGGGAATGCGGTCGTGCGCGCCTCGACGCCCTTGCCGCGGATGTCGATCATGACGTCGCCGGCCGGCACCGCGGCCTCGACCAGCGCCAGCGCCAGCGGCTTCTTCAGCGTCGGGCTGAACGTGCCGCTGGTGACAAAGCCCACGTCGCGGCCGCCGCTCAGGATCCGGGCACCCTGCCGCGCGATGCCGCGGCCCGTCACCTCCAGGCACACCAGCTTGCGGGGCACGCCGGCCGCCTGCTGCGAGCGTAGCGCCTCCAGGCCGGTGAACGCGTCCTTCTTCAGCTTGACGGCCCAGCCGATGCCCGCCTCGAGCGGGGTGATGTCCTCCTCCAGCTCGTGGCCGTACAGGCAGTAGCAGACCTCGAACCGCAGCGTGTCGCGGGCAGCCAGGCCGATGGGCGCCACGCCCAGGTCGGCGCCACGGGACAGCAGTTCCTCCCACACGGCCAGCGCGTCGGCGTTCGGCAGGTACAGCTCGTAGCCGTGTTCACCGGTGTACCCCGTGCGCGAGACGATCCACTCGCCGGAGGCGCCCGGGCAGGCGAACGCGGTGTAGAAATCGAGCGCCGCGATGTCGTTGCGCAGGTTGGCCAGGTTCGCCACGCGCCCCACCAGCTCACGCGCGTCGGGGCCCTGCACGGCGATCAGCGCCGTGGCATCACTGCGGTCATCCATCCGCACGCTGCTCGCCGGCGCGTGCGCGCGCAGCCAGGCGGCGATCTTGTCGTGGTTGGAGGCGTTGCAGACGACCAGCCACCGCTCGGCGCCGAGCCGGTAGATCAGCATGTCGTCCAGCACGCCGCCGTCGGCCTTGCACATGGCCGTGTAGGTCACCTTGCCCACGGCCACGCCGGCCACGCGGTTGGTGACCAGGCCGTCCAGCCACGCCTCGGCCCCAGGGCCGTCGACGAAGATCTCGCCCATGTGCGTGATGTCGAACAGGCCGACGCGCTCGCGCACGGCCGCGTGCTCGGCGAGCACGCCCTCGTACTGGACCGGCATCTCATAGCCGGCGAACGGCACCATCTTCGCGCCATGGGCGCGGTGCCAGGCTGTCAACGGGGTGGTCTTAAGGCCCGCCAGATCGTCCACGATGACTTCTCCAGGGCTGGAGCGCGGATACGGGTCGGCGCCGGAACGGCGCGGCCGGCCGGACCAATCTAAGCGCTGGCCCCGGATCAGTCCAGCAGCCCCCGCAGCATGGCCCCGGTGTACGATTCGGCGCAGGCGGCGATGTCCCCGACCGTGCCCTGGGCCACCAGCCGGCCGCCCCCGGCGCCCCCCTCCGGGCCCAGGTCGATCACGTGGTCGGCCCGCCGGATCACCTCGCCGTTGTGCTCGATCACGACCACGGTGTTGCCGTGTTCCAGCAGGCGAGCCAGCACCGCCAGCAGGCGATCGACATCGCAGAAGTGCAGACCGGTGGTCGGTTCGTCCAGGATGTAGACCGTGTGGCGCTGCCCGCCGCGCGACAGCTCGCGCACCAGCTTCAGGCGCTGCGCCTCGCCGCCCGAGAGCGTACCGCCGGACTGCCCGAGCCGCAGGTAGTCCAGCCCCACGCCGTGCATCACGTCCAGCACCTTGCGACAGGCTGGGATGTTCGACAGCTCCTCGCGGGCCCGCGAAACCGGCATGTCCAGGAAGTCGGCGATGCTGTGGCCCTTGAAGTGCACCTCGAGCGTTTCACGGTCGAAGCGCCGCCCGCTGCACTCCTCACAGGGGATCTCCACGTCCGGCAGGAAGTCCATGGTCAGGCGCCGGATCCCCGCGCCCTCGCACACGCGGCAGCGGCCGCCGTCGGTGTTGAAGCTGAACCGCCCGGCGCCGTAGCCGCGCATACGCGCCAGCGTCGTCTGGGCGAAGACCGTCCGCAGGTGGTTGTAGAGGCCGGTGTAGGTGGCCGGCGTCGAGCGGGGTGAACGCCCGATGGGCGACTGGTCCACCAACACCACGCCGTGCACCTGCTCATGGCCCTCCATGCCGTCGAACGGGGCGGGCACCCGCCGTGCGCCATGATGCGCGGCAGCCAACGCGCGATAAAGCGTCTCGTGCACCGCCGTACTCTTGCCCGAACCCGAGACCCCGGTGACCACGGTCAGCCTCCCGAGCGGGATGACCAGATCGATGCCGCACAGGTTGCGCCCGCGCAGACCCCGCAGCACCAGCAGCGGATCGGTGGGCGAGCGGCCGGTCAGTGGCGTGGCCGGTCCCTTCCCCACGCGCCCGGCCAGGTAGTCCCCGGTCGGCGAGCCCGGCGTGGCGCACACCTGCTCAACCGTGCCCTGGGCCATCAATCGGCCGCCGTGCTCGCCGGCGCCCGGCCCCAGGTCCAGCAGGTGGTCGGCCGCCAGCATCACGTCGCGGTCGTGCTCGACCACCACCACCGAGTTGCCGCGGTCGCGCAGCGCGCGCAGCGTATTGATCAGCCGACCGATGTCCCGGTGGTGCAGACCGACGCTGGGTTCGTCCAGGATGTAGAGCACGCCCCGCAGCTGGGATCCGACCTGCGTGGCCAGACGCACACGTTGCCCCTCGCCGCCGGACAACGTCGAGGTGCCTCGCGACAGCGAGAGGTAGCTGACGCCCACCTGCAGCAGGAACCGCAGGCGATGGCGGATCTGGTCCAGCACGGGACCGGACACCAGCCGCTCCCGTTCCCCCGTGAACGCCAGCGATTCCACCCAGGCGGCGAAGTCGTCGAGCGTGAGCGCTGCCGCCTGCCCGATGTGCAGGCCGCCGACGCGTACATTGAGCGCCTCGGTCCGCAGGCGGTGGCCGCCGCAGTCCTGGCACTCCTGCTCGGTCATCATCTTCTCGAGCGACTGGCGAATCTTCTCGCTCTTGGTCTCGCGGTGCCGGCGCACCAGTTCGGGCACCAGCCCCTGCCAGTCGCGCAGGAAGGCGCTGTAGTTCCGGTGTGGCCTCAGTTCCTTCTCCAGCGCCGGCCCCAGCCCGTACAGGAGGGCCTGTCGCACGCGCGCGGGCAGCTTCGACCACGGCGCGTCGAGGTCCGCGTCCAGCGCCGTCACCAACGCCTCGCACTGCACGTACAGCCAGTTCGTGGGCTTGCCCTTGAGGAAGGCGATAGCCCCGTCGCGCAGCGACACCGACTCGTCCGGCACCACCGCGTCGGGCCGGATGGTCCGCAGCGTGCCCAGCCCATTGCACCCCGGACACGACCCGGCCGGTGAATTGAACGAGAACAGGCGCGGCTCGGGCGCCGGGAAGCCACGGCCACAGCCGGGACACGATGACTGCCGGCTGTACCATGTCTCGCGGTCGCCGGCGCGCACGATGACCGTGCCCTCGCCCAGTTCGGCCGCGCGGTCGAGCGCCGAGCGCAGCCGCTCGGCAACCCCCGGCCGCTGCACCAGCCCGTCCACCACGACGGCGATGTCGTGGGTCCTGCCCTTGGCCAGTTGCAGGTCCTCCAGTTCGCACAGTTCGCCGTTGACCAGCGCGCGCACGTAGCCCTGCTGCAGGAGGCCCGCCAGCAACTGCTTGTGTTCGCCCTTGCGGCCGCGCACGACCGGCGCCAGCAGGTACAACCGCGTACCCTCCGGCAGGGTAGCCACCTCGTCGTGGATCTCCGACAGCGGACGACCGCTCGCGGGCACGCCGCAGTCCGGACAATGGACCGCGCCGCAGCGCGCGTAGAGCAGGCGCAGGAAGTTGTAGATTTCCGTAACCGTGCCGACGGTCGAGCGTGGGCTGCGCCCGAGCCCCTTCTGGTCGATGGCCAGTGCCGGCGACAGCCCGTCGATGCGGTCGACGTCCGGCTTGGCCAACTGGTCGAGGAACTGGTGCGCGTAGCTGGAGAGGCTCTCGATGTAGCGTCGCTGACCTTCGGCGTACAGCGTGTCGAAGGCCAGCGACGACTTGCCAGAGCCGCTGGGCCCGGTCACGACCACCAGTTGCCGGCGCGGGATCTCCAGGTCCAGATTGCGCAGGTTGTGCACGCGCACGCCCCGCAGGGAGATCACTCCCCGCGGGGCACCGGGCCTGGCCGTCGCGGGCTTCGGGTCGACGGGCGCCGTCACACGCTCACCGTCTTCGGTTGCGTTCGGATGTTTACGCTCCTTCAGTGGACGTCCTTCAGGGAAGCCGGCAGGGCGTCCCAGGCGCCGCGCTCGGCCGCACTCAGGCCCGTCGTGCCCTCCAGGACCGTCGCCTTGATGATCTGCACCGGCACCGCCGGCGCGTCACGCCCGGCGGCCGGGTTCTTCTCGGCGGACACGATCTTGTCCGCCACCTCCATGCCGCTGACCACGTGGCCGAAAACGGTGTACTGAGTGTCCAGCGCCGGGGTGTCGGCGACGCAGATGAAGAACTGGCTGCCCGCGGAGTCGACGCTCTGGCTGCGGGCCATGCTCAGCGTGCCGCGGACATGCTTGGCGGTCCGGGAGAATTCGGCCTTCAGGCGCGCTTCACCGGTCAGGGCATTGTAGCCCTTGCCTTCGAGCACCTTCGACGCCGCCACGACAGCCTGGTACTCCGCCTCGGTCAACACGTCGCGCACCGTAGGGCCACCCAGACCGTCGTTGCGCGGATCGTCGTCCTTGCTGTTCGGATCGCCGCCCTGGATCACGAAGCCCGGCACGATGCGGTGGAAGCGCGTGCCGTCGAGAAAGCCCGTCCGCGCCAGGTGCTTGAAGTTCGCGACGTGGTTCGGCGCCAGCCCCGGGTAGAAGACCAGCAGGATGTTGCCCGCCTCGGTCTCCAGACGCAAGAACTGCGGCGCCTTGGCCGCGGGCGCCGCTCCCGCGGCGGGAACCAGGCAGGCGACGAAAAGAGCAAACACGAATAGGGCGCTGAGCGCGTTGCGGACTGGGCGCATGATGCCTCCGGAGGTTGCGACCGCAGCGGCGGCCGCCTTGTCTCTGGTTGTCGTGGACCGGAATTCACCTTGAACCGCGCGATGGCGCAGCGGTTCCCCGGCCGACCCGGGATGATAAGCCGCGCGGGCCCGGTCGGCCACCCCCGCCCGCTCAGTCCAGCTTGTGGACCGCCTTGTCCGGCCCGATGACGTCGATCCGGTCGCCGGCGTGCAGCACTTCACCGCCGGACGGCAGCGGGATGCGGGTCTCGGCGTCCTGGCCCGTGCCTGCGGGGTTGCGCCGCAGGATCTGTACCAGGTTCAGGCGCTTGGCCCCCAGCAGGTTCAGCTCGGCCAGCGTCTTGCCGTCCCACGCCGCCGGCACGTTGACGCGCCGCAGCGCGAACCCCTCGGGCAGCTGCACGAACTCCACGACCCGGTCGTGCAGGAGATGGTCCGCCAGGCGCAGGCCCATGTCCTGCTCGGGCTTGACCACCGAATCGGCACCCACGCGACGCAGCACGGACTCCTGCATCGCGTTCAGCGCCTTGGCATAGACCTGCCGCGTGCCGAGGGTCTTGCAGTGCATGGTCACCATGACCGAGGCCTCGAAGTTCGTCGCCATCGCCACGATGACCGCGTCCATGGCGCCGACGTTGTAGGCCTTGAGGTTCGCCACGTCGGTCGCGTCGAAGGACACCGCCACCGAGACCTCGTCGGCCACCTCCTCGACCAGGCGCTCGTTGTTGTCGACGGCCAGCACCTCGGCCCCGCCGCGCGCAAGCCCCACGGCCACGGCGCTGCCGAACCTTCCCAGTCCGATCACTGCTGCCTTCATCATGACGTCGTCCTTCCCGGGCCGCGCACGGCCCCGGCCTTCGAATGGCGCGCGTTCAGCCGATCTGGATGCGCCCGCGGGGCAGGCGCACATGCGGTTCGTGCGTGGACCCGGTCAGGCTGCTGGCCAGGGTCAGGGGGCCCAGCCGGCCCAGGAACATGAGCAGGATGATGACCAGCTGCCCGACCGGCGACAAGACCGGTGTCAGTCCCAGCGAGAGACCGACCGTGCCCAGGGCCGAGAAGACCTCGAACGTGGTCACCATCAGGTCGTGGCCCTCGGTCAGAAGGAGCACCAGGGTGCCCAGCGCGGCGGCGACCAGCGCCGACGAGAGCACCAGCAGAGCCCGCTGCACGTGCACAGCCTCCAGCTCCCGGTTGCCGATCCAGACCCGGCTGCGCCCCTTGGCGATCGACCGCAGGTTCGCCCAGGCGATGGCCACGGCGGTCACCTTGACACCGCCCGCAGTCGAACCGGGAGCGCCGCCGATGTACATCAACACGATCATCACCAGCAGCGAAGCCTGCGACAACAGGGTCAGGTCCAGGCTGTTGAAGCCGGCCGTGCGGCAGGTCGTGGACTGGAAGAAGGCCTGCGCCAGTTTCAGACCCGCGCCGTCCCGGGCCAGCGCGCCGCGCCATTCGAAAGCGACCAGCAGGGCGGTGCCCACCACCAACAGGATCGCGGTGACGGTCAGCACCACCTTGCCGTGCAAGCCCAGCCGGTAGTCGCGCCCATGCCTCTTCTGCGCGCGCCCGCGCCACCACGCCAGGACCTGGACCAGCACGCCGAAGCCGAGGCCGCCGACGATGATCAGCACGTTGATCGTCGTCATCACCCAGGCGTTACCGGCGTGCGACATCAGAGAGTCGCTCCAGGTTGCGAAGCCGGCATTGCAGAAGGCGCTGACCGCGTGGAACACCGCGGTGAACAGCAAGGGCCCCGGCGGCGGCGGGCCCTGCGAGAAGCCGATGAACAGGCAGGCGGCGCCGACCGCTTCGAAGCCGAGCGTGACCAGGATGATGGCGCGGATCATGCGACCGGCTTCGCCCAGCATGGGCAGCTGCAGGACCTCGCGCAGCAAGGTGTTCTCGCGCACGCCGATGCCCCGCCCCAGCAGCAGGCTCAGGGCCGCGGTCAGCGACATGATGCCCAGCCCTCCCAGCTGGATCAGCACCATGATGACCGACTGGCCGAACAACGTGAAGCCGGTCCCGGTGTCGCGCACGACCAGCCCGGTGACGCAGACCGCGCTGGTGGACGTGAACAGGGCGTCGAGGAACCCGATGGGCTGGCTCGCCGGAGTGGCCCGCGGCAGCGCCAGGAGCCCCGCCCCGACCAGGATGAGCACCACGAAGATGCCGACGAACCCGACGGCGGGGCGAATGCGCAACGCGGCGAAACGCGCGTGCAGGTGCGGCAGTTCCAGCAGGAACAGCAGCACCAGATAGACCTGCATCACGATCAGGTAGGCCTGCGTGATCGACTCGAGCCGGAGCACGGCGAGGGTCTGCCTGAGCCAGGCCGTGTGGCTGCCGGCCAAGAGGGCCAGGCCCTGCAGCGCCAGCAGACAGGAGAGGGTGAACGTGGGCCAGCGCCGGCGCAGGTAGGCGCCGAATGCGCCGACCTCGCGCCAGCCGAGCACCTGCTCGGCCGCGAAGAGCAGCACCGCGGTCGTGCTCAACCCGTGCGCCAGCCGCAGCGCCCAGGGCGCCGGATAGGTGCCGTATTCGATGATGAGGCCCGTCAGGCCGCACAGGCCGGCCAGGACCAGCACCAGGCGTCGCCAGCCCGTGATCCTGTTCCCCATCGCCTCCATGCGCCTCCCCAGTCCGGGTCCGATTCGGGGTAAATGCGTCCGTTCGTCGTCCGATAGATAGGACGCATCCCCGGGTCGGACACCTCCGACCTGCGGTCCGGCGTCGGGGTCCATGATGGTCCGCGGGGCTGGAACATTCAACGGCGAATGCGCCACCGAAGGCAGGTGCGAACGCGCATGATGATCCGTAACCGCAACGGTTGGCAGGCGTTGGGAGCCCTGGTCGTGGCCCTGGCCCTGGCTCCGGTTCCGCCCGGGCCGGGTCGGGCGCTGGCTGCCGGTGCTCCCCTGGACACCCTGATCACCGAGCCTGTTGAGACCATCCCGGATCCTCGCTACGCGCAGCCGGAAGTGCCCATCAGCCGGCGCGTGCTGCCGGAGATGGCCGGCAGCCAAACCCAGGCGGCGCGGATCAACAAAGCCCCGCCTCGCCTGGACGACCCCCTGGGGGCGGCCTGGAACTACCGCCTGGCCCGCCAGGCGGCGCTGGCCGGCAACGGGACGGGCGTCTCGACCGGTATGGCGGCCGCCCTGGAGGCAGCGCCCGACCACCCGCGCTACCAGTGGTGGACCCTGACGCAGTCGGTGCGTGCGGCTGACACCGCGACCTTGGCGAAGGTGCTGCCTGCCTCCGTGCGAACGTTGGCCGATTCGCCGACCGCGCGCGGACCGTTCGTGGTGGCCGTGCACCAGGCGCTGGTACTGGCGACGGCCATCTTCTGGACGGTTCTGGTGGCAGCGCTGTGGCTTGGCCGCTGGCGGCTGCTGGCCCACGACCTGTCGGCTCTGGTGCTGAAGGACCGGCACCATCGCCCGCGGCTGCTGCTGCCGGCTTTGCTGCTGCTCGGCTTCCTGCTGCTTCGGCCGGGTTGGCTGGGCCTGCTGGCGCTCGCCTCGGTGCCGGTACTGGCGCTCACGCGCGGCCGCCGGCACAATCTGCTGCTGGCCACCTGGCTGCTCATGGCGGTGCTGACGTTCCCGGGCTGGCCCCTGCTCAGGTCCGCGGTGCCGACCGTCGACCCGTCCAGCGAGGTCGCGCTGCTCGAGCAGGGCTGCACCCTGCCGCCTTCGGCCTCGCTCGTCGAGTCCCTTTCCGGGCGCCTGGCGCAGGCCGAGGATCCGGCACGCCAAGCCCGACTGCTGGTCGCGCTGGGCATCCAGGAGTCCCGCCGCGGGAGCTTCGGAGCCGGTGACGAGCACTTCCGCCGGGCGCTGGCGCTGGAACCCGGCGCGTTCGCGGCCACCGTCGGCCTGGCCAACAATCTCTACTACCGGGGGCAGTTGGACGAAGCGATGGCCGCCTACCGGCAGGCCGCGACCGCCTTCCCGGCGCGCGGCGAGATTCCCTACAATCTGGCCCAGGTGCAGTTCAAGAAGCTGTTCGTGCCCGAGGCGACCGCTTCGTTGGACAAGGCCCGCCTGCTGGGCTTCGATCCTCCCCGCGCCAACCACGAACCGAACCCGCGCGGCGGCTATTCGGCTGCCGTGTACCCGGGCCTGACCGGTCCGCAACTCGAGGCCGCCTGCCGCTGGGAAGGCAACGCCTACCCGCCGCTGGTGACGCTGTCGGCGTGGCGCCTGCTGCTGGGTTCGCCGCCGCTGCCGCTCTACCTGCTGGTGGGCGGGCCGCTGCTGCTGGGCCTGGCCCTGGTCGCGTGGCGCAGCCGGCGCCAGGATCCCCACGACTGCGACAACTGCGGAGCGCCGCTGTGCCGCACGTGCTGCGGCGTGCACGAGGGCGCGTGGATGTGTGCCGGCTGCCACGAGACGGCCGTGCGCTCGAAGAGCGAGTTGGTGCTGGGCACGCTTCTGAAGAACCGTGGACGCGCCGAGGCCCTGTCCCAGGCGGCGCGCCTGGTGCGCATGAACCGCCTCGTGCCCGGCTCCGGACATCTGGCCACCGGACGCTTCTGGGCCGGATGGCTGCGACTGAGTCTGGTGGCCGGCGGCCTGTTCCTGGTCACGGGCGGCTGGGCGTTCGACCCGGGCGCCGAGCTCTACACGCCGGGCCTTCTCCTGGCATCCGAGATGGTCCATCCCCGGTGGCTGCCGCTGCCCGCGGCACTGTGGCCGGGCGTGGCGGGCCTGCCGGTGGTGGCGGGACTGGCCATGCTGGGCCTGGCTTGGCTGCTGGCCATGATCGACGGCTCCGGGCTCAAGCGCCGCCTGCACGACCGATTCACGACGATCACCACGGGCTCACCCCGCAAACAACCGACGCGGCGCGCGGGCGCCGGCGCGCGCTAACGGAGGTCGACCATGGCCCTGGAAGGCCAACTGAGCGATTTCAACCTGGCGGAGATCCTCCAGCTGCTGGCCAGCCAGCAGAAGACCGGGTTCCTGAACATCGAGACCAACCGCAACCTCGTCTTCATCTTCGACAAGGGCGTGCTGATCTCGACGCGCGACCGCCGCAGCCGCGAGCGCGACCCGCTCGAGAGCTACCTGCACGCCTACGGCTGGTTCACGGAGACGCAGTGGAAGCATATCGAGTACGTCGAGCAGAACAGCTCGCTGGACCTGACCGAGATCCTCGTCTCCGAGGGGCTCATGGACGAGGCGGAATTGCAGCGGGTCCTGCGCGGCCTGGCGCAGGAGATGACGCACGCGGGCATGAAGCTGCGACGCGGCCGCTACTACTTCAGCCCGTGCAAGGACACGCCGCCCGGCGTCAAGAGCCGCTACGAGGTGGACATCCAGGGACTGCTGATGGAGGCGGCCCGCCGCCTGGACGAGGAGCCGCTGCTGAAGGAGGTGCTGCCGTCGCAGTCGATCACCTTCACGGCCGGCCGCAAGGTGGTGCCGCCCGAGTCACTCTCACCGACTGCCCGCCGCATCATGGAGCTGGCGCTGTCGGGCCTGACCCTGGGCCGCATCATCCGCCAGGGCAAGGCCGAGAGCTTCGTCGTGCGCGACCTGCTCAAGACCTGGTGCCAGGAGGACGTGCTGGTCAGGCACCTGCCGGTCGAGGACGACGACGACGCGGGCGAGGGCGGCCACGGACTGGCCCTGCCTCGCACGCCGGGGCTCCGCTCGGTCCCCGCGACCGTGGTCGGGCTGGCACTCCTGGCCGTGATGGCGGGCGCCCGGTTCACGCTTTACCCGGTGGCCGCCGACGACCCGGGACGCCCGCTGCGGCTGGCGCAGATCCGGCACGAGGTGGTCACCGCGGCACAGCTCTACCGCTACCAGCAGGGCCAATGGCCGCAGGACCTGCAGGCCCTGGTACGGGCCGGGCAGCTGGGACCGTCGCTGCTGGGCACGGTCGAAGGGCTGGGCTGGAGCTACCGCCTGGACGCGGCGAACGACAGCTTCAGCCTCGATTCCTAGACGCCGCGCCCGGCTCGGCGGGAAGTCGCGGGCGGTGTCGTCCGGCAGTGGCCGCGCGACACCGCCTGCGCCGATTCTGGCCCGCCGATCCGCCTTGATTCCGCGCCGAAAACCGCTTACGTGGATCGCCACGGCGCCAGCGCGGCACGGATGCCGGACCGGCACCCGGCAGCCTGACCCGGACCCCGCAAGGACGAACGACGCAGGAGGCCATCATGAACCAGCAGACCCCCGCCGCCGTCCCCTTCGTCGTGCCCTGTGCCGACCGCGTCGCCAAGCTGCCGCCCTACGTGTTCGCCACGCTGTTCCGCATGCGGGACGAAGCTCTCGCCGCCGGCCGCGAGGTGTTCGACCTGAGCGTCGGCAATCCGGACCTGCGTCCGGCCCCGGCGGTCATCGCCGCGATGAACACGGCCATGGACGACGACAGCTGGAATTGCCACCGCTACGGCACCTTCAACGGACTGCCCCGCTTCCGCGAGGCGATCGCGCGCTGGTACTACGAACGCTTCGTGGTCACGCTGGACCCGAACACGCAGGTGCTGCCGCTGATCGGCTCGAAGGAGGGCCTGGCCAACCTGATGCGCGCGTACCTGAACCCGGGCGACGGCATCATCATCCCCAGTCCCTGCTACCCGGCCTACTTCGGCGCGGCGCACCTTTGCGAAGCCGAGGTCTTCGAACTGAGGCTGTGCGAGGAGGACGGCTGGGTGCCGCGGCTGGAGGACATCCCGGCCGAGGTGGCGGCACGCTCGCGCATGCTGATCCTCAACTACCCGAACAACCCCACCGGCGGCGTGGCCGACCTGGCGTTCTTCGCGAAAGCCGTCGAGTGGTGCCGGCGGCACCAGGTCATGCTGGTCTCGGATGCCGCCTACACGGAACTGGGCTTCGACCCGGACAACCAGCCGCCCAGCGTGCTGCAGGTGCCGGGCGCGATGGATGTCGCGGTCGAGTTCCAGAGCCTGAGCAAGAGCCACAACCTGGCCGGCTGGCGGGTGGGTTTCGTCGTCGGCGGCCAGGAGCCCATCGGCTACCTGGGCAAGGTGAAGAGTCACGTGGATTTCTCGCTGTTTGGCGGTATCCAGATGGCGGCGGTGGCCGCACTGCGCCACGGCGGGCAGTCGGTGAAGGACAACCGCGCGATGTACCTGCGGCGGCGCGGACAGATGGTGGCCGGGCTGCGGAAGCTGGGCTGGCAGGTGCCATCGCCGCCGGCCACGCTGTACATCTGGGCCAGGATCCCGCAGGCCTGGCAGGGCGACGATTTCCGCTTCGTGCAAGACCTGTTCGCCGCGACCGGCGTGCTGGTTTCGCCGGGCAGCGGCTTCGGCGTGCACGGCAAGGGCTACGCGCGGATGTCACTGGTGGCGCCGACGGCCACGATCGAACGCATCTGCGAGCTGCTTGAAGGCACGGGTTTCGACTGGAGCTGAAGCGGACTGCCGTGGACCGAAGACGGAAGGGGCGCTGCGGAACCGTCAGCGCCCCTTCGGCGTTCAAGGGAGTTCGGACCGTCGCCGGCCCCCGCGGCCCGCTCAGTCGTCCCCGTCCCCGTCCCCATCGTCTTCGCCATCGCCCTCGCCCAGGTCCTCTCCCGGCCCGTGCACCGCGATGACCATCCGGTCGGGGTCGAACCAGGTTGCGGCACAGCGCATCAGCTGGTCGCCGTCAACGCGGTCGATGCCGTCGACCAACTCGGCCACCGGCACGAAGCGGCCGTAGTAGATCTCGTTGCGCGCTGCGCGGTACATCTGGTTGCTGACGCCGTCCAGCGAGAAGATCAGCTGGGACTTCAGCTGCGCCTTGTTGCTGTCCAGCTCGGCGGCGGGGATGCCGTCGCTCAGCAGCCGGCGGTACTCGTGCCGGAGCACTTCCTCCAGGCGCGGCAATTTCTCCGGTGAGCACGAGCCCGAGCAGCTGACCAGCCCGGTGTCGCGCCCCATGTCGTGGTAGTTGTAGACCGTGTAGGCCAGGCCCTCGCGTTCGCGCACGGCCTGGAAGACGCGGCTGCTCATGCCGCCGCCCAGCAGGTTCACCAGCAGGTAGATGGCCAGGCGGTCGGGGTGCGCGAACGAGACGCCCACGTTGCCGACCTCGAAATACGCCTGCAGGATGGGACTGGTCAGCTCCAGCCGCAGCGGGTCGGCACCGGCCCGGGCGTCCACCGCCGAGGCTGCCTCGCGTGCGGCCGCCAGCGCGGCCGCCGACGGCGGCGGCACCGGCTGCGGCGCCAAGCCGCCCGTGAACAGCCCGGCCACGCGGGCTTCGAAGCCCGGGGCCAGGTTGCCCGCCAGCGAGACCACCAGGTTGGCCGGCGCGAACAGACGCGCGTGGTGCGCGCGCAGCACGTCCGGCCCGAAGGAGCGGACCAGGTCCGGTGTGCCCAGGATGGGGCGCCCGCGCGGGTGGTCGCCGTAGATGCGGGCGGCGAACGCGTCGTGCAGGCGGTCCTCCGGCGTGTCCAGCGCTTCCTGGATCTCCTCGCAGACCACGTCCTGCTCCAGAAGGGTCAGGTCGGGCGCGAACGCCGGCTCCAGAAGCATCTCCGCCAGCAGGCCCGAAGCCGTCTCGAAGTACTCCGGCAACACCTTCACCGTGAACGCCACGAGGTCCTTGGTGGTGAAGGCGTCGACCGCGGCACCGATGGCGTCGAAGCCGGCAGCCAGCTCGAACGCGCTGCGCCGCCGGGTGCCCTTGAAGACCATGTGCTCGAGGAAGTGGGAGACGCCGCCCAGGTACGGCTCCTCGTCCTGGCTGCCCCGGCGCAGCCAGACCCCCAGCGTGACGGCCGTGGCCGACGGCAACGGCGCCGTCAGCATGACCGCCCCGCCGGGAAGGTCTTCCCGGCGGGGCGGCGTCTCGTTGCGGTACGGATCGAGGTTCATCGGCAGCTTTCTACCGGCGCCCGCCGCCACCGCGACCACCGCGGTCGCGGTCACGGCCGCCGCGACCGCCACGGTCACGGTCGCCACCTCCGTAGCTTTCGCTGCGCTCGCGCCGCTCGGGCTCGACCCAGCCCTCCGGGGCCGGGAGCAGCGCCTTGCGGCTCAGGCGCACCTTGCCGGTGCGGCTGTCGATCTCGACCAGCTTGACCTCGATGGTGTCGCCGACCTGCAGCACGTCCTCGACGTTGGCCACACGGCGGTACTCCAGCTCCGAGATGTGCAGCAGGCCGTCCTTGCCGGGCAGGAACTCGACGAAGGCGCCGAAGTCGACGATCGTCTTGACCACGCCCTTGTAGACCTTGCCGACCTCGGGCTCGGCCATCAGGCCGGTGACGTAGGCCATGGCGGCGGCGCCGCCGGCCTGGTCCACGCTCGAGATGAAGACCATTCCCTCGTCGTCCACCTCGATGGTGGCACCGGTCTCCTCCTGGATGCGCTTGATGACCTTGCCGCCCGGGCCGATGAGCGTGCCGATCTTGCTGACCGGGATCTGCACGGTGTCGATCTTCGGCGCGTACGGGCTCATCGTGGCGCGCGGGCCGGCCAGGTGCTCCTCCATCACGCCGAGGATGTGCAGGCGCGCGGCCTTGGCATCGCCCAGGGCCTTGTTCATGACCTCGCGGCTGATGCCGGCGATCTTGGTGTCCAGCTGGAAGGCGGTGATGCCGTCGCGCGTGCCGGTGACTTTGAAGTCCATGTCGCCGAGATGGTCCTCGACGCCCAGGATGTCCGTCAGCACCGCGATGCGGTCCTCTTCCTTGACCAGGCCCATGGCCACGCCGGCCACGGTCTTGCGGATGGGCGCGCCGGCGTCCATCAGCGCCAGGCAGCACGAGCAGACCGAGGCCATCGACGACGAGCCGTTGCTCTCGAGGATGTCCGACACCAGCCGGATGGTGTACGGGAAGTCCTCCAGCTCGGGCAGGATCGGGCGGATGGCGCGCTCGGCCAGCTTGCCGTGGCCGATCTCGCGACGGCCGGTCCCGCTGTAGCGACCGGTCTCACCGACCGAGAACGGCGGGAAATTGTAGTGCAGGTAGTACTTCGACCAGTACTGCTCGCCGCCCAGCGGCTCGATGCGCTGCTCGGCCTGCTTGCTGCCCAGGGTGACGGTGCCCAGCGACTGGGTCTCGCCGCGGGTGAACAGGCAGGAGCCGTGCGCGCGCGGCAGCACGCCGGTCTCGATCCAGATCGGCCGCACGGTCGTCAGGTTGCGGCCGTCCGCGCGCACGCCCTCGGTGAGGATCATCTCGCGCATGAGCTTCTTCTCGGCCTTGGCAAAGGCCTCGAGCAGGGCCGGGTCGGCCTTGCCGTCGTCGGTGGTGAACTGCGCGGCGACCTTGGCCTTGGCCGCGGCCAGCGCCTCGGCGCGCTCGTGCTTGCCCTTGACGGTGATCGCGGTCTTCAGCTCGCCACCGACCAGCTCCATGACCTTCGTGACGTCGGCCGAAGCGTCCTTGACCACGGGGTCGGCCCACTTGGTCTTGCCGCCGGCCTTCTGCACCAGCTCGCGCTGCAGCGCGTTCAGCTGGCGGATCCAGCCGCGCGCGAACTCGATCGCGTCCAGCAGCCGGTCCTCGGGCACCTCGAGGCACTCGCCCTCGATCATGCACACGATGTTATCGGTGCCGGCCACGATCAGGTCCATGGACGAGGACTCGAGCTGCTCGAAGCTCGGGTTCACCACGAACTCGCCGTCGATGTCGGCCACGCGCACGCCCGAGACGATCTCATGGAACGGCACATCGGACAGCGCCAGGGCCATGGAGGCGCCGGTGATGCTCAGCGTGTCGGCGTGGAACTCGGTGTCGGCGCTGATGATGAAGGCGATGATCTGCGTCTCGTTGCGGTAGCCCTTGGGGAACAGCGGGCGCAACGGGCGATCGATCAGCCGCGCCGTGAGGACCTCGCGCTCGGTCGGCTTGCCCTCGCGCTTGAAGAAGCCGCCGGGGATCTTGCCCGCGGCGTAGGTCTTGTCGCGGTACTCCACCATCAGGGGCAGGAAGTCCTTGTCGGTCGGCTTCTGGTCGGCGGCGACCGCGAGCAGGCTCATCGTGTCGCCCATGCGCACCACGCACGAGCCGTTGGCCTGGCGGGCCATGCGGCCGGTCTCGAGGCTGAAGGTGGTTCCGTTCATCTCGAGACTGACTGTCTGCTTGTTCAACATCACGTTCTCTTTCCTTCCATCCGCTTGCTCAGCGCGCCCCGGCCCTATTGCCGAAAGCGCTCCGTGGGCGCTGCCTGGCGCCCGTCCGCATGTGCCCCGCCGCGCGGCTTGCCCCGCCGAAACGGGGCATCCCGCCGAAAACGGCAATCGGCCGCGACGTCGAACGGCGCGACCGACAGCCGGGCAGGCTCACGTTCCGCAGGCTGTCATCAGCCCCGGAGGCCCAGGTCCTTGATCAGGCTGCGATAGCCCTCAAGGTCCTTCTTCTTCAGGTAGGACAGCAGCCGCTTGCGCTGGCCGACCATCTTCAGCAGGCCGCGCCGGCTGTGGTGGTCCGCCTTGTGCATCTTGAAGTGGTCACCGAGGGTGTTGATCCGTTCGGTCAGCAGCGCGATTTGGACCTCGGGCGAACCCGAGTCCTTGTCGTGCTTGCGGTACTTGTTGATGACCGCGTCCTTCTGATCCTTGGTCAGTGCCATCGTCCAGAACCTCCAGAACTACGTCACGCCGCGGCGTCACGATGGCCGCAGGCCGGCCGCCCGTCCCGTCTGCCGATGCGTCAACGGGAACCGGGCGGGACCAGTGCACCCCGTCCCGGACCATTCCGGGGTGGGGTGACGGCGCCGACCCGCCATGCGAATTGCGCGCAGACTGCCGGACAGGAGCGTACGGACACTTGCGTCCGTGCCCCCGGTCCGGCTGTCGCGTGGCCCAAGATAGGCCGCTCCCCAGGGCGATGCAAGCGCAAAGCCGGGGCCCAAGGCGCCCGGACCCGGGCTTTTCGGCCGGGTCGAAGCGCCGGTCCGCGGACCGTTCGTTGGCCTGTATCGGATTATAATCCAACTACTTGAGCGCCGGATACCCGGCCGGAAGGTCCATGGTCCAGCCCGCTGGCCAGAGCTCGATCCGCGTTGCTTCCGCCTGCCGGGCGCGGGCCAAGGCCTCCGGCCAGGGCGGACCGCCCAGATAGACCTTCAGGCCCGGCAACGCGAATAGGACCCAGACCAGAACCGCTAGGCGCCAGCCAGGAGCCCGCACTGGCGGCACGGCCAACAGGAGGCACACTAGCAGCAGCAGATTCGGGGCGTAGAAGTAGCGGCCGCCCACATCCGTCGAAACCAGGACCTCGCGGTTGCCCAACGAGGTCAGGACGCAGAACACCGCCAACGACCCGGCGGCGGCCAGGGCCGCGCGCGCGGTATCGGGACCGCGGCGCGCGACACGGGCCATGAAGGCCAGGCTTGCGGCCGACAGGGCCAGCGCCAGCGCCCAAGCCGTCCCGCCGCCGCCGTGCAGCACATCGAACCACCCGATGACGGGGCCGGACAGCCGCATCCCCAGCAGGGGGGACACGACGTGCTGGGCCAGCAAAGCCATCCACAGCAGCAGTGGCGAGGTGACGCTGTCGCGGCCCTGAAGGTCGAACCCCTGAGCCGCCAGCAGCACCAGTTGCAGCACCGTCGTGACGCCGAGCACGCCGGCCTGGATCCCCCGCTCGCGCGATCGTTCGCGCGATGCGCGCCAGACGAACACCGGCAGCAGCGCGTTGGGCGGGATCCCCCCCAGGCCTGCCGCCAGCAGCAGCGCGCGAAGCCCCCAGGCCGCACGCCCACCCATCGTCGGCAACAACGCGATCAGCCCCGCCAGCAGCGCCAGATGGAAGTGCAGGTTGATGCTGTTGGCCCACACCTCGGCGCTCTGCGGCAGCGCCGCTGTCGCGAAGACGAACAGCAGCGCGCGCGGCGACGACAGGCCGATGAGACCGCGTGCGTGGATCAGGAGACCGACAGGCAGCGCCTGCACCGCCCACGACAACCAGGTCGTGACCAGCGGCGCGCTCGCCAGTTCGACGCGTGTGGCCAGCGTCACCACCAGATTGGTGGCCAACTCGAGGTGGCCGTTGTAGAGGAACACGATCCCGCGCCAGGCCTCGGAGCCGATAAGGGCAGGAAAGAAGTCGCGGCCTTCCTCCGCCCAGAAGCGTCCGTCCAGCCCGTAGGCCCGCATCTTGTAGAAGCTGACGGCCAGGAACGCCAACCACAGCGCGACCGTCACCGATCCGGAGCGCGGGCGGGGAAGCGGCCGCGCGATCATCGGCCCCGGTCCGTGGGGAACGGGCTGCGCCGGAAGTGGGGCGCGCCGGCCGCCAGGAAGGCCGCGTTGGCCGGCACGACGCCCGCTTGCGGACGCCGGGCGACCACGGCCGCGTGAAACGGTCGGAAGGCCTCGGCCGCCAGGACCGCCAGACCCGCCCGATCGGCGAGCGCGATCGCGAGCCGCAGGTCGAAGACATGGTGATGTAGGCAGCGGTTCGCCCGGTTGTCCCGGGAACGAGCGGTGAAGGATGCGGCATCGCCCGCGCCCGGATCACGGGACAGGTCGTGCAGGCGCAGGATCTCGTCCAGATGGGTCATGTCCCCCTCGTCGACGCCGCGCGCCAGGTCCTCTTCCAGATGCGCCAGCGTCGTGACCGGTCGCCGGTGATCGAAGGTGCCGTCGCGGTGCGGCACCACGAGCCCCAGACAGCCCCCGGGGCGCAGGACGCGGACCCACTCGGCCATCGCCGCCAGGGGGTTGGCCAGGTGCTCCAGACAATGCGACGACAGAACGAAATCGTAGGCGGCATCGGCCAGGAAGGGCAGCGAACCGGCCTCGGCCACGAACTGCCGGCCCGGGTCGGCGTCAGGCCGGAAGACGAACGTGTCGCCTTCGCGGATCTCGCCTTCCCAGGTCGTGCGGTGGCCGAAATTGACGTTGTCGATGCGGGCCGCCAGCGGGTAGACCGGCAGCGAGCCGCGTGGCCCGAAGACGGGACTGGGCCCGCCCAGTTCCAGGCCGGTGCGCCCGGCGAAATCCGGATGCAGGTCCGCGAAACCGCGCAGGCGGTACGGACGCAGTCGCCGGGCGACCGCCCGCAGCAGCGCACCGCCGCCGCCCGTGCGCACCAGGGTCCGCATGCCGACCAGACTCATGACCTGCCTCCCGCGTCGCCAGTCGGCGACGCCCGTGACACCTCGCGCAGCCAACCGGCCAGACGCGGACCGGTCCGCTGCACGCAGTACTCCTGTTCCACCTGCCGACGGCCCGCCGCACCCAATCGCGCGCGCAGGTCCGCATCGTCGAGCAGCGCGCGAAGCGCACGGATCCAGTCGGCGCCGTCGGCGGCCAGGTAGCCGTTGTCGCCTTCGCGCACGAGCTCGCGGTTGACCCCCACCGGCGAGGCGACGACCGCCAGCCCGCAGGCCATGTACTGGACGAGCTTGTAGCCGCACTTGCCTCGCTCCCACGGGGAATCGGCCAGCGGCATGATGCCGGCGACGGCGCCACGCAGCAGCGCCACCTCACCTTCCTCCGTCCACGGCAGGACCTCCACGGGCACTCCGGGCAGGTGGACGGCTCCGCCGCCGACGACCCGCAGTACGAACGGCCTTTGACGCGCCAGTTCGGCCAACGGCTCGCGCAGAAGCTCGAGATAGCGCGCAGTCGAGGGCGATCCGATCCAGACGACGCGCGCCGGGCCGTCGGCGACCGGGCCGACGGACGCTTCCGGTCGGTAGCGCTCCAGGTCGATGACCGTGGGCAGGATCTCCACCCGCGGTGCACCGGCCTGGCGCGCCCGTCCGGCAAGGTACGTGTTGCCGGCCACGACCAGCGCCGCGCGTCGCATGAGGTGATCGATACGCCGTCCGAACAGGCGACGCACGATCGCCCGGGGATGCCTGTCATAGGCGTGGAACACGGCGTCGTCGTAGTCGAAGGCGCAGGGCACGCCCCGCAACAGCGCCGACTCGAGGGCCGACGGCCACCAGGGCAGCGCTTCCTTCTCGATCCACAGCAGATCATAGCCGCCGCGGCTTGCCAGCCGGCGGCAGCGAGACAGGTACGAGGCCAGCAATGCGCTGCCCCCGTAGCCGCCGTGCGCATAGCGCGCGGCCAGCAGCCGGTCCGAAAGCAGCGGCGCGGAGGTCACGTCCAGGCCGGCTTCGGCAAGGTAGGGCAGGTACTGGCTGAAGCGCAGCCGCGATGACGCGCCCAGGTCGCCGTACTTCGGCAGCCCCAACACCCGCCGGTGAGCGCTGCCGGAGCTGTCGTCGCCAACCGTCGTCATTCGTCGACCCCCACGGGGGAGCCGCGCCCGAGCCAGGACAACAGCTTGGACCAGGCGCCCCAGGCTTCGCGGACTTCGGGCCAACGGGCCCGCGCCAGGCCACCGACGGTGCGTGCGAACGGCTCGGCCGTCAGCGTCAACGCCAGGACCGCGCCCGCGCCCGCCGTCGGCAGGTGCTTGCGTGCGTACAGCCAGCGGCTCCGCTGATAGTAGAACAGGCGGCGGGCCTTGGCCTGCGCCGTGGTGCCGCATCCGGCGTGGAAGGCCTGCGCGTCGGTGAAGTAGACGCTACGCCAGCCGGCACGAGCCGCCCGCAGCGCGAAGTCCACTTCCTCGAAGTACACGAAAAAGCGCTCGTCGAACCCGCCCAGGCGCGCGAACAGCGGCCTGCGCACGAGGTAGAAGGCGCCGATGACCTGCTGGACCTCACGCGTCTCGGCATGGTCCCACTCGGACATGAAGCAGCCGAGTCGTGGCACGAAGCGGTCGATTCCGACTGTCTGCGCCAGGAGGCGGCCGGTGGTCGGCAGCCGCGAACAGCTGCGGGCGACGCGCCCGTTCGCGTCGAGAAGCTGGACGCCGCAGATGCCGACGTCACCAGCAGCCGAGCCGTCCATGTAGGCCAGGACCGCGGGCAGCGTCGCCGGGCGCAGCATCGCGTCCGGGTTCAGGAACAGCAGGTACTCGCTGCCGGCCTCCCGCGCCCCCAGGTTGCAGGCGCGCCCGAAGCCCAGGTTGCGGCCCGCGCGCACGACCTTGACGTCCGGCCGGCCCTCCAGTTCGTCGGCCGAACCGTCGCGCGAACCGTTGTCCACGACGACGATGGTATCGACCCGACCGGCGGAACAGGCCGCGACCGAATCCACGCACTCGCGCAGGCTGGAGCCGGCGTTCCAGTTGACGATCACCACGGTCACCGGGGCCTGGGCGCTCATGAGACCTCTCTCCGCTGCGGAACCACGGCCGGCGGCGTCTCGCGCGCGAGGCCGTGGATGACCACGGCCGCCAGCAGGAACTGGAGGTGCCCCGAGAGCATCGTGAACAGGAACTCGCCGATGAACTGGCCGAAAACGACCATCGACAGGCCGCCGTAGAGCATCAGCGCCAGTTGCCGACGCGCGAGCGCCGCCCGGTGAAGAAGACCGAAGAAGAGCCCGTAGAAGACGGCGCCGAGGACGACACCCGTCGCTCCGAAGTCGAGAGCGAATGGCTGGATGACGGTGTACACGTTCGTCAGCAACGGCACCGCCACGTACGGTTGGACGACCGGTACCGGCGAGACGCCACCGATGACCGCATCCCACATGACGTAGGCAAAGCGGAAGACATGGGCCCCGAACGGCGAATCGACCGGAGACGCCATGTAGCCCAGGGCCACCAGCGGCGAGTAGACATAGACGCCGAGGAATCGCGCCAGCGCCACCTGCTCGCCCACCAGCGCGCGGGCCAGGTGCAGCGCGAACAACAACGCGAACACGGCAGGCACCAGCAGCAGCAGCCGCCGCAGAGGCAGGCGCGCGCGCACATCCCGAACCACAGCCCAGCCCAGGATCGGCGTCAGCGCCGTGAGCTTGCCCATGGTCGCCAGTGCGAACAGCGACATCAGGCCCCACAGGAGCAGGCGCCGGCGGCGGTTCGCACCGCAGGCGTTGATGTGCTCGAAGAGAAACAGGGCAAAGACGAGCGGATAGAACCGCGCGACCGGTCCGAGCGACTCGAGGCCGGCGTTCTCGGTCGAGGAGAGCCTGAGGTTGGAGAAAAACTCGGCGGGCCCGGCCAGCCCGACCTGACGCATCTTGAACAGGAGCCACGCCACCAGGAGGAGCAACGGAAGCGAGTAGTCGAAGGGAAGGCTCCGCTCCGGCGCAGGGTCTCCCATCGGCCCCGGTCCGGCCAGGAAGAGATGGAACAGACCCGAGACGACGAACCACGCCAGCCACAGGGCCAAGGCGCGGTCGGTGATCGGGTAGAACCGGTCGCCAAGCACAAGACCGCAGGCGAAGACCCCGAGCCAGGCCAGGGCGCCCAGCATCAGCGGCGAAAACGGCGACAGCCGCCGGGCAGACCCCGCGGCCAGGAACGCCACGATCACGAACGTGCCGATCGAGAGGTGTAGCACGGGCTAGTCCGCCAATCGCCTTGCCATCAACTGCAGCACCACGAAGTCGATCACCACGCGAGTTGTCCAGGCGGCCGCGGCTCCGGCCAACCCGAAGTCCCGCACGAGCAGGACCAGGAGCAGAAGGTAAGGCACCAGCTCGATCATGTGAAGCATGGCCGTGTCCCGCGACCGGCCCAGGGCCTGGATGCGGGAGTACGGCACCTGCCCGAGCGCATTGAAGACGAATCCGATCAGCAGGAGACGCAGGACGATTGCCGATTCCTCCCCGTAGGGCGGGCCCAGCCAGCGGTCCAGGAACCAGTCCGCGACGAGGAACAGCGGCACGGCGACGGCCAGGCAGACCACCAACAGGCCGCGGAACGCTCGTCGGGCCTGCTCAGCCGACGATTCCTGCAGTTGGCTGAAGAGCGGGAAGATGGTGCGCGCCACGGCGCCCGGGATGACAGACAGGCGCGCCGCCACCTCGGCGGGTGCGGCGTAGAAAGCCACCCGCGCCGCACCAAGGACGTTGGAGATCAGGAACCGGTCCGCGTAGCCCATCATGGGCGCCAGCAGGTTGGACACCGCGATCCAACCGCCGAATCGGAACAGGTCGCGAGCCGTGGCCCGATCGTACCGGAAGATCGCCGCCCCGATCGCGTCGCGACAGGGCCGGTACGCCGCCGCAAGCGTTGCCAACCGGGCCACCAGCAGCGCGGCCAGCGCCGCATCCAGGCCCGGACGCGCCAGCACGGCCAAGGCCGGCAGCATCGTCAACAGGATACCCGTCACGGACTTGATCAGGCTCAGGCGCGCGAACCGCTGCTTGCCCTCGAGATACGCGAACCAGACCAGGCTGAGCAGGTAGACGGGAATGACCAGCGCCGCGACCCGCAAGGCGATGATGGAGTCCGCGCGGGCGACCGCCGAGACCTTCAGCAACGACACCAGCGGCGCCGCCGTGGCCGCGACCGCCGCCGCCACGCCCACGCCCAGCGCCAGCACGACCCAACCGGCGGTGCCGACGACACGGCCGTTGAGTTGCTCGTCGCCGCCGTTCATCGCGACGGCGCGGATCACGGCGCGGACCAGTCCGCCATCGAAAACGCCGGCGAATCCGAGCGCCGAGAAGACCAGCATGAAGACGCCGAACTTCTCCACGCCCAGGACACGCGCCATCACGGCAAGCGCCGGCAGCGCAATGAGCGACGGCACGACAAGTCCGGCGGCGTTCCAGAGCGAGTTCTTGAACATCCCCTGCTTCCGTGACGACGTTGACGGCGGCGGCGGGCGAGCCATCCAGGCCGGACTCTACACGATTTGCGGCGAGCCCGCCCAGTCGAATGCGCGGCGGGCGGCTGCGGACGCGGAAACTAACGATTGCGGGCCGGTCGCACCACCCCTAATCTCCCGCGACCAACACCGACACGGGCGCGCCGATCGAGGTGCGTTCGCAGTCCCGACTTCGCGGACCACCACCGACGGGAAAGCCCGCATGAGACATGGCAGCGAGGCCTCGGCAGCCAGGCGACGTCGCGCCGTCGCCCCCGACTGGACCCTGGTCTTCCTGCTGATCATGCTGGCCACCGGCTACGTCTCGATCGCCGCCAGCCAGATGTCGCTGGGCCTGGCGCTCCTGGCCCTGCTGCACCGCTGGACGGTACGGCATCGACCGCCGCCACGCCTGGGGATCGAGACCGCCGCGGCCCTGCTGGCCGGTTGGGCCCTCGTGATGATCCCGTTCTCTACCGACACCGCCCAGTCCGCGCTCTACTACCGGCGCTTCTACCTGTTCACGGCGCTGTGGGTGGCCGCGGCCGCCGCCTCCAGCGAGCGGCGCCGCTGGCTCATGCTGTGGTTCCTGTTGGCCGGCGCGCTGGTGACCTGCCTGCACGACCAGGCGCTGCTGCTCATACGCACCGGCGGCCTGTTCCGGCAGCGGCTCGAGGGCAACTTCAATGCGATGACCAGCGGCGCCCTGATCATGATGGCGGTGTTGACGGCCGCGGGGTTCCTCCTGGCGCCGGGTTGCCCACGTCGCCGCCGCCTGCTGCTGGCCGTCGCGCTGGGTCCGCTGCTCCTGGCGCTGGTCATGATCATGACGCGCAGCGCCCAGATGGGCGTGGCGGCCGGGGCGGCGGCGCTGTTGCTGACGGTACGCCCGCGCTGGTTCGCGGCATTCGCGCTGGTCGCCGTGATCGTCGCGGCGGCCTACCTGGCCGTGGGCGACAACCTGCCGCGCACGGGCCCGTTGGCCCGGCTGCACCCGGACTACGTCCTGCACGACAAGAACACCACGCTGCGACTGGAGATGTGGCGCGGCGGATGGGCCATGGTGAAACGCCACCCCATCACCGGCGTCGGCGATCGCGGCCTGGAAGAGATCAGCCCGCGCTACTACACCAGCGCCGACGGCCTCTATTTCGGCCATCTGCACAGCAACATCCCGCATCTGGCCGCCATCTGGGGCGTGCCGGGGCTCGTGCTGGGCCAGGGCTTCCTGTTGGCCTGTCTCTGGCGGCTGCGCCGGCGATGGCAGGCCGTGTCCGCCCAGTCCGGGGGTGCAGCAGCCGCTCCGGCCACCGCCGGCTGGGTGCTGGCGGGCATCGCAGTCTGGGCGGGGTTCTGGGTCGCGGGCCTGACGGACTGGTACTTCGGCGACGCCGAGCCGATGCTGATCTACCTGGCCATCCAGGGAGCCGCGCTGGCGCGGTCCGAAGCGGGCGGCGACGCCACGTCAGCGTCCTGACCAGGGGCGGCCGGCAGCCGACAGCAGTGCCCGATACTCCAGCAGCAGGGCATCCCACACCACCTCCTGCCGGAACTCGGCCAGCACGCGTGCGCGGGCCGCCGCCCCGTGCTCCGCACCGAGTCGGGCGTCATCCAGATATCGCCGCAGCGCGCCGGCCAGGCCGTCGGCATCACCCGCGGCCACGAGCGTCCCGGTGACACCATCGATCACGGCGTCCACGCAGCCGGGCACTCGGGTGGCGACGACCGGCAGCGCCATCGCCGCGGCTTCCATCGGCACCAGCGGGAAGCCCTCGCGGTAGGACGGCAGCGCTAGCACGTCCATCGCCGCGTAGTAGGGCGGGATCTCGAGCACCTCGCCCGCCAGGTGGACGCGCGGGTCGGCGCGCAACGCGTCCATCACGGCCGGCGGCACCGCATCATCCGCCTCGGCCGCACCGCAGGCCAGCAGGTGGAGCTTCGGATCGGACCTGGCGAGCGTGGTCCAGGCGGCGGCCAGTTCCACGACGCCCTTGTCCCGCACGAGCCTCCCGACGAAGCCCACCACGCGCGCGTCCGCCGGAATGCCCAACCGGGCCCGGCACTGGGCACGCGCATCGGCGCCCGCGCGCTCCGGTGAGAAGCGCGCGGTGGCATCGATGCCATTGAACAGGCCGGCAGCGGGCACCCCCACCGGCTTGCCACCGCACACGCCTTCGCGCACGGCTGCCTCGGCCACGGATCGGCTCACGCACAGCACGCGCGTGGCGGCGCGGCAAGCCACCGCTTCAGCGCCGCGCAGGAGCGCCCGGCGCAGACCGGTCGCGGTCAGGAACGGAAAGCCATGGATGTGGTAGATGCGGACCGGTACCCGCAGGAACCGCGCGGCCAGCATCGCCAGCAGGCCCGCCTTCGGCGTGTGGGCGTGCACGATGTCGGGACGTAGCCGCCGCAGCAGCAGCACCAGACGCACGAGCGAGACCAGGTCGGCGACGGGACTGGGGCGGCGCGCCATGGGGACCGCGTGCACGGGCGCGCCCTCGCTGGCGGCGAACAGATCGAGGAAGCGGCCGGGCGAAGAGACCGCCTCCACGTGCAGGCCGTGGGCCACCATGTGGCGGATCTGCCCGGTGAAGAAGGCCCACAGCGATTCCGGCACCGTGGTGACGTGCACCAGTCGTGGCAATGCGGGTCCCGGTGCCATGTTCGCGCGACGCCTCCCGTGACCGCCCGCCGCCTAGCAGGGCGGCCGTTGCGCGGCCTCGCCGACGGCACCCTGGAAATCGGGCACCAGCAGCAGCAGTTCGCTCCACAGCGCGTCGCGATCGCCTTGACGCGCGGCAGCTACCAGGCGCGCGGCGGCCACCTGCACGGCCAGGGGTTCGATCGGTTGGCGACGCGCCGCCAGGACGCCCGGATTGCTCGTGCGCTGGGGCTGTTCGCCTTCGGCCCAGAGTTCCTCGTACAGCTTCTCGCCTGGCCGCAGGCCGATGTACTGCACCTTGATGTCGACGTCCGGGGTCAGGCCCGACAGGCGGATCATGCGGCGGGCCAGGTCATCGATCTTCACGGGCTTGCCCATGTCCAGGATGAAGACGTCGCCGCCCCTGCCCATCGCGGCGGCGAACAGCACCAGCTGCACGGCTTCGGCGATGGTCATGAAGAAGCGTTCCATGGCCGCGTCGGTGACGGTCACCGGGCCGCCCTGCGCGATCTGCTTCGTGAACATCTCCACCACACTGCCGGCCGAGCCCAGCACGTTCCCGAAGCGGATGATCGAGAACATGGTGGCGCCCTGCGCCTGTTCGTGGCGGGCGAGCACCAGCTTCTCGGCCACCTGCTTGGTGGCACCCATGACGTTCGTGGGACGCACGGCCTTGTCCGTCGAGATCATCACGAACCGGCCCACGCCGTGGCGCACCGCCGCCTCGGCCAACTGACGCGTGCCCATCACGTTGTTGAGGACCGCCTCCTCGGGATGGAACTGCAGGATGGGAACGTGCTTGTAGGCCGCGGCGTGGAAGACGATATCCGGACGGGTCTGCGCGAAGAACCGCTCGACCCGCGACTCGTCGCGCATGTCGCCGAGCAGGAACTCCAGCTCGGCCTTCGCGCCGCCATCCCTCAGTTCCCGCTCGATGCGGAACAGCCCGTTCTCGTCCTTGTCCAGGCAGGCCAGGTAGGCGGCGCCCCCGCTGACCACCTGCCGGCACAGTTCCGAACCGATGGAGCCCGCGGCACCGGTCACCAGCACGCGCCGGCCGCGCAGCAGCCCTGTCAGCACCGCCTGGTCACCGACGACGGGCCGGCGGTTGAGCAGGCTGTTGGTGGAGAAGTCCTCGACGCGACGGACACCCGGCGTGTCGCTCTCCATGATCTCCCAGAAGCTGGGCACCGACTTGAGCGGCAGCCCCGTCTCCTGGCACAGGCTCAGGATGCGGTACATCTGGGTGGTGGTCGCCGACGGGATGGCCAGCACCAGCACATCGGCCCGGGCGACGCGCGCCACGGCGGCGATCTCGTCGATGCCCCCCAGCACGGGCACGCCGCGGATGCGCATGCCGCGGGCCTGGGCGTTGTCATCGACGATCGCCACGGGCTTGAATCCGCCCAGGCGCGGCGACTGCATGGCCTCGATGGTCAGGGCGCCGGCGTTGCCGCCGCCGACGATGATGGCGCGACGCCGCGGCGCGCGGTTGCCCAGCCGATCGGCGGGGCCGCCGATCAGCCGGTAGGCGAAGCGCCCGCCCGTGACCAGGCCGAGGCAAAGGACCATGTCGATGGCCAGGGTCGAAAGCGGGAACCCGCCGGGTTGGCGCCAGAAGGCCCACAGGGACACGATGACCAGGGCGCTGCTGGAAAAGACGCTGAGGATCAGCGGTGGCAGATCCTCGATCGAGGCGAAGCGCCACGACTGCCGATGCACGCCGGTCAGCCAGAAGAAAAGCAACCGCAGGGGCACGGTGACCGCGAGCATCGCCAGCCACCAGACCTGCCATTGCGACAGGACGGCCGGCAGAACCGATTCGAAGACGACGAACCGCAGGAGGAACGACGCCGTCACCGAGATGGCCGAGAGCACGCCGAAGTACAGGAGCGTGAACAGCAGGCGGTGGTCACGTACGAAAGCCGTCAGCCCACCCTCATCGCGCAGGAGCCGGGCTCCGACGGCGCGCAGATGCGCGCGCGGAACATCGGGCTTGCCGCCGTCGGGGATCACCATGGCCGGGAACGCCCCCTTGTTGCCGTTGACCGCGTCACCGCGCCGCCACGGCCAGGACCTTCTTCACCGCGGCAACGGTATCAGCCATCTCCTGCTCGCCCAACGTGGGATGCACCATGAACATCAGGCTCGTGACGCCCAGTTCCGCGGCCACCGGGAACCGCGCTGCCGGCTCCATGCCCGAGCCGACGAACGCCTGTTCGCGGTAGATCTCCGGACAGGACCCCATCCAGCACGGGATGCCCTCGCAGTTGATCGCGTGTTTGACCCGGTCACGATCCCATCCGTCGCGGAGCTGTCCGGGCCGCACGAAACCGTAGAACTTGTACCAGGCGTGTTCGACATGCGCCGGCGGGACGGGCAGGCTCAGGCCCGGCGTCCCCGACAGCCCCAGCAGCAGAGCGGTGGCGTTCTCGGTGCGCCGGCCATGCCAGAGGTCGAGTCGCCCGAGCTGGTTCAGACCCAGCGCCGCCTGCATCTCGGTGAGGCGGCCATTGGTGCCGAAGCCCTCGTGCACCCACTTGAAGCCCGGCTGCTTCTCCGTCTCTGCGATCGCGCGCCGGCTCTTGCCGTGCTCCTTCAGCGACCAGACACGGTCGAACAGCCCGTCATCGTCCGTGACGAGCATGCCGCCCTCGCCACCGGTCGTGATGATCTTGTCCTGGCAGAAGGAGAAGATGCCCAGATGGCCGATGCCGCCGACCGGACGGCCACGGTACCGCGCGCCATGGGCCTGCGCGCAGTCCTCGATGACGCGCAGACCGTGCGCGTCGGCCAGACGCATGATCCCGTCCATCTCGCAGGGCCAGCCGGCCAGGTGCACGACGATGATCGCCTTCGTTCGCGGGCCGATGTGCGGCGCGATCGTGTCGACCGTGAGATTCTGCGACTCCGGGTCGACGTCGGCGAACACCGCGGTGGCGCCGCGCAGGACAGGCGCCGACGCCGACGCCATGAACGAGCGGGAGGTGACGATGACCTCGTCACCGATGCCGACGCCGAGCGCCTGCAGCGCCAGTTCCAGCGCCACCGTGCCGTTGGCCAACGCGACGGCATGACGGGTGCCGCAGTGCTCCGCGTAGGCGGCTTCGAAGGCGCGGCAGAGGTCGCCCGTCCAGTAGTTGATCCGCCCGGATCTCAACACGCGTCCCACTGCCTCGATATCGGCCTCTTCGAAATGGGGCCAGGCTGGCAGCGCAGCCGCGCGGACCGGCGTGCCGCCATCGACCGCCAGCACCATCCGTTGCATCTGTTTTCCTTCCATCGTCGCTGCTTCTCCCCACGCTCCGTGCCGGTCGGCACGCGCCGTACACGGCTCCGGTCCCCGGTTCATGCGTTCGGCCCCGGGCCGTTGCCGCGGAACGCATCCATCGTCGCCTGCCCCGCCTGGTGGATCCCCTCGCGGCGCAGAACCAGCCCCACCGTGCGGGCGATGATCCGAAGATCCAACCACAGGCTGCGGTGGTCGACGTACCAGACGTCCATCTCCAGGCGCGTGGTCCAGTCCACCGCATTGCGCCCATTCACCTGGCTCCAGCCGGTGAGGCCGGGACGAACCTCGTGCCGCCGCGCCTGCCGCGGACTGTACAACGGCAGGTACTCCATGAGCAGCGGCCGCGGACCCACCAGGCTCATGTCCCCCCGCAGCACGTTCCACAGCTCGGGCAACTCGTCCAGACTGGTGGCGCGCAGCCAGCGGCCGAACCCCGTCAGCCGCGCCCCGTCCGGCAAAAGGTCGCCGTCCGGGCCGCGCTCGCCGGTCATCGTCCGGAACTTGACCAACCGGAACGGACGCCCATGATACCCCGGGCGTCGCTGGACGAACAGCACGGGCGCGCCCATATTCAGCCGGACCAGCAGGGCGATCACGGCCAGCGGGAGCGCCAGCACCATCAACCCTGCGGCGGCAGCCGCGCCATCCAGCATGCGCTTCAGTTCAGGTCGCCTTTCCGGCCGCGGACGCCGACAACGCCGCCGGCGGTCCCCTGGGCCGGTCCAATGTGCCGCCGCCCGCTTGAAAACACAAGCCCGCGGCTGCATGGTAACTCGTTGCCACGGGAGGCTCAATCCATGTTGCACAAGCGCCTGGTCGTGATCGGCGCCGGAGGTTTCGCCCGGGAAGTACGCTGGCTGGCCCGCGAGATCACGGCGGCGCGCGGCGACGCCGAGGCCTACCGATTCGTGGGCTATGTGGTCAGCGACCCGGCGAAAGCGTCGCCGTTCGACAGCGCCGACGAGATCCTGGGCAATCTGGACTGGCTGGCTACCCACCGCGAAGCCTGGGACGTGCTGGCGATGGGGATCGGGAACGCCGCCCCCCGCCTGAAGGTGGCGGACGAATTGGAGACGCGCTGGGGCCCGGAGTGCTGGCCGGCCCTGGTGCATCCGACGGTCCGCCTGGACGCCGATTCCTGCCGCATCGCACACGGCGTGGCCCTGTGCGCAGGTGTGCTGGGGACAGTGAACCTCGAGTTCGCGCCGTTCGCCATGGTCAACCTGGCGGTGACCATTGGCCATGAAGCCCGCATCGGCCGGGCCGCCTGCCTGAACCCGACGGTGAACATCTCCGGTGGCGTCGTGATCGGCGCCGGCGCGCTGGTCGGGACGGGTGCCCAGGTGCTGCAATACGTCGAGGTGGGTGCTGGTGCCACGGTCGGAGCCGGAGCCGTCGTCGCCAAGGCCGTGCCGCCCGGGGTCACCGTGGTGGGGATTCCGGCCAAGCCGCTGGCCCCGCGGCCGTAGGGCCGGGCCGCGCGCTCAGCGCACGTTGTGCACGGCCTCGATGATGTCGTCGAGCTCCCGGTCCAGCTCCCCGGCCACCGACGGGACGCCGCCCCGCACCAACGACACCTGCGGCTTGATGCGTCGGGGCGCGGCCGAAGGCGGCACGTTGCTGACCAGCGGCGCATCCAGCAGCAGCTCGCCGGCCGTGACCGCGCGCGTGGTCTTCCAGGGCGAGACCGTCTCCAGGATGGTCCACACGTCGCGCAGCAGCGGGTCCTGCAGGCACTGCTCGTACATGGCCAGCTTGCGGGGCATGACGCGGTCGATGTAGAAATCGCGCGGCGCAGGCACCTGCGCGTCGGCCAGGATGCTCTCCTCACTGCGGAAGGCCAGCGTGGCGCGGTGGGTGATACCCGGCCGGACGTCCAGGATGCGGGCGTACTGCGCGGGGAACAGGGCGGCGAACTCCGGCACTTCGGGCCGCGGGCCGACCAGCGACATCTCGCCTTTCAGCACGTTCCACAGCTGGGGCAGCTCGTCCAGTTTGGTGTGCCGCAGCAGGCGGCCCAGAGGCGTCACGCGCGGGTCGCCGCCGATCGTCACGCGGGCGCCGCGGCGGTCGGCATCGGCCACCATCGAACGGAACTTGTACATGCGGAACGTCCGGCCGCCGCGCCCGAGGCGCTCCTGCGCGAACAGCGCCGGGCCGGGGCTGGTCACCCGCACGGCCAAGGCGATGGCGGCCAGCAGAGGGAACAGGAAGAGCAGGCCGCAGGCGGCCGCCGAGGCGTCCAGGATTCGCTTGCCCATCGATCCTCCGTGCTTCGGGCAAAGGCCGACTTCGATGTGTCCCGCGATGTCAGCGCACACGTTGCATGTAAGGCAAATCTTCACTGCAAGCTCTGTACCGCAATGGGCGAATCCCACCCGCGCGAACGTCCGTTTCGCACAAGTGCAATGTCGGCATAGTGATGCCATGTCCGGAGGGCGGCAAGCAAAAAAATCGGACGGCTGAAATTCAGATCTCAAAAGTGGGTTATGCCGGGACGAAAGCGTCCGCGCACGCACGGAACCCGGGCACCCCGCCCCTTCAGCCCGGCCGGGTCTGCTCCTCCAAGAGCGTGAGGTAGGCCAGCGCGTGCTCGCGGGTCTCGCCGCACATCTCCGGGCCCGGGCGCAGGCGGGCGCACACCTCCGGCCGCTCCGGCAGCCCGAACAGGGCGCAGCGCAGGTCGGCCGTCAGGTGCGGGCAGGGCAGGCCGGCGGGCTTGCCGCCGGGCAGGCCGGGCAGGGGCGAACTGATGCTGATGGCGATGCAGCAGGCGGCGCAGCCGGGGCGGCAGTCCATGCTACGGGTACCGCTTCCGGATCTCGGCCGCCGACCGCCGCAGCAGCGTCTCGAGCACACCCAGGTCCAGGTCGGACAGGCGCTTGACGTACAGGCAGGCCTTGGAGGTGCGGTGCCGGCCCAGCTTGGCCAGCAGTTCCCCGGCACCTTCGAAGCCGGACATCAGGTAGATGGTCAGGTCCGCCTTGCGCGAGGCGAATCCCAGCAGGCAGCAATCGCCCTCGTGCCCGCTGTCGTACTTGTAGTGGTAGGCGTCGAAGCCGACGATGCTGGGCCCCCACATCACCGGCGGCTTGCCGGTGATAGCGCTCATCAGCTCGACCAGGGCCTGGCAGTCCTGCCGGCGCTGCGGGTCGGTGATGGCGGCGAGGTAGGAGGCGGGGCTGACCTGGGTGGGCTTGGTCTTGGCTTCGTATTTCTTTTTTGGGGTGGGCTTTTTGGCGGGGGCCTTCTTGGTCGCGGTCTTCTTGGTCGGTGTCTTCTTGGTCGGTGTCTTCTTGGCCGGTGCCATCACGGGCTCCTGTCGGGGTGTCCTGCCGGTCCTGGCCGGGCGGGCCGCGCCTGGCCGGCCCGATGCGTGAGACAGGTTTAGCAACGCGGCGGCCGGGTGGCCAGTGCGGGCGGTCAGCGGGTGCCCGGGAGGAGGCCCCACCACCACCGGTGGTCGCGGGTCAACGGACGTTCCCGCCCGGCCCCACCGTCGCGCGCAGCACGCGCGTGCCGTCATCGGCGGTCTCGTGCAGGTACACGCGTCCCTGCGAATCCGCGCCCGCGACGGCGGTGTACTTCTCCACCTCGGTGCGGGCCAGCAGGTTCAGCTGGGCGTCGTAGAGGCACAGGAGCGTGCACGTCGACCCGTCGTCGCGCCGGCGCCACGCGCTGACCATCACCCGGCCGCCACCCGCCGGTGCGATGCCCGACGCCATGCCCGGGAAGCGCATCGCCATGCGCCCGTTCCTGATCTCGGGCTCTTCCGGCTCCGGGATGAAGCCGGCGCCTCCGGCATCGGTCTGGTGCAACACCGTGCCATCGGGAGCCAGGATCCGCACCAGGTACGGGGCCGCCTGGGCGAACAGGAGCCGGCCTTCAGGACCGGCGGCGATCCGCCCGCCGCCATAGGCGTCCTCGACCAGCCGCGGCAGATCCCGACCCGCCGCGAACGTGTCGCAGAACGACCGCAGGTATGCGCCCTGCGCGTCGTGAAGGTCGACGGTGGTGTGGTGGCGGGAATCGACGGCGACGATGGCCACGTGGCCGTCAGGGGTGATCGCCAGCGCTCGCGCCGGGCTGGTCGCATGCGCGCGTTCGGACACCGCCACATGGCGGAAGTCCGCGTCGAGCACCTGCACGCGCCCTCCCATGCCCGCCACGTGGATCCGATCCTGCCCGTCGATGGCGATGACCGGCATGCTCATCAGGTCGCCCGGGCCGTCGCCGGCAGCGGCGAAGGTGCCTTGCCAGGTGCCGTCAGGGCCGAAGCGGTGGAGAGCCGGCTGGCCGCCGTCGACGACGTAGATGTTGCCGCGGGAGTCCTCGGCCACCGAGGTGATCGCATTCAGGATGTAGACGTCCTCGGTCCCGGGGCCGCCGAGCATCAAGTCGGAGGTAATGGACAGCGGCGGCACCGCGTCGACGGCGCGTGCAGCCGGCGTGGCGGCCAGAGCCAGGAGCAGGACCGCGAAAGCTGACAGGAGCGCTGCCGGGCGGGGAATCGTCATGACCGTCCCTTCAGGAAGACCGCATCGGTGGTCGCCGCACGGTGCCGGTGCTGCGCGATCGCCTGATACTCCGGTGAGCCATACCACCCTCGGGCGGCCGCCTCGTCGGGGAACTCGATCAGGACCGTGCGCGAGCACGGCCAGGCGCCTTCGAGCACCTGCGGGGAGTCGTCGACGGCCAGGACGCGGGCGCCGAAGCGGGCCAGCGGGGCGTCGGTGCCGGCCAGGTAGAGGGCGTAGGTGGCGGGGTCGTGGATGGTTAGGCGGGCGAGGAAGTAGCAGGTCATCGGAATTCCTCGCTCAGGGAATCGGCCAGGGCCGCCAATTCGCGGCTCAGGTCGGGAAGGGAAGAACCCAGAGCCCGGGACACTTCGACCAGGAACTGCGGTCTGCAGTGGCGAAATATGCTCGAACCAAAGACCCAGCGGTGCGCGTCCTCCGGCGCGACGGCTCCTCCTTGATCGTACTCCCCACGCCAAGCACGCGCCAGGTGCGCCGCGTACTCGGCGGGTATCTCCATGCCCACCTCGATATCGCAGTCGGGCTCCAGGTCCGTCGCTGCCCAGACGAACTCGGTGCCGGTGTCGTGCCACTCGGGCGGGTACCAGGCGTCCTTCAGGGACATCTGGCCGGGGATCAGGCGTAGGACAACCGCACCGATCGACCCCGCCCACGAGGCGCCCGTCCGCAACACGTAAGAGACGTTATACGACGAGGACGTGCTTCCCGAATACCCATGGCTGTACTCCGTTCGCAGGACGCGCGTCTGACCCGGTGCGAACGAGCAGTTCCAGACGTGCGCCACATTGTACGGAACACACCATTGATCGCCGGTCCCGATCGCCGTCGGCGCGTCCTTGGCCGGCAGCGCGGTCGTGTCGACAGGACGTCCATCCACGGTCACGACCAGGTCCTCGATGGCCGACACGACGCCGGGGCGCGGGCTGTCGTCATCTGCATCGGGCCAGTAGTCGGGGAAGCCCAGCAGGAGCGTGTCGGCCGGGCCCTCGTTCACGACGACGAACAGGCAGGAGACCCGGATCACGTCAGGGGTCCTGAGGTCGAAGACGACCTCCTCGGCCACCATGCGGACGTGGTCCGAGCCCGACAGGGAGACCGTGCCGCCGGAGCCCTCAAAGACGCCGTCGTCGGCATGGGCGGACCGGCCTGCGAGGACCAGCAGGGACACCGTGACCGCGACCCGACGCCGGCACGATTCAGTGCGCATGCGCCACCACCTCCGGTTCCGATTCGCTGTCTGGAACATTCGCATGCCGCACCACGATCACGTGCCGCCCCGGCAGCAGGAACCAAGCCCCGCCGCGCCGTTCGGCCGGGCCAGCCGGGCCGCCACCTCAGCCCTTTCGCCGGCGGTGCGGTCCCGGCGCCGGGTGACCAGGGGGAACTCGGAGGGCTTGCGGCCGCCGGCCGCCAGCACCACCACGCGCGGACGGTCACGGTCCGGGGTCAGGAACACGTTGCCGGCCCGGTCCACGTCCCAGGCGTTGTAGACGAAGTTGTAGCTGTCGGCCTCGTCCGCCAGGGGCTCGCGCGTCGACATGGCCTTGTCCGGGACGCGATGGATGATCGTGGCGGCGGACCCGTTGTCGGGCACGCGCGCCAGGGCCACATCGAAGGCGCGGGTGCCGGCTTCCGAGTCGAGCACCGCGAACGCGGCCACGTAGCCGCCGGCGCAGCGCCGCGTGTCGTAGGTCAGGGTGGCGCCGCTGCCGTCGGGGTTCATGCGCAGGTGGCCGGCGCCCACCTCGGGCTTGCCCGCGACGTCGAACCAGACCGGGCGCGACGACATGGCGCCCAGCAGGCCGACCCGTCCGTCCGGCGCGACGAACAGGCGCGAGGCCATGCGGGTTTCGCCGGGGCCGTCGCCGGGGTGGCCGAGGGAGCGCAAGAGATCGCCGTTGGGGGTGATTACCAGGACGGATTGGCGTTGGAAGTCCAGGAGGTAGGTGTTGTTGGTGGGGTCAGTGGCGGCGTCTATGATGTTGGCGATGAGCGGGGCCTCTTTGGAGGGGGTCAGGTGCCATTGTTCCGCGAGGTGGGCGGTCATGAGCAACGTCGCAGCAATCATCGGGCTTGAGGCAAGGGAAGCCACCATGAAGATTGAAAACTGCACCGGTGAATACCTCATCGGCATCCTCGTCGCCGCGAGAACGACCAGTCATCGAGAGAACGACCCGACCCTATCAGAGGCTGAAGTCGCCGCCAATCTTAGGAACAGTCCAGATTCCTGTTTCGCAGCTACAGCCAACCGCAGATAATGTTGGAAAAAATCGAACAACTTGCGCCATGATGCATGTTGCGCGAGTGCCACCGATCGGCGAGGAGGGCCGTGGTTATGCCTGCTGAATCAAGTGTGCCGCGAACAATCCCGGGACTGCCGCACCCGGCGGTTTCGGTAGTCGTACCGTGCCTAAACGAATCACACTATCTGGGTGATCTTCTCGTGAGCATTGAACGGCAGACCTATCCTCGCGACCGCACTGAGTTGATCTTCGTGGACGGACTTAGTACTGACAGCACTTTGGCAATCCTGCATGAATTCGCCCAGAGACACGCACGCACCCATGTCCTGGTCAATCCTGCGCGGTTTGTGCCCCATGCAATGAATATCGGCATCCGTGAAGCCCGAGGAGACTACATCGTCAGGCTCGACGCGCATGCCACCTATGTAGACAACTATCTGGAAACGCTTATTTCATCCGCCCTAGCTCTCAATGCGGAGAATGTCGGATGTGTCTTTCGAACAGCTACACGATCCCAGTCGCCAAAGGCACGGGCGATCGCATTTACCCTGGCCCACCCACTCGGCGTGGGCAATTCGCTCTTCCGCATTGGGGTACACCATCCAACCCCAGCCGATACAGTGCCGTTCGGCTGCTATCAACGCAAGGTGTTTGACCGCATCGGTTACTACGACGAACGACTCATTCGCAATCAAGACATTGAACTGAATCGACGATTACGCCGCGCCGGTGGGCGGATCTTTCTGCTACCCGAGATCGGCGGCACCTATTTCTGCAGAGAGACCTTCCACCAATTGTGGAACAACAACTGGGAGAACGGCAAGTGGGTGGTGCTGACTGCTGCCATGACGAACAATCTCAGCAGCCTGTCCATACGCCATTTCGTCCCGCTTTGCTTCGCCGTATACTTGGCTGCAGTGCCAGTGCTTGCCATCTATTCGTCGATCGCATTCCTGCCATTGGCAGCCTACCTGGTTGCGGTCTTTTCAGTCACCATGAAGCACTTAGCCAGCCACAGGCGAGCAGGTACTGCTCTGCTTGTGGCGTTTTCGTTTCTAGTCCTGCACATTTCCTACGGTCTCGGCTCGCTGGCGTCGCTGGCGCATTTCTTCCGACCCAGAAGGCAAGACGATGGACAGCATCAGACAGTTTGAGAATGCCCTCGCCGCAAGGGTCTTCCCAGACGGCCATGGCGAAGCAATCGCATTCTGGAAAGGGCGCGTGGCCCTGTACGCGATCCTGAAGGCACTTGGCATCAAGCCCGGGGATGAAGTCATCCTGCCGGCGTACACATGCGTGGTCGTTCCCAATGCAATCATCTATTGTGGCGCTAAGCCAGTCTACGTCGACATAAACCCTCGTACTTGGACTTTGGACACCGGCAGGATTGAAGCACACATAACGCCGCACACGCGGGCGATCATTGCCCAGAACACATTCGGCTTGTCTGCCGACCTGGACCTCGTGGTAGACATTGCCGCGAAACACCACCTGCATGTCGTTGAGGATTGCGCACACGGACTGGGTGGCACCTACAAGGGACGACCGAACGGCTCGACAGGCAGCGCGTCATTTGTGTCGTTCCAGTGGAACAAGACTATAACGACTGGCCTTGGTGGAATGGCCTTTGCTAGCTCCGAAACGACGGTGCGTCTACTCCGGGATCTTCAGGACCAGGCAGCCAGCGTTCCGCGACGAGTGCAAGCTCAGCTTCGAGCACAGCAAGTCGCTCATTCGCTCCTCAGCAAACCGCGCATGTATTGGGCGATCATGCAATCGTACCGATCGCTCTCCCGGCTTGGACTTGCTGTCGGCTCTTCCTCTGCGATCGAAACGGAATCACCATCGCTACCACCGGATTATTTTCGCCAGATCTGCTCCGTTCAATCCAAACTAGGACTCAGGGCTATCGAGGACCTTTCCCGCCAATTGACCCACCGCATAGCCGTGGCGCGCCAATACCGACAGTGCTTGCTGTCACTGGGCGTCGAACCTTGCTACGAACCTGACAACGCATCGCATTCGTACCTCCGGTTTCCTCTACTTGTCAGCGACAGGCGGGCATTCATGTCAGCAGCTCAACGCCGCGGCATCGAGATCGGCGACTGGCTCAATTCGCCGCTACATCCCGTTCAGAGCAACCTCGAGCGCTGGGGGTATGTGCCGGGCTCCGCACCCATTGCGGAGCGCACTGCCGCGCGGATGGTCAATCTGCCGACTCATTCGAGGACAGACGGGAACGTGCTGCGACGCAACATCGCGTTCCTAAGAGAAAACGTGGGGCTGATTCGCGAGAGGCAAGACAGCGGCGGCAGCTGACGGCTGCACATGTATGGCAATCCGAGTCAAGGTATGGAGAGTTGGAGAAGCTCAAACAGTAAACACACAAGGCACCTACTGACGTGCGCTTGGTACATCCCGCACGCGAGCAAATGCGAGCGACGGAGCTGCTGAACTGACACAGCATCTCTCGCGCGACTCACAGGTCAGAAGGTAGCTCGATAGCATATCGTAAGCGGCCCCGGACCTTCCGCTGCGAGTGGGCCTCGCGAGTTCGCTTGGCTTCGGTGCGTTGGCCAGAGCTGAGGTCCGTCATCATTGGCGCACTCCGACTGGCCTAACGATCACGGCTGACCACGCGTTGACGATTGGCACGCCAGCCTATGCCGCGCCCACCAGATGATCTGACCCGTTGACGCGACCAGCAGCAGCACAGCCGCCTGGTGTGTCCAGGCCGTGGTTACCAGCGCTCCATCGAGCATGCCGGTTCGTAGCAGTGCCCACTTCAATCCATAGTAGGCGATCTTTGATGCCACCACTGACACCGTAGCCGCCGTTGCGAAGCGCCACGGACGGCCTTCACCGCGCGCCAGAAGCCAGTGTAACACCCACACGTTGGCCACCAGCTCGGCCTGGATTAGGAACAGCTTTGGGGGCGCCGGGTGGCCGCTGGTCATGAAGGCCAGTAGCGGCATGGCGAGCGCCATGGCCTTGGCATTGCCGCGCCCCGACAGCACGAGCGACGCGAAAAGCGCAATGCGCATCGGCTCGAACTGGTACAGAGGGAAGGCAAGTGCGTGAGCAGCTGCAGGCAGGCAGGCGACAGCTGCCAAGAGCGCCGAGTCAAGGATCGCCGTTCGCAACCGGGGTCGCGCGAAAGCTGCCTCGGTCATGGGCATAACCGCCAATCGGGTTCGGGAAGGTGACTGCGCATCAGCTTAGGTCGAGCGGGCTGTGGCCTACAATGCAAGAGTTTCTCATGTCGGGAAGACCGTGATCTCACCCCAGCTAATGTTGGCCAATGTGTCTAATTTTTGATTGTTGCACATATTTATTTCACCAGTAACCGATGTCGATGCCGGCTGATCAAGCCTATTGTTGACACCTGAGTGGGTTGTCCGTCTAAGTTGCTTCCAGGACCGAGAAATGGTCCCGCCGATTGCTCCGGAGGGAACTGTCGGCGCCCCCGTGGCGAACAAGGCGTCGCTGCGAACCAGCCGCAGGGAAGCGCTCGATGGACACTGGCAACGTACAGGCCCCGACAGGCCGCGGCGACACCGGCCGCTCGTTCGGGTTCCCGTGGTATGAGCAGAACCGGCGCTGGATGCTCGACTGGGCGGCGGGCTCGCTGTCCGCTCTCGAATTCGGGTGCGGCGTCGGATGGATGACCGCCACGCTCGCCGGGGCCGGCATCGACACACTGGGCATCGACATTTCCGGCCCCAAGGTCGAGCAAGCACGGAATCGCTATCCCGGCGTCCGCTTCGAGGTCCTCGAGATGGGCCCCGATACGTTCGTGCCCGGCAGCTTTGACTTCGTCGTCTCCAACCAGGTGCTCGAACACGTGCCCGATGTCGATGCTGTGCTGGCCATGCTGCATGCGGTGATCCGCCCCGGCGGGCGGGCCTTCTTCAGTGTGCCCAACGGCTACGGCCTGTACTGCCTGCTCTACGACAAGCTCGCGGGTGCCCTGGGCCGCCAGAGCGAGCACGAGCAGTTCCACAGCCTCGGCCAGTGGCAGGACAAGTTCGCGCAGCACGGATTCCGGACCGTCGACGTACTGTCTCAGAATATCCTGCCCTACCGCCTTTTCCCGCCACGTCTACAGGGATCCGCGGGCTTGTACATCCACGGCCTGAACCTCGGACTTTGCGCGATTACGCCCAAGAGCTGGGCCTCGGCCTTCTATTTCCGACTCGAACGCCTGGATGCCGCTGACTGAAGAGCCAACACTCGAACCGGAGCGGAGCGCGAAGATCGATGGAAATCCCGATGACGATCGTCGGTGCAGCATGCGGTGCAGCCTGGCGTCGCCGGCGCTTCCTGGCGCTGCTCACCGGCGGCAGCACTGTGCTTGCTGTGGTCGCGGCACTGCTGATCCCGCCGCTGTATCGGGCCAGCGTACTGCTGGTGCCCAATCAGACGGGCTCGAGCCTATCGGCGGCGCTCGGCGACCTGACGGGGCTGGCAGGGCAGTTCGGAATCTCCACCGGCGGCGAGGACCCCTCGCGGCTGTTCCCGGAGATCCTCCAGAGTCGTTCGCTCACGCATGCAATCCTTCGCAGCAAAGTCACCGCCAGCGACAGCACGTCAGCAGTCTACCTCGACTGGCTCGGCGTTGACGGTGCCACGGAAGCACAGCGACTGGAGAAGGGTACCAAGCTGTTTCAGATGGCGAGATCCCGCGTGGTTCTCAACCCGAAGAACTCGTCGGTGAAGGTCGTCGTCTTCGACCGGGACCCGCTCGTGGCGGCGGGCATCGCCAACCGCATGGCGAGCGAACTTGATCGACTCAACCAGGAAATCGGCCGCAAGAATGCGCGCGAGAAGCGTGTATTCATCGAAGAACGGCGGCGCGAGGTCCTCAGGCAGCTCGAGGCGGACGAGGAGGAGTTGACCTCCTTCCGCGTGAAGAACCGCAACTACATCGGTAGCCCGCAGCTCGTGCTCGAGTTTGAGCGCATCAGCCGGCGCGTACGACTCGACGAAGAGCTGGCGCTCACCCTGGCGCGCGAGCTGGAGATCGCACGTATTGACGAGTACAAGGACGTCCCGGTCATCAACGTGCTTGACCGCGCCCTGGCACCGGCCGAGCGCCACTCGCCGCGCCGGGCAATGATCGTCATCGCCACCTTCACCATCTCGCTGCTGGTGGGCCTGGCCCTGGTCCTGGCCTGGGATGGCCGGCGCCAGTTCTGGTCCTCGTTCACCGCCCCGGGCACTACCGGAATGGGGCGCTGAGCTTGGTAGGGCACGGAGCCACGCTGCTGCGCAGCGGCGGAATCAAAGCCGCGACGACCGGGGCCGTGGCCATGCTAGGCCTGGCGGCGACGGCAGTGCTGGCGCGTTCGCTGGACCAGGCTGCCCTCGGCGTATTCGCACTGGTGCTGGCCGTAGTCCAGATCGGGACCATGCTGGCCGACGGCGGCACCAACCTCGCGACAACGCGTTTCGTCGCGGCGGCTGCCGCGAACGCAGAGCGTCGCCAGGCCCTAGCCTCGGGCTTGCGAGCCCGCCTGCTCATGACCGGTGGCGTCTTGGTTGTCGGCACCGCGCTCATGCCCTGGCTGCTGGACGTGCTCTACCACGGAGCGCTGCCCAGCAGGGCCTTCCTCTGGGTCCTGGCCTGGATCGTCGCCAAGTCCCTCTTTTTGTTCGCGCCGGCTGTCGCCCGAGGACGCATGGCCTGGGCACTTGAGGGTGGGCTGCTTGTCCTCGAATCGCTGGCCATCCTAGCCGCCTACACATCGTTGCAGATCTGGCCCTGCGGCCCGAGCGGGCTGCCGCTGCGCCTGGCCCTCGCCTATTTGCTGCTCCTGCCTCCGGCCTGGGCCTGCCTGCGCCTGCCCACGGTGCCTGCCGGGGCTCCGGAAGTGCCGGTCACCGTGCGACGCCTGCTTGCCTTCGGTCTGCCGCTGGTGCTCAATAGCTCCATCTTCCTGCTGCTGACCTGGACCGACCGCATCATGATCGGCGTCCTAAGTTCGCCGGGTGACTTGGCAATCTACTTCATCGCCGCCAACCTTGCCGGCGCCGGGCGGGTGCTATTCAGCATCCCCGAACAGGTCCTCTACAGCCATCTCGCAGCGCACACGCGCGCGGGCGATCCCGGCCTACCGCGCCTCCACAAGCACCTGTTCCGCCTATTCTCCTCCCTCGGTGCGCTATTCGTCGTGGCGGTCGGCGCAATCGGCATCATCGTGATCCCCCTGCTCTACGGAGAGACGTACGCCGCCAGCGTCTGGCCTTTCCAGTTGCTGCTGGTTGTATTGCTGGTGCGAGTAGTGAGCATTCCGGCGTCCCTGCTGCTGATCGGCGTTCACGAGCGCACCGTCGAGACCCGAGACGCCCTGGCACTGGCATTCGCGATGAACGTGTTGGTCAACCTCCTACTCATCCCGCCATTCGGCCTGGTCGGGGCGATCATCGGCAGCCTGTTGGCATTCCTCACCGCCACGGGATACCTCTGGTGGTCGCTGTGGCGCGTGGCGGGCCTGCGCCCAGGCGTTGCGGACCTTGCCACCAGCCTGCTGCCGGCCGCGCTGTGGCTGGCGATCGTCGGCGCCTTGCGCCTGGATCGCATCGCGCCGTGGTTTGCATGGGTCGCGCAGGGGCTGCTGATCGTGGGACTGGCGTTTGTCGCGTGGCGACAGATCACGCGCATTGGGCTGATCGGCGCCGAGAAGGCGGCCGCCCCATGAGTCACGGGATGCGTGAACGAGGCAAACGCTGGATTCGCATTCATGTCACCGGCGCCCAGGCGCGCGACCTGTACTATCCGTGCAGCGAGCTCCCGGTGGCAGGCAGGCCCACGCCGTCGCTGGAACTTATCGGCGCCAGGCGCGCGCCCGCGGACCTCCACGTCAACGGGAGACCTGCGGGCCTGCTGGACGTCTGCCGGGACGGCGATCGCCTGATGGTGGCCCTGGCTCCAGGCGTCCTCGTGCTCCCGGGCGAGAACGTCGTATCGTTGCCCGTACGCTGCGACCCGGACGCCGTGCACATCTTCGCAGCGCCACAGCCCGGTCTAGGCTGGGGCAGCCTTGCCGCCGTCGGGCCAGTCCTGAGCGACCGTCACTTGGAAGCTTCTGTTCGCTTTCTACAGGCCAGCCTGAGCCGCGATCCGTTCGGGCCCGGACTGTCCTCGCTGACGGCATGGGACCAGCAGCGAGGCTGCGTGCGCCTGTGGTCCTGGTATTGGACAACGGGCATCGTCTACGAGGCGCTGGCCTTACTGCACGACGAGCTGGCGCCAGCGGTCGAACTAGAGAACGAGCTGGCCGGCCTCGAGTCCGGACTCCTCGGCCGCCAGGACACATCCACCGGGCCGGCGCGCGGCTCGTACTTCGTGCGGTGGGACCCGGACCGCAGGCACGCCGGCGGCATCCAGGCCTGGCACGCGCCGAATGACGCAGCCTTCCTCGGGCTGCACGGGCTGCTAGCGGCACACCGGCGAACCGGGCACGAGATGTGGCTGGACCGCGCAGTGCTCCTGGCCGACTGGATCTGGCGACGGGGCGTCGTCGGTGACCGGCTGCGCGTCGGCTGGAACGCGGTGACGGGCGAATGGGATGACACCTGGCACTACATCGACGCAGCCTGGACGCCGGCCTTCTTCCTCGCGCTCGCGCACCGCACCGGCATCCCGGAATACGAGGAGCGCGCCGTCGCCCTGGCCCGCGACACCATCGCCCGCTTCGCCACCGACGGGCCGTTCTACCTGAAGATCTGGAGATCCAACGGTCGCCATACGCGCACCGTGTTCGCACGCGGCATGGCATGGGTCCTCGAAGGTTGGGTCCCGCTGGTCGCCTCCGGCCAGGACTGGCTGCTTCCGCGCGTGCGCGAACTGGTGATCGGCCTTCTCGACCACCAGCGCCCGGACGGCGCCTGGCCCTATCTACTGGACCGGCCCTCTACCGGGCCCTGCAACAAGGGGACGCCAGCCATCGCTTGCCACCTACAGCGCGCGGCGCCATTGGTACCGGAACTGGCGGATCGCATCTCGGCAACTGTGTCGCGTGCCCTGGGGTGGTGTGAGGCGCAAATGGACCTCGATCCCGCGTCACCGGCGCACGGCGGCATCTTCGCTCATAATGTGGAAGGTGCCATCTCCACGGTCCGGGACATCCCGGTGGCCTTCAACTACGCCAGCGCCTACTACATACTGGCGCGACGGGAGCGGAAGTCATGAGCAACGGCCGCGTGGCCTATGTACACGGCACCATTCCTCGCGGAGATCAGGCCCGAGCCCTATTCTCCAATCTCGGCGTTCTGAAAAAGCTGGCGGCCAGCCGCACCGCCTTCGTCAAGCTGAACCTCTGCGCCGCCCAGCGCTACGACTCCGCGTCTGGCGTGTGCACGAGCACCGCCTCGCTGGTCGATCTCGTTCACGCGCTGCGCGATTGCGCGCCGGGCCTGCGCATCCTGGCGGGCGACAGCGACAGCACTGGTTACGGTTTCGCCCACGACAAGTTCCGGCACCAGGCGCTGCCCGAGGCGGCCGAACGCGAGGACTTCACGCTCGTGGATCTTTCGCGCGACGAGACCGTGCTCATGCCTTGCAATGGGTCGTTCTTCCCAGAGCTGCCGCTAGCCCGCTCGGTAGCCGAGGCCGATTTCTTCATCAGCCTCTCGAAGATCAAGACGCACAATATCACGCGGGTGACCGGGACCATCAAGAATTGCTTCGGGCTACTGCCGCAGGGCGAGAAGAAGCGCTACCACCCCTACCTCGACGCGGTGCTGGCCGACATCCACAATACGCGCCCGCCGGACCTCTGCCTGCTTGACGGCCGCCCCGCCATGCAGGGCAACGGCCCCATCCACGGCGAGCCGGTCGATTTGGGTCTGACCATCCTTGGCGATGATGCGTTGGCCACCGACCTCGAGATGTGTCGGCTGATCGGCATTCGTCCCGCCGGCGTGTCGCACCTCCGCGGGCTCGCTAGGCAACTGGGGCGCGATGTGGCCGCACTGCCCGCCCTGGTCGGGCTCGAGCCCCGCCCTGCCGCGATCCGATTCCGGGAACCGCCTGGGAGCCAGCAGCGGCTGATTCGCCTTGGGCTCGGCGTGCAGTCGGTGGGCGCCAACATCGAGGAGCTCGGCCACCTCGTGCACTTCGCGCAGAAGATGGGCGACCTCCGGAAGTTGCGCAGGTTCGCCGGGCGTGTATACCGCAAGGGCAGGCTGTTTTGATCTGGTTGGCGGACCTGGCGCTGATCGCGCTCGTGCTGGTGGCGGACCGTCGCCTGACCGGCCGTTCGTACACGCCGCTCGGCCTCTTCACCGTCTGCTGGCTGGGGCCGCTGGCGCTTAGGCACCTCGGCCTGGTCGATTACGAACTCATGCGCCCCTCGATCGCGCTGGCGGTCTACGGCGGGTTCCTCTGCTTCTGCGTGGGTTATGCAATAGTCATCACGGCAGTGGCGCCGCGGCTTCGCCCGCTGGACGACCGCGCCTTGACCTCTCGCCTGCGCCCGGGCGCCCTGACCGCCGCCTGCGTTATCGCCACGGCCGGCGGCCTGGCGGCCACCGTGGTGCAGACCATGTCCGTCATCAGCCAGTTCGGTTTGATCGGCTTCTTGGTCAACCCCTTGGAGGTGCGCGAGGAATTCTCGCTCTCCGGCTGGGGCGCGCTTTACTTGTTCAACACTTTGGTGCCCGGGTTGCTCGTGCTGAGACACCGCGCACAGAACGGACGTGTCGACAAGCTGGCAGTCGTGCTGGGGTTGGCCGCCGTCGTCAGCCTGGTGCTTGCCAACCAAAAGCAGGCACTGGTGAAGGCCGTGGTCATGGCCGCCGCAGTGGCCACGCTCTGGGATGGGCGGGTGCGTTTCCGCAGCGTCGCTCTGGCCGCGTTGACGGTGCTACTCTTCTTCGTAGCGTATGCCCGCGTAACCTCGCCGTACTACCATGGCGACCATCGTTTCTATGTCCGCGACGGCCATATTCGCCTTCCCGCCGTGCTGGCCCCGCTGGGCAATCCCTACCAATATTTGGCCGCGGGATTCGCCAACCTGCAGGTGCTGGCCGATGACCTCGAGTACCGCACCGACGGCAAGCAGACACTGCGGCCGCTGCGCTACCTCTGGATACGCGCTCAGGGCTCGCACGAGATCGAGTCGCACCACGGGCGCTACTATTACGCGCCTCTCTTCGGGAACACGCACACCTACTTGCGCCCGTACGTGAGTGATGGCGGGGTCTCGGTGGCTCTGCTCGCCTCGGCGCTGATCGGCATGGGCGTGGCCTGGTTGTACCTCGAGATCATCTGCAAGGGACGCATTTGGCTGGCTCCTGCATACGGGGTGGCTGGCTGGTGCCTGTTCATTTCCTTCTTCAGCAACCACTGGACCTATTTCGCGTCGCTCCTCTTGTTCGCCATCGCCGCCTGCTTCGGGATGCTGACTGCCGCGCGGCCGGCACGGGAGGCCGCCCATGGCGCCTGACGACATCGAAGGGCTGCGCGCTCGCTATGCGACCCTGCGCGGCTACTGGCGCGACCACGGTCCGCAGGCGGAACTCGACTGGCATGGTGCCGGCATTTACGACCCCGACCTCGGACAGTGCGTGACCCAGCACTATGCGCTCAGCCACCTGGTGCTCGCGGCCGCCCTCCTGCACGAATTGACCGGCGAGGCGGGCTACGGGGACAACGCGGCGCGGATGGCCGCATTGCTGGCGCGCCACCAGGCCGGCCGCTATCGACCTTTCGAGCCGAACTCGATCCACTGGGACTTCAACAATTTTGCTTGGCTCAACGTGGCCTTGCTGCCGGCAAGCAGCGAGCTGCGGCGCCTACTGGCGGACCCGAGCCTGGACGGCCTTGCGCACGAAAACGGCACCTGGGCAGGCAACTGGCTGACCATGCGCCAGGTCAACAGCACACTGCGGCGGCGCCTGGGCCTACGCAATAGAAGCTGGCGACTGGGACCCGAGGTGCTGCTATGGCAGCGGCTCTTCCGTCGCGACGGCGGCATCGACGAGTTCCCCGGCCGTTCGCGTCCACTGCAGTACCACGCTTACGTGCTGGCGCTCATGCTGCGACGATTCGTTGCCACGGGCGACCTTTCGTCACTGGACGAGCGGCGCCTCCACGACGGCGTCGGCTTCCTCCTCGGGCACGTCGACGCCTGCGGCCGCGCCAACTACCGCGGCCGCGGCCAGTACCAACTCTTCGGCGAGGGCTGCCTGCGCTACGTGCTCGCGGTCATGGCCGCCTGGCACGAGCGCGCGGACGCCCGCGGCGCCTGCGCCGAGGCGTTGGCCCGCATTCAGGGCCAGGTATGGCCGGAGCGGCCGGACGGGCTGCTGGCCCTGGTTGGGACCGACCCCGCCGGCGAACGGCGCGGCTCGCACTACGACTACCACCACGTGACCGTCTACAATGCCTTCGACCTGGCCTGGCGGCTGCTGGCCCTTCATGACGCCCGCACCATCGCCTCCCTGCGTCCGCCGCGCCGGCCGGCTCCGGGGCCAGCCGCGGGACTACTCGCGGATTCAGGGATCTGGCTGCACCGCGCCGGACCGTGGCTGGTCGCCCTGGCCGCCGGTGAGGAGATGTTCCTTTCCGATGTGGGCCTGACGTTTTGCCACATTGGCGGTCCCCGCGGCGTCCTGTTCACGGCGCCGGGCGGCCCGCACCCCTCGCGCTACGGGAAGATGCACGGTCACGACGGCCTGCGCGCCAACGTATTCGGGCCGCTGCTGGTCGGGCCGGACGGCACCGGGCTGCCTCATTTCCAGCGCGGTTCGCTGCGGCGGGACGGTGACGGCGTGCGTGCGCGGGTCTCCGCCGGCACCGCGCGCTTGGATCGCCTGGTCCGCGTCGACGGCAAGACGCTGGCCGTGACCGACACGGCCGTGTTCCCGGCCGCCGCGCCGGTCCGTCATATCTTCCATTGGGCCGTCCCTGCGGCACTGGCTTTGCATTCCGCCGCACCCGGGACCTGGACGGTCGGCCGCGCAGGCGAATCGCCGCTGGCGGCCCTACGCTTTGCTGGTGCGGCCCCGACCCTGGCCCGCGGGGAGCCGTTTCGGGGGCCAGGCGGCTTGGTTCGGCCCTGGTTCATAGAGGCAGGCGCCGGCCCGGCGGAGATCACCTTCACGCTGGAGCTGTTCGAGTGAAGCTGTTGTTCCTGCACTCGGTGGCGGAAGGATCCGGTGCAAACGTTCACGTCGACGAGTTCACCCGCGCTGCAGCGCAGTTCGGAGTCGAAACGCGCTGCGTGGGCCAGGCCGTACAGTCGATCCGCATCCAGGGCCGGCGCGTGCGCATGCCGTTGCCGCAACTCGCGAAGGATGTCATCCACCTCAGCCGCGATCGCAGCTTCCGCCGCGGCGCCGAGGCAGTCGCGCGCGAGTGGCAACCGGACGCCGTCTATTTCCGCGGCGCGCTCTATATGGGCTACGGTCGCGAAGTAGCGCAGGCCCTCCGACTGCCGCTGTTCTACGAATTGAACGCGCCGTTTCCAGGCGAGCACGTCGAGTTCCACGGCGGACACTTCGCCGGCTACGCTCGCCGGGTTGAGCGCGCCAATCGCGCTGCCGCCCTGCGGATCTTCGCCGTCTCACGACAGCTCGCGAACATCCTCGTGGCCGACGGTGCCCCGGCCGACAAACTGGTCGTCGTTCCCAACGGCGTCACGCTCGATTGCTTCGACCCGACCCCACGCCCGGACGACGGGCAGGTCCGATTTGGGTTCGTCGGTTCGTTGCAGGTTTGGCACGGCATCCAAGTCATGATCGATGCCTTCGGCTCCGTGCTCGAGCAGTCACCGCAGGCACACCTGCACATCGTAGGCGACGGGCCGCTCGCTCCGGAAGTCGCAGCCACGCAGCGCCGTGCGCCGCACGCCGCGCGCATCCACTTGCACGGTCCGTTGCGACACACCGAAATTCCGGCATTCCTACATTCAATGGACGTGCTGCTGGCGCCATATCCCTCTCTACCGCGTTTCTACTTCTCGCCGCTCAAGCTCTTCGAGTACTTGGCCGCCGGACGCGCGATTGTCGCCTCGGATCTCGGCCAGATCGGCGAGATCCTCGAGGACGGCCGCAATGGCTGCCTGCTGCCGCCCGGCGATAGGCAGGCACTGGCCAATTGCTGCCTCAACCTGTGTTCCGATCCCGCGCGCCGACAGCTCCTGGGGGAACTGGCGCGCCGGACCGCCGCGAACCACACCTGGGCCGCCAACGCGAAGACCATTGTGTGCCACATTCGTCAGGGCCTAGGAGCGTGAGCGTGCGCATCGCCTACATCCTGTCCCGGTATCCGACCGTCACCGAGACGTTTATTCGCGAAGAGATGTTGGCTATGCTTGAGGACGGCATCGATCTTCGGGTCTACCCGCTGCGCGGGCCCCAAGATACCACCTGGGTAGTGGCTGGCGTTCCCGACGGGGGCATCATCAATCATGTGCGTCGCTTCGGCTTCGCGGTCTCGGGAGCGAATCTTGCCGCGGCGGCAGCAGAGCTCACGCGATCCCCCGCGCGGTTCATTGCTGCGTGTGGGCTACTGCTTCGCGTCTGCCCGGCCGGGATCGCCGGCGCCGCCAAGGCCCTGTACCTGCTGCCAAAACTCTGCCGCATCGCACGCGACCTGCGCGGATGGGGTCCTTGTCACGTGCACGCCCACTTTGCAAACCTGCCAGCGGCCGGAGCTGCCTTTATCGGGCGGCTCGTTCCGGCGTCAGCCAGCTTCACTTCCCACGCTTTTGACATCTACTGCCGTGACCGTGCCAGCCTCGACCGCCTAGTCGGGGCAGTCGACTTTTGCGTCACGATATCGCAGCGCAACCGTAGGTACCACCTACAGAAGCTTCCATCCTCGCGCCACGACCTTGTGCACGTCGTACACTGCGGCGTCGACACCACAAACTTCGCCCCCGTCAAGGTCGGCACCGGGCCGCTAGTTGCAGTCGGGCGACTCGTACCCAAGAAGGGATTCGATCTGTTAGTCCGGGCCATGGCCGGGCTCCGCGATATGGGCATTGATCTGCCGTGCTTGATCATCGGCGATGGCACACAGCGGCATGAATTGGAATCGCTCGTCGCCGAGCTCGACGTCGCTGACCGTGTGAAGTTCGCCGGCGCCCGAACATCTGCCGAAGTCCGTGAAGCACTCTCTGACGCGACGGCCTTCGTCCTGCCCTGCATAGAAGCGCCCGGCGGCGACATGGACGGAATTCCGGTGTCCCTGATGGAAGCGATGTCAATGCAGAAGGTGGTTGTCACGAGCGACATCTCTGGGATCCGTGAGCTTGTGACGGACGGCGACAACGGACTTCTCTTGCCGCCAGGGGACGTACCAGCGCTCGTGGCATTACTCGCGCGACTGGCGCGCGGTGAAGTGGATGTTGAGTCACTCGGCCGAAGCGCGCGTGCCACTGTCGAAGCTGATTTTCACAGCCGCAAGAACGCGCGGAGTCTACGATCGTTGATAAGCAATTGCACACGGACGGAGGAGGCAAGATAGTGAGTTAATTGTCGCCGTGGACCTACATCGTGCGTAGCATCCGCGAAGCGTGCCACATCTGCTTGTTCATGGATGACTTGCTGGCAATGCGATCGACTGGCGGAGACGCTGAGATCACCACAACCCGCATCCATCGCGATGACAAAGCGGCAAGATCCTGCAGAAGCGCGCAGCGGTATCAGCGGAACCGCGCAATCGCCAATCTTGCGTGCATCACCCCAGGATCCCCGCCTGCGCGAAGTGCAGCGTCGACTTGAAGTATGTCACCGGCGCCATTGGCGTTGGCTCTGCCGTATGCACAGACGCGGGCGGCAACGCGCCCGAGCCGATCGCAGCCGCCTAAGGTTCGTACTTCACCGTGGGCAGGTCACGCATCCATATCGACAGCTGTTGCGGCCTGTCGGCGCGGTCGCCTGTAGCTGCTGGTACCGGGGATACTACGTAATCCTGTGGATGTTCGCCGACGCGTTCGTCCGAAGGCAGGACGACGGTTTGGCATTCCCCCATCCTGAGCGAAGCCGGGATCATTTAGCTGGATTTTCGCATCTATCAGCGGTGCCAGCCGTGGAGCAGCCCGCGCTCGCGGCTTTGGAAGTAATCACCATGGCTACTGAAAGGATGCGTTCAGTAGAGATCACGCGCTACCGGCCTCGTGGTGGCATCATGTGCTCTTGACGCTGGTCGGCCGCCCCGGTGTGCTGGCCGCCGAGGTGGCCGCATACCTGACGTTCATTGCGGCGCGTTCGTCGCCCATCGCTTGCCCGCGAGGATGGGAGAAGCTGACGATGCAGTCCGCAGTGCTTGCATGATTCAATTCATCGTACGGAAACAAATTCCTGCTGAGCCTGGAGCGATTTCTGACGACCGTGGGGCCTTGCCTGGTCAGCGACTGGACCCGCCGCCCCCCTAGTTCGTCCGATCAATCACCAACCAAACCGTAGCCAACCCCGCCAAAATCCCGCTGATCTCCTTCAACTTCGCCAGCGTGCTCTCTCCCTCCGGCGGCGCCTTCCGCGGCACGATGATCGTCGAGCCGGCGATCACCTTCGAGCCGCCCTTGTTCGGCAGCGACATGCCGTTGGGCCACACCACGCGCGACTTGCCCTTGTCGGCCTTCTCCAGGAAGCCGCCGGCGCGGTCCACGTACCAGTTGATCTTCTTGCCCTCTTCCCAGACCAGGCTGGTGGGGAAGCCAACCTCGCCCACCACCTTCACGGTGAACATGCGGTCGGGGATGATCACCTCGTCGCCGTTCAGCAGGATGATGTCGTGCTCGCTGCCCGGCTCCTGCAGCGCCTTTGCCAGGTCGATGGCCACGTTGCCGACGCCGTCCTGCGCGCGCTGCACGCGCGCGCCCTCCAGGTACGCGTCCGGGCGCAGGCCGCCGGCGCGCTGCACCAGGGCGCTCAGGCGCTCGTCCTTGCGCTCCAGGCTGAACTGGCCGGGAAAGAACACCTCGCCGCGGATGACCACGGTCTGCTGCAGCTCCCACCACGGCAGGCGCCGGATCGCCACGCGGTCGTACGGCTTCAGCTGGAACCCGTCGTCGCGCTCCAGGAAGTCCGCGCCCAGCGGCACGCGCAGCACCGCCACCGTCTGCTCCGGCCGCCGGGTGATATCCGTGCTGGTGACCGCATCGACAAGCAGGCGCGACACCTCGGCCTGCAGCAGGTTGGCGCTGTCCCTCAGGCCGCCGGCCTTCAGGACCAGCTCGCGCAGGGTCATCCCCTCGCGCCACAGGGGCGAGACGGGGTCGTACACCTCGCCCGTGATGAACACCTGCGGCCGCCGCTGCAACTCCCAGCGCGCGAACACGTGCAAGGCGTCGCGCGACTGCAGCGCCACCGGCTCGGCCGTGCCGTTCAGCGTGGCGGACAGGGGGATCGTCACCGAGAACAGGTCGCCGCTCGCACTGGTGCGGTCAATCACCGCCTGGTCGGTCATCGCGTCGGGCCACAGGCCGCCGGCCATCGCCAGCAGGTCCTTCACGGTCAGGCCGTCGCGGTATTCGTAGCGACCGGGCACCTTCACGCTGCCGCGCACGTCCACGTAGCGGTCCAGCCGCTCGCCGATGGCATCGACCACCACATGGTCGCCATCCATCAGCTCGCCGGCGGGGCTGCCCGGCGCCGGCTTGCCGTCCTTCAGCGCGATGTCCAGGAACACGTGGTCCGGCTGCCCCGCCTTGCGCTCCCGGGCCGGCAGCACGCGGCGGATGTGCACCAGGTCGGGCACCGCCTGCGGCGTCAGCCCGCCGGCGTATTCCAGCAGGTCGGGCAGGCTCTCGCCCGGCTTCATCTCGTAGAACATGGGCCGACGCACCGGGCCGGTCACCTGCACGCGGCGCAGGCGATCGGGGATGAACACCGTGTCGCCCTCCTGCAGCAGCCGGTCGCCCGTGCGCACCCCGCGCGCCAGGTAGTCGTACAGGTCCAGCGTGGCGATGACCTGGCTGCCGCGCATCAGGCGGATGTCGCGGTAGCTGCCGGTCTCGGCCGGCCCGCCCGCCGCGTACAGCGCCGTCAACACCGTCGAGGCCGAGCTCAGCTGGTACGAACCCGGCCGCGTCGCCTCCCCGATCACGTAGATGCGGATCGGCCTCAGCTGCCCCAGCGTCACCTCGACCTGCGTGGCGCCTTCACCCTGGCCGGCGATGCTCGCGTGGCTGCGCGCCAGCTGCTCGCGGATGGACGCCTCCACCTCACCCAGCGTCCGGCCCGCGCACACGACCTTGCCCGAACGCGGCAGGATCACCGAGCCGTCCCGGTCCACCACGCGCGTCAGCTGGAAGTCGACCTCGCCCCAGGCATGGATCGCCAGTTCGTCGCCCACGCCCAGCCGGTAGTCCGCCGGCACCGGCCCGAAGCTGGGCGGCTGGAACACGCCCGCATCCAGATGGAAGAAGCTGGCCCCGAAGGTGGCGTTCTCGCCGGTCAGCGAGCTGTCGGCCGCGGCCTGCGCGCCCTCCTTGAGCGCCTCGACCGTGGCCAGCGGCAGCGTCACCTGCACGTCGGTGTCGCGCCAGAACCCGCCGGTGTTGGTGTCGTCGATGCCCTCCAGGGAGGTGCGGCCCGGCTCGGTGGCCGGTTCGGCCGTGGGCTCGGCCCCCGGCTGCTGGGCGCCGCCCGAGGCGGCGTACCGGCGCAGGAGCTCTTCCTTGCTCAGTCCGGTGCGGCGGGCGGCCTCGTCGAGCATCTCGGGGGTGGGCGTCTGGGCCACCGCGGGCGTGATGGTCGCGGTGGCGGCCACCGTGGCGGCGAAAAAGGCGAGCACGACGGCGCAGCGGGCAAGGCGGCATTGGCGCATGGGCGGGCCCTCCCTGGCCCGTCCCCGACCCTGCCGCAACCGCGCCGGAAGGTGGCGTTGGGGTCGCAGGCGGGCGGGGCTGGAGCCGATTGTGGCCCAGGCCCGGGGATTGGTCAAGGGCGGGGTCGGGGGCTGCTGTGGCTGGGGACGCCGTGGCTGGGGCCGCTGCTATCAGAACCGCTGCTATCAGGGCCGCTGCTATCAGGGCCGCTGTTATGAGGTTTGCTGTCGTCAGGGTCGCTGGCCGCGTTGGTTGACCGGTCAACCATCGCCATGGCGAATCCCGGGCGCCGGCGAGCCCGGCGCGGCCACCCGATCGTTGACCCGTCAACCAGCTCGCGGAAAACGCCTGCGCCAGCTCCCGCGCCCCCAAAATGTGATAGCGCGACGCCCCCCGTGCGGGCCCCTACTCGTGGTACTCCGGCCCCAGCTTGAACCCCTGGTGCCGCATCGAGGCCACGCAGCCGGTGTCCAGCGCCTCGGGGTCGGCAGTGTCCAGGAACCTCACCAGCATGTCGTCAATGCACTCGATGTGCGCCAGGCCGTCGAAGACGTGGCCGCCGCCCGGGACGATGACCTCGCGCACGCGGGAGAACCGGTCCGCCACGTGCGGCACGCCCGTCACGGGGTCCAGTTCGCCTTGGACGATCAGGGTCGGCGCCGCCACCACCACCGGGTCGAACCAGCCTTCGGGCAGCTGGCCCCGGGGCCACAGGGCGGCGGCGCGCTGCTGCTGGTCCACGCGGTAGGTGCCCAGCAGGGTGCCCTGGGCCAGCGCGTCGGCCTCGGCCGGGTCGATGAACGGCGCGTCCTCGGCGCCGGTGTACGAGAGATAGGCGCCCTCGGCAAACGTCCCGGTCGGCTCCAGCCGCGCCGGCAGCGCCATCTCCAGGAAGGGGTCGAAGTCGCCGGCCGCCGCGCTGTGGATGATCCATGGCACCTCGCGGCGCGTCCACTCGCCGTACAGGGCCGCGCGCAGGGCCTCGACGAAGCTCTCGGCGGTGATGGTCACCATCGCCGGCTCCTCCAGGTCGGGGTGCCGGTGCAGGAAGGTGGCCGGCGCTGCGCGCAGGTCGGCCACCAGCCTGCGCAGCGACGCCTCCAGGCCGGGGAACACGGTGCTGCAGACGGTGTCCGCGGCGCAATCGGCGCAGAGGGCCAGCAGCGCACGCTCGGCCAGCGGGGCATGGTACTGGGGCAGGCGTGCCTCGAGGTCGGCCGGCCCCACCAGCGCCAGCGCGCGGACACGCTCGGGGTACGCGCGTGCGTAGGCGTAGGCGGCGCGGCCGCCGTAGCTGAGCGCCAGCAGGTTGATGCGCTCGTAGCCCAGCCAGGCGCGCACCTCGTCCAGGTCGGCGATGGCGGCCGGCGTGTGGTACTGGGTCAGGTCGGCACGCTCCTCCAGACGCTCGCGGCACTCGCGCACCAGGTCGGGCGGGTACATCTCGCGCAGGTGGTTCTGCAGTGCGGAGCGGTCACCGACCAGGTCGCAGGGCAGCGGGTTGGAGCCGCCGGTGCCGCGCAGGTCCACCAGCACGATATCGCGCTCCAGCCGCAGCGGCAGCTCGGTGGCGAACCACGAGGCGGCCTCGGTGGCCGAGCCGCCCGGCCCCCCGGCGATGAAGAAGACGGGATCCGGCCGCGGCACCTCGGCCAGCGACGGCACCACCACCACCCACAGCGACAGGCGCCGGCCGCGACCCAGCTCCCGGTTCTCCAGGACCTCCAGCGTGCCGCACAGCATCGACTCGCGCCCGTGGCCCGGGTCACACACGGTCAGCGGCAGGCGCGAGGTGGCCCGGCGGGCGGCCATGTTGCGGGACGAGGGCGGCACATCCGGCGGCGGCGGCTCCGCCAGCGCGGTGACGCAAGTCAGCGCCCCCAGCACCAGCGTCAACTGCGCCGCCCTTCTCATTCGCGGCTCTTCCGGTACTCCGGATACAACCGATCCATGCAGTCGGGACACATCCCGTGCGAGAACTGGGCCCCCGTGTGCGTGGTCAGGTAGGTGTCCACCTGCTGCCAGTATCCGTCGTCATCGCGGATCTTCTTGCAGCCCGAGCAGATCGGCAGGATCCTCTGCAGTTCGCGGATCTCCGCCAGGGCCGCTCGTAGCTCGCGCACCGTCCGCTGCCGCTCGGTGATGTCGATCATCACCGTCAGGAACCAGACGGTGCCCTGGCTGTGGATCAGGTCGCCGGAGAACAGGCCGTCCAGGACGCGACCATCCTTCGCGCGGACCTGCAATTCGATCTCGCGGACCGAGCCATGCTCGCGCAGGTGCTCGGAGAGGCGATCCTGCTCGGCCTGATCGACGAACAGGCCCAGATCCGCGGCCGATTTGCCGATCACCTCATCGGCGGCGTAGCCCAGCGCGCGCAGGAAGGCATCGTTGACGTCGTGGAAGGTGCGCTCGGGCACCCTGTTGACGGCCATCAGCGCGGGGTTCATGCGGAAGAAGCGGTCGAATTTCTGCAGCGCCTCCTGCTCACGCGTTAGGTCCTTGCAGAAGCCGAAAATGCAGTCGGCACCGTTCCAGCGGCCCTTCCAGATGCGGGTCTCCACCGGCACCAGCGAGCCGTCCTTCCGCTGCAGCGGCAGCGGGCACACCGTGCGTGTACCGGCGAACATCTCCGCCAGGATCCGCGTCGCCTCCTCCCGCACGGGCGCCGGGTGCATGTCCAGGATGGCCATGCCGTCCAACTCGCGGCTCTCATAGCCCAGGATCGCGGTTGTTGCCGGGTTCGCGTAGATCAACCGGCCCTCGAGGTCCGCGATCAGAATGATGTCGCTGATCGTCTCGACCAGGATCCGGAAATTCATATCGCCCAGGTTGATCGCCTGGCTCATGGCTTATTTCCTGCCCCTCCCGCCACCAACGCCCTGCCCCGAAGGCGGGCGAGGCCTCCAGGGATCCGGTTGTCTTCGGACCGATAATAGCCCGCGTCTGGTTCACGCGCGAGCCGGGATCAGCCCGTAAGGGGGCAGCCTACCAAACCGGGACCGGTTCACTCAACAAAAGGTTCCTGTGGCCTGCGGGCCCGCGACAGGCTAACCTCCGGCCATGGCGAACTCCCCTGCACCCCTGCGCGTGGCCGTCTGCGGCGCCGGCTACCTGGGCCGGTTCCACGCCCAGAAGTATGCCGCCCTGCCGGGCGTCGAGCTGGTGGCGGTCATCGACACGGACCCCGTGCGGGCCGGCGCCGTGGCCGCCGAGACGGGAGCCCCCCTGGCCTGCGCCACGGTCACCGAGGTCCCCGGCCGCCTGGACGCGGCCTCGGTCGTGGTCCCCAACGGGGCCCATTTCGGCGTCACCTGCGCCCTTCTCGAGCGGGGCGCCCACGTGCTGCTGGAAAAGCCCGTGACCGGTGATGTCGGCCAGGCCGCCAAGCTGGAGTCGCTGGCCAGCGCCCGCGGCCTGATCCTGCAGCCCGGCTTTCTGGAGCGCTTCAACCCCGCCGTGGCCTTCCTGAAGGAACACGCCCCGCGCCCCCGCTTCATCGAGTCGCATCGCCTGGGCGGCTTCAAGGCCCGCGCCACGGACGTCGACGTGGTCATGGACCTCATGATCCACGACATCGACATCGCCCTGTACCTGGTGGACGCCGCGGTGCTCGAGGTGCGCGCCTCGGGCACCAGCGTGCTGACGCAGCACGTGGACATCGCCAACGCCCGCCTCGAATTCGCCGGCGGCGCGACGGCCAACCTCACGGCCAGCCGCGTCTCGCTCAAGGACATGCGCAAGGTGCGCGTCTTCAGCGACGGCGGCTACGTGGCGGCCGACTGCGCCACGCGCGAGAACATCCTGGTCACCCGCGGCCCCGACGGCGCCCTGCCCATGACCCCGGTGCCCCAGGTGGTGCGCCACGATGCCAGCGACCCGCTGCTGGAAGAGATCCGCGCGTTTGTCGCCGCCGCGCGCGGCGACCGGCCTCCCTCCGTCCCGGCCGCCGCCGGCCGCGCCGCCATCGCGGTGGCCCAGGCGGTGCGCGAGGCGATCGTTCGGCAGGGGCGGACCTAGGCGGAGCCACGGGCAGCCGAGTTGGCCGGAGTCCGCCGCGTCGCGCACTCTAGCGCGTCACGTCCACCATCAGGAATGCGGATGCACTGCACCCTCTGCCATCTCGAGCAACCACATCGACCCTGATGGAGGTGGGGCCGTTCGGGTCGTCACTCGTGTAGAACACCCTGACATTCTCCGTGGTGTTGTTGAGATGAAGTGGCTGAAGGCCGTTGCTGCCTTGAATCCTCCCGGAAGTGCAAGACCAGTCGTACAGGAGCGCGTCTCCGTCCGGCTCATGCGCCGTGCAGAAAACGGCGAACGAATCCGCAGGTGTCACTTGGGCCGGAAAGAACCGAACCGCGGTGATGATGGGATCGCTGTTGGGCGGAGCGGTAGTATCGTCGCTGCTGCAGCCCACACAATGCGCGCACAGGCTGGCAATCCCCAATCCCCAGATGCTGCGTCGGATATTTCTCATCGCTGCTCCTTTGGCTTGGCGCAGCGTGCGCCTATCTCGCCTGCACGCAGGCGGTCATGGTGACCGCGAGCGACTCGGCCGCGCGTTCAAGCCGCCAGGAGACCGGCGAATCCCGGCACGTTTGCGGCCCACCGCTAGATTCCCTGCGGCACGGGACCCCGTCCCGCCTCCGCCAGTTCCCCATGACGCCACACCAGTGCACCGACATTGAACTGCCCAGCGCAGAGTGCCAGCGCCTTTCCCACTTCGTGCTGGCACACGGCGGTGGCGTGGTTGCAGGCGGCGTCGCCGGCCAGGGATCGCAGCAAGGGAAGCGCGGCGTCGGCGCCCAGCTGCCCCAACGCCCAGATGGCGCGATTCCGCTCCGCCACGGGGGTGTCGCTCGAACCGGCCACCATGATGAGTGCCGAGACGCCGTCGCCCGGATGGGCCAACTGCGCGCGCGCCATCGCTTCATCGACCTGACGCCCGATGACCAGGGCGGTCGCCGCGAACGCCACCATCACGACCGCGATCGCGCCGACGGCCAGGCGCTGCCAGCGGGGGATCGAGCGGCCGGGTGCGGGCACCAACGCGGAGATGTTCCGGATGGACATGCGAAACCTCCGGCGCGCAACGGGCTGACCGGTCAGAAGGCAAATGCGATGTTCTGAGCTTACACCCGAGGGCAGGTTTCGCGCAAGAGCCGGGCAGGAAGCTGCCTAGCGGAGGCCTAGCACCGCCCGCGCGCGCTCACCGTCGCGCGCCAGCTGCGCCGTCAGCTCGTCGACGCCGGCGAAGGTCGCCTCGCCGCGCAGGCGCTCGACCCACTCCACCTTGACGTTGCGTCCGCGCAGGTCGCCCTCGAAGCCGAAGATGTTCACCTCGACCCGCGGCTCGGGCAGGCCGCCGCCGTGGAAGGTGGGCACGAAGCCGAAGTTGAGCATGCCGCCGAAGACGGCCCAGTCGCCCTGCGCGGAACTGAGCAACTCGCCGTGGCGGTCGACCTCCGGCAGCGACTCGGTCCGGCGGCCCAGCTGGCCGGGACCGCCCGGGGGCGCGCAGTCGCCGGGCACCTGCACGCGCACAGCGTAGACTCCGACCTGCGGTAGCAGCTTGAGCGGATCCAGGGGCACCAGGTTGGCTGTCGGGTAGCCGATCTCACGGCCGCGCCGGTCGCCGGGCGTGACCTCGCCCCACAGGGCGTACGGGCGGCCCAGCATGGCGGCGGCCAGCCGCATGTCGCCAGCCTGCACGGCGCGCCGGATGGCCGAGCTGCTGATGACCGCGCCGCCTTCGCGCACGGCCGGGAAGACCTCGAGCGTGAAGCCCAGTTCGCCGCCCAGTTCGGCCAGGCGCGCGGCATCGCCCTCGCGACCGGCGCCGATGCGCACATCGTGGCCGGCCACCAGGTGCTTCATGCCCAGGTAGCCGGTCAGGAATCTGGCCGTGAACTCCCGGTAGGTCTGCCGGGCCAGCTGCGGGCAGAAGTCGGCGGCGACCACCACCGGGCAGCCCAGTTCCTTCAGCACCGACAGCTTCTCGCGCCAGGTGGTCAGCAGGAACGGCGAGCCGCTCGGGTCCAGGGTCTGGCGGGGGTGGCGCGTGAACGTGAACACGGCCCCGGCGCCCAAGCCCTGGCGCGCCTGCGCGGCCAGCACGCCGCGCAGCAGTTCCTGGTGGCCGCGGTGGAAGCCGTCGAACGCGCCCACGGCCAGCGCGCTGGGCGGCAGCTGCGGGCCGCGGCGGCCGATGCGCCCGTCGATGAGCTCGCCGACGTACTGTTCGCTGAGGCGGATCATCCTCATGCCGGCGCCTCCTCCACCGCGGGAAGCACGGTGTCCAGTCTCCACACACCATCGGCGTCGCGGGCGACCACCGCCACCAGGTCGTCGTCGGTCACCAGCTGCGCCATCGCGCAGGCAGCCGGCAGCGCCGCGTACCAGTCGGCGGGCGGCTGCCGGCCGTTGCGCACGTCGCGGGCCATGCCGGCATCCAGCTTCACTTCCGGCAGGTGCGGCAACGCCCGGCGCGCGGGGATCATCGCCGCGGCCAGGGTCGGGCCATCGGCGTCCATGGCCCCCACCAGTGCCTGCCCGATGGCGAACGGCCCGGCCGTGGTGCGACGCAGCGCCGCCACGTGACCCAGCGAGCCGGCCGCCAGCGCCAGGTCGCGCGCCAGCGAACGCACGTACGTGCCGCTGGCGCAGGCGATCTCCAGGTCGGCTTCCGGCCGCTCGCCCTCCCAGCGGGTGGACAGCAGGCGCAGTGCGTGGATCGCGACCTGGCGCGCCGGCGGCTCGGCCACGTCCTGCCCCGCCCGCGCGGCGATGTGCAGGCTGCGGCCGTCGCGCTTGATGGCGCTGTAGACGGGGGGCACCTGGGTGATGACGCCGGTGAAGCGCGGCAGCAGCGCCGCCACGGCCTCGGGGCCGCCGGGCGGCGGGGGCGCGGTGGCGACGATCTCGCCGTCGGCATCCAGGGTGTCGGTCGCCGCGCCGAAGCGCACGGTGGCCAGGTAGGTCTTGTCCATGCCCAGCAGGTAGGGCGACAGGCGCGAGGCGCGCCCGAGCAGCAGCACCAGCAGCCCGGTCGCCAGGGGATCCAGCGTGCCGCCGTGCCCGACGCGGAAGCGCGCGTCGCCGGGAGCCGCGCCGCGCCGCCGCCGCGCCCGCAGGTGCGGGTACGCCTGCGTCAGCGCCCACAGGGCGCGGGCCGCCACGGCGCGCGACGTGACGCCGGCCGGCTTGTCCGCCAGCAGCAGGCCGCCCGCACGCGGGTCCAGGCTCATGCGCGGGGCAGCGCCGCGAGCTGGGCCACCAGGTCGTCGACCACCTGCTCCAGCTCGCCCTCGATGGTGCAGCCGGCTGCGGCACGGTGCCCGCCGCCGCCGTAGCGCGCGGCCACCTGCTGCACGTCGCCCTCGCCGCGCACGCGCAGCGAGGCCCGCCAGGTGTCGTCGCCGATCTCCTTCAGGAAGATCACGTAGCGCACGCCGTCCACCGCCGTGGCGATGTTCACGAAGCCCTCGGTGTCGGTCATCGAGCCGCGCGTCTCCTCCAGCATGGCGCGCGTGGCGTGCAGGGCCAGGATGCGCCCCTGGTCGTACCACTGGAACGTGGCCAGCACGCGCTGCATCAGCTCGATGCCCGCGCGCCGGTACCGGTGCAGCGTCTGCGCGGCGACCTGCGCCGTGTCCACGCCCATGGCCGACAGCCGGCGCGCCAGCTCGAAGCTGAACGGGGCCGTGTTGTCGAAGCGGAAGCCGCCCGTGTCGTTCACCAGGCCGGCATAGAGGTTCGTCGCCATGTCGAGCGTCATCTCGAACGGGGCGTCGCCCTCGCGGTCCGCCTCGACGCCATCCTCGGCGGCGTCCTGCCCGTCCTCCAGCGGCTCCTGCGTGCCCTTCGCCAGCTCGCCGATCACCTGGTGGATCAGCGTGCAGGTCGAGCACGCGCGCGCCTCGATCCAGCCCGGCTCGGGCGCGCGGCGCCCGCTGACCAGGTGGTGGTCGATGGCCAGGCGCGTCTCGCAGCGCGCCAGCGTCTCCTCGAGCGGGCCTGTGCGGTCGATGCGGTGGCAGTCCACCAGCACCACGGTGTCGGGCGGGTTGGCGGTGAAGGCCGCCGGCGCCTCGTCGCTGACCAGCACGGTGCCGAACCCCGGCATGTCCAGCAGGCCCACCGGCGGGTCGGGGTACCCCAGCACGCGCACGTCGCGGCCCATGGCCAGGAGCGCCTCGCCCAGCGCCAGGGCGCTGCCCATGGCGTCGGGGTCCGGGTTGTGGTGCGGCACCACCCAGACGACCTGCGCCAGGCGCAGCGCCGTCAGCAGGTGCGCCGGCGGCTGCATGTCGTCCAGGCACAGGCGGCGGCGCTTCTGCTCGGGGGTCATGAATTCGCCCTTGTCCTTCAACTCGTTCAGCATCGAGTCCAGCGCCACGCTGCGCTCGAGCGTCTCGTCGTACGTGAAGCGCAGCTCGGGCGCCGCCCGCAGGCTCAGCGTCTTGGCCAGCTTCCCCTGCAGGAAGCCGCGCGCCTTCTTGAGCCCCTCCAGCGACTGCGCCGGGTTGGCGCCCTCGCCCATCACCGTGAAGAAGACCTCCGCCACGGTGTGGTCGCGGTTCAGCTTGACGCCGCCAAGGGTGACGAAGCCCACGCGCGGGTCCTTGACCTGCGACAGCAGCAGGTCCGACAGCACCTCGAGGATCGCGTGCGTCAACTTGTTCGTCCGGTAAGGATCCACGTCCTTCTCCCGCGCGGGCGGCACGGCGCCGCCGCGTCCGTATTGCGGAACTCCGCCTGGCAATTCAGGAAGCCGACCGTAGTTCGGTGATGGAAACGATTCCGGGCAGGCTATCCGCAGGGCCGAAGGCCCGAGGACTGCCTGCCCGGGATCGTTGCCATCACCGAACTACAACTCGGTCCTCTTGATTTCCTCGATCTCGTAGCACTCGAGCACGTCGCCCTCTTCGATGTCGTAGAAGTGCTCCAGGCCGATGCCGCACTCGTAGCCGGTGGCCACCTCGCGCACATCCTCCTTGAAGCGCTTCAGCGAGTTCACCTTGCCCTCGAAGACGACCATCTCGTTGCGCACCAGGCGGGCCCGCGAGTTGCGCTTGATGACCCCGTCCAGGACCATCGAGCCGGCCACGGCGCCGACCTTCGGGATCCGGAACACGGCGCGCACCTGGGCGCGTCCGGTCGAGACCTCGCGCTTGATGCTGCCCAGCAGGCCCGCCATCGCCTTCTTCAGCGTGTCGACGGCCTCGTAGATGATGTCGAAGACCTCGATGGTCACGTTGTGGCGCTTGGCCAGCTCCTGGATAGCCGCGCCCGGGCGCAGATGGAAGCCGATGATCATGGCGTTCACGTTGGCAGCCAGCAGCACGTCCGACTCCGACACGGCGCCCACGGCCTTGTGCATGATGCGGATCTGCACCTCGGCCGTGTTCAGCTCCATGAGCTGGTCGGCCAGGGCCTCGACCGAGCCGGCCACGTCGCCCTTGATGATGATCGGCAGTTCCTTGAGGTCGCCGGTGGTCATCAGGGCGGCCAGGTTGTCCAGGTCGATGGCCTGCTTCGGCCCCACCAACTTCTGCTGGCGCTGCAGGCTGCGCCGCTTGGCGGCCAGCTCGCGGGCCTCGCGCTCGGACTCGACCACATAGAAGCGGTCGCCGGCTTCCGGCACGTTCGACGCGCCCAGCACCTCGCAGGGCTCGCCCGGCATGACCACCTTCATGGTCTTGCCGCGCTCGTCCTGCAGGGCGCGCACCTTTCCGTCGACCATACCGGCCAGGAAGTTGTCGCCCATCTTCAGGGTGCCCTGCTCCACCAGCACGGTGAACACGACGCCCCGGCCCTGCTCCTTCTTGGCCTCGATGACGATGCCGCGGGCCGGCCCCTTCGGGCTGGCCTTCAGCTCCAGGACCTCGGCCTGCAGGTGGATCAGCTCGAGCAGGTTCTCGATGCCGATCCCCTTTTTGGCGGAGATCTCGGCGATCATCGTCGTGCCGCCGAACTCCTCGACGGCGATGCCGTGCTGCAGGAGCTCGTGCTTGACCAGCTCGGGGCGCGAGCCCGGCAGGTCGATCTTGTTGATCGCGACGATCATCGGCACGCCCGCGGCCTTCGCATGCGAAATGGCCTCGACGGTCTGCGGCATGACGCGGTCATCGGCGGCCACGATCAGGATGACGATGTCCGTCACCTGGGCGCCGCGCGCGCGCATCGCGGTGAAGGCGGCGTGACCAGGGGTGTCCAGGAAGGTGATCGGCCCCTTATCGGTGGCCACGGTGTAGGCGCCGATGTGCTGCGTGATGCCGCCGGCCTCGCCCGCGATGACATTCGTCTTGCGGATGCGGTCCAGCAGCGACGTCTTGCCGTGGTCGACGTGACCCATCACGGTCACCACGGGCGGCCGATCGACCAGGTCCGCATCGTCGACCTCGGCCTCCTCGAACATTTCCTCACCGTACTCGGAGAGGAACTCGACCTCGCGGTCGTACTCCGCGGCCAACAGCTCGATGTTCGTCTTCTCGAGGCGCTGGTTGATCGTGGCCATGATGCCAACGCTGAACAGCTTCGCGATCAGCTCCTGGGCCCGCACCTGGAGCTTGTCGGCCAGCTCCTGCACGGTGATGAACTCGGTCAGTTTCAGCAGGGTGGTCTCCACCGGTTCGTCGTCCTCCGCGCTTTCGCCCTTGCGACGCTTCCTCTTGCCCAGGCCGCTGCCCAGCTGCGCCATGGTCTGCTTGACCGCGCGCTGCACCTCGACCTCGTCGACCTTCTTCTTCTTCTTGCGGGCACGCTTGGCCCGCTGGTTCGCATCGCGCGATTCCGCTTCGTCGCGACGGCGCTGGATCGCGGCCTTGATCGAGTCGCGCACCGATTCGCTGGTCACGCCACCGGCGGCGGCGGCAGCGGCGGCCGCGGCACTGCCGGCAGCACCGGGAGCCCCACCGGCAGCCCCCTGGTCGGCGCGAACCTTGGGCGCCGGACGCACGATGTCGCCGATCTTGTATCCGTCGTGCTTCTTCGTGCCGATGCCCGCCAACGGGTCGACCGCCGCCGGCCCGGCCGCCGTTGCCGGTGCCGCCGGTGGGTTGGCCTCGTCCGCGGGTGCAGCGGCTTCGCCGGCCTGGGTGCCGATCGTCTCATCAGCCTGCTCGGCGGACCCCGCCGTCACGACCGGAGCGGGCTCGTGGATCTCCACCGGGGCCGCGACCGGCTGCGGGATGGGTTCGGGAGCCGCAACCGGCTCCTCGGGCTTCGGCAGGTCGGCCTTCTTCACCAGTCGCGCCTTGACGACCTGGCGGGCCTGCGCATGCTCCTCGCGGCTACGGGCCAGGTCGGCTTCGCGCTTCTGTTCATCGGCACGGCGACGATCGATCTCGGCCTGGCGCGCCTGCTCGACGGCATCCTTCTCGGCCTGGGCCCTCTTGGAGACCGCGGTGGCCTGGCCGGCCTTCTTGATGACCAGCACGGTCGGCTTGGCCGGAGCCTTCTTCTTGGTCACCTTCTTCTTGGTGACCTTGACCTCGGGCTCCGGCTCGTCGCTGGGCACCGGCTTTTCGAGCGGCTTGAGCGCGGCCACGTTCTTGAGCTGGTCCGGGTTCAGCCCGTGCGAGCGCGCGTAGTTCTCGCGCGCGAGCTCACGCTTGCGCTGGAAGACGGCGTGGACCTTGTCCACGTCCTCGTCCTCCACCACGCTCATGTGGCTCTTGGCCTGCACCTTCATCTTCTGGAGCAGGGCCATGATCTGCTTGCTGTCCACCCCGTAGTGGCGGCCCAGCTCGTAGACGCGCAGCTTCCTCACCAACTCGCACTACCTCCGACAGCGGGATGTCCGCCGCACCCGGCCCAAGCGGCCCGGCGCCCCGGCGTCACCCCAGTTTCCGGATCCCGGCGACGAAACCCGGGTCACTCACACCGACGATCACCAGCTTGTTGCGGCCCAGCGCCGTCGCCAGGTCTTCGCCGGTGACCACGCCGGTCACGAAGCCCTTCACCGGCTCCAGCCGCAGCGCACGCGTGCGCTGCGAAGCCCCCATGTCCGACGCCAGCACCACCAGCGGCTCCTTGCCCCGGTGAACGGCCTGCTCGACCGCGCTGAACCCCACCTGCAGCTTGCCCGCCCGCATCGCCAGGCCGAGCAGCGCCAGCAGGCGCACCGGGTCGATCGGGCCGGGCGTCGCCGCGTCGGCCATCTAGTCGTCCAGTTCCGTGTTGGCGAACGGGTCGACCTTCTTCGCTTCGCCATCGTCCCCGTCGGCTTCTCCGCTACCGGTGGGGAAGTCCTTGAACAGGTCGTCCGACGGCATCGGCACCTCTCCCTGTTCGAAGGCGGCCAGCGCCTCGTCCGAGTCGATCGAGCCGACGTCCAGCGCCGACTCGTCGAAGAGCGGGCGCTCGGCGGCCGCTTCCTTCGCCAGTTCCTCGACGATGGTCCTCTCGATGAGCTTCTTCAACTCGTCCGAGGTGACCTGCGCCGTGGACTGCAGCGTCTCGGCCAGGTCCTCGTCCAGTCCCGGCACCGTGATCAGGTCCGCGTACGGCACGTCGGCCAGCGCATCGATCGAGTCGATGCCGACGGCCTCCAGCACCACCAGCAGCTCGGGCGTGATGCCCTCCATCTCGGAGAGCTTCATGCTCATCTCGTCGATCACGCGCTGGCGGATGCCGTACTCGCGCGCCGAGACCAGGTCGATCTTCCACTCGGTCAGCTTGGCGGCCAGGCGGACATTCTTGCCTTCCTTGCCGATCGCCTTGCTGAGCTGGTCGTCGGCCACCACCACGGTCGCTTCGTTGCGCTCGCGGTTCAGGATGATGTTGTTCACGATCGCCGGGCTCAGCGCGCGCGAGATCATCAGGCTGGGCTCCTGGCTCCAGGGCACGATGTCCACGCGCTCGCCCGAGAGTTCGCGCGTGACGGCCTGCACGCGGCTGCCCTTCATGCCCACGCACGAACCCACGGGGTCGACGCGATCGTCGTGACTGATCACGGCGATCTTGGACCGCGTTCCCGGTTCGCGCGCCACGGCCTTGATCTCGACGATCTTCTCCTGGATCTCCGGCACTTCCTGCTCGAACAGCGCCTTCAGGAACCCGGGGTGGCTGCGCGACAGGATGACCTGCGGCCCCTTCGCGTTGTCCAGCACCTCGATGATGAAGCAGCGCACCGTCTTGCCCTGGTGCAGCTTCTCGCCCCGGATCTGCTCGCGGAACGGCATCATGGCCTCGGTGCGGCCCAGGTTGACCAGCACGTTGCCGCGGTCGACCTGCTGCACGGTGCCGACGATGATCTCGTTGACCCGGTCCTTGTATTCCTCGTAGATCTGCGCGCGCTCGGCCTCGCGCACCTTCTGAACCAGGATCTGCTTGGCCACCAGGATGGCGTTGCGGCCGAACTCCTTGATGTCCATCGGCCAGCGCACTTCGTCGCCCAGGCCGACCTCGTCGCCGAACTCAAGCTGGGCTTCCTCCAGCGAGATGTCGGTGTCGGGGTCGTCGAGCTCCTCGACCACGGTCTTGACCATCTCGACGCTCATCTCGCCCGTCACCGGGTCGACCTTGGCATCGATGTTCGCCTCGGCGCCCAGCTTCTTGCGGGCGGCCGACTGCAGGCCGGCCTCGAGCGACTCGATGATGATCGCCTTGTCGATGTTCTTCTCCCTGACGATCTCCGTCAGGGCATTCAGCACGTTGTGGTCCATGCGCTAACTCTCCTGCCTGTCCTTGCCGTCAGCCGGCTTGCCGTCCCGGTTCTTGGGGCGGCCCTTGCGGCGCGCCGGCCGTTCACGGCGCGCCTGCTGTTTCGCGTCCTTCTTCTGCCGGCGATCGGCGTGGATGATCGCCTGCACGTCGAACTCGGGATCCAGGTTGCCCTCGCGAAGCCGGCCCATCCCGATGGTCACGGGCTTCGGCTCGCTCTGCGGCGCGGTCGGCGCGGCGTCATTGGTCTCCCCGGGCGCCGACGTCTCGGAGCGCGGCACCGGCCGGATCGTCACCGACGCCTGGCCGACCGCCAGCAGCGTGCCGCGCAGGCGCTTGCTGCCATCGGTGACGGCCACCTTCACCTCGACGCGCTGGCCGACCGCCGCCAGCCAGTGCGCCTGCGTGCGCAGCGGACGCCGCACGCCGGGCGACGACACTTCCAGCACGTAGGGGTCGGCGATGCGGTCGGCTTCCTCGAGCAGCATGCTGCAGGTGCGCGACGCGGTCGCGACCTCGTCCAGCGTGATGCCGCCATCCGGGGTGTCGACGAAGATGCGCAGCGTGATGCGACCGCCGCCACGGAACACCCGCACGTCCAGCAGCTCGAAGCCCTGACCCGCGAGCTCGCCCTCCAGCAACGCGATGACTTCGGCGGCGAGCCGCCTCGGTTCGAATCGCGTGCTCTCGGGGGCTCCGGGTTCGGCCAATGCGTCGCCGCCTTCCAACTGGGCTCTCGGGCTCAAAAAAAAAGTGGACCTGAAGCCCACCTCAAAAAGCCCACCTGCGGTGCCGTGGGGTCTCTGGGTGTTGCCAATATACCCGGCGGTGCGGCTGGGGGCAAGCTCAATCGCCGGGGCGGGTTCCGGCGCCCCGGGGCGCGGTCGGGCAGGTCGCGCCGGTTCGGTGCCGGCCGGAGGGCCTGCGCGCGCCGGCTAGCCATGTTTATTTTTGACAGCAATTTATCGAATCGCGTTCCGACTCAGGCTGAACCCCCTGCCTCCAGCACGTCGATCACCCAGGGGGCCACCTCGCACTCGCTGACCCAGGCGTGCGGCTCGTCGGGGCGGCCCAGCGGGAAGTGTTCCTCCAGCCGCCGCAGTCCCGCCCGGCGGTACACTTCCAGGAAATCCTGCCGCTCCCACAGGACGTCGTCCACCGGCCGGCGGTCCGGCACGTCGAGCATGATGATGCGCACGATATCGCCGGTCCGCGCCGCGCGGTTGGCCGGGAAGTCCTTCGTCGAGAAGGACAGCCACTCGTGCGTGTAGATGTCCGGCGACGAGAGCAGGTTCACCAGCCGGCCGCCGGGAGCCAGCCGCGCCCGCAACTGCGACAGCAGGGCCACCTTCCGTTCCCAGCCAGGCACGTTGTCGAAGGTGAACGCCGAGAGGATCAGGTCGAAGGGGCCCGGCACCCTGGCGCCCAGGTCCCCGTCGTCCACCAGTTCGTAGCGCCCCTGCGCGTCACGCACGCGCGCCCGCTCGAGCATCGCCGCCGAGATGTCGGCACCGCAGGCATCGTAGCCCAGTCCCTGGAGGAACCGCGTCGAGCGCCCGGCCCCGCAGCCGAAGTCCAGCGCACGGCGCCCTTCGCCCTGCCCGTGGCGCGCGACGAGATCCGGGATGTCGCGGAAGGCCAGGCTGTACGTGGCCGGGTATTCCAGCTGGTCGTACGAGGCGGCGCGATCGGTGTCGTCGTAGGCGTTGCGGAAGGCGTCGTCGGCGGTCATCGGTTGCCACCTCGTGTCCCGTGGTCCCGGGCGGCGCGCGCGCGCCGCTGCCACCCGATGATAGCTCCCGCTCACTGCCAGCGGAAGATCCGAACCGCCACCCCGAACCCCACCAGCCCCCAGGCCAGCAGGATCAGCACCGGCGCCCACAGCGCGCCGAGGCCCAGGCCGTCGTTCATGACCCCGCGCAGCGCATCGTTGAGCGCCGTCAGCGGCAGCGCGCGGATGAAAGGCAGGGCGAACTCCGGGAAACGCTCGTAGCTGAAGAAGGTGCCCGACAGCAGCCACATCGGCAGCTGCACCAGGTTCATCCAGCCGCTGACCGCCTCGACAGTGCGCGGGCGCGCGGCGACCAGCAGCCCGATGCCGCCGAAGCTGAGTGCCCCCAGCAGCGAGACCAGGCCCAGCAGCGCCAGGGAGCCGGCCACCTCGACGCCGAACAGCACGCGCCCGGCGCCGGCGATGGCCGCCACCTCCAGGCCCAGGAACAGCAGCCTTGAGAGCGCGATCGACAGCAGGTAGTCGCCGCGCCGCATGGGCGTGGCGGCCAGGCGCTTGAGCAGCTTGTTGGTGCGCGCGATGACCACCGAGAAGCCGATGCCCCACAGGCCGCTGCCCATCAGGTTCAGGCCGATCAGGCCGGGAATCAGGAAGTCGATGTAGCGCGCGCCGTGCCGCGGGGCGTCCTCGTCACGCGCGGCCACGGCGTCGGCGCGGCCGCACGCCCGCTGCACGACGTCGTCCACCAGCAGGCGCGCGGCGCGGCCCTCGGCGCGGGCGCCGTCGAAGCGGTAGGCCAGCGGCGGCGGCGCGCCGTCGCCGGGTACGGCCGCGTCCGCATCCAGCGCGACGATCACCTCGACCCGCGTCTTGCGCAGCGCCAGCGCGGCGGCTTCCTCGTCCAGGATCTTCACGTCCAGCTGCGGCGAGGCACGCAGCCGCGCCTCCAGTTCCGCGCGCGCCGCGGGCGGCCCCGACTCCAGCAGCGCCACGGCCGTGCGCCCGCCATTCTGGCTGCGGAAGGCGATGCCCAGGGCCACGGCCATCAGCACCGGGAACACGAAGACCCAGAACACCGCCTCGGGCTCGCGCACGAACTCGAGGATGCGCGCGCGCGTCAGTTCGGCCAGGGCGCCGGCGCGCCGGCCCCCGCCGGGCTGCCTACTGTTCACGCAGGCCCCTCCCGGTCAGGTGCACGAAGACGTCCTCCAGCGTGGCCTGGTGCGTGCTGAGCGCGTCCATGCGCAGGCCGCGCCCCTCGAGCAGGGCGATGAGCGTCGGCAGCGTGGCGCCGGCCTGGTCCACGCTGAGCACCCAGGACGGCGCCTGCCTGGTCACCACGCGCACGCCCGGCAGCGCCGCCAGCTCGCGCTCCGCCAGCTCACCGTCGACGATGAACGAGACGATCTGGCTGGCCCCCAGCGAGGCGATCAGTGCCGCCGGCGTGTCCAGGGCGATGATCCGGCCGTGGTCGATGATCGCCACCCGGTCGCACAGCCGTGCCGCTTCCTCCATATAGTGCGTGGTCAGGATGACGGTGCCGCCGCGCGCCTTGAACTCCTCGACGATCTCCCACACCCGCAGGCGCGCCTGCGGGTCCAGCCCGGTGCTGGGTTCGTCCAGGAACAGCAGGCGCGGGTCCCCCACCAGCGCGCAGGCCAGCGCCAGCCGCTGCTTCTGCCCACCGGAGAGCTTGCCCACGCGCGCGGCGCGCTTCTCCTGCAGGCCGGCCAGGTCCAGCACCTGGTCCACCTCGCGCCCGGTCTCGAAGAAGCTGCGGAAGAGCCGCACCGTCTCGCGCACGGTGAGCTTTTCTGACAGCTTGGTCTCCTGCAGCTGCACGCCCAGCTGCTGCCTGAGCGCGCGGTCGTCGCCCTTGCCCCAGCGCCGGCCCAGCAGCTCGATGGTGCCGGCGTCGGGCACCGTCAGGCCTTCGAGCATCTCCACAGTGGTCGTTTTCCCTGCACCGTTGGGGCCCAGCAGGCCGAAGCACTCGCCCGCGCGCACGTCGAGGTCCAGGCCGTCGACCGCCAGCACGTCTGGGTAGCGCTTGACCAGGCCGCGGCAGGAGACGGCGAAGGTGGAGGCTGTGGCGGCAGGCGGGGTCACGGGCGGGTCCGGCTTTCTGGGGTCGGGGGCGACAAGGCGGGGGCTCGCCATATGGAAACACCAGGGTTGCGGAGCCGCAAGCGGTACGCCTCAGCGCGCCGGGAACTGCGCGACTATTCACGTCGCCAGCAGCTCAAGTCGCGCGGGCAGCCGACGCCAGCAACCGCAACACGCCCTCCTGCTCCAGGAGAAGCAGGCCCAGTCGCTGGTCGGAAATCCCATTGCGGAGCCGGTGATCGAACGAGGCCAAGCCGTCGCGCACTTCGCCCGCGAACGACTTCAGGACCACGCCGTGCGCAGCCAGGTCCGGCCCCAGTGACGCCAGGTGCGAGGCGAACAGGCACGTACAGCCGGCGACGGCCCCGAACCCTGCCACGACCAACCGCGTCGCCTCCGTCGCGTCAAGCACGTTCGTGCCGCGAAACGCCTCGTCGACGAGGACGAGCGTACGCCTGCTGCCAGCCACAAGCTCCGCCGCCTCCTTCATGCGCCGAACCTCTGCCAGGTAGTAGCTGACACCAGAGGTCAGGTCGTCGGCTGTGTTGAGGGCCGTGAACACTGCGTCGACCGGGCTCAAGCGCAGGACTTGCGCCGGCGCAAGCAGACCGACCTGGGCCAGCAGTTGGGCGACTCCGACCGACTTCAGGAAGGTGGTCTTGCCGGCCATGTTGGGACCGGTCAGAAAGACCACATGATCGTCGCGGTCCAACTCGAGATCATTGCCGACCGGCTCCGCGAGCAGCGGATGGCGCAGTCCCAGGACCGCAAAGCACGGCTCGCCCTCCACCACCTCGGGCACGCAATAGCCACGGTCGACACCGAACGCCGCCAGACTCGTCAGTGCATCCAGTTCAGCTGCGCCGGCCACCAACCGCTCCAGTGGGCCCCGGCCTGCACCTCGCAGTCTCGCGTCGCAGCGCACCACGGACCACGCCGAGCCGCCGAAGCCTCGCCCCGCAGCTTCCACGGCGGCCGCCGCAGCGAAGGTGTCGCGAAGCGTCAGCCCGAGCTGACCGTTCGGATTTAGGCGAAGCAACATTTGGCAGTACGCGCCGGCATCTCGGGCCAGTCCGAGCGCGGCGGCGATGCCGCCGGCCAACTCGTCCCGGACATCGCGATATCGAAGAGCCCGCCGCACCGCGGCGAGACGCGAACCTGCCTGGCCCCACTGGACGGACTCGATCCGCGAGCGGGCGTACCGCTCGGCGCCGAGCATGAGCGCATCCGTGAACGGTACAGGGATCGGGTTCGCCCGCAGGAAGGCGAAGTCGCGCTGGGCCGCCCGGATATCCCGGATTTCGACGAAGGGCTGATTCAGCTTCTCCCGCAGAACGCGGCTGCCCAGCCTGGTCTGCGCGCGATCGAGCACGAAACAGAGGCCAAAGCCGCCGCCGGCATCGGTGAAAATCTCCAACTCGCGCAGGGTCTGGTCATCCAGCCGCAATCGGCGGGGCTCAGTCATGCGATCTCCGGATTGGAATGGGCTCGAATTCCCTGATACCCCGGCAGGCAGTGGAGGTTCCGCTGCTTCCAAGCCCGGCTTGTGCCGTCGCAAGGGCCACGATCGGTGCCGCGGCAATCGGTACCGCGTGTGCCGGCACACGCCCGTACGCTCAGTGCGTGGCGATGCCCCGGCTCTCGACGAACGCCCCTTCCGGCGCCAGGTGCACCAGCAGCACGCGCGCCGCCTCGGCGCCGCCGCCGTCGCGCGCGAGCGTCACCGCCAGCACCGGGTGGGCGCCGGCGGCCGCCGGCTCCTGCAGGTGCACCTCGCGGACGATCTCGCGCGGGCGCAATCGCGGCCGCACCGCCGCCAGCGCCACGCGCACGTGGTCGGGCGTCAGTTCGCCGGCGGCGCGCACGATGGCCGTCGCGCCGGCCAGGTCAGAGCGCACCCAGGCACCCTCGGCGAGGCGACGCGGCGCCGTGCCCTCGCGGCCCATCAGGCGCAGCACGCGGCCCATCGTCGTGTCGCCGGCCGCGCAGGCGAAGACCAGGTAGCAGTCGGGGCCGCAGGGTTCGCAGCGCGCCACGATCTCGCCCGGCGGCAGGGCTGACTGCAGGTGGGGCGGGAGCGTCTCGGGCGCGCGTGCAGCGGCGCCCGCCACGAGCAGGCAGGACAGGGCGGCGTGGGCCGTCACCCGACGCAGGAACTGAAGGAACCGGAACACGGCAGCTGCCAATCCGCCGCGCAGGGCCAGGGACGCGCGGTCGCCCCACACGGTCGGTCGCGTCGGCCGCGACCGCAAGCGGGCAGCCCTCGCGTCAGGGACAGCCCGCCCCCATGGCATTGGCCAGCGGCGCGATGTCGCTCAGGTTGACCACGCCGTCGAAGTGCAGGTCCGAGCGGAACGCGCCCTGTCTGGCCCAGAAGTCGGCCGCGAACAGCGGCACATCGCGCAGTTCGACGATGCCGTCGCCGTTGAGGTCGGGGCTGTTGTGGCGGAGGACCAGGCCCGGATTGGTCGCCAGCGGCAGGCCCCACACCATGACCGCGGTGGGTCCCTGGGTCCAGCCGCCGGCGCGCAGGGGCTGCTGCCAGGTCGTCGTGCCGTCGGCGCCGGTCGGGCCGTCGGCGACGGTGCCGCCGGCGCAGGCGACGAAGTTGCCCGAGGTGCCGTAGATCTCCAGCCAGATGTCGGTCGCCGGCACGCCGACGATGGGATTCCAGCCGGCGTCGCGCAGGTGGAGCGTGATGGTGGCGTTGACGGTCTGGCCGTTGATGATGCGGGCCTGCGTGAACGCCGCGCCCGATCCGTCCGGCACGTTGTACAGCACCGGCTGCACGCCGATCGGCGCAGCGGTCTCGGCCGTGGAGGCCTCTTCCCAGAACGTCGGCGGCCAGTCGGCGCGGGCGGTGGCGGGAGCCAGAAGGAGGACCGGAACGAAGACAGCGAGAATGAAGCCGGCGGAAATGCTGCGCATCCTCATCGCGATACCTCCTGCGGAAGCCGGAACAGTCTGGGCGGTACTGATGGCGCACCGCCAGCCTGAGTGATTCTACCTGCCGCCGCCGTGTGCGGTCAATGCCGCGCGCCGGAAATCGCCGCCCGCCAGGTCACGTTTCCGTGACGCTTGTGCCAGCGCACGCGGGCTGCGCGCCTACGGCTGCCGCTCGAGCACGCGGCGCAGGCGCTCGCGCAGATGTTCGTCCGTCTCCGTCGCGTCCAGTTCCTTGGCCAGCGACAGCGCTTCATCGCACGGCAGGTGATAGAGGCAGCTGAGGACGTGGACCGGCTCGTCCTGCGCGCCTGCAGCGGCGCCCGCACGCAGTTCCAGGCAGCGCGCGCGCAGGATCCCGACACCGCGACAGTCCTGCAGGATGGCCATGAGCGCGTAGTCGGGGACGGAGAGCCGGCGTCCATCGGCGAACAGCTCGGCGAACACGTCGAGGCTGTCGAGACGGGCGACGCCGTGCGCGGCGGCCGCCGCCAGCACGCCGCGACGCCATTCGGCCGATGCGGAACCGGGCAGCGCCAGCAGCCTCCGGGCCGCCGCCGCGATGCGCGGGACCATCGTGTCGGCGCGCGCCGCCGCGAAGCGGACCGCATGCGCCCTGCCGGCCCACAGTGGCGTGTCGAGCCAGGTTCCCCGCTGCTGGCACAACAGCGCAGAGAGGAACTCCCGATGGTCGGGGCCGGCCTCGAACGCGGACACGTAGTGCTCGGCGGTGTCGACGCATTCGCCGGCCTGCGCCAGGGCGGATCCACCGGCGATCGCCGCGAGCACCCACGCGCCAGCAATCAACGTTCTTGCCATCATCGTGCTGGTCAGGGCGCCCTCCCTTCGAGTGGCGGATTCAGGTGGAAACTTGCGCCGGCGCAAGTCCCGCCGATACAAGCCCCGCCGCCCCGCTCCTTGCCCCTACCCCGCCATGAACGTCGCCGCCGAAGCCCAACTGCGCGCCAGTGCGTCCCTCAGCGCGCGGCCCTCGACGCCGGCCAGCTTCGGGTCGTCGCGCAGCAGCGCGTCGACGTCCTCACGGCATTCCCTGGCCAGCTGCGCGTCGCGCACCGGGTTGGCCAGGCGGAAGCCGGGCGCGCCGTGCTGCCTGACGCCCCAGGCGTCGCCGGGGCCGCGCAGGCGCAGGTCCTCCTCGGCCAGCTCGAAGCCGTCGGTGTGCTCGCTGAAGAACTTCACGCGTTCCCACGACTCCTCGCCCAGGAAGCGGTCGCACAGCAGCCAGCAGCGCGAGGCGTCCTTGCCGCGGCCGATGCGCCCGCGCAGCTGGTGCAGCTGGGCCAGGCCGAAGCGCTCGGGGTTGTGGATCACCATGGCCGTGGCGTTGGGCACGTCGACGCCGACCTCCACCACGGTCGTGGCCACCAGCACGGGAGCCTCACCGGCGGTGAACGCGGCCATCACGGCCTGCTTGTCCTTCGCCTTCATCTTCCCGTGCAGCAGCTCGACGCGCGTGCCGGGGAACACCTCGGCGCGCAGGCGCTCGCATTCGCTGACGGCGGCCTTGAGGTCCTGACCCTCGGTCTCCTCGATGACCGGGTAGATGACGTAGACCTGGCGGCCGCGCTCGACCTCGCGGCGGCATTCCTGCCAGACCTGTTCCTCCTGCTCGTCGCGCGCGATGTGCGTCTGGATGGGGATGCGGCCGACGGGCATCTCGTCGATCAGCGACAGGTCCAGATCGCCGTACAGGGTCAGGCCCAGCGAGCGCGGGATGGGCGTCGCGCTCATCACCAGCACGTGGGCGGCGGTGCCCTGCTCGGTGGTGGCCGACTTGCCGCGCTGGCGCACGCCGAAACGGTGCTGCTCGTCGACCACCGCCAGGGCCAGCCGGGGCAGCCGCACGTCGCCCTCCAGGACGGCGTGGGTGCCGACCAGCAGGTCCACCTCGCCGGCGGCGGCGCCTTCGAGCACCGCGCGGCGCTTCGCCGACGGCGTCGAGCCGGTCAGCGACTCCACGGTCACGCCCAGCGGCGCGCACAGGCGCGTCATCACGGCGGCGTGCTGCTGCGCCAGCACCTCGGTGGGCGCCAGCACCACCGCCTGGTAGCCCTGCTCGACCACGAACAGCGCGCTGATCAGCGCCACCAGCGTCTTGCCCGAGCCGACATCGCCTTGCAGCAGGCGGTGCATCGCGCTGCCCGAACGCAGGTCGGCCAGGATCTCGCCCAGCACGCGCCGTTGCGCCCGCGTCAGCTGGTAGGGCAGGCCGTCGACCAGGCGCTTGGTCAGTTCGCCCGGCTTCTCCAGCTTCAGGCCCGCCTGCCGGCGCGCGTGCTCACGGCGCAGCGCCATCAGCAGCTGCACGGTGAACAGTTCCTCGTAGACCAGGCGGCGGCGGGCCGCCTCCAGCGCGGCGGGATCGGCCGGGAAGTGGATGTCGCGCAGGGCCTGCGCGCGGCCAGGCAACGCGCGGCGGCGCGCGATGGCTGCCGGCAGCAGCTCGGGCCCCTGCGTGCCGAGCCGCTCCAGCGACTGGTAGACCAGCGCCCGCAGCCAGTGCTGGCCAATGCCGGAGGTCAGCCCGTACACCGGCACCAGGCGCCCGGTGTGCAGCCCGGCCGGCACGGACCCGCCGTCGTCCGCACCCTCGTCGTCCAGGATCTCGAAGTCCGGGTGCGTCATCTGCAGCCGCCCCTGGTGGCGCTGCACCACGCCGCTGGCCATCACCTTGCGGCCGGGCCGGAACTGGTTCTTGAGGTACTTCTGGTTGAACCAGACGCAGAAGAGCACGCCCGAGTCGTCGCCCAGCGACAGGGTCAGCAGGCTGCCTCCGGTGCGGGTGCGGCGGTCGCCGGCGGTCAGGACCTCGCCCAGCACGGTGGCCTCGGTGCCGGGCCGGGCGCGCCCGATGGGCACCGTGGCGCTGCGGTCGAAGTAGCGGCGGGGGTAGTGGGCCAGCAGGTCGCCCACGGTCATGATGCCCAGGCGGTCCAGGGCCCGGGCCCGGGCCGGCCCCACGGACTTCAGAAACTGGACATGGGTTTCCAGATTAAAGAGCGCCGCCATGTTCCCCCGCCGGCCACCGGGCCGTGCCGGGGGTCGGAGCACTAATTCCTTGCTGCCTGCCGCGCCGCATGTTAGATTGCGCGACTTGTGATTTCAACGTCAGGCGCAGGGGTTTGCCCCGCGCGGGAGGAAGAGCGTCATGAGCAGGGTATGCTCGGTTTGCGGCAAGGGCCCCCAGTACGGCAATCGCGTCAGCCACGCGCACAACCTGACGCGCCATCGGTGGTTGCCGAACCTGCAGAAGATCAGGTTCGAGCTCGAGGGCAAGGTCCGGCGCGCCTATGTGTGCACGCGCTGCATCCGCACCGGGACGATCAAGAAGGTCGTCTGATCGGCGCCTGTGCCTGCCACGGTGGCCGACTGCCGCCGCGCCCCGTCCACTGATCCTCACGGTATCCGCTTGAAGAGGTGAATCAGGCCCTTCGATTCGATCGGAGGGCTTGTTTCGCCCACCCGGAGCTTGAGGATGGCACCCCGCAGGGGTTCGATCATCTCTTCGGTCTTGATCCAGCCGATGTCGCCGCCGCGAGCGGACGCGGCCCCGTAGGAATGCTGCACGACCAGCGCGGCGAAGTCCTCCCCGCGTCCGAGCGCCTCGGTCACGGCAGCCAGTTGCTCCCTGTCGTTCAGGACCATGTGCAGCAGATGCACCTTGCCTTCGGCCTGGGCCCCGAGCGCTGCGTCGCGAAGCACAGCCAGGCGCTGTTCCCAGGCGACCAGTTCCCCGGCGTTCGCCTGGTCCAGTTCCTTCAGACGCGCCACCGCCACGAGCGCTTGGTCCCAGCGGCCGAGATCCTCCAGCACCTGGATCTTGACGACATGGGCGGTCAGCATCCGGCCATCCAGCCGCAGGGCGTATTCCACCTCGGCCAGAGCGCCCTCCAGCTGCCCCTGTCTCTGCAGATGGATCGCGTAATTGAAATGCCCGACGGGGTCGTTCGGTTGTTCCTTAAGAAAGACCTTGAAGTGGACTCCGGCCTCCTCGTGCAGCCCCGCCACCTCCATGGCGTTGGCCAGGTTGAAGCGCACGCGGGGGGCGCCGCCCCCACGCGCCACAGCCTTGCGAAGGTAGACCACGGCAGAGTCGATCTGGTCGGCCGCGAAGAACGCCTCGCCCAGCCCGCCCAGACTGGCCGCGTCCGGCTCCAAACTCACGGCGTGGCGTGCGTACTCGATGGCTTTGGCGTGGCGGCTGCAGAGGATCGCCAGATCGGCCGCACTGCGCCAGTCCGCGACCTCGCGCGGCTCCAACCCGAGCGCATCCTGCAGGTGGTCCAGCGCCTGGGACCACAGGCCGCGCCCGGCGGCGATGTCGGCCAGCAGACGATGCAGCCAGGCTTGGTCCAACCCCCGGGTCTTCAGTTGCATGAGAAACTGGTACGCACGTGTCGGATCGCCGTCACCCATCGCCAGGCGGGCCAACCCCTCCAGCACGCCGGCGTGGGACGTGTCCCGCTGCAGGGCCTTCTCCCAGCACGCGCGCGCCTGATCCCGTTCGCCGCTTGCGGCCAATGCCCGACCGCTCCAGTAGAGAGCCTCGGCGTCCTCGGGAGCAACCGCCACCGCCCGGTCCGCGAAGCGCCGCGCCTGGGCCGGGTCCCCGGCTTCCAGTGCGATGACCGTCAGCGGGAGCAACAGGTCCAACCGATCGCCTTCGACCGCCAGGCAGGCCAGCAGGGCGGTCCTGGCGACTTCGTGCTCACCCCGGCGGTAGGCCTCCCGTCCCCGCGCACAGGCTTCGGCACCTGCCGCCGGTGACGCCGCCGTGGGTGCCGGGCCCTGGGCCCCGGCCACGCCGGCGCCGGCCGCCATCAGGAGCAGAACCGTCAAGGCGGCCTGGGCTCCACCCGTGCGTCGGCGCCACGGTAGCCGGCGCGAACGATTCCCGGTATCAGCTTGAAGCGGCCGAGCACAGCACCCGGCGGCATCGAACATGCAGGCGAACGGCAAAGAGGCGCTCCCGGTAAGGGATTGTCGGGTCAAGTCGCCGGCGGACCGGTCGATACCAGAGCCAGAACCGTCCCTCCCGCTTGCGGGTTCCCGACCTTCGTCGAGGCACGGGTTCGGCAGGGGCAGGCCGACGTCGAGGGGAAGATATCGCCATGCTCGAAGGCGCGAAACCGGTAATCCTGGTCGTCGAGGACGACCCTGACCTGCGCACGATCCTGCGCATGCAGCTGACCTGCCAGGATTTCGTCGTCCGCGAGGCAACCAACGGCCTCGAGGGTTTCCAATCGATGCAGGCCTCGCCGCCCGATTGCGTGATCCTGGACCTGATGATGCCCGTGCTCGACGGGTTCGGCTTCCTCAAGCGTGTGCGCAGCCTGATGACGATGGTGGACGTGCCGATCCTGATCCTGACCGCCAGCGAGGACGAGAGGAACAAGGTGCGCGGCTACCAGTACCAAGCGGACGCATACATGAGCAAGCCCTACGATCTGGATGCGCTGACCGATGAGGTGCGGCGCCTGCTGGGCACGCGCACCCCCGGGCTCACCTGAGCCAAGCGCGAACCGGCGCCAGCCAGAACCGCACGGACAACCACCATCCGACGGCCAGTTCCGGGTGCAGGGCCGCGATCGAATCGGTCATGGCTTCGGCACCGCTGCCATCACCCTGCGTATGGAGCCACGCCACGCGGGCCGGCAAACCCGCCAGTGGCGGCACCGGCGGCGGCTGCCAGCCGGCGGCCGCACCACCGCCGAGGGCCACCGCGGCAGCCGTCTGCACGTGGACAAGCGGCTCGGTGAGCCGCCCAGCGGCCGCCAATTCCGAGCACACGGTCCAGGCCGCCTGCGCATCGCCCTGGCCCAATGCCACGCGGGCGCCCAGCAGCCGCCAGGCTTCCGGCGTCACGCGCGGCTCGCCGAGAGGAACCGATTCCGGATCCGCCGGCATGTTCCCGGCGGCGGCAAACGTGACCTCGCGTCCCTGCCCTATGCGCACCAGGTGACCCAGGTAGGCCGCGCGCGGGTCGGTGCCCGCGCCCCCGGGCCAGCGTTGCAGTTGCTGAGCCGCCTCTTTCCACTGCCCGGCCGCCAGCAGGCGTGACACCAGCACGTGGTGGAAAAGGGGCTCGCCTGACCACTGCTCGGCCAGCCGCGACAGCCGACGTAGACAGGCGACCGGCTGGCCCCCCAGATCCTCGGCGGCGGCACGCAACAGGTCCGCCCGGGCAAACTCCCGCCCCGCCTCCTGCCCTCCCGGAAGCCGCGCCAGGGCGCCGTGCGCATCGCCGCAGAGCATCGTCGCCAGAGCGCGCAGGTACGAACCGAAGAGCTGCTCATGCGCCGGCACCGGGGTCGGTTCGCCAGGGGCGACGGCGGCGGCGCGCGCCCGGTCGACAGCCTCGAAGTGGTCGCGCGCTTCGCGCACCCGTAGCAGGTCCACCAGCACCAGTCCGCGCAGGTCCTGTGCGAGCCGGTAGTTCTCGTTCAGCGCCAGTGCGGCGTCCACGGCAGCCAACGCCTCTTCGCCGCGCCCGAGGTGGAACAGGGCAGCGGCCTGCCGCGTGCGGTAGTCCGGGTAGCGTGGATGCCGCGCCACCAAGTCGTTGAACCGATCCAGACCGTCCTGCCAATGGCCGGCGCGGCACAACGAGACCGCTGCCGCCACCTCCTCCTTCGGCGAGCTTCCCCCCACCACGCGGAGCAGGCGGGAACGAAGATCCGTCGGCACCGTGTCTGCGGCGAACGGCGCGTGTGGGACCAGTTCGGCCAGCAGCCAATGGTCGACACGTCGTCCGGATTCGACCAGCGCATCGAGCGCACCGGCGGCCTCCCGCGCACGGTCGAGCCGCCGCAACGACTCCGCTTCCAGCAGTCGTGCTTCGATGTAGTCGGGATTCTGGCGCAACGCGCGACGGGCGGCCGCAAGCGCCACATCGAGTCCGGCGTCTCCGGCCAGGAGCAGCGATGCCCCGTGCAGGAACTGCAGGTCGGCGAACCGCGGCCACAACGAGGCCGCCTCGGCCAGCCAGGGCACCGCGCGCGCAGGTTCGCCGGCGCGAAGCAGGCGTCGCCCCTCGCCCAGCAGTGCCTGCCGGAAATGGTAGCTGGCAAGATTGTCCGCCGGGACACCTGACGACTCGAGCGCGAGAGGGCGCAGCTGCCCGGCCGCTTCGTCGAAGCGGCCGTCCTCGAGCAGGGCCAGCCCGCGCGCGCTGGCCTTCCCCTCACCGCCCAGGAGCCGGCTGAGCAGGGACATCTCAGTCCATGTACTTGCGCGTGTAGGCCGGCGCGCTCAGGTCGGCATTCGGATTCTCCGGCCCCAACCCGGCCGCCGCCGACCGCGTCATCGGCGGCACCACGGCCGTGCCGTCCGGAACCTCGACCTCACCGAGGTTGCGCGTGCCCACCGGCGTCAGGAAGCGCCCGACGCCTCCCGCTGCGGCGGCCGCCGTGCGCTGGGGCGCGGCCAAGGGATCCAGGCGCGCTGGCGTGCGCGGTTCGCCGCCGGCGACCGCATCCCGGGACAGGAAGCCGGTGACAATGCGACCCGCCATCGGCTGCACCTCGCTGACGGCTTTGCGCAGGGACCAGGACCCCACCTGAGCGGCGGGCATCTCGTGTCCGTTGCGGGGCGAGGACGTCTCGAACTCGGGTTCCGGCAGCGTCGCGGCTTCGGCCGCGGCCAGCGCTGCGGCTGCGGCTGCGGCTTCGGCTTCGGCCGCGGCCAGGGCGGCCGCTTCGGCCTCGGCGGTCAGGACCGCCTCCTGCTCGGCCAGTTCGCGCGCCTCCAGCTCCTCCAGTTCGCGCAGCCGCTGCGCTTCGCGCAGTTGCGCCTCGTGTTCCTGCCGCACGCGGGCCTCGATCTCCTCGCGGAGCTTGTCCTCGAGCTCCTGGCGCACGCGCGCCTCGTACTCGGCGCGTTCGTGTGCTTCCCGTTCGGCGCGCAGGCGCGCTTCCTCCTCGGCCTGCAGTCGCGCCGCCTCGGCGGCGATTTCCGCTTCGGCGGCCAGGCGCACCTCCTCCTCGGCCCGGACCCGTGCCGCCTCGGCGGCCGCTTCGGCTTCGGCGGCCTGGCGGGCCTCCTCCTCCTCCAGCGCGCGCAGCTGGGCCTCGAGTTCGGCCAGCTCCTGTTCCTCGCGTTCGAGCGCCTCGCGCTCGGCGGCTTCGCGTGCGGCAAGTTCGGCAGCTGCGGCCTCGGCAACGGCCTCGTCGCCGGCCAGTGTGGCGGCCGGCCAGGGTGCGTTCCAGTCGTCGGGTTCCGCTTCGGCGTCGGTCACGACGTTGGCAGCTGGGGTTTCGGTCGCCGCCAGGATCTCCGGCGTCGGGGCCTGGCCGGGGGCCACCGCCGCGGCCGCTGCCACGGCCGCCGGGGCTGCCCGATCCTCGACGTGGGCGGCATCGAAGCCGGTCGCGATCACGGTCAGTTGCAGCGTGTCGCCCAGCGACTCGTCGTTGCCGTAGCCGAAGATCACGTGCGCCTGCGGGCCAGCGGCCTCCTGGATGAATTCCATCGCCTCGGCGGTGTCCTGCAGCCCGACGTCGCGCCCGAGCACGTTGACCAGCACGGCGCGGCTGCCACGGATGTCGACGTCCTCCAGGAGCGGCGAACTGATCGCCTGCCGGGCCGCCTCGACGGCGCGGTCGGGGCCTTCGGCGCGGCCGGTGCCCATCATCGCCTGGCCCATGTCCTTCATGACGGTGCGTACGTCGGCGAAGTCGAGGTTCACGTGGTCATGGCGCGAGATGATCTCGTAGATGCCGCGCGTGGCCTCGTACAGGACGTTGTCGGCGATGCGGAACGCCTCGCGCATGGTGGTGCCGCGCGGGACCACCTCCAGCAGCCGCTGGTTCGGGATGATGATGAGGGTGTCGACCGACTGGCGCAGTTCCTCGATGCCCGCCAGGGCCTGCTGCATGCGGACCGAGGCCTCGAAGCGGAAGGGCTTGGTGACGATGGCCACCGTCAGGGCGCCCAGCTCGCGCGCCACGCGCGCGATGACCGGCGCGGCGCCGGTGCCGGTGCCGCCGCCCATGCCGGCCGTGACGAAGACCATGTCCGCGCCGGACAGGGCCTCGCGCAGGCCGTCGAGGTCCTCCTCGGCCGCCGCGCGGCCCACCGCGGGGTCGCCGCCGGAGCCGAGACCCTTGGTGCGCACGGCGCCGATCTGGAGGGTACGGTGGGCAGGGGAGTCGTGCAGGGCCTGCAGGTCCGTGTTCATGGCGAAGAACTCGACCCCGACCAGACCCGCCTCGATCATCCGGCCGACGGCGTTGCCGCCGGCGCCGCCGACGCCGACGACCTTGATGTCGGCCAGGCGCTCGGTACCGGTGCGATCGGTGTCATCGGCGAACTCGAACATCATGACGCCCGCCTCCTCCTTGAGATGGGTCATGGCATCCGGCGGGCCGCGGGAAGCGCGGTATCCCTCTGCCGCGCACTACAATAGGCCGGCGCCGGTGCTGCGGGACTGCGTGTGCAATCCATTAACACACCGCCAAAGCGACCTCAAGGATTTTTTTCGGTTTCGGGCTCCGGTCAGGCCTCGGCGGCCATCTCGCCGCCCGGATCGTGCCGGCGCCAGCGACCGCGCAGGCGCGCCAGCCAGCCCCCCCGTCCGGGCGGCGTGGCGCGAGGCTCCTGGTCCTCGCCGCCGGCGTACAGGAGCCCCAGGCCGAGGGCCGTAGCCCATTGGCCGTCCGGCAGCGCGCCGGCGTCCTTCAACGCGGCGGGCAGGTAAGCGCGGCGCACCGGGAGATCGAGGACCTCTTCGCACAGCGCGCGCGTGCCCCGGCAGCGACTGCCGCCGCCGGTCAGCACCACGCCGGCCTTGAGCGCTGCCAGTTCGCGCGCATCGCCGAAGTCGTTCTTCACGCAGGTGAAGATCTCCTCCATGCGGGGTTCGAGGATCGCCGCCACCAGGCCCGGCGTCTCGGTGGGACGCCGTTCCTCGAACAGCACGTCGATGGGGACCTGGTCCACGAGGCTGCGCAGGACGACCCCTCGCGTGCGCTTGACGTCCTCGGCCAGATCGCGCTGGATCCGCAGCCCGTGGGCAAGATCGCCCGTCAGATGCCAGCCACCCAGCGCGACGGCGCCGCTCGCCACGATGACACCCTTGCGATACACCGCCCAGTTGGTGCACAGGCCGCCGACATCGATGAGCATGGCACCCTCCTGCCGCTCGCGCGCGTCGAGCAGCGCCGCCGCGGTGGCCAAGACATCGATCTCCTCGCCGAGTGGCTTGTACTTCGCCGTCGTGATCGCGTTCTCGATGTTGTGCAGCACGCTGCGCGAGCCGGTGATCACGTGTGCCTGGATCTCGAGTTGGGCGCCGACGCGCCCCACCGGATCGATGACCCCGCGGACACGGTCGACCGCGTATTCCACCGGCGTGACCGAGAGGATCTGGTGGTCGAACGGGATCGCCATCGCGCTGGCGCGTGTGCGCGCCTCATCGAGGTCCGCGTGGCGGATCGGACGCGGCCCCGGACCGATAGGCAGCCCGGCGGTGGCACGCACCGAACGCAGGTGGGGACCGCTGATGTTGTAGGCGAAGCCCGAAACGTAGATGTCCGCCACCTGTTCGAGACGCGCCATCAGCCGCGCGATGCACGCGGAGCCGGCGCCGAGGTCCACGAAGTCCCCGTCCCGGAAGCCCTGGGCGGGTTCCTCGGCGTGGCCGACGACCTTGAACGAACCCCCGTGCCCCACCTCGGTGACGACGGCGCGGAACGTGGTGGTGCCGAAATCACAGGCGACGATCAGACGTCCCTCGCTCATGTCTGCTCCTTGGCGACGTCCGGCTGTCGCGCAGCCGAATCCTCGTCGTCGGTCGCGGTCTCCGCCTCCGACTCGATCGTCGGCTGCGGTCTGACCGTCAAACGGTCCCGGAATCTCAGGTCGATGACCAGATTGGAGTCCACGTGCGCGCGCGCTGTCAGATAGCGCGTCAGGCGTTCGGCGAACCCCTCGCGCCCCACCAGCAGCGTCGCCTCGCGTCCCCTGAGGACGACGCCGTAGCCATCAGGGCCGGACACGACGAAATCGACGGTCGTGGCCGCTTCGAGTCCGCTGCTCTCGAGCGCCTCGACCAGTTCCAGCACCGACGGCGCGAGAGTCGACGGCAGCCGCGCCGGGCCTGTCGCCTGGCGTTCGACCACGATACCCGTCAGCACCGGCAGGTCCGGGGCAGGCAGGTGCGTCGGGAATGGCAGCACGCGACCGTCCTCGACCAGGACCAGCGCCGGCGCCCCCGGGGGCGCACCCGGCTCGGCAACCACCAGCAGGGGCCGCCACTCGATCAACTCGACGTCCACCGAAGCCGGCAGTCGCCTCTGCACGTGCGCCTCGCGAATCCACGGCAACTCGGCCAGTGCCTGCCGTACGTCGCCCTCGCCGAGCGTCCACAGGTTGCGCCCAAGCAGCGTCGCCAGCGCGCCACGCAGCGCGCGCTCGTCCGTGAAGCGATAGTCGCCGGTGCCTACGCGCGCGACGGCGAAGGTGCCGCTACCGGCCAGCCACCAGCCCGCCGCACCGAGGCCGCCGACGATCACCGTTCCCGCCAGCACGCGGCGCCAGGGGAAGCGGCGGCGGGGTGGCGCGGCGCGGCGCACCGCGAAGACCACGTCGGCTCCGGGACGGCGGCGCGGCTCCGGAGACGGCGCCGACGGCATCGACGTCGGCGTCATCAGCGTGCTCCCGGGCGGCGGGTGTCCAGGTGCGCACAGACGCCGTCCACCTGCCGGCCGATGTCGCCGGCGCCCAGCGTCAGCACCAGCGCCCCGGCCGGTGCGTGGCGGTCCAGCCAGCGATGGATGCCGTCGTGACCGTCCAGCAACTCGACCTCGCTGCCCTTCGCCGTCAGGTGGCCGGCGATCGCGTCGCTGGCGCCGCCGGGTCGCGGCTCCTCGCCCGCAGCGTAGACCGGCAGCAGGCCCACCGTATCGGCGCCCGCCAGCGCGTCGGCGAACTCGCGCGCGAAGCGCTCGGTGCGCGAATAGCGATGCGGCTGGAACAGCACGGCCACCGGTCGGCCGAAGCTGCGGGCGACAGCCATCACGGCGCCGATCTCGGTGGGATGGTGCCCATAGTCGTCGATGACCAGGACGCCGCCGTGCTCGCCGTATTCCTCGCAGCGGCGGCCCACGCCATGGCTGCCTTCCAGGCCGGCGGCGATGCGCGCGAACGGGATGTCCAGCTCCAGTCCCACGGCCACGGCCGCCAGCGCGTTCTGCAGGTTGTGCCGCCCGCGCAACCGCAGGCGAAGCGGTCCCAGCTCGCGGCCGAAGGCCCAGACCACGGACTCCTGCCCCTCGGCGTCCTCGACCAGGGTGCCGGGATCGGCGCGCACCTCGGCCTCGCGGGACAGCCCGTAGGTGATCGTCTTGCGCTGGAGCAGCGGCAGCAGCGCCCGCACGTTCGGGTCGTCGACACACAGCACGCAGGTGCCGTAGAACGGAACGCGCTGCAGGAACTCGTGGAAGGTGGCGCTGAGCGCGGCCAGGTCCGGGTAGTGGTCGATGTGCTCGAGATCGATATTGGTCACCACGGCGACCGTGGGGGTCAGGTGCAGGAACGAGCCGTCGCTCTCGTCGGCCTCGGCCACCAGGTGGGGCCCCGCCCCCAACACCGCGCCGGAACCCACGGCGCGGATCTTGCCGCCGACGATCACCGTCGGATCCAGGCCGCCGGCGCCCAGCACCGCGGCCACCAGCGTCGTGGTGGTGGTCTTGCCGTGCGAGCCGGCCACCGCGATGCCGTGCTTCAGTCGCATCAATTCGGCCAGCATCTCGGCGCGGCGGATCACCGGCAGGCGGGCGGCCCGTGCCGCGGCAACCTCACAGTTGGCCTCGGTGACGGCCGACGAGCGAACGACCACGTCCGCGCCCCGCACGTTGCCGGGGGCGTGGCCGATGTCGATGCGCGCCCCGAGCTTTTCCAGCCGGTCGGTCACCGCGGTGCGGTGCAGGTCGCTGCCGCTGACGGTGAAGCCCAGGTTCAGCAGCACCTCGGCGATGCCGCTCATGCCGACCCCGCCGATGGCCACCAGATGGATGTGTCGCGTGTTGCGGAACAACGGCTCTACTCCCGGGTGAGGACCGGTTGGGCGCGGCCGGCGGGGTGGCCGGCCAGCGCCAGGACGTCGGCGGCGATCACGGCGGCCGCGTCCGGCCTGCCCAGCGCGCGGGCGGCCGCGGCCATGCCCGCCAACCGGATCGGGTCAGCCAGCAGCGACGACACCAGCGCCTCCAGGCGCGGGCCGTCGCATTCGGCGTCCGGCACGACCGTCGCAGCACCGGCGCGCTCGCAGTCCAGCGCGTTGCGCGTCTGGTGATCGTCGGTCGCATGGGGAAACGGCACCAGCACGGCCGCCTTGCCCAGGCAATGCAGTTCCGCCAGCGTCATCGCCCCGGCACGGCAGACCACCAGGTCGGCGCGCGCCAGTTCGGCTGCCATGTCGTCGATGTAAGGCACGACCGCCACACGCCCGCCGGGCGCTGCTGCCGCGACGGCTGCACTGACTCCGGCGAACTCGCGGGGACCCGTCTGCGCCAGCACCGTCAGGTCGCCGCGCGCGTCCCAGGCCGCAGCCGCCTGCCCCACGGCGCGGTTGAGCGTGGCAGCCCCGCCGCTGCCGCCGAACACCAGCACATGGCGCCCGCCGGGTGCCGGTTCGGTCCGCCCGTCCGTCGCCGCCGCGGCCATCGCCGCCCGCACGGGATTGCCGGTGGCCACGCAGCGACCGGCCGGGAACCAGCGTGCCGCCCCGGCAAAACCCAGGTATGCGCGCCGCGCCCACCGTCCGACCAGTCGGTTGACCGAGCCGGGAATCGCGTTCTGCTCCTGCACCGCGCACGTGATGCCGAGCAGCCGCGCCGCCGCGATCACCGGCGCGCTGACGTAGCCACCGGTGCCCAGCACCACGTCCGGCCGGCGCCGGATCAGCAGCGCCAGGCTGGCCAGCCCGCCGGCGCCGAAGTTTAGCAGAAAACGCAGGCGCGCCACCAGGCCCAGGCCGCGAAAGCCGGACGCCGGGACCGTGGCCAGCGGCCAGCCCGCGCGCGGTACCAGCGTCGACTCGATGCCGCGGCGCGTGCCCACGAATCGGATCTCCGCGTCAGGAGCCAGCCGCTTGATCTGTTCGGCCACCGCCAGGCCCGGGTAGACGTGGCCGCCGGTGCCACCACCGGTCAGCATCACGCGGACCGGCCGCGCGCTCACGCCACGCCGCCGCGTTCCCACCGGCGGCGGTAGACCTCGCTGGAGCGGCTGCGGCGATCGATGCTCAGCAGGATGCCGATCGCGGCCAGACCTGCCAGCATGGCGGTGCCGCCGAAGCTGACGAACGGGAGCGGGACGCCGATGACCGGGATCAGACCCAGAACCATGCCCAGGTTGGCCAGACCGTACACGGCCAGCCCGCCGGTCAAACCTGCGGCCAGCAGCCGGCCGAACGCATCCGGCGCCCTCTGTGCGATCAGCAGCCCGCGCCAGACCAGGACCGTCAGCAGGATGATCACGCCGAGCGAACCGACCAGGCCCGTCTCCTCGCCCAGCAGCGAGTAGATGAAGTCGGTGTGGGCCTCGGGCAGGAACGCGTACTTGTTGTGGCTCTGGCCGATGCCCAGTCCACGCGCGCCGCCCGCGCCCAGGCTGATCAGCGACTGGTCCACCTGGTGGCCGAATGAGCCGCCGCCAAGGCCGGTGATCACATGCCCCACGCGCACGCCGATCTTGTTGATGACCAGGCTGGCCAGCACGACGACAACAGGCGAAACCAGCGCCGCCCAGCGCAAGGCCCGGTCGGCGATGCCGGTGATGTACACCATGAGCGCGGTGACCAGGCAGACCACCAGCATGTTGCCGTAGTTCGGCTGGGCGGCCAGCAGCACCAGCAGGAGCAGCGGCCCGGCGCCGAGCGTCCGCAGGAGCGTGCGGCCGGTGATCCGACCGATCGCGCGCAGCGAAGACAGGCGCTCGGCCAGGTACATGATCATGGCGAGCTTGGCCAGCTCCACCGGCTGCAGCGAAAAACCCCCGATGGAGAGCCAGCGGTTGATCTCCCGCTGGCCGTCGGCGCCCTGGCGGCCCATCACCAGCGTCAGCGCCACGAGCGCGAACGAGGCAGCCATCGCCGAACGGTTGAACCAGGGCGTGCGCCAGACGTGGTAATCGACGCGAGACAGCCCCAGCAGCAGCACGGCGCCGAGCCCGATCATCAGGAGGTGCTTGACCACCATGAAGTGGCGACCGAAGGCGGTGACGCCGCCGCTGAGGTCCGAGCTGCCGGCCCCGTAGACGACGAACACGCCGGTGAACAGCAGCAGCCCTACCGAGCCGAGCAGCCAGCCGTCCCCGCCCTCGAACGAGCCGATCATTTCGCGAAGCGTGCGGTTCATCGGACCCTCCCTGGTCGATGACTGCCGGTTCCGTCCGCGGCATCCCTGCCGCTCAGGGCGGTGAGGCACCTGTCTTGAGCGCGGCGGCCGCGAACGCGGCTCCCCGGGCCCGGTAGTTGGCGAACATGTCGAAGCTGGCGCAGGCCGGGCTCAGCAGCACGGTCGCGTCGGGCTCGGCCAGGTCCGCGGCCAGTGCCACGGCCCGGTCCATGTCGGCAGCCGTGCTCAGCGGCACGGCGCCCGCCAGCGCACGACCGATGGCCGGTCCTTCGGCCCCGATCAGCACCACATGGCGCACCGCGCCCAGCACCCCGCGCAGCGGCGTGTAGTCTTCGCCCTTGCCGCTGCCGCCGGCGATCAGCACGACCTGCCCGTGATGCCCGGCCAGGCCCGCGCACACCGCATGCACGTTCGTGGCCTTGGTGTCGTTGACGAAGCGCACGCCGCCGCGCACGGCCACCAGTTCGTGGCGGTCCGCCAGGCCGGCGAACGAGCGCAGCCCGGCCGCCATCGCCCCCGGCTCCAGGCTCAGGCCCAGGCCCATCGCAACGGCGGCCAGCGCGTTGAGGCGGTTGGTCGGCGACCGCTGCGCGAGTTCCGCCTCCGGCAGCAGCGGTGCCGGCGCCTGCCCCGGCCCCCCGGCCCACAGCGCGCCGTCGCGGAAGAACACGCCGGCGCCCTCTCCCTCCTGGCCAAACCACAGTCGACCGGCCTCTGTGGGCCACGCCTGTGCCTCGGGGCAGCCGGTCCAGGTGACGAACAGCCCGTCCGGCGGCAGCAGCCCGGCCAGTCGTTGCTTGGCCGCGTAGTAGGACGCCAGGTCCGGATAGCGATCCAGGTGGTCGGGCGCCAGGTTCAGCACGGCGCCCACGCGCGGCCGGAACGTCTCCACGCTCTCGAGCTGGAACGAACTGACCTCGACCACGGCGATGTCCGCCGGGCCCAGTTCCTCGGCGGCCAGGCAGAGCGGTCGCCCGACGTTGCCCAGTGCCTCGCCGCGGCGCCCTGTCGCGCGCACCAAGTGCGCCAGCAGTTCCGTCGTGGTCGACTTGCCGTTGGTGCCGGTGATGGCCGCCATCGTCGCCCGGCAGAAGCGCGCCCCCAGTTCCAGTTCGCCGATGACCGGCGTTCCGGCCGCCAGGGCCGCCAGGCGCGGGTGCGTGCCCGGCACGCCCGGGCTGATAATCACCAGGTCGGGCGCGGACCACGCCGGTTCCGGCAGGTCGCCGCCGTGCCGGATTTCGTCGAAGCAGGCAGCGGCAGCGGCGGTCAGTCCCTCGCGTTCCCACCGCGCGTGCAGCGACGCCTCGTCCGCGTCATCGAGTCCCAGGACATGCGCCCGGTGGCGGCGCAGCAGGGCGCCGGCCGCGCAGCCGCTGCGCGCCAGCCCCATCACCCAGCAGCGCTTGCCCTCCAGCCGCATGACCCTCCCCAGCCGGCCCGACGCCCCGCCCGGGCCAGCGTGCCCTCTACTGCAGCTTCAGCGAGCTCATGCCCAGCAGCAGCAGCAGGACGCCCGCGATCCAGAACCGGACGGTGACCTGCGTCTCCGACCAGCCCAACAGCTCGAAATGGTGGTGCAGCGGCGCCATGCGGAACAGCCGCTTGCCCCCGCTGCGCTTGAAGTACACGACCTGGGCCATGACCGAGACGGCCTCGGCCACGAACATGCCGCCGAGCACCACGAGCAGGAACTCGCGTTTGACCAGGATCGCCACGGTACCCAGGGCACCGCCCAGCGCCAGGCTGCCGGTGTCGCCCATGAACACGCGCGCCGGGTGCGCGTTGAACCAGAGGAAGCCGAGTCCGGCCCCCACCACCGCGGCGCAGTACACCGTCAGTTCGCCCGCCAGCGGCAGGTGCGGGGTGTGCAGGTACTGGGCGAACGCGGCATGGCCGCTGAGGTACGCCAGCACGGCATAGGCGGCGAATGCCAGCGAGCTGAGGCCGATGGCCAGGCCATCGAGCCCGTCGGTCAGGTTCACGGCATTGCTGGCGCCCGTGACCACGAGGATCACGAGCGGGATGTAGAACGGGCCCCAGTTGATGAAGAAGTCCTTCAGGAACGGCACGCTCGTCTTGGTCAGCATCGGGTCGCTGCCGCCGGTCTTCAGCAGGATGATCGCCAGCAGCAGCCCGAAGCTGATCTGGCCGACCAGCTTGAAGCGGCCGATCATCCCCTTGCGTCGCTTCTTGACCACCTTCAGGTAGTCGTCGATGAAGCCGATCGTGCCCATCCAGACGGTGCCCAGCAGCGCGAGTTGCACGTAGCGGTTCGTCAAGTCCGCCCACAGCAGCGTGGGGATCACGATCGCCGCGAGGATCAGCACGCCGCCCATCGTCGGCGTGCCCTTCTTCTTCTGGTGGGACTGCGGACCATCCTCGCGGATCTCCTCGCCGATCTGCAACGCATGCAGACGGCGGATCACCAGATTGCCCAGCAGGAAGCAGATGAGCAGCGCCGTGACGGTGGCGTACGCGGAGCGGAAGGTGATGTACTTGAAGACGTTTAACGCCGACCAGTACTCATGCAGAGGGTACAGAAGATGGTAGAACATGGCATCCTTGCCGCAGGTTCCCGAGCCGCCCGCCCGCCCGCCCTCAGGCCCAGGCGGCTTCGAGCAGCGCCAGCAACCGCTCCATGCCCGCGCTGCGCGAGCCCTTCACCAACAGGCGGTCCCCCGGCGCCGTGATCTCCGTCAGCAGCACTGCCGCCTCCTCGAGGGAGGCGCAATAATGACCGCTCCCGCCGGCGGCGTCAAAACCTTCGCGCAGTCCTCGTGCATTTTCCCCCACCGCGACCAGCGCCGCGACGCCGGCCGCGGCCAGGATCTGCCCCGTCTCGAGGTGGATCCGGTGGCTGTCCGGTCCCAGTTCCGCCATGGCGCCCAGAACCGCCACCGGGCGACCGGCGCCGGGTAGCGCGACCAGCGCGCGCGCGGCGGCCGCCATGCTGCCGGGGTTGGCGTTGTAGGAGTCGTCCAGAACGACCCGCCCACCCAATCGCAGAAGCACGGCACGGTGCGGAGAACCCTGGAAGCCGGCCAGCCCGGCGGCGATCTCCGCGACGGATGCGCCGGCGGCGCCAGCCGCCAGCACGGCCGCCGCCAGGTTGGCGGCGTTGTGTTCGCCCGGCAGGGGGACCGGCCACTCGCGGCCATCGAGCGTGAGCACCGAAGGTTGTCCCGGTGAGCCGGCCTGCCAGGTCCAGCGGTGGTCGCCGACGCGTCGGCCGAGGCTCTCGACGCGGCAGCGCGCCCTGGCGCACCAGCGCTCGAAGCCGGGGCTGTCCGCGTTCAGGACCGCGGTGCCGTCGTTCGGCAGGGCGTCCAACAGTTCGCCCTTGCCCTGGATGATGCCGTCGAGCGAGCCGAATTCGGCCAGGTGGGCCGGCGAGGCGTTGGTGATGATCCCGACGCGCGGCCGCGCGGGCCCGGCCAGGCGCTCGATATCCCCGACCGCGGAGGCGCCCATCTCGACGACCGCGAAGCGAAGTCCGGCATGCAGGTCGAGCAGCGTCAGCGGCACGCCCAGGCGGTTGTTCAGGTTGCCGGACGTGGCAGCCACGGCGCCGGCTCCCGACAGTGCCGCGCGCACGAAGTCCTTGGTCGTAGTCTTGCCATTGGTGCCGGTCACCCCGACCACGATGAGCCCGTCCAGCCGCGCGCGGTGCGCGGCAGCCAGTGCCGCGAGCGCCGCCTCGGGGTCGCAGCTGACCAGCACGCCCGCCGTGTCCGGCGCCGGTGCGCCAGGCAGCGGGTCCGCGCCGGGCCCGTCCCAGACCCGGGTCAGCACCCAGTGGCCGGCGTGCGCGGCGCGTACGGCGAAGTCGCGGCCGTCGGCCTTCTCCCCGCGCAGCGCGACGAAGAGTTCGCCAGCACCCAGCCGCCGACTGTCCAGGCCCGCGCCGGCGAAGGCGGCTGCGGCCGGCGCCACGGCTGCCGGCCGCAGCCCGTCCGGGCCGCCGACCAGCAGGTCCTGCAGCAGTCCCGCAGCACGGAGATCGGCGACCGCAGCGGCCAGCGGAATGCCGGGCCGCGCGGTCACGCCGACGCCTCCCGCAGCCAGTCGCGGATCACCTGGCGGTCGTCGAAATCCAGCCGCCTGTCCCCGACCAGTTGGTAATCCTCGTGGCCCTTGCCGGCCACGATCACGATGTCGCCGGGCTGTGCCGCGGCCAACGACTCGTGGATGGCGCTGCGCCGGTCGACCACGACGCGGCTGAGACGCGCCCGCGGCTCGGGTTGCGCAGCGAAGCCCTCGGCGATCTGCGCGCAGATCGCACCCGGGTCCTCGCTGCGCGGGTTGTCCGACGTGATCCAGGCCAGGTCCGCGTCGCGGGCCACGACCGCGCCCATCAGCGGGCGCTTGCCCTTGTCGCGGTCGCCGCCGCAGCCGAACACCGCCAGCAGCCGGCCGGCGGTCAGCTCGCGGCAGGCGCCCAGGACCGCGGCCAGCGCGTCGTGCGTGTGCGCGTAGTCGACCACGGCGATGGCGCCGTTCGGCAGCGGCAGGCGCTCCAGCCGTCCGGGTACCTGCGGCACCGCGGCCAGCGCCGCGCAGCAGCCGGCAGGCTCGTAGCCCAGCGCCAGCCCGGCGGCGAGCGCGGCGGCCAGGTTCTCCACGTTGAAGCGCCCCACCAGCGGGCTCTCCAGCCTCAGTGGTCGGCCGCGCCAGTCGAGCTGCAGCCGGGTCCCGTCCATGCGCAGGTCGGCGGCGGTGACCCGCAGGTCCGCCCCGTGCGCGGGTTGCCGTGGATCGGCGGCGAAACCCACCGCACGGCATCCCGTGACGTCGACCGTGCGCAGTCTCTCGTCCTGGCGGTTGACCACGACGGCGCCGGCCGCCGCCCCGTCCCGTGCCGGACGCAGCAGCCGGGTGATGCGTGCCTTCGCCGCCAGGTAGCGGTCCAGGTCCCCGTGGTAGTCGAGATGGTCGCGGCCCAGGTTCGTCATGACCGCGACGTCCAGTTCCAAACCGGCGGTCCGGTCCTGGTCGAGCGCGTGCGAGGAGATCTCCATCGCCACCGCGCGGCAGTCGTTGGCCACCATGCGCCCGAGCAGTTCGAAGAGCACCGGTCCGCCGGGAGTCGTCAGCGGTGCCGGCGTGCGGTCGCGCCCGTCGTCGTACTCGATCGTGCCGACCAGACCGCAGCGGCCATGCAGGGCGCCGAGCAGCGCGCGCAGCAGGAAGGCCGTGGTCGTCTTGCCGTTGGTGCCGGTCACCGCAGCGGTGCGCAGCGCCTGGTCGGGCTCGCCGGCCAGGCGACGCGCCAGCAGTGCCGGCAGCGACCGCGTGTCGGCGGCCACCAGGACCCGCCCCGCGGGCGCGTCCGGCACTGCTGACTCATCCTCGACCACGACGGCCGGGCACCCGGCCGCGAGCGCGGCCGCGGCGTAGGCATGCCCGTCACCCGAGGCGCCGCGGACGGCCACGAACAGCACGCCGGGACCCGCCTCGCGCGAGTCCGCCGTGACGCGGAAGACGGGCTCTTGGCCCGCCCCCGCGCCGTCCAGTCCAGGCAGGTCGCGGCACAGTGCCGCCAGGGTCAGTTCCACGTCGTCTCCAACGTCACTCGGATCGGGCCTTCGGGACGTGGACTGCCGGGCGGCACGTCCTGGGCGCGGGCATAGCCCACGCCCTCGAGGATCACCTGCAGCCCCCGACGGGCTGCCTCGCTGCGGATCTGCCGGTTGCTCATGCCCGTGAAATCCGGGCACAGGTCAGCGGCCGACGCGAGCGCTGCCTGCCGACGTCCATCGACCGTCAAGGTCACCATGGTGCCCGCTTCGCAGCGCGCGCCGGCCGCTGGCACCTGGCCCACGACGGTGCCGCCTTGTGCCTCGCCCGCCACGCGCAGGCCGGCGGAGCCAAGGCGTTCGGCCGCATGCGCCGTGTTCAGGTAGAGGACGTCGGGCACCTCGACCAGCCGCAGCGGATCCGCCAGCAGCACCGGGCCGGTGCGCTCGCCGGGCACATCGCTCAGCAGGTCGGTGCAGCGACGGATATCCTCCAGCACGGCGCGGTACAGGGGCACCGCGCTCTGCGACGCGTAGTGGTGGGCGCGGTCCGGCTCGTCGACGACGACCAGGACCACCAGACGCGGGTCGTCGATCGGCACGATCGCGCCGAAGCTGGCGATGTTGGCGCCCGGCGTGTAGCCGCGGTGGCCCTCGCGGACCTTCTGCGCGGTACCGGTCTTGCCACCGCTTTCGATCCAGTCCACCCGCGTCGCCTTGCCCGTGCCCTCCTCGACCACCCGTTTCAGGGCGCTGCGGAGAATCGCCGCCAGTGACGGGTCCATCACGGTTCGCAGGGCAACCGGTTGGGTCGCCTCGACGGCTCCGCCGTCCCGGTCGCGGATCTCCTTGACGCAGCGCGGCGCGTAGAGCGTGCCGCCGTTGGCAACGGCGCACAGCGCCATGCCCAGTTGCAGGGCCGTTGCCGTGACCGCCTGCCCGATCGACATGGACGGCTTGTCGGCGCCCTGCCACTTCGCGGGCGCGTGCAGCGCGCCGCGCGGTTGCGCCGAGTACGGGTAGAGCGTGCGCTGTCCGAAGCCGAAGTCGGCCAGCGCGTCATGGAACCCCTGGTTGTCCAGGCGCATCACGGCCTTCGCGAAGTACACGTTGCTGGAGACCGTCATCGCCTTGGCGAAGCTGATGTGGCCGTAATCGTGGTCCTTGTCGTTGGAGATGCTGCCCGGCACGCCCGAGTTGTTGTCGCAGTTGAAGACCGTCCCCGTGTCCACGGCCCCGGATCTCAGGAGGGCCGCGCCGCTGAAGACCTTGAACAGCGAGCCGGGCTCGAACGCCGTCGTGAAGTTGCGGTTGTTCCAGACGGCCCCGTCCCCTTGAGCCTGGTTGCGCTTCTCCACCAGCGGCCAGCTGGCGGCCGCCAGGACATCGCCGTTGTGCGGATCCAGGACGAGCACCGAGCCACCCTGCGCGTTGGTGGCAGTGACGGCCTCGCGCAGGCGTTCCTCGCAGAGCTCCTGCAGACCTGCGTCGAGCGTCAGCACGAAGCTGCGCCCGTGCGTCGCGTTCTCGAGCACGACGCGACCGAGCTTCACGCCCGGCTTCGCCGTCTGCATCTCCCTCGCGCGGCCAGGCTTGCCGGCCAGTTCGTTCGCCAGGCCCAGCTCCAGGCCCATGGCATGAACCTCGGTGGGGTCCTGGCGGTAGAAGCCGATCACGCTCGCGCCCATGCCGTCGGTCGGGTAGTACCGCGAGCAGCGCTCGTCCAGCGTCACGCTCTTCCAGCGGCGCAGGCGGTCGCGCTGTTCGGCCTTCAGCACGAGTCCATTGCCCACCACGACGTGCCCGTCGCCGCCGGCCGGATCGATGCGGCGCGCTATCTCGACCGCGGGCTGGCCGGTCACGGCGGCCAGATCGGCCACCAGTTCGCCGATGGCGAGCTTCTCTTCCTTCACGAACCTGCGCGTCACGCCCAACTGTGTCGTCGTGACCGAAACGGCCAGGGGCTTTCCGTGACGGTCGTAGAGGTTGCCGCGTTCGGCATCGAGCACGACTTCGCGCGACCACTGGCTGTTGGCGCGGGTCAGCCACTTGTCGTGCTCGGCGACCTGCACCCAGAGGACGCGAACGGCCAGCAGCACGCTGCAGCCCAGCACGACGAAACGGATCATCCCCAGCCGGCGTGCGCCGAAGTCACGGGCTTCCCGGTCCGTCATCGCGAAGCCTCCGCGGCACGGCGCCTGGGCGCCAGAGAGACCATCGGTTCCCGCACGGGCACCGCGCGCACTTCGGCAGCATGCGCGCTGCCGGCGGAACCCAGCCCGTCCAGGAAGCGCCGGACGCGGCCGGGCTCGGGGTCGGACGCCTGACGGACGGCGATGAGTGTCAACTCCGGCTCGCTCGTGACCTCCAGGCCCAGTTCCTCCTGTGCGCGGCGCACGATTACCGGCAGCGCCGTGGCGGCGTTCCACTCCGCCAGCAGGCCGGCGCCTTCGGCTTCAGCGACGCGTCGCTGGCCTTCGAGCTTCACCAGGTGCCGCCGTAGCGCGGTCACCTCGTTCGTGACATGAACCGCCGCGCCCAGAACCGCGGCCACGAAGACAAGGACCAGGGCGGCCAGGCCCTGCCGTCCCCGCATGACGCGGCGACGATGGGCCATGGCCGCCCCCTGGCGGGCGGCCAGGGAACCGAGGGGAGCCAGCGGATAGCCGTTGCATCTGCGCATACCGTCTCCTGGCGGGCGGATCGGGCCGCCCTAGCGAATGACCTCGGCGGCCCGCAGCTTCGCGCTGCGCGACCGCGCGTTGGCCTGCTGCTCCGCCGCCGAGGCGACGAGTGCCCCGCGCGTCAACGGCCGCAGCCAGGCCTGGTGGTGACAGACGCAGATCGGCGTGTCGGGTGGGCACACGCAATCGCGCCGTTCGTGGTCGATGAACCGCTTGACCAGCCGGTCCTCGAGCGAGTGGTAGCTGATGACGACCAGGCGCCCGCCGGGACGGAGGCTTCCGCGCAGCGCGGTTAGCGCGTCGGCGAGCGCCCCCAGTTCGTCGTTGACGGCGATACGCAGCGCCTGGAAGACACGGCTGAGCACGGGTTCCGGCTTGATGCCACGCGGCAGCGCCGCCTGCACCGCCTCGCGCAATTGGGCGGTGGTGGCCAGCGGCGCCTCGGCGCGGCGGCGTACCAGCTCACGCGCGATGCGGCGGCTACCGCGTTCCTCGCCCCACTTCCAGAGCAGGTCAGCCAGTTCCGCCTCGTCCAGGCGCGCCAGCAGGTCGGCCGCCGTCTCGCCGCGCGTCTGGTCGAAGCGCAGGTCCAGCGGACCCACTGTGCGGTAACTGAAGCCCTTGGTCGGGTCGTCGAGTTGCTTCGAACTGACGCCGAGATCCAGCAGCACGCCATCGGCGGCGTCCCAGCGCGCGGCGCGGAGGGCGCCGTCCAGGTCGCGGAACGAGCCGTGGTGGCAGCAAAGGCGCGGCTGGTCGGCAGCCAGTTGCCGGCACGCGTCCTGGGCCACGGCGTCGAGGTCGATCCCCAGCACGTCGGCGCCCGCCTCGAGCAGGCCGGCGGAATGTCCCCCGAAACCGAAGGTGCCGTCGACGATGCGCCGGCCCGGCCCGGCCGCCAGCAGACCGAGCGTCTCGCTGCGCAGCACCGGGACGTGCGGCGCGGCGATCATGGCATGAGGTCGGAGCGCGCTCCGGCCGGCTGCCGCCAGGCGGACATGGCCGTCGGCGTGGCACCCAGTTCGCGATCCCAGTCTTCCATGACCACGATCGCCTTCAGGTAGTCGCTCCAGCCGTGCAGGTAGAGTTGGTGGTGGAACGCCCGCAGGCGGCGATTCCAGGCGACGAGCGCGCCGGTGGCGCGGTAGTCGAGGTGGGTCAGCCGGCTGCCGTCCAGCACGATGCGGCAGCCACGGCGTTCGAGCCGCGGCGCCACGCGCGCGATGAGCTTCTCCATGCCGGCCCGGTCGAGGATCCCCGAGAGAGTGACCCAGACAGCCTTGTCGCCCTGCCTGATCTCGATCTCCGTATGGTTGCCTGCGGCCTCCTGCCTGCCGGGCAGCCGGGTCATCTCTCTCGGTGTCACGGGATCCATCCCCCTGCGTGGCCCGTCCGTGGGCCGATGCGTGTCCGTTGCGGATGCGAGTGCTGCCGAGATTCCGTGCTCTTTGCCGCGGTTGTGGGCGCCGGGCGGGCGCCGATCCGTCGGCGCCCCTGCTGCCCGGCTGTATCCGGCCGGCATCCGTGCCGCCGGTTTTCGACCGCCGACCCTGCGGTCAGCGGAAGAAGGCGTCGTCGAAGGCCGCGTCGTCGGCTTCGTCGCCGGCCCGTGCGGCCAGTGCCTCGGGTGACCAAAGCTCCATGTAGGAGCCGACCCCGAGCACCGTGATCTTCCGGTCGATGCCGTACTCGGCCAACTTCTCCGGCGCGATCGCCACGCGACCCTGCGCGTCGACCGTCACCTCGGTACTGTTGGCCGACATCCGGCGCAGGTAGTCGCGCAGCTTCTGGCTGGGCGGCTCACTGCGCAGGCGATTGAAATTCTCCACCCACACATCGTAGGGCTGCAGGCTGAGCGTGCCGTCGGCCCCGCGCGAGACCATGTACTTCTCCTCGACCTGCTCGGCGCCCGCCCGCCGCAGGCGGAACGGCAGGGCGAAGCGGCCCTTCGCGTCCACCGCCCGGGTGTACGACCCGTGGAAGGTGAAGGCGAAGCCCCCGTCCCCTGCTGCCGTCGGCCTGGATTCCACCGGGTTCATCCCCTGCGTGAGCGCGCCCGTGTCGATCGTGAGCCATGTGCCGGAAGGTTGGTTGATGGCGGGTCGTGGAACCTCCGTGTTCCCCTGGCGCCGATCCGTCGGCACCCGCCATCAACCTCCGAAATCACCGCGAATCACCTTTTTCCGCCACCGGTCACCCGCGCACAATAATCCGCCCCCACCGGGCCTGTCAATCGTCTATTTTCCGGGCCTCGCCAGAATGCTGGGGATAAGTCCGCAACCACAGACAGGACATTCGGATGCAGAGAAAACACGGGCTCGCGCGAGGCCCCTAGCGGGCCGCCCGGGGCGGTTGCGAGCTCAGGAATGCGTCGCGGCAGGGAACTAGCGGGGTAACGGCCGGCGGTGACGGCCGAGGATCAGGCCGCGCAGCGACATCCCGGTGGCGCGCCGGAAGCGCCAGAGCATGATGGCCGACCCGCAGGCGTAGGCCAGGGAACTGGCCCAGGCGGCGCCGACGGCACCCTGGTGAGGAATCAGGGACAGCGCCGCGACCACGTTGATCACGACGGTCAGCGCGCTGGCCTGCGTGTTCCAGTGCGGGCGACCGCGCCCGATGAAGTCGCCGGCCAGCACGACGCCCGGCGCAAAGGCGACGATTCCCGGCAGCAACGCCCGCAGCGCCGGAACCGAATCGGCATATTGCCCACCGCCGGCCAGCGCCAACAGCGGTGCCGCCGCGATGTAGAGCGGAAGCGCGGCGGCCAGGGTCAGCCCCACGCCCAGGCGTACGGCGCGGGCGGCGGTCCGGTCGCGGCGCAGATCGGTCGCGTCGGCGGCCGAACTGTGGACAAGCAGCGGCGTGAGCGCGCCCGGCAACAGCCACACCAGCTCGCCGACATAGACGGCCAGCGAATAGATGCCCACCTCGGCGGCACCGCGAAAGTGCTCGAGAAAGCCCTGGTCCAGGCGCAGCAGCAGGAAGTAGGCGACAGCTGACAGCTGGCCCAGCGCGCCGTGGCGCAGGTTGAACGCGACCAGCCGCCACAGGGGGCGCGTGTCCAGATCGGCGGGAAGCTCGCGGTCGGGCAAGGGCGCCCGCACCGGCGGCACGCCGGCGTCATCCGCGGTGTCGGGCTCGTCGCGACGCACATGGGGTCGCCGCAGATCGCGCGTGGCGACCAGGACGATGGCGACCAGCCCGCCGACCTGGGCCACGGCGAAGGCCGCCACCGCCGTTTCCAGCGTCAGACGACCCAGGAGCACCAGCACCCCGACCAGACCCAGGTGGCCTGCCGCGCGCCAACCGTTGACGGCCGAGCCCACGACCAGCCGACCGCGCGCCAGGAGGTTGTAGGTGAAGATCTCGAAGCCGAGGATGCCGGCCGCGGCGGCTGCGACCACGAAGCCCAGCCCAGGCCGCCAGCCGAGGTGGCCGGCCAGCCAAGCGGCAGGTCCCGGCCGCGCGGTGACCAGCAGCGCGCCACCGGCCAGCACCAGCAGCATCGCGCCCAGCCAGAGGAACTGTGCGCGCATGAGACGTCGCGGGTCGATCCTGCCCTGACGCAGCGCCGGCACGGCGGCCAGGCCCATACCGCCACCCAGCAGCGACGCAGTCAACAGCGTGACCGCAGCCGTCAGGCTGTAGTGCCCCTGTCCGGCCGGCCCCAGCCGCTGGGCCACGAGCACGACCACCGCAGCATTGGCGGCGACCTGCCCGACGCGCCCTGCCAGGATGCGGCTGCCGGCCGCCGCGAGCCTCAATGATCGCCTTCGGGACGGGGCTCGCCGTCGCGGCCGTCGTGCCAGCGCTGGCCCGGCCGTCCACGACCGACGCGACCCGGACGCGGCCCGCGCAACAGCGCCCGCGCCGAGCGCGCCGCGCGCACCGCGCCGCCTTCGTCCACGTAGTAGCCGCGCGCTCGCGATTCCGCGCCGAAGTAGCGCTTGAAGCCCTCCAGCGAGGTGATGCCGCCGCTGGCGCCGACGTCGAGCCAGCGGGCGCCGCGCCGGCAGGCCTCGACGATATCCCCCCACAGGCACAGCGTGGACGGGAAGTGTGAGCGCGCCACGGCCGGGTTGGTCACGCCGTTCCAGGCGAAGACGCGGTCTCCCAGGTGCAGATTGAGGTGGCCGCCGACGATGCGACCGTCGACGCGGACGCAGGTGAAGAACACGCGCCCGGCCGGATCGCCGAGCAGCGCCTTCAGGAAGGGCAGCGGCGTCGGCACGACACCCCACTGCGCCGCCGCCGCCAGGTACAGCGGGTAGTACTCGTCGAGCGCGTCGGCGCGGTCCGTGACTTCGACCACCGCGCCGGCGCGCAGGCCGCGGTTGCGCTCGTTGCGTTTGGGCTTCGACACGCGGCTCGCGGCAACCTCGTCCGGACCGCCCTCCAGGTCGATCACGGCCGTCGGCGATGCGTGCCGGTGCCAGCGGCCGTCGCGCGCCAGCAGGTGGGCGAAGCGGGTCTCGCGTTCGGGCCCCAGCGCCAGCGTGACGGCGCCCAGTGGCCCGCGGCGCAGCCGCGCGTAGGCCAGGATCAGCTCGTGCACCAGCACGTCCTGTGTCTCGCGGGGCAGGTCGGCGGCGACCAGCGGCCCGCAGGACGTGCCCTCGAAACTGCTGTCCATTCGGTGCCGCGCCAGGAAGCCGCGGCCGAGGCGCCGCTCGATCGCGACGAGCCCGGCGGTGAGCCTGCCCTCTTCGGCGACGGTGAGCCAGACGGCGCCGGCGTCCGGCATCGTCGAGGCGACGGACTCGTTCCAGTGAGCGGTATGGGGATAGTCGCTCGAGCCGTCGGTCGCGACCAGCATGTCCCAACCGCGGGGCGCGCGCGCCGAGCGCTCGACGCGGACCCGCGACGGCGCGTCCGCCGGCGTCCGGCCTGCCATCAACGGCACCGCCGCCGCAGGCTCTCGCGCACGACCGTCACGACATCGTCGATTTCGTCGTCGGTCATCGACGGAAACAGCGGCAGGCTGACAGCCTCGTCGAAGTAGCGTTCGGTCTGCCCCAGGAGCGGCGCAAACTCACGACCGGCCTCGCGGAACACCGGGTGGTAGTGCAGCGGAATGAAATGCACGGAGCTTCCGATCCGGTTGGCCGTCAGGTCGGCGATGAGCCCATCGCGCCCGCCGTCGATCAGCGCGCGGTCCACCCGTACGGCGAACAGGTGCCAGGCATGCGTGCACCAGTCGGCTGCCACCGGCAGGGTCAGGCCCGGCAGCCCGGCCAATTCGCGCGAGAAGCGGGCGGCGATCTCGGTACGGCGCGCCATGAACGCGTCCGCACGCGCCAGCTGCACCATGCCCAGCGCCGCGGCCGGATCCCCCAGGTGCAGCTTCCAGCCGAATTCGACGATCTCGTAGTACCAGCGGCCCTTGTCGGTGTAGCGCTGCCAGGCGTTGCCGTCCATGCCGTGGAAGCTGAGTACCTGGACGCGGCGTGCAACCTCGGGATCGCAGGTCGTGACCAGGCCGCCGTCGCCGCTGGTGATGCACTTGGTCGCATAGAAGGAGAAGACGGTGGCATCGCTGAGCCCGGCCAGTCGCCGGCCGCGGACCTGGGCGCCGAAGGCGTGGGCAGCATCCTCCATCACGCGGATGCCGTGACGCCTGGCGATGGCACCGATCTCCTCGATGCGGCAGGGATGGCCAGCCAGATGCACGGGGATGACGGCCTTCGTGCGGGGCGTGATCGCTGCCTCGAACGCGGCTGGATCCAGGCCCAGATTGGACGGGTCGATGTCCGCCAACACCGGGCGTGCCCCGCAGTGCACGACGGCGCCGAGCGTGGCGATGAACGTCAGCGATGGCAGCACGACCTCGTCGCCCGGCTCGACGCCCAGCGCCTTGAGCCCGACGAGCAGGCCCGCTGAAGCACTGGCCACCGGCACCGCATGGGGCACGTCGAGATAGCGCCCGCAGGCGTCGCCGAACTCGCGCACCTTGGGGCCGTAGGTGAGCCAGCCTGAACGCAGAACCTCGGTGACGGCCGCGAGCTCGGCCTCGCCGAGGTCCGGCCGGAAAAACGGCAGGAAGGTGTCGCGCCGGATGAACTCGGTACCCTGCTGGTCGGCCATGCCGCCTCCGTGTCGTCGTTGTCGAGCGTGACCTGCGGTCAGCGCACGACAGCCAGGATCATCGTCGTTTCGCTTCCGCGCCAGCTCACGCGCAGCAGGTACATCCCCGTCTGGATGATGGCGCCCATGCGGTTGGTTCCGTTCCAGAAGGACGTATCGGCCACGACGTGCGTGTCTCGATACACCAGTTCGCCCTGAAGGTCGTAGACCTCCGCGAGCGCCGGGTCGTCGGTTGTCACACCTCCCGGCAGGTTGCCGAGCCTGAGGCCGGGGCCCGCCGTCGGGTTCCCGACCCAGGGGTTGGGGTAGCAGAACGCGCCCGCCAGCATGTCCTGGTCCGTCGCGTCACCGCCGGAACCCACGGTGAGCAGCACCGCACCCTGGTCCGCACTGAGCAGAAGGCGGCGCCCGGTGGCATCGGCCACGATCTTGCGGTAGCTCAACCCCGGCAGGGCGGCGATCGTGTTCGGAGAATAGAGCGCCTGGTAGGTGGTCGAACTGTAGAAGTTCGGCAGATCGATCCAGGCGGCCACCGAGACGTTCCTGCCGGTGCCGCGGACGAGGTTCAGCCCCGTGCGCGTCGCCACCCACACGTCGCCGTTCACGTCGACCGCCAGGTCGACCACGTTGCCATTGATCAGGCCGACCGAGGTGGGCGTGAACTTCTCGCTGACGGCGGTGACCAGCGTTGCGATGCTTGCGTTCTCGTCGTAGGTGAACTGCACCACGCCGTTGCCGCCGGCCCATAGCGTGCCATCGCGGCCCAGCGCCAGCGCGACGGCGCTGTTGAGATTGAGCGCCGTGCCGGCAATCGTGGAGACGGGATCATCCCAGCGGTCGTCCGACTGGTCGGTCCAGGTCAGCGGGTCGTCGGGACCGGCCTGGTCGCCGTTGATGTCCCAGCGGACGAGCCCCATGCCCTGGATGGCGAACCAGACGACATCGCGGCGTTCGACCACCGCATCCCAGGCCCTGAATCCGGTGCCCGATCCGACCGCCAGAGGCAGCGTGAGCCAGTTGCCGGGGTCGCGCCAGCGGGCCGGGTCGGTCAACACGTCGATCCGGTAGGAATCCGCGTTGTCGTGCAGGGCGAACAGCGGACCGTCCGGATGCGTGACCAGGTTGACCACGTTGGCGCCCGACAGGCCGCTGGACGTCGTGGTCAGGTGGTTCACCTTGCCCGTGGTGCCGTCGATGCGCAGGAGGCCCTTGGTGAACTGGTTCGCCCACACCGTGCCATCGGGGCCCGCCGCCATGCAGAGCACATTGCCGCCGGTCGAGAACATGCCGTTCGAATCGGCGGCCACGTCCGCCGGCTCCCACACATACGACCAGGCACCATCCCTCAGGCGCGACAGGTGGAAACCCCGCCAATCGCCGATCCAGGCGTCCCCGTTCGGCGCGAAGGCAATGCCCTCGACGGTCTGTGCCAGGCTGGCCCGCAGGTCCAGCAGGGTGTCCCAATCCTCGGCTCCGCGGCGGCCGAGATAGGCCTGTTCAAGCGCGCGGGAGCCGCTGATCTGCTGACTGCGGCCGCCGATCCACAGCTCTTCTCCGGCGTACAGCGCGCGGCACTTGGCAGTGGGCAGTACCACCGTTCGCCAGACTCCGCCACTGGCGGTCTGCAGCACGCCGTTGCCCGAACCATCGACCCCCAGCGCCCAGATCTCGCCCTGCCGGCAGCTGAGGTCCATGACCGCGGCGTCCAGGGACCAGACGTACTGCCAGGTGGAGGCTTCGTCGTTCCAGCGATAGATGCCGCCGTTGGTTGCCGCCAACAGGCTCCCGTCGCTCTCGATCGCGAAATCGTTGATCACCAGGCTTCCCATGCCTGCGTTCTGGTTCGTGAACACGTTGCCGGCGAAACGCGAGACGCCCACCGGCGTGCCGATGAAGAGCTGTCCCTGCCACACCTGCAGCGCGTTGACGTTGTTCGAGATCAGGCCGTCCTGTTCAGCGGTGTAGAGATTGCCCGAGAGGCCGTCGACGATCTGGCCGATGCCGGCCTCCTCCATCGCGTAGTAGACGCGTTCGCTGCCGCCGACGATGGCGCCAGCCACCGCCGTGATGTCCAGGCCGCCCAGGTTGTTGGCATACTGGCGGAATACCGGCGTCCCGGCGGGATCGGTCACACGCGTCAGGCCGCCGCCGCTGGTGGCGATCCACAGGTGGGAACCCGACCAGGCCAGGTCGGTGACGATGTTGCCCGACAGGTCGGAACCCGCGGTCCACACCTCGAAGGCATCGAGATCGTCGGCGGGCGCCACGGTGACACCTCCCCCATCCAGACCGGCGAACACGTGCCCACCGACCTCGACGATCGCGGTCACGTCATGCCGTATGAGCAGCGGCTGCAAGTCGACTGTCTGCGAGCGTGCCGGCATCGCCGTCACCAGCAACAGGATGCCAACCGCCATGGACCAGGTCCGCCTGCAGGGTCGCGTAGCGCGCATGATCACGAGCCTTCTTCCTGCGGTGACCGTTCGGTCGCCGCCGGGATCGGTGTCGTTTCCCGGCCGGAGGCCAGGTGGCCGAAGCCGCCCGGATCCCGCCACAACTGCCTGAACATCGTCGAGCGACCCGGACCGCCGCCCTCCGGCACGACCGCCCAGGGACCGGTCAGCCCTGGCGCCCGCGGCACGGTCTTCCAGAACTCGAGCACTTCGGTCGGCGTGCGGGGCGCTTCGCGCCGACCACCCGTCTGCGGACGCGGACCGACCAGCGCGATCGCACCGGTCAGCAGCGGTCCCGCCAGCTTCCATTGCCATCCCAGCGGCAGCACGCGGCCGCCGTCGTCGACGGCCAATGTCAGTTCAGGGTCGTGACCCCAGATATCGCTGAGGGCCACACTCGCGAAGCCGGCCCCCCGCCCGCGCCGCGATGCGCTCCGGAGCCACAACCAGCCTGGAGCCGCCAGGATCCACAGCGCAAGACCCGCCGCCACGCCCCCCAGGCGCCGCCCCACCCCTGCCTGCGGAGAACGCCCGGCCGAATGGTGCACGGCGCTCAGCTCGCTCCCGAAAGTCTCGACATGATCGCCGGCTTCGGCCAGCCACGCCGCCTCGACCGGCCAGCGCAGCCGGATCCGCTGTCGCCGCAGGGTTGCCAGCACGGCCCATCGCGCCGGCGAGCGCGGCCCGGACTCCTCCCAGAATACCACCTGCGAGACGCGGTAGCGCCTGACGATCTCGGGAATCTCGTCCGGGCATCCCAGCCAGGGCACCTCGCCCCCGCCGAGAGCGGGCAGCCCGGCGCCAGCCGGAGGCTCGGCGACGTAGCCGACCACGTCGAGGCCGCCGCCGGGGGCCTCGCGCAGGCCCGCCAGCCCGGCCCCGATCCGCGCCGGCAACCCCACCAGCAGCGTGCGCTCGAGCGTCAGTCGGCCCCGCACCAGGCGCCGGCGCACGCGCCGCACCAGGCGGTCGCCAGCAAACGTCGCCAGCCCCAGCAGGGGGATGAACAGCAGCAGCACGGCCCGGCTGACCACGTCGAGGTGGCCCAGGTAGGTGGCCGCCAGCAGCAGCACCGCCACCACCCCGACCTGCTGAAGGTGCTCTCCCAGGCTGCGGGCGCGGTCGCGACCGTCGGCGCGGTAGCGCCCCGTCAGCAGGAACGTGATCGAGGCGAGCAGCGCCGCGAACGCCAGCAGGGGCACGTACTCGCCGAACGGGAACAACGGCTCGGCGAACCAGCGGCCGGACGCCTGGCGCAGCGCGTAGGCTCCCGCGAAGGCCGCGACGAGGCCCACCAGGTCGAGCACCCACAGCAGCTGCGCCAGCAGCGGATCGCGCCATTTCTTCAGCAGCCAGACGAACATGCCCCACTTCTCGTAGAACGAGATGAGGCTGCCCAGGTGCAGCCACCACGAACGGCCGAAACGTCCGCGCGCGCTGGCGCGGCGATGACGGTGGACGAAGCGTGCGTCCGGGGTGTACTGCACCTCGTAGCCGGCCTGCCACATGCGGTAGCACCAGTCGACATCCTCGAAGTACAGGAAGAAGCGCTCGTCCATGGGGCCGCAACGGTCCAGGGCCGTCCGGCGCGCCAGCACGCAGCCGCCCAGGACCCAGTCCACGGGGCGGCTGCTGCGGTGGTCGAAATCGCGCATGAGGTGCCGCTGCACCGTTCGGCTGTCAGGGAACAGCTTCCCGAGGATCGTGCGCCGCAGGAGCAGCGTGCGCAGCGTGTAGAAGCGGCGGCAGCTCTCCTGGAGTGTGCCGTCCTCGTTGAGCAGCTGGGGCCCGACCAGGCCTGCGCGCGGATGCGTGTCGGCGAACTCGAGCAGGCGATCCAGGGCGCCCGGCTGCACGACGATGTCGGGATTGAGCACCAGGTAATACTCGGCCTCCACCTCGGCCATGCCCCGGTTGCACCCGCGCGCGTAGCCTACGTTTTCCTGGTTGAAGATCCAGTGGCAGTCCGGGAACCGCGCATGCACGGCGGCCAGGCCCTCGTCACGCGAGGCGTTGTCCACGATGACCACGCGGTGCGGCGCCGACGGCGGGTAGGCCGCCAGCGATTCGAGGCAGCGGCCGAGGTCGGCGCTGGTGTTGTAGTGGACGATGATGACAGCTACGCGCGGCGACGCGGGTCGGGTCTGGCGAGGCCCATGGGCGGCGGCGCGCGGCGCATCCATCAGGAGATCCTGCGCAGTCGCAGCGCCCAGACCATCCACATCGCCTCGAGGATGATCCGCCGCGACATCTTGGAGATGCCCACCTGCCGGTCGACGAACATGATCGGGATCTCGAGGATGCTCAGGCCCTTCTTCCAGCAGTGGTAGGTCATCTCGATCTGGAAGGAGTAGCCGTCGCTGCGGATCCGGTCCAGCGGCAGCCGTTCGAGCGTCGTGCGCCGGAAGCACTTGTAGCCCCCGGTGCAGTCCTTGATGGGCAGGCCGGTCACCAGGCCGGCGTAGCGGTTGGCGCCTACGCTGAGGATCAGTCGGCGCAGCGGCCAGTTGACCACCGTGATGCCGTACAGGTAGCGGCTGCCCAGGACCAGGTCATGGTCGCGGATCTTCACCAGGAACTCGTCCAGGGCCGACGGGTCGTGGCTGAAGTCCGCGTCCATCTCGAAGACCACGTCGAAGCGCGTGTTGGCCAGGATCCACTTGAAGGCCGCGATGTAGGCGGCGCCGAGGCCCTCCTTGCGCGTGCGTTCGAGCAGCAGGATGCGGTTGCCGAAGCCGGGCAGGGCCTTGACCACGGCGGCGGTGCCGTCGGGCGAGCCGTCATCGACCACCAGCACCGACAGTCGGGGATCACGCGCCAGGATGAGCGGAACCAGCCGGCCGATGTTGTCGGCCTCGTTGTAGGTGGGCACGACGACGACAGCCGCGGTCGGCTCGAGCAGCGGCGTCGTGCCGGTGTGCCCGGGGTTCCTCATGCGGCGGGACGCCTTTCGCGCCCGACACCGCGCAGACGTCCGCGGAGACCGGCAGGCGCGAACGACACGACCACCAGCGCCAGCGTCGCGACCGCACCGATCACCGTCAGGGTCAGGCCGCGCCGGAACGAGCCGTCCCGGTAGCGGAACTCGACCGTGTGCTCCCCGGCCGGCAGCGCGACGGCGCGCAGCACCAGGTCCGCTGTCAGCAGCTCGGCCGGGCTGCCGTCCACCGTGGCGATCCAGCCGGGAGCCGCCATGTCGGCCAGCACCAGGACCGCCGGCGTGGCCGCCGCCGTCCGCAGGACCACCCGATCGAGGCCGTCCTCGACGAACGCCGGCACCGGCAGCGGGCCGGTGGCAGGCACAGGCGCGGGCTGCGGCGCGCGGTCCAGATGGACGACCGACGCGACGTCGACCTGGCCGTCCTGGATGCGGTCCAGGAAGGAACCCAGCCCGCCGCCGGCCGACGGCGGCGCCGGCTGCCACGACGCCAGGAGGCGCGCCCGCGGCAGGGCCGAGCGGTTGCGGTAGGCCCAGACGTCGCCGGCGGCCAGTGGCTGGGGCTCGACCTCGCAGCCCAGTTGGGCCAGCAGCGGCAGCTGGTCCGGCGGCAGCTGCCCATCCAGCACGATCAGCCTCGCGCCCAGCCAGTTGGCCAGGCGGCCGGCCGGCGGGTCGCCGTAGAGGCGCTTCCGGATCGCCTCGTAGCCGGCGAGCTTCGCCGGGTGGTAGCCCCCCAGGGAGCGCACGCCGTCGGCCAGCCAGGTGTTGCGTTGCTGATGCTCGCCCAGCGGCCAGATGCGGTCGTGGCCTGCGGCTGTCGCCAGCTCGAGCGCACCCGGAGCCGGGCCGACATCACGGGTCTCCGAGGCCTGGACCTGGAGCTGCGGCGCCGGGACCAGCCGCGGCTGTCCATCGGCCCCGCGCCCCACCGCCAGCAAGCCGCTCTCGGGCCGCACGACCAGCCGGTCGACGCCCAGGAGGTCGACCGCCGCCAGCGCCAGCAGGACCCAGCCCAGGCCGCGTGCGCGGAAGGCCGCGTTGCGGGCCGCGAAGAGCAGGGCCCCGGCCGCGGCCACCAGCACCAGGCCGATGCGCACGAGGCTGGACCGATGGAGCTCCCACGCCGCATCCAGCAGCACCGACGGGGCCTGCCGACCGCCTGCCGCGGCCAAGGACTGCAGCGACGATCGGTACGGGCCCTCGAACATCGAGGCGGCACCGCCGGCCAGTAGCAGAAGTCCGAGTGCCCCCAGGCCCGCCGGCAGTAGCAGGGGCCGGCCGGCCGGCGGCACTCCCCCGGCCAGCCGCGCCTGGCCGCGGGCCGCCAGGATGGCCAGCGCGAAGGCCGGAACAACCAGGATCATCGACGGCACGCGGAACTTGTCGAAGTACGGCAGCACGCGGTAGAGCAGCTCGTAGAGCCCGAAACCGAACGTCCCGAACGAGACGAACACCGCAAGCACCGACAACGCGACCAGGGCGCCCCACAGGCTGCGGCCGCCGCGGGCAAAGCCGAGCGCGGCCAGCGCCAGCCAGAGGAACCCGTAGTAGTTCGGGTAGTCGTTGAAGGGCATCAGGCCCAGGTAGGTGGCCTGCCCGAAGCCGGCCGCCGCCGGCAGCACGAACGTTCCCGTTTCCGCGGGCGCCAGCGCCCAGCCGGAGGCGTAGTCGAGGCCCACACCACCGCCGCCGGCTGCGTCCTGGCCGCGGATCGAGATCCGGGCGTAGTCCTGGACCGGCACCAAGAGCACGGCGGCGACCAGGAAACCGAGCGCGATGCCGACCGCCACGGGAACCAGCCGGCGCGCCCGAACCGCGACCGGCAGTTCCTTCGCCGCCGCGGCGAACGGTCGCACGGTTCCCCACACGGCCAACCAGGTCGCGATGCCGAGCGTGTAGTAGGAGATCTGGAAGTGGCCGCGCAGCAGCTGCAGGCCTGTCAGCAGGCCGAGCATCCCCGCCGCGCGCAGGCCCACCCCGTCGAGCGCACGCAGGGTCCAGCCGGCGATCCAGGGCAGGTACATCGCCGCGCCCAGCTTGGAGCCGTGCCCGTGCACCCCCCAGGCCACGACCTGCGGAAAGAGCAGGAACAGCGCCGCGCCCAGCAACAGTGAACTGACCGGCAGCCGCCAGCGGGACAGCAGCCAGACCATCCCCAGGCCGCCGAACAGCAGGTGCCCGATCATCCACGTCAGTGGCGGCATCCCGAGCGTGCCCTGCAGAAACGCGAACAGCGCGGCCGGCGGGTAGAGCCCCGGCACGTACGCGAGCGAGCCGAAGCTGGGCATGCCGGCAAACAGGTACGGGTTCCAGTGTGGATACTCGCCATTCGCGCGCGCCGCATCGCCCACACGCGCGAACACGTCGGCGTTGCCCGCATCCGCGCTGCGGAACGTCTGCCCCAGGAATACAGGCCCCGGATAGAGGACGGCCCCCAGCAGCCAGACGGCCGCGGCGAGGGTCAGCCAGCGCGCCCACGGGCGCCGCCACAGCTCCGGCCCGCCGCCGGGCATGTCGCGCGGGGCGGAGGCGTCGTTCGGGCGGGATCGTGTTCGCGCCATGTCTTCTCCTGCCGTGCCAACCCGTTGCGGGGTCTTGGATTCCGGATTCATGATACCAGATCGCACCACGGTCCGTAAACGCCGGGCCGCCAGTGCCCCTGCCTCAGCCCTTCCGCCGCGCCAGTTCGTCGATGGCGCCCTGCCAGATGGCCAACGCGGTGGCCGGCCGGCCGTGCCACAGGTTCCAGGCCATGTGCCCGCCGAAGTAGCCCGCCTGCGCCAGCGCCAGCAGCGGCCAGCTGCGCCGTGGCCAGTGCTTGCGCAGCAGGTGCACGTGGCTGCGGCTGCGCAGCCAGGCCCGGTACGGGCTCTCCTGCCCCAGCGAGGCGGAGACCTTGTGCAGCACCAGGGCCCGTGGCACGTGCAGGATCAGGCCGCCGGCCGCGCGGGAGCGCAGCGAGTAGTCGGAGTCCTCGCCGTAGAAGTGGAACGTCTCGTCCAGCAGGCCCAACTGCCGCAGCGCCGCGTGCTTGACCAGAAGGGCGCAGCCCGTGCCGTAGTCCACGTAGCGCGGCTGCGGGTCCAGCCGGCCGGCGAGTTTGCGGATGCCGGCGTGCCGGCACCAGCCGCTGCGGCTGCCCACCACGCCGCCGTCGTACCAGACGCGCGCCGGGTCGTCCGCGTAGCAGATGCGGGGCGTCGCCAGCCACGCCTGCGGGTCGGCGGCCAGAGCCAGTGCCAGGGTCTGCAGGCTGCCTTCGGGCACCACCGTGTCGTTGTTCAGCAGGAGCACCAGCGGCTCGCCGTCCTCGTCCCGCAGCTGCGCCATGGCCAGGTTGTTGCCGCCCGCCCAGCGGAGGTTGGCACCGGCCTCGATGATCTCCACGCCGGGATGATGCTGGCGGGTCCAGGCCACCGAGTCGTCGGTGGAGCCGTTGTCGACGAGTATCACCCGCAGCCCGCGGTAGCGGCTGTCGCGCAGCGAGGCCAGGCAGTCGCGCAGGTACTGGACGCCGTTCCAGTTGACGACGACGACGACCAGCGGCGGCAGCGGGGCCCGCGGCTGACGGGCGCGCAGGCCGTCGCGCTCATACACGGCGGCTGACCCGGTACTCGGTCTCGGGCCGGCGGCCGGCCACGATCATCTCGGCGATCAGGCCCAGGCTGACGAATTGCAGCGCCATGACCATCAGCACCAGCCCCAGCACCAGCATGGGCCTCACGCGCAGACCGTTGCCCATCAACCACCAGACCATGAAGTAGAGGCTGATGGCGCCGCCCACGGCCAGGCAAACCAGTCCCAGCCGGCCGAAGAAATGCAGCGGCGAGGTGCGCTTGGCGTGGAGGAAGTAGACCGTGAGCAGGTCGAGGAAGCCGTTGACGAAACGGGCCATGCCGTACTTCGTGCGGCCGTACTTGCGCGCGGCGTGCCGGACCGGCAACTCGGCCACGCGGAAGCCGTCCAGGTGCGCCAGGGCCGGCACGTAGCGGTGCATGTCGCCGTACAGGCGCACGCGCTGCGTCACCTCGCGCCGGTACGCCTTGAGACCACAGTTGAAGTCGTGCAGGCGCAGGCCACACATGCGGCCGGTGAACCAGTTGAAGACCCGGCTCGTCTGGTTCTTGACCAGGCTGTCCTTGCGCTTCTGCTTCCAGCCGGAGACCAGGTCGTAGCCCTCGTCCAGCTTGTCCAACAGCGCGGGGATCTCCGCCGGATCGTCCTGCAGGTCGGCGTCCATCGTCACGACGACCGCGCCGCGGGCTGCGTTGAATCCGGCCGCCAGCGCGGCGGCCTTGCCGAAATTGCGGCCGAACGCAAGGCCGTGCACGCGCGGATCGCCGCGGGCCAGACGCTCGGTGACGGCGAACGTGTCGTCCGTGCTGCCGTCGTCGATGATCCAGGCTTCCCAGTCCAGGCCCCGCGAGGCCGCCGCCGCCGCAATGCGTTCGACCAGCTCCGGGAGGGATTCTGCCTCGTTGAAGGCCGGCACCACGACCGAAAGGTCGCAGGTCGCCCCGTCCGCCCGCTCACGTCCCTGGACGCTCACGCCTGCCGCCTCCTGGCCACGGCCCAGGCCACTTCGCGGCGCAGGCCTTCCTCGAAGGTGACGGTCGGCCGGTACCCGATCGTCCGCTCGACGTGCGTCCGTTCGGCGAACGTGTCGCGCACGTCGCCGTCGGCGGTGGGCCGATACTCGACGGTGGCGGCGACGCCCGGCACGTGCTCGCGCAGGAGACGGCCGAGCAGCTCGAGCGACTCGCCGAACGCGACACGGCTGCCGCCGCCGGTGTTGAACACCTCCCAGGGCCGGTCGCAGGCCACTGCCAGCAGGTTCGAGCGCACGGCATCCGCCACGTACGTGAAGTCCCGCGTCTGGGCGCCGTCGCCGTAGACCTCGAACACGCGCCCGTCGAGCGCCGCTTCGATGTACTTGCGGAACGCCATGTCCGGACGCTGGCGGGGACCGTAGACCGTGAAGTAGCGCAGACTGCTGGTGGGCACGCCGAAGTTGGCGGAGTAGAGCACGCACAGGTGCTCGGCCGCCATCTTGGTCACGCCGTACGGCGACAGCGGCTGTGGCAACGCCTGTTCGGTCACCGGCAGCTGTTCCTGGTCACCGTAGACGGAACTGCTGCTCGAATAGACGAAGCGGGCGAGCGTGTCGCGGACCGACGGTTCGCGGCAGGCCTCCAGCAGCCGCTGCGTGGCCATCACGTTGCGACCCAGATACTCGGCGAAATACGCGCCCCAGGAAGCGCGCACGCCGGCCTGCGCCGCCAGGTGGAAGACCGCGCGCTGCCCACGCAGAAGTGCCACGGCGTCCAGCTGCTGCAGGTCCTCCTGCCGGAACCGGAAGCCCGGATGGGCCAGGCAGCCGGCCAGGTTCTCGCGCTTGAGGGCCGGATCGTAGTAGTCCGTCAGGCAATCCACCCCGGTGACCAGGCAGCCGAGTTCGAGCAGGGCTTCGCTGACGGTGCTGCCGATGAAACCCGCGCAGCCGGTGACGACCACAGGTACGCCAGGCGCCAGGATCGAGGTCACGCGGGCCGGCAGTCCGGCGACGATCCCGCGCGCATCCGCGCCCCGGGTGTGCTCAGCGGCCAAGGGCTTCCTCCACCTGCTGCCGGATCCGGTCCTGCTCGAGCGAGCCCGCCTGCTGGCGCATCTCCTCGATGCCACGGACCATGTCCGCATCCTGTTCCCCGCTCTGCTTCTGCCACGCCTCCATCACCGCGCGAGCCTGGCTCACGTCACCCAGTGCCTGGTGCACGCTGAACAGAACCTGGTGGTAGAACTTCCGCTCCGGCTGTGCCGCCAGGCGGTCGTTCAACCAGGCAACGGCCAGCTCAGGCACGCCCCCGCGCACGAAACCGCGGATGCTGTTGAAGACGGTGCGCTCCTCGATCTCCACCGGCACGTTGCCCTGCAGCGAAGACAGGAAGGTCCTCGCCTCCTCGTCCTGGTAGGCCTGGACCAGCAGCAGGGGGAAGAACTCCAGCGCCTGCTCGTTGAACGGCGTCACCGCCAAGCTGGCGCGGAAAGCGGCCAGCGCCGAAGCCAGCAGTTCGCGATAGCGCGCCTGGTCGGTGGCGGCGGCCTCCGACGCCATGACGTAGAATTCGTAGCCCGCCCGGTTGAGGGCGGCCGGGTAGTTGCCCAGCAGGAAGACGGCGTTGGGCACGCGGTACTGGTCGGTGCGGGGCGTGCCGAGCATCCTGGCCAGCGAGTCGAGCTCGCTGGCGCTGAGTTCGCCGGCCTCGCGCCCGAATCCACGGCGCGCGCCGTCACCGGCCAGGCCGGCCATCGCGCGGTAGACGTCGGTGCGTCGGGCATCGTCCGCGTCCATCACCGAACCGAGGCGGTAGACTCCCAGCATGTTCTGCAGCACGGCCTGCGGATCGGTGCGGGGCAGGTTGTCCGGGCCAGGCGTGTCCAGCAGGCGATAGGTCATGCCTTCCATCTGCAGGTTCGGGTAGTAGCGCGACATGTTCTCCTGCGGGATCGTCACCGCAAAGAAATGAGGCCGGCCCTTCTCGCCCTGGTTGGCCGTGATGATGTCGTGGATGACGTAGTCCTTGATCATGATGAACTGGCGCTCACCCGTCTTCGGGTCCTCATAGAGACGGTGGCGCAGGGCGTCGATCTCGGCATCGCTCCGCTGCATGGCCAGCGGGTTCTCCGGGTTGTGCTTGAGCTGCTTGATGTACCACGGCAGGTTGATCAGCGACAGGTTCACCACGGTCACGTCGCGCCTGAACTTCTCGACCTCCTGCAGGTACCAGATCGGGAACGTGTCGTTGTCACCGTTCGTGAACAGGATCGCGTTCCGGTCGCAGCCCGCCAGGATGTTCCACGCGTAGTCGTAGGCGATGTAGTTTTTCGTGTTGTCGTGCTCGAAGTACTTGACGCTGCCGGGCATGATCGCCAGCAGCGGCAGGACCACGAGCAGCGCGCCGGCGGCAAGCACTGCCGGCTTCGCCTTGAGCGTCGCGGTGCCACGCCATTCGCCGCCCGCCTTCTCCATCTGCGCCGCCGACCTGCCCTCGGGGCCGGCCAGGTAGCGCAGCAGCGCCGACGCGCCCAGGCCGATGAACACGGCCGCGAACATGAACGCTGCGAAGTAGAAGTAATCGCGGTCGCGTACCTCGTGGTTCGTGAAGTTGAGGTACAGCGTCAGCATCTCGCCGTTGATCAGATAGCCGACCAGCGGGACGAACACGAGCGGACGCAGGCGCCGCAGTCCCTGCAGCAAGCCCACCAAGGCCAGAAAGATGGGGCCGAGAACCGTTGAGACCGTCATGAGCAGGCCGTGTCCCGGCCCCAGGAAGTAGAACTGCTTGAAGAGAAACCCGTAATAGTACCCGAACTGCCAGTCGAGCGGGGCCTGGCGCGTGAACGGATTCAGCGGCGGGTACTGCTCGCGTCGGATGACCGAGAGCAGCGTCCGGAAGTCCTCCGGTGCCGTCTGGTTGATGAACGGCTCGGGGTTGGCGCCGGCGCGGATCATCATCATCGCATGCACCGTGAGGCCCAGGAAGAACAGGGCGCTGCCCCACAGGGCGAAGCGGTGACCGGTCGCGGCGCGCACGCCCACGAACACCAGGTAGCCGATCAGCAGCGCGACCAGGCCGGCGTCGGGCAGGACGTTCGTCGTCGATAGCAGGAAGAGCGCCAGCCCCGTACTCATCAGCAGCAGGTCCAGCAGCGGCAACCGGCGCCGCGAGGCCACGACGATCAGCGCGAAGATGCCCGGATACACGAGCAGTGTGCCCAGGTGGAAACCCACGCCGAGGCCAAGCAGGTAGATCATCAGCAGGAGCAGCAGGTTGCTGCCCTGCTCGGACCTGTGGTCATGCCAACGGACCGCGAGCCAGGCCAGCAGCGCCAGCATGAAGGCGGCCAGCCCGTACACCTCCGCCTCGATGGCGTTCGCCCAGAACGTCTCCGAGAAGGCCAGGAACAGCGCCCCTACGACCCCGCCGGCGTGTGCCAGCCAACCGGAATCCGGATCGGCCCGCCGCGCCAGTTCCCAGATGAGCAGGTAGATGAAGGTGACGGCCAGCGCGCTGAAGAACGCCGACATGAAGTTGACCGCCCACGCGGTCCGCAACGAAGGCTGCGTGATGTCGGGTTGACCGCTGAGCAGTACATCGAAGACGCGTCCCATCAGCACGTACAGTGGCGTGCCCGGCTGATGGGGAACACCGACGATATGGCTGGTGGTGATGAACTCGCCGGCGTCCCAGAACGGCGTCGTGCTGTTGAGCGTCGCGCCATAGACGGCCAGCGTCAGGACGAAGACGCCGGCGGCGATCAGGACCTGGGGCCGGCGGAACCAGTGTGCGGTCACGTTGTCACCTTCGTCAGGGGGCATGCCCCACAGGTCAGGAAACGGCCGCCTGGCAGCCGGGGCGGATGCTCATACGGGAAGAGGTCCGCGCGGGCCCCCGCCCGGTCGGCCAAGGCACGGCAGGCGGAGCCCGGCGCGCCGCTGGCCGGGCGGGACGTCGCTTCGGCAAACCAAGCTAGCACACGCAACTTGGGCGAACAACCGGGGTTCCTGCAGGTTCCCGCACCCGCTCACCGATCCGCCGTCGCCCCCGCGGCCCCCCCCGCTGCGGCCGGGCGCCGCCGGCGCCACAGGAACAGGCCGCCGACCAGGCTGTACGCCACCTGGACCAGATACGCAACCAGTTCCATGGCCACGGCCTGCGGCGCCGCAAGGGCAGCCCAGGTCAGCAGCGTAGCCGACACCGATTCTCGTAAGCCTATGCCATTGATAGAGATAGGCAAAGTCAAGCTGAGCGCCAGGAGCGGAATCAGGACCAGCAGTTGCAGCCCGGAAGACCAGGTCAAGGCGATGCCGAGTCCGGCGGCAGCCGCCAGATGCGTGACCAGCCGCAGCATCTGGATGCCGACACTCAGGGCGAACAGGCCGTTCAGCCAGGCGACGCGCGGCCGCAGCCCGGCCAGCTCGCTGGCGAATCGCGCGAGGGGCGCCGCCAGCCAGGGCAGCCCCAGCCGCTGCGTCCACCCGACCATCAACGATCCCAGGCGCCGGGACAGGAGCGCTGCCAGTACGCCGAACAGGAGCGCACCGACCGGCAGCAGGGCCAGTGCCACCGGCGGCAGCGGCACGGCGACCAACGCCGCCAGCGCCATGGCACCGCAGGCAAGCGCGGTCAGGGCCGCCAGGCCGATCAGCCGATCGAGCATCGTGGCCCCCAGGACGGCGGCGCGACGGCCGTCGCGCGCGCCGAGGTCGAGGATCTTCCACGCATCCCCGCCGATGTTCGCCGGCAGGAAGTTGTTGAAGAAGAGCCCGATGTGGTACAGGCGCGTGATCTCGCCTCGACCGGCCGCCACGCCCATCGCGCGCAGGATCAACGCCCACTGCCAGGCTCCCAGGATCGCCGAGACGGCGTACAGGAAGAAGGACGCGAACAGCCAGTTCCAGCGCGGCTGGTGCATGGCCTCCTGGACCTCCCGCAGGGGGAGCTTCGCCAGCAGGAGCGCAACCAGGACGACGGTGCCGACGACCTTCAACCCCAGCAGCAGGCGGCCCCGGTCGGCCGGCGTCATCGCGGCCCGCCATGGCCGTGACCGGCACCGGCGACGGAGGCCCGCCGGAACAGCGCGAGCGATTCGTCCACGCAGCGGTCCCAATCGAAGGTGCCGGCCCAGAGACGGGCGGCGGCACCCATGCGATCGAGGTAGTCGCGGTCGCGCAGCAGGAGCAGCGCATGCTCGGCCATCGCCCGCTCGTCGCCGTACGGCACGAGCACGCCCGTCTGGCCGTCGCGCACGGAATCGCGCAATCCCGGTGCGTCGGTGGCCACGGCCGGCAGTCCGCAGCAGTTCGCTTCAACCACCGTCAGGCCCCAGCCCTCCTTCGGGCTCGGGTTCAGGAAGACGTGGCAGCGGTGCAGGGTCCGCACCAGTTCGTCCCAGGGCTGGAAGCCGCGGAACTCCACCTTGTCCTGCAGGCCCAGCCGCGCCGTGAGCGCGCGCAGGCGGCCCTCGTCCGGGCCGCGTCCCATGATCAGCAGGCGCGCAGCCGGCAGTTCGCGCTGCACCAGGTCGAAGGCGCGGATCGCCACGTCCAGGCTCTTGTAGCGGCGCAGCCGGCTCCAGCTGACCAGGAGCGGCGTCTCGCTGCGCGGCGGCGGATCGTCCAGGCGGAAGCGCTGGTGCTCAAGCCCGCAGAGAATGGTCGTCACGCGTGCCGGATCCACACCGCGGGATACCAGGTCGTCCCGGGTCGAGGGGCTGATGACCTCGAACTCGCAGTGCCGGTAGACGCGGGGCACGAGGCTCTCGGCAGCGTACACGTAGGTGGCCACCGCCGGATTGGTCTCGCGGTACACCGTCTTGCCGAACAGGTGCGGCACGACGGCCACGACCGGCACCTTCCCGGCATACAGTGGCGTGTAGAACGGGACCTTGTTGATGTCCTCGACGATCAGGTCGTAGCGGTTGCGGCGCAACAGCTGCCGCACCAGGGGCGGCACGGCGAAGTTGGCCACCGCCCAGTGCCCGCGCCGGTGCACCTCGACGCCGTCGACGTTCCCACGCGGTCCGCCGCCAGGGTAGTCGGCGCAGCAGAGATCGACCTGCCAGCCCCGGCGCACGGCGCCGGCCAGGATATGGTGCAGATGCTGCTCCGCGCCGCCGCTGAGCGGGTCGCCGATGTCGCGCCAGTTGACCGCCAGGATCCTCACGCACGTGCCCCAGAGTCAGCGCCCGCGCCTGGGTGCCGGCGCGCGATGACGCCGATCGTCGGCGTCGTGTACAGCGACAGGCGACGACGGGCGAACCAGCGCCGCCAGGCCTCGCCGGCCCGAGCGAGGACCGGGACCGGCTCCGGGTGCATCGGCAGCCGCAGCCCCGCGCGGGTCAGCACGAGTTTGCGCAGCGCACGGTACCATAGGCCCGGCACCATCCAGTCGCCGTAGCTGCGGATGACGGTCGTGCCCTGCTCGCGCGCAAGGCGCTCGAGCTGGCCGATCGTGAACTGCGTCTCCCAGCCGGCGAACCAGCGGTCGAGCGCGATCAGCGCCTGCTTGCCCAGCGTGTAGTAGTGGAACGTCTGCGGGACGTCGACGACCAGGTAGCCGCCGGGCTTGAGCACGCGTACGTTCTCCCGCAACAGGAACGACGGTTCGCGGAAGTGTTCGAGCAGCCCCTGATGGAAGACCACGTCGAAGCTCGCATCGGGAAACGGCATGCCCAGCCCGTCGCCACACACGACCTGCACGTCAGCCACTGCCTGCGCGGCCGCCTTGCGCGTGAGCCCCAGCGAACCGGCAACGTAGTCGATGGTCACGACCCGGGCGCCGGCCGCGGCCAGCGCGACGGCATCACGTCCGGTGCCGGCACCGACCTCCAGGATCCGCCGTCCGTGCAGGCCACCGGGGCAGTCGGCGTAGATGGCCGTGATCTCACGTACCATGCGTCCATCGGTGCCATAGACGTCGTCCAGTTCCAGACGGTCGGCCTGTTCCCAGAAGCGCTGCCAGTGGCCGGGGGTCGAGGCCCTCATGCGGGCTCCCCTCCCGGCGCCGGCGCACTGCGCAGCGGCGTGTCGCCGAAGTCCGCATCGAGGTCCGGTTCGGCGCCCCCGGCGCCCCCGTCGCCGGACGGCTCATCGGCCGACGCCTCCAGGTCGTCGACCGCGGGCAGCGCACCTGCCTCCAGGCCGGCCAGATCGGGATAGGTCTCGTGCGCGGCCCGATCGAGCACGCCGTTGACGAAGCCCACGGCCGCGTCCTCGCAGTAGCGGTGGGCCAGTTCGCAGGCCTCGTTGATGACCGCGCGGAACGGGACCTCCGGGCTGTGCCGCAGTTCGGTCAGACCCAGCAGGAGGATGCAGCGCTCGAGCGCGCCGACACGGGACGGATCCCAACGCACGCTGATCAGCGTCCGGAGCCAGCGCTCGGTGTCGGGCCGGTTGGCCTTGACCTTGGCGGCCAGATCGCGCGCGAACGCCACCGTCTCGGGGGCGGATTCCCGGCGAAGCAGCTGGTCCTCCAGCACCGCCGGTACATCGCCCCCGCCCATCAACGACGCGTACATGGATTGCAGGACGATCTCCCGGCCTTTTCTGCGTTTGCCCACCGGTATTCCCCTGTCAAAGAACGGCTGCAGGTTGCCGGCAACGCGCCGGGGCCCAGGAATCGGCTTCCCGGCCGGCCAAGGATAGCCCCCGACCGGCCGGATGACAACGAACAGGCGGCCGGCACCGCGCCCGCCGCGGTCCGCCGCGCGAGGAGCTAACCCTTCTCCACACCCGCCAGGAAGTCGATCATCTCCAGCGCGGTCAGGGCGGCGTCGAAGCCCTTGTTGCCCGCCTTGGTGCCCGAACGCTCGAGCGCCTGGTCCAGCGTGTCGGCGGTCACGACCCCGAAGGCCACCGGCACGCCGGTTTCCAGGGACACCTGGGCCACGCCCTTGGTGACCTCGGCGGCCACCAGCCCGAAATGGGGGGTGTCGCCCTGGATGACGCAGCCGACGCAGATCACCGCCGCGTAGCGACCGGTCTGGGCCAGCTTCTTCGCCGCCAGCGGGATCTCGAACGCGCCCGGCACCCAGGCCGTGTCCACGTTCTCGTCGGCGACGCCGTGGCGGCGAAGGCAGTCCTCGGCCCCGGCCAGCAGTTCCGTCGTGAAGAAGTCGTTGAAGCGGCTGGCGACGATCGCGATTCGCCGGCCGTGCGCGTCGAACTTGCCCTCGAACTTGCGGCCCATCGTCCTCTCCTTGCCGGCGCGCCGCGGCGCGCCCGTTGCCCGCGACACGGTCGCGGCCTACAGGTGGTCGAGCAGGTGGCCCAGGCGGGCCTTCTTCGTCTTCAGGTACTCGGCGTTGCGCAGCCCGGGTTCGATCTGCAGGGGCACGCGCCCGGCCAGTTCCAGGCCGTGGCTCTCCAGCCCCACGATCTTGCGCGGGTTGTTGGTCATCAGCAGCATCCGGCGCACGCCCAGGTCGCGCAGGATCTGCGCGCCCAGGCCGTACTCGCGCAGGTCGGGCGGGAAGCCGAGGCGCGCGTTGGCCTCGACCGTGTCCGCGCCCTCGTCCTGCAGGCGGTAGGCTTTCATCTTGTTGACCAGGCCGATGCCGCGGCCCTCCTGGCGCATGTAGAGGAAGACGCCGCTGCCTGCGGCTTCCATCTGGCGCAGGGCAGCTTCCATCTGCTGGCCGCAGTCGCAGCGCAGCGAATGGAAGAGGTCGCCGGTCATGCACTCGCTGTGCACGCGCACCAGGACCGGCACCTCGGGGTCGATCTGCCCCTTGACCAGCGCCACGTGGGTGGCGCCGTCGACGAGCGTCGAGTAGGCGACCATGTGGAACTCGCCGAAGGCCGTCGGCAGCGGCACCTCGGCCTCGCGCCGCACCAGGCGGTCGTGGTGGCGTCGCCAGCGGATCAGGTCGGCGATGGACACCAGCTTCAGGCCGTGCTCGGCCGCGATCTCCCGCAGGCGGGGCAGGCGCGCCATCTCGCCGTCATCGTCCATGATCTCGCAGAGCAGACCTGCCGGGTACAGGCCGGCGGCACGGCAGAGGTCGACCACGGCCTCGGTGTGGCCCGCGCGCTGGAGCACGCCGCCGGGCACCGCCTCCAGCGGGAAGATGTGCCCGGGCCGCGCCAGGTCCGTCGGATGCGTGGCCGGATCGATGAAGACCTGCACGGTGCGGGCGCGGTCGGCGGCGCTGATCCCGGTCGTGATCCCGTGCGCCGCATCGATGCTGACGGTGAACCGCGTGCCGAGGGAGGCGGTGTTGCGCGTCACCATCGGATGCACGTCGAGCTCGGCCAGGCGCTCGCCGGTGGCCGCCAGGCAGACCAGCCCGCGGCCGTGGCGGGCGATGAAATTGACCACCTGCGGCGTGACCTTCTCGGCCGCGACGATGAAGTCGCCCTCGTTCTCGCGCTCCTCGTCGTCGACGACGATGATGATCTCGCCGCGGCGCAGCGCCTCCAGCGCGACGTCGATACTGTCGATGCCGGCGGTGGCCGGCCCGGTGTCGGGGTTCATGGGCGATCCTTCCGCCGCGCGGCGCCGAAGCCCAGCGCGCGCAGTCTCTCGAGGGAGAGCGGGGTCCCGGGAGCCAGCGCCAGACCTTCCGCATGCGCCGGCCGGCCGGCACCGCGGGCGGCCTTGACCAGCACGTCCATCTCCAGGTTGACCTGTGCACCCGCCGCCAGTGTACCGAGGTTCGTCACGGCCAGCGTGTGCGGGATCAGGTTGATCGCAAAGCGGTCCGCGAACGGGCCGGCATCGACGGTCAGGCTCACCCCGTCGACGGCGACCGATCCCTTCGGCGTCAGATACGCCGCGAGTCCCGCCGGCAGCGCGATCGTGACCAGGCTGCCTCCGCCGCGCGCCTGGCGCACCGCGGTCACGCGGCCGGTGCCGTCGACGTGGCCCTGCACGTAGTGGCCGTCCAGTCCGTCGCCGGCGCGCAAGGCCGGCTCCAGGTGCAGGCGACGTCCCGCCTGCCAGTGCCCGAGCGTAGTCAGGCGCCGCGTCTCGGCGGCGGCCTCCACCGAGAACACGCCCGGGCGCGCCCCGGTGACCGTCAGGCAGATGCCATCCACGGCCACGCTGTCGCCGTCGCGCACGGCGGCCGCGGTGCGCGGGGCGGCGATCGCCAACCGCAGCACGTCGCCGCGCGGGGACAGCCCGCGCAGGACGCCGATCTCCCGGATGATGCCGGTGAACATGCCTGCCTCCCCGTGCGTCGTACCTAGCGCGACACCTGTTCCAGTCTGGCCGCGAACGGCACCCGGTCATGCACGAGCATCGCGTCCCCGGCCAGGGCTTCGCACCGTGTCAGCGTGAACCCCGGCGACGGCGGCTGCGGCGCCGCGGCCCAGCCCACGCCGTCACCCAGGACGACAGGCGCCACGAACTGGCGCCAGCGGTCCACCACGCCGGCCGCGAGCAGGGCCGCCGAGAGGGCGGGCCCGCCTTCGAAGAGCAGCGTGCATAGGCCGCGCGCGCGCAGCGCGGCCAGGGCCGCGCGCAGGTCCAGGCGCCCAGCCTGCTCGCGGCAGAAGACGACCTCGCCCCCGGCGGCAGCCACGGCTTCCAGGTTCGGGGAGCGCCGGGCATTCTCGCCGGCGACGACCAGGAACGGCGCCCGGCCCAGCCCGCCGCTCCAGCTCAGGTCCGTGTCCAGGCAGACGGCCACCGGCTCGGCCGCGGGCACGCCCGGCAGCCCGTCCGCCAGTCGACCGTCCAGGCGCGGGCGGTCGGCCCGCGCGGTGCCCTCCCCGATCACGACGGCATCGGACCAGCGACGGCGTTCATGCACGAACCGGCGTGCGGGTTCGCCGGTCAGGTAGACCGGCGAAGCGGCGTCGCGCGACGCCGCCGGCGGCGCGAAGCGCCCGTCGAGCGAGACGGCCGACTTCAGCTCCACGAACGGCCGCTGGAAGCCGTCCGTGACCGCGAACGGCCACACGAGATCCAGGGCGGCGGCCGCGCCGGTGCCGATCCGCACATCCAGCCCATGCTCCCGCAGGTAGCGGCAACCGCCGCCTTTGACCAGGGGGTTGGGGTCCCGCATGGCGACGACCACGTGCGTGACTCCGGAGCCGGCGACCGCCGGCGCGCAGGGTGGCGTGTGTCCGGTGTGGTTGCAGGGCTCAAGCGTGACGTACAACGTGGCGCCACGGGCCTGGTCGCCGGCCTCGGTCAGAGCGAGAGTCTCGGCGTGCGGCGTACCGGGTCCCCGATGCGCCCCGCGCCCGACGATGCGGCCATCGCGGACGACCACGGCACCGACCGGCGGATTCGGCCACGGGCGCACCGGGACCGACGCCGCCAGCCGCAGGGCCTCGGCCATGAAGGCGCCATCGCCGTCGGCGGTGTTGGTCAGGAAGGCGTTCTCGCGCTCCACCATCGCTCCGATCGCGGGGCGGGTCGGCGAGAGGCAGGCGCGTGGAAACGCTGCCGCAGCGGCGTCCGGACAGACGGACGCGCGGCATCGTTCCGAACCGCCAACTTCTCCCATCCAGACTTTGACTGTCGGCCCCGGAGTTCCACCGGATCAGCCTGCCGCGCCAGGGAGGCACCGCAGGGTCGCGGGCTATGACCGCCGGTGGGGAATTCCACCCCGCCCCGAAGTTGAGGCTCGCGGCCGGCATCGGGCCGGCCGTTGAGAATGTCGGACCAAAACGTAGGTTCGGCCGGTCACCGCGTCAAGGCAAGGTCCGCGTTCGGCGGCCTGCCCCGACCCGGGACCCGCTCACCCGTCACGGCGGGACCGCAGCAGCTTCGGTGCCGGCACCGGCAGCCCAGCCGCCTCCAGGCGGCGCCAGGCCGCGCCGTAGAACTCCTCGGCGGGCACGCGCGCGTAGCCGAGCTTGATGTCGTGGACGGGCTCACCCAGCACCAGGCGCCAGTGGTTGAGGACCGTCGGGACCGTGGCCCCCGGCTCGTACTGCACCAGTCGGCGGTGCGAGCTGCTCAGGTTGACGATCGGGTCGTTGCGCTTGGCCGCGAAGTGGATCAGGTCGAAGATACGCTCGTCGCTGACCAGCGGGCGTTCGTCCAGGTCCATGAACCTGTCCTGGATCCGCCCGGCCAGCCACGTGTCGTAGCCGCCCCAGGTCAGGTCCAGGAGGTACTTGTCGTAGGTGTCGATGCCGTCCATCAGGAAGGCGCCCAGCAGCGCGTCGTAGCCATAGCTGGCCGCCACCCAGATCAGGGCCAGGTCGTCGCAGACCCCGTCGCCGAGGCGCCGCCGGAAGTAGGCCTGGTCGTGGTCCGGAAAGCGGTAGGCCGCGCGCGGGTCGCGGCAGATCACGCCGACGTCCCGCAACTCGCGGAGATGATCCTCTTCCAGCACCGTGGCACCGGGATCGGCCAGGCCGCAAAGCTCGAACTTGGCGCGGTCGACGATGAGGATGTCGCCGCCGCCGACGTTGAAGGGGTGGCCGGCGAACGTGCGCTTGTGCTGCATCATCGCCGTGCGCCGGTGCTGCCAGTCGTCCATGAACCCGGCCAGCACCATGCCGGTGCAGAAGGCGCGCGTGTCCACTTCGTGGCCGGCCAGGAACTCGACCCCCAGCGGCGGCGCCCCGTCGACTTCCAGGCGCAGGCGCGGCTGGTCGCAGCCTGCCAGCAGCCATTGGCCGAAGCGGACGACCAGCGCTCCCCGCCGCTCGCGCACCTGCAGGCCGCGGAGGTTGGGGTCCACGCGCTCGAGCACCGAGAGCACGCGCTCGAAGGTCGCGTCGGGGAACTGGAGCGAAGTGCCGAACTCGTCCGTGAACCAGCCGTGGCCGTTCTGTGCGCGGCCCACGACCGACTGCGGCAGCAGGTCGCCGAGCACACGCGGGGTGACCGAGAAGTTCTGGCTGAGCAGGAAGTCGTAGTCCAGGGCGGTCAGGCGCTCGAACACCTCGCGGTCGCGACGGATGTCCATGACGCGCACGGCCGGCCCGCGCTCGCGCTCACGCCGCCCGGCACGATCGCCGTCGCGGCTGTCCCAGCGCCCGGGAGTGTCGCGGCCCACGGCGCGGTCGAGCACCTCCGGCAGGCCAGGCACGCGTCCCCGACGCCGCGGGCCGCCGCGCCGCACACCGCGGCGCTGGTCAGCGCGCGGTCGGCGCATCGTCGTCGCGCAGGGCGCCGGCCGCACCTTCGCCCGACCAGTCGGCGAACAGCGCGTCGACGAACACCTCAGGGTCGAACGCGGCCAGGTCATCCACCTTCTCGCCCATCCCGACCCACTTGACCGGCAGGCCCAGCGTCTCGGCGATGGCCACGACGATGCCGCCCTTGGCCGTGCCGTCCAGCTTGGTGAGCACCAGGCCGTCGACCGGGATCGTCTCGGCGAACACCTTCGCCTGCTGCAGCCCGTTCTGGCCGGTGTTGGCGTCCACCACCAGCAGGGTCTCGGGGTCGCGACCGGTCTTGCGCCGGATCACGCGCGCCACCTTGCCGAGTTCGTCCATCAGGTTGGTCTTGGTGTGCAGACGCCCGGCGGTGTCGATGATGACCACATCCGCTCCGCGGGCCGTGGCGGCGCTCAGCGCATCGAAGGCGACCGCTGCCGGGTCGGCGTTCTGGCCCTGCCGCACGCACTCGACGCCGACGCGCCCGGCCCACACCACCAGCTGTTCGACCGCCGCCGCGCGGAAGGTGTCGCCGGCAGCCAGCAGCACGTTGTTCCCGTCCGCCTTCAGGCGGTGCGCCAGCTTGGCGATGGTCGTGGTCTTGCCCGTCCCGTTCACGCCGACCACGAAGATCACGCGCGGACCGGCGGCAGGCGCTTCTTGGACGGGAACCGCAGCCGGCCGCGCGCCGTGCTTTCCCTTGGCCTTCGGCGCCTCGGCGTCGCCCTCCCAGCTGACCGGGCGCAGGCGCGGCCTGGCGTCGGTGAGGATCGCCAGCACGTCAGCGCGGATCACCGCCAGCACGGAGTCCAGCGTGGCCTCGCCGCCTTCCTCCTTCAACCGCTTCTCGATGTTGCGGGTGATGGCCACGGCGGACGCCACGCCCATGTCCGCGCCGATCAGCAGCTCCTCGATGCGGTCGAGCGTGTCCTGGTCCAGGCGCACGCGGTTACCGAAGAGGCTCTGCAGACGACCGACGACCCCGTCGCGAGTCTTCTTGAGGCCGCTGCGGAAGCGGTCCAGGACGCCCTTGATCACTCGCTGGCCTCCATGCGGCGCGACTCCTCGTCGCCGGCCGCCTCCATTGACGACGCCGTGGCGTCCGCGTCCGTCATCGCCTCGGCGGCGGCGGCCGCTTCCGCCGCCTCGGCCGCCTCGTCCAGCCGGGACGCCGCGACCAGGTCACCTGTCGCGACCCCCTCGATCGCCGCGATCGTCTCCCGACGCGCCTGGCCGCGCTCGGCCTGGGCCTTCTCGTCGACCTCGAGGCGCTTGCGCGCGATGGCACCACCGAGCTCCTGGTCGCTCTGGGTCAGGGCCACGTCGTGGAAGCTGACCGAGACGATCGAGCTGCAGCCCGGCTCCATCATCGTGACGCCGTACAGGTGGTTGGCGGTCTCCATGGTCAGCTTGTTGTGCGTGATGACCAGGAATTGCGTGCTACGGCTGAATTCGCGCAGCATGTTCACGAAGCGCCCGATGTTGGCGTCGTCCAGTGGCGCATCCGCCTCGTCGAGCATGCAGAACGGCGAAGGCTTCACGAGGTAGACTGCGAACAGCAGCGACAGCGCGGTCAGGCACCGCTCACCGCCCGACAGCAGCGAGACCGTGTCGATGACCTTGCCCGTCGGCTGGGCCGTGATCAGGATGTCGCTCTCCAGCGGATCATCGGTCTTCTGCAGCTTCAGGTCGCAGCGGCCGCCCTTGAACAGCGTCTCGAACACGGCGATGTAGTTGCGCCGCACCTCTTCGAAGGTGTGGATGAAACGCTTGCGGGCCGTGCGATTGATCTCGGCGATCGCCTTGGTCAGGTCGTCACGTGCCTTTTCGACGTCGTCGCGCTGCTTCTCCAGGAAGTCAAGTCGCTCCTTCTTGGTGTCGTACTCCTCCAGCGCCAAGTGGTTGATGGGCCCGAGCTCCGCCAGCTTGCGCCGCCGGTCCTCGAGCAGTTCCTCCGCCTGGGAAATCTGGAAGACGCCCTCGTCGGTTTCCAGCTCGGACGGGATATGCTCGGTCACGACCGAGGCCACCAGCTCGCGGAAGGACCCCTTCCACTGCTCCTCGACGCGCTCCTCGAGGTTGTTGCGCCGGACGTCCAGCGTGGCCAGTTCCGTCTCCAGGCCGTGCGCCTGCTCCCGGAAGCCGCCTCGTTGCCGCTCGATCTCCTGCACGCGGCGGTTCCAGACGGCCGTCTCCTCGTGCAAGGCAGCGATGCCGTCGGCCGCGGCATTGACCACCAGTCGACGCCGCTCGCGGTCGTCCATGGCGCGGGAGAGAGTCTCCCGCCGCTGCGCGAGCTCCTCGACCAGCGCTTCGCGCAGGAGGCGGCCGGATTCGATCTCCTCGGCCAGACGCTCGCGGCGCGCGAACAGCTCGGCGATGCTCTCGCGCAGGTGCGCCAGTGCGGTCTCGGTCTCCCGCTGGCGGCTCTCGCGGCGCTGCTGCCCCATGCGCAGTTCGGCCAGGTTCGCCCGCGCTTCGTCGCGCTGCAGCTGGGCGTCCTCGACGCGCAGCCGCAGATCCTCGCGATGCGTGGTGCTGTCCAGACGCAGGCGGCCGCTCTCGTCGAGCAGGTCGGTCATCCGCGATTCGGCGTCAGCCAACTCTGCGATCTCGCCCTCAAGCCGCAGGCGCTCGTCCTCCATCTCCTGGGCGCGGGCGCCGGCCGCATCGCGCCGGTGGGTCAGCTCGGCCAGCTGCACCTGCAGAACGTTCAGCTCGTTGTCGCCGGCGCTGAGGCGACCACGGCCGTGGATGAGGGCCACGCGCACGTCCTCGCGCCGGGCCCGGTTGGCCGCCACCCGCTGCTGGGCGATGGCGGTCCGTTCCTCCAGCGCCTCGATCTCGTGACCGACTTCTTCCAGCTTCTCGCGCCGCCCCAGCAGGCCTGTGTCGGCGCCGTCGCCGCGGCCGCCGCGCACGCGGCCATCGCTGGTCACGAGCAGGCCCTCGCGGCTGACGCAGACGACCGGAACCGGCCCGCGCCAACCGGCAGCCGCTGCCGCGGCTTCCGCATCCGTGGCGAAGATGAACGAGCGCGCGAGCAGCCCACGCAGTGCCGGGATGGACGCACCGGGCCCGGTGATGGCCTCGCGGGCGGGCCGCCCGCCTGCCGGCGTCTGTCCGAACGTGGCATCCTCGTCGCCGAATCCGTCCCGGCAGATCAGGCTGGCCTGGCCCAGTTCGTCGCGGCGCAGCTCGCCGACGAGGTCGGCCGCGGTTTCCCAGCCGTCGACCACCACGGCGTCGAGCACCTCGCCCAGCAGGCTGGCCAGGGCCGGCAGGTCGGCCGGCGCCGCCGAGAGCTGGTCGGCCAGGCCGCCGAGCAGGCGCGCCTCACCCGTGTGGCGGCGCAGCAGCTCGCGCGGGCCCTTGCCGTAGCCCTCGTAGTCCTCGTGCAGGCGGCGCAGCAGGCCGTGCGTGCTGCGCGCGGCTTCGCGCCGGGCCGCCAGCGCCGCCGCCTCCTCCTGGAGGGCGCCCGCCGCGATCTCGAGGTCGGTCTCCTCGCGCTCGAAGCCCGCCAGTTCCGCCAGCACCTCCTGGCGCCGCTGGCGCGCGGGATCGACGCGGCTGCCCACCTCCTGCAGCTGGGATTCGGCGCCGCGACCGTGCTCCAGGACGGCCTGCCGTTCCTGAACCAGGATAGCCGCGCGTTCACGCCGGTTCTCCTGCTTGACCTGCAGTTCGCGCAGGCGACTTCGCTGCTGCGCATCGTTCTCGATAACCTCGAGGTTTCGCGTGGTCGCGTCGTCCAGCGAGGCACGATCCCGCGCCAGCCGGTCCTCGAGGATCTGCAGCTCCTCCTCGCGCTCGGCCAGGAGGCGCGCCGCGCCTTCCAGTTCATCGCGCACCTGCGCCAGGCTCTCGTCGAGCCGGACGACCTGGCCGTTGAGTTCGGCCTGCCGCTCCTCCGCCTCGGTAATGCCCGACTCGGCGGTGCCGATGCGCCGCCGCTGCTCGTCGATGCGGTGCTCGAGTACGAGCACCTGACGCTCGGTCTCCTGCAACTCCTCCTCGAAGGCGTGCAGCGCCTCCTGCAGCTGGCGCCGTTCGGCCTCGCGCTCATCGATGGTGGGCCGGACAGCCTCGATGCGGGCCTGCAGCTCGGCCAGTTCGCCGACGCCGGCCTCGGCCAGAGTGCGGAATTCCTGCAGCCGGTCACGCGCCTCGGTTTCCCGCGCGTCCAGTTCCTGGTGGCGCTTCCCGGCAACCATCAGGTCCAGCGCCCGGATCTCGTTGTACAGGCGCTGGTGCCGGCGTGCCTTGCCCACCTGGCGCTGCAGTGAGCGGACTTCCTTGCCGATCTCCTCGATGATGTCGTACAGCCGCACCAGGTCCGACTGCGTGCGGTCGAGCTTGCGCTGGGTCTCCTTGCGCCGCGCCTTGTAGCGCGTGATGCCAGAGCCCTCCTCCAGCAGCCGCCGCAGGTCATCGTTGTTTTCGTTGAGGATCGACTTGATCATCGACTCCTCGATGATCGAGTACGATGTGTTGTTGACGCCGCTGTCAAAAAACAAGTCGCGAAGGTCCTTCAGGCGGCACGCGCTGCCGTTCAGGAAGTAGTCGCTGCCGCCGTCGCGCGTCACGCGCCGGCGGATGGCCACCTCGCTGAAATCGATGGGCAGGCCACGATCCTCGTTCTCGAAGGTCAGCGTCACCTCGGCCATGCCGACCGGTTTGCGCCTGGTCGTACCCTTGAAGATGATGTCGTCCATCTTGCCGCCGCGCAGCTGCTTGGCCGACTGCTCGCCGAGCACCCAGCGCACGGCATCCACGACGTTGGACTTGCCGCAGCCGTTGGGACCGAGGATGGCGGTGATGCCATGGTCGAAGTCCAGGCGGGTGCGGTCGACGAAGGACTTGAATCCCTGCAGTTCGATGGATTTCAGGCGCACGTGTTCACCTTTCCGCGCCGGGCGCGGTCTCTGGACAGCGGATGCCGGTGCCGGTGCCCGGCCGGGCGCGGGGCCCGGTCGTTCACGGGCTCGATTCGTGGATGCGGGCCGGTTCGGCCCAGCCTGCCTTCAGATGGCCGAGCAGCGCGGGCATGGCGGCGGCTGCCGCCGCGCGGGTCGGGAAGCTGCCGACGTAGATGCGCCACCAGCGCCCGCCCTTCTCCCTGATCTCGACGATCCGCACTGCGGTGCGGAAGCCCTGGCTTGCCAACGCGGCGATCTGCTCGGCCGCGCTCGCGCTGTCGGCCAGCGAGTAGACGTGCAGCGCCCAGCCGTCCCGACCCACCGGGACAGCGAACGCCGCACGGTCGAACGGCCCGGTGGCCGACGCTCCCGCGGGCGTGACGGCGTCGCCTGCGCGCACCGGGGTGTCAGTCCCCTTCGGCAGGGTGTCGCCCAGTGACGCAAGCCCGCCGGCTTCCGCGACCCGCGGCGGCAAGGCGCCGGTCGCCGTATCCTCAGCGGTCGACGGGGTCTCCAACGGTCGCGACAGCTCGGGTCCCGGTGCCGGCGAGACACCTCCGGATCCCGGCGGCTGCTCCTGGGTCGCCACGGGTTCGAAGAAACCCCCTGGCGGCACGCGCACGTAGTTGGACCAGTACCAGGTGCTCGCCACGATGGCAGCGCCGAACGCCGCCGCCGCCAGCCAGAACAGGCGCGGGTTCCGGCGCGCCGGTTCGGGTTCGGCGTCGAACGTCGCCAGTTCCTCGAAGGCCGGGGCAGTCACCGGCCTTGGCGGCACGGGCCCGTTGACGCGCGGAGCGACCGGCTCCGGAACCGGTGCGGCGGGTGCAGGCGCAGCCTCAACCTCGACGGGCTCGACGGCCGGTAGATCGCCAGTGATCTCCGGCTCCGTGCCCCACCCGAGGATCCCCGTGACCGGCACGCCCTCGGCCGCGAAGGGGCCGAGCACGCGGCCGAGATCCGCTTCGGTGCGCGCCGAAAGGTCCCAGCAGTACAGGCGTCGCTCGGCGCGGCGCGCCCACGGCAGCACGTCCGGACCTACGGTGCCCACGAACAGGATGTCGTCGGCCTGGTGGCGGAGCCGCCCGTGCAGCGAGATGATCTCGTCCTCGGTCACGTCGGTCGGTGTGAACGAACCGACGCCCAGCAGCGCGCCGCGGCCGCCGCGAAACGGCAGCACCGCCGCCGCCGCCGGCACCGAGGCGCCGAAGCGCGCGACGTCGATCCAGCCCTCGGTCTGCCGTCGACCGGCCCACTCCGTGAGTGCGGCCGCCGACTCGTCGACGTCCAGCACCAGGACGTTCTGTCCCCGCGCCAGGAGGGCCCGCGCCAGCATCAGTGCGGCGACGGCACCCGTCGCTGCCTGGCCGGGTTCGTTCAGCACCAGCCAGGTGCGAGGCACGGTGGCACCATCGAGCAGGTCATCGAGCCGGTCGGCCAGCAGGTCGTCGTTCGCCCGTTGTGCAACCGCGCTCCAGAAAGCCGGACCGGCAGCGAACCCGGTCGGCGCCGCCGACGGCGAGCCCAGGTGGTACGGCAAGCCCGAAATGACGCGGTCTTCAGCCACGCTTCCCGTCCCGGTTCCCGGAGGTCGCCCAGACCCCCGCGAAGGCAGCAGCCACCGTTGCGATCTCGTCATCCGTGATCGTCCGCGGGTCGACCGCCAGACCGTCCTGGTTGAGACGCACCAGCACCGCCGGATCCTGCTCGCGCAGCCGCGCATGGCAGGTTTCCAGTTCCTCGCGGGGACCACGCAGGCGCAGCAGCCACGTCGGCAGCTCGGTCGTCGAGTAGGCGCCGCCGCCCACGCTCGAGACCCCCTGCTCCACAGCGACCGACCAGCCGCCCGGCAGGTTCGGTTCCACCAGGCCGCGCAGTCGTCCGGCCTGCTCGCGCAGACGCTCGGCCGGCGCCGCGAGCGCGGCGATCGCCGGCAGGTCCGGCAGCGAGGTCGCCGTCAGGTACGCAGTCAGCACGGCGTCGAGCGCCGCCAGCGTCGACTTGTCCACGCGCACCGCCCGCCGCAACGGATGGCCCCGCAGTGCCTCGATGAGCTCCGCGCGCCCCAGCACCAGGCCCGCCTGGCAGCCGCCGAGCAGCTTGTCGCCGCTGCAGGTGACCAGATCGCAGCCGGTGGCCACGTCCGCCGCCAGCACCGACTCGCCCGGCGGCAGGCCCAGTTCAGCGGGCTCCACGAGCAGGCCGCTGCCGGCATCATACACGAGAGGGCACGCCTCGGCGGCGCACATCGCGGCCAAATCCGCCAGCGAGGCCTCGGCCGTGAAACCCGCCATCGCGAAGTTGCTGCGGTGCACCTTCAACACCAGCGCGCCGGGCTCCAGTGCCCGCCGGTAGTCGTCCACCGTCGTCCGGTTGGTCGTACCCACCTCGACCAGGCGGCATCCCGTCTCGGCGATGATCTCGTGCAGCCGGAACGAACCGCCGATCGCCACGACCTCGCCACGTGACAGCAACACGGGCCCGCCACGCCCCAGGTGCCGCACCGCCAGCCACAAGGCGGCGGCGTTGTTGTTGACCACGAGCGCGTCCTCGGCGCCCGCCAGCAGCGCGGCCTTCCGTTCGACGGCACGGCCCCGGTGATCGCGACGGCCGCTCTGCAGGTCCATCTCGAGGTCGGTGTAGTGCATCGACACGTCACGCGCAGCGTTCGCCGCCGCCGCCGGCAGGGGCGCCCGCCCGAGGTTCGTGTGCACGACAACGCCGGTGCCGTTGATGACCTTCGTCCATGCCGGGCGCAGCAGTCCCTGGCAGGTCGCCACCGCCGCAGTGACCAGTTCCTCGTGCAGCTCCGCCCGGCCGCGCACCGGCCCCGCCTCGTCACGAAGCCGCTCGCGCAACGCATCGCATTGCTGCTGCACGACCTGGCCCGCCCACATACGCCGCCGGCCGGCCAGGAACCCCGCCAGGCGCGCATCGGCCAGGACGGCGCTGATCTGGGGGATTTCCCGCAGGCGGGGCTGGAGGTCGGGCATCGGGATCACGCATCCTTGCCTGGCGATGAAAGCGGCCGCCGACGACAAGAATACGGCCGCCCGGGAGCGGCCCGGGACGCTTGCCGGAGCCGAGAAGATCTTGTGGCCGCCAAGTTACCAGATGCACGGGCTGTTGTCCAGACGGGCGCCCTGGCCGGGACTGGCGCGCGGCCGCCTCGATCACTACCGTCAGGGCATTGACTTCTTGCCACGGGAGAACCGCGTCGATGAGCCGCCGACCCCTGAGACAGCCGCCACCGCGCTCGTTCACGACCGCGGCCCAGGAGCAGTTCCGGCGCGGCGGGAGGCGGCGTTGGTTGGCTGCCGTGGCGCTGGCTGTCGGCACACTGCTGCTTCTGGCCTGGCTGGGCCCACGCGAGCCGACCATTGTGCGCCAGCTCACGTACTACGGGGCACCGGGTGAGTTGAAGATCATGCCTGAGGTGTCCATCGACGACGGCGCAGACCAGGCGCACCGCCTGCCGCGCTCCCTGCAGGCGCCGCCGCCAACGCCGATCGAGGTCGTGCCCGAACGCACGCGGGAGCGCGCCGCCGAGACGGTACCCGTCCCGGCCGCCGGCACGGACCGCATGCAACCGGTCGTCGCCGATCCGGCGGACGCGGTGATCGACGCGCTCTTCGACGAGTCGGTGCAACTGCTTCTGCCGCAGCAGACCTCGCCGGACTGGTACATCCTGCGACTGGTGCGCCCGGAATACCCCGTGCTGGCCAGCGAGCAGGACCGTCGGCGGCCGGTCATCAACGTCGTGGTCTGGATCTTCGTCGATCCGCAGGGCGACGTGACGGCGGCGCAACTGGTCAGCAATGACGGCGGCGACGTGTTCGCGCAGGCCGTGCTCGAGGCGGTCCAGCAGTGGAAACTCGGCTGGCGCGTTGACCCCCAGAAGGGGCGCCAACTGGTGCTCCCGTGGCGTTTCACGAGCCCCTACCAGAGCGGCGCCCGGCACCCGCCCGGGGCGGGCTCGGGCTAACGATCCGGGGCACCACCGCCACCGAACAACGCGGCCGGGAACGGCTCGGTCTTCTCCCCGCGTACGACGCGCACGACGTCCGCCAGGGTGGCGGCCCCCCCTGTCTCCAACTCCTCGCGTGTCATCCGCCGGCGCAGCGCCGCCGTCACTTCGCCTCGAGTCCTGGCGCCGCTGGCGGCGAGCGTGTCCAGCAGCAGGCGCAGGGAGCGGTACGTCTGGAGCGCCAACTGATCGGCTTCCACCCCGAGCGTGCCCACTGGCCAGGCGGCGTCGAAGGCCCGCGCCCAGCCCGCCGGGAAGAGCGCCGCCGCGACCGGGATGATGGCGCCGTCGAGGCTGGCGCCCGCGTGCGCCAGCAGGCTGGCGTCGTTCCAGGCGCCGGTGCCGAGCACCAACGCCCCGAATCCCTCACCCGGCAGGTGGTCGACCAGCCACGCTGCCTGTGCGGCCGTAGCCGGCACGTAGATGACCTCCGGCCGTCGCTCCCTCACCTGCCGCAGCGGGCCCAAGGCGTCGGTGCCTTCGGGCACGAACGCCGCGCGCGCCACCAACCGGCCGCCGAGGTGCTCGATCTCCGCCGTGAACGCGTCGGCCAGGCGCCGACCCTCGGCGTCGTCGGGGTGGAGAACCGCGAAGTCGCGCTTGAGGAGAACCTGGATGGCCATGGCGGCCAGCAGGCGCGGCTCGTGCAGTCCCGGCAGGTTCGTCTGGAAGACATTGGCACCGATCTCCCAGAGGCGGTCGTTGGTCGCCGTCGGCGAAATCAGAGGCACGGCGTACTGCTCGGCCACGACGGCCGCGGCCGCTGTCGGGTCGCTGAGCAGGTCACCGAACAACGCGATGCTCCCGCGCCCAATGCAAAGCCGCCGCGCCGCGAGCGCCCCCTCGACGGGGTCGCCGCCGGTGTCCTCGAAGACGAGCGAGAAATTCCGATCCAGCTCGGCGTTCGCATGCGCCACCGCCAGGCGCGCGGCTTCCGCGAAGGCCCCTCCCAGTTCCGCGTAGCGCCCGCTGAGCGGGCACAGGACGCCGATCTGCCGCACGCGCACCGGTCCGTCCGGCTCCAACCGCACGGCCGCCTGTTCGGGCGAGGCCAGCCCCACGAGGTTGAGGGCTTCCACCGTCCAGCGGTCTCCAGGGGCAGTCTCCTCCAACCGGGCCACCAGATGACGCGCATCCGATTCGCGTCCGGCTTCGAGGAGCTTCGCCACCCGCCGGCATTGCAGCCAGGGCAGCATCGCGCTGTCGGGGTGGAAGAGCACCAGATCGCTGAGCTGCCCGGCCGAGAGCTGCTCCAGCAGAGCCACCGCCTGCGGTACGCCGTCGGCGCGCTGCCCGCGCGCCGGATCGCGATCGTAGTGAAGCAGTCGGTAGTGGGCCGACCGCAGCGAGTCGCCTCCGGCCAGGGCGATCGCCGCGGCGCGCTCGATCGCTCCATCCAGAAGGGGGCTCCCCGGGTGGTCGGCCAGCAGTTCGTCGCTGAGCGCCAACGCGTGCCGGCGGTCGCCGACGCCATCGGCGGCGGCCACCGCGATCACCAGGACCTCGTCATTGCGGTCGAAGGTCGGGTAGTAGTCGAGCAGCGTCCCCGCCAGTTCCAGGCATTGCCGGGCGCGCTGCTCCTCATGGGCCGACTTGAGTTGGGCATAGAGCCGGCGGGCCTGCTCAAGGTCGGCCCCTTTCAGGGCCGGTCCGGCCTGCGCCATTGCGGTCACCGTTGCGACGAGAATCGCGACGGTGGCCGTCACCGCCAGCAGCGACGGACTTCCCCTCGTGCGCCCGCGCGTCCGGCTCCCCACCATGCCCGCCTCCCCCCGGTCAGCGACGGATATCCTCGATGGAGGTCGGCTGCCGGAACTTGGGATTGTAGAGGTTCTCGAGGATGAAACTCGCGTCATCCACGAACTCGCTCTGGGGGTACATCTCGATCAGCGATTCGAGAATGCGCCCGCCCACCGACGGATCCGTCAGGTTCTCGATTGCCGTGTTGGCCGCCATGAACAGCGCGTCATCGGCGCGGTCCGATTCAGGGAAATCCTGGGCGATCATCATCAGGATGTCGATGCGCCGCATGATGTCCTGGTTGAACATCGCCCGCTCGAACAGCTGCTGAGGCGTCATTCCCTGCCCGGGCGTGAAGCGGCCCATGTACTGGACACCATGCTTCGCACGTGCCTGTTGGAGGTAGTTCTTGATGATCGCGTCCTGGTATCCGGGCAGCATCTCGCCCTTGATGGCGTCCTTGGCTTCTTCAAAGGAGGAACTGCGCTCGTACTCGCGGTGCGTCACCTCGACCACGTGCCAACGGCCCCCAACCTCCAGCGGCGGACTCACGCCGATCGGGAGGTTGTGCACGGCGCGGGAGAATTCGGCGCCGGACTCGATGAGCGGTACGATGGTGCCCTCGCTCATCCAACCGGCGTCGCCGTCCAACTTCTTGGTCTTCTCGTTGATCGTGAAGTCCGCGCAGACGTACACCCAGCCGTCCTTCGGGTCCTTCGACTGGAGGCGGCGGTAGGCCTGGTCGGCCGCCGCCTTGTCGCGGCATTCGATGTGGCGTACGCGCGCCAGGCCGACCTGCTTGTAGCGGCCGATGTTCTTCTCGTAGAACTCGCGCATCTCCGCGTCGCTTGGCGTGGCACCCTTGAGCAGACCGTACTGCCTCATCGCCTTGTCGAGCGTCAGGCGGCGCTGCATGACCAGCGAACGCGCCACGGTCTGGTCGTTGTAGAGTTGCCGTTCGACCGCGCCCATGACCATCAGCGCCTGCTCGACCATGCGCCGCAGGGCCAGGCGCTCGCCCTCTGGTCCGGAGAAATCGCCCTTGAGTCGATCCGGCTGCTCATCGATGAACTGCTCGAGATCCGCCTCGGTGATCGTGATCTCGCCGACCTCGGCCACGATGGGCGATGTGTCCTTGGCAAGATCCCCGAACAGCGGCTTCCAGCCGAAGCCGGCACCTGACTGCTGCTGTTGGCAGCCGGTTGCGGCAAGGACAGCAGCCGCGGCTGCCAGGACGAGGAGCGGGCGCTTGACGCGGACCATGACAAGGACTCCTTGGAAGTAGGCGTTCGACGTGTTGACCCGGCGCGATGTCGTTCGAGCAGGATGCTCAAGTGAGATCGCGCCGCCCGTGCTTCTCCAACTCGGTGATCACCTCTCGCAGGCGCTCGGCCTCGCCGCGGCGGCAGACCAGCAGCGCATCCGGCGTATCGACGACCACCAGGTCCTCGACCCCGACCAGGGCGATCAGTCGCTCTGCGCCACGGACGATATTCCCCCGGCTGGCCACCGCGACGAGGTCGGCGTGGCCGCGGTTGCCGCCGGGCAACTCCCCGGCGAGGTCGCCCCAGGCCTCCCAGTCGCCCAGATCGGACCAGTCGAAGGCGGCGGGAACGACCGTGAAGCCCGGTAGCTTCTCCATGATGGCCTTGTCGATCGACGCCACCGGGCAGACACCATAGGCCTGGTGCAACGCTTCGGCGAACGACTCGGTTCCAAAGGTCTCGATGGGCACCTGCATGAGGCGCCGCACGTCGGCCAGGTAGCGGTCGGCCATGACGCCGAACCAATCCTGGTTCCAGACGAAGATGCCGCTGTTCCAGTAGTGGCGCCCACCGGCGATATAGCGGGCGGCCGTGGCCGCGTCCGGTTTCTCGCTGAACGTCACGCCCGGCAAGGGCCCTTCCGGCGGCCCGGAACCGGCCTCGATGTAGCCGTAACCGGTGTGGGGATGTGTGGGACGGACGCCGAAGGTGGCGACTGCCGGCTCCGCCAGCACGGACGCGAACGCCGCTGCCAGTTGCGAACGAAAGGCCGCGTCGTCGCGGATGAGATGGTCCGCCGGCAGGAGCGCTACCGGCGCCTGCGGGTCCAGGCGACGGGCCAAGCCCATGCCGAGCACGGCACAGGGAGCGGTGTTGCGGCCCACCGGCTCGGTGATGACGTGGGCCGGTGGCAGTTCGGGCAGATCGTTGCGGACCGCCGCCGCCAGGTCGCCGCTGGTCACCACCAGCACGCGTCCTGCCCCCACCAGGGGCACGACGCGCTCGTAGGTGTCACGCAGCAGGCTGGCGTCCGAAGCAAGCGCCAGCAGTTGCTTCGGCCGGGCCATCCGGCTGAGCGGCCAGAAGCGCGTCCCACGCCCACCGGCCATGATGACGCAGATCCCCGCTCGCGTCCCCGTCTCCGGACCAAGGACGGATGGCTGCGCCTGCCCGCTGCCCCGGCCGGTGGCCAGGGGACGATTGCCCGGCGTCGCGTTCATCGCGGTCTCCTGCCGCTCAGGACCTGACGACGTTCACCTTGGCCGTGACTCGGACGTCGCCGTAGATCTTCAGTTCGACGTCATGCTCGCCCAGCAGCTTGATGGGCTCCTCCAGCAGGACCTGCTTGTGGTCGAAGCTGGCGTGCTCGCTGTGCAGGGCACCGGCGATGTCGCGGGCGGTGACCGAACCGAAGAGCTTGTTCTCGTCGTCGGCCTGCACCGCCAGGGTGCACGTCAGGGTGCCGATCCTCGCCGCCAGCACCCGCGCCTCGCCCAACCGCGCGTCCTCGCGCTTGGCCTCCTGCTTCAGGTGCGCCGCCACCAGCTTCCGGTGAGCTTCGGACGACGTGACCGCCAGACCCTTCGGGATCAGGTAGTTACGCGCGAAGCCACGGGCCACCGAAACGGTCTCGCCCATACGGCCGAGGTTCTCCACGTTGTGCATCAGGATGATTTCCATGACTTTTTCCACCTTCGGTCATTGGTTTCCGGCGCCCTTGCCGCCGGAGTCCTTGCCGCCGGAGACAGGCCCGCGCAGGTCACGCCACTGATCGAGCAGTCCCAGCAGCACGCTGGTGGCGACCAGGGGCACGAACGCCAGACCCATGAGGGCCCAGTAGACCACCAGCATCACCGGCGGCAGGAACCGCCGCGAGAGGTGGTACTGGACCGCCAGGCCCTGCACTCCCAGGAACGCGGCCGCCAGAACCGCCAGGTTCAGGCCCGCATCCGCCCAGGGCGCCCGCCGCGTCAGCATCAGCCCGATGCCAGCGACCAGCACCCACACCAAATAGAACGGCAGCCGCCACTGCGCGAACGGGGGCAACCTGCGCCCGGTCACCGCGACCGCCAGCCGCCGGCCCCCGAGGCGGACCAGCACCAGCAGCAGGACAGCCTGGCCGAGCAGCCCGACCCCGATCAACGACGGGTAGAGCCGCGTCGCCAGGTCCGTCAACGTCGCCATGCGCTGGCGCCCGATCTCACGGGCCTTGGCCAGTTCCGCCGGGTCGGTCCCCGGCGGCGCCTGCTGCTCCAGCACCTGCAGCGATTGCTCGCCGATCGCCGCCATCTGCTCGCGCACCGGCATCTGGACTGCGGCCCAGATCACCAGTGGAGCCAGCATCGCGGCCGTGCCCAGCAGGGCCACGTCCGGTCGCCAGCCGCGGCGCCACGCCGCACCGGCCACCAGACCTGCCGCGACGTTCGCCGTCATCTGCCAGGTGTCCGCTGCGGACACCAGCACGTGGCCGCTGGCCAGCCACGCCGCCACCGCTGCCACCAGGCGCAGCCAGCGCGTTTCGGCCACGATGGCCCAACCCCAGACGACCGCCACGACGACGGGCGCCGGCACGGCCAGGACCAGCCACAGGCCCACCCCCGGGCCGCCGTTTTCCACGCCCGCACCCGCCCGCGCCAGCCCCCAGGCAACCGCCAGGGTGATGAGCGCCGCCAGGGCGGACAGGTACGCCGTCGGTCCGGGCTTCACGGGCATCCTCGCACCGCCATCCGGTACTCCGGGCTAGCGGTAGTATTCCTTCACGAACGGCAGCAGGGCCAGGTGCCGGGCGCGCTTGACCGCCTGGGCCAACGGGCGCTGGAACTTGGGAATGGTGCCGGTATTGCGACGGGGCGCGATCTTGCCGCGTTCGGTCACGAAGCGACGCAGGGTGTCCTCGTCCTTGTAGTCGATGGCGACCATGCCCGTCTTCGTGAAGAAGCAGACCTTCTGCTTCCCGTGCCGCCTCTTCTTCTTCTTCTTCTTGATCCGCAGGTTCTTGCGAGCCATCGGATCCTCCTTTCCGCGAGCGGCCGCCGCGCCCCAGCGGGCGGGTCGGCACAAGTTCCCAACTCAACGGGGCGGCGGCTACTCCGCGGCCTCGACGATCGGCGCGGGTGCCGGCGCGGCGTCGGCGGGCTTGCCGGCCCGACGCTTGGCCATCGACACGCGGTTGCGCTCGGCCCATTCCTCGTCCACCACCACGAGGTGGCGCAGGATCTGGTCGTCCTGGCGCAGGAACTTGTCCAGGTCGGCCACGGCCGTACCCCGGCTGTTGAACTTCAGGAACATGTAGTTGCCCCGGCTCTCGAACTCGATCTCGTAAGCCAGGCGACGCACGCCCCAGTGGTTCTCGAGGGTCACTTCACCGCCGTGCGCGGCGATGATCTCCTTGCAACGGTCGACCCGGGCCTGCATGGCGGCCTCGGGCTGGTCCGCCCGCAGGATAAAGACACATTCGTACTTCTTCACTGGTAACACCTCCCCTCGGACTGATCGACCCGGGTCTCTATTCGCCAGGGCGGACCCGCGAGGGGACCGTCCGGACGTCAGCCCGGGTAGGGATGTGAGCACACAGCTTAAGCCGGTAGGCCCTGGCTATTGAGCTTTGTGGCGGGCACATGGGCCCGCGTCCGCTTGACGCGGAACGGCGAAGTATAGGACGCCGCACCGGGCGGCGCAAGGCCGCGGTCGCCAGGCCCCTGCGTTCCGGGCCGGCCACTCCGAAAGGGTCAGGCCTGCCGCCGGTTGAAGCGCGAGGCCGCGGCCTCCAGACCCAGTTCGCGGCAGCAGTCCACCGCATCGGCAGCGCGGCTGACCAGATCAGTCACGAACGGGCGCTCGTCCGCGGCGAACGGCGTGAGAACGAAGTCAGGCCATTCGACGGCAGGGATCGCCAGATCGGGCGGCGCAATCCCCAACCGCAGGCGCGGGAAATCATCATGGCCGAGCTCGTCGATGACCGAAGCCAGGCCCTTCTGCCCCCCGCTGCTGCCGCGCGCCCGCAGGCGCAGCGCCCCCAGCGGCAGGGCCAGGTCGTCGCAGATGACCAGGGGCCGCCAGGCCGGCTGCCACGGGCTGGGCGTGGCCGCCTCCACGTCGGCCTCCGGCGCCACGGGCGCCTCCGGGGCCCAGGACGCTTCCGGCAGCGGGGGCGGTGCGACGGGCCAGCCGCGGCCTCGAGCCCACGCCGCCACCGCCTGTCCACTGAGGTTCATGTAGGTCAGGGGCTCCAGCAGGACGAACGGCCCACGGCCGTCGGACGCGCTGGCCTCGCGCCAGGGTCCGGCGCCGTCGGTGAACGTCCAGCCGAGCCGCCGGGCCAGTTCCTCGACCACCAGGAAGCCGACGTTGTGGCGGGTGTCACGGTAGCGGCTCCCGGGATTGCCCAGTCCGACCACCAGCAGCGGCGCTTCGGTGTCCATGAACCTCTCCAGGGTGTCCGGCGCCGGGGCGGCGCTGATCCCCGGCATGGGCGCAGCCGGCCACACGGGCGGCCGGCTGCCAAACGCATCGAACTGCGGAGCACCGGGCCGACCGCGGACGGCCCCGGCGCCGCGGAACCCTACTTGGAGTCCCCGGCCTTGGCGGCAGGCGCACCGCCGTCGGCGCCTTCGGCGCTCTCGGTCGCGGCCGGCGTCTCCTCGACGAAGAGCGACGCCGCCTTGATGCTCAGCACGAGCATCTCGGGGTCCGAGACGATCTCGCCGCCGGGCACCTTCAGGTCCTTGGCGAAGATCTTGTCATTGAGACTCAGTTCGCTGATGTCGACTTCGACGAATTCGGGCAGATCGCGCGGCAGGCAGCTGACCTCGACCGAATCGTGGGCGATCGCCACCGAACCTTCTCCTGACTTCACGGCGGCGCAGAAGCCCGACACGTGGACGTGCACCGAGACCGTGACGGGCTGCCCCTGCGGGATCTCCATTAGGTCGACGTGCAGGATGCGGTCGGTGATGGGGTGCCGCTGCACTTCGCGCAGCAGCGCGATATGGCCCGCCTCCAAGCCCGCCTGGTGCAGCTGGAAGATGGCGCTGCGCCCGCCGAGGTGCTTGAGCGCGACCTCGAACGCATGGCCTTCCAGTTCGATGCTGGCCGTGGCGCGGCCCTTGCCGTATAGGACGGCGGGCACGCGACCGGCCGCGCGGGTGCGCCGGTTCTCGTTCTTGCCGACGGTGGTCCGCGGATGGATGTTCAGGTTCACCAGGCTCATCGCTTCATTCCTCCGCCTGCGGTCGCGCCAGGCTTCTGGTTGCCCCGGTGACCGGCCCACACGGACCGCCCCGGGAGGGCTGCCGGCTGCACCGGCAGCGCACAAGGCGGCTCCGCGCGGCGCCCGCCCTCGGGACGGGGGAACGCGCCAGGACCGCCAATGCGGAAAAGGACCGCCAAAGAAAGCACCGGGCTTGGGCCCTGTCAAGGCGGCCGCCGGTCAGACGAACAGCGCGCTGACCGTCTTCTCGAGGTGGATCCGCTCGATCGCGTCGGCCAGCAGCGCCGAGATGTCCAGGACGCGGATTTTCGGGCAGAGTTCCTGGCGCGTGAACGGAACCGTATTGGAGACCACGACTTCCCGGATCGGGGCGTCGCTCAGGCGTTCCAGGGCGCGCCCGGACAGGATCGCGTGCGTCGCGCAGGCGGTGATCGACAGCGCTCCGTTCTCGTGGCAGACGCGGGCGGCGTCGGCCAGGGTGCCGGCGGTGTCGATCATGTCGTCGAAGATCACCACGTCCTTGCCCCGGACATCGCCGATGAAGTTCATCACCACGGCCTCGTTCGGGCGCGGCCGGCGCTTGTCGATGATGGCCAGGCTCGCATCCAGGCGCTTGGCGAAGGCGCGGACCATCTTGATCGAGCCCACGTCCGGGGCCACGACCGCCAGGTTGTCCCGCGAGCGGTCCCGGAAGTAGTTCAGCCACACCGGCGCCGAATAGATGTGGTCGACCGGGATGTTGAAGAACCCCTGGATCTGCGGGGCGTGCAGGTCGATGGTCAGGACGCGGTTGGCTCCGGCGGTGGTGATCAGGTCGGCCATCAGCTTGGCGGCGATCGGCACGCGCGGCTGGTCCTTGCGGTCCTGGCGGGCGTAGCCGAAGTACGGGACCACCGCCGTCACGCGCCGGCAGGAGGCGCGCCGCACGGCGTCGATCAGCAAGAGCAGCTCCATCACGTTCTCGGCCGGCGGCATCGTGGGCTGCACGATGAACACGTCGGTGCCGCGGATGTTCTCGCCGATCTTGATCTGGATCTCGCCGTCGGAAAAGCGACCCGCTTCCACCGGCAACAGGTCGATGTTGAGGTTGGCGGCGATGAGCTCGCCCAGCGCGCGGTGGGCATTGCCCGTCATCACGACCAGATCATTGCGCATCCTTACGGCTCCCGGGCAGGGTGTGGCCGGCGCGGGGAGCGCTCGGCGTGCAGGCGCGTCGGAGCCCACCGCACGGTCGGCGTTCCCGACGCGCAGAAGCTACACGCCGCGGTGTCTGCGAGCAATGGGAAATCGAGAACGGGCGAGATCAGGATCGACACTGGCAAGCCGGCGGAAAGGGATGGTTGGGGCGGGAGGATTCGAACCCCCGAATGCAAGGACCAAAACCTTGTGTCTTACCACTTGACGACGCCCCAACCGGGCAGCAGCAGCGCGCGTCGCGTCACACTCTACGCGCGTCAGAACCTCCCGGCCATCGCCGAGCCGTGGTCCTCGTCATCGTCGTCGTAGTGGCCGCGCGACGGCGGCGGCAGCTCGCCGCTTTCGACCCGCTGCATCTCGCGCCGATAGGCCGCAATGACCTGGTTCTCCATCCACTCGCGCGTGGCCATGTTGATCGGATGGGCGATGTCCTGGAACGTGCCGTCTTTGCGCTTGCGGCTGGGCATGGCGATGAACAGGCCGGAGGCTCCCTCGATGATCTTCAGGCCGCGGATGACGAAGGCGTTCTCGAGGGTGATGCTGGCGAAGCCCTTCAGCTTGTTGTCGTCGCGCAGGGTGATCCTGATTTCGGAAATATCCAAGACAGTCCCTCTCCGTGGCAGGCCCTGGTACCCTGGTCGCGAACCAGCGGTCCGCGTGCCTCAATCGTCCGTGATCTCGACACCGCCGGGATGCGGCCCGACGACCCGAACGAACAACCCAGCCTCGGCGTACCCCCCGGCGATCGTGGCGAGGTCCCGGCCTTCCGGATACACCCCATAGACCGCAGACCCGCTGCCCGAGAGCATGGCGACGACGGCGCTCTCACGCAGCTCCTGCACCAGCCGCTGCAAGCCGGGTTGCCCCGGCAGCACGACATCCTCGAGCCGATTGAAGCCAGGCCACGTTTTCTGCGGAAAACGGGCCAGAATCGGCTTGATGACGGCGATGCTAGCTTTGGGGCTCTGGACTGTCAATCCCAAATTCAGGTGCCCGTAGACGTCCGACGTGCTCAAGTTGATGGCGGGTTTGAGGATAAGGAAGAGGCAGCCGCGGACCGTGGGCAACGGCGTCAGGATGGTCCCGATCCCACGACCGAGCATGGTGCCACCACGGATGAAGAAAGGCACGTCGGCGCCCAATTGGGCTCCCATCGCCTCCAGCGCTGCCGCATCCAGTCCGGTGGCGAACAGGCGGTCGCACGCGACCAGCACCGCGGCGGCATCCGAACTGCCGCCACCGAGCCCGGCAGCCGCCGGAATCTCCTTGTGCAGCGCGAGGCGCATCCGGCCGGACACCCGCTGTTCCCGGCAGAACAGGCGGGCGGCGCGCCAGCACAGGTTCGTCTCGTCGGCGGGAACCCCGCGCACCGGACCGGTCACCTCGATGGCGATCTCCGGCTCACGGCCCAACCACTGCTCGTCGAGCGTCACCTCGAGCGTGTCGTACAGCCCGACCGCCTGCAGCACGGTCTCGATCTCGTGGTATCCGTCATGGCGGCGGCGCAGCACCTCCAGGTGCAGGTTCACCTTGGCCGGCGCGCGCAGGTGCAGGCGGCGGCCCACCGCGCGGCGGCCGTCCACGAAGGCGTCGTCGTTGCCGGTCTGACGTTCCATCGTCTCGCTCCCGCCGTGGTCAGGGTCAAGGCGCCGCCGTCAGCCGGCGGAGTCGCGTCAGCGTTGCGTGCTCGACGCGCGATCAGCGGTCGGCGGCAGCCAGGTCAGCGTGGAGCGCCGCCCACGGTCCGCCGGCGCCAACGCCGTCGCGACCGCCGCGCGCGCGCGGCCATAGGCGCCCCAGCGCTCGCCGCGCGCGCGACCGCGCAACCTCGGGGTCAGGCAGGGCGAAGTCAAGGTCCAGCAACCCGATATGGCCGACCAGCCGCATATCGTCAGGCTCGATGGCACCCAGCCCGCGCTCAGCACACGCGCGCAGCCACGGCACTTCCCGCGGAGGTAGGCCCGCCAGCCTCAGCGCGACGGCGTCGACGGCCAGCGCGTCGTCCCCGGCGATGATCACATGCCGCGCCAGCGCCCGTCCACGCGGCCCCACGTGCCAAACGGTGCCGTCGACGACGCCGGCGAGCGCCGGGAACGCCTCACGCAGGGCGGCGACCGTGTCGGCGCGCACCTGCGCCGCCGGCACGGCGCGACGGGTTGGATGACCGCCCAGCACCAGGCGGCCGGCCGTCGCGCACGCCCCTTCCAGGCTCCACGGAGAGACAAGGTCGGCCGCGGCCAGGACCAGCACGGCGCGGCGGCGCAGCAGCGCCGGGATCGACACTGTGGCGCCCGTCGCTTCGAGCCACGCCAGGGGCTCCCGCGGGCGCCAGGGGACCGGCGCCGCGCCGCCCGCCACATCGACGAGCGCCAGACCTTCGGCTGCGCGATCCCAGGCCGATCCGGTGGGCCAGGCTCGCAGACCGGCCGGACCGGAGGCAGCCACGGTCACGGCCGCCGACGCGGCCGTTGCACCGAGCGCAGCGGCGACCTGCCACGGGGGACTTGTGCGTCCCGGCTGCCAGGCGGACCCGTCGAGCGCGGCGACAACGGCACGGGGGCCGTCCGACGGGGCCCGGTCCAGACCGGCAAGAGCCAGCGCGCGGCGATAGTCGTCGGCGATGGTCTCGGGGCGCGCCTCGACCAAGGAGACGAGCGGTCGCATGGAAGCACCTCCGGGCAGCCCCGCCGTCACTGGCCGGGACCGATGATGCGGATAGCCGTGATCACCCAGCCCAACACGATCACCTGCAGGAACTTGTCCACGAGCAGGATCTCGTGCGGGCGGCCGCCCCGGTCCTCCAGGAACACGAGGTACAGGTAGCGGCCCATTCCCAGCAGTACGAACGGCAGCGTGTAGATGAGGTTCCGCGTTCCGAAGTGGCGGACGGTGTCGGGCCAGACCGTGTACAGCGCGTACGCCATCGCCGTCAACGCAAAGCTGACGCCGATCAGCGCGTTGAGCATCGGTTCGCTGTAGCCGCGCAGCGCCGGGCGTGTCTCGCCGGCTCCCGGCACCATCTTCAGCAGTTCGTCGCGCCGCTTGCAGAATCCGAGGAACAGCGACAGGAAGAACGTGCAGAGCAGCAGCCACGGCGAGATGCTCACGTCCGCACAGACCGGCAGCAGCACGAGCACGCCGCAGGTGGCACGGATCACGAAGCTCATGCCGATGCCGGTCACGTCCAACACGCGCAACCGCTTCAGCACCCGCGAATAGAGCCAGTTCCAGGCGAAGAAGAACGCGACACCGCCCAGGAACGCCGACCCCAGCAGCGCCGAGGCGACCAAGACGAGAAGCAGGAGCACACCGCCCGCCTTCGCAGCCTGATCCACGGGCAAGCGGCCGGCGGCAATCGGGCGCAGCCGCTTGTGCGGATGGCAGCGATCCAGTTCGCGGTCGATGATGTCGTTGAAGACGTAGATCACGCCCGAGGCAAAGCAGAACACGACCGCGCCCAGCAGAGCACGCACGACACACGCCGTGTCGCCAAGCTTCTGCGCAAAAATGACACCCGCAAACAGCAGCAGGTTCTTCGTCCACTGCCGCGGCCGCAAGGTGGCGACGAATGCGCGCATATATGTCATGCCGGGCGTCGCGCGGCTTCCAACAGCTGGCACAGGAGGTGGCCCAGGAAGATGTGGATCTCCTGGATGCGAGGCGTGTGGTCGCTGGGCGCCACCACGGCGCCGTCCACCCGCGAACGCAGGCTTCCGCCGTCGCGTCCGAGGAAGCCGTAGGTGCGCAGGCCCCCGACCTTCGCCTGCGCCACCGCGCGCAGGCAGTTGGGTGAGTTGCCGCTGGTCGATAACACCAGCAGCACGTCGTGCGGGCCGCCCACCGCCTGCACCTGGCGCGCGAAGATCTCGTCGAACCCGTAGTCGTTGCCGACCGCCGTCAGCGTCGAGGTGTTCACCGTCAGGGCCACCGCGGCGTAGCCGGGCCGCTCGTCCAGGAAGCGTCCGACCAGTTCGGCGACGATGTGCTGGCTGTCGGCGGCGCTGCCGCCGTTGCCGCACACCAGCAGCTTGCCACCCTGCTCCCAGGCCAGCAGCACATCGCCGGCCAGTGCCGCCAGCGGCTCGAGTTGTTCCGGGCCGAGGCGGGACAGGGCCGCCTGCAAGTCGCCGGCCGTGCGGCCCAGCAGGGCCGCCGCCTGTTCGCGGAGCCGGGAAGGCGTGGGACTGGCCATGTCGCGGGCGGTCCTTTCCCGCCCGCGCGACCCCGGCGCGCGGGCTGTGGGCGAAACTCAGGGATGGGCGACCTGCCCGGATTCCAGCCGGGCGATGTAATGGGCCACCGCATCGCGCCACGCCGGGCGCGGCGGGCAGCCTGCCTCCTCCAGCCGCCGGCTGCGCAGGATCGAACACGCCGGTCGCGCCGCCGGGCGCGGGTACTGTCCGCTGCCGCAGGGCGTGATCCGATCCGGATCGGCGCCCACGGCCGCGGCCGTCGCCTGCGCCAGCTCGTGCCAGGTGCAAGCTCCGCGGTTGGTGGCGTGGAAGATACCACGGTGACGCCCGCTGACAAGCCGCGCCAGCACGTCGGCCAGGTCCTCGGCATAGGTCGGGCAGCCGCGCTGGTCGTCGACGACCTGCAGCGTCTCGCGCTCAGCCAGCAGGCGGCGGATGGTCTTGACGAAATTCACCCGCCCGTCGCCGAACAACCAGCTCGTGCGCACGATCTGCCACGAGCCCCGCATCGCGCGCGTGGCATCCTCGCCGGCCGCCTTGGTCCGACCGTAGGCGTTGACAGGTGACAAGGGGTCGTCCTCGTCGTAGCCCTCGGTAGGATCGCCGCCCCGGCCACGCCCGTCGAAGACGTAGTCGGTCGAGACGTACGTCAGGCCGCAGCCGGCGGCCCCGCAGGCGCGAGCCAAGTGCGCGGTGGCCGCGCCGTTGGCGGCCAGAGCTTCGGCGTAGCGCGCCTCGGCGCCGTCGACGTCGGTCCAGGCCGCGCAATGCACGACCCAGTCCGGGGTGTGCCGAACCAGCAGGGCCGGTGCCGTGGCGGGGTCCGCCAGGTCGCCGTCCGGCAGGTCGACCCCCGCAACGGCCAAGGCAGCGGCATTTCCGGGCCCGGGTCCGCCGACACCCGCCGAGCGCAGCCGACGCACCAAGGCCGAACCGAGCATGCCCTCGGCGCCAGTGACCAGGATCTTCATGGCAGGTCTCTCCCCGGTTGCGGCGTTCAGTCGTCGTCCAGGCCGGCAGACGGGCGTGCGGCACGGACCTGGCGCGCCGCGCGCGAAGCGACGGCGGGCGCGAACCCGCGCCCCACCAGGAAACGCACCACCCGCGCGGTCTCGCGCGGCCCCGGGCCGGACTGTCGGCGCCAAGCCGACGCCGCGGCCTGCAGGGCCAGTTCCTCCTCGCGGCGCCCGTCCAGGGCGTCGGCGGCAGCCTGCCTGGCCACCTCGGCCGCCAGCCCCGCCTCGCGCAGCTTCGCCTCAAGATAGCGGCGCCCCACCGCCTTGCTCAACAGGCAGTCGCGGCACCAGGCGTCGGCGTAGCGGCGGTCCGAGTGCACGCCCTGCTCCTGCATGGCGGCAACCACGGCTTCCACGGCCTCCGGCAGGCTGCCTTCGTCCAGCAGGCGCTGGCGCAGCCGGGCGACCGGATACAGTCGCCTGTCCAGCAGTGAGAACAGGCGGCGGGCAACGCGCTTGCGCTCGGCGGCCAGCGCCACCTCGCGGTGAAGGGCCGGGCCAAGCTCGCCGCCCGGCTCGGGCAACCCGGCCGGGACGGATGTCGCCGTCAGTTCGTAGGTCACGCCGCCATCGACCGCCAGCCACACCGTCTCGCCCTCGCGCCGGACGGCCAGCAGCCGGGCTCCCTCTTCGGGAAGGCCCGGCTGCTGCGTCCGTGATGGCGGATCGGCGAGGCGGTCGTCCTGCCGGCGGCCCGGGTGCAGGGGCCGTTTGGGCAAGGGTCAGCTCCCGGCGCCGGCCGAGGCCGCCGGCTTCGCTGCGGGCCTGGCGGCCTCCGGCCGCGCCGAAGGATCGATCTTCGCCGCCGCGGCTTCCGGCGCCGCTTCGCCCGTCGCGTCCGCGGGGACGGCGCCGATGCCGAAGTGGCGGAAGACCTCGACCTTGATCTTCCCGTACAGGTCGGGGTTCTCCTTCAGCAGGCTGCGCACGTTGTCGCGGCCCTGGCCGAGCCGCTCCTCGCCGTAGCTGTACCAGGCGCCCGACTTCTGGATGATGTTGGCGGACACGCCCAGGTCGATCAGGTCGCCTTCCTTGCTGATGCCGTCGCCGTAGAGGATGTCGAACTCGGCCTTCTTGAACGGGGGGGCGACCTTGTTCTTGACCACCTTGACGCGGACCTGGTTGCCCACCACGTCCTCGCCCTGCGTGATGGCGCCGATGCGGCGGATGTCCAGGCGCACCGAGCTGTAGAACTTCAGGGCGTTGCCGCCGGAGGTCGTCTCCGGGTTGCCGAACATGACGCCGATCTTCATGCGGATCTGGTTGGTGAACATCACCAGCGTGTTGGTCTTGCTGATGGTGCCGGTGAGCTTGCGCAGCGCCTGCGACATCAGCCGCGCCTGCAGGCCAACGTGCTGGTCGCCCATCTCGCCCTCGATCTCGGCGCGCGGTACCAGCGCCGCCACCGAGTCGATGACCACGACGTCCACCGCACCCGAGCGCACCAGCATCTCGGTGATCTCCAGCGCCTGCTCACCGGTGTCCGGCTGGCTGACCAGCAGGTTGTCGATATCCACGCCCAGCTTGCGGGCGTAGACCGGGTCCAGCGCGTGCTCGGCATCGACGAAGGCCGCCGTGCCGCCGTTCTTCTGGCAGTTCGCGATGACCGACAGGCAGACGGTCGTCTTGCCGGATCCCTCCGGACCGAAGATCTCGCACACGCGACCCTTGGGCAGGCCGCCAATGCCCAGCGCGATGTCCAGCGACAGGCTGCCGGTGGAGATCGCGTCGAACTGGTCGAAGATCTTGTTCTCGCCCAGCAGCATCAGCGCGCCTTTGCCGAACTGCTTCTCGATCTGCGCCCGGGTCAGTTCCAGGGCCTTGGCGCGCTCTTCCTTCGCGCGGTCTTCGGGCCCACCTTTGGAGGTGCTCTTCGCTTGCGCCATGCTCGTTCTCCTGTGGTCGCGGGCCGGCACGGGCCGCGCTTCCGGTTCGTGGTTCGCGGGGGGTGTACGGTCCCGTCCAGCGCCGCTGCCGTCCCATCCCGCCCGCAGCCGGCCTCCCTGCCGCCGGCCTGCCCCGTCTTCGACCATGTCGTCGATCACGGCGGCAACATAGCACGGCGCCCGGAGGGCTGGCAACAGGTTTATTCGCCTTTTTTTCGCAGGGCAAAGGAGGCCAGTTCCGTGTGCAGGGCCCCCTGCGGCCTCAGCGCGCTCGCCAGCAGGCAGAAGCGCTCCACGGGGCAGACCGGCATGCCGTTCAAATCGATGTCCAATAACGACTTGATCTGCCTGTCCTCCAGTGGCTTGTGAACCCGCGCCAGCGTCAGGTGCGGATCCACCGGACGCCTGTCCTGAGGTCCGTCGGGCCAGGCTGCGTCGCTGGCTGCGCTTACCCGGCGGGCCAGATCGATCAACGGCACCGCCGCCTCGAACTGCAGGAACAGGACCCGCGGCCGGCGCAGGTCGGGAAAGCCGCCCCAGCCGGCCGGCACGAGCGGTGGCGTGGCGTCGGCCGCCAGGGCGCCGAGGCCCCCGCGCAGGGCCGCCAGGCGATCTGCCGGCCAGTCACCCAGAAACTGGAGGGTCAGGTGCCAGGCCCGCGGGTGCGTCCAGCGGACGGCCTCCCGCCCTGCCGCGGCGTCAAGCCGGCGGGACAGCGCCGTGGCCAGCTGTTCCCCGCAGGGGACCGCGACGAAGGCACGCGTCAGGTCCGGCGCCATGGCGGACCTCCCATCGCGTCAGCTCCGCCACCAGGTGTCGCCGTGCCGCCAGGGCGAATCGGCAGCACCATCCTCCAGCGCACGCCTGAGCGCATCCAGCGCCGCGGCCACCGCCAGCAGTCGATTGCGGGCGCGGTCGCCCGGGAACCGCAGGCACTGCGCGAAGGTGCCCGACGGCGAGGCCAGCCCGATCCATGTCGTGCCCACGGGCTTGGCCTCGCTGCCGCCACCCGGTCCACTGATGCCGCTGACCGATACGGCCAGATCGGCGCCCAGACGCTCGCGGCAACCGGCCGCCATGGCACGCACGCTGGCCTCGCTGACCGCCCCGTCCGCCTGGAGCACCGCCGCAGGCACGCCCAGCTGGTCGCGCTTGGCCTGGTCGGCATAGGCGATGATGCCGCCGCGGAAGCAGGCCGAAGCGCCGGCCACGCCCGTCAGCGCCCCGCCGACCAGGCCGCCGGTGCACGATTCGGCGACGGCGAGCGAGCGGCCGCGCGCGGTCGCCAGCGTGACCACGGTCGTCGGCAGGTCGGCGCCGTCGCGCGCGTACACCAGCCGGCCGAACTCCGCGTCGAGCATGCTGCCGGCCGCCTCCAGCTGCCCTTCATCGCCGGCACCGGCGCTCACGCGCACATCGACGCCCCAGTCGGACAGCCACCACGACCAGCCCAGGCGCGGATAGGCCTCGCGGGCCGCCGCGCAGCGCTGGACCAGCTTGAGTTCGGGATACTGCGCCGTGCGGCGCACCAGGGTGGCGCGCGGGGCCGGCAGCGCTCCCTCCTGTTCCAGCCGCGCGATGACCGCAGGCAGCAGCCCGACCAGTTCGGGCGGCACGCCCGGCAGCAGCACGAACATGCGGCCCGACAGGCGGCCCACGAGGCCCGGCGCCGAGCCGACCGGGTTGGGCACGGCCGCCAGCCCGCGCGGCACCTCGCATTGCCGTTCGATGCCCGGACTGGTCGCCACGCCGCGCTGCCGCCAGCGCTCCTCCAGCTGGGCGCGGACGCCGGGATCCTGGTCCAGGGGCACGTCCGCCCAGCGGGCCAGCACGTCGCGCGTCAGGTCGTCGGGCGTCGAGCCGAGGCCGCCGGACATGAACACCAGGTCGCCGGGCACTGTCCGGTCCAGGGCGGCCCCGATGGCCTCCTCGTCGTCGGGGACCACCTGGATCAGCGCGCAGCGGAGCGCATGCCCGCCGAGCGCGCGCTGGATGCGCCCGCTGTTGGTGTCGGCGGTGCGCCCCTCGAGCAGCTCGTCGCCGACGGCGATGATCTTCAGCTCGCCCGCCGGCCCCGTCACAGGCCCCACCCCGCGAGCAGGCGCGCGGTCAGGTGGGTGGCCACGCAGGCCAGCACGCCGGCCCCCAGGTCGTCGGCCACGATGCCCACGCCGCCGCCGCCGCCCAGGCGTTCGAGCCGCCGCACGCCCAGCGGCTTGAGGATATCGAAGAAGCGGAACCAGAGGAAACCCGCCAGCCAGACGAGCGGGCCGCCGGCGACGCCGAAGTAGGTGACGATCATGCCGGCGACCTCGTCGATGACGACCAGCTTCGGATCCTCGCCATGGATGCGCTCCAGCGCGCCCGCCACCGGCACGGCCACCGCCACGACGACGAACAGCAGCGCCGCCTGCGTCCACAGCGGAATGGGTCCCCACGCTGTCCAGGCTCCCCACCACAGCAGCGCGTACAGCAGGCTGCCAGCGGTGGCCGGGGCGATGGGCGCGTAGCCGGAGCCGAAGAAGGTCCCGATCAGGTGGAGCTGGAAGCGGAGCATCGCTGTTCCCCGGGCTGGAAGGCCGATCGATCACGGTCGCGACGGCCGCATTATAGCCGATCGACCGCCCTTCCACCAAGCGGGGGCACGATCTGCGGGACGACGCCTCTACTCGAAGCTCCCCGCGTCGTCGTCGCCGTACTGTTCGCCGTATACCTCGCGCTCCTCGTCCTCGAAGAAGAACCTATCGCCGAAGGCCGGACGAAGGGTGTTCATCCACACCGCCTTCTCGTCGTACTCGGCGAAGAACGGCCGCGCCGCCCAGTCCGGGTTCCGCCCCTGGATGAAGCGCAGCACGAACACCCGGCGACCCTCCACCTCGCTGACGCCGAGCACCTGGACCTTGCCCGGCGTGCAGGACATGCTGGGACCGCGGACCGTACGACACACGCCGCTCACGCCCTGGTACGCCTGGCGCCACAGGTCCCAGGCCTCAACCAACGTGACGGCGAAGTAGTGCTGGGCGCCCGTGTCGCGCGCGATGAACATGTAGTAGGGGATGCAGTTCAGGTTCACCTGGGTCCGCCACATCGTCGACCAGGCCTCCGGGGTGTCGTTGATGTGGCGCAGCAGCGGCGACTGCGTGCGGATCTGCGCCCCGGCCGAGCGCAGGCGCCGGATCGCCGCGCGCACCGCCGGCGTGGACAGCTCCCGCGGATGGCTGAAATGCGCCATGATCGCCAGGTTGATGCCCCGCCGCGTGATGCGCTCGAACAGCCGCAGCGTGTCGTCGGCATCCGCGTCGGTCGTGAACCGGTACGGCCAGAAGCCGAGCGCCTTGGTGCCGATCCGGATCGTCTGGATGTTCGTCCCCGCATCGGGCGCCAGGACCGGATCGAGATACCGGGCCAGCACGCGGCTCGACATGATCATCGGGTCGCCGCCGGTCAGCAGGAGGTCCGTGGCTTCCGGATGCGCCGCCAGATACCGCACCAGGAGCTCGGACTCCCGCGTCGCGAAGCGCAGGCCTTCCATGCCGACGAACTGGGGCCAGCGGAAGCAGAACGTGCAGTAGCTGTGGCAGGTCTGGCCGGCGCTCGGGAAGAAGAGTACGGTCTCGCGATATTTGTGCTGGATGCCGGCCAGCGGCTCACCGTCCAGCCGCGGCACGTTCCGGTCGACCTGGCCCGCCGGGTGCGGGTTCAACTGCACGCGGATGGTGTCGGCGACGGCCTTCAATTCCGCCTCCCCGGCAGCGCGTTCCAGAGCCGTCGCCATTTCGGCGTAGTGCCCGGGCAGCAGCATGCCCCGCTGCGGGAAGGTGAGCCGGAAGATCGGATCGCTCTCGTAGTCGTCCCAGTCGATCAGTTCGTCGGTGACGTAGTTGTTGACCTTGAACGGCAGGACGCTGCCGACCACTGCGATGTCGCGATGCATCCGCGCCGGCAGCGCGGCGACCTGGGGAATCTGGCGGTAGTTCTGCAGGTTGTAGGCGCGATAGGTGGACGAATCGACCTTGATGGTGTTCTTCATCCCGATTGCCTCCTCAGTGTTGACGGTCCCACCTGGGGTGCCCACTCGGGGTGAGCGGGTGCGCGCGACGACGCGCGCACCGCGACCTTGGCAACCTAGGTACGATCGGGGGAGGCGACAAGTCACCGGAGCGCGAATCGTCGCGCGGATCAGCGCCGCAAGGCCGTATCGGCGGCACGCACCGCCGCGGGATAGCCGAGCGCACCCTGCGCCAGCGAGCCCAGGTCGGGGACGTCCGCGGCATCGACCCAGCGCGAATCGCCCGCGAGGCCGTGCCACTGAACCCAGGTGGTACCCGTCGCCGGGTCGTGCAGGACATCGGCGCGACGGGCGCCCGGGTCCCGCACGAACCGGATCTGCGACAGGAAGAGGCCGGCGTCGAGCAGGCGCTCGATGACGCCGCGCGCACTGGCCACATGCGGGGCAACGACCACCGCGCGCAGTTCGCGCACTTCGCTCGGGTAGACCTCGAACTCGCCGATGCGCTTGAGCATCTGCGCGATCAGGTCGGTCTCGCCGGCACCGTAGCAGCGGTCGTAGGTGCTCGCGTGGCCCAGGTAGGCGAACTTGCCGGGGCGACCGATGACGACCGCCGTGCACGTGCTGACGCCCCAGGTGACCAACGACGCGCCGGGCCGCGCGCCGTGAAACTCGTCCATGTCCACGCGCAGGAGGTTTGCGAAGGCAGGCGGCGACGCCACCGGCGCCGGCTGGGCTGCCGACACCGCGCGCACCAGCATCGCCTCCAGACCCTGACGGTCCCAGGCGCGGGTGACCACTTCGTCCTGGTCGATCTTGGCCACCAGCAGCCACTCGTGGCCCATGACCGGGACGACCTCGAAGGATGTCAGCGCCTCCTGGCCGCGGTAGTCCGTGATGGTCTTGCGGCCCCGACGTTCGGCGAACTTGGCCGCGATGTTCTGCGGTGACAGGTGCTGCCGCAGCACGCTCGTGTCGGCACGGAACCGCGAGTCCGTGAGCATCAGGCGATCCTGATTCACCAGGAAGACCTCGCCGGTGCGGCCAAGGAACTCCTCGCGGTCGAAGATCCGGTTCAGCTTGTCGATCGTGCACTGCAGGATCAGCCAGCCGGAGCTGCCACCTGCCGCCAGCGGCTCGACGAAGAAGGCAGACGCCTCTCCCGAGGCCTCGTAGGGCTGGTAGTCCACGAAGGCGGACTTGGGCGAGCCACGCAGGCGCCGGACGAGTGCGGTGTCGCGCCAGGGCGCCTCGAAGAGATTGCGGCCGCGATCCGCCTCGCCGCGAATGGTGTGCACCACGCAGCCGTCACTGTCCACGAACAGCAGATCGTAGAACGCGAGGTAGCGCGTGAGGTAATGCTCCCGCAGGGATTCGTCGAGCCGCTCCATGGCCGCGACGGCCGCATCGGGCGGTGGCGTCACATGGCCCAAGTAGTGGAACCGGGTCCGAAGCTCGAAGTACCCGGTGATCACGGGGTCGGCGGCGGCCTGGCCGGCCAGGTCCCGGACCCGGTCCAGGTATTGGCGAAGCTGCGCGAGCTTCTCGTCGCGGACACGGTCCAGCTCGGCATAGGTCGCCGCGACCAGGTCCTGGCCGGCCAGCGCCCGGCCGGAACTGCCGGGCAGCGGCAGGAACAGCAGGGCCGCGGCCCAGGCCAGACCGACGACCATGGACCGTCCGGAACGTGAAGTGTGGATCATGCAATGCCTTTCGGCAGGCGGTCCCCGCGGCGAGGGCCCGCCGGCGTGAGCCTTCGAGCAAGGCGCCTGCCAGATTTCTCACGTAGGCGACACGGCCTCCGCGCGGATTCTGGCGCCGGGAACGCGAACCCGGCGTCCGGACCCGCGGCCGGACGCCGGGCATGACCAGGTCCTGTCGGTCAGAAGGCGCTCACCAAGCCGATCGCCGCGCGCCCGGTCGAGGCCTCGTTGTCGTAAGTGTACTCAGCCGTCACGCGCAGGTTGCGGCGCGTCAAGCGGCTGACCGCCACGGTGAATCCCTCTTGGTCGGACTCGGCCCAGTCGCAGTCGATTCGGTTATACAGCAGCGTCACGACGTGGCGCGACCTGTCCTGATGCGGCGAGATCACCAATTCGGCCACGAGCCCGTCCGTCTCGACACGCTGCTCCTGCGCCAGGAAGCCGGGGTTCGTGTCGCGCCGCCTCAGGTACTGCAGGGAGAGATCGAACGTGCCGTTGCCAGCCTTCAGGTCCGGGCCGTGGTAGAGCACGCGGTTGCGCATCACGGGGCCGGGCGCGTCGGTGTCGGGATCGAGGTCGGGGTCCGGGTCGAATCCGAGCTCGTCGCCGTAATAGCCGAAGTAACCGGCGCTGGCATGTGCCCCCAAGTCGCGCCCGACGCGCACGAAGACGTTCTTGTACTTGTCATTGTCGAAGCCGGCCTCGGTCGCCGCGTCCTTCCCGTTGCCATTGAGGACCATCGCCGTGAGGTTGGCCGCAGCCCCCGGCAGGTCCCAGGCCACGATCACGCCGCGATCGTAGGCCAAGTTCACGTTCGAACGGCCGATGCGCGCCTTGTAGATCAAGTAGTCCTCGTACGTCAGGCGCAGCTCCCGCTTCATCAGCGGATCGCAGGCCTGGAACTGCCCGACCATGACGTCCAGGGGCTTGCCGCCCAGGTCGTTGAAGTGGACGTAGGCGTCCTCGATGCCGGCGACCTCACCCTTCTCCGACATGTAGAAGTAGAAGTAGTAGCCGATGTTCTTCGCCAGTGTCCCGCCGGACATGAGCTTGAGGCCGAACGGCGTCTGCAGGTCGGTGACCAAGTCGCCTTCGTCATCCTCCGCCAGGGTGGCGTAGGCGTCGAGCCGCACCCCGACCGGGAAGTCCCGGTTCAAGCGCAGCAGATCGTCGCCGGCCGCGACGTAGTCCCGGTCCGGGTCGTCCTCCACCAGCGCGAAGCCGTTGGCCGCGAAGTCCTCGCCGTACGGCTTCAGCCGCGGGAACGGCGCATGGCAGGTCGTGCAGCTCAGCTTGTGTCGGCGCGCGAACGCCGGGATCGCGCCGGCTTCGACGGGCCACAGCAGGGCGACGGTCACGGCGCACAGCAGCGCGGCGCACTGTTGTCTTGAGTTCAACATGAAGGCCTCCTTCAGTAGACCTCGACCCAGGTCTCGGCGACGTTGATGACGTGCGGGGCGGCCTCTTCGGCCGGCACCTTGAGGTATTCGGCCACGGGGGCCATCAGCAGCTGGTAGTTCAGGACGGCCCGGAAGGTGACACGCCCGGGGGCAACCTCCGCCGGCAGTTCCCAGGTGAAGGTCTCCACCTTGGTCTCGCGGGGCCCGATGCGGTAGTCCACGCCCAGCGAGGCGGTGTTCCACTGCTGCATCGTCATCCGCCCCTGCGGATCGAAGTAGGGCATGCGGAAGATACGGTTGCCGGACGCGATGCCGTCCCGCTGCACGCCGGCGAAGCCCTCCAGGCCGCGCGCGTCCCCCATGTCCTGGTAGGCCAGGACGTCGGCGGCGATCGTGTACTCCTCGCCCTCGAAGCCCTTGCGATCGACCGGCAGCCGCCAGGCGCGTCCGGCGCTGTCGGTGGCCGTGACTTCCAGCCACAGGAGCCGGTCCTCGACCGAACCGCTGGGCACCTTGTGGCCGCACTTGCCGTTAAACAGCTGCACCTTGATCACCGCGGTGTCGTCGAGCTCGAGTTCGCGTTCGAGCGGGTTCATGCGCAGCTCGATCGCGCCGTTCAGCTTTCCGTGGTCGTGGGCGCCGTGGAACAGGTGCTGGGCCACGGGGCCGGGCTGGCCCATGCGCGCCGAGACACCCTCTGCCCGCGGCATGTGGCAATCCTGGCACTGCACGCCCTGGGCGTAGTAGGGGCCATCCTTCCATTCCAGGTGGGTCGACTTCACCCACACACCGTAGGGACTCATCTCGTTGTGGCAGGTGCCGCAGAAGTCGCCTGTGCGCAGGAACGGGTTCTCGACCGTGTCGTGGTGCGGCGAGGTGACGCCGGGCTTCGGCCCCTGCTTGCGTCGCCCCGGATCGGTGATCCAGTTGAAGTTGAACGGTACGTCGCCTTCGAATCCGGTCACGGTGTGGCAGTGGTCGCAGTGCACGGACTCGTTCGCGCGGCTGCCGGCCTCCGGACGCGGCGGCGGCGTGTCGCCGGCCAGGAACGCCGTCGGGGCGTGGCAGCCGTTGCAGCCGGCCTTCACCCCCGCCACCTTCTCGTCCCGCTCCGCGTGCGGGACGGCCAGTTCGAAGTACTCGATCTCGTCCCAGTGGTGGGTGTAGGCCTGGCTCATCATCGACTGCTTCCATTGCTGGAAGAGATCGTCATGGCAGGTGGCGCAGGCCTGCGGCTTCTCGTAGTCGTCGTAGGACCGCGTGCCGTGCGCGGCGTCGCTGACGGGCACCGCCGCGCCGGCCGCGGTCGCCGCCGCTGCACCTGCCAAGACAGCCAAGCCGATGGCAAGGATTCTCGAAATCATATTCAACTCCTTCGCCTTCAAGGACTTGGTCCCCCGCTGCGGACACTAGCACATGGATGTCGGGATGCAAGAAGCCGCGGGAAGCGGCCGACGTCCGCGGACAAAGCGAAGCGCGGCCGTCACCGGCCGCGCCGTCACCGTTCAGGGCTCGCTGGCGATCGGCCCCGTCAGCTCGTCTGCAACTGCCTCAGGACCTTCTTGGCCACGCACTTGAGCGTGTCGAAGACGCCCACGCCCTGTACCGCAATGCCCTCGAAGTTGTCGTAGCCCTCGGGATTCAGTTCCTCGTTGAGCTCGGCGATGGGGATCGCGTCCGGCATGTCGCGCTTGTTCCACTGCATCACGAAGGGGATCTGCTCGAGGCTCAGGTCGTATTCCTTCAGGTTGTCGTGCAGGTTGTAGAGCGCCTCGATGTTCGCGTCGAAGCGCGCCTCGCTGCTGTCGCCGACGAAGACGATGCCGTCGACGCCGCGCAGGATCAGCTTGCGGCTGGCGTTGTAGTAGACCTGGCCGGGGACCGTATAGAGGTGGAACCGCGTCTTGAAGCCCTTGACCTCGCCCAGTTCCAGCGGCAGGAAGTCGAAGAACAGCGTGCGGTCCATCTCCGTCGCCAGCGTCACGAGCTTGCCCTTCGTCTCGGGCGCCAGTTTCTCGTAGACGTACTGGATGTTGGTCGTCTTCCCGCCGAGACCGGGGCCGTAGTACACGACCTTGCAGTTGATCTCGCGCGAGGAGTAGTTGATCAGCGACACGACGTTCCCCTTTGCCTGCCGATGGCGGGGCCGTGGCCCCTACTCGTTCAATCAGCGAACAGGTTGTCGATCTCGGCCTCCACGCCGCGCGTGAAGGTCTCGTCGAAGGTGTCGTATTCCTCGTTGCGGTACTCCAGCTTCTCGTAGAGCCGCTCGATGATGTCGTTCAGTTCCTCGACCGCGCGCTTGACGCGCAGCCTGACCAGGCCCAGCGTCGTGCTCTTGGCGAACAGGACCACCAGGACCACGCCCTTGGCGATCTTCGCCAGGTACATGCTCTCGCGGGCGCCCTGGTGGAACAGCGTGCTGAAGTCGCGCTCGCCGATCAGCTTGGCAAGCTGGTAGTTGGCCTCGAAATCGGCCGCGCAGAGGGAGGCGAAGCTGGTCAGGTCGAAGTCGACCTCCGGGCCGCACTGGCTGACCAACTGGCCCGTGCGGTCGATCAGCACCACGTTGCTGGCACGGCTGCTGCGAAGCAGGTCGTCCAGGACGTTGTTGATCGCCCAGTAGTCTTCCTCGAAGATGGCCCATTCAGCTCTGACCATGTACCGCACTCCTGCCGGGTGGTCCCGGCCCGGCTGCCGCGAGGCAACGGGCATTGTACGCAGGCAGGATATCGACCGGACGCACAGCCACTTGACTGCGGAAATGCGGGATGCCGACGCACCGGCGCCGGGCCGTCGGCGGAGCGCGCTAGAAGGCGCGCCGGAACTGGAACGCGCGCTGCAGGGTGACCTCGTCGGTGTACGCCAGGGCACCCCCGACGGGGATGCCCGTGGCCAGGCGCGACATCTGCAAGTCGCTACCCGACAACAGTCTCTGGATATAGAGGGCGGTGGTCTCGCCTTCGACCGAGGCGTCCAGGGCCATGATCAGCTCGGTCACCGGACCGTCCTTGAGGCGCTCCAGGAGCCGGTCGAACGGCAGGTCCTGCGCCCGCACGCCGTCGAGCGGCGACAGCAGCCCCCCGAGCACGAAGTAGCGCCCGCGGAAGAACCCGGCCTTCTCGATCGGCAGCACATCGACCGGGCTGGCCACCACGCAGAGCAGGGAGCGGTCGCGCCGCTCGGACGTGCAGATGCGGCAGGGGTCGGGCTCGGTGATGGCACCGCAGCGCGAGCACACGCGGACCTGTACCCGCGCCTCGGCCAGCGCCACCGTCAACTCGTCGGCATGCGCCTGCGCTCCGCCGCCCGTCAGCAGGTGCAGCGCCACCCGCGTGGCCGATTTGCGACCCAGGCCGGGCAGCCGGCTCAGGCTGCGGACCAGCCGCTCAAGCGCCGGCGACTGGAACTCGCCGCCATCGCCGCCGGCCGCGTGGGCACCGTTGCCGCCGTTGCCGCCGTTGCCGCCGCGCCCATGGCCGCCGAAGCCCGATTCGGCCACGGTCAGCCCAGCCCCGGCAGGTTCAGGCCGGGCACGTTCATGCCGCCGGTGACCGCGCCCATTTCCTTCTCGACCATCGCGTCGACCGCGGCAACACCTTCGTTGACCGCCGCCACGACCAGGTCCTGGAGGAATTCGATGTCGTTCGGGTCGACCGCCGACGGCGCGATCACCAGGCTCTTGAGCCGGTGACGCCCGTTCATGACGACCTTCACCTGGCCGCCGCCGACCTCGGCCGTCACCTCACGGGTCTCCAGCTCGGCTTGCGCCTTGGCCATCTTGGCCTGCATCTGCTGGGCCTGCTTCATCAGCATGCGGATGTCCATCGTGCCTCCGGTTCGGGTTTCGCCGGCTTCTGCGGGCCGCCGCCTCAGCGGGCAGGCGGATCCCACCGCTGCCGTTCGCTCTCGGGCAGCGGCTGTCCGCCCAGCAGGTCGACCAGGTCGCCCAGCGCCGGGTCGCCGGCGCACGCCTTGCGCAGTTCCTCGCGGTGGGTGGGCGCCACTTCCTGGCGGATCTCTTCGGCCACCTCGACCTGCTGGCCGCGCTGGCCATACTCGAGCATCACCCGCAACGGCCGCCCCCACTGGGCCGCGGCCATCTCGGCCAGCGTCCCGGTCCCGTCGGCGATGCTGTCGACCATGAACTTCTTGTCGGGCGCGAACACGACGCGCAGGCAGGCGCCCGCCTCGTCGAGTTCCGGCAGTCCCATCATGAGGCAGGAGCCCAGCCGCGGGTGCCGCTTCATGAGCGCATCGATGTAGCGGGTCCAGCCGGGCACCGCCAGGTCGGCCGAGGTCAGGTCGGGCCCCGCCGACGCCGGGCCCGCGGCGCGCGCGCCCGTCCCCACCCCGCCCGCGTAGGTCGGACGCTCGGCCGCCGCCGCCGGCCGTGCGGTCGCCGGCCGCGCCGTGTGGTCTGCCCCGCCCGGGCGCGGGCCCGCCGCGGACACCGCCGGGCGCCCGCCGCCTGCCCCATTACCCACCGCACCGCCGCCCGCCCCGGCACCGCCCGCGTCCGCCAGCCGCCGTGCCAGGTCCGCCAGCAGCACGCGCGACTCGAACCGGCAGTACTCGACGACCGCCGCCTCGAGCATGATCCGCGGTTGCGTGCTGCGATGGATGCGCTCGAAGTGCCGGCTGGCCACGTCGATCAGGGCCAGCAGGTCCTGCTCGCTGAAGCCGTCGGCGTGCCGTCGCAGGATCTCGACCCGGTCCGGCGGCAGGTCCACCATCGCGCCCAGCGCAGGGTCGACGCGCAGCAGGAGCAGGTTCCGGAAATTCGTCACCACGCCGCGCGCGAAGCCGTCCAGGCTCTGGCCGGCAGCCGCCAGGTCCTCGACCAGACGCAGCGCGCGGGCGGCGTCCTTCGCCAGGATGCATTCGTTGAGCTCGAGGAACAGCCCGCTGGCCACCAGCCCGAACGCGTCGGCCACGGCCTTCTCGTCGATGGTGCCCTCGCTGCCGGCGATGACCTGGTCCAGCAGGCTCAGGCCGTCGCGCATGCTGCCCTCGGCCAGACTCACCAGCAGACGCAGCCCCGTTTCGTCGATCGACACGCCCTCGGCGGCGGCGACCTCCCGCAGGCGGCCGGCCAGTTCGTCGCGGCCCAGCAGGCGGAAGTCGAAGCGCTGGCAGCGACTGAGAATCGTGCGCGGGATCTTGTTCGCCTCGGTCGTGGCGAAGAAGAAGTACACGCGGGCCGGCGGCTCCTCGAGGATCTTCAGCAGCGCGTTGAAGGCGCCCTTCGAGAGCATGTGCACTTCGTCGATGATGAAGACGCGGTTGCTGCCGCCGGCCGTCGAGTACTGTGCCATGTCGCGCAGCTCGCGGATGTTGTCGACGCCGGTGTTGCTGGCGGCGTCGATCTCGAGCACGTCCAGGTCACTGCCACGCGCAATGGCCTTGCAGGTATCGCACTGCCCGCAGGGATCGCCGTCGACGGGACCGGCGCAGTTGATGGCCTTGGCCAGCAGGCGCGCCACGGTCGTCTTGCCGCAGCCGCGCGGCCCGGAAAACAGGTAGGCATGGTGCAGCTTGCCCTTGCGCAGCGCAGCGCGCAGGGTCGAGGTGACATGCGCCTGGCCCACGACCTGCGCAAAGGTCTCTGGCCGGTACTTGCGGGCAATCGCCTGGTAGGACATGGGCTCCGCCTGCCTGGTTCGAACGGGGATGGCCGACGCACGCCGACCGCTGCCGAATCTAGCACGCGTGCGCGGCGGGTCGCCAGCCGCAATTGCCGCACCGTGGACACGCCAGACGCCCGGAAGCCAAAGAAAGCGGCCTCCGGACTTCCGGAGGCCGCTGGCAGGCGGGCCAGGCTGGCGGCGCACACGTCGAAGGATACGTACCGCTGCTACTTTCCAGTCCTGACGGGGTTGGTGCTCCGGCGTCGCACCGGGCCTGACCCATCATGCCCTGCCGGCGCTTCGTCGCGTCCGGCCTGTTCGGGGTGGTGGAGATGATCGGGATCGAACCGACGACCTCCTCGTTGCGAACGAGGCGCTCTCCCAGCTGAGCTACATCCCCACCCGAACCGTGACGCTGCTTGCCGCGCGGGAGCTGACTCCCGGCGCCGGGGGCGCCCTTCCCGTGGACCGCCGCGCGGTGTGCCGGCCGCGCGCGATCTCTCTTCCATCATGGCGGAGAGGCAGGGATTCGAACCCTGGGAACCCGCGAAGGTTCAACGGTTTTCGAGACCGCCCCGTTCAACCGCTCCGGCACCTCTCCGCGAACTCGCCCTGCTCCAGCTGGCGGAGAGGGAGGGATTCGAACCCTCGGTACCTTCCGGCACACACGATTTCCAATCGTGCCGATTAAGCCACTCTCGCACCTCTCCACCGAGGGACAGGGCGGGCAATATAGCATCGGGTTTGCAGAAAATCAATGTGCACTCTGCACCCGGAAATCGCATTCCTGCACCGGGTTCAGCCAGCATCCGCATCCCGACGCCGGTCACGGAAGAAGCCCCGGAGCAGTTCGCCGCAGGGGCCCGCCAGGATCCCGCCAACCACCTCCACACGGTGACGGTAGGGATTGCCGTCCAGCAGACGGGCGCTTGAGACGACGGCGCCGGCCCGCGGGTCGGCGGCACCGAACACGACCCGACCCACCCTGGCCAGGAGGATGGCGCCGCAGCACATGGTGCACGGCTCGAGCGTCACGTAGAGCGTGGCGTCGTCCAGGCGCCAGCTGCCGGCGTCAGCGCCCGGGGCGTTGCCATCGCCGTCGCTTCCGTCTTCGGTCTCCGCGCCCGCCACCCGGGCACTGCCGGCGGCGCCGATAGCCAGGATCTCCGCATGGGCCGTCGCGTCGCGCAGTGCTTCGACCTGGTTGTGGCCGCGTGCCAGCACGACTCCGTCGCGCACGACGACCGCGCCGACCGGCACCTCGCCCCGGGCCGCCGCTTCGCGGGCCAGGCGCAGGGCTTCGCCCATCCAGCGCTCGTCCGGGGCGAAGATCCCGCCGAGCCTCGCTTCCGGCAGTCCGCTCACGGCACGACCGCCTCGACCGTGCCCGTGTTACCGGCCAAGTCGCGCACCTCCAGCCGCAGCCGGACCGGCGACGTCCCGTCGGGACCGGCCGCCCGGAGCCGTTCGACCGTGGCGACGAAGGTCTCGGTGCCGCTGTCGCAGACGCCATCGACCGGATCCAGCCGCTCGGCGGTGCCGTCGGCCAGCACCAGCCGGGCCGCGGCCAGCGGGCTCACGGCGTCGGCGGCCCGCAGCTTCACGTGGATCGTCCGGCCATCGTCGCGCGCGCCCGTCTCGATGACCTCGACGCGCGGCGGCGTGTTGTCGACGAGCAGCGGCCCCAACTCGCGCGTGGCGACGGCGCGCTCGCCGCGCGGGTTGTCGGGCGCATCGCTGGCGACCAGACGCAGTTCGTAGCGCCCGTCCGCAAGGACGGACGTGTCCCAGCTGCCCACGTTGCCCGTCACCGTGCCCCCCGCCTCGCCGGGCGCGGACGCCGGGCGCCAGTCCGATTCGCCCTCGGCCCGGCACTCCAGGCGGAAGTCCAGGCGATCGCCGTTGGGGTCCGACGCGCGCCACGTGAACACGCGCACGGCCCGCCCCGGATCGGCGCGGTCGCTGCCGGGCCAGTTCTCTTCGGCACCCTGCTGCGTCGTGAACTCGGCGCGCAGGCCGCTGCGGTACTGGTGGATGATGCTCTCGCCAGCCATGAAGCCGCCCATCTTCACGCCGCGCAGCTGCTCGAGCCGGAATTCCTCGATGACGGGCGCCCGATTGGGCTGCCGCGCGCTGACCGAGATCCCGGTCACGCGCCAGGCGCGTTCGCCACGACCGGCCGGCGGCAGTTCGACGCGCCACTGCAGGTAGCGGCCCAGGTCCGACTCCAGTTCGCGGTCGGCGTCGTTCCACGGTCGGCTCCAGGCGGACCAGCTCGCGTCCGGCTGCGCACGCTCGCCGCCGCGCACCGACCAGCGGGGCTGGCCCTGTCCGGCGACACCCTCCCAGCGGAGGCGGCCCCACACGACGCCTGGCCCACCGTCGAGCGGCGGTCCCGTGACAACGCCGTTGTCGCCGGAGGGCAACGGCCGCGCCAGCACCAGTGCGGCCGGATGCGCCTGCGCGATGGCCAGCGCCTCGCCATCCCGGGTGCCGCCGGCCGCAGCCGCCAGATCGAGCACGTCGCCGCCGCTCCACGAGACCAACGCCGTCACCCCCCAGGGCGGAGTCAACCGCAGCAGGACCGCACGCGGTTCGGTAGTCGATTCGGCACTCGCGGCCGTCGGCATCGTGCCTTCGGCATCAGGCAGCGTGCCGGCCGCGACCCAGCCCCAGCGCTCGGTCCAGGCGGCGGCCATGATGTCCCGCTTCCCGGCCCACACGGGCACCAGCGCCTCCCGGCCCTGATCGCCGCCTTCCAGGCGATAGAGCGCTGCGGTGGGCGTGTTGTCGCTCGCCTCCGGACCGGTGAACGGATTCGCGATCGGGGGGTCGTGCCCGCTGCCGGCGTCGCCACCGGGCGCAAACGCCTGGCTGGCCCCGGACAGCCCCAGCACGTGGAACGTCCCTTTGGCGCCGCGCAGCAGGCGCCTTGCTTCGTCCTGAGCGATGTCGCCGATCAGCTTCGGCCCTGCGCCTCCCGGTTCCAGGCTGTAGACGAGACCCGGTCCCTGCGTCGCGACGAGCACCCGGCCGCGATCGGCGTCCACCGCGATGTCCATCGCGTTCTGCGCCGGCAGCGTCGTGATCTGCTCCAGGGAGCCGTCCCGCCACCGGTAGCGGTACACGGCGGCTGGCGAACCGGTCGCCAACCAGGCAGCGCCGTCCTGCTCCTGGAGCGCGATTCCCCACACGTAGCCGCCGTCGATCCGGCCGACCTCAGTGACGTCGCCCGCCACCGTGACGCGCGCCAGGCGCCCGTCCGGACCGCCGCCCGCCAGCAGGTCGCCGCCGGGCAGGACGGCCAGACTGAAGACCTCGGTCGATTCGAGGTGCGCCACGATCCGCACGGCTCCGTCACCCGCTACATGGTGGATCCCGCCGGCGTGGCCGGTGCCCAGATACCAGCCGCCACGGCCGTCGGAAACCACGCGCCAGGTCACTTCCGGGCCGGACACGGTCCGGACCTCGACCAGGGGGCCGACGGTCAAGCCGCCGAGCGTATCGATGCCCGCGGACTCGAACGTCGCCTCGTCGAACGCGCGTCCCTCGGGCCAGTCCCAGTAGCGTGGGCCCGCTGCCGCGGCGCTCGTGACCGCCAGGCAGGCCAGGCCCAACGCCAACAGCCGCGGGGCCTGTCCACAGCCGACGGTTCCGCGCTCAGTTGCCAAGATCCCCACCCCCGGGCGCCCCGCAGGCGGCCCTGTTCGGTCGTGTCATCATGGGCGCCGCGCGTTGCTCCGGGCGGGCACTGCCGGCGCGACTTCCAGTGTCCTGACCGCGTTGCCTGCCAGCGCCCAGTCCGTGGCCAACGAAGCGCGTGCCGCATAGCGCGCAAGCGCCTGGGCCGGCGGCTGCCGACCCGCGTCGATCGCGCGCGCCACACTGCCCGGCACCGCAGCCAACTCACGCCCACCGACGATGGCCGGCCGGTCCGGCGAGAAAAGCGCGACCACCAGCGTCGAAGCCGATCGCTCGGTGGCCAGCAGTTCCCACAGGTCTTCGAGTCTCTCCGGCCGCAGGCGATCGGGAGCACGTTGCGCCTCGAAAGCGAAGAACTCGGCGGCGCTGGCCGCCACCAGCCGGTAGGTGCCGGCCGGAAGCGCGGTCGGCAACGGGATCTCGAACGGCACCTGGCGCCGACCGCCGTCGTTGTCGCGCAGTTCCACCGTGACAGGCAGCATCGCCGCGCCGGCGGCCACGTGCCGGGGCGCTCCCAACGCCATGACGACGGCATCGGCACGACCGGGCTTCACGTCGACGGTGAAGACCGCGGATTCCAGGGCCAGCGTACCGAACGGGTTGTCCAGCAGCAGGCCCAGTGGCGTCATCACCTCGCCGGCCAGCGTCCCTGCGCCACCGGGGCCCGAGGCCACGCCGCCCAGTGCCAGTTGTCGCGGCGCTCCGGCCGTCCGGTCGCGCCAGGTCGTCAGCAGGCGCCAGTCGAGAAGCTGGCGGCTGGCGTCGTCGCCGCCGGCCAGAAGCGCGTTGTAGAACGACCAGAACACAAGCAGCGGCGTCAGCTGCGGGTCGTCGGCAACGGTGAAGCGGAACGTGCCCGGCGCGGCCCCGTTCAGGCGCACCTCGACCGGCACGGTCGGCGCCACCGCCCCGAGGCGGCCGGCCAGCCCAGCGCGCAGGTCATGGTGCACGGCGCCGACCACGGGCCCAGGCGAGCCCAGCTTGAAGGAGAGGCGGCGGCTCGGCAGGATCGTCACGATGTCGGCTGCTGCCAGCGGCAGGTTCACCGCGCCGCGTTGCAGCAGCGGATGGCCCATCATCAGCACGCGGTCGCCGTCGACCCAGGTGACGGTGCCGATGGCGCCCAGGTCGGCGTCACCGCCCACCAGCGTCACGGCACAGGCCGAGCCCGGACGCAGCCTGGCCGGTTCCTCGGCGGGGATGTTGCCGACCGCTGCTGACGCGGTCGCCATTCCGGCCGGCCGCACCAGCCACGCCGGCGCACCGGCACCGCCGCGGGGCAGCAACGGCTCCAGAAGGTCCGCCGCCAGATCGAGGGGCGCCGGCCAGCCCGCCACCAGATCCCGCGTCGGCGCCGCGGCGGCCGCGGGCACGGCGCCCGCTCCGAACAGGGTCATCGCCAGTTCGTGACCCCGGCCGCAGACCAGTCGCCGCGGGTCCCAGTCGCCGCCGGCGCGCGGACCCGCGGGCGGCGGCGCTGCCGAAGTCGGCAGCGCCAGCATCTCCTCGGCGGGTGTGACGCCGCCGATCGGCGACAGGGCACCTTCCCAGCCGAAGGCCACCGCGCCCGCGAAGCGCCCATCCAGGTACACCGGACTGCCGCTCATCCCCTGAGCGATGCTCGAGCGCTCGAGCCCGTGCCCCCCCACTTCCACCAGCACGAGTGAGCCCTGGGCGCGCGCATTTTCCTGCACGCCCAGCACGCGCACGCTGAAGGTGTCGATGCGGCTGCCGGCGAACACGGTCAGGCCGTAGCCGGTCATGCCTGCGCGAATCTCGGCGACGGGGATCGGGGGTGGTGCCGCAGGGGCGGCCACCGCCGCTGTCAACGCCAGGCAGGCGCCGGCCAGGCAACGCGCGGCACGCCAGGTCGCGGGGTTCGCGGGCCGGATCGTCACCAGAGTGGTCCTTCCTCGGGGGCGCGTCGCCGGCCCAGATCGCGGGCAACGCGGACGACGCATTCACTGCGGGACAGATCGTGATGACAAACGCTGCGGCACGTTAGCACAACCGTGACGCGCCCGACAGGGTAGACCGCTGCCGACAGGCACGTCCTGGCACGGTTCCAAGTCGGCGGACATCTCCGAATCCGACCTGAAGACGGCCATCGCCGTGCCCCTGCCACAGCAGTCTCGGTGCCTGTGCCAACGAATCGCCAGTGTCCACCAATGGACTACCGATATTGGGCCTTGATGTGGCCCCAACTCACCTCGGACGTCTGGACGATGGCGTGCGGATAGTTGAATGGCACGAGCCCATCGTACTCGACCATGAACGCGGAGGCTCTGTAATCGGGATCGCCCTGATAGGTGGGGCCGTAATTCGGCAGGCCCATGCCGTCGGTATCGTATAGACCCACCGTGAGATGAAGAAGTTGACCGACCGGCCAAGTCCAGCCGCCTGGGGAACCACCCGCGCCGATTTCGCCCGTTATCCACTGACAAGGTGCGGTGCGCACGAACGGGCCGAAATAGGGGCGCGGATCAAACACCTCGGTGACTGCAGACCAACCACCAAGGAACACCGATGCACAACCGTTATACGGGTAGAATTCGCATGGCGCTAACCCCGAGAGAAAGGTCTGACATTCCCCGGTCTGACAATCCAAGAGGGTGGCAATCGTAGCGAGGTGCCCGCTCATTCCCTCGTAGCTCATGGATTGAGCCCATGCATCCGCCTCGGCCCATGTCAGGGGCGCCGCGGCTTGAACCACTTCGTAGTAGTGTCCATCGCCGCCATCAGCGACTGGCCATTCGATCGGATTCGCGCAAGCAGCCGCAGCCAAGACGGTTGCACTGACCATCAGCATGGTGAGGCGCACATCAATACCTCCGCGAAAGCCACGCTGATGAATGCCGCGCGAGTTGTTGATTGTAATCCAATCGGATCAGCAAGATCAACAGCCATGCATTCCGCACTTTGCGCCGCGTATCTTGCCGCCCGATCTCCGAGGCACTCGCAAGATCCCACCGCCGGTATGGTCGACATCGCTCCCGGCGGGTCCGCAACGGTGATGGGGCAAACCCGCCAAGACCCGGCGACAATCCAATGCCGTCCCCTCCCCACCGGAGATGGACCCGAGTGGAACCGCCACCGGTGACGCCCAAGAAAAACAGCGGGCTGGCCTGCGCCAACCCGCTGTCCTTCTTCGAACTAGGTGGTACGCCCAGGAGGATTCGAACCCCCAACCTTCTGATCCGTAGTCAGATGCTCTATCCAGTTGAGCTATGGGCGCACCAGAGCCGTCTTCGTCGAACCGGCCCGAGCCGGTTCATTCTGTGGCGGAGAGGGAGGGATTCGAACCCTCGGTAAGTGTTACCCTACACACGCTTAGCAGGCGTGCACCTTCGGCCACTCGGTCACCTCTCCGGAACCTGGCGGAGGGCGAGGGATTCGAACCCCCAAGGGCTTTCACCCGGCGGTTTTCAAGACCGCTGCCTTACCAATTAGGACTAGCCCTCCCGCGAACTGGGCTCAGGGCCGGTGCCAAGAGATAAAGGAGTGGCGTTCCCGCCCCCGCAGACCCGCCGGCACGCCGGACAGGGCCGCGTTCGCAACGGTTAGGCACGGTAAGACCCGGGTCCGCGTTTGTCAAGGAACGGCTGGCGACGGTGTTGCGCCGTCGGTTGCTGTCAGCGGGACCGCATGCGGCGCGACATCGCCGCCAGGTCCAGGGTCACGCCCGGATCCGCCACTGGCCCCCGCAGCCCCAGGTCCAGGTTGATCCGACCTTCGGCGTCGCGCAGCGCCTCGGCGAAGAACGCCAGCGATCCCAGCTCGGGCGTGTAGCCCGGCGGCAGGCGCAGGTGGACCCCCATCTGCAGGGCCGGCTCGGCGGCCGCACCCGGCGGCACCACCAGGTCCACGGTTCCGGCCAGCTCCCAATCGGTGTCGGGCCCGCGAAGCGCCAGCGTGTCGACCAGGCAGCGGCCCTCGGCGATGCGCACGGCCAGGCGCCCCCCGGTCACCCGCACATCCATCAGGTCCTGCCGCGCACCGAGGTACGGCTCCGCGCCCGCAAGCCACGGGCCGGCGCGGACCACACCCGGGCCGACGCCGAGGTGCGCCTCGCTCCGCAGTTCCCTCAGGGACGCATCGTTGTCGGCCAAGAGGCCGGCGCCGCTCACGTCGCCGGTCAGGCGCGTGTCCAGCAGCGGCGCCACTTCGGGAGCCCATTCGGCCAACAGGGCCGCGGCACCGACGCCGACCAGACGCAGCGAACCCGCCCAAGCGGCGGGCACCGGGCCCAGGTCGATGGTACCGTCGAACGCAAGGTCACCGCCCCCGCACGTCGCCGTCGCCGAGTCGATTGCCAGCCGACGGCCGTGCGGATGGACCTCGGCCGCGACCTCGGCCAGCGCCATGTCGCCGATGGCAACCTGCGACGCGCGCACCGCCACCATACCACGCAGACTCCCGGGCCAACCGGCGCCCGGATCGGCGGTGCCCGACGCCCCCAAGGGGCCGCCGGCGGCGGTCGGCAGCGCCAGGCCGAGCCCGCTCGCTTCGACGGTGAACGACGTCAACGCGACCGTGCGCCTGCCGATCTTCGCAGCGCCCGCCGGTCCCGTCGCCAGCAGCCGATCGACCACCAGGGCGCGGCTCAGCAGCGGAGCCACGGCCAGCGACACCTCCACCGATTCGAGCGCAACCTGCCAGGCATCGCCGCCATCCAGGCGAACGCCGCGCAATTGCAGTCCCGGCCCACCGATCAACGTGGCCGAAGCCGACGCCACCGTGACGCGCGCACCGGTGGCCGTCGCCAGCGCCTCGGCCACCTGTGCCGCCAGACGCTCCCCCGGAACCAGGCGCGGTACGCCGAGCACGATGACGGCTGACAGCAGCGCAAGCGCCACCATCAGGCCGAGCGCCCGCCGTCCCCGCGCCTTCGGTCGACCCTTCCCGCCCATCATGCGCCTCCCGTTCCCGCCCCATCGGCTGCCAGCAGGCGTCCGCCGCCGAGCACCAGATCCCGGTCGTAGATCGCCAATCCCTGCCCGGGCGCGGCGCCGGCGACCGGCTCCGCCAGTTCGACTTCGAGACGATCCCCGTCCCATCGCCAGGCGGCAACCGCCGTGCCCGCGTGTCGGTGGCGCACCTGCACCAACGGCTTGACCGTGGCCCAGGGGCCGTCGCGAGGCCCGGGCCAGCGCTCGGGCAGGTCGGGCACCTGCGCGACAAACCGGTCGGCAACCAGTCGCGTGGCCAGCAGACCCTCACGCGGGCCGACGACCAGTCGGTTGCCATCGGTCTGCAACGCCAGCACGTACAGCGGCGCCGGCGCCGCGATGCCCAGACCCTTGCGCTGCCCCACTGTGTAATGGGCAAGGCCGCGGTGCGTCCCGAGCCGCCGTCCCCCTCGGTCGACGATCGGCCCGGGCGTTGTCGCCGCCGCGACCGCCTGCGCGCCGGCAGTGCCCGCGTCGGCGAAGAGGAACGACCGGTCGTCATCCGGCACGAAGCAGATCTCCTGGCTGTCGCGCCGCTCGGCTACCGGCAGCGCCAGCGCGCGTGCCGCCGCCCGCACGTCGTCCTTCGCGTACCAGCCCAGCGGGAACACCAGGGAGCCCAGCAGCGCCGTGTCCAGCCGATGCAGGAAGTAGGATTGGTCCTTGGCCGGGTCCAGGCCGCGTCGTAGACGCGGTGTCGCGCCGTCACGGTCGATGCGCGCGTAGTGGCCGGTCGCCGCGAAGACACAGCCCTGCCGGGCTGCCAGACGCACGAGCTCCGGGAACCGCACCGACTCGTTGCAGGACAGGCAGGGATTGGGCGTGCGCCCTTGCGCATACTCGGCGATGAAGGGGTCGATGACGCGTGCCCGGAACGGCTCGACCAGGTCGCCGACCCAGTGCGGTGCCCCGGCATCGACGGCCAACCGCCGAGCCTGGTCGATGGCGTCGAGCGAGCAGCACGCCTGTTCGCCGGCCGTGTCCTGGCCCTCGGCATAGCAGAAATTGCGGAAGGTGACGCACTCGACGCGGCAGCCCAGTTCCTTCAGCACGGCGAGGGCGACCGCGCTGTCCACCCCGCCGCTCAGACCGAGCAGGACCCCTGTGCCGGGCGGCAAAGCCCGGCGCAGGGGTTCCGGCAGCGGCAGCGGGAAGCTCAATGGTCCAGCTTGGGCTCGGGCGCGTTCATCAGGTCGGTGACGATCTTGATGTTCTCGGCCGAACGCGCGCCGATGTCACCGTCGGGATCGTACTTGACCGCCAGTTCCCACTCGACCAGCGCCTCGCGGTAGATCTTCTCTTCGGCGAACATGATGGCGATGTTGTAGTGGGCCAGCGCGCTGTGCGGATGATCGACCAGCACCTGCTTGAACTCGGCAAGGGCCTGCGGGTGCTTGCGCTGGCGCAGGAACAACGAGCCGAGGTTGCAGCGCGCCTTTTCGTCCGTCGGGTCCACGCGCAGGGCCAGGCGATAGTAGCTCTCGGCCTTGAGTCCGAGTTCCACGCGCTCGACCTGCTGCGTCGACTGCTCGGCACGGTCGTCCCACAGCGAGCCCAGGTTCACCATCGGCTCCAGCAGCGTGCTGTCGGCGGCGATCGAGGCCATGAACCGCGCTTCGGCGCTATCCAGCAGCGCGGCGACCGACGGGTGCTTCCAGCCGCGCGCCAGGGCGGTATCGCCGGCCGCCACGTAGAAGCGGTTGCCCAGCAGGTAACCGGCGTAGGCGTCTTCCGGAGGACCGCCGGCCGCCAGTCGCCGCAGCGTGTCGTCCAGCGCCGCGGCCGGGATCCCGGTGACGCGATCGGCGAATTTCTCGATCGCCGTGGCCGGTCGCTGGTTCGCACCCGTCTTCGCGTTCCTGCCGTCCTTGCAGCCGCCCGCCCCGACCAGGGTCGCCGCCGCCACGAGTGCGCCCATCAGTATTGTCCGCCGCATCGCTCCCCGCTTTCCTTGGGTCGTCCCCGGCCGGCCGTGCCGTCCCGCATGGATCCCGGCCGCTGCCTCCATTCTACCACCAGGCCTCCAGTCCCGTCACCGAGACTGCCAGCCGTAGGTAGGTGCTCGTCAGCCCATTGTCCTGGCGATCGCCGATCCGGCCCAAGGTCAGGCCGACGTCGAGCGTCCCCCGGTCGCCGCTCAAGGGGAAGCCGGTGCCGACGCTGACCGAGCGTTCCAGCACCTCGTTGCCACCTACCTGGTACGGCCAGCGGTGGAGGCCCACGCCGACCCGCAGCGGGAGGTTCGCCCAGCCGGCGCGACGCACCGTTCCCCGCCGGCGCTCGATGCCGGCGCCCAACTGCAATTCGTCCACCAGCTCGTCCTGCCAACCGGGCCGGGCCAGCCACGCGGGCGGCGCCACGAAGCGGCGCCAGTCCTGGCGACGCAGGTCCAGCCCGACCTCCCAGCGCTCGCCCAACCCCGCAGCCAGGCCAACGGACAGTTCGGCGGGGCGCTGCAGCTCGAAATCGGTGAACGTGCGTTCCGCCACGCCACCCAGCTCGGTCTTGCGCCGCCCGTCGATGGCGTGCTCACCGGTCCAGGTTACCCCCACGCGCCAGTCGCGGAACGGCGTCGCCAGCAACGCCAGCGTGGCCGACGTGCCGGTGAACTGATCCTCCGCCACGCCGATCACGGAGCGGTAGAACGGGATGCCGGAGGCATTGACCGGATTGTCGTAGTAGGCGGCCAACGTCTCCCGCAGGGATCCCCGCTCAAGATTGAGCGTGATGCCCGCAGCCAGCGCCTCATGCGCGCGCCAAGCCAGTCCCAGCGGCACCTTGAACGTCGAGCCCTCGCGCTCGAACTGCGTCGAACCCGTCACCGTGTTGTCCCACACGGACCACGTCGAGTCCACCTTCGTGTGCCAGGCGGTGCCGCGCTCCAGCTTGAAGCCGGCGCTGAAAGCGAGTTCGCCCTTGATCACGGGGACCACGATGCGCGCGTCTGGTACGTAGGTCCGGTACGTGCTGCGCGAAGTGTTCGCCGACTCGTTGCCAGCAGACTCGCCATAGCCGGTCAAGGCCAGGCCCACCTGCCGGACCCCGGCGGCGGACGCGGGATTCTTGAAGCCGGGGTGTAGCGTGTCGGACTCGGCCAGGCCCCAGCCGCCCCGTCCCAACATGCGCGCGTCGCCGTCGGCCAGCCGCTGGCCCACGCTCTGCACCGCAAAGGGCGTCTGGGCACGAGCGGAACCCGCGGCACCGACAGCGCCCACCACCATGATGACGGCGACGATCGCCGACAGCATCCTCGTGTGGGTCATTCCGCGCCTCCGAGCCGCTCGTCGCGGCGGCTATAGGTGATCTCCAGACGAGGTCGCAGGCTGTCCACGGCCGACGTGCCGTGGAACCGGAACTCGGTGAAATAGAAGTCCGGGTCCACGGAGGTCAGGTCGTACGTCGAGTAGGCGTCCTCGCCCGCAGCCAGCACGAAGGCCCGCGGATCGTCGTAGACGCCGTTGACGATCCTCTGCACCGCACTCGTGACGTCGAAGGCGAGTTGGAAGACGTCCGAAGGATACAGACTGGTCTGGCCGGTGATGATGCTCGTGGCGGTTGCAAGTTCCGCGAGCGTGAGGGTCTGTCCGTCGCTCGCCAGGACGGTCGAGTCGATCTCGGCGACCACGATGGATTCGGCATGCCCGAACGTCAACGTCGTGTCGCAGGCCACGCGGAGCACGGCGCGGTTGATGAGCGCATCGGATGGCAACCCCGAGAAGTCGAAATCCAGCACCGGGTAGGACCGCAGGCAGGTGCGCAGGACGAACCCCGCGGACAGATCGGCCGGCGCGTCCGGAACGTCCTCAAAGGTCGACGTGTCGGCCACCGGGGAAAGCCGGAACGACTCGCTCTCGGGCCTGTCCTCGAACTCGACGATAAGCTTCGGCGGCAGGAACAGACCAGCCAGGGTGGAGTCGACTTCGGAATAGCGCAGGAACTCGCTGGAACTGAACCCGACAAGGCCCTCGTCCGAATTGTCGTTCAACTCGATCACGAAGCCGAGGGTCTGTGCGCCCTGGAACCAGCCCAATGCAACCTCTTCATCGAGTGGGATCTCCGGCTTCGCGAAGGTGATTGATACGGTCGGGCTGACGTTCAACTCCCCGGCGACGACGCCCGGGATGGCGCCCGCGCCTGCCGCGACCCGGAACAGGGTGCTGTCGAAGGGTGCGCTCAGCTGCCGCAGGCCATAGAAGAGCTCGACCGGCTGTCCGGTGATCTCGCTTCCCTCGTAATGCAGCAGCTTGACCAGGCCGAGCTTGACCGACTTGATGTTCGCCGCGGTGAAGGCGGACGCCGGGAAGGAGTCGGAGTACACATCCGAGAAGTCGTAGTTGACCAGGATGCGCGACCGGACACCTTGCTGTCGCCCGAGGTACAGCACCTGCTGGCGGTGCAGAGGCACCGCGGGATCATCCACCGTCAGCGCGCCGTACGCCGTCACGTCATCGGCCAACAGCTGGATCAGCGACTGGTCCAATTCGTCATCCACGAGCCCCGACCCCACGCGGTTCGGCAGGTCGCTGGTGCAACCGGCCAGCCACGCCCCGAGACCCGTCGCCAGCAGCGCCGCCGCCAGCAGCGTTCCGGTCATCGATCTGTTCGCCTGCACCTGGCCTCCTGCCCCGTCATTCGCCGCCCGCCGAGCGGGCCGAAAGACTGATTCGTGTGAATCCGCTCTGCCTGATCACGTCGATCAGGCGCACGACATCCCCGTGCTGCGCCCCCGCATCCGCGCGCAGGACCATGCGATCCTCGCCCGTATCCGACTTCAACTGCACCAGCAACGGCGGCAGTTCCGCTTCCGTCACCGCCCGCTCGTCGAGGAAGATCCGCCCGTCGCCCGTCAGGTAGAGGATCGCGGGCGTGTCCACCGCCTCCTCCGCCGTCGCCGAACGCGGCAACACCACGGTAACCGCCGGCTGCCGCCGGAAGCTCGACGTCACCAGCAGGAAGATCAGCATCAGGAACATCACGTCGATGAGTGACGTGACGTTCAGCACGAGGCCGCGCCCCTTCCGTGGTGACCGGAAGTTCACGCCCGCTCCGCCCGCTCATCCGCACCGAGGCGGCGCCGCCGCAGCGAATCCAGCAGCTTCGAGGCGTACGTCTCCAGTTCGAAGATGACGCGGTCGGCACGCGCGTTGAGCCAGTTGTACGCCACCAGCGCCGGAATGCCGATGAACAGGCCCGCCGCGGTCGTCACCATCGCCTCGCTGATCCCGCCGGACAGGGCCTCGGGATCGCCGATGCCCGCGTTGGACACCGCCGCGAAGATGCGGATCATGCCCAGCACCGTGCCCAGCAGCCCCAGCAGCGGGGACACGGCCGCCACCGTCTCGAGCACGCCTAGGCGACGCGTGAGCAGCGTCGCCTCACGGCGCCCGGCCTCCTGCAGCACGTCGCGGATCACGGTCCAGTCGCTCTCGGCGTGGTCCAACCCCGCCTTGACGATGTTCGCGAACGGGCCCGGCCGGCCCTGGCAGAGCGCGTAGGCCACGGAGAGATCGGGCCCGCTGTCGAGCGTATCGACGGCCGCCGCGATCTCCGGCACGATGATCCGGCCGCGCCTCAACACGATCAACCGCTCGATGATCACCGCAAGGCCGACCAGCGAAGCGAGCCCGATGGGGATCATCATCGAGCGGCCGGCGAGGATCCAGTGCCACAAGTCCATATGCGACCTTTCGGGACGGCGCGCCCGGGCGCCTTCCGCTGCTTCAGCGCAGCGGTTCAGGATAAGACATCGTCAGCCGTATCTCAAGATGCGGCAAGGGGAAGTGAGACGGCAACGGCGCGAACGGCGACGAGGACAGCAGCGCTGCCCGCGACGCGTTATGGAGCGATTCGTGACCGTCGGTCTCGAGGACCTCCGCCAGGGTGACCCGGCCGTCGCGTTCGACCACCACGCGCATGACCGTCTTACCCCAGATCAGGCCCAGCCGGCGCCCTTCCGGCACCACCCAGTTGCGCATCAGTGTGTTGCCGAAGGCCTGCATCCACGGGGCGTAGTTCCATTCCCAGGTGTTCAGGCTGAAGTCGCCCACACGCGCGACGCCGCTGGCCTGCGGCCCACTCGCGTCCTGGTCGTAGTCGATTCCGCGGTCCCCCGGCGTGCCACGATCGGCCCTCTGCAGCACCGAGGGCGCCGACGTCCCCCCCCACCAGTCCTCCAGCGGCTTCGCCGCGGCCGGCGGCGACTCCTCGCGCGGCGGCGCCGGTTCGGCGTCCTCCTGGCGCGGGACCGGCAGCGCGCCCTGCTCGTCCGCCGTCAGGCTGCGGGACTGCTTGCGTTCCTGTTCGCGCCGGGCCCGCTCACGTTGCGCGGCCGCGGCCGCTTCGGCCGGCGTGGGCTCGCGAAGCGGCTGTTGCGGGATCTGGGCCGACTCGGCTGCGAGGTTCACCCCGGGGGCGTTGGCCAGGTCCTCGCGCCGGAGCGCCACCTGGGGTGACTCCGCCGCGCGCGGCGCCGTGGGTTGGAGCGCGTCGGCACCGACGGTCGGGTTCGCCGCCAAGGCGTGGTACATCGCCAGGTACTGCGGCTGGTCCGGATCATCTTCCGGAGGCGTGTCGCTGGCCAGCCGCTCGGGAATCGAGGTGAAGATGCGCTCGCGCTCCGGGTCGTCCGGCTTCGACGGGTCCTCGGCGGTCGCAGATCGGTCGGGCTCGAGCGAGATCTCGACCTCGGGGGTGTGCCGCTCATTCGCGGCACCCCGCAGATCCACGGGCACGCGCTGGAAGACCAGAACGCCGATCAGGTGTAGAACCAGCGACGCAACGAACGCCGTGGCGAGTATGCGCCGCTCACCGGGGCTGCCCCCGGGCCCGGTCTCCAGACCGCGCGGCATCGCCGTGATCGCCAACTGCCAACTCCCTCGCCCCCGGTGGACGGACTGCCCGCCCGCCGAACGCGAAATGTTACGGCAAGGCGCCGGGCAATGCCAACACGGGTTGACGCACCGGGCCGCCGGATCGATCGTGGTCCTGCGCGCCGCCACCGTGGCGGGCGCGAAAGGCCGTCCATGGATGCCGGGGAACGATTCCTGAGCCTGCTGCCGGAGGACCTGCGAGGGTCCGTGCGCCGCGGCCTGCCTTTGTCCGGGCTCACGACGCTAAGGGTGGGGGGACCGGCGGCACTCGTCTGCCCGGTGCAGAACCCGGAACAGGCCCTACGGTTCCAACAGACGGCAGACCAGGCCGGTCTACCCTGGTTCGTGCTCGGCGGTGGCAGCAACGTCCTGGCCGACGACCGCGGCTTCGGCGGTGCGATCCTGAAGATCGAGGCCGTCGGGCTGGAGCGCCAGGGCGATGCGATCGCGGTGCAGGCCGGGATGCCGTTCGACGCGCTGGTCGCCGCGACCCTGGCCGAGGGCCTGTGCGGACTCGAATTCGCGTCGGGCATTCCCGGCAGCGTCGGCGGGGCACTGGCCGGGAATGCCGGCTGCTATGGGCGCGAGATCCGCGACCTCGTGGGCGAGGTCACGGTGCTGACTCCCGGCGGGCGCATCGAGCGCCGCGGGCCCGAGGAGTGCGGCTTCCGCTACCGGGGCTCGGCCCTGCGCGACGCCGGGGACATCGTCCTGTCGGCGGTCCTGCGCCTGCACCGGGGAGGGCTCGACGCGGCCGTGGCCGAGCGCAACGCCCACCTGGCCGACCGGCGGGCCAAGCACCCGGTCACCGAACCGAGCGCTGGCAGTTGGTTCCGCAACCTCGACCCGGCGGAGCCCGGGGGGCGCCGCCAACCTGCCGGCGTGTTGCTGGAGGAAGCCGGAGCCAAGCAGATGCGCGAAGGAGACGCGGCCGTCTTCGCCCGGCATGCCAACATCATCGTCAACCTGGGCCACGCCCGCAGCGACGAGGTGCGCCGGTTGGTCTCACGCATGCGCGAAGCCGTGCAACGAAGGTTCGATGTACTCCTGCAGGAAGAGGTTCGATACCTGGACCCGTCCGCGCCGGCAGGGCGGACTATTTGACGAGCACCAGACGGGTTGCAGCCGTGCCGCCCGGGCTGGACACCCGAAGCAGATAGACCCCTGCCGGAGCCGGAAGCCCTCCGGACCGCCCATCCCACGCCACGTCATGGTCGCCCGGCGGCAACTCCCCCTCCTGCAGGAGCGCCACGCGCCTGCCGGCCAGATCGTGCACAGTCACGGCGACCGGGCCACCGGCCGGCAACCGGAAGACCGCGCGGAAGTGCGGATTGCCTGGATTGGGCCACGGGGCGGCCGCCCACCTCGGTACTCCGGCCGGCGCGCCCGCCGGTCCGGCGCACGCGGCCGGCACCTCCACGGTCCGCGATTCGCTGATGCCGTCGGCCCGGTCGACGACCAGGCGCAATTCGGTCACCCGCCCCCAATTCTCCAGCGCCCGGGCATCCAGCACCAGATCCCAGGCCATCGCCTCCGCGTCGAGGCGTCCGGCACGCGCGCCATGGGCGTCCGCAAGTAGGCGCCAGGGGCCCCCGTCCCGGGCTTCGAGCCGCCAGAGGTCGCCCGGTCCCGGCTCCAGGCGCGCGCGCAGGCGGTCGCCTTCGCAGTCGGCCCGCAGCACCTGGGGTTCGAGGGCCACCCCTGCCGGATCGACGTTCAGGTGGGCGACCCCCAGTTCGAGCACCCCGTCGAGCGCCAGGAGGTCGGCGGTGCCGTCGGCATTGACATCGGCCACGGCGAACTCGAGCACGTCGGCGGTGCTGCGCACCGCCACCGCTGCGCTCTGGTTCCACGGCACCAGGCTGAGGTAGATTTCGAGCCGGCCCACCTGTCGCAGCCCGACGACGACGTCTCCCCTGCCGTCCCGATCGAAGTCACCGATCTCCAGCCCCGACGGCGCGGCATCCAGCGCGTGCGAACCGGTACGACGGACGAGCACGCCCGCACCCCGGTTCTCGTAGGAGATGAGCGAACGGTCGTTGCGGCAACCCACCACCAGGTCCTGGTCGAGGTCGCCGTCCAGGTCCCCCCCGGCCAGGAACGCCGCGCCGTTGCCGGCGTTCAGCCACTGGCCCTGGGCAAACACGCGCCCACCCTCGTTCATCCGCCACCACAGCCGACTGGTACCGTCGACCGCGACGATCTCCAGATCACGATCGCCGTCGAGGTCCGTCAGTCGGATCTGGATCGCCGGCACCGCATAGGAGACCGAAACCGGCGCGTCGAAGTTGCCGTCACCGAGCCCGTACAGCACCTTGACGTCGGCCCCGCCGACCGTCGTCACCGCCACGTCGACCCACCCGTCCGCATCGATGTCGCCGGCCACGGCTCCGGACGGGTAGGAGCCGATCGGCGTTCGCGAGATCTCGCGGTAGGTGCCCCCTGGCTCGCGATCCAGCACCACCACGGCAAGAGCGCCCAAATCGAGCACGGCGATCTCCGCTTCCGCGTCGGCGTCCAGCGCCAGCGGCGCGAACCGCCCGTTCGGGAAGCCCAAGTCGATCGCCACAGGCGTCGTCGCGATGGTTCCGTCGGCCCTGCCGGGGAACAGGGCGAGGCCCGTACCCAGCGCCGAGGCGACCAGGACGTCCGCACGGCCATCGCCGTCGAAATCGGCATGGCCAAGACCGCCCGGCAGTGCGTCCATCGCGAAGGTGGGCAGACCCCAGAACGCCGGACCCGGTCGGGCCAGCATCACCGAGAGCACGGTTCCATCGGCGCTGACGGAAGCGACATCAGCCAAGTTGTCGCCGTTCAGCTCGGCCGGCGCCGAAGCCAACGGTCGACATCCCGGGAAATAGGCCCCGTGGCTCTGCCAGAGACCGCCGGCCAGGCTGGCGAACTCGGCGGCGCCGCGCTCCGGGTTCACCGCCAACAGGGCCGGCCCGCCACCTTCCAGAGACCAGACCGCGAGGCCGCGCGCCGGCAGGGCCAGGTCGAGCGAGCCGACACCCGTGAAACCACCGCCGTCGGCGCGCAGGAACTCGAGGCGGGGCTCATCACGATCGGCGACCACCAGTTCGTGGCTGCCGTCGCCGTCCAGATCGCAGGCTGCCAACGTGCCGGCAGCAAGTCCCGCGACTGCGGCAAACCGCACGCCGACACCGTCGTCGGGCGTGGCCGAAAGAACCCCGAGATCGCCCGAGAGGCGCCCGCGCTGGGCGAAAACCGCTTCGGGTGTGCCATCCCCGGCAAGGTCGGCACCGGCCACCGCGAAGGGCTCGTCACCGCATTCCACGACGCTCAGGACGCCCCAGCCGCCCCGATCGGCCAGCACGGCGACCCTGTCGACACCCGGTTGCGTGACCGCCAGCCAAGCGTCGCCGCCCGGAACGTCGCCAAACCAGGCGAGCATGCCCGGATCCTCCTCCAGCAGGACGGAGGCCGCCAGGCTCAGGTTCGGGAAAGCAGCACTCACGCGCACAAAAAGGACCCGGTCGGGATCCGCGGCCGCGACCACGACGCCAAGCTGGCCGGCCGGCAGCCCCACCCATGGCTGCAGATGCACGAGTCGCCCTTGCGTCACCAACTGGTACATGACCTGGAATGTGCCCGTCACCGGCGCGTAGCGCACGAGGGCAAGATTGCCGCCCTGCAGGCCGACCAGCAGGTCGTCGGTCGCGCGTTCCGGCAGCCGAACGCCCAGGACCGACAGCCCCGGCTGCGCCAAGGTCACCGAACGCGGGCCCGGAAAGTCGACGCCGGCCCCCGCGGAACCACCCGATACGCAGAGCCAGCCGGACAGCAAGACCGCAACGAGATGGGCAACCCCCAGGGACGGGCGCCGGCCGACCCTTATGCTTCCGGTCGTTCCGCGGGCAGGCATCGTGGGCAACTCTCTTCCTGGGGCGTGTCCATGGCATTATAGGGACAACCCGACCAGCGGACAACCGGAGCGCCGTTAGGGGTTGACACCTCGGTCCCCGCACCTGAAATTAACCCGTCGTCCTGATGGCCAGCCCCGCCGGTACCCCGGGCCACGACCCGCACAGGAGCCTGCATGTCGGTCAAGAGCATTCTGGCAGCGCTTTGCGTCCTTGTCGCCGGATCGTGCGGTGCGACGGCCGCCCTGGCCGACGCGCCCGCGGCAAGCCCGGACGATGCCCCTGCGGCGCGCCCGACGCGGATCTTCAAGCTGCTGAACGAATCGGCAACCGCAGCCGAGGATCTCGAGGTGGAAGAAGAGGTCGAGGTGTGGCAGCCGGGCATCCGCACGGGCACACTCGATCTGAGCTTGTCGCTCGGCTTCGCGCACCTTTCAGGCACGCTGCTCGAGCGCGAGCAGATGATGTACCGCTTCACGACCGATGCCACCTACTGGGGCGACGTCTTGATCGAGGCGCAAGCAGCGTTCAGTCCGGTGGTGCGCATCGGCTACACGCTGAAGCCATGGCTCGCGCTGGAGGGCTATGCCGGCGTGTCGTTCTCCGAGACCAAGTCGACAGTCACCAACCGCTGGACGCGGAAGAACTCCGCCGACGCCACCGCCGAGGAGTTCAATCCCTTCGACGGCTCGCGGGATCCCGATGACGCCAGGAAGCTCGAGGAGGCCGACCAACTCACCTGGGAGATGCGGTCGCTGATCACGCTAAACGGCGGATTGGGCGTGCTCGTCTATCCATTGAATATCGGCAAGGACGGCAGCGGCCGTTGGCACCCGTACGTGACCGGCCAGTTCGGCGTCACCTCCTATGACATGAACTCGAACTTCACCACCGGTACGGCCGGAAGCAGCGATATCGCCTTTGGCGCTGGCCTGCGCATGCTGGCCGAGCGTACGGTGAGTATCCGCATCGAAGCCACATTGCATTCGAATTCGATCGAGTTCACGCCGGCGCCGAATTTCATCGAGTCCAATACCGGGTCCATTCGCGTTCCGCTCATCGAATATCCGCGCGACGCGGATGGCGGCTACGACGAACGCCTCGTGACCGAGTTCACATCGCAGGACCTCTCCTATGTGGCCTGGACGGTCGGTTTCCAGGGCTCGTTCTAGACCGGTCCACCGTTATCGATGACAGGCAGCGGCGGTCGCCCGAGGCGACCGCCGCGCTCGTCAAGGAACCGCCGAATGCCCCTTCAGGTTTCGGGGGTCACGGTGGCCTCCCGACGGAACTCGAGGGCTTCCTGGATGTGTTCCGGCTCGACGTGGGTGCACTCGTCGAGGGCCGCAACGGTCGCGGCGACCTGGCGGCAGCGCACGACCGCACGCAACGAGAGCCCGAAGGCGCCGCGTGCGTGGTCCAGGAAGCGGTCAGCCCCCGACGCGGCGGGCGCGCCCCCCGTGCGCGCCCAGGCCGTCAGCCGCGCCCGCGCCGACTCGAGGTCGGCCACCTGCGGACTGGTCCGCCAACCGCCGCCGACCGGTGGCGGCGCCCCTGGCGTAAACGACCCCTTCCACTCCGCCATGGCGGCGAACACTTCGATCCGATCCAGCAGAGGCCCGGGCACGCGGGACAGGTAGCGTGACCGATCGCGCGGTGCACAGCGACAGGTCCTCGTCCGGCTGCCGAAATGTCCGCAGCGACAGGGATTGCTGGCCGCCAGCAACTGGAAAGCCGCGGGGAACCGCCGCTGCCCCGGACCGCGCGACACCGTGACGTGGCCGTCCTGCAGCGGCTGGCGAAGCACGTCGAGCACCGCCGGCTGGAATTCAGCCAGTTCGTCGAGGAACAGCAGCCCGCCGTGCGCGAGCGTGGCTTCGCCCGGCCGCAGCCCGGGACCGCCACCGACGAGGCCAGCCGCCGTCACCGTGTGGTGCGGTGCGCGGAACGGCCGGCGCGTGGCGCACGCCGATGCCGACAGCAACCCGGCCGCACTCTGGATACGCGTGACCGCAATCGCCTCTTCCGGCGTCAAGGGCGGCTGCAGGTCGGCCAGGAGGCGGCACAGGCGCGTCTTGCCCGCGCCGGGCGGTCCCACCAGGAGTAGGTTGTGCCGCCCGGTCGCCGCCACCACGGCAGCCTTGCGGGCAAGCTCCTGCCCCGTCAGGCGGCCGATCTCGCAGCAAGCCGCGTGTGCGGCCGCGACGATTGCGCCGTTGTCCCCGGCCCCTGTCGGGGTGGCGCGGGCCGGGACGGGATCGGGCTCGCGACCGGCGCGGCACCAGTCAAGCGCCTCGCGCAGGTCACGCACCGGCACCACCCGCAGACCCGGCGCCAGGGCAGCTTCCGCTCCCTGCGCTGCGGGCACGACGGCGCAGGTCCTGGCGCCGGCCGAAGGTCGCCCGACGTCCAGCAGCAGGGGCAGCAGGCCGCGCACCGACCGCACCTCGCCGAACAACGACAGCTCGCCGAAGAAGACCGCGCGCAGGCGCCCCGACGTCGCACCGTCGGCCGACCAGCCTTCGGCTGCGGCGGCAATGCCCACGGCGATCGCCAGGTCGAAAGAGGCACCGCTCTTGCGGATACCGGCGGGCGCCAGGTTGACCGTAATCCGTCCCGGCGGTACCTTCGCCCCGCAGTGCCGCAGCGCGGCCAGGACGCGCTCGCGGCTCTCGCGCACCTCGGCGCCGGGCAGGCCCACCAAATGGTAGCCGGGCAATCCGCGGTTGATCACGACCTCGACGCTGACCGCCTGCCCCGCAATGCCCGCGAGCGCACCGGTCCTGATCCTGATCGGCATGGCCCCTCCCCTCGGCTGCGCGCCAGATGGCAAGCGGTGTTCCGCCATCGGGGTCGGTGCCTCCAGAGGCCTGACGGCGGTCCGGTGGCCACGGTTTTCGCGCACGCGTCGGGCGCCGGTGGCGCCGATGCGGTCCTGGAACGGACAGGCACTGTCAACGCCCGCTGCCGCCGGACCCGGTGGTGTCACCTTGGCAAGGAAAACGGGAACCCTGCCGGGTTCCCGTTCGAGTCGTGGACGGCACGGCCGCGGACGCGGCGCGGTGGCCTGGAACTACAGGTCGCAGGGACGAACGGTCTTGCGGCCGTTCTCGAGCGCGCGCTTCTCGGCCGCGACGATCAACTCGCGCACCTTGGCATCGAGGGCGTCGTAGAACTCGCCGGACACGTTGCACTCCTTGACCGCTTCCTTCGTCTTCGTCTTGCTGATGATCATCTCAGCCATGCGGGTTCCTCCCCTTGCAGTAGGCCGTGGATAGCGCCGCCGCGCCGCGCGGCAGTCGGGGCGGACGCCGCGCGGGCGTTCGTCCGCGGGCGGACCGTGGCGGCGGGCAGCTCGGGATTCAGGCGCCGGTCGCGTGAGGCGACCGGCCGACCCGGTCACAATCGCCTCGACACCCCGACGTGTCAAGGGTAGTTTGGCCAGGTACGGGCCCTCGAATCCGGCGCACCGACCCCCGCCGTGCGCCGCATCCTGACCGGGAGATGACCATGTCCCTCGACGCAGTCCTCGCCTACCTGCAGGCGCATCGGCAGGAGCACGTCGCGCAGCTGTGCGAACTGCTTCGCATCCCCAGCATCAGTTCCCAGTCCGACCATGCCGGTGATATCCGCGCGGCCGCCGTGTTCTGTGCGCGCGAACTGCGCGATCTCGGCCTCGAGGCCGAGATCGTCGAGGGCAACGGGCATCCGCTGGTCTTCGCGCGCACCGCGGCTGTCGCCGGCCGCCCCACGCTGCTGTTCTACGGGCACTACGACGTGCAGCCGGTGGACCCGCTGGACCAGTGGCAGACTCCTCCCTTCGAGCCCAGGCTGGAAGGCGGCGTGCTGTACGCCCGCGGCTCGACCGACGACAAGGGGCAGTTCTACGCGCATTTCAAGGCGCTCGAGGCCTACGTGCGCACCGGCACCGAGCTGCCGGTCAACCTCAAGTTCATCCTCGAGGGCGAGGAGGAATGCGGCGGACGCCATGTCTACGACTACACCGAGGCCAACGCGGACAAGCTGGCCTGCGACGCGGTGATCATCTCCGACACGGCCCTCTACAACGAGACGACGCCGGGCATCTGCTATTCGCTGAAGGGACTGGCCTACATGGAGATCCGCGTGAGCGGGCCGTCACGCGACCTCCACTCCGGCAGCTACGGCGGCACGGTGCAGAACCCGGCCAACGCGCTGGCCCAGATCATCGCCGGGTTGAGGGACGCCCAGGGTCGCTGCACCGTGCCCGGCTTCTACGACCAGGTGCTCGATCTCGACGCCGGCGAGCGCAGCGCCTTCGCGTCGCTCGGCTACACCGATGCGCTGCTGTGCGAGGAGACGGGCGCGCCCGCAGCCAGCGGTGAAGCGGGATACACGACGCTCGAACGCATGTGGGCGCGCCCGACCTGCGATGTCAACGGCATCACCAGCGGCTACGGAGGCCAGGGCGCCAAGACGATCATCCCCGCCCACGCGATGGCCAAGGTCTCCATGCGCCTGGTGCCGAACCAGGACCCGCCGGCGATCGCCGCCGCGTTTGCCGAGCACGTGCGCCGGTTGGCGCCTCCGGGCGTGAAGGTCGAGGTCGAGAACCTGCATAACGCGAACCCGGTGCTCGTGCCCCGCGACTCGCCGATGATGCAGGCCGGCATCCGCGCGCTGCGGGCCGGCTTCGGGGCCGAGCCGGTGTTCATCCGCGAAGGCGGCAGCATCCCCATCGTGGGCACCTTCCAGTCGTGCCTGAAGGCGCCGGTGCTACTGCTGGGCTACGGCCTGTCCACCGACAACGCGCACTCCCCGAACGAGAAGTTCCACCTGGACAACTTCTGGAACGGCGCCCGCACCACGGCCCTGCTGCTGCGGGAGGCGGCCGCCCGCTGACCGGGGGCGGCAACGGGCACGGGCCCCAGGGGCATCCGCCGCCCCGGGGCCCGTTTGACATCGCCCGGTCGAGAGGGTAGTTTTCGCGACTCCGGTTTCCGGCGTCCCCGTCGTCTAGTGGTTAGGACACCGCCCTTTCACGGCGGCAACACGGGTTCGAATCCCGTCGGGGATGCCAACACCTTCCCTACTGCACCGCGATTTCCCACAGGTTCGGCGCCAGGCTGCCCCAGTTGCAGTAGACGATCCGATTGCCCGCCCGGTTCCAGCTGGGCCAGTGGCCGCCCTCGTTGGTCAACGAGCGGGCGTTCGCACCGTCGACGTCCACGCACCAGATCTCCATCGTGCCGCCGGCGTCCGACTCGTAGGCCACGCGCAGTCCATCGGGAGACCAGGCCGGATGACCCTCGTAGCCGGACAGCGGCGTCAGGCGCACGAAGTTGCCGCCGTTCGCCGGCACGATGTAGAGCGCCGGGGCGCCGTCTTTGCGGTTGGACTCGAACACGATGTGCTGCCCGTCCGGTGACCAGTCCGCTGTGCGATCGTAGCTGCCGTCGATGCTCGTGGTCAGGCGCACGGGCGTACCGCCGCCGACCGGAGACAGCCACAGGGCGGCTCCCCCCGGTCCACCGCGGTTCGATTCGTAGACCACCAGCAAGCCGTCCGGCGACACATCCGGACTGCCGTCTTCGCCCGCGTCGTCGGTGATCTGCACGGGCAATGCGCCTTCGACATCGAGGGCCAGGCGCCAGATCGACTTCGTGCCGCTTCGTGTCGATTCGAAGACGATGCCGCTGCCGTCCGGCAGCCAGCAGGGAGCGGTGTCCTCCGCGGCATGGTCGGTCAGCCGCCGCGCCGGCGACCCGTTCCCCGGCAGCAGCCAGATCTCGCGGTTGCCGGTGGCGTCGGACTCGTACACGATGGCGTCGCCGAACGGGGCGTACGCGGGGTTGGCTTCGAAGATCGTGTCGGTCGCGGTCAACTGCTTGGCCAGCGCCTCGGCGGGCGGCGCCGCCGGCTCCGAGGCCCCACCGCCGCAGCCGCTGGCCATCGCCAGCGCGGCCACCGCCATGACGGCGAGCGCTCCGCTGCCGGACCTGTTCCTCAGGTTCCTCAGGTTCCTCAGGTTCATCCCGTTCATCCTGCGCGGCATTCCTTTGTCCCTTCGCTGGAGTTTGGCGCCCGCTCCGAGGCGCACCTACCATGCTCGCTGACGGCTGCCGGGCGGCCGCGTCCTGCCTTCAACGCACCAAGGTGACCGCGCCACGGGCGACCAGACCCGCCGCGGAGATCGCGAAGAGGTAGCGGCCCGACGGTACCGGCCGACCGGAATCGTCCAGTCCGTCCCAGGTCACCGCCACGCGGTTGTTCGCTGCGGTGCCGCCCTGCAGCTTCCGCACCAGGCGCCCGCCCAGATCGTGGACGACGACGCTGGCGCCGGTCTCGACCGCTGCGCCGGCCGGCAGCACCAACTCGAGGGTCGTGCGCGGATTGCAGGGATTCGGGAACGCGTGGGCCCGCGCCGTCGACACCGTCGCGGTGCCCGCGAAGTATCCGGCCAGCAGGGGCTCGAGCCCCGCGACGCGGTCCGGCGTCGCCAGCGCGTGGTTCTCGATGCCGATGCCGCGCGTCGCGAGCGTACCGCCGAACAGGTAGCGGATATCCTCAGCCAGGATCTCCCGCGCGCGCCAGGCGTGCGGCGCCGCCGGACCGGTGGCCTCGAGGTCCAGGCCGCGCGCCCGCGCGTAGGCTTCCCAGCGGCCGGGCTGATCGTCGACGAAGGCCCACGTCAGCACATGCCCCATCTCGTGCGTCGTGATGTAGGACGTGATCGCCGGATCCACGGGTGCGAACGAAGGCGACAGGAACATCGCGCCGCGGCGCGCGAAGCTGCCACCGGTCTCTGCCGGGATGCCGTCCAGGACGAAGACCTGCACTTCGACATCGGTGGTGAAGCCCTGCATGTCAGCCAGCGCCGCGACGACGACCTCGATCTCGAACGGGTAGAGGATCCGCGTGGCGGGCGCCAGCGTGACCGATCCGCCCAGCGGATGGCTGAACTCACGCGTGCCATCGGCCTTGGCCACGCACATGGCCGCGGTCTCGGCGGCATCGTGAAAGGTGGCCCGGATGCCGTTGGCGAACGTCTCGGTATGGGCAGCCATGGCCGGCGCCGTCAGCGCCACTGCGAGCGTCGCCACCGCCATCATCACCTGGTGCCTGAATCCGCTGCGTGCCATGGGGGGATCCTTCGCGCCACGATCGCCCTTGTCTGGACCCGACGGGGAACCTGCCGCCATCGGTCCTGCCTCTGGCGGGAATGCCGCAGCTTCCGTACCCCGCCGGGCGGCTCGGGACGGCCGCGGTGCGGACTCGGGTCAAACCCGACAGGTACGTTCCAACAGATTGATAAGAATGAATTTATGCGCGATGGCAAACGGACCTCGGCGCCGAGAGCCGCGCCGTTGGCGGCCTCCCGCGCCGACAGGCCTGAGCCGGGTGGGTATTAATGCGCAATTCGCCGGGGAATTTCACTCAGCACCGAGGATGCAGGGGCGCTTCAGGAAGCCGTGGCGCGGGTACCCAGCCGCGAGATCGCCAGTGCCCCGAGTCCGAAGGCCAAGGCCGCACCCTTGACCACCAGCCCCAGGACCATCACCGCCACGACAGCGGTCCAGGGAGCGCCCGCCAGGTGCAGCAACGAACCCACGAACGACGGCACATGCAACACGCACAGGCCCAGAAGGACGGCCAGCGCCCGGCGGCGATCCTCGACGCCGAGCCGTCGCCCGACGGCCGCTCCTGCCGCCGTCAAACCGAGTACCACGACCAGCGCCACGCCCAGGACCAGCACCAGCGCCACCGGCACGCCGATCACGGTGATCACCAGGAGGCCGGTCAGCGCAGCCACCAGGAACGGGCCGCACACGACCAGCAGCGCGCCCAGGCCGAACGCCCGCCAGGGCTCGGCCGACAACTGCGCCATGACGGCGCCGAAACGCCCGTCCGGGCTGGCCGCTGCCGCCAGCAGTCCCGCCAGCAGCGTCAGCAGGAAGAGCCCCTGGGCAATCGCAAACGTCAACGTCCGATGACCGAAGAGCCGGCCGAGATCCAGGCCGGAGTCCCCACCCAGTGCGCCGAGCGCGACCGTGTTGCCGGTCCTGGCACCCGGGTCCGCGGACAGCCGGCCGCCGATCGAAACGACCGTTCCGCTGACTTCCGCCGACTGTCGCACGGCCAACGGGCCTCCGACCACGACGACGTTGCCGCCAACGAGGCCGGCGACCTCGCAATCCCCGAAGATCACCACGACGTTGCCACGCACCTCCTCGTCCGCCGCGACGGCCAGCGACTGCCCGACGCGGACGAGGTTTCCGTCGATGACGCGACGCGGCGGGGCAGGCGGCTCCGGCACCGTCACGAAGCTGGTCCACGACAGGCGCCCGCCGTCGATGCGCGCGGTGTCGGGCATCTCCTTGAGGATCGCCGCGGTCAATGCCTCCAGACCCCGGCTGACCTGCTCGTCCAGGTTCTCGGGCACGGAAATGACGATGCCATCGCCGGCGCCGTCGACCAGCGAGATGCGGTTGTCCTTGATCTGGAACTCGAGTTGGCGCAGCTCGGAGCCGATGCCCTCGATCACGCGCGTGACATCCCCGATGTTCTTCTCGATGACGACCCGGTGCTCCGGCGACAGGCCGGCCGTGCGGTCGTGTTCGAGGCTGTCGCTCAACACGCGGATGACCTGGCGATAGCGACGGATCTCGTTGACCAGGGAATCGCGGCCCGCCAGCGTGCGGATCCGCGCCGATTCCGGCGGGGCCGGTGGGGCCGGCGGAGCCGCGTGGCCTACCTCGCGGGCGAGCGCGGCCACGGGGACGCCCAGGGACAGGAGCAGCGCCAGGGCCAGCCACGTGGCCGTCCCCACCGAAGCGAACGCGCCGGCGCCCGTTCCTGGGCACCGGCGATCGCTGGCCGACGGCCGACGCCGCCACGACATGGTCACACCCCTACCTTCTGCGCGCCGACCAGGCGGCGTCCGAGTCCCTGCAGGCGTACGAGCAGTTCCGGCACGGCGCCGGCCGCCGCCACGCCCGGCAGCCAAGGCGGGCCGAAGCCGGCCAGCCAGGCGCCCACGGCGCCGACGGCGACCACCGTCCCCGACACGCGCGTGACTCTGGCGCGCAGCCAGCCCGGCAGGAAGCTCCGTTCCAGATACACCGGCACACGCGCGCGCCGCAGCGGCTCCATGGCCCGGTAGGCCGCGAACGGCACCGCCGCCAGGACCACGGCGTCGAAACCGGCCGGGGCCTCCCTGGCCGGCAGGGCATCCAAGCTGGCAAAGACGCGGCTCAGCGCCTCTTGTTCGCGGTGGCAGATCTCGCAGTCGCGAAGGTGCAGGAAAACGGCCAGGGAACGCTTCTTCTCCAGCGTCCCGTCGAGGTAGTCCTGCAGTTCAAGGCGGCAATCCGGACAGGTGAGGGCTTCCGTGCCCCGGTCCTTCCGCCGGTCGTGAGCATCCATACCCTGTCTCCTCCCCGGCAGGCACCCCGCCCGGGACGCTGTCCGTCCCCGCGGTCCCGCCGTTCCCGTCCGTGCGATGGGGGGGGACGGCCGAACCACTGCCCGTCCGCCCCCGCCCCGATCAGGCAGGTGTCGAATCCCCCGACATTGACTTGATCACCTGCCGCGGGATTCTACGCGGGCCGGGGCCCGGGGTTGCACGGCCTGGCGAACATTTTTTCAGCCGCCCGGGGGGCCCGGCTAGATATCGTACGAACGCGCCGCCAGCATCTGCTGGATCTGGGCTCGCGCCCGGTGGATGCGGGCCTTGACCGTGCCGAGCGGCAGCTGCAGGACCTCCGCGATCTCGTCGTAGGACAGCTGCTGCTGGTGGCGCAGCAGCGTGATGGCGCGGTAGTGCGGCGGCAGGTCGGCGATGACCTCCTCCAGCCGCTGCACCGCCTCCTTGCGCTCCAGCACCGTGTCGGGTTCCGGTCCCTCGTCCGGGATCTGGAGCTCGAACTCCTCGCCGTCCGGCCCGGTGACGCCGTCCAGCGACAGGAAACGCATGCGGTTGCGCCGCAGGTGATCGATGCAGTGGTTCGTCGCGATCCGGAAGAGCCAGCTGCTGAAAGCGTATTCCTCGTCGTAGCGGTCCAGCAGCCGGAAGACCTTGATGAATACCTCCTGCGCCAGGTCGCGGGCGTCCTCGGGACTGCGCGACATCCGGTAGCACAGGTTGTAGATGGGCCCGCGGTAGCGGTCCAGGATCTCCGCGAACGCCGCCTCCTCGCCGCGCTTGCAGCGACGGATCGTCCGGAGATCCTGATGGCGATCGAACACGCAGGCACCTTCCGCGGCGGGACACATGACGGCAGAACATAGGCGCTGCCGAGGCCGGGGGTCAACCCCGGCGCGGACACCCGCGGCCGTGGTTGACAGTATGCGGGGCGGATCCTAGACTCCCGGCGTGCGTACCGAGCCGGCGCGATCCGCGACGCCGGTCCATGCCTGCCGGACTGCCAGCCACGGGGGATCCGATGAGCGCGATCGAACACATCAGGGCCCGGGAAATCCTCGATTCGCGGGGCAACCCGACGGTCGAGGTCGATGTCTTCCTCGAGGACGGCAGCGTCGGCCGCGCGGGCGTCCCCAGCGGCGCCTCGACGGGCGAGCACGAGGCCCTCGAACTGCGCGACGGCGACAAGAGCCGCTACGGCGGCAAGGGCGTGCTGACGGCCGTCGGCAACATCAGCGACATCGAGGAAGCCCTGCTGGATATCGAGGCCACCGACCAGACGTTGATCGACCGCATCCTGCTGGACCTCGACGGCACGCCGAACAAGGGCAAGCTGGGCGCCAACGCCATCCTCGGCGTCAGCCTGGCGGTGGCCAAGGCCGCGGCCGCCTCGGTGGGCCTGCCGCTGTACCAGTACCTGGGCGGCGTCCACGCGCACACGCTGCCGGTGCCCATGATGAACGTGCTCAACGGCGGTGCGCACGCGGACAACAACGTCGACATCCAGGAATTCATGATCATGCCGGTGGGCGCCCCCACCTTCCGCGAGGCATTGCGCTACGGTGCCGAGACCTTCCACGCGCTCAAGAAGATCCTGCACGAGAAGGGCCTGGCCACGTCCGTGGGCGACGAGGGCGGCTTCGCGCCGAACCTCGGCAGCAACCGCGAGGCGCTCGACTACCTGTGCAAGGCCATCGAGAAGGCCGGCTTCCGGCCGGGCGAGGACATCGTGCTGGCGTTGGACGTGGCCTCGAGCGGCATGTGCAAGAACGGCCTCTACACGCTGGCGGCCGAGGGCGGCGAGCCCTGGGACGCGGGTCGCCTGATCGAGTTCTACAAGGGCCTGGTCGACAGCTACCCGATCATGTCGATCGAGGACGGCCTGGACGAGAACGACTGGGCGGGCTGGGGTCGTCTTTACGAGGCGCTGGGTGGCCGCGTGCAGATCGTCGGCGACGACCTGCTGGTCACCAACCCCGAGCGCCTGCGCCGCGCGATCAGCGAAGGCTGCGCCAACAGCATCCTGGTCAAGCTGAACCAGATCGGCTCGCTGAGCGAGACGCTCGAGACGATCGAGGTCGCCAAGCGCGCGCGCTTCACGAACGTGATCAGCCACCGCAGCGGCGAGACGGCCGACAACACCATCGCCGACCTGGCGGTCGCGACGAACGCCGGGCAGATCAAGACCGGCTCGCTGTGCCGCAGCGACCGCGTCGAGAAGTACAACCAGCTGCTGCGCATCGAAGAGGAACTCGACGACCTGGCCGTCTATCCCGGCCTGGGCTGCTTCTACAACCTGCGCTGACGAGGGAGCACCGACATGGCAAGGATGCCGCGTTCGCTCGACTTCGCGCGTCGCGCCGGCCCGACCGGCGGCGGCGCGCTGCGCTCGGTGCGCCGGGGGCGGATCTGGGCCCCCGTGCCGCCCTGGGAACAGCCGCGATCGTGGTGCTGGCCGGGGTCGCCCTGGTGCAGTTCGGCGACAGCGGCGTGCCGGCGTGGCGCCGCCTGCGGGCCCAGGACGCGGAACTGACGCGCGAGGTCGACGAGCTGGTCCGCAGGAACGAAGCGCTGAGCCGCGACCTCAAGTCGCTGTCCGAGGATCGCGAGACACTCGAGCGCCTGGCTCGCGAGAAGGCCGGCATGAAGAGGCCGGAGGAAGCCGTGCTGAAGGTGCTGCCGGCGACGGACGCAGAGCAGACCGCCGGGAACTGACGGCTCCTTGACTTGCGGCAGGGGCTTTCCTATATTGCCGCCCGCGCAACGAATTGGATGCCGCGAAGCGAATTGGGTGCGGCGAAGCAAAATTGGATGCGGGGTGGAGCAGTCTGGTAGCTCGTTGGGCTCATAACCCAAAGGTCACAGGTTCAAATCCTGTCCCCGCTACCACTTTGAAAGAGTCCCCGATGCCCTGAGCATCGGGGATTCTCTTTACTCTCAGCTCGCCGCTGCCCGATACGCCATCCACCGTGAGATGCTCGACGAAGGCCCGCACGACCCGCTTGCGCTCCTCCACTGTGCCATGCTCGAAGAGGTGCCGCGCGTCGGCCAGGCCCGCCAGGATGGCGTCCACGAGGACCTCAGGGTTCGGCGCACTGGCCGGGGCCTGCTCGAGCTCGCGCAGGCGGCTTTCGATCCCCTGACGTTCGTTGCAGAGCTTTCCGAGCCGGTCCTTCATGAGTCCGCGGTGTTCGGCGGCGGAAGCGGCCAGGTCGATCACCGAATCGATCTTCGTCGTGAGCTCCTCCAGGCGCCCCCTCAGTCGCCGCATCTCCGGCCCGTGGTCGGGCGTCGCCGGAGCGAGTTGCTTCTCGACCAGCCCGCGTAGCTTGGCCTGGCCCCTCGTGCCGAGGAAGACCTCGATCCTCTGCTCCACAAGATCCAACACGAAGTCGTCGAACACCCGCTGCGGGAATTGGATGGGCTGGCAGACCGACTTGCCCTTGGCGATCGCGGCGCCGCAGACGTAGTACGCCGTGCCGATGCGGCTGCCGTCCTTCCGCCATTTGTTCTTCCAGGTAGTACGGCCGTGCATCGATCCACCACACGCGCCGCAGCTGATCAGGCCGGACAGCAGATACTGCGAGACCTTGGCCTTGCCGGTCAGGAAGCCGGTCGCCTTCCTGTGATCGCCGCGTTCCCCCATGATGCGCCGGGCTTGCTCGAAGGTATCAGGGTCGACCAGAGGCTCGTGCGCATTCTCGTAGATGAGCCAGTCCTGGGGTCGTTCCACTTCAGTCGCCGTTTCCCGCAGCCGTCGCGCTCGACCTCCCGCCGGTCGGCGACACGGTGGAATTTCCCCATCCGCCGCCGATTCCAGACCACGCGCCCGATGTACACGGGGTTCATGATGATCACCCGGATGGATGACATCGCCCAGCCTTTGCCCTTCGGGGAAACCACGCCCTCGCGGTTCAGGCGGTCCGCGATCGACTTGAAGCCGAGGTTGGTACCGCCCACATACCAGGCGAAGATCCGGTGGATCACTTCGACCCGCTCGGGAAGACTGGGCAGAAGCCTCACGTGCTCGGTGTCGGATCCCTTCACCTTCTGCCCGCGGCGGACGTGGCGGACGGGGTTTCCCCTCAGCGTCGAGGATCAGTTTGTCGCCCTCGTCCGTATTGCGGACGATCTGGAAGAGCCGACCGGACTGGTCGAAGTAGCCGAGATCATAACCGTAGGGCGCCATGCCCCCCGGCCACCAGCCGTGGTCGGCCAGCGAAACCAGCCCGCGGATGACCGCCTTCGAAAGCGTCGCCGACTCGTCCCGGGCGGCTTCCTGCTTGAAGAACCGCAGGAATTTGTCGGCGCTCGAGCCGGTGAATCCCTCCGAGGTGTAGATGATCTCGACCCCGGCCTGCTTGAAGAGCCAGCGGTAGTAGCCGACCTCGTCGCTCGACATGCGACCGAAGCGCTTGATGTCCCAGACCAGGACGAATTGCCACGTGCGCCTGGGCGACTGGGCCTCCTCGAGCATGGACAGGAAGCCTTGCCGGGTCTCTCCCGAGGTCCCCGAGACGCCATCGTCGACGAACTCGGCCACAACGCCGAAGCCGTGCTCGGAGGCGTAGCGGAGAATCTCGCGCCGTTGGTCGCCGAGCGATTTCTCCTGGCGATCCGTGGAGCGGCGCAGGTAGATCGCCGCGGGTATGGTTCCGTCAGGTCTAGGGTTCATAACGACATGAAGCCTCATTTGGTCTGGACACATCAAGTCAATTTCCGGTGCCGTAACTGAGCCCTTCATCGCCACTTACGGCATCGTCCGCGACGGAGCAGCGGGCCTGGTGCGCCCGGATGGCCCACTTCACGAGAATTTCGAGCACATCGTCGAGAGCCGCAGGATCTGCCTCCTCCGCGCTCTGGACCACAGTGATGCGAGGGTGCGCGACGGCATTCGCCGAGCCGCGCCCGGGACGGGAATTGCCGTCGTCATTCCCCCGCCGATTCGTCACGACCCGTCGGCCCCTTCCGCCGGCCCGAGCAGTCTCTGGACCTGCCCGATGACTGCCGCCTCGAACTGGGAAGCGGTCTCCCGGTCGATCGGGTGATGGAGCGGATGCGGCCGACCCGAGGCGGAGAGCTTCCGGGGATAGGTCAGATACAAACGGCCCGCGCTATCCTTGCGGATGGCGATGTCATTGAGAAGCACCCCGCCATAACAGCAGGAGGCGAAGGCGACGAGGCCGCTGCCGCCGCCGGGGGCCAGGCGGATCCGGACCTCGGTGATGGCGTGCGATCCGGGCAATCCGGACGTCAGGTCGGGTCTCTCAGGCATCGTCATCGTCCTTTCGGGCGGAAGCAGCAGCCGGTTCAGCGGCCCCGAAATCCTGCACAGAATTCACAGAATTCCGCGCCGAGGCCCCGAGCACCGAATTGTGTGTATTCCGAGCATTGTGTGTATGGAGTCTGGGGTTCACGTCGAACACCGGGCTGGGCGGACGCCCGGGTCGCGAGCGCGGAGGTTCCGGCCGGCAGCGGATCACGTCGTGCTCTGCGAGCAGATCCAGGGGCGGGACCATCTCGGCGGGCGCCTTGAACCCGGCCCGTAGCGCCTGGTAGGCATCGCGCAGGGTGAAGCTCGACGCGCCCGTGCGCCGGATCCACGCCAGGATGTACCGCGCCTGGCCGGCGACCGGGTCGGCCCCCATCATGTCGAAGGCGATCTGGGCGTGGGTGCAGAGGAAGTCGCTGATGCGCAGGGCCCGGCGCATCGGACCCTCGCCGATGGCCAGGGGGGCGGCCGCATCGGGATCGAGGGCGTGGTCGGCCAGGTGCAGAAGCCCGGCGAGGCGGATGGTCTCGCCCGCGACCTTGTTCCCCAGTCAGCGACGCTCTCGAATTCGCCCGCGAGGCCGAGCTTGGGCTCGTTCGTCGCCTTGAGGCCAACGAGCAGATCGTAGGCCGCCGGGCTGAAGTCCATGAACCGGGAACGGATCTCCCCCGTTTCGTCCTTGAGGGTGGGTCGCCGCAGGAGCGAGGTCACCGCCTCCTCGTAGGCCTGGCTGACCTCCATCGGCACGGGCGGCGCATCGGGGGCGCGGCTCCCGACGATGCTCTCGGGAATCGCCCACAGGAAGCGGGCTAAGAGGCCTCGGCCGCGGAACCCCTTCTTGTCCCGCAGCGAGGAGATGACATCAGGCTGGATCGCCAGGCCGATGGTGACGGCGGGCTCCTGGATCGACCCGCCCTCGCGCCCGATCCGGTCGGTCGTGATCTGGCCGCCGCTGTGACCTTTCAGGTAGATGTCGATGTTCGGGACGCCGTTCGAGTAGCGGCCGCCCATGAGTTCGAAGGGACCACCCTCGTCGGACATGATCGCGATGCGCCCGCCCTGCTGGCGCAGGACCGCCTCCAGCGACTCGGAGGTGACGTCGTCCAGGACCAGCCGCAGAGGAGCCGGGACCTCGATGGCGCCCTGCTCGAACACAGCCTCCTCGACCAGGGCCAGGGACTTGGCGTAGTCCTCCGGTTGGCTCGCCTTGGCGGCGAGGGTCTTGAGGTGGTCGGTCCTCTTGGCTGCGACGTCGGCGCGGGCCATGGCCGCGCGGATTTCCGGATCGGTGCGCTTGCGCTCCTCGGCCACGAACCGGGCCACCGGCCGGATGGCCGCTGCGAAGGCCGGGCTCTTGGCCTCGCCGGGCTTCAGGGCGACCGCAACGTAGAGGTTCAGGGGCTCGTCCCAGCCCTGCAATACGTGGACCTTGTACCTCTTCGCACCGCAGAGGGCCAGCACGGCGAGGCCGAGCATGGCCGGCAGTTCCACGGGGCACTGCAGGGCGGTGGCCAGGGCGGTGACCCAGTCCCTTAGCCAGGGGGCAGGGTCTCAACGGGGAAGACCGGCGCTTTCGCCACGGGGCCGATGGGCAGCGGGTCGTCCCAGGCGGGATCCTCGCTGGGGATCGCCTCGGGCGTGCCCGGAGCGAGGGGCTGGGCGTCGGCGAAGGGGTCCTGCGGGAGGGTGCCTTCGAGGAGGCGATCGTTGTCGTCCTTCATCGGGAGGCCTCCTCTCCCACGCCGCTGCGGAAGATCCGGCAGCGTCCGCGGAGCGAGGCCGCAATCTGCTGGGCGTAGCGCTCGCCCGGCTCGTCGTGATGCGTTCGGATGACCACTGAGGCGTCCGTGGGGACGCGATCGGCGATCTGCGGGGACCAGGCTCCCGACTCGATACCGAAGCAGGCAGGACCCTGTGCTTCGGTCTCGCGCTGGCGCGCGGCCCAGAGCAGCCAGTCCGGTTCACCTTCGGCCACCACGATCTCGCGCGGCTGCCACCAGGCCGGGCAGAGGCCGCCGAGAAGCTGGCAGCCGAGCGGATCGGCGAGGACAAGGCCCTTGACGGAGCAGCCGGAGGGCGCCAGGGACTTCGGGGTCGCTGCGCTGTCGAGGGAACGAGCGCGGAGCGAGACGGCCTGGCCCGTGTGGTCCCAGAGCCGGAAGAGAATCCGGTGACCGGTGCCGGCCCACGGTCCGCGCCGCGACCAGGCCCAGCGGGGCAGGCGGATGTCGGCAGGCATCACTCGGGCAAGATCCCACAACTCGGTCTGCTGGAGGAACCAGGTGGCGGCGCTGCCGAAGCGGCGGGCGAACCAGGCGGCGGCCTCGGCGTCGTCACCTACGGCGAGCGACGCGCCCCACAGCGCGACGACCTCTTGTTGCGGAGGACGGGCGGGTGACGCCTGCGCTTCGGTTCGAGCCGGCGCAGCGGGTCTGGCGCGAAATGAAGCCAGCGAGTTGAGGTTTCGGTGGAACAAAGCGTCTGGAACAGTCCGCGGCGTCTTCTCGCCGCGGAGAATGCCGCGCCTGATGTGACCGATCGCCTCACGTTCCGGGAGTCCGGTTTCCAGAGCCGCGGAGAGGAGCGCCCGCTCGCCAGCGGATCGGTCGACCTCTCCCGCCCCCACGAATCCACCGATGGCGGCGGCGGCCCGGAAGGTCGCGCAGGCCCGGCCGGATGAAGTGCAGCGAAGGGTCTGGATCTCGGAGTCGACCGCGGCTTCGACGTAGCGTGTCATCGCACCACGTCCTTTGCACAGAGGACGGGCCGTACCTGGCTGACCGTGGAGCCGTCATCAGAGGATCGGTGCGGGAGATGTTGGCAATACCCAAGCGAGTTCATGAGTCGGTCGCTCTCCTGATTCGAAGCTCAAGTCGTGTCTCTGCGTTTGCTCTTGCGGCTTCGCGGAAGTCAGCCTGGCCATGCTGGCGTGTTGCCGGTGAAGGCGGCCGGTTCCCGATGAAGCACGGTGGAGTTATGGCGATTTAGAAATGGGGCGACCAATCTAAATGTCATTTAGATGGGTCCCGCTTCGCTGGCTATGGGCGTGGCTCGATGACTTGTTCCGTGCGGATCAACGGCCGGGAGGAGCGCCGAGCCCCTGTCCCATCTTCATGGCAAAGTGGGAATAGATGCCAGTGAGGGGGACTGCAGGATCAGGATGATCGACAGTGGGGAACGCGGCGGATCAAGTATGTGAAAGCTCCACGTGTTCGCTCCCGTCTTCAGGAAGAGGCGCGGTTCCTTCCAGCGCCAATTTCTCGAGGGTGCCGGCGACCTCGGCCCTCGTGGCGTGCGAGAACCTCGAAACAAGTTACCACTGACACCAGACGTTCCAGTTTCGGAAAACCAAAGGCGGCCGCGAACGCGCCTGACGTGGAAGCTGCGGGCGACTCCGTGCGCTCCGAGTCCTTCGCGATCCTGCCCGGCAAACTGGGACACACAGGAACGTCGACGCATTCCTCAACCCTGCCCCGCCTCCGCACTCCTTTTCGGCATCTCAAAATTCACAAAATGGCGCGGCGGCCCTGGTCCTTCAGCGCGAGATCCCTGTCGCGGCCGGGACGGTGCCGAGCATGCCCCTCCGCCGGCGCTCGGGGGTGGATCGATGGATGGCGGGGGTAGCCGGGGCCGGCAGCCGCCGGAATCAGGCCAGCCGGAACGCCAGAATCTGGCCCCAAACTGCCAATCCTCACGCCATTGTAAGCCGATGCAAATAATGCATTTAACTTTCGATTTGCCTTCCCATTCAACCCAGAAAGCTCGTCACTGTCAGTGCGGCGGGCACGGGGCCCGGCGCCTCGAAAGGAGAGCTTCATGACGGTCAACGAGATGATCGAACGCCTGCAGGAGGCAGCCGAAGGTGGGTTTGGCGAGTGCGAAGTGCGCCTCGCCTTCCAGCCCAGTTGGCCGCTGCAATTCACCGTCGCCGGGGTCGCGACGCCGGACGACGAGTCCCGCGCCCAAGGCGAACCCGATGAAGAACCGGATGACGCGGCCTCGGTGGTCTACGTCGTCGAGGGCGGCCACCCCGATGGCGACTCCCCCTACGCGCCCGCTTGGGCCTTCGCCGCGGCGCAGTAAGGAGGTGGTACCCATGGCAACCAATCACGACCGACCTTCCCGGCTTCGCTTCAGCGACGGGATGGAGTTCGACCTCAGCGGCGACCTGCGCGTCGTCCATCGGCGTGACGGCTGGTACGTCGTCGGCCGGGGCATGCTCATCCCGGTCGCCGACCGGGAAGAAGGCGACAGCATGGTCGCTCAGATGAAGAACGAAGGAGGCAGCGACGATGCGCTACGGACCTGACGACAAGTTCTGGGTCGTGGTCGACCCGAAGCCCTACAGCACGCTCGACGACCTCGCGTTCGCGGCGTCGCTCCGCGACCTCGAGCTGCAATTCAAGGGCGGACTGCAGATCGACGAGAACCCGACCCTGTTCACCGACCGGCAAGAGGCGCGGATCGAAGCGTACGGGCGACTGACTGCGATGCGGGCCAGCCAGGCCATCCTGCGCGCCGGCCGCGAGAACCCCGATACCCGGATCGGCCGCGTCGAGATCTACGGCGCTGACGGAACGCTGGTGTTCGCGGCGGACATCCCGCAGGAGGTCGACTGACATGGCGACGAACGCGGCGCCGCGATTCGGCCTGAAGGCCCATCAGGTGTTCTGGAACGAGCAGGGCAGCATCGTCTGCGCCTGTTGCCACGTCCCCTACCCCGGGTCCGACACCTGGATCTGGGAGCGGTGGGAAGAGATCACGCCCGCGGACTTGGTGGAGATCGACCGCCAGGGAGGGCGCGTGGCGTGCGAGGGCTGCGGCAAAGAGCCGAGCCGGATCGTGCGTCTGGACCCGAGTGAAAGGACCAAGCGATGAGCAAGACCACCAAGAAGACCATGCGGGCACGCAAGCCCGTCGCCGAGAAGGCGAGCACCAAGACCGCCGACGCCAAGGCCCCGCGCGAGGAGCTCTGCGTGTTCGCCTTCCGGCTGACCGAGGCCGAACGTGACGCCATCCACAAGGCGGCCGGGCCGGCGAAGGCCTCAAAGTTTGCGCGCAACCTGCTGGTGGCCGCCGCCACGAAGGACGAGGCGGCGGTACGGGCGATCATGAAGGAGGTCCAGGCAGAGGCGTAGCGGGATAGACCTGGCGGATGTTACCTCCGACCAACTCGCTACCCGATTCCGACACTGCGGGCGAGTCTACCGGATGCATCGCGGGTCATTTCCGGGCACTTTGCGGGGCAGACTATCGCGCACACCAAGTCCGCGGAACGGAGGTCGGCGTCTCGGCGTCGCGGTGAACATCTGCATTCGTTCTGGGCGATGGGATGCGGGGCGTCCACATTCTGGATTCCGGATCCCTCGTAGACGGGCTGTGATCCGCAGGACCCCGGTTCGCCATCAGACGAAAGCGATCCGATGACCCTTGCCATCTCGAAATCCAGTTTCGTCGCGGGACTACAGTGCCGAAATTGCTATGGACCCAGTACAACGACCGCGACGCCCGCAGCCCGACGCCACGAAACAGGCCACCTTCATTGACACCGGATAAGCGGTCAGGAATTTGGCCAAGGACCTATTTCCCAGCGGTAGGATCTACCGCATCGTGAAAGGTAAGTCCCGCATGGAGAGGATCAATCAGGTGTTCGACCGACTCGACGTGTGGCGCCGCTTGCCGGACTACCAGATGGAACGGAGGGCTGATCTCTATTTCTCTCTGTACCTGCCGGAGGTACTTGAGGCCGTCCTGGATGAACCGATCCGCCAGGACCTGGTGCCTGAGTTCCCCATCAAGCAGTTGGGCTCAAACCGCTCGGACAAGGTGGACTACCTCACCGCAACCACGGATGCGACGCGGCTCGTTTTTGTCGAGTTGAAAACCGACTGCAATTCCACCCGACCGGAACAGTTTGAGTATCTTTGCCGCGGTGCACAGATGACCGGAGAGAAATTGTTCAATGATCTCAGCAAGATCCGGAAGACTTCGAAAGCCAAGCCCAAGTACGACGCATTGATCGCCGCGACGCAGGCAATGGGATTACCTGAGATTCGAGCGAAGGCGATCGGCGAGAATCACCCTGTCGTTCTTGTCTCACCGCGCGAGGATTTCAAAGGTCGGAAGGAAGCGGACAAGCTGTTCGAAACCGCTGGTGTCCCATTCAAAGTCGTCACCTTCGAGGGATTTCGCGAATCGGTGCTCAAGCACCACGATCCGTTGTCGGTTCGGTTCGCGGAGTCGTTGGACCATTGGTGGAAGAATCCAGTTTAGGTTTGGGATCCGAAAGCACCGGTTCGGCCTAGGTTGACCGAGGAACGGCCGAGATCTGCTTGCCTTTTCGGTTCAGGACGGGCAGTTCCGTTTGAATCAGGTGGTCTTCCACCTCGTACCGGCCCAACCCGACCTCCATCCACGAGTACATGGACCTCTCCAGGTAGGCATCGACCTTTCGGTCATCGGACTCGGTGAATGCTCGGTTCTTCCTGCCGCTCTTGTCCATAAGCTCGAGTCCGAGGATCACGGAGCCGACATGCCGGCGCAGCGCCGAGATGTAGGTATACGTGCTATGGGCCTTGTAGCGGCCTGCCAACTCGGAGCTCTCACCGACGTACAGGGGCGTCTCCTCTCCCTCCCGCCACAATCCATAGAGACCGGGAGCATCCGGCGGCGTCGCCTCGAACCATGGTACCCTCGGGCGAGCCATGTACCGTTCGGCCCCCTCGGCCAAGAGACTGTGCCGCGCCTCCTGGACTATCGCCCACATCTCGCTTCCAAACGAAGGCTTGATAACCGGCCGCTTGTTCTTCTGAAACTTGTTGAGGCAAGTCACCACATTGACAATCCCGAAGTCCTCGATCTCCTTGCGGCCGAATCCGGTCGTCATCGTCTGAACCCGGAAACCGTCGATGCTCCTCAGGATTTCGGGGCCACTCGCCAGAAACGTCTTGTAGAAGGTGGAACGGTTGGCGTCGAATTGGGTCTTCAGGCGTTGCCGGACTTCCATCGCCTCGCCGATATACACCGGCCCGCCGTCCAGTGAGATCAGGTAGTTGCCCGGCCCTTCCAGCGTCACCTCGTCGGACCGAAGTGAAGACTGCGCCCGCAAGTGGTGGATACCTTCCGCCAGAATTTGATTGGCGCGGGCCTGGACGGATTCCCAGCTAATGCTCGAGGCCATAACTCCCTCCTCGACCTCAGTTCAGGTTGAGTCCGAACGCCCGTGTGCCCAGCTTTTCCTTGTACTGGGACTCGTGCTCTACAACCTCGGTCATCGTCAGGGTCTTCGGGAGGGTTCGCAGAATCGAGAACCGGAGATTCTCCTTGGCGAAGCGGCCCTCTTCAATCGACTTCTGCAACTCTGCATTTCCCCCGTGCCCCGTGCGAGCATAGGTCATCCATCGCCCCAGGATTCCGTCCTTCCCGTATGCGGAACCGATGTACTGCAGGCCCGACGTTTCCTCGACGATGATGTAGATCCCCGCTACCGCGGCCAGGGCCTTGTGCCAGTCCTTGTTGGATGATGGGTTGTCGCAGATAGTCTTGAGATCGGTGTAGGGAAGCACGAAATCCAGATACCCGGGGAACGGCCTGCGGCGCCCCGCGGGAAGGATTTCCACCACCGGCTTGTCGGTCAGCCACTGATGCCACGAGATGGCGTTGTTGCCCCAGTCGATGACCAGGCGGTCCTTGAAGTCCTCGAAGCCGGGCACCTCATCCAGGTCGTAGATCACGTCCGTCTCGCCCACGAGGTCCCGGCATGGCAGGTCGACGATGTCCGCCGGCTGCACCTGCCGGTGTCCGCCCACCCGGTACACGCCCAGCAGCCGGGCTTGGGTCCCATCTATCCCCATGAACGAAACCACATAGTCGCAGTTGAAGATGGGAGCGCCTTGGATGCGCTGGTAGGTCTCGATGTGGCCTCCGCCCAGGAGCGCCTCCACGTCGATACGCTTGTCCTTGTGGCGGACCAGCTTGATCGACTTGGCGCGCGAGCAGTCGAGGCCCTTGAGCGAAAGGAGGTCGACGAGGGAGAGCATGTGACAAACCCATCCTGTCCTGTTGGTGAGTAATGTCCTCGATACGGTTTTCGGATATTCCTACCCCGGATTGAGCAGCATTTGCGGGAGACCGAGATGAATTCAGGCTGACGTCAGCCTCGGTACATGAGTTCCCCGTGCCAGGCCAGACGTTCGCGGTCGGGCCGTTGACCCGTGGCAGAAGGCAGATAGATCGCACCCCGCTCCCGCACCTTCGACTCCAAGCCGTAGTACACGAGCCCATTGTCGAAATCCTCACGCAAGGCCTGGCTCACGCGAAACTCGTAGTCCGGCGTGACCGTCACGTAGCCCTTGTCGTATAGCCGATGCAGGTCGGCCCTCAGCAGTAATCCGTTGCTCACCTCATGCGGGCCACCGTCCGCATACGGCTGGATATGCGCAGAATCTAGGACCGGCAGGCTGTGCTCGCCGGTCACGGCGCAGGACCGGCCGTATGCATCGATAACCGCGATCCGGAACGAGTCCTGCCCGAGCCGTGGGCGATAGATCTGCTCTTTGCCATAGCGCGGAGATCCATCTCCCACGGCCTCGGGCAGCGGTCGACGATACGCCTGAAGGCGTTCCACACAGGCATCCCAGACACGTTGCCCTTCGCCCTCAGAGAGATCGTAGGCGCTCCCCTGGACGATGTTCTTCGACCAATCGCGAGGTGCGGGGATCCAGTCATCCTGGGGGAAGAACGTCGGCTGCAGGATCATCCGGCAACCGACCGGGGGATCAAACCCAGGACCGGCGGTCTTCGAATCGAACCGGCCTCGGTACTTGCGGATCCTGCTTGCCATCGTGGACAGATCTGGAGCACCATTCTTCACGCCAAACACCTCCCAGGCCAGAGACATCGGCACGGTCGATATCGGGCCGAGGAATCCGAAGCCGCCAATGGCGTGATGGGGGCTCTTCAACTTGAACAGGAATGGAGCGCCGGGCGAAATCGTATTGAGGGTCGCCTTTCCCGACGGCGCCCAGAAGTTCACCTCGTCAAGGTCGGAACAAGAAGAGAGGAAGTCGAACCAGTCCTGGTCCGTTGTTGCTATGAAACCACGCATGGTTGCGCACCCTCCCCGAAGCCGTCCCTCCAAGACCCCTTGTCCTTCACATGGATCACGCTCATTCTGCCCGCCGTCCGGCATTTCAAACCGGTTGAATTGGAGGTGCCGCGCCGGTATCGTTGAAGATATAGTCAATCGCCCGAGCCACACGGTATTCGCGGCGAACTATTCGGAATTTCCGAACAGTTGCCTTCGGGTCCAGTTCGGCCCTCTTCGAACCCACCAGACTCTCAAAACCCGAGTACTCCACGCTCCTTCGCGCTGAGTGTCTGCCCGATGAACTCCTCGCGCTCCATCGCCGACGGGCGCTGCCGTGCCGCCTCGAGAAGTGTTTTCCAAGTTCCGTAGGAGTGGGGCCTTTCGAACGTGACGAGCCCGACGCCGAGCCTTCCGGCGGTCCAGACCACTCTCTCCCACTCGACGGGATTGACTCCCGGTGCCTTACTCCCGAATGCCCAGGCGTAATTGGCCCCACGGCCCTGAGCGTGGGCCTGATACACGGATCTCAAGTCAAAACCGGAAGCCGTCTTGACCTCGATGGCGTGCAATCGCCGAGGTTCATCAGCCGACTGCCTGCGGGCAGGGTCCGCAGCAATGACGAGATCCGGGTGCGTCCAGACACCAGCTCCCCCGGCGGCCGGAATGCGCCGTCACGATGACTTCGATATTGCGAAGTCGAAGGACTCTTTCTCCCCAGTATTGCCTGATGATACGAGCAATATCCTGGTACAGGCCGACCGAGGTGCCGACTTCGGAGCCTCGATACTTGATGACACTGCCCTTCGCGACAAACACTGGCACCGATGGATCGTCGTTCCCAAGCGTCGCGACTCGCTGGACCTTTTCGGTCTCCCAACCAAGCATGAAAGCCACCTGCCGAGCAGACGCTTGATGGCCCGATTGTCTTTTCAGCATGCCCGCCAATCGCTCAATATCCGTACGTCGTGCCATCTCCCTCAAAAGCCCTTCTCACGGAGCATCTCCGCAACCTGGCGGTTGTGATCAGAATACTCCGCCTCGAGTCGCGCGTCCTCGACCGGGTCCTGGCTGCATGGGCGCAGGTCGCGCATGGCCGGCAACCCTTCAACATGGCCGTCTGCGTACAAGCGCATGTGACTGTCGCTCGTCATACGGTGATGGGAGTAGAAGTCCAGGAATTCGCCTTTCTCGCCGCAGCCGAACTGGTAACTGATCGACCAGCCGTGTGCGCGGATGGTACCACAGCGGCGATTGGCAACGTCGTCCTCGGGCAACCCGATGCCCCAGGGGGCGAACGACTCAGCAAACCGTAGCTTCAGCAACCCCAGCGGGCCGTGAGGTATCTCGGATCCGGCAGCAAGTTCGGGGTACAAGCGGTGTAGATTCTCGACACGCGATCGAGCGGCCTTCACGGCAACTTCTTCCCAATCCACGCTCTCCCCCAATTCCGGCCCTCCAAATGTCTCCGTCCATCCCGCGCCCGATTCTGTTAACGTCAGGCCAGCAAAGTGCTGTGTCAGGCGACCGCCCACCCCTCCGAAAGCACCTCCGCCTGCTCCAGCACGGTCAACGTAGCCTTTTCCTGCAGGTCCGGCGGGTACCCATGCTTCCGCAGAATCCGCTTCACCAAGACCCGAAGCTGCGCCCGCACGTTCTCCCGAAGCGTCCAGTCGATCGTCACGTTGGCGCGCACGGTCGTGACCAACTCGCGGGCGATCATCGCCAGCATCGGCTCGCCGAGGACCTGTACGGCACTATCGTTAGTCTCCAGCGCGTCGTAGAACGCCAGTTCATCCTCGGTGAGGTGAAGCGCCTCACCGCGAGCATTGGCCTCGCGCATCTCCTTCGCCAGGCCAATGAGCTCCTCTATTACCTGCGCGGCTTCGATTGCCCGGTTCTGATACTTGCGCACCGATTGCTCCAGCCGCTCGGCGAATGACCTGGCCTGGACGACGTTGCGTTGCCCTCGGGTCTTGATATCCCCGGCCAGCAGCTTGCGCAGCAGTTCGACCGCCAGGTTGCGCTGGGGCATGTTGCGCACGTCGGACAGGAACTCGTCGGAGAGGATCGAGATATCCGGCTTCTTCAGCCCCGCCGCGGCGAAGATGTCGACGACCTCGTCTGCGACCACGGCCTTCGAAACGATCTGGCGAATGGCCAGGTCAAGCTCCTCATCCGACCGGCGCTCCCCAATCTCGCCCTTGGCCAGAACCGCGCGAACGGCCTGGTAGAAGCCGATCTCGTCCCGTGCCCCCATGGCCTGGGGGTGCGGCACTGACAAGGCGAAGGCCTGCGAGAGTTCGGTCACGGCGCGCAGGAGCCGTGCCTTGCCGTCTTCTTGGGCCAGGATGTGCTCCTGGGCGGCGGGCAACACGCCCAGACGCTGCTGGGGCGATCCCGTGAGCCAGTGCGACCAATCGAAGCCGTGGAACAGCCCGCGGCACACCTCGAGCTTCTCCTGCATCAGGGCGACGGCCAGCGCCTGGTCGATCGTGGTACCGCCCGCCCCCCCACTTTCGGTGTAGGTCGCCAGCGCCTGCCGCAGCTCCTCGGCGATCCCGAGGTAGTCCACGACCAGTCCGCCGGGCTTGTCCCGAAACACGCGGTTCACCCGGGCGATCGCCTGCATGAGACCGTGCCCGCGCATCGGCTTGTCCAGGTACATGGTGTGCAGGCTTGGCGCGTCGAAGCCGGTCAGCCACATGTCGCGCACGATGACGATCTGGAACGGATCGGCCGGGTCGCGGAACCGTTTGGCCAGGGCTTCCCGGCGGGGTTTGTTCCGGATGTGCTGCTGCCACTCCAGGGGGTCGGGCGCGGCGCCGGTCATGACCACCTTTAGCGCGCCCTGATCGTCCTGGTCGCTGTGCCATGTGGGCCGAAGCTGCACGATCGCGGCGTACAACTCGACGCAGATCCGGCGGCTCATGCAAACGACCATGGCTTTGCCGTTCATGGCCGCCAGCCGGTTCTCGAAGTGCTCCACAAGGTCGCTGGCGACCAACTTGACGCGGTTCTCCGACCCGACAACCGCCTCAAGCTGGGCCCATTTCGACTTGAGCTTCTCCTTGCGGCTGACCTCTTCGCCTTCGGTCACTTCCTCGAACTCGGGATCGATGTTCGGGCGCTCGGACTCGAGCAGCTCCAGCCTGGCCAGCCGGCTTTCGTAGTAGATTGGGACCGTGGCCTTGTCCTGGACCGACCGCTGGATGTCGTAGACGCTGATGTAGTCGCCAAACACGGCGCGGGTGTTGGCGTCGGTCAGCTCGATGGGCGTTCCCGTGAACCCGACGAACGAGGCGTTCGGCAGCGCGTCCCGCATGTGCCGGGCGAAGCCGTCGATGAAGTCGTACTGGCTGCGGTGGGCCTCGTCGGCGATCACGACGATGTTGCGGCGGTCCGACAGGACCGGGTGGCGGTCCCCCGCTCCTCGGGGAAGAACTTCTGGATGGTGGTGAAGACGACCCCACCGGCGGCCACCGAGAGCTTGGCGCGCAAATCGCCCCTGTCGGCGGCCTGCGCAGGCGGCTGTCGCAGCAGTTCCCGGCAGCGGGCAAAGGTGGCAAAAAGCTGATCATCGAGGTCGTTGCGGTCGGTGAGAACCACCACCGTGGGATTGGCCATGGCGGGGTGCAGGATTACCCGGCCCGCGTAGAACGCCATCGTCAGGCTCTTGCCCGAACCCTGGGTGTGCCAGACGACGCCCACCCGGCGGTCTCCAGGATCTCCTCCCGGCTTGCGTGGCGCGTCATAATCGGCTCCCGGTTCCGCTGCCTGGTCCATGAGAACGTGGCCCTGCGCAGCACGTAACGTCTCCTCGACCGCGACGTTGACCGCGTGGAACTGGTGGTAGCCGGCCATCTTCTTGGCCACATGGGAGTCCCCCATGTCCTCGAAGACGATGAAGTAACGGATGAGGTCCAGGAACCGCCGCTTGTCGAACATGCCTTCCAGAAGGACCTGAAGCTCGGGCTGGAACGCCGCGGCGATGTCGCGTCCGGCGATCGTGCGCCACGGCTTGAACCACTCCCGACCGGCGCCCAGCGTCCCGATCCGCGCCTGCATCCCATCCGAGACTACCAGCACCACGTTGTAGGCGAAGAGAGCCGGAATCTGGGCTTGGTAGGTCTGCAGCTGCTGGAAGGCGGACCAAATGGTGGCGTTCTCGTCGGCCGGATTCTTGAGCTCGATGACGGCCAGCGGCAAGCCGTTCACGAAAAGCACGACATCCGGTCGTCGGACGTGCTGGCCCTCGGCCACCGTGAATTGGTTGACTGCCAGCCAGTCGTTGTTCTCGGGATCGTCGAAGTCGAGCACGCGCGCCAGGCCGCCAGCGACGGAGCCGTCAGGACGGGAGTACTCGATCGGAACGCCATCGACGAGCATCCGATGAGATGCCCGGTTGCGCTCGATCGGGGATGGTGCGGCAGCCAGGGTCAGCTTTCGGCAGGCGTCGTCGAGTGCTTCCGGCGACAGGTCCGGATTGAGGCGGTCGAGAGCCCCACGTAGGCGACTCTCCAAGACCACATCGCGGTAGTTCGGGTCCGTGCGTTCGGCGCTGGGCTCACAGACGGCGATGGCGGGGCCATTCTGCACCCCGATACCGAGCCCCGCCAGCCACGCGAGCGCGGCTTCCTCAACGACGGATTCAGTGAACGGGTTCATTCAGAATGTGCCCTTTCAAGACCTGATCTTCTGCAAATTCGGTAAGCTCCAGGACAAATTCGGGAAGCTGGTGACCGAAAATACCGAGATGGAGCCGAAGATACCGTCAGGGGCCGGAATTGCGTCCCCTGGCAGGCAATTGCCCCACCGTCCGGGCCGATGATCCAAAAATTGCACGCCGTAGACTCCTCAAGCGACACTCTCCAAGTCTATGCCGATGGTTGCGGCTTCCCGCTTGAGATGCCAAGTAAGGCAGCGATCACGTACCGACTCGTGCCAGCCCCTAACCGTTGTCCCGAGAACGAGATTCGCAAGGGATACGACTGCGAGAATTCCCGATCCACAAGTGACCACCCAACCCCAAAATTGATTGGTCGACTGCAGGCCGATTCCCGCCAAGAGCCCAACAATCAAGAAGAACCCAAGCAGTCCCGACACTGCCCAAGCGCAAGATCCCGCGCGGCGGCGACAGCGCCAGTAGATGCGTCTCTTCAACCCTGCGTCCCGATCGCGCTGCAGTGCGAGTTCCGCTTGGGTATTCTGATGAGCTTCCTGTTCGGCAAAAAGCTTCTCGTCCGCGTCGGAACTGATCTCGCTCGTCACTCGGCGAAGCGTCTCAGTGATGGTCTCTGATGTAAGTGCATTCTCATCTCCAAGCGTCAGGTGCATTAACTCTTCCTGCGCTACCGTACTACTCCGGAGAAGTTGATGGTCACGTGCTGAGATGATCCCCTGCTTTTCAAGCCTGTCGATTTCGGTTGCATACTTGTCCAACAGTTCAGGGGTCGGTCGCAGTGCTGCGTAAGCAAACGCCAGCATTTCTGTCATTGGAATATTCGGCGCACCCATTGGCGCCTTCAGCCAGGCCATGTTGGCCAAACTGAAATCTGTAATCACGCTCGAAACCGCCCGCGACTCTTCGTGTCGCTGGCCGTACTCGTATGCAGCGTTGGCAAAGCCGCCGTTGCTGGTCACCAGTACCGCTTTACACTTCTCCAGCTTCGTGGGCGCCGTATGCGCTCTCAGCACATAGATGCTGCGCACCGAATTGATATCATGTTCCCTAGCTCGCGGATTGACATACGAGACCTCGTCTTGCAGCGACTTCTCAAACGCAGTTTCGTCGATTTGAAAGTCCTCAATGTGCCGTGGGGTATCCCGCAATTCGATTCCAGCGTTCGCAAGTTCTTCATCCAGCTTTCCAACCATCAGAAGAAGGTCGGACCTCGTGAGTCCTTTACGGCGCGCTTCAAAGACTATGTTGCCGCGACCACCTGTCGAATCCACGTGCTGGGCGGCGCCCCTGAGCACTCCATCGAGTTCATCGCGAGAATGGGCAAACGCCGCGACCGTGCCCCCGAGATTTTTGACCAAGGTGATCAAGCTCTCGCACGCAACACGCCTTGATTCACCTTCCAACCCGAGGCGCCGCACCAAAAGCGGCGTGTCGAGATAGAACGTCACTCCATTGTAAGTTCTCGGGGCGTCATGAAGGTCCGGGCATAACAATGCATTCGCCAACATATGGCCTTGCACGACAACCATAAAGCTCTCAAACCGCTCAGGATCAGTTCCCTGCAACTGCATTGCATACTGACTAACGAGCACCACGTCGCTGCCGTGCTTGACCGCGGGGGTAGGAATTGCCGTACCGCGCAAGTACGCGCGTATGCATGGAATATTGAACTCTGTAAGAAATGCACAAATCGCAGACACCGCGTCATCAGGAGTAAGAACTTGTTTCGCAGCGCCTCGTGAGAAGTCCATCAGTCCCGACACGACGGCTTGAATATGTCGGTCGGCTTTGCTCTTCTTCGCAGCTATTCCCGGGTCGGCCATCGTACCAGTTATCCGATAGACCCCTGCCTCCCTTGCCAGAGGATAACATCTGGCAAGACGCTTCAAGACCACTTGAACGGCGCGTTCAGGAATCTCCAGCCCAAACTCCGACCGGAGATGATCTCGCACAACCCAATCTGTGACGGGGTCCGGTTTGTGATTCACGAGGATCTGGACGATAAACGGCCGGAGGTAGTCGAGGTAATCCCGTCCTTGGTCAACGTTAACCTTGAGCATCGCCAGACTGGTTAGCGTCGCCGTTGACACTACTCCACCTCCATGAAACGCATGCCGCCGTCGCCATTCAACCGCAGTTCGCCCGAGACAAGTTTCGGCAATAGAGCGTCGCGCATGGTGGCAAGGGCGAGGGACTGTCGCTCGTTCTGCGCCCACTTCCCAAGTAACGGACCAGCAATACGCGCAAATGCGACAAGCACCTCGGTGCGCGGCACGACGATCTGTGTCGCTGCGACAACCTCCGGCCGCACTGCCGGATAAGCCCCGCCGTCGGCCAAGCGTGAGAGTGCCTCGATGTTCGCCGCAGACGTCGCCGCGCAGTAGACGAATTCCGTGCACTCGTCTTTCGTTGGCCGCAAAACCGCGAAGCCGGTGCTTCCCGTAAGGCCGTCTGCCGCGATCAATGCGTACGAACCGTTGCCGGGGCGCACCGTGCCAACAACACTGTCTCCGCGGCGGAGGACCCGTTGTGCTCGGCCCGGCGCGTCTTCTCGCGCATAGGTCGTGACAGACTCGATTCGCCCCCACTTCGTGTTTGAGAGATCTACGTAGTCAACCAGAATCGGGCGCGTCTCTTTCGACCAAGATTCAGGATTCAACACTGCAAGATCGGCAAGTGTGCCCGGCTCCCACCCTAACGGAATCTCCCCCACTTCCGATTCCTCGAAAGAATCTGGGAATAGATTGGCTAGCGACTTGGGAAGCCCGGTCTCGCGACCATCAGCATTGGCACGGACAGGGTCGAAATCCACAAACCACGACTTGAACAGCGCACGCGCCATCACATCCAGCGTGTCGTTCATCCGCCGGTTCAGATCGATCTTGTCGTCAATTGTGCCGAGGATGTGGGCAATGGCTCGCTGTTCTGAGAGGGGCGGAATCGGAACCAACAAATGATCAAATGCTTCTGTCGGCACGCGTTGCCTGCCCGACGTGCCCGTCATTTGATTGATCGCAAAGCCCCTGACTCCCTCCCATTTTGTCAGATAGTATGCGTAATCCGTTTCAGTGATTGCATCCCGCCCACGTATCACGATGAACTCAGTTGAGCCGTGAGCTACCGAATCTGAATCTGCGCAATATCGCGCAATCTTTCCATTCTCTAAGCAGGGAGTGATTCGAGCCAATAGCGTGTCCCCGACCGCAAACCGCGATCCACCGCCATTGAAAGGGCGCCTTGTCGTAGCACAAGCGGACCGCGAACCTGCGCTCACCGCTTGCATGTCGACGAACGGGTATTCGCTGCCGCGCACAAGTCGTACTCGAGGATTTACCGTGACGGCTTCGCTGAACGGCATGTCACGCCACTCAGACACCATACTCCTGCGCTCAAACAGAACCCTTCCTTCGCGCCGGATGTGGCCGAGAAGAGCTCGATCCTCGATTGCACGATGCAGGAGCAAATCCACTCGCTGCGGAACCGGAAGTGCTTCCATCTTAGCCGCCAATTTGGCGTGATCCGTAAGCGTCAGCGACTCCCCATACAAGCAGATGTCCACGTCGGATTCCGCCGTAAAGGTGCCCATGGCACGCGAGCCGAACAGCACTGCCCTGTCCACACCTGGATGGCTGGAGAGGATGTCCAGAATCGCCTGGCGATGTTCGTCCCGCAGCCCGTCGATCACGGTGCCGCCCGCTTCTCGTTCAGGGTCGCCAGAATTGTCTGCAACATCGGGGCATACTGGTCCCGAATCAGGCTTTCCGCCTCCCGGGCGGTCTTCTCGTTGTAGGTGTGGCTCAAGAGATTGCGTTTATCCAGGGCATCAAGCGCCGTCTCTGCGGTGGCATCGTCGAGGTAGCCAGCCTCAAAGGCGCGGCGTAAAACATCTCGCGGGGTCTTCTCTTCGAAGCCCTCGTAGAAAAGCAGATCTTTCAGCGTCTTCCAGGCCAACTCAAAGGAGAACTCGAAGATCTTCACCAGCCCGGCCCGTTCCAGATCGGAATAGTCCTCCTCTTCGCACGCTCCTTCGAGTTGCGCCATCGCCTTATTGAAGTTTGCGAGGCGCTGTTGCCAGCGGACCTCGTCAGCGTTGCTCATGGACTAACCTCCAAATCCCAACTTCTCGAGGTTGGCACCGATGGCAGCATCCAGTTTCGCGGCCTCGGCCTGCTGCTCGCGAAGCGTTGCGGCGAGCCGCCTCATCTTATCTTCGAACGGCTCGGCGTCCGCCTCGGCCGCCTCAGCCCCAACATAGCGGCCTGGCGTCAGCACATGCCCGTGCTTGCGGATCTCCTCCAGCACGGTGGCCCTACAGAACCCGGGTACGTCGGCATATTCGCCCGCACCCTTCTCCCCTCGCCAGGCATGGTAAGTCCCGGCGATCAGCGCGACATCCTCGTCGCTCATCTCCCGATGCACTCGGTCCCTGAGCGTGCCCATCTTCCGAGCGTCAATGAACAGCGTCTCGCCTCCGCGCCGCCGGAACCTGCCGTTCAGCTTGTTCCGGGTCAGGAACCACAGGCACACGGGGATCTGGGTCGAGTAGAAGAGCTGCCCAGGCATCGCCACCATGCAGTCCACCAGGTCGGCCTCGACGATCGCCTTGCGGATCTCGCCCTCTCCCGACTGGTTCGACGACATCGATCCGTTGGCCAGCACGAACCCGGCCATCCCGGTCGGCGCCAGATGGTGGATGAAGTGCTGCACCCAGGCATAGTTGGCGTTGCTCGCTGGCGGCATGCCGAATGCCCAGCGCTTGTCGTCCTTGAGCAGCTCTCCCCGCCAGTCGCTGTCGTTGAACGGGGGATTGGCCAGCACGTAGTCGGCTTTCAGATCGGGATGGCAGTCGTTGTGGAAAGTGTCGCCGTGGCCGATCTGGGCGTCGATCCCACGGATCGCGAGGTTCATCTTGGCCAGCCGCCAGGTCGTGTAGTTGGACTCCTGCCCGTAGATCGAGATATCCCCGATCTTGCCGCTGTGCGCCTCGATGAACTTCTCGCTGCTGACGAACATGCCGCCGGAGCCGCAGCAGGGGTCATAGACCCGGCCCTTGTATGGGGCGAGCATCTCGACGAGCACCCGGACCACATGGGACGGCGTGTAGAACTGGCCGCCCTTCTTCCCCTCGGCGCTGGCGAACTGCGCCAGGAAGTACTCGTAGACACGGCCGAGGGTGTCCTTGGCCCGGTCGGCCGGTGCGCCAAGCGCGATGTCGCTGACCAGATTGATCAGCTGGCCGAGCCGCGACTTGTCCAGGCCGGGGCGGGCGTAGTCCCTGGGCAGCACACCTTTAAGCGACGGGTTGTCGCGCTCGATCGCCAGCATGGCGTCGTCCACCAGCTTGCCGATGGTCGGCTGCGGGGCGTTGGCCTTCAGGTGAGCCCAGCGGGCCTCCTTCGGCACCCAGAAGATGCTTACGGCGCGGTATTCGTCGGGGTCTTCCGGGTTGGCTCCGGCGGTCTTCTGGTCCAGCAGCTCGGCGCGTTTGGCCTCAAAGGCGTCCGAGATGTACTTCAGGAAGATCAAGCCCAGAACGACGTGCTTGTACTCGGCGGCGTCCATGTTGTTGCGCAGGGCGTCGGCGGCCTGCCAGAGCTTGGCCTCGAAGCCGAGGTTGGCGGTCGTAGCGTTGGCGGACGGGCGTCTGGCCATGGGGTCCTCTTGAGGCTAAGTCATTGCGGGACAGCGATATTTGACCGCAAGCGCTGGGCGCAGTTGCAATTGTACACCGGCCACGCCATGAACGGAACCACCAACGGAAATATTGATGCGGCCGGCGCACCAATTGGCGCTACCGGATCCTTCCGCGTCCGACATCCACGAAGAGGCTCCCCGTGGTACTTATCGCCATGCGCTCATGTGGGCAGAAGAATTGCCCGGATAAGGCGGTAGCGATCGGGGCCACAGCTTTCCGTCAGGTCGACCGGCCAGCCCATCGACGGGCCCGACCCCCACGGACGGCGCCTACCGGATCCCCAGCTCCCCCTCCGCGGCGTAGCCCATCGCCCGATACCCCTTCATCCGCCGCTCGAACATCCGCGCCAGCATGGGCACGTGCCGATCGACGTAATCGTAGATCCTCACCTCGATCTTCCCGAGGCTCTGCCGGTGCAAACGGCCGGCGTACTGCACCAGCGTCCCCTTCCACGACACCGGCAGGGCAAGGAACAGGGTGTCGAGCCGCGCGTCGTCGAACCCTTCGCCGAGGAACCGCCCAGTCGCCAGCAGCAGCCGTTCCTCGCCGGCGGGGATGCTCGCCAGTTGCTCGGAGACCTCGCGACGTTGCTTGGCGCCCATGCCGCCTCGCAGGACGACCAGGTGACGCACACGATCCTGCATTCGCTCGGCGAGGTGCTCGAGGTGATCGCGCCGTTCAGTGAGCAGGACCGGCGAACGTCCCTCGGCCAGCGCTTGGGCGACATCGTCGAGGATGATGTCGTTGCGCGACCGGTCGGCCGCCAGCGCGCCGTAGAGTTCCTGGATTCCCGGCGCCGTAGCCTCTGCCAACTGGAACGACGTCTCCCGGACCACGAGACAATGTTCGAACACGTGCTCCGCCGCCGTACTCCTGGGATCGATCGCGAATCGCACCGGACCGAGCTGAAATTCGAGGATCGGCTGGTGGCCGTCGCGCCGCTGGGGCGTCGCCGTCAAGCCGGTCACATACCGCGCTCTCACTTCCTGCATGACCCGCTCGAACGAGACAGCCGGCACATGATGGCACTCGTCCACAACGACGTGCCCGTACTCGGAAACCAGATCGGCGATATCCTCCCGACGCACAAGGCTCTGCAGCATCGCCACATCCAGACGCCCATTCGGCACGAACTTGGCGCCGCCGATCTGCCCGATGTCGCCGGCCTTCAGGTCCAGGAACAGAGCGAGTTGCGCCCGCCACTGATCGAGGAGCGGCGTCCGGTGTACGAGCACCAACGTATTGCGTGCCCGCTTCGCGATGACAGCGATGCCCACCACGGTCTTCCCGATCCCCGGCGGCGCGACGAAGACGCCCATTTCGTGGGCCAGCAGGGCGGCGGCAGCCTGGTTCTGGGCCTCGGTCAGTTGCCCCCCAAACTCGACCTCGAGAGAATCGCCGTCGGCGCGCAGGTCTTCCTGCACGAGCTTTACACTGTACTCGGCGAGCAGGCCTTCCAGCGCTGCCAGGCAACCACGGGGCAGCGCTACGTGCTGGGAAAGGTCTTCGGCACAGTTGATGACCCTGGGCGTGAGCGCCGTCGACATCCGCAACGCTTGCTTCTTGAAGAATTCCGGGTTCTGGAAGGCAGCCAGGCGCTTGATCTGGTTGATCAGCGCAGGCGGCAGACCTTTCTTGGCCACGAAGACGCGCTGGGCGACGACTACCTCGACCTCGTCCGGCAGCGGCCCGACGTCGCGCACCATTGAGTGCGAACGCTGACTCGGGCGCAGCCAAGGCTCATCAACGTCATCGACATCAACAATGCGCAGTCCGACAACCCGTCCGCCGGCGGACGCGTCCCGGACGATCTCCTCGACCCTCTGCGCCGAGAGACGTTCCACGGTCGCCAGGCGGCCCCACTGGTCGGGATACGGGACGAAACCGTCATCCACAAAGACCGTGTTCCCGGATTGCCGCGCCTCGTATTGCAGGGGGAGCGCAATCAGGTTGCCGAATCCGCCGCGCGGCAGCGTGTCCTGGTTCGGAAACAGTCGATCGTACGAGCGCATGGACAACTCATGGCGCCGCTCCATGGTCTCGGTGATGAGATGGCAGCCCAAACGGCGTGCCGTCACCGACGCCACAGGCTCCGCGAAGAAGAACCAGACGTGAGCCCCGTCCCCCGACCGCGACCGTTCAACCGTGGGTTCGAGACCGAAGCGGCGGCTCGTCTCGACGAACGCTGCCACGTCGTCCCGCCAGCCTTCACCGTCGAAGTCGGCAGCCAGAAAACGGCACGTCTCGTCGCGGAGCAGTGGGTACACCCCCATGACCAACCGGCCACGCAGATGTTCCGTCACGACCTCGTCGGTCACGGGAACGAACGCCTGAGAGGGACATTCCCCGCACTTCACTTGCGGTTTTTCGCAAACGCCGCGGACCCACTCGTTGCGGCAGGCCGGCGCGTACCCCTTCCGGCCGGTCTTCGGATTCTGCCAGTATTTCGCAAAAACGTCGTCGCGGCCGGCGAAGAGTGAGCGGAAGAGGGCGACCTTCTCGGCGGGGGAACGCGGTGCAGGTTCGGCTGGGACCGGCTCGCTGGCACGATCGGCTGCCTCGACGGCCGCCAGTTCGGCTCGTAGCTCGCGGAGGCGGGCCGCGACGCTGGCCTGATCGTCGGCCAACTCGGCCAGGCGGGCTTCGGCGCCGGCGATCCCATCGCGCAGCGATTTCAGCAGGTCGGACGGGCGGCGCGACGGACCGGTCACGAGAAAATCTCCTCCTGATCCGGCCCCCAGGCGCTGGGTGCAGATTCCGCCTCGCCCGGAGACCTGTGTCCGAATAGCGAACGAACAAGTTCAACAGTCGCTATTCCGACACAGGCCAATTTGACCTTTCCAGACGCCTGCGTCATTCCTGCTCCGGAGGTTTTTCAGCGGCGTTCCGATCTCCGCGTCGCAACGGTCTGGGCTTCCGAGCATTCAAGACCTTCCACTGGAGGGGCGGCCACTTACCCAGCCGATCACGCATTTCCGCGTCCTCAGGGACGAGGAGGTCCAAACGCAGATCCCCAACCTGCAGGCGGTCGACGAACTCCCGTTCGGAGTCGTCTAGTACAACCAGCGGCGCGACAGCCATCCATGCCGATTCGATGAGATCGCTCCGGTCGACCTTCGTCTGACCGCCGAGCATCGGCACGAGCTCCGCCTCGATGTCGATGGCACGAACCCGCTCCATCCGTTCCCGACCGTACGAGTGAAGAGGATGATCGAGGGTCCCCGTGAAGGCGACCACGAACTTCTTGAAGGACGGGCTGGACCAGAATGGCGCTCCTGCCTGTGGCAGGCGGATCATGTCGAACAGGTCGCGCGGCTTGCACCGGTCCAGCAAGGCGCAGATCTTCCCGGCGGCGATCTCCGGCAGACCACAAAGCTGAACCTCGGGGCGACTCAGATCCCCAGGTTGCCACATCGCCGCCGTCCGCAGGGGGGCCAGTGGGAGGCGTTGCAGAAAGTTCAGGTCGATCTCGATGCGATCGGGCGAACCGTTCACGTTGACGTAGTTGAGGAAGACCTTCCGACCCGCAATCTCATCGCTGGATCGCTGAATCGCGTATTTCAGCTCGCGGGCGATCGTCTCGACGGCTCGTTCCACGTCGGGGCGCGCGCGGATCATCGCCTCCCGTTCCAGGGCGCCGATGTAGTTGAAGTCCAGATCCACGGACAATCGAGGCGGGGGGCCGCTGAACAGGTTGAGTGCGGTCCCACCTTTGAGGGCCAAGACGCGCGAGAGCAGCGGATGCCGCGCTACCGCGGCCGCGACCTCGCCGAGGCGGATGACCTTCTCAAGCGGTCCGGATGGAAAGTCGCTCTCCGTGGACAGAGTGCTGATCCGATCACGGTCCATGATCACCACCATCATCAGCAGCAGCAACAGCAGCAGCAGCAGCAACAGCATTCTCAACAACATCGTCACCGCGAACGCTTCTTTGCAGATGCTCGGGGACAACGAGGTTCCAGTCCCTGGCCAACACCCCTCCCCGCTGGCCGGGAACCAGGTAAACCCGGGTCCGAGGCCGGTGCTTCTGGAAGTCACCCAGTATGGACGCGTCTAGGAAGATGTCCTTGAGCCGCCGCTGCAGGTACCACCCGACGGCCGCCCAGAGGCGCCGATTGTCATAGGCACCCAGGATCTCCTGGAGCGCGTCCGGATTCAGCGAGGCGAATCCGTCCATCGACTCCACCAGCTCGTCGAGGCCGCCCACCAGGCTCAGTTCCCTGAATCCGTCCACGAGGGTCCGCTCGGGTGTCGTGACCCGCAGGGTCCTGCCCCCGCGAGAAACCTCGGTCGTCCAAGGGGCGCTTGCTTCCCCTGGCGACGACATCGCCCTGGTTCGGGGCCGTGTGGCCGGCGGTTTTGAGAGGAACTTGATCGTGGTTCGCCCCAGGACGACGGGCGAACGCCGGCGTGCCGTGCAAACGGTGCATGTCCACCAGACGGAGTGCCCTTGCCCGTGGAGATCGAGGGCTGAGTGATAGGCGAAGACAGCATCGGGCCGGATGGCCGCAGCAGTTAGGAAGGCATCCGGCTCGTAGCTCTCGGGTGCGACGCCGACCGGTACGGTGGCATAGACGCCGTTGGACAGGCGCTTCAGTCGCCCCTGCCTGAGGTAGTAGCGCACACGGTACTCAGCGAGGCTCTTCTGTCCTCCGAGGTGCTTGGCGAACTCCTCGACCGTGAAGATCCGGTTCAACTCCATGAAGTCGGTGGTTCGCTGGGCGTCGTGTTGCTGTTCAGCATGTTTTCTCATAGTTTTTTTATCGGTTTCCTTTCCCGACAACAACTACGGCAGCGGCGTCGTTCTTGTTGCGCGCGTAAAGCGATAAGATTTCTATCATTTTCTGGACCTAATAGCAACAACAATCACGCGGACTCGGATAGTCCGGCCCAATGCGGAGTTGGAGATCGACAATTGAGGGGGCTCAGGCCATCTTTCGCGGGATACGGCCTCACGACGGCCTGGCGGTTTCGCGCGCCGAGTTCGAGGCGAACCTGGCAGCAAAGCTCGGGACTGCCGCCTTACGGGAGGACGTCCGGCCCCTCGTCTCGGCCGACATCACCTACGATCCGGCGGCCGCGGCGGAACTGGTTCACGACGAATTGATCTCGAAGTTGCCCGGGGAACCGTGGAAGGGGCTGGATCGATGATGGACGCACCGGCCCCGCTGGCCACCCCCGCGAGCACCATGGTCGCCCCCTGGCCCGTAAGGGCCAACGGAATGACCTCGATTTCGCGCCGGCGATTTCTCTGTTGGACTTCGCAGAGGGTCGCGTCCACCTAATACGCTGCACCGGATGGACGCAAAACTGGACGTAAGAAGTTCAGTTCTGCATACGGATCAGCGGCCGCGGGCTCCGTCCACGTTTCGATCCCCGAGACTTACCGCGACTACCTCGCCAAGCACGGCACCCGCTCCAAGATCGAGTTCACGGTGCTGTTGTCATTGCCCCTCTAAAAGGTCGAGCACACCTCCCGGCTCTGGCGCGACCTCAGGGCTGTTAACCACTCCCTCATGACTTGGCACACAAGGACTGTCAGCGATCGACGTTGTGGATCGCTTTCTAGGCAAAGTGCTCGTCAAATTGTCTTGCCTCACATCCGTGCTCAACGAGGTGCAGTCCGCAGTTTCCCTCTCATCGCGGGTGGACTGCTTTTCGGGCACGACCAGCCTCGTCGGCACCGAACCTCGCGAGTGGCACCAGCCGGGACATTGACGGTTCTGGAAACGTCGTGCTGAAGAGGTGCGTCCACGTCACGGTGGACTTTGGGGCCGGCCCGCTGGCCCGAGGACCCGGACCTCCGCGCGACGGTGACCGCGGCCGAGCCGGTGAGCTGCTGCGGAGCCCAGTCGAGATGCCGGGGAGGCTAACGTGGTCTGGGCGGGCCCGCACGGAAACCACACTTAACCGATCTGTTTTTTACCCGGTCGCTGACTTCCATGTGATATGCTCGCAGCCTAGGCCCGCCGCAGCGGGAGCGGCGGCGATCGCTGCACCCCGGCGGGTGACCCAACCCGATGGAGGTGTGCAGCCATGTTCCTGAAGCCAATCGCAATCAGGATCCTGCTTCCGGCCCTCGCCAGCGCCCTGTCGGCCGTGACGGCTCCCGCCCAGGTCATCGACTTCGAGACGCTGCCAGGCGGCGCTCCCACAACCGACCAGCAGGCGATCGCCAACCAGTATGCCCCCTACGGTGTCACGTTCGAACTGCTGGACCGCACGACCCACCTGCCGACCGGGTCGCCGCGCATTGCCAAGTCCGGCGCGCCGCAGACGGCGTTCGAGGGCTGCGTCGCGGCCGACACCCCCCACGCTTACCTGGGGCTCGGGGAGAGCTTCCTGACGGACGGCACGGCACTCGGCATACAGGGCGACCTGCGCGTGAGCTATGTGGCGCCGGTCGTCTTCGCATCCGGCATGATCCTGGACGTGGACTGCCGCGGCAACGGCGGGCCGCCGTGCGAGCAGTGGACGATCACCGCCCTGGACGGCGCAGGCGTCGTCGTCCAGACGGTGGTCCTGGACGCGATCGCCGGCGCGCCGAACCCCGGTTGCCTCTCGCCCGAGGCTGGCCCCGGCGACGCCGACGCGCTCAGCTGGACGCTGGGCGGCGGCGGCGTGCTGATCAGCGCGATCGAGATCCGCTACACGGGCACGGCCACCAACGTGGGTCTGGCTTTCGACAACTTCTCGGTCGCGAGCTTGCCAGAGCCGGTTGCCGTCACGGCGAGCGCGGGCGCGGACACGGCCTGCGCGGGCGAACCCGTCGTGCTCAGCCCGACAGCCTCTTTCGGCTTTGCGCCGTATGCTTTCCTGTGGCAGGAGGAACTGGCGCCTGGCGTGTGGAGCAACCTCGGGAGCGGCACGAAGCAGGTCGTGCGGCCGGTCACGACCACGCGCTACCGCGTGATCATCACCGACGCGACCGGGGGCACGGCGACAAGCGCACCTGTGACCGTGGCGACGACGACCGGAACGCCGTGTGCGGCGGATCTGCTCGTCAGCTGCAACACCGCCGACGAGGTGATCCGCTACGGATTCGTGAGCGGGCAAGTGGCGGCGCTCGTCGTCCCCGGCAGCGGCGGCCTGGACGGCGCCTCGGACCTCGTCTGCGACAGTGACGGGCATCTCCTGGTCTGCAGCCAGAACAACGACTCGGTGCGGCGTTACGACGTGGCCAGCGGCGCCTTCCTCGATGCCTTCGTGGCGCCGGGCAGCGGCGGGCTCAACGTCCCGGTGGGCCTGGCCATCGGCGCCGACGGTCATCTCTACGTGGCCTCGAACGCCACGAACTCCGTGCTGCGGTACGACGGGGCGACCGGCGCCTTCCTGGGCGCGTTCGTCACCGGCGGGTCCGGCGGCCTCAGCGGCCCGACCGGAATAGCCTTCGGACCCGACGGCCATCTCTACGTCAGCAGCCACGACAACGATCGCGTCCTGCGCTACGACGGAGCCACGGGCGCGTCGCTCGGAGCCTTCGTGGCCGCCGGCGCTGGCGGGCTCGACGCCCCGCGCGGGCTGGCCTTCGGCCCGGACGGCCACCTGTACGTGGCCGAGGAGGTCCACGACAGCGTGAGCCGCTACGACGGCACGACCGGGGCCTTCATCGACGTGTTCGTTCCCGCCGGCGCGGGTGGCCTGGACCGGGCCAACGACGTGGCGTTCGGCCCTGATGGCCTGCTCTACGTGGCCAGCTTCAACGGCAATGAAGTGCTGGCGTTCGACGTCGCGACGGGCGGCTTCGCCGGCTCGTTGGCGTCCGGGCTGCTGGACGGGCCGGCCTGGGTGACAGTCGGCTGCCGGTCTGCTGTGTCGGACGTGCCGGCGTCGCGGGTGACGACTGCGGCGATCGTCGTCGAACCGGGCACCCCCAACCCGTTCAACCCGCGCACGATGGTGGCGTTCACCTTGCCGGAAGCTGTGACCGTGCGCGTTTCAGTGCTCGATGCAGCCGGCCGCCAGGTGGCGGCGCTGCTGCAGCAGGCGCTCGAAGCCGGCCGGCATGCGGTCGAATGGGACGGGCTGGACGACGCCGGTCGGGCAGCGCCCTCGGGGGTCTATCTGGTCCGTGTGGAGGGCGGTGGCACCGCCGCGGCCACGAAGGTGGCTCTCCTGCGATGAGCACCCCGCGGCAAAGCCGGGACCCCGGCACATTGTGAGCCGCTCGGAGCGGGCATGGGGACCTCTGCCTGTTGAGGTCCCCACGCTGATCGATGCACTCTGAATCACGAATTCCATCGCCTGGGGAGGACAGGATCTAGTCGACGAGCATCACTGGCCGTGCTGCGCACTGATGATCCGCCTCGAGACGGACGAAATACAACCCCGATGGCAGAGGCGCGCCACCGTCGGCATCGCAATTCCAGCGAATCGCGCCTTCGCCCGCAAGCACGGGGACGTCGAACTGGCGAACTCGCCGGCCCCGGAGATCGTAGACCGAAACCGTGACCGGTCGATCGCCGTCAACACGGAACCGGATGGCCACTTTCGAACTGGCGGGGTTCGGCGTGATCGGCTCAAGCCCGATTCCCTCGGGTGCAGCTTCGATTCCACTGCCTGACATCAGGCCGAGCGGTCCGAGAAAGCCATGCCACAAGTCAATGGCCCCGGTCCGGCTGACCGCCGAGACGGGATCCCCGACGACGGTGATGGCGTCCATCGTGCGATCGGCGGCGCGGCCGGCGCCCACAAACGCGGAGCGCCGCAATTCCAGGGACAGCGCGGCGCGCGGCGCGGCGAGCCAGCTCGCGAGCATCAGGGCGACCCAGACCTGTCGCTTAGTTGCCATAGTCGTTTGGCACCCACATCGCCTGCATCGTCGCGGGCCAGATTTCGGGCATGGGGTCGAGTGTCACGCTCGGCGAGTTGACGTAGACCCAGCAGGTGTATGTGTGCAATCCGGCCGTTGCCGGCAATATGGTGGTATGCGAGTAGGGCCAGGAACGGTATTCGAAGATGCCGGTCTGGATCTGGTCCTGATTGAAAGGAGGCGGCGAGCCCTCGCCGAGCGAGAATTCAACGGCGACGGCGTGCGGCGCGGTGAAATCGTTTTCTTGCCACCAGCCCGACGCGGCGAGCCACACGTGGCCGTCGGCCGGCGCCACCAGGGTGACGGTGCTCACCGGAACCCAGGTGAGTGTCGACGGGACCGTGACCATCGAGAAGTTCGTGGCGAAGGCGACCCCCGGCAGCGGGGACGGCGCGGCCAGCGCGCGCACCGCGTAGGGCACGGCGCCGATGTGGACGCGCGGTTCGAGTTCGGCAGCGCCGTCCACCGCGACGCCGACCCACGGGGCATCGTGCGCCGCGAATATCGCGTCGTCGACATGCAATTCGAGGTGGAACACCCCCTGCTCGACGAGCACCGACTCCGACTGGCTGAACAACAGCGTGCCTGCGGCGGGCGCGTCCCAGAGGGAGACGACGACCTGATGCCAGCCCGCCAGGGGTGCGCCGTTGTCGACGAGCTGGCCGGAATAGGGAACGTCGACGACGGCGGCGATCGCCGCCCAGACCGAGGTTGCCGCCCAGCACACCACAATAAGACGGATGATCCTCATGCGTGACCTTTCGGATTACCTGTACTGCGCCCTTTAGCACCCCGGTCCCGGGCCTCGTCCGCCACCGGCAGCCTGCACTCGCCTGCGACGCTGTCCAGGAACACGTGCCAGTTCGCAAGGAACAGGAGCGCTACGGTGTTCACCCGGAACGCGAGGGGGGTGGTCACCGCACGCCACCGCCAGCGGGACAGTGTTCCAGGCCGATTCCTCTGCGACGTGCGCGGCGTGTCAGCGGACGAACGTCACCCTCCGAGAGGCGGTCACACTGCCTCTCGAGACGTTGATGAGGTACACCCCCGACGATACGCGCCGCCCCTGGTCGTCGCGACCGTCCCAGACCACCGTGTTCGAGCCCGCCGCCGCGTCGCCGTCCATGAGCGTACGCACCCGCCGCCCGTCGAGTTGGAAGACTTCGACCCGCACGTGTCCGGCGGCAGTCAGATCCAGCGCCAGGCGTGTCGAATGCCCGAACGGGCTGGGAGTCGGCGGGGAAAGCGTGAGTTGCATCCCGTCACGCCCGGTCAGAAGGTCAGTAACGCCCGATGGCTGGGCAGCCGCGGCGATCGCCCAACCATCGACCGAGACGCCGGCAAAGACGTTGATGTAGCGCACGGAGCGGATGATCGGCGTCGGTGAGACCACACCCTTGAAGTCGACGAACAGGCTCAAGTGGATGATGTCCGCCGTCGTCACGTCCGCGAGCACGTTTCCCGTTCCGTTCGGCCCGTCGTACACGAGAAACCGATCCGCGTCGTTGGGGCGCGAACTGGTCGCGAAGGGCCCGATGATCGACGTGCTGCCGAATCCCGTCAACGGTTCGCTGAAATTCAGGATCAGGTCACCGTCGGGAAGCCCTTCGGAGATGTATTCCCCGATGTAATCGCCGGGATCGACGGCCCAATCGTTCGGCAACCGATAGTGGTCCCAGGACGACGAAGCCAAGCTGATGCAGCCGACCTGATAGTTGTCCTCAACCACTTCGCTGTAGTAGGACACCGTGACCAGGTGGCCGCCGCCGGTGTCGATGACGAAGGGGGCATGGTAGTGGGCGCCGCACGGAGACGCATGCACGATGTTGTTGAAGACCGCATTGGGTATAGCGGAGAAAGCGTCGACAACCGTGATCTGGGCTGGCGAGGTTGCCGGGAGCGTCGCTCCCAGCGCGAGGATGATCCACGCAGTTTCGAGACGACGCATGGTTGGCCTCCTCTGAAGACGATGCTGACCGGCACGGCGGCCGTCCGGGGCCGGATCCGGCATCACAGACGGTGGCGTTGATTTCCGTGGCAGATCGGCACAACTCATCTGTAGAGCCCCTTGATCACGCCCCAGGCCTGAGTCTCCTCGCCCACGACATCGGTGCATTCGGCGGCCACGTTGTCGACGAACACGCTCCAACTGCCGAAGCTGCCAAGGGTGATGGTGTTCGCACTCAGCCTCAGAACGTGGTTGCCGCAGGGCACCGCCAGCGGGATGGTCTGCCAGGCTGGGTTCTCCGCGGCATGGGTCGCGGAGTAGGCAACCGTGTTGTCGATCTCGATGATGACCTGAACCGCGGCACCGCCCAGCACGTAGTATTGATAGTCCAGCGTGACGGCGCAGGAGCTCGTGCCGTGCGAGGAACCGCAGGTAAAGGCCTGTTCGAGGGAGGCGCCGCCGCCGCCCCAGTTGTAAAAGATGTACGCCGCGCCCCCGGGGTTGCCGTTGGAGGGATGATGGGACACCGTCGGCCCCGTGGAGGACGTGGTCCAGGACGCCAGCGAAGTCGTGAAGTCGCCGTTGAGGATTTGGGCGGAAACAGGTGCGGCGCACAGAACAGCGAGTGCAAAAGACAGCAGCATGCGGCGCATGGGGGCCTCCCGGTTGAAGTCGCAATCCCGATCGATACACTGTGAATTCTAGCATTCATCACCGGAGGGATTCAATCCCCAATCGCATGGCTGAGATCAATTGGCCCTTGGGAGAACGTTCCGGAGCTTCGCTGCACACCCGGCTTTCCTGCTCGGCCCTGACTCGGCCATACCCTGGGAACCTCCCAGGCACCCGGTTACGCATTGTGGGGCAATGCCTTACGCATCATCAGATTCCTCGCCGGATCGAATCCCTGAAGGACTGGTCGCCCGTCGGTGCGCCCGGCCGGCGATACCTCAGCGTGGTCTCGACCGCCCGCTGGAACACGGCGAGCAGGGAATTGATCACTTCCGGTTTGTGCCGCAAGTGCCTCGGGACACGATTGGGTACCGGCAGCACCCATCCGCGATCCGCACGCACGGCAGCGCCTGTTTGACCAGCGGGCCCACTGGCCCGCCGGTGACCACCTGGCCTGAACACGCGCTTTTCGAGACAGTGCGCGTCCACTCGCAGGAACTGCAGAACAGCGGCTGACCGCCGCGCCTACTTGAGAAGCGCGATCTTCACCGTCCGCACCGTCCCGCCGGCCACCGCACGCACCAGGTACACGCCAGATTCGAGGCGGCGCCCCGCATCGTCATCGCCCAGCCAAACCAACTCGTGGCTGCCGGCTTCGTGCACACCGCCCGCGAGCGTCCGCACCAGGCGGCCGCGCGCGTCGTGCACGGTCACGTCCAGCACCGCCGCGCGGTCCAGTTCGCAGCGAATGGCGGTCTGCGGGTTGAACGGGTTCGGTCCGGCCGGCCACAGGCGCAGGCCCGCCGCGCCGACTCCCACCGGTGGTACCGCGGACGGCGTCCCCACGTACAGCAGGTAGTCCTCGGTCTCGCCGTCGCCGAAATAGCCCTCGCCGTTCCAGTCCGTGGCCACGGCGGCATCGCTGAGGGTGAAGCGGAACCAAACCGGCCCCGGGTTGCTCAACGCGCGGAACGACGGCAGCCCGAGCAGTGAGGCCGGACCGCTGAAGCCGGCCGGCACCGGTTCGTTGACCAGCACGTGCTCGCCGCCGACATCACCACTCGCACAGGTCACTGTCTGCCCCCAGCTGCCGCCATGGTCCCAGTCGGCCACCACGTTCAGGTACATCGCCGGTCCACCCGAGTTGTCGATCACGACGTCGAGGTCCGCGCCCCAGGACACGCGCTGGCAGGGACCCGGCAGCGTTGGCGCGACGCCGGGCGCCGAACAGTCCACCAGCGAGCCGCCCACCAGGTCGTAGGCCCGCGGGCGCTGCAGGCCGGCGTCGCCGCCGGACGAGTCGCATTCATCGTTGTTGTGCAGGCTGAAATTGCAGAGGTCGTGGTTGCCGTCGCCCTCGAGGTCGACCGCCGCGCCGAAGAAGCTGCTGATGGGCGCCGTATGGTAGACGAAGCCGACCGGCGCGCCCGAGATGCAGGTCGGAAACTGACCCAGGGTGCCGTCGGGATAGGCCGGCACGCCCTCGGGCGCATCGCCGAGTTCGCCCAGGCCGCCGGACTGGTCGATCGTCAGCAGGTAGTCCTCGGTCTCACCCGTGTCGAAGTCCTCCGCGCCGTCCCAGCCGATGGGCACGGGGACGCCGTCACTGATCGTGAAGCGCGCCCACACCGGCCCGGCGTGTGGCCCCACAAGCAACGCACCCGGCGACAGGCCCGACAGCATGCCCACATAGCCGTCGGGCACGGGCAGGTTCTGAATCACGTGTTCGGGGACGGGCCCGCCTCCCGGGCACAGGCTCTGGCCACCCCACCGTCCGTCCTGGTCCCAGTCGAACAGCACGTTGATCTTCGCGACGGCGCCCGAGAGGTTGGACACCATCATGTCGATGGGGCCTCCCCATTGCACCACAGAGCATGGGGCGGCGATCGGATCGATTGGGCCGACGCTGCAGGGCTGTACGTTACCCTGGTAGATGGTGAACGTCGTCGTGTTCACGAGCCCGGCGTCGTTGTCGAGGGAGCCCCAGCACTCGTCCATCTCGTAGGGCGGCGTCGGGCAGAAGCCGCCGTTGCCGTCCGCCTCACTGTCCATGTCCAGGCCGAACCAGGCCAGCGGGAACAGGTTGGCGTGACGGACGTATCCCGACGGGCCGCCGAAGCAGGTCGGGAACAGGCCGGTGACGCCCTGCGCAGGGTAGGCCGGGGCACCTTCGGGCGCATCGCCATAGTCGCCCGGGCCGGGCGGGATCTGTGCGAAGACCAGCCCAGGCAGGCACAGCAAGAGGGCGAACAGGGCCGGTTCTGACCGCAATCGGTTGGACAAGAACGGCGCGCTCACGTGGCGGTTCATGGCGACCTCCCTGGGGCCGATATGCGACTATTTCGCTGTTCTTGTCCGAATATACCACATGACCAAGCCCTCGTGGGGGCAAATTGACGGTGCCTCACCCCGGTCATTTCAGCATCGTCACGCGTCGTCGTGCGCTGATGCCGTCCGGTCCGTCCAGCCGCAGCAGGTAGGTCCCGCTGGCACGGGTCGGCCCACGTCGTCCTGCCCGCCCCACACCACCTGATGGGAACCGGCGCCCAGATCGGCCGCGACCAGCCGTCGCACGCGACAGCCCAGCACATCGAAGACCGCGAACTCCACGCGACCGGCACTGCCCACCGTGAAGTCGACCGTCACCCGCGGGTTGAAGGGATTCGGGCGCGCGCCATCCACGCGTGTGACCACCGGTGCCGCGTCGCCTGCGGCAGGCGTCACGCCGGCCGTCAGCACCAGGCGGTAGCTGCCGCCCATCGCCCAGTCGGCCTGCCTGCGCTTCCAGACCGCTACGCACACGACAGCGGCCTGCCGGTTCCTTCAGGGGTCTACTTCGCGCACGTCGGGCAGGACGGTGCGGTGAAGACGGTGAAGATTACGCTGGTGAGATGACATGGAGCGCCCGAGAGCCGCTTCGGTGCCGAATCCGGCCTGTGCAGAGAAAGAAAGTCTTGCGCTTTGCGCCGGCCCGTACGCCGCGGATACGGCTGGAGGTAGACGGTCAGGTCCTGGTGCGGCCTCGCGCACCGGTTCTGGAACGTCTTGTTGGGTGACGCTTGATCGGCCATGGCGACGATCGGAGCGGCGGGGTCGTCCTTGAGACCCGTGAAGGGTGCGCCTTCCCCCTCACGGTGGAGTCTAATGAGCGTCTCCAGGAAGTACTGATCGGCAGGTTCCCTGCCACCCCCGCTTGGGGCGCGGATTTCGACCGACCGCCTGAACGCAGCCGAAACCTCCGCTTCGTATTCAGGCTTGATCCGGTCGCGCCAGGTCTCAAGATTCGCAGAGCGGTTGCGTACCGCTCCTGTCATCGAGCAGGTCTGTGATGGTCGTGGACGCGAACGCCTCCTCGGTGCGCGCCAAATCGTCGTCCAATTTCCGGTGCAGGGCGCACAGGTTCGAACCGTGGCTCGCCAAACCCAACGGACACGATTGAATCCTCTGCAGAGGATCCACCGCGTTGACCACCTCGAGGACTCGAATGTCCGCCGGATCCCGCGCAAGGCGGAATCCGCCGCTCCGCCCCGGACTCGAGGTTACCAGACCCGCGCGGGTGAGCTTCTGGAGAACCTTTGACAGGTAGCCGCTCGGCACCTGGATGGCTTCCGAGATCTTCTTCGTTCCCTGCTGACTGTCGGGCGTGAGAGCCAGCCATACCACCGCACGAAGCGCGTATTCCGTCGTCTGGGAGATCATCATCGTGCTTTTCGCCTCCTGGTTCCCGGTATAACTAAATTATACCTTGACGTCCAGGTTGGCAATACTAAATTAAACTGCACATAGATGTCCAGGTTAAATTCCATTTCGCCTGGATGACATCCGAACTGGAGGAAAGCGTCATGGCTCATTCGACCGAAAGCACTGTCGGCGAGCTCGTCGCCGAGGGAATTCATCGGGCGCGGGTCTTCGAGACCTACGGTATCGACTATTGCTGTGGCGGCAAGACGACCCTGGCGGAAGCGTGCCGGAAAGCAGGCTGCACTCCCGATGAAGTGGCCGCCGCTCTCGACGCGGCCGACCAGGACACCGCCCAAGCCGGTTCGGATACGACCGACTGGCGGGCGACCAGCCTGACGAAGCTCACCACACATATCGTGCAGACCCACCACGCGTTCATGAAGCGCGAACTCCCGCGGATCGCGGACCTCCTGGCCAAGGTCAGGAACGCCCACGGGGAGAATCACCCCGAGCTTGCGGACCTGGCCCAGGTCTACGGCGCCCTGCGTGCCGGCTCGAGGCGCATCTCGCGAAGGAGGAGCAGGTGCTATTCCCCCTGATCCAAGAGATGGAAGCGACCCGGCGGGCCGGCACCGCTCATTGCGGCTCGGTGGGCAACCCCATCGGTGTCATGGAGCGTGAGCACGACAGCGCCGGCGTCGCGCTGGGCCTGATGCGCCAGTTGACCGACGACTACACCGTGCCCCAGGACGGCTGCGCCACCTTCGCGGCCCTGCTCGACGGGCTCGCTACCATCGAACGCGACCTGCACGAACACATCCACAAGGAGAACAACATCCTCCACCCCCGCGCCGCCAGGCTCGAGGCCGATCTCCTCGCTGCCGCCCAGGGCGGGGCGTAATACCGAAAGGAAAGGGACGACGTCATGGCATACCGCAAGCTCTGGTTGACCTTCGCCATCGTGGTGGTCGTTTCGTTCGCGGTGCTGGGCTGGTTTGGTCGCGAGATCTACCGGCAGGCGCCACCCGTACCCGACAGGATCGTCACCACCGATGGCCGCGTGCTGTTCACCGGCGACGATATCCGCGACGGGCAGAACGTCTGGCAGTCCACCGGCGGCCAGGAACTCGGCTCAGTCTGGGGCCATGGCGCCTACGTGGCGCCGGACTGGTCGGCGGACTGGCTGCACCGCGAGGCCGTGCATATCCGCGACCAGTGGGCGCGCGAGGACTTCAGCCGCGAATTCGCTGCGCTCGGTCCCGAAGAGCAGGCAGCCCTCGAGGCCCGGCTGCAGGGGCTGCTGCGGAGGAATACCTACGATCCGCAGACCGGCGACCTGGTCGTCTCGGCCGAACGTGCGGCGGCCATGTCCGCCGTGGCCGACCACTACCGCAGCCTGTTCGGGGACGACCCGGCCCTGGCGGACCTGCGCGAGTCGTACGCCATGCGCACGCCTACCGTCGAGGGCGCCGACCGGCTCGACGACCTGACGGCCTTCTTCTTCTGGGCCGCCTGGGCCTGCGTCACCGAGCGCCCCGGCTCGGAAGTCACCTACTCCAACAACTGGCCGCCCGACGCCACGGTGGGCAACCGCCCCACCGGCGCCCTGATCCTGTGGACGGGCTTCTCGGTGATCCTGCTGCTGGCCGGCATCGCCGCCCTCGGCTGGTACTACGCCGCCAACCGCGAGGACGAACTCGACCCGACCACCCTGCCGGGCTCGGATCCCTTGACGGCCCTCCAGCCCACTCCCCTCCATGCAGGCCACCCTCAAGTACTTCTGGATCGTCTGCGCCCTGTTCGTCGTGCAGATCATCGCCGGCGTGGTCACCGCCCACTTCGGCGTCGAGGGCGCGGGCTTCTACGGCCTGAGCCTGGACAACATCCTGCCCTACAGCGTGGCCCGCACCTGGCACGTGCAGCTGGGCATCTTCTGGATCGCCACCTCGTGGCTCGCGACCGGCCTGTTCATCGGCCCGGCCGTCTCCGGACACGAGCCGCGTTTCCAGCGCCTGGGCGTGAACGTGCTCTTCGGCGCGCTGATCGTCGTGGTCGGCGGCTCGCTGACCGGCCAGTGGCTGGGCGTGATGCAGAAGCTGGGCCTGGTGGAGAACTTCTGGTTCGGCCACCAGGGCTACGAGTACGTCGACCTCGGCCGCCTGTGGCAGATCCTGCTACTGGTGGGACTGCTGCTGTGGCTGGTGCTAATGGTGCGCGCCCTGCTGCCCGCCCTGCGCAGGAACGACGAGAACCGCTCCCTGCTGACCATGCTCGTCATCTCGTGCGTGGCCATCGCCGGATTCTACGGTGCCGGCCTGATGTGGGGCCGCCAGACCAACCTGGCCATGGCCGAGTACTGGCGCTGGTGGGTGGTGCACCTGTGGGTCGAGGGCTTCTTCGAGGTCTTCGCCACCGTGGTCATCGCTTTCCTCTTCGTTCGCCTGGGCCTGCTGCGCGTGCGGCTGGCCACCGCCGCCGCCCTGTTCTCCACCAACGTGTTCCTGGCCGGCGGCATTATCGGCACCTTCCACCACCTGTACTTCACCGGAACGCCGACGGCGGTCCTCGCCCTGGGCGCGACGTTCTCCGCGCTGGAAGTGGTCCCGCTGGTGCTGCTGGGCTTCGAGGCCTATCACAACCTGAAGATCAGCAAGGCCACCGAGTGGCTCAGGGCCTACAAGTGGCCCATCTACTGCTTCGTCGCGGTGGCGTTCTGGAACCTGGTCGGCGCGGGCATCTTCGGATTCCTCATCAACCCGCCCATCGCGCTGTACTACATGCAGGGGCTGAACACCACGCCGGTGCACGGCCACACGGCGCTGTTCGGCGTGTACGGCATGCTCGGCATCGGGCTGATGCTCTTCGTGCTGAAAGGCCTGGCGGCGCGCCGGATCTGGAAGGACGGCGTGATCCGCTTCGCTTTCTGGGCCATCAACATCGGCCTGCTGCTGATGGTGCTGATCAGCGTGTTGCCTGTGGGCCTGGCCCAGACCCTGGCCAGCGTCAAGCACGGCCTCTGGTACGCCCGCTCGGCCGAGTTCATGCAGCAGGACTACATGCAGACCCTGCGCTGGCTGCGGGTGATCGGCGACACGATCTTCGCCGTGGGCGTGCTGGCCCTCGCGTACTTCGTGGCCGGGCTGAAGACGGGGTGGTCCCTGAAGCTGGGCCATGATCTGCCGGAAAGGACGAGCCATGAGTGAAACGCTTCTTGACCAGAGAAAACGGAAGAACCTGCCGAAGCACATGATCCTTTAGCTGCATAAGGGCGATGCGCCGGACGCCGTGCGTCCCCAGCTCGTGCGGCTGCTGGGAAGGGTCCAGTACGAGGAGGTCGTCAAGGTCGAGCAGGAGCACATCAACGAGGGCCTTCCCGCCGACGAAGCGCTGAAGCTCGGCGACATCCATACCCAGGCCCTGCGGGGCGCGATCGACGATGGCGGGGACAAGGACGTCCCCGCCGGCCACCCCATCGACGTGTTCCAGAAGGAGAACAAGGCTTTGGCCTGGGCGGTTTCCCAGCTGGAGGGGATCTTCGCAGAGTTGCAGGCGCTTCTCGAGGGCGCGGACCCCCAGCCCCTGCTCCACGACATTCGCGTGCGGTTCAACGCGCTGATGGACGTCGAGGAGCACTACCTGCGCAAGAAGTGCGCTTGCCCCCAACCTTGGACCAGATCAGCTAACATTTGCGGGAGTTGTCGCGGCGGTAGCAGCACGCCCGGGCGGGGCGGTGAAGTCGCCACAGGTTCAATCTCCGGAACCGGCAAGTATGGCGGCCCCACACGTGACGGGTCGGACTAGGGAGATGGGACTTGAACCTCCAGGATCGCACCCATGCTGGACTCACAATGACAGGGCCGCCTCCCCGAATAAAGACGGCCTTGACATGGGTCACTCCATATCAACGATAGAGCGCCTTCACGCGTGACCAGCTGGTCCCTTCGAGCGCGACGGCGTTCTCCGGGCAGATTTCGAAGCGCCGCTGCTGGGTGTTGCTGCCGGACATGCCGGCCAACGCGCCGCCGGGCGCACCGATGAAGTCGATACGGTGCGTGATATCGAAATAGCCCGACACCGCCCAGCCGCTGCCGGTCGAAACCAGCTGGATCTGCCCCGGCGAAGGCATGCCGTAATTGTAACCGCCGGCGATGCGCAGCAGGTCGAAATCGGGATCGCCCACACCCACGATCTGCCCGTTCAGCCAGTTGAACAGCGCCACGGCGGTTTGCACGGGCGCAAACGCGGCGCGCGGTGCGAAGATGAATAGGTTGTTATTGAAACCGCTTAAGGGAACGGTGATCGAGCGGTTGAAACCCGACAGCGCGCCGGTACCGGTCATTTGCATCACGCACTGGCCTTCCCACGCGCTCGCGGTCCCGCCGAGCGAGCCGCCCGGCAACTCGTTCACGTTGGTGAAATTGCCGATCGAGGCTGCAATCTGGATCGTGGTACCGGCCGGCAGGCCGTCGGTGATCTCGGTATTGCCCAGGTACACACAGGTGGAGGCGACCGTGCTCTCGGGCGGCAGCGTGGCGGTGCCGAAACCGTTGTCGGGGACGATGCAGCACTCGCCGAGCGCGGCGGCGGGGATGGCGGCAAGGACGGTGATCACGGCGGCCAACTGCAGGGTGTGGGCGAACATGCGATACATGCGGGACCTCCTGGCAATGAAAAAGCACACGACCTGCCGCAAAGTGTATCAGATCTACCCGATATTGGTGGTTTTATTTTCTGGCGCCGCACCTCAGTCGCCGGACTGGCCGCCAAGCCGTCAACTGTCCGTGTGACAAAGTACTGCCAGGTAGAGCGGGCTTGTCGCCCTTCACATCCTCACCCTGCGCCTCCAAGTCGAAGCCTTGCATCGAACGGCTCGGCGGCCATGGCTCAGGACCGCCGGGATCGCCCCAGCATGCACAGATGCGCCCTCGGTGACCGTCACGAAACGGTGGTCGGTTCCACCGAACGGTACAATCTCTCGCCGAATGGACTAATCGGGACACAGGCACATGGGCGAAGGAAACTTCGGGCGAGCAGCGTTTCGGCCGGGCGGCTAGACTCCTGGCTCGGAGCACGCGCCGGCAGCGCCCGGCTTGCACGACTCCGACTCGAACCGCCGCGACTTGAGGTCACCTATCGTGGTCGTCGTCAGCATCGCACTGAACGCATCGCGAATCCCGACCCAGCTGCCATGCAGTGCGCAGGGGTGGCCGTCGTCGCACTCGGGCAAGCCGAAGATGCAGGCCGGGATACCCTCGGAACGGTCGCCCTCGAACACGCGCACGACATCGATCAGAGGGCGGCCAAAAGCGTCCGGCCGCAGGCGCGAGCCGCCGCCCCAGCCCTTGCGCGACTCAACGAATCCGCTCTTGCGGAGCTGGTTGAGGATCTTCGACAGGTAGTTGGCCGGGATGCCGATCTCGCGCGCGATCTGCTCGTGCGGCACGAGCGGCTCGTCGTTCCGGGCCAGATAGCCCAGGATGTGCAGCGCGTAACGCGTCGTCAGGTTGACCATGCCGTTCAGCAATCCCCGGCACCCGCCTCTCCCGCTCCGGAGACCGGGCGCGCGCCGCGCAGGAAGAACCACCCCGTCAGGAAGATGACGCCGGCGGCATAGAGCCCCACGAGAAATGTGCCGGCCAAAGGATAGGATTGCGTCGTGAAATTCGCAATCTGCTTGGTGCCGATAACCACGGGCATGAACGGCTTGAGTTTAAGCGCCGCCGTCGGGTCCAGGTCGTGCCCGTACCGGTAGAGCATGAGGACGAAGCGCGCGAAGAAGAACAAGGTCATATACGAGATCATCACGCTCAGATCGACCAGGTCGCGCACGCGCCCGAGCACGGCCACCCGCAGGGTCAGCAGCGCCAGGGCACCAAAGGCGAACGGGATCCAGCCCAGCTCGGGCACGGTGCTGCGCTCGAGCTTGTGCATGCCGATGTAGTGATTGAGCGCGTTGAGCTCAGCCACATCGTGCCCGTTGTTCCCGCCATCCAGCTTGTAGGCATAGATGTCCATGTGCAGCCCGCGCGGGTACTGCGGGGCGCGCATGGCGATGCGCCAGAGCGGGAAAAAGAAACTGAAGCCAAGCGGGATTATCAGCGCCACCAGCAGCCAGCGTTGCCGCGCGCGCAACGAACCGCCGAGTACTGTCTGGAAATCGCGCAGGATCCGCTTCATCGTCCAGCATCCTTCCTGGCCGGACCGCCGGTCCGGCTGCGAATCAAGTGAGGTCCTGCCGCCGGAACCGCCGCAGCGCCAACCACCAGCAGCCGGTGCCCAGCAAGGCCGGCCAGAGCACGCCCAGCAGCAGCAGCGACTGGGCACCAACCTGGTGGGACAGGTAGAAGCCGACCGGCCCCAGCACCGACAACGTGGGCTCGGCCGACGAGAGCAGCGCCAGGCGGCTGGCCTCGACGGGGGTTCAAAGCGGCCAGCACGAACACGCTCTGCGGATTCAAGCGCCACTGGAGCATCACGCCGATGAGCAGGAAGTCCAGCAGCGCCACCGACGCCACCCAGATGCCCAGCAGGATCATCACGGCCTTGGCCTGGTTGCGCACGAAGGTCGAGACGGCCAGGCCGCCGCCAGTGAAGGCCCAGATCAGCGCCGAACACACCACGAGACCCCGACCCAGGAAGCCCCAGGCAGGTGCACTGCCCAGGCCCAGCCAGCCGATGAGCGCGACCAGCGCCATCAGGGCGACAAACGGCACCAGCAGCACGCCGTAGCGCACGAACGTTACGCCCAGGAAGTACTCGTCGCGCGTGACGGGATGACTGAAGACGAGCTCGAGCGTGCCGTCGTCCTGCGCGCGGTTGATCACCTGCGCCGTTGCCGACAGCGACAGCAATGGCAGCAGCAGCACCAGCGCGTGGCTCATCGACAGCAGCACACGCCCCAGGCCGGTGAACCCGAGCACAGTCGACTCGCGCAGGCCGACCAGCAGGAACAGCACTGCCAACGCGCCATACAGCAGCAGGCAGAAGACGAGCCAGCGCGAACGGAGCACGTCGCCGAGGTCCAGGCGCGCCAGCGCCAAGGTGCGCGCGCGGTCAATGCGCATGGGTCGCCTCCCCGTCCGTGGCGCCGGAGCGCGCGCCGCACGATGCCCGCACCGCCACCGCAGCCTGCGCCCCCGGGGCACCCGCCTCAACGGCACCCAGGTCGTAGCCCATCGGCGACGGACCGGCTTCAATGAACGCCGCGTCGGCCTCGGCCAGCCAGCGCTCCTCGCGAAGATGCCGGTAATAGATCGCATGGACCGGCACGGCATTGCCGGCCGCGAACCGGAACAGGCAGCCGGGGTCGTCGAAGTTCAGGACCTGCCCGTCCTTCAATTGCATCTGCGCGGCGTAGGCGGGCTCACTCACCGACATGCGGCACTCGGCGCACGGCGTGTGGTCCCAGACCACGTCGGCGGGTCCCTGCGGCAACGCCTCGGAACGCCGGATGAAATCCGCAATGACCGCGACCGTGATCCCCGCAACGATGACCACTGGCAGCAACCGGCGACGACGGACACTCATGCAATCCCCTCCCGGCCCCGGGGCGGCTCGGCGACGGGGTCCTCGACCAGGTCGAGGTCCCGCACTACCAGGTTCTCGAGATCGCCCTTCAGCACGCCCGACAGCTGGCGGACCAGCGCCAGCTTCTCCTCGTGCGCCACGGTGCGCGCCCAGCCTCGCCCGGCGCCCGCTCGAAACCCCAGCGCCCGCAACCAGGGCTCGTGCGCCGACCCGGCCAGGTAGACCTCGATGACGCCATGGCTGCGCGTGCCCAGGTAGTCGCCGACCGGGCCAGCGAAAGCGACCTGGCCGTTGTGCAGCCCGATCACATGGTCGACCAGGTGCCGCACCTCCTCCAGGCGGTGCGAGCAGAGCAACAGGGTCGCCGCGCCGGCGCACTCGCCGACCAGTTCGTAGAAGACCTGCCTCGCCGCGGCGTCCAGGCTCGCGGTGGGCTCGTCCAGGATCAACAACGAAGACTCAGGGGCAAGCGCCAGCGCGATCAGCAGCTTCTGCTTCATGCCCCCGGAAAGCGCCCGGAACGGCTTTGCGGCCACGGCCGCGACGTCCAGGCCGAGACGGCCGGCCAGGTCTGTCACGCGGCCGGGCGGCAGGCGCCGGATGGTCTCGACCGAGCGCACGACCTCGCCCACGCTCGCACCCAACTGAGGCGCCACCTGCGGCACGTAGGCGATCCGCCGCGACAGCTCGGCGCGCCGGCCGCACGCGTCCAGACCGTCCAGTAACAGGGCGCCCTCGGCCTCGAGCAGCCCCATGAGCACACGTGTCAGCGTCGACTTCCCCGAACCGTTGGGCCCGATCAGCGCCACGCGGCTGCCGCCCACGATGGACAGCGTAAGGTTGTCGAGCGCGGCCACGCGCCCGAATCGCCGGGTGACCTTTTGCAACTCAATGTCCACGCGTCGCCCCGGCGGAAAGCGCGCGCCGCAGGCGTGGCGCGTCGTCGGTGAACAGGACCTTGGGCTCCAGCACGGGCAACACGCGGCTGACCACGTCGAGTAGGCCGAGCGCCGGAGTGCCGCGGAAGAAGCGGAACGCTTCGCGCGTGCTGGTCAGCTGGTTCGCCAGCGAGCGCGGCTCGTGCGGCACGTCGCCGGTGCCGTCGCCGTCGAGGTCGAACCCCGCGTAGTCCTCGAAATAGTTGCCGTGCCAGCGCACGCGGGTCGCGTCGCCATGCCCGTCCACACGCACGGCCGCCGCACAGCCGTGGAATTCGTTCCCCGTGAAGTCGTTCTGCTTCTCGCTGCTGTGAAACATCACGCCCGTGTCGCAGAATTCGAAGATATTGTCCTCAAAGCGGTTCATGTGGCTGATCTGGATAGGCGAGGTGTCGACGAAGACACCGGTCGGGCAGCGGACGAAGCGGTTCCCGCGCACTGTCACGTTGCCGGCTTCCTTCAACCCCAGAGCCATGCCGTCGTTCGGGTCGGCCGCGGCAACCAGATTGCCGGTGACCTCGACGTTGTCGCAGTACATCACGAACACTCCCACCAGGTTCCGCAGGTAGGTGTTGCCCCGGACATGATTGCGGCTGCTGTACATGAAGTGCGTTCCGTAGCGGCCACCTTCGACGAAGTTGTCATTGAACTCGTTGCCCGGCGAGTACCACACGACGAGGTCGCGCGCATCCACCACATGGTTGCGCTCGACCGCGGACTCGCGCACCTCCCACAGGCGGATCGCGTCGCCGCGCATCCCAAAGTCGCGCAGCCCGGAGCCCAGGATCTCGTTGCCGGTGATGCGCGCTCGGTGAACGCCGCTGGCCGCGATTCCGAACAGGGCGCCCGTCACGCGCAACCCGTCGACAACCGCATCGTCGCCGCGGACGTGCACGGCGGCGTCGGTGTCTTCAAAGCGCCGGCCGCTGCCCTCGACGGAGAAACCCAGCAGACGGACCCGCGGCGCCGTCACTTCGACCGTCGTGCCGCGTCCGTCCGAGCGGATGATCGCCTCGCGCGAGCCCCAGATGGTCAACGGTTTGTCCACCCGTAGCGGCCCCAGGTGCACGCCGGGCCCGAGCAGGAGCACGGCGCCGTCCGGAGCCGCCGAGACAGCTTCACGAAGCGACGAACCCGCCGCCACCTCGCGACCACCCTCCGGTCGCGCCGGAGGTGTCACGACGGGCGGGCGCGGCAGGTCGTCGGCCAGAGTCGCGGAAGCCAGGACGAGCGCCAGCCATGCGCTGGCAACCGACGCCCGCCTGCCGCAAGCCGGACCCGATCCCGACCGATCAACCTGCCGCCCGCCGTTGCCCAATTCGCCTTCGGCTTTCCGCGGCCCGCCGGCGCGTGCTGCGCCGGCGAACCGCCGGGATGAACAGACGAACCGGTCGTCAGTTCGGCTTGACCAGCAGGTAGCCGGCCATCTCCAGGTGGAGCGCCGAGCAGAACTCGGTGCAGTAGTACGGGAACACGCCGGCACGGTCGGCCGTGAACGACACGTTGCAGACCTTGCCCGGCTCGATGCTGAGGTTGACGTTGTACATGTCGATGCAGAACCCGTGCGTGGCGTCGAGCGCCTGCTCCAGGCTCGTGGCATGGATGTGCACGCGGTCGCCCTTCTTGACCTCGATGATGTCGGGGTTCAGGTGACTGCGCACCAACGTCATGTACACATGCACGCCATCGGACTTGCGCTCGATACGCACATCCTCCTCGGTAACCGTGGCGTGGGGGTCTGGACTCATCGTCACGGGATTGGTGCCCACCGGCGAGTACATGTCTATGGTCTTGATCTTGTCCGCGCTGATCATCTGCGCGTAGTGCGGCTCACCAAGGGGCAACGGCATGTCGTAGATGACTTCCATCTTGTCGCCGGAAATGTCGATCAGCTGGAAGTTCTGCGGCAACAGGGGCCCGACGCCGTTGAAGCGGTCGATTGCCCACTTGTTCATGGCGATCAGATACCGGCCCTTCGGATGCAGGGCGTCGCCTTCGGCCGCCGACAGGTGGCCGATGTTGTAGTGCACCGAGGCCTTGTCGATCAACGTCAGATCGGCCAAGGACCACTTCGCGACCTTGGATTCCAGAAAGATCGACGTGTAGCAGAAACCCTTGTCGTCGAACTGCGTGTGCAGGGGTCCCAGCCCGATCTCGACCTGGCCGCGGATCGTGTCGCGGAACGGAAGGATGGGCACGCCGTAGGCATCGACGCCTTCGTACGTCTTCGCCTCCATCAGCGCCATGATCTTGTTGAAGTCATAGACCGTGGCGTGCGTGTCGAGCTTGCCGGACACGACGATATCCGTGCCGTTGGGTGCGATATCCACGCCGTGTGGGCTCTTGGGTTCGGGAATGAACGCCAGCAGGCCCTCGGCAATGGCCGTTTCGAGCGTAATCACCCGCATGCCGGCAATAGTCTTCGTCTTGCCCGCGGCTGCAACGGCCTCAGCTTTTCGCCAATTGATCACGTGCAGGAAGTCCATGTCGTTCTGCGAGGCGCCCGACTCCAGGGGCGGCTTGCCTCCCTGCAGGTCGCCGACAGCACGCTCGGTATTCACCGAGTTGCAGAACGCCCAGCCGTCGCTGGCGCCCTTGCCGGCGTCGGCCAGATCCTGCATGTAGGGTGGCAACTCGATCGCCCAGGATTGTTCCTTGATGATGCGTCCCTTGGCGCGGTCGAACTTCCAATAGATCTGCGCCCCGCGATACTTGTCGTTGTACTCCGAGAGAGGGGCGTACCCACCACCCAGCGGCGCCGCCATCTGGGCGGTCTCGATTACGTACTCCGTGTTCGGCGTCACGAACGTACCGCCGTGGTCATTCATGATCAGGCCGCTCTGCACAATCTGCTTGGTGGCGAAATCGCGCAGGTCGATCACAGCCAGGCGTGCATTGGCCTTGTCGTTGGCGAAGATGAACTGGCCGTCGTAGTCCGCGTTCGTTTCGCTGAACGCCGGGTGGTGCATGTCGCCCCAGGTCAACATATTGCCCGGGGGAGAGCCGGCCTCGAGGATGTCGCGCGTTTCCTGGTCGTAGCCGTAGCCCTGCCACGGCTCGGGCGTGAACACGCCGATGTACTTCAGGATGCGCATGCTCGGCACGCCGATGACGATCATGTTGCCGCCGTGGCCACCCGAGGCGAACAGGTAGAACTCGTCCTTCTTGCCCGTGGGCGTGAAGGTCTTGAGGGCGGCTGTGACGTCCGCCTCAGTCAGGCCGCGGGCCAGCATCAGCGCCTTGAGGTCCGCCGAAGCGCCAACGCCGGCCTTCTTCTGCCCGTCGCTGCAGGATGCAACGACCACTATGGCCGCCACTACGGCCAGCAGCGTGAGGGCCACGCGGGGAATGTTGCGAAGACGAGCCATGAATACCTTCCTCCTGGGTTTCCGGGCGCTGGGCGCAGCGACGTGATCGCCGCCTAGGTGCCGAACGACCGAACTTTTTCGCGCAGGGCGGCCACGACACCGGGCTTCGCCTGCAGGTCCGGATTAGCCACCATCTGCGGGCTCTTGCCGACGGCCGCACCGCCGTAGACGATCGCCTTTTCGATCTGCTCGTCGGTGACGGTCGCCTGCCAGGCGGTGTCGGCGTAGTTGCGCGGCTTCGGGTTCAGCCCCGCGGCGCCCGGTCCATCGCCGCGCCCGAACTGGCCGTGGCAAGCCGCGCAGCGGGTCATAAACAGGTCGTGGGCTTCCTTGCGGTCCGCGGCGGTCACCTTGACCGCGGGTGCGGCGCCGTTGCTGCTGCCGCCGCCGGCGCCCGCTTCGCCGCCGCGGCAACCACTCAGTGCGCTGAGCAGTACCATCGCGAGAAGGGGCGGGAACAAGTCGGTCCTGATTCTCATTCGGAAATCCTTTCTCCCGTTTACACGGTTTGGTTCGGCTTAGAGGCACGATTGGATGCATCTCAAGCGATCAACGCATGAGATCATGCGTTGACTCAGAAGGCGCGTCAAGTGGATATTTGGATACAAATATCCCAATAATTGCGAAGTTCATTGATTGGCTTTTCCGGCTCCGGCCTGTACGGGCGGCGGGGTCCGGTGGCCGACCGGGCAGGAACCGCGAAAATGCGATGCGTCGGTGGGTACATCGCGAACGGTTCGGGTCTGTCCTATTGTCCGCGCGCGCCGGTGGCCGTCGGCAGCGGATCGATGATGTCCCCCGTATCTGTCTGCAGGAACACCCTGTTCGGTGCTCAAAGGTGTGGTCCATCGACGGTGCGATGGCCGGGGCAACAACGGCAACGTCTTCCAGGGCGCCAATCCGCCGCCCGGCTACGTCGAATTTGACGCTGCGCAGGCTTAACCGCTCCCGGCAACGGTGCCGCGAAGCGGCGGCACCGGTGCCCCGACAATCTCAGCGTATCAAAAGCACGGAACGCGTGAGGTCAACATCCCCGCCGCGAAGGCGCACGAAGTACATGCCGGCTCCCACGGCATGCCCCTGCGCGCGGGGCACCCAACTGACTGTCTGCTCTCCTTCGGAAAACTCCCGCTCGCCCGACGTCCACACCCGGCGTCCCATGACATCCATCACGTCCATCCGAAGCATCGTGGGCGTCGGCAGCGAAAAGCTCAGCGAGACCTGGCTCGTGAACGGATTGGGCCACGCCCGCAAGGTCGAGGAGAAATCCGGCTCGGTGTGCGGAGCGGCGGCAACGTAGGTGGGCGCGCTGATTCTCGCGAGGGGTCCGCAGGGTTGAGAGCCCATACCGAGAATGTTTCCGGCCACCAGGATGGAGCTACCGTCGGCCATAATCGGGCCAAGCCAATAGCTTAGCCCCCTCAAGGTAGCCACGGGCACAGACCATCCGGTGCCCACCCCGGACGTCGGCGAGAACGCCCTGGCTCCTCGCCAGCCCCCGCACGCGTAGACCAGGCCGTCGACTGCGATCGATGTGTAAGAGCTGTAGTTGGGCTCGCCCGCATTCCATGCGTCCACCACGCCGGAGGCGTCGTCGACTTTCGCGAGCCCGACCCGCGGCACCCCGCCAACGTCTGAGAAGGAGCCGCCGATGTAGATGGAGTGGTCCGCGATGGTGAGCGCGTACACAACAGGGTAACTGCCACCTGCGCTCGGATTCCAGGTGCCGAGGACCCCTGTTGTCGCGTCGACATTGGCGAGACGACTGCGGGCTACGCCGCCGGCCGTCGTGAAGTCGCCGCCGAGGTAGACTTGGCCATTACTCACTTGCACCGCATTCACTTGTCCGTCTGGAATGTCGGGATTCCAGGCGGTGGGTACGCCAGTGTCCACGTTCACAGCAGCCGCGTTGTTGCGTGTCTGGCCGCCCACGGTCGTGAATCCACCGCCGAAGTACAACGTGGATCCGCTCAGTGCCAGGGCTTTGACCAAGCTATTGGAGGAGAATGAAGTGGATAGCGAAGTCGCGAGCCCGGTCCTGGTGTTCAAGGCAGCGAGATTTCTGCGCGCCTGACCACCCATGCTTGTGAAATTTCCGCCGACAAAGAGCGTCGAGTCGCGCACGGCCATGGCGTACACCCACGAGGAGACACCACCCGGGTTCCAGTTCGTGACCACGCCCGTCGTGGAGTCGAACGCAGCAATGCTATTGCGCGTGACCGCATTCATGGTGGTGAATTCGCCCCCCGCATACACGCGCGAGCCGCTCGCGGCCAGCGCCTGCACGCGACCGCCAGAGGACGGATTCCATGTCGTGGCCAGGCCCGTCGCCGTGTTGAGTGCCGCGACGTGATTGCGGCTCTGGCCACCGATGCTGCGAAACAGTCCACCCGCGTACAGCGTCGAACCGTTCAGGCACAGCCCGTCGACTTGCGCCGTCGCGTTCGCGCCCCAGAGCCGGGTCCCGCCCGTGCTGACCGCGGCAAGGCAGTTCGTCGGCGTACCGTTCACCGAGGAGAAGGAGCCTCCGATGTAGACCGCGGTGCCGTCGGTGGCGAGCGAGGTCACTGCGGTCGGTGAGCCGCCCCCGACAGAGGGCGCCCATGACCTGGCGGCGCCGCTCGTCGCGTCGAGTTCGGCGACGTAGTTGCGAGGCTGCCCGCCGGCGCTGGTGAACAGGCCGCCGACGTAGAGCGACGATCCAGACAGCGTGATTGACAGGACGTCATTGTTGGCGCCGGCCCACACCCAACCGGTCGTCGAGCCCGTACCCGCGTCGAGGACGCAGAGGTGCGGCCGCAATCTCCCCGCGATGTTCGAAAACGAGCCGCCTACATAGAGCAGCGAACTGTTCAGAAGCAGGCAGCGCACGGGACCGTCGCTCCAACCGCCCCACGAAATGGTCGCGCCGGTGCTCGCATCGACCTTGGCGAGGTTCGGCGAATAGACGCTTCCGATGGAGGTGAACGAGCCGCCGGCGTAGACGTAGCTGTTGTCCGCTGCCAGAGCCCAGACCACGGGGGTGGGATTGGCCGGATTGGGCCACGGGTGCCAGGGCGAAACAGTGAGATCGCCGTTAACGCGCGCCAGGGCCTGACGCGGCAGGCCACCCACCGAAGTGAAGTCGCCACCAATGTACCAGCCGCCAGCGCCGTCCGGTATCACGGCATGGACGTAGCCCATCACCTTGGGAAAGCCGGCCGGGAGAGTTCCTGTGCCCGCCTCGATCGGCGTACCGCCTCCGGTCGCAGGCCCCGCGAGGTCGAATGTGCCGCCGACGTAGATTGTGCCAGGTCCCTTGGCCAGCGCTCGAATCTCGCCGTTGGTGGTCCACATCGTCGAATCCACGACCTGTGCTTGGGCACTGGAGGCGGCTCCAACAGCAACGACGACCACCAGTAAGAGAATCGCCACGAGCCGTGTCGGCTGCGGCGTGACATGGCCGGGGAGTTTGCCCCGAGCCCTGATTGGGCCGCGAAGACCTGGATTCCTGATGATACGCATTGGGGAGTCCACTTTCATGTGCGTCGCTATTTGGGGCGGGTCAAAGGAGAGTTCGCTGTCGATGCGGCCACGCCAGATCGGTGGCCGCCGCCAAATGGGCCCAGGACCACCTCCCCCCCGGTTCCGAACTGTCAGCTGACCATACCACATTCCCCACTGATTGAGTGTGTTATTTTATTGCAGCATGTCACCCCATCTGGACCCACGCACCTCTACTTTGGTAGCCGATCTTGGACTCAACAGGGTCGAATTCGGCCGCTGAACCGATCTATCATGGAGGCGCATGTATGCTGTGTCGGTGGTACCGTTCGGGGCAATCAAGGCGCGGTACTGGCAAGTGTTCGCCGGTTCGTGTTCCAAGCGGTTCGACGGAAAACCGTCCAGCCAGAGACGGACATCGGACGGCATTGTCGAGTCGGGGACGGATCCGCATCGAAGGGAGCGGGCGTCATCGAGGGGGCCAACGAATCAGCTTCCCCCCCCTCCGGCACCAGAATGGGCGGGGCGACACGCACGCCCCGATCACACAGCATTGCACCAACGTCCGGATCTTCATGCCCGCCTCAATGGAAGCCGCCGCAGTCGTGACAACTGCGACGGCTTCCTGCACGTTGCGCACTGTGGGTGACTTCGGCTAGTCCTTGCCGCGCAGCCGCGCAGCCTCCTCGCGTATCTCTTGCAGGTCGCGCTTCATCTCGCTCCAGCCGTACCACAATGCGTAATCGGGATTGCCGTGGAACGTGCCCTGGAAGGCGCGCATGCGGTGCTCGAGATGCATGACGAAGAGCTTCTGCTCGATGGACGTCGGCGCATCGTGGAAGGTAAGCAGGTCGGGGAACGGCTCCGCGTACGCTGCCGGCTTGGGCAGCAGCCCGTCCTTGTAGAGGCCGGCGATCTCGCGGATGGCTTCTGCCAGCAGGTGGTCGGCCTCGCGGATCATGTCGTCACCGTGCTTCATCTGCTCGGCGGCGAACTGCGAGGAATGGCACTTGCCGCAGACATCGAGCATGCCGTTGCGTTCGCGATCGAACGAGGCCTGGTCAAGCCGCGCCACGTCGGCGGCCTTGACGACGTCCAGGCGGCCGGTCGGGTTGCCGGCAAGGTCCAGCACGCCGAGCGCCTGCAGGATCGTGATCTGGTCGGCCTTCCACTGCGGGTCTTCAGAAAGCGGCAGGCGTACGGCCAGGAAGCCCCAGGCCGTGCGCACCTCGTGGTTGCCGTCTGCCATGTGGCAATCCTGGCAGGTGGGCGCGGGCGTGCCCTCCGGCAGCGTGCCGTTCTGCTTCAGCAGGTAGCGCACACCGTGCTTCGACGACGAGTACATCTCCCACTGCGGGTGGTCGAAGCCCATGTGGCAGGTTTGGCAGGCCTGCGGCTGGCGCGCTTCCTTCACGGAGAACGTGTGGCGCGTGTGGCATGCGTCGCATGACGCATTGCCGTGCGTCGTGCCCATTGCGCGCAGTTCGGCGATCTCGGACTCGCTTTTGTTGCCAATCTTATGGCAGCCGCCGCAGCCCTTCATGCCGTCGCGCATGGCCATCGGCAGCTGGTGCGTGGTCGGCATCGCCTTGTACGATGCCCACGACAACGCGTGCTTGCCTTTGTTGAACTGCGTGACCTGGTCGGCGTGGCATACGCCGCAAGTAGAGGGTGTGGGCATCTTCACCAATGCGACGTCGGTCGCCGACACGTGCGCATCGCCGTGGCAGGCGTCGCAGGTGATGTCGTTGGCGGCGTGCCGGCTGAGCTTCCAGTCGGCGACGGCGCCGGGCGTTACGGTGGAGTGGCAGCCGACGCAGTCGGCTGCCGCCGCCGGCAGGGTCGCAAAGCTGCCCGCGACAGCGATCGCGAGGACGAAAAACAGCTTCCGCATCGTCTGGAACCTCCTGATTTCGGAGACCATGTAACATTTCCGGTGCGAAACTAGGTTCTTCGGACATCCTCGTCCAGAATATAATCGGATAACATTGTCCATATTTGATATCTTAATTGTAGGGGAACAACATCGCGGCCGCCCTCAGTGGGATTGCAGAGCGCCTCGCGGCTGGGCCTCGGTCGGGATCGCCCACCTGGTGAACCTTTCGGAAGTCCAGCGTCTGGGGTACCTGCTCGACGCGGTCGCCCCGCGGCAAGCTCGTCGCCCCACTGGCGGACTGGCTCGGGGGCCGGAACCCCCGCGTCATCCCGCTGCTTTCCGGAGGACCGGCGGAAACCGGGATCGATGACCGTTGGCGAGTCAAACTCAATGTGGAGTTGGAGATCGACATTTGAAGGGGCTCAGGCCATCTTTCCCGTGGATACCGCCAATCGCCCCGGCCGACGTCACCCACGACCCGGCCGCGGCGGAACGGGTTCACGACGAATTGATCTCGAAGTTGCCCGGGGAACCGTGGAAGGGGCTGGATCGATGATGCACACACCGCCCCCCCTGGCCACCCCCGCGAGCACCATGGTCGCCCCCTGGCCCGTAAAGGCCAACGGAATGACCTCGATTTCGCGCGGGCGATTTCTCTGTTGGACTTCGCAGTGGGTCCCCGCTACCACATAGAAAAGGCCCGGCCTCGGCCGGGCCTTTTTGCATGCCGCCGCGGCGCGACCGGAAGAAAGGAGGGCGCCATGCGCAGCCGCATGGGTTTCATCTACGGCGTGCTGGTGGCGCTGATCTGCGCGCTCGGCATCTGGTGGATCTATTACCTGACGGTCGAGGGACGGCTGTACGTCGAGCACAGCCTGCAGAAGATGGCCAACGACCGCCTCCACGCCGCCTTCCTCGTGCGCACCGACGCGGAGGTCCGCGCCGATCCGGAGCGCTGGCTCGGCCCCTCGTTCCCCCACCTGGTCTTCCGCCGTACGCCGCACGGGATCGAGACCGAGATCGACCCGCGCATCGTGGCGGAGATCGAGGACGAGGGCCGCCGCCGCCGCAACATGTTCCTCTACGAGGGCGGGTTCTTCCTGCTGCTGCTGATGTCCGGCTCGACCATCCTGGCCGTCTCCTGGCGCAATGCCGAGCGCTTCAAGCAGGCCCGGGAACTGTTCCTGGCCGGCGCCACCCACGAGTTCAAGACGCCGCTGGCCAGCCTGCGTCTCTACACCGAGACGTTGGCCCGCGAAGGTCTGCCCGACGAGGCGCGCGGCCGCATCCACAAGCGCATGGTCACGGACGTGGTGCGGCTGGAGAACCTGGTCGACGACATGCTGGCCATGAGCGCGGACGACACATTTGCCGTCGGCCCCCGCGAGCGCCTGGACCTCTACCGCGAGTCGCAGACGGTGCTCGACGGGCTGCGACCGCTCGCGATGGACCACGGCAGCCGCTTCGACCTGGTCGGCGAACCCGGCGCGGCGATCATGGGCCAGCGCCTGTACCTGGCGCTGGCGCTGCGGAACCTGCTGGTCAACGCCGTCAGGCACAGCCCCGCTCCCGTGCACGTGACCGTGACCATCGAGAGTGGCAGGCGCCACCACCGCGTGGTGGTCGCGGACAACGGGCCGGGCATCCCCCGGAAGTTGCAGGAGCGGGTCTTCGAGTGCTTCTATAGCACGACCGGCAACCAGCGGCATGGCGGCACCGGTCTGGGCCTCTACCTCGTGCGCCGGAACATCGAGAGCGTTGGCGGCAAGGTCACGCTGCAGAGCGAGGAAGGCCGGGGCTGCACCTTCACCTTGACCCTGCCGGCCGCCCCGGCGACAGCCTGAAAGGACTGCGATGAAGCGCCGCATCCTGGTCGTCGAGGACGACGCGCACCTGGCCGACGGGCTGGGCATCAACCTTGAACTGGAAGGCTATGAGCCGGTCCTGGCCGCCAGCGCCGAGGACGGCTTGACCGCCTGGAACCGCGGCGGCGTGGACCTCATCCTGCTGGACGTGATGCTGCCGGGCATGGACGGCTTCGCCTTCTGCGCCCATGTGCGCCGGGCCGGGGACCGCGTGCCGATCCTGTTCCTGACCGCCCGCGGCGCCGGACAGGACCGCATCCGCGGGCTGGACGAGGGCGGTGACGACTACATCACCAAGCCGTTCGACCTCCAGGAACTGCTCGCGCGCATCAAGTCGATCTTCCGTCGCCAGGACTGGCTGCGCGCGCAGGACGTGCCCGCTATCGTCCGCATCGGGCGGGCGGAGGTCAATCTCCGCACCTACGAGGCGGCGACGCCGGACGGAACCGTGGAGCTCAAGGAAAAGGAGGCGATGATCCTTCGCCTGCTCTGCGAGCAGCAGGGCGAGCCGGTGGACCGCCAGACGATCCTGGATCGCGTCTGGGGCTTCGATGCCTACCCGACGATGCGCACGGTCGACAACTTCATCCTGTCGCTGCGCAAGATCGTCGAGGAGGACCCGGCGCGCCCGCGCCATATCCTGACCGTCCACGGCGTCGGCTACCGGTTGGTCTGCGACGCCTCGCCCGCCGCGCCGCCCGCCTGAACCCCGCGCGCCACCCGACCGGGCGGTTCACCTGCCGGCCTGCTCCGCCAGCAGGTGCCGCTGCCAGGTGTCGGTGCCGCGCCAGCGCGTCAGGGGCCGCAGCGCCAGCAGGCCGGCGCGCCCCACCGACTTCTCCAGCCAGCGCAGTTCGGCCAGTCGCCCGGCCAACTCCGGGTCGGGCGCGGGTTCGAACCCCTGCTCGCGCAGCATGAGGGTGCCCTTCGCCCGCAGGCTGAGTTCGCACTGCAGGCGTAGCAGGCAGAGCAGGTCGGCAACGATATCGGGCCGGAAGCTCTCGCGCAGCGACTGCAGGTAGCGCCCGACCGGCGTCGCAGTGACGTGGCCGTCACGGATGAGGCCCAGCAATTCGCTGTCCAGGTCGAAGCCGCGGCCCAGCCAGTTGCGCAGCCTGCGCTCGCCCGCGCGCCAGGCCACGAGCAGGGCCCCCGGCAGGATCAGGAGCGTCAGGGCGGTGGCGACCACAGGCTGCACCATGAAGCGGTTGAACAGCCCGTGCAGAAGGGCCGCCACCAGCAGCGCCCCCAGCCACGGCCGACCCGAACCGGCGCCCCGCTTCTCCCCGAACGCCTGCAGCATCAGCCCCAGCAGGGCCGTGACACCACCGTGCATGATCGCCGTGCCCAACCCGCGGATCGCCCATACCAGCAGCGGCGCATCCGGCAGCTGGCTCAGGTAGTAGGCGTTCTCGACGATGGCGAAGCCCGCCCCCGTGGCGAAGCCCAGGATGGCCGTGTCCACCAGGAAGGCCGCGCGGCGCGTGGCCACGAGCCAGGCCACCCAGGCGCCCTTGGCCGCCTCCTCGACGACCGGCGCCACCAGCACCGCGTAGCGCCAGGACTCCAGCCCGGTCAGCCCCAGGATCCAGGTGTTGAGGAAGTACGTGGCCAGGGCCGTGACGCCGCCTACCAAGAGCGCGGCCGCGACGCGGCGCCGGCGGACCAGGCGGAAGGTATCCAGGATGACGAGGGTCGTGAGGAAGACCAGGACGGGCAGGCAGGCGACGGCCACGCGCGCGGCGAGCGTCAGCGGCTGCATGCGTCACTCGAATTCAAAGATGCCCTCGAATCCGGCCAGCCCCAGCACCTCGCGCAGGTGCGGACTGAGTCCGGCCAGCACCAAACCGCCGCCGCCGTCGCGCAGGCGGCGCTGCACGGCGACCAGGATGCCCAACCCGGCGCTGGCGATGTAGTCGAGCCGTGCAAAATCCAACCGCGTTCGGCCCTGCACCCCTGCCAGGAACTCGCGTGCCCGCGGCGCGCTGGCCGCGTCGAGGCGCCCTTCCAGGCGCACCGTGCCGTCCTCCTGCCACCCGATCGCGAACATGCGGCGCTATTCCCCGTTCAGTGGCCAGAGGCGGTTGAGGTCCTGCAGGGCGACGTCTTCCCTCTTCAACAGGTCGGCCACCGTGGTCTGCTTCAGCACCTCGGTCAACCGGCCTTCGAGGTGCTGCCACACCGGACGCAGCCCGCAGTTGTTGTTGCGCGGGCAGTCGGGCGAGTCGGAACTGTCGCCGCAGGGAAAGCCGGCCACGGGATCGCCGCTGACCGAGTAGATGATCTGCGCGGCGGAGATGGCCCCCGGCTCCGCGGCTAGGACGTACCCACCGTAGCGGCCCCGCAGCGCGTCCACGACACCACCCCGGCGCAGCATGCCCAGCAGCTTGGCCACCGTCGGCTCCGGCAGGTTCTCGGCCTGCGCCAAGTCGCCGAGGGTCACCTGTCCCCCCAGATGCGCCATGCGCATCACCAGGCGCACGGCCTGTTCCTCGGCCCTCGTCACGCGAAACATCGCTGCCGCCCTCTCGCTGCAGGGCCGTCGCCGACCCGGGGACCGATCTTCTACGTCGATGGTCAGATTAAAGCAGCAGGGGTGCGATTGCGCAACCGCGGGACGGCAACCGCGGCAATCAGTCCGGGGTGATGATCTCCTGGTCCAGGAACTCGTCGTAGAGGCTGGCGGCCTGCGCGGCCACGGCGCGGTACGCCTCGGCGCGCCCCAGTGAACGCAGCAGCGGCCGCACCTCGGCAGGCAGGAAACCCTCGCGCAGCGTCAGCCAGGCCAGGCGTGCGGCCAGCACGCTGTCCGGGCGCGTCCGTGCCAGCAGCCCCGGCTCGACGCCCAACCGGGCCAGCAGCAGGGGCGTCGAATCGGGCGCGGCGTGCACCGGTGCGACGCGTTCACCTTCCGCCTGCCGGCCGGCGCGCGCCCGCCAGGCCCACTCCCACCAAGGCGGTTCGGCCGGTTCGGGCTCCCGTCGCGGTATCCGGATCGCGACCGGCGGCGGCGCGGTCGCCTCGACCTCACGCGGCGGCGGCAGAAGGTCCAGCCACGCCCCGGGCGCTGCGCCAGGAAGCCGGGGCTCCGTGCCGTCGGTGCGCCACAGCCAGCGCTCGGCGGCCGACAGGAGACACGCCAGCACGGCGACGGCCAGGAGCGTCGAGATGATCCAGCGGGCAGGTCCGGCGGCGGGGCGCATCTTCGCGTGAACCGCGTTCAGGTGTGTGCGGTTCCCGCCGGCCGGCCGGCCGATCCGTCATCAGGCGGGAACGCCGTCCTTGCGCCCGGCCAGCTGCTCGAGGATGGCGTCGAGCAACGGCACGCGCAGGGGCTTGGTGAGGTAGTCGTCCATGCCGGCGGCAAGGCAGCGCTGCCGATCCTCCGTGGAGGCATGCGCGGTCAAGGCGACGATCGGCACGTGAGTCTGGCCGTCTTCCTCGCGGCGGCGGATGGCGCGCGTGGCCGCCAGGCCATCCATCTCCGGCATCTGCACGTCCATCAGGATCAGGTCCCAGGCGCGCTCCGCGCTGGCCTCCACGCCCAGGCGTCCGTTCGCCGCCACGCTCACGCGGTGGCCGCGACGCTCCAGCAGCTTCTCGACGAAGCGGCTGTTCACGATGTTGTCCTCGACGACCAGGACGTCCAGGCTCGGCACGGCACCCCGAGCGCCGGCATCCGTTCCCTGTACGCCGGGTGCCACCTCGCGTGCCCGGGCCGCGGCCGCGACGATGCGGAACGTGAAGGTGCTGCCCTGTCCGGGCGTGCTGCGCACGCCGATGTCGCCGCCCATCAGCTCCACCAGCTGGCGGGTGATCGCCAGGCCCAGGCCGGCGCCGCCGAACTCGCGGGCGAACGAGCTGTCGGCCTGCGAGAAAGTGCCGAAGATCGCGTCGAGCTTGTCGGGCGCGATCCCGATCCCGGTGTCCGTGACCTCGCCCACGAGCCAGTGCGAGGTCTCGTCGCGCGGCTCGCCGCGCAACGTCACCTCGATGCGACCGGTGCGCGTGAACTTGATGGCGTTGCCCAGCAGGTTGGTCAACACCTGCCTCAGGCGCAGGGGATCCAGCGAGCAGGCCTCGGGCACCGAGTCGTCGACCCTCCAGGTGACAGGCACGTGCAGGCCGGCGTTGCCGATGATCAGGGCATCGACGGTGCGGCCGACGAGGGCGCGCAGGTCGGTGTCCTGGGCATCGAGCTGCAGGTGCCCGGCCTCGATGCGCGAGTAGTCCAGCACATCATTGACCAGCGCCAGCAGGTTGCGGCCCGAATGGCGGGCCAGCTCCAGGTACTCGCGCTGCTCGGGCGTGACGCCGGTGGCCATCGCCAGCTCGGTCATGCCCAGCAGCCCGTTGATCGGCGTGCGGATCTCGTGGCTCATGTTTGCCAGGAAGAGGCTCTTGGCCTCGTTCGCCGACTCGGCCTGGTGCTTGGCGACGGCCAGTTCCCTCGAGCGCGACTCAAGCAGCTCGGCCGCGGCCGCCTCAGCGCGCAGCTGGCGGCTCTGGATACGGGCCTGCGACACGCAGTAAGCCAGGTAGACCACCAGCATCACCGACAGCTGCAGGTCCTGCGGGGACGGCAGCGTCAGGGTCGCCAGCGCGGGCAGGCCCAGGATCGTCGCCAGGACCGGCACGGCCAGGGCCAGGTCGGCGCTCAGCGCGCTGATGACGCCCCCGCCCAGTCCGGTCGTGACCAGCAGGACCAGCACCAGCTCCGCGCCGACGCCGTAGTGCATCGTCACCAGCACGACCAGCGCCGCCCAGCTGCCTGCGAGGCCGAGGCTCGCCAGCCGGAAGTCGCGTTCCCAGCGCGCCGGGTCCCGCGGGTAGCGCGACTCGAAGCGGCGGCACAGGGCACGCCGGCGCAGGCCGAGCGCCGCCGTGACGACCGTCAGCAGGGCCCACGCCCACAGGTGTTCGCGCCAGACGGCGATCAACGCCCCCACCAGCAGCGAACACGCCGTGTAGGCGAGGTTGCCGGGAGCGGCGCGGCTGGCCAGCAGCCGCGCGATCCGCAGGTCGTGGTTGGCCATGCCGCCGAGCATCCGATCGGGCCTCCGGGGCGTTGGGTTCCGCGGCCCGGGCACTCCCGGGCCCGCGGAACCGCGGTCCTTGCAACGGAGGAATCGGCAGGAAAATGCCCGGCTTTACCGCGGAGACGCAGGCCGGGGCCCGACTTAGCGGGTCGGCCCGCGGTCGCCCGGACCGCCGGCCAGGCGCAGACAGCCGGCCGTCACGAGCCGCTCCTGGCCTGCCAGCCGGAGGGAGAGGTCCGGCCGGATCGCGACCACCGTCCCGCGTCGCTCTGGCGGCGGCAACGGCACCAGGGGATCGGCGACGAGGGCCTCGCGCACGCCATCGGGCCACACCTCGACCTCGCGGCCGAGGACCAGGGACCGCGAACGGTACGCTTCCACCAGGCCGTCGACACCGTCGGTGGCCACCTCGTCCAGGCGGCGGCGCAGCCGGGCGAGCACCGCTGCGGTCGCACGACCGAGTGGCGCACCGGCGCCGCTCGCGGCCAGCGCGCTGGCCGGCAGCGCAAACGCGTCGGCCCCGAGGTCCGGGGCCCGGGCCAGGTTCAGGGCCAACCCGGCGAAGTAAACCTCCACACGCGTCCCGCGCGTACGCAGGGACGTCAGCACCCCGCCGGCCTTGCCGCCGGCCAGCACCACGTCGTTGACCCACTTGATTCCCAGGCCGGCGGCATGCGCCTGCGCGGCGCCGATCAGGTCCTCGACCGCGTCACAGAGAGCCACGGCGGCCAGCATCGGCAGCGACGGCGCGCAGGTCACCGCGTCCAGGTCGCACGGCACCGCCACGCTCAGGTGCAGGTTCCCGCGGGCGGCCTGCCAGCGGCGGCCGTGCTGGCCCCGCAGCGAGCCGCCGCCCAGCGTCAGGCAGGCAACCGGACCGGTCAGCACCACGCCGCTGCCGGTCACCTCGCGCAGCGCCGCGTACGGGGACACGCCCGCCTCGGCGGCGACCACGACCTCGGCCCACGCGCCGGCTGCCAGCGGACCGCCGGTATCCGCAGCCACGCGCTGGGGCGTGCCGGACATCGCGGCCGCCTGCCACAGGGCGATGACCAGGCGATCGGTCGCCGCCGCCGGGGACGCGGCCAGCGGGCACAGCACCGCCGCGCCCCCGGCGGCGACGGCGCCCTCCACCGCAGCCAATGTCTGCCCGTCATCGACGATCACGCGTGGGTCGCCTCCGCTGTGGCCGTGTCCTGTCTCTCAGCCGCCGGGAAGCCGACTGCTGCCGCTTGAAAACCGCTTTGTCCCTACCGGACCACTATGGTACGGTCCGAAGCGGTCACCTCCAAGCGGCCCGGCGCGCCAAACAGGCCTTTGTCCGTCCCGTTTTACGGGACGGGCGTTTCACGGGCCGCGCCGGTCGTTCCCCGTTCCCCTGTATGAGGAGACGTCATGCGCAAGAGGATCCTGACGCGGGCCCTGGCCGCGGGGCTGCTGCCCGCCGCGGCGCTGCTGGCGGTCGCCGGGCAGGCCCGGGCGTCCGGTTTCAGCATCTACGAAGCCGGCTCGCGGGCCACGGCCCTCGGCTGCGCGTTCACCGCGACGGCCGACGACGGCTCGGCCCTGTTCTACAATGCGGCCGGTCTGTCCTTCCAGAACGGCCGCGGCCTGGACCTGAACTTCATCGGCGTGGCGCCGCAGTTCAAGTTCGCCGGCCACCTGTCCCAGGGCGACGCGCTGCAGACGGGCGAATCGGCCGACCGCGTCTACCTGGTGCCGGGCACCGCCTACACCAACAGCACGTCCGAGAAGCTGGCCTGGGGCGTGGGCCTCTACGCCCCGTTCGGCCTGGGCGTCGAGTGGAAGGACGGCGCCGACTGGGTCGGCCGTCGCATCAGCCACGACGTGGCCATCGAGACGATCTACGTGACGCCGGCGGTCAGCTACATGGCGGCCGAGGGCCTGGCCGTGGCGATCGGCGTGGACATCGCCAGCCAGCACCTGTCGCTGAAGAAGTACTCGCCCGAGCCGCAGTTCGGCACCAACGCGCTGGAGACCGAAATCGAGGGGCGCAGCGAGATCAACCTGACGCCGACCTTCGGCGTCATGTACCGGCCGACGCCCGAATGGTCGTTCGGCGCGATGTACCACTTCGAGAAGACGATGGAATTCGAGGACCGCACCGCGACGCTGACCAACGTGCAGGCCCTGGGCGAAACCTGGGCCGCCACGCTGCTGGCCGGACTGGGCGGCAGCGAGCAGCTGCTGTCCAGCGAATTGAACCTGCCGTCGATCATGTCGCTGGGCGTGGCCTACCAGGCCAGCGAGCGGCTGCGCGTGGAAGGCAACTACGTCCGCTTCGGCTGGAGCGCCTTCGAGAAGCTGGCGCTGGACTTCGACACCGACGCGCTGGACCAGTCGATCTACTTCGGCTACGAGGATTCCTGGCAGGTGCGCTTCGGCGGCGAGTACTGGGCCACCGACAACGTCAGCCTGATGGCCGGCTACGTGCACGACAAGACGCCGCAGCCGCTGATCTCGGTCAGCCCCCTGCTGCCGGACAGCGACCGCAACGACTACTCGTTCGGCGTGCGCTACCTGCACGGCAACTGGGACCTGAGCGCCAGCTACATGGTGGTCGTCGGAACCGAGCGCACGAACGTCGTGAACGGCGAACCCCTGCGGCACTATACCGCTGATGGCAAGAGCGACTACCCGTTCGGCTCGTACAAGTCGCTGGCCAACCTGTTCGGGGTCGGCCTCCGCTACAACTTCTAGGAGGAGGTGCAGGCGATGAAGAACGATTCCAAGCTGATGAAGACGCTGCCCGGCCTCCTGCTGCTGGGCACGTTGCTGTCCTTCGGCGGGTGCTCGCTGGAAGCGCCGGATGACCCGTCCACGCAGATCAACGCGCCCGGGACCGAGGACGCCGGCGCGCGCTTCGTGTCCGTGGGCAACAGCCTGACGGCCGGGTTCATGGACGGCGGCCTGATGCAGACCGGCCAGATGTACAGCTTCCCGAACCTGATCGCCACGCAGTTCGGCCTGTCCCAGACGCAGTTCACGCAGCCGTGGATCAAGACGCCCGGCATCGGCGGCCTGGTCGGCGCCAACGTCATCGGCGTGCTCCACTTCGACGGCAGCGGCATCACGGTCCTGGGCACCACGCCGGCGACGCAGGTCCAGTCGACGCTGCTGCTGGCCGCGACGCAACCGACGCAGTACCACAACCTGGGCGTGCCGGGCGCGACGCTGCACGACGGCATGAACGCCCACAACTCGGCCACCAGCGCCAGCGGCGCCAACCCGTTCTTCGACTTCATCAACCGGGCCACGTTCTTCGGCAACGCTCCGGTCAGCGCCGGCTATCCGGGCCCCGGCGGCTTCGTGCCGGTGACCTTCCAGTCGGCTTCGCAGTTCTACCAGGCCGTGGCCAAGGGTGGCGCCCTGACCACGCTGTGGCTGGGCAACAACGACGTGCTGGGACCGGCCACTAGCGGCGAGCCGCCCCTGGGCTTCGGCAACGCCGGCTCGCCCGGGCACCTGGCGTTCGCGAACGACTACACGGCCATGCTGGCCATGCTGGCCGGCGGCCTGGCCCAGCGCAACAACGGGCTGAAGCCGACGATCCTTGTGGCCAACATCCCCAGCGTGACGAGCACGCCGTACTTCGTCCCGCAGGCGACGTTCAGCTTCTACGTGACCTCGCAGATCGGCCAGCCCTGGCCGGGCGGCTTCGAGGAAGCGAACGTGCAGTACGTGCGCTTCCCGGCGCTGTCGTGGATCGCGACGGCCGATCCGCTGACGCCGATCCCGGCCCACTTCACGCTGGACACCGAGGAGTACGCTTCGGTGGCCACGGCGACGACGGTGTTCAACCAGACGATCACCACGGTGGTCAACACGATCAACGGCTCGGGCCTGGCCACGGTCGCCCTGGTCGACGCCAACGACCTGCTGGCCAACGAGACGACGGATCAGCAGCGGACGCACTTCCTGTTCCTGGTCGGCGGGGGCATGTCGGTGGCGCAGGCTGCGGCGGCGACGGTCTTCTCGCTGGATGGCATCCACCCCAACAGCCACGGCTACGGGATCATCGCCAACGCCTTCATCGACAAGTACAACGAGATCAACCCCGCGGGCGAGCCGGACCTCGACCATGTCGACCCGGCGGCGCTGCCCTGGGATCCCACCTACGGGCAGACCGTGACCAAAGCGGCCGGGATGCCGGGCCTGGACGCGCAGGCGGCCGCGGCCATGGACGCCATCTTCCGCTGAAGGCGCCTGTCGGGGCATCCGGCGATCGCGGAAGGAGGGGGCCGCCGGGCTCCCTCCTCCGTCTACCGGGCCGGCCCGCGGGTGGGCTACAGGTCGGCGGCCGCCGGCCGATCCCCGCAGGCCGGGATTTGCGGTGCCGAACCGCCCCCCGTGTTGTATCTTTCGCGCGCGTGGGCCGGGCGCCGCCGGCCGCGCGAACCGCCGGGAAGGAACAGTCGCCATGCGCTCGTACCGCACCATGGACGCCGGACCCTTCGGGGGCATGGGGATGACCCCGGGCGTCAAGCTCCTGCTGATCGCCAACGTCGCGGTCTTCGTCGTGCAGACGCTGACGCGCGACTACGGCGGCCGGCTGGGTCCCATCACCGAGAACTTCGGATTCATCCCCAGCCTGGCGATCCGCGGCTTCGAGGTCTGGCGCTTCATCACCTACATGTTCCTGCACGGCGGTATCACCCACATCCTGTTCAACATGATCGGCCTCTGGATGTTCGGCGCCCAGATCGAGTCACGCTGGGGCCGCGGGCCGTTCCTGCTCTACTACCTGGTGTGCGGCCTCGGTGGCGCGCTGACCTACGGCGTGTTCAACCTGTTCGGCGTGGAGTCGTTCGTGCCGATGGTGGGCGCCTCCGGCGCCATCTACGGCATCCTCCTGGCCTACGGCATGATGTTCCCCGAGTCGGTCATCCTCCTGGCGATGATCGTGCCCATCAAGGCCAAGTACGCGGTCATCCTGTTCGGCCTGATCGAGCTGCTCGGCACCATGTCCCGCAGCGGCGGCGGTGTGGCACACCTGGCCCATCTGGGGGGCATGGCGACGGGTTTCCTGTTCCTGCGCCTGACGATCCCGTCGCTGCGCGCCGGCACCGGCCTGCGCAACCCCTGGGGCCGGTGGAGCGGTCGGAAGCGACCGAAGGTCGTGCGCCCCGACGCCGGCGTCTGGACGGGCGGCGCTTCGCGGCCGGCCGGCGAGCCGCCGCGTGGCGGCAATGGCGCCGCACGCCGGACCGACGAGGCCCCCGCGGCGGACAAGGCCGAGGTCGACGCCGTCCTCGACAAGATCTCGCGCGACGGCCTGCAGAGCCTGACCGCCCGCGAGCAGGAGATCCTGCGGCGGGCCGGCCGCCGCTAGCGGGCAGGGAGGCGTCGTGAAACACCGCCTGCTGCGGGCCCTGATGCCGCTGGGCATCTACCCGCACATCAACTTCACGTACAGCCCCTTCAAGATCCTCGAGTACGAGGCCATGCTGGAGTGGCTGCCGCCGCCGGCGGGCGGCACCGCTCTGGACATCGGCTGCGGCGACGGCCTGCACACGATGCTGCTCGGCCGGCGCTTCGGGCGCACCTGCGGCATCGATGTCAACGAGCGCTTCGTGGCTATCGCGCGCGAGCACGCCCGGGCCTTCGGCGCGCGGGCGAACCTGGAGTTCTTCGCCCAGCCGCTCGAGCAGATCGGATTCGCCCCCGACACGTTCGACGTCGTGCTCAGCGTGTGCGTGCTCGAGCACATCCCCAACCACGAGGAGGTGCTGCGCGAATGCCTGCGGATCATGAAGCCGGGCGCGCGCATCGTCTTCTCGGTCGACACGCTGGAGACCATCGACGATCCCGCGCTCGTCGAGAGCCACCGCGCGCAGCACCACGTGGTGCGCTACTTCCGCCAGGACACGCTGCGCGAGCTCCTGGAGCGGCAGGGCTTCACCAACCTGGAGTTCCGCCCCCTGTTCCGCAGCCGGCTGGCCGGAGACCTGTTCCGCGAGGGCATCCGCCACGGCTTCAACTTCGGCCGCCTGCGGGCGCCGCGCCTGGCCGCGCAGCTGCGGCGGGCCGAGACCGCCGTGCCCGAGGGAGCCCCCGGGACGTTCCTGCTCGCGCGGGGCGAGCGACCGCGGTGACCGCGCCCGACGGCCAGCACCCGGCCACCCCGGCCGGCCCCGCCTGCGACCTCAGCGTCGTCATCGTGAACTGGAACACGGCCGGCCTGCTGGCCGACTGCCTGGCCTCGCTGCCGGCCGCCTGCGCGGGCCTGGCCAGCGAGGTCCTGGTCCTCGACAACGCGTCGCGCGACGGCTCGGCCACGCTCGTCCGCGACCGCTTCCCCTCCGTCGTCCTGGTCGAGGCCGGCGCCAACCTGGGCTTCGCCGGCGGGAACAACCTGGCCCTGCCCCGCTGCCGCGGCGCCTTCGTGCTGTTGCTGAATCCCGATACGGTTTGCCCGCCCGGCTCGCTGGCGCGGCTGGTCGCGTTCGCGCGCCGGATGCCGCGGCTGGGCGCGGCCGGCCCCCTGTTGACGGACGCGGACGGGCAGCCGACCATCAGCTGGGGCTGGTTCCCGCATCCGCGCCACCACTGGCTCGGCTGCCTGGACCCCGCGCGCCGGCTGGGCGGCCGGTTCTGGGGCGAGCGCGTCGTGCATGTGCCGACCCGCGGCGAGCCCTCGCGTGAGGTCGACTACGTCGCGGGCGCCTGCCTGCTGATGCCCCGCCAGGCGCTGGCGCAGGTGGGCCCGCTGGACGAGCGCTTCTTCCTGTATTTCGAGGAGACGGACTGGTGCCTGCGCGCACGGCAGGCGGGGCTGGCCGTGTGGTACTGCGCCGACGCCGAGGTCGTGCACCTGGAAGGCCGTGCCGCCGCCACCGTCAGCGACTTCAGCCTGCGCCAGTTCCAGGTCAGCTACCGGCTCTTCCTGCGCAAGCACCACGGCCGCGGCCGCGAGCTCGAGGTGCGCCTGGCCCAAGCCTGCGAGTACGGGCTGAAGGCGCTGCTGCGCGCGCTGGCGGCCCTGCGCGGCGGGCCGGCCCGCCAAACGAACCGGGCGCTGGCCCGCCAGTACGGCGCCCGCGCCCGGTTGCAGTTCGTGTCGCGGCTGGAGGCCGCGCCGCCGGCTTGATCCGCCTCAGCGTCCCCCGCGCGCCTTCTTCTCGAACTCGGCGATCAGGTCCTTGCCCGAGGTCAGGCTGACGATGCGGAACTCCTCCACGTGCAGCGTGGCGTCATCCAGCACGTTCAGTTCGAGGTCGAACGAGCGCGACAGCTCGCGGAACTGCTCGGGCCGCTCCTCCAACAGGTACAGCGCCAGCACGGGATTGGCCTGGATCTGCAGCCGCGACTCGTGCGTGACCACGGCGATGCGCTGGATCAGCCGCTCGATGCGGTTGCTCATCGTCTCCATCGACAGCACCTTGCCGGTGCCCGTGCAGTACGGGCAGTCGTCAGACAGCTGCGACAGCAGCGACGGCCGTACGCGCTGGCGGCTCATCTCCACCAGGCCCAGGCCGGAGACCTGGAACACCTTGTGGCGGGCCCGGTCGCGCTTGAGGTGCAGGCGCAGCTCGTTGAAGACGCGCTTCTTGTTGCTCTCGCTCTCCATGTCGATGAAGTCGATGACGATGATGCCGCCGATGTCGCGCAGCCGCAGCTGCCGGGCCACCTCGCGCGCCGCCAGCATGTTCGTCTGGAGGATGGTCTCCTCCTGGTTGCGCTTGCCCACGAAACGGCCCGTGTTCACGTCGATCGAGACCAACGCCTCGGTCTGCTCGATGATCAGGTAGCCGCCCTTCTTCATCCAGACGCGCTTGTCGAGCGTGTTCTTGATCTCGGTCTCGATCTCGAACTGGTCGAAGATGGGCAGGTCGCCCTTGTACTCCTCGATGCGGCCGCGCAGCTCGGGTGCGAACGCCTTGATGTAGGTCGACAGGCGCAGGAAATCCTCATGGTCGTCGATGACCAGGCGCGCCGTGTCCTCCTTGAAGATGTCGCGGATCAGGGCCACGACCATCCCCACGTCCTCGTGGACCAGCGCCGGCGCCTTCACTTCCTGGCCCGAGCGGTAGAGCTTGTCGAACAGGCCGCTGAGGTAGTCGACGTCCTGCTTGATGCCCTCCTCGGTCACGGCGGTGGCCGCGGTGCGGATGATGAAGGCGCCTTCGGCCGGGCGGTACGCCTGCAGCATCTGCTTGAGGCGAACGCGCTCGCGACGGTCCTCGATCTTCCGCGAGACCCCGATGTGGCGACCCTTGGGCATCATGACGAGGTAGCGGCCGGGCAGGGAGATGTCGGCGGTCAGGCGCGGTCCCTTGGTGCTGATGGGCTCCTTGGTGACCTGGACGAGGATCTCGTCGCCGACCCTCAGCACCGTGCCGATGTCCGGCACGTGGCGCTGGCGCCGGCGGCCCGGCGGTCCGCCGTGGCCGCCGCCGGCAGGCGCCGCGGCCTGCCCCTCGGGCCCCTCCTCGTCACTGTCGTCGTGCTCGAGGTCGGAGGCGTGCAGGAAGCCCGCGCGTTCCAGCCCGATGTCCACGAACGCGGCCTGCAGGCCCGGCTTGACCGACGTGACCTTGCCCTTGTAGACGTTGCCGACGATCCGCTTGGCATCGGCGCCCTCGACCAGCAGTTCCACGAGTTCGCCGTCTTCGAGCATGGCGATGCGGATCTCGTGGGGGGACGAGTTGATGATGATCTCTTTGCGCATATAACCTGCCCGCGGTCGAACGGTGCGCTCAAGCGTTGAAATGGCGCTCCATCCAGAACCGAAGGCCGGTCTCACCTACTTCCTCGAGGGGCGACAACCAGCGCCCGTCACGGTGGAGGCCCGCATATCCCGTCCGCGTCACGGCGCAGAGCCCGGGGTCGGGCAGCGCCTGGCCGAACAGGCAGGCCAGGAATTCCTGCACGGGCAGGCCGGCACCCGACTCGCTGCGCAGAAGGCTGACGCGCAGCTCGAGGACCGGATCATGCCCGTCGGCCCGCGCCAATCCCAGGCCGCCATCCGGCACCAGGGCGCGGGCATCGATCTCGAGATCACCCTTGGGACGCTTCCGCACGACCAGGCGATTTGCTCCGGTCAGGAACGCGTCCACTTCGGCCGCGGCCGTCTCGGCCGTCGGGCCACCTTCGTCGACGCCGGGCAACCTCACCCGGTAATCGAACCGCGACACCGCCTGGTCGATCGACGGCGGCGTCTGGGCCCCGACCACCACGGCGCGCCCCAGGCGCAGGCCGGGCGGCAACTCGCGGTTCAGGCGCTCGGTCCAGCCGGGCACCTGGTGGTCGAAGGCGATGTCAAGGCACTCGCGCTCGCCGGACACCCCCACCGGTAACGGGGGGCCGAACTTGAGCATCGGGTGCGGATGATAGCCCTTGCTGTGGGCGACAGGCAAGCGCGACCTTCGCAGGGCCAGGTGCAGCTGCCGCTGGAAGTCCAGGTGCCCCAGGAAGACCAGGTCACCGTCCTTGGCGTACTCGACCCGGTACCAGCACTTGGCCGCCGCCTGCTGGCGCCAGCCGACCCAGCGCGCCTCTTCGTGGCCCGGGCGGGCGGCATCCTCGTTGCGGGGGTCGAAGTGCGGACCCTGGTCGGTTGGTGGCGGCGGGGCGGCCGGGGTCCGTCGCGGGATCGGGTCGTCGGCCAGCCGGGTCAAGCCGCGGCCGTGCGAGGGGATGGCCGGCCCCCGGCGGGGCGGGGAGCCCTGGAGGGCCTCCAGCTTCGCGAAGACGTGCTGGAGATCCCCGTCGCAGGAAGTGCAATCGTAGCAAGGCCCCTCCAGCCGGCAGTCCGGCAGGGTCCGGGCCTGCACGGCCCGGCGCCAGTCGCGCTTGAGGAACTCCTTGTCCACCCCGACGTCGACCCCGTCCCACGGCAGCGGGGCGTCCGGGTTGCGGGGCGCCAGGTAGTGGTCGGCCTGGACCCCGCAGTCGGCCAGGGCCCGCTCCCAGATGCCGATCCGCAGGTACTCCGACCAGCCCTCGAAGCGGGCGCCCAGGTGCCAGGCACGCTCCACGACATCGGCCAGCCGGCCGTCGCCCAGGCCCAGCATCCCTTCCAGGAACGAGATTTCGGGATCGCGCAGGCTCAGCTTCAGCTTGTGGCGCCGCAGGCCGTCGGCGACGCGCCGGTTGCGCCGCTCGATCTCCGCGCGCGTGATCTGACCCGCCCACTGGAACGTCGTGTGCGCTTTGGGCGAGAAAGGCGACAGCGAGACGTGGATCTGGGCACCGCCCCGCGGGGCTTGCGCCACGACCCTGCCGACCAGCCCACAGAGCTCGTCGAGATCCTCATCGGTCTCGGTGGGCAGACCGACCATGAAGTAGAGCTTCACGTTCTTGACGCCGGCGCGCAGGGCCTGCCGGGTCGTGCTGACGATGTCATCGTCGGTGATGTTCTTGTTGATGACGTCGCGAAGGCGCGCGCTCCCTGCTTCAGGCGCGAAGGTGAAGCTGGCCGGGCGCTCGTTGCTGATGCGCTCGTACAGGCCTTCCTCCACCGAGTCGACACGCAGGCTCGGCAACACCAGGTTGGTGTGGTCGGCCGCCAGCGCGTCCTGGATGCCGGCCACGGCCTCGCCCAGGCCGCTGTAGTCGCCGGTGGACAGGCTCAGCAACGACACCTCGGCGTGCCCCGAAGCCGCCAGCCCCTCGCGCGCCGCCGTCACCAGGGCGTCGGCGTCGCGCTCGCGCACCGGACGCGTGATCATGCCCGCCTGGCAGAACCGGCAGCCGCGCACGCAGCCGCGCATCACCTCGATGGCCAGCCGGTCGTGCACCGGCTCGATCACCGGCACCAGCTGGCGCGGCGGCGGGTAGTCGTTGAGGTCGGTGATGGCGCGGGCCCGCACGGGCTCCGGCGCCCCCGGCCACCAGGTGCCTGGCAGGGCGCGCAGACGCGCCAGGCGTGCGGCGCGGTCCTCGCCGGCCTGCCGCGAGACCGCGAGCGCCGCGGCCATCTCCAGCACGACCTCCTCGCCGTCACCCAGCACGAGCAGGTCCAGGAACGGCCCCACCACCGCCGGGTTGAGCACGCACGAGCCGCCGGCGATGAAGATCGGGTCGCCCTCGCGACGGTCCGCCGCACGGAGCGGCGAACCGGACAGGTCGATCATCGTCAACATGTTCGTGTAGCCCAGCTCGTACCCCAGCGAGAAGCCGACCACGTCGAACTGCCGGGCCGAACGCCGGGACTCCAGGCCGAACAGCGGCAGGCCCGTTCGCCGCATCTCCTGTTCCATGTCCGGCCAGGGCGTGAAGGCCAGGTCGCAGAACGCGCCGGTGCGCTCGGCCACGAGCGTGTAGAGGATGCGCAGGCCCTGGTGCGACATCCCGACTTCGTAGACGTCGGGGAAGGCCAGCAGAAGGCTGGCGCGGCCGGCCCGGAAGCCGTCCCGGTCGGCGCCCAGCTCGCCGCCGATGTAACGGCCCGGCGCGGCCACGCGCGGCAGCACGCGCCGGCGCAGGGTGTCCGCCAGCGCGGCAGGGTCGTCGTAAGCGGGCGCCGGCCGCCAGGGTGCTCCCGGCGCCGGCGCGGTCGGCTGGCTCATCGGCTGCGGATCCTCCAGGTCATTCCTCCCCGTCGGCCGGCAGTGCCTTGACCGGGATGCGGACCCCGGCGCTGCGCTCGATGGCATCGCGGCCGGGTTCCTCGGCGAACGAGACCGGGTAGTTACCCGTGAAGCAGGCATCGCAGTGGTTGTCCTGGTCGCCGGCGGCTTCGCGCAGCCCGGCCAGCGAGAGATACGCCAGCGAGTCGACGCGCAGGTAGGTCCGAATCTCGTCGACCGAGTGACTGGCGGCGATCAGCTCGTTCCGCACCGGGGTGTCGATGCCGTAGTAGCAGGGGTTGGTCACCGGCGGCGAGGCGATGCGCAGATGCACCTCGGCGGCGCCGGCGGCGCGCATGAGCTTCACCAGCTTGCGCATGGTGGTGCCGCGCACGATCGAATCGTCGATCATCACCACGCGCCTGCCGGCCACGACGTCAGCCACCGGGTTGAACTTGATGCGCACCGACATGTCGCGGACCTTCTGCGCCGGCGAGATGAACGTGCGCCCGACGTAGTGGTTGCGGATCAGCGCCAGCTCGAAGGGGATGCCCGTGACGCGCGAATAGCCGAGCGCCGCCGTGTTGCTGCTGTCGGGCACCGCGCAGACCAGGTCGGCGTCGGCCGGTGCCTCGCGCCCGAGGATCTCGCCGCTGCGCCGCCGCGCCGACTCGACGTGCTGTCCGAAGACGATGCTGTCGGGGCGCGAGAAATACACGTGCTCGAATACGCAGCGCCGTTCGCGCGCCTTGATCGGAAGCTGGCGGCTGCTGAGCTCGCCGTCCCCGAGCACGACCATCTCGCCCGGCGCGATGTCGCGCAGGTAGCGCGCACCGATGATGTCGAAGGCGCAGCTCTCGCTGGCCACGACGTAGCTGTCGCGGTAGCGGCCCAGACACAGCGGCCGGAAGCCGTACGGGTCGCGGACGGCGATCAGGCGGTCGCGGGTCAGGGCCACCAGGCTGTAGGCGCCCTTGACGCGCGGCAGCACCTCCAGCAGCGCATCCTCCACCTGGGCTCCGGAGTGACGCGCCAGCAGGTGGAGGATCACCTCGGTGTCGCTGGTGGTCGAGAAGATCGAGCCCTGGAGTTCCATTTCGCGGCGCAGTTCGTGCGCGTTGACCAGGTTGCCGTTGTGGGCAAGGCTGATGGTGCCGCGGTGAGAGGCGACCTGTAGCGGCTGCGCGTTCAGCAGGTTGCTGCCGCCGGCGGTGCTGTAGCGCACATGGCCGATGGCCCAATTGCCGGACAGCGCGCGCGTGGTCCCCTCGTCGAAGACGTCGGCGACCAGACCCATGCGCTTGTGCGTCAGCAGTCGATGGCCGTCAGCGACGGTGATGCCGGCGCTCTCCTGCCCCCGGTGCTGCAGGGCGTGAAGCGCCAGCGAGGCGAGTTCCGAGGCCCCCTCGACCGCGGCAATGCCGACCACGCCGCATTCCTCGCGCCAGTGCCTGCCCGTGCTCATCGCGCCTCCCGGGCCGCTGCCCGTCGTCCGTCCATTGCTCAATCTCCCGCCGCCAGCAGCCAGCATTCCATGTGCGGGTTGACCAGCAGTCCCTCACGCCCGCCGCGTGCGACCGCCAGCAGGCGGGCGGACTCCAGGGCCGACTCCGGCGTGCCGGCAATGACGAGCCTCCACAGCGTGCCGCTGATGATCGGCCCCTCCTGGCCGCGGGCCCAGGCTGCCACGTCCACCGCCGTCCGCCCTGCGGGCGCCGGTCCTCCGAGCAATTCGTTCAAGGCTCCGCGCGCGGTTGCCGCCGCAGCGCCGTCGGCACCGCCGGGCCAACCGACAGGGAAGCCCTCGCCGGTGCCGGTGGTCCAGGCGAACGGCGCCGACAGCTCGAAGTGGCCGTGGCGGTGCTTGTTCGGATTGAAGAAGCGGCCAGTCGCCAGCAGGTCCGCCAGGCGTGGCCCGCCGCCACGGACCGGACCTCCGAAGGCATGGAACTCGCATCTCCGCAGATCCGCCAGCCGGTCGCCGCCCAGCAGGCGGTCCCGCATCACCCGGCGTGCCGTCGCCGCGTGCAGGTCCACCCCCTTGTGGGCGGTGACCAGCAGTTCGGTGAAACCGTCCTGCCCATCGCGATGGCTCAGCACAGCTCCACCAGCCTTTGCAGAAGGAAGGCCCCTGGGCCGGCGCTCTCGAGTGCGGCGGCATCGCCGGCGGCGCGCCGTCGTCGTTCACCCCAGGCATGAGGCAGATCCTCGGGCACCATGCGCAGCAGGGCCGCGCGCTCGGGATGGGGCATCAGCGCCAGCACGTTGCCGCGGCCGTTCGTCAGCGCGGCGGTGTCCAGCAGGGAGCCGTTGGGATTGCCGTCGGTCCGTCCGCCCAGCGGCGCGTATCGCAACGCCACGTGACCCGAGGCGGCCAGACGCGCGAAAAAGGCGGGGTCCTCGTGCGTGAACCGTCCCTCGGCGTGCGCCATCGGCAGCGGGAGCGTGCCGCGCAGACCCTCGACGAACGGCGTGCGCGCCAGAGGGTGCGCCGCCAGCGCCACCCACCGCGACAGGTAGCCGCGCCGGCCGGGATTGCGGTTCGCGGCCAGCGCCACCTCGATCCTCCCGGGCTGGAGTCCCGGTACTAGGCCGGCCTCGACCAGCACCTGGCAGCCGTTGCAGATCCCGAGCACGGGCTTGCCGTGGTCGCTTTCCTCCAGCAACACCTCGAGCAGCGGATCGCGCGCCGCGACGGCGCCCGCGCGCACGCGGTCCTGGTACGAGAACCCTCCCGGCACCAGGAAGCCGTCGAATGCGGCCAGCTCGGACGCGGGCCGTGTCCAGCGGAAGACCTCCGCCCGGGCGCCCGCCAGTTCCAGCAGCCGCGCCGACTCGTCCTCGCAGTTGACGCCCGGCAACTGCACGACCGCCACGCGCGGTCGGCGTGCCAGGTTCAATCTCGGTGGCGTGGAGCCCTCCCCTTCCTCCTGCGGTCCAGCCGGCGAGGGCACCGCCCCTACGGCCGCCACGCCGCCGAGCAGGCCAGGCAGCGCCTCCTGCCACACCCGTGCCAAACGGCGCACCCCTACCTCGGCCGCCACCGCGCCGTCCGCCTCGCGCGCCAATAACCGCGGTTCGCTCGTCACCTCGCCCAGCCGCCACCAGTCCACACCGGCCGCAGCCAGCGCGCCGGCCGCCGCCTCCAGGCGCGACGGTTCCACCGTGAGCACGAAGCCGCCCGCCTCGCCGAACAGGAACTCGCGCGTCGTCACGCCGTCGCGCGCCGGCAGGCGCACGTCGGCGCCGAGCAGGCCCGCGCCCTCCAGGCCGATGGCCATCTCCGCCAGGCAGGCGGCCAGCCCGCCGTCCCCGATATCATGGGCGGCGGTGACCAGGCCCGCGGCGACCAGGTCGCACACCGCGCGGATCTCGCGGCGGGCCGCGGTGAAGTCCAGGGGCGGCACCGCCGGCCGCCCGGCCGAGAAGCCCGCGTCCAGGTACACGCTGCCGGCCGTCTCGGGCCGCCGCCGGCCCAGCAGCAGCACGATGTCGCCGGCGGCCTTGAAGCGCTGGCTGCGGCTGTGGGCGTAGTCGGGCACGATGCCGACGCAGGCGACGATCGGCGACGGGGCCACCGCGCGCCCACTCGAGCTCTGGTTGTAGAGACTGACGTTGCCCGAGACCACCGGCAGCGGCGTGCCCTCGCGCGCATGCAGACCCACCGCGCGGCAGGCATCGCCGACGCCACGCACGGCCTCGCTGAACTGCCAGAAGGCGTGCGGGTTCTCCGGGTTGCCGAAGTTCAGGCAGTCGGTCACCGCCGACGGCTCGCCGCCGACGCAGGCCACGTTCCGGCAGGCCTCCAGCACCGCGGCGGCGCCGCCCGTCCACGGGTCGGCCAGGCCCAGCAGCGGATTGCCGTCCGCGCTGAGGGCCACGGCGCGCCGGCAGCCCGGCAGCGGCGCCACGACGCCGGCGTCGGCCTCCCCGGGCCGCAGGATCGTGTTCGCCTGCACCTCGCCGTCGTAGTGCCGGTACACGTACTCGCGGCTGCAGAGGTTCGGGTGCGCCATCAGCGCCAGCCATTCGTCGGCGATGGCCGCCGCCGGACCTTCCGGCAGCCGCTCGTCGAGGGGCACCTCGCGCCGCTCCGGCGCCACGGCCACGCGGTCGTAGCGGATGCCCTCGGTGATCGTCTCGACCGGCGCGTCGCAGACGATGCGGTCGCCCAGGCGCAGCACGTAGCGACGCTCGCGTGTGACGGTGCCGATCTTCCGCGCGCAGGCGCCGTCGTAGAGCGTAGGCAGCGCGAAGTCCTCGTTGTAGACCTTCAGGATGCTTGCGGTCAGACGTGCCGGCACCGCCAGGCCGTAGCGTTCCTGCGTCTCGCTGCAGGCGCAGACGCGCGCGGGCAGCCCCGTCACCTGGTGCACCAGGGCCAGGTCCACGTCGCAGCCGAAGCCACCGGCATCGACCAGCTCGCTGGTCACGCAGGCCACGCCGCCGGCGCCCAGGTCCTTGAAGCCGATCTCGACACCCTCGTCGCGCGCCCGTTGCAGCGCCGCGCGGTTGGCGACGGTCAGGATGCGCTTGAGGAACGGGTCGGGCGTCTGCACGCTGCCCTTGTTCTCGTGCGCGGCCGCCGCGTCCAGGTCCGCCGACGCGAACGCGGCGCCGCCCATCCCCGACCAGTCCGTGGGCTTGCCCACCAGGATCAGGTCGTACGGTTCGTCGGCCGCCTGCTTCGGCACGCGGCTGTGCGTGATGTGGGCCTGGTCGACCAGGCCCACCGCCACCACGTTCACCAGACAGTTCTCGTTGAACGACTCGTGGAAATAGACGTCGCCGCCCAGGTTGGGCACGCCCAGCGCGTTGCCGTATTCCCAGATGCCGGTGACCACGCCGCGCGCGATGTCCACGCGGTGCGCCGCGCCGGCCTCGCCCGGCCCGTCGACCGGCCAGCCGAAGCGCAGCGGATCCAGCGTCGCGATCACCTCGCCGCCCATGCAGTAGACATCGCGCACGATGCCGCCGATGCCGGTCGCCGCACCTTCGACCGGCATCACCTGGCTGGGGTGGTTGTGGGATTCGTGGGCGAAGATGATGCCCCAGCGGCGTCCGCCGAAGCCGCCGAAGTCGATGATGCCCGCGTCCTCGACCGGGCCCACGACGACGTTGGGCCCGTCCGTCGGCAGGTGCTTCTTCAGGTGGGGGCGGCTGCTCTTGTACGAGCAGTGCTCGCTCCACATGGTGTCGAACAGGGTCAACTCGGTCAGGGTGGGGTCGCGGCCCAGCAGCACCGCCACTTTCCGCGCCTCGACGAGGCTGAGGGTCAGACCGTGGGCCCGCAGCCGGGCGTGCAGCGCGTCATCGTCCAGGCGATCGACAGGAACCGGCGCGAAGCTCTCGTCGTGCGCTGCCATGCTGCTCCGTCAGGGCTGGTCGGGAGGGCGGCCGGGTCGCGGCGAACGGTGGGCCGGCCCCCAATCTAGCATCCGCCCGGCGGCCGGCAAAGCATCGATTCGCGAGCCACCGCGACCGACACCAACGCGGGAGCCCCTCCGTTACGGGAGGGGCTCCGGGTCGTTCAGCCTGGGCTGCGCGCGGTGGTCAGGCGCCGGCCTTCGGGTGGCAGCCGACGCAGGTCGTCGGGGCCTTGGTGTCGGCCTTGGCCGCCTTGGTCTCCTTGTGGCAGGAGACGCAGCCGATATGATACGGATTGTCGGTCATCTTCTTGCCTGAGCAGGCGGGCGTCTCGGCCTTCTCGGGCTTGATGTGGCACTTGCCGCACTTCTCGACGGCCAGCGTGGTGCCGTTCTCGGCCGTCAGATCCTTCTGCGTGTGGTGGCAGGTGACGCAGTCCTTGGCGGCCTTGACGTGGGCCGCGTGGTCGAAGGTCACCGGCGTCTTGGTGTCGGCGCAGTCCTTGATGGTGATCTTGCCGGGCATTTCGGCGGCCATCGCCGCCACAGCCACAGCCAGCGCAGCAACCAGGCCGACCAGGAAGAACTTCCGCATCGTCGATCCTCCTCCAGGAGAGTTGCGGTGCCTGGGGTATCCTTGGCCAGGTCACCTGTTCAAGGCCGAAATTACGCGGCCCCCGGGCCCCCGTCAACCGTTAACTGCCCTGCCTGTCGCCAGTTATTGAATACTGAAATCAAGACGGCGACTCGCTGTTAACGCCGCGCACAGCATTCCGGTTCCCGCATTCTACCAGTCCCGGCGGGCCAGCGTCCGGGCGAAGATGGCCGGCACGTTGCGCAGTTGACCCGTGACGTCGAAGCAGGCATCCAGGATCGGCGGCGCCAGCCGGGCGGTGATCCGCGGGTCGGCCGCGACCAGGTCCCTGAGCGTGGCGTCGGCATCCCAGACCCGCAGAGCGCTCTCCTGCACCCAGGCGTAGGCGTCCTCGCGGCTGACGCCGGCCGCGGTCAGGGCCAGCAGCACCGGCTGCGAGAAGTACATCCCGCGCACCTTGTCCATGTTGGCGCGCATGCGGTCCGGGTAGACGACCAGCCCGGCCACCAGCCAGCGCATCTTCGCCAGCATGTGGTGCAGCACGTGGCAGGCGTCGGGGAAGATGATACGCTCGACGCTGCTGTGGCTGATGTCGCGCTCGTGCCACAGCGCCACGTTCTCCAGGGCGGTGTGTGCGTAACCGCGCAGCAGGCGCGCCATGCCGGTCAACTTCTCGCTGACGATGGGGTTCTTCTTGTGCGGCATCGCCGAGCTGCCCTTCTGCCCGCGGCCGAAGGGTTCCTCCACCTCGCGCACGTCGGTGCGCTGCAGGTTGCGGATCTCGACGGCCATCTGCTCGATGGTCGCCCCCAGCAGCGCCAGGGCGCCCAGCCAGGCCGCGTGGCGATCCCGCTGGATCACCTGGGTCGAGGCGGGGTCCACGCCCAGGCCCAGGCGGGCCATCACGCGCGCCTCCACCTCCGGATCCAGGTGCGCCAGCGTGCCCACGGCGCCGGACAGCTGCCCGTGCGCGATGTCTGCCTGCGCGGCATCCAGCCGGCGCAGCCCGCGCTCGAGCGCCGCCCAGTAGACCATCAGCTTGAGGCCGAACGTGGTCGGCTCGGCATGGATGCCGTGCGAACGGCCGATCATGACCGTGTCCTGGTGCTCGCGCGCTCTTGCCTCCACGGCATCGAGCAGCGCCACCAGCGCCGCGCGCAGGATCTCGCCGGCCTCGCGGGTCTGCAGCGCGAAGGCCGTGTCCAGCAGGTCGCTGCTGGTCATGCCCTGGTGCACCCAGCGCGACTCCTCGCCCACGTGCTCGGCCACGCTGGTCAGGAAGGCGATGACGTCGTGCTGGACGGTCGCCTCGATTTCCAGCACGCGGGCGGTGTCGAAGCCGCCGCGCTCACGGATGGCGCGGGCTGCCGCGGCGGGGATCTGGCCCAGTTCGGCGCGCACCTCGCAGACGGTGGTCTCCACCTCCAGCCAGAGGCGGAAGCGGTTCTCGTCGGACCAGATGCGGGTCATCTCGGGGCTGGCGTAGCGGTCGATCATGTGGCCCTGCCTCGTTGAACGGAACTGTCGGCGGCATCGCCTCGAACTATACCCGGGGCGGGCGCGGGGTCAAGCCGTCGGCCGGGGCTGTCGCCGGCGTCGTTCCGCGCGTACATTGGCGCGACCCCCGGTCCCACAGCCGCAGGAGCCCCCTTGTCCGCACCGCCACGCCACGCCCCGGCAACGGGCGACCTGACGTCCGCCCCTATCCCCGCGCTGGTCCGGCGCCTGGCCGTGCCGGCCGCGGTCGGCTTCTTCTTCAACACCATGTTCAACGTCGTGGACACCTACTTCGCCGGTCGCCTGTCCACCGACGCCCTGGCGGCGCTGTCCCTCTCGTTCCCGGTGTTCTTCATGTTCGTCGCCATCGGAAGCGGCTTCGCCACCGGCACCACCGCCCTGATCGGGCAGGCGCTGGGCGCCGGGGACCGCCGCCGGGCTTCCCTGATCGGGGCACAGGGTATCGTGCTGGCCGGGGTGCTCGGCGTTGCCAGTTCGGCCCTGGGCTTCCTGGCCGTGCCGCACCTGTTCCGGCTGCTGGGAGCCGAGGGCGCCTACCTGGCGACCTGCCTGCAGTACATGAACGTGATCCTGGGCGGCGCGGCGCTGATGTTCGGGGTGCACATGCTCAACGGCGTGCTCAACGCCCAGGGCGACACGCGCACGTTCCGCGATGCGCTGATCATGGCCTGCGCGCTGAACGTCGTGCTGGACCCGTGGTTCATGTTCGGCGGCCTGGGCCTGCCGCCGCTGGGCATCGGCGGCCTGGCGCTGGCCACGATCGTCGCCCAGATGTTCAGCTTCGCGCTCATGGCGCATCGCGTGCGGCGCACGGGATTGCTGGATCGCGACGCCGGCGCGCGGTGGCGGCCCGACCCTGCCGTGCTGGGAGCGATCGCGCACCAGGGCCTGCCCGCCGGCGGCAACATGATGACGATGGCCCTGGGCGTGTTCGTCATCACCTGGTTCCTGGGCCAGGTCTCGCACCAGGCCGTCGCCGCCTACGGCGTCGCCACGCGGATCGAGCAGATGATGCTCCTGCCGGCCATCGGCCTGAACGTGGCGACGCTGACGCTCTCCGCGCAGAACGGGGGCGCGCGCCGCTTCGATCGCGTGCGCCAGGCCGTGCGCACGGCCCTCGGCGCCGGCGCCGTGCTGATGGTCTGCGGCGGGATCCTGCTGCTGCTGTTGGCACGGCCGCTGATGGACGCCTTCACCGATGACCCGGCGGTGGTGGCCATCGGCGCACGGTACCTGCGCATCGCCGCCTTCATCGGCTTCGCCTACATCATCCTGTTCGTCAACACGTCGGCCCTGCAGGGGCTCAAGCGGCCGGCGCTGGCGCTGTGGATCGGGCTGGCGCGCCAGATCGTGGCGCCGGTGCTGGTCTTCGGCCTGGCGACGCGCGTCTGGGGCCTGGGCCTGGACGGGATCTGGTGGGGCATCTTCGGCATCACCTGGGCCGCGGCGCTGGCCGCCGTGGTCCTGGCCCGCCGCGAGGTCGCCCAGGCCGAGCGTGCGGCCCATCGCGACGATGCGGCCGCGACCAGCGACGCCCACCAGCGGGGCGCCCTCACAAACCCCGCAGCCGCCGGCGCCACGCCGGCAGGGAGCTCGCATGCCGGACCAACGACCGCTTGACCGCGGCGGACTGCTGCACCTGCTGGTGGTCTACCTGGCCTGGGGCAGCACGTACCTGGGCATCCGGCTGGCCGTCGCCGGTGACGGCGGCTTTCCTCCCTTCACGATGGCGATGCTGCGCGTGTTCGCGGCAGCCGCCGTGCTGCTGGGCTGGGCGCACCTGAAGAAGGAGCGCGTGCGCCTGCGCGGACGCGAGTGGGTGCTGATGGGCGGCAGCGGCCTGCTGCTGTGGGTGGGCGGCAACGGCCTGGTGACCTGGGCCGAGCTGCGCGCCGCTAGCGGCCTGGCGGCGCTGCTGGTGGCGGCGATGCCGCTGTGGGGCGAATCGATCACGCTCCTGCTCGACCGCAAGGCGCCGTCGGTGCTCATGACGGGCTCGATCCTGCTCGGCTTCGCCGGCGTCGGGGTGCTCTCGTGGCCGGTGCTGCGGACCGGCAGCACCGGCGACATCGCTTCGGTGGCCGGCCTGCTGCTGGCGCCCCTGTTCTGGGCGATGGGCTCGATCTGGTTCCAGCGGCGCAAGCCCGACCTCTCGGTGCGCGCGGTGTCGGGCTGGCAGCAGCTCCTGGGCGGGCTGGGCCTGGGCGCGATGGCGCTGCTGCGCGGCGAGGTCGGCCCCGGCGTTGCCCTGCCGTCACCCGATGGCGCCGCCTGGGCCGCGTGGGGCTACCTGGTCGTCGTCGGCTCCGTGTTCGCCTTCACGAGCTACGTGATCACGCTGCAGCGGCTGCCCTACCGCGTGGTGATGACGTACGCCTACGTCAATCCGGTGATCGCCGTGTTCCTTGGCTGGCTGATCATCGACGAGCCGGTCACGCGCTGGACGCTGGCGGGAGCCTCGCTGGTCGTCGCCGGTGTGGTCGGGGTGTTCAGGAACCGTTGAGCGCCGTCAAGACCCGGCACGCCACCGACCGCTCGGTCATGGATCCGCGTTCTCATTTTCGCCTTAATCGCCGGCTGCCGCGGTCGATGACAACCGTCGACTGTCTGCACCTCATCGACGTCAACCGGCGAGGACGACCATGGCCCGCGGACCGCTGACCAAGCCCGGCTCGACCACCATCTGTTTCGCCCTGTGCTCGGCCGGTGGCCTGCTGGCCGGTGCCAGCGGTGGCACGCCCGCGGCATACGCCGGCGGCGGACTGGCCACGGCCGCAGCGGTCGCCGGCTGGCTTTGGCAACGCCGGGCCGATCACCACGGCTCCGGCAGCGAACTGCGGATCGTCGAGGCGACGGCCGCCGGGGACCTGTTGTCCGCCGACGGGGACCAGACGGGGCACGGCCGGCTGGGTCGCGCCCTGCGGGTCCTGACGAAGCGCCTGCAGGTCGCCTTCGTCGACATCAAGAACACGAGCTCGACCTTGTCCGTGTCGGCGGGTGCGCTCGACGACGCCTCGCGCGAAATGGTCGAAGCGGCCAGACACTCGGACGAGCAGTCCGAAGCGGTCTCCGAGGCGACGCGGAAGCTGACCGGCAACATGGAAGAGGTCTCGACCGCGACCCGCAACGTGTCGACGTCCGTCGACTCGGTGGCCGCGGCACTCGAGGAGCTGAACGCGTCGTTCAGCGAGGTGGCCCGCAACTGCGTCCGCGCCTCCGAGGTGTCCGGGCTCGCGACCGACACGGTGCACCAATCGTCGTCCGTCATGGCCGATCTCGGTCGCACGGCCGAGGACATCGGCAAGATCCTCGACGTGATCCAGAACATCGCCAGCCGGACGAACCTGCTGGCCCTCAACGCGACGATCGAAGCCGCCAGCGCCGGCGAATCCGGGCGTGGCTTCGCCGTCGTGGCCTCCGAGGTCAAGGAGCTGTCGCGGCAGACCGCCGCCGCCACCGAGCAGATCGCCACCCAGATCCGCGAGATGCGCGCGAGCACAACCCGCGCCCTGGAGGCGACGACCGCTATCGGCACCACCATCACCCAGGTCGACGAGATCTCGACCGCGATCGCGGCCGCGGTCGAGCAGCAGTTGGCCGCCTCGCGCGAGATCAGTTCCGGGATCGCCCGCGTCGCCAACGATTCCGGGGCCGTCGCCGCCAATGTCGGCGCAGCCACCGAAGGCTTGTCGCACATCGCCACGGCCGTCGCCGGGGTCCATGACAGCGCGGCCCGCACTTCCGCCGGCGCGGCACAGACCCGTCTGCATGCGCGCGAACTTTCGCGGGTGGCAGCCGGGCTGGAGTCGATGCTCGGGCAGTATCGCACGCCGGCGCCGAAGTTCGACGTGGCCGCCGTGAAGCATGGCCACAACCAGTGGCGCGACGGCCTGATGAAACTGGTCAAGGGCGTGGAGAAGATGGACCTGGCCCGCGTCAACTCCCACAAGACCTGCGGGTTCGGGCAATGGTACTTCAGCGCCAACGGACAGACGCATGCCGCCACGTCGGCATTCCCGGTGGTCGGTCGCCATCACGAGAAGATCCACGAGATCGGGCGGCAGATCGTGCAACTGCACAACGATGGGCGCGGCCCTGAGGCCGAGGTCCTGATGGGCCAGCTCGACGCCGTCAAGGACGAGTTGTTCGACGCGCTCGACGAACTGTACCGGAGCTGAGTCGTCCGGACCGCAGGATTGCGGCACCCGACTTGGCATCGCGCGGCGGGTCCGCCGGCCATGACACGCGCACCAGGTCGCCCGATTGCGGGCCCGCCGTCGTTCCATCGTTCCGGTCCACCAGCAGCACGAGTCCCCGCGCGGAACATCCGTAGCGACCGCGCTCGCCGGCCGGCAGCGCGAACGTCCCCGAAACCACACGAACCGGCATGTCATCGCCGGCACCGGCTGAGGTACCCGATTCCGGCGCCGCCCCTGGGGAGCCCGGCTCCAACAACAGGAAGGAAAGGCTGGCGCGCTCCTTGGCCAGGTCCGCGCGACGGCTCAGGTCCTCGAGCCACCCGGGCACGCGGGCCGTCTCGAACGCGAAATGGCACCACGGCTGCCGCCCGATGCCGGACTGTGGGCAGCGCTCGGCATGGGGACAAGGAGCCGCCACGCGCCAACCCAGCTCCAGGGCCCGCCCCCGCAGCATCACGAGCTGCCGGGAAGCCGGTCGCGTGCCGGGTTCGATCACGAGCACCCGGCCTCCGGGGGCCAGCGACTGCCCCCAGCGCTCGAGCAGACGCGCGGCGGCGTCGGTATCCACCTCGCGATCGCCCCCACCCGGCTTGTGGACCTCATTGAGCACGTTCGCCAGCACGAGCAGGTCCGCCGGCGGCAGCGCGCGCGCGCCGGCCGGCTGGGCCGAACCGTCGACCTTCCAGACGCTGCCCGCGGCGACCTGCTCCCAGAGCCGGCGCCCGGCTCCGAGCGCCGCGGCCGCACGATCCAGCGCGAGGTAGTTGAGCGGTACGGAGCGCAGATCCGGCCGTGTGAGCCACAGCGCCAGCGCGAAGGTGAAGGGGCCCGCGCCGACGTCGACGATGCGCGCGCCGGCCGCCAGCTGAAGGTCCAGCCCGGCGAGCAGGCGCCCCTGTCGAAAGAGGTTCCAGGGAAGGAAGTAGTACAGGTAGGCCGAGAGCAGGGCGGGGCGGCTGAGGTAGTCCCGCGGCAACTCGTCACGCGCGGTGGTCAGCCACTCACTGAGGCGCGCCACCTCGCCGGGCAACTGCGCCCGGTGGCGGGCCCGCAGCGGCTGCACGACCTCGAGTGCTGCCGCCAGTCCCTCGAGTCCCTGCAGCAGGGACGCCGGCGCGGGCGGCAGCAGGCGGTCCTGCATCAGGCGCCCCGGTGGCGGTGATCGACCAGGTGGCCGCGGACATATTCGGCCACCGCGTCCTCCAGGCGGGTCAGCGGGACGTCGCAGCCGGCAGCGCGCAGCTTCCCCATGCGGGCCTCGGTATGATACTGGTAGCGGCCCTTGAGTGCGTCCGGCATCGGCACGTAGTCGATCGCCGGCTCGAAGCCCACGGCGGCAAAGATCGCCGAGATGAGCCGGTTCCAGGTCGCCGCTTCGCCGGTGCCGACGTTGAAGACGCCGTTGGCCTGCGCGTGCTCGCCGCACCACAGCGTCATGGCCACGGCGTCGTCGACCCAGATGAAGTCGCGCTGCTGGCCGCCATCCGGGAACTCCGGACGGTCGGAGGCGAACAGCCGCACGCGGCCGGTATCGCGGACCTGCTCGTAGCCCTTGCAGACCATCGAGCGCATCTCGCCCTTGTGCCACTCGTTTGGGCCGTAGACGTTGAAGTACTTCAGCGCGGCGATCGCGCCGAGCACGCCCTGATCCAGCGCCCACAGGTCGAACTCGTGCTTGGAGCGGCCGTAGAGGTTCAGCGGCCGCAGATCGCGCAGGCGCCCGTGGTCGTCGTCGTAGCCCGACTCACCGTCTCCGTAGGTCGCCGCGCTGCTCGCGCAGACGAACCGCACACCCGCGTCCAGGCACAGGCGGCACAGGTCGCGCGTGTAGCCGAGGTTGTTCTCCGCCAGGTAGTCCCAGTTCGCCTCGGTGGTGCTGCTGCAGGCGCCCAGGTGGTACACCGCCTCCAGCGAGCGCGCGTTCGCGGGCACGCGCAGCCAGTCGCGGAAGGCGTCCTTCGTCAGGTAGCGAGCCAGCCGCAGGGGGGCCAGATTGGGCGAGAGGTCGCCGGCCGGCGCAAGGTCCACCGCCACGACATCATCGCGACCCTCGCGATTCAGGCGCCAGACCAGGTTGCTGCCGATGAAGCCGGCCGCGCCGGTGACCGCGATCATGGCCCCTCCCGCTAGAAGAAGCGCTTGGCGACGCCCAGGATGCCCTGCTTCCAGGGCACCCGGTGCGAGACGCCCGAGGCGTCCCGGAATTCGTCGACATGCGCCAGGTACCACTCGAAGTTGCGGATCAGTGCCTGCTGGTTCGAGAACTGCGGCGCATAGCCCAGCACGCGGCGCGCCTTGTCGATCGACACGAACGAGTCCTTGCTCGCCGTCTCGTAGACCCACTTGTAGAGCGGCGAGATGCCGAGCTTCTCGAGCACGCGCAGGGTCCAGATCAGCGGCTCGGCGGGCATGCCGACGACCTTCTTGCCGTGCCCCGCGTGGTCCAGCACCGCCTGCCAGTCCTGCTTCATCGTGGTGAACTCGCCGGCGCCCACGTTGAACACGTCATTGACCACCGCGTCCTCGAGCGTGCTGCACAGCCAGATGGCCTGGCACAGGTCGGCGATGTCCAGCAGCTGGTAGCGGTTGTTGCCGCTGCCGATCATCGGGAAGCCGCGGCCGTCCTTCGCCCAGTCGTAGAGCAGCGCGAAGACCCCCAGCCGCTCGGGACCGATGAAGCTCTTGGGCCGGATCACGGGCACGACCAGACCGCGCGCGCGGAACTCGGCGCAGACGTTCTCGGCCTCCACCTTCGCGATGCCGTACGGGCCGACGCCGTCGAGCCGGTCGGTCTCCAGCAGCGGGTGGTGGTCCGGGATGCCGTAGACCGCGGTCGAGGAGATGTGCACGAAGCGGCCGACCTTCGCGCGCTCGGATGCCTCCAGAAGCCGGCGCGTACCGTCGATGCCGGTGGTCAGGATGTCCTTCTCCGCATAGAGAGGCAGCGCCATTGCGCAGTGGATCACCAGGTCGACGTCACGCACCGCCCGCTCGACCGTGGCCGCGTCACGGATGTCGCCGTCGATCACCTCGATGCGCTCGCGGCAATCGGCGTACGTGAACGGCGCCAGGTCCAGGGACCGCACCGCCACGCCGCGTTCCAGGAGGTAGCGGATCAGGTTGATGCCCGTGAATCCGGAGCCGCCGGTGACCAGCACCTTGCGCCAGCGCGCCCCGCCTTGCGTTCCGTTCCCAGCGTCCACGATCCCACTCCCGCGACCACGGGGGTCAGCGCGTCTCCTCGAGCACGATTTCGCCCGTGAAGACCCGTCCTGCCCGTTCAGCCTTGAAACTCAGGTGGTCCCCGACCTTCGAATTGTAGATCAGGCGATAGATCGTATCCCGGTTGCGCAGGCGCAAGCCGCCCATCTCGCGCAGGATGTCCCGCGGACGCAGTCCGGCCTTGGCCGCCGGCGACCCGGGGGCCACGGCATAGACGACGGCCCCCGCAGGGTCGGTCGTGTCGTACTCGCGCATGTTGGCGCCCGACAGCATCTCCAGCGTGAAGCCCACGTTGGGATCCCGGTAGTGCCCGTAGCGGCGGATGTCGTCGACGACCGAGGCGACCCTCGACGCCGGCACCGCGAAGCCGATGCCCACGCTGCCGCCCGAGCCCGAGAAGATGAAGGTGTTGATGCCCACGACCTGCCCGCGCGTATCCACCAGGGGCCCCCCGCTGTTGCCGGGGTTGATGGCGGCATCGGTCTGGATCATGCCCAGGTAGGCGCGCTCGGCGTCAGAGGTCTTGATGTCGCGGTTCAGGGCGCTGACGACGCCCACCGTGACGGTCGGCTGGGTGTCGGCCAGCAGGTAGCCGAACGGCGAGCCGATGGCGATGACCCACTCGCCGATCTGCAGGTCGTCCCCGCGCGCAAGGGTCGCCACCGGCAGGTCCGGCGCCTCGATGCGCAGCACCGCCAGGTCGTACAGCGGCACCGCGTCCAGGACCGAGGCCGTGAACTGCCGCCCGTCCGAGAGGTTCACGATGATCTGGATCGCGCCCTCGATGACGTGGAAGTTGGTCACGACCGTCCCGTCGCGATCGACGATCACGCCCGAGCCCAGGTTCTGCACCTTGCGGTACATCTCCCGGTGCGGCAGCAGCCCCATGCGCTCCCAGAATTCCATCGTGGGATTCCGCACGGCTTGGCGCTGGACGACATTGATGCTGACGACCGCCGACGCCACCTCCCGCGTTGCGCGCACGATGGCCGTGGTACGGGACTGCTCGGGATCCTCGCGAGGCGTCACCGCCACCGGGACCTCACGGATGACGACGGTGTCGCGTCCCGCCCGCAGGGTGTCCGGGGCGCCCCCCAGCGGCCATCGCCACGGAGCGCCGAAACGGAGGCCCAGAAGGACGGCTCCCAACATCACGCCCAACAGCAGGCCGGCCAGCACCGGCCACCAGCGCGAGCCTCCCATCTCAGTTCCCGCCCTGCAGCTTGTTCCAGTCGGCCAGAAATGCAGCCAGGCCCCGGTCCGTCAGCGGATGCGACACGAGCTTGCGCACGACTTCGGGCGGGATCGTCGCGATGTGGGCGCCCATGCGCGCCGACTCGACCACGTGCAGGGGGTGCCGCACCGAGGCGACGATGATCTCGGTGGCGAAGTCGTAGTTGCCGTAGATCTCGACCAGGTCCGCGATAAGTTGCATTCCGTCCTCGCTGACATCATCCAGGCGGCCGACGAAAGGCGAGGCGTAGGCCGCGCCAGCCTTGGCCACCAGGAGGGCCTGGCTGGCCGAGAAGACCAGTGTGCAGTTGACGGCGATGCCCTCTGCCGCCAGCGCGGCGGTGGCCTTGAGGCCCTCGTACGTCGTCGGGACCTTCACCACCATGTGGTCATCGATCTTCGCCAGTCGGCGCCCCTCGGCGACCATGCCGTCGGCGTCGGTTGCGATGACTTCACCGCTGACCGGCCCTTGCACGATACGGCAGATCTCCTTCAGCAGCGCGTCGGTGTCGATGCGTCCGGCCTTGGCCATCAGGCTCGGATTCGTCGTCACGCCGTCGCACATGCCCATGGCCTTGATCTCGCGGATGGCCTCGAGGTCGGCCGAGTCGATGAAGAACTTCATGCTTCCACTCCTCCTGAGGGGGTCGACGGGTTCCAGTCCGGGTCCAGCAGTTGCTCGGGGTAGGTCACTTCCTCCAGGAACAGTCCCTGCGGCGGCGCCATGCCGCCGGCCGCCGAGCGGCTGCGCGCGCCGAGAATGCGCGGGATGTCGCGCGGGTCGTGCCGCCCGCAGCCGATCTCCACCAGCAGGCCGACCAGGTTGCGCACCATGTGGTGCAGAAACCGGTTGGCCTGCACATGGAAGACTGCGCGATCGGACTCCCACACCCATGTGCAAAGAGACACGTCGCAGGTGTTGCCGTCGTCCTTCAGCGAGCTGGCCTTGCAGAAGCTCGTGAAGTCGTGCACGCCCAGGAAGTGGGACGACGCCAGGTCCACCGCGTCGCGGTCCAGGTGGCGTCCCAACTGCCAGCACCAGGGATGAAAGATGTCGCGCCCCAGCAGGAGATGGTAGCTGTAGCGGCGAGATGTAGCCGAGACGCGCGCGTTGAACGAGGACGACACGCGCCGGATACCTGTAATCGCGATATCGCCCGGCATCATGCCCGGCAGCGCGCGAACGAGCCGGTCGCACTCGGCCTGCGTTCGCAGCGCGACGTGGGCCACCTGGCCGCGCGCGTGGACGCCGGTGTCCGTGCGGCCGGCCCCGACCGGCGTGACCGGCCGGTCCAGCACGCGGCTGATCAGGTTGCGCAACTCGCCCTGCACCGTTCGCGCTTCGGCCTGGATCTGCCAGCCCTGGAAATCGCGCCCGACATAGGCCAGATCGATGCGCAACCGGAAGTCCTCGCGGTCGGCGTTGCGCCGCACGACCGCGTCCTGGCAGTCCTGCCAGAAGTCCTGCGCCACCTAGCGTCCTCCCCCCAGCATGATCCCGGCCGCCGCGACCGCGAGCCCCGTGCCCAGCAGCGCCCATTCGGACGGACGCAGCCGCCCGCGCACGGTCGGGACCGGCCGCCGCCCTCGCAGCGCGGGCTCGAGAGCCTCGGCCCGCCGCGCCAGCGTCTCCAGCAGGGGAGCGACCAGGTGCGCGCGATCCAGCCACGGCAGGCCCCAGCGCCTGCAGCGGCCGCCCGGCGCGTGCCGCCGCAGCTCGTCGACCGCCCGCAACCGGCGGCCCTCGCCCACCACCTGGGGCACCGTGCCACAGGCCACCGCGACGGCCAGGCCCAGGTCGTCGACCGCGAACCCGGCCCGGCGCAGGGGTGCCAGCCACCAGGCGATCGCATCCACCAGTTCGTCAAGCGTGCCGCTGCGCAGCCACATCGCCAACGCCGCCAGCGAGGCCGCCAGCCGTAGCAGCGCGCGCGCCCCGGCCGCCAGTCCGGCCCAGGTCGGCTGACCGAGCGGGGCCGCGGATGTCGTCGTGAACACATGCACCGCCAGGGCCAGCAGCGCCATCGGCAGCCACGGCCGCATCTGGCGCCACTGCCCGCGCGCGCCCAGCCCGGACGCGGCCAGCATTCCCGACAGGAGCGCCCCCAGGCCGGCCACCAGCGGCCAGGGGGCCGCCAGCGCCAGCGCCAGGACCGGGAAGAGCAGCCCGAGCCGCGTGGCCGGGTGCAGGCGCCGCAACGGGGTCAGGCGCGCCGGCGCCGGCCCGAAGGCTGCCGCGTGGATCATGTCACGCTCCCGGCCAACAGGCCGGCGATCTGCACGGCGTTCCAGGCGGCGCCCTTCAGCAGGTTGTCGGCGACCACCCAGCACAGCAGCCCGCATTCGTTGCCTGGATCCTGCCGCAGGCGGCCCACATGCACGATGGTGCGCCCGTCCACCTCGCGCGGCGTGGCGTAGTCGTGACTGCCGGTGGCCACTTCCAGGCCGGGCCAGCCGACCATCGCCGCGCGCGCGGCGGCCACATCCAGCGGCGCGCGGCAGACCACACGCACGGCCGCCGCGTGGCCGTTCAGCACCGGCACACGCACCGCTGTGCAGGTGACCTTGAGGTCATCGCCGCGACCGAGGATCCGGCGCAGTTCGCGCACGACCTTCGCTTCCTCCTCGTACGAACCGTCGGGAAGCACGCCACCGATGGCCGGGATGACGTTGCGCGCGATCGGTCGCGGGAACACGTCGCCGCACGGCTGGCCGGCCTCCTGGCGCCCCAGCTCGTCCACGGCCCTCTGGCCCCCACCGGACACGGCCTGGTACGTGGCCACGTGCACCTCGGCCAGGCCGCAGGCACGCTCCAGTGGCGCCACCGCCAGGGCGACCTGGATGGTCGAGCAGTTCGGGTTGGCGATGATACCGGCGCGCAGCCCTGCCACCAGTCCCCCGTTGATCTCGGGGACCACCAGCGGGACTGCCGGTTCCTGGCGCCAGGCCGACGAATTGTCGATGACCACCGCCCCGGCCCCGGCGGCCACCGGCGCCCAACGGCGGCTCGGGCCGCCGCCGGCGCTGAACAGGGCGATCCCGATGCCGGCGAAGGCATCCTGGTTGACCTCGCGGCAGACGATCCCGCGACCGCGCCAGGTGATGACGGTGCCCGCGCCACGGGCCGAGGCCAGCGCCACCGGCTCGCCATCGACCCAGGCGCAGTCCTCCAGCAGTCTCAGCATGGTGCGGCCCACCAGGCCGGTGGCGCCCAGGACGGCGACGCGCATGGTCCACCTTGCAGTTGCGGGGATGGCCGGCCGGGCCGGCTGGCGGCAGTCTAACACCAGGACCGGCAGCGGTCAAAACCGCGCCGACCGCCGCGGTTCCCCGGAGGCCGGGCCCCGCGTGGGCAATCCGACGGTCGACCGTGGCCCGGGGCCGGTGCTATGCTGGCGACCTTCGCCGCCGCAGGCACGCCACGGAACGCCGAGCAAGGACGATCCCATGCCATTGCTGCCGAAATCCCCACACCGAAACGCACCGCTGCCCGACCGGATCGCCATGTCGCCCGGGACATTGGCCTGCGCGCTGCTGGCCGTGCTCGCGATGTTGGCGATCATCACGGCCGGGGGCTGCGGCGACGATGACCCTGAACGGGCCCGGCGCCTCCAGGACCTGGCGCGGTGGGAGGACCGTCGGCTGGCACCTGCCGACTCGCTGGCGCAAGCGCTGACCTCGCGCGACCCGTTCGTGCGCCTGGCCGCCGCGCGCGCAGCGGGCCTGATCCGCCGGGACGACGTCGTGCCGGCCCTCGAGACCCTGCTGGGCGACCGCAGCCAGGCCGTGCGCGCCGAGGCAGCCTGGAGCCTGGGCCTGATCGGCGACGCGCGCGCGCTGCCGGCGCTCTCGCGGGCGTCGGCGGACCGGCAGCCGCCGCTCCGTGTGGCGGCCCTGGCAGCCCTGGCGCACGTGCCCAGCGACGGCGCCGCGCTGCTGGCCGGGACCAGGCTGACGGCGCCGAAGGAGGCCGCCCTGGCCTGGGACAGCCTGCGCCCCCACGCCGCGCGCGCCCACCGCGACTCGCTGCGGGTGGCGATCACGGCCGGGCTGGCGCGTCCGGAATCAGATGTGCGCTGGCGCGTGCTACGCTGCGCCGAGCTGGCGCCGGACTCGACGCTGTCGACGACGCTGGCGACGTTCGCCCGCGCGCCGCAGGTCCAGGAGCGCGTCCACGCCTACCGGGCCCTGGGCAAGCAACGGGGCGTGGCCGCACTGGCCGCCGTGCTGGGCGGCTTCGATTCGCACAGCCGGTTCCGCGGTCGGGACCGCGACCGCGTTGCCATTGCCGGCTGCCGCGCGCTGGGCGCGCTCGCGGCGCCCCTGGCTGCCCGCGCCAGCGAGGCCGACCACGAATTCCTGGCGCAGGTGGCCGACCGGCTGATCGCCGCGGCGGCCGCCAACAGCGCCGGCGTCGCCGAAATCGCGCTGGAATCCATGTCCGCCCTCGTCGCCCGCGCTCCCCTGCCGCCGGAAGCGGCGACCCTCGAGAGCCTGCTGCCGGTCTGGCGCCTGCGGCTGGTCAAGGCCGCCTCCGAGCGCGCGAGCGACACGCGCGTGGGCGTGCGCGCGGCCGCGGCGACAGCCTGGGCCGACCTGCGCGGGCCGACCGCGGGCGGCGGCCTCGAACGCGCGCTCGGCGCCGAGACCGTCCCCCACGTGGCCGCGGCGCAGCTGCGCGCGCTGGCCCGCATCCACCCGGCGCCCGCGCCGCTGCTGGCCTCCCGCAGCGCCGGTCCGCTGGCCGCTCACGCCCTGGTGCGCATGGCCGCCCTCGAGGGCCTGGCGCACGTGGCGCACGAGCGGCCGCAACTCCTGCCGCCGGACCTGGGGCCCGGGCGCGTGGCGGCGATCATCGCGGCCGCCACCTCTGACACGTCGTTCGCCGTCGCCGCCACGGCGGCGGGCCTGGCCGGAGGGATGCCCGGCGACGGGTCGGCCGCGGCCCTGCTGCGCACCTGGGCCACGGCCGGCGGGGCGGGCACCGCCGACGTCCGGAGCGGCGTCCTGGAAGGGCTGGGGCAGCTGTTCGCGGCGCCGCCGGCGACCGTCGCGACGGGAACGGACGGCGCGACCGGCGCGGCAGGCATTTCGCTCCCGGCATCGCCCGCACCGCCGCGCTGGGAACCTTCGCCGGCCCTTGGCGAACGTGTGCGGCAGGTGCTCCTGGCAGCGTTCGCGGAGCCGGACCTGAGGGTGCGGCTGGCGGCGCGCGAGGCGGCGCTCGCGACCGGCCTGCTCACAGTGGCACTCATCCCCACCGAGGCGAGCTTGCGCGCGACGCTGCCGGCTGCCCTCCGCCACCCGGCCCAGCCGCCGCTGGCGCAGCCGTCCCGGGTGCCGGACCTGCGTTGCGACACGACCCGCGGCTCGTTCCGCATTCGGCTCCATGCCGACACGGCCCCGAACACCTGTGCACTGTTCCTGTGGCTGGCCGGGCGTGGCTGGTTCGACGGCCAGGCGTTCCATCGCGTGGTGCCCGACTTCGTCGCGCAGGGCGGCGACCCCGACGGCACCGGCTGGGGCGGTCCCGGCTTCGCGATCCGCAGCGAAGCCAACCGGCGCCCGTACCGCCGCGGCGCGGTCGGCGTGGCCGACAGCGGCCTGGACACCGGGGGCAGCCAGTTCTTCGTGACGCTGTCGGAGCAGCCGCACTTGAACGGGCGCTACACGTTGTTTGGCGAGGTGGTCGAGGGCATGGACGTGGTCGATCGCCTGCAGGTGGGCGACACCTACCGCTTCTCGATCGTGCCCTAGCACGCTGGTCACGGATCGGGCCAGAACACCCCGGGAAGCCGCCTTCCCGGGGTGTCCGGCTTCCCGGCGGCGCGCCAAGCCGAGGTCAGGATCTGAGCGCACGGATCAACGTGGCCCAGGTCGGTGCCTGTCCGTACATCAGGATGCCGAGCCGGAACAGCTTGCCTGCTGCCCGCGCGGACAACCAGATCGCCACCCCCATCAGCGCCCAGGACAGCGCGATCTGCCACAGCGGCGGCGTCTCCATGCAGACACGCATGAACATCAGTACCGGCGAGAACAGAGGCACCAGGCTCAGGACGGTGGCTAGCGTGGAATTCGGCGCCCGCATGACCGCCTGCATGAGGAGCATCGGGATGATCAGGCCCATCATCAGCGGGAACTGGAACTGCTGGCTGTCCTGGACCGAATTGCACATGGCGCCGATGCCGGCGTAGAGCGTCGCGTACAGGAAGAAGCCCAGCAGGAAGAACATGACGAACGAAACCAGGATCACCGGTGTCAGGAAACCGACATCGAGCGAGAACTCGCCGATCGCGACACCTCTCTGCGACAGCGTGAAGAACGCGATCGCCCAGATCGCGAACTGCGTCAACCCGGCCAGCCCGATCCCGATCACCTTGCCCAGCATGAGGTCCCCGGGCGAGACGCTCGCCAGGAGCACCTCCACCATGCGGCTGCCCTTCTCCTCGATCACGGCCGTCAGCGTGTGCGCCCCGTACATGAGGACCATCATGTAGATGATCATGATCAGGACCATGGCCATGCCGAAGGTGACGGCTTCGTCCTGCTCCTCCTCGCCGCCCTTGGCCGTGACCGCGATGCTGCCGAGCTCGACCCTGCCGGTCAGGAAGGCCATCAGGGAGTCGGCCACCTGGGAACGCCGGAAACGCTCCTCGCGGAGGATGCGGTCGAGCGCCGGCTTGAGCCGTTCATCGCGAAGAACGATGGCGCCGACCGAGTTGTTGTAGAAGGACGCACGGCCGGACTGCACGAAGTCCGCCGGGATCACGAGGCCGCTATGCGCGGAGCCGTCGTTGATGCGCGACTTGAGCGACTCCACCGCTTCATCGAGTCCGCCGACCCCGACGGCAAGGGGCTCGATCGTCAGACCCTTGCTTCCGTTCTCGGCCAGGACCTCGGCCAGGGCCGGGCGGACGATGCCGGTCTGGTCGATGACCGCGACCGTGCGGGCGTCGTCGCCACCCCGGTCGGCAGTCAGCAACGGTACGACCAGGAGCAGCGACATCAGCGCGGGGCCCAGCACGGTCCCGATCGCGAAGCTCTTCGATCTCACGCGCTCGAGGTATTCGCGGGCGACGATGGTCAGGATCCGATTCATGCCGCCACCTCCAGCCGCCGTCGACGCACGGCGGTGAGGAAGATCTCGCTGAGCGTGGGACGGTTGGCCGCGAACAGCGTCAGCGGACCTGCCGCCAGCAGACGCGGCAGGAGCGCCCGCGGATCGGCTCCGTCCTCCAACAGGAAGCGCCAGCTGCCATCCTGGAACTCCTGTTGCGTCACGCCCGGCAGGTCAGCCGGCGGCGACACCTCACCCTCCCAGGCCACCCGCACTGCGCGCAGCGGGAACGCCTCGCGCACTTCCGCCAGCGAACCGTCGAGGATCTTCTCGCCTCCCTCGATCAGGCAGATCGCGTCGCAGATGCGCTCGGCCTCGGCCAGCATGTGCGTCGAGAAGAGGATCGTCGTGCCGCGCGACTTCTGCTCGACGATCATGTCGCGCAGCAACTCGATGTTCAGCGGATCCAGGCCGCTGAAGACCTCGTCCAGGATCACGAGATCCGGCTCGCTGATAAACGTGGCCGCGAATTGGATCTTCTGCTGCATGCCCTTGCTGAGGTTGTCGACCTTGCGGTCGGCGTAGTCGCCCAGGCCCAGGCGAACAAGCCAGCCCAGCGCGCGACGGCGTGCCTCGGCACGCGGGACGCCCTTCAGGCGAGCCAGGAACACGAGTTGGTCCAGGCACTTCATCTTGCGATAGAGCCCGCGTTCCTCCGGCAGATAGCCGATGTGGTCGCGCAGTTTCGGATCGAGCGGCCGGCCGGCCAGCCGGATGGTGCCCGAGTCCGGCAGGATGATGCTCATGATGCTGCGGATCGTGGTCGTCTTGCCCGAGCCGTTCGGCCCGAGAATACCGTAGATGCTCCCGCGCGGCACCTCGAGGCTGATCTCGCTCACGGCGCGCTTGTCGCCGTACGACTTGCAGACGCGCTCGAGCGTGAGCAGTGGAGCGCCGATGGCCGGCAGCGACGGGGTTGAAGCGGGCATGGAGCCTCCCGGGGAATCCGGACGTGGGCGCGACCTGGCGTGACCGGCGCATTATCGCGGCGGCCGGCGCACCTGGCAACCGCCAGGGCAACCGGCGCCGGTTCGGCGCTGCGGCAGGCGGACGGTGGACGGAAGGCTACCCGCGATCGTCCCGTTTCATTCACGCCGGCGGCCGGAATCCGTGACCGATTCGACACATCCGGGAAGGAGCGGGTGGAAATGCGTCCCGTTCGGGCGATACCTGCTTGCCGTGTGCCTATGGCTGTGGGATAATTGAGCTTATGAACCAGGGACGCCGAGCGGCCCGTCGCCGGGCGGCGTGGCCACGGATCCCGACGCACAGGAAGGCCCTATGATGGCCGTCATCGCCGGACCCTCGCGCCGCATCCTCGTCATCGAGGACGACGGCGAACTGATCGACCTCCTGTCACTCCACCTGACCGCCGAAGGCTACCAGGTCGACGCCGCCGCCGACGGCGAAGCCGGCCTGCGCGCATTCCAGGCGGGCCAGTACGGTCTGGTACTGCTGGACTGGATGCTGCCGAGTACCAGCGGGATCGACGTGCTGCGCGAGATTCGCACCACAGACTCCCGCACGCCCGTGGTCATGTTGACCGCGCGCGGCGAAGAGACCGACAAGGTCCTCGGCCTCGAGCTGGGCTGCGACGACTACCTGACCAAGCCCTTCAGCGTGCGGGAACTGGTGGCGCGCATCAAGGCCGTGCACCGGCGCATCGAGCGCGCCGAGGAGTTGGCCCGCATCGCCTCCGGAGACCGCATCCTGGACCTGGGGCCGCTGAAGATCGACCACGGAAAGCGCAAGGTGCAGGTCCGCGGCGAGCCGGTACAGCTGACCGTCAAGGAGTACGACCTGCTCTACACGCTGGCCGCCCGTCCCGGGCGTACGTTCAGCCGGCGCCAGCTGCTGGACCTGATCTGGGAGCAGGACGCCGAGGTCTTCGAACACACGGTCAATTCGCACGTGAACCGGCTGCGCAACAAGGTCGAGGAGGACCCGAACCGGCCCCAGCTGATCCTGACGGTGTGGGGAGTCGGGTACCGCTTCACCGAGGAGTACAACTGAAGGCCATGGCCACCCCCCGCTTCGCCAAGACGATGCTGTTCAAGCTCACGGCGCTCTTCCTGGCGTTCGTGGGCCTGAGCCTTGGCGGCTACTTCCTGTGGATCGACGCCACGGTCTTCACTCCCTTCGCCAGCGACGACGAGAAGGACTGGTTCGAACACCGTGCGGACGATGAGTTGGCAGAACTGGCCCAGGAGCTGGCGACGCTGCCGGAGGACGGCCACAGCGCCGCCGAAGCCCTGGTTCGCTTCGGTCGACGCGTGGCAGCCTACAACGTGGAGGTGCTCGTGGTCGGGCCACGCGGGCGGGCGCTGGTCGCCACGCCCGGAGACAGCCTGGTCGCCGCGGTCGAGCGGTTGGATGTGGGTCTGCTGGACCGCATGACGGCGGAAGACTGGGACTTCGCCACCTATCCAGACAAGTCCAATGTGGACGCCTTCGAGAACCGCATCTTCGACGTCGCGAGCATCGGCGATGCCACCTCGCCGCGCGGCTATCTCGTGGCCAGCTTCCGTCCCGTGGAACTGGACGCCGCGCTCATGGAAGCCCATTCGGGGCTGATGGACAGGCAGCAGTTGCTGGTCAAGCTGCTCAGCGGCACGCTGGTGCTGTCGGGCATCGCCGGCCTGCTGCTTCTGATCTGGACCAGCCGCCGGATCAGCAGGCTGTCCGCTGTCATGAGGGGTTTCACCGATGGCAGCCTGGAACGGCGGGTGCGCGAGGGGGGCGCGGACGAGATCGACGACCTCGGCCGGCATTTCAACCGGATGGCCGACCGCATCGAGGCCATGGTGGCCTCCCTGCGCCAGAAGGAGCAGTTCCAGCGGCAGCTCATCGCGAACGTGAGCCACGACCTGCGCACGCCGATGGCCAGCATCCAGGGCAACGTCGACGCCCTCCGCCTGCGCTTCGACCGCCTCGACGACGCGCAGCGCGCGCGCGCCCTGGAGACCATCGGCGGCAACCTGTCGCACCTGGACCGCCTGATCGAGCGGATGCTCGTGCTGTCGCGGCTGGACGCTGGCCAGGCCGTGCTCCAGCCGGAGGAATTCTCGATCGTCGAGCTGAGCGAATCGGTGCTGCGACGTTGTGAACATCTGGCGCTGCCGGGCGGCCAGACCCTGGAGTTGCAGGCGACACCGCGACTGCCGTTGGTCATGGCCGACCCCCTGCAGGTGGCGCAGATCCTGCAGAACCTGGTCGAGAACGCGATCAAGTTCAATCGCCCGCAGGGGCATGTCACGGTGTCATTGACGGCGGTGGACCGGCAGGTGCGCGTGGCCGTGTCCGACACCGGACAGGGCATCGCCGAAGCGGACCTGCCACACGTTTTCGAGCGCTTCTACACGGGCGATGCCGCCCGTACCCGGCACGGCGACGCGCACGGCCAACTCAAGCACAGCTCCGGCCTCGGCCTGGCCATCGCCAGCCGGCTGGTCGAGGCCCATGGTGGACAGCTGGAGGTCGACAGCCGCGCGGGCCAAGGCGCCGAATTCCGGTTCAACCTGCCCGCGGCCGGCGATGACCTGGCCGCCATGGCGGCCCAGGGCTGACGATCGACTTCGCCGGTCATTGTCGCCAGGGCTCGCGCTCCGCCTCCTTCCAGCGCCGGTGCACCCAGAACCACTGGTCAGGATTCTCGAGAACGAACCGCTCGACCGCGGCCGAGATCGCGGTGGTGTATCCGCGGATGCCGGCTTCGTCGCCGGCACGCCCTCCCGGCAGCAGCGGAGTCCCGACGCTCAGCACATGGCTTCCGTCCGGCTGGCGGATGATCGCCATCGGAATGACCGGGCATCCGGTCTGCAGCGAGAAGCGCGCGGCGCCGGACCAGGCCGAGGCCTCGCGCCCGAGGAACGGGATACGCAGACCGGCGGCACCCGCGTCCTGGTCGAGCAGGAGTGACACCAGTCCCCCGGTGCGCAGGTGGGCCAGCACGGCGGCGGCGGCGCCATCGACACCGACGGTGGCGATGCCGTGGGTGCTCCGCTGTTCCTGCAGCCAGGCATCGATGCGCCGGTTGCGCAGCGGCTTGACCACGTCCAGCAGGCGGTACCGGCGCGCCAACACCCGCCCTCCCAGCTCGAAGTTCCCCAGGTGGGCCGAGGCGACGATGGCACCGCGACCGTTCGCGAGTGCTTCGTCCACGATCTGCCAGCCCGGAAGAACCCGCACAGGTGACTCGCGGTCCGGGCCCTGCATGACCTCGACCAGCGTCCGTCCGAGATGCCGATACACCTGCCGGGCGAACCGCGCCCGTTCGTCGGCTCCCAGGCGCGGGAAGCACTCCGCCAGCTGACGGTCGACGACCCGCCGCCTTAGACGCAGCACATCACCGGCCAGCCAGGCCAGGCTGTCGGCCAGCGCGCCGCCGGCGCGCGAGGGCAGACGCCGGCAGACGCCGGCGAAGCCGAGCAGCAGCAGATAGGCGGGCAATCCTGAGCGGTCCATGTCCTGAGGATAGGCCGCAGCCCAGTGGCGCGCCAGGGAAGCCGCGGGCGGACCCTTGGCCTCCGGTCGCCCGCGCACTAGAGTGGGACGTAGGCTGCGGGCGCCGTCGGCTGTCCGGCTCGTCGCCCCCATCGCCGCCATGGCAACCGCAGGAAGGACCCACGATGCGAGAGAGCAGCCCCCGGGCATTGGTCCCCATCGCCGACGGGACCGAGGAGATCGAGGCCGTCTGCATTATCGACGTCCTGCGGCGCGCAGGGGTGTCGGTGACCGTCGCGGTGGTCGGGCCCGGCGGCACGCGCGCCGCCTCGCGGGAGGTCCTGGCCTCGCGCGGCGTCCGGCTGGTGGCGGACGTGCATCTCGAGGAGGCCGCCGGCGAACCCTACGATGCCGTGCTCCTGCCGGGCGGGATGCCCGGGGCGGCCCACCTGCGGGACTGCGCGCCGCTGGCCGCGCTGCTGGCGGCACATGATGCCGCCGGCAGGCTCGTGGGCGCCATCTGCGCGGCCCCGGTCGTGGTGCTGCAGGAGAACGGGCTGCTGAGGGGACGCGGCGCGACGTGCTTCCCTGGGCTGCGCGAGCAGCTCGACCCATCCTGCCACAGGGACGGCCGCGTCGTGCAGGACGGCAACCTGCTGACCAGCCAGGGGCCGGGCACGGCGCTGGAATTCGCGCTGGCGGCCGTGGCCCACCTGTGTGGCCACGGCCGCCGCGGCGAGATCGCCGCCCAGCTGCTGCTGCCCTGATCGCGAACGCCGGTCAGGCGTCCACGTGCGCCGCCACGGCGTGGGCCGCCCCGGCCAGGACACGCCCCAGGGCCGCCGCATCCGGCAGGCCGGCCTGCGCCAGGTTCGGCCGCCCACCGCCCTTGCCGCCGACCGACGCCGCCATCGACTTGACGAGGTTGCCCGCATGCAGGCGGCCGCTGTCGACCAGGTCGCCGGTCACCGTCACCAACACCGTGGGCCTGCCCTCCAGGTCCGCGCCCAGCACGACGACCCCACCCTGCCCAAGCCGGTCGCGCGCGTGGTCGGCCAGCTTGAGGAACGCGTCCTTGTCTGCGGCCGCCACCATCGCGCAGACCATCCTGAGCCCGGCCACGGAGGCCGGCGCCGCCAAGGCCTCCTCGAGGCCGGCGCGTGCGGAGTCCTGGCGCATTCCGGCCAGTTCGCGCCGCAGCTGCTTCTGCTCGGCCAGCAGCGCCGCCACCTGAGCCGCGTAGTCGCCGCCGTCGGGGCGCAACAGGCCGCTCAGGCGCCGCAGTTCGTCGTGCTCGCGACGGATCAGGTCCAGCGCGACGTCGCCGGCAACGGCCTCGATGCGCCTCACGCCGGCCGAAACCGAGCCTTCGCCGGTGATGCGGAACGCGCCGATGTCGCCCGTGGCCAGGCAGTGCGTGCCGCCGCAGAGCTCCAGTGAGAACAGGTCGCCGGCATCCGGCGCAGCGCCAGGCACGGGCTGGGCGCCATCGTGGATCTCGACCACGCGCACACGGTCGCCGTACTTCTCGCCGAACAGCGCCATGGCGCCACGCTTCTTCGCCTCGTCGATCGCCATGTCCTGGTGGCGGATGACCGGGCGGTTGTCCAGCACGCGCTCCTGCACCAGGCGCTCCACCGTCGACAGCTCGGCGGGCTTGACCGCCTGGTCGTGCCGGAAGTCGAAGCGCAGGCGGTGCGGGTCCACGACACTGCCGGCCTGCTCGACATGGTCGCCGAGCACGCGGCGCAGCGCCGCGTGCAGCAGGTGCGTGGCCGTGTGGTGGCGCATCGTGGCCAGGCGCGCGTCCGCGTCGACGTGCTGTCGCACGACCTCGGTGCCGGCCAGCGCGTCGGCCAGCTCGTCCGCGCCCAGGGCCACGACCAGGGCCGGGCCCTCCTCCGACGGCAGCGTGCCGACCACCGGCACCCGCGCGCCGGTCGGCAGCAGTTCCAGCCAGCCGGTGTCTCCGACCTGTCCGCCGGATTCGGCGTAGAACGGCGTCCGGTCCAGGAGCACGTGGGCCAGGTCGTTGCCTTGCCCGTCGCGCCCGGCCGGCCGCACGGCCACGGGCCGCCCGTCGCCGGTCACCGCCTCGTAGCCGGTGAACACGGCGCGGAAGCCGGACAGGTCGCGCCCTTCCAGCGGCCGCCAGGGGCCCAGGCCTTCGCGGTAGACCGCCTCGCTGCCGCTCTTGGCCCGCTGCTCCTCCATGCAGGACTCGAAGCCGGCCTGGTCGACGGTGAAGCCGTCCTCGGCCGCGACGACGGCCGTCAGGTCGACCGGGAAGCCAAACGTGTCGTGCAGCTTGAACGCCTCCGCCCCGGTCAGGGTCGCGCGCCCGCCGGCCCGCATGGCGTCACGGATGTCGCCGTACACCTGCAGGCCCGAGCGCAGCGTGCGGATGAAGCGCTCCTCCTCCTTGCGGATCACGTCCAGCACCCGGGCGCGGCGCTCGCGCAGTTCCGGGTAGGCGTCGCCCATCTCGTCGATGACGACGTCGGCCACCTTCCAGAGGAACGGCTCTTCCACGCCCAGCAGGTGGCCGTGACGGGCGGCGCGGCGCAGGATGCGCCGCACCACGTAGCCGCGGTCCTGGTTCGAGGGAATGGCGCCGTCGGCGACGGTGAACGCGCAGGCGCGCGCGTGGTCGGCCACGACCTGCATCGAGATGCGGGCCTCGCCCTCGGCCTTCTGCCCCGAGATCTCCTCCATCTTCCGGATCATCGGCGTGAAGATGTCGGTCTCGTAGTTGCTCTGCTTGCCCTGGAGCACGGCCACCAGGCGCTCGAAACCGAGGCCGGTGTCGACGCTCTTCATCGGCAGCGGGTTGAGCGCGCCACCGGGCTGCCGGTCGAACTCCATGAAGACGTGGTTCCACAGCTCGAGCCAGCGGTCGCAGCTGCAGACGCCGACGAAGCAGCCGGCCGGGTGGTCGCACTTCATCTGCTCGCCCTGGTCGTAGTGGATCTCCGTGCAGGGGCCGCAGGGGCCCGTGTCTGCCATCGACCAGAAGTTCTCCTCGTCACCCTTGCTGAGGTCACCCAGGCGGATGATCCGTGCGGGATCCAGTCCCACCTCGTCGCGCCAGATGGCGAAGCTCTCGTCGTCGTCCTTGTATACCGAGACCCACAGGCGCGACTTGTCCAGGCCCATGACCGCGGTCAGGAACTCCCAGCCCCAGACGATGGAGTCGCGCTTGTAGTAGTCGCCGAAGGACCAGTTGCCGAGCATCTCGAAGAAGGTGTGATGGCGCGCGTCCTTCCCCACTTCTTCGAGGTCGTTGTGCTTGCCCGACACCCGCATGCACTTCTGGCAGGAAGCCGCCCGGACGTAGTCGCGCCGCTCGAGGCCGAGGAAGACGCCCTTGAACTGGTTCATCCCGGCGTTCGTGAACTTCAGCGTCGGATCGTCGTGGGGCACCAGCGACGAGGACGCCACCACGGTGTGGCCGCGCTCGGCGAAGAAGGAGAGAAAGCGCGCGCGAATATCCCTGGCTTGCAAGGCGGGCCCCCGCGGTAACTGGTGTGGATCCCGGCTCATCCGGCCGCGATCCGACCGAAGAGCGATGATGGCAGCGGGGCGGCCCGCAGGGGCCGCCCGACCGGCAGGACAGTGTAAACCGCGCGCCGATCCGGGTCAACCGGCGGCGGCGGGGCGGTCCTGGTCAGAAGTCGAAATACATCGTGTACTCGTAGGGGTGCGGCCGCTTGTTCATCGCGGCGATCTCGTCCCGCTTGATGGTCAGCCAGCGCGCGATCAGCGCCTCGTCGAATACGTCGCCGCGCAGCAGGAACGCGTGGTCCTCTTCCAGCGCGTCCAACGCGTCCGCCAGCGACCGCGGCAGGAAGTCGGAGGGGCTGCGCTCGCTTGCCGGGACGGCCTCCGGCGTGTAGCCCAGCGCGACCGGGTCGACGCCCTTCTCGATGCCGTCGAGGCCGGCCATCAGGATCGCCGCGCAGCACAGGTACGGATTGGCCGTCAGGTCGGGCGGACGGTACTCGACACGGCGCAGGGAGGCGTCCTTCACGTAGCTGGGGATGCGGATCGCCGCGCCGCGGTTGCTCTTGCCGAACGTGCGCACCGTCGGCGCCTCGAACCCGGGCACCAGGCGCTTGTAGCTGTTGGTGCTCGGGTTGGTCAGCGCGCACAGAGCGTCCGCGTGCATGAGGATGCCCCCGACGTAGCTGAGCGCGGTCTTCGACAGTTGCGCGTAGCCGTCGGCGTCGTGGAAGATGTTGCGCCCGCCCTTGGTCAGGAACTGGTGCAGGTGCCAGCCGCTACCGGCATTGTCGAGCAGCGGCTTCGGCATGAAGGTGACCTTCAGGCCGTGGCGTTCGGCCTGGTTGAACAGGATGTACTTCGAGAGCACGGCGTGGTCGCCGGTCGTGGCCAGGTCGGCGAACCAGCCCTCGATCTCCTGCTGGCCCTGCGCGCCCACCTCATGGTGGTGGTAGCGCACGGGGATGCCGAAGTCGGCCATGCAGGCGCAGACCTCGTCGCGGAAGTCGTCGTAGCGGTCGTGCGGGTTGCAGGCGTGGTAGGCGTTCTGGTAGAACGCCTCGCCGCTGTGCAGGCGGAAGGCGGCATCGTTGGTGCCCGAAGCGTGCGCGGCCTCCGCGAAGATGTGGAACTCGTACTCCGGGCCCCAGTGCGAGCGGTCGGCGACGCCCGAGTCCCGCAGGGCCTGCTCGGCCCGGCGCGCCAAGTGGCGGCCATCCTGGCTGAACGGCGTGCGCGCGTCGTCGGTCAGGTGCGCCTGCGCGAACATCGTCATCGTCGGCCGTTTGCGGAACGGGTCGATGCAGGCGGTGTCAAGGTCCGGGATCATCACCATGTCGCTGGCTTCGACCTTCAGGAAGCCATAGCTCGAGCCGTCGAAACCAATGCCCTCGGCGCAGATGTCCTCCGAAAAACGCGACAGCGGGAACGAGAGGTGGTGCAGCCGGCCCGCCAGGTCCAGCATCTTCAGGTCGATGAACTCGATGCCGCGCGCCTCGGCGTCGCTGCGCACATCGAGGAAGGTCCTCGGGGTCATGTCCGGCCTTTCTGGACGGTCTGCTGCACTGCGGCCATGGCGTCATCTCAAGTGCGCCAGGCGCGGCGGATCGCCGCACTGGCCTCAGAATATAGGGGCCGGCCGCCGCAAATCCAGTCCATGGCGAATCGGGAGCGGATCAGCGGCCCAGGAGGTCGATCAGCGCCGGCTCCAGTTCCGCGTGCTCGAAGCGGAACCCGGCCGCACGCAGGGCATTGGGCACCGCGCGCTGGCTCGACAGCACGATCTCGGCCTTACGCCCCAGCAGCATCCGCAGCGCGAACGCGGGGGCCGGCAGCCGGGCCGACTTGCCCAGCACGCGGGCCAGGGATGCCACGAACTGCGCCTGGGTCGGGGGATCGGGGACCACCGCATTGACGGGACCGGACAGGCCCGGCTGGTCCAGGACGAACAGGATGGCGCGCGCAAGGTCCTCACCGTGGATCCAGGGCACGTATTGCCGGCCGTTGCCGAGGCGGCCTCCGAGTCCCGCGCCCACCACCTTGGCCAGCCGCGGCAGCATGCCCCCGGCCGGGTCCAGCACCGCGCCGATGCGCAGCAGCACGACCCGGACGCGCTCGCTCCCGGCTTCGCGCGCGGCGTTTTCCCATTCCACGGCCAGGCGGGCCAGGAAACCCTGTCCAGGGGCGGCGTTCTCGCCCAGGGCGCGGTCGCCCTGGTCCCCGTAGAAGCCCGCGGCCGAGGCGCTGACCAGCGTGACCGGGTGGTCCGTGTCGGCGATCGCCGCCACCAGGTTGCGCGTGCCGGCCAGGCGCGAGCGACGGATGCGCTTGACCTTGCCCCGGGTCCAGAGCCCGTCGCCCACCGACTCCCCGGCCAGGTTGATCACGGCGTCCGCCTGGCGGACCTTCTCCAGCCAGGGACCGCCCACGGCCGGGTCGCCCTCGCAGGCCACGACACCGGGCGGCAGCCGGCCGGCGGCCGCTTCCGCGTTTCGCGTCAGGCAGGTCACCTGGTCCCCGCGCGCTGCCAGCAGGCGCACCAGGCGCCGGCCCACCAGCCCCGTCCCCCCCGTCACGAAGATGCGCATGCCCACCCACCTCCCTGGGGCGCCGGCCGCTGCGCGCAGCCGGCCCCGCACGATACGCCAACCCCCACCGGGTGTCCACCCGGCGGTTGCCGGGCCCGGTCCGGGCGGCGATAATGGCCGCCTACGCCAACCTGCAGGAGAAGACGATGCAGTACGACAACTTCGATTGCGAAGTGGCCGACGGATGCGCGACCGTCCGCCTGGTCGGGCCCGGTGCGCCGGACCTGGGTGCCCTGTGCGACGAGTTCGTGGACCTGATCCTGCGCCTGCAGGAGGACCGGGCCGCACGCGTGATCCTGCTGGTGGACGGCGACCACGCGTTCGACCTGCACCGCGACCTGGACGGGCTGGTCGGCGCCCGGCGCAGTGGCAGCGGCTTCGAGCAGCTGGCGGCCGAGGACGCGATCGCCCGCAAGATCGTCACCCTGGTCGCCGAGTGCCCCAAGCCCGTGGTCGCTGCCACGCGGGGCGAGATCCGCAATGTCGGCCTGGGTCTCTACCTGGCCGCCGACATCCGGGTGGCCGGCGAGTCCGCGACCTTCACGGCGCCGGACATGAGTGCTGGCCTGGTCGGCGGCTGGGGCCTGGCCCTGACGCTGCCGCGCCTGCTGGGGCCGGGCCGCGCGCTGGATTTCCTCTGGTCGCACCGCACGCTGAACGCCGCCGAGGCCGAACGCATCGGCTTGGTCGACCGCCTCCTGCCGGAAGACCAGTGGGAACAGGAGTTGTTCGCCCTCACGCGGCGCCTGAGCCGGATCCCGCAGCCGGCCGTCCATCTGACGAAACTGGCCGTACAACAGGCACCGGCCCTGGACCTCACGACGATGCTGGCGATGGAATGGGAATCGCAGCAGCAGTGCTGGGACTCGGATGAGACGTCCGAGGGCCTGCGTGCGCTGGCCGAGGGGCGCGAGCCCCGCCTGGAGGCCGCCACCTCACCGGATGATGATTGATCCGGGCGCGGCGGCGCGACCGACCGCGCGCCGAGGACCAACTGCGTGGTGGATGACGAACAGGGGCCCGGGCGCAATGCCCGGGCCCCTGTTCATCGAGTCGAAGTGCCGGTCCGTTCTAGCGGAACAGGCTCTTGACGCCGCCGAAGGTGTCGACTTCGACGCCGACCACGCAGTCGCCATTGATCACGATGATCGGCTGACCGGCAGGGCTGATCGGGTGCAGTTCGCGAATCTCGGTCGCGCTGCCCAGGTAGGCCGGGACCTTGATCGGCAGCGAGTGGAAGAACGTGCCGTTCGCGCGGATGCCGGCGGGGTTCGTGTTCATGACCATCAGCTGCATGTCGGCGATCACGCAGACGCCGCCCGGCGCCGGCAGCGCAGCCGGCAGGCCGACGATGTGCTCGCCCGGGTTGATGCCGACGTCGATGGCGTTGCCGCGGGGCACGAAGCTCAGCTGCGTGACATTGTCGTGCAGCAGGGCGATTTCCCAGGCCAGGATGTCCGGGCTGTTCAGCTGGGTGACGACCAGGTAGGCCGGGATCGGCGTCAGCGGGGGTGCGTTGTCGCAGTTGTTGGTCCCGGCTTCATCGAAGTAGATGCCGATGTTGTCGGCGAACCAGTCGGAGGCCGAGGCGGTGCCGGCGAAGGCGACCATGGTCAGCGCGAGGACGAGAGCCAGCTTCTTCATTGTGTCACTCCTTGGAAGTACTCGGTGAACAGGGGCTTCACGCTGCAAGGGAAATCCGAATACGGGTAGGGCCCGCCGGACGTTTCACCTTTGTATCGATTATATCATGAGGGGATATCCAATGCACAAGAAATATATTGCCACCTATGCAGGGCGCAGCAAAACACCGTTCAAAGATGATAATAATAGACTGCATTCAACAAATATCCACCCCCGCGTGCCCGACGCGGCTTCGCCGGCGTCGATTGCCCAACACCCCCCGAGCTGGACAGTGGTATGCTGCGCGCACACGGATCTCGGCGCCACGTCCCTATCCGCCGGAGGAGCTCCCGGTTATGAACAAGATTCCCGTCCTGACCGTTGCTGCCGTCACCCTGGCCGCCTGCCTGAACGCCGCCGCGGGACCGACCACGCCCGTCCGCGACCACGATCTGACCCCGGAGGACACCTTCAGTCTGACGGTGCTCGAGAACCTGGCGGTCTCGCCCGATGGCGCGCACGCCGCGTACACCGAGAGCCGCTGGGGCGATGACCAGAAGGGCCGCAGCAGCGACCTGTGGGTCGTCGCCACCGCCGGCGGCCCACCGCGGCGCCTGACCTTCGACGGCTTCGGCGGCGGCGCCGTGGCGTGGTCCCCGGACGGCCGCTGGCTCTACTTCATGGGGCGTGACCGCGCGGGCCGCAGCGAGCCGCCGCGCGACGGCAGCGCCCAGGTCTGGCGGCTGCCGATCGAGGGCGGCGCGCCGGTGCCCGTGACGCGCGCCGTGAAGGGCGTCGACGCGTTCGAGCTGTCGCCGGACGGGCGCGCCCTCTACTACCTGGTCGGCAACGAGCGCACGGACGAGCAATGGGGCGCCTTGCTGGGACGCTACGACGACCTCCACTACGGCCATGGCGTGACCACGCTCAGCGAGGTGCGGCGCCTGGACCTGGAGAACTGGCGCGACGACGTCGCGGCCGGGGCCAGCCGGGTCGTCTCCGAGATGTCGCTCTCACCGGACGGCACGCGCCTGGCCATGATCACGTCCCCGGACAACGAGCTGATCTTCAAGGAAGGCTGGTCACGCGTCGACGTGCTGGACCTGGCGACGGGCGCTGTCGCCGAGCTGACCGACCAAGCCTGGCGCGACGGCCACAAGTCGCCGTACGGCTGGATCGACGATCTGGCCTGGTCCGCGGACAGCCGCGCGCTGGCTTTCGCGATCTCCTACGACGGCTATGCGACCGACATCTGGGTGGCCGAGGAACGCGGCGGCAGCTGGCCGCTGCAGAAGATCCAGCGCCCGGACCCGTGGCACTGCGACGGCGGCCTGGCCTGGCGGGGCCAGACCCGCACACTGTGTTGGCGCGGCGAGTCGATGGCCCGCGTGCAGGTCCTCGCCACCGAAGGCGTCACCGGCGGCGCGCAGGGCCGCACCGCGGAACTGACGACCGGCGACCTGGTGGTCGCCTCCTTCGGCTTCGACCGCAAGGGCAGCTCGCTGGTCGCCGTCTGGGAGACACCCGCCGACGCTAACGACCTGTACGCGGTCGGCGCCGCCGGACGTCACCGGCGACTGACCCAAGTCAACCCGCAGGTGGACACGTGGAAGCTCCCGCAGATCAGCCACGTGAGCTGGACCGGGGCCGAGGGCAGGATGTGCTGGGGCATCCTCGAGCTGCCGCCGGGCTGGGCCCCGGGTGGCAGTCCGCTGCCGACGATCCTCGACATCCACGGCGGGCCGACGGCTTCCACACGGATCGGGCTGCGACACTGGATGTACGGCCGCGGGCTGATGCCCGCGCGCGGCTACGCGCTGCTGAGCCCGAACTACCGCGGCTCGACCGGTTACGGCGATGCCTTTCTCGAGGAGTTGATCGGTCGCGAGAACGACATCGAGGTCAAGGACATCACCGCCGGCGTGCGCTGGCTGGTCGAGCAGGGTATCGCCGACCCCGCCCGGCTGGGCGTCATGGGCTGGAGCAACGGCGGCTACCTGACGAACTGCCTGATCGCCGCCGAACCCGACCTGTTCGCCGCCGCCAGCAGCGGCGCCGGCGTGCTGGACATGGTGATCCAATGGGGCACCGAGGACACGCCCGGCCACGTGATCAACTTCGTGCGCGGCCTGCCGTGGGAGCAGCCCGACGAATATCGGAAGGCCTCGCCCCTCTACGCGCTGAACCGGGTCCGGACGCCGACGATCATCCATGTGGGCGGCGCCGACCCTCGCGTGCCGGCGGCCCACAGCCGTGCCCTGTACCGCGCGTTGAGGCACTACCTCGATGTCCCGGTCCAGCTGGTGGAGTATCCCGGCGAGCCCCACGGCCTGACGACGCGCCGCAATCGGATGGCCAAGATGGAATGGGATCTGGCCTGGTTCGATCGCTACCTGCTGGGCAAGTCGGAAGCCGCGGCGCCCGACGGCAGCACCGGGCCCTGAGTCCGTCGCGGGACCTGTCGGGGGGCCGGCATCGACCAGCCGCAGGATCGTCGTCGCCGGCCGCAGTGCCGGCGGCGGCGTTCAGGCCAGGGCCGTGGCGGCGATCGCCAGCCGGTCGCACGCCTCGGCCAGCGCGTGGCGCGGGCAGCCGAAGTTCAGGCGCAGGTAGCCCGGCGCGCCGAAATCGCGGCCATCGCTCAGACCCAATCCGTGCGCGACGGCGTGCGCGTGCGGATCCGGCACGGGCCAGGCTCGCACGTCGAGCCAGGCCAGATACGTCGCCTCCACCGCCGCCATCGTCACCCCCGGCAGGGACGCGAGACGCCCGGCCAGGTAGTCGCGGTTTCCGCGCAGGTAGGTCAGCAGTTCCGCCAGCCAGGGCCCGCCCTCGGACCAGGCCGCGCGGGCGGCGACCAGGCCCAGGACATTCACGTGCGGCACGGTGCCGGCCATGGCGCGCCCGAACCGCGCGCGCAGGTCCGCGTCGGCGATGATCGCCGCGGCGCAGCCCAGCCCCGGCAGGTTGAAGGTCTTGCTCGGGGCTACGAGCGTAATCGTGCGCGTGGCCATCGACTCCGACAGGCACGCCAGGGGCACGTGCGTGGCGCCGGGCTCCAGCAGCAGCTGGCTGTGGATCTCGTCGCTGCAGACGACCAGATCGTGGCGCTCCGCCAGTGCGGCGAGTTCCGCCAGTTCATCGAGTCGCCAGGCGCGGCCGACGGGATTGTGCGGATGGCACCATAGCAGCAGCCGCGCGGCCGCCGCGGCCTTCTCGATCGCGCCGGGATCCAGGCGCCAGCCCACCACGTTGTCGCCTGCCAGGGGCGCCGGCTTCACCAGGCGTTCCACCAGCGACGGCACGCGCAGGAACGGCCCGTACACCGGGGGCATCACGACCACCCCGTCGCCCGGCACGCCTACGGCGCGGCAGGCCACGGTCAAGCCGCAGACCAGGCCGGGCAGCCATACGATCCAATCGGGGTCGATCATCCACCTGCAGGACCGCCCCAGCGCTTCGACCAGGACGCGGGTAAGGTCATCGTCCGGCTGGGCGTAGCCGAAGACCCCATGTTCGACGCGCGCGCGCAGGGCGGCGATGACCGGCGGTGGCGCCGCGAAGTCCATGTCGGCAACCCACAGCGGCAGCACGTCGCGACCGGCCCAGCGCCCCCACTTCTCACTGTCGGTTCCCCGGCGCTCGAGCGGTGCGTCGAAGTCGAATTGTCCGCTCACGTCCGCCCCACCTGGCGCAGGAACTCCGTCACCAGCGCGACTGCCTCGGGTGCGCCCTTGGCCAGGGCCCAGCGCGCATCCGCGGCGCACTGGTCCAGGAACGCCGCGCCAGGATCGAAATCCAGGAGCACGACGGGACGGCCGAATCGCAGAGCCAGGGCGATCTCGCTGAGTGTGCCGCCGGTGCCACGGCACGCCACGACGACGTCCGACGCCAGGACGTTGACGACGTTGCGCGCGGCGCCCAGTCCGGTGGGGATGACCAGGTCCAGGCCGTCGGCGGCATCATCACGGTCATCGCCATAGAGGATCCCCAGCGTCAGGCCACCGCCGGCACGCGCACCGGCCACCGAAGCCTGCATGACGCCACCCCGTCTCCCACCCGAAAGCAGCACCCAGCCGCGTTCGGCAATGAGACGGCCGGCCTCCCAGGCCAGGCGCGCGGTGGCCTCGTCGGCCTCGGTCCCGCCCATCACCCCGATCACCGTCCTGCGCATGCTGGCTCCCCTGGCTGGTGTCCCACGTGGGCCTGCGCGCGGTATGCGGCCGCACGTGCCATCGGACACGAGGGCACAGGATCGCAGGCACCGGCAGAGTCGGCAACCAGGATCACGGGAGTGATGCCGCCCGTGCGGCAGCCGATCAGGCGTGCTGCGGCGTCAGGAGAGGCTCGAGGTCGCCACGGGTGAACACCACCGGCACCTGCGGCAGGTGATCGGCGCCGCGCGGGGCGTGGGCGCCGTGGTCGACCATCAGGGCGCTGGGCACACCGGTGTCGCGCAGGAAGGGCAGCAGCTGCTCGACCTGCTGGCGCGTCAGGCTCTGCCCGTCCACCAGGACCAGCCCGACATCCTGGCTGCCGGGATCCTGGTTGAAGAAAGGTTGCATGGCGAGCGTGCGGTGGCCGAGTTGGCGCAGGACGAGCTCGGACCAGTCCCGTCGCTCGTCTTCGGTCGAGATGACGACGCAGAGGGTGCCGGCGTCCGTGGTGTGACCGGCGGCCAGACCCAGGTCCGGCAGCGCGATCTGCATGAACTCGGCCGTCTCGGCGATCTTGGCCCGCATGCCGTCCAGCGAAGCGCGCAGACGGTCCTGGCTGGGGCAATGGGCGGCGATGAGTGCGCGCAGGTCGGCTTCCGCCGGCGTCGGCTCGGCGGACCGCCCCCAGACGTTGGCCAGCACGTCGGCCAGCGCCACGAGCCCGGTCAACGGCTGCTGGCCGTCGGTGGCCCGCGCGGTGTCGTGGTGGAAGCGCGCGGCGTTGCTGAAGGCCTCGGGCAGTTCCCAGAACTGGAGCAGACCCTGCCCGACCTGGGCATGGGTCATGCCGATCGCTTCAGCCTCGGCGGCCAGCCGATCCTGCCGCGTGTCCTCGAGGATCGGACCGTAGATGTCCGGCACGGCCGCTGCCAGGACGTAGGCCCCGATGTCGTGCATGAGCCCAGCCAGGAACGCCTCCTCCGGATCGATGCGGCGTGGGCCGAGGAGCGCCATGTTCTGCGCCGCGGCACCGGTGGCTAGAGCATGCGACCAGAACGCGCGCATGTCGATCGTCGACTCCAGGGTGCGGAGCATCTCGATCGAACCGAATCCGAGAGCCAGGTTGCGCACGCCGGTGAAGCCGAGCACGACGACGGCACGGCTGATCGTGGTCACCTCGGTGGGCAATCCATAGAACGACGAATTGACCAGCTTGAGGACCTTGCCGGCCAGCGCCTGGTCGCTCGACAAGACGCGGGCCACCTCGCCAGCCGACGCATTCTCGCTGCCCAGCACGTTCATCAACTGGCGGGTCACCGCCGGCAGGGGCGGCAGGTTCCGCATGACGGACATGATCCGGGCCTTGACGCGGTCGACGGTCACGGCAGCGCCTCTCGGTGGCAAGTCGGGCCACGGCCCCGGCGGCCGGGGGCCTGGTCAGGGAAGGGATCGGACCGGTAAGGGATTCCTTGAGCGCGGGTTCGCCCGGGCCATCCACGGGGCGCCCCGTCAGCCACCACCCGCGCCGCCCCGCCGGCGGCCCGGTTTCCGGTCGGTCGCACCACGCTGCAGCAGGGTACCGAAACGGCCGGCCACGCTGTCGAGCACCTGGTCCACGCGGCGGTCACGCTCCCGGGTCGGTTCGTCGAAGAGGAGGCCCTGACCGCCCGGCTGCCCGGGCTCGAGGTGGGCCGCCGTCACGCCGAGCAGGCGCAGCGGGCGACGGCCGCGGCCGAGCCTGCGCTCGAGCAACTCCCGCGCGGCGTCGCGCAGCTCGACGCCGCCGGCGGTCGCCTCGGCGAAGGACAGCGAACGCGTCACGGTTGTGAAGTCCGGGTAGCGCGCCTTGAGCACGACCGTCCGGGCGCGCAGGTCGTCCTCGCGCAGACGCCGGGCCACCTTGTCGGCCAGGCCGTCACAGACCTCGCGCAACTGTTCGGCATCGGCGATGTCCTCGGCGAAGGTCAGCTCGTTGCCGACGGATTTCGCCTCGCGCGAAGGCACCACGGGCCGTTCGTCGATCCCCGCCGCCAACTCGCGCAGGTGAACGACGTGCGGCCCGAAGGCAGCAACCAGCGCCTCCCCGTCGCGCGTCAACAGGTCGCCGATCCGCTCGATCCCGACCGCGCGCAACTGCTGGGAAGAGACGCGCCCGACGCCCCACAGACGCTCGATCGGCAGCGGCGCGATGAAGGCAGGCCCTTGCGCCGGCTCGATGACCACGAGCCCGTCGGGCTTCCCGTGGTCGGAGGCCAATTTCGCCAGGAACTTGTTCGCCGCAGCGCCCACCGAAGCGATCAGGCCGGTCTGCTCGCGTACGCGCAGCTTGATGCCGGCTGCGATGTCCGGCGCCGATCCCAGCAGGCGGCGACAACCGCTCACGTCCAGGAACGCCTCGTCGATCGAAAGCGGCTCGATCAGCGGCGTCGTGCCGCGCAGCACCTCCATGATGGCGCGGGAGACCTCCGCGTAGCGGTCCATTCGCGGGCGCAGGAAGACGCCGTCGGGGCACAACTGGCGCGCCCGCGCCGCGCTCATCGCGCTGCGGACGCCGAAACGGCGCGCCTCGTAGCTGGCGGCCGCGACGACGCCGCGGCCTTCCGGCGTGCCGCCGACGATGACGGGCCGGCCGCTCAGCGACGGGTTGTCCAGCGTCTCGACCGAGGCGTAGAAGGCGTCCATGTCGACATGGAGAACGGCGCGCGCGTGGCCGCAGTCCCAGGGTGCCGGTATCATCGGCCCAACTCCCGGTGTAAGGTGCGCCGGGGCGTCCGGCAGGGAGAAAATAGCGCGAAAATCACCGCGATTCAAGGCCACGACCGCCATCGCGTTTGACGTCGGACGGGCCGGGGCCTAACCTCGTGCAACGTCGGCCGCTGCCCCGGCGCGGGATGTCCCTGCGCCGCAGGACGGCCGCGGGGGCGCTCCATATGGTCACCGTCCGGCCCGGCCGCGAGCGCGGCCACATCGACCACGGCTGGCTCGACACCCGCCACACGTTCTCGTTCGGGGATTACCACGACCCCGCCCATATGGGCTTCGGCCCCCTGCGCGCGATCAACGAGGACGTCATCGCACCGGGCGCGGGCTTCGCGCGTCATGCACACCACGACATGGAGATCGTGACCTGGGTGCTGGAGGGCGAACTCCAGCACCGGGACAGCCTTGGCAACGAATCGATCATCAGGCGCGGACGCCTGCAGCGCCTGACCGCCGGCACCGGCATCGAGCACAGCGTCGGCAACGCCTCGGACAAGCTGCCAGTGCGGCTGCTGCAGGCCTGGTTGCGCCCGGACCGGCCCGGCTTGACGCCCGGCTACGAGAGCCGGCACCTGCCCCTGCCCGAACGCCGCAACCGGCTGAGGCTGGCGGCCTCCGCCGACGGCGCCGACGGCTCGTTGCAGTGGCACCAGGACGCGCGGCTGTGGCTGGCCGAACTGGGTCCGGACGTGACCGTTGAGCACCAGCTGGCGCCGGGCCGGCGCGCCTGGCTGCAGGTGACCGGCGGTCGCGTGGCCGTCAACGCGGTCGGACTGGCAGCCGGCGACGGCGCCGCCATCGAGGGCGTTGCCCGCATCGATCTGGCGGCCGACGGCGAGTGCGCGTTACTTCTGTTCGACCTGCCCTGAACCAGCACCGCGTGGCGTGACCGGGACCGATCGGTGTCCCCGTCCATCGCCCGCACGAACGCCGCCCCGTTGCGCGGGCGGCGGGGATGGTTCCCGACCATGTGCGGCCGCATCGTCCTGAGTTCCGCGCCCCACGTGCTGGCCGAGACGTTCTACCTGGACGTCGTGCCGGACCTCGTCCCGCGCTGGAACATCGCCCCGGGCACGGACATCGCCGCCGTGGTGCCGAACCCGGCCAGTCCCGGCAACCTGATGCGGATGCTCCGCTGGGGTCTGGTGCCCCCCTGGAACCGCGGCGATGACGGCGCTCCCCAGCTGATCAACGCGCGGTGCGAAACGGTACTGGACAAGCCCGCCTTCCGTGACGCCTTCCGCCAGCGCCGCTGCCTGGTCCCTGTCGACGGCTTCTACGAGTGGCGCCAGCGCGACGGCCGCAGCCAGCCGTTCCACTTCCGCGCCCGCGACGGACGGCCTCTCGCGCTGGCGGGCCTGTGGGAACCGCGCGAGCAGCCGGGCGGTCGCCGATTCGAGACCGGCGCCATCATCACCACGGAAGCCAATGCGCTGATGCGCCCGGTGCACCATCGCATGCCGGTCATCCTGCCCGCCTCGGCCTGGAAGATCTGGCTTGGCGCGCCGGCCACCGAGGCGGAGAATCTCCTTTCGCTGCTGCAGCCCGCCCCGGCCGAGCTGCTCCTGGCCCACCCTGTGACCGCCAAGGTCGGCAATCCCGCCTTCGACGGCCCTGAGTGCGTCGAGCCCGTCGAGGACGAACGCACAGGACAGCTCAACCTGTTCGGCTGAACCGCCGACCGGAGCGTCGATGGACCACTTACCCGCGAACACCGTGGCCGGCCCGCGCCTGTTCCTGGACAGCGCCGACGTCGGCGCCTGGGAACGCCTGCTGCCGACAGGGATCTTCCACGGGGTGACCACCAACCCGCTGCTGCTCGCGCGCGCCGGCTTGCCCTGCACGGTCGAGACGCTGGCCGATCTCGCGGCGCGGGCGCGGGCGTTCCAAGTGCGGGAGATCCAACTGCAGACCTGGGGCACGGGCGACGAGGACATGGCGCGCACGGGCACGCGCCTGGCGGACCTTGCCACCGGCGCCACGGCCGTGATCGTGAAGGTGCCGGCCACGGCGGACGGGTTTCGCGCTGCGGCACGCCTGCGCCAGGCGGGTGTCGAGGTGACGCTGACGGCGGTGTACGCGCCGGGCCAGGTCCTGGCGGCCGCGGCGCTGGGAGCGGCCTACGCGGCGCCCTATCTGGGAAGGCTGGACGACGCCGGCCGCGACGGGCGCCAGGTCCTGTTGGCGATGCAGGCGATCCTCGCCGGCAGCGGCGCCGGCACCCGCCTGCTGGCAGCGAGCCTGCGCGCAGCCGAGCGCGTCACCGACCTGGCGGGCGCCGGACTCGATACTTTCACCTTCGGGCCCGAGGTGGCGGACGCGCTGTTGCACGACGGACTGAGCGCCGCCGCCGCGGCCGAGTTCGCCCGCGCGGCTCAGCCGGGGTAGTCGGCCAGCAGCCCGGCCAGCAGGTCCGGGGCCAGCCTCATTTGCTCCGGCGTCAGCACGTAGGCCAGGCGAAGCTGCGTGCGTCCCGGGTTCGGCTGCCCCGCCGGGACACTGTAGAATCCGGCCATCGGCGCCGTCAGCAGGGTCAGCGCGCGCCCGTCGACGACCTGCCGCCCCTCCTTCGCGCACCAGCGCACGAACGCCACCGCATCGAACGATGCCGGCACCACGTCGCGAAGGTCCACCACCGAGTAGATGCTCGCATCGGGACTGGAGACGATGGCGCCGGGGATCAGTTCGCGCGTACGCACGGTGAACTCGCGCAGCATGCCGCCGTAGTAGGCGCGCTGGCGCATGAACCACTCGCCCAGTTCCGCGCGCGGCACGTGCGCCATGGCCCCGAAGATGTGCTGCCCGATGGCGTTGGCGCAGAGGCTGGCCGTGTTCTCGGCCACCGCACGCTGGTGGAACAGGGCGTTGTCGGTGACCAGCGCGCCGATGCGCAGCCCGCAGGCGTTCCAGACCTTCGACACGGTCTCGATGCCGAGACGCCGGCCGCTGATCCCGGGCGCATCCGCTTCGCCCAGGCCCCAGGCGCTCACCGGCGGCCCCTCGCGGTAGTAGAGCTCGCGGTAGGCCTCGTCGGACACCAGCCAGGCGTCATGCTTCACGCAGAGCCGCGCCAGCGCCGCCAGCGAGGCGTGGTCGTAGAGATGCCCGGTCGGGTTGTCGTAGGGAATGACCACGACGGCGCCGGGGCGCTCGGCCGCCATCACGCGCTCGATCTCCTCGACCGCCGGCAGCGAGAAGCGCCCGTCCTGCCCCATCTCGCGCGTGATCGACACCGTGCGGCGCCCGAGCCGCTCGGCGAACGCCTTGTAGTTGGTGTAGGCGGCATCGATCAGCATGAGCGGCCGCTCGTTCGAGCCCGCCGGCCCGCAGCAGCCGACGATGACCAGCTCCATGGCCTGGCTGCCGCCGTCGGTGATCTGACTGAACAGGCCGTCGGTCACGAATCCACTGGCGCCAATCACGTTGCGGAAGGCAGCGTTCGCCTCGGCGGTGCCCACGGTCGCGGTGTAGCCGACAACGCCGCCGGCGAACGGCGAGCCCGCCTCGCCGAGCGTACGCAGGCGCTGCTGCATCGCCGGGTGCATCGGCAGCGAGACGTTGCCGATGGCCGCGTTCAGGGCCTCGGTGCCGTCGCTGCGCGCGGCGAACTCGATCTGGGCCATGCGGATGACCGAAGGCGTGCGGGCGGAAAAATGCGCGGAGAGTGTCGGGCCTGGCATGCTGCACCCTTCGTTCGGCGGCAGCCGCGGACCGCGGCCACCGGACCGGGATCCGTGAGGCGCCGGGGGTGTTAACGACGCAATCTTGGCCCGCGCCGGCGGGAGGCGCAAAGGAAAAACGAAGGCGGCCCGCCCTCCCGGGGCGGGCCGCCACGCCAGGTCCGCAGCCGGTTACTTGGCCAGGATCGGCGCGATCACGACGGCGATGACCGCCATCAGCTTGATCAGGATGTTCAGGCTCGGGCCCGAGGTGTCCTTGAACGGATCGCCCACGGTGTCACCGACGACGGCCGCCTTGTGCGCCTCGCTGCCCTTGCCGCCGAAGTGGCCGGCCTCGATGTGCTTCTTGGCGTTGTCCCAGGCGCCACCGGCATTGGACTGGAAGATGGCCAGCAGCACGCCGCTGGCCGTCACGCCCGCCAGCAGGCCGCCCAGCATTTCGGTGCCGCCCAGGAAACCGACCGCCACCGGCGTGACCACCGCCAGCAGGCCGGGCAGGATCATCTCGCGGATGGCCGCCGTCGTGGAAATGTCCACGCAGCGCCGGAAGTCGGCCGTGCCCGTGCCCTCCATCAGGCCGGGGATCTCGCGGAACTGGCGGCGCACCTCCTCGATCATCGAGAAGGCCGCGCGGCCGACCGCCTCCATGGCCATGGCCGAGAACAGGAACGGCAGCATGCAGCCGATCAGCATCCCCACCAGGACCTGCGGCACCAGCAGGTCGATCTTCTCCAGGTGCACGGTGTGCTGGTAGGCGCTGAACATGGCCAGCGCCGTCAGCGCCGCCGAGCCGATGGCAAAGCCCTTGCCGATGGCCGCCGTGGTGTTGCCCACGGCATCGAGCTTGTCGGTGCGAGCGCGCACCTCCTTGCCCAGGCCGGCCATCTCGCTGATGCCGCCGGCGTTGTCCGCGATGGGTCCGTAGGCATCGACCGCCAGCTGGATGCCGGTGGTCGAGAGCATGCCCAGCGCGGCAATGGCGATGCCGTACAGGCCCGCGTACTTGTGCGCGACCAGGATGACGATGCCCAGCACGAGGATCGGCAGCGCCGTGGACTTCATCCCCAGGCCCAGGCCGGCGATGATGTTGGTGGCCGCACCGGTCTCGCTCTGCTTCGCGATGGCCCGGGCCGAGCGCTTGTCCTCCGCCGTGTAGAACTCGGTGATGACGCCGATCGCGATGCCGCCCGCCAGGCCGGCGATGGTGGCCACGAAGACGCCGCCGGCCCCGGCCGGCAGCATGGCGTCGATCACGAACCAGGAGGCGATGGTCATGACGACGCCCGCCCCGAAGGTGCCCAGGTTGAGCGCCTGCTGCGGGTTGCCGCCCTCCTTCACCCGCACCAGGAAGGTGCCGACGATGCTCATGACGATGCCGACGCCCGCGAGGGTCAGCGGCAGCATCACGGCGTTCATGACCGGGATCGCCTTCTCGGCCGCGAACGCGGTACCGAGGATCATGGCGCCGATGATGGCGCCGACGTACGACTCGAACAGGTCCGCGCCCATGCCCGCGACGTCACCCACGTTGTCGCCCACGTTGTCGGCGATGACGGCCGGGTTGCGCGGGTCATCCTCGGGAATGCCGGCCTCGACCTTGCCCACCAGGTCGGCGCCGACGTCCGCGGCCTTGGTGTAGATGCCGCCGCCCACGCGCGCGAACAGGGCGATCGAGCTGGCACCCAGCGAGAAGCCCGACAGCACCTGCAACAGGCGGTCCAGCTCGACGCCGACATTGAACACCTTCGTGTAGACGATGTAGAGCAGGCTCAGCCCCAGCACACCGAGGCCCACGACGACCATGCCCATGACCGTGCCGCCGGCGAACGCCACCAGCAGGGCCGGGTTCAGCCCGATGCGGGCCGCGGCCGTGGTGCGCACGTTGGCGCGGGTGGCGATGCGCATGCCGAAGTAGCCGGCCGCCGCCGAGCAGACCGCGCCGATGACGAACGACAGGCCGATCAGCGCGTGGCTGTTGGCCAGTTTCGCGTTGCCGGCCGCCAGCAGCGCGGCCACGACGACCACGAAGATGGCCAGCACACGGTACTCGCGACTCAGGAAGGCCATGGCGCCTTCCTGGATGTGGCCGGCGATGGTCTGCATCTTCTGGTCGCCCGCGTCCTGACGGCTGATCCAGGCGGCCTTGTAGGCCGCGAAGAGCAGCGCCAGCACTCCGGCGACGGGAATGAGGTAGATCACGATTCTCCTCCCGCGGGGCTATGCAACGGCTGGGCAAAAGAGCAGACGCCCCGCTGGGGCGTCTGCCCAGAAACAGCGTGAAACTGTAGCAGATGCGTGCAGGTCCTGCAAGCGCCGAGCCTGTGGCGAGCGCAGCCCTTGTCCCGCAAGCACTTGCATCGACTCCCTACTTGCCGGCGATCTCCATCAATTCGATATCGAACATCAGGTCCGCGTCCGGCGGAATCGGACCACCCGGGGTGCCCTGCTTGCCGTACCCGAGCGTGGAGGGGATGATCAGGCGGGCCTTCGTCCCCACCTTCAGGCCCTGCAGCCCCTGGTCCCAGCCGGGGATGACCATGCCGGCGCCAAGCGTGAAGCGGAACGGCTCGCCGCGGTCCAGCGACGAGTCGAACTTCTCGCCCGCGGCGCCGTTGACCCAGAGCGAGCCCGTGTAGTGTACGGCGATCTGGTCGCCAGCGGCCGCTTCGGCGCCGGTGCCCTCCTGCTGGATCTGGACCTCGACCTTGGGCAGGCCGACCAGGCTGATGTCGAAGATCAGGGTCGAATTCGCCGGGATCACCGGCGGGCGACCCTCGGCGCCGTAGCCCAGCTCCGGCGCGATGATCAGCGTGCGCTTGCCGCCGACCTTCATGCCCAGGATCCCCTTCTCCCAGCCCGGGATCACGAAGCCGGAGCCAACCGGGAAGGTGATCGGCTCACCGCGATCCAGCGAACTGTCGAACTTGCTGCCCTTGACGGGCTGCTTGGCGTCGGCGGCCTGGAGCCAGCCGGTGTAGTGGGCCTGCACGAAGTCCCCGCTGACCACTGCATCGCCGGTACCGACCAGCGAATCGACGTAGCTGAGGCCCGGTTCGATCTCGATGGCGGGAACCTCCGCGGACTTGCCGCCGCCCTTGCAGCCGGTCACCGCGACCAGCAGCACGACAGCCAGAACGGCCGCCGTCAGCATTGATCTGGACATGAGCTTCCTTTCCGGAAGTGGAAGGCGCCCGCGTGCCGCAGGCGGCGGGGCCGGTGCAACCGGCGCAATGTGGCACACCTGCTGCGCGTTGGCAATCGCAGCTTGGCTCGAATCGAGCGCCGGACCTGGCTCGTCCGGCGCGAGGCGGGTCAGGCCCCGGGTCGACGCACCGCCGTGATCACGGCCCGGTTGTTCTCCAGGTACTCCCACGCCAACGCCAGCGCCGTTCCCCCGAACAGGCCCAGGATGGTGAGGATGGCCGCTGCCCGCAGCTTGCGCGGCCGCACGGGCTTCTCGCTGACGGCGATGCTGCCCACCCGCTGCAGGGGCGACGCCAGCTCGAGCCGGGTCCGTTCCCCCTGCCAGTCGGCCTGAAGCAGCGCGCGTTCGCGGGGCAGGTCCTGTTCGAGCACGATGCCGTGGTCGCGGATCTTCTGCTCGACATCGGCCTGCTTCTTGGCCAGTTCGATCTCCAGCACCAGGCGCAGGCGCTTCATCTCCAGGTCGTTCGCCTTGATGACCGCCTCGAGACTGTCTGCACGCACGGACGTATTGATGGCCATGTGTGCGATGCGGTTGACCGTCGAGAGCAGATCGCCGGCCCGACCGGCCTGTTCCCGGCTGGCGGTCTGCTGAAGCACCTCCGAAACCGCTCCCTCGGCCTGGCCCGCCGCGACGCCGGCGCCGGTGTCGTGCTCCGTCTGCAACGTGCGGGCCAACAGCTTCTCGGCCTCGCCCACGCGCCCGCGCGCGACTTGCGCCTCGGCCCTGAACTCCGCGACCGCACGCGCGCGCCACGCGTTCTCCTCGGCCAGGCGCTGCAGGTCCAACTCGACGCTGCGGCGCTGCATGCCGACCATCTCCAACTCGCGCTTCTGCTCCTCGATCCGCAGGCGCGTCCGCTCCTGCTCGGTGCCGATCCGGAACATGTCCTGGGTGAGCCGCTCCATCTTGAGGCGCGCGTTCCGCTGGGTCAGATGCAGGCTGCTGCCCAGCGAATCCACCTGCGCCTGCCGGTTGAACGCCTCGATACCCCGGTCCAGGACATCGCGCGCCCTGTCCCCGCTGTGGGACAGGTTGGTCAGCGTGATGACATCACCGCCCTGCACGAAATTGAGGCTCGGCACGAACTCGGCCACGATGACCGGGGCGGTCTTCAGGTAGGCGAACTCCGGCCGTTCCTGCAGCTCCCGCCAGTAGAGCGCCTTGTCGAACCAGCCGACGATGTCCTCCAGCGCCGTCTCGCGGATCGGATTGCCCTCGGCATTGTAGGCGACGATGCCCGGTCTCACCTGCGCGGTGGCGCGGTAGAGCGGCTTGACGACCAGGCCGTAGGCGATGCCGGCGCACAGGCCGAGTGCGAAGGACCCAAGCACGACAGCGCGACGCCGGTACAGGATATTCAGCACACCGCCGACCGTCAGGACGCCGACCCGCGTTGCGGGCTCCACCAGATGCGGTTCCAGGGACAAGGCGCCTCTCCCGTCAGCCGAGCAATTGCTTGAACTTCGCCGCGGACTCCTCCAGCACCTGCGCATGCAGCGAGCCGCCGTGCGAGTCCATGGTCACCACCGCCGGGAAGCGCTCGACCTGGAACTCCCAGATCGCCTCCGGCGAACCGAACTTCTCGGCCAGGTGCACGCCCTTGACCGCGACAACGCGCTCGGCCAGCACCTGCGCCGCGCCGCCGACGGCGTGCAGGTAGACGCCGCCCACCTTCTGGCAGTACTGCAGCGTCTTGGCGCCCATGCCACCCTTGCCGATGACGGCACGGATGCCGTACTGCTCCATCAACGGGCCCTGGTAGGGTTCCTCGCGGATGCTGGTCGTCGGTCCGGCCGCCTTGACGACCCACTTGCCGGCTTCCTTGACCACCACCGGCCCGCAGTGGTAGATGATGCTGTCCTTGAGGTTCACGGGCGGCTTGCCGCCGTCGTGCAGGTACTTGTGCACGGCATCGCGCCCGGTGTAGACGACGCCCGTGATCTCGACCATGTCGCCCACGCGCAGGGCGCGGATCTTCTCTTCGGTGAACGGGGCTTCCAGCAGCATGGTTCCAGCCTCCTAGGAGTCGTAGAGCCAGCGCGTGATGCGCCCGCCCTCGGACAGCACGAATCCGTTGCGCCGGAAGGCCCAGCACATGTAGGCGATCGAGACGAAGAACGAGGCCGGCACGCGGTTGCGGTGCGTGAACTTGACGCCGAGCAGCGTGGTCGCGCCGCCGAAGCCCATCGGGCCGATACCCAGCGAATTGCCTTCCTTCATGATCCGCTTCTCGAGCTTGGCCAGCCGGGGGTCCTCGTTGGTGTCGTCCAGCTCGCGGAAGAGCGTCTCTTTCGCCGCCACGTAGCCCATGCCCCGGTCCCCGCCGATGCAGACGCCGAGGATGCCCGGGCCGCAGCCCTTGCCCTGCGCCTGCAGGACGCTGTCGAGCACCACGCGCCGCACGCCTTCGAGGTCGCGGCCGGCGCCCAGCTTCGTGTCCGGCAGGCTGTACTGCGAGCTCACGTTCTCGCACCCGCCGCCCTTCAGCATCATGCGCACGGTCAGGGCGCGGCCCGTTGCCTGGTGGAAGTGGAACGAGGGGTTGCCCGGCCCGAGGTTGTCACCCGAGTTGGCGCCCGTCACCGAGTCGACCGAGTTCTGCCTCAGGTAGCCGACGCGCGTCGCCTCGACGACGGCCTTCTCGTACGCACTGCGGAAGGTCCGCTCGTCGCACCACTTCGGCAGCTCGGCATAGCAGATGATGGTGCCCGTGTCCTGGCACAGCGGCTGGGACTTGTCCTTCGCCATCACGATGTTGTCGCGGATGACCTCCAGCGCATAGCGCGCGTTGGAGCCCGCCTTTTCCTTGCGGGCGCCCGCCTCGACCGCGCGCACCACGTCAGTCGGCAACTCGGCCGAGGTGCGGCGGATCAGCTCGAGCAGGTTCTTCTGCAGTGCCCTGGCGTCCATGGAACGCTCCTTGGGGGGGGAATCGGGGACCGTGGGAACCGGGGTCCGGCGACCGGCCGCGTGATAGTAGCCCGGTCGCGCCGAGCGGTCAACCGGGCTTGGCACGTGACCCGGGCCCTCATCGCGGCTATCCTGTGCAGAGGGCCGGGGCCTGCCGCCGCCGCCCGCACGCCCGGAAGTGCGACCTGGGGAGCGACATGAAGTACCTCCTGCTCGGAGCCGGCCTCCAGGGCACGGCGATCGCCCACGACCTGCTTCGCCACGCCGAGGGCACGACCGGCCTGGTCGCCGTCGACTCGGACGGCGACGCCCTCGAGCGCCTGGCCGCGCGGTTCGCCGACCCGCGGCTGCGCACCTGCCCGGGCTACGTCCAGGACCAGGCCTTCCTGTCCCCGTTGCTGAAGGATGCCGACGTCGTCATCAGTGCCGTCAACTACTGGTACAACCCGACGCTGGCCGAATTGGCCATCCAGCAGCGCGCCCACTTCCTGGACCTGGGCGGCAACAACGACGTGGTCGCCCGCGAGTTCGCGCTGGACGGCCTGGCGCGGCAGGCCGGCGTGGCGATCGTGCCGGACTGCGGCCTGGCGCCCGGCCTGGCGGGCATCCTCGGCTACTGGCTGACCACGCGGCTGCACACGGTGGATTCGCTGCGCCTGCGCGTGGGCGGTCTGCCCCAGCAGCCGCAGCCGCCCATGAACTACAAGCTCGTGTTCTCGGTGGAGGGGCTGATCAACGAGTACATCGAGCCGGCGCTGGTGATCCGGGGCGGGCACCTGAAAACCGTAGCGGCACTGAGCGAACTGGAGACGATCACTTTCCCGGCCCCGTTCGGCGAACTGGAGGCGTTCCAGACCAGCGGCGGTGTCTCCACCCTGCCCCGGACGCTGCTGGGCCGGGTCCCGGAACTGGACTACAAGACGATCCGCTACAAGGGCCACTGCGCCCAGTTCCGTCTCTTGCACGAACTGGGCCTGACCGACGCGCGGCCGCTGGCCTTCGCCGGCGGCGAGGTCAGCCCGAGGCAGATGCTCGCCAACCGGCTCCGGAGCGCGCTGGACCTGCCCGGTCCCGACGCGGTCCTGGTGCTGGTCGTGGCCGAGGGGCGCGATGCGGCCGGCCAGGCCCGCCGCCTGGCGGTGCGGATCATCGACCGCCACGACGAGGCCACCGGGCTTTCGGCCATGATGCGGATGACCGGCTTCCCGGCTGCGATCATCGCCCGCCTGCTGGCGGCCGGGACGATCGACGCGGTGGGTACCTGTTGCCAGGAACTCGTCGTGCCCGGCCTGGAGATGGCGACGCAGCTCCGTCGCCGAGGCATCGACCTGGTCGAATTCGAGAGCCTGCCCCATGAGCCGCCGCCGGGCTCGTGAACCGGGAAATCGATTTTGGGGCGAACCCCGGACTCGCCTGCCTCGTATCAATCCCCTGGCACGGCCAGCCGCCGCGCCGAACCGGCCACCCCTGACCACAGAAGGAGAATTCCCATGAGGAAGACCATGCTCGGCCTGCTCGCGCCCGCCTGCCTGGCGGCGCTGACCGGCGCCGGCGGTTGCTCGCGCAAGGCGCCGCCGGCCGACACGACCGTCGCCGAGTCCCCGGCGCCGCTGATCGACCGCGAACTGTTTTTCGGCGATCCGGAGGTGTCGGGCGCACAGCTATCGCCGGACGGTCGCTGGCTCAGCTTCCTCAAGCCGCACAACGGCGCCCGCAACATCTGGGTCAAGGGTGCCGACGAGCCGTTCGCGGCCGCCCGGCCCGTGACCGCGGACACGCGGCCGGTGCCCGGCTACTTCTGGAGCCGCGACGGACGCTACGTGCTTTACGTCCAGGACCGCGACGGCGACGAGAACTTCCATGTCTGGGCGGTCGATCCGGCCGGGCAGCCGCAGGGCGAGGCGGCCGTTCCCCTCGCGCGCGACCTGACGCCGGTGGCGGGCGTACGCGCCCAGATCCTCGCCGTGCCGCGCCGCCAGCCCGACGTGCTGATGGTCGGCCTCAACGCGCGCGACCCGCGCTTCCACGACATCTACCGCGTGGACATCGCCACCGGCCAGCGCACGCTGGTCCGCGAGAACACGGAAGAGGTCGGCAGCTGGATCCTGGACAACGACGGCCAGTTGCGGCTGGCCTGGAAGGAGAAGCCCGGCGGCGGCGGCGATCTCTTCCGCGTCGGCCTGCAGGGCCTCGAACCCATCGCCTCGGCCACGTTCGAGGAGGACATCACGCCGTTGCAGTTCCACGCCGACGGTCGCCAGTGCTACGTGTCGACAAACGTCGGGGCGGACGTCGACCTGGCGCGGCTGATGCTGCTGGACGTGGAGACGGGCACCTGGACCTTCGTCGAGCAGGACCCGGAGAACGAGGTCGATTTCGGCGGCGCGGTGTTCCATCCGGTGACCGACGAGATGATCGCCACCAGCTACACCGGCGATCGCGACCGGGTCTACCCGAAGACCCCCCAGGCACAGCAGCTGTGGGACGCGCTGCGCAAAGCGCTGCCGGAGGGCGAACTGGCGGTCACGAGCATGACCGACGACCTCAGCCGGCTGCTGGTGGCCGTGCACAGCGACGTCGATCCGGGCTCGGTCTACCTGTACGATGCGACTCCCGGCACCGCCACGCTCGTCTACAAGGCCCGCCCGGACCTGCCGTCCGAGCACCTGGCCCACATGAGCCCGGTGACGTACACCGCGCGCGACGGCATGCGGATCCACGGCTACCTGACGCTGCCACGCGGCGCCAGCGGCAAGAACCTGCCGGTGGTCATGTACATCCACGGCGGCCCGTGGGCCCGCGACCACTGGGGCTACGAGCCGTACGCGCAGTTCCTGGCAAACCGCGGCTACGCCGTGCTGCAGGTCAACTACCGGGCATCGACCGGCTATGGGAAGACGTACCTCAACGCGGGCAACCGCGAATGGGGCACGGGCGCGATGCAGCACGATGTGACCGACGCCGCGCAGTGGCTGATCGACCAGGGCATCGCCGACCCGAAGCGGATCGGCATCTTCGGCGGCAGCTACGGCGGCTACGCGACGCTGGCGGGCGTGACCTGGACCCCTGACCTCTACGCCTGCGGCATCCCCTACGTGGGGCCGTCGAACCTGGTGACCCTCATCGAGAGCTTCCCCGAGTACTGGAAGCCGTTCCTCGAGGGCTCGTTCTACCGGCGCGTCGGCAACCCGGCGATCGAGGCCGAGCGGCAGGACCTCATCGACCGTTCGCCGCTGCACCACTGCGACGCCATCAAGGTGCCGCTGCTGGTCGTGCACGGCGCCAACGACCCGCGCGTCAAGCAGCACGAGTCCGACCAGATCGTGGTCGCGCTGCGCCAGAAACAGAAGCCCGTCGAGTACCTGGTGGCGGCCGACGAGGGCCACGGGTTCCGGGCGCCGGGCAACCGACTGGCCCTGGCCGTGGCCATGGAGAAGTTCCTGGCCAAGCACCTGGGCGGGCGCGTGCAGGAGACCGTCAGCGAGCCGACGGCGGCGGCGCTGGCGGCCATCACCGTCGACGTCAGCCAGGTCTCGCTGGACAACGCCCCGGCCGGCGACGGCGCCGCCGGCGCTTCGCACTGACGCGGTAAGGGGTGGGCGCGGCGGCCGACGCCACGCCCGCCCCGCCACCGGAGCCCGTTCCCCGGAAGGACGCCCGTACATGGACCCGGCCATCCGCCTGCGCGCGGTGACGAAGACGTTCGGCGACACCGCGGCCGTCACCGACCTGGACCTCGAGGTGCCGCGCGGCTCGCTGTGCGGCTTCATCGGGCCCAACGGCGCCGGCAAGACGACGACCATCCGCATGATCATGGCCATCTATTTCCCCGACCGCGGTGAGCTCGAGGTGCTCGGCCGGTCGCGGGCACTTGACGCCAAGGACCGTATCGGCTACCTGCCCGAGGAGCGCGGCCTCTACCGCAAGATGAAGGTCGCCTCCTTCCTGCGCTTCATGGGCCACCTCAAGAACGTCCCCGCCGCCGAACTGGACCGCCGCATCGCGCACTGGCTGGAGCGCGTCGAGCTGGGCGCGTTCGCGAACCACCGCTGCGAGGAGCTATCCAAGGGCATGCAGCAGAAGGTGCAGTTCGTCGCCGCCGTGCTGAACGAACCCGAGCTCCTGATCCTCGACGAGCCGTTCAGCGGACTGGATCCCGTCAGCACGCGTCTGCTGCGCGACCTGTTCCTGGAACAGCATGCGCGCGGGGCCACCATCCTCTTCTCGACGCACCAGATGTCCCATGCCGAGCAGCTCTGCGACCGTGTCGTGATGATCCACCGTGGCCGCAAGGTCCTGGACGACACCCTGGCCGCCATTCGCGCCCAAGAGGAGCCGCGCCAGCTGGTCTGCGAGCCCCTGGCCGACGAACCGGACCTGGCCCCGCTCGAGGGCCTGGCCTGCGCGGCCGCCGTGACCCGCGAGGGGGCCGCCGTGCGCGTGACCCTCCGGGCCGGGGCCGATCCCGCCGAAGCCCTGTCGGCGGTGGCCGCCGCGCTGCCGAGCCGCCGCGTCGAGCTGCGCCGGGCCACGCTCGAGGACGTCTTCGTGGGCATCGTCACCGGGGAGGCTCCCGCATGCTGAGGAAGATTGGCTGGGTCGCGCGGCGCGAGTTCGCCGCCACGGTCATGACACGCGGGTTCGTCATCGGCGTGCTGGTGCTGCCGGCGATCATCGCGCTGATGGCGTTCGTGATGCCGCGGATGATGGACGAGCGCGCGCCGCGCGTGGTGGGGACCCTGGCCGTCGTCGACGACGGCAACGCGGTGCTGCCCGGACTCGAGCGCGAACTGGCTCCCCGGGAGCTGGCGCGGCGCCGGGTGGAGACCGGCGACCGCCTGCGCGAGCGGATCAGCGAGAGCCTGCCGGAAGCCGCCGCGGCGGCCGCCGGCGCCACGGAAGCCGCGTTGGCGGGCGCCCTGGCCGCCGCGCTGGGCGAAGTGCCGGACCTGCGCCTGCAGAGGATCGGGGAACCGGAACTCGAGGCGTGGAAAGCCCGGCTCGCCGCCGGCACCGGCGGCCGGCCCGACGACTTCGGGACGGCCGTGGCGATCATCGCCGTCCACCCGAACGCCGTCGTGGCCGCCGACGGTGCCTACGGAGCCTACGACTTCTACGTGCCGCCCAAGCTCGACGACCGCCTGCAGGACGAGTTGCGCGGGGCGCTGAACCGGGTGCTGGTGGAGGCACGCGTCGCGGCCGCCGGCCTGGATCCCGGGCAGGTGGCCGCGCTGACCTCCGTCACCGGGTACAGCACGCGGGTCGTCACGCCCGACGGCGAGCGCCCGTCGCACGAGGCGCTGAACCTGCTCATCCCCGCCGCCTTCATGGGCCTGCTCCTGATGTCGGTGATGTCGACCGGCCAGCAGCTGATGACCAGCACGATCGAGGACAAGTCCAGCCGCGTGGTCGAGGTCCTGCTGGCGGCGGCCTCGCCGGTCGAACTGATGACCGGGAAGATCCTGGCGCAGATGGGGGTGGGCCTGCTGATGCTGGGGATCTACGCCGCGATGGGGATCGCGACGCTGGCCTCGTTCGCGGTGCTGGACCTGGTCGACCCGGCCCTGGTCGCCTGGCTGGTGCTCTTCTACATCCTCTCCTACACGATGATGGCCGGCCTGATGGGCGCGATCGGCGCCGCGGTCAGCGACGTCAGTGAGGCCGGGGCGCTGCTCGGCCCCGTGATGATGATCAACATGCTGCCATGGCTGCTGTGGCTGCCCGTGTCACGGCATCCGGACGGCGCCCTGGCCGTCGCCATGAGCTTCCTGCCGCCGGTCAACCTGTACGCGATGTTGCTGCGGATGAGCTCGGCCTCGCCCCCGCCCCTCTGGCAGGTCCTGGCGAGCACGGCACTGGCCGCGGGCGGCGCCGTGGGCGCGCTGTGGTTCGCGTCGAAGGTGTTCCGCATCGCGCTGCTGCTGAACGGGAAGCCGCCCAGCCTGCGCACGCTGGTGCGCTGGGCCCGGATGGCCTAGCCCGGGTGACGCCTGGCGGCGGCCCGGGCTAGAGGACGCGGCTGCAGAAGCGCTCCCAGCGCGGGCGGAATCCGCGCCCGGTGTCGAGCGAACCGGCCAGGCCGATGACGCGCCCGGCGATGTCGTCGCGCGCGACGAAGCCGAACCAGCGGGAATCGGCGCTCAGGTCGCGGTTGTCGCCCAGCAGGAAGTACTGGCCGGCCGGGACCCGGAACGCGGGCACGTCCGCGCGCCGGCCGCCGCCGGCGAACGCGACCGCGTGCGGATGACCGGGCAGCTCCTCGTTGGCGAACGCCCAGCCCGCGGCTTCGTCACCCACCAGCCGCCGCAGCGCCGCCTCGTCGGCGGGTCCGTAGGCCACCGGTTGCCCATTCACCGACAGCCGGTTGTCGCGCAGCGCGACCAGGTCGCCCGGCACGCCGACCACGCGCTTGACCAGGCGGATGCCGTCGGCCGGCGAACGGCAGGTGACGATGTCGCCGCGCGCCGGGTCCGCGCGCCGGTGCAGGACCGTGCCGACCAGCGGCAGCTTCACGTCGTAGGCCAGCTTGTCCACGACGATGCGGTCACCGACCAGCAGCGTCGGCTGCATCGAACCCGACGGCACGTCGTGCCAGTCGGCGACCGCCGAGCGGAACGCCAGCATGCCCAGGAGCATCAGCGCCAGCGACAGCAGGCCGCTGCGCCGCGCGCGTTCCAGGAGGGTGCGGATCCGGGACATGGCGGGGTTCCTTTCGCGCTCAGGGAAGCCGGACACGGGCGACCGCCGCGCGCGGTCGTCCCGGTTCAACCCCGCGCGGCCGGGCCGGGTTCCCGCGGGCTGTCCGTCGCGCCTGCCCCCTGCTGCCACCACAGGCCGGCGATGATCAGAAGGAGGCCCGCCACGGTAACCGGCCGCACGGCCTCGTGCAGCACGAAGTGGATGAGCACGAGCGAACGCGAGCGGGGCCAGGAAGATGAGGTTGGCCACCCGCGCGGCGCTGGGCGCCAGGCGCAGCGCGCTGAGCCAGAGGATGAACGTGAAGCCCATCTCGAAGGCGCCCACGTAGGCGCCGGCCAGCAGGCCGCGCGCCGGCAGGTGGAAGTCCGAGCGCAGCAGCACCGCCAGCGCGCACAGCGGCGCCGCGCCGGCGAAGTTCCACCACAGGCCGACCACCGGGTCCAGGCCCGAGCGTGCGTTGGCCAGCCAGTACAGCGCCCACAGCACCGTGCTGCCGAGCGCCAGCGCGACGCCGACGGGATCGGCCGCCGTGAAGCCGGCCACCGTGCCGCCGGTGGCGATCAGGAAGACACCGGCATAGCAGAGCACGCCCGCCAGCAGCACGCGGCGCCCCGGTCGCTGCCCCAGCAGGGGGATCGCGAGCCAGGACAAGGTGAGCGCCCAGGTGTAGTTGAGCGGCTGGGCGACCTGCGCCGGCAGGCGGTCGTAGGCCGCGAACAGCACCAGGTAGTAGGCGAACGGGTTAAGGACGCCCAGCAGCAGGGCGCGGCCACGGTCCCGCGCCGGCGTGCGCGCCAGACTGCCCGGCCGTCCCTGTGCCAGCAACACCGCGGTCAGGCACCCCAGTGAGACGACCACCGCCACCAGCAGCAACTGGAACGTGTCCAGGTCGCGCAGGGCCAGCTTGAAGGCCGTGGCCACCGTCGACCAGATAGCCACGGCGCCCAGAGCGCACCACGTGGCGCGGCGCGGATTCGGTATGGACACGGGCGGCGGGCTCCCGGGCCGGGGTGGCGGGCCGTCGGCCGGGTCGGCGGCACCGGGGTGACCGGGCCATGATGGGGCCGCGGCAGCGGCTCGTCCAGCGGGACGGGCGGCCAGCACAAGGAGTCGCTAGACTGTGGCGATCGACAGTTCCGCCCGCGTCCCTTCCCTCCGGTGAGGTTTCCGGCGCATGTACCGTCCGCTCAAGCGGCGCGCCCAGCGCGCGACCTTCGGCGTCATCGCAGCGGCCGTCATGGCGGCGATGGCCTTTTCCGTGTCCCCGGCGCCGGCCGCTCCGGGGCCCGGCACCCCGGCGCCAGCCGATCCGGACAGTGCCCTGGCCGCCGTCCTGGCCGCGCTTCCGGGCGAACGCGTCGGCCTGGCCGGGCTGCTCGCGGCGTCGCAATCGCAGTCAGTGGCCGCGCAACTGGCCGAGGCCGACCTGGCGGCGGCCGCCGCTGCGCTGCGCAGCGAGCGCGGCGCCTTCGACCCGGAGCTGTTCGGCGGCGCCACGTGGACGGGCAGCGACCAGCCGGCGGCCTCGCTGTTCTCGGGAGCGCCCGTTCTCAGCACGGAGACGGCCGAAATCGAAGCGGGCGCGCGCCTGACGCTGCCGGTCGGTACGGAGCTGTCCGCCTCGCTGTCGACGGCACGGACGGTCACCAATTCCGCCTACGCGGCGCTGTCGCCGCAGTACCAGACCTTCGGCTCGCTCACGGTGCGGCAGCCGTTGCTCCGGGGCTTCGGACCGGCGGCGTCGGCGCAGCTCCGCGCGGCCGAGCGCTCGGCCGCGGCCGCGACCGCCGGCAGGCAGGCGGCCAGGCAGGCGGTGGCCGCCGAGGTGGAGGCCGGCTACTGGGAACTCTACGCCGGCGAGCGCGACCTGGCCGTGGCCGTGCTGATCCGCGACCGCATGCGCCTGTTCCTCGAGGAGACGCGGCTGCGGGCGCGGGCGGGCCTGGTCGGCCCCAGCCAGGTCGCCAGCGCCGAGGTGTTCCTGGCCGAGCAGGAGCAACGGGTGCTGGATGCCGAGGAGCAGCTTGACCGCCGCTCGGACCGCCTGGCCTCGTTGGTCGGTCGCCGGCCGGCGGGGGGGCTCCCCCGGTTCCGTCCGGACGACGAACCGCCGGCTGTGCTTCCGGTCGCGGACCTGACGACCGTGCTCGCGGCCGCGGTGGCGGGCAACCCGGACCTGCAGGTGCTGGCAGAGCAGCGCGCGGCCGCGGTGGCGCGCGCCGACGGCGCCCGCTGGGATGCCCGGCCGCGCCTGGACGTGTTCGGCGGCATCGGCGGCCACGGCCTGTCGGGCGCGGCGCGGGACGTCGTCCTCCCTGGTTCGGCCGACACGACACGCTACGACGTCGCCGACGGCTTCGGGCCCAGTTGGGCCCAGGTGCGCGACCGCGACTACCCCTGGTGGAACGCCGGCGTCGTGGTCAGCCTGCCGCTGGGCGGGCGAGCAGGCCAGGGCGAGGCCGACCGTCGCCGCGCCGAGGTGGCGCGGGCTGAGCACCTTCTCGAGGGTGCCCGGCGCGAGCTCGAGGAACAGGTGCGCGCGCAGCACCGCGAGCTGGAGCGCGGCTCGCGGCGCCTGGAGCTGGCCGGCGCCGGTGTCGAGGCCTCGTTCCGCCAGGTGGAGATCGGCATGATCGAATACCGCAACGGGCGCAGCACCGCCTTCGAGGTGGTCCGGCTGTCGGCAGACCTGGCCGCCGCCCAGCAACGCTACTCGCAGGCCCTGGTGCGCACGGCGCGAGCCGCGGCGGCCCTGACCCAGCTGACCGGCGGTTGGTACCGCGCGGCCGCGGAACAGGAGTGACGATGACGACGATCCGGACACGGCGGCGCGCGGCCGGACTGGCCGCCCTCGCAACCATGGCGGCCATCGGCGGCTGCAGCGGCTCGAAGCAGGCGGGCGGCTTCGCCCCGCCCCCCACGCCGGTCGAGACGGCGGTCGTGGCCCCGGGCGCGGTGGCCGACCGCTTCGCGACGGTCGGCACCCTCGAGGCGGACCTGCAGGTGGAGGTGGCCGCCGAGATCGACGGCGTCATCCGCTCGCTGCCGTTCCCCGAAGGCGGCGCCGTGAGGGCGGGAGAACTGCTGGCCACGCTGGACGACGTGCAGCTGGCGGCCGAGGCCCAGCGGGCCGAGGCGCTGCGCGACCAGGGACGCGCCACCTGGGAGCGCGTGCGATCGGTGGTCGACCAGGGCGCCGGCGCGCCGCAGGACCTGGACGACGCCACCGCCGCGCTGAAGGTCGCCGAGGCGAACCTGGATCTGGCGCGTGCCCGCCTGGCCAAGACCCGCATCACGGCGCCGTTCGCCGGCAGCATGGGCCTGCGCCGCGTCAGCCCGGGCGCCTTCGTGCGCGCCGGCACGCCGCTGGCGGACCTGTCGCGGCTGGATCGACTCCGCCTGGCCTTCTCCGTGCCCGAGCGCCTGCTCGGACGCCTGAAGGCCGGAGATCCCGTGCGCGTCGAGACCACGGCCCATCCCGGCGCGGTGATCGAGGGCGCCGTGACGGTGATCGAGCCGCAGCTCGATGGCCAGACGCGCGCCACGCGGGTCGTCGCGGCGGTGGCCAACCCCGACCTGCGCCTGCGACCGGGCATGTCGGCCACGGTGACGCTGGTCCTGGAGGAACGGCCAGAGGCGCTGACCGTGCCGGGCGAGGCGGTGTTCGTCACCGGCGGCCAGTCGTTCGTCTACGTGGTCAAGCCCGACAGCACGGTGGCCCGCGCGCCCGTGCAGCTGGGCACGCGCCTGGCGGACGTGGTCGAGGTCACCGGCGGCCTGGAAGGCGGCCAGACCGTGGTCACCGCCGGCCACCAGAAGCTCTACGACGGCGCGCGCGTGATGCCGGTCGGCGGCGGCGGCGCGCCCGCGGGCGCCGAGGGCGGGAGCGCACGATGAGGCTGAGCGAGATCTCCATCCGCCGGCCGGTCTTCACGGTCGTCATGAGCCTGGCCATCGTGCTGCTGGGCGTCATCTCCTACTCGCGCCTGCCGGTGCGCGAGTATCCCGAGACCGACCCGCCCATCGTGTCGGTGAGCACGCTCTACCGCGGCGCCAGTCCGAACGTGGTCGAGACCGAGATCACCGACGTGCTCGAGGAGCAGTTCTCGACGATCGAGTCGGTCAAGACCATCACCTCCAGCAGCCGCGAGCAGGGCTCGGTCATCACCATCGAGTTCGAGTTGCAGCGCGACGTCGACGAGGCGGCCAACGACGTGCGGGACCGCGTCTCGCGCGTGCGCGGTGTCCTGCCGCGCGAGGCCGACGACCCGATCGTCGCCAAGGTCGACGTCAACGCGCAGCCGGTGATGTGGATCGCGCTCGGCAGCGACCGCCACTCGACGCTCGAGTTGTCGGACGTGGCCGATCGTCTGCTGAAGGAGCGCCTGCAGCGCCTGCCGGGCGTCGGCTCGGTGATCATCGGCGGCGAACGCCGCTACGCGATGCGGGTCTGGCTGGACCCCATGCGGATGGCCTCGCGCGGGCTCGCCGTGCAGGACATCGAACGCGCGATCCGCGTCGAGAATGCGGAGATCCCCAGCGGTCGCGTCGAGGGCACCGGACGCGAGTTCGCCGTCCGCACGCGCGGCGAACTGGACACCGCCGAGGGCTTCGGCGCGATCATCGTCGCCCGGCGCGGCGACGACATCGTGCGCCTGGACGAGGTCGCCACGATCGAGATCGGCGCCGAGGACGAGCGCACGCTGACCCGCTACAACGGGCAGCCCGCGGTCGGCATGGGCGTGGTCAAGCAGAAGCAGGCCAGCACGCTGGCGGCGGCGGCGGCCGTCCGCGGCGCCCTGCCCGAACTGGCGGCCATGCTGCCGGAGGGCATGCGCATGGACATCGCCTACGACTCGTCGCGGTTCATCGACGACTCCGTGCACGAGGTGCGCGAGACGATCCTGATCGCCATCGCGCTGGTCGTGCTGGTGGTCCTGGTCTTCCTCAAGAGCATCCGGGCGACGATCGTGCCGGTGGTCGCGATCCCCGTCTCGATCATCGGGGCCTTCATCCTGGCCTTCGCGCTGGGCTTCACGATCAACATCCTGACGCTGCTCGCCCTGGTGCTGGCGATCGGGCTGGTTGTCGACGACGCGATCGTGGTGCTCGAGAACATCTACCGCCACCTGGAGATGGGGAAGTCGCGGCGACAGGCCGCCGTCGACGGCGTCCGCGAGATCGGATTTGCCGTGCTCTCGACGACCATCGCGCTGGTGGCCGTGTTCATCCCGGTCGCCTTCCTGACCGGCAGCGTCGGCCGGCTGTTCCGCGAGTTCGGGCTGACGCTCGCGTTCGCGGTGGCCCTGTCGGCCTTCGTGGCGCTGACGCTGACGCCGATGATGTGCTCGCGCATGCTGCGCCCCCTGCACACCGGCACCGGCAGCTGGGCCAGCCGCTCGTTCGACGGGTTCTTCGCGGGGCTGGACCGGCTGTACAGCCGGTCCCTGGCGCTGGCGCTGCGCTGGCGCGCCGCGGTGATCGTGGCCGCGGTCGTCCTGCTGGGCGCCAGCGCCTGGCTGTTCACGGCGCTGCCCGAGGAGCTGGTGCCGGTGGAGGACCGCGGCACCGCCTTCGGCATCGTGATGGCACCCGAGGGCGCCACGCTGGAGTACACCGACCGCTACATGCGCATGGTCGAGGCGCAGCTGCTGCCGCTGCCGGAGCGCAACGGCCTGTTCACCGCCACGGGGCTCGGCTTCGGCGGGCCCGGCCGCGTCACGAACGGGTTCGCGTTCCTCAACCTCAAGCCCCACGACGAGCGCGAGCGGACGCAGCAGGAGATCGTCGGGAGCATGTTCCCGCGCCTGCTGGGCATCCCCGGCGTGCTGGCCTTCCTGGTGAACCCGCCCAGCCTGGGCGGCAACTTCTCGTCATCGGACATCTCATACGTGCTGCAGGCCGAGACCTACGAGGAACTGGGCGCCGCCGTCGGCACGATGATGGCGGAGGCCGGCCGGCTCGGCTACCTGGTCAACCTCGATACGGACCTGAAGCTGAACAAGCCGGAACTGCAGATCGACATCGACCGCGAGCGCGCCGCCGGCCTGGGCGTCTCGGTGACCGACATCGGGGCCACGCTGGAGGCCTACCTGGGTGGCCGCGTGGCCGGTGACTTCAAGCGCGGGGCCAAGCAGTACGACGTGATCCTGCAGCTGCAGGCCTCCGGGCGCGCGACGCCCGACGTCATCGAGCAGATCTACCTGCGGGGCGCCGGGGGTCAGCTGGTCCAGCTGGCCAACGTCGTGAACGTGAACGAGACGGTGGCGCCGAAAGAGCTCAACCACTTCAACCGCGTCCGTTCGGCCACGATCACGGCCAATCTGGCGCCCGGCACCGGCCTGGGCCAGGCGCTGGCGGATCTCGACGCCATCTGGCGCCTGAAGCTGCCGGACACGGTCAAGCGCGACCTGGCGGGCGGCTCGCGGGAGTTCCGTGAATCGAAGAACACGCTCTACTTCATGTTCGGCCTGGCGCTGGTGTTCATCTTCCTGGTGCTCGCCGCGCAGTTCGAGAGCTTCGTCGACCCGCTGACGATCCTGCTCTCGGTGCCGCTGGCGGTGTTCGGCGCCCTGCTCTCGCTGTGGCTGTTCGGCCAGTCGCTGAACATCTTCTCGCGCATCGGGCTGATCATGCTGGTCGGGCTGGTGACCAAGAACGCCATCCTGATCGTCGAGTTCGCCAACCAGCTGCGCGCGCAGGGCAAGCCGGTGCTCCAGGCCGTGACGGAGGCCGCAGTGATCCGCCTCCGCCCGATCCTCATGACCTCGCTGTCGACGGTCTTCGGCATCCTGCCCATCGCGATCGGGCTGGGCGCGGGCGCCGAATCGCGGCGCCCGCTCGGCATCGCGGTCACCGGCGGCGTGCTCGTGTCGATGTTCCTGACCCTGCTGGTGGTGCCGGTGGTCTATTCGCTGCTGGCCCGGTTCACGCGGGCGGTCCGCGGCGTCGACGAACCCGGCGACGCCTCGCACCCGCCGGAGCCCCAGGTGGCTGCAGGGCATTGAGTTGGCCGGGGCAGCGGCCGTCGCACCGAAACGAACGGGGGCTGTCTAAAGCAGCCCCCGTGTGCTAGGTTCACCGGACCAGGAACCACCCTGACGGAGGTGCGCCGTGAGCCCTGAGACGAGCGAGAACCGCCTGACCGACTTCCAGGCCCAGGTGCGAGCCGGCCTTCCCGACCAGTTGCCGCCCTGCCCGCCCGAGGATCCGCTCGTCAGCCGCGCGCCGCGCCGTCCCCTGACCCTGGACCAGCGGCAGAAGCGGCTGGCCGTCCACAACGCGCTGCGCTACTTCCCCGCCCGCTGGCACGCCGAATTGGCGCCGGAGTTCGCCGCCGAGCTGGCGCGCTGGGGCCACATCTACATGCACCGCTTCCGCCCCACCTACGCGATGCGGGCCCGCCCGCTGGACCACTACCCCGCGCAGAGCCGGCAGGCCGCGGCCATTATGCTGATGATCCAGAACAACCTGGATCCGGCGGTGGCGCAGCACCCGTACGAGCTGGTGACCTACGGCGGCAACGGCGCCGTCTTCCAGAACTGGGCCCAGTACCTGCTGGCCATGAAGTACCTGTCGCGGATGACCGACGAGCAGACGATGCCCGTCTACTCGGGACATCCCCTGGGGCTGTTCCCGAGCCACCCGGACGCGCCGCGCGTGGTCGTGACCAACGGCATGGTGGTGCCCAACCACTCGAGCCTCGAGGACTACCTGACGCTCTACGCGCTGGGTGTGTCCAACTACGGGCAGATGACCGCCGGCAGCTATATGTACATCGGGCCGCAGGGGATCGTGCACGGGACCACGATCGCGATCCTCGGCGCCGGTCGCCGCTACCTGGACCTGGCGCCCGACGCGCCGTCGCTGGCCGGCAAGGTCTACCTCAGCAGCGGGCTGGGCGGGATGAGCGGCGCCCAGGGCAAGGCCGCGGTGATCGCCGGCTGCGTGGGTGTCATCGCCGAGATCAACCCGGCGGCGGTCGCCAAGCGGAAGGAGCAGGGCTGGATCGACGAGGTGTTCACCTCGCTGCCGGACCTGCTGGCGCGGGTACGCACCGCGCGCGATGGCGGCGAGGCGGTCGCGATCGCCTTCCAGGGCAACGTCGTGGACCTGTGGGAGGCGCTGGCCGACAGCGACCTGGTGGTGGACCTGGCGAGCGACCAGACAAGCCTGCACATCCCGTACAACGGCGGCTACTACCCGGCCGGGATGACGCTCGAGGAAAGCAACGCGCTGATGGCCACCGACCCGGCGGCGTTCCGCGGGCGGGTGCAGGCGTCGCTCAGGCGGCAGCTGGCGGCGATCGACCGCTGTGCGGCCCGGGGCACGCGCTTCTGGGACTACGGCAACGCGTTCCTGCTGGAATGCGGTCGCGCCGGCTGTGAAGTCGAGCGCGGCGACGGGGGCTTCCGCTATCCGAGCTACGTCGAGGACGTCATGGGGCCGCTCTGCTTCGACTACGGCTTCGGGCCCTTCCGCTGGGTTTGCACCAGCGGTGACCCCGCCGACCTCACGATGAGCGACCGCATCGCCGAGGAGGTCATCGAGATCATGACCGCCAAGGCGCCGCCGGAGACCAGCCAGCAGTACCGGGACAACCTGCGCTGGATCCGGCAGGCGGGTGCGAACAACCTGGTCGTCGGCTCGCAGGCGCGCATCCTCTACTCCGACGCCGAGGGACGGCGCGCGCTGGCCGCCGCCTTCAACCGCGCCATCATGCGCGGCCAGATCACCGCCCCGATCGTGATCGGGCGCGACCACCATGATGTCTCGGGCACCGACAGTCCCTACCGCGAGACGGCGAACATCCGCGACGGCTCGATGTTCTGCGCCGACATGGCCGTGCAGAACTTCCTGGGCGACGGCTGCCGCGGCGCCACCTGGGTGTCGCTCCACAACGGCGGCGGCGTGGGCTGGGGCGAGGTCATCAACGGCGGCTTCGGGCTGGTGCTCGACGGCACCGAAGCGGCCGAACGGCGCCTGCACCAGATGCTGCACTGGGACGTCAACAACGGCGTGGCGCGGCGCGCCTGGGCGCGCAACGAGGGCGCCGAGTTCGCCATCCGCCGCGCCATGGACCAGGAACCGGGGCTGGCCGTGACCATGCCCGAGCACGCGGACGAGGCGCTGGTCGACCAGGCGGTCGCCGAGGCCTTCGGGAACGGGTAGCGGCGATGGAATCGCAACCGGAGAAGCTGGGCCGCCCGCGGGTCGCGGCGCTGGACGAGGTCCTGGGCGTCCCGTTCCGGGTCCTCGACGACGGACTGGTGCGCGTGGTCGACTACATGGGCGACGACGCGGCCATCGTGCAGGCCGCGCGCGTGAGCTACGGCGCCGGCACGAAGGCGGTCTCGGACGACCGCGGCCTGATCCGCTACCTGGTGCAGCACCGCCACACGACCCCGCTGGAGATGTGCGAACTGAAGCTGCACGTGCGCGTGCCCATGGACGCGTGGCGGCAGTGGATACGGCACAGGACGGCCTCTACGAATGAGGTCAGTTCGCGCTATTCGGTGGTGACCGACGCCGCGCAGCGGACCTCGCCCGACGCCTGGCGATTGCAGAGCGACGATAACAAGCAGGGCAGCTGCGGCCTGGCCGACGCGTCGCTTGGCGAGACCCTGTCCGCGGCCGAGCGCGAACTTCAGCAGCACGCGCGCCGCGTCTACGAGGAGCGCCTGGCGACCGGCATCGCCCGCGAGCAGGCCCGCAAGGACCTTCCCCTGTCGACCTATACCGAGGCCTACTGGAAGGTCGACCTGCACAACCTGCTGCACTTCCTGGCCCTGCGTATGGACCCGCACGCGCAGCAGGAGATCCGCGCCTACGCGACGGTGATCGGCCAACAGATCGTGGCGCGCTGGGTGCCGCTGGCCTGGGAGGCGTTCGAGGACTTCCGGCTGGGCGCGGTCACGCACTCGCGCCTGGAACAGGCCGTGCTGGCCGCAGTGGGCGGCGGCCACCGCGACGCCGCGCTGGAGGCCGCCCGCGCGGCCGGCTGGCTGAAGCCGGCGAAGGCCGGCGGACTGGCGCGCAACCGGGAACGCGCCGAGTGCGAGCAGAAGCTGCGCGCGCTCAACCTGGAGATCCCCTGGCAGTGACCGGAAGCACCCCCACGCAAGGAGGGCCGCCATGGCCAAGCGCATCGACTGGTACTACCACCGCAACGGCTGAACGAGCTGCACGCGTTCGCAGGGGTTCCTTGCGGATCATGGACTGAAGGTCGTCGAACAGGCCAGCGCCGGCCGCAAGCTGGGCGCGGAAGAAGCCCGCGCCCTGGTCAAGGGGAAGAAGCGGCTGCTCGTCATGAAGGGCCCGAAGGTGGCGGTCTTCGACCTGGCGACAAGCCCGCCGAAGGACGCGGAACTGCTGGAGCTGCTGCTGGGCACCACCGGGAACCTGCGGGCGCCCGTCGTGGTCAGCGGGAGCACGGTACTGGTCGGCTTCAACGCCGACATCTATGCCGACGAGCTGGGCTGAGCGGCAGTCGGCCGCATCGACCACGGACGGCCGCCGCGGGCGCAACCCGGCGGCCGTTCCCGTCGTAGCAGGGAGGTTGCCTGTCCCTGCCCGGGGACGGCGCCCCCGGGTGCCGTCGCCGGGCGTCACCCCCCCTCCGGAAGGGGCCTCCATGCCGACCGGGACCACACGCCGCGACTTCCTCCGCACCACCGCCCTGACCGGGGCCGCCTTCGGGCTGGCCGGCCTGGTCCCCTGGGGCCGCGGCGCCTGGGCCGGCGAGCCGACGGGCGTCACGCCGCTGAAGGTGCTCATCCTGGGCGGCACGGGCCAAACCGGCCCCCACCTGATCGAGGAACTGCGCCGGCGCGGCCACGCCGTGACGATGTTCAACCGCGGCACGCGCTCGGAGGAGCTGTTCCCGGACGTCGAGTGCCTGATCGGGGACCGTCAGCCCGAGCCCGGCGACGGCCTGAAGGCGCTGGAGGGAGAGATCGCCGGCGGGCGGCGCTGGGACATCTGCATCGACATCTGGCCGCAGATCCCGCGCATCGTCGAGAACACGGCCGTGCTGCTGAAGGGCCACGTCGGCCACTACATGTTCGTCTCGTCCATCTCCGTCTACGTCGACTTCGCCACACCCGGCGCCGACGAGACCGCCGCGGTGGGCCAGGCGCCGGACGCCGACACCACCGAGTACACGGACGAGCTGTTCGGACCGTTCAAGGCCGAGTGCGAAAACCGGGTGCGGAAGCACTACCCGGACAGCCACTCGATCTTCCGTCCGGGCCTGATCGTCGGCCCGCGCGATGCCAGCTTCCGCGGCGGCTACTGGCCCGTGCGCGTGCGGCGCGGCGGCGAGGTGCTGGCGCCCGGCGACGGGAGCACGGCGATCCAGATCATCGACGGGCGCGACCTGACGGCGTTCGAGGTGCTCTGCATGGAACGGCGGACCGGCGGCACCTTCGACGTGACCGGCCCGCACCCCTCCACCCCGCTGACCATGCGGGGCTACCTGGAGGCCTGCCGGCAGGCGAGCGGCAGCGATGCCGTGTTCACCTGGGCGGACAACGCCTTCCTGGGCGAGAACGGCGTCGGTCCCTGGCGCGACATGCCGTGCTGGCTGCCGGCCGAGGACGACTATGCCGCCTTCGGCAAGCGCAGCCTGGCCCGGGCCACCGGCGCGGGCCTGACGTACCGGCCGCTGGTGGACACCGTGCGCGACACGCTGGCCTGGTACGACGGCCTGCCGGACGACCGCCGCGAAGCGGTCACGAACCGCGCCGGCCTGGCCCCGGCAAAGGAAGCCGAGGTCCTTGCGGCCTGGCACCTGAAGCACGGCTGACCAGGGACCCGTCGCGGCGTGGAGACAGCCGGGCTAGTCCGCGCGGCAGACCAGGCCCTTGAGGTAGGCACCCTCGGGGAAGCTCATGAGCACGGGGTGGTCGTCCGCCTGGCCCAGGCGGTCGACCAGTTGCAGTTGCCGCCCCGCGTCGAGCGCCGCGTCGGCGACGATCTTCTGGAAGAGGTCGGCCTCGAGCAGGCCCGAACAGGAGAACGTGACCAGCAGCCCGCCCGGCGCCAGCAGCTTGAGCGCCTGCAGGTTGATGTCCTTGTAGCCGCGGCAGCCGCGAGGCAGGTGCTGGCGGCTCTCGATGAACTTCGGCGGATCCAGCACGACCAGGTCGAACCGGCGCCCCTCCTGCTGCCACTGGCGCAGGCGCGCGAAGGCGTCGGCCTCCACGCACTCCCAGCGCCCGCGGTCGAAGCCGTTCAGCTCGCCGTGGCGATCCGCCAGCGCGAGCGCCCCCGCGGACGCCTCCAGGTGCGTGACATGCTCGGCGCCCCCGCGCAGCGCGGCGAGCCCGAAGCCTCCGGTGTAGGCGAAGCAGTTGAGCACGCGGCGGCCCGCCGCCAGGGCGGCCACTGTCGCGCGCGCCTCGCGCTGGTCCAGGTAGAAGCCGGTCTTGTGGCCCTGCCTGACGTCGACGAGCAGTCGCACGCCGTTCTCGCGGATCTCCACCAGGTCCGGCGTCTCGCGCCCGCGCCAGTGCCCAGCGCGCACGGGGAGCCCCTCCTTGATGCGGACGTCGGCGTCCGAGCGCTCGTGGAGGCCCGCGCAGCCGGTCGCCGCCAACAGCGCGTCGGCCAGGTCCTCCTTCCAGCGCTCGGGGCCCGCGGCCAGGACCTGCGCCACGAGGTGGTCCCCGTAGCGGTCGACGATCAGGCCAGGCAGGCCGTCGTTCTCGGCATGGACCAGCCGACGCGCCCACGGGTCGTCCCCGACCGGCGCGCCGCGGCGCGCGACCGCGCGCTCGACCTGCCCGGCCAGGAAGGCGGCGTCGATCTCCTGGTGCGGGTCGAAGGACCACAAGCGGACGCGGATCTGCGAGTGCGGCGAGTAGGCGCCCACGCCCAGCGGCACGCCGTTGGCGCCGACGACGGTCACCGAGTCCCCCGCGTTGGGGGTGCCGGTCACGCGCGCGACCGCGCCCGAGAAGACCCATGGGTGCCAGCGCCGCAGCGACTTGTCGCGACCCGGCTTCAGGTGGATGGTGGCAGGGGTGCTCACGGGACCAGCCGGACGACCACCGGCAGGTGGTCGCTGATGCTTCTGTCGTAGGCCGACCAGCCGCCGGAGATGAAGGTGTGCAGCGGGACCACCGAGGTGCCCGAACCACTCCGGGCCAGGGCCGGGAAGAGCTCGTCCGTGACCAGGATGTGGTCCAGATGGCTGGGCCAGCCGGGGTACGACCAGCCCGAGCTCGGGCCCTGTGCGATCGCCAGGTCGGTGAACCGCCACGATTCGGGCTGATCGAGGAAGTTCTGGAACACGTTGTCGTCCGGGCCGTCGATCAGCTCGTCGTTCATGTCGCCGACGATGAAGACACGCACACCGGCGTAGTACGTGTTCACGTACTCCTCGAGCAGCAGGCACGATTCGCGTCGCTTCGCCTCGTCCGCGGTCCCGCTCTCCTGCGCCTTGAGATGCACGGCGATGACCACGATCGGGACGCCGTTCCAGGTCGCCTCCATCGCGTAGGGAATGCGCAGGAAAGTGTCGTCGTACGCGTTGAGGATGTGGGCCGCGCTCCCGAACCGCAGCCCGCCGTCCACCCGGAAGAGGAACCCGATGTTGATGTAGCGATCCGTGTTCTGGTAGCGGCCGTCCCACCCGGGCAGCCGGGCGACCAACTGCTCGAAGGCGGGGCCGCCCCCGCTATCGTTGGCGATCTCCTGGATGGCGACGATGTCGACCTGCAAACCCTCGATGGCCTGCGCCACCAGGTCGACGGTGGTCGGGGTCCCCGCGACATAGCCCGGTTGCAGGGGCGAGTACTTGGGGAACGCCTCGAGGTTCCAGGTCGCGACTTCCAGCGTCGAGTCGGCGCCGACCCTGGCCGCCGCGAACGGGTTGGCCGGCGGCGGGGCGACGGACTTCTCCGTCTCGCCGCAGCCGCCCATCGCGAGCATCACCGTCAGGCAGCCGGCCAGGAGTCTTCCGGACTTCGGGATCATCGAGTTCTTCGCCTTTCGGACCGCCAAGTGTGCCGGCAATTATGCACCGGTCGTGCCGGACGCGCCAGCGGCCGGCGCCAACGGTCCGGCGGCCGCCCGCGCCGGCACCCGGATCCGCAGGCAGACGAAGAACCCCGCCAGCGCCAGCGCCCCGGCCAGGAGGAACACCCACTGGTGCCCGTAATGTTCCCAGAGCCAGCCCGAGAGGATCGGCAGGGTCATCGCCACCGCGTGGTCGATGGTCACGCCCAGGGAGATGGTCGGCGTGATGTCGGCCGGGTCGACGGCGATCTTCTTGAGGTAGGTCGTGCGCGCCACGCGCAGCGCAAACAGCACGTTGTCGGCCACGTAGGCGACGTACAGCACGCGCAGGTCCCACGGCACCGGCAGCAGGTCCGAGGCGAAGGCGTAGACCAGGCACACGCCCAGCAGCAGGAGCTCGTCCACCGCCAGCACGATGCGCTCGCCCAGCCAGTCGATGACGTCGCCCAGCAGCGGCCGCACCAGCACGCCCAGCGCCGCCCCGATGAAGTAGAGCAGCGCGATCGTCGACACCGGCACCTGGTGCAGCGAGACCAGCACCCAGGTGCCGAAGACCAGGAAGATCTGCTTGCGGATGCCGAACAGCGCGCTGATCGCGTAGAAGATGCCGTACTGCCTCCGCCAGACCAGGCGCCGTGACGGGGGATCCTGCTTCCCCAGGTCCAGCCGCAGGTAGTACCAGCCCGCGACGGCGGCGCACACGGCGCCGAGCAGGTAGAACAGGTCGTAGCGGTCGCCCACCAGCTTCGCCACCAGCCAGACGCCCGAGACGCCGATGATCACGCCGAGGTTGCGCGCCCCGCCCAGCTGTCCCAGGCGTCGCCCCTCGGCGCCGTCCTTCGCCAGCTTCAGGCCGAGCGGACCCTCGACGGCGAAGATGATGTGGTCGCCCAGCGACCAGACGATGGTCCACAGCACCAGCAGCGCCGGGCCGGGCGCCAGCCAGCCGAGGCCGAGCGAGCCGACCGCCGTCGCGATCATCGCCAGCGCGGCGATGCGGCCCTCGCGCAGGCGGATCAGCAGCAGGCCGATCACCGCGAAGATGATGAAACCGGGCATTTCGCGCGGGAGTTCCAGCCAGCCGCGCTCGCTGGCGTCAAGGCCGTGCACGTCCGCCAGGTAGTTGTTGAACGTCGAGGAGACGATCCCCGAGACGGCGCCGAAGAACAGCGTCGCCAGCAGGACGCGGCGGAAATCGCCCTGCACCTGGCCGGCGAGTTGGCGCAGGCTTCTCACGCGAAGCTGCCCGCCGGTGGCGACCCGGGGTCCTGCCGCGCCGGCGCCGCCTGGCCCGGCGCACGGCGGTAGACCCAGGCCAGCCGGGCCAGGCGCGCGCCCTCGGGGCCGTCGAGCGCCCCGGGGTGCAGGCGCCAGTCCCAGTTGCCGTGGTTGTTCCCCGGCAGGTTGAGCCGGGCCTCGCGGCCCAGGCCCAGCACGTCCGGCATCGTCGTGATGAAGGTGTGCGCGCACGACTGCAGGCCCAGGCGGATCAGCGTCCAGTTGGGCGCCTCGACCGGCGTGCCGACGTACTCGGCGACCAGGGCCTTCTCGGCCGGCGTCGCCAGGTGTTCCCACCACCCGAGAACCGGATCGTTGTCGTGCGTGCCGGTGTAGACCACCGCGTGCGGCACGTGCTCGTGCGGCAGGAACGCATTGTCCGGTCCGCTCCAGGCGAACTGCAGCACCTTCATGCCGGGCAGGCCGAACGCCTCTCGCAGGGCGTCGACCTGTGGCGTGATGACGCCGAGGTCCTCGGCGATCAGCGGCAGGATGCCGCCCAGCCCATCACGCAACGCATCGAACAGGGCGGCGCCGGGACCGGGCACCCAGTCCCCGTCGCGCGCGGTGGCCGCATTGGCCCGCACGCTCCAGTAGGCCTCGAAGCCGCGAAAGTGGTCCAGGCGGACGACGTCCACCTGCGCCAGGCAGGCGCGCACACGATCGATCCACCAGCGGTAGCCGTCCGCGCGCGCCGCCTCCCAGTCGTACAGCGGATTGCCCCAGAGTTGGCCGTCGTCGCAGAAGTAGTCGGGCGGCACGCCGGCCTTGGCCAACAGCCCGCCCTGCGCGTCGAGCTGGAACAGCTCGGGCCGCGCCCAGACGTCGCTGCTGTCGTGGGCGACGAAGATCGGGATGTCGCCGACCAGGCGCACGCCGCGCGCGCGGGCATGCGCACGCAGGTCGTCCCACTGCCGGGCGACAAGCCACTGCCGGAAGCGGTGGGCATCGATGCGCTTGGCCAGGCGCTCGCAGGCGCGCGCCAGCGCCGCCGGCTCGCGCCGGGCCAGGGCGGGCTCCCACTCCGTCCACTGGCGTCCGCCGTGGTCATCCTTCAGCGCCAGGAACCGCGCCAGCGGCTCGAGCCAGACCGCCTGCCCGGCGCTCCACTGCTCGAACGCGCGCCAGGCCGGCGCGTCGCCTCCGGCGCAGAAATGGGCCCAGGCCCGGTCCAGCACCGCGAATTTCCAGGTGATGACCGGGCCGTAGTCGACGCGGTCGCCGGGGAACACCGGCCGGTCGGCGAGGTCCTGCTCACGCAGCAGCCCTTCGGCCTGCAGGCGTTCGAAACTGACCAGCAGCGGATTGCCGCCGAACGCCGAGAGCGTCTGGTAGGGCGAGTCGCCGAAGCTCGTCGGCCCCAGCGGCAGCACCTGCCACACCGACTGCGCGTGGTCGGCCAGCCAGTCGACGAAGCGGTGCGCGGACGGCCCGAGGTCGCCGATGCCGTCGGGGCCGGGCAGGCACGTCGGGTGCAGCAGGATGCCGCAGGACCGGGGGAACAGCGTCGTTTCGGCCATCGTCGGACCTCTGGAAGGCGTTGGACCCGCGGCGCACGCCGCGGGCGGGTCAGGTTCGCGCGGCGTCAGCCTTCGCCAGGCGCTCGCGCACATGATCGTCATCGAGGCGCGCCAGGAGCGCCGCCAGGCGCGGCAGCGCCGGCGGCAACCGGGCCGGGTCGCCTGCGCCCCCGGCCCGGGCGGCAGAGGCCAGGTCCAGCACGTCGCGCAGGTGGGCCAGCCCGCGCGGGACGTGCCGCAGGAACCCCCGGCGTCCCTTGACCAGCGAGAGGAACCCGTAGGCGCCGAGCGCCTGCATCAGGCGCTGCAGCGCCGCGGCCAGGACCATCGCCCGCACGTCGGCCGCGGAGAGCCCCGCCTCCAGGCCGCGCGCCCGCCCGGCGTAGCGCACCAGCAGGGACTCGCGCCGCGCCGGCGGCAGCGCAACGTAGGGATCCCAGAGCAGGGAGGCCAGGTCGTAGCCCAGCGGCCCGGGCCGCAGGCCCTGGAAGTCGACCAGGCGCAGCCGCCCGTCGCGCACCAGGAGGTTCTGCGACTGGTAGTCCCGGTGGACCAGGTACACCGGCTGCGCGGCCACGGTGGCCGCCAGCGCCGCGAACTCGTCGGCCAGGGCCGCGTCGCCCGCCGCGTCCAGCCCCATCAGCCCGCCCAGGAACCGCTCGGCGAAGTAGGCGGTCTCCCAGCGCAGTACCGGCAGGTCCAGCGCCAGGTCGAACGCGACCGGGCATTCGGCGCGCGCCGCCGCGGTCGTCGCCTGCAGGCGCGCGACATGGTCGGTCGCCAGTTCCCAGGCCGCCACGGCCGGCGGCTCGTCGTCGGCGGCGGCCGCGCCCAGCGCGTACAGGCTGCAGGTCCCCAGATCCTCCATGACGACGGTGTTCTCGTTGTCGTCCACGCGCAGGCGGCGGGCCGGGCCCAGGTCGTGGTGCTCGAGGAACGCCGCGATCGCGACGAACCGCGCGTGCTCGGCATCGCCGGGCGGCGCCGACATGACGACCGCCGACCAGTCGCCGCAGCCCAGGCGCCAGAAGCGACGGTCCGAGCCGTGGCCGCGGATGCGCAGGACCGTGACCGCCGGCGGCGGCGCGGGCGGCGACGCAGCGTCTTCTTCGGGCTGCGCGCCCAGCCAGCGCGCGAAGGTGCCGACGTCGTCCCAGCGCGCACCTGCCGGGACCCAGGCCCGCACGGCGCCGGGCTCGCGGGCGATGACCGTCGCCAGCACGTCGACCAGCGACGAGGGGCCGGCCGGCACGTCGGCGAGCAGACGACGCGAGAACGCGGCCACACCCGCGTACGTCAGTCGGCGCTCCGCCTCCGGGCCGCCGCGGGGGCGCCCTGCCAGGCGCAGGACTCGACCGTCCCCGCCCACGTCCACCGTGTTGACGGCCGGGCAGTCGACCAGCATCAGCGTCGCCATGCAGCCGGACGCGCGATGCGCCGCCAGCAGGGCGGACAGGTCGGCGTCGGTCAGCACGTCCCCGTTGTGCAGCAGGAAATCGGGCGCCTGCGCCAGGAAGCTGCGGGCGCCGTCCAGCGCGCCGCCGGTGCCCAGGATCGACGTCTCGTGACTGAGCGTGAACCGCCCCGCGTCCGGGCGCGCCTGCACGTGGGCGGCAACCTGGCCCGCCAGGTGGTGCGTGTTGACGACGACGGGCCCGATGCCGGCGCGATCGAGGTTCGCCACGGCCAGGTCCAGCAGTGCGCGCCCGCCCACCGGCAGCAGCGGCTTGGGCACCAGGTCGGTCAATGGCGCCAACCGCTGGCCGTAGCCGGCGGCCAGCACCATGCCGGGCAAGCTGGGGCCGTGCTCAGGCATAGTGGCGGTGCGCCTCGGCGATGTCGGCGAAGGCGCGCAGCTCCTCGAGCCACCCGGCCTTCATCTGCCAGGGCGTCAGCCCGGCTTCCAACTGCTCGCGCCAGCGCGTGCCGCCGGCCAGGATGTCGATCGGCAGCTTCTCCGGTTCGTACTCGTAGGGCGGCCGCTTCCAGGCGAAGTGCTCAGGCCACAACCCGGCGATGGCGGCGATGGCCGCGGTGTAGGTCGCCACCGGCTCGAAGGTGGCACGGTCGGTCACGTGCACCTGCACGCCGCCGCAGACCTGCCCGGCGAACTTGTGGAAGGTGGGCTCGAAGCTGAGCGGCCGCAGGCGACAGCCCGGCAGGTTCCAGGCCTGCAGCACGGCGGCCAGGCGGCGACCGTCCACGAACGGCGCGCCGAGGATCTCGAACGGCCGCGTGGTGCCGCGCCCTTCCGAGAGACTGGTCCCCTCCACGAGGCAGCCACCCGGGTAGACGAAGGCCGTGTCGACCGTCGGCATGTTCGGCGACGGCAGCACCCACGGCAGCCCGGTGGCCTCGAAGTCCATCGCGCGGCGCCAGCCGTCCATCCAGACGACCTCGAGGTCGACATCCAACGCGCGCCAGGCACGGAAGAAGCCGGCCAGCTCGCCGATGGTCAGGCCGTGGCGCATCGGGATCGGCGCCAGGCCGACGAACGAACGGTACGCCGGGTCCAGGACGTTGCCCTCGACCGCCACGCCGCCCAGCGGGTTCGGCCGGTCCAGCACGACGACGCGCTTGCCGCCTTCGGCGCACGCCTCCAGGCAGAGCAGGAGCGTCCAGATGAAGGTGTAGTAGCGCGCACCGACGTCCTGCAGGTCGACCACCAGCGTGTCGATGCCCTCGAGCATCGCGGGCGTGGGCCGGCGGTGCTCGCCGTACAGAGAGTGCACGGGGATGCCCAGTTCAGGGTCCCGGAACCCCGACCACTCGATCATGTTGTCCTGGGTCTGGCCCAGGATGCCGTGCTGCGGCCCGTACAGGGCGCACAGGTCCACGGCGTCGTGCGCGGCGGCGAAGCGCCCGCGCGCGTGGCGCAGGTTGTGGTCCACCGAGGCCGGGTGCACCAGCAGCCCGACGCGCTGCCCGCGCAGCATTCCCCAGCCGCCGGCCTGCAGCCGATCGAGTCCCGTCATCACAGTTGCCAAAACCGACTCCCGGTCAGTTGTAGTAGTCCGGCTTGCAGCCGCCTCACCCGTCCCACATCCGCTCGTAGGCCTTCAGGCGCTCCTGCACCAGCGCCTTCGTCGCGCGCTGGTCCGGCAGCGGGCGCACGACACGCTCGCCCGGTCGCGGCCTCTCCACCACCGCCCAACCCGGAACGCGCCGGCCCGGCACGGGCCGGCGCACGACCAGCAGCGGCCCGGCGATGCCCGTCTCGATGGCCTGCGCCAGCGGAAAGGCCGAAGCCAGCCGATCCCACTCCGCCTCCGGCAACGGGACAATCCGCCCCTCGGCAAGGGCGGCGGCAAGCGTTCCTTCGTCCCAGCGTGCCTGCTTCATGCGCCGGCGAGCTCCTCGATCGCGTCGACCATCCGGTCCCACGAGTACCGTCGCTTCTCGACCGCCACGGCGGCGGCGAACGCGGCCGCGCGGTCCTCGTCGAAGAAGCGCGCGATCGCGGCCGCCAGCGCCGGCGCGTCGGCCGGCGGCACCAGGAAGCCGGTGCGCCCGTCGAGCACCACTTCCGGCAGGCCGCCCACGTCCGTGGTCACCACCGGCCGGTCGTAGTTGTAGGCGATCTGGACGATGCCGCTCTGCGTGGCCGAGACGTAGGGCAGCACGACGAGGTCGCACGCCAGGAAGTACGCCTCGACCTGCTCGTCGGGCACGAAGCCGTCCACCAGGTCGATGACATCGCCGGCGCCCGAGGCCGCGATGCGGTCGAGATACGGTTGCCGGTCACCGTAGATGTCGCCGACAACCAGCACCCGCACACCGCCGCCGTAGCGCGCCTTCAGCAGCGGCGCGGCATCGATCAGGTGGGCCACGCCCTTGTAGGCCTTGATGAAGCCGAAGAACAGCACGAGCCGCGCGTCGGCCGGCAGGCCCAGCCCGCGCCGCGCCTCTTCCCGCGTGGGACGGGGCCGGCCCGGAACCCCGAAATCATAGGTCGGGTGCGGCGCCTCGACCACGCGTCGCCGGTCGAGCCCCGGCAGCAACTGCTCGAGGTCGCGCCGCACCTGCGCGCTCTGGGCGATGAAGCCGTGGCCCTGCCGCAGCGCGCCGCGCGTGAGGAAGCCTGCCAGCGGATACGTCTCGTGGGCCACCACGTTGTCCAGCAGGTAGACCACACGGATGCCGGTGCGATGACGCAGGAGCCAGGCCACGGCCCAGAAGCCGGGCGCGAAGAAGGGCAGCCAGTACTTGATCACGACCGCGCGCGGTGCCGCAGCGGCCAGGTCGCGGTACGTGCGCCACCAGCTGAGGGGCGACCAGGGCACGAAGCGCGGGCGGTTCGGGTGGTCGAGCCAGGCCGCGGTCTGCCCCTCCTGGGCACTGCCGGGGAACAGGAAGCCCGGGTATTGGCGGCGGAACGAGGCCCAGAAGACCTCGTGGCCGCGGGCGGCCAGCGCGCGCGCCAGCAGGCCGTAGTAGGTGACGATGCCCCCGCGCAGGGGCGGCGCCGGACCGAGGAAGGCCAGCTTCACGGGCGCCCCAGCAGGTCGAGGGCCGCGGACTGCACGGCGGCCGGTTCCAGCGTCTCCAGGCAGAACGACGGCGCCGTACAGCGCGGCTGGAAGAAGCAGGAACACGACTGCGGAGGCTGCACGATAACGCCGCGGCCGTAGAGCTCGAATTCACGCGGGTTGAAGATATTGTTGATGAGCACCAGGCGCTTGCCAAGCCCCAGCGCGATGTGCATGGCCATGGTCACGGCCGACACCACCAGGTCGCAGCGGTCGACCAGGCCGATGAAGGTGGCCAGGTCGAAGTGGCCGGGATAGGTGGCGCCGGTGGCGGCGGCCAGCCGCTGGTTCTTCGCGTGCTCATCCGGCCCTCCCAGCAGTACGACGCCCAGGCCCGCGCCGCGCAGGCCCCGCGCCAGGGCCGCCCAGCGGTCTTCCGGCCACAGGCGACTGGTCCAGCGCCCGCCGCAGCCTGTGTTCAGGCCCACCAGCGACGTGCCTTGGGGCAGGTCGAACGCCGGGGCCGGCTCCGGGCGGTCGATGACGTACGGCTCCCCGGCGAAAGAATAGCCGCAGATCGCGAAGATCTCCTGCAGATAGCTGCTGGTGCAGGCACGATTGATGTCGTCGAAGAGCCCGGTCAGGAACTTGGCGCGGACGGCCTCGGCCATGGCCGCCGTCACGCCGTCGGTCACCGGGCGGCACAGGCCGTCGTCGCCGAGCGTGAAGCCGACCTTGCGCGCAGCCGTGACTTCGCGCAGCAGGGCGCAGGCCTGGCGGTCCTTGTCCAGGTTGATCGCCAGGTCGAAGCGGACGTGCCGGAGCCACAGCAGCGTCGCCGTGTCGAGCGAGCGGACATCGCCCGCGCGCCGTGGCACCAGGGCCGGGAAGTCCGTCACCCAGGTCAGTGTGTGGTCGGGGAAATCGCACTGCAGCGGATACAGAAGCGGTGTCGTGCGGATGACATCGCCAGCGGCGCCGAGCTTCACCAGCAGGATGCGGCCCGCGGCACGACGGTACTCGGGGCAGCCGTCGCAATGCAGACCCGCGCGCTTGTGGGGCGCGCAGGGCACGTCACCGCGGAAGTGGATGCAGTCGGCGCGGTAGTTCACGTGCCATCCCCAGGCGGTCAGCGCACGGCAGCCGGCTGGCGGCCGCGCAATTCCTTCAACGCCTCCCGCGCCTGCAGCGCCAGGCCGGTGGGCAGGCCGTTCTGCAGCGCCATCGCGAAGGCGCCCTCGGCCTGCGCCGTATTGTCCATGGCGGCATACAGCCGGCCCATGTGGAAGTAGACCACCGCGGCATCGCCGCGGTCGCGCCAAAGCGCCAAGGCCTGCGTGTAGGCATCGATCGCCTCGAAATTCCTCTCCAGCCCCGCCAACGCACGTCCCTTCATCGTCTGCAGCGTCGCCCGAGCAGGTGCCTCGTACTCGAGATCGGCCTCCAGCAGGGCCTCGCAGGTCGCCAGCGCGGCCTCGGGCCGGCCGGCCGCCAGCTCCCTCTCGGCCTCCTCCATGCCCTGCCGCACGGGCACCGGCAACGGCGCGCGCTGCCGGCGCAGGTCCGCACGCAGATCCAATGCCAGCGCGCGCATATCGCCGGGCAGGTCGTCGCCGAGTGCCTCCTCGATCAGCGCGGCGGCCTGGTCCAGATACTGGCCATCGCGCCGGAAGCCGGCCAGCAGCACCTTGGCCACCCCGTCGCGTGGGTCCTCGAGCAGGGCCGATCGGCAACTGGCTTCAGCTTCGAGCCGACGGCCGGCCGCGAACGCCTCCAGCGCGCGGTTCACGTGGAAGCCATAGGCGGCGTGCACCTGATTGCGGGGTGGTCCCTGCAGGGTGACGGTGAAATTCGCCTGCTGGTCGCGGTTGGTCACCACGACGATGATCTCCTCGCCCCGTCCCCAGGGAATGATGACCTCATGGTGGGATTCGTCCGTCTTGAAGTAGATCAGGGACTCGTCACGCAGGCGCAGCACGTTGAGGTCGCAGCGGTCGAGCCCGCCGTCGACGACCAACCGCCACGACCGGACCTGGATCTCCTCGAAGGCGACGCGGAACTGGAACGATTCGCGCGGGCGCAACGCGGTCAGGTCGGATCGGTACGTCTCCCAGTCGCGCTGGGCGGCCGCCGGGGCGGCCATGGCAGCCAGCAGGGGCAGCGCCCGCATCAGGGTCTTCAGTCGGAGCGGTAGCGACATCTTTCAACCCTCGGGTTGAAGCGGGGGGCAAGTTGGCCGATACTGACGGCGAATGTACCGGATGGGCGCGGGGAACTCAAGACGGCAGGCGGTCTTCCGCCGTCCCCGAGCCGGGAAGGAACCCGCCGCGGCGCACGTCGCCCTGGCGATCGGAAAGGACCGCGCCATGCCGACGATCCCCGCCGCCCCGCACCCAAGACGATCCCTCCGGCGGCCCTCGACGGCCCTGGGCCTCGGCCTGGCCCTCCTGGGCCTGGCGGCCGCCCTGCCGGCGGGCCCGGCCTGCGCACAGGCCGTGGCCGGCAATCCGGTCGACGTGCAGTTCACCGTCGTCGACGCGACGACCGGCCAGCCGGCAACCGCCGAGCGTCTGGTCATCGACTATATCGCGGGACGGCTCAACACGGTCTTCGACACTCGGCCTTCGGCCCCGTCCTTCACGGCGGCCGGCGTGCCGGTCAAGGACATCGGCCAGTACGTACTGACGCTCTGGTACCAGGGAGTGCCGTACTGGTGGCAGAAGCGCGGTAGCGATCTGCTGGCCGGTCCCGTGCAGTTGGACGTCTTCAGCGCCACCGAGGCGCGCGAGGGCGTGACGATGACGGGCCTGAACATCGTTGTCCGCCAACGTGGGGACGTGGCCGAGTTCGAGTTCATGGCCGAAGTCACCAACGACGCCCAGCCGCAGACCACCGTGCTGCGGAACGCCGGCACGTTCGAGTTGCCGCTGCCCGCCGGTGCCACCGCGGTCGAGGCCACCTATCGGCGCGGGCCCGAGCCCACGCCGATCGCCGTCACGGTGTCCGGCACCCGTGCCGCGCTGGCGATGCCGCTGACTCCAGGCTCGAACCATGTCCGCCTGGTCGCGCGCGCGTCCTGGGACGGTGCATTGGATCTGCCGGTCGGCAGCGACCTGCCGCTGGCTTCATGGAGCCTGCTGGTCACACCACCATCGGTGACGGTCGAGAGCCCGGGCCTGCAGGCGCCGGACGAGACGTCGGCACCCGGGTACGTCCGTCGTCCGGGCCCTCCGCTGGGCGCGGGGGAGTCGCTCGTGGTCCGGCTGCACGCCGGAACCCCGGCCGGGACCCCCGAACAGCTGTTCACGGCGGCGCCCGAATCGGCCGCGGGAGACGCGGTCCCCGCAGCAGCTGCGGACAAGGACAAACGTGGCCTGCCGCTGCCCTTGGCCGCGCTGCTCGTGTTGGTTATCATCGGCGCCCTGGTCCTGGTGCGGCGCGCGCGCTCCTGAGCGCGTCCCGCGCAACGATCCCGCTTGCGGCCGTCACCGGTCGGCCGCCAAGGAGAGCCCATGTCCGGCACCATCGAACTGACGCTCGGCCACAGCCCCGACCCCGACGACGCCTTCATGTTCTATGGGCTGGCGCGCGACAAACTGGATACCGGCCGGTACCGCTTCCGGCATGTGCTGCAGGACATCCAGACCCTGAACGAGCGAGCCACGCGCGGCGAACTGGACATCACGGCCATCAGCATCCACGCCTACGCGTACGTGCTGGACAAGTACGCGCTGCTGCCCGCCGGCGCGAGCATGGGCTTTGGCTACGGGCCGATGGTCGTCGCACGCGAGCCGATCGCACCCACCGATCTGACGGGGATGACCATCGCCGTACCCGGACTGATGACCTCGGCCTGGCTGGAGTTGCAGCTGGCGATCGGCAACTGCCGGCCGGTGGTCGTGCCCTTCGACGAGATCATCGCGCGCGTTGCCGGCGGCGAGTTCCCGGCCGGCCTGATCATCCACGAGGGCCAACTCACCTACCGCGAGGCCGGGCTGGTCGAGTGCCTGAATCTGGGACGCTGGTGGTGGGAAACGACGGGCCGACGCGACTGGCCGCTGCCCTTGGGGGGCAACGCCATCCACAAGCGCCACGGCGCCGCCATGAAGGACATCAGCGACATCCTGACGGCTTCGATCCGCTACAGCCTGGACCACCGTGCCGCGGCGCTGGACTACGCCCTGGGCTGGGCCCGCGACATGGGCGTGGAGCTGGCCGACGAATTCGTCGGCATGTACGTCAACGACTGGACGCTGGACTACGGCGAGCGGGGACGGGCTGCCATCACGGAACTGCTGGGGCGCGGGCATGCGGCGGGCCTGATCCCGCGGGTCGACCAGTTGGAGTTCGTGGGCAGCTGATCATCGGCGATCAACGTCATCAGCCACCTCTTGGACACGCATTCAATGGCTGCACCCCTGCCGGAGTGAAACGGAGTCTACGATGCCTTTGGCCGACGTCTCGACACTGACCGGAATCCTGGCCAACGTCGCCAATATCCTCGGTGTGCCGATCGCGATCATCGTCCTCATCAACGATAGGCGGCGCGCGCGCGCGGACCGGGAGGCACAGACCTACCAGGCGCTGCAATCGGAGTACTCCTCCTTCCTTCAGCTCTGCCTCGCGCATCCGGATCTCCGCATTCACGATTTCTGCGAGCCGACGCCGCCGCCACCGCTGACCGCGGCCCAAACGGCCCGCCGCATGGTGGCGCTCGAGATCCTGGTTTCGATGTTCGAGAGTGCCTATTTCCTCTACCACCACGGCCAGTCGACCTCTTTCAAGGCGCGGCAGTGGACCGGCTGGAACGCGTTCATGCGGGACTGGGCCGCACGGCCGGACTTCCGTGAGGCGTGGGCCGTGCACCTCGGCGCGCAGTTCGATGCCGGTTTCATCGAGCACATGGACGGGCTGATCCGCGAATCCGCAGCGCGCGCTTCGTGACAGGACCGCGGCGCCACCACTGGTCACGGCACCAAACTATTGACAACAATAAGCTTACCTCCAAGGCAAGCGAAACACGCCCCGACCGCTCATGACGGCGGCGACCGCCGGGGATTTCGGTCGACGCGGGATGCGGCCCTGAACGGCGTGCGTTCGACTTCGCTACGGAAAACCCATGATACCCTCTTGACACCGGCTTTCCGGTGCCTCTACCTTTTGCCCGCCCAGAGCTTGGGGCAGGCGAAATCCGCGGCGCCCGAGCGATCCATTGACCCGGATGTCAGGTCCGACCAGCCCGGCCTCAGGAGGTCCCGGCGATGTTGGTGACGCACAGCGTGCGCGGCGACGGCAAGGGCGAATCCAAGCCCCGCAACAAGCGGAAGTACGACGAGGGTGTCCGCGAGAAGTTCAAGCGCGATGGTCTGGACGGTCGTCCCGGCCAGAAGCTGCCGAAGCGCGCGCGTGGTGGCGACGACGACGCCGCCGAAGTGGACGACGAGGACGAGTTCGACGAGGAAGACGACTTCGACCTCGACGAGGACGACGACTTCGACATGGACGAGGACGACGATTTCGAGGTCGACGGCGACGATGACTGGGACAAGGACGACGACTAGTCCCCTCCGCTGCCCGAGCCTCCACGCCGAAAGTTGGTTGGCCCATGACCCGGGATCTGCACGAGGATCCCGGGGCTTTCGGCGGTCTGCCGGAAGCCCCGGTGTACGACGGCGCGCGGTTCGCCGTGCTCCCCATCCCCTACGACGGCACCTCGACCTGGCAGAAGGGCGCCGACAAAGGCCCAACGGCCCTGCTGGCCGCCTCGGCCAACATGGAACTCTACGACATCGAGACGGACTCTGAGCCCTGGCGCGCCGGCATCGTCACGATGGCGGCCCAGGACGGATTCGGCTCGCCCGAGGCCATGGTCGAGTCGGTCCGTGCCGAGGCGGCCGCGCTGATCGCCGACGGCCGGATGGTCGTCGGGCTCGGCGGCGAGCACTCCGTCTCGATCGGGCTGATCCAGGCCCACGCCGCCCGCTGGCCCGGCCTGACCGTGCTCCAGTTCGACGCCCACGGCGACTCGCGGGACCAGTACGAGGGCTCGAAGTGCAACCACGCCTGCGTCATGGCGAGGGCGGCCGAATGCGCCGAGTATGTGGCGGTCGGCATCCGCAGCATGGACGTGGCCGAGCGGGCGAAGCTGGTGCCGGGACGGACCATCTTCGCGCACGAGATCGAGGACCTGGCGGTGACGGCGCAGCGTATCCTCGAGCGCATCGAGGGGCCGGTCTACATCACGATCGACCTGGACGTGCTGGACCCGTCGGAGATGCCCTCGACCGGCACGCCCGAACCCGGCGGGCTGACGTACCGCCAGCTGAGGGACCTGCTGCGCGTGGTCTGCCGCGAGCGGAAGGTCGTCGGGTTCGACGTCGTCGAGCTGATGCCCCGGCCCGAAGACCGGGCCCCCGATTTCCTGGCCGCGCGGCTGGTCTACCAGCTGATGGCCTACGTCCTGAAGTCCGACAGGTAGAGCACACGCGAAAAGTGGCGAGCGGCGAATAAGCGGCGGTCGTTGCGGTGTACGTCAGGCTGGTGTCCGTTTTCCCGGCGTCCGGCGAAGGAGAGTGCAGATGAACAAGAAAGAGATCCTTTCGGACGTCCTCAAGCACGTGGACGTCAGGACCTTCGACGCCCGGCCCCTGATCCAGGCCTACGGCGACATGGCCTTCCAGGCCCGCAACCTGGCCCGCGCGACCGACATCCTCAACCGGATGCTGGCCGACCGCGAGTGCAGCGTCATCCTGACCATCGCCGGCTCGCTGTGCAGCGCCGGCCTGAAGGACGCGCTGGCCCTGATGGTCGAGAACAACATGGTCGACGCCATCGTCTCGACGGGCGCCAACATCGTCGACCAGGACTTCTTCGAGGGCATGGGCTTCCGCCACTACAAGGGTGCCCCCCACGCCGTCGACGACCAGAAGCTGCGCGAGCTGGGCATCGACCGCATCTACGACACCTACATCGACGAGGACCAACTGCGCGAGTGCGACATGGCGATCGCCGAGATCGCCGGCACGCTGGAGCCGCGGGCGTACTCGTCGCGCGAGTTCATCCAGGCCATGGGCGCCTGGCTGGACAAGCGCGGGCTGGGCTGTGAGCACTCGCTGGTGCACGCCGCCTGGAAGAAGGACGTGCCCATCTTCTGCCCGGCGTTCAGCGACTGCTCGGCGGGCTTCGGGCTGGTCCACCACCAGTGGAACAACGAGAAGTACCTGACGATCGACTCGGTGGCGGACTTCCGCGAGCTGACGCGGATCAAGCTGGAAGCGGGGGACACGGGCATCTTCATGCTGGGCGGCGGCGTGCCGAAGAACTTCACCCAGGACGTGGTGGTGGCCACGGACATCCTGGGCGAGGAGCGGCCGATGCACAAGTACGCCCTGCAGATCACCGTGGCCGACGAGCGCGACGGCGCGCTGTCGGGCTCGACGCTGCAGGAGGCCTGCTCGTGGGGCAAGGTCGACACCGCGTTCGAGCAGATGGTGTGGGGCGAGGCCACGCTGGTCCTGCCGCTGATGGTCAGCGACGCCTGGCACACCGGCCACTGGAAGCAGCGCGTCGCGCGGCAGTACAACAAGCTGTTGGCCGTGTCAAAGGCTACGGCCTGACAGCAGGACCTGGGGTCCGGTCGGGCGGGCAGCCGGCCGCCCTGGTCGACGGTCGCCGGAGGGGTCGCGTCCCAGACGCGGCCCCTCCTTGCGTTCGAGCCCCACCCTCCACTCCAGTCCGTGCTTCCCCTGCCTGGGCCCCTGTGGCACAGTGGCCAGGCACTCGCCGCGCCCCGGCGGGGCCCGGCCGTCGGCCCGGCTCCCGCGTGGCGACCAACCCCGCGAAGGATCGGGCCTGATGCAACCGCGCATGCTCGCCGGACTCGGCATGGCCCTGCTGGCGGCCGGCGTCCTGTCGATCTGGTACCTCGGTCACGATGACGGCGCGCCGGACCACGGCGACGGCCACGGGCGGACCGCCGGGCCTGACGCGACGCCGATGGTCGCGGCGCACGCGTCCGAGGCCGAGGGGCCCGACGACGTCACCGACTTCCTGGCCGGCTACAACGCCGAGTACAGCCGCCTGTGGACCGCCGCCGAGAGCGCGCGGTTCGCCGCCGAAGCCGACCTCGGCGAGTCCACGGCGCAGGCGCGCGGCGTCGCCGGTCGCGAGCTGGCCGCGTACGTGGGAAGCGCCGCCGTGATCGACAACCTGCGCGCCATGCGCGGGCGCCCCGACGTGACGCCACTGCAGCAGAGGCAGCTTGCCGCGGCCTGGCGCCTGGCCGCCCGCTACCCGGCGACCGCCGGTGAGAGCGTGCTGCAGCTGGTCGCGGCCGAGGGGCGGGCGATCCGGACCATGGACACGGCCACGTGGACCCTGCGACGACCGGGCCGCGAGCCCCAGCCGGTGACCCCGGAGATCCTGGACGGACTTGTGGCCGGCAGCAGCGACCTGGAACTCCGGCGCGCCGCCTGGGAGTGCAGCAAGGACATGGGCGCGCAACTGCGCGACCAGCTGATCGAACTGCAGGACCTGCGCAACGGCGTCTCGCGCGGCATGGGCTACAGTTCCTACTTCGCGTTGCAGGCCGAGGACTACGGATTGTCCCCGGGCGAGATGCTGGCGCTGATGGACGATCTCCTGGCGGGCATCATGCCGCTCTACCGGCAGCTGCACTGCTGGGCCCGGCACGAGCTGGCGGGCCGCTACGGTGCGCCGGTGCCGGCCCGGCTGCCCGCGCACTGGCTGGACAACCCGTACGGCCAGTCCTGGCCGGGCATCGCCGAGGGCGCGGATCTGGACCGGTTGCTGGCCGGACGGCAACCGTCGTGGCTCCTCGAGCAGGCCGAGGGGTTCCACGCCTCGCTCGGATTCCCGGCGCTGCCGGCCGGTTTCTGGACCGCCAGCGACCTGTTCGAGCTTCCGCCGGATGCGCCGCGGCGCAAGAACCCGGCCGCCTCGGCCTGGCATATCGACCTGGACCAGGACGTGCGCGCGCTGATGAGCGTACGCGCCGACTTCGAGTGGTTCGGCACCACGCACCATGAACTGGGGCGCATCCACTACTACCTGGCCTACAGCCGACCCGAGGTGCCGTACGTCCTGCGCGCCGGGGCCAACCGGGCCTTTCCCGAGGCCATCGGCTCGCTGTTCGAACTGGCCGCCGGACAGGTGCCCTACCTGGAGCAGGCCGGGCTGTTGACGCCGGACCGGATTCCCGACGAGGTCCGCAGGCTGCTGCACGAAGCCCTGACCGGCCCGGTGGTCTTCCTGCCCTTCGCCTGCGGCACGATGACGCACTGGGAGCACGACCTGTACGAGGAGGAGCTTCCCTCCCACCTCTACAACGCGCGCTGGTGGGAGTACGCGGCGCGCTACCAGGGGATCGAGCCCCCGGCGCCGCGCGGCGAGGAGTGGTGCGACGCCGCCACCAAGCCGCACGTGATCGACGACCCTGCACAGTACTACGACTTCGCGCTGAGCGAGGTGATCCTCCACCAGCTGCACCGCTACATCTGCCGGGAGATCCTGCGCCAGGACGTGCGCTTGGCCAACTACCACGGGAGCCGGAAGTCGGGCGACTTCCTGTGGTCGATCCTGCAGCTGGGCGCCACGCGCGACTGGGCGCAGGTACTGCGGGAGGCGACCGGGGAGGACCTTTCGAGCGCGGCGCTGCTGGAGTACTTCGCCCCGCTCCAGGCCTGGCTGGAGCAGCAGAATGCCGGACGCGACGTCGCGTTCTAGGAGTCGTTCGAGGACGCTGACCGGGCGAGCCGTCCGCGGCGCCGATGGCGCCGGGACTACCCGCCCGGTCCCGTTCGTCGAGCACCCAGCCGAACGGGTCGCCGAGTGCGGCGCACAACCTACTTCTTCAGGATGCGGATCCTGCCGTTGAGGGTGTTCAGCTTCACGTCGGCCTCGCCCCCGCCGTTGGTGAACCGCAGTTCCTCGCCCGGCACGTAGCGGTCGGTGCGCTCGGGCTTCTGGCCGAAGGCGTTCTCGATCCCGCCATTGAAGGTCGAGACCTCGAAGGCGGCGCTCACGTCACCGGGCACGGCCAGGGTCAGGTTGCCGTTGACCGACTCGGCCTCGATCGTGGCCCCCGCGGCCGGGCGACCCGACATCACGATGGTGCCGTTGACGGTGTTCGCACTGAGGCTGCGCAGCCTGGCGCAATCGACCGTGGCCTCGCCGGTCACGGTCTCCAGTTCGAGTTCCGCGTCGTCGCAGCGGACCTTGAGGTTGCCGGAAACCGTGCCCACTTCCGTCGCCAGGCCGGCCCCGTCGATGTCCACGTTGCCGCTGACGCATTCCACGACCAGCCGCCGGCAGGCGCCCCGCACGTCGACGTCGCCGCTCACGGAGGTCACCGCGATCTCGCCGGAGACGCCCGCCACGTCGACGGTCGCCGCGACGACCTCGACCTCGAGCTGGCAGCCGCGCGGAACCTGGATCGTCAGGTCGGCGCCGTCGCCGGTACCGGGGCGGTCGCCGCCGCCGAGCATCTGGCGCATCATCTCGCCGGTGCTGCGCTGGCGCTCCTTGTAGACGACCTCGACGCGCGCGCGGGCACCCGCGCCGAAGTCGAGCCGCTCGACGTCTTGGCCGAGCGTGCCGGTGACGCTGATCTCCGCCCGGTCCCAGGCGACGACCTTCACCGAGCCGACGATGTTCTCGATCGTGACGCGGCCGTCGGCCGGCATGGCCCCACTCTCGGCGACAGTGCGGTCGCCAGCGAGCGCAGGCACGACCGCGAGCATGGCGGCGAACGCCGCGGCGGTCGTCGCGACCAGTCTGGACCTCCACCCTGCTTTCCGTGCCGTGCGACCGGTGGTTCCGTTGTGTTCCATGGCTTCTACTCCTTCTCGTTGGGTGCGGTTCAGGCCGGGGTGCGCCGGGCGTCACGGACACCGTCCTCGGCCTGCAGCCGAAGCAGCCGTCCGCGCGCGTGGTGGATCACCAGAACCAGTCGGGTGAGGTCGGGGTCGTCGGGAGCCCGCTCCAGCGCGGACTGCAGTTCGTCGTACGCCAGAGCGACAGCGCGCAGGCCCTCCCGCGCAGCGTCGGCCGGGGCTCCCGGCTCACGCCCGGCCGAGCCGTCCGCGCCGGCCCCCGGCGTCGCGGCGTGAGGACCGGTCGACGGCGTTGCCGGGCCGCCATCGCGTCCGGCCAGGCCGATCCCGATCGCCAGCACGATCCCGGCCGCGAGCGCCGCCGTGGACCAGCCCGGACGGCGGGCGGACCCGCCTGACGATCCGGCACCGCGTCCGGCACCGCGGCGGGCCGGCGGGCCCGCGGCGTCGAGCGCAGCCGACAGGTCCGGCCACAGGTCGCGGGCGGGCGGCACGCCGTCGTCGCGCAGCCGTCCGGCCACCGCGTCGACCTGGCGCTCGAAGGCATCCCTGCGGGCGCCTTCCGGAAGCCTGGGATCACTCATTCCGCTCCTCCCGCGGCTCGGTGAACATCGCCCGCAGCAGCCTGCGGGCGCGGTGCACCTGCGACTTGATGGTCCCTTCACTGACGCCCAGCAGGGCGGCCACCTCGGCCTGCGGGTAGTCCTCGATGACATGCAGCACGAAGACCGTCCGCGCGCCCTCCGGCAGCCGCCCCACCAGCCGCTCCAGGTCGACGGTCGTCAGGAGCCGGGCCGGGGCGCCCTCCACAGCGGCGGCGCCGTGGCGGGCAGCGGTGGCCTCCAGGTCGCCATCCGGCCCCAGGTCCACCAGGCGGGCCCGAGCGCGGCGGTCGGCGCGCCAGTCGTCCCGCCAGCGGTTGACCGCGATGCGCCCCAGCCAGGCGCCGAGGGGGCCCTGCCCCGACCAGGTCCCCAGCGCCAGCCAGGCCTTGACGAACGTGTCCTGGGTCAGGACTTCGGCCCGGCCCTGGTCGCCCGTCAGGCGCAGGCACAGGCCGTGGACGCGGGCCACGTGCCGGCGGTACAGGGCCTCGAACGCCGCCCGATCACCGCCGGCCGCCTGCGCGGCCAGCACGCCATCGCCGGGCCCGGCGCCGGGGTCCAGATCGCGCTTCGCGGGTGCCGGGCTGGGCGGCATGGGTTCCCCCGTCAGGTGGCCGTCATTGGTCATGGACCCTTATGACGATGGGGAGGGCCCCCGGGTTGGCACCCGGCGGCGGAATTCCGCGGTCGGCGTCAACGGGCGGGCCGGGTGAGGCCAGGGCCGCTGCCCCGCGACGGGGAGCGGCCCTGGTGGTGCCGGGCAGGAACGGCGGTCGCCGGGGTCACTTCACGCTGCCCGGCCGGTCGGCGATCATGACGCAGATGCGGTGGCCCGCATGGCGCACGCCTACTCAGCCGATCCGCGCGGGCAGCAGCCGCGTCAGGGCCTGGATGTGCTCGCCCGTCTCGTAGTCCAGGGTCGAGCCGTGGATGCTGTGCGGGATGCCGTAGATGACGAAGACCACGAACATGGCCACGACCGCCCACCAGCGGCCGACCGGGCGCCCGTCGCGCGCGCCACGGCAGCGCCAGGCCGCCGCCAGCCAGATCAGGGCGCCGACGGCCAGCTTGTTGTCGGTCCAGTCGCTGCCCAGCGGCCAGCCCGTCCAGTAGGCGTCGAAGGCGTACTTCTGCACGATCGGGCCCAGGATGCAGCCGCCGAGCAGCAGGAACAGGAAGGTCAACTGTGAGAGCGGGCGCAGCGCGGCCGAGCCGCCGAGCAGGCCGGTCAGCCCGCAACTGGTCGAGAAGAACATGCCGATGATCATGAAGGAGACGTGAAACACGAGGACCAGCGAGGGCACGTCACCCTTGTAGCGGGCGACGGCGGCCTCGTGCTTCGGCACCTCCACCGACTTCCCGTCCTTGCTGATGTGGACATGGTACTCGAGCTTGCCGGCCATCTTCTGTCGGGGCAGCACGGCGCGCAGCACTTCGCCGTCGCGCTGCATCGGCAGGTGCTCCCAGGCGTCCTCGGTCGGGTAGCGCCGCCACTGCACCTCCGCCGTGACGACGGGGTCGGGCGCGTGCACGGTCACGGGCATGTCCCCGTTGATGCTGTGCGTGCGCAGCAGTTCACCCGAGACGCGGGCGCCGGCGATGACCTCCTTGAACCTCACCTCGTACGTCGGGCCCGAGACCTTCTGCCAGACCAGGAAGGCCAGGGTCATGAAGAACGAGACCGACCAGACCAGGATCGTGCGCTTCACGGGGTTCCCCTCTATCGAAAGGGCCCGGTCGTCCCGCCCGCGGGCGGCGGGCGCCGGGCCCGTCCAGTCGCCGGTGATCCGGTGCGGGGCGGCTAGGCGCCGTACCGCTTGATCGCCGCGTCCAGCCGCGGCAGCATCACGAAAATGAAGCCCGCCACGGCCAGGATCGCCAGTGCCAGGATGACGAACATGGCGGTCGAGGGCTCCAGCCCGCTGATGAAACCGCTCATCTTGTTGCCGACGGCCGTCGACAGGAACCAGCCGCCCATCATCAGGCCCACCAGCCGCGCCGGCGCCAGCTTCGTCACCAGCGACAGGCCCATCGGCGACAGGCAGAGCTCGCCGACGGTGATGACCATGTAGTAGGCCACCAGCCACATCATGGAGGTCTTGGCGGCGCCGTCGGCCCCCATGCGCGCGCCCAGCGCCATTACCAGCAGGCTGAGCGTGGTGATGACCATGCCGTAGAAGATCTTCCTTGCGGTGCTGACCGGGCGGCCGGCCTTCACGCGCTGCGCGAAGAACCATACCACGACCGGGGTCAGCACGACCACGAACAGCGGGTTGAGGAAGCCCGTCAGGATCTCCGCGTTGAGCAGCCGCACGTAGCGGCCCGGCTCCAGGCGCGGCGTCGCCGCACCCGCGTTGTCGTATACCGCGTCGTACGTTCCGCTCGAGACGACGATCAGCGGCACCTGGCGCCCCTGCACGCCGCGCGTGAGGACGACCTCGCCGGTGGGCGCCGCCTTCTCGGGCGTGATCTTCACGCTGGTGGTGGCTACGCCGTGGGCGTCGGCAGACGTCGTCAGCGAGACGTTCGCGTCGGGGAAGACGCGGCAGACCAGCGCTCCGTCGATGCCGGGGGTGCCCGGCCAGGGGTTGACCGTCACGTCCAGCGACGGGTCGGCGCGCAGCGCGGCGATAGTGCCCTCGCTGAGGATCCGGGCGCCGAACATGGCCTCGGTCTCGTCCGGCATCACGACCAGCGTGCGCTCGTCCGGGCGTGGCACCGACGGGCCGGCGTTGCCGAAATAGCTGGGCATCGCCTTCTGGGCGTAGAACTCGGTGGCGGTCGGGATCCACTCGGCACGGCGGTCGGTGCTGCGCTCGGCGAACACGGTCATCAGGCCGCCGCTCAGGTGCAGGATCATGAAGAAGGTGCCGCCGGCGACGTAGACCGGGATCAGCGCGGCCAGTCCCGGCTTCTCGTCGGCGTTCGCCTTGCGCACCAGCGTGGCGAAGTAGCCGGCCACCGGCAGCATGCCGACCAGGAAGCCGAACGTCACCGGCTTGATGGTGCTCATGATGAACGGAATCTTGTGGCCGACGAAATAGCCGATCACGCCGAAGGCGACGGCCGGTGCCAGGATGGTCAGGAACATCTGCTTGAGGCCGAAGTCGCCGGCCTTGGCCACCGGCTTGCGGTCCGCCCCGTCCAGGCGCTTCCAGTTCAGGACGAGGATGACCACGCCGATCAGCATGCCGACGCCGGCGGCGGCGAACGCGGTGTTGAAGCTCCACAGGTTGCGCAGCGGGGCCGCCAGCAGCGCCGACACCGCGGCGCCGATGTTGATGCCCATGTAGAAGATGTTGAAGCCCGCGTCGCGGCGCGGATCGCCCGCCTTGTAGAGGTTGCCGACCATCGCCGAGATGTTCGGCTTGAACAGGCCGTTGCCCAGGCACAGCAGCGCCAGGCCCGCGTAGAACGTCGGCATCGAGCGGATGCCCAGGCTGAAATAGCCGGCCGCGAGCAGGAGCCCGCCGATGAACACGCTGCGCCGGTAACCCAGGATGCGGTCGGCGATCATGCCCCCGATGAAGGGCGTGAAGTACACGAAGGCCATGTAGGTGCCGTAGATCTCGCCGGCCAGGGCCGTGGTGAAGCCCAGGCCGCCGCGCTCGGTGTCGGTCACGTACAGGAACAGGATGCCGAGCATCAGGTAGAAGCCCAGCCGCTCCCACATCTCGGTGAAGAAGAGCGGCTTCAGGCCGCGCGGGTGACCCTGGGCGGCAGGGGCCGCCGCGGCGTTCGCGGAAGTCGACATGCGGGCCTCCGGATGTTCGGTGACGGCAGGGGGTTGGGTGCCCCGGCAACGGGATCGCGGGGACGGTTCCCGACCTGCCATACTAGGGGTTGGCGACGGGCGGCGTCAACCCGGGACCAGGGCCGCCCCGGGCCTCAGAGGGGGTTGCGCGGCGGCAGCAGGACGTTGGCCAGCAGCATGCCCGCCACCAGCGAGACGCCGACCAGCAGGGCCACCACGGCGCTGTCGATGCCGGCCACGACGTCGCGTTCCATGAGGAACGAGAGGCTGCGGTAGCCGATGGCCCCCGGCACAAGCATGATCAGCGAGGGCACGATCATGACGATCGCGGGCCGGCGACGCCGTCGCTCGTAGAGGTTGCCGGCCAGCCCGGCCAGCAGGGCCCCGAGCAGGGCCCCGAGCGCGGGGCCCAGCAGGTGCACGCCCAGGCGCGCGCCACCGAACGCGATGACGATGCCCGCCAGCATCCAGGCCAATTCGTGGCGGCGGGCGCGGAAGAGCACCGCTAGCGCCGGAGCGGTCAGGAGCAGGGCGACTGCCAGCGTCCACTCCGGCAACGGCGCGGGCTCCCGGCCGCCGTGAACCGCCAGCGCCGGAATGAGCGTCGCCAACTGCTGTCCCAGCCCCACCCCCAACCCCAGCTTGAGCAGGGTCATGAGCGAGCCGGTCAGACGCGCCGTGCCGCTGACCAGGTGGCCGGTGGCCAGTTCGTTGAGCGCCAGGGTCAGGGTCAGCCCCGGCAGCAGCACGATCACGCTCGAGACGATCACCGGCGCCACGACCAGTCCCGGCCAGACGGCGCCGGCCGCCGCGGCCAGCAGCGTGGCCGACATCGCGGCCGCGAATTCGTGGACACGCCCGACCGTCACCGAGCGCCGCGCCGCGATCCCCAGCGCTCCCACGACGACACCGAGGACGGCCGAAACCCCGATCTCGGGCAGGCCCGCGCCGAACACACGCGCCGCGGCGGCCGAAGCCGCGCCCATCGCCGCCACCGTCAACGCCGGTCCGTAGGGCGAAGGCAGGGCCTCGACGTCGCGCAGCCGCTCGCTGGCCTGCTCGACGTCGATCTCGCCGCGCCAGAGCGACTCGACCGCATTGTCGAGCGCCACGATGCGGTCCAGACGCAGTTCGCCCGGCGTCACGCGCGACAGCGAGGTCTGCTGGCTGCCCGGTTCGCCGAATGCGGAGATCAGCGAGGTGGGGGTCGAGAAGAACTCCGCGCGCAGACCCAGGTGCGCCGCGGCCATGCCGAGGGTCTCCTCAAGCCGGTGGGCCGGGATTCCGTTCTCGTGCAGCGAGCGGCCGAGCGAGATCAGGAAACCGGTGCGGGGATCGATGGCGGGCATGGCGTGCCGGGCGCGCGCGTGGCGCGGGCCAGCGTCTCCTCGGGTGCCAGGGTGACGGACATGGCCAATTCGCGCAGATGATCGGCGGCCACGCCGCGCGACGCAAGGTATTCGAGAGCCTCGGGCCAGGCATCCGGTTCCAGGCGGTCGCTGGCCATCTGCGCCACCATGTCGCCGACCATGACGGCAGCCGCCAGGTCGACATCTCCGGGGGCTTGCCAGGGCCGGTGGTGAAACTCGATCGCGCGCGCCAGCGCCGACGGGAAGCCCCAATTCCCGGCCAGCAGGGCTCCGGCATCGCAGTGGTCGAAGCCGAGGGTCTCGCGCTCGCGTTCCGAGACGTTGAACAGCGGAAACGCCGGCACCAGCTTCATCCGGTTGGCCGCCAGATGCGCGTCCAGCGCGAGCATGCCGATGTCGTGGACCAGGCCGGCGGTGAAGGCCTCGCATGCGCGTTCAGGATCGCCCAGGCGGTCCATGGCGACACCCGCGGCCATCGCCGAGGTCAGGCTGTGCTCCCAGTAGCGGTCCCTGTCGATGCCGTAACCGACCAGGTTCCGACGCATCACGGGAACCATCCCGGTCGCGAAGGCGAGGGTCAACACTGCACGGTTGCCCAGCAGCACCAGCGCCTGCCGCGTGCTGCCGACCGTTCCCCGCACACCGTAGAACGCGGAATTGGACAGCTTGAGGACATTGGCGGTCATGGCGCCGTCCTGGTCCAGGACCTGGACAACCTTGTCCGCGGCGCAGGTCTGGTCCTTCAGGAGATCCAGCAGGCGCACGACGGTCATCGGCAGGGCTGCCAGGTCGCCGGTCGTCGACACGAGATCATGCAGCACGTACTGCGGCAAGGGTCCTCCAGCCGGTCACGTTGGGATCGGGAATGGCCTCCCGACGGGGATCGGCCGGGCCCGGGTCCCGGTTGAGCCATGTTTTTCGCGCCCAGCGAATTACGGCGCGGCGCGCGGGTACTGGCACAGGTCATGCTGCGGCACGAACATGCACAACCCGTCCCGATCGCCCAGGTCCGCGCGGACCGTCCTGACAGCGTCTCTCGCGGTGGGTATCGCCGTTTTCGGGACCGCCCTCGTCTGGCTCGGGCCGGAGGGCCAGGGAACCCTGGACGTCGCCTTCGCCAGCTTGGTGACCGCCGCGGCCGTGGCCGGCGGCGGCCTGGCCCTGGCCCGGGCCTGGCGGCGCGCGCGGCGGCCGATCGGCGGTCGGCAGCTCGCTGGCGGCGGCGGCAGGCTGGAACTGGTGCCGCTGGGTGACGGACAGGCGGCGATCGTCTACGACGCATCCGCGGACTCCGGGAGTGCCCCCTCCCCTGCCGTTGGCCCGAATGGCAGCGAAGCGGCCGCGGCCGCGACGGCCATCTGGGACGCTGTCGACGCGGCGGTCCGCGCCGTCGCGGCGGAGCCGGACCGGCACGATCCGGAAGGCCCCGCCAGGATGCCGAGCCCTCGGAACTGGGCGAAACGCCTCTCCCGCCGCCTTGCGCACGGGCGCCAGCCTGAAGATTTCCCCTAAACCCCGGCTCGGCGGGCGCCGATGGAACGGCTAGCGCGACACCCGGCATTCACGGGAGCGCGATAGTCACCGCAGCGGGACGGACAGGCCATGTCCGGCGATCGCCACAGCAATCGTCCCGAACGGGGCGGCATCGCTGCCGCCGAACCGTCTGCCGTCGCCGCCGGCGAGGGTGACGTGCGGGTTTACGTCGCACCAGACCGTCTGAGCGTGCTCCTGGATTGCCCCGACCCGCTGGCGGACCTCGACCGCACCGTCGGCATCGTCATGGAAGCCTTCCGCCAGTTGCGCATCCCGGAATACCCCGACGCGGACCTTTTGCGCGAGATGCTCGCCGCCGGCTCGCGCGCGGGCCAGCCCCTGGTCTCGCACGTGCTGATCGAGGGTTACGACGCGGAACCGGCGGTGGACGGTCGCCTGGAGTGGGCACGCGACTTCTTCGCGGAGGGCTGGGAAGTGGACGCGGCGACCGGCGCGATCGACTTCTGGGCGAAGCTCGACCACCGCGCGGTGGAGGCGGGGGAATGGCTGCTGAAGCTGCACCCGCCGGTGGCCGGCGAACCGGGCCTGACGGTGCTCGGCCAAAAGATCCCCGTGGGCCGGCCGCGGAAGGAGCGGATGCGCTGCGGCAAGGGCGTCACCCAGCGCGACGACGAGCAGGGCGTGACCTGGTTCTCCGCCGAGGTGTCCGGTCGCGTGCGCCTGGCGAACGGCACGCTGGCCGTCGACGACGTCTATGTCGTGAAGGGCAACCTCGGCCTGGCAACGGGAAACATCCGCCACACGGGCACGCTGCAGGTCGAAGGCGACGTCGAGCAGGGCGTGACGATCGACGTCAACGGCGATGTCGTCGTGCGCGGCATGATCGAGCCGTGCGACATCACGGCCGGCGGCAGCCTGCAGGTGGGCGGCGGCATCGTCGGGCAGGAGGGCTGCGCCATCCATGTCGGCGGCGGCGTCCAGGCGCGCTACGCCCGCGACGCGGCCATCGATGCGATCAGCGACGTGACGATCGGCAACGAGGTCTCCCACTGCGTCATCCGCACACTCGGCCGGGTGCTGGTGCCCAACGGGCGGATCGGGGGCGGCACGACGATCGCGCGCGCGGGCATCACCTGCGGGCAAGCCGGGGCCGCCGGCGCCACCGGCACGGTGCTGGTCGCGGGCGTCGACTACCTGGTCGAGCCGCACGTGGCCGGCCTCGAGGAGGAACTGGCGCAGATGGAGAAGCGTCGCCTGGGGATCGCCGAGGAACTGGCGCAACTGCGGACAGGAACGGACGGCGTGGACACTGAACTGGAGCGCCGGGCTCTGCTGGCCGAAGCCGCGGCGCTGCCCGGGCGATTGACCGAGAAGGCGGCCGAGATCCGTCTCTACATCGAAGAAGCCGAGGCAGCCTGCCGGCCGGAACTGGCGGCGCTGCAGAGCGTGTGGTCGGGCACGATGATCCAACTGGGTGACGAGCGGATGCCGGTGCGGGCGTCCGTGCGCAAGCCGCGTCTGGCAAAGCTGCTCAACGGGCGCGTGCGCCTGCTGCCGCTGGGTGAAGGCAACATGCCGGAGGACGACTGAGTCTGCACCGCGGCCGACCTACCCAGCGGCCGGCCTGCAATCGAATCCCAGTGCTTCCACCGCGACGACGACCGCCTTCACATCGACCTCGACACCAGTCACCTGTGCGCGCCCGGCGGCGAGATCGACCTCGCACGTCGCGACGCCCGGCAGATCGCTGATCGCCCGCGCAACGCTCTGCTGGCAATGGCTGCAATGCATGCCCTCGACGACGAGGTCGAGGATCCGGTTCGCAGGGGCGACCGCGGCGACTGCAGCCAAGCCCCGCGGTCGCCGGCTCCGCCACCAGGCGTGACACAGGACTACCATCAGCGTGGCCGCCGTCGAGTGGGCCCAGGGACCCGCTACCTCGTGATGGTGTTCGGCGTGGCCGAGCTGCGGTGCGACACGGCCCAGGACCGGCAGCACGGCGTCCAGCAGCAGCCCGGCCCCGAACGCGCTGGTCCCCACGACCACCAGGAAAATCACCAGCGTGCGGCGCCCGAGGACGCGGCCGATGGTCGTCAACGTGGCTGCGTTGGTGGCCGGCCCCGCAATGAGGAATGCCAGCGCCGCGCCGGGCGAGACGCCGAGGTGGATGAAGCCTGCCGCCAGCGGCACGCTGGCCGTGGCGCAGACGTAGAGCGGGATGCCGACCAGCATCATGATCAGCACCGACCATGGGCCAGGTGCCACGAAGCGCGCGGCCAGGTCGACCGGCGCCAAGGCGCCGATCAGGCCGGCCAGCACCAGGCCCAGCAGCAGCGGCCGCACGAGATCGGCCGGCAGCGTGACCAGACCGTAGCGGAGCGCCGCGAACAAGCTGCCGACGATGCCGCGCCCTTCGCCGGGCACCGGTGTCGGCGCCAGCGGAAAAGCCGCCGCGTCGCGCCGATCTTCCGGCACGAACGCCTGCACGAGCGCGCCGCCGACCAGGCCGGTCACAAGGGCGACGACCGGACGCAGCACCGCGAACGCAGGCCCGAGCAGGGACCAGGTCACCAGGATGGAATCCACGCCCGTCTGCGGTGTCGAGACCAGGAACGCGGTGGTTGCCGCGCGACTGGCGCCATGGGCACGCAGCGAGGCGGCCACCGGGATCACCCCGCACGAACACAACGGCAGGGGCACGCCGAAGGCAGCCGCCTTCACCACCGGGCCGAAGCCACGACCGCCCAGGTGCCGCTCGAGCCAGGCCGGTGCCACCAGCGTGGAAAGCAGGCCCGCGACGAGAAAGCCCAGCAGCAGCCACGGCGCCATCTGCACGGTCACGAGCCAGGTCTGGCCGAGGATGCCCGCGAGGCTGTCCACCATGGGCTGCGCGCTCCCCTCAGCGCCCGCGCAAGAGCGGGTTGTAACGCATGCGGGTGCCGAAGTCGATCGACAGCCGGATCTCCTCGGCCGTCAGCTCGGCCGGGAACATGACCCCGGACACCCTTGCGTTGCGCACGCTGGCGCCCTCGAGGCGGGTGTTCGTGAAATCGACACCGCGCAGGTCCGCCTCGCGCAGGTAGGCGCCGCTCATGTCCAGGCCGTCGAGGTTGACGCCGCGCAGGTCGGCGCCGCGCAGGTCCACCCCGCGCAGGTCGCAGGACTGGCCTGCGTCGCGCTTCGCGTTGAAGCCCTTGACGTCATCCGACCGCAGCAGCTGGTACAGCGGGTCCTTCGAGAACGTGGGACGGAGACTCGGCATGCTGGCACCTTTCTCGGGTTCCGGCGCCGGCACTGCGGCGGCGCCCTACTTCCAGACTACACCACTGGCGCGCCCATGGCGACGGGCGCCTGTCGGGAATCAGGGCGCGGCGCCCGCCGCCTCCGCTTCCGCCCGGCGCGCCGCCGCCGCCCCGGTCGCGGGGTCCACCCTCCACAGCAGCCACCCGCCGGCGACGAAGAACACGACCAGCGAAGCGACACCGACGCGGCTGGTCCCGGCTGCCTGCGCGGTCAGGCCGAAGACCAGCGGGCCGACGACGCCGGCCAGGCGGCCGCTGGCCCCGAAGAAGCCGAAGAACTCGGCGGCGCGGTGCCGCGGCACCATCGATGCGAACAGGGAACGGCTGAGCGCCTGTGCGCCGCCCTGCACCACCCCCACCGCCGCCGCCAACAGGTAGAAATGCGTCGCCGTGCGCAGGAAGAGCGCGCCGACGGCGACCAGCGTGTAGCCGGCCAGGGCACCCAACACCAGCGGCCGCGCACCGACGCGCCGTGCCACCGCCGCGAACCCGTACGAGCAAGGGATGCCGACCGCCTGCGTCACGACCAGCGCGCCGATCAGGTGCGTCAGCGTGATGCCCTGCTCGGCGCCGAAGGCGGTGGCCATCTTGACGATGGTGCCGATCCCGTCGTTGTAGACCCAGTAGGCGCCGAGGAACAGGCTCAAGTCCCGGTAGCGGCGGATCTCGCCGAAGGTGGCCCGCAGCCGCCCGAACGCCGCGACGATCCCCACCGGCGCGCCCGAGACGGGCGGCTCCGGCACGTGCCGCAGCAGCGGCAGCGTGAACAGCGCCCACCACAGCCCGACGCTGACGAAGGACAGGCGCACTGCCTGCCCGGCACCGTCCAGGCCGAACCAGGCCGGCTTCAGCACCCAGGCCAGGTTCAGGACCAGCAGCAGGCCGCCGCCGGCGTACCCGAGCCCATAGGCGCGGGCCGAGAGCGCGTCCAGTTCGGGACCGGATGCCAGGTGCGGCAGCAGCGCCTCGTAGCAGACGATGGACAGCGAGAAGGCCAGGCTGGCGCCGGTGAACAGCAGTGCGGCCGCCTGCCACTGGCTGCCGCCCAGAAACGCCATCGCCATCGTCAGCACGGCGCCGCTGCCGGCCAGCCAGGCGAGCCGTCGCTTGCGGTCGCCGCGCGCGTCTGCCAGCGCGCCCAGCGGCGGCGACACCAGCGCGGTCAGCAGCAGGCTGCCCGCCGTGACGTAGCCCCACAGGGCGGTGGCGTCGGCCTCGCCCCGGCCGGCGGCGACGGCCAGTTCGCGGAAGAAGGGCGGGAACATCGCCGCCATGACGGTGGTGGCGAACGCGGAGTTGGCCCAGTCGTAGAGGCACCAGGCGCGCCGCGCGCGCACGGGCGCGGTCCCGTCCCCCTGCTCGCGCGGGGCACGTGGCGCCGGAGTCTTCACCAGTAGTACGAGAGGCCGACTTGCGGCGACACGGTCGTGTCGCCGGTGCGCTCCTCGTGCACGAAGTCGAATTCGAGCAGCCAGGCCCAGCGCGGACCCTGCAGGACCTCGATGCCGATGCCGGCGCCGTAGTTCCAATCGGTATCCGCGACGAAGATGTCGCCCTCCGGCCCGACGCCGGTCTTCTCGCGATGGTAGTAGAACCCCGTTCCCACGGCCGTGAACAGGCGAAGCCGCGAATCCTGCCGCAGCAGGTAGTGCACCTGCAGGCCGAGGTTGTGGCGCTGGTCGTCGCCGGTGTGCCAGATGCCGCCGGCCACCTGCGCATAGAGGAACCACTCCAGGGGCAGGCGGAACGCGAGGCCGGTGCCGCCGATCTTGCCGATGTGCAGTCCGACCGCGCCGCCGAGCGTGTCGCCGCCGCGGTTCCAGTCGCGGCCGTCGCCGCGGGCGGCTGCCAGCGCGGACGACATGGGCGCCAGGACAACGAGGGCCGCCAGCGCGAGGGACAGGACGAACGCGTGCGTGCGCGCGCGGCGGGCGGGCGGCACGGGGGAATTCGGCGTCATCGACAGGGCTCCTTCCTCGACCGGGACCCGGCGCGGGCGCGGATCCGCCTCGGGCTTGTCGTTCCTGACGCCATACTGGCAAATCGCCGGCGAAGTCGCCACCGCGAACCACAAGGCAGCGGCGGCCGGCGTTGCGGCAGCAGGCCGGGGTCTGCTAGGCTGCCGGCCCGTGCCCCGAACGAAAGGACGCCCCGCGTGCTGGCCACCCTGATTCCCGCCGACAGCCCCTGGGCCCTGTGGGCCCTCCTGCTGGCCGCCGCCGCCTTCGGGCTGCACGTCGAGAACACGCGGGTCGGCCGTCGCCTGAGCGGCGCCATCCTGACGATGGGCTTCACCTTCGTGCTGTCGAACCTGGGCGTGATCCCCGCTGACGGGGTACCGGCCTACGACGTGGTCTGGGGCCGCCTGGTCCCCCTGGCGATCCCGCTGCTGCTGCTGCGCGCGGACCTGCGGCGCATTCTGCGTGAAGCCGGCCCGACGCTGGCGGCCTTCGCGCTGGGCGCGGTCGGGACGGTGCTGGGTACGATCGTGGCCTTCGGCCTGGTGCCGCTGGGTCCTGAGGGCTGGCAGTTGGCTGCGGTGTTCTCGGCCACGTACATCGGGGGCTCGCTGAACTATGCCGCCGTGTCGGAGATCGTGGGCCTGCGCTCGGGTGACCTGCTGAGCGCCGGCGTGGCGGCGGACAACCTCATCATGGCCGTGTATTTCCTGGTGCTGTTCTGGCTGCCCTCGGTCGGCTGGCTGGCGCGCCGCTATCCGCGCCGGCACCAGGCGGCCGCTGCCGATGCGGAGCCCGGCGCCGCCGCCGCCCACCCCGGACCGGTCACCTCGGCGCTGCCCGACCTGCGCGGCACCGCCACGGCACTGGCCGCGGGACTGGCGCTGTGCACGGCCGGCTATGCCCTGGCAGGACTGGCGAACTGGAAGGGCGGCGGCATCCTCGTCGTCACGGTCCTGACGGTAGTGCTGGCGACGGCCGCACCGCGGCTGTGCGCGAAGCTGAGGGGCAGCGACGTCATCGGCGCGTTCCTGATGCAGATCTTCTTTGCCGTGATCGGCGCCAGCGCCAACATCGGCATGGTGCTCAAGGTGGGGCCGTCGCTGTTCGTGTTCGGGGCGGTGATCCTGCTGGTGCACCTGGTGTTCCTGCTGGTGGCCGGGGCGCTGGTGCGGCTGGACCTGTTCGAGCTTATCATCGCTTCCAATGCCAACGTAGGCGGGCCAACGACGGCGGCGGCAATGGCGGTGGCCCGCCGCTGGGAGACGCTGGTGCTGCCGGCGGTCCTCTGCGGCACGCTCGGCTACGCGGTGGCGAACTTCATCGGCGTCGGGCTGGGCCATTGGCTGAAGAGCCGGTAGCCGGCGCGGAAACGGCCGTCGGGAACGAAACGGAGAACGGCGTGAAGAACATCCTGCTGATCCTGGGCGGCGTGCTGGTGGCCGCGGTCGCGGTGGTCGTGATCGTGTTGCGCGGGGCGCTGGCCGGCGGCGCGCAGGCCGCCACGGGCGAGGCGCCGGGCACCCTGTGGGCGTTCACGCCCGACTCGCTGGAGGGCGCGCCGACGCCGCTGGCGAACTGGAAGGGCCAGGTGGCCCTGGTCGTCAACACCGCCAGCAAGTGCGGCCTGACGCCGCAGTACAAGGGGCTCGAGGCCCTGCACGGCGAGCTGAAGGACCGTGGCTTCGTCGTCCTGGGCTTCCCGAGCAACGACTTCATGGGCCAGGAGCCGGGGACCGCCGAGGAGATCCGCACCTTCTGCGACACCAACTACAAGGTCACGTTCCCCCTCTTCGCCAAGGTCAAGGTCAAGGGCGAAGGCAAGGACGGGCTCTACGCCTGGCTGTGCGGCGGCGGCCTCGAGGAACCAACCTGGAACTTCACCAAGTACCTGGTCGGTCGCGACGGCAAGGTGATCGCGCGCTTCGGGCCGAAGACGGCGCCGGACGATGCGGAGCTGCGGGCGGCGATCGACAAGGCACTGGGCGGGGCCTGACCCGGCGCCGTCAGCGCACGATGGCCACGCGCAGGACGGAGGCGTTGCCGCCGGACTCGAGCCGCGCCAGATAGATGCCCCCCGCGACGGGCCGGCCGCTCCCGTCGCTCCCGTCCCAGCGCGCCGTGTTCGCGCCGGCGGCGCGCTCGCCGTCCACCAGCACCTTCACCAGCCGGCCGCGCAGGTCGTGCACCACCAGGCGCACGGTCGCCGCCGATGGCTGCTGCCAGGAAAACAGGGCGCCCGCGCGCGCCGGATTGGGGGCTACTGCGACGAGCCGCAGGGCCGGCTCGCCGGTGCCGCCTCCGTCGGGTCCGGCCGCCTCGCTCAGCGCGGCCAGAGCGTGGCTGTAGCCCGCGGCGACCGCCTTCACCCCCGCGTTCGGCACCGGCAGCGGCTGGCCGCTGGGCCCGATGTCGCCCCAGGCCACGACCGTCGCCTGGTCCGTGAGCGCCAGGCTGAAGCGGCCGCCGGCGCTGACCGCCATGTGGCCGGGATCGGGCGCCGGGACGTCGCACTGGCCGGCATCGTTGCGGCCCCACGCCACGATTGCGCCGTCGGCCTTCAAACCCACGCTGTGCGCCCAGCCCGCGGCGATGGCGACGAAGCCCGAGTTGGGCGCCGGCACGTCGCACTGCCCGTCGTCGTTGCCGCCCCAGGCCGCGACCGAGCCGTCGGCCCGCAGGGCCAGGCAGTGCACGCCACCGGCGGCGACTGCGGTGAAGCCCGCATTCGGAGCCGGGACCGCGAGCTGGCCGCTCGTATTGGCCCCCCAACCGATGACCAGACCGCCCTGCGCCAACCCCAGGCTGTGCGCCCCGCCTGCGGCGACGGCCACATAGCGGAACGGGAGCAACGGCACGTTACAGCGGCCGTCGGCCGGACTGCCCCAGGCCGCGACGGTGCCGTCGCCGCGCAGACCCAGGCTGTGCGCCTGCCCGGCGGCAACCTGCGTGAACCCGCGGTTGGGCGATGGCACCTCGCACTGGCCCTGGGTATTGTCGCCCCACGCCAGCACGAAGCCGTCGGTGCGCAGCGCCAGGCTATGCGCGAAGCCCGCGGCCACGCCGACGAACTCGGTGTTGTCGACCGGCAGGCCGCACTGCAGGTCCTCGTTCAGGCCCCAGGCCACCAGGCTGCCGTCGGGCCTCAGGCCCGCGGTGTGCCCGAAGCCGCCGGCAACCTGCGTGAAGACCTCTGACGGCGGGACCGCAGGCGCCTGGTCGTGGTCGTTGCGCCCCCAGGCCGCCAGCGAGCCGTCCGCGCGCAGCGCCAGGCAATGGTCCACGCCGGCCGCCACGGCGACGAAGCCGACGTTCGGCACCGGCACCACGCGCTGGCCGTAGTCGCCGTTGCCCCAGGCGACGACCGAGCCGTCGGCCCGCAGCGCCAGGCTGTGGCGCCAGCCGGCGGCGATCGCGATGTACCCCGAGTTCGGCGCCGGCACCTCGCACTGCCCGTCGTCGTTGCGTCCCCAGGCGGCCAGCGAGCCGTCCGCGCGCAGGGCCAGGCTGTGGAAGCCGCCGGCCGCCACGGCGGTGAAGCCGTCGCCGGCGGGGGCAGCGGTTGCTGACTGGCCGAAATCGTCGCGGCCCCAGGCGATGACGGCGCCGCTGACCGTGAGCGCGAGGTTGTGGTAGCCGCCCGCGGCGATCGTCGCACAGCGATCAGCGGTCACCGGCACCCCCGCCTGGCCGTGGCTGTCCTGGCCCCAGGCCAGGAGATGGCCGTCGGCGGTGAGGGCCAGGCTGTGCAGGTACCCGGCCGCGACAGCCTGCAGGTCACGGGCTGCAGGCGGTGGCGCGGCCTGGCCGTACCAGTTGTAGCCGGTGGCCACCAGCGTGCCGTCGGCCCGCAGGCCCAGCGTGTGGTAGCCGCCGGCGGCCACGGCGACCAGGCCGGACAACTGGTCGGGGCCGGCGACGGCGGCGCCACCCCAGGCGGTGACGGTGGCGCGCGCCGAACCGGGCGGCAGCAGCGGACAGAGGAACGCGAGCAGGAGCGGCAAGCAGGGCCGCGGCGCCGTCGCCGTCGTGATCATGTTCCTCTCCGGTGCCGGTCGGCAGCGCCGGCGGGGTTGCGCGACGGCACCGCGCCGTCGGGCCCCCAGCATAGCACGCGCACCGGGATCGGCACGCGGGTCCCCTGCCATCACCCCGAAAGCCAGGAACCCGGCAGGGATCCATCCCCGCCGGGTTCCGGCAGCCATCCTGGCCGCGGTTCGCTCCGTCTACACGGGGGCCGCCCGGGGGTGGCCGCCGTGATCGCTGGCTGCTAGGAGCAGCCGGTGGTCGTCCCGCAGTTGAGGCATTTGTAGCACGAGCCGCTGCGCACGGTCAGCGAGTCGCAGTTCGGGCACGGCGGACTGTCGGTCTGTGCCTGGATGGACAGGCGCGGCTGCTGCATGGTGATGCGCGACGGGCCGCCCGCCGACGCGGCCATCGCCTTCTGGGCGTGCTCGACCGCACGCGCCTCGGCCGGCTGCGTGGCCTCGGTGCCGTCGTCGTCACCGGCGTGCTCGCCGAACTTGAGGTCCATCCAGCGGAAGATGTAGTCCATCACGGACTTCGCGATCGGGATCTCCGGATTGCTGGTGAACCCGCTCGGCTCGAAGCGCGCATGGGTGAACTTGTTGATGAGCACCTTCAGGGGCACGCCATACTGCAGCATGATCGACACGCTGGTGGCGAAGCTGTCCATCAGGCCGCTGACCACGGACCCTTCCTTGGCCATCGAGATGAACATCTCGCCCGGCTTGCCGTTCGGATAGAGGCCGACGGTGATGTAGCCCTCGTGCCCGCCGATGGCGAATTTGTGCGTGATGGCCCGGCGCTCGTCCGGCAGCCGCACGCGCTGCGGTTTGGGCGGAGCCAGGGGCTGCTCGGCGGCGGCCGTGGCCTCGTCCTTCTTCTTGCCCGTGTTCAGCGGCTGCAGGCGCTTGCTGCCGTCGCGGTAGATGGCCACCGCCTTGAGGCCCATCTTCCAGGCCTCCATGTAGGTGGTGGTGATCTCGTCGACCGTCGCCTCCTGCGGCAGGTTCACGGTCTTGCTGATGGCGCCCGAGAGGAACGGCTGCACGGCGGCCATCATGCGCAGGTGGCCCATGTAGTGGATCGAGCGCTGCCCGTTCGCCGGCCGGAAGGCGCAATCGAACACGGGCAGGTGCTCCTCCTTGAGGCCCGGTGCCCCTTCGATGGTCTCGTGCTCGGCGATGTACTCGGTGATGGCCTCCACCTGCGCCTCGTCGTAGCCCAGCCGCTCCAGCGCGTCGGGCACCGAGTTGTTGATGATTTTCATCAGCCCGCCGTCGACCAGCTTCTTGTACTTCACCAGCGCGATGTCCGGCTCGACCCCCGTGGTGTCGCAGTCCATCATGAAGCCGATGGTGCCCGTCGGCGCCAGCACGGTGACCTGGCTGTTGCGGTAGCCGTAGTCGTGGCCCAGCGCGTACGCGTCACGCCACACCTTCTCTGCTTCGTCGAGCAGGCCCTCGGGCACGCGGTTGGCGTTGATGCCGTTGACCGCGGCGCGATGCTTGCGGATGACCTCGAGCATCGGCTCGCGGTTCTCGGCGTAGCCCTCGAACGGCCCCAGCTCGCGCGCCAGCTCGGCCGAGGTCAGGTAGGCCTGGCCGCACATGAGGGCAGTGATGGCCGCCGCATAGTCGCGACCGGCGTCGCCGTCGTAGGGCAGGCCGCGGTTCATCAGCAGCGCGCCGAGGTTTGCGTAACCGAGCCCCAGGGGACGGTAACGGTGGCTGTTCTCGGCAATGGCCTGCCGCGGGTAGCTGCTGTTGCCGACGATGATCTCCATCGACGTGATCATCACCCGCACGGCGTGCCGGAAAGCCGCCACGTCGAACTCGCCGTCGTCCAGGCGGAACTTCATCAGGTTCAGCGAGGCCAGATTGCAGGCGGAGTCGTCCAGGAACATGTACTCGCTGCACGGATTCGATGCCCTGATGCGGTCGGTGTTCCGGCAGGTGTGCCAGTCGTTGATGGTCGTGTCGAACTGCATGCCCGGGTCGCCGCACAGGTGCGTGCCCTCGGCGATCCTGTGCATCAGGTGGCGGGCCTTGACGATGCCCATCGGGCGGCTGTCGGTCACCGCGCGCAGCGTCCAGTCCGAGTCCTCCTCCACCGCGCGCATGAACTCGTTGGTGACGCGGACCGAGTTGTTGCTGTTCTGGAAGAACACCGAGTTGTAGGCCTCGCCACCGAAGGAGCCGTCATAGCCCTGGTCGATCAGCGCCCACGCCTTCTTCTCCTCGTTCACCTTGCAGTCGATGAACTCCTCGATGTCCGGATGGTCGGCGTTCAGGATGACCATCTTGGCGGCGCGGCGCGTCTTGCCGCCGCTCTTGATGACGCCGGCGAACGCGTCGAAGCCGCGCATGAAGGAGACCGGGCCGCTGGCCTGGCCGCCGGTCGACAGATGCTCGCGGCTCGAGCGCAGCGCCGACAGGTTGCTGCCGGTGCCCGAGCCGTACTTGAAGAGCAGGCCCTCGGTCTTGGCCAGGTCCAGGATGCTGGCCATCGAGTCCTGCACCGAGTTGATGAAGCAGGCCGAGCACTGCGGGGCCTTCTCCACGCCGACGTTGAACCACACCGGCGAATTGAACGCCACCAGCTGATTCACGAGCATGTGGGTCAGTTCGGCCCGGAACGTCTCGCCGTCCTCGGGGGTGGCGAAGGTGGCGTCCTTCAGTCCCCAGTCCGTGATCGTGTCGGCCACCCGGCCGACGAGCTGGCGTACCGAATGCTCGCGCTCAGGGGTGGACAGCCCGCCGCGGAAGTACTTCGAGACCACCACGTTGGCCGCCATCTGCGACCACGAGGCCGGGATCTCGCAGTTGTCCTGGCGGAACAGGACCTCGCCCTTGTCGTTGGCGATGGTCGCCGAGCGCAGCGTCCATTCGATCGCGTCGAACGGGTGCAGGCCCTCGCGGGTGTAGTACCGGGCAAACGGGATACCGCGCGGGCGCCGGCGGGCGACGCTTCCCTCGGGCTCCGCGGCGGAGCCGGAGGGGGACGTCGTCATGCCGGTCAGCGGACGTTCGGCCGCGCGCGCGCCGAACAACGAGCCGTCGATGGGTGCTTCCTGCCTCTGGAATCCGTCAGGGTTGTTCCTGTCCTTCATGACCCTCCGCTCCTTGTGTCCAGGTCCATCTGAACATCGCTGGCCGACCCGTTCCCGCATCCGCAGCGGCATGCCCGCCATGGCTTCCGGCCGGGCTCCCGGCTCTGGCCGGCCCCGGCTTCTGAGGAAAAGTCAGTTCGCGCTTGATGTTCTATTCGCAGGCTTGTCCCCAACATGTGGGGGCCCGGGGTTCCGTCAACCACACCACTTAGTGGCGTGCGGGGCACAATAGAGAAGATCCCACCCGCGTTTCAAAACAAAATCTTCACATGCACCAGGCCCGAAGGTCCCGGAGACCGCCAACCGGCGCAAAGCGCCCGCGCGGCGGCGATTGGGCCAGGTCGGGGGCTGGCGAGATTTTTCGCCTAACCCTTGGCGCCTGCGCGGGCCAACCCTGCGGGAAGATCCTGACTGTCGTCATCCTGAATTACGGTTTTCATTATATACGAACAACACATTGACCCACAACGCGATAACGGGTTCCAGGGCCGACACATCGACTACGGTTGCGTGAATTCGGTGACGAGCCCGCTGACCAGTTCGCGCAGGTGCTCGCGGCCGGCACGGTAGGCGGCGCGGATCTCGGCCGGCGTGCCGCGGGCCTCGGTCGGGTCGGCCATGGGGCAGGGTCGATGGTGGGCCGGATCGGCCAGCGCCGGCAGGAAGCGACCAGCCTCGCGGCTGAGGGTCACCACCAGGTCGAAGCCGTCGAGATCCAGCGTATCGATTGACTTGGAGTGCTGGCCGTCCATCGCCACGCCGGCTTCGGCCATGATCGTGCGCGTCCGCGCGTGGATCGGGTGGGTCAGCAAGCCCGCGCTGGCGGCCGACCAGCCGGCGGGGAACAGGTGACGCGCCCACGCTTCGGCCATCTGGCTGCGGCAGCTGTTGGCGGTGCAGACGAAGAGGATCTTCACGGGCGCCCATCCATGGCCGCAGCCAACGCGCCGACATCGCCGGGCAGCCGGGCCAGGGCTGCCTCAGCGTCCGCGGGGGCGATCCCGAGGGTCGCCAGCGCGTCCTGCCAGCTCTGGTCGTCACACACGGAACCCGCACCGAACCCGGCCCGACTGGCGCCGAGGTTCGCCACGACGACGGCTGTCACCAGGGCATCGTCCGCGCGGCCCCTGCCGGCGCGCGGCGCCGCCACGTCGTGGTGCCGGCCGATGACGTCGGCCAGCGCCGCCGGGAAGTTCCAGGACTCGGCCAGGGCCTGGCCGGCCTCGGCGTGGTCGAAGCCCAGCAGGTCGCGCTCGCCCTGGCGGAGGGCGTCGTAGCTCCCGGTCTGGGGCAGCTGCTGCAGCTTGGCCTTGAGCGGGCCGTTGAGGACCAGCTTGCCGATGTCGTGCACCAGGCCCGCGGTGAAGGCGCGTTCGCGGAGCGAGCGGTCACCGGCGACGCCGGCCAGATGCGCAGCACCGACCGCCACGGCCAGGGAGTGGCGCCACAGCGCGTCGCGCTCCAGTCGATAGCCGGCCAGGGGCCCGCGCAGCACATCTCCCAGGCTGGTCGCGAAAGCCAATTGCACCACCGTGCGGTTGCCCAGCATGACCAGCGCCTCGTGCACGCTCCCGACCTCGCGACGCAAGCCGTAGTAGGCGCTGTTGCACAGCTTCAGGAGGTTGGCCGTGAGCGCCGGATCGGTCCCGATCACCTCGAGCACCTGGGCGGCGCCGGCGGACTGGTCATCCATCAATGCCAGCAGGCGCGCGGTGGTGGCCGGCAGGGCCGGCAGCTGGCCGGTCGCCTCGATGATCTCACGCAGGCGGCGTTTCATGGTTCCCCCGGGCTCGATCCCGCATCCCCGCCGGCAGGCTCAGTCCGCAGGCGCAGGCGTCACCGCGACCAGGAGGTCGCCCTGGGCGACGATCTGGCCCTCGTGGACGGCCATGCGCTCGACCGTACCTGCTTGCGGTGCCGCAAGTTCGGTCTCCATCTTCATCGATTCCATGATCACCAGCGGCTGGCCGGTCGCCACCACCTGGCCCGGCACCACGAGCAGACGCACGACCCGGCCCGGCATGCGTGCCCGCAGGTCGGGCCCGTCGGCCTGCGCGTGGTCAGGGTCGTCGGCGTGCACCGGATCCGGCCGCCGCAAACGATGCGCCACGCCGTCGCAGAAGACCAGGCGTTCGTCGCCGCAGGCGGCGACCCAGGCCCGCCGGCTCGTCCCGTCCGCGCGCGTCACCAGCCAGGCGCCATCGGACGCCTCGCGGACCAGGACACCGGCCGGCGCACCGTCGGGCGTGACCAGCCAGTGGTCCTCGTGGCGCCGCACCACCAGCGCGTGCTCGCCGGTGCCGTCACGGAACTTCAGCTGCATGGCGTCCCTTCCCCCGCGTCCACGGTCAGCCCAGGCCCGGGTGCCGGAAACGGCCGAGCCGGTCCCAGGGCGAGTCCACCGCCGGCGCTGCTGCTCTCGGCGCGGCGCCGCCGGTCCGCGACGCCCGTTCCGGCTCGGCGGCGGCCGCCGCCAGCAGCGCCACGGCCGCGCTGCCCTCCCGGCCACTGTGCCAGCCTGGCAGGTGCTCGTCGAGGAAGCCCGTGTGGAGCCGGCCGGCGCCGAACGCCGGTGTAGCCAGCACCGCCAGAAGGTACTCGTGATTGGTGGTCACGCCCAGGATGGGGTAGCCGCGCAGGGCCGCGGCCATGCGCGCGATGGCGGCCGGCCTGTCGTGGGCGTGCACGCTGAGCTTGGCGATCATCGGGTCGTAGTGGAGCGTCACTTCGTCGCCCTGCCGCACGCCGCTGTCCACGCGCACACCCGGGCCCGTCGGCTCGCGCAGCAGAAGCAGGCGGCCGAGCGACGGCAGGAAGCCGTTCTCCGGATCCTCGGCGTAGACGCGGCACTCGATCGCATGGCCACGGACGGCCAGGTCCTCCTGCCGCCACGGCAACGCCGCGCCGCCGGCGACCAGGATCTGCGCGCACACCAGGTCCTGCCCGGTCACCAGCTCGGTCACCGGATGCTCCACCTGCAGGCGCGTGTTCATCTCCAGGAAGTAGAAGCCGCCGCCCTGGTCGACCAGGAACTCGATGGTGCCGGCTCCCTCGTAGCGAACGGCGCGCGCGGCGGCCACCGCGGCGGCACCCATGCGCGCGCGCAGGTCCGCGTCCAGCGCCGGCGACGGCGATTCCTCGATGATCTTCTGGTGTCGGCGCTGGATCGAGCACTCGCGCTCGAACAGGTGGACCACGTTGCCGTGGCTGTCGCCGAAGACCTGGAACTCGACGTGGCGCGGGCGCGCCAGGTACTTCTCCACGTAGACGGTGCCGTCGCCGAACGCGCCGCGGGCCTCGCGCGCGGCACCTTCGCAGGCGGCCACGACCTGCGCGCGGTCCGGCACCAGCCGCATGCCCTTGCCGCCGCCGCCGAACGCGGCCTTGACCATCAGCGGGTAGCCGACGCGGTCGCAGACCTCGTGCACGGCCTCCGGTGCGAACGACCCGTTCGGGCCCGGCGCCGGCAGCAGCGCGCCGGGCACCACCGGCACGCCGGCCTTTTCCATGAGAGCGCGCGCGGCGGTCTTCTCGCCCATCGCGCGGATGACCGCCGGCGACGGGCCGATGAACACGATGCCCGCCTCGGCGCAGGCCTCGGCGAAGCCGGCGTTCTCGGCCAGGAACCCGTAGCCGGGGTGGATGGCGTCGGCGCCGGCCTGGCGGGCCGCGGCCAGGATGAGGTCGCCGCGCAGGTAGGAGGCGGCGGGCTCGGGCGGGCCCAGCACGATCGCCCGGTCGGCCAGCTCGGCGTGCGCGGCATGGCGGTCGGCCTCGCTGCAGACGGCCACCACCCCCAGGCCCAGTTCGCGGCAGGCGCGGACGACGCGCACGGCAATCTCGCCACGGTTGGCCACCAGCACGGTGCGGATCTCGCGGCGGGCTGCGTTCACGCGCGCTCCTCCCCGTCACAGGGCGCCAGAGACCAGCCCGCGGCCGGCGTCCACGGCGCGGGATGCTTCGCCGCAAAGGCCGCCAGCGCGGCCTGCGCCTCGGCCGTGGAGCGCGCCTCGGCGATGCGCTGCGCGCAGGTCTCCTCGCTCACTTCGTAGCCCAGCTCGGCGACGTCGGCCAGCAGGCGCTTGGCTGCGCCCAGCGCGACCGGGCCTGCCTTCAGCAGGTCGTCGACCACCGCCTCGACCGCCCCGTCCAGGCCGCCTGCGGGCGCCAGCCGGTCGACCAGGCCCAGGCGCGCAGCCTCGGCCGCATCCACCGTGCGCGCGGTCAGGAACAGGTCGCGCGCCCGGGCGACCCCCGTGCGCTCGACCACCAGCGGGCTGATGACGCCGGGCACCAGGCCCAGGCGCGTCTCCGAGAAGCAGAACCGGGCCCCGGGGCCCGCCACCACCAGGTCGCAGGCGGCAGCCAGGCCGGCACCACCGCCGAAGGCCCCGCCCTGCACGCGCGCGACCACGGGGACCGGGCAGTCGTGCACGGCGCGGAACATCGCCCCCAGCTGCCTGGCGGCGGCGAGGTTGGCCTCCAGCCCGGCACGACCCGCCTCGGCCATCTCGCCCAGGTGGGCACCCGCGCAGAAGACTCCGCCGGTCGAGCGCAGCACCACCGCGCGCGGGCGCCGGCCCCCGGGCCCGATGTCGGGCAGGCCCGCGGCCGCCTCGTCCGGCGGCAGCGGCGCTCGCGCCGCCAGGTCCGAGAACATCGCGTGCAGCGCGGCCACCACGGCGGCCGACAGCGCCTGCCGCGCCTGCGGCTCGTCGAGCGTGACGACCAGGACCGGGCCGACGTGGTGCTGCCGGACGGGCATCGGGTCTCCTACATCCGGAAGATGCCGTAGCGGACCGGCGGGATGGGTGCGTTGAGCGACATCGCCAGGCCCAGGCCCAGCACGTCGCGCGTGGACAGGGGGTCGATGACCCCGTCGTCCCACAGGCGCGCGCTGCTGTAGTAGGCGTGGCCTTCCTGCTCGTACTTCGCCAGGATCGGGTCGGTGATCGCCTTCTCGCCGGCGGCGTCCAGCGCCTGCCCGGCGCGCGCGAGCTGGTCCTTCTTGACCGTCAGCAGCACGCCGGCGGCCTGCTCGCCGCCCATCACCGAGATCTTCGCCTGCGGCCACATGAACAGCAACCGCGGCTGGAACGCGCGGCCGCACATCCCGTAGTTGCCGGCGCCGTAGCTGCCACCGACCACGACCGTGAACTTCGGCACCGTGCTGTTGCTGACGGCGTTGACCATCTTGGCGCCGTCCTTGGCGATGCCGCCATGCTCGTACTGCCGGCCGATCATGAACCCGGTGATGTTCTGCAGGAAAACGAGCGGGATGCTGCGCGCGTTGCACAGCTCGATGAAGTGCGTGGCCTTCAGGGCCTCGGCGCTGAACAGGATGCCGTTGTTGGCCACCAGGCCCACGGTGTATCCGTGCAGGTGCGCAAAGCCGCAGACCAGCGACGTGCCGTAGCGCGGCTTGAACTCGTGCATGCGGCTGCCGTCGACCAGGCGGGCGATGACCTCGCGGATATCGAACGGCTGCCGCGGGTCGTGGCTGACGGCGCCGTAGAGTTCGTCGGGATCGTAGTGCGGGTCCTCCGGTGTCGCGCAAGGCGTGCGCGCGATCTGCACCGGGCCCAGGTTCTCGATCGCGTCGCGCAGGATCTGCAGGGCGTGGGCATCGTCGTTGGCCAGGTGATCGGCCACCCCGCTGATGCGCGTGTGCACGTCCCCGCCGCCCAGTTCCTCGGCCGTGACCTCCTCGCCGGTGGCCGCCTTGACCAGCGGCGGGCCGCCCAGGAAGATCGTTCCCTGCTCCTTGACGATGACCACTTCGTCGCTCATCGCCGGCACGTACGCCCCGCCGGCGGTGCACGAGCCCAGGACCGCGCTCAGCTGCGGGATGCCCAGGGCGCTCATCTGCGCCTGGTTGTAGAAGATGCGGCCGAAGTGCTCGCGGTCGGGAAAGACCTCGGCCTGCAGCGGCAGGAAGGCGCCGCCCGAGTCCACCAGATAGACGCAGGGCAGGCGGTTCTCGCGTGCGATCTCCTGAGCGCGCAGGTGCTTCTTGACGGTCAGCGGGTAGTAGGTGCCGCCCTTCACGGTGGCGTCGTTGGCCACGACCATCACCTGCCGGCCGTGCACGCGTCCGACGCCCGTGACCAGGCCCGCCGCCGGCGCCTCGCCGTCGTAGAGCCCGTGGGCCGCCAGCGCCGCCAGCTCCAGGAACGGCGTGCCGGGATCCAGCAGGGCCTCGATGCGGTCGCGGACCGGCATCTTTCCCTGCTCGAGGTGCCGCTGGCGCGCACGGGCGCCGCCGCCCTCGCTCACCTGCGCATGCAGGGCGGCGAGGTCGGCGGCACGCTGGCGGTTGACGCGATCGTTCTCGCGGAAGACCGCGTCGCCGCGGCTGAGTCTGCTCGGGATGCGCTTCATCCGCCTCCGTGGCCCTGGCCTACTGGCCGGCCTTCTGCTTGGCGACGCCCTTGAGCTTGTCGTTGGCCATGATCGCCAGCTCCACGCGGCGATTGGCGGCGCGGCCCGCCTCGGACTCGTTGTCGGCGATCGGCTGCGCCTCGCCGTAGCCCATGATGGTGAAGCGCGTCGGCGCCACCTGCAGGGACTCGAGGTAGTTGGCCACGGACTGCGCGCGGTTGCGCGAGAGGGTCAGGTTGGACTCGTCGCTGCCGGTGGCGTCGGTGTGGCCCTCGATCAGCACCTCGGTGTCGGCGTACTTGTTGAGGATCGCCGCAAGGTCGGTCAGGTTGGCGCGGGCGGTCGCCTGGAGGTCGCTCTTGCCGACGGCGAACAGGATGCCCGAATCGAAGGTGATCTTGATGCCTTCGCCGTGGCGCTCGACGGTGGCGCCCTCGAGGTCGCGCTCGATCTCCTCCGCCTGGTCGTCCATGTAGTCGCCGATATAGGCGCCCGCGGCCCCGCCGACAGCCGCGCCGATGATAGCTCCGAGGGCGGTGTTGCCGGCCTGCTTGCCGATGATGCCGCCGACGACGGCGCCGGAGCCGGCACCGATGACGGCGCCCTTCTCCTTGCGGCTCATGCTGGCACAGCCGGCGACGCCGACCAGCAGCGTGCAGGTCAGGGCAAGCGCGAGGATCCTCTTCATGGTTGTCCCCTTTCGCGAACGGTCACGGCCGTGGGCGGCCGTTGATTTCTGTGGTCGATCTGGCGTCGAGAGAGTATTCATGAAACCATGAGAATTCAAGGCGGCAAAATCCTCACCAGCGATGGCCCGCGGCCCGCCGACATCGTCGTCGAGGGTTCTGCCATCGCCGCGGTCGAGCCCCAACGTGGCGGCGCGCCCGCGCCGGGCGACATCGACGCCTCCGGCCGGTGGGTGTTGCCGGGCGGAATCGACGCCCACACGCACTTCGGCATGCCGCTGGGCGGTGGCCTGGCCAGCCTGGGCTGGCGCGAGAGCTCCGCCGCGGCGCTGCTGGGCGGGACGACGACGGTGATCGATTTCGCCAACCCGGACCGCGGTGAACCCCTGGCTGCCGCGGTGGCGCGCTGGCGAGGCATGGCCGATGGCCGCGTGCTATGCGACTACGGCCTGCACGCGACCGTGGCGGACGCCGGGATCGAGCGCCTGGCTGAGGTACCGGCACTCGTGGCCGCCGGTGTGCCGACGTTCAAGGGCTTCCTCGCCTACAAGGACCGCCTCATGCTGTCGCCGGCGGCGTTGGGGCAGTTGATGGCTGCCGTGGCGGACGCCGGCGGGCTGCTGCTGGTGCACGCCGAGGACGGCGAACTGAACGCGAAGGTCGAAGCTGAGCTCGTGGCTGCCGAACGTACGGCCCCGCGCTGGCATCCGGACGCGCACCCGGTCGAATCCGAAGTGCATGCCGCCGTGCTGGCGCTGGACCTGGCGCGGCAGGCCGGATGTCCGCTGATGGTGGTGCACATGAGCGCCGCCGGGACGCTGGCCGCGCTGCGCCGCGCGCAGGCCGACCGCGAGGAGGGCGGCCCGGCCGCGTTGGGCGAAGTCTGCCTGCACCATCTGTTCGCCGACGACGCCGCCTACCGCGCCGATGATGAGCGCGCGCTGGCCGCGATCTGTTCGCCCCCGCTGCGACCAGCCGGCCATGGCGCGGCGCTGCTGGCCGCGCTGGCCGACGGTGCCATCGATATGCTCTCGACCGATCATTGCGAGTTCGCGCTGGCGATCAAGGCGAACGCCGCCGCCGCGGGCTTCCCAAGGATACCCAACGGCTGCGGTGGCGTCGGTGAGCGACTGGTGCTGTCGTACACGCTGGCCGTCTGCGAAGGTCGCCTGGATCCCTGGCGTTGGCAGCAGGTCATGGCCGAGAGGCCGGCGCTGCTGATGGGACTGGCAGGCCGCAAGGGCCGCCTCGAACCCGGGTGCGACGCGGACATCGTGTTGTTCGACCCTGAGGCCCGCTACACGTGGCACGTGGCCCCCGGCAGCGATGCCGCCGGTTCGCTTTGGGACGGACGCGAGGTGACCGGGCGCGTGACCGACGTCTGGCTACGGGGGGCGCGCGCGGTTCAAGGTGGCAAGCTGTGCAAGGCCCAGCCTGGCGGCCGCTTCCTGCAGCGTGTCCTCGATCGCACCCGACTGGGCTCGCCGACTGACAGGAGGATCGACGTCGATGGCCGCACCTGAGCGCCCCTCCGCGACCGAGACAGCCCTGGCAGGCCGCTACCGTCGCCTGCACGAGCAGCTTTCCGCGCTGTTCGCGAAGACGGCCGACCCCGTCGCACGCATGGCCACAGCCTGCGCCGTGCTGCACCACAAGCAGCCGCACTTCTTCTGGACGGGGTTCTACCGACTGCAGGGCGAGTTCCTGGTGGTGGGCCCGTACCAGGGCCCACTCGCCTGCAGCGTGCTTCCGGGTCCCGACGGCGTCTGCTGGGCGGCCGTGGCCCGCGGCGTCTCGGTGGTCGTGCCCGACGTGCACGCCTTCCCCGGCCACGTCGCCTGTGACGCGCGTTCGCGCAGCGAGATCGTGGTGCCGGTGCGGGACGCCGACGGCGCCTTGGTCGCCGTGCTGGACGTGGATTCCGACCGACCCGACGCTTTCGGCGAAGCGGACCGCGAGGGGCTCGAGGCCATCATGGCGCTGCTGTACGCGCCGGTCGGCGGCTGAGGCCCATGGTGACGGCGCCGCGCGGGCTTACGCTCTGGAACGACCCGTTTCTCCGTGTCCGTCGCGCCGCGGACGCGAAGCTGGCCGCCATCGATCCGGCTGCCGTGAGCAGCGTCGCCGTGATCAAACACGCCGCTCTCGGCGACCTGGTCCTGACGCGCCCGTTCCTCCTGGAGACGCGGCGGCATTTCCCATCGGCGCGCATCGTGCTGGGGCTGGCCAGCAACTACCGACGCGGTGCGCCGCTCGACCTGGTCGACAGCGTGCATGTCGTCGAACGCGGCCTGCCCTGGCGGCGGGCCCTGCGCAACTACCGGGAACTGGGCACCCACGACGTCCTGTTCGACCTGACGGGCACCGCGCGCTCGCGTTGGCTGGTGCTTCTGAACCGGCCGGACCTGGCCGTGGGACTGGCCGGCAGCCGCCTGGACGGCCGGCTGTACGATGTGGTGGTCCCGCGGGGCGGGTTCAAGTACGAGGCGGAGACGTTCCTCGACCTGCTGCAGGCGGTGGGCCTGCCGGTGGGCTGGCCGCCGGAGTTTGCGCTGCCGCTTCCCCCGCGGCCGCAGGCGGCGCCCTACGTGCTGCACTTCGTGACGGCCTCGACGCCGGGCAAGAGCTGGCCGGCGGATCGCTTCGCTCAATTGGCGCGGGCGCTGGCCGTGGCGCGGCCCGGCCAGACGCAGGTGCTGCTGGCCGGCATCGCCGACTGGGAGCAGGCCGTGGCGGTGCGGCTACGGGCCGACCTTGCCGGCGTGCCTGGCCTCGTCGTGCTGCCACGCGAGGCCGAACTCGAGGCCTGGTGCGCTCACGCGACCGTGTGCGTCGCCAACGACACCGGCGCCCGCAACCTGGCAATCGCTTTCGGCACACCGACGGTGGGCGTCTTCTTCGACACGCCGCCGTTCCGCTACCTGCCGCGATTCGGCCGCCACGAGGCCGTGTTCGCGCCGTGCCGCGCGCTGCCCGAGGTCGCCGACGTCGCCGCCGCGGTGCTGCGCCTGGTGCCGGCCTGAGGCCCCCGTGCCGTTCAGCGCCGCCGCCCGCCTCCGGCCCAGCCCAGGATCACGCCCAGCACCAGACCCCAGACGGCTGCCAGTCCGATCTGGTAGTCCCGCGGCAGGCTGAACGTGACCGTATGCGCGGGGATCCAGAACCAGACCAGCGTGCGCAGGGCCCTGTCCAAGCCAGCCCAACCCCGCTGCCCCAGGATGAGGTTGTCCTCCCAGCGGTGGAAGGCCATCATCTGCGGCCCGAAGAAGACGTTCGTCAGCACGGAGACCGCCAGCGCGTGTCCCGGTCCGGTCGCGCACCAGGCCGGCAACGCGCCGTGGTCCAGCAGCGCGCGCGTGAACCCCTTCATGCCGGCGAAGCCCGCCTTGATAACCAGGCCCAGCACGGCCCAGGCCAGCATCTTCAGCACCAGCTGCAGCGGTGTGCACGGCAAGGCCGGCGTGCGCCGCCGCACCGTGGCGGCGATGATCTCCCCGAGCGTGCCGAGCACCGCGAATTGCAGTGCCGCGGACAGCCACGGACTCGCCGCCACCCATTCGGCATAGGCGTTCATGCGTGCTCCCCGGGCAAGGGAAACCAGCGCAGCGTCTCGAGCGCGCCCGGCAACGTGCGCACGCCAGCGCCCGCGACCGGACGCGCCCCCCCCGCCAGGCGGCGCGCCTCGGCCAGATAGCCTTCGTAGGCGCTCTCGGGCTCGGTGCGGTGGTGCGAACGGTAGACCATGCGCCCGCCGCACCAGGTGATGTCGTCCAGGCTGAGCGTGTCGCCGCGGCGCGCCTGCCGATGCCGCCAGACTCCCGTGGTCGCATCGAAGTCGTAGTCCGGCAGGAAGCGCCAGCCCTCGTTGGCCACGAAGTCGACCGCCGCGAGCACGAAGCGGAACGCGGCCTCGCTGATGAAATAGTTGAAGTTCACGCGCACCCAGCCGGGCTTGATGCCTTCGCTGCCCGCGTTGATGGCGGCGTGGAACAGTTCGCTGCGCGCCAGGTCGATGCCCAGCAGACGGTGACCGTACGGACCGGCACAGGAGCAGCCGCCGCGGGCCTGGATGCCGAACAGGTCGTTCAGCAGCGCGACGACGAAGTTGTGGTGCAGGAGCCGATCGTCGTGCCGGATGACGAACGAGACGATCGACAGACGTTGCGCCGTGAGGTTGCCGAGGACCGCGATCCGCGGATTGCCGGACCAGGCGGCGATCGCACGCTCGACGAAGCTCTTCTCCAGCTTCTCGATGTTGTCGGCGCCGACCGCCTGTTTCAGGTGGAACACCAGCCCGGCGCGGATGGCTTCGATGATGGCCGGCGTCCCCCCCTCCTCGCGATGGGTAGGATCCGTCAGGTAGGTGTGCCCGGCCGGCCCCACGTAGCTCACGGTGCCGCCGCCCGGCACGGTCGGCACCGTATTGGTCAGCAGCCGACGCTTGACCACCAGCACCCCCGGCGTGCCGGGACCGCCGATGAACTTGTGCGGCGAGATGAACACCGCGTCCTTGTAGGCCAGGTGGCCCGCGCCCCCTTCGCCGTGCAGGTTCATCTCGATCTTCACATACGGCGCCGCCGCCGCGAAGTCCCACAGCGCCAGCGCGCCGTTGGCGTGCAACAGCGTCGAGATCCCCGCCGTGTCAGAGACGATGCCCGTCACGTTGCTCGCGGCCGAGAAGCTGCCGATCTTCAGCGGCCGGGCGGCGTGCCGTTCCAACTCGCGCGCCAGCTGCGCCTGGTCGATGCGGCCGTCCGGATCCTCGGCGATGGTCACCACCTCGGCGATCGTCTCGCGCCAGGGCAGCTCGTTCGAGTGGTGTTCGTAGGGGCCAATGAAGACGACCGGCCGCTGGTCGACCGGGATGCGGGCCGCCAGGCCATGCCGAAGATCCAGGTCGCGCGGCAGCCTCAGGTTCAGAATGTCGACCAGCTTGTTGATGGCGCCCGTGGCGCCCGAGCCGCAGAAGATGACCACGTCCTGGTCGGTGCCGCCCACGGCGTCGCGAATGATCCGGCGCGCGTCCTCGCGGAACCGCGTGGTCTGCAGGCCGGTGCTCGAAGTCTCGGTGTGCGTGTTGGCATAGAGCGGGAGCACCTCGTCCCGCAGGAAGTCCTCGATGAAGGCCAGCGATCGCCCGCTCGCAGTATAATCGGCATAGGTCAACCGCCGCGGGCCGTACGGCCCCTCGAGCGCGCGGTCGTCACCGATGATCGCATCGCGGATCTTCTCGATCAGGGACAGGATCTGCGGCTCCACAAGGACCTTTCCGGATGAAGACCTAAGGTGTGTCGCGATGGACGGTGTCGGGCGAGAACGCCGGCAGGCAGACCGCGACGTAGTGGGCGCCGCCGGGAGCGGGCGACGAGTAGCGGACCCATTCGCCCGCGGGGCACAGCACCGCCTGGCCGGCCGCCACGTCGAGGGTCCCCGAGCGCGTCTCCACGCGCAGCACGCCGTCGAGAACGACCGTGTACTCGTCGAAGCGCGGCGTCTGGCCCGGCTCGAGCCAGCCCGCCGGGCTGGTCATGCGGGCGATGCTCACGTCCGCGGTGCCGCTGTTGACGCGCCCGAAATACTCCTCGATGCGTTTGGGCAGGTTGCCCGCCGCCTCGATGACCGTCGGCTTGTCGATGAGCCTCGCCACAGGGCACCTCCCGGCGCCGCGTCAGAACACGCGGCGCGACTCGAACGTCCATTGCCCGGGCTTCACGACGACGCCCGGCAGCGCCTGCGCGGCGGCCACGCGGCCGTCGGCGCCCAGCAGCTCGAGGCGCACGTCGTGGGTTCCCGGCGGCAGGTGCAGGCGCAGCACGTGGACCTGCCCCGGCAAGGTCAGCCAGCTGCGGGTGTCCGCCTGCTCGGTGACGGCGCCCAGGAGGTTCGCCAGTACGCCCAGTCCCTTGCCCCCGGCCTTGTCCGCGGCGCGCGTCGCCAGGTACTTGGTCAGCCCGCGCAGGATGGAACGGACGAGGATGGTCGGCTTCTCGGCGTCGAACGACACGCGCGCCGCACGCCGCAGGTTCGCCGCCCGCGCGCCGACCGCGTTGCCACCGGCCGTGCCGGCGCTCGCACGTATGCCCCCGAACGGCAGCGGCACCTCGTCGTGCAGCTCGGGCGCGGCGACCGAGATCCAGTACTCCACCTCGCGGTTTCGGCCCCACGAACGGCGGCGGTGGCCGTCGTAGAGCGACCAGCCCCAGCGTTCGCGGTCGCTGTGGTCCTCGCCCTTGAAGACGGGGAAGTCGAGGCGTACCTGCCCGAGCTGCGGAACGGCGCCGGTTTCGACCAGCAGCACCAGTTCGCCATGGCCGGGCGTCCAGACCGACGCTCGGCGCAGTGCGGCCAGGTCCGCCGAGGTGTCGCCGGTAGCCGCAAAGACCGCGGGGCTGGCCTGGGCCGCCTGCCGCAATTCCTCGGTGAAGCCGAGCCGGTCGGCCGTCCGGGCCAGGTCGCCGGCCAGCTCGAACGGCGGTTCCAGCCGCAGCAGGTCCGCATTCTGGGCGAACGCCACCGCCGCGTTGCGGTAGGCGACGAAGGCGTCGTTCAACTCCCCGTCGGCCTCGTAGAGCATGCCGCTGAACCAGAGCAGGAAGGCGTCATTGCGCACCCGTTCCAGTTCGCCGCGATCCTCCTCGCGCACGGCGCCCAGGGTCAGGTCCACGTATTGCGCCAGCATCTGGCTGGCGCTGCGAGCCTCGACGACGGCCGCGTCCGGCCGGCCCAGCCAGGTGTAGTTGAGCGCCTTGTAGTAGGGCACCAGCGCCATCTCGAACGGGCGCGGCCGGTAGGCGACCTTGGCATCGGAGGTCAGCAGCGCGACGGCATTCTCACCCAGCGAACGGTCGAAGCGTTCGGCTGCCGTGCGTTCGGCCGCGGCGAAAGCCTCGTTGCTCTCGGCGAAGCGGTCGGCATAGTGCAGGACGAGCCCGCGCTCGAGCCAGGCCAGCAGTTGGTCGGAACCACCGGCATTCTCATCGATGGTGCGGAGTGCACCCTCGAAGTCGCCGGCGGCCAGCGCCGGCCGCAGGTCGGCCATCCGTGCGCTATACGTGGCGCAACCGCCGGTCGCCAGCAGGACCACCAGCAGGATCGCCGCCGCGGCTGGGCGGACGCGACCGGCGCTCCCCGCGGTGCGCCGGTCCCCCGGTGTGATGTCCAGGATCACCGCCTAGTCCTTGACCAGCTTCTTGATCTCCTTGTCACCCGCCCAGAGCTTCGTGTTGTCCTCGAGGTCGACCAGGTAGCAGTCCACCTGGTAGTAGCGCACCGACTCCTTGCCCTCGCGGTCGATGATCTGGTTGATTTCGCCGATCAGCATCACGTCGGCGCCCTTCTCACGACCCCACTTCTTCATCGTCTCGGGCGAGGCGAACTCCTGCTGGTCGGCCCGCTCCTCGCGCACCTGCTCGCGTTCCTCGGACGAGGCGACCACGCGCACACGTCCACCGTTGATGAAGTCGCGCTCGAGCTGGTTCACGAGCGTCTTGGTGGCGATGTGCTCGGCCGTCTTGTTGCGGATCGGCGCCACGATCAGGGTCGGCTTCTTGCCCTTCTCGGCCAGGAAGTTCTCGATCCACGCCCCGCGCTGGATCTGGTCGGCCAGGGCCGCCGACACCGTCTGGGCGTCGGTGTCATTCCAGTTGCCCGACAGGTCGATTCGCTCGCCCGCGTCGGTGCGGATGACTTCCTTGCCGCCGCCACAGCCGGCGATCGCCAGCAGCGCCGCGGCCACCAGCATGAAACGCGCGATGTTCCCGGTCATTCGCCTGCCTCCTTGATCTGGCGCCACACGCGTTCAGGGGTGGCGGGAATCCGGTAGATCCGGACCCCCACCGCGTCGCAGATGGCATTGACAATGGCCGGCGCCGGCCCGTCGATGGGCACCTCGCCGGCCGCCTTGGCCCCGAAGGGGCCGCTCGGTTCCTCGGTCGGAACCAGTATCGTGATCATTTCGGGCATGTCCAGCGCCGAAGCGATCTTGTAGTCCAGGAAATTGGGGTTCCGCACCCGGCCGGCGGCATCGACGATGACTTCCTCGAACAGCCCGTAGCCGATCGCCTGCGCCACGGCGCCCTCGATCTGGCCCAGGACCAGGTCCGGGTGCACGGGCGTGCCGCAGTCGACAGCCGAGACGAAGCGCCGCAGGAACACCTCGCCGGTCTCGCGGTCCACCTCCACGTCCGCGAACTGCGCCGCGAACGGCGGCGGCGACTCGTTGGACAGGTGACTGGCCGTGGCCATCGGCTGCACCTTCGCCTGGTAGAGCGCGTGACTGGCCAGCTCGGCCATCGTCCAGGCCTTGCCGCCGGGCCCCGACACCTGTCCCTCGCCGAACCGCACGTCGGTCGTCGTACACTCCCAGCGCCCGGCCGCGATCGCCGCCAGCTGTTCCCGGACCGCGCGCGCCGCCTTCTGCACGGCGCCGCCCGAGACGTAGGTCGTGCTCGAGGCATAGGCCCCCACGTCGAACGGCGTCAGGTCCGTGTCCGAGCTGAGCACGCGCACGTCCTCGTAGCGGATGCCCAGCTCCTCGGCGCAGATCTGCGCCAGGACCGTGTCCGAGCCCTGGCCGATGTCGGTGGCGCCGACGGCCAGGTTCACCGAGCCGTCCTCGTTCAGCTTCACGGTGGCCGCGCCCCAGTCCACGCCGGCAATGCCCGAGCCCTGCATGGCCAGCGCCATGCCCAGGCCCCGGCTCAGGTGCGGCGCGGTCGGTTCCTGCCTCTGGCCCCACCCGATGGCCTCGCAGCCCAGCTCGATGGCCTTCTCGAGTCCCGTGCTGCGGATCACGCGCACGAGTCCCTCCTTGCCCTCGCCCAGCTTGGCCGACAGCGGGTCGGTGTCGCCCAGGCGGATGTGGTTCTTCCGCCGCAGTTCCAGGCGATCGTGGCCCAGGACCTTCGCCACCTCGTCGATGTGGCATTCGAGCGCGAAGCAGCCCTGCGGCGCGCCGTAGCCGCGGAAGGCGCCGCTGATCGGGTTGTTCGTGTACAGGCAGGTGACCTGGAAGTGGATGTGCGCGCAGGGATACATCGGCAGCACCTTCTGCCCCGTGTTGCCCTGCACGGTCAGCGCGTGGCTGCCATAGGCGCCCGTGTCGGCGGTCACCCGCATGCGGTTGGCGACGATGGTGCCGTCGTTCATGACGCCGGTCGTCATGACGATGCGCTGCGGATGCCGCACGCGCGCGCAGATCAGCTCCTCCTCGCGCGTGAATTCCAGGCGCACCGGTCGTCGCGTGCGCAGCGTCATCAGCGCGACCAGGTCCTCCATGACCATTTCCTGCTTGTCGCCGAAGCCGCCGCCGACGCGCGGCTTGATGACGCGGATGTCGGCCTCCTTGAGCTCGAGGATGCGCGCGAGGATGCGCCGCAGGTGGAACGGCACCTGCGTGCTGGTCTTCACGACCAGGCGCCCGTCCTCGTCCAGCCAGGAGATGGCGACGTGCGGCTCGATGTGGCTGGCCTGCACGCGCGGCAGCCAGTACGTGCGCTCGACGACGTGGTCACACGACTTCAGCGCCGCCTCGACGTCCCCCACCTGCTTGTCGATGCGCGCGGCCACGTTCGTGCGGCCGCCCTCGGCGATCCCGCGCGGATCGGGGTCCTCGTGGATCAGCACATCGGTGCGCGCCAGCGCCTCGTCCATGTCCGTCAGGGCCGGCAGCACCTCGTAGCGCACGTCGATCAGGCCCAGGGCCCTCTCGGCGACCTCGAGCGTCTCGGCCACGACCACGGCCACGCGGTCTCCGATGAACCGCACCTTGGGCGGCAGGATCACCGTGTCCCAGGGCGAGGGCTCGGGATGGCTCTGGCCCGCCCGCGTGTGCGGGATGGCCTTGACCTGGGCATGCCACGCCACGTCCACCACGCCGGGCAGGGCCAGGGCGCGCGTGGCGTCCACCTCGAGCACGCGCGCGTGCGCATGAGGCGAGCCCAGGACCTTTGCCCACAGCATCCCCGGCGGGTGGATGTCGTCGGTGAAGACCGGTTCACCGCGGGCCAGCTTGAAGGCGTCGATCTTGGTGACGTTGCGGCCGACCTCGGTGCGCGGCGCGTCCTGCTGTCGATCGTGGGTCATCGCGCCTCCGTGCCCGTGGCGGGGATCCCGGCCAGAGCCGCGGCGACGGCGGCCGCGGCCGCCACCGGCTTGACGTAGCCGGTGCATCGGCAGAGGTTGCCGCTGAGCGCCTCGCGGATCGCGTGGTCGCCGGGCCGGGTGCCCTCGGCCCGGCATGCGCGCAGCAGGTGGTACAGGCTGACCAGCATGCCGGGCGAGCAGTAGCCGCACTGGACGCCCGCGTGCTCCACCAGCGCGTCCTGCAGCCGCCGCATCAGCGGGTCGTCGGCCAGGCCCTCGAGGGTCGTGACGCGGTGGCCGTGCGCGCGCGCCGCGGCCACGACGCAGCTGTTGACCGGCTGCCCGTCCAGCAGCACCGTGCAGGCGCCGCAGTCACCGGTCTCGCAGCCGCGCTTCGCCGCCACCAGCCCCTCGTCGCGCAGCACCGCCAGCAGGGTGGCGCCCGGGGCGGCTTCCCACTGCGCCGGTCGCCCGTTCAGCGTCAGGTCCATCCTCATGCCGCGCTCCCCTGGTCGTCGTTGCGAGGCTGCTCGGCCAGCAATCCGGCCAGCAGCCGTCGGGTGAGCACGCCCACCATCTGGCGCCGGTAGGCCGCACTGGCACGATGGTCATCGATCGGGTCGCACTCGCTGGCGGCGATCAATCCGGCATCGGCGAGCCGATCCGGCGACAGGTCTGCCACCGCCTCCCCCTCCAGCTGCGCCTCGGCCAGCATCGCCCGCATCGGCACCGGCGCCACCGAACCCAGCGCGATGCGCACCGCTCCCAGCCGCCCGTCCGCCACCGACAGCGCCACGGCCACCTGCACCAGCGCGATGTCCTCGGCCGACCGCGTCAGCCTCCGCGCCGCCGCGCGCCAGCCGGCTCCCGCCGCCGGCAGCGCGATGCCCGCCAGCAGGCGGTCGCCCAGCACGGTGCGCCGCGGCCCCTCGAAGAAGTCCTCCAACGGCAGGCTCTCCTGGCTGTCCTCGTCGACGATGTAGCAGACCGCATCGAGCGCCAGCAGGGCCGGCGCCAGGTCGGCCGACGGCAGCGCATTGCAGAGGTTGCCCCCGAGCGTGGCGGTCGAGCGCACCGGCCGGTTGCCGCAGTGGGCGGCCGCCTGCGCCAGCAGGCCGCCGGCGTAGCCGGTGACGAACGGGTTCGTGGCGATGTGGTGGAGCGTCGCCGCGGCGCCGACGAAGACATCGCCGTCGGGCGTGCGCGCGATGGCCCCGAGTCCCGCGTGGTTGATGTCCACCGCGTAGTCGCACTGCGGAGGGAACAGGAACAGGTCGGTGCCGCCGGCGATGTAGACGCCCTTGCCTGGGCCGCGGCGCATCATCGCCACCGCCTCGCCCGGGCTGCCGGCGATCCGGTACTCCTTCAGATCCCACATGGCGTTCTCCCTCGGCCTTGGGTCCGGCTGGACGGCCAAGTATACTGTAACCGGTGCGGCGATCAACCGCCGCGCGCCACCGCGGGGAAAGCCATGTCCACACCTCGGAGATTCCTGCTCGAGAACGCCGCCACGCTGGTGACCATGAACGCCGGACGCGAGGTGCTGGCCGACGGCTGGGTGGCCGCGCGCGACGGCCTGATCACGGCCGTCGGCAACGGCCCGGTGCCGGCGGTGGTCGATGGCGCCCCGTCGGCGGACTTCGCGCGCTACGATGCGCGCGGCTGCGTCGTGCTGCCCGGCCTCGTGAACACGCACCACCACCTCTACCAGACGCGTACGCGGGCCTGGCGCGGCGCCGTCGACAGCGAACTGTTTCCCTGGCTGCGCACCCTGTACCCGGTGTGGGCCCGCCTCGACGACGACGCGTTCCACCGCGCCGCCGTGGTGGGCTGCCGGGAGCTGCTGCGCTCGGGCTGCACCCTGACCACCGACCACCACTACCTGTTCCCGCGCGCCGCCTCGCCGCACCTGCTGGACGTCGTCATCGACGCCGCCCTGCAGACCGGCATCCGCTTCCACCCGACGCGCGGCTCGATGAGCCGCTCGGTGAAGGACGGCGGCCTGCCGCCCGACGACGTGGTGCAGGACGCCGACACGATCCTCGCCGACTGCGAACGCGTCATCTCCCGCTGGCACGACCCGCGCCCGGGCGCCGCCGTGCGCGTGGCACTGGCCCCGTGCTCGCCCTTCTCGGTCGACCCCGACCTGATGCGCCGCACCGCCGAGCTGGCCCGGCGCCACGGCGTGCGCCTGCACACCCACCTGGCCGAGACGCGCGACGAGAACGCCTACTGCCTGCGGATGTACGGTTGCCGCCCGCTCGACTTCCTGGAGTCGGTCGGCTGGCTGGGCCCCGACGTCTGGCTGGCCCACGGCATCTGGTTCGCTGACGACGAAATCGCGCGGCTGGGTCGCGCCGGGACGGGCATTGCCCACTGCCCGTCGTCGAACATGCGGCTGGGCTCGGGCATCTGCCGTGTGCGCGACCTGCGTGGCGCCGGCAGCCCGGTCGGCCTGGCGGTGGACGGGTCGGCGAGCAACGACAGCTCGAACCTGCTGGCCGAACTGCGGCAGACGCTGCTGCTGCACCGCGTGCTGGGCGGGGCCTCCGCGATGACGGTCCAGGAAGTGCTGGAGATGGCGACGATCGACGGCGCCCGCTGCCTGGGCCGCGAGGATGCGGGCGCGATCGCGCCGGGCCGCGCCTGCGACCTGGCGGTGTTCGACCTCGCGGCGATCGGCTACGACGGCGCCGACGACCCGGTGGCCGCGCTGCTGCTGTGCCATCCCGAACCGGCGCGCGCCACCATCGTCGGCGGGCGCGTGGTCTACGAGCGCGACGCCTGAGCGGCGCGTCCGGGCCGCCGACCGGGCCCCAGCGTGCCGGCGTAGATCGCCCCCAGCGTCAGCAGCGCGCCGAGCAGCTGCAGCGGCGCCAGCCGTTCCCCGAACAGCAGCCCGCCCCACACCGTGGCCAGCACCGGCTGCAGCAGCAGCACCAGCCCCCCGGTGGCCCCGCGCACCCGCGGCAGCGCCGTGGCGATGGCCCACCAGCCGCCCGCCTGCACCGCGATGCCGAGCGCCAGGAGCGCCGCCCAGGCCGTGACCGTCGCGGGCAGGAACGGGTCGTTCTCGAACAGGCAGATGAGCCCGCTGCTCGCGGCCCCGCCCAGCGAAAGCCAGGCGACGATCGTGATCGGCGACAGCGGCGGCTCCCGGCGGCCCAGGTGGCGTGTGGTCAGGAGGTAGGAACCGTAGGCGAGCCCGGTGGCCAGGCCCAGCAGCACGCCGCGCAGGTAGTCGCCCGACAGCGCGATGTCACTGCCGACGCCGGCCAGCAGGGCCACGCCGAACAGCCCCGCCGCGGCGGCGAAAAAGAACCGCCCGCGCGGCTTCTCGCCCACGAAGATCCAGTTGAGGATGGCCGTGTTGAAGACCTGCGTACTGGCCAGGATAGTTGCCAGGCCGGCACCGACCAGGTGGATCGAGCGGTGCCACAGGAAGAGGTCGGCCGTGAAGATGGTCCCGCCCAGGCAGGCCAGCAGCGCCAGCCGCGGCGGCAGCAGCAGGGGACGGCCGGTCAGCGCCGCGGCCGCGAACAGCGTGACCGCCCCGGTCAGGAGCCGCCAGAACGCGATCGAGGTGGGGCCCAGCTCCTGCCGGGCCGCCACCTTGACCAGGATGGCAGCCCAGGAAATGCAGACCCCGCCGAGGATCAGCAGGGCCAGCGTGGGCAGCAGGTGTCGTCGCGGTGCAGAGTCGGTCAAGGTCACCTCCGGCGGCGCACCATAGCATTCGCACCGGGTGCCGGCAATCGGCCCCCACGCGCGCGCAGGGAACGCCGTGGGACGTGGCCTCATACAACTGGCATTGATACTCATTTTCTGATAGACTGCGCCCTCCCGTGCCCGCAATCCCCCCGCGAAGGGAGTTCGCTTCTATGCGAACCGATACGATGACGCCCCGGCGGAAGGTCAGGGCGCTGCCGATGGCCCTGGCGCTGTCAATGGCCCTGGCGCTGGCGCCGGTCGGCACGGCGCAGGCCGCCACGACCGTCTTCCGGCACGCCCACCTGATCCCCATCGACGCGCCGGAAACGGCCGACGGCCTGCTGGCCGTCGTCGATGGTCGCATCGCCTACGCCGGCCCGGCCGGCGGCTACGCCATGCCCCCGGACGCGACCGTGGTCGACGCCACCGGCCGCTGGATCATGCCCGGCCTGGTCGACACCCATAGCCATGTCGGCGGCTTCGCCGCGGCCGACGAGAGCGGCCCGATCCAGCCGGGCGTGCGCGTGCTGGACGACGTCAACGTGTTGGACGCCGGCTACCGCCGCGTCGTGGCCGGGGGGCTGACCACGCTCAACGTCATGCCGGGCTCCAGCTTCCTCAGCAGCGGCCAGACCGTGTACCTCAAGATGCGCAAGGTGGGGCGCGGCGAGGTGCTGGACGCCGAGGACCTGGCCTACACGATCGACGACGGCCGCGGCAGCCGACGCGTGCTGGGCGGCCTGAAGATGGCCAACGGCACCAACCCCCAGCGCAAGCCGCCGTTTCCCGGCACGCGCGGCAAGTCGGCGCAGCTGGTGCGTTCGACCTTCATCAAGGCGCAGGAATACCGCGCCAAGGTGGCCGCGGCGGACGGCGATGCGGCCAAGCTGCCGCCGCGCGACCTCGACCTCGAGACGCTGGTTGAGGTGCTCGAAGGCAAGCGCGTCGTGCACCACCACACGCATCGCGCCGATGACATCGTCACTGTGCTGCGCCTGCAGCAGGAGTTCGGCTTCCGCCTCGTGTTGCAGCACGTGAGCGAGGGCTGGAAGGTGGCCGACCAGATCGCGGCGGCCGGGGTGCCCTGTTCGGTCATCGTCATCGACGCGCCGGGCGGCAAGCTCGAGGCACGCGACCTGCGCTTCGAGACGGGCGCCATCCTGGCGGAAGCCGGCGTGAAGGTGGCGTTCCACACCGACGACTGGATCACCGACAGCCGCCTCTTCCTCCGCTCGGCCGCACTGGGCGTGCGCGGCGGCATGCAGCGCGAGGACGCGCTGCGCGCGCTCACGCTCGCCGGCGCCGAGATGCTCGACCTGCAGGACCGCATCGGCTCGCTCACCGCGGGCAAGGACGCCGATTTCATCGTGCTGGACGGCGACCCGCTCAGTGTCTACACGCGCGTCCGGGAGACCTGGGTCGAGGGACGCCGGGTATTCGACCTGGAGGATCCGGAAGATCGCCTGCATGCGGACGGCGGCCAGGGCGCCGGCGCCAACCAGACCCCCTACCTGTGCTGCGCGGAACATGGAGGCGAGTCATGACAAGACTGGCGCTGTGGACACTGATGTCCGTGATGCTGGCGCGACCGGCGTCGCCCGCCGCCGCCGACCCGGTATCGACACCGCGGACCGGCGGCACCCTGGCCGTGCGCGGCGCCCTGCTGCACACGGGAAGCGGGGCCCCGATCGTGGACGGCGGCGTGCTCGTCGAGAACGGCCGGATCACCCAGGTGGGCCCGTTCGCCTCCCTGTCGCTGCCGGCCGGCGTGACGGTCCTGCGCTCGGCGGTGGTCACGCCCGGCCTGATCGATGCGCGCAGCACCGCGGGCCTGACCGGGATGCTCAACGTCCCCCACGACCAGGACATGCTCGACCACGCGGCGTCCGTGCAGCCCGCGTTGCGCGCCCTGGACGCCTACAACCCACAGGACGAGCTGGTCGCCTACCTGCGTTCGCTGGGCGTGACCGCGCTGCACACCGGGTTCGCGCCGGGACCGCCGCTGTCGGGCCAGACGATGATCGTCAAGACCCGGGGCGCGACCGCCGACGAAGCCGCACTGGTACCGGCGGCTGCGGTCGCGGTCACCCTGTCGCCGCCGAAGGGCTTCGGCGGCGCCGGTGAGCTGTTCACCACGCGCGCCAAGACGGTGGCCTTGCTGCGGCAGGACCTGATCAGGGCCCGTGAGTACCGCGACAAGCTCGCGGCAGCAGGCCGCGACCGGAAGGCCACCGCCCCCGACCGCGACCTGCACCTGGAGACCCTGGCGCGCGTCCTCGACGGCGAGCTGGCGCTCCTGGTGACGGCCCACCGCATGCGCGACATCGCCAACGCGCTGCGCCTGAAGCAGGAGTTCGGCCTGCGCCTGTGGCTGGACGGGGCCGCCGAGGCGCACCAGCTGCTGCCGGAGCTGAAAGCCGCCGAGGTGCCGGTGCTGCTGCATCCGCCGATGGCGCGGCCGACCGGCGAACTGGAGAACGCCGCCTACACCACGGCAGGACTGCTGCGGCAGGCCGGCGTGCCGTTCGCCTTCACGTCGGGCTACGAATCGTACGTGCCCAAGGTGAGAGTCGTCCTCTTCGAGGCCGCGATCGCGGCCGGGCACGGCCTGGACCGACTGGCGACGCTGGAGGCCCTGACGATCGGCGCCGCGCGCCTGCTGGGCGTGGCCGACCGCATCGGCTCCCTCGAGGTCGGCAAGGACGGCGACCTGGCGCTCTACGACGGCGACCCCTTCGAGTACACGACGCACTGCGTCGGCACCGTCATCGAGGGCCAGGTGGTGTCGGACATCGTTCGTTGAGCGGATCCGGGCAGTGCCGGCGGCTAGTCCTCCGCCGGCGCCGCCGGAACCGCCGGCCGCACCACGAACGTCTTCTCCTTGCGGATCTCGACGGTGCCCGGCGGCGCACCCTTCGGCTTGGTGACAAACCGCGCCCGCGTGCCGCTGACCGAGACCTGCGTGGACTCGCGCTTGCGGCTGTGCCAGGCGGCGATCGCGGCGGCGGCCTTCACCGTCTCGTTGTCCGGCTCCTCGCCCGCGGGCACCTGCAGCACGACATGGCTGCCGGGCAGTCCGCGCACGTGGAACCACCAATCGTTGGCCTTGGCGACCTTCAGCGACAGGCGGTCGTTGTCCTGGTCGGTCTTCCCGGCCAGGACATTCCAGCCGCCCGGCAGCGTGTAGCGCCAGGCACGGACCGGCGCCTTCTCCGGCTTGTCCGGCCGCGGCATGCTCAGGCTCCCGCGGCGGCAGCGCGCCGGCCGGTCACCGACAGGCTCCAGATACCGGCGCCGCCGGCGCGGTACTCGCGCACGGCCGCCTCCGGCAGCGCCTGCAGCAGCAGGTCGTCGGGCAGGTCCAGGCGACGGCGGCTCAGGACCGCGACCTCCACGAAGCCGGCGCCGGCGATGGTCGCCAGGTATTCGTCCTCCTGCAGCGCGCCCGCCACGCACCCGACCCAGAGCATCGCCGTCCCGCGCACGGCCCCAGGCAGTTCGCCGGTCAGCACGATGTCCGACACCGAGAACCGGCCGCCCGGCTTGAGCACGCGGTGCATCTCGGCGAAGGCCCGCGCCTTGTCCGGCACCAGGTTCAGCACGCAGTTGCTGATCACCACGTCCACCTCGCCGTCGGCCAGAGGCAGGGCCTCGATCTCCCCGAGGTGGAACTCGACGTTCGTCGCCCCCAGGCGCGCGGCGTTGGCGCGCGCCTTCTGCACCATCTCGGGCACCATGTCGACGCCGATGACGCGCCCCTGCGCGCCGACCAGCGCACGGGCGACGAAGACGTCGTTGCCGGCGCCGCTGCCCAGGTCGAGCACCGTCTCGCCGGCATGGATGAACGCGCCCTCGGTCGGCAGGCCGCAGCCCAGGCCCAGGTCCGCCTCCGGCACGTAGCCGTCCAGGTTCCCGTAGCCCTCGGCGAAGCTGCCGCCGGCCAGCGGCGAGCAGCCGCCGCCCGACCCGCAGCACCCGCCGCCGGAAGCCCGCGCGATCTCTCCGTACTTCTGCTTCACGACCTGCTTGATGTCGCCGTCCATCTCAGTGCTCCTCCTGCGGTCCGCAGCAGCCGAGGCCCGCGAACAGGCCGGCGAAGCCCTGGCGGACCTTCTCCAGGGTTTCCGGGTCCACGCAGTAGCAGGTGCGGGGTCCTTCGATCTCCCCGCGCACCAGCCCCGCCTCCTTCAGTTCCTTCAGGTGCTGCGACACGGTCGACTGCGCCAGCGGCAGCTCCTGCACCAGGTCGCCGCAAACGCAGCCGCGCCGCGCCGCCAGCGTGGCCAGGATCTGCAGCCTTCCCGGATGCGCCAGCGCGCGTGCCGCCTGCGCCAGAATGACCAGATCCGCCGGAAACGCGTCGGTTTTCGCCTGGGCCATGTCCTGCCTCCCGTGCCCCAGATTGATCGTATATCGTAAATATACGATCATACAAGCCACCCCGCAAGCCGACTTCGAGATCTATGTAGACAAAAATTCTTATATAATGGTAAAATCTAGATCCATATGGGAGTCACCCAGCCCGCCGGCGTCCACTGCCGGCCCGGAGCGTGCATGATGCGTTGTTCGCGATCGGTCACCGGGATTCTGCGACGGGGCCTGCTGGCCGGCGGCCTGGCCGTGGGCCTGAGCACCATGCCCGCCGCGGCAAACGACGTCCGCCCGGCCCCGTCGGCGCGCCGGGCCGTGCCGGCCCGCCCGCTCTCGGCGCACCTGCAGGCGACGCCCGCAGCGGACGTTCCGGACACCGGCCTCCCGGCGGCGACGATGGTGACGGCGACGCCCGCCGGCGGACATCGCGCGCGGCGGACCGCCGCCGGCACGGGCCACCGCGCGGACTTCACCGAGGTGGACCTGACCGCGCGCACGAAGTCCTCCGCGCAGCCGGACACCGCCACCGCGCGCCAGTCGCCCGCGATGCGCGCGAGGCTCCGGCAGCTGACCGACCCGTTCTTCCTGCGCACGCGGGGCGCCGCGGCGCCGGCTGCCGGTGGTGACCGCCGTGCGCAGTCGATCGGCAGCACGTCGGCGCGATCAGCGACCAAGGCCGCGCCCTGGTCCGCGAACGCGCTGCTGGGCAACCCCACGAACATGAACGATGACCACGTCACCCTGGCCACGAGTCCCGACGGCAGCGTGCTGTACGCCGCCTTCTCGGCGGTCGACCTCGGCAGCACCGACCGCGACATCCACGTCGCGCGCTCGCTCAACCAGGGCCTGACCTGGCAGGTGTGGGAACTGCCGTCGTTCACGACCGACGAATACCAGCCCGAACTGGCCGTCGACGGCGGCGGCTACCTGCACGTGGTGTGGATCCGCGATGACGGGGTCATCCTGCGCTCGCGCAGCAGCAATCCCGGCGACCCGTCCGCCTGGGCCTGGGTCAAGGGCCTGACCGTCGGCGAGCCCTGCGCCGTACCGTCGATCGCGGTGACGGGCGCCGGCGACTTCGCCAAGGTCTTCATCGCCGCCAACTGGCTGACGGTCAACTACGACTACTACCAGTACGAGTGGACGCTGATCTTCATGTACTCGTCCAACGGCGGCAATACCGTCACCTACGACTACTTCCTGCCGGACGGCTACCCCGACTACTGGCCCGACGTGGCGATGGACGCGGGCACGGTCCACTTCGTCAACGCCGAACAGGACGCCGAGACCGGCGAGATGGAGATCCTGATCGCCACGGACGCCTACACGGGCAGCTTCGCCAGCCCTGCCAGCTTCACCGGCTGGACCCCCAGCAACGGCGGCTATCCCCGCGTGGCCTGCCAGGGCCAGGACGTCTACGTGGCCTACCAGCTGGACTACACCGACGGCATCACCAGCGACGGCGACATCATCTACACGCACAGCGCCGACGCCGGCGCCTCGTTCTACGGTCCGTACGGGCTGGTCGCCGACGAGTACGACAGCGTGGGACCGAGCCTGTTCGTGCGTGGCGGCGTCGTCGGCTGCACCTGGCTGGACGCGCCCAACGGCGGCGACGAGTTCCACCTGGCCACGCGGCTGGCCTCGGGCCATGGCGCCGCTGACTTCTTCGGCGATGTCGAGGTCATCACCGACGCGCCCACGGTGGAGCCCGTCTTCCATGCCGCCGACGCCGTGCTGAGCGGCGTGCGCGCCCACGCCGCCTGGAGCGACCGCCGCGACTTCCCCACGCAGGGCCGCAACGTCTACACCGCGCGCCGCGACCTGCGGGCGGACCTGGCGGCGTTCACGCCCGCCGGCTGGGGCGACGCACTGGTGGCGAACATGATCCGGGGGCAGCGCGCGACCGGCTACACGGCCGCCGGCGACACGAACTGGGTCAGCTTCGCGTTCCTCAACGCCGGCCTGCTCGACATCCCGCGGAGCTTCCTCATCGACCTCGAACTGGACGGCGTCCCCTACGCCTCCTGGCAGCTGGACGGCGGCCTGCCGGCCGGGAGCTACGTGCCGCTGGAGGACTTTCCGCTGACCGGTCCGGCGGGCGCGCACACGCTCACGGTGCGCCTGGACCCGGCGGCCCAGATTGCCGAGGACGACGAGACGGACAACGCCTTCGCGCGCTCCTTCGAGTTCCTTGCCGGTGATCCCGGTCTGCGCTTCCGGCCAAGCGGCCTGGTGACGATCGTCAACCCGTACCTCAAGCGCGCCGAGGCGCTGACGCTGGCGCAGGATCCGCCGCTGCGCCGCGAAGCCTGGCTGGACCCGGTCGACCCGCGGCTGCGCGAGGCGATGGCCGGCGCCCAGCCGGGCGGCCTGCTGCCGGTGATGATCGTGCCGGCCGAACGCCTGGACCCGGAACGGCTGGCGGTCCGGCTGCAGGGTGCGACGCGGTCGGCGCGGCGCGAGGCCATCGCCCTGGCCGCGCGCGCACAGGTCGCGCTGGCGATGGACGGGCTGCGGCCGCTGCTCGCGGCGGCGGCCAACGCCGGCGTAGCCGACTCCGGCGTAGCCAAGTCCGGCGCGGCGACGGCCCCGCGGGCGCTGTGGCTGTCCGGCTCGATCCGCGCCGACCTGTCGCCGGCGACGATCACCGCCCTGGCGGCCGAACCGGGCGTCGGCCGGCTGTGGCTGGACGACACGCGCAGCCGCACCTTCGGCGGCGCGCTGGCGCCGGCCGGAACCGACGGGACCACGACGGCTCCCGACAAGGCGCTGGCCTGGCACCTGCAGGCGATCGGCGCCGACCAGGCCTGGGCTGCCGGCAACACCGGCGCCGGCGTGCTGGTCGGCCACCTGGACAGCGGCGTCGCCTACGACCATCCCGACCTGGCCTCGCGCCTGTGGAACGGTGGCGCGGCGTTTCCCCACCACGGCTGGGACGCGGTCGACGAGGACGACGACCCGTACGACGGCGACACGACCTGGCACCACGGCACGCACACCGCCGGCCTGATCGTCGGGGACGGCACCGCCGGCACGACGACCGGCGTGGCGCCCGGTGCGCGCGTGATGGCACTGCGCGTGGTGCCCGGCTACCAGGCGGACCTGGTCGAGGGCCTGCAGTTCGGGCTCGAGCACGGCGTGCACCTGTTCTCGATGAGCGCCGGCTGGAGCCTGGCTGGCAGCGAGGTGCGCGCGGCCAACCGCTATAACGCCGAGATGCTGCTGGCGATGGATGTGCCGCTGTTCGCCGCGGCCGGCAATGGCAGCCCCACCGGCCACTACGCGGTGCCGACCGACATCGCCAGTCCGGCCGATTGCCCGAGCCCCTGGTACGCACCCGGCGGCGGCCGTTCCGCCGTGATCACCATCGGCGGCCTGACCAATACCGGCGCGGTGGAGTCGTCCTCCAGCTACGGACCCACGTCCTGGAACATCGCCAACCCGTACGGAGCGGTGAACTACCGCGACTACCCGTACCCCCCGGGGCTGATGAAGCCCGACCTGGCGGCGCCGGGCACGAACGTGACGAGCCTGGCCGGTGCCGGCGGCTACGTCGCCTATACGGGCACCAGCATGGCCTGTCCGCAGGTGGCCGCCGCCGCGGCGATCCTGCTGGGCGCCTCGCCGGGCCTGGATCCCGCGCAGCTGGCCGAGGCGCTCGAGACGTCCGCCACCGACATCTCGGCGGCCCCGGCCACGGCCGGCCGCGATCCCTACACAGGGGCCGGCCGCATCCACATTCCGTCGGCGCTGGCCGGGGTGCCGATGGGCACGGCCCTCGAGTTCACGATCCAGAACACCGGCAACCTGCCGCTGGTCCTGGGGACGGCCACCCCGGGCGCCAACTGGATCTCGGTCGACCAGCCGCCCGCGTGGCTGGACCCGGGCCTGACCGCCCGCCTGTCGGCGCGGATCGAGCCGGCCGGACTGCTCGAGGGCGTGCACGAGACGTTCGTGGCGTTCACCAGCAACGCCCCGGGCTCTCCGCACCTGCTGCCGGTGCAGCTGATCTACGGCGACTACGCGACCGGCGTCGGGGACGACGTGCCGGTGCGCGCGGCCGGGCGGCTGGACGGCTACCCCAACCCATTCAACCCGCGCACGACGCTGCGCTTCGCGCTGGCGGTGCCGGCGCGCGCGATCCTGGAGGTGCACGACCCGGCCGGCCGGCTGGTGCGGCGGCTGCTGGCGGCGGACCTGCCTGCCGGCGCGCACGACATCGCCTGGGACGGGAAGGACGATGCCGGGCGCGCGGTGGCCAGCGGCCAGTACCTGGCCCGCCTGCGCGCCGGCGACGCCGAGCCGGTGACCAGGAAGCTGATGCTCGTGCGGTAGGTTCCGGCGCGGGCGTCCGCGCTCAGCGGCGCTCCCCGAGGGCGGCGGCCACGCGCTGGGCCAGCTCCTGCGCCGAGAACGGCTTCTGCAGCAGGTCGGCCACGAACGGCAGTCCGGCGCTGCCGGCCAGGAACTCGGCGGGATAGCCCGAGGTCAGCAGCACCGGCAGCGCCGGCAGCGCCTCGCGCGCGCGCCGGACCAACGCGACCCCGTCCATCCCGGGCATGACGATGTCCGAGAGCAGAAGGTCGATGCCGTCGCCCGCCTCGGCGAGCACCGCCAATGCCCGCTCACCATCGGCGACGACGGTGACGCGGTAGCCGGCGCGCTCGAGCATGACCCGTACCAGCCGGCTGGTAGCCGCTTCGTCCTCGACCAGCAGGATGTGCGCGCCGCTCGCCGGCTGCGTCGCGACGCCCGCACCGCGCGCATTGCCGTTCAATGTCGCCGGCGTCGCCTGCGGCAGGTAGATGCAGAAGCGCGTCCCGCGGCCAGGCGTGCTCGCGACCGCGACAGACCCCCCCGACTGGCGCACGATGCCGTACACCGTCGCCAGCCCCAGTCCCGTCCCGCGGCCCGCCGGCTTGGTCGTGAAGAACGGATCGAAGATCCGGGGCAGGTCGGCCGCCGCGATGCCCTCGCCGTCGTCCTCGGCGATCAGCGCCACGTAGGGCCCTGGCGGCAGAGGATCCTGCAGATCGGGCGTGCGTTCATCGACGGTCACGGGCGCCACCGCCAGGCGGAAGCGCCCGCCCGGGCGCACGGCGTCGCGTGCATTGGCGGCCAGGTTCAGCGCCACCTGAGAGACCTGCCCCGGATCCGCGCGGACCCACAGGGGGCGGTCTCCGGGCTCGATCGCGGTTTCCACGCCCTCTCCCAGCAGGCGCCGCAGCAGGTCGGCCATGTCGGCCACCGTCGCGGCCAGGTCGATCGTCTGCGGCCGCAGCACCTGCTTGCGGCTGAACGCCAGCAACTGGCCCACCAGGTCGGCGGCGCGACGACCGGCCTTCAGGATCTCCGCTGCGCTCGCCTGCTGGTCGGGCAGATCCCCGAGGTCCGCCAGCAGCAGTTCGGAGTTGCCGATGATCGCCACCAGCAGGTTGTTGAAGTCGTGGGCAATGCCGCTGGAGAGCCGGCCCAGCGCCTCCATCTTGTGCGCCTGCACCAGTTCGGCCTCCAGCCGCCGCCGCTCGGTCAGGTCCCGCCACACCACGTGCAGCATCGCCCTGCCTGCCGTGGGCACCGACGTCAGCAGCACCTCGACCGGGAACACCTCGCCATTGGCGCGCTGGTGGTCCCACTCGAAGCGGTGGCTGCCGCCCTCGAAGGCCAGCGCCATCATCTCGTTGGCCTTGTCGAAGGAGCGCCGGCCATCGGGCTGCAGTTCCGGCGAAAGTTCAGAGGGATGGGTCTGCAACAGGTCGTCGCGCGTGCGGTAGCGCAGCATGCGGACGGTCGCCTCGTTGCAGTCGACGAAGCGGTCGCCCTCGATGATGAGAAAGGCGTCGCCGGTACGCTCGAAGTACTGGCGGTAGAGGTCCTCGACGGGACCGCCGGGCTGGGTCAAGGGGCAGACCTTCCTTCGGGCGGGGCCGCGCGGGCCGGGCAACGCGCCCAGGGTAGCGACCCGGCGGCATCGTAGCGGCGAAATCCCCCCGCGGCAACGGGTAATCCGCAGGCGAACGGATCCGGGAACTCCCGGCCAGGGGTTGGAGTTAGCCGCCCTTTGCGCTACCGTGGCCGTCACGGCCCACGCGGGCCGGTCGCCGGCATCAACGGCGAGATGCGTGGAACCCTACCCCCTGAGGAGCTTTGGCGATGATCGAAGTCAGCGGTCTGTCCAAGAGCTTCGGGACCATGAAGGCGCTCGACGACGTGTCGTTCCGGATCGGCCGGGGAGAGATCCTCGGCTTTCTGGGCCCCAACGGCGCGGGCAAGAGCACGACCATGAAGATCATCACGACCTTCCTGGCCCCCGACGGCGGCACGGTCAAGGTCGACGGGATCGATGTCCTGGAGCAACCCCTGGAAGTGCGGCGGCGCATCGGGTACCTACCCGAGAACGTGCCCCTGTATCTGGACATGAATATCCACGAGTACCTGGGCTTCGTCGGCTCGGCGCGCGGCCTGGAGGGCGCGCGGCTGCGCGAGCGGCTGGACTGGTGCGTGGAGGCCTGCGGCCTGCGCACCGAGTACCGCAAGAACATCGGCGAGCTGTCCAAGGGCTACAGGCAGCGCACCGGCCTGGCGCAGGCGCTGATCCACGACCCGGACATCCTGATCCTCGACGAGCCGACCAGCGGACTGGATCCCCTGCAGATCCTCGGGATCCGCGAGCTGATCCGGAGCCTGGCCGGAAGCAAGACCATCATCTTCTCCACGCACATCCTGCAGGAGGTCAGCCCGGTGACCGATCGCGTGGTGATCATCAACGAGGGGCGCATCATCGCCGACGGCACGGTGGGCGATCTGTCGCGCGGCGCGATGGGCAGCAACCGCGTCTACGTGGGCGCGCGCGCCGATGCCGCCGCGGTCGAGGCGGCGCTGCGCTCGCTGCCGGCGATCAGCGAACTGCGGCCGCTGCCCGCGGCTGACGGCTGCCGCTTCGAGGCGCGCGCCCCGTTCAGCGAGGACCTGGTCGGCGCCGTCGAGCGCCTGGCCCGCGGCGGCGGCTGGCAGCTGACCGAGCTGCACGAGGCGCCCTACTCGCTGGAGGACACGTTCATCGCGCTGACGCGCCGCGCCCGCGGTCTGAAGGAGGTGGCGTGAAATGCGCAGCAGCCTGGTGATCTTCCGGCGCGAATTTGCCGCCTATTTCAACAGCCCGATCGCGTACATCTTCATCATCGCCTTCCTGGTGCTGAACGCGGGGCTGTTCATGACGGGCTTCTTCCTGAACGGCGCGGCCGACCTGCGCGCTTTCTTCGGGAACCTGCCCTTCTTCCTGATCTTCTTCATCCCGGCCGTCAGCATGCGTTTGTGGGCCGAGGACAAGCGCCTCGGCACGTTCGAGCTGCTGATGACGCTGCCCATGCGCACGGCTGACGTGATGCTGGGCAAGTACCTGGCCGCGCTGGCCTTCTACCTGGTGGCGCTGGCCGGAACGCTCACGCTTCCGATCATGGTCGGCGCCCTGGGCAATCCGGACCACGGGGCGATCGCCAGCGGTTACCTCGGCGCGATCCTGTTGGGCGCTCTCTACCTCGGCATCGGCACCTTCACCAGCGGGCTGATGCGCGACCAGATCTCGGCCGTCATCCTGGGCATCATGTCCTGCTTCCTGCTCTTCATCCTGGGCATTCCGGCCGTGGCGGCGACGATTGACGGCTGGGTGCCGGGACTGGGCTCGCTGCTGCAGAACTACCTGGGACTGTCCGGGCACTATGAGATGATGCTGCGCGGGGTGGTCGGCGCGGCTGACCTGGCCTATTTCCTGGGCCTGACCGCGGTGTTCCTGGTGCTCAACGCGCTGTGGCTCGAGGGGAGGAAGTACTGATGAACAACAAGCGACGGAACTTCCGCCTGACCTTCGCAGCGGCGGCCGTGCTGCTGGCGGTGATCGCGTTCTTCCTGGTCTCGGTGCTGGGGAACCTGCCGGGCGCCCGGCTGGACCTGACTCGCGACCGGCTGTTCACGATGTCGCCGGCAGCAGTGGAAGTCCTCGAGGGCCTGAAGGTCCCGGTCCAGGTGAAGCTGTACATCACGCCGTCCGACAAGATGCCGACACAGCTGCGCACGCTGGAGCGCGACCTGACCGAGCGCCTGCGCAACTTCGAGCAGGTGGCCGGCGGCATGCTCGAGTTCGCGGTCCACAACCCGCAAGACGACGAGGAGATGCAGGAATCCCTTGCCGCCAAGGGCATCCGGCCGTTCCAGGTGCAGTCCATCGAGAAGGACGAGATGGGCATCAAGCTCATCTGGAGCGCGATGACCATCGCCTACAAGGACCAGCCCGAGGAGGTGTTGCCGCAGCTGCTGCCGCAGAGCCTGGTTTCGCTGGAACAGGACGTGATCGGGCCCGTGTACCGGCTGACCCGCGAAAAGGCGCCGCGGGTGGCGGTGTTCGGGCCCAAGAAGGAGATCGACCGGCAGCTGGCGATGATGTACCTGCAGCAGGGCATGCAGCCGCCGCCGCCACAGGAGCAGTACACACGACTGAGCGAGGTCCTGCAGCAGGAGCACTACGAGGTGGTTCCGGTCGAGTTGACGGCAGCCTCGCCCGTGCCCCCGGACATCGACCTGCTGGTGGTCATGGCCGGGGCACCGCTGCAGGAACGCCAGGCCTGGGAGGTCAACCGCGCCCTGACCTCCGGCATCCCGGTGGTGCTGGCCGTGCAGGCGCACGAGTACGGCTACTCCCCGGCCCCGGGCGGCGGCTGGTCGGTGCACGGCCAGGACATCGCCACGGGAATCGAGCCCATGCTCGCCGGCTTCGGGCTGACCGTCAGCGAGGACCACTTCATGGACTCGGCGATGGAGGTCATCGAGCTGCCGCGCGAGGTCAACCTCGGTGGCCTGCGCGTGCAGACGCGCGAGCCGGTGCGGGCGCCGATCCAGATCCGCGTCACCGAGTCGCAGATGAACCCGGCCTCGCCCGTGGTCAACCGCATCGCGTCGCTGTTCTATCTCTGGGGCACGCCCGTGGACATCGACGCGGCGAAGCTGGCGGCCGCCGGCCTGGAGTGCTCGACGCTCATGAGCAGCAGCGAGGACTGCTGGCGGCTGCCGTGGAGCGAGGGCCCGGTCACTGGCCAGATGATCGACCCGTCGGGCCGCACGATGGCTGGCGCGCAGCCTCTGGCCGTCCTGGTCGAGGGCACGTTCCCGGATTCCTGGGCGGGCAAGCCCGTACCGATGGAAGCCGAGGGCGAAGGGATAGTCCCCGCCCCGGCCGCGCCACGCCCCGGGCGCCTGCTGTTGGTGGGCTGCGCGAAGATGTTCGACGACTCCCTCATCGGCGCCATGCAGAACGGCCTGCTGCTGATGAACGGCGTCGACTACCTGGCCGGCTCGCAGGCGCTGCTGAGCATCCGCGCCAAGTCGCTGACCAGCCGGGTCATCAAGCCGGTCGACGCGCAGGCCAAGCTGTTCTGGCGGCTGTTCACGGTGCTGCTGGTCCCGGCTGCCATCGCGGCCTACGGCATCTTCCGCGCGGGGCTGCGGCGCAAGGAAGCCGCCCGCTACCGCGACAACCTGCGGCGGCCCGTGGCCGACGCGCGCCAGGGAGGTTGAGCCATGGTCACGAGGCGCACACTGGCGATCCTGGCGGTTGTCGTGGTCGTCCTGGTCGGCATCAGCGCGGTGCAGAAGCTGGGACATCGACGTGCCACGTCGCGCGCGGCTTCGTCGGTGCTGGTCGAAGGCACGTACACGGCCGAATCGGTGGGTCGGCTGGAACTGGGCCGGGGCGCCGAGACGCGAGCGGTGGTCCTGGCTTCGGGCCCCGACGGCTGGCGGGTCGAGACGGCCTGGAGCGCGCGAGCAAGCCGAGAACGGATCGACGCCCTGCTCTCTGCGCTGGGCGACCTGCACGGCGAGTACCGCTCCGACAGCCGCGACGTGCTGGGTGACTACGGTCTGGACGACGAGGCCGCCGTGACGATCCGTGCCTTCGGCCGCGACGGACAGCCTCTGTTCGGGCTTGACGTGGGCGGGCGGCCGCAGGGCGGGGCCGGGAACTTCGTCCGCCGACCGGGCGCCGACGAAGTATATCTGACGACCGCAGGTATCCTGGCGCAGCTGGGCATCTACGGTGAGCCCACGCTCCCCTCCTCCCGTCACTTCCTGGACCTGCAGGCCGTGAAGGAGGAACGCGTTGCCGTCGACGCGATCCGCCTGCGCGAGGCGACGGGCACGCGCGAGTATCGCAAGGTCTTCTCGCCGCCGGCCGCCGCCGACTCGGCGTCGGTGGCAGCCGTGCGCAACACGTGGGAATGGCAGGCAGCCCCCGGCACCCGCGGGCCGACGCCCGCCAAGACGAAGGTCGATGCGGTCCTTGGCAGCCTGGTCAGCGTGCGCGCCGCAGACCTGGGCGACCCGGCGGCACCCGCGTCCGCCTACGGCCTGGACGCTCCCCTGCGCGAGGCAACCCTGGTGATGGCAGACGGCCGGGAAGTCGTGCTCGAGTTCGGCGCCGACCGCCCGGCCGAGGGCGACAAGCCCGGCGGCACGTGGCTGCGCGTACGCGGCGATCCGTCGATCTGGGTGGCGACCGAGTACACGATGAAGAATGTCTTCAAGTCGGCCGACGAGTTGAAGGCGGACTAGGGACGGCAACCCCGGCCGGTCAGGAGGGACCGCCGAGGCGGTCCCTCCTGTTTTCGCCCGGGCAAGGCAGCCGGGCGTTGGAATTTCCGTCCGCCCACCCTATCATTGCCGAGGCGTTCCCGCGCGGACGTGCCGCGCGACCGAGTCCGGGCCAGGAGGGGTTGACGTGGGCGGTCTGCTGCTCAAGAACGGAACCGTGCTGGACTATTTCCCGGCCGACCTGGCCGGCGCGCCACGCCCGCTGGTCGAGCGTGTGGACCTGCGCATCGAGGGAGAGCGTGTCGCGACCAGGGGCGCGAACCTGGAACCGGCCCCCGGCGACGAGGTCATCGACCTCGAGGGTCGCACGGTGATGCCGGGCAACGTCAATGCGCACGCCCATCTCTACGCGTCCTTGGCCGCGGGGATGCCCACGCCCAGGACCCCGCTGACGACCTTCACCGACATCCTGACCGAGATCTGGTGGCCGTTGGACCGCGCGCTCGACGCGGAGGCGGTCTACCTCAGCGCGGTGGCCGGGGCCTGGGGCGCGGTACGCTGCGGCACGACCCTGGTCTTCGACCACCACGCAAGCCTCTCGAGCGTGGGCGGCTCGCTCGACCGCATCGAGCAGGGACTGTCCGAGGTGGGTCTGCGCGGTTGCCTATGCTACGAGGTCACCGACCGCGGCGGCAAGGGCCAGCGCGACATCACGCTCGAGGAGAACGAGCGCTACCTGCAGAAGCTGCGCGACAAGCCGGCGGTCGGCGTGCCCCGCTTTCGCGGGCTGGTCGGCGCGCACGCTTCGTTCACGCTCGAGGACCGCACGCTGCAACTGCTGGCGGGCATCTGCAGCCGGCAGGACGCCGGCCTTCACATCCACCTGGCCGAGGGCACGACCGACCGTGAGGTCAGCCGCGACCGCGGCTGGCGCGACCCACTGCAGCGACTGGTCGACAACGGGCTGGTGCGGCCGGGCAGCGTCTTCGCCCACGGCGTGGATCTCTCGCCCCTGGACATGCAGACGCTCGAGGATGCGGGCGCCTGGCTGGTCCACTGCGGGCGCTCGAATATGAACAACGGCGTCGGCCGCGCACCGGTGGACCGCTTCCCCACGCGCAGCGCCGTCGGCACCGACGGCCTGGACGACAACATGTGGGGCGAATTGCGCACCACGTTCTTCCGCGGCAACGAGGGCGGCCGCGGCCCGCTCGGACACGCCGGCGCCGCGCGGCTCTGGCTGGGCAGTTTCCGCCTGGCGCGCGAGACCTTCGGCGAGGCGTTCGGCAGCCTCGAGCCGGGCGCACCGGCCGACTTCATCATCCTGAACAACTTCCAGAAGACGCCGCTGACCACCGACACCTGGCTGAGCCACCTGCTCTTCGATTTCCATCCCTGGGACATCGAGGCCGTCCACGTGGGCGGCACGCGGGTATTCGCGGCCGGCATGAAGCCGCCGGTGGAGGCGCAGCGCCTGCAGCAGACGGCCGCCCGGCTCTGGCGCGCCATGGGCTGGCAATCCTGAGCGAAGGACGCCGATGAACGACGGAAGCAGCGACACGACGGGGGCGCGCATCGCCGCGCGTGCCGGGGAACTCGAGACCCCGATGATCGCCTTCCTGCGCGACCTCGTGGCAGCGCGCGGCCTGTCGGGCCAGGAGGAAGCCTGCGTTCGCCGCGTGGCGCGCGAGATGGACGCCGTGGGCTTCGACGAGGTGCAGATCGACCCCCTGGGCAACGTGTTGGGCAGGGTCGGCAGCGGACCGCGCGTGTTCGCCTTCGACGCACACCTGGACACCGTGGACGTCGGCGACCCGGCACAGTGGGACTGCGATCCCTTCAGGGGCAAGATCGAGGACGGCAAGGTCTTCGGCCGCGGCGCCGTCGACCAGAAGGCCGGCATAGCCGGCATGGTGTACGCCGGGAAGATCATGAAGGAGCTGGGCCTGCTCGAAGGCTGCCAGGTCTGGATGACCGGCACCGTCATGGAAGAGGACTGTGACGGGCTGTGCTGGCACTACATCCTGAACGAAAAGCGCCTGGCCCCGGAATTGGTGGTCTCGACCGAACCGACGAACCTTCGCATCAACCGCGGCCAACGCGGGCGCATGGAGATCCGCGTGCGGGTCAAGGGGCGCAGCTGCCACGGCAGCATGCCGCATCTGGGCGAGAACGCAATCCACCGGATCGCTCCAGCCATCACCGCCATCGAGCGGCTGAACGATCGACTGAAGGACGACCCGTTCCTGGGCAAGGGTACCTGCACGGTCACCTGGATCGGCTGCACGACGCCCAGCCTGTGCGCGGTCCCGGCCGAGGCCGAGTTCCACATCGACCGGCGCCTGACCGCCGGCGAGACGCGGGAGTCGGCGCTGCGCGAGGTCGAGGACGCACTGAAGGCAGCAGACGTCACGGCCGAGGTCTTTACGCTGACCTACCGCGAGAAGGCCTGGACCGGACTCGAGTACCCGATGGACAAGTACTACCCCACCTGGGTGCTGGGCGAGGACCATCCGGCGCTTCGGGCTGCGCAACGCGCGTACAGCGGCACGGCGGGCCGACCGGCGGAGATTGCGCGCTGGAACTTCAGTACCAACGGCGTAGCCATCATGGGGCTGCATGGGGTCTCCTGCCTGGGCTTCGGTCCCGGGCGCGAGGAAGTGGCCCATACAGCCAACGAGTACGTGCCGATCGCCGATGTGGTGACTGCCTGCGCGTTCTACGCCGCTCTGCCGCGCGAATTGATGGCCGGCTGAGTCCGCGCCGTCAGGGGCGCGGTCGGGGGCGGCGCACCGATCCCCCTCCCCGGCGGTTCGGGTTTGACAACTTCCTCTTTCATTTGATATAATCGCAGAGCCGCGCGCGTCCAGGACCCACGCGCGCCGCCCGAGTCGCCCACCCGGGAACCCCGCGAGGAGCCCCATGAAGTCCTTGTTCACGAAGCGCCTGTCCCTGCTGCCGCTGCTGGCCTTGGCCGGGATGTTGGGTGCCGGGGCGGCTGCCGCCCAGACCGCCGACCTCCTGATCAGCGAATACGTCGAGGGATCCGCCAACAACAAGGCCGTCGAGATCTACAACGGCACCGCGGATGCCGTGGCTCTCGGCACCTACACATTGGACCGCTACGCGAACGGCGCCACCGTTCCCTATTCGATCGCGCTGCCGGCGATCAACCTGGCGCCTGGCGCGACGCACGTCATCACGCACAACCAGGCCGACGCCGTGCTGCTGTCCCGGGCCGATCAGGTCAATGCGAACCTGAACTTCAATGGCAACGACGCGTTGGTCCTGGCGCGGGCGGGCATTGCCGTCGACAGCGTCGGCAGGGTGGGCGAAGATCCGGGGACGGCCTGGACCTGCGCCGGCGGCAGCACGCTCAACCACACGATGCGGCGCGTCAGCTCCGTCTGCGGCGGCGACACGGACCCGTCGAACGCCTACGACCCGTGCCTGGGCTGGGTCTTCTTCGCCGTGGATACGTTCAGCGGCGTGGGCAGCCACGTGACCGACTGCGGCGCCGTGGCCGATGAAGCGACCTCCTGGGGCGCGATCAAGGCCACCTACCGCTGACCGACGCCCTGTCCCCCAACCGGGACGCCCGCCCCTTGTCGGGGGCGGGCGTCGCGCATCGGGCCGCCAGGCCGGACGGCTTCCCGTTTGCGCGCCGCCGCGCTACCGTTGTATGTTCGCCGACCGGCAGGCACCCGGCGCGCGCGCCGAGGCAGCGGAGCAACGAGCCAAGGAGACCTCATGAGCAAGCCCCTGCAGGGACGCCACTTCATCGACACGCAGGAATGGACACGCGACGAACTCGAGCTGGCCCTCGAGACCAGCTTCGACCTCAAGCGCAAGTTCTACCGCGACGAACCCCACGCGCTTCTGCGCGACCGCACGCTGTTCATGCTCTTTTGGGAGCAGAGCACACGCACGCGCAACTCGTTCGAGGCCGGCATGACGCAGCTGGGCGGCCATGCCCACGATCTCAGCCCGGAGAAGCTGCAGGTCAGCCACGGCGAAACGGCCGAGGACACCGCGCGCGTGCTCAGCCGCATGGGCCACGGCATCGCCATCCGCAATTGCGATTGGGGCAAGGGCAACGCCTTCATCCGCAGTGTCGCATCGCTGAGCCGCGTGCCGGTCCTGAACATGCAGTGCGACGTCTATCATCCCTGCCAGGCGCTGGCCGACCTGATGACGATCCGCGAGAAGTTCCCCGACGGCCTGAGGGGCCGCAAGATCGCCGTCAGCTGGACCTATGCGCCTTCGTACGTGCGCCCCATCTCGGTGCCGCAGTCGACGATCCTGATGATGACCCGCTTCGGGCTCGACGTCACGCTGGCACACCCGAAGGAATTCAAGCTGATGCCGGGGATCATGGCGCAGGCCGAGGCCAATGCGAAGGCCAACGGCACGAAGTTCGAGGTGGTCGACGACATGGATGCCGCCTTCGAGGGCGCGCACATCGTCTACCCCAAGAGCTGGGGCTGCCTCGTGACCGAACCGGACCGCCAGGCCGCGGTGCAACACATCAGCAAGTACCCCGGCTGGATCGCCAACGAGAAGCGCATGGAACTGGCGGCCACCGACAGCATCTATATGCACCCCCTGCCGGCCAGCCGCGGGCAGGAAGTGACCGACGGGGTCATCGACGGGCCGCACTCGGTGGTCTGGGACGAGGCTGAGAACCGCCTGCACACCGCCAAGGCACTCATGGCCCTGACGATGTAGCATGAAGGACCCGGACGCAGGCAGGAACGGGGTCGACGTGCTGCCCTCCGTCGCGGCAAATCCGCGCTGGACCGGTTGCGCGTGCGTCGTCTGCGGTCGCCACTACGACACGCGGTACGAAGGGTTCGTCTGCGCCGACTGCGGTATCGACGGCATCCTCGACGCGGTCTACGAAGGGGGCGCCGGCGTCGCAGCGCTGGTGCGCGCGGACGGTGACGACACGGCGCGCGGCCTGTGGCGGTTCGCGCCGCTGCTGCCGGTAGTTCCCACGGCGATCCACCCGGCGTGGGCCGTGGGCGGCACCGCGCTGCTTCCCGCCCCGCGCCTGGCGGCGCACCTGGGCCTGCGCTCGCTGGTGATCAAGGACGACACGGGGCTGCCCTCGGGCAGCCTCAAGGACCGCGCCGCCGCCGTGGCGCTGGCCCGAGCCCGGCAGCTGGGCTTCGACCACCTGGCTTGCGCCTCGACAGGCAATGCGGCCGCGAGCCTGGCCGTCCTCGCGTCGCGCGGCGGCTTCCGTAGCACCATCTACGTCCCCGCCGGCGCGCCCCGCGGCAAGCTGGCGCAGCTTCTGCTGCACGGGGCTACGGTCATCCGCGTGGACGGGACCTATGATCAGGCCTTCGAACTGTCGCTGGTCGCAATCGAGCGGAACCGCTGGTACAGTCGTAACTGTGCGCACAACCCGCTGCTGGTCGAGGGCAAGAAGACGGCGGCGCTGGAGTTGGCCTGGGACCTGACGCGCGGTTTCACGACGGACGCGGACCTTCCTGACGTGGTCCTGGTACCGGTGGGCGATGGCTGTATCGTCTCGGCAACCGCAAAGGCGTTCCTCGAGCTGAAGGATCTCGGCCTGGTCGACCGCGTGCCGCGCGTGGTCGGGGTGCAGGCCGCGGGCGCCTCGCCGTTGGCGCAGGCGTGGGCACGAGCGTGCGCTAGCCAGGCGTCGCTGGACGGCGCGCAGGTGCGTGCCGCGATCGCTCCGGTGGCCCCGGACACGATCGCCGACTCGATCAGCGTCGGCATCCCGCGCAACCGGGTGAAGGCTTGGCGTTACGTCGCGGCAACCGGCGGCGCCTTCGTCGCGGTCGAAGACGACCTGATCATCGCCACCATCAGGGACCTTGCCGCGCGCGCGGGCGTGTTCGCCGAGCCATCCGGCGCCGCCGGACTGGCCGGTCTGGTGGCCGCCCGCGAAGCAGGACTGGTCGACCCGCGCGACCGCGTTGCAGCCCTGGTCACCGGCCACGGGCTCAAGGACCCCGGCGCGGCGCTCGGCCACTGCACCATGCCCCAACCGGTGGCGCCGTTGTCCTGATTCCGGCCGCCGCGGGCGGTCGTCGGCGATCACGGGAGGTCCCTGCTCATGACCGGCGTTCCCGACCTCCTGCTGGCTGCGCTGGCCGCGCTTCTCGCCGGCGCCATCAACGCACTGGCCGGCGGCGGCACGCTCGTGACGTTCCCCGCCCTGCTGGCCCTGGGCGTGCCGGCAGTCGCGGCCAACGTCACCAATACGGTGGCCCTATGTCCGGGCTATGTCGGCGGTACGCTGGCCCAGCGAGCCGACCTGCGTGGCCAGGGTGCGCGTCTGTGGCGCGTGCTGCCGGCCGCAGCGCTCGGCGGCGTGCTTGGCGGCTGGTTGCTGCTGGAGTCGGGAGAGAAGCTGTTTCGCGGGCTCGTGCCGTGGCTGATCCTGGCGGCGTCGCTGCTCCTGGCCGCGCAGGGCCCGGTGCGTGCCTGGCTGGGTCGGCGGCTGGGCCAAGGCGGTGGCGAACACCTGGAGCGGGTGACGTGGCTACCGGTGGGGCTGGCAGCCGTCTACGGCGGCTACTTCGGCGCCGGGCTCAGCGTGATCGTGCTGGCGGCGCTGGGGCTGTCGTCCCGCGACTCGCTGCCCAGGCTGAACGCCGCCAAGCAGGCGATCGCGCTGGTCGTCAACGCGGCGGCGGCCGTCTACTTCCTGTTCAGCGATCACGTCGTCTGGACGCTCGCGGCGGCCATGGCCGTCGGTGCGCTCGGCGGCGGCGCACTCGGCGGGAAGCTGGCCGGGAGGCTTCCCCCGGCGGTGCTGCGCTGGACGGTGGTGGGCACGGGCCTGGCGGTTTCCGCCGCGTACTTCGCGAAGGGCTGATCGCCGGACCCCGCCCTCAGGCGAAGTCCCAGCTCGTACCCTCGGGCCCGTCCTTGACCGTCAGGCCCAGAGCCGACAGCTCGTCGCGAATCGCGTCCGAGCGCGCCCAGTCCTTCGCTGCGCGCGCCTCGCGCCGCGCGGCCAGCAACGCCTCCACGCGCCGGATGTCCAGGCCCGCGGTAGCCGCACGCCGGCCGCGCCGCCGCCGCAGCCAGTCCTCGGGGTCGGCACCGAAGCAGCCGAGGATCGCCGCCACCTGGTCCATGTCGGCCACGAATCCCGCCAGCCACTGCAGCCGCGCAGCCTTGTCCACGCCCTTGGTGGCAGCCAGCAGCGTATTCGCCTCGGCCAGCGGGCGACTCAGCGTGCCCAACGCACCGCCGGTGTTGAAGTCGTTGCGCATGTGCTCGCAGAACGCCGGCAGCAGTTCGCCGGGAGCCGGCGGCGGCACGGCGGCGGCTTCATGCAACAGGCGGCGCGCACCGGCCAGCGTCGCGTAGACGTAGGCCAGCCGGTCGTCCGCCTCTTCCAGGCCGGGAAAGCGCACGCGCGCGCGGAGCGCCTCGCGCCCGGGTTCGGCGCCGCAGGCCGCGCAGCGGCCCTGGTCCTGGGCCTCCCGATCCAGTTCCGCCCCGCAGGCGGGGCAGTCCACACGCACATCGAAATTGAGTCCGCTGCGGTAGTGCACCGTCAGCAGGAAGTAGCGGACGGTCTCCGGATCGTGCAGGGCCAGCACCTCGCGCGTCGTGAAGAAGTTGCCCAGGCTCTTGGACATCTTCTCGCCAGCGAAGTCGATGAAGCCGTTGTGCAACCAGTAGCGCGCGAACGTGCCCGGACCGTACGCACCTTGACTCTGCGCGATCTCGTTCTCGTGGTGCGGGAAGATCAGGTCCCGTCCGCCGCAGTGGATGTCGAACGTCTCGCCCAGATGCTTGCCGCACATCGCCGAGCACTCGATATGCCAGCCCGGACGCCCGGGGCCCCATGGACTGTCCCAGGCGGGCTCGCCTGGCTTCGCCGCCTTCCACAGCGCGAAGTCCAGCGGCGACTCCTTGCGTGCGTCCACCTCGATGCGGCTGCCGGCGCCCTCCAGCAGGTCCTCGGGCCGCCGCTTGCCCAGCTTCCCGTACTCGGCGAACGCGGCCACGCGATAGTAGACGTCGCCGTCGGCGACGTAGGCCAGGCCCCGCGCGAGCAGGCGCTCGATCATCTCGACGATCTCGGGCAAGTGGCCGCTGACCCGTGGTGCCACGTCGGGCTCGAGATTGCCGAGGGCGGCCATGTCGCGACCGTACTCGTCGGCGTAGCGCTCAGCCACCGCCATCGCAGGCACGTCTTCCGCCTGGGCCCGGGCGATGATCTTGTCGTCGATGTCCGTCACGTTGCGGACGTACTTCACCTGCAGTCCCTGGTGCCGCAGGAAGCGCACGATGACGTCGGGCACCACCGCGGCGCGCGCATTGCCGACATGGCACAGGTCGTAGACCGTGGGTCCGCAGCAGTAGACGCCGCACCGTCCCGGTTCGCGCAATTCCAGTTCGCGCTTGGCGGCGGTGAACGTGTCGTGGACGAGGATCGGCTGCGGCAGTCCCTGATTCATGGCATCCTCCGGCAACCGCGGCGCGCCGGCTGCCTGTCTGGGAGTTCGCGTTGAACGCCCCATGATAGGCGGCGCGGACGCGCCCGACCAGCGGCAAGGCGGCCGGCCCCTGGGGCCGGCCGCGACGCGGACGCGGTCAGCCGGACCGCGGCACTTGCGCCGGAGCCGATTCGGCTTCATCATCGAAGGCGACGGCCCCGCCCGCGCGGGCGCCCGAACCCCGGCAGCCCGGAGACGGAATGGGCAGCGACAGTTCAGGACAACGCCCCGCACACCAACGTCGTCTGTGGCCCGACCGGCCGCGACGCCAGGCGCGCACCCTGTGGTGGCTGGTGGCCGCCACGGTCGTGGTGGCCGGCGCCGTCTTCCTCCTGGGCACCCCCGGATGTGGCAAAGGGTCGTTCGCGGACCTGGCCGACCGGTCACCCCTGCCCACCTCGCAGGTGGACATGAGCACCGCCAGCCCGGCCTTGACGGCGATCTTCAACCTGGGGATGGCGCACTACGCCAACGGCGATTGGCCGGCTGCGGCGGACCAGCTCGGGCGGGCTCACAGGATGGTACAGGCCGACCCGCGATCGGGCCCGGAGAACCAGCCTCTCTTCGCGCCGTTCGTGCGGATGTACCAGGGCGTCGCGCACCTGCTGGCGGGCCAGCTCGCCGAGGCGAGTGAGGCGCTCGACGAGGTGGCGGACCCCGCCGTCGTTCTACCGCTGCGCGAACGGGGACTGTGGTATGGGGCGCAGTGCCGGTTGCTGCAGGGCGATGCGGAGGGTGCCTTGGCGCTGGTCGACGAGTTGGGCGGCAGCCCGGTCTACGCGCAGCAGGCCCGCGAACAGGCCGCAGCGGTGCGCAAACGACTCGGTCGTTGAACGCGCTCGGCGAGCCTCAATCCGCGCCGCCGCCGAACAGGTCGAGCAGGCGGCGCGCGGCCACCGTGGCCGGCAGCCGGCCAGCCACCACGTCCGCCTCGAGCGCTCCCACCTGCGCCGCCACGCCGGCATGCGCGCGGAACCTTTCTTCCAGTCCCTCGCGGACCAACTCGCGCACCCAGGACCGCTCCTGCTCGCCGCGCCGACGTTCCCAGGCGCCGCCGGCGCGGGTCGCCCGCGCGAAGGCTTCGACGACGTTCCACAATTCGGGAAGCCCGGCCCCCGTCAGAGCCGAACAGGCGTGCGCACGCGTCTGCCAGCCTTCGGTGGCCGGACGCAGATAGGGCAGCACGCCGGCGAAGCCGGTCCGGCACAGCTCGGCCGGCGCCAGGCCGTCGCCGTCGGCCTTGTTGATCGCGATCGCGTCCGCCAGCTCGATGACGCCGCGCTTGAATCCCTGCAGCTCGTCGCCGGCGCCGGCCAGCAGGACCAGCAGGAAGAAGTCGACCATCGAGCGCACCTGCGACTCGCTCTGCCCGACGCCCACGGTCTCGACGATCACCACGTCGTAGCCGGCCGTCTCGAACAGGACGATGGTCTCCCGCGTCTTGCGCGCCACGCCGCCGAGGGTCCCGCCGGCGGGCGACGGCCGGATGAAGGCGCGTTCGTCCGTCGCCAGCTTCTCCATCCGCGTCTTGTCGCCGAGGATGCTGCCGCCGGTCAGGCTCGACGAGGGGTCGATGGCCGTCACCGCCACGCGATGCCCACGGCCGGTCAGCCAGGTGCCGAGCGCCTCGATCAGCGTGCTCTTGCCGGCGCCAGGCACGCCGGTGATGCCGAGCCGCACCGCCTCCTGCCGCCGCGGCAACAGCTCGGTCAGCACCGCCTGCGCCAGGTCCTGGTGCGCCGGCGCGTTCGACTCGATCAGCGTGATGGCGCGCGCCAGCACTGCGCGATCGCCGCCGACCACGCCGTCCACGTACTGCCGGACGGTCAATTCGGCGCGCTTCATGTCACGCGTAGCCCAGCCGACGGTTGAGCTCCGCCAGGAGGTTGCGAGCGGCGTCGGGGATCACGGTGCCGGGCCCGAAGATGGCGGCGGCACCGTGTTCGCGGAGGTACTCGTAGTCCTGCGACGGGATGACGCCCCCGCAGACGACCAGGATGTCGCCGCGACCCAGGCGCCCGAGCTCTTCCACCAGCTGCGGCAGCAGTGTCTTGTGGCCACCGGCCAGGCTGCTGAGCCCGACGATGTGCACGTCGTTCTCGATGGCCTGGCGCGCGGTCTCCGCCGGAGTCTGGAAGAGCGGGCCGACATCGACGTCGAAGCCCAGGTCCGCGAACGCGGTGGCCACGACCTTGGCGCCGCGGTCGTGCCCGTCCTGGCCCATCTTGGCCACGAGCAGGCGGGGACGACGGCCCTCGCGCGCCGCGAATGCCTCCACCAGTCGCCTCACCTCGCCGACGCTGTCGATGCCGTCCTCCCTCCGGAATGCCGCGGCATAGACGCCGCTGATGGTGCGGACCTCGGCCTGGTGACGGCCGGCGACCTTTTCCAATGCCGCGGAAATCTCGCCCAGGCTGGCGCGCAGCCGTGCCGCCTCGACCGCCAGCTCGAGCAGGTTTCCCGTGCCGCCGCCGGCGGCCTCGGTCAGTGCCAGCAGCGCCCGGTCGACCGCCGCCTGGTCACGCTCGTTGCGCAGCCGCGCCAGCCGCAGCACCTGCTGACGACGCACGGCGGTGTTGTCGACTTCGAGGATCTCCAGCGGATCCTCCCGCGTCAAGCGCCAGCGGTTGACCCCGACGATGACATCCTGCCCCGAATCCAGGCGCGCCTGCCGGCGGGCGGCCGCCTCCTCGATGCGCAGCTTCGGCAGCCCGCGCTCGATGGCCCGCGCCATGCCGCCGTGGCCCTCCACCTCGCGGATGTGGGCCCAGGCCCGTTCCAACAGCTCGCCGGTCAGGCTCTCCAGGTACCACGAGCCTCCCCAGGGGTCTACGTTACGGCAGATGCCCGTCTCGGTCTGCAGGTAGAGCTGCGTGTTGCGCGCGATGCGGGCCGAGAAGTCGGTCGGCAGCGCGATCGCCTCGTCCAGGGCGTTGGTATGCAGCGACTGCGTGCCGCCCAGGGCGGCGGCCATGGCCTCCACGCAGGTGCGCGCAACGTTGTTGAACGGGTCCTGCTCGGCCAGGGACCAGCCCGAGGTCTGCGAGTGCGTGCGCAGCATGAGCGAACGCTCGTCCTGCGGATCAAAGGCCTTGATGAGCTTGGCCCACAGGGCGCGGCCGGCCCGCAGTTTCGCGATCTCCATGAAGTAGTTCGTGCCCTCGCCCCAGAAGAACGACAGGCGCGGGGCGAACTGGTCGATGCCCAGTCCCGTCTTCAGTCCGGTGCGCACGTACTCCAGGCCGTCGGCCAGCGTGTAGGCAAGCTCCAGGTCGGCGGTGGCGCCGGCCTCGTGCATGTGGTAGCCGCTGATCGAGATGCTGTTGAACTTCGGCATGTTCTTCGCCGTGTAGCCGAAGATGTCCGCGATCACCCGCATGCTGAACGCCGGCGGGTAGATGTACGTGTTGCGGACCATGTACTCCTTGAGGATGTCGTTCTGGATCGTGCCCGACAGCTGCGCCGTCGGCACGCCCTGCTCCAGGCCGGCCACGATGTAGAAGGCCATGATCGGCAGCACGGCGCCGTTCATCGTCATCGACACCGACATGCGGTCCAGAGGGATGCCGTCGAAGAGGATCTTCATGTCCTCGACCGAGTCGATGGCCACCCCCGCCTTGCCGACATCGCCCTCGACGCGCGGGTGGTCGCTGTCGTAGCCGCGGTGCGTGGCCAGGTCGAAGGCCACCGACAGGCCCATCTGCCCCGCCGCCAGGTTCCGCCGGTAGAAGGCGTTGCTGTCCTCGGCGGTGGAGAACCCGGCGTACTGGCGCACCGTCCACGGGCGCGTGACGTACATCGTGGCATAGGGACCGCGCAGGAACGGCCGCAGTCCCGGCAGGTAGTGCAGGTGATCGCGATAGGCGACGTCCGCGGCGCAGTACGCGGGCCGGACGGCGATCTGCTCGTGCGTGGTCCAGGCTGCGGCCACCGGTGGCAGGGGTCCCGGCTCGGGTCCGGGACCGCGGCAGGGCAACTGCGCGAAATCGGGCAGGCGGCTCATCACGCGCCTCCGAGGGTGTCGAGAACGGCGCCCAGTTCGGCCACAAGGTCGCTTCCCAGGTGCAGGTAGCGCGAGACGCCCGCGCGGTCCAGCGGTTCGGTCGAGGCCGACGGCCGGCCAGCCGCCAACAGCAGCGGCGGTCGCGGACCGCCGGCCAGCAGGGACGCCGTCGCGGCGCCGAGCGTCGGGTACGATTCGTCGAGGCCGACCAGCAGGACGACAGCGGCATCGCGGGCCCGCGCCTCCGCGACCGCGGCGCCGGGGTCCTCATGGAAGGCACCGACGGTGATGTCGAGTCCCGCGACCGCCAGACAGCCGCGGGCAAAGTCGAGGCGCGGTCCGGTGCGGGCGGCATCACCCAGGCAAAGGCAGTGAGCGCGCACCAGGCGTGGGTCGCGCGTCGCCAGCAGCGTCGCGCGCGCGACCAGGGTCTCGAACGGTTCCGCGTCGCGACCGGTCGGCGGCAGGGTCCACGTCGCACCCTGGATCGCGTCGGGACGGCTCCCGAGCGCGGCCACGAGTGACGCGAGCGAGCCGCCACGGACCGCTGCGTCGCCTACGGCGCGCAGCTGCGTCGGCGCCTCGGCGCGCGGATCGATCGTCAGCAGGGCGGCTGTCGCCGAGGCAGCCGCGGCACGGCGTTCGGCCAGCCATTCGGTATTGCAGTCGCACCCGTCGGCCGCGTCATCGTCGTTGGCAGGGCGCGCAGCGCAATAGCGGTTCACGCCGACGCGCGCTTCCTGGGCCCTGGCCAGGCGCGCCGTGCGCCGGCGGGCGGCTTCACCCACCAGCGAGCCCACCAGGCCCGAGGCCAGGGCCGCACGCAGACCGCCGGCCGCCTCGATCTGTCGGAGGACCGCCCAGGCGCCCTCTCCCAGCTGCCGGGTGAGGGTCTCGACATACCACGAGCCGCCGGCGGGGTCGGCCACGGCGCCGAATCGGCACTCGTGGCCGAGGATCAGCTGGACGTTGCGCGCCAGACGTCGGCCGGCGCCGCCGGGGCGCGCCAGCAGGCTGTCCCAGGGAGCCACGTGGAGGCTGTCGACGCCGCCACAGGCGGCGGCCATCGCCGCGGTCGTCGCGCGCAGGAGGTTGGTATGTGGATCCAACCGCGAGAGCATGCGGTCGCCCGTGCGCGCATGGATCCAGGCCGCCCTCTGCCGTGTGGATTCGACGCCGCACGCCGTCAGGACGTCCGACCACAGCACGCGCAGCGCGCGCAGGCGCGCGATGTCCAGGAAGAAATCCGTGTCCAGGCTCGCCTGGAACGCCACGTGCGGCGCGCACGCGGCCGGATCGAGGCCGCGCTCTTCGAGTTCACGTAGGGCCGCCACCGCCCCTGCCAGCAGGAGTCCCAGCGAAAGGACAGCATCGGCGCCACCCTCGTGCCATGGCCCGTCGCCGACGACAATGGTGCACAGCCCGGGTGCCTCGGCTGCGGCCCAACGCGTCAGCAGGGCAACGTGGTCGTAGAGTGTGTCGATGGTCAACGCAGGCGCCGGACCACCGGCCACCGCCAGGGGATCGCAGCCCCAGACCCCGGTCAGCAGCGGCAACGCCGTTCCGCGCTCGCGCGCGATGGCCGCCAACATCGCCGCCACCGGCAGCGTCGCCGCCCCGGCCTGCAGCAGCAGCGGGCAGGCGGCCAGGTCCACCGAGGCCAAGGCCCGCCGCATATCGACCAGCCCACCGATGGAAATGCCGTCGCGACCCACGTCGTGGGGCGGCGCCGTCCCGGCGTCCAGTCCGCGGCGCCCTGCCGCGTCGAGTCTCAGGTTGATGGCGGTCTGGCCACGTTCGAGATCGTGCAGCAGCGCCAGGTTGAACGCGCCGGCATCGGCAGCGGCCAGTTCCTGCGCAACCAGCCAGGGCACCGGGCCGGACGCGCCTGCGCGGGCGCCACGCAGGAACGGCGACTGTCCGGGCAGCGAGGCCCCCCAGATGCCGTCGGCCAGGTCCGCCGCCGTATGGAGCGGCTGCACCTCTAGGCCGCCGGCCAGCGAGGCGATCATCGCCTTGTCGAAGGGTGCACCCTTCAGCAGGCGGTCGACCTCGCGGCGCCAGGCTGCGGTCTCGACGGAGGGGAAATCGTCCCGCAGAAGATCGGACGTCCGCGGGCTGGTCTCATCGGCAGTGCTCATGTCACACGCCCCGGGGCTGGGCCGGCATGGCCGGCCGGTTGCGGGGCAAGATAATGCGCGGGGCGCGGATGCGTTAGGACAATCCTCGTCCCACCGACGGTCCGCGCCTCGGCGTCAGCGCGGGCCGATGGGAGCGACGCGCAGGGTGCCGCCCGGGGGCGCACCCGCCGCGACGATCGACTCCCTGACCAGCCGCCCGGGCGCACCGCCAATCCGCGGTTCCAGCGCCGCGACAACCGCGCGACCGGTTTGCTCGGCCTCCTCGGCGGTGGCGGCCGTCACCGCAACGACGACCTGCCGGCCCGGGTCGACGCGCAGGTTCAGGATGTCCGCCGTCTCCGTCAACAGCGGCGAGACGCCACCTTCGGCGAAGGACCCGCGCCACTGCATCGCGGAGAACAGCAGGCAGGGCCCGTCGGGCGTGTCCACCCGAAACGCCGGCACGACGAAGCTGTCGCCGACGAAGCGACGCGTGTTCCCGGCCTTGTCGCGCGCTGTCAGGACGTGCGAGCAGGCGAGCCCAGCCCACGCCGGTGAGCCGTCGTCTCGCAAGCCGTCCCAGGGGATCTCGCGCGGCGGAGCGCCATCACCGGCGCGCGTGCCGACCACGACGCCGCCGGCATCGACGATCTCCACCTGCCAACTCGCGACGCCCTTCAGGTCGGGCTTCAGCCGGGCCAGCGAACCGGTGGCGAACGCGGTCAGCCACGGACGCGGCGTGCGTGGCGAGCGTTCGGTGGTCGACGCCAGCAGCAGCGGCCGGACCAGGTCGGGGCGCACCCGTTCCAGGACCGCGATGGGCGTGCCTGTCTGCAACCCCGGGGCAGACAGCGGATCGAGATCCAGGCGCAGCGCCGGGCGCTCGAACCGGATGCGGAGGGCGCTCGCACCCTCCACCGTCAGGCTGCCCAGCGAACCGCCGCCCTCGCGCGGCAGCACGAGCGACGCCTCCTGGGGACGCGCGTCCGGCGAGACCGCCGGCGCCTGCGGCGTACCGGCCGCCGGAACGGCGACAAGCAGCGCCATCAGCAGCGCCGCTGCGATGAGCGACCTCGAAGCTGTCGTGAGGCAGTTCCACCTGCTCGTTGTCGACATCGTGTCCCCCGGGCCCGCGCAGCCTAGCCGCGCAGGCGGAAGCGGAAGGTGATCGTACCCCAATTCCCCGCGGCGTCACCGCCGGCCAGGGGCGCGAAACGCCACGCGCGCAGTGCCGCCACCGCGCTCTCGTCGAAGTCGCGGAAGCCACCGGTGCGTTCGACCGCGACATCCTCACGCACCTGTCCGTCGGGCAGCACCGCGAAGCGCAGCCTGACAACGGCCTCGACGGCCTGCCTCTGCGCCCACGCCGGGTAGGTCGGCAACATGCGGTGCAGGACCTCGCGTCCGGCCGCCGGGCCTTCGAGCAGGATATCGCCCGCCTCGGTCGCGCCACCCGTGACGGCCGGCGACGGCTTCGCCGTTACGGACGAGGGCGGCGCACCGGGCACACCGTGGTCACCGCCGAGCCCCGGCAGCGCCGAGGCCGCCAAGGCAGCCTGGTTGCCAAGGGTAGCCGGGCCGCGGGTCAGGGCCAGTGCAGCTCCGCCCGGCTGCGACCCGCGGACCAGCGTGACCGGACGTCCACGCTCGGCCAGCGGCAGCATCGTCGCGGCCGCGGCGCGGGCCAGGCCCGGCCCCGGGTCGGGCGCGGCGGCCAGCGCCGAGCGCACCGACGCCGATGGCGGCGCCACTGGCAGCGCCGTGGCCAGGTCGTGGCGTGAAGCGGTCGGCTCGGCGCTACGCTCCAGGGGTCGGGCGCCCCTCGTGGCCGCGGCGACGCCGGCCCTGGCCGGGGCCGTCCGCTGGCGCGGGTCGACCGGTGCCGGAGCCTCGGCCCGGACCGGTTCGCTGATCGGCGTCACCGCCGGTTCGACGTCCGGCTCGGACACGACAGGCGCTGGCGCGCCCGGCGCAGTCTCCAGCCACGTCACCGCGATGATCTCCGGCAGGCGAGGGCGCGCCCCCTCGACCAGCACCAGCGCGGCCGCCAGCAGGGCGTGGACGCAGACACTGACCGCCAGCGCCCGGTGAAAGCGCGCGCGCAGGGCGGCGAACTCATCGTGCACGGCCCAGATGCAGGCTGCCGCGGCGGCCGGCCGATTCGTCGACGTTGCCAGACTCGTCATGGCCGACCGTCCGTGATCTGCGCCGTGGCAATGCCGAGGTTGCGTGCCCCGCCCTCGCGCGCGGCATCAAGCAGCCGCCGCACCGTGCGGTGCGGCAGCGAGGCGTCGGCGCGCACGACGACCAGCCGGTCGCGATCGCGCCCGGCGGCCAGTCGCTCCCGCAGCAGCGCGGGCACGTCGCCGATGCCGGCCACCGCGGTCTCGTCGATAGCCAGCCGCCCGTCCCGGGCGACGGTCAGGCTGATGAAGTCGTGTCGCTCGATGTCCCGCGCGTGCGCGTCCGGCAGGTCCACCGGCAGGTCCGACATCGACATCATCGGTGCGGTCACCAGCAGGATGATGACCAGCACCAGCGCGACGTCGATGATCGGCGTCACGTTGATCCGCGCCATCGGCGGCGGCGGCGGTGTCTGCTTCAGCCTCATCTCAGTTCCCCGCCACGTTGATGTCCTGCGCGCCGCTCTGGCGCGCGATGTCCAGCACCCGCACGAAGGCGCCATGGCTCACGTCGTCCGCGCAGGCGACCGCGACCGCGCGCGTGGTGCCCGGGCGCAGCAGCGGCCCCAGCGCGCCGGCCAACTGCCCGATCGCGACCGCGCGACCGTTGACCTCGACCTGATGCTCGCCGGTGATGGCCAGTTCCACCCTCTCGGGCAGCTCGGCAACGACGGCGGGCGGCGCCAGCGGATCGCCCTTGTGCACGCCGAAGCTGGATTCGAAGGCCAGCGGCGTGGCCAGCAGCAGGATCACCACGAGCACCAGCGAGACGTCGATCAGCGGCGTCGTGTTGACCTCCGACAGCGGTCCTTCGCCGGACTCGCGCCTGCCGAACCGCAGGCTCATGCCTGCACCGCCGCCACGGTCTCGCGCACCGCGCGGCGAGCCGGGCGGCCGGCCGGCGCCCCGGCCGCCGGGACCGGCACCGGCGCGCTCAGCCCCACGGCCTCGCGGGCCGCAACGCACAGCAGGCGCGTGTGGTTCTCCGCCACCTGGAGCATCGTCGCCAGCCGGCGGTTGAGGTGGTTGTAGAGCATCACCGACGGCACCGCGATGACCAGGCCGGCGGCCGTCGTGATCAGCGCCTCGGCAATGCCCCCGGCGACGATCGTCGGGGCCGACGAGCCGGCCACACCCATCGCCTGGAAGGCGCGCATGATGCCCCAGACGGTCCCCAGCAGCCCGATCAGCGGCGTGATCGCGGCCATCGTCCCCAGCAGGCCCGTGTTGCGCTCCAGCAGCAGCTTCTGCTGGGCCAGCATCACGTGCATGATCTCCTCCGCCTCGCCGGGCGCGCGACGGAACCCGTGCAGCGTGTGGGTGGCCACCGGCCCGAGCGGGTGTGCCAGATCCTGGAAGTGGTTGATCGCCTCGTCGAAGCGCCCGCCCTCGATGGCGTTCATCGCCTTGCGCATCGTGGCATCGGGGTTGCCGCCGCGCTTGCGGTAGTAGCCCATCCGCTCGATGGCGAAGCCCAGCGTGACGATGCTGCACACGACCAGCACGATCAGGATCGGGCTCTGCGCCAGCGCACCGCCCCAGTCGAATCCGACGAACATCCCTGCTCCTTGGGTTGTGGGCGACCCCGCGGGCCGCCCGCGCTATCGCGCTCCGGCCGCGATCTGGTCGGCGCGGTCGGTCGCCGCGGCCACCAGTTGCGGATCCGAGGCATTCCTCATCAGGTCACGGTAGGCCGACAGCGCGGCCTTCAGGTCGCCTTCGTCCTCGCTCAGCACCGCGCCGCGCGCCAGCGCCGACAGCCGGAACGGGTCGGTCGCGACGGGGCACGCCGCCGCCTGGCGGTAGGCCGCCAGCGCGCCCGCCTTGTCACCGAGCTTCTCGCGGCAGGCGCCCAGGCGGAAATACACCTCAGTCCGCAGAGGCTCCTGGGGTGCGGCCTTCGCGGCCGCATCCAGCTCGGCGGCCGCCTGCACCAGGCGCCCGGCCTGCTCGTGCAGGTCGCCCAGCTGGAAAGCGACGGCGGCTGCCCGCTCGTCGGCCGGGTAGCGCTCGCGGTACTCCTGCAGGCGCAGGGCTGCCGGCGCCGGCTGTCCGTCGAGCCTCCGACTGAGCGCCAGGTTGTAGAGCGCCGCCTTCTCCGTGTCGCCGCCCGGCGCAGCGGCCACGACCTCCTCAAAGCTCCGCGCTGCCGCCCCGTAGTCGGCGGCCTCGAACCGGTTCAGGCCAAGGCGGAAGCGCGCAGGCGTCTTCAGGTCGCTCTTGCCGAAGAAGCCGAGGAACTGCTCCCACGCCTGGCGGGCCGACTCGCCGCGTCCGGCCTCGGCGTACGATTCGGCCATGAGGTACTGCGCGCGGTCGGCGGCCGAGTAGCCCGGCCAACCGCTGACCACGCGCCGGAACGCATCGGCCGCTTCCTCAAACTGGCGGTTCTCGTAGAGCCGACTGGCGATGCGGAACTGCGCATCGGCCGCGAACGGGCTGTCCGGATGGTGTTCGACCAGCTCGGCCAGCTGCGACACCCCGTCGTCGGCCTGGCCCAACCGGTACAGCGCCTGCTCGATGCCCTGTTCGGCATCCGGGCGCAGCGGCGACGCGGGATGGAACTCCAGCAGCTTGCCGAAGCCGGCGATGGCCTCCTGGTCCCGGCCCGCGTTGAAATCGCACTGGGCCAGGCGCAGGCGCCCGAGCGCCGCGCCCTCGCCGGTGGCGAAATGCTCCAGCAGGCCGCTGTAGCAGCGCCTGGCGTCCTCGTAGCGCTCGGCCTGGAAATAGAGGTCGCCCGCCCGTGCCCATACCTGTTCGGCCAGCTGACTGGTCGCGTCCACTGCGATCGCCTGCTCCCAGCGGTCGACCGCGTCACCGGCGCGTTCGAGGCGCAGGTGGCACAGGCCGGACTGGAACAGAACCAGCTGGCGATCCGGATGCTCCGGGTTCCGGCGCAGGAACTCCTCGTAGGCCGGCAGCGCTTCGTCGTGCCGGCCCTGGTTGAAGCGCACATGGGCGATGTTGAGCAGCGCCTGGTTGAAAAGCTCGCGGTCGCCGCCGCCGGTGTCCCGCGCCAGGACGTCCTGGCTGGCGGCCACCGCCCGCTCCTGATCGCCCTCCTGGGCCCAGGTCCAGGCCAGCAGCTGCCCGGCGGCCGGCAGCGCCGTGTGGTCGGGGAACTCCCCCTGCAGGCGTTCGAGGCTGGCACGGGCGTCGGCGTACAGCCCCTGGCCGGCCTGCGCGTCGGCATCGATCAGCAGCGCCCACGCCCGCCACGGCGAGCAGCTGGGCGGCAGGCGGTGCAGCAGCGCGTGCGCGGCGCCGCTGAGGCGGCCCTGGTCGCCGGTGCGCTGCCACGCGACCTGCTGCATGCACAGCGCGGCATCGACCAGCTCGCGATGCGCCGGCTCGCTGAAGACGATGGTGCCATCGCCGTCTTCGCGCCGCGCGTAGCGGTCGAGCACCAGCTGGAAGTGTTCGGCGGCCTCGCGCGGGCGCCCCGCCTCCAGCAGGCCGCAGCCCGCCAGGTAGGAAGCGGCCGGCGCCTGCGGGGACAGCGGGAAGCCCGTGACGACGGCCAGGCATGCCGTGGTCGCGTCATCGACGCGGCCCAGCGCCGCGTAGCTGCGCGCGATGCGGTACTGCGCATCGGCGGCCACGTCGCGGTCGAAATGGGAACCGAGAACCTCGTTGAAGGCCACGATGGCACCCGCATGCTGGCCGGTGGCGGCCAGCGCGTCGCCGAGCAGGAACTGCGCGCGCGCAGCTACGCCGGTGCCGGCCCGCGCGCCGGCCAGTTCGCGCAGCTGCGCGATTGCCGGCGCCAAATCGCCGTCCAGATACAGGGCCACGGCATGGCGCAACGCCGCCTCCGCAGCCAGGTCGGGGTCGGCGGCGCAGTCGGCCACCGCGGCGAAGTCCTCGGCCGCGCTCCGCCAGGCGCCCACGCCCAGAAACGTATTGGCCTTGGCGAACAGCGCCGCGTCGCGCAGCGGCGAACGCGGGTGGCGCGCGGCCACCGCCTGGAACGAGGCCGCCGCCGCCAGCGCCTCGCCGCCGGCCGCTTCGCACAGGCCCTTCAGGTACAGCGGCAGGGCGCCGTCGGGCGCCTCACCCAGCTGCGCCAGCGCCACGTCGGGCCGGCCCTGCAGGTAGTCGACCGCAGCCTGCACGCGGCGCCAGTCGCGGTCCTCTCGCAGCCAGGGATCGGTGGCAGCCAGCTGCGCTAGCGACGTCGCCGCCGCCTCCGTCCGCCCGCCGCGCAGGTGCAGCCAGGCCAGCCTCAGGCGCGCTTCGGGCGCCAGCCGGCCGCCGGGGTGCTCCTGTGCCCAGCGTTGCCACGCGCGCAGGGCTCCGTCGTCGTCGCCGGCGGATTCCAGGGCCTGCGCGGCCAGGTAGGCCGCCGCCTCGCGCCGGTCCGCGTCGCCGGTCCGACCGGCGGCCTGCCGGTAGCGGCTCGCCGCGCCAGCAGGATCACCCAGCAGGTCGTCCAGACTGCCGCGCAGCATGAGTGCGGCCCCGTCGTCCAGACCGGCGACATCATCGCCGGAGCCCAGGGCATCCAGCAGCGCGCGCGCCGGCCCGGTGTCCCCGGCCGCCACGGCCCGCGCCGCCAGCTCGAAGCGGATGCCCACGGGCACCGTCGAGGCCACCGTCCCCGGTTCGGCGGCAGCGGGCGTCGCCGTCGGGTGCGCGAGCAGGCCCAGCGCAAGCGCGCCGGCGCCCGACACGCAACGAAGGAGGCGGCCCCTCATGGCGTCACCTCGATGCCGCCGCGTGGACCGCCGCTGCTGATCTCCACCGTGCCGGGCCGCGCCTGCAGGGACGTGCCGCCGCTCTCGTTGACGTGCAGGCGGTAGGTGTAGGCACCGTCGGGCAGCGCCCGGCCGAGCGCGTCCTTCCCATCCCAGGTGACGTCCGCCGGCGGTTGGCCGGCGCCCGCATAGCTGCGCACGACGAGCCCGGAACCGTCCAGGATCTCCAGCCGCCAGCCGGTGGCCGCCGCCCGCGTCTTCGCCTTCAGCGCGAAGCGCGTGACCGGCTCGCTGCCGGTGGGCGAGAAAACCGCCGGCAGGGCGTGGGCCTCGGCGCTGAAGCCGCCGAAGCGCCACGTCACGCCAACACGGTGCACGAGTCCCAGGTCGTGGTCACTCATCGCGTAGTCCAGCTGCAGCCCGCTCGGCAGGCGGTAGCTGAAGCCGGCGCCGAAGTTGTCGATGTCGTAGCCGAGGCTCAGTTCCAGGGCATGCAGCCGGAAGCGTCCGCCGGCATGCACCTGCAGGTCGGCACCGTCGCGGCTGACGGCATCGAGAGCCAGCAGCCCCTGCCCGCTCGAAACCGGCACGGCCACGCCGCCGCGCAGCTCGGGCAGGTAGGTCTCGTCCCGCATGCGGAGCGCGAGCGTAGGCCCACCCAGGTTCAGCGCCGACACGCCGACCTGCACGCCGGCCGGCAGCCGTCCCAGGACGCCCAGGTCGAAGCCGACGCCCGAGCCGCTGAATTCGTCGATCGACTGGCGGGCCAGCTTGACCTGGACGCCCGCGGCCACGCGGTTGCCGAGCACCTGCGACACGGCCAGCCCGAGCGCAAGGTTGCCCTCGTCGAACGAGCCCAGCACCTCGTCGGACAGCGGGCCGGTGCGCTCGAAGCCGCCCGAGCCCAGCGACAGGACGTTGAACGCCAGTGATGGCCGGCCGCTGGCGGGCAGGGCCACGCCGAAGCCGCTGACCGACGCGTCCTCGAACAGGCGCGTCGTGTTGACCTGCACCGCGCCGCGCTCGAGCCACGCCGCGGCGGCCGGGTTGACCAGCGCCGCCAGCGGCTCGTCGGGCAAGGCCACGCGGGCCCCGCCGATCGCCGCCGAGCGCGCGCTCGCGAAGCGGTTCAGCCAGTCGCCGGCCAGTCCCTCGCCGCCGTCGGCCGCGCCGGCGCTGCCGGCGACCGCCATCGCCAGCGCGCACAGCAGGATGCCGGCGCGACGGGCGGAGATGTGTCTGCTCGTATCCATGACGCCTCCAGGCCTAGCGGACCACGCCGATCTTGCGGCGCATCACGTGTTCGGTCGCCCCGTTGCCCTGCGCGTCGATGCGCAGCACGTAGCCGCCGCTGGCGACGGGTTCGCCGTCGCCGTTGGTGCCGTCCCAGGTGAATTCGTGGTTGCCGTCGGAGCCGCCGGCCTCGCCCGGCGCAAAGCGCCGATCCAGGACCAGGCTGCCGCTGGTGGTGTAGATGCGCAGGCGCGTCTCCGACGCCGCGTCCAGCTTCCAGGCGATGGTCGTCGGACCTTCGCCGGGGTGGAACGGGTTCGGATAGCTGGTGACGTAGCCGGGGCCGGCCAGCGGATCCACCTCGGCCGTGACCACCTCCCAGCCCGCGCTCAGCGGACCGGTGCCGGCCAGCACGGTGAAGCTCTGCGCGAACGGCGGCGCCACGTACCTGGCGGCGGCCGCGCCGTCGTTGCCGGTCGCGACCGAGACGGCCTTGTCACCGCTGCCGCCGGCATCGGTACCGGGGCCGCCCCCGATCGGCGGCGTAGTCAGCGCGCCGCTGTCGCCCGCGGCGACTGCGAAGGTCACGTGCTGCTGGGGGACCGGGTTGCCCCAGGCATCCACGACCAGCGCCACCAGATCCACCCAGCGGCCGGGCCTGACCCAGCCGGGCGAGCCCTGCAGCGTGATGGTGGCCGGCGCGCCCGGCAGCACGCGCAGCGCGCCGGTGACCGCAGGCGTCGAGCCGGCGTCATCGACCAGCTCCAGCACAATGTCCTCGGCGCACGTGTAGGAGAGATTCACCGTGCGCTGACCCTGCAGCAGCTGGAACGTCGCGGGACTGAGTGCGCCGCGCCCCGGCGCCTGGTCCTGCGCCCGGCGCGCGGTCACGGTCACGCGCGAGTTGAGTTCCTGGATCACGCTCCCGGCGTCGTTCCGCGCGCTGACCTCCAGCGTGAACGGGGCGCCGGCCCCGATCGCCTCCTGCGCGATGGTCGCGACCAGGTGCAGGCCGCTCGAAATGCCGCGCACCGGCGTGCTGCTCGACGGCATCGCGGGCTGGGTGAGGTTCGCGGCCGTCAGCAGGTGCCAGCCACCGGTGCCCAGGCGGACGCTGAGATCAGCGCGCCCCAGCGTCAGCAACGAGGGCCCCTCGATCACGGCCGTCGGGTCGCTGCAGGCCAGCTGCACGGCGTCGCCGGCGCCGGGCAGCGGGTTGAACCAGGCGTCGGTCGCGCGGACCGTGGCGGTGAAGGCGTAGGTGATGGACTGCTCGCCGGCAGTGCCCACACGGCCGTCGGGCGCGCCGGGCTGGGACTCCTGGCCGGGCAGCGTCAGCAGCAGCCGCGCGTAGGGGCCGGGCTGGACGTCGAACGGCGCGCTGGTGTCGGCCTCGAGGTGCGGCTGTGGCAGTGCCGTCGCGCTCACCCGCTGCTCGCCCGCGAGGTACGGGGTCACGGTGACCGCCGCGCTGCCGTCCACCAGTTCGGCTGGCACGACACCCAGACGCGGGTCGGTGCCGGCGATCCCCAGGGCTCCCTGCGCGGTGGGCACGGTATTGTGCCAGGCGTCGATGGCGCGCACGGTGGCCGTGAACGGCTGCCCTGCGTCCTGCCATGACGGTACCCCGATCACGCCGTCGGCGGTGCCGGGCCGGGCCGTCTCGCCCGGCAGCAGCACCTGCAGGCCGGTCCAGACGCCGGGCTCGACGGCGACCGGTTCGGTGGGGCCCAGGTGCGGCGGCGTCGCGTAGTCCTGGCAGGTGACCACGACGCCCGCGGCCGCGCCGCGCAACGTCAGTTCGCCGGTCCAGACGCCGGACACGAAGCTCACGCTCTCGGGCCAGATGGTCCCCGGCCCGGTCGTCGCGGTCAGGAACGCATCGCCGTCGAAGGTCGGGATCGTCGAGCCGAGCGCGTCGACCGCGCGGATGGTGACGGTGACGGGCTGGCCGGCGGTAAGGCTGCCGGGCAGGCCCGCGAAACGGAAGTGGCTGGCCGCCGCCGCCGTGACCGCGATCGGGGGCGTGACCATCGACTGCACGAGTGCGTCGTCCAGGTCCCAGGCCGTGAGGGTCTGGCCACCGGTCGTCGCCAGGGCCACGCTGCCCTGCGCCAGGCCGCCGGCCAGCACCAGGTCCAGCGGCGTCGTGGCCCACGAGTCGCTCGAGACGATGCGCACGCGGTGCGTCGACGGCACCGGATTCCACCACAGGTCGGTCGCCCTGATCGCGACGTCGAACGGCGCGGTCGCGGCCTGGCTGGCCGGCGCGCCCGTGAAGCCCGCGACACTGCCGGGAGCGGCGCTCATGCCCGGTACCAGCAGCTGCACGCGGGCCAGCGGGCCGGGATGGACCACGAACGCATCGCCCGTGCCGCTGCGGCCCGGATCACCCGGCAGGTGGGCGTGCAGCCGCACGCTGCCCAGCTGCGGGCTGGATTCGTCGGCGCGGTACACCCGCAGGCTGCCGCTCCAGACGCCGCTGGCCAGCAGGACGACCTCCGGCTCCACGCGGCCGGTTCCGAAGTTCGTCAGCTGTGTCAGCTGCACGGGCCCCGCGTAGCCGAGCACGACGTTTCCCGCGGCGTCGATCGCCGTCAGCGACGTGTTGAACGCGGAACCCGCCTGCCGCTCGTGCGGCGCCAGGTCCTGGAAGCGGAAGCCGGACAGCGCCACCGCCGTCACGTTGGCCGAGGCGCCCAGCGGGATGAGAAGGTCTGTCTGGTCCTGCGCGGTGAAGCGCGAGGTCCCGGGCCCGGTCAGGCGCACCTCGAAGGTGACCTGGCCGCCGATCAGCACCGATGGCGCCGGCAGCGCCGCCGAACCCGCGGTGCTGGTCAGGCGCACGACATCGCTGGCCGAGGTCACGAGGTTCCAGTCGGCGTCGCATGCGCGCACGACAACCGGGAACGGCACCCCTGTCACCTGGGCGTACGGCGTCCCGGACTTGCCGCCCGGGGCGCCCGGCGCCGGGGTCTCCCCCGGCAGCAGCACCTGCAACTGGGAAAAGGGCCCGGCCAGCGCCGCCCCTGCCCAGAAAACTGTCAAGACCGCCCCGAGACGACCCATGGTCCCGAGGCCGCGAAGATGTCGCATCGACCGCACGGCAGCGCTCCTTGGCTTGATCCGGACCGCACTTAGGGGAATTCCCCCCCGGCGCGGTCAGCGCGGGTCCGGGGCCGGCGATGGCCCCGGGACAAGCCCGGAGATCAAGTCGTATGCCATGGACCGAAGTGGCGGCGGCGGGCCGGCGTTGCGACGCCAGATACCGGGGCGGGAAGATCAGCTGTCAAGCCTGCGGTCGGAGCGAGCCCAGGACGAAGCCGACCACGGCGTCGGCGCGCGCCTGCAGCCGCGTGTTGCGGCGCGAGAGCACCCAGTCGGTGGCCATCTCGTCCAGCACGCCGAAGACAGCCTTGGCCAGGAAGGTCGCGTCCAGGTCGCAGCGCCACAAGCCGCAGGCCTGCCCCTCGGCGATGACCGCGGCCATGGCCTGCAGGTAAGCGCCGACCCGGTCGCGGGAGAGCTGGTCCAGGAAGTGCAGGCTGTGGCGCAGTTCGACCTGGGTGATGATGGCCAGGTCGCGGTCCGCACCGACCAGTTCGAGGTGCAGCTCGACGATGCGCACCAGCCGCTCGCGCGGGCCGGGCAGCCCCGCCAGTTCGCGCGCACCCTGCGCCGTGAAGAGATCCATCGCCCGCTCGAAGAGCGAGATGAGGATCTCCTCCTTGTTGCTGAAGTAGAGGTAGATCGTGCCGTCGGCGACCCCGGCACGCCGCGCGATCATCGCCACGGTGGTGCCGTGGTAGCCGTGCGCGGCGATCTCGACCGTCGCCGCGTCGAGGATGGCTTCCTTCTTGCGACCGGTGGCAGGGCGGGGCATGGCGGCTGAACGTCCATTCAGTTGCGGGGCTGGGCCGGCCGGCGGGTGCTCCGCGCCGGGCGCCGTGCCGGATCAAGCTAGCAGCAGGTCGGGCTCGCGCAAATCAAATACCGGCCGGCACGCGGGTTGACAGCCCCGTTTCGGACTGGTAGAGTCAGCTTTGACTGAATACTCATTCATTAATGGCCCCGTGGCGCCCGCCCCCTGCGGGCGGCGCCGGAAAGGCTGGACCATGCGCAGGCAGATCCGCTCGGTCGCCGTCCTCGGCTCCGGCGTCATGGGCAGCGCGATTGCCGCCCACTTCGCCAACGCGGGCGTGCGCTCGCTGGTGCTGGACATCGCGCCCCGGGAACTGAACGAGGCCGAGAAGGCCGCCGGGCTGGCGCTGGACCACCCGCGCGTCCGCGGCCGCATCGCCGCCGAGTCGGTGGCCGCGATGATCAAGAGCCGCCCCTCGCCGCTGTTCAGCGCCGCGCGCGCCGCGCTGATCACGACCGGCAACCTCGAGGACGACCTGCCCCGCGTGCGCGAGGCCGACTGGATCATCGAGGTGGTCAAGGAGGACCTGCCGATCAAGCTGAAGGTCCTGGCCGCCGTGGCCCCCCATGTGCGGCAGGACGCGCTGCTGACGAGCAACACCTCGGGCCTGTCGCTGGCGGCGATGGCGGACGTGCTGCCGGCCTCGCTGAAGCCGCACTTCCTGGGCACGCACTTCTTCAATCCCCCGCGCTACATGAAGCTGTTCGAGGTCATCCCCACCGCCGACACCGACAACGGCGTGCTGCAGGACATCTGCGACTTCGCGCGCGACCGCCTGGGCAAGGGCGTGGTCATCGCGCGCGACACGCCGAACTTCATCGCCAACCGCGTCGGCGTGCACGCGATGATGGCCACGTTCGCGGTCATGCAGGAGATGGGGCTGACGATCGAGGAGGTCGACGCGCTGACCGGGCCGGCCATCGGGCGCCCGAGGACCGCGACGTTCCAGCTGGCCGACCTGGTCGGCCTGGACACCTTCCTGCACGTGGCCGACAACCTGTACCCGCTGGTGCCGGAAGACGAGGCGCGCGAGCTGTTCAAGGCGCCGGCGTTCCTGCGGACGATGGTCGAGCGCGGACTGCTGGGCCGCAAGAGCGGCGGCGGCTTCTTCCGGATGCTGAAGGAGCCGCAGAAGAAGCTGCTGGCCCTGGACCCGGCCACGCTCGAGTACCGCGACCAGGTCAAGGCGAAGTTCCCCGAGCTGGAGGCCGCGAAGTCCATCGACGACCTGCCGACGCGCCTGCGCCAGCTGGCCTTCGGCCAGGGCCGGGCCGGCCAGGCCATCTGGAAGATGCTGGCCGCCAGCTTCTCCTACAGCGCCATGCGCGTGGGCGGCATCTGCGACAGCGCCGCGCAGATCGACCAGGCCGTGTGCTGGGGCTTCAACTGGAAGCTGGGCCCGTTCGAGACCTGGGACACGCTCGGCTTCCGCGCCGTGACCGAGCGATTGCGCGCCGACGGCCTGCCGCTGCCCGCCTGGGTGGACGCGCTGTACGACGCCGGCGCCGCATCGCTGTACTCCGAGGCGGGCGGCGTGCGGCACAGCCCCACCGCCGCGCCCGGCGTGTCCGCGCCGGTGCCCGGCGATGCGCGCAGCTTCGACTTCGAGGTGCTGCGCCGCGCCGGCCGCGAGGTGCGCCGCAACCCGGGCGCCAGCCTGCTGGACCTGGGCGACGGCGTGCTCTGCCTGGAGTTCCACTCCAAGATGAACGCCATCGGCCAGGACCACCTGGGCATGATCATGACCGCCTGCGACGAGGCCGAGCGCAACTGGCAGGCCCTGGTCGTGGCCAACCCGGCGGAGAACTTCTGCGCCGGCGCCAACCTCATGATGCTGATGATGGAGGCCGCCGAGGGCAACTGGGAGGACATCGACCTGATCGTGCGCGCCTTCCAGTCCGCCTGCGGACGCCTGGAGCACTGCGGCGTGCCCGTGGTCACCGCGCCGGCCGGCCTGGCCCTGGGCGGCGGCTGCGAGATCACGATGGGCGGCAACGCCGTGCGCGCGGCCGCCGAGTCCTACATCGGCCTGGTCGAGTTGGGCGCCGGCGTGATCCCCGCCGGCGGCGGCTGCCTGCGCCTGTACCTGCGCAACCTGGCGCTGCAGACCGACCCGCGCGACCTGCAGCCGGCGTTCCGGCGCACGTTCGAGACCATCGGCACGGCGAAGGTCGCCACCAGCGCCGAGGAGGCGCGCGAGCTGGGCTTCCTGCGCCCGGGGGACTCGTGGTCGATGCACCGCGACCACGTCGCCGCCGACGCGAAGGAACTGGCCCTGGCCCTGGCCCGCAGCGGCTTCGAGCCGCCCGTCGAGCGCACGGCCATCCCCGTCTTGGGCACCGCCGGCATCGCGCTGGCCGAGTCCGTCCTCTACAACATGGAGCAGGGCGGCTACGCCACCGCGCACGACCGCAAGCTGGGCCTGGTCCTGGCCAATGTCCTGAGCGGCGGCGCCGTGCCGCCCGGATCCACGATCACCGAGCAGGAGATGCTCGCGCTCGAGCGCGAGGGCTTCATGCGCCTGATCGGCGAGCCGAAGACGCTTGCCCGCATGGAGAGCCTGCTGAAGTCCGGCAAGCCGCTGCGGAACTAGAAGGGGAATGCGATGAAGGACGTCCTCGTCATCTCCGCGCGCCGCACCGCGGTCGGCCGCGCACTCAAGGGAACGCTGCGCCACACGCGCCCCGACGACCTGGGCGCCGCCGTGGTGCGGCAACTGGTCGCCGAATACCCATCGCTGGACGCCTCGCGCCTGGGCGACGTGATCATGGGCTGCGCCATGCCCGAGGGCGAACAGGGCATGAACGTGGGCCGCAACATCGCGCTGATGGCCGGGCTGCCGGTCACGGTGCCCGGCATGACCGTGAACCGCTTCTGCTCATCGGGGCTGGAGACGGTCAACTACGCGGCGCTCAAGATCGCTGCGGGCCAGTGCGAGGCGGCGATCGCCGGCGGCGTCGAGACCATGACCATGGTCCCGATGGGCGGCCTGCGCTACCTGCCCAGCCCGGCGATGGCGCGCGAGCACCCCGAGCACCTGACCAACATGGGCCTGACGGCGGAGAACCTCGTGGAGCGGGACGGCATCACGCGCGCCGAGCAGGACGCCTTCGCCTGCGAGAGCCACCGCAAGGCGGTCGCCGCCATCGCGGCCGGCCGCTTCGCGGACGAGATCGTGCCGGTGCAGGCCGCGCTGCCGGGCCGCGACGCGAAGGGACGGCCGGCGCAGCAGCTGGTCGAGTTCAAGGTCGACGAAGGCCCCCGCGCCGACACCACGATCGAGGCGCTGGCCAGGCTGAAGCCGGCCTTCAAGGTCGACGGCACGGTGACCGCCGGCAACGCCAGCCAGATGAGCGACGGCGCCGCGGCCGCGCTGCTGGGCACGCGCGAGTTCGCCGACTCGATCGGCGCGCCGCCACTGGCGCGCTTCGTCGCCTACGCGGTGGCGGGCGTGCCGCCCGAGGTCATGGGCATCGGCCCGGTCGAGGCCGTGCCGCGCGCCCTGGCCCAGGCCGGGCTGAAGCTGGAGCAGATGGACGTGATCGAGCTGAACGAGGCCTTTGCCGCGCAGAGCCTGGCCGTGTGCCGGGCGCTGGGCCTGCGGCCGGACGACCCGCGCCTGAACCCGAACGGGGGCGCCATCGCGCTGGGTCACCCGCTCGGCTGCACGGGCGCCAAGCTGCTGGCCACTGCGCTGCACGAGCTGCGCCGCCGCGGCGGGCGCTACGCGCTGGTGACCATGTGCATCGGCACCGGCATGGGCGCGGCGGGGATCTTCGAGGCGGTCTGAACCGGAACAGGCACGAACGGCGGCCCGCCCCGGGCGGCGCCGCGCTAGGAGCGCACACGATGGCGACCAGGACCTACCCCACGGGCGGCGAGTTCATCCTGCGCGAGACCGCGCCGACGGAGTGCTTCACGCCGGAGGATTTCGACGAGAACCAGCGCATGATCGCCGCCACCGTGGCCGACTTCGTCGAGCGGCACATCGCGCCGGTGCGCGACGAGTTCGAACAGAAGGGCAACACCGCGCTGGGCCGCGACCTGCTCAAGGCCGCCGGGCCCATGGGCCTGCTCATGGCCGACATCCCCGAGGCCTACGGCGGCCTGGGCGCCGACAAGGCCACGATCATGCTCGTCTCCGAGGGCGTGGCCTGGGGTGGCAGCTTCGCCGTCACGCACGGCGCGCAGGCCGGCATCGGCACGCTGCCGATCGTCTACTACGGCACGCCGGAACAGAAGGAGTTCTGGCTGCCGAAGCTGGCCACCGGCGAGGTGCTCAGCTGCTACGCGCTGACCGAGACCGGCAGCGGCTCGGACGCGCTGGCGGCGGCCACCACCGCGGTGCTCGCGCCCGACGGCCAGCACTACGTGCTCAACGGCGCCAAGCAGTTCATCACCAACGCCGGCTACGCCGACATCTGCATCGTGTTCGCGAAGATCGACGGCGAGAAATTCACCGCCTTCATCGTCGACCTCAAGGCGCCCGGGGTGACCATCGGGCCCGAGGAGCACAAGATGGGCATCAAGGGCTCCAGCACCTGCGCCATCGTGCTGGAGGACGTGAAGGTCCCCGTCGGCAACCTGCTGGGCGAGATCGGCAAGGGCCACCACATCGCCTTCAACATCCTGAACGTGGGCCGCTTCAAGCTGGGCGCCAGCACCATGGGCGGCATCAAGATGACGATGAAGCACGCCGTGCCGTACACGAAGCAGCGCCGCCAGTTCGGCCAGGCACTGTGCGAATTCGGCCTGATCCGCCGCAAGATCGCCGACGTCATGGCCCACGGCTTCATGGCCGAGTCAATGGTCTACCGCACGGCAGGCCTGATGGACGCGGCGCTCTCGACGCGGGAAAAGGGCGCGCCGGCCTACGAACTGCAGGGCGTGCGCATGGTCGAGGAGTTCTCGATCGAGTGCTCGATGATCAAGGTCTTCGCCTCCGAGGCCCTGGCCCACGCCGCCGAGGAGGGCGTGCAGATGCTGGGCGGCTACGGCTACTGCAGCGAGTACCCGCTGGAGCGCTTCTACCGTGACGAGCGCATCAACCGCATCTTCGAGGGCACCAACGAGATCAACCGCATGCTCGTGCCGGGCATGATCATGAAGAAGGCGCTCAAGGGCGAGCTGGCGTTCCTCGGGGCGGCCAAGGCCGTGGCCGACGAGCTGACCGGCATGCCCTCGTTCGTCGAGCCCCACGAGCCTGGATTCCTCGAACCGGAGGCCAAGCAGGTGGCCGCGATGAAGAAGCTGGTGCTGGCCACCCTCGGCCTGGCGGCGCAGAAGTTCGGGCTGGCGCTGAAGGACCAGCAGGGCGTCCTGGCCGACGTGGCCGACATCGCGATGGAGACCTTCGCCTGCGAGAGCGGGCTGCTGCGCGCGCTGAAGAAGGCCGGCCGCGACGGCCAGCCGGCCGCCGAGCCGATGGCCGACATGGTGCGCCTGTACACGCACGACGCCATGGAGAAGGCCTCGACGCTGGCGCGCAACGTCCTGGGCGCCTGCTGCGAGGGCGACGAGCTGCGCGTCATGCAGGCGGGACTGCGGCGCCTGGGCAAACACGAGCCGGTCAACCGCGCGAAGCTGCACGACCGGATCGCGGAGCGGGTGATCGCGGCGGAGGGATATACGGTCGGGTAGGCGCAGACGTCCCGGAACGGACCTGAACAGGCCCCGGCCGCCACCGGCCGGGGCCTTCCTTCATCCCGGGCAGCGCCGTCCGGCGCCTCCGATCATTTGACCAGCATCATCCGCTGCGTCTGCACCTGCAGCCCCGTGTCCAGCCGGTACAGGTAGGCGCCGCTGGGCAACGACCGCCCGTCGTCGCCCAGCCCGTCCCAGGCCACGCGGTGCCGCTGCGCCGGCAGCGGCCCGGACACGAGCGTGCGCACGCGGCGGCCGCCCAGGTCGTAGACCTCCAGCCGGACGGTGCCCGCGCGCGCCAGGTCGAACGCGATCACCGTCGAGGGGTTGAAGGGGTTGGGGGCGTTCTGAAACAGGCGCGTCGCCCGCGGCACCCCGGTCCCTTCCCCGCCGTCGACCGGGCCCTCCGCGCTCAGCGGCCCCAGGTAGGCCCAGATCGCGCCCAGCACGCGTTCGTAGATCAGCGTGTGGCCCAGGTCGTTCAGGTGGATGCCGTCGCCCGCATCGAACTGGACCAGGATCCGCCCATCGGCGGCGGCCAGCCCGTTCCAGACGTCGATGCCGTAGCTGCCGTAGGTGGCCAGCGTCAGGTCGGCGATGGCCGCCTGCTGGTCGCGCTGCGCTTGCTGCGGCAGGTTGCGGGGCTGCGTGGTGGTGAACCAGATGGGCACCTCCGCCGCGGCCGCCAGCGCCTGCAGCGTGGCATAGTTGGCCATGATTTCGGCGGTCGCATAGCCGTTGGTCACGTCGTTGCTGGGCAGGTTAACCACGATCAGCCACGGCTTGTAGGCCAGCGCCCGCGTGATGTTGTTCTCGGGCGCCGGTGACGGCCGGCCGGCCGGCGGCGTCGTGCCCGTGGGCAGCACGTGGTAGGTCGTGTAGCCGCCGACCGCCAGGTTGACCACCTGCGAGGTCGGCTCTCCCGCCTGCAGCCAGGTACGCAGCCGGCCGACCCACGAGGCGGCCGGCGACGAGGCCCCCGTGCCCGCCGCGGTCGACGAGCCGATGACGACGATCGTTGGCACGTCGTCCCCGGTCAGCGTCGTGCCGCCGGTCATGCGGATGTCGTCCAGGAACCAGCGGTGCGGGCTGCCGTCCGCGTCCTGCTGCCCGAAGAAGACCGTCTTGATGCGGGTCAGGTCGGCCAGGCCCGGGTTGTCGATAAACACTTGCACGGGGATGGCCAGCCGCCGCCAGGCGCCGCCGACCACGTCGCCGGTCAGGGTCGACAGCGGGATCTTGGCGGACTTGGCGTTGGACGTGTCCTCGAGGTAGAGGCAGGGCAGGTCGGCCTGTGCCACCGTCGCCTCGGTGAACACGTTGACGATCAGGCTGTCGCGCTGGGTGACGTCGCGGCCCACCCAGCCGGCGCCGGCGACCGCCGCGCCCCAGTTGCCGCCGACCGCGGAGGTCCATTCCAGCTTCAGGGCGTAGTTGCCGACCAGCGACCGCTCCAGCGTCACCGGCATCTTCTCGCCCACGCGGGCCAGGCTGCTGGGCGCGGTCACCGTGGTCCAGCTCGGGTCGTAGTAGCCGGCGGTCGGGCTGTCGCTGAAGAAGACGTAGTCGAACTCGTCGCCGGTGATCTCCGGCACGAGGGCGAACGAGGCGTCCGATGCGTCGACGGCGCCCGAACTCCCGGCGTCGCTCACGCGCACGCGGAAGCCCTCGCCCGCCAGCTCCGGCACCGTCCAGGTCCAGGCGCCGATCGCGGCCGGCACCGGCCCGGCCAACGGTGCCCAGCTGGCGCCGTCGTCACTGCTCAGCTCGATCATCACGTCTGCCACGTTGGTCGTCGTGAACATGACCTCCGCCTGCGAGCCGGTCTGCCACCGCTGGCCGCCGTTGGGCGACAGCACCGTGACCGCGTAAATCGGCGCGGCGATCGTGAACGCGCCCGCGCTCTGGTCGGTGACCGCGGGGTCGGCGCTGTCGGTCACGCGCACGCGCGCCGAGGTCGTCGGGGCATCGGGCACCGTCCAGGCGTAGCTGCCGCCCCCGGCCGCGACGCCGCCGGCCACCGGCAGCCAGCTGGCGCCGTCGTCGGTGGAGTACTCGATGTCCAGGCTCGCGACGTTCGCGCTGTTCCAGGCGATGGTGTGCACGGCACCGATGGTCCAGGTCTCGCCGCCGTTGGGCGCGGCCAGGCTGACCACCGGGTCGCTGCCGGTGGCGAACTCGTAGCGCAGGACGCGGTTGTTGGCCCAGTCGGCCACCCACAGGCGGCCGTTGGCGTCGTCGACGATCGAGGCGCGCGGCGTCGCCAGGCTGGTCGCGGTCGGCGGGTTCGGCCCGGCGTTCGTCGTGAAGCCGGCCTGTCCCAGCACGAAGTCGGCCGGCGCGCCGTTGGCCAGCGAGGCCGCGTTCAGGAAGACCATGATGCGGTGGTTGGCTTCCTCCACCACGTACAGCGTGCCGTCGCTGCCGCCGTCGACGAAGCGCGTGGTGCCGAAACCCGCCTGCGTGACCTGCGAGCCGCCGGTCGTGAAGTCCGGCTTGCCCAGCACGCCGTCGGCCGGCGCGCCGTCCGCCTTGTTCGCCGCGCCGTCGAAGCGCAGCACGCGGCGGTTGGTGTAGTCGCTGACCCACAGGCGCCCGCCGGCATCCACGTAGACGCTGTTGGGGTTGTTGAGCTTCGCCTGGGTCAGGCCGCTGGTGCCGGTGGTGAAGTCGAGCTGGCCGATCACGCCGTCGGCCGCGGCGCCGTTCGGCTTGCCCGCCGCGTCGTCGAACCGCAGCACGCGGTGGTTGCCGAAGTTGCTCACCCAGAGGCGCCCGGCCGCATCCGTGGTCAAGCCTACCGGCCCGTTCATCTTCACCGCGCTGGTGGCGGCACCGGACGTCGTGAAGTCCGGCTGGCCCAGCACGCCGTCGGCGGTCGCGCCGCTGGGCTTGTTCGCCGCGTCGTCGAACCGCAGCACGCGGTTGTTGCCGTAGTCGCCGACCCACAGGCGCCCGGCCGCGTCCACGTGCACCCCGATCGGGTTGTTCATCCTGACCGCGCTGAGACCCGAAGTGGCGGTCGTGAAATCGGGCTGGCCCAGCACCGCTTCGGCGGCCGAGCCGTTCAGCATCGCTTCGGTGCCCGACCACCTGAGCACGCGATGGTTGCCGCGGTCGGCCACGAAGAGCTTGCCGCTGGTCGGATCCAGGGCCACGCCGTTGGGGCCGTTGAACCGGCTGTCGGTGGCCGCGCCGGCCGGCCGGGTGACCAGGTCACCGGGTCCGAGCACGCCGACGGCGGCCTGGCCGTTGCTGAACTGGGCGGTGGCGGCCGTCGCGAAAGACAGCAGTGCCAGCGCGACGAGCAGGCTGCACGCGAATCTCCTGCGCCACATGGGATCCCCCTCCTCGGCTGTGCGGACGGCGGTTGCGCGATCCGGGGCGAGGCCGGACCGGCCGCGCGCGGGTGACGGGCGCTCCGGCGGGGTGGCCATGCACCTCCACCCGGCGGCGCCGCCCGACGCGGCGACCGCGAGGTTAGCATGCGCCTGGACGGCAAGGTGCAACCGCTTACAAGGCGGGCGGATGTAAATCCGGTAAACGAGATCGAACTTCGGTATCACCGACACGTCCGCCGAACGGGCCCGGTCTCCGCGCCCTCAGCCGCCCACCCGCTTGACCGTCCACCCCCGCCCCTGCAGCAGCGCCACGATGCGGTCGCGGTGGTCGCCCTGGACCTCGATCACGCCGTCCTTCAGCGTGCCGCCGGAGCCGCAGGACTTCTTCAGGGCGGCGGCCAGTTCGCGCAGGCCCGCCTCGTCCAGCGGCACGCCGGTCACGACCGTGACGCCGGCGCCCTTGCGGCCCTTGGTCTCGCGCCCCACGCGCACCACGCCGTCGCCGCGCGTGGCCCCTGCGCTGCCGGCGCCGCGGCACCGGCAGTCGGCAACCGGCGCACCGCATTGCGGACACGCGCGCCCGCCGTCACTTGAGTAGACGAGGCTGCGGTCACGGTCCTTCGCCATTGTTCCGTCCTTTCATGCCAGCCGCGGCAGCGCCATCGACACACCGCGCGATAGGCGCTAGTACCCGATGTCCGCTCGCTCCCACCACCGTCGCCGCAGGCGGTACGCGATCACCAGCGCCACCAGCGAGGCCACGACCAGCAGCGGCGTCGAGTACCGGTACGGCACCACCGTCAGCAGCGCGTGCCCCACGATGAACAGGGGTCCGGCGGCGATCCCCGACCAGAGGCCGTTCGGCGACGGCCGCAGGGCCAGCGCCAGCCAGGCCAGCGGCGCCAGCAGCGGCACCAGCCAGATGCCGTGGGGCCGCGCCGCGACGAACGTCACGACCTGTCCGTTCCAGGTGACCGGCGGCAGCACGGCCGCCAGTATCGCGAACACCAGCGCCAGCGCCACGGCACTGGCCAGCGCCAGGAGCGTCAGGCGCGCCAGCAGCCCGCACTCGGCGCGCAGCGCCGTGCGGCGCGACACGTCCGCCGGCGCGGCGAACACGTACACGCCGAGGCCCCAATACGGCCAGGCGGCCGCCGTGTACATCAGGCCCGCGAACCACCGGTCGAGCGAAGGGATGGGACCCAGGGAATCGAGGTAACCGAAGATCACCAGCGAGGCCGACGCCACGGCCGCGATCACGGTCAACACCCAGGTGCGCGCACTGATCGCTGCGACCACCCCCATCGCGAACAGCCGGTGGCGGTGCGCTACCGCCGCGCCTCCCCCGGTCGCCGCCCGCGACGCACGCAGCAGTTCGGCCGCGAACAAGTTGCGCCGCCAGGCCGGCCCCCGGCCGGGCCGACCGTGCGCCATCCGTTCCTGCCGGTGCGCCTGCAGTCGTTTCGCATGGAACAGGTCCTCCGTCCCCAGGACCATCGTGCCGTGCAACCGGCGGTGCAGCCCCGCCCCCGTCAGCACGCGCATCAGCCCCAGCAGCAGCAGGGCGCCGACGGCCAGCCAGGCCCAAGGCGCATCCAGGTACGGATCCATCCGTCCCGGGCGTGCAAGGTCGTTGGCGCCGCTGAAGAGGAACCACGGGTAGTAGATCCAATAGGGAAGCTGGTAGGCCCACGACAGGCGCAGGGTCAGCAGCGCCATGAACGCGTACATGCCCACGAACGCTCCCAGGAGCGACAGCGCGTTTGCGCCGCCGCTGCCCGGCAGCAGCGCACCGACCAGCGCCGCCGCCGCAACGGCCATGCCCAGGGCCCAGGTCGCCTGCGCGACCGCCATCCGCTTCCGCAGCCCCGGCTGGAAGAACGACGGCCCGGCGGCGATCAACTCCTTGTGCGTCAGGGTCACCGCCAGGGCGACCTGCGCCACCACGAACAGCGCCCCGAACCAGGCCAGCGTCGCGCTGCCGCTGCGCGCGGTCGCCACCACGGTCACCACCAGGGGGAACGCCACGCCGAACGAGAGCCGCACGGCCAGCCGCCCGGGCCGCGGCATCAGCAGGCGGCGGTCCAGCCCCATCGCGCTCATACCTTCCTCCCGTCGGACGTGGCGATCAGGCGGTAGATCTCCTCGAACTCGAGACCGCGCACCTTCGCCTCGAAGCCCAGCACCCTGGCCGCCGCCTCCACCTGCTGGCGCGGCACGTGGCCGCAGACGGCCATGGCGCGGCGCCGATCGCCGCTGACCGTCAGCAGGCCCGGCAGCGGCAGCGGGTCGGGCAGGTCGGCCCCCACCGCCATGACGTCCACGCGGTGGTAGGTCTCGCGCAGGTCGTCCAGCGGCTGGTGGCAGTGCACCTGCCCCCGGTTGATCACCAGTACGGTGTCGACGACCTTCTCCACGTCGCTCAGGACATGCGATGAGATGAGGATCGTGCGCCCCTGGTCCTGGATCAGCTCCATCAGCAGGCGCAGGAAGTCGTGACGCGCGACCGGGTCCAGCGAGGCGGCCGGCTCGTCCAGCACCAGCAGGTCCGGGCGTGGCGCCACCGCGACCAGGATCGCCAGCCGCTGGCGCAGGCCCGGCGACAGCGCACCCACGCTGCGGGCCGGGTCCAGTTCGAAGTCCGCCAGCAGACGCCCGGCCAGGGCGCCGTCCCAGCTGTCGCGTCCCGCGCGCACGAACTCGATCGTCTCGCCCACCGTCAGCCATTCGGGCAGGCGCGGCTCCTGGCTCACGTAGCCGATACGGGCCAACTCCGCGTCCCCGAGCCGCGCCGCCGGCACGCCGAACGTCTCCACCGTGCCCGACGTGGGCAGGATCAGGCCCGGCAGGTGCCCCAGCAGCGTGGTCTTGCCGCTCCCGTTGGGCCCCAGCACGCCGACGATGGTGCCGGGCGCGATGTCCAGGCTGACGTCGTCGAGCGCGCGCGTGGCGCCGTAGAGCTTGCTCACGCCCCGCAGGCGGACGACAGGCTGTTCAGTCATGGTCGCTTCCTTCCTCGGCGCGCAGCGCGCGCATATGGGTTCGCAGGCGACGGACCGCCTCCGCATCGTCGATGCCCAGCTGCACCAGCAGCGCCGCGGCGCTGCGCAGTTCGCGGTCCAGCAGGCTCTCCCGGTCGTCGCGGGTGCGCCGGCCCACCGCGGCCGACACGAACAGCCCGATCCCGCGCCGGCGGTCCAGCACCCCGGCTTCCACCAGCGCGCTGTAGGCCTTGCTCACGGTCATCGGGTTGACGCCTTCGCGCGCGGCCAGCGCCGCCACCGGCTCGACCTGGTCGCCCGGGGCCAGCGCCCCGGTCATGACCATCAGCTTCACCTGGTCGATGATCTGGCGGTAGATCGGGGTCCCGTCACGCGGGTCGATGTGGATCACGGCCGCCTGTCCTCTCCGTCAGGAACGGGGCCCCGTCGGCCCCCTCGTATATTACTATTGTAATATACTCGGAGTGCGGCCGCAAGGTTGCGCGCCTTCGCGAAAATACTGCGGGGGACCCGGCCGCCGGCAGCAGCGGCCGACCGGCAGTTCGGCCATTACAAGCGGCACGCCGTGGGTTACGCTCCCCCCGTGGGCAGGCGCCTCCCCCGGGTCGGCGCTGGCAGGTGTCGTCCCCGACCGGGAGAGACCACGCCGATGCTCGTCGAACTGCTGCAGAACGTCGCGGTCCTCGTCGCGCTGGTCGTGGGACTGCAGATGCTCGCCCGCCAGCTGGCCCACCGGCCGCTGGCCTACGGCGTGGCGGCCGGACTGCTGTTCGGCGCCGCCGGCATCATCGGCATGACCGCCCCCCTGCGCTTCGCGCCCGGCGTCATCTACGACGGGCGCTCCATCGTGCTGGCGATCGCCGGGCTCTTCGGCGGGTCGGTGGCCGCGGCCATCGCCGCGGTCGCCTGCGGCGCCTACCGGATCCTGCTCGGTGGTTCGGGCGCGCTGCCGGGCGTGCTGGTGATCCTTGAAGCCGCTGCACTCGGCGTTGCGCTGCACTACCTGCGACGTCGCGACGAGCGCTGGCTCGGGCTCGCCCGGCTGTGGGCGTTCGGGATCCTCGTGCACGTGCTGATGCTGGCGCTGCAGCTGCTACTGCCCGACGGGCGCGGCTGGGAGGTCGCGCGACGCCTCGGCCCGGCCGTGCTGCTGGTCTACCCGCTGGGCTTCGTGCTGACGGCCCGGCTCTTCCTCCAGGCGGAGCGTTCGTTCCAGGCCGAACACGCCCTGCGCGAGAACGAGGAGCGCTTCCGGGCCCTGGTCGAGGGCGCGCCGGACGCCATCTTCGTGCAGGTCGACCACCGCTTCGCCTACGTCAACCAGGCGGCGGTATTGCTCTACGGGGCCTGCTCGGCCGGCGACCTGCTCGGCAGCCCGGTCATGGACCGCTTCCACCCGGACCAGCGCGAGGCGATCGGCCAGCGCATCGAGGGCCTGAACCTGCGCCAGGAACAGGCTCCGGCCCTGGAGGAGACCCACCGCCGCCTCGACGGCAGCGAGGTCCAGGTCGAGGTTTCCGCGGTGCCGGTCCGGTACGGGAGCCGTGCCGGGGCCATCGTCTTCGTGCGCGACATCACCGCGCGCAAGGAGATGGAGCAGCGCCTGGTGCAGTCGCAGAAGATGGAAGCGGTCGGCCGCCTGGCCGGGGGCGTGGCCCACGACTTCAACAACATGCTGCAGACGATCCTCGGCTACACCGAGATGCTGCTCGAGAAGTCGCCACCAGGCAGCGCGAGCCACGACGAACTGGTCCAGGTTCGCAAGGCCGCGCTCCGCTCGGCGGACCTGACCCGTCAGTTGCTAGGCTTCGCACGCAGGCAGGTCATCGAGCCGCAGACGCTGGACCTCTCCGTCGTCGTGTCCGATCTGCTACGCATGCTGCGGCGTCTGGTCGGCGAGAACGTCGGGATCGACTGGCAGCCCGCCCCGGAACCGTGCCCCGTCCGCATGGACCCGTCCCAGGTGGGCCAGGTCCTGGCCAACCTCGTGGTCAATGCGCGCGATGCGATACCCGCCACGGGCCGGATCGCGATCGAGACGTCGCACGCCGAGATGGACGAAGACTACTGCCTGGCCCACCCGGGAGCGACGCCGGGCCGCTACGAGGTCCTGGTCGTCAGCGACGACGGCGTGGGGATGGATCGGGAAACGCGCGCGCGCGCCTTCGAGCCGTTCTACACGACGAAGGAGCGCGGCAAGGGCACGGGCCTGGGTCTGGCCACGGTCTTCGGCATCGTGAAGCAGAACGACGGCTTCATCAACCTCTACAGCGAGCCTGGCCGCGGCACCACGGTGCGCATCTACCTGCGGCACGACGAGACTCCCGGCGCCGCTGCCGGCGACGCACCGGTGGCGAGCGGAACGGCGGGAATCCCCGGCGGCTCCGAGTGCGTGCTGTTGGTCGAGGACGAGACATCGCTGTTGCAGTTGGGCAGCCAGATCCTCGGCCGGCTCGGTTATCGAGTCCTGGCCGTGGCGGACCCCCATGCGGCGCTGTCGCTGGTACGCACGCGAGGCGAACGTCCGGACATCCTGCTGACCGACGTCATCATGCCGGGCTTGAACGGACGCGAGCTCTTCGCCGAGCTCGGGCGCGACCTGCCGGGGCTGCGTTGCCTCTACATGTCCGGCTATACCGACAACGTGATCGCCCACCTGGGCGTGCTCGAGGACGGTGTCAACTTCCTGCAGAAGCCGTTCTCGGGTCGCGAGATGGCACTGCGTCTGCGCCAGACCCTGGACGGGCCCAGCTGAGCGCGCCAGCCCATCGTCGCCGAAGCCGACACAGCCGGTCGCCGGATGCGGTCATCGGTAGAGGCTCTTGACCGCGCCCCACTGCGCGTTCTCGCGCACGTGCCAGTTTCCGAACCAGAACACGGGCCGTTCGAACGCGCCGCTGGCTGGCATCATCCCCACCAGGTCGTCATCGGTGTCCTCGGCGTCGACATAGGCCATCATGCCTGGGATCGACGGCGGCGATGCCGTGCCCAGCAGGTAGCCGTCGCGATTGTCGCCGAACGACAGCACTCGCAGCGTAGCAAGGACCGCGGTGCCCGCAGTCCCGACCGGCACGGCCCCGGCGAAACCCACGATCAGATTGCCCGTGCTGCCAACGTTCACCGCGGGCAACGGGAAGTCGACACCCAGCAGGAAATCGCCGGTCGGCGGGTCGATGCCGCACTCGAATCCAGACACCTGGCGGACATCGCGGGTCGAAGACCCTGCGAAGGCATCGTTCACGGGATTCAACAGCACGAGATAGAGCACGTGCTGCGAGTTGGCACCGATCGAGATCTCGTCGATGGTCGCCTCGCTGTCGTAGAAGATGCCCAATGCGTTCGTCTGCGCAGCTCGAACGGGCGTGGCGTTCGGCAGCAGGACTGCCGCGACGAGGAGAGAAAGGGCGGCGGCACAGCGCCGTGCGGACTGGTGGCGTGTTGCGGACATGGCGCACCCCGGATCGTCAGGCGAGGCTGGGGACCCCGACTCCACTCCACGGTTGCGCGGGCCCGGTCCCCGGCCCGGCCAGGCGGGATGGCGCGTCCCGCCGCGATGTCCTTCCGGGAAGCAGGCTGAACGTACGGAAGCCGGCGCGGTCGCACAATCCCGCCTTCTTGCGCGGGGCGCCTCGGTTGACCCTGCCTCGCACGGCCACCTATAATGGGCAGCAAGGCGCGCGGCACCCGGCCGCCGCCCAGTCCCGTGCCCAGGAGCCTTGACATGTCCCACCGGCTGCTCGATTGGACGCGGTCGCGCGTTCCCCGCCAGCTCGACCTGCGAGCACCCGGACGTCGCGCTCCCGCGTTGGCACCCGTCAGCGCGATCGTGGCACTGGCGACGCTGGCGGCCGGCTGCGGTCGCGTCGCACCCCACTACGAACCCGCCACCCTGACGGTGACCTCGACGCCGCCCGGCGCCGCCGTGCATCTGGACGGGCGGGACACGGGCCTGTTGACGCCGGCCACTCTGGCCGGTGTGACTCCCGTCAGGCATCTGGTCAGAGTGGACCTGGCCGAGTGGCACGCGGATCCCGATAGCGTGGCGATCGACCTGTCGCCCCTCGAGACGGCGACTGTCGACTTCCAGCTGTTTCAGACGGGTCTGCGCGTGACCAGCGAGCCGGCCGGAGCACGCATCCTCGTGGGCGGCGACGACACCGGCAAGGTGACACCGGCGGTCGTGGCGGGCCTGTCGCCCGGCACGCACCACGTCTCGCTGACTCTGGACACCTGGCTGTGCGTTCCGGCCAGCCTGGCGGTCGAGGTCGAGGAAGGTCTCATCGCGGAGGTGACGACGGCGGATCTGCGGCTCCGTTCGCGGCGCACCGTCCTGCTCGAGAGCTTCGGCAACGTGAACTGCCCGACCTGCCCCCAGGCCGCCGCAAACCTCGTGGCCGTGACCGGTCGCGAGGGTTTCGGACCCGACCGCGCGCTGTTCCTCGAGTTCAGCGTCAACTGGCCGAGCCCCGTCGATCCGTTCTACCTGGCCAACCCGACCGAGAACGCCGACCGCTTCATGCACTATTTCGTGGTCGGCGCGCCGGCCATCTACGTCAACGGGCGCCTGCAGACCTACCCGCTGGTCGCCGACTCGACGGCGGCCGATGCCGCCGGCCGCTGGGCGACCGATCCCGGCTTCCTGGTCGATGTCGAGGCCGACCTGGCAGCCGGCGCGAGCGTCCCGGTGACCGTCACCCTGACGCCGCTGGCGGACGTCGACCTGACCGGCTGCGTTCTCTACGTGGCCCTGTATGAGAACGAGGTGGACCTGGGGGCGCCGCCGGGCAACAACGGGCAGTCCGTGTTCCACCACATGTTCCGCGACCGTGTCGACGTGCCGCCGGCGCTCGGTGCCCTGAGTGCGGGCCAACCGGACGTGCGGGTCGTGTCCCTGAACCGGGGCACGGTGTCGCCCGGCAACGGAACGGTCGTGGCGTTCGTGCAGCGCGCTGCCGACCGCGTCGTGCTCCAGGCGGGCTCCAGCGCGTGCCCGGTGCCGGTGACCGCCGCGCGCCTGGCGGAGGATCGCTGATGCCGCGCCGACGCCGCATGTCGATCCCGGCGGCCGTGGCCGCGGCCGCGACCGTGACCGCGCTGCTGGGTGCCCCGCCTGGCGCCCTGGCGCTGACGTCGTTCGCCTGGGAGATCGCCGACCGGGGCGCGGTCACGGCGCTGGACGTGACCTCGACGTTCCACACCGAGATCATCAACACCGGCACCGTCAGCGACACCTACACCGTGTCCCTCGTGGCCGACCTGCCGACCACCTGGCTGACGACGATGTGCGACGTGTCCCTCTGCTACCCTCCCTTCATCACGACGCTCCAGTACACCGTGGCGCCCGGCGACACGCTCTACATCGGCGTCAACCTCACGCCCATGCTCGAGATGGGTGCCGGCACGTCGACGGTCACCGTCGCCAGCCTCGTCGCCCCGGCACTGGACCGTACGACTGTCTTCACGGTGCTGACCGCCGGACCCCAGGTGCTGGTGGTTGGTGCCGGCGCGACGGGCCAGGCCCAGCCCGTGGTCGACGCCGTGACGGCCGGCGGGCGCACATGTGTCCTGTGGGACCGGCAGGTCGCCGGCCGGCTGGCTGCGGCCGAACTCGGGAACTTCCCGGCGGTGATCTGGGACGGCGCCGATGAGCCCGACGTGCTCGACGCGATCGATCGCGCGGCGCTGGCCGCCTACGTGGCGGGCGGCGGCCGCCTGCTGGCGGCGGGCGCCGACCTGGTGGGCGGACTCGTCGATCCGTCCAGCCCCTTCCACGATCCCGAAGCTGCGGGCTGGTTCGCCACGGTGCTCGGCACCGCGTGGGTCGGTCCGGCCGCCGCCGCGACGGAGGTGTCCGGGCTGCCGGGCGACCCGATCGCCGCCGGACTGGTCCTGGCCATCGACGGCAACGGCGTCAACGCGGCACCGGATGTCCTGGCCGCCCAGGGCGGCGTGCCCTGCCTCGCCTTCGCCGGCGGCCAGACGGCCGGCGTGCGCCGCCAGGCTGCGGACTCCCGCACGCTGTGCCTGGGCTTCGGATGCGCAGGCTTCGACCCGGCAGGCGACCGCGAACTGTTCCTGGGGGCGGCCCTCGACTGGCTCCTGGGCAACGTCACCGCCACCGGTGTGCCGGCCGCGGGCCGGCGCCTGTCCGCCGCGCCGAACCCGTTCAACCCGCGGACGCGGATCTCATTCGAGACGCGCTCCCGGACCGCCGGTTCACTCGCCGTCTTCGACCTGCGCGGTCGCCGCGTGCGGACGTTGTTCGACGGTGCCCTCGGCGCCGGTGCCATCGAGATCGACTGGGACGGCCGCGATGACAACGGTCGGCCCCTGCCTGGCGGCACCTACGTGGCGCACCTGGCGCTTGCCGGCGAACCCGCCGCGAAGCTGAAGCTCACGCTCGCCCAATGACGCCCTGCGTCACAACGCCCAGGGGAGTTTCCATGACAGATCGACAGGGACGATGGACCGCGACCGCCCTGTGCGCGTTGGTCACCTGGTTGCTGCTGACGCCCGCGACGGCGGCCGCCGCCCCGGACTGGTCGTTGGAAACCCCGGCGGGCATTCGTGTCTCCTTCGCGGAGGAACTCGCCCGCGGTCCGGTGGTCGTCTCGTTCTGGGCCACGTGGTGCAAGCCATGCCTGAAGGAGCTGCCGCACCTCGAGGCCTTGGCCACGCACTACGAGGGACGCGTGACGTTCCTGGCCGTCAACACGGACGATCCCAAAAGCGTCGCCAAGGTGGAGCCGCTGGTCCGCGCCCGCGGCTGGACCCACCTGAAGGTGCTGCTGGATCCGGCCGCCACGGTGCAGCAGCTGCTGCAGGTCGACGCGATGCCCTACCTGCTGCTCTACGCACCGGACGGCGGCGAGGCCTACCGGCACACGGGTTATGCCGAGGGCGACCAGGAGCGCCTGCGCGCTGAGATCGAGGCCGTGCTCGCCGGTCCCAAGTCGGCCAACCGGTCGGCCAACAGGTCGGCCAACCGGTCGGCGCCGGCGGGCGAGGCGGGCGAGGCCGGCGAACTGACCATCAGCGACCGGTACGAGTACTCGTATGCCACGGGGACCCGGCGCGAGATCGTCGAGAACTGGCTCGATGTCGCGTGGGCGCGCGGGCCGGTCCGCGCGGGGCTGACACTCAACTCGCAGGTTCCCGGCGAGGAGCAGCGCCGCCGCAACGAGATCACGCACCGCTGGTTCGAATTGACGCACGATGATATCACCGTCCGCGCCGGCCACTTCCTGGGCCTGTTCGGGCGCGGGATGATCTTCAACGCCTGGCAGGACCGCGACCTGCGCATTGACACGCACCTGGACGGCGTGATGGCCACCGCACGCCGGGGCCGCTTTGCCGCCACCGTGATGTCCGGCACGCCCTCGCGGCGCGAGCTGGACGTGCGCGGGGCCGACCTCGAGTGGACGGCGGGGCGCGGGCTGCTGTGCGGCGCCTCGGGGCTGACCTGGCACAACTCCGCCAACGAAGGTGCCGACGCCGTCGATCGCGAATGGGCCGCCGCCTTCCGCCTGCGCCAGAGTCTGCCCCACGCCGACTGGTATGCGGAACTGGGTGGGCGCAACCGCTTCTCGCTGGACGCCTTCGACGATACCGATGACGGCGACCTGCGCGACGGCTGGGCCCTCTACGGCAACCTCAACCTCTACGGCGGACCGTTCACCGTCTCGTGGGAAGGCAGCGACTACCGTCGCTTCGAGTTGGTCTCGCAGGCGGACGGCGTGACGTCGCTGAACCGCCCGCCCGCGCTCGCGCGTGAATACACCTGGACGCTCTTCAACCGCGCCCCCCACTCGCTGAACGCCAATGACGAGACGGGGCACAACCTGGACATCTCCTGGCGCGGACCCGGCGCGCTGGAACTCCAGGCGCGCGCGGCCCGCCTTCGGCTCCACGACGGCCGCACGGTGCACGAGTCGGCCAGCCTGTCGGCGGAGCTGGGGCACTGGCTGGGGATCGGCCTGCAGGCGGCGCTCGGCTACCAGGACAGCGAGGGACAACGCCGGACGGCGGCGGTCGAGGCAAGCTGGCATGGCCCGGGAGGCGCGTCCTGGTCGCTGCAGGCCGAACACCAGCACGTGCGGGTCGGCGGCGGCGTGGGCTACGACCTTGGTGCCTACCACCAGCAGTGGTTCAAGCTCGAATGCGCAACACGTTCGCCTTGGCTGCTGGCGGCCATGCTCGAGACCAACGACAAGTACGCCGAACAGCGTTCGCCGAGCGAGGACGCCGGCCCCTTCCTGGCCGTGCAGGCGGCCCGGACGCTGGGCCGCGGGTCCACGCTGACGCTGTGGGCCGGCCGGCGGCAGGAAGGCTACCTCTGCTCGGGCGGCGTCTGCAAGTACGAGCCCGCGTTCAGCGGCGCCGAGCTCTACGGCACGCTGCGCTGGTGACGGCGCTCAGCCGGGGATGCGCAATCGCGTGAAGGCCTCGTTCAGCGCGCCCACCGTGACGGCGTCGCGGCCTTCCATGTAGTAGCGAAGGACCGCGTCGGTGCCCGAGGCGCGCAGCTCGAACCACAGGCCGGCGAACTCGATGAGCGTGCCGTCCCCCGCGCGGTAGGCGCGAACCACCGCCGGCAGGTCGACGCCCGCAGGCAGGGCCGCCCGCAGTGACGCCGCCACCGCGGCCGGTTCGCGGCCCTCGAGCGCCGCGAAGAACGCCACCGCGGCCTCCTTGCGCGCGTTGCCGGCGGCCTGGGCCGCGGTGCGCGCCTCACCCTTGAGCGACTCGTCGAAGAGCGTCAGGTCGCGCCTCTCGTAGAAGCGGTACGTCGTCTCGTAGCGATCCAGCGCGGACAGGTACCAGCCGGCGAAGCTGCCCCCCTCGGCGTGCAGGCGCGCCGCCAGGCACAGGGCCAGGACGCCGATCTGCATCGCGTCCTTCTCCTTCGGGGCCAGGCTGCGACGGGCGCCGTGCCGGCTGGCCACCGGCTCGGCGAATCCCAGCGCGGCGCCGCCGCTCTCCTCGGCCATCATCAGCAGCCGCGGGCGCGGGCCGAACGCCACCTCGCGGCCGGTCACGTCGCGCGCCGTGGCCGTGGCCGCGCCGGCGGCGGTCTGCTGTTCGAGACTCCCCACCAGCTCGGCGAAGTACTTGAAGCCCACCGGCACCTGGAACACAGGGAGGTTGGCGCCGGTGCGCCGGGCACAGACCTCGGCCACCTCGCCGATGCTGCGGCTGGTCGGGAACGTCGTGGCGGTGATCCAGCCGTGCCGGTCCAGGGCGCCGTCGGCCTGCAGGCCCTCCAGCCGGAGCGCCGTGAGCATGAAGTAGATCTGGTTGGGCTTGAAGAAGACCAGGCAGCGGCCCTCGTCCAGCGGGTCGACCTCCAGGCCCGCCGCCGCCGCCGGGCCGGCCAACGCCGCCGGCGCCGTGGTCACCATGTTGAAGCGGTCGCCGTCGGGGTCCCAGATGAAGAAGACGGCGCACTGCCCGCGTCGGAGCAGGTCCTGCGCCCCCACATGCTTGTAGACCTGCCATTTCCCAGGGTCCACGCCATGGTTGACGCCGTCCAGCTGGCCGATCCCGTGGTAGTCGCTGTGCTCCGGTTCGTGCGTGAAGAAAACGGCTCCCGCGGACGACACGTCGACGGCGCAGTCGATGCCCAGCCGCGCGAACACGCGCCGCGCCGTCGCCCCCATCGAGCCGCCCTCGGTGCAGAAGCCGGCGCGGAAGCCGGCCAGGGCCGCCGTCGACACGGCCGCCAGCAGCGGCGCCGGCACCACCTGCCGCAGCACGTCGACGTAGTCAGCGACGGGATCGAAGTCGCGCCGGATGAGCGGGTCATCCGCCGCCGCCAGCTCGATGACCACGCCGTCGCCCGCCGCCGCCGCCACCAGTGCGCGCACACCCTGCTCGATCAGGGGCGCCATCTCGATCAGCTGGCCGCCGTCGCCGTCCATGGGCTTCCAGCCGCCCTTGTAGCTCTGGCTGTGGGAGGCGGTGAAGTTCTCGCCGCCGTCCAGTTCGTCGAAGAAGACGCCGAAGGACGACAGCCAGATCGGCGTCGTGCGCATGCCGGCCGGTCTCAGGTGCACGCGCAGCCCATGCGCGGCGTAGATGCGCGAGGCCAGGTCGATCAGCTCCTGCGTGTGCGGACGCACTTCCCCACCCACGTGCAGGGCTTGCAGCCCGCGTTCCACCGCCAGGCGCGCGCGCGCTTCCAGGAAGACCGCCGCGGTCAGCGCGTTGAACGGCACGCCGAGATTGAAGAAGTCGGCCGGGTCCAGCAGGTCGCGATAGCCCGCGGTGCCCAGCTTGAACTGGGCGGCCCAGGCCGGCAGCTTCGCGGCGGCACAGAGGGCGGCGTCCAGGCGGATCGATTCCCGCCGGGTGGCGAACGGCGTGTGGAACGTGGTGGACATGGCGCGGACTCCCAGGCGGGACGGGTGAAACGGGCGCGTGCCGTGGCGATGCCGGGGGAATATAGCGGACCCGGGGCGGGCCACCAAGCGCGCGGATCGCGCGCGATTCAGGCCGGCTGCGTCGCCGCGGAGCACCACCGGCGCAACGAAGCCGTGAGGTCGGCAGAGCGCACCGGCTTGGCCAGGTGGTCGTCCATGCCGGCCTCCAGGCAGGCTTCGCGATCGCCAGGCATGGCATTGGCCGTCAGCGCGACGATCGGCACGCGCGGTCCATCGCCCTCCTGCCGGCGGATGACCTGCGCGGCCTGCAACCCGTCCATGACCGGCATCTGCAGGTCCATGAAGATGATGTCGTAGCTGCGTTCCCTTGCCAGCAGGACGGCTTCCGCCCCGTTGCCCGCGACGTCGACGCGGCACCCCGCGCGCGCGAGGATGCGTTCGGCAAGCGCGCAGTTGACGGGGTTGTCCTCGACCAGAAGGACGATGGCGCCGTCGCCGTCGGAACGCCGAACCGGCTCGGCGGCTCCGTGCACCGCGACGCGATCGGTGACAGCCGGTCCGCCCACCGGCAGCTCCACCCGGAAGTGGAAGGCCGCGCCCTTGCCGTAAACGCTGGAGACGCCCAGCGCACCGCCCATCAGCCGCGCCAGCCCCTGGCACAGGCAGAGCCCGAGCCCGGTGCCCCCGTGCGCGCGGGAGGCGCTGGCGTCCGCCTGTGCGAACAGCGCGAAGATGCGCTCGAGGTCCTCCGGCCGCACGCCCGGGCCGCTGTCGCGCACACTGATGGTCAGGTCGCAGGTTCCACCCGGTCCGGCCGTCACATGCAGCGAGACGTCCACCGCGCCAGTGTCCGTGAACTTCACGGCGTTATCGACCAGATGCGCCACGACCTGGCCGAAGCGCAACCGGTCGCCCACGACCATCAGCGGTGGCCCCTCCTCGCCGGTCAGGGACAGCGCCAGGCCCTTGCAGGCGGCCGCGGGCCCGTAGCACGCCACGGCGTCGGCCAGGGCCGCGCGCGCGTCGAAGGACCCCGAATTGAGTTCGAGCCGGCCGGCATCCAGCAGCGCGGCATCCAGGACGCATTCCACCAGTTGCACCATGCCAAGCGCTGACCGGTGGATGATGTCCAGATAGCCCTGCGCCGCCGTGTCCAGCTCCAGCTGCTGGGCCAGTTCGGAAGCCGCGACCAGCCCGTTGAGCGGCGTGCGCAGCTCATGGCTCATGTTCGCCAGGAACTGCTGCTTCGCGGCGACGGCATGCCGGACCAGGGCCTCGGCGTCCTGGCGGGCGGCCATCTCGAGAGCCAGGTTCCGCTCGAGTTCGGCCAGGCGGTTCCGCAGGTCCCTGTCGCTGTCCACGGTCATCATCCTCGCCGGCCCGGGCGTCCAAGGTGCGCACGGCGTTGCTCGGGAACCCGGCAGGCTCCGCGGCGGACCATCCGTGCAATCGTAAGGATCGGCCGTACGGGCGATGTAATGAGTAAAATCTTTAGTCTATGAAGGTGACGTCGACGGCCTGGCGGACAGCGGCCTTCTCGACCTCGAAGAACTCGACCGCACCGAAGCCGGCCATGGAGGCCACGAGGTTGCTGGGGAACACCGCCACCCGCGTGTTGAGGTCGCGCACGTTCGCATTGAAGAAGCGACGGGCGGCCTGGATGCGATCCTCGGTGTTGGCCAGCTCGTGCTGCAGCTGCAGGAAGTGCGCGCTGGCCTTCAGGTCCGGATAGCCCTCCGCGACCGCCAGCAGGCGGTCGACGCTGGCGGTGAGTTCCCGTTCCTGGACCGCCTGCTCGCCGGGCGTGCCGCCGGAGGTCGCGGCGCGGTCCCGCGCCCTGACCACCGCTTCCAGGACGCGGCTCTCGTGCGCCGCGTAGCCCTTCACCGCGTCGACCAGGTTCGGGATCAGGTCGTAGCGACGGCGCAGTTCGGTATCGATGCCGGACCACGACTCGTCCACCTGCTGGCGCAACCTCACCATCGCGTTGTAGGTCAGGATGAACCAGCCGAGCACCAGGGCAGGCGGGATCAGGAACACCCAGGCGCTCATGTCGATTCTCCCTTCTGCTGGCGCACGACGAACGCAGGGATGTGCTCGCGCACGCCCTGCAGCAGCCTCACGGCCTGCTCGTAGTGCGGTACCCCGGCGTAGCCACGCCGGAAGACCGCGATCTCGTGGCTGCCCATTTCCAGCGCCATGGAGGCCGGTGCCTCCAGCAGGAACGCCATCATCCGCGTATCGATGACGTCGTAGGCCCACTTGCGGTCGTCCGCCGACACGTGGAAACGGGCGCTGAACTCGGCCGACTCGAAGTCGATGTCGTCATGCCCGAGGAACTCCCCCACCTTGTCGAATGCGTGCTCGGGCCGGATGCGCAGCGGACGCACCGGGAACGGCAGATCCAGGACCGCCACGCCGTAACGGTGCGTGGTCCGGTTCTTCCCCTGGCCGGTCACGTAGCGGTAGTCGAACAGGGCCAGCGGCTGCCCGTCCAGTTCACCCCGCACCAGGCATCCGCACCGCCGCGAATGGCCCCGCTGCAGGAGCGCCAGCGCCGGGTGCTCATGCAGCGGTCCGCCCTCGCCGCCGGGCCACACGCGCCAGCCGCGCGCGAAGGCCCACGCCCGGATCGCCTCCTGCCGCTTCTGGTCCTGCAGCCAGGCCCAGATGCCGAAGGCCACCAGCCCGGCCAGCACCAGCAGGAAGATCCAGGGCTGCGGCGTCATCGCGCTCCTCAGTCCAGCCCGCGCAGCAGCGAGGCGGGCACCTGCACTTCCATCTGCAGCAGCGCCTGGCTCAGGGTCTTGCCCTGCGGGTCGACCAGCAGGCTGGTCGTGCCGCCGCCGCCAAGCGCGCCCTCGAGCAGGAAGTTGAACCCCTCGAGGTTGTCCAGCCGGTGGCGCGTGACCGGGCCCCTGACCATCGGCCCGAAGAACCGCTTCACGCGCGCCGCCGTCAGGTACCCGGCCAGCCACTCGTAGATTCGCGGCGATCGCGCCAGCAGGCCGATGTTCGAGGTGTCGCCCTTGTCGCCACTGCGCGCGTAGGCCAGCCGGCGCAGCGTCACCGTGCGCAGCGCTCCCTTGGGCTGCGCACGCGGCAGGGAACGCGGACGGATGCCGCTGCGGGCCGGCTCCCCTCCGTCCCCGCGGACCGGGAACTCGATGCGCCGCCACGTTTCGTCGCCGTCGGGTACCAGCACCGCCACTTCGGCCGCGACGCGGTCGCGCCTCAGCAGTGCCGGCCAGTACGCCACGACCTGCTGGGCGCGCGGCCGGCCGCGCGTCGACACCGCCATGCCCGACGGTCCGGCCAGGATCAGCGCCGGCAGCGCCTTGGCGAAGTCCTCCAGTTTCGCGGGATCAGGGTCGGCGGCCCCGAAGCGCAGGTAGATCCCGTCCGGCTCGCCGTGCGCGATCTGCGGCGGCCAGATGCCGCCGGCGCCGACCAGCGCCGTGTGCGTCTTCGCGAAGCGGTGCCCGGCCTTCCGCCAGAAGACGTCCGTGACCACCTTCGCCTTGGCCCGCACGTCCGGCCCGCTCAGCAGCACCTCGCCCTCGGCCTTCCAGCCGTCCTCGTAGGCCATGGAGACCTTGAAGCGCTCGGGTGCCGGACCGCCGCGCACGCCGCTGACCGCCACGCGATCCCGGCCCAGCTCGCGCACCTCGATCGTGTCGAAGTACGCCACGCCGTCCGGCGAGATGTACTGCCCGGGATCACCCATCTCGTAGACGAGCTGCTCCTTCACGGTCTTGACGCTGACCAGGCCGCCGGTCCGCTTGTGCTTGGTGACGACAAAGGTGCCGTCGGCCGCCATCTCGATGATGGGGTAGCCGATGTCGCGGAAGCTGCGCACCTCGTGCCAGTCGGTGAGGTTGCCGCCGCTGGCCTGCGCGCCGCATTCGATGATGTGCCCGGCCACGATGCCGGCGGCCAGGCGGTCCCAGTCGTCCATGGCCCAGCCGAACTCGTGGATCATGGGCGCCAGCGTGATGCCCGTGTCGGTGACGCGGCCGGTGACCACGATGTCGCAGCCCTCGGCCAGGGCGGCCACCACCGGCTCGGCCCCCAGGTAGACGTTGGCGGCGATGACGCGGTCGCGCACCGGCGCGAACGGCGCGCCGGTCTCCATGTTCGTGAACGCCTCGCCGGCCGCACCCAGCTCGTCCAGGCGCCCGGCGATGTCGTCGCCCTGCACGACGCCCACCTTGAGCGACAGCCCCCGCTCGCGCACCATCGCCCGGATGCGGCGGCCGAGCCCCGCCGGATTGATCCCGCCGGCGTTGGTGATCACCTTGACGCCCGTCTCGGCGATGATGGGCAGGCAGGTCTCCAGCTGCGTCACGAAATCGCGCGCGTAGCCCAGTTCGGGGTTCTTCAGCTGCTGCTTGCGCAGGATCGACATCGTGATCTCGGCCAGGAAGTCCATCGTCACGTAGTCCAGCGGGCCGCCGGTCAGCTGCCGGCGCAGGGCATCCAGGTCGTCGCCCCAGTAGCCACCGGCGTTGGCGATGCGGATCGTCTTCTTCAACGGGTCTCCTTCGGGGTCGCGGAGCCGGATCGAGGCGCTGCCGCGCAGACCGGGCTTGTCATTTCGCGGGCGAGCCTGATAATGGGTGCGTCCCGCCGCCCGAATCAAGCAGGAAAGGCACTCCCGACGCCATGGTACCCGGCCCGACGCCACCCGACCACCACGACTGGTTCGTGTTCGCGTTCCCCCTGTCCGCCGAGGCCTGGGACCGGTTCGCCGTCGACTCGCTGCTGCCACCGGGCCTGCCCGCGGCCCCGGCCGAGCCCGCCTGGGAGATCCGGCGCCTGGCCGACCGCCTGGCCCGCGAACGCACGGCAGGGCCGCCCGCGGAGGTACTGCTGGCGCTGCGGACGCTGAACCAGGTCCTGCGGCACGTCGCCGTCCGCTACTTCGAGGTCGAGAACCCGGGCAGCCTCGACCGCGGTCGGGACTGGGCCGCGCGGCGCCTGGGCGAGGACGGCGTCGAGGGTGTGCTGCGCGCGTTCACCGGCCTCTACCCGCCGCTCGACGTGCGGGCCGGGCGCCGCCACCCGGACCGGTACCTGGACCTGGTCTTCGGCTCGCTGCGCGGGCGCGACCGTGCCACCGTCGAGTTGCTGCTGCTGCACCTGAACGTCGGCAATCCGGCCGCGGCCGAAGCGTCGCCGCTGTTCGCCGACGACACGCTGCGCGAGCGTGTCTCGTACGTGCCGTTCGTGACCGGCTTCGAGGCGTACCTCGCCGACCACGAGGCGCCCGGCGGCGAGGGCGTGCCGCTGCTGCAGCTCCTGCGGGCCCCGCTGCTGGCCAGCCCGGACTCGCTGTACGGCCAGCTGGCCTGGATCCGCGAGCGCTGGGCCCACCTGCTGCCGGAGGACCTGCTGCGCGACCTGCAGCTGGCCCTCGACGTGCTGAAGGAGATCGACCTGCGCCGCGCGCCCGGCCCGGGTGGGCCGGCGCCGGTGCTCGAGTTCGGCCCCGGCCGCGCCGGCTGGCGGGACGGCCAGCCCGAGCCGGAGGCGTTCAGCCGCGACGCCGAGTGGATGGCCAACGTCGTGCTGATCGCCAAGTCGGTGCACGTCTGGCTCGACCAGATCGGCAAGCGTCACGGGCACCCGGTCACGAGGCTGGACCAGATCCCCGACCAGGAGCTCGACCGCCTGGCCGCCTGGGGCATCAACGGCCTGTGGCTGATCGGGCTCTGGGAACGCTCGCGGGCCTCGGCGCGCATCAAGCAGTACATGGGCAATCCCGACGCCGCCGCCAGCGCCTACGCCCTGCACGACTACCGCATCGCCGACGAGCTGGGCGGCGAGGATGCCTGGCGCGACCTCAGCGAGCGCGCCGGCCGCCGCGGCCTCCGCCTGGCCAGCGACATGGTGCCCAACCACATGGGCATCGACAGCACCTGGGTGGTCGAGCATCCCGAGTACTTCCTGCAGTTGCCGCAGCCGCCGTACCCGGCCTATCGGTTCGACGGCGGGAACCTCTGCGACACGCCGGGCGTGGGCGTGCGCATCGAGGAAGGCTACTGGAACCGCACGGACGCCGCGGTGGTCTTCCAGCGTCTCGACGATCACTCGGGGCAGGCGCGGTACATCTACCACGGCAACGACGGCACCAGCATGCCGTGGAACGACACCGCCCAGCTCGATTTCCTGCGCGCCGACGTGCGAGAGGCCGTCATCCGCGTCATCCTCGACGTGGCGCGCCGCTTCCCGATCATCCGCTTCGACGCGGCGATGACGCTGGCCAAGAAGCACTACCAGCGCCTGTGGTTCCCGGCCCCCGGCGATGCGGGCGCCATCCCCTCGCGCGCCGAGCACGGCCTGACGCGCGAGCAGTTCGATGCCGCCATGCCGGTGGAGTTCTGGCGTGAGGTGGTCGACCGCGTGGCCCGGGAAGCGCCCGACACGCTCCTGCTGGCCGAGGCGTTCTGGCTGATGGAAGGCTACTTCGTGCGCACGCTGGGCATGCATCGCGTGTACAACAGCGCGTTCATGAACATGCTGAAGATGGAAGACAACGCGAAGTACCGGCAAACGCTCAAGAACGTGCTCGAGTTCAGCCCTGCCGTCCTGCAGCGTTTCGTCAACTTCATGAACAATCCGGACGAACGTACCGCCATCGAGCAGTTCGGCAAGGGCGACAAGTACTTCGGCTGCATGCTGATGATGGTGACGCTGCCGGGCCTGCCGATGATCGGGCACGGCCAGATCGAGGGCTTCACCGAGAAGTACGGCATGGAGTACCGGCGTGCCTACTGGGACGAACAGGTCGACGAGGACCTGGTCCGCCGTCACGAGCGCGACATCTTCCCGCTCATGCGCCGCCGCGGGGTCTTCTCCGGTGCCGAGAACTTCGCGTTGTTCGACCTGGAGGGCGACGGCGGCTGGGTCGACGAGAACGTCTTCGCCTACGCCAACCGCGGCGCCGGGGACAAGGCGCTGATCGTCTTCAACAACAGCTACGAGCGCACCAGCGGCCGGCTGCGGGTGTCCGCGCCCTTCAACACGGCCAGCGCCGAGCAGCCTCATCACGTGCGCCGCTCCCTGGTCGAGGCGATGGCTCTCGACACCTCGCCCGGCTCCTGGCACGTGTACCGCGACCATCTGGACGGCTGCGAGTACCTACGCACCGGTGAGGAACTTGCGCGCGACGGACTGCATGTGACGCTGCACGGCTACCAGGCGCGTGCACTGGTGGACTGGCGCCTCGTACACGACACCGACGGCACCTGGTCGCGTCTGGCCGCCCAGCTGCGGGGCGGCGGCACGCCGGACCTGGGCCGCGCGCGGCGCCGACTGCAGCTCGAGGGCGAACTGGCGGAGATGCGAACCTGGTACGCGCCCGCGATCCTCTCCTGGCTGGAGGCTGCCGTCCTGCCGGTCGCACCTGACCTCAGCGACCGGACGTCCGGAGAGCCTGCACCGCCGGAGACGGACACCGAACCCGGAGTCCTGGCCGGCCTGCCGCCGGACCTGGCCGACCTTGCCCGATCCCTGCGCACGCTCCCGGTGCGCCTGGCCGCCGCCGCCGCGGACCCGAAGCTCGGCGCGCGCACGCGCGGAGACCTTTCCGGCTGGACCCGTGGCCTGCCCGGCAGCCGGACGCTCGAGATCGCGTTCCTGGCCGCAGTGCTCCGTCGGGTCCGCGATCCCGGTGGAGTGGGCGGCACCGTGCGCGCGCCCGTACCGCCGGGCGACGCCGACCTTGTCGCCGAAGACGTGGCGGCCGCACTGCGTGACTGGTCCGGGCACACCTTCCAGGCGGAACGGGACGCACACCTGGCCTGGGCGCTGGCGCAGGCCGATGATGCGGTGCGCGCCCTGGCCACCGGGCGTGTCGACTGGCTTTCCGGCGCCATGGCGCGCCCCGACTTCGCGCGCGCGGCGGGTGTGAATCTGCACGACGGCCAGAGATGGTTCGGCAAGGAGGAGATGGAAGCTCTCCTGCAGACGATGATGGTCGAGGCGCTGGCGTCGGCGGTCCGGCCGCCGCAGCCCGCGCTCGCGGCATTCCCGCCGGCTGGGGCACCGCTCCCGGTGCCTCAACTGGTGACCTTGCTGGATGCCCGTGCCCTGGCGTTGGACGCCGCAGCCCGGGCCGGGTATCGCCTGGACCGACTGGCGACCGAACTTGCTGGCCCGCCAAGGGATTGAGGTTCTCGGTCGACCTGATATTGTCATTTGGACAGGTTCATGGTATGATCACGCAAGCCGGACTGCATCGGTCGCGCCAACGCCACAAACGACCCCGGGTGAGGCATGCAACAGGATCGACCCCGCCCCAGGCACCCGCTCGCGGCGCACGCGGCCTGTACCAGGCTGATCTTGGCGTGCGGCCTCCTGCTGCCGGCGGGCGCCGCCCCGGCCGCCGTCGGCGTCGGCACCAGTCCGCCGGCGATCCTCGACACCGTGGCGCCGGAACTGGTGCTGGATCCCCTGCCGGCGCACCTGCTGGTGCAGGGCGGCCAGAGCGTGACGTTCCACTGGACGACCTTCGACGGCCATCCCGGAACGACGGCGGACGATTTCACCGCGCAGGTCAACGACGGAACAACACCGCTGGCAACGATCGACTACCTGGCCGATTTCGCCGATGCCACCTGGGTCTGGGAGGCGCCGGAGATATCTTCCGGCGGGCTTCATGCCATGGTGACCTGCCGTGACGCGTTCGGTAACGTGTCGACCGCCCGCACGGATGACTTCTCGGTGATCCTCTCCACCAGCGGGGCGCCCCTGCCGGGCCTTCCGGCGCACGTGGTGCTCGAGGGCGCCCGCCCCAACCCCTGCAACCCCCGCGCCGTCGTCCGCTTCAGCCTGCCGGCTGCCGGCGCCGTGGTTCTGGACCTGCATGACGCCGGTGGCGCGCGTGTGCGCCGGTTGGCCGCCGGCACCTACGACGCCGGCGCGCACGAACTGGTCTGGGACGGCCGGGATGACCAGGGGCGTGATGCCGCCTCCGGCACGTACCTGCTGCGGCTGGGCGCCGGGCAGGCGGTGCGATCAGCCAAGGTGTCGCTGATCCGCTAGCGGGCTGCGACGAGGATCTCGGTCGCCAACCACGGCCGACGCGCGCGATCATCGCGGAACAGCGAGCGGCGCAGCCAGCGGCGCAACCCGCCGTCGGGTAGCACATCGAGCGGCGCGGTCAGCCGCGTCACATACTCGGGCTCGAACCCGCACTCGCGCAGCAGCGCGACGATCTCGCGGCGACGGTAGATCCGCGCCCGCGCCCAGCGGTCGTGCAGGCGCTTCGGCCACCAGCTGACCAGCGGCACGCGGTTCCACGACAGCAGCGGCAGGTTGCAGCCGTGCGTCTCGAACAGCCACCAGCGGTTCGGCACCGTGACCACCAGCAGGCCGCCGGGCCTGAGCACGCGGCGCAGTTCGCGCAGCGCCTGCCGCTCGTCGGCGACATGTTCGAGCACGGTGAACGAGGTGACGACGTCCGCGCAGCCGTCGGGCAGGGGCAGGACGGTCCCGTCCGCGAGCACCCCGCGTACCTGTTCCCCCACGCCCAGCCGCAGGCATTCCCGTGCAAAGGCATCCAGCTGCTCGACCACCACATCGACGCCCGTGATCGCGTCGAAGTGGTCGAGGAACCGGAGCGTCTGCGCACCGTTGCCGCAGCCGAAATCGACCAGGTGACCCGTCCGCGCCGGAAGCAGCGGGCCCACGACGCGGGACCGGCGCTCGAGGATCAGTTGCCCACCCTCGGCGGGCCTCCCGGTGGCCAGGTGGGGCACGTCAGGCATCGCCGTCACCGCGCAACCAGCCCAGACCCGCGGTGAGCGCCGCGACCGTGGCGGCCGGGTCGCCCACGGCCCCCTCGGGCGCGCCCGCCAGCCAGCCGTCGCGTCCCCGCGCTTCCCAGGCCGCGGCATCGGTGTAGAGCCGCGGCTTGACCTGCCACGGCGCGCCGCGCTCGGGGCAGAAGGTGGTGCAGTTTCCGCACTCGTTGCAGAGCTCGGCCAGCACCAGGTACTGCGAGCGCGACCGGAGCGGCGGGTGCACGCCGGTCGGCACGGCCAGGAAGGCGTTGTTCGGGCACACGGTCACGCAGTTCGAGCAGGCCAGACAGTCGAATATCTCCAGGTCATGGTCGACCGCGCGCAGCGGCTCCTGCACAGCCTCGCGCCCGTAGCGCGCGCAGCCGTCGGCCGTGGCCAGCCGCGACGCGGCCGCGGCCACCGACCCGGCGTGGCCGGCGGCCTGCGCCTGGCGCTCGCAGTGGTCGCGCCAGGCCGCCAGGTCGGCTGCCTTCGCCGACTTCATCCGCCGGGCCAGCGCGCGTAGCCCCTGCGCCAGGCGACCGTAGCCGCCCGGCCGCAGCAGGTCGCTGCAGGAGGTCACCGGCAGCAGCCCCAGCCCCACGGTGTCGGCCAGGTTGTCCTTGTCCACTCCCGCGCTGAAGGCGACCGGGATCCCGGCCTCGCGCGCGCCCAGCCGCAAGCGCCCGGGCAGGGCGGCATCCAGCCGGTCCAGCAGCGTGATGGCCAGCACGTGCAGCGGCGCGCCGCTGAGGTACATGCGTTCGCCGGGCATCAAGCCCCGATGGTTCCGGACAACCAGCGTGTTGGTCAGCTTCAAGCCGAACTCGCGGCCTTCGCGCCGGCCGATCGCCTCGAGGCGGTCGACCATCGCCAGCGCCCGCTCCCAATGCAGGTCGCCGGCGAAGGCCTCCGGATCCAGCGGCACCTCGCGGTAGCCCAGCCGGTCGTGCAGGATGTCCGCAACCGTGTCGCGCCCCAGCAGCGTCGGGTTGAGCTTCACCGTCACGTCCAGTCCGTGGCGCGTCATCAGGTGTTCGACGATGCCCTCGATCTCGTCGGGCGGACAGCCGTGGAAGGTGCTGAGCGTCGCCGTGCGCACGAGGCGCGGGTCGGCCGCGACGTCGCGCAGGTGCGCAAACGGACCGCCGACCTGCGCGCGCAGCGCGTCGAGCCGCGGACCGGCGTCGGCCAGGCCGTCGATGAATGCCGCCATGCGCTCGTGCCTGAGCCCGGCCAGGTCGTAGCCGACGGAAAGTTCGAAGGCATGGTCGCCCGGCTCGCCCAGCGCGCCGCGCAGCGGCTCCCATGCGCGCAGCACCGCCAGCAGCAGCCAACCCTTGACGTACTCGTCCAGCGATTGCCCCAGCGTCAGTTCCTGGCTCCACTCGACGTTGTAGCCCTCGTGTTCCATGTCGATGCACGGGCGCGGGATGTCCAGCTCGTCGAGGATCTGCACGGTCTTCAGCTCGAACGTCCGCGCACCGGCCAGCCAGCCCAGCACCAGGTTCTGCGCCAGCTGGGTGTGCGGACCCGCGGCCGGGCCCACCGGCGTGGCCACACGACGGCCCGCCACCGTGCAGGAGAGGTCCAGGCCAGGCTCGGGCTTCCAGAACCGCCGGCCGGCCAGGCCGAAGACCGCCTTGTCTCGCGCCCATTCGTGCGCGATGCGGGCCAGCAGCCGCGACAGGGGCCACGGTTGAAGGGGCGGGATCCGCGTGGTCATGTCGATGCCTCCGGCGCACCGGCGTCGCCGGTCGCATACAACGCCGCCAGTTCCAGCGGCGATTCCAGCAGGTGGTCCGGGCCCAGGGCGCGCAGGTCGGCCGCGGGCTCCAGTCCCCACGCGCAGGCCACGGCCACCGCGCCCAGCGCCTGTGCGGCGAGGATGTCGTTGCGGCTGTCGCCGACGACCACGACCGCAGCCGGCGCCACGTCCAGACCGGCCAGGCAGGCCCTCAGGTGCGCGGGGTCAGGCTTGCGCGCGGGCACTTCGTCGCTGCCGATGACCACCCGGAAGCACCCGGCCAGCCCAAGCCCGGCCAGGATCGTGCGGCTGAAACCGCCCGGCTTGTTGGTGGCCACCGCCAGCGGCACGCACGGCAGCCGAGCCAGCATCTCCGGCACGCCAGCGTACGGTCGCGTGTGGTCCAGCAGGTGCCGGCCGTAATGGTCCAGGTAGGCCGCCAGCGCCGGGGCCAGGCGCGGGTCCCGTTCCTCCGCCAGCGATCCGGCGGCGGCGTCGTGACCGAGGGCGCGCCGCAGCAGGAGGGCGACGCCGTCGCCCACGTAGGCCCGCAACACGGGCTCACCCAGCGGGCCGAGCCCGACCGCCGCGCGCGCTACGTTCGCCGCCGCAGCAATGTCCTGCCGCGAGTCGACCAGTGTCCCGTCCAGGTCGAAGATGAACGCCCCCGGCCGGGGCGCCGTGCCGCCATGCAACGCCATGTTACCTTCCCGGTGGAGCCCGGTGCCTTCGCGTGAGACCTTAAGGTGGAGGATACCGTCCGGCAGGGGCTGCGGCAAGGACACCCGGCTCAGGCGGCCCGCCGCTTGCACGGCCCCGCGGAACGCCGCACGCGGGTATGGTGTTGATCGCTGGACGTGCCGGGTCTAGGATGGCAGCATCGCCCGGCCCGGGATCCGCCCGACCGTGACGGCCGCCGGGAAGCGCTCCGGAAAGGATGCTGGAGGCATGACGACCGAATCCGCCGAGAAGAAGCCCACTGTTCGTCGCCGCCGTCGCGCCACGCGCGGCGGCAAGGGTGGCATGCCGCGCATCATGTGGCTGGCCATCCTCGTCTGTGTTGCCGGCGCCGTCGCGCTCTTCCGTTCCGGAGGCAGCGGCCCGATGCCCACGGGACTGGGCGAGAACCGTACCGTGGTCACCGCACCTGAAGGCGGCGGCGAGCCCGTTTCCGGTGACGTCGAGATCGCGGAGCAGGGCCTGCAATTGACGCCCGAGGAGCCGGTGGCCGGCGGCGACCTGGGCGGCGCCGACAACGCGCCTCTGGAGATCACCGTCCCCCGGCCGCTCGCCGGGACCGAAGCCGGCGCAGCGGCGGGGCGGCCCGCCAGCGGAACAGCCGTCCCGCGCGAAGGCGCTTCGGCGGCTGCCGAGACCCCGGCCGGCGAGCGGGACGCCGTCGAGCCGGTCGCTGCCGCGCCAGCGACCGAATCCACCACGGCGCGCGCTGCGGAATCCCGCGTCGAGACCGAGGAAGCTTCGAAGCCCGAGCCGACCGGTGCCCTTCCGCCGCGCGTGGTCCCGCAGCCTCGTGGGCCCTATCTGGTGCAGGTCGGCTCGTTCGGCGACACCGGGAACGCGCAGAAGGAAGCCGACCGCCTGCGGAAGTACAACTGGGACGCCAGCGTCCGTGTCGGAAACAAGGCTGGCGGCGGCCTGGTCTACCGCGTGCAGATCGGCTACTTCGCCACGCGCGAGGATGCGCAGGCGTTCATCGACCAGAACCGTGTCCGCCTGCCGGACGCCATCCCGGCGCACCGGTAACCGCGTGTTGCGCGCCGCCATCACGGGCACCGGTTTCTGGGTGCCGTCGCGGGTCGTCACGAACGATGACCTGGCCGCCCGCATCGACACCTCCGACGCCTGGATCACCGAACGCAGCGGCATCCGCGAGCGCCGCTGGCTGACGCGGGACGCCGAGGGCAACACCGAGATCACCGGCGCCGAGATGGGCGCCCACGCCGCACGCGAGGCCATCGCCGCGGCGGGCATCGCGCCCGGCGACGTCGAGCAGGTGATCTACGCCACGCTCAATCCCGACGTGTTCTTCCCGGGCAACGGCGTCTTCCTGGAACACCTGCTGGGGCTGGGCACCGCCGGCGCGATGGACATCCGCAACCAGTGCACGGGCTTCGTGTACGGCCTGGCTGCGGCCGACGGCTTCATCCGCTCGGGACTGGCGCGCACGGTGCTGGTGGTGGGCGGCGAGATCCAGTCGACGGCCCTGGACCTGACTGATCGGGGACGCGACGTCGCCGTCCTGTTCGGCGACGGCGCCGGCGCCGCCGTGGTGCAGGCACGCGAAGGGAACCGTGGCATCCTGGCCAGCGTCCTGCACAGCCAGGGCCGCTACGCGCGCGAACTGTTCGCCGAGGCGCCGGTGGCCACGGCCACCGGACGCATCACGCCCGCGATGATCGCCGAAGGCCGCCACTTCCCGTACATGAACGGCAAGCTGGTGTTCCAGCACGCCACGCGCAGGTTCGCCGAGGCGATCGCCGAGGTGCTGCGCAAGGGCGGTGTCACGCCGGACGACGTGGCCCTGTTCATCCCCCACCAGGCGAACCAGCGCATCACCGACGCCGTCACCGCGCGCCTAGGCGTGCAGCCGGAGCGCGTCTTCAGCAACATCGCCCGCTACGGCAACACGACCGCGGCTTCCATCCCGATCGCCCTGGCCGAGGCCGTGCGCGAAGGACGGCTCGCCAGCGGCGACCTGGTCGTCACCGTCGCGTTCGGCTCGGGCTTCACCTGGGGCGCCAATCTGATCCGCTGGTAGGCCGCCACTGGGCGCCTCAGGACCGCGACAGGCGCACCAGCGCCGTACGCAGCGCCGGGTGCCGGTCGAAGCGGGCGACGAACTCGCGTTCGCTGCGGCCGCCCTTGGCGCGCACGACCGCCGACAACGCGCGTTTCTGCGCGCGCGTCCACCGGTCCAGCCCCGGCAGCAGCAGCACCAGCGGCCCCCACCGCTCCCAGGCCAGGCGCTCACCCGCGGCGCGCGGCACCGCCGCCGGCTCGCCCAGCCGCAGGCGGGCTTCGCGTGCGCAGGCCGGCCCGGCCAGGTCGCGCCGCGCGCCGAAGCGTCGCGCCAGATACGTTGAGACCTTCAGTCCCGCCTCGGCCAACGTCAGCCGCCCGATGATGTCCTCGCGCGGGGTCCCGCGGTCGAGGTAGACGTTGCCCTCGACCAGGCGGCGCAGCACCGCCGGGCGCGTGCGATGGCCGGGCCGCCGCTTCATCAGTGCCAGCTCGGCGCGCATCAGCTTCAGGATGGCGCGGTCGCGTGAACGGAAGCCCAGCTTCTGGTAGAACCACCAGGCGCCGGTGCGCAACCCCTCCTCGTTGCCATCGCCGCCCAGCTGGTACGGGTAGACCGTGAAGGTATCCGCCTCGAACACGCGCAACAGGCCGGCCAACAGGCGTGCGTAGAGATGCCCAGCCTCGGCCCCGCGAAACGACTCGAACAGGTTGAACGCCACCTCGATCGAACCGAACAGCGCGCTGACCACACCGTAGCCGACGGGCACGCCGTTGCGCAGGATCAGGTAGCCGTACACGGCCTCGAACAGGAGGCGGCGCTCGGGGACCATGCCGACCAGCGCGAACCGCAAGCCGTCGCCGTCGTCGACCAGCAGGACGTCGCGCGGGTCGGCCCAGGCGAAGGCGTCCAGGTCGCGGCTGCGCGTGATCATCGCCTCGCGCGCCAGGTCGACCACGGCGCGGCCGACCGTTGGGCCTGCGCGGCGCACCGCGCGCGGTGGGCGAGCCAGCTCGGCGGGCAGGTCGGGACGCCGGCTGTCCGGTGCCGCCGCCTGCCAGTGGACGGGCGAAGCCTCCAGGCGCGCCAGCGTCCGCGACGGACCGCCCGGTCCCCCCGCGAGCACCTGCCACAGGTCCAGCTGCTCGTACAGGTACTCATGCGCGATCGTGCCCAGTCCCAGCCGGCCCAGGCGCTCGGCCAGGAAGGCGCCGTCGGCCTCGCGCGGTCCCTTCAGCCGCTCCAGCCACTCCTTCGCCTCGAAGCCCAACTCGTCCAGGGCCGGCGTCTCGCTCCAGGTGGCCAGCAGCGGCAGCACGCCCTGCAGGCGCTCGCCATCGCAGGACTCCCAGTCCAGGCGCAACCGGTCCGGCCAGCGCGCGGCCGCCCAGCGGGCCATCGTCGCGTAGAACCGGTAGTGGATGTCGGTTCCGGCCACGCCCGAGTCGGCCAGGTCCGCGCGGAAACGTCGCAGGTCGGCGCGGCGGGCGAACCCGCGCAGCAGGCGCTCGACCAGCGCCAGCACCGTCGCGTTGTCCGGGTAGGCCCGGCTGAAGCAAAGCAGTTCGTGGAACCGCAGCAGGTCGCCGGCGCTGCGGAACGAGGCTCGCCCGGCCGCCGCCAACAACTGCCGGCGCCGGCGGGCACTGGCGGGGCCGAATTCCAGGCGCTGCGACTCGAGCTGGGCGAGCAGGCGGGCGGCGGTGGCGGGCATGGACATCCTCCGGGGCTGCGCTTGACGATCGCGGGTCGGCGGCGATTGTAGGGGCAGCCACCGGGGGCCGGCCATGCCGAAGTGACCGTTCCGGCGGGATGCCCGGGCAACCTTGGCGCGGCCCCTCCGTACCAGTGCGGTCACCGACCACACCCCGCCGAGACGGAGACCAGCCCGTGTCCACCCCTGATCGCCTCGCGCCGAGCGCCGCCGTCGCGTCGACGGCCCATCCGGCCGGATTCACGCCCCTGGTCACGCTTCTGGCGCTGTTGACCGTGGTCCTGGCCGCGGCTCCCGCCGTGGCCGCGTCGCCGTCCGGCCCGTGGCAGCCCGAGCGACACCCGCGCCTGGAGACGCGGCGCGCCGCGGGCCCTATCGCCGTCGACGGCGTTCTGGACGACCTCGGCTGGCAGGACTTGCCGCGGGCCCGGAACTTCGTCGAGCATGCGCCCGGCGACCAGGTGCGGCCCCCGCACCCGACCGAAGCCATGCTCACCTGGGACGACGACCACCTCTACGCCGCCTTCATCTGCTGGGCCGACCCGGCCGAGGTGCGCGCCTCCTTCAGCGAACGGGATCGCATCTGGAACGACGACTACGTCATCCTGGCCCTCGATACTTTCGGCGACCAGGCACTGGCTTTCGAGCTGGCCTGCAATCCCCATGGCGTCCAGGGCGACCTCCTGTGGTCAGCGGGCTACGGCGAGGACATGACCTACGACGTCCTGTTCCATTCCGCCGGCCGCATCACCGACGAGGGGTGGCAGGTCGAGATGGCCATTCCCTGGAGCAGCCTGCGCTTTCCCGACCGCGAGCAGCAGGAATGGCGGGTGGACTTCTGGCGCAACGACCACCGCCAGGTGCGCGGCCAGTACTCGTGGGGCATCTACGACCGCGACCAGGACTGCTGGCCCTGCCAGTGGGGCACGGTCACCGGCATCGCGGGCGTGCGGCCTGGCACCGGGCTGACCGTGCTGCCGGCGCTCGTTGCCGCGCAGCAGGGCGGCCGACCGGTCGGCGAAGCGGGCGAAGCCGGCCTCTGGCACGACGGCAAGGTCATGGGCGAACCGTCGCTGGGCGCTGCCTACGGCATCACGCCCTCGGTCACGATCGAGGCCACGCTCAACCCCGACTTCTCGCAGGTCGAGAGCGATGCCGCCCAGATCGACGTCAATTCGGCGTTCGCCCTGTCGTATCCCGAGAAGCGGCCGTTCTTCCAGGAAGGCAGCGACCTCTGGAACACTGACTTCACGACCGTGTACACGCGCGCCCTGAACCGGCCCTTCTTTGCCGCCAAGCTCACCGGACGGCCCGGCCGCACCAACTTCGCGGCCCTGGTCGCGCAGGACGACGCCACACCGTTCCTCCTGCCCTTCGGCGAGGGCAGCGCCCTGCTGGAGGGCGGCCGCAGCTGGTCGCTCCTGTCGCGCGTGCGCCATACGCTCGGCCGCGAGTCCCACCTCGGCCTCATCGCAACCGCACGCTGGCACGAGGGCGGCGGCTACGGCGCGGTACAGGGGCTGGATACGCGGCTGAACCTCTCGGACCAGTGGCGGCTGGAATCGCAGGCGCTGCTCACGACCACCGCCGAGCCCGACGACCCGGCCCTGACGGATGAACTCGGCGACCGGACCTTTGACAGCGGCCGCCACACCGCGGCCTTCGACGGCGAGTTCTTCACCGGGCACGGCCTGTACGCCAGCGTCGAACGCAGCGGCCGCCACTGGAACCTCGATGCCGACTGGTGGCAGCGCAGCCCCACCTTTCGCGCCGAATCCGGTTTCGAACCACGCAACGACCAGCGGACGTTCAACGGCTGGACCGGCTACACCTTCTATCGCGAGGCGGGCCTGCTCGAGCGGCTGCAGCCGACGATCGCGGTGGGACGGGTGTGGGACTTCGCCGATGTCCGCAAGGACGAGTGGCTGATGGGCGGCCTGCGCGCCTGGTTCCGCGCGGCGCAGGCGCAGGTCTGGGTCGAGGCGATGCAGAGCAACGAGCTCTTCCACGGCATCCAGTTCGACGGCATCAGCAGCCGCGAGGCGGGTTTCCAGGTGCGGCCGTCCGAGCAGCTGGTCGGCGGCGCCGAGGTCAGCTACGGGCACCGCATCGCGCGCTTCGACGACGTCATGGGCCGCCAGCTGAACCGCAGCTTCTGGTTCAACCTGAAGCCCTGGCATCGCCTCCTGGTCGAGCAGAGCTACAACGACGTCCGCAGCGACGACCTGGGTGGCGGCGAGCGCCTGTTCGAGGGCTGGATCTCGCGCACGCGCCTGAACCTGCAGCTGTCCCGCGAGTGGTCGGTCAGGCTGGTCGCACAGTACGACGACTTCCGCCACGTCTGGGACGCGGACCCGCTGGTGACGTTCCGCCTGAATCCGTTCTCGATCTTCTACGTGGGTTCCACGCGCAGCTACGCCGAGTTCGCGCCCCTCGGTGACGACCTCCGGGACGAATGGCGCCTGTCCTCGCGCACGTACTTCATGAAGGTGCAGTACCTCTGGCAGATCTGACCGCGGCGGCTACTCGGCCCCGCAGTCGCCTTCGAGGATGCACTTCACCTTGAAGCTCAGCGCCATGATGCCGACGGCCAGGCGCTCGTTGCGCACGGCCACGGTGCCGGGCACCTTCAGGTCGGTGGGCGCGAAGTTGACGATGCCCACGATCCCCGCCTTCACCAGCCGGTCGGTCACCGCCTGGGCATGCTGGGCGGGCACGGTGAGGATCGCGATGCGGATGCCCTCGTTCGCGATGACCGTCTCGAGTTCATCCATGTCGCGCACGGGCTGGCCGCGGATCTCGAGCCCGACCAGCCGCGGGTTCGCGTCGAAGACCCCGCGCACCGGGAAGCCCTGCACCTCGAGGTTGCCGTAGTTCGCCAGCGCCTGCCCCAGGTGGCCGGCGCCGACGATCGCCACGGGCTGGGGCTCGGACACGCCGATGATCTTCTCGAGCGCCGGCACCAGCTTGCCAACCTGGTACGGCCGGCCGGGCCGGCTGAAGCCGCCGAAGTAGTGGAAATCATGCCTCAGCTGGCTGGCCTTGATGTCCAGCGACTCGGCCAGCTGGCGGCTCGAGACGTCCTCGACCCCCATCGCCTGCAGCAGCTTGAGCTTCTCCAGGTAGCGCGGAAGCCGGTGGATGGTCGCCTCGGGAACCTCGGAATGCCGCCTGATCTTGCGCAAGGCACGCCTCCGGGAAAGGTCCTCTAACGGACTGCGCCGGCACGGCCCTGCGAACTGCCATCCCGGCGGCTTGTTACGGGTTTGACGATTCACCATATTCGATATGTAATCGCGTGTCAACCGGTTGACAGGTGTCCTCTTTCCCGGCCGCCGGCCGGACAGGTAACCTGCCGGCCGGCCCGTGCCCGCACCCCCAGGAAGGTTGGCCGCCGTGTCCCTGCCCAGCCGCACCCGCCTGTCCGATCCCTGGCTCCTGCAGCCGCTGCCCGCCTGGGGCACGCTGACGGACGACGACTACGCCGCCCTCGGCTTCCGTTGCGGCCTGGAGATCCACCAGCAGCTGCTCACTGCCCGCAAGCTGTTCTGCCGGTGCCCGGCCGGTCGCTACCACCGCGATCGGCACGATGCCGAGATCCTGCGCCACATGCGCCCGACGCTGTCGGAGATGGGCGAGTACGACGGCACCGCGCTGATGGAGTTCAAGACGCGCAAGGAGATCGTCTACCTGCTCGACCGCGAGACGGTCTGCACCTACGAGATGGACGACGCGCCGCCCTTCGAGATGGATGACGTCGCGCTGGACGGCAGCCTGCTGATGGCGATGCTCCTGGGCTGCAACGTCGTCAGCGAGGTGCACATCACGCGCAAGCAGTACCTCGACGGCAGCATCCCGACGGGATTCCAGCGCACCGCCATCGTCGGCACCGACGGCCAGGTGCCGTTCGGCAGCCGCAGCGTGCGCATCCGGCAGATCAGCCTCGAGGAGGACAGCTGCCGCGAGGTCAGCGACAGGGGCCATCGCCGCGTCTACCGCACCGACCGGCTGGGCATGCCGCTGATCGAGACGGTGACCGACCCGGACATGCGCACGCCGCAGGAGGCGATGGCCGTGGGCCAGATCCTGCGCTGGCTGGCCCGCAGCGGCGGCATGGTGCGCACCGGCGCCGGCGCTGCGCGCCAGGATGTCAACGTCAGCGTCACCGGCGGCACGCGCATCGAGATCAAGGGCGTGCCCAGCCTGCGCGAAGTGGGCCGCCTGACGCACAACGAGGCGCTCCGCCAGCGCTCGCTGCTGGGCATCCGCGGCGAGCTGGCGCAGCGCGGTGTGACGGTGGAGTCGATCACCGACCGCCTGGTCGACGTCTCGACGCAGGTGCGCGGCACCGCCTGCGGGTTCATCGCGCAGGCCGTGGCCCAGGGTGCGATGGTGGGCGCCTGCCCGCTGCCCGGTTTCCAGGGCCTGCTGGAGGTGTCCACGCAGCCGCGCACCTCGTTCCTGAAGGAATTCAGCGACCGCGTGCGCGTCATCGCCTGCCTGGACCAGCTGCCCAACCTCGTGGTGTCGTCGCAGAACGCGCCTTCGCTGTCGAGCTCCGAGTGGGAACGCGTCGCGAAGGCCTGCGGCACCGGGGCCGACGTGCCGGTCATCGTCGTCTGGGGTTCCCGTGCCGACGTCGAGACCGCCGCCCGCGAGATCGCGATCCGCGCCCGCGACGCCGTGCTGGGCGTGCCGAACGAGACGCGCCAGGCCCTGGACGACGGCACCAACGGCTTCGAGCGCATCCTGCCGGGTGCCGACCGCATGTACCCCGACACCGACCTGCCCCCCATTCCCCTGGCGGACGCGCGCGTCGACGGCATCGCCGCGCGCCTGCCGCTGCGGCCGTGGGAGCGCCTCGAGAAGCTGCAGGCGCTGCAAGTCGGCCAGGATCTCGCGGGGCGCCTGTGCCGCCATCGCGCCTGGGACCTGTTCGAGCACCTCGTGGAACTGCTGCCCGCCGGGTCGCGGTTCAGCGCGCAGCAGCTGGCGTCGCTGCTCCTGGACCGCTCCACGCCGCGGCCGGCCAGCCTGCGCGCGGCCGGCCCCTGGTGGGACGCCACAGTGGCCGATCTGGCCGCCGGCAGGGTGATTCCCGAGGCGGTCTGGGCCAGTGAGGACGAGGTTCCGGCACGGGTGGACGACCGCGAGGCCCGCCGCCTGTGCGACGAGGCGGTGGCGGCGGCGCTGGCCGACGGCGGCGCGACCTGGCCCGCCGACGAAGCCAGGCACGAACATGCCCTGATGGGCGCCGTGATGCCGCACCTGCGCGGCCGCGTGCCGGGACACCTGGTGCGCCAGTGGGTCGGTCAGACGCTGAAGGAGGCGCGGTCGTGAGCACGGAGAACGACGATTTCAAGGGCTACCGCCCGCCGACCCTGAACCTGCTGCGCTCGCAGGGCGCGCCGGTCTGGAGCGTGGCCACCCTGCACACGGTGCGCGGCGACTTCTCGGGACTCATCCTGCCGCGCAGCGTGACCGCCGACGCGGACCACATCGTGCTGAAGCTCGACACCGGCTACAACATCGGGGTGCGCCACGACAAGGTGCAGAGGATTACCGTGCACGGGCGCAAGGAGGCCCGCTACCAGATCCCGGAGCGCGCCTTCCCGCACGACCCGAAGAAGCCGCGCGTGAAGCTGCTGGGCACCGGCGGCACCATCGCCAGCCGGCTCGACTACCGCACGGGCGCCGTGATCCCCGCCTTCAGTCCCGGGGAACTCTACGGCTCGGTGCCGGAACTGGCCGACATCTGCAACATGGAGACCGAGACGCTCTACGGGGTGTTCAGCGAGAACATGGGTCCGGAGCAGTGGATGGGCACGGCCCGCGCCATCGCCGCCGAGGTCGAGAAGGGCGTGGCCGGCATCGTCGTCGGCCACGGCACCGACACCATGCACCACACCGCGGCCGCGCTCAGCTTCATGCTGCAGGACCTGCCGGTGCCCGTGGTCATGGTCGGCAGCCAGCGCAGCAGCGACCGCCCCAGTTCGGACGCCGCCATCAACCTGATGAACGCCACGCGCACGGCCGCCACCAGCGACATCGCCGAGGTGATGGTCTGCATGTTCGGGCCCACCAGCGACGAGTACGGGCTGCTGCACCGCGGCACCCGCGTGCGGAAGATGCACAGCAGCTACCGCTCCACGTTCCGGACCCTGAGCGACATCCCCCTCGGCAAGGTGGACCAGGGCGGCGTGACGCCGTTCCGCGACGACTACCGCCGCCGCCGCGCCGAGCGAAAGGTGGACCTCAAGGCCGTCTTCGACGACCGCGTCTCGCTGGTCTATTACTACCCGAACATGAAGGCCGACATCATCGACTCGCTGGTCGACAACGGCTACCGCGGGATCGTCATCGCCGGGACCGGCCTGGGCCACGTCAACAAGCCGCTCTACCCCGCCCTGGACCGCGCGCGCGCCGCCGGCGTGGCCGTCTACATGACGGTGCAGACGATGTGGGGCTACGTGCAGATGTACGTCTACGAAACGGGGCGGGAACTGATGGAACTGGGCGTGATCCCGGCGGCCAACATGCTGCCGGAGGTCGCCTACGTGAAGCTGGGCTGGGCCCTTGGCCAGACCGCCGACCTGGCGGAGGTGCGGCGCCTGATGCTGACGCCGGTCGGCGGCGAGATCACCGACCGCGAGCCGCACGACGGCTACCTGGTTCTGCAGGGCGGCACGCCGGAGGTGGCGGCGTTCATCTCATCCCACTGGCAATAGGCGTCGGCGGCCTGACTGGCAAGGCGGTCAGTGGACGAGCGTGAACTTGCGTACGGAGCGGCGTCCGTTGAATTCCATCGTCGCCCAGTAGACGCCGCTCGGCAGGCGCGAGCCGTCGCCGGCGTTCGCCTGCCACTCCAGCTCGTTCAGCCCCGCGACGCCGTCGGTCAAGTCGCGGGCAGCGACCAGCAGCCCGCGTGCATCGTACACCGACAGGCGGCCGGAGGCGGCGACGTCGAGCCAGTAGCGCAGCACCACCGGATCCCCGTTCGACGGGTTGGGGTAAACGACCCGCAGGCCCTCTCCGACTTCGCCTTCCAGCACCAGGCGCCACAGGAGCCAGTGGTCGGGATCGAGGCGGACCTCGCTGACCGGGGCGGTGAACTCGAACACGCCGGAGGCCAGGGCGCCGGTCAGGCGCAGCGACACGTCCTGCGTGCCGCCGGTGGTCGTCACGCGGATCGGATAGATGTTATCGAACAACGGCTGCTGGTGCTGCGAAAGCGCCACGCGCAGGCGCGTGCCCGGCCCGGCGTCGCCGTCCTGGACGTCGAAGCGCGCGTCGATCCGCGGCAGCTCCACGCTCGTCAGATACGGCCACAGGAAGGGCCCGAGATCCTCCCCCGCCCGACCGGAGGCCAGCGCGATGAACTCCTCCGTGGTCACTGTGCCGCCAGGACGGCCGCCACTGCTGCCCCACTCCTCCAGCAGGTCGAAGAAGGCCGTGTCGCCCATCCGCCCCCGTAGCATGTGCAGGATCCAGGCGCCCTTGTCGTAGATGACACGCCCCGGGAAAACGGGCATCGGGTCGTGGACCGGACCCTGCTGTTCCCATTCGGCCTCGTAGCGCGAGCCGGCCATGTGGGCCAGATAGGCGGCACTGCCGTCCGTGTGCTCGGTCCACAGTGCCTCGCTGTAGGTGGCGAAGCCTTCGTTCAGCCAGATGTCGGCCCAGGTGCGCGGCGTCAGGCTGTTGCCGAACCACTGGTGACCGAGCTCGTGCATGACCAGCCAGGCACCCGAGCCGTCGCCGTCGAGCGCCACCGAGCCGATCGAGGTGACCGTCTGGTGCTCCATCGCGCCCGGCCAGATGAACTCGGCGTGTCCGTACTTCTCGCCAACGAACGGGTACGGCCCGAACCGCGCCTCGGCAAGGTCCATCATCTCGCACAGCGGCGCGAACTCGACAGCGGCGTCGACCGCGTCCTCGGGGAACACCCAGTTGCGCAACGGCACGGCCGTGCCGCCGGTGGTCAGGCACTCGGACCGCAGCAGCGTGTAGTTGCCGACGGCCACCGACACCAGGTACGCCGCGATCGGATACGCTTCCCGCCAGCGCCAGCGGGCCAGGCCCGCGCCGGCCGGCTCGACGCCGAGCAGCGTGCCGTTGGAGACGGCCACCAGGGTGTCGGGCACCGTCATGGCCATCGAGACCAGGAACTTGTCGCCCGGCTTGTCCTTGCACGGCCACCACGACTGGCCGTAGGCAGGCTGGCTCATGCTGGCGATGAGCGGCACGGTTTCCCAGGGTCGGTTGATGTCAGGCACGCGGTCACGGAACATCAGGCCGCGGTTGTGCGCCGGCAGCAGTGGCCGGCCGCCATAGCGGACGGTGAACGAATCGATCTGGCCGTCGGCCAGCGCAGCCGGCAGCGTGATGGTCAGGGTGTCACCGGCGTGCGCGAAGGGCAGGCTGCCGGAGAGGTGGTCGATGCCGGCGACCGTCAGCGTCGTGCGCAGGTCGCAGATGATGTCGCGCAGGCCCGACCGGCGCGCGGCAAAGACCATCGCCACCGCACCGTCGACCGTGAGCGCGACCGGATCGAGCGCCAGGTCCAGGTCGCAGCGCAGCACATCGTAGAAATCGCTGTTCGCCGCGGCATCCCCGAAGGCGCCGTTGTGCCCCTCGGCCGCCGTGGCGCCCGCGACCGGTTCGATCGTTCCCTTGGCTGCCTGGAAGGCTGCCCGGGTCAAGCCCGGGTGGACGGGCTCGCGCCGATCCGGCGCCGCGCCGACTGCGGTTGCCGCTGCCAGGGACACGATCGCCGTGAACAGGGCCGCCGGCAGGAGCGGGCAGCCGCGGAAAGTCGGTTGGTGCATCATGCGCTGATTCTAGCACGCTGGCGGCGAAGCGTCACCATGATGCCTCACCTGATGATGCGTCACTTGACGATACGCCCCCCCGCCGGGACCGACGAAGTGATCCAGGTGCCGCCGCCGATGACAGCGCCGGCCCCGATCTCCGTCCCGCCGCCGAGGATGGTGGCGCTGGCGTAGATGGTCACGCCGTCGCCAATGGTCGGATGACGCCGGCCGCCCTTGACCAGCGATCCGTCCGGGTTGCGGGGAAAGCTGAGCGCCCCCAGGGTCACGCCCTGGTAGATCTTGACCCCCGCCCCGATGCGCGTGGTCTCACCGATCACCACGCCGGTGCCGTGATCGATGAAGAACTCCGGGCCGATCTCGGCCCCGGGATGGATGTCGATGCCGGTCTGCCGGTGCGCCCATTCACTGACCATGCGCGGCAGCAGGGGCACGCCAAGTCCGTGCAGCGGGTGGGCCAGGCGATGCACCGTCACGGCCAGGACGCCCGGATAGCATAGGATCACCTCTTCCCAGGAGCCGGCGGCAGGATCGCCCTCGAACGCCGCCCGCACGTCGCCCGCGGCCAGCTCGCGGATCATCGGCAGCCGCTGCAGGTAGTCCAGGGCCAGACGTCGCGCGGCGGTCGTGTAGCGGTCCGCGCCGGGATCGACGGCCGCGGCGGGGTCCGGCGGCGGATTCCAGAGGTCCTCGCACCGACTGCCCTGGCGGTGGCAGAAGCGCAGGATGTCAGCCAGGACGCCGGTCAGCCGACGGCACACGTCGTCCAGGCGCCCCCCCAACTGCAGCTCCAGATCCGCCCCTGGGGGCACCGGGGCCCCGTGGTAGCCCGGGAAGACCAGGGCCAGCAGATCCTCCAACAGGCGCTCGATGGTAGTCGGCGACGGCAGATCCTCCCGGCCGGGCCGGTTCAGGCCGCCCAGATGCCGGTAGCTGTCCGCCATGATCCTGGCCAGGTCGCGCAGGCGCCCGCCTCTTTCCGCTTCCGTCACAGAGCCCCCCCCGGCGCAGCCTGGAGCCGCCCCCGATCGGGGCGGCGCGGCGGGCAAGATAAGGCCGCCTGCCGTCCGGCTGCCAGCATCCGGGACGGTTGGGAACCGGGCCAACCGACGCCGGACGCTTGCCACCGTACCGGTTCGGGCGCATCCTGTCGGGACGAGTTCGCCGGAACCGCCCGGCCCGACCGGAGTACAAACCGGGTCCGCCACGCTGAGCGGACCGGATGCCCCACCCCATCAACCGGAGAGTCCCCGCATGCGCCGCTTGCTGCCGATCGTGTTCTTGCTGCCGGCCCTGCTGGTGGCCGGCGTCGCCACGGCCCAGTCGATCAAACTCGAACCCACGTCGCTCGATTTCGGCAAGATGAAGCAGATGGAGACGCGCACGGCGAAGGTGAAAGTCACCAACGTCGGCGCCGGATTGCTCGTGATCGAGGACGTGCGCGCCGACTGCGGTTGCACGGTGCCCGAGCTCACGACCAAGGCGTTGCGCGCAGGCGAGTCGACCGAGCTGACCGTCCATTTCGACAGCAAGACGTTCAGCGGCCCGGTCTACAAGCTGGTCAAGGTCACATCCAACGACCCGGACCGACGCATCGTCGAGTTGCCGCTGGCGGCCGACGTCCGGGCCGTGCTCGTGGTGGACCCGGTCAGCGAGCGGGTCGGGTTCAGCAGCGGCTTCCTGGGAGAGGTCGCCACCCGTCCGGTGACCTTCACGGCCCCGGACGTCGCGCTCAAGCTGCAGGCCGACAAGACCCAGAAGGGCCTGTTCGACGTGAAGGTCACCAATGGCGTCGACGGCGACCCGCACAAGGCACAGCTGGAGATCATCCGCCCCGCGCGCATGAAGGTGGGCCAGCATGACGACGTGGTCAGGGTCACGACCAACGTCCCGGAGCGGCCTTCGATCGACATCTCCATGCGCGCCACGGTCACGGCCGAGGTGAGCGCCCTTCCCGAAGCCGTCAGCTTCCTCTACCGGCCCGCGTTCGACCAGAGCGTGAAGGTCTTTGCGGCCAAGCCGCCGTTCGACTTCAAGGTGACGAAGGCGGAGATCGACCTGCCCGAGATCAAGCTCCAGGTCGTCGAGACCGTGCCGCGCCAGGAGACGCACATCAAGCTGACGGGCGCGCCGATCCCCGCGTCGGACCCGCGCGTTGCCGCCGCGAAGGGCCGCATCACCGGCACCCTGCGCATCCACACGAACCTGAAATCGGTGCCCGTCATCGAGGTACCGGTCTCCTACATGGTCCGGATGTAGACGATGCCCCGCACCTGGTCCGGCGCCACCAGTCCTGCCGCGCGGCCTCCCTTGCAGGTGGCTGCGCGGCAGGCGTTGCTCCTGCTCCTGCTCGGGGTGGCGCTGGCGGCCGTCCGCTGGGCGGCCTGGCCGCCGCGCCTGCCCCTGGCCGCCGACCCGACCGTGTACGAACTGGAACTGAGCGCGACGCTGGTCGAGGTGGACCAGGCGCGGCGCCACTTCGACGAGGGCCTGCACCTGTTCATCGACACGCGCGAGCACGGGACCGGATCCCCGGAGACCATCCCCGGCGCCCTCAGCCTCCGGCCCGACACCTTCGATGACGACCTGCTGGCGCTGCTGGACATCATCACCCCCGAGGACCGGCTCGTCCTCTACGGCGACGGCAACCTGGCGGTGGCGAACAACATCGCGGCCCGCCTCGTGCAGCGCGGCTACCAGAACGTGGCATTGCTGAAGGGCGGGCTGGCCGCCTGGCGCGCGAGCGGCGGCCCCGTCAGCCCGCGTCCGGATGCCACCGCCACGGAGGCGCCATGATGCGCTGGCTGTCGCTGGCCTGCCGCCTGCTCGTCGGCGGCGTCTTCATCTGGGCCTCGCTGGACAAGCTGGCCCACCCCGCCGGGTTCGCCACGGCCATCCACCACTACCGGCTGGTGCCGTACGCGCTGCTGCACCCGGTGGCCCTGCTGCTGCCGGCGGTCGAGCTGCTGGCGGGGCTCGCGCTGGTGGTCGGCTGGCAGCGACGCGGCGCCGCCCTGCTGTGCGCGCTCATGCTCGCGGTCTTCATCGCGGGCATCGGCTCCGCGCTCGCGCGCGGGCTGGACATCAGTTGCGGGTGCTTCCACACCGATGGCGGCCACGCGGTGGGCCTGGACCTGCTGTGGCGGGACGTGCTGCTGCTGGCGGCCTGCCTGCCGCCGCTGCTGGCGCGCCGCGGCGGCCCGGGCCTGGACCGCGATCGCTGACGGCAAGCCCGGCGGACGCGGGGCTGATTCGCATAATCATCTGGAATCCAACAGCTTGGCCTACAAATTGAGAACCACGGTCGATTTGACAGCCTTTGCTCAATGCGTCATATTCGCGCCGACCACCGCCGCCCCCTGGGTGCGGCGCCGGAACGGATCCCCCAGGAGGAAGAAGCGATGCCCGCTATCGTCGACAAGAGCCTCTGCAACGCGTGCGAATCCTGCATCGAAGCCTGCCCGACCGAAGTGATCTCGATGGTCGACGGCAAGGCCTGGGTCAATCCCGAGGAGTGCATCGATTGCGAAGCGTGCATCGACGCCTGCCCCGAGGATGCCATCAGCATGGTGGATGGCTGAGCTGCGGCGGGCTTCCTGACGGGCCCGCTCCTGAGACTGCGGCGAAGAGGGCGCTCTCGACGAGCGCCCTCTTCCCTTTGCCGCCTGGTTCCCCTTGCCGCCTGGATACCCTTTCCAGGGACCGACCCGCCGCGCCCGCGTCCGCTCTACAGATCCTCAACCACGACCGCGGTGCCGTAGGCAAGCAGTTCGGCCGCGTGCTCCATCATCTCGGCCGAGGCGAAGCGCATCCCGATCACCGCATTGGCACCGTTGGCCTGGGCCTGGGCGATCATGCGGTCGAGCGCCTCCTCCCGGCACTCGGCGATCATCTTCGTGTACTCGCTGATCTCGCCACCGACCAGGTTCTTCAGCCCGGCCAGGATGTCCCTGCCCAGCGAGCGGGACCGGATGGTGTTGCCGCGGACCAGGCCGATGGTCCGCACGATGCGCTTGCCGGCGATCTGCTCGGTCGTCGTGACGATGATCGGATCCCTCACGGACGCCTCCTCAGCGGACGATGTCGTCGTAACGGGTGCGCTTGCGCGTGAACAACCGCTCACGCAGCACCGAGAACAGCAGCACGGTCACGCCGGCAGCCCCGGCGGCCAGGGCCAACTTGACCGGCAGCGGCAGCTCGGCCGCCACGATGGCGCTGCCGGCCTGCCAGAGCCCCCAGGCGCCCACCACGGCGACGCCGACCACCAGCAGCACCCAGCCCAGCGAGCGCTCGGAACGGTTGTAGGCGCTCGCCCAGAAGGCCTCCCAGTCCTCCGGCGGCGCCTCGCGCAGGCGCAGGCCGGCCGTGGCACGGTTGAATGCGCGCAGGCGCTCCACCTCGCGGCGGGCCTCGGCGCTGGCGGCCAGGTGCGCCTCGACGCGGGCGCGGTCCTCGCCCTCGAGCTCGCCGTCGACGTAGGCCGACAGCAGGGGGGCGTCCTGCACGGGGTCGAAGGGGCGACCGCTCATGGCGCCTCCTCCAGACCGAGCGCCGGGCGCAGCCGCTGCCGCGCCGCGTGCAGGCGCGACATCACCGTGCCCAGCGGGATGCCCATGGCCTCGGCGATCTCGCGGTACTTGCGGCCCTGGAAGTGGTACATCAGGAAGACGCTGCGCATCTCCTCGGGCAGCTCCGCCAGGGCGTGGCCCAGGCGTTCACGCAGGTCGTTCGCTTCGGCCGCCGCCAGCGCGTCCGGGGCGTCGTCCGGGCGCTCGACGAACTCGAGCGGGATGTCGCCCTGGTGGCGCTTCTCGTCGCGTCGCTGGTTGAGCGCCGTGTTGCGGACGATGCGGTACAGCCAGGGGAAGAACGGCTCCTCCAGGCGGAAGCGCCCGAGCGAGCGGTGGACGCGCAGGAACGACTTCTGGACCGCGTCCATGGCGTCGTCGTGGTTGCCGGTCAGGCCCAGGGCAATCCCGTAGGCCGGCTGCCGGTAGCGGTTCATCAGCTGCTCGAATCCATCCGTGTCGCCCGCCAGGAAACGCTCGATGTCGGCACGGTCCCGGCGGCGCTGCTCGGCCCACGGATCGACGGCGGCAGCCCCCGGGAGGCCCGGTGACGCGCTCCCTACCCGGGGCGCGGCCCGGTTATTCGCACGGCCGCCGCCGAGGGCCGCAAGGAACACTCAGGCGTCCTTCCCGGCCCGCCAGGGCACGTCCGCCACGCCGGCGGCGCGGTTGGCCGCGCGGGCGGCCGTGAACAGGTAGTCGCTCAGGCGGTTGAGGAAGATCAGGGCGCCGGCGGGCACGGGCTCGGACCCGGCCAGGGCCACCGCGGCGCGCTCGGCCCGGCGGCAGATGGTGCGCGCCAGGTGCAGGTGCGCGGCGGCCGCCGTGCCGCCCGGCAGGATGAACTGCCGCAGCGGCGCGAGGTGCGCGTCGTGGGCGTCGATCAGGCCCTCGAGTGCCGCGGCGTCGAAGGGGTCGGCGCCGGCGTCGGCCGCGCAGAGCTCGGCCGCGCGACGGGGATCGGCCAGCACCGCGCCGAGGTCGAACAGGCGGCTCTGCAGGGCGGTGAGCTCGGCGGCCAGCCCGTGCTCACCGGCGCCGTTGCCCGCCGCCAGCAGCGCCACGCTGCAACCCAGCGCGCTGTTGAGTTCGTCGATGTCACCGTAGACGCCGACCCGGCGGCTGGTCTTGGGAACGCGGGCGCCGTCGCCGAGCGACGTCTCGCCGCGGTCACCACCGCGGGTGTAGATGCGGGTCATCGGCGGGTCTCCTTGCTGGCGTGACGCCCGCGGCCCGGGCAGCCGGGGCGGGCGGATCCCGGCGGCGGCCATTGTCGGCGAAGGCCCCGGGCGGGGAAAGGGAAATCAAGGCGCCGGGAGACGACGACGCAACCGGCGGAATCTCAGCAGGCTGCCGGCACGGGCAAAGCCGTCCTCGGTCAGCGCGGCCAGGGTCGGCAGCAGGATCGTGGTCAGGAAGGCGCTGACCAGCAGACCGCCCATGATCACCAGGGCCATCGAGTAGTAGTACACCCCGCCCAGCGACGGCCGCTGCACGACGATCGGCACCAGCCCGATCAGCGTCGTCAACGCGGTCATGATGATGGGCCGCAGGCGCTCGCGGCCGCCCAGCAGCATCGCCGCCTCGCGAGCCATGCCGCGGCGACGGTACTGGTTGATGTGCTCGAGCATGACGATGCCGTTGTTGACCACGATGCCGATCAGCAGCAGCAGGCCGATGGCCGCCGGCTGGTCGAAGCCGGTGCCCGTCAGGTGCAGCGTCCAGAAGGCGCCGGCCAGCGCGAAGGGCAGGGCCACCATCAGCGCCACGGCCTGGCGCACCGACTCGAACAGGCCGGCCATCACGGCGTAGACCAGCAGGAGCGCCAGCGCCAGGTTGATGCCGAACTCGCGCGACTGCTCCTTCTGCCGGTTCTGCCAGGTCCCGAAGGTCCAGTGGTAGCCGTAGGGGAACTCCATGCCCGCCATGGCCGCCTCGATGCGGGGCAGGAACTCCTCCCGCGTGCCGCCCTCGTAACGGGCGTTCACCCAGACGCTGGTCAGGCGGTTGTCGCGCTCGATGTGCTCGCGGCCAGGGCGTTCGACCAGGTCGGCCATCGCGCCCAGCGGCACGCGACCGCCGTCCGCAGGCCACAGCGGCAGGCGGGCCAGCTGCTCGACGCTCTCGTCGGCCCGCTCGTCGAGGGTCAGGCGCATCTCGCGCTCGCCTTCGGGCGTGCGGAAGCGGCGCAGGCGCTGGCCGCGGTAGGTGAGCCCGACCACCTCGGCCACCTGCGTGGCGGGCAGTCCGTAACGGGCGGCCAGGTCGCGATCCGGCTCGATGTGCAGTTCCTGTCGGGCCTCGGCCCGACGGGCCTGCGGCTCGACCAGTCCGGGCACCGCCTCCAGGCGCGCGACGGCCTCCTCGGCCAGGCGCATCAGGACCTCCGTGTCCTCGCCCACCAGCTGGAAGGCCACGAAATTGCCGCCGCCCCGCCCGCCGCGCCAGCCCTGGCGGCTCTCCTCCACCTGCAGCCGTACGCCGGCAATGGACGGCAGCACCTCGCGCAGGCGCCGTCGCACCAGCGCGATGTTGTCCTCGGTCGCCTGGCCTTCCTTCAGGTAGACGCGGGTCATGACCCAGTTGTCGTTCCAGAAGCTGTAGATGGACCGGGCGAGCAGGTGCTCGCGATGGGGCTCCAGCGCACCCTCGACCTTCGAGACCAGGTCGCGCTTGCGCTCGAGGCTCAGTTCCTCGCTGATGTCGTAGCGGAGCTGGACGAACAGCTCGCTCTCGCTGGTGTCGAAGTTCTTGTCGACCTTCTGGAACGGGTAGACCGCCGAAGCCACGACCGCCAGGCCGGCCACGAGCGCGACCCAGCGCCGCCGCAGGCTCCAGGCCAGCAGTCGCTCGTAGCGGATCTCGAGCGCCGTGAGCCAGCGGTCGCGCGGCCGCGGCGCCGAATGGATGTACCGGGCCGTCGCCAGCGGGATCAGCGTCTGGCTGATGAACAGCGAGGCCAGCAGCGTCAGGCAGACGGTGACGCCCAGCTCCTTCAGGTAGATGTTCATCTCGCTGGGCTTGTTGAAGATCAGCGGCAGGAAGACGATCACCGAGGTCAGCGTGGCCGCCGTCACCGCGGTGGCCACCTCGCGCGAACCCTCGCGGGCGGCGGTGGCCGGGTCGGCGCCCTGTTCGCGGTGGCGGAAGATGTTCTCCATCACCACCACGGCGTTGTCCACGAGCATGCCGATGCCGACGATCAGCCCCAGCAGCGTCAGCGTGTTCAGCGAGTGCCCTTGCGCCCAGATCACGCCGCAGGTGACCACCAGGGAGAACGGGATGCAGGCCACGGCCGCCATCGTCGTGGACAGGCGCCGCAGGAAGAGGAACAGCACGACCGTGGCCAGCAGGGCGCCGAAGATGCCGGTGAAGGCTAGGTCGCGCAGCGTCTTGCGGATCTCGTCGCCCTGGCTGAACCAGACCAGGAAGTTGACGCCTTCGAGCTCAGGATCGTCGGCCAGGCCGGCGATCACGCGCTGCAGTTCGTCGCAGACCTCGACCGTGTTGGCACGCGCCTCCTGCGCGACCGTCACCCCGATCGCGAAATCCCCGTCCAGGTGCCTGCCGTACTCGAGCGGCGGCTCCTGGTAGATGACGTCGGCCACGTCGCGCACGCGCAGGCCGTCGGCGCGCAGGGGCAGGTCGCGGATCTCGTCCACTCCGCCGAAGGTGCCCACCGTCCGCAGGGTGTAGCGGGAGTCGACCCCCTCGACGCGCCCGAGCGACTGGTCGAAGTTGCCTGACCGCAGCGCGCGCGCCACGTCGCGCACGTCGACGCGATGCCGTTCGAGGTCCTCCGTCCGCAGGTTGACCCGCACCTCGCGCGGGTTGACGCCGTCCAGGCGGACCTGGGCCACGCCGGGCACGCGCTCGAGCGGGCGGATGATCCGGCGTTCAAGCAGATCGTAGCTCTCGCTCAGGTCGCGCGGCGAGCTGAGGCGCCCCTCCAGGACCGGCATCTCCGCCTCACGCGCGTCCCAGTTCGTCGAGACCTGGATGTCGCCCAGGTCGTCCGGCAGCTCGCCGCGGATCCTGTCCAGGCGTTCCCACACCTCGACGCGGGCCAGCTGCATGTCCGTCGACCAGTCGAATTCCAGCCGCAGGCGGCCGCCGTCCGAGCCGCACTGCGACCACAGGCTGCGCAGCCCGCGCACCGAGCCGACGGCGTCCTCGACCGGGCGCACGACCATGCGCTCGACCTGCTCGGGCGAGGCGCTGTCCCACGGCAGGTGGATGAACAGCTGCGGCTGCACGACCTCGGGCATGAACGCCAGCGGCAGGCGCGTCAGGGCCACGGCCCCCAGCACCACCAGGCTGGCGATGAGCGTCAGCGCGGTGACCGGCCGCCGGATGGCTAGTTCGGGCAGGCTGAAGCCGGGCTGCCCTGCCATGGCTCAGGCCCCCTCGCGGCCGGCGCGCTCGGGCAGCAGGCCGTAGACGGCGGGAATGACCACCAGCGTGAGCAGCGTGCTGAACCCCAGGCCGAAGGCGACGGTGATGGCCAGCGGCGAGCGCAGCTCGGCGCCCTCGCCCCACGCCAGCGCCATCGGCAGCAGGCCCAGCACCGTCGTCAGCGTGGTCATGAGGATGGGCCGCAGCCGCAGGTGGCCGGCCCGCACGAGGGCGGCGTCGCGCGGCAGGCCCACGTCGCGCCGCAGGCGGTTGACCGTGTCGATGAGCACGATCGCGTTGTTGACCACGATCCCGGTCAGCATCACGGCGCCGATCAGCACGATCACGGTCACGGTCGTGCCGGTGGCCAGCAGGCCGCCGATGACGCCGATCAGCGCCAGCGGGATCGTCAGCAGCACGATGAACGGGTGCAGGAAGGACTCGAAGGTCGCGGCCATGACCAGGTAGACCAGGAAGACGGCCAGCCCCAGCGCGAAGAGCAGGCTGTCGAAGCTGCTGCGCATCTCGGCGTTCTGCCCCCCCAGCTCCGTGGACAGGCCGCGTGGCGGCGGATTGGCCGCCAGCACGGCCTGGACGTCGGTGACCGCGGCGCCCAGGCTGCGTCCGGACAGGCCGGCCGAGATGACGGCGGCCCTCTGCTGCTTGAGGCGATGGATCTCGGCGGGGCCTCGCGCCTCGCTCACGTCCGCCACCGACAGCAGGCGCAGCGGGGTGCCGTCCGGACCGGGCAGCACCAGGTTGCGCACATCGTCGACCGTGCGACGGTCCTGCTCGCGGTTGCGCAGGCGGACGTCGATCTGCCGGTCCTCCTCCTTGTAGCGCGTGGGCACGACGCCCAGCACGCGGCCGCGCAGCGTCTCGGACAACGCACCCATGTCCAGGCCCAGCGCCGCCAGGCGCTCGCGGTCGAACACGACCTGCAGCTCCGGGTTGCCGGCCTCGAGCGAGGAGCGCACGTCGACCAGGCCGGGCACGGCCGCCAGGCGGCGGGCCAGGTCCAGCGACCACGACCGCAGGTCCTCCAGGTTCTCGCCGTAGACGATGACCTCGATCGGCGTCTTCAGGCTGAAGTAGCTGGGCCTGCCGAACTTCACCTCGACGTCCGGCAGGCCGGAGAAGTCCGCGCGCAGGCGCTCGATGACGGCGGCCTCCGCGGCATCGTCGCCGCGGTCGGCCATCACCAGGTTCAGCTGGCCCAGGTTCTCGGCCTTCGTGACCAGCGACATGCCGCCGGCGGCCAGGCGGCTGCCGATGGTCGCGTACTGGCGCTCGAGTCCGGGCTCGGCGGCGGCGGCCTCCTCCATCCCGCGCACGGTGCGGTCGGTGGCCGCCAGCGAGGCGCCCTCGGGCAGCTTGACCTCGAAGTGGAACTCGCCCTCGCTCAGTTCGGGGATCAGTTCCGTGTCCAGGAAGCGCACGGCCCACAGCGAGGCGGCCAGCAGGCCGAAGGCCACCGCCACGGTCAGCGTCCGCCGGCGCAGCGCGGCCTCCAGCGCGCGGCCGTAGGCCTTCGACAGCCGGCCCAGCGTGGCCGGCGCCTCCAGCCCGGATTGCCGGTCGGCCGGGGGCGCTGCGCGCGCGCCGTCCTCCGCCCCGTCGCCGGGCGCGACCAGGCGGGCGCCGAGCGCGCTGAGCATGGGGATGAGGGTGATCGCGACCGCCAGCGACGCCAGGAGGCTGATGGTCACCGTGAGGGCCTGGTCCCGGAACAGCTGGCCGGCAACACCCTCGACGAAGACGATCGGCAGGAACACGGCCACCGTCGTCAGGGTCGAGGCGGTCACGGCCGGCCCCATCTCCACGGTGCCCTCCACGACGGCCCGCGCCAGGGGCAGGCCGCGCTGCCGGCGCTGGTGGATCGACTCGAGCACGACAATGGAGTTGTCGACCAGCATGCCGATGCCGAGCGTCAGGCCGCCGAGCGACATGATGTTCAGCGAGATGTCCAGGCGGTACATCGCCACGAAGGTCGCGATCACGGAGATCGGGATCGAGGTGCCGATGATCAGCGTGCTGCGCGCGTCGCGCAGGAACAGGAACAGGACGGCCATCGCCAGCACGCCGCCGAACAGGGCGGCGTTCCGCACCTCGGCCACGGCCTGCTCGATGAACTTCGACTGGTCGAACAGCACGGTCAGCTCGTAGCCCGGCGGCAGCCTGCTGTCCTGCCAGGCGGCGATGCGCTCGCGCAACCGCGCCACGGTGCCGACGGTGTTGGCGTCGCCTTCCTTGTAGATGGCGATCTCGACCGACTCGCGGCCGCCCACCCGCGTGATCTCCTCGCGTTCGCGCGCGCCGCGCCGCACCTCCGCCACCTCCCTGAGGCGGACCGGCGGCGCACCCGGGAGGCTGACGATCAGGTCACCGATCTCCTCGACCGTGTCGAACTCGTTGATCGTGCGCACCAGGAACTGGCTGTCCCGACCGCGCAGCGCGCCCCCGGGCAGGTTCACGTTGCCGACGCCGACCACCTGCCGCAGGCGCTCGAGCGGCAGGCCCAGCGCAGCCAGGCGCTCCTGGTCGACCTCGACCTGGATCTCCTCCTCGAGCCCGCCCTTGATGCCGGCGGCCGCCACCCCCTTGACGGTCTCGAAGTCCTGCTTCAACTGCTTCTCGGCCAGTCGCCGCTGTGCGGTCAGGTCGCCGGGTCCGGTCAGCGCCAGGCGCACCACCGGGTCCAGCGCCGGATCGAACCGCAGGACAACGGGGTCCAGCGCCTCGGCCGGCAGGACCAGGCGGTCCAGCTTCTCGCGGACCTCCATCGCCAGCTGGTCCATGTCGGCGCCCCACTCGAACTCGAGGATGACCTCCGATTGCCCGGGCCTGGACACCGAGTGGATGGACTGCAGCCCGCGCAGGACACCGACGGCCTCCTCGACCGGGCGCGTGACCAGGTTCTCGACTTCCTGCGGCGCCGTGTCAGGGAACGAGGTCTGCACGGTGAGCGAGGGGTAGCTGATCTCGGGGAACAGCTCGAGCGACAGGCGGCTGTAGCCGACCACGCCGAAGGCGATGACCGCCAGCGAGGCCATCACCACGCTGACGCGGCGGCGCACCGCCAGCTCGACCAGCGTCCGCATCAGCGGGCGGCCGCGGCGTTCGAGTCCGCCGCGCCGGGAACCACGGCGTCGGCCTCGAGGATCCTCACCGTCGCCCCGTGCTTGAGCGAACGCTGTCCGCGCACGACGACCTGCTCGCCGGCGGACAGACCGGTGACCACCTGCGCGCGCGTGTCATCGGTGAAGCCCGGTTCCACGACGCGGCGCTCGGCCACGGTCGCGCCGCCGGACGGCGCACCGACCACGAACACGACCGACTCGCCCTTGTCCGTCAGCAGGGCCTCGCGCGGCACCAGCACCACGCCTTCGCGACGCTCGGTAACCACCTTGACCTGCGCGAAGTCGCCGGGGCGGGTGCCCGAAGGGTAGCGATCCACCTCGATGGTCAGCTTGATGGTGCCGCTGGCCGGGTCGATGACGGGGCTGACCAGCTTGATGCGCCCGTCCAGCCGCGTCCCGTCGCTGTCGAGCACCAGCTCGACCGGCTGCTCGGCCTGCAGGCGCGCGAACTCCTTCGCCGGCACGTGCACGCGCCCGAGAAGGGGCTGGAAGTCGGCCAGCGCGAACAGCTCGGTGCCGACGGCGAGATTCTGGCCGACACCGACCCGTCGCGCCGTCACGCGCCCGCTGAACGGCGCCGTGACCGTCGTGTACGAGAGGTCCAGGCGCGCCAGGCCCTCGTCCGCCTCGGCGCTCGCCAGGTCGGCGCGCGCGGCCTGGAACTCCTCCTCGGTCACCAGCTGCCCGGCCACCATCGCCTCCAGGCGCTCGTAGCGCGCCCGCAGGTTCGCCGTCCGCGCCTCGGCCTGAGCCACGCGCAGCCGGTATTCGTCGTTGGCCACCACCAGCAGCGCCTGGCCCTCCCGCACGTCGTCGCCCTCTTCGGCCAGCAGCCGGGAGACCACACCGGTTACGCGCGCCAGGACGATGGCCTCCTTCTCCGCTTCCAGCGTGGCGGTGGCCTGGTAGTGGCGGGCGATGGCGCCGGTGACCGCCGGCTGCACGGCCACGGGCAGGGCCTGCTCGGGCGGGGCCGCCGGCGCGGCACCGCCCGGAATGGCGGCGCTGCTCTCCTTTTTCCCTCCGCAGCCAACCAGGAGGGACAGGAGGACAAGCACGGGCAGCAGGGGCAGCAGGGTGCAGGTGACGGGTGAACCTAGCGGTCGGAAGCGGGCCGGGTGGACCATCGGGGGCGCGTCCCTTCGGGGGTGCGGGGCAAGCCGATTGACGGCGGGAACAGGTTCTACGCGGCGGGAGTCACCCGGGTTTCACGCACCAGGGTAGTCCCGGTCCAGGACCCGGCGCCACAGGCGGCGGTGGTCCTCCTCGGCGGGGCTGGCCAGCAGAAGCGTGTCCTCGTCGCCCTCGGCCTGCGGCGTGCGCGCCTGCAGCAGCGACTCGTCACCCAGGGCCAGGAAATCGTCATGCGTCCACGGATGGTAGCGGTGCCAGAACCCGCAGTGCCAGAGGAAGAAACGCTCGACACGACCGAGCCCTTTGGCGTCGTCCCCGAAGTGCTCGCAGGCCAGGTCGACGAAGCGGCGCATGATGGCCCAGCGCTCGCCGACGGTCGGGTACCAGGGCTCGCCCGCCAACAGCTCGCGGAAGATCCAGGGCTTGACCAGGGCGCCGCGGGCGACCAGGAACGACCGCACGCGCGTCTGCCCGCGGCGCCGGTCCAGGTCCCAGGGCGTGAGGATGTCGCCGTTGCCGAGCACGGGAATCGCCACCGCGGCAGCGGCCTCGTCGATGAGCTCCCAGCGGGCGCTCTGGCGGTAGCGCTGCGCGCGCGTGCGCCCGTGGATGCCCAGCGCGTCGGCACCTGCGTCCTCGCAGCGGCGAGCCAGGTCGACGACGTTCAGCTTGTCCTCGCTGTAGCCCAGCCGCAGCTTGACCGAAAGCGGCAGCGGCACGGCCTCGCGCACGGTCCTGACGATCTCGGCCAGCTTCGCCGGCCGCTGCAGGAGCGCCGCGCCGGAACCCCGCTTGACGATGAGGTCGATGGGACAGCCGAAGTTCAGGTCGATGAAGCGGGCGCCGGCGTCCGCGGCCATCCGGGCGGCCCCGGCCATCGCCTCGGCGTGCTTGCCGGCCAGCTGCACCCCGAAGGCGTCCTCCTCCGGATGGTGGCGCAGGAGCGGCTTCTCGCCGCCGGTCACCAGCTTGTGCGCCAGGATCATCTCGCTGCAGGTCAGCTGCGCGCCGAACGAGCGGCACAGCCTGCGGTAGGGCAGGTTGCCGCCCATGGCCATGGGCGAAAGCGCCAGGACGTCGCGGAACAGGTCACTGCCTGTCCCAGCGTTCTGGCGCTCGCCTTGACGCTCGTCCTGCGGGCCGCGGCCCTCGTCGCTGCCGGCCGCGAGCACGGACCTACCCGCCGTCCAGCATCGGGTTGCCGTCGAAGCCGGCAAAGCCCTCGGGGTCGGCCAGGTAGTCGTAGGTGTTCTTCAGCAGCGCGTAGTGGTTGCGCTCCTCGGCGGCCAGGTGGGTGAAGATACCCTTGGCGCGCGCGCTGGTCACGGCTGCGGCGGCACCGTCGTACAGCGCGAAGCCGCGCCGCTCGACGTCCATCGCGCCCTTGAGGATCTCGAGTTCCTCCGGCAGGTAGTCGTACGGATCATGCGCGGCGGCCAGCGCCGTGTCGAAGATCCGGCGCACGTCCACGATGTGGTCATCGTCGACATCGGGCAGCACATCGAGATTGCGCTCGCGCAGCAGGTCCTCGCGCATGCGCACCAGATGCGCCTTGTGGCCGGCCTCGTCCTTGGCCAGCGAATTGAACAGGTTGCGCTCGAACGTGGTCGGCGCCTTCTCAGCCCGGTTCTGGAAGAACGCCATGCCCTCTTCCTCGAAGGCGATGGCCTTCTCCAGGATCTCTACGCACAGCCTCAGGTCGTCGCTCATGGGGCTCCTCCAGGGTCGGTCCCGGTCGTTGCGGACCCGTCAATGGTAATCGCCGCCGGGGCGAATGCCATGAAAAATCAGGGCGTCGCGAGCGACCTGTTGAAATGCCGTCAGGGGCCTGCTAGTTTGCCAACAGGATGGTGTTGCGCTGTTACAAGTGCAATAAAGTCCGAATTTTGCGGACCCGGCGCCCTTGGCCCGGGTCGCCGGTCCGGCTCGAAATCCCAGCGCGCCGCCCCGCCCCCGGGACGACGCGGCCCACAAGGAGGGCGTGATGGCCAAGCTCCAGAATGCACTCGCCAAGAAGATCCCCGCCTGGCGCGACGAGATCAAGGAACTGAACAAGGTCCACGGCAGCGTCAAGATCGACACCGTGAACATCGGTCAGGCCTACGGCGGCATGCGCGGGATCAAGTGCATGGTGTGCGACACCTCGGAAGTCCCGCCGGACGAGGGCCTGCTCATCCGCGGTATCCCGGTGGGCGAGCTGACGGGCAAGACGGCCGAGGACACCTTCTACCTGCTGTGCACGGGCGAGCTGCCGAACGCCGCCGACCGCAAGGCGCTGGTCGAGGAGTTCAACGCCCGCGCCAAGGTGCCTGCCTACGTGTGGAAGATCCTCGAGGCGATGCCGAAGGACTCCCACCCGATGACGATGCTCGACACCGCCGTGCTGGCCATGCAGCGCGAGAGCGAGTTCGCCAAGGCCTACGATGCCGGCATGGCCAAGGCCGACTACTGGAAGCCCACGCTCGAGGACAGCCTGAACATGCTGGCGCGCATTCCCGTGATCGCCGCCGGCATCTACCGCATGCGCTTCAAGAAGGGCCCGCGCATCGCCCCCAAGAAGGGCCTGACGATGGCCGAGAACTACGCGCGCATGCTGGGCATCCCGGACAAGAGCGGCGAGTTCGCCGACTGCATGCGCCTGTACCTTGTGCTGCACAGCGACCATGAGGGCGGCAACGTGTCGGCTCACGCCTGCCACGTCGTCGGCTCGGCGCTGAGCGACCCGTACTACGCCGTGTCGGCCGGACTGAACGGCCTGGCCGGCCCGCTGCACGGCCTGGCCAACCAGGAGTGCCTCGGCTGGGTGCTCGAGGTCATGAAGAAGTTCAAGGGCGTGCCGACCGACGAGCAGCTGTACAAGTTCTCGTGGGACACCCTCAACAGCGGCAAGGTCATCCCCGGCTACGGCCACGCCGTGCTGCGCATCACCGACCCGCGCTTCACCGCCTTCCGCGAGTTCGGCATGAAGCACTTCCCGGACGACCCGGTGATGTGCCTGGTCGACAAGGTCTTCAACATCGTGCCGAAGGTGCTGGTCGAGCAGGGCAAGGCCAAGGATCCCTGGCCGAACGTCGACGCCGCCAGCGGCGCGCTGCTGTACCACTACGGCCTGCGCGAGTTCTCCTACTACACGGTGCTGTTCTCGGTCTCGCGCGCGATGGGCATGGCCTCCCAGCTCATCATCAACCGCGCGATGGGCACGCCGATCGAGCGTCCCAAGAGCGTGACCACCGAGTGGATGAAGAAGCAGGCGGCGGCCGCGGCGACCGCCTGAGCGCGGCGACGGCTGCTTGAACGGGCGACCGCCCGGGACGCCCCGGCACCCTGCCGGGCGCGGCCCGGGCGGTTGTCGTCGGGCTCAGGCCAGCGAGGCACCCTGGTGACGAAGGGCAAGGAGATGCGGAGGCAACTGAAGCAGCGGATATTGGTCCTGCAGGCGGTGGCCGGCGTCGCCGTGGCCGGGGTCGCGGCCGCCGACATGGTCGGCAAGCCGGCGCGCGCGGTCGGGCTGCTCGGCCTGGCCGGCGGCATGTTCGCGGCCGGCTTGAGCTTGGGACAGGCCCTCGCGGGTCGGAAGACAACCCGGTCACAGGGCGCGGATCACAGCGCAGGCGAGGGAGCAACGTGAACGGCACATGGTTGATGGCCGCAGCGGCGAACGGCTTTCTGGCCGTGGCACTCGGCGCCTTCGGGGCGCATGGCCTCAAGAAGTTGCTCGCAGCGGCGCCCGACGCCGCGCAGCGCCTGGAATGGTGGCAGACTGCCGCCCACTACCATCTGGCGCACGCGCTGGCCCTGGGCCTGGTCGCTGCGGTCGCGCCGCACGCCGCCGGACGACTGCCGACGGTCGCGGGCTGGCTGCTCATGGCCGGCATCGCGCTGTTCAGCGGCAGCCTCTACGCGATGACGCTGACCGGCGTGCGGACGCTGGGCGCGGTCACCCCCGTCGGCGGGGTCTGCCTGCTGGCTGGCTGGCTATGCCTGCTGGCCGCCGGCTGGAAGCTCCGCTGACGCGGCGAACGGTCAGTGCCCGCTGACGACCTCCTGGCGTACCTCGTGCCCCCCGGACGAGATCGCCAGCACGTACACTCCGGAAGGCAACCGGCGGCCGCCGTCGTCGCGGCCGTCCCAGGTCAGCGTGTTCTGGCCCTCGGTGCCCGCCTGCGTGCTCTCTCCGCGCACCAACCGGCCTCGCAGGTCGTACACGCGCCAAGCCAGCGTGCCCGCGGCCGGCAGCGACACGTGTACCGTGACGGCCTCCCGGAACGGGTTCGGTCCCAGGTCGACGATCGTCGGCATGGGCGCCACCGCGTCCAGAGTGATCGTTCGTGTGGCGGCGGCACCGCCGCCGGGATTGCCAAAGTCGACCACCGCCGTGTGCGTGCCGGCGCGCAGCGCGCCCGCCGACGCGGTCAAGGTCGCGGTGACGACGACCTGGCCCCCGGCCGGGACGAAGCCAGAGGCGGGCGAGACCGCGAGCCAGTCACGGTCGATAGACGTGGTGAACGACGCGACATCCTCCCCGTCGTTGACCAGCGTGAAGTCCCAGGACGTCGGCGTGAATGGCCCGCCCACCGGCCCGCGACCGCCTGGAACATCGGCAGGAACAACGCTGAAGTCGCCAGCCGACGGGTCCAGCAGCGGCAGCGTGACCACACCCGTGCCGGCCGGGTCCAGCCAGTCGGACAATCGCGTCTCGGACGTGCCGCCGCCCTCCCATGACCCGTACAGCCGCCCGTACCAGTCGGATTCGTCGTTGCCGCAAGCGGCGTGCCCGCCGTGGAGCTGGCCGACGACTAGTTGGTCCTGGTCGAACAGCGGCGAGCCGGACGAACCTTGCTCCGTCGTGCCCAGGTCCCAGTCGACCACACGCAGGTGTGAGCCGTTGCCCGGTGAGAACTCCGCCAGGTACGACGCCGGCAGCACCGGAGACGTCTCGAAGGAGATGCTCTTCTCGTCCACATCGGGATGGTGGATGCCCGTCGCCGAGGCGGGTGGCGTTTCGCCCCGGTTCCATCCGGCGTACTTCACGCCGAAGTTCGCGTCCGGCAGCTCGTCCAGTTCGACCAGCGTGACATCGGTGGTGGCCCAGGTGGCGCGCAGCGTGGCACCGCTGGTGAACTGGGCCAGCGAACCGCCGCCCTGCTGCCCGCAGGCCGGGCTCTCGTAGTTCCAGTAGACGACGACGGACGGGGCTCGGGACGCGCTGATCCCGCAATGGTTGGCGGTCAGGAAGTATGGCGTCCGGTCGTAGGCAGTGTTGTTGACCATCGCCCCGGTGCAAACCAGCGAGCCCCCGACCGAAACGAGGCCCACCGTGGCGATCTCGTCGCGCCAACCGTCGCCCTCGGGACAGACGACGTCGATGTTGCAGGCGCCAGATTTCACCTGCGGCGCCGTGCCGAAGTAGCGGTAGCCGCTGTTGACGAAACCCAGTTCGAGCAGAGGTTCGACCGTCGCTGCCGGTGGCACGACCAGTTCCACGACAAGTGCGTCCGTCAGCAACACCGGTGTCCACAACTCGCCGTGGTCGGCATTGTCGCCGGCGTCGAAGACCAGCGGCGGCACCTCGCCGCCCGCCGCGCGCACCGAGAGTGTGGCGCTCTCCGGCAGCCAGTAGATGGTGAACCCGAGGTTCAACGACAGCGCGCCGGGCGAAGCCACCTCCAGACGCCAGCGCCGGCTGCCGTCGGCCTGCCGCTCCCAGGTGCCGTCCTGGCCAGGCACCACGCGCACCGCCTCCGGCACGGCGTAGCGCCACGGCAGGCCGGCAACATCGCGCGCCGCGTCCTCGGCGGCGAGCTCCGCCGCCGGGGGCAGCGAAACCTCCAGGCGTCCGTCGGCGGCCCGGGCCGGCGCCCCTGCCAGCAGGATGGCGGCCGCCGCTGCGGCGACCTGGAAAGTCGGGCCTCTGCGTTGCGCGATCATGATGTCTCCTGTTTCGGGACGGCGGCGGCCGGCCGCACGTCCGGGTCCTCGGCGGCCACCACGGCCTGCCAGGCCAGGTACCAGCCCAGGCAGACCTGCGAAAGGTAGTGCTTGCGGTCGTGCAGGCGAGACCAGCCCGACAGCCCAGAGCCGACCCACAGCGGCAGGCGCCAGTTGCGCAGTCCGGCCGACCGGGCCGCGGTGAGCCACGGCACGGCCCCGATGAAGGCGTGGCCCGAGGCCGCGTTGTCGTGGCGGAACGGCTTCCAGTCGGGTGTCGGGACGTCGGCGCTGGGCCGGCCTGCGCCCAGCACGCGCTGGACGGTCCAGAGCATCGGCAGGCCGACCACCATCGCCTCGAAATTGGCGCGGCCCCAGCGGCTCAGTGGGCCCGAACGCCACCACGCATCGATGGCCGCGACGACGGCCCAGACCAGGAACCACGGGCGCTGGCCGCCTTCGTAGCCCACGCGCGCCACGCGCGCGGTGCTCTCCGTGCGCAGGTGCCGGTCGTTCGCGGCGGTCACCGCCTCGTCGATACCGGTATAGATGACGACGCCCGCCCCCGCCACGGCGACTCCCAGCTTGAGGAAGGCGCGACGCCCGTACCGGCGGCGCCAGTGCGCACCGGTGCCCGCGAACAGCGGCGCCATCGCGCCCCGCCGCCGGGGCAGGCCCGGCGCCACGAGCAGCACGCACACCACGAGAAGCCCCGCCGCTACCCACATGGCCGCACCCCGTGGCTCCCGCACCGAGCCTGGACCAAGACGTGCCGCGGCCTCACGCTGTGTCCACCTCGGATACGAGTCGCGCCACCTCGCGCGCGAGGGCCGCCGCGCTGGTCAGCCCCGGTGACTCGATGCCGACGAGATTGACCAGCCCTTCGAGATCACCCTCCTCGCGGTGGACGACGAAGTCCGCGAAGCCCGTGGGCACGAGCTTGGGGCGCAGGCCGCTCATCGCCGGTTCGAGATCCGTGGGCTCGAGCCAGGGCAGGAAGCGGTGGGCGCCCTCCCAGAAGACATCCCGCCGCGCCGGGTCGACGCGCCAGTCGAAACCCGTGTCGCGTGGGTCGTGTTCCAGATGCTCCACGTCCGGGCCCAGCTTCATCTGTCCGCCCAGGTCCAGGCACACGTGCACGCCCAGGCTGGCGCCGTGCGCGGGCGGCACCGGGTAGACCAGCCTGCCGACGCGTCCGTGGTGGACGCCGGCCACCGCGAAGTAGTTGCCCTTGACCAGGTGCAGCGTCCAACCGCGGGCTGCCGTGTCGACGCCGGCCAGGGCGGCCACGCGATCGGCCCACAATCCGGCCGCGTTGATGACGTGGCGGCTGGTGTGGCTCCAGCCCTCGCGTCGACCGGGGCCGGAAGCGTCGATCCGCAGGTCCCAGGCGCCGGCCCGGCGCGTCAGGCCCGTCACGCGCGCCGACGTCATCACCTGGCCGCCTCGTTCGCCGGCGAGCCGCGCCCAGGCCCGCGCGGCACCCTCCGCGTCGAAGATGCCGGTGCGGGGCGAATAGAGGGCCGCGCACGCACTCACCTGCGGTTCGAGCCGGCGCAGCTCGGCGGCATCGATCAGGCGCAGTTCCTCCGTACCGTTCTCGAGACCGCGTGCCAGGAGCTTTTCCAGGTAGGGAACTTCGGCGGGCTCGGTCGCGACGATCAGCTTCCCGCATTCACGGTAGCCGACGCCGGCATCCTCGCAGAACGGCTTCAGCAGGCGCCTCCCCTCCACGCAGAAGCGAGCCTTCAGCGATCCGGTCGGGTAGTACATGCCGCCGTGGGCGACCTCGCTGTTGCGGGAGGTCGTGCCGCGGCCCAGGCCGTCCTCCATCTCCACCAGGACCGTCGAGTACCCGGCCCCTGACAATTCCGCGGCGACGGCGCAGCCCACGATCCCCCCGCCGATGACAGTGCAGTCGATGTCGGCCATGTTTCCTCAGCGATTGCCCCGGCGCGAGAGCCAGGTGGCGTAGTCGGTGTGCTCCCAGGCCCGCGAGCCGGCATAGGTCGCCACGCGGAGGTACGAATCGGCACCGTGGTTGCCGCGCAGGACGACCAGGGACTCTCCCTGCGGCGAGATGACAAGCAGGGCCGGTGGCTCCATGATGCCGAAATGACGCGCAACGCTCGGCGACTCCTGGAAATCGACGCGGGCGGCGACCAGGTGCTCAGCCACGTAGCGGCGTAGGCGCCGGTCCGTCCACACCTCGCGTTCGATCCGCATGGCGGGCGTGCTCCAGGAGGCCGTGAAGTAGACCAGCAGGGGCCGGTCCCGTTGCCGGGCTTCGATCTTGCCTTCGCGTAGGCCGAACCAGGCCACAGGCGGCGGGGACGCCTCGGCATCGTCAGCCGGCGCGACGGTGGCCACTGCAGCGGCCCCTGCCGAGGCACCGACCAGCACCAGTGCCGCAGCAGCCAGCGCGTGCACGAACAGGAATGTGGGCACGCGGCGCGTATGCCCGCGCTCAGAACCGCTGGATCGCGACATCCGGGTCTCCCATCGTTCACGCCGGCGGTGGCCAGGGCCAATCCGCCGGCAGGGGACATTCGAACTTCATCGCGCGCCCTCCCACCGGGTGGGCGATCACAAGCGACAGCGCGTGCAAGGCCACGCGCTGCCCGGGCAGCCGCTTCGCGGCGCCGTACTTCACATCGCCCAGCAGCGGATGCCCGCACAGGGCCAGCTGCGCACGGATCTGGTGGCGCCGCCCGGTCTCCGGGCACACTTCGAGCAGGCTGCCTCCGGCCGCAGACTCGAGCACACGATACGCCAGTCGCGATTCGCGTCCCCCCGGGAACGGCGCCCCCTCGGCGCGGGTGACGCCCCTGGCATCGCCGGCGGCGGCGAGCCAATGCAGGAGGTCGCCGGCCGCAGGCTGAGGCCGGCGCTCGCAAACGGCAAGGTACGTCTTGTCCACGCGCTCGTCACGGAAGCAGGCCGACAGGCGGGCCGCCGCCTTGCTCGTGCGCGCCAGCACGACGACGCCGCTCGCGTTGCGATCCAGCCGGTGCACCAGGCCCACGTAGACGTTGCCGGGCTTGGCGTAATTCTCCCGCAGCCAATCGCGGGCCAGGTCCACCAGCGACCGATCCCCGCTGGCGTCCCCCTGGGACAGCAGTCCGGCCGGCTTGGCGACCACCAGCAGGTGGTTGTCCACGTGGATGACATCCAGCGCCATCGTCGTCTCCGGTCCTCGGGTGTCGATCATTGTAGGGTGGTGCGCGCGGCCGTGACAACCGATGGGTTGTGGACCGGACCACAACCCGTCAGCGGAGTGGCCGCTCGCGCGCGGCTGCGGGACCGACGCGCGCCGTCGGACCGCCGGCCGCCCAAAGCGAAAGCGCCAGCATCACCGCACCGGCCAGGGCGCCGCCGCCGGGAGTCCGTTCGCCGAACACGAGCCAGGAGACGAGGACCGCCAACGGCACCTTCAGGTTGTTCGCAGCGCCCAGGAAGACCGGTTGCGTGCGCGCGGCACCCCGGTTCCAGAGGTGGAAGCCGGCCGCCGTCGGCAGGACGCCCAGATAAAGCACGACCAGAGCCGCGCGCGGCGTCCAGCCCGCCAGCTGCCCGGTCCCGCTGACCAGGCCGGCCACCGGCAGTGCCAGCACCGTTGCCGCGGCAGCGCCGGCATACATCCAGGCCAACAGGGCAGCGTCCCCGACTCCGCACCGCCCGCGGAACGCGGCGTACCGCAGCTGGCCGGCCGCGAAACAGAGGTTCGACACCTGAAGCAGCAGCACGCCCTGCCAACCCGCCCGGTCCGGTCCGGCCCGCCAGGTGAGCAGCCCCGCGCCGCCGACCGCCAGGAGGGCCGCCGCGGCTGCCCGCCAGCGCACCGGTCCGGCCGGCAGGCGCGCCAGGAGCACGACGTACAGGGGCGTGAACACCGTCAGCAGCGCAACCTGCCAGGCGGCCAGCCAGCGGAACGACGCCACGTAGAGGACATACATGAGGCCGAACTGCACCGTGCCCAGGGCCACCGCCTCCAGCCGGATCCGCCGCGGCACGGACGTGCGCAGCGCGAACGGCAGGAACACGGCCGCGGCCACCACCAGGCGCGCGGCAGCCACAGCCCACGGCGACAGCCCTGCCAATTCGCCCTTGATCAGGCCGAAAGAGAAGGCCCACAGGAGCGAAGCGGCCAGCAGCGACGGCACTAACGCACCAGCGTCAGCGCCAGCGTGCGCGTCTGGTCACCGGCGCGCAGGCGCGCGAAATAGGTGCCTGACGCGGCGGCGCGACCTTCGCGGTCACGGCCGTCCCAGGTCACCGCGTGCTGGCCGGCGGCGAAGCGGTCGCCGGCCAGCACAGCCACCAGCCGGCCGGCGGCATCATGCACGGCCAGCGCGACCTGGCCTTCCTCCCCAAGCGTGAACCGCACCGTCGTGCGCGGATTGAACGGGTTGGGCGCCGCCTCCAGGCCGAGCGCCAGCCCGGCGTCGGGCACATCCGAGACCCCCAGGAAGCGGGTCTCGCACAGGACCCAGTCCTCCGGATCCAGCGTCACCGCCGTCGGCGCCGACGGCACTTCCAGGGCGTACCACTGCTCGGGAGCGTCATTCTGGACGACGAAGGTGTACGGGCCGCCGGCGGTGTCGATGCGCACATCCAGCGGCATGACGAACAAGCCCGCATTGGTCTGCGACTGCTTGATGCGCAGACGCACGCGCCAACCGGCTCCTGCCGGTTCGTGGCGCCAGGAATAGTCATAGCGCGGGAAGTACTCGCCGTAGATCCACTGCTGGAAGAAGGCGGCCAGGTCCCTGCCGCTGGCGGACTCCATCACGGCCTGGAACTGCTCGGTCGTCGCAGCGCCGAAGCCGTGGGTGTCCCGGTACTGTTTGAGCGCGGCGAAGAACGCCTCGTCGCCGAGCACGTGGCGCAGCATGTGCGGCACCCAGCTGGCCTTCAGGTAGGACAGGTAGTAGTCGAAGATCGCCGAGAAGTCGTTGGGGTTCTCGACGAAGATCGTGCCCGCACCCAGGTAACGCGCCGCAGCCATCTCGGCGTGGTAGCTGGCGATCCCGTAGCGGACTTCCTTCCAGTACGCCTCCAGCCACGTCGCAAAGCCCTCGTTCAGCCAGATGTGCGAGAAGTCGGCACAGGTGACCAGGTCGCCGAACCACTGGTGGCCCAGTTCGTGGGCGATCAGGTACTCGTCGTAGTTGTTGTAGTACATGCTGCTGCAGGTCTGGTGCTCCATGCCGCCGCCCCAAGGGAACTGGGCGTGGCCGTATTTCTCTGCCACGAAGGGGTACTCGCCGAACGCGTCGGCAAAGGCCTCGATCATGTCGACGGTCACCGCGTAGCCGGCGGTCGCGGCTCCCAGCTGCGAGGGCAGGACGTAGTGCGTGACGGGCATCGTGCCGCCGTCCTGCGGGTAGTAGACATCGTTGATGATCGCGTACGGATGGATGGCCAACGACACGAGATACGTCGCGATCGGGTAGCGCTCGCGCCAGTGGTAGGTCTTCTTCCCGGCGACGGGCGTGCTGACGCCCGTCAGCACGCCGTTGCTGGCCACGATCAGGTTCGACGGCACCGTGACGTCCAAGGAGACCGAGTCAGCTTTGTCCGTCGCGGTGTCCTTGCAGGGCCACCAGATGCGCGCCCCATACGGCTCGCTGAGCGTCCAGATGAGCGGCTGGCCCTGGTAGGTGTTCCACCCGAAGCCGGAACTGGACGGGTTGCCGGCGTAGTCGATGGCCACGTCCACGATCTCGCCCGTCCCGTAGGCGCGATCGAGGTTGATCGCCAGGATGCCGGAATTCCAGGTGAACGACGCCGGCACCCCGGCGCTGCGGGCGGCCGAAGCCGTCATCTGGCTGCCGAAATCGAGCTGCAGGCTGGTCAGCGGCCCGTTGACGACCTGCGCTCGGACCGTGGTCGTCCCCGTTACGATGCGGGTCGTCGGATTGAGGTCCAGGACCAACCCGTACCAGCGGACATCGTAGTCGGACATGGCCTTCGCGGCGCCTGCGGGCCGCGACGCCTCCGCCTTCTGCAGGCGCATACCGGCGCGGGCCTTGCTCTCGGCCTCGCGCGCGCGGTGCTGCTGGCTGTGGTAGGTCCCGCTCCACGGTGCCGCGCCGGGCTCCGGAGCCAGCGGGCTGAGCGGCTCGGCTGCCCCGACCGGGGCCACGGCCGTCGCCAGGGCCAGGATCATCAGGGCCGGGATCGCCAGAGTGGACGCGACCGGGGCGCGCAGGCGAGCAAAGGTCAGACGGCAGGGCATGGCAGGCACGCTCCGGGAACTGGACCATGGCGACGACGGCAACCCCGCGGGGGCCAGGATCCATGATGATACGATGGATCGTACGGCTGCCACAAGCGGCCCGTCAGGCGCCGGGAGCCAGCCGTTCCAGGAGGTCGCACGCCCGTGCGGCGCCAGCCCAGTCCGCGTCGCACCAGGCCAGCACCCCCACGGACCGGTCGCCGGCCGTCCGCGTACAGCCGGGGTCGAAAAGGGCCGACCAGGTCGCGCCGGTGGCATCGGCCGAGACCAGGGGATCTTCGGCGATGCCCAGCACGCCGGGCAGCCCGGCGGCTGCCTCCCGCAGCGCCCGGTTGACGGCGCCCGCGTCGACATCGGTTCGCAGCGTGGCGGTCAGGTCGAGGGCCGTTCCGGCCACCACCGGCGCTCTGAGGGCGATCGCCGCCAGGCGCCCCGCTAGATGAGGGAGGGCCATCATCGCTTCCCGGGCGGCGCCGCTGGCCGTCGGCACCAGGCTGAACCCGGCGGCCCGGCCCCGCCGCGGATCTCCGTGCGCGACATCGACCACGCACTGGTCGGCTCCCGACGGGCCGGTGACGGTCATCTGCGCGTGCTCGAGCCCGAAGGCCCCGTCCAGCGCCAGGGCCAGCACGGCCAGGCCGTTGGCGGGCCCGGACCCGGCCGTCAACACGCGCTCGTGCGGCAATGGCACGCGTCCGCCGACGCCCCGCAGGATGACCACCGCCGGCTCGCGCCGAGCCGGCCCGACCAGCACCACGTATCGGGCTCCCTGCGCCAGCTGCGAGGCGGCGGCAGCGCGGCAGGGGCCGGCAGGGGCTGCCTGAACAACGGCCTCAACGCCCAGGGCGCCCCAGTCCGGGCTCTGCGGCCCTCGTGCCGGCAGCAGCCGCACCGCGCCGGCGGCCGTGACCAGGCGCCCGTCCTCCAGCTCGCATCCCCCCGGGAGAAGGCCCCGCACGGAGTCGCGACGCGCCAGCAGGGCCAGTGTCTCGGGATCCGCCTCGTCGCGGATCGCCACCAGCTGCAGCCCGGGCCGCTCCTGGAGCAACCGGAAGACGGACCGCCCCTGCGGACCGAAGCCATCGATGGCGACCTTCATCGTGGTCCTTTCGGCGCCCCGCCGGGGCGCGCACGGCACTGGCGCTTCCGCGCCCACGGTGCCATCATGGCCAATCGCCTGGCGGCCGCCGACGGCCGCGCGTCCGGGACCCCAGCCGGCACGAAGGAGGACCGGCCATGCCCACCTACGAATACCAGTGCACCCGCTGCGGTCAGCTGACGAGCGAATTCAAGCCGATGTCGGCGCCTCGCCGCCAGCGCTGCCCCGCCTGCCGCGGCAAGGTCGAACTGCAGATCAGCGGCGGCCTGGGTGTCGTCTTCAAGGGCGACGGCTTCTACATCAACGACTCGCGCAAGGCCGCCGGCGCGCGGGCCGCGAAGCCGGCCGGTGACATGAAGGGCGACACGGCCCCTGGCGCCAACGCCAGCGCGAACACCGGCGCCGACACCGGTGCGCCCGCGCCCGCCACGGTCCATGATAGTGGGAGCGGGGCCAAGGACAAGCAATAGCCACCCGGTCGAAGAGGTGCGCCCATGGCAGGCGAGATGATCGCGGTCGAGCTCGACAGCAGGCGCATCGACGTCACGTCCGGAACCACCGTCTTGCAGTACCTGGAACAGGCTCATCCGACCTGGCTCCAGGGCGATAATCCCGTGGCGCTGGCCTCGGTCAACGGTCGTCGCACGCCGCTGTCCGAACCCCTGTCCGGCGATGAGCGCGTGCGGCTGGTCCGCCTGCGCGACCCGCAGGCCCAGAGCACGATCCAGCGCACCGCGCAGTTCCTGGCCGCGGTGGCGGCCGAGCAGCTCTTCCCCGAGCATCCCCTCTACTTCCATTTCAGCTACGACAGCGGCATGTACTGCGAGTTGGAACGTCCCGAGCCTCTGACGCCGGATGAGATCGCCCGGCTCGAGAACCGGATGCGCGACCTGGTGGCACAGGACCTGCCGCTGACGCCGCAGCGGTTCGGACTGCGCGCACTGCTGAAGATCCTCCGCCGGCGCGGCGACGAGCGCGCCTGGCGCTCGGCGAAGTACCTGCGGCGCGACACGATGTTGATGTACTCGATGCAAGGCGCCCAGTTGATGTACTACGGTCGGCAGCTGCCCTCGACCGGGTACGTGAAGGCGTTCCGCCTGCTGCCCGAGTCACCCGGCTTCGTCCTGCTGACCAACGAGAAGGGTCGGCCCGATGTGGTGCCGGCTTTCCGCCCCCAGCCGAAGCTGCTCGAGACGCTGCGGGAGCACGCGCGCTGGGTGGAGATGATCGGCGTGCCCGACACTGGTCACCTGAACGAGCACATCGTCGAAGGCCGCACCGGCGAATTGATCCAGGTGGCGGAAGCGCGCCACAACCAGTTCTTCGTCGAAGCCGCGCAACGCGTGGCCGAACTGCCTGAGAAGGGGCGTCTGGTCCTGTTGGCCGGTCCCTCCAGTTCGGGCAAAACGAGCAGCGCCAAGCGACTGATGGTGCAGCTGCGCGTCCTGGGGCTGCGGCCCTTCGCGCTGTCGCTGGACAACTACTTCGTCGACCGCGAGGACACGCCACGGGGAGCGGACGGCGACTACGACTTCGAGGCGCTCGGCGCACTCAAGATCGACCTGTTCAACCGGCATCTTACCGAGCTTCTGGATGGACACGGAGTGCGACTGCCGGAGTTCGACTTCCGGAGCGGCACCGGCCGGGAATCCAGCGTCGCCACGCGTCTGGCGCCGGGCCAGCCCCTGATCGTCGAGGGCATCCATGCGCTGAACCCGGCCCTGACGGCCAGCGTCCCGACGGAGGACAAGCTGCTCATCTACGTCTCGGCACTGTGCCACCTGAACATCGACAGCCACAGCTACATCAAGACGACGCACAGTCGCCTGTTCCGCCGGATCGTGCGCGACGCGAAGTACCGCGGCTACACGGCGAGTCAGACGCTGGCCCGGTGGCCGAAAGTCAGGCATGGCGAGGAAACCCACATCTTCCCGTTCCAGAACAATGCGGACCTGTTCTTCAACTCCGGACTGACGTACGAACTGGCGGTGCTGAAGCTGTGGGCCGAGCCGAGGCTGGCCGCCGTCGAGCCCGACGACCCCTACTACTACTTCGCGCGTACATTGATCGAACAGCTGTCACTGCTGCTGCCGATCGACGCCAGCCAGGTGCCGCCGACATCGATCCTGCGGGAATTCATCGGGGGGTCCAGTTTCGACTACTAGCGAGCATTGTCCATGAAGGTCCGGACTAGAGGTGGGTCGCCTGCCGCAGGACCACGAGCACTCCGGTCAGCACGAGGATCGCCCCGAGAACATGCATGACGCGGTCGATCTGGCGAGCCGACAGCCGGTGCCGCACCGACGAAATCACCCACAGCATCGTCGCGAACCAGGAGAAGACGCCCAGCACCACTCCGCCAGCGAAGAGCGGCGGTGAGACGTCCGGATCCAGCCCGAGGGCGGTGGCCGCCGTGACCAGGGCCAGCCAATTGACAGGTACCAGCGGGTTCATCGCCACCAGGACGGCGCCGTTGCGCAGGTCCGCGACCAGGCTGCGGCGCGGTGAGGCGGCAAGGCGACCGGCCGTCGGCAGCGAGGTGTGGCGGCGAAGGAAGTAGAACCCGAGGCAGACGAGCACACCTCCGCCCGCCCAGCGCGCGATGTCGCCGACCACCGGCCAGCGATCCAGAATCTGTGTGGCACCCGCCAGGACGAACAGGCACCAGGTACCCTCGATGATCGCCGATCCGGTGGCCATGGCCAAGCCGTTGCGCCACCAGCCGGCGAGACCGCGTTGCGCAATGAAGATCGAGACGGCGCCGGCGATCGGCATCGACGCGACCCAGCCCAGCAGGAATCCCCAGGCAGTGGCTGGCATCACGCGGCGCCGAACTCGGCCCGTGCGGCCGCCAGATCCTCCACGGTGTCGATCTCGCGGCAGGACAGGCCACCGATGTCGACCGCGGCCACCGACTGACCGGCCTGGATCAATTCGACAAAGGCCTCTTCGTAGTACTCGTCCTTCCGGCGCTCCACGTGCAGGCGGCGGCGCAGAACCGGCCACAGCGCCGCGACGAAGTCGGCCCCGAAGATCTCGATGCCCACCGATTCGCCGGCCGCCGCGTCCGGGTCGAGCTCCTTGCCGAGGGCCTGCACCCGCCCCTGGCCGTCGAGCAGGACCTTCATCTCCTCCTGCCCCAATTCGCCCCGCGTCCGCAGCGCAAGCCTGTTCGCCGCGCTGTGCGCAAGGAGCAGGTCCAGGACCCCGCCGTCGAACACGATGTCCGCGTCGAGCAGCAGCATAGGTCCGGGCCGCAGCCCTTCGGCCAGGAGCAGGGACCAGGCATTGTTGGTCGTGGCGAAGTCCGCGTTTGCGACGAACCGGAACCCGACCCCCGGGAACTCGGCCGCGAGCGCGGCACGGATCATCTCTCCACGGTAGCCGTCGACGATGGTGATTCGGTCCAGCCCGCGCTCCACCAGAAGGCCTACCGCGCGCGAGAGGATGGTACGTCCATCCACTTCGAGCAGGCACTTGGGGCGGTCGTCCGTCAGCGGCCGCAATCGGATCGCCTGCCCGGCCGCGAGGATCACGACTTCCACCGGACCCTCCCTTCAGGCGCTCCGGGTCCGGATCGCCGGTTCGCGGGCAGCCTGCAGTCCCAGGACGACGGCACCCCAGGTGAGTCCCAGCACGAGCGCCGCCCACAGGTACCATTGCGGCCGTCCCAGCAGACCCGAGATCACGATCAGCGTCACATGCGTGGAAGGCCCCAGCAGGACCGCCAGTCGCAGGACAGGACGCCTTCTGCGCATCCAGGCCTCCACGGACTCCCGGGTCGCGGACTCGGTCGTGGGCTTACCCGCCCGGTACCACAGGCGTACGTAGACGCCGAAAGCGGCGACGAGCAGGCGGTCGAATCGCCGGCGGCCTTCCTCCCGCCAACGGGCTGCTTCCAGGCGCAGGCTTTCCAGCTCGACGTGGGGATCCCGGCGGCGTCCGTGTACCCGCGCCAGCCACTCACCCCGCAGCAGGTCGACGCGCGCGCACCACCATGCGAAGACGAGACCTGCTGGCACGCCGTAGGCCAGCGTCTGCCACATATCGCCTTCGCGGATGGCAACGCCATGCAACAGGGCGATCCACAGGGTCGTCTGGATCACATAGTCCGCCAGCCCGTCGAGGATGTAGCCGGTGGCTGACCCGGCACCCCGGACCCGCGCCAGCATCCCGTCGACGCAGTCCAGGACATTGGTCGCGAACAGAAGGACGGCTCCCGCCAGGTAGGCCCGCGGCGTCCCCTGCCAGTAGCAGGCGGCGGCGGCCAGACCGGGCAGGAGGCTAAAGGAGGTGATGTGGTCGGGCGTGACGCGCGTCGGCGCCAGGAGTTTCACGATGACGAAGGCCAGTGGCCGGTACACCCAGACGTCGAAAGGTTCCTCCAGCTCGGGGCCTTTGAGCATCCGACGGTAGTCTGCCAGCCAGCGGCCGACGACCGCATTCACGCCGATTCCCCGAGCGCCCGCGCCCGCGCAGTCGCCTGCGAAGTCAGCGCGGCGATGCATGCCACCAACCGTTCGGTCTCCTCCTCCGTGCCCACGCTGATCCGCGCGTGGTGCTCGAAGCCGGGTTCCTTGAGGAACTTCACGATCAGTCCGCGCGCCGGCAATTCGCGTTCCAACAGCGCGGACGTCTGTGGCGTCATCCGGACCAACACGAAGTTGGCATCCGATTCGAAGGCCGCGCAGCCGGGCAGGGACCGGAACTGCTCGTACACACGCTGCCGCGACCGCGCGATGCCCGCCGCCACCGATCCGTAGTACTCCGTGCTGTCCAGCGCGGCCAGGGCCAGCCGCTCCGACAGCCGGTTGAATCCGAGGTAGCGCGCGCAGTACTTCCGGAACGCCTCCAGGCGGTCGCCGCACAGGGCATACCCGATGCGGACGCCGGCCAGAGCGTGGAGCTTGCTGAATGTGCGCAGCACGAGCAGATGGGGGAATTCGCGCGTCAGATCGCCGATCGCGTCGCTCTCCGCTGCCACGAAGCCGTGGTAAGCCTGGTCCAGGATGACGGGCACGTCACGGTAGGCCTCCAGGACACGCAGAAGATCGTGGTGCCCCAGCGAATTGCCCGTCGGGTTGTTGGGCGAGGCAATCAGGACGAGCGCGGGGTTGGCAACCTCGCGCAGACTGATCAGCGTCGTCACGTCGTATTCGTAACGGTTAGCCCCGGGGCGCAGCGGGTATTCCACCGTCACCCCACCGACCTCTCCCGCGACAGCATGGTAGTACCACCACGATGCCGAGGGGATCGCCACCGCCCGACCGACCGGCAGGAAATGGTGCACCGCTTCCTTGAGGATATCCTCACAGCCATAGCCCAGGATGATCTTCTGTTCGGGAACGCCGTGCAGCCGCGCCAGGCGAGCCGCCAGGTCGCTGCTGGAGCCCTGTTCGAAGCTGCGGCTGTAGTTGAAGAGCAGTTCAGGAGCGGCTTCTCGCAGCACCTGCAGACAGGCCGGCGCCGGGCCGTATCGATTCTCGTTGCGGTCGAAATAGACCTTCTGCGGCAACGTCATCCGGTTCCTCGCTGGCGATGCGGTTCGGGGTCCGGCCTTCCGGCCGAACAAAAAAACCGGGGCCGTACTGGCGGTCCCTACCTCTCCCAATCTTAACAGTCGCCTTGCAAAAAGAAACCAGAATTCGAACCGCCCGACCGGACTTTTGGGGGGTAGGGTCCCCTGGGAGGTCGCCCCCCCCCCCGCCCCCGACGGTCAAGGCACCAGGAAATGCTCCTGAAGCCGGCGGACAGCCAGCGCGGCCTGCTCTTCGTCGGTCAGGAACGACACTGTCGACAAGGAGGTCGCGATCATGTGGATCTCGACGCCGGCATCGGCCGTCGCCTGGAACACCGCGCCCGCGATCGCCGGCCGTTCGCTGAAGTGTGGGCCGTAGATCGAGATAGCCGCGCAGCGGCGCTGCACCTCGATCGACCGCGCCAGCATCCTCTCCTGGAGCGACTGCAGGATGCCCAGCGTCTGGTCGAGATCCCCCGCGCCGACGGCGAAAGCCAGATTCCCGAGCCCCTCGCGGTCATGGAACGACGACACGCAGTTCAGGTTGATGCCTTTTTGGCCCAGAGCCGACAGTGCCCTCCCGGCCAGCCCCTGGCGGTCCTGGGCGCCGAGGATGCGGATGAGCACCAGCCCGTCGGTCCTCGTGATGCCGCCCACCGCGATCTTCCCGGTCATCGCTTCGCCGTCCCTCCGCCGCATGCGCTCCGGTCCCCGCCTGCCGGGGGCTCCGATCGAATCGGGCCCGGATCGGTTCTCGCTGGCCGGGCAAAGCTAGTCTCCCGTCGCGGCGAAGCCAAGCCCGGAGGACACCGCACGGCCGGACCCGGCGCCGGGCCGTTGACAGCGGTGGTCCCGGGCGGGGATCATGTTCCCGTGAACTGGCATCAAACTTTGCGGAGTGCCGCCTCCCGCCCGGACGAAAGGCTCAGGATATGAAGAAGATCGCGGTCGTTTTGAGCGGTTGCGGGGTCTACGACGGGACCGAGATCCACGAAGCTTGTGCCGCGCTCCTGGCGCTGCGGCGCGCCGGCGCGGAGATCGTGGCCTGTGCGCCCGCCGGGCCCCAGTTGCACGTGGTGGACCACCTCCGGGGAGTGCCGACCACGGGCGAGGTTCGCGATATCCTCGTGGAATCGGCGCGACTGGTGCGCGGTGGGATCAGGCCGCTGGTCGGCCTGGCGGCGAGCGAGGTGGACGGCGTGCTGTTGCCCGGCGGTTTCGGCGCTGCCAAGAACCTGTGTACGTTCGCCACCGAGGGCGCGGCCTGCCGCGTGCACCCCGAGGTCGAGACGTTCCTGCGCGAGGCCCGTGACCAGGGGCGTCCGATCGCCGCCATGTGCATCGCGCCGGTAATCCTGGCGCGCGTGTTCGGCGGCGGCGGGAAGCCGCGGGTGACCATCGGTGACGATGCGGCGACGGCCGCACTGATCGAGGCGATGGGGGCGAGCCACGAAGTGTGCGCGCCGACCGGGATCGTCGTCGATGATGAAGCCGGCCTGCTCACGACGCCGGCCTACATGCTGGCCACCGATCTCCCCGAGGTCTTCGAAGGCGCCGAGGCGCTCGTAAAGAAACTCCTGACCATGTGTCCCTGAACGGGGTCCACAAGCTGCGCGGACGCAGGCCGTTACAGCGAATTGCTGTTGCCCAGTCCGGCACGCGCTGCTAGCTTCCAGCGTCCCGTGAACGGATCCGCATCCGCAAGGAGAGGCAACATGGACGATCCGCGCTTCGAGCCCGCCGACAACGACGCCCCCGTTTCGCCGCTGCCCGAACTCCTCCCTCGCCGCCGCACTCCGTGGAACTCGGTCGGCGGTCGCGTCATCAGCGTTGTCAGCCGCAAGGGTGGAGTCGGGAAGACCACGTCGACCGTGAACCTCGGCGCCGCGCTGGCGTTGTCCGGTCACTCGGTACTGATCGTCGGGCTCGATCCGCAGTGCGGTGTTTGCCGCACGCTCGGTGTGCGCCCGCACGAATTGCCGCGCTGCCTGGACGAGTTGTGGTCGGCGCGCGCACGCTTGGCCGACCTTGCGCAGTCGTCGCCGGTCGAGAACCTCTTCTTCGTGGCGCCGCGCATCCTGACGCTCGAGGAGGAGGAACGGTTCCTGGGTCACCTGCAGGAACGCGGCGGCGACCTGGTCCGCGAAATCGACCGCGCGCGCAGCCTCTACGACACGATCCTGCTGGACTGCCCGCCCGGGCTGGGCGCGCCGACCCGCGCCGCGCTGCTGGCCTCCGACGGTTACCTCGTGCCGGTCCAGAACGAGGAGCTCTGCCGCGAGTCGCTCGACGCGCTGCTCGAGTTCATCGACACCTTCCGCGACCGCAACTTCGCATCCGACCTCTCCGACGGCGAGCATGCCGCTCCCCTGCAACTCGAAGGCCTGTTCCTCACCATGGCGGCGCAGGGCACGCGCGTGGGGCGCGAGGTCGCGGCTCGGATCCAGGAGGATTTCGGCGACCTGCTCTTCGACACCGCCATTCCGCGGACCGTGCGGCTGGCCGAGATGGCGCTCAAGGGCCAACCGGCCGTCATCTACGATCGCCGGTCGGCGGGCAGCCGCGCGTACTTTGATTTGGCCGACGAGCTGGTGGCGCGTTACTGTGTGGACCGTGCCGCGGGCAACGGCGGCGAAGCCGTGGACGCCGGCGACGGCGGCGAGTCCGGCCCGGGCGACCGCCCGGCGGCCCGCTTCGCGGCGGGTGGTCTCGAGCGCTTCCTGGCTGCTTTGGCTGGCGGCTCCGGAGACGCCGCGGCCGACCGCGGGATCGGCGAACCCGGCTTCGGGGATCGCGACGCGGGTGAGTTCCCGCTCGACACCTTCGGCGGGCCCGAAATGGTCTCGCTGGACGATCTGCTGGACGAGGAGGAGCGCCGCAACGGCCTGGACGAGCGATCGTCAGGTGACGATTGGGGCGGCGAAGACTGGAGCTTCGACTCGGACCGACTCAACTGACGGCACCCGGGCGACCGGACCCGGGGCGCGGAGGTAGCCCTTGGTCGCCGACACGATGAAGTCCATCGACACCATGAAGTGCCTGGTGTACGACAAGTCCAGCATGCCGTGGGACACAACGCGTGGGTTCCAGGCTGCGCGACAGCCGATCCCCCGCCTTGACGAGGCCGCTCGACCGGCAGACGCCGAATGCGCGCTGGTGAAGGTGATCTATGCCGGCTTCTGCGGTTCGGACCGCGGGATCTGGAACCGCGTCGCCTTCAAAGGCATGATCTTCGACTCGCTCAAGCGCGAGCAGAGCACCATCCGGGTCATCGGCCACGAGATGGTGGGCGAGATCGTGGCGATCGGCTCGAACGTGGCCGCCCGCTACGGCCTCTCGGTCAAGGATATCGTCTCGACCGAGAGCCACATCATCTGCGGCACTTGCTACCAATGCCGGCTCGGCCAGACGCACATCTGCAGCCAGGATGTGATCATCGGCATCGGGCGTGATGGCTGCTTCGCCGAGTACATCAAGCTGCCGGCCAACGTGCTGTGGGCCACCGACACGCGGAAGATCCGTCTGAAGGTCGCCGCCATCCAGGAGCCTTTCGGCAACGCGGTCCATGCCTGCACCGTGGCGGACCTGCGCGGTCGCACTGTCGCGGTATTCGGCTGCGGTACGATTGGCCTCTTCGTGGTCATGGTGGCGCGTGCGCTCGGCGCCACGCGCGTGATCGGGATCGAGCCGAACGAGCGCAATGCCGAGCTGGCGCGGAAGCTGGGCGCCGACGAGGTCATCTCGATGAGACCGCCGAAGAACGGCACGCAGCCCTGGGGGGCCGACAAGGACCTGGTGCAGGCGGTGCGTGCGGCCTGCGGCGGCATCGGCGCCGACGTCTCGATGGAGATGGCGGGCTTCAACTCAAGCGTCAACAACGCCATCCAGTCGACGCGCCGCGGCGGCGACGTCGTCCTGTTCGGGCTGAAGCAGGGGAACTTCCACATCCAGGCTTTCGACCGCATGATCGTCAACGGCCTGCGCCTGCACAGCGTGATCGGGCGACGCATCTTCGAATCGTGGTACATCACGCGCAACCTGCTCGAGGACCGCAGCAACCGGATCCAGGACCGCATCTACGAAGACATCCTCGGCGGTGGCGAGGAGTCCGTCGTGCACATCGACAGCTTCGCGTTCGATTCGTTCGAGAAGACGCTGGCTGCCTGGCCGAAGCCGCTGATCCAGTTCTGACGGGAACGCGCAGGGCCGTCACGCAGGGGAGGTCCGTGGTTGTGAGAGTCGAAATCGAATACTGCCGGGTCTGAAACTACGAACCGCGCGCCGCCGGTCTGGCGGACGCCCTGACCTCGCGCTACGGATTGACCGCGAACCTCGTACCCTCCAGCGGGGGCGTCTTCGAGGTGACGATCGACGGTGAACTGGTCTTCTCCAAGAAGGCCAGGGACCGATTCCCGGACCATGCCGAGGTCTTCACGGAGATCGAGCGCCGGCGCTGAGGTCCCGGGATCCGCGCGGCCCGGCGCGGTTCCATCCGCAGATCTAGCGGGAGCCGTTTCCCGTCGGGGAACTGTCGCGCAGTCGACGCAGTTCCTCGCGCAGCGCGCGCATCTCCGCCTGCAGATCCTCCAGCTCGCGCTGCAGCGCCTGCTCGTCGCGGGGTCCGGCTGCCGCCCAAGTGGCCGTGTCGATCCCCTCGAGCCCCGAGCGCACCGCTGCGGCCACCTGGCCCATGATCTGGTCCAGGTCCACTTGCACGAAGCCGTCGGCAGTCGTGATGTCCAAGCGGTTGTCCTGGCCGAGACGAACCTGCATCTGCAGGTCGTCCATCGCAGCCACTGCCCCACCGAGTGCGTCCCCGACCAGGCGCCCCATCGTGTCCATGTCGATGACCGTCGTCGTCACCTCGTCGCCTTCGCGGCGCGTGACTTCGAGTTTGGAGCCGTCGACCTGCAACGTGACCACGTTCTTGCCGTTGCCTCCGGCTCGCACGCGGAGCGGGTCCCTCACCGATTCGCGCGCCGGATCGGCATTCGGCGCTGCGGCGCCGGCCGTTGCCCACAGGATCGCCGCGACGGAGGCGGCGACCAGCACCAGAAGGCGGCAGCGACGCGGCGGAGCGGGCAGCGGGGGGTGCGACGGGTGCGTACGCTTCATGACAACCTCCGGCGCCGGGTCCAGACAAGGGGGAACCGGGACCGACAGGCCGGCCCCGGTTCCCCTACGCACTTTCGGGCGCCGGGTTGCAGCAGCCGGTCAGAAAACCACCGCCGGGGCCGGCAGCACCAGGGCCGTCCACCAGGCGGGGTCGATCTGAAGGTGCAGCGCACCGCCGTCCCCGGGCCGCAGCTTCCCGAACGAACCGGGACCCCCGCCGTCGGCCAACGAAGGCACCGTGGACTGCAGGAGCAGGCGTCCATCAGCGGCGACCACCCTGCAGATCAGCTCGTCGCGAGGCCCGAACGGCAGGACGAGGTCCAGGGTCACGTTGCCCACCCAGCCGGTGCCGGCCGGAGCCGAGGGCCCGACCGGGAAGGCGCCAGAGCGCTTCAGGCCGTCACCGGCCGCGACAGACACCTCGAGCACCGCGATATCGGGACCCGCCAGCGCGGATTGCGGGAGCCTGACGGTCGCCTGCCGCAGTCGCAGAGGCAGCGGGCGGTCCAACGCCGCGGCCAGCTCGGCCAGCTCCGATGTGCCGTCGCTGCCGTCGCCACCGGCTGCGGCCTCACCCAGGAAGCGCGCGGCCAGGGCCGACAGCCGCCGCCACTCGCCGGACCAGTCACGCCCTTCGGCCGCCGCTCGGCGCAGGTCGCTCGCGGCGCTGCGTGTCGCTGTCAGTTGTCCCTGGCGGACCTGGCGCCGCTGGTCGGCTGCGACCTCCGCGGCGCCGGCCTGCCGACGGGCCCATTCCACCAGGAATGGCGTTCGCAGTGAGTCGGCCAGGGCCTGCCAGCGCGCCGCCGGACGACCGGCCGCCAGGGCGCGCTTGAAGCGCAAGGGCTCCCGGTCCGGCATCGTACCGGCCCCGGCCTTGAGCAGGTCGGCTTCGTACCTTAGGCGGTCGAGGAAGGGTCGGTGGGCCGCGGCGTCGAAGCGGAAGGCCGCATTGCCTTCCAGCTTCGCCAGGTAGTGAGGGTCGGCGGCCGCACGCTCCGCCGCCCGGACAGGATCGCTGAGGTCGGCATAGAGCTTGAGCGTGCCGGCGACAAGCGCCGGCGCGTCGCCGGGAGGGAAAACGCCGGCGGCGCGGCGAAGGTCCGGCAGGATGTCTCGTATGGCCGGGGCCGGCCAGGCCTGGCCGATCAGGGTCGGCGCGTACGCCAGCGAGCGCGCGGCCGCCGAGCGCTCGGCTTCCTTCACGCGCAGGATCTTGAAGGCGCAGTTCCGGTAGGCCCGAGTCAAGGGGCTGGCGGTGGGCGATACCCGGTCCGCGGCTCGTTTGAGGTCGACCGTCCAGCGCGGACTCCAGGACTCCGCCTGGAACAGCTCGACCAGCGCGGCCATCCCCTCGACGTTGCGACGAGCGTCGGTCAGGTCGCGGAGCTTCCAGGTCAAACCCATGCCCGTACGCGCTTCGTCGAGAGCGGCGCGGTCGCGTCGCGCCAGCGAGTCGCTGCGTGCGGCCACGGCCTCGTCGGGAAGCTGCCCGAGATCGCGCCACATCGCGCCGGCCGCCAGCGAGTGCCAGGCGAGTTCGAGCCTGGTGAGTTCGCTGGCCAGCACTTCGCCCTGCCGGGCCAGTGCGCGCAGGCGCTCTGTCTCGCGATCGGGACGACTACCCTGCTGGATACCGTCGGCCGAGAGCTTCGCGAAGAGATCGATCTGGGCGACCAGCGGCGTCGCGCCCCGACCCGAAAGGTTAGCCAGCGCCTTGCGTCGTGCCTGGTCCAGGGAAGGGCCAAGTGCCCCGCCGGAGCCGGCCAACTGGGAGCGCTGGTCCTCATAGACCGCGCCCACGTCGACGACCTCCAGCAACGTCGCGGCTCGCTCACTGCCTGCCTCGGGATTCATGCCGGGGATACCGGCCCATTCCAGGCTGCGGGCCAGCAAGCGGCCATTCATGCGCAGCGCGACGACTCCGCCTGCCAGGAACACGACCGCAATGACTGCCAGGACCCGCGCCAGGCCGGAGCGGCGACTGAGAGGGCGCCGGGCGCCGACGATAGCGCGGGCAGTGCCCTCTCCCGGGCCCGACCTGCGGACGGACCGACTGCCGCCGGCGGTCGTCAGCGGGGGCGTGGAGATGACCGCCGCCAGCGGTGTCTCGAGGGGCCGCGCAACCACCGGGCGCGGCTCCGCCCCCCGTGCGTCGGGTACTGAAGCCCGTATGGACTCCTGCTCGCGGCCACCGCCGAATTCATGGCGCAGGCTGAGACGGGCAATGGCATTGAGATCGCCGGCTGCCAGCTGTTGGCCGAGCGCGGCTTGGTAGGCGGAAATCTCGGGGGTCATGCCGCTGTTGGGCGTGGCCAGCAGGAATCGCTGCCAGCCGGCGAAGCCGGCACCGGTCGTTGCCAGGGCGCCCAGGTTGCAGCCGTTGGCCTCGCTGGTGGCCAGGGAAGCGAAGCGCAGTTCCCTGCGCAGCTTCGCCGGCAGGCACGAGATCACCAATGCCAGCGAACGGTCGCTGTCGGGCGTCGACTGCTCCAGCGGCAGGACCAGGCTACCCTTCAGGATGAACTGGACGACCGCCTCGTCGATGAAGCCGCGGTCGGTCGGGCCGGGCACGAGCGCAGCCGGAAACTCGTGGGTATCGGCTTCGAGTTCGACCCGCGGCGGTGCCACGCCTGGTCTCCAGGCATCGTGGAACGACATCTGCCTCGCCAACAGGTACGGGTTGCGGTCGAAGCCGACATAGGAGGCATCTCCCAGCACGATCGCATGGAACAGCGGCTCGCTGCCGGTGCCGACGCGGATAACCGCATAGAGACGGCCACGGATCGACGGCATCGTGGCCAGCAGGGGGAACGACATGAGTGCGGGCCGGTCCAGGCCCAGCGGTGGGACATCGCCCCAGCCGCGACAGAGCCGCTCCACCTCGGCGGCGACGTCGGCACCCATGCCGGCGGACACGCCGAGAACGCCCCGCTGGGCGGGATCGCGGCGGTGGTCCCCGCCGAACAGCAGCTGTTCCACAAACGGCATGTGCCGCCTCCGGGCCAGAGAACGCGTACGGTACCGAGGGGATATCGGCAGGAACCGGAAGGGCTTGAGCGCGCGTGCGCCCACGGACGACAGCGGCCGGCCGCGCGCAACGGGAGCGCGGCCGGCCGATTCCTCTCGTCCCGCGTCAGGGACGATCGTGGCGCCGGGGCTAGATCTTCTTCTCGATGCCGAGCCGCTTCGCCTTGTCCACGTTGCCGCCGGTCGACTCGGCCGCGGCATGTTCGTGCTTGAACATCTCCTCCGGCATCGTGCCCGTCAGCCAAGACGGGTTCATCGGGTACACGTGCGGGTTGAAGATCACGCCGTACATGTGCCAGATCAGGATGGCCAGGAACGCCAGCCAAGCCTCGTAGTAGTGGATGATCAGGAACACCTCGAGGAAGCCCTTGCCCACCTGGGCGACGATGACCTTCTCGAACCACAGGCCCAGACCCGTCAGCACCATCACGATGGTGCCCCAGATCAACGCCCAGTACTCGGCCTTCTCGACGAACGAGAAGCGGCGCATGGCGGGCGGCGTCTCGCGCTTGCCCAGGTTGTACATGACCATGCCCCAGGCCTGTTTCGCATCGTTCAGGTTCGGCGCCATGTCGCGCAGGAAGACGCGACCCTTGTACGTGAGCAGATAGCCGAGGTGCCAGAAGGCGCCGACGATCATCACGATCGCCGCGCCACGGTGGATCAGGCCGCGGACCTGCGCGCCACCTTCGCGGCCGAAGATCATCTTGGCCCACCAGGCGTCGTAGTAGCGCAACGAGAAGCCCGTCACCACGAGCACCGTGAAGCTGATCGCCAGCACGGTGTGCTGGACGACCTCGTCGGCCTCCATCCGCCGCACCTGCTTCTTGGCGAGCACGCGGCTGATCTGCTTGATGTAGTCCAGCAGGCAGTACGCCGCCATGCCCCCGATCACCAGGAAGATGAGGAGCTGATATACCACCTTGACCACGTAGGCCACGCCGGTCCGATGCCCACCCTCCGCGGAGTGGATACGGGTCTTGGCGGCCTTCTCCGTCGACATGCCGGTGTGGCAGTGCCCGCAGGTCGCGATCAGGTTGCCCGTGGCCACCGAAGACCGCGGATCGCTCGAGGGCAGGATCGCGTGCGCACCGTGGCACGAGGCGCAGTTGGCCACCGTCCTGTCGCCAGCGCGGCTCTTCAGGCCGTGGTAGGAGTCCACGTACGACTGCAGGCGTCCGGACGGCAGGTCGTACTTGTCGTTCAGGTTCGCCGACTCGTGGCACGGCGTGCAGGTGGCCTCGGCCACCCGGAAGGGGCTCACGGGCGAACGCGGGTCGGAAGTGGCCAGGATGCCGTGCTCACCGTGGCAGTGCGTGCAAGTGGGCGCGTCCACTTCGCCGCGCGCCACCAGCTGCCCGTGAATGCCGAACTCGAACTCGTCCTGGATCGTGCTGTGGCAGCGACCGCAGGTCTTCGAGATGTTGAAGAAGTTGATCGGGCTGTCCTTGTCGCCGGGCGGCAGCATGCGGTGCGACGAGCCGCCTGCCGAGTGGCAGTCGTTGCAGCTCGCGGCGGTGTCCTTGCCCCCGGCCGTGGCGCGACCGTGCACGCCCTTCTGGTAGACCTCGATCGGGTGCTTGAACCGGATGTTCAGCCGGCTGAGGAACTCCTGGTTCTCGTGGCACGAACCGCAGGTCGCTGGCAGGTTCGACGGGTGGACCATCGACTTCGGGTCGCCGTGGGGCAGGATGTGGTGGCTGCCATGGCAGTCCTGGCACAGTGGCACACTGTCGGACTTCCCCACGAAGCCGCGACCGTGTTGCATGTATTGCGCGGCCACGTCCTCGTGGCAAACCGTGCAATCAGGACGCGCCAGTTCGGCACCGTGAGGCACCGCATCGATCCCCGTATGGCAATCCGTGCACGCGAACCCCTCGTGCACGCTGCCCGTCAGCGAGGCGAGGCTCACTTCCACCGGATCACCGCCGGTGTTGTCGTGGCAATCGGCGCAGACGGCGTCGGGGATGTGTCCGGCCAGCGCGGCGCCGGGCAACGCCAGCAGCGCCAGCCCCCACAGCACCCGCCAGGCAGCGTGCTTCGTCATATGCGTCCGTTCCTTTCGCCGGCCCCCGTGGGCACCTGCGCAATATTTGACAGATTCACTCGGCATCGCTCGGAACCCGCCCTCAAGCCGCTGCCGCACCCCACGCCTGACGGACCCGTAGCTCGGAAAAATGGTAACCCGCGCCTCCCGGAGAGGCAAAACAAAAGCTGCAATACAGTTTATAATAACGATTTATAGTCTATCAATCGAGTCCTGTATCAATGACGGCTGCGGGCGTGCCCCCGTCGATGCCGGTGACATCGCCGTGACGCTCGCCGGTGGAATCGGGAAACCGAGATTGATTGTCAACGGATTGACAGATTCAACGTGTTGTCAACATATAACTTAGCGTGACGGTCGCAACAATCGCCCTGCTCCTCAACCGAAACGCCCGGTGATGTAGTCTTCGGTCTCGCGCAAGCGAGGATTGGTGAAGAGCTTCGCCGTGGGGCCGTACTCGACGACCTGACCCAGGTACATGAACGCCGTGTAGTCACTCACGCGGGAAGCCTGCTGCATGTTGTGCGTGACGATCAGGACCGTGTACTCGCCGCGAAGGGCCAGGATCAGCTCCTCCACACGACTGGTGGCCAAGGGATCCAGGGCACTGCAGGGCTCGTCCATCAGCAGCACTTCGGGCTCGGCGGCGATCGCGCGGGCGATGCACAGGCGCTGCTGCTGCCCGCCGGACAGGCCTAGGGCGCTGTCACCAAGGCGGTCGCTGACCTCATCCCACAGCGCGGAACCCTCCAGGGCGCGACGGCAGACCGAATCCAGCACCGAGCGGTTCCGCTCGCCGTTGATCTGCAGCGCATAGGTCACGTTGTCGCGGATGCTCATCGGGAACGGATTGGACTTCTGGAAGACCATGCCCATGCGGCGGCGCAATTCGATCACATCGACATTCCGGCCGTAGATGCTGTCGCCGGCCAGTCGCATATCGCCGGTGGTCTTCACGCCGTCGATCAGGTCGTTCATGCGGTTGACCCCGCGCAGCAGGGTGCTCTTGCCGCAGCCTGAGGGGCCGATGAGTGCCGTGACCTTGCCTTTCGGCACGGCCAGGCCGACGTCGAAGAGGACGCGCTTGGGCCCGTACCAGAGGTTGAAGGCGTCGATCTCGAGCACCGGCGACTCGCCGGCCACCTCCGGGTGGACGACCGCAGGCACGATCTCGCCGGCCGCGATGGCCGTCAATCGGTCGGGGCGCTGGTCTTCTGCGGGTCTCGTCATCGTCGCGACTCCCATGGTCCCTGTCCTCGTCCCGGCTTCCGCCGGCTCAGAACTTCGATCCGCTGCCGCCGCGCCCCAGACGCGAACGGAACCAGATCGCCGCCGCGTTCAGCAGCAGCACGATCGCCATCAGCAGCATCGTCGTGGTGAAAACCATGGGCTTGGCCGCTTCGCTGTTCTGGCTCTGGAAGCCCAGGTCGTAGATATGAAAGCCCAGGTGCATGAAGCTCCGCTCCGGGTGGACGAAGGGAAAGTGCAGGTCCACCGGCAATTCTGGTGCAAGCTTGACGGCACCTACCAACATGAGCGGGGCCACCTCGCCCGCGCCGCGGGCCATCGCCAGGATGGCGCCGGTCATCACGCCCGGCAGCGCGCGCGGCAGGACCACTCGCCGGATCGTCTGCCACTGCGTGGCGCCGCAGGCGAACGAGCCCTCGCGCATCGAGGTCGGCACCGCGGCCAGGGCCTCCTCCGTCGCGACGATGACCACGGGGAGGGTCAGCAGGGCAAGCGTCAGCGAGGCCCACATGATCCCGCCGGTGCCGTAGGTCGGGTTCGGCAACTTGTCGGCGAAGAACACGGCGTCGATGCTGCCGCCCACCATGTAGCTGAAGAAGCCCAGCCCGAAAACGCCGAAGACGATGCTCGGCACGCCGGCCAGGTTGTTGATCGAGATGCGGACGATGCTGGTCAGCCAGCCCTGGGTGGCGTATTCGCGCAGGTAGAGAGCCGCCATCACGCCGAACGGCACCACCAGCAGGGTCATGCCTAGGGTCATCACGACGGTGCCGAAGATCGCGGGGAAGACGCCGCCCTCGCTGTTGGCTTCGCGCGGCTCGGCGGTCAGGAACTCGTGCCAGCGCGAGACATAGACGCCGAGGCGGCCGCCGACCCCCAGGTGGTTGGCCGGGTACGCGCGCACGATGGTCGCCAGCGGCAGGTCCGCGAGCGCGCCGTCGCCGGTGCGCACCCTGATGACGGCCTCCGCGTCGGCGCTGGAGCGGTCGCGTAGCAGGGCGCTGACGGCCTCGGGCCCCGTCGCCACCGCGCTGTCGCCCAGCACGCACGCCTCGGGCACACCGTAGAAGCGACCCCACGACATCCGTTCGAAGACGAAGGCCCAGGGCTCCCGGATCTCCCCGCCCTTGGCCAACTGGAAGTCCTCCACCCAGCGGAAATGCTCCCCGGACAGCTCGAAGTTGCCCGTCCGGACCAGCCGACGGCGGACGCGGCCGTCATCTGATGCCATCTCGGCAACGGCCGCAGCGGTCGCCTCGGGCCCCAGCGCGGCCACGGCGGTCGGATCAGGCAGGTAACGCTCGGTACGGGTGACCTCGCCCATGGCCACACGACCGTCGTGTGTCGTGAGGGTCAGCACCGGCCCGGGCCAGAACGTGACGAAGCCCTGCCAGAACACGAAGCTCACCAGCGCCGCCACCATCAGTAGGCCTACTACCAGCCCACCGCCGGTGAGCCAGACCATGGGCTCGTTGCGCGAGAGCAGCGCGTTGGCCGGACGCGACGGCAGTCGACCGGAGGCGACGCCGCCCGCCCGCGGACGCGACGGCTGTTCCCCGTGCCCGCTCACAGGCGCCTCGTCTTCCGCCGGAAGTGCAGACGGACCGCCTCGGCCACGGTGTTCAGGATGAACGTCATGGCAAACAGCGTCAGCGCCGCCAGGAACAGCGTGCGGTAGTGCGTGCTGTTCTGGACGGCTTCCGGCAGCTCGACCGCCAGGTTGGCCGAGAGCGTGCGGAAGCCGTTGAACACGTTCATCTCCATGATCGGGGTGTTGCCGGCCGCCATCAGCACGATCATCGTCTCGCCGACCGCACGCCCGAGGCCGATCATCGCTGCCGAGAAGAGCCCGCTCATGGCCGGCGGGATGACGACGCGGACCGCCGTCTGCCACTTCGAGGCGCCGGCGCCCAGCGAGGCGGCGCGCAGATGGTCCGGCACAGACACCAGAGCGTCCTCGCTGATAGTGTAGATGAGGGGGATCACCGCGAAGCCCATGGCCACGCCGACGACCAGGGCGTTGCGCTGTACGTAGGTGCCGAACACGGCGCCGCGCGGGTCCCAGCCGGCCGCGTCCAGGAGCCACCCCAGGAACAGGGCCAGACCCACGGCGGCAAGCGCGGAGATCAGAAAGCGCGCCAGGTCCAGGAGCGCCAGTTCGCGATGGCGCCAGCGAGCGCCCCGCGAGCGCAGCAGCGCATCGCCGCGAATGACGTTGAACCACCCGACCAGCACCGCGCACGGAGCTAGTAGCAGCAGGAGCCAGCCTGACACACCCGAACCGACGCGGCCTTCGAGCCACGCCTTGAAGTTCCCTTCGAAGAGCAGCGATTCCAGCGCCGGGGCGATCCGCCAGGCGACGACGGCGCCGATGGCGATCGCCAGGAAGGCAGCGACCGGTCGCCACGCGGCCAGGCGCGGGGCGACGTCGCGCGGCAGCAACTGCCAGAAGTGGGCGCCCAGCAGCAGGAAGAACGGCCCCACGAGCAGAACCGACAGCACGCCCACGACGTGCCCCTCCACCATCGGGGCGAAGACCAGAGCGGCCAGGAAGCCCAGCACCACGCTCGGCAGGCTGGCCATCACCTCGATCACCGGTTTGACGCGGGTGCGCGTGCGACGCGGCAGGAACTCACTCGTGTAGATCGCGGCGAGCAGCGCCACGGGCAGGCCGAAGAGCATCGAATAGAAGGTGGCCTTCATCGTTCCGTAGACCAGGGGGACAAGGCTCAGCTTCGGCTCGGTGGCATCCGTGGCCGAGGAGGACTGCCAGACGTAGGCGGGCGCCGCGTAGCCTTCGTACCACATGGGTCGCACGAGCATGCCGAGGCTCACGTCCGCGTGGGGCGCTTCCAGCCGCCACAGCCCGCGCCCGGCGTCGCCGATGATCAGCAGCCGGTCCTGCCGCGGCGACAGCGCCACCTTGCGCACGGTGCCGGCGTCACTCTCGACCGCGCCGAGGTGCCGCCCGTTGGCCGCGTTGAAGACCTGCAGCGAACCGTCGGCGTAGCCGACTGCCAGCATGCGCGAGCGCCCTGAGGCGCCCAAAGCCGTGACGGCCGCGCTGCCGGCGTGCAGACGTCGCGCGCAGGCCAGTTTCAGTTCGCGTCCGTCGGTGGTCGGGACTGGGAACCAGATCCCCACGCCGCCCTGGCTGTCGCCGACAGCGAGCGAGACCTTCCCGGCCAGGAATGTCACGGCGGTCACGGCCACGCCGGGAGCGGGCGACAGGTCCTGGCGACAGGCGACCCTGAACTCCGTGCCGTCCTCGGCCAGGGCCAGCAACTGCCCATTGCCGGCAACCAACAGCACCAGCGTGCCGGTATCGTTGAGCCTGAGTCCGGTGAATCCGGCGGCCTCTGCGGGGTCCAACTGGAAATCGCCGCCGCGCACGCGCGCCGTGGTCTCGCCCGTCAGCATGTTGCGCTTCCAGGTGACCAGCCGATGGTGCAAGACCGCCGCCGAATCCAGCGCGGCGATCATCATGCCCGTGCCGGTCACAGTGGCGTCCAGCAGGCGCAGGGGCGATGCGGAAAGGACGACCGGCGGGTCGGGCGCTAGGGAGACCTCCTGGTGGCGCCACTGTCCCTCCGGCGTCAGGGTGACAAGCCCCCGACCCCGCGGCAGGCTCTGACCCGGCTGCATGGCGCGCAATTCCGGCGGCACCTCGGAGTCCTCGAGAAAGGCCGTCGTGAACTCGACGGCCGCGGTCACGACCGAGCCGTCGGCGAATCCCAGGACCAGTCGCTCCCCGCCCGAGACCGCCACGGTCGGCGTCAGCCCGGGAACGACCGCCGACCGGTCCAGGACGGCACCGGTCTCGAGGTCCTGCACGACCACCGTGCCGTCGGACAGCAGCGACCACGACATGGTGCCGTAGTTGTCGATCTGCGCCGCCACGGCCCCTGCGACGGGGCTGGCGGCCCTCGACACGCCGCTGGACTCCGGTTCCAGGCGCGCCGGCCGCAGCAACGGCAGCACGACCCAGACCAGGAAAAGGCCGACCAGCGACACGGCGACGATGCCGCCGATGCCGCTGGTCGTGATCAAACGCCTGGCGATCCGGTCGGCCAGCAGGACCGCGGGCCGCGGCTTCCGGCTGTAGCGCCTGCCGGTGAACGACGCGGGTCTGTCGTCAGGCGTTGCGGACATTGTCTACCCCGGGCTCCTAGAACGCAGGCTTGATGCCGACGGACTTCAGTTCCTCGCGGGCTACCGTTGCAGGCACCGGCAGATAGCCGTCCTTGACGACCACTTCCTGGCCTTCGCGGCTGAACACGAAGCGCACAAACTCGCGGCGCAGGTCGTCGAGCTGGCTGCCGGGCTTGTAGTTGACAACCAAGTACAGGAAGCGCGAGAGCGGATAGTCGCCGCTGTACGCGTTCTCGGGCTCGGCCGCGACGTAGGCGGTACTGCCGGCGTCGGCAGTCAGGGCCACGGCCCGCACGTCGGACGTCTTGTAGCCGATCCCGCTGTAGCCGATGCCGTACTTGTCCGAGGCAACGCCCTGCACCACCGAGCTGCTGCCGGGCTGCTCCTTGACCTCGTCCCGGTAGTCGCCCTTGAACAGTGCGTGCTCCTTGAAGTAGCCGTACGTGCCCGAGGCACTGTTGCGGCCGTACAGGCTGATGGGCTTGTCCTTCCACTCACCGGTCAGGCCGAGGTCACCCCAGGTCGAGATCTGCTTGCCGTAGCCGCCCTTGAGCGTCTTCGAGAAGATCGCATCGACCTGCTGCATGGTCAATCCCTTGATCGGGTTGTCCTTGTGTACGTAGACCGCCAGCATGTCGATGCTCGTGCGCAGCTGCGTGGGCTTGTAGCCGAACTGCTTCTCGAACTGGTCGATCTCCTCGCCCTTCATCGAGCGGCTCATCGGGCCGAAGTTGGCCGTGCCGGCGATCAGGGCCGGCGGCGCCGTCGAGCTGCCCTTGCCCTCGACCTCGATCTTCACGTCCGGATGGAAGGCGCGGAAGCCCTCGGCCCACAGCGCCATCTCGTTGTTCATCGTGTCCGAGCCGATGCTCTTGAGGCTGCCGGACACGGCACCTGACTTGCTGTAGCCAGGCAGGGCGGCGTCGACGACGACCGCCGCAGTCGCCGCGACGGCGGTGAGGATCGCCAGCGAAACGGACAGGTTCCGGACCAGAGTGATTTTGCGCGACATCCCGCGCTCCTTTCTTCCGAGGTGGACCCGGCCTCGCGGCCGTCAGCAGAAGCTCCGGTGCGGGGCACACGTTATCCCGCACATGTCAATGACATGTCAGGGGAGTGTAAGGATTCGGTTAACGAACCAGCATCGCCGCCGACGGCGGGCCGCGGGCACAAAGCGCTTTACAATTTCCTAACTTGCGGAATGATGACACGGATCCGACCGTCACTGCCGGCGGCACCTTGCGGGCAGCGGCGAAGGAGGCGGACCGATGGCCGGTGAACACGTCCTGATCGTCGAGGATGACGAGGACATCGCGGAACTGCTGGAATACAACCTGCAGCGGCAGGGGTTCCGACCCAGCTGCGCCGGCACCGGCGAGGAGGGACTGCGGGAAGCCCGCGAGAACCGACCCGACCTCATCCTGCTGGACCTGATGCTGCCCGGTCTGTCTGGCCTCGAGGTCTGCCGGACCCTGAAGGATGCGGAAGCAACCGCCTTCATCCCGATCATCATGCTGACGGCCAAGGGCGAGGAGGAGGATATCGTGGCCGGCTTCAACGCGGGCGCCGACGACTACGTCACGAAGCCCTTCCGGCCGAAGATCCTGCTGGCCCGCGTGCACGCGGTGCTGCGCCGCGGCGCTGCCGGACGTCAGGACGATACGCAGCCCCTGCAGATCGGCCCACTGCTGATCCACCCGGGGCGTCACGAGGTGGCGGACGCCGCCGGACCGATCGATCTGACGCGCACGGAGTTCCGGATCCTGCAATACCTGGCCTCGCGGCCGGGATGGGTCTTCACGCGCAGCCAGATCGTGCGCGCCGTGCACGGCGACGACTATCCGGTGACCGGCCGATCGGTCGACGTCCAGGTCGCGGCACTGCGGCGCAAGCTAGGCGAATCGGGAGCCATGATCCAGACCGTCCGCGGCGTGGGCTATAAGATGGGCGACTGACCGATGAGGCGCCGCACGCTGCTGTCCGCCACCCTCCTCCCCCTGCTCGCGATCCTGCTGGCGACCCTCCTGCTGGTGACGGCGCTAACCGGCAGGACCGTGCGTGGTTTCATCCTGGCGGACACGACGGCTCGGCTGGAGGAACTGGTCGCTGTCGCCGCGCCACGCCTGGTCGCAGCCGCCGGCGCCGGACCGGAGGCGGTCGCGGACCTCTGCCGGGACCTGGGTGTCTCGACGACGGGCGTACGTTTCACCGTGGTCGCGGCAGACGGTCGCGTGCTGGGCGATTCGCATGACCGGCCCGCACGGATGGACAATCATCGCGACCGGCCGGAAGTGGCCGCGGCGCTGGACGGCGCTCCGGGCCGGAGCCTCCGCTTCAGTTCCACGCGTGCAGAGCGTCTGCTCTACGTCGCGGTACCGGTGACGGACGCCGACGGCGGCCGTCTCGCACTGCGGGCGGCGGTGTCGATGGCCCGCCTCGATGCCGAAATGCGCATGGTGTACCGCGAGATCGCGCTGGCCGGGCTCGCCGTCGGCATGCTGGCCGCGGTGATCGGCTACGTGCGATCCCGTTCGCTTTCCCGCGCCGTCGGCCGGCTGCAGGCGGGCGCCGAAGCCTTCGCCGCCGGCGACCTGGGTGGGCGCCTGGCCGTGGCCGACACGATCGAGATCGCCGCCGTGGCGGAGGCGATGAACCGCATGGCCAACCAGCTCGGTGAGCGCCTGGCCACGGTCGAGCAGCAGCGAGGAGAGCTCGAGGCTGTCTTGACGAGCATGGTCGAGGGCGTCGTCGCGATCGACCGCGAAGAGAACGTGATCGGTCTCAACGCGGCAGGCGCGCAGTTGTTGGGAACGACGTCCGCGCGCGCGATCGGCCGCAGCATCCAGGAGGTCGGGCGTCATCCCGATCTGACGCGCCTGGCACAGCAGGCGCTGGTCGGCAGCTCCCGCCTGGAACGGGATGTCCAACTGGGCCCCGGCTCGGATACCTGGCTCCAGGTGCGCGCTTCCGGCCTGTACGACGCCGGCGGCAGCCGCCTGGGCGCCCTGCTGATGCTCAACAACGTGACCAGGCTGCGCCGGCTCGAGACGATGCGCCGCGACTTCGTCGCCAACGTCTCGCACGAACTTAAGACGCCCATCACGTCGATCAAGGGCTTCGTCGAGACGATCATCGACGAGCCCCCGGCGGACGAGGCCGACCTCCACCGCTTCCTCGAGATCATCCGGCGGCAGGCCGACCGTCTCGATTCGATCATCACCGATCTGCTCGCGCTGTCGAGGCTGGAGCAGGACGCCGACGGCGGCGGTATCGAGCTGGTCCCCGGCCCGCTCGCGCCCGTGCTCGAGCGCGTGCTGCGCGACCTGGCCGCACGTAGGCCGGAGCAGTCGTCTCGCGTGAAGCTCGATTGCGCCGGGGACCTGCAGGCGGCGATCAATGCTCCGCTGCTGGAGCAGGCGGTGACCAACCTGCTGGAGAACGCACTGAAATACAGCCCGCCGGGGACGCCGGTAGCTATCGGCTGCCGGCTCGATGGCGGACAGGTGCGCGTCGAGGTGGTCGATGCCGGCCCGGGCATCGCCGCGGAGCACTTGCCCCGCCTGTTCGAGCGCTTCTATCGTGTCGACAAGGCCCGCAGCCGGCAGATGGGCGGCACCGGACTGGGCCTGGCCATCGTCAAGCACATCGCCCAGGCGCACGGCGGCCGGGCCGACGTTGCCAGCGTGCCTGGCAGCGGGAGCACGTTCACGATCATCCTGCCGGGAACGGAGACTCGATGAAGATCCACCTGCAACGCGAACTGGACGCCCTGCGCAAGCGGGTGTTCCACCTCTGCTCCCTGGTCGAGGACAACCTGTCGCTCGCCATCCGCACGGTCCAGCATCCGGACGAGGGCATGCTGGAGACCATCCGGCAGCGTGACCGCGAGATCGACGAGTTGGAGGTGCATGTCGAGGAGGAATGCCTCAAGATCCTTGCGCTCTACCATCCGGTCGCGGCGGACCTGCGGTACCTGGTGTCGGTGCTGAAGCTGAATGCGGACATCGAGCGCATCGGAGACCTGGCGGTGAACATCGCCGGCGCCACGCGGCGGCTGGGCGACACGGACATGCCCGTCGCGGTGGGCGACAAGCTCAACGTCCTGGCGGCCAAGTCGCGCGCGATGCTGCGCCTTAGTCTCGAAGCCCTGATGGACCTGGACACCGTGCGGGCGCGCGCGGTCCTGGCTGCCGACGACGAGGTCGATCGCCTCTACCACGAGTTGTCGGCGATGCTGCAGGACCAGATGGCCGGCTCGCCGCGGGAAGCCAACGCCGTGTTCTGCTGGCTATTGGCCGCCAAGAGCCTCGAACGCGTGGGCGACCACGCGACGAACATTGCCGAGGACACGATCTATACGGTCGAAGGAGAGATCATCCGCCACGGGCTCGGTTGAGCCGTGCGTGAGGTGGGGACCGGCCCGGGGGTCAGTGGTTCCGACCGGCTCAGCGGGCCCGCTTGGCCGCGCCCGGTGCAGCGAACGCCGTCACGGCCACCGGCACCGGCGCGCACAGCGCCGGCATGACCTCCAGTGCCGCCTCGTACTGACTGGCCGGATTCCACAGGCACCAGCCGTCGGCGCCCGCCGCGCGGGCCGCCTCCACCTGCGCCGCGACATAGCCGCCGTCGAAGCTCGGCACGCGCCAGGGGAAGGCTTGCAGCCACGGCCGCACGCCCACGTCCGGTCCCGCCAACTGCCGGAACCTGCGCGTGGCCTCGCCCACCAGCCAGGCCGGCTCGTCCGCCGGCTGGCGCCTTCCCTCGAACCCGGGCGCGAAGTGCGAGGGATAGATCATCGGGCAGATCACGTCCACGAGCCGCGCCAGGGTCGGCACGTGCTGCCCGGTCAGCGCCAGGTCCTCGGTCCGCTCCCAGGCCATGATCCCGAACAGGTCCGCCGACAACAGGACGTCCGTGCCGGCCAGCGAGTCGCGCACGGCCGCCAGGAACCCGGCGACGACCTCCTGCCGACGCGAGGCGGTGCGCGCCAGGTCGCCCTGCCAGTCCCCACGCCAACCGTTGGTCGGATAGCGCACGTAGTCCAACTGGATCTCGTCGACGCCCGCTGCGGCCAGTTCCCGCGCCAGCGCCAGGTGGTACGCGTGCACCTCGGGGTGCGCAGGATCCAGCCAGGTGCAGCCGCGCTCGTCCCACGGCGCACCTTCGGGCCCGCGCAGGGCCAGATCCGGGCGCCGCTGCCCCAAGTTCGCGTCCAGGAACACGGCCAACCTGGCCACGACGTGGAGGCCGCGCCGGTGGAACTGGTCAAGCATCGCCGGCAACGACGGGATCACCGGCGAGGTCCGTTCCGGGCCCCAGCCCGCCAGTTCCGCCTTGCTGGCGTAACTGACGGCGCCGTCAATGTCCTTGGCGTCGAAGACGACGGTGTTGCCGCCGGCGGCGATGAAGCGGTCGACACGTTGAAGCACGCTGCCGACCCCGCAGGCCGGCCCGTTGAGGTAGATGCCGCGAACCTCGGCTCCGTCGGCCACCGTGCGTGGCACGACCGCCGTGATCGCGTTGCCAACGGCCGGGATCCGCAGCACAGTCCCCGGGCGCAGCAGATTCGTCTGCAGGTCGTTGGCGCGGCGGATGGCCGCGATCATGTCGTCCAGCGAGTAGTGGCCGGTACGCTCGCGCAGCCGCGAGCAGATGCGGTTGAGGTTGTCGCCGGGCTGGACTGTGTAATCGAAGGCGGTCGGGTGGGTCGGGTTGAGGCGGGCCGCGGCGCGGGCAGAGCCGCCGGCGGGGTTTTCCCCCCTCGTCGGCGGCGGCGCGGCCGTCGCCCGCGCACAGAAACCCACTACCAGCGCTGCCGCCAACAGCCAACCGACCCGGTGCGCGCGCGCTGCCTGCATGGATCCAACCGCCGGAATCGTGCCATTTGCCGTGTAAGACGGCGCCAGGGGGCCGCCAACCCCGGCGAGGCAAGAATCGCGCCGCCTGTTGCGCGATCGACGGTCAGGCCAATTCGAGAATCACCGGGCAGTGGTCCGAGCCCATGACCCCAGGCAGGATACCGGCGCCCCGCAGGCGCGGCCGCAGGGCGGCCGAGGCCAGGAAGTAGTCCAGCCGCCAGCCGATGTTCCGTTCGCGCACGCCCTTGCGGTTGCTCCACCAGGTGTAGTGCCCGGTCCCCGGCTCGAACGCGCGGAAGGTGTCGATGAAGCCGGCCTGCAGGTAGGCGTCGAATCCCGCCCGCTCCTCGTCGGTGAAGCCGGCGTTGCCGCGGTTGGCGGCAGGATTCGCCAGGTCGATGTCACGGTGCGACACGTTCAGGTCGCCACAGAACACGACGGGCTTGTTCTTCTCCAGCCGCTTGACGAAGCGCAGGAACTCCGGATCCCACTGCCGGCTCCGGTAGTCGAGGCGCGTCAACTCGCGCTGCGCGTTCGGCGCATACACCGTCACGACGAAGATGTCCTCGTACTCGGCGGTGAGGACGCGGCCCTCGGTGTCGTGCTCGGCCAGGCCCAGGCCGGGAAACACGGCCAGCGGCGGCCGCCTGGCGAGGATGGCCGTGCCGGCATAGCCCGGCTTGAGGGCCGGGTTGCAGTGCAGCGTCCAGCCCGACCAGCGTGCCCCGACCTGCGTCGCGTGGGCGCGCACTTCCTGCAGGCAGACGACATCGGCGTCGCAGCCGGTCAGGAAGTCCCCGAAGCCCTTCTCCAGGCAAGCGCGCAGGCCGTTGACGTTCCAGGAGACGAGCTTCATCAGCGGCAACCTCGGGGTAGGCCCGGCAACCTGACCGACAGGACGGGTCGAAATCGCGAAGGCGCCAAGATGGCCGCGACGGCCGAAGCCCGCAAGCGACGTCACCCGGCTCGACCGCGCGGGACCGCCTGGCCGGGCCAGGCGACTCCGGGGCAGCTTGACGAAAAGGCGGCCGCCAAGCCTCCCTGGGCTTGGCGGCCGGATCGAAGAAATCGGAAAAAGACACGTACTATTTCAGCAGCATCATCCTGCGGCTGATCGCCTGTCCGTCCACTTCCAGCCGGTAGAGGTAGACGCCGCTGCCAGCCGCCACACCGCCGTCGGTGCTGCCGTCCCAGCGCAGCGACTGCTCGCCAGCCGTGAACGTACCCTCGTGCAGCGTCCGCACCAGCTCGCCGCGCAGGTTGTACACCCGCAGACTACCGCGGCCCTCGCGGGCCAAGCTGAAGCTGATCACGGTGCTCGGATTGAACGGGTTGGGCGTGTTCTGGGCCAGCGCCAGGTCCCCGAAGCGGGCCGCTGGCACCGGCGTGGCCGTCGGGCAGACCTGGAAGACGTCCACGGACAGGACCTGCGGCGTGGCGCCGGCATCGAAGGCGTCGGGGTTCAGCGAGAAGGTGCGGTTCGACTCGCCGAGGCACTCGAAGTCGTCGTTGAACAGGTACTTGTACTCGATGTTCTGGGCGCTGCCGGCGGGGAAAACGACGAGGCCGGCATAGACCTTGTCGCCAGCCACCGCGTCGGGGGCGACGCCGTTGTCACGCAGGACGTTGAGCGACGGCACGTTCCAGTTGAAGGTGTCATCGACGTTCGGCGTGCCAGCCACGGCGACGACATCGGCGGGACGCACGTTCTCCCAGGCCGTGTTGTTGAAGTCGACGCGGAAGACGACGGCCACGTCGCGCCAGGTCGTCGAGCAGTAGTCGAACTTCACCGTCGGCAGTGTCAGGACCGGTCCGCCGTTGGTGCCGTCACCGAACACGGCATCGTTCAGGTACAGCGTGCGATCGCCCTGCCCCAGGCACTCGTAGGCCCCGTTCTGCAGGAACTTGTAGGCCACGTCCTTGCGCGAGCCGGTCGGGAACGTCACCAGGGCCGCGAAGACGCCGTCACCGGCCGTCACGTCGACGCCGGTGCCGTCGTCCACCAGTTCGTTGAGCGACGGGACGTCGAAGTTCAGCGGCAGCGTGTTGCCGTTGATCGCGATCGTGTCGCCGGGCGCGAAGCCGACCAGGTTCAGGTCGACATGGAACTCGACCGCGACCGCGCGGGTCGTGAACAGCGTCGGGTCCTCGTCGGCCCACCAGAACTCGAGCACGTCCTGGGCACCGCCGGCGATGTCCAGCGTGTGCACGCGGTTGCTGGCCAACGGCTCCCAGGTGCCGCAGTTGTAGTTGAACTTCCATTCGAACGACTCGCTGCCGGTGCCGGCCGCGCAGTTGCCCGCGTACAGCATCCTGACCTGGACCTGCCAGATGTCATCGATGCCGGTGTCGGTCATGATCCCCGTGTCGCACAGCGGGTCGAAGGTCAGCGGGGCCTGGTCGCCCTCGATCGAGAAGGCGTGCGGGCCCGCGCCCTGGCCGGCCAGGAACGGTCCGAACTTGCCGCGGAAGACGACGTCCTTGATGCCGAAGCAGGCCCGGTTGGCCACGTTGTCGGCAGGGATCGCGTTGTTGGCGTTGTCGGTGACGCCCGTCACGGTCACCGAGTACAACGTCGCCGAGGCGGCGATCGGGGCCGACAGCGTCAGGTGCACCACGTTGCCGGCGACCGTCGCACCGGTGACCACCACGCCGCCGTTGAATACGAACTGGCTGCCGTTGGCCAGCACGCTTGCGGGCTTGATGGGCTCATTGAAGTACACGTCCAGCAGGTTGCTGACCGGGTAGCCGGTCGGCTGTACACCCGTCACGTACGGGGGATCCGGATCGGCGGCCGCCTGCACCACGTAGGTCGCCAGGTCGATCATCGGGATGGGCGCCGCGGTGTCCCACAGCGTGAAGCCCGGCGTCGAGAGCTGCGAGCCGTCGTTGGCCATCGCGTCCAGCGGGCCCTTCGTCGAGCCGTCCTGCGTGACCCACGCCTCCCAGCGGATGGTGCTGCCGGCGGTCACACCCAGCGTGCTGAGCAGGATCGGCAGCTCCTTGAACGCCGTCGCGGTGCTCCAGCCCAGCGCGCCAGGGCCGGCCGTGCCGATCCCCACCCAGGCGGAGCCGTTCCACTGGTAGCCGGCCTGCCAGTTGTTCTGCAGGTTGGTGTAGAACATGAAATCCGGCTTGAAGGGCGCCAGGGTCCACTCCAGCTTGCGGCCCCAGGGGTCGGTGTCGCCGCCGCCGGCGGTGTTCACGTCGATCGCCACGCCCAGCTGGACACCGGACCAGCCTCCCGGATCGTGGGACAGGCCCAGGAACAGGCTGACGGCGTCGTTCGTGGCGTAGGTGTCGCCCAGGTCGATGTTGGGGAACTGGGTGTCCCCGGCATCGGCGTCGGCCAGGTTGCCGGGCAGGAAGTCGTTGACGCCGTCGATGACGATCGTCTGCGGCGTGGTGGCCCAGGACCATCCAGCCGACACAGCCACCATCAACACGGCCGCCACCAGCAGGCGCGGCAGGCTTTGACGAGCACGCATGGGTCTCCTCCTTACTTGACGAGCGAAAGCGGGCGGGTCACGACCTGCCCACGGACGGACAAACGAGCGAAATAGGTGCCGGCGGCCACGGCGCGCCCGCGCGCGTCACGGCCATCCCAGGTGCGGCGGTGCAGGCCGGGCTCCAGGCTCCCGTCGGCCAGCGTGCGCACGAGGCGCCCGCCCAGATCGAACACGGCCAGCGACACGTCCGTCGCCCCGTCACCGTCGATCGCGAAGTGCACGATCGTCGCCGGGTTGAACGGATTCGGCTGGTTGGGCAGCAAACGGATGCCGGTGGACGCCGTCGGCGGCGCCGACGCCACCCAGGTGCCGTCGGGAACGCCATCGCCGTTGCCGTCGACCACGACGGCCCAGGCGTTGTCGACCACGGGCAGGGCAGCCGCCAGATTGCTCGGGGCCGAGTCGCCGCCCAGCACGCCCGCCGGCTCGGGATCCCAGCACACCGAGGCCACGAGCGAAACCTGCGCGCCGGCAGGCACCATGCCCGCCCCCAGGCCATAGAGCGTGTGCCAGGGAATGGCCAGCTCGCTGCCGCTCTGGCTGCCGAAGGTGTGGAAAGAATCGAACGCGGACGCGATCTCGCCGCCGCGGTCCTGCGTCGTTGTCGGCGACAGGAGCTGCCAGAAGCCGTCGCCGTCGAACTGGGACTGGTGCTGGTAGCAGCCGTACTGGAAGTCGGGTGCGAAGCCGGGTGCGGTGAAGGCGGCACCACGCTCCCACGCATTGATGGCCGCCAGGTTCGTCTGCCCCAGGCCGGAGCCGGGGTTCACGTCCAGGTAGAGCAGCCAGCTGTTGCCGCTGACCTGCCCGTCGATGGCCACATAGAGGTACTCGGCGTCCCATTTCACCAGCAGCCGGTCGATCTCGTTGGCTGCGGTCCACGCCGAGTCGTTCGCATCGTCGAGGACCTGCGCCCCCGCCCACTCGCCGGCCTCGACGCGACCGTCGATGACGACGCTGGTGCCCAGGATCGCCACCGGCAGCCCCGGCGCGACAAGGGCCCCGTTGCCGTTGAGCGCCGCGTCGGTCACCGACCCGGCCGCCATCCGCAGCGAAAGCGCGCCGAGCGCGACCTGCGCCTCGATCAGCGCCGCCGTGGCCGGATCCACGGCCAGGGTCAGCGACAACGACGGCTGGCTGCCGACCACCGTGGTGCCGGCGCCCAGGCCGACCTCGCCGCCGGTGCCCGCCAGCGTCAGGCCGACCGCCAAGGCCAGCGAAGCCGGCTGGTCGAACGCGATGACCAACCGGTCGGTCTGCGGGTACCAGGCCGCGTTCTGCGCCGACGGCCCGATGGTGTCCTGCAGGTCGTCCGCAAGCGCGCGCAGCTCGGCGATCTCGCCGCCGACACCGGGCGCCGACGCCAGGCCCGCGTAGAGCAGGCACTGGAAGACGCCGCTGCCGCGGATCTCGTCGCCGCGCATCAGCGTGCCGCTGATCTCGCCCTGGTGCGTCGCCCCGCCGTCGCCCAGCACCAGCGCCGTCACCAGGCCCGTGTTGGGGTTGCGGAAGCCCATGTACGAGGCGTCGCCGGCCCAGACGCGCTGCAGCTCCGCGTTCCAGACCAGGTCCACGAGCGACGGCGAGAAGCCGGACTTGATCCAGTGCGTGGCGGACCCGACGCTGTAGGTGACCGCGCAGAACGGCTCGCCGGCCGCCAGGCTCAACGTCTTGGTCACCTCGGCGTGCGTCAGGGTCAGGGAGGCGCTGCCGCCGCCGACAGCCGGCACCATCGCGTAGCCCGTGTGCTGGTAGTCGGGAGAGACATCACTGAACGCGCCGACATGGTTCGCGTCGTTGTAGTCACCCTCGGTGTCGGACCAGTAGGCGTTGTCGACGCCGATGGCGGTGTCGTTGTAGCCCGGGCCCCGCACGAACAGGTTGACCAGCCGGCCACCGTTGCCCTCGAACACCGCGAACAGCCGGTCGTTGTGCAGCACCGCCTCCTGGTAGCCGTCGTTGTCGATGTCGGCCAGGTACGCGTTAGTGGCGACCGCATACTCGCCGGCGGCCCAGTGCGCCGCCTCGGCATAGACCATCGCATTCTTGATGTGCGCCGAGTACTTGTGCTGCCAGCCGCTGATGGGGCCACCCATCCCGTCGTGCCAGGCCGTCTCGTGCAGGTTCGTCATCAACACGTACCAGCCGGCCTGCGAGACGTTGTTGTCCGGCGCGGCCATCAGCGCGTTGAAAGCGTCGTTCCAGAGCGTGCCATAGTTCTTGCAGTTGCCGCCGGCGCCGGCGCAGGCGCCGCTACCGTTGCCGCCGTTCGCATAGGGCACCCAGCCCGCCCAGTGCGTATACCAGCCGTTGTTGCCGCCGCCGTAGCCGCCGCTGCCGCCGATCTCGTTGTAGGTGCCGGGGGCCACACTTATCGTGTCACCGGTGAAGTCGGGATTCGCCAGTGCATCCGCCAGCTTCCAGGTGTGCAGCCACGCGCTCTCGGTCTGGCACTTGCCCACGAACCAATCGTAGGTCTCCTTGGCGTTGGGCGTGATCGTGGCCCAGCCGCCCATCTCGCCGATGGCTTCCCAGTCCTCGGCCGCCACCGCGAGGCGATACTGCCCGACGCCGCTGCCGGCCAATCCGGTCAGGATGTTCAGCGCCCCTTGGCCGTTGCCGCCGACGATGTTTCCCGTGAACGTGCGGTCGCGAGGCACCAGGGCGAGGTTCGTGTTCCCCTCGCGATGGATACGGTGGTTGTCGTGGCCGGTCAGGTGAACGTCGTCGTCGAGAATGACGCCCCAGACACCGTGGGGTTGCCAGTTGTCGGCGATCCAGTCGTTGACCCCGGCGCTCGGGTAGCCCGCAGTGTTCAGCCACACGCGCTCGGGAACCCAGCCGACGCGTGGCGTGTAACCGTAGCGCGCGGCGATCATGTCCGACTCGATCGACACCGCCCAGTCGTTCATTTCGTGGTTCACGAACGGCATGATGTGCTGACCGTACGCCGAGGTGACCATGCCGGCCCAGCCGGCGGTCACGCCCGCGGCCAACCAGGCGTTGAAGTCGACGGGGTCACCGTTGCGGGCGGCCCATTCGGCGGCCGTCATGAGCGTGCCGCTCATATGGAAATTGCCGGGCACCGCGGTTCCCTGGTGCACCTGCAGCGCCTCGTCGAATCCGGAGCCTTCGGGATCGTCGCCGCGGCCGTGCAGGACGTCGGTGTAGCCGAGTCCCTGGTTGCCGTGCAGAACCAGCGCGCAGTGCGCTTCGTAGGCCTTCTCCGCGGGCCAGGCCGCGTCGATGGCGTCGCCCGCCGTTCCCGCCGCGGTCCGGACCGACACCGGCCACGGATCGCCTCCCTGTGCAGGGTCGACGTCCAGGGGGAGATAGATGGCGTCGGGATCGCCGGGGACCGTGTACCAGGCCGCACCGGACCGCTTGTCGCCGTTCGCGACTACCGGCAGGACCCAGCGCCCGTCGTCCGCGCGCCGCAACGCCGTGGTCACCTCGAGTCCAGGCGCCCGCACCGAGACGACCGTCTCGCCCGGCCGGCCCGCGGCGGCCTCGGCCGCCATCAGCGACGGCACGCCCTGGGGTGCGAGCGCAAGGAAGCTCAGGCGCAGGACGGCGCGCGCGCCGGACTCCTGCCTGTACAGTTCCAGGGCCAGCAGGTCGGCGGACGGCGCCAGCCCGGTGTCCTCACCCACGCGGTCGACGCCCAGCACGCCCAGCAGGACCAGCCCCGATGTTTGCGCCGGCGAAACGGGAGCGGCGCCGGCGGGCACGGCCAGGATCAAGGCAAGGGCGGCGTACAACGCCAGCGGCCAGGGGCGAGCGCGCATGGTGCGTCATCCTTGTTGCAGGGCACGGCACAGGGCACCCGGCCGTCGCGAGGCTCGGCGGGCGCAGTCTGACGGATGATGGACAAAAAAGAGGATACCACAAGGAATCGGCCAACGACAATCGATTTCCTGCGGAATCGGCAGGACAACATGCCTAACTCGTTGTCAGAACAGGAATTGTGCCAGAGCGAAGCGACCCTCAGAAGCCGCGCGGCGTGAAGCCGAGCCCTGGCGCCTCGGTCGGGTAGAGCCAGCCGTCGCGCAGGCGCACGGCGCCGTCGGAGGGGTCGTCCCGCAGGTCGAGATGGCCGTCCAGGTCGGCGTAGCGGACGCCGCGCCGCGCCAGCGCGAAGTGCAGGCCCGCGGCAATCGCCAGCGCTGCCTCGTCCATGCAGCCGACCATCACCTCCCAGCCGGCGGCCTGCGCCACCGCGGCGATCTTCAGCGCCTCGCTGAGCCCGCCCACCTTCATCAGCTTGATGTTGACCATGTCGGCCAGGTCGCGGCGCGTCAGGCGGAAGGCGTCGCGCAGCGACATCAGGCTCTCGTCGGCCATGATGCGCACCGGGACCCCGGCGGTGACCCGTCCGAGCTGCTCCAGTTCGGCGCGCGGCGTCGGCTGCTCGATCAGCGACAGGCGCGCCTTGCGCGCCAGCTCGACGAAGGCGAGCGACTGCTCGACCGTGTAGCCCTGGTTGGCGTCGAAGCGCAGCTCGATCCCCGGCCCCACGGCCTCGCGCACGCGCAGCACCCGCGCCGCATCGCCGGTCGGGTCCAGGCCGCCCTTCAGCTTCAGGCAGCGAAAACCGCGTGAGGTGAACTCGCGCGCGCGCTCGACGGTGGCAACCTCGTCGAGGATGCCGATCGTGACGGAGGTGCGGATGCGCAGGCGGTAGCCGCCGAACAGGCGCCACAGGGGCAGGCCCGCGCGCCGGCCGACCAGGTCCCACAAGGCCATGTCGATGGCGGCGCGCGCCGCCGGTCGGTCCCGCAGCACCGGACCCAGCCGGTGCAGCAGGGCCGACGGGCGCAGCGGATCGGCGCCGCGCAACACGGCCGCCGCATCGCCGGCCAGCACCGCCAGCGTGCCGCCGGGCGTCTCGCCCGTCACCGGTCCGTCCGGTGCGGCACAGCCCCAGCCCGTGTGCGTGCCGGCGTCCAGGCGCACGAAGACGTTGGCGGCGCGGTCGACGCTCTCGTAGGCGATCGCATACGGCTCGCACAGCGGCATGTCCACGCGCCAGGCCTCGGCCGCCAGGATCCTCATCGCCCCTGTCCTCAGGTGCGTCGCTGGTGGATCTCGTCCAGCGACAGGTCGCGCAGGTCCTCGACGAACTCGACGAGGTTGCGGACCATCACGTCCCACATGCGCCGGCCCTTCTCGACCGTGGCCCGGGTGGGATCGCCCATGACGCCCGTGGGTGAGATACGGGCCGTGTGCGCCTGCCAGTCCACGGCCCGCTGGTTGGAGAAGTCGAGGAACCGGCTGGAGAAGCGGGGCACCGCGGCCTGCAGCCGGTCCGTCCGCACCAGCCCCGGCCGCAGGGCCAGACTGGTGCTGGTCTCGATCTCGCCCGCATGCACGTCGTTCACCGTGTCCGCCATGGCCGCGATGTCGACGTCGGAGGTCTCGCCCGACTCGACGCAGGTGAAGATGTGGGCGTCGCGGTTGATCATCTGGGCCGCGAATGCCAGCGCCGGTCCGTTGCCGCCGTGCCCGTTGATCATCACCAGCTTCTGCGCCCCGCAGCGGGCAACGCTCATGCCCACGTCGTACACAAGCTGCGCCATCGTCTCGTTGCGCAGCGAGATCGTGCCAGGGAAGTCCTCGTGCTGGTACGAGACGCCGTAGGGCAACAACGGGAGCACCAGGGGCTTGGGATCCGAGCAGCGCGAGGCCACCTCGCGCGCCAGCCATTCGGCATCGTGCGCATCGACGTCCAGCGGCAGGTGCGGCCCGTGCTGCTCGATGGCACCCACAGGCAGCAGAACGACATCCACCTCGCGGAAGCGGCGTTCGGCTTCCGGCCAGGTCAGTTCGCCCAGCAGCCAGCGGCGACCGCCGCCCTCGGCCCCACCGTCGGCACCGCCGGCGGTCGCCGGCTCGAAGGCGGACGGCCCGGTGAACTCGGGCAGTGCGAAGGGATCGCAGGGCACCCACAGGCGACCGTGCCGACGCACGGCACCCCGCGCGTGCTCCAGGCACAGCCGCAGGACGGGACCGCGTAGGTCCCGCGGCACGGTCGACAGCGGCGCGCGTTCCCGGTCGATGCGCACCTGCATGACTTCCGGGTGCCAGCGGGCGCGTCCCTCGCGCGGGAGCAATCCGCGTTCCTGCAGCAACGCCGCCGTGTGTTCCGTGCAGGCACTCTCCTGGTGCGCGCCTTCGCTCGCGAAGCGCGAGAGTGCCGGGCCCACCTGCGCGGCCTCGTAGCCGCAGACGGCCGGGTCGGTCCCCAGCGCCGAGAGCATCGCGACGATCCGTCGGCACTTTTCGCAGCGCCCGCACGGCAGCACGCGGCCCGCCTCCGGGTCCTTGTGCGTGGCATGGCATGAGACCTGGTGGCGCAGCAGTTCCGGGTAGCGCTCGCAGAGGATCCTCTCGATCAGCAGCTCCGAAAGATGCCGCAGCACGGAGAACTGGTGCACGCGCCAGCCCTTGCGCTGGAAATAGCGGCTCAGCGCCAGGTCAAACCAGCGACTCTGGTCGTACAGCCCGTCGTAGTGGGGGATGCCCTGATGACGCGCGCGGACGCTGGTGTCGAACTCGTCGCCGATGACCAGGCGGCCGACGCCGCGCTTCCGCATGAGCGGCAGCGCGCCGAACAGGAACACGGCCACCGTCCACAGGCGCTCGGGATAGATGTCCGACCGCACGTCCGCGAAGTCTGGGCGGATGAATGGCATCTGGCGGAGGGCCCACGCGTAGACGCGATCGCAGTTCGTCCACACGCGCGACGTGCCGGGCACGTGGTCCTTGAAGTGGCGGTACGCGTTCAGCGCGGTGAACCAGTGGCGCCCGGACTCGTTGACGAAGACCGGATGCACCGGCACGCCGCACTCGGCCAGCAGCCCGTAGCTGAGCAGGCTGTCCTTACCGCCGCTCGAGAGCACGGCGCAGGCCTGCGGATCCCGGTCCCAGGCCGGGGCCGGCGCCGTGGATTCCGGCTCCGGGTCGGAGAACACGAGCCGGGCCTGCAGGTAGTCCCCGCGGCGGTCGGCCGCCAGTTGCGCAGCGGGACCGACCAGGAACGGGTTCGGCTGGAGGAACTTCTTGACGTAGATCTCGCGGGCCGTGTTGGCCGCCATCTCGGCCAGGAAGCGGCGGTCACGCTCGTCGAAACGCCCGTGGAAGACGATCTCGCCCGCGAACAGCCCGTAGTTGAGCGCCACCTGCGCGGTGACCAGGGCGGCCAGGTTCGCATCCCCGGCCTGGTCCGGCGCCAGGACGTCCTCCTCGTAGGAGTACACCAGCTCGATCGTCTCGCGACTGCCGCCGCGGACGACCGTGTAGGGCGTGGTGATGCGGCGTGGCTCGAGGCGCGGCGGCCCCACTTCCAGCCGTTCCCAGACCAGCAGCGGTGCCAGGGGATTCGCCGGTGAACGGGCAGGCATCGCGCTATCCCTTCCCGTCGCCGTGCCCGGCAGCGGCAGCGGCAGCGCGGCGGGCGTCGGCGTCCTGAAGCCACGGCATCAGTGCGTCCCGCAGCCGCGCCGCCCCGTCGCGCAGCACGTCGAAGGCCGGCAGGCCGGTCTGCGCGGTGATGTCGGCACAGGCGGCGTCGATCGCGCTCGGCTCGAGTTCCTCGTGATTGACCGTGACGGCAGCCACCGGACGGCCGGAGATGAGCTCCACCGCCCTGATCTGTGTCGGCAGGTCGTGCAGGGCGTGGCCCGGGAAGCCGTCGTACTCCCGGCGCGCGGGCGCGTGCTGCATCACGACCACGTCGGGTCGCCCGGCCGCCAGCAGCTCGAAGCCGCCCGGGTAGGCCGGATTGAGCAGGCTGCCCTGGCCCTCCAGCACGATCACGTCGGGCCGCCCGTCCTCCCAGCACGACCAGACGGCATGCTCGATCTCGCCGCTGACGAAGTCGTTGATCAGAGAGTCCAGGATGAGCGAGTGCTTTGCGCCCTGCAGCCAGGCTGTCTGTCCCGTGCCCACCATCTCCGCGCGACGCGCCGCCGCGCGGAAGGCATCCACCAGCAGCCAGCCGGTGGTCCGCTTGCCCACCGCCGAATCGGTGCCCAGCACCGCCACCTTCAGCGCCTGCACCTGCGAGATGCGGCCGTCGAAGAAGTGCAGCTCCGGGCGCGGCGGCGTCCGCCGGACATCCCGGATGCGGACGCCCGCGCACGCGGCCAGGTCCGCCAGCGCGGGATCGTCGCCGAGGAAGTCGTGAAGCCCGCTGTCGACGTTGAGCCCCGCCGCCAGCGCCGCCGCGACCGCCGCGCGCGCCGCTACCGGCAGCCGCCCGCCGTCCGGCGCCAGCCCCACCACGAAGTGCGTCGGCCCGCGGCCGTCGCCTCCCGTCAGCCGCAGCGCCTGCTCCAGCGAGGCGACGACCGGAATCCCGCGCGGTCGTCCGTCGAGCACGTCGCCGGCGTCGCGGCCGCCCCAGGCGGCGTCGATCACCGCGAGCACCTCGTAGCGCTCGGAGCGCCGCACCAGCCCGTGCGCCGTCTTGCCGTACGTGGTGTTGAAGGCGCCTTCGCACCAGATGACCGCGTTGCCCTCGGGCCACGCGGAGGGGACTGCGGACGTCATCAGCGCCTCCCGGTGAGCACGGCGACGTAGCGGTCGCCCGGCAGCGGTTCCCGCTCGTGGCGGGCCAGCAGCACCAGCAGGCCGGCGGTCGAGGCCGGCAGCACGTGCAGCCCTTCCTTTTCCTTCAGCATGCGGGCGGCCGCAAGCATCGCCTTGTCGGAGGCGTCGGCGGCCCAGCCGCCGGTCCCGCGCACCGCAGCCAGCGCCTCGCCGCCGTCGATGGAGTGCCAGTTGACGAGCGGCTCGTTGATCGGCGTCTCGCGGATCTTGCCGGGCACCAGGTCGTCGCAGTCCGGCAGGTTGCGCCGCCAGGCGATCACGATCGGGTTCTTACCGTGCGAGGAGCCGCAGACCAGCTTCGGTACGCGCGAGGTCTTCCCGCGCCTGAACAGGGATACGAAGCCGTGGTGGATGCCCGCCAGCGTCGTGCCGTTGGACACGGGCACGGCCACCACTGCCGGCGCGTCCCTCAGCTCGTCATAGATCTCGTAGGCGATCTCGCCGTAGGCGCGCAGCTGGATCGACGTGTTCGCGCCGCCCGGATTGGCATCGTACACGTCCTCGCGGCTGGCAAACGCACGGGAGGCCGCCACGGCCGCCTCGTAGTCGCCTGGCACGCGCACGAGCGTGGCACCGAGCGCCTCCATCTCGGCGTCGCGCCGCGTGTGGTAGCCGGCCGGCAGGTGGATGACGCACCGCAGCCCGGCCATCGACGCGGCCAGCGCGGTGGCGGCGCCGTAGTTGCCGCAGGTCGCCACGGTGACGGTGTCGTAGCCGCGGCGCAGCGCGTCCTGGGCCTGGGCGAAGGCGATGCGGTCCTTCTGGGTCCCGGAGGGATTGCCGCCCTCCAGCTTCAGCAGCACCTGCCGCAGACCGGTGGCACGCTCAAGGTTCCGCGCCCGCGCCAGCGAGGTGTCGCCGACTTCCGTCTCGGCAATGTCCTCGAACGCCCCCATGCGCTCGGCCAGCGGCCGGTCGCGGTCCGCCGCCACGCGGCAGCGGTCGGCCAGATCGACCGGCCAGGCTGTCGCGACCGGCGAGACGCCGTCCAGCAGCGAGAGCCCGCCCTCCGGTGGGGACGGGTCCCGGCGTCGTTCCAGCAGATCGACCATGTGCCTCCCCGGCAACGGCTTGCAGTGCGATCGGGGACCGCCGGGCCACTCCGGCGCTCCCTCGCCGGGGAGCCATGAGCAAGAAGCAGGCCCCGAGCCGCAAGGGTCGGGGCCTGCGTTGGTTACGTGTGGCCGACCGTACTCACTTGAGCATGGTCATTCTCCCGCTCTGCGAGCCGTCGGAGGTGACCAGCCGCGTCAGATAGACGCCCGAAGCCAGCCGTTGCCCGCCGTCGTCGGTGCCGTCCCACTTGAAGAGGTGGCGGCCGACCGGCAGCTCGCCGTCGACCAGCACGCGTACGAGGCGGCCGTCGATTCCGTACACCAGCAGCCGTGCCCTGCCCGCGCGCGCCAGATCGAAGGCGATCATGGTCTGCGGGTTGAACGGGTTCGGCACGTTCTGGTGCAGCGCCGTCGCCACCGGCAACAGAGGCAGATCCGGCGTCGCCGAGATGCCACCGCTCGAGATGGACAACGGCTCGTTCGCCTGGCTGCGTGCCTCGACAAGGCCGATCTCCAAGCTGGGCAGGCCCACGCCGATGACCTCGAAGGTCACGACCGCCAGCACGCCGGTACCGGCGATCCCGCGATCGCGCAGACCCAGCAGCGCCACATCGATGCGGCCCGGCTGCGGCATGAACACCGCGTTCGCCCCGTTCTGCGCCGCCAGCAGCGGCCCTGCTGCCACTGTCACGGGCTGGACCACCGCCGCGTTCCACGCCAGCGGCAGGCTGAGGCCCTGAACGGTGCCATCGCCCTCCATCCGGATCGCCACGTTGAACGTCTGGCCGACGCCAGGCAGCGGCGCGATGTCGAGCATCAGGAAGTTGCGCGAGGCAGGCGAAGGCGACGGTGGAGCCGCCACGTTGCCACCCGGGCCGGCGTTCAGACCGTAGCTGAGGCTGAAGACCATCAGATCCTCGAACGCAACCACATTGTCCGTCGCCGGCAGGGCGAACGGCAGCGCGGTCGCGGTTGGTCCCACGTCCAGGCGATTGGTGTAGGACAGTTGCCCGTCCTGTGTGCCGTAGGCCGCCGTCAGCGCCGCGACGTCCGTGGCGTCAACGCGGTTGTCACCCAGGCCGCCCGGCCCGCCGGCCACGTCGGCCAGCAGGTAGGCGAGCGCCGCCGGCAACGTCGCCGCGCCGGCGACATTGCCGCAGCCATCGACCACACGGACGTGGTAGAACCAGTAGTCGCGCACGGGCGGATTGTCGCGCATCGCGGCTGCGCCCGCCGGCAAGGTGGCCGCCAGCTCCCAGCCGGACGCGGCCGGATCGTCTCCGTTCGCAGGCACCGTCGGCGCCGCACCGCCAAGATCCGAATACTCGGGAGCGAAGCCGAAGCCGCGGCGCCAGACCTGGATCGTCTGGGCATCCGGATCACCGGGCGCGGTCCAGGTGACATCGATGGCCGTCAGCGACGCCAGCGCGTTGCCGGTCATGACCTGCGTGGCGGCCACGCTCGTGGCGGACGCCGGCGGCGTATGGTCGATGGCGACCAGCGCTGCCGGCAGGATCTCGACCGGCAAGGGTTGGTCCGCGCAGTCACCAAGCACCACCGATGCCAGCGTGATCACGCCCGTGCCTTCAGCGACCGCGCCGGTGACGTCGAGCCAGAACAGGACACCGTCGGCTTCATCGGCATCGCAGGGCGCGCCGGTCAACGCGCCATCCACCTGAACCGAACCGTCGGGATTCTGGACGACCTGGAACGAGGTCGCCCCATGCGCAGCCAGATAGGTGCCCTCGCGCACCGACGCCGGGCCGTCGCACAACACGAGGTCCGACAGCTGCACGAGCACGCTGAACGACTTGACGGGCGTCGCGTCCGTGCGCGTCAGGCGCACCGGGATGCTGTCGGCACAGGCCACCACCGTCGACAGGCAGGTCCCGGGCGCCGGCACCACCGCGACCCGATTGGGCGCCACCAGCGGCAGGAACGCGGCGCCGATCGCGCGCGGCCCGCTCATGGCCACCGGCAGCGGGCTCTGCGTGCCGCTCGCGTCGCCGCTCCAGCCCGCGAAGTACCAGCCGGCGTCGGGCGCCGCCGTCAGCGTCTCCACCTGGCCGCAGGCGTAGTCGACCAGGTCGAGCAGGCGCGTTACCGAGCCGCCGCCGGCGATCTGGACGTCCAGGCGGTTGCGGGAGGCGTCCTCGCCCGCCGGCGCACCGGTCGTCGCATTGAAGTAGTCGACCAGCACCGTGTGGGCCGGCGCGGCCACGCCGCGATTGCCCGCGTAGACGCCGATGCCGTTGACGTCCAGGGCGTACGTGAAGGCGGGGCCGGCATCGATCCACACGACACCGTCGGTCGAGTACCGCTGCTGGAAGAGGTCGCCGCTGCGCGCCAGGCGCATCCAGAGCGGAGGCTGGACACCGACCGGCAGGGCGATGTCGTGACGCGGCTGCGCCGGACCCAGGATGACGGCCATGCGCAGGTCGGCCAGGCCGTTGCGGAACACCTCGGCGCGCACCCATGCCGACTGGTCCTGCGACACGAGCAGGCCCTGCTGGGCGTAGCCGGCCGTGGGCAGCGAGTCGAACTTCACTTCGAGCTCGAAGTCCGTGTTCTGTGCCGCCTGCAGGATGTGCGTGGCGCCGATGACGCCGTTCCAGATCTCGTGCTCGGCACCGCCGGGCACGCTGATCGCCACGCGGGCGCTGTCGGTGTAGGCGTTGATGGTGGCAGCGACACCACCATCGTTGAACGGGTCGATGACCGTCCAGCGCGGGTCCAGCGAACAGCCGCTGAAGTCGTCCGCCTCGGCCGCGGCCAGGACCTGCAGGAAGGTCGCGGTGACCGTCTTGTCGCCGTCGACCAGCAGCGTGTCGGGATTCTGCTGGCCGTTGAAGGCACCGGACCAGCCGCCGAAGACCCAGCCGGGATCCGGCACCGCGGTCAGTGCCACCTGCGTGCCGTGGAAGTAGGAACCGCCCGCGGGGTCCGCCACGATGGAGCCGCTTCCGTAGGTCGCCAGGGTCACCGCGTGCACGGCAAGCTCGGCGAAGGTGGCGCCCACGCTGCGATTGCCGTCCATCACCAGCGTGCGCGGGCTCAGGTCGCCATCCAGGTCCCCGCTCCAGGCCACCAGGCCCCAGCCGAGGTCGGGCTCGGCCGTCACCGTGACGACCGTCCCCGCGTTGTACACGCCGCCCGGCGGGGACAGGACGATGGCGCCGTTGCCCGCCGTCACGGTCGCCGCGAGGGTGTACTGCGGCACGGCCACGAAGGTGGCCGTCAGCGCCAGCGGCCCGGACATCGGCAGCGCCAGCGCGCGCTCGGCGCTGGTGATGTCACCCGTCCAGCCGGTGAACGCCCACCCCGGCTGGTCCAGGGCGGTGAGTGTCTCGACGTCTCCGCACAGGTAGTCGACCTTGTCCAGCGCGCGCTGCACCAGGCCGCCGCCGACCACGGTCACGGCGATGCGGTTGCGCAGCGAGTCCTCGGCCGCCGGCACGCCGGCCCCGTTGTGGAAGTAGTCCACCTCGACCGTGTGGGCCGGCGGCTGGATGCCGCGGTTGCCGGCGAACAGGCCCACCTCGGTGACGGTCATCGCGTAGGTGAACGTGCCGGCCACGTTCCAGGCGACTCCGTCCTCGGACCAGGACTGCGTCCAGTTGTCCCCGTCGCGGGTCACGCGCATGTAGAGCGGCTCGTCGACCGTCGGCGCCAGGAAGACGTCGTGCGTGAGCTGCGCCGGGCCGCGGTCCACTGCCACGCGTAGGTTGTTGAAGTCGTCGCGGAAGAACTCGGCGCGGACCCAGTGCGCCTCGTCCTGCTTCACCAGGATGCCTTCCTGCCCGAAATTCTCCGGCACGCGCGAATCGAACTTCGCCTCGAGCGTGAACTGCTGCTTGTCCCATGCGGGCTGCAGGATGTGCGCGGCACCGATGACACCGTTCCAGATCTCGTGCTCGAATCCTCCTGGGACGTGGATCGCCACGCGCGCGCTGTCGGTGTAGGCGTTGACGATCCCGGCCGTCGCCCCGTCCTCGAACGGGTCGACCACGGTCCACATCGGATCCAGTTCGCAGGCCGCGAAATCGTCTGCGAGCGCCACAGGCGGCAGCGGTGCGAACGTGGCCGTGACCGCACGGGGTGCGTCCATCACGATCGTGTCGGCCGCGGCAGTGCCAGCCAGGTCCCCGCTCCAGCCGCTGAACTGCCAGCCCTGGTCCGGTGTCGCCAGCAGCGCCACCGGGGTACCCTGGAAATGGAGCGGGCCGACGGGGTCCGTCGCGACGGCCCCGGAGCCCGCGACGACGATCGTCAGCTCATGCTGCGGCAGCGGCGCGAAGGTGGCCACGATGTTCTTGTCGCCATCGACAATGATCGTGTCCGGGTTGGCGCTGCCGGTCAGATCGCCCGACCACGCCCCCAGGCCGAAGCCGACATCACCCTGCGCGTTCAGGATCAACGCCCGGCCCTGGTTGTAGGTGCCGCCGGGCGGGCTCAGCGAGACGTTCCCGTTGCCACCGGGCACCGAGACCGTCACCGTGTGCTGCGGAACGGCGACGAAGGACGCCGTCACGCTCATTTCGCCCGTGACGATCAGCGTGTCGGGATTGGCCGCGCCGGAGAGGTCGCCCGACCAGCCGCTGAAGGCCCAGCCGGGACCGTCGTTCGCGGTCACGACGACGCGATCGCCCAGGTAATACGGACCGGTGGCCGGCGACAGAGATATGCTGCCGCCTCCACCCACCACGTTGGTGGCAACGCCCAGGGGCGGCAGCGGCGTGAACGTCGCCGTGACGGCGGCCGGGCCCGACATGGAGAGCACGGCAGGCGCCGTGGCGCCTCCCAATGCACCCGACCAGCCCGCGAAGGTCCAGCCGTGCGCCGGCACGGGGGTCAGCGTCACAGCCTGCCCGCACCCGTAGCTGGTCAGGTCGGGCGAAGCGGTCACCGAGCCGCCGCCGAGCGCCGTCACCGTCAGCGGCGCGCGTGCAGCGTCGTCGGTAAGGGTCGATCCGCTCGCGTACCGGAAGTAGTCCACCAGCACGGTATGCGCCGGGTTCGTGCCGTTGTTCCCGGCGTAGACACCGACGCCGGTCACCTCGATGGCATACTGGAAGCCCGAACCGGCCGGCGTGTTCCAGACCGTGCCGTCGCTGGACCACTGGAAGTCCCACGTGTCGCCCGTGCGGATCACGCGCAGGCGATACGGTCCGTTCGGTCCGACCGGCGAGTTGATCGGAAACGTGGCACCGTCGGGCAGCGCGGCCAGCACGTACGTCAGCGGCCCGAAGCTCGCGAACTCGAATCGCAGCCACTGCGTGTCGTCATGGCGGACGATGATGCCCTCCTGGCCCAGGTACGCGTTGGGCAGGGCGGAATCGAACTTAACCTCAACGCCGAAGTCGACGTTCAAGGCCGGCTGGATCAGGTGCGGCGCCGTGATGGCACCATCCCACAGCTCATGGCTCTGGCCGCCGGGCACGGACAGGGCAAGGCGCGCGTCGTCCGTGAACCCTCCCTGCAGGGACCACGTCGCCGCGTCGCCGCGCGGATTGACGAACGTCCAGACCGAATCGAGGTCGCAACCGTTGAAATCATCCTCGGCGAACGCGTAGACGATCTCCGCGAACGAGGCCGACACCGCGCGGTCCCCATCCATGATCAGCGTGTCGGGGTTGGCTGCACCGGACAGGTCGCCGGACCAGGCGGTGAACGACCAATCCGGATCCGGCACGGCGGTGACAACGACTGCCGTGCCCTCATTGTAGGTGCCGCCAGGAGGGTCCAACTGGATCGCGCCGTTGCCCGCTGCGATCGCGGTCGTCAGCGTGTATTGCGGTGCGGGAACGAAGCTCGCCGTGACAGCCGCGGCGCCGCTCAGCGTTACCTGTACCGGATTCTGCGTGCCTGAAACCGCGCCCGACCACGATTCGAAGCGCCAGCCGGGCTGATCCACCGCGGTCAGGGTTTCGACTTGGCCGCAGGCATAGCTGGGCAGATCGAGGGAGCGGTTGACGGTCCCACCACCGACGATCGACACGGACAGCGGGGCGCGCTCGGCGTCCTCGCCGGCCGGCGCCCCTGCGGTGCTGTGGAAGTAGTCGACGAGCACGGTGTGCGCCGGCGGTGCCACGCCGCGGTTGCCCGCGAACAGCCCGATCGCCGTGACCGTCATGTCGTAGCTGAACGGTCCGCCGGCCACCGTCCAATTGACGCCGTCGGACGACCACGACTGCACCCAGGTGTCGCCGGTCCTGGTCACACGCATCCACAGCGGCGCCGTCAGGCCGTCCGGCATGTAGACGTCATGCGTCAGGATGGCCGGACCCCGGTCCACCGCCACGCGCAGGCGATTCGTCTCGTCACGGAAGATCTCGGCGCGGATCCAGCGCGTCTCGCTCTCCTTGATGAGGATGCCTTCCTGGCCGAAGTTCCCGGGCAGGTCGGCATCGAACTTCGCCTCGACCGTGAAGTCGACGTCCTGCGCGGGCTGCAGGATGTGGGGCGCCCCGATGAACCCGTTCCAGATCTCGTGCTCGATGCCGCCGGGCACGCTGATCGCGACGCGGGCGTCATCGGACCACCCGCCGGACATGGCCACGGTACCGCCGTCGCTGAAGGGGTCGACGAACGACCACGGCCCGCCCAGTTCGCAGCGGTTGAAGTCGTCCGTCAGGAACACCGGCGGAATCACGGTAAACGTGGCGTGCACGTTCTTGTCACTGTCCATCAACAGCGTGTCCGGATTCGCCGTGCCGGACAGGTCGCCGCTCCAGCCCGTGAACTGCCACCCGGGATCGGCCACGGCCGTCAGCACCACGGACGAGCCGAAGAGGTAGTCCGGATCGTCCGGCTGGCGCAGGACCTGGCCGTTGCCGCTGGTGGTCGTGACCAGCACGTGCGTCGGCATGACGGCGAAGCCGGCCGTGATGTCCTTGTCGGCGTCGACGACGATCGACGCGGGGTTCGCCACGCCGGTCAGGTCGCCGGACCAGCCGGAGAAGCCCCAGCCAGGATCCGCAACGGCAGTGGCCTGCACGGTCGTACCCGCGTTGTAGATGCCCCCCGGCGGATCCAGGACCACGCTGCCGGCGCCGCCCGGCTGCACGGCGGTCGTGATCGTGTGCTGGGCCACGGCGCCGAAGGTCACCGTCACGGCGCGGTTGCCGTCCATCGTCAGTGCCTGCGGGTTCACCGCTCCGGCAAGGTCGCCGCTGAAGGCGGCAAAGGCCCAGCCCGGCGCGTCCACGGCCGTCACGGTCACGACCGTGCCCCGGTTGTAGACGCCGCCAGGCGGCGAAAGGAGGTACGAGCCTCCGCCGGCAACGGCCATGACAAGTGTGTCGACCGGCACGGCGGTGAAGGTCGCCGCCACCGTCGTCGGTCCGTTCATGGACACTACGGCGGGGTTGGCCCCACCGGCCAGTGCGCCACTCCAGCCGCTGAAGGTCCAGCCCAGCTGGTCGACGGCGGTCAGCGTCACATCCTGGGCGCACGTGTAGCTGACCAGGTCGGGGCTGCGCGTCACCAGGCCGCCGCCCGTGACGTCGACGGCCAGCGTGTTGCGCTCGGTATCGTCGCCAACGCCGTCGACGCCGAACCAGTCGGCCTGTACGGAGTGGGCAGGCGGGTTGGCGCCGCGGTTGCCGGCGTAGATGCCGATGCTGTCCGGGGCGAACGCGTAGACGAACGGGGCGCCCGGCGCCAGCCAGCCGACGCCGTCCTGCGACCACTCCAGCGTCCAGGTGTCGGCCGCGCGCGTCACGCGCAGGTACAGCGGGGCGGGCGTCGTCGGGGCGATCTGCGCATCGAAGAACAACGTCGTCGGACCGCCGAGCGCGGCCACGCGCATCTGCCCCGCTTCGTTGCGGTAGATCTCCAGGCGCAGCCACTGGCTGTCGCTCTGGCGGACGAGCAGTCCCTGCTGGCCGAAGTTCACCGGCAGCACGGACGTGAACTTCACCGCCGCGGAGAAATCCCCGGGCGCCAGTGCCTGGCGCACATGGGGTGCACCGATCGTCGTATTCCAGATCTCGTGCTCAGAGCCCCCCGGCACGTTGAGCACCAGGTGCGCGTCTTCCGTGTAGGCGCCGGACACACCCACGCTTGCGCTGGGATCGCCGCCGTCGACGAACGTCCAGACCGGGTCCAGGGTGCAGGCATGGAAGTCGTCCGCCAGGTATTGCGCATGCGCACCCGCGGCGGAAAGAGCGATGACCAGCGTGGCAGCCATGCGGGTGACCAGCGATGCGACTCGTCCGTGAACGCGAATTTCCATGTCAGCCTCTGTTCCTCCGCTGAAGCTCGACCGCCCCCAGGGACGAAGCAGCGCCGAGACGATTGCACGTCCCCGGAGCCCGCTTCGCGCCCGCGTCGCTGTTGACTCGACCCTCCCCCGAAGGTCGAGTTGGATGGCTGCGATGGCGTCCATGTTACCATGGTCGCCCATCCCCTTGCTACAAAATTATACATATGGTTACATCACTAAGGCAAGGGCAAACCACGCTTCGTGCAGCGAATCAGGGCCTGCCGGAGGAGGAACCCCGCGCAGCGTCGGGAAACTGCCGGGAAGCCTCGGCCATCGTCGACCACGGACGGAGCACGTCGTCCAGCTGGGAGATCCGCAGGATGTTGCGGATCCGATCGCTCCCGCAGACGACCGCGAGCGACCCTCCCCCTTCCCCAACCAGCTTCCACAGGGCTACCAGGCGCCCCAGGCCACGCGAGTCCATCCAGGGCACGCGGTCGAGATCCATGATGAACCGGCGCCCACCTGCCGCCAACACCGCCGCAACCTCTTCGAAGAGCTCCGGCCAATCGTGATCCGGGCCTCCGCCCACCGCGAGCGTGCGGTGCGGTCGCTCGTCGCCGGTGCCGGACCACCAGGTCAAGCCGATCTGACCTCCGGCGATCTTCAGGACCGGACGCATCACGAGGATATCGGACGACGCGGGCGCGGCCGGAGCCATGCGAACTCCCTCGTGCCGGCTCCTCCGGCCTGGGTGGGGCGGGTGCGGCTGTCGTGGCCGCGGGGCGGCACCATTACGCCACGGTCGCGCGATGGTTCCACGCCGATGCAAATCCCTGGCTACGGAGTCCGGTTGTTCGCTCCGTCCCGCAGCTCGACGATCCGCTGGCGGAGCTGGCGTTCCAGATCCGGACGGCCTTCCTTGCGCGCATACCGCGCCTGGATCCGTAGGACACAGAGTACGCGCTCCAGGGGCAGGGACTCGAACTCGCGGACGATGGCCTCGGCGGTCGCATCATCGGTCGCCACGGCCAATTCCGCCAGCAGCTGCTTCTCACGTGCATCCAGAACCGCAAGCGTGTCGCGGATCTCGACGTAGATCGGGGACAGCTGCAACAGCGCACCACGATGCTCGACATGGTCCGGCGGCATGACCGGCCTCTGGACCGCGTGGGGTGGCGTATCGGCAGCACTGGCGAAGGTGGCGCCGGCAACGCCGACGGCCAAGGCGAGGAAGGACAGGACGGCACGCATGGGACGACCTCCTGACGGTGCGGGCTACTCGCCCGACAACCTGCCAACAGGATAACATGTCAAAGATCTCGCTCGCAATCATTTTTTTGCACTATCGTAATTTCTGACAACTCGTTGCCGGCGTGCCGGCTCGGACTCGCAGCCACGCGCCGTGGCCGGGACAGCCGAGATGGGCTAACTTGCGGGCACGGCAGGCTCTTGGCTTCAGGGAAAAGGTGATTGGCATGCGCAGGTGCGGCTGGGTCCAGGGCGGCCACGAGGCGGACATCTCCTACCACGACCACGAATGGGGCGTGCCCGTCCACGACGAGCACCGTTGGTTCGAGTTCCTGATCCTTGAGGGCGCCCAGGCCGGGCTGAGCTGGTCGACGATCCTGCGCAAGCGTGGACGCTACCGCGAGGTCTACGAGAGCTTCGACCCGACCAGGGTCGCGCGCTTCGACGCTGCCAGGCAGGCGCAGCTGCTGCTGGACGCCGGCATCGTCCGCAACCGGCTCAAGATCGCCGCGTCGGTCACCAACGCGCAGCGATTCCTCGCGGTTCAGGACGAGTTCGGCAGCTTCGATGCCTACATCTGGCGCTTCGTCGACGGACATCCCCTGCAGCCGGATCGTGGTTCGCTGGCGGCGATACCGGCGCGGACACCGGAATCCGACGCCCTGTCGAAAGACCTGCGCCAACGCGGCTTCAAGTTCGTCGGCAGCACCATCTGCTACGCCCTGATGCAGGCGGCCGGACTGGTCAACGACCACGAGACGGGCTGCTTCCGCCACGCCGAGGTACGCAGGCTCCGGTAGCGCGCTGCCAGTTGCGGCCGCCGTTCAGGGACGGTCGCCGGGGCGCGACTGGCCAAGCATCCAGCCCGCGAGTCCGGGTTCCGCGTACGCCGCGTCCCAGCTGTTGTGACCAGCCGTCGGGTACAAGGTCAGGTGCGCGCCTTCGGGGTCCCGCCCTTCGGCCAGGCGGAGGCGCCTGACCTCCTGCACGATGTCGACGGTGTGGCGGGCAGCGACGACATCATCGCGCAAGCCGTGGAATGCCCACACCGGCAGGTTCGCCGCGCCCGGCGCCACCTCTGCCACCGGCCCGTAGCCGCAGACCGGCGCCAGGCACGAGAACAGATCACGGTGACGAGCTCCGATCACCCAGGTGCCGTGCCCGCCCTGCGACATGCCGGTCAAGGCGATACGGTCACCGTCGATGTTCCAGCGCGCGCGCGTGTCGGCGATGGCCGCCAGTACCAGGTCCTCGAAGTCCTCCCACTCCCGATCCCGGGTCGGCTTCTGGGGCATCAGGACCAGGCAGGGCCAGTGTTCGGGACGCGCTTCGAGGGCGGGCCCCAGTCCCACCTGCGTCTGCCTCCCGTCATCGCCGCACTCGCCGGACCCGTGCAGGAACACAACCAGCGGCCAAGCGTACGCGGGGTCATAGTCCGGGGGAACCCGCACCACCACCGGCAACCGCTCACTGTCCACGACGACCTCCCGCCGGATCGGCGCGGCCGCTGCTGCGGCGAATCCAGCGACCGCACACACTCCCAGAAAGCCGGCCGCCAGCAAACGCCTGGGCCAGAATGACTTCCACATCCGCTCGTCCTCCTCCGGCGCCCGGACGTCGCTGCTGCCGGCCGGCTCGCACGGCCGGCGGGAAAGCTACCACGGGAGGTCGGGCCTGCCAACGTCCGCGAGTGCCTCTTGTCAGACGGTCCCCGGGCCCCTTACACTGATGCCTGCCTGACACCCCTCCACCACGCACCCCTTGATCCATCGTGGAGGTTTCACGATGACGCGTTTCCCCTCCGCCCTGCGACCTTGCGTGTCACGCCGCTGCGGCTTGTCCGGCCTCGCAACAAGCGTCCTGCTGGTGGGAGCCCTGCTCCTGGCCGGCTGTTCCGAATCCTCGGCCCCGGACAAGACGGCGGACAACCGGCTGGACCCGGGCGCGGGCGCCTTCTCGTTGAAGGACCTCTCGATCCCCGGGCCCGACGGCGCGCCGCTGCTCCTGCGCCTGGAAGGCAGCGACCTGGTCGCCGACGCCGATGCGGGCACGGTCTCGCTGTCGGTGCGCGTGCTGAACCTCTCCGGTGAAACGGTCCACCTGCCGCTGGTCGTCTGGATCATGGCGCTGCAACCGGCCTCGGTCGTGCCCGCAAACGCCGACTTCGCGTACCCGGGGCAGCTGGCCGATCCCACCGTCGCAGCCACCGACACCGCCGGCTGGGGGTTCGACTACTCGGAGCTGCTCGAAGGCCAGCCGTTGCCCCCGGGCGAGGCCACGCCGGCCAAGACGTGGGTCTTCTCGGATCCCGACCTGGTCCCGTTCTCGTTCGCCGCGCGGATCGAAACCGGCGTCTTCACGGGGCAGGCGCGCCTGGCGGGCCGCATCTTCGTTGACCTGGACCGCGATGGGTTGCCGACCGCTTCCGAGCCTCCCTTTTTGGCCGGCGGCGTACAGGTGACCGCCCCGGGCGGCGTCGTCTCGTGGTCCTCGCCGGGCCCGGACGGCTGGTGGGAACTGCCGGTGCGCGCGGCCGGCCTCTACGAGGTGCTCTTCGTCCCCATGGAGATGGGCCCGCGGCCGGTCCCGTTGACCACGCCCAATCCGCGGCAGGTGGTGGTGACGACCGGCCCGGACGGCCAGCTTCTCAGCTGGCGCGAGGGCCATTTCGGCGTCGCGCGCGACGTCCCGCCGCCCCCACCGACGGGTGTGATCGGCTTCACCGACCGCCGCCCCGAGCAGCTGCACCGCGCGCCGTGGATGTTGCTCCGCGCCGGCGTCCGCGGACCACGCCTGGAACTGCAGGTGGGCTATTCGGGCTGCGAGCCGGACCACGCGTTCTCGTTGTGGATGTCGGGCGGATTCCTGGAGAGCATGCCGCCGCGCGCCCACCTGACTCTCGTGCACGAGACGATGGAGGCCTGCGACGCCGCCTTCACGCAGGAGATCGGCTTCGACCTGATGCCGCTGTTCGGGCGCTACGCCGAACAATACGGCCAGGGGCCGCTGGTGCTGGTGCTGCACGGACCGGACGGTTTCACGCGTGAACTGGAGCTGGCCACGGTGCCGCCGGATTCGACGTGGCCCGCCGGCGCCGGGCCGACCGACTGACGGCAGGCCGGATCCTGCAGACGCGACGCCGCGTTCCCGACCGGGGACGCGGCGTCAGCCTTTCACGCTGCCCAGCGTCAGCCCGGACACCAGGTAGCGGTTCAGCGCCAGGAACAGCGCCACGACCGGCAGGCACACCAGCAGCGAGCCCGCCGCGTAGTTCGCCCACTCGGTCTGGTAGGTGGTGAACAGCGACTCGAGTCCCAGCGGCAGCGTCATCAGCTCCTGGCTGGCCAGCAGCACGCGCGCCACCATGAACTCGCTCCAGCCGGTCATGAAGCTGAACAGCGCCGTGATCACCAGCGCCGGCGCGCTGAGCGGCAGCGTCACCCGGAAAAAGGCCACCAGCGGCGTGCAGCCGTCGATCAGCGCGGCCTCGTTCAGCGCCTCGGGGATCGTGTCGTAGTAGCCCTTCATCGTCCAGATGCAGAACGGCAGCGCCGTCGCCACGTAGGCCACCACGACGCCGGCCAGCGTGTCCACCAGGTGCAGCTTGCGCATCAGCAGGTAGAGCGGCAGCAGCAGCATCGTGGCCGGGAACATCTGCGTCATGAGGATGCCCTGCAGCACGGCGCCGCGCCCGGCGAAGCGCGCCCGCGACAGCGCGAAGCCGCCCAGGCTGGCCAGCGCCACGCCCACCAGGGCCGTCGACAGCGAGACCAGCAGCGAGTTGCCCAGCCAGCGGAAGAACGGCTTCTCGGTGACCATGATGCGGTAGGCGTCGAAGGTGGCGTTCTCCGGAATGATCCGCAGCTCGGTCGAGTACAGCTGGTCGCCGGGGCGCAGGCTGATGCCCACCACCTGCAGCACCGGGAACACCGCGAACAGGACCAGGAGCCACACCAGCGCGTGGACCCAGACCATCTCCCACGCCTTCAGGACGCGACGCCGGCGGGCCATCAGTACACCTCCCGCCGCGAGACGCGATCATAGCCGCGCACGATCAGCATCAGGACCAGGAAGATGAAGACGCTGAACGCCGCGGCATAGCCGTAGCGGTAGTAGAAGAACGCGGCCTTGTAGACGTAGGTCACCAGGATGTGCGTCTTGTCGGCTGGCAGGCCCTGGTCGGTGACCAGCCAGATGACGTTGAGGTTGTTGAACGTCCAGATGGTGCCCAGCACCAGCGCGGGCAGCAGCACCGGCTTGAGCATCGGCAGCGTGATCCGGAAGAAGCGGCGCACCGGCCCCGCACCGTCGATGCGCGCCGCCTCGTACAGTTCCTGCGGGATGCTCTGCAGGCCGCCCAGCGCGATCACCATGATGAACGGGAAGCCCAGCCAGATGTTGGTGATGGTGGGCGCCATGAAGGCCCAGAACTCGCTGCTGAACCAGGGGACCGGTTGGACGCCGACCTTCGCCAGCAGCTGGTTGATGACGCCGTACTCGACGTTGAACATGCCACGCCAGGTCAGGGCGCTGATGTACTGGGGCATGGCCCAGGGCAGGATCAGCAGCGCGCGGTACAGGCCGCGGGCGGGCAGCTTCCGGTTCAGCAGCAGCGCGGCGCCCAGGCCCAACGTGAAGTGGAAGACGAGGTTGACCGCCGTCCAGGCGAAGGTCTTGCCGAAGATGCGGTAGAACTCGTTCTGCGCCAGCGCGGCGCCCCACTGCGACGGCGGCCGCGCGAACGGCTCGACGATCATCCCGAGGATCTTCGCGAAGTGGTCCAGGCCCTGGAACGACGGGTCCTGGAAGTGGAACATGTTCCAGTTGGTCAGCGAGATCCAGAGGTTGAACAGGAACGGGTACGCGACGACGCCAGCCAGCACCAGCAGCGACGGCAGCAGGAACCACAGGGCCAGGCCGCGGCGTCCCTTCATTCGTGCATCACCTCGATCGTCTCGACCGCGCGCGCCTGCATCGCGGCCGCGGCGGCCGCCGGCTCCAGTTCGCCGTTCATGACGCTCTGGTAGAACGGCCGCATGGCGTCCCAGACCGCGCGCATCTCCGGCACGATCGGCATCAGGCGGCCCTTGGCGATCTGGTCGCGGCTGGCGATCATCGCCGGGTCGCTCTGCAGTTCCGGCGCGGCGGCGGCCGTCAGGTCGCCCGGCTGCACGCCCAGCTTGCGCGCCAGGTCCAGTTGCACCTCGGGGCCGGTGAGCCAGGACAGCAGGGCCGCCGTGCAGGTGGCGGTGGCCGGATCCAGGTAGCGGTTGATGCTGTAGCACTTGGCCGAGGTGAAGGGCGCCGGCCAAGTTCCGGTGCCGCTGACCATCGGCAGGGGCGCCAGGGCGACCTCGATGCCGACCTCGCGGTAGCCCTGCCAGGACCAGGGCCCGTTGATGATGTACGCCGCGCGGCCTTCCTTGAAGATGGTGTCGGCCAGCGGGTAGTCGCACTCCAGCGGCACGACGCGGGCCTGCTTGAGCCCGGACAGGAAGCCGAGGGCCTGCGCCATCGCCGGCGTGTCGAGGGTGGGCCGGGCCTGGTCATCCATGACGCCGCCGCCGAACCCGCCCACCCAGGGCACCAGCCAGAACGGCTCCAGCAGGTTGAACACCAGGCCGTACTGCTCCGGCTTGCCGTCGCCGTCGCGGTCGACCGTCAGCTCGCGCAGTTGCCGCAGCCAGGTGTCCGTGTCGGTGGCGATGCTGTCGACCAGTGCGCGGTTGGCCACCAGCGTCAGGTGGTTGCCGACCTGGTCGGGCAGGCCCCAGACGCGGCCATTCAGGGTCGGCAGGGCTTCCGGCTGGAAGCGGGCCAGTTCGGAAGCCCCCCCCGGCAGCGCGTCGATGGGCATCAGCAGCCCCATGATCGAATAGGGACCGATCTTGTCCGACGGGCCGTAGACCAGGTTCGGACCGCCGAAGGCCAGGGCCGCGGTCTGGAACTGGGTCTGGAGATCCTCGACGCGATAATGAACACGCTCGATCGAAAATCCGGCGAATTCCGGGTGGTTCGCCCGGAACTGGGCCACGTGCTCGTCGAACAGCACCTGTTCCTGGGGATCCATCTGCTCCCAGACCACGACGGTGCGGGAGCGGTCGGAACGGGAGCAGCCGCCGGCTGCGGGCAGCAGCGCCGACAGCAACGCCGCGACCGCAAGGGCGGCGGCGGGAGCCCGGGATGGGGATAAGGGTGCGCGCCGTGGTTCCATGGCGGCGGACGTTACACCGAATCGGGCGCGCCAACAACCTCGCAGGCGGCGCCGTCAGCGGCATCCTGACGGGGTCGCGCACATTCACTGGGCTTGGGGATTGAATCGGACCCCCCCTATCGCTTACCTTCCGCCCCATGAGTACCAGAAACCAGCGGCGCTCCGCGCCCCACGCGGCCCCCGGCGGGGGTCTTATCACGTTCGCCCTGTTCCTCGCGGTAGCCCTGGCAGGCGCGCCGCCGGCGGGCGCGGTCCCCTACCACACGCCGATCGTCGATGGCGTGATCACCGGCAACGGCACCGATTGGGATGCCGCAGATCGGGTGGTGGATGACAGCGCCGACGACCTGCTGACACGCACCGCCAATGTGCGCCGGATCTGGCTGACCTGGAATGCGACGAACCTCTACGTGGGCCTCACCTACCAGGATGTCGGTCCGACCGAAGCGCTGACGGTGTATCTGGACCTGGACCGCGGCGTCGGCCCCTCGAACGCGGCCGCGCTCGACTCGCTGCCGGCCAACGTCTCCATGCCCCCCGGCCATCACATCGATTTTGTCGTCGGCCGCACCGCGGCATACGGCCATCCCGGCGGCAATCCCAGCGTGTTCCGGGTCACTGCGGCGGACGGATCCGTCCAGCTGGTCAACAGTCTCGTGACGATCGCCCAGGGAGCAAACACTGGCACGACGCCCGAGAGCAAGACCCGCTTCCCCCTTTGGCTCAACGCCGAGATCGCCATCCCCTGGTCGGTGCTCTACCCCGATCTGGGCGGAAAGGTGCCCACTCGCGCTGTGATCAAGGCGGTTGCTTTCATCGGACGGGGCGATCCGACGCGCAATGGCCTCGACCCTGCACCGAGCAACGCCGGGTTCGACGGCGGCACCGGCGCGGTGACGTTGACATCGCTGCACGCGTCGGTGATCGACATCGACGCGGATGGGGTGCCCGATCCGGCTAACGCGTCCATCGGCGGCACGGCGGACCTTCCTGCCGACGACGGCACCGCTCCCCTGACCGTCACCGCCGAATTGACCGGATTCGCGGGCCGCGAGCCGGGTGCGCCACTCAGCAGCGTGACCACGGCCGCCGGCGTACGCAACTGGACGTTGCCACGCCTGCCGGCGGGCACATATCGCGTGACGACGATGGCGAATGGCTATTTCGCCAGCGTGCGCACCGTGGAGGTCGCGGCCGGCGCGACAGTGACCGGCATCGACCAGACATTGGTGAAAGCCACCGCGATCCGCGGCACGGTCTCCTTCGCCTCGGGTCCGGGCGGCGCCGGATCGGTGGAGTTGCGCGGCCAAGGCGGCGCGGTACTGGGCACGCACGCCTTCACGGCTGCTGGGGGACCCTTCGTCTTCTACGTTGAAGACGGCGGGGACTTCACGCTTGCGGCTTCCGCCGCAACCTATATGCCGCTTGTCACCCCGATCACGGTGACGACCGGGGTCGACTACGACGCGGCTGAGTTGACGATGGAAAGGCAGACGCGCATCGCCGGTTCCGTGGGATTCGCCGAACTGGCAGGAGGGCAGGGCCGCAACGGCTCGGTCTTCTTCCGCTCCGGGAATGGCGCTCCCATCGATACGCTCGGGTTCCCGTTCAACGGCGGCGATTTCGAGTTCTTCACCCCCGCCGGCGGTACATTCAACCTGTACATCGAGACGCTGCCGCCGATCTACGTGGAAGTGGACACGACGTTCGCGGTGACGGCCGGCCAGGATATCATCGACCTGGACTTCGCCCTGATCCTCAAGACGCGGGTCGCCGGCCATATCGGATTCGCTGAACTGGTGGAAGGACACGGCGAGCCCGGGACCGTTTCGTTCCGCACGCGGACCGGAACGCTGCTGGACTCGACCGACTTCCCGGCCAGCGGCGGCGACTACGAGTTCTTCATCGGGGTCAGCGGGGATTACCGCCTCGGCGTCGAGACGCTTCCGCCTCATTACGTCGAAATCGACACGACCGTCGCGGTGACGACCGGGAACGACATCACGGACCTCGATTTCGATCTTGTCCTGAAGGCCCGCGTGCGGGGCGACATCGCGTTCGACGGACCGAACGCCGCCGGCATCGGCCGCCTGTGGGACAGCCGCGGCGTCATGCGCGACTCGGTGCTGTTCGACGCGGCGGGCGACACCTTCGGCTTCTTCCTTGAGCCGGGCGCCTTCCGTCTCGAACTCCAGGCGACCGGGTACGTGCCGCGCTCCGGGACGTTCAACGTCACGACGGAGGACATCTCGCTGGGTACCCTGGATCTTGCTGCCGTGCGGGCCACGCATCTCGAGATCATCGGCAGGGATGATGCGTCGCTGCCCGAGGCCCGCGCGACCTTCTGGAACATCGCTGCCGGCAACCGCTTCACGAGCAGCGAGATACGATTGGCGGCACGGGACGAAGCCGGACGCGACGACATCTACGACCTCGACGGCCAACTGGCGAATTTCCGCCTGACGGCGCGCAAGATGGACGATCTGTCACCGGCCCGCGGCCGGCCCCAGTTCTATCGGGATGGAAGCGAGGCATCCGTCGACTCCGTGGTCGATTTCACCAACGGGCGGGCCAGCTTCTGGATGAGCGACACTGCGGTCGAGGTGTTGCGGGTCTACCTGGCGCAGCCGCAGAAGGAACCCATCGCCGGCCGCATCATCGTGGCCTTCCAGGATCCCCAGCCAGTCACCGTCGTGCTGACCACCTCGCGCGACACACTGGTCGCCGGTGATACCGAGACACTGCGCATCGACGCGCAGCTCTACGACTCGGCCGACAAACCAAGTCGCGAGCCCGACGTGCCCATAGCTTTCTCGGTCGCCGCCGGTTCGAGCGGCGTCGGCCAGTTCGCGACCACCACCGTGTTGACGAACGGTGAAGGCCAGGCCACGGGGCACTTTTCGGCGACCGGCGCCGGGACGATCCACGCGACCGCAACCGTGATCTTCGCGGGCGCTACCCTTGCCGTGCGCGGCAACGCGTTGGACGGGACCGAAGGCCATTTGCCGCTGATCGTCGTGCCAGGTGCCACGGCCGGATGGCGGCTGGCGGTCGGCTCGCCGCTCACCGGCCTCGGGACGCCCGTCCCGGTCACCGCGCTTCCGGTCGATGCCTGGGACAATTTCACCGGTGAGACGGGGCTGACCGCCGAATTCGCCGTCGATCCGCCCGGCCTCGGGACCGTGGTCCCCGGTACGGTCACGACCGCAGAGGACGGACGCGCGCTGGCGACGTTCCAACCGGCAGGGGCTTCCGGGTTCGCGACGCTGACCGCGTCGGGATCCGGCCTGGCAGGCGACGAGGCGTTGCTGCAGGTCCGGGATGTCCTGGTGATCCCTGATGCCGCGTGGCCCGATGAGCCGGCCATGCACCGGACCTTCGAGACCACCGACCTGACGGCGCTGGTCGTCGACAACGATCCCACCGGCTTGAACCTGGAGATCCCGTTCAAGAGCAGCTGGAGCGGTCTGCAGTTGCACGTGATCTTTGAAACGAAATTCGACGCGGCCGGCGCCACGAGGGACCCTTTCGACCAGCCGGTCAACTACGCGCACCCACATCGGCCGGACTTCGCCCTGACCATCAAGTACTCGGCCAACGACTACGGAGATTTCCGCCGCTGGAGTCCCACGGTGCAGTCTCCTGGTTGGGAACGGTGGAATAGCAGCACCGGCGAGTACATCGCCGGCCATGACGATGCCAACAACATCCAGTCGACCTGGGTGCGCAAACTGGCTGACCGCGTTCTCGTGCGCGTGCCTTGGACGCCCTTCGGCGCTGCTCCCGATTCGCTCCGCCTGCAGCTCTACCTGACGCAGGAAGACGGCGTGAAGCGGGCGGCTTTCGACTCGGCCCCGCAGGACGCCACGCTCAACCTGACGTTCGACCCCGGCAACCCGCAGCCCGGCGACTGGGATACGGCCCTCGGTCCCACCACGCTGCAGGTCTGGGGCCCGACGTATACGGTGAAGAAGGACTTCCCGACACCGCCGACCATGAGCGCTGCCACGGCCACGCCGGCGAGCCTCCTGGCGGGCGAACCGGTGACGCTCTCGGTCCACGTGGCGGACGCCGGTGACGGAATCGGGGACGTGCTGGCCGACCTTTCGACGCTGGGTGGCAGTGCGGCGCTGCGCCTGTACGACGACGGGCTCAGCGGACATGGCGACCTTGCGGCCGGTGACGGGGTCCATTCGAACGCCGCCCTGATCCCGGTTGGCAACCCAGGTGGCGAGCAGATCATCACGTTCCGCGCCTGGGACGCCGAGAACGCGTTGTCCGCGTCCGCCTCGGCAACCGTGGACGTGACCGCCATCGTCGAACCTATCATCCAGGAGCCCGATGCCGTTGGCGACGACCACGGGCCCAACCAGCCCGGCGCCCAACGCAAGTTCGTGACCTACCCGACGAACATCGCCTTCGTGCCAGGTGCGTTCGATCTCACCGGCCTGACCATCTACGAGACTGTCGCCGTTGTCGGCGGCGAGTCGGTGCCGATGATCGCGTTCCAGGTCGGAATCGGGGATCTCCCGGATCCGAACGACCCCGGCATGGCGGATTGGAGCCCGCTATACGCCGAACTGAACATCCAGAAGATCGATATCCTCATCGACAGCGGACCCGGAGGTGCCACCGCCAGCCTGCCCAATCGGGGGGCGGCCTTCCAGCGCTGGGATGCCTGGGATTACGCCGTGATCATGGACGGCTGGTACAAGGCCGTGATCCCGTCATTCGGTCAGAATACGATCGATTCCTGGCGCGCCAACGCGCTGCGTGGCGACCGGGACATCCTGCTCTTCGGTGACCCCGACGCCAACACCGTCACCGCGCTGGTCTCCAGGACCGCGCTCGGCAACCCCACCGCCGAGCAGATCGGCTCCTGGGACATCGTGGTCTGCATGGCCAGCCACGATTTCGGCGGCGAGGAAGTGCTGGGCGGCATCCGCTGGATCAACGAGGGTCGCAGCGAATGGAACTTCGGCGGCGGCGAAAACGGCGACCGCGACTCGAACCTCGTGGACCTCCTGTTGTTGCCCGGCTCCGGGCACACGCCGGGCAGGGCGCAGGAGGAGATGCTCGACTACGATTCCGAACCTGCGCAGAGACGCCTGGCCGACCGTCTGACGCCGGTGGCCATCGAGATGTCCAGCTTCGAGGACACCGGCCCGCCGGTGATCGATACCGGAGGCAAGGGTTCGGCAGTGACAACGGTGGCTCCGCTCGAGGCAGCCCCGTTGGCGCTGGCCTTCCGCATCACGGATGACAACCGAGTCGAACGTGCCGAGTTCCGCTACCGCGCCACCAGCTTCGCCGGGGACGGCTGGCAGCGTACGGTGCCACTCGGCTATCTGGGCAACGACATCTGGGTGATCGACGTGCTGCCGAGTTTTCTCGACTCGCTGCTCGCCTCCCCGATCGATTCAACACGGTACATCGAGTTCGAGATCGAGGCCGCAGACCCGGAACCGAGCAATCAGCCGACGGTCTCGCCCGTCACGACGTTGCAGATCCTGCCCGAGGCGGGATGTCGGCGCGTCTCCGCTTCGCTCGCCGCGAAGAACGTCGGGCTTCTGCAGGTGGACGGCTCGCAGGTGAAGGTCCCCGAACGCCTGCGCGAGCAGCTCTTGTCCCGTCATGTGGCCCGAGCCTGGGCCGGCGATGTGGTCTCTCCCGACACGATGGGCTCGCACGTGGCGCTGACGTGGGACCTCTGCGTGGCCCCTGCCGGCCTCGGCGGGCAACCGACCGTGCCCGCCGGCGTCCCGCTGGGGATCTTCCGCGAGGTGACACTGGCGACCGTGGACGATCTCGGCGGCAGGCTCGAATACCACGGCGAGTTGCCGGGCACCGCGGAGCTCAGCCTGCACTACCCGCAGGCGTGGCTGCCGGCGGGCGCCGAGGAACAGCATGTCGCACTCTACCGGTACGTCCCCGCTTCCGGTCGCTGGTTGCTGTTGGGTGGCAACGTAACCGGGACCGGCAACAATGTGACGGCGACCATCAGCCAAACCGGCACGTACGGCCTGTTCCTGACCGACGCCGTGGCTGCCACCGCCGGCGAGGTGCTGTCGGGCATCACGATCTCGCCGAACCCCTTCTCCCCAAACGGCGACGGCCTCTACGACGACACCAACATCAGCTTCTTCCTGGACCGCGAGGCGACGGTCACGGTCGAGATCTACGACATCACGGGCGTGCGCCGCGCGCTGTTGACCGAGACCTTCCCCTACGCCGGCACCGATCTCAACGACCCGACGCCGCGGCGCGTACCGGGCCTCATCTGGGACGGCCGCACCGACAACGGAGAGTTCGTGCCGTACGGCATCTACATCCTGCGCGTGATCGCGACCTACAACCAGGCCGGGGGCACGCGGACCATCCGCAGCAACCATACCGTGGCGGTGATCCGATGAGGCGCGCGCACCTGCAGGCAGCGCGGCGCTGGGCCGCGGCGGCCGTGGCGGTCCTGGTGCTGGGCGGCACGGCCGACGAGGCCCGGGCCGACTTCCGGTTCCTGGGCATGGGCGCCCGACCACGGGCAATGGGCTCGGCGTTCGTATCGTTGGCCGACGACGCCAACGCCGCGTTCTGGAACCCTGCGGGGCTGGTGCGTAGCCACCGCTCCGCGCTCATGCTGACGCGGGCCTGGCTGTACGACACCGATGAGCTGCGCCACGACTACCTGGCCGTCGAGGCGCCGACCTGGCGCAACTGGCACGTTGGAGCCAGCTGGGTGCGGTTGTCGATCCCCGATCTCTACAACGAAGACCAGATCAACCTCGCGGTCGCTCATGAGCTGCCGTTCGTGCCCGGCCTTTCGGTCGGGATCACCGGCAAGCTGTTCCTGCTATCGGCACCCGGCTATGAGCGCTACAACGACCCCTACTACAACGGCGGTGACCACGGCTTCTCGGCGGACCTGGGCCTGCTCTACGACAGCGGCGGCGCCTGGACCGTTGGCGCCGCCTTCTACAACCTCAAGGGCACCGAGTTGCAGCTGCTGGAGAACACCTCTGATCCGGACCCCGTGCCCTCGGATTGGGCCGCCGGCGGCAGTTGGCTGTTCCGCGAGACCCTGTTGGTCACCGCCGATGTGCGCAGCCGCGACGGCCAGGCCGGCAACCTGGTCGTGCACGGCGGCGCCGAGATCTGGTTCTTCGACGCCCTGGTGCTTCGATCGGGACTGGACAGGGGATTGGTGACGATGGGTGCCGGCCTGCAGGACAAGCACTGGCAGGCAGATTTCGCCGTCCAGACCGACCGTCGTCTCGGCAACGTGTACCTGCTGTCCTTCACGGTGAGGAAGTGAACGTGCGCGTGATCCCCTTCGACCACCGCCGCCGTGCGTCGCGCCGCGCCGCACCGACCGCGGCCCTCGCGCTGCTCGCCTGGCTGGCTACCGCGCCGGCCGACGCCGCCACCCGCGTCGAAGGCTACTACGAGGCCGAGATGGCCGCGCAGAAGGACGACGGTCGCTGGCACGTCGGATCACCGGGCGACAACGGCATGCCACGGCATTTCGCCGAGCTGAAGTTCCTTTCGAACCCGAGCGACCGCTTCGAGATCTTCACGCGCTGGTGGGCCAGCTCCAACCGCGATGACGACCGCACTCCGGAGATAGACTACTACCGCCCGCGCTGGATCAACGGCGAGGGGCACCTGAAGCTGCGCCAGCAGAAATCCGAAGCCTATCTCTTCTACCGGCAGAACCGGTTCTACCTGAATGACGTGCCCCTGCTTCAGCTGATCGACGACTACAAGCTGAAGAACGACGACTGGGGCCCCAAGGCGCAAGGCATCCGCTTCGACTTCTGGGAGACGGAGTTCCTCGGCGTCCGCAACCTGGGTGGCACGGTCATCGTCAGCGACAACGGCGGCACCTACAGCGACAACGGCACGGATGTGCCCAGTGGCGAGAACGCCATGATCGTGCGCGCTCGACACAAGGCCTGGGATGGCCGCCTCGAATCGGGCGCCCTCTTCCTGCGCAAGGACTGGACGGACACGTCGCTGGACAACTGGCGCGACCTGACACCGCTCATGCACAATGACGTGTGGTCGGCGGATCTGGCCGTCACACCGCGTAACCTGGTCTCTACCGGCCTGCGACTGGGTCCGCTCAACCTCGAGCAGTCACGCTGGACGACGCAGTTCGCCTACAGCCGCCGTCCGTATGGCGAGACGGTATTCGGCAATCCCCTTCGCGATGCCACGGCCTTGGCCTTCGAGGGACGCGATCTGCACGTGGGCGCGCTGACGATGCACGCCTGGTATCGCGATGTGGGCGCGAACTTCCGCGACTACATGGCCGGCCGCTTCGACGAGGGCGGCGACGGCTACAACCGGGTGCAGCGCCACATCGAAGGCATTTGGCTGGTGCCGCGCAAGGCGGTCACGGCCAAGGTAGTGTGGGACGAGTACCGCAAGCATGAGGTCGACCAGCCGGGCGGCGGCCTGCGGCCCGCGACCGAGTGGTACGGCGAGCTCTACATGGAGTTCATCAAGGGCTTCAAGGCGCGCTTCGCCTATAAGCAATGGCACGGGTTCGACGCGTCGACGGAGATCAACGACTTCTACACGTACCCCGACTGGTTCGGCGAGGTGTCGGTCGAGAACTTCCTGGCCAAGATCCGCCTGCAGGCGCGCGTCAAGGACCAGGGCACGTTCCGTCAGGTCACGACGATGGGTTTCGACATGAACGTCAACCTGACCGAACGTCTGAAGGGCTACCTGCGCGCCCTGAACGTGAACGAGGAAACCGAGGCGCGCAATACGCTTTTCGCCCAGCTGAAGTACGACATCGGCTGGGGTTCGGAGATCTATTTCGAGTACGGCGACCCTGGCCAGTCCGACAACCTGGCCTATACCGACTGGTTCGTGAACGAGAGCACCAACGACAACCTGCGCGACCGGTTCAAGCTGCTGCTGAAGGCCTGGTACTAACGCTGCGCGGCGGGCCCCGGTGCCCGCCAGGGAGATGACGATGACTGCCTACCGCATTCCAGCAAGCCTGCGCTCGGCCCTGTGCGCCAGCCTGGTCCTGGCGGCGCTCCTGGTCGCTGTCCCGACCCTTGCCGCCGTCAAGGCCGGCGATGGTGGCGCCACTTTCACCTGCCGCGCGCCGGAGGCGCAGGCTGTGTTCCTGGCCGGCGACTTCAATGGCTGGAACGCCACGGCCCAGCCTCTTGTCCGCGGCGATGATGGCACCTGGAGCGTCACGCTGGCGCTGCCCCCGGGTGACCATGAGTACAAGTTCGTGGTCGACGGCGCCTGGCAGGAGGACGCCGACAACCCGCGCCGCAAGTCCGACCCGTTCGGGGGCAGCAACTCGGTGGCGGGCATCGGCACCGACGGCAAGCCCATCGCGGATACGACAGCGTCCCCCGCCGTCTCGCCGGCCGTGCCCCCTGCTCCGGCCGGAACCGCCGCACCGGCACGATTCACGGTCGGGGCGCCGCGCGCCGCGGACGGCGGCATCCAGTTCACCTACCACAATCCGGGCGCCTCTCGCGTGACGCTGGCCGGCACCTTCAACGGCTGGAACGCCGACCAGTTGCCCCTCACGAATGACGGCAAGGGCAACTGGGTCATCGTCCACCCGCTGCCGCCTGGCAAGCACGAGTACAAGTTCGTCGCGGACGGCTCCTGGATCGCCGACGCCGAGAATCCCGAGACGCAGTCGGACCCCTACGGCGGCATGAATTCGGTCGTGAATGTCGGCGCCGACGGCAAACTGGCGGCCGCCGGCAGCCCCGCTGATGCTGGGCGTCCAGCTTCGAACACGCCGCTGAATCCCAAGGTCTACGTCGGGGGGCGCTACCTGACGCGCTTCGAGTTCGCGAAGAACCTGCGTTCGGATGCGCGATTCCGCCTGCAACGCCCATCCCAGTCGGTGGACCTCAACTTCGAAACGAAGGTCTCCGATCTGACCGATACCAGCGTGCGGCTCCGCCTGGACTCGGATGAGGCGATCATCCAGAACAACATCGCGGCCTTCCTCGACGAGGCCACGCTGCACTTGCACCCGACGAACTTTGAACTCAGGGCCTTCTGGAATCGCGAGATCTTCACTGGATCGGACCTGATGCGCATGGGTGGCGACCTCGACCACCCCGGTACGATCCTCCATGACCATCTGGCCTATGGCAAGGGCTCGGCCGGGGCGATGTTCAGCGCTGACCCGGCAGGCATGCACGTGGACGCATTCTTCGCGAATGTCCACAACCACGACTACTACAATGACGTCGACCTGTTCGACAATACCGGCGAGGACCGGGTCGGCGTGAGGCTGTCCCGTCGCTACGGAGATTTCGAGATCGGCCTGCCGCTGTGGACCGAAAGATGGCTGATCTGGATGGACTTCGAGACGCTGGTCGGATTGGCGTCGACGGGCATCCCCGCGCTCGACGAGCACCGCATCAACACCGACGACTCCAGTACCTGGTACGAGGTCGAGAGCCATGCGTACAACGCCGGCCTCGACGTCCGCTATCGGGCCGGCGAGCAATGGTTGCTGGGCGTGCAGGGCGTGGCCGTAGACCGCAAGCAGCAGTTCGTGACGGGCAACGAATACGGCCCGAACAACACGAACGGCGCCATGGGCCTGCCGTTCCTCGACCGCACGCAGGTCCGCTTCCAGGTCGAAGCGGACTGGGTGCCGCGTGACGGTCTTCACGGTCGGTTGCGCCACCTCTGGGATACGACCAGCGGCGGTACCGGCACCGAGCGCGAGATTGCCATCGCCTTCAAACCGCAGGATGAAGCCAACAAGCAGATCAGCTATTCGATCCTGCCGAGCCCGGCGGTGGCGACACGGGATTCGACCGAGCTGACGGTGGATTGGGCGCAGGAAGACCGCTCGCTATCGCTGTGGGTGCGGCGCGCGAGCCTGGATCTCGACTACGCCGCCGTCGGCCGCGAAGTTCCCGCCGACACCACGGTCGGCTCGCACCGCCGCGACAGCACCTGGTTCGCCGGCCGCGCCACGCTGGGCCTGCCGTCCGAGCGCCGCGGCCACACCGAGCTGGAATGGTCGCTGGCGCGCGTCGAGCACGGCGTCGCCGGCCTGGCCGACCGCACGCTGGAGATGATCCTGCGCCACGATCGCGACCTGACGCGCAACACGGGCCTGATCGCGGACCTGCGCTGGATCGCCTACCACAGCGAGTCGCTGGACGGTGACTCGGACCGCGACTTCTTCGCGCCGTTCATCGGGGTCCGCTACACCCCGATCCGCCGCCTGGACCTCGTCGCCGCCTGGGGCGTGGACCCGGTCGACTTCGGCATCGCCTACGACGGGCGCCAGACCGGACGCTGGTGGCATCGCCAGCGCTGGCTGTTCGAGAACCCGGGAGCCACGGCGCTGGACGCCGAGGAACGGCTGGCCAAGGCCCGTGTCGTCACGCTGCGCGCGCAGCTGCAGTTCTAGGAGTGTCGCCGATGATGACACGTCGCCTCACAGGTTCACGCCGCCAGGTCGTCATCCTGGTTGCCGGCGCCGTCGCCGTGACGGCGCTCCTGGCAGCGGCCGGCGGCTGCGGCTATTCCCGTATCCTGCGCAATCGGCTGCCGACGCCGCACCGCGTGGACGACTTCGAGCACGCCGTGCGTTTCGTGTACGAGGCGCCGCAGGCCCGCCACGTGAACCTGTGCGGGAACTGGGACGAGAACGGCTGGTGCGGCACCAAGGCCGCCGGCCGCTTCGACCACGCCATCGGTTCGATGCAGGATGACGACAAGGACGGCATCTGGGAAATCGTGGTGCCGCTGAGGCCCGGCCGTTACCAGTACAAGTTCGCCATCGACTGGGGCATCCGCTGGGAGCAGGACCAGAACAACCCGCTGGGCGAGTCGGACGGCTTCGGCGGCCAGAATTCCATTCTCATCCTTCACTGAAGCCGGTGCGCGGCAGCCGACGCGACCGTCTGCCGACCCCAGCCAACAAGAAGGAGGCCCGGGCTGCCCCGGGCCTCCTGTTCTTCACCAGGGGTCGACGCCGCTCCTACCGGAACATGCTCTTCAGGGCGCCCCAGGTCTCATCCTGCGTGGCAACCGTCGAGCAGCCGCCCACGCCGTCATCCCAGTTGTGGGACAGCGTCGTCTCGGGCGCGCTGGTGTTGTCGACCGTGAAGGCGCGGTTGCCGACGCTCTCCCAGGTGGCGCAGCCGTCCTTCTTGAACTTGTACTCGTGGTTCAGCGGGATCGGCGTGCCGGCCGGGTAGCTGACGCAGGCCTGGTAGAGGCCCGCCGCGATCTCGGTCATCTCCACGCCGGTGGTCCAGTTGCTCAGCTCGGCGCCGCTGCCGATCACGCAGACGCCGCCGGCCGTGCCGACCACGTCCACGCAGACCTGGAAGCAGAAGACCTTCGCCTCGGTCAGCGTCTGGCCGATGCCGCAGCCCAGCGGCAGGTTGTTCCAGCTGTCGGTGCCCAGCGTGACGGCGGTGGTGCCGTCGGTCGGCAGCGTCACGGCGCGGTTGCCGACGCTCTCCCAGCTGTTGCAGCCGTCCTTCTTGTACTTGTACTCGAAGGCGGGGCTGCTGCCGGCGGGGAAGGTCACGACGATGTCGTAGAGGTCGCCGCTGACCTGGCTCATCGTCACGCCGGTGCCCCAGGTGCCGATGACGCCGGCCGAACCGATGACGCAGGGCGCGCCGCTGGTCATTTCGCCACTCATGCACATCGTGAACGTCACGTCCACGTCGTTGGGCAGCACGTTGGTCACGTTGTAGGTCAGCGGGGCCGGGTTGTTGGCCTGGTCATTGACCGGGGCGAACGTCGTCATGTCCGTCAGGTCGGTCACCACGAAGTCGACGGTCACCGTGGCGGCGCCCGCCAGCAGCGACTGCTGGACCTGGCCGGTGTACTCGTCATTGCTGCCCACGTCGCCCAGGTAGCCCAGGACCACCGAGTCGGTCCCACCCAGGTTGTTCGACACGTTCATGACCACCGAGATGTCGGCGCCCTGGCCCGGCATGTCGGTGACGCCGCCCTTCCAGACCTGCACGTAGACATTGATGGGGCCGGTCGGCACGTGCACGCTGCCGGAGTTCGGCCAGACGTTGCCCGACCAACCGATGGTGGCCAGGGACTGGCCGGACGCGAGCATCGCCACGGCGATGAGCGCGAGCATGAACAACTTCTTCATCGTTGCCTCCTGGGGCTGCTGACCCGCGCGACGGCCGTCGCGGCCGAACCGCGCGAATGTTGGGAGCACTGCGGGCGAACCTGGGATGCAGGCCAGCCGGCGCCCGGACCCCGGACGGGGCGGCGCCTGGCCGCCCCGGTCCGGGTCACGTTATTGGCGGGAGAATATTACCACAAATCAAGCGCCAAACGCCAGATAAATAGCTAATTCAGCAAAATCGCGCCACTTAGGGCCGGGATGGTGAGGGTCACGTCGCCGCCCCGCAGGTCCAGCTTGTCACCGGTCCGGAAGCTGCCGCCCTCGCTGCGGGGGAAAAGATCCGGGCCGACTTCCGCCTTCAGCACCAGGGTGGCCCCCGCCCCCGCCAGCTCCTTCAGCGCCGCCTGCGACAGTGTCAGCGTGACCGGCGACTGCCCGGCGTTGAACGCGGCCACCGCCAGCTTGCCGTCCAGTTCGCGCACGACCAGATAGCCCTTGCCGCTGGTCTCCAGCGCCGTGAACGAGCCGCGCCTGAGCACCGGCGTGTCGCGGCGCAGGCGCGTGATCTTCCCGTAGAAGTCGCGCAGGGCCTGGCGGCGCGGGTCGCCCGCATAGCGCCAGTCCATCGGCCGGCGGCAGTCAGGGTCTTTGTCGCCCACCATGCCCACCTCGTTGCCGTACCAGATGTGGGGCATGCCGACGTAGGTCATGCCGAACATCGCGCCCAGCATCAGCCGGCGCACGTCACCGGCCGAGGTCAGGAACCGCACCGTGTCGTGGCTGTCCATCAGGTTCATCATCACGGCCACGGCCTGCGGCGGGTACTGGAAGCGGCCCGGGCTCAGGCGGGCGTCGAACGAGGCCGCGTCCAGCGAGCCCTTGCCGAAGAAGTCCATCACCGGGTCGCGGAAGAACTTGTAGTTCATCGTCGCGTCGAAGCACTCCGGACCGATCCAGCGCCCGGCGTTGCCCCACAGCTCGCCGACCAGCCAGACGTCCTTCTTGACCTTGTCGCAGCGCTCGCGGAAGAGCTTCCAGAACCAGAACGGCACCTCGTTGGGCACGTCCAGGCGGAAACCGTCGATGTCGTACTCGCCCAGCCAGACGTCGGCCGTCTTCAGGACGTATTCCACGAGCGGCTGGTTCGGGGTCGCCTTGGCCACGTCATCGATGTTGTTCTCGTCGGCATTCGAGCGCTTCAGGTCAAAATTCAGGTTCGGGTGCAGCCCGAAGCCCCACCAGCAGTCGTAGTAGTCGCTGGCATTGAAGTCGCGCGACTTGGGCAGCGGCCAGCGCTTGAACTCGTACCAGTTGTAGTGCGGGCTGTCGGGGCCCTTCTCGACCGCGTCGCGGAAGGCGAAGTGCCAGTTGCCGGTGTGGTTGAAGGCCACGTCCACCACGATGCGGATGCCGTGCGCGTGGCAGTCCTTGACGAACGCCTTGAACTCCTCGGGCGTGCCGAAGTGCGGATCGATCTTGAGGTAGTCCACCGGGTCGTACTTGTGGTTGCTCATGCCCTGGTTGAGCGGATTGAAGTAGAGCACCGTCACGCCCAGGTCGACCAGGTAGTCCAGCTTCTGACGGATGCCGGCGATGTCCCCACCGTAGAACGAGAAGTAGTCCGGCTTGCCGTCGGTGCGGTACGGGCTGCGCACCAGCCCGCCGACGTCGTACCAGTCCTTCACCAGGTGGAAGTACTCGCCGTTCAGCTTGCCCGAGGCCGGCAGCGTGTTGGCGCCCTCGTACATCGGCTCGGAGAAGTCCGGATCGTTCTTCGGGTCGCCGTTGGCGAAGCGCTCGGGGAAGATCTGGTAGACGATGCCGTCCTTGGCCCACTCGGGCGTCAGGAACGGCGTGTGCTCGGCGGCGCGGTAGACGAACGGCGCGGGCTCCGCGGCCACCATGCCGCGGGCGCCGAAGAACTCGCGGTGGTCGCCGTCGTGGTAGGCGATGACGTACTGCAGCGCCTGGTCCGGCGAGCCGAGCTTCACCGTGGCGCGGTAGTACTGGAACGAGGCGTCCTTCTCGGCCGGCTTCATCTCGAGGCCGGCCTTCTTGTCCAGGCCGGGACGCCATTCTCCCTCGCCCAGGTGGTAGTGCACGACCAGGCGATCGACATCGTTCAGGTGGGCGCGCGCCGTCAGCTCTACTTCGGTCGCCGTGAGCGGATTGCACGTGGAGTAGTCGAACACCGGTTCCAGGTCGTCACTGAAGACCTTCCCGTCGCCCAGTTCGATCGCGATCGTGGCGTACGAGGCGTCGACCTTCAGCACGCTGTTCTGGCCGCCGAAGCCGTCGTCGGTGCCCACCGGGTTGTTCGGATCCTGCTTCCACTGGCCGTCGACGACGAACTTGTACTGGTAGGTGCCCTGCGCCAGCAGCAGCGTCACGGTGTAGGTGCCGTCCTTGTCGGCGTCGAGCATGCGGGTCTTGGAGTCGTTCCAGTCGTTGAACGAACCCGCCAGGAACACGTTGGTCACCCCCGAGATGACGGGCGTGAAGGCGAACTCGACCGAGCGCAGCTCGCCGTCGCCGGCAGCGGCGCCCGGGGCTGCTGCGGCGGCGGCACCGGCCGCGCCGCCGCCTGCGGCGGCGTCGATCTTGTCCTTGCCCGCGGGCACCTTGACGACCGAGTTCTTGCCGCCGAAGCCGTCGTCCTGGGCCGCGGCGTTGAGCGGATCCTGCAGCCAGCTGCCGTCCACGACGAACTTGTACTGGTAGGTGCCGGGGGCCAGGTCCATGACCAGGGTCCAGGTGCCGTCCTTGTTCACCATCGGGTTGGCGCTGTCGCTCCAGCCGTTGAATTCTCCGGCCAGGCTGACGCTCGCGGCGCCGGCCGCCACGTGCGTGAACGTGACCGCGCACTTGCCGCCGGCGGCGGGCTTGGCGGCCGGCGCGGCGGCCGCGACGGCGGCCGGCGCCGCCGCAGCGCCGCCGGCGCCCACCTTCATGATGGAGTTGTTGCCGCCGAACCCGTCCGGGGCGGCTTCCGGGTTCGCCGCGTCCTGCTTCCAGTTCCCGTCGACCACGAATTTGTACTGGTAGCTGCCCGGGGCCAGGTCCAGCTTCAGCGTCCAGACGTCGCCTGCCTTCGTCATGGGGTTGGCGCTGTCGCTCCAGCCGTTGAACTCGCCGGCCAGGCAGACGCGCCCGGCGCCGGGCTCCGTGCAGGTGAACGTGACCGCCACCTTGCCGCCGGCCGGGGCTGCCGGCGCGGCCGGGGCCGCGGCGGCCGGCGCCGCCACGCCGCCGCCGGCCGCGACCGCGGCCTGTCCCGCGGCCACCGTCAGCACGGAGTTGTTGCCGCCGAAGCCGTCCGGGGCCGTGGCGGGGTTGGCCGGGTCGGCCTTCCAGTTGCCGTCCTCGACGAACTTGTACTGGTAGGAGCCGGGCGCCAGCTCGAGCACCAGCGACCAGATGCCGTCCTGGTTCGTCATGGGGTTGGCGCTGTCGCTCCAGCCGTTGAACTCGCCGGCCAGGCAGACCTTGCCGGCCCCCGGCGCGCTGTGCGTGAAGGTGACCTGGGCGGACCAGGCGGCGCCCGTCAGGCTGCACGCCAGAACGGCGAGCAGGACGGCGACGGAGACATGACGACGGGACATCGGGCGCATGGAACCGCTCCTGGCAACGGGGGATGGTGGACCGCGGACCCCCGACAGGGGGGCAGCCTGCCGACTCTAGCGCGCCCGGCCGACCGAATCAAGGTGCGGGCAGGAGTCCCGGACCCGGACTGTCCGGAACGCCTCCCATATGTTACAATTGATAAGGAAATTTGCTCCCGTTGACGAACCCTGGACCCGGCCCGGCCCCGCCCGCGCGCCCGGTGGAGGACTCCTTATGCTCAGGCTGAACCGGATCGCCCTGCCGGTGCTGCTGCTGCTTACGGCGGCCCTGCTGGCCGCCTGCGGGGCCGAACGCGCGCCCGTGGCCCCCGCGCCTGCCGAGACGCCGCCGCCCGCGGGCGGCGGCCTCGCCAAGGTCCGCACCGACACCTTCACGCTCCACGCCTGGGCGGTCGATTCGGTGTACGTGGCCTCCAGCGCCAACGGGTGGAACAGCGCCGATCCCGCCTGGCAGGCGTCGCTGCAGCCGGACGGCTTCACCTGGCGCCTGGTGCGCGCCAATCCCGACGGCCTGCTCTACTACAAGTTCGTCGTGCGCAAGGGCGCGCAGACGCTGTGGCTGACCGACCCCGGCGCGCGCGAGATCGTACCCGACGGGATCAACGGCAACCCCGCCTACTGGAATGCGGTGCGCGGGCGCGTCTTCGCGCGCCCGCGCCCGCTGCCCGAGCCGCTGGACCGCACGCGGCTCGTCATCTACGAGATCGCGCCCAATGATTTCAGCACCACCGGCACCTTCGCGGGCGTGCAGGCGGGGCTGACCTCAAACGCGCACCTGGCCGACCTGGGCGTCAACGCGATCGAGCTGATGCCGGTGACCGCCCCGTCCTTCAACGGCTGGGGCTACGATCCGGTGCTGCAGGCGGCGCCCAATCCCAGCTACGGCAACCCCGCGAACTTCGCGAGTCTGGTCGATGCCGCGCACGCCAACGGCATCGCCGTAATCCTCGATGCGGTGGTCAACCACATGGCCGGCAGCACGCCGCTCCGGCAGCTGGACGATTTCGCCGGTGGCAACCACTTCACCACAACCGAGAGCAACCCTTGGGGCCTGGTCGAGCTGAACTGGACCGACCCGGCGCTCAAGGCGCACATCCTGTCCTCGCTCTGCCACTGGGTGGACACGTACCGCGTGGATGGCTTCCGCTTCGACTATATCGGCGGCGAGCCGGCCACCACCTGGAACTGGCTGAAAAACGAACTGCGGGCGCGCTACCCGAATCTTCTGCTGATCGCGGAAGACTTCACGCCCGCCTCTTCCGGGAATTCCGTCACGCGCGGCTGGGACGCCCAGTGGGGCGGCAACCACACCGATGGCTGGGGCGGCGGCGGGAACAACTTCAACCAGGTCATGATCACGGCGCTGACGCAGCGCGGGTTCGCTGATCGCGGCTCCACCACCCCGACGGTCGGCGCCTGGGGCCCGGCCTACAACAACATGTGGGCCGTGGCCAACGTGATCTCCGGTAATGATGGCTACGCCGGCGCCGTGCCCGGCGACGGGTTCAGCGACATCAAGTATCTCGAGAGCCACGATGAGAACCGCGTGGTCTGGTCGGTGAACACGAATGGTTCCGCGGGTGCACAGGCGATAGGCGGGCTTGTCAAAGCCCGCCTCGGCGCGGTGGTATCCCTGACTTCGATCGGGATTCCGATGCTCTACAACGGCCAGGAGATCGGCTCGGGCGAGCTGCGGCCGGCGGGCACCTCGACCTACAAGATCAACTGGGCGGCGGGGAATTCCTCGTTGCGGACGGCTTATCAGAGGTTGATTCACTATAGGCTGACGCATCCGGCGCTGCGCACGGAAAACATCTTTTTCCCCTGGCGGGCCGGGAACATCGATCAGGTGGAAGCCACGCTCACGTACTGGCGGGGCACCTCGGCCACCGCGGCGGCGGCCGAGGTCGTGGTGGCTTGCAACTTCGACCATCTTGACCACACCTGGAACGTCTCGTTCCCCGCGAGCGGGTATTGGGTGAAATTCGACCCGACGGCGGACAACGTGCAGACAGAATTCATCAGCGGCGGCATGCGCGCGACCACGCTGCCGGCCTCCACCGCCCTGATGTGGTTCAAGGCGGACGGGACGACGGGGGTGCCGCAGTAGGGCCCATCCGGCCGGGTTTGCCCGCCTGGCCTGCGCGATGGCCGGCACGGAACCGGCCGGAATTGTGGCATCGTCAGGAAACGTGCGGCAGCGCCCCACGTTTCGTGACTTTTCCTCAAAGTCCGTCCCCACGCTCGCGGAAGGAAGCGAACCGCGGCCGCCAGCCCAGATCCCTCAAGGCCGCGTTGCTGATTCTCTGGTTGGATCTCGTGGGCGGATCATCGCAGTTGAACTTCTGAGCGTCCGGGGCTTCGCCCCGGACGCCTGCGCACCAGCGGGCCACTTCCGAAGCCTGCGCAGGCGCGCCGTCGCAGACGTTCAGCACGCGTGGAGAGCCGCTGTACTGCAGCGCCAGCACCATCGCGGCGACGATGTCGTCGCGATGTGCGAGGTTCACCCAACAGCTGCCGCGAAGCGGCAGCTTCTCCGAGTTCGCATACCGCGGACATATCTCCCGCCCGGGCCCGTAGATTCCAGCAATTCTAAGCACCGTGACACCTGTGAGCCCGCTCTCGAGAAGTAGATCTTCAGCCTCGCAGAGCGCCGCCTGCCCCGGCCCAGCGCCGCTCCGGGGACTCTTCTCATCGACCCACTCGCCGTTCTTCCCGCCATACACCCCCGTGCTGGAGGTATACACAATCGACCGCGCAGCGGTCGCTCTGGCCAGCGCGACAGCCGCCCGCGCCGCGGGCGGATACGTGCTCGCATAGGAATCGGCGCTGCCGCCTGGCGCCACGGCAAGAACTATGGCATCCAGCCTCTCCGGCAGCCCCGCCGGTGGACCGGCGGCCAGGTCCGCAGCCACGACCCGGACGCCTTCAGGCGCGGCTCCGCCGCGCCTCTTGACCGCCCAGACCCTGGAACCGGCCGCGGCCAGGGCCGCAGCCGCTGCCATGCCGACATAGCCCGCCCCCAGAATAGCGATCTCAGACGGCGCGGCCTGCCGCGCCGTTTCAGGGCTTTTCACTGCTGCCGCCTCCCCAGGGAACCCCGGACGGGGTTCCCTCCTGCTCTTTGCCGGAGCCCTCTTCTGTGCTAACGTCCCCCCTGCACGCGAACCCAAGGGAGATCTACTCGTGGCCCAGGTCATCCTCGACAAGATAAGCAAGACCTACCCCGGCGGCGTCATCGCCGTGCACCCGGTGGACCTCGTCATCCCGCACGGCGAGTTCGCCGTGCTCGTGGGCCCTTCGGGCTGCGGCAAGTCCACCACGCTGCGCATGATCGCGGGCCTCGAGGAGATCACCGGCGGCACCGTGACCATCGGTGACCGCGTGGTCAACGAGGTCGAGCCCCGCGACCGCAATATCGCGATGGTGTTCCAGAACTACGCGCTGTATCCCCACATGGACGTGAGGGAGAATCTCGCTTTCGGCCTGAAGATGCGAAAACTCCCGAAAGCCGAGATCGCCACGAAGGTGGACGAGGCCGCGCGTATCCTCGGCATCGAGATGCTGCTGGAACGCAAGCCGAAAGCCCTGTCGGGCGGCCAGCGCCAGCGCGTGGCCCTGGGCCGCGCCATCGTGCGCAATCCGGACGTCTTCCTCTTCGACGAGCCCCTGAGCAACCTGGACGCCAAGATGCGCGTGCAGATGCGCACGGAGATCGCGCGCCTGCACCACCGCCTGGGCGCCACGATGATCTACGTCACGCACGACCAGACCGAGGCGATGACGCTGGGCCAGCGCATCGTCGTGATGAAGGACGGCGTCGTGCAGCAGGTGGCCGCGCCGCTGGAACTCTACGAGCGCCCGGCCAACCGCTTCGTGGCCGGCTTCATCGGTTCGCCGGCGATGAATTTCCTCCAGGGCCGCCTCGAGCAGCAGGACGGCCTGCGCTTCGTGACGGCGGGTGGCGAGACCGTCGCGCTGCCGCCGGCGTTCCACCCCGCGGCCGCCACGGTGGGCCGCCCGGCCGTTCTCGGCATCCGCCCCGAACACCTGGACGTGGCACCGGCGGGCGCGTCCGCCGGCTTCACCGCTCCCGTTCAGGTGGTCGAGTCCCTGGGCAACGAGACCATGGTGCACGTGGGCTTCGGCGGCGGCGCCGTGGTGGTGCGCTGCCCGGGTCAGGCCGCCGCGGTGGTCGACCGTCCGCTCGGCCTGAACCTGCGCGCCGAAGGCATCCGGCTCTTCGAGGCCGACGAGCGGGGCCTGGCCCTGCCGGTGGCCTGAGCGGGCCGGCGCGTGCGCTACAGCTCCGACATCGTCGTGATCGACCTGGAGGCCTCGTGCCCCGCCGAGGACCAGGGCAACAACAGTGTCGAGCGCAGCAGCATCATCGAAATCGGCGCGGTGCGCTTGGACCGCAGGTCCTTGGAAGTCACCGCCACGTTCAGCGAGCTGGTGCGGCCGGAAGACTATCCCATCGTGCCTTTCATCACCGAGATCACCGGCATCACGCCCGAGATGGTGTCGGGCTGCGACACCTTTGCCGCCGTGGGCCGGCGTTTTCTGGACTGGTACGGCCCCCGCAACAAGGCGATCATCGCGGCCTTCGGCGCCTACTACGACATCCCGCTGCTGCGCCGCGAGTGCAACCGCTACGGCCTGGACTTCCGCACGCACATCGTGGGCGGCGCCTTCGACCTGCGCGCGGTGGCGATCGCCTGGCTGGCCGAGCGCAACCTGAAAACCTCGGGCCAGAACCTGGCCTCGGTCCTGGAGCAGATGGGCCTGGGCGACCGCTTCGCCGCCCACCGCGCCGTCGAGGACGCCAAGGCCGCCGCGGCGGTCTTGCAGATGCACCACCTGGGGAGAGTGCCCGGCTGAGCCGGGCACTGCAACCTGGGATCCCCTTCCTGCGTCTCATGGAAATTGGACCCCGACCCCGAGGTGGATGCGTGCGTCTTCCGGCCGTTTCCTGGCTACTGTCGGCCCTGCTGTTCCCTGCGGTCGCAGCCCTCGCCGCGCCCGAGCCGGCGCCCGGCGCCGGCCTCATCCACGCCGAGTTGACCCTCACGGACGCCACCACGGCAACCGGCTTCCTGCGCTGGAAGGACGAGGACGCCTTCTGGGACGACACCTTCAGCGCCCGACAGCGAGAACTGCCGTGGTTCGAGCACGCCGACCAGGAGGCGCTCAAGCGCGAGGAGCGCGACCGCGAGTTCGCCTCGCGCGGCCTGCTCGGCCGCCTGGCCTATGCCATGCACAACAGCGACGAGGACGTGCACTTCTCCCGCGCCTTCGTCTGCCGGTACGGCGACCTGGCCGCCCTCAGGATGGATCCCGACGGCGACCAGCCCGTCATCGCTGTCATGCGCGATGGCCGGGAAGGCCCCATCGGCAATCCCTCGCGCGACATCGATGCGAACCTGGTGCTGTACGCGGACGGCGCCGAGCCGCGCGAACTGGACTGGGACGAGGTCCGTCTCATCCGCTTCGGCGCCGCGCCGGCCGGCGCGGCGCCCTACGCCCAGCGGCTGACCGGGACCGTGACGTTCCGCGGAGGGGAATTCACCGGCGCCATCCAGTGGGACCTGTCCGAGTGCACGAGCCTCGACATGATCGACAGCGACCAGGAGGACGTACCGGTCGGCCGGGTGCGCAAGCTGGCTCGCAGCCGGCGGGGCGGCACCGAGGTCACCCTGGACGACGGTCGCGTGGTCCAGATGAGCGGCAGCAACGACGTCGGCAAGGGCCACCGCGGCGTCGCCGTCCTGGTGCCGGGGCTGGGCCGGGTCGTGGTGCCCTGGGACAGGTTCTTGAGCGCCGACGTGCGCACCGTGCCGCCCACGGCGCCCGGTTACGACGCGTTCACGGCGCCGACCCCGCTGCAGGGGACGGTCACCACGGCAGACGGCCGCGCGCTGCGCGGCCGTCTTGTCTACGACCTGGACGAAGCCTGGAAATCGGATCTGCTGCACGGCGACTTGGACGCCTGCAACTACCAGATCCCCTTCGAGCTGGTCGCGTCGATCACTCCGGCGGGCCCCGAGAAGATCGAGGTGGTCCTGACGGACGGCCGCCGCCTGGCCCTGTCCGGCGACCAGGACACCGGGAAGGGCCACGGCGGCCTGCTGGTCTTCGCGCCGGGCAGCGACAAGCCGGAATACGTGTCCTGGAGCCGCACCCGCCGGGTCGATTTCGAGCGCTGAGTCCAGCCCGGGCCGCCCTTTTCTTCGCGCTTGAATCGCGCCCGCCGGTGGCCCATTTTCGCACCTGTCGACCCGCCCTTCGGCCCCGGCCCCGCCGGGGCCGCTGCCCTTGCCGAAGGAGCCCCCCGTGTCCTCTGCTGAGCGCCTGTTCGAGGCCCAGAAGCCGAACTTCGCCCGCTGGGAGATCCTCAAGGACATCGTCGACCAGCAGATCGACCTCATGCTGAACTACCGCCAGAGCGGCCACCCCGGCGGCAGCCGCTCCAAGGCGCACTACTTCCTCAGCCTGCTGCTCTCGGGCGCCATGCGCTGGGACATCCGCGACCCGGGCAAGCGGTTCGGCGACCGCTTCGTCCTGGTGGCCGGCCACACGGTGCCGCTGGTCTACGGCACCCTCGCGGTGTTCAACGAGGCGCTGCGCCTGATGTACGCGAAGACCGGCGAGGCGAAGTACCAGGTCAAGGGCGGCAGCGAGCGCATGCTCACGTGGGAGGACCTTCTGGGCTTCCGCGACGTCGGCGGCCTTCCTGGCCACGCCGAGATGGAAGGCAAGAACCTCTTCGTGAAGTTCAACACCGGGCCCAGCGGCCACGGGGCGCCGGCGGCGGTCGGCGAGGCGCTGGCGCTGCGCTGCGCCCGCGCCCAGGGCGTGCGCGTGTGGGGCATCGAGGGCGAAGGCGGCCACACCGCCGGCTGCTGGCACGAGGCCAAGAACTCGGCCTATGGGCTGGGCCTGGACAACCTCGCGATGATCCTCGACTGGAACGACTTCGGCATCGACCCCAATGCGTACAGTTCGATGGTGCATGGCACGCCGCGCGACTGGTTCGCCCCCTATGGCTGGGACGTGCACGAGGCGCCCGACGGCAGCGACTGGGACCAGGTCACGCGCGCGCTGCTGGCGGCCGCCCACGGGCCGGGCACGCCGCTGCGCCCAAGAATGGTCTTCGGCCGTACCCGCAAGGGCCGCGGCTACCACAAATACGACGCGTCGGCGCACGGCTCGCCGCACAAGATGAACGACCAGAATTTCTGGCAGTGCCGCCAGGACTTCAGCGAGCGCTACGGCACGAAGTGGTTCGGCCAGGGTGAACCCGCCCCTGCCGACGCCGAGGCCAGGCGCGAACAGTTCGCCGCCAACCTCAATGCCGCGCTGGACGTGCTGCGCCGCGATGAAGATCTGGTGCGCTACCTGGCCGACAGGCTGGTCGAGATCGGCGACAGCGTGCCCGAGGAGATCCCCGGGTTCCGCCTGCCGGAAGAGAAGAACCCTCTGCAGGATCCCGCCCTGCTGGATGCCGCCGGCTACCCGGCGGCACTGTGGGCCAAGCCCGGCGACAAGCAGCCCAACCGCGCCGGCCTCTCCGCCTGGGGCGGCTGGATCAACGGCTACTGCCAGGAGAAATACGGGCGCCCGCTGTTCCTGGCCTGCTCGGCCGACCTGGCCGGCTCCACGAGCATTGCCGGCTTCGCCGAGCCGTTCGACGGCAAGCCAGCCCTGGGCTGGTACCACCGCGAGACGAACGCCGATGGCGTCCTGATGCCGCAGGGCATCACCGAGTTCGCCAATGCCGGCATCATGGTCGGTGCCGCGTCGGTGAACCTGTCGCAGGACCCCGAGAAGGAGTTCAACGGCTTCTATACCGCCTGCAGCACCTACGCCGCCTTCAGCTACCTGAAGTACGGCCCCATGCGCCTGTACAGCCAACTGGCGCAGGACTGCGAGCTGAAGGTGGGCACCGTGATCTGGGTGGCCGGGCACAGCGGCCCGGAGACCGGCGAGGACAGCCGCACACACTTCGGCATCTTCAGCCCGGCCGCCACGCAGCTGTTCCCCGACGGCCACGTCATCGACATCCACCCGTGGGAGTACAATGAGGTGCCCGTGCTGCTGGCGGCGGCCCTGCGCACCGGCCGCCCGATCGTGGCGCTGCACCTGACGCGCCCGCCGGTGACCATCCCCGACCGCGCGAAGCTGGGCCTGGGCTCCCACTTCGAGGCCGCGCGCGGCGCCTACGTCCTGCGCGACTGGAAGCCCGGCCTGCCGCGTCAGGGCGTGGTGATGGTGCAGGGCACCATGAGCACGGCGAATCTCATCGATGCGCTGCCGGCCATCGACGCGGCCGGCGTGAACGTGAAGTTCGTCGCGGTGCCCAGCCCGCAGCTGTTCGCGCTGCAGGGCGAGGCCTACCGCGATGCCGTGCTCTCGCCCGGCGACCGGCTCAACAGCACCTACATCACCAACCGCGCCCGCCGCACCATGTACGACTGGACATTCAACCCGCTGGCCGAACGCTACGCGATGACCAGCGACTGGGACGACCTGTGGCGCCCCGGCGGCTCGCCCGAGGACGTCTGCGAGAGCGCCGGCCTGGACGCCGAGTCCCTGGCGCGGGGCGTGATCACGTTCGCCGAGGACTGGGCTGCGCGGATGGAGGAACTGGGCGGTATGCTGGGGCAGGCGCGGGGCTGAGGCCCGGCGCGCCGTGGGCGCCGCGTCGAGGATACGGGCTTCACGAAAGCGCCCGCGGCCGTTGCCGCGGGCGCCTCCTCCTCGAAAACGGCGCCCGGCCTGACGGCCGGGCGCTTCGGTTAGCTACTTGCCGGCATGGGGGCAGGCACTTGCACTGGCGCAAGCGGCCGCGCAGGCAGCCGTGGCCGAGCACGCGGCCTTGTCCTTGCACGCGGCTTTGTCCTTGCACGCGGCCTTGTCCTTGCAGGACGCCTTGCAGGCTTCGGCACAGGCCTTCTTGCAGGCCTCGTCACACGCCGTCTTGCACGCGGACTTGTCCTTGCAGATGCACTTTTCCCCACAGGCGGCAGCACAGGTCTTCGCCTCGCCGTGCCCGCACGTCGTCGCGCTGGCCTTGGCGTCACCATGGCCGCAAGTCGCGGCGCAGGCCTTCGCCGCTTCGGGGGCGGCAGCGGGGACGTCGTCGGCCACGGCCACGGCCACGGTCAGGATCGAGGCAAGCAGCAGCCCGCCGAACACGGTCAGGTACTTCCGGACATTCATCGTCGATTCCTCCGGTCAAACGGTTGGGTGTGACGCGCCCACCCGGGCGTGTCGCTCAGGCGAACTGGAATTCGCCTGCCCCCCGCGGAGGCGGCACCGGAGGTCGGAGGTCGCGGGAGTCGGCAACGCGGTCGCCGTCCGGGCAGGCCCCGACCACCGATCGTTCGGGGTCGGGCATCGGCATCGCGTTGGCAAGCAGGGGCGCCGCGCCGCAACCCACGCATTGGGCGCATCTCGCGGTACCGGCATCCGGGCACGAGGGAGCCCGGGCCGGGGACCCGAGCGGCCCGCTGCAACAGCCTCGTGGCGAATCCTGGTCCACGGGCGCCGTCGGAGGCCGTGCCGCGCAACAGCAACCGTGGCCGGCCGCAGCTGCCGTCTGCTGCAGGACGGGCGCAGCATCGCGGGAAGAGGCCCGTTGCGAGGCAACCGCCGGCCAGAACGCGAGCCAGACCGCCAACAGCAGCCAGCATGACGCCCACAGGCTCAGGACGGGTCGGTGCAAGGCGGTTGTCTCCCGGCAATCGGCCATGGCGGGCGTCATTGCCCGCGAGGATACTGGAACACCGGCCGGCCGGTTCGGGTTCCCGGTCCGGCCCACTGCGTTTCGCCCACCATGGTGGCCTATCCGGCGACGGCAAGCAACCCCCCAGGGCTTGCCGGGCTCGACGGCGGGCGCTACGCAGGCTATCGTGGGCGCCACTTGCGGGCAGGCCGCTGCCGGAACCCGTCCCCGAGCTCGAGGACCCGACCATGCGCATCGCCATCACCCTGGCCGCCCTGCTGGCCGCCATCGCCCCGGCCGCAGTGCCGGCCCCACTCACGACGACCGGCGCGGGCACCTTCACCCTTGTCGAGAGCTGGCCGCAGCACACCGCTCTGGACCTCCCTGGCATTCCCGATGCGTCCGCGGTGTGGCTACAAGAGATGGGGAGCGCCGGCGCACACCTGGACCTCGCGGGCTTCTACTTCAGTCGCAAGGGCGACGGCCAGGACGCCGGGGGACCCGACGGCGCGCCCGACCTCCTGCTGCCGGTCCTCGAACAGGTGGAACGGGCGGCCCGACGCGGCGTGGCGGTGCGCCTTCTAGCCGACGCCAAGTTCGCGAAGAACTACGCCGAGGTGCCGGCTTGGGCCGCGGCGCTGCCCGGGGCAGCCAGTCGCCAACTCGACCTGTCGGGCAGCTGGGGCGGGGTCCTGCACGCCAAGTACTTCCTGATCGACGATGACGGCCTGTACCTCGGCAGCCAGAACTTCGACTGGCGCGCGCTGGGCCAGATCCACGAGCTGGGCATCCTGGTGCGCGACCGCGAGTTGGCCGGGCAGGCCCGGCGTATTTTCGAACTGGACTGGGCGCTGGCCGGCGGTGCACACCAGGCGCCGGCGATGCTGACCGGCGGCCCCGCGCAGGCAACCCTGGCCGACTTGCCGGCGTCCGACCTTGTCGGCCCCGGCGGCCAGACGGTACGGGCGGTGCTGGCCGCCAGCCCGCTGGGCGGTCTGCCGGCGGGCGTGCCCTGGGACCTGCCGCTGCTGGTGGAGATGATCGACGCCGCTCGCGATTCGGTGCATCTGCAGCTGCTGTCCTACCACGTCGCCGATCGCGAAGGCCGTCTGTTCGACGACCTGGACCGGGCCCTGCGCCGCGCCGCCGTCCGCGGCGCGCAAGTGCGCATCATCCTGGCCGACTGGGCCGCCACGAAACACGCGGTGCCCTGGCTGAAGAGCCTGGCCGCGGTGCCGGGCCTGGAGCTGCGGCTGACCAGCATCCCGGCGCATCCGGAGGGGTTCATCCCGTACGCGCGCGTCGAGCATGCCAAGTACCTGTCCGTCGACGGCAACGCGCTGTGGATCGGCACCTCGAACTGGTCGCGCGACTACTTTTTCGAGTCGCGCAACCTCGGCGTGATCCTGACGGGCCCCGCCGCGCCGCGCGAGGCCGACCTGTTCTTCAACCAGAGCTGGCACGGCCCCTACGCCACGACGGTGACGCCGTGCGGCGAGTACGCGGCGCCGCGCCGCAACTGACGCCTTCCCCGGGAGCGAGCCGCGATGGACAACGAACGCCGCCTGCCTGTCCGCCTGACCCTAGAGCGCACCGCCCTGGTCGTAATCGACCTGCAGGAGCGCTTCCGCGACCTGATCCACGGCATGGACCAGGTCCTGGATCGCTCCGAGCGGCTGATCGGCTTCTGCCGCCAACTGCAGGTCCCCGTCCTGGTGACCGAGCAGTACCCGCGCGGACTGGGCGTGACCGTGTCGGAGATCCGCGAGGCCTGCCGGCCCTTCACGGCCTACGAGAAGACGGCCTTCAGCTGTGCCGGCAGCGCGGAGTTCCTGGCCGCCCTGCGAGCCAGTGGGCGCGACCAGGTGGTGCTCTGCGGGATCGAGACGCACGTCTGCGTCTACCAGACCGCATGCGACCTGCTGCGCGAGGGCTTCCAGGTGGCCCTGGCCGCCGATGCGATCAGTTCCTGCCGGCCGGCCGACCGCGATCTCGGGCTGCAGCGCCTTCGCGACGTGGGCGCCGACGTGATGGGGTCGCAGATGATCATGTTCGAGATGCTGCGCGAGGCGGGCACGCCGGAATTCAAGCGCGTCTCGGCGTTCCTGAAGAACTGACACCACCGGAGGGTCCCTGATGAGCGCCTACGCCGGCGTCGACTTCTACCGCCTGGACGACACACTCAGCGACGAGGAGCGCGGCGTTCGCGACGTGGTGCGCCGCTTCGTCGACGAGCGCTTCCTGCCCCTGGTCCGCGCCCACTTCCGCGAAGGGACCTTCCCGCTGGAGCTGGTGCCCGAGCTGGGTGCGCTCGGCCTGCTGGGCTCGTCGGTCAAGGGCCCCGGCTGCCCCGGCCTGAGCCCGACCGTCTATGGCCTCATCTGCCGTGAGTTGGAGCGCGGCGACAGCGGCCTGCGCAGCTTCGCCTCGGTGCAGGGCAGCCTGGTGATGTGGCCCATCGCCACCTTCGGCACCGACGAGCAGCGCGAGCGCTGGCTGCCGGACCTGGCCGCCGGGCGCCGCATCGGCTGCTTCGGACTGACCGAGGCCGACCACGGCTCGGATCCCGGCGGCATGCAGACGCGTGCCGAGCGCGACGGCGACGGCTGGATCCTCCACGGCAGCAAGCTGTGGATCACGAACGCGAATCTGGCCGACGTCGCGGTGGTCTGGGCCCGCACGCCCGAAGGCGTAAGCGGCTTCCTGGTCGAGCGCGGCCTGCCCGGCTTCAGCGCGAACCCGATCCACGGCAAGTACAGCCTGCGGGCCAGCGACACCGGCGAACTGGTGTTCGACGACGTGCGCCTGCCCGACAGCGCCCGGCTGCCCGGCGCGCGCGGCCTCAAGGCGCCCCTGGCCTGCCTGAACCAGGCCCGCTACGGCATCGCCTGGGGCGCCGTCGGCGCCGCCATGGACTGCTACGACACCGCCCTGCGCTACGCGCAGCAACGGCGCCAATTCGAACGCCCGCTGGCCTCGTTCCAGCTGGTGCAGCAGAAGCTCGTGGAGATGCTCACGGGGATCACGCAGGCGCAGGCGCTGTGCAGCCGGCTCGGGCGCCTCAAGGACGCCGGGGTGGACGAGGTGCCGCTGGTCTCGCTGGCCAAGCGCGCCCACGTGGCGATGGCCCTGGATTGCGCCCGCAAGTCGCGGGATATCCTGGGTGCGGCCGGCATCACCGACGAGTTTTCGCCGGGGCGGCACATGGCCAATCTGGAGTCGGTGTACACGTACGAAGGCACACACGACATCCACACGTTGATCGTAGGTGCCGAAATCACCGGTCTCCCGGCCTACCGCTAGGTTGTGCCGCCGAGATTGTGTCCGCCCGCACCGTTCAGCGGCGCGGGCGGCTCCGTTCCGCCCCCTCACGCCGCGTACGTCAGCTCATGCCCCCGCTGCCGGGCTAGCACCCGCGTGTTCACCCGCCGCCAGTAGTACTCCTCCCACCGCCGTGGCAACGCGATCCGGGTCACGAACAATCGCCGCTCCAGTACATCCGCCACCGTCAGCCGACGAGCCAGCATCCCCCGAGCCTGCGCCGGCGTCGGGCTGCCCCGCGCCTTCTCACGCCGACCCTTCAGGTAGTTCCGCCACACCACGAACACCGCCAGCCGCTCCGCACTCGACTGCCGACGCTTCGACCACGCGATCGTCTCCCGCTTGTGGTTCGCGCTGCTGTGACGGATCAACAGGTCCGCCACGTTGATCGGGAACAACCGGTTGCGCGAGTCACGACGCTCCCGGCTCGACGTCACCAGGTGCTCCACCTTGCACTTGAGCCCCCGCAACGCCTGCGGGTAGGCCTTGTGCTCGTCGCTCAGCACCGTCAACTGCGGTTGGCTGCCGGCCACTACCTCCAGCAGGTGGGTCACGTCCTTCAGGACGGCCTTCGGATCGGGCCGGCCGAACAGCGCCTCGAGCCGCTCGCGCTTGCGCTTCTGGGCCGGGGTCATCGAACCGGACCGGCGGACCTCGCTGTCGGTGAAGTAGGCGATGAGGTCGGACGTCGGCTCGACCGCCAGGTGATGGTGGAAGGGCCAGAACTGGGAGTGCTCGAAGGAGACGAAACCGTCGATGGCGGCGACCGATACGGGCTTGGCATTGGCCATCATCGCGGCGTGGAACAGCAGGCAGTGGCGTCCGAGGCGGCTGAGCTGCCGGTCGACGGTCGAGGGTGCCACGCGCAGGTCGCGGGCGATCTGGCGGTTGGCCATGCCGCCGACGGTCTTGGTCAGGAGCTGGGGCAGGACGTCGGGGCGCTTCAGCCAGTAGGAGGTGCTGAAGGTCTGGGTGCTGAAGGAGCGTCGGCAGTGGCGGCAGAGGAACCTGGGGATACGCTTTCGCTGGCAGTGACTCCAGTGGTAGCCGATGCGCTTGAAGCGCCACTGGGGTCGAAGTGGCTGTGGAAGCGGCACTTGGGGTTGGGGCAGTGGGGCGGCGTGAAGGTGTCGGGGGTCGTGTTCATGCCCGGCCCGGGCAACTGCCGGGCCGGGCACAATTTCGACGGCACAACCTAGAATTTGTAGCCCAGGCCCAGCGCCAGCGACTGCTTGAACTGCCCCGCCTTGCGCACCGCCCCCAACACATCCCCCTCGTTCACCAGCACGCCATCGCCATTCAGCACCGGCTTGACCGAGTTGTCGTACTTGTCGTAGACCCAGCGCGTGAAGAGCTTGACCGAGATCACCTTCGTGACGTTGGCCGAGAAGGTGTTCTCCCAGTCCAGGTCGAACGCGGTGGTATAGTCGGCGATGTCGTCCGGCATCGGCGTGTCCGAGGTGAACCCGTCCTCGAACGTCGCCTTGCCCGACCAGGTCAGCGGTCGGTCGACGGTCAGCTTCGATTCCCAGTCCACACGGCCGTCCAGCAGTGGCGCGCGGTACTCGGCCACGAGTTCCGCCGCCGAGGTGAATGCCGTCTCGGAGATCGTCGTCGTGGACGGCAGCGGCTCGCTGAAGAAGCTGCGGCTGCTCTGCACCAGGGCCAGGCCGGCCCGCACGGTGAACGAGCGCTTCTCCTCGTTGATCAGGCGCCGCGACAGGCCGACGGATTCGCGGAAGGTCAGCGGGTTGAAGTTCTGGCTGCGGCCGGCGCCGTCGCTCAGATCGCGGAACATCGAGGTGAACCCCAGCGCGAAGTACGGCTCCCAGCCGCTTCCGCCGCCGAGGGCCCCCAGCGACTCGAACTCGATCGCATCGGTGCTCTTGTCCGGGCGCTGCCAGTAGAGGCTGCCCTGCGCGTCACGCTGCTGCTGGTGGTTCTGGCCGTAGGCCAGCTTGAGCGTGTTGCGCCAGTTGAATTTCTCGCCCATCTGCTTCTCGTGCCGCGAGTTCAGGGCGATCGACCAGTTGAGCGATCCCTTGTCGCCACCGTTCCAATTGCGGCTGTACGAGCTCTGCAGCAGGTTGACGCCGATCTCCGTCTCGTGGCGCGAATCGCCGGGCGCCAGCGGATCGGCCGCCGTGGCCGTCGTCCCCCACGCCACGCCGACTGCAGTGACCGCGATCACGAATCCCTTCCTCATGCCGTTCTCCCTCCAGTTTCCGTGTCCACCCCTATGGCAGCGCACCGATCACCACGTCGATGCGCCGATTGCGCGCCTTGCCGGCATTGGTGCCGTTGGACGCGATGGGCCTGTCCGGCCCATGACCCGCGGTGGCGATGGCATCGACCCCCAACGACAGCTTCTTCTCGAGTTGACGCGCCACCACCGCCGCCCGCTTCTGCGAGAGCTTCAGGTTCGCATCACGCCCGCCGCTGTCGTCGGTATGCCCCTCCACCGTCACCGCGGCGCCGGGGAACCGCGCGATCGCGTCAGCGATCCGGCCCACCAGCTTCTCCTGACCCTTGCCCAGATCCGCACTGCCGACGCCGAACGCGAGCGCGAAGACGCGTAGCACGACAGCGCCGTCAGCCGTGACGGTGAGCTCGGCCTCGTCCTTGCCGAAGGCGTCCCTCACCGCCGCGATGGCCTCTTCACGCTGCTGCTTGCGCGTCAGGACGGACTCCGCGGCCGAGCGGTCGGCCTCGGCGATGCCGGCCCTCAGCTCGGTATCCCAGAGCTTCTTGCGCAGCGCGCTGATCTCGGCCTGCTGCGATGCGACCAGGGCTTCGAGGGACTCGGCGCGGTCACCGACGGTGCCTGCCAGGCGTCGGTTCTCCACGCGCAGGGAGTCGACCTCGACCTGGTGGCGCAACCGGGCCGCCGTCAGGCGTTCCAGGAGGTCCGCGGCCGCGGGTCCACCCGCCAGTTCGGGCGCGAGCTCGACCCCGTACAACGCGCCGATCTCGGCCAGCGACTGGTCGTAGCGCCCGAGCAATGCCTCGAGCGCGCTCTTGTGCTGGCGCATCTGGTTGAGGAACTCGGCAGCGTTGACCAGGCGCCGGGCCTGGGACTCGACGGCCGTCCAGTCGGCGGCCGCCTCCTGGGCGTCGGCGTCGCGGAGGCGGGCCTCCAGGTCCCACCACGCGTTCGGCAGGGTGCCCTTGCCGCCGGCGCGGCGCGCCTGCTCGACCAGTTCACGGGCGGTCGCGCCGGGGTCGATCGCCCGCGCCGAGGCCGGCCCTGCCGGCGCTCCGGCCAGGGCAACCAACGACGCGAACATCGCCAGGATCGCCGTCTTGCGCCTCATCGTGGTCCTCCGGGTCAGCGTTCAGGTGTGTCGGGCAGCCCGTCGCGCATGCCGACCACGGCACGCGCGGCCGCCACGACGGCGCGCACATCAACGCCCGTCAGGCAGTTGTGCAGCGGGCACCGCTCCAGGCGGCAGGCGTGGCGGCCCGGGCAGTCCACCGCCGGCACCAGCACGCGGCTCCAGCGCGCGCGCGGCCCCCAGCGCCGCGGACTCATTGCCGCGACCGGCGGGTAGATCCCCACGACGCCGAGGCCCAGCGCCCCGGCCAGGTGGAGCGGGCCCGTCGAAGGCCCGATGAACACGTCGCCCGCCGACAGCACGCCAAGAAACGCAGGCAACGCGTACCTGTCCAGCAGGTTCCCGACGCGAGGGTCCAGCCCCGCCCCGCGCATCGCATGCACCGCTGCCGCATCGGCGCCCTGCCCGGTGACGAAGACGCGCCAGCCCGGCAGCGATGCCAGTTCCCCGGCGACGGCGGCAAAGCGCTCCGGCGGCCAGTCCAGCGCCGAGCCGCCCGAACCCGGGTGCAGGAAGGCCACGACACGCGAGTCGGGCGCCTGTTCGCGCCGGAAGGAGCGGCCACCCTCAAGCTGCGCAGTGCTCAGGTACAGCTCCGGTGGCGGCGTTGCCAACTTCCCGATCCCGGGCAGACGTGCCAACAGGTCCAGGTTGAGGTCTGCCTCGTGCCGGCCGCCGCGGGACCGACGCTGCCAGGTGCCGCGGTTCAGAAGCAGCCAGCTCGCCGGCTTCGACCACGGGCCGTAACGGCGGCGGATGCCGGCCCGCTGTAGCAGGCGCGCCAGGCGGCCGCGGAAGTGCAGGATCACGGCCGCGTCGAACCGCTCGGCGCGCAGGCGTCGGACCAGGTCGTCGTCTGCCGCAACGCTGCCGGCGGGATCCCAGGTCCAAACGGCGGCCACGTTCGGGTCGTGCTCCACCAAGGGAGCGCCCGTCGGCGCGACCAGTGCGTGGAACGCCCAGTCCGGACGTGCGGCGCGTCCTGCCGCGAACACGGGCAGCGAAAGGACCAGGTCGCCAAGACGATCTGTGCGCACGACCAGGATCTTCACGACCGTCCCAGCCGCCACAGTTTCGTGTACTTGGCCAGCACGTAGAACGACGAGGCCCGGCACAGGACCAGCCCCGGCCCGCCGTCCCGCCAGCCGCCCTGCAGCAGCCACATGCGCCAGAACGCCGCCTCGGCGCGCAGCGCCGCTCCCGATGGACCACAAGAGCGACCGCGGGCGTGCAGGTCGGCCGCCGCGAGCGTCGTGTAGCGGTCCAGCTTGGCGATGTACTGCTCCATCGTCTCGTAGGGATGGTGCCGCAGTAGGCCGGCCAGCCGGCCGGACGCGCCGGGGTGACGCACGCTCTCGTGGACCTGGCGATCGTCGAACCCAGCACGCTCGCGGTCGAACAGGCGCACGACCCAGTCGGGGTGCCACCCGCAATGGCGAATCCAGGCGCCCAGGAAGCGGCTAAGACGGTTCACGGCGTAGGCGGCGAAGTCCGGCTCGTCGGGCAGCGCAGCGATGGCCGCGGCCAGATCCGGTGAGACCTCCTCGTCCGAGTCCACGCTCAACACCCAACGGTTGCGGCACAGCGTCACCGCCCGTTGCTTCGTCGGGCCGAAGCCCTCCCACGCGCCCTGGTGCAGGGCGGCGCCGTGCCGCGCGCAGACGGCCGCGGTGTCGTCGACACTGCCCTGATCCAGCACCACGACCTCGTCCGCGAACGCCACCGACGCCAGGCAGCGGTCCAGCTGCGCCGCGGCGTCCTTGGTGATGATGGAGACAGAGACCTTCACCGGTAGGGGCCTTTCCGCGGCGCCGCCTCAGCGGCCCGGCTCGAGGAGGATCTTGCCGAAACTGGCACGTCCCTCCAGGCGTTCGTGCGCGGCCGCGGCCTGCGCGAAGGTGAAGGTGCTGTCGAGACGGGGCCGGATGCTGCCGTCGGCCAGGAGTTCCAGCAGCGCGCGCAGCCAAGGCGCGGTCCGCTCGCCCTCGTCCCACATGCGCCCCAGGTTGACTCCACCGAGCGACCGGTTGTCGTTCATCAGGCGGACGGGGTTGATCGCCAGCCACGGCACCTGCGCCAGCGTGCGCAGCGCCGAGAACGTCCCCGAGCGGTGGCCTGCCGCCGCGCCGGCAAACCCGAACAGCACCAGGTGACCGCAGCGCGACAGGCAGCGGTAGCTCTCGAGGATCCACCGCCCGTGCCGCGGCTCCAGCGCGGCCTCGACGCCACGGCCACCGGTCGCCTCGCGCACCGGTCCCGCGTACTCCCGCAGGCCGGAGTCGAACACGAACGCCAGCCCCTGGGCCCGCAGCTCGGCGTGCTTGCCCGGCGAGGCCGAGCCGATCACCCTCACTCCCGCGAGCGCGCACAGCTGCACCACGGCCTGCCCCACGCCGCCGGCTGCCGACTGCACCAACACCGAACCGCCGGGCGCGACGGGCGCCATGACCCGCACCATCTGCCAGGCCGTGAGGTAGTTGACCGGCAGCGCCGCCGCGGCGCGCAGGTCGGTGCCGTCCGGCAGAGGCCAGGCCTGCCCGACGGGCACGCAGACCGCTTCGCTGTAACCGCCGAAGTTGCACATGGCGACGGCAGGGCGCCCGATCAGGGCCGGGGCGGCGCCCGGGCCCACGGCGTCGATGGTGCCGGACACCTCGTAGCCCGCCACCGCCGGCAGCCGGGGTGCATCGGGGTACAGCCCGCGCCGCATCATGACATCGGCGAAGTTGACGCCCGCCCAGGCTACCCGCAGCCGCACCTGCCCCGGTCCGGGGGCTGGGGTCGGCACCTCGCGGACCTCCAGGACGTGCGGGTCGCCCCGCCGCCGCATCCAGACCTGGCGGATCGTCGCGCCGTCCATCGTCCTCCGGGCCGCGCCCGCTCGAAGCGCTCAGCGGAACTCGTAGGCACCCGGCCGCGCGCCGGGCAGCCGCGTCTCGGGCGCGGTGAAGCTGCCGGCCGAGACCAGAACCATGGCCGCATTATCGTCCATGCCGCGCAGGAAGGCCACCTGCACCTGCAGCACCGGCAGCACCAGGTCCGGGTTGCCGATCCGCAGGCCCAGGCCGGCCGAGCCCAGCAGACGTCCGTCGGACAACGCGCGGTCGTCGCCGGCCAGCAGGGCCCCGTCGGCGAAGCCGTAGGCCTGGCACCGGAAGCCGGACACGACCCAGTTCGGGTAGAAGCGCCATTCCAGGTCCATGACCAGGCGGCGGTCGCCGCCCGGCGCCGAAAGGTCCAACTCCCTCGGTCCGAGGCCGCCGGCCAACGTCAGCGGGCCACCCCCGGTCGAACGCACGGCGCGGTGGAAGCGCGCTCCCGCCAGAAGCCTCGAGCGCCAGCCGCCGGCACCCAACAGAGGTGAGACGTAGTGGACGGCCAACCGCAGCGACCCGTCCTCAAGGCGATGGGCGCGCAGGTAACCGCCCAGGTCCAGGCCCAGTCCCAGCACGTCACCGCGCCCGCGCACGACCTGGCGCCAGCCCTGCAGGAAAAGCCCCGTGCGATCGCGAAATTCGCCGTCGACGTACGCTGTCGACAGCTTCAGGCCCTGGCCACCGCTCAGGTTCTCGATCTGCCCCAGTCCGTGCAGGAAGCTCGTGCGGTAGTCCTGCGAGCGGGACCACGTCAGGCCCGCGAGAAGCTGCCGGTTCCCGTGGAAGGCGAAGTTGCTGTCCGGCCTGACACTTGGTCGTTCGGCGAGATCCAAGAGCGCCCAGCCGCCAGCCGGCACCAGGACCGCGCGCGAGTCCCCGGCGACATCGGTCCGCAGCCGGATGACCCGCCCCGCCCAGCCGTCGGCCGTAACGGTGCGAACCCCTGACGGCTCGTCCTCCCGCTCCAGCCGATCGCGCCAGGCCAGGCCACCGACCCAGCGGATGTCCGGATGGGCCTCCGCCCGAACCAGGGAGGAGCGGCGGTCGAGCCCGCGCCACGAGTCCTCGTACGCAAACTCGGCGTCGATGAACGAACCGCCCATGTTGCGCTTGCGCAGCTCTCCGCCCCAGCCGGTTTCCGGCGTGACCTCGCGCCGGTAGCGGAGGTCTGCAGCCAGCCGCACGTCCAAACCCGCGACGTTGGCGTGGAACAGGCCCGCGTCCACGCGATCGACACCGCGTGTGGACAAGCGCGCGCCGACAGGCAGGCGATCGCGGATCTCGACCACGACCGCAACCTCCTCCTCCTGCCCGGTCAACGGCACCACGTGCAGACGCACGTCCGCGACGTACTCGATCCCGCGCAACAGACGTTCGGTATCGGCCAGATCGAGTGGATCCAGCAGCTCCCCCTGGCGGAACAGCAGGTACTGACGCAGCACGCCTTCGCGCGTGTACGGACGCAGCGTGCGGGCCAGCGATGACATCAGTTCGCGCTCGGAGGCGTCGTCGGGACGTAGCCGGTCGACCTGCTGCACGATGACCACGGCGATGCGCCGGTCGGCATAGGCCGCGTAGCGCTCACTCAGGGCGACGACCTGGCCGCCCAACTCCGTGCCGGCGGGGGCGTCGTTGCTGAAGTAGCGATGAAGCGTGCGGGTGAACCACGAGCCGGACGCGGCGGGCGGGGACGTGGGCGGAGGCGACGCCACGGCAGGGTCGGCCACGGCGGTGCTGGCGCCGAGGCACAGCGCAAGCAGCGCAACTGCCCCGGTACGCCGGTCCGCCCGCCGCCGTTCAGGCGCCGCAGCAGCGCTTGTACTTGCGGCCACTGCCGCACGGGCAGGCATCGTTGCGACCGACTTTCGGTTCCTCGCGCATGATCGGCTTGCGCACGGCGGGTCGCCCTGCGCAGAAGTGCCAGCGCCCGTCCACGCGCTCGAACTCAGCCACCTCGCGGTACTGCTTGTCCTCACCATCGTAAGTATACGAGGCGATGAACTCGACCGTGCCCTTGTCGTCGTCCGGGCCGCCGGACTCGGTGGCCAGGATCGACAGGCCGTGCCAGGTGCTGTTCTCGGCCCAGTCCCGCGCGCCGGCCGGGTCGCTGTCCTGGCGCGCGTCCGGATGCAGTGATTCCTGAAGGAAATCGATCTCGACCTGGGCGTACGCGGTGTAGCGGGCGCGCATCAGTTCCTCGGCCGTCACGGCCGCGCGGGCGCCCTTGATGATCGGTTCGCAACAGGCGGCGTATTCGGCCGCGGATCCACACGGACAGCTCATCGGTCTCTCCATCAGAGGAGGCCGCCGCCAGCCGGCGGCGGCCCCGTTCCGGTCCATGCCCGGCCGCGGGGCCGGGCGGGAATCGTCAGTCCTTCACGGCGCGGCGCGCGCCCCAGTACAGGTAGTACGCCAGGCCGCCGAAAACCACCAGCGTGACGGTGGCGGACAGCGGCATGCCTTCGGCCCAGTGGTGCAGCCCCAGGGCGTGCGCCACGCTCCAGGAGTTGTCATCCACGACGTTGCCGCCGACGTACTTGATGAGGGCCGCGATCACGCCCATGATCGCGCCGCCGGCCACGAAGCCCGACGCCATCAGCGTGCCACGCTCGTTGCGCTTGGCCTTCTGCTCGTCGGTGCCGTTGCGCGTGACGAACCAGGCGATCAGGCCGCCGACCAGCACAGGCGTGTTCACTTCCAGCGGCAGGTACATGCCCAGCGCGAAGGCCAACGCCGGCAATCCGGTCCACTGCAGGATCAGCGCCATGAAGATGCCGGCCATGTACAGGAGCCAGGGTGCCGGCGTGCCGGTCATCAGCGGCTTGATCACGGCGGCCATCGCGTTGGCCTGCGGCGCCTGGAGCTGCCCGCCCGTGAACGTGTAGGCCTCGTTCAGTAGCAGGATGACGGCCGTCACGGAGATGGCCGACACGATGGTGCCCAGGAACTTCCACTTCTGTTGCGTGGCCGGCGTCGTGCCCAGCCAGTAGCCGATCTTCAGGTCGCTGATGAAGCCGCCGCTCATCGACAGGGCCGTGCAGACGACGCCGCCGATCAGCAGGGCCGCGACCATGCCCTCCTCGTCGCGCAGGCCCACCGAGCGCAGGATCACCGAGCTGATGATCAGCGTCATCAGCGTCATGCCCGAGACCGGGTTGCTGCCAACGATGGCGATGGCCCGAGCGGCCACCGTGGTGAAGAGGAACGAGATGACGCCAACGATGACCAGTCCGGTGATCGCCTGCAGCAGCGAGACCTTGACGATGAACCAGAAGTACAGGAACACGGCGCCGAGCACGGCCATGGTCAGCATCGTGACCAGCTTGGCCGGCAGGTCGCGCTGCGTCCGCAACTCTGTCGCAGCGTGCTTCTGCTTGCCGGCCGAGGCGGCCAGCTTCATGGCGCCGGCGATGATCTTGCGGCTCTTCCAGACGCCGATCAGGCCCGACATCGCGATGGCGCCGATGCCCACCGGCCGCACGAAGGTGCGGAAGATCTGCGTCGTGCTCAGGTCGGCCAGGGCCGGCAGCTGGAACAGCGTGTCACCGACGTACACGCCCTTGCCGAGGATGCCCACCATCGGCACCAGCACCCACCAGCTCAGGAACGAGCCACAGGCGATGATCAACGAGTAGCGCAGACCGATGATGTAGCCAAGCCCCAGCACCGCCGCCTCGGTCAGCATGTTGTACTCGAGGCGGATGGTCCGCGACAACTTCTCGCCCAGCCCGTACGCCGTGGTCGAGAACGTCTCGCGCCACAGACCGATCGTCTGGGCGCTGAGCAGCTGGAACAGCATCGCGATGCCGCCGCTCTTGACCAGCACGGCCGCCTGGTCGCCGCCCGCCTCGCCGGCCATCAGCACCTCGGTCGACGCCGTGGCCTCAGGGAACGGGAACTCGCCGTGCATGTCGTCGACGAAGTACTTGCGGAAGGGGATCAGCAGAACGATGCCCAGGAAGCCGCCCAGCAGCGAGGTCAGGCACATCTGCAGGAAGTTCGTCTGCTGGTCCAGGCCCAGGATGTACAGGCCCGGCAGCGTGAAGATCGCGCCGGCGACGACCACGCCCGAGGCGGAGCCGATCGACTGGATCATCACGTGCTGCTGCAGCGCGTTCTTCTTGCCCAGTCCGGCCGAGACGCCGATGGCCAGGATGGTGATGGGGATGGCCGCCTCGAACACCTGGCCGATCTTCAGGCCGAGATACGCCGCAGCCGCCGAGAAGACGACCGCGAAGATCAGGCCCATCGTCAGGGAGTAGCCCGTGACTTCCGGCACGATCGAACTGGCCGGGACCACGGGAGTGTACTTCTCGCCGGGTTTCAGTGCCCGGTAGGCGTTTTCGGGCAGGCTCTTGCTGCCGCTGCTGACGTCCATGGGTACCTCCGCGCTGGGTGACGGGCGGTCGCGGCGGGGACCGGCCGCCCGGCGCGCCGCGGGATGGCGGCGCCGCGGCGGACCGTAACATGGTGGGGCCGAAAGGACAAGGAACCGTTGCCGGGTACCGCTACCCCGGTTCTGGCGGTTCCAGACCACCCAGGTCCCGGATTCGGCGGCCGGCGCCCTGGGTCCCGGCAGCGACTTCTCCGGCGGCGACCGTCCCGGCGGCAGCTTGCCGCGGCCGCCGCGATGGCGCAATATGGCTTCGCCCCGGCGTCTTGAAGCACCCCCACGTCCCGCGGAGGCCTTCCATGCTAGAGCGCAAGCCCGGCTCGCCGTTCCCCAGCCTGGTCGACCGATTCGTCGCCTATGCGAAGATCCACACGACCAGCAGCGACTCCTCCGACACCTATCCGTCCACCGCCCGCCAGTTCGACCTGGCCCGAGTGCTGGTCGGCGAGCTGCAGGCCCTGGGCCTGAAGGACGCCGCCGTGGACGAGCACTGCTACGTGACCGCTACGCTGCCGGCCACCCCGGGCTGCGAGAAGGTGCCGGTCATCGCCTTCATCGCGCACATGGACACCTACCCCGAGGTCTCGGGCGAGAACGTGGTGCCCACGTTCCATCCGAACTACGACGGCAGGGACATCGCGCTGCCAAGGAACGGGAAGAGGATCGTCGCCGCAGAGAACCCGTACCTGCAGGAGTGCATCGGCCAGACGATCATCACCGCCGACGGCACCACGCTGCTGGGTGCCGACGACAAGGCCGGCATCGCCGAGATCATGGATGCGCTGACCCGCATCGTCGAGAACCCGGGCTTCGCCCACGGCCCGGTCAAGGTGGCCTTCACGCCCGACGAGGAGGTCGGCGGCGGCGTCAAGCACTTCGACGTGCCGAAGTTCGCCGCGAAGGTGGCCTACACCATGGACGGCGGGCGGCGAGGCGAGGTCGAGAACGAGACTTTCTGCGCCGACAGCGCCATCGTCACGTTCACGGGGCGCGACATCCACCCCGGCTACGCGAAGGACAAGATGATCCCCTCGGTGAAGGTGGCCGGCACCTTCCTGTCGCTGCTGCCGCGCGAGGGCGCGCCCGAGACCACCAGCGGGCGCGAAGGCTACATCCACCCGATCGCGATCAAGGGCAACTGCAGCGAGACCGAGGTCACGCTCCTGATCCGGGACTTCGAGCTGGCAGAGCTGAAACCCAAGGCCGACCGCATCCGCGCGTTTGCCGAGCAGGCCTGCGCGCAGTGGCCGGGCAGCAGCTGCCGCGTCGAGATCAAGGAGTACTACCGGAACATGAAGTACGACATCGCGAAGGAACCCCGCGCGATGGAGTACGCCCTGGAGGCCGTCCGGCGCACGGGCATCGAGCCGGTGCTGGGCCTGATCCGCGGCGGCACCGACGGCGCCCAGCTGTCGGCCAAGGGCCTGCCGACGCCGAACATCTTCACCGGCGAGCAGGACTTCCACGGCTACGGCGAATGGGTCTGCGTCAAGGACATGGAACTGGCGTCCGACACAATCGTGCACCTCATCGCGGTCTGGTGCGAGAAGGAAGCCTGATCCGCGGGCGGGCCCTGCCAGCGGACCTGAAGACAGGAGTGGCGGGTTGTCCTCGCGCCTTCGGCGCTGCGGATTACCCGCCACTCCTGTCTTCAGGTCCGCTGGCACGTCGGTGCCGGAAACAGGCTTCCTTCACTTCAAGAGGGTGATGAGGCGCACCTCTTGCGAAGAGAGGGTGGAGAGGCGGACGGCGTACGTGGCGGCAGCCACGGTGCGGCCGGCGGCGTCGCGGCCGTCCCAGCGCAGGGAGGTGCGGCCGGCGGCGGCCTGGCCGTCGCGCAGGACGCGGACCAGGGCGCCGTCCAGGGCGTGGATGGCCACGCGGACGGACGCCGGCTCCGCCAGGTCGAAGGCGATGTTCACCGCCGGGTTGAACGGGTTGGGCCACGGCGTCGCCAGGGACGGCGCTGCGGACGGCAGGGGGGCGTCGCTGGTCAGGCCCAGGTCGTAGGCCAGCGTGATCCAGTCCTTGCCCGTGACGTCGGCGTAGACGTAGCCGGTCACGAAGAGGCGGCCGGCGCCAATGGCCACCGCGCGCGCCTCGTCGCTCTGGCTGGACGGTCCGTCGTGCCGGAGCACCCACTGCTGGGCCCCGGTGGTCCCGTCGTAGCCGACGGTGGCAATGTCCCAGCTGGTGCCCGAGCCGTCGCTCAGGCCGCTGGTGACGACCAGGCCGCCGGGTCCCTCGCACACGGTGGTGGCCACGTCGTACCAGCCGGGCGGGCCGTTGTAGGCGGGCGCCGTCCACAGGAGGGCGCCGGTCGCGCCGCTGAACTTCAGGGTCAGGTAGTTGTAGTTCCACCAGGTGTCCTGGACGCCGGCCACCAGCACGTCGCCGGTCGCGGTGATCGCCACGGCCCGCGGGTCGTCGCCGCCGTGCGTGGGGCCGTCGTAGCGGACGCTCCAGGCGGGCTGGCCGTCGGCCGCGTCGTAGCGCGCCAGCAGGACGTCGTAGCCGTTGGTGGCGCCGTAGCCGCGCTGGACCATCAGCACGTCGCCGTCCGGCGCCAGGTGGAGCCAGGCGCTGCGGGAGACGACATCGTTGAGCGCCCCGGCCAGCGTCGCTTCCCAGATCATCGCGCCGTCGGCGGCCGCCAGCTTGCGCGTCAGGCAGCGGGCCACATTGCCGGTCTCCAACGTGTGGCCGCTGAAGACCGGGTTGCCGTCAGGGCCGACCACGACGTCCCAGGCGATGTCGTCGCCGCCGGCGGTGCCGCCGCGGATGTCCATCCAGGCGGTGGTGCCGTCGCTGCCGCGCAGCTTCATCGCCAGCATCTGCATGCCCTGGCCGGCGACGGTGACGCGACCGGCCACATAGACATCGCCCGCCACATCGCTGTCCACGCCGAGTACCGCCTCGTCCAGGCCGGCGGAACCCTGATAGAGCCGGGACCAGAGAACCTCTCCGGTCGCGCCGTCGAGCTTCAGCACGACGACGTCATCGCCCTGTCCTCAGCCGACGCAGCCGCGGATGAAGCCCGCGACCAGCAGCTGGCCGGCCAGGTCCCAGGTGATGTCGGCGACCGTCACGTCCTTGGCGTCGTAGCCGACGTAGCGCGCCTGCCAGATCTGGTGGCCATCGAGGCGGTCGAGCTTGCGTACGCAGAGGTCGACACCGCCGATGCCGTCGGCGGACTCGCCCGCCACGACGAGGTGGCCGAGCGGATCGGTGACGGCGCACCAGCCGTCGTCGTTGAACTGGCCGCCGCCGTCGTGGCGCTCGGTCCAGGCGGCCGTGGGCGGCGCGGCCCAGGTGGCGCCGGCAACCAGCAGCAGCGCGGCCGCGGCGCCCAGGATCCTCCGGACATGCATGGAATCCACTCCGGTCCGCGCGGCCTCGCCGCGCCCGCTCGGGTTCACTTCGCCAGTACCAGCTTGGTCGCGCCGGTTGCGTCGCCGGCGGTCAGGCGCGCCAGATAGATACCCGACGGCAGCGTCGCGCCGCGGTCATCGCGCCCGTCCCACGGCAGCTGCGCCGGGCCGGCCGCCATCACGCGATCGGCCAGGGCGCGCACGACGCGGCCGCGCAAATCGCAGATCTCCACGCGCACGGGGCCGGGGCTTGCCACCTCGAAGCGCAGCGTGGTGGACGGATTGAAGGGGTTCGGAGCCGCGCGCACGGCCCAGGCCAGCGGCAGCCTCCCGTCGGGCACCGCGCTCGGGCGACCCAGCGCCCAGTCCAGGAAGGCGTCCAGCAGCAGGGCGCGCTCGCCGGCAGCCAGCGATTCCAGCGCGTAGCCGCAGAACAGGGAGCGCCCGGCGCCCCAGGTGGAAGCCACCGCGGCCGACGGGCCGCCCAGGTAGGTGTGCGCCGCCACGCCGCTGCCGACGGCCTGTAGCGCGTCGGGGCTGGTGCTATTGCCCGCGCCGCCGGCGCCGTTGAGGGTGCCGGTGAAGGAGGTGCCGAACGGTGCGCCGGGCAGCGCTGCCACCCCGATCGCTCCGGTGGCCGCACCCGCGTGACTGGCGCCAAGCACGACCTGCAGCCAGGCCGCCGACTGCGGCGTGTACCAGGGGCTGGCCGGGTCGCCGGCCTGCCAGGCCAGGTCCTGGCCGGCCAGCAGCAGCATGCCACCGTGCTGCACGTAGTAGGCCAGCGCGGTCCGGTCGACATCGTCCAGGCCGGGCGCCATGCCCTCGGCATACCAGATGACGGCCGCGAACGCGTCCAGCTCAGGCGACGACAGCGCCCCGGCCTCGTCGCGCGGCCACCGGGCCCAGGTGACGTCACCGGTCGCCAGTGCCGGCGTGTAGTAATCCTCCAGCTGTTGGCCCCCGTCACCATCAACCAGCAGCACCTGGACGCCCGTACTCACGACGCGGAACGCCCTGGCCACCGACAGCGCGGGACTGCCCTGGCTGGCCACGGTCACGTGCGCGATGCCCGTGCCCTGGTCTGCCAGCGGCGTCAGGTCGACGTCGATGTATGTTTCCTGCCCCGGCTGCAGGTTGATCGTCAGCTGTGTCAGCCAAGGCGGGTAGCAGACCTGGCCCTCGCAGAACGAGCACGCCCAGGCCGCGGGCATGTCCTTGACCATGGTCACGGTGTAGGTGTCGGCCGTGGTGCCGGTATTGCGGAGGGTGGTCTGGAATCTGGTCAGGACGGCCAACTCGGTCACGGCGCCCTGGTCGGCGGCCGTGAACGTGAACGACCATGACGCCGACGCCGGTGCGGCCAGCGCGAGCAGGGCCGCCAGGGACAGAAGTATCCGGATCATCGCCTGCAACGTCTCCTTGCGCGGACCGGGCCCGCGCCGTGGGGTGCCCTGCCAGCTCGGCCCGATGGGGTGCCGGCGTGTTGCGCCCGGCTCAGGCCACCGGCCTGCCGGGTGCATGGCCCCATCATAACACCCGGGCCGCGGTGGGTCATGACAAAAAGCCAAACGACGACAACGAACGCGCTGTTCGTGGCTGCGGCGACTCATCACGGAACCGTGGCGAATCATTACTGTTTAAATCTTTTTTAGGTTGGTGATCATATTTCCGCCAATGCACGGTCTGTCGCACAATCGTGATACAATAACTCAAAAACAGCCACATTGATTCTTTCTTTGCAGAACGATTGCATGTTAACCTCAAGGGGTTCGGGCACGCACAGGCCGGGCCCGGACGGTGGCGTTCCGCGGCGCGCCGCGCACTCTTGTGCGCCCCGCGCCGTCCGGCCTGTGGGGAATCGTGTTCCAAGGGGAGTACCCAACATGCTGCGCAGGAGATTGCTGTCCCTGATGCTCGCCTTGTTGGCGCTGTCGGCCGTTTCGGCCGGCGCGACGACCATCAGGCTGGGCGACGAACCCTCGGCGCTGGCCGTCACGTCGGAGAAGGGCACGGGTTTGAGCTTCCACGTCCAAGTGGGCGAGCTCGAGGCGACCGACATCGCGACCAAGTCCGGTGTCTTCACCCGTCTGGCCATTCCCGGCTTCCACACCTCGATGCAGGTCGGGGCTCCCGAATTGCCGCAGATGAACCGCCTGGTCGCGGTTCCCGCCGGCGCCACCGCGCGGGTGAGCTACCGCAACGTGCAGTCGACGCGCATCAAGCTTGCCGACCACGGCATCACCCACCCGCTGTTCCCGACCCAGGACAGCGTCTCCAAGAGCGCCGACCTGGACAACCTGCCGTTCGTGCAGGACATGGGCTTCTACATGCAGAAGGCCGTCTCCCGCGAAGCCGCGACGATCCTCGAGCAGGGCCGTCTGCGCGCGATGGACATCGCCCGCCTGGAGATCGCGCCGGTGACCTGGTTCCCGGCCGAGAACGAGGTCGAGGTCATCACCAGCATGGACGTCGACGTCGCCTTCGACAACGTCGACATGGCCTACGCCACCGACCTGATCGCCCGCACCTACAGCCCGTTCTTCGAGCACCTTTACGCCGGGATGGCCGGAAGCAAGGCCTTCCACGACGCCTATCCGGATCGTGTCAAGGACCTGGTCACGATGGTCATCGTGACGCCGCCGGCGTTCGCCAGCCAGCTGCAGGACTTCGTGACCTGGAAGACCCAGCGCGGCTTCAACATGATCATGGCCGTGACCGGGACCCCCGCGGTCGGCACGACCACCGCCTCGATCGAGGCCTACCTGAACAACCTGTACAACAGCGCCACCCCGGAGAATCCGGCGCCCAGCTTCGTGCTGTTCGTCGGTGACGTGGCCGAGCTGCCGACCTTCCAGGAAGCCGGCGACGCCTCCGATCGCCCGTACTGCGCGGTCGACGCCGACCTGGTGCCGGACATGTACTACGGCCGCTTCAGCGCGACGAACCCGACGCAGCTGCAGGCCCAGCTCGACAAGACGATGATGTACGACCAGTTCACCATGCCGGACCCGAGCTACCTGAACCGCGTGACGATGATCGCGGGCGTGGACGGCACGTACGCGGCCACCCACGGCAATGGGCAGATCCTGTACGGTACCAACAACTACTTCAACAATGCCCACGGTATCACCAGCAACACCTACCTCTACCCCGCCTCCAGCGGCGCGGTCGAGGCGGCCATCATCCAGACCGTCAACGACGGCGTGGCGTACATCAACTACACCGCGCACGGCAGCGAGACCAGCTGGGCCGATCCGTCGATGACGCAGTCGAACGTCAACGCGATGACCAACGCCGGCAAGCCGACGCTGGCCGTGGGCAACTGCTGCCTGACGTCGACCTACGACTACGCCGAGTGCTTCGGCGAGACGTTCCTGCGCGCCGCCAACAAGGGCGCCATCGGCTACATCGGTGCCTCGAACTCCACGTACTGGGACGAGGACTACTGGTGGGGCGTCGGCTTCCACGCCTCCAGCCAGATCGACGGCACGGGCTACCCGATCCTGGCCACCGGCATCGGCGCCTACGACGGACTGTTCCACGAGTCCGGCGAGGCCGAGCACCTGTGGTACGTGACCAATGACGCCCTGGTCTTCAGCGGCAACCTGGCCGTCATGGAGTCCGGCTCGTCGCGCACGACCTACTACTGGAACATCTACAACCTGCTGGGCGACCCGAGCCTGAGCCCGTACATCGTCCCGACCGCCAACACGGTTTCGCACCCGGCGACGGTGTTCGTCGGCCAGACCGCCATCACCGTGGGCGCGGTCACCGGCAGCTATGTCGGCTTGACCCAGAACGGCGTGCTGATGGGCGCCGGCACGGTCAACGCCAAGGGCGATGTCGACATCGAGTACCTCGGCGAGCTGACGCCGGGCGTGCCGATGAAGCTCGTGGTCACCGCCCACAACAAGGTCCCCTACATCACCGACGTCAACGTCATCGTGCCGGCCACCGTCACGATCAACCCGCTGGCCATCGACGTGAACACCCCGACCGCGATCACCGTCACGGTGATGGATGCCGCCGGCACGTCGCCGCTGCCGGGCATCTCGGTCTGGGCCGAGGGCCTGGACTACGCCACGACGCCGGTGCTGACCGACGCCTCGGGCGTGGCCGTGGTCAACGTGAATGCCGCCTACGGCCCGACGCTGGACATCGTGGGCCAGGACATGGCCGAGACCTACCGCCTGTTCACCGAGCAGGTGACGGTCAACGCCGCCGACCTGACGGCGCCGGACCTGACGGTCACCACGGGCATCGGTCTCAGTGACGCCTTCGCGCTGAACCTGCCGGGCACGCTGCACGCGACGGTGGGCCAGGCGGGCGCGACGCTGTACGCGCGCCTGCCCAACGGCACGCTGCTGGAGACGACCGCCGCCGACCTGGACCTGACGCCGACGGCGCTGGGCGTGGTCGCGGGCACCATCGCCGTCAGCGGCTACAACGTGTACACCGAGAACTTCGACATCATCGAGGCCTACGGCCAGCTGGCCGGCACGGTCACCTCGGGCGGCTCGCCCATGGTCGGCGTGACGGTCAGGCTGCTGGACGAGTCGATGGGCGAGGTCTTCGCCGTCACCAGCGCCGCCGGCGGCGCCTGGGCGGCTCCCGAGGACATCCTGGTCGACGACTACACCCTGGTCGTGGACCACTTCGGGTACCTGCACTACGAGGCGCCCCTGTTCATCAACTACGGCGCCAACACGCAGGACATCGTCCTGACGCCGGCGCCGAGCGGCACCTTCGGTGGTTTCGTCTACGACTCGGTCACGAACGAGCCCCTGCAGGGCACCATTCGCGTCTTCCGGTCGGACAACGGCGCGCTGTACACCGAGACGACCAGCGCTGTCGACGGCTCGTTCATGACCTCGGCGCTGCCGTACTTCACGTACAACATCCAGGCCCGCGCCTGGCACCACAAGCCGGTCACGATCGCCGTTTCGATCGAGGAGCCCGAGACGATCAAGGAGTTCCTGCTGGACCCGACGGCCGGCGACCTGCTCCTGATCGACGATGGCGCCAAGGGCGGCGTGGTGCCCGCCAAGTTCGGCGGCAAGCACGGTGACGAGCTGCTGGCCGACGGCTACACCGTCGATGCGGCCAAGAGCGCCGCTCAGATGCTGCTGGACCTCGAGGAGATGGGCTACTCGGTGACGTCGGTGGACGCGACCGTCGCGGATCCCGCCACGTTCAACGACTACGACCTGGTCATCCTGTCCTGCGGCGCCAACACCGCCACGTTGGCCAACACGACGCTGAAGACCGGCCTGGTGGCGTTCGCCCAGGCGGGCGGGCACATCCTGCTGGAGGGCGGCGAGCTGGGCTACGACCAATACGGCGACGCCAGCTTCGCCACCTACGTCATGCACACCAACGACTGGAACGCCGACAGCGCCGGCACCATCACGGTGAACGACGCGGCGGCGTATATCCTCAACAACCCGAACAACGCTGCGGTGCCCCTGGGCCTGACCTACAGCGGCTATGGCGACAGTGACGCCATGGCACCGCTGGCCGGCGCGGCCCGCCCGCTGGCCTGGTCCAGCTACACCGGCGACGCCAGCGTCATCACCTACGACGCGAACCCGGCGCCCGAGGGCGGCCAGATCGTGTTCTTCTGCTTCAACTACCTGGCGGCGGCCGCGGGTCGCTACCAGCTGCTGGAGAACGCGATCCAGTGGCTGACCACGCCCGAGCTCGGGACCTGCACGGTGAGCGGCCATGCCCTGCTGGCCGGCCAGTCGAACCATGCGGGCATCACGATCACGGCGACGCCCAACGGCGGCACCACGACGACGGCGGCCGACGGTTCGTACCAGTTCACGGGCCTGTTCGCCGGCACCTACACCCTGCACGCCGAGAAGACGGGCTGGGCCGGTCCCGACGTCCAGGTCACGCTGACCGACGGCGAGGTCCGGACAGGCGTCGACTTCGCGCTCAACTCGACGACGCAGCTCGACCAGTGCGTGTCGCCGGGCCTGGCGATCACCGACAACGCCACCATCACCAGCGACATCGACGTCGCTGCCGGCGGCACCATCGGCTCGGTCCAGGTCTACCTGAACATCACGCACACCTACCAGGGCGACCTGGCGGTCACCCTGACCTCCCCGGCCGGCACGGTCGTGCGCCTGCACAATCGCACCGGCAGCGGCACGGACAACATCATCGGCTGGTACCCCAGCCCGCTGGTGCCTGCCGATCCGCTGACGAACCTCAATGGCCAGGACATGAAGGGCATTTGGCGCCTGACCGTGTCCGACAACGCCGGTGGCGACGTCGGCACGCTGGTGCAGTGGTGCCTGCGGATCGTCTACGCGCCGCCGTACGTGTCGGGCGTGGACGATGACGCGGTGCCGGCCCTGCTGGCCCTGCGCGGCAACTACCCCAACCCGTTCAACCCGGCCACGAACATCAAGTTCGACCTGCCGGCGCGCGGCCACGTCACGCTGCAGATCTTCGACGTGGCGGGCCGGCTGGTGCGGACGCTGGTGGACGAGACCCTGGCGGCGACGACGCACACCGTCGTCTGGAACGGCACCGACGACACCGGCCGGCAGGTGTCCAGCGGCGCGTACTACACGCGGCTGACCAGCACCGGTGGCACGGCGACGGCGAAGATGCTGCTTCTGAAGTAGCTGACCGGACCATCCCATCCCTTCGCACGGGGGCGGCGGCCGCATGGCCGCCGCTCCCTTTTCGGTCCTTCCGCCAGCCGATGGCGGGACCATGCAATGGGCCAACTCGTTGGGATCTTGTCGATTGTGCTCGAGGGACCGGTCTACGCGCTTTTTTCACTTGCCGCAATGATCTCTTAGTGATATCATCTCAACATCAAGGCAACAAGACCCTGGTCCCTGGTCAGCCAAGGAGGCTGTCGATGCACAAGGAGAAGTCGATCTCCACGATGTCCGGCTGGGCTCCGCTGTTCATCCTGCTGCTGGCGCTCATCGGTTCGATCTGGCTGCTGATCGCCTCGCTGGTCGGGCGCAACGTGCCGGGCATCATCGGCAGCAGCGTCGGCCTGGTGGTCACGCTGTTCCTGCTGCCAGGGCTGTTCGTGGTCAACCCGAACGAGGCGGTCGCGCTGTTGCTGGCCGGCGCCTATCGCGGCACGACGCGCCAGGGTGGCCTGCGCTACACGAACCCGTTCTACACGCGGATGAAGCTCTCCCTGAAGGCGCGCAACCTCAACGGCGACCGCCTGAAGGTCAACGACCTGTCGGGCAACCCGATCGAGATCGCGGCCGTGGTCGTCTGGCGCGTGCACGACACGGCCGAGGCGCTGTTCGAGGTCGACAACTACGAGTCGTATGTGAAGATCCAGAGCGAGTCGGCGGTGCGGCACCTGGCCAGCGCCTATCCCTACGATGCCGGCGATGACGTGGTCAGCCTGCGCGGCGCCACCGACGACGTGAGCGAGCACCTCAAGCGGGAGCTGCAGGAACGCCTGGGCAAGGCCGGTGTCGAGGTGCTCGAGGCGAGGCTGGCCCACCTGGCCTACGCGCCGGAGATCGCCCACGCCATGCTGCAGCGGCAGCAGGCCAGCGCCGTGGTGGCGGCCCGCAAGACGATCGTCGAGGGCGCCGTCGGCATGGTCGAGATGGCCCTGCAGGAACTGGGCTCGCGCGATCTCGTGCACCTGGACGACGAGCGCAAGGCGGCCATGGTCAGCAACCTGCTGGTCGTGCTGTGCAGCGAGCACGCGGCGCAGCCGGTGCTGAACACCGGCACGCTGTACACGTGAGATGAGCGAGAAGAAGGCATTCCCGTTGCGGCTCAGCCCGGACCTCTACGACGAGGTCCGGCGCTGGGCCGAGGCGGACCTGCGCAGCGTCAACGCGCAGATCGAGTTCCTGCTCAGGCGGGCTGTTGCGCACCGACGCGCCGGCGGCGCCGCTCCCACCGGTCCCGACACGGGCGCCGGCCCGGCACGCGACGCCGGCGACGACGCCTGACCGCCGTTCCGGTCAGGCCTCCGGCTCCGGCTCCCCGACGAAGATCAGCTCCACCGGGTTCGTCTCCTCTGTCCAGCCGGCCTCGAGGCGCGCGCGCAGGGGTTCCAGCGCACCCGCCGCCTCCGGCGCGACGCCACCGCTCCACAGCCTGCGGCGCGCCTCGAAGCGCCCGTCGTCCACCCGGGCCGCCGACTTGCCGGCCCCGATGTCGCTGCCCTGGCGCCCGGCCGCCGCATCGTGCCCGAGCCAGCCGTGGTAGACCAGACCGTACAGCCACTCGTACTCGCCCGGCCCCATGCCGGCCTTGCGCAGCGCCTCGTTGCGGGCCAGCCAGAAGCCGGCCATGACCCGCGCCAGGTCGCTGGCGTCGCCGGCGCGCAGGAACCAGTTGCCGCCGCGGCGGCCGGCAAACGCGCGGTCCTCGGCGGCCAGGCGGTGGCGCCATTCTGACATCTCCTCGCGCACCGCGGCGAACGACTCCACGCGTGCCGGATCGGGGACGCCGCCGGGCGGCGGCGCCCAGGTCGCGGCAGCTACGGTGGCGGCCACCAGTTCCCCCTCGCTGGCCTTCACCTTCTTGTACTCGCGCGACAACTGCGTCGAGTACCACGTCAGGCCGCCGGCGGCGGCCACCGCCCCCACGACCAGTACGCCGCAGCCGATCCCCGCCAGCTTCTTCCCACTCAACGCCATCGCGTCCCCTATTCCTCCGGTTCGAGTCCGTACTCGCGCACCTTGCGCCACAACGTGCTGCGGTCGATGCCCAGCCGCCGCGCGGCCCGCGTGCGATGCCAGCCGGTGGCCCGCAACGCCTGCTCGATCAGGTCACGCTCCTGCGCGCTGTGGACCGGCGGCCGCGCGGCCGAAGGTCCGCCCCGCGCGCCCGCGCCCGACCGCAGTTCGGGCGGCAGGTGCGCCGGCAGCAGCGGCCCGCCGCGCGCCAGCACCAGCGCGTGGTCCAGGGCGTTCTCCAGTTCGCGCACGTTGCCGGGCCAGGTGTGGGCCATGAGCAGCGCCAGCGTCGGCTCGGCCAGCGCCGGAGTGACGGGCAATCCGTCGCGAACGACGAAGCGCTCCAGCGCATGCGTGGCCAACAGCGGAATGTCCTCGCGGCGCTCGCGCAGCGGCGGGACCCGCAGGGTTACCACCTTGATGCGGTAGTAGAAGTCCTCGCGCAGGCGTCCGCTGGCCACCAGCCCCTCGAGGTCGCGGTGCGTGGCCGAGACCACCCGCACATCCACCGGCAGCGGGCGGTTGTCCCCCACACGTTCGACGACGCGCTCCTGCAGCACACGCAGCAGCTTCACCTGTACGACCGGGCTGATGTCGCCGATCTCGTCCAGGAAAATGGTGCCGCCAATCGCCTCGGCGAAGCGCCCGCGCCGATCGCTCACCGCGCCGGTGAAGGCGCCACGCACGTGTCCGAACAATTCGCTCTCGAGCAGATGCTCGGTCAGGGCCGAGCAGTTCACCGCCACGAAAGGGCCGTTCGCGCGCGGACTGCTGTCGTGGAGCGCGCGGGCCACCAGCTCCTTGCCGGTTCCGCTCTCGCCGCGGATCAGCACGGTGGCCTCCGAGCCACCCACGTCCCCGATCAACGCGTACAGTTCACGCATGCGGGGGTCGCGCCCGATCAGGCGCCCGTAACGGTCGCGGCCGGTCACGAGCTTGCGCAGGTCCGTCACCTCGGTCACGTCGCCCAGCAGCAGGGCCAGACCCAGATCGCGCCCATCGAGCGCGCGCAGGGGCGCTGAACGCAACAGAACGTGCCCGCGCCGGCCCCCGCCCAGGTCGACCGTCGTCTGGTAGTCGACGATCGGCATTCCCGAGCGCAGCGTCTCTTCCAACACGTCCCGCGGGCAGGCCCGTTCGCCGAACAGGCGGCAGACCGGGGTCCCGGACAGTTCCGCCGCCGGCCGCCCGAGAAGCGCCTCGGCCGCCCTGTTCATCGCCACGATGTCCAACGCAGGGTCCAGCACGAGCAGGCCCTCGTTCAGGGCCCCCAGCAGCCCCAGCAAGCTGTCCTGCCGCACCGTGCCGACCAGACCACCCAGAGCCGAGCCCAGGTCACCGATCCCCATGCACCACCTCCGTTGCTGCAACAATAATGTAGCAACATAAACGATGCATGCAACATCTCTGAGACGTGGGAGGCCGGTCACCCACCGCTGCTGAACCAGCCTCCCCGATCGGATCGTGATGTTTCGAAACACATTACCTGATTCAAAGCCCCGTTCACGATCGCCTCTCGTTTTCCGGCACACCTTCTGCAAGAGCTCCCCCGAACGTGTTGCACCACCACGGAGGGACGGCGGACACGCCCCCCGCAGACGCAAGGAGAGATCGACATGGCCAACGTGACGGAATTCACCGTGGCGAACTTCGAAGCCGAAGTGACGAATAGCGACGTACCGGTCCTGGTGGACTTCTGGGCCCCATGGTGCGGACCCTGCCGACAGCTGGGCCCCACGATCGAACAGCTGGCAGGCGAGTACGCCGGCAAGGCGAAGATCGGTAAGGTGAACGTCGACGACCACGGCGACCTGGCCGCGCAGTTCGGTATCCGCGGCATTCCCACGGTGCTGCTGTTCAAGGGCGGCAAGCAAGTGGGCAGCTTTGTCGGGATCAAGCCCAAGGACGAGTTCTCGAAGGCGCTGGACGCCGCGCTGTAGTCCTCAGCCACACCGGCCACCCTGGCCGCCGCCCGAACAGGCGGCGGCCGCGTTTCCGGCGTCAGCGACCCGCTTGCCGCCGGACGCCGGGCGCGCGACATTGGGTCGTTGCGACCGGTTGACCCCAGCGCGGCGAGGTGGCCCATGGCCGGCATCATCAATGGCGTCAAACGCCTGTTCGGCGGTGGCGACCGCCCGAACAACGTCTTCTTCATCGTCTTCGACAGCTGCCGCTGGGACGCGTACCAGGCCGCGCGCACGCCCAACCTGGACCGCCTCGGCCGAGCCGAGCGCCGCTACAGCTACGCCAGCTGGACCAGCCCCTCGCACTTCACGTTCCTGATGGGCATGGTCCCGCACCAGAGCCCGCGCGGCGTCTTCGCCTCGGACGTCTACCGCGACGAGTTCTCGCTCTGGTCGCAGCGCCTGAACCTCAAGGACGTCGAGTTCGGCCAGTTCGTCCCCAAGCTCTCGCTGCCCTGGTTCCTCAAGTCGCAGGGCTACCGCACCGAGGGCGTGGTCAGCCTGCCTGTGCTCAACCCGATGACATCGCTGAGCCAGCATTTCGACCGCTACGAGCTGGCACCCAGCCACAACGACCTGTCGATCATCCTGGACGGCGGCACCGTGGCGCGCGAAGGCAAGGTGCCCCTGTCGATCGGCCGCATCGAGGCCAGGACCGACCAGCCGACGTTCTGGTTCATCAACACCGGCGAGACCCACTACCCGTACCTGCTGCCGGGCGAATCGGCGCAGGACCTGCCGCACATCAGCGGCGTGCACGGCGTGTTCAAGTCGCTGGACGAGTTCCTGAAGAATCCGGCCGAGGCGATGGAGGGCCGCAAGAAGGACGAGTTCTTCACGCCCCAGCAGTTCCGCGCCTTCTACGACAAGCAGGTCGCCTGCGTGGAGCACCTGGACGGCGTCGTCGGCCGCCTGATGGAACGCTGCCCGGCGAACACCTACTTCATGGTGATGTCCGACCACGGCGAGCTGTTCGGCGAGGACGGCTACTTCGGCCACGGCCCCATCTTCCACGAGAAGGTGTTCGAGGTGTTCTATCTGGAGGGGCGGCTGCCGTGAACGCGCCCGACCCGCGCCTGATGCAGGCGGCGATCGCCGAGGCCCAGGCGGGACTCGGCGCCGGCGACGGCGGCCCGTTCGGCGCCGTCGTCGTCCGCGACGGCGTGGTCGTCGCCCGCGGGCACAACCAAGTCGTCGCGCTGAACGATCCCTCGGCCCACGCCGAGGTGCAGGCCATCCGCGCCGCCTGCCGCGCGCTGGGCACGTTCGACCTGTCGGGCTGCGAGATCTACGCCACCTGCGAGCCGTGCCCGATGTGCTTCGCCGCCATCCACTGGGCCCGCCTGGACCGCGTCGTCTTCGGCGCCGCGCGCGCCGACGCCGCGGCGGTCGGCTTCGACGATGCGGCGATCTACGACGTCCTGGCCGGGACCCGCGCGCCGGCCTTCGCCGTCCTGGGCGAGGTCGAGACGGGCGCCTGCCGCAGCCTCATGGAACGCTGGCGGGACGACGAGGGGCGCATCCCCTACTGACCCGCACAGACCGCCCTGCCGCGCCGGCCGTCGCCGCGGCGCCACCGACGGGCCGGGGAGCCGCCGTGCACGGACATGACCACCACGGGCGCCACCACGGTCACGGCCACGGTCACGCGCACGCGCATGACCACGCCGTCCCCGCCACGGCTCCCGCGCAGCGCGCCTTCGTAATCGGCATCGTGCTCAACGGCGCCTTCGTGGTCGTGGAGGCCGCCGCCGGCCTGGTCACCGGCTCGCTGGCGCTGCTGGCCGACGCCGGCCACAACCTGTCGGACGTCCTGGGGCTGGTGCTGGCCTGGGGCGCGGTCAGGCTGGGCCGGCGGGCGCCGACGCGGCGCCGCACCTTCGGCTGGCGCCGGTCGACGATCATGGCGGCGCTGCTGAACGCGGTGCTGCTGCTGGTCGCCGTCGGCGGCATCGCCTGGGAGGCGGTGCGCCGCGCGCAGGAGCCGGTGCCGGTGCCCGGAATGGCGATCATGGTCGTGGCCGGCCTCGGGTTCCTGGTCAACGCCGCCACCGCGGCGCTGTTCCTGTCCAGCCGCCGCCACGACCTGAACGCGCGCGGCGCCTACCTGCACATGGCGGCCGACGCGGCGGTCTCGCTGGGGGTCGTGGCCTCGGGCGCCGCGATCCTGGCCACGGGCTGGGACTGGCTGGATCCCGCGGTCAGCCTCGTCATCGCGGTGGTGATCCTCGCCGGCACGTGGGGACTGCTGCGCGAGGCGGTCGACCTGGCCCTGGATGCCGTGCCGCCGGGCATCGACCCGGCCGCCGTGCGCGCCCACCTGGCCGCACTGCCGGGCGTCGTCGCCGTGCACGACCTGCACATCTGGGCCCTGAGCACGACCGAGACGGCGCTGACAGCCCACCTGGTCAAGCCCGACCCGCGCGACGACGACCCGCTGGTGGCGCGCGCCACGGCCGAGCTGCGCGAGCGCTTCGGCATCGGGCACGCGACCCTGCAGTGGGAGCGCGCCGACGGCGACTGCCCCGGCGCGCCCTGCGCCCCGGGCGATCAGTAGGACATCGCGTCCAGCTTCACCTTGCCCCGGAACACCCGGTAGATGTGGATGGTGTAGCCGACCACCAGCGGCATGCCGATGCCCGCCAGCACCAGCATGGTGCGCAGCGTCAGCGGCGAGCTGGCCGCGTTGTAGCAGTCCAGGCTCGTGCCCGACGGGCCGTTGCCGTGGATCAGGTCCGGGAACATCCCGATACCCAGCAGCAGGAGCAGCAGTACGATCGTGGCCGACGAGGCCAGGAACGCCGCCATTTCCCGGCCGCGGTGCACCTCGCGCGGGATGTCGGCGATCGCCAGCAGGCTGGCCAGCGGCACGACGAACAGCCACGGCTGCGCCCGGAACGGCTCGGCCAGCCGCGGCAGGTAGAGCAGCGTGGCCAGGGTGATCACGGCGTACATCAGCACGAAGAAGATGATGGCGGGACGCACCCAGCCGCGCACGCGCCGGTTCAGCTCGCCCTCGGTCTTCATCACCAGGTAGATGGCCCCGTGCATGGCGAACAGCGCCACGACCGTGAGGCCCGTCAGCAGCGCGTACGGGTGCAGCTGCGCCGCCAGGCTGCCGCGGTAGTTGAAGTCCGGCGCGATGTCGACGCCCCAGGCCAGGTTGCCCATGGCCACGCCGATGAGGAACGAGCCCAGCAGGCTCGAGCCGCAGAAGGCCGCATCCCAGGCCGCGCGCCAGCGGCGACCCGGCCGCAGGCTGCGCACGTGGATCGAGATGCCGCGGAAGATGAGCATGAACAGCAGCAGGATGAACGCGGTGTAGAAGCCGCTGAAGGCCGTCGCGTAGGCCTCCGGGAACGCCGCGAACAGCGCGCCGCCGCCCGTCACCAGCCACACCTGGTTGCCGTCCCAGAACGGGCCGATGGCGTTGAGGAACACGCGCCGCTCGTGGTCGCCGTGCGCCAGCAGGTGCAGCGCGCCCACGCCCAGGTCGAAGCCGTCCAGCACCGCGTAGCCCGTCAGCAGCGCGCCCACCAGCGCGTACCAGGCGATGTTCAGCAGTTCGCCCTCCATCAGGCCGCCTCCCCGTGGGCGTCGGCGCCCGGCTCGTGCGGTCCCTGCCGGATCTTCTGGTCCAGCAGCACAAAGAAGACGACGAACAGCGCCAGGTAGATGAACGTGAACAGCACCAGCGACAGCAGCACCTGGCCAGGCGCCAGGTTGGGGCTGACCGCGTCGGCCGTGCGCATCAGGCCCTGCACGATCCACGGCTGGCGTCCGACCTCGGCTGCCGCCCAGCCCAGCTGGTTGGCGGCCTGCGGCAGCAGCACCGCGAAAACCAGCGCCCACAGCAGCGGGCGCGAGCGGAAGAGTGTGCCGCGCCAGGCGAGCAGGCCCCCGCCCCACGACAGTGCGATCAGGGCCATCCCGATGGCCACCATCAGGTGGTAGAACTGGAACGTCGCCTGCACCGGCGGGCGCTCGTCGACCGGGATATCGTCCAGGCCCTTGACCCAGGTGTCGCGGCTCCCCCCGACGAGCACGCTCAGCAGGCCCGGCACACGGATGCCGTGCACCGTGCGGTTCTCCTCGTCGACCCAGCCGACGATGGTCAGGTCGGCATTGCGACCCGAGGCGTAGATGCCCTCGAAGGCGGCCAGCTTGGCCGGCTGGTGCTCGGCCATGGTGACGGCGCTGCCGTGCCCGGTCACGAGCTGCCCGAGCGAGGCGACCGTCGCGATCCCCAGGCCGATGCGGATCGACACGCGCGCCAGGTCCCGGTGCCGCCCCTTCAGCAGGTACCAGGCGCCGACCGAGACGACGAAGAAGGCGCCGGCCTGCCAGCAACCCATGAGGGTGTGCGAGAGGCGGTCCAGCGACGACGGGTTCATCACGGCGCCCCAGAAGCTGGTGATCTCGGCACGCTGACCCTGCGCCGTCTCGACGATGCGGTAGGCCGTCGGCGTCTGCATCCAGCTGTTGGCCACCACGATCCACACGGCGCTGAAGTGCGCGCCCAGGCAGACCATCAGCGTCGCGAAGAAGTGCAGGCGCGGCCCGACGCGGTCCCAGCCGAACAGCAGCACGGCCAGGAAGCCCGACTCGAGGAAGAAGGCGAAGATGCCCTCGGCCGCCAGCGGCCCGCCGAAGATGTCGCCGACGAACCGCGAGTAGTTGGCCCAGTTGGTGCCGAACTCGAACTCCATGACGATGCCGGTGCCGACGCCGAAGGCGAAGATGAGCCCGAAGATGCGCACCCAGAAGCGTGTCAGTTCGAGGTAGCGCGGGTCGCGCGTCCGCAGCCAGAGCCCCTCCATGACCACCAGCGCCACGCCCAGGCCGATGCTCAGCGGCGGGTACAGGTAGTGGAAGCCGATCGTGATCGCGAACTGCAGGCGGGACAGCAGGACCAGGTCCATCGCGGCTCCTCGCGGCGGGTCCGCCGGCGCTGTCCGCGCCGGCTTCCCGGGACCCCAACGTTGGTACAGACGCGTTCGCGGGTCAATAAACTTGACATTATTTGTAATCATTTCTATATCAGTGCAGTGTCATGGGATATGTCATCCGGGGCGCCCCTGCGGCGGCCCCGTCCACGCCGGCGCCGGCAGGCGGCGGCCCGCCAAGGAGAAGCGACACCATGCCCTACCCCGAGCAGCTCGTGGCCCCGATGCGGGCCGAACTGACGAGTGCCGGCGTGCGCGAGCTGCGTACCGCCGGCGAGGTCGACACCTGGTTCGCCGAGAAGCAGGGCACGTCCCTGCTGCTGGTCAATTCCGTCTGCGGCTGCGCCGCCGGCAGCGCCCGCCCGGCGGTCAAGCTGGCCATCAACGGCTCGCGCAAGCCCGACCGCGTCGCCACCGTGTTTGCCGGCCAGGACGTCGAGGCCACGGCGCGCGCGCGCGCGCTGATCGGCGACGTGCCGCCCAGCAGCCCGTCGATCGCGCTGCTGAAGGACGGCGAGCTGGTGCACTTCGTGCCGCGGCACCTGATCGAGGGCCAGTCGGCCGAGGTCATTGCCGGCGAGCTGGCGGCTGCCTTCAACCAGCACTGCTGAGCGCGGAGGACATGGCGATGGGGACCTTTCACGACGACAAGGGTGCACTGCACGGCATCACCGTCTACGCGCAGGCCGGCGACACGGTCTACGTGGGGCGCTGTGACACGCTTGATGACCAGCGGCTCGTCCTGCACGACGCCGACCTCCACGTCGAGGGCCAGGATGGCCGCACCGTCGACCAGTACCTGCAGCGCTCTGCCCGCTTCGGCATCTGGAAGAAGCACGACACGCTGATCGTGCCCGTGGCCGGACTGGGGCCGGTACGACCGCTCGGCGAGCTGGTGCGTGGCGGCGGCGCGGCGGCGGCACCCGAGGCAACGACGACGGCAACGGCAGCCGCGCCGGCGCCGGCCGCGGCCAGCGCTGCCGCAGCCGTTGCCGCCGCGTCGGACGCGGTCTCACTGACGCCGGGCGCCGCCCAGGAGGTCCGCCGCCTGCTTGTCGCCGAACAGCGAGACGGCCAAGGCCTGCGTCTGGGCGTGGCCGGTGGCGGCTGCTCCGGCCTGGTCTACAAGGTCGAGTTCGACACGCGCCGCGACGGCGACCTGGTGGTCCCGCAGGACGGCTTCGACGTCTATCTCGACCGCAAGAGCGCGATTTACCTGCGGGGGATCACGGTCGACCACCAGGCGGGCCTTGGCGGGCGGGGCTTCCAGTTCCGCAACCCGAACGCGACGAACACGTGCGGTTGCGGGGAGAGCTTCGCTGTATGAACGCCGCAGCGGCGCTGTGCCGGCAGGCGCGCGACCGCGGCCTGGTCGCCGACTGGTCCGGCGCTCCGTCCCTGGGCGCGCTGCTGGTGGCCGGGCCCGACGCCGGCGCCTTCCTGCAGTCGCAACTGACCAGCGACGTGCTGGCCCTGGCCCCCGGCCAGGCCCAGCCGTCGGCGCGCCTGAACCGCGCCGGCGCGCTGGTCGCCGCCATGCAGGCGTTCCGCCTGCCCGAGCGAGGGCAACCCTTCCCCGCGTGGCTGCTGCTGCCCGATCGCAGCCAGGTCGCCGCGCTGGCCGACGACCTCCGCGCGCACGTCGTGACCGAGGACGTGGTGGTCGACGACGTCACCGCCGAGTTCGACGGGCGGCTGGTGCTCGGACCGTGCGCGCCGGCCGTCCTGGCGACGCTCGGCGCCGACGAGACGGCCCGCTCCTCGCTGATCTCCGTCGAGCTGCCCCTGACCGGCGATCCCGGCTGGCTGCTGCTGGCGCCGACCGGCGACGCCGCTGCCGCCGCCGCCCTGGTCCGCCTGTCGCACGACCACGATCTGGTCATCTGGCCCTCCGACGCCGACGGCACGACCGCGTGGCACTGGCTGTGCGCCGAGGCGGGCGGGCTGAGGCCGGGCGTCGACTTCCTTCCGGGCCGTCGCGGGCTGGCGCAGTCCGGGCTCGAGCAGTCCGTCACCAGCCTGGCGAAGGGTTGCTACCTGGGACAGGAGGTGGTCGCGCGTGTGCGCACCTACGGGTCGGTGCCCGAGGCACTGCGCGCGCTGGTCTTCGAACCGCAGATCGGCCGCGAAGGCCCACCGCCGGTGGACGCCCCCGGCGTGCCCGTGCACGACGACATGGGCCGGAAGATCGGCACCTGGGCCTCGGCCGCCTGGTCGGCGGCCTGGCAGGCGCCGGTGGCCCTCGCGTTCCTGGACCGCGCCCACCGCACGCCGGGCGCAACCCTGCAGGTGCGCCTGGCCGACGGCACGGCTACGTCCGCCCTGGTGCGCCTGAGCCCCCTGCACGCGGCCGCCGGCGCCGGCGATCTGGCGCGCCGCCTGCACGAGCGCGCCGTGCACCGCTTCAGCCGCGGCGACGACGACGGCGCCATCGCGCTGCTGGAGCAGGCCCTGCGCGCGGACCCGTCGCTGGCCGAGGCCGCCGAGGCGCTGGGCGTGATCCTCGGGCGCAGTGGTCGCTACCACGAGGCGATCGACATCTTCCGCCGGCTCGAGGAGATCGCGCCGAACGAGCCGCTCCTGCACACCAACCTGTCGCTGTTCTACATGAAGATCGGCGACCGGCAGGAAGCCGAACGCCAGCGCGAGCAGGCCACGCTCAAGCGCTTCGCCTCGCTCGACGACGCGCGCGAGGCCGCCGAACGGGCCGAGTCCGAGGCCGCTGCACGTCGCGAGGATGCCGGCCGCCGCCTGGCGATGTTCGCCGAAGTGCTGGACATCGACCCGGACGATCCGCTCGCCCTGCTGGGCGCCGGCAACGCGCTGACGACGCTGGACCGCCATGCCGAGGCCGAGCCGCTGCTGGGTCGCGCGGTGGCCGCCCAGCCGGACAACAGCGCCCTGTACCTGGCGCACGGCCGCGCGCTGGAACTGCTCGGCCGCGGCGACGAGGCCGCCGCCGTCTACCGGGCCGGCGTCGTCGTCGCCTCGCGCAAGGGCGACCTGCAGCCGCTGCGCGAGATGGAGCACCGGCTGCTGCTGCTGACGCCCGTGGGTTGACTGCCCGGCGCGATCGCCGCCCGCCGTCCATCCCTCAGATCCCGTGCCGCGCCACGATGACCGGCGTCACCTGGTCCAACCGCGTGACGCCCGCCAACAGATCGCGCGCGCCCGCGCCCCACGCCAGCAGCGGCACCGGATTGGTCGTGTGCCGCCGCGTCGTGGCGTCCTCCAGGTTGCCGTGGTCGCTGGTCAGCAGCACCAGCGCGCGGCCGCCCGCCAACTCGGCCTCCAGTTCCACCAGTGTCGCGCGCACGAAGTCGTCCAGCTTCGCCAGCTCGCCGGAGATCACCGCCGCCTCGCCGGTGTGCCCCGCCTTGTCGCTCAGGAAGTACTCGTAGAGCGTGAACCCGCCGCCCTCGCGCGCCGCGCGCGCCAGCACGCCGCCGGCCTGGGTGGCCGTCAGCGGCGGCACGGCGAACCCGCGCGCGATCAGCTCGGCGTTCGTGAAGTCCTGGTAGATCGAGCGGCCGGCCGCGACGTCGTCCAGCGTGAAGAACGGCAGGCCGGCCGCCAGGTTGGCCACCGTCGTGGCCGACAGGGTCCACTGCTTCTGCGGCTCCAGGTCCCAGAATCGCGGCCGGAAGGCGTTGAGGAAGCGGGCCGGCACGCCGCGCCGCGCCAGCTGCCGCAGCACCGAGTGCTCGCGCAGGATGTCGCGCAGCCTCTCGTTCGGGAACCCGGTCAGGTGCTGGCCGATCGCGGCCTGCGCGTTGATGCCGCTCAGCAGCGTGGTCTGACCGCTGGCGCTCTGCGGCACGCCCGGCACGCCGAGCACGGCATCGATGGCCCGCGCCCAGCCGCCGCCCCAGGCCGGCACCGGCGCGGCCAGCGCCGCCGCGGCCTCGCCGAAGCGGAACACGCCGCCGCCGTAGGCCTGCTGCGGATTCACGGCCGGGTCGACTGCACCCCAGCCCAGCCCGTCGACGAAGATCAGGATCGTGATGTCCACACGCGACTCCCGGAGGGACCGGCAACGGCGCCGGCGGCGGGAAGATCGCACCGGGGAAGGGGTTTCGCCATCCGGGGTCGGGCCTGCAGCCGTACGTCGGGCGGTGCCATGGCGAAATGCCGATGCGCCTCCGGGGCGGACCAACGCGGGTCGCTTGACATTTCTGAGCATATGCTCATAATTGACGGCGAGGTGACGCCTTGTCCAGACCCCCCTGCTGCCGCCGCATCGCCGCCGGACCCGCCGTGGCCGTGTTCAAGCCGGCCGGCATCCCGACCTGCCGACTCGAATTGGTCACGATGACCCTCGACGAGTACGAGGCGCTGCGCCTGGCCGATCTCGAGGGCCAGTACCACGCAGAGGCCGCCACGGCCATGGGCGTTTCCCGACCGACCTTCGGACGCATCCTCGAAGCGGCCCGCCGCAAGGTGGCCGCCGCGCTCACGCACGGCAGCGCGCTGCTGATCGAGGGCGGCCCGGTCACCACCGGAACCCAGGGCGGGCCGCGCCGACACCGCTGCGGCCGCCACTGCGCAACGAAAGGACAGGAACCATGAACCTCTGCATCCCCGTCATGAGCGACCAGGGGCTGGACAGCCGCGTCAGCGGCCACTTCGGTTCGGCCCCGTGCTTCGCGATCGTCGACAGCGAGTCCCGCGCCTGCCGCGTGGTGCCCAACGCCAACCAGCACCACGGGCATGGCGGCTGCCACCCCGTGGCGGCCATCGCCGGGCTCGGGGTCGAGGGCGTACTGGTCGGAGGCATCGGCGCCGGCGCGCTGTCCCACCTGCAGGCGGCCGGCGTCCGGGTCTGGAAGGCGGACGGCGCGACCGTGTCCGCGGCTCTCGAGGCGTACACGACCGGCACCCCCCTCGAGATGACCCCCGCCGCCTCGTGCGTGCACCACGACCACGGGCACGGACACGGGCATGGTGCCGGGGGCAGCCACGATGGGGGCTGCGGCCACGGCCACGGGCAGGGACTCCACGGCCCGCACGGAAGCGGCGGTCCCCGACGGGGCAACGCGTGAGCCGCCGCCCGGCCATGCCGGCGCCCCCGCCGGTCGACCCGGACCTCCACGCCACGACGCAGTCGGCCCAGCATGCCGGCTGCCTGGTGTGCGGCGCCGGCAATCGGGCAGGGCTGCGACTGCAGTTCGTGCCCACGGGGGAAGGCGGCGTGGCGACCCGCTTCACCGGCGGCCCCTCGCTGGAAGGTTATCCAGGGCTCCTTCACGGCGGCATCATCAGCACCCTGGTCGACGGGGCGATGACCAACTGCCTGTTCGCGCGCGGCGTAACGGCCGTCACGGCCGAGTTGAACGTGCGCTACCTCGAGGGCGTGCCCATCGGGCGCGAGGTGGAGATCGCGGCCGACTGCCTGCGCGCGCGCGGCCACCTGTTCGTGCTGCAGGCGGAGATCCGCCTGGACGGACGCGCGGTCGTGCGCGCAACCGGGAAGTTCATCGACCGCAGCCGGCAGAATCCGGCGAACTGACACGCGCGACAGGAGAAAGGAAGACCATGACGACCACGGCAAGGACGAAGGTCGGCATCATCATCTGCGACCGCTACCGCACCTGCGCCGGCGGCAAGTGCCTGCGCGCCCTGCAGCGCCGCGAGGGCGCGTTCGCCGCCTATGCGGACCAGGACGTGGAACTGGTCGGCTTCACCACCTGCGGCGGCTGCCCGGGCGGGAACATCGAGTACGCGCCCGAGGAGATGGTGAAGAACGGCGCCGAGGTGGTGCACCTGGCCACGGGCTTCGTGGTCGGCTACCCGCCGTGCCCGCACCTGGAGCACTTCCAGGCGATGATCCCGCGCAAGTTCGGCCTGCGGGTGGTGGTCGGCACGCACCCGATCCCCCAGAAGTACTGGACGCTGCACGGCGGGCTGAACACGTGGACCGACGTCAAGTGGGACGCGCTGCTGGCGCCGACACGGACGGACGAGGCGGTTCGGCTGGCCTACGACTGAATGGTGCAAGACCGATCAATCGCCGCGCGCCGCCCGGCACTCGCCCTCTCCCTGCACGCGGCGCAGGTAGGCCGCAGAGATGTCCGCTCGACGCACCAGCCCGCGTAGTCGCGGGACCGCACTCTCGTCCACGACCGCCAGCGCCGTGCGGTCACATTCCACGAAGAGTTCCAGGGCCCGGTCGAGCGGGTCGTCGCCGCGCAACACCGGCAGGCCCTCGTTCACCAGGTCCGCGACCACGAGCAGACCGCCGAGCGAGGGCAAGCGCGAGGCGACGTGGATCTCTTCGAGGCTGAGCATCCCCAGGTAACTGCCATCCGCACCGGCCACCGGCAAACCGGGATTGCCGGCGCCGGACAGGCGGTCGAGCGCCTGCGCCAGGGAATCCCCCGGCGCCAGCGGCCGCGACTCGGGGCCCGTCGCCAGGAACTCCCCGACCTTCAGGCCGGCAATGACTTCCCGCACGTAGTCACCCTGATGGGCCGGCGACAACGATCGGCTGGGCAACTGCGAATGGTAGAGCGACTGCTCGTCCGACAGCAGGAACGTGATGACGCACACCCAGAGCGTCGGGAGCAGGAGGTTGTAGTCGCCGGTCATCTCGCTGACGATCACCAGCGTGGAAACCGGTGCCTTGGCCGCCGCCGCGAAGAAGCCCGCCATTCCCACCACGACGAACGCCGCCGGATGCGGCGCCACGGCGGGCCAGTGGTGATTCAGGACCAGCCCCAGGGCGCCGCCGCCGCAACCGCCGATGACCATCGAGGGGCCGAAGACGCCGCCCGAGCCGCCGCTGCCGATCGTCAGACTCGTCGTCAGGATCTTGCCCAGCGCGATCGCCAGGAGAACGAGCGCCAGGTGGAGGTCGCCGATCGCCGTGGCGGGCATGGCCAGGGCGCCCTGCAGCGAGCCGTACCCGAACGAGAGCACCGCCAGCACCTGCTCGTCGCGGCCGAAGGCGAAGTAGAGCGCCACGCCCAACGCGCCGGTGGCCAGGGCCCCGACCGCCGGCTTCAAGTAGCGCGGCAGCGGCAGCCGTCGGAAAGCGTGCGCGACGCCATGGAAGCTGCGCGTGTACAGCATGGCCAATACGACCATGAACAGCGCCAGCAGCAGGTACGCGCCCAACTGGCGAGGATCGCCGAAAGCCAGTGAGGCCAGGATCTCCGGCGACAACGCGAACAGGGGCTCCCAGCCGAACACGGTCCCGAACGTGCAGTAGGCCGCCGTGCTGGCCAGGGCGGCTGGCACGATCACGTCGGATTCGAAGTCCGCAGAATGGTAAAGGATCTCGGCCGCAAAGAGCGCGCCCGCCAGCGGCGCGCGGAAGATCGCCGCCACCCCGGCCCCGACGCCCGCAGCCATGAGGACCCGCCGCTCGGACGCCTTCAACCGGAACACTCCGCCGATGAGCGAGCCGAACCCGGCGCCGATCTGGGCGATGGGACCTTCCCGCCCGCCCGAACCGCCGGTGCCGATCGTCACCGCGCTAGCCACCAGTTTCACAAGCGGGACGCGAGGTCGGATGTAGCCCTGATGGTGGTGGAAGGCGGCAATCGCGGCATCGGTGCCGTGGCCTTCGGCTTCGGGTGCCAGCTTGAAGACGAGGATGCCGCTGATCAGGCCGCCCAGCGTGGGGATCAACAGGAGCAACCAGGGACGCAGCGAACCAGGCGTCGGCGCCCAGAACGGAGGCTCCCCACCGGGATGCAGCGGGTGGTAGCCCGCGGCCTGATCGAGCGCAACCCGCACCACGACCTGGCACGCCCCGTAGAAGACGATCGCGCCGAGCCCGGCCACGATGCCGACCACCAGCGCCAGTCCCAGCAGGCGGGCCTGGGGCCTCAATCGTCGCTGCCCAAGCTCCCAGAATTCCGGCAACCAACGCAGCGGGTGCGACGGGATCGGTGGCGTCGAATGCGAGTTGTTGTTCATGATTCCTGTCCCGCCGCCGAATACGCCGCGCGGCATCAATTGTCGGTGGGCGGTACCACGACGAGATCCGCCCCGGTCCGCAACAACCAGCCCTGGCCCGGCCGGTCGATACGCGGCCAAACGCTCCCGCCCATGAACACGCCCCCATCCCACGCTTCGGCCAGGGCACTCGGCTGGAAATCCCAGTCCCCCGCGTCGGTCTCCAGGTTGGCCACAAGCTGCCCCCAACGATCGAGCACCACCAGGCGCACCACATGACTCGCGGGCACGTAGACGGACGCCGAACCCACGAGACGGATATCGCCATTCTCGGTTTCCCCGACCGGAACCAGGTACTCGAAGCCCGGGCTGTCCAGTTCGAGACACCAGTCGACCGTACCGGCCGCGGAAAGGCGCGCTACCATCGCTGCGCCCAGGGCATCGCTACCCGAATGCGAGTTGAACGTCGCCACCGCGCCGCCGTCCCGGCAGGCCAGCATCCCCAGCCCCAGATCGGGCTCGCCGTCTCCCAGCGCCACCGTTTCGATGATGGCGCCAGTCCCGTCGATCGTCAGGATCTCGATATGATAGTTCAGCGTATGGTCCTCGAACTCCCGCGCACGCAGCACGCGACACCCATCGCCGGGGCCCGCGACCACGCCACCGGCCGCGCAATGAAAGCCGGCCACCGACAGCCCCTGCCGGTCCAGCACCAGGCCGGATGCATCCAGGCGCAGCAGTTCGGCCTCGACGACATCGGCCAAGCTGGTCCCCGCGATGAAGTAACCACCCGCCGGTCGTAGCGCAATGCCGCCCAGGCTGATCCCGACCACCACGGCCGCGGCCAGTTCTTGTCCGTCGCACCCGCGCCTGGACAACAAGAGGTCGTTGCCCGAGCCGACCGCCAGGAAGCAGCCCTCATCGAGCGGCAACAGGGTGTCGTAGCCGAAATCCGCGAAGGTCGGGTCCGTCTCCGACCACACGGTCTCTCCCCGGTGATCCACGCGCACGAGCCAGGGCTTGCCGTCTGACTGGCCGGCCGCGATCGCGCCGCCGTCCGTCGTGGCCATGACGTCGGCCACGAGCGAGGACACTACCCCGCCGAAGGAACGCTGCCAGGGCTGCTGGACATAGGGCAGCAGCGCATCGAGGGTCCGGTTGACGACCGGCTCCAGGACCTGGATTGCCGTGCCCGCCAGCGTCAGGCCCGAGCCTTCGGTGGCGAACAGCGTGCACGGGGCGGCGTGGGCAAGGACCACCAGCGAATCGCCCGACCCGGTGACCACGGCCCCTCCTGTCCGCAGGGACCAGGTCAGGGGCACCCAATCGGGCTGTACATCCACACGGACCGCCGCCTGGCCCGGCAGGGCGGGCTCGGCGGGGTCGGTGTCGCCTCCGCAGCCGCTGATGCAGGCCAGGCCAGCCGCCATCAGCGCTGGCGCGTACCGAAGAGGTGATGGGCCTCGCATGTTCAGGTCTCCTTCCCCGGCTAGCGCTACAGCAGCCGTAGCGCCCCCGGCAACACCCGCACCTCTACGCTCGTGTGCACGCCGCAGTATTCCCCGTCCATGTAGACGGGGATCGGTGTCGGCGCCCGCAGCGACAGCCGGGTCGTGGTGGCGCGGGCGATGCGCTTATCGCGCGGCTCGTGGCCCCGCAGCACCGGCCCCAGCGCCGTCAGGATGCCCAGGCGGCCCATGGCAGCGACGGTCACCAGGTCCAGTCGCCCGTCGTCGGTCCGCGCTGCCGGACACAGCCGAAAGGCGCCACCGACGCGGCTGCCGTTCAGCAGCGAGCCGGTCACGAGCCGACCCGAGAAGGCGCCGCCGTCCCAGGTCAGGTCCACCTCGTACCGGCGCAGCAGTATCAGCGCGCGGGCCAGCGCCACGAAGTAGAGCGCCGGACCGCGCACCACGCGCACGTGGTAGCTCAATCGATTGACTTCCGCCTCGAAGCCGAAGCCCAAATTATTATGGAAGCGGCCCGCCTCCCAGACGCCGATGTCGACCCGCCGCTCGTGGCCGGCAGCGATGCGCGCGACGGCCGCCTCCAGCCCGCCGCCCAGCCCGTGGTGCCAGGCAAAGTCGTCGCCGCTGCCGGCCGGGATCACGGCTAGGCGCTGCCTTTCGAGGTCCAGACCCTGGAGCACCTCGTGCACGGTGCCATCGCCGCCCACGGCCACCACCAGATCACCGCCCGCCGCGCGCGCCAGTTCGGTCGCATGGCCGGGCCGCTCGGTCAGGGCCACCTCGACGGTCAGGCCATGGTCCGCGAACGCGCGTCGCAGCCGCTCGACGACGGGCCCGGGCCCCGGTCCATGGCGTCCACGACCGGCGCGCGGGTTCACGATCAACATGAGCTTCACGTCCATGGGCGGAGCATCGCGGCCGGGGGGGATTTCGTCCAGCGGAGGATCCCGGGCCACCATGGGCGCACCGGCCGGGTCGTGCCATCGACATCGTGACTTGTGCCGTCGAGATTGTGTCCGCCCGCACCGTTCAGCGGCGCGGGCGGCTCCGTTCCGCCCCCTCACGCCGCGTACGTCAGCTCATGCCCCCGCTGCCGGGCTAGCACCCGCGTGCTCACCCGCCGCCAGTAGTACTCCTCCCACCGCCGTGGCAACGCGATCCGGGTCACGAACAAACGCCGCTCCAGTACATCCGCCACCGTCAGCCGACGATCCAGCATCCCCCGAGCCTGCGCCGGCGTCGGACTGCCCCGCGCCTTCTCACGCCGACCCTTCAGGTAGTTCCGCCACACCACGAACACCGCCAGCCGCTCCGCACTCGACTGCCGACGCTTCGACCACGCGATCGTCTCCCGCTTGTGGTTCGCGCTGCTGTGACGGATCAGCAGGTCCGCCACGTTGATCGGGAACAACCGGTTGCGCGAGTCCCGCCGTTCCCGGCTCGACGTCACCAGGTGCTCCACCTTGCACTTCAGCCCCCGCAACGCCTGCGGGTAGGCCTTGTGCTCGTCGCTCAGCACCGTCAACTGCGGTTGGCTGCCGGCCACTACCTCCAGCAGGTGGGTCACGTCCTTCAGCACCGCCTTCGGGTCGGGCCGGCCGAACAGCGCCTCGAACCGCTTGCGCTTGCGCTTCTGGGCCGGGGTCATCGAACCGGACCGGCGGACCTCGCTGTCGGTGAAGTAGGCGATGAGGTCGGACGTCGGCTCGACGGCCAGATGATGGTGGAAGGGCCAGAACTGGGAGTGCTCGAAGGAAACGAAACCGTCGATGGCGGCGACCGATACGGGCTTGGCCTGGGCCATCATCCTGGCGTGGAACAGCAGGCAGTGGCGTCCGAGGCGGCTGAGCTGCCGGTCGACGGTCGAGGGTGCCACGCGCAGGTCGCGGGCGATCTGGCGGTTGGCCATGCCGCCGATGGTCTTGGTCAGGAGCTGGGGCAGGATGTCGGGGCGCTTCAGCCAGTAGGAGGTGCTGAAGGTCTGGGTGCTGAAGGAGCGTCGGCAGTGGCGGCAGAGGAACCTGGGGATACGCTTTCGCTGGCAGTGACTCCAGTGGTAGCCGATGCGCTTGAAGCGCCACTGGGGGTCGAAGTGGCTGTGGAAGCGGCACTTGGGGTTGGGGCAGTGGGGCGGCGTGAAGGTGTCGGGGGTCGTGTTCATGCCCGGGCCGGGCAACTGCCGGGCCGGGCACAATTTCGACGGCACAACCCAAATTCCGAGGTGATTTGTGTGTTTTTCGTGAATAAACAGGAGTATAGTGCTCCCTAGACCCTATGACGGGTCCCTTCTGCGGAAAGTCCTTACACCGCATCCTGCGTGTCCATGGAGGTCCAATCATGGCCCGTGCCCTAAAGCCGTCCATCGCTCTTTTCGTGTGCTCCATCCTGTTGACTGCCGGCTCCTCGGCGTTCGCCCAGGGGAACCCGGATTTCAACCGCCGGGTCGTTTCGTTCGAACTGTATCCGCCCGACGCCGTCGGTTCGACGTGGTCGTCCCGGGCCGTGCTCTCGGTGACGGGCTTCACGCCCGCGGCAGCCGGTACGGATGCCGGTCTGGTCCTCCAGTTCCTGGTGGACGGCGTGGTGGTGGGCGAGCAGATCCTCGCCGCGATCGTGCAGGGTGCCGGCAACTGCAACTGCACGAGCGGTTGCGAACCGGGCTACTGTGACGACTCGGAATTCGGTTGCTGGTGCGGTGTCGTCGTCACGCCCAACCTGCACACCTATACGAACAAGAGCCTGACCCCGGGCAGCACGGTCAGCGTGCAGATCGTGGCGGCAGCAGGCTCGGCCGCCGAGCAGCATGTCGATGACGACTCGGCTTCGCTGCTGGTCGATGATGCGGTTTCGACTTCGCTCTCCACCTGGAGTTCCCTGAAGGGAGCCTACCGCTAGGCTCGTCCGTGCAGGTGCGGAGGCTCGCACCGGCGCAGCAGCGGAAAGGGTGGGGCCACGGGGCCCCACCCTTCTTCGTGGGCAGCTTCTAGACCAGCCGGCCCGTGAGTTCCGCGATTACGGCCAGCGTGAGCACCACCAAGGCGCCCCGCAACGACGGCAGCCCCGACGGCCGCGCCGCCGCCTGCCCCCGCTGCCGCGCCAGCGCCATCAGGCCCACGATCACTGCGCTGCAGACCAGCGAATCGCGCACCAGGAAGCCCAGCGGCACCTGCGGCCCGTCCTTCATCATTCCCACCGACCAGATCCAGCCGACGGCGGCGTAGTGCAGCAGGAAGAGCACGCGCCAGATCGCGTTGAACGCGATGGCCCCCACCGCGACCGCCTTCAACGACGGCACCCGCGAAGGCATCCCCAGTTGCCGCGCCACCAACGTGAAGGAAAGACCTTCGAACAGGATCGCGACCGCCGGATTGACCACCGTCAGCACCGTGAGCGCCGGCAGGAAGAGGTCGACCAGCTTGATCGCCGCCGCCGTCGCGGCCGCCACGCCGCAGGCGGGCAGACCGCCCCCCGCGCGCATCGCCCCGCGCAGACAAAAGAGCGCGAACGGCACCAGCAGCACGCTCGACGCACCCGGCACGCGGATGAAGGTGTGGACCACGAAGCCGACGGTGGCTTCGTACAGCCCCCACACGGCGCCCCAGTACACACCCGCGACCAGGGTGGGCGAATTGCGCAGACGTCCCAGCATCGTTCCTCTCCCTTCACGATCGATGCGCGCGGATCCGGCCCTGGTCTGGCCGTGGGCAGCCACCACTTCCGACAACCATGGCGGCACGGTTCCTCCGCCGCGTCAGGTCGAAACCTACCTGACCAGACCCATCCGGGCTACCTCAGCTTTGCCTCCGAATTCAAGCCGCGCCAGATAGCTGCCCGATGGGACCTCACGGCCCACCGCGTCACGCCCGTCCCAGGTGACCTCGTGGCCACCCTCGGGCATCGTGCCATCAACCAGCGTGCGGATCAGTCTACCCGCCACGTCGAAGACCGCAAGCCGCGCCGGACCGCCCACGGGCAGCGCGTACCTGATCGTCGTCTGCGGGTTGAACGGGTTCGGCGCGATGCCCACCAGCCGGCTCGCGCGGGTCGATGGCCGCGGCTCCTCCACCGCTGTGGCACCCCCGTCCAGCCAGCGGTGGTAGAAGAGGTTCAGGAGCGGCACAAACTCGCCGGTGGCCTTCCGGTTGCCCGCCGGGCTGGGATGGTCGTCACCCGTCGGATAGGCCAGAACGTCCGCCCCCCCATCGGTCATGTGTTCGACGGAGCCGTTCCGCCAGCGATGATGATTGCCCAGCGCTGAACCGAGATCATTCGTGTCGGCGTTGCCACCGTTGCTGGTCAGCACATTGTAGAAGTCGAAGACCGCCACGTTCCTCAACGTGTAGCCGTTCGTGTTCAGCCAATCGTCGACCAGCCACCGGTTGAAGGCGCGCGCGTTGGCGGCATGCGTCGGGTCCGAGAGCGGTGGCGCCGTGATGACCACGAACAGCTGCTCGGGATGCGCCTGGAAGTGGAGAAGCAACTGGTTGTAGACGAATTTGGCGTGCCCCACCGTCAGCCCGACCACCGGTGACGGCGGATCGGAAGCGCTGCCCTGCAGGGCAGAGTTCGGGAAGCAGGACTTGAAGACGATGATCGCATTCGGGCCGCCCGGGTCGGGAACGGTACGGGTGTAGGTGCAGTGCTGCCGGCTCTCGGCGTTGAGAGCCGCCATGATCGTCGGCGTCTGCGCACCGCGGAACCACTCCAGCCAATCCGGGATGTCCGTTCGATTCCCGATCCCGCCGGGACCCCAGCCGTAGTTGGTGTCACTGACGAAGTAGTTGTTGTAGGCAAGGGCTACCCCGAGATTGCCATGGCCGTCGGCAAGCCAGTTCGCGCCGGTCGAATGATGGATGAAGATCAGCTTCACCACGGAGGTCGGCGGGGCGGGACTCTCGACCGCCGCCAGCGGTTGGTCCGGGTCGGCACAGGCGGGGGCGGTCACGATCGACAGGAGGAGCAGGCACGTGAACGACAGCCGACGGGACACGCTGCGCAGGGGCCGCGAACAGTTCGACTCCCGGATCATGCCAAACCTCCCAGGCGCTCCGCCGGACGGTCCGGGCTCGCGCTCGAACACCAAAGCGGCGATGCGCTAGCATCGTCGAACCCGCCACCTACTTCAACAGCATCACCTTGCGGACGTCCTCGACCTCGCCGAATCGCCCGTGTGCGAAGTACACGCCCGCCGCGACAAGCCTACCTGAATCGTCCGTCCCGTCCCAGTCAACAACGAACCGTGCTTCGGACTTGGCTCCCGAATGGAGCACCCGCACCAACCGGCCGCTGACGTCAAAGACCCGAATCGTCACCTCACCAGCCGACACCTGCGCACACTCAAGACGGATGGTCGGGTTGAACGGATTCGGATAGGCCGCGATAATGGCTGCCTTCCGGGTGCCAAGTGCGACCGGGATCGAGCTGCCGGGCTCGTCGCCGTCCCGAACGCCGCTGACGGCCGGATCGATCGCGATCGACGCCGTTGCCGAGTTGTTGGCCAGGTCCACATCGGCATATTCACCGACGGGCACCACGTGCACGCCGTACTCATAGACGCCAGCGGTCAACGGCAGATGCGTAGCCGAGAACTCGATCGCCCCTCCCGCGGGTATCGTCTCCGTGGTTTCTCGCAATATGACTCCGCCGGGTGCTTGAAAGCGCACACGGACGTCTGCATCGTCCAAGCCGCTGTTGCCCGCCGTCACTGCCAACACCACAGGACTGTAGGCCAGGTGATTGCTACTCTCGGCGGTCAGCCCAGACGGCGCGACAGCGATATCGCATACCGATTCCTCGACCACACCCAGCATGGCGGTTCGCGAGAACACGACTGGTTGAGAGCCCGAAGCACTGATCTCGACGACAGTCGGCCCCAGCCGATGCTCGACGGACAACTGACCCGAATACCGTCCATCGCCCGCGATCACATCGGGAAGCACCCCATCATCCAGCAGAGGCATCTGACCGGTCGCTCCCGAGGGCCCCAGCCAGGTTCCGCTGACGGCCGCTCCGAGCACTGGAGCGCCTCCCGCGAACTCCAGGGACACCTGGATACTCCGATCGGAGTACGGCCCGTCACCCAGCGGCTCCACCGATGCCCGCATGGCCATTGCCCCAGCGGCGTTGATCAGCGGCACGACGTTCTGCACCTCGGTCGAGTTCCGGCTGCGTGCCTCGAGCGCCCAGCTTCCCTGTTCGGGGAACAGGATCACGTAGCGGCCGTACTTGCCAGTTCGGTCCAGCTCCAGGTCGATGAAGGGATCGCCGGCAGCGGCGGCGGAGTCCACCATGGCGCCGGCCGGGCTTCGCAGGACCAGGTCCACATCACCATTGAACCATGACCAGAAGACCGCAAGCGAGTCGCAGTAGTCAAGCATCACGGTATCGGTCGCAGTCCCCGCCGGAGGCACCATCAGTTCACGGTAGCCGAGGAAATCCCAGCTCTCCGCCGATGCCGGGGCTGACTCGCCCAGCGCCTTCGTCTCCGGTGGCCAAGCGGAGGAATCCTCGGCCAACAGCTGCAGCACGAGGTTGCGCACGCCGACATCGGCGACAATCCCGGTGGCCGCCACCTTGTGGTGGATCAATTCGCCGACGTTGTAGTTGAAGACGTTTGCGCTTCCCGAATGCAGCATCGCCGACTCGGTCGGGACAATGCCATCGTTGTCGTGGCATTTGTACTGGACGGACATGAGTGGGCCGGTCACATGGTGCAGCCCACCTCTCCCCTCGCCACGAATCGTGGCGTAGGCCGTGTTGTCCACGAGTCCCTTTTCCGTACCTGGATCGCTCCAGAAGCAGTCTCCCAGCCAGTCATGTGTGAAGATCCCGGACTTACGCTGATTCAGCTCCTTCAGGAACCTGCTGTTGGGCGCCAGATCGTCCAATGCCGGCAATAGAGGGTCAACGGCTCCCACCAGTGCCCCAAGCGAGTACGCGGCGTGGCCCGGCACGTCCTTCAGGAGCCATTCCCTGACACCGATCACCGTCGAGGCAAGCGGACTCCCGTGCTGAGGAGTTGCCAGGGCGATCAGCTTGTTGACCATGCCTCCGTGCGGCGCAAGGTTCTCGTTCATGTAGCGACTGACCAGGCCACCCTGGCTATGAGCCACGATGTTCACCGACTGCACATCCAACGGATCGATCGCCTTCTTCAGGAAAGCAGCCTGCGTCTTGATGCGTCCGAACCCACGCCAGTTCAGCAGTGCGCCCGGCAGATCGATTCCGTCCAGCACGGCCCAGTCGGCGTTCCGCAGCACCTGCGGATACCTGTTCTCATTCCAGATGGCCGAACTGGACTTGATGCCGTGCACAAGGACGACGACCCGCGTCTCCAGTTCCACAAGCCCCAGATCCACGGTTTGACCGTACTGGCCCACGACCATTCGCCGGCTGAAGCCCGGCCGATACAGGGTATCCGTCTCGGCGGCTCTGATGACCCCCGTCTTGAACGCACGGAAGAAGTACGTGCCCCTGGGCAGATCGCTGCGAAAGACGCCGTTGCCGTCCGTCGTCTTGACGTGGACCGGAACACGCCCGTCGCTGATCTCGAAGATCTCGACCGTTGCACCGGCGATTGGCCTCTTGTTGCAGGAGTCCTTCACTGTACCGAAGACATCGTTGACGATGGGAACCGAGATATCCACTTCGACGATTCCCTGGTTCGCGAGGGACCCGATGACCTTCTCGACGTGGCCACCGAAATGGTCGACGACGACGGTGTACGAGTATCCGGGTCCCCGCCATGCCCTGTGCAAGGAGCAACGCCCCTGTTCATCCGAAGTGCCGGAATCGACGCCTTGGCCATCCTCCAGGAGGGTCATCAGGGCTCCCGGGACGGGCAATCCCGATTCCCTCCCGCGAACCACCGCCTTGACCACGATCCCCGACTCGGAAGTGACCCCGATAGCGAATCCATGATGGAATTCCGCAACCGGATTGTTCCAGCCCACCGAGGAGACGGCGCCGTAGAACTGAATGACGCCATGACCTTCGAATCCCGTAATCGTGTTGCCATTGATGGCGAACGAGCCAACGCCCCAATGACCGACACCTTCCGAAAGCAGAGCAAAGCCGCGGTCGAACTCGTACGGAACCCCGAGGCCGAGGCGCCCGACGCTGTAGAGGGCAAATACCGGATCTATCAAAGGAGTGGAGAACGTCAGTCGATTGGCATAAAGCGGACCGCCATCGCTGGCCGCACTCAAGGTGATACCCGCCGTGGGCGCATTGCCCACGACCGAGTTCCCGGTATAGGGGCGGGGAACGCCTTCGGCCCAATATCCAGCCGGAGCCAGTCCGGCGAAGCTCCCTGAATAGACCACATCGATGATGTCGCCGTTCTGCACGATCGTGCCCGTCGCGCCCGGAGATCCGGCGACCCAGTCGGCGACCCAATTGATGGTCCCTGCAGCCACAGGCCCTGTCATGCCCATCATGAACAGCCCGACCAGCCACCCCATCGTCTCGGAGGCGAACCGTACTTTCACGACGGACCTTCCTTGTGGTTCCCGAACGCCGGTGCAGTGCGGCGGCAAGCACCGCGCCATCTTGGCGCGGCGTGTTCGTCCACGAGACCCCTTCGAGCGCCTGGCGGCGCGGGCTACTTGACCAGGACCATCGCCTTGGTCTGAATGAACCGCCCGGCCTCAAGCCGATAGAAATAGAGGCCGGCCGCCGACGGCACCCCCGCCGCATCCCGTCCGCTCCACACGATATGGTGCCTGCCGGCGCCCAGATGCTCGTCCAGCAGAGTGACCACCAGTCGACCAGCGGCGTCGTACACTTTCAACTTGGCCCGACCGGGTTCAGCCAGATCGAACGACAATGTCGTCGATGGATTGAACGGGTTTGGAACTGCTCCCCACAGGACACTGCTCGCCGGAATCGCGTGGTCGTGAACTCCCGAGACGGTGGCAGGCGATCCAGCCGCGCTCTCGTTTCCCGCGAAGTCCAGCGTCGTGACCTTGTAGCGCCAACTCCATGGGCTGGCCGTGGAATCGACCCAGGCTGATGTGGTTGTCTGGTGGACGAGATTCTGCCACGAAGGCGTGAAGTCCGAACTCTCGCTGCGGTAGATTCGATAGTATCGGAAATCAGGCTCGGTGGCATCGTCCCAATCGAGGGTCACGCCGCCGGCTCGATAGGCCGCGTGGTGGATACTCGGTATTCCCGGGGCAAGATTGTCCACGGAGCAGCCACTTTCGGGGCCGGTCTCGAAGTAGATATCGGGTTGCGCGGTCATCGCCCGGATCAGGAACGTACTCCGGCAGTTGCTATGGCTTGTGGAATCGCACAAGGTGGGCGCCACGAATTGGTACCCATCATCACCGAACGCGGGTACGGTGGCCAGGTAGTCCCACCCGAGCAGCCGCAGTGCCTGCTGCTCGTCAGCCCATCCGGCGACGGCGAAGTCCCCGGACCCCGCGCCCATGAACTCATCCTGCTTGCGAAAGACCGCATAGCCGGTGACGCGGTGCGGGTCTGCCGGCGCTTCGTGGGTCGAGGCCTGCCAGACGACCCTCACCTGCCCGCCCTGGTCGTTGCCGACATCTCTGACTCCGGTAATGCGGAACGGATCGTAGATGGCATCCAGCCGCGTGCCTTCCGTGAACACCATGAGCGGGTCGACGTTGTCGAAGTCGACGACTACCGAGTACGCAATGACATGGTCGCCGAACCGGAAGCTGCAATCGAACGTCTTGGTACCGACGAACCCGGACGGGTACGAGAAACTGATACTCATGGGCGGCACCTCGGGCGCCACGATGACTTCGCTGGGGAGGATGAACGCATCCAGCACCAGATTGGCGCTCAGCCTGTTGCCTGCAAGCTGTCCGGGCGCCAGCGGCGTGTAAGCCCAGGTATTCATGAACCCGTAAAGGAAGGCATCGACGGAGTCCCCGTTGTCGCGCACCAGGATACGTGCGTCGCGGAAGTCGGATTCGTCAAGCGCCTCCGTCGTTGCGGTGATGTAGCCCCACCAGTTCGCCGTCAATCCGTCTCCGGCGGTCCTGACGTGCATCCTGGTGGGAACGATGGCCGAGAACGGCTTGGCATCCGCCTGGTGCGAACCCGCCGAAGCGGTCAGGCAGCAAAGAAGGCCAAGGATGAACCGGCGCCGATTGCGGGATCGCGATGGATTTCTGAGTGAGCGGTCTGTACGGTCTGAGCAGTTCTTGGATTCCATGCTTGACCCCTGATGAAACGGCAATGGACTCGTCCGCACCGTCCGCAATGTGGTTGCGGTGTCGCGAGCATAGCATATCACGATGGTTGTGCCGTCAAGATTGTGCCCGGCCCGGCGCGTGCTGCCGCCGGGCATGAGCACCAGCACCGGCACCTTCGCCCCACCCCACGACGCCAACCTCAACCGACGAAATCACATGGCCAAGGATGTCCGTCGCCTGAGCAGATCCACCACAAGCCAGATCGATAGACCGATCAGCTGCCGGAGCCAACTCAACGGATCAGCGTCAGCCATGACGTCGCCAGCTGCCCGCCGGCGTCGATCCGCGCCAGGTAGGTCCCCGACGCGACCGGCGCACCCGTGTCATCCAGGCCGTTCCAAACCTTCTCGTGCTCACCAGCCGCAAGCTCTTCGTCCACGAGCGAGCGCACCAGCCGCCCGCGCAGGTCATGGATGGCCAGGTGCACGAGCGCGGTGTGAGGCAGTTCGAACCGCAGCGTGGTGCGCGGATTGAACGGGTTCGGGACAGCATCGAACAACGTCATGCGGGCACGCGCGGTGCCGTCCAACGGAACGGGGCTGGGCGTAGGTTCGTGCCACAGGGCGACATTCGCGGCAGGCGTGCCGCCGGCGGTGGCGAACGAGCCGCCGACGAAGAGGTCGGCGCTACCGCGCGGGGCCAGGGCGCGTACCGAGCCTTCCAGCCCCGAGCCGATGTCCGACCAGCTGGCCCCATCCCACCGGGCGATGCCGGTGTGGAGATTCCCGTGTGCATCCAGCGCCAACGCGAAGAAGCCGCCGTGCGTTCCCGTGCCGAGCGCCGACCAGGTCGTGCCATCCCACCTGGCGAGGCGGGCAGTCGGAACACCACCGGCCGTCGTGAACCAGCCCCCCGCGTAGAGGTTGCCGTTCGCATCCACGGCCAGTGCCTCCACACCGTCATTCGTGCCCGTTCCGAGCGCCGACCACGCGGAGCCGTCCCACCTGGCGATGCGGGACGCCGGCACGCCGCCGGCGGTCGTGAAGTAGCCCCCGACGTAGACGCCGTTGTCGTCCACAGCCAGGGCGTAGCCGCTGTTGCTTTCGTAGGAGCCGCCCAGGCCCGAGCCGAGCGCGGACCAGTTTGTCCCGTCCCAGCGGGCGACGCCGCGGACCCGTGTGCTGCCGGAGTTCGAGAATTCGCCTGCGGCATAGAGGTGGCCATTCGGATCGAAGGCCAACGCGTACACCCAGCCGTCCAACCCCGGACCCAGTGCGGACCAGGAGGTCCCGTCCCACCTGGCGATGTGGGCCGCGGGCGCGCCGTCGGCCGCCCAGAAGGCGCCGCCGGCATAGACATCGCCGTTCGCGGCCACGGCAAGCGCGAAGACCCGTTCGACCATGCCCGAACCGAGCGCCGACCACTGGAAGCCGTCCCACCTGGCCACCTGGTTGACGGTTGCCCCGCCGGCGAGATGGAACGAACCGCCGGCATAGAGGCGCCCATGCCTGTCCACGGCCAGCGCTTCCACGGCGGAGTCCACCCCGGTGCCAAGCCCGGACCAGCTCGCCTCGTTCACGTCGGCGACAACCGCACCCGCCGCGGCCCCGGAATTCGCCGCGGCTTTGCTCGGCGCCCAGTCGGCGGCTGCACTGGCGCCGCACACCGTGGTGATCGACAGGATGGCGAGGGCCGTGCGGCCGACGGCTGAACTGCACATCGTCTTGGCTGCGATCGTCATCGACCGACCTTCCGGTTGCGCTCCATCCGGCGAGTCCCGCCCCAGAGATCCGTCGGCCCTGCCTCCGCTGCGGTTGCCGTGAGTGAGTATAGCAGGTTCTGAGATTGTGAACTGCTTCGCGACGTTCGTTCAAAAGCGCCTGTCGACACCAGGTCGGCCGTACGCCCATTGCGGACTTGAATCCGTCGGCAAGATCGACTATGCTCGGTAACCGAACAAAGTTCGCACCCAAAGTCCCGTGCAGGCGCCCCCCACGGCCAGCACCCCACCGCGCACCCAGAGGCTGGCCATGACCCCCAAGGCGTCCATCCGCTCCCTGCTGCTGTTCCTGGCCGCGATCGCCGCCGGCTCCGCGCTGGCCGAAACCGTGAACGTGGGCCTCGGCAGCTACAGCACCACCCTGCCGCCGGGCGAGGTGGGCCCGCAGAACTCGTCCGGCCAGGACATCCTGCCCAAGGTCTCGTCGGCGTTCTCCCTGCCCGTGCAGACGAACGACTTCTGGAGCAGCCTGATCTACCCGTTCTACAGCGATCCGCACAGCAACGTGCTCTACGCCCATCCGCTAATGGTCAAGGCCGTCGGGACGGGGCTGCGGATCGGCCACACGCCGACTCACGTGTTCGCCGCCAACGACTACCTGTATCCGTGGTCGCAGCAGCTAACGGTAGGTGTCGCCGGACTGGCCGCCGCGCAGACGCGCACGCACGGCTACGGCGACTGGACCGCCACCGCGCGGTGGGCCGACGAAGCGCAGACGATGGAGGCCACCTTCGGCCACGGCCTGCCGTTCGTCTTCTTCCAGGTGACCGGCGGCAACGCCGTCGTCACGCCCGAGGGCGGGTTCACCACCTGGTACAACCAGGACGGGACGCTCGGACTGACGATCCAGGGCCGGCACTACGGCGTCTTCGCGCCGACCGGCTCCACCTGGACGGGCAGCGGCCCGCTGCAGTCCTCGCTGAACGGCCAGGACTACCTGTCGATCGCGCTGCTGCCCGATGCCCAGCCGGCGACCATCGCGCTCTTCCGCAAGCACGCCTACGCCTTCGTGACCGACAGCACCGTCGACTGGCAGTACAACGAGGCGACCGCGCTGCTGCAGACCACCTACACGTACGAGACCGAGCTGATGGAGAGCAACGGGACCAGCGTCGACCAGACGATGACCGCGCTCTACCGCCACCAATGGCTCAACACGACCGCCACGCTGACCGGCTACGCGTACCCGTCCGTCAACGGCCAGATGAAGCTGTACGAGGGCAGCACCTTCACGACCGAGCTGCCGTTCGGCGGCGTGCTGCCGGCGCTGCCGGACCGCGGCGACTACAACCGCGCCGAGTTGCTGGCGCACGTGCAGGCCGTGGCGACCGAGAGCCTGCCCGTGGGCCCCACCTACGAGAACGGCAAGGCTATGGGCCGCTTCGCCCACCTGGTCCACATCGCCGACCAGCTGGGCGCGACGGCCGAGCGCGACCACTTCCTGGCCGAGATCAAGAGCCGGCTCGAGGACTGGTTCACGGTCGGCGGCGCGCAGCAGTACGCGTACCTCGACAGTTGGGACGTCCTGACCGGCTACCCGTCCGGCTACGGCGCGGACAACCAGATCAACGACCATCATTTCCACGCGGCCTACGCCATCCTGAGCGCGGCCACCGTGGCGCAGTACGACAGCGCCTGGGCGGCGCAGGAGAACTGGGGCGGCATGGTCAACCTGCTGATCCGCGACTGCAACAACTGGGACCGGACCGACACGCGGTTTCCGTTCCTGCGGTCCCACGACGCGTACGCCGGGCATTCCTGGGCGGCGGGGCACGGGGACTTCGGCGACGGCAACAACCAGGAGTCCAGCTCCGAGTCCATGAACTTCGCCACGGCCGCCATCCTCTGGGGCGAGGCGACCGGGCAGACGGACATCCGCAACCTGGGCGTCTACCTGCACGCCACCGAGAAGACCGCCGTCGAGCAGTACTGGTTCGACGTGGACAATGCGGTCTTCCCGGCAACCTACCCGCATGTGGCCATCGGCATGGTCTGGGGCGGCAAGGGCGTCCACTCGACGTGGTTCGGGGCCAACCCGGAGTTCATCCACGGCATCAACATCCTGCCGGTCAACGGCGGCTCCCTGTACCTGGGCCACCACCCCGACTACGTGCTGGCCAACTACGCCGAGATCGTGGCCGAACGCGGCGGGCAGCCGATCATCTGGCAGGACCTCCTGTGGGAGTTCCTGGCGCTGGCGGAACCGAACCTGGCGCTGTCGCACTACTTCGCCGACAGCGACTACGAGCCGTTCGACGGCGAGTCGCGCGCGCACACGCTGCACTGGCTGTTCAACCTCAAGAAGATGGGCCGGGTCGAGACGACGATCCTGGCCGACACCCCCACCTACGCCGTCTTCCGCGATGCGGCCGGCGACCTGACCTACGTGGCCCACAACGCCGGCTCGACCAGCCGGCTGGTCACGTTCACCGACGGCTTCTCCTTCACGGTCGGCCCGCGCCAGACGGCGTCGTTCAGCACCTCGCCCGTCGACCCGGACGCGCCCGTGGTGCTGCTGCTGGCGAACCGGACCACCGGCAAGGCCCCGCTGAACGTGCAGTTCACGGGCAGCCAGAGTTTCGACCCGAACGACCGGCCCCTGACCTTCGCCTGGACGTTCGCCGGCGCCGGCGCCAGCACCGCCGCCGACACGGCCGTCACCTTCACCGACGTCGGCGAGCACTGGGTCCACCTTGCCGTCACCAATTCGCTGGCCCTCACCGCGCGGGACAGCGTCCTGGTGACCGTGCTGCCCAGCGGCACCCCCCTACTTCGGCGTGCCGGCACAGATGCCCGGGAGGATCGAGGCGGAGAACTACGACCTGGGCGGCGAGGGCCTGGCCTACCACGACGTGAATGCCAACAACATCGGGCTGGTCTACCGGCCGACCGAGGGCGTCGACCTGGAGGGCGCCGCCGGCGGCGGCTACGACGTGTACTGGATCGTCGCGGGCGAGTGGCTCGAGTACACGTTCTCCGTGGCCGAGGCGGGGTACTACGACGTCATCCCCTACGTGGCGACGGTGCCGGGCTTCGGCAACTTCACGCTGTCCATCGACAACGAGGACGTGAGCGGGAAGCGGCCGGTGCCGTCCACCGGCGGCTTCCAGTTCTGGACGCCGAAGCGCGTCGAGGCCGTGCCGCTGGCCGCCGGCACGCACATCATGCGGTTCGACTTCGACTCCGACACGGACAAGACAGGCTGGCTGTTCAGCCTGAACTACATCGACGTGGAGCGGGTGTACCCGTCGAGTGTCGACGAGGGCGCCGTGCCCGGCGCCCTCATCGCGGCCCGGAGCTACCCCAACCCGTTCAACCCGCAGACCACGGTCGAATACGTGATGCCGGCCGAGGGGCCCGTGCGTCTGGGAGTCTTCGATGCGCGCGGCAGGCAGGTGCGCGTTCTTGCCGAGGGGCGGAAAGATGCCGGCACGCACCGCGTCGTCTGGGATGGCAGGGACGACGACGGGCAACTGCTGGCCAGCGGCGTGTACTTCCTGCGCGTCGAGGCGGCAGGGGCTGCCCGGGTCGGGAAGCTGGTGCTCCTGAAGTAGGGCGGCCCGGCGAAAAAGATCTCCCCCTCCAACCGGAGGGGGAGATTCCCGAGTGCGACAAGATCCTGACGCCGGCTGCAGCCGGACGTGCGCTACTGGCATTCGGCGCCCATATGAAGGGCGACAATGGCGATATCGGACAGGTTCAAGACGCCGTCCCGGTGCAGATCGCTGCGCATGTGGAACGGCCCGGCGTAGTCACCGGCGAAGAGGGCGATGTCGGCCAGATTGACCACGCGATCGCCGTTGATGTCCGGGCTGTTGACCTGCAGCGCAACAACGGCCAGATGTCATGCGCCGGCGTCTCGGCCGGATTGTCGTTCACCTTGAAGACGACCGGTCCCTCGCTCCACCCGCCGGCCGCCAGGGCAAGGCCACACCGGTTCGGCCAAGCGCATCCGTGTGGGTATCCATCACGAACGTCCGACCCGGGTAGGGCCCGCAGCGGTTGATCGTCCCGGACCCGGCAGGAAACTCGATCCAGGTATCCATCCGGTGGAAGTTCCCCACGGGATTCCAGGAGCTGTCGACGAGAATCGCGGAAATCGTGGCGTCGATCGGCTCGCCCGTCGGCGTGCGTGCCTCAGCCAGCGGATTCCCCGCGCCGCCGGGAACGACGAGGACACAGGCCGTCTGGGCCGGGCCAACCAACTCGCCCACCCAGGTGGCGTCGATCTGCTGCGCGGTGGCGATCGCCGGCAGCAGGATCAGCAGCGATACGCTTCGTGACAACATGGAGTCTCCCTTCGCGCCGAGCATCGGAATCGAAACAAAGCCCTGGTGTCGGAGCCTCATGACTTTACGGTCCAAGCGACGGCAATGTCAAACCGCACCGTCACTCCCATGCGATGAGCCGGCATTGCGTCCGGTGCTGCGACCAGCCCTTTCGGAGCGCCGCGCGCCGATGCCCCACAGCCACCTGCTCACGTTTTTCTTCCGTGAGTCCGTTGCAGCTTGCGACGCAGAGAAATTCCGATAGGCATTTACTGCGGTGGGAAATTAGTGACGCATTCTGCAACTGGTTGCAGCCATGGCGACCACCGCACCGGAATGGTCACCCGCGGCATGGGTTCGGCCATCAGCCGCGATCGGCCCACAGGGCCCATTGCGAGCGCATCGGCCAGTCTGGTACGATCCGCACAGGTGGGAGGCTGCTTGCAGCCCCTGAAAGGCGGTCCGCTACCCGTCTGGGAATTCGTCGGGGCCGCCCATTCATGGATTCAACAAGGAGGATCGGAACATGAAGACGCTGGCTATCGCCGCTCTGCTGCTGTTGCCGGTCATGGGCTTCGCCGTCCCGGCTCCGGTCGACGACCGCCCGGTCGTCACGATTGAGGAGTACAGCCCGGCTTCGTCCAGCTTCGCCTGCATTCTGGGCAATCCACACATTCCGCCTGGCTGGGGCGTCCTGGTCAGCAGCTCGGCCAGCCGTTCTTACGCGGTGCTGATCGATCCGGCCGACTGCCCGACCTGCGATCTTGGCTTCACTTTCTCGCGCGTGAGAATGCTGCTGCACTTGGAACCCGGGGCAACGCTGCGGGTGTCGGCCGCGATCGCTGACGTCATCGACGACGGGGGCGGTTGCTACAGGCCAGGCTTGCAGCAGGCTACAAGCGGCTGGACCGAAGTGTCTGGTATCACAGCGATCGGCAGCTACGCCATCAGCGCGAATTGGGCAGCCCCCTGCATCGAAACGGGCCGCCCCTACTTCTTGATCTTCACTACCTCCAACATCGGCACCGGCTTTGTTGGCCCGGTCCTGGACGGCAACGGCATTCTGAACTGCCATTCGTATTTCGCCTTCTTCGGGGGTGTGTGGACCGACATGGGGACCTTCGGGCTGCAGGGCGACCCGTACATCTTCGCGGAAACGGACTGCTGCGAGGCACCGGTCGGTCTTGAGAACGCCAGCTGGGGTCTGCGAAATCGTTGTTCCGGTAATCCGGGGCGTGCCGCCATCCTGTGTGAAGAGTGCCCGGGTCATGCCGGGCACCTTTTCGGTGCGCCGATCATAGACCGTTCACTCTCCGAACGCCGTCTTGTCGCACCCAACTACGCCACCGGCCTTGTCAGAGTCACCGGTACTGTCAAGTCCCGTCGCTGCCCACGGTATGCCTGATGGCGCCCACGTGCCCTGCGACCTCATCGACTCGTCTGCAAAGGAAATCTCTCCTACCATCCGAAAGGGGAGATCTTCAATTGGCGGCCCCTGGTTTCCAGTGTACGAGCCACCAACGGAGAGGCCGCCAGGGCCCGCTGACGCGGGCCGTTATTCCGCTCGAGGCTGGAACCGAAAGAGCCGCAGGAAACCCCACCGGGACCAGTGTGCGTGTTCTGGGGCACGGAGCCGGGAACGCGCCGCACCGCCCGACCGGGGCGCCAAGGTCCCCCTCGGCGGCCTCGGTGGCCGTCGCGAAGTGGCGGGCGGCAGCTGCGAACGGTGCGCGCTCTTGCCCGTTCGATCCAACGGAAAGGACACGCCGGGACGTCACCGCTGTCCTGCAAAACAGCGGGAAAGGGCGGGCAACAGCGCGGTCTCCAGGCGCTCCCGCAGTCGGTCCTCGTGGCCGCCGGGAAACACGACCAACTGGTTGGTCACTCCGGCCTTCGTCAGAAGCTCCGGAGACGTAGCGGCAGCCCGCGGGGATCCAGGCGTGCGCGTCGTTCTCGCCAACATCGATGGTAATGGCCGACAGCCTCCGCAGGTTGTCCAGATTCTGCGGGATCTTCTCGTCCCACCCGCCGAATCCTCGCTCGAATCTGTCCCAAGCGACCGGGTCCTTCACGAAGTTGTCTCCCTGCCGGCGGTAGGGGTAGTCCAGGCCGGAACCGCTCCCCGCAGAGTCCGTTGCGAAGGCCGCCATGTACGCCACCGCGAATAGAGGGAGGGTGTCGTAGATCTGGTTCCAGTAGCTCGCCTGGGTCAGGAGCGTGACCTTGCTCATGCAACTGTCCATGGCGTCGGCGCGGTCCAGGAGATCGCGGACACGTTGACGGACGGCGTCGTCCGCGAAGCTGGGATGGGTCTCCAGACCACCGGGAGCGGCCAGACCCGGGGATAGCGCGTAGACGGCCGCGAAGGTGTCGGGATGGCGCATGGCCAGGTTCAGGGCGCCGAATCCGCCCATGGAATGGCCGGCAATGGCCCGCGCCCGCGGAACCGCGACAGTACGGAAGGCGGCGTCGACGTAGCCGACAAGGTCGCGGGCGATGAAATCCTCCCAGTTGCCGTTGACCGGGGAGTTGACGTAGAAGGACCCACCGAATGGCGTCAACCCGTTGGGGATGATCACGATCATCTCCCCGATCTCCCCCTGACCGATCAGCCTGTCCATGGCCTCCTGCAGCAGGAAGCCCTGATAGTAGGGCACGAAGCTGTAGAGGAAGATCTGGTCCGCGAAGCCGGTGAGGTAGTAGACCACCGGATAGCGCTTCTCAGCATCAGCCGCGTACGATGGCGGAAGGTAGACGACCGCACGCTCGGTCGGCGGCATCCCCAGCGAGCTCCCGGCCAGCGAAGGCGCCGGCACGTCGATGACCACCACGGTGCCCGCATACGCATCGGGCGCGGCTGCAACGCTGTCGCTCCGGGCGGATGCGGACGTGACCGCCAACAGGAATATGGGAACCATCATCGGCGCTCGACGCTGGCTCATCGTCCTCTCCCTACTTCCGCACGCGGCTTCACAATGCCTCCCCACAAACTCCGTTGGCCTTGCGCCCGTTGCGGTTACGGTGAGCCGAACATACCAGAACCGCACGCACGCAACAACGTTCCGCCAAGGCCGGATGCCGAGCCACCGCCAGGCGGACGCATGAGCCAGTGGCGTTCATCAGCGCCAGGCTGCCTTCAAGCTCCCCCACTTCTGCGGGATCGTGCCGACCGCCGGCTCGCAGCAGGTAACATCGGCCCACATGATGATGTTGCCGGGCGCCACGAATTCAAACCACCACAGGTAGCCCATGTTCGGAGTCGCCCTGTGGTCGGGGCAGTGCCCGGGCACCTCGTCAACCGCCGGGAAGACCCGACTCCCCACAACTCGGAGGGAAAAGGTCCAGGGGACCACGTTCATGACGTGTGAATAGTCGGCCGACACACAGCCGCCGTCAGGCAGATCGCTGAATACAAGCTCGTAGAAGCCCGCGAGATTGACATCCGAAGTCCATGAGCTGGACGACGTGCCGCAGTACCAGCCGGTGGCATAGCGCGGACCATAGGCGCCCGAAGGTGGCGACTGACACGTCGTTCCCGGCGGGATGAGGTCCAGGCTCCAGCCGTCGGTCAGAGTCATCATAGGGTCCGCCGTCCAGGGTGCGGCATCCGTCTTGGCGAGCACGAGGTGGTACGACAACACCCGAAAGCCCTCGGTGCAGTCCGGCACCTCGACGGTCGGGTCGAACGTGTGCCCCAAGAGGTAGAAACTGTTGTCGATGTCGGTCGCCCACGCGACCGGATTGGCGAAATGGCCGACGAAGTGTCCGGCGGGAGGCACCAGGTTCGGCGACGATTCCGGAGAGCCCAGCCACCGGACGGTCAACGTGCCGCCCACTGCCATGCGTGAACTACCTAGCAGTGCGGCCACAACGATAGAACAGCCCAGACAACAGATTCTCGACACTCGAAGGAATCGCATGAGCTCCCCTTCGTCTGCTTCGGCGCTACCGTGCGGGCAGCTATGACCAGCCGGAAAGTGGCCGGTTCCGGCGCCCGCGCGCCGAACACCCATACGGATCCTACAGCATCGTGATGAGGGTATGGGAAGATTGCGAACACGAAGATTGACCGGCCTCCGGATCCAGCCAACACCGATCGCGCCAAGAACGGGTGCAACCCGTCGCGCGATGGTGCCTCGCTCCCTTTGCCGCGAAGCCGGGGACGACTATGGGGCGAAAGCTGACAATGCCCAACGCCAGAAACGGCAGCCCGGCGCCGACCTAGACCATACCGCCTCCACCAGGGAGGCCGGCCGCCAAACCTCGCTGGGCTTGGCGGCCGGATCGAAGAAGTCGGAAAAGGACGCGGACCATTGCAACAGCACGATCGTCTCATTCTCAGGGAACCCCCTGCCTTGAGGCAGCAGAAGTAGATGCCGGAGGCCAACTGGCGGCCGGCATCGTCGCCGCCGTTCCAGATGACCTCATGACGGCCAGCATCGTAGTGTCGCACCCGAGGATCCCGTCGGCCTTGCGCCCATGGCCGACCGTGACCGTCGGGTCGTCAACCTGCCGACCCCGGTGCCCGCTGCCGACCGGCAGCCCGCTCGTTCGAACGATGCGCCTGTTGGGGCATTGACGGATCTCAAGAATGTGCTACAAATACATAGTAAGTCGACGATACGTCGACATACATGCCATTCACAGCACAGGCAAGGCCATCCCAGGGACATCGAATCGCGGAGCAGGCCCCATGTCCAACGAACCCCTCGCGCTCCGGATTCCCTACGAGGAATTCGACTACCAGATCCTGTTGACCGCCCTGAGCGACTACCGGAGCCCCGCGATCGCATCACAAGGCTCTTGAGTCAAGGCACGATCATCCGCGTCAAGAAGGGCCTGTACGTTTTCGGCGAAGCCTATCGGCGCGCTCCGGTCCACGTGGAGATCCTGGCCAATCTGATCTACGGCCCATCCTACGTTTCCCTCGAGTATGCCCTTCAGCATCACGGTCTCATTCCCGAACGCGTCGAGGCGGTGACGTCCGTTACCGTCAACAGGACGCCGGGAATTCTCCACCCCTATCGGCCGCTTCACCTATCGCGCGGTGCCGTTGGCGGCGTTCAGGGCCGGCGTGGAAAGGGTCGAGGTCGAACGGGGACGGGCGTATCTGCTGGCGGTGCCCGAAAAGGCCCTGGCCGACAAGCTGCATGCCGACAAGGTGGCCTTGCGCACGCAGGGCGACATCCGGGCCTACCTGGATGAGAACCTGAGGATCGACCCGGCGGGCATCCGCTCCCTGCGGGCGGATCTGCTCAGGGACTACGCCGGACGCTACCGCTCCAGGAGGATCCGCCTTCTGGCGTCGGTGGTCGAGCGCCTGCAGGATCATGGAGGAGGTCGAGCCCATGCATGAAGCAGTAGCCGCCATGATGGCCCGATACAACTGCCGGACTGCCATCGATTACACCAATGCGTTGCGCGAAATCATGCAGGAGATCGTCCTGCTCGGCCTGTGGCGGAGCAAGTTCTTCGAGGCCGCCGCCTTCTATGGTGGAACATCGTTGCGGGTCCTGCATGGCCTGGACCGCTATTCCGAGGACATGGACTTCTCCCTGCTGGCCGCGACGCCGGATTTCGATCTGGGTGCGTACGGCCGTGCGCTGGAGAGGGAGTTGCAGGCATTCGGCTTCACGGTCAGCGTCCAGAGAAAGGAAAAGGCGCGCCCCAGCGCGGTGCATTCGGCTTTCCTGAAGGCCGACACCTATCGGGAGGTGCTGGTTGTCGCCACGGATGAGGAGATCGTCAAGGCCATTCCCAGAGGCCGTCTCCTGAGGATCCGACTCGAAGTCGACACCGATCCGCCCGGTGGCTTCGCGACGGAATCGCGCTTCCTGTTGCAGCCCATTCCATTTTCCGTGCGCACCTTCACGCCGCCGTGCCTGTTTGCCGGCAAGATGCACGCCGTGCTGTGCCGCCAGTGGCGATCCCGGGTCAAGGGGCGTGACTGGTACGATCTCGTCTGGTTCGTTGCCAGGGGAATCCCATTGGATCTTGCGCACCTGGCGACCCGTATGCGCCAGAGCGGACACCTTGCCAGCGACAGCGTGCTGTCCGAGGATCTCTTCCGCGAGCGGCTGCTGCAGAGAACGCACGCCCTCAAGGTTGCGTCCGCCCGGCAGGACGTCGCGCCATTCGTCAAGGATGCCGATGCCACCGCGGTGTGGTCGCAGGAGTTCTTCTGTGAAGTCGGCTCGCGTGTCCGCGTGGTCGGCGTTGATCGGACCCCCTGGGGAATAGGGTGTGGTGGTGCGGCTCGGGAGTTGACGGCAGTTGATTGTCGGGGTCGGTTCGCTGCCCTGAAGATGCGGGCGGCGGCGGCGGCGGACGCACTTCCCGGCGTGAAAGCAGAGCACCTTCCCCGCCGGCGGGCGAAGAAGGCGCTCTTTCAGGACTGGTGCACGTACGCGGTGTCGTGCCGCGTCCGCAGTTCCTCTGCGATTCGTGCACTGTCACATCCGGTGGCCCCTCTACAGTGCACGAACCACAGCCAGAGAGCCCCCCAAGGCCCGTTGACGCGGGCCGTTCTTCTGCTTGGCGCGGGATCCGTCCGTGCCGCAGAAGGCCGCCCAAGGGCCAGTGTGCGCATTTTGGCACGCGGAAGCGGACTGGAGCCCCTGTTGCCCGAAGGAATTGCTGGAAGGCACACCGGTTCCGGCTGCCAATATGAATCGACGGTTGGCCGTACCGAATGGTGAGATCCCTTGGCCGATGGAGTAATTGGGAGGCACAACGGGGCGGCTCGGACGTAACCGATTGCCCAACAGCGCATTGGAGAACTGATCTTGATTTACTCAATTTGTTGAGTATAATATCTCACCATGGAGAGCAAATCGAAAGACACTCCTTTCCGCCGCCAGCGCGCCGACGATCTTGCAGGTCGTCTGCGCGAGCCCCGGCACTTCATCCAGGTCGTCACCGGCGCCCGCCAGGTGGGCAAGACAACGATGGTGGGCCAGGTCCTCGACACACTCGGACGACCCGGCATTTACGCCTCGGCAGACGAACCGACATTGCGCAACGCTGCCTGGCTGCATGCGCAGTGGGATGAGGCGCGCCGGCTGGCGCGCAGCAACGAGTCGGACGGCGCGGTCCTGATCGTCGATGAAATCCAGAAGGTGGACGGCTGGGCCGAAGTCACCAAACGCCTATGGGACGAGGATACGCGAACTGCGACGCGCCTTCAGGTGGTGCTTCTGGGTTCGGCGCCACTGCTGGTCCAGCGCGGGCTGACCGAGAGCCTCACCGGTCGCTTCGAGACACTGCAGGTCCAGCATTGGTCTTATGGCGAAATGCGCGCGGCATTCGGATTGACGCTGGATGAATTCCTCTATTTCGGCGCCTATCCCGGCGCCATGTCACTGCGCCACGACCCGGCGCGCTGGCGCCTGTATGTACTCGAGGCATTGATCGAGACGACGATTTCCCGCGACGTCCTATTGCCCACGCGCGTCGACAAGCCGGCGTTGCTGCGACGATTTTTCGATCTCAGCTGCCGGTACTCGGGACAGATCCTGTCCTACAACAAGATGATCGGACAGCTGCAGGATGCCGGCAACACCACGACCCTGGCCCATTACCTGGACCTGCTGGCAGGCGTCGGCATGGTGCGCGGGCTGGAGAAGTTCGCCGGGGAAGCCGTGCGCCGACGCGGATCGAGTCCCAAGCTGCAGGTGATGAACACGGCGCTGATGACGGCGACCTCGGGCCTGACGCCCGAGGCGGCGCTGGCTGACCGCGAGTTCCGCGGTCGCCTGGTCGAATCGGCGGTCGGCGCCCACCTGGCCAATGCCGCCGCCGCCGGCGAGTGTGAGCTCTTCTACTGGCGGGAGAGCTCCCGCGAAGTGGACTTCATCGTGCGCAGCAACCGCGAAATCACGGCCATCGAGGTCAAGAGCGGGCGCGCGCCCGCCGGACCACCGGGTCTGCTGGCCTTCGAGCAGTTGTTCCGGCCCCGACGCACGCTGGTGGTCGGCGATGCGCAGCTGCCCGTGGAGGAGTTCCTGATGCAGCCGGTGGCGCGCTGGCTTGAATGCTGATCCACCAACGCAAGAACATCCCAAACGCAAGAGAGCACCTTCCCCGCCTTGCGGTGGAAAAGGTGCTCTTTCAGAACCGGTGTACGTTCGCGGTGCGGTACCGCCTCGCGCAGTTCCCTGCGGTTCGTACACTGTCACATTTGGTAGCCCCTACGGGACTCGAACCCGTGTTACCGCCGTGAGAGGGCGGCGTCCTAGGCCACTAGACGAAGGGGCCACTAAATTCGGCGACCCGGAATATATTCCGGCCCGAAATCATTGGCAAGTGTGGTTGCCCGGGGAGGACTCGAACCCCATCGACTGATCCAGAGTCAGCTGTCCTGCCATTGGACGACCGGGCAATCGACGCGCCAATATACGGTCCGCCTTCCGCGAAGGCAAGAAGGGGATGATACGCCGCAATCCGTATCCTGGTTCCCGGTCGGCCACGCGCGCGGCCCCCGAACTTGCGCCGGCGCAAGCGGATAAGGAACCCCGCCGCTCAGCGCCGCCCCCGCCCCGCGGCCCCGCCGCCCGGCCCGGCCTGGCGGTACCGCTCCAGCTCGCGGCTGACCAGCCGGTGCAGGGCCTCGGGCGATGTCAGGTCCTCCCTGCCGACGTGCCACGCGGTGGGCAGCACCACGAAGGGCTCGGTCTGGCGCCCGCCCAGCCCGCCGTGCGAGCTGGCCTGGTCCTCCATGACCACAATGCGCCCGCCGCCGCCGCGCCAGTCGGGCAGCCAGGCGCCGTTGACCACCAGGTCGCCCGTGTCGGGGTAGCCGACCAGGCGCGCCAGCTCGCCGGCCCATAGCTCGCGCCGCGCGTACGGAGCCAGCGGGTCGCGGCTGCCCGAGCGCTGGCCGGTCAGCAGGTTGCGGATGCCGTCGTCGCAGATGGCCATCGCGTCGCCGAAGCGGCGGCGCGCCGCCACGAAGCCGATGCCCGGGTGGCGGGCCAGGCTCTCGACCAGGCCCGGGTACAGTGCAATCACGTCCTCCAGGAACTGCGGGTCGCGGTTGCCGGTGAAGTAGATGTGCGCCAACGAGCCCGACACGCAGACCACCACGGGCGCGCCGCCCGCGCCGCCCGCCTCGTCCGCTTCGCCGGGCCGAGCGTGGGCCAGGCGCGACAGCGCGCTTCGGCTGCGCCGCGCCAGCCAGCCCAGCTGCCGCTCGTCGACTTCCTCCAGCCCCGCCAGCAACGACAGCGTGTAGCTCGTGTCCGGACTGAACGCGCGCCGCACGACGGGACCGTCCGCGGCATCGCCGGCCAGCAGGCCTGCCAGCATCTCCTCCAGCGTCTGCCCGTAGAGCAGCCGGAACGGCACGCTGGGCGTCTGCCCGTGGTCCGACAGCAGCATGATGTCGTAGCGGATGGGCGCGCGGCGTCGCGCGCGCCGGCCCAGGATGCGCAGCTTGCGGTCGAAGGCCGACAGCGTCAGCTGCGCCTCGACCGTGTCGGGGCCCGAGTGGTGCGCCACCTCGTCATAGCCGACGAAGTTCGAGTAGATCACCGGCACCCCGCGCACCATGTCCTGCTTCAGCCAGAAGAACGACACCTCGCGCAGGAACGCGTTGGCCACCGCCCGCTGGGCCGCGCGCCGCGGCGTGTAGCGCAGCCGCGGCCGCACGCGGTCGAAGCGACCCGCCATCGCGAAGGCGAAGCCGGCCAGGAAGTCCCAGGCGGCCGCCAGCACGGCCTTGGTCAGGTCCGTGGGGCTCAGGAAGAAGAGGTTGAAGTCGGCGTTCTCCCCCAGGCGGCGCGGCGCCGAGCGCTCACCCAGCGCGCTGACCGCCATCAGCCGCTTGGCCGCCCCGCCGGACATGAACGTGTTGATGCAGCTGCCGCCCTCCAGCAGCGGCCGGTTGCCGACGGCCACCATGCGCTCCAGGCGCCGCAGGTCGTCCGGCTGGCTGACCACGCGCAAGCGCTGCTCGCGGCGGTCGTACCAACGGTAGCCCGGCACGTTGTCGCGGTCGCCGTAGAAGAAGCCGGCCTGCACCGCCGGCGTATTCGAGGGGATGCCGCAGTGCCACACGTTCAGCCTGTGCGTGCCGCGGGCCAGCATCGCCGAGACCGCCGGCATGCGGCCGCGCGCCAGGGGCGCGGCGCAGGCTGGCGCGCGACAGGCCGTCCACCTGCAGGATCAGCAGCCCGCGCGCGGGCGGGCGCTCGCTACGCGGTCCGAAGCGGCGGCCGATTCGGTACAGCAGCGACTGGTAGAACGGGTAGGCCTCATCCACGCCCAGCCAGCCGGTCAGCGCGGCCGAGACGGCGGTGATGATGAACGAGCCCAGCAGCGCCTGGTCGAAGCCGTCGATCACCAGCGTCCACGAGCCCAGCGAACTGGTCCACAGGATCAGGCCGTTGAAGAACAGCGTGGGCAGGCCCAGGGTCAGGCTGTTCAGGGGCAGGGTCAGCAGCAGCAGCAGCGGCCGCATCACCAGCAGCAGGAGCGACAACCAGAGCGGCAGCACCAGGACGCCCAGCCACCAGTGCGGATGGGAGCGATCCAGGGAGAAGCCGGGCAGCGCCAGCGCGGCCAGCAGCAGGGCCACTAGCGTCACGGCCCAGACCAGCAGGTAGCGCCCGAGGATGCCGGCTTCCTTCTTCGTGGCCCGCCTCCCAGCCCGTTGCCGCCCGCCGCAACCGCGCCAGCACGCGCGGCGCGCCCACCAGCTCCATCACCTCGAAGATGCCCGCGCTGCGCGACTGCCCGGTCAGCGCCACCCGGCAGGGGTGGATCAGGTCGCCGGCCGGCACGCCCAGCTTGTCGGCCGTGGCGCGCACCACCTGCTCGAACGCGGCGGCCGCGTGCGCCTGACCGGCCGGCAGCGCCGCCTCCAGCTCCGTGGCCAGGGCCGCCAGCCGCTCGCGGGCCGCGGCCGGGGCCACGTGCTCGTCCCAGTCGGCCTGCTCGCGCGGGTAGTCCTCGCCGTAGAAGAAGCCCACGCGCTCGGGCAGGGTCACCAGGCTGCTGAACCGGTTGCCGAGGGTGGCCAGCACGCGCGCCAGGTACGCGTCCGCGCTGTCAGCACCCGCCACCAGCCAGGCCGCGTCCCAGGCCCAGCCGCGCCCGGCGATGATCGGCCGCGCCAGCGCAGCCGCTGCTCCGGCGACAGCCGCTTGATGTGCTCGCCGTTGATGTGCGCCAGCTTGTCGTAGTCGAAAGCCGCCGGCGCGCTGTTGATTTTCTTGAGGCTGAACTTTTGACCAGCGCCGCGGTCTCCAGCACCTCGTCGCCGCCGGCGCCGATCGACCAGCCCAGCAGCGCCAGGTAGTTGATCATCGCGTCGGGCAGGATCCCCTGGTCGCGGAACTCCTCGACGCTGGTGGCGCCGTGGCGCTTGCTCAGGCGCTTGCGGTCCGGGCCCAGGATCATCGGCAGGTGCCCGAACTTCGGCGGCGTCCAACCGAAGGCGTCGTAGATCAGGATCTGGAACGGCGTGTTGCTCACGTGGTCGTCGCCGCGCAGCACGTGCGTGATGCCCATCAGCTGGTCGTCCACCACGCAGGCGAACTGGTAGGTGGGGAAGCCGTCGGCCTTGACGATCACGCGGTCCACCAGCACCGCGTTCTGGAACTCGCGCTTGCCCACCACCAGGTCGTACCAGAAGGTGACGCCCTCGGCCGGCGTGTGCAGGCGCCAGGCGTGCGGCGTGCCCGCGGCGGCCAGCGTCGCGGACGCGTCCGCCGACAACGCGCGGCACTTGCCGTCGTAGCCCTCCCACTGCCCGCCCGCCTCGGTGACGGCCTTCTCGCGCGCCTCCAGGTCGGCGCCCGTGCAGAAGCAGCGGTAGGCCCTGCCCTGGTCGGCCAGCCGGCGCAGGTGGTCGCGGTAGGTGTCCAGCCGCTCGGACTGCAGGTACGGGCCGCAGGGGCCGCCCTTGCCGGGCCCCTCGTCCCACTCGAGGCCCAGCCACTCCATGCCCCGCAGGATGGCCGCGTAGGAGGCCTCGGTGCTGCGCTCCTGGTCGGTGTCCTCGATGCGCAGGATGAACGTGCCGCCCTGGCTGCGGGCGTACAGCCAGTTGAACAGGGCGGTGCGGGCCCCACCCACGTGCAGGTGGCCCGTGGGGCTGGGGGCGAAACGGACACGCGGCGCGGCAGGCGCATTCATGGCGTCGTGGTTCCTTGTCGTTCGGTGGTGCCTACGGCTGGCGGTGCGGGTTGGCGTTGAAGACCAGGCCGCCGGCCGGCTCGCCGCCCACCAGCGGATCCAGGAAGGCGGCCAGCCCCGCCAGGTCCTGACCGTACACGCTGCGCGCAGCCTGGTCGAGGGGGATTCCGGCCGCAGCCTGCCCCAGGAAGTCCCGCAGGGCGTGCATGCCACCCTCGTACTCCACCAGCTGCCACGTCATCAGGAAGGCGTTGTAGCAGGCCTTGCGGAACCGCTCGCGGTCGCGCCCCTGGTCCGGGTCCAGCGGCGCCGCCAGGATGGCGTCGATCTCGGCCGGCCCCATCAGGACCGGTCCCTTCGCGCGGAATTCGGCCATGTAGTCGGCCAGGTGGATGCCGTCCTCACCCAGGTACTCGACCAGCCCCTGGTGCAGCCATAGCGGCAGCGGCTGGGGCAGGTTCTGCCGGAGGATCCAGTCGATGGCCAGCATGAAGGCGCCGTGGCCGTCCAGGTTGCGGGCCAGCAGGACGGCAAACGGCTCGATCACCGCGCGGTTGCCGTCCAGCTGATAGAGCCGCCACACGCCCTGTCCCGTCAACTCCAGGTAGTGCGCCGACGAGTTCGGGTTCTCGATGTGCAGCGTGTCGCGCGCGGCGAAGCCCACCAGATTCCACATCCGCGCGCGCGCCCACTCCAGCAACTCGACGCACGGCAGCATGTCGCAGTCGGCATAGCCGGGGTGGTGATGCAGGACCCAGGGCCCGCAGCGCTTGGTATCCGGCTCGATGACCAGCCCCTCACGCGGCAGCGGCTGGCGCGCCTGGCACAGCGAGCCCGGGCCGACCGGCTGGCCGTCCGGCCCGGTCTCGGGCGTCCAGCCGCCCCAGTGGTACTCGTGCAGGTGGTCGGGAAAGCCCACCCTCCCGATCAGCGGCTCCGAGGCGCGCGGGTACGGCCCCTCAAACGTCAGCGGCGGCAACTGGCTGGCGTGCAGCTGGGCCGCGGCCGGCAGCGCGCCGGCCAGCCCGGCGGCAAGCCCTAGAACCAGCACGACGGCGGCCGGCACGCCTGGGCTACTTCTTCTGGCCACGTTCGAAGTCCTTCGCTTTCTGGTACCAGGCGACCGCTTCCTTCTTGTTGCCCAGCTTGTCCAGGGTCATGCCGATGTTGTTCATCACCGCTGCGGACTTCTCGAGATCGAGCGCCGTCTCGAAACCCCTCGAGCGCCTGGTCGTACTTGCCCAGATAGAAGTACGACAGCCCCTGGTTGTTGTGGGCCCGGTATGTGGGCCCTTCCAGACTGATCAGGCCATCGAACGCGACCACGGCCTCGTCGTACTTCTTCAGGTCCATGTAGGCCAGGGCCAGGTTGTACTGCGCCTTGACGTACTTTGGGTCGAGGGCCAGCGCCTGCAGGTAGGCCTCGACGGCCTTCTCCGCATTGCCGGCTTTCTGCGCCGCGCTGGCCAGCAGGAACGCGGTCTTGGCGTCCGGCTGCAGGAGCAGGGCCTGCTCGAACGGCTCGACGGCCTCGGCGTGGCGGCCGCTGGCCTGCAGGCACTGCGCCAGCGCCATCCAGGCCTGCGGCATCTCGGGGCGCTCGCGCGTGACCGTGCGCAGCGGCGGGATCGCCGCCAGCCACTTCTCGCCGCGCATCAGGCTCACCGCATAGTTGTAGACCACCTCGGGCTTGGTGTCGGGGGTGACACCGGCGCGCAGCCATTCGGCGGCCTGGTCATCGTTGCCCAGCCGGATGTGGAGGTTGCCGATGGCCACGCGCAGATCCTCGAGCTTCTCGATCTCCCAGGCCCGACTGTAGGCGTCCAGCGCCTCCTGCAGGCGGTTCTCCTTCTCATGGACCTTGCCTGTGGCGATCCACGTTCCGGTCCACCCCGGGTGATCGGTCTGCGCCTGCACCGCGGCCGCGGTGGCCTCGTCGGCGCGCCCCAGCTTCAGGAAGACGTCGACCAGGCGTGGCAGCACGTCCGGACGCTCGGGCGTCAGCCGGTAGGCTTCCTGGTAGAGCGCCACGGCTTCGGCGTCCAGACCCGACTGCTCCAGCAGCTTGCCGTCGTCCACCAGCAGCCCCACACGGTGGTTCACCACCGCGGAGGCTTCGCGCCAGCCGTCCTCGGCCTCGGGCTGCTCCTTCTCCTTCAAGCCGTCCAGGAAGGCGCGCGCAGCCGGCGTCTGCTCGGCCAGCAGGTCGCGCACCGCCTGCTCGTCCGCCGCTTCGGTCTCCAGTTCGAACAGCGACTGCACGACGCGAAAGGTCTCGCCGACCGGCGGCTGAAGCTCCGCCAATCCCTCGCGGTAGGTGCGACGCGCATCGTCGGCCTGGCCGGCCTTGCGCTGGGCGCTGCCGATCAGCCGCCAGTAGTCGAGTCCGCCGAACTGGTCGAACCTCCGGTACTCGCCAAGTTCGGCCACGGCCATGTCGTGCATGTCCAGGCGCGAGAATACCAGGCCCAGGTTGCGGTGGTAGTCGCCGTTCGTCCGTTCGCACTGGACCGCGCGGATGAAGGCGTCGCGGGCCGCCGGATAGTCCTCCTTGCCGGCCAGCAGTACGCCCAGGTCGTTCCACGAGCGCCCGTCGGCAGGGTTCTTCACCAGCTTGGCGTTCAGCAGCGCGATCTTCTCTTCGGCCGACACCTGCTGGTCGTCGTAGTGGAACGACCGGGTGCCGTCGGCCAGGGTGTCGATACGGGCCGGGGCCTGCGCCGAGGCGGGCGGCGCGGCAACGCCCCACGCCGCCAGCAGGCTCAACGCGGCCAGCCGGCCAGCAATCGCGAGCGGAGGTCGCCGACGCAGGGTCATGGGATTCCTCTGGGCCGCGTCCGCGGCCGGTCCGGATCCACAAACGGGGGATCCGCGGTCCAAGAGTCCGTTTCCGGGGGTCCGCCGCATGATAAGGACCCTCCCGGGGGCTGTCCAGCTTCGGGCTCCTCTTACACCGGGCCGGGCCGGAGATTCCCGCCGCCGCCCGGGCCGCGGCCGCCGCGCGATCGGCGGCTTGACGCACCGCCGGTTTGCTGTTGCATTGGCGCCATGATCCGCATCCGCATCCTGGGTGCCGGCGGCGCCGTGCCCACCCCACGCACACGCCGGCGGCCTACTGGGTGACGGTCGACGGGACCAGCCTGCTCATGGACCCGGGCCCCGGCGCGCTGGTGCGCCTGGTGCGCTGCGGCGACGCGCCCGGCGGCGTCGACGCCATCGAGACCGTCCTGCTGTCGCACCTGCACCCGGACCACAGCGGCGACCTGGTGGCTCTCCTGTTCGCCCTGCACTCGCCGCTGCCGGCCAGCGAAGCGCCCTTGCGCCTGTTCGGCCCGCCCGGGCTGGCCCGCCTGCTGGATCAGCTGCGGGGCATCTACGGATCATGGCTCCACCCGCGCAAGCGCCGGCTCGACGTGACCGAGGTGCGGCCGGGCGACGTCCTGCCCTTGGGCGAAGGCGGTGCCAGCGCCGCGCCGTTCGCCGTCTCGCACGCCCAGGACCGGCTGTCGGAGGTGGCCCTGGGCTGGCGGTTCCGCGATGCGGCGGGCCGCTCGCTGGTCTACTCCGGCGACACGGGCGACTGCCCAGGCTTGCGCGAAGCGGCACTTGGCTGCGACCTGTTGGTCCTGGAATGCTCGACCACCGACGAGTGGGACGTGCCCGGACACCTGAACCCGACGCAAGCGGGTGCCGTGTGCGCCGCGGCCTCGCCCGGCCGTGTCGTCCTGACGCACCAGTACCCCAATGCGGCGGCGCTGGACCTGTCGGCGCTGGTCGGACGGCAGTTCGCCGGGCCGGTGGAACAGGCCCGTGACGGCGATGTATACACGGTTTCGGCCACGCCGCGAAAGGAACCCGCATGAACCCGCGTACCGCGCGCCGGCTGCCTCTGCTGGTAGCCGCCGTCATCGCCCTGTTCCTGGCCGGTCTGCTGGACGCTGCCCCGGGTGCCGCCCAATCGGCGAACAACCCGCCGCCGCCCCTGGCACCCAGGGGGCGACTGCCGCAGCTGAAGACCGGGACCGACCCCCGCTTCGAGATGGTGCTCATCCACGGCCTGGGCGGGGCAGCCAGCGAATGGGACGGTCTGGTCCCCTACCTCATGGGCACCTTCAAGGTCGGCAACTTCGAATTGGCGGGACATGGCAAGACGCAACCGGTGATGGACCCGACCGTGGAGTCGGAGGCCGAACGCCTGGGCCAGTTCCTGCGGACCAGCGGCCTGACGTACCCGACGCTGGTCGGTCATGGCATGGGCGGCATGATCGCCCTGCAGTACACGCTGGACCACCCGAACGAAGTCCACCGCCTGATCCTCGTCGACACGGCGCCGCGCCAACTGGCCGCAGCGGAGCAGAAGCTGGACGTGGGACGACAGCTGGTCGAGGACTACGACGGCTTCGTCGGAAGGCACTATGCGCTGATGAGCCCGGACGACGAGATCGCGGAGCACATCCTGGACATGGCCCTGCGCACGCACGCGCCGACGTTCGTGTCCCTGCTGATGTCGAGCTTCGACTTCGACCTGACCCCGCGGTTGTCGACGCTGTCGGCGCCCCTGCTGGTGATCGGCAGCGAGTTGATGTTTCCCGACCCGGAGCAGACGCAGCCGAGGCTATCCACCTACGGCTTCGACCAGGCGCGCTCGCTGAGCTTCAAGCGGTTCGGGAAGACCGGGCACTACATCATGCTCGAGCAGCCGGTGATGCTGGCCAGCGTCCTGATGGCCTTCGGCGTCACGGCCGGGTACCAGTTCGAGCCGTAGCGCGCGCCGGCCGGTTCGGTCAGGCGCCCAGCAGCGCCAGGTCGGCGTCGACCATCATGCGCACCAGTTCGGGGAAACTGACGGTCGGCTCCCAGCCCAGGACCCGCCTTGCCTTCGCGGCGTCGCCGCGCAGGTGGTCCACCTCGGCCGGGCGCAGGAAGCGCTCGTCCTGCCGCACGTACTGCTCCCAGTCCAGGCCGGCGTGCGCGAACGCGATCTCGACGAATTCCCGCACCGAATGGTTCTCGCCCGTGGCGACGACGAAATCGTCGGGCTCTTCCTGCTGCATCATCTGCCACATGGCACGCACGTAGTCGCCGGCGTAGCCCCAGTCGCGCTGCGCGTCGAGGTTGCCCAGCAGCAGCTCCGTGGCGCGGCCGGCCCGGATGGCGGCTACGCCGTGCGAGATCTTGCGCGTGACGAACTCGAGGCCGCGGCGCGGACTCTCGTGGTTGAAGAGGATGCCCGAGACGGCGAACAGGCCGTAGCTCTCGCGGTAGTTGACGGTGATGTGGTGGCCGTAGGTCTTGGCCACGGCGTACGGACTGCGGGGGTGGAACGGCGTCAGCTCGTTCTGGGGCACCTCGCGCACCTTGCCGAACATCTCGCTGCTGCTGGCCTGGTAGAAGCGGGCCTTCGGCGCCACCTGCCGCAGGGCTTCCAGCAGCCGCGAGACGCCCAGCCCGGTGAACTGGCCGGTCAGGGTCGGCTGGGCCCAGCTGGTGGGCACGAAGGACTGGGCCGCCAGGTTGTAGATCTCGTCCGGGGCGGCCGCCTCCATGGCCTTGGTCAGCGAGGCCTGGTCCAGCAGGTCGGCCTGCAGGAACGAGATGCGGTCCTTGATATGGTCGATGCGTTGGGAGGTCTCCGTGCTGGAGCGGCGGACCATCCCCCAGACCTCGTAGCCCTGCGCCAGCAGTAGTTCCGCCAGATACGACCCGTCCTGTCCGGTGATCCCGGTGATCAGCGCTCTCTTGGCCATGGTTTCTCCAGCTCCGCGGGCCTAGGGGGACCATTCGACTCCCCATCTTACACCGCCGGTAGCGGCTGGACAAGTTCGCCGGACGGCTCCACCTTGGAGGGGACAAACCGACCCGTTCCCACCCGGAGGGACTCCCATGTCGATCGTGCTGGACGGCCGCCACCTGACTATCGAGATCCTCTCACGCATCGCCCGCGACGGCGAAGCCGTCGAACTGGCGCCCGAGGCGCTCGAGCGCATCAAGGCCTGCCGCGCGCTGGTCGAGCGCAAGATCGAGGCGCGCGAGGTCATGTACGGCATCAACACCGGCATCGGCGAGTTCAGCGAGATCATTCTCGACGACGACCAGGTGCGCGACTTCCAGCGCTACCTGATCTACAACCACGCCGCCGGCATCGGCGAGCCCGCACCGGCCGCCTACGTGCGCGGCGCGATGGCCGGCCGCATCAACGTCCACGCCCATGGCCGTTCCGGCTGCCGCCCCGAGATCACGCTCTGCCTGCTGGAGATGCTCAACCGCGGCGTCACGCCGTACGTCTGCCAGAAGGGCTCGGTCGGTGCTTGCGGCGACCTGGCGCCGATGTCGCAGATCGCGCTGCTGCTGATGGGCGAGGGCCAGGCCTGGTACCAGGGCGAGCTGCTGCCCGGCGCCGAGGCGCTGAAGCGCGCCGGCATCGCCGTGCCTGGCCTGGAGGCGCGCGATGGCCTGGCGACCATCAACGGTTCGAACCTGCTGACGGCGATGAGCGCGCTGCATATCCACGACATGGAGCGCTGGCTGAAGCAGGCCGAGATCGCTGCGGCGATGTCGCTGGAGGCGCTGCTGGCCAACCTCAAGCCCTACCAGGCGCCGCTGCACGTGGTGCGCGGGTTCCGCGGCGCCATTCGCAGCGCAGCGGCCATCCGCCGCTGCATCGAGGGCAGCGACCTGGCCACCGGCAAGGTGAAGACGCGCGTGCAGGACGCCTACTCGATGCGCTCGACGCCGCAGGTGATCGGGGCCGCCCACGACGCGGTGGCCTACGCCCGCAGCCAGGTCGAGATCGAGCTGAACGGCGTCGGCGACAACCCCATCTTCTTCCCGGAGACCGGCGTCACGCAGACCGGCGCCAATTTCCAGGGCTCGCCCGTGTCGCTGCCGATGGAGATGGCCGGCCAGGCCATCACCATGGTCAGCGTGCTGTCCGAACGGCGCCTCAACCGGCTGCTCAATCCGGCGCTCAGCGCCGGCCTACCTGCCTTCCTGACCAAGGGTGCCGGCATGTTCAGCGGCATGATGCTCAGCCAGTACACGGCCGACAGCCTCATCGTCGAACAGCGCATGCTCTGCACGCCGGCCTCGGTGGCCTCGATCCCGGCCGCCGCTGACCAGGAGGATTTCGTCTCGATGGGTATGAACACGGCGCTGAAGAACGCGCAGATCGTCGAGAACGCCTGCGGCGTGCTCGGCATCGAGATGATGGCCGCCGCCCAGGCGCTGGACCTGCGCGACTTCGCCCCCGGCCGCGGCACCGCCGCAGCGAAGGCCTGCGTGCGCGGAACTGTGGAGTTCCTGGACGTGGACCGGCCGCTGAATCCGGACCACACGGCGATGCGCGAGCTGGTGCGCTCGAACCGGGTGCTGGGGGCGGTGGAGAACGTGGTCGGGGACCTGGGCGAGTTCGAAATGTAGCCCACCGCGCGGCGGGTCAGGCTTCGGCAACCGCGGCGTCGGGGACACCCGGCGCCGCCTCCCTGCACGGCACCGGCCGCCCGAAGAGGAAGCCCTGGCCGAAGCGTACGCCCATGTCGACCAGGACCTGGAAGTCGTCGGTCGTCTCGATACCCTCGGCCACGACCTCCGCCTCCAGCACGTCGGCCACGCGCAGCAGCCTCGACAGCGCGCGCCGCATCTCCGGGTCCACGGCCAACCCCCGCACCAGCCGCTTGTCGACCTTGATCACCTGCGGGTGCAGCATGATCAGGCCCTCCAGGCAGCTGTTGCCGAAACCGACGTCGTCGATGGCGATGCGCACGCCGGCCTGCTGCAGCTCGCGGACGTGCGGCACCAGCACGGATGGGTCGCCCAGCAGCTGCTGTTCGCTGATCTCCAGGCAGCAGGTGACGTCGTCGCGGCCGTCGGTCAGCGCGCGCACCAGCTCCGGCGAGGGCGTCTGCAGCAGCGTGGCCGGCATGATGTTGACGTGGTAGTCGGGGCGCGGACCCAGGCCCCGCGCGTGCGCAGCGCACAGGCGCAGGCAGCGCAGGTCGACCGCGGCCAGGATGTCGTTCTCCTGGCAGAAACGGAACAGGTTGTCGGGCCGGCGCAGAGGGCCCTCGGGCCCGCGCACCAGCATCTCCCGCGAAACGATGCGGCCGTCGTCCAGGTTGACGATGGGTTGGCTCACCGCTTCCAGCACATCGTCCTCGAGCAGGGCGCGCACCATGTGCGGGCCGGCCAGTGCGGGCAGCACCGGCCCGCCGGGCACGATGGTCGCCGCGTGCGAGACCCGGTTCTTGCCGCTCAGCTTGCCCTGCTGCAGGACGAAGTGGGCGCGCGCCATGACCTCGTCCCAGGACAGGTCGGGGTCGGCGATGGTCGTCAGCGACAGGCTGGCGGTCGTCTGCAGGGACTGCCCGCCGGCGGAGATGACGTCGCGCCCGACCGCCAGGCGGATCTTCTCGGCCACCACATCGGCCTCTCCGGGCGCGGCGGCCGGCAGCAGCACGACGAAGCGGTCGGTGCCGCAGCGGCCCACCTTGTCCTGCTCGCGGACCGACTCGCGGATGCGCCGGGCCGCTCCCACCAGGACCAGGTCGCCGACGCCATGCCCGAGGGTCGCGTTCAGCCGGGAGAAGTCGTCCAGGTCGACCAGCAGCACCGACAGGTCGTGCCCGGTCAGCCTCGCCTCCGCCAGCTCGTCGCGGAGGGCCCGCTCCATGCCCTTGCGGTTGAGCAGCCCGGTCAGCCCGTCCATGTGGACCAGCCAGTCCAGACGCGCGGTGACCTCGGCCAGCTCGCGCGTGATGGCCGCCTCCCGCAGGCAGAAGTCGATGGTCCGCAGCCAGGCCTGCAGGTCGGCCTCGTCCAAGGGCAGGCTCTCGCGGGCTCCTGCCGCGCGCACGGCGGCCGTGCCGGCGGCGTCCGGCGAGACCATCAGCGCCAGTTGGGGCGTCTCGGGCCGCGCGGCTCCCAGCTGCTGAACGGCGCCGACCTGGTCGACATCCGCGGGCTCCGGCCCGACCAGAACCAGATCCACGTCGTCGATCCGCAGACAGGTCAGAGCGTCGCTCAGGTGGGTGAAGTGGGCCACGCGGTGGCGCGCCTGTTCGGCGGGCTCGAGCAGCGAGCGCACACGGCGGGCCAGCGCCGGGTCGCGGTGCAGCAGCAGGAGGCGGCGGAGAGGGGCCTCGGCGGGCATGCGGGTGTCCGGGTTCCTTCCCAGCTACGACCACGTCTGTGCGGCCGCGTCCGTGCGACCGTCCGCGCGACGCTACAACGCGCCCGGCGACCTGGCAAGTGCGGACCTGCCGCATGCCCGGCCTGCGCCCGGACTCAGCCCAGCGCGCGAATGATCTCCACGGCACCGCCGGCGTCGCTCATGACATAGAAGTGCACGCACTCGACACCTTCGGCCAGCAGGCCCTCGACCTGCCGGCGGGCCCAGCGGCGGCCGATCTCCTTGACGTGCTTCGGCGACTCGTGGATCTCGTCGACCAGGGCGTCGGGGATCGTCACGTGGAAGTGCTTGGGTAGCGAGCTGAGCTGCCGCACGCTGTCGATCAGCTTGACGCCGGGGATGATCGGCACCTCGATGCCGGCCTCCCGACAGCGCCGCCGGTACTCCAGGAAGTAGGCGTTGTCGAAGAACATCTGCGAGACCACGTAGTCGGCCCCGGCCTCGACCTTGGTCTTCAGGCGCGCGATGTCGGTCTTGAAGTTCGGCGCCTCGACGTGCTTCTCGGGGTAGCCGCCCACCCCCACGCAGAAGTTGATCGGCTGCGTGTTGGCCAGGTCGTCCAGGAAGCGGGCCTCGCGCAGGTCCACCAGCTGCTTGACCAGGTCGATGGCGTACAGGTTCCGCGTGCGGCCCTCGCGGATGACCTTGTTGTAGTTGGACTCGTCGCCGCGGATGGCCAGCACGTTCTCGATGCCCAGGTAGTTCAGCTCGATGACCGCGTCCTCGGTCTCCTCGCGCGTGAACCCGGTGCACAGCAGGTGCGGCACCGTGTCGATGCGGTAGCGGTTCTGGATGATGCCGCAGATCGAGATGGTGCCGGGCCGCTTCTTGCGCACGCGGCGGCGGATGGTGCCGTCCGGTTGCTCCTCGTAGATGGCCTCGGCCGAGTGGCTGGTCACGTCGATGAACGGCGGCGCGACCGGCACGATCTGCTCCATGATCTGGATGATCTCGTTCACGTTCTGGCCCCGCGACGGCGGGATGATCTCGAAGCTGAACAGGGTCCGCTGGGCCTTGGCCAGGTGCTCGGTCACGCGCATCGGTCACTCTTTCGAAGGGGACTGCCATGGCGCGCGGTCGGCCGCGCGCCCGTCAAGCCGTTGTTGGTCAATCCAGGTTCGCCGCCAGCCAGGCGGTCGCCTCTTCCAGGCCCAGCCCGACCCGCGCCGCGTAGTCCGCGACCTGGTCGGGCCCGAGGCGCCCCACGCCGAAATAGCGCGCCTCCGGGTGCCCGAAGAACCAACCGGCCACCGAGGCGGCGGGGTCGATCGCACAGGATTCGGTCAGCCTGCAACCGGTGGCCTGTTCGGCGCCCAGCAGGGCGAACAGCGCCCGCTTGGCGACATGGTCGGGACAGGCCGGGTAGCCCGGAGCGGGCCGGATGCCGCGGTACTGCTCGGCGATCAGGCCCTCCCTGTCGAGCACCTCGTCGGCCGCGTAGCCCCACCACTCGCGCCGCAGGCGCAGGTGCAGGTACTCGGCGAAGGCCTCCGCCAGACGGTCGGCCACCGACTTCAGCAGGATGGCGCGGTAGTCGTCGCCTTCCTGCTCGTACCGGTGGGCCAGTTCGGCCGCGCCCAGGCCGGCGGTCACCACGAAGGCCCCGGCCCAGTCGGGCGCACCGCCGCGGGGCGACACGAAGTCGACCAGGCACTGGTTCGGCCGGCCGGCGGCGCTGCGGCGCTGCTGGCGCAGGAACGGCACGCGGGCGCGCTCGGCGGTCCGGGATTCGTCCGTATAGAATACCAGGTCGTCGCCATCGGCCGCCGCCGGCAGCAACGCCCAGGCGCCGCGGGCCTGCAGCGTGCCGGCAGCCAGCACCTCATCGAGCATGACCTGCGCATCGGCGAACAGGCGTCGCGCCTCGACGCCCAGGCGCGCGTCGTCGAGGATGCGCGGATACTTCCCCGGCAGGCGCCAGGCCTGGAAGAACGGGGTCCAGTCGATCAGTTCGCGCAGCGCGGCGGGGTCCGGCCGGTCCACGACATGCACCCCGGTCAGCCGCGGCGGCTCGGGTCGGTACGCGGACCAGTCCGGGCGGAACGCGTTCGCGCGCGCCTCCGCCAGGGGCATTAGTTCGCGTGCCTCCTGCTTCTCGCCCCGGTCGTGGCGCACCTTCTCGTATTCGGTGCGGACCGCAGCCAGCGTGTCGGCGCGCGTGCGCTCGCTGACGAGGCTGCCCACCACGCCCACCGCGCGCGAGGCGTCGGGCACGTACACGACGCCGGGCGCGTAGTGCGGCTCGATCTTGACCGCGGTATGGACGCGGCTGGTGGTGGCCCCCCCGATCAGCAGCGGCACCTGCAGCCCCTCGCGCGTCATCTCCTTCGCGACGTGGACCATCTCGCCCAGCGACGGCGTGATCAGGCCGCTGAGGCCGATGATGTCCACCTGCCGCTCGCGCGCGACCTGGATGATGCGTTCGGCCGGGACCATGACGCCCAGGTCGATGATCTCGTAGTTGTTGCAGCCCAGCACGACGCCCACGATGTTCTTGCCGATGTCATGGACGTCGCCCTTGACGGTGGCCAGCAGCACGCGCCCGTTGTTGGTCGAACCGTCGGTCTTGGCCGCCTGCAGGAACGGGTCCAGCACGGCCACGGCACGCTTCATGACGCGGGCCGAACGGATGACCTGCGGCAGGAACATCTTGCCGGCGCCGAACAGCTCGCCGACGCGGTTCATCCCCGCCATGAGCGGGCCCTCGATGACCGCCAGCGGCTGCCCCAGCTCCTGCAGGGCCTCCATCGTGTCGGGCTCGACGAACTCGGCGTCGCCGCTCATCAGGGCGTGCGCCAAGCGCTCGGCCACCGGCAGCGCGCGCCAGGCCGCTGCTTCGTGCGCCTGTGGCGCCGACTCCGCCGTCGCCGCGGCCACGGCCAACAGTCGCTCGGCGGCGTCGGGCCGGCGGGCCAGGATGACGTCCTCGACCGCTTCCAGCAGACTGGGCTCGATGTCCGTGTACACGGCCAGCTGGCCGGCGTTGACGATGCCCATGTCCAGCCCGGCGGCGATGGCGTGGTAGAGGAACACCGAGTGCATCGCCTCGCGCACGGCGTCGTTGCCGCGGAAGGCGAAGCTCAGGTTGCTGATGCCGCCGCTGACGCGCGCGCCGGGCATCGTCGCCTTGATCTGCCGGCACGCCTCGATGAAGTCGACCGCGTAGCGGTCGTGCTCCGGCAGCCCCGTGGCCACCGCGAACACGTTGGGATCGAAGATGACGTCCTCGGGCGGGAAGCCTATCTCCTTGGTCAGGATGTCCCAGGCGCGGCGGCACACGGACACGCGGCGCTCCAGCGTGTCGGCCTGGCCCTGCTCGTCGAAGGCCATGACGACCGTAGCCGCACCGTAGATGCGCACCAGGCGCGCCCGGCGCCGGAACTCGTCCTCGCCGTCCTTGAGGCTGAGCGAATTGACCACGCCCTTGCCCTGCAGACAGCGCAGCCCCGCCTCGATCACGGCGAAGTCGCTGCTGTCGACCATCACCGGCACGCGCGAGATCTCGGGATCCGAGGCCACCATGTTCAGGAACGACGTCATGGCCACCGGCGCGTCGAGCATCGCGTCGTCCATGTTGACATCGATGATCTGGGCTCCGCCCTGGACCTGCTGGCGCGCGACCTCGAGCGCCTCCTCGTGGCGGCCGTCGCGGATCAGGCGCGCGAATTTCTTGCTGCCGGCGACGTTGGTGCGCTCGCCGATGTTGACGAAGAGCGAGCTCTCGTCCAGCCGCAGCGCCTCCAGGCCGGCCAGGTACGTGCCCCGGCGCGGCGCGGGCACGCGACGCGGCGGCAGGCCCCGCAGCGCCTCGGCGATGGCCCGCGTGTAGGCCGGCGTGGTGCCGCAGCAGCTGCCGACGATGTTGACCAGGCCGTCGCGCGCGAACCCGGCCAGGACGGCCGCCATCTGCTCGGGCGTCTCGTCGTAGCCGCCCAGTTCGTTGGGCAGGCCGGCATTCGGGTGGATCGAGACCAGGGTGTCGGCCAGTTCCGCCACTTCGGCCAGGAACGGCCGCAGGGCCTGGGCGCCGAGCGCGCAGTTCAGCCCGAACGCCGTCGCGTCGGCGTGGCGCAGCGAGATCCAGAACGCCTCGGCCGTCTGCCCCGTCAGCGTGCGGCCGCTGGCGTCGACGATGGTGCCCGAGATCCACACCGGCAGGTCCGGCGTGCCACGGCGCTCCAGCAGTTGCCGCACGGCGAAGACGGCGGCCTTGGAATTGAGCGGGTCGAAGATCGTCTCGATCAGCAGCAGGTCCGCCCCGCCGTCCAGCAGCGCCTCGGCCTCCTCCGTGTAGGTGGCGACCAGTTCCATGAACGTGACGTTGCGCAGGCCGGGGTCGTTCACATCCGGTGAGATGGAGCAGGTGCGGTTGGTCGGGGCCAGCGAGCCGGCGACGAAGCGCGGGCGGTCCGGGTCGCGGCGCGTGAACTCGTCGGCCGCCTCGCGGGCCAGGCTCGCCGAGGCCACGTTGATGTCGCGCACCAGGTGCACCGTGCCGTAGTCCGACTGCGAGATGGAGGTGCCGTTGAAAGTGTTGGTCGTGATGATGTCGGCGCCGGCCTCGAGGTAGCCGCGGTAGATCTCGCTGATCACCTGCGGCTGGGTCAGGTTCAGGATGTCGTTATTGCCCTTGAGGTCGCGCGGATGGTCGCGCAGCAGCGCGCCGCGGAAGGCGGCTTCGTCCAGGCCGTAGGTCTGGATCATGGTGCCCATGGCGCCGTCCAGGACCAGGATGCGGTCGGCGGCCAGTCGGGCCAGCAGTTGTCGCGTCAATCGGCTCATCGTGACGACATCCTTTGGGTTCCCCCTGCGCGCAGAAACCGGCCCCCGGCCGGCTGAACGCCGGACCGCCGGCATGGCGATTCAGGCCAGACGATAATGATGATCGGCGTCGATGGCGACTGGTGGAGGCCAAAATGGGCCTTCCCAAGGCAGCGCCCCGCGCCCGGGGGGAGGGGGCGCGGGGCGACTGGGGCGGCCCCGAGGACCGCGTGAGCTAGCGGGTGACGACGACGGTGCGCTCCCAGTGGCCGGGCACCCAGACCCGACCGCCGCGGCCGTGACCGGACGGGATGCGCTCGTAGCGCCCGACCACCCAGGTCATTCCGCGGTGGTCGCGACAGCCGCCGACCTCGACCGTCCGGCAGGCGTCGCAGCGCTCGGAGTGCTCGCAGCGGCCGAGGCCATTGCGGTGGTCGCGGTCATCGCACGCCTCCCGGCGTCCGTCGCGGCGGTCCTGACGGCGTTCGCGACGCTCGCATTTGTCGCAGCGGCCGTCGTGGTCGCGGTCGTGCTTGCGGCAGCGGTCGACAACGCGCACCAGGCAATCCGGACGCTCGGCGCTGCAGACCGGGCGGCCGACCAGCACCCGCGCGCCCAGCGGCTCGAGCCTGATGTCCGCGCGCGCCTCGTGGCCGGGACCGCGATCGCGATAATCGACGGCGACACCGCCGACCGTAGCCTGCACCCGGACGGCCGCCTCGGCGCGGGCCGGCAGCAGCCAAGCCAGGGCGGTCAACGTGATGAGTGCGGCCAGGATGCTCAGGGTGCCCCGCAGCAGGGACCGGTGGGCGATGACGCTGGTCTTCATGTCTGGTCCTTTCGTCTCGGGTCTGGGGCTCGGTCGGCAGTCTTGGTGCGCACCGGCCTTCATGCACGGAGGGTGCCCCGCCCCGGGTGGTTATCGCATCCCGCCGACTGCACCCCTATGTCGTTGCCCGACTGCATGTTGTAGCCCTGCGCGACCAGGTGATGCCGACGGGCGCCCGTTCGCGGGCGTACGCCCCCGCCCCGCGATGCCCGCCCGAGGCGTCCCGCTGTCCTGAACCGGAGACAATCGGCCGGACGCGCGCCGCCGGGCGGACGGTGCCGGCTACGGGCGTCTTGGCCCGGGCCGCGCCATCTGCTATAACTGGCCAACCCCCGACCCGGCCGAGGCACCGCGGCCGACAACCACTCCCTCCCCGCAAAGAAGGACCCGCATGCCCCGCAAAGCCCTGCTGCTGACGTTGGCGGCCCTGTGCGCCATCGCGCTGGTTACCGGTTCCGCCCTGGCCGCTCCGAAGGCCGGGGACAAGAGCGCCAAGGACGAAGGTCCCTGGAGCAGCGGCGACCTGGGCGCGCTCAAGTGGCGCGGCCTGGGACCGGCCCTGGCCTCCGGCCGGGTCGGCGATTTCGCCGTCGACCCCCGCGACAAGGCCCACTACTACGTGGGCGTGTGCTCGGGCGGCGTCTGGGAGACGAAGAACGCCGGCTCCACCTTCGAGCCGATCTTCGATGGCGAAGGCAGCTACTCGATCGGCTGCGTGACCCTCGCGCCGAGCCGCCCGGGCACGGTGTGGGTGGGCACGGGCGAGAACAACAGCCAGCGCAGCGTGTCCTACGGCGACGGCGTCTACCGCTCGCTGGACGGCGGCCGCAACTGGCAGAACATGGGGCTGAAGCGGTCACTGCATATCGGCGGGATTGTCGTGCATCCGACCGAGCCCGATGTCGTGTACGTGGCGGCCATGGGCCCGCTGTGGGGACCGGGCGGCGATCGCGGCGTCTACAAGACGACCGACAACGGCGCCAGCTGGCAGCAGGTGCTCGCCATCGACGAGAATACGGGCGTCGTCGACATCGAGATGGACCCGCGCGACCCGGACGTCATCTACGCGGCCAGCTACCAGCGGCGGCGGCACGTGTGGACGCTGATCAACGGCGGCCCCGGCTCCGGCATCCACAAGACGACCGATGGCGGCAGGACGTGGACCAGGCTGACGAACGGACTGCCTTCGGTGGACATGGGACGCATCGGCCTGGCCCTGGCGGGCCCGGACCCGGACGTGGTCTACGCGATCGTCGAGGCGGCCGAGGGCAAGGGCGGCTTCTTCCGCTCCGTGGACGGCGGCCTCAACTGGGAGAAGCGCGGCGATTACATGTCGCAGAGCCCCCAGTACTACAACGAGATCATCGCCGACCCCCGCGACACCGACCGCGTGTACAGCATGGATACCTTCATGATGGTCACGGAGGACGGCGGCAAGGAATGGAGCCGCGTCGGCTGGGAGGCCAAGCACGTCGACGAGCACGCGCTGTGGATCGACCCCGACGACACGCGCCACATGCTGACCGGCAACGACGGTGGCATGTACGAGACCCGCGATCGCGGCGCCAACTGGGAATTCAGGCCCAACCTGCCGGTCACGCAGTTCTACCGTGTCGCGGTCGACAACGCCGAGCCGTTCTACAACGTCTACGGCGGCACGCAGGACAACAACACGCAGGGCGGCCCGTCACGGACGCACTACGTGCACGGCATCAGCAACCGCGAGTGGTTCATGCTCATCGGTGGCGACGGCTTCGAGCCGGCCCCCGACCCGACGAACCCCGACATCGTCTACTGCCAGTCGCAGCACGGCGGCCTGTGCCGCTACGACCGCCGCAGCGGCGAGGCGCTGGACATCCAGCCGCAGCCGGCCGAGGGCGAGGCGCTGCGCTGGAACTGGGACAGCCCGCTCATCGTCAGCCCGCACGACCCGCGCCGGCTGTACTTCGCCTGCCAGAAGGTGTTCCGCTCCGACGATCGCGGCAACGGCTGGACACCCGTGAGCAGCGACCTCACCCGCCAGCTCGACCGCAACCGCCTTGAGGTGATGGGCCGCGTCTGGGGCGTCGATGCCGTGGCCAAGAACAACTCGACGAGCTTCTACGGGAACATCGTCTCGCTGGCCGAGTCGCCGCAAGAGGAAGGCCTGGTTCTGGCCGGCACCGACGACGGGCTGATCCAGGTAACCGTGGACGGCGGCGCCGCCTGGACGCGCATCGACGCGATCAAGGGCGTGCCGGAAGGCAGCTATGTCAGCGACCTGGAGCCCTCGCCGTTCGACCGGAACGTCATCTACGCCTCTTTCGAGAACCACAAGCGCGACGACTTCCGGCCCTACGTGCTGCGCAGCGACGATCTGGGCCGCACCTGGAAGTTGATCAGCGGCAACCTGCCGGCGAACGGTCCGGTGTACACGATCGCGCTGGACCACGTGGACCCCGACCTGGTGTTCGTGGGCACCGAGTACGGCGTCTTCTTCACGCGCGACGGCGGCACGCACTGGACGCAGTTGAAGGCGGGCATGCCCACCATCGCCTGCCGCGACCTGGAGATCCAGCGGCGCGAGAACGACCTGGTCGTGGCCACCTTCGGGCGCGGTTTCTACGTGCTGGACGACTACACGCCGCTGCGCGGCCTGGAATCGGCGACGCTGAAGGCCGTAGCGACGATCTTCCCGGTGAAGACCGCGAAGGTCCACTCCTTCACGTCCGAACTGGGCTACCGCGGGAAGGGCTTCCAGGGCGCGGACTTCTACACGGCGCCCAACCCGCCCTACGGCGCGGTCATCACGTACAACCTGGCCGAGGGACTCGAGACGCTGAAGGACCAGCGCCGCAGCGCGGACAAGGAGAAGTTCAAGGAGGGCCAGCCCGTCTACTACCCGACCTGGGACGAATTGCGCGCCGAGGACCGCGAAGTCGAACCCGAGCTGCTGCTGACGATCCGCGACACCGACGGCCGTGTCGTGCGCCGCCTGACCGGCGCGGGCGACAAGGGCCTGCACCGCGAGGCCTGGGACCTTCGCTACCCGTACACCGGCCCGGTGAGCCTGGGCGGCGGCGGGCCGCGTTCGCCGTGGGCCAGCGAGAATAATGGACCGCAGGTGCCGCCCGGCACCTACACGGTGAGCCTGTCGAAGCGGGTGCGAGGCGTCGAGACCGAGCTGGCCGGCCCGGTCACTTTCGACGTCGAGCTGCTGGGCGTGCACACGACGCCCGATCCCGACCCGCAGGGCACGTTGGCCTTCGCGAAGGACGCCGCCGAGCTGCACCGCGCGGTGCAGGGCGCCGGGCGGGTGCACGCCGACGCCGTCGAGAGGATGGACTACCTGCGCGAGGCGGTGAAGCTGACGCCGGGACTCGATCGCGCCCTGCTGGGACGCATCGACGCGCTGGCGATGAAGCTGGCGGACCTGGGCGTGGCCCTGGATGGCGACAACACCGTCGCCCGGCGCCAGGAGCCGACCACGCCGGGCATCGACGCCCGCGTGAGCCAGGTCGTCTACGGCCTGGACGGCAACCTGTCGGGCGCCACGACCACGATGCGCCAGAGCCTGGCGATCGCGAAGCGGCAGTTCGGGCCGGTGCTGGCCGGGCTCGAGGCGGCGTCGGCGGAGATCCGCGCGATCGAGGGCGAGCTGGAGAGGGCGAAGGCGCCGTACACGCCTGGACGCCTGCCGGCGTGGAACGACCGGTAGCGGGGTTCCCGCTGCCCCCACGAGGCAAGGAAGGGCCGCCCCGGCCGGGGCGGCCCTTCTGTGCGCTCGACCGGCGGGCCGGCCTATCCCTGCTGCGGCGGGCCGGCGATGCGGTACGGCAGCCGCAGCTTGTTCAGCCCGTTCAGGGCGGCGACGCGGTAGCATTCGGCCAGCGTCGGGTAGTTGAACGCGCTCTCGACGAAGTAGTCCACGGTGCCGCCCAGCGAGATGACGGCCTGGCCGATGTGGATCAGCTCGGTGGCTCCGGTCCCGATGATGTGCACGCCCAGCAGCGCATGCGACTGCGGGTGGAAGATGAGCTTGAGCATGCCGACGTCGTCGCCCAGCAACTGGCCGCGCGCGGTCTCGGTGTAGCGGGCGCTCCCGGTCTCGTAGGGGACACCCTGTTCGGTCAGCTGCTCCTCGCTGCGGCCGACGGTGCTGATCTCGGGGATCGAGTAGATGCCGATCGGGAAGTCGCGGCTGCGGTCCTCGGTCTCGACACCGAACATGTGGCAGACCGCGGTGCGGCCCTGGTTCATCGAGGTGGAAGCCAGGGCGGGGAACCCGATCACGTCGCCCACGGCGTAGATGTCCGGGTTGGTGGTGCGGTAGTGCTGGTCCACGGCCAGACGCGACCGCTCGTCGGCTTCCAGACCTACCGCCGGCAGGTTCAGGCGCGAGGTGGCGCCGTGGCGGCCCAGGCACCACAGCACGGCCTGCGCGCGGAGTTCCTTGCCCGAACGCAGACTCACTTCGACGCCGGCGGTATCGGCATCGGGGTCGGCCACTCGGCGCACATCGGTGACCTCCTCGCCCAGGCGCAGCGTCAGGCCACGCGAGCGCAGGTGGTATTGCAGCGCCTCGCCGATCTGCAGGTCCAGGAAGCCCAGCACGCGCGGACCGCGCTCCACCAGCGTCACGCGCACGCCGAGCCGGGCGAACATCGAAGCGAATTCGGTGCCGATCACGCCGCCGCCGCAGACGATCAACGTCTCGGGCAGGCAGGGCAGGCGCAGCAGATCATCCGAGGTCAGGACGCACATGTCGTCGAACGGCACCGACGGCGGCCGCGTCGGCTCGGAGCCGGTGGCGATCAGGAAATGGTCGGCCGTGAGGGTGGACTCGCGCTCGGCGCCACGCACCAGCAGTCCCTTGCCGCCGGTGAACGAGGCCTCGCCCGAGACCACGTCGACGCCGTTGCGGCGCAGCTGCACGCGGACGATCTCCATCTCGGTGGCGATGATGCGCTGGCACGAACTGAGCAGTTCGCCGATGGTCAGGCGGCCGGTGCGGACCTCGCCGCGCGCGGACAGGTGGTCCTTGCCCGAGGTGGCGCGCATGATCGCCTCGCGCAGCGCCTTCGAGGGGATGGTGCCGGTGTGGACGGCGACTCCACCCACCTGCTCCATCCGCTCGACGACACACACGCGACGCCCGAGCTTGGCCGCCTGGATGGCCGCCTTCTGGCCCCCGGGGCCGCTGCCGATCACACACAGTTCGAAATCAGCCACGCTTCCTGGTCCTTTCCGAGCCCGGCGATGCCGGATCCGTCCGCCGCCACGTCGTCGCCAACCACAGCCCGGTCCTCACGGGGCGTCCGGAACGACCCCGGGCGGCAGGTTGTCCGCTGCGGTCATGAAGTTACCGTCGGGACCCGCCGACACGACGGTCCGCGTCGAGACCCGGATGGCGTAGGGCGTGCCCCAGCCATCGGCCGCCAATATACCGTCCAGGCCGAGATTCGCCCGGTCCAGGTCCCAGACGCCCTCGAGATCCAGCGACGGTTGCGCGTCGAGCCGCGACTGGGCGCTGGCCAGCTCCTGGCTCGTCGTGCGCCGGCCGGCCGCGGCGCTGCTGATGCCGAGCTGCTGATCGTCGGCCGTGCCGGGCAGGCCGTCGGCGCCGCGGCTGCCCACGGTGGCGACCGGCGGGCGGGCCAGGGCATCGACCGTGTAGGAGAACGGCACGCCCCAGCCGTCGACCAGGGCGTCGGCGCCGAAGGACGGCGGCAGCCAGGCGCCGTGCAGGTCCGCCAACGCGACGGGGAAGGCGCCCTGCAGGCGGAAGTGCTCCTGGGCCGCGGCCGAGATCGCCTCCAGGCGCTCGCGGGTCACCGCTTCCAGGCCCAGGGCCGCGCTGCCCAGGTCCACGAGCATCAGCAGATCGTCGTGCCCGGGCGTGCCGGGCGCCGTGCCGGCGGTCGTCCAGAGGCCGCCGACCGTCCCGGCCCCCAGGCGGTGGTCGCCGCCGCCCGAGGCGATCAGTGCGGCGGCCTGGCCGGTGTCCAGCAGTGGGGCCAGGTCATAGACCAGCGGGCGGTTCCAGGCGTCGAGGGCGACCACGGTGGCCGCCGCGTCCCGGCCGCCGTCCAGATAGGGGCCGCGCCACCCGCCCAGACCGGGATCGGTCACCAGGACAGCCAGGCCTTCCGCCTCGTCCGGCAGCCGGCCGACATCGCGGTAGAAGCCGACCAGGGCCTCATCCAGCCGCTCCAGATGGACCCGGGTCTCGGTCTCGCGGGCCGCCACGTACTCGCGGAACAGCAGCGGGCCCACGGTGCCGGCCAGGATGGCCATGACGGCCAGCAGGACGACCAGGCCCATCAGGCCGAATCCGGACCTTCGCGGCGTGGCGGCGTGCTTCACGGGATCGGTGTCCTCCGGATTCGGGGCGCGGATGCCGGCGCCATCGTCGCCAGTGGCAGGCGGGCGGTCAAGCCCCTTCCCGGGCGTCACCCCTGGTGAACATCGCCGCTCAAGACGGGCGGCCACCCGCCGATACCCCACCGGAACACCATGAATTCCGGCGGCCGCGCCTGGTTCGCGGCCGTTCTGGCCAAGGCGGATGATGACAAGGACAGTGGGGGAATCGGCATGAAACTGCGGGTGAAAATCCTGGCGGGCTTCGGCGTCGTCAGCCTGGTCCTGTTGAGCAGCGGCGGGTTCTCGCTCATGCGGGTCGGGCACATCCGCCAGGAAATGGCCCACGCGCTCGGCCAGGCCGACGAACTGGCAGACCTGATCGAGATGCAGGAGATGACGACCCGCAAGCCGCTGGCGCTGATGGAGATGCTGGCGGCCACCGAGCCCGGGGACCTGGCCGCACACTACGCCGGCTACCAGCGGACGAAGGACGACATGGACCGCCAGATCGCCGCCTTCCTGGCGGACCCGCACACGCAGGCCGAGGCGCGGAAGCTGGTCGTGGCCATGGACGACATCGACGAGAACCAGGTGCACCCGCGCCTGGTCGAGGTCGACCGCATGATGCGCCTGCGGCTGGCCGGCGGCGCGGTCAGCGACCGCCAGATCGAGCAGGTCGACGAGGAACTGGACGCGCTGTTCAACCGGCAGATCGCACAGCTGGAAGAGACCATCTTGCTGGTGCGGGACCAGGTGGAGGCGACGAACCGGAGAGCCGACGCCACCGTGGCGTCGACGCGAGGGGCGCTGCTGGCGGCCATGATCGCGGGTCTGCTGGCCAGCGCGGCGATCGGGTTCGCGGTGGCGCAGGCGGTCTCGCGCCCGGTCGCGCAGCTGGAGCAGGTGGCTGGATGCATCGCGCAGGGCGACCTCACCGCCAGCATCGACGCGAAGCTCCTGGCCCAGAAGGACGAGATCGGCTCGCTCAGCCGTTCGTTCGCCGGCATGGCCGGATTCCTCCGCTTGTTCGTCGGCGAGATCGCGCACGACGTCGAGACGCTGGGCCAGGCCTCGCAAGAGCTTACGGCGACGGCCACGCAGATCGAGGCGAACGCGCGCGTGATGGCCGACAACTCGCAGATCGTCACGGGCAGCGCCGAGGAGGTCTCGAGCGCCTCGGGGGCGGTCGCCGACGGCGCCCAGCAGATCTCCGACCGCATCAGCACCGCGGCCGCCTCCGTCCAGGAGATGAGCGCCAGCATCAACGAGGTCTCCAGCAGCTGCAACCGCGAGATGCTGATCGCGTCGCAGTCGAACCAGCGCACGATCGCCGCCCGCGAGAACGTCGGGCGCCTCCACGAGTCGGCGCTGCGGATCGACCGCATCAGCCAGCTGATCCGCGACATCGCCGACCAGACGAACCTGCTGGCGCTGAACGCCACCATCGAGGCGGCGTCCGCCGGTGACGCCGGCCGCGGCTTCGCGGTGGTCGCCGACGAGGTCAAGGAGCTGGCCCGCCAGACCGCCAAGGCGACGACGGACATCGAGGCGAGCATCCGGGAGATCCAGCAGGCCACGGTCGAGTCCATCCGCGAGATCGACGAGGTGGCCGGCTACACACAGCAGTTGAACGACATCTCGCAGACCATCGCTGCCGCCGTCGAGGAGCAGGCCGCCGCCGCCAACGAGATCTCGAGCAGCCTCCAGCGGGTCAGCGGCGGGTCGGCGGAGATCGCGAACAGCGTGGGCGACTCGACGGCCAGCCTTGAGGACATCTCGCGCAACGTGCGCGGGCTGGACGGGGCCATCCGCGATACCGTGGGCGGTGTGGCGCGGATCAACCAGAACGTCGAGCACCTGACGGCCGTGGGCCGCCGGCTGAAGGAACAGACGGCAAAGGTGAAGCTGGCCTGAGCGGCGGTGCTCCCGGCGGGATCGTGGACCGGGCCGCGGGCTACTCGCGGCCCAGCGCCACGATGGGATTCATGCGCGCGGCCTTGTTGGCGGGATAGAGCCCGAAGAAGATGCCGATGGACACCGAGAAGGCCGCCGCGCCGATGGTCACCCACGGCGAGACCGCGAAGGGGAACCGCAACAGGTGCGTCATCCCCCAGGACGCGAAGTAGCCCGTCACGATCCCGATGAGCCCGCCGATGCCGGTCAGCGTCCCCGCCTCGATCAGCACCTGCAGCAGGATGTCCTGCCGGCGCGCGCCGACGGCCATGCGCACGCCGATCTCGCGCGTGCGCTCGGCCACGGAAATCAGCATGATGTTCATCACCCCGATGCCGCCTACCAGCAGCCCGATGGACGACAGCACCACCAGCACCAGGGCTACGCCGCCGGTCACCTTGTCGATCAGCTCGCCGTAGGTCTCCGAGGAGATGATGTCGAAGTCGTTCGCCTGGTCGGGGCGGAGGCGGCGCTCGCGGCGCAGCGTGCCGGTCACGTTGGACATGACCTCGTCGGTCGTGAAGCCGTCGGCGGCGGTCAGGGCCACGTTGCGGTCCTCGAAGCCCGTGTTCAGCGCGTCCTTCGTGAAGGTGGTCCACGGCACGCAGACGTAGTTGTCGCCCATGGCGCCGACGATGTGGCGGCGGGCGGCCATCGTGCCGACGACGACATACGGCTTGCCGAAGATCCGCAAGGTGTGGCCGATCGGGTCGCGCCCGGGGAACAGATCCTCACGCGGGCCGTAGCCCAGCACGGCAACGCGGGCGCTGGCGGAGACGTCCTCGGCGGTGAAGAAGCGCCCTTCTTCCACGCCAATCGAGAACAGGAACGGGAAGTTCTGCGAGGAGCCGAAGCCCTGCACGAAGTTCGTGCGTTCCTTGCCGTAGTTCAGGACCATGCCGCGCCCGTTGGACACCTGGTAGTCGACCAGGCCGACGCCCTCGGTGGCCTCGATCGGCGCGATCAGCTCCGGCATCAGGTGCGGACGCCTGAGCTTCTCCAGCGGGTCGCCGCCGCCGACACCGCCGTCGCGGCTCACGTACAGGTAGGGGCGGCTCGAGGAGACCACGTCGTCGCGGATGCGGCCGCTCAGCCCGCTGACGATGGTGTAGATGGCCAGCAGGGTGGTCACGCCGATGGACACGCCCAGGATCAGCAGTGACGAGCGCATGCGGTGCCCGACGATGGTCCGCAGCGCCTGCCGGACGGCGTCCTTGTAGTCGAGGCGTCCGCTATTCATGGCGCAGTGCCTCCACCGGGTCCAGGCCCGCGGCCTTCCAGGCCGGGTAGGTGCCGAAGCCGGCGCCGATCAGGAAGGTGGTGCCCAGGCCCAGCAGGATGGACCAGCCCGCCACCGCGAACGGCAGCGGCGAGGCCAGTGAGATGACCCAGGCCAGCAACAGGCCGATGACGATGCCGACGAGCCCGCCCATCACCGACAGCGTGACCGCCTCGACCAGGAACTGCCACATGATGGCCAGGCGGCGGGCGCCGAGGGCCTTGCGCACGCCCACCTCGCGGGTGCGCTCGGTGACCGAGACCAGCATGATGTTCATCAGCACGATGCCGCCCACGACCAGGCTGATGCCCACCAGCGGCACCAGCGCGCCGTAGATCGCCTTCGAGATGCCGCCCCAGATGGCCAGCATCTGGTCGCTGGAACTCAGGGCGAAGTCGTTGCGCTCGAGCGGGCGCAGGCGGTGGCGCTGGCGCATGAGGAACGTCGCCTCGTCCTTCGTGTCCTGCAGGCCCTCCAGCGTCGCGGCCTGGATCTTGAGGTCGATCGAGCGCGCCGCGCCGAAGAGCTTGAACCAGGCGGTGATCGGCACTACCGCGAACTTGTTGCGGTTGTTGCCCATCACCGTGCCGCGATCCTCCACGACGCCGATCACCGTGAAGTGCCGGCCCCCGATCTTCACCTGGCGGCCGACCGGGTCGGCGTGCCGCGGGAAGAGGTCGCGGGCGGCGTCGAAGCCGAGCACGGCGACCTGGTTGGCCGTCAGGACGTCGGAAGCGGTCAGGTGGCGCCCCAGCAGCAGCGGCATGTCCTCGAGGACCGAGTACTCCTCGGTGGCGCCGCGGACCAGGGCGTTGCGAAAGACCTCACCACCGGCGCGCAGGTCGCCGTTGGCTTCCGAGTAGGCGCCGACGACGCTGGCCGTGGTCATGCGCGGGGCCAGCCAGTTGCGGTCCGCCAGCGTCAGGTTGGGGTTGTTCAGCGACTCCAGGAAGGCGTCGAAGTCGGTCAGGAACTGGATGCCGTCCACGCGCGTGAGCGTGAACACGGAGGTGCCTTCGTCCAGCACGACCTGCGAGACGTAGCGGTCGGCGCCGTAGATCAGCGAGACCACGGCGAGAACCGACATCGTGCCGACGATGTTGCCCAGCAGCGTCAGGAACGTGCGCAGCTTGTGGCCGCGCAGGCTCTCGAACGCGATGCTGACCCCCTCGAGGATGTTCATCGACCCTGGCCCTTGCCCCCGCGGCCCTTGTCGCGCCCCTTCTTCGCCAGTTCGACCTGCGCACCGTCCTTCAGTTCGCGCAGGATCCGGAATGGCCCGGTCACGACCGTCTGGCCGGCGCCGATGCCGCCGATCACCTCGAAGTCGTTCTCGCCGGCGATGCCGATGGTCACGGGCACGAACTTAACGAAACCGTCCTTCAGCACGAAGACGCCCTCGGTCTCCTTGCGCTTGACCCTCGAATCGCCGGCGGTGTCGGCCTTCGCCGTCCGCGGCACGAAGCCGAGATCCTTGAGCGCGGCGGCCTGCGCCTTGGCGCGACGGCCGGCGTAGCGGCGCACGTCGGCATCCTTGAGAGGCATATCGCGCACGGTGACCGCGCCCAGCGGCACTGCCAGGGCCTGCTTGCGCTCGGCCACGGTGATCTCGGCCTTCGCCGACAGGCCCGGCCGGATGTTGGGCAGCGCGCCGTCGAGCGTGATCTTCACCTCGAAGTCGACCGCCTCCTGGTTGCCGCCGCTGCGGGAGCGGATGGGGCTGTTGCCGATCTCGGTCACGTGGCCCGTGAACGTGCTGTCGGGGAAGGCGTCGATGGTGACCTTGGCCGGCTGGCCCAGGGCCACGTTGACCACCTCTGTCTCGTCGACCTCGACCCAGGCCTCCATGGTGCCCAGGTCGGCGATGACCAGCAGCACCGTGCCCGGGTTGTTGAGCGTGCCCATGATGGCGTTCTCGCCCTCCTCCACGTTCAGGCGCGTGATGACACCGGTCATGGGAGCCGCGATCGTCACCTTGCCCAGATCGTGGCGGGCCTTGGCCAGGTTGGCCTCGAGCTGCTGCACGCGATGACGGGATGCTTCCAGCCTGGCCTTCTCGATGCGCGCGCTGGTGCGTGCGTTGTCGACCAGTTCCTGGCTGGCGAGGTCCTCGGCGAAGAGCTTCTCGGCCCGCTGGCGGTCCTGCTCGGCCTTGTCCAGGGAGGCGGTGGCCAGTTCCAGATCCGCGCGCGCGGAGCGGATGCCGGCCTGCAGGGCGTCGACGGCGGCGCGGTACTCGGACGGATCGATCTCCATCAGGAGGTCGCCCGCCTGCACCTGCTGGCCCTCGACCACCGCGAGCTTGACGATGGTGCCCATGGCGTTGGCGCTGACATCGACCTTGCGCTTGGGCTCGATGGTGCCCGAGCAGTCGACGATCGAGGTCAGGTCCCGCGCCTCGACCTTGCCGGTCTCGACGCGCGCCTCGGCCTTGCCGCGGCCCTTCAGGACCGAGCCGACCACGGCCGCCAGCACGACGACCACGGCCACGATGATCAGGATCCGTTTCACGATGCCTCTCCCCGGTTACGAGCGTCCTACATGAACAACAGCGTCAAGCCCAGTGGGATGAGGCTGAGCAGGGCCCAGGGCAGCACGACCGACACGATCGCGGCCCTGCGTGCCAGGCCAAATACGCGCGAGAATCCGATGACCAGGACCGCCAGGCCCCACCAGGTCAGGAAGTCGCCATACGCGAGCAGGAACTGGAACAATGGCGAGCCGGGCCCGCTGCCCGGCAGCAGCGCAGCCAGGCCGAGGTTGACCTCGAAGACCGACTCGGTGGCCAACACCAGGGGCAGCTTGACCAGGGGCCCCACCGCAAACGGCAGCAGGGCGGCCCAGGAGGTGACCCCGAGTGCCTGCCGGAACGTGCCGCGGCCGCCGCTCATCCGCGCGAAGAACCCGAGGATGAACCCGAAGATGATGACCGTGAGCCAGCCCGTGAAGCCGCCGGTCAGCGATTGCAGGACCCGCTTGCCTGGCGCGACATTCATCGCGTCGTCGTACATGGACTGCCATTGATCCTCGGGCATCATGCTCATCAGCTTCGAATCGCGCATCAGCTCCATCTGCTCGGGTCCCGAAACGGGCAGGGTCAGCCAGCTGAAGACGATCATGACCACGAAGATGATGAGGCCTGGCACCCACCACTGCGGGCGCGCGCCCACGTGATCCATCAAACGGGACGGGCGGGTGATCAGGTCCCGAAGGCGACCGCCCAGCCTGTCGTCGACGCCTGACGGAAGCGGTTCGGCGAGTGGCGCCGGTGGCGTGTCCGGCCTCTGGAAGCGCGAGGTGTCGGGAGTCAGATCGGACATGTCGGGCTCGCTTTCTGTCTGGGGTCACGGCCCCGCACTGATACCGTCGACACACTCCACGCAGCGTTCAGTTGTCGCCGCCGGGATGCAGTCGCGGCAGCATCACCGCCGCCGCGCGCGCCAGCGTCCCCGCCGCTTCGGCGGCGGCCAACCGCTCCATACCCCCGCCCTCGGTCAGCAATTCGCGGGCGAAGCGGCCGTCCTCGATCTCGGCCAGCACCTCGCGCATCCGCGCGCGCACCCCGTCATCGACGATCCGCGGCCCGCGCGTCAGGCCGCCGTAGGCCGCGGTGCCGCTGATGCGCCGCCGCAGGTCCGCCAGGCCGTGGCGATGCAGCAGGTCGGTGATGAGCTTCAGCTCGTGCACGCACTCGAAATAGGCGTTCTCGGGGCTGTAGCCGGCTTCCACCAGCGTGTCGTAGGCTGCCTTGAGCAGCTCGATGACGCCGCCGCAGAGGACGGCCTGCTCGCCGAACTGGTCGCTGACGCACTCGTCGCGAAAGGTGGTCACGTAGCCGCCGCCGTGCAGGCAACCCACAGCCAGACAATACGCCGCCGCCAGGTCCCAGGTTGCGGGCGGCGAGGCGTCGGTCACCGCCAGCAGGCCCGGCACGCCCAGACCCTGCGCATGCAGTTCGCGCAGCATGTCGCCCTGGGCCTTGGGGGCGGCCAGGAAGCAGGGCCGGCCCGGCCCGGGGTCCACCTGGCCGAACGCCACGGCAAAGCCGTGGGCGAAGCCGATCGCCGCCCCCGGGCGCAGGTTCGGGGCCACATCGGCCGCCCAGGCGCCGGCCATGGCGGTGTCCGGCAGCAGGAGCATCACGACATCGGCGGCTGCCACCGCGGTCGCCACCGGCAGCGGCGTGAAGCCGTCGGCGCAGGCTCGGCCCCCACCGGCCGAGCCTGCCCGCACGCCGACGGCCACGGCGATGCCGCTACGGCGCAGGTTGACCGCGTGGGCGCGCCCCATCGTGCCGTAGCCGATGATGGCGACGGTCCGCTCCCGCAGGGGTTCGAGATGGACCGTGCCCGGCTCGAGCACGGTGCCCGGCGCTGGCGGATATCGCGTGAAGAACAGAGGTTCCATGCCTGCACCATAGCCCCGCCGGGGCCGTCTTGACAACCCCGGCGACAGCCGATAAATTGCTGATCCGCCCGCGGAAGCGGGCCTGCGCAGATGTTGGGTGGCGGCTTAGCTCAGTTGGTTAGAGCAACGGAATCATAATCCGTGTGTCCGGGGTTCGAATCCCTGAGCCGCTACCAACACACCCCGCGATCCGGCGCGCCGCTGGCCCTGACGTCCCCGTCCGGGCCGTTTTCGTCGGCACGCCGAGGCGTCCCGCGCCGGCCACCGGCCCGCCGCCTTGCCGGAGGGTCCCGATGCCCCGCCCCCTGGAACTGACCAACGCCGCCCGTCGCCTCGGCGAACTGGTGGCCACCGCCTGCCCGGATGCGCCCGGACCGGGCGTCGTGGTGGCGCTCTCGGGCGGGCCGGACTCGGTGGCGCTGCTGCGCGTGGCCGCGCACTGGGCGCGCCAAGCCGGGGCCCCGCTGGTGGCGGCCCACCTGAACCACGGCCTGAGACCCGGTGACGCCGACCGTGACGAGGCGTTCTGCGCGGACCTCTGCGCGCGGCTAGGGATCGGGTTCGCGTGCGGCACGGCCGACCCGCGCGCCGTCGCCCGCGAGCGCGGCTTGGGGCTCGAGGAGGCTGCCCGGCACCTGCGGCGCGGATTCCTGCGGGATGTGCTGGCCGAACGCCCGTGGCCCGGGTGCGTGGCAACGGGGCATCACCGCGACGACCAGGCCGAGACCGTGCTCATGCGGCTGCTGCGCGGGACGGGCCCGGAAGGCCTACGCGGCATCCTCCCGGTGGACGGGCCGTTCATCCATCCCCTGCTGGAATGGGACCGGGCGGCGATCGTCGGGCTCCTGGAACGACTGGGCCAACCGTGGCGCGTGGATGTCACCAACCACGACGGTGACAACCTGCGGGCGCGCCTCAGGCGCGAGGTGGTGCCGCTGCTACGGGGCGTGTTCGGCGATGGCTGCCTGGCGGGGCCCGCCCGGCTGGCGGGCCTGCTGGCGGACGACCTGGCGCTGCTGAACGAGCAGGCCGCCGCGGCCCTGGTGGCGGCCGCCGACGGGCCTGCGCTGAGGGTCGAGGCGCTGCTGGCGCTGCCGCCGGCGCTGGCCGGCCGCGTGCTGCGGGCCTGGCTCGGCGATCCGGAGCGCCTCGAGGCGGTGCATGTGGCGGCGGTCCTGGAATGGCTGCGCGAGGGCACTTCCGGTAGCGGGCTGGACCTGCCAGGAGGGCGTCGGCTGAGCCGTGAATTCGGACGGCTGTTGCCGGGTACGCCCGCCGGGGGAGCAGCCGAAGCCGCCGGCGCGGGTGTGCGCGGCAGCGCGCAGGACCCGGCGATGAGGCCGGAAGACTGGCGCCCGGATGTGCAACGGCTGGACACCATGGCAGCCGACGGGCAGAGTCTGCTCGACGGCTCTGGCATCGGCGACCGCACCGACCCGTTGACATGGCGCCTGGTCTGCCCTGCCGCCGTGCTGAAGGGCAGCCTGCGCGTGCGCGGGTGGCGACGCGGCGACCGCCTGCGGCCCTTGGGCCTGGGCGGCAGCCGCAAGGTCAGCGACGTGCTGCGCGAAGCGCGCGTGCCCGTCTCCGAGCGCGGCGGAGTGCTCGTGGTGGACGACGAGGAAGGCATCCTGTGGGTGGTCGGACTGGCCCGCGACGAGCGCACCCGGCTGTTGCCGGGAATGACCGGGATGGTTACTATCTCGGTCATCCGCAGGCATTACCCTACGACGCGAGGAACACGCGCTACATGAACCAGCCACCCGGCCGCCCCGGCCACGGCAGCGACGGCAGAGGTTCCCGCAACCAGGGACCCAAGGGACCCGGCAAGGGTCCCGGCGTGAAGCCCCCCCACATCCCGGGCAAGACGGCAGGCTTCTGGGTCCTGCTGCTGTTCCTGGTCTTCCTGGTCTACCAGATGATCGCCCTGGACCACACCACGGTGCAGGAACTGACGTACTCGACCTTCCGCGAGCAGGTCGAGAAGGGGAACATCGCCAGCGCGACGAAGACGAACCTGGTGGTGATCGGGCAGCTGGTGGAGAAGACGTCGCTGACGGTCAAGGACGGCTCGCTGCGCGAGGTGGACAAGTTCACCACGCGCCTGCTGTCGGACCGCGACGATTTCGCCGAGTGGGTGCAGGAAGCGAACCCGAAGGCGGTGCTGGTCGGGGAACCGCAGAAGACCAACTGGTGGGTCCACTTCATGACCTACTACCTGCCGTTCCTGCTGATCCTGGCACTGTGGCTGTTCTTCCTCCGCCAGATGCAGGGCGGCGGCAACAAGGCGTTCAGCTTCGGCAAGAGCCGCGCGAAGATGTTCAACATGGACAAGCCCGAGATCACGTTCGAGGACGTGGCAGGTTGTGACGAGGCCAAGTACGAACTGCAGGAGATCATCGACTTCCTGCGCGCGCCGCAGAAATTCCAGCGCCTGGGCGGGCGCATCCCGAAGGGCGCGTTGCTGGTCGGCTCGCCGGGCACGGGCAAGACGCTGCTGGGTCGGGCCGTGGCCGGCGAGGCGGGCGTGCCGTTCTTCAGCATGAGCGGTTCGGATTTCGTCGAGATGTTCGTCGGCGTGGGCGCCAGCCGCGTGCGCGACCTCTTCGAGCAGGGCAAGAAGAACGCGCCGTGCATCATCTTCATCGACGAGATCGACGCCGTGGGCCGGCACCGCGGCGCCGGGCTGGGCGGTGGCCACGACGAGCGCGAGCAGACGCTCAACCAGCTGCTGGTCGAGATGGACGGCTTCGAGACGAATGAGGGCGTCATCCTGCTGGCTGCGACGAACCGACCCGATGTGCTGGACCCGGCATTGCTACGGCCGGGCCGCTTCGACCGGCAGATCGTCGTCGACATGCCCGACCTGGTGGGGCGCGAGGCCATCCTGAAGGTCCACATCCGGAAGGTCCGGGTGGCGGCGGACGTCTCGGCGGCCCAGGTCGCGGCCGGCACACCGGGCATGGCAGGCGCGGACCTCGAGAACCTGGTGAACGAAGCCGCGCTGCTGGCTGCCCGCAAGAACCATGACGCCGTGACGATGGATGACTTCGAGGACGCCAAGGAGAAGGTCATGCTGGGGCCCGAGCGCCGCAGCCGGGTCTTCACCGACGCGGTCAAGCGCGAGGTCGCCTACCACGAGGCCGGGCACGCGGTGGTCGCCCATTTCTGCGAGCATTCGGACCCCGTGCACAAGGTGACCATCATCCCGCGCGGGCAGGCGCTCGGCCTGACGGCGATGCTTCCGGGCGAGGACCAGTACACGGTCAGCGAGCTCAAGTACCTGGACCAGATCTGCGTGGCCCTGGGCGGCCGCGTGGCCGAGGACCTCTTCCTCGGCAAGATCGGTTCGGGTGCCTACGGCGACATCAAGGTCGTCACGAACTACGCGCGCACGATGGTCACGCGCCTGGGCATGAGCCGGAGACTGGGGCCCATCGCCTACGAGGAAGGTGCCGAACAGGTGTTCCTGGGCCGCGACTTCGGACGCTCGCACGTGTTCAGCGAACAGACGCTGCAGGAGATCGACGCCGAGATCAAACGGATCGTCGACGAGCAGTTCGTCCGCGCCTACGAGATCCTGGGCAACAACCGGGACAAGGTCGAGACCCTCAAGGACGCGCTGCTCGAGCGCGAATCGATCGATGCCGAGGAGTTCAAGCTGCTGATGAAGGGCCAGACACTGCCCGAGCGGGAGCTGGCCGTGGACCATTCGGTGGACGGCGTGGACGCGGCGCCGGCGACCGCCGGCGAGCCGCAGGGACGGCGTGCGCAGGATGACGACACCGTCGACGGCGGCGCATGAGCCGCGACGGTGATCGATTCGACGCGGAAGGGGACCTGACGGTCCCCTTCCGCGCACCGGGATGGGACCTTGGGCGCGTCCGCTTGCAGCCGGCCGGCCGCCCGCTGGTGATGGGGATCATCAACCTCACGCCCGACAGCTTCTGGGCCGGGTCCCGCTCGACCGTCCCCGACGCGGCCCTGGACCTGGCCCAACGGCTGGCGGACGAGGGCGCCGACCTGCTGGATCTGGGCGCCGAATCGTCGCGGCCCGGCGCCGCGCCGGTGGGCGTGGACGAGGAACTGGCGCGCCTGCTGCCGGTGCTGCGGCGCCTGCGGACGCTGACGGACCTGCCGCTGACGGTCGACACGGTGCGTGCCGATACCGCGATCGCCGCGCTGGCCGAGGGCGCCGACGCCATCAACGACATCAGCGCGGGCACCCACGATCCGGGCCTGCTGCCGTGCGTGGCGCGGGCAGGGGCCGGATTGGTGCTGATGCACATGCGCGGCACGCCGGCCACGATGCAGGACGCCCCCAGCTACGGGGATGTCGTGGGCGAAGTGGCCGCCTGGCTGGCCGAGCGGGCCGCCGCCGCCGAGGCGGCCGGCGTCGCTCCCGGGCGGATCGCCGTCGACCCGGGCCTCGGGTTCGGCAAGACGCCGGCACACAACCTGGCCCTGCTGCGCGGCGCGGCGGCCACGGCCGGCGGACGACCGCTGCTGGTGGGAGCCTCGCGCAAGAGCTTCATCGCGGCCGTGGCCGGCAGCGGCGGGGCGGGTACGATGATCGACCCGGGCGACCGCCTGCCCGGCAGCCTGGCCGCACTGGCGGCCGCTTGGCGCGCGGGCGCCACCGTGGTGCGCGTCCACGACGTGGCGGCATCGCGGCAGTTCCTGGACGTGCTGGCGGCGATCGCCGACGTTTGAACACGCCTGCGGAGCGAATTGCCACTTTCCCCGTTGAGCGGCCCGCGGGCCGATGCTAGGTTGTGGCCATGTGGGAAAAGGTCTCCGGCAGCATCGTGATCGACGTCCTCGATATCCTCATCGTGGCCTACCTGCTGTACCGCCTGATCGTGTTCATCAAGGACACGCGGGTGATCCAGATGTTCGTCGGGCTGGGCCTGCTGCTGGTGCTGTCGTTCCTGGCCCAGTTGCTGGGCATGATGGTGGTCGGCCGCATCATCGGCACACTGCAGACGGTGTGGGTCGTGGCCTTCATCATCATCTTCCAGCCCGAACTGCGGTCGGCGCTGACCACGCTGGGCCTCGGGCACGGGATCATCTTCAACCGGCAGCGGGAGATCCCCGCCGAGCAGGAGCTGCTCAAGGCGGTGACCCGGCTGTCCAAACGGGGACTCGGGGCGCTGATCGTGATCGAGCGCGAGGTGAGGCTGAACGACTGGGCCCAGAAGGGCGTGCCGCTGGACGCCGAGATCACCGCCGCGATGCTCGAGGCGATCTTCACGGTGCCGGGGCCGCTGCACGACGGCGCCGTGATCATCAGCGGCAGCCGGATCGCGGCGGCGGCGGTGATCCTCCCGATCACCGAGCGTGAGGAACTGGGCTACATCCTGGGCACGCGGCACCGCGCCGCCATCGGCATCAGCGAGCAGTCCGACGCGATCGTGCTGGTGGTGTCGGAGGAGACGCGGGCGATCAGCCTAGTCTTCGGCGGGCACATCCGGCGCGGCCTGTCGCTGGACGAACTGACGGCCGAGCTGGAACGCGTCTACCGGCGGCAGAGCAGCCCGCGGCAGCGCAACCGGCGAGCCAGCGACCGCGCGGCGGAGGCCGTCGCGGTCGATCCCACGCCAGGTAGTGCCGGAGCGGCACCCGGCCCGCAGGGCTGACGCTGCCTCGTTCCTGCCGGCGCCGCGGCCCACGCGCGCCGATCATCTCCCGCCGAGCGGACCTCGCGACGCCTGGATGAGCGCCAGGTCGGCCAATACCAGCGCAGCCATCGCCTCGACGATCGGCACCGCGCGCGGCAGCACGCACGGATCATGGCGTCCGCCGACCGACAGCTCGATCTGGGCACCGTCATAGCCGGCCGTGCGCTGCGGGCGGGCGAGGCTGGCCGGCGGCTTGAAGGCGACGCGGAACGTGACCGGCTCGCCGTTGCTGATCCCGCCCTGCACGCCGCCGCTGTTGTTGGTGGCGGTGCCGAGCCCCGACCCGCGCGCCACGAACACATCGTTGTTCTGCGAACCGCGCCGCGCGGTCCCGGCGAACCCCGAGCCGATCTCGAAGCCCTTCGTCGCCGGCAGCGACAGGAACGCACGCGCCAGCATGGCCTCGAGCTTGTCGAAGACGGGCTCGCCCCAGCCCGCCGGCAGGTCGCGGCAGACTCCGGCGATGACGCCGCCGACCGAATCGCCGTCCGCCCTGGCGGCCCTGATCGCCTGCTCCAGGCCCGGGGCCAGGGCCGCGTCCGGGCACCGCGTCGGGTGGGCATCGACGTCCGCGCGCGTGACCGTGGCGGCGTCCACCCGCGCCGGCCCCAGGCCGGCCACCTGCTCGACCCAGGCCACGATCCCGACGCCATGGGCCACGCCCAGCCAGTGGGCGGCGACCGCGCCGGCCGCGACGCGGCCGACCGTCTCGCGGGCGCTGGCACGCCCGCCGCCGGATGCCGGCTGCACGCCGTACTTCGCGCGCACGGTGAAGTCGGCGTGCGACGGGCGGGGCGCGCCCGCCAGGGCCGCGTAGTCGGCCGGACGGCGGTCCTCGTTGCGGACCAGCAGCGCGATGGGCGTGCCTAGCGTCAGGCCCGACTGGACGCCCGAGAGGATCTCGACCTGGTCCGATTCGCTTCGCGCGGTGGTCAGGTCGCCCTGGCCGGGGCGCCGGCGATCCAGTTGTGCCTGGATGACGGCCTCGTCCAGGGACAGGCCGGGCGGGCAACCGTCGATGACCGCGCCGACGGCCGGCCCGTGGGACTCGCCGAACGTGGTGACACGGAACAGGCGGCCGAGGGTGCTGGACATGGGGCTCCTGGCGGGTTGCTGACGGGTTCGGGTGGAGATGTCCATGATGCCAGACCCGGAGCGGACGGGCAAGGGCGCGGCTGCCCGAGGTCGGTTCGCAGGACCGTCGCAGGTGAACAGACCCATTCGCCGGCCCGGAGGCGCCCCCGGCTGAATCCGCGGGTTCAATCGACATTTCGTGATCGATCCGTGACCCGCAGGCGTTATCCTTAGTCTCGGCATGTCGCGCGAACAGGCGTCCGCGTGACCTCGATCCTTTTCCGGCGCGCCCGCCCACGGCCCTGCCGCCCGGGCCACCTCCACCGGGGAGAACTCCGCGATGAACCGCACCCTTCGCCCGCTGTCCCACCGCCTGCCCTCGCCTCGGCCGTGGGCGCCGATCCTCTGCCTGCTCCTGCTGGCCGCCGCCGTGGCGACCGCCGCCCCGGCCTTCGAGCCGATCACGCCCGCCGCCCTGGCGGCCGCGCGGGCCCGGGCGCAGTGGCAGCCCATGGTCTGGACCGACCACCCCGTGCGCATCGAGCTGCGCGACCGCGAGCAACTGGACGAACTGCTGCGCGCGGTGCCGCTGAGCCGGTTCGGCCGCGAGGACGTGCGGATCACCCTCGAAGGGCCCGACCGCAAGATCGAGAAGGTGGCCCTCGAGGTGAGGGTGACCGAACAGGAGCACGCGGAGCTGGTCGCCGCCGGCTGGAAGCCGGAGGTGCTGCGCGACCTGGACCGCGAGGGGCGCGAGGCGGCCGAGAAGGCCTGGGCCACCCGTGAGCTGACGCCGGGCGCGGAGAAGGTCTTCACCTTCCCCCTGACCGTCTACCCCAGCCACGCGGAAGTGGGCCAGATCCTGGCTGACCTGGCCGCCGCACACCCGACGCGCGCCCGCACGTTCCAGTGGGGCACGAGCATCCAGGGACGCGCGCTGTGGGGCATCGTGATCAGCGACAACGTCCAGAGCACCGAGGCCGAGCCGGAAGTCCGCTTCAGCTCCACGATGCATGGGGACGAGGTCACGGGGATGATCCTGACCCTCGACTTCGCCAACTACCTGCTGGCCAACTACGGGGTGCCCGGCCGCGAGGACGTCACCAACCTGGTCGACAACTACGAAATCCACCTGATGCCGAACCACAACCCGGACGGCACCTACCTGACGCAGCGCTACAACGCGAACTCGGTGGACCTCAACCGGAACTTCCCGGAGCCCGCCGGCACGCAGCCGATCACCGAGACCGAGAACCTGTCGTACATGGCCTACGCCAACTCCCACCACTTCGTGGTCAGCGGGAACTACCACGGCGGCGCACTGGTGATGAACTACCTCTGGGACTGGACCTACACGCTGGCGCCGGACGACGCCGCGCTGAGCAAGCTGAGCCTGGAATACTCGACCTACAACCTGCCGATGTACAACGGCGACTTCCCGCAGGGCATCACCAACGGCGCCGACTGGTACGTGGCCACCGGCACCGTGCAGGACTGGGCCTACGACCAGACCGGCTGCATCGACACGACGATCGAGGTTTCGAACACGAAGTGGCCCGCCGCCTCCACGCTGGTGACGTTCTGGAACGAGAACCGCGAGGGGATGATGCACTACCTTAAGGCCGCCCGCTACGGCATCAACGGCGTGGTCACGGCCGCCGACACGGGGGACCCTCTGGCTGCCACCGTCACGGTCACCGGCAACAGCAAGACGGTGACGACCGATCCGGAACACGGCGACTACTACAAGCTGCTGGATAGCGGCACCTACCAGCTCACGTTCTCGGCGCCGGGCTACATCACGCAGACCATCAGCAACGTCGCCACGACCTGGGGCACCCCCACCGTGCTGAACGTGCAGATGCAGCCGACCGCGCGCGGCGACCTCAGCGGGCTGGTGCTGGCCGTGGGCGGCGCGCCGCTGGCGGCCCAGGTGCAGGTCACCACGCACCCGCTGGGCGCCCCGGTGACCACGGTCACGGCGGGCGCGGCCGGCGACTACGCGATCAACGACCTCGAGTACGGCGACTACCGCCTGGTGTACACGTTCGCCGGGCGCGCCACGGCCAACCAGGTCGTGACTGTCGACGCCGCGACGATCACCGCGCCGACCATGTACCTGGCGCAGTCGGTCACCTTGACGCCGTTCGCCTCGAACTTCGACGACGGCCTGACCACCGGCTGGACCGGCACCTGGGCGCTGCTGGCCCCCGGCGCCGACGGCACCGCCTGGGAGATGACCGACAGCCCGGCCGGCAACTACGTGAACAACACGACGAAGACCTGCACGATGGCGGCGGGCGCCGACCTGTCGGACCTCGTCTCGGGCAGCCTCACCTACCGCGCCAAGTGGAACCTCGAGACCAACTGGGACGGCGTGCAGCTACAGGTCTCGGTCGGCGGCGGCGCCTGGACGCCGGTGGGCGCCACGCGGACGCAGGCGCCCAGCGGGCAGGGCGTGCAGACGGTGGGCCCCTGGTATGAAGGCGCGCAGGCGACCTGGGTCACCGAGACGGTCGACCTGACGCCCTGGCTGGGGCTGAGCGACGTGCGGTTCCAGTTCGTGCTGCGCTCGGACTCGTCGACCTACCGGGACGGCTTCCACTTCGACACGTTCCTGATCCAGGGCGAGGGTATCGACAACTTCAGCGGCACGGGCGACCTGCCGGCCGTGACGCGGCTGACCGGGGCGCAGCCCAACCCGTTCAACCCGTCGACGACGGTGCGCTTCGAACTGGCGCGCGCCGGCCACGCCCGCCTGCGCGTCTACGACCTGTCCGGGCGCCTGGTGCGCGAGCTGGCGGACCGGGCGATGGCCGCCGGCCCGCAGGCCGTGGCCTGGGACGGCCGTGACGGGGACGGGCAGCCGGTGCCCAGCGGCGTCTATCTGGTCAAGCTGTCGGCCGACGGCAGCGAGCAATCGGTGAAGGCTTCGCTGGTGAAGTAGGACCGGTCGACCCGGCCGGGAGTGCGAAGGGACCGCCGGCCGGCGGTCCCTTCCTCATATGCGGGCGCCCGGGGCGCGGCCGCCTCAGCGGGGCGCCGTGCCCGCCGTCTCTCCTGCCTCGAGCTGGTCCTCCAGCTCGACCATGAGCTGCGCCAGCACGATGTCGCCGGCACCGAGCGTCGCGGCCTCTTCGGTCACCGCCAGGACCAGCGACGTGTCCGCATCGATGCCGATCCCCAGTCGACGACAGGCCTTGTTGGCCAGCGAGACCAGGTTGATGAGCGTCCCGGCCTGCGACAGGTCATCCAGGTGGTGGTCGCGGATGACCAGCCCGTACTCGTCGGGCAGCCCCCAGCCCCTGGCCAGGTCGAAGCCACGCGTGGTGTGCGCGGACTCGAGGATCTCGAGGACCAGGCGCTCGGAAAGATCCTCGTGGAGGCCTTCGTCGACGAAGACGTCCTCGATGACCTTGATCAGCAGCAGCTTCCCGACGTCATGGAGCAGGCCGCCGACGAACGCGACCTGCTCGAGGTCGCGATAGCCCAGCTTCCGCGCCAGCCAGGCCGCGCCGTGCGCCACCCCCAGGGAATGCTGCCAGAGCGGCTCCATGAAGCCCTTCAGCATCGGCGAACGCGCGCAGTACTGCTGCTTCTCGCAGGTCTGGACCGCGACGCGAAGCAGTTGTGACGTGCCGAGGCGGACCGACGCCTCGCGGACCGTTGCCACCTTCGACAGGCCGGCGTAGAGCGCGCCGTTGGCGGCGCGCAGGACTTCCCCGGTCAACGCGGCGTCGCCCGCGATCAGGGCCGCCACCTTGGCGAGGTCCACCTCGGGGTCCGAGACCAGCCGGTGCAGTTCCGTCGCGACGCGGCTGCGCGCCGGCAGTTCGAAACGACCCGCGGCGATCCGCTCCTCGATCATCACCAGAAGGGAACGTTCGCCGCTCATCGCAGCACCCCCTGCAGTCGGTGGAGTTCCTGCAGCGGCCGCGGGCGTGCGAGCCTGGGCAGCGTGCGGATGATCTCCTCGAAGGACGTCAGACCTTCGCTGGCCTTGTAGATCCCGTCCTCCAGCAGCGAGACCAGGCCGGTGCTCTCCATGCTGATGCGGCGGATCTCGTAGCTCGTGCGCCTCTGGATCAGGGCGTCCTTGACCTGCTCGTTGAGGATGAGCAGCTCGAACACGGCCAGGCGGCCCTTGTATCCCAGGTAGCGGCAGGCGCTGCAGCCGGTCCCGCGTGCGAACACCAGGCGGGTGACCTCCCGGGGCTGATAGCCCAGGCGGCGGATCTCGTCAGGGGTCAGGACGTGGTCCTGGCGGCACTCCGGGCACACGCGGCGCAGCAGGCGCTGCGCCAGCACGCTGACCACGGTCGAGGAGATCAGGAACGCCTCGATGTCCATGTGCAGCAGACGCAGCAGGCCACCGATGGAGTCCTCGGTGTGGAAGGTCGTCAGCACCTTGTGGCCGGTCAGGGCGGCCTGGATGGCCGTGTCTGCCGAGAACCGGTCGCGGATCTCGCCGATGACGATCACGTCGGGGTCCTGCCGCACGATGTGGCGGAGGGTCTCCTCGTAGGTGATGCTGATCTTGGGGTTGATCGAGCACTGGTTGATGCCGTTGATCACGTACTCGACCGGATCCTCGGCCGTGATGATGCTCGTGTTGATGCTGTTGAGGTAGTTGATGGCGCCGTAGAGCGTGGTCGTCTTGCCGGATCCGGTCGGGCCGGTGATCAGGACCACCCCGCTGGGGACGTCCAGCACGTCGTCGCGGAATCGCTGCACCATGCGCGGCGACATGCCGATATCGTTGATGTCGAGCAGGTTGCTGCGGTTGTTGAGCAGGCGCAGGACGATCTTCTCGCCGTGGATGGTCGAGTAGAACGACACGCGAAGGTCGAGGCTGGCGCCGTCGTGCTCGAAGAGCATGCGGCCGTCCTGGTGGCGGCGCCTCTCGGCGATATCGGCGCCCGCCAGCACCTTGATGCGGCTGGTCAGCGCGCGCGCCGACTCGAGCGGGAAGTCCGCGTGCTGCACCAGCACGCCGTCCTGCCGGAATCGCACGCGCAGGCGGTCCGACATCGGCTCGATGTGGATGTCACTGGCTCTCTGGGCGATAGCTTCGCTGATGATGCGCTGCACGGCCTGGACCTGCGCGCCCTCGTTCTCCAGGCGTCCGGCGCCCTCCGCGGCGCTGGTCATGGACTTGAGCGCCTGCTCCAGCACGTGGCGACGGACCAGGCACGGCGTGGCAGTCTCGCCGATCGTGCGCGACGCCTCGGCGGCGGGCTCGGCCGCCAGCGGGTCACCCACCGCCAGCAGGAGCGCACCGTCCGGGCCGCGGAACGGGAAGGCCTGGTGCCGCGTGAACCACGCGGGCTTGAAGCGGGCCAGCAGGGCACGGTCGGCCGGCAGGCGATCCAGCTCGAGATATGCCAGTCCCAGCTGGGCCGAGAGGACCTTCAGCAGGTTGTCCTCGGTGATGAAGTGGTTGTCGACCAGCACCTCGCCGATCCGTCGACCAGGCGCCTCCTTCTGCAGCGCAACGGCCGCCTGCAGGTCGGGCCCGGTGATGATGCCCAGCTCCAGCAGCAGGGTTCCCAGCCGCAGCTTGACGCGGTTGCGCGTGAGCGTCTCCCGCAGCGCCACCGGCGTGATCAGGCCCAGGTCCTGCAGCACCAGGACGAGCGAACGCGGGCTGGCCAGGCGCGACTGCACACGCCGGGCATAGGTCACGTCCTCGGCGGTGACAACACCGGCTTCGACCAGGATGGCCGCGATCTCGGGCGGTGCTGGTGGGGCCGCGCCGTCGGGCGGGGACGTGGAGCCCGGGCTTGCGGAATCAAGAGCGACGGACATGCGGTCAGCCCTCCGGGCGAAGGGAAGTGCGATGGCGACGGGTGGTTCCGTCACGCCATGGACATCGACCACCGCCGGCGGCGATTGAGCCAAATCACATCCTATTGCTACCCGATCGCGGGCGCCCGGCCGGCGGCTCCGGCGCCGCCGTTGACACGGCTCCCGAAACGCGGTATGATCTCTCCACGTTCGCGGTCCGACCGACCGCCCCACGCTCCCGAATCGCGAGGCTCCCGATGTCCGCTGGCCGCCATCCCTTCCCGCTGACCGCCGCCGCCCCCAGGGGCGGGCGCGGCACGTGGCGTTGGTGGCGTTGGCCGGTGGCGGGCCCGGAGCCCGGCTGCGGCGCGCGCAGGGGTGCGAGGATCTGACCCCAGCCGCGATACCGAGCCGACGCCGAGCCCGTCATCCCCCGGATGACGGGATTTTTCGTTTCGAGGACCCGGCTGCAGCCGGCCGGCCACAAGGAGACACCGGATGGACGACACGATGCCCCGAACCTCCCCTCCGTCGCCGCGGGACCCGGTCCCGGTGGCCCCCGTGCGCGCGGTGATCCCCGCCGACCTCGAGACGCCGGTCTCGGTGTTCCTGAAGCTCGAGGGCCGGGGCGCCGTCTTCCTGCTCGAGAGCGTCGAGCGCGGGCTGCAGATGGGGCGCTTTTCGTTCATCGGCCTGGACCCGGGCGCGGAGATGACGCTGCAGGACGAGGTCGTGACGGTGGCCTACCGGGGCGAAGGCGGACACCGCACCGTCAGCGCCCCGGTGGACCCCGCGGACCCGCTGGCCGCGGTGCGGGCCGAGCTGGCGCGCACGCCCCTGGCCCCCTCGCCCGACCGCCCCCTGCCGCCGCCGCTGGGCGGGGCGGTGGGCTACCTGGGCTACGACCTGGTGCGCTACTTCGACGGCATCGGGCTGCCCGAGGGCGGCGGCGACGGGTTGCCCGCGTTCCATTTCGTGGTGCCGCGCACGATGGTCGTCTTCGACCATGCGCGCAGCGAACTGGAGATCCTCGCGCTGCCGGACGGTCCGTCGGTGGCCGAGCGCGAGCGGGCGCAGGCGCGGATCGAGGCGCTGCTCGCGCTGCTGGCGGCCCCGCTGCCGGCCTCGGCGCTGCGCGACGGGCCCAGGCTGGACGCTCGGCCCCCGCAGGCCGAAGGGTCCGCGACGGGCGCCGGCGGCCGACTGCGCCCCGATGTCACCCGCGAGGAATTCATGGACCGCGTCACGCGCGCCCAGGAGCACATCCTGGCCGGCGACGCGTTCCAGATCGTGCTCAGCCAGCGCCTGGCAGGCCCCGCGACGGTGCCGCCGTTCGCGGTCTACCGGGCGCTGCGCATCCTCAACCCGAGTCCCTACCTGTTCTACCTGGACTTCGGGGATCACCAACTGGTGGGCTCGTCGCCGGAGATGCTCGTGCGGCTGCACGAGGGACGGCTACACGTGAATCCCATCGCCGGCACGCGCGCGCGCGGGGACACCGCGGCCGCCGACAACGAACTGGCGGCCGACCTGCTGGCCGACGCCAAGGAGCGCGCCGAGCACGTGATGCTGGTCGACCTCGGCCGCAACGACCTGGGCCGTGTCTGCCGGCTGGGCTCGGTCCGCGTCGACGACTTCATGACCGTCGAGCGCTACAGCCACGTGATGCACCTGGTCTCGCGCGTGTCGGGCGACCTGCTGCCGGGCCTGGACATGTTCGATGCCCTGCGGGCGACCTTCCCGGCCGGCACCGTGACCGGAGCCCCGAAGATCCGCGCGATGCAGATCATCAGCGACCTCGAGGGCCGCAGCCGGGGCCACTACGCCGGGGCCGTCGGCTACTTCGGCCAGGCCGGCGACATGGACATGTGCATCGCCATCCGCACGCTGCTGCGGCGCGGCGACACGTACAGCGTCCAGGCGGGCGCGGGCATCGTCGCCGACTCGGAGCCCGCCCGCGAGTACCAGGAGACGCTGGACAAGATGGGCGCCCTGGCCCGCGCCGTCCGCCTGGCCGGACAGGAGGGCTGAGATGATCCTCCTGATCGACAACTACGATTCGTTCACCTGGAACCTGGTGCAGGCCCTGGGCAGCCAGGGGGCCGACGTGCGCGTCGTCCGCAACGACGCGATCACCGTCGCCGACGCCGTGGCGCTGCGGCCGGCCGCGCTGGTCGTGTCGCCGGGGCCGGGCGGTCCGCGCGACGCGGGCGTGAGCCTGGCCCTGATCGAGGCGCTGGCGACGAGCGTGCCCGTGCTGGGGGTGTGCCTGGGGCACCAGTGCATCGTGCAGGCGTTCGGCGGCAGCGTGATCCGCGCCGCGCGGCCCGTGCACGGCAAGACCAGCCGCATCTACCACGACGGCGCGGGCATCTACGCGGGCCTCTCCAACCCCTTCGAGGCGGCGCGCTACCATTCGCTGATCGCCGCCGAGGCCGACCTGCCCCCCACGCTGCGCGTGACCGCCTACACCTCCGACGGCGAGATCATGGGCGTTCGGCACGTCCAGCACGCGGTCGAGGGCGTGCAGTTCCATCCCGAGTCCATCCTGACGACCGAGGGCCGGCTGCTGCTGGCCAACTTCCTGGGCGCCGTGCGCGCCGCCGGGGGACAGCATGCGTGAGGACACCACCGGACGCGCGGTCGAGCCGTCGCTGGCCGCACTCGAGACCATCCTCTCCGGCCGCGACCTTGGCCGCGGCGGCGCGCGCGAACTTATGGCCGCGGTCATGGCGGGCACGGTGCCGCCCGCCCGGCTGGGCGGACTGCTGACCGCGTTGCGGGCCCGCGGCGAGACCGTCGAGGAGATCACCGGTTTCGCGGAGGCCATGCGGGCCGGTGCCGTGCCTGTGCGCTGCCGGCGCGAGGGCCTGGTCGACACCTGCGGCACCGGCGGCGACGGCAGCGGCACGTTCAACATCTCCACCGCGACCGCCCTGCTGGCGGCCGGCATGGGCATCCCGGTCGCCAAGCACGGCAACCGTGCCGTGTCCTCGCGCAGCGGGAGCGCCGACGTCCTGGAGGCCCTGGGCGTGAACGTGGACCTGGACGCCGCGCGGGTGGGCGCGCTGCTGGATGAACTGGGGATCGCCTTCCTCTTCGCGCCCCGGCTGCACCCGGCGATGCGGCACGCCGGCCCCGTGCGTCGCGACCTGGGCGTGCGCACCGTGTTCAACCTGCTGGGCCCGCTGACCAACCCGGCGGGCGCAGAACTGCAGTTGCTGGGCGTCTTCGACCCGGCGCTGTGCGAACCGCTGGCCCGCGTGCTGGGGGCGCTGGGTTCGCGACGCGCGTTCGTGGTGCACGGCGCCGGCGGACTGGACGAGGTGTCGCCGCTGGGACCGACGCGGGTGGCCGAGCTGCGGCGCGGCGCCGTACGCGCGTTCACCTTCGACCCGGCCGACGCGGGCGTGGACCGCTGCCGCCCCGGCGACCTGGCGGGCGGGTCGCCGGACGAGAATGCCGCGCTCATCACCGGCATCCTCGAGGGCCGCGAAGGCCCGGCGGCCGACGCCGTGGCGCTGAACGCCGGCTTCGTGGCCGTGCTGGCCGGGCGCGCGCCGGACTTCCGCGCGGGGGTGGCGCTGGCGCGCGCGACGCTGCGCTCGGGCGCAGGGCTGCGGCTGCTGCGGCAGCTGGCGCGCGCGGCCGGAGCACCCGGGGAGGCGGCATGAGCTTCCTGGAGCGCATCCGACCTTCGAAGCTGGCCGAGGCGGCCGCCCTGCGGGCACAGCACGCGACACGGCCGCCGCGGCGCTTGCCCGACCAGCCGGTGCTCGACTTTGCCGCGGCGCTGCGCGGCGGACGCAGGATCATCGCCGAGATCAAGGGCCGGGCGCCAAGCCACCCGGGCTACGCATTGGCGGCCCCGGTGGATCGCCTGGCGCGCGCCTATCGGCGCGGTGGTGCGGCAGCCGTCTCGCTGGTCGTCGACCGCGAGCACTTCGGCACCTCGCTGGCGGACCTGCCCGCCGCGCGCACGGCCGGCCTGCCGGTCATCGCCAAGGATTTCGTGCTGGACGCCGCGCAGATCGATGGCGCGTGGGCGGCCGGCGCCGACGCCGTGCTGCTGATCGCACGCTGGCTGGACGCCGCGTCGCTGGCGCAGCTGCATGCGCACGCGCGCGCGCTGGGGCTGCAGGTCCTGGTCGAGTGCCACGACGAACGCGACATCGACCTGGCCCTCAGTGCCGGCGCGGCGCTGGTGGGCGTCAACAATCGCGACCTGGCGGCGCTGCGCACCGACCTTGGTCGCGGCGAGCGCCTGCTGCCGCTGCTCCCGCCGGGCATCGTGCGCGTGGCCGAGAGCGGCCTCTACACCCCCGCGGATGTCTGGCGCCTGCAGCAGGCCGGCGCCGACGCATTCCTGATCGGCCACGCGCTGCTGGACAGCGCCGACCCCGGCGACACCGTCGCCGTGCTTTCCGGACGGCGTCCGGAAGGTGCGCCGTTGGTGAAGATCTGCGGCCTGACCAACGACGACGACGCCCGCGCGGCAGCCGCCGCAGGCGCCGACGTGCTGGGCCTGGTGTTCGCGCCCAGTCCGCGGCGCCTCGAGTTGGCGGAAGCCGCCGCGATCCGCGCCGCGGTCCCCGATGCGCGCCTGGCCGGCGTCTTCCGCGACCAGGAACTGGACTTCGTGCTGGCGGCCGTGGCGGCCGCCGACCTGGACCTTGTGCAGCTGCACGGGTCGGAAACCCCGGACTACGCCGCCGCGGTGAAGGCCGCCACGGGCGCGCCGATCATCCGCGCACTGGAGCCCGGGCAGGTCGCTGACGGCACGATGGCGCTCCACGCGGGCGCAGCCTACCTGCTGGTGGATCCGCCGAAGGCTGCTGCCGCGGAATCCGCGGCGGAAACGGCAGCCGCGCGCGCCGCGGTCATCGCCGCAGCGCGCCGCCTGGCGCAGTCCGGCGCGCGCGTCCTGGTGGCCGGCGGCCTGGGCCCCGGCGACGTGGCCGCGGTCCTCGCGGCAACGCACCCCTGCGGAATCGACGCCTGCCGCGGCGTCGAGAGCCGGCCGGGCCGCAAGGATGCGCGGAAGCTGCTGGAGTTCCTCGCCCAGGCGGGACGCCTGACGAACCATGGGACGGGAACGGGCGCGCGGCGCGGCCGCTTCGGCCCCTACGGCGGCCAGTATGTGCCCGAGACACTGATGCCGTGCCTGGCGGAACTCGAGGCGGCGTGGCTCGCCGCGCGCGAGGATCCCTCGTTCCGGGACGAACTGGCCGGCCTGCTGGCCGACTACAGCGGCCGCCCGACTCCCCTGTACCGCGCGCGGCGCCTGGAATCCGCCTGGGGCGGCGGGGCCCACGTGTGGCTCAAGCGCGAGGACCTCAACCACACCGGCGCCCACAAGATCAACAACTGCCTCGGCCAGGTGCTGCTGGCGCGGCGCATGGGCAAGCGGCGGCTGATCGCCGAGACCGGCGCCGGCCAGCACGGCGTGGCCACGGCGACGGTGGCGGCGCTGGCCGGGCTCTCGTGCACGGTCTACATGGGCCAGGTGGACATGGCGCGCCAGGAACCGAACGTGCGGCGCATGCGACTGCTGGGCGCCGAGGTGGTGCCCGTGCTGGCGGGAGCGCGGACGCTGAAGGACGCCACCAGTGAAGCGATCCGCGACTGGGTGACCAACGTGGCCGGCAGCCACTACATCATCGGCTCGACCGTGGGGCCGCACCCCTACCCTTCGCTCGTGCGTGACTTCCAGTCGGTGATCGGGACCGAGGCGCGGCGCCAGGTACTGGCGAAGGAGGGTCGCCTGCCGGACGCGGCGATCGCCTGCGTGGGCGGCGGCAGCAACGCGGCGGGGCTGTTCTCGGGGTTCCTGGCCGACCCGGTCGCGCTGTTCGGCGTCGAGGCGGGCGGCGGCGCGCATGGCCACTCGGCGGCCCTCGCGCTGGGCACGCCCGGCGTGCTGCACGGCTCGCTCAGCTACCTGCTGCAGGACGAGCACGGCCAGGTGCTGCCCGCGCATTCGCTGGCGGCCGGCCTGGACTATCCCGGTGTGGGCCCGGAGCACAGCTGGTGGAAGGACACCGGCCGCGTGACCTACGAGCGCGTCGGCGACGACGAGGCGCTGGCTGCCTTTGGCGAGCTGTGCCGGCTCGAGGGCATCATCCCGGCGCTCGAATCGAGCCACGCGCTGGCCTTCTGCCGGCGACTGCTAGGCGACGAGGCCGCCCTGGCGCGCCTGCGCGCGGCGCGTCCCGGCGCCGACGCCCGGACGCCGCTGCTGGTGGTCGTGAACCTCTCCGGCCGCGGCGATAAGGACATGCACGACGGCGGACCGGGAGCCGGCGACGGGGAGGACGGACATGGGACGGCTCGGTGATCTCTGCGGCAACCTGCGCGCACGCGGGGAACGGCCGCTGGTGCCGTTCCTGACGGCCGGGTTCCCCGACGACGCGCGCTGCCGCGCGGCCTTGCGTGGTGTGAGGGACGCTGGTTGCAGCCTGGTCGAGATCGGCGTGCCGTTCAGCGACCCGGTCGCCGACGGCCCGGTCATCCAGGCCGCCTCGCAGCAGGCGCTGGCCCGGGGCATGACGCCCCCACAGGCGCTGGAACTGGCGGCCTGGGCCTCGGCCGAACTGGGCCTGGCCGTGGCGCTGATGGGGTACCTGAACCCCGTGCTCCGCCAGGGCGAGGCCGTCTTCGCGGCAGCGGCCGCCGCGGCCGGCGCGGTCGGGGTGATCGTGCCCGACCTGCCGCTGGAGGAGGCCGGCAGCCTGCGCGCCGAACTGGCCGCGCGGCAGGTGGACCTGGTCTCGCTCGTGGCGCCGACCACCGGCCCGGAGCGCCTGGGCCGCGCGGCCGCCGCCTCGAGCGGCTTCCTCTACCTCGTCTCGGTGGCCGGCGTGACGGGGGCGGCGACGGGCGCCGGCGACGGGCTCGAGAACTACGTGGCCCGCGTGCGCGCGGCCTGTTCCCTGCCGCTCTACGTGGGCTTCGGCGTCGGCACGCCGGCGCAGGCGGCGCGCGTGACCGCGTGCGCCGACGGCGTCATCGTCGGCAGCGCCCTGCTGCGGCGGCTGGGCACGGCGGCGGACGCGGGCCAGGCGCAAGCCCTGGCCAGGGATTTCTGCGGCGAGTTGCGTGCAGCGATGGCACCAGGCCCGAAAGCGGGCGGGAAGGACAGACACGAATGATCATCGTCATGCGTGAAAACGCGACGTTGCAGGAGCTGAGCGGCGTCATCCGCGAGTTGGAGACCCGCGGGCTGCGACCGCGACCCTCGCACGGGACGCGGCGCACCGTCGTCGGCGTGATGGAAGCCGGCGCCGCGCAACTGGAGGGCGTGGCATCCCTGCCCGGCGTCGAGCAGGTCTCGACCATGTCCAGCAGCTTCAAGATGGTCAGCCGCGACTTCCGCGCCGAGCCGACGGTGATCGGCCTCGGCGGCGCGCAGGTCGGCGGGCGGAACTTCGTGGTGATGGCCGGTCCCTGCGCGGTCGAATCCACGGAGCAGCTGCTGGCCTGCGCGCGGCAGGTGAAGGCCTGCGGCGGCAGCGCGCTGCGTGGAGGCGCCTTCAAGCCGCGCACGTCACCCTACAGCTTCCAGGGGCTGGGCGAGGAGGGATTGCGCATCCTGGCCGCCGCGCGCGAGGAGACCGGGCTGCCGGTGATCACCGAGGTGGTCTCGCCCGAAGCCGTGCCGCTGGTGGCGCGCTACGCCGACGCGCTGCAGATCGGCGCGCGCAACATGCAGAACTACGCGCTGCTCGAGGCCGTGGGCCGCGAGCGCAAGCCGGTGCTGCTCAAGCGCGGGCTGATGTCGACCATCGAGGAACTGCTGCTGGCCGCCGAATACCTGCTGTCCAACGGCAATCACCAGGTGATGCTGTGCGAGCGCGGCATCCGCACTTTCGAGCGCGCGACCCGTAACACCCTGGACCTGTCGGCGATCCCGGTGATCAAGCAGCTGAGTCACCTGCCGGTGATCGTCGACCCCAGCCACGGTGTCGGCCACAGTGCCTATGTCGAGTCGATGTGCCGCGCCGCGGCTGCCGCCGGCGCTGACGGCATCATCGTCGAGATGCACCCGGACCCGGCAAAGGCGGTCTCCGACGGGCAGCAGAGCCTGGACTTCGGGGCCTTCGCGCGGATGATGGATGCGGTGCGCCCGGTGGCCGCGGCGGTGGGCAGGCCGTTGCCTGGCGCAGCGGCGGGGTGACCGCGCAAGGACAGCCGCCGGCGGTGGACCTGGGTCGACCGCCGGCGGCCGGGACAGTCGCAGGCCCAGTCCTCCCAGCCCGTGCCCACGACAGGCTGATTCAGCAATCCGCGAGCCAGCGGCGGCTGTCGGTTGCCGGCCAAGGCGGACAGGCGCCCATTAGGTTGTGCCGCAAGGATCTGGGACCGCTGGCGGAGCGCCTGATCAACGCGCCGACCATCGCGGCGTGTCCCGGTGTCCTGCGCAGGCCCAGGTGCCGGCCAGGGCGCGCCGGGCGCATGCACGTGATGTGTTGTGCCGTCGAAATTGTGTCTGGCCCCGGAGGCCCAAGATTTGCATAATAGGACATCAAATCATGGAAGTGGACGATAAAAACCTGGCCGGCAAACCGGCCTGATTCGCGCCGGACACAATTTCGGCGGCACAACGCAGGTGATGGGGCCGGAAATGCGGGACTGCCGCGCCTCGGCGCCGGGCGGCGCGGAGGTCGGCATGCCGGGACAGCGGGACACCGCCCGCCCGCCGGACTCAGGAGAGCGGCTCGACTGCCCGGCCGGAGTGCTGCGGCTCCGGTTGCAGCGAGCGGACGAGGACCGCGACGATGTCCGGATCGAAGCGTTCCCCTGCGTCGCGCGTCATCACCGCCAGCGCCTCGTCGGGCGTCACCGGAGCGCGCAGCGCGTCGCCGACCAGCAGCGCGACCCAGTTCTCGACGACCTTCACGATGCGCGCGGCCAGCGGGATCTGCCGGCCCTTGAGCCCCAGCGGGAACCCCTTCCCGTTGAAGCGCTCGTGGTGCGCGGCGACGACATCGATCGCGGTCTGCGGCGCCTGCAGCCCGCGCAGCAGCGCTGCGCCCTCGGTCGGGTGCTGTCGGAAACGGGGCCACTGCGTCGGATCCATGGCGGAACGGGGGCCCGTCAACGCGTCCTCGCGGGCGGCCAGTCCCAGATCGCGCAGCAGGCAGCCCTGCACCAGGTCACGCTCCTGCTCGGCCGTGAAGCCCATCGCCCGGCTCAGGCGACGCAGGTGGGGGATCATGGCGCCGGTCAGGGCGTGGACGCCTAGAGCACGTCTCTCGTTCTGCTCGACCACCAGGCGGAGGATCTCGAGGTCGCAGTCGATGGTCGACGGCCCGGCGTCCAGGCGGCGCAGCAGGCGCGAGGCCTCGCCGAAGATCTCCGTCAGCACCGGCGGCAGGTCCTGACCGGGGAACGACGGCTCGAGCCCCAGCAGCGCCGATCCGAGGAACTCGTCCTGCCAGCGGAGACCCACGATCCAGTCGACGCCGGCCTCGAGCAGCGACTCGCGCGTCTGTCGGAAGAAGTTCGGGAGGTTCGTCGCGCGCACGGGCATTTCCATCTGGCGCAGGAAATGGCGCAGCTTGGTGTCACCGAGGTCCAGCCTGTCCCAGGCGGCGGTGTCGCCGACCAGGACCTGGGGCCGCGCCGCGTCCGGCGCCAGGAAGCCGACGCCGCGCAGAGGCAAGACGGGCCAGACGTGGCGTGCCAGCAGGCGCCAGAAGTGCTGCACGTCGCTCGCTTCCGGCAGCTTCAGGGCCAGTTGCATCAGGGCGTCATCGAGGGCCTCTTCGTGGGCGTCCGCGGCGCACCACGGGCGCCCGGTCTGCGAGAACTCGGAGACGCCCGGCGCCGGCTCCGCCGCGTGCCGGTCGGTGGTGGTCTGCGACGAGGTCGCCGTGGCCGGAACGGCCGGCATCGCCAGCGCGTCGGCCAGCAGGCGCATCAGGAGCTCGAGGGCGAAGTGCTCGGCGACCGTGTATTCGCTCTCGCCTTCGCCGCGCACCAGCAGCAGCGAGGCGACAAGCTGTCCGTCCGTCCGGATCGGCAGCAGCAGATCCGGCGTCAGGTTCTCCAGCAGCTCCGCCTCCGCCGGCAGCAGGTCGGCGTCCGCGATGTCAAGCATGGTCAGCGGACCGCTGGCCTCCAGCAACTGCGCTGCCAACGAGCCGTCGGCCGGCACCGCCCACTGGCAGTGGGCGTCCTGCAGCAGATCCTCGCTGCGCGTCAGCAACACCGCGTCGTCGGCCAGTCCATGGCTGAACAGGAGGTTGCGCACCGCGACGGCGAAGTCGGCGTCGCCCTCGCCCGGCTTCCAGCGACCGAGCTCGGCCGCGGCCTCGGCCAGCGAGGTGTAGTGATGGTCCTTGCGACGGCCGCCCGGGCCGGCCACCTCTTCCTCGTCGCGACCGTTGAACTCGTCAAGGACATCCTGCACGGCATCGCGCGCCTCGTCGGCGACGGCCACTACCGGTGAGTCGGAGCCTACCTGGGCTCCTTGCGGCGACGCGGCATCGAGCTCGACGGCCAGTTCCTCGTCGTCGAACGCCGCGATGGCGCCGACGTCCGCGGTCGAGGCGCCGATCGCCTCATCGGCACCGCGATCGTCAGTGACGGAATCGGCCGCCGACTCCTCGGCGTCCGGGTCCCAGTGGTAGCCTTCGTCGCTGAACCGGGCCTGGGCGGTGGCGACATCCGGGAAGTACCGCAGCGGCAGGTCGTCGAACCGCTGCTGCAGGAAGCGGCGCACCGTCACGCCGGCACCGACGAACACGGCCTCGCCACCGCGCGACGTCAGGCTGAGCTGGAAATCGGCGAGCACCAGGGCGCCGCCGCCGCCGAGAGCACCGAGCTCGGTCATGTCCAGGACCACGTGCAGCTTGCCCCGTTCGAGGCAGCGGTCGGCCAGCGCCAGCAGGTTCTGCTTGTCGGCGCGGGCCACCGTGCCGCTCAGCCCGACACCGAACAAATGCGGCTCTTCGAGTTCCAGCGGCGTGAAGCGGATGGCCATGGATCAGACCTCTGCCTGAGCCACGGCGGCGCGGGGACATCCCCGCGCTGCCGTGTCGAACCTCGGGACCGCCGTGACCCTGTCGCGCAGGCGCGCGCACGCGCAATCGTACCGTCGCCGCAGGGTCACACGAGCGCCTCGGCCAGCCAGTTGTCGAGCACCGAGCGCAGGAAGCGCCACTCGCTGCCGACCTTGCGGGCCGGGATCTTCCCTTCTTTCGCCAGTCTGCAGACGGTCTTGACGTGCATCTTGAGATAATCGGCCGCTTCCACCGACGTCATCACCTGACCGAACTGCTCTTCCCCCCCGATGTAGATCCTCGAGTTGTCATGGTTGTCGGGCATGGGGGCTCTCCTCTTAAGTGACCCGAGCGGGTGTGCCACGTTACGATCAGACAAAAAATGCAAGGGCCATGCCGCAAACCGTCAGAACGCGAATCAGGCCCGAATCGGCGATTGGTGCCCTGGGCGCGCAATCCTGCGCCGTTCCAGGCCCTTTGGGCGGACGTCCGACCTGTGCAGGATACATCAAGGATCGGCGAGGCGTTGCAATCCGCCCGGTGCGAATCTGCCGCGCCGGCGAGCCGGGAGTCGGCGTCACGTTGGACGTCCCTGTCGTGCCTGGCTAACGCGCGGCGGGCGAGGCACTCGCCCCGCCCGCCAGCGGATCGTCCGAACTGTCGAGCCTGCCCGGTAGGGTCAGGCGACCCGCACCGCGCCGAATTCGGCCAGCTCGTGGACCTGCTCTTCCTCGACCTGACCCGCCACGGTCTGGTCGTCGAGGCGGACGGCGCCGAACTCGGCCAGCTCGTAGATGCGCTCTTCGGAGCGGGCGACAGGCGGCGCGGCCGGCTCCGAATCCTCGACGCGACCGGGAACGACCGTTTCGAGTTCCAGCGGCGCGACCTCGATCGCACCGTGGTCGAACACGCCGCCATCCGGCTCGGCGCGCTCGATGACGAATCCGTCATCCTCCGGCTCCGGCACGAAGACCGGCTGCGGTGGGGCTACCGGCTCGGTCGTCAGCAGCGGTCGCGGTGCCGGTGCCACGAGCGGCGCCTCGACGACGAACGGATCGACTTCCGCTCGCGCGGCGCCGCCTTCGCGGCAGAACGGATCCTGCGGGATGACGCGGAGCGGGGCCTCGGCAGCCGGTTCGGCCGCCGTGGTCACGGTCGACAGTGAGGCATCGAACGGCGCTCCGGTCAGCGCGCTGAACGACTCCCCCAGCCTGACAAGGCGTTCCGACTGGACCTGGAAGCGACGGCCGACATCGGCGAGGTTGGCCGCGACGCGCCCGATGACCGGACCGGAGCGGCCGATCTCCTCCAGCGCCTCGGGCGTCAGACCCCCGCCCGCCTGGCCGATCTGCTGCGACAGCGCATCGACCTTGGCGAGCGTCGCGCCGAGGTTGGCCGGCGTCGGTCCCGCGTTCGTGTCGAGCGCCTGGCGCAGCGACGTCGTCAGTTCCTCGAGCGCCTGGCTCATCGGCTGCAGACGTTCGCCGCGAGTGCCGAGCCGCGCCACTTCCATGGCGATCTGGAACGCGAGCTTGCTGCCCTGCGCCGCCAGGTCCTCGAGTCCGGTGCCGCGCGGCACGCGTGCTGCTGAGTGGCCGGCCAGTTCGCGCCGGATCTCCGCCAGCAGCGCCGGTGCCTGGCCAGCGTTCGCGCCGCCCGCGGAGGTCGCCGTGCCGATGTCCTCGAGACGACGGGACATGCGCTCGAGAGCCGAGCCCTGCGTGCCGATCTGCTCGAGGGTCGTGCGGTTCCAGGCCCGCGCTTCCTGGATCAGCGCCATGGCGGCGCCCGACTCGTCGTCGTTGCGTTGCCGAAGCTCGGCCAGTTCGCGGGCATCGGCATTGCGCGCGTCGAGGAATCGCACCAGTTCGTCGGCCAGGGCGCCGACTGCCGGCGAGTCGAAGCGTCCGGTGAGGACTTCGCGTGCGTTTTCGGACAGGGCCTTCTCCACGCGGTGCAGTTCGCCTTCGACGCCGTTGAGGCGGCGCAGGCGTGCTCCCTGCAGGCGCCAGGCACCCAGGACTTCCGCCGTGAACGTGCCGGCGTTCGGGTGATCGCGCAGGGCGGGGTCACCCCAGGGACCCTCGTTGTCGAGCCGCAGGGCGGTCAGTTTTTCGAGAAGGCGTTCGGCAGCGGCACGATCGGCCGTGCTGGCACGCATTGCCGCGTTCAGCGCGCGGGCGCCAACGGCGGCCACGATCCCGACGAGGACCGACAGCATCGCGACCAGGTTCAGGGGATTGCGCAGGGGCGCCGCGTATTTCGCGGGATCCAGCAGGTCGGTTGGAGCCCAGGCCGGCGAGCCGCTGCGGCCGGCCAGCAGCGCCGCGGCACCCAGCCCGACACCGGCCAGGATCACCGACGCCGCAAACACCGTGCCCCAGGGCGGCGGCGCGGCTGGCGACCGCCGCACTGCGGCCGGGCGCAACGTCGCCGCGTGCGGCGGCGTGCCGACCGGACCGGCGCCACCCGGCGACGGCGCGGCCACGGCCTCCGACTGGTCGCCGGTGCCGGCGCCGGTGAACTCGTCCTCGAGGTCGGCGAAGCCCTCGATGGGCTGGTCGTTCGGTCGGGTGCGCTTCTTCTTGCTCATGCCGCGGTCCTTTCCCACTCAGCCCCCAACAGCGGTGAAGCGGGCGCGTGACGCCCGGGTCCGAGCTGTGTCATCGGCCGTTGCATCGGTGACCAAAGCGATTTTTGGCAGCCGCGAACGCCGGCCGGCGGGTAGCCAGGGCCGACCGGTTTCGCGCCGGGTTGGCGCGGCCCAAACCGGCGGGGCCGATCCGTCCGACTGCAACCCGTTTCACGTCAACGTCTTGGCGATGAAGGCGTCCCGCAGACCGAACGCATGGCGCCTGGACGGGCGGCACGGGTCCTGCTGCCAGGGATCGTACCCGCAGCGGAAGGAGCCGCCGATGTCCACTGCCGCCAGCCGCCCGTTGCGCCCGCGCCGCGCCGCCCGCACCGGCATCGCCCCCACCCCGCCGTTGGCCCTGTTCCTGACCGAGAACCTGCTCGAAGCCCGGCGCGGCAGTTGCCTGCCCACCAACCTGGCCGGACCCGACGAGGACGTGAACATCTACCTGGCCCTGCGGCTCGGGGAGCTGGCGCGGGGTTCCGCGGACCCGCGCGTCGTGCCCGGCCTCGATCCGGTGGTGGCGGGCCCGCCGCTAGGCGGTGACCGACGTTCGCGCGCGGACTGGTATCGGGCCAATGCGGACCACCGGCTGTTGAACCTGGGGCTGTTCGAGCGGGGCGATGCGCTGCGGCGCCGCGACATACCGTGGGGACTGACGCGCGGCCAGTCCCGGCGTCGCGACCTGGCTGTCGCGGCGACCTGTTACGGGGCGGCGGCCGACCTGCTGGCGCGCGGGCCGGGCGGGGCCGCCACCGGGCTGGTCATGGTGCTGAGGAAGCTGGCTGCCGGCTGTGACGACTACGTACAGGTGCTGGGCATGCTGGCGGTCAGGCGCCTGGGACTGGGGGCGCGGCTCGACGAACGGGATCTGTCCGGCCTGCTGCCGCCGCCCGGCACCGTCAGCGCGCCTGCCGGCGCGGGTCCCGACGCGGCCGCGGACGCGGCGGCCGTCAAGGAACTGCTGACGGCGGTGCCGGCGGCTGCCGCCGATATCGTACTGGACCTGTGGCTGGAGTACCGGCGCACGGGCGACCCGGCGCTGGGCCGGCGGGGCGAACGCCTGGCCAGCGCGGCAGGGTTGCCGTGGCCGCTCGGGTCGACCGCTACCTGATCCCGCAGAACTTCAGGATCTCGCCGTAGAGGACACGTTCGCCGTGCGCGGCGAGGATGGCGTGCCCGCCGTTGGGGAACACCTGGAACCGCGAGGCGCGGTTGCCCACCTTCTTCTGCAGGAAGCGCAGCGAGGCCGGCGAGGCCCGGTCGTCGTCGTCGCACTGCGCGGCATAGACCGGCACGCGGACGCGCCCGGCGCTGCCGCGCGCGGCATCCATGCCCTCGAGCAGATCCACGTTCAGTCCGAGCATCCGGCGGAACAGGCCGAGTCGGTGCAGGCGGAACCGTACGACCTGACGCTGGAACGCCGAGACGCGCGGCATGAGCGCCGGGGCCAGCAGCACGACGCTGCTGATCGCGTCCAGGCGGCTGGCCAGTTGCAGCGCCAGGGCCGCGCCGTAGCCCAGCCCCACGACGTGCAGGTCGCCGCCGCCGCGGCTGAGCATGCGGCAGCGCTGGCTGGCCTGCAGCAGCGAGGACTCCCACGATGCGTGGCTGACCGCGCCGGGCACCGCTCCCAGTTCGGGCAGGCGCAGCACCCAGACGTTGCACTCGTTGTCGCCCAGGTGCTTGGCAAGCCCGCGCAGGTCCGCCGGTCCGGTCGACATCCCGTGGATGAGCAGGAAGGAACCGCGCGCGTTCTCGCGCACGCGCAGGAACGTGCGATCGTCCTCGGGGATGCGGCGACCCGCCTCGAAGGCGGCGATCAGCTTCTGGTGCGTGCGGAGGGTCATGAGCTGGCCGCGCGCGGTGTCCTCGCGGTCGGCGCGCGTGCGCGCCAGGTCCCAGGCCGTGAGCGCCAGGGCACGGGCCTCCGGGGTGACCGCCGATTCCGCAGGCATCGGCTCGGGAGCGGCAGGGACGACGGGCTTCGGCGGCATCGCCCGGTCCGCGAGCGGCGGCGCATCGGACGCGGGGCGCGGCGACTGCTGATCCCGGCGCGGCGGACCCGGACGTCGCGACGGCCCACCGCGATCGCCTTGACCACCCTGGCCATCACCCGGCACGCGGCTGAGCCGCCCGGGCTCGCGCCCGACCCCGCGCAGACGCTGGCCGCGGCGCGGACCGCCACCGCCACGACCGCCGGGACCGCCTTGGTTGTCACCCTGGGAACGGGAGCCGCCGTCGTTCACACGTTCATCCTGTCAGTCAGCGTTGTCGATTCGCCTGGGGCAATTAATACGGCCTGCGGGCTCCCGGCGCCAGCGTCGATTGCCGCCGCCCGGACCATCGGCGGCAACGCAAAGCGAGCCCGAGCTCAACGCGCGGCGCCGGATTCGACATCTGCGAGCAGGGTGTCCAGACGCGGCCCAACGCGAGCCCACGTCCACTGGTCCGCCAGCGCGTCCAGGCCGCAAACGTGCCCGCAGGCGTCGCCGCTGACCAGATCGGCCAGCAGGTTCTCCAGCCCGGCCTGGTCCGCGTAGAAATGGCGCCCCCTGCACGCCGCTCCATACAGTGACGGGTAGACCTGGCCACGCGGCAGTACGGCATAGGCGCCGGCATGGATGGCCTCGGCCACGGACACGCCGAAGTACTCGTGCGCCGCACAGCTGACAACGATGTCCGCCGCGGCGAGCCATGCTTCGTAGGCGCACCGTTCGGGGACCCAGGCAAAGGCCCGGCATCGCGCCCCCAGCCGTTCCGCCACCGGGGCGAACACGGCCTCCTGGCCGGCCGGTTCGCCGAGCAACGCCACCTCGAAGTCGAGCCCACGGTCGAGCAGGAAGTCGAGAGCGCCCGCGAACATCTCCGGTCGCTTGTCGAACTCCCAGCGGTGGTTCCACAGCAGCAGCGGTCGTTGGCCTCGCGGCCAGGGCGGCCCGGCCAGCGCGTCACACCTGCCGCCGCGGTATTGAGGAAAGTGCCCGACCGGCAGCGGTGTCCGTTCCAGGCCCACCGGAATCACCTCGCTGCGCGCCCGGATCCGCGCCGGCACGTCCCTGGGCACAGCCTCCGGCATGCGGTTGAGGAACCCGGGAATCGCCTCCAGGAAGACGTCGCGGTGCCACTCGGAGTTGAACACGACCCGGTCGGCTGCCAGGCAACTGATGATGTTCGTGAAGCCGAAATGGAAGTCGAACTCCTCCAGCGGACTCAGGGGGTACGTCAGCTGGTTCTCGTGCATGTAGAGCGCGACGGGCAGACGGTCCAGCGGCGGCCGCAGCAGTCCCCGCAGATCCGCGACGTTCAGGAACCCGGTCGTCAGGATCAGGTCAGCCCGCGGCGGTTGCCCGTTGAGGCGGTCGGCGAACCAGGCCGCTGCCGCGCGCATGCGCCACTTCCAGAACCGACCCGGCAGCGACAGCACCGTGAATCGGTGGCGCGAGCAGGCCAGCAGGCCCTCTCGGAAGGCACGGTGCGAACCGTCATCCCAGGGCTCAAGAAAAACTATCTCTTTTGTTTTGAACAAGTTGAGCCTTTCGCGCCCACTCCCGGCATTTTGGCTGCTTCGATCGCGACGCGGCGTTTTGTCGATTCGGCAGGTGCGATATTGATCTAATCGCAGATCTGGCGTAACATTAATAGGTCTAATGCCGCGCGGTTTCAATCAGAGGGACCGGTCCGGGGGGATCCGGTTCCAGGATGCAACCGGCCCTGACCCGGACCATGGCCGCCGCTCCCGGCGGCCGAGGAGTGAACCCATGAAGAAGTCGTCGCCGTTCGTCCTCCTTGCCCTCGCGCTGGGCATCGTCGTCATCGCGCCGCTGGCGGCGTTGGCCGTCGCGCCGATCCCGGTGCCCGGACGGGTGCTGGTCACCTTCGAACCCGGCTTCACCCCTGCGGTGGACAAGGCCGCCGGCCGGGCCGTGACGGGCGTTGGCGAACTTGACGCCGTGCTGACGGCCGAGAACGTGGTCGCACTGGAGCCGCTGTTCGCCGTCGCTGCCGGCGCCTACAAGAACGCCGGCCTCCAGCGCGAGTTCGCGCGCCATTATCTGGTCGAACACGCGAACCCGCGCGGCAACGACGCGGTCATCGCGGCGCTGCAGAAGCTCCCGTTCGTCGAGACGGCCGAGTCCGACCTGCAACTCGAGGCCCACGGCACCGCCTACCTGCCGAACGATCTGACCAACCAGTGGCACCTGCGGAACATGTCGGCCGGCGGCGGCGACACGCGCGCGGTGGGCGGCTGGTCCGAGTCGCTGGGCGACTCGAACGTCATCGTGGCCGTGCTCGACACCGGCGTGGACTGGCACCACCCCGACCTGGGCGGCCCGCACCCGGACAAGGTCAACGGCGCGCTGTGGACCAACTGGGAGGAGTACTACGGGTCGGTCGGCGTCGACGACGACGGCAACGGCTTCGTCGACGACATCCGCGGCTGGGACTTCGTCAATGTGGCCTCGTCGCTGGTCCAGCCGGGCGAGGACTACACCCCGGCGGACAACGACCCGATGGACTTCAATGGCCACGGCACGCTGGTCTCCGGCTGCATCGCCCCGCTGACGGACAACGGTGTCGGCGTGGCGGCCATCGCCCCCGGCTGCAAGGTCATGGCGATCCGCATCGGCTTCCAGACGCCCGAGGGGACGGGCGTCTCGTACGCGTCGCTGATGGCCTCGGGCTTCATGTACGCGGCGAACAACGGCGCCAAGATCATCAACCTGTCCTACGGGACCGGATTCACCACTGCGTTCGCCAACGCCATCAATGCCGCGCTGAACGCCGGCCTGGTGATCTTCGTTTCGGCGGGCAACGACGGCGACGAGGTCGCGGGCTACCTGCAGGGCCTGACCGACAGCCGCATCCTGGCCGTGGCGGCCACCGGCAGCGGCGACACGAAGACCGATTTCTCGAACTACGGCACCTGGGTCGACATCTCGGCCCCGGGCGAGGGCATCTTCACGACGGCTTACCATTACGTGTCCGGCACCAGCACCTACGAGTCGACGCAAGGCACCAGCTTCTCCAGCCCCATCGCGGCCGGAGCCTGCGCGCTGATCTGGTCGGCCAACCCCGGCCTGACCGCGTCGCAGGTGGCGGCGCTGATCCGCACGAGCGCCGACCCGCTAGACGATCTGAATCCCCCGTACGTCGGCAAGCTCGGCGCAGGCCGCGTCAATCTGCTGAAGGCGCTGGGCGACAACGTGCACCAGTACCCGCAGGAGTTCCCGACGCTGTTCGATGCGATGAACTGCGCCGCCGCCGGTGACACGGTCAAGGTGCGCGGCGATTTCGTCGTGGCCGCGCCCTTCAACGTGATCGGCAAGGGTCTCAAGATCTTCGGCGGCTACGACGCCACGTACACGACGCGCGACCTGGTCGACGGGCGCACGGTGGTCACCGGCGGCGGCGGCGTGCAGCTGTCCTTCCTGGGGAACATCACGCCGACGACCGAGGTCGACGGCTTCGAGATCACGGGCGGCACGGGCCAAAGCATGAACATCATCGCCCCGGGCACGCGCTGCGCCGGCGGCGTGCTGGTCAACCAGGTGTCCCCGACGCTGCGCAACCTGAAGATCCACGGCAACACCGTGGGCGGCGCCGGCCAGCTCGGCTGCGGCGGCGGACTGTTGTTGGCCAGCTCGTCGTCGCTGGTCGAGAACTGCGAGATCACGGGCAACACGGCCGTGTACGGCGCCGGCGTCTTCGTAACCGGCGGCTCGCCGACGTTCGTGGGCTGCGAGATCGCCGACAACCTGCCACTGACGACCAACCCGTCCTACCCGCCGCGCGGCGGCGGCTTCTACGCGCATGACGCCGTGGCGGCGCTGCAGGGCTGCGGGATCAGCGGTCATCTCAACGCGGATCTGGGTGGCGGTATCTACGCCGGCGGCGCCGGCGCGATGTCGGCACTCACGCTCGACGGCTGTTCGGTGTCGGGCAACACGGCCAAGACGGGCGGCGGCGGCCTCTACCAGACCGGCGGCGCGCTGGATGCCTCGGCGTGCGTGTTCGACGGCAACGGCAAGACGCCCGCCTCGACCTTCATGTACGGCGGCGGCCTGCAGGCCACCGGCGGCACGGCGGCGACGCTCGCGGGCCTGACCGTCAGCGGCAACCAGGCGCAGGTGGGCGGCGGCGTGGCGCTGGTCGGCTGCACGAACGCCAGCCTTGGCAACAGCGTGGTGTCCGGCAACACCGGGCAGTTCTGGGCCGGCGGCATCCTGTTCGACAACTGCCCCGGCAGCAGCATCACCGGCAACACCGTCTACGGCAACACCGGCGGTGGCGGCGGCGGTGGCGTCTACGTGTCCAACTGCACGCCGACGGTCAGCAACAACATCTCGGCCGGGAACCTGGGCGGGCCCTCGTTCGGCAACGGCTTCGCGTTCGTCGGCGCCGCGGTGGCTCCGACCTGCAACGACGCCTTCGGCAACGCGGGCAGCGCCTGGACCGGCATCAGCGATCCGACCGGCACCGCCGGCAACATCGCCGTCGACCCGCTCTTCTGCGACGCCGCGGGCGGCAACTTCCAGTTGCAGGGCGCGTCGCTGTGCCGGCCGGAGAACAGCGGCGGCTGCGGGCAGATCGGCGCCCTGCTCGGTTCGTGCGGCGCTTCCGACGTGCCGGGTGACCAGGACGTCGTGCCGGTGGCCTTCCGGGTCGACCAGAACTTCCCGAATCCGTTCAATCCGCAGACGACGATCCGCTTCGCGCTGCCGGCAGCCGCGCGGACGACCGTCAGTGTCTTCGACCTCGCCGGCCGCCACGTGCGCACGCTGGTGGACGGGGACCTTGCGGCCCAGGTGCACCAGGTGACCTGGACCGGCGACGATGAGGGCGGCCGGCCCGTGGCCGCCGGGGTCTACTTCTACGAGGTCAAGGGCGGCGGGCACCGGGCCGTGGGCCGCATGGCGCTCGTGAAATAGAGGCAACCTGCGATCTGCAATGGAAGCCCCTGTCACATGACGGGGGCTTCTTGATTTTAATATGTATCATTTTATTTGCGCTTGTCGTATCGATTACATCACGATTCCGCGATCTTTTGCCGCCGTTGCCATTTTTTTGCTGTTTTGCTCTTGAGCCTCTCCCTCAAATCTGGCATGATCGCAGGTACACCGCCTATGCGACGTTGGTTCCGGTACCCCCGGGGCTTCACGGGCAGACGGCGACGGCGCCCGCGCTGGGCTGCGCGACGGCGCTTGCAGCATCGAGGCACACTCCACTGGGGGGAAGATCCATGCGTATCTTGAAATCGCTCCTGACCCTGACCTTGGTCCTGTCGCTGGCCGGCGCGGCCTTCGCCGCCGACCTGCACGACACCTCGAAGATCCCCGTGAGCAAGGCGCCGGCCATCGGCGTCACCAGCGCGCAGGCGCTTGACTGCAGTGGCGCCATCGAGCTCAGCCTGAGCTTGGGCGACAACGTCTACACCGGCACCACGGTCGGCGCCCCCAACAACGTGACCACCTACAGCTGCAGCGGCTGGAACGAAAGCGGCGGCGAAGTCGTCTACCACGTCACCATGCCCGCGGATGCGATCTGGGAAGTCGGCCTGACCGACATGACGGCCGACCTGGACCTGGCCGTGCTGGACGCCTGCGACGAGAACCTGGGCTGCCTGATCGTGGTCGACAGCGGCGTGTACGTGTCCGAGCCCCTGCCCGGCGAGTACTACTTCGTGGTGGACGGCTACGGCGGCGCCACCGGCCCCTTCACGATCACCTTCACCCTGACCGATTTCGTCCCGCCCCCGTCGATGTGCGACCTGATCCAGGACGTGACCGGCACCTACTTCACCGGTGACACCTGCGACGGCTTCAACAACGTGTCGGTCGAGGACTGCGGCGCCTACACCGAGAACGGTCTCGAGCACTACTACGAGATCCAGGTCCCGGCGGGCTGCTACTTCACCGCCAACGTGACCTACGACACCGCTGACGGCGCCCTGTGGGTGCTGGACTCCTGCGCCCCCGGCTACGCGTGCGTGGGCTACGCCGACGACACCCTCGACGGCGACCTGGAGACCGTCACCTACACGAACGCGACCGGCGCCATGCAGACGGTGATCCTGGTCCTCGATTCGTGGGGCACGGCTGCCTGCGGCACGTACACCTTCGACTTCGTGACCGACTGCGCCGTGGCGACCGAGGTCGAGTCGTTCGGCGGCGTGAAGGCGCTGTTCCGTTAGAACTCGCCTGGTCTTTCGACGGTTCGCCCGAACTGTCGGCAAGGGCCCCGGGGAATACCCCGGGGCCCTTTCTTGTCCCGCGGAAGATCGCGCGGTACCTTGGGGGCCTTGACGTCGACGTGGCCGCCGCCTGTGAGCCGCCGCCCCCCGATCCTGCGTGAGGAATCCGATGGCCACCCGCCCATCCCGCAAGCTGAAGACCTTCGCCAACCCGCACCCGGAGCGGGACTACGAGATCGAGTTCGACTGCCCGGAGTTCACGTGCCTGTGCCCGCTGACGGGCCAGCCCGACTTCGCGCGCTTCCTGATCACGTATGTTCCGGACCGCAAGTGCGTGGAGCTGAAATCACTGAAGCTGTACCTGTGGTCGTACCGGGATCAGGGCGCCTTCCACGAGAAGGTCACCAATCAGATCCTGGATGACCTGGTCGCGGCGATGCGGCCCCGGCGCCTGGACATCCGCGGCGAGTGGTTCGTCCGCGGCGGGATCACGACCGTCGTCAGGGTCTCCCACGTGGCGCCGGGAGCCGCGAAATAGCCGGCTGAAATCGTGGCCCGCCATGCATTCGTGATATCTCTACCGTATCCTGACGGCACCTGCCCGGGCTGACGCAGCCGCCGGACGCTGCCGGCGTTGCTCCCGGGTCTCACCCCAGGAGGCTGTCATGTCCCGTTCGTTCCCGTTCGCCCGCTGGGGGCTGCTCCTTCTCCTGCTGCTGGCCGTACCGGCGGCCGCGCACGAGGATCTGCCCCAGTTCGCCCGTATCGACGAGGCCCTGAAGGCCGGCCGGATCGACGCCGATCAGGCGCTCTTCCACCGTTTCCAGTACGTGTTCGATTGGGACAAGCTCCCGTCCGACCTCGTGCCCGTTGAGCGCACGCCCATCCGTTGCGCAACGCCGCTGATCATCGAGTACAACCGGGTTCGCGACCAGCTGCGGCCCGAGACGGTGGCGGCCATCGAGAGCTGGCTGGCGCCGCCCGCGGGCGACAAGCTGACCTACATCAGCCCTGCCGGCCTGTTCCAGTTGACCTTCGTAACCTCTGGCGGCAACGGTGTGCCGCCGGCGGACGTTAGCCCCGCCAACGGCGTGCCCGATTTCATCGAGAAGGTCGCCAGCTACCTCGACACCGCCTGGGACACCGAGATCACGCAATGGGGCTTCACCGGGCCGCTGCACAGCCCCTACTACAGCATCGGCTTCGCCAACCAATCCGGCGCCTACGGCTACACCACGGTCTCGGGCTCGACGACGCGCATCGTGCTGGAGAACGACTATGTCGGATTCCCGCCCAACGACGATCCGGAAGGCGACGCCCTGGGCGCGGCCAAGGTGACCTGCGCGCACGAGTTCAAGCACGCCTCGCAGTACCGTACGTCGCTGTGGAGCGAGGGCGGCTGGGTCGAAGTCGACGGGACCTGGGCGGAGGACCTGGTCTTCGACGCGACCAACGACTACTACACATACCTTGGCTCGGGCAACGGCATCACGTCGCCCGGCACGTCGCTGGACGGTGGCGGCACCGGTTCCTATGAGGACTGCATCTGGCAGCAGTGGATGAGCGAGACGTGGACGCCGCAGGTCATCGTCGACCTGTGGGCGTGGCGCGCCACGCACCAGTCGCAGTCGATGCTGGCCTCCTACGACGCGGTCCTGACGGCGCGCGGCTCGTCGATCGCCACCGGTTACCCGATCTTCGCCGCCTGGAACTACGCCTGCGGCACGCGGGCCATCACGGGCATCGGCTACCAGGAAGCGGCCAGCTACCCGACCAGCCAGGCCACCACGGTCGCGGCCCTGCCGTACTCGACCAGCGGCGCGCTGAGCCACCTGGCCGCCGCGAACTTCCACTGCACGGGCTTCACGCCCGGCGAGCCCGGTGAGCTGCGCGTCGATTTCGACGGCGCCGACGGGCAGGCGATGGCCTTGATGGCCGTGATCCGGCGCAACGACGGCACCGGCCTGATCGAGTCGATCGCCCTGGACGGCAGCAACACCGCCAGCACGACGCTCTCGGTGCCGCTGGCTGACCTCAACCGCGTCGGCATCGTCGTGGTCAACGCCGGCATCACCGGCGACAACCGGGCCTACACGCTGACCGTCAGCCGCGAGCTGCCGCCGCCGGCGGCCACGCTCAGCAGCGCCGGCATCGCCAAGACGATGACGGCCAACGCGACGGGCAGCGAGGTGCTGGACCTGTCCAACACCGGCGCGGTCGGCTCGCAGCTGCAGTGGGCGGCCTATGTCGTCGAGAACAACGTGGGGCTCCCGGCCAAGGCGGGCCACCGTGGCGCCGCCGCCGCGCCGCTGGCTTCCGGTCGTACCGCGCCCGGCAAGCTGGAGCAGGCCGCGCCACTGGCGTCGGTGAAGTACGCCGGCGACTGCGTGTTCGGCAGCAACGACACCGGCAACATCCAGGGCTACTACAGCACCTGGGTCACCGGCCAGGAATCGTACGCCACGTTCGTCAACCCGGCCGACTACGCCTGCGCCTGCAACCCGGGCTTCAACGTGCGCGCGGTCCACATGCTGCTGTACGTGCCGGTCGGCGCGACGATCCAGGCGCAGGTCTCGCTCGCCACCGCCGGCGCCGCCTGTGACGGACCGGGAGCCATCCTCGAGACGTCGACGCCGGTCTCGTTCTCCGGGTTCGCCACCGCCGGCTACTACGACCTGGAAGTGCCCTGCGATTTCGCCTGCCAGGACATGGACGGTTCGTACTTCCTCGTGTTCGAGATCCTCAACGCGGTGACCGGTGTCGGCATCCCGATCGACACGACCCCGGGCAACTGCGTCAACTTCAACGAGTGGGGTGAAGGCTGGCAGGACGTGGTCGTCGGCTACGGCTTCGCCGGCGACTTCCTGCTCTGGGGCGACGTCGACTGCTGCGGCACGCCCGAGCCCAGTTCCTCCGTGCTGTCGCCCAACGGCGGCGAGGTCTTCGCGGTCGGCAGCAGCCTCCAGGTCGACTGGACGGCCCAGGTGCTGACCGAGGTCAAGGTCGAGCTGAGCCGCGACGGCGGCGGCAGCTGGGAGGTCCTGGCGGCCTCGACCCCCAACGACGGCACCGAGACGTTCGTGCTGACCGGCCCGGACAGCTACGACTGCGTGGTTCGCGTCGGCAGCACCGACGGCACGGTGACCGACACCAGCAACGGTTCGTTCTGGGTCTACCAGCCCGTGCCGTGGCTGACCGCGGCCCCGCTGGACGGGACGCTGGCGCAGGGCGCCACGCAGCCGCTGACGCTCTCCTTCGACACCACGGGGATGGCCGACGGCGCCTACCAGGCGTGGCTGGTGATCCTCGACAACGCGGCCTCGTCGCCGGAGATCGTGCCGGTGGGCCTGACCGTGCAGACCTACATCAGCGGCACCGGCGTGCCGACGGTGTTCGCGCTGCGCGGTAACGCCCCGAACCCGTTCAACCCCTCGACGCGGATCTCGTTCAGCGTCGCCAAGGCGGGCCAGGCCGTGGTCGACGTGCTGGACCTGCAGGGTCGCCACGTGCGGACGCTGCTGTCGGGCCTGGTCGAGGCCGGCGAGCGTTCGCTGGAGTGGGACGGTCGTGACGAGGCCGGACGGCCGGTGGCGTCCGGTGCATACCTCGCGCGGCTGCGCGCGGACGGCCAGGTTGCCACGCACAAGATGGTGCTCACCAAGTAGGGGTGGGCGAACCGGCGGCCGCGAGGCCGGCGGTGAACCAGGGCGGGCCGCTACCGTGCGTCACGACGCGCGGTGCGGCCCGCCCCGTTTTCCACCGCGGTCACGCACGCGATCGCTGCGTGCCGCAATGGCCGTCGGTCAGGGGCGGAACGGCTGGGGACCGCCGCAGTCGGGACAGGCGGCGCCCCCGCGCAGGTGGGACACGGCACGCACGCCGCCGCGGTCCACCAGCACGGCGTGGCAGGCCGGACAGTGCGAATCGCGGCCGGGCGCGCCGGCCACGTTGCCGAGGTACACCCAGTCGAGGCGCCGGCGCGCCTGTTCGCGCGCCCGCAGCAGCGTCGCCCGCGGCGTCGGCGACGCCTGCAGCCGCCAGGCCGGGTGATAGGCGCTGAAGTGCAGCGGCACCGGCCGCCCCAGCCCGGCGATGTGCTCGACGAGCCGGTCGACGTCCTCTGGGGCGTCGTTGTGCCCGGGGATCAGCAGGTTCGTCAGTTCCACGTGCACGCCCGCCGCCAGGAAGCTGTCGATGGCCGCCAGGACCGGCCCGAGCCGCGCCTTGCACACCCGGCGATAGAAGCGGTCGTCCATCGACTTCAGGTCGATGTTCGCCGCGTCGACCAGCGGCAGCAGCTCCGCCAGCGGCCCCGGCTCGAGGTAGCCGTTGGTCACCAGCACCACCGCGAGGCCGGCCTCGCGCGCGGCGAGCGCCGCGTCGCGCACGAACTCGAACCAGACCAGCGGCTCGCTGTAGGTGAAGGCCAGACCGACCGATTCCAGGCGCCGCGCCTCGGCCACCAGGTCCTGCGGCGTGGCCGGGCGGGTGGGGGCCTCGGACCGCTGGCTCAGGCTCCAGTTCTGGCAGAACAGGCAGTGCAGATTGCAGCCCGGCGCGGCGACCGACAGGATGTCGCGTCCCGGGTGGAAGTGGTACAGGGGCTTCTTCTCGATCGGGTCCAGGGCCATCGCGGCCACGCGGCCGTAGTGCAGGGGACGCATCACGCCGCCGCGGTTGGCGCGCGTGCCGCAGGGTCCGGCCTGCCCCTCGCGCAGCCGGCAGCCGACCGGGCACAGGTCGCAGGCGGCCTGGCCGTTGGGCAGTGCGCGCCACCAGGCGGCGGCCAGCGCGGCGTCGCTCATGCCCCGCCTCCGCCACCGCCACGCCGCAGGTTGGCCAGCACGCGCATCGCGTTGTGCCGCAGACCATCCGGATGCGCGCGCCACAGCGGCGTGCGCCGGAACCGGGCCCGGAACGCCTCGTCGTCCAGGACCGCCAGGTCGGCCAGGCCCAGCTCGGCGTGCGCGGGCAGCACGCCGTAGCCGTCACGCAGCGGGGGCAGCCCGGTCGGCGGCTGGGCGGCCGCATGGCGGTTCCAGGGGCACACGGCCTGGCAGATGTCGCAGCCGAACAGCAGACCGCCCTGCTCGGCGTCGCGCCCGTCAGGCGCCTGGCCGCGGTGTTCGATGGTCCACGTGCTCAGGCAGCTGCCGGCGTCCAGCCCGCCGCCGGGCAGGATCGCCTGAGTGGGGCAGACCTCCACGCAGCGGGTGCAGGTGCCGCAGCGCGAGACCGGCGCCAGCGGGACGGCACGGCGTCGGCGCGCGGCCACGGCGTACAGCGCCTCGGGCGCGGGTGTGCCCGCGGGCGGCAACCCGTCGACCACCAGGTCGGTCAGCGCCACGCCCAGCAGCAGGCCCGAGCCCAGCTTCTCGTGGATCAGGCAGGTGTTGCGGCCCAGGAAGCCGAGGCCGGCCAGCCAGGCGTACTCGCGCTCGAGGTACGGCCCCGTGTCCACCGCCACCTTGGCGCGGAACGACAGCCCCGACGAGGCCAGCGACGCCAGCGCGCCACGGATATCGCCCAGCAGCAGGTCGTGGTAGTCCAGTCCCCGGGCATAGCGGGCCACGCGGGCCGTCCACGGCGGCAGGTCCGGCTGTGCAACGTCGCCGGGCGGCCCGCCGGCTGAGGGGTCGGCATCGCCTGCCGGCCAGCCGTCTGTGTAGCGCTGCGCGAAGACCAGCAGGGTGCGGGCCCAGCTGTCGCGCACCGTCGGGTCCAGGCGCGCCTCCGGTGCGCGCAGCAGGTAGTCGAGGTTGCCGTGCCGGCCCTCGGCCACGAATGCCCGCCAGCGGTCGGCGTGTGGAAGCGGGCAGGGCAGATTGACGGCGCCCGCCAGGTCCAGGTGATGGGGCGGGCAGGCTGACGCCAGCAGGGCGGCCAGGGTCGCGAGGTCCAGGCGGCTCCCGTCGCCGGGAGAGGGTGCGGTGTCAGCCGCGCGCGTCATCGTCGGACCCCGGGCCGGCCAGCCGCGCCAGGGTGCGCCCGCAGTCCTCCACCAGCCGTCGCATGACCTCGCCGGCGGTCGGGACGTCGTCGATCAGCCCGGCGACCTGGCCGATCTCCAGTTCACCCTCCTGGAGGTCGCCTTCGAGCATGCCGCGCCGGGCACGGCCCTGCCCCAGTTCGGCGGCCAGTTCCTCGCGCGTGGCCCCGCGCGCTTCCATGGCCGCGATCCGGTCGCGGAACGCGTTGCGCAGCAGGCGCACCGGGACGTGCGCCTTCAGCATCAGGTGCGTGTCGCCCGGACCCGCGTCCACGACAGCCTGCTTGAAGGCGTCATGGCCGCTGGACTCGAGCGTGACGGCGAAGCGCGAGCCGACCTGCACACCGGCCGCGCCGAGGGCAAGCATCGCGGCCACCTGCTCCCCGGTGGCGATACCGCCGGCGGCGATGACCGGGATCGACACCGCCCGGACGCACTGGGGCACCAGAACCAGGGTGGTGATCTCGTCGCGGCCGTTGTGGCCGCCGGCCTCGAAGCCCTCGCAGACCACCGCGTCGCAGCCGGCCTGCTCGCACTTGCGGGCCAGGTCGGGATGGGCCACGACGTGCACCACGGTGCAGCCGGCATCCTTCAGGCGACCGGCAACCTGGCGCGGGGAGCCGGCGCTGGTGAAGAAGATGCGCACGCCCTCGTTCAGGGCGATGTCGAGGCACTCGTGCACGTGAGGGAACAACAGGGGCAGGTTCACGCCGAAGGGCCGGTCGGTCAGGCCGCGGGCCTTGCGCACCTGCTCGCCGAACAGGTCCGGGCGCATGCTGCCGGCCCCGATCAGGCCCAGGCCGCCGGCGTTGCTGACGGCGGCGGCCAGGCGCGCGCCCGCGTTGTAGACCATGCCGCCCTGCACGATCGGGTGCTCGATGCCCAGCAGGCGCTGCAGGCGGGTGTCGGGCCAGCGGGTCATGCGCCCTTCCCGGGATCAGAGACCCAGTTCATCGGCGGCTCCGGTCAGCGCCGCCAGCACATGCGCGATCACGTCCTCCTGCGACAGCCCCAGGTCGTGCGCGCCCTCGGCGATCTCCTGGCGATTGACCTTCGCGGCGAAGTCCTTCTTCTTCAGTTTCTTGACCACCGAACGGACCTCCACGCCGGCGATCTTCCGCTCCGGCTGCACCATCGCGCAGGCCGTGCAGAAGCCGCAGAGCTCGTCGACGGCGAACAGCCAGCGGGCGCAGTCGTCCTCGCGCGGGACGCCGGTGTGGCTGGCGTGGGACAGGATCGCGCGCACGAACGGCTCGGGGTAGCCCCGCTGGCGCAGGATCTCCGCGCCGCGCAAGGGATGGTCGGCTGCATCCGGGTAGCGTTCGTAGTCGAAGTCGTGCAGCAGGCCGGCCGCGGCCCAGTACGCGGGGTCACCGCCCGCACGCTGGGCTGCCGCGCGCATGGCGGCCTCGACGGCGTAGCCGTGGCGGCGCAGGCTCTCCCCCTGCGTGTATTCGTGCAGCAGCGCCAGGGTGGCGGCGCGGTCGTACAGGTCGCTCATGGCGCACTCCCGGGTCGCTAGCGGCCGGCTGCCCGCGCGCGCCCTCACGTTCTAGATGATGAGCTCGTCCTCGTGCCGGTTCAACCAGTCGCGGCAGCGCCGGTGATGCGGGCACACCTCGTCCAGCAGGTTCCAGAAGCGCCGGCTGTGGTCCAGGTGGCGCAGGTGGCACACCTCGTGGGCCACGATGCTGTCGACCACCTCGGGCGGCGCCATCACCAGCCGGTAGCAGAAGGACAGCGTCCCGGCCGGCGAACAGCTGCCCCAACGCGTCGTGCGCTCGCCGATGATCACGCGCGACGGGCGACGGCCCACGCGCAGCGCCCAGTGCTCGACCCGGCCCGGCAGGTGCTCGCGGGCCAGCCCGCGCAGATACTGCTCGATGACCGGCCGCGGCGAGAGGATCCGGTCCGGCGCCATGTGCAGCACGAGCCGGTCATCGCCCAGTTCGGCGCTCCAGCCACGCTCGCGTGGGCTCGTGGCCTTCAACAGCAACCGGCGGGGCCGCCCGAGGACCAGGAGCTCCGTGCCCGTCGCATACTCGCGCACGCAGGGCCCGTCCCAGGCGCCATGCTCGTCCAGCTTGGCCACGAGCCAGTCGGCCCACTGGTGCAGCAGGCCGGGCACGATCTCCTCGCGCGCGCGCCACGGCACACTGACGACCAGGCCGTCGCGCCGACTGACCTCGAGCCCCGGCCTGCGCGTGCGACGATTCCGGCGCAGGCGGTAGCGCAGCACACGGCCACGCAGCAGCGTGCGGGACAGCGGTTCCTTCACGGGTACACCCGCGGCCGGGCGCCGCCAGCGGTCATGATATCGTCTCCGGGCTCAGGTGGCGGCGCCTTCGCGGCTGGCGGCATTCTAGCGACACGGGCGGCCGGTGTCAGCGGCGACTTTGCGCCGCTAACCAACCATAATGATCCTGCGTGCGCGAAATTCCGCAACCGACATTTTCCCTTGAGATTACGCCATCCGACACCTAGAATCCAGACCGCTTGGATCGACAAGAACCGAGGTGGCTCGACCTGATCCCGGATGGCGCCGCCACCGCATCCCCGAGGGAGGATCGGAATGCTCAAGGAATTCAGGGACTTCGCGGTCAAGGGCAACGTGGTCGACATGGCCGTCGGTATCATCATCGGCGCCGCGTTCGGCACCATTGTCGCCTCGCTGGTGGCGGACATCATCATGCCCCCGATCGGCATGCTGCTGGGCGGCGTCGACTTCACGAACATCTTCGTAACGCTCAAGGAAGGCGGCGCAGTAGGCCCCTACAAGACGCTGGCCGATGCCCAGGCCGCCGGTGCGGTCACGATGAATGTAGGCCAGTTCCTGAACAAGGTGATCAGCTTCCTGATCGTCTCGTTCTCGGTGTTCATGCTGGTCAAGGCGCTGAACAAGGCCAAGCGCGAGGAGCCCAAGCCCGCGCCGGCGGCCCCGACCACCAAGGAGTGCCCGTACTGCCTGTCGACCATCCCGCTGAAGGCCACGCGCTGCGCCCACTGCGCCTCCGACCTGAAGTAGGGGCTAGTGGTTTTCGGCTGGGGCCGCGGCAGGCGACGGCGGGAGCTGCTCGCCACCCTGCTGCCGGACGAGCAGCGCGCGCGCCTGCACGCGCTGGCGCCGCTGACGGCGCGACTGCCCGGGCACCTGCGCGCCCGCCACGAAGGCGTCGCGCAGGTGCTCCTGGCCGAGAAGCGCTTCGAGGGCGCCGGCGGCCTCGAGGTGGACGACGACATGCGCCTGGCCGTCGCCGGCCAGGCCGCGCTGCTGCAGTTGCGGGCCGGGGCGGACTTCTACCCCGGCCTGCACTCCATCGTGATCTACCCCACCGTGTTCACCGTGGCGCACGAGCGCCCCGACGAGGACGGGCTGGTCCACCTGGACGAGGACGAGCTGTCGGGCGAGAGCTGGGGTCACGGCACGGTGGTGCTGGCCTGGGACGACGTGCGCCGCGAGTCGAAGCGTCGCGACGGCTACAACGTGGTCCTGCACGAGTTCGCCCACCAGCTGGACGACCAGACCGGGGAGGGCGACGGGACGCCGGTGCTGCACGACCGGGCGCTGGCCGCGCGCTGGCCCACGGCGTTCCAGCCCGCGTTCGAGGCGCACGCCCGCCGCCTGAAGCGGCGGCGCGAGGTGCTCTTCGACGAGGACGCCGCCGAGAGCCCCGCCGAGTTCTTCGCCACCGCCGTCGAACTGTTTTTCGAGTTCCCCTGCGACCTCAAGCGCGAGTACGCCGCCGTCTACGAGGTGCTCGCGGCGTGGCTGGAACTGGACCCCGCGGCCGGCACCTGAGTCGCGCCACCGGAAACACGGCGGCCCGCCCCCGTTTCCGGGCGGCGGGCCGCCGGCTGCGTGCCTCGACAGGGCCGGGGCTACTGGTCCCGCTTCGCGTGCTCCGCGGCGGTCAACGGCGCCACCGGCTGCAGCCCGGCCGCCTGCAACCGGACGTTGAGCGCCTCCAGGCGCGGCCCGGTCAGGACGGCGAACGCGGCCTGGGCGCTTTCGAGTTCCTGGGTCAGCGCGGCCTGCCGGCCCAGCTGGGTCCGCGTCGGCGGTCCGCCGAACCCGGCCACGCCCGCGTAGAGGCCGACGACCTTCTCGCGCAGGGCCTTGCGGCCACTGATCCCCTGGACCTCCTCCTCGACCATCATCAGCTCCTGCAGATCCCGCAGCTCGCCGGCAAGCGCGCGCAGGTCCGTCGCCAGGGGCGGGTCGGCCGCCGGCACGGCCGCCTCGGCGGCGTCGGCACGCGCGCCGAGGTCGCGGCCCGCTTCCTTGACCGCGTCGCACGCGTAGGCCAGCCGCGCCAGCATGTCGTACAGCGCGCGCACGGCCTTCTGCTGCGCCGCGCGGGCCGCCGGCGCGTGCGGGTAGTCGGGGTCGTAGCCGACCTCGACCGTGCCCTCGTAGGTCTCTTCGCCCTTGACCAGCCGGTAGCGATACGTGCCCTCGGGCGCCGATGGCCCCACCGCGGCGGCGAAGGCGATCGAGGGGTCCATGACCGGCGACGGCGCCACCTTCGGCGGCTTGAGCGTCGGCGACCAGGTCACCTGGTTCAGGCCCTTGCGCGTGCCCGCCGGCAACGTCTTGAGAACCGAGCCGTCGGCCGCGAGGATCTCCAGCCGGATCGGCCCGACCATGTGGCGCTTCGGCAGGTAGTACACGAGCCGCGCGGCGGAACCCGGATTGCCCGCCATGTACCAGTTGTCGCCGGGGAACTGCTGCGAGCCCCGCGGGATGCGCAGCACCGCCGGCCGCGAGGGCAGCAGCGTGGCCGGCGCCTCGAGGGCCGCCGCCGTCAGGTGGCGCAGCGGCGTCAGGTCGTCGATGACCCAGATGCCACGCCCGTGCGTGGCGACGACCAGCGCGTCGTCGCGTCCGTGCACGACCAGGTCGTACACCGGCACGGCGGGGAACTCCTCCGCGAAGCGGGCCCAGTGGCGCCCGCCGTCCAGGGTGATGAACAGCCCGCTCTCGGTGCCCAGGTAGAGCAGGTCCGGGTTCACCGGATCCTGGCGGATAACGTGCGCATGGCCGGTCACGTCGGGCGTCGCCAGCGGGTGCCAGGTGGCGCCGAGGTCGGAAGTGGCCAACACGTAGGTCGTCATGTCGCCGGAACGGTGCCCGTCGGCGGTGACGAAGGCGGTGCGCCGGTCGTGAGGCGAGGCCTCGACGCAGCTGATCCAGGTGCCGCGCGGCACGCCCGGCAGGTTGCCGGCCACGTTCGCCCAGCGGGCACCGTCGTCGCCGGTGACCTGGAGGTTGCCGTCGTCGGTGCCGACCCAGATCACGCGCCGGTCACGCGGCGACTCGGCGATGCTGAAGATCGTGCAGTGGTTCTCGGCCGTCGTGTTGTCGACGGTCAGTCCGCCGGACTCGAGCTGGCGCTGGCGTGCCGGGTCGTCGGTCGTCAGGTCGCCCGACAGCCGCTTCCAGGTGTCGCCGCGGTCGGTGGAGCGGTGCAGGAACTGCGAGCCCACGTACAGCCGCTCGCCGCGACCGGGGCTGGTCGCGATCGGCGTGTTCCAGTTGAAGCGGTAGTCGGGTTCGCCCGGGCCGGGCTGCGGCTTGATGTCCTTGCCGTCGCCCGTGCGGCGGTCCAGGCGCTGGATGTTGCCGCCCTGCCATTCCCAGTAGACGAGCTCCGGGTCCGCGCGGTCAGGCACCACCGCGAAGCCGTCGCCGCCGCCCAGGTTGTCCCAGTCGCTGTTCTGGATGCCGCCGGCGGCGCGGGAGGGCCCGACCCACGAGCCGTTGTCCTGCAGGCCGCCGTAGATGTTGAACGGGCGGCGGTCGTCGACCGCCACGCGATAGAACTGCGAGACCGGCAGGTTCGGCGCGTGGATCCAGCCGGAGCCCTGGTTGCGCGACGTGTAGATGCCGCCGTCGGTGCCGACCACCATGTGCTTAGGGTCGGCGGGGTTGATCCACAGGGCGTGGATGTCGGGGTGGATCCAGCCGCCGACGCCGCGGAACGTGACGCCGCCGTCGCTCGTCACCAGCATATTGGTGCCGGCCTTGTAGACGCGCTGCGCGTCCTTCGGATCGGGGATCAGCAGGGCGAAGTAGAAGGGCCTGCCGCCGACGACACGGTTGTCGGTGGTCTTCGCCCAGGTCTCGCCGCGGTCGTCCGAGCGGAAGAAGGCGGTGCGCTCGGCCTCGACCACGGCGTACAGCGTGGCCGGCTGCGAGGGCATGACCGCCAGCGCGATGCGGCCCAGTTCGCCTGCCGGCAGGCCCGCCTCCAGCCGCCGCCAGGTTTCGCCGCCGTCGGTGCTCTTGTAGAGCCCGCTGCCCGGGCCGCCGGAGCTGAAGAAATCGGCCGAGCGCCGGAACTGCCACATCGCGGCGTAGATGATCGAGGGGTCCGCCGGGTCCAGCGCGATGTCGACGCAACCCGTGGCATCGTCGATGTAGAGCACCTTGTCCCAGCTGGCGCCGCCGTCGCGCGTGCGGAACAGGCCGCGCTCCTGTCCCGGTCCCCACAGCGGCCCCATCGCGGCGACCCAGACCACCGACGGGTCGGCGGGATGGACGATGATCTCGGCGATGCGTTCGCTGCCCGTCAGGCCCAGGTGCTGCCACTTGTCACCGCCGTCGACCGTGCGGTAGACGCCGTCGCCGACGCCGACGCTGTTGCGCACCCACGATTCGCCCGTCCCGACCCAAACGGTGTCCGGACGCGCCTGGTCGATCGTGAGCGCGCCGATCGACTGCGGATGGTCGTCGAAGACGGGCTCGAAGGTGACACCCGCGTCCCGGCTCTTCCAGACGCCGCCGCCGGCGCTGCCGACCCACAGGAAGCGCGGATCGGCGTTCACGGCGTCCAGGCACGTGATGCGCCCGCTCATGACCGCCGGCCCCAGGTTGCGCGCGCGCAGCGCCCCGAAGACATGCGGGCCGATGGGGATCCCGCCGTTGGGCGCGGTCACGGCCAAGGGTTCCGCGGCGGCTGCGGTCACTGCCAGGAGCAACGCGAACGCGGGCAGGCGAAGCCAGGACAACATGAGCACTCCCCTTCGCTCGCATCCCCGACGGGAGGCCCGTCGGGGACGCGGTGGTTTCATCCTGTTGGGCGCCCGGCCGGCGACGGACACCCGGTCCCCGTGACCTAGTTGCCGGTCGGTGCCGCGGGCGCGGCCGCCTTGGCCGGCATCACGAACAACGCCGGGTCGACGGGAACGCCGAATTCGATGCTGTCGAAGACCATGTTCATCATCACCTGGTCGCCCTGGCGCGCCTCGAGGGAGAACGGGATCACCAGGCCGTCCTGGGTGCGATAGTCGCTGAAGTACATCTGCGACTCGATCTCCTGCTGCTCGAACTTCACCTTCGCGTTCTGCTTGAGGGGCAGGAACGTCTCCGCGTCGAGCCACATCTCGAGGACGAGGTCCTGCTTCGTGTCGATGCGCAGGCGGTGTGCGGCCGTGCCCTCCACCTCCTCCTCGCCCAGGTACTCGCCGACCCAGCCCCGGGCTTCCCAGTTCTGGAGCGGCCCGTCCATGTCCGCCTGCAGGCGGGCGTTCTTCATCTCGAGCTCGCCCATCGGCTGCGGGTCCTGCGAGCCGGTCATCGGGTTGATGGACCAGCCGGTCGTGCCGTCGAAGGCATTGACCATGCTCATGCCCATGACCGTGACCTCGACGCGCATCAGGTTGGGACGCGCCGTCAGCAGCGTGATGGGCATCTCCATGCCATGGGAGAGGACCTTGCCGGAGGCCTTCTGGCTCTGGATCGCCTTGAACGCGGCGGCGCCGCCCTGGGCGTCGATCGCCTTGCCGACGAGTTCCTCGAGATCCATGGCGAAGGCGCCGGCTGCAGCAAGGGTCAGTGCGGCAAGCACGGTGGCAAACAGATGGCGGAATTTCACGGTCCTAATCCTCCTGGGTACGGGTCGGTCGCTGGATACGCACCGGGTGCGGGAAGGTTGCCGGTCGAGCCGCCGGTGAACGCGCCGGGGTTCTACCCAGCGAGGCGGCGGACTATTCGTTCGGGTCAGGAGCCCTTGCCGTAGTTGGGGGCCTCCTTGGTGATGAGGACGTCGTGCGGATGGCTCTCGCGCATGCCGGCGGTGGTCGCGCGGACGAATCTGGCCCTGGCGTGGAAGTCCGCGATGGTGGGGCAACCGCAGTAGCCCATGCCCGAGCGCAGGCCGCCCACCAGCTGGTAGATCACGTCGCCGGCGCGGCCCTTGTAGGGCACGCGGCCCTCGATGCCCTCGGGCACCAGCTTGTCGGTCTCGGTGATCTCGCCCTGGAAGTAGCGGTCCTTGCTGCCCTGCTGCATCGCGGCCAGCGAGCCCATTCCCCGGTAGCTCTTGTAGACGCGTCCCTCGAAGAGGATCTTCTCGCCGGGCGACTCGTCGGTCCCCGCCAGCAGCGAGCCGGCCATGACCGCGTCGGCCCCCACGGCGATCGCCTTGGCCACATCGCCGCTGTAGCGCAGGCCGCCGTCGGCCACCAGCGGGATGCCGCGCGCCTGCACCACCCGGGCCACGTCGATGATGGCCGTGATCTGCGGCACGCCGACGCCGGCCACCACGCGCGTCGTGCAGATCGAGCCGGGCCCGATGCCGACCTTGACGGCGTCGGCGCCGGCGTCGATCAGGGCGGCCGCGGCCTCGCCCGTGGCGATGTTACCGGCCATCACCTGCATGGCGGGGTACTTCCGCTTCACGGCCGCGACGGTGTCCAGCACGTTGCGGCTGTGCCCGTGCGCCGTGTCGACCACGAGCATGTCCACGCCCGCAGCCACCAGCAGCTCGGCGCGCAGCATCGTTTCGGCGCCGACGCCCACGGCCGCCGCCACCCGCAGCCTGCCGTCGGCATCCTTGCAGGCTCGCGGGTAGTCCAGCTTCTTCTGGATGTCCTTGACCGTGATCAGGCCGCGCAGTTCGCCCCCGGCGTTGACCACCAGCAGCTTCTCGATGCGGTGCCGGTGCAGGATCTCGGCCGCTTCCTCCAGCGTCGTGCCCTCCGGCACCGTGACCAGGTTCCGGCTGGTCATGACGTCGCGCACCTTGATGCGCGTGTCCTTGACGAACCGCAGGTCGCGATTGGTCAGGATGCCGACCAGCTTCGGGCCCTCGGTGATGGGAACGCCGCTGATGCGGTAGTGGCGCATCAGTTCCTGCGCCTCATCGATCGTCTTGTCGGGCTCGAGCGTGATCGGGTCGGTGATCATGCCCGACTCCGAGCGCTTCACGCGCTCGACCTCGGCGGCCTGCGTGCGCGGGTCCAGGTTCTTGTGGATGACGCCCAGGCCTCCCTCGCGCGCCACCGCGATCGCCATCTCGGCCTCGGTCACCGTGTCCATGGCGGCCGACAGGAAGGGGATCTGCAGGCGGATCGTCTTCGTCAGGCTGGTCGTGGTGTCGATGTCCTTGGGCGTGACCTCGCTGTAGCCAGGCACGAGCAGGACGTCATCGAACGTCAGCGCCTGCGGGAACCGGTCGCCGTTGGTCGGGATCTGCGCGGACATGTCGATCTCCCGGGGCTCAGGCCTTCATGACGCCGATGAACGGCAGGTTCCGGTACTTCTCGTCGTAGTCCAGGCCGTAGCCGATCACGAACTCTTCCGGGATCTCGAAGCCGACGTAGTCCAGCGGCACCGCCTTCCTGCGCGCCGCCTTCTTGTCCAGCAGCGCGGCCACGCGGATGCTGCGCGGGCTGCGTGTCTGCAGCAGCTCCATCAGGTGGGCGATGGTCAGGCCGGTGTCGATGATGTCCTCGACCAGGATGATGTCCCGATCGGTGATGTTGGCCTTCAGGTCCTTCTCGATCTTGACCACGCCGGTGCTCTGGGTGGTGCCGCCGTAGCTGGAGACGGCCATGAAGTCGACCTCGTGGTCGACGGCCACGCAACGCGTCAGGTCCGCCAGGAAGGGGTAGGCGCCCTTGAGGATGCACACGAAGATCGGCTGCGATCCGTGGTAGGCGTTGCTGATCTCGTTGCCCAGCTGGCGCACGCGCTTCTGGATGTCGTCCGAGGAAATGAGCACGCGATCGAGGAACGGGTAGCGCCTGAGGTATTCCTGGTCGTCGAAGGTCACGACGCGCCTCCGGTCTGCCGCGGGCCGCCGGAACGGCTTCGCGAGGTCGTGGACGCGCGGACCGGCTCGGCCCGCGCTACTCGGCCGGCCGCGCCTGCTCCCGGGCCTGACGCACCTCGCGGTCGAGGGCACGCAGCCGGTCGCGTTCGCGGATGATGTTGCGGATCTTCGTGGCGATCAGGTCGATGGCCACGCTGTTGTGCCCGCCCTCGGGAATGATGATGTGCGCGTACCGCTTGCTGGGCGCCACGAACTGAAGATGCATCGGCCGCACCACGTTCAGGTACTGGTCGACCACCGACTCCAAGGTGCGTCCGCGCTCACGCGTGTCGCGCAGCAACCGGCGCAGCACGCGCTCGTCCGCGTCGACGTCGACGTACAGCCGGATATCCATCAGCTCGCGCAGTTCGCGCGGCTCCAGCACCAGGATCCCCTCGACGAAGACGATGTCCGCCGGCTCGCAGGTCGCGGTCTCGGTCAAGCGGCTGTGGATGCTGTAGTCGTAGCGCGGGATCCGCACGGCCCGACCCTGCTGCAGTTCGTGCAGGTGCTCGACCAGCAGCGAGGTCTCGAAGGCGTCCGGGTGGTCGTAGTTGATCCGGGCGCGCTCGGCCATCGGCAGGGCGGAATTGTCCCAGTAGTAGGAATCATGATGGACGATCTGGATGGTCATGCCCGGGCACGCCTCCCGGACCTTGTAGGCCACGGTGGTCTTGCCCGAGCCGGATCCCCCGGCCACCCCGATGATCACCGGGGGCAAGGGCTTGTGCGCTGGTGCGTTCATGGGCGCAAAATACCCGGTCGCAAGGGTGGTGTCAATTTGCCGGTTCGGACCCGGCCCTCGCAGGCGGGACAGGATGCCGTTTGCATGTGCGTGCCCAAGTCCGTTCCGTGATGACAACACCCGGTCGATCACGCCACGACCACGTCGTGAGGAGGCAGCCATGATCCGGCGACACGCGTTCCAGGGGACCGGCCCCAAGCGGTACGGCAGGACCACCCGCGTCCCGGGCGGGCTCCTGCTGCTTGTCCTGCTGCTCACGGGAGCCACCGCGGCGGACGGCAACGCCGCTGGCCCCGCGGAGGGCGCGGTCCGGGCCACGTGGTCGATCATCGGCGGCGGCGATCGTCAGCTGCTGCTGGAGGTCCGCCTGGACGGGCTGGCGGCCGTGGACGGGCAAACGGCGACCGCAGGCCGCCTGGTGGCCGTGCCGCCGGGCCTAAGGGCCACCGCCAGGCTCCTGGCGTGGGAATCCCTCGATCCGGATGTGGCCGGAGCGCCGCCGCGGGTGCGGGTGGGCGCACCGACGCGCTGGGCCGGACAGGACGTGGTCGCGCTCAGCCTCGAGGTGGGCGCGCCTGCCACCGGCGCCGGCCGGTCGCCGACGGCGGTGCGCCTGACCGTGGGGCTCGACTTCGAGCCGGACGGCGCGGCTGCGGCCCGTCGGGAGCGCGCGCCCCGGCCCGTCGCACCTTCGCTGACGAGCCTGGCCGCCGCCCACGTGCTGGGACTGGCATCCAAGTCCGCCCCCGCGGACGTCCCCGGCACCTGGGCCGTGGTCTGCCGGAGTGCGACGGTCGCCTCCCACCTGGCGCCGCTGATCGCCTGGCGCGCGCGCCAGGGCTACCACGTCGAGACCATCGTCGGCCTGGCCACCGCGACGGCCATCAAGGACCGGCTGCAGGCGATCCACGATGACCCGTCGCTGCCGCCGCTCGAGTTCATCGTCCTGGCCGGCGACACCGAGAGTGCCGCGCTGAAGGTGCCGACCTGGATCGAGTCTCTGTCGGGCTATGCCGGCACGGGCGACCACGACTACGCGCTGCTGGAAGGCGACGACATCCTGGCCGACGCCCATGTGGGCCGCCTCTCCTGCGTGTCGCTGGCCTCGCTGGACCAGGTGGTCGCCAAGATCCTGGCCTACGAGCAGAGCCCGCCGATGGACGACACGGCGTGGTTCCGGGCCGCGTGCGTCATGGGCGACCCGACCGACTCGGGCGTGACGACCGTCTACGTGAACCAGTGGCTCAAGGGACAGCTGCTGGCTCGCGGCTACGCCTCGGTGGACACGGTGTGGTCGGGCAACTTCGTCGCCGCGTTCATGGCCTCGCTGCAGGCCGGCCGCAGCGCCTTCGGCTACCGCGGCTTCGACAACATGAGCGGGATCCAGCCCGGGCACATCGAGAGCCTGACCAACGGCGGCCGGCTGCCGGTCGCCATCCTGCCGACCTGCGAGACGGGGTCCTTCCGGGGTGCGGACACCTGCCACTCGGAGGCGTTCCTGCGCGCACCGGCCGGCGGCGCCATCGCGGCCATCGCCACGGCGACCTCCGGCACGCATACCCGCTACAACAACTGCTTCTACACCGGCGTCTGGGACGGGCTGCTCAACGGCCAGGACCCCCGCATCGGGGTGGCCCACACCCTGGGCAAGCTGGAAATCTACCTGAACTATTTCCCCGGCGAGCCGGAGGCCGCCGAGATCTGGGCCGTCTGGAACAACATCATGGGCGATCCAGCCTCGCCCATCTGGCTGGACGTGCCGCGTGTGCTCGAGGTCGACCACGTGGCAACGGCCGCCGTCGGCGCCACCTCCTTGGCCTTCAGCGTCGCGTCGCAGGGGCAACCGGTCGGCGACGCCCTGGTCTGCGTGTCGCGCGACGGCGCCGCGCCCGTGTCCGGCCGCACCGACGATCTCGGACACCTGGCGCTGGACCTGCCGGCGCTCGCGGCCGGCGCGGCGCGGATCACGGTCACCGGCCGCGGGCTGCTGCCGTACCTGGGCCAGGTGGCGGTCGGGCCGCAGGCCGGTGCCGCGCTGGCGGCCGTGCCGCCGCTCTTCGACGACGACGCCACCGGCGCCAGCCGGGGCAACGGCGATGGCCTGCCCGGCCCCGGCGAGACGCTTGAGATCCGCCTGGCGGTCACCAATCTCGGGGCGGCGCCCGCGCTGGGCATCGCCGGCCTGTTGAGCGGCGGCGCGCCCGGCGGCGGCATCGCCGAAGGGTTCCTGTCGTTCGCCGACACCGCCCCGGGCGACACCACCTGGTGCGACGCGCCGGCCGTCGTCACGATCGCGGCCGACGCGCGCGACGGCGATGTCGTGCGCTTCCCCCTCGAGATGTCGGCCGGCGGCCTGGCCTGGCCCGGCGTGGTGTCGGTGCCGGTTCGGGCGCCGGCGCCGTCGGTGGGCGCCGTGACCTGGAGCGCCGGGGCCACGTTCGCGCCGGGGCAATCCGGGCAGTTGACGATCCAACTGGCGAACACCGGGAGCCTGCCGGCCGGCGCCGCCGACGCCGTCCTCGAGACCGAGAGTCCCTGGCTGCAGGTGGACGATGCCGAGGGCGCCTTCGGCCCCATCGTCGTCGGCGGCACGGGCGACAACGCGGCCGACCCGTTCGGCCTCAGCATCGACAGCGCCTGCTTCGGCGGTCACCTGGCCGGGCTCAGCCTTGCCCTCACTTGGGCCGACGGGCAGACGGCCAAGGTGCCCCTGACGATCGCCGTGGGCAGCGTGGCCGAAGGGGAGCCCACGGGCCCCGGCGACGGCGGCTACTACGCCTTCGACGACACCGATGTCGCCAGCGGCTATGCGCCCGTCTTCGACTGGGTGGCGCTGGACCCCGCCCACGGTGGACCGGGCCAGGACCTGGGGCTGGGCGATTTCGGGTGGGAGCAGGACGACACGCGCACGATCGACCTGCCGTTCAGGTTCCGCTTCCACGGCGTCGACTTCGACCAGGTGTCCATCTGCTCCAATGGCTGGCTGGCCATGGGCGAGACGCCGCTGCGGCCCTACCACAACACCAGCCTACCGGGCAAGGGCGCGCCGGGCGGGCTCATCGCGCCGTTCTGGGACAACCTGCACCAGGAAGGCGACCGCCGCGTCTACACGCACCACGACCCAGCGGGCCACCGTTTCATCGTGCAGTGGTACAACCTGCCCAACGACTTCTCGGGGGCGCTGCAGAACTTCGAGGTCATCCTCCTGGATCCGGTCTGGCACCCGACCGGCACCGGCGACGGCGCCGTCATCTTCCAGTATGCGGCGGTCGCCGATACCGACAGCCGCGACGCCTACGCGACCGTCGGGCTGCAGAACCTCGCGCGCACGGGCGGACTCCAGTACGCGTTCTGGAACCAGCTCGCGCCGGGCGCGGCCCCGCTGCAGCCCGGCCGGGCGATCCGCTTCCAGCCGCTCGGCACGGCAACCGGGGCGATGGCGGCCGTCACGCCGGCGGCCGTGGTTGCCACGGTGCCCGCGGGCGGCACCCACCACGCCTCGCTGCGCATCGTCAACGTCGGCACGTCGGGACCGGGGCTGGGCTTCGCGATCGACGCGGTCGATCCCGCCGTCCTACTGCCGCCGGCCGCCGTGCGGGCCGAAGGCGGCGGCGCGGGCGACAAGAGCATCCAGGGCTCGACGCTCGCCTGCGCAACCGGGCTGTACGAACCGGGAAGCACGCAGGACCTGGCCATCACCGTCAGCACGGTCTCGCTGATGGGCTTCCTGTCCAGGGTGGAGATCCACCTGCCGGCAGGCGTGACCCTCGAAGGCGGCACGACCCTGGCCACCTCCGCGGGCAGCACCCTGCCCTGGACCGGAGCCGGCGGGGAAAGCGCCTTCGCGGTGTGGGACGGCAGGTCCGGATCGACGCTGAACTACCTGCCCAACGGCTCGGTGGCGCACGCGACCATCAGCGTGTCGTTCGCGCCCTGGCTGGTGGCGCCGCTGACGGTGGCCTGGCGGCTGCAGGATGAGGGGCTCGTGGGCGGGCCGGACGAGGTGAACGGCGCGTTCGTGCTGGGCAACGACCGACCAAGCGTGCAGGTCGGAAGACCGGCGGCCGGTGACCGCGTCGTGATCGGACGGACGGTCGACGTCGACTTCACCGCGTACAACCTGCCCGGCGAGGTCACCGTGTCGCTGCAGCGGGAGGAGGGCGGTGCGTGGGCGACGCTGGCGACCGGCGTGCCGGCGGCGGCGGGAACCTGGTCCTGGCTGGTCGACGGGGAGCCCGGCGCCCATGCCGTCATCCGCGTGACCGACAGCCTCGACCCGGCCGTCCACGGGCAGAGCGGCGTCTTCGCGGTCAGCCGCGACCTGGGCTGGCTGCACCTGGCCGCGACGTCGGGCGTCGTGCCGACCGGCGGCGAAGTCGAACTCGACCTCGAGCTGAATGGCAGCGTGGCCGGGCCGGGGCTCCACCAGGCGGTGCTGCGGGTCGCCACCAGCGACGGCGTCGTCGTCGACGTGCCCGTGACGCTGACGGTCACCGCCGCCGCCACGGTGCCGGGCGCGGTGCCCGGGCGGGTGGCCCTGCGCGGCGCCTGGCCGAACCCGTGCAATCCCGCCACCGTGGTCATGTTCGCGCTGACGAAGCCGGGTTACGCGGATCTCTCGGTGTTCGACGCGCGCGGGAGCCGCATCCGACAGCTGGTGGCGGCGCAGCTCACGGCCGGCGAACACCGTGCGACGTGGGACGGCACCGACGAGGCAGGACGCCCCGTGGCGTCCGGAACCTACCTGCTGCGGCTGGTGGCAGAGCAGGTCACCGAGACCCGCAAGCTGACGCTGGCAAGGTAGGCCGCTGTCGGCCGGGGCGGCTGCGGCTGCCCCGGCCGGGCCGGTCAGTCCGCCGACTTCCGCAGCGAGAGCGAGATCCGCCCGCGCTCGAGATCGACGGCTGTCACGCGCGCCAGCACCTTCTGCCCCACCTTGACCACCTCGTTGGGGTCGCGGACGAAGCGGTCGGCCAGCTGGCTGATGTGCGCCAGCCCGTCCTGGTGCACCCCCACGTCGATGAAGGCGCCGAAGTTCGTGACGTTGGTGACGATCCCCGGCACGACCTGGCCCGGCACCAGGTCGGACGGCTTCTCGACGCCGGGGGCGAAACTGAAGGCCTCGAACTGCTCGCGCGGGTCGCGGCCCGGCTTGGCCAGCTCGGCGGCGATGTCGCGCAGGGTGGGCAGGCCCACGTCGTCCGTGGCGTACTTCTTCAGGTCGACCCCGGCCAGGGCCCTCTCGTCGCCCACCAGCGCGGCAACGGGACGGCCCAGGTCCGCGGCGATGCGCTCGACCACCGGGTAGCTCTCCGGGTGCACGGCGCTGGCATCCAGCGGCTGGTCGCCGCCGCGGATGCGCAGGAAGCCGGCGGCCTGCTCGAAGGCCTTGGGCCCCAGCCGCGCCACCTTCAGCAGCTGCTTCCGGCTGCGGAAGGCGCCCTCGGTGTCGCGGTGCGCCACGACCGCGGACGCCAGCTGCGGCCCCAGGCCCGAGACGTACGCCAGCAGCTGCGGGCTGGCGGTGTTGACGTCGACGCCGACGGCGTTCACGCAGCTCATCACCGTGTCATCCAGGCTGCGCTTGAGCGCGCGCTGGTCGACATCGTGCTGGTACTGCCCCACGCCGATGCTCTTGGGGTCGATCTTCACCAGCTCGGCCAGCGGGTCCATCAGCCGCCGTCCGATCGAGACGGCACCGCGCACAGTGACGTCCTGGTCGGGGAACTCCGCGCGCGCGACGTCGCTGGCCGAGTAGATGGAGGCGCCCGACTCGTTCACCATCACCAGGACCACCGACTCCGGCAGGCCCAGGCCACGCACGAAGGCCTCGGTCTCGCGCCCGGCGGTGCCGTTGCCGATGGCGATCGCCTCCACCTTGAAGCGGGCGACGAGTTCCCTGACGATGTGCCCGGCCTCGTCGGCGGCCCGGCCGCCGGTGTGCGGGTAGACGGCGGTGTGGTGCTTCAGGGCGCCCTGCTCGTCCAGCACCACCAGCTTGCAGCCGGTGCGGAAGCCCGGGTCCAGCGCCAGCACGCGGCGCTGGCCCAGCGGCGAGGCCAGCAGCAGCTCGCGCAGGTTGCGCGCAAAGACGCCGATGGCCTCCTCGTCGGCGCGTTTGCGCATCTCCAGGCGCACCTCGGTCTCCATGGCCACCGAGAGCAGGCGGCGCCAGCCGTCCTGCACGGCCTGGCGGACCTGGTCGGCCGCCGCGCCGGCTCCGGCGGGGCCCTTCGGGGCAATGAACGGGCGGGCGGCGATCGCCAGGGCGCGCTCCTCGGGCACGGCGATCTCCATATGCAGGAACTTCTCGCGCTCGCCGCGCCGCATGGCCAGCACGCGATGGCCGGGAGCTGTCCGCACCGGTTCCTGCCAGTCGAAGTAGTCGCGGAACTTGGCGCCCTCCTGCTCCATGCCCCGCGCCACGCGGGAGACGAGCGTGCCCTGTTCGAGGAAGAGCGCGCGCAGCTCGGCGCGCACGTCGGCGTTCTCGCTGACGGTCTCGGCGATGATGTCGCGGGCGCCGGCCAGCGCCTCGTCCGGGCCCGGCACCTCCTTCTCCGGGTCCACGAAAGCCTGTGCGCGCGCCACGACCTCGGCGGCGGTCGGGCCGGCCATCGTCCCGACCGCCTGCTCAAGCAGCCATGCGGCCAGCGGCTCGAGGCCGCGCTCGCGCGCGATCGTCGCCCGCGTGCGTCGCTTGGGCCGGTACGGCAGGTAGAGGTCCTCGAGCACGGCGAGGGTGGCGGCCCCGGCGATGCCGCGCCGCAGGTCCTCGGTCATCAGCTGCCGTTCCTCGAGCGACTTGACGATCGCCTCGCGGCGCTTGTCCAGCTCGGCCAGCTGTTCGAGCCGGTCGCGCACGGCCATGACGGCCACCTCGTCGAGGCCCCCCGTCGCCTCCTTGCGGTAGCGGCTGATGAAGGGCACGGTGGCCCCTCCCTCGAGCAGCTCGGCCGTGGCCAGCACCTGGCGGACCGGTACGTTCAGTTCGGCGGCGATGGCCTGGACATGGGTCGCGTTCACGAGGTCACTCCCGGGGTCGGTCCTTCGGTTCCGGCATGCACGTTCACGGGCGGGCGGCAGGATGGACGCCCGACGCGCCGGGCGCAAGGGCCGATCGCCGCGCCCGCCGCCAGCGGCCCGCCGCAGGCCGTTTCGGGGTGGACCGCGCCCGCCGGGCGGGCGATAATCCCGGGCCGGCGCGGTCGCCACCGCCTCACCGCAACCCGAAAGGCCCCGCGCACCATGCAGAACGCGATCTCGCTTGTCGGCGTCTTCGTCCTGATGTTCCTGGCCTGGCTGCTCAGCGCCGACCGACGCCGATTCCCCTGGCGCGTGGCAGCCTGGGGCCTGGGCCTGCAGTTCAGCCTGGCGGTGCTCCTGCTGCGCACCCCCTGGGGCGAGGTCATCTTCGGCGCAGCCCGCGACTTCATCACCCGCATCCTGGGCTTCACCGACGCCGGCGCCTCGTTTCTTTGGGGCGGGCTCTACCGCAGCAGCCCCGAGCTGGTGGCCAACCTCGGTCCGGAGGGCGGCTACTGGCAGGTCACGAACTCGGTGACCGGCCAGCTGACCTCCATCGGCACCGTCTTCATCATGCACGTGCTGCCGACGATCATCTTCTTCTCGTCGCTCATGGCCGTGCTCTACCATCTCGGCATCATGCAGGTGCTGATTGCGGGCATCGCCCGCCTCATGCAGCGGACGATGGGCACCAGCGGCAGCGAGACCCTGTCCTGCTCGGCGAACATCTTCGTGGGCCAGACCGAGGCGCCGTTCGTGATCCGGCCCTACCTGCCCACGATGACCAACAGCGAGATCATGGCCGTGATGGTGGGCGGCTTCGCCACCGTGGCGGGCGGCGTGATGGCGGCCTACGTGCGGTTCGGCATCGACGCCGGGCACCTGCTGGCCGCCAGCGTCATGTCGGCGCCGGCGGCGCTGGTGATCGCCAAGATCATGCTGCCGGAAAGGGAGTCCTCGCCGACACAGGGGGCGGTCACCCTCCAGATCCCGAAGGAATACGCCAACGTCCTGGACGCGGCGGCCGGCGGCGCCGGCGTCGGCCTGAAGCTGGCGGCCAACGTCGGCGCCATGCTGCTGGCGTTCATCTCGCTGGTGGCCATGCTCAACTGGGTGCTGGGCTTCGCGCACACCTCGCTCGGCTCGATCCTGGGCTGGGCCTTCTCGCCGGTGGCCTGGGTCATGGGCGTCCCGTGGTCCGAAGCCACCTCGTTCGGCGCCCTGCTCGGCACGAAGATCTCGGTGAACGAGTTCCTCGCCTACATCCAGCTGGCCGACATCAAGACGGCCGGCTCGATGTCGCCGCGCAGCATCATCATCGCCACCTACGCGTTGTGCGGGTTCGCCAACCTGGGCTCCATCGCGATCCAGATCGGGGGCATCGGGACCATCGCGCCGTCCAGGCGCGCGGACGTGGCGCGCCTCGGGCTGAAGGCGATGATCGGCGGGGCGATCGCGTCGTGGATGACAGCGGCGATCGCGGGCGTGCTCACGCCGTAGGTCCGGATCTCAGTCGGCGACGGCCCGCCCCGTGACGTTGCGGTAGACGGCGCTGAAGTCGAGGTCCCCGTCGCCCGCGACCAGCGCCGCTGCAAACGCGTCGTGCGCCGCCGTGCCGGTCGGCAACGCGAGACCGGTCTGCGCCGCCAGCTCCCGCGCCAGCCTCAGATCCTTGGCCATGTGCTTGAGCGGGAAGGCCGCACCGAAGTCGTCCGCGAGCATGCGCGGGCCCTTGCCACGGAACATCGGGTTGGCCACGGCGCCGCTGTCGAGGATCTCGAGCAGGTCGGCGGTCGGCAGTCCGGTCGCGCGCGCGAGGGCCAGCCCCTCGGCGAACGCGGTCATCATCCCGCCCATCACGAGGTTGACCACCAGCTTCATCCGCGCGGCCAGGCCGGCCTCCTCGCCCAGGAACAGGCGCCGGCTCCCGAGCAGGTCCAGCAGCGGCGCCGCCTCGTCGTAGAGGGACCGGTCGCCGGCGGCCATGATCACAAGCCGGCCCTGTTCGGCCGGCTGACGCGAGCCGGAGACCGGCGCCTCGAGGAAGCGCCCGCCACCGGCGGTGACGGCCGCCGCCAGGCTCGTGCTGGTCTGAGGGTCGACCGTGGACATGTCGACGTAGCCGTGGCCCGGGGCCAGGCCCTCGACGATGCCGCCCGGGCCACAGGCCACCGCCAGCGCGGCGGCCGGATCGGCCAGCATGGCGAACGTGATGCCGCAACCGGCGCTCAGTTCCGCCGGGGAGGCGACCGCCACGGCGCCCTCGGCCACCAGCGGCGCGCACGCGGCCGGCGTGCGGTTCCACACGCGCACCGCCTGCCCGCCCCGCAGGAGATTCAGCGCCATCGGCGCGCCCATGATGCCCAGGCCGGCGAATCCTACCGTCACGGAGTCCCCCTCCCGTTCGCGCCCACGGACGTCACCCGCCCAGCAGGTGCTTCCGCCAGAACTGTACCTGCGCAGCGCCGAAGTAGTCGGCATTCGGCTTCTTCGCGAAACCATGGCCCTCGTCCTTGAACATCAGGAACCAGACCTCGCCGCCGCCGCCGCGCACCGCGCGCACAATCTGCTCGGCTTCCGTCCAGGGCACGCGCGGATCGTTGAAGCCCTGCGCCACGAACAGCGGCTTCGTGATGCGGTGCGCGTTGTTCAAGGGCGCGATCTCGTCGTGGAAGGCACGCATGGCCGGATCGCGCTCGTCGCCGTACTCCGCGCGACGCAGGTCGCGCCGGTAGTCCTCGGTGTTCTCCAGGAACGTCCGGAAGCTGGAGATGCCGACGATGTCCACGCCGGCGCGGATACGGTCCCCGTAGTCCACCATGGCCGCCAGGACCATGTAGCCGCCGTAGCTGCCGCCCGTCACGCCCACGCGCTCGGGGTCCAGGCCGGGCTGGATGGCGATCCAGTCCAGCAGGGCCCCGATGTCCCTGACGGAGTCCTTGCGCAGGAAGCCGTTGTCCAGCTGCAGCCAGGTCTTCCCGTAGCCCGAGGAACCGCGCACGTTCGGCACCAGCACGGCCACCTGCAGTTCGCGCAGCAGGTACTGGAACGCCGGATTGAAGACCGGCAACGCCTGCGATTCCGGGCCACCGTGGATGCTGACGACCACCGGCAGTCGCTGGTCGGCGGGCACGCCGGCCGGACGGTAATAGAACGCCGGGATGCTCCGCCCGTCGAAGCTCTCGTAGCGGATCAGCGTCGGCGCCACGAAGGCGCCGGTGTCCAGCCCGCCGACCTCGCTGCGTGTCCAGCGCTCGACCTCGCCGGCCGCCAGGTCCACCACGTACACGTCCGCGGGCGAGGTCGCCGTGTTCAGGCTCAGCGCCAGGCGGTTTCCGTCGGGCGAGAACTCGAGGCCGCCGACCTGGCCGATCGGTAACGCGGGCAGCGGCTCGAGGGCCAGGTCGGCCACGCGCACGACGCGGAGCACGGAAATGCCGTCCTCGTTCGTGACGTAGGCCAGGCGCGTCCCGTCACGGCTCTGCGCGAAGCCGGTGACGTTCCAGGGCACCTCGAGACTGACGACGGCCACGTCCCCCGTCATCGTGTCGCGGCGGCGCAGGCGCAGGAACTCCGCCCCCTCGTCCGAGATGTAGTAGATGCCGCGGCCGTCCTTCGCGTACTGCAGGCCCGTGACCGCGGCCCGGCCACCGGCCACCGGCAGCGGCGTCAGTTTTCCGGTGGCCAGGTCCACCTCGCCAGGCCGTGTCTCCTCGATGGACACGAAGCGGCTGACCAGCAGCCGGCCGCCGTCCGGGGAGAAATCGTGGGCGTTCCAGGCGCCGCCCTCCTGCAGCAGCAGGCGCGGCTCGCCGTCCAGGTCGCGCACCCAGACGTCGGTATCGGTGCCGTTGCGCAGGGTGCTGCTCCAGGCCAGGCGACGCCCATCCCCGGACCAGCGCACCCCCTCGTTGCGCACCTTGCCGCCTCCGGGACGCCCCTCCGTGAGCTGCACCGCCCGGCGCGTGGACAGGTCGAAGAAGTGGAGCTGGAAGAACTCGTCGCCGCCGGTGTCCTTGCTGAACAGGAAGCCCGGACCGTGGCCTCCCGGCCGGATCGCGACGCCGCGCACGGGCTCGCGATAGAAGGTGACCTGCTCGCGCGCGCCCAGTGGCCGCTCGACCCGGTGTACCTGCGCCGTGTCGCCGAAGCGGGTGCCGATCAGGATGCTGCCGTCATCCAGCCAGCCCTGGAACGAGGCGCCCCGCGTGTTCTGGTACCGGTTCAGGCTCTCGATCAGGTCGGGCGGGATCTCCGGCAGGTTTTCGCTGATCCGGTTGCCGGCCTCGATCCGCGCGACCTCGGCAGCGGCCGGGCGGGCGGGAACGACGGCGGCCGCCAGGGCCAGGACGACGATGGCGGTCAGGGCGCGCATGGGGCTCCTTGTCGGCAAGGACGCCGGCACGGCGGGTCGCGCGCGGCGATCCGCCGTTCGGCATCAGGTCAGGCTCGCGGAGCTCAGATCATCCGGACGAACCACGAGCGGTTCTTCGACTTCACGCGGCCAAACCATACCACGAGGGGGGCCATCACCGCCAGCAGGACGACCCAACCCAGCAGCGAGCCGAGCACGGCACTCTCGTGGTAGAACAGCCCGAAGCGACGCGCCACGATGGCCAGCAGCGGAATGTGGACACAGTAGAAGAACAGAGGCACCCGCCCGACATAGCCCAGCGGGCGCAGCACGCGCGAGCGCGCGTCGATCCAGCTGAAGGCGCCGACCAGGGAGATGACGGTGCCCGACAGCCACAACTGGTGGTCGAGGCTGGGCGGGTACTTCTGCACCAGGAAGAAGGAATACGAGAAGAAGGTGTTCCAGGCGAAGAGGTTGCCGAAGCCGTGGCCCAGCCGCACGACATACGCGGCCGCCACCAGCGTCAGGCCGATCAGCAGCGAGTTGCGCGCGCGCTGGTCGGGATCCCGCCAGACCTCGAACCAGAAATGTGCCATCACGCTGCCCAGCAGCGCCAGCGCGAACCACGGCAGCAGCGGGTACTTCGTGAAGTCGCCCGCGGTCACCAGGAACTCCATCCAGTAGTGGGCGGGCCCCTTCACGTCGTACGGGATGCGCAACAGGAACGGCTGGGCCAGGAACAGGGCGGCCACCAGTCCCGCCCGCCACTGCCAGCGCCACTTGGCCAGGAGCGTGACCAGGATCATCGACAGGCCGATCGTGGCGATGATCCCGAGGTGGTCCAGGCGCAGGCGGTCGAACCCGCTCCACGAGGCATTGACCCAGACGACCTGCACCGCGACCAGGAAGAGCCCGCGCTGCAGGAAGCCCCAACGCACCGAGCGGTCGCTCTCGCCGGCCCGCCGGCGACGGTGGAAGACGTAGTAGGCCATCGCCCCGTTCATCATCAGGAAGCCCGGGGCGCACAGGTAGCCCATGTAGCGCAGCAGGAACTGCGGCGTGTTGTCGAAGAACGGGTCGATGGGGTCCAGGCTCAGCCAGGCCGAGTTGAAGTAGTAGTTGCTGTGCCCCAGCGCCATCATCACGCCGACCAGTCCGCGGAAGGCGTCGATGTAGGAGAAACGGTCCTGCCTGGCCACGTTCACGTCCCGCGTCGTTGAGGTCAGTCGGTGACGACCGTGCGCACCGCGCGCAGGCCGACCGTATCATCGGCCGAGTCCGGGTAGCGCGCCGCGCGCGCGGCACCGCGACAATCCTCACTGCCGCCGTACCAGCTGCCGCCTCGCACCACGTGCTGCGTGCCGGTGGCCGGACCCGCCGGGTCCAGCACCACGCCGTCGCCGTCGGCGTCGAGCAGGCGGTAGTCGCCGTACCAGTCCCAGCACCACTCGGCGACGTTGCCCGCCAGGTCGGACAGGCCCCAGGGATTCGGCGTCTTCAGGCCGCCGGCGCGCGTGCCGGGCACCTCGCCGATCCCGAAGCTGCCGCAGTACCAGGCCGCCGGGACCAGCGCCGGATCCGCGTTGCAGACGCGCGCCGTCAGGTCGCCGGCAACGAAGGCCGTGGCCGTGCCGGCGCGCGCCAGCCATTCCCACTCGGCCTCGGTGGGCAGGCGCCAGCCGTCGGCGTCGCGATCCCACGCGACCTGGCTGCCGGTGACCGTGTAGGCGGGCGTCAGGCCGTCGGCCACGGACTGCGCGTTGCACCAGGCAACGGCCTGCAGCCAGGTGACGGTCTCCACCGGGAGGTCGTCGCCGGTGAAACCCGACGGCGAGCCCAGGCCGCGCGCGGCGTAGGCCGCCTGTGAGACCTCGAGGTCGAGCCAGGCCAGGCTGTCGCTGAGCACCACGGTGTGCTGCCATTCGTCGGCATCGCGGCCCAGTTCGCCGGCCGGGCTGCCCATCGTGAACACATGGCGACCGACGACAGGCCCGGGCGCGGGCGCCGTCTGGGCCACGGCCACCTCCGGGTCCGCGACCGCGAAGCGCATGAACCACGTGTGCTCGCCGGCCGGCAGCTGCGCCTGGTACCGGTATTCGGTGGAGCCGGCTCCTGGCGTCAGCGCCGTCATCGGCTGCGCCACCCCGTCGATGACGACCTCGTGCACCGTCGGCGCCTCGGCATAGACATAGGTCACGGTCCAGGTGAAGAGCGAGGCCCCGGTTCCCGCCTGGCGATCGACCTGCGGATCCAGGAGCAGGATGCCCTCTCCCGGCTGTGCCCAGGCGTCGTTGGACATCGCCGACAGGTTCCCCGCATCGTCGCGCAGGCGAACGGCAAAGTGCCAGGTCTGCCCGGCGGCAAGGTCGCCGACAACCAGCGAAGCCGCGGCTCCCGGCTCGCCGGGGCCCGCCACTCCGGCGACCGGCGTTGCCGCCTGCCAGCCGGCCTGGTCGCTGATCGCGGCCGTCGCGTAGCGCACCTCGGTCGCCTCGGCACGGCCTTCCCAGCGGTCGTCGCCACTGTCGAGCCACTCCAGGCGCACGGCTCCGGCGCCGAACGGAGTGGCGGCCAGCGTGCGAATGGCCCCAGGCGCCGTCTCGTCACGGGCGACGCGGTCGGAAGCCAGCACGAGCAGGCCCTCGTCACGGTCCACCACCAGCAGCAGGCCCTCGTGCGAGAAGCTGAGGTCCATCGCGTAGCTGGTCAGGACGCGGCCCAGGAACACCGGCGCGCGCGGGTTGCTGACATCGACGAAGTGCAGGCCCGACCCCTGGGCGGCCAGCACAGCGATGCCGTCGCGGACGGCGATGGCGCGGGACGTGCCCTCGAGGGCGACCTGGGCCACGTGCTCGGGCTCCTCTCCACCATCGACGGCGAAGATGGCCAGGCCGCTGGCGCCGTCGGCCACGTAGGCGTAGCCGCCGTCCAGCTCGATATCCATGGCGTGGCCGGGGCTGTCCGCCGACGACACCACGCGCATCGTGCCCAGAGCCAGGATGCGCGCGTCGACCACCGCCAGGCCCAGTTCGTCATCGGCCACGTAGCACCAGCCGTCGCGCACGGCCACACCCTCGGCGTAGCCGTTGGTACCGGTGAAGACGCCGTCGTAGGCCAGGATCCCCGGCTGTGCCGGCAGCGAGCGGAAGACGCGCACACCCTTCCAGCTCTCGGCCAGGTACACCACATAGGCCTCGGCCGGGTTGTCCGGCTGCACGATGGCGATGCGGTTACCGAAGACGGCCGTCGTGTTGCTGTTGAACGAGGTGATCGTGGACGGGTCGGTCACGTCATAGGACGTGACGCCCTCGGTACCCTCGACGACCAGCGCGATATCGCGCAGCCGGCCCTCGCTGAGCGTCCGCACGACACCGGCGCTTTCGCTGTACTTCAGGGTGTTGACCGTCTGCAGCAGCGTCGGCGCGTAGGGATCGCTGAAGTCGATCGCGTGCAGTCCGGCCTGCCCGCCGGCCACGAAGGCCGTGCGACCGAGCGTGGCCACGTCCTCGTTCTGGCTCGGCAACGCCACGCGGCCGACGATCTCGTACGGCGCACCCGGTGTCTCGTAGAGGTCCTGCTTGGCACAGCCGCCGGGCAGCAGGAACAGGCCCGCCGCCAGGGCGGGAAGAAGAAGCCGTGATCCGGGACGCGCGGTCATGTCCACTCCTCGGAATCGAAGGGCCGGGTCAGAAGCGGTACGCCAGGTCGACCCAGGTCTGCCATTGCACGAATGCCTTGTCTGTCGTCAGGTCCCCTTCCCAGGGGGACTCCACGGTCCGCGACGAGCGCCGTGTCGCCACGCGCAGCGTGATGTCGCGGCTCAACTTCCGCTGCAGCTCGACGGTGTACTTGTAGTTCAGGTCGCGGCGCCCCACGTGGTAGGGGTCATCCACCAGGGATCCCTGCGCCGTGTAGTAGTAGTCCATGAACAGGAACGTCAGACCGATCTCATCGACGTACCGCGCCAGTTTGGGCAGGGCTAGGTCGACGCCCAGCCGGTAGAGATCGCGCTCGTACGACGGGTCGCTGTTGTCCGTGTCGGCCAGCGACTCTCCCACCTCGTCGACGCCGCGGCCGTTGCCGTCCTCGTAGCTGTAGTCCCCGCTCAGCGAGACCACGCGACTGACCGTCCAGGCCAGGCTGCCCCGAATCTCCCAGGCCTCGATGTCGTTCTCCATGAACTCGCGGTTGTAGTAGCGGAAGTTGCGTTCGAAGACGAGCGTCGCCGCCAGGTCCGGCGTCACCGCCTGGCGCCAAGTCAGGTTCCAGATGTTGCGCTGGAAGCGGAACGAGTTCCACTGGAGGGGCGCCGTCGGGTCGACCAGCGGCGAACGGTCCGAGAGGTGGCGGATGTACTGGAACGGCGAGGCGTGCAGGTAGAGCTCGAGGCTCTGCCCCTTGCCGATGTACTGCCGCAGGAAGAAGTCCAGGTCGGTATTCGTCTTGATCGGGTTGTTCGCGTAGATCCAGTGCTTGGCGCGCACACGCACGCGCGTCTGGCCCAGCGCCACGATGTCCCGCCGTGCCTCCACGTCCAGGCCCGGGGCCACCACCAGGTCATCCGTCGATTGGTGCGCGAATTTGAACGGGTAGCTGCCGCTCTCGAAGGCGTCGATGTCGTCGGTGCTCGCGCCCAGGATGTTGTCGTTGTAGATGAAGCTGCAGGAGGCCGTGCCGCGGACCTGCCAGCTGGTGGGATTCGCCGCCGCCTTCGCCCTGGCGGCGGCCGGCTTGCTCACGGCAGCCGCCGCCGGAGCGGTGACGGTCGGCGTCATCGTCGTATCGACCGCAGCCGGTGCCGCAGCGGCCGGCGTGGCTGACGACGCCAAGGCCAGCCCGAGCGCCAGGGCGGCGGGCGCACATGCGCGCCGAAGCCTGCCGGTACGCATCATCGCCGCACCTCGAGGTCCGCGACCGGGATCTGGAACTGGGCCGCGATGCCGCAGGCGTCCGGGCGCAGGCACCGCAGCACGTAGCGGTGGCGCCCGGGCGGCACGTCCACGCGAAGGCGGTTGCGCGTGCCCGGCTGCAGGAACGGGGTCTCCACCCACACCGCACCGGCCAGCTTCTCGGCCGTCATGTGGTAGGTGCGACGGTCCGCCCCGTCGCACATGAGTTCCAGCGTGAAGTTCTGGGTGCCGCTCATCGTCAGGTCGAAATCCAGGCGGGTGTGGACCTGTAGCGAGGTGGGCCCCGTCACGTCCAGGACCAGCGGTCGACCCGGCTCCGGACGGTAGTAGGTACTCTGGGCGCCGCTGTCGAACTGCAGCGTCGCCACCGAACCGTAGGATGACGGCGTCAACGGCGCGCGACCGGTTCCCCGCCGCTTCACGGCGCCGAACAGGCGCCCGGCCACCAGCGAGCCGTCCGGGGCCCGGCCCGTCAACTCGACGCGATGGAGGCCCGGTCCCACCTCGAAGTAGGTCCGGCGCAACCCGCTCACCGGCGCGCCGTCACAGGCGGTCGCGGCCTCGTCGACGGTCAGCGCCAGTGCCCGCGTCTCGACCATAACCCCGTCGATGCGCACCGACAGCTCGTAGCGCCCGCCGGAGACCCCGGCGCCGGGGAAGCCGCGCGTCAGGAGCTTGCAGCGCCGGGGGCCGGTGATCTCGAAGGTCGCGCTGCGCCCTTCCGGCAGCACGACATACGCGACATCGTGCCCGTCGGTCGACACGCAGGCGGTGGCGCCGCCGGTGACCGGCCTGATCTCCCGCCAGGACGTCACCGCGGCGCCGGCGGGTCCGGCCGCCACGGCCAGCGCCAGGAAGGCCCCCAGCGCCGCCGCCGCACCCGGCCGCCGGTTCAGGCGGTCGAACAGCCCGGCCCTGACCTCGGGCGCCAGGATGAGCACGCAGGCCAGCGAATAGAGAACCAGCATCGCGGCCGCCAGCGGGATGCTGTACATGTCCTTCTGGAACAGCGGGCCTTCCCCTGGCTCCGGCATGAAGTCCGGCGCCAGCGGCAGGCCGAACTCCTGGGCCAGGCGCGTCACGTTCAGCAGGTGCACGATCGGCACACCCTGCTCGGCGAAGTGTACCAGCGTCCCCTTGCGCGCCCAGTTGTGGTCGGCCAGTTCGAAGCTGAGGCCGGACGGCAGCAGCAGCCGGTTGTGGCTGCTCCCCAGGCTGGCAACGCCGCCGCCCACGTTGACGCTCAGCTTGTAGGCGTGCCCCTTCTGCGTCTCGGCCCAGAACGACATGCGACGCGTGATGGCTTCCTCGATGTTCGCCGCCTCGAGCAGCGGCACGCCGTGCCGAGCCGCCGCCGCCTCGATCAGGCGCCGGCCCTCGGGGCTGAGGCCGCGGCCCATGTCGTTGCCGCCGCCGTGCGTCGCCGCCACGCTACGCGTCGTGAAGATCCCCGCGCGCGCCAGGACCGCTTCCATGTCCAGCCAGGTGAACTGCGGGTCGTTGGCGCCCCACATCGAGGCACCGATGGAGGTGATCACCACCGGCCGCAGCTTCATGGTCTCCATCGCCGCGTACAGGCTCACGTTCAGGGCGGGGAACGAGCCGCTGACCGCCACCGCCACCGGGTCGCCCGCCTTGAGTCCCGCCTGCCGGAAGTACTGCACCAGCAGGGCGGCGAAGTTGGGGTTCACGCTGGTGAGCTTGGAGTCGAGGTCGCCGCGCGCGTTCGTGATCAGGCTGAACTCGGGCCCGATCAGGCCGGTGCCTGCCGGGTCGTTGACCATGTCGACGCGCCCCTCGTGCAGGCCGCGTTCCACGCGCAGCGTGGTGAACGCGCGCGCAGCCAGGCGGGACGCCTCCAGCTTCAGGTCGTAGTCGCGCTGGCGCACCGGCACGCGCGCGTACTCCAGCAGCGCCTGCATGAGCAGTGCCGCCACGGCCAACCCCAGCAGGATCAGCTGCCGCCGCCTATCCAACCGCCAGCTCAATGAGCCTTCCTCCGTGCGCGACGATGAGCCCCAGGCGCACGATGAACGACGCGACCGTCATCGTGCAGATCGTCTCGACGATTCCCTGCCTCAGCATCCAGTAGGCGATCAGCCCGGGGATGATGTAGCCGATGGCCTGCAGGACGGCGGCGTCGACACCCAGATCCGCCGAGGCATTGAACACCTTCAGGTAGCGCGTCAGGTAGCCGAACAGGTAGCCCGCCAGGACACAGAACACCATCGTGCGCCGCCCGTAGAGCAGGACGAAGCGCCCGATGAGCTTCACCACGCCGTAGGTGACCAGCGCCGCCAGCAGCGTGCCGATGATGCGCAGGGGCTGGTCCAGGTACAGTGCGATGTAGCCCGGCACCACGAGCCCGCCGGCCGCCAGGCCGAGGATCTCGCTGAACACGAGGCTGACCACCAGCCCCAATCCGATGCTCTGGAAGATCACGCCGCCCCGCTCCTTGCCCGCAGGTGGTCCAGCAGCGCATGGCCGATGCCCGCGATGTTGCCCACGCCCACCACCATCCCCCCGTCAGGGACGAGTTCGACCAGCCCCTGCCAGAGCGCCGGCGCGTCGAGGCGGCTCAGGTCGCTGACCGCCTCGCGCGGCAGGCCCTGACGCAGGAGCATGTCCACGAACACGGCCGTGTCGGTGCCGATCACGACGTAGTGCGCCGCCGGCAGTTCGCGCCCGAACAACGGCGCCAGGTCCTTGCTTCGCCGCTGCCGGTCGCCGCGGTTGTTCATCAGCAGCACCACGCGCGAACAGTCGCGCTGGAGGCCGAAGCGCTCCCAGATCCGCACGTAGCTGACCGGGTCGTTCGCGGCGAATGCGTTGACGAACTCCACGCGCCTGCCCGACTCGAGCAGCGGCCAGCGGGTCAGGGCGCCGACGTCCGGCGTCACGCCGTACATCGCCGCCAGCGCGGCCTCGCGCGCGACGCCCGCGTCCAGGCACACGGCCAAGGCCAGGGCCACGTTGTCGGCGAACTCCTCGTAGGCGAAACCGGCCATCTCGCGCTCGGTGACGTCGCCGGGGCGACACAGCTTGAACGACGTACCCCGCCCCCGCGCCACGCCCTCGAGGTAGCCCGCGTAGGCCTCCTCGGCCGTGAACAGCTTCGTCCCGCGCGGCACGGTGCCGCCCAGGCTGGCGGCCACGTCGTCGAGCGTGGGCCCCATCACCTCGAGGTGGTCCGGCCGCACGTTCGTGATGACCCCGTGTGTGGCGTGCACGATGGAATGTTCGCAGGTCCGTTGCAAGTCCGGCCTGACGGCCATGCACTCGAGCACCAGGGCGTCGCACCGCTCGGCCGCCGCCGCCCGCATCACCGCCAGCTGCTCCCGGATGTTGGGGCCGCCGCGCCGCCGGATCCGCGTCTCGCTGCCGTCCACGTGCACGAGCGCGGCGGCGCTGCCGGTGGTCTTGGCCACCACCCGCAGCCCCCCGCCGCGCAGGCCCGCCCCGATCAACCGGGCCACCGACGACTTCCCGCGCGTACCGTTGACGTGCACGCGCACGGGAATGCGGCGACGATGGCGGCCATGGCGCCAGGTCTCCCAGGCGCCCAGGACCGTCAGCAGGCCCAGCAGCAGGGCGATCAGTTTCATCCCGGACGGCCGCCTCTCAGCGCACGAGCGTCAGCTTGGCGGTGACGACACCGTCCGCCGACTCCAGCCGCCCGAAGTACACGCCGCCGCCGAGGGACCGGCCGTCATTATCGCGGCCGTCCCACTGCCGGCGGCTCTCGCCGCCCGCCAGCGGCCCATCGACCAGTGTGCGCACCAGGCGACCGGCCACGTCGTACACCCGCAGGCGGGCCTGGCCGTCCCGCGGCAGGGCGAACGCCAGCTCGATGCCCCCGCGCGCGGGGTTGGCCCCGACCGCCCGCAGCGACAACCGCGCGGCAAGGCTGCCCGACAGCGCAACCTCGCCGGGCCGGCTCTCGGACTGCCAAGGGTGGAGCGCTTTCAGGGCATAGCGCGCCGCGGCGTCGTTCGACGGCGCGGCGTCGGTGTAGGCGCGCGCCTCGGCCGGCAACGGCTCGGCCGTCAGGCGGACAACGCCGTCGGCGTCGTGGCGTTCGACGTGCCAGCCCAGGACCGGGCGCTCGTCGGCCGGGCGCCAGGTCAGGTGCACGGAACCGCCGGCCGCCTCGGCGGTGAAGGCCGCCAGGGCGAACGGCACGCGCACCGGCGGCGCGGTCGTCACGCGCACGGCCAGCCCCGACTGCAGCGGGGCCATGCCGGCGGCGTAGTGGTTGTCGTAGGTCAGCTGGAACCCGTCGTTGCCGTCCGGCGATTCCCAGCCGGCGGTCGCGTACATCCGCAGGTTGTCGTTGTTCGAGACGTGCCGGTAGAGGAAGAGCATCTCCCCGTTGCCGTCGGGACCCGCACGCAGCGCCGGATCGTGCAGCACCAGCTGGAACGTCTGCAGCCCGAGCACCTCCGGCTGGTAGTTGGGGAGCCGGCTCCACTCGAGGATGAAGCGGCCGCCGGCCGCGTCGTGCCAGGCGTAGATGCCGTCCGGGGCCGCGCCGTTGGGCAGTTGCGCACCGGACGTCGGCGTCTCCGGGTTCAGGTTGTCCCAGAACGGCGCCACCAGCGCGTTGTTGCCGTGCGTCGAGGGCAGCGTCCAGTTGTAGAAATCGTAGCGGGTGCCCAGGTCGAACGACGCCCAGCCGTTGTCGCAGACGCGAAGCCGCGTGTAGTCCTGGCCGTAGTAGCGGAACGTGAACGGCAGGTCCACCAGCACCGAGGTGGCCAGGTTGTCGGGCACCGAGAAGCTCAGCTTCGTGCCCGGACCGCCCAGCAGCGTGGAGATCTCGGTCCATTCGTACTGGGGCCGCGAGGCCGGGTAATCCAGGTCGGCGCTGTCGTAGGCGTAGTAGCCGTACGCGTCCGGACCACTGGGCGCGGTGACGTCCACCCGCCCCACGACGGCGGCGCAGGTGGACTCGCGCCGCCAGCCCTCTTCGGTCACGATCGTCGCGGTGAAGTTCAGCGCCGAACCGGCGGCCATCGCCGCCGGCACGGTGACCGAAAGGCCATTGCCCGTGACCACCGTCGTGCCCGGCGCGCAGGGCCCGAATGCCGCGCTGGCGCCCGCCAGCGCCGCGCCGCCGCCCCCGGTCGCGACCAGGGTGACGGTCCCGCCGGCGGTGCCGAGCGAACCGTCGTTGCGCAGCGACAGGCTCAGGGCGGTCGTCTGTCCCGGTTCGATGTAGCCGGCTGCCGCGTCCAGCGCGAACGGCTGCAACCGCGATGCCGCCACGTTGAACGACCACGCCGACACGTCGATCGCCCCGCCACGGTCGGCGGCCAGGCGCAACGTCACCGGCGCGCCGTCATCCGCGTCGTCGGCGATCGTGACCGTCAGCGGGGTCTGCGCCTCGCCCTCGAGCCCGGCCGCGATCGCCGCGAAGGTCGCGGTTCCGGACGCCTGCGCCGGGCCGTCGACGGCGGCCGCCGTCACCGTGAAGGCGCCGCTGCCGGCGCTGCCGCGGTTGGCCATGCGCGGTGTCACGGTCAACGTCTCGCCGGGGTTGGCCACGCCTTCGGCGCCATCGCCGATGGTCGCGGACGCCGCCGCCAGGAACACGGCCGCCGTGGACGTCGGCACGCTTGTCTCCACCGGCACCACGCCGGCGCCCGACACCGTCACCTCGACGTTCGCGCCGGCGCCCACCGGCACCAGCTCGAGTCGCGCCGTGCCGAACGCGTCGGTCAGGCCGCTGCCCAGGAGCACGCCGCCCTGCGTCACGCCCACGCGCGCGCCGGCCACCGGTTCGCCGCCGCCGGCCGCCGCGACCGTCACCTCGAGGTGGTTGCTGCCGGCCGGCAGCTGGGCGGGCATGTCCGCGGTTACCGCGCGCGGCGCGCCGCGCCAGTACTCCAGCGACGGGTCGCCCAGCAGGTTGTAGATGTGGAAGTAGAACTCGACGGATTCCTCGCCATTGGTGGCGGCGTCCAGCTCGCTCGGGAAGTAGTCCAGGAACCGCAGCTTGCCCGCGTGGAGAAGGGCGCCCAGGTCGGTCACGCCGTCCTCGACGATGCGTTCGAAGACCGCGATCGCCATGGCGTCGTTGTAGCGCGTGTGGGACCAGTGCTCGCCGTTGCCGATGAACGCCACGGCGCCCTTGCCCGCCGCCTCGGGCGTACCCTGGCGCAGGAAGGCCTCGCCGAAGCAGGGCGGACTGGAGGTGTAGTCGCCGGTCAGGCAGACGAAGCTCATGACCACCGGCAGCTTCCAGCCGTTGTTCAGCGCGGGGATGTCGTTGACGGTATAGGACGGCGGGTCCCAGCCCCCGGTACCGTAGGCCCAGCCGCGGTAGACGACCATCGAGGCGCCCTGATCGATGTTCTGCCTGATCATCTGCGCGCCCATCAGGGGGGGCAGCGGCACCGGCGAGGTGATGGCGGTCGCGGGATCGAAGCCGATGGCCTGCAGCTGGCGGCCACAGTAGGCCACCGTGTGCGGCGGCGTCGTCGAGCCGGTCAGGCCCGCCACCATCAGCGACCTGGTGAACCAGGCCGGCTCGGCCGTGTACGGCGTGCGCTCATAGGCGACCGTGCGGGCCACCATCGCCTGCGCGTCGGGCAGGCTCTCGGCCGGGAACCGGCCCAGCATCGCGTCGGGCAGGAAGTCGTCGCCGTCCAGCAGCACGTACTCCAGGTCCGAGGGATTGCCCAGGAACGTGTAGGTCGGGATGGCGCCGATGTCGCCGAACAGGACCACGTGCTCGGGCGGGTATTCCCAGGTGTCGTAGGCCGTCTGCAGCCAGGCCTTGATGCCGGCCGTCGAGTTGCCGGTGACGTCGGTCCCGACCGTGGCCACGCGCAGGCCCTTGCGCGTCTTCCACTGCGCCAGCGGCTCGACGGCGGCGGCCAGCGCCGCGTCGTACACGATCACGTAGCTGCCGTGGCTGAACGACGCCGTCTTGTCGGCGGGCAGGCCGGCCAGGGCCGCCTCCAGCGCCGGCGAGGCCAGGCGATGGTCGGGCTCCTCGGCCGCCCAGTTCCCATCGTGCTCCACGCGTACCTGCGCGGGACCATCGGCAGCGCCGGGCGCCGAGGCCAACAGCACCGGGCGGCCGCGCATGATCATCACGCGGCCGGGCGCGGCGGACGCCGCGCCGACGGTGCCGGATGCCACGGCCCGCGCCGTTGACGCGTCGCGCGGCAGCGCCACGAGCGTGGCGCGCCCCGCCCCTTCGACGCCGGCGGGCACGGCCGCCAGGGTGACCAGGTCGTCGCTGCGGGCCGGACCGGTCCCGGCCGAGGACACGGAAACGGTCCCGGTTGCCGCAAGGGCGACCAGGACCGAAGCGGAGGCAAGGCGTAGCCCTTGCGGCAGGCGAGTCATCATCGGATCAGGCTCATCCTTCGGCTGACGAACGTCCCGTCGGTCTCGACACGGTACAGGTAGATGCCGCTCGGCAGGGCACGGCCCTCGTCATCGAGGCCCTGCCACACGAACTCGGTGCGACCGGCCTGCGCGCGGTCCCACGTCCGGGTCAGCACGTGCGCGCCCCGCAGGTCATGGATGCGCACCGTGACCGGGCCGGCTTCGTGCAGTTCGAACCAGATCGTGGTCAGGGGATTGAACGGATTGGGCGTGTTGCCCGCGGCCAGGGCCACGACCGCCGGCAACGGCGCCGGGCTGGCGCCGCAGCCACTGGGATTGGCCCCGATCAACTGGCCGCCGCAGGGCGCTCCCGCCTGGGCGCCCGCCGCGCACGGGCTGCCCGTCGCCAGGTTGTACTCGCGCCCCGCCGTGCCGCAGAAGAGCGGGTCGGCCGAGAAGTTGCCCCCGCCGTCCACGCCGCACAGGGCGTTGCCGCCCGCGTTGCCCCAGATGTCGGTGCACGCGACAACGGGCGTCGCCGACAGGCAATACAGGCCCTCGCCCGCGGTGGCGAAGGCGATGATGCTGCGCTCGATGGTCGGCGCGGCCCCCCACTGCAGCGAGATGCCGCCGCCGAAGCCGTTCGCGCTGGTCGCGTTGCCGGCGATCGTGCAGTTCTCGATGACCGGTGACGGCGTGAACGAGACGTCGATGCCGCCGCCCTCGGCAAAGAAGCCGCTGCAGGTGTTGCCGACGATGGTCACGCGACGGATCACGGGATCGCTCTGGCTGACGGCGATGCCGCCGCCCAGGCTGTAGGTACCGGCCGCGTCGTTGCCCTCGATCAGGCAGTCCTCGATGAGCCCGCCGGCCTCCTGCACGAACGCCACGCCGCCGCCGTAGCCCAGCGTCACGTTGTCGGTGATCACGCAGTCGGTGATGGTCGGCGTGGCGCTCTGCACCGCGATGCCGCCGCCGTTGCCGAAGCTGGCGTTGATGACGTTGGCGCTGATCGTACAGCCGTCGATCACCGGCGAACACTCGGTGCGGATGAAGATCCCGGCCCCCGACGGCGCGGTGTTCTGGAGGATGCTGCAGTCCATGACCAGGGGACTGCTGCCCTCCTCGATGGCCAGCCCCCCGCCCTGCTTGGCGAGGTTGTTGTCGATCTCCAGGCGCGTCAGCGTCGGGTTCGCGTTGTTGATGCAGACGACGCCGCCGTCCTGGCAGGCCGTCACGCGGACGTCGGTCACCGCCACGGAGGCCGGCACGTTCCGCAGCAGGATGCCCGCGCCGTAAATCTGGGCGTAGGCGCCGCGCACCTGGAGGTTCTCCAGACGGCAGTTCGCCACGCCGTCGCCGAACACGCCGCGGCCGATCCCCTGCGCGTCGATGACCGTCGCGCCCGTACCGGCGCCGCGGATGGTCACGCCGGACTTGAGGATGACGCAGGCCGGCGTGGTGCCCGCGCCCTCGGTCGGGTGCGTGCAGTCGAAATAGGTGCCGGCGGCGATGCTCACAGTGTCGCCGGCGGCGGCGGCCTGCACAGCGGCGTGGATCGTCGCGTACTGGGCGGGCACCTGGCGCGTGACGGCACCGGCCGGAACGGCGGCCAGGCACACAGCCAGGCACAGGGCCGGGACGACCAGCCGGGAGCAGGCCCCGGACAGGATGGCAGGCGCCGGCGTCTTCGGCGCCGCGCCGCTGCGGGTTGCGGTATGCATCGGTGTCTTCCTTCCTGCGAGCCCGTGGGGCGACATCCACCGGGCGGTGGACAGGGGGCGAACCCCGGCTTTGGATTATAGCGCATCGGGGCGGCAAGGCCACGGAGAAATTGATCGCGTCTTGGGGATAATTGCTCACATGACAGCCATTTATGTGACCATTGCGCGGTATTTGCTGCGGAAATGGGATAATAAAGTGAGGCTACCGAACCTCATGATCTGGTATGATCTGCGCAGCGGAATCCGAGCCGCGCCCGACCCTGGCGCGGCTCCAGTCTGCCGGCCCCGGGATGCCCCCTGGCGGCCGGCCAGCGAGCTTGCCGTGCGGCGGCCCACGCCGCCATCGCCCTTGGAGGCTTCCATGCGTTCCTGGCGTCATCCCCTCGCCCTGATGCTCGCGGTGTGCGGCCTGGCCGTCCTCAGTCCGGCACTGGCCGCCGGCGCCGCGTCCGGGAACCAGGCCCCCGCCTGGTCCGTGACCGCCCGCGACGGTGCGCACCTGACCGTGCGCCTGGACGTGCCGTCCCCGACGCTGCACCAGACCGAGCTGCTGGGCGAGACGTTCACGGACATCACGCTGCCCGGCGCCGAGTCCGCCGGCGATCCCGGACAGCCGGCCCTCCCGGTGGTGGGACGCCTGGTGGCCGTGCCCGAGGGCATGGACCTCCGCCTGGTCGGTGCGCGCGGGACCCGCGAACCCCTGGCCGGCGCCTGGCGCCCGCTGCCCGCGCAGCCGGTGGCGGAGGCCGGCGCCGCCGCCACCTGGGACCGCGCCTACTACGCCGCGAAGGCGGCCAGTGCGCCGCTGGAACTGGCCGTGATCGGCGAGCCCGCCCGCCTGCACGGCGTCCGCGTCGTCCCGGTGACGGTGCGCCCGGTGGCCTGGGACCGCGCGACCGGCATCCTGGCCAGCGCCGCGACCGTCGAGCTGGAGTTCGCATTCGTGCCGTCGGCCGCCGCCAAGGCGGAAACCCGCCCGCTGCGCCCGCTGCCCGCGTCGTTTGCCACCCTGCTCGAGAACACGGTGCTCGGCTTCGACAAGGCCACGGTGGAGACGGTGCCCATGGGCACCTGGGTGTGCATCGCGCCGAACAACGCCGCGGTGATCACCGCGCTGGAGCCGCTGGTGGCCTGGCGCGCCCGCCAGGGCTACAACGTCGTCTCGGTGACCACCGCGGAGACCGGCACGACGAACACGGCCATCAAGGCCTGGCTGCAGAACTTCTACAACACCGCGACGATCCCGCTGGAGATGGTGTGCCTGGCCGGCGACGCCTCCGGCACCGTGCCGGTCGCAACCTGGAACGAGTCGCTGTCGGGCTACAACGGTGAGGGCGACCACGCATACACGCGGCTGGACGGCACCGACGTGCTGCCGGACGTGCACATCGGGCGCCTGTCGGCCGCTTCCACCGCCGAACTCACGTCGATCGTGAACAAGATCGTGTCCTACGAGAGCAACCCGCTGACCTCCGACACCGCCTGGTACACGCGGGCGGGCCTGACCGGCGACCCGTCGACCTCGGGCTACAGCTGCATCTGGACCAACCAGTGGGTGAAGGACCAGCTGCTGCGCCTGAACTACACGCAGGTCGACACGTTCTGGAGCGGCAATTTCGCCACGCTGATGACCAACTCGGTCAGCGCCGGCAACACGCTGTTCACCTACCGCGGCTACTACGGCATGAGCGGCCTGACCACGGGCCACATCGGGACGATGTCCAACGGCCAGAAGCTGACGTTCGCGGTGATCATGACCTGCGGCACCGGCAGCTTCGCCAGCGGGACCAGCAACAGCGAGGCCTTCCTGCGCAACGCCAACGGCGCCGCCGTCGCCTCGATCGGCACCGCCACGACCGGCACGCACACGCGCTACAACAACTGCATCTTCGCCGGCGTTGTCGACGGCGCGCTGAACACCGGCGACCAGCGCGTGGGCCCGGCCCTCAGCCACGGCAAGCTGGTGATGTACACGAACTACAACGCCGTCGAGCCCGAAGAGGTGGAGATCTGGGCCACCTGGAACAACCTCATGGGCGACCCGGCCACGGCGATGTGGACCGCGGTCCCGGCGAACCTCGTCGTGACGGCCCCCACCGCGCTGGACGACGACGCGAATGCGCTGCCGGTGGCGGTCACCGCGGGCGGCAGCCCGGTCGCCGGCGCGGTGGTCGCGCTGTACCGCAAGGGCGTCATCAGCGTCTGCGCCGAGACCGGCGCGGACGGCCGCGTCGTGCTGCCGGTGTCCGGCCTGGTCGACGGGACCATGCAATTGACGGTCACTGGCCGCAACCTGAAGCCCTGGCTGGGCGTGGTGACGGTGGGTCCGCAGGCGGTGGCGCTGGTGCCGGGCGCGCCGGTCATCGATGACGACAACAGCGGCGCCAGCAGCGGCGACGGCGACGGACTGGCCGAGCCCGGCGAGACCATCGAGCTGTTCGTCGACCTGACGAACCACGGCACGGGCACCGCCGCGGCGGCCACCGCGATCCTGGCCAGCGGCGATGCGCAGGCGGTCGTGGCGCAGGCCAGCGCCGGTTACGGCGCCGTGCTCAGCGGCGCGACGGCCAGCCCGGACGCTCCGTTCGTCCTGTCCCTGGACGCCGGCCTGCGCGGCGGCTCGTCGCTGCCGCTCACCTTCACCGCATCGAACGCCGGCGCCGACCAGGTCGGGCTGGTCACGCTGGACGTGAGCGGTCCGGCCACGACGCTCACCTCGACGCTGCTGGGCGGCGCGGGCGGGACGCTCAATCCCGGCCAGACCGGCACGCTGCGCGTGTCTCTGCTCAACGACGGCAACCTGGCCACCGCAGGCGCCACGCTGACGCTGACCAGCGGGGACCACTGGGTGACCGTGGTCGACGGCAACGGCACCCTGCCCGGCATCGCTGCCGGCGGCCAGGGCAACAACAGCGGCGACCTGTTCTCGCTGCAGGTCTCGCCCGACTGCTTCCCCGGCCACCTGGCCGTCCTGGACCTGGACGTGACGTTCGCCGAGGGCGGCAAGGCCCGCCTGGCCGTGCCGGTCACCTTCGGTGCCCGCGTCGTCACCGACCCCGTGGGACCGGATGCCGGACGCTACTACGCCTTCGATGACGGCGACGCGTCCTACGGCCAGGCACCCGTCTACCAGTGGGTCGAACTGGACCCGGCTCTTGGCGGCCCGGGCACCGCGGTGCCGCTGAACGACTACGCGATCTACTCCGACGACGTCGAGGTGGTCGACCTGCCGTTCACGTTCCGCTACTACGGCCGCGACTTCTCGAAGATCAGCATCTGCTCGAACGGCTGGCTCTCGATGGGCGCCACCTACCAGCGCCATTACCGCAACCGCTCGCTGCCGGCCATCGAGGCGCCCGAGGACATGGTCTGCGTGTACTGGGACGAGGTGTACGCGGTGGTCGGCGACGGCGGCGTCTTCGCTTGGCACGACGTGGCCAACCATCGCTACATCATCGAGTGGCGCCGGATGCGCAACGAGGTGGGCAGCGCCATCGAGACGTTCCAGGCCATCCTGCTGGACCCCGCGCACGAGGCCGGTGACACCGGCGACGGCGTGATCATCATGCAGTACCAGACGGTCAACCAGGTCGACTCGCTCGAGGCTTATTCGACGGTAGGTATCCAGTGCAAGTCGCAGGACACCGCCGTGCAGTACACCTACTGGGACAGCTACCCGGGCGGGGCCGCCCCGCTGCTGGCCGGTCGCGCCATCGCGTTCCGCACCGTCGAGGCGCAGATCATGGGCAAGGTGCAGGGGAACGTGACCAACGCCAGCGCCGGCGGAACCTCCATTGAGGGCGCCGTCGTCGCGGTGCTCGGCAGCGGCCGGCAGGCGATCACCGCCGGCGGCTTCTTCGAGCGCGACGTGCCGGTCGGCACCTGGAACGTCGCCGTGTCCCACCCCAGCTTCGCGCCCGACACGACCTACGGCGTCGTCGTGGCCGAGGGGCTGGCCAGCACGGTGGACTTCGCGCTGGTGGACATCGCCGGCCCGGCCTTCAGCGGCACGGTGGTACCGGCCAGCACGAACGACACGACCGGTCCCTACGTCGTGACGACGACGGCGACCGACTACTCGGGCGTCGCCGATCTGCGCTTCTACTACACCTCCTCCACGGCCGGCGGCCCGTTCGAGTTGGCGCTCACTCCCACGGGCCAGCCCGGGCAGTTCCAGGCCGCCATCCCCGGCCAAGCCTCGGGCACGCGCGTGCAGTTCTGGCTGGAGGGGTCCGACCCGGTGGGCAACGTTAGCTACGAGCCGGCCGGCGGTCCGTTCGCTCCTCTCGCCTTTGTCGTGGCGGAGCTGTCGGTCGTCGCCGTCGACGACATGGAGTCGGCGGCCGGCTGGAGCGGCGGCGTCGGCGGCGACACCGCGACGTCCGGGATGTGGGAGCACGCGGATCCGAACGGCATCTATTTCAACGCAGAGCTTGTGCAGCCGGAGGACGACCGCACCGCGACCGGCACGATGTGCTGGGTCACGGGGAACGACCCCGCGGGCAGCGCGCAGGGCACAGAGGATGTCGACAACGGCACGACGACGCTGCTGAGCCCGGTGTACGACGTGGCGGGCATCGGCGGCCTGGAGCTTCGCTACTGGCGCTGGTACTCCAACGACACGGGCAACAGTCCCAACCAGGACTACTGGGTGGTGCAGGGCTCATTCGACGGCGGCGCCTGGTTCACGCTCGAGAACACGAACGCGAGCCTGCGCGCCTGGACGGAGCAGGTCTTCCAGCTGGACACCTACGCGCCGGCGCTGGGCAACCAGCTGCAACTGCGGTTCATCGCCAGCGACGCCTCGCCCGGCTCGCTGGTCGAGGCCGCCGTCGACGACTTGACCCTGCGGGGCTACTCGGTCCCGGCCGAGGCCGCCGCCCCGACCGTCACGCTCGGCTACCCGAACGGCGGACAGGTGCTGGCCGCCGGCTCGCAGGCCACCGTGGCCTGGTCGCACGCCGACGACATCGGCGTCGTGCAGGCCCGCGTGTGGCTGTCGACCGACAGCGGCGGTTCCTGGGCGTTGCTGGCCCAGGGCGCGTTCAACCAGGCCTGGGACTGGACGGTCCCGGCCGGCGCCGGCCCGAACTGCCGCCTGCGCGTGCAGGTGCTGGACGCTGCCGGCAACCTGGCGGAGGCCGTCTCGGCCGCCGACTTCGCGGTCGGCGGCACCTCGGCCGTGGACGGCGGCCAACTGCCCCACGCCCCGGTCCTGGCGCAGAACGCCCCCAACCCGTTCAACCCGCGGACGAAGATCAGCTTCGTGCTGCCGGCGGCGGGCGAGGCCAGGCTCTGCGTCTACGACGTGAACGGCCGCCTGGTCCGCACGCTGGCCAATGGCTGGCTGGAAGCCGGCGAGCGTACCGTGACCTGGGACGGCGATGATGACCGCGGCGGTCGCGTGGCCTCGGGCCTCTACTTCTGCCGCCTGAGCGTCGGTGACCGGACGCTGGTGCAGAAGATGACATTGTTGAAGTAATCGGCATCGGCACGCATAATGGGCCGGGGTGTCGGCGGACGCCCCGGCCCTTTTCCGCGGATCCGGCCCAGGGAGCGAGCCATGAATCATGTGAAGGCGGCGCGGCGGAACCTGCTTGCAGCGATCGCAATCCTGGCGGCCGGCCTGCTGCTGGGAGGCTGCGAGAGCGACGAGTCGCGGCGGATGCGCGCGCGCGATGACACGCCCGGCCCGGCGCTGTCGATCGAGCTGTGCCGCAAGGTCAGCAAGAAGGGCAAGCGTCAGGGCGTCGGCAACGAGTTCGCGATCGGCTCCAAGTCCTCGGTGCAGGCGTTCGCCGACTTCACCGACCTGGTGCCTGGGCGCGACTACACCGCGCACCTGGTCTGGATCCGCCCCGACGGCAGCGAGCTGTTCCGGCGCTTCGCCGAGTTCCGCCTGCGCGGGGCCGACGGGGACTGGACCGCCGACGTGGCCTGGAAGGACGCGCTCGATCTGAATGCCGACCGGCACGAGGAGGTCAAGTCGGCGACGCCGTCGTTGACGCTCGACTCGACCTTCAACACCAGCGCCGATCGCCAACGCGAGCCGGGGAACTGGCGCTTGCGCGTCTACCTGGACCGCCGCCTGGTCCGCGAGGAGGCCTTTGCGCTGGCCGAATTCCAGGAAGTCCCCGTCGGCGACGACGACGGTGACGAGGACGGCGAACGCAAAGCCGAGCCGAAGAAGAGCAAGAAGGGCAAGAAATCCGCGGGCAAGCGCGACGCCACTTCGGACCGCGGCGGGGCCGACGCGGCCGGCGAGGGCTGACCATGCCGCGGCTGGACCTGCGCCCGCGCGAGCCCTACCCGTTCAGCTGCGACCTCGTGGTGCGCACCACCGACCTCAACTACGGCGGCCACCTGGGCAACGACCGCCTGCTGGCCCTGGTGCACGAGGCCAGGGTCGCATTCCTTGCCTCTCACGGCTGGACTGAGCTGGACTGCGGCGGCGCGGGCCTGATCATGGGCGATGCGGCGCTCTGTTACCGGGCGGAGGCCTTTGCCGGCGATCGCCTGCGCCTGGAGGTGGCGGCCGTCGAGCCCGGCCGCCTCGGCTTCCGGCTGGCCACGCGCGTAACGCGCCCGGCCGACGCCACCGAAGTGGCGCTGGTCGAGACCGGGATGGTCTGCTTCGACTACACCCGGCGGCGCCCCGTGCCCCTGCCGCCGGCGGTACGCGCGGCCTGCCACCGGGAGGACTGACGCCGTGCCTGGAACCAGGCCACCCCTGCTGGTCTCCAGCCCCGCCAACCCGCGGGTGAAGGCACTGCTGCGCCTGCGGGAGCGGCGCGAACGCGAGCAGGCCGGCCTGTTCCTGGTCGAGGAGCCGCTGGTGATCGCCCGCGCGCGCGCGGCCAGCTGGCCGTTCGCCGAGGTCTGGGCCTGCCCGGACCGGCTTGATGCGGAAGGCCGCGACCTGTGGGACGCCATCCGGCGTGACGGTGTGTCGGCCGTCGAGGCGTCGGCCGCGGTCATGGACAAGCTGGCCTACCGGGACCGGTCGGAGGGACTGTTGGCGGTGGCGTCGCGCCGGCTGCGGGACCTGCGCGACCTGGCGCTTCCTGCCGCGCGCCCGCCCCTGGTCGTCGTGCTCGAGGACGTGGAGAAGCCGGGCAACCTGGGCGCCGTGCTCCGCCTCGCCGACGGCGTCGGGGCCGATGCCGTGCTGGTGGCCGGCGGCGCCGACCTGGACAACCCCAACGTCCTGCGCGCCTCGCGCGGGGCCTTCTTCACCGTGCCCGTGGTCGCCGCCCCGCGCGGGGAGATCATCGACTGGCTGCGCGGGCATCGCGTGCGCCTGCTGGCGGCCGACCCCGGCGGCGCCGATCTTTGGGAGGCGGACGAACTGGCCGGGCCGGTCGCCGTGGCGCTCGGCGCCGAGCACGACGGCCTGTCACCGGAGATGCGCGCCGCCTGCGACGCGACCGTCGGCATCCCGATGCGGGGATCCGGGGACTCGCTGAACGTGGCCACCGCCGCCGCCGTCCTCCTCTACGAAGCCGCGCGCCGCCGCCGCGCGCAGGAATGAGCCGCATCGCCATGACCGGCCACCCCGAGAACGGATTCTACTGCGCCTTCGACACCGAGGAACTCGAGCCCCGCGACCCGGACTACCGCTCGGTGTTCCAGCGCGGCCACGACCGGCTCATCCACAACGCGGCCTTCCGTCGCCTGCAGGCCAAGACGCAGGTCTTCCTTTCGGGCGAGTACGACTTCTACCGCACCCGCCTGACACACTCGATCGAGGTGGCGCAGATCGCCGGCTCGATCACGCGCCGCCTGAACGCCACCAGCCCGCAGCTGGGGCCGGACTTCCGGATCGACACCGCCCTTGTGGAGTCGGTGGCCCTGGCGCACGACATCGGGCACCCGCCGTTCGGCCACGCCGGTGAGGCGACGCTGCACCGCCTGATGACCCCCTGGGGCGGCTTCGAGGGCAACGCGCAGACGCTGCGCCTGATCACCGAGATCATCTTCACCAGCGGCCGCAGCCGCCGCGGGCTCAACCCCTCGCGAGCGTTCATGGACGGCGTCCTGAAGTACAAGACGCTGTTCCGCGAATGGGAAGACCCGGTGCGGCACTTCCTCTACGACGAGCAGGCCCGCTACCTGGACTTCGTGTTCGGCGGGCGTCCCTTCCCCGCCGAACTGGCGCCGGGCCGCGAGCGCAACGCGCTGCGGAGCCTCGAATGCCAGATCATGGACTGGGCGGATGACACCGCCTACTCGCTCAACGACCTGGTCGACAGCGCCAACGCGGGCTTCGTGACCGAGGCCCGGGTCCGGCGCTGGGCCGCCGAACAGGAACTGTCCGAAAGTGAAGGCCAATTGCTCGAGGGCCTGCTGCGCGCGATCGCCGACGGCGACCTCGAACGGGTCATGAACCGGCGCATCGGCACCTTCGTCGAGGCCTGCTCGCTGATCGAGCGCGGAAACTTCATGGCCGACGTGACGAACCGCTACCGGTTCGGCGTCGTGATCGACCCGGCCGTGGCCCGCGAGCAGAAGCTGTACGCGCGTTTGGCCCGGCAGCTGGTCTTCCGCTCGCCGCAGGTCTGCCAGCTCGAACACAAGGGCGGTTTCATGCTCGAGCGCATCTTCACCGCGCTGGCCGAGAACTACCTGCACACCGGGACGCCCAGGCACACGCTGCTGTCGCGCGACTTCGAGGCCGAGGTGGCCCGCGCCGACGGTGACCCGCGCCGACGGGCGCGCCTGATCTGCGACTACCTGGCGGGGATGACCGACCCGTTCGCCTCGCGCATCTACAAGCGGCTGTTCGACCCCGATTTCGGGTCGATCATCGACCTCGTGTGACGCCAAACGCCCTCTCGCGAGGGCGCTCACCGCCCCCCGGGTGTTCAACGGCGGACCGGCCGCCGAGGCCGGTCCGCCGCTTCCTGTCCACGACCGTACGGCGGTCTATTTCAGCATCACCATCTTGTGCTCGGCAACTTCGCCGTCGGCCTGCAGGCGTGCCAGGTAGACACCGCTGCCGACCCGGCGGCCGCTGCCGTCCAATCCGTCCCAGACGGCGCTATGGCCGCCGGCCTCGAGGTTGCCGGCCACCAGGCGCCGAACGAGGCGTCCCTGGGCGTCGTACACGTCCAACTGGACGGGGCCGGCCTTCGCCAGCGCGAACTCGACCTTCGTCAGCGGGTTGAACGGGTTCGGATGGTTGCCCAGCGCCAGTGCGCGTCCGGGCACGTCGCCGACGCCGGCCACGTAGGACGGCAGCGCCCACAGCTCGACGTCGTCGATGTTCCAGCCGGAGTAGGTCCAACTGCCGTCGGTGGTGCCCATGGTCCAACGGATCAGCACGTTCGGCTGGCCGTCGGCCAGCGCGCTGATGTCGTAGCTGACCTGCGTCCACGCCGCGTCCGTGATCTCGCTCGCGTTCGTCCAGATGGTGGTCCAGCTGCCGCCGCCGTTGGTGCTGATCCGCACGTAGGCGTGATCATAGGACGGTTGCTCGACGTTGAGCCAGCGCCAGAACTTCAGCACGGTGCCCTGCATGGCCGAGCAGTCGATGGCCGTGGTGGTCAGGTGCGACTCGGCCATGTTGTTCGGGTAGTCGCCGGTCAGGTTGTAGCCCAGCACGTTGCCCCCGGTGTAGCCGCTGGTCGGATCGTTCTCGCCGTAGGAGCCGCCACCGCCGGACGGCACGCCGAACGCCCAGCCGGTGCCCAGCGTCCAGCCCGGGTTGGAATCCAGCGGGAAGCTGACCGTCGCCACCGGCACGCCCACCTTCAGGCTGAGCCCGCGGATCGTGCTGCCTTGGCCGTCGGTCGTGTTCGTGATGGTCAGTGAACCGGTGTGGATCCCGTTGCCCAGCGAATTGGCTGCCGCGTTCAGGGTCACCGTGACAGAGGTCTGGGCGCCGGCCGCAAGGGTGCCGCTGCCGTTGCCGACGGTCGCCCAGGCGACATCGGCGACGGCGGTGTAATTGATGGGATAGGCGCTGTTGTTCGTGAGCGTGTAGGACGTCCCCGTGGGCGTGAACGGCCCGCCGGGATTGCCCTCGGACGCGAACGCGGCGCCGCCCACCGACAGGCCGCTGGCCCACGGCGCGTAGGTGTCCAGGGTCACGGTGCCGCTGGCGGTCGGGTCCAGGTAGCTGGCGATGGCCGACCACGAGGTCGACAGGCGCCCGTACCAGTCCGACGAGTTGTTGCCGCAGGCCGCGTAGCCGCCGTGCAGCTGGCCCACGACGCGGTGGTTCAGGTCGAACAGCGGCGAGCCGGACGAGCCCGGCTCCGTGGTGCCCAGATCCCAGTCGATGACGCGGATGTGGTTGCCGCCAGCCACGACGGTGTTGCCCAGGTAGGCAGTCGTGGTGGTCGCGTCGTACTCGAAGCTGATGCTCTTCTCGTCCGTATCCGGGTGGTGGATCGCCACAACGCCCCCGAAGTCCTGCGTGGACTTGTTCCAGCCGGCGAAAGAGACCTCGTGGTCGGGGTTCACCGGGTCATCCATGCGCACCAGCGTGAAGTCCGAGGTGCTGCTGGCGGCCAGGAACACCGAGCCGGTCTGGAACTCCGCCAGGCTGCCGCCGCTCTGCTGTCCGCAGACGGGGCTCTGGAAGTTCCAGTAGACCACCAGCGAGGCAGCGTTGCTCGCGCCGATGCCGCAGTGGTTGGCCGTCAGGAAGTACGGCGTGCCGTCCTCGGCCGTGTTGTTCAGCATCGAGCCGGTGCAGAAGGTGCTGCCGCCGGTCGAGATCACGCCCACGGAGTTGATCTCCAGCCGCCAGTCGTCACCCTCGGGGCAGACGACGTCGATGTTGCAGGCGCCCGCCTTGCCGGCCGCCAGGTCCTGCTGCATACGCTCGATCTGCTCGCCGAAGAACGCGTAGCCGCGGTTGATCGAGCCGATCCGCAGCTCGTAGTCGTGGCGCGATTCCCTCGGCAGCACGAGCTCGACCATGATGTCCTCGGCGACCACGACCGGGGTCCACAGCTCGCCGTGGTCCTCGTTGTCGGCGTCGGTGAAGACGCGGACGCCGCGGACGTCGTCGTGGGCCTTGGCATCGGTCGGGTACAGCGACAGGCGCGCGCCCTTGGGCAGGCGGTAGGCCGTGAAGCCCAGGTTCAGCGAGAGCGCCCCCGGCGAGGTGACGCGCAGGCGCCACATCGTGAACCGCTCGTCCAGGTCCTCCCAGGTACCGGCCGTCTCCGGCGACAGGTCCACCAGCTGGGGCACGGCGAAGCGCGGCGGCAGGCCCGCCTCGGCGCGGCCGCCGTCCTCGGCCAGCGCGGCGGCACGGTCGACCGGCATGGCCCCGAACGCTGCCACGGCCGTGACGGACGCGACGGGGTACTCCGCGGCGACCGGGCCCTGCACGGCCAGGGGGTTGAGGTAGGTGCGCGGGGCGTCGGCGGCGACGGCGGCCGTGGCCGCCAGCAGCAGCGCCAGCGCCACCAGGGTCAGCCGGTGGTGCGTTCGAAATGAGGTCATCGGATTCCTCCGGGGCGAGTGGCAATGCGCGCGCCGGGGCCGCTCCCGGCCCGGATACGCGCGGGGGATCGCTCACACCAAGATCGCCCCAGATGATACCATACCGACCTGCTCGCAACCAGTTCAATCGGATGCCTGCGCAAATATATCTGCTTCCTGTTATCCCATTTGCGTCCTCATGTGTTCCAGTGATGTGATAAAATGCGAGTTGATCCATGGATATTTTGAAGATAATGGGAATCAATTGCGTCGCAGCGGGCCGAGAGCTCCCGGCCGGGTTCCGGACAGACGACGGCCGCGACCCAACCGGATCGCGGCCGTGCCGTCCCCTACAGGCCGGTCAGCGCCTCAACGCCCGCCTGCCTTGATCCGGTTGAGCGCCGAGCCCGCCCGGAACCAGGCGATCTGCTCCTCGGTGAAGGTGTGCTCCAGCACGACTTCCTCCCGGCTGCCGTCCTTGTGGTTCAGCACCATGGTCACCGGCTTGCCCGGGGCCAGGCCGGCCAGCCCGACCAGGTCGATGCGGTCGTCCTCGCGCACCTTGTCGTAGTCCGCCGGCCTGGCGAAGGTCAGCGGCAGCAGCCCCTGCTTCTTGAGGTTGGTCTCGTGGATCCGCGCGAAGCTGCGCACGATCACGGCCGCCCCGCCCAGGTGCCGCGGCTCCATCGCCGCGTGCTCGCGGGACGACCCCTCGCCGTAGTTCTCGTCGCCGACCACGACCCACTTCAGGCCGGCGGCCTTGTAGGCGCGCGCCACCTGCGGCACCTCACCCTTGCTGCCGTCCAGCTGGTTGGTGACCTGGTTGATCGCCTCCCCGAAGGCATTGACCGCGCCGATCAGCATGTTGTTGCTGATGTTGTCGAGGTGGCCGCGGTACTTCAGCCAGGGGCCGGCCATCGAGATGTGGTCGGTCGTGCACTTGCCCAGCGCCTTGATCAGCAGCGGCAGGCCCAGGAGGTCCTTGCCGTCCCAGGGGGCGAACGGTTCCAGCAGCGCCAGCCGGTCGCTCTTCGGGTCGACGATGACCTTCAGCGCGGCGGCGTTCGCCGGCGGCGCCTGGTAGCCCGCCTCCGAGAACACGAAGCCGTTTGGTGGCAACTCGTCGGCCTTCGCCGGCGCATCGAGCTTCACCTGCGAGCCGTCGGCCGCCGTCAGGCTGTCGACCAGCGGGTTGAACTTCAGCGAGCCCGACAGCCCATACGCCATGACGATCTCGGGGCTGCCGATGAATGCGTTGGTGCCCGGGTTGCCGTCGGCGCGCTTTTTGAAGTTGCGGTTGAAGCTCGTGACGATGCTGTTGACTTCGCCGTCCTTGATGTCGTCGCGCTGCCACTGCCCGATGCAGGGGCCGCAGGCGTTGGTCAGCACCGTGGCGCCGGCCTGCTCCAGCACGGCCAGCTGGCCATCGCGCTTGATCGTCTCGTAGATCTGGTCCGAGCCCGGCGAGACCCACAGCGAGGTCTTCATCTTCAGGCCCTTGGCCACGGCCTGGCGCGCCACGTCGGTCGCGCGGCAGATGTCCTCATAGCTGCTGTTGGTGCAGCTGCCGATCAGCGCGGCGGTGATCTTCGCGGGATAGCCCTCGCGCTCGACATCGGCGGCGATCCGGCCGACCGGCCGCGCGATGTCGGGCGAGTGCGGCCCCACCAGGTGCGGCTCCAGCGTCGAGAGGTCGATCTCGATCACCTTGTCGTAGAACTTCTGCGGCGCCGCGGCCACCTCCGGATCGGCCGCCAGCAGGTCCGCATTGGCGGCGGCCAGGTCGGCCAGTTCGCCGCGGCGCGTGGCGCGCAGGTAGCGCGCCATGCTGTCGTCCCAGGGGAAGATCGAGGTCGTGGCCCCCAGCTCGGCGCCCATGTTCGTGATCGTCGCCTTGCCCGTACAGCTGAGCGCCGCGGTGCCCGGCCCGAAGTACTCGATGATGGCGTTGGTGCCGCCCTTGACCGTCAGGATGCCCAGCAGCTTCAGGATGACGTCCTTCGGCGCCGTCCAGCCCGAGGGCGCGCCCGTCAGCTTGACGCCGATCAGCTTCGGGTGCTTGACCTCCCAGTCCATGCCGACCATGACGTCGACGGCATCCGCGCCGCCCACGCCACAGGCCACCATGCCCAGCCCGCCGCCGTTGGGCGTGTGGCTGTCGGTGCCGATGATCAGGCCGCCGGGGAACGCGTAGTTCTCCAGCACGATCTGGTGGATGATGCCCGATCCTGGCTTCCAGAACCCCATACCGTAGCGCGCGCCCGCCGAGCTCAGAAAATCGTACACCTCGCGGTTGGTCTCCATCGCGGTGGCCTTGTCCGCCTCGGCCCCCTTGTGCGCGATCAGCAGGTGGTCGCAATGGATGGTGGTCGGCACCGCCGTCTCGTCGCGCCCGGCCTGCATGAACTGCAGGATGGCCATCTGGGCGGTCGCGTCCTGCATCGCCACGCGGTCGGGCCGCAGCGCCAGGGTCGCCTCGCCGCGCGCCAGTTCCTGGCCCGCCGGGTCGGACAGGTGCCCGAACAGCACCTTCTCGGCCAGGGTCAGCGGACGGCCCAGCCGCCCGCGCACGACAGCCAGGCGGCTGCGCGAGGTCGCGTAGACTTCCTTCACCATGCTCGGAGTGGTCTCGATGGCCATGTTCGGGGTCCTCCTGGACGCCGGCGGGCGTGGGGCTGGGGCAGGTTGGCGCGGCGCCGGCCGCCGGGCGGCCGCGCCCCGGGCCGGGACGGCTCACCGGGCGAATATAGGCGATCAGGCCGGCGATTTCCCGCACTTTCGCGGGCGGGGCTCAGCGCCCCTGCAGCAGGCGGTCGGCCAGCAGGCGGGGCAGCCCGGCGTCCAGGATGTCCCGGCGCGCGCCCTCGATGTCGTAGACGACCCGCTGGAAGGCCACCCGCGCGGCGCCGCGCTCCCAGACCGCGAACGCGGCACGGGGGTCGCCATCGCGCGGCTGCCCCACGCTGCCCGGATTGACGAGGATGCGCCGGGTCGGGTCGGCGGCAACGACGCCCGGCTGCGGGCGCAGGAGCGTCTGGCCGTCGTAGAGCACCTGGTGGTGCGTGTGGCCGAAGAAGCAGACGCCCGGGCCGTCATCCTCCAGCAACGCGGCCGAGACCTCGTTCAGGTCGTCCAGGAACACGAGGTAGCGGTCGCGGTCGCCGGGCGCGCCGTGCACGAACTGCGCCCGGGCGTCCGGGCGCAGGCTGGTCGGCAGCGCGCGGAGCCAGGCCAGGTGCCCCGCGTCCAGCAGGCCCCGGTTGTGCGCGACGGCCGCCAGCGAGTAGACGTTGAAGTCCAGCTGCAGCGAGGCATCGGCGATCAGCGCGTCGTGGTTGCCCTGGACCACCCCGGTGGCCCGCGCGCGCACGAGTTCCAGGCACTCCACCGGTTTCGCGCCGTAGCCGACGACGTCGCCCAGGCAATACAGTGCGTCCACCGCCAGCGTGTCGATGCGCTCGAGCACCGCCGTCAACGCCTGCAGGTTGCTGTGCACGTCGGAAATGACGGCGATGCGGTCCATGGCACCCCGGTCTCGTGGATTGGCGGGGCAGCCCCATCCGGCGCGCCCCGAGGCGATGGAGCCGGCGGTTGACCGGACCCCTGCCCGGCACCATATACTAGCGTTTCAGCAACCGCAATCAGCAGGGAGACTTCCGCATGGACCCGAAGCTCAACCAGGTGGACGAGACGGTTCTGGCGCGCGCCGCGCAGCGCTGCCGCGAACGCGGCATCGTCATCCCCACGATCGCCCAGATGAAGGACCCGGCGCTGATCCCTGCCGGCCGCCGCCGACGGTTGAAGGATGTCGGCCTGTGGGACCTGGACCCGGCCAACCTCTTCCGCATCACCTGGAAGAACGACCCGGTCAACGGCGGCTTCAACGACGGCAACTGGGTGGAATTCCCCCGCGAACTGACGGGCGTCGACGCCCGCATCGTCGGCCTGGTCGGCAAGTGGTTCCCGACCGGCGCCCACAAGGTGGGTGCCGCCTTCGGCTGCCTGGTGCCGCGCCTGGTCACCGGCCAGTTCGACCCCGTGACGCAGAAGGCCGTCTGGCCGAGCACGGGCAACTACTGCCGCGGCGGCGCCTGGGACTCGAAGCTGCTGGGCTGCGAATCGGTGGCGATCCTGCCGGAGGAGATGAGCGCCGAGCGTTTCGCCTGGCTCAAGGGCATCGCCAGCGAGGTCATCGCCACGCCGGGCTGCGAGTCGAACGTCAAGGAAATCTACGACAAGTGCTGGGAGATCCGCCGCACGCGGCCCGAATGCGTGATCTTCAACCAGTTCGAGGAATTCGGCAACCCGACCTGGCACTACCACGTGACCGGCGGCGCGGTGCAGGAGATCTTCGAGCGCATCGGCGGGCCGGGCGCACGCCTGGCGGCCTGGGTTTCGTCGACCGGCTCGGCAGGGACGATCGGCGCCGGCGACTTCCTCAAGACCAGGCATCCCCACGCCCTGGTCGTGGCGGTCGAGGCGCTGCAGTGCCCGACACTCTACGCCTGCGGTTTCGGCGCGCATCGCATCGAGGGCATTGGCGACAAGCACGTGCCGTGGGTGCACAACGTGCGCAACACGGACTTCGTCGCCGCGATCGACGACGAGCAGTGCCTCGGCCTGCTGCGCCTGTGCAACGAACCGGCCGGCCGGCAGGTCCTCGGTGACGCAAGCGTGCCGCAGGCGCTGGTCGACCGACTCCCCCTGCTGGGCATCTCGTCGCTGTGCAACCTGGCCGCGGCCATCAAGACCGCGCGTCACTACGACCTGGGCTCGCGCGACCTGCTGTTCATGCCGCTGACCGACTCGGCGGAGATGTACGCTTCCCGCCTGGTCGAGATGACGGCCGCCCGCGGCGCCTATGCGCGCGAGAACGCGCTGGTGGACCATGCCCGCTGGCTGCTCGGGTGCGTTCCTGACCATGTGCGCGAGCTGAGCTACCTGGACCGCAAGGCGCTGCACAACTTCAAGTACTTCACCTGGGTCGAGCAGCAGGGACGCACCGTCGAGGAGCTGCGGCAACTGTGGGACCAGGACTTCTGGGCCGAGACCTACGACGTGGTCGAGGCCTGGGACCGCCGGATCGACGAGTTCAACGCACGGGTCGGGCTCGGCGACAGCTGACCGCCGGGCGGCCGCCGACGCCGCCCGTCACTGCGCATGCACGGTCAGGCCGCTGCGCCGCACCTCGCCCAGGTCGTACTCCGCCATGGGGGCGCACCAGGTCGCCCGCAGCTCGTCGCCGCGCGCGGCGAAGGCCGCCGTGTAGTCCGGCGGCAGCCCGCCCGGCCCGAACGGCACCTCGGCGGCAGCGCCCTCCATGCGGTCCGCCTCGTCGCGCCACAGCCCCGCCGCGGCTCCGTCGCCAACCTCCTCCAGCGCCGCGGCGTGCCGCCGCATGAGGCCCAGCACCGTCGTCCGCAGGCGCTCGACGCGCGCACCGTCGCCTTCCCCATCGTCGCCGTCGGCCCGGTCCGGGATCGGATGCCCCAGCCACGAATGGTAGGCCAGCACGTAGATCCAGGTGTACTCGCCCAGGCCCATCTTCTGTTCGAGCAGGGCCCGGTTGCGGGCCTCGTTCAGCTTGCCGATGTCCCCGACCAGGCCCAGGATGCTGCCGGTGACACTCGTGACGGCGCGGAAGATCTCGCGGCCGGGGGGCTGGTCGCTCTGCGACCCGAGTTCATCCATGCGGCCCAGGTCACGGGTGAATTCCTCGAACGCGGCGCAATGCGGCATCACGGCGCGGCGGACCGCCAGGAAGGCGTCCAAACGGTCGGCTGCGACGGGCCCGGCCGGCGGCACGTGGTCGTCGGGGGCGCCGAGGGCGGCCACCAGTTCCTTCTGCGCGTCGATCGCCCGGTCCAGCGGCGGCATGAGGAACAGCCCCAGCACGATGGGGCCGCCGATCGACAGGAGGATCAGCCCGCCACAGCCGAGGCCGCAGCCCAGGAGCCACTTGCGCGGTTTGCCGGCCATCGGCGCCTCCTCGCGGGTCCGGTCGGTAGGTAAGGTTCTCCATTATCACGCCGGCACGCCCCCGGGCAAGCTCGCAGGTTCCGGCCCGTCCTGAAGGACGCACACGCCGCCCGTGCGGTTGCGCGCCGTTCATGGTATCGTGTTTCACTCCGGTTTCAGGAGCCCCGACGCCCGCTGTCCCCGACGGGCACGGCCAGGGGGTCAGCACCCATTGTCGCCCGCCAGCCACGGGAGGACCCGCATGCCGCTGAAAGTTTCCGATCAGATCCGGACCCGCGTCGCCAGCGGCGAGATCACCGCTGCCGAGGCCGATCGCTTCGGGGCGTTCGTCGCCACCTGCAATCGCGACCTGATGACCCACCCGGTCATCACGAACAACCGGTTCTGCGAATGGTTCGCGCGCGGCGAGGCCGACCGCGACATCGTGCGCCATTTCGTCGTGCAGTTCTCGGTGTTCTCGAACCTCTTCCTCATCGCGCAGCTCCAGAAGTGCATCAATGCCGGCTCGCTCGAGGGCATGCGTGCCTCGAAGGAGATCCTGGCCAACGAGATCGGCGTCATCTTCAACAAGCCGGGCGCCGCGTCGAAGGCCGTCAGCGACACCGACCGGGAAGGGGATCCGGCGATCGTCTCGACCGAAGGCACGGTCGACGGCGGCACGTTCCGCTTCGCGGCGGCGCATTTCGAGTGGTTGCTGCGCATGGGTGAGGTTCTGGATCTGGGCTTCAACGACATGGGCAAGCGGCGGCACGGGACGCCGTCGACGCTGTTCTTCTGCGACCAGCTGTCCGCGATCTACGGCAGCGACGACCCCAACACGGCCGAGGGCGCCAGCTTCGCGGTCGAGAACTGGGCAGCCGCCGGCTTCTGGAAGCAGCTCGTGGCGGGCCTGGACGCCTTCAAGAAGCGCGAGTGCCCCCAGCTGCCGCTGGCCTTCTTCACCTGGCACGACCGCATCGAGGAGCAGCACGCCGGCCACGTCATGGATGAGCTGGAGGAATTGTACTTCACGCCCGACTTCGACGAGGCTAAGTTCCTGGACGGCGGCCGCCGCATGCTGGACGGCGTCCAGGCGTTCTGGACCGGGTTGAACGAGCACCGGATCGCCGCCGCCTACAGCTGACCCCGTACCCTGGAAGGGCGGTCGCATGAAGCGACGTCTGTTGGTCGCGCGAGCGCTGGCCTGCGGGCTGGCGCTCGCCGCGTCGGCGTCCGCGCAGGACCCGATGGTCGCCGCGAAATCCGACAGTCTGGCGCCGCCCCTCCCGGGCGAGCGCGAACAGGCCCTGGCTGCCTGGGACCGCGCCGCCGTGCCCGGCCCCTGGCACGCCTTCCTGGCCGGCCGCGCCGGCCGCTGGAACGTCGCCGGCCGCATCTGGAACGAGCCGGGCGGCGAGCCCGCGCTCTCGACCGGCGAGTCCCGCCTGGAGATGCTCCTGGATGGCCGCTTCCTGCAGGAGCGCCACCGGGGCCAGGTCGACGGCCGCGCCTACGAAGGCCTGGGCCTGCTCGGCTTCGACAACGCCGACAGCACGGTCACGGCCATCTGGCTCGACAACCTCGGCACCCGTACGGCGGTCCTGAGCGGCCGCGCCCGAGCGCCGGGCGATCCGGTTCACCTGCGCGGGACGTACACCGATCCGGCGAGCGGTCGTGTGGTCTCGCTGCGCCTGGTCATCACCTGGAACGGCGCCAACCGGCAGCGCTGGGAGTATTTCGGGGCGCCCGAGGGCTTCGACGAGGCGCGCCTGATGGAACTGGACTACACTCGGCGTTGAAACGGGCGGCGGCGCTACCGATCCTGCGCCGCCGCCCGCCAAGTTCGCGACTCGTGTTTCCTACCTGCCGGAATCTCCCGGCATCTTCTTGATCACGCTGGTGGCCAGCGCGATCATGCTGCCGATATCCGACAGGTTGGCCGGCAGCACCAGCGTGTTGCCCGCCTTGGCCAGCTTGCCGAACTCGGCCACGTACTGCTCGGCCACCCGCAACTGCATGGCCTCGTTGCCGCCCTGGCTGCTGATGGCAACCGCGACCTGCCGCAGGCCCTCGGCCGTCGCCGTGGCCACGGCCAGGATGGCCTCGGCCTCGCCCTGTGCCTCGTTGATCTGCCGCTGCCGCGTGGCCTCGGACTCCTTGATCACCCGCTGCTTTTCGCCCTCGGCGCGGTTGATCTGCGCATCGCGCTCGCCCTCGCTGGCCAGGATCGTCGCGCGCTTCTCGCGCTCGGCGCGCATCTGCTTCTCCATGGCGCCGAGGATGTCGCGCGGCGGGTTGATGTTCTTGATCTCGTAGCGAAGCACCTTCACGCCCCACGGCTCGGACGCCTTGTCCAGTTCCTGCACGACCTGCTGGTTGATCGCCGCCCGCTCCTCGAACGTGCGGTCCAGGTCGATCTTGCCGATCTCGCTGCGCAGCGTGGTCTGTGCCAGCTGCGCGATGGCGAAGTGGAAGTCCGCGATGCCGTACGAGGCCCGCTGCGGGTCCAGGACCTTCAGGTACAGCACGCCGTCCACGCCCACCTGCACGTTGTCGCGCGTGATGCAGACCTGCTCGGCGATGTCCGTGGCGATCTCCTTCAGGCTGTGCCGATAGGCGACCTTCTCCACGAACGGCACCAGGATGTGGAACCCGGCCTGTATGGTCTTGCGGTACTTGCCAAGGTACTCGACCACGAAGGCCGACTGCTGCGGCACGACGATCGCGGTCCGCGCGATCACGATCAGCACCAGCAGCACGATGGCTCCCACGGCGATCATCGTCGGCATGTTCTCTCCCCCGAAGTTCATGATTCGCTCCTAACGTGAAGCGTCAGACCGTCCACCCTCGTGACGACGCAACGGCCCCCGGCCGGCAGGTCGTCGCCCCCCCCATTGACCGCGTCCCATTCCGTCCCGCGCAGGACGACACGACCGCGGGCACCGACCGCGATCCCGTCACGCGCGAACCCCGCCTCCCCTTCCAGGTCGGGCGTCAGTTCGCGGTCGACCTGCGACAGCCGGCTCTTCCACCGCCGCCGATACACCGAAAGGCCGGCCACCGCGAGCAGCGCGAACAGGAGCCATTGCGCCCAGGCCGGCAGTGCGACGCCGACCAGGCCCATTCCACCCACCAGCAGCGCCGCCAGTCCGAAGAACACGAGATAGAAATCGGCGGCGATGATGACTTCCGCCACGAGTAGCACGGCGCCGAGCGCGATCCAGAACCACCAGGCCATGACTCCCCCTTCCCTTCGCAGGCACCCAGGCGATGCTACGCGCGCACGCCGGACACGTCAACCGGAGCCACTACCCCGCAAGGTGTCGTACTATTCGGGGCGGGAGGCGGTTTCGCGGAGAGCGGCCTTGAGGACCTTGCCCGCCGAATTGCGCGGCAGGGCGGCCACAAAGCGCACGCGGCGGGGCATCTTGTACGCGGCCAGCGACAAGGCGCAGTGGCGCAGCAGCAGTTTCTCGTCGGCGAAGGACCGCTCATGGGGCACGACCCACGCCTCGATCGCCTCACCCAGGAGCTCGTCGGGCACGCCGATGACACACGCTTCGGCCACGGCCGGATGTCGCAGCAGCGTCGCCTCGATCTCGAGGGAGCCGACGCGGTTGGCCCCGGCCTTGATCATGTTGCGGAGGCGATCGACGACGTAGAGAAAGCCATCCTCGTCGCGGTAGGCGACATCACCGGTGCGGAGTCCGTCCTGGCCCAGCACGGCGGCGGACTCGGCCGGGGCGTTCCAGTAGCCGCGCATGACGTTCGGGCCGGCCGCGACGATCTCGCCCGGCTCGTGGACATCGCATTCGCTACCGTCCGGCCTTCGTACCGTCAAGGTGACGCCCGGTATGGCAAGGCCGATCGAACCGTACTTGTCGCGCAACCTGTCGGGCGGGACCGAAGCGAGCCGGGCGGACGCTTCCGTCTGGCCATACATGACGTGAACGTCGATGCGCGCGGGCAGGGCCTCGCGTATCATCCGCGCAAGCTCGGGCGACATGGCGCCACCGGCCTGCGTCAGGTAGCGAAGGTGCTCGTGGCGACGCAGCAGGAAGTCGGTCCGGGCGCAGAGAATCGCGTAGTGGCTGGGCACACCGGAGAACCCGGTGCAGCGCTCGTCCGCGAGGGTCGCCAACACCTGCTGGGGAAAGGCGAAGCGGTTGTCGACCACGACGCGCCCGCCGCAGCGAACGTGCGTCAGGAGCAGCGAGTTCCCGAAGCTGTAGTGGAAGGGCAGGATGCAGCAGACGCTGTCGTCGGACCTCAACCGCAGGTAGGCCAGGATCTGGTGCGTGTTGGCGACCAGGTTTCCGTGGCTCAACATCACGCCCCGCGGCGCACCCGTCGACCCGCTCGTGTACAGGATCAGGGCCAGATCATCCGGACCCACCGTGCCGGCGTCCGTCACCGGCGCCGCCGCCAGGGCGTTCCCCGCGCTGACGAACGTCGCGCCGGTGGCCGACGCACACACCGGAGCCGTGCCCTCCAGCACGACCAGACGCAGTGCCGGGCACGCCGCCACGTAGCACGCAGGGTCCGGCACGTGGCGATCCCGCGACCAGAGGGCAACGGCACCACTGTCTCGCAGCAGCTCGAGTTGGGTCTGGCCACCGTTGGCGTGGTTGAGCGCGACGCAGCAGGCTCCGGCACGCAGGATGCCGAAGTAGGCCGTGACGTACTCCCGTGAATTCTCCAGGAGCAGCGCGACCCGGTCGCCGTGCCTGACGCCCGCGTCACGAAGGAACCCCGCCACTCTCGCACTGTCGTCGACCAGCGATGCGTAATCGACATGGCGCCCTTCGTGGGAGAGCGCGACCGCGCCGGGCATCCGAGCGGCGGCATCCAGCAGCATGCGGTGGACGGTCACCGGCTACTCCCCGACTCCCGGTGTGTCCTGCCGTTCCCACGGCGGGCCCGGATCCACCGGCTTGACCAGCACCGGCGGCAGGTGCAGGTAGGCAGCCACGGCGCGCTTGCGTTCGATGTCGCGATAGACGCGCTCGACCTGAACCGGCTGCAGGGCGAGCGCAGCCGCAGCGTCGGCCGCGGGCACGGCATGGCTCCTGGCCCACAGGAGCAGGTCCATTTCGCGATAGGGCAGCGCGAAGTAGAATTCGGTCTGCGTCTGCGGCAGGCTGAACGTATCGGTGGTCGGCTCGGCACCGCAGATCTCCTCCGGCAGGTCCAGGTGCCGAGCCAGGGCATAGACCTGGGTCTTGTACAGGTGCGCGATGGGCTTCACGTCGGCGGACCCGTCACCGTTCTTGACGAAGAAGCCCTGGTCGTACTCCAGCCGGTTCGGCGTGCCGGCCACGGCGTAGCGGAGCCGGTCGGCATGGAAGTACTCCAGGGTCTTGCGGACGCGCTGCTTGAAATTGGTCGTTGCCACCAGTTCGAGGTACACGTCCGCGGTCAGGCGCACGGTCGATTCGGCGCCACCCGGCGCGCGCACGACCAACTGCGAGACGTTGACGCGATCGGAGTCCAGGACGTCACCGGGCAACACCAGCTTGCTGCGCCAGCCTTCACCGTAATTGGGCATGACCCGCCGAACGGCCGCGTCGTAGCGCCGATAGCAGCCCAGCGCCGCGAGCGCCGGCGCGACGTCCTCGACGACACGGGCCACTCCGAGCGCGTCGGCCAGCAGCAGGCCGCGGCGCGTGCTGTCCGGGTCGGAATGCCGCTCCGGCATCAGCAACGCGAACACGCGCCCGGGTCCGAGCGCACGCACGGCCAATGCGCAGGTGACCGAGCTGTCGATGCCGCCGCTGACGGCGACCACGACGCCGCGACAGCGCAGGCGCTTCTGGACGATGTCGCGCAGACGCACGCTGATCTCGTGCACCTCACCCGCCGGGTCGAGGTCAAGGACGCTGCGGTCGAACACGCTGATCCCCTCCGCCCGGCTGCGCCGGACCGCCACCGCTCACGCCGCCGTCGCGCGCCGGCGTTCGACGTACGCCACCAGATTGTCCACCGAGTCCAGGTTCTGCGGGACCAGATCCGAATCCGGCACCTGGAGCCCGAGCCGCGATTCGAGAAAGGCGACCAGATCCATGACGCCGAGGGAGTCCATGATCCCGTTGTCGAGCAGCGACAGGTCGTCACTCCCCAGTCGGGTGTCGTCGCCGAACAGGAAGTTCTCGACGACGAAATCGCGGATCATCGATCTCAGTTCCATCGTGTGACTCCTTGTCCCTCCATCATCCACACGACCTGCCCCGGCTGCAATCGCGTCGCCGCTGCGTGCGAGGCGAATCCGGTTCCGAACTCGCGCTGCAGCATGCGGCCGCTGAGGACCGCGATGAAAGCCGCGTCGTCGCGCTGACCGAGCCCGCGCCCGGTGCGCCATTTCCGCACGAGGGCCGTCACACGGTCCCGGTCCCACATCTCCCAGCCCGGCCCATCGGCCAGCAGGTGGTCCTCCACGATAGCCCGTCCGACATCGCCGGCGAACGAGGCACTACCTGGGGCGCGGTACGGGTGCTTGCCGCGTCCACTGATGGCGGCGGGCACCAACCCGGCCGCCGCACTGCGCAGCATCGCCTTCTCGGCCAGGGTGGGCAACTTGGCCGAAACCGGGATGCTTGCCGCGAACTCGACCAGTTCGTGATCCAGGTACGGGAAGCGCCCCTCGACCGCGTTGGCCATCAGCATGCGATCGCCCTGCGACGCCAACAGGTAGCCCGACATGAAGACGGCCATTTCCAGATACTGGCACCGGGCCACGGTACCCCAGCCGGCGAAGGCCTCCGGCAGCGATGCCAGCAATCGGGCCTCGGCGGCTCCCCCGGCGAACTCCCGGCGGGCCTCCTCGGCCAGGAAACCCGCGGCTCCGTTTCGCCAGCGGGGACGATGGGAATACAGCGGATCGTCCGTCCGCGTCAGTCCGTGCCCATAGAAGGCCCGGAGCATCGCCGGCGGCGGCAGCTCCTGGAACGCGTGCAGACGGGCCAGGAGGGCCGGTCGCAGCTCCGAGTCCGGCTGTCGGCTCCAGAACGCGCGCAGCTTCGCCTCGCGGTGGATATCGTAGCCGACGAACACCTCGTCGGCGCCCTCGCCGGTCAGGACGACCCGGCGTTCGTCCGCATGCACGGCACCGCTGAGGACGAGCAGGGGCGCCGGAGCCGTACGCGGCAGCGGGGTCTCTGCGTGCCACGTCGCCTGGACCAGGCGTGCGGCAATCAGTTCCGCGTCCGCGACGACGCCGTGGTGGTCGACACCGAGGTGTTCCACCATGACCGCCTGCCACCTGCGTTCGTCGTAGCCCTCCCGCTCGAATCCGAGCCCATATGTGCGCAGGCCGTCACCGGTCTGCCGGCGCGCCATCGCGGCAATGACCGCGGAATCCAGACCGCCGGACAGGTATGACGCCACCGGCACGTCCGCGCGCAGGCGCAAGGTGACGGCACGAGCCAGGCGCTCCCGCAGTTCGGTGACCAGTGCCAGGCGTTCGCGGGCGGGGACGAAGCGTCGATCCTCAGCCGCGGGCAGGAACGAGGGGGCCCAGTACCGGTGCGCCTCGAGGCAGCCGGGCAGCGACCCCGCCGCCTGCTCACCGGCGTGACCGCGGCGCACCAGCGCCCAGTGGCCCGGCGGTAGCTGCGCGACGCCCCGGAAGCAGGTGGCGGGCGCGATGTTCGCCCAGTACGCAAGCACCTCGGCGAACCCCGCGGGGTCGGGCTGCAGGACGAAGCCCGGATAGCCCCCGAGGGCTTTCGCTTCCGAGGCGAACAGGAGACACCCGCCATGGGTCGCGACGAAGAGCGGACAGATGCCGAACCGGTCGCGGGCCAGAAACAGATCCCCGCGCGGCGCATCCCAGATCGCGATGGCGAACTGCCCATTGAAGCGTTCGACGCAACGCGGGCCCCAGGCCTGCCAGGCGTTGAGGATGACTTCGGTGTCGCTTCGGGTCCGGAAGGCGAGGCCCAGATCCTCCAGTTCGCGGCGCAGCTCGAGGTAGTTGAAGACCTCGCCATTGTAGGCGATGTGGCAGCGTCCGCTGCCCGCGGTCATCGGCTGCGCGCCGTCGGTGGGATCGATGATCGCCAGACGCGCATGGCCCAGGAACACGCGATCGTCGCGCCAGGCGCCGAAGCCGTCGGGACCACGGTGCCGCAGCAGCCCGATCATGGCGGCAGGCACGTCTGTCGGCAATTCGAGCCGACCGTCCAGCGCCAGGACCCCGCAGACACCGCACATGCCAATCACCTCCCGCCGCGATCCCGGTCTGCCGACGCGGACAACCCGGGTCCAGGCGCCGCCACCGACGGGGGCGACCCCGATACCCGGAACCCGCTACCTCTGCTGGCCTTTCATCGACCGCGGCGACCGGCGCTTGAGAACGTGCCACCTCGGTACGGCGGGGGATCCCGGCGGCGTCTCATGGCGGTTGCCGTGACGCCCCCCGCGCTGCTACCATCGAGAGAGAGCGAACGGGGTCGCCCGCCTCCGCCGCCGACAAGCCCCGTCGCGGCGAAGGTGGTGACCGGAATGGGTCCAACCTCCAGAGCAACGGACATCGGGGACCATGATCACATACCTACCCCGTCACCTGGCTGCCGCCGGGTGCCTGGCGGCACTTCTGGCCGTTGCCTGTCGGATCGAAGCGCAGGGGGACCGCATGACCGGCATTGCCACGGTAACCGAGGCGCAGTGGCAGGCTGTTGCCGCCCGGCGCGTGATTTTCGCCCACCAATCTGTCGGGCGCAACATCCTCGAGGGGCTGCGGGCCCTGGACGGCGGCTCGCGCCTGGCGATCGCCGAGACGCGCTCGCCGACGACCGGGCCGGGCATCTTCCACTTCGCCGTCGGCCGCAACGGCGATCCCCTGGGCAAGGTGAGTGACTTCGCGAGCGCCATCGACACGGGTGCCGCTGGCGACATCGCGCTGCTCAAGCTCTGCTACGTCGATTTCTCGCACGGCGCCGACCCACTGGCGGTTGCGCAAGCCTACGGGGACACGCTCGACAATTTGGCGGCGCGGCACCCCGCGATGACGTTCGTCGCGGTCACCGTGCCACTGACCACGGTGCAGGGGGGAGCCAAGGCGTTCGTCAAGAAGCTGCTCGGTCGCGAGCCCACCGGCTTCACCGAGAACGCCCGGCGGCAGGTGTTCAACGACGCCTTGCGCAGCCGCAGCCACTCCGGCCGCCCGCTGTTCGACCTGGCCACCATCGAGGCTGGCGACTGCAGGAGCAGCTACGGCGGGCAGTCGATCCAGTATCTGGACCCGGATCTGACGAGCGACGGCGGCCATCTCAACGAACAGGGCGCGCGACGGGCTGCGGCAGCGCTCGTGGCGTTCCTGGCCGACCTGGACGCCGCGTCCGGGGCCCGTTAGGGATCGAGGCCCCCCACGGGGGCATGGCCCTCGGCGACCCGGCGTGCACCGCACGCCGCGGTCCAAGCCACCGCCGCTCCCGATTTCCGCTGCGCCTACCGGTACCCGAACACCACCGCCCAGATGATCAGCACCACGAGTCCCAGGCCGATCGTCAGCGCCACGAACCCGAAGGTCTTGAGCGCCTTGACGAAGCCCTCGGGCAGCGGCTCGACCATGTGCTCCTCGAGCCGGCCTTCGCGCACCAGCTGCTCGTATTCGCGCGGCCGATCTTCCTTGAACTCCTCCAGCGTCATGCGGCCGGTGAAGATCACGGGGTCCATCGGGAACCGGTCCGGACGGAAGTGCGTGTTGAAGAAGTGGATCGTGAAGATGAAGCCGGTGGCCAGCAGCGCCTCGTCCGAGTGGATGATCTGCGCCACGTTGATGAACCAGCCCGGCAGCACCCGGGTGAACAGCTCCGGGAACCACAGGATCAGGCCGCTGAAGCCGATCATGGCGACGCCCCAGAACACCGCGAAGTAGTCGAACTTCTCCCAGTAGGTCCAGCGGCCGTACTCCGGGCGCGCACCGCGGCCGAGGAACCACTTCAGCGTGCCGATGAACTCCTGGCCGTCGCGCTGGTTGGGGAACATCCCGTCGGGCCCGAACACGAATTCGCGCCAGCTCTTGCCCGACTGCTTGCGTCGGCAGTACAGGTCATAGATATGACGCGTGAAGTAGAAGAAGGTCAGGATGGCGCCCATACGATGCAGGGTGCCGGCGGACTGGAAGCCTCCCAGTGCCCTGGCCAGCGTCTGGGCCCACGGCAGATACGAGAACTTCAGGGTCATGCCGGTGACCGCGAGCGTCAGGAAGCTGACGATGACCATGATGTGCAGCGTGCGGTTGAGGCGATTGAAGCGTCGGAACTGCTTCTGCCCTGCGGCCTGCTTCCTCAGCTGCCGGCTGTGCCGCAGCGCCTGGAAGCTGCGCGGCAGCCACAGCAGCGTGTGAAGGCCGAAGACGCTGAAGGTGCCCACCAGAAGTGCGGTCATGAACAACCACGTGTAGTGGATGACCGGGTACTTCGTCTTGTCATGGTGCGTGGCATGAGTCAGATAGCCGGCGAACTGCCGGTGCGCGCCCTCGTGGCACTTCGCGCACGTGCCCACGATGTTGTCGCGCGAAAGCGTCGAGGCCGGGTTGTCCGGCTTCTGGATGCTGTGCTGGCCGTGGCAATCCGAACAACTGGCCGTCTCCGTGTAGCCCAGCGCGAAGACCTTGCCGTGGTAGGTCTCGAAGTAGCTCTCGGTAACGTGTTCATGGCACGTGCCGCACTGCGCCACGATCCGCAGCCGGAAGCCCTCGGCGTCCGTGCGCGCGATCTGGTGCGAGGTGTGGCAGTCGTTGCACATGGGCAACCGGTGCCCATCCTTCGCCTCGCCCGTGAAGTGGATGCTCTGCCGGAACTCGCGGTCGACGCCCTCGTGGCACTTCCCGCAGGTCACGTCGACCTTCGAGCGGTGCACCGACGAGGCAGGGTCGGCGCTCGGCATGATCGCGTGCGTGGTGTGGCAGTCGACGCAGGTGGCGGTCACGACCAGGCCGCTCTTGTCCAGGGCCCGCCCGTGCGTGCTCTCCTTGTAGTTGGCCACCATGCTCTTCTCGGTGCCCTCGTAGCGCTTGTCGGCCACGCCGCCCTCGTCGTGGCACTTCCCGCACATGTCCGGGATGTTGCGCACGTGGGTCATCGACGCGGGATTCGTCCTCTTCAGGATGTCGTGCCGGCCGTGGCAGACCAGACAGTCCGGGACATCCTTGTCGCCCTGGGCGCCCAGCTTGCCGTGGATGCTGGCTTTGTAGGTCTCGACGACTTCGGCGTGGCAGATCGAGCAGTCGACCCTGTTGGGCACCGTGTCGCACGGGCGTGCGTGGCTGGGGGTGGCTCCCGTGTGGCACTGGATGCAGGCGGTCTTGACGTGCGCCGAGCCGGCCAGCATGGCGTGGTCGACGTGCATCGACCGGCCGGCGTTGGCCGGCGTCGCGCCGACGAGGTCCTTCTGGGCGTGGCACTTCAGGCACTCGCTGTCGGCCATCCCCTCGCCGTAGTACACGCGGCGGATCTCATGCGGCTCGTGGCATTCAATGCAGGCCGGGACCTTGCTCGGTTCCTTCTCCCAGAGTTGGCCCTCGATGACCTTCGCGTGCACTTTCTCGATCATCCCGTGACACGACTGGCACATGCCGGCGATGTTGTCGCGATGGATGCTGCTCTTGGGGTCCTTGTGGTTGCGCACGTTGTGCGCTGTGTGGCAGTCCGAGCACACGGCCGAGTTCGTCAGGCCCCGCTTGTAGAGGCCCTCGCCGTGAATCGAGAAGGAGTAGTGCGCCAGGATGCTATCCTGCGACACCTCGGCGTATTCGCGGATGGCCTCGCCTTCCCGGTGGCAGCGCCCGCACATCACCGGGATGTTGAAGCGGTTGACCTTCGACGCGGGATCGTTCGGCGGCATGATGTCGTGCGCGCCGTGGCAGGTCCAGCAGCGCGGGGCGATGGGCACGCCCTGGCTGACTCCCACCCCGTGCAGGCTACCGGCATACTGCGCGGCCACACCGTCATGGCACGTGCCGCAGTCCACGTCCGGCAGTTCCTCCGCGTGCGGCCAGTCCTCCACGCCCGCCAGCGACTGGTGGCAGTCCACGCAGCCGATGCCCTCACGCCCGTGCACCGAGCGGTTGTAGACCCCGAGGTCGAAGTAGAGCGACTTGACCTGACCGCGCTCGTTCTTGGTGAGGCTACGGTCGTCGTGGCACATCTGGCAGGTGTCCGCGTCCTGGGCCAGGGCGTCGGCTGCGGTCAGGGCCAGGCCCAACGACGCCATCGCTGTCGCCAGCCACAGCAGGCCGCCGCGCCGTCGGCGGTCCTGGTGGCGTGGTCCACGCGGGAAGCTCATCGGCACACTCTCCGTCCAAGTACGTCGGCTCGGCTCAATGGGGCCAATGATCTACAGTTACAGGTGGAGATCAAGCGCTAATCGGAAAATTGAAAACGAGTTACGTGATCGTTTGAAGCCCGCAGACCTCCATCATCAAGAGCATCTTGCTCTCGCTTTATCGTAAGCGGCCAACGGTCAATAAGTTTCGCAATCGTATTGGGTCGCGCGCCGCCGGGGAGGGCCTCGATAGGGGCCGAAGCAGGCCGGGGCAGCCTGTTCAGCGCGTCCGAACGTCCCTGCGTCGCGCCCTCGCGGCGGGGCCGCTCGCTCCCGCCTTCGGCGCAAAGGCCCCGATCTCCTGCGCGGTCAACGGGCGCAGGCCCCCGGGCGCCAGATCGCCGAGAGTCACGCCACCGAGCCGCACCCGCCTGACCATCAGCACCTTGTGGCGCAGCGTCGCCAGCATCCGCCGCATCTGGCGCGCCTGGCCGCCGCGCAGGGTCAGACTCAGCATCGTGCGGCCTCGCTCGCGCGAAAGCACCTTCACCGAAACGGGCCGGAACGTGCCCAGACCCGGCACGACGATCCCCGCATCGATCACTGTCAACTGGACATCGCTGACCTCGCCCTCGACCTGCACGGTGAACTCGTGCTCGCAGTCGACGACACTGGTGACGCGCGTGATCCAGGCACCGTCGTTGGCCACCAGAAGCAGGCCGGAAGTGCGCGAGTCCAGCCGACCGGCGGTGCGCAGCCCGATCACGTCATCGGGAAGGAAGTCCTCCACCAGACGCCGGCCGGGCCCGTCCTCCTGCCGACAGACCACGCGCAGGGGCTTGTGGAACGCGTAGTACGCGGGTTCTACCTTGGCCAGCGGCTTGTTGTCGAGGAACACGACGGTATCCGTGGCGATCATGCGCAGCGGATCGGTCACGACGTCATCGCCCACGCGCACGCGACCTGCCTTGACGGCGGCGTCCGCCCAGCGCCTGGTGCCGTAGCCCGCCTTCATCAACGCGCGCGACAGCCCCATGGGCCGACCCGGCAGCCAGGGCTGCTGGGCCTCTCCTCTCTTGAGGGCCCTGTCAGGGGACTTGGACATCGCCGCCGGCTCCGCTTCTGCCGCTCATGGGCGTGTTTCTTCGATCCAGTAGCGCCACCGCGCGCACGGGCGAGGCCTCCGCCCCGACCAGGGGCAGGGGCAGCGCCAGCACCAGGAAGCCGCCTGCGGGCAGATCCGCGAGGTTCGCCAGGTTCTCCAGGTTCACCATGCCCGCCGCCGCGAACAGGTCGTGCGCGGAGCGGCCGGACAAGTCATCGATGCTCGGGGTGTCCACCCCGACCCCCTTGAGCCCGGCGGCTGCCAGCCGCTCTGCCAGCGGTCCGGAAAGCCAGGGCCACTGCGCGTAGTACGCGGTCTGTCCCCAATGGCGCGACCAACCCGTGTCGAACAGCACGAAATCCACGTCGGCCAGGTCCACGCCGTCCAGCAACTCTGCACCCAACGGGCCACAGTCGGCGTGGCCCGCCGGCCCGCGCGGCGGCCGGATGACCGCAGCCGACCCGCAGAATCGCTCCGGCGGCAGCTCGTCGACACCCGGGGCATCGGCCAGGAAGTGGCCCGGCGCGTCCACGTGCGTGCCGACATGGCAACCGAGTTCCAGGCGACTCGAGCGACAGGTCGCATCCCCGTGATCGGACAACCGCACCACGCGCAGCGGCTGCCGGTCGCCCGGCCACTGCGGCATGTCGGTCGCGATCGGGTGGCTCAGGTCGACCACACACAGGTCGATCGGGCTCGGCCATTCGGCCCTGCGGGTCCCCGATGGGTTCACGATCTCCTCCGTCGCCGGGCGCCGACTGTCGCACCCCGACATCAGCCGGACGGGAATGTCTCCACCGCCAGCGCGCGGCGCAAGTCGGCAACGTCGAACGGGGAATCGTAGACCAGCCGCTCGGCCTCGTCCAGGCGCCCCTCCGCCTGCTCGGGCTCGCCGGCCACGGCCGCGATCGCCAGGAACGCGCGCTGCAGGCGGTCGGCAGGTCCGACGCGCGCTACCGCGAAGTCGCGGTTGCGCAGGCGCTGGGTCAGCGCGCGCAACGGCGCACGCAGGTCCTTCAGTGAGCGCGAGCCCGGCAGCACCAGGTCCGCGACCAGCGTGCCGGTGTAGATGCGGACGTCATCCAACAGCGGCCTCCCGGCTGGCGCGCTACCGTACGCGATGCCGTGACCGGACACAACCGCCATCCCAGGCCGCGGCCCGCAATCCCGGTGTCGGCCTCAGCGCACGACCGTCAGTTTCCGGGCGTGCTCCCGGCCCGCCGAGGTCACCACGGCCAGGTACGTGCCCGCCGGGGCGGGTCGGCCGTCTTCGGCGCGTCCATCCCAATGGAAGCGGTGGCGGCCGGGTCCGAGGTGCCCCCCGAAGATCCGCCGGAAGCGGCGGCCCCGCGCATCATAGACGTCCACCTCCACGGCGGCGCCTGCCGTCATCGCGCAATCGAACCAGGTGCCGCCGTTGCACGGATTCGGCTCGATCGAAACCAGCCTGCCACGCGGAGGCAGGGGCGGACCGGGAATCGTGTCCACATCGATCGTCCACGCGCGGGCTTCTCCGGCGCGTGCGGGGTTGCCGACGACGATCCCGACCGAAGCCAGTCGACCGGCCGGAGTGCGCAGCACGACCTGCGCGTCGTTCTCGCGGTCCAGCCCGACCGATTCGAGCGACGCGCCACCATCCACGTCACGCACATGGAGCGCCAGCGACAGGGGCCCGTCGTCCTCGTGCCCGTCGAACGTCAGCCGCAGCAGGCACTCGCCCAGGTCCTCGAAACCACCCAGTTCCACCGGTGTCGCGGCAAGATGCGCCACGGTCCCCGTGATCCGCGCCGGGTAGCTCTCGGCCCGCGCGAAAACGTCACCCGTCGGATAGTCGGCCGCGTCGGCATAGCCCATCCCCACCACGGCGCGCTTGCCGACCACGTAGTTCCAGCCGGTGAAGCCCGCCCAGGCTGCGGCCAGCGAGGCACCGCGCGGCGCCAGCACCCCATCCCACGCGGCCAGGGGATCCTCGTCCGGCATGGTAGCGCGGCGTTCCCAGTAGTCGCGTATGACCGCATCGCCCCAGCGCGCGTTCAGCCAGATCGCGAACACGGCGTCATCGTACGAGCCCGTGCCACCCGGCCCGCTGTCCAGCGGCAACTGCGGCCGGCGGACCGGGCTGTCGCCCAGCAGGTAGTGGTGGTAGGCATTGACCAGGGGAAAGGTGCGCTCCTCGGCCCAGGTGGCGTCGAGTTCCGTCCAATTGCCCTCGCTCCAGCGGCTGCCGGCGTACTGGCTGCAGTGTCTGAACTCGTGGGCCGCCGTGACCTTCGCCGAACCGATGGCGTTGCCCTCGGGATCGTCGTTCGGCGGGAAACGACTGTAGGAGTTGTGAAGCACGATACGGGAGGTTCCGGCGCCGGGGTCGACCGGCACCGTATAGCCGTAGTAGTGCATGCGGCGGAACGAGACATCGATGGGGCCGCCCGGCGGGGCGCGGAAGCCGAACTCCCCGATCGCGAGGTCCCAGGACTCCTCGAGGTACCTGGCGATGTGGGCGACGAAGTCGGGCACGCCATCCTGCGGGTCGTCGTCGGCGCTGGGCACCGCGTTGTCGCCCGTTGCGAACCAGCCCAGGCGGAAGTGGCCGCCCGGGCTGAGCAGGGTGTTCTCATCGCTGACATACGCAAGGAAGTCGTCGATCGTGCTGACGGTCCCTGGTGAGAGACCCGGACGCTGCTCGAGATACTCGCGCACCTGAGACGTGCCGCAGCCGGCGTCGTCCATCGGCCCGCCCTCGCCGGCGCCACCGTCGAACGCGGCGCGGAAGCGGTCGAGCAGCCCCTGTCCGGCATCGAGGGGCACGGCGGCACCCGCCGCCGGCGGGGCCGCCAGGACGGACGGCAACAACGCCGCCAGCAGTGCGGCAGCCAAACTCGCCCTGACTTCGAGCGGGCACATCGGCAGCGGATTCCCCCCGGTGTGGCGGAAGACCTGCGGGTGCGCCGCGGGATCTCCAGATCCGTTCCATTATCCGTGCGCGGGCGCCCCGCGGCCACCTAATTCGGCGCCGGACGAAGCCAGAGGCGGCGACGAAGCGACGCGAGCCCGCGCTCGGCCGTTGCCATGAGCCCCGGCATGTCCTACGATGGACGCATGTTCCCGCCAAGCTACGACTTGCCGCGCACCCAGCGCCGAACCTGTGCCGTCCTGCTGGTCTGCGGCGGATTGGTCTGCGCCGGATTGGTCGCCACAGGCTGCCGCGAACCCCTGCCCCGGCCCGATGCCGACGCCGTCCCCCCGGAGCCCGCGATCCCGCATGCTGTCGTCGAGCGCGACCTGCGAGATCTGCGGGCCAGCGGGACGCTGCGGGTCCTGTTCCGCTACGATTCAAGTAACTACTTCCTGCACAAGGGCGGCCAGGCCGGTTTCGAATTCGAGTTGATGGAGCGTTTCGCCCGCGAGCGCAGCCTGACCATCAGCGCGGTCGTCACCGAACCGGGCGCCGACATCGTCTCGCTGCTGAACGACGGCACCGGCGATGTCGCCTGCGGCAGCCTGATGGCCGATCCCGACCACGAGCAGTGGGTGGCGCTCACGCGACCGACGAACTTCGCCCGCAAGGTCCTGGTCCTGCCGGCCGACGACGAGCGCAAGGATTCCCCGGCGGCGCTGACCGGCCTGACCGTCACGCTACCGGCGCACGATCCGTTCGGGCGCGAGCTCCTGGGACTGTCGAACGCCGGCGGCTGGGGCCTGGCGCTGGGCACCACGCCGCCGGGACTCGATCCGGAGGACCTCGTGGCCGAGGTCGCGCGTGGCCGCCTGGACGCCGCCGTCGTGGACGACCTGGTGGCCCAGGCGGCGCTGACCTATCGGGACGATGTGCGCATCGGCCTGGTCCTCGGCGACCGGCGGCCCACCGTTTGGTTCGTCAGACAGAACAGCCCCGACCTGCGGGCGGCGCTCAACGCGTTCCTGCGTGGCCACCTGAGCATCGACGCCGACGGGCGCGAACGCCGCAGCCACGACTACGCGTCGCTGCACGAACGCTATTTCGAGGATCCCCGCTCGATCCGCCAGTTCCGCGCCTCGCACCTGAGGCCGGACCTCGGCGGCGTGATCAGCGGGTACGACGACATGATCCGTGCGCGCGCGGCAGAATACGGCATCGACTGGCGCCTGGTCGCCGCCCTGATCTACCAGGAATCCAGGTTCGAGCCGGAAGCCAGGAGCATCGCCGGCGCCCAGGGCCTGATGCAGGTGCTGCCGTCGGTGGCCGGCGCGCAGGCCGACAGCCTTCTGGACCCGCGGGCAAACCTGACGGCGGGCATCCGCCTGCTGCGCACGATCCACGATGCCTACGACTACTGCGACTCGGTGGACCGCTGGTGCTTCACGCTGGCCGAGTACCACGCCGGCCCGAGCCGGATCGCCGACGCCCGGCGCCTCGCCATCGAGCAGCGGCGGGACCCGAACCGCTGGGAGGGCTCGGTGGCGGTCACGCTGCCGAGGCTGGCCGATTCGACCTGGGCGGGCAGGATCGCCTCCAGGCCGTTTCCGGGCGGGCGCACCGTGCGCTACGTGAACCAGATCCTCAATCGAGCCCGGCTCTACATGCAGGTGGTGCCGCTGGAGGCCGCGGCCGCCGATACGGCCGACGCCTCCGGCCAAGGTGCCGATGATCCCGCGACATCGCTCGCGTACCCGTAGGAGATCCGCTTGCATCCCTACCCCTCCGCGGCAAACCGGCCGGCGGCCCCTCGGTCGCCGTCCGGGGCGGTCGCGCTCGCCCTGGCCGCCATGCTGTTGGCCGTGCCCGCGTCGGCAACGCCAACGCGGCACGCGGCGCTGGGGGCCGTCGACGGGCTCGAGGACGATGCGTCGTTTTTCCGCTGGCCGGGTGCCGCTCGGGACCACGCCGGCCGCGTGTGGGTCGACAGCGGGATCGTGGAACCGGGTGAGGGCTGGACCGCCAACGGCGCGCTGCCGCGCACGGGACCGGCGTTGGCCCTGGCCTGGGACGGCGGCCGCGGCTGGACGGCAGGCTTCGCCGCCCATGTGCGCGCCGCGGACGCCGACCACGTCGGGCTGCATCGGGACGGTCCCGGCGCCTCGTTCACCTGGCTTCTGGCGCGCACGATCGGCGACGTCGATGTCGGCGCGACCTGGCGCAGTGCTAGCGGCGGGTGGACCTCCGACGTCGATGCCCGCGACGAGTTCGAGCACCGTCGCGATGACATCGGACTGGGCGCACGGCTGGACCTTTCCGGGCGTGCGTTCCTGGATCTGGCCGGTGATGTCCGCCGCCAGGTCAACCGGATGCAAGGGCCGGGCGATCCGCCGGCCTGGGACGCGGGCGAATCGGTGTCGGCGCGCTCCTGGAGCGCGCGGGCCCGCCTGTTCGTCGAACTGCGGCCCTCGGCGGTTCTGTCGCTCGTCGCCGAGCGCCTGCGCGAGGACTTCACGGGCCCGATCGCGGGCGAAGCCTGGGAACGCGACGCCGCCCTGGCGCATGACAACCGCCTGACGCGCCTGGAAGCCACGCTGTGCCACCTGCCGGATCCCGACCGCTTGCTGGCCGCGACGTTGTCGTGGGCGCGCGCGGCCACCGCGCACGACGCGGTGGCCGGCGCGGCGGCCGCGACCGGCGACGAAGACGTGCGCGCGCTGGGGCTGGGGTTGTCGGCCGAACAGCGCCTGAACTGGTGGCTGAGCCTGCGCGCCTCGATCAGTATGACCGACCTGACACGCCGACGCACATCCGGCGACGGTCTGGGCGGGCTGCCGGAGCGACCGGTGACGGCGGCCGCCGGGCTGGGCCTTCATCTGGGCGCCTGGGGCGCGGACCTGGCCGTGGGCAACACCGGACTGCCGGCGCCCTGGCGCTGGCTTGCCGGAGCACCGGACCGCACGCCGTGGCTGCGGGCCACGTTCCACCACGATTTCTGAGCCGCCGCCGGCCCGCCCGGGAGTGCGCCGTTGCCCGAGACGATCTTCACCAGCCTCCCGCAGTACCTGCTGACCTCGTTGGTGCTGGTCGTGGCGCAGGTCATCTACGTGCTGTTCGGGTTCGGGTCGGGGCTGACGGCGGTCGGCTCGCTGGCCCTGCTCTTTCCCGAGATCAAGGACGTGGTCGTCCTGCTGCTGCTGGTCAACCTGCCGGCCGAGGTGCTGGTGGCGTGGGGCACGCGTCATGCGCTGCGCTGGCGATCGCTGCTGGGGCTCGGCGCGGGCGTCGTGGTCGGCATCCCGATCGGCGCGCGCCTGCTCAGCCGCGGCGACCCGGCCATCGTGCTGACGGCACTGGGGTGGTTCCTGGTCGGCGTCGGCCTGATCTTCCTGCGCCTGCCGCGCGGCGGTCGCGTGCAGCCGCCGGCTTGGGCTGCGCCGCCGACTGGTCTTGCCTCCGGCCTGTTGACCGGCCTGTTCGGCACCGGCGGCCCGCCGGTCATCATCTGGTATCACCTGAGCGCGGCCGACAAGACGGCGTTCCGCGGCCACCTCATGACGATCTTCCTGCTGATGACCGTGGTCCGTGTGCCCAGCTACGTGGCGACCGGCCTGGTGACGGCGCCGCGCCTGTGGTCGGGCCTGGCCGTGCTGCCGGCCACGCTGCTGGGCGCCTGGCTGGGTCACCGCCTGCACGTCCGTATCGGCGAGCGGCTCTTCCAGGTGCTGGTCTGCGTGCTGCTGGTGCTACTGGGCGCGATGCTGCTGCTGAAGCCGCACCCGCACTAGCGTTCTCAGGGCCGGATGCGGCTCTCGTCGAGAAGTCGGCAGCCTTCCATGAGGATCGATTCCAGCGGCAGCCCGATGTTGGGCGCGGGGAACTCCGACTCCGGCTGCACGGCGAACGCCCCGTCATCCTCCCAGGCGATGACACTGTAGACGGCGTCGGCGCCGCGCAGCGTGCCGCTGGCCGCATGCACCAGCTGGCCGCGGTCCAGGAACATCACCGCGCGCTCGCCGCCGGGACGCTGCAGGTCGATGCGCACGGACTTGAGGCTCTGGCTCAGCGTCTGCATGAGGTCGGTGAAGGCGAACGCGGTGAAGGCGGCCTGGAAGCTGCCCGGACGCGACGGAGACGAAGGGACTCCGCCGGGAGCACCGGACGCCGACGCACGCAGCGCCTTGCGCAGGCGTGCGGCCACCAGTTCCAGGTCGCGCGGCAACGCGAAGACGTCGTCGAAGCCGGCATCGAACAGCGTCAACAGCCGCGCCGGGTCGGCCTCGCCGGTCAGGGCGAACACCGGCAGGCGCGTGCCCGCGGCCAGGCGTTCGCGCGCCCGCAGGATCTCGTGCGGGAAGCTCCCCTCGTGCACGAGCACGGCCGCCGGCGCCTGCCGGGCGCACAACTCCGCCGCCTCATCGAGCGTCCGCAGCACCAGGGTGCGGTACCCGAGATGCCCCAGGCGAGCCCCGAGCTGCCGCAGGGTCCGGTCATCGCCACCCACCACGAGCAGTTGCTGTCCGGCGCCCGCGACGAGTTCGTCCTCGGTGCGCGCGAGTACCTGGAGGTAGCGTTCGACGATCTCCGGACGCGCCAGTTGGCCGCCGCGGGCGCGCAGCGAGGCGTTGCGGTTGGCGGTGTGCGCCTCGCCCACGCCGGCCACAGCCGCGGAGCGCTGGTGATGGTGCCAGACCAGGGCCAGCACCTGGGCCGCCTGCGCCGTCTCGGGGTCGTTACGGCCGAATTCATCCAGGTTCACGCGCCCGCCCAGCAGCTGGCGCATTGCCGCCAACGCCGCGTCGACGCGCCAGGGGAAGGCGACGGCCGTTGCGGTGCCCAGCGTGCGGGACCAGTCGATGCCGGTGCCGTCGTCGGCCAGGAGCGCCTCGACGTTCGCGGCAGGGGGCGCCGCCGGGGCCAGCAGGAGCGCGGCCACTTCCAGCCCGTCGATCGCCAGGAGTTCGAACCCGAGCGACTCGCCGAGCGCGCGCGCGTCACGCCGCAAGAGATCATAGGCCGGCGGCTGCGGCTGGCCTTCGCCAGCCTGCTCCGCAATCAGCTGAAGGGCGCCCAACAGGCTCCTGCGCAGCGCCGGGTACGGCGCGACCGTGTCCAGCAGGGTCTCGCCGATCTGCCCCAGCCGCGTGACCGGCGGCTGTGACACACCGGTCGCGACGGCGGGCACCCGGTCGCGCCAGGCCGTCGCCATGTCCTCGGCCAGGAGCACGTGCCCAACGTCGCCGCGCGCCAGCAGCGCGCCGGCCTGGACCGGATCCGCGGCGACGACGAGCGTGCGGCCCTCGCGCTCGAACAGCGGGGCCAGGAAGCTGGCCAGGAAGGAGCGCCCGGTGACCAGCAGCACCGAGCGATCGGCAGGTGCGGCGGTCTCCGCGGAATCGCCTGCCGTGGCCGCCTCCGTCTCTTCCGCGCCGGCGAACAGCTCCGGCAACTCGATCAGGCGACGGGGGCCATGCAGCGCGTCGCCATCGAGCCCCGCACCGACCAACAGCTTCTCGAGCGTCACCTCGGGGATGACGCACACCTCGAGTTGGCGACAACGCAGCAGCGCGCGCACCTGGCCGATGGCCGTCGAGTCGCGCGGGTCCACGGCGGCCAGGGACAGCGTCCCCGATTCCTCGTCGAGCGACAACGGCAGCACCAGGTGCTGGCGCGTGAAGCCCTCGGGCAATCGGCCCACCAGATCCGGTGATGGCCGATGTCGCGCCAGGTCGAACGCGGGCACGCCGAACTGCACGGACAGCGCCCGGCCGAGCTGCTCCTCCGTGACGTGTCCATCGTAGACCAGGTGCGTGCCTAGCCGCCCGCCCAGGCCCTGCTGCTTGCGCAGGGCCTGCGCCACCTGTTCCGCCGTGGCGAAGCCCAGGCGGATCAGGATCTGGTCGAGGCGTTCCGTGCGTGCGTTCGTCATCTCACGTATGCACCGGCGTCGGCCGCGTTTCGCTGCGCGCGCGCTGGGCCAGGCTGGCCGGCTCGGCCGCGTAGCGGACGGCCTCGTCGGTGGTGATCACGCCCTCGGCGATCATCTGCCCGAGGTGCTGGTCCAGCAGCTGCATCCCTTCCTTGCGCGCGGTGGTCATCGCGTTGTTGATCAGGTGGCTCTTCTGCTCGCGGATCAGGTTGCGGATCGCCGGATTGCCGACCAGGATCTCCAGCGCGGCCACGCGACCCTTCTTGTCGGCACGTCGCACCAGCTGCTGCGAGCAGACACCCACCAGCACCTCGGAGAGCATGTGCCGGATCTGCGTCTGCTGGTTGCCCGGGAACGGATCCACGATGCGGCTGATGGTCTGCGCGGCCGAGCGCGTGTGCAGCGTGCCGAGCACGAGCTGACCCACCTCGCTTGCCGTCAGCGCCAGCGAGATCGTCTCCAGGTCGCGCATCTCGCCGACCAGGATGACGTTCGGGTCCTCGCGCAGCGAGGCACGCAGGGCCGACGCGAAGGTCGCACAGTGCTCGCCCACCTGGCGCTGGTTGATCAGGCAGTTCTTGTTCGGGTGGATGAATTCCAACGGGTCTTCCAGCGTGATGATGTGGCCGTGCAGCGTCTCGTTCAGGTGGTTGACCATCGCCGCCAGCGTGGTCGACTTGCCCGAGTTCGTGGGCCCGGTCACCAGGATGAGCCCCGAGCGCGCGGTCAGCATGTTCTTCAGGACCGCCGGCATGCCCAACTGCTCGAGCGTGGGCACCTCGTTGGGAATGATACGGAAGGCGGCCGCCAGCCCCGGGTATTTCTTGTAGACGTTGATGCGGAAGCGGGCCACGCCCGGCAGCGTGTACGCCAGGTCCAGGTCGCCATGGGACTCGAGCACCTCGATCTGCGCCTCGCTCAGGAGCTCGTAGATCGTGATCCGCAGTTCCTCCTCGGACAGCGGGCGATGCTCCCCACGCTGCAGCACCCCGTTGATGCGCAGCATCGGCTCGCAATTCGCGCTCAGGTGCAGGTCCGAGACGCTGTACTCCTGCATGATCCTCAGGAAGGCGTCGATACGGGGCATGGCCGTCCCTGTCGTCGGGTCCGTCGAGCGTCGGCGCAGACTCTCGGGGCCAACGTTGCAAATTCCGTGCCCTCCGGTCGCTTTAGGAACCTGTTGTCAGGAAACAGGATGGAATCGTAGAGGGCGCACCGGCAGCGGCGCCGGGAACGCTCACTGACCACCGGGAGATCAGAGGGGACCGAAGGTCAGAAGGCGATGGCGGCCGTGAATTGCCAGTGTGTCAGGCGGGTGCCGTCGCGCGGCTCGTCCACGCCGGGCAGCGGATCCTCGTATTTCGCAGCCGCCGGGCGGGTACCGGTCGGATCCGGCACAAGTTGGCCGCTCAAGCCCCGGCAGTAGCGAGCCTCCAGACCGAACGGACCCGACCGCCACGATAGACCCAGATGGAGAGCGAAATCCAGGTCCCTGTAGCCCCACGCCTCCGAGGGTACGCCGGGGAACGACGACCATTCCTCGGACAGTTTGAGCCCCGCCGAGAGCCCGGCCCGTGGGCGCGGCAAGAACCAGGGCATGGCAGCCAGTTCGAGCATGACGACGGGCTGGGCGACATGCAATGTCACCTCCGCGTCGGTCAGCCGGAAGCCGGTCACCGGGTCGGAGAACCAGGTCGGCTGGGCGCCGCGCTTCTGCACGTACTCGAGGGCGTACACCAGATCGACCCCGACCGGAGCCAGCGACGTCCGCGCGCCGACTCCCAGCACCAGCCCGCCGCGGTCCTCGTGCAGGCCCACGTCGGTCAGGGCCCAGCCGGCGGAAGCCTCCCAAACGGCCGCCTGCGCGGTACCGGCCGCCAGCGCCACGAGGATCACGACCGTCGCGGCGGCTGCCATCCCTCCGTACCCGCGGCGCACGCGCACTAGTGGTCTCCCGCGAACAGCTTCTCGCCGGCTTCGACGGCGAATTCCAGCGTGTTCTCGCGCGGCGGCAGCGTGCAGTTGAAAGCGTCCGGATTGTAGTCGCACAGCGGGTTGTACGCGTAGTTGAAGTCAAGGTCGATGAGCCCGTCGGCATCCCTGCGCAGGTCCAGGTAGCGCCCGCCGCCGTACGTCTCCTTGCCAGAGGTCGCGTCGTAGAAGGGCAGCCACAGATGGCCGTCCGCGCCAGGATCGACCGGCGCGAACACGCCGAGCCGATGCACTTTGCCGGCGTGCGAGAAGGCCACCGTGCCGCGGCGCACGTAGCGCACGTCGTTGCCCTTGCGCTTGGCCAGCCTGACGGTGTCTGGCTTCGCCTCGGCCAGCAACTGCGTCCGGAAGCGGAGTTCCGGCTTCGGGAAATAGTAGTTGAGGCCCTCGAACCCGGGGAGCTTCTCCGCCGGCAGGGGTGTCCGCTCCGGGTCGGAGAACTCCTCGTTCTTGTCGATCCGCATCTCCACCAGCGCGATCTCCCAGGCTTCGTGCTGTGCGGCGTCCATCGCGACGGCGCCCGGCGCTGGCGGCTCGGAACCGCAGCCAGCCAGGGGGAACAGCGTGGCGGCCGCCAGGACCGCGAGGAAGACGAAGGGCAGGGTTCGCGCAGCGGACATCGTCGGCCATCCTTGGTAGGCGGTGGTTGCGGCGGTTGCGGGAACGGTCCGGCCATGATAGCAGCAACGGGTTCGGGTTTCAAAACCCCGCGCAATTGGTTACCATGCCCGGTCGAAACGCCCCGACCGGAGCCGCCGTGATCGACGAACCTGCCCGGACACCCCCAGTTCCCGCCGGCGACGTTCCAGACGACGCCGCAACGCCCCGGGCCGCCACGGTCCGCCGCTTCGGCCTGCCGACCGCGGCGCCGGCGGCGGCCTTCCTGGCTGCCATCCTGGGCCACCTGCCCGTGCTGGGCGCCTGGTGGTGCCGCGACGACTGGGGCCTGCTGGCGCGCGCCGCCGGCCTTAGCGAAGGGCCGACCGGCGTGCCGGCGCGCTGGCTCAGCCAACACCTCTACTGGCAGGCGACCTGGCCGCTGTTCGGGCTGGACCCCCTGCCCCACGCCTGGATCCGCCTGCTGCTGCATGGTGCGTCGGCCGCGCTGGTGGCGCGCCTGGCCCGCCGAGGCGGCCTGGGCGAACCGGCGGCCGCGGTGGCCGGCTGTGTCTTCGCCGCCTCGCCCCTGGCGTTCACGCCGTTGTACTGGGCAGCGGGAATCCAGGAGCTGCTGGCTGCCGCCCTGGCGCTGCTGGCCGTCGACAGGTGGCTCCGCGCCGGCCGGCAGAGCGCCGGCGGGCCAGGCCGGAGGGAACTCGCGGGCGCCGTGCTGGCGGCCGTCGGCTCGTTGGCGGCGAAGGAGCCGGGGCTCGGACTGGCCCTTCTGTTCGGCGCCCTGACCCTGACGCCGGCCGCGGGCAGACCCGCCGGTCGGCGGACAGTCGGCGTCGTCGTGGCGATCGCCGCCACGGCGGCGGCAGGTCTGGGCGCCGCTGTGCTGGCCACCCGCCACTTCGACCACGGGCCCGGCGCACCCTACGCGCTGGGCAATGCGGCGACGGCTGCGGCCAACCTCTCGTTCGCCCTGCGCTGGCTGGCGCTGCCCGGCCCCGTGGTGGATGCGCGCGCCAACACGACGGCGCTGGCGAGCGGCGCCCTGCTGCTGGCGGCCTGGCTCGCGTGGGGCGTGGTCGCCTGGCGCCGCGGGCGTCGGCTGGCGCTGACGGCTCTGGCCGCCTCGCTGCTGGCGCTGGCGCCGTTGCTCCCGCTTCGCCACCATCTGGCGCCGTACATGGCATACCTCGCGGTCGCCGGCTGGGCGCTGACATTGGCGTCGCTCGTGCCGGGACGCCTGCCCCGGCCGCGGGCCGCGATCGCCGCGGTGCTGGTCGCGTCAACCGCCTGGGGCCTGTTCGCGACGAACACGGTGATCAAGCGCCGCAACGAACTGGGGCTGCCGGCCGACGATCTCGTGCGCGCCACGAGTCTGTCATGGGAGGCCAGGGAAGTGCTGGGCACCGTCGCGGGCCTGGCCGACGGGCCGCCCGTCCGGCAGGTGGTGCTGCTGCAGGTGCCGGCCGGACCGGGAGCGCTGGAGCGCGCGCGGCAATTCGGAGAGCGTTGGGCCGGGCGCTCGGACCTGCACGAGGCGCTTGGCGGAGACTTCGGGCTGGCGCTGATGCTGCCGGCTGGCGTGCACGGCCGTTGGGCGAACGGACTGGTCACGGCGCCGGACAGCGCGGTCGTACTGGTCGAGACGGGCACCGGATTGCTGCCGTGGGGCCGCACCGGACAGGCGGCGATGTACGCCGCGCTGACGGACATCGGCCTCGGCCATTTCGAGCGCGGCCGGGATCACCTGGTGCGCGCCGCCCAGTTGGGCGGTCCGTCGCTCGCCTTCGCCTGCGACGCAGGCCTGATGCCGATCCCCCTGGAACTGGCGCTGCAACAGCGCGAAGCGTTCACCGACTGGACGGTGGGACTGCTGGCCGAAGGCGCCTCGCGGCACGAGGTGGGTGGCCTGCAGGACCTCTACTTCAACCTGCTGTGCGCCTGCACGGGCCGCAGCCTGGACGAACTGACCCGGGGCAGCCATCTGCTGCTGAGGGGCGATCCGCCCGCGGCACCGGCGCCGCGGCCGTAAGGAGCGACGATGGGCGACTTCCTGCAGCAGACAGCCGGCCCGTGGACCATGTACCAGGTTTGCATCGGGCTGGCGCTGGTGCTCCTGGGCTTCGTGGCGAAGCTCGTGGTCGGCTTCGTGATCACGCACCAGCTGGCACGGCTGACCGCGCGCACCGAATCGCACGCCGACGACCTGGCGGTCGTCGCGATCACCAGGCCGCTGGGCGTGATCCTGCCGCTGGTCGGCGTCTTCCTGGGCCTCCGCTACCTCGTCTCCCTGCAGCCGGAATGGACATGGCTGCCGCAGGTGGACCGCGCGTTCCGCCTGGTCAGCATCCTGCTCGTGGCCTGGACGGCGTTCCGGCTGGTCAACGCCGGCGCCACGCTCCTGGGCGAGATGACGGCGAAGACCGAGTCGAAGCTCGACGATCAACTGGTCCCGCTGGCCAGCAAGGGCGCCAAGGTCTTCATCGCCACGCTCGGGTTCGTGTTGGTGGCGCAGAACCTGGGCTACTCGGTCTCGGGGCTGCTGGCCGGCCTGGGCATCGGCGGCCTGGCGCTGGCGATGGCCGCCAAGGACGCGCTGGCCAACCTCTTCGGCTCGCTGATGATCATGCTCGACCGCCCGTTCCGTGTCGGCGACTTCGTCACCTTCGACGGTGGCGAGGGCACGGTCGAGGAGATCGGCATGCGCTCGACGCGCGTGCGCACGATCGCCAAGACCGTGGTCTCGATCCCGAACCAGAACCTGGCCAACGCCACGGTGGAGAACCAGAGCTTGATGCCGCAGCGCCGCGTCCGCTTCACGCTGGGCGTGACCTACGACACGTCAGCGGCGCAGATGGAGGAACTGGTCGCGCGCATCACGGAGCTCCTGCGCGCGCGCGAGGATGTCGATTCCGAGCAGATCCTGGTGCGCTTCACGGAGTTCGGCGCCTCCAGCCTGGACATCCTGGTGCAGTACTTCACGGTGCCGGTCGAGTTCACGCGCGCGCTGGAGATCCGCGAGCAGGTGAACCTGCAGCTGATGCGGCTGGTCGAGGGGATGGGGCTGTCCATCGCCTTCCCGACGCGGACGGTGCACCTGGCGGGCGGGCGGGGCGACGCCGTGGTGCCGGCGGGCCACTGACGGGCACAGATCCGCTTCCGGGACGTGGCGCCCATCATCCGGCATGGGACATGCACATGGATTGACCTTGGTCGTGGATCGAGGCCGGGTTTCGGAGGCCCTTGCTCATCCAGGGTGCGCGCCAAGTGGCCAAGTCCACGCTCGTCCGCCTCTTTGCCCGGCGTTCGGGCGGAAGCGGTCCTAGGTCGATCGCGAACGGCTCCCGGAATCGGATGCGATCTTCGTCTCACGGGATACCGTGCGGACCCTGTCGGTGTCGGAACACCTGATCGGCAGCGGCCCCATGGACGACCAGGCGTCACTTCTCTTCCTGGACGTCGGTCTCATGAACTCGACCTGCGGCATCGATCGCTTGACGACGAAGCAGGTGACTGACGCACGCTTCGTCAGCGATGGCGCCATGGCCGAGCAGTTCATCGCCCAGCACGTGCCCCTGCTCGCGCCCGACGACCGCGCCTTCGCGCCCACTTACCGCAGCCAGCAGGTCTGCGGCCGAACGGGCGATCGACGCACCGTTGCGAGCGCCACGGGGCAGCATCCGCAGGGTAGCGGGGTTGATCTTGTCCTGGCCCTCGCGTGTCGGGCCGTCACCGCAGCATCGACATCTTCCTCGTCTCCACGCCCCACGGCGTCGTCAGCCGGCAGAAGTAGGTGCCCGACGGCATCGGCACGCCGAAGGCGTCCTGACCGTCCCAGTCGGCGGTGTGCGCACCCGCAGGCAGCGGCTGGTCGACCAGGCGGGCCACGAGCCGGCCCTTGGCATCGTGGATGGTCACCAAGGCATGGCCGGCGGCCGGCAGCGTGAAGCTCACTGTCGTCCGCGGGTTGAAGGGGTTTGGGTAGTTCTGGCGCAGCGCGGCGCCGCCCGCGACGGGGACGCCGGGCGCATCCACCGTCCCCGCCGGGACCGGGATGTTGAACGTGAAGTTGTCGATGCCCTGCAGGACCTCCCTCATTCGGATCATCGCCACGACAGGTTCCGGGAAGCTGAAGGTCACCAGATTTCCGGAGCCTTCGTTCCACGCCTCAGCCAGGAGTTCGCCGTGGATGTCGAACGCCTGCATCAGTATTCCCTCTCCCGGTCCCCAACAGTTGTCCTGGGCGGTTCCCACGAAGTCGGTCACCGCCGGAGCCCCCGTGAGCGGATCCACGAACCAGGCGAGGACGGCGGGATCTCCGCCGACGTGGTTCGGAGAAGACAGGGAACACATGTGCGGGACGGCGTACACGGCCCGCGACGAGTCCCCCATGGTGAACACCACGCCGAGGCTGCTCCACTGATCGTGCACGGTGTAACCCTCCGGGACGGGTGAGCCGTCCGGATAGGTGTCGAAGTCGACAATCTCCCGTGTCGCCACCTCGCCGAAACCGGACACCGGTGCCTCATCCCGAGCGACGACCTGCACCGCCACACCCGTGCTCGCCAACGTCACCGTCGCGAAGACCAACCACCACATGACGGCCTCCTTCGTACCAGTAGCGCCCATGCGCGCTTCATCGAGCGCACTCCCGATTCGATGATACCATGTCGAATGGTGGTTTTCCGGACGATCCACGATTCGTCTGCTTCAGGTTCCTGCGCGACGGATCTCTGGGGTTGTGCCGTCGAGATCGTGCCCGGCCCGGGGACGGGTCGTTGAGCCTACAGTCCTGTTCTCCCTGATTCCCGCGTTGAACCCGGCCCCCTGCCCATGATAGAATCGACGTTACCAGATAGTTCCTACCGGGGACCTATGATTCCCGGTGGCAGGTAGCGACTCGCCCGGCCTTCGAAGGGGGATTCGCACATGAAGCGCGCCGCCCGCCTACTCCTGCCCTGCTTCCTCGTCACCTGCTGGGCGACCAATGCCGCTGGTGCCACGATCCACGTGATGGAGTTCCGCCAGCTCGTCTACCAGGTCGAAGAAGGAACCGGTCCGGGTGAACCCGATGATGTCGGGTCGCTGCTCGTGGCCTACGGCAAGGACCTTGACGTGGGGTACCTGAATCTCGCCGCGGTCATTCCCGGCCTGACCCCCGACCCGGTCTGGCTCGTGGCCAACATGCCGCTGTACTCACAGCAGATGGGTCCGCCGCTGGCCGAGACCGCCGTGCGGCTGCCGTTGTCATGGCTTGGCATCGAGTATGGCATGACGGCCATGAACATCCAGTTCGGCTGGGAGGTCCTGGCTTCGCCGCTAACCGAGACCGCTGGCGAACTGTGGGCGCAGACCGTGCCCCTGCTCTACGACCAGCCCGTCTTGCGGCAGGTTGTCGACGCCAAGGGATCGAAGCCCGACCTGTCCGAACGTGAGTACATCTGGCCCGATCCCTCCGGCCTCTGGCGTGAACCCTTTTCGCCTGCCGAGCCGTTCCTCGTGACCTACAGCACCATCGGCTGCAATATGCCCAACATCCCGCTCAACGAGGCCACCAATCCCATGGACGGCGCCGGCTGCGTCGCCGCCTCGACCACCAACAGCATGATGTGGCTGGACGGAAAGCACGACGAAATCACGTTCCCCGGCGACCAGCGCCAGATCTTCGCGCAGTTCAGCCACCTGATGAACCGCAAGCCCGGGGATGGCGTAACGACCGAGGAGCAGGCCCGAGCCAAGCTCGACTTCATTGAAGCCCACGGCCTGCCCATCAAGGTGAAAATCCAGAACAAGTTCTCCAACGGGAATGTCAAGAGCAGCAGCGGCCGCTCCAGCGCCGAGGACACCGACGGCGGACCCGAGGGCACCTGGCCCGGCCTCGCCTGGATCCAGAGCGAGACGCAGGACGAGGAAGACGTCGAGATCAACTACGGCTACTGGTACAAGGACGCCTCCGGCAAGTGGCGACGCAACGGAGGCCATTCGGTGGTGCTGACCGGGGCGGGCACGGTGCTCGGCGCTCCCTACATCGACATCAAGCACGATGCCAAACAAGGCGACGACAGCGGCGTCGTGGAGGAGCGTTACTGGCTGACCAGCGCCCCGAACGGTGCCGTCGAGATCTCCGGCGAAGGCGGCCGGTGGAAGCACGCCGACGGCGTCACGTACGAACACCACGCGTTCATTGACGGCGTGGTCAGCGAAAGTCTGGACACGGGCGCGACGCCGCCACCATCCAGCGAGACCTTCGGCGGCTACTGCCAGGAATTCGTACGGGTGATCCCGCCCGGCAAGACCCTGGAGATCGATTTCCCCTCGTCGACGTGGTGGTGCCGCAACGTCACGGTCTACACGCGCGACCGCTCCGATGATCCGGCCAAGGACGTCAAGTTCACCGAATGGAACGACAACGGAGGCAAGACCCGCAAGATAGCCAACGCCGACACCATCAGGACCCTGACCGTTGTCGTCCACTGCGACGACCGCCAGCCCTATCGGCTCGGCTACTCGCCGTGGAGCGTGGGTCTAAGGATGGTCGCCAACTCCGGCAAGGAGACCACGCCCGGCAATCCGGAGGACTATGGCGGCTTCTCGATGGGCTGGTCAGACAGCTCGAGCGCCGAGTTCCGATTCATCACGGCGCCCAGCGTGATGGTCGCCGCCGACATCGGCGCCGACCTGAGCCAGATGCCGGGCTGGCTGGGCATGACGACCGGCTGCCAGGAGCTGTGGCTTACCCGCCAGATCCCGGTCTGGAACCACCACTGGCAGGAACTCGGCTTCATCGTGGACGTGGTCGAGGTCGCCCAACCCGGCGATCTCTTCGTTGATTGCCCACAGACCGCGACGGCCGTGATGATCCCCATCGCCGCTCCCGGTCGCTACGAGATCCACCTGGGCCTGATGGCGCCGGCGCCGGACTTCCAGATCCGCCTGGCGCCGAGCCACGGACTGGAGATGGCTCTGGACTGCGTGGGCGTGCCGAGCATGGTCGACGACGCTGCCGGCGTGGACGAGAACTCCGACCTGCCCGAGCGCCCGGTGATCCGCGCCGTCTATCCCAATCCGTTCAACCCGGCGGTGACGATCCGCTTCGCCCTGCCGCGACCGCTCGACGTCGAACTGCTCGTCTACGATCTGCAGGGTCGCCGTGTGGCGACGGTCTTCAAGGGCCGCCTGGCCGAAGGCAGCCAGACACTGGACTGGCGCGGCCGCACGGACGACGGGCAGGACGTCGCCGCGGGCACCTACCTGGTGCGTCTGCGGGCTGGAGGTGAGACGGTCACGTCCAAGGCCACTCTGGTCAAGTGATCGCAGAGCCGACCGATCGGCCGTTGCCGAGGAAGGCGCGCCTGCCTCGGGCGCGCGAAGTCGGGCATGGCGCGGCGGGACAGTGGCGCCGCTGCTTCCGACCGCGCCGCCACGCGATCTCCGTCTCAACCGCCGCGCCGCGGCGCCAAGAAGTCGATCCACGGAGCGGCCGATCTCCGGTGGCGACGCGCGCGACAAGACCGCGGAGGGTGCAAGCCGCATCGACGTGACGACTATGCACCCTCCGTGGACGAATGTGACCGGTCACGTCGCCCTATCTCAGCAAGCTCAGCTTCCTGGTGAAATCGGTCCCGCCAATGTTCACGCGTACAATGTACACGCCGCTGGCTGCCACATCACCGTTCCGACCCAAGCCATCCCATACCTCACGGTAGTGTCCCGCCACGCGCTGGCCCGACCACAGTTCCCGCACAAGACGGCCCCGAACGTCGTAGAGCCTGACCGAAACGCGTGCCGTCGCCGGCACCCGGTATTCCACACCGATGCGCGGGTTCGCGGGATTGGGAACAACGACGACGGATTGCCCGAGCGTTTGCACGTCGATCGCGCGGCCGTCGTTGTCCGGGTCATCACCTTCACCCAGTGGCACTCCGGACACCTCCAAGATCTCCAGCTGTACCGACGCCTCGTTGTTTTCCCAACTCAGCTCCGATGCGCCATCGTCCGGAATGACCATCAAGCGATAGGACCGTGGGCCAGGATGCAACGGCAGGTCCTCACAGGTGACGTCGCAGGTCGAATTGGCGGCGATGGAGACGCTCCGGCGCAGCAACTCCGACCCGGACCCTTCGGCGACAATCAGGATCTCGGCCAGGCGAGCCGAAGTTCCGGCGTTGCGGACCGTTGCCTCGACACGCACCGGAGATCCGATGCGATTTCCCTCCGAGGTCGCCACCAGGGATCCCGCATCGATCAGCAAGTCGGTTGCGACCGCTTGGATCAACCCCAAGGTCGCGCGTCGTTCAAAGGGCGTCGGTGCATCGCCGCGACCGACGACGGAAAGCTCATAGTTGCCCGGTTCCGAGAGGGGCACGAAGGCCGCGCTGTAGACGCCGTCGCCGGCCGTATCGCCTTCGGTCAACCCATCATCCAGGAGGGGAAACGAAGCGATGGAAACGCCGTCGAGCGTCAGCTCGGCGGCCACTGTCGCACCGAGTACCGCCGAGTGCGCGCCGTGTTCGATCGCAGCGCGGACGACGCGCTCATTCCCCGTGCCATCGACATCGGGCTCGAGCATGGCGTTCATCGCGACGGCATTGACGCCGTCGACAAGGTAGACGATGCCGTAGTCGACAGTCGCGTGATCGTCACGGGCGCACACCTGCCATGCTCCCGCTTCGGGAGCGGCGACCAGATAGGACATGAGACCGGATTCGGGGTCCGTTTCGCAGGTGATCAGCGGGTCGACATCAGCGACAGCCTCGTCGACAACCTGACCAGTGGGCGTCCTCAGAAAGGCCGACGTCGATCCCGATCTGAAGAGATAGGAGAATCGCAACGTGTCGGCTGCTGCACTGGAAATCGTGGCCACGGCTTCCACGCCTGGCGTCAGTGAAAGCACGCCTGCGTCCAGAGAGCGCCATGAAGCCACGTCGACGCTCGCGGCCGGATCGATGGCCGCCGTCGCCATCGCACGATCGTCGTCCGTCAGAAGCGCCTTGACGACATCCCACACGTTCGGGTCTTCGACAACACCGAGACTGGCGCTTCGCTTGTGATGGACGTTCGGGATGATGAGGTTCTCCACATTGGGCGCCGTGCTCGACAACTGGGCCGAGACGAGAGGAACTGCTCCGTCGTTCTCGAGGCAGTTCCACGGCGGTGCCGCAAGAAGAGTCGCCGTCAACAGGTACGGCCCAAGCCATGATTGACCAGGATCACCGGCAATCGCGAAATACCGCGTGCTTCCGTTGAGTCTGACTTCTGGTGGCGGTGCGGGCCAACCGCATAGGCCGCTCCAGTCAGGCGCCCAGGGCGATGCAGTTCCTCGATTGAGTTCGCGCATGAACGGACTGCTCGGCATCAGGTCGATCAGCGCCGGATGCGACGTCAACAATTCCACCAGGTCGCGACCAATCGCGATTGGCGCTCCCGGTTGCGGATTCAGTGCCGCCTGCAGGAGCGCATAGACGCCGGCCAGTGAAAGGACGAGAGGGCTGCCATGGTGCGGCGTCGCCAACGTGACGAGCTTCCGCACGGAAACCGGCGCGATGGCGAACATCTCATTGTAGTAGCGACTCGTCAGGCCCCCTTGGCTGTGGGCGACGATATCCACTGTCCTGACGTCGAGATGCTCCAGGTAGGTACGAAGCTGCCGCGCTTGCTGTCGGATGCCGTCCAACCCGCACAGATCGTCGAGGCAATGGCCCAGTTGCAGATCGTGTGCTACGGCGAAGCCGTTCGCCGACAGGTAGCCCGCCAGTCCGGGGTCGCCGCAATCCCAGATCGACGGCCCGCTGGCAATGCCGTGGACCAGAACGACGACGCACGAATCCAGGGACAGAGTCGGTGCCTCGATCGAGACGTCGTCAGCCAAGACGGTGAAAGATGTCGTGCTGCCCGGCCGGTAGATGGCCTCACCGGTCAAGGGGCCCGTGAGCGCGAACTTGGTGGCCGAGACGTAGTAGTCTCCCGGTTCAACGACCGATAGCTGGACGAGGCCATCGTCGTTGGTGACGTCGGAGGTGACCTGTTCGCCGGTGGCGGCCCTGATGAGCGATACATCGGCGCCGGCAATCGGCAGACCGGCATAGGCATCGTCGATCCGGACAGTCACCACCCTTGTTGCAGCGACCTCGATCGACACTTCCTGCGAAGCGGATCCGTCCACGAAGACGGCCTCGCGCGTCGATTCATGCCCGTTGTGGCTGGCCCATACCGTGTACCAACCGGTAGCCCACGGATGGAACCCCGGCCCACCTCTCTCATTCGTCGCGAAGGTGCGCTGTGTGCCGTCCTGGCTCATGACGTGGACCGTCGCGCCTTGGAGCGCCTGGCCGGTTTCCATGGCGCTCACGGTTACCTTCACATAGGGTGCGAGCAATTGCCGTATTTCCGCAGCGGTCAGCGCGCGGTCATAGATGCGCACGTCATCGATCGTGGCGCGAACGTGTTCGTTGAGGGCAGGCGTGACCGAGTCGTTCTCGCGACAGCCGACGCGGAAGTTGTAGGTGGGTTCCACGATGCCGGTCACGGCGACGGAATTGAGCAAGTCACCATCGATGTAGATGTGGGCGACGGCACCGTCGTACGTCAGGCTGAGCATGTGCCAGGCGCCGTCATCGCTCCGCAGGTTGACTACCATGTCGCGGGCCATGACCTGTATGCTCAATCGCGCCGGGGCACTGACGCCGGAATCACTGCCGAAGATCCTGAAAAGGCCGGCGGTGGCCGGTTGGTAGACCGCGATGAAATTGCCCCCTCGCCATTGCGATGTCGCTCCCCACCCGGATCCAGGCGCGTCGCTCTTGACCCAGAGGTTGTAGGATAGGTTTGGATAGCTTCGGGCGGAACCGAAATTGAGATTGATATTGTCATTGATCCCATCGAAGTAGTAGGCATGGCCCACGATTCCGTCGCGTCCGGTGGCAGGTGTGGCTCCCGTCACGGTGCCACTTGGCTGCTGGCCGCTGGCGTCGGCCGCGGATCCATCAAACGGGTAATACCCCAGGAGGCCGTCGGTCAGACCCGCACGGGCCATGGGGACCGACCATGCGCATGCAAGTACTACAAATGCGACGAAGGATAAAATTGTGAACGGAATCGGGAACGCAAGAACGCGCGACTTGGGTTGCGTGTGCATGATGCCTCCTGGGAAGTCACGGTGCATTCGAGATCCGGAGGCAAGGGAATATGAGCACGTTCTCCGCCAGCGGACCGCCGTGGTGCGTTCCCACTATGGTGAGCGATGAAGGTTAGACCAATGGAATGGAACGGAATTCACCGGAATGCGGAGATTCGAACCCCCGCGATGCGCTCGTCTTCCGCCAGCGTGTATCCCGAAGCCGCCCCCGCCGTATATACTCCTTTCCACCGTCCCGCCGGGCGGGGCCCCACGGCCATCGTCCCGACGCGTGCCACCCCGAGCCCGGAGCGTCAGCCATGACCCTGTCGCGTCGCGACTTCCTCAAGACCACCGCCATCGTCGGGGCCACGGCCGCCGCCGGCAGCCTGGCCGCCACCAACGCCCGCGCCGACTTCACGGCCCTGCGCAGCAAGCGCCGCCTGAAGATCCTCATCCTGGGCGGCACCGCGTTCCTGGGCCCCTCGGTGATCCACGAGGCGCGCGCCCGCGGCCACGAGATCACGCTGTTCAACCGGGGCCGCACCAACGCGGACATGTTCCCGGACCTGGAGCGCCTGGTGGGCGACCGCGACGGCCAGCTGGACGCCCTGCGCGGCCGCCAGTGGGACGTCTGCCTGGACAACAGCGGTTACATCCCGCGGATGGTGAAGGACTCGGCCGAGCTGCTGGCGCCGAACATCGGGCAGTACATCTTCATCTCGTCGATCTCGGTCTTCGCGGACTTCTCGCAGCGCGGGTTGAGCGAGTCCTCGCCGGTGGCCGTGATCACCGACGAGCAGATCGCTGCCGCGAAGACGCAGAAGGACGTCACGGGCGAGAACTACGGCGCCCTGAAGGCGCTGTGCGAACAGGCGGCCGAGAAGGCCTGCCCCGGCCGCGCCTGCGTCATCCGCCCGGGGCTGATCGTCGGCCCGATGGACCGTACCGACCGCTTCACCTACTGGCCGGTGCGCGTCGCGCGCGGCGGCGAGGTCCTGGCGCCCGGGACGCCCGGCGACATGACGCAGGTGATCGACGTGCGCGACCTGGCCGAGTTCGTCGTGCGCTGCTGCGAGGAGCGGACGATGGGCGTGTTCAACGCGACGAGCACCGCCGGCGAGCTGACCATGGGTGAGCTGCTGGACAGCTGCCAGCGGGTCTCCGGCTCGGACGCCACCTTCACCTGGGCCGACGCGGCCTGGCTCGAGAAGAAGGAAGTCGCCGCCTGGTCGGACATGCCGGTGTGGGTGCCGCTGACGGGCGCCGAGGCCGGGCACCCCTTCATCGACGTCAGCCGGGCCGTGAAGGCCGGCCTGCGCTTTCGGCCGATCAGCGAGACGGTGCGCGGCACGCTGGACTGGTGGGCCTCCGTCCCGCAGGAACGCCGGGACGCGCCGATGAAGGCGGGCATCACGGCCGAGCGCGAGAAGGAGCTGCTGGCGGCGTGGCACGCCGAGCACCCCTGAGCCCGGCAGCGGATTGACGCGGCCCGCCCTCCGTGTGTTACGATGACTCGACCGCCGCCCCTGTGCAGCGGTCGAGTCGTTATGGACGGCGATCGGGAGCGGACGGTGTCACAGGAACGCGTGGTTCGATGATTCGGCATCCCGCGGCCACGGACTTCCTGCGGTCGGTGATGCCACTGGCCGTGCTGGCGACCATCGTCCGGCTCGGCCTGGTCTGGCTCGGCCTGCCGGAAACCCACCTGATCAGCGACGACGCGTACTACTACTTCGTGACGGCCCGCCACATCGCCGGTGGCGCCGGCCCGACGTTCGACGGCCTGTCGTTGACGAACGGCTTTCATCCCCTGTGGATGCTGGCGGTGGTGCCGGTGTTCGGCGCATTCCCCGGCGACCTCTGGCTGCCGGTCCGCACCGCGCTGAGCCTGACGGTCATCTGCGACCTCGTCAGCGGGCTGTTCCTGCATGACCTGGTCAGGCGTCATCGTGGCCGAACGGCGGCCTTCACGGCGGCGGCAGCCTGGTTCGTCCTGCCGCCAACGGCCCTGCTCGGGCTGCAGGGACTCGAGGCGTCCCTGAGCACCCTGATGCTGATGTTCCTGCTGCGCCATCTCGACAGGCTGGACGCAGGGCCCCCCGTCTCGCTCCGTTCAGCGTCGGCCACCGGCATCTGGCTCGGACTGGCCGGCCTTGCCCGCACCGACAACCTCGCGGCAGGGGGCCTGGCCGTGATTGCCTGCATCATCCTGCAGGGCGGCCGGGGACCGGCCGGGGCCGCGTGGCGCCGCCTGGTCGCCGCCGGCTCCGCCGCAACCCTCGTCATGGCACCCTGGTTCATCTGGAACCTTGCCCGTTTCGGCAGCCTGGTCCAGGTCTCGGGCCAGGTGAAGTTGCAGGTTCACGAGCTGTTCGGAGGCCTGCCTTGGGGCTGGGGTGACCTCGGCTCGGCGACGCTCACGTTGCTGCACATGCTGTTCCCGACCATGCTGGTTTCTGCCAAGTACCTTTGCGGCGAGCAGTTCGATGGGGGGAGCTTCGCGTTGCCCATCGGGCTGTTGTCCCAGGCGCTCGTCCTGTTCCTCTTCGCGCTCGGCGCGCGGCGCCGGTGGGCCGACGGGACGTGGCGGGCGTCCATCTTCGTCTTCCCGGTGGTCGTGCTGCTGGCGCATACGGTGCTGTTCGGGACCGTCTGGCGGAGCTACGCCACCTGGTATGCGCACGGCTGCTTCGCGCTCATGATCGTCCTGCTCGCGGCCTCCCACGGGCAGAGCGTGCCGGCAACGCCCGGAAACGGGCGTCACCCCGCGCCCTTCGCGTCGGTGGCGGTCGCGCTGCTCCTGCTCGTCCAGTTGGGTCAGTACCCGCTCTACCTGACCCGCATCGAACTCGGCGCCCGCGGCCCCGAGAAGCAGTTCCGCGCGCCCCTGGATCGCCTGAAGGCGCTCAAGCCGGAAGGGGCCCGGATCGGGGCCTTCGATGCCGGTGCCCTGGCCTACGTCGCCGGCCAGTACGACGGATTTACCGTGATCAACCTCGATGGCCTGGTCAACAACGAGATCTACCGCGCCTACCGCGAGGACCGTTACGCGGACTGGGTGATGACCCACGTCGACATCGTGGTCCAGGACGTGCGCCGGGCACGCCTGTTTTGCTCCCCGGCGGATGTCGAGCGACTCCTCAAACACTACGGGCAGGCGCAGCCCTGAACGGACCTGAACGGCCCCGAGCGGCCCGTTGCCTGACCGGCCGCCCCTGTGGTACCTTCCCCTGCAACCCTGCCGGGGATCGCCACCATGTCGCCGGGACCCGGCGCGGCCTCCCCGGCAGATCATCTTCCGGTCCTGGACGAGGTACGACAGGATGAACCAGCAGCCGGCCGCGCCGTCGGCCTCCCCCGACGACCACAAGCAGCGCTGGGGCACCCGTCTGGGCATCATCCTGGCGGTGGCCGGCTCGGCCGTCGGCCTGGGCAACTTCCTGCGCTTCCCGGGCAACGCCGCGGCCAACGGCGGCGGCGCCTTCATGATCCCCTACTTCGTGTCCTTCCTGCTGCTGGGCATCCCGATCGGCTGGGCTGAATGGGCGATGGGCCGCTACGGCGGTCGCAAGGGCTTCCACTCCACGCCGGCCATCATGGGCGTCTGGGGCAAGGGCGCCTTCGCCCGCTACATGGGCGCCTTCGGCGTGCTGGTGCCGCTGGTCATCTACTTCTACTACGTGGTGATCGAGAGCTGGTGCCTGCGCTACGCGTTCGCCTATGCCACAGGCGGCATCGGCGTGGATCCCGGTGCGACCGTGGCCGCGCAGGTGGAAGCCTCGAAGGCGTACTTCGGCGAGGTGACGTTCTCCGCGGCGAACGGCGTGCTGGCGGACGGCGGCGTGCACGCGAGCGTCTGGTTCTGGCTCGTGACCTTCGCGCTCAACGCCTGGTTCGTCTTCCGCGGGCTGAGCCGCGGCATCGAGAAGTTCTGCCTGTGGGCGATGCCGACGATGGCGGTCTGCGCACTGGTGGTGCTGGGCCGCGTGCTGACCCTGCCGCCGGACGCCGTCAATCCGGCCGAGCAGAACGTGCTGTCCGGACTGAACTTCATGTGGAACCCGGATTTCGCGATGCTGCTCAATCCGCAGACCTGGCTGGCGGCCTCCGGGCAGATCTTCTTCAGCATGTCCGTCGGCTTCGGGTTGATCATCAACTACGCCTCGTACCTGCGGCGCCGGGACGACGTGGTCCTGTCGGGACTGACGGCCGGCGCCACCAACGGGTTCTTCGAGGTGGCCCTGGGCGGCATGATCACGCTGACGGCGTCGGTGGTGTTCCTGGGCCTGGCCGCCACGCAGGCCAACAGCGGCGGCACCTTCAGCACGGGCTTCTTCGCGCTGCCGGTCGTCTTCGCGAGGATGCCGGCCGGCCAGTTCTTCGGCGCGGTCTGGTTCTTCATGCTGTTCCTGGCCGCGATCACCAGCTCGCTGTCCATGCTGCAGCCGGCCAAGGCGTTCTTTGCCGAGACGCTGGGCCTGACCAACGGCCGGGCGACGCTCTTCACCGCCTTCATCTGCCTGCTGGGCAACCTGTTCGTCCTGTGGTTCAGCCAGGACCTGATCGCGCTGGACACGCTCGATTTCTGGGTCGGCACCTTCCTGATCTTCGTGGTCGCCGGCACGCAGATCATCTGCTTCTCGTGGGTGACCGGGCTGGAGCGCGGGCTGAAGGAGGCCCACGAGGGTTCGCTGATACGCATCCCGCGCTTCGTCGCCTTCATCATGAAATGGGTCTCGCCCGCGTACCTGCTGGTGGTCTTCGGCCTGTTCTGCTGGCTCAAGGTGCCGGGCTACGTGCGCACGATCACCGGCAGCGACGGCTCCCCGCCCAACATGGCGGCGCTCTACGCCTGGGCTGTCATCCTCATCACCATTGTCCTGCTGTTGACGGTGACGGCGATCGGCGCCAGGCGCTGGCGGGCCGCCGGCCTGGACCTGGACGGCCGCCTGCCGGCGCCGGACGACGACGATGACGGGCCCGGAGGTGCGCGATGACGATCCTCGCCTGGCTGTTCATGCTCGCATCGGTGGGCTTCGTGACCGGCCTGATGGTCTGGTGCTTCTGGAAGGTGCTCGGGCACCGCGACCGCGACTGAGGTCCCGCTGGCGCCTAGTCCAGGTCCAGCTTCACGGTGCCCTTGTTGATGCGGCACTGGCACATCAGCCGGCACCCCGCGTCGAGCCCCATCGCCGTCTCCGGCTCCGTGGGCGGCGAGAGGTTGTTCAGCCCCGACAGCACGCGCGTGGCGCACTTGCCGCACACGCCGCTGTGGCAGCCGAAGAGCACGCCGAGTTCCGCAGCCGCCTCCATCGAGCCGCCCGCGATGGCGTTTCTGCGGCGCGAGCGCGTCGCGATCACCGGCATGGCCTGCCGCCGTTCTCCATCTCAATCCTCCGCATAGACCGACCGCGGCAGCCACGGCAGAACCAGCAGCCCCGGTACGCCCAGCGCCAGCACCAGCAGGAAGAAGTGCCGGTAGCCGACCATCTCCTGCAGCCAGCCGCTGGCCATCCCCGGCAGCATCATCCCCATGGCCATGAAGCCGGTGGCGATGGCGTAGTGCGAGGTGCGGTGCTCGCCCTTGGAGAGCCTCATCAGCACCACCATGAACGCCGTCGTGCCCAGGCCGTAGCCCAGCTGTTCGATCGCCACCAGGGGAAACGCCAGCGCGGGGCCCGGCTGCGTGTACGCCATGTACAGGTACGCCAGGTGCGGCACGTTCAGGGCCAGCGCCAGCGGCCACAGCAGCCGACGCAGGCCGAACCGCGCGATGAGCCAGCCGCCCAGGATACCGCCCAGAACGAGGCACCCCAGCCCGACCGTGCCGTAGGAGAGCCCTACCTGCTCCGTGGTGAAGCCGAGGCCGCCGTCGGCATGCTCATCCAGCAGGAAGGGCGCCGCCAGCTTGAGCAGGAGCGCCTCGCCCAGCCGGTAGAGCAGGATGAAGGCGATCACGACCGGAACGCGCGGCTGCGTGAACCAGGTGCCGAACGCCTGGCCCCAGCGCCCACCGCCGCCTGCTGACGTTGCGGTCGCCTCCCGAGGTCGTGGCTGGTCGGACTCCGGGCGCGGCAGGGCCACCAGGTGCCACAGCCAGAACAAGGTGTAGAGCCCGCCGCAGAGCAGGAAGGCCAGGCTCCAGGCCGTGGCGATGTCGGACAGCCGCGTCTCGAAGCGGCCGGCCAGGGTCACCAGCAGGCCCGAGCCGAAGATCATCGCCGCGCGGTAGAACATGGTGCGCACGCCGACGAACGCCGCCTGCTGCTGCGCGGAGAGCGCGTGCAGGTAGAAGCCGTCGGCCGCCACGTCGTGCGTGGCCGAGACCAGGGCCACCAGTGCGAAGACGGCCAGGCTCAGCGGCAGGAAGGCCGGCAGGCGCAGGGCCACGGCGACGCCCAGCAGGCACACCGCCAGGATCGCCTGCGTGGCAAGGATCCACTGGCGCCGCGTCCCGCGCGCGTCCACCAGCGGTCCCCACAGCATCTTCACGACCCACGGCAGGTACAGCCAGCTGGTGACCAGCGCGATGGTCGCGTTGTCCACGTCCAGTCGCTTGTAGACGATGACCGAGACCGTGTTGGCCAGGATGTAGGGCACGCCCTCGGCGAAGAAGAGACTGGGCACGAAGGCCCAGGGCGAACGGAATCGTTGCGCAGCGGTGCGGATGGACACGCGGGCCTCCCTGCCGGCATGGGATGCGGGCCATCTTGCGCGGACGTGACGCGGCAGGCAACGGGGAATCGGCCCGACGTCGTACCCGCAAGCGGGCGACGTGTACGCCGGGGAACGCCGCGACCACGCCCGGGGCCGCGCACCCGCGAGGCCCGATCCGCTCAAGTCATTGACCCGAATCCTGTTAAGGTGCAGGCCGTGCCGGCGACCGGAACCGGCAGACTCCTTGCAACCCTCTCGCCATTGCCCCTGGCACCCCAACCCGAACCATGAGGTCGAGACGATGAACACCCGACGCTCCGCTTCGCGCAAGGCCGGCCTGCTGGCCCTGGCCGCGCTCCTGGCCCTGCTGGCCGGTTGCAGCAACGACGACCCCGCCACCCCCGCCGCCGACACGACCGCCACCGTCGACATGGACGCCGCACAGGCGGTCGCCGACGATGTGGCTTCCGACAGCGGCGGCGTGACCGACCAGCTGAACGATGTCGCGCTGGCCCTGGACGGCCTGGGTGGCGCCAAGAGCCTGGTGCCCGGGCATCCGGACAGCACCTGGGTGCGCGAGCGCTTCCGCGAGGCCATCTACGATGAAGTGACCGGCACCTGGACGGTCACCGTGGCGCTTCAGCACGGCTTCCCCGAGGGCGTGCCCTACCACGCCATGGAGCGCGTGTTCACGCTGCGCCTGCTCGGGCCCGGCGGCGAGCCGCAGCAGTTCCGCGTCGTGGACGGCGACACCGCCGTGGCCGCCGAGTACGCGATCGTGTCGGGCACGGGTGTCCACCGCGGACCGGTGCGCGAGCACACGCTCAACGCGCTGAACGGCACCTTCACGATCACCGGCCTGGACCAGGAGTTCATGGTGGTCAACGGCATGTACCACCGCGAGGCGAGCCACTCCCTGGAGACACGCCGCTTCGCCCGCACGCTCGACGGCACGCTCGATGTGGAGCTGATCGACGTGACCATGCCCAGCCGGCTGCGCGCCAGCCTCTGCCAGGCCATCTCCGGCACGCTCATCGGCACCTGGGTCGCCGACATCACGATCACGCGCGGCGACGACTACATCGAGGAGCACGTCGAGCGCGACATCACGATCGAGCTCGGCAATTGCGAGGCCGACATCCGCTGCGGCGGCGGGCGCTTCCGGGCACCGCTGGGCAGTGGGGACCTGCGCCCCTAGGCCCCGGGCGGCACGGGATCACGCGGGACCGGTCGCCAAGGGCGGCCGGTCCCGCCGTTTCCGGTTGCAGGGCCGCGCGCAGCGGGCTTGATTGGCGCCGACCCGGCCGCGGCCCTACACGGCCCCACTCCCCCCGCAGCCCAGGGTGACACGCTGCCATGCCCATCCTCGTGACAGACTTCGATGGCACCTTCACGCGCCGTGACTTCTTCGACCTGGTGCTCGAGCGGCACGACCCGCCGGGCGCGCGCGCCCTGTGGGACCGGTTCCTGGCCGGCCAGTTGACGCCGCTGGAGGGCATCGCCGGCGTCCTGGGCTCGCTGCGCACGGACGAAGCCGGCGTCGAGGCCCTGCTCGCGGCCATGGACCCGCCGCCGGGCGCCGCCGCCGCTGCGCGCGCCCTGCAGGCGGCCGGCTGGGAGATCGTGATCGCCTCGGCCGGGTGCCGCTGGTACATCGAGCGCATCCTGGCGGACCTGGACCTCTCATTCGTGATCCACGCCAACCCGGGGTGGTTCGCGCCGGATCGAGGCGTGGTGATGGAGGCCGATCCCCGCTCGCCCTACCATGACCCCGCACTGGGGATCGACAAGTGCGCCGTCGTGCGCGCGGCGCTGGCACGCGACGCGATGGTGGCGTTCGCCGGCGACAGCCCGCTGACCGACGGGCCGGCGGCGCGATTGGTGCCTCCTGGGCTGCGCTTCGCGACCGGACCATTGGCGCGCGCGTTCGCCGCCGACGGCACCGCGCACCGGTCGTTCGCGACATGGCCCGACATCGCCGGATTCCTGCTGGATCACGCGTGACGACGCGTCACCCATGCCCCGTTGCCATGCGCTTTCGCGTTGCCGGCCGCTCCCCGCGCACCTAACGTGTGAGGCACGGAGCGCTACCGACCAACGGGCGCTCGCCATCGCAAGGAGTTCGAGCCATGACCGATCCCACCCCCAAGGACACCGCCCGCCCCGTGACGCCCGAGGACATCCTCGAGGATCTGCGAGCCGTCGTGCGCGACGCCGAGGCGCTGCTGCGCGCCACCGAGGGCCAGGCCGGCGAGAAGATCAACGAGGTGCGTGACCGCGTGCGCGGCACGCTCAACGATGCCCGCGAGCGCATCAGGGAAGCCGGCGCCGACGCCGGCGAGCGCACGCGGGCCGCCGCGCGCACGGCGGACAACTACGTACACGAGAATCCCTGGCTGGTGATCGGCATTGCCGCCGGGCTGGGCTACCTGATCGGGCGCGCCGGCCGAAGGGACTAGGAAGTGGACGATCGCCTGGACGACGTTCCCGACGAGGAAGCCTCGCGCGGCCTGTTTGCCTCCCTGCGCTCGCTGGTCGACCGCGTCCTGGCGATGCTGCAGACCCGCGGCGAACTGCTATCGACCGAGCTCGAGGAGGAGGTCACCCGACTGGTCGGCGTGCTGGTATGGTCGTTCGCGGGCGTCTTCGCGGCCATCGTCGGCCTCTCGTTCGTCGGCGTGGCCATCCTGCTCGCGGCCCCGGCCAACTGGCGCGTGCCGGTGGCGATCCTCATGGCCGTCGCGTTCCTCGGCGTCGCGCTGGCGGGCTGGCTCGCCATCCGCCGCATCGCGCGCGCCACGCCGCGCCCGTTCGACGCCAGCCTGGGCGAGATCGACAAGGACCTGCAGAAGCTGCGGAGCCGCCGATGACCGGCCGCGCGCAGGAGCTGGCGCTCCGTCGCCGGGAGCTGGTCGCCCGCTCGGAGAGCCAGCGCAACGCCGTGGGCGCGACATTCGGCGACATCGAGCGCCGGCTCGGCTTCGTGGAGGTGGGGCTGTCGCTGGCGCGGCGCGTGCACCGCCACCGCGCCCTGCTCGGCGCCTTCACGATCTGGTCGGCGGTGGCACCCGCCGCGGCGAAGCTGTGGGTGCGGCGGCTGGGCTGGTGGATCCCGCTGGGCCTCGAGGGGTTCCGGCTGGCGAAAACGTTCGCGGCGTCACGCCGCGAGACACGAACCGGCTGAGCGGCCGCTAGGCCCGGAGCTCCCGCAGGATGCGGCGGATCTGATCGGCGTGCTGGTGGGCGTGCGCGGCGTAGATGCGCAGCCAGTCCTCCATCGAATAGGCGCCCCGTTCGCTGTGCGTACCCGCACGAAGCCAATCGCCCTCGTCGAGCCCGTTGAGGACCTGCAGTGACGTGGCGCGCGCAGCCCGGAACGCCAGCAGCGCGGGCTCGAGCGGGCGCTCGTTGTAGCGCAGCCGCACGGCATAGTGATCCTGGTCGTAACCCTGGAGCTGCGCACGGTCCTCGCACAGCAGCTTCCGCAGTCGGATGGCACTGTTCATCTCGCTGTCGGCCATGTGGTGCACGACCTCGGCGGCGCTCCACTGGCCGGCACGCGGTTGCACCGTCAGCCGATCCTCGGGAAAGCCGGTCAGCGCCGCCTGGACTTCGGCGAAACCGGCGGCGTAGCGCGCGATCAGTTCCTGACGTTCGGCGGTCGTCATGGCGAGCCTCCGGGCGCCGGGGGCAGCGACGCGCGCGCCCGACGGCAGCAATGCGACAAGGTGGGCCGGGACCGCGCCCGCGCGGCGCCTGGCACGCGACAGGTTCGGAGCCCGGCCCCGGTAGTCGGACGCGGACGCCGCGCAGGCGCGGCCAACCCGCTAGTACTTGTAGTCGTCCTTCTTGAACGGACCTTCGATCTTCACGTTGATGTACTTGGCCTGGACCGGCGTCAGCCTGGTGACCACGCCGCCGAACCCGCGCACCATCTCGGCCGCGACTTCCTCGTCCAGCTTCTTGGGCAGCACGGTCACCGTGATCGGCTCGCTCTTCTTGTCGGCCCACTTCTTCCCGTAGAGGTGCATCTGGGCCAGCACCTGGTTGGCGAACGAGCCGTCCATGACCCGCGACGGATGCCCGGTGGCATTGCCCAGGTTGACCAGGCGGCCCTCGGACAGGAGCAGGATGTAGTTGTCGGCGTCGTTCCTGTCGCGCTGGATGCGATGCACCTGGGGCTTGACCTCGGTCCACTGCCAGGCGCGGCGCATGAAGGCCGTGTCGATCTCGCTGTCGAAGTGCCCGATGTTGCAGACCACGGCACCCGGCTTGATCGCCGCCAGCATGTGCTCATCGCAGACGTTCACGTTGCCGGTGGTCGTCACCAGCAGGTCGAGCGTCCCCAGCAGCGCCTTGTCGATGCCCGCGGCCGTGCCGGTGTTGATCCCGTCGATGTACGGGGAGACGACTTCGTAGCCGTCCATGCAGGCCTGCATGGCGCAGATCGGGTCGATCTCGCTGACCTTGACGATCATGCCTTCCTGGCGCAGGCTCTGGGCCGAGCCCTTGCCCACATCGCCGTAGCCGACGACCAGGGCCTTCCGGCCGGCCAGCAGCATGTCGGTGCCGCGCTTGACCGCATCGTTCAGGCTGTGGCGGCAGCCGTACTTGTTGTCGTTCTTCGACTTCGTGACCGAGTCGTTCACGTTGATCGCCGGCACCTTCAGCTCGCCGGTCTCGAGCATCTCCAGCAGGCGGTGAACGCCGGTCGTGGTCTCCTCGGTGATCCCGTGGATCCCGTCCAGCAGCTGCGGGTACTTCTGGTGCACCATGCCCGTCAGGTCGCCGCCGTCATCGAGGATCATGTTGGCCGCCCAGGGCTGGCCGTTCTTCAGGATGGTCTGCTCGATGCACCATTCGCCCTCTTCGACCGTCTGGCCCTTCCAGGCGTAGACGGCGGTGCCGGCAGCTGCGATGGCCGCCGCGGCGTGGTCCTGCGTCGAGAAGATGTTGCAGGAGGACCAGCGCACTTCCGCGCCCAGGTCGACCAGCGTCTCGATCAGGACGGCGGTCTGGATGGTCATGTGGATGCAGCCGAGGATCTTCGCGCCCTTGAGCGGCTGCTCCGCCCTGTATTTGCGCCTGAGGGCCATCAGCGCCGGCATCTCGTTCTCGGCCAGGGCGATCTCACGCCGGCCGAAATCCGCCAGCCCGATGTCCGCGACCTTGTAGTCGGCCACCTTCTCTTGATTCGACATTCTGCTCTTCTCCCTTGGGAATCCCGGCGTCGTTGGCTTTTGATTGCCCCTAAAATCGGTCGGGGAGCGCCAGACTTCAATGATCATTTTCATTGACCGGCGGCCCGTGGATGTTCGACCCAGCCCAATATGACGCCTTTTTGGCCACCGGCCAGCCTCTTTCAGCGGGTTGGCGGTCCGGAAGGCCCGGTTCCGGGCCGATTCCGCGGCTGGACCGCCCGCCGCCCGCCCCCCACAAGCAAGGGGCCCGGCACCGCCGGGCCCCCAGGTCCTGACCGGACCGACGGATCCTACTTCCTGATGTCCTTGAGCCGCTTCGGCCCCGCCTTGACGATCTCCGCCGGACACCCATCCTCGAACAGCTTGAAGTTCTCGCGGAACCGCGCCGCCAGGGCGTCGTAGCGCCGCCAGTACTCGTCCTTGTTGCCCCAGCTCGAGGACGGGTCCAGCACGTCCTCGGGCACGTCCGGGCACGTGGCCGGCACGTCGATCCCGAACAGCTCGTCGCGCCGGTACTTCACCTTGTCCAGCCTGCCCTCGAGGGCCGCGTTCAGCAGCGCCCGCGTGTGCCGGATCGAGATGCGCTTGCCGATGCCGAACGGCCCGCCCGTCCAGCCGGTGTTGACCAGCCAGCAGGCGGCGCCGGTGGCCTCCATCTTGGCGCGCAGCATGTCCGCGTAGACGAACGGGTGGTGCACCATGAACGGCGCGCCGAAGCAGGCCGAGAACGCGATCTCCGGCTCGATGCCCAGCCCGATCTCCGTGCCGGCGATCTTGGCCGTGTAGCCGCTGATGAAGTAGTAGATGACCTGTTCGGGCGTCAGCTTCGCGATCGGGGGCAGCACGCCCTGCGCGTCGCAGGTCAGCAGGATGATGTTCTTCGGGTGCGTGTCGACGCGGCCGTCCTCCAGCACGCCGTCGATGAAGCGCAGCGGGTACGAGGCGCGCGTGTTCTCGGTCAGCTTGTCGTCGTCCAGGTCCAGGCGTCGCGTCGACGGGTCGTGCACCACGTTCTCCAGGATGGTCCCGAAGCGGTGGGTGCAGGCGTGGATCTGCGGCTCGTGCTCGGCCGACAGGCGGATCACCTTGGCGTAGCAGCCGCCTTCGAAATTGAAGATGCCCCGATCCGACCAGCCGTGCTCGTCGTCGCCGATCAGCTTGCGCTTGGGGTCGGCCGAGAGTGTCGTCTTGCCGGTCCCGGACAGGCCGAAGAAGAGCGCCGGCTCCTTCAGTTCCTGGTCGACGTTGGCCGAGCAGTGCATGGCCAGCACGCCGTCCAGCGGCTTGAGGAAGTTCATCACCGTGAAGATCGACTTCTTGATCTCGCCCGCGTACATGCTGCCCAGCACCAGCGCCTTGCGGTCGGCGAAGTTCAGGGCCAGCACCGTCTGCGAGCGGGTGCCGTCGATGCGCGGGTCGCACTTGAAGTGCGGCGCGGCGATCAGCGTGAACTCCGGCACGAACTCCTTGTACTCCTGGCGACTCTTCGGCGAGATGAACATGTTGCGCGCAAAGAGGCTCTGCCACGCGTCCTGCGTGATGATGCGCACGGCCAGCCGGTGCTCGGGGTCCTGGCCGCAGTAGACGTCCTGCACGAAGATCTCCTCGCCCTGCAGGTTGGCCTGCACGCGGGCGAAGAGGCCGGCGAACTTCTCGGGCGCCAACGGGCGGTTGTATTCGCCCCACCAGACCTTGTCCTGCGTCTCGTGCTCGCGGACGATGTACTTGTCCTGCGCGGCGCGCGCGGTCCACTTGCCGGTCTCGACCAGCATGGCGCCCTGGTTGACGATCTGGCCCTCGCCGCGGAAGACGAACTCCTCGTAGAGCGCCTCCTCGGTCAGGTTCCAGTAGACGCGCTTGAGCTCCATCAGGCCCTGGTTCTCGAGCCCGAAGTCCGCCTTCAATTCGCCGCGGTGGTGGTCGGCCGGCGACGGGATCTTCAACGACTTCTTCATAGCCAGTCCCTCACCATCTTGCGTTGGCCGATGATCAGTTCGTTCGGGGAGTTGGGGTCCAGTGCCCACTTCATGCGCTCGATGCCCTCGGTGATCTCCTTGGAGGACCCGCAGGTGCTCAGCCGCAGGTGCCCCTCCATGCCGAATTCGACGCCGGGCACCGTGCAGACCATGACCTTGTTCAGCAGGAACTCGGCCAGCTTCGTGCTGTCCTTGTTGTAGGTCGAGAAGTCGGCGAAGCAGTAGAACGTGCCGTCTGGCGGGCAGACCTTGACGCCCTCGAAGGCCTTCAGACGGCGCACCATCACCCCGGCGTTGTTCTCCAGCGTCATGACCAGGTTGTCGACGCAGCTCTGCGTGCCGTCGATGGCCGCCACCGCCGCCTTCTGCAGCAGGGCCGACGGGCCGCTGGTCTGGTGCGACTGGATGATCGACATCACGTCGATGAGCTTCGGGTTGGCGACGGCCCAGCCAATGCGAAAACCCGTCATCGCGTAGACCTTCGAGACACCGTTGATGACGATCATCTTGCAGTTGTCGCTACCGAAATCCGAAGCGCAGGCGACCGGGTTGGTCACGCGCCGGCCGCCGAAGACCAGGCGGTTGTAGATGTCGTCCATGATCAGGTAGATGCCCTCCTTCTCGCAGAGGGCCACGACATCCTTGATGAACGACTCGGGATAGATGGCGCCCGACGGGTTGTTCGGGCTGTTGATCATGATGGCCTTGGTGTTCGACGACATCCGCATCGTGATGTCGGAGATGTTCGGCACGTAGCCGCCGTCCATCGGCTTGGCGGGCACCGGCACCGCGCCGCACATCTTGACCATCTCGGGATAGCTGACCCAGTACGGCGAGGGGAAAATGACCTCGTCCTGCGGGTTCAGGATGGCCTGCAGCGCGCACATGATCGCCTGCTTGGCGCCGCCCGAGGCCATGACCATCCCCAGCGTGGGACGGAAGCCGTACTGGTCGTGCGTGTAGCGGATGATGGCGGCCTTCATGTCGGGCGTGCCGTAGGCCGGCGTGTAGCGCACCTCGCCCGAGTTGAGCAGGCCGGCGGCCGCCGTCAACGCGTCCAGGGGCGGCAGGCTCTTCGGCTCGCCGCCGCCGAGGTGGATGACGGGGTCGCCCTTCGCGCGCATGATGGCCACGCGCTCGTTCATCTTCAGCGTGGCCGATTCCCGCAGATCCCTGGCGATCAGACTGATGGTCATCGCGTGCCTCTCCTGCTGCCACGAGGGGCGCGGCGGCGGTCGCCGGGCGTCCCGTCGGTCGTGGGTTGCCTGTCCGCGAAAACTAAGCGGCGGGGCCGGGAAAGTAAACACGCCGGCGCCCTTGGGAGCGGCCGGGCAACGCCGGTCGGAGGCCGGACCGCAACGCTCCCCGATGGGGTCGCGCCGGGTCCGGTCAGCGGACCAGGACCAGCTTGAGGGCCGGCGCCGCGATCCCCGCAACGGTGGCCCGGCAGAGGTACGTGCCCGAGGCCAGGGGGCGGCCCCGGTCGTCGGCGCCGTCCCAGCTGAGGCCGTGCCGCCGGCCCCCGGCCAGCGGCCCGTCGTGCAGCGTCCGCAGGCGTCGCCCGGCCAGGTCATGGATGGTCACCCGCACCGGCGGCGCGGCGTCGGTGCCCGCGGCCGCCAGTTCCACCTCGACGGTGGTGCGCGGGTTGAACGGGTTCGGGTGGCAGGCCAGGCGGGCCGGCGCCGCGGCAAGCGGCACCCCGTCCCGGCCGGACGGCACGGCGCTGGCCGCTTCCCCGTAGGCGGTCAGCCCGGCCGTGACCACGCCGGCGGCCGCGCCCGTCCCCGCCCGCCTGACCTGCAGGTAGCGCAGGTTGTGCGGCGCCGGGACCTTGAGCGTGCCGTCCAGCGGCTGCCAGGGATCCCACTCGATGAAGGCGAGGTCGTCGAACCAGGCCGTGCCGGCGCCGGTCGCCGGCGGCTCGACCGCGCAGCGGAGCTCGAACCAGGCGGCCGCTGTCGGGGTCTCCAGATCGCGCCACTGCCAGGTCCAGCCGGTCGTCCCGTTGACACGGGCCCCCAGCTCGGTGTCCGACAGCGGCGTCTCGGTGGTCCGCGTGCCGTAGAAGCGGGCCATGATGCGGGCCGCGGCCGCGTTCTCGGTCCTCAGCCAGCCCGCGGCCGTGTGGCGCCGGTCGGCGCGGCACATCAGGTGCGCGATCAGGTCCGTGCCGGTCTGGCCGGACTGCGCGGCGTCGCGCTTGACGGCCAGGCTGCGGGCCCCGCCGTGGCTGACCGCGGGGTCGAGCGTCTCGTCGGCGGTGTTCACGTCCCAGAAGTCCGCGCCCTCGTCCTCGAAGCCGGTATGCCAGAGCAGTTCGCGGCCCCAGGCCACCTCCCACCCGCCGCCGGCGCCACCGCCGGTCACGCCGAAGACCGCCGTCAGGAACCCGTCCGCCGGCAGGGGCAGCGGCGGCGAGGTGACGTAGCCGTCCTTTTCCACGGGCGTGAAGGCGAGGTCCAGCGGCACGACCGTCGAGTCCAGCCCCGCGCGCGACAGGTGCAGGCGGGCCTGCGGACCGGGCACCGCCGCCGGGTCGGGCACCATGACGACGTTCATCGCACGCGACTGGTCGGCCAGCCAGCCGAGGATCTCGCGGCCCAGGTTGCCGACGGCCGGCCGCGGAATCCAGTGGTCGATGAACGCGGGCGTGAAGCGGTAGCCGGTGATCCCGGTGGCGTCCACTTCCAGGGTGAGCACGCCGGTGGGCATGGTCTCGACGTAGGACAGGTCGAAGACGAAGTTGCCCAGGCTGTGGGCGATCAGCTTGCCGTTCCACGCCTCGAAGCCCTGCAGCACGTGCGGGTGGTGGTTGATCAGCACGTCGGCGCCCAGGTCCAGGGCCAGCCGGCGCAGCTCGCGCTCGGACGGGGTCGGCTCGTTGAGGAAGCGGAACTCGGGCGCCTCCTTGCCGGTGTCCTCCACGTCGAAGCCGCCCGGCGCGGCGGCCAGCGGCGGCACCAGCTGGTACTCGGCGCCGCTGTGCGTCTGCACGATGACGACGTCCGCCTGCGGGCGCGTGGCGTCAATCGCCGCCCCCAGCTGCGCCGGCAGGAGGTGGGCGAAGCCTGGCTTGTCCCAGCCCGCGTCCAGGAACGGCTGGTAGTTCCACTCGCGGCCGGTGCGGTTGCACAGGCCCAGGAAGCCCAGGCGCACGCCGCCCTGCGAGCGGAAGGCCGGTTGCAGGGCCATAACCTCGCTGCTGCCCGCCCCGCAGTACGGGATGCCCAGCGCATCGAGGCCGGCCATGGTGTCCAGCATGCCGACCTCGCCGTAGTCGATGATGTGGTTGTTCCCGAGGGTGACCAGGTCGATGCCCGCGAACGGCAGGCCGGCGATGTTCTCGGGCCGGCTGCGGAAGACCACCGACTTGGTGGGGTGCGGCGTGCCGCGGCTGGTGTAGCTGACCTCGAGGTTGGCCACGTTCACGTCGGCGGCCTGCCCGAAGATGGGCAGCGTCGGCGCGAAGAGGGCCTCGATGCCGTCGGTGGCGATGATGCCGCCGCCGGTCTCGTAGCCGCGGCCGGTGAAGACGTCGCCCACGAAGTTCACGGTCAACGTCCCGTCGCCGGGCCCTTCGTGGACCACCACGCGGCAGGTGTCGCCGCCGGCCAGGCCCGTCTCGTCGCGCACGACCAGGCCCACGGTCCAGGGATGGCTGGCCGTGACGGTGAACGTGTGCACGGGGTCGGGCAGCGGGCTGCCCTGGCCGTCGCCGAAGTCCCACAGCCAGGTGAAGGCGTCGGAATCAGGGTCATGCACGGCGGCGCCGAAGCGCGCGGTCACGTCCCAGGCGCCCGCGCGCAGCTTGCGCTGTTGCTCGATCGTGTACTGGATGTTCACGCGCGGGGCCCGCGGCTGGTCGTCCGTCACGTCGGCGATCGCATCGAAGCGCGTGGTGCCGGCGCTGCCGGCGCCGGACTCGTTGACGAAGAAGACGCGGTCGATCACCGGGTCGCCGGCGCCGAATGCCGCGCGCCAGTCGCGGCCCACCGGCAGCAGGTACGGCTCCCAGGCGCCGGTCGCGAACGCGCCCTGGTAGACGGTGAACCAGTTGGTGGCCGTCGGCAGGTCGCGCCCCGCCACGGTGTAGAACAGCTCGCGGACGCCGTCGCCGAAACCGATGGCCTGGGTGCCGCCCTTCACGGCGGCGTTGACCGCCACGCGCCAGACCGTCGTGTCGGCGACCGCGCGCGGGGCGATGGCCAGCACCTTCCAGGTATCGCCGCTCAGCTGCAGCGCGCTGCCGGCGCCGCCCCAGCCGGTCACCAGGGACCAGGCGGCCGGCTGCGAGTCCTGGCCCGGGTAGCTGGTCAGGGCGGGGGCGCCGTCGTCGAAGGTGGCGATGTCGTCGGCGGCGCGGGCGGCGCTCGTCGCGAGCAGCAAGGCCAGCAGGATCACCGGCGCGTAAGTGGCCGGCCTGGCGACAGGCTGCCGGCTGCGGTCGGGCTGCAGGCGCATTGGCGCTCCTCCGGCGATCGGACCGGCGCGAACCGGGCGCGCCGCGACTTGGTCGGCCCAATTCGGCCTGCAAATCGTGCGCGTTCCCGGCCGGCGCGTCCAAGTATATCATGGGCGGGGCAGACCGACAGCCGGTTACCTTACAGGTTTCGGCTCAGGCGCTTTGCTGCGGGCAACCCGGGTGTGCCCTTGGTGCTCATGAGGGTATGTCGGGGCTCGTTGGCAGATTGTAAAACCCGCGCAACTCGTCCAGCACTTCGGGCAAAGCGACACGAGAAATCCCTAAGGATTTCAGATCCGGAGGGTCTTGGGCGATGAGCGAAATAGCCACGATCAGATCTTGTTGCAGGTTGGCGGCCAATGTGATCTTGGCATCCCGATCCAGCACGGTGAACAGCCGGAATATATCGTTCTTGTGCTTGCGGATGTTTTTGGTGTCCACCACTTCCCCTGCGGCTTTCCGGTTGGAGAGATCGACGTAAGCCCGCGCCTTCAGCGGGATAAGGCCGTCCGCTTTGACCAAGGATAGCCCGTCAATCGTGGTCCGCCGTGCCATCACAAAGTCGTAGTAGTCGTCGCTCATCAGAATGGCGGAGAGACTCGATATTCCTTCGTCCACCGGGATAGGGGTGATGTCGGTATACCCCTTGAGATCAAGCGCGTCCGGCACCCGGGCGAACAACTCAAGCATTTCCGGGAATCCCTCAGTCTCGGGACCATGGAACCGGTACACCGGACGCTTGCCGGTGCTTTTTTGGCGGCTTTCATAGGCCCCCAAACGGATGAACTCCCAGAAAGCTTCCGCAAATTCCCGGTCAAGGGATTCGAGACAAAGCACTAAGTCCAGATCCTTGGTGGACCTGAACTCGCCTCCCAATTCCTCCATGCTGATGCTGGAGGCGGTGCCACCGATCAGGACATAGCGGTCCGAGTAGCCCGCGAAGTGCTGCTTGAAGCGGTCGAGTCCCTTTACCATGGCACACCTCCAAGCAAGTTATCGATGGAGATCTCCACGCGCTCGTCCTTGACGTCTGACAAGCTCAGCGCCAGAGAAAGCCGGTCCACCAGCGGTTTCTCCGCCAGGAGGCGCGGGTCATAGTGCCAGATTTCGAATTCCGCATGAGCCATGTCCTTGGAGACGCTGGGGATGAGGTGCAGGCCTGGCTCTTTTCGGATTCTCTTCCATTCCTCGCTGGTGATGGCCCATATGGCGTGTCGCGGGACAGCAAGCATCGTCAATTCCTCCAGCGCGGATTCCCCGGCTTTGAAATCACAGCCAGGAAACCATTCGTCCACGTAAATGCGCTTCTTCACCGGGGAACGCAGAACGGTGCGGACTTTTTCCCAGAGTTCACGCCCGGTGACGAGGAAGTGGTGCTTGGCAAAACGCCGCTCACCCTGGCACTCCACCAGTTCAAGTTGGCGCAGCTCGTCCAGTGCCCGGGTCATCGTCATTTTGGTGTAGCCGAATTGCTCGGCCAGCCCGGCCCCGGTGAACTCGGACTGTGGGTCCATCCGCCGCAGCAGGCACGCCAGCACCACGACTTGCCCGGCCGGTGAGATTTTGAAACTCGTCCGGCGCGGTGTCCTGAACTGCTCGCGCAGGTCCAGTCCGAGGTCCGGCAGGTAGAGCTGCTGGCCCGGCGCGAGAAACGGGATTCTGCTCTCAATCAGTCGCTTGCGCTCGTAGGCACCGACCGTTTCGAGCACGAAGAGGCTGCGCAGTCCGGTTTTCTGGTGCAGCCAGTCCGAATGCTTCGCCATCGCCGCCGGAATCGGGCCCGCCTCGCGGGCCAGCAAGGCCAGGAATTCCTTGCCCCACAGCGCGCAATGGCCGATTTCGTAGGCTTCCGTGATATGGAGCGGCAGCTGGCGCAGGCCCGGAAATGGTGAAAATGCGACCTCAATTCCGAGAATTTCCCGGATGTAGGTGGCTGCTTTGTCCTGTAAACTCGCGTTCATGACGGGAAAGTAACACAGATGCCTGCCAAGTAACAAGACAAAAGTTACTTGAAAAAATCAAGGTTACTATGAAGTGAACGCCGGTTGAAAACCGCAGCACCTGCATTTGGGCATTCACTGGATCGCCACGACACTTGCGCCGGCGCAAGTCCGCACCCAACCTCTTTATCTGCCTACTAGTTACCACTAATGCCCTGCCTCCACCAACCGATCCGATCATATGCTCAACCTCATCTTCTACACCCTGCGCGACCTCTTGCGCCCCCGCCGCGATCTGCTACTGGGAAACCTCGCCCAGCGCCAGCAGATCCTGGTCCTGCAGCGCACCAACCCCCGGCCGCGATTCAAGGATCGCGATCGCGCATTCTGGGTCCTGCTCCGCCGATTGTGGGCCGGGTAGCGCCGGCCACCGCGTTTGGTCCAACCGGAAGCGGTCATCAGATGGCACCGCCGAAGCTGGCGGCTGTAGACCAGGGTCTGTTCGTTGAGGCGGCCCAGGCGCTCCTGGCTCAGCGGTGGCCGTGCGCAGTAGCGCGCCAGGCGCTCGAGGCCCTGGCGGTGCCGGCCCGGAATCGTCACCGAGGCGTCGACCGACCAGCCGCCGGCGTGCTCACTGCTGTCGAGGACGTGGAGCGCGTCGTCATCGAGGTGGCCGTGGCGGTGCAGCCAGCGCAGGCCGCGGCGGCGCATCTTGGCTTGAACAGCCTCGAAGTCCCCCGGTTCCAGGTCGAGCGCCGGGTGGAAGATCGCCTCCCCGTCCTCGCCGGCGCTGAACACGCCGTCGGTCAACTCGATCTAGGGGGTCAGGTCAAACCGCCGACCCCGCGAACAGTTATAGAATAGCCCTCGTTCCATGGAGGCCGAGAGCCGCTGCCAACGTCTCGCGCGACGATTTCTAGGCCGGAGAGGATTAGCTCCTCGCATGCACCTCACTTCGGACTCATAGAGAGATCTCGCGTCCCTCCCACCCCTTCGCCGCGATCCATCGCCATCGCCTGACCTGCTGTCCGTCAGCCGGCTCGAAATTCGTGAGCACCGGTCCGAGGAACGCCTCCAGATCCGTTACGACCTCACGAAACGAATCCGGCGCCTGCCCGAGCCGGCTCCTGCGCCGAAAGGCATCCCACTGAATCTGCTTCGTCTCGATGAATGTGGACGAGAAGGCCGCCAGTGACCGGGAGCGCGCACGCTCCCTTCGCTCGAACGTCAACCGTACGGCTTCTGCCAGGGTCTCCCCATCGAAGTCGTACTGCTTCGACAACTGCCAGAGATCATAGAAGTCCTTCATCCTGCTGTTCAACTCGCCGTGCCGAGCCATGGCCTCGAGCTTCTCCGCGACGACACTCTCCCGGCTGTAGCACAGCAGTCGCGGTGCCGGGTCGCCCAGAATCGTCGGCAGCTCGGCGACGACAGGCGCGGGGTGGACGGCGTCGCCGAACCCGATGTCCACCTGCATGAAGATCCTCGCCGTATCAAGCCGCACCTCGAAGCGGATCCTGATCCCGTCGTATTCCGCGTCCTCCGTGATGCGTTCGGCCCGAACCGATGCCGGGCTGTAGACCAATCCGTCTGCCTCGACCTCGACGTCCATGATCTCCCGAATGATCTCACTGACATCCTCGGGGCGATTGCTTGTCCTGCCGAGCAGATCAATATCCATGGTCGACCGCTGTGCCGGAAAGCTCCAGACCCGGAGCACCAATGCACCCTTGAGAATGAACCGCTCCGAGTGGCCTGATCTTGACAGGCGGTAGAGGAATCGTTCCATGGCATAGTACTGGAGCAGCTCGTTGAACGGGCGATTCTCCGCGCGGGCCAGGTTCAGGAGGCGCTGCCGGACGGATGCCGCAATGTTCGCGGGGGCCATCATTGCAGCGCCTCCAGATAGGGACGCATCACCTGGTCGACGCGACAGATCCTGGCGTAGTGAAGCACAGCACCGAAGTCAGGCCGAGAGCGAGCCCGGTAGGACTTCAGCGCCTCCTGAACGACGTCCATACCGATCCGGTTGCGGAACTTGAATGAATCGGCCAGCGTCTTCTCGGGGCAGTAGATCCGGACCGGCACTCCGTCGAGATGGTGCTCGTCGATACCAGCGGCGAAAGCCTCTGAACCGAAGCGATAGACCCGCAGCGGAGGATGATCGAGCCTGGGAGTTCGTGAGCCCCTGGAAATCGCGAGGGACACTTCATGGGGCACCTGTGTCGTCAGTTCATGAAACGCCAGGGCGGACACCAGGCAAACCACTCCGCCAGGAACACGCAGCGTGACCGTGACCAGATCGGGATTTCCAATCGGAGGCAGATCGACGAGCCGGTAGATCCCCCGGCTCACCTGCTCGATGACTCCCCGGTCTCTCAGCGCGTAGAGCATGTAACGAGACATGCCCAGGCCGATGGCCTCGCTCATGTGGAGTCGGCCACCGTTTTCGCGAAAGAGGTCCTCGGGTTGCTTGGCCATCGTGTTCCAGACGTTTTGTTTGCACTTGTTGACATGTGGGGCCATTATGTCTTATTCGTAGGGGACAGAGCAAGGCATGTTTCGCGCAGTTGCCTTTTTTGGTGTTAACTTATTACCGTACAGCCTATTACATCTCAATCGCGTCCGCCTCCGGTCGATTCTGTATCCATGCTGAACAACCTCTTTGCCCTCCTGCGCGATCTCCTGCGCCCCCGCCACGACCTGATGCTGGAAAACCTGGCCCTGCGCCAACAGATCAACGTTCTGCGCCGCGGCAACACCAGACCCGCCTTCCGGTTGCGGGACCGGCTGTTCTGGGTCGTCCTGATGCGGATCTGGGCCGGATGGCGCCGCCCGCTGGCGCTGGTCAAGCCCGAGACCGTGATCGCCTGGCACCGCAAAGGATGGCGGCTGTGGTGGCGGTGGAAGAGCCGCCCCAAGGAAGCCGGCCGGCCGCGTGTGCCATGGCAGGCGATCGAATTGATCCGCCGGATCTCGGCCGAGAATCCCACCTGGGGAGCGCCGCGCATCCACGGCGAGATGATGATGCTCGGCTACTTCGTCAGCGAAGCCACGGTCGCCCGCTACATGCACAAACGGCGAGGGGCGGCCGACGCAGAACTGGAAGACGTTTCTTCGTAACCACCTTCATGAGACGGCGGCCATCGATTTCCTCACCGTGCCGACCGTGACGTTCCGCACGTTGTACGTTTTCGTGGCGCTATCGCTGGACCGGCGGCGCATCGTCCACCTCAACGTCACGACGCACCCGACCGCGGAGTGGACGGCGCTACAACTCCGGCAGGCGTTCATGTTCGACACGGCGCCGCGGTTCCTGCTGCGCGACCACGACAAGATCTATGGCCATGCCGTTGTCGAGGCGCTGGAGCAGATGGACGTCGAGCTGATCGTGACTGCCGTGCGCTGCCCGTGGCAGAACGGTTTCTGCGAGCGCGTCGTCGGCACGCTCAAGCGCGAATGCCTGAACCACGTGATCATGTTCAACGAGGCGCACGCGCGCCGCATCCTTCGCGGGTACCTCGAGTACTATCATGGATCGCGCACGCACCTGGGGCTCGATAAGGATACGCCGGATGGGCGCGCTGTCGAGCCGCCCGAGATGGGGCCGGTGCAGAGGCGGCCGATGGTGGGCGGGCTTCACAGTCGGTACTATCGGGCTGCGGCGTAGGCGATCGGCGAGCGATGCGATTGCGTCGTGTTGGGCCGGCGTCTGCCCTCTTCGTGGAAGACATGTAGCCACTCAAGAACCGGGCGCGGGAATGCGCGAAATCCAGCGGCCTGTGCGCTACTTTTGGAATCCCTTCCCAGTTGCCAACAAATCAGACGCGTGATCGAGGTGCCTAGACCGTGATGACTGCGTGATGGATGGGATTTTGCATAGGGTCAGGGTCGCCGGTGGTGATGGCCGCCGCAATTGATCGCCGTTCTCAAACGAGGTCCACCGACACCCCGCACCATCCCGGGAGGTCACCCGCCGGGCGTTACGTGTGCAGATACCGCGATGTCACCAGCACCGACGAGTGTCCAAGCCGATCCCGTAGGCGATGTAGCGGCTCTCCGGCGTCGATGGCCATGGATGCCGCCGTGTGCCGCAGGTCGTGGGCGCTGACATTGGCGAGACCCGCGGTGGCTGCGTGCGTGCGCACGGCGGATAGGCATCATAGGGGCATGGCGTCCGCCCTCCACACCCGCTCCGCCCTCCTGACCACCACCCCTACAACGGGATGGCGTTCTCCCTCCGCCTTGGGCAAGATCTCGTTACCAAGCGAATCAAACCCCAGCGCCGGAGAGGAGAACGCCCATGGACAGGTATATCGGGTTGGATGCCCACACGTCAAGCTGCACCGTCGCCGTCGTCGGTCCCAGCGGTCGGCAGCTCACCTCCCAGGTCGTCGAGACCAACGCCAGAGCCCTCGTCTCGGCCATCGAGGCGATCCCCAAGTCGCGGCATCTCTGCCTCGAGGAGGGTGCGCTTGCAGGCTGGCTCTACGAGATGCTCGCGCCGCATGTGCAGGAGATCATCGTCACGGCCATTCCGCAGAGCCGCGGCCCGAAGAGCGACAGGCGCGACGCCTTCGGTCTGGCCGAGATGCTGCGCATCGGTGCGATCCCACGCAAGGTCTACAAGCAGCGCGGCCGATTCACGCAGCTGGCCTATCTGGCCAAGGCCTATCAGATGCTCGTCTCCGACGACGTGCGCGTCCAGAACCGCATCAAGAGTCTCTTGCGATCTCGCGGCATCCAGGTCGCCGGGTCGGCGGTCTACACGACAACTGGCAGATCGACCTATACCGACCGGCTCCCTGCCGAAGCCATGACCATGGCCGACCTCCTTTACCAGCAGCACGACCACCTCTCCGATCTGCGCAAGCAGGCCCAGAAGGAGATGATCGCCGAGGCGCGCAAGCACCCCGAGTATCGCTGCGTGAAGAGCTGCCCAGGCCTCGGCGAAGTGCGCGCCGCGCTGCTGTTGCCCGTCATCGTCACACCGTACCGCTTCGCGAACAAGCGTCAGTTCTGGGCCTACTGCGGGCTCGCGGTGATCAGCCGCAGCTCGTCGGACTGGGTACGGACCCGCACCGGCGAGTGGGTGAAGGCGCCGGTCCAACAGACACGCGGGCTCAACAAGAACTTCAACCACACCCTCAAGACCGTCTACAAGGGCGCCGCGACGACCGTCGTCGGCCAGGCGCGGGACGAACCGTTCTACCAGCACTACCAACGACTGCTCGACGGCGGCACCAAGCCCAACCTCGCCAAGCTGACCATCGCGCGGCAGATCGCGGCGATCAGCCTCGCGCTGTGGCGGAATCAGGAGGACTACGACCAGAGCAAGTTCAAGCAGCCCACATAACGGAAGTCGCCGCCCCTGAGCTCGTCAGCGATCACAACACGCGGCGATCCACGCAGCCACCGACACCAAGGTTACGGGGGAGAGCATCCGTTGTTTCGATGGTCCCGGCACGACCGGAGTCCCCAAGGATAGGCTATGCCCCCCTGCAGAACCGAATGAAGCGATGGGCCAGTGAGTCCCCGACGGAAGGATGGTTCCCGCGCACGCGCGGAGAACGAATCGGCTGGAACGTCGTGTTGCTGCGGATCACAATGCCGCCCGGAAAGCACCAGATCTTGCTCGTCGGCCCGACCGGGAGAACGTCAAAAGCGGACGCTGGCTGCCAGAACTGGTACAGTCAGCGTGACGGAGAGATGTGTCTTGACAGCCTGCCCCATGGAAGTCGAAACAAACGACCATTCGCCCCCGCCAAACCCTCGCGACCGCCTGTGCTCGAGGATCCGCTCTACCTGCGGCCGGTCCAGCACGAACGCGATGATCCGCATCGGCTCACCGCACTTCGGGCACCTCAGCGGGAGGCATTCGTAGATCCGCACCAGCAGCAGCGCCCAGCAGCGGGCCGCGGCGCGGCGCAGGTTCGACAGCGGCGAAGGCGCCTCGGGATCGACCGGATTGGCCGCCGACAGCCCCATGCTCGCGCGCGCCTGCTCGAGCAGCTGCAGCGTCGCTCCCGCGGGGCCGGCCGACGCCGTCACCGCTTCGCGCAGCACCGCGTTCGGCGCCAACACGCCGCAGTAGCGGTGCTTGTGCAGGCGGGGCGGGGTCACCAACTGGGCCAGCAGGTCCAGCAGCTCGAGCGGCGTCAGCAGCAGTTCGGTGCGGCCGTCGGCGGTCGGGCGGCGCAGGCTGTAGACCAGGGTCTGCTCGTTGAGCCGGCCCAGCCGCTCCTGGCTCAGCGGCGGCCGCGCGCAGTACCGCACCAGGCGCTCGAGGCCCTGGCGGTCCCAGCCCGGGATCGTCACCGAGGCGTCGACCGACCAGCCGCCGGCGTGGTCTGAGCTATTGAGAACGTGGAGCGCGTCGTCATCGAGGTGGCCGTGGCGCTGCAGCCAGCGCAGGCCGCGGTGGCGCATCTTGGCTTGAACCGCGGCGAAGTCGCGCGGTTCCAGGTCGAGCGCCGGGTGGAAGACCGCCTCGCCGTCCTCACCGGCGCTGAACACGCCGTCGGTCACCAGCACGTGGAAGTGCACATGGCTGTTGAGGTAGCTGCCGAAACGGTGCACGAACGCCACGGCGCCGAAGCGGGCGCCCGGCGGCGCGCCGGGGCTGCGCCGCCGCAGGGTGGTCTCGACGGCGCGCAGGAAGATCGCGAGCAGGCCGCTGATCACCTCGGGTTTATTGCGTAGGTGCCAGCGAACGCGCTTGGGCACCGACAGCACCCACTGCCGGTGCTGCACGCGCGGCAGCACCTGCTCGACCATGTGGGCGGAGACCTCGACCATGCGGCGGGTGGCGCACGACGGGCACAGGTCGCGGCCCTTGCACGAGAAGGCGACCAGGAAATCGTGGCGGCAGTTGGCGCAATAGACGCGGGCGAACCCGTGAGCGAGGATGCCACACCTCAGGTAGTTGCGCAGCGCGGCCTCGACGTGCAGCGGCACGCCGCGGCAGTACTCGTCGCGCTCGGCGGCGGTGGCCAGCCAGGTCTCGAGGTTGGCGCGTACCAGTTCATGCAGCAGCGTAGCTGCCGGGCGTCGCGGGCGGTAGGCGCGCGGGGCGGGAACTGTCGCCGGCTGGTGACACGTCGCTGCTGCGGGCACACGCGCTCCCGGAAGCCTTGCGGCGGTGGGAGGCGGAGGGGCCGGCGCTTGCGCCGGCGCACGTCGTGGCACATGGCGGATCGCGCCGGTTCAGGCAGTAGGCGGGGCAAGGCTTGGGCCTACGCTGGGCTCCCGGCAGCGCCTGGCAACTGGCACATGACGGACCGTCATTACGCTTGCATTAATTAGCGTCTTTCGCTAGTATTTGTGATGCGATTGCAGATGACGAGAGCAGGAAAAGAGGCTGGAATGGCCAGAAGATCCACCATGTCGGGCTGGGTAGAGCAGCTTCAAGGGCTTGGCGGCTATACCTTTACCGCGTCCCAGGCCGAATCCGGGACCGACCGTTCATCCATCGCGGTTCAGCATGCCCTGCGCAGACTCAAGGAACACGGGAAGATCGTGTCCCCACGTCGCGGGTTCTACGTCGTCGTGCCTCCGGAATATCGGGCGACGGGATCGCCACCGGCGAGTTGGTACATCGATGAGCTCATGCGCCACCTCAAGCAACCCTACTACGTGGGGCTGCTCAGCGCCGCGGCGATCCACGGCGCATCCCATCAGCAACCCATGGCCTTCCAGGTCGTGACCAGCCGGCCCACGCGCGAGATGCGCGCCGGTAAGGTCACCATCAGGTTCTCGATGAACAGCAATATCGAGCAGATGCCGACGACCGCGATCCAGACCGAAACCGGCACGATGCGTGTCGCCACTCCCGAAACCACGGCGTTCGACCTGGTCCGTTACCAGGCCGCGGCCGGACACCTGAACAACATCGGCACTGTTCTTGCCGAGCTGGCGGAACACATCGACGGGCGAGCGCTGGTCGGAATCGCACACCTGGTGAAGCTTCCGGATGTCCAGCGCCTGGGGTACCTGCTCGACGCAGTCGGCGAAAGCAACCGTGCCGCTCCGCTGGCGGAATGGCTCAAGACACGAAACCCCCGCGCAATCCCGCTGCTCCCCGGGCAGCCGGCGCGCGCCGGGGCCGATGTACGATGGCACGTCCGACCCAATTTCGAACTGGAGACCGACTCTTGATCCCACGCGCCAACATCACCGCGTGGCGTTCGCGTGCGCCGTGGCCCGCGAACGAACAGGTCGAGCAGGACCTGGTGCTTTCGCGCGCGCTGGTCGAGATGTTCTCGGTGGAGACCGTGGCCGCTCAGGCCGTCTTCCGCGGGGGCACGGCCCTGCACAAGCTGTTCCTCGGCGCGGGACGGCGCTATTCCGAGGATATCGACCTTGTCCAACGCCACGCAGGCCCCATCGGCGAACTGATCGGCGCGATTCGCGGTGCCCTGGACCCGTGGCTGGGAATCTCCCGGTGTACCAACTCGACGAGCTGTTGGGGACGAAGATGCGCGCACTCTACCAGCGCCGGAAGGGACGCGACCTGTTCGACCTCTGGGTGGCCCTGCGAGCTGGTGGCGCCACGAGCGCCCGTATCGTCGAGTGTTTCCAGCGCTACATGACTCACGATGGTCTGACGGTATCGCGCGCCGAGTTTGAGGCGAACCTGGCTGCGAAGCTCAGAACCGCCGTATTCCAGGAAGACCTCCGGCCTCTTGTCTCGGCTGACGTCACCTACGATCCGGCGACCGCCGCACAACTGGTTCAAGCCGAACTGCTTTCGCAATTGCCCGGTGAGCCGTGGAAGGGGCTGGATCGATGATGCATGCTCCGGGGCATCCCGCCATCGACGGAACCCGGCAGAGGAAGCCCTGGCCGAAGCCTGCGCGACGGACGTGGATGGCGAACCGACCCGCGTCTCTTCGGCGGGGTATCTGGTCGCCATAGCACTGGAGACCGGCCGCGCCAAGGACATGGCGCGCATCCACCAGTTTGTCGAAGCCGGTGTGCTCGACGCCGACAAGCTCCTGGGGGACCTGCCATGAACGAGCAACTGCGCCGCATTCTCGAAGCAAAGCGCACGGAGCGCGCGCACCTGGCCGCGCTGCCGTTCGCGCGCAAGCTCGAGATCCTCGATCAACTGAGGGCGCGCAGCCTGGAGTTGAGCAGGACCACGTTGCGCCGGCCTGCATCGCACCGCGGCGGTGGCACGAAGTCCGCCTGATCTGTCCGGGACTTGCGCCGGCGCAAGTGTGGCGGCGCCGCGAGACTCCTCGGCTGCCGGGACGGCGCGGACGGGACGCGCGCGCCTCTTCGACCCCGACACCCATCTCGGGCATTCCCCGGCCGCGCGCCCTGGTCTATCATGGGCGCGACAGCCCCGGCGGCCGGATCCCCGACGAAAGCGCCCGCGACATGCCCAGCACGGCCTGGCTCATCGACGGCATGGCCTACGTGTTCCGCAGCTACTACGGGATGCGGCCTATCGCCGCGCCCGACGGCACGCCCGTCAACGCCGTGTTCGGCCTGGGCATGACGCTGCAGAAGTTCCTCAAGGATCACCGGCCCGAACTGGCGGCCTGCTGCTTCGACGCCGGGGTCGCGACCTTCCGCAACGAGCTGTACCCGCCGTACAAGGCCAACCGCGGCGAGCCGCCCGCGGACCTGCTGCCCCAGTTCGACCTCTGCCGCGAGCTGACCGCGCGCATGGGCTTCGCCACCGCGGTCAGCCCGGGCTTCGAGGCGGACGACATCATCGCCACGCTGACCGGCCGCCTGCTGGAGAAGGGCCACCAGGTGGTGATCGTCTCGGGCGACAAGGACCTGGCGCAGCTGCTGCAGCCGGGCGTCCGCCTGTACGACCTGGCGCGCGACCGGTGGCGCGGAGAGGGCGATGTGCCCGACTGGCTGGGCGTCACGGCGGGCCAGGTCGTCGACCTGCAGGCGCTGACCGGCGATACCGTGGACAACGTGCCCGGGGTGCGCGGGGTGGGACCGAAGGCGGCCGCCGCGCTGCTGGGTGCCTATCGAGACCTGGATGCCGTCTACGACGACCTGGACGGCGTCGAGCGGCTGCCCCTGCGCGGGGCGGCGGGCCTGCGCCGGAAACTGGAAGAGGGCCGCGAGATGGCCCTGCTGTGCCGCCGGCTGGTTGACCTGCGCCGCGACGCGCCGTGCGGCGTGCGCGTGACGCAGCTGGCCTATCGCGGCGCCGACGGCCCGGAACTGGACGCATTCGCAGCCCGCTGGGGCCTGGGCGCGCTCGCGCGCTCGACGCCGCGGCGCTGAACGGAAAGGGAGCTGCGCAAACGTGAAGGAATCCCTCGTCAACGTGCTGCTGGTGGGGTCGGGCGGCGCGGCGGGCGCCATCGCCCGCTACGGCGTGGGCGGGCTGGTGCACCGCAACCCGGCGCTGGCGGACTTCCCCTTCGGCACGCTCTGCGTGAACCTGCTGGGCTGCCTGCTGATCGGCGCGGGCGCCGGGCTGGCCGACGGACGGCAGGCGTTCAGTCCCGAGGCGCGCCTGTTCCTCTTCGTGGGCGTGCTGGGCGGGTTCACGACGTTCTCGTCGTTCGGCTACGAGACGGTGGCGCTGCTGCGCGACCACGAACTGCTGCGGGCCGGGCTGAACGCGGGACTGAACGTCTTCGCGGGCCTGGCGCTGGTGTGGTTCGGCTACAACCTGATGCCCGGGAGGTAGGCCGCCGCCTAGCCTTCCTTCAGCGCGGCCACCAGCTCCACCAGCGCCTTCTTGCCGTCGCCGAACATCATCAGGCAGTTGTCGGCCGCGAACAGCGGGTTCGGGATGCCGGCGAAGCCGGGGCTCAGCGAGCGCTTGACCACCACCACGGTGCGCGCCTTGTCGACGTCGATGATCGGCATGCCGGCGATGGGGCTCTTCGGGTCGGTGCGCGCCACGGGATTGACCGTGTCGTTGGCGCCGATCACGAAGCAGACGTCCACCTGCGCGATCTCGTTGTTGATGTCGTCCATCTCGCGCAGCTTGTCGTAGGGGATGTCCGCCTCGGCCAGCAGCACGTTCATGTGGCCGGGCATGCGGCCGGCCACCGGGTGGATGCCGTACTCGACCACCGCGCCGCGCGACTCGAGCAGGTTCGCCAGGTCACGCACGACGTGCTGCGCCTGCGCCACCGCCATGCCGTAGCCCGGCACGATCAGCACCCGCTGCACGCCGTCCAGCATCATGGCCACCTCGGCCGGGCTGGTCGACTTGACCTTGCCGCCGTAGACGTCGTCGGCGGCGGGACCCGAGGCGGCGCCGCCGAACTCGGCGAACAGCACGTTGCCCAGCGAGCGGTTCATCGCCTTGCACATGATCCGGGTCAGGATGATGCCCGAGGCGCCCACCAGCGAGCCCGAGATGATCAGCACGTTGTTCATCAGCACGAAGCCCGTCGCGGCGGCGGCCAGGCCCGAGTAGGAGTTCAGCAGCGAGATGACCACCGGCATGTCGGCCCCGCCGATGGGGATGGTCAGCGTGACGCCCAGCACGCAGGCGGCCGCCACGATCAGCCAGTAGGCCAGCATCGACGACGGGTCCACGGCCAGCCAGGCCACGCCGGCCAGGGCCGCCAGGCCCAGCAGCGCATTGAAGGCCTTGATGCCCGGGAAGCCGAGGCTGCCGCTGGGCATCTTCTCGGCCAGCTTCAGGAAGGCGATCAGCGAACCGGAGAAGGTGACGGCGCCGATCAGCCCGGACAGCCCGGCCGCGATCGTGGTCTGCAGGCCCGGGTCGGCGGCCGCGACGAACGCGGCGCCGGCGACCAGCACCGAGGCCACGCCGCCGAAGCCGTTGAACAGGGCCACCATCTCCGGCATCTGCGTCATCTGCACGCGCACGGCGGCAAACGCGCCGATGGCGCCGCCGATCACGGCGCCCAGCAGGATCCACTGGTAGGACAGGCCGTTGGCCAGCAGCGCGGTCACCACGGCCAGCAGCATGCCCCAGGCGCTCAGGAGGTTGCCGCGCACGGCCGTGCGCGGGTGGGTCATGCCCTTGATGCCGAGAATGAACAGCACCGAGGCCACGAGGTAGGCCAGGTCCACCCAGCCGATGTCGATCAGGTATGCGTGTTCCACGCGCTCACCCCTTCTTCTTCTTGAACATGGCGAGCATGCGGTGCGTGACCAGGTAGCCGCCCACAACGTTGATCATGGCGAAGGCCACCGCGGCCACCGCCAGGATGGTGGCCAGCTGCGGGTTGTCGGTGCGCGTGGAGACGATGGCGCCGATCAGCGTGATGCCGCTGATCGCGTTCGAACCCGACATGAGCGGCGTGTGCAGCGTGGGCGGCACCTTGGTGATGATCTCGAAGCCGATGAAGACCGCCAGCACGAAGACGGTGACGGCAAGGACCAGCATTTCCACGGCTCATTCCCCCTTCGGCGCCGTCGGCGCCAGGGCCGGCAGGCCCAGCAGTTCGCGCACGCGCGGGTGGACCACGTCGCCGCCCTGGGTCAGCAGCGTGCCGGCCACGACCTCGTCGCCGGTGTCGATCCCGAACACGCCCTTGGGCGCCAGCGACTTGAGGAAGGTCTCGACGTTGCGTGCATACATTTGGCTGGCGTGGTACGGCTTGCGGCTGGGCAGGTCGGTCGGGCCCAGGATGGTGACGCCGTGCGCCACCACCACCTCGTCGGCGCGCGTCAGTTCGCAGTTGCCGCCGCGCTCGGCGGCCAGGTCGACGATGACCGAGCCCGGCGCCATCGCCGCCACCATGGCCGCGGTCACCAGCACGGGCGATCGGCGGCCGGGGATGGCGGCCGTCGTGATGACGACGTCGTTGCGCGCGACCACGGCCTGCATCTGCTCCTGCTGGCGACGGATGAACTCGGCGCTCTGTTCCTTCGCGTAGCCGCCCTTGTCCTCGGCGCCGGCGGTCTCCAGGTCGAACTCGACGAACTTGGCGCCCACGCTCAGGACCTGGTCCTTCACCGCCGGGCGCACGTCGTAGGCCTCGACCACGGCGCCCAGCCGCTTCGCCGTCGCGATGGCCTGCAGGCCGGCCACGCCCACGCCGACGACGAAGACCTTCGCCGGCGTCAGCGTGCCGGCCGCCGTCATCAGCATCGGGAACAGGCGCGGCAGGTGGGCCGCCGCCTCGAGCACGGCCTGGTAGCCGGCCACCGTGGCCATCGACGACAGCACGTCCATCGACTGCGCGCGGGTGATGCGCGGCACCAGTTCCAGCGAGAAGGCCGTCACCCCGCGGGCAGCCAGGGCCGCGGTGCCCTGCGGGTTGCCCAGCGGGTCCTGCAGGCCGACCAGCACCTGGCCGGCGCGGCAGAGGGCCAGATCTTCGCCGGCGCCCTCCTGGCCGGGCCCGTTCAGCTGCAGCACCAGGTCGGCGGTCGCGAAGACCTCGGCGCGACCGCACAGGCGCGCGCCCTGCGCCGTGTACTCGCCGTCGGTGAAGCCGGCCGCCTGGCCGGCTCCGGCCTCGACCACGACCTCGAATCCGGCCTTGGCCAGGGCCTTGCACGACGCCGGCACCAGGGCCACGCGGCGCTCGCCCGGCCTCGATTCGCGGGGAACTCCTGCGATCATCGTCGCCTCCGCATGCGGACCATCTTCATCCGCGCATTCAGGTATTGCGGCCGGGAAACGGCGCGACCACCGGCCGCGCCGATCCCGGTCCCTGTCCTACAGCGGGCGCGTCGCCTTCAGCAGCCACGCCTTCTCCTCGCGACCCAGCGACGGAGCCAGCGTGCGGTACACGCGCCGGTGGTACGTGTTGAGCCATTCCACCTGGTCGCGCGTCATCAGCGACTTGTCCACCAGCTTCCGGTCGATCGGGCACAGCGTGACCGGCTGGAACCGGTACCAGGTGCGCACCGCGGTCGAGAGCTTCTCGTCCTTCGTCACGAAGGCCAGGTTCTCGATGCGGATGCCGAAGCGCCCGTCCTCGTAGTAGCCCGGCTCGATCGACATCAGGTTGCCCTCGACGAACGGCGGGGTCGCGATGTTCTTCAGGCTGTGCGGGCCCTCATGAACGCCCAGGTACTGCCCCACGCCGTGGCCGGTGCCGTGGTTGTAGTCGCGTCCGGCCAGCCAGAGGTGGCGGCGCGCGAACATCTCCTGCCGCTGGCCGGTGGTGCCGGCCGGGAAGGGCGTCAGCGTGCAGTCGATGTTGCCCATCAGCACGCGGGTGAACATCTCCTTCTGGCGCGGCGTCGGCTTGCCGAAGGCGACCGTGCGGGTGATGTCCGTGGTGCCCTCGAGGTACTGGCCGCCGCTGTCGATCAGGTAGATGCCCTTCTTCCGCAGCCGGCCGTTGGACTTCTTCGTGGCGCTGTAGTGGATGATCGAGCCGTGGGGCCCGAAGCCGCTGATGGTCGCGAAGCTGCAGTCCTTGCAATGGCGGTCCTGGCTGCGGAATTCCCAGAGCATGTCCGAGGCCGAGATCTCGGTGACGTCGCCCCCGCGCACGGCCCCGTCGAGCCAGTGCAGGAAGCGCACCATGGCCACGCCGTCGCGCCGGTGGGCCTCGGTGATCGCCTTGATCTGGACCTTGTTCTTGACCGCGCGCATGGCCACCAGCGGCGACACGGCGCAGTGCAGCGTGGCCTTGCCCAGCGCATCGGCGACGCGGCGGTTGGTCGTCGCCGGGTCCACCCACACCGACAGGCGCTGCCGGCCCAGGGCCGCCAGGTCCGCCCAGACCTTGCGGTACGGCGCCACCTTCGTGTACGGGCGCAGCTCGCGCTCGATCTGGCGGTCCACCTTGACCGGGTCCACGTAGAGCGTGCAGCCGCGGTCGGTGACGATGACGTACGCCGTGACCACGGGCGTGAAGGCGATGTCGTCGGCGCGGATGTTCAATAGCCAGGCGACCTGGTCCAGCGAACAGACGACGTGCGCCTTGACGCCGGCCTCCTTCATCGCCTTACGCAGACGCGCCAGCTTCGACTGGGCCGTCTCGCCGGCGTAGCGGCGCGGGTGGATCGTCACCGGCGCCTGGCTCTCGGCCGGACGGTCGGTCCACAGCGGGTCGATGGGGTTCTCGCGCAGGAAGCGCACCTCGATGCCGCGCGGGGCCAGCGCGCCCTCGAACTCGGCGGCCGCGGCCATCGACACCACGCTGGCGTCCATGCCCAGCACCTGGCCGGGGCGCAGCTGCGAGGCCACCCAGGCGGTCATCGACGGCGTGCCGGGTTCGCCCATGCGCATCAGGTCGATGCCCGTGTCGGCCAGTTCCTTGCCCGCCTGCAGGAAGTAGCGCCCGTCGGTCCACAGGCCGGCGCGGCGCGGGCCCACGACCAGCTCGCCCATCGAGCCGGTGAAGCCGGTCAGCCAGGCGCGGTGCTTCCAGGCGTCCGGCAGGTACTCGCTCTGGTGGGGGTCGGCGCTCGGCACGTACAGGGCGTGGACGCCCAGCTTCTTCAACTCGCGGCGCAGGGCCGCCGTCTTTTCGCGCGCGGTCATCGCGTTCCTCCTGTGGGTTTTCGGTCAGCGGCCCACATCATAAGGGCAGGCGGGCCGATTGACACGACGAAAACGCCGTCCCGGCGCGGGGACGGCGACGGAGGCCGGATCTTTCGGCGGGCGGTCACTCGATGGGCAGGGGCGCCAGGACCTTCTCGAACTCGATCTCGTCGCGCACCGGGATCCCGTAGTAGCCGACCCTGGGCACGTTCGGCTTGAGCAGGCGGATCTTGGTCATGCCGCCCAGGCGCACCTGCGAGATGATGAAGCCGCGCTTCTGGAAGAAGCGCTGCGCGTCGAGGTTGTCGTTGGTGGTGATCGTCCAGATCTTCGTGCAGCCGGCGGCGCGGGCCGCCGCCTCCACCTTGTCAAGCAGCAGGGTGCCCACACCCATGAACTGGCAGAGGGCGTCGATGGTCACCAGTTCGCACTCGCCGCGGTAGAGGCAGTAGGTGGCCAGGCCGACGCGTTCGCGTCCCTCAGCGGCGATGAAGCCGGGCAGCTTGTGCGGGTCGTGGACTTCCGTGCGCGACACGACGAAGTCCCCGCCGAACAGGAGCTCGGTGCGTTCCTGGACCCAGAGGCGATCATCATCGGTCAGGTCGGTCACGCGCATTGACACGTCCCACAGGAAACGTTCGAGCAGGGGCCGCCCTTCGGCAGCGCTGGTTCTGGCGCCCGGCAACATGGGGCCAAAATGGGCGGCGGCCACGGGCAGCGCAAGGCGCCTGGACGGAACGGGAGAGAATCGATCTGGCATCCAGCAAGGGCCGCAACCATATTGGCGCCGCCGGCCGCGTCCCCGCCCAACCGGAGGCACCACGACATGTTCGGCCACCGCTCGCCCCGCTTGAACGCCGAGGAGCGCACTCGCCGCGCGCGCCACGTCTTCCGCTCGCGACCCCGCCGTCCCCTGCGCGTGCGCCAGGCCGTCCAATTCGGGACGCTCGCCGTCATCCTCTACATCGGCTGGCGGTTCGTGCAGTGGGTGCACGGGCTCGAACGCGGCGTGATCGACGGCGCTCGGTCGCCCGGCGTCGAGGGCTTCCTGCCCATCGCCTCGCTGATGAGCCTGCGCCACTGGGTCGAGACCGGCACCTTCCACATGGGACACCCTGCCGGACTGGTGATCCTGTGCCTGGTGCTGCTGACGGCGCTGCTGCTGAAGAAGGCCTTCTGCTCGTGGCTGTGCCCGGTCGGCACCGTGGCCGAGTATCTGGCGCGGCTGTCGCACAAGGTGTTCGGGCGCCGGATCAAGCTGCCGGCCTGGCTCGACTGGCCGCTGCAGTCGCTGAAGTACCTGCTGCTGGCCTTCTTCCTGAACGCGATCTTCCTGATGATGAGCCGCGAGCAGATCGTGCAGTTCCTGGACCTGCCGTACGCGAAGGTCTCGGACATCAAGATGCTGTACTTCTTCACCGACCCTTCGCCGACGACGCTGTGGGTGCTGGGGATCCTGGTGGTCCTGTCGTTCGTCGTGCCGTACTTCTGGTGCCGCTACCTGTGCCCGTACGGCGCGATGCTGGGCCCGCTGTCGTGGCTGTCGCCGCTGAAGGTGGTGCGCTCGCCTGCCGCCTGCACGAATTGCCGACAGTGCGCCGCGGTCTGTCCGTCCTTCATCGCCGTGGATCTGAAGACGACCGTCAACTCGGTCGAGTGCACCGGCTGCCTGGAATGCGTTGCGGCCTGCCCGGAGGGCGATGCGCTGCAGCTGCGGCCGGCGACGCCCTGGGGCGCCCACGCCGCGCTGCGGCTGCGTCCCGCGGTGTTCGCGGCGCTGGTGGTGGTGCTGTTCTACGGCGGGATCCAGACGGCCAGGGTGGCCGGCCGCTGGAAGGGGAACACGGACCAGCGCGAGCTGGTCGAGCGCGTGCGCCGCGGCCTGGACGGGCCCGAGTACGACCATGTCGGCCGGCCACCGTCCCGAACGGACCCCTGATCGGACGGCTTCATTGACCCTCAACCGGAGGCGACGGCAGCCGATGACGCGGTGGAACCGGATGAGGTCTCCCGCGGAAGGGGTCGCCAACCTTGTCCCCCGGCAGGATTCCCGGACCGCCGGGCGCCGACGGCGCCCAGCGTCCGCAGCACGTACGGTTGGCCAGCCTCGATCGGCAGGCTGACCACGAGTTGGCGACGCGTACGCGACGCGTCGCCTTCGTGTACGTTCCCGTCCTGCTGCTCCTGACTTTCATCACCGATCTCAGGAACGCGGCGCCGTGGGCCGCCGCCGCCGTCGCGGCGCTCTACGCGCTGACCGGCTGGCTTCGCCTGCGGATGTCGCTCTCGTTCGAGACGCGGTACGACGTCGACCCACACGCCTGGCGGCGGCGCTTCGCGCTGGTCACGCTGGTGCCGGCCGCCGCCTGGGGCCTGCTGGTGCCGGTGACAGGCCTGGCTCTGGGCTTCGGGTGGACGTTCCTGGTCTGCCTACTGGCCACCGCCGGCATCGCCGCCGGTGCGGTCAGCAGCCTCTCGCCGCGGCTGCGCGTGCTGCGCGTGTTCGTTTCGCTGCTGCTGCTGCCGACGGCCGCCACGCTCGGCCTGTCCGGTCACGGGCGCGAGATCGGCCTGGCCGCCCTGCTGGTCGTCTACTGGGTCCAGATGCTGGTCCTGGCGCGCTACTTCCACGCGGAGCTGTGGTCCGGGCTGCGCAAGGGAGCCGAACTGGAGAGACGCGCCGCAGAGCTGGCCGACGCCAACGAGAAGGCGCACGCCGCCAACCGCGCCAAGAGCGAGTTCCTGGCCAACATGTCACACGAGATCCGCACGCCGCTCAACGGCATCCTGGGGCTGACCGGGCTGGTGCTGGATTCCGACCTCGATGCCGAGCAGCGGGAACTGCTGGCGGACGTGCAGACGAGCGGCGAGACGCTGCTGCGGGTCGTCAACGAGGTCCTCGACTTCTCGAAGATCGAGGCCGGCCGGCTCGAGATGGAAACGGCGCCGTTCGCCCCGACCGGCCTGGTCGACAGCGTGGTCAAACCGCTGCGGCTGACGGCCACGCGGCGCGGCACGCGCATACGCGTCTCGATCGCGCCCACGGTCCCACCCTGGCTGGCGGGCGACGAGCACCGCCTGTGGCAGGTGCTGACCAACCTGGTCGGCAATGCGGTGAAGTTCACGGAAAACGGCTGCATCGACGTCGAGGTGGCGCTCGAAGGTCGGCGCGCGGACACGCCGATGATCTCGTTCTCGGTGCGGGACTCGGGCATCGGCATCGAGCCAGCCGCGCAGCCGCTCATCTTCAAGGCCTTCCAGCAGGCCGACGGCTCGACGACACGCAAGTACGGCGGCACCGGCCTCGGCCTGGCGATCAGTTCGCGCCTGGCGACGTTGATGGGCGGCTGCATCACGCTCAGCAGCACGCCGGGCCGCGGCAGCACCTTCTGCCTGGTCGTGCCGCTGCCGGAAGCCCAGGCCCCGGTGGCCGACGCGGCGCGTGCGCACCCTGCGCTGGTCGACGATACCCTGGCCCCGGCCGGCGCGCCCGGAAGGCGCGTGCTGCTGGCCGAGGACAACGAGGTCAACGCGAAGCTCGCCACGCGCCTACTGGGCAAGCTCGGCTGCGTGGTCACCTGGACCGGGGACGGTGACGGCGCCGTCGCCGCCTGGGCCAACGGCACCTTCGACCTGGTGCTGATGGACGTGCAGATGCCCGGCACGGACGGCTTCCAGGCCACCGCGCGCATCCGCGCGCACGAGGCGGCCGCCGGCCGCCCGCGCACGCCGGTGATCGCCCTGACCGCCCACGCGCTGGACGGCTACCGCGACCGGTGCCTGGCCGCGGGCATGGATGACTACCTGACCAAGCCCCTGAAGGCCGTGGCGCTGGAAGCGATGCTCGAGTCGTGGCTGCCGACGGCCCTCTCCCGCACGGTCAACTGACCCGCGGTTGCCGCCTCCACCGGCGTCGTGTACCATCCGGCGGCCCGTTCCACCGATCCTGCGCCGACACCAGCCACGTCCAGGTAGCGATGTCACGAACCGGTCCCCCCGCCTCCCTTCCCGGCCGACTGCACGACGGGTGGTCGCTGGCGCTGGTCTTCGCTGTCTACCTGGCGAGCAACCTCCTGATGCCGGCGCGCGGCCTGTGGATGGTCGACAACGAGAACCGCTTCCTGCAGGTGCAGGCGCTGGCCGATGCGGGGTTCACCCGCTACGCCATCCCGTGGAAGGGCGCCGAACTGGACCCGGGGTTCGCCATGAACCCGCTCCGCTTCGACCCCGAGGGCACGTTCGAGGGGTACAAGAACGGCCAGCTGATCGCGGTCTTCCAGCCGACGTACCTGTACCTCTCGGCGCTGGCGCTCAAGGCGGGCGGTCCGGTCGGCCTGAACCTGCTGCCCATCCTGGGCGCCATGGCGATGCTGGTGGCCGTGTCGGCGCTGGCCCGGCGCCTGGACCTGGGCGCCCGCGACCGCCACCTGGCGGTCATCGTGGCCGGCCTGGCGACGCCGGCCTGGTTCTACAGCCTCAACCTCTGGGAACACACGCTGGCGGCCGCCTGCTGCGCCTGGGGCCTGGTCGGGCTCGTGCAGTTCCTGCGCGAACGCACTTGGCGCCCCCTGCTGCTCGGGTTCGCGGGCCTGGGTGCCGCCGTGTTCCTGCGCGACGTTCTGGGGCTGTTCGCGCTGGTGGTCACCGTGTTGCTGGCGGCGCGCCTGCCGTCCGAGCGCAGGCGCGTGGTCGTGGCCGCCGGTGCCGTGTTGGGCGGCTCGGTGGCCCTGCTGGTGCTCTTCCAGTGGCTGACCACGGGCCATCCGCTCGGCTTCCACGCCGACACGCTGGCGCGGGGCGCCGGCGCCGGGGCCGGCGGGCACCTTGCCAAGCGGCCGCTGATCTTCCTGCTGTACTTCGTGGGCGCGCACCCCGAACGCGCCGTGTCCTTCCTGCTGGCGGCGCCGTTCCTGGCCGCGTTCGTGCTGCGGCCGCGACTGCAGGCGGCGCGCGCGCCGCTGTTGGTGCCCGGGCTGGCGGCCCTGGCAGCGCTGGCGGGCGCCGGCTTCCTGGCGGGCTTCCTGGCCTCGCCCACGCCGTTGAACCACCTCCTGAGCGCCAATGGGTTCTTCGTGGCGGCGCCCGTGGTCATCCTGGGGCTGCTGCGGCCGGCGGCGGCGGCCACGCCGAAGCCGTCGACCACCGCGCGCGAACTGATCCTGCAGGCGGCCTGCCTCTACTTCGTCGCCTACTGCCTGGTGGCGCCCTGGGCCGGTGCGGTCAGCCTCCACTGGGGCGGGCGGCTGCAGTTCAGCCTCTACCCGCTGCTGGCGGTGCTGGCCGTCGCGGCGATGGCCGACTGGCGCGACCGTCCGGGCCGCCGGCCCGCCGTCGCCTGGGCCGGGCTCGCCGCCGTGCTGCTGGTGAGCATCGCCGGCCAGGCGTACTCGGTGACGCTGGTCCGGCACAAGAAGCTCCATGCGGAGAGGTTGGCGATGGCCATGGAGCAACTGGAGCCGCAGGTCGTCATCACCGACGTGTGGTGGGCGGGGCACGAGCTGTACGCGTCGTTCCGGGACCGCACGATCTTCTACGTGCGCAGCCAGGCGCAACTGGAAGCCCTGGCCGGTCAGCTGGTGGCGCGCGGGGTCGACCGCTTCGTCTTCGCCACGCGTCCGCGCCCGGGACCGGCCGCGCCGGGCGCGATCCGGGTGGATGACGGCGGCTGGGGCTTCTACTCGCTGGACCTGCTGGTGTCGCCGCTGGGCGCGCCGCGCGCGCCCGACTAGAAGAGCGTGTAGATGAACGGCGCCGAGGCCTGCCCGGTGAAGATCAGCAGGGCCAGCAGCAGGAGCACGACGACCATCGGCACCAGCCACCAGGCCTTGTGCCGGGCGGCGTAGCGGCCGACCTCGGCCAGCAGGCGCGCCAGATGCTGCAGTCGGTGCACGTCTTCCCCTTCAGTCGAGCTGGAATTCGCGACGCCAGTCGTCGTCGGCCGCCAGCGGCGGCTGCTCCGCCTTCAGCAGCACGTGGTTGCCCATCGCCAGGGTGTCCATCTCCGTCCGCATGAAGCAGCGGTAGGCGTCCTCGGGCGTGCAGACGATGGGCTCGCCGCGCACGTTGAAGCTGGTGTTGATGATGGTCGGGCACCCCGTCAGCGCGGCGAACTCGCTGATGATCCGGTGGTAGCGCGGGTTCGTGTCCGCGTGCACGGTCTGGATCCGCGCCGAGTTGTCGACGTGCGTGACGGCCGGGATGTCCGAGCGCACCTGGTTGACGCGCGCCACGACGTCGACCGCCGCATCGGGGTCGCCGGGATCGCGCCAGCGCTGGCGGGCCACCGGCGCCACCAGCAGCATGTACGGCGAGGCGCAGTCCAGCTCGAAGCACTCACGGCAGCGCTCTCCCAGCACCGAAGGCGCGAAGGGCCGGAACGACTCGCGGTACTTGATCTTGAGGTTGAGCTGGGACTGCATACGCGGCGAGCGCGCATCGCCGACGATCGAGCGGTTGCCCAGGGCCCGCGGGCCGAACTCCATGCGTCCCTGCAGCAGCCCGACGACTTCGCCGGCGGCGATCCGCGCCGCGACGTCGCGCTCCAGCTCGCCGTCGGCCAGCGTCCGGTAGGGGAAGCCGCGATGGTCCAGCCAGGCGGCGATCTCCGCGTCAGCGAAGGCCGGGCCCAGGAAGGCGCCCTCCATGCGGTCGTGTCCGTCCAGGATGCGGGCCCCGTCGGCCAGCATGTGCCAGGCGTACAGCGCCGCCCCGACGGCGCCGCCCGCGTCGCCGCTGGCCGGCTGGATCCAGAGGTCGGCAAAGGGTCCCTCGCGCAGCACGCGGCCGTTGGCCACGCAGTTGAGCGCGACGCCGCCGGCCAGGCACAGGTTGCGCTCGCCGGTCACGCGATGCGCGTGCCGGGCCATGCGCAGCACGACCTCCTCGGTGACCTCCTGGATCGAGCGCGCCAGGTCCATCTCGCGGCGCGTGATCTCGCCTTCGCCGGCGCGGGGCGGGCCGTCGAACAGGCGGGCGAAGCGCTCGTTGGTCATCGTCAGGCCGTCGACGTAGCCGAAGTAGTCCAGGTTCAGGCGGAAACTGCCGTCTTCGCGCAGGTCCAGCAGGTGGTCGTAGATGCGCTGGACGTAGCGGGGCTCCCCGTAGGGCGCCAGGCCCATCAGCTTGTACTCGCCGCTGTTGACCTTGAATCCCGTGAAGTACGTGAACGCCGAGTAGAGCAGGCCCAGCGAATGCGGGTAGTGGATCTCCTCGAGGATGCGCAGGCGGTTGCCCCGCCCCTGCCCCAGGCTGGAGGTGGCCCACTCGCCCACACCGTCCAGCGTCAGGATGGCCGCCGAGTCGAAGGGCGAGGCGAAGAAGGCGCTGGCGGCGTGCGCTTCGTGGTGCTCGGTGAAGAGCAGCTGCGCGGGCCGCCCGACACCGGCCAGGCGCAGTTCCCGCTCGATCTCGGCCGGGATCCACAGCTTGTCGCGCAGCCAGACCGGCATGGCCTGCAGGAACGGGCGCAGACCGCGCGGGACCACCGCGAACGAGCTCTCGAGGATGCGCACGAACTTCGTCAGGGGCTTGTCGTAGAAGACGACGGCATCCAGCTGGCCGGGTCCGACCCCGCCCTCGGCCAGGCAGTAGCGGACGGCCTGCCGCGGGAAGGCGGCGTCATGCTTGCGACGCGTGAACCGCTCCTCGTGGGCGGCGGCGACGATGCGCCCGTCGCGCACCAGGCAGGCGGCGCTGTCGTGGTAGAAGGCGCTCAGCCCGAGGATGTTCACGCGCGCTCCCGACTGCCGTCGGCCGCCGGCCAGGCGCGTGCCGCCGGCGGTCCCTCCGGCCGCTGCAGCCGTCGCGCCGCGCGATCCTCGACCAGGAACTGGCGGGCCAGCGATGCCGGCGTCGGCTCGAGCCGCCGCGGGATCCACCCGGTCTGGCCCTTCGGCAACGGCCGCCGCTGCAGGGGATCGCTCCCGCGCAGCCGCAGGACCAGGCCGGCCGGCACCACGCAGACGACGAAGAACGGCACCAGCAGCAGCCAGGTCAGGCCCACGCCGGCGCCCCGGCCCACCAGGGCCCCGAACCGGTGCAGCGGCTCCAGCAGGCGGGGGCGCCACAAGGCTGCCAGCAGGACCACGATGCCCGCCACGAAGAACACGTGGCCGGCCGTCACGTGGTGCCAGAGGTAGCGCAGGAGCACGGCGAACGCGATCAGCACGCCGGCCTGGACCAGGCCACGCCGCCGCGAGCGCGCCTCGGCGCGGGTCCTTGCCCGCGCCGCGTCGTCGTCCCGCCAGTTCCAGGTTTCCGTGCCGCTCGCGCGCGCCATGCGCTGCTCCCGCGTGCCGGCCGGAGGCGCCTGCGGCCACCGGCCTGGATTCGAGGTTCCCCTCATTATCACGGATCGCGCGGGCGCTGGCAAGGCGCCGCGGCCGGCGTTGACACGCGCGCCGGGACGGTGATTAGATGAGCGCCCCGCCGCACCGACGCGGCCGCGGCATCACCCGACGACAGGAGCGCCGGTTGCGACGACTGGGTCTGGCCCTGGGCGCGATCGTGCTGACGCTCGCGCTGGCAGAAGTGGCGCTGCGGCTGACCGGGTTCGGCCTGGTGCGCCCGGAGCTGGCCTTCGGCGTCAACGCGCGCCTGGCGTTCGAGCGCGGCCAGTTCAGTGCCGACCGCCACCTGTTCTGGAAGTTCGCCGGCCCGCCCGGCCCCGCCGACGAGGCACTGGGAACGGTGCATCCGGACCGCGTCATCGCGCCGGCGGTCCAGCGTCCACGCCTGCTCTTCCTGGGCGATTCCTGCACACGCCTGGGGATGGACGGCCCCGCGTACCCCGGGCGCCTGAAGGCGATGCTGGCCCGGCGGGCCGAGGTGCTGACCGCCGCGGTTCCCGGCTACACCTCGCACCAGGGCCTGGCCTGGCTGCGACGCCAACTGCTGGCCGCCCGGCCGGACGTCATCGTCGTCTACTTCGGCTGGAACGACCACTGGCGCACCATCGGCCTGACGGACCGGCAGTACGCGGCCTCGCTGTCGTCGCTACGGCCGCGGCTGGCGACGCTGTGGCGACGCCCGACCGCGGACGCTCCGCTGCGCGTGCCCCCGGCGGACTACCGCGCGAATCTGGAGGCGATCGCGCGCGAGGCCTCGGCCGCCGGCTGCCGGGTCCTGTTCGTGCGCGCGCCCGGCGCCATCGGCCCGGCGGCGCGGCAGCGACTAGTCGACGCGGGATACATGCGCCCCGATGACGACCCGGCCGCCCTGCATGCCGCCCACCTGGCGGTCCTGGACGAGGTGGCGCGCGCCCACGACGTGCCGGTCCTCGACGCGGACACCATCTTCGCCGGCCTCGGTTCTCCGCTCCCGCTGCTGACGGACGACGGCATCCACCTGACCGGGGCGGGCCACCAGGTGATGGCCGTCATCGTCGCGCAGAAGGTCCTGGGCGGCATGCTCCGCCTCCTGGACGACCCACGCTCGGTCGAGGACGTGGCCGCGGCCGCCGTGCAGGCGCTGAGCCCCTGAACCCGGCGCCCGCCCCGTCCCGGCCGTTTCTGGCGCGTCGACAAGGCCGGGCGTTATAATGCCCGTTCAGGACCAGATACCCCGTTGCGTCCACCCGACACCCGGAGGTCGACCCTTGCTGCAGAGGTCTGCGTTCACCCTCGGCTTCGGCCTGCTCCTGGTCGCCATGGCGACCGGCGGCTCCCTCGCGGCGGAACCGCACCCGTTCTCGATCCATGACATGCTGGCGATGGACCGTCTCAGCGATCCCCGGGTCTCCCCCGACGGCACGCACGTGGCCTTCACCGTGCGCGAGACCGATGTCGCCGCCAACAAGGGCCGCAACGACGTCTGGCTGGCCACCATCGACGGCTCGCGCGTCAGGCGCCTGACCGGCCATGAAGCCAACGACTGGAACGCACGCTGGGGCGCCAGCGGCTGGCTGTACTTCCTGTCCACGCGCGGCGGCTCGTCGCAGGTCTGGAAGCTGGACACCAGCGGCGGCGAGGCCGTGCCGGTCACGTCGCTGCCGCTGTCGGTGGACGGGTTCGAGTACGTGCCGCAGACGCGGTCGCTGCTGCTGGTCATGGACGTGTACCCCGGCGCCGGCATCCAGGGCACCGTGGAGCGCGATGCCGCCGCGGCTGCCCGCCAGGCAACCGGGAAGACCTATGACGAGCTGATGTTCCGCCACTGGGACACCTGGGAGGACGGCAAGCGCGCCCACCTGTTCCTGCTGGCGGACGCGCCCGGGGCCGAGCCGGTGGACCTGATGCCCGACCTGGACGCCGACGCGCCCACCAAGCCCTTCGGCGGGCTGGAAGAGGTGGCCGTGTCGCCGGACGGCGGCACCGTCGTCTTCACGGCCAAGATCCTGCCGGGCAGCGCGTCCGCCTGGAGCACCGACACCGACCTGTACGCCGTGTCGACGGACGGCTCCGGCAAGCTGCGCTGCCTGACCGAGGCGAACCAGGCCGTCGACACCGAGCCGGTATTCAGCCCCGACGGCAAGCAGCTGTGGTACCTGGCCATGGAGCGACCCGGGTACGAGGCGGACCGCCAGCACTTCGAGATCATGGACTGGGCCACGGGCGCCACGCAGCGCCTGGACATCACGTTCCCGACCACGGAGCTGGACCGGCCGCTGGACCTCAGCCCCCACGGCCTGCAGTTCAGCGCCGACGGCAAGAGCGCCTACTTCACCGCCGGCTGCCTGGGCCAGACGCCGGTCTTCCGGCTGGACCTCAAGTCGCGCAAGGTCGAGCGACTGCTGGCGACCGGCCGCGTCACGGACGTCGGCGTGCTGAAGAAGGGCCTGCTCATCGGCCTGCAGCACCTCAAGTCGCCCACCGAGCTGTACGTGCTGCCCCTGGACGGCAAGGCCCCGCGTCCGATCACCGGATTCAACACCGCGAAGCTGGCCTCCACGCGCATGGGCGAGTCCGAGCAGTTCACGTTCAAGGGCTGGAACGACGAGACCGTCTTCGCCTACGTGGTCAAGCCGTACGACTGGACGCCGGAAGCCGCCGCGTCCGGCCGCAAGTGGCCGGTCGCGTTCCTGGTGCACGGCGGCCCGCAAGGCAGCTTCGGCAACGACTTCCACTACCGCTGGAACCCGCAGGCCTATGTCGGCGCCGGCTTCACCACGGTGGCGGTCGACTTCCACGGCTCGACCGGCTACGGACAGGCCTTCACCGACGCCATCAACGGCCATTGGGGCGACCGCCCTCTGGAGGACCTGGAGAAGGGCCTGGCCGCGGCGCTGGCGGAGTACTCCTGGATGGACGGCGGGCGCGTGGTCGCCGCCGGCGCCAGCTACGGCGGCTACATGATCAACTGGATGGCCGGCCAGCCGTTCGCCGACAAGTTCAAGGCCTTCGTCTGCCACGACGGAAACCTGGATGAGCGCATGGCCTACTTCGACACGGAGGAACTGTGGTTCCCCGAGTGGGAGCACGGCGGCACGCCCTGGACGGCCGGCAGCGATTTCGGCAAGCACAACCCGGTGGACTACGTGCAGAACTGGAAGGTGCCGACGCTGGTCGTGCACGGAGCGCTGGATTACCGCGTGGTCGACACGCAGGGCCTCAGCACGTTCACCGCGCTGCGCCGGCGGGGCGTGCCCGCGCGGCTGCTCTATTTCCCGGACGAGAACCACTGGGTCCTCAAGCCCCAGAACTCGATCCAATGGCACGAAGAGGTCATGGCCTGGCTGACGCGCTGGACGAAGTAGGCGGCGGTCACCAACGGACAGGAGAGCGGGATGCGCCTGAAGGACAAGGTGGCGCTGGTGACCGGGGCCAGCGCCGGCATCGGCCAGGCCTGCGCCGAGGCGTTCGCGAAGGAGGGCTGCCGGCTGGTGCTGGCAGCCCGCCGGCGTGACCGCCTCGAAGCGGTGGCCGATCGGCTGGCCGCCGATGGCGGCACGCGGCCGCACCTGGTCGAACTGGACGTGCGCGACCGGCAGGCCGTCAACGCGGCCGTCGACAGCCTGCCGCCGCCATGGCGCGAGATCGACATCCTGGTCAACAACGCCGGCCTCAGCCGCGGACTGGACCGCCTGCACGAGGGCAGCCACGTCGACTGGGAAGAGATGATCGACACCAACGTCAAGGGCCTGCTGTGGGTCAGCCGAGCCGTACTGCCGGGGATGGTGGCCCGCGACCGCGGACACGTCATCAACGTGGGCAGCATCGCCGGCCACCAGGTCTACCAGGGCGGCAACGTCTACTGCGCGACGAAGTTCGCCGTGCAGGCGCTGTCCCGCGGCCTGCGGCTGGACCTGCTCGGGACCCGCGTGCGCTGCTCGACGGTGGACCCGGGCATGGTGCAGACCGAGTTCAGCGAGGTCCGCTTCCGGGGCGACCGCGACCGGGCGGACAAGGTCTACCGCAGCTTCCCGCCCCTGACGGCGGCCGACGTGGCCGACGCCATCGTCTACTGCGCCACCCGCCCGTCCCACGTGGCGGTGCAGGAGATCGTGCTCATGCCGCAGGACCAGGGAGCAGTCTACGCCTCACACCCCCGCGGCGTTCCCGACTGAGGGGCCTGCCATCGCAGGGCCGCAGGTCCGGCCGCTTCCCGGGGAGGCGGCCGGACTGCTTTGCCCCCCCGCGGCACCCCCACCGGCTGCCCGGCATGTCCCACCTGACCAGCGGTTTTCTTTAGCTAAAGCGGGAATACAACCTGCCGAATCCAATTCCCGCATAGCCACTGGCCCACGCCGGTGAGATCGCCCGACTGACCGGCGCATGCTGCAATGGGCGCCAACTCGAAAGGACCCGGATATGGCACAGAGGAAACGCAACGACCGCGGCGGCTTCACGCTGATGGAGATCGTGATCGCCGTGGCCATCGTGGCCATCTTCGCGGCTGCGATCAGCCCGATGGTGTTCAAGCACCTCGAGGACGCCAAGCTGAGCCGCGCCCAGAACGAGACCGAGACCCTGGCCACCGCGGTCCTCAGCTACTACAAGGACACCGGCGCCTGGCCCTACACGAACGCCAACGGTCCGACCGGCAACGGCGTGGCCCGCGTGATCAGCAGCCCCAACGTGGCGACCGGCGCCGGCACGGGCGCCAGCCCCGGCGCGGTGAACTGGGGCACCTACGGCAACTCGAAGCTGCTGGGCGACTACCTCTACCACAACAACCCGGACGACGACACGTCGGTCACCGGCGCCGGCGCCAACCAGGCCGGCGAGGACTGGCCCACGGCCGGCCGGGGCGCCTGGCGCGGTCCGTACGTGACCTCCTACCAGTTCGACGATCCCTGGGGCAACGCCTACGTCCTGAACATGCAATACGCCCCGGGCGGCAACTACGCCGGCACCGTGCGCCACAAGGTGTTCGTACTGAGCGCGGGCCCGGACGGCCGCTGGCAGACCGGCTTCAACAACGGCCAGGCCGAGGAAATCGCCGGCGACGACATCGGCACCGTGGTGACCATCCGCTGACGAACCCGACTCACGCGTCCCGCCGCGAAAGGAAGGCGCCCGGTTCCCTGGGGAACCGGGCGCCTCCTTGCCCCAGGTCGAGGTAGCCCGGCGGCTGCGGCCGGAAGGGGCGTCGCCTAGCGCGCCGCCTCCAGCGAGGCCTTCGCCTCGGCCGTGACCTGCGCGACGAGGGTCGCGTCCATGACCGTGGGCGTCAGCATCATCACCAGCTCGACCTTGTACTTCTCGCTTGACGTGCGGCCGAACAGGTAGCCCAGCACGGGGACGTCCTTCAGCAGCGGCACCCCGCTGCGCACATGCCGCTCGCGGTCAGAGATCAGCCCGGCGATCAGCATCGTCTGGCCGTCGGCCACCGTGCCGACGGTGTCCAGTTCGCGCACCGACAGCACCGGCGCGGTGTCCAGGTTGGGGCTCTTGGCCACGGCCACGACGTCGGAGATGGTCGGGTGCACATTGAGCGTCACCACGCGGTCGGCGCCGACCTGCGGGGTCACGTCCAGCACGACGCCGACGGGGACGGTCTGGGGCGTGTAGGAGATGACCGGCTCGGTCGCGACGCCGTTGCTGACCAGTGCGGGCTGGACCGTGGCCAGGAAGTACACGTCCTCGCGCACGATGCGCACGATCGCCTTCTGGTTGTTCAGCGTCGTCACGCGCGGCGTGCTTACCATCTGCAGGTTCCCGGTCGAGGTCAGGGCCTGCACGACGCCGAACAGGTGCTTCGTGTCGGCCACCATCTGCACGAAGCCGTCGGGCATGAACGTCGGGTCGCCGATGGCATCCTGCTCGAACTGCACGTCGCCGTTCAGGTAGGTCTGCCAGTTGACGCCGCTCTGGGTGCTCTCGTCGAGGGTCACCTCCATGATGCGCACCTCGACGGCGACCTGGCGCTGCAGCGCCTCCTTCAGGTGCGCCAGCAGCCGCTCGACGCGCTGCACGCGGTCCCACTCGGCCGTGACCTGGACCAGGCTCGCCATGGGGTTGACGACCAGGCAGCGTCCGTCGGCATCGGCATGGCTGAGTCCCTGCTCCTGGCCGGCCTCCACGGCCACGGCCGCGCCCGGGAAGACCACCGTCTGCAGCGACTTCATCACCTCTGGCCAGATCGACATCGTGGCCGTGCTGGTGACGTGGGAGCGGTTCTGGTTCTCGCTGCTGCCGGACGAGCCGGACTCGTCCTGGCGGGCGGCCGACACCTGCAGCTCTCCGCGCCCCTGGCGTAGCGTGACCGGGTAGTCGAAGGTGAACCAGCGCGTGACCAGGCCGCGACGGTGGACCGCCAGTGCGCCGTCGACGACTTCCCAGCCCAGATCGATCGGGTCACAGAGCGCGGCCAGCGCCCGCCCCACGGCGATGTTCTCCAGGTGCACGTTGACCTGGCCCTTCACGTCCGGCGCCAGCTGCAGCCCCAGTCCGGCGTTGGTCGCCACGCTGCGCAGGATCTCGCGCACGTCGGCCCAGCCGTTGGTGACGATCGTCACCGGCGCCAGTCCCTGTTCCCAGCCGGGGGCGACCGTTGCCGCCACCGCCGCCGGGACTTCGCCTTCGGCGGCCGGCTGCGCGCTGGCCACGGTGAACCACATCAGGCCCACCGCCAGCGCCAGCACTGCCGCCACCTGGAGCAGCAGGCCTCCGGGCCGATCTCCGCGGAGCTTCCACCTGTCCATGTCAGTTCCTTTCACTTTCGGCGTACTCGACCAGGCCGGCACGGCCGACCCGGGCCCCGGGCGCCGACCCGGTGACGACGGAATGGGCACCATCGCCGGACGGGATAATCCCGACCGGCAGGAAGAGCTTCCGCGTGCCGCCCAGCGACACGCCGCGCGCGTCGATGCGCTCGACGACGTATTGCCGCACCTGGTCGCCGACTCCCACCAGGCGGCCGTCGATGAGCGCGGCAGGCCGACCGGCCCCGAGCATCACCGCTTCGCAGACGGGTTCGGCGGACGGCGCGCGGCGCTCGACGGGACGCGCGGCGGCGCGCGGCGACGTCGGCGCTGCCGGCAGCTGCAGCAGCGCGGCGGACGTGAACGGATCGCGGGCCACGTCCGGCCGCGGTCCCTGGACCGGAGCGCCAAGGTCGGTGGCGACGCGCGACGGCCGCATGACCTCGTCCAGGTCGACCGGCAGGGCCGGGTGCGCCTGCACGCGGACTCCCGAGGCGTCCTCCGCCGCCGGACCCCGCGCGCGCCGTGGCGCGAAGGTGCGGACGTTCACGACGACGAGGACCGCCAGCACCACGAACACGCCGGCCACGACCGGCGGACTGCTAAGACCGGACTTTTGATGAGACATAGACATCCATCTCCAGGTCGACGTGCACCGAATCCTTGGTGGGCATGATCTCCAGGTCGTGGAGGGCGACGGCGCGGTCCAGGCGACCGAGTCCGCCCAGGAAGCCGGCCACGCCGGCGAAATCGCCGTCGAACCGCGCGCGCACGCGGTAGGCGCCGAGGGTGGCCGCAGGCTCCTCGGCCGGCAGGCCGGGTACGGCGTCCGTCAGCTCGTCGATGCGCAGCTCGTGCAGCTCGAAGTTGGACACGCCGCTCTCGTCGGCGATGCGGGCCAGGTCCAGGAACAGGCGCTCGCAGGCGCGCTCGGCCGGGAAGAGCCGGTTCCAGGCCGGGTCGACGGCGGCCGCACGCTCGGGCAGCGTCCGTTCGAGCCACAGGCCCGCCACCGACCAGCGGTCGAGCTCGTCCATCTGGCCCTCGACCTTCCTCACCTCGCGGTGCTGGATCAGGGCCCGTTGCCAGGCCGGCAACGCCCCGACCACCAGCAGGAGGAACCAGGTTGCGGCCAGGCCGCCGAGCGCCAGGGCGCGACGGGAGAGCCGGATGCGGCGCGGGAGCTTCATGTCAGCCTTCCTGGGCGGCGACCGCCGGCTTCAGGCCCAGTTCCAGGCTGAAGACGGTGCGTTCGCTGCCGTGCTGGTTGTCGACGGGCTTGATGTGCATGGTGCGCGGCTCACCCCGCAGCGTGGCGAAATCGGAGGCTCGCAGCGCCTCGAGGAACTCGACGAAGCCCGACTGCGCGGCCGTCCCGGTGCCGGCAACGCTCTCGCCCTCGATCTGCAGCCGCAGCTGGCCGGTCTCCGGCTCCTGCATGCGGAGGGACTTGAAGACCACCGAGGACGGCGCAAGGATAGCCACCCGACGGAGGACCGATTCGAGGTCCGGCCTGGCTGCCGTGTAATCGACGATCCGCTCCTCCCGGGCCATCAGGACTCGCTGCGCGCGGTAGGCCGCCTCGGCCTGGCCGGCCCGGGCCTGCGCCTCGGCCAGGCGATCGCGGGCCTTGTCCAGGTACTGGCCCTGGATCCGGGCCGTCATCAAGCCTCCGACCAGCAGGAGCGGCACCGCCGCCAGTCCCACCGCGCCGGCGCCGACCAGGGCGCGCCGGCGGGAAGCCGCCGACAGCGCATGGCCCGACCTCCGCGCCAGCAGGTTCAGCGGCACACCTTCGCAGGCCAGCAGGGCGGCGGCCGCGACCGGCAGGTCGTCAGGCGCGGGCGCGTTCGCGCCCCAGACGAACAAGCTCTCCAGCTCCCAGTGGAGCGACGGCGCCAGGCCCTGCTGCTGCAGCCTCTCGACCAGGCGCGGCGCGATCGCGTGATCGCCGCAGACGATGATCCGCTCGACGTGCGGCGAACGCTCGGTCTGCCGCGCGAAGAAGATCGAGCGCTCGACCTCGGTAGCCAGGCGGCCCAGGTATTCCGCCGGGTCCGCGCCGTGCGACAGGTCCTGCGGCAGGCGCCGGGTCAGCAGCAGATGTTCGCGGGTCGAGATGCAGAGGTACGACGCCTCGCGACCGATGAAGACGAGGTTCCAGGCTTCGTGCTCGCCGTGTTCCGGACCGTGGCGCCGGTACAGCAGGTCGAGAGCCAGGTGCGCCGGCAGCATGATGCCAGGCGGCGTGCCCCAGGCCGTGGCCGCGGCGATCTGCGCATCGACGATCGTACGCGTGGCGTACATCACGAAGACGTCATGCAGGCGCGCGTCGCCGCCAGCCTGCCCCCCCGGCCGCGGCCCGAGCAGCTGGCAGCCGATCGCCCACGAGTCCGGCGTACCGCCCTCGCCCCGGGCGATGAGCCCGGCCACCGCCCGCTCGAGGGCGCGCCCCTTCAGCGGCGGCAAGCCGAGGACCGAGGTGCGCGCCTCCGTGTCGTCCAGCAGCCAGGCGATGCCGCCCGGGTCCCTGGACATCGCGCGCGCAAGCGCCGGCGACGGGTCCTGGCTGTCGTCCACCCGCTCGAACCGCCCGACGGTCCAGCGGCCACGCGCCTCGCGGCCGACCTCGACCACGAGCCGCGTCGTCCCCTGCCGCTGCACGCCGTATCCGCGCCTGCTCTTCACGTCCGTTGCTTCCTTCCCGCGCCCGCATCCGGGCGCTGGTCCCCGTTCTGCCTGTCGCCTAGGGCCCGACGCCCGAAGGCAGGTTGTCCGTCACCGTGGCGGCGTTGCCGTCGGCCCCGGCCGAGAAGACGGTCCGCGACCCCGCGTTGACCTGGAAGGCGCGCCCCCAGCCGTCGGTGTCGAACGCGGCCGCCAGGTTCAGCGAGGCGCGGTCGGCGACCGTCCAGTTGCCGGACAGCGCCAGTCCCGAGTCCAGGTTCAGCGCCGCCTGCGCGATCTCCAGCTTGTAGAGCGTGGTCCGGCGCGCCGGCGGGAGGCTGGACACGTTCAGGCTGATGTCGTCGTTGCCGCCGCCGTCGTCGGCGCGGTTCGGCCCCCAGCTGCGCACGATGAAGTCGGGCGGGTTGGCGCCGGTGAAGTCGACGGACATGGCGTAGGCACGCCGCCAGGGATCGGTCAGCGCCTCGCCGCCGATACCCGCGTCCAGATAGCCGTCGACCAGGTCGGACGCGTCGGTCGGGAACGCCGCGCGGTCCTCGAAGTAGTGACGGGCCGCCTCGGCGATCGCCGTCAGTTCCGCCTCGCAGGCGGCCAGCTTGTCGCGGTTGACCGGGCCGGCCACCACCAGCGCCAGCAGATCGTCCCCGTTGCCGTCGATGGTCCAGGCGGTGCCCACCGCGCCGAACGTGACGGCACCATCGTTGCCGCCGCTGGCCACGACCAAGTCGGCCGCGCCGGCGGGCACCGTGGTCGGCTGCAGGTCGTAGAGATAGGTCCCGCCCCAGGCGTCGGTCGTCGCCTCGGCCAGCGGCACGCCGCTGCTGCCGCCGACGTACGGGCCCTTCCAGCCGGGCGCCCCCGGATCGGTCACCAGGGCGCCCAGGCCCTCGGCCTCGGACGGGAAGCGGCCGGTGTCGTGGTAGAAGTCGAGGATGCCCTGCCGAAGGGCCGCCAGTTCGTCCAGCGTCGCCTCCTCGCGGACGCGGGTGATCTCGCGGAACGCCAGCGGCGTGACGGCCGCCGCCATGATCGCGACGATGGCCACGGCCACGACGATCTCCATCAACGTGAATCCCCCGCGATCACGCGGGCCCACGGCGGCTGGCTTCCGGAAGCGCACGCTCATCCTTCCCTCTCCTAGTGCAGCGTCGCGCGGATCGACATGATCGGCATCAGCAGCGACAGCGCCGCCAGGCAGACCATGGCGCCCAGCAGCACCAGCACCAGACCCTCGAACACGGTGAAAGCCTTCTTGAGGTCGCGCGGCAGCTCCTTGTCCAGGTGCGCTGAGACCGTCAGCAGCGACTTGTCCAGCGAGCCGGTGCGCTCGCCCACGGCGATCATGCGCTGCACCAGCGGCGGGAACGTGTCCGCGCCCGAGAAAGCCTCGGTCAGCGACAGGCCGCTGGCCACCTGCGCGCGGATCATCCGCAGCTGCGCGGCCATCACGCGGTTGCCCACGACCCCGCGCAGCAGGTCCAGCAGGCGCAGCAGGTCGACGCCGGACGCGAAGATGATCGCGAACGTCTTGGCGAAGCGGGACAGGGCCAGCTTGCCGACGAACGTGCCGACGACCGGCAGCCGCAGCAGCAGCCGGTCGCGCAGGTAGGCGCCGCGGCGCGTGGAGGTCGCCAGCCGGATGACCGCCGCCAGCGCCACCGCCCCGGTGATCAGGGCCCACCACCAGTGCCCGCAGAAGCTGCCAAGCCCGAGCATGGCCCGCGTCACCGCCGGAAGTTCCATGCCGGAGTTCCGGAACAGACCCTCGAAGCGCGGCATCACGAACAGCACCATCAACAGGAAGAGTCCCAGCACGCCCACCATCAGCATGGCCGGGTAGATGAGCGCCTGCGTCGTCTGGCCGCGCAGGTCCTCCTGCCACTCCAGGTACGCCGTCAGCTGGTTGAACGCCCCGTCCAGCCCGCCCGAGCTCTGGCCGGCGGAGACGAGCGCCAGGTAGACCGGCGAGAAGACGTGCGGATGGCGGGCCAGCGCCTCGTCCAGCTGCGAGCCGCTGGTCACGGCCGCGCGCAGGTCCGCCATCAAGTCGGCGAAGGCCCCGTCGCACTGCTGCTCGTAGTCGCGCAGGGCGGTCACGGCCGGCACGCCGGCGCTCAGGCTGGTGGCCATGTGCTGCGTGAACGAGCGCAGGTGCCGGCGAGCGGCGCGCCGGACCGGCGACCAGGCCCCGCCCAGGGACCCCAGCGTCGAGCGGCTGGTCAGCAGGACCAGGCCCTGCTCCAGCAGCACCCCGGCCAGCTGGTCGGCGCTCACCGCGCGCCGCATGCCGGTGATCGTGGTGCCCGAGGCGGTCAGGGCGCTGTAGCGAAACTCCCTCATGTCGCCACCCTCAGCACTTCGGACAGCGTGGTGCGGCCCTCGCGGTACTTGGCCAGCGCGTCCTGGCGCAGGGCCGTCTGGCCCGCTTCGGACGCGGCGCGCTCGAGGTCGGCCACGTCGCGGCGCTCGGCGATGAGCCGGCGCATCGCGGCGTCGATGCCCAGGTACTCGAAGACGGCCATGCGGCCGCGGTAGCCGGTCTGGCGGCAGAGGCCGCAGCCGCGGCCCGCGCGCGGCGTGGCGCCTTCCAGGTCGCCGGCCCCGAGGCCCAGCTGCTCCAGCTGCGCCGGGTCAGGCGTCACCGGCTCGCCGCAGCCGTCACAGACCTGGCGCACCAGCCGCTGCGCCACCACGGAGACCAGGGTCGCCGACAGCAGGAATGGCTCGACGCCCATGTCCAGAAGCCGCGGCACGGCACCGGCGGCGCTGTTGGTGTGCAGCGTGCTGAAGACGAGGTGGCCGGTCAGCGCGGCGCGGATGGCCAGCTGGGCCGTTTCGACGTCGCGGATCTCGCCGACCAGCAGGATGTCCGGATCCTGGCGCAAGATGGCGCGCAGGCCCTTGGCGAAGGTGAAGCCCTTGGCATTGTTCACCTGGGCCTGGTTGATCACCGGCAGCTCGTACTCGACCGGGTCCTCCAGCGTGATGATCTTCGTGTCCGGCCGGTTCAGGAACGTGAGCGCCGAGTAGAGCGTGGTCGTCTTGCCCGAGCCCGTGGGCCCGGTCACGAGGATGATCCCGTTGGGACGCGTGATGTCGCGCTTGAACTGCTCGAGCATCGGCGCCGGCATCCGCAGGCGGTCCAGGCCGACGATCAGCGCCTCCTTGTCCAGGATGCGGCAGACGATCGTCTCGCCGTGCACCGTCGGGAACGTGGACACGCGCATGTCCACCTTCTTGCGGCCGGCGTCGAAGAAGATCCGCCCGTCCTGCGGCACGCGCGTCTCGGAGATGTTCATCTCGGCCATGATCTTCAGGCGGGTCACCACGATCGGCAGCAGTTCCTGCGGCAGCACCGCGCCCTGCACCAGCCGCCCGTCGATGCGATAGCGGCAGCGGAGCACCTTCTCCTCGGGCTCGATGTGGATGTCGGTGGCGCCGTCGGCGACGCCCTGCCTGAGCAGGCTGTCCACCAGCCGGATATAGGGCGAGTCCTCCTGCGCCTGGGCCCCGCCGGCCGCCAGCGCGCGGCGCGCCGCCTCGACCAGGTGCGGGATATCGTCGCCGGCGCCGCTCTGGCCACCGAAGTGGCGGATGACGGCGTCCTTGATCTCGCTTTCGGGGGCGTGGACGACCTCGATGTACCGACCCGTCAGGCGCGCCAGTTCGTCGGCCGTGGCCAGGTCCAGCGGATTGGCCATGGCCACCTGGAGCGTGCTGCCGCGCAGGCGCAGGGGAATCAGCGACTTGGCCTCGGCGTAGTCGCGTTCGACGTGGCGCACCACCGCGCGGTCGATCTCCAGCCGCGTCAGGTCGACGCACTCGACGCCAGCCTGGTTGGCCAGCACGCGGGAGATCTCCCGCTCCGTGCAGATGCCGAGCCGCTGCAGCACGGCCCCGAGCTTCTCGCCCGTCTGCTTCTGCTCGCGCAGCGCCAGGTCGAGCTTCTCGGGCGTCAGCGTGCCCGACTCGACGAGGATCTGCCCGAGGCGCTTGGTGCGAACCGGGCTGGTCGTTCCACTGCTCATGACACTGATCCCACCGGTGACATACCCCCTCCTTGGGCCGAACGGCCGCGATCCCGCCGCAGCCGGAACGCAAGAGGCGTTCCGGGCCCCCGGCGGCGGCCGCCCCGCCGCGCCGGCCGCCTGCCGGCGTCACGGCCGGTGTCGGCGCGCCCGGAACCGATTGGCGCACAGCGAATTGTCCGGCGACCACCCCGGCCGATTGATCTAAGCGATTTCTTTAGAAAAAGGCTCCAGCCGAACTGAAGGACGGCAGCCGTGCGGCCAGAAGCGTTCCGGGAGGGTCAGGGAATGGCCAGGGCGGCGGGGGGACCGAATGCAGCGGCGGGCCCCAGCCGGGGCCCGCCGCGTTCGCGCGCCGCGCGTGGCGGCTGAGGTTCTCCGGACTAGAGCGCCGAGTCGATCCCGAGGATCTCCCAGGTCCGCCGTGCACCCTCGTCACCGTAGCTGACGACGTCGCCGACGCGCGCGCCCATGAACGCCTGCGCCAGCGGCGCCTGGTAGTTCAGGACGCGGTTCTCGACGTCGGTGTCCCAGGGGCCCAGGAACGTATAGACCTCATCGGCGCCCGTCTCGACCTGCTTGACGGTGACCCGCGTGCCGACGTTGACGAAGCCGGTGACCGACATGTCGTGGTTGATGACGCGAGCGACGGAAAGCTCGCTCTCCAGGCGCGCGGCCCGGCTGGCCAGCTGGTCTCGCTTCTCGAGCGCGGCCGTGTACTCCGAGTTCTCGCTCAGGTCCCCGTGCGAGGCGGCTTCGCCGATCTGCCGCGCCACCTCGGGCAGCTCGACCTGGACGATGTGCTGGAACGCTGCTTCCAGCTGACGCAGCCCGGGCTCGGTCGTGTAGATGGCCGTCGCATCCTGCCACTCGCGCGTGGCTTCGATGAAGATGTCCGCGTAGCGCGAGCGCAGGTACCCCAGCAACTGGGTCCTCTGGGCCGGGCTCAGGCCCGCGTTCTCCTCGATGATGCGCTTCAGACGCTGCGCGCCGGCGCGGTCGGCCTGCTCCAGCAGCGCCAGCAACGGCCGGCTGCCCTGTACCGTAAACGACGTACGCGCGTTCTCGAGCACCTTGAGGTGCTTCTCCTCCATCGACATGCCGTAGAGGCGTCCGCTGCCGTCCAGCAGCGCGAACATGGCGTCGGCAACCCGTGAGGCCGGCAGCCCGGACTGTGTGCCCATGAAGTCCGCCGCGCCGCCGGCGCCGTGCATCGAGCGCCAGGCCCAGCACAACAGCTCGGGACTGGCCGTGGGCTTCTCCATCGCCTGGCGCAGCGCGGAAGCCAGGACATCCTGCTGCCCGGCCTCGAGCAGGGCGCGGGTGATGGTGTCGCACAGGCGCCGTCCGGTGCGCATGAGCACCGACGCCCACACCGGGCCCCAGTCGGCGGGCATCGCCTCGCGCAGGTAAAGCAGCACGCGCATCAGCAGGTTCTCGGGCAGTTCCTGGCAGAGCAGGCCCGGTTCGCCGACGCGCTCGAGCACCTGCCGCGCCGCGCGCGGGTTCGGCGTGGCCACGGCGACACCCCGCGCGGCGATCTCCGCGTGCAGCGCCAGGCCGGCCAGCGCGAACGCCGGGCTCTCGCCCAGCACCCCGACGGCGACCTTGGCAGCGCCGTTGCCGAGGTGGACCAGCAGCGACTCGTCGACGGCGGCCGACTCGCCGCTGCGCTCGCCGCGGTTCAGCTCGTCGAGCAGCCCGAGCACCTTGAGCAGCTTCTCCTGCGGCGTCTTGGCGAAATCGAACTCGCGCCGCATGCGGTCCTCGAAGCGGTCGGCCTGTCGCAGCATCCGGAAACTGGGCTGCGAGCCGTCGGACATGCCGAGCATCGGATCACGCTTGAGGGCGGGCTTGGCGGTGTTCCACCAGTCCTTCCAGCCCTTCTCGTCCAGCAGCTGCACCAGGTGTGCCTTGAGGTCCTTGTACATGACGCGGCCCTCGCGACTCGAGCGCAGGGCCAGCTTCACGAACGCGGCCGGATCGTTGGCCGCCATCTCGCGCAGCTTGCCGGGCACGTACAGCATCATCGCCCCGAAGTCGTCGGCCGGTCGCGGGGAGAGCTTCAGCACCGTGTCCGGTCCGTACTCCGCGCGACGATCCTGGAAGACGAGCGTCAAGTGACCGCTGCGGGCTTCGACCTTCTCGACCAGGCCCGGCACCAGGAACGAGCGGTCCAACGCGAACGCACCCGGCTGCAGGCGCGTGTAGAGGTCGATCAGCACCAGCGCGCCGTCGAGCTTCGGTTCGCGGTCCAACAGCAGGTCCAGCAGGTCGGTCAGGGCTTCGAAGGCAGGGAACTGCGTCAGGTAGAGACGTCGCGCCAGCTTCGTCAGGCCGGAGGCCGTCGGCTGCTGCACCGCGGCCTCGCGCACCGCGGCCAACGCCGCCTCGGCGCCCTTCTGCACCTCGACCCACTCCACCAGGGTCAGGAGCATCCGTTCGGCCCGCGCCGGTGCATTCTGGCGTCCGACCTGCCCGGCGATGGGGGCCAGTTCGCGCCAGGAGTAATTGCCGCTGGCCAGGGCGTCCGGCCACAGCGCCTCGAGCTTGTCGAAGTCGCGGGCGTTGGCGAGTTTACCGAGCTTGATCAGGGAAGGTCCGGCGGTCTGGTCTTCGCTCATCGTGCCCCTCTACCTCGTGACGGCCTGGAAAAATTGCGAGCGTCCCACAATAAGCTATGGAGGGCGGCTGCGAAAGCCCGGTGCGCAACTGACCGGGCGGCATGCCACCGCCGCCCCGGCTGGCAGCGGGGCGGCGGCGGCAATCCGTTCGCAATGTTCAGCTTACACGGCCAGCGGCCGGAGGTGTCACTTGACCATGGTCATCTTGCCGGTCTTGACCATCGTTCCGGCCGCATAGCGCGTGATGTAGGTGCCCGCGGCAGAGGCCTGGCCGCGTTCGTCGCGCCCATCCCAGGTGACCTCGTGCCAGCCGGCGGACCGGTCCACGTCGAAGGTGCGCACGCGCCGGCCGTCGACGGTGAAGATCTCCAGGCGCAGGACTGCCGCATCCCCCAGGTCATCCGGCACGCCGTAGACGATGCGCGTCTCCGGGTTGAACGGGTTGGGGTAGTTCTGCGGCAGTTCGGGAGCCGGCGGCACCGGACCGTCTGAACCCTGGCCCTCGAAGTACACGGGCTCGGACCACTCGCTGAATTGCGATGGATTGCCCTGGGCGTCGACGCCCCGCACGCAGATGCGCTGCATCACGTCGGGTTCGGCGTCGAGCGTCCAGACAGTGTCGTCCACGGTCGCCGCGAACGCCTCGCCGTCGGCCCCGCGCAGCACGAAGACCTCATAGAAGACCGCCGGGGGCTTCTGGACGCCGTCGACGTCGACCGCGCACGGAGCCCAGTGGAAGTCCATCGCGACGATCTGCGCGGTGGCCGTCCCGGCTGTGCAGAGCGCCGCCAGTGCCAGGGCGACCGGGGCGATTGGGACGACGAGGGCCGAGTTGCGGTGCCAGAACCTGCTCACGGGGGTGCCTCCTGCCAATGTTGCATTTGCGTCGATGCGGGCACGCTACGGGCAGGGGTTGCAATCGGGGTGCCATGGCAACGCGCGCGGCGGGTCGGCGGACCGATCGGCAATCATCAATGACGACATGGATTTACGCGGGTGCCAAGAGATACGCCCGGGAAGCGGCCGCCACCGGAAAGAATCAGCTCTCGTTTTCCGGGCATCCTGCAACGGCCGACGGGTCCTCGTCGACCATGGCGGCCAGGCGGCGACGATTGCGCGCCAGGCGGACCCCGGCGCCCACGGCCAGCACCAGCGCCAGCAGCACGAAGAGCGCCGGCCAACGGGTCCAAAGTACCAGCCAGCCGAATCGCAGTTGCATGGAGCGCGCGAAACGATCCTCGAAGACCTCAAGCGGGGCGCCGGTCGCCTCGGCAAACGCGGCGCGGTAGTCACCGGTGCGGCGGGTCGCCTCCAGCAGGCGCGGCACCACGCCGCTGCCGTGCTCGGCCAGCAGCCGACCGACCGCCAGTTCGCTGGTGAGGTAGGCGCGGTGCGCGCGCCCGGCCGTACCGGGGAACGGACCACGCAGGTCCCACAGGTCGGGCACGCGGCCCTCGAGCGCCAGCGACACCGTGTCGGTGAAACGCCATTCGCCGGACAGACGCATGGCCAACCCTTCGTGCAGCCAGGCGGGCAGGTCTGCGTCGCCCGCTTCGCGCATCAGGAGCGCGTGCGTCATCTCGTGCAGGAACACCTCGCGGACGCCACGGCCGACAGCCGGCAGACGTTCGTGGTCGAGCGCGATGACGCGCCCGCCGGACAGCGCCACGCCCACGCCCCAGTCGGGCAGGGCGCCACTGAACAGCCGGTCGAACGCCGCGGTACCGACCACCAGGCAAGTGACCGTGTCGGGCGGTGCGCCGGACGGCGACGCACCGACGCCGAGAGCCGCGGCCAGGGCCGGCGCGGCCTCGGCCCAGGCCGCGGCGCAGGCTTCGGCGGCCCGGCGCGAGGCCTCGTCCTCGACCTGGAACGCGACCACTGGCAGCCCCCGCGTGGACCGTGGACCGTCCGGCGTCGGTGCGGCCGCCGCCGGCGGCAGCAACGCCAGCACCGCCGCCAGGGCCAGCGCCGACACCGGCGAGAGCAGGACACGCGCCGGGCGGCGCAGGCAGGACGAGCACGACACGCAGCACTCCAGGGGGTAGGCGCGGCCCCGGCCGGCCTGCGGCAAAGCTGGTGAGCCGTCGCGCGGCGCGGTATGCTCCGCCGCGAACTGGTCCCCAAGATCGCACGGGCGGCCGTCGCCCACAACGCACGCGCGTCTCCGGCGGGGAGGACGGCATGGCCGACACGGCGGACTGGGAACGGCAACTGGCGGCAGTGCGTGCGACGCTGGGCCCCGGCACGCGCGTGGCGGTGCTGACGGGCGCCGGCATCTCCGCCGGCAGCGGCATCCCCACGTTCCGCGGCGCAGCGGATGCGCTATGGTCGCGTTACCGTCCGGAGGATCTGGCCACGCCCGGGGCGTTCAAGCGCGACCCCGAGCTGGTCTGGCGCTGGTACGACTGGCGGCGAGGACTGATCGCCGCCGCCGAACCGAACCCGGCGCACCGGGCCCTGGCGGCGCTGCAGACGAAGACGGACCTGGTCCTGGTCACGCAGAACGTGGACGGCTTGCACCAGCGAGCGGGCAGCCGCGAGGTGATCGAGTTCCACGGCTCCATCTGGACGTTGCGTTGCACCGCATGCGGCCGACAGGTGGAAGACCATCGCGTGCCGCTGCCGATTCCGCCGCTGTGTTCGGACTGCGGGGCGCTGCTGCGACCCGGCGTGGTCTGGTTCGGCGAGGGCATCGACCCGGCAGTAGCGGCCCGCTCGCAGGCGGCGGCCACCGCCTGTGGGCTGATGGTCGTGGTGGGTACCGCCGGCGCCGTGCACCCGGCCGCCGGACTGGTCTCAGTCGCGCGTCGCGCGGGCGCCCGCGTGCTGGAGTTCAACCTCGAACCGGGCGGCGTCACGCACCTGGCCGACGTGTTCGTGCCCGGCGACGCGACCGTGACCCTGCCCCGTCTGGTTCCATAGGTTGGCCGTTCCGCGCGGCGCGCTGATACCCGCGGGCACGCACGGCAACAACAGGAAGAACGAGTTGCCGTCGCGGTCGGAGCTGTCCAGGAAGATGCGGCCACCGTGGTTCTCGATGGCCGCCTGTGCGATGGGCAGGCTCAGGCCGGAACCCTTGTGGTGGTGCTCGATGCGCCCCACCAGTTCGAACTTGCCGAACAGGGCGCGCCGCCGGTCCTCGGGGATGGGCGCGCCCGTGTTGAACACCTCGATGAGCAGCCAGCGGACCGGAGCGTTCTCGTAGTCGCGGAACGAGGGCTGCGACCACAGGCGACGCACCATCTCCGCGTCTGGTTGGGACAGATCCGCCGGCAGGCCCGGGATCGATTCGGCGCTCCGGATGACGACACGACCGCCCTCGCGGTTATGCACGACGGCGTTGGACAGGATGCGCTCCAGGGCGAGCTTGAGCACGCTCAGGTCGCAGAGCACGGCCCAGTCGTCGTGCCCGGCGAACTCGTTTGCCACGGTGATGTTGCGCAGGCGCGCGCGTTCGCGCACTCCGCACAGCCCTACCTCGAGCAGGTTCTCGATCGATACGGGCTTGAGGTCCAGCTCGCGCTCGTGACTCTGCACGGAGGTCATCTGGATGGCGTCGTTCATGAAGCCCGACAGGCGCCGACCGCTGCTGGCCACGATATCGACGATCTCCGGCAGGTGCAGGGCGTCGACGGCCTGGCGCTGCACCGGGTCGGCCTTGTCCAGAGCCGAGCGCATGAACTCGACGCCACCCAGGAGCGAAGTCAACGGTGTACGCACCTCGTGCGAGATGAGGACCAGGAAGTCGTCCTTCGCCTTGTCGGCCTGGCGCAGGTGTTCCATCGCCGCTTCCAACCGCTGGCCCTTGTCGTGCGCCTCGCGGCGTGCCTCCTCCAGCCCTTCGGCCATCACGTTGAAGCCCGCCACGACACGGCCCACCTCGTCGGGCCGTCCCGGATCCAGGCGTCGTGCGAAGTCGCCGCGGGCAATCGCCTCCAGGTTCTGCGCCAGCACATGGTGGCGGCGCTCCTGCTCGACCAGCACCTGGAAGACGCCGATCAGCGGCGCCACCAACGCCACGGCCAGCACCGCGAGCACCAGCAGCGCGAACTGTGTCGCAGCCGTGCGCAGTCCCTCGTGCCGCGCCGCGACCACGACCGTCAGCGGCATCGCCGCGTCGCGCGCGGCGGCTGCCACCAACGGCGCGCCCACGGCGCCGCCCCCACGGTCAACGAGTGTGCCGGCTGCGCGGGCCAGGCCGCCCAGGCGCCAGCCCTCGACGGGACGTTCGGATCCCTTCAGGGTGAATTCGTAGCCGGAGAGCGGTCGGCCAACGCGCAGGTCGCGCCGCGACGAACCGAGAACCAGCCCGTCGTCGTCCAACAGGCACCACCACGACGAAGGAGCGTCGCGCCGCACCAGTTCGTCGAGATCCAGGAAGTAGACCGCCGGCGGCGCCGCCGACAGCCCCGCGTCCTGCCTGACGACCACGGGCAACAGCGTGAGTACGACAGGAGCGCCGTGATCGTGGCGACGCTGCACCTGCACCGGCGGATACACCAGCACCGGATGCCAGGGGTTGTCGTCCAGTACGCGCTGCCGGGCCCGCGTGGCGGCCATCTCGAATTCCGCGGCCGCCAGCGGCGCGTGGCCGGCCAACCACAGTGTGATGTCGCGCTCGTTGTCGCCCAGCTGCAGCGGCGCGGCCAGCAGCAGTTCGGGCGCGTGACCCGCGGCCGGTGAGGAGCCCGGCCGGCTGACCGCCACGGCGCCCAGCAGGTCGAACTCGAGCAACTCGGCGGCCCAGCCGTCGCCCGTGGCCGCACCCCCCGGCGCGGCCAGCTCGATGCGGCGTGCATCCAGCGCCAGCGCCACGCCCACGGCGCGCTGGCGCACCTGGTGGAGCGTATCCTCGCTCTCGCGCTGCAGGCGCGTCCCGTACTCGCGGAGCGACTGGTCGGCGAATAGCACCCAGGCGGCCGCGGCCAGCAGGCCGACGGCCAGGAGCGCCGCGGGCACCACGCGGAGGACGATGCGCCACCGGGTCAGCTCGGTGAACGGGTTGGGCAGTGGGCTCAAGCGCGGGCTCCGTTCCCGGATGGACGCGCCGGACGCGGCGGGCGATTGCCGCTGGCGGGCGACCTTCCTTGCGTGGGCGTTATCGTCGCAGCCGCGCGGAGATTGACCTCCTATTTGCAAGGAGTTAAAGATGGCGGCAGGGGCCGCGCCGCGCGCCGGCCCGCCGCAGGCCGCCGAGCGGGAGCCAGCCCAGATGTCGCAGCGCAAGCTGTTACTGATCAACAAGTTCTACCACGACCTGGGCCCGGCCGGGGGTGTCGGCCGCTATCTGGTGCAGGAAGAGCAGGACCTGGCCGCCGCCGGCTGGGACGTGATCCCGTTCGCGATGGCGGACGCGGACGCCCGTCCGAGCCCCTGGAGCGACCACTTCGTGCGCGCCCGCGACTACAGCCGGCCGCGACTGGGCGGCGGCGGCCTGGGCGATGCGGCGGCCCTGCTGTGGAACCGCGAAGCCGCCGGCAAGGTTGATGACCTGATCCGCGCTGCGCGCCCGGACGTGGCCCACCTGCACAACATCTATCACCACCTGACGCCGTCCATCCTGCCGGTGCTGCGCCGCCACCGCGTGCCGGTGGTGATGACATTGCATGACCTGCGCCTGCTGTGCCCGGCCATCCATATGCTGCGGGACGGCCAGGTCTGCGAACGCTGCCACGGCGGGCGCTTCCACCAGGCCGTGCTCGGGCGCTGCGTCAAGGAGTCGCGCGGCGCCTCGCTGCTGGCGGCGGTCGAGACGGCCCACCAGAGCTGGCGCCGCCTCTACGTCGACAACGTCGATGTCTTCCTCTGCCCCAGCCGCTTCTACCTGGAGAAGTACGCCGCGTGGGGCTTCCCGCGCGCGAAGCTGCGACACCTGCCGAACTTCGTGGACCTGCAGGCATGGCGGCCGGAGGCGCTGCCACCGGTCCCCGTCCGCGATGCGTACCTCTACTTCGGGCGCATCTCCAGCGAGAAGGGCCTGCGTCACGTGCTCGAGGCGCAGCACCTGTGGGAACGCGGCCATGCGGACGGGCGTATCGCCGAACCACCCCTGGCCCTGCTGATCGCTGGCAGCGGACCCTGCGACGGCAACCTGCGCGCCAGGGCGGCTCAGCTGGACCTGAAGACCGTGCGCATCCTGGGACCGCTGGACGGGCCGGCGCTGCGGGCGGCGCTGGCTCGTGCGCGCTTCAGCGTGTTGCCGTCGGTCTGGTACGAAAACGGCCCGATGGCCGCTTTGGAGTCGCTGGCCGCCGGCGTGCCTGTGGTCGGTTCGGACATCGGCGGTATCCCCGAAGCGGTGCGGGACGGCGTGACGGGCATCATCGTGCCGCCGGGCGACCCGCCCGGGATCCTGGCGGGGCTGCTGCGCGGTTGCGCCCTGCCGGAGACGGCCCGCGCGGCCGCGCGGACCTGGGCCGAGGCGCATGCCGACCGCGGCAAACACATGGCGGAATTGCAGGAGATCCTGGGCGGCGCCGCGCGCCGCTGAGGTGGATTTGGCCCGCGACAGGGGCGATATTGGCAGACACAGGACGGCAGCTGGAACAGGACGGCGGCAAGCGCTGGCGCCCCCAACCGAAAGGCACTCCGATGAAGGACATGGGCAAGAGGGGTCTGATGACCCGCATCATCCACGCGGGCCAGCATACCGACCCGGGAACCGGCGCCGTCTCGACGCCCATCTACCAGTCCTCGACCTTCGCCTTCCGGGACGCCGACCACGGCGCCGCCTGCTTCCGCGGCGAGCCGGGCTACAAGTACACGCGCCTGGGCAACCCCACGACCGCGGCGCTGGAAGACAACATCGCCAACCTGGAAGGCGGCTGCGGCGCGCTGGCGGCGGCCAGCGGCATGGCGGCGGTTAACATGGTCTACCTGACGTTCCTGGGACAGGGCACGCACATCGTGGCCACCGACGCGGTCTACGGCCCCAGCCGCATGATCCTGGAGAACGAGTACCCGCGGTTCGGCGTTGCCTCGACGTTCGTGGACAGCTCGGACCCGCAGAACGTGGCGAAGGCGATGCGCCCGGACACGAAGCTGGTCTACCTGGAGACGCCGGCCAACCCCACGCTGAAGCTGACGGACCTCGAGGCCTGCGCTGCCATCGCCCACAAGGGCGGCGCGCTGGTCGTCGTGGACAACACGTTCGCCTCGCCCTACCTGCAGAACCCGCTGCAGCAGGGCGCGGACATCGTGCTGCACAGCATGACCAAGTTCATCAACGGGCACACCGACGTGGTGGCGGGCATCGTCATCGCGAAGGAGCCGGCGGTGCTGGAGCGCCTGCGCAAGGTGCACTACAACTTCGGCGGCACCATGGACCCGCACCAGGCGTGGCTGGTGTTGCGCGGCGTCAAGACGCTGGGCCTGCGCATGGAGCGCGCCCAGGCCAACGCCATGAAGCTGGCCGCCTTCCTGGAGAAGCACCCGAAGGTGGCCTGGGTGCGCTACCCCGGCCTGGAGAGCCACCCGCAGTACGAACTGGGCAAGCGGCAGATGCGCGGCGGCGGCGCCGTGCTCAGCTTCGGCGTCAAGGGCGGGCTGGAAGCCGGCAAGGTCGTGATCAACAACGTCGAGGTGCCGGCCCTGGCGGTGAGCCTGGGCGGCATCGAGAGCCTGATCGAGCACCCCGCCAGCATGACGCATGCGGGCGTGCCGCTGGCCGAGCGGCAGGCCGCCGGCATCAGCGACGACCTGGTGCGCGTGGCCGTCGGCTGCGAGACCTACGAGGACATCGAGGCCGACCTCAAGCGCGTGCTGGAGATGGTCTGAGCGCGCACGCCCAGCAGCCCCGCCGGCGCGTGACCGACGGCCTGGCCGCCGGCGCCGCCGGCCGCGGGGGCGACCCCTGGCTGGTCGACCACGACGCCCACCCGCTGCTGGACCCGGGCTTCCCTCCGCGCGGCTCGCGCCTGGGCCAGCTGACGCGCCTGACCTTCCGGCGCATCCTGCGCAGCGACGCCGCGTACGCGCAGGAGATGTCGCGCTTCTTCTGCCCCGCCAACGTCGACGGCGGGTACTGCATGACGTTCGGCGAACTGCGCGCCGCCACGGCCGGCTTCCTGCACGAGGCGGACGTCTACCTGATGGCGACCATCGACCTGCTGCCCCGCGAGTCGCGGCAGGCGGTGGCGCCGCTGGAGATGGTCACGCAGTGCGACGACCTGCGCGACCTGATGGGCATCTCCATCCACGGTGCCGGCGAACGCGTGCGCTTCGAGGCGCGCCGCAAGCTGTGCCTGGCGCAGCTGCTGCTGCAGGTCGAGCAGTCGCGCAACATCCAGGACGGCCACCTGCACAAGAGCCTGTTCGAGGACATCCTCAACGAGGGCCTGTGGCGCCACACGAAGCAGATCCACGACCTGACCGTGGGCTACCGCCTGGGCCAGGACGGCGCGCGCGTCGAGTACACGTCGCGCCCGGCCCCCGGCGACATGCGCTGGAATTTCCGCTCGACCTTCGTCGAGAAGGAGCAGGACGGGCGACCGCTGGCCCTGGACGTGCTGTACTACAACTGCCGGTTCAAGCGCTCGGTGGCGCCGGTCAGCTACGAGCTGGTGGACGACGGCTCGCACCGCGTGGTGGAGCGGCTGCGCTGGTCCGAGCTGCGCCAGGAGACCAGCGGGCCGGTGCTCTCGAAGATGATCCGCAAGGGCATCAACAACCCGGCCGAGCTGGGCGACGTCATCGGCGCCATGTTCATCGTGGCCAACAACGAGGCGCTGGGCGACCTGCTGCTGCTGCTGGACTCGTGCGTGGGGACGCCGTTCGGCTGGCGCAACGTGACCGACACCCTGTCCAGCGTCGAGGCCGAGGGCGCCGAGCTGAACGCCTGGAGCAGCCGCGCCTACAAGGTCTTCAAGGGCGACATCGACATCCTGGTGCGGCCCGAGGGCGCCGACCGCGCCTACCGCTTCCCGGTCGAGATCCAGATCTACACGCTGGAGGCCTACCTGCGCACCGTGTGCGGCCAGCACGAGGCCAGCCACCAGGCGCTGAAGCAGCGCCAGTTCCTGTACGGACTGGCGCCACGCCTCTTCCCGCGACGCGTCTACGGAGAAACCTGGCTGACGCTGTAGGCTACGGGAAGCGGTAGGGAACGCTGAGCTCCTCCACCAGCTGTCCCAGGGACCAGACCCTGTAGTTGAAGGGGTCCGGGTAGCGGCCAGTCTTCCATTCAAGCTCCACACGACCGTACTGGAAGTCGCGGCGGATGAAGTCGCCGTCGTGGACAGGTGGTCCCACCGGTTCACCCACGCAGATGTCGTTGTCGGTCCAGCCGTAGGTGTAACTGAAGGTGGAGCCGTCGTGGGAATTCCAGGCGGCGTAGCCGTCCATGAGCATCGCCACCACGCGGAACTGGTTTCCCGTCTGCAGGAGCGTGAGCTGGCCGTTCTGGTCAACGAACTGGTTGCGCCAGGTGTTGGACAGGAGGATCCAGGGCCCACCGTTCCCGGTCCGCAGCCAACCGCGGACGACGTTCAGGTTGTAGGCATAGGCCGGGTCCAGCGAATTGCGGGCGTTCGGCTGGGGGAAGAAGAGCGTCGGGTACAGCTCGTACATGAGGCCGTCGGCAAGCGAGGCGAAAGCCTGGTCACCGTAGGCCCGCTGACCGTTGAAGATCTGGAGGAATCCCTCGCCCAGGGAATCGCGCAGGGCCGTGACGAGGGAGATCTGGCTGGCGCGGAACGCCGCCAGTTCGTCCGGATCCTGCGCGTGGGCGACGCCGTCGCCGTCCATGTCCGGGTCGCCCTGGATGGTGAGCTCGGGGTAGACCCACAGCGCGGAGTTGAAGTAGTCCCAGTAGACGCCGTCCATCTGGTTCAGCGAGTTCCTCTGGAACTCGACGATGGTCTCGACCATCACCTGCCGGCACGCCGGGTCCAGCGTGTTGATGACGACGGCGCCGGGCCAGGTCATGGACGTGTCGCCCACCGTGGTGTAGACCCAGTACGGGCGCAGGCGCTGGTACCACTGGTGCCAGAACGAGCCGGGCGGGCTATTGGCCCCCGACAACCGCGACGTGAAGGCGGACACGTAGCCGACGACCTTGAGGTCCGGGTTGATCGCCTTGAGGTTCGCGATGACCGGCTCGGCCGCCAGGTCCGAACCGGCCCACATCTCGTCGGCGGTCACCACCAGGAGATCCGCCTGCGCGACCCGCTCGAGATGGGCCGGATCGCGCCAGTCGCTGGGATTCAACTGCAGGACGGCCACGTTGCGCGGCGAATGGGGCGCGAAGGACACGCCGCGGTCGCTGGCGATCACGCGCGCCCGCATCTGCTGGACCTCGATCGGGTCCGGCACGCTGCCGTAGTCCAGATGGATGACCCGCCCGGTCCCCGGCGTCACACCCGCGCCGATGTCGCCCGACGCGTTGAGCACGGGGAAGCCCCAGGTGGCGCCGTCGTCCGCCGACAGGTGCAGGGAGATCCGGGCGGTGTCGCCGTCGGTGTCGGCCAAGTCATAGAAGATATCCAGGACGCGGCTGCCGTCGGTCCGCTGGGACAGGGCCACGTTCGTGACCTGCGGCGCGGCGGCGCCGGCCAGGGCGGCCCAACAGCCGACGAGCGCCAGCGCGGCGACCGCACGACAGGCTTCACCGGTCCGCCCACGGTTCCCGTACGATCCGCCCACGTGTCACCGCCGAAGTCGCCAATGGGCCCTGCGCGCGGCCCGGGGAATGCGTGCCCTGGTGCCCGATGATTCTAGTCCGGAACCGCCCGCCCGTCCAGTGCCCAGAGCGGTCTAGGGGAAGATGGACGGGAACTGGAAGCTCTGGACGATCCCGCGCGATTCCGTGATCGAGAAATGGAACGGGATCGGCAGATCGCCGCTGGTCATGTTCACCGTGACGGTGCCGTTCTCGAAGTTGCGCACGAGCAGGCCACCGTCGCCCTGCGCCTCGCCAAGGGGCGCGCCCAGGTCCAGCTCGACGTCGGGCCATCCGTAGTCCATTTCCTGGGCCGGCGAATGGTAGCTGACGAGCGTTCCGGTCAGGAGCGCCGCCGGCCGCGCGAAATCGGCGTACCGGTAGGTGCGCGACCCCTGACCCGTGTTGATCGTGATCCGGTCCTTGTTCGAGAGGATGACGAAGGGGCCGCCGTTGTCCGTGCGCGGCCAGTGCCGCGACGCGAACAGGCTGTTCCAGGCGCTGCGGTCCAGCGCCTGGCGCATGTTGTCGCCCCAGAAGCCGACCTGGGGGAAGTTCTCGTAGAGCATGCCGTCCACCAGGCCGGCAAAGGTCGAGTCCAGCGCGGCGCGGTTCCCGTTGGTCACCTGGATCACGTGCCCGCCCAGCCGGGCCCGCAGCTCGAGCACCAGCGCGGTGGACGCGTCGCGGTAGGCCTGCTGCTCATCCTCGTCGTCCAGGTGGGCGGTCCCGTCGCCGTCCAGGTCCAGCGCGCCCTCGCGTCCCGGCACCGAGTCCATGACCCACAGATTGGTGTTGAAGTGGTCCCAGTAGACACCGTCCACGACGTTCGAGTGCGCCTGCCAGTGATCGGCCAGAACGTCGATCATCGCCTCGCGGCACGCGGGATCGAGGATGTTGAGAACCACCTTGCCGGGCCAGGCCATCATCGTGTCGCCCGTGGTGGTGGTCGACCAGTAGGGCCGGGTGGCATGGTACCAGTCCCAGCCGTACGGGTTGACGTCCTGCACGGCCGGGTCGTCGCCCCACATCAGCCAGCTGGTCTGCGCGTTGACGTAGCCCAGCACCTTGAGCTCGGGATTGCGCGCCTTGAGGGCCGCGACCGCGCCCTGGTTCCGCGACGGCGACCACAGATAGGTCATCTCGTTGACCAGAAGCTCCGCGCGCGCCACCTCGGCCTGGACGGCCGCGTCATCGAGATCCAGGTAGGCGTAGCTGACCACGGCGATGCCCGAGGCCGAAGCCGGCTCCACGGGCGGCGGTGGGGGCGGCGTGACGGGTGCCAACGGATCCTCGATGGCGCGCGTGGTGCACGCCCCGATTGCGCCCGACAGTGCCAGCGCCGCGGCGAACAGGTTGAGAACGCTTGCCTTGCTCATCGGTGCCTACCCGCTTTCAACCTTGCAAACCGCAATGGCCACCCGTAACGTCCCCGGAACCCGCAAGCCATGTGCCATGGTCGGCACCGGGCCGGCGTTCCCGTCCGCTCCCGGAGACACGCGATGGTTTCCCATCAGCACCGCTGCATCTTCGTCCACATCCCGAAAACGGCAGGAACGAGCATCGAAAAGGTGCTCGGGTTCATCGACGAAGTCGCCTGGAACGCCCAGGACCACCGCACCATCCGCGAAGTGGAGCCGTTCGCGCCCCACCAGTTGCGGACGCTGCTGCGACGCCGCGACTCGTACCTGCTGAAGCGGATGCGCAACCGCGCACACGGCCTGCCCATGGCGACGGCTGCCCAGTACCGCGAATACTTCAAGTTCGCCTTCGTGCGCAACTCGTGGAGCCGTGTCTTCTCATGGTACGGCAACGTGATGCGCGACGAGGAGCATCGGCGGCGCGTCGGCCTTCAGGCGGAGATCCCCTTGAAGGAATTCCTGCTCCGCTACCCGGAAGAGTGGGGCCTGCGCACCCAGCTCTACTGGATCGCCGACAGCCGCGGCGACGTGACGCTGGACTTCGTAGGGCGCTTCGAGAACCTGGACGCCGACTTCGCGCACGTGTGCGGCGTGCTGGGACTTCCGGATCGGGCGCTGCCCCGACTGGTGGCCGGCGACGGTCGCCGCTACGTCGACCACTACGATGCAGAGTCGATCGACATCGTCCGGCGCCGGTACGCGGCCGAGATCGCGCGGTTCGGCTTCGAATTCGGCCAGTGAAGGCGGACGCTCAGCCGAGCAGCCGATAGCCGTTGTCGCGCAGCGCCGGCCGGAAGCCCGCGCCCACGATCATCTCGTCCAGGTCGGCCCGCGTCAGCGCGTGCACGGTGCCGGCCTTGGAAACCACGCTCTCCTCCATCATCAGGCTGCCCAGGTCGTTGGCGCCGTAGTAGAGCGTCAGCTGGCCCACGGACTTGCCCTGCGTGACCCATGAGGCCTGCAGGTTGGGGAAGTTGTCCAGGGCGATGCGGGAGATGGCCAGCGTGCGCAGGTAGTCCACCGCACCCAGGAAGCCCTGCGCCTCCACGGCGGCACGCAGCGCCGGGTCGTTCTGCAGCGGCGTGTTCGCCGGCTGGAACGTCCAGGGAATGAAGGCCGTGTAGCCGCCGGTGCGGTCCTGGCTGGCCCGGGCGCGCAGCAGGTGCTCCAGCCGCTCGGAGTAGGTCTCGATGTGGCCGAACATCATCGTCACGGTCGACGGCAGGCCCACCGCGTGGGCGGTCTCCATGATCTCGATCCACTCGGCCGACATGGTCTTGCCCGGGGCCAGCAGGCGGCGCACGCGGTCGCTGAGGATCTCGGCGCCGCCGCCGGGAACGGAGTCCAGCCCCGCCTCCTTCAGGCGCGACAGCACCTCGCGGTGCGACAAGCCGTTCAGGCGCGCGAAGTGCTGGATCTCACTGGGCGAGAAGCCGTGGATCCACATGCGCGGCCAGGCGGCCTTGATGGCCTTCAGCATGTCCTCGTAGTAGGCCAGCCGCATCTTCGGGTGGTGGCCGCCCTGCAGCAGGATCTGGTTGCCGCCGGCCTCTTCCACGGTGCGGCACTTGTCCAGGATCTGGTCGATCTCCAGCAGGTACTCGTCGCCGTCGCCTTGGTGCCGGTTGAAGGCGCAGAACTGGCAGTCGGCGTAGCAGAGGTTGGTGTAGGTGACGTTGCGGTCGATGATGTAGGTCACGATGTCCGGGTCGGTCCGCTGCAGGCGCAGGCGCTGGGCCGTGTCGCCCAGGTCGTTGAGCGAGGCCTCCTCGAACAGCACCAGCAGCTCGCCGCCGGTCAGGCGGCGCTCCAGCGCCGCGGCCAGCAACTCACGGGCAAAAGAGGATGATACCGTCGGCGTGCGGGGCGGTTCCACCGGCAGCAGGACGGCAGGCGGCTCGGCGCCCGGGCCCTGCTTGTGGGCCGTCAGCTCAGCGAAGCGCTCAGGGGGCATGGGGCCGAGGTCGCGCGGTTCGGAGGCGGAAGCCACAGCTGGGGCCTTTCAGGTGCGGGGGCGCCGGCAATCCGTTATCGATGCCGAAGATAACCCCTTGGCGGCAGCGCCGCACCCCCACGCTCGCAGTCCCGGAATCGCCAATACCCCGCTGCAGGGTGTTCCAGCCCAACCCTCCAATACGGTACAATTGAAGCTGACACGACCGAGCCGACCGAGCCGACCGCCCCAGCCCCCTCACCTGTGCATCGCTGCAGGAGCTCGACAACATGATCAACCGTTGCGCTGCCAAGGGCGTCCTGACAATTGTCCTATTGGGCGCCACCACGGCGGCCCGTGCCACTCCCCTTATCAACGAGTTCATGGCCTCCAACATCTCGACCATCGCCGACGACGATGGCGACTTCTCGGACTGGCTGGAGATCCACAACCCGGGACCGGACGCCTGCGACCTGACGGGGTGCTGGCTTTCGGACTCGGGCGACGACCCGCTGCGCTGGCGGTTTCCTGCCGCCACGATCCCGTCGCAGGGCCATCTGCTGGTCTGGGCGTCCGGCAAGGACCGCTCCGATCCCGGCGGCATCTACCACACGAACTTCGCGATCAGCGCCGACGGGGAGCCTCTGCTGCTGACGGCCGCGGACGGCGTCACGCCGCTGGATCAGGCGCCGGCCGTGGCCCTGCCGGGGAACCTCTCCTGCGGACGCCGGGCCGATGGCGCCGCCGAGTGGGTCGTGTTCGCCCCCGGCACACCGGGCGGCCCCAACGCGGCGGGGTTGCGCCATCTGGCGGCGCCGGAGTTCTCGCGCACACCGGGGTACTTCACGGGTCCGGTCAGCCTGGAGCTGACCAGCACCGATCCGGAAGCTCTGGTCACCTACACGCTGGACGGCAGCGCGCCGACCGAGAACTCCACGCCGGTCAGTGGCCCGCTCACCCTGGCCAGTCGCGCGGGAGACCCGAACCTCTACTCGCTGATCCCCACCAACAACCGCGCCGGCTCCGACTACTACGGCTGGCGCCCGCCCCGCGGCGAGGTGTTCAAGATCAACGTGGTACGCGCCCGCGCTTTCCGCCCCGGCTTCGCGCCCAGCGCGACGACGACCGGCACCTTCGTCGTGGACCCGTCTCCGACGACGCGCCTGCCCCTGCCGGTGGTGTCGCTGACGACGTCCCCGGCCCACCTCTTCGACGACACGACGGGGATCTACGTTCCCGGCGTCCACGCCGTGGCTGGCGACGTCTGGAGCGGCAACTACTTCCAGGACGGCGAGGACTGGGAACGGCCGGTGCATGTCGAGCTCTTCGACACCGGCGGCCACCGGCTGCTGGCCCAGGACTGCGGCGCGCGCATCCACGGGAACGCCACGCAGAGCTTTCCGCAGAAGAGCCTGTCGCTCTACGCGCGGACCGAATACGGAGCCTCGCACTTCCACGCGCGGTTGTTTCCCGAACTCCCCTACACCGACTACAAGCGCGTCATCGTCAGGAACACAGGGAACGCCTGGCGCGAGCAGGGCTTCCGCGACCTGGCCCTGCAGGTGATGGTCTCCGGCATGGGGTTCGAGACCCAGGCCGGTCAACCTGCCCTGCACTTCATCAACGGCGAGTATTGGGGACTGGCGAACCTGCGCGAAAGGTACGACGAGCACTACTTCGTGCGCTGCTACGGCCTGGCGGAGGACGAAGTGGCCCTGCTGGCCCTGAACGCGGACGTCGAGGAAGGCCCGCCTGCCGAGCGCGACCGCTACCTGGCCCTGCGCGACTTCGTCGGCAGCGCCGACCTGACGTCGGCATCATCGATGCAGCAGGTGCGCGCGCAGATGGACGTCGACGATTTCGCGTCCTACATGACCGCGGAGATCTATGGGGCGAACACGGATTGGCCTGGCAACAACATCCGCTTCTGGCGACGGAGCGTGGCCCAGGTCGACACGACGGCGCCGCACGGGCTTGACGGTCGCTGGCGCTGGCTGATGTACGATGTGGATGGCGCGCTCCGGGATCCGCTTCACGACACGCTGGCGGCCGCCACCGCCACGGACGGCCCCGAGTGGCCCAATCCGCCGTGGTCGACGGCGCTCCTGCGCGGCCTGCTGGGCAATCCCGGCTTCCGGACGGAGTTCATCAACTCGATCGCCGACCACCTCAACAGCACGTTCCAGCCGCCGCGGCTGGTAGCGATGATCGACAGTCTCGCGACGATCTACGCGCCGGTCATCCCGGACTGGCAGGATCGCTGGGACTTCAACTACAACTGGTCGACGGGGGTGCAGTCGCTGCGCGATTTCGTGACCCAGCGCCCGACCAACCTGCGCCAGCACGTGCTCGACCACTTCGGTCTGGACGGAACCACCGCGGTCACGCTCGCGGTCGACGACCCTGCCAGGGGGCGCGTGCGGATCAACCGGCTGGTGATCGACGCGAACCTGCGCGGCCTGTCCGACCCGGCCCAGCCGTATCCGTGGACGGGCGTGTACTTCCGCGGCGTGCCCTTGACGATCACGGCGGAACCCGCTCCGGGCCATGTCTTCGCGGGCTGGCAGGGCGGCTCGTCCGACTCGACGCTGATCGTGGTGCCGGGCGCCGAGCCCGTGTCCCTGGTGGCGACGTTCGCCCTGCAGGATCAGGTGCCGACGGTTGTCGCAGCCTGGCACTTCAACGCGCTGCCGACGGGCGCCCTGGCCTCGGTACCGGCCGACGAGGCCTCGCATGCGGGGGCGCTCATCACGTACCCGGGTGTCGGAGCCGGCTACCTGGACCGCGTCGATCCGGGCACGACGCTGGGCGCCGGCGAGGGTGTGGCAGCGGGATATGCCCTGCGCGCGCGTAACCCGTCCGAGACGCGCGAGATGGCCGTGGCGGCACCCTCGACCGGCCACCGCGCCATGGTCCTCTCCTATGCCGCGATGCGCACGACCAACGGTGCCGAGACGCACTCGGTGTTCTGCCAGGTCGCGCCGGGCGGCCCCCTGTTGCCCGTGGCGATCGACGTGCCGGTGGGCGAGGCGTTCCAGATGCACGAGCACGACCTGACGGCGGTCGTCGGCGTCGACGACAACCCTGATCTGGTGATCGTGTTCCGTTTCGGCGGCGCCAACGCTGGTGGCAGTTCGGGGAACCAGCGGTTCGACAACCTTCGCATCACCGGCGTGTCGCTTGCGGGTTCGGACCTGCCGCCCGTGGTGACGTCCGCGCCTGGTGTGCGCTCGGCGATCGAGGCGGGTGCCGCGCTCGAACTGGATCTCGCCGACGTGTTCACCGACCCGGAGGGCGCACCCCTCGCCTTCGGAGGCGTCAGTGGCGACGACGCCTTCGCGACCGTGGCGCTGGCCGGATCCGAGCTGATGGTGCAGCCGCTGCGACGCGGCGACGTGGTCATCACGCTCACGGCCGACGACGGCCTGAACCCGCCGGTGACGCACGACTTCCGCCTGCTCATCCACCCGCAAGCGGTCGCACCCGGCGCCACACCCTACACGTTCACCGGCTGGGATCCCGACGAACCGGAGCGCACCTACCCGCCGCACATGCTGTTCCTGCAGAGCACCGTGAGCGACCCGGGACCGGGCGAGCCCTTGTTGCACCCGTACCACATCGCGCACGACGACTACCACGCGGACGACCAGGGCACCATCGGCTTCCCGTACAACAACACCGGCCGCACGCGCATCAATGGCCTGGGCCAGGACGGCATCTCGTTCGTGAACACCGGCCGCGACCGTGACCTGGGTGCCGCGATCCTGGCCCTGGACACGCGCGGGCTGGTGCAGGTGGATCTGGATTGGCTGGCCGGCACGGTGCAGCCGAACTCGCGCCTTTACGCGATCCGGCTGCAATACCGGCTGGGTCTCGACGAGGATCTCCAGGACGTCATGCTCGGCGGCGCCCCGGTCGAATACCTGCGGAGCCCGGTAGCCGGAAGCACCACGGCGTTCACCGGGCTTCGGCTGCCTACGGCGCTGCTCGGCAAGCCCTACGTGCAGCTCGCCTGGCGCTACTACCTGGTGTCCGGGACCTCGGGCTCGCGAGCCGAACTGCGACTGGACGACATCGTCGTCACCGGCCACACGACCGTCAGCGGCGTGGAACTCATACCTGCGGCCCGGACCGCGCTGCTTGGCAGCGCACCCAACCCGTTCAACCCGGCCACCGTGATCCGCTTCAGCGTGGGCGCCGGCCAGACCGCCGAGCTGGAAATCTATGACGGCCGCGGGCGGCGCGTGCGCGCGCTGGGCGCGTACGGCCCGGGGCTGCAGAGCGCGACCTGGTACGGCGACGACGACGGCGGGCGGCGCTGCGCCAGTGGCGTCTATTTCTGCCGGCTCAGTTCGGAAGGGCGGAACTGGACGTCGAAGATGGTGCTGTTCAAATAGGCCGTGCGGACCGCGACGGGCCGGGGCCGGGTCAGAGCACCCGCAGCCCCGGCTCCGGCGGCAGCAGCCCGTGGCGCACTCCCAGCTCGTGGAACCGGCGGATGCCGTCCAATTCCGCCGGGCCCAGCGGGTAACGCAGGGATCGGCGGAAATAGGATTCGAGGGCGGCCGCGGTTTGCCAGCCGCCGGGCCCCAGGGCGCCGGCCGCGGCTTCCCGGGCGGCCAGTTCGGGCAGGCGGGCCAGGCCGTGGTCGCGGGCCCGCACCAGCAGGGCGTCCAGTTCCCGCACGCCCGCCTCCCCCACCCGGCCGGCCAGGTCCGGCGCCGCCGCCCAGGCGGCGAACACGAACGGCAGGTCCGTCAGATCCAGCCAGGCCTGGCCCAGATCCAGCGCCTGAAGTGTCGCCGCCGCCTCGGCGTCCTGGCTCAGCCAACGGTCGAACGCGAAGCAGCGATCGCCGATGACCAGCACGCCTTCATCCGGGGCCGGCAGCGCGCCAGGCCGGGGCTCCACCTCCAGGAACGGCGGCACGGCCCCGACGGTCTCCGCCAGCAGGACGTGCAGCAGAGCCACTGAAGTGCGCGATCCGCGGTCCACTGCCACGCGCCGCAAGCCGCCCAGCGGGCCGCGGTAGTACAGCTTGACGCTGTCCACCGGGCCGTAACAGGCGATGCCCGAGGACCCGACCAGGCCGGCGGCGCGGGCCCGCAGGATCTCGGCCGTGGGCAGCAGGGCGGCGTCGGCGCGGCCGTCGGCCAGCAGGGGGGCCAGAAGGCTGGGCAGGGCGGCGGTCAGGGTAGCCCGGGCTCGGCCCTCGGGGGTGGCGAACCAGTCCACCAGGGGGAGGCAGTTCAGGAAGCTGACGGTGGCCAGGTGGTAGGATTCTCGCAAAGCCGACCCCATCCGGATGACAGCCCCCTCGCGGCGCGGAAGGTCCGCTGACCGTGCCCGGGCCGGCGGCGGCGCCAACATAGGCCCCGCCGCACCCCCGGACAAGTCCCCGCCGAGCCCCGTAACGGTCCCTGAACTTGCTATTTGGCGCTGCAGACGGTTAGATCGATGCCGATACTCGGGAGGTACGTGCCGTCGCCCAGCAGCCCGTCCAACGGGGAGAACCGCCCAGTGAGGTCCATCCAGTGAAGATCCTGGCCCAGACCATGAAGGACGGCTCCGTCCGCATCGTCGACGCTCCGTCGCCCCTGATCGCCCCCGGCTTCGTCCGTATCCGGCCACTGTGGTCGGCCATCAGCCCGGGCACCGAAGGCAACAAGATCGTCACCGGCCGCATGAGCCTCATCGGGAAGGCCCGCGCCAAGCCCGAGCAGGTCAAGCAGGTCCTGGCGATGGTCGGCCAGCTGGGCCTGCGTAACACCATCCAGAAGGTGCGCGACAAGCTGGACGGTGCCGGACCGCTGGGCTACAGCCTGGCGGGGCTGGTGACCGAACTGGGGCCGGAAGTGGACCATGTCGCGGTGGGCGACCTGGTGGCCTGCGCCGGCGGCGGCTACGCGAACCATGCCGATGAGGTCGTGGTGCCGCGCAACCTGGTGGTGAAGGTGCCCGACGGCGTGAGCGCCGAGGCGGCCTCGATGTCCACGCTGGCGGCCATCGCCCTGCAGGGCGTGCGGCTGGCCGAGCCGACCCTCGGCGAATCGGCCGTCGTGGTCGGGCTGGGCGTGATCGGCCAGATGGCCTGCCGCCTGCTTCAAGCCAACGGGTGCCGCGTCTTCGCCACCGACATCTCCGGCGCTGCCGTCGCGCGCACGCTCGAACTGGGCCTGGCCCAAGGCGGCGGCCAGTTGGGCACCGACGCCGTCGAGTCGCAGGTGGGCGACTTCACGCGTGGCCGCGGCGCGGACCTGGTGCTGATCTGCGCGGCCACCGCGAGCAGCGACCCGGTGGCGATGTCCGGCCGCATCTGCCGGCAGCGCGGACGCGTGGTCGTGGTGGGCGCCGTGGGCATGGACCTGCCGCGCGAGAACTACTACGAGAAGGAGATCCGCTTCAGTGTCTCCTGCTCGTACGGCCCGGGCCGCTACGACCCCACGTACGAGGAAGCAGGCCTGGACTACCCGGCCGGCTTCGTGCGCTGGACCGAGGGGCGCAATCTCGAGGCCGTCATGGACCTCATGGCCGCCGGCACTTTCGAGCCCGTGGCGCTGGTCACGCACCGCTTCGAGTTCGCCGAGGCGCCCCGCGCCTATGCGATGATCGCCGACCGCAGCGAGCCGTACAGCGGCATCCTGCTGCACTATCCCGCTCAGCCGGCGCCGCCGGTTCGCCGCGTGGAGCTGGCCGGCCAGCGGCGCCATGGCGGGAACATCGGCGTGGGTTTCGTCGGCACCGGCTCGTTCGCGCAGACCTTCCTGCTGCCCCCCCTGCGTTCGGATGGGCGCGTGCGCCTGGAGGCCATCTTCACGCGCACCGGCCTGACGGCCGCCGATGTCGGCGCGCGCAACGGCTTTGCCGTGGCGGTCGACTCGCCCGAAGCGGTGATCGGGCACGAGGGCACCGACGCCCTGGTGGTGGCGACGCGCCACGACCAGCACGGCCCGCTGGCTCTGGCGGCGCTGCGCGCCGGCAAGCACGTCTTCGTCGAGAAACCCCTGTGCCTGACGAGGGACGAGCTGCTGGCCATCGCGCGGCAGGCCCTGGCCATGGAGGTCGCGGGCACCCAGCCGTTCGTGCAGGTGGGGTTCAATCGCCGCTTCTCGCAGGCGGCGCGCGCACTCAAGCGGCATTTCGGCGCCAACCCCGGCCCGCTGACCATGATGTACCGCGTCAGCGCGGGGCACATCCCGAAGGGCCACTGGACGCAGGACCCGCAGGCCGGCGGCGGTCGCATCCTGGGCGAGGTCTGCCATTTCGTGGACCTGATGCAGTTCATGTGCGGCGCCGACCCGGTGGCCGTCTCGGCCATGTGCATCGACACGCCCAACCAGGCGAACAAGGCCGACGACAACGTCGTGATCAGCCTCCGGTTCGCCGACGGCTCGGTGGGCAGCCTGGGCTACTTCGCCGAGGGCGCCAAGTCGATGCCCAAGGAGCAGCTGGAGGTGCTGGGCGCCGGCCGCAGCGGCGTGCTCGAGAACTTCCAGGCCGTGCGCCTGTGGTCGGGCCGCGGCAGCCGCCGCGTGCGCTGCAGCGGCAAGGGCCACGCCGACGAGATCAAGGCGTTCCTGGACGGCATCGCCGCCGGCACGCCGCCCCTGGGCTGGCGCTCGCAGGTGGCTACGACCCTGGCGACGCTGCGCATCCTCGACGCCCTGAGCAGCGGTCGTACCGAGACCGTCGACACCGAGGCCCTGCTGCGCGAGGCTGCCGGTGGCGATGCGTGAGGCGTCGCCTGACGGGCTGCGCCGCATCGCGCTGCGGGTGTGGGAGAACCTGGCCGAAGCCGCGTTCGCCGGCAGCGATCCCTACGACGGGCTGAACAGCCGCCTGCTGGCGCCGGCGCTGCGGCACTCGCGCCTGCTGCGCCTGGCGGTGATCCAGGGCGTCAAACGCTCGCCGGTCGACCTGCGTCCGCTGCTGCTGGTGCCGCCGGGGCTGAACCCGAAGGGTCTGGCCCTCGTGCTGCAGGGCGCGGCCGAGTGGCCGGAGCTGCCGGACGGCGACGGTCGGCGCGCCTGGCTGGCCGATGCCCTGCTGTGCCTGGGGTCGGCGCCGGACGGCACGCCGGCGCTGGGCTCGCGCACGATCGTCCGCGGCACGGCCGGGCGCCTGGCGGCCGGGGACCTGCCCCTGCCCGCTGCCCTGGGCTGGGGCTACGATTTCCCCTGGCAGAGCAAGGCGTTCCTGCAGCCGGCCTTCTTCCCCACGGTCGTGGCCACGAGCTTCGCGGTGGACGCGCTGGAGGATGCGCGCGCGGCCGGCTGGCAGCAGGCATCGGTGGCCGCCGGGCGCTTCGTGGCCCGCCATCTCCACCGGCACCAGGATGCGGACGGCATCTGCTTCAGCTACTCGCCCGGAGACCGCACGCGGGTCTACAACGCCTCGCTGTTCGGGGCCCGCCTGCTGGCGCAGGCCGCTCCGCACGTCGATGCGGACGAGGCGGACGCCTGGCGCCACGACGCGGGCCGCGGCGTGGCCTGGGTGATGGCCCGGCAGGCCGCAGACGGATCCTGGATCTACGGCGACGCCGGCCACTGGCAGTGGATCGACAACCTGCACACGGGCTTCAACCTGGAAACCGTCCACCGCACGGCGACCCTGCTGGGCACCGATCGCTGGGATGAGCGCCTGGCGGCCGGCCTGGCCTACTATCGGCGGCACCTGTTCGAGGACGACGGCACGCCGCGTTACTACAGCACCACGCGGTGGCCGCTGGACCCGCACAGCTTCGCGCAGGGGGCCCTCACGTTCCTGCGGCTGCGCCGGTTCGACGACGATGCGGTCGAATTCGCCGGCCGCATCCTGGCGCGCGGGGTCGCGGAGCTGTGGGACGAGCGGCGCGGCGGGTTCCGTTTCCAGAAGCACGCCGGGCATGCGCAGGGGATCATCCACATGCGGTGGTCACAGGCGTGGATGTTGCGGGCGATTTGTGCCTACCTGGCGGCGAACCGCGCGGAAATCGCGCCGAGCGCGCGCTAGTGGTCGACAGTTGACAACGGCGGATTGCCGCACGTAGGTATCGAGAAGAACGACGATCGCCACCACGACCAAGGGACTCGCCGTGCCCAAGAAGATCTTCCTCATTGCCGCCGCCCGTCCCAACTTCATGAAGGTGGCCCCCTTGTGGCGCGCGATGGCCGCCCGTCCGGACGGGCTTCAGCCGCTGCTGATCCACACCGGCCAACACTACGACCACAACATGTCGGACGTGTTTTTCGAAGACCTGGGCCTGCCGGTACCCCATGTCCACCTGGGCGTCGGCGGAGGCAGCCACGCCCAGCAGACGGCCGGCGTGATGGTCAAGTTCGAGGAGTTGTGCCTTCAGGAGCGCCCGGACATGGTCGTCGTGGTCGGCGACGTCAACGCCACCATGGCCACCTCCATCACTGCCGCCAAACTGCACATCCCGGTGGCCCACGTGGAAGCCGGCCTGCGCAGCCGCGACATGACGATGCCCGAGGAAGTCAATCGCCTGCTGACCGACGCCATCGCCGACCTGCTGTTCACCCCCAGCCGGGACGCCGACGACAACCTGCTGGCGGAGGGCGTGGCCCCCGGGCGGATCAAGCTGGTGGGCAACATCATGATAGACAGCCTGGTGGGCTCGGTGGAAAAAGCGCGCCGCCTGGACACGTGCGCGCGGTTCGGCCTGACCGCAGGCCGTTTCGGGGTCATGACGCTGCACCGCCCGGCCAACGTGGACGACCCCGACACGCTGGCACGCATCCTGGATGTGCTGGTGGGCATGGACATCCCCCTCGTGTTCCCGGTCCATCCCCGTACCCGCGCCGTCATGTCCCAGCACGATCTGGGTGCAAAGTGCGGCCTGACAGGATCATTGATCATCCTGGCTGATCCGATGGGCTACTACGAGTTCATGAACCTGGTGGTTCACGCCCAGCTGATCATCACCGATTCGGGCGGCCTGCAGGAGGAAGCGACATGGCTGGGCATTCCCTGCCTCACGTTGCGCCCCAACACCGAACGCCCTGTCACGATCAGCGAGGGGACGAATGAGCTGGCGACGGTGGCCAGCCTTGCGGAGCAGACGGCGATCATCCTGGCCGGGAATTGGAAGAAAGGACGTGTGCCTGACCTGTGGGACGGGCGGACCGCTCCGCGGATCGTCGAAGAGATCGAGCAATTCCTGACCAAGCGCTGAACTCTAGCGACTCCGACCACACGACACGATAGCGTCGCAGACAAAAGAGACTAGGCGGTTCGGGTCCGGGCGTGTCATATCGCCGTCTCGCCTCCGCACGACGAGCTTCTCGGCGACCTGCCGCGAGTTCTCGAGGGTCACGAGGCGCCCAGAAGCAGCCAGGCTCTCGTCGACCATCCCGTTCCGTCCCCGGAAGAAGCTGTACGAAGGCACGCCCATGATCGCGGCTTCCCGCGTCATCGTGCCGCCACCGCTGATGACTAGGTCCATGGCTGCAACCAGGCTCGGTCCGTCGTATACGCGGCCAGGGACGATCGTCTCGTCGACTCCAGCACGTTGCGGCAAGTCCCGCTGGTCCGCTGTCCGCGGCAGATAGACCAGTTGGACGTCCGGTACGGCCGCGAGCCGCTCCAGGATCGACTGCAGGATCGTCTCGGCTTCCGGATTATGGTAGTGCGCCGTCGTGGCAGGCGGCCTCAGGAGCACCTTCACCGCGGAACTCCTCAGCCCCAGGTCGCCAGGTATCGACTGGTCAAGATCGGCACCGCCGAGGTAGAGCTCCTCCTTGTAACCGGGGTAACTCGCCACCTTCCGCGTCGAAATGCCCGCGCTAGCACAGCGTTCGGAAGAAATGGCAGACGGCAGTAGGATGGAGCTGCAGCACCAGTTGAAGAGCGTGGCATCGACCCATTCGTAGTCATACATCGTGACAGTCGGCGTCCCGAGCATCCTGGAGGCCAAGGGCAGTGCGCGCGATCCGTGTCCGAAGCTGACGGACGCGCCGCATCCGCGCATCGTACGCGCCAAGTCCCAGGCGCGCCCCAGCGTACCACGGATCTTCCCCAGCTTCCCGCGGCCGTACTCGCTGCCGACAGTCACGTACGCGATACCGTAGAGATCCAACAACTGACAAGTCTTCGTGCGGTCACGCGCAGTGAAGACCACTTCATGCCCGCGCCGGGTCAATTCGGCTTTCAGGGGACGCATGATCAGGACGTGGGGGCCGTTGTCGGCGTCGAACCAGATCTTCACTGCGTCTCCTCGATCAGCGTCAGGGCTCCGTGGGCTCCGTGGCGCCGCGATCGTTGCGCCGGTATTGCCGTACCGACCGGATGTTAGCCTGGCAGCCTCCGGCGCGAAAGCTGCGCCGTGCGGATCTCCCCACAACCGCCCATAGACGATCGCCACCCGAGCGGAACGACAATAATCACCCTTTGCCCGGCTTCCAAAAGGTATTGTCGGTGGCGCCCCGGCCTGATCGCGCGGAAAGGCCGGCGAAACGTTGTCGTTTGCGCTCGCAATGACCGCGCCCGTTGTCTATTATCCCGCCTTCGGGTGCGCCACGGCCACCTGCTATGCGCCCCCGCGGGGCGTGGATACCAGGCACCGAACGGCGGAGATGTACCGGTGGTTGCCAAGCAGAAGAAGATCGTGATCGTCTGCCCTTCTTCCGATATGAAGGGTGGTCCTGGACTGTTCCTCAGAAACTGGACTGACTTCTGCCGGCAGGAGTTGCCCGAGTATCGACTGCTTCATCACAACACGGCCCGACGTCCCAAGAAATCGTCCGTGGCCCGCGACGGCATCCTCAGTGCCGGCATCAGGAACATGTTCTCGTCCGCGTTCTGCATGCTGGGGCAGATGTGGTCGTTCGCGAAATCGATGGCGAGCGAAAGGCCCGACGGCGTCCACATCAAGATCGGCACTGCGTGGGTGTTCTGGGAGGGAGCGGCCTATCTTCTGCTCTCAAGAGTGTTCTGTCGAGACGTCATCCTGCACGAATATAGCCATTTCGATCTGTACTACAACGAGTCTCAGCGATGGACACGTCCGCTCATCCGCGCCGTGTTCAAGCTCGCCCCCTGCGTCGTTGTCCTCGCCTGGAGCCATCTGGAGATCGTCGAGTCTTTCGTCGACAAGCGCCGCTGCTTCAGGATCCCCAGCCATATCGACCTCCACGAGGTCGAGCACGCGGCACGCGCCCGCCGCATCGACCGGCAGGGCGGCGCCTTCAGGATGCTGCTGATCGCCGGGATGTACCCTTACCGCAAGGGAATCAAGGAGATCATCGGGGCCCTGAAACATGCCAAAGATGCCGGCGTTACGAATCTCCACGTCGATGTCGTCGGTGGCTTCCACGCGGATCCGGTCCGCGAGTTGATCCGCGCCAATGGGGTCGAAGACATGATCACGCTGCTCGGCTTCGTCGACGACGAGAAGAAATTCTCCTTCTTCGCCGCCGCCGATGCCTACCTGCTGCCGTCATACTACGAGGGTTTCCCGCACACGATTCTCGAAGCGATGGCCTTCGGCCTGCCGGTCATTGCCTCAGACATCGGCGGCGTTCGCGACGCGATCGTGGATGGCGTCAACGGCTTCATCGTGCCTCGCTACGACGACCATACGTTGAGCCTGAAGATGCGGGAACTTGCTGCCGACACCGATCTGTGCCGGGCGATGAGCGCCCGGAACCGCGCGGAGGTCCGCCAGTACGACAGTTCGGTCGTTCACACGAACCTGGCCGAGGTCTACGCCAGCGCTTTCCACAAGACCCGACGTTGACGCCACTTGGTCCGGCGGCGCTTTGTGGACCTTCGCGTGGGACCATAGGTAGCCATCAGGAGCGATAGGGGATGTAGCCGCTTCAAAGCGTCCCTACCTCGTAACTCAAGACTTGACAGCGCCTTCCGATATGGTAAAATACTGGGCCTGCTGTGCAAGATCGCTAACTCGGCGCTACGTCGCGTGCGGCGGGGCGTGATAGGGCCGCGTGCCCTGGCAATTGACGGGAACTGACCGCGGGCTGCGGAACTGACCCGTTCCGGTCGACGTCGGTCGTCGCCGTTTAGACGGACATCACGCGACTAGCGCCATCATCATTGGCGCATTTTGCTTAGCACCTGGTGTTCTTCGACGGGGAGCAACTGCATGCGCATCGCCATGCTCGGCAATTTCCCACTGGATCCCGAACGTGTTCCGGGCGGAGTCGAGGCTGTTATCCGCAATCTTGCCGTGGCCATGGCTCCGCTCAATGGCATCGAACTGCATCTCGTGGTGTGTTCCAACGAAGTGCCCCGCTTGACGACCAAGGACTACGCCGGGTTTGCGATCCACTACCTCCCGGCCCAGAGGCGGCTGGGGACCCTATCGGAGCACATCGTGGATCGCCGCAACATCGTCAGGCTTCTTCGGCGCCTGAAGCCGGACATCGTCCACGCCCATGGCTCGGAGGGATACGTAGCGGCAGCGCAGGATGCCCGCTACCCGTACGTCGTCACGGTGCACGGCATCCGGTCCCGTGAAGCGAAACTGCTTGGAGGCCTACTCGGATGGGCTCGCCGCCGGGCCACCGTCAACCTCGAGCGCAAGGTACTTGCCCGCACCCAGCATGTCTTCGTCATCGCTGACTACGTGGGCAAGACTATCGCTCCGTTCACCTCGGCCCAGCAGTACCCCATCGCCAATCCCGTGGCCGACAGGTACTTCCATCTGCCAACTCGGGACCAAGACCACACCATCCTGTCCGTGGCGGCGATCCAGCCGCGGAAGGGCCACCTCCATCTAGTGGAGGCAATGGCCGCGGTGCGCAAGCGGATCCCGGCGGCTCGCCTTAAGCTGATCGGCAAAGTTCACACGCCGGAGTATGCCCGCCAGGTCACCGACCGCATTCGTGAGCTTGGTTTGATCGATTGTGTGGAAATGGTCGGCTTTGTCACGGATGCTGAGTTGCAGTCGGCGTTCACCGACTGTTCCGTATTCACGCTCTGCTCCTTTGAGGAGAGTTCGCCGGTGTCGATCGCGGAAGCGATGGCACTGGGTAAGCCTGTTGTCGCCACAGCCGTCGGCGGCATCCCCGACCTCGTGATACCCGGCCAGACCGGCCATCTCGTGGAATTCGGGGACGTCGAAGCGATCGCCGCCGCGCTCGGCTCCGTCCTGGAGGACGCGGGCGCCCGCGCCCGCATGGGTGCCGCTGCCCGAGAACGCGCTGAACGCGACTTCAAGCCCTCGGCGGCTGCCGAGAAGACCGTGGCCGTGTATCGTAAGATCCTGAATACGACCGGAGGCATCGCATGAGTCTCGCCCAATCGCGCGTCCTCGTCACCGGCGGCGCCGGATTCATCCCAAGCCACGTCGTAGACCTACTTGTCGCCCAAGGCGCCAAGGTCGTCGTCCTCGACGACATGTCCGCCGGCAAGACCGAGAATCTGGTCGGCGTCAAGGACGATATTGAGTTCGTCGTCGGCAGCGTTGCCGACGCCGAGCTGGTGGATCGCCTTGTCAAGGGATGCCATCTGGTGTTCAATTTCGCGGCGAACGCCGACGTTCCCCGCTCCGTGAAGTTCCCGGAAGTCGACTTTGCAACCAACGCGGTCGGCGCGTTCAACGTCTACACATCCTGCCGTCGTCACGGAGTCGCGCGCATCATGCAAGCGTCGACCGCGGCTGTGTACGGCGAACCAGAATATACGCCGATGGATGAGCGCCATCGTCTCCGCCCTATTTCCCCGTACGGATCGTCGAAATTGGCCGCGGAAGCCATGGGACTGGCGTGGCACCACACCTACGCATTGCCGTTCACCGCAATCCGCATCTTCAACACCTACGGTCCTCGGCAGCCTCGCTACGTCATCTACGATCTGTTCAGGAAGATCCAGGCCAACAGCCAGCGCCTCGAGGTTCTCGGGACCGGTGAGCAGATTCGCGACTACTGCTACGTCGCCGATACCGCCGCCGCATTCGTCAACCTCGCGCTAAATCCAACTGCCGTCGGAGACGTCTACAATATTGCCGGCGGCAGTCCGGTTTCGATCAAACAGCTAGTAGCCATGATCCTCGACACGCTCGGCCTGACCGACACGGAAGTGTACTACACCGGCCAGAGCTGGCCAGGCGACATCAATCGTCTCGTTGCCGGCCTGGACAAGATCAGGGGCACTGGATTCGCACCCACGGTCGACCTTACCGAGGGCCTCAAGCGCTTCGCTGCCTGGATCGAGTAGTTTCGTGCGTCGACGCCCGTGGCCGAGCAGACGGCTCCGGAACCCGACGACATTGCCAGTACGATAGTCACAGCCGTTCACCGTGCATGTGCCGAAAGGAACCAGATGCCATCGCTAGCTGCGAGTCTGCACTTCGTCCTCGATCTATCTGTCCGCGGTGCGGTGCGCGCACGTCAATCGCTCACCGGCAGCACCGCCAGTCTCGAAGGCCTTGGTGCCTCGCTACCGGGCGGGCAGATACACATGAGAGCGGAGATCGTCACCGACGGCGACGGCTTCGAATACCTGCGGTCCGGCGACACCAAGCACTCGCTCTGGCGCACGGTCGAATGGAAGCTCCTGAAGAGCCACATGGCCGGCATGCCGCACCCCTACCTGGATCTCGGTTGCGGGGACGGCCAATTCGGCAGCCTCATCTGCGACACGATCGAGCACGGGATCGACGGCGACTCCGATGCCGTCGGCGCCTGCGATCGGCGCGTGTACCAATCCGTCTTCGCTGCCGACCTGCGCCAGACGCTACCGATCCCGGACGGTTCCGTCACCACCGCTTTCTCGAACTCGACTCTGGAGCATGTGGCACCTCTCGCTCCGGCGATCACCAGCGTCTGCCGGGCCCTGCGGCCTGGTGGCCGCCTGGTCGCTACGGTGCCCACAGACGGCCTCACCCAGGCGATGACATCCGCATACGGGGCGGGATATGCCTCCCGCATGAACACGGTGTTCGGCCACCACAACCTCTGGTCCTGGGACCGCTGGGAGAAGCTCCTGCGCGCCGAAGGCTTCCAATCCGTGTCCTTTCGCGGCTATCTCAGCCGACCTGCGATCCGCTGGTACAGCCAACGCAGCCTCGCGCCCTGGCCGCAATTGGCCCGCCGGAAGCGCGAATGGCTGTGGGACCATGACCTGCCGCAGCTTCGAAGGCACATCGACGAATCGCTGCGCGTCTCAGACGAGAGTGAAACGACCTGTGTCTTGATCGATGCGGTCAAGGGATAGCGCGGCCGTAGCGCAGAGGATTTCATCGGCCCGGCCGGTTCGCGGCATTTCTGAACCGAGGTTCCGATACAATGAAGCTAGCCCTGGTTGGCCCGTACCCCATCGACACCTCCCGCATTCCCGGTGGTGTCGCCGCCGTGACCTACTACCTGACGCAGGGGCTGGCGAAGTTCCCCGAGCTGGATGTCCATGTCATCGCCGCTACCAAGCAGGTGCAACGCGACGAAACGGTGCGAACCGGCAACATCACGGTTTCCTATCTCAGCTATCCCAAGACGCGCGTGGTCCCCAACCAGCTCCGCGACATAGCCCGCGTTCGCCGCGTCTTGCGCGAAACGAAGCCCGATCTCGTACATTCGCAGACACCAAGCGGCGCTGACGCGGGCTTTCAGGCTGGGCTGCCGACCGTTCTCACGATCCACGGGATCCCCGAGCAGGAGCGACGTTTCGCGCGGGGACTTAGCAACCGTCTCGGCGCTGCCCTGGCGCCGTGGCTCACTCGCCGAGCCCTCACGCACGCCGACGCCGGCATAGCGATTTCGCCGTACGTGGTCGACCACTACCACCACCTGAAGACCGTGCGCTGGCATCACATTGCGAACCCGATCCAGGATGACTTCTTCGTCGAAGCCGGCGCCGAGCACCCGGCGAAGATGCTGTACGCCGGCGTCATGTACGCGCGCAAGAATATTCCCGGCCTGATACGCGCCTTTCACCTGATCCACGCAGCCAACGCCAATGCTGAGCTCTTCATCTGCGGCAAAGTCATGGAACCACAGATCTTCGACTGGGCACGCGACTACGTAGCCGCACATGGTCTCAGCAGCACGGTGCACCTGCTCGGGTTCGTCAGCCAAGGTGAATTGGCTCGTCACTTCTCAGAAGCCGCGGTCATTTGCCTGTTCTCCGAAGAGGAAACCGCACCAATGATCATCGCTCAGGCGATGTGCGCCGCCAAACCGGTCATCTCAACGGCCGCCGGTGGAGTGCCACACATGGTGGCCGATGGCCGCACCGGATTCGTCGTTCCGATCGGCGACGAGAGGGCGTTTGCTGATCGCGCGCTGCAACTGCTTCGGGATGACGCCATGCGACGGCGCATGGGCGCCGAAGCACGGGAGGTCGCCGAATCCAGGTTCCGCACCGATGCCGTGGTTCGGCAAACGATCGACGTCTACGAAGCCGTGCTTGCCGCGAGAAGGCGTTGAACGTTGTCGTCTCCGCGTTTCCCGCGTCCTAGGCGTTGCCGGCGCGCAATTTGGCGCCGAATGCCTTCGCTTTCCGCCACAGTTCCTCGTAGAAGTCCCAGATTTCCCGAAAGCCCACGAAGTAAGGCATGGGTTCCGGTGCCAGTCGATTCATGACGATCATGCCCGCCATACGCGTGCCGATCATCAGAAGCACCTGGACACTGATAATCCCCACCATTCCGGCGATGACCATGCCACCGTAGAGAGCAAAGGGCGCTACCGCCAAAGCCACCACGTTAATCCACAAGGTGATGTCGTTGCGATTGACTGCGCGAAGCACCAACGTGTAGTTGAACACCAGCGCAATCTTGGTCAGCGCGTTCATGCGGAAGATCGGTGCTGCGTCCCCGTACGCGCTCGTGCACATCGCCACGATAAGGGGCTCCGCGAACACCACGAACAGCAGAGTGACCGGCAACATCACGGCGTACGAGCTGGCCATCACGCGGCGCCACAGCGAGCGCATGCCAGCCCAGTCGCCACGCTGCTCCAGTGCTGCGAACTGGCCGAGCGCAACCACCGCCACCGACTGCGCGAACATCGGAACCACGGGAATCTCGGTGCAGCCGGCGGAATAGACGGCGAACCCTTCGGTCCCGTAGTAACGGCTGACCATGAATTCGTGAAGCCGCGCAAGCATCGTGATGAGCGTCCCGCCTGCGCCGAGCACGACGCTGTAACGTATCTGCTCACGGATACCGACGAAGTACCGATCGGATCGGAATCCGTGCAGTCGAAACTGGATGAAGACCAGCATTCCCGCCAATTGCAGGAAGCGGCCCAGCACGAGACTCACGAGGACCGTGTGCAGGTCCCGAGTTGCGTACGCTGCAACAACACTGAGACTGCTGACGAGAACCTGGCCACCGACCTCGAACGCCGCTGCAGCCTTGACGCTCTGGCGCGCGGCCAGAAAGCAGTCACAGCCGATCGTAAGGATGAGCGTGACGACGTAAGCAGCAAGAACCCAGAATTCGTCACGGAGCACGGCCATCCTCAGGAATCCACTGAGCTGGTCTCGGCCCAGACCGACCACCGCGAAGATGATCACGAATGCGATCACGTTCATGATGATGCTGTTGATGAAGTACGACCCAGCGTTGCGCACGTCCCGTGGAACCAGGTAGAACAGCGCCTGATTCAAGCCGATCTGGAACAGCGCGCCGATGTAGCTCTCGAGCAGGAAGAACTGGCGATACGAACCGAAGTCGTAGACGGTGAGCAGGCGCACGAGGACGAGCGGCAGCAAAAGGCGCATCCCGTAGCTGAGCACCTTGGAGGTGAACAGGTACAGCGAACTAGTCAGCACCGGAGTACTCGCTTCGGCCTGGGTCCAGGATCGCGCCATAGATCGCTTCGAGCCTGTCGACCACCATGTCCAGATCGTATCTCTCCCGTACCGCGGCGCCGGCGGCCAGTCCCCACCTTCGGCGGAGCGTGTCGTCCCCGACAACCTCGAGGATGGCCCGCGACAGCGCTCCGGCATCGCCAACGGCCACCAGCCGCCCCCCGACGCCGTCAGCGACGAGATCTGCCAATACCGGCAAGTCCGATGCGATCACCGGGAGCTCATGCGCCATCGCCTCCAATGCAGCTAACGGCATCCCTTCGAACATCGAAGGCAGACAGAACACGTCGGCGGCCCGCAGCAAATCAGCCGTATCATCCACATGCCCGGCCAGCCGGATGTATCCATCGAGGCCAGCCTGTGACACCATTCGCGCGAGTTCCGCGCGCAGCTCGCCCTCGCCAGCGATGATGCAGCGCCATTTCTGGCTTCCGGCCACGCTCATGGCGAGCGCCTCGATCAACGTACGGAAATTCTTCTGGGCAGTCAGTCGCCCGACTCCGACGATCAGGATCTCGTCGCCTTCAACGCCCCAACGCACTCGCGCTGCGGCCCGCTCGACTGGCGTCGCCCGAGGTGGCACCGGTACGCCGTTCGGAACCACGGAAATCCGCATTCTCGCCGCGCCGTCGACACGCAGCGCCGCAGCCATGGCGGTCCGCGCCTGCTCGCTGACGGCAATCAGCGCCGGACAGCGGACAATTAACTGCCGGTAGGCCGCCCTGCGAAGCGGTTTGCGAAATCCGCCCCCGCGGCCACCGTAGTCGAATTCGCGCTCGTTGTGGATGGTCGGCAACACCCGACAGACCTGCCTCCTTGCCAGCATCAGACCCTGGAAATTGGCCATTGGCAAGTGGCACTGGAGGACGTCGATTCGGTTGGTCCTCACATATCTCTCCAGGCGGGCACGGAGCGAAAGGAAGTACACCAAGGCGTTCCACGGAGCGCCGCTTGCGCGCCGGCACTCCAGATCGCCGAGCTTAACGGTAGCGGGCAACCACCGACGCAGCGGACCATCTGCCCGGGCGACGATGAGGTGTACCTCCCGCCCGCGTTCTGCCAGTCGGCTGGCAACGCGGACGGCGAGCATCTCCGCCCCTCCCGACGCCAGTGTCTCGACGAAGTGGGCGATCCGCAGCGTTTGCAGTCCCTGGCTCACTGATCGTCGCCGTCTTCCAGCGACATGACCTTGTAGTATGTGATCGTCTTCGCTTCACGTAGTTCATTTGCCCGGGTCACCGCTTCCGCATGTGACGGGAACGGGCCGATATGCACCCGATACCAAACGACGTCGCGCACGACCTGCTGACGCACGACCGTCATCAGGCCGGAGTCAGCGAGCTGCCGGGCCAGGCTATGCGCATGGTCCGGCGTGCGGAAGGAACTGACGTGCAGATAGAACGGGCCGTCCGTCGGCGCACGCGCGCCGGCGCGGTCGTCCGACGTTTCGGGTACAGATCGGGGCGTGGGTGCACCCGCGCTCGAATCCCGGGCCGGCGCGGGTTCCTGCCCGCTCGCGGCGACCGTCGTCGGCGTGGTGGCCGTCATGTCGACACCCACGGGAACGGTATCGATCGGCGTCGAGGCCCCCGGTTCGCCCGCCGCGGCCAAGTCCGGCGTCGACACACCTGCTGAGCCACCGGGAGCGCCAGTATCCTGAGCATCGCCCCTCGTCGGCTCGACTGCCGGCTCGGGCGGGGCAAGCTGCGGTGGAGCCATCGGCGGTGTCTCAAGTCGCGAGGACATCCCGGGGAGATGTGGATCCTCACCCACGCTCCGCAACATATCCAGCCTGCCTGTCGCTGCGAGCCCGATCACAGCCAGCATGGCCAGAAGCACCACGGCGCCCACTGCGCGGCCCGCACTTGCGCGCCGCTTGGGGGTCGCTGCGCTGGCGCCGCCCTCAGCTCGCGGCTCTTGTCGGGTCGCCATCTCGGGCGCCGGATCGTTCGCGGCGGGGCGGGCCTCCCGCTGCCCCTTCCGGGCTGGCGACCGATTCGGTTCAGCGACCGGCGCCTGACGAGTGCCGGCGGTCGCCTTGCCGACGGGATCTGGACCAGGCGCGGGGCGATCGGCCGCTGTGGGCGCCGGCCCGGCTGCCGTCTCACCAACGTCTTCGGCTTCCACCTTGAAGCGTCCCGCTACGTATGCAGCCAGCAAGCTATCACCGCAGAGGGTATTGACGACGCGTGGGATGCCGCGGCTCACTTCGTAGATCCTGTCCAGGGAGCGCCCAGAGAAGACGCCTGCGCTCCCGCCCGCCACGACCATCCGATGATCCACGTACTCTTCCAGCTCCCGCCGCGTCAGCGGCGCTAGCTTGTAATGTACGCGGATGCGCTGGCGGAGCTGCGCAAGGTCCGCACGGCGCAGCACCTCTTCCAGCTCAGGCTGGCCCGCCAGCACGATCTGCACTGGCTGCTCGTCGCCCTGTCCGAGGTTGGTCAAGAGCCTGACCTCCTCCAGGGCCTCCCGCGACAGGTTCTGCGCCTCGTCGATAACGACGATGATCCGCTTGCCGTCCCTGCCCGACTCGATCAGGAACTTCTTGAACGCGATCAACAGGTCCGACTTGTCCGCGCCCGCCTCAAGCGGCACGCCGAGATCCTCAAGCACCAGCTTCAGGAGTTCTTTCGGATCCACGCTTGTGTTCGTCACCAGCGCGGTAAGGTAGCGATTACCCAGATGCGACAGGAAGGACTGGATCGCTATCGTCTTCCCGGTGCCGATGGCACCGGTGATCATGATGAACGCTTCGCTGTTCTCCAGCCCGTACACCAGATGGGCGATGCTCTCCTCGAACGCGCCCGACTTGTACAGGAAATCGAGCCGCGGCGAGATGCCGAACGGGTGCACGGCAAGTCCGAATTCACGAAGAAACATGGGAAGTCTCCGTACGCTGGTACCCTGCGAGCATGCCGGCGATCATGTAGAATAGCGCGCCGTTGAACGAGAAGTACCGGTAGTCGAAGGCCAATCCGCCCACGAGATAGGCGGCAAACGCACCGACACAGACGGGGAGCACGAGCTGCCCAAAGTGGTCGTCCGGACCTCGGCTTCGATAGACGGCATATGCCTTCTTCAAGATCAGGAAGTAGATGCCGAACTGCATTAGGGCTCCGATCAGCCCATCCTCGGCCAGCGGGCCCAGGTAGATGTCATGGATCGGGTTGTGCCGGAACTGGCTGAAGCGGATCGTCCCCAGCAGGGGTGCCTCGACAGGCTGTACGTAATCCTCGCGGACGGCCCGGAACTGGAAGAACCCGACGCCGAACAATGGATGGTCGCGCCATACGCGCAGCACGGTCACGGCGGTTCCGACCCGCGATCCGAGCGTATCGTCGTTCTCGACACGCTCTTTCATGAACTCATCGTTGCGGAGACCGAGAACCGCTACCGCCAGGATCGCTGCGGCAATGGCCGCCGGAGCCACGATGGGTACGAACCGCCGCCAGTTGAGCTGCACGGCGACCGCAAGTCCCACGACGCCCGCAAGCCAAGAGCCGCGCGTGTAGGTGAAGTACAGACCAGCAAGTGCCGCCAGCAGGCAGAGTCCGACTACTATTCTGACGAACTGGGACCGCGCAGTGGCGATCAGATACAGATGCAAGGGGATCAAGGTGGCGAAGGCGGTGCCGAAGACGCCGGGATGTTCGAAGGGCCCGATGGACCTGCCCCGGAACTCCAACTCCTTCGCCGCAAGAATCGAGCGCGGGAACACAAGGCTGTCGATGCGGTATTTCTCGACAATCGCCGTGAACGAATAGTAAACCACAAGCGCAAACAGCGACCACCACAACGCGCGGATGTTGCGCTCTCCGACCACGACGTTCTTGGCGAAGAAGTAGGCGATATAGGGGATCGCAACGCTCATGAACCATGGCTGGACGAACTGTGAATCCTGTATGTAGACGCGGATATAGATATACAGTCCGTGGGCCAATAACAGCAGGTCGAGCACGAACGGTCCCCGCAGCGCTCGTCTCTCGGCGACGTACTTGATCATGAAAATGACGCCCAGCCAGATCATCATCATGCGATCCAGATACAGATCGGGCAGCACGGGCGACCGGACGGACCAGAGGAAGCGGAAGCCACCGACCGCGACGACCCAGACAACGAACGGGACCATGAGATTCCTGAATGAAGCCGTGGCGAAAAGCGCTGCCGCCAGAACGCCGACCAAGGTGAAGGCGTATAGCTCCACGCCGAGCTTCGAGACCAGGAAGCGGCTGGCGACGAGGCTCACCACTGCCACTGCCATGATGGTGATCGTGGTCCCTCGCCTTGCGGGCTGGTGGGACTCGACGGCCGTCCATCGCTCTGCCGAATCCTTCAGGCGCTGCACGTGTTCACCTACTTTCGTCCCCCGCTCGGCCCAACCGGTCTCCAAGTCCTGCGCTCGGGGCGGACGCAGCGTCCCGACGTGCCCCGGCACCTGGTCATTATCGTTCCGCAACGCCACGAACTGAGCGAATATGCTCTATCAATATGGCGGGAACTCTTGTATTGACCGCAGGATCCCCGCAGGAATATAATTGACCAACGCTACGAGTCACTGTTCATTCTGCTCGATACCCCATCGTGCAAGCAGAAAGCGCCGAGTTCTCCCCCGATGCTGTTCAATTCGCCAGTTTTTTTGATTTTTACAGCCTTGTTCTTTGCCGGTTGGCCGCTGGCAAAGCGGCAGGAGCAGTTTCGCTATTTCTATATCGTCGTATTCTCGTTCGTCTTCTACGGTTGGTGGGACTGGCGGTTCCTGTTCCTGATCATTGGCAGTGGGCTGATTGACTACGCTGCCGGGCTGGCCATGGTGCGTTTCGACTCCCGCCGTAAGTTGCTGCTGGCATTGTCGCTGCTCGGCAACATCGGCTCGCTGATGGTCTTCAAATACAGCGGCTTCTTCGCGGAGAACCTCACCTGGCTCTTCGCTCAGGCCGGCGTCCAGATTGCCCTCCGCGAGTCGATCCCGGAATTCGTACTGATCCTGCCTGTAGGTATCAGCTTCTACACGTTCCAGTCGATGAGCTATTCGATCGACGTCTACAAACGACAACTGGAGCCGACTGCCAACATCCTCCAGTTCTTCGCCTTCTTGGCGTTCTTTCCCCAACTGGTTGCCGGCCCCATCGTACGCGCCGCCGACCTCCTCCCGCAGCTGAAACTGGTGCCGCGCGCTGACGAGGCAACACGCTGGGAGGGAACGAAGCTCATCGTCCACGGCTTCGCCAAGAAGGTATTCATCGCCGACAACTTGGCCTTCTATGTGACCGGCGCCTTCAATGATCCGGTGCATTCGCCGAGTTCATGGTACTGGTGGGTGATCATGACAGCGTTTGCGTTCCAGATCTACTGCGACTTCAGCGGCTACTCCGATATTGCGCGCGGACTAGCGAAGTGGGCCGGCTACGATTTCCTGGTGAACTTCCGACATCCCTATGTCGCTACATCGCTCAGGGACTTCTGGTCCAGGTGGCACATCTCGCTGTCGACCTGGTTCCGTGATTACGTCTACATTCCGCTGGGAGGTTCGCGAGGCAGCCGGCTACGTTCCGAATCCAACATGTGGACAACGATGCTCGTCTCCGGCTTCTGGCACGGCGCCGCCTGGAACTTCCTCATCTGGGGCGGACTGCACGCGTTGGGGATGTCAATCGAGCGGTTCTCCCGGTGGCCCCAGAGGTTGATGGCACTTCCCGGCGGCAGACATCTGGCCTCTCTCGTTCTACTACTCGAGGTCTGGGTGACTTGGGTGTTCTTCCGGGCAACGAGTCTCGAACAAGCCCTGCGGATTGTCGCCTCAATGTTCTCATTTCATGGTGGACCGCAGATGGCGGTCGACCAACTCGGCGGCGTCAAGCTCCTCAACATAGGGATCATCATCATCATCGCGGCCCTGCGGGAGTATTGGTTCTTCTTGCGCCTGGACGAACGGCGATTCCTACCGCGGCCCCTGGATGGGCCCGTGCAAGTAGCCGCCCTAGCGGCGATCGTCGTGGTCTGCGTCTTCTTCCGCGGCCCTGGCAGCCAGTTCATCTATTTCCAGTTCTAGGAGGCGATGATCGTGCTCGATCGCACATTCCAGACCTTGGGACTGGCTCTGCTGGGCGTGGTCGCTTTCGCCCAGATCAAGCCGTCATCTCCCGAGCCGATCGAGAACGTCCGTGCGCGCGAGACCGCCTTCTATATCGACAAGGCACACCAGCGGAGCCAGTTCGACGGCGTCATCATCGGCGACTCCCGGGCCCTCCGCGGCGTATCCACTGAAGCCCTGGCTGACGAGCTCCCGAACCTGCGCATCTACAATTTCGCGTTCAACTCCGCGGGCCTCGGCGACCTGCTATACCGCGAAGGCGAGAAGCTCCTCGACCCTGCTTCAAGCGCGCAATTCGTCGTGCTCGCGCCAACCACGCTGACATTCCAGCCGTGGAAGCGAGCCAACGAGATGTTCCACGAGTACCGCAACAAGGCGCGGGACCAAGTATGGCTCTATCAGAACCTGCCCACTCTGGCGGAGCACCTCCAGCCGCTTTCCCCATCGATCTACATCCGTCGCGCGTACGACATCCGACCGGCCAAGCTCCTTGAGCAGGATTTCCGCCCTGACGGCTGGATAGCCACGCGTCAGATGCCCGTCGACGACCCGAGCGAATTGGCGAAACACCGCGAGTACCTGGCCGGCAACGTCATCGACCCTGTCCTGGTCCAGGAGATGATGTCCCAGACGCGCGCCTGGACAGCCCGCGGCATCCGCGTCTTCGCGTTTGCGCCACCGGCGGACCGTACCCGGCTCGCGATGGAAGACAGCGTGTTGGGTTTCGATTGGCAGGGTTTCCGGGAATCGTTCGTCGCCGCGGGCGGTCGCTGGCTGGAGGTCTCCGCGAGCGACCTGAAAACCTATGACGGCAGCCATCTGGATGCCGATTCCGCCAGGCGAATGTCGCGGATTCTGGCTCGCGAGATCGCGAAAGCGTGGTAGCCCGCCGTCTCCCGGTAGCGCGGCAAGCATCAGGTCCGGACCGGCCTCATTCGATCCGCGTCACACTGGCAAACACCGGAAGCTCCAGCTTGTCCTCCACGTCGCGGGGAGCGTACACGCGGTGGTCAGTCGAATCCGCGATGAAGGCCCCGACCACGCCCAGTGCCAATGCGAGCACCGCGATCATGGCCATGTAGACCGCGGACTTGCCACCACCCAGCGACTGGATCAATTCGGGCTCCGTCAGGACGATGATGTTGCTGACGCGGTCGTCCGCCATTTCGTTCATCCGCACTTCTCCCCATTTTCCCTGCAGGTCGGACAGCAGGTCGCGCAGGGACTTGATCTCGCTGTCGAGCATCGAGACCTTCTGGTAGACATCGGGCAGCCGTTGGTTGTTGCGGCGGATCGACTCCAACTGCCCGCGGATCGTCTCTTCGCGCCGGATAGTGCCCTCAAGCGCCAGCCGCACGCTCTCGGTGTAGGCCACTTCTTCGGCGCGCAGGCGCTCCAGCGATCTCTCGAGTAGCGCCTTCTGGCGGCGCGCCGGAATGCTGTCGTCCGTGTAGACCGACAATATCGAGTTGAGCGCGTCCTCCTGCTTGCCGACGATATCCCGCCAACCGACCAGCGTCGACGCACGACTTTCGTCCTGTCCGGCCGGGAACTCGCGCGGATCGCGATCAAGGAAGCCGCGTAGAAGGTCGTATTCCGCCTGGAGCTGCTCGCGATCCACCTGGGTCTTGCGCAGGTTGTTCGCCGTTTCGGCGGCGTCCCCGGTCAAGTAGCGAAGCTCGTCCTCCAGTGACGAGAAGCCGCTTTCCCCCAGGATCGCGCCGCGGACCGCAAGGAGCGAATCGACACGTGCCCTCACCGAGCTGACCTGCTCCTCATAGTAGGCCGCAGCACCGCGCTTGCGCCGTCCGAAGTTCTCGTAGTGCACAAACGCCGTCCTCAGCGCACCTGCGGCCATCAGCGCGACGCGAGGATTCGGATCCGTGTGCCGAAACTCGAGTATGTTGGACTCGCCGACGACGGCCACATCCAGCCCGCCCAGTAGCAGATCGCGCAGGTCCGTGTGCGACTGCACCAGTGCCAGGTTCTCATCGAGACCTTGGATGACGGGCAGTGAGTCCGTGAGCGCCAGAGCCGCTTCGTCCGCCACCGAAACACTCATCGCGATATTCGCCAGCGTACTCAGCTCGCGATCAAAATCGACATTGCGACCGGTGATGTTCCATTGCGGCCGATCGATGTTGAGGAATTCGACCACGACCCGCGTCGCAGCCGTACTAGTCTTGGTTCGCCCCAGCAGTCCGACGGTGCCCATCAGGATGATAGGAAGCGCGACGGCCAGTAGTATCCACCGACGGCGAAAAAGCACAAACACGACATCGCGGGGTGCCAAGCCTTCCCTGACGATCGTGCTCGGTAAATTGGAACCACGTGAGTTGCCCGGCATGACCTAGTACCTTCCCAGCGTTCCGTCGCCGATGAACTTCAGGTCGTACACGATTCGCGTCGCATAGCCGATGCTCGACAGGACCGACTTGGCGAAGTAGGCCAGATCGCCGGCTCGGGAACGGGGCACATAGACGATATCGTACGACTGTAGCTGCACCGCAGCGATGTTGCCGAACTGCGTCGTGCCAAACTGATCCAGATTGACCTCACGAATCTGGTAGCCCGAATCCGACATGCGCATGACGAGCGTTCCGTCACGGGCCGCATTCTCGCTGAAGCCGGCCGCCAACGAGATGGCGCTCATGATGTCGGTGCCACCCATCGGCAGCCGGTACATTCCCGGGTTGCGCACCTCGCCCAGCACGTAGACGCGGCGGCCGGTCGTCTCCTGGAACAGGATCGAAAGGTCCGGCTCGCGGTACTCGCGGGCATAGGACCGCGTCAGCAGAGAGTCAGCTTCGCTGACGGTGAGTCCGGCCACCGGGATGCGATCCACCCCGATCAGGTTCACCGAGCCGTCCGGAAGGACGATCACGCCATCCTGGTTGAGGTTCTTCTCGTAGGCGAAGCGGATGGCCAGGATATCGCCTTCCTGGATGCGGTACGCAGTGTGGTTGCGCGACTGCATCTCGATCCGCTGTTCAGGCGTGAAGTCGATGAACTCGCTTCGCATGACGAAGGCCGGCCCGCCGCAACCGGAAGCGGCTGCCGCGACCGTGGCCAGCAGGACGAAGCTCTTGAAAACGGCCAAACGGTTCATGACCCCCACGCCCTAGAGCCTGTCGTAGATCGCCTTCGGCAGATCGTACGAACGCTTGTTGATCACCGCACCGAGGATGGTCACGCCTTTGGAGCGCAGCGCCTCGAGTCCGTGGTTGATGACCTCGCGCTTGAGGAACCGCTGCTCGATCACCAACGTCAAGCCATCGGTGGCCGCCGCCATGAGCGCGGTGTCGGTGGTGCCCTGGACGGGCGGCAGGTCGATGATCGTGAAATCGAATCGCGCCCTCAGGGCACGCATCAGGTCCTGGCATTTCTGGTCTGCGAAGTGGCCCCGCGTGGTGGACAGATTCCTGCCGCCGGGAATCAGCTGGGGATACCCGGCCGCGCGCAGCTCCGCCAGGCGGTCGGGATGCTGCAGCAGGGTGGCAAGGCTCGGCCCGTCCGTGTCCGCCAGCATCCTCTGCGGCGTCTGGAAGTTCCCGTCGATCCAGCACACCTTCTGGTGATAGGCCGTCGCCAGCAGCAACGCCGCGTTGTACGAAACGAAGCTCGCGCCCTCCCCCGATGCCGTCGACGCGAACGCGATCACCGCGCCGCGATCACCGCGCTTGTACTCCAGCAGCCGGTTCGCCAGCTGGCTGAATTCACCCTGCTGCGTCGCGTCCGGCATGGGATACAGCGCAACGGTACCCACCCGCCCCAACTCGACGGTCAGGTCGGGCGTCTCGCCCACGCGCTTGCGGTACGCTTCGTAGATCTTCGACATGCCACCTGCTCCGGCCTGCTGCCGCGGTCACGGACCCCGTCAAGATAGACGGACCCCTCCGGCTGCGTCGATCGCGAGCGCACGGACCCACGGGCCCCCGCTCACGTGTGTGATATCGCGCGCAACCTCTGCTACTTTAACAATTTTGCCGGATAGACCCCCGCACCCTCGAATTGGCAGGCGAGCACACATCAAGGTAGGTTTTTCGCGCCGCCTGTCAAATCCGACGGGACCCGGCATGGGTCCCCCAGGCAGCGTTCCTCCCGGTCGGCGCCCCTGTCACGCTGGGTGGTCGACACCCGGCGCCGCTGTCCACGGGAAGCGGCGCGGGAACCGCCCCAAGGGCGATTCCCGCGTCTCTGATGCAAGATCCTAGCAGAACCGGACCTACTTGGCCACCTTTTTCACTTCGGCGATCACGAAATCGACCTGCTCGTCCGTCAAATCAGCATGCATCGGCAGGCTGACCAGCTTGTCCGCCGTCCCGCAGGCCACCGGGAACTGCTCGGCCCCGTAGCCCAAGTGCGCGTAGGCCGGGGTCACCGGCAGGGGCACCGGGTAGTGGATGCCGCAGCCGATGCCCTGGTCGTTCAGGTGCTTCATGACCTCGTCGCGGTTGTTCACCTGGATCACGTACAGGTGCCAGACGTGGCGGCGGCCGGGGGCCGTCGTCGGGACCTTGCAGACGTCCTTCAGGCCCGCGCCGTAGCGCGCTGCCACGGCGATGCGCCGATCCGACCACGTGTCCAGGTGCTTCAGCTTGACCGAGAGCACCGCGCCCTGGATGCCGTCCAGGCGGCTGTTGATGCCCTCGAAATCGTGCCGGTACTTCACGTTCGAGCCGTGGTCGCCCAGCTTGCGGATCTGGGTGGCCAGCTCGTCGTTGTTGGTGGCCACCGCGCCGCCGTCTCCATAGGCACCGAGATTCTTGCCGGGGTAGAAGCTGAAGCAGGCGACATCGCCGAACGTGCCGCACTTCTTCCCGTTGTACGTGGCGCCGTGCGACTGCGCGCAGTCCTCGATCACGATGAGCTTGTGCTCCTTCGCGATCTTCATGATCGGCTCCATGTCCGCCGGCTGGCCGTACAGGTGCACCGCCGTGATGGCGCGCGTGCGCGGGGTGATGGCCGCCTCGATCTTCGCCGGGTCCAGGTTGTAGTACAGCGGGTCGCAGTCCACGAACACGGGCGTGGCGCCGGCCCAGCCGATGCCCTCGGCTGTGGCAATGAACGTGTTCGCGGGGCAGATCACTTCGTCGCCGGGCCCGATGCCCAGGCAGTGCACGGCCATGCAGATCGCGTCGGTGCCGTTGCCCACGCCCACGACGTTCTTCACGCCCAGGTACTCGGCGAAGTCCTTCTCGAACGACTTCGAGTTGACGAAAGCACAACTTTCCAGGATCCCCGCGATCGCGGCGTCCATCTCGGGCTTGATCGACAGGTACTGGGCCCTCAGGTCCACGAAGTTGACTTTCATCGCTCGGCTCCTTGCTGGGACGGTTCGACCGCGCGCACACACCCGGCGTCCCGCGCGGCGGGGCGTCCGGCAAAGCTAGTTTCCGCGGCACCTATCGTCAAAAACCTCGCGCGGGTTAACCTCTTTTCAACAATGCGGATCCGCAATCATCCCGGTCCTGATTCCCCGGTTCCGCGCCGTCCTTCGGCATCGCGCGGCGGTACCTCCGGTGCTACAATGGACCAGCACCTGGAACCCCTGATCGGAAAGTGAAAGTCCGCCAACATGATCCGTTCGCCGTTACCGGCCGCCGGGGGCCTGGCCACCCTGCTGGGTGCTGGCCTCATCGCCGGCCTCTTCGCCGACCGTGCCACCGCGTCGACCTCCCCGCGCATCCTCTACCAGGACGACGGCGCCAAGCCGGCCACGGCCGCACAGCCGGTAGCGCGGACCCCCTTCGACTGCACCGCCCGCGACACCTTCACGCTGACGCCCGCGCTGTGGGACACCGTGCTGACGGCCGACACTACCGGCGGACCGGCGCTGGTACCGGGCTACGGTTGCCGCCCCTGGCCTGAACAGGGCCCCGAGCACATCTACCGGTTGGAGGTGACGGCCGACGTGCAGCTGCGCGCCGCACTGTCGGACCTGGGCACGCAGGACCTGGACCTGTTCCTGCTGGACGGCTGCGACACGGACGCCTGCCTGGCCGGCGCCAACGCCGAACTGGTGGCCGTGTTGACGCCCGGCACCTGGTGGCTGGTGGTTGACGGCTACGGCACCGACGCCCCGGCAGCCGGCCCCTACGCGCTGACGCTCGAAACGCGCTGGGTCGGCGTGCCGCCGCCGGTCTGCCTGCCGGGCGGCGCGGCGCCGGTGATGTGCGCCGCGCGGCTGGACTCCACCCTGGCCGACGCGCCCGACCTGATGCAGGCCTACGACTGCAGCCCCTCGCTGCTGACCGGGGGCGAGGTCTGGTGCGAGTTGACCGTTCCCGGCCTGCACGACCTGAGCGCGCGCGCCACGCCGGACTCGCGCGCGCCCACGCTGGACCTGGCCCTGTGGCTGTTCGACGGCTGCGGCCCGGCCGCGGTCTGCCTCGGCTTCGTCGACGCGCGGGCGGGCGGCCAGCAGGAGACCATCGATTGGTCGAACACGGACGCCGGCCCGATCACCGTCTACTTGGCGGTCGACACGCGGCGCGCGCCCGACTCGGCAGTGACCGGCTCGTTCGGCCTGTCGGTCGACTGCCAGAGCCACGTGGCCGCTGAGAGGCGCCCCCTCGGCTCGGTCAAGGCCCTGTATCGGTAACTACTTCAGGATGGTCAGGCGCGCGGTCACGGCCGTGCCGTCGTCCGCGCGGGCGCGCACCAGGTAGGTGCCGGCGGCCGCCGGCTCGCCGCGCTGGCTGCGTCCGCGCCAGCGCAAGGACTGCGGGCCGGCCTCGTAAGCGCGCTCTGCGGCCGACCAGACCAGCCGACCCGCCAGGTCGTGCACCGTCACGGTCACGCGCGCCGCGCGCACCAGCTCGAAGCGGATCTCCACGGCAGGGTTGGCCGGGTTGGGGTGCAGGCGCAGTTCGCCCAGCGTCCCGCCCCGCGGCACCGGCGCCGCGGCCACGTAGTGGTTCTCCTCGACGATCTCATCGACGTTGATGTGGCCGCCGGCGGCCGTCGACTGGTCGACGATGATGATGCGGCACGAGCGTCCCCGGTATGGCGTCAGATCCCACTGCCGTGGCGTCATCGTGGCTTGGCCTTGCCCCGACTCGCTCAGCAAGGTGGTCCCATCGCCCGCGTCGACCAGCGCCACGTAGCAGGTGGCCGGGTGGTCCCCGCCCCCCACCCGCAGGCGCATGCTGTTGCCGGTGACGGTGAACGGGCGGCTCTCCAGACGGCCGGTGGCCGCGTCGCCCAGCGCGGCCCCGGGCGCCCCGCGCCCCGACAGCGGACCGGGGTAGTACTCGCGGCTGCCGAAGTACCCATGGCCCACCAGCCCCACCGTCGGCTCGCCGCGGTAGCGAGGGTTGTCGCCGAAGGTGGGGTTGCCCAGGCTCGACGAGCCGGTGCGCACCGCCCAATCCTGGTCCAGCGGGTGCGGCCGCCACACCAACAGGCCCGAGCCGTCCGGCTGCGAGCGCAGCGTGTCCAGCCGTACCACGTAGCCGAGGTTCGTCGTCTGCGGCAACTGAAACGGCGCCAGCCGCGAGAAGACGCGGGTGCCCGGGTCGAACTCGTTCACCTCGGGCGCGTAGCCCGAATCCAGAATGACCTTGCTGCCCATCGTCCACGCCGTAGGGTCGGTGGCCGAGAGCAGGGTGATGCCGGGCTGGAAGAACTCGCCGAACAGCAGGTGGTGCCACTGGCCGATCACGTGGTACTGCGAACTCTCCAGCACCCGCGACGCGTTGACGCTGTCGTTCGCGAACAGCGGCCCGACGTCGCTCCAGGTCAGCAGGTCCGCCGACGTGGCGTGGTAGATGACCCCGACCGCGTGCCCTTCCATGTTCATGAGCGCGGTGACCAGGACATGCCACAGGCCGTCGGCGCGGTAGAGGAAGGGATCGCGGAAGTTGCTCCACTCCGCGCCGCTGCTCCACACGTACTGCGTCGTGTCCGGCGTCACCACCGGCGCGTCCAGCCGTGTCCACTGATGGAGATCGCTGGAGGTAGCCAGGCCGATGCGCTGGTTCATGCGCAGGTCGCTGCCGGTGTAGAGCATCACCCAGCGGTCGTTGTCGTCGTCGCGCACCACGCACGGCGCCCACAGGGCGCCCTGGTCCCAGTTGCCCGGCGACGCGGTCAGGACCGGTTCCCGCCCGTCCCAGTGCCGCAGGTCCGGAGAGACGGCGTGCCAGATGGTGTCGCCGTAGGTGGCCGACGGCGTCGACTCGAAGATGGTGTGGTAGAAGATGTGGTACACCGAATCGGCACGGACCAGGCTGAAGTCCCAGACCTGTCGGCCCGGGTGCACGAAGTACTTCTGCTCGAAGTCGAAACGGACCAGGGCCGAGGCCCCGAGGGGCGCCAGGACCGCGCAGAGCGCGGCCAGGGCGGCGATGGCCAACCGGGTCCGTCTGGGGCGATTGTGCGGGCGCAAAACCTCTCCACGTCGTCGCTCCCCGGGGAGCGTTCTGGCGCGGGCTGGGATATTCAAGGTCAAGAAATCATATCATCTTCGTGACGAATCGTCAACGGGTGCTGGGGGTGGCTTTCGGCAAATCGGCCGCTCGAACGACGCCGCCCCCGAAGCCGGGTTACGCAGTGAGTTCACCGTGCAGGCGCTCGGCGCGCTTGGCGATGGCCAGCGCGATGTGGTCGAGCGTCGTGGCTCCCCCGTATTCGCGACCAAGCGGCCCCGCCAGGTTCTCGGCCAGGGTCACCAACTGCCCGGACAGCTCGACCGCAACCGAGCGCAGGTACCCCGGATTGACGTCGATGTCGAGCGCCAGACGCTCCCAGTGGCGCCGGCGCAATTGACGCAAGCGGTACTCGCCACCGATCTTCTGGGCGTGCCGGTCGGACAGGTGCTCGTAGGCCGCGGTGCAGACCAGGTCGTAGAACGGGGCCAGGCGGGGTCGCGCCGCGTCGGGATCATCGTGGACCAGGGACAGGTTCTTCGCGTGCGCGTCGGCATTGCCGATCAGCACGTTGAACAGCACCCACTTCAGCAGGCTGCGCTTGTCCGGGAGTGGCGCGCGGCTGCCCGCGGCGACGACCTCGAAGAGCCGCGCCAGCGGCGGCCCACCCTCATTCTCGTACTTGAGATGCGGCGGCAGGCCCAGCGCCTGGCAGAAATCCTCCTGGTGAAGGCGCCTGACGACGCCGCCCGGATCCCTCCGGCGGTCGTATCGTTCGACCACCAGGATAGGGATCTTCGTGGCCGCCAGGCGAGCCGCCGGCACGGACAGGCCGGCCTCGCGGGCCAGCATCAGGCAGAAGAACTCGTTCTGGATCAGATCGGGGAAGTCGTCGCCACCGACCTTCAGCAGATGCGTGCTCGCGGCCGCCCCTCGCGGCAGCGAGAGGACATCGCCCTCTAGGTGCACCGGCAGCTTGTCCTGCGCGCCGGCCAGCGACAACCGCAGTTCCCTGTCCTGCATGACCAGCGCCAGCAGTGAAGGCCGGGGTGTTGCCTTGATCCGGGCTTCGAGTACCGCCCAGGGCAGGGGCGCGAGCTCGCCCGCTTGGACCTCGATCACCGGGTCCGGCAGCAGCCGCAGCGCGCCGGCGCAATCGCCCCCGATGCATCCGAGCAGTGCGAAGTCGTTCCGCTCCGAGACGCCGAACTTGCGCGCCACATGCGCGCGAACCTCTCCCTCGGGCAGCAGGTTGGCAAACCACGCACCAGCGACCTCGCCCGCGTACGGCGCCTCGCGGAGCGGCAGCGACAGCGAGATGGGCCGGGCCCGCGGGGACGCCAGCCACCCGGGCGCATAGCGGAACGCCATGTCGCGCCGCCCGACGCTGTCGAGGTGCCCCACCAGATCATCGCCCCACAGGACGTTCAGGGAGTCCTTCATCCTGTCCACGTCGGCTCCCCACCGCCCGCGGGCACCAGTTGGAGCTGCAGTCCCAGCGCGGCCACCACGCGCATGACCTTGTCCAGGCGCACGGTCGGCTTGCCGTTCTCGAGTTCAGACAGGAACCGGATGCCGACGTTCGTCAGGCCTGCCGCCTCGGCAAGGGTCAGGCCGTCCTGCCGGCGCCGTTCGCGGAGGGCCCGGCCGAGAGCACCGGCATCGACGATGGTCAGGGCGGTCGCGGACTGGGTCATGATGGCCTCCGGCGTGGTGGACCCGGGGCGTCGCGCGACCGGGCCGTGCATTCCCGAACGGGCAAATCTTAGGCTGAACGCGCGTCTCCGTCAATCAATTTTCCCGATAAGGACAATTGTTATCCATCACCGCCTATTCCGCATGGATACTCCCGATCGGGAAATACACCGAACACACGGGGTGCACGCCTGACTTCGCGCTTTTTTCGCCGGTTGACCGCGCCAGCCCCTGCCCCTACCCTTGCGCCACCACCGCCGCGGCCGGCCGGGCTCCTGCCCGCCCCGGCCCCCGGAAGGACCCGTTCAGCCCGGAAGGACCCGGCATGGCCCCGCCCCGCCGCAAAGCCGCCGCCAGCGCCGACGCGCACGAGATGGCCGGCCGCCAGCGCGAGATCTCCATCAGCGAGTTCTTCACCAAGAACCGCCACCTGCTGGGCTTCGACTCGCCGGCGCGTGCGCTGCTGACGGCCATCAAGGAGGCGGTCGACAACTCGCTGGACGCCTGCGAGGAGGGCGGCATCGCCCCGGTGCTTTTCGTGGAGATCCGGCCCGACCGGCCGGTGAACCTGGGCCTTGAGCTGGCCAGCCTGGACGAGTCGGTGAAGAACGGCAAGGGCGACGCCTCGGCCGGCAACGGCACCAGCCGCGACGAGCGCTACCGCATCATCGTCGAGGACAACGGGCCCGGCATCGTGCGCGCGCAGATCCCGCGCATCTTCGGCAAGCTGCTCTACGGCTCGAAATTCCACAGCCTCAAGCAGAGCCGCGGGCAGCAGGGCATCGGCATCTCGGCCGCCGGCATGTACGGCCAGCTGACGACCGGCGAGCCGGTGACCATCTACAGCCGCACCGGGAAGAACGCGCCCGCGCACCGCATCAAGCTGATGCTCGACATGAAGAAGAACGAGCCACGGATCCTCTCGGACGAGGAAACCATCTGGGACAAGGAGCAGGGCACGCGCATCGAGATCATGCTGACCGGCAGCTACAAGCGCGGCCAGCACTCGGTGGACAACTACCTTGAGCAGACGGCCATCGCCAACCCGCACCTGCACCTGACCTACAAGGACCCGCGCGGCGAGATCATGGTCTACGCCAACGCCACGAAGGACCTGCCGCCGGCCGCGATCGAGATCAAGCCCCACCCCTACGGCGTGGAACTGGGCATCCTCGGGCGCATGCTGCAGGATTCGCGCAGCAAAACGATGGACGCCTTTCTGCGCGACGAGTTCTGCCGCGTGGGCCCCAAGACCGCCGAGCAGATCCTCGAGGCCGCGGGCGTGCCCGACCGCCGGCAGCCGGCGAAGCTGCAGCAGGAAGACATCCAGAAGCTGATCGACGCCATCGCCACGACGAAGATCCCGGCCCCGCCCACCGACTGCCTCTCGCCCATCGGCGAGGACCTGGTCATGGCGGGCCTGAAGAGCGGCGTCGCGGCCGACTTCTACACCTCGGTCACGCGGCCGGCGGCGGTCTACCGCGGCAACCCGTTCCAGATCGAGGTGGGCCTGGCCTACGGCGGCCAGCTGCCCGGCGACGAACTGGCCAAGGTGCTGCGCTTCGCCAACCGGGTGCCGCTGCTCTACCAGGCCTCGGCCTGCGCGGTGCACAAGGCGGTGCTGACCAGCAACTGGCGCAGCTACGGCCTGCAGCAGAGCAAGGGCGCGCTGCCCACCGGCCCGCTGGTCATCCTGGTGCACATGGCCTCGGTCTGGGTGCCCTTCACCAGCGAGTCGAAGGAAGCCGTCGCGCACTACCCGGAGATCGTCAAGGAGATCCGCCTGGCGCTGCAGGAGGCCGGGCGCCGCCTGGGCTCCCACATCCGCCGCCGCGCCCGTGAGAAGGACGCGCTCAAGAAGCAGAGCTACATCCAGAAGTACATCCCGCACATCGGTGACGCCTTGCAGTCGATCCTCGCCATCTCCGATGCCGAGCGCGCCGAGGTCGTCACCACCCTGACCGACACCCTCGAGCGCAGCCGCAAGCTGTAGCCGCCCGGGACAGCCGCCCAACCAGGCAGGAGCGCCGCCATGGCCGACGGGAAGAAGAAGGTCACGAAGAAAAAGGCCGCCGGTGCAGCCGGTGCAGCCGGCGCGGCCTCCGACCAGGGCGAGCTGGGCTTCGGCCGCCCGCAACCGCCGCGTGCGGCTCGGACGGCCGCGCCCGACGCCGCCGCGGGCGACGACGACGACGGCGCCGGCGAGGCGCTGGCCCCCCGCGGCGCGGGCGTGCCCGACGAGGACGGCGGCTCCCTTCCCGGCGCCGGCGGCCCGCCGCGCCGCGCCGGCAAGGCCGCCACCGGCAGCGAACGCAAGGCCTCGTTCAGCCCCGTTTCGCGCCGCATCCGCAGCGAGTCGGCCGTCATCAAGGACAAGATCCTGCTGGGCCAGAAGCCGATGATGAAGTTCCCGCTGCGCTCGCTGGCGAACGTCGACTACAACGCCAAGACCGGCTACTTCAAGCTCAAGGGCAAGCAGAAGGAACGCACGCTGACCGTCAACACGGTCAAGACCTTCGCCCAGACCCTCAAGATGATGGCCCTGTCGAAGGAACTCATCGAGACCGACGACATCGCCACCAAGCGAGAGGCCTACTACGTCAGCAAGAACTGGGCGGAAGCGCGCTTCAAGGAACAGCCCGAGTCCGACACGGTGATGGAGGACGTCGAGGCCTTCTTCGCGGTCAACCGCGAGCAACTCGGCTTCGTCCCCGAGGAAAAGGGCGGCGACGTGGCCGGCCAGCTCGTGGTCATCGACCACGACCGCGACTCCGGCGAGGAACTGCGCATCGACTGCACCCGCTTCGGCAGCGGCGCCTACTCCATCCCCATCTCGGTCGAGCACCTCAAGTTCGAGACCGACGCCACCTTCATCCTCTGCATCGAGACCGCCGGCATGTTCCAGCGCCTGGTCAAGCACAACTACTGGAAGACGGCGCGCTGCATCCTGGTCTCCATGGGCGGCGTGCCCACGCGCGCCTGCCGCCGCTTCGTCCGCCGCCTGGCCGACAGCTTCGGCCTACCCGTCTACGTCTTCGTCGACGGCGACCCCTACGGCTTCTCGAACATCTACCGCACCCTGAAGGTGGGCTCCGGCAACGCCGCCCACCTGAACGAGTACTTCTGCGTGCCCCAGGCGCACCTGCTGGGCATCACCCCGCAGGACATCATCGACTACCAGCTGCCGACCCACCCCCTGAAGGACGTGGACGTCAAGCGCGCCAAGGACGCCCTAAAGAACGACCCCTTCATCCTCCACTACAAGCCGTGGCAGCAGGCCTTCGAGCAGATCATCCGCATGGGGGTCCGCGCCGAACAGCAGGCCCTGGCCAAGCACGGCCTGAACTACGTCATCGACGAGTATCTGCCGCGCAAGCTGGCGCACGTGGACAGGTTCCTACCCTGACGCGGGTGCGGGGGTGCGCTTGCGGTGATGCGGGCGCGGTGGTGCGCTCGCGGCCGCGGCTCTTTCTTGCCTCTGAGAAATCGTCGTCAGGTGACAGTTCGGCCGTGCGGTGACGCCGGACGGTGACGGACCAGCCGGTGTTACCGGCGCGGGCTCTCTTGTCACATGTGCATTTTTCCGAGTGGTTGACGGGTCAACCAATGGGTGCCGGCCCCCGCGCGCTCTTCTTGGCGTGGGTGGTTGACGGGTCAACTAGCGGGCGTCGGCCGTCGCGCGCATTCGCTCGCGCCGGTGGTTGACCGGTCAATGGTGCCGCCCTGCCCGGCGGCCCTGCTCTTGCATGATTCGCCGTTCCCCAACCGTTGACCGGTCAACCGATCGGCCTGCGCGCACTGCGCGCGCGCCGCCAGGAGGAACCATGCGCAGAGCCCGCCACCACTCGACCACACGACCGCACACGCTGGGCGAGCATCTGCTTCATCTGGCCCGCAGGTACGCGGCAGAGGAGGCGCACGAACTGGACGATCTCGCGATCGGGCCTGCACAGCACGCGCTTCTGGACCTTGTCGTTGCCCAGCCAGGGATCTCAATGGCGTTTGCAGCGCGCTACCTGGATGTCGACAAGGCCGCCTTGTCACGAACCGCGCGCCGCCTGGTGCGCAACGGGCTACTGTTGAAGAACCGTAGCAGGTCCGACGCGCGGGTCCGGGAGCTCCACGCCACATCGACCGGCAGGGCGGTCCGCTGGGCGGCCAGCCCCGGCAACGCGACGGCAGACGCCCGAATGATGGTAGGCTTCAGCAAACAGGAGCTCAGTCAGCTGCGCTTGTTCCTGACACGCCTGGAAGCGAACCTGGACATCACGATGGAGGAGTTCTGCCGCCGCGGCATGGTAAGCGGCATTGGCCGGCCGGGGCTCATGGTTGACCGGTCAACCGATCCGGCGCCGACAATGCCTGATCGCCGCCCGCCGGATCGTTGACCGGTCAACCTTCCGCAAGAAGAGCACTGTGTGCAGAGAGGGCGCCCGGCGCCCAAACAGCACCCCCACCCCCGGCTACCGCCAGAGCGACTTGACGCCACCCCAGGTCGAGCCTTCCTCGCTCACCGGCGCGCTGCAACACGTCACGTCGGCGCGCATGATGTTCTTGCCCCACCAGCCGAAGTCGCCCACCAGATCGGCCCAACCGCCCCCACTGTTGTAGTAGCTGATACCCGTCTGCGGGTCGTTGTCCTCCAGGGCGGACGGCCACCAGGTGAAGCCGTATGGCAGGTGGAAGGTGATGAAGTAGGGCTCGGTCGTGGCCGCGCACGCACAGCCGTCGTTCATGTCGACGTAGATCTCGTACAGGCCGGCGGCATTGGCTGTGATCGACCACGTGGGCGAGGTGCAGTAGTCCGCGCCTGGGACGTACGCGCCGCGTTGGTCATCCCAGACGGCTTCGGCCAGGCCAGCGTAGGCGTCGAAGGTGACGGGCACGTCCTCGGGCCCGAACTGCATCATCATGGTGACGCGGTCGAGCTTGAAGCCGGCGCCGCACGAGCAGCCCTCGGTGTTCGGGTTGACCAGGTAGGCATAGGTCTCGCCACCCATGATCCAGTTGCCGTAGGTCCAGTACGGATCGTTGGGATTGCCGACTTCGCAGCCGACCTGCGGGTCCGGCGACATCGGCAGCTGTGTCGATTCGAAGCGGATCTGGCTGCGCACCTGGTCGTCGGCCAGGCTCGCGCCCGCCAGAAGGGTCAGGATGGCGATCATCGAGAGCGCACGTATCATCGGAAGTCCTCCGCGCTGGATGGGTTGGGTGTGATGACCCGGGCATTTTAGACGATGGAAATCCGGAATTCAATCCAAAGATCAAATTGTCACGAAGCCGCGATCATCTAGCGGGCGCGGCGGCGCTGGAAACCGACGCGCCGTGCGTTGTCGTGCCTGCGTTGGTTCTTCCGAAAGGTGCCGCCGTCCATGCAACCGATCGTTCTGTTGAGCAACGACGCCGAAGCCCGACGGGAGTTGCTGGAAGCCCTCGACCACGCGGGATGCGCCGTCGTGGCGGCGCAACGGTGCCCACCCGCGACGGCGCCCCTGCCGGCGTCGCTGCTCGGCGGCGACGCCATGGTGGTGCTGGATCTGGGCCGCGAACCCGCCGACAGCCTGGACTGGTGCCGCAACGCGCGGCGCGCGCTGCCGGGTCTGCTCGTCTGTGCGGTCACGCGCCGGCCGCGTGAAGCGATGGAGACGGCCACCCGGGAGCCTCCCACCCTCGAGGCGGCGGCCGTGGAGGCCGCGGCGCGGGCGGTGGCGGCGCTGGAGGTGACCGCGCTGGAACAGGGAGCGGTCGCGGTCGTCCTCTGGCCGAACGATCCGCGGCGCCTCGCGGCGCAGTTGCGCGCGCTGCAGCGTCCGGCGTGCGCGGAAGGTGCTGCCGGTGACTTGGCGCTCGACGCGGATCACTGCTGCGTCGTCGTCGATGGCCGCCGGTTGCCGCTGTCCGACGGAGAGTTCGAGTTGCTCCGCGAACTGCATCGCCACCGAGGCCAGGTCGTCACGCGCGATGCGCTCTCGCTTGCGCTGCTCGGACGACCCTGTCTGGCCGGGGACCGCTCGCTGGACCTGCGCGTGGCGCGCTTGCGACGGAAGCTGGGCGACAGCGTACGCACGCCCCGCTACATCCGTTCCGTACGTGGCGAAGGCTACCTGCTGCTGGCGCCAGGCAGCTGATACCGAACGTTACCCCCCGCGGAACACCGCTTGCTGCCCCATGGGCGCCGGGGCGCGCCCGCCGTCCGCGCCGCGGCGTGCGCCCCGGGCGCACAACCCGACGGCACGAAAGGGGAGCTCATGATCTCTTCCATTGGCAGCTCGCAGTCGACCGCGATCCGGCAATCCATGTCGGCGTTGTCGAACCGGCCCGCACCGCCGGATCCGCAGGAGATGTTCACCCGCCTCGATGCCGACAGCGATGGCAAGGTCACCCTGGACGAGATGCAGGCCCTGCCGTCGCCGCGCGCGGCCGCCGGCCTGGCCGACACCCAAGGACAGACCGAGCCCTCGACCGAGGATCTGTTCGCGGAGTTCGACAGCGATGGTGACGGTGTCGTCTCGTTCGCGGAGTTCGAGGCGCGCCGGCCGCCGGAGCCGCTGCAGGGACCGCCGCCGCAGATGGCGACCGGAGGCAGCCTCGACCTGGCGTCCCTCTTCGGCGCCTACGACGACGAGGCGACCGGCAGCCTGGCGTCCCTGCTCGCCTGAGTAGTGGCGGACTTCGCGACGGGATCGGGCGGGCGGCGCCGGCCGCCCGCCCAGCTTTGGGCGTGCGCACCGGCCGGCAGCGGTGTACCTTTCGCTGCGCACAGCGTCGTTCAGCCGCCCTCCCCGCCAGCCGAAGGAACCTGCCGCCATGCGTGTCATCCTGGTCGTCGCACGCCGTCACCTGTTCCCGGGCCTCAGCCCGCAGGGCTTCCTGCCGCCCGGCGCCGTCGACCTCGAGTCCGTGGCCGGCCACCTGTTCTTCGCCGAACGCGACTACATGGAGCAGTGCTCGCACTACAAGCAGGTAATCCCCTACCTCGTGCTCACGCGCGGACAGGGCCCCGACGCGCGCGTCCTGTGCTACCAGAGGCGCAGCAAGCACACCGAGGCGCGCCTGGGCGGCCTGTGGTCGCTGGGTTTCGGCGGACATATCGAGCCCGAGGACAGCGTGGCGGGCGCGCGGCGCACGGCCTCCCTGCTCGAGGCCACCGCTCTGCGCGAGATGGAGGAAGAGACCGGGCTGCAGCCGGGAGCACAAGCCCTGCGGCTGGCCGGGTTCATCAACTCGGACGCGCAGGACGTCTCGAGCGTGCACTTCGGCGTGGTGTATCGCGTGACGCTCGATGCCTTATCTGGCACCGACGACGACCTGGTCCGCCTGGTCAGCGCCCAGGCGGAGCCGCACCAGGCGCGGTGGATCCCCGCGCGGGACCTGTGCGGACTGCTGGGTGAAGGCGGCGGCCCCGACGGCGGTTCCTTCGAGGACTGGTCGCGGATCGCGGCCCGAGGGCTTTTCGGCGAGACCTGACCAACGCGGTATTGTTCAAAATCGCTCACAATCCTCATTGAGAATTGACATCACGGGTACTAGTCTCGGGGGCGGCGTGCAGCGCTCGGCCGGCACCGCACGCCACTCGCCACCGACCGGTCAGACTGTTGATCTTCCGCGCGGGATTTCAACAGCCCGGCCGACTCGCCCCGGCCCAGGTCCCACGATTCGGAGGATCGCAAGATGAAGAAGTTCCTAACGCTGCTGCTCGTCGCCCTGGTCGCTTCCACCGCATTCGCCGCCGTCGATGACGGCGCGGACTCGTTCGGCGTGTATTTCGACACGCTCGGCAACGTCAATGACATCGATGGCCAGCCCGTCTTCGCGCCGTTCCCGGTCTACCTGCTGCTCATGAATCCCGTCAGCGCGACCAATGGCTTCGAGTGCACGGTCACTCCGTCGGGTGCCCCGCACTTCATCCTCTCGACGACCCTTGGCGGCACCGGCGCCATCGACGTCGACGCGTCGCCGAACGGCTTCGCCGTGGGCGCGGCCGCGGACTACCCGAACGTGGGCGGCGCCATGCTGCTGGTCACCTGGTCGTTCATGCTGCAGGCCAACACGCCGCTGGAGTTCCGCATCACGAAGGCCTCGATCCCGTCGATGACCGGCAACCTGCCCGTGGTGACTGGCGACGGCGCCCTGCGCCGCTGCGGCGTCGCCTCCGGTTCGGTGACCGCGCCCGTGGCGTACGTCAACAGCCCGAACGAGCCGATCGCGACCGAGACCAGCAGCTTCGGCAACGTCAAGAGCCTGTTCCGCTAGATCGTTCCTCTCGGCCACGCGTCCACGCGCTGGCTGCTGCGGAAGAGAAGGCCGCCCCCGGCAACGGGGGCGGCCGCTTTCTATCGGCCGGGCGATCCCTGCGCACGCCGTCAGGCACGCCGCCCGATCATCTCGATCACCATCGCCAGGCCGCGGTGCCCGGCGCCTTCGGCCAGCTCCACCTCGCGCTCAATGGCATGCTCCCACACCAAGCCCGGGAACTGGGTCTTCAGCTCGGCCAGGTCGTGCAGCCACTCCAGGCGCGGCGGGCCGCCGGACGGGCGCCCCAGCTGCGCCTTGCTGAACGAGTTGAGCAGCAGCAGGCCATCCGGCCGCAGGGAGGCCGCCGCGCGGGCGTGCATCGCCGCCGCGTCCGCCGGCTCCAGGTGCGCGAAGCACAGGGCAATGGCGTCCCAGGGCCGGCCGTGCCAGGGGTCCAGCGCCCAGTCGTCGGCCACCACGTCCGCGCAGCGGTAGTCCAGGGCCACGCCGCAGCGCGCCGCCAGATCCAGCGCCTTGCGGCGGCCGACGGCGCTGCTGTCGATCGCCAGCACGCGGTGGCCGAGCGATGCCGCGTGGACGGCGTTGCGACCCTCGCCCTCGGCCAGGCAGAGCAGCGTGCCGGGCGGCAAGGCAGGCAAGTGGGTGGCCAGGAAGGCGTTCGGCGCCTCGCCGTAGTAATAGCGCGGGTGGTCGTACCGCTGGTCCCAACGGTTGGCGGGCTGGTCGGACATGGGGCTCCTTCGTGCGATGGCTCGTGCACGTGGTCGGCCCCGGGGGCCGGCCGCGCGAATCAACTGCGCAGTATCGAAAGCGCTGGAACTCCGCCAGGGCGGGTGTTAATCTGCCGACAACTCAGGCCGGGGCGGTCCTCAATCGTTCCCGCAGGCCCCTCACCTTGCAAGGAGTCGGCTGTCATGATCAACAAAATCGGTATCGTCGGCGGCGGCAACATCGGCGGCGTGCTCGCGGCCGAAATCGTTTCGCGCCGGCTGGCGCGCAACGTCGCGCTGGTCGACGTCAAGGGACCGGACCTCGCGGCCGGCAAGTGCCTGGACATCGCCGAGGCGACGCCCGTCTACGGCACCGACGTGAACATCGTCGGCAGCAAGAACTACGACATCCTCGCCGGCTCGGACTTCGTGATCAACACCGCCGGCGTGCCGCGCACGATGCGCCCGGACGGCACCTACCCCTCGCGCGACGAGCTGCTGGCCATCAACCTGAAGATCACCGACCTGGTGGCCGACGGCATCAACAAGTTCGCGCCCGGCGCGTTCATCATCTCGATCGCCAACCCGCTGGACGCCATCGTCTACCGCCTGTTCAAGAAGACCAAGTGCGATCCGAAGCGGATCATGGGCATGGCCGGCGTGCTCGACTCGGCACGCTACAAGTTCTTCGTGGCCGAGGCCGCGGGCGTGTCCGTGGAGAACGTCGAGGCGGTCGTGCTGGGCGGCCACGGCGACACCATGGTGCCCATCCGCAGCGCCTGCCGCATCTACGGCCTGCCGGTGGAGCAATTCGTTCCCCTGAAGAAGCTTGAAGCGATCGAGGACCGCACGCGCAACGCGGGCGGCGAGGTCGTCAAGCTGCTGGGCTCGGGCTCGGCCTTCGTCAGCCCCGCCGTCAGCGCGCTGGAGATGGTCGAGGCCATCGCCTACGACAAGAAGAAGATCGTGCCGGTCTGCGCACTGCTGCAGGGCGAGTACGCGGTCAAGGGCCTGTTCGTGGGCGTGCCCTGCCTGCTGGGCAAGGACGGCATCGAGAAGATCATCAAGATCAAGCTGACGCCCGAAGAAGCGGCCGCGCTGAAGAAGTCGGTGGCCGCGGTGAAGAAGACCTGCGCCGAGGTGGACGCCGCGAAGTAGGTGGTGCCCCCGGGTGCCCGGCCAATCATCACGAATCCATCACGCCGCCGCCGGCGCCGCGAGGCCCGGCGGCGGCCTCATGTGCGTTGAGATCCGCGCTCGCATCCTGTACAATGATGAGGTCGCAGCCCCGGCCCTTCAACCGATCTGGAGACCAGACATGCCTCGCCCCCTGCCCGTGCTCGCGGCGGCACTCTGCCTGCTGCTGTCCCTGGCTGCCTCGGCCGCCGAACTCCGCCACGACCTGGTGCGCGTGCCGCTGACCGACCCTGCGAAGGTCGAATGGCTGCGCCAGAACCGGAATGCCTTCGACATCGTGCGCGAAAAGCCCGGCGTCGAGGCGCATATCGCCTGCCGCCCCGGCGACGAGGCAGCCCTGCGCGAGGCCGGCCTGATGCCCGAGGTCCTGCTGCGCGACATGGAGACCGCCTACTCCTACGGCGACAAGGGCGTCGGCTTCGGCGTCTTCCACACGTTCAGCGAGAACGTGGCCTTCATGGACAGCCTGCGCATGCAGTACCCGCACGTCATCAGCGCGAAATGGTCCATCGGCACCACCTACCAGGGGCGCGACATCTGGGCCTACCGCCTGTCCGACAACCCGGACGTGGACGAGACCGAGCCCGAGGTCCTGATCGACGGCACGCACCACGCGCGCGAGATCATGGCCGCCGAGTTCCCGATCATGTTCGCCAAGTACCTGTGCGAGAACTATGACACCGACCCGGCTATCCGGTGGCTGGTCGACAACCGCGAGCTGTACCTGATCCCGGTCGTCAATCCTGACGGCTTCGTCTACAACGAGACGACCAACCCCAGCGGCGGCGGCATGTGGCGCAAGAACCGCTCGCCGCAGGCGGGCGGGCAGTACGGCGTCGACCTGAACCGCAACTACCCCAAGAACTGGGGCTACGACGACAGCGGCAGCAGCCCCTATCCGGCCGACATCACCTACCGCGGGCCGTCGGCCGCCAGCGAGCTCGAGACGCAGGCGATGATCAACTTCGTCAACGGCCGCCAGATCATCACGCACGACTCGGTACACACCTATTCGGGCCTGACGCTCTACCCGTGGGGCTACGTCGATACGCCGACGCCGCACGACGTGGCGTTCCAGTATCTCGCCCAGAAGATGACCGCTCAGAACAACTACGAGTACGGCCGCCCCGGCGCCGTGCTCTACGACGTCAACGGCGGCACCTTCGACACGTTCTACGGCACCACGACGTTCCACCCGGCCATCTTCAGCATGTCGAACGAGATCGGCAGCTACGGGTTCTGGCCGCCGGAAGCCAATCGCCCCATCGAGTTCCAGGAGAACCTCGAGGCGCACCTGGTCCTGATGCGCGCCGCGGGCGTCTACCTGTCGGTGCACACCCCGGTGGTCAACACGGCCGCCAAGGCGGTCAACCCCGGCGACGACGGCACGCTCAGCTTCTCCATCGAGAACGAGTCGGTGGCCGCCAGCGCGCTGAACGTCACGGTCTCGGTCGCGACCGACGACCCCTGGATCCAGCTGGGCGCCGCTTCGCGCAGCGTGGGCTCGGTGGCCGCCATGGGCACGGCGACGCTGGCCGGCAACCCGATCCCCTTCAGCGTGGATGCGGCCTGCCCCGCCGGCCACCAGGTACAGCTTGTGGTGACCGTGCACCAGCCGGGCGGCGGCGACGTCGACTTCCCGCTCGCGTTCACGGTGGGCGCACCGCAGCTGATCTTCAGCGACAGCTTCGAGTCGGGCACCACCAACTGGACGCTGAGCGGCACCTGGGCCACGACCACCGCCCAGTACCACAGCGCCACGCGTTCGCTGACCGACACGCCGTCCGGCCAGTACACCAACAACAGCACCACGTCCGCGCGGCTGAACGGCACGTACCGCGCGGCGACGCTGCGCTTCTGGCACCGCTACGCGACGGAGTCCGGCTACGACTTCTGCCAGGTGCAGGTGTCTGCGAACGGTGGTGCCTGGACCACGCTCGCCTCCTACGACGGCACGCTGTCGACATGGACCCAGGTGTCACTGGACCTGTCGACCTATGCCGGCCAGGACCTGGCGTTCCGGTTCCAGCTGACGACCGATGTCTCGGTGCTGGGCGACGGCTGGTACATCGACGACGTGGAGTTGCAGGGCGCCGTGGCGCCGTTCACGATGTCGCCGCCGGTAGCGCTTGCGCCGTTGGGCGGCGCCGTGACGGGCGCGCAGCCGGCCCTGACGGTCGCCAACAGCGCCGTGCCCGGCGGCGGGGCTGCCGTGTACGGATTCCGGGTCTACGGCGATGTCGCCTGCACGCAGCTGGTGGCCGCGGCCGACGACGTGGCCGAACAGGCCGGGCAGACTGCCTGGACGCCTGCGGCCCTCGCTGCCGGCGCCTACTGGTGGCGCGCCTGGTCCGGTGATGGCACCGAGCGCACCGCGCTGACGGCGCCGGAGTCCTTCACGGTGCAGCCGTTCGTCTCGGGTGTCGCGACGGGTCTCGTGGCCGGCCTGCGCGTGCTCGGCAGCGCCGGCGCCGACGGCGCCCGCTTCATGTTGACGCTGCCGGCCAGTGCGGACGTGACCGTGGACATCCACGACGCCCGTGGCGCCCGTGTGCGCCGGGTCTTCAGCGGCAGCCTCGAGGGCGGCGAGCGCCCGCTGGCCTGGGACGGCCGCGACGGCCAGGGCCGCGGGGTGGCCAGCGGCATCTACTTCGTGCGCGCGCAGTTGGCTGGGCAGAACCTCGTCGGGCGCTTGGTGATCGTGCGCTAGGGCCCAGTCGGACCGTCACAACGTTCGAGACGGCGGGCCCGCCGCTCCCACCCGGGAGACGGCGGGCCTGCCGGTTTCTTGGCTGGTGGTGCGGGGGCTTCGACGTCCGCTCTCTGTTCACAACCGCGATTCCGTCGTTGGTTGACCGGTCAACCATTGGCGGAATCCGCACTCGCGAAAGCGCGCGGGCGCGAATCGCTTACCGTGGCCACAAGTCCTGCACGCGCCGCGCCAGCTGTCAGCGCAAGACGGTCAGGCGCTGAGTCACCTCGCGGTCGGGCGACGTCAGCCGGGCCAGGTAGACGCCCTGCCCTACGCGCCGGCCCTGCTCATCGGTGCCGTCCCAGGCCACCGAGCCGCCGCCGGCCGGCGTCCAGCCGCTGTGCAGTTCCCGTACGCGGTGGCCGCGCAGGTCGTACAGCGCCAGCACGGCGTTGCTGTCGGCCGGCAGGGAGAAGCGGAACTCCGCCGGGCCCTGCGTCGGATTGGGCGACGGGGACAGCAGCAGGCCCTTGGCTAGGGTCTCGGGCGTCGAGGAGGAGAACGGGTTCCAGTCGAAGAAGGCCGTCGTGCCTTCCAGCAGGTCGGTGATCTCGACCGCGCGGTAGGCGAAGGACAGGCTCACGAAGGGACGGGAATCGCCGCTGCCGCCGGTCTGGCTCGTGCTCGCCAGGAGGGCGTCGAACAGTTCCAGGCGCAGGAGCACATCCCCGGTCACGTCGTCGACCCACTCCAGGCGCAGCGCCGAGAACGGTTCGATCGCCGCCAGGGCCGACAGCAGCCTGACCGTCGAGCGGTCCGACAGCGACGAGATCACCAGCGGCGTCGTCTGCGGCGCCCCGGCCGCAGCGCCCCCCGGGCCGATGGGGATCGAGACCGAGTGCTGGAAGCTGAGGCACTCGATCCAGTCCTCATGGCCCTGGGCCGTGGACTCGCCCTCGATGTGGCCCCAGGTGCCGTTCTCGGCATAGAGGTAGAGCCGACCGCTGGCGTGCGCCGCACAGGGCACCACCAGCAGGGCAAGGGCGAACCCAGCAAGTTGGGGGCGGAAGCGGTGGCGATTCATGGCTTCTCCTTTGGCTGGAGGCGGTCCGGGTGCATACCGGATGGGAGCTCTCATGGATCAGGAGACCTGGCGGAGGTTGCCGTCACACGGCGGCCGCGGGGAACGGCTCGGCGTTCACCATGGCGAAACCGGAGCTGGTTGACCGGTCAACCAATAGGGACCCGGCAATCCCGACCATGGAGCGATGGGAGTCGTTGACCGGTCAACCAGCGGCTGAAAACGGTATGCGCGAGAGAGAGAGCGGCCGCCAATCGACGATGGCGCCCCCACGCAAGCGGCGGACCCTCCGCCGGACCCAAGGTCCGCGGACAGCCCGCCGCTCCCGTTCGTGACGAGGCCCCCCGAGGGGACTAGAAGATGTTCCAGAGCATCTGGTTGGTGACCTCATGGTGGAACATGATCTCGGATCTCTTGATCACGTTCCCCATGTCCCGCGGACACCGATGTGCCACCATCTCCTTCAGCTCGCCGTACTTCACGTGCGAGACGTCGCCCAGCATGTCGCGCACCCACGCGCTGCGACGATGGCACCCGATGGCCTCGTAGATGTTGCCCGGCAGGATCCTCTTGCGGATCCGCTTGGGCGCCGGCGCGTCGGCGTCCGGCTCGGGGCCCTCGAAGCCCGTCCGCGCCAGCGCGTAGATCACCATGTACGGGTTCGAGTCCGGGCCCACCGAGCGCACCTCGATCCGCTGCCCGCCCTTGCCCGCCAGCGGAATGCGGATCATGCTGCTGCGGTCGGTCGCGCTGGAGGTGATCTCGTTCGGTGCCTCGAAGTGCGGGTCCAGGCGCCGGTACGCGTTCACGCTCGCGTTGAGGATCAGGCACAGGTCCTCGGCGTTGTGCAGGATGCGGCGGATGAACTGGTTGCCCAGGTCCGACATGTTGTCCTTGCCCTTGCCGTCCCAGAACAGGTTCTCGCCGCCCTGCGCCACGCTCATGTTCGTGTGCATGCCGCTGCCGTTGATGCCGGTGATGGGCTTGGGCAGGAAGCTGGCGGTCATGCCCATCGACTGGGCCACCTGGCGGCACAGCAGCTTGTAGAGCTGGATGCGGTCGGCGGCGATCAGCGCCGGCGCGTACTTGTAGTTCATCTCGAACTGCGAGGGCCCCACTTCGGGGTGGTCCTTTTCGTTCTCGAAGCCCATCGCACGCTGCACCTCGGCCGACGCGTCGATGAACTGGCGCAGCGGGTCCTGCGGCAAGCTATGGTAGTAGCCGCCGGTGGAGATCAGCTCGAACTTGCCGCGCTCGAAGTAGCCGCGCTCGGCGTCCCGATGCGCGAACAGGAAGCCCTCGATCTCGGCCGAGACGTTCACGACCGTCTTGTCGCGCTTGTACAGTTCCTCGGTGTAGCGCAGGAGGCGGCCGCGGAAGTCGGCCTCGTACGGCGAGCCGTCCTGGTCCAGCACCTGCCCGAAGACCAGCACCTTGCCGGGGCCGAAGACGTCCGCCGGCATCCAATAGAAGGCGCGCCAGTCGATGCCCAGGCGCAGGTCGCTCTCGGCGATGCGTGAGAAGCCGCGGATCGACGAGCCGTCGAAGGTCAGGGCGTCGGCCTTCAGCAGGAACTTCTTGTCGTAGTCCAGCATGTGGAGCCGGCCCTCGAGGTCGGTGAAGGCCACGGTGACGGCCTTGATGCGCTTTTCCTTTTCGAGGTAGGCCCGCCGCTCGGCTTCGGCCTTCTCCATGGGGATCCACTGTTCCTGCCAGGCCTTGGACTGGAGGTTCAGTTCCTCGAGCTTCTCGTAGGGGATCTCCAGGAACTCGCGCAACGCCGTCTTGGACACATCCATGGTCGGGGCTCCCTTGGTCTGGTGGAATGGCCGCATGGGCCGCCTGGGAAGATGATAGCATCTATCATCGGCTTGGTTAAGCTAAAGTTGAGCAAATTTAAGGAAATTTCGTCGAATACATGTGCCATTGCAGATTGCAATGCCGTAAATATCCTTAATTTCATAAAAAATAAGCGAAATTGCCGCTCCGACCGCACCCGAGGCCTGTCAAGGGTGCCACCCCCAGCCCGGATACCACCTGTTGGCGATCATATAGAACAGGACCGAATCGACCAGCAGGTGCAGCACCACAATGTACAGCAGGGAGCCGGTGCGCCGGTACGTCAGGCCCTGGATCAGCGCAAAGGCGAAGATGACGGGCGGCCCCCAGCCGACGAACGCCATCTCGTGCAGGAACGAGGCGAAAAAGACCGCCTGCGCCAGGTTCGCCTCGCGGAAACCGAAGCTGCGCGACAGGAGCACGAAGACGAAGTTGATGAACGCCAACTCGTCCCAGATGCCGACGAAGTTGCAGCCCCAGAACAGGCGCCAGAGAGCCTCGTCGCGGTCGCCCTCCAAGGGCAGCGGCCAGCTGTGGTGCAGGGTGGGCGTCAGGATGTTGAAGTAGAACCACAGGAAGGCGAACGCGATCGCGAATCCCGCCGGCAGCCACAGCCACATGCGCAACGACCAGCGCCCGTTCAACCAGCGGTAGTCCAGCGGCTCGCGCAGCCAGTAGCGGGCGGCCATCGCCGGCAGCAGCAGGATGCCGACGCCGAGCATCAGCACCAGCTCCAGCACGTGGGCGTCGGAGGTGTTCCCGTCGATGTTCGTCGCGAACAGGATGCCGATGGCCCAGGCCAGCAGCACCGTCGTGCGCGCCCAACGCGAATCCGGCTCGCGCCACCAGGCCAGGCCCACGCCGCCGGCCAGGGCCAGCCAGCCGGGCAGGTGCCAAGGCACGTCCGGCAAAGGCGCCGGGTGGGACTTGAGTCCGATGACCAGGGCCATCGCTGCGGTGATCAACCACAGACTGGCGCGGCGCGCGGCGGGGACGGGAGGTTCGAAAGGGAACGCGGACTCAGTCATGGATGACGGAAGCCGCGCCTTCGGCCACCAGGCCGCCGGAAGGGGGAGCGCCGGCGGTGGCGTGGCGGTCGGCGTCAGCGCGCCGCACCTGGCCGAACACGAAGGCCAGAACCAGAAGGAGGCCCAGGACGACAGCGGCTCGTTTATCGCGGTGACGGCTCATGGACCAGGTCTCCGGTCTGCAAGGCGGTTGCTCCATCGCTATCCTAATTAGCTCATGCGGGCCCGGTTGGCCAGCGTGAATTGCGATTGTCAGGCGGCGCACGGCAGTCCATTGTCGCGTCAGGGGGCCGGCCCCGTGGAGGACACGCGTGCACCGACGACCTTGCCGACAAGCCCCGTTCCCCCTCGATTCCGCCCTGCGGGCCGGCATCGCAGGCCTGACGCTACTGGCTGCCGCACTGGCCATCGCCGGCTGCGCGGGCGGTGCCCCCGGCCCTGTGCCCCAGCGGGAAGAGCCGACGCTCGCGGCAGCCTGGCCGCAGGAACAGGCCGTCAGCGGACCGGCCCGCGCCGACTGCGACCTACCCGCCGGACCGGTTGCGCCGGGCGGCGATTTCGTCTTCGCCGTGTTCGACAGCGTGCGCCCGCGGCTGGCGCCGGTGCCGCGCAACCGCGCCGAGCGCGTCGTCTTCGCGCAGCTGTACGAGACGCTGGTGCGCGTGGGGTGTGACGGGACTGCTTCGCCGGGGCTGGCCGAACACTGGAGCTGCGGCGCCGACAGCAGCATCTGGGTCTTCACGCTCCGCGAGGAGGCGAAGACCTGGGACGGTCAGCGGGTGACGGCGCTCGACGTCTGGCGCTCCTGGCAGGAGAACCGCGCCGCGCCAGTCGATGACGGCGGCTCGCCCTGGAACTGGTTCGACCCCCGCACGGGTTCGGTGTCCGTGCTCGACACCCGCCGGCTGGCGGTGCGGCTGCCGGAGCCGCAACGCCGCTTCCCCCTGTTGCTGGCCCACCCGGCCACGGCGGTGGCGGTCAGACGCGCGGGCTGGACCTGGCCGCTGGGCAGCGGCCCCTGCCGGCTGACCGCGACCGACGGCGCGCCGCGGCCGCTGCTGCGCTGCCGCCCCAATCCAGACCACCCCCGCGCGCCCACGTGGGACAGCCTCGTGTTCCGCGTCCTGCCCGGTCGGTTGGCCGCCGAGTCGGCAGCGGCAGAAGCACCGCCGGACCTGGTCTGGACTCGCGACCTGGCGGCCGTGCAGCGGTTTCTCGCCCGCCCCGAGTGGCGGGCCCGGGCACTGCCCTGGGACCGGACGCTCTTGCTGGTCTGTCCGCCGGCGCTGGCCCGGGATCGGGCCGCGGCGTGGTCGGCGGCCGCCGCCGGGCTGGTCCCCGAGCGCGACGTGGTCACCGTCTCGGCCCGCCGCTGGGAAGCCCTGACATTGCCGGAAGCGGCGGCGCAACGCTGCCCTCAGCTCAGCGGACCGGTGGCTGCCGCGCGCGGGGACGTCGGCGAGGCGCTGGCCGCCACGCTTGCCGCTTCGCCGGTGACGGTGGCCTTTCCGCAGGACGACCCGGCCGCCAGGGACCTTGCCGCACGACTGGTCCAATTGGCCGGTGGCCCGGCGCGCGCGGTGCCACTGAGCGCGGCCGCTGCCGCCACCGCGCTGCATCGGGGCGAGGCGTGCGCACTGGTCGTGCCCGTCCCGCAATCGTACGCGGACGGATGCCTGCAGATGGCCGCATTGCTCGGCCGCGCGGCCTGGCTGCAGGACGCCGCCCTCACCGCGACGACCGCCGACATCGACCAGGCGCTGATTGCGAACAACCTGGCCCACCCCCTGGCCGTCACGAGGGCCTGGTTGCTGACACGCGATGGACTGGACGACGAGCTGTCCGGCGTGACCATGCTGTACGATGCCTGCCCCGACCTGGCCGGGCTCGGCCGGCGCGACGCCGCCGGGTCGGAGTAAGACCGCAGACGCTCAGACACTGGAGGCCGTGATGACCCGTGTGATCGTCGTGTTCCTGGCCCTGGCCATCGCCGCCGTCGGCGCCGCCGCCGACCCGCTACCCCTGCTGGACTACCACGCCGGTAGCTGGTTCCTGCCCCAGTCCCCCTCGGTGACGGCCGGGCCGGCCGCCGGGCTGTTCAACCCCGGCGCCTTCGCCCTGACCGACCGTGCGGGCACCGATATGTGGCGCGACAGCCGGGACCGCCTCATGTCTTTCAGCCGATTCGGGTTCGCGACGGGACGCACGCTGAACCTGGCGATGAACCGCTCGCTGGTCGACTGGCAGGGCGGCCGTGCGGCCATCAACGACTGGCAGGTGGGGCTGGCCGGCGGCACGCGCGCCGGCGCCCTGGGCCTGGCCTACCGCTGGTCCGGCGGCGCGCCGGCCGCCGCGCTGCGCGACCGCGCGCTGGTGCTGGGTCTGGTCAGCCGCCCCGCGCGGTGGCTCACCTGGGGAGCCAGCCGCGCACAGAGCCTCGAGGCCGATGCCGCACAGAACGTCTTCGACCTGGGCCTGCGCCCGGCCGCCGCGCCGTGGTTGACCCTGTTCGGCGACTTCACCGTCGACGACGGCGTGAACTTCGGCAGCGGCCTGTGGGGCGCCGGTGTCGAGGTCCGACCGCTGCGCGGCGTGCATGTGGGCGTGCGTGCGCGCGAACACATCGGCGGGAACGATCCGGACCTCGCGGTCCTGCTCGGCTTCAGCGGTCGTACCGGCCACCTCGCCGCCCAGACGCTGTTCGACCCCGACGGCAACGACGTGATGACGACCTGGCTGGCACGCTCGGCGCCGCCGTTTCCCGGGCGGGACGTGGCGTCGTTGTTTGGACCGGATGCAACGTACCTGGCGCTGGACCTGCAGAAGCGCACGCTCACCTACCAGAAGCACCGCTGGCTGGACGACGACCACGTGGCCTGGCTCGACCTGCTGGCACAACTCGAAGCGGTGCGGGACGACCCGCACCTGGACATCGTGGTGCTGAACCTGGCCGGGTTCGGCGGCCGCCCGTCGCTGCTATGGGAGATGCGCCAGCAGTTGCAGAGAGTGCGCGACGCAGGCAAACGCGTGGTGGTCTATCTCGACCGCGCGGGCCTGGCCACGATGTACCTGGCCACGGTTGCCGACCGCGTCGTGCTGGACCCGCAGGGCGACCTGGCGCTGCCGGGACTGGCGCTCTCTCGCAGCTTCCTCAAGGGTACACTCGACAAGCTGGGCCTCGGCTTCCAGGAACACCGTTACTTCAGGTACAAGAGCGCCGTCGAGATGCTCAGTCGCGACTCGATGAGCGATGCCGACCGCGAGCAGCGCCAGCGCGTCGTCGATGTGGCCTACGAGACCTGGCGCGACGGCATCGCCAGTGGGCGCCGCCGCCAGCCCACGGCCCTCGACGCCGTGGTCGACAGTCTCGGGTTCCTGACGCCGCAGGAGGCGCTGGACGCCGGCCTGGTCGACGAGCTGGGCCGTTGGGACCAGCTGCTGGAGACCCTGCGCAAGGACGGCGCGCGACCGGGCCACTGGCCGGCGTCGCTGCGCCGCGAGTACTGGGACCAGCAGTGGGGCAGCCCCGCCCGCATCCCCGTCGTCTTCCTGGTCGGCGACTGTGCGATGGACAGCGGCATCAACGGGCGCCGCAGCGCCGCCTGGCTGCGTGACCTGGTCGGCGATCCCTCGGTCAAGGCGGTCGTGCTGCGCGCCGACTCGCCCGGTGGCGATCCTCTGCCCAGCGACCTGGTGGCCGACGCCGTGCGCGCGCTGAAGGCCGCCGGCAAGCCGGTGGTCGTCAGCCAGGGCGACGTGGCCGCCAGCGGCGGCTACTGGATCAGCATGGACGGCACGCGCATCCTGACCACGCCGGTGACCATCACCGGTTCGATCGGTGTCATCAGCGGCTGGCTGTGGGACGACGGGCTGGCCGCCAAGGCCGGCATCACCGCCGAGTCGGTGCAGCGCGGCCGCCACGCCGACCTGTACACCGAGATCGGCGTGCCGATGCTGGGCGGCCTGCCGCGCCGGCCGATGAACGACGACGAGCTGGCGCGCACCGAACAGGTGATCCGCGGCATGTACGACCAGTTCGTGGCCGCCGTCGCGCGTGGCCGCGGGCTGGAACCCGCCGCGGTCCACGAGGTGGCCCAGGGTCGCGTCTGGATGGGGCAGGACGCGATCGACCGTGGTCTGTGCGACAGCATCGGCGGCCTGGCCGACGCAATTGCCGAGGCGCGAAGCCTGGCCGGCCTGCGGCCCGGTGACGCGGTGGACGTGTTCGAGTACCCGCCGCGCCCGCTGGTGCGGCTGCCGCAGATTGGCCCGCGGCTGGGGGCGTTCGCCGGCCTGGGTGCGCCTGGTGCGCTGCTCGACGCGGCGGCGGCGGCACTGCGCTCGGCCGTGCGCCCGGGCGGCAAGCCCGGCGTGGCGGTCACGGCGGGCGCCGGCGACGCGATGGCCGGCCAGGACCCGCTGGCCGCCGACAGTGCCTGGCTGCGCGCGGCGGGCCTGGGTGATCTGGAAGCCACCTGGCTGGCGCCCTTCGGCCGCGAGCCGGGGCGGCCGCGCCTGGTCGTGCATCCGGACGAGCTGCCGCAGGGGTGGCGGGTGATGGACTGAGCTCCGCCGCCCGTGCGGCGTGCACTCGGCCACAAGCAGGAGCGGCGGCCCGTCGGAGCCGCCGCTTCGCATTCGTCGCTGTCCACGGCGCTCAGCGCGACCAGTTCTGCGCCACCTCGTCCCAGTTGATCAGCGGCACCAGCTCCTCGAGCTCGGCGTAGTTCTCGCGCATGGCAGCCAGCAGCGCCTCGCCGCCCACGAGCGTGCCGCTCTTGGCCAGCAACTCCAGCTTCAGGGCAGAGGCGACGAACCTCCGCGCGCAGAAGTTCGAAGCTCCGCCCTTCATGCCGTGGGCCTGGATCGCCACGTCCTTGATGGCACCAGCCGCCAGGGCGTTGGCCAGCGTGTCCAACTGCGTCGGGCCCGTCTGCATGAAGATGGTGACGATCTCCTGCAGCAGCTCGGCGTCGCCGTCCATGTTGCCCATGGCCTCGGCCAGGTTCATCACGCCGTCGAGGTTCAAGGTGTCCTTCGCCATGTCAGCGTCTCCCATTCCCCGTGTTCCGCGCGTGGCGCGGCCACGTCCATCCCGGACGTCTCCTGTGTGCGGGCGATGCTCGTGGCGTATCGGCAGGGGCGACGGCGGATTGAGGCCAAAACGACGGGATCCCGCCGTCGACACGCGGGATCCCCTGTCCGTTCCCGGATCGGTGGCGACTACGGCTTCTTCGTGCCGCCGCGCGCGCCGCCACCACCGGCCTTCTTCGCGGGCGTGGCCTTGCGGCGGGGCGCCTTCTTCGCCGCCGGTGCCGGCAACGGCGCCTCGGCGGGTGCGGCAGCCTTGCGGGTCCGGCCGGCCGGTTCGCGCGCCTCCTTCGCGGGCTTCGGCGTTGGCTGGGCGGGCGCGGCCCCCGTGTCGGCCGGAGCCTTCGCCGTCCTGGAACCGGAGCGACGGCGTGACGTCGGCTTGGCGGATCCGGCCCCGGATGGGGCGCTGCCAGCGGGGGCGGTCCCGGCTCCAGAGACCGGCTCGACCCGAGGTGTGGAGGCGGCCACATCAGCCGCTGGCGAGGTCTGGCCCTCTCCGGACGGGATGCCCGGCTGCTCGCTGCCGTTGCGCGAGCCACGCCCGGAGCGGCGACGGCGGCGGGACGTGCGACCGCCCGCCGCAGGGGTTCCGCCGGCCCCGGCGCCGGGGCCGTTGGCGGTCACCGCCGGGGCCGCCGGGGCGGCGCCGTCGGACGCCGCGCCGACGGCCGTGGCCGGGGCTCTGGGGGTGGTCCCGATCGGCGTCGCGGCCGTGGTCGCCTCTCCCAGCCCGTGCACGACCCAGGTGCCGCCCGAGCGCGCGTCGCGTTCGACCTTCAGCAGGCCCAGACTGCGGGCTTCCTCCAGCACGTCCCCGAACGTCGAATAGCCCAGCGCGCGCTCGCTGAAGTGCGGCATCTTGCGCGTCATGGTGTCCTTGATCAGCGAGGAGAACAGCACGTCGCGGCTTTCCTGCAGCAGGCTCTGCACGGTCTGCACCAGGAAGTCGAACATCTGGCGCTTGTCCAGGGGCACCGTGGAATTGCTCACCGCCGGCTGCTTCTGGTTCTGGCGGTAGATGTCGTCGTAGAAGATGAACTCGTCGCAGTTGCCGATCAGCAGGTTGCTGCTGCTGTTCTTCATGCCCACGCCGATGACGCGCTTGTTGTTCTCGCGCAGTTTCGACACCAGGGGCGAGAAGTCCGAGTCGCCCGAGCAGATCACGAAGGTGTCGATGTGCTCCTTGGCGTAGCACAGGTCCATGCAGTCGACGACCATGCGGATGTCGGCGCTGTTCTTGCCCGAGATGCGCGGGGCCGGCACCTCGATCAGGTCGATGGCCGCCTCGTGGAGCGCCGACATGTGCTCCTTGTGGTGGTGCCAGTCGGCATAGGCGCGCTTGACGATGATCTTGCCCTTTTCCAGAATGCGCTGGATGAGCAGCCGGATATCCAGCCGCTGCCGGGCATCGCGTGCCCCGAGCGCCAGGTTGTCGAAATCGAGGAAAAGCGCGAGGTTGGTCTCACGCGGCTGCGGCATGTGGGGCCTCCAGGTCGGTTGCGGGGCGCCGGCGCGCAGGGCGGGCGGCGGCGCGTACATAGCCAGGTAGTACAGGCACGATAAGCGATAACCCGTGCGCGGACCAGAAGCGAAAGGCGATGGTATGAACGAGACGTTGACCCCCGTCGAGCTCACCCAGCTGGTCCGCCGGGTCTTCTCCCCCACGCCTGCCGATACCGGCCTGGCGCTGATCGTCGACCTGCCGGACGCCCGCCTGCCCGACGACGCCGACTGGGCGCAGCGCCGTCGCCTGGCCGCCGGCTGGTACGATGCACTGCGACAGGCCGGACCCGGTCTGGGCGTGCCGAAGGTGACGCTGGCCTGGTACCGCAACGCCGGCGGCAACAACGCCGACCTGCCAGTCACCTGCTGCCTGCACGACGATGCCCACGGCCCGGCCGCCGATGCGGTGCCCATGCACGCGGATGAACTGGCGGCCCGGCCTGCCGCCGACCTGCCGGCCGTGCTGGCCGCGCACTCGATCATCATCGCCCCGACCGAGCTGTCAGCCACCGCGCCGCTGAAGGTCGCCGCGCGCGCTGGCGGCTTCCGCGCTGCCACGATGCCCGGCTTCCTGCCCGGCATGATCCCGGCGCTGCGCCTGGACTACCAGGAGATCAGCCGTCGTGTCGAGACGCTGAAAGGCTGGCTCGACATCGCCGAGACCGCGGACCTGCGGTTCGCGGTCGATGGCCGCGAACACCACCTGGCGCTGGACCTTCGCCACCGCACGGGGCACGCCTCGGGCGGCCTGTTCCCGGTCAACGGCGTGGCGGGCAACCTGCCGTCGGGCGAGGCCTACATCGTGCCCTACGAGGGCGAGCGCGCGGGTGACCCCAGCCGCTCACGGGGAGAGCTGCCGGTGGAGATCGACGGCGAGATCGTGCTGTTCGCGGTCGAGGGCAACCGCGCCCGCGTGATCAGCGACGGCCTGGCCGCCCGCCGCGAGGCGGCGCACCTGGCGGCCGAGCCCGCCTACGCGAACCTGGCCGAGCTGGGCCTGGGCGTCCTGGGCGACTTCGGGGTGCAGCCGTGCGGCAGCATCCTGCTGGACGAGAAGCTGGGCCTGCACGTGGCGTTCGGACGCAGCGACCACTTCGGCGGCACGGTGGGCCCGCAGGACTTTTCGTCGCCCGAGGCGGTCATCCACCTGGACCGGGTCTACATCCCTGCCACGCAGCCGCGGGTCAGGGTCACGGAAGTGCGCCTGGGCGGTCCGGGGCTGGACCGGGTGGTGATCGTCGACGACAGGTTCCTGGGGATCTAGCGCGGCGCATGGGCAAAAAAAAGGGGGGCCGGGGCCCGTCGGTGGATGGCTCTCGCCCAAAGCCATCCTGACGCTTGCGGCCCCGGCCATGATCTGCAGCCCACTGCGTGACGCCCGCGATCGCGTCGTGGAGGCATGTTCGGCGCGTCGCGTATTTCACCCTAGAGTTTTCATTACTTACGTCAACCTTTTTCTGCGGGCCGCCACCGACTTACAGGACTGTGCAGCTCCGTTTTCAGGAGGTCGCAGTATGGACTACATCGGGCACCTGTTCCGCCCGCCCAGCGAGGCGGACTCGCTGCTGCTGCAGGTGACCGTCGGCTGCAGCCACAACGGCTGCACGTACTGCGGCATGTACCGCGACCCGGAGCAGCGGTTCCGCCTCAAGCCGCTGGAGGTGGTCGCGCGCGACATTGAGGAGGCCGCCGCGTACGACCGCGACGTCGAGCCGATCCGCCGCGTGTTCCTGTGTGACGGCGACGCGCTGGTGCTGCCGACCAGGCGGCTGCTGGACATCCTGGGCCTGCTGCGTGAGCGGCTGCCGCACGCGCGGCGTGTGGGCATCTACGGCGACGCGCGCACGATCCTGCGCAAGGACGACGGCGAACTGGCCGCGCTGCGCGAGGCGGGCCTGGGCATCGTCTACCACGGCGCCGAGAGCGGCGACGACGAGGTGCTGCGGCGCGTGGACAAGGGCTCGACCGCCGCCGACGCCGCGCTGGCGGCCGCGGCGCTGCGCCGGGCGGGCATCCGCCATTCGGTGATGGTGATGCTGGGGATCGGCGGCCGCGAGCGCTCGCGCGAGCACGCCGAGGCCACGGCCCGCCTGCTGACGGCGATGGACCCGCCGTTCGTCGGCGCCTTGACCACCACGCTGGTGCCGGGCACGCCGCTCTTCACCGAGGCGGAGGCCGGTCGCTTCACGCTGCCGGATCCGTGGGGCATGCTGGCCGAGCTGCGCGAGCTGATCGCCGGCAGCACGCTGACCCGCTGTCGCTTCCACGCCAACCACGCCAGCAACTACGTGCCGCTGAGCCTGAACCTGCCGGCCGACCGCGACGTGGGGCTGGCCAGGCTCGACGCCCTGCTGCGAGAACGTGACCGCTCGCGGTTGAAGCCGGAACACTGGCGGGGCCTGTGACGGGTCAGTTGTCCAGCAGCGCCAGGATCTCCCGCGTCTTCTGCTCCATCAGCGCCTGGTCGCCGCGCGACTCGACGTTCAGCCGGATCACCGGCTCGGTATTGCTCTGCCGCAGGTTGAAGCGCCAGGCACCCATGTCCAGCGACAGCCCGTCGACGCGATCCATCGCCACGGCGTCCGGCCGGTAGCGCTCCTCCACGCGGTGCATCGCCAGGTCCGGGTCCTGCAGGCGGCGGTTGATCTCGCCGCTGGCCGGATAGGCGGCCTGCATGGCACTGACGAGCGCGGACAGCGGCTTGCCCGTCGCCGTCATCTCCTCCACCACGCGCAACCAGGGCAGCATCCCGCTGTCGCAGTAGGCAAACTCGCGGAAGTAGTGGTGCGCGGACATCTCGCCGCCGTAGACCGCATCCTCGGCGCGCATGCGCTCCTTCATGAAGGCATGGCCGGTCTTGTTCATCAGCGGCACGCCGCCGGCGCGCTCCACCATCTCGACCGTGTTCCAGGTCAGGCGCGGGTCGTGGACGATGCGCCCGCCCGGGCGGCGGCGCAGCGCCGCGGCAGCCAGCAGGCCTACCAGGTAGTAGCCCTCGATGAAGGCGCCGGTCTCGTCGAAGAAGAAGCAGCGGTCGAAGTCGCCGTCCCAGGCCAGGCCCAGATCGGCGCCGTGGCGGCGCACGGCTTCGGCGGTGGCGCCGCGGTTCTCCGGCAGCAGCGGGTTGGGGATGCCGTTGGGGAAGGTGCCGTCCGGCTGCTCGAACAGCGGGATGATCTCCACCGGCAGGCGCGGGGCCAGGGCCGCGACGATGGGCCCGGCGCAGCCATTGCCCCCGTTGGCCACGATGCGCAGCGGTCGCAACGCAGCGGCATCGACCTGGCCGGCCAGGAAGTCGATGTACTCCGGCAACGTGTTCGCCTGTGTGACGGTGCCACGTGTCGCCGCCGGCGTCAGGTCGCAGTCGATGGCGCCGGCGCCGATGTCGTCCAGCCCGCTGTCGCCGCTGATGGGCCGGGCGCCGTCGCGGACCAGCTTCATCCCGTTGTGGTCCATCGGATTGTGACTGGCTGTGACCATGATGCCGCCGTCCAGCCCGCGCGCGAAGGTGGCGTGGTACACCATCTCGGTGCCACACTGGCCGATATCCAGCACGTCGCAGCCAGCGTCGGTCAAGCCCCGGCTGAGGGACGAGGCCAGCTCCGGGCTGCTCAAACGGCAATCGCGCCCCACGCACACCAGACGGGCCTTCAGGTAGCGCGCCGTGGCCAGGCCGATACGGTACGCCAGGTCGGCATCCAGTTCTCCGGGTACCCGGCCCCGGACATCGTAGGCCTTGAAGCAGGCGGGCTTGGCGGGATGGTGGGCCATGCGGGCGAAACTCCTTGGCGGCGGTGTGTCAGGGCGCGATCATGGGTGGGCGCGGCGGTCCGTATGGCCGGCGCGCGCCCCCTTCACTAACATGAATCGCCACGGCGGGCAAGGCGCGACCACGACAATGCGCGGTGCCCGGCCCGCCCGACTGCAGAACGGGAGTCCGCCGATGCGCCGTCCGCACCTTGCCTTGCTCCTCCTGATCGCCCTGTTGGGGTCCACCGGTTGCGTGCAGTTGCGCCTCGACCTGGACCTTGACGCCAAGGGTGGCGGCACCGCCCGCATCGTGATGGCGGCCGACCCGCAGGTGCTGAGCGCGCGCGCGGAGCTGGACCGTCTGGGTGGCCAGGCACTGGGCCCGGCCTTGCCTGCGTTCGACGTCATCACGCGCCCCTACCTGCAGAAGCGCGGCGCAGGCCACGGCGTCGCCCTGGTGACGTTCAACAAGGGCTCGGCCGACGGCCGCAGCACGCTGGACTGCACCTTGAGGTTCACCGACCTCAAGGGCGTCTCCTGGATGCTGAACGACGTGGCCGCGGCCCTGGGCGGCGCGGGGCTGGGCTACGCGCGCGGCGAGGGTGACCACCTCGTCCTGCGCTCGAAGCAGTACGGCTTCCCGGCCGCGGCAGCCCCGCCGGCACCCCCGGCCACGGGCGAGTCGGCTCGCCGCCAGGCCGAGCTGGCGACGACCCTGATCGGCGCCATCGGCGAGCTGGACGTTTCGCTGAACGTGACGGTGCCCGGCGACGTCGTACGCAGCAACGCGCCGCAGGTGGCCGGCCGTACTTCGACCTGGATCATCAACGCCGGCAACCTGATGAGCCAGCAGGACGTGAATCCCGAGATCGTGTTCTCGGGCGCGGGCCTGGCCATCAAGCCGTAGGCGGACCATTGATGCGACGCACCGAACTTGAATGCCGCGACGACGCGCTGTTCGACGAGGTCGCCCGCGACTGCGCGGTCGGCTACCTGACCCTGGTGACGGACGACGGCCGGCCGCGGTCCATCGCGCTGAACTTCGCGGCACTCGGCCACGACATCGTTTCCCACGGCGCACTGGCGGGCGAGAAGTTCGCGTTGATGGGTCGGCGTCCGCGCGCCGGCTTCACGATGGTCAAGGAGTACAGCTTCATCCCCTCGTACTGGAGCGCCCCGGACCACGCCTGCCCCGCCACGCACTTCTTCAAGTCGGTGGAGATCGACGGCGTCGCGGAGGTGGTCGACGACCCGGCGCTCAAGGCGCGCGCTCTGCAGGCGCTGATGCTGAAGATGCAGCCGGAGGGCGGCCACGTGCCCATCGAGCACGCGCTGCCGATGTACCGCGGCTCGCTGGCCAGGGTGGGCGTGTTCCGCGTCGTGACCGCCGCCTGGACCGGCAAGGCGAAGTTCGGCCAGAACGAGCCGGCGCGCCTGCGGCGCCTCTTCGTCGAGAAGCTGCGCGAGCGCGGCGCGCCGGTGGATCTGGCGACGGCGGCGGAGATCGAGAAGTCGCTGGGCTGACCGCCCGGGCTAGCGCGCGAGCACCTCGGCCAGGAAGTCCCTCATCGCCTCCCACGACCGGCGGTCCGCCTTCTCGTCGTAGGCCGCCCCGCGCGAGGGGTCGTCGCCGGCGCCCTTCTGCGTGAAGGCATGCACGGCGCCGGCGTAGGCGATGAACTGGTAGTCCACGCCGGCCGCCTCCATCTCCGCCTGGAACCCGGTCACGGCCTCGGGTTTCACATACGGATCGACCGCCCCGTGGCAGACCAGCACCTTCGCCTTCACGCCGCCCTTGGCCGCCGGCAGCGGCGTGTCCAGGCTGCCGTGGAAGCTGACCACGGCGCCCACCTCGGCGCCCGCGCGCGCCAGTTCCAGCACCGCACCGCCGCCGAAGCAGTAGCCGATGGCGGCGGTGCGCGCCCCGTCGACACCCGGCTGCTTCTTCAGCTCGGCCAGGCCCGAGGCCACGCGGGCGCGCAGCAGGGCGCGGTCGCCGTAGTACTTGCCGGCCTCCTTCGCCGCCGCCGCGGTGTCGGCCGGGCGCACGCCCTGGCCGTAGACGTCCGTCGCCAGGGCGACGTAGCCCAGCCCGGCCAGCATCCGGGCGCGCATCATCTCGTTCTCGGTCAGGCCCATCCACTGGTGAACCACCAGCACGCCCGGGCGCGGACCGGCCACGGCGTCGTCCCAGGCCAGGTAGCCCTCGAGGGTGACGCCCTCGTGCTGCCAGGTCACGGTCTTCGTCTGCACGGCGGCGGCGGCGTCGGCCGCCGCCAGGGACAGGCCCAGCAGGGTGGCGGTCAGGGCGAGGGTGGTCAGGCGTCGCATCGGTCGTTCTCCCCGGAAAAAATGCGGAAAATCGCGGATTCGGGGGCGCCGGCGGTGGCCCCGCGCCCGTGCACATGTATACTTGTGCCCGCGCGAAGCCGCGAACGCCGCCGGAAGGATCACCATGCCCACAGGCCGCCCCACTTGGCCGCACCCCCGGCCCGTAACCCCGCTCCTTTTGTTCGCCGTCGCCCTGCTGGCCGCCGCGGGTGTCATAACCGCCGCCACGGCCGCGCCGGCGGCGGACACGAGGCTGGCCGTGCCCGAGGACGCGGCCCGGCTGGTGCCGCCGGGCGCGGCGCTGGTCGTGGCGCTCTCGTCGCTGGCCGCAGCCGAGATCGAGTGGCAGGCCCTGGCCGAAGCCTTCGGCAGCGCGCCCGGCAGCCGCGACCACTCGTTGCTGTCGGCCTTCGGCGACGGGCTGCCCGGGTTCGCCGATGTCGTGGCCGATGACCGGCCGTTGCTGGTGGCGGTTGGCCTGACGGGCCTGGTCATGGGCGGCTCGCCCGACCTGACCTTCGTCTTCCCGTTCCGCGGTGACCTGGCGCGGCTGCAGTACGGGGGACCCGGCAGCCCGTTCGTCAACCTGCAGCAGAGCGGCAGCTACGCGGCGCTGTCCAGCTCGCCGCTGCTGCGGCCGCTGGACCGGCCCACGGCGCTGCCCCTGCCGGACGGCCTGCTGGCCGCCACGGTGGACCTGGGCCTCGCGCTCAAGCTGGGCCTGCCGCTGCTGGAGACCGGGATGGACCAGCTGGCCACGCCGCGCCCGGACAGCACCGGCGCGCTGCAGGCGGCGCTGCTGACGGTCGCGGATGCCGAAGCGGTCAAGGTCTCGTTGCGCACGGTGGCCCGCTGCGTGACACGCCTGGACCTGGCCATGCGCCGCGTCGACGACCGCTGGGAGACGATGGACCGCCTGCACATCGTGCTGGGTTCTGAATTGTCGCCGGGACCGCAACCCTCGTTCGACCAGGCTGCGCGGCTGACGGCGCTACTGCCGCCGGGTGCGGACCTGGTGCAGGTGGCGGCCATGGACCTGACGCGCCCGTTCGCCGTGTTCGAGCCGATCTACCTCTCGGACATGAAGCGGACGGCCGCCCTGCTGGACCCGGCCGACGCGCGCGCGTACGAGGCCTGGTACGCCGACTACCTGGGGCTGGTGCCCTTGACCGCCCGGCCGGTGGCCGCCGGCCTGCACGTGACCGAGGCGGGCGCGTTCGTCCACGCGGTGCTTGCGGCCCGGGACGGGAAGGCCGCCTTCGCCCGCGTGACCGGCCTGCTGGACCGCCTGTCGGCGCTGCCGGTGCCCGTGCAACTGGAGCCGTTGGCCGACGACGGCTTCCCGGGCGCCGACGTGCGTGCCTATCGGGTGAAGCTGGACGCGCCGGCGCTGCTGGCCCCGGTGCCGGGCGCGGCCGCGGCCGTCCCCCAGGTGGCTCAGGTCTCGGGCCTGTTCAGCCGCCTGGTGCCGGAGATCCGGCTGGCCCGCGTCGGGGACACCCTGCTGGCCAGCGCTGACCCGGATCGACGGACCCTGGGCGCGATGATCGCCGCCTGCCGCGACGAGGCGGGCCGCGGCCCGGTGGACCCGCGTCCGGCCGCGGCGGCCGCCGCGGGCGACGGCCATGTCCAGGAAGTGATCGCCGGCGACCTGACCTCGTTGTGGCGCTGGTTCTCCGGCCTGGCCGGCAACCTGGAGGGGTCGGCTGCCCTGCCGGGCGCCAACGCGCTGGGGCCCCTGCCCTGTCACCTGACGATGTCGGCCTGGGACGGCGGCCTGGCCGGCACATTCTCGGTACGGCGCGATGACCTGCTGAGCCTGGCGCGGGCGCTGACGGTCGGCGCGCCGGCGCCGCGCTGAACGCGCCGCCGCCATACTGCGCAACAAGGAAGGGGGCGACCATCACGGTCGCCCCCTTCCGGTTGGCGGCAGCGCCGCCGGTCCGGTGGTGGCTCAGGCCCCGGCGGCCGGCGCCACGGTGCGCGTCTTCAGTTCGCGGTCGATCAGGAACAGCCCGGCACCATCGGTTCCCACCATCTTGATCTTGCTGACGATGTCGTCGACGTTCGCCTCTTCCTCGACCTGCTCGGTGACGTACCACTGCATCAGGTTGTTGGTGGCGTGGTCCTTCTCGGTCTGCGCCAGGTCGGCCAGCTTCGTGATGTTGGCCGTCATGAACTTCTCGTGCGCGAGCGCCGCCTCGAAGGCCGCCAGCGGGTTGGCCCACTCCTTCGGCGGGGCCTTCACTTCGGCCAGCACGACGCGGGCGCCGCGGCTGATCAGGTAGTCGAAGATCTTCAGGGCGTGGGCGTGCTCCTCCTCAGCCTGCAGCCGCATCCAGTGGGCGCAGCCGTCCAGGTGGATGTCCGCGAAGTAGGCGGTCATCGACTGGTAGATGTAGGACGAGTAGTACTCCTCGTTGATCTGCTGGTTCAGGGCCGCCAGGAGGTTGGGTTTCAGCATGTCCGGGCCTCCGCCGCTGGGGGGGAACTGGTGCCGTCTCGCTTGCCGGCAAGATAGCAGCATCGCCGATGCCGGGCCAGCCTCGGGATTGGCGATCCGGGCCCCGCCTGCTATCATGTGCGCGGTTCTTCCCGGGCCGGCCCCGGCCGCCGCAAGGCGCTGTCGGCGGCTCACCTGGCCCCCATCACGGATGCCCGCCGCAGCGTCAGGTCCCGACGTGCACCCGCCCCGAACGGGGTCGGTCGCAGGGCCGCGCCTCGCAAAGGACCGCGAATGCCGAGAAAACCCGTCGCAAAGTTCGTCGTCGACCACCTGCAGATCCTGGACGAGAAGGGCCAGGTCGACGCCAAGCTGGACCCCGGCCTGCCCGCCGAGCGCCTGCTGGAGATGTACCGCTGGATGCGCCTGGCGCGCGAACTGGACGAGCGCATGCTCAAGCTGCAGCGCCAGGGCCGCCTGGGCACCTTCCCGCCCAACACCGGCCACGAGGCGGTCAGCGTGCCCATCGCCATGGCCATGGGCCCGAAGGACTGGTTCGTGGGCGCCTTCCGCGAGACCGGCGGCCGGCTGGTGCGGGGCGAACCACTGACCTCGCCGCTGCATTACTACAACGGCTGGGAAGAAGGCAACATCCTGCCGGATGCGGCGCTGCGCATCACGCCCGTCAGCGTGGTGATCGGCTGCCAGATCCCGCAGGCGGCCGGGCTGGCGTTCGCCAGCCGCTACAACGGCGAGGATGCGGTCACGGTGGCCTTCATCGGCGACGGCGGCACCAGCGAGGGCGACTTCCACGAGGGCCTGAACTTCGCCGCCGTCTGGAAGGCTCCGGTCGTCTACGTGGTGCAGAACAACCAGTGGGCCATCTCGATCCCCCGCTCGGCGCAGACCAGCAGCCGCACACTGGCGCAGAAGGCCCTCGGCTTCGACATCCCCTGCCTGCAGGTCGACGGCAACGACGCCCTGGCCATGTGGGTGGCGATCAACGAGGCGCTGGACCACGCGCGCTCGGGCAAGGGCCCGTACCTGATCGAGGCGGTCACCTACCGCCTGATGATGCACACCACGGCCGACGACCCCAAGAAGTACCGCGACGAGGCGGAGGAGAAGTGCGCCTGGGAGAAGGAGCCGCTCATCCGCTTCCGTGCCTACCTGGCCGCGCGCGGATTGTGGGACGACGAACGCGACGCCGCCCTGACGGCCGAGGCCCGGGAGCAGGTCGATGCCGCCGTGCGCGCCTTCGAGACCCCGCACGACCGCGCCGACGACACGGCGTTTGACCACGTCTACGGTACCGACCACCCGCACCTGCACGAACAGCGCGCCGAGTTCCTGGCCAACGTGCGCTTCGACGGCGGCAAGGAGGCCGACCATGGCTAAGCTGACGATGGTGCAGGCCATCAACCTGGCGCTGGTGCAGGAGATGGAGCGCGACCGCTCGGTGCTGGTGCTGGGCGAGGACGTGGGCCAGGACGGCGGCGTGTTCCGCGTCACCGACGGCCTGCTGGAGAAGTTCGGCAAGGACCGCGTGCTGGACACGCCGCTGGCCGAGAGCGCCATCCTGGGCACCTCGATCGGCATGGCCATGGCGGGTCTGCGGCCGGTCTGCGAGATGCAGTTCTGCGGCTTCAGCTACCTCATGATGGGCCAGTACGAGGCGCATGCCACCCGCATGCGTGCCCGCACGCAGGGCCAGTTCACGCTGCCCCTGGTCGTGCGGATGCCGTACGGCGGCGGCGTACGCGCCCTGGAGCACCACAGCGAGAGCCGCGAGACCATCTGGGCCCACCTGCCGGGCGCCAAGGTGGTGCTGCCCAGTGGGCCGCGCAACGCGCGCGCACTGCTGACGGCGGCCATCCGCGATCCGGACCCGGTCGTGTTCATGGAGCCCAAGCACTCGTACCGCGCCTTCCGCGAGGAGGTGCCCGACGAGCCCGAGGTGCTGCCCATCGGGAAGTGCCAGGTCGTGCAGCCGGGCACCGACCTGACGCTGGTCTCGTGGGGTGCGATGATGCGGCCGACGCTGAAGGCCGCGGCGGAAGTGGCGGAGAAGCGCGGCGTGTCGATCGAGATCATTGACGTGCTGTCGATCGCGCCGCTGGACGCCGCCACGATCTGCGATTCGGTGCGCCGCACGGGCCGCTGCGTCGTGGTGCAGGAGGCCCCGCGCAGCTTCGGGCCCAGCAGCGAGATCACCGCGCAGATCAACGACCGCGCCTTCCTGTACCTGGAGGCGCCGGTCGGGCGCGTGACCGGCTACGACGTGGTGACGCCCTACTTCGGGCGCGAGAAGCACTACATCCCGAGCGCCGGCCGCGTGGCCCGCGCCATCGAGCAGACGCTGGACTTCTGACGCACGCGAGCGGGGAGGCTGCCTTGTTCGAGTTCAAGCTGCCCGACCTGGGCGAAGGCATCGCCGAGGGCGAGATCCTCAAGTGGCACGTGACCGAGGGCGGCCAGGTCGTCGAGGACGCGCCGCTGGTCGACGTCGAGACGGACAAGGCCGCCGTCACCATCCCCTCCCCGCGTGGCGGACGCATCGCGTCTCTGCGCGGCAAGGTGGGCGACACGGTGAACGTGGGCGACGTGATCGTGGTCGTCGACGACGGCGCCGAGGCGCCGGAGACGGCACCCGCCAAGGCGAAGCCCGCGGCCGCCCCCGCAGTTGCGCCGGCGCAAGTAAGCCCACAAGTCGGCACACAGGTCGGCGCACAGGTCGGCGCACAGGTTGGCGCGCAGGTCGGCGCCGGCGCCCCCACCGGCCCGCGCCGCCCCGTGCCCGCCGCCCCGGCCACCCGGCGCCTGGCCCGCGAACTGAAGGTGGACATCAACCAGGTGCCGGCCACCGGGCCGGCCGGGCGCGTCACGCCCGAGGACGTGCACCGCTTCGCGGCCGGCGGCAGTGCGGCCCCCGCCCCCGCGGCAACGCCGGCCAGGCACGCCCCGCCGCCGCCCGAGCACGTGGCCGCCCGCGAGGTGCGCGACGACACGGCGTTCGCCGAGTTCGCTGCGCACGCGTCGGCCACGATCCCGTTCCTGGAGCTGGAGCCGTTGCCGGACTTCCGGCACGAGGGCCCCGTCCAGGTCGAGGCGCTGCGCTCGATCCGCCGCAAGGTGGCGCGCAAGATGGTCACCAGCATGACGCTGGTGCCGCACGTGGCGCACATGGACGACGCGGACGTGACGCAGCTGGAGAACTTCCGCCTGCGCGAGCGTGACCGGCGGCAGGGCGCCGCCGGCGGCAAGCTGACCCTGATGGCCTTCGTCATCAAGGCGGTAACCTCGGGCCTGCGCGCCACGCCGGCGTTCAACGCCAGCCTGGACCCGTTCCGCGAGGAGATCATCTACAAGAAGTACTACAACATCGGCTTCGCGGCGGACACCGGCCGCGGGCTGGTGGTGCCGGTGATCCACGGCACCGAGACGCGCAGCATCGTCGACATCAGCGAGCAGATCGCCGACAAGGCGGCGCGCGCACGGGCCGGCACGCTGCCGCCGGACGAAATGCGCGGCGGCACCTTCACGATCACCAACGTCGGGCCGCTGGGCGGCACGGCGCTGCTGGCCACCATCAACTATCCCGAGGTGGCCATCCTGGGCATGGGGCGCGTGCAGGAAAAGCCCGTGGTGCGGGACGGCCAGATCGTGATTCGCAAGATCCTGCCGCTGACGCTGGCCTTCGACCACCGCGTGGCCGACGGCGCGGATGCCGCTCGCTTCGTGGGCGAGCTGGCGCGCCAGCTCTCGGACCCGAACCTGCTGCTGCTGGAGACATGAGCCGGGCCGCCTGGCGCCGGTCGCAAGGAGAATGCTCATGGTGATGGGAAGCCTGCGCGAGGAGACCGAGGTCGTCGTCATCGGCAGCGGCCCCGGCGGCTACGTGGCGGCGCTGCGCCTGGCGGACCTGGGCAAGAACGTGCTGCTGGTCGAGAGCCGCGAACGCCCCGGCGGCACCTGCCTGCTGGAGGGCTGCATTCCCTCGAAGGCGCTGATCCACACGGTCGAGATCCAGGAGTCCGCCCGTCGCGCCGCCGAGTTCGGCCTGGCCTTCGACAACGTGCGCATCGACCCGGCCAAGCTGCGCGAATGGACCGACGGCATCGTGCAGGGCCTGAGCGACGGCATCCGCGGGCTGCTCAAGCGCCGGGGCGTGACGGTGCTGCGCGGGCACGCGCGGTTCACCTCGCCCACCTCGCTGTCGCTGGAAGGCGGCGAGGTCAGCGGGGTCGACTTCAAGCAGGCCGTCATCGCCACCGGCTCCAGCCTGAACCGGCTGCCGGCGGGCATCGTGCCGTCGGTGTGGTCGAGCGCCGACGCGCTCAAGCTGCCCTGCGTACCGGAGAGCCTGCTGGTGGTCGGCGGCGGCTACATCGGCCTGGAGATGGGCCTGGTCTACCAGGGCCTGGGCTCGAAGGTCTCGGTGGTCGAGTTCTTCCCGCGCCTGTTGATGGGCGCCGACTTCGACCTGGTCGAGGTGATGGTCAAGCAGGTGAGCGAGCGCCTCGAGGAGATCATGGTCGACTCGAAGGTGCTGTCGATCGCCGAGGCGGCCAGAGGCGGCTTCGACGTCGAGATCGAGCACGGCGGGCAGAAGGCGCGCAAGCACTACGCGCAGGTGCTGGTGGCCATCGGCAGGCGGCCGAACTCCGACGACATCGGCCTGCAGAACACCCGCGTGAAGACCGACGACAAGGGCTTCATCCTGACGGGCCCGGACTGCCGTACCGATGAGCCGAACATCTTCGCCATCGGCGACGTGGCCACCGGCCCCATGCTGGCGCACAAGGCCAGCCGCGAGGGCAAGGTCGCGGCCGAGGTCATCGCGCACGGGACCGCCGCCTTCGACAACCGCGCCATCCCCGCCGTCGTGTTTACCGACCCGGAGATCGCCTGGACCGGCCTGACCGAGCGCGAGGCCGAGCAGCAGGACATCAAGGTGAACATCGGGCGCTTCCCGCTCTCGGCGCTGGGCCGCGCGCGCACGCTTGGCCGCACCGACGGCCTGGTCAAGGTCATCGCCGAGCCGGACACCGGGCTCATCCTCGGGGTCGGCATGGTTGGGCCCATGGCCAGCGAGCTGATCGCCGAAGGCACCCTCGCGGTCGAGATGGGCGCCACGCTCGAGGACATCATGGTGACGATCCACCCCCACCCGACGCTCTCGGAGGCCTTCATGGAGGCGGCCGAGGTGGCGGCGGGCGAGGCGGTGCACATCAATCCGCCGCGGAAGGTGCGCTAGCGGTGGGCCTGATCCTGCCCTACACCCGCGAGGACGAACTGGTCGAGCAGGCGCGCGCCACCGGGCGCGCGCTTTGCCTCGTCTACCGGCCGCAGGGGACGTGCGTCGTGCTGGGGCGCGGCGGCAGCGAGGAGCGCGAGCTGCACCGCGCGGCCATCGACACCGACGGCGTACCGGTCTACCGGCGCCCGGGCGGCGGCGGCGCGGTGGTACTGGACGAAGGCAACCTGGTCGTGGTCCTGGCGCTGCCCCTGCCGGGGCTGGGCGCGGTCACGGCTGCATTCAGGCTGGCTTCCGACCTGGTCATTGGCGCCCTGGGTGCCTGCGGCGTACCAGGCGTCGAGCAGCGCGGGATCTCCGATCTGGTCCTGGGCGACCGCAAGTTGGGCGGTTCGTGCCTACGCCGCGAGAGGGGCCTGGTCCACTATGCCACGACCGTGCTGGTGGCCCCCCATCTCGAATTGATGAAAAGATATCTGCAATACCCCCCGCGGGAGCCCGCGTATCGACTGCGGCGACCCCACGACGCGTTCGTAACGTCTTTGGCTGCAGCCGGGTACGACAACGACCCGGCGGTTTGGGCAGACCCCTTGGAGGCCTATTTGCGAGTATCACTATCCGATTTCCAATTTGATAATTTGCGGGATTAGGGCGTGTTAACGGTTTCACGCGCGGCGTTTCCCTGCTAGTATCTGCATTGATCGTGGATGTTTTGTTCATTGCCGGCTGCCTCCCGATCACCCTGACCGCGCCGGCGCCTGCTCGTTTCCGGGGGATGAACGTGGCTCACGCTGCCCAACAGAACCAGACCAACCGCCTTTTGATCGTTGACGACCACCCGCTGGTGCGCTCGGGCATCCGCGCGATCCTGCAGCTCGAGCCGGATCTGGAAGTCTGCGGCGAGGCTGAGAACCAGGAACAGGCCCTCGCGCTGGTGGAGAGCGAGGCCCCGGACCTGGTGCTGGTCGACATCACCTTGAAGAACAGCAGTGGCCTGACGCTCCTGAAGGAACTGCAGGCCCGCTACCCGCATGTGCTGACCCTGGCCGTGTCGATGCACGACGAGTACACCTATGCCGTCAGGTGCCTCAAGGCGGGCGCCAAGGGCTACATCATGAAGCAGGCGGGCACCGAGCGCATCCGCGACGCGATCCGCTGCGTGCTCGAGGGCGGGATCTACCTGAGCGAGAAGATGACGCAGTCGGCGGTCGAGCAGCTCGGCACCGGCCGCGCGCCGGGCGTGGCTTCGCCGGTCGAGGTGCTGAGCAACCGCGAGCTGGAGCTGTTCCAGCTGACGGGCCAGGGCAAGGAGATCTCCGAGATCGCCGAGATCATGCGGATCAGCCCGCGCACGGTCGAGGTGCACCGGTCCCACATCAAGAAGAAGCTGGGGCTGCGCACCAGCACCGACATCTTCCAGGCCGCCTACGAATGGCTGCGCCAGTCGGGGATCCAGCCGTAGACCGGCCTGCATCCAGGCGCCGGTGCGCCCGCTGACGAAGGCCGCGCCCCCTCGGGGGCGCGGCCGCTTCCGGTTCCGGAGCGCGAGGCCCGCCTCAGTCCTCCCGCTGCGTGACCGTCCAGCCGCGCCGCTCCAGCCTCTGCACGATCCCGTCCTCGCCGCTGAAGTGCCCCGCCCCGACCACCATGAACACGTCGCGATCGCCGCGCAGCCAGGCGTCGACGCTATCGGCCATGGCGGCATTGCGGTCGTCCAGCAGGCGGCGATACCAGGCCACCAGGCGGGGATCGGTGCCGGCCTGCTCCTCAAGCAGGAGGTCCAGCCCGGCCACATCGCCGGTTCGCCAGGCGCCGATCATGGCGTCGGTCAGCTCACCCAGTCGGCCCAGGTCGGCCAGCGTGTGCGCCACGAGGACATCGTCCAGCTCGTCGTCCAGGTCCAGGAAGAGCGCCATCTGCGACTCGACGGTCTCCAGCTCGCGCACGGTCCGGCCCTCGGCGTGGGCCGTGTCCAGGAAGTGCTTGTCGATACCCAGCTCGGGATCCAGCCCCTGCCGCAGGTAGGCCTGCATGACGATCATCATCGTGACGATCCCCGGCTGCATCCGCTCGTACGCCGCCTGCGGCAGCCCGCTCTCGGCGGCCGCCTGGCGCAACTGGTCCCAGTTCTGCGGTTCCAGGCGATCGCGCAGCGTCAGCGAATCGGGCAGCAGGCCGCGGCCGACCATCAGCTGCATGATGCGCGCCTGGTTGGCGGGCGCGGTCATGTCCAGTTCCACGGCGAGCACCGGCGCGGCGGCGAAGGCCTCGCCGAACGGCGCCGGCAGCGGGAAGAAGTCGGCGCGACCCACGTGGATCGAGCCGGCCATCGTCACCTTCGCCTGCGGCCCGGTCGCCTCCCAGAGGAACAGCGGGGCGGCCCCGGCGGACGGCGCCAGCAGAGCCAACGCCGCCAGCGCCGGGACCAGGCGCCGGACGGGCCGGTGTCGGGGACACGGGCCGCCCGCGCCGCTCACTTCCCGCCCCCGGCCTTCAGGAAGCGGTAGAAGTCCGAGTCGGTCGACAGCACCAGCGACGTGGTGCTGTCCATCGTCGTGGTGTAGGCCTGCATGGTCTTGACGAATTCGTAGAACGAGCGCGTATCAGCCGATCGATTGTAGGCCGAGGCGTAGACCGCCGTGGCGCGCGCATCGGCCGCGCCCTTGATCTCCTGCGCGCGCTTGTAGGCTTCCGAACTGATGCGCAACAACTCGCGGTCCTTCTCGCCGCGGATGCGCGCTGCCTCGCCCTGGCCCTCGCTGCGGAAGCGCTCGGCCACGCGCTCGCGCTCGGCGATCATGCGCTCGTAGACCTTCCGCTGCACCTCCTCCACGTAGTTGATGCGCTTGAACTCGATGTCCAGGATCTCCAGGCCGAGGTCGGCCGTGCGCGCCCGGGCGTTGGCCAGGACCTCCAGGCGGATGTCGTTGCGGCCTTCCTTGATCAGGGTCAGCTCCGACTCGTCGCTGACCTGCCCCTCGGTCCGTTCGGCGGCGCGGTTCGAGGTGCGCACCAGCTGCACCAGGTCGTACTTGGCGATGGCGTTGCGTGTCTCGCCGTCGAGGATGTCATCCAGGCGCGTATGCGCGCCCCGCTCATTGTGCAGACGCTGGAAGAACAGCAGCGGGTCCGTGATGCGCCAGCGCGCGTAGGTGTTCACCCAGATGAAGCGCTTGTCGCGCGTGGGCAACTGATTGGGGTCGCCGTCCCACTCTAGGAAGCGCTTCTCGAAGCGGTGCACCTTCTGGATCAGGGGCGTCTTGAACTTCAGGCCCGGCGTACTGATGGGCAGGCTCACGGGCTTGCCGAACTGCGTGATGACGACCTGCTCGGGTTCCTTCACGATGTACACCGAGAGCAGGACATAGAGGACGACGACGGCGGCGGCGATCAGGCCGAGGGTCTTCATGTCACTTGCCTCCCCGGCCGGCGGACCGGCCATCGAGGTTCAGCAACGGGAGCACGCCGCGCAGATCGTCGTCGACGATGACCTTGCTCTGCACCTGCGGCAACACCAGCGCCATGGTCTCGAGATACATGCGCCGCCGCGTCACGTCGGGCGCCTTGCGATACTCGTCGAACAGCGCGTTGAAGGCGGTGGCGTCGCCCTCGGCCCGGTTGACCCGGTTCAGGGCGTAGCCTTCGGCCTCCTCGATGGTCTGCGCGGCCTGGCCGCTGGCCCTCGGGATCTCGCGGTTGTATTCGGACTGCGCCTGGTTGATCAGCTTCTCCTTCTCCTGCTGCGCCTCGTTGACGGCGTTGAAGGAGGGCTTGACCGGGTCGGGCGGGTTGATGTCCTGCAGTACGACCTGGTCCACGCTGATGCCGGTGTCGTACTGGTTGCACATCTCCTGCAACTCGACCTGGATCTGCGTCGCCACCTCGGCGCGGCCGACGGTCAGCACCTCGTTGACCGTGCGGTCGCCGACCACGCGGCGGGTCACCGCCTCGGTCATGTCGCGGAAGGTCTCGCGCACGTTGCGCACCTGGAACAGGTACTTGTAGGGGTCGACGATGCGGTACTGCACGACCCACTCGACCAGGGCCGAGTTCAGGTCGCCCGTCAGCATGCTCGACTCCTCGAGGAAGCTGCGGGTGGAGTACTCGGTCTGGACGTCCGCGCGCACGGTGCGGAAACCGAACTCCTCCTTGAGCTGGCGCTGGATGGGCACCTTGAGCACGCGCTCGATGCCCAGCGGCAGCTTGAAGTGCAGGCCCGGGTCGCTGATGCGGGTGTACTTGCCGAACCTGAGCACCAGCCCGGCCTCTTCCGGGTCCACGGTGTAGAACCCGGACATGAGGATGGCCACGGCGAGGAAGGCGCCGAGCAGGTTGAGCACCAGGCGCGGGCGCGGCGGCGTGAAGCGTGGTATTTCCACGCGCGGCATCTGGGGCCGGAGGGGCTCCTGGAAGTCGTTGTTGCCGGTCATCGGGGCTCCTTGATTCGGGGCGGGGCTGGCCGGCCGGACGCCTCTTCGGGAAGGCCGTCGCATGCCTGTGATCCTGTCCTGGCAGTGTACCGGCAAGTAACCGGACGGGCACGGGAATATTCGCGGACACGGCTGCGGTCAGAAGCCGAACAGCCGGTTGGCCGCGGCCGTGGTCGCCGCCGCCACGGATTCCATCGACTCGCCGCGCAGGCCAGCCACGGCGGACGCGATGTCACGCACGTGGCACGGCTCCGTCCGTTCCGGTGGGACATCCTGCAGGCCGATCGAGGGTGCATCGGTCTCCAGCACGAGTCGGTCCAGCGACGCCGTCCGGGCAGCGCGGCGCACCTGCTTCGCGCGCTCGCGCGTGACCGCTCCCCCGAGCGCCAGGTGTAGTCCCGCCCCCGCGAAGCGGGCGGCCAGGTCCGGCCCGCGCGAGAAGGCGTGCAGGACACCGCGCAGCCGGCCGCCGTGGCGGCCCACCGCTCCGAGCAGTTCCTCGAAAGCGCCGCGGCAGTGGAGGATCACCGGCAGGTCCAGGTCGACCGCTAGCGCCAGTTGGCGTTCCAGCAGGGGCAGCTGCACTGCCAGTCCGCTGGCCGTGATCTTCGTGTCCAGCCCGATCTCGCCGATGGCGACCGGCCGCCTTGCCTGGACCCGGGCCGCCAGGTGCTCCAGGAGGCGGTCCAGCGCCGCGGCCTGCACGGCCGGCGGCACCGGCGCCGGCGGGCCGGCCGCCGGCTGCAGTTCCGCGCGCGGGACCGGCCGTTCCGCCTCCAGCGCGGCCACCTGACCGGGCAGGTCGTGCGCCAGCCAGGGGTGCAAACCGAGGGCGACGTCCACGCCGGGCCGGGCCGCCAGCGCGGCAAGGTCGTCCCAGCTGGGGGTGTCGTAGGCCGGTGCCACCACCCGCATCACCTGGGCGGCCGCCGCGCGCGCCAGCACCCCGTCCGTGTCCTGGCACAAGGGCGGGTGGTTCAGGTGGCAGTGGGTGTCGACCAGGATCATCGGCGCGCTCGCTTCGGGTTGGTCGGCTTGAGGTGACCGGGGGGCGCCGGCGGACGGCGGCTGCGTCGTCACACGGATTCCGCGCACTGGTTGACCGGTCAACTTGATGGGTCAACCATCGCGTCGCCTGGCTGCCGGCGGAACTCCCGCCAGCATGCTCCCAGGATGGTTGACACGTCAAGTTGACCGGTCAACCAGTTGCCTGGCAACGGGCGACATCCCGCCAGCGGCATCCCGCCCCCCGGCTGACGCGACCTTAACTTGCGTCGCCACGCGACCGGTGCGACCCTCATCCGGCGCGGAGTACGTCACGGACGCCACCGGGCGGATACGCGCGCGTCAGGACAACGTGGAGGACCATGAGCAACCGAGTGCCCAGCATCGCGATGTCGGCGATCCTCGCCCTCGTGGCCGCTACTGCCGCCGCAACCGACGGCCCGTCCGGCGCCATGGAAGCGCCTGTCGTCCCGCGGAACATCATCCTCATGATCGCCGATGGCTGCGGCTATCCCCACCTCCAGGCGGGCGCCCTCTGGCGCGACGGCGCCGACCGGTTTCCGGAACTGGCCGCATTGCCGGTGCAGCTGGCCGTGGCGACGTTCGCCGAAGGCGGCAGCTACGATGGCGACACGTACTGGGCCAAGGGTCCGGCGGGACAGCCGACCACCGACTCGGCCGCGGCCATCACCGCCCTGACCACCGGGCAGCGTACGCACAACGGCCGCCTGGCCGTGACGCCCGACGGCGCGCCGTTGCCCACCATCGTCGAGGCGATGGAGCGCGGCGGCCGCTCGACGGGGCTGGTGACCAGCGTTCCGTTCGCACACGCGACGCCGGCCGGCTGCGCGGTGAACAACGAGGACCGCGACCGCTATCTCGAGATTTCGCGCGACCTGCTGACGCGCAGCCCGCTGGACGTGCTGATGGGCGCCGGTCATCCCGACTTCGACCGCCAGGGCTTCGCGGTCAAGATGGCCGAATACCGCTTCGTGGGCGGTCAGGACACCTGGGAGGGACTGCGGGCGGGCACCACCGGCGGCGATGCCGACGGCGACGGCTGGCCCGACCCGTGGCGGCTGCTGGAGGATCCCGAAGCGGTCCGCGCACTGGCCGCCGGCGAGGCGCCCCCGCGCGTGGCGGTGGTGGCCCGCGTGCGCGAGACGCTGCAGCAGCAACGAATCGGCGACCGCCAGGCGGCGCCCTTCGCAGAACCGCCGTTGACCGGTGTCCCGACCCTGGCGGAGATGACCCGCGGTGCCCTGAACGTGCTGGATGATGACCCGGACGGCTTCTTCCTCATGGTCGAGGGCGGCGCCATCGACTGGGCCGGGCACAACCGGCAACCCGGGCGCCTGGTCGAGGAAGTGGTCGGCTTCGTCGAGGCCGTGGGCGCGGTGCTGGCGTGGGTCGCGGCCCACGGAGGGTGGGAGCACAACCTGCTCCTGGTGACCGCCGACCACGAGACCGGCTACCTGGGCGGCCCCGCGCCGGCCACGGGGCCTGAGCCGGCCTGCCTGGCCTCGCTCCCCCTGGAGCCCCGCGGGCCCGGCGTGCCGCCCGGGCTTCGGTTCAACTCGGGTGACCACACCAACGCGCTGGTACCGCTGGCGGCGGCGGGGCCCGGTTCGACGCGCCTGACGGCCGTGGCGGGCGACGTCGACCCGGTCCGCGGTCTGTGGCTCCCGAATGTGGCGATCGGCGTCCTCCTGCAGGACCTGGCCGATTCCCCGGCCACGCGCTAATTCATGACAGAATAAGTCTCCTTGCTGCCGGGAATGCGTTGTGGTATTATATTTTGATGTCATCGCAGGCGTCCCTCGGCGCCGCCATCGCCCCCAGCTCCAGGAGCGAACCCGACCATGAGAATCCGCACCTGTCCGGCGATCCTGGCCGCGCCCGCGCTGGCCCTGGTCGTTGTCAGTTCCGTGTCCGCCGCCGAGCCGGGCGCCGGCACCGCCCCGGCGACCGAACCGACCCCCGCGACCGCGACCGCCGAGGCCGCACCCGACGTGCACGACCACCCCATCGCCCTGCGTGACGACGCCGCGCTGCGGATCATCGAGCATGCCGATGGCTCGAGCTCGGCCGTGCTCGACGAGAGCTTCCTGTCGACGAGCGTGGCGAAGATGGGCCCCGACGGCAAGGTGATCATCGGCTGCGTGCAGTCGCGCGAGGCGTTCGATGCGTTCTTTGCCGCCGAAGCGCTGCCCGACGGCCAGGAGGTGCGCTGACATGACGTGCACTGCCTCGACGAACCACGCGCTTCGCGGCGCACTGGGTACCCTCGTTGTCGCCGCCTGCCTGGGCGCGGCCACCGTTGCGCCGGCCGCCACGATCACCATCGTCAATGCCGACGGGGCCGGCGAGGGCTTCAATGACCCGACGCCCGCGACGCCCGTCGGCGGCAATACCGGCACTACCGTCGGCCAGCAGCGCCTGATCGCCTTCCAGTTCGCGGCCGACGTCTGGGGCGCGCTGCTGCCCAGCGCGGTCGAGATCAAGATCACCGCCTCGTTCGACCCGCTGACCTGCTCGTCCACCAGCGGCGTGCTGGGCTCTGCCGGCGCCCGTCAGGTCTTCAGCGACTTCGCCGGCGCGCCGCAGGAGGACACCTGGTACTCGGTGGCGCTGGCCAACAAGCTGGCCGGGGTCGACCTGGCGCCCGGTCCCTCGAACTCCACGGCCGACGACATCCAGGCGCGTTTCAACGTCAGCCTGGATGACGACACCTGCCTGGGGACCGCGAGCTGGTACTACGGCCTGGACGGCAACCACGGCGGGGACATCGACCTGGTGGTCGTGCTGCTGCACGAGTTCGGCCACGGGCTGGGGTTCCAGAGCTTCGCCAACAGCTCGACCGGTGCGCTGTTCAACGGCGAGAAGGACGCCTACTCGCAGTTCCTGTTCGACAACACCGTGGGGCTGCACTGGCCGGACATGACCAACGGGCAGCGCGCTGCTTCGGCGATCAACCCGCTCAACGTGGCGTTCTCCGGGCCGCAGGCCGTGGCGGACGCGGGCCTGCTGCTGGCCAACGCCTCGGAGCTGGTGGTCACGGCGCCGGCGGCGATTGCCGGGGCGTACTACGTCGGTGACGCGTCCTTCGGGCCGTCCGTGGAAGACAGCCCGGTCAGCGGCCTGGTGGTGCAGATGCAGGACGGGACGGCGCCGACACTCGATGGCTGCGAGACGCTGGTCAACGGCGCCGCGCTGGCCGGCAACATCGCGCTGGTGGACCGCGGCACGTGCGCGTTCGCGGTGAAGGTGCAGGCGGCGCAGGATGCCGGCGCCATCGGCGTCATCGTCGTCAACAACGTCGCCGGACCGGCCGCCTCGCTGGGCGGCAGCAGCGCGACGATCACCATCCCTTCGGTGATGGTCAGCCAGGCCGACGGCAACCTGATCAAGGCCCAGCTGGCGGCCGGCGTCCAGGTGTCGCTGCAGGTCAGCGCCACGCGCCGCGCCGGCTCGGACGCCTTCGGGCGCCCGCTGGTCTACACGCCCAACCCGCTGCAGTCCGGCTCGTCGGTGTCGCACTTCGACACCGGCGCGCGGCCGAACCTGCTGATGGAGCCGGCCATCAACGGTGACCTGGCGCACGACGGTGTCGACCTGACGCTGGCGCTGTTCCGGGACCTGGGCTGGTTCTTCGGGGCCTCGCCGGTGCCGGGCGCGTCGTCGCGCTGGGCGTTGCGGCAGAACACCCCCAACCCGTTCAACCCGAGCACCGAGATCAGCTTCACGCTGGCCGAGGCGGGCCGGGCCGAACTGCAGGTGTTCAACCTGCGCGGACAGAACGTGCGCAAGCTGGTCGCGGGCAGCCTCGAGGCCGGTGACCACCGCGTGACCTGGGACGGCCGCGACGACAGCGGCGCGCGCGTGCCCTCGGGCGTGTACTTCTACAAGCTCACCGCGGGCGACTTCGAGGGCCTGCAGCGCATGGTGCTGCTGAAGTAGCGGCGATCAGGCGCGCACCTGCGAAGGGCCCGGCCGCCGCGAGGCAGCCGGGCCCTTCCGCTTCAGGCGCGGAGTTCGCCCCGTTCAGACGCGGCACGCCTGGCGCCAGTAGGTGATCTCCGGCGCTCCGGCCATGAACTGCCCGGCGCGCGCCTTGAAGGCCAGGATGTGGGGCGTCGACAGGTGCGGGCCGGCGTAGGCCTCGCGGCTCGTCCACGTCTCCAGCAGGGTGAACTCGCAGGGGTCCTCGTCCCGCTGCACGATCGTGATGCCGGTGCAGTCGGGCTCTTCGCGGCGCACCACCGCGACCAGCGCCACAAGTTCGCGCAGGGCGATGTCGGCGCAGCCGTCCTGCGCGCGGTAGCGGATGATGACGTGGATGTCGCGCGCGGTCACGGGCAGCCTCCGGGTTCGGGACCAGGGGACGACAGTGGCCGGGCCCTGCTGGCCCGGCACCGCGTGGCAATGTAGCATCGGCGGCGGCGGCGCTCCACCGCCGCTGGCGCGGAACTTGCGGCCGCGAGCGTGGCGTCGCGCGCCGGCCGCGGCGCCCGCCGCCCGACCGTGAACGGCTGTCGGGCAGGGTGTTGTCCCGGGCGCGGTTGCGGCGCGCGACCTCCCGTTCAGGGAGACGCCGCACGGCGCCGTGACCATCCTCGGGGCGCACCTCGTGGCCAGTTCCCGGCCGCCGGCAGCCATCGCCCAGCCTGTGATGACCCCAACGCAAGGGTGGGTGCTCCATGCCACGCTTCCTGACTTCCCTGGCCGCACCGGCGATGCTGGCGGCGCTCCTGGCGTCCGTACCGGCCGGCGCAGCGCCGCCGAAGGCCTCCGGCATCGAGGAGATCGGCCGCTGGAACGACGGCCCGGCCGGGTGCCTGGCCCTCGAAGGTACGGTCGCCTGGTACGGCCGCGGCAGCCGGCTCGAGGCCGCCGACCTGACGGACCCCGCGCACCCGCGCCCGCTGGCCTCGCTCGAGCTGCCCGGCGGGCCCAGCGACCTGGCCGTCCGCGACGGCTGGGTCTACGCGATGATCGGCGGCGAACTCGTGGTGGTCGACGCGCGCCTGCCCGTGCGGCCGCGGATCGCGGCCCGGCTGGCACTCCCTGCCGCCGGGTGGGGCGGCGGGCGCCTGGATCTATCCGGCGACGTCGCCTATTGCATGGTGGGCGACCTGTTCGTGGTCGACATCACCGATCCGGCGCGGCCGGCTCTCGGGCGGCGGGTGGGTGGGCTGTGGGGCCGCGACGTGGCCGCCGCCGACGGGCGCCTCTACGTGGCCGGTCACTACGGCCTGTGCGTGCTGGACGCCACGGACCCGCGCGCGCCCGTCCTGTTGGAGGTCGACGAAGGCGGGCTCAGCTACTCCGAAGGAACGTTCGTGCAGGTGGTGGACGGCTACGTGATCCTGGGGGTCCGCGGCAACGGCTACACCTGCCGGGAAACGCGCGGCGACCACGTCGCGCCGGGATGGTGGTTCATCCACGGCCTTTGCCCCATGGCCGTGGCCAGGCACGGGACCAACCTCTATGCCGCCGGCGGGTCCATCGGGCGGTACGTGCCGTACGACGGCTCGGCCCACTGGTTCGATGAGGATCTGGTCGACCGCTGCGTCGACGTCGAGATCGCCGGCGACCTGATGGTCGTGACCTCGACCTCAGCCGGGCTGGTCACCTACGACCTAGCCGTGGGCCCCGAGCCGGTGCGCCTGGCGACCGTGGCGGCCGCCCCGCCGCTGGGCGAACTGGCCGTGGCCGGTGATCGCGCCTACGCGGCCAGCGGCTTTTCAGGGCTGCAGATGCTCGACGTCTCGCAGCCGCAGTGCCCACGCCGGCTCGGCGCCTACGCCGACGGGTTCGACGTCCCGGCGCGGGACCGCTTCCTGGCTTCGTTTGTCCGCCCCCGGGAGAACCTCGTGCTCCTGGGCAGCGTCACGGGGCTTCGCATCGTGGACGCGACGGACGGCCTGGCGCCGCGGCTGGTCCGTGACGTCCGCCTCACGCCCGGCGGCCACCCGCTCAACGCCCTGCAGGCCCTGGTCGTCGACGGCGGCTGGCTGGTCATGTGTGCGGACTACGTCGATGACAGCTACACGCCCCGGTCCCTGTACCTGCTCGTGCAGCCGACCGCCGACGGCGACGTTGCGGTGTCCGAGGTCACCTGGCCCGCGGACATCCCCCATGGACGCTACGCCGGCGACGGGCACCTGTCCTACGTCGTCGATGGCGCGCAGGGGCTGGTGATCTTCCGCGTCACGGCCGACGGCGGCTTCGCGCGCCTGGGCTCGGTGCCCCTCGGCGATGTCGCCTGCCGGTCGCTGACCGTGGCCGACGGGTTCGCCTACCTGGCCACGTGGGACGAGGTGCTGGTCGTGGACGTACGCGACCCGGGGCAGCCGTACCTGCGCGGGCGGACCGGGCCCTTGCCGTGGTATTCCAACGACGGGATCACCCGCCTGGCGGCGTATTCCCGCCAGGTGTTCGCGCACTTCGGCTGGGGACTCGGGCTGGTCGACGCCACGGATCCCGACGCGCCGTTCGGCCACGAGGGGTGGCAGGCGAACGGCTACTTCGGCGTCCTGGCTGCCGGTGACGGCGAGGTCTATGTGGACGTGCCGGGCGGCGGGTTGACCGCGCTGCGCGCCCTGCACACCCAGCGCATCGCCGGCGTGCCGGGCGCCGCCGGTGACGGCGCCTTCGCGGTGGCCGCGGCCCCGAACCCCTGCAACCCGCGCACGACGATCACCTTCGACCTGCCGCAGGCCGGCCGCGCCACGGTCACCGTCTTCGACGCGCGGGGCCGGCGCGTGCGGCGCCTGCACCACGGCCAGCTGGGCGCGGGCCTCCAGGCGCTGCCCTGGACCGGCGACGACGACGACGGCCGCGCCGTGGCCGCCGGCGTGTACCTGGTGCGGGTGGCCACCGCGTCCGGCACGCAGGTCGCGCGCGTGGCGGTGGTCCGCTGACGTGACCCGGACGCGCGCGCAGCTGCTGGCCGCGCTGGCGGCGCCGACCCTGCTCGGCGCCATCGGCGTGCACGGGCTGGGCAGCCTGCCGGCGACCTTCCTGCTCTACGCCGCCGGGGGCTGCGTGCTGGCGCCGCGCCTGCTGCTGGGCGCAAGCCTGCCGGCGGGCCGCGGCGGCCTGCCCTTCGCGCCGTCGGCGCGGCATTCCTGGCGTGGCGAGGCGGCGCTTGCCGTGCTGTTCGGACCGGTCTTCCTGGCGCTCTACGCCGCCGCGCGCCCCTGGCTGGGCCCGGTCAGCGACTACCAGGCGCGCGCCGCCGGCCTGGGCCTGGACCTGCACCAGCCGTGGGCCTGGCTGGTGCTGTTCGCCGTCTTCAACCCGTGGCTGGAGGAATGGTGGTGGCGCGGGCAGGCCACGCCGCGGTGCTGCGCGGCGTTCGGTCGCGCCCGGGGCCTGGCGTTGGCCACGGCGGGCTTCGGCGCCTGGCACGCGGTGCTGCTCGGCGCGCTGTTCCCCTGGCCGCTGATGCTGGTGCGTGTCGCCCTGATCGCGGCGACGTCCCTGCTGTGGTCGCACCTGGCGCTCGCGGCCGGCAGCTGGCGCGCGACCTGGATCGCGCACCTGGCGGCCGACCTGGCGATGGTGGCGCTGTTCGTGCTGGTGATCATGCCGCGCTGACGGTCGCGCGCTGTCGTGGTATGATCCGCGGGTTCGCCGTTCGCGCGCCGCCGCGTGACGCCAGCCCGGGAGAGCCGCATGTCCCCTTCACTGTCCGGCCGCCTCGCGGTATTCCACGGCGACATCACGCGCCTCGAGGCCGACGCCATCGTCAACGCCGCGAACTCCTCGCTGCTGGGCGGCGGCGGCGTCGACGGCGCGATCCATCGCCGGGCCGGGCCGGGGCTGCTGGCCGAATGCCGCGCGCTGGGCGGCTGCCCGGTCGGCCAGGCGCGCCTGACGGGCGGCCACGGCCTGCCCGCCCGTCACGTGATCCACACGGTGGGCCCGCGCTGGCGGGGTGGCGGTCACGGCGAGGAGGACCTGCTGGCTTCCTGCTACCGCGCGTCGCTGGGGCTGGCGGCGGCCGAAGGCATCGCAAGCGTCGCCTTCCCCTGCGTGTCCACCGGCGCCTACGGCTATCCCCCCGAGGAGGCTTGCGTGGTCGCCGTGAACACGGTGGCCGACTGGCTGCGCGAGCACGACACGCCCGCGCGAGTGGTCTTCTGCTGCTTCTCGGCCGGGGATGCCGAGCTGTACACCGCCGTTCTGGCCGCCATCCTGCCGCCGCCGGGCGCCGACGAGGCGGGCGACACGGAGCCGCGCTGGCTGCACGCCGCCGACAGCCCGTTCGGCGTCGAGGTCCTCGACTGCAGCGCCTTCGCCGCCGGCATGATCTCGACCACCGCCGCCCCCGGCATCGCCGAACGCTTCCTGGAGCTGCGCGACGACGATGGCTCCCGCCTGCGCGGCGCCGACCCGCAGGACGCCCGCTCGCTGCCGGCCGATCTCGCCTACCGCCTGCCGACGCCGTGGCGCCCGGGTCCGTTGTTCCGCGCGCCGGCGATGGAGGTGAAGTGGGACGTCTCGCTCCACGAGGACACGCTCTACCTCACGCGCAGTTGGACCGGCTCGCTGGAGTTCCGGGCCCGCCTGTCGCTGCAAGCGGACCGTGCGCGCGTGACGAACATCGTGGCCGCCGGAAACTGGGACGACCAGGGAACAGGTTACGCCGCCGCGGTGGTCGACTTCGTGGTGCGCAGCCACGTGCTGCACCTGCGGGTGCCCCACCCGCTGCCCCCGGGGACGGACGACGACGCGCGCCGGCTGGCGATGGCGTCGTTCTCCCTGTACGGGCGGCTGGGGCGGTACGGCAGGCGCGGGGACACGACGACGTTGGCGCCGCTCGGCACGTAGGTCCGCAAACGAGCGCCGGCGCAGCTTTCGCTTGCGCCGGCGCAAGTGCCCGGATGGCGGCCGACGGCCGCGCTACCGCAGCCCGTCGATCACCGCGTTGAACGTGGCGCTCGGGCGCATCGCCGCGTAGGCCTTGTCGTCGCTCGGGTGGTAGTAGCCGCCGATGTCGACCGGCTTGCCCTGAACGGCCAGCAGCTCGCCGACGATCTTCGGCTCGGCCTCGGCCAGCGCCTTGGCCACCGGCGTGAAGCGGGCCTTCAGCTCCGCGTCCTTGCCCTGCGCCGCCAGCGCCTGCGCCCAGTACAGGGACAGGTAGAACGTGCTGCCGCGGTTGTCGATCTCGTTCACCTTGCGGCTGGGGTAGCGCGCGTTCTCCAGGTAGGTGCCGATGGCGGTGTCCAGCGTCTCGGCCAGCAGCGCCGCCCGCGCGTTGCCCGTGGCGGCGATCTGCTCGAACGAGGGCACCAGGGCGCAGTACTCGCCCAGCGAATCCCAGCGCAGGTGGCCTTCCTGCAGGAACTGCTGCACGTGCTTGGGGGCCGAGCCGCCGGCGCCCGTCTCGTAGAGGCCGCCGCCGTCCAGCAGGGGCACGATCGAGAGCATGCGCGCGCTGGTCCCCAGCTCCAGGATCGGGAACAGGTCGGTCAGGTAGTCGCGCAGGACGTTGCCGGTGACCGAGATGGTGTCCTCGCCGCGGCGGGTACGGGCGACGGTGAAGGCCATGGCGTCGACCGGCTTCATGATCTGCAGGTCCAGGCCCTTCGTGTCGTGCAGCGGCAGGTACGCCTTCACCTTGGCGACGATCTGCGCGTCGTGCCCGCGGTTCCCGTCCAGCCAGAAAACGGCCGGCGTGCCGGCGGCGCGGGCGCGCGTCACGGCCAGCTTCACCCAGTCGCGGATCGCGATGTCCTTGGTCTGGCAGACGCGGAAGATGTCGCCCGGCTCGACGGCCTGTTCCAGCAGCACCTTCCCGGCCTTGTCGATGACCTTCACCGTACCGTTGCCGGGCGCGACGAATGTCTTGTCGTGGGAGCCGTACTCCTCGGCCTTCTGCGCCATCAGGCCGACGTTGGCCACGGCGCCCATCGTGGCCGGGTTGAACTGGCCGTGCTGGCGGCAGTCCTCGATGATGGCCTGGTAGATCGTGGCGTAGCAGCGGTCCGGCACCATCGCCACGGTATCCTGCAACTGGTCATCGTTGTTCCACATGCGACCCCCGTCGCGCACGACGTTGGGCATCGAGGCATCAACGATGACGTCGTTGGGCACGTGCAGGTTGGTGATGCCCTTGCGCGAGTCGACCATGGCGATGGCCGGGCGCGTGGCGTAGACGGCCTGGATGTCGGCCTCGATCTCCGCCTTCTTGGCCGCCGGCAGCCTGTCCAGCTTCTCGAGCACGCCGGCCAGGCCGTTGTTCACGTTGGCGCCGATCTCCTTCAACGTCGCGGCGTGCTTGTCCAGCGCGGCGGCGTAGAAGACCGAGACGGCGTGGCCGAACATGATGGGATCGGAGATCTTCATCATCGTGGCCTTCAGGTGCAGGGACAGCAGGGTGCCGTCGCGCTTGCACTCGTCGATCGTCTTCGCATAGAAGGCGCGCAGGGCGGCCACGTTCATCACCGAGGCGTCGACGACCTCGCCCGCCAGCAGCGGCAGGCCCTCCTTGAGGACCTTGACCGCACCGTCGCTGCCCACGTATTCGAACCGCACCTCGGTTGGCGCGTCGAGCGTGACCGACTTCTCGGTGCCGTAGAAGTCCTTCTCGGTCATGTGGGCCACACGGGCCTTCGAGCCCTCCTTCGGCCAGTCCTTCATCATGCGGTGCGGGTTCTTCTGGGCGAATTTCTTGACCGAGGTGGCCGCGCGACGGTCGGCGTTGCCTTCGCGCAGCACCGGGTTCACGGCCGAGCCCAGCACCTTCGCGAAGCGCACCTGCAGCGCCTTCTCCGCGTCCGTCTTCGGCTCCTCGGGATAGTCGGGAATGTCGTAGCCGTGCTCCTGCAGTTCCCTGATGGCCGCCTGCAGCTGCGGGATGGACGCGGAGATGTTCGGCAGCTTGATGATGTTGGCCACCGGCGTCTTGGCCAGCGCCCCCAGTTCGCCCAGCGCGTCGGGCAGCTTCTGCGCCGCGGTCAGCTTCTCGGGGAAGTTGGCGATGATGCGGCCGGCCAGCGAGATGTCCGCCTGCTCGACGTCGATGCCGGTGCCCTTCGTGTAGGCCTGGACGATCGGCAACAGGGCGTAGGTGGCCAGGGCGGGGGCTTCATCGATCTTCGTCCAGACGATCTTGGCGTTGGCCATGGGGCTTCCTCGGCTTGGCTGGGGTGGAGCGGGCGGCTGAATCGACATTCTCAACCAAAATCGTCCGGGGCCCGGGCCGAGTCAAGGACCCGCCCGGGCCTCCGTCGGTCGCGGTCACTCGCCGTGGCACTCGTTGCAGTTGGTCGTCTTCCACTCGTCGCCGATGTCCTCCGGATGCACGTACTCGACGCTGGCCAGGGAGGTGAACTCCTCGCCCGACTTGCGGGTCTGCGAGAGGATCGTGTGGCAGAGGTCGCAGTCGCGCGACAGCACCTCCCCCTCCTCCGTCTGGTGCAGGCCGTCGTGGCAGCGGAAGCAGCCCGGTGTCGTCAGGTGGCCGATGTGGTCCGGGAACTCGCGCCAGTTGACCTTCATCTCGGGGAAGATGTTGGTCCGGAACAGCAGCTGGGCTCGCGTGATCGCCGTCTCGATGTCGCCCGTGCGGGCGACGGCCACCTCGGGGTGCCCCTCGGTGTAGAAGGCGTGCACACCCTCGGCGATGGCCTGCAGCGCCTCGTCCTCGGTCTGGTACTCGGCCTCCATCAGGTCGACCAGCAGGTTCTTGATGCCCGGCAGGTCCTGCGCGATGAGTCCGTTGGCGATGTCGCGGTTCACCACGCGCGAGGGCGGGTTGTAGTGGTGCGTCGGCCGGTTGTGGCAGTCGATGCAGTCCATCTCCCGCGGCTCCAGGGCGGCCAGCTGCTCGTCGGACAGGTCCGATTCCACGCTCCGGTAGACCTTCTCGCTGCCGTCCTGGCCGGTGAACTTGACCCAGGGGATGTCCAGGCGCTTGTGGTCGGTGGCCACGTAGGTGACCTGGTTGGCCGTGTGCCAGTGGATGCCGTGGGCATGCGCGCCGCCGGCGCCGCCACCACCCACCTTCATCGCCAGCTTCAGGCTCCAGTGCGTGTTGCCTTCCTCGCGGCCGTAGTAGTCGAAGGACACCAGCTTCTCGCCCGTGAAATGCTCGGGCCAGTGGCACTGCTCGCAGGTGTCGCGCGAGGGGCGCAGGTTCCTGATCGGCGTCTCGATGGGGCGCGAATACTTGTCGAACAGTACCGAGTAGACCTGGTAGGCCCCCGACAGCTTCGAGCGCACGTACCACTCGGCGCCCGAGCCGATGTGGCACTTCACGCAGCCCACGCGCTGGTGCGGCGAGGCGTTGAAGGCCGTGTACTCCGGCTTCATCACCGTGTGGCAGGTGGTGCCGCAGAACTGGTCGCTCTCGGTGTACTCGTAGGCCTGGTAGCTGCCAAAGGCCGTCAGCGCCAGGAACAGCAGGAAACCGCCGCCCACCAGGAACGTGGCGCGCAGGTGCGTCGGGTCGTTGAGGTCGATGCGCGGCAGGCGCTGCGTGGTCGGCAGGCCCAGCCGCCGGCGGCGCTGTTGCCGCAGCACGCCGATGGCGCCCAGCGCCAGGCCCAGGATCAGGAAGCCCGGCAGGATCACGAAGGCGATGATGCCGACGTACGGGCTGGTGTGGCCGTCGCTGAAGTGCTCGAGGGCGAACAGGAAAAGGATCAGCACCACGCTCAGGCCCGCCAGCGCCGCGCCCGTCAGCGAAATGGCGTTGTAGTACGACGCGGGCAGGCGGGTCTTGCGCCGCGGACGGCTGTCTTGCGGGTCGGACACGGGCAGGCCTCCGGGGTTCGGGTCGCCACAATACTAGGAACTGCCGCCATCAAATCCCAGATGAAATGAGGGAGATCCCGACCCCGCCGCACGAGCCGCGTCCCCGGCGCGCAGCATGCCAGAGGCACCCTCCCGGTGCAACGCAACAGTCGCCGTGCCGGCGCGTAGGCATCTGTTGCGCGCTCGACGGCGCCCTGGTGCGCCGGCCCTGCATCTCCAACCCGACAAGGACTGAAAATGGGACTCATTAACTGGATCTTCGACATCTACCAGCACACGCAGATCGACAAGGCCCGCGACGAGGCGCGGCAGGCCCGCCTGGAAGCGTCCGCGGTGCGCGGCGGCGGCGGCAGTGTCGATGTGGCGCGGCTCGAGCGCGCGCTGGGCGAACTGGCCCTGGCCACCAAGACGGTCCAGCGGATGATGGTCGCCAAGGGGATCTGCACGCGCGAGGAGTTCGCGGCGATGATGCGCGAGATCGACCGCGAGGACGGCAGCGAGGACGGGCGGGCGCCGCTGGGCTGAGCCCGGCGGGGCCGGCCCCGGGCCGGCGCGGCCGGACACAATCTCGACGGCACCGGTCAGGCGGCGGGACGGTTCGCGGCGAAGCGCCGTTCCAGCCAGGCGAGCAGCCGTGCCACCAGCGCCAGCACGACGATGAACAGCAGCGTCCACCACAGACGGTGCACGCCGGTGGTGCCGGTCAGGGTCTGCTCGGCGCCACCGTCGGACACCCATGCGTCCAGCCCCGGCGCCAGCTCGGCGTACGACGCCACCCCCGCGAGCATGCCCAGCGCGAACGCGACGCCGTCGCGGCGCCCGGTGGCCAGGGCGGCCACCGCCGTCCCGGGGCAGTAGCCGCCGACGATGAACCCGGCGCCGAAGATGAGCCCGCCCAGCGCCTGCGCCGGCAGCCGCGTCGGCTCGACATATATCGATGAGAGGTCCAGCAGCCCGATGGCCGCCAGCAGCGTCAACCCAGTCATCGCCGTGACGATCGCCGTGAACATGACCTTCACCACGGCCATGTCGTAGAGGTAGAACACCGCGACCAGGCGGCGCGCGCTGCCGAAGCCGGCCCGTTCGAGGCAGAACCCGAAGCCCAGGCCCAGCAGCAGCGCGGTGCCCAGCAGCAGCGCCTGGCCCGGCTCATGGAAGGCGAAGACCGGCAGCGTCACAGCCATTGCCTCCGCACGCGGCCGGCCAGCGCGTAGGCAGCCACGAAGACGGCGGCCATGAAGACCAGGCCCCCGACGCTGAGCATGGCGCCGCCGGCCAGGGCCTGGCCGCTGGTGCAGCCCCGGGCCAGGCGGGCACCCCACGCAGCCAGGAGGCCGCCGGCAAACGCCAGCAGGAGGCGCGTGCGCGCGCTCACGCGCGGGCCGCGCTCGGTCACGACTGCCAGGCGCCGGCCCTGCCAGGCGGACAGGAACGCGCCGGCGGCGGCTCCCGCCAGCAGGAAGAGCGTCCACGACAGCAGCGGCGCGCCGTCGTTCCAGAAGCGTGCATGGACGGGGTGTTCGGCGACCCGTGCGGCGCCGCCCAGGCCGGCGACGGCGGTGGCCAGCGCGGAGTAGGCCGCCGTGGCGCCGAGGCCACGGCCGGCGATCACGAACGAGGCCAGCAGCACCAGGCCCAGCAGGAAACCCGCCAGCCAGGGGTTCCCGTACGGACGTGCGGGGCTCCGGGCGCCGGAACCGGGTCCAGTGCTAGCGGGCATACGGGTCGCCCACCGCCGGGCCGGCCGCGCCGCGCCATTCGCCGGTCGTCGCGCCCCAGGGGTTCGGGCCGGTCTCGGGACCGTCGTGCAGCGAGCCGAAGAGGTTCGCGATGACCATCACCAGCGCGGTCGTCAGGATCCACATGCCCCAGGTGGCGGTCACGTCCAGGACGCCGAAGCCGCTGGGGACCGAGGCCAAACCCCGCGAGAGCCCGCGCGCGCCGGCGATGAGCTGCGGCAGGAACGCCAGGTTCAGGCCCACCAGGTAGGTGAAGGCCGACAGGCGGCCCAGCAACGGGCTGTACATGCGGCCGAACATCACCGGCCACCAGTAGTGCAGGCCCGCCAGCAGCGCCGTCACCACGCCGCCCATCATGACGTAATGCAGGTGCGCCGTCGCGAACACGGTCCCGGCCAGGTAGTCGGCGGCCGACAGCGTGCAGAGCATCAGCCCGCTCATGACGGCAATGCCTGAGCAGAACAGGAACGCCACGACGAACGACGTGGGTGCCGCGCAGGCCACCGCCCCGCGGTACAGCGTGGACAGCCAGCTGAAGCTCAGCAGCGCCACCGGAACGGCCGTCAGCAGCGCCAGGCCGGTGAAGGTGAAGCTCAGGGCCGGTGACTGCCCCGCGCCTACCAGGTGCACGCCCCAGGTGGCGAAGCCCAGGCCCAGCAGCGCGATCAGCGAGCCCACCACCGTGCGGTAGCCGACGACCGGCCGCCGCGCGATGCCGGCGATGACCTCGGTGATGACGCCGGCGGCCGGCAGCAGCGCGAAGATGGCCAGCGGCCTCACCGCGAACCAGAAATAGCCCTGCCAGAGCAGCGGGTCGGCGCTGGCGCCGAACGGACCGGTCGCGGTGCCGCGCGCGGCGGCCAGGTAGACCACCAGCACGCCGAACAGCGTGCCGGCCACGACCAGCGCATAGGCGGTCAGGTACAGCGCCCAGCTCAGGATCGGCATCTGGAAGAAGCCCAGGCCCGGCCGGCGGCCGTGGTGGACCGTGACGATGAAGTTGATGCCGGTGGCCAGCCAACTGCCGGCCACGCAGACCAGGGCCAGCGCCAGCAGGCCGAAGGCGCCGGGCGCCTGCAGGCTCTGCGGCGTGACGAAGGACCAGCCCGCACCCACGGCCCCCAGCATGATGGAGACCACCAGCAGCACCGTGCCGGCCATCTGCAGGCGCAGCGCCAGGCGCGTCAGCCAGGGCAGGCGGAATTCCCCGGCGCCCAGCTGCAGGGGCAGCAGGAAGTTGCCCAGCACCGAGGGAATGGCCGGCACCAGGAAGAGGAACACCATCAGGACGCCGTGCTGGGTGAGCATCTGGCGGTAGAGCGCCGGGTCGACCAGGCCGCTGGTCACGCGCAAGCGCAGAATGATGGCGTAGATCGCGCCCAGCAGGAAGGCGCCGCAGGTCCACCACAGGAACTGCAGCGCGATGCGCTTGTGGTCGGTGGTGGTCAGCCAGTTGGCGCCGCCGGCCGCATGCGTGGCCTTGCTCATCTATTTGCCCTCCTGCGCGGCGGCTTGCGCGCCGTCCTGCGCGGCCACGTCCATGGCGGCCTGCACCGGGGCCGCCGCCGTCGTCGTGCCGGTCGAATCGGCGGCGGCCGGGACGCCACCCTTGTCCGAGAGTGTCCGCAGCCAGGCGGTGATGGCCTCGATCTCCTTGTCGGTGATCTTGCCTTCGTACGGCGTCATGACCGGCTCGAAGCCGGCGACGACCGAGACGTTGGGCGTCAGGATCGACTCCCGGATATAGGCCGCGTCGACGGTGATCCGCACGCCCTCGCGCGTGTCGAACTCGTGGCCGTAGAGATCCTTGAAGGACGGGCCCACCAGTTTCGAGCCGTCCAGGCTGTGGCAGGCGCGGCAGCCCTTGGTGCCGTAGAGCAGCTCACCGGCCTGTTCCATCGTGCGGCCGGCGAAGATGTCCGAGACGCGCGTCATCCAGGCCTCGAAGTCGGCGGGCGCGTGCGCAACCACGGCCGTTCCCAGGCTCTGGTACGTGTCCCCGCCCCAGGTGCCACTGCGCAGGTCGAAGGTGCCGGGCATCGTCGCCGTGAACCAGGCCTGCGCGGTGCGGCCCGGCAGGATCGGCTCGTTGACGCGCAGCGCGGGCACCAGCAGCGAGTGGCTGACGTCGGCAGTCGTCGCGTCCAGGCGCACGGGCCGGCCGGTGGCGACGTGCAGCGTGTCGGCCACGTGGCCGTTCGGGTAGGTGAAGCGGAAACCCTCGTGGCTGGCGCCCACCTGCACGCGGTAGGCCATCCAGGGCGCGGCATTGGAGTCCAGGAAACCGGGCAGCCCGGCCGCGAACGCGAAGACGGCGATGGCCACCGCCGCCAGCACCCACAGGCCCTGCAGGAGCGGGTTCGCGCGTCCGCCCGGCGCGCCCTGCTCGTCGTCGAGCCGGCGCCGGAACTGCCGCACGAAGGTGACCGCCAGCCCGGTGACCAGGATCACTGCGAAGGCGCCGGCCACATAGACGCCGTAGAACGCCGTGTCGACGCCCTGGGCCTGGGTCGAGGCCGCCTGCGGCAGCCAGCTGGAAAGGTTGGCGCTGGCGATCAATGCCGTACCTCGCTTCCGGCGGGCGCCTCGGCCATCGGGGCCGCGGGCAGCGGCTGAACCGGCCGGCGGGACGCCAGCCTGTCCATCGCCGCGTCGATGGGCATCACGGCCTTCGTCTTCTGCTCGTCGAGCCAGCGCGGCGCTTCCTGCAGGCGCGCCTCGTGCTCGGCCAGGTGGGCCCGCAGGGGCTCGTTCACCGGCGTCTCGGTCTTCTGCTTCGTCTCGAGGGCCTGCGCGGCCAGGAAACCGCCCTGCAGGAACAGGGACAGCGCCACGACGAAGATGAGGCCGGCCAGCGCGCTGAGCACCACTGCCGGGGCATTGAAGCCGTTGTTCGCTTTCTGGTCGGCCGCAGCCATCTCTCCGCTCCCGGGTGCCGTCGGGGCACCGTGGTCAGGACATCCCGATCAGGCGTTCTCGAACCGCAACGAATCATCGAGCCTCGGGTCGCGCGTGGGCACCAGGGAGCCGCCCATGGCCAGGCGTGTGATGCCCGCCAGCCACAGCCCGCCGAGTCCGACGAAGCACGCGACCGCGATCGGGCTGAACATGGCGCTGGCGCTGTAGGACGGCATGATGACCCAGTACAGGTTCAGCCACTGCGCCACGATGATCCACACCGCCCAGAAGGCCAGGACCTTCCGGTTGCGCTTGGCCCAGCGCGAGACCAGGCCCAGCCACGGCAGCGCGAACGTGCAGAACAGCGTGGCGCGGGCCACCTCGCCCCAGCCGTTGCGCGAGCGCAGCAGGTACCAGGCCGTTTCCTCGGGGATGTTCGCGTACCAGTACAGCATGTACTGGCTGAAGGCGATGTAGCCCCAGAAGAAGGTGAAGGCGAACATGGCCTTGCCGTAGTCGTGCAGGTGCTCGCCGCTGACGATACGCGTCAGCCGCCCGGTCCGCTGCAGGCCGAGCGTCAGCAGCGTCAGCACGGCGAAGAACGAGACGAACCCGCCCGCCCAGTAGTAGACGCCGAACATCGTGCTGAACCACAGCGGGTCGATGCTCATCACCAGGTCAAAGGCCGCCATCGCCGTGCAGATGCCGCAGATCATCAGCGCGAAACCGCTGAAGTTCTCGAAGCGGCGCGTGATCTTCAGGTCGCCGCTGCGGTCCTGGGCCAGCGAACTGCGCCAGTAGAACAGAGAGTAGCCGCTCCAGACCGTGAAGTAGATGACCCAGCGCAGCGTAAAGGCGCCCTGGTTCAGGAAGCCGACCTTGTGGGCCATGGCGTGGCTGGACGCGATCTCCGGGTCGGTCCAGCCGTAGATGCGGCCGGTCAGCAGCAGCACGGGGATGCACATGAGCGCCAGCAGCGGCATCACGGCGGCCATGACCTCGGCCAGGCGCCGGATCACCACGTTCCAGCTGGCGCGGGTGACGTACATGATGCCGATGAAGATCAGCGCGCCCAGGCTGATGGCCAGGAAGAACGCGAAGTTCAGCAGGTACGCGAAGGCGAAGTGCCTCAGGCCGTCGCCCTGGGCGGCGCCCAGCCCGTAGGCCGCCGCCAGGCCGACCAGGCCGATCGCGAGGCTCGTCGCGAAGACGCGCGGCCCCAACCCGTCGAGGGTCGTGCGCGTGTCCTGCAGGGTGGGAGCATGGTGATGCGCCAAGTCCGTCTCTCCCTTGCCGGCCGGCCGCGACGGCCGGCGCCGATCGAGGCCCGTCCTAGTTACCCAGCGCCGCCCGCGCGTCCAGCGGCAGGTCGGCCGCGGTCGCGTTGCGGGACAGCTGCAGCGCGCGCACATACGCCGTCACGGCCCAGCGGTCGGCCGGCGGAAGTTGCGCGCCGTACGACGGCATCGTGCGGATGCCGTTGGCGATCGTGTTGTAGATGTGTCCGGCCGGCCGCTCGACCACCGTCTGGCTGGTCAGGTCGGTCGGCGGCGTCCAGGTGCCCTCGGCCAACGCCTGGGCGCGCACGTTGATCATGCCGTTGCCGTTGCCGCTGCGCCCGTGGCAGGGCGCGCAGTGGATGTCGAAACGCTCGCGGCCGCGTTCCAGCACGGGCCGCGTCACCTCGACCGGGATCTCCTGCACGAAAATCGTGTCGCGCTCGATGCCGCGGAAATAGGCGTCATCGGCGGCCAGCAGGCCCCGCGCGACGGTGCCCGCAGGCGGCTTGCGCATGGTCACGCCGTCGGCGAAGAACGGGTTCTCCGTCTGCGCCTTGAAGTAGGGCTGCTGGTCCATGTCGTACACGACCTGGATGCGCGGCTGCTTGTCACCCCGATGGAGGGAACGGTAGATCAACCCGATCGGGATCAGCGAGACCGCGACCAGCACCAGAAGCACGTAGATGATCCAGCGCGGCATCGATCAGCCCTCCACGCTTTCGCGAACCTCGTCGACGACGCTCCCGCCGAGGGAAGCCAGGAAGGCGCGCGTCCGCTCGAGGTCGAACTTCGGGTCGCGCGCCTCGATCACGATGTAGAAGCGGTCCTGCGACGCGCGGCGGAAACGGTCGTGCGCCAGCAGCGGATGGTGCAGGCGCGGCATGCCGTTCAAGCCCCACATGCCGAAGAAGCAGGCGAACGCGCTGAAGAGCACCGTCAGCTCGAACATGACCGGCACGGCCGCCGGCAGCCCGAACAGCGGCTTGCCGGAGATGACATAGGGGTAGTCGACCGCGTTCATCCACCACTGCATCAGCGTCGCGACGCCCAGGCCCGTGGCGCCGGAGGCCAGCACCAGCCAGGGCAGGCGCGTGCCGCGAATGCCCATGGCGTCGTCCAGGCCGTGCACCGGGAACGGCGAGTGCGCGTCCCAGTGCCTGAATCCCGCGTCGCGTACCTTCGCGCAGGCCTGCATGAAGGCCGACGGGCTCTCGAACTCGGTCAGCAGCGCGTGCAGTCCGCCGCCGTGGCTGGTGGCGCTCATCAGCGGTCACCTCCGTCCCGGACGTGGGCCGGGATGTCGCCGTGGTAGTCCCCCACCGAGCGCCGCTCGCCGCTGTGGGCGTCGGCGATCGGCATGACGGTCTTGACTTCGGCCATGGCGATCATGGGCAGGAAGCGGATGAACAGCAGCACCAGCGTGAAGAACAGGCCGAAGCTGCCGACGAAGGTCAGGACATCCACCGGCGTGGGCCGGAAGTAGGCCCAGCTCGAGGGCAGGAAGTCGCGGCTGAGCGAGGTGACGATGATCACGAAGCGCTCGAACCACATGCCGATGTTCACGAAGATGTACATCACCCACATCACGCCCAGGTTCGTGCGCAGCTTCTTGGACCAGAACAGCTGCGGCGTGACCACGTTGCAGGTCACCATCGTCCAGTAGGCCCAGGCGTAGGGCCCGAAGGCGCGGTTGATGAAGGCGAAGCTCTCGTTCGGGTTACCGCTGTACCAGGCGATGAAGAACTCCGTGGCGTAGGCGAACCCGACCATGCTGCCGGTGGCCAGGATGATCTTGTTCATGTTCTCGAGGTGGTGCTTCGTGATGATCTGCTCCAGCCCGAACCACTTGCGGGCGGGAATCAGGATCGTGCCCACCATGGCGAAACCGGAGAACACGGCGCCGGCGACGAAGTACGGCGGGAAGATCGCCGTGTGCCAGCCGGGGATCTGCGAGGTGGCGAAGTCGAACGACACCACCGAGTGCACCGACAGCACCAGCGGCGTGGCCAGGCCGGCCAGCAGCAGGTACGCCTTCTCGTAGCGGTGCCAGTGGCGGTGCGAGTTGCGCCAGCCCAGGGCCAGGAAGCCGTAGATCGCCTGGCGGACGCGCCCCCGCGCACGGTCCCGAAGAGTGGCCAGGTCGGGCACCATGCCGGTGTACCAGAACAGCAGCGAAACGGTCATGTAGGTGCCGACGGCGAACACGTCCCACAGCAGCGGGCTGCGGAAGTTCGGCCACATGGCCTGCTCGTTCGGCAGCGGGAACAGCCAGTAGACGACCCAGACGCGGCCGACGTGGATACCGGGGAAGATGCCCGCGCAGACCACGGCAAAGATCGTCATCGCCTCGGCGAAGCGGTTGATCGAGGTCCGCCACTTCTGCCGCAGCAGGAAGAGGATGGCCGAGATCAGCGTGCCGGCGTGGCCGATGCCGACCCAGAAGACGAAGTTCGTGATGTCCCAGGCCCAGCCTACCGGGTTGTTCAGACCCCAGACGCCCACCCCGCGGATGAACAGCCAGCCGATCATCAGGAACAGCACGCCCGTCAGGCCGGCCGACGCGAAGAACGCCAGGTACCAGGCACGCGGCGTCTTCCGCTCCAGGACGATGTCCGAGACCTTCTCGGTGATCGACGTGAAGTCGTTGCCGCCGAGGATCAACTCCACCGGCCGGGTGGGGTCGTCCCGCGTGTTGTCCCAGGCTTGCGAGACCTGCGGATTCTTCATTCAGGCTCCCGTTCGGCTTTCCAGGCGGCGTTCCAGACGCCCGTCGATGCCCGCGGCGGCCAGGCCGCCCCTATCCGTGTGCCTTGCCGGCCGTCGCGCCGTGGTCCTCGCCATGACCGCCATGGTCACCGTGACCGCCGTGGCCGCCCTGCGCCGCGACACCCGCGATGGCCGGGTTCGGGTTGCGCAGGCGCGCCAGGTAGAACGTGCGCGGCTTGATGTTCAGGTAGTCCAGCAGGTCGTAGGAACGCCCGAGTTCCCGCAGCTTGCTGACCCGGCTGTCCTTGTCGTTCAGGTCGCCGAAGACGATCGCGTCGGTCGGGCACGTCTGCGCGCAGGCCGTCGTGATATCGCCGTCGCGGATCGAGCGGCCCTCGACGCGGGCGGCCACGCGCGCCGTCTCGATGCGCTGCACGCAGTAGGTGCACTTCTCCATGACGCCGCGCGCGCGCACGGTGACATCGGGATTCAGCACCAGGCGCTGCGTCTCGGTCAGGTCCTCGAAATTGTTGTACCAGTTGAACCGCCGCACCTTGTAGGGGCAGTTGTTCGAGCAGTAGCGCGTGCCCACGCAGCGGTTGTAGACCATTGCGTTGAGGCCCTCGCGCGTGTGGGTGGTGGCGGCCACCGGGCAGACCTGCTCGCACGGCGCCATCTCGCACTGCACGCAGGCCACCGGCTGCTGCGAACACCGGGGGTCGTCGGCATCGCCCAGGAAGTAGCGGTCCAGGCGGATCCAGGACATCTCGCGGCCCCGCGACACCTGGTCCTTACCCACGACCGGGATGTTGTTCTCCGACTGGCAGGCCAGCACGCAGGCGTTGCAGCCGGTGCAGGTGTTGAGGTCGACGGCCATGCCCCATTTGTAGCCGGTGTACTCCCACTCCTTCCAGAGCGAGACCAGCGGCGGGCTGTGGATGCCCAGGTGGTCGACGAACTCGGGCTCGTTCACGTACTGCTCGAAGGTGCCCTCGCGCACCAGTCCCGGCACGCGCTTCTGGATCTCGGCCGCGCCGACCTTGTCGATGGCGTGGTGGTCCTGCGTCGTCGCCAGATCGTAGCGGCGGCCGGTCTTCCGCACACGCAGGCCATCGCCGTGATGAAGCGCGTCGGACGTGCGCAGGCGGTAGGCGTTGAAGCCGGCGCCGCGGCCCACGCGGCCGGCGTCGTCGCGCCCGTAGCCCAGGGTGATGGCCACCGAGTGCCGGGCCTGTCCCGGCAGGACGTAGGCCGCGACCTCCAGGGAGCGGCCCTTGTACTGCAGCTCGACCACGTCGCCGTGCACCACGCCCAGGTCCTTCGCCGTGGAGGGGCTGAAGACGGCGGCGTTGTCCCAGGTCAGCTTGGTCATGAAGTCGGGCATTTCCTGCAGCCACGCGTTGTCCGCATAGCGACCGTCGTGCACCGACTGGTCCTGCAGGAACGTGAGCTCGAGGTTCTCCGCGCCCGCCGCGCCGGCGGCGGCCGGCGCCGCGATGGGCGTCCCCGCCAGCGCCAGCGGCGTGCCGGCCTGCGCACTGCCGGCCAGGAAGCCGTCGTGCAGGAAGGCGCGCCACCTCTTCTCGAACGCGTCGTCGGCCTCGGGCGCCGGCGCCGGTCCCTGCCCGCCGCCCAGCGCGAAGAACGTGTCGCGCGCCAGCTGGTGCGCCGTGCGGGGCGGATTCTCGACCAGGACCGAGAGCACCTCGGCCGCCGTGTGGCCGGCGTACAGCGGCTCGATGAGCGGCTGCACCGCCAGCAGCGACCCGTCCCAGCCCTGCGCCAGGCCCCAGCTCTCCAGGTAGTGGGCTGCAGGCAGGTGCCAGCTGCTGGCCTGGCCCGTCGCGTCCTCGTGCAGGCCCAGATGGATGCGCTCGGAGGCGCGCGCCATCGCCTTGCCGAACTCGAGGTCGGCCGGCGCGTCGTAGACCGGGTTGCCGCCGAGCACCACCAGCGTCGAGACGCGGCCGGCGTTCAGGTCGCCCACCAGCTCGCCCAGGCTCGCGAAGGGCGGCAGTTCGAACGGAAGATAGCTGACCGCGTGGCCGGCGTTGCCCAGCGCCGCGTTCAGCACGTGCACCAGCGCGTGCACCTCGGGATCCTGCCGGAGCCCTGCCACCAGCAGGCTGCGGCCGCGGTGTGCCATCAGGTCGTGTGCCAGGTGGGCGATGTCCGGTCCGCCGGCCGCATGGCCGCGCCACGCCGCCAGCTGCGACGCGGACACGCCGGCGCCCTCGGGCAGCTCCAGGTGCTGGCCCAGCACGAGCTCGGCCGCCAGCGCCCACACCGCCGGGCCCAGATCCCGCGCCGCGGTCGGGTAGCGGTGGTCGGCCATGCCGCCGGTAATGCTGAACGTGCTCTCGAAGCTGTAGAGGCGGTTCATGTGGCCGGACTCGGCCCGGCGGCCGGCAGCGAACGCCTTCGCGTTGCGCAACGCGGCCGGGTGGTCCTGCAGGCAGTTGGCGTCGATGTCGACGATGACATCGGCCTGGCCCAGGTCCAGCTGCACCAGGGCCGCGGTGCCGAAGGCGAGCTTCAGGCCACGCATCTCGTTCGTGCGGCAGACCGGCTCGTGCAGGTAGAGACGCGCGCCACGCGCGGCGGCCTGTATCAGCAGGTTCGCCGTGGCGGGCGAGGTCGTGGCGCCGGTGAGGATGGCCGTGCCGGTCAACCCGGCGGCCGACCGCGTCTGCGCCCAGGCCGCGAACGAGGCCCAGTCGCTCTCCGACCCGAAGACCCCGGTGCGGCGCCGGACCACCTGGCTGCGATCGGGGTCGTAGAGGTCCAGCACACTGGCCTGCGCGAACACACTGGCCGCGCCGCCGCTGAGCGGGTGGCCCGGGTTGCCGTCGATCTTGATCGGCCGCCCGTCGTAGCTGGTGGCCAGCACCGGCATCGCGGCCGGACCCATCTCCATCGTGGTGGCGAACTTGACCGGCGTGCCCGGTTCCAGGCCCGGCGTGTTGGCGGCGTACGGCACGATCTTCTCGACCGGCCAGCGGCAGCCCGCCAGCGAGGTCATCGCAATCGAGGCGGACATGATCTGCAGGAACCGGCGCCGCGACATGCCGTCGGGCGCGTCGATGCCGCCCGGGAACTCGTGGGCCATCAGATGGCGGTATTCCTCGGTGTCGGCCAGTTCCTGCAGGCTGCGCCAGTAGGGAGAGCCGCTGCCGGGTTCCAGGCTATACGCGGACATGGGGTTCCTTTCCTACCGATGACAGGTGGCGCAGTCGACCGACGGCGAGATGTTCCGTTCGGTCCGCAGTTGCGCGCCCAGCGCCGCCGCGTCGCCCTCGGGCTCCCAGTCCATGACGGTCACCTTGTCGCGCGGCCGCAGGTTGGGGTCGGGATCGCGATGGCAGTCGAGGCACCAGCCCATCGTCAGCGGCTCCACCTGCTCGACGACCTCCATGCGGTCGACGCGCCCGTGGCAACTCACGCAACCCACGCCCGACTGCACGTGCCCGGCGTGGTTGAAGTAGACGAAGTCCGGAAGATCGTGGACGCGCACCCAGTGGATCGGCTCGCCTGTCTCGGCGCTCTTGCGCACAAGTTCCAGCTTCGGGCTGGTGGTGCGGATCGTCTTGTGGCAGTTCATGCAGGTGGCCGTCGGCGGCACGTTGGCCCGCGCGGACGTCTCGACCGTCACGTGGCAGTACCGGCAGTCGATGCCCAGCTCGCCGGCATGCAGCGCGTGGCTGTAGGGCACCGGCTGCTCCGGTGCGTAGCCGATCGCCGAGTTCTGCGGGGAGAACACGCCCGCCACCAGCACCACCAGGTAGACCACGCCGCCCAGCGCGGCCACCGCCGACGCCTCACGCAGCCGATTGGTCCACTTGGGAAAAACGAAACGCTTCTCGGAGCCGGTGCCGGGGCGGTTGCCCGGGTCGTGAGCGTGGTTGTCCGGGGCCAAACGACTCTCCCCCCTGCGTCCGCGATGGTCTCGCGCGGCGGCCCGGGCCGGGTTCGCCCGCGGGGCCGTGTCGGTCTGCGTGGTTCGGGCTTGCGGAGGCCGATACTAAGAGGCGTTCCAGGGCCCTGACAACAGAAAACTCGGACTCAATCGGCCGATAATTCGGCTCCCGGCCGTGGGTTCCGCCTTCGGCCCACTCCGTGGGCCCATTCAGTCGGCCGGTTCGGCGAAGCTCTCGCCGCAACCGCAGGTGCGCCCGGCGTTGGGATTCGCGAACCGGTAGCCGCCGCCGACCATAGCGTCGACGTAGTCGACGCACAGTCCCCGCAACCGCGGCAGATCGGCCGGCGCGCACGTCACCAGCAGCCCGTCGTGGGGCATGCGGATGTCGTCCGCAGCGGGCGCCGGTACCGATTCCAGCACGTAGCGCAGCCCGGCGCAGCCCCCCGCGACCACCGACAGGCGCACGACCGGCGTGGCGCCCGGGGCGGACGCCGGGTGCTCGGATCGCCACTGTGCGACGGCTTCGGGGGTGAACCTGATCATGCGCGGACCCGCCCGACCACCTGGAAGGCTGACAGGAGACTGACCGTCCAGGCTGATGAAGCCTCAATTCTCGACCAAACCTATCCGCTCCCGCAGGCCGATGCAACCCCGGCGTTGGCCGTGCCACGAAATCGGATTCCGGTACGCCCGATTTCGCCTGCCACTGCCGGACGATGGCCGTAACTTGGGCCGGCCAAACCCTGTCCGCACCCAGCCCGGGAGTCCAGCCCGATGTCCCCGACACCCCAGCGTCCGGTGGCCGAGATCCGGCGCGACGGCAACCGCCTGCGCCATGAGCCGTCGCTCTACCTGCGCCAGCACGCCCACAACCCGGTCGACTGGTGGCCGTGGGGACCGGAAGCCCTGGGCGAGGCGGCCGCCCGCGCCTGCCCGATCTTCCTGTCGATCGGCTACAGCAGCTGCCACTGGTGCCACGTGATGGAAGGCGAGGCCTTCGACGACGACGACATCGCCACGTTCCTGAACCGGCATTTCGTCTGCATCAAGGTCGACCGCGAGGAGCGACCCGACCTGGACGCGGTCTACATGGACGCGGTGCAGGCGCTGACCGGGCACGGCGGCTGGCCGATGTCCTCGTTCCTGACCCCCGAGGGACGGCCGTTCCATGGCGGGACCTACTTCCCGGCGGCCCACTTCCGGCACCTGATCGAGCAGGTCGCGGCGCTCTGGCGCGAGCGCCCCGCCGACCTGCGCGCCCAGGCCGACCGCGTGGCCGCGCACGTGGCCGAGTTGCCGGACTGGGCGCGGCAGCCCGCCGGGCCGCTGGATCCCGCCTGGCTGGAAGCCGCGGCGCACCACGCCCTGGACATCGCCGACCACGAGCACGGCGGCTTCCGTCAGCGCCAGAAGTTCCCGACGCCGGTCAAGTGGCGCTTCCTGGTGTCGCGGTGCCGCGATGGCGACGCGGAGCTTGGCCCGCTGGTGGCCTCCACGCTGGCGGCGATCGCCGGCGGCGGCCTGCGGGACCACCTGGGCGGCGGCTTCTTCCGCTACACCGTGGACGCCGCCTGGACCGTGCCCCACTTCGAGAAGATGCTCTACGACAACGCGCAACTGGCCAGCCTCTTCCTGGAGGCCGGGCGCACGTTGGACAGCGTCGCCTACACGGAGGTGGCGCGCGACACGCTGGCGTTCCTGGTGCGCGAGATGCGCGACCCCGACGGCGGCCTCTACGCCAGCTTCGACGCCGACAGCGGCGGCCACGAGGGCTCGTACTACCTGTGGACGCCGGACGAGGTGCTGCAGGTGGCGGGCGCGGCCGACGGACCGGCGCTGTGCGCGCTGCTGGGCATCACGCCGGAGGGGAACTTCGAGGACAGCGGCAGCAGCGTGCCCTCGCGGCGCGGCTCCCTGGAGACCGGCGACGGCCGGCCGCCGGCGTGGGCCGACCCGGACGCGGCCGGCGGCGCCTTCGCCCGTCAGCGGGCGGTCCTGCTGGCGGAGCGCGCGCGGCGGACGCCGCCGGGCCTCGACCGCAAGGTCGTGACGGCCTGGAACGGGCTGGCGATCGCGGCGCTGGCCCGCGGCGGCGTTGACTGCGGCGAGCCGGCGTTCATCGCGGCGGCCGACGCCGCGGCGGATTTCGTCCTCGGTCACCATCGCCGCACGGACGGCTCGCTCGGGCGCAGTTCCAGCGCCGGCCAGGCCGCCGGCGACGGCATCCTGGACGACTACGCCTGCCTGGCCGACGGCCTGCTCGAGCTGTTCCTGGCCACGGGCCAGGCCCGTCGCCTGGCCGAGGCGCGGGCGCTGGTCGCCACCGCGCTGGCGCGCTTCGCACACCCGGACGGCGGCTGGTACCTGGTCCCGGACGACGCGGAGGCACCGCTCGGCCGTCCGCTCGAGCTGTTCGACAACGTCGAACCTTCCGGCAACGCCACGCTGCTGAGGGTCCTGGCCAGGCTCGGGGCGCTAACCGGCGAGACGGCGTATCTCCGCGAGGCCGAACGCGTGCTCGCGGCGCGCGGCGGGCTGCTGGTACGCGCGGGACTGGACGTCGCCGGCTGGCTGGGCGCCGCGCAGCTGCTGCTGTCCCCGCCGGCGGTAGTGGTCGTGGCCGGCCGGGCCGGGGATCCGCGCGCGGCCGCCCTGCTCGAGGCGGCGCGCGCGCCGGGGCCGGACACGGTACTGGCGGTGCTGGTCCCTGCCGACGGCGCGGATCGCGCGTTGGCCGCAGCGGCCCCGGCCCTGGCCGGCAAGCGGACGGCGGACGACGGACCCCTGGCCTACGTGTGCCGCGGAATGACCTGCGCGGCGCCGGTGGCGGACGCGGCCGCCCTGCGCGCCCTGCTCGAGCCCTGAACCCCGGCGCGGTTCGCGGCAGCGTCGGGCGCATGGCGCCACGACCTGGGGCAGCCTATCTTCGCCTCGCCGCCGGTGGAACCTCGTCTCCGGCAGGTGCGAAGGGGGCGGCCGGTGGGCGACACCAAGACCAGCGATGCGACCGGGCGGGACGGGGCGGACCCCAGTGCCGCCCTTGGCGATCTGTACGACGCGATCTGGGACTGGAACCTGGAAACGGACGAGGTCTACTACTCCCCCGCCTGGAAGCGGATGCTGGGGTTCGCCGCCGACGAACTGGCGCCGAACCTGGAGACGTGGAGCAGCCTCTGCCATCCCGAGGACCGTGAACCCACCCTGGCCGCCATCGGCCAGTACCTCCAGAACGGCGGCGACAGCTTCGAGCTCGAGTTCCGCCTGCGCCACGCCGACGGCCAGTGGCGGCAGATCCTGTCGCGCGGCACGCTCGTGCGCGAACGGGATGGCCGGCCGCGCGAGCCGCGCCGCATCATCGGCACCCATGTGGACCTCACGGCGCACGCCGAGGCCGAGCGCAGCCTGGCGCGGTCGCTGTCCCTGCTGCGCGCCACCTTCGACGCCACCGCGGACGGCCTGCTGGTGGCCGACGGACACGGCCGCATCACGACCTACAACCGGCGTTTCGCCGAGCTGTGGCGCCTGCCGGCGGAGATCCTGGCCGGCGGCGACGACGAAGCGGCGCTGGCCTTCGTGCTGGACCAGCTGGAAGACCCGGAGGGGTTCCTGGCCAAGGTCAGGGAGCTCTACGCCCAGCCCGAAGCCGAAAGCTTTGACGTGCTGCGGTTCAAGGACGGGCGCGTGTTCGAACGCTACTCCCGCCCCCAGCGCCTGGGCGACAAGGTGGTCGGACGCGTCTGGAGCTTCCGCGACGCCACCGAGCGCGAGCGGGCGGCCACCGCGCTGGCCGACCAGGCGCGTCGCAGCCGCGCCCTGTTCGATCAGTCTCGCGACGGCATCGTCGTGATCGATATGACGGGGCGCGCCGTCGAGTGCAACGAGCGCTTCGCCCAGATGCTCGGCTGCTCGACCGCGGAGATCGCGACCATGCATGCCTGGGATTGGGACGCCACGATGTCCGGCGACCTCATCCGCGAGCGGTTCCTGCATCGGCAATTGCCGCCGCACCAGTTCGCGACGAAGCACCGGCGCCGCGACGGGTCGGTGGTGGACGTCGAGATCTCCACCGGAAGCCTCGACTGGGAGGGCCAGCCCCTCTACCTGTGCACGGTGCGAGACGTGAGCGGCCGACTGCGCGTGGAAGAGGAGCGCCAGCGGCTGCAGGAACAGCTCCTGCAGGCGCAGAAGATGGACGCGATCGGGCAGCTGACCGGCGGCATCGCGCACGAGTTCAACAACATGCTGGGCGTGGTGCTGGGCTACGCCACTCTTGCTCGAGACCTTGCCGCGGCGAAGGACGACGCCGAACTGGCCGATTACCTGTCCGCGATCCGACGCGCCGGGGAAAACGCGCGCGACCTGGTCGCCAAGTTGCTGGCGTTCGGCAGGCGTCGGCCCGTGGCGCGACGCGAGCCGCAGGACCCGGCGACGCTGGTCACAGCGGCCCTGCACCTGCTGCGCCCGGCGCTGCCGTCCACGTTGCGGATCGACGTGGACCTGCCGCCCGGCTTGCCGGCCGTGGCAGTCGATGCCATGGAGTTCCAGCAGGTGATCGCCAACCTGCTCTTGAACGCCGCGCAGGCGACCGGTCGGCAAGGCACCGTGCGCGTGCACCTGAGGGCGTGGCGCGACACCGCCACCTGCGCGGGCTGCCGGCTTCCGTTCGCCGGTCCGCACGTCGCGCTGGCGGTGGCCGACGACGGCGTCGGCATCCGGCCGGAGGAGTTGGACCGCATCTTCGAGCCCTTCTTCACGACCAAGGAGGCCGGACTCGGCACCGGGTTGGGCTTGCCGGTGGTGCACGGCATCATGCACGCGATCGGCGGTCACGTGCTGGTCGATAGCACCGCCGGGCGCGGTGCCACATTCACGCTGCTGCTCCCGCCCGGCGGCGAACCCGCTGCCGTGCCGGCGGCGGTGCCGGCGGCGACCCGTGTCGGCGCCGTCCCCGCGCGCCGTTTCCTGGTGGTCGATGACCGGCCCGAGATCGCCGACATGCTGGGGCTCATGCTCGTCGCGCGCGGCCACGAGGCTGCCGTCCACGACAACGCCCTGGCGGCCCTGGCCGCCTTCCAGGCCGATCCGACCTCGTTCGACGCCGTCATCGCCGACCAGACGATGCCGGACATGCCGGGCCGCGATCTCCTGCTGGCGATCCGGCAGGTCCGCGCCGACCTGCCCCTGGTGATCTGGACGGGCTACAGCGAGACGATGGACGAGGCGGAGGCCGCGGCCCTGGGGTTCGCGGGCTTCATGCGCAAGCCGGTGACGATGGAGGAACTGGACGCGCTGCTGGCCCGCCTGTTCTGACCGGGCTACTCCTCCTCGATCTCGTCCACCTCGACCAGGCACCGCAGCCCGTGCCCGGGCGCCACCGCTTCCATCAGCTCGCACACGCGGGTCCCCATGGCCTGGCCGAAGCGCCGCTCCAGATCGTCGTCGTCGAACACCCGCCAGCACAGGTCACCGATGCCCTCGGTGCCGCAGTACGCGTGCAACTCCAGGTACAGCGACGAGCCCATGTCCGGATCGGTGTACGAGTCGACCATGACCTCGATGGCGATGGCGTCGTCCGGCAGCTTGCCGCCGGCGCGCTGGCGCACCTCGTCCTCCCAGAAGCGCGTGACCGCATCGGTCAGCGCCAGGCGGAACCCCCCGTCGGCGGTCGCCGGCCAGACCTCGGCCAGGTGCCGCGGGTCGTCGTGCAGCAGGTCGATGGCGATGTCCGCTCGCAGGCTGAACGGGCAGTTGTCGCGCAGGTCCTCGAAATCACGGTACATGGCGTGCGTCCCCGGCCGGAGGTGGTTGCTGGCAGCCGGGGCATCGTACTGCCCCGGCGCCGCCGCGGCAAGCCGCCGGCTCGCGCATGGGGGCTGGCCAGCGCCCGCGAATCGGGGTAGAATCAGTTCCAAATCGGTCCCGAGCCCCCACCCCCCGCCCCGGGAGGCAGCCATGCACACCGTCAGGGAACTCCTCGCCGAGAAGAGCCAGCGCTCGCTGGTGTTCGTCGGCCCGGACGACACCGTGTTCGAAGCGGTCACCAGGATGGTCCGCGCGAACGTCGGCGCGATCCTGGTCATGGACGGCCATCGCGTGCGCGGCATCATGACCGAGCGCGACTACCTGCGGTTCGTGACCGAACTGGGCCGCACCGCGCGCGACACCCCGGTGCTGGACCTGATGACGCGCAAGATCATCTACACGACGCCCGACACCGGCATCCACGAGGTGATGGCCCTGATGACCGAGGCCCGCATCCGCCACGTACCGGTGATGGACGGCGACACGCTGCTGGGCCTGGTTTCGATCGGCGACTGCGTCAAGGCGATCAGCCGCGACCAGGAAGTGAAGCTGCGCACCCTCGAGGCCTACATCAGCGACGCCTATCCGGGGCCCGCGCTGCCCTGACGGACCCGGCTCCGGCGACGGGCCGGATCATCGGCGACGGGGCCCCGGCGATTGTCCGCCGGGGCCCCGACCGTTAGATTGGCCGGCGGGCCGCCCGCGGCGCCGGCGGCCCGCCGAACCGACACCTTTCGCGGAGGACCCCGCCATGCCCCAGAACGTCATCGAGAAGATCGTCCAGGCGCACGCCGTCGGCCTGAAGCCCGGGCACGAGGTGCGTGCCGGCGACTACGTCACGATCGTCCCCGACCACGTGATGACGCACGACAACTCCTCCGCGGTGCTGGGCAAGTTCAAGGGCCTGGGCATCACGGCGATCAAGGACCCGCGCCAGCCGGTGTTCACCCTGGACCACAACATCCAGGACCTGGGCGAGGCCAACCAGGCCAAATACCGGACACTGGCCGAATTCGCCGCCACGCACGGCATCGACGCCTACCCGGCCGGACGGGGCATCGGGCACCAGATCATGATCGAGGAAGGCTACGCGCGCCCCGGCGGCCTGTGCGTGGCCAGCGACAGCCACAGCAACACCTACGGCGGCGTGGGCGCCCTGGGCACGCCGGTGGTGCGCACGGACGCCGCCGCCCTCTGGGCCACCGGCACCGTGTGGTGGCAGGTGCCGCCCGCCATCAAGGTCACGCTGACGGGCCGGCTGCGCCCCGGCGTCACGGGCAAGGACGCGATCATCACCCTTTGCGGCCTCTACAACCAGGGCGAGGTGCTCAACACCGTCATCGAGTTCACCGGCCCCGGCGTGGCGACGCTTTCGCTCGAGGAGCGGCTGACCATCGCCAACATGACCACCGAGTGGGGTGCGCTGGCCGGCTGGTTCCCGGTCGACGGGGTCACCCTGGCCTACATGGAGGAACGCCGCGCCTGGCTGGCCTCCTGCGGCATCGTCGACCGCGTCACCGAGGCCGACATCGCCGGCTGGCGCGCGGCGCCGCCGTGCTCGGACCCCGACGCCGTCTACGCCGGCGAGATCGCGCTGGACCTCTCGCAGGTCACCCCGCACCTGAGCGGCCCGGACTCGGTGCAGGTGATGGCGTCGCTGGCCGAGCTGGCGCCCCAGCGGATCCGCGTCGACAAGGCCTACCTGCTCAGCTGCACCAACGCGCGGCTGCGCGACCTCGAGGAGGCCGCCGCCGTCGTCCGCGGGCAGAAGGTGGCGCCGCACGTGAAGCTGTACGTGTCGGCCGCCAGCGCGCTGGTCGAGGCCGAGGCGCAGATGACCGGCGCCTGGCAGGCGCTGCTGGACGCCGGCGCCATCGCCCTGCCTTCGGGCTGCGGGCCCTGCATCGGGCTGGGCACCGGCCTGCTGGAGGACGGCGAGGTCGGCATCTCCGCGACCAACCGCAACTTCAAGGGACGCATGGGAAGCCGGAACGCGAAGGCCTACCTGGCCAGCCCCGCCGTGGTCGCGGCCAGCGCGCTGGCCGGGCACATCGCCGGGCCCGGGGACTGGGACCTGGACGGCGGCGCGCCGGCCCGCGACTTCCGCGTGCCCGCCGGTGCCGGCGGCGACGGTCCCGCGGTCGAGGTGCTGCCCGGCTTCCCCGCCGTGATCGAGGGCCGCCTGCTCTACCTGCCGGCGGACAACCTCAACACCGACGGCATCTACGGGAAGGACTACACGTACCGCGAGGACATGACGCCGGCGCAGATGGCGGCCGTGGTCATGGAGAACTACGACCCGCAGTTCGCCGGCCTGGTGCGCACGGGCGACGTCGTCTGCGCGGGCTTCAACTTCGGCACCGGCAGCAGCCGCGAGCAGGCGGCCACGGCGCTGATGGCCGCCGGCATCCGGCTGGTCATCGCCGGCAGCTACTCCCAGACCTACCTGCGCAACGCGATCAACAACGGCTTCCTCTGCGTGGAGTGCCCGGACTTCGCGCGCGCCCTGCACGCCCACCACGCGGGAGGCGGCGGCCGGAAGACCGTCATCGACGACGAGCCGGTGAGCCTGGACGTAGCCCACTCGACGATCCGCTGGCGCGGGCAGTCGTTCCGGTTCCTGCCGCTGGGCACGCCGGTGCAGCGCATCGTCCTGGCCGGCGGCGTCGAGAACATGGTGCGGGCCGGCGCCCAGTGAGCACGACGGTCGCCGCGGTCATCCTCTGGACGGCGCTGTGGTGCGCGTTCCACAGCCTGCTGGCCACGCACCGCTGGCGCGACCTGGTGCGGCGCCTGTTCCCCCGCTGGCACGCGTTCAGCCGGGTCCTCTACGTGCTGGGCAGCACGGTCACGCTGGCCGTGCTGCTGGCCTGGCTGCGCGCGCTGCCCGAACGCGTACTGTGGGACTGGCCCGGGCCCTGGTCCCTGGCGCGCTGGCTGGGCCTGGCCGAGGCGTTCTTCCTGTTCTGGGCCGGCGCCCGGGCCTTCGACAACCGGCACTTTCTGGGACTGTCGCAGCTGCGCGACTACGCGGCCGGGCGCCACAGCGCCGAGCCTCCGTTCCGGGCCGACGGCATCCTGGCAGTGGTCCGTCATCCCTGGTACGCGGGCACGGTGCTGCTGCTGGTGTTCATGCTGCCGTGGACCGACGTCAACGTCGCCTGGCGGGGCGTGTTCCTGGTCTACACACTGGTCGGCTGCGAGCTGGAAGAGCGCAAGCTGCTCAGGGAGATCGGCGCGCCGTACGCCGAGTACCGACGGCGCGTCGGCCGCTACTGGCCGCGCCGGCGCGCAGGCCGCGAGGGCGGCTGAAAGGGCGGCGGCCGCTCCCGCTGCGGGGTGCGGCCGCCTTGCCGTATCGGTTGTCTCCGGCGCCGCTAGAAGCGCAGGCTGACTTTGGCCCGCAGCACGCGTCCATCCTGCAGGATCTCGAAGTCGCCGATCACGTCGCGATCGTACTCGGCCTCGAACAGGTTGTAGGCGCTCAGTGACGCTTCCCAGCGGTCCTTCCAGCGGTGGCTGAACAGGGTGGCGTTGACCAGCCAGTGGCCCTTGTAACCACGGTCGTTCGTGTTGAACCGGTCGCTGACGTACTGGACTTCGACGCCGGCCAGCACGGCCTCCGGCAGCAGGGGCGCGATCAGGTTGACCTTGAAGAGGTGCTCGGGCGCGAACTCGAGGACCTCTCCGGTCGCCTCATCCTCGGTCTTCGTGTACGAGTAGCTGGCGCCGACGCGCGTGGACTTGCCCAGCTGGCCGTCCGTCTGCAGCTCGAACCCGCGGGCCTTGATGTCCATGGACGAGTTGTCGAAGTAGTACATGCCGTCGTTCTCGTCGTACAGCTGGTCGATCATGTCGGTCGCGCGATTCAGGAACCCGGCCAGCGAGCCGCGCCAGTTGGGGCCGAACTGTCGCTCGCAGACCAGCTCGTAGGTGACGATCTCCTCCGGCTTCAGGTCGGGGTTCCGTTTGACGACGCCTTCCTCCTCGTAATAGAACTCGTTCGCGTTCGGGGCACGGAATGCCTCCCCGTAGAGCAGCTTCAGCGTGGTCGCCGCATCCAGGCCGTAGACCAGCGCCAGGCGCGGGCTCACCGCCTCGCCGAACGAGTCGTAGTGGTCGTAGCGCAGGCCGGCGGTCACACCCAGGCGATCCGACGGCCGGTACTCGTCCTGCGCGTAGAGGCCGAAGATCTGCGTCGCCGGATCGATATCCAGCCAGTAGTACCGGGGATCCACGTTGTAGTTCTGCATGAGCTGGCGGTAGTTGTCGCGGTACTCCAGCCCGACGGTGGCCGCGTGGCCGCTCGCCGGCTTCAAGGACAGTTGCAGCTCGCCGCCCACCGATTCGGACTGGCTGAAGTCCTTGTTGACCAGGAACTCGGGGAAATCCGGGTCTTCCAGGTCGTACTGGTAGGTGCCCACGTACTTGTACCAGTCGTAGTAGAGGCGGGCCGCCAGCGTGGCCTTGGCCGACAGGGCGTGCTCGTAGCGCGCCTCGACGAACGCGCGCGCGTCGAACGTGTGCCTCGGCAGGTAGTAGACGGTGCCGTAGGAAGGCGGCGTGTCCTTGTCGCGCCCCACGTAGAAGCCCTCGATCGTCAGCCCGCCGCGGCGGTGGCTACCCATGTAGCGGGTGGCCGATTCGCCGTCGCCCCCGCGCAACCTGCCGTCGAAGCCCACCGGATCGCCGTCGTAGCGGGGCATGTACACCTCGGCCTTGCCGTCGCTGGTGAAGCCGCTCGCCGACAGCACGGTCTCCGAGCCGTCGTCGCCGCGCGTCCCGAAGGTCAGGCGCCCGCGGGCCGCGTCGAAGGTGCCGATCTCGCCGGAAGCCTCGAAGCCCTCGAACTGGTCCGCGCGCTTGGTGATGACGTTGATCACGGCGAAGAAGGCGTTGGTGCCGTACAGGGTCGAGCCGGGACCGCGCACGATCTCGACGCGGTCGATCAGGTCCAGGTCCAGGATGAAGTCCTCGACCGTGGCCGCCGAGTCGTACAGCGGGTCGTTCATGCGATGGCCGTTGACCAACAGCAGGACACGCCCACCGAAGTCGCCGGACCGCTCGAAGCCCCGAACGCCGACCGAGCCGTAGGTGCGCGTATTGGACACGTAGATGCCCGGCACGCTGCGCAGCAGCTCGCTGAGCGTGCGCCACCCGTGGGCACGCACATCCTGCGAGGTGACCACCGTCACCGAGCTGGGCGCTTCGGAGGTCTTCTGCTCGCGCTTGGCCGCTGAGTAGACCGGGATGGCCATGAGCTGTTCCAGGCTCAGGCTCGTGTAGTCGTCGACCACGGTCGTGCCCTGTGCAGGCAGCACCATCGCCGATTCCAGGGCGAGGACCAGCAGCGCAGCCGCCAGTGCAACGCCGCCGGCTCGCAACCGGGCGTGGAATCCAGTCCTCATCATTTGTCCCCCTTGGTCTTGACGATGGTGGCGAGGGTCAACAGTGTGGAACGGAGCTTCAGCCCCGCGTGATCGGCCGCGCCCGGGTTCGCCTGGAACCGGATGCGGTGATCCTCTTCGTACAGGTTCAGGATGCCGCCCTGCTCGCAGAAGCCGGGGGCTTCGCTGATGGTGAGCACGGGGCGCGCGGTGAGCTCGGTGCGCAAGCCCTGCCAGGCGTCGGCGGCTGCCGGCGTGATGAACAGCGCCTGACAAGCCTGCCCGTCGCGGCGCCACTGGTCGGCATCGCCGAACACGCGCACGGAAACGCGTCGACCCTGGATTTCCTTGCCGTCCAGACCGGCGCGCAGGGCCGCGGCCTGGGCGTCGTCGCCGAGCGCCGCGATCACCAGCACGGTCGAGTCCGCCGCCGCCGGCCACTCGGCGAACTTCAGGAAGTTCAAGACGAACGCGGCGCGCACAGCTTCGGCCTGCTGTGCGCCGGCCGTCACGGGCGACAGTGCCAGGACCAGGGCCAGCAGCGCCGCCGTGCTGCGACGGGCGGCGGCGGGCCTGGGGCGCCAGCGGGGGCGGGACCGCGCGCGCGTCCGGCAGCGCGGAGTTCCGTCCCGGAGTCGATTCGGATGGTGCACGTTTCTCCTTGGGGCCATGTCGGGCCTGGGGCGCGGCTTGGGGCACGCGTTGCAGATTGCATCGTCAATTTCGATTGGGGCTTTAGGGGGTTCCGCTGGTTTGCCCGTACCGGTCCGTCGGGCTATCGTCAGCGGTTGTTTGACGCTCCGGCCGAACCGGCCGGCAACCCCGGGAGGAACCGATGAACCTCGCAGGAAAGACGGCGCTCGTGACGGGCGCCAGCCGCGGCATCGGCGCCGCGTGCGCCCGCGTCCTGGCCGCGCGCGGCGCCGCGGTGGCCGTCAACTACTTCAAGGGCCGCGAGGCCGCCGAAGGCGTGGTCGCCCAGATCGCCGCCGCCGGCGGCCGGGCCGTCGCCCTGCCCGGGGACGTGCGCGACGCCGCCGAGGTGCAGGCGCTGGCGGCCGAAACGGTCCGCCAGTTGGGCCCCATCGACATCCTGGTGCTGAACGCCGGGCCATCGGTGCCCTGGAAGCCGGTGACCGAGCTGACGCAGGCCGAGTTCGAGGCCAAGGTCCTGGACGAGGCCCGCAGCTTCTTCCTGCCTGCCGAGGCCGTGATGGGGTCGATGATCGAGCGTCGCCGCGGCTGCATCATCGGTATCAGCAGCGGCCTGTCGCGCTACCCCGCCTACGGCTTCAGCGCGCACACGACCAGCAAGTCGGCCGTCGACGGCCTCATGAAGTCGCTGGCCTTCGAACTGGGCCCCTACGGCATCCGTGTCAACACCGTGGCCCCCGGCCTGACCCGCACCGACGCCACGGCGCACATGCCCGAGGCGCAGGTGCAGGCCATCGCCGGCATGACGCCGCTGCGCCGGGTGGGCGAGGCGGATGACGTGGCGGGCCTGGTCGCGGCGCTGGCGGACGACGCGACCGCCTTCGTCAGCGGCGCCTACATCCCGGTCAGCGGGGGCATCCAGATGCCGTGAGGGCCGCCGGCGCCGATTCAGGCTGGACCCCGCGCCCGACCTTTCGTATCCTCAAATGCGGCGGCGGCACATCCCCCCGGATCTCCGCCGCGGGTGTCCAAATCCGCGCCGTCCGTGCGCGGCGGTCGCAAGGGCCAGGGCGGCCTGAGTGACCGGGCGAGGTGGGTCTCGCCGCGATGGTCACGCCCGATAAGGAGGTGATCCAGTGGGTAGTCATAGACTTGGCTCAGTGGAGGTGGCGTCCCCGCTTTGAGGGGCCACTGCAGTCGGCAGTCGAGAGGGCCCTACGGGGGAACCCGACGCCGCCCGCACTGCAGCTACGGAAGCGCCGGGGCCGATGGTTCCGGCGCTTCCCGTTTCCCATCGCTCGTGTTCCGTTGTGCCGCGCAACCGGATGCGCTACAGTCCCCGCCAACCCGCGCCTACGAAGGAGCCGTATGCCCGCCCACCGTTCGATCAGCGAGAACTTCGCCGACGGCATCGGCCAGGCCCTGCGCCAGCACTGGGACGTCCCCTGCTTCAGCGACCTCGACGGCGGCACGCTGACCTGCGCCGGGGTGGCCCGCCGCGTGGTCCGCCTGCACCGCTTCTTCGACGCCCTGGGGCTCGAGCCGGGCGACCGCGTCGGCCTGGTGGGCCGCAACAGCGCCCAGTGGGCGATCGTCTACCTGGCCACCGTGACGCGCGGGGCCGTCATCGTGCCCATCCTGCCGGACTTCACCGCCGCCGAGATCGAGCACATCGTCCGCCACAGCGGCTGCCGCGCGCTGTTCCTGGCCGACGCTGCCGCCGACGCCGTCGACTGCGACAAGATGCCCACGGTCGAGGCCGCCGCCCGCCTGCGCGACTATGCCCCGCTGCACGAGCGCGACCGCCGCGCGACGGCGGCGCTGGCGGGCCTGCGCGAGCCCTTCGGCCCGGACGCGGCCCCCCTCACGGCGGCCGAACTGCGCCTGCCGCTGGTGGGCGGCGACCGGCTGGCCACCATCGTCTATACCTCGGGCACCACCGGCTTCTCCAAGGGCGTCATGCTCACGCACAAGGCGCTGATGGTGAACGTGCGCTTCTTCCTGGACAGCGTGACGCTGCGCCCGGGCGACAACATCGTCTCGTTCCTCCCGCTGGCGCACGCCTTCGGCTGCGCCTTCGACTTCCTGGCGCCGTTCTTCGCCGGCTGCCACGTCACGTTCGTCGAGAAGATCCCCACGCCCAAGGTGCTGCTGGCGGCCTTCGCCCAGCTCAAGCCGGTCGTGGTGATGTCGGTGCCGCTGATCATCGAGAAGATCTACCGCAACCGCGTCAAGCCCCAGCTGGAGTCGCCGAACGTGCAGTTCATGCTCAAGCTGCCGGGCCTGCGCGCCTTCGTGCACCGCAAGATCCAGGGCGCCCTCTACGAGGCCTTCGGGGGCCGCTACCGCGAACTGGTGGTGGGCGGCGCCGCGCTGAACCGCGACGTCGAGCAGTTCTTCCGCAAGGTGGGCTTCAACCTGACCTGCGGCTACGGCATGACCGAGTGCGGCCCGCTGATCAGCTACTCGGTGTCGAAGGACAACCCGCCGGTCGGCAGCGTGGGCCGGGTCATCCCCTACCTCGAGTGCCGCATCGCCGGCGCGACGAAGCCCGGCGACATCGGCGAGGTGCTGGTCCGCGGCGAGAACCGGATGCTGGGCTACTACCAGGACGACGAGGCGACCGCGGCGGCCATCGACCCGGACGGCTGGCTGCACACCGGCGACCTGGGCCGCTTCGACGCCGACGGCTTCCTCTACTTGACGGGGCGCTCGAAGAACATGATCCTGACGGCGGCGGGGCAGAACATCTACCCCGAGGAGATCGAGAGCCAGCTGAACAACATGCCCTGCGTCGAGGAATCGCTGGTGATCGAACGCGACGGCAGGCTCCTGGCCCTGGTCTACCCCGACCTGGAGTCGGTGGACCGCGCGTGCCTCAGGGGCGGACAGGTCGAGGTCCGCATGGAGACGAACCGGCAGGAATTGAACCAGCGCCTGCCCGGTTACGCCCAGATCGCCCGGCTCAAGATCCTGTACGAGGAGTTCGAGAAGACCCCCACGAAGAAGATCAAGCGGCGCGTGTACGACGCATTCGCCGGTTGAGGGTTGATGCCGGGCGCGGGCCCGGCGGCCAAGGAGCGACGATGAAGGTCAAGCGAATCCCCCAAGGTGACGTGACGGTGCTCGAGGTGTCGGGCAAGATCATGGGCGGCCCCGACTTCGACATGTTCAAGGGCGAGGTCAAGGAGCTGCTGGACTCCGGTTGCAAGAAGGTCGTGCTGGACCTGGGCGAGGTGCCCTGGATCAACTCGACGGGCCTGGGCATCCTGATCACGGCGCACCACTCCATCAAGGCCGCCGCCGGCGTCATGAAGGTGTGCAACGTGAAGGAGCGCGTGCTCAGCATCTTCTACGTCTCGCAGCTCGAGCGCGTCTTCGAGGTGCACCCGGACCGCGAGACGGCGGTCGCCAGCTTCCAGTAGACCGCCCGCTGTCGCGGCCCCGATGCGCCACTGGCGATCGGGGCCGCTTGTGCCTATCCGTGGGGACCATGAACAACACACGTTGCCTTTCCGGCTCGCCGCTCAGGCGGGCACCCCTGTTCGCGCTGGTCATCCTGGCCCTGCCGACCCTGTCGGCTTGTGGCGGGGGCGGCCAGGACAACAAGGCGGCCCCGCCGCAGGCTTCCCAGCAGGCGCAGCCGGCGCCGGCCGCCACGCCGGCCACCGCAGCACCCGCCATGCAGCCCGGCACCGGCCAGGCCGTGCTCGCGGGCGTGTCCTACGCGCCGCCCGCCGCGTGGCAGGACCTGGGCCCCAGCAACATGCGCGTCGCCCAGTACCGCCTGCCCCCGGTCGAAGGCGACAGCGCGCCCGCGGAGGTGAACGTCTTCTACTTCGGCCCCGCCTCCGGCGGCGGCGTGGACGCGAACCTGCAGCGGTGGATCGGCCAGATGGTGCTGCCCTCGGGCGGCGACCCCGCCTCGGCCGCGCAGCGCTCGACCTTCGCCGCCGACGGCATGCCCGGCCACATCGTCACCCTGGACGGCACCTACAAGTCCGGCGGCGGCCCGATGATGGGCGGCGAAACGAAGATGCTGGAGGGCTACCGCCTGGTCGGCGTCGTGCTCGAGGGCCCCGAAGGCAGCCTGTTCTTCAAGCTGACCGGGCCGGTCGCGACGGCCAAGGCGATGGAAGCGCAGTTGGTGCCGATGATGCAGGGGGCGAAGAAGGCGGGCTGATCTTCGGACCGGTGGGGATGGGACGGGCCGCGCCTGCAGCTGATAGCGGGCGCGGCCATCTTCATGGTACCGGCGGCCGGTTGACAGGGTTCCGGGGATTCAATCGGCGTGCCGCGACGCCATCCCATCGTCGAACTAAGTACATTTATCTTATAGCGCTTACATGATTATCGCCTTATCTTCGCCTTCGCCCCCCGAGACCCCGTACCCGCTCCACGAAAGGTCCAGCCATGGCCGCCCTCACCCTGCCCGCCTTCACCCCGGACCGCCCCGCCGCCGAGGTCGACGCCGCCTTGCGCCAGGCCCTGGCCGTGTGCGGCCGCGCCCGCGAGTGCGCCGTGCTCTGGTTCGCCGAGGTGCAGCGGCGCGCGCTGTACCGCGCGCTCGGCCACGCCTCGCTGCAGATCTACGCCGCGCAGGCGCTCGGCTTCACGGACAACCGCTACTGGCAGTTCAAGCGGCTGGCAGATGATCTCGACCGGTTGCCGGCGCTGAAGTCGGCTGTGGCCGCCGGCGAGGTCGGCTGGACCAAGGCCCAGCAGGTGGCGCGCGTGGCGACGCCCGCGACGCAGGCGGCGTGGGTGGATCGTGCGAAGACGGTCGGGAGGCGCGAGCTGGAGCGAGAAGTGAGAGCTGCCAGGGCGACGCCGCCGGCGACGCGTCAGGCCACGGCGGGGGGCGCGCCGCAGCAGCTTGCACTTGCGCCGGCGCAAGCGGCTGCGCCTGCTGCCGCCGGTCCCGTGCCCGGCTCGCTCACGCTGCGCGGCGACACGCTCCAGCTGGCCCGCTTCGAGGCGCTGCTCGAGAAGGCGCGCAAGCTGCGGGCGGTGCCGGCGGGCGTGGATCGGCTCGAGGTCGTGCTGGCCGGGCTCGAGGCGCTGGTCGAGGCGGCGACGCACGATGCGCTCGTGGCCGACACGGACGGGCACGTCCGCGGTGAGAGCGTGGCACCCGCGAAGTCCCCCCGCGCGGCAGGCCCGCGCTACCAGGTCATCGTCCACCAATGCCCCGACTGCGCCGCGGCCACCGTGACCACCGTGGCCACCGGCGCCGGCGAGCGCCGGCTTGCGCCGGCGCAAGCGGCGGCGGTCGCCTGCGACGCCAGGGTCCGCGCGGCCGACGGGCCGAACCGCGCCACCATTGCGCCCGCGGTGCGTGCGCGCGTGCTGGCGCGCGATCGTCATCGCTGCGCGACGCCGGGCTGCGGCTCGGCGCGGTTCCTCGAGGTGCACCACGTGGTGCCGCGCAGTCGCGGCGGCACGAACGACGCTGCGAACCTGGTCACGCTGTGCAGCCGGTGCCATGGATTCGTGCACGAGAGGGAGGCGGCGGGACTTGCGCCGGCGCAAGTCGGCGTGCCGGGCGCCGGCTGATCGAGCAAACAAGTCGGCGCGACGGGCGCCGCGTGATCGTACGGCTGGGCAACTCCTGCGAGCGCCGCTTGCGCCGGCGCCACAAGCAACGGCCGCGCCCCCCGAAGGAAGCGCGGCCGCCGATCAGGACCGCCCGCGTGGAAGCGGTCCGCCGTCTAGAACGCTACTTCGCCGCCGCCACCTGCTTCGCCGCGCCGGCCGCGGGCAGGCCCAGCATCGCCAGGCTGAGCCGGCCCTGCTGCGCGTAGTCGATGGCCTCGCCCAGGATGCGGGCGGCCTCCTGGGGGGCGTGGAAGCCCATCGAGTTTTCGGCGTTGACGAAGTCGACGCGCCACTGGGCCTTCTTCTGGAAGTCGCGGGCGGCGGCCAGTTGTTCGTCGGCGGCGCCGGCGGCCATGGCGGCCTCCGTCTCGTTGATCAGGGCCACGACGGCGTCCAGGGCGCGGCTCATCAGGGCCGCGGTGCGGTCCTGGATGATGTGCACGCGCTGGACCAGTTCCTCGGCCGAGTCGCGGTGGCAGACCTGGCAGGCCTTGGCGTCGTTCAGCAGCGGGCTGCGGACGTGGTGGTCGCTGACCTTCATGGCGCCCTCGCGGATGTAGGGCATGTGGCAGTCGGCGCAGGAGACGCCCGCGCGCGCGTGCACACCCTGGCTCCACGTCTCGAACTCGGGGTGCTGGGCTTTGTAGGCCGGGGCGCCGCTCTGCTTGTGCTTGAAGTCCAGGAACGGCGAGCCGTCGGGGAACGTGTGCCCGTCGTAGACGGCCTCGATCTGCTCGACCTTCAGGCCGTTGTGCCAGGGGAAGAACAGCGTCTCCTTGGACGCGCAATAGTATTCCACGTGGCACTGGGCGCAGACCAGCGAGCGCAGCTCCTGCCGGCTGGCCAGCCGGTTGGGATCGTAGGGCTGTTCGCGGTTGCCGGTGCGCCACTTCTCCACCGACTCCAGGTGCGGCACCGGCTCGGTGCTGTTGGCCAGGGCGATCAGCCCGTTCAGCAGGCCGGGGCGCGTGATGCGCAGCTGGTTGGACTGCGGGTCGTGGCAGTCCAGGCAGGTCACCGGGTGCTCGACCGTCTTGGTGGCTTCCTCATACGGCATGGCGCTGATGATCGGGAAGCCCTTCATGAGCTGAGCCTGGCCGTTGTCGCTCAGCAGTGGCTCGTCCAGGGTGCCGGGCGCGCCGGCAGCGATGCCCGCCTCGCGGTAGGCCACGGTGATCGAGGCGTGGCAGTGCAGGCAGGCGCCGACCTGGGGCTTCTTGAGTACGCGGTCGGTCTCGCGCTGGTCGTGCAGCATGTAGGCGTGGCCGCGGTCTTCGCGGAAGTCGATGGCGAACGCGTAGCCGTTCCACATGGCCTTCAGGCGCGGATCGCGCTCGATGTTGCTGACGGTCTTGTGCACGTCCTCGGCGCCGATGGCGCCGGGGTCGGCCTCGCTGCCGCCGTAGCGGGTGCGCTCCATGTCGACGGTGCGCCGGTAGCTGTCGTACTGGCGGGGGAAGTTCTTGCCCCACTCGGCGGGGTCGGTCGTCTGCTCGGTGAGGTCGGTCAGCTTGAAGACCGTGGTGTGGGCCTCCGCCTTGCGGTCGGACATGTTGTCGCGCAGCGCGAACAGGCCGAACGTCACCAGCGCCGTCACGATTGCGACCAGGATGTAACGCAGCTTCATCGGGGTCTCTCCTTCGACTAGCGCTCGGGGCCGTGCCCGGACGCGACGTGACAACGGATGCAGTCGAAACGGGTCTCGTCGCTCGCGTGGGCGGCGACGACGTCCTCGACCAGGTCGTGGTGGCACTCCAGGCAGTTGCGATTGAGCACCTGCCGGTTGTGTTCACGGATGCGGATGGGCTCGGGGAAGTCCTGGAGCGTGAAGCCCTTCGAGTGCCAGAAGCCGTTGTCGGCCTTGCTCATCAGCTTGGGCAGCAGGCCGTGCGGAGCATGGCAGTCGTTGCAGGTCGCCACCGCGTGGTGGCTCGACTTGAGCCAGCCGTCGTACTGGTCGTTCATGATGTGGCAGTTCTTGCATGACTGCGGGTCGTTCGAGAAATAGGAGAGTCCCTTGCCGTAGATGAACGTCGAGCCACCCAGCCCCACCACCGCACCCAACAGGATCGCCAGCAGCAGTCCCATGATCCTCCCTTCCCGGCTCAGGCCGTCGCGTCGGGGTCGAGGACATAATCGGATATTTGGGTCCAGATATCAAGTTATTTATTTCACATCATGGGCCAGGTGGGCGGGCGGGGGCGACGGTCAGGCCGGGATCGGGTCGGGGAGCCCCGCCAGCGAGCGGCTGCTCAACACCATCGGCAGGCGGGGGGCATCCCGCCACGGCTCACTCGCGGGCAGGGAGGTGTCGACCAGGGCCACCGGCGCGCCGGCGCTGGCGGCCAGGTCCGCCACGCGGGCGCGGGCCTCGGGGGCAGCGCCGTGCAGGTCCGCCACGACCCAGGCGCTGCCCGGGGCCAGGTCGGCCAGCGGCACGACGGCGTGGCCGAGGTGGCGCAGCACGCCTTCGTACCAGGCGCGGCGCAGGTCATCGGTGGCGTAGACGGAGAACACGGCCTGCGGGGTGTCGGTGTCGCGCGCGGCGACGGCCGACGCGGGCTGTCCGCGCACGGCAGCCAGCAGGCGCGCGGCTTCCTCGCGGCTGCGCGCCAGGTCGGCAAACAGTTCGTCCAACCGTTCGGGAGTGACGCCGCAGAGTTTCAGCAGTTGGAAGAGGTCCGAGCGCGTGCCGGCCGGGTACAGGGCGGCCCCATCGATGGTCGTCAGCAGGTCCGCCAGCGCCACGACGTTCACCAGCGGGTTGGTGGTCGCGTACTTGCGGTGCGGTGCGTGGTGCAGGCGCACGGCCTCGCACAGCGCGACGGGCAGGTTCCACTTCTCCAGCAGCCGCTGGCCGACCTGCGGGTGGTTCAGGCCCAGGAACTGGCGCTCGGCCGCCAGCGGGTCCGCGGGATCGGCCGCCAGCAGCGCCGCCATCTCGGCCGGGGCGGCCCGCGCGATGACCAGCAGCCCGATGTCGTGCATCAGGCCGGCGACGAAGGCGGAGTCCGGATCCGCCTGGCCGTCGAAGCGGGCCACGGCCCGCGCAGCCGCCGCGCAGTCGATGGAGTGGTCCCAGGCCATCTCGCCGAAGCCGGGCACGCCGCAGTCGCCCAGCGCGTCGTCCAGCGAGACCCCCAGCACCAGGTCGGACAGGCGCACATCCCCCATCAGCATGACCGCCTCGGTCAGCGAGGAGATGCGGCGCGACTTCCCGTAGACCGCCGAGTTGGCGACCTTCAGCACGCGCGCGGTCAGGGCCTGGTCGTTGCGGATGGCACGGTCAAGGTCGCCGGCCGAGGTGCGGTCATTGCCGATGAGCGATAGCAGGTACTGCGCCACCTGGTTCAGCGGCGGCAGCTCGTCGATCGTGCGCAGCACGTGCGCGCGGCGCTCGCCCAGCGTCATCGGCCCTCCCCCCTTCGGGGGCTCATCGGCCAAAAACCGTGGCGGTTGAGCGCGGCGGTCAGGCCCGCCCGTGGCTCCAGCGCGAGATGGGCCGGGCCAGGGCGAACAGGATCACGCCGGCGGCGGCCGACAGCACGACGAAGATCACGAAGAACTCGTGCAGCCCCTCCACCCGGTAGCCCAGCAGGACGGGCGTGGGCTTGCCGGCCTCCGGGTAGAAGCCGCTCAGCACGCCGGCCAGCTTGTTGGCCGCCGAGCTCGCCAGGTACCAGACGCCCATCATCAGCGAGGCGAACCTGGGCGGCGAGAGCCGGCTGACCGCCGCCAGCCCGATCGGCGACAGGCAGAGCTCGCCGAAGGTGTGCAGCAGGTAGAGGCCCACCAGCCACATCATGCTGACCTTCACGGTGGGGTCCACGCCCTTCACGCCGAACGCGATCACGAGGTAGCCCAGGCCCAGGAAGACGAAGCCGAGGGACATCTTGACCGGCGTGGACGGGTCCAGCTTCCGCGACCCCAGCTTCTGCCAGCCCCAGGCGAACACCGGCGCAAACAGCACGATCGCCACCGCGTTGACCGACTGGAACCAGCTGGCCGGGACGGTCCAGCCCAGCAGGCCGCGCTCGGTCTGGCGGTCGGCGAACACGGTCAGCGAGGCGCCGGCCTGCTCGAAAGCCATCCAGAAGAAAATCACGAAGAACGAGAGGATGAAGATGACCGCCACCCGCTCCCAGTCCTCGCGACCCAGCGGCGCGTCGTGCCCCGCGTCGGCGTGGGCGGCCGTGCGCTGCTTCGGCGGCAGGCCCAGGGGGCGGCCCTGCGCATCGACCACGTAGCGGTCCTTGAACAGGTGGAAGATGACCGTGGCCGCGGCCATGCCGATGGCGGCGGCCAGGAAGCCCCAGCGGAAGTCGGCGGGGTTGCCGGTGTCGCCCAGACCGCCGGCCACCAGCGGCGCCAGGAAGGCGCCGATGTTGATGCCCATGTAGAAGATCGTGAAGGCCGAGTCCTTGCGGCGGTCGTCAGGGGCGTAGAGCGAGCCCACCATCGAGGCGATGTTCGCCTTGAACAGGCCGGTGCCGCAGACGATCACGCCCAGGCCGCCCCACAGCAGCGGGATGGCCACGGCCGCGTCGCTGTGGAACGAGGCGCCCAGGAACATCAGGAACTGGCCCAGGGCCATGACCAGGCCGCCCACCAGGATCGAGCGGCGGTTGCCCCACCAGCGGTCGGCGATGTAGCCGCCAGCCAGCGGCATCAGGTAGGCCAGGCCCGTGAAGTTGCCGTAGACGTTGGAGGCGCGCGCCACGTCGAAGCCCAGCGCGTTGGTCATGTACAGCACCAGGATGGCGCGCATGCCGTAGTAGCTGAAGCGCTCCCACATCTCGGTGAAGAACAGGACCCGCAGGCCCTTCGGGTGCCCGCCCGCCATCCTAGAACTCCGCGGACTTGGGCGCCCGCGGGAAGGGGATCACGTCGCGGATGTTGGCGATGCCCGTGACGTAGTTGACCGCCCGCTCGAAGCCCAGGCCGAAGCCCGCGTGCGGCACGGTGCCGTACCGCCGCAGGTCGCGGTACCACCAGTAGCCTTCCTTCGGCAGCTTCATCTCGTCCAGGCGGGCGTCCAGCACGTCCAGGCGCTCCTCGCGCTGCGAGCCGCCAATGATCTCGCCAATGCCCGGCGCCAGCACGTCCATGGCGGCCACCGTGCGGCCGTCGTCGTTCAGGCGCATGTAGAAGGCCTTGATGTCCTTCGGGTAGTTCATCACGACGACGGGCCGACCGCACAGTTCCTCGCACAGGTAGCGCTCGTGCTCGGACTGCAGGTCCATGCCCCACGTCACCGGGAACTCGAACCTGCGCGGCGCCTTGCCCAGGGCCTCCACGGCCTCGGTGTAGGTCATCCGCTCGAAGCTGCTCTGCACGAACGACTCCAGGCGGCTGACGGCCTGCTTGTCGACGTGCTCGGCGAAGAAGGCCATGTCGTCGGCACGCTCGGTGAGCACGGCCTGGAAGATGGTGCGCAGGAAGTCCTCGGCCAGGTCGGCGTCGTCCTTCAGGTCGGCGAACGCGATCTCCGGCTCGATCATCCAGAACTCCGACAGGTGTCGGCTGGTGTTGCTGTTCTCGGCGCGGAAGGTGGGCCCGAAGGTGTAGACGCGGCTGAGCGCGCAGCAGTACGTCTCGACGTTCAGCTGTCCGGACACCGTCAGAAAGGCCTCGCGGCCGAAGAAGTCCTGCGCGTAGTCGATCCTGCCGTCGGGCGTGCGCGGCAGGTTGGCCAGGTCCAGCGTGGAAACGCGGAACATCTCGCCGGCGCCCTCGCAGTCGCTGGCGGTGATGATCGGCGTGTGGATCCAGAAGAAGCCGCGCTCGTGGTAGAAGCGGTGCACCGCCTGCGCCAGGCAGTTCCTGACACGCGTGGCGGCCCCGATGACGTTGGTCCGCGAGCGCAGGTGCGCCACCTCGCGCAGGTACTCCATCGAGTGCCGCTTGGGCTGCATCGGGTAGGTCTCCGGATCGTCGATCCAGCCCACCACCTCGACCGCCGTGGCTTTGAGTTCCACCGCCTGGCCCTGGCCCTGCGACGCCACCAGCTCGCCGGTGACGACCACCGAACAGCCGGCGCCCAGGCGCACGACCTCATCGGCGTAGTTGGGCAGGTCGCCCGGGACCACCACCTGCAGCGGGGCGAAGCAGGTGCCGTCGTGCACGTTGAGGAAGCTCAGGCCCGCCTTGGAGTCGCGCCGCGTGCGCACCCAGCCCTTGACGGTGACGGTCACGCCGACCGGCACCGCGCCGGACAGCAGCTTCGAGATCATGTGGTGGGCCATGGCCGCTCCTGGGGTGGAATGAGGACACGAACGGCGAAGATAGCGCAACCCGGCAGGGCCCACAAGCGGGGGTCAAGCCCGTCGCGCGCCTGCCGATACCCTGCCCGACAACGGCAGTTCGGCGTCCGCCGCCACGCGCGGCCGGCAACCCGGGAGCACGGTCCAGATGGATGACCTGCGATTCAGCGAGGCTTTCGCCCAGTATCTCGTGGACAACAACGTCATCGGGGCCGAGGACGCCCTGCAGGCCCTGGACGAGCAGCGCCGCCGCACGCCGCCCATCGGCCGGCTCGCCCTCAAGGGCGGCCTGCTGAACATGAAGCAGGTGTTCGCGATCCTGGCCGAGCAGCCGGAAACCGGCCTGCGCTTCGGCGAACAGGCGATCTTCATGGGGTACCTGGAGCGTCCGGCCATGGAAGCGCTGCTGGACGAGCAACGTCGCCAGCGCCCGGGCCTGGGCGAGATCCTGGCGGAGATGGGCGTCGTCAAGAAGGGCGCCCTGCAGAAGAGCCGCCGTGAGTTCGTGCGTGGCATGGAAGCGGCACTGGTCTGATCTGACCATGGGCTGGCCTGACGACAGGCTAGCCCGCCGCCATCTCCGCCAGGTTCCAGCGCGCGTCCTCGTCCGCGGGATCGCGCGCCAGCACGTCCTCCAGCAGCCGCGCCGCCTCCCGGCGTCCGCCGCCCTGTGGGTCGGTCCGCCATAGCGTCACCGCCAGATCGTTCGCCGCGCGCTTCGAGTCCGGATCCAGGCCCAGCACGGCGCGGAACCACAGCTCGGCTTCCTCCAGCTCGCCGGTCGCGAAGGCGGACTCGCCGCGCGCCAGCCAGGCCGCGGCCTCCCACAGCGGCAAAGGCAGCCGGCGGTAGTGCGGCGATGCGGGCAGCGGCCGGTACTGCAGCGGCGCCACCATCCCGCTGGCGATGATGCCCGGGAGGTTGAACTGGCCCGTGCTGCGGGCGTCGGCATCCAGGCGCCACTTGCGCCGGAAGATCTCGAAATTCCCGTTCATCTGCTGGCGGTAGTCGACGCCGCCGGCGTCGAAGCTGGCGCTGCCCACGTGGTGGATGAAGCAGTCCTTCGCCAGCACCGTGCGGTACCCGGCAAGGAAGGCACGCAGGCAGTAGTCGGTGTCCTCGTAGTTGCCCTGCCCGAAGACCTCGTCCAGGCCGCCCAGGCGCTCGAGCACGCCGCGGCGGATGAGCAGGCAGAAGCCGACGATCCACAGCGCGTGCGCCACCTGCCCGGCGTGGGCGGCGGCGTGCCGGGCCGCGAATCTGTCCAGGCCCACCAGCGTTCGCTGGTCGTAGTCCACCTTCGGCAGCTTCTGCACGCCGGTGACGTTGTTGGTGAAGGGGCCGACCAGGCCGACGCGGGGGTCGTCCAGCGCCGGCTTCAGGAGCCGCTCGAGCCAGCCCGGGGTGACCACGGTGTCGCTGTTGAGCAGCACCATGAAGTCGCCGCGCGCAGCCGCGAGTCCCCGGTTGTTGCCGGCCGCGAAACCGAGGTTCGTGTCGTTGAGGACCACCTTCACGCGGGGCTGGCTGCGCGCCAGCTGCCCCAGCCACTCGATGGTGCCGTCGGTCGAGCCGTTGTCGACGAAGATCAGCTCGTGCCGCGCGTCGGTGTGCTCCAGCAGCGAGGCGACGCAGCGCTGGGTGTGCTCGAGGGCGTTCCAGGTCAGCACGATGACCGACACCAGCGGCTCCGGGCGCGCCGCGCGGTCATGGAAGAGCAGGCGCGGCGCGGCGTAGGTGCGGATCTGGTTGTCGGACGTGGGCGCGAACTGGCCGTCGGCGGCCTGCATGTAGTCCGGCTTCGCGCGCCCGAACCAGATCCGGTTGAAGAGCTTCACGTTCCTCTCGACCTGGCTGAAGCGCTCGGGCCCGCTCTGCGACTCGTAGTGGTAGACGACGGACTCGCCGCGGTAGACCACGTCCCAGCCCAGCTCGCGTGCCTTCAGGCAGAGATCGACGTCCTCGTTGCCGTTCCAGTAGCGGTCGTCGAAGCCCTCGATGGCCGCGAACACCTCAGGACGGATCAGCAGGCAGGCACCGGTGACGACCTGCATGTACTGCGAGTTCTGCGCGCCCTGGTGGTCCGACGGCATCTGGTAGGACAGGTGCAGGCCGCCGATATGGGTCCAGCCGTCCTTGGTCACCTGCACCAGCGCCACGCCCCCGTGCTGGATCGTGTCGTCGGCGAACAGCAGGCGCGCCCCGGCAATACCGACAGCGGGATCGTGGTCCAGCGTCGAGACCAGCGGTTCCAGCCAGCCTGGAGTCACCTCCATGTCGTTGTTCAGGAACAGGAGGTAGCGGCCGCGGGCGTGCGACGCGCCCAGATTGCAGCCGCGCGCGAACCCCAGGTTCTCCGGCGCGATCAACGCGCGCAGGCGGCCCTGCTGTTCCTGCGTGGCCAGCCACTCGCCGGTGCCGTCGGACGACCCGTTGTCCACGACGATGATCTCGAAGGTGAAGCCGGACCCCTCGCGGTGGATCGATTCCACGCAGGGTTCGGTCAATTGCAGCTTGTTGTAGACGGGCATGATGATCGACACGTCGGGCACCGTCGGGACGAAACTGGACATTGGAGGTTCCCCCCTGGCCGGAATCCGATCAGCCGCCGCGCCGGACTGCGCACAACGCCTGTGTTCACAAGGGATTCGGTCCCTCGGCAGCAATATCCGTGCGCGTTCGGGGATCCGGAGCGCCGCCTTGACATGGCCGGGAACGCCCGCTACTATCGCACCGCCCTTTAACTGACGTCCGTGAGCGTCAAAAGGAGACCTGCCATGACGATGCCTGCCGTGACAACTTCCGTGCGCCCGGAGCCCGGACCGGCCTTTCCTACCGCCGCCATGTTCGAGGCCCCCGGTCGTCCGCGCCCCTTGGCCCGGCGCCTGGCCATCCACAACCGGGTGGTGCGGCGCATCCGCGCCTTCTTCGAAGACGAGGGCTTCCACGAGATGCCCGTGACCGCCCTGGCCGACCACCCGGCACACGTGCAGCTGGAAGGCATGCTCGCACTCGGCTTCGAAGCCGTGTGGTGCGAGTCGGAGATCATGCCGCCGGGCGGCCGCTGCGAGCCGAAGCACCTGCGCGGGTTCAAGCTGATGGAAGCAGCACGCACGGGCCTTGATCTGGGCGGCCTGGCCTCGCTGCAGCGCGACCTGCTACGCCACGTGGCGGCCGATCTTGGCGCCGACCTGTTGGGGGGTCGCGATGTGACGCGCCTGGACCGCATGCTGCGCTGCGAGCACCCCTGCCTGGGATTCGACGAGGCGCTGGCCGTCCTGCGGACCAAGGGTTGGGACCTGGATCCGGGGCAACCGCTTCACATGGCGGCCAAGGCCACGCTCCTGCGCCACTGCGGTAACCTGCCGGTGCAGCTCCTGCGCCAGCCGCGTCACCACTGCCTGCAGGGCACGGCGGCGGCGCCCGCGGCGGTGTGCCCCGACACCGTCGAGTACCTCCTGCCCTGGGCTGGCGTGGCGATGGAGGGCGAGGCCCGGTCCGGCCGCGGCACGTTCAGTCTGGATCTGGGCCGTCTGCTGCAGTACCTGATGGGCCTGGAGAAGGTGACCGACACCCTGATCGACCCCATGGACCGCATCGCGCAGGTGATGCACGCGGTTCCGCAGGGGACGGCGCTGCGCGCGGTCGCGGAGCACGCCTGATGCGGGGCCACGTCGCACTGGAGAGCGGCCGGGTCTTCACCGGCCGCCTGCTGGGAGCCCCGCTGCCGGCCGGCGGCGAGGTCGTCTTCCACACGGGCATGACCGGCTACCAGGAGATCCTGACCGACCCGAGCTATGCCGGCCAGGTCGTGGTCTTCACCGCCGCGCACCTGGGCAACTACGGCATCCACGCCGGCGACAGCGAGTCGGCGCGCGTGCACCCGCGCGCGGTCGTCGTCCGCGACTTCTGCCGCCGCAACTACCATCGCGGCAGCGAGCACAACCTCGACCACCTGCTGCGGCGCGCCGGCGTGCCGGCGGTCTCGGACATCGACACGCGCGCGCTGACGATCGCGCTGCGCGACGGCGGCACCTGCCGTGGCTTCGTCGGCGCCGGGGACCCGCGGGAGCTGGTGGAACGCGCGCGCGCCCTGCCCCCCATCGACCAGGTCGACTGGGTGGCGCGCGTCACGCGCGCCGAGGCCGGCCCCTACGAGCGCCAGCCGCAGGCGGCCGAACCCTGCGAAGTCGCCGTGCTGGACTGCGGCGTCAAGAAGAGCATCCTGGACTGCCTGGTCGACGCCGGCTGCCGCGTGCGCGTCTTCCCCGCCGCGACGAAGGCCGAGGTGCTGCTGGCCGGCGGCACCGAGGGCGTCTTCCTCAGCAACGGCCCGGGCGACCCGGCCTCGCTGCCGCACCTGGTGGACACGGTGGCAAGGCTGCTGGCGGCCGACGTGCCCCTGTTCGGCGTCTGCCTGGGGCACCAGCTGCTGGCGCGGGCGCTGGGCGCCACGACGGTCAAGCTCCCCTTTGGCCACCACGGCGCCAACCATCCGGTGCACAACCTGGCCACCGGGCGCGTCGAAATCACGAGCCAGAACCACAACTACGCCGTGCCCGACGGCAGCCTGGACCCGGTGCGCGCGGTGGTGACGCACGTGAGCCTGAACGACCGCTCCGTCGAGGGCCTACGCGCCCTGGGCCGCGACGCCTTCTCCGTGCAGTTCCACCCCGAGGCCGCACCGGGCCCCAACGACAGCCTGCACCTGTTCGACGCCTTCCGCGAACGCATGCTGGGCCGGCGCCGCCTGGCCGCCACGCTGAAGGAGCGCCATGCCGCGGCGAGCTGACCTCAAGACGATCCTCGTCGTCGGTTCGGGCCCCATCATCATCGGGCAGGCGAGCGAATTCGATTACTCCGGTACCCAGGCCGTGCGCGCACTCAAGCGCGAGGGCTACCGCGTGGTGCTGGTCAACAGCAACCCGGCCACGATCATGACCGACGACGACATGGCGGACGCCACCTACGTCGAGCCGCTGACCTGCGCGATGCTCGAACAGGTGATCGCCGCCGAGCGGCCGGACGCCCTGCTGCCCACCGTTGGTGGCCAGACAGGCCTGAACCTGGCCGTGGAACTGGCGGACGCGGGCGTGCTCGAGCGGTACGGCGTCGAGCTGATCGGCGCCAGCCCGCGCACGGTGCGCCTGGCCGAGGACCGCGAACTGTTCAAGGAGCGCATGGCGGAGATCGGCCTGCAGACGCCGCGCAGCCTGCTGCTGACGTCGGTCGAGCAGGCGCCGCGCGCGCTGGCCGAGCTGTCGTTCCCGCTCATCCTGCGCGCCAGCTTCACGCTGGGCGGTGCCGGCAGCGGTATCGCCCACGACGAGGACGAACTGCGCACGATGCTGCGCGAGGGCCTGGCCGCCTCGCCCGTGGGCGGCGTGCTGGTCGAGGAGTCGGTGCTCGGCTGGAAGGAATACGAGCTCGAGGTCATCCGCGACCACGCCGGCAACGGCATCGTCGTCTGCAGCATCGAGAACTTCGACGCCATGGGCGTGCACACCGGTGACAGCGTCACCGTGGCGCCGGCCCAGACCCTCACCGACCGCGAGTTCCAGCGCCTGCGCAACGATGCCCTGAAGGTGCTCGACGCCGTCGGCGTGGTGACCGGCGGCAGCAACGTGCAGTTCGCGGTCGACCCCGAGAGCGGCCGTTCGCTGGTCATCGAGATGAACCCGCGGGTCAGCCGCAGCAGCGCGCTGGCCAGCAAGGCGACCGGCTACCCGATCGCCAAGGTGGCGGCGCTGCTGGCCGTCGGCTACACGCTGCCCGAGCTGCCGAACGAGATCACCGGCACCAGCAGCGCCTGCTTCGAGCCGTCGCTGGACTACACCGTGGTCAAGGTGCCGCGGTGGGCGTTCGAGAAGTTCCCCGGCACGCCCGACCGCCTGGGCACCACCATGCAGTCGGTGGGCGAGGTCATGGCCATCGGGCGCACGTTCCGCGAGGCCTTCCAGAAGGCACTGCGTTCGCTGGAACTGGGCCTGGACGGCTGGGAGAGCACCACCAGCGCCCGCTCGCGCGAGGAGCTGGCACGCGACCTGACCCGCCCCCGCCAGGGCCGGCTGGCCGACCTGCACGAGGCGATGCGCCGCGGCCTGGAGCCGGAGCAACTGCACCGCCTGACCGGCATCGACCCCTGGTTCCTGGACAACCTGTCGCGCCTGATGGAGGTCGAGGGCCGCCTGCGCAGCTACGCCCTGGCCGAGCTGCCGGAGGACCTGCTGCGCGAGGCCAAGCGCGAGGGCTTCAGCGACCGCCGCATCGCGCGGCTGCTGCTGTGGGAGCCGGGCCAGGCCACCGGCCGCGACGGGGCAACCACCGTGCGGCTGCGCGCGGCGCTGGTGCTGGCGGCCCGCCAGGCGCAGGGCCTGCGCCCTGTGTTCCGGCGCGTGGACACCTGCGCCGCGGAGTTCCCCTCGGACACCCCGTACCTGTACTCGACCTGGGAGGACGGGCCCTGCGAGAGCCGGCCGACCCGCAGGCGCAAGGTGATCGTGCTGGGCAGCGGCCCCAACCGCATCGGCCAGGGGATCGAGTTCGACACCTGCTGCTGCCACGCCGTGCAGGCGCTGCGCGCCGAGGGGATCGAGGCCATCCTGGTCAACTGCAACCCGGAGACCGTCAGCACCGACTACGACCTCTCGGACCGCCTCTACTTCGAGCCCCTGCGGTTCGAGGAGGTCATGCACATCATCGAGGTCGAGCAGCCCGAGGGCGTCATCGTGACCCTGGGCGGCCAGACGCCGCTGAACCTGGCGCGCGACCTCCAGGCCGCCGGCGTGCGGCTGCTGGGCACCGGCACCGAGGCCATCGACCGCGCCGAGGACCGCGAGCGCTGCGGCCGCCTGCTGGCCGACCTGGACATCCCGACGCCACGCTCGGGCAGCGCCCGCGACCTGGAGACCGCCTGCATCGTGGCCGGCGGCATCGGCTACCCGGTGATGGTGCGGCCCAGCTACGTGCTGGGCGGCCGCGCCATGCGCGTGGTCTACGACGAGGCGCAGCTGCGCGAGTGGTTCGCCGCCGCCGCGAAGGTGAGCGGCGAACACCCGGTGCTGATCGACCAGTTCCTGGAGGATGCCGTCGAGTTCGACGTCGACGCCGTATGCGACGGCCGGGACGTGCTCATCGGCGGCATCATGCAGCACATCGAGGAATGCGGGATCCATAGCGGCGACAGCTTCGCCGTACTGCCGCCGTACAAGACGAACGCTTCGGAAACGGCGTTGATGCAGCTCCATACGCGGCGCCTGGCGCGCGCGCTGGGCGTGGTCGGCCTGCTGAACATCCAGTTCGCCAGCTACCAGGGAGTGATCCACGTCATCGAGATCAATCCGCGCGCCTCGCGCACGGTGCCGTTCCTGGAGAAGGCCACCGGCGTGCCGCTGGCCCGCGCGGCCACGCGCTGCATGCTGGGCATCACCCTCAAGGAACAGGGGCTGGACCTGGGCGAGGCGCCGGTCCCGGCCGGCCGCACGTTCGTCAAAGGCCCGGTATTCCCGTTCCGGCGCTTCCCGTTGACCGACCACCTGCTGGGACCGGAGATGAAGAGCACGGGCGAGGTGATGGGCGTCGGCCACGGCTTCGGCGAGGCCTTCGCCCGCGCGCAGTTGGCGTGCGGGCAGGGCCTGCCGGACGAGGGCGCCGTCTTCATCAGCGTGAACGACAACGACAAGGATGCGATGTTGCCGATCGCGCGGGATCTGGCCGCTCTCGGCTACGATCTGCTGGCCACTGGCGGCACGGCGCGGTTCCTGGTGGGTCACGGACTGCAGGCGGCGAGCGTGCCCAAGGTGGGGGAAGGCGCCCCGCATATCGGCGAACTGATCCGCGGGGGAAGCGTGCAGATGGTGATCAACACGCCGCTGGGCAAGAAGAGCCGATTCGACGAGAGTGCCATCCGGCGCGAGGCGCGCGCGCGCGACATCCCCTGCATCACGACGCTTTCGGGAGGCCGCGCTGCGGTCGACGGGATCCGCGCGCTCCGCGCGGGGCTGGGCGGGGTGACCGCGTTGCAGACGCTGCGCATCGAACCGCCGGCGACCGTGCGCTAGCGCCGGTCGCCGGCGCTGCCAACCCCGCGACCGGAACCGCCGACCGGACATGGGGATCGGTTCCCTCCGAATCGTATTGCCGCGCCTGTCGCCTTCCGGTATGCTGCCGCCATGAACGACCAATTCATTGGCGAATATAGGGTTCTCCGCAAGCTGGGTGCCGGCGGCATGGCCTCGGTCTACCTGGCCACGCACCGTGACGTGCCCAACCTGCGTACCGTGCTCAAGGAACTCAGCGATCGCCGCCTGGTCGACCGCTTCCGCCGCGAGGCCGACAAGCTGGCCCTGCTGGACGGACACCGCGGCATCTGCCAGATCAAGCACTTCTTCGAGGACCGTGGCCAGTTCTACATCGTGATGGAGTACATCGAGGGCCCCACTCTCGAGGACCTCATCTGTTCCGACCAACCGCCGACCCTCGCCGAGACGTTGGTAATCGTTCATGCGGTGCTGTCGACGCTCGAGTTCGCACACGCGCAGGGCGTCATCCACCGGGACATCAAGCCGACGAACATCATGGTCGACCGCATGGGCCAGGTGAAGGTCATCGACTTCGGCATTGCCAAGGGGGCGGCCGATCCCGACCTCACGCAGGTCGGCACGTCGCTGGGCTCGCCGCGCTACATGGCTCCCGAGCAGTTCGGCGCCAAGGCCGACGTCGACTGGGCTCGCTGCGACATCTACGCCGTCGGGATCACCCTCTACTACCTGCTGACCCACGAATTCCCGTTCCACGGCAGCGATCTCTTCCAGATGTGCGAGGCCAAGCGCACCCTCGATCCGGCGCCTCCATCGAGCCTGAACGCCGACGTCTCGCCGGCGTTGGACGCGTTCGTCCTGAAGGCCATCGCCCGCGAGCCCGCGGATCGATTCGCCTCGGTGGCGCAGATGCGCCTGGCCCTGGCCGACGCTGCTGGTCAGCGCCCGGACCATGCGGTGCCGCGGCCGGACGTGACGGAGATCCTGCGGCCCGGATCCCCGGCGGCGCGCGAGGTACCGGACGCGGACGGGCCCAATGGTCGCCGGACGCCGGCGCCGACGCCGCTGGCCGCACCTGCCGCACCGACGCCCCCGGGCAGGACGACGCCGGCGAAGCCGCGGGGACAGCGGTCGCCGCGCACGCTGGCCTTCGCGGCGGTAGCCGTGACCGTCGTGGTCGGGGCCCTCTGGGGAATACTCTCGATGCGCACGGACAGGCGGGTTGCGCAAGGCGGGGAGGCGGCCGGCGACCGGTCCGCGTTGCCGGCACCGGCCCTGTTGGCGCCGAGTGCCGGGGCGGTCGCGAACGACGCGCGCGTGTGCTTCCGGTGGCGACCTGTCGCCGGTGTTGCCGGACCGTACACGCTGGAACTGGCCAGCGACACCGACTTCGCCGCAGCCCGCGCCTTGTCGCCGGTGGCCGGCGACAGTCTGCGCCTGACCGAACCCCTGTCCCCGGGCAACTGGTACTGGCGCGTCCGCGCCGCCGCGACGGCCTCGACCGAGGCCGGCGCCTGGTCGACGACGGGCGCTTTCGAGGTCGCTTCGGCGGCTGGCGAGGTGGCCTATGTGAACGTCGTCATCCGGCCAACTGGTGGCCGGCTGCAGGTGGGCGGCGCTATGATGGGAGTCGTCGACCGGGAGCGCGTACCGCTCCCGCCTGACCGACCGTGTACCCTGGTGGCGACGCATGCCAAGAGCGTCGAGAAGAAGCTGGTGCGCGTGATCACCCCGCGGGTAGGCAGCGAGAACGACATCCGCTTCGAGTTCACGCCAGAGGCCGCGAAACCGTCACTGGTGACTGTCCGCATCGGCGCCATCCGCGACGGCGCCCCCACGAATGCCGCCATCCGCTTGGCTGGCGGTGCCAGCATCGGCGAGGCGCCCGGCACGTTCGAGCTTCCCGCGGGCCGTCACGAGATCGTGGCCAGCGGGACATACGCCGACGGCGTCTGGGAAGGCCGTCAGGCCGTCACGCTGACCGCCGGCGCGACGCCGCCGCTGGTCCGGATCGAGATGAAGCGCCTGCGCTGACGGGGCGCACAGTGGAAGGACACTCCACCACCAGAAGGAAGCAGGAAATGAACAAGACGCTGCAGAAACTGGCGCCCCGAGGCGGAGCGGTTCCGGGTTTGCTCATGTCGCTCGCCCTTGCCCTCGCGTTGGCCGGCGGCCGGGTCGAGGCCGCGCCCAGCGTGGCGGAGGACGTGGCTCGCGCGCTGACCCTCAATGCCGAGCTGGAGTTCGACCGGGCGCTGGCGCTGGCCAGGCCGCTCCTGGAACGAAAGGACCTGACCGACGCCGACCGCATCGCCGTGTACTCGGCCCTCAGCACGATCCACTATTCGATGGGTAAGAAGCACCATGCCGAGGCGTTCTCCTTCCTCGAGAAGATCCGCGAACTGGGACCGTGTCTGATCGACCTGCCCGCCGAGTTCTGGAACAAGTCGCTGCGCGAGCAGTGGTACCGCACCCTGCAGGCCAAGCAGCAGTTGACCTGCGTCGAGACGGAAGCCGGTCTGCGCACGGTGGCGATCATGGAATTCGACAACTACTCGACCGGCAAGTACCAGGACGAGTTGGGATTCGTCGCCAAGGGGTTGAGCGACTTCTTCGAAAGCGACTTCCGCCAATTGGACGGCCTGCAGGTCGTGGAGCGCGACAAGCTCGAATTCGTGCTCAAGGAGATCATGCTGACCAAGGAAGGCCTGGTGGACGAAGCCACCGCTGTTCGCGCCGGCAAGCTGCTGGGCGCACAGATCATGATCTTTGGCAGCATCATGCAGCTGGACGCCAAGAACGCCCGCATGCTGGTCAAGGCCGTCAAGGTGGAAACGTCCGAAATCCTGGCCACTGCCGAGCGCGGCGGCAAGCCCGAGTTCTTCGGGATGCAGAAGGAGCTGGTGTCCGAACTGGCGAAGAAGCTGGAGATCGTCATCAATCCACAAGCGGAACAGCGCCTCGATGCCAGCGGCCCAGCCAACGCCGACGCCGGGACGCTGTACTCCCGTGGCCTTGACGCACTGGACCGCTACGAATACGCCGACGCGTACGAGTTCTTCAAGCGGGCCTGGGAGCTGGATCAGACGTTCGCCGAAGCCAAGGCGAAGATGGACATCTACCGGCCGTTGGCCCTCTCCTCGTGAGCGAAAGGGGCGACATGCGCCGGAAGTACGTGAACCGACGAGGGGCGTTGGCTGCCCTCGGCGCCTGCCTGCTGCTGGCGGGCTGCTCGCCCAGCTATTACCGGCAGGCACAGGTATTGGCGGGCGCTGGCGACCACGCCGGTGCCGTCACCCTGTACTACCGCGAACTCGAGAAGACTCCAGCCAGCCACGCGGCCTGGCGGGAGATGGGCGTATCGATGTACGAGCAGGGCGATCTCGACCGCGCCGAAGAGGCCTTGAAGCAGGCCGCTGCCATGCGCTCGGAAGCCCGCACGCACCTGTACCTCGGACTGGTCTTCGAACGCCGCGGAAACGCCGGCGCTGCGCTGCGCGCCTACGGCCATGCCCTGGGTCTGGCGCCACACGGCACGACGCGCGACCTGCTGGACGCGCGCATCGCGGAACTGACGACCGTTCGCCTGCGCGAGGAAGCGCAGCGGTCCCTGGCCCATGAGGAAGAGCTGGCCACGGCCACCCTGCCGGACAGCACGGTGGCGGTGGTCGAATTCGCCGACAGCGGGCTGCCTGCCGAGCTGACACCACTGACACGGGGCCTGGCGGAGTTCACCGCCCTGGACCTGGGCAAGGTCAAGTCGCTGCGGGTGGTCGACCGCTTGAAAATCGACGCCCTGCGCAGCGAACTGGCGCTCAGCCAGACGGAGTTCGCCGATCCGGCGACGGCACCGCGCATCGGACGCCTGGTGGGCGGGCGACGCATCGTCACCGGCACGCTGCTGGGCGTGGGCGACCAGGCGGTGCGGCTGGACGGCGCCGTGGTGGACACTGGTGACCAGTCGGTTACGTCGGCCCGGCATGCCGAGGGTCCGCTGGCGGAGATCTTCCGCGTGCAGAAGCAGTTCGTGTTCGACGTCATCGCGACCATGGGCATCGAACTGACAGCCCAGGAGCGGAATGACATCGAGAAGGTGCCCACGGAGAACTACCTCGCCTTCCTGGCCTATTGCCGCGGACTGGAACTGCGCGACGGCAACGATCTGGCCGGCGCGCAGGTCGCTTTCCAGGAGGCGACGGCTGCGGACAAGGGCTTCACGCAGGCGGCGGACCAGAACCGGACGGTTTCGACGCTGCTGTCGACGGGGCTGGGCGCCAATGCCGATTTCGGCCAGTTCAGTTCCGTGCTCGGCGCCGCTTCGGCCGGCGAGATCGCGCTCGCGAACCTGGGCGCCTTCCCCAACACGTTGACCGGCTGGAACGGCTTCGTGCCGTTCAGCCTGGACCAGGGCAGCTGGGGACGATTCGCCGACTCACCGCCCCACGCGCCGATCCAGACCAGCGTCAACGTGCTCATAAGGGGGGATCTCGATGGCCAGCCCTAGGTGGCTCTTGGTCGTGGCGTTGGGCGGGTGGCTGATCGCCGGCGGCATCGCCAGCGGCGCCCGGGCCCAGATCGTCTACGGCGAGTCCGCACGGGGCGGACTGAACCTGGTGTCGTCGCACTGGAAGCTGGCCGATGACGACAGCGAGGTCGTCATCGACCAATGGGCCGTGCCGGTGTCGGCCTTCGTGCCGCTGGGCGAGAACGTCGAGGCTCGCGTGTTCGTCTCGCAGGCGACGTCATCGGTGAAGGTGGCGGACGAGGACTTTGAACTGGATGGGCTGTCCGACCTGCGGCTGCAGGTGAGCGGCAGCCTGGCTCGCGACCAGGTGCTGCTGGGCCTGGGCCTGAACCTGCCCACCGGCACCAAGGAGCTGTCGCTGGACAGCGAATGGATGGTCATGAACTACCTCACCCAGAGCTTCCTCAGCTTCCCGGTTCGCCGGCTGGGTGGCGGCCTGGGTGCGAATTTCCTGGCGGGATTCGCCCGCACTTCCGGGGACTACCGGCTGGGCGCCTCGGCCACCCTGGACCTGTCGGGCCGCTACCGGGCCTATGCCGGCGAGGGCTTCTACCGTCCCGGCAGTTCGTTCAGCCTGACGGCCGGCGTGCAGAACGAACAGCCGACGCGGGTCTGGGATGCCGACGTGACGTTCACGACCAGCGGCAAGGACGAGCTGCGCAACACCGTCGTCTTCAGCCGTGGCGAGCAGTTGGCGGTCCACCTGGGGCTGCGCGGCCAGACCAGCGGTGGTCGCTTCCGCGGCGATGCCATCTACCACGTCCGGGGCCGCAACGCGATCTACGATCCGGACGGGATCCTCGCGCAGCAGCTCAAGATCTACGGGAACGAGTTGCTGCTGCGCGGCAGCTATGACCTGGGCCGCGAAGGCAACACCTGGACGTACGGTCCGCGCGCCGAATGGCACCTGATCGCGAGCAACGAGTTCGGGCTCGGCAGCACCTCGGTGGCCGGCCTGGGCGCCCAGATCGCGCGCAGGCTGGGTGCGGCGTTCGAGGCATCCCTGGCCTTCAATTACTTCACCGGGTCCACGCACGGCGGCGCCATCGACCTCAGCGGGCACCAGGCCTGGCTGACGGCCGGCGGCTCGTTCTGATCGGCAGGAGGCGGATGATGAGGCCGAGCATGGGGCGAACGGGAGCGAACCGGCGAGCGGGGGACGCCCACGGCGCCTTTGGCGTGCTGCTGCTGGCGGCACTGGCAGCGCTGGCAGCGGTGCTGGCCTTTTCCGGCTGCGCCGAGAAGGTCAACGGACCCGGCGGTGGGGGGCGCGTGAACGTGGTGCTCGACCTCAAGGCCGGACCAGGCGCCGAGTTCCGGGTGACTGTCAGCGGCGCCGACATGGACACGATCGTGGCCGCACTGGTGCCGGGTGATGACAACGTCGCCGCCAGCGTGAGCGTGCCGGTCGGCGAGGATCGCCTTTTCGTGTTGGACGCATTCGGGGACACGGGCGAGCTGTTCTACCAGGGTCGGCAGGTCGTCGACGTCACCACTGTCGTCCCGGTCATCTTGGATATCCCGCTCGAACCGGTGGTGCCTCTGGTCTATCTGAACCCCCATTTCGCGCGGGTGGCGCTCGGTTCGGCGTTCACGATCACGGTCAACGCCAACGACCTGCCCGGGCTATCGGTGATCGAAGGCCAACTGGATCTGCTCGGCAACGGGCAGTCCGACAAGCTCTGGGCCATCGCCGTCATCGATTCGGTGACACTGGCACCGGGGCAGCAGGAGCGCGGCAGCCAGCTGGGCTGGGAGGGCAGCCCCACGAGCCTGTGGTTCTCGATCTATGGCCAGCGGCCGCTGGTGGACGGTCAAGGTGACGCCGCGTTGGCGGTCATCCATTGCCATGCGAACGACACGTGGCCGGCCGGTCCGGTCCTGATCGAGCCGACACTGTACCTTCGCTATGTGAAGGGCACTTCGGTCCCGTTCGCGGAGATCCATGTCGACAACGCCAGCTACCGCCTGCAGCGCGACCGCGTCCCCGAGTCCTTCCTCGGCGGCGAGTTCGACGACATGGGCGTGGCCCTGGCCGACGTCGGCGGTGGCCAGGCCGTGCTGGCCGGATCCTGGGGCACCGGGCTGCGGACGCCGGCCGACCTCTACCTGGCCTGGTTGGGCGCCGGGCCGCCGGTGCGCGAGGCGCGCCTCCGCTGGCCCGGTTTCCAGACCACCACCGGACTGGCCGTAGCGGCGGGCGGCGGCTTCTTCGCGTGCGGAGGCCTGAGCTATGGAGCCGGCCAGGTCGTGCGCCTGGATGCCGCCGGTGGCGAGCTGTGGCGTGTCGCCGCCGCGGACAAGTACGACGCCACGCCGCTCGGGCTGGCCGCGCGTCCCGGCGGCGGTTGTGTCGTGGTCGGTGGGCTTGCCGCCGACGGCTGGCTGGTACATCTGGCGGCCTTCGACGACACGGGTCCGGTGGCGGAATACACGACGTGGGACTACTCCGCGGATGCGCAATACCAGGCTGTGGTCGCCCTGGACGACACCACGTTCGTCGCCGCCGGCTACATCAGTCCGTACGAATCCTACGACAGCGACGCGACCCTGGATCTGTTCACGCTGGGCGCCCAGGGCCTGAGCCGGCGATGGACACGGACGTTCGACGACGGAGGCGATGAGATCGCCCACGATCTGGTGCTCCTGCCCGGCGGCGGTTTCCTGCTGGTGGGCGAATCGGCGCCCGCAGAGGGCGACCGCGATGTATACGTGGTCCGGACCGATCGCGACGGCAGGGAGCTGTGGTCGCGCCACTTCGGCCGGAACGGCGTGAACGAGGTGGGCTTCGCCGCGTGCCGCACGCCGGCCGGGGACTTCGTCGCCGTGGGCCAGACCATCGAATGGTCCGAACCGGGCGACGTCTACCTGATCCGCTTCGACGGCAACGGCGAGCTGGTCTGGGAGAACATCATCGGCGGACCGGGTGACGAATCGGGCCTGGACGTCCTGCCGCAAGGCAACGGCCTGCTCGTGACGGGATGGTCGGCACCGGACCAGGAGAGCGCGTCCGATATCCTGGTGCTGCGGCTCGGGAGCGACGGGAGCAAGCAGCACCATTGACACCGGCCCGGGGCCCGGGTCCGGCCTACCGGGCTGTCGAGAACAGGCTCTGCGGACAGTCGAATGCGGTCAGGCTGCGCAGCAGCGCGTGGTCCTCCCCCTTCATCAGGAACTCGTAGGGCAGTTCCGCGGTCAGGCCGGGTCGCGACTTCAGCGGAACCTTCCAGGTCAGCGTGAACCTGGTCGCGCCCTCGGGTCCCTGCGCTGCCCGATCGATCAACCGGAACAGCGCCCAGTGGCCAGGGTCGATGGCCACCTTGCAGTCGATCGACTTGTCGCTCAGCACGGCACGAATCACCGCGACCTCGGAGTTCTCCCGCGGCGGCCACTTGAATTCCAGGTAGTCGCGGGAACCCTGGTCATAGCGCAATTCCGTGCGACCCACCTGCAACGTCGAGGACGTCACGTGAAGGTCGCCGCGCGGCACGACACGCGCCTGACCCGGCTTGACCGAGAATTCGCAGGACGGCTTCGAGCCGCCGTCGCCGAACAGGATCAGGTTGATGCGCAGGCCGGCGTTCAGTGCCGCGCGGGCCTCGCCGCCCAGATTCAGTCCCGCCTCGTTCTTCAGCCTCGGCGCGAAACCGGGATGCTCGACGTACGGCGCCAGGTGCTGCGTCACGAACGTCTGCAAGGTGCCACCGGCGTGGAAGAAGTCGCCGAAGGCGTCCAGCGAGGCATCCTGGCTGGAGTCCCGGGCCAAGGGATACCGGCCCGCCAACACGCTGTACCTCTCGCGCACCGTCGTGGTCCATTCCCGATCGAGGAAGCTTTCGGTTTCCCTGAGGTAGGCCTGCCAGGCGGCCAGCGCCGGCTGGTTCAGGTAGGACAGCAGCGCTCTCCCACAATCGGGGTCGCTCAGGCGCCCGCCGGCACCCAGGGCGTGTTCCGCCGCGATCATCGACTTCGCGATCGGGCTCTCGCGGTCGGGCTCGTCGCTGGCGAAGATGCGTCGCGTGAACGTGGCCGCAGTCGCTTCGTGGCTACCGGTCTTGTGGTCACCGACCGCCTTGGCCACTTCCTTCACGCCATCCACGACGGAGTCGAGCGGCCGCTTGCCTTCCTTGTCGCGCCGCAGCAGGGCGTGCAACGCGTCGAAACTCGTCCTGATGCGATCGAGAGCGGCGACGACGGCCGGTGCGTCGGCTTCGTCCGGCTGCAGATCGAGGTTGGATTCCGCTTCGTCGAGCAGCACGCGGTACGCCGAATCGTCCGCCAACACGTCGAGCAGCAGCCGCTCGGCGGCGGCCAGGGAACCCGGCGTATCGAGCACCACGGCGCCCAGGAACTCCCGCCAATGCCGGATGTACTCGTCCGCGTACCTGCGCAGCAACGGCTCGTGGCGGACCGGCATCTCGCGCTTGACCACGTCCGGCAGCATCCAGCTGTCCTGCTCGAGCGCCCGGGCGTCGCCCAGGATCCGGCTGACCTCCTCCTCCCAGCCCCGCCGGGTGTACGCGGCCGGCACCGTGTCCGGCAGGCGGTCGGCCACGCGGGCCTGGATGCGCAGGACACCACTGCCGGCCGGCAGCTTCTGCAGTCCGAATGCCAGGTCCGCGCGCGCGAAATTCACCGGGTCGATCAGTTCCTGGTAGTGGGAATCCAGCTCCCAGTGCGCAATGATGTACTGTTCGGCCATGTCGATGATCGAACTGTCCCACGGATCCTGACGGCCACGTCCGGTGACCAGCGCCTGCAGGGAATCGGTGTGGCCCAACGCGAACGTCAGATGGTCGGCAAGCCGCTCGGTCGCGGCGGCATCCGCCCGGCACTCCTCGTCGTGCACCTGCGACAGCACGCCGATCATCACGGGCGTCTCTGCGTGCGCGGGTTCGCGCAACATGCGGAAGACGCGGTAACGCTGGTAGAAAGCGTCGTCGCGCCCCTCGGCCGCCGGATGGGCCAGCAGCCATCTCCGCAATTCGTCCAGGTATGGTGTCTGGACGATGTCCAGGAAACGCTCCAGATAGACCTGGCGCGCCATCTCGTTGACCGCATGCCCGCGGTACAGGCCCAGGTTGCGCCAGGCGCGGGCCGCCGGACCGCCGCGGTCCAGCTGGCCGAGCTTCTCCTGCAGCGCGTCCAGCTGACCCAGCATGCCATCGACCTCGGGCAGCCGCAGGTCGTCGCGGCGCGGGATCATCGACACCTGGCCGGCCAGTCTGGCCGTCTCACGCACCAGGCTGAGGTTGGCAGCGAACGACATCGCCACCGCCACGCCGGCGACCACCACCGCCCCGAGCACCGCCACCTGCGCCAGGCGCCTGACCAGTCGGAGGCGCTTGGCGGCGCCGCGCGTCGGGCGTGCGATATCGCGATCCGGAACCAGGATCTTGCGGAAGAAGCCGCGCAGGAAGAGCGGGCGGCCGGGGACCGCCGGCGGAGTGGCTGGCGCCAACACGCCGATGCGATTCGCCAGGCTCGTTCGCACGGGGTCGCAGACCAGGCCGTCACCACCGACACTCGTGAAGTAGAAGCCCCTCAGCAGCGGATTGCGTCCGTACGCATTATTCTCGCACAGCGTCTTGACGAATCGCTGCAGGTTGTCGCCCAGGCTCCGCATTTCCAGCGGGAACAGGTAGGTGCCCTCCCTCCGCGGCTGGTGTTCGGCCTGGACCAGTCGCATCTGGCGCCGCCGGCACAGGTTCTGGTACAGGAGACCGAACTCGGCGGCGAACAGGTTCTCGAGGCCGCCCTCGCGCTGGTTCGCCGCGCGCAACGTGCAACCGAGGACCTGTTCACCCCCGGCACCATCCAGACCGGCGAAATACTCGTCGAACCCATGCACGAGGTCGAGCTTGGTCACCACGACGTAGACCGGGTAGACCAGCTTCAATTCGTCGCCGATCTCGTCCAAGCGTCGACGCAACAGCCGCGCCTGCGCCTCGAGACCGGCCGGCGAGCTCGTCAGCAGGTCGCTCGCCGGCACGGCGATGACCACGCCGTTGAGAGGGGTGTGCGGCCTTTGCTTCCGCAAGGTCGACAGGAACGCCAGCCAGTCGGAGTCGGCGGCCTTGCCGCCGGCAGCGGCCGCGAAGCGGCGATCGGCCTCCAGCACGACGGCGTGGTTGGTGAACCACCACTCGCAATTCGCCGAAGCCCCGATGCCACGCAGATCCCCAGGACCCTTGTCCGGCGGTTGCAGTCCGGAATTCCGGATCAGCCCGCTCTTGCCGGCGCCTTCCGGGCCGAGGACCAGGTACCAGGGCAGCACGTACAACGCCGCGCGCCCGCCACGCCCATCCGCCAGCTGCGACCGCTTGAGCACCTCGATGGCCGCCACCAGCTCGCGCCTCGCTTCCTCACGAGCGCGCTTCTGGCCCGTGGCGGCCGCGGCGATCGACTGGTCGGCTTCCATGATCAGCGAGGTCTCCAGGTCATCCGCGGCCTGCTCGCGCTTGCGCTTCGCACGCCGGGTCAGCAGGACCTGCACCACGATCACCAGCAGCGTCATGACGGCCATCACCAGCAGTCGCAGGTTTCCGCTCAGCCCGAGAACCCGGCACAGGTACCAGGTGCCAACCAGGACGAGCAGACCACCGAGCGTACGCAGCAGGTGCGGGTTGGTGATGACCGACAACAGGAGGGAAAAGAAGCTCATGCGTGCGCCTCGTCCTAGGGATTGAGGGTGATCGAGCCTACCGCCTGCTGTGTGCTGCTGTTCAGCCAGATGGTCAGCACGACATAGAGGACGATCAGGGCGCCGGTGCCGATCGCGAGCAACGGCCAGAACGGGAAACGATCCTCCTGGGGGGCGAACGCAGCATCGGGCCGCTTGCCGTGCGGGCTCAGCTTCAACTCCCGGCGATCGCGGGGATCGAAGCCGAGTTGCCGGTCCAGGTCGGCCTTGAGCGCCGCCAGCTGATCACCGCCGGCCAGGCGATATTGCCCTTCGAAGCCGAGATTCAGGCATTGGTGAAAGATCTCGACTACCGCCCGTTTCGCTTCGCCCTGGCGCCGCAACTGGTGCAGTTCGTCGAAGAAGCGCTGGCCGGCACGGCGCTCGGCGAACAGGTCCAACTGCAGTGGACGGTCGCGCCACAGCTCGCGCTGGCTCCAGTTCGTGTCGAGGATCGTCTCGTCCAGAAAGGCGGTCAGCGCAAAGCGCGCCCGGTCCACGTCGTCGCGCAGATAGCCATGCTCCAGCGCCTCACGCTCGAAGTCCGCCAACAGGGCGCCGATGCGTTGCCGCAGTGACGGCTCCGGGCCCAGATCCACCGCCCGGCGCAACGAGAGGATCAGCGCGAAGAAACTGGAGGTCAGATCCAGGAGACCGGGCCGGGCAGACCGGCGCACGGGAGTGGCAGCCATGGTCATTCACCTTTCCGTCACTGTCGCCTTTCAACGCATGGCGACCAGGGTATAGCTGCAGCTCCGTAGTTGCTGACCACCGAGATAGATGGCGACGGAGCGCGAATCGCGGATCGTGTCCCAGGTGTCGACGCCACCTTCGAGCTTGAAATAGGTATGGCCAGCTTTCAGAGGGAAGTCCCTCGGCGGCACCGCCGTGTGCACGAGACCCAGACCAGGCGTTGCGGTCTTGACCAGGAAATCGATGTTATGGGGCGAGCCGATGATCAGCTGGCTGGGAACCTCGTCGCGGATGCGTGCGTCCGGCAGGTCGCCTTTCACGCCGAGGTACCAATGGCATTCGCCGGCCAGCACGGACTCATCCTGCACTTCGCCTGTCAGCAGCGTCTCGCCGCGGCGCGTCAGCACGATGGCCACGAACGACGACGGGATGACGATGCCCAGCAGATCGAGCAGCATCCGCGTCATCTCGCCGAACGTGCGGCCCAGGTCGTCGTGCTCGTAGGCCGGCACATCGTGCGGATGCAGCTTGTAGTTGAGCGTGCACAGCGAGCCGGCCAGCTGCGCCAGCACCAGGTAGAGATCCAGCGGATGCGTCCTGGGCGTGCGCTGGAAGTGGGTCAGCAGAGGGATGTAGGCATTGACGGTCTGCAGCAGCCAGAAGTTGCCGGGGTTGTTGCCGATGACCTCGACCATGCCGCCGCCTCGCTGTCGGTTCTGCTCCGCCAGCGAGTTGCTGAGGGCGGCCAGGCTCTCGAGGATCGTCCGCAGCTGGGCCGGCAGCGGCCCCGCGGCGCCGCAGCTGAGCGAAGGCGGCGCGTAGTGCGCGTCGATGACGATGCGCGCTTCGGCATCCCGCTTGAGGCGTCCCAGTTTGAGCGTGATGTATCCATCGAGATTCTCGCCCGTCACCAGCAGCTTCAGGTTCTGCCGCGCCGCCTGGACATCGATCATCTTGCCCGGGCTGTTCTGGTCCTCCGCCTCGATCATCTCGGACAGATGGGGACTCTCGACCGTGCCCTGACGACCGCCGGTGCGACAGACGGGAACGCCGGGGCGCCGTTCGGGCAAAGCCAGATAGACGTCCAGCGCGGCCAGATTGGGCGGGAAGTGGTTCTCCAACTGCCGTCCCGGCGGCAGCGGATCGACCGCAGGTGCACGTACCGGCGTGCCGTCCGGAAGGACCGCTTCGACGGCATCCAGCGCCAGACGCCGGTTCTCCAGAGCCTCCTGATTGAACCGGAGGTCGCTCACGCCCCAGGCCCAGGGGCGGCAGACCGTCTGGCGATACCACTCCTCCTGCGCGGCGAAGGCGTCCCGCAGCTGGAAATGCTGGGGACTGAGGAACATCCCCTCCTGCCAGACCACCCGCACGTGCTGCGTCATGCCCTTCGACCTCTCGGTTGAGTCATCAGCGCTCGGTCGTGACGATCAATTGCACATCCTTGAGCATGACGCGCAGGCGCAAGGCGTCGTCCAGGGGAACGACCTGGCGCCAGCCGTCGGCGTCGAGCCGGCAGAAGTTGGCGGCAATACCGAGCCAGGTCGCACCTGCCGGCCGCTGTCCAGACCAGGGGACCACGGCGGAATCGGGCACGATCGTCAACTCGGTGACGGTGCCCAGCAGGCTTCCATCGAGATCCTCGTCCTTGTCGTCCCAGAGATCGCGCAATTCGGCCGACTCGAACGCGACCTTGTCGGACAGGTAGTAGAGGCGAACACCGACCGGGTATCCGTAGTCGTCACCGCTGCACGAGTTCATCTTGGTGTCGCCGACGAAAGCCAACTGATCGGTGGGCGCGCAGGTTCTCAAGCCCAGGGTGCAGCAGCCGCCCAGCACCGTCAACGCGACGGCACCGCCTACCAGCAGCAGCGATGTCAGCCAGCGTTTGCTTGCGATCATGGTCGATCCTTCCGCTCGTTGGAGGTTGCCTGGCGCGCCGCCGCGCGCCGTACGCCGGCAAGGCCGGCACCGCTGGCGCCAGGGGCGCCAGCGTCGATCAGAAACGGGTGAGCCGAACCACGTGGAGCGAGATGTTGTCGGGTCCTCCACGATCATTGGCCAACTGGACCAGCCGACGGCAAGCCGCGGCCGGCAGGTGCATGGAAACCGTGTGCAGGATCTCGGGCTCGGTCACCGTCTTGGTCAGGCCGTCGCTGCACACCACCAGCGTATCTTCGTCGTTCATCTGCATGACGTCGCTGATCTCGACCGGCGCCGGGCCCTCCACGCCCAGCCAGCGCGTCAGCACGTTCGACAAGTGCACCTGGTCCGGCGGCAGTTCGCGCCCGTCGGCGGCGTACTCGTCGGCCAGCGAATGGTCATGTGTCAGCTGGACCAGGTTGCCACCGCTCGACAGGTACACCCGGCAGTCGCCCAGGTGACCGATGAGCAGCGTGTTGCCGCGCAGAACGACGCAGGAGCACGTCGTGGCCATGCCGGCCTGGTGCGGATCGCTGGCCGCCTGGGCGATGATGGCATCGTTGGCCGCCTGCATCGCTTCGTGCAACGTCACAGCGGGGTGGGCCGGCTCTCCCCGCGCGAAGAACACGTCGCCGATCGTCTTCACGGCCAGCTGACTGGCAGCATCCCCGGCGTTGCTGCCGCCGACACCGTCGGCAACCACGACCAGGAAGGAGCCATTGCGGTCGGCCGGCGGGAAGAAGCCGATGCTGTCCTCGTTGCGCGTGCGCCGACGTCCGATATCGGACAGCCCGCCGTGGATGAGTCGAAGACCGTCCACCGCGGTCGGGTAGGTGTCTGACATCAAGCACCTTCCTTAATGCGCGCAGCGCGCGGCAGCCCGTCGAGGCCGCGATTGCCGGTATACCAGCTCCACCTCGCGCCCGATCACGATGCGGTCGCCGTCGGCCAGCCGGTGCGTCACCACGGGGTGGCCGTTGACAGCCGTGCCCTGTGTCGATCGAAGGTCTGTCAGCACCAACTGCCCGTCGCGTCGATTGATGACGGCGTGTTGCCCAGCCACCGAGCGGCTCGCCAGCCGCAGGCGATTGCCTCGTTCGCTGCCGATGGTCAGGCCATCGCGCGGTATCGGCACGCGCCGCACGCCGTCACGCGTCATGAGCCGCAGTTCGCCGACCGACGTCTCGCGCAGGCGCCAGAGCCCGGCGGCCGCTGCGGCCAACGCGAGCAGTCCACCGCCCAGCGCGAACCAGCGACGGGCGCCCGGTGGGCGCAGCCGTTGGCGCGGACCGATGACGCCGCGCCAGGGCGTGGTCGCAGATCCCGGCGCGTGCACGGTCACCTCGACCGGCAGCGGGGCGTCGATGGCCGCGATGCGCAGACCGCGCATGCCGGTCACGAGGGCGCCCAGTTGCTCGACGGCAGCGTCCCCGGCTCGGGTGTCCGCCTCGTCCACGGCGGCCACGTAGCGTCCGCCCGAACGCGTTGCCAACTCCCGCAATCTGGCCTCGTCCGCTTCCCTCGCCGGCCCCCGCACGACACCAACCACGTAGATGGGCACCCGCGCACGCACCGCCGCGTCGATGCACGAAGCCGGCACATGGTCGCTGGATCTTTCCTCACGCCCGTCCGACACCAGGATCAGCAGCCGGCGCTCGGGACCGTCCAGCTCCGACAACACCGTCAGTGCCTCCAGGACGCCGTCCCAGAGCCGCGATCCCGGAGCCGGTTCCCCGCCGGGGGCCTCCGGCGGCCTGCTGGCATCCTCCGTTCGCGGCCGCGGGATCTCCGGTCGACCCTCGCTGCAGCGGCCGATCGCCAGGTGCAGCCCGGGCCCGGTCAGCCGGCGACGCACGCCGTCAACCCAGGTCCCCGAAGACGCCGGCCTTCCCCGGCCATCCAGCAGTGCGTCCAGGAGCACGATCACGGCCACCGGCTCGCCTCCGGCGGCCGGTGCGAAATCGATGATCTGTGGCGCTGGCAGGGTTCGGCCTCCCACCAGCACTTCCAGAGCACCCCGGTTGCCGACCGAGTCGGCCGCGGCCATCGCCAGCGCCTCGGGTGGCACTGGAAGCAGCCAGGTCCCGACGGTCGGGCCTCCGTGAGGTCGGCAGACCAGACCCGGTTCGCAGACGCGGAGCTCCGCCGCCCCTGCCGACGACCCTTGCAGCACCAACCCCGTCACGATCAGCGCCCGCAGTGCCGCCGAAAGCCGCTCGCGCCTGCGCCGCCGGCCGCCCATGTCCACGCTCCCGGATGCGGGAAGGAGAAGACCCATTCCCTTGCCGGGTTGGAGATTATCGCAACGGCGAGGCGCAGACAACCGCCAGTTGGCGAATCCGGCGGGACTCCGGTGGCCGCTAGAGCCCGAAGTGCTCGGGATTGCGGAACACGACGACCGCCGCCAGGAAGCGCGGCACGTACTCGACGGTCTCCGGCTTCAGGCAGCCGCGGTTCTGGCTGACCAGGTCCCAGAATCTCCACGGGGACCGCTGGTCGCCGAATTCGGCCAGGCACCTCCGCAATCCGTTGTGGCCCTTGTTGTAAGCGGCGACAGCGCACATGAACGACTCGGGACCGAAGATCTCCAGGAGCATGTCCAGGTGGCGGCAGGCCGCCTGGGTCGAAAGGACCGGATCGGTCCGCTCGTCCGGCTCGTCGACCCGCAGCCCGTAGTCACGGGCAGTCCCGGGCATCAGCTGCCACAGGCCGCGCGCTCCGGCCCGGCTGGTCACGTGGGTCTGATAGCCGCTTTCGATGAACGGCAGGTAGCAGAAGACCTCCGGCAGCCGGTTGCGCCGCAGCTCGCGGCGCATGTCCGCCAGCAAGGGCAGGCCACGCTGGCGCGAGCGCAAGGTGTAGTCGCGCTGGTCCCGGCTCCAGAAGCGGGTGAAGCGGTCGACGTCCCGCACCAGCGACGAGGGTATCGGTGTGTCGCGGGTGTCGATACCGAACTCAGCCATGAGAAACGACAGCTCCGACTCCAGATCGAACCGCCGCGGGTCCGTCGGTGGCGGCGGCGCTTCCGGTTCCTTCTCGAGATCGGACACGATCGCGCCGATCGCGCGGCGGCCCAGCAGACGGGCCACTGCCGGCGCCCGCGCCGCCTCGGTCAGGGCGGCCAGCACTTCGGCGGGCGTCTGGCGGTCGGGGCGCAGCAGATCGGCGGCGATCAACGAGCGGCGGGCGATGTCCAGCTGGGCCAGCGCCAATTCGCGGGCCGGCGGCTCGACGTCGTGGGCCCGCACCGCCGCCACGAGGCTGGTGGTCACCTGGTCGAGATACATCTCGCGCGTCCACAGCGGCTCGACGCCGCTGCCGGGCAGGCTGAGCAGGACCACCAGGACCACGGCCGCAGCGGTAACCAGCGTGGCTGCCGTCAGCCCGAGCAGCGCGCGCGTCGTGGGCACCGCCGAACGCCCCACCGTGAAGAGCTGATCGCCGAACGCCACCCGGTCGCCCGGCCGCAACCGCGCCTCGTGTACGGTCTCGCCGTTGACGGTCGTGCCGTTGCGGCTGCTGGTGTCCCGCAGCAGGACGCGGCCGCCGCGCCGCAGGATTCGCGCGTGGATCCCGGAGATCTGCGGACTGTCGAGTCGCAGATCCGCCTCGGCGTTGCGACCGACCACGGAGATGGAGCGGCGCAGCACGAACGTCCGGCCGCCGGTGGTCGGTTTGAGTTGCAGGCAGAAGAACGGATCGAGGACCGATGGGCGCGTGGCCGTGGCGGCGCCCAGGATTTCGAAACGGTAGGTGACGCTGGCGCCAAGCCGGATGACCGCGCCCTGCTTCAGCGGCACGGAGCCCGTGACCGGCCGGCCGTCGAGCGCGGTCCCGTTGGCCGAACCAAGGTCCTCGAGCTGCCACGCGCCCCGGCGTCGCGCGATCCGGGCGTGGTGGCGGCTGATTCCCGCGACCTGGCAGACGAGCCCGCAGTCGGCGGCACGGCCGATCAGCAGCGGGCCGCCATTCAACGTCACGATCTCAGGCGGAGTGTCGCCAAGCGGCACCAGGCGGGCCAGCGGCATGAGGCTGCCGGCAACCGCAGCCTGCCGATCGTCCGCACGCATCAAAGGCTGAGGCTGGAGAACACCAGGTGCGTCTCGCCTAGGCGGACCCGGTCGCCGTTGCGGAGTACGGCGTCGCTCACGCGGACGTCGTTGACGAAGGTCCCGTTCGTCGAATTCAGATCATGCAGTTCGTACTGGCCCTGGTGGAAGCTCAACTCCACATGGTGGCCCGAGACATAGGTGTCGCCGCCCAGCCGGATGTCGCAGTTGGCGTCGCTGCCGATCCGCGCCGTCCCCGGAGGCAGGCGGAAGTCTCGGCCCAGCTCGGCACCCCGGGCAACGACCAGCCATGCCACCACCACGACGCGGCTGCCGACGGCGCCAGGCATGAGCATCGTCCGGTCATCGAGCGGCACGTCCGGCACCCCCATCGGCGGCCTGGTGGCCGGACGCGAAGGACCGGGCGTACGGGCCATCGGCGCCGCAGGGCGCACCGCGGGCGCGGCCATGGTCGGCGAAGGCATCGCCGGCGTTGGCGGCGGTGGTGCCGGAGCGGGCCGTGGCGCCGGCGATGGAGCCTGTGCGCCCGCGCGCATCTGCGGTTCGATGATGGTCAGATCGTCGTAGGCGCCGGGAAGCGGACGTGGCGGCGTGGCCGGAGCAGCCCGCGGTGCCGGCTCCGGCAGCGGTCGGGGCGCCGCCGGCAGGGGCGCCGGCGTCTGCGCGTACGGCGTGAGCGGCGCCGGCGCCACGGGTCCGGGCGGCGTCATCGGCGGCGGGGTCGTCCTGCCGTCGCTGATGAATTCGCCGCTCGCATCGAGTTCGTCGAAACCCAGGTCATCGGCGTCCGGGTCATACACGTCGTCGTCACCCGGTCGCCGCTTGCCGCCCCGCTTCTTGAAGAACCCGAACACCATGTCGCGTGTGCCTGCACACCTTCTTGATCCCGCCGCGGCTGTTGTCGCAATCGTCGCAGTTTCATCCCGACGTTGCGCTTGCATACTAGCAGCGGCGGCAACGCATCGTCAAGCGACGCCCGCGCCGTCTCCCGGCCGGCCCGGCGGTCGGCACCCGCGGCGGCGGCGGAATTGACGCCCCGTCCGTGGCGTGATAGCCTGCGAAAAAGGCGGTGGATCGGGGGCCTCACGCCGTCCCGTCTGCGGGCAGCGCGCATTCCCCGGCGCCGCCGGCGCGAACGGTTCCGGACACGCCGGACCGCAACTCCCGGAGGATCGACAACATGAAGCGGGCGAATGTCTTGACGGCGTCCGACCTCCCCGAGGCCCTGTCGGCGCATCCGACCGCGGTCGACGGCGTGGTCCTGGGCCGTCTGGTCGATATCGGCCCCGACGGGACACCTAGCGTGGATTTTCCCGGCAATCCGACCGGAGGCCCGGTGCGGGCGGCGGCGACGCGCAACTACCACCGACTCGATGTCGGTCGCGACGTGGCGCTGATGTTCCTGGACGGCCGCGCGGACCGACCGCTGCTGCTCGGACTGATCGTGGCGGCAGCGGCGGGGGCAATGGCGGGGGCACCGACCGGCGCGGCTGCGGAAGCGGGCGTTGCGGCCGCCGTGACCGTCGACGGCGACCGCACCATCATCACGGCCGCGCGCCAGATCGTCCTGCGCTGCGGCGCCGCCAGCATCACGCTGACCCGCGCCGGCAAGGTCCTCATCCGGGGCACGTACCTGCTCAGCCGCTCCTCGGGCGTGAACCGGATCAAGGGCGGTTCGATCCAACTCAACTAGAGCCCCCTGAACCCGTCCGCCGTCGTTCCGCGAAGCCGAGGCCATGGAACTGATCAACGCCACCAAGTTCGTCGCCGGTTACACACTGGGTCTGGACCCGGACGGGCGAGAGCGCGTGGTCGTCGTGGTCAAGGGCACCTACCACCTGCCGTTGACGGGTGAGCCGCCGGAACGGGCGTCCACGCAGGCGCCGCTGGTGATGGCCGACGAATTCACCGGCGAACCCGGGTTGTCCGCCACCTTGTGCGAAGCCGATTTCGCCCCCTTCAAACCGCGTTGCGACGTGCTGGTCAACGGCAGCGCCTATGCTCCCGGTGGTCGGCCTGCCGCGCAGGTGGAAGTCGGCCTGAGCGTGGGCCGCGTGGACAAGTCGTTCACGGTGGTCGGCCCGCGCCGTTGGGAGCGCGCGCTGCTGGCCATGCGGCCCTCCGCACCCGAGCGCTTCACGAGCCTTCCGGTCAGCTACGACGCGGCCTACGGGGGCCGCGACGTGTCGGACAAGAAGCCCGACGAACCGAAGTTCTACGTCCACAATCCGGCGGGTGTCGGCTACTACCCACTGTGTTCCCGCTACGACCTCGAGGGCAAGCCGCTGCCGTGCACCGCCGAGACCGGCAAGCCGGTGGCCACACGCATGGGCAAGTATCGTCCCATGGCCCTGGGCGCCATCGGGCGCAATTTCGCCTCCCGCCATCCCCTGGCCGGCACCTACGACCAGGACTGGCTGGACAACGTGTTCCCGTTCCTGCCCGCCGACTTCAACCCGCGCTACCACCAGGCGGCTCCGCGCGACCAGCAACTGCCCTGGCCGCGCGGCGGCGAGAAGGTGACGCTTCTGAATCTGACCCCGCGGGGCAAGCTGCGCTTCGCGCTGCCGACCGAGTCCGTGCCGGTCGAGTTCACGGACGCCGACTACCGCCGCACCGAGCAGCAGGCGGTGCTGGACACGATCCTGATCGAGCCGGATCACGAGCGCCTGTTGCTGGCGTGGCGCACCAGCCTACCATTGCGGCGCAACATCTTCGAGATGAAGCAATGCGTGATCGGCCGCATGCCGCGCGGCTGGTACCGCGCCCGCGAACTGGGCAAGACCTACTACCGTTCGCTGGCGCACCTGCGCCCAGCGGACGCGGACTGAACGGGAGCCGCGATGGGCGCCATCGCCATCTACAGCTCGGGTATGGTCACGGGCGTCGGCCTGGACGCGCCCTCCAGTTGCGCCGCGATCCGCGTGGGCATCACCGGTTTCGTCGAGACGCGGTTCATGTTCGGCGGGGAGTGGCTGCAGGGCTGCCCGGTTCCGATGCCGGAGCCGTTGCGGGGCGTCGCGAAGCTGCGCAGGATGGCCGCCGCGGCGATTGCCGAGTGTCTGGAGGCGGCGAACGCCGGCGTGCTGGCGCGGTACCCGCTGCTCCTGTGCGTGGCGGAGCCGGAGCGACCAGGGCGGTTCTCCGATCTGGGGCCGGCGCTGCTCAACGACGTTGCCGTCGAACTGGGTGCAGTTCTCCATCCCGATTCGCGGCTCTTCGCCGGTGGCCGGGTGGGCGGCGTCCACGCGCTGGAGCACGCGCGCCGGTTGATCACTGCCGGCGCACCGGGGTGCGTGGTGGCGGGGACGGACACGCTGCTGGTGGCCGGGACGCTCGAAGCCTGCAACGCAGCGCGGCGCCTGGTCACTGCGGAGCACTCCGACGGCTTCATTCCGGGCGAAGCGGCCGCAGCGGTGCTGGTGGGCCCGGTCAGGCGGCAGGTCGCCGCGCAGCTTCTCTGCATGGGATTGGGGTTCGGCGAGGAGTCGGCGCCGCTTGGCTCGGGCGAGCCGCTGCGGGCCGACGGACTGGTGCAGGCCATCCGCGCCGCTTTCGCCGACGCGCGCTGCGAATACACGGACGTCCAGTTCCGGCTGACCGGCAACAACGGCGAGAGCTACGGCTTCAAGGAGGCCGCTCTGGCCATGTCGCGCACCCTGCGGCAGCGCAAGGAGGCCTTCGACATCTGGCACCCGGTCGATTGCATCGGAGAAGTGGGTGCCGCCACCGTGCCGGTCCTGCTGGGCGTGATGCAGGCGGCCAGCTTCAAGGGCTATGCTCCGGGACCCGGCGCCCTGTGCCAGATCTCGGGTGACGACGCACAGCGTGCGGCCCTTGTGGTGCAGTTGCGAACCGGGAGCGGCGGCTGATGGGCAGCACGATCTTCGCCAACGGCATGGAGGTCTCCTGCAAGGCCGGGGCCGGCAAGACGATCTGCGCCTTCCCAGATGTCTGTTTCACGCCTCCCCAGACGCCCGCCACGCCGCCGGGTGTGCCCATCCCCTACCCCAATACTGGTCAGGACTCGGACACCACCGACGGCACGAAGAAGGTGAAGATCGGCAGCAAGGAAGTCGGCATCAAGAACGCCTCATGCTTCAAGAAGAGCATGGGTGACGAGGCGGGCAGCGCTCCGAAGAAGGGCGTGGTCACCAGCCAGAACCGCGGCAAGGTGTATTTCAACAGCTGGTCGATGGACGTGAAGTTCGAAGGCAAGAATGCGGTCAGACATCTGGACCTGACGACGAACAACCATGCGTCGATGCCTGGGGATACACCGCCTTGGCCGTTCATGGCTTCGATGAAGATCGACGCGGCGGGGAACACGGACGATCCGTGTGCCAAAGAGAAAGCCGCGGTGGAAGAAAAGTGCTCACCTGAAGAGAAGTGGAAGGACAATTGCCCCACTCCACCTGCCCATCCGGGTCCGAAACCAAAAGGCGCGGCGGCAATCGCGGAGTACAAGGCGGCATTCGGCAAGTACATGTCCGAATTTCCGGATTTCGCCAAGAAGTGCAAGGACAACCCATGCTTGCGAGCCCGGAAATGCATGCTCGTACCCTACAAGCCGGACGGCGGCTGTTGCCCCGGTCAAACTGGTGATCATGTGATTGACGCCGCTTCGTTTCTCGGACCGAAGGAGAATCCGAAGCAACCGCGCAATGAGCGGCCGAAGATTGATGGCTGGGCCAATTACGATGTAGACAAGGCACCTTGCTGCTGTGCCGAAGGCCCCAACCAGACGACCGCGACCCACGGGCAGCTTCATGTGCGCCGCGGCGTCGTGGCCGCCGGCAAGAAGACGTGGCCACGAAAGGAAGCTGCGGCCACGGGCGCCAAGGCGATTTGCAAGGTATTCCCGGACTCCGCGTGCTCGCAGAAGTGTCTCGAGGCTCAGATCAACAAGTATCATGACGAGGCGCAATCATCGGTGCCGGAGAAGCCAATCAACGCCAATGCCAGCATGACCAAGGATCCCGAACAGCGCGCGAAGGCTCGCGCAGATATGTTCGGAACCAAGTCCACGAGATAGCACGGGAGGAGACAGGCATGGGTGACGTTGACGCTGCGTTTGACGGTCTTGGGCTGACTACCGGCGTTGTCCGGTACAACGATCTCTGCTACGTGTTGGCTGAAGTTGCGGCACTGCGCATCGAGGGGGCCCCTCACGCGCTGCTCCTTACCTGCGATTGCGACCAGTGGGGGGCCGAGAGCCTTGACTGGACAGCATGCTCGGGAACCGTCTGCCACAGTCCAGCTGAAAAGTTCATCGCTCTGGGGGAACAGGGTGATATCTACGTACTCGGAGGCGGCGAAGCGAGCCTGGAATCGCCGATCCGAGACGGCAGGTTGACCCCTCAAGAACGGGGGCCTCTGCGGGAAATCAGAGGGATAGCCAAGGGCAAGGCGTACGCTGTTGGTACAAGAAGGCAGGCGTACCGCCGCGAAGCGCCTGGCGTCTGGACCTGCATCGATCACTCGGCGCAGGATTCCCGTATCGAGATGGCAGATACTTGCTTCGAGTCGATAGATGGCTTCGGTGACGACGAGATCTACGCTGTCGGCTGGGAGGGCGAAATCTGGCGCTACGACGGCAGCAAGTGGATGCAGGTGCACAGTCCGACGAATCTCGCATTGTACAAGGTCCGATGTGCGCCGAACGGTACGGTCTACGCGTGCGGCCAGAGTGGCGTCATCGTTTATGGTCGTCACGACAACTGGCAGATCCTGCCGCAAGACGTGACGAATGAGGATCTTTGGGGTTTGGAGTACTTCGCGGGTTCCCTGTACGTGTGCAGTCTCAGTGCGATCTACTCTGTGAACGACGGTGAACTGACGATCGTAGGTTTCGGGGAAGACGTTCCACCTCCGGCGAGTTGCTACCATCTGAGCGCCGCGGATGGGATCATGTGGTCCATCGGTGGTCATGACCTGTATCAGTTCGATGGAAGCGCGTGGTCGGTGATACGAAAGATCCAGTCTTGAAGACCTGGTGCAGGTCATCGGCGGGCCACATGTGTTCGGCCGCTGCTGACACCGATCGCCGTCGACAACGAAGCACACAACAACGGAAGACCTAAGCGGACGCCATGTCTCAATTGCCTCACATCCTCTCCCAACACGCCGAAGAAGCCTCCTTCCAGTGGCTCCTCCGCTCCCTTGCCGTCCACGCACCCCACTATTCCCTGAAGGACCTGGCCCGGCTCGACGACGTCGTCGACGCCCACCTCGACGGCCTGCGCCTGTCCGGCGACGCGGGCTGGCGGATCTGCCGGGATGAGCTGGCGTGGGAAGAGCCGGGCGAACTGTTCGTGGCGGCGTTCCTGGCGTATGAAAGCAACCAGCCCGACCACGTCGAAGCCGTCGAGCAGGCTTTGATGAGGACCCCGGCCACCGCCTCCGGCCTCGTCTCGGCTCTCGGCTGGTTGACCTGGGAACAGGCGCAGCCTCAGATCCAGCGCCTGCTCGACGCCCCCGATCCGCACTTGCGCCGCGCCGCCCTGGCCGCCGCCACCATCCACCGCCAGGACCCCGGCCTGGCGCTGCTCAAGGCCCTACAGGACCTGGATCCGGTCGTCACGCCGCGGGCTCTGCGCGCCGCCGGCGAACTGGGGCGGCGCGACCTGGCTCCACGATGCGCCGAACTGGCGCACGCGTCGCACGCCGATACGGCCTTCTGGGCTGCCTGGGCAGCCACCCTGCTGGGTGAGGCGGCAGCCGCCGAGGCTCTGGTCGCCATCAGCGAGACCGGCGGTCCGCACGCCGAACGCGCGGCCGCGCTCGCCGCGCGGCGCCTGGAGACGGCGCGAACACAGGCTTGGTGCCGCCTCCTGGCCGCCGACGCACTTACGTCGCGCCTGGCTGTCGTCGTCGCCGGCGCCAGCGGCGATCCGCTGCATGTACCCTGGTTGCTGGAGCAGATGGCCGTCGACGAACTGGCGCGTCCCGCCGGCGAGGCCTTCTCCCTGCTGACGGGACTCGATCTGGCGCATCTTGACCTCGAACGCGACGGTCCGGCCGGTTTCGCCACCGGCCCGACCGAAGATGCGGCCGATGAGGACGTCGCCCTGGATCCGGATGAGGATCTGCCCTGGCCCGACCCGGCGCGGATCGGCGCCTGGTGGAGCCAGCACGGCCGCCGGTACAAGACCGGCGCGCGCTACCTGCTGGGCGAAGCGGTCGCTGCGGACGGCCTGCAAACCGCGCTCGTGACGGGCCGCCAGCGACAACGGGAAGCCGCGGCCCTCGAACTGACCCTGCGCCAGCCCGGGCGACCGCTGTACGAGACGCGCGCCCGTGGTGACCGGCAACGCCGGCAGTTGGGCGGCTGAACGGAGGGATCATGGCACTGTTGTTGCCGCGCGCGCTGCCCTTCCTGTTCCTGGGCATTGCCGCGCTGTTCCTGGTCAACTATCTACGGCATCTGCGCCGCCCTGACCAGAAGCTGGCCCAGCGCAACCGCCTTCGGCTCGTCTTGATCTTCGCCGTCGTCGGCGTCATCCAGCTCTTCTGGCGAACGTCGCGCTAGCCCGGACTAGTTCTGGAGGATCTTCTGCCCCTTGACCACCACGTCCTTGTCGGCCTTGATCGTGATCTTGCCGGTGCCCTTCACGGTGACGTCCTTGCCTTCGATGCTGATCGATCCGTCCTTCTTCATCAGGATCTTGGCTTTGCCCGTCACGATGGCCACCTCGTCCCCCGCGGTGATCATCAGTTTCTTGCCGATCTTGATCGAGCCGTCCTTGCCCACTTCCACCGTCTGGTTCGCGCCGATGGACTCGGTGAGGTCCTTGCCGACGGTCAGCGATTGGGAACCCCCGACGGCGATCGCGCGGGTGACCCCCACGGCAATCTCCTGCGCCACGCCCACCGCGACCGTCTCGTTGACGCCAACCGCATGGGTTCGCGTCAGCGCCACCGTCACGTTCTCGTTGCCACCCACCTGACGCGAGCGATCGGCACCCACCACCTGTGTCTCGTTGACGCCCACGGTGTGCGAACGGTTGTTGCCGATCGTCATCGTCTCGTCGTGGCCGACCTGCTCGGTACGGTCGCTGCCGATCGTGATCGATTCGTTGTTTCCCACCGACTCCGACTTGTCGTTTTCGACGACGATGGTCTCGTCCTTCTCCGCGTGGATATGCAGTTCCTCGCTGCCCTTGAGATCGTCGAAGCGGATCTCGTTGTAGTTGTCCGCCGCGCCGCCCTTCGTGCTGCTTGTCTTCACACCGCTGCGGGTCGGCTGCGTATACGGGATCGGCTGCCGCGCGTTGTAAACGCGTCCCGTGATGAGCGGCTGATCGGGATCCCCTTCCAGGAAGTCGACGACCACTTCCTGTCCGATGCGCGGATGAAAGACCATGCCCCAGGCCTTACCGGCCAGGTTCTGTGCGACGCGGATCCAGCACGAGCTGTTCTCGTCGCCGCTGCTCTCGCGGTCCCAGTGGAAGCGGACCTTCACGCGGCCGTACTTGTCGACGTAGATCTCCTCGCCAGCCGGCCCGGTCACCACGGCGGTCTGCGGTCCGGCCATCCTCGGCTTGCGTGTCGCTCGCCGCGGGCGGAAGGCGACCGCGTGCGGAATGCAGGTGAAGGCGTTTCGGTAGTCGGTCGACGAATCCGTACCCGAAACCAGGTCGCCGCGCTGCGTCAGCTCATGCTCCACTCGCACCAGGAGGTAGCTCGTGTCGTAGCCGGCACGGCTGTGTCCTTCCAGGTCGAATCGGTAGCCCGCGCGGAAGGCCCGGCAGCCACCGGTGCCACGGTGGATGATCGCCCGGCAGTCCCCCTCCTCCCTGGCCAACTGGACGTGCCTGTCGCCCTTGCTCAGCTTGCCGTCGGTCTCGGCGCCCAGGTTGACGTAGGTGCCCGGGTAGTCGTAGATCTCGTAGAGGTCCCTGGTGCCGGCCGTGACGGCGCTCGACGATCCCACCAGGAGATCGGTGCCGGGATCGATGAAGTTGTAGTCGCTCAGCGCGTACTTGCCCGGCTGCAGCGTCTGCTCCACCCGCCAGCTCTCCAGGCGATCCTCCGTGGCCTGGCCGCCCGGGCTGGCTTCGAGCTTGGCGATCGGCTGCTCGGGCAACGCCTGGTGATGGCTGGCAGCGTCGGCCAGGACCAGCGTGTGCTTGCCGTCCTCGTGCCGGAAATAGTAGAAGATGCCCGCGGACTCGAGCAATCGCGACACGAAGTCGAAATCCGTCTCGCGGTACTGCACGCAATGGATCAGCGGATCGTAGGATCCGTTCAGGCTGAACTCGTAGTCGGCGAAGCCGAGCTTGTCGAAGACCGCACTGACGATCTCCTGCACGCTCAGGTTCTGGAAGATCCGGCAGTCGCTGCGCCGCGTGAGCAGCCACAGCCACGGAACGATCTCGGCGCGGTAGACCGTCATCCGCGCGTCCGCTCCGGTCTGGGCGAATCGGGACACGACGCCGTTCACGTAGCGCTGGCTGCCGTCCGCCAGGTCGATCGACAGCGTCACGGACTTCCCGACGATGCGACTGAAGTCCAGCCCACCGTCGGCGGCGATGAGCACCAGATCGTAGCGGAACAGCTCGGACAATCCCTCGTGCCCGTTCAACTCCTGCACGAACAGCACGTCCGCACCCAATGGTGTCGTGATCCGGCACAGCCGTCCGTCTTGCTTCATGGCGATGACCGCTCCTCGGTTCGTGGCCGGCCGCTGCGGGGGCGACGCGCTTCCGGCCCACTCATTCCAGTTCGTAGCGGAAAGACCCGTTTGCGTCCAGCCCGACGTGAACGCGTCGCAACTGCTCGCCGCGGGCCATGCGGGCGAGGATCTCCGTCGAGATCTCCGGCAGCAGGCTGCGAGTCAGGATATGGTCGACGTTGCGAGCGCCGCTCTGCGGCTCGGTGCAGCGCGCCACCACGGCGTCCAGCAGCGAATCGGCGTAGACCAGCTCGGCACCGTGGTTCAGTTCGAGGCGCTTGCGGATCTTGCCGAGCTGCAGCGCGATGATCTGCTTGAGGGCCACATCGTCCAGCGGGTAGTACGGCACCGTGATCATGCGACCGAGCAACGCCGCGGGAAACACCTTCAGCAGCTCGGGCCGCAAGGCTTCGGCCAGCGCGCCCGGCTCCGGTCGCGTTTCGGGATCGGCGCAGACCTTCATCGTCAGGTCCGTGCCCACGTTGCTCGTCAGGAGGATCACCGTGTTCTTGAAATCGATCTCGCGCCCTTCACCATCCTCCAGCACGCCCTTGTCGAAGACCTGGAAGAACAGTTCCATTACGTCGGGATGGGCCTTCTCCACCTCGTCCAGCAGCACCACCGCGTAGGGCCGCCGCCGCACCGCTTCCGTCAGCACGCCGCCCTCGCCGTAGCCCACGTAACCGGGGGGCGCGCCCTTGAGACTGGAGACCGTGTGCGCCTCCTGATATTCCGACATGTTGATCGTGATGACGTTGCGCTCGCCGCCGTACAGAACTTCCGAAAGCGCCAACGCGGATTCCGTCTTGCCGACGCCGCTGGGGCCCACCAGCAGGAAGACGCCGACCGGGCGTTGGGGATTGTCCAGGTTGGCGCGGCTGGTGCGGATGCGCTGGGCGATCGCCTCCAGGGCATGGTCCTGCCCGATCACGCGCCGGCACAGGACCTGCGCCAGGCCCAACACGGTCTGGATCTCGTCGGCCACCATGCGCCCGACCGGGATGCCGGTCCAGCCGCCGATCACCTCGGCGATGGTCTGGCCATCCACCTCGTGTTGCACCAGCGGCACCTCGCCCTGCAGCGACCGCAACTCGAGTCTCTTGGCGTCGAGTTGCGCCCTCATTCGCGCCACCTCGGCGGCCGGCACCGGCGCGGCGCTCGCTCCGTCGCCCGCACCGGCGGCCGGCGAAGCCGCCTGCTCCAACTGATCGCGAAGCGCAACGATATCATCGACCATCGCCAGTTCCTGGCGCCAGCGCGTTTCCAGAGCTGCCAGCCGCGCGTTCGCCTCGCCTTTCTCGGTGGCGAGTTCCGTCAGCCGCGCCGCGTGGTCCGTGCCCAGGGCGGCTTCCCGTTCCAGGACGCGGATCTCGGCCTGCTGCGCGGCCAGGGCGCGTCGCAGGTCCTCCACGGCGGCAGGCGTCGCGCTGCGCCCGATGCCCACGCGCGCGCAGGCCGTATCGAGCACGCTGACCGACTTGTCCGGCAGCTGCCTGGCCGGGATGTAGCGGTGGCTGAGGCGCACCGACTCGCGAACGGCGTCATCGAGGATCCGCACGCCGTGGTGCTGCTCGAGCTTCGCCGCCACGCCGCGCATCATCTTGACTGCGGACAGTTCATCCGGCTCCTCCACCTTGATGACCTGGAAGCGTCGCGTCAGCGCCGGGTCCTTCTCGAAGTACCGCTTGTACTCCGCCCAGGTCGTGGCCGCTACCGTGCGCAGTTCGCCGCGCGCCAGCGCGGGTTTGAGCAGGTTGGCGGCGTCGTTCTGGCCTTCCTGCCCGCCGGCGCCGATCAGCGTGTGGGCTTCGTCGATGAACAGGATGATGGGCTGCGCGGACGAGCGCACCTCCTCGATCACCTGCTTGAGACGGTTCTCGAACTCGCCCTTCACGCCGGCGCCGGCCTGCAGGAGGCCGAGATCGAGACTCCGCAGGGCCACGTTACGCAGCACGGGCGGAACGTCACCGGCGACGATGCGCAGCGCGAAACCCTCGACCACCGCGGTCTTGCCCACGCCGGCCTCGCCGGTCAGGATGGGGTTGTTCTGCCGACGGCGGGTCAGGATGTCGATGATCTGCCGAATCTCCGGGTCACGACCCAGCACGGGATCGATCCTGCCGGCCCTGGCATCGGCCGTCAGGTCGACCGTGAACTGGTCCAGCGACGGGGTACCGGCGCCTCCGGACCGGAGGTCCGGCTCGCGACCGACCGTGCGGTCGGCGCTGAAGACCTCGCGATCCTCGGGCGAACCGGCGACGATCCGGGGCAGATCGGCGATGAGGTCGTCGACCGCCAGATCCTTCAGCTCGGGACACGACTCCAGGAGCTGTCGGCGCAACGAGCGCTCGCTCAGGCAGGCGAGGAACAGGACGCCCGAGCGCACCCGCGAAGCCTGGTAGTTCACCGAAGCCAGCAGCCAGCCGTTGCGAGCCATGTCCTCGATGGCGGGTGCCAACTGGGGCTTGCCACCGTTGCCTCTCTTGTACTGCTCGATGCCGCGCTGCAGACCGTGCAGGACGCGGTCCGGGTCGACTCCGGCGTGACGGAGAAGGCGCGCCAGATCACCGTCGGCGCCCTCCAGCAGCTTCGTCAGCCAATGCTCCATCTCCACGTCGTAGTTCGTGTGCGACAGGCAGAGACCGGCCGCGCCTTCCAGGCCGCGGCGACTCGTTTCGGTCAGCTTCCCGATGAGGGATTTCAGATCGATGCGCATCGACTATCCTCTCGCCGGCCGCCTCCCGCAGGCGGCATGTGGAATCACGTCGACCTGAGGTCGGACGCCGCTTCTCCGTCGATGATCACGTGGCACGTGCCGTCGCCGGCTTCGTCCAGTCGTGTCGACCCTGCCAACCAGGTCGACCAGCCCAGCCACGGCGCTCCATGGTCGTCGGCAACGCCCAGGCGCAGCGGCGGCACGCTGTCGGGTGCCAGCCTCAAGTCCAGATCGAAGTCGAACTGCGGTCCGGTGGCCAAGGCGCTGATCTCGCACAACTCCGGGTAGGCGGTGCCGTGGGGCAGGAAGTCCGCCATCTGACTCCAGTCGAGCGGCCCGAGCCGAACCCTGAATCGCGATTGCGCCATGCGCGCACGCGCGCCCAGGCAGGTGTCCTGGCCCAGGTGACAGGACTGCTGGCCCAGGCGGCAGATCTCGCTGTCGTCGATCAGGTACCAGGCGGGCACGAACTGCTCGATGGTCGCCGGCACACCGAAGTAGTCCTGCACCAGGTCGGCCAGGGCCAGGGCCGAGATCCCGCGGCCGCCCAGCGCGTGACTGCGGCCCAGCAGCGCGCGGTCGTCGACGACCAGCTTCCCCCAGAGCGCCGGCGTGCCCAGGCCGGCCAGCGACAGCGCCATCCGCTCGAACAGGCTGGTTCGACCCGGCCCTGTACGCTCGTAGACGACGGGAAACCGGTTCTTCTCCCAGGCGCGGTAGAGCAGCGACACCAGGCGATGGTTGAATGCGTTCAGGAAGTCGCGCAGCGCGAAGTTCTTGTCGCGCACCTGTTCGAGGACGAACTCGCTGTAGGGAATGGGCAGCGAGCCGAAGCTGGCCGGCGTTGCCACGCCCATGAAGGCCACGGACATCTCGTAGCGTCCGTCCGTCTCCCTGACGTCGTGGACGTCGCTGGGCGCGAAAGCCATCGAAACGCGGCTGGTGAAACAGATGGCCTCGCGGGCGGGGTCGTCCCCGGTGCCCACGGGCTCCCTCTCCGGGTGTGCCAACTGCAGCTGGCGCACGGCCTGGTAGAACGAGAAGCGCCAGCCTTCGGACGCGACCAGCGAGGCCGCTTCGCTCCCGGCGTGGGCGCCGCGCCGGTCACCGCTCAGATGATCAGCGCCTCTCCCGCTCGTGGTGGCCATCGCTTCAACACCTCCTCCCGCTTCCGGATCGTGGCCGCCGTCTGCGTGAAGGAGTTGATCGAGGTGTAGTAGGCCAGGAAGCGCTCGAGCACGGATGCGAACATGAAGGCGCTGCTGCCGGTGTAGTGGTCCTCGTCCAGGTGCAGCGTGATCTCCAGACCGCGGGTCAGGAGCCGACCTTCGGACGTGGCGATCTGCCGCAACACGCGTCGCCAGTCCAGCCCGACCAATCCGGCGATCCGCTGCCGCGTGACCGCCGAGTCGGCGAAGTCCAGCAGGGCCATCAGCTCGCGGAAGGCCATGGGGCCGCCCGGTTGGTGGCTGCGACCGTCGTCCAGCAGTTCGAGCAGCGACAGGTGATTGAGGCTGAGCACCGACACGAGCCGCCACAGGATCTCCTGGCCGCCGGGCAGGCGAACCGCCGCCGTCGGCTTGCGCAACGTGCGGATGCGGTCGATGCCAGGTTGGCCCTCGATCTGGAACTCGCCGCCGCGCGTGCCCAGCGGCAGTTCCGCCGGCAGATCGCGGTTGCTGGCCACGATGTGTACGACGAGCGTATCGCCCGGCGTCAGCGCGGGCGGCTCCCCGCGGGGATCGACCAGCGAGAGGTCCACCTCCGTACCGGAGTCCAGCTTGCGACCGGAGGGCCGCCGCGCCGCATGCCAGAACGCCACCTCGCCTTCGCGCGGATCGCCGTGGCGCAGCCCGAAGAACGGCCGGAACTCGCGCACCTGCCCCGTGCTCGCGCTCAGCGCCTCCACGCGCCGGATGCTGTGGACCTCGTACGCCAGCGGCACGTGGAAGTCGGGAACCACGCGATACTCCGCCTCGGTCTGGCGCAGCGTGACGGGCTCGGCCTGGTGCGGGAACAGGTTCACCGCCGGCGTGCAGCCCAGTTTGAGGTTTTCCGGGCCCAGTCTGGCTTCCAGGTCGAGCGGCAGGCGATCCAGCAGGATCAGCAGCTCCAGCTTCGCACCGACCGTAGCCAGCGTCGCCGGCGTCAGACCCGTGATCTCGCCGAAGAGGAACTTGTCCGGGAACAGGAAGTACTCGCGCAGCAGCCGGTGTCCCAGGTGCGAGGTCCGCGCGTCGTCGACCAGGCCCTCGTCGGCCCCGAAGCCCACTGGACGCAGGTGCGTGGGCGACAGGAAGCGCGCGTCATCGCCCACGCGCGAGGCCTCCAGGTCGCCCCGGCCCGGCCGCACGATGACGCCCAACGGCTGGCGGAACATCAGTTCGTACAGACGGTTGGCGACGGCGGCGTTGCCGTCGAAGAAGAACCGCACCTGCTCCAGCGGCAATTCGGAGAAGCGCTGCGCGCCCATGGTCGCCAGTTCGACGCGGAGAGCGGCCACGGCCGCAGGCGGGCACAGGGGATTGCCGCGGTCCAGCGCGACGACACCCACCGCGGTCACCTCGATGGGCCACAGAGTCACGGGGTAACAGGTCCGGAAGCGGCAGCGCGCGCCCTTGACCGGCGGCGTGTGGATCTGGCTGTGCCGCGGGATCCTCGTGCCGGTCGTGGCGTGCGCACGGTCAGGGTCGCCGGTGAACTGGACCACGGTGGTCGACGGCATCGGCGCCAGCAGCTCCGGCTGCAGCAGACCCAGCAGCGCGGTGGTGATCTCGGGGAAATCGTCGTCCAGGCGCAGTTGCACGCGCGCGGCCATCATGGCGAAGGCCTCGATCAGGCGTTCGACGTGGGGATCCTCGCACTTGTCCGGCTCCAACAGGAGCTGGCTGGCGATGGCCGGATAGCTCTCGGCGAAATCCACCAGCTGGCGGCGGATGAAGCGCAGCTCCTTCTCGTAGCAGTGCAGCAGCCGATCGCGCATCCGCGGTCCACCTGAAGGCTGGGGTTCCCCGCGCGGCCGACTCCGGCCCGCGCTACTGGTCGGCTTTCACCTGCACCGAACCGGTGTCCATCTCGATCTCGGTGTCGAACACCACGGGCTCCCTGACCGGGTCCACATGGAGCAGGCCGTGGATGCGGAAACGCGCCGTCGGCGACAGGCGTTCGGTCGGCACCAGGTACTCGACGCGGATCGAACCGGGGGCCAACCGCGGCTCGAACCGCCGCAGGGTCTGCGTCACGAGTCCACAGATCCGCTGACAGTCCGCCGGCGAGGATCCGCTGTAGTGCGAGAAGTCGGGCAGCCCGTAGTTGACGATGGAGTCGCGCGTTTCCGGCAAATGCGTCAGATCGTACGGAAGCGTGCACTTCGTGTTCAACAGCCACTCGATGTCGCGCCGGACGGCCGTCAGCAGCTCGCGGAACCCGATCCGCATCTCGACACCGGGCGCACCCCCCTGCGCGATGCGATCGAGCACCGAGTGCCGGAGAACGTCAGCGGTCGAGCGGTCGCCCATGGCGCCACCTCATGGCGCGGCGCCCAGTTCGAGCGTGCGCAGTTCGAGCACCGGCAGGTCCGCCACGTCCCCCGCCGGCGACGACCAGCCCAGCAGACGCTGACCCCGCCCCCGCAGCAGGCCGCCGCCGCCGTCGAACCACTCCGTCAGCCGGCCGGTGGCGCACCGTGCATCCCCGCCCTGCCAGCTCCCTTCGTAGAGGACCGGCAGGTGGATCGAGGACGTCAATCCGCCCTGGTCGGTCAGGCGCGCCGGCAGCCAGAGCAGGTCCAGCAGGTGCGTGGGGGCCGACACCTCGAGCGTCCCGATCCTCTCCCAGGGCAGCCACAGGTAGCGACCGCCGGCGAACACCTCCAGGAACGAACCAAGGTGATCGTCAAGGTCGCGTAGCGAGCCCAGCGGCGACCCGTTCAGGCGACCGGCCAGCTCGGGCTGCAGCGCGATCGATTCCTCGACCAGGTCGACGGCCTGCGCGTGTTCGCCGCGCCCGGCGGCCGCCAATGCGGCCAGGCGCCGGGTCAGGTGTGGAGGCGGTTCGCCCGGCAACAGCGGCTGCGCCCCGTGGTGGAACACGGCACGCCGCTCCTGTTCCGACGCCAGGAGATTGACATAGATCGCCTGCACGCGAGACAGTTCAGGGTCGCCCACATCAAGCGCCGCCAGTTGCTTGCGGGCCCGGTGCAACTCGCCGGCAAAGCACAGCACGGCAAACAGCCGGTAACGCAGGTCCGCGTTGCCGGGGCTCGCCTTGACGGCGGCCACCCCGTCGGAGATCGCCTCCGCCAGGTGACCGCCGTCGAGTTGCGCCTGCAGGTCCATCACTTCTCCGCGTTCTTCTCCAGGTTCCAACTGCCGGCCACCTTGCCGCCGCCGCCGCCGTCCGCACGCTTCTGCTGCGTGTAGGTCCACTCGATCTTGCCGTAGTTGAAGCTGATGGCTTCGGTCGGGAACGAACCGGTGCCGCCGCCGATGGAAACCGACGAGATGATCGAATTCGACAGCTTGTACTCCATGTAGGGCACGTGCTGGCCGCCTCCGGCCCGCGTCAGCGTCAGCGTGATCGTCGGGATATGCGTGCCCAGGCAGCACCGCGTGGCCAGCAGAGGCGAGGCCTTGTCCAGTTCCTTGGTGATGGTGAAGTCCTGGTGGCTGCAGCGACCTGACGTCGCGCCGCCCGCGGTCGACGCCGAGATGCTGGCCGACTGCGACACGCCGTGGCTGAAGCTCTGGATCTCGATCATTCCCTCGAAGCCGGCGGCGGTGCATTCGCCCGGCACGCCGTCGATCTGCAGATAGGCATCGAACATGACTCCCGTCCTTTCCGTTCGGTCCACAGTATGGACGCGTCCACTGTGTCGACCGCGCAGCCGCGGCCGCGCCGTCTACTTGGCCGCGCCCGGCAAATCAGCCACCAACCGCAGCGACACATCCAGCTTCTCCAGCTGGAAATGCGGCTTCAGATAGGCGATCGCCTTGTAGTTGCCAGGCGCCGCCTTGTCCTCCGTCACCTCGATGCGCGCTTCGCGCAATGGGTACTTGGCCTTCTGCTCCTGCGTGGCCTCATCCTGGTCCAGGACGTAGTTGTTGATCCAGCTGTTGAGGAACTTCTCGATCTCGATGCGCGACGCGAACGAGCCCACCTTGTCGCGACAGATCGACTTCAGGTAGTGCGCGATGCGTGACGTGGCCATGAGGTAGGGAATCTTGCGGGAGAGGTCGGCGTTGGCCGTGTGCTCCTTCTCCTTGTACTTCTTCGGCTTCTGCACCGAATTGCCGCCGAAGAACGCGGCGTAATCGGTGTTCTTGCAGTTGCAGAGCGCGATGAATCCCAGTTCCGACAGCTCGTTCTCGCGTGTCTCGGGGATCAGGATCTCGGTGGGGCACTTGGCGCCCACGTCGCCCTCGCGGGATTTGAAGACGTGGATGGGCAGCCCCTCCACCAGTCCGCCGCCCTCAGGGCCACGGATGGCCACGCACCAATGGTGCTTGGCGAACGCCGATGTCAGGCGGCCGGCAAAGGAGTAGGCCGCGTTCGTCCACAGGTACTTGTGGTGGTCCTGGCCGTCCACATCCTCCTCGAAGTCGAACGTCTCCGTGGGCACGGTGGCGCTTCCGTAGGGCAGACGGCCCAGGACGTGCGGCACCAGCAGGCACACGAAGCGCGAGTCCTCCGATTCGCGGAACGACAGCCATTTCGTGTTCTCGGGATTGCTCTTGTCGAAGATCTTGGCCAGGTCGCGCGGGTTCGGCAGTTCGGTGAAGCTCTCCAGGCCGAACATCGGGGCCCCCGCGGCCGACACGAACGGCGCGTGCGCCGCCGCCGCCACCGTCGACATGTGCTCGAGCAGTTCCATGTCCTGTGGCCCCTTGCCGAACTCGTAGTCGCCCACGAGACAGCCGTAGGGGTCACCGCCGTACTGACCGAACTCGTTCTCGTAGATCTTCTTCCACAGGGCGCTCTCGGTGAACTCGGAGGCAGCCTGGAAGTCCCGCAGCATGTCCTTCTTGCTGATGTTCAGGACGCGGATCTTCATGGTCTCGCCGGTCTCCGAACCCATCACCAGCTGGTTCAGTCCGCGCCACGAAGCTTCCAGCTTCTGGAAGTCCGGATGGTGCATGACCTCGTTGAGCTGGCGCGAGACCAGCGCGTCGATGGCGGCGATCCGCTGGTTCACCGTGCGCGTCACGCCCTTGGCCACGACCGTGCCGGGATCCAGCAGCTGCTCGACCAGGGTCTTGATCAGGTCCTGCCCGTAGGCACGACCGGCCTCGTCCCGTGACTTGATGCCGGTCTCGAGCATCTCTTCAAGGATGCCGGCGCCGTCCAGCCCGACGACTTCATTCACCGGCTTGGGCTTCGCTTTCTTGGAATCCGCCATGACGCTAATCCTCCTGGCCCGCGCCCGGGCCCTCGGCGCCCAGCACACCCTTCAGCTTGTCCCGCATCTCGGAATTCTCCATGATCGCTTCCAGCAGTTCCTCGAGCCGGTCGTTGCCTTCCGTCCGGCTCAGCAGCGCCTTGAGCTTGGTACGCACCTCGATCAGGTCGTTCAGGGGCTTGACCTGGCGCACGACGGCATCGGGCGAGAAATCGGACATCTTCGAGAAGTTCAACTCGACGGACAGCTCGCTGCCGTCGTCCGCGAGCTTGTTCTCCACCTTGTAGGCCAGCCGCGGCTTCATGCTGCCGAGGATGTCATCGAAGTTGTCGCGGTCGATGTCGGTGAACTTGCGGTCCATCGGCTTGGGCAGCGGAACGGCCGGATTGCCCGACAGGTCCGCCATGACGCCCACCACGAACGGCAGCTCCTTCATCTGCATGGCGCCGTTGAGGTCGACCTCGTAGCTGATATGGACCCGCGGCGGGCGGACCCGCTCTTTCTTGCCGTACACACTCTCATTGCCCATGGGTAGCCTCCCGATTGGGGTTTGCCTGGCCGATCAACCGCTCGTGGCTCAGTCCTGGGGCCTGGACAGCCCCAACAGGTCCTTCGTCTGCACGCGGACGTCGTTGTTCTTCACGACGTCGTCGAAGAGACTCTCGAAGCTCATGCCGCCCCAGCGCACGGCGCGGTCCAGCAGCGCGGGCACCGGGCTGTGCGGTTCGGTGCGCCGCAGGAACTCGGCCACCTCGCGAACGCGCCGGTAGGCATCGTCGCGGGACGCGATGGGACCGGCGTCGGCGGCGGCGCCGCCGCCGCTCGCGGTCACCGCATCGCCACCGGCGGCATCGGCGACGGCCGCCGGGGCGGCCACCGGTGCCGGCGCCGCGCCCACGAGAAACTCCCGCATGTCGTCAAACAACCCACTCAGATCGCCGAAATACGGACCGCTCTCCCGGAACTTCGCGGCGCAGAGCGCCGACAATTCGGCCAGGGCATCCTGGCACGACTGCAGGCGGCTCAGGGTCGCCGCCAGGCGCTCGGCTGGCGTGGCCGCGACCGAGTCGTAACAGGCCGCGGTCGTCACCAGGCCCATCTCGAGCAGTTCGTTGTGTTTGCTGCGGTCGGACTTCAGGCTGGCGCTGTCCAGGCGCTGCGCCTGTTCGTAGTCGAACCAGCACCGGGGCGTCCCGCCGACGGGCTCGGAGAGCGGCACCCGCTTGACGGCCGCCAGGAAATCGCGCGAGGAGCCGAGCCACGACAACGGTCGGGCGCGAATGGGCTCGACGATCTCCTGTTCATCGCAGCCCGGATACAGGGTATCCCAGAACGCTTCCAGCAATCCGTGCACGAGCCGCAAGCCTGTGTCCAGGCCCTCGAACCCGTGCTGCCGGACCAGCGCCTGCGTGTAGATGGCCGCCAGCTGGAGGTCCTTGGTCTTCTCGGTGAGCAGCTTCTCGCACAGGAGCGAGACGCCGCGCCAGTCCGCGGACTTGGCTTCGCCGCCGAGATCCAGGCGCGGGTCCACCTCGCGCCGCATCTCGTCCAAGGTGCTGAAGGTCAGGTCACCCGCGACCAGGCGCAGGTCGATGCCGGACGGCCGGTCCGGGCTGACGGGAATGAGAAACCGGCTCAAATCCGCCATGCCATCCTCCCTCTGGGCTGGGACGATACGCGCAGATCCCCGGCAGGCGAGTGCCTGCGGCCCGTGCCGACGTGCTGCGGAACGCCGCCCGGAGCAATGGGCAGTGGCTCGGAGCCCCTTACTGGCTTAGAGTTGTAACGGATCGGGGTGGTGGCCGCAAGCACCAAAACGACCCGTTCCGGCCCCACTTGGGGCGGCATGACACGCTTCAGGTGGGGGACTGCCGGCCCGCGTCGCCTGCGGGCAAACGCAGGACCCGGCCGATGCCGACGTGCATGCTCGCCCAACACGCAGCGCCGTTCCAGCCGGGCCCAAACCCTTGCGGCGGTCGCAGGACCGCGGCGACTATCAAGTCACCACACTCTTACTGGTCGCCCCCCAATTAACGGATCGCCTCCATGACCCCCACCATTCGATATGTGGTTAAGCGACGTCCCACGGCAAAACCGGCAGAAAATTTCTAGATTTCTTTGCTCAAGATTTCATGATATCGCGTAAGTGTTTAATTGAAAGGATATTACACGACAGGCGGGTCAACCCCAGACACCCTGTTCCCGCAACTGCGTCAGCGCCGCAGCCTCCCAGCCACGGTTGGCCGCCGGGCTGGCGGGGCTGGGGTGCAGGAGGGTCGCCCGGCGGGGGGCCGCCGTCTGGTCGGCCAGGAGCAGGTCCAGCTTCTTGCGCGCGAACCCGCCGACGCCCACGACCCACTGCGGCCCGTACAGGGCAATGACCTGCCGCAACCAGCCGTCGCAGGCTTCGAACAGCGGGCCGGCCACGCCGGCCGGCAGCTTGTCCGGCGTGAGGTTGCGCGCGGACTCCTCCATGAAGACCAGCGGGCAGTAGTTCAGCACGAAATGGTCGGCGAAGAAGCCCTCGGCGCCGCCGCAGTGCGCCGCGAAGAACCCCCACAGGCGCCGGCCGCTGACCTCCGAGCGCGCACAGGCCAGGCCCTGCACGGGGCGCTTGGGGTGCTCGCGCGCCGGGCGCCCCACGGCCGCGTCCAGCCCGAGGATGTCGCGCACCGCGGCCACTTCGCCGAAGGGCACACCGGTCTGGGCCATGCCCCATGGGCCGGGGTTCATGCCCAGCAACAGGACGCGCCGCGGCGTGGCCCCCCAGCGGCGCACGTACTGCTCGTGCAGGGGCCAAGCGTACGCGAGCGGGTTGTAGACGTGGGCCACGGGCGCCGGGAATCGGCAGCGGTCAACCGCCGCACTGAGCACGCGCGTGGCGTCCAGGACCTGTCCCGCCAGATCGCCATTGCCACCGGCGCTGCGCCGTGTCGCGTTCACGCCCGGACGCCGCCGGCCGGGCGCCAGAGGAGGCCGCAGAATGCCGGCTGGACGTCGGTGCGGCGCGGCGCCACCTCGCGCGTGGTGACCTGGGCCAGCGCCTGCTCCCACTTGGCGTTGATCGCGGCAACGTCGGCCTGCAGCTGGGCGCGCAACCGCTCCAACTCGGCCGTGACGGCAGCCAGCTGCGCCTGCGACTCGGCGATGTCCTCGGCTGCGCGCGCGGTCATCCGCCGTTTGCGGGCGGCCGTGGCCAGCCCCGGCGAGCGCTTGCGCCCCAGGACGCCGAACATGCCCAGCAGGCTCTCGCCGGCCGAGAGCATCTCCTCCTGCTTGCGCGCGGCCAGTTCGGCCTGGTCCTCGGCCAGGTCGCGCTGCTCGGCCTGCTGCTTCGTCTCCAGGCGGGTGAGCTTCACCTGCATGGCGGCGTCCAGCTTGTCGACCTCGGCGTCGCGCCTCTCGCGCGCGGCCAGGCGCGCGCGGTTCAGGAACGCGTCGCGCGATTCGCCCGGCTCGCCCACCAGCTTCAACAGCGGCAATTCGAGCACCTCCAGGCGCTCGCGCTGGTACAGGTGGTCGACCAGGCCCTTGGCGGCCGCCTTGTGGAACGCGGCGCCGTCCCACCCGCGCGGCAGCGGCAGGAAGCGCGCCCCGGCGGCCGGCTGCGCCGCCAGATCCGCGGTCGTGGCGGCCAGGGGTTCGGCCTTCGTCCAGTCGGCCACCAGCGTGGCGGCGCCCGCCGGCAGCGCCAGGGCCACCTCCCGCTCGGCGGCCAGGCCGCGCTTGAGATCGACGAAGGCGACGGTGGCCAGGCCGGCCAGCAGCGGCTCGTACACCGGCGCGGCGCCGGCAGCGGGCAGGAAGGCCTGCGGCACCGAGGCGGGCAGGGCGGGGGCCACGGGCGAGGGCTCGCCGCCGGCGGCGGCGCCTTGCGCCGGCACAAGTCCGGGCGCGCCCGGACCTGCGGCCATGGCTGGCGCGCCGACCGGCGGCATCGCCGCGGCCGCCGCTTGCGCCGGCGCAAGTCCGGAGCCGCCCCCCAGCCTGCGGATCTGCTCCCGCGTCAGTGGCCCACCCAGGTAGCTCAGCGTCCAGCGCGTGTGCATCAGCACCGGCGCCGGCTCGTGCACGTTGTGCAGCAGGAAGACGCGCGACTTCAGCCCGCCGATCATCGCCGACAGCTGCGCCGGATCGGCCGAGGCGCCGGCCTGCGCGGCAGCCAGCCCCTCGAGCATGCGCTCCTTGTCGCGCTCGGTCTGCAGTTTGCCGATGAACCAGGTACCGGCGTTGGCCAGGCCCTTGTAGTCCAGGTCCACCGGGTTCTGCGTGGCCAGGACCACGCCCAGGCCCGAGGCGCGCGCCTGCTTGAGCAGCGTCAGCAACGGCACCTTCGACGGCGGGTTGGCCGTGGGCGGCATGAAGCCGAACAGCTCGTCCATGTAGAGCACGGCGCGCAGGCTGGACGTGCCCGCCTGCCGCCGCGACCAGGCCAGCAACGCCTCCAGCAGCAGCGTCACGAAGAACATGCGCTGCGCGTCGTCCAGGTGGGCGATGCTCATCACCGCGTGCCGCGGCCGCCCGTCGCCCGAGCCCAGCAGCGTGTCGATATCCAGCGGCGTGCCCTGCAGCCAGGCCGCGAAGCCGGGCGCGGCCATCAGGCCGTTGAGCGCCAGCGCCAAATCGCGGCGTTCGGCCGCCGGGAAGAACGTGTCGACGTCGAAGACGCCGAACGTGCGCACCGGCGGCTCCTGCAGCGCCCGGATCAGGTCGGCCAGCTGCACGTCCTGCGCCTGCTGCCAGAAGTGCTCGATGATCGTCGCCAGGAAGATGTGCGCCGGGCTGCGCACCGGGTCGCCGTCCACGCCCGCCAGCCCCAGCAGGGCGCCCACCGTGCCGCGGATGCGTTCGCGCAGCGCCTCCTCCTGCGCGGCGAAGCCGCCGGCGGGTGCCTGCAGCGAGGCCAGGATCGAGACGGGCTCTCCCGCCGTGGAGCCGGGCGTGAACACGGTGACCGCGCAGGCCGCCTTCAGGCGGGCGATGCGCGCGCCGTCCTGCCCCCACTCGCCCAGACCCTGCCGCCAGCGCGCGGCCACGGCCTCGGCGTGCGCGGCCGGCTCCAGGCCCTGCCGCCGCGCCTCTTCCGGGTCCAGCCACGGCGCGAAGTCGCCCGCGGCCAGGTCCGGGAAGGTGAGCGCCAGGTTCGCGATGTCGCCCTTGGGGTCGATGATGATCGCCGGCACGCCGTCGATCGCCGCCTCCTCCAGCAGTGAGATGCCCAGGCCCGTCTTGCCCGAGCCGGTCATGCCGACGATGACCGCATGGGTGGTCAGGTCGCGGGCGTCGTACATGACCAGGTCGCCGCTCGGGGCGCCGGCCACCGCGTCGTAGCGGCGGCCCAGGTAGAAGGCACCGGTCTGTTCGATGGGCTGCATGGGTCGCGCTCCCGTGGTCGTGGAGGTTGGCTGCGTGCAGCGGCCAATGTACAATGCCGGGGCCGCGCCGTGAAGCCTCGGCCGGTGCCGAACTGCCCGCGAAAGGACGCCCCGCACATGACCAAGCCGTCGCCGCGCGCACTGGCCACATTGGCCGCGCTGCTCGTGTCCGCCGCCATCGCCAGCGAGGATGCCATGACCCAGCCCGACCGCGCCGACCTCATCCTGCACGGCGGCCGGGTGCTGACCATGCTCGAGGTGGAGCCCGTGCCCGCCCCCACCGCCGTGGCCGTGGGCGGCGGCCACATCCTCTACGTGGGCGATGAGGCCGGCGCCAAGGCCCTGGCCGCGCCCGCTGCGCGCGTGATCGACGTCAAGGGCGGCACGATCATACCCGGCTTCATCGACAGCCACGCTCATCTCTACGGGCTGGGCAAGGCGCTGGCCGAGATCGACCTGCGCGGCACCGCCACGGTCCAGGACGCGGTCGCGCGCGTGAAGGAGGCCGCCGCCGTCAACCCCGGCCGCGGCTGGCTGGAGGGCCGCGGCTGGGACCAGAACGACTGGCCGGTGAAGGAGTACCCGCACCGCGAGATGCTCGATCGCGTGGCCGGCAAGCGACCGGTGCTGCTGCGGCGGGTCGACGGCCACGCCGCCTGGGCCAGCACCGCGGCGCTGGCGCTGGCCGGCGTGACGGCGGCCACACCCGACCCGGCCGGTGGCTCCATCCTGCGCGACGCGCAGGGCGAGCCGACGGGCGTGCTCATCGACAACGCGGTGTCACTGGTCACCGCGGCGATCCCCGCGCCGGACGAGCCCGAGGTGCGCCGCCGCCTGCGCCTGGCCGCCGAGCACTGCCTGCGCCTGGGCGTGACCTCGGTGCACGACGCGGGCGTGTCCTGGGAGCGCGCGCAGTTGATGAAGGAGCTGGCCGCCGCCGGCGACCTGGGTGTGCGCGTGCACGCGATGTACGACGACGAGGCCGCCACGCTGGCCGCGGCCCTGCAGGCCGGACCCTGGACCAGCGACGACGGCATGCTCTCGCTGCGCGCGGTCAAGCTCTACGCCGACGGCGCCCTGGGCAGCCGCGGCGCCCTGCTGCTGGGCGACTACAGCGACCAGCCCGGCCACCGCGGCCTGGCGGTCACCAACGCGGACCACCTGCGCTGGGTGATGCGCACGCTCGGCGGCGCCGGCTTCCAGGTCTGCACGCATGCGATCGGCGACGGCGGCAACCGCCTGGTGCTGGACCTGTACGAAGAGGTGCTGGGCGAGTTGAAGCCGCGCGATGCGCGCTGGCGCGTCGAGCACGCGCAGATCCTGGACCCCGCCGACATCCCCCGCTTCGCGAAGCTGGGCGTGATCGCCGCGATGCAGCCGGTGCACTGCACCTCGGACATGGACTGGGCCGACGAGCGGCTGGGCGCAGAGCGCCTGAAGGGCGCCTACGCCTGGCAGTCGCTGCTGAAGACCGGCGCGCACCTGTGCTACGGCACCGACTTCCCCGTCGAGAAGGTCGAGCCGCTGGAAGGGCTGTACGCTGCGCGTACGCGCATGCACCCGGACGGCACGCCCATCGGCGGCTGGCGCCCCGAGGAGGCGGTCGACGCCCGCACCGCGCTGTGGCTCTACACGGCGGGCGGGGCCTGGGCGGCGTTCGCCGAGGACCAGCTGGGCGTTGTCGCGCCGGGCTACCGGGCGGACCTCGTGGTGCTGGACGGGGATCCGGTGGGGGGCGAGGCGAAGGAGCTGCTGGGGATGAAGGTGACGGCGACAGTCGTGGGCGGGCGGCTGTGGATGGGCGCCGACGCCGACAGGTAGCGGAACGGGCGCGGACGCGTGCGACTTGCGCCGGCGCAAGCGATCGGAGCGATGCCTGTGCTACCGGGGCGTCTTCACCAGCCGCGCCAGCTCGTCGCGGGAGCCGGTGCACCGAGACACGGCCCATTGCCGGCCACATAGACGGTGACCGCGACGGTCCAGGTCGACAGTCGGCTCAACAGCGCGCACTGGTCCAGGAGCGGGTTGTCGAAGAACTCGACCCGGCCGACCCCGATCTGCGGCGCGAGGTCCGCGAGGTCCGTCAGGATCGCGTTCCCCTGGAACCGAAGTCGTTCGCTGACGGTGTCCAAGCTGCCCAACCCCGCCAGCGAAGCCAAGGCGTCGCAGTTCTCCACGCTCAGCCGTCGACAGGTCGTCAGGCCCGCCAGGCCCGCCAGCGACGTCAGCGACGTCATATCCGCGATGTACACCGTGGCCGTCGGAGCGACGGGCGGGAAGCCCGCAACGTCGCTCAGCGACGCCAGACGGCGGAGCGACAGGTTCGTCAGCGACGGCAGCGCCGGCAGGTCCGCCAGGCCGGACAACATGGCACACCCATCCAGTTCAAGCGTCACGAGGCTGTCGAGCGCACCGCCGGCGTTGAGCGACACCAGGGCGGGCAGGTCCGCCAGGTACAGCCGCTGCAACGAAGGCGCCATCCCGGCCAGGCCCGTCAGCCCGGTCAACTGCGGACAGGCCGCCGCCGTCAGGTCGGTCAGCGCCGGCAGCGGCGCGGACCCGTCCAGGGAACCCAGGGCGTCCAGCTCCACGAGTTGCAGCGAACGGATCGTGATCCCGCCCAGATTCTCCAGCGTGGCCAGCGCCGGCAGCCGAGTGAGTCCAAGGTTCGTGAGCGCGGGCAGCTGGGCCAGTCCTGCCATGCTTGTCAGATGCGCACAATCCTGCACGGACAGAAAGGTCAGCCCCGTCAGCGCTGCGGCGCCCTCCAGGCCGGTCAGGTCGTCCAGCCCGATCAGCGTCAGCGCCGCGAGGCCCGGCGGCGCGCCGATCTGCGTCAGCGATGCGAGCCCGTCGATCTCCTGCAGCAGGAGTCCGTGGAGCATCGGCAGTCCGCCCAGCGGCGAGAGATCGGCCCCACCCAGGGGCCCCCGCAGATCCAGCTGGGTCGTCGCCGTCAGGCCGGCCATCGCCGACAGATCTGACAGCGCAGGCAGGTTCGCCAGGCGCACCTGATCGACGGAGGCCGACTGCGGGCAGCCGGCCAGATCGGTCAGCGAAGGACAATCGACGATTTCGATGAATCGTGCGTCCGCGACTCCCGCCAGCGCCTCCAGATCCTGCAGGACGGGGTTGCCACGGATGACGAGCCCGCTGCGCGCCGATTCGAGTCCGCCCAGTCCGGCAAGTCCAGTCAGCAGCTCGTTGCCCTCGATGGCCACGCCCGTCGCGACCGTCCGGAGGTCCCGCAGCGCGCCGAGGTCCGTGATGTCGGTGCTTGGGCCGATGTAGAGCGCGCCGCCGACGAACGTCACGCCGCGCAGGCTGTCGACCTCGGCTTGCGAGCGCAGCCGCACGGTCCCGGCCACCATCCGGCCTTCATCCGCCGGCGGGGGCGCCACCGCATCGTCGTCCGCGCAGCCGGAGCCGAGGAGCGCAGCGGCTAGCAGCGCGAGTGCCAGGTGGCGGTGTCGGAGTGGCCGTGCGTGCGCGGCGTCTCGCGATTGAATGGCTGGTATCATAAGATGGCGAACATACGCCGAGAACATGCGGGCCGTCAACCCGACCGGGACAGTCGGCGGAAGGCGCGTGCGCCGGCGCACGTGACGGCGATCCCTCCGCAGCGCCCATCTCGCGCTTGACACCCGCCCCCGCCCGGGCCATACTTTGATCGGTCACCGTACAAAGACGGCATCCGTCCGCCCGGAGGTCCCCCGTGAGCACCACCCGCCTGCTGGCTGTGCCCCTGCTGCTCGTCTCCCTGCTCGCCCTGGCCGGCTGCGGCTCCCGCGACATCGCCGGCCTGGACGTCGCCCGCGCGCGCATCGAGCCGCTGGTCTTCGACGACGCGTACGGGGACGACGTCTACTTCCAGGCCTTCTCCGGCACCTATCTCAATGCGGTCAGCCTGGACTCGCTGCAGGCGCACACCGGCACGAAGTCGCTGAAGGTGGTCGTGCCGGGACGGGACTCGCCGCTGGGCGCGTACGCGGGCGGCGTGCTGACGACGGTGGGCGCGCGCGACTTCGCCGACTTCAACGCGCTGACGTTCTATGCCAAGTCGAGCGTGGTCTCGACGCTGAACGAGGTCGGGTTCGGCAACGACAACACCGGCACCTCGGTCTACTCGGCCGGGCGCGCGAACATCGCGCTGAATCCCTCATGGACGTTTGTGGTCGTGCCCATCCCCTCGCCCCGCAAGATCGTGGCCGAGCGCGGGATGTTCACCATCGCCGAGGGTTACGAGGCCCTGAACCCCACCGGCCACACGCTGTGGTTCGACGAGATCAAGTACGCGAACCTCCTGAACGTGACCCGCGTCAGCGCGAACATGCCCTCGGTCAACAAGCAGTACCTCATCGGGTCCACCGCGACGATCGAGGGCACGACGACGACGTTCAGCATCGACGGCGCCAACGTCGTGGTGAACCACATGCCCACCTACTTCGACTTCTTCTCGTCCAACCCGGCCATCGCCAGGGTCGAGGGGAACCAGATCCGCGTCATCGGCGCCGGCATCGACACGATCACCGCCAAGCTGGACACGCTCGCCGTGGGGGGCCGCGTGATCATCACCAGCTTCGTCGCGCCGCCGTCCGCCGCCCCCGTGCCGACGGTGCCCGCGGCCGATGTGATCTCCCTGTACAGCGACTCCTACGTCAACCGGCCGGTCACGAGCTTCAATCCGCACTGGGGCGGCTCGACGACGCAGAACGAGACCTACCTGATCGGCGGCAACGCCAACATCATGTACACGGCGCTCAACTTCGTGGGCATCGACTTCGCCACGCAGAAGATCGACATCTCCGGGATGACGCACCTGCACCTGGACGTCTTCGCGCCGGTGGGCACCCTCCTGCGCGTGAAGCTGGTCGCCATGGCCGCAACCGGGACCGCCGTGCTCCAGCAGCCCGAGCTGACGTTCAACGCGACCACCGTGCCGTCGTTCGCGGCCGGCGGCTGGTCGGCGCTGGAGATCCCGATGGCCGACTTCGCGTTCACGGTGCCGGTCGACAACATCGGGCAGCTGGTGCTGAGCACCACGGACGCGCCGCTGGTGCTGGTGGACAACATCTACTGGCACCGTTAAGCTGCGGTCCCCGGGACGGGGACCAACCAGGAAGCGGCCGCATGTACAACGAGAACCTCAGCTGGAAGGGCCTCAGGCGCTCGGACCCGGGGCGCCCGCGCCCGTTGGCCGACGCCGTGCTGCGCCTGATCTGGCAGAAGCAGCGCATCTCGCGCGCGGAGATCGCCGGCGTGGCCGGGCTGTCGCGCTCGACGGTCTCGGAGATCGTCGGCGAGATCCTGCCCATGGGCATCGTCACCGAGGTGGGCGAGGGCCCCTCGCGCGGCGGCCGCCGCCCCATCGTGCTGGAATTCCGCGACGACGCCTGCGTGATCCTGGGCGTGGAGATGGGCGCCACCCACGTGGTGGCCGCCCTGACCGACCTGCGTGGCCGCGTGCTGGCCTGGCACACGCGCGAACAGGCTGCGCGCACCGACCCCGACGGCACCCGCCGCGTCATCGACGAGATGTGCGACGCGTGCCTGGCCGCGCCGGCGGCGGCCGGTCGCCCGCTGGTCGGCATCGGCGTGGCGCTGCCCTGCCCGGTGGATCCCTCGCACCCCAGCCGCATGTCGACGCTGGTCATGCCCGACTGGGGCGGCCGGCACGGCCTCGAGGCGCTGGCCGCCAAGCACGACGTGCCGCTGATGGTCGACAACGACGCCAACCTGGGCGCGCTGGCCGAGCACTGGTGGGGCGCCGGGCGCGGCGTCGACGACCTGGTCTACATCAAGGTGGCGATGGGCGTCGGCTCCGGACACGTGATCGGGGGCGAGATCTACCGCGGCGCCACCGGCGTGGCGGGCGAGATCGGGCACCTGTCCATCGACCCCCAGGGCAAGCCCTGCCTGTGCGGGCTGCGCGGCTGCCTGGTGACGCTGGTCGGCGGCCCGGCGCTGGTCGAACGCGCGGCCGAGCTGGCTGTCGGCCATCCGGACAGCCCGCTGGCGGGACACGCGGTGACCATCGCCGAGCTGGAGGACGCGGCCATCGCCGGCGATCCGCTGGCGCTGCAGGTCACGCAGGAGGCGGCGGGCCACCTGGGCCGCGCCGTGGCCGGCCTGCTGAACATCATGAACCCGTCGCTGGTCATCGTCGGCGGCATGCTGGCGCGCCTGGGCGACCAGCTGCTGGACCCTCTGCGCGAGACGGTCAAGCGCCGCACGCTGGTCAGCTCGGTGGCCGCGGCCGAACTGCGCACCGGCGACCTGGGCGAGCTGGCCATTGCCGTCGGCGCCTCGACGCTGGTGTTGAAGGCCGCGCTGGCCGACTCGCGGCTGTTCCCGCGCGTGGCCGGCAAGCCTGCCCCGGCGCACCCGCGGGTGACGTCGTGAGGCGCGCACTCGCACCCTTGCGCCTGGCCACGCTGCTGGGCCTGCTGCTGGCGCTGGCCGCCGCGCCCGGCTGCGGCGGGGAAACGGAGCCTGAGGTGTACGGACTGATCTGGCAGGACGAATTCGACGGGCCGGCCGGCCAGCTGCCCGACGCCGCGAAGTGGCAGTTCGACCTGGGCACCGACTGGGGCAACCTCCAGCTGGAATACGACACGAACCGCGCGGAGAACTGCAGCCTGGACGGCCAGGGCAACCTGGCCATCACCGCACGCCAGGAGGAGTGGGAAGGGCAGGCCTACACGTCGGCGCGCATCAAGACCAAGGGCCTGTTCGAGCACGCCTACGGCCGGTTCGAGGCGCGCATCAAGCTGCCGGTGGGCCAGGGCCTCTGGCCCGCGTTCTGGATGCTCGGCAACGACTTCCCCGGCGTGAGCTGGCCGAATTGCGGTGAGATCGACATCATGGAATACCGCGGCCAGCAACCGCGCGTGCTGGTGGGCTCGGTGCACGGACCGGGCTACTCCGGGGGCGGCGCCCTGACCAAGACGCACACGCTGGCGCAGGGCGGCTTCAACCTCGACTACCATATCTTCGCCATCGACTGGGAACCCGAGTCGATCACCTGGAGCGTGGACGGCTACGTCTACCACCGCATCACGCCGGCCAACCTGCCCGCCGGCACACGCTGGGCCTTCGACCACCCGTTCTTCATCCTGCTCAACGTGGCCGTGGGCGGCCGCTGGGTCGGTTCGCCGGACGCCTCGACGGTGTTTCCGCAGGCGATGCTGGTCGACTACGTGCGGGTGTACGGGGTGCGGTGACCTGCCTCCGGATCCGCCCGCACTGCGGTTCACCGCACGAGAACGATCTTCTGGCGCGCCGTCAGCTCACCCGCCTGCAGGCGGGCGAAATAGGTACCTGAGGCGACAGGCCTTCCGCGCTCGTCCTTTCCATACCACGCATACTGGTGCCGACCGGCCGCGAGCCGCCCCGAGAAGAGGCGGTCCACGACGCGCCCGCCCAGATCGTGCACGACCAACTCAGCCTCGCCGGCGGCCGGCATCACGACAGTGAACCGCGTCAGGGGATTGGCCGGATTGGGGTACGGGGGTTCCAGCACGGGATCGTCGGCATAGGCCGGGACGACGACGGATTCGCTGGCCAGGACGGTCCAGCCGTCGCCGTCGCTGCCGATCGCCAGGTCGTAACGCACGGTGTTGCCCGCAAGCAGCCGTGCGTCGCGATCCTCGGCCAGGAACGTCCCCGGCCAGGCCTCGGCGAACGGCACCACCCAGGTTCCCTTCCCGTCATCGGCACTCAGCCGCATCGCCGTCGGCTCGTCCTGGCGGACCTGCCACGAGATCCGGACTTCTCCCGGTGCCGGCTGCAGCGCGAAGTGCTGCAGTTCAGTGGCCGTGACGACCTCGCTGTAGTACTCGGGAGCCGTCAGGTCGTCGTCGCCGTCGCCGAACGGAGCCTGCAGAACCAGCCGACCGCCATCGCCGGTCCCGTAGCCGGTTGCCGCCAGCCAGAGCGTGCCGGGACCGGTGGGGCCGAACAGCGCCGCCAGGTCCAGCGTGCCCTCGAGCACCTGGCCGGTGGCCTTTCGGAACGCGGCGCCCGACTGGATGTTCTCCTCGCCGTCGAACCAGCCGATCCAGCCATTGGTCTGTTCCTCGGCCAGGAAGTACGCCCACGGCAGGGTCAGACCGGCCTTCGCCCACGGCGCGACAACGCCGGAAGTGCTCGTGTTGCCGACCAGAATGAAGCGATCCCAGGCGCTGGCGTACGCCACCTCGGTTGCCAGATAGAGCTCCGTGCTGGACTGCGCGCTCCACAACGTGATGCCGTCCCCGACCGCGACGATACGGGCCGATTCATCGAGAACGCCGTCCATCACGAAATCCTGCTGTTGTTCCACCAGCGTGATCCGCCAATCCGCACCGCCGTTGTTGTCCCAGATCGAACTGGCGGCATCGCGGAACACGAATTCCAGGCTCTGCGCCGATTCCGGCAGGATGAACGTGTGCTCCCAGACGGCGGTGGAGGCATTCCAGGTCATGTCCTCGTCAAGGACATCCAGCCAACCGTCCCGACCGCGATGGATGACGACGGAGCCCGCGCCGGCCAGAGGTCGTTCCGCCGGTCGATACACCACCGTGCAGGGACTACCCGGCACGATGGGATCCGGCGCCCAACTGGCAGCCGGCTCCCAGGCGGGCTCGTAGCTGCAGCCGAGGGCCCATTCCCCGAAACCACAGCCGCTCGCGTAGGCTATGCGGAAGTACCCGTCCACGCCCCACCACGGCCCCCAGCTGTTCTTGACGATCCAGCAGGATTGGCTGTCGTCGTAGCCGACGATCAGGACGGCATGGCCGACACCGGTCTCGGGGCTGCCGATGGCCGAGTACACGCCACCGTCGTAGCCGAAGAAGTTCTCGTGCACCATGAACGCCGTCGCCACCGGCCCCGTCATGAGGGCGAGTTTGATGGCCGCCACATCGAGCTGGCCTTCGCACGCGTAGCCCCAGGCATCCAGCCTTTCGGCCTGGCGGTGGGGATTGGGGCAGACCTCGGCGCACGACACGACGTCCGACGACTGGTAGGGGAAGCAGGCTTCAGCCGGTACTCCGGCCAGCCGCATGAACTCCAGCGCCGTCTCGATGTATCCCCCGTTGCAGCCGTTTCCCTGGTCGTTGCACGACAGGATGTACTGCTCCGCGCGATCGGGGTCGACTCCCGGCTGGTCCGTCACGATCATCATCTGGGATTCGAAGGCGGCGACGGCCGCGAAGAGCCAACAGGATCCGCAATCCGCCTGGTTGCGCACGCCGCTGACGTAGTTGCGGCCATCCACGTCGCGCCAGTCCCACTGTGTCGGCAGATCGCCGCGCGCCGACAGCGGCCAGCGCGGCAAGTCCGGTGCAGCCTCCGGGAGACGCGTGCCGCACAGCCGCAACCGTTCCGCCGCCGGCAGGCGCACCACCCAGTTGTCCCCGACCGTGAAGGCCAGGCCATGGTCGGCGATCGCGGCGCGCCAGCGCACCAGGTCGTCCGCGGACGTCTGCGCGTCGGCGGTCCCGAAGCCGAGCACAAGACCGGCGCCGATCACGAGCAACACCGCCAGGTACGAAGGTCGCTGCCAAGGACGCATGATCTCCCCTTCCCGATCCACGGATCCGCCGAACAACGGACGCCCCCCCGAGCCGGCGCCATGATATCATGAACTCGCCCCTTGCGGACAATCCGCAGCTTGGCGACGCGGATCCGGTCGCCCGCAGGACTGGCGGCGGAGGCCGGCGCTGGATGGTACGGTCAGCGTGGGCCTCCGGAGTCGATCGAACGATGGAGCGTGGACTTGGCGCAGAAGTACTACGTGGTCTGGGCTGGCAGGGAGCGCGGGATCTTCACCGACTGGGGCTGCTGCAAGGCGCAGGTGGACGGGTTCGCCGGCGCGCGCTACAAGTCCTACCCGACGCGGGCCGAGGCCGAAGACGCCTTCCGCGACGGACCCGGTCCTGCGACCACGGCGCGCCGGGCGCGCCCGGCCGGCAGCAAATCGACCCGCCAGGGCCCCCGCACGTTCACGGCCGCGGAAGTCGCCGAACACCCCGCCCAGGTGAAGATCTTCGCGGACGGCGGTTGCGAGCCGAACCCCGGCCGCGCCGGCTCCGGCGTGGCCGTGTACCGCGAGGGCCAAGTGGCCGAGCTCTGGTACGGGCTCTACAACGCCCGGGGCACCAACAACACCGCCGAGCTGAATGCGCTGCACCAGGCCCTGCTGATGGCCGGTCAGGAGGTCGAGCGGCAGGCGACCGTCGCGATCTTCTGCGACTCGAGCTACGCGATCCAGTGCATCACGCAGTGGGCCAGCGGCTGGCAGAAGAAGGGCTGGCAGAAGCCGGGCGGCGACATCAAGAATCTGGACTTGATCCAGCCGGCGTTCGCCCTCTACACGCGGCTGCGGGCGTCGGTGCCCGTGCTGCACGTCAAAGGCCACGCCGGCATCGAGGGCAACGAGCTGGCCGACCGCATGTCGATCCACGGCATCGACACCCGGGAGCCGGGCTTCACCCGCTACGACCCCGAAGCCGATCTCGCGGCGGTGTTGGCGCTGCGGAAGGGCTGAGGCGCGGCGAGGTACCTTCGGCCGCCAGCCGCGCCAGCGCCGCCTCGTCTACCTGCTCGCCATACCGGCGCCGCAGCCCGTCGAGCGCTGCGCGCAGGCGCCGTTCGCACTCGCCATCGAACCACGCGCGATCGACCGCGATGCGCGCCTCGTCGAACGGGCGGGAGCGCCGCGGGGACGCCTCCAGCACCAGCACCACGCGCCAGACCGACTCGGCCAGCGAGTCCGGCCCCACCACGCCGAGCGGACCGGCCGCCAGAGACCTCTCGGTCAGGGCCCGGTCGCCCCGCTCGTCGACCAGGTCGGGCACCCGGTCCGGCTGCGCCCGGTCGTGCGCGGCCAGGCTGTCCGCCCCCGCGTGCGTGCGCAGGCGCGTGGCCAGGGCCTCCGCGCCTTCGCGCGAGGACAGGTGTCGCCGCACGATCTGGGCGTGGGCCGGCAGGTCCCAGCGCGACGGGTCGCGGTCGTACTCGCGGCGCAGCGTCACCGAATCGCGCGGCACCTGCGAGAACACGTGCCGCACGGCCCAGGCCGTGGCGGCGAAGCCCTCGGCCTGGTCCTGCAACCGCTGCGCGTCGGCGGGGCGGGCCGGCGCACCGGCCGGGCGCGCCTGTGCCCGGAGCTGCCGCCGGTAGAGTGCGGTGCCGATGAAGTCCTTCACCTGCCGCACGTCCTCCAGGTGCGGACGATCGAGCGCGCGCAATCGCCGCCATTCGCTCAGCAGGTCGCGGACCAGGAACGCGTTTCCCGCGTGTGTGGCGATGACCGCGTCGGAATCCGCGGCCGCGACCGCTGGGACGCGCGTCAGCTTCCGGGCCCGCTGCACCAGGTCGTCGTCGGCCGCCGGCGCCGGCAAGGCGGCAAACGCGGCGGCCAGTCGCCCGACCACGGCGTCGTCCCAGGAGGGGGCGTTCCGGGCCAGCTCGCGGTCGCGCATCGCGGCCCCCAGCACGGCCGGGTGGGTCACCGTATCCCCCTGCGCCGAGCGTCGCGCTCGCTCGACCGCGTACGCCGAGTCGAGGGCCGCCTCGAAGGCGAGATGCAGGGCCAGATCGCGATGCTGCGCGCTGTCCTGGGGCGTCCACGCCGGCGGCTCGGCCGCGGTTGCCAGACGCAGGGCCCGTCGGTCCAGCTGCGTGCCCAGCAATTCGCGCGCCTGGCCCGCGGAAAGCCCGGCGACGGCAAGCCCTCGCCGCCGCGCCGCGGCTCTCAGGTCCGCGACGGTGACGATCTCGGTACGCGCACCATCAACCAGCCGCGCCACCACGGTGTCCGGTAGGTCGACGGCGGCCTCGCCAGCGCGAGACGGGCCTGCCGCACCGGCCGTGATGGCTCCGGCCAGCAGGCCCAGGCGCACGGCTGCCAATCCCACCGTCCAGCGCATGCCCCCGCCCCCTTCCCGTGGAGTCCCAAGCCGGGCGCGCGCTGCTGCACACGCCAGTACCGCACGCCGGCCGGCCCCCGGGGACGGGAGCCGGCCGCGCACGAACACTCGACTGCGGTATCGCCTACCGGTAGTCCGCCTTGAGCGCGCCCCAGGTCTGCGACTCGGTCGGAACGGTCGACTGCACGGTTTCCAGCTCGTAGTGCGGGTTGCTGAAGGTCTGGCCCGTGATGGTGTACCAGCCCGCGGCCGCCGTCGCATGGCTCATGTAGAACGCGTTGTTGGTCGTGCCGACGGCCGGGGCGTTCGCGTAGCTGAGCACGGTGCCCATGCGGCTGGCGCCCACGACATTGCTCAGCTGCTGCGTGACCAGCACGTCCATCGACGGGATGGTGATCAGCACGACGTTCTCGATGGCCGTCGTCGTGTAGATCGAGTAGAAGCCCTGGGCCAGCGCGCCCAGGCCGACCGAAAAGCCGCCGATGAAGGCGCCGGCGTTGGCCAGGTCGTAGAAGCGGATCGTCTCGGTCGCCGAGACCAGCGCACCCGTCGACGAGCCGGAGCAGAAGACCGCGAACTTCATCGCGCTGACGTCTTCGCCGATGCCGCCGGCCAGCATCAGCTGGTCGCCGTAGATCGCGTTGAGGTCGGTGGTCGACGTCGCCGCCGATACGACCTGGTTGGTCGAGTCGTAGACGATATTCGTCACCTGGGCGTCCTGGGCACCGACGCCACCCAGGCTGATGACCGGCTTGTCCTGGAGGCCCAGCACGGGCTCGTCCACGACGGCCGCGATCGCGGGCATGGCCAGCAGCGCAGTCGCCGCCAGGATGCAGAGGAGACGGGACACGTTAGCGAACTTGTTCATGGGAAGCGCTCCTGAGTTGATGGACCTGACGCGGAACCCCGCACGCAAGTCCGGGTGACACGGAAGCCGAAGCCAAGGGTGACACGGGAACCAAAGGGTGATACGGAACAGAAACGACGGCGCAAGCCGCCTCCCTGCCTCGGAATCGTGCTTATCCCCGTTGGCATGACTGTACCGCGGCGGCGGACCAAAAGTCAACAAATTAGATCCGCAAAGGCGATCGCGTCTGCGGGGCCGGCCCGGGCCGCGCCCGCCCGGAGGCGGACGCGGCCCCGGTGGCGTCACTGGGATTGGGTCGCTGGGCGGATATCACGCCCGTCCGCAGAAACCAGGCAGGTGCCCTGTTCCAGCTGCGCGAGCGTATAGATCTCTTCCGCGGCGAGGGACGCCGTAGCAGTCGGATCCACGCGACGCCAGACATTGCCCCTGACCCGGTATTCGGTGTAGGTACCGATGACGAAATAGAAGCTGCTCGTCGTGACCCGCACGTCGGTCATGAGGTCGCCGTTGTGTTCGGCCAGGCAGTCACCGATGGCTGGGTAGTACGAGATGTCGCCCAGACCCAGGTAGACCAGGAACCACAGACTGCTGGTCTTCGCGCTCACGTCCTGCGCGACGAGGGTATACTTCTGCTCGATGTCGACATCGTTGACCGAAACCAACTTGAGCTGCGAGATCTTGGCCGTGCAACCGGAACAGGCGATGGCCAGTGCCGCGATGAGGCCGAGCAAAAGGATCCGATGCGTCGTCTTCATAGCGTGTCACCTCGGGGAGTTCCGTCAAGAGCGGCGGCATCGCCCAGGTCCTCGCGCGAGAGGAGCGGACGACCGTCCGGATCCGCGAGTTCCGCCACCGTCGCCCGGCGCCAGACATCCGCCGATACGGTGACCTTCGCACTGCCGAACAGGAACAGGAAGAGGGTCGTCTGCGGGTAGATCCGCACGTTCGTCAGCAGATCGCCGTTGTTCTCCTTGAGGATCTTCGAGATGGCGGCGTAATCCCGCGGCATGCCGAGCTGGAACAGGAAGATGGGCTTCGAGTCGACGGCTGTCGCGTTCTTCTTGACCAGCACGTACTTGGCGCCAAGCGCGTCCGCACCGCAGGTCGTGGACGCGACGGTGAAGGTCCCACTTCTGGCCGGGGCGCAGCTCGACAGCGCCACCATCGCCGCCAGAATGAGACACAGGATCATCAGTCTCCGCATAGGGCAGGCCTCCTTCAAACCGGATGAACACGAGCGTTCGTTCGCTGGCAAACAACTGATATCAGGATCGCCGGACCTTGTCAAGCTACCCTGTTTCCTGATGCCGCTCGCACTCGGTTCTCGGTGCCGAAAGCCCATCTCCGGATGACCGATTGCCTCCGATCTCAGATCGAAAGGTGCAGGTACGTCCTGATCTCCCACTCGTTCCCCTTGTCCAGCCCGTCGGGATACTTCTCGTTGGGCACCGGCACCGGTTCGCCCGCCGGTGCGTAGCGCGGCGACCAGCGGTCCAGCGTGCGGTACATCGCGCGCACGCCCAGCCGGGTCTGCGGCAGATCGAACCAGCGGGGAGAGCCCAGCGTGGTCGACACGTCCGCCATCAGCTGCAACGGGTAGGTCAGGTTGAAGTCGCGGTGGTAGTCGTAGGGGCCGAAGTCGTTCACCTTGACGTAGCCGGCCACGACGATCGCGGGCCAGGTGATGCGCGTGTCCACGCCGAAGCGGTGCAGCAGGCGCTGGTCGTCGCTGTTGGGCTCGCCGTTGCCGTAGTAGAGATGGCTCACCGCGCGCGCCGAGTCGCCCAGCCGGTTCACCACGCGGCACTTCAGCTCCCACAGGTCGCGCGCCGGCGTGGCGCCCGCGAAGCCGTAGACCTGCCCGTCCGCCGCCACGAACAGGGCGCCGTCGGCCGAGGTGTGGTGGCGGCGCACCGAAAGCCCCAGGCTGGCGGCAAGGTCGGCATCCTCGCGGAGGTCGCTGTCCCAGGCCCACATCCAGGTGGCGGGCGTCGGGTCATAGACCAGCATCAGTTCGCCGGCGGTGGTCTCGCGGTTGCCGCGCACGGCGAACGGGTCGGCGATCACGTTGCGCACGCGGCCGGCGGTCCCGTTCAGGTACCGGCTGTTCGGCATCGGCCCCACGATGGGCTTCTGCCAGAGCAGATTGGGGCCGATCTGCCAGTTGCCCATGGTGTAGGCCGCGCCCGTCAGCGCGCTGACGTTGTTGCCCGAACCGCTGTCCTTCAGGTCCCAGCCCGTGAAGGTGGGGATCGCGGTGGGGCCGCCGTCGGCGACCAGGCCCATCCAGGCACCTTGACCGTACCAGTTCCAGCGGCCCTTCTGGTACGTGAGCTTGCCCTTGAAGCCGAAGGTGTCCTCGTCCTTGACGGTGTCCTGCTTCACGTCGGTCGGATCCAGCTGCACCTCGGCGTCGACCAGGTCCTCGTCCACGATCTGGAACGTCTCGCCCACACGCGGCTGGCCGGACCACAGCGCGCCGGCCTCCAGGTTGAACGGGCCCACACGACGCACCATCTGGAGCGACGCCTTGCGCGTCGTGCGCACGGGGATCGCCGAGGAGCTGACGACCTGGTTCTGCTCCGCGAAATCCTCGTGGTACATCGCCGTCCACTGCGCACCGGCGAAACCGCGCTGGTACTTGACCAGGATCGCGGGGTTGGCGCCCCACCACAGCTGCGGGCCGAAGGCCACCTTCAGACCGGCCAGCTGGCGCTTGCCGGCCACCTCGAAGCCCACGGGCGCCTGGCCGTTGTAGATGTCGATGTTCTCGCCGTAGTAGGCATCGCGGTACAGGCCGAAGAAGTCGCCCTCGTACTGCCAGTGCAGGTGCCCGGTGCGGTAGAAGCCCTCGAGCGCGAACCAGCGGTCATCCCAGCTGACGGACGACTGGTACACCTGCACGCGCTCGTTGGACTCCATCCGGAAGCTCGTGCCGTCGGCGTTCAGCACCTGCTGCGGCCGGCCGCGGTTTTCGTAGAAGATCTCGTCGATGGGGTTCAGGGGCACGTGGCCCAGCACGTTCAGCGACAGCCGGCCGGTGACGTTGTCCGACGGCTTGGCCTCGAAGTCGGCCCAGAACGACTGCAGGTTGTCGAAGCCCTGGAACGCCGGGTAGGAAGCGCCCGGCTGGTCCGTCTCCGGCGTGGTCGTGTTCTTCGCGCCCGTCGCGTACGTCTCGAACTCCATCCGCAGCCCGGACAGCCGCACCTTGCTCAGCGCGTCGGTGCGCAGCGCCGCGGCGTCGCCGCGCGCCTCGAGCACGGACGAGCCGGCGTGCAGGCCCGCGAAATGCCGGCGGATCTTCGCCAGGTCCGCGCCCGGCGCGTAGGGATCCATCGCGAAGACATCGCGCAGCGCGTAGTAGGCCGCCCGCGGGTAGACGTCGTAGAGGCCACGCGCATCGGGCGCGCCCTTGGCGGTGATGCCCCACCACTCCTCGTTCATGTTGTTCTCGCCGTCGCGGTAGTCCTCCGCGTAACCGGCATTGGGCCACGAGGCATTGGTGTCCTGGATGTTCAGGCGGGTCTCCTGCATGAACTTCCACCAGCCGTCGCTCCACTGGAAGACCAGGCCGCCGGCCGCGTTGCCGACGCGGCCCTTGCCCGCCGACTGTTCGTAGATCTCCTGCCACTGGCCCAGCAGGTAGCGCGCCTGCATGGCCTGGTCCTCGCGATTGGTGCGCGCGTTGAAGGCGTCCGAACCGAACTCGGTGAAGATCGCCGGCACGCCCAGCTTGTCGCGGACGACCTGGAAGAAGTCGCGCGCCGAGATGCCGCGGTACACGTTCGAGCCGAAGACGTCCATGCCCTTGCAGTGCTTCGCGATCAGGTCGACGTACTGCAGGTCGCCGTTGGCGATGGCGACCAGCCCGTCCGGATCGCGCTGCTTGATGTCGCGGATGATCTCGCCGAACAACGAATAGAGGTGCTCGGCACGGGCGGCGTGGCGCTCGCCCTCGGGCAGCGCCTCGATCTCGAACGAAGACCAGGTCAGGCCGTAGTTGTTCTCGTTGCCCAGCAGCCACATAAGCACGCCCGGCGTGTCCTTGTACTGGTCGACCAGGGCCGCCAGCTCGGCCTTCAGGATCGAGCGCACGCGCAGATCGCTGTAGTCGGTGTTCGGCAGCCAGGCGCCGTCGATGGTCATCCCGTAGCGCCCCACGGTGTGGTTCAGTACGGTGAAGATGCCGTACTTCTGCCAGATGTGCTGCACCCAGCGCGGCGGCACGCCCACGTACTGCCGGATGGCGTTGACGTGCATCGCCTGCAGCAACGGCATCTCGCGTGCCAGCACGTCCTCGATCACGTCGTCCGGCTGGACCCACAGGCTGTAGTTGTAGTTCTGGCCGATGGGCACGTAGTCCCAGTTCAGTCCCAGCACCATGAAGTCGCGGCCGTCGACCTGCAGGCGCGAGCCCGCGTCGTCGCTGACCACGTCCAGGCGCGGCAGCGCGGGCGCGGGCGCGGCCGCTGCCGCGGCCATGGTCGGCGCCAGGGTCGCGACCAGCGCCAGGCCCAGGCCCAGCCGGAGGAAGGCCGCGGCCGGGCTGGCCGGGCGGCGGCGGGCGGTCCGTTCAGTCGTCGAACGCACGGGGATCTCCTTCGCTGGTGGCCGGGTCGTCGTCGCCGACGGTGTTCGTCGCGGCGACCTTCGCGTACCAATGGGCACTGTCTTTCGGCCGGCGTCGCTGGTCGACCGGGTCGACGGCGAACAGGCCGAATTTCTTGGTGAACCCGTAGCCCCACTCGAAGTTGTCGAGCAGCGACCACAGGAAGTATCCCGCCAGGGGCACACCCTCGTCGAGCGCCGCGGCGGCGGACCGCAGATGCCCCCGCAGGTAGTCGATGCGTCGCGCGTCACGGATGCGGCCGTCGGTGCCGGGCGGGTCATCGTACGCGGCGCCGTTCTCCGTGATGTAGATGCGCCGCGGCGCGTACTCCCGATGCACGCGCACCAGCGCCGCGCGCAGGCCGTCCGCGTACACCTCCCAGCCCATGTCGGTCACGCCCGCGCCGGCCGGCGGTGGCGCGGCCACCGGGCGGCCGTCCGGGCCGGTGGTCATGAGCGCGCGGCTGTAGTAGTTCAGGCCCAGGAAGTCCAGCGGGGCGTTGATGACCGCCAGATCCCCGTCGCGCACGAAGGTCATGCCGCCGCCCGGCAGGTGGCCGCGGGCCACGCGGTCGGCCACCGCATCGGCCGGGTAGGCGCCCCTGAACAGGGGGTCCAGGTACCAGCGGTTGAAGAAGCCGTCGAACCAGCGGGCGGCATCGCGGTCGCCCGGCGTCTCACGCAACGGGTAGGCCGGGCTGTGGATCAGCACGATCCCGACCTCGGCCGCGGGCACCTGAGCGCGGATCGCACCGCAGGCCCAGCCGTGCGACAGCAGCAGGTGGTGGGCCGCGCGCAGGCCGGTCGCGGGCTCGCGAAGGCCCGGGGCGTGGTGCCCTTCCTCGTAGCCGAGGGTGGCCGCGCACCAAGGCTCGTTGTGGGTGGTCCAGCGCCGGACGCGGTCGCCCAGGCGCGCGGTGACCGCCAGCGTGAAGTCGACGAAGGCGGCGGCCGTCTCGCGCGCGGCCCAACCGCCGGCGTCCTGCAGCGGCTGCGGCAGGTCCCAATGGTAGAGCGTCGGGAAGGGCTCCAGCCCCGCCTCGAGCAGGCGGTCGACCAGCGCGTCGTAGAAGTCGAGCCCCGCCTGGTTGACCGCGCCCCGTCCGAGGGGCAGCACGCGCGGCCAGGCGATGGAGAACCGGTAGGCGCCCAGCCCCAGTTCCCGCATCAGGCCGATGTCCCGGGCCCAGAGGTGGTAGTGGTCGCAGGTGACGTCGGGGGTCGAGCCGTCGGCGATGCAGCCTGGCCGGCTGGCGAAGCGATCCCAGATGGACTCCCCCCGGCCGCCCTCGTGACGGCCGCCCTCGACCTGTTGGGCGCTGGTGGCGACCCCCCAGGTGAATCCGGCGGGGAAGGTGCTCTGGTTCATCCGGCGACGGCCCCCCGGGACTGCGGTCCGACCTGCAAAAAAACCTTTGTTCGGACGCCGAACATAGTGTATGATCCTGGGGGTCCTGTCAAGGGTTCTGTCCGCCCGCCTGCCCAGGCGCCGGCATCCACCAAAGTGAGGTCCACACCATGCGTCGTTACGCCCTGATGATCGTCACGCTGGCCATCGTGGCCGGCCTCGTGCCCGCCGCCGCACTGGCCCTGGTCCCGTACAGCCAGAACTTCGAAGGCATGGTCCAGGCCAGCCCGACCGCGCTGTCGGACAATGGCTGGCTGGTGTACGGCAACGTCTCCAGCCCGACCAACGTCTACCTGTACGGCTACGGCCCCTTCCCCGCCCCCAACGGCAGTGGCGCCTTCTGCGCCATCGACGCCGGCCAGGGCGGCGACCCGCAGGGCCTGCAGCAGCTGGCCGTCTACAGCGACTACAACAATACCGACCACGGCGCCGGAAACCTGATCGAGTCGAACGTGTACCGCGAGCAGACGGTCACCGCCGGCGACGTCGGCAAGACCTGGGTCTTCGCCTTCGACGCCAAGCGCGGCAACCTGGCCGGCGCCTCCGAGGCCAAGGCCTTCATCAAGACGCTGAACCCCGCGGCCGGCTGGGCGCTGACGAACTTCGTCTCCGCGAACATGACGACGATTCCCGAGACGTGGTCGAACTACTCCATCTCGCTGACCATCGACGCCAGCCTGGTCGGCCAGATCTTCCAGATCGGCTTCCTGAACACGGCCACGTTCTACGAGCCGTCGGCCATCTTCTACGACAACGTCGACCTGCACGAGGACACCAATTCGGGCGTGCCGGTGGCCGCGTTGCCGGGCGCCGAGCTGCGCCAGAACTACCCGAACCCGTTCAACCCGTCGACGCGCATCGACTTCGCGCTGGAGAAGGCGGGCAACGTCGAGCTGTCCGTGTTCGACCTGGCCGGTCGTCACGTGGCAACGCTGCGCAACGGCACACTGGCCGCCGGCGACCACCACGTGGTCTGGAACGGTCGCTCCGACACCGGCGCCTCGCTGCCGGCCGGGCAGTACCGCTACGTGCTGGCGACCGTCGAGGGTCGTGTCGCCCGCAGCATGGTCCTGGTGAAGTAGGAGCGCAGACGCGATGAAGGGCAGGCTGGCGCCGAACCCCGCCACCACGTCGACCGGGGCCCCGCCGCAAGGGGCCCCGGTCGGCGACTTCCTCGTGCACGATGGCGAGGAATGCCACCGCATCGCGGGCTACCACCGGCTGGCGCCCTTCCTGATGACGCTGGCCAGCGACACCGACCTCTGGATGTTCATCACCTCGGGCGGCGGATTGACCGCCGGGCGCGTCGACCCCGACGGCGCGCTGTTCCCGTACCGGACCGTGGACCAGCTCCACGACGCCCACCACCACACCGGCCCGGTGACGCTGATCCGCGTCGAGCGGCCTGGCGCCTCGCCCGTCCTGTGGGAGCCGTTCGGCCGCGACGGCGACGACGACCCCGCCGTCGAACGCTTCCTGCTGAAGAACACTGTGGGCAACCGCCTGACCTTCGTCGAGACCGACCGCGACCTCGGACTCTCGTTCCGCTACTCGTGGGCCGCCTGCGATGCGTTCGGCTGGGTGCGCACGGCCGTCCTCGAGGACGCCGGCGGCGGGCCCGCGCGCCTGGCCGTGCTCGATGGCCTGCGCAACGTGCTGCCGTTCGGCGCCCCGCTGGCGCTGTACCAGACCGCCAGCACGCTGGTTGACGCCTACAAGCGCAGCGAGGTCGACGCAGCCACGGGCATGGGCCTGTTCACCCTGTCGGCCGGCATCACCGACCGCGCCGAGGCCCTGGAGTCGCTGCGCGCGAACACGGTCTGGTGCTGCGGTCCGGGCGACTTCCGCGTGCACCTGTCTGCCGCCGCCATCACGGCCTTCCGCCAGGGGCGGCAGCCGTCCGAGGAGTGCGAGCTGTGCGGCGCGCGCGGCAACTACCTGCTGAGCTTCGCGCACGACCTGGCCGACGGCGGCCGCCTGTCCTGGCGCCTGGCCGGCGACACCGGCCGCGACCACGTCCAGGTTGCCGCCCTGCGCGAACAGCTGCGGCGCACGCCGGATGACGACACGGCGGCAGGACTGGCCGCGATCGTCGACGGGGCCCTGCAGGCCGCGCGCGAGAACCTGCGCCGCAACGTGGCCAGCGCCGACGGCGTCCAGCTGACGGCGCGCCGCGAAGCCTGGACGCACCACTTCGCCAACGTCCTGTTCAACAACATGCGCGGCGGCGTCTTCTGGCGGAACCACGACGTGCCGATCGACGACCTGGTGCGCTTCCTGCGCCAGCGGCAGCCCGCCGTCGCCGAGCGCCACGGCGCGCGCCTGGCCGCGTTGCCGGCCGTGCTGACCATCGACCAGCTCTACGCGGCGGCGCGGGCGGCCGGCGATCCGGACCTCGAGCGCCTGTGCTTCGAGTACCTGCCGCTGCACTTCGGGCGACGGCACGGCGATCCCAGCCGGCCCTGGAACCGCTTCGCGATCCGCACGCGCGGCGCGGGCGGCGAGCGCGAACTGAACTACGAGGGCAATTGGCGCGACATCTTCCAGAACTGGGAAGCGCTGGCCGCCTCGTTCCCGGCCTTCCTGCCCGGCCTGGTCGCCAAGTTCGTCAACGCGTCGACGGTCGACGGGTTCAACCCCTACCGGCTGACGCGCGACGGCGTGGACTGGGAAGTGGCCTCGCCGGACGATCCCTGGGGCAACATCGGCTACTGGGGCGACCACCAGCTGATCTACCTGCTGAAGCTGCTCGAGGCGCTGGATCGGCACGAGCCCGGCCGCCTCGAATCCCTGCTCGAGGCAGAGGTGTTCAGCTACGCCGAGGTTCCCTACCGGCTGCGCCCGTACGAGCGCATCGTCGCCGACCCGCGCGACACCATCGTCTTCGACGCGGAACGCCAGGCGCGCATCGTCGCGCGCGTCGAGGCGATGGGCAGCGACGGCAAGCTGGTCCAGTCGAGCGCCGGTGACGTGCACCACGCGACGCTGGCCGAGAAGCTCCTGGTGCCGACGCTCTCGAAGCTGTCGAACCTGGTCCCGGGCGGCGGCATCTGGATGAACACGCAGCGCCCCGAGTGGAACGACGCCAACAACGCGCTGGGCGGCGGCGGCGTCTCGGTGGTCACGCTGTGCTACCTGCGCCGGCACCTGGCATTCATGGCCGGGCTGTTCGCGCGCGCCGGCCAGGGCAACCCGGTCGTGGCGGAAGAGGTCGCCGACTGGTTCGAAGGCGTGCTGTCCGCCCTGGCCGCAACCGCCGGTGATGCCGCGCCGGTCGCCGCCGATCCGCGCGCGCGCCGTGCCCTGCTCGACCGTCTGGGCGCCGCGTTCACCGCCTACCGCGAGACCGTGTACGACCACGGCTTCCGCGGCCGCCGCGCGGTCCCGGCCGCCCGCGTGGTCGCGCTCTGCGAGGCCGCGCTGCGGCACGTCGACGCCGGCATCGCCGCCAACCGGCGCGAGGACGGCTTGTACCACGCCTACAACCTGCTGGACCTCGAGGGCGACCAGGCGCGCCTCGGCCGCCTGCCGGAGATGCTCGAGGGACAGGTCGCGGTGCTGAGCGCGGGCGTGCTGGACGCCGCCGCCAGCCTGAGCGTCGTGGAGCGCCTGTTCGACAGCGCCCTCTACCGCCCCGACCAGCACAGCTTCCTGCTCTATCCGGCGCGGCGCCTGCCGGGCTACCTGGCCCGCAACGTGGTGCCCGAGGCGCCGGCGCTGGCCGTCCCACTGGTGACGGAGCTGCTGGCCGCGCAGGAGACCAGCCTGCTGGCCCGGGACGCGGACGGCGTGCTGCGCTTCGACGGCTCGTTCGGCAACGCGCGCGACCTGTCCGCCGCGCTGGACACCCTCGGCGCGCAGGAGCGGTGGCGCGGCGCGGTGGCCCGCGATCGCGACGCGGTGCTGGACCTCTTCGAGGCCGTGTTCCGCCACCATGCGTTCACCGGCCGCTCGGGCGCGATGTACGGCTATGAAGGCCTCGGCTGCATCTACTGGCACATGGTGGCGAAGCTGCTGCTGGCGACGCAGGAGGTCATCCTGCGCGCCGAGCGCGACGGCGTGCGGCCGGCGTTGCAGGCCGACCTGGCGGCGATCTACTTCCGCATCCGCGGCGGGCTGGGCTTCGCCAAGGACGTGGCCGAGTACGGCGCCTTCCCTGCCGACCCCTACTCGCATACGCCGCCGGACGGCGGCGCCCGCCAACCGGGCATGACCGGACAGGTGAAGGAGGAGATCCTCACCCGCCTGGGCGAACTGGGCGTGCGCGTGGAGGCGGGCCGCATCGCCTTCCGCCCGCTGCTGCTGCGCGACGACGAGTTCCTGGACCGCACCGCCGTGCTGCGCGGATTCACGCTGGCCGGCGAGGATTGCGCCGTGCCGCTGGAGCCGGGCATGCTCGCCTTCACGCACTGCCAGGTGCCGGTCGTCTACCGGCGCGTGGACGGGCCGGCGCGCGTGCGCGTGACCGATGCGGACGACGCGGTGGCCGAGGCGGCCGGCAACACGCTGAGCGCGCGCGACAGCGCCGACCTGCTGGCCCGCAGCGGCCGCCTGCGCCGCATCGACGTCGATGTGCCGGCCGCGACGCTGCTGGCGGCACCCGCGCGCGCCCGCGGCGCCACGCCGCCGCCGGCCGGCGGCCGGGATCGCTGATGCGCTTCTGGCCGCAGCGCGGGCTCGTCTTGCTGGCCGTGGTCCTGGCCGCGCTGGCGGGCGCGCGGCCCGCACCGGCGCAGTGCATCCTGGCCAACCCCAGCTTCGAACTGCTCGGCTCCGGCGGCGCCACCTTCGGCGGCTGGAACCAGTTCGGTCGCGTCGGCTCGACCACCATCGCCGACCACGGCGGCCGCGCCGCGCGCCTGCTGGGGCAGAACCTGGGCGGCTGGGACGTGTCCGGCGTCTGGCAGGCGCAGGACTGCGCGCCCGGCGAAGCCTGGGAGATCACCGGGCACGTCAGGCACCCGTCCTGGAAGCCGCTGAACGGGTCGTGCGCGGCCATCGTCAACGTCGAGTGGCGGGACGCGGCCGGCGGTCTCATCAGCTACGAATCGTTCAACGTGGCAGACGCCGCGACACCCGTCGACACCTGGTCGGCGTTCACGCTGGCCAGCCCGGGCGCGCCGGCCGGCACGGCCACCGCGCGCCTGGTGCTCGGCGTGCTGCAGGCCCCCGGCAGTCCCGAACCGGAAGCATGGTTCGACCAGGTCACCTTCGGCAGCACGACGCCGCCCACGCTCGAGCAGGTGCAGTGGAACGATTTCCCCGGCGGCACCACGCTTCAGTTCAGCGGCCGCACCTGGCGCGTCAAGGGACCCGGCTGGTACGGACCCGGCGACAACTACTTCAGCAACCTCAGCGACCGCGTCTGGGTCGATGGCGGCGGCAACCTGCACCTGACGGTCAAGCGCTACGGCAGCACCTGGAACTGCACCGAGGTGGTGGCCCAGGAGGCGCTGGGCTATGGCGACTACATCGTGACGACCGTCGGGCGCCTGGACCTGCTGGACCCGCAGGTGGTGCTGGGCCTGTTCCTCTGGGAATACGGCCCCTGCTGGAGCGACGGCTACCTGTGGTGGAACCCGTACAACGAGGTGGACATCGAGTACAGCCGCTGGGGCAACCCGGCGCAGGACATCGGGCAGTTCGTGGCGCAGCCATACGACTATCCGGGCAACCTCTCGCGCTTCGCCGCGACCTTCGGCGAGAGCGAGACCGTCAGCCACGCCATGCGCTGGTCGCGCAACAGGGTCGAGTACCGCGTCTGGCGCGGCGGCCCCGCCGACGAGGCGCCCGGCACCCTGATTGCCACCTGGACCTACACCGGCCCCCACGTGCCGCGGCCGGAGTCGCCGCGCCTGCACCTGAACCTGTGGAAGCTCACGGGCACCCCCGCCGCCAACCAGGAAGTGATCATCAGCGGCTTCCGGTTCTACCCCCTCGGAACGGTCGCGTCGGTCGACGATGACGCGCGCCCGTTGCCCTCCGCCCCGCCCGCCCACCTGCTGGGCGTGGCGCCCAACCCGTTCAACCCGCGCGTGACGGTGCGCTTCGCGACGGCGCGCGCGCTGGACGTGCGGCTCGAGGTCTACGACCTGGCCGGGCGCCTGGTGCGCACGCTGGAAGCCGGGTCCTTCCCTGCCGGCGAGCACGCCGTCCCGTGGGACGGACGCGACGACGCCGGGCGCGCGTCGGCGTCTGGCGTGTACCTGGTGCAGCTGCGGGGGGACGGGTTCGCCGAGACCGTGGAGGCGACGCTGGTCAGGTAGCGGGCTCCCGGAGATCCCGCTCTCGGTCCGAAGAATCCGCAGGCGCCATCCCGGCCGGCGCCTTACCATGGCCCGACGTTCGCGTCGTGCATGGACCCTGACCGCGGGTGCCGCCGGAGGCATCTTCTTGCCGCTGCAGATCCTGGTCATCGTCGTTGCGCTCGGCGGCATCACGCTCGGGGCCGAGCTCCTGGTGCGCGGCGCCTCGCGCCTGGCGCTGCGCGCGGGGGTCTCGTCACTGTTCGTCGGCCTGACGATCGTCGGGTTCGGCACCTCGTCGCCCGAGCTGGGGGCCAGCCTGACCGCGACCCTGCGCCAGTCCTCCGACGTGGCCCTGGGCAACGTCGTCGGCTCGAACCTGTTCAACATCGGCGTCATCCTGGGGCTGACCGCACTCCTGCAGCCGATCCGCGTGCAGCTGTCGGCGGTGCGGCGGGACCTGCTGGTGGCCATCGGCGCCGCTTTGGTGCCGTGGCTGGCGCTGCCGTTCGGCGGCTTCATCCCGCGGCCGGTCGGGTTCGTCCTGGTGGCACTGCTGGTGGCGTATATCGTCGCCGCCTACCGCCAGGCGCGACGGACCACGGCGGCCGAGGCGCAACTGGTCGAGCAGATCATGCCGCCCGAGTTGAAGGCGGCACGCGGCGCTGCGCTCCGCGATGTCCTGCTGGTCGTGGCCGGGCTGGCGCTGCTGGTGAGCGGTTCACGGGGATTCGTCGACGCCGCGATCACCATCGCGCGGCAGGTCGGCTGGTCGGAACTGGTCATCGGCCTGACGCTGGTCTCGGCCGGCACGTCGCTGCCGGAGCTGGTGACGTCGCTGGTGGCCATGCGGCGCGGCAACACCGACATCGCCGTCGGCAACGTCATCGGCTCGAACATCTTCAACGCCCTGGGCATCGCCGGCGTCTGCGCCGCGGTGTCCCCGCAGGCCGTCAACCACGCGCTGCTGGTGCGCGACACGCCGCTGATGCTGATCGCCTCCCTGTCGCTGCTGCCGATCATGCGGACGGGCGGGCGCATCTCGCGCGTGGAGGGCGGCGCGCTGCTGGGGATCTACGTGGCATACGCGACCTACCTGATCGTCAGCGGAAGCTGAGGGCCCCGCCGGGCGAGGCAGCCGCAGGCGGCGGGTGGTTCGCGATCGGGAGCTTCATTCCCCACCGAGCTCCCGCCGCAGCGCACCCACCGCGAGTGTCGTCGTGTCCCCGATCACGGCGAACGCACCGTCGGCCGTCGCGAAGAGGCGGGGCGCCCGCTCGGCGAGAAGGTCCGTACGCAACGTGCACAGGTCGGCCAGGGGCTGCGATGGCACGCCACCACGCGGCGCCGATTCGAGCAGGTGAGCGAGCATCCCCTCGATACCGGCAAGCTCCTCGATCTGCGGCCCGAGCATCTCCATCCGCGCCCGGGCCTCTTCGTGCCGGTCGATGGGGCGCGACGCCAATCCGTCCAGCTGCCCACGCACCAGCGAAACGACGCTTTCGATCGCATGCGTCGGCGCACCGACACGCACCCAGGGCAAGGTCAGGGGTCCCACCAGCATCGGCGCGACCACGACGGCCAGCGAGTCGATGCCAGCAGCCCTGGCTGCGCTCTCCAGGCGCGACGAGATCACGCGGGAGAGCACGCGCAGATCCGTCGTCGTGAGTCCGTCCGTGACGTCAGGAGTGCAGCCGCCGCCCAGGAACAGCGCGGCAGCCACGTCGGGCACCGGATAGTGGACGACGAGACCGGTGCCGCCGCCGCGCGCGGCCGGCATCGGCCCCGGCTTCGCCGGCAAGTCGGACGTCCGCGCAAGGCGAGCAATCGGCTTCGCCAGCACGGCGGCAACGTCCTGATCAGCCAGATCCCCGACGACGAAGAATTCGAGATCCTGGTCTCCCACGAGGCCGGCCAGCATGCGTTCAGCGTCGCCGACCGTCCAATCGCGCAGGACCGCCGTCGTGGGCCGGCACCATGCAGCGAGTGGACTGCCGGGGCCGTGGACACGCTCGAGGCACGCGATGGCGGCACGGTTGTGGGCTTCACCGGCATTCTCGCCGGTCCACCTCTGGCTCGCATCCTGGAGGAGCCGCAGTGCCTCCGCGTTGAGGCTCGTCACCTCAAGGCGCTTGCACAGGTCGGCGACGACCAGCGGCAGTTCGGTGCCAAGCCCCTCGGCCGTGATGGCAAGGGACCCCGGCGTCAGCGCGATGGTCGTGGCGGACCCCGGTTGGTACCCCCGCGGCGCCTTCGCCGAACCGCGGGTGCCATAGCCCAGATTGGCAAGCACCTCGAGGAGCACCAGGCGCTCGGCCGACTGCTGGCGCTTCTTGCCGGCGAAATCCGGCGCGAAGTTCCGCACCGCTCCGACCTGGACGCGGTCACCGCGCATCGGCACCACGCCCACGGTACGGCCGTCCGGCAGCGGGACCGTGGAGAGCGTCGGCAAGGCCAGTCGGGCCGCTGCAGCCAGCAACGACTCGATGCGTTCGGCAGCCAGTCCGCTTCCTTCCCTCTGATCTCCCAGATAGGGATTGATCTCCAGCCGCCGGTGGAGGCGGATGGTTGCAAGCCAGGGATCGCGCGGCGGTCGCGCCACGGCCATAGCGACATGAGCCCTCTCGCGGGTGAAATGCTCCGCGAAGTACGTCGCCACCGTGCCGTGGGGAAGCGAGTCCATGAGTGCGGCCAGTGCTTCCGGCTCTGGCGTCAAGCGGCCCGTCGCCAGACGCTGGGCCAGCCAGCGGGAGCGGGCCAAGGGGTCTGCCACGCGCTCCCGGAATTTGTGCATGCCGGCACGGCGGTTCCGCTCGAACGTCCATTCGTCGGCGACGTTGAATAGCAACCGACGCGTCTGGTCCCAGAACTGCGTCACGGCGCGCTGAGCACCATCGGCAGCCCCGCCGCCTCGCGTCCATTCGCCGCGGATGTGAAGGGTCAGCAGGGCTTCATCGCCGTGGAAGCTCAACTGCGGATCCCCGCTCTCCCTGGCCATGATCGCGGCCGCCAAATGCGACAGCGCCAGTTCCTGGTCACTGCGGCAAGGCAGGCGGAATCCTACCGCCAGGTGATCGCTCTGGATCTCGGCGTCCACCGTCCACGGCTCGCGCGGGGCCGGCAGCGGCGGCAGTGCGATCGGCTCGGGCGCCGGATCGGCCGCCACGATCTGGCCCAGGCTCGCTGCCGCCAGCTCCACCACCTGCGCCGGATCGACGGGTCCGGCGACCAGGACGCACGTCCGCTCGGGCCGCAGGCCCACCGCCAGGAATCGTTCGACGTCCTCCAGCGTGATCGCGCGGATCTCGTCAGGATCGCCGAGCAGCGGGTCGCCTGCCGCTGCGCCGTCGCCGTAGGCCAGGGCCATGACCCGAAGGCCGATCGCGGCGGCCGGCAGCTCAACGTGGTACAGGTTGAACTCGCCCAGGACGCGCCGCCGTTCGCGATCCAGATCCGCCGGCTCCGGCCGCAGGCGAACCAGGCGCTCGGCTTCGAGCGCCAGCGCCGCCCCGAGCCGGGATGGCAGACAGGTGTCCTGGATGTGGATACCCTGGAGCGATGTCGTCGCCTGGAAGGTCCCGCCGTTCAGCAGGAGCGAGTCCAGCAGGCTGCCTCTGGGCGCCCCGACCGAGGAGGCAAACAGCAGGTGCTCGCACAGGTGGATCAGCCCGGGCCGGGCCTCGATGCGGATCGGCTCGATGTACACATCGATGCTCACCATGGCATGGGCAGGCCGCGGCAGGACCACAAGCTTCATGCCGTTGGGGAACGTCGTCACGACGGCCTCGTCAGGGACCGGCGTCACCTCGATGGAGGTACCGGTGGCGGCCCGACCGATCGTCACCAGCGCGACGACGGCGCACGCCACCCCGACGGCGCACAACCGGCTGCGACGATGCGCGGGCCGTTGCCGCGCCTTCCACACCTGCCGACCTTCGGTTCCGCGCACCGCCCCCTCCCCCGGGTTCAGCCACGGACCTGATGGTGCCATCGGCTGGCCGCACGTGTCAACGTGGCGGGACAGGGTGCTGCCGGAAGACGAAACCGGCCGCGCCCCGTGGGGGACGCGGCCGATTGGCTTGCAGGAATCGCGAACTAGCGGAACAGCGCCTTGACGCCGCCGAAGCTCTCGCTCTCGGTCGACACCGGGGTGTACGGAGCGATGACGATGTTGCCGTACGGCGCCACATCGGTCACCCACACGTTCACGCCGATCATCTCGCAGCCCCACTGCACGTGGCGGGCGGGGTCATTGATCAGGGCCAGCGACACGGTGAAGTCGCCGCTGCTCGGCAGGTCGATCATCGTCTGGTTGAACGACGAGAAGTCGGGCGCGAAGTCGCGGACGAAGGCCTTGGCGACGTGCGCCGAGGTCAGCGTGCTCGCCAGCACGGTGCCGCTGAAATTCAGGGTCTGGCCGGCGAACGAGCCGTCATCCACCTGGGCGTAGCAGTCCGCGTACATGATCTTCTGGCCCACGCTGCCGGGGCCGCCGCTGGGCAGGTACCAATACGGATCGGGGTCGCCGATCGTGTTCGGGCTCAGGGTCAGGTTCGAGCCGGAGAACGTGGCCACCAGGTCGCCCATGCCCCAGCCGCTGCCCCACAGGTAGTTGTTGCCGAGGTCGTAGACGTTCATGTAGCCGTTGACGATCTGGGCCGGGTCGACCGTGACGTCCGCGGCCAGGACGGAGCCGGCGCACAGGGCGCAGGCCAGCAGGGTGACGAGCACTTTCGCATTGAGGCGCATGTCTGGGGCCTTTCGTTGAGGACCTGGTTTGGCGATCTGGCCGGATGATGCGGCCCCGGCCGGCCGTCGAGATTCTGCTTCACCCCTGCGGCCTGAGTGCCGCAGCGGCGTTGTGATGGAATCCGTGAGGGGAGCGGCGAGTCTTTGAACCGGTATCCGGCCGCCGCGCATGCCTGCCGGCGCCCGGCCGATTCCTGCCCACGCGATGCTACCCGGGACGCGACCGGCGTGCGCAGGCGCGCGCCGACCCTCTGTCCCTGCCACCATCATAAACTATGTTCGGTTTCCGAATCAAGTCAAAAACAGAGACTCAGGCGACAAATTTCCACACCATGGCCGTCGACAAAAGGGCCGGGGCGCAGAATTGCGCACCGATCTCATAAATTACTAATAAACAACAAGTTGCACGCGCAGCCAAGATCGCATGCCGGAGCCTCAGGGAACCCCGGGCGCAGCCATGCCACCGTGGTGGGCCGGGTGAATGCGCGAGGCCAGCGCACCGAGCCGCGTCGCGAGCGCCTCGAGCCCGTACTCGTGGCAATCGGCCAGGGCGTGGCGCAGCTCGCCGCCCAGCGGCGCGAGCCAGCGCCCATCCAGCGTGCCGGGCCCCAACAGGCAGCCGAGCACCATGCCGGCGGTGGCGCCGAAGCTGTCGGTGTCGGCGCCCTGGCTGACCTGCAGGCAGAATCCATGGTCGACCGTGGCGGCGAACTTCAGCGTGTTGACGAGCGCCGCCAGTTCCTGGAAGACCTGACAGTGGCCATGCAGGCCGAAGCGCGCGCAAACCGCATCGCTGCCGGCTTGCCAGTCGGGCGCGCGCACCACGAGCCCGAGGGCCTCCTCCAGCGCGGCCGCCAGGCGCGAACGCCGCGGCACGCGCTGCAGCGCGGCTTCCACCAGGTCGAGACGGTCGTTGCCCGGCGGTCCGGCACTCGTGTCCAGGCAGACGGCGATCAGTGCGGCGATGAACATCGCGCCGTAGACGCCGGTGCGCGCGTGCGTGAACGAGGCATCCTTCCACGCCAGCCACGCCGCGAGATCCGGGTGGCCCGGGCAGGCGCAGCCGTAGGCGTCGGCCCGGATCAGCGCGCCGCACAGTTCGTCGCCCGGGTTCAACCACAGCACGTCGGGCGGCGCCGGCGGGCCGGCCGCACCTTCGGTGAACAGGTGATGCCGCGCGATCCCGCGCGACAGCAGCACCGTGCGCTCGGGGCCCCAGGTCCACAGGTGCGGCAGGTTGAGGCCCCAGAGCTCGTACAGGTCGTCGTGCGTGAAGGCCGCCCCGTGCCGCTCCAGCACGAGCAGACCCAGCAGCGTGTAGTGCAGGTCGTCGTCCGCCACGGCGCAGCGGAGGTTGCCGCGGGTCGTGGCGGGCCACGAATCGTGGCGCCGGCCCAGCGCGGCCAGGAATTCCTCGCTGACGTAGTCGCGCAGCGGCCACTCACCGACCGCTTCGCCCGCGCGGCGAAGCTCCGCGGCGGTCGGGTCGACCTCGAGCGGCTTGCCGAGCAGGCAGCCGCACACGGAGCCGAGGAACCCGGCGCTGACGCGGTCCGCGACGCCCGCGAAGTCCGGCGCCGGCCAGGGTGCCTCGGGCACCAGCCGGTCGGACGCCGCCACGATGGCCTCCCAGGCCTCGGGTTCGTGCCACGGCCAGTCGGCCCGCACGGGCGGCGCGCGCAACTCGGAGGCCAGGGCCGCCAGGCCGTCGTAGCTGCCGGCCGCCGCGTCGATCCGCCCCCGCATCGTCGGTTCGTCCAGGTCCGCGCCCTGCGCCAGCCGCTGGTGCAGCACGTGCAGCAAGAGTGTCCGCAGGTTCTCCCGGCTGATCAGCATCATATCCTCCCGTACCCGCCGCCAAAGCGCCGCTTTGAGAATCCGCTTGACCCCGTTATGCTGTCAAGGTACTTTGTTCGGCGGTCGTACAAAGTCTCCGGCAGGGCCCCGGGGTCGGTCCGCCGCCCGGGGGATCGGTCCGCGAACCGGAAGAGATCCGCATGCACGCCGCCAAGCACGTCCCCACCGCGCCGGAGGACCGCATCAGCCTGGGCCAGCGCGCCGCCTACGGCGTCGGCGCCTTCGTCAACAACCTGCTGGGCGCCGCCAGCGGCGGCATGATGATCGTGCTGAACCTCGGCTTCGGGATGAACCCGGCCCTGGTCGGCCTGCTGGGCGCCATCCCCCGCTTCACCGACGCGCTGACGGACCCGATCATGGGCTTCATCAGCGACGGCACGCATTCGCGCTGGGGCCGGCGGCGCCCCTACATCTTCGCCGGCGCGCTGCTGACGGCGCTCCTGTTCGCCCTGCTGTGGCAGTTGCCGCGGGAGCAGAGCGAGATGTTCTACTTCTGGTACTTCCTGGTCGGCTCGATCCTGTTCTACGCGGCCTACACGATGTTCGCCACGCCGTGGGTGGCCCTGGGCTACGAACTGACGCCGGACTACCACGAGCGCACGCGCCTGATGGGCACGCAGAACTTCATCGGGCAGACGGCCTTCATGGTCTCTCCCTGGTTCCTGTGGATCATGACCTACAAGGGGTTCTTCGCCGACCAGGTGGCCGGCGCCTCGGGCCTGGCCATCATCCTGGCGGTGGTCGTGGCCGGCCTGGGCATCCTGCCGGCCATCGTCCTGCGCGAGCGGATGGCTGCGGTCGCCGCGGCCGAAACCGGCCGGGCACGGCCCCCACGGGGCGGTGCGTTGCGCCGGAACGTCGTCGAGTTCCTGCGCGGCTTCCGCATCACCATGTCGTCGGGCCCGTTCCTGAAGCTCAGCGCAGCCACGTTCCTGCTCTTCAACGGCTTCATGCTGATCGCCTCGTTCCAGAGCTACGTGATCATCTACTACGTCTGCGGCGGCGACCAGGAGCTGGGCGCGCGCTGGGCGGGGCTCGCGGGCACGGTCGGCGGCTTCGCCAACTTCGCCGTGGTGGCCTTCGTGGCCTGGCTGGGCACGCGCATCGGCAAGCGGCACGCGTTCTTCGTCTCGACCAGCGTGGCGATGGTCGGCTACGCGCTCAAGTGGGTCTGCTACAACCCGCAGATGCCGTGGCTGGTGGTGCTGCCGGCGCCGCTGCTGGCGTTCAGTCTGGGCGGGCTGTTCACGCTGGTGCCCTCGATGATCGCCGACGTGGTCGATGCCGACGAATTGCAGACGCACCAGCGGCGCGAGGGCATGTTCGGTTCCATCTTCTGGTTCATGGTCAAGCTGGGGATGTCCGCCGCGCTGGCCGGCGGCGGCTACATGCTGAACGCCTCGGGCTTCGAGGTGGCGCTGGGCGGTGAACAGACGGCGCGGACGATCCTGATGCTGCGTGTGTTCGACGCCGGCGTGCCGTTGCTGTGCTCCGCGCTGGCCATCTGGGCCGTGGCGACGTTCCCCATCACCGAGGCGCGGGCCTACGAGGTGCGCCGGCAGCTCGAGCAGCGGCGCGGCCGCGCCGGCGCGGTGCAACCATGAGGTGTGTGCCGGCCTTGGGGCCCCTGGCCGCATTCGCGCTTGGCGCGGCCCTGGCCCTGGCAACGTCGGCTGCCGCGGCTCCCGGCGAGCGGCGTCCCTTCCCGCCTGCCGGCCTGCCCACCCCCAACGCCGTCTGTTACGGTCCCCACCGCGACGGGCAGCGCCCCGGCGCCGCCGAGCCGACCGCCGCCCAGCTGCGCCAGGACGCGCGCCTGCTCCGGGACCACTGGCCGCTGCTGCGCATCTACGGGGCGGGCGGCTTCGCGCCGACGCTCCTGGACGTGCTGCGCCAGGAAGGCGGTCGGCCGCTGGTCGTGCTGGGCGTGTGGATCGCACCCGACGACAGCACCGCCAACCGCGCCGAGATCGAGGCCGCCGTACGACTGGCCGCGGCCTACCCCGACCTGGTCGTGGCCGTCTGCGTCGGCAACGAGACGCAGGTCTCATGGTCGGCCCACCGCTGCGAGCCGGCCGTGCTGCTGGCGGCCCTGCGCGAGGTGCGAGCCCGGGTCGCGGTGCCGGTGACCACCGCCGACGACTTCAACTTCTGGAACAAGCCCGAGAGCGCGGCCGTCGCGGCCGAGATCGACTTCATCCTGCTGCACGCCCATCCGCTGTGGAACGGCCGGCAATGCGACGAGGCCCTGCCCTGGCTGCAGGCGCAGCTCGCCGATGCGCAGGCCCGGCACGCGGGTGTGCCGGTGTTCATCGGCGAGACCGGCTGGGCCACGCGCCGCCACACCGAGGGCGAACAGGCGACGCTGATGAAGGGTGTCCTCGGCGAGCCTGAGCAGGCGCGCTTCCACGCCGAACTGCGGGCCTGGGCCGACAGCGTGGGCGTGACCACGTTCTGCTTCGAGGCCTTCGACGAGAACTGGAAGGGCGGCGCCCACCCCGACGAGGTGGAGAAGCACTGGGGGCTGTGGCGGTCGGACCGCTCGCCCAAGTTGGCGGCCCCGGCCGCCGAGTGAGCAGCCCCCGGCTGCCGGTGCCCATGCCCAGATTCGTTCCGGCCCGCGCGAAACCCACTGGTCCCCGCCGCGTAGAAGCCCTATTTTCCCCAGGGGATTTCCCCGGACTCGGCCACCTCTGGCCGGGCCAACCGACAGGAGCATCACGATGCGCAACCCCGTGCTTGCCGGCGCCCTGACGGCGCTGGCGCTCGGCGCGTTCGCCGCCGCGGCCATGGCCGCCGACGGCAATCCCGCCACCTACGACGAGGCGCTGGCGCAGGCCCGCCAGCAGGACAAGGTCCTGGTCATCGACTTCTATACGGATTGGTGACCCAGCTGCAAGGTGTTCGCCCGTGAGGCGGACAGCAGCGACGTCATCAAGACCGCCCTTGCCGACGTCATCTTCCTGAAGGTCGACTGCGAAAAGGGCGAAGGCCCGGCCGTCGCCCAGAAATACAACGTCCGCGGCTACCCCACCTACTACGCAGTGAACGCGGACGGCGAACCGGTCGAGCGCTGGATCGGCTACGACGGCCCCGAGGCCTTCGCGCGGGCCGTGGCCGCGGCCCGCCGCGACACGCACACGCTGACGCAGAAGCGTGAGGCCTTCGCCTCGGCACCCTCGGCCGACCTGGCCCTCTCCCTGGCGAACGACGTGGCCACCGGCTACGACTGGGCCGGCGCCGTGAAGTACTTCCGCCAGGCGCGCGACCTGGATCCGACCCGTGCCGACGACTGCACGCGGAACATCTTCACCTACATGTTCTACGGCGCGGACGACGGCGGCTTCACCTTCGATGAGATGAAGCTGGAGGGCGACCGCGTGCTGGCCTCCGCCGCCACGACGGGCGCCGATCGTGTCGAACTGTCGGCGATGATGCTGCAGTTGGCCCGCAAGCACGAGCGGCCGGCCGACGGCATCCCCTACCTGGAAGCCGGACTGGCCGCCGCCGCCGCGTTGCCGGAGGACTCGCCGGCGGCCAGGACCATCCGCGGGCTGAAGGTGGACCACGCGCTGCTGGTCGAGAAGGACACCGCCAAGGCCGTCGGGCTCCGCAAGGCGATGCTGCCGGAGAACTGGGAACAGGAACCGCGCCGCCTGAACCAGTTCGCCTGGTGGTGCTGGGAGAACGGTGTGAACCTCGAGGAAGCCGAGGCGCTGATCCTGCGCGCGGTGGAACTGGCGGAGGACGCCGGTGACCGCGCCAACTACCTGGACACCGCGGCCGAGATCTGCCTCAAGCGCGGCAACTGCGAGCAGGCGATCGCGCGCATCAAGCAGGCCATCGAGCTGGAGCCGGAGCGCGAGTACTTCAAGGAGCAGCTGGCGAAGTTCGAGGCGGCGCTGGCGCAGAAGAAGGGCTGAGCGGGCCGAACCGCGCGGCCAGTTCCGCGGCGCCCCCAGCGACGGCCTCGCTGATGCGCCGGCTCTGGCGCAGTGACCAGGCCGTGGCGGCCAGGCGGTCGGCCGCCGGCGGCCGAGCTTGGCCGCGGGCGGCGACGGCGGCCTTCTCGCCGACCAGCGCGTTGAGCAGACGGGTGGTCCGGGTCCGCTCTCCGAGCGTGGCCTCGGCCGCGGACAGGCGGGGCAGCGTGCGCGCCAGGCGCGTGTGCTGCCCCGCTTCCAGTTCGGCCAGGGCGCGACCGGCCAGTTGCGCCGCCGCAACCGCGGCTTCCGCTGCCGCCGCCAGCGCCCGCAGTTCGCCCGCCACCTCGCCCCACAGCGCCGCGGCGTCGGGCGCGATCAGCCCCGCGGCCATCTCGGCCAGGCGCCCGGCGCGATCATCCGCACCGGACGGCGGCAGCCGTTCCGCGAGCAGCCCGACCAGGTCGTCCGGGTCGACCTCCCGGTAGCCGTGGATGCGCGCGCCACCGCCCGTCGCGTTGACCAGCGAGCGGTCCGCCGCCCACGTCTCGGCCGCCGACTCGAACCAGAGCCGGTACACGTTGAACGCCGGCCGGGTGGGCACAGACGCCTCCCCGCCCCAGGCCGGGGCCAGTTCCGCCTGCCACGCGCCGCTGACGGGCCGGTCCTCCGACGAGAAGAGGAAACGGCCCGTGGCCGCGTCGAAGCGCCCTTGGCGCCGGCCCTGGGTGCTGCCGGCGGCGTGCGTGCGCCCGTCGGTCAGCGCCAGGTCCATGCCGGTCAGGACCAGCGGGTCGCAGCCCAGGCGGTGCAACGCCGACAGCGCGGTGCAGGCGACGCTGCCCCCGCTCGCCAGAGGACGGCAGCCCCACGCGCGTTCCAGCCAGTCGCCCGCGGCGGTGTCGCGCACGGCCAGGGCCAGGTTCCGCGCGGGCGGCACCGCGAAATGCGCAGGATGGCCCTGCGGGTCCGCCAGCAGCACCATTCGCTCGAGGTGCGGAATCCCGGTGAAATGCGCGGTGTTGTCGTTCGCCTCCACCACGACCACGAGATCCGGCACGATGCCGGCGCGGGCCAGCGGCGGCAGCGCCGTGCTTGCCGCGCACAGCACGGCGCGGCCCTGCAGCTGCCGCAGCGCCTCCAGGCCGCGGTCCAGCGACGGCCCGGCGCCGATGACCACCCCGGGTAGTCCGGTGCCGGCGCCCGCCAGCAGGTCGAACGGCGGCTGCGTCGCTAGGTGCGGCAGGTTTGTCGCCAGGTGGTTCAGCCAGGTACCCGCCGAGCGCGCCACGGTGACACGGCGCATACGCGCGGTCGCGATCACGCGTCGGACGGTGTCGACGAAGCGCGCGAACGCGTCGGGCGATCGCTCGCGCAGTTCGGGGATCGCGCCGACGGCCACCTCGCGCGCGGCCAGGTCGGTGATGGCGGCAGCCGCCGCAACCAGTTCCCCCAGCCGACCGAGCACCTGGACGCCCGGCGGCAGGGTCGGCGCGGCGCCGAGGCCCGGCTCCCAGACCAGGATGGTCGCGGCGGTGCGGCGGCGCAGGGCCTCGGTGTAGGAACCGTCGCCGTGGCCGAGGAAGAAGACCACCTCGGGCGTGCGGCCGGCCAGGAAGGTCGTGATGCGCCGGTCGGCCAGTTCCCGGCTCCCCGGTGTCCCGTTGTCCAGTCCCGTTGCAGTGGACATCGCCCCCGCGTGGAGTACGGGCGCAGGGCCGGCGGCGGTCGACGCAAGCGACGCCTGCCCCGGCGATGGACTCAATACGCTGTCCGGCAACGACATCCGCACTCCGCGCGCAGGTCGGCGCGCCGGCGCACCACCGTGGGCGCATCCCGCCGTGGCGCTCCCGCGCAGCCTCGGGTAGCGTGACGCGCAGGACCCTTGCAACCGCCGTACCGGCCGCCGCGACACGATGGCCGGGCGTCGGGCCCCCTACCGGAAGGTGGAACCGTGAAACGCACCGCAACGGCGGCCTGGTCGGGCAACCTCAAGGCCGGGCACGGCCGCTTCTCGGTCGGCAGTGGCGCCATCCGCAACCAGAAGTACGACTTCCGCACGCGCTTCGAGGACGAGCCGGGCACCAATCCCGAGGAACTGATCGCCGCCGCGCATGCCGGCTGCTTCAGCATGGCGTTCAGCGCGCAGATGGGCGAGCGCGGCATCACGCCGGAGTCCATCGAGACCGCGTGCGAGATCACGTTCGAGAACCTGTCACTGACGCGCAGCGTGCTGCGCACGACGGTCACCGCGCGTGGCGCCGATCGCGCGAAGATCGAGGAAGCGGCGGCGGCGGCCAAGGCGGGCTGCCCGATCTCGAAGGTGCTGAACCTCGAGGTCGTGCTGGAACTGTCCGTCGTCGCGTAGTTGAAGGGGCCGTCGCCAGCCGGACCTACTTGATGTAGCCGAGGGAGCGCAGCTGCCGCCTGATCTCCTCCTCGACGGCGCTGTCCTGCTCGACCTCTCCGCTGCCGGCTGCCGGCCGCAACGCCAGGTACGACGCGACGCGGTTCTTCTCGATGTGCGCGAAGCGGTCGCGCCCGCGCGTCGTGGCCCCGTCGGCAAGCACCTTGCCGGGCATGTCGCGCGCCGGCGGCAGGTCCAGCAGGGCCAGCACTGTCGGGCAGATGTCCAGCAGCTGGAGGTGGCCGAACGAGGCCCCCGGCTCGAAGAGCGGGCTGCGCACCATGAAGATGCCCCATTCGCTGTGCTCGATGGTGCCCTTGCCCTCGGGGCGCGGCCCGTAGAACCCGTGGTCCGAGGCGATGACCGTCGGGTAGTCGGGCGGGAACCACGACAGCACCTCGCCCACCGCCTCGTCGGTCCAGTCGTAGTAGCGCTGGACGACCTCGCGGAAGACAGCCCGCTCGGCCGCGTCGCCGTGCCAGTCGGCCTCGCCGATGGCCAGGTAGTGATAGAAGCCGTGGCTGATCATGTCCGGGCCGCGCAGGTAGAAGAAGAAGAAGTCGAAGTCGCGCGACCCGCGCAGGGCGCGCGCCACCTCCAGGTACCCGAGATCGGCCGCCCAGAAGTCGCGCAGCTTCGCCATCTGCTGCGGCCAGGCCTTCTCGGCCGCCGCCACGTCGGTGCCCTGGGGCAGGAACCGCGCCAGTTGCGCCGCGGTCAGCGTGGCGGGATCCACGCGGCAGGCCACCACCAGCGCCGCCAGCGAATCGGGCGACACCAGTCCCGCCAGCGGCTTTTCGCGCTCACGTCCGTAGGGCAGGTAGTCGCTGACCATGATGCCGTCGATGGGCCGCGCCGGGAACGTGGTCCACATCCCGCTGACGAACGTGCTGCGGCCGGCCGCACCGAGGATGTCCCACAGCGCCGGCGCGTGCCAGGCGCTGCCGGTCACCGGCTTCTGCGTCGAGCCCCGGACGAACTCGCTGACGCCGTGGACCGCCGGCTCGACGCCCGTGCAGATGCTCGCCCACAGCAGCGGCGACTTCTCCAGCGGGTAGAACGACTGCATGCGACCGGAGGCCGCCTGCGCGCGGAACGCCTTCAGGACCGGCAGGCGGCCCTCGGCCATCAGCGGATCCAGCAGGCGCCAGTCGGCCGAGTCGATGCCGATGAACAGCAGCGGCGACGCCTCGGCCATGGCGCCGGACGACGCGCCCGCGCCCTGCTTGTCCGCCTGACCTTCCTTGCCGCCGCCGCAACCGCCCAGTGCGAGTAGGGCCACCAGGGCCGGCACGACAGCCGTCAAGCGCATGTGCATCTCAGATCTCCACCTTCAAGGGCTTGCGGAGCGCCAGCCCCGCCGCCAGCGACACCGCCATGAACGCCACCAGCCAGTCCAGGTCCAGCCCCAGCCAACGCAGCGTCCGTTCCGGGTAGATCAGCCGCGTCTCGCTCACCTCGCCGCCGCGTGGCAGCTGCTTCTCGCCGGGGTACAGCAGCGCGTGCGTCCAGGCAGTGCTCGCGGTGGTCGCCGTGCGCGGCAGGCCGCCGCCGGCCGCAACCATGCGCGTGGCCACCGGTCGTCCGTCGAGCCTGACCTGCAGTTCGTGGCGCCCAGGCGCCGCGGCGCGCACGCGCCAGGCGGCAGCCCCGGCCCCGCTGTCGCGCACCGGACCGGCCTCGACCAGCACGCCGGAGGGCGCGCTGATGGTCAGTCCGTCCAGCCGTGCCGCGGCCGCCGGCGACAGCGTCACCGCCAGCACCGCGCTCTCGCCCACCTGCAGCGGCCGGCGCGCGAAACGCGCTTCGAGCTGGCCCAGCGTCAGCAGCATCGGCACCAGCAGCGCCACCAGCGCGGGCAGGCTGGTCCCCAGGTACCGCAGGTTGGCCAGCGCCAGGTCGCGCTGGATGCGGCCGACCACCCGCAGGTGATCCTGGTAGAGCCCCATCTCCAGGATGTGGCCGAGCAGGCGATCGCGCGCCGCCGCCAGCCGGGCCTGCGGCGTCACCACGCGGAACAGGAGCAGCGCCCACGCCGCCGAGAGAACCGACACGAACACCAGGCCCCAGGTCGGCGCCCCCGCAAAGGGCGCCAGCACCAGGTCGAACAGCTTGCCGACGATGCCGTTGACGACGTCCACTCAGGCCCCGGCGCTCACGAGATGTACCCCAGTCCCTGCATGCGGCGACGGATCTCCTCCTCGGAGTCGCCGCCTTCCTCGAACTTCGCGATCTCGCGCTCCAGCACGTGGCGCACGAATTCCTCGGGCGTCGCGTAGCCGGCGATACCCGCGTACTTGCGCACCTTGGCCAGCAGGTCCTTGTCCAGCTTGATCGATGGTCCGCCGAACATCCGTTCCCCTTTCCTCGCCGCGCGCGGCGCTCACTCGCTGAACAGGTCGCCGCCCACCATGTCCGCCGGCACCGGCACCCCGAACAGCGTCAGGATGGTCGGCGCCATGTCCACCAGGGCCGGATCCGCGCGCCGCACCGGCCGGTTGACCAGCAGCACGCCCGGGACCTCGTCGGCGGCCATGCAGTGGTCGCCGCTCCACTTGAGCATGTTGTCGCTGAACTCGAGTTCGGCCAGGCGACCCAGCGCCGACTCGTTGCTGCCGCGCCAGCCGCGATGGTAGCCCAGCACGATGTCCGGACCCGTCGGGGTCATGTCGCCGTGGTAGACCTGGTCGGCGCGGTAGGCGTACTTGATGGCCACCCGGCCGTCCAGCGGGTCGGTCACGGCTTCCAGTGCCGACTTGAGTTCGGCCAGCAGCGCCTGCTGCTGCGGGCCCGGCTGCACGATGCCCTCGCGCTCGCGCCCCGCCAGGTTCAGGTACATCCCGTTCAGCCCGATGGCGTAGGCCCGCGTCCGCGACCAGTCGACATGGCGCAGCATGTCGACATCGCCGGGCAGCGTGCCCTCCTCCAGCACCAGGTAGCCGTGGTTCCGCAGCCAGGTGTTGACGTGGAAGGCCCGGTTCCAGGGTGCGAAGCCGTGGTCGCTCATCACCATCACCAGCGCGTCCTGGCCGGCGCGGTCCAGGGTCACGCCCAGGGCGCGGTCCAGGTCGCGGTAGACGTCGCGGATACGGCCGGCGTGGGCCGGGTCGGCGTGCGCGTGCGTGGGCGAATCGGGGTCCATGTTGCGCCACATCACGTGGCAGGTCTGGTCCGGCGAGTTGAAATAGAAGAACAGCAGGCCGCGCCGGACCTTCGCGAACCGGTCCAGCTCGGCGCGCAGCTGGGCCAGGTGCTCGTCCATCACCAGGCGACCCTGCTTCACGAAGTCGGCGTCGTCGAAGAACCCGTTCTCCAGCGCGCTGGTGTCGTCCGGCAGGCCCTGCGTGTAGTAGCGGCCGGTCTGCTCGGCCAGGTCGCGGCTGTAGCTGCCGGGCGTGCTGATCGGCATCTCGGGGTGCACGGGGTCCATCTGCACCGGCGTGACATACAGCTTCAGGTGCGGCGACGTGCTGATGAGGTAGTAGCGGCAGATGCCGCGCACGGACTTCAGGAGCGGGACCATGGGGAACTCGACCGGCTCCCAGTCGCTCCACTCGCCAACGTTCAGCACCACCTCGTGCGTGCCCGCGCGGAGCCAGACGGCACGACTGCGCGTGTCGACCACGCCCTCGACCGCCGCCAGCACCTCCGGATCGCCGCGCCGCCACGTGTTGCGGGGGCCGGCCAGCGTCGCGGTGAAGCGCCCGTCCTGCAGGTAGACGGACTCGACGCGCCCGCCGGCCAGGTCGCGCTCGACCGGCGGGTCGGTGGTGATCAGCGTCGAGATGCCGTAGCTGCCGGTGATGTCGGGCGTCCCCATGCCCGACAGGCTGCGCACCTCGCAGTCGACGGGCGGGAAGTTGGCCGGGACCTTGAAGATGGTGGCGTCGACGCCGGCGGCCGGCAGCAGCTCCCAGAAGGCCGTGCCCTGGCGCAGGTTCTCCACCTTGCCGGCTCCGCGCGGGATCTTCCACGACCCCAGCTTCCAGAACTTCTCCGGCTCGCTGGCCTCGCTGGCCGAGAAGCGCGGCAGCATCGTCTGCGGGTCGCGGTGGATGAAGTCGAAGATGCCATGGCCGCCGGGGTCGCGCCCGGTGATGAAGTTCGACCACGCCACGGGCGACTGCGGCGGGATGGCCGTGCCGAAGGGCAGCACCGTCGCGCCCTGCGCCAGGAAGCGCCGGAAATTCGGCAGGTCGCCCTCGTCCAGGTACTGCCGCAGCAGCAGCGGGTCCATGCCGTCGAAGCCGAGCACCACCACGCGCGGGCCGTCGGCGGCCGCCCCCGCGGCGTCCACCGCCGGGACCAGCGCCCAGGCCAGCAGCAGGAACGTCATCGCGCGCCTGGCACTCATGCCGCCTCCCCGTCCCCGCTGAAGATGCTGCGCCCGGTCATGTGGGCCGGCCGCGGCAGGCCCAGCAGGTCGAGCACCGTCGGCGCCAGGTCCACCAGGTTCGGCTTGCCCGCCGCGAACGGCACCGAGCTGAACAGGACGCCGGGCACCTGCCGGGGATCCATGCAGTGGTCGCCCGACCAGCTGCGCGTGTTGTCGCTGATCACGTCGCCGGTCACCGCGCCGACGGCAGCGTCCCAGTCCGCGCGGTAGCCCTGCCGGTAGCCGACGATGACATCGGGACCGTTCTCGCGGTAGGGGCCGCGGTAGATGTCCTCGCTCGCCCACAGCTCGGTGATGGCTTCCTGGCCGCCGCGGCCGGGATCGGGTAGACCGCGCAGGCGGTCGACCAGCTCGCGCTTGAGCGCGTCCACCTGCGCGGGTTCGACGCAGCCGTCGTGCTCGCGACCCTTGATGTTCAGGTAGAAGCCGGCCAGCCCGTTCGTGTAGGCGCGCGTGCGCGGCCAGTCGATGTCCGCGACCTCGAACCGGGTCCCGGCGTTGATTGCCGGCAGCGGCCCGCCGGCGGGATCGGACTTCAGGAACAGGTAGCCGTTCTCGCGGAACCAGGCGTTGAGGTTGACGCCACGCTGGAACTGCTTGAAGCCGTGGTCGCTGGCCACCAGCAGCACGTCGCCCGGGCGCAGGCGGGCGCGCGTCTCGCCGACCAGCGCGTCGGCGCGGCGGTACAGGTCCGCGATGGCGTCCTTGTGGCGCTCGGTGTCCTTGCCGCGGTTGGCCGGGTGCTCCGGGTCCAGGTAGCGGAAGAACATGTGCTGGATGCGGTCGGTGGCGTCGAAGACGACCGACACGACGCCCTCGGGCGTGCGGTCCAGCGCATGCAGGAACTGCCGCCGCCGCTCCTCGTGGATCGCGTAGGCCTGCTCCAGGAACGCCTGCTCGTCGATCACGCGCTCGTTCAGCGCCCACGTGTCCTCGGCCAGGCCCAGCGTGGCGTACGGCCCCTGCAGCTTCGCCAGGGTCATCGCCAGGTGCGGCGGGTTGCTGATGGGCACCGCCGGCTTGCCCGGGTCGATGTGCAGTGGCGTCACGTAGAACGCGAATCGCGGCGCGAACGCCGTCACGCGCAGGCGGCAGATGCCGTGCGCCTGCTGCGCGCCGCGGCCGAAGGAGACCGGGATCCAGTCCGAATACTGTTCCGGTCCCAGCGTGCAGGTCCGGCCGGCCAGGGAAAACGTCGCGCGGGCGTTGGCGCGGTCGACCGTGACGGTCACCGGCACGACCAGGGGCCCGCGCCCATCGGGAGCGTCCGGCCCCGGCAGTTCGCCGCGGAAGCGATCGTTCCTTTCGGCGCTCAGCACCAGCCGCACGCCGCCGGTCGTCGCCGCGCCGTTGTCCTCGCCATCGCGGCCCGGCTCACGGAACTCGGTGAACGTCCCCTGCGTGCCCCGCAGGTCCGGCACGCACATCGCCGACAGCAGCTTGCCGCCGAAGCGGTCGGGCGGGAACGTGATGGGCACGCGCAGGATGCTGGTGGGCACGCCCGCCTGCGCGCACGTGGTCCAGAACGGCTTGCTGCGCTTGAGTGACTCGAAGGGATGGCCGCCGCCCGGCAGCGTGAGCGGGCCCAGCCGCCGCGCGGGCGCGCGGCGCAGGCGCGTCGACGACAGCGTCGGCAGGTGCGTCTGCCGGTCGCGCGTCAGGAAGTCGAAGATGTTGTGGCCCGAAGCATCGACGCCGGTGGCGAACGTGGACCAGCCCACCGGCGACATTGCCGGCCACGTCGTGCCCAGCGGGCGGAAGCCGCCCTCGCGGCGCAGCGCGTCCAGATGCGGCAGCTGCCCCTCGTCCATCCAGCGGCGCGCCAGGACCGGGTCCAGGCCGTCGAGCCCCAGCACGACCACGCGACGCGCCCGCGCCCCGCGCCGACGGCCGCGCCCGCGCAGCGAACGGATGGTCACCCGCGCCGGCCACAGCAGCAGCGCCAGCAGCGCCAGCGCGATGCCCGCCAGCGCGAACAGGAACGAGCCGCCCAGGGCAAAGCCGGCCCCGGGGCCGATGTAGGCCGGGACCGGGGTGAAGCTGGCCAGGACGGCGGTCAACATGAAAGGCGGGTTCCTCGGCGTCAGGCGTTCCCGGGGCCGGCCGCGCGGGCCGGAGCCGGATGGTACACGGGGCCAACGGCGGAGGCAACCGCGTGACCGATCGGCATTTCCCGCCTCGGCCGCGCGGCCAGGCCGGCCGCTGACGTTCGCGCTGTTCGATAATGATAATCTTTTTTGAAGAACACGGCGACCGCGAAATCGCGACCGCAGTCGGCGGCACCTGCCCCAGAAGACAGGGATCCGGGAAGCCGTTCAAGCCCTGCCCCTGTTTGCCGAAGTCTCCGGGGTCGGAGCGGATCCCGGCGTTGCGCCGGTCGCCCGCCGCCTCCGGAACCCATGAACCGGGGACCCGCGACCATGACCCTGCTCACGGTCGATCGCGACCAACTCCTGGACACTGCCGGTCTGCCCGTCCGCGCCGAAGTGTCGACGATCGTCCGCGCGTTGGACCGCCTGCTGACGGTCGCCGGCTACTACGCGGCCGACCACGAGCAGTACCTGCGGGCGTCCGAAGCCGCCTGCGCCGCCATGACCGCCGCGATGCACCCGCTGCCGTCAGTCGCTTTCGAGGTCTCCGCCTCCGGCCTGGTCGTCGATGGCACCACGATCGAACCGCGGCAGAAGGCCGCGCGCCAGATCCACGACCTGCTGGTCACGCTCGACATCGCGCGCCTGTCCGTCTCGGCGCGCCTGACCGCGGCGGACCTGCGCCGGACGCTGGCCGCGCTCCAGGCACACCGCCAGGCGCGCCTGCACGCCCAGAGCTTCCGCACGCTGACCATCGCGGACCTGCCGCCGACCGTCAGCGCGGACAGCTGCCGGGTCCGCGAGTACACACCTTCGACGGGCACCAGGGATGGCGGCGGCGACGAGATCGACGGCCTGCTCGGCTCCTGGAGCGAGTCGACGGGCCCCGCGCCTGCCGCCGGGTCGCTCCCGGCCGGGTTCCCACGGGAACTGATGGCAATGCTCGCGTCCGCCGCGAAGAACCAGGCCGGCGACGTTGCGGACGACGAATCGACGGCGGGCGCGTGCATCACGGAAGACGAACTGGCCGAGATCCGCGCCGGTGTCGAACGCCTGCTGCAGCGCGATCCCGGGGCCCGCGCGATCACCGCGCTGATGGACCTGGCGCGCCGCGCGCTCGAGTTCAGCGGCGATCCGGACAAGGCGAGGCTGGTGTTCGGCCAGCTGCGCAGGCGCCTCGATGGCGAGGACCGCGAGCCCGCCGCCGGCACGGTGCAACACCGCGAAGCGGCGCTGGGCGCCGCGGAGCTGACTCGACGCATCGCCGAGCTCGCGGCCCGTCCCGAGCCTCTGGCCGAGCCGCTGGCGTCGGCGCGTCGCGACCAGCTGGCTATCGGATTCCACCTGCTGGGAGCCGGCGGTCCCGACCATGCTTCGGCCGCGGCCGGGGCGCTGCTCGCGGACGTCTGCGGCTCGCCGGAACTGGGCGCGGTCGAGGCCGCCGCCCTCGCCGAGGCGATGCAGGACCTGGCACGACGCGGCTTGGCTGCCGAGATCGACCACGCAATGCCGCCACTGCTGGCACGCCTGCGCGTCGCACGACCGGACCTGCTCGTGCACGTCTGGAACGGGTTGGACCCGCAGCTGGAGGCCCCGGCGCTCGCTCTGCTGTGGCCGCACCTGGTCAACGACCTGGCGCTGGGCCTGGAACCGGCGACCGAGCCGGCGGCCGCCCGTTGCTGCCAGTTGGCCGGCGCCCTCGACCTCGAGGCGGCGCTGCGACTGGCTCCGCGTTTCCTGTCCCTGCCCGGCGCCGCGCGCACGACCGTTTCCGACCAGGCCTTCCTGGTGCCGCCGCTGCGCGCGCGAGGCATGCACGCCGTGCTGCTGCAGGGTGCCGCTTCGGCACGACACGGTCTCCGGCTGTGGCGCGAGCTGCAGCACAGGCCGCCGGACCGCCTGACCAGGCTTGTCATCGCCGCCTTCGCGGGCAACGAAGCAGCCGATGTCGGTCTGCTCCAGACGATCATCCGCGAAGCCGGAACGCCGCGCCCGTCGGCGGCCTTCGGCGGCTTCGCTGCCGCGCTGCTGACCGACGCGCTCGAAGCCCTGCCACGCAAGCGCCGCACCGAAGCCTGGACGGCGGAAGCTGTGGCGTGGCTTGCCGCGAACGCACCGGCGCGGGCGAACGAACTCCTTCGCCGCGTGGCGCGCGAGCGCAGTTGGTTGTTGCTCCCGTCCTGGCCCAAGCCCTGCCGCACGGCGGCCCGGGCCATGCCGTCGACACCCGCCGGGCCGAAGGAGCCTTGACATGGAGCAGCGGTTCGGCGACCTGATCATCCGCCTGTCCAACGGCATCAGCCACCGGCGAATGTATTTCGATGCGCACCCGCGCGTCGTCGCCGTCAGCCGCGAGGCCGCCGCTGAACTGGCCGCCGTGTTACGCGGGAACGGAGAGTCCACGTTCTCGTTTGGCGTCTTCGGCGGCAAGTTCGTTCGACACGGACACTACCTGGTGGGCCCCTCGATCGCCGGGCGCGCCCTGGTCGACTTCGCCGAGCGCCTGCACTGCGGCGGCTTCACGTTCGACGCCAAGGTCACCGCTGCCGACCTGATTGCGTTCTTCCGGTTGGGCGCCGAACGCGGCGTAGCTTTCACCGGACTGGACGAGGCGCGCATCGCCTTCGCGCGCGAAGGGCTGGGGCACATCGGGCTGGCGCCGCCGCTGGCCGAAGTCGGCCCCGTCGACGCGGAAGTTCACGCTGACGCGATGGCTGCTGCCTGCGGCAAGGGCGACTTCGAACCCCTGGTCGACATCTATCAGGCGATGTACGACGCGGTCTCGAAGAACGCGCTGGCGGTGAACGACAGCGGGGCCATCGATGTCGACCGGGCTCTCGCCGCCGGCGCGGGGCTGATCAGCCTGAATACCGGCGGCGCCCTCGACGTCATGCAGTTCCTGCGCTATCCGGACTACGACAGCTACACGATCGGTCATTCCGTGCGCGTGGCGGCGCTGTCGACCCTGATCGGACGCAAGCTGGGCTGGTCTGAACCCGTGCTGACCGAACTGGCGGCCGCCGGCCTGCTGCACGACGTCGGCAAGGGTCGCATCCCGGCCGAGATCCTGTTCAAGCCGGGACGGCTCGACGAGGCCGAGCGCCGGGTCGTGGAGGCGCATCCGGAAACAGGGGCGCGCATCCTGCTGGACAACGGGGAACGGTCCGCACTGATCATGGCGGCGACCTGGGGTCATCATCTGCGCCACGACGGCGGCGGCTATCCGCGTCGACCCGCCTGGCACTTGCCTGGCGTCGTCGCTGAACTGGTGCATGTCTGCGATGTCTTCGAGGCACTGACCGCGCGTCGGCCCTACAAGCGCCCCCTGTCGCCGGCCTGCGCCTTCGAGCTCATGCTGGGCGACATCGATGGCTTCCACCCGCGCCTGCTGGCAGCGTTGATCGAGGTGCTGGGACTCTACCCGCCCGGCAGCGAGGTGCGCCTGAGCGACGGCAGGCGGGCAGTCGTCGTCACGCGGGGCAAGGCGCTGGACCGACCGCGGGTGCGCGCGACGCATGATCAGGGCGGTGTCCCGCTCGCGCACGAGCTTCAGCCGGCGCTGGACCTGGACCGCGCGCCGGACCTCTCGGTCACCGAGTTGCTCACGGTCGGCATCGGCGATTGCCCCGCGACCGGCAGCTAGCGCACCAGCGCCACACGCACCGTCGACGCTCCGGCCGCCAGCGAGAGCCGGCACAGATAGGCACCACTGGGCAGCGCGCGCCCCGCGTCGTCGAGCCCCTCCCAGGCGAACGCGTGCGCTCCCGCCGCCAATTCCCCCGCGTGCAGCACCCGCAGGCGCCTGCCCGCCAGGTCGAAGACCGCCAGTTCGCCGCTTGCCGCCCCCGCCAGCGTGAAGCCCACCGTCACGCGCGGATTGAACGGGTTCGGGGCGGCCGCCAGCACGGGCAACACCGCCGGCACCACGTCGCCGGCCGCGGACGCGAACTCGGGCTGCAGACCCGCCACGTCCGCCAGCAGCCCGGCCCCTGCGCGCGCGACCTGCACGGACATCGCCGCCGTCGCCGCGATGGCCGCCCAGGTGTCTGTCGTGCGGTGGTAGTGGGCATAGGCGTCGTAGTCGTAGTCGATGGCCAGGAACGCCGGGTAGCCCGCCTGCTGGAACGGGACGTGGTCGCTGCCCCAGCTGTAATAGTCCTTCTGCCAGCCCAGGTCGGTCAGGGCGTCGACGTTGGCGGCCATCGCCGACATCAACGATTCCCAGGCGGTCTGGCCCTCGATGCGGATCGCGTAGTTGGCGGCGTGGAAGGCGACCATGTCGTGGATGAGCGCGCCGACGATCAGGCGTCCGTCCGCTACCGCATCGTCGACGAAATGCTCGCTGCCGATCAGGCCGCGCTCCTCGGCGTCGAACAGCACGAACTGGAGCGAGCGGTCGAAGTTGCGCCCGGCCGCCAGGCGGGCCAGTTCCATCACCAGCGCCGTACCCGAGGCGTTGTCCTCGGCCCCGGGCGCCAGCGAGGTCGGGCTCTGCGAGGTGGAGTCGTAGTGCCCGCCGACGACGACATACTCGTCGGGCGCGACGGAGCCGACCCGCGTCGCGACCACGTTCCGACAGGCGACCCGGTTGTGGGTGAACGGCTGGAAGGCGACGTCGTAGCCCCACGCGGCCAACTTCGCCGCCAGGTGATCGGCGACAAACGTCTTGTCGGCGGTGCTGTAGTAGCGCGTCGCGATGGTGCGCGTCTGGCCCGCGTGCGTGAGCGCCTGGGCGCCGCTGATCTCGCGGATCGTCCCGAAGATGGAATCCGCGGCGACATTCGCGGCAAAGGCCGTCTTGAGGGCCAGGTCCTTGGCGGTCGACATCACGGGCGCCGTCGCCGCCACCCGCTCGGGCAGGCGGTCCCAGCCCGGGGGCGGCGCGTCCAGGCGCAGCCGCTGCCGGGCGGCACCCAGCGCCGCGAACGCCTCCGCGTGCGCCGCCGGCACCTCGACCACCCAGGCGCCAGCCAGCGCGACGTGCACGCGGCCGACCGCTGCCAGTTCGTCCGTCGAGACCGGGCGCCCGTGGGCATGCCCCTTCGCGCGCACCAGGTACCACTGCCCGTCCGGCCAGGCCGGCCTGAGCGCCGGGCCGAAGCGATGCTCGCCACCCGGGGACAGGCGGTCGGCCACGAGCACGCCGCCGTCCAGCTCCCAGACCAGCGTGCCGAGGTTCCCCGCCGCGGCACGCGCGACGACGGCCTCCGGCCCGGTCAGGAAAGCCAGGCCCGCCGCGCGGGCGGCCGACGGCAGCACCGCCGCCAGCACCAGGAGCCACGGGAGAGCCCCGGCGCGCAGGGACGGACGGAACTGCCGGCGGGCGGATGACGACGGGGGTGATGATGCGGACGATGACACGGGCGACATGCCGACCCTCCACTGCGGACCGGCGCGGGCTGGCGCCATCCCAGGCTGAAGACCATCGTTGCAGGGCGTAGCGGGAATCATAACATGCCGCGATGGCGCGCCGCCAGACCGTGCCACAGGCCGTCGGCCGCGTACGGGCGGACCGACATGGTCACCCGGGATCGACCGGCTGCAGGAGCAAGACGTGGGCATCGCGCATTACGTGATCATCGCCTGCGGTCTTGCGATGGACGCTACCGCTGTCTGCCTGGGCGCCGGCGCCACCGGACGTGCGCGCGACGGCCGCGCCGCCTTCCGCCTGGTGTTCCACTTCGGGCTCTTCCAGATGCTGATGCCTGCCGTGGGCTGGCTGCTGGGCCGCGGCCTGGTCGGCATCGTGCACCGCGTGGACCACTGGCTGGCGTTCGCGCTGCTGGCGGTCGTCGGCTCGCGCATGGTCCTGGCCGGGCTGCGCCCCGGCGACGACGACGCACCCCGTGGCGATCCGACGCGGGGCTGGCCGCTGGTGGCCCTCAGCGTGGCCACGAGCATCGACGCGCTGGCCGTGGGCCTGGGCCTGGCCGTGCTGGACGTCGCGATCTGGCTGCCCTGCCTGCTGATCGGCGTGATCACGGCGGCCATGTCGTGGGGCGGGCTGGCGCTGGGTGGCGTACTGCATGCGCGCTGGGGCAGCCGCATGGAGATGGCCGGCGGCGTGCTGCTGATCCTGATCGGCCTGCAGATCCTGGTCTCGCACCTGCGGGCGTGACACATCCGCGCTTCGGGGGACTATTCCTGGAGGGTCAGCGCCGGCTCGTGGCCGGGCTCCGCAACGGTCCCCTCGGGCCCTCCACTCGTCCCGCCGGTCAGGCACGGCGCGTACGCCCGGTCGTCGCGCAGGATGTGGTTCACCAGCCAGTAGCCGAGGAACTCGTGCAGCTCGGCGGTGATGCGGCGGCCGGCGGCGTTGTATTCGAACTGGAAGCGCTCGACCTTCTGCAGCAGTTGCCGATGCTGGCTCTGGTGCAGCTTGAGATGCGGGTAGCCGGCCTCGGCCAGCAGGCGCTCCTCGGTTGCGAAGTGCTCCTGCGTGTAACCCGTCAGGTCGTTGAGGATCTCGTTCGCCTGCCGCGAACCCTTGCCCTTCTGCAGGGCCTCTTCGAACCGGTTGATGATCTCCACCAGGTGCCGGTGCTGTTCGTCGATCAGAGCGACGCCCGTCTCGTACTCGGCCTTCCATTCGATGCGCGCCATCGTTGCCCGCCCCTTTAATCCACTGCGACGTCGTGAGTTCGGTATTGCCGGGACGGTGGTGCTCAAACCGCGATGTCCCCGCTCATGATCGGCTGGACTGGTCGGATCTTGACCACTTTTGCCCGGCGCCGACAGGACGCGGGTCGGGGCGGGAACATGCGGCCGGCGGCGGCGTTATCAGGCATGATCCCCCTGAACCGCTCCCGAAAGGACCGTGCCATGTTCGAGCTCCCGGCTGCCAGACGTCCCCTGGGCCTGGCTGTGTCCCTCTTCTCGCTTGTCCTTGCGATGGCGGTCACCGGCCCCGCCGCGGCCGCCGACGGCTACCTGGGCGTCATGCTGCAGGAAGTCTCGCCGAGCATGGGCAAGGCCCTGCAGCTGGGCGACCGCGCCGGCGTCCTGGTCAACGATGTGGTCGATGACGGCCCCGCGGCGAAGGCCGGCCTGCAGGACGGCGACATCATCCTCGCGCTCGATGGTCACCCCGCGACGAGCCGGTCGGACCTGACGAAGGCCGTGCGCGGCCTGATCCCGGGCGCCACGGCCGAGCTGGTGGTCCTGCGCGACGGCAGGCAGGTGAAGCTCCGGGTCGAGATCGGCGAGCGTGCGTCCGCTGCCAAGTGGCACTCCCTGGCTGGCGGGGACGGCGTGATCGAACTCGAAGGCCTCGAAGGACTGGAGGATCTGGGGCAGCTCGAGGGCCTGAAGGACTTCGAGTGGTTCGAGGAAGGCGACACGAAGGTGATGGTCCTGCCCAAGGGTGAGGGCCGCGCGCCGCGGATCTATTTCGAGGGCGATGACGAGAACGGCGGCGAACGCCGCGTCGTCATGCGCCGGCAGGACGAGGACCGCGGTTGGCTCGGCGTTCATCTGGACGCTCTGAACGGCCAGCTCGGCGAGTACTTCGGCGTCAAGGAAGGCGCCGGCGTGCTGGTCAAGGAGGTCGAGAAGGACAGCCCGGCCGCGAAGGCCGGCCTGCGCGCGGGCGACGTGATCGTCAAGGCCGGCGACACGGAGGTCGCCGCGCCCGACGCCCTGCACAAGGCCATGGCCGGCACGAAGCCGGGTCAGGATCTGGAGCTGCAGGTGCTGCGCAAGGGCAGCCGCGAGAAGGTGACGGCGACGCTCGGCAAGATGCCACAGGACAGAATGCCGCCGGAGGCGTCGGCGGTCCGTCAATTCCGGTTCCGCGGCGACGACGACCAGGATGCGAAGATGTCCGCCCCGCGCGTGTTGCGCCGGATGGGCCGTGACGGCAGCGGCGAACGCGAGATCGTCATCGAGCGCAAGCGGCTTGGTGACGACGACCTGGACGAGGTGCGCCAGGAGATGGAAGCGCTGCGCAAGGAGTTGAAGGAACTGCGCGAGGAACTCAAGCGCTAGGACGGTTCCGCACGCCGGCCCGCGGAGCAGGAGGCGAGGCGGACAGGCGACCGGGGGCCCACGCTCGACGCGGGGCCCCCGGCTTGCGCTGTGCCGGGGCCGACGCCGCGGTCACTCGACCTCGTGCAGGCGCGCGCCGGCCGGCACGGCGGGATCGGTGAACAGCAGCCACGTGCGCACCGGACGATCCGGGTACAGCTGCACCAGCACTTCGCGGTAGGCCTGGAGCTGGGGCCGGTAGTGCGCGGTCAGCCACGCGCGCTGCGCGGGCACGGCGGCCCCGCGGTTCGTCTTGTAGTCGATGATGTCGACGCGATCCGCGCGCACGACCAGGCGGTCGATGACACCGGTGATGCGCTGCTCGGACGCCGGCGGTCCACCAGCCGGCGCGGGCTTCGCCGCCGCGCGGCGGCCGACGACGGGCACCTCGCTGGCGGCCGCTCCGCCGGTCGGCACACCGAACACCCAGGCCAACTCCGGATCGGCCAGCACGGCGGCCGCCTCGTCGTACGCCAGTCCCTCTCCCGACGGAAGCACGCCGCCGTTGCACGCCGCCTGCAACAGGCGATGCACCAGGTCGCCGTGCGCGGCCGGTTCGACGCCCGCCGGCAGGTCGGACCGCTCGCGGGTCGGGCGGGCCCCCGCGTCGTCGTCCAGCCCAAGCTCCGCCGGCTCCGGTCGTTCGTCGTCGGCCGCGGCCGAAGGGCGCACGAGCGTGAACCGCGGCCGACGCGTCGGCGGCTGCCAGGTCTCCGCGGGCGGCGGCGGCTCGTGCGGAGCCCGCGCGCCCGGGGCCCGGACCTCGTCGGGAAGGTCGTGCAGTTCATCGTCAGCGGCGTCGGGCGCGGTGACCGAAACGTCGAGACCGTCCGCGGCGGCCCGGATCGCCACCGCGGACGCAGCCTCGCGCAGGGCGCGCAGCGGGCTGTCCGGCCCATCACCGCCGGCACGAGAGCGGTCACCCCCGAGCACATGCAGGTGGTCGCGCGCGCGCGTCAGGGCGACGTAGAGCAGGTGGGCGCGTTCGGCCTCGTCACGCGCCTGCGCGCGTGCGACCGCCGTGGCGAGCGGATCGGTCGGCGGTGTCACGCCCTCGGGGAACTCGAGGCCGGCGCGCTGCGCGGCGCTGGTGCGCAGAAGCAGGGCCGGATGCCCGTCCTCCGGCCCGAGCACGACCTGCGGCCGTGCCCGACCGGGGCCGCGGTCGGCATCCACCAGCAGCACGACGGGCGCCTCCAGGCCCTTGGCGCCATGAACGGTCAGGAAGCGCACGCGCCCCTCGCCATCGCCGGGCAGTGAGGCCTCCTCCTGGTTCCCGCGCGCGGCCGCGCGCGCGATCGCGTCGGCCAGCCGGCGCGCGGTCGGCGTGCCGGGCACGTCGCCTGCCAGGGCCAGATCGAACAGGCGCTCGAGGTTGAAGCGCGCCTGCTCGCCCAGGGCCACCTGGTAGCGCGCCGGCAGGTCCGCGTCGCGGGCCACGCGCCGCAGCAGGTCGTGGCAGGGCTCGAAGTCGAGCCGCCGCCGCCAGCCTGCCAGCGTTGCCGCCGCCGCGATCGCCAGGGGATCCGTCGATTCGCGCAGCGCCTGCCAGAGCGAACGCCGCGCATCGCGCCAGCGTCCGTCCTCGCGGCGCTCGTTGATGCCGCGCAGCGAAAGCAGCGCCTGGAACGAGGCCTCCCCGAACCGGAAGATCGGCGAGCGCAGGACCGTGGCCAGCGCCTCGTCGTCGTCCGGCCAGGCCAGCCAGCGCAGGAGGGCCAGGAGGTCCTGCACCTCGCGGCTGGCCGCAAGCATGCCGCGCCCCGGCGGCGCGAACGGGACTGCCGCGTCGCGGAAGGCGCGTTCGTAGAGCGCAAAGGCGGTCCGCGTCCGCGCCAGCACCAGGACGTCGCGCCAGGCCAGCGGTCGGCACGCCTGCAGGGCCGGGTCGAAGACCGCCACGCCCTCGTCGTGCAGGCGACGCACCAGCGCCGCGGCGGCCCGCGCGGCGCGCGCCTCGCCCCCGCCGCCGCCGGGGCGGTCGGGATCGTCGGGGTCGGGGAACGGTGCATGCACGACGAAGGAGCCGGGACCGTCCATGCGCGCGAAGGCCTGCCGCACGCCCGCCAGCTGTCCCGGCTCGAGCTGCTGCGACAGCGGCGGCGCGTTGAACACCTCGCCGACACCCTCGACGATGGCCCGCAGGCTGCGGAAGTTCGTCGGCAGCTCGAGCACGCTGCAGTCGTAGCGCGCCATATCGGCCGCGATGTCCGCGAACAACTGCGGCCAGGCGCCGCGGAAGCCGTAGATGGACTGCTTGACGTCGCCGACCAGGAAGACGGTGCGCGGGCGCTCGCCGCCGCCGGCACGGAACTCCTCGACGAACGGCCGCAGCAGGCCCCACTGGTTGAGGTTCGTGTCCTGGAATTCGTCGACCAGGATGTGCTGGATCGCATCGTCCAGCCGGTACTGCAGCTCGCCGGCCAGGTCGGGGTCGGCCAACAGGCCGCTGGCCAGGTCCTCCAGGTCCTGGAAGTCCACGACGCGGTCGCGTCGTTTCAGCTCGTCGACGATGTCCAGCAGCCGCAGGCCCAGCCGCAGCAGGGCCACATTGTCCTCCAGCAGCTCCACGCGCTCGAGGTCGAGCACGATGGCCAGGGCCGGCAAGGCCTGCGCGGCGACCAGCGCGTTGAAGGCCGGCTTGAACTCCGGATCGCGGCTCTTCGAGAACGACTTCACCTTGCCCTGCTGCGTGAGCAGCAGCGCGCGCGTTCCGGCGGCCAGGGCCAGGGCCGCCTCCGCATCGGGGATGCCGGCGGCATATCCCGCGGCCAGGGCCTCCGCCCCGGCGACCAGGTCGTCCAGCGTCCCGCGCGACTTGCCGGGGAAGTCGTCGAAGCGCGCTGAGGCGGCGGGGACCAGCCCGCGCGCGAAACGCTGCAGCGCCGCGGCGAGCAGCGCGCCGAGCTTCGCGCGCGCGTCGCCGTCGCCATCGTCATCAGCGGCCACCGTCGGCAGCAGGTGGCGGCGAAGGTCGGCCGCCAGGCGGTCCACCTCGCCGGCACGGGGCCGCGGCCGCGCGCCGTCGGCGGCCAGCCAGCGCTCCAGGCGCATCGCCTGGTCCAGGCACGGCTGCAGGAGGCGGCGCAGGCCGTCGGGATGGGCGCCGAGCCGGCGCGCGGCGGCCGCCAGCAGCGGCTCGCGCGCAATCTCGCCGACCAGCCGGTCGAAGGCTTCGTCGTGCAGGTCCTGCGGCTCCTCGAGCACGCCGAAGGTCGGGTCCAGGCCCGCCTCGCGCGCGAAGCGTCCCAGCACCACCTGGCAGAACGAGTGAATGGTCCCCAGCTGCAGCGCGGCGGTGTCGGCCAGGAGCTGCTCGTAGAGCGCGCCCGCCGCGGCGATCTCCACCTGGTCCGGCGCGCGACCGTCGCGCGGGCCGAACAGCGCCGCCAGTCGCTGGGCGCGCTCGGCGGGAGCGGCCAGCGCCAGCGCGCGCGCCTGGTGCAGCAGGCGCTCCTGGATCTCGACGGCGGCCTTGCGCGTGAAGGTGACCGCCAGCACCGTGCCGGCGCCCGCGCGCGCGGGCGTGTCCTCCAGGCACAGGCGCAGGAAGCGGTTGACCAGCGCCGTCGTCTTGCCCGAGCCGGCGGCCGCACCGAGCACGACCGAGCGCCCGGGCGCCGAGGCTTCGAGTTGCACCTGCCTGGCCAGGGCCACGGGGTCCAGGGGCTTCACCACGCGTCCTCCCGCTGGTTGACCAGGGTCTCGATGCGGCGGCGCGCGGGCGGCGGCAGGTCGGCCTCCTCCAGGCGGCAGACGCCGCGCCAGTCGCAATGGTCGCAGGGCAGGCGCGACAGGCGCTCGCCACCCTGCGCGCGCGGGATGAGCGGGAACGGTCCGGTGGGCGCCGCGGCCTCGCAGGCCAGGCGCACCAGCCGCGCCGCACCGTCCAGCAGGAGGACGCGGCCGGGACCGTCCAGGTCCGGCAGGTCGCTGCGCGGTCCCACGCCCGACTTCCCGCCGGCCAGCGCGTAGTACGCCCCCTCGACGATGCGGTCGCCGAGGGCGACGGGACCGTCGATGCCCGGCACCGCCACGGCGCGCGCCGCGACCGCGGCCGCGTAGAGCGTCACCTGCAGTTCCTCGCCGCGCTCGACGTCGCGTCGCGCATGCAGGTCGCCGGTCTTGAAGTCGAGGACCGCCACGCGCGTCGTGTCCGCCACCGCGGTGTCCACGCGGTCGATCCGGCCGTCCAGAACGATGTCCGCGGCTTCCGGCGGCAGCGTCGCCGGCAGCGTGGCCAGCAGCGAGGCGGCGTCCCCGCCCAGCGCCTCCAGCTCGCCCCTCAGCCAGGCGAGCAGGCGGGCCAGCGTCAGCTCGAACGGGATCTCGAAGCCGGCCGGACGCCACATCGCGAAGCGCTCGAGTTCGAGCCCCACCACGGGTTCGGCCGTCGCCAGGTACGCCTCGCGCCACAGCACACGGTCGGGCTGGGCCCTGGCGTCGGCCGCGAAGGCGACGGCGGCGGTGCGCTCGAACTCGCGTCGCGCCGCGTCGGCCTCGCCGGCCGCCAGGGCCGCGTAGCCCGTGCCGCCCGGCTGCAGGAACAGGCGCAGCGCCTCGTGCACGCGCGAGCCGTAGTCGCGGCGGCCGAACTCGCGCTGCACGTCCTCGTCGCGGCGCAGGGCGAAGCGCCGTTCCAGCAGGAAGCGGTAGGGGCATTCGCGCCACCGGCGCAGCGCCGACCAGTTCAGCCTCTCCACCGGGCGCGCGGGCGCCAGCAGCACGGTCGGCTGCGGCTCGGCCAGGAACGCGCGCTGGGCGGCCACGGCGGCCACGTTGGCGGTCGTCGACGCCTGCGGGCGCCAGACGGCGGGAGCCTCGGCGCTGACCGCCGCCTCGCCGGGCGCCAAGCCGTGGACCAGCAGCAGGCGATCGACCAGCGGCGACGGCAGGACGGGTCCGCGGTCATCCTCGCCGGACCAGGTCAGCACGACGCGCGGGGCGACGTGCAGCAGGCGCAGGAACAGTTCAGCGTCCGCGTCCAGGCTGTCCCGGCGTCCAGGCAGGCCCAGCGCCTCGCGCACCCGGCGCCCGAGGAACGCCGGGCGCGCCGGACGCCGCGGCAGGGTGCCGTCGGCCAGGCCGCCGACGACCAGCAGGTCGAAACGCTCGAGCCTCGCCTCGAGATGCCCGGTGACCAGCAGCCCCAGCCCCGGATCGCGGTGCGGCGGCGCCAGCGTCCCGGACAGCGCGCGGCCGAGATCGGCGGCGAACGCCGCGGCCGTCACCGGCGGCAGCAGCGCGGCGTCGGCCGCCAGGCTGTCCAGCAGGCGCGTGGCAGCGATCACGTCGGCACGGTCGGCCGCCGGACCGGGCGGGTACTCCGGCGCCAGGAATTCCCAGGAGCGCCGCAGTGCCGCCAGATGGTCGGCCCAGGCGGCGGTGCCGCGGGCACCGGTGGCCAACAGCGGCGCCAGCGCGTCGCCGATCGCCGCGACGAAGGCCTCCATGCCGTCGGTGGCGCGGCGCAGCACCGCGCGCGCAGCCTCGTCATGCTCGCGCGCGCGCAGCAGCAGCGATTCGTGGCCGCCCTGGAACGCCTCGTCCGAGCGCAGCAACCGCTCCAGCCGCAGCGTCCACAGCCCGTGGTTGCCGCCCGGCGCCGGCAGTTCCACGTACGGATGGGTCAGGAGCTCGAGCACCGCCTCGCCGCGCAGGCCGGTCAGTGCCGCGCGCAGCGCGAAGCGCAGCAGGAGACCCGCCGGCTGCGCCGAGAGCGGCTCGCCGTGCGTGTTGTCCACATCGAGACCCGCATCGCGCAGGCGTGCACTGACGCGCGCGGCCAGACGCCGGTCGGGCACCGCCACCGCCACGCGCGCCGTGGTGCCGTCGCGCTCGTGCAGCCGGCGCACGACCAGGTCGGCGATCACCGCCGCTTCGTGCTCGGCGTTGCCGCAGGCCAGGCACGCCAGCGCGGCGCCGGGCCCGGGCGCGGGCAGCGGCGGCAGCGCGGCGTCCAGTTCGGCCAGGCGTTCGCGAAGCGCGGGCGCGGGCGGCGCGTCATGAACCGCAACGCTGCTGCCGCCGTCGACGGCCGGAGTCGCGCCACGATCCGCGCCAAACGTATCCGCGGCGATGCCCAGCAGCACCGCGGCGCGCCGCGCCGGCGCCAGCGGCCCCCCGCGCCGATCGCGCGGATCCCAGGTCGCGACCAGGCGCCGCGTCAGCGGGTCGTCATCGCTCCCCACGATGACCAGCGACTCGGACGCCGCGGCCAGCGCCGCGCGCAGCGGCGCCGCCGTCACCGGGTCCAGCCGCGTGAAGCCGGCGGCCAGGGCCCAGCGCACGCCCGGCGGCGGCCAGGTGCCGGCTGCCGCCGCCGGTGACTCCAGCCTGTCGGCCAGCAGCACCTGGGTGTCGACGTCGTCGCGCGGCACCCGCGCGCGGTAGGCCTGCCAGGCGTCGACCAGGCTCCGCAACTCGGTCTCGACCGCGCGCACTTCCGCATCGCGCACGCCCAGGCGCGCCAGCGCCGCCTCCACGCGATCGGGGGCCAGCAGCAGATCGGCCAGGCGGTGGCGCCGGATCTCGTCGAAGGCACGCACCAGTTCCCGCGCCAGCCCGGGCGCGGTCTCCGGCGGACCGGACAGCCAGTCGCGCGCCACCAGTTCGTGGGCCAGGATCAACGCGCGGTTGGCCGCGGCCGGCGGCGCCAACGGCGGCAGCAGGCCCAGCGCGGTGGCGGCCTCGGTGGCCAGCTGTGCCGGCGTCAGGATGCGCGGCAGGAGCACGGCCGGCAGCCCCGTGCGCTCGAACAGGAGCTGGCCGAGCGTGCGGCAGGCGCGCGCGGACGGCAGCAGGACGAGCGCCGCGGTGAGGTCACCGCACGCGGCCCCGGGCAGGCGCCGGCAGAGCTCGACCGCGACCGCCTCGAGGAGCGGCTCGGCAAGCGGCAGCTGCAGGACCTGCGGTCGCACGGGCGGTGGCATCCCCTGGCTGGTCTGCGCGGAGGCAGACGCGGCGGGCCGGCATCATCAGTGCCCGCGACCATAGCATGGGAACGCCGGCCCGTCGAGGCGGGCGCGGGAACGTCGGGGGCGCCACGCTGTATCATCCGGTTCCGGCATCGTGTGGACCCGCGCCATTGACCGGCGCCCCCTGACGGTGCTAGAAGTCCGCGTCGAGGGCCGGTCCGTCCGGGCCGCCCCGCGCCTCCCCCGAAAGGACCTCCCATGCCCCGACGCCTGCTGCCGACGACCCTCCTGGTCGCGCTGCTGATCGCCCTGACGGCCGCCGCCGCACCCGCGCGCGCGGTCGACCTGTCGGCCCCCGTGCCGCTGGACGCGACGGTGGTGACCGGCACCCTGCCGAACGGCCTGCGCTACTACGTGCGTCCCAACGCGAAGCCGGAGCAGCGCGCCGCGCTGTGGCTGGTCGTGGGCGCCGGCGCCGTCGACGAGGACGACGACCAGAACGGCCTGGCGCACCTCATCGAGCACATGGCCTTCAACGGCACCGAGAACTTCCCGCGGCAGGCCCTGGTCGGCTACCTGGAGTCGATCGGCATGCAGTTCGGCCCGGAGGTCAACGCCTACACGAGCCAGAACGAGACCGTGTACATGCTGCAGGTGCCGACGGACAAGCCCGAGCTGCTGGACACCGGCCTACGCATCCTCGAGGAGTGGGCCCACCGCGTCAGCTTCGAGGACGAGGAGGTCGACAAGGAACGCGGCGTGGTCATCGAGGAGTGGCGGCTCGGGCGCGGCGCCGACGAGCGCATGAGCGATGCCCAGATGCCGATCCTCTACAAGGGCTCGCGCTACGCCGAGCGCAACGTCATCGGCGACCCGGAGATCATCCGCCACGCCACCTACGAGACGCTCAAGCGCTTCTACCGCGACTGGTACCGGCCCGACCTGATGGCCGTGGTGGCGGTCGGCGACTTCGACGCCGCCGCGGTCGAGGGACGGATCCGCGAGCTGTTCGGCGCCATCCCGGCCCGCACGTCTCCGCGCCCGCGGCTCGAGCCCGAAGTGCCCGACCACGCCGAGACGCTGTTCGCCATCGCCACGGACCCCGAAGCCAGCGGCAGCGGCGTGTCGCTGCTGGTCAAGCACGCGCTCTGGTCTGAGGACACCGTGGGCGACTACCGCGACGCCCTGCGCGGAATGCTGGCCAACGCGATGCTGCGCGCCCGGCTGGGCGAGATCTCGCGGCAGGCCGACCCGCCGTTCAGCGGCGCCTTTGCCATGGACCGGCCCATGGTGCGCACCAAGGCGATGTTCATGGTGAGCGCCACCGTGAAGGAGGACGGGGTCGCCCGCGGCTTCGAGGCCCTGCTGACCGAGCTGGAACGAGCCCGCCGGCACGGCTTCTCCGAGAGCGAACTGGCGCGCGCGAAAACCGAGCTCCTGCGGCAGGCCGAGCAGGCGGCGGCCGAGGCCGCCAAGACGGAGTCGCAGCGGTACGCGCGCGCGCTCCAGACGCACTTCCTTCGTGGCACCCCTTACATGGACGCCGCCGACCGCCTGCAACTGAACCGCGACCTGCTGCCGGGCATCGCCGTCGACGAGGTCGAGGCGCGCCTGCGCGCGATGGCCGACGCCGGCAGCCGCGTGGTGACGGTCGAGGCCCCGCGCAAGGACGGGCTGGCCGTGCCGACCGAGGCCGAGCTGGCCGCCGTCATGGCGGCGGTCCAGGCGCGGGACATCCCCGCCTACGTCGACGCCGTGGTGGACGAACCCCTGGTGCCGCAGGTGCCGACGCCGGCGGCGATCACCGCGCGCGAGACCGATCCGGACCTGGGCACGACGACGTGGACGCTGGCCAACGGCGTCCGTGTGGTGCTGAAGCCGACGGACTTCAAGAACGACGAGATCCTCCTGTGGGCCACCAGCCCGGGCGGCTCGTCCACGATCGACGACGACGCCGTGCACGCGCGGGTCGCGGGCGTCGCCGGCATCATCGGCAGCAGCGGCGTCGGCGCCTTCGATCCGACGGCGCTGCAGAAGAAGCTGTCCGGACGTCTGGTGCGCGTGACGCCGTACGTCGGGGCCTACGAGGAGGGGCTGCGCGGCGGCGGCTCGCCCCAGGATCTGGAGACGCTGCTGCAGATGACCTGGCTGCTGGTGACGTCGCCGCGCCAGGACGAGACCGCGTTCCGGTCGCTGATCGAACGGCAGCGCGCCTTCCTGCAGAACCGCGCCGCCGACCCGGAGGCCGCCTTCCGCGATTCGGTCACCGCGGTGCTGACCGGCCACCATCCCCGCCGGCTGCCGCCGAGCCTGGAAGGCCTGGCCAAGCTGGACCTGGCCGACGGCTACGCCTTCTACCGCGACCGCTTCGGCGACTGCGGCGACCTCACCGTGTTCCTGGTCGGCGCCGTGGACCCCGTCGCGGCCGAGCCGCTGGTGCGCACCTGGCTGGGCAACCTGCCGACAGGCGGCCGGCACGAGACCTGGCGCGACGAGGGCGTCGTCCCGCCGCGCGGCGTGCACGAGCGTGTGCTGCACCGCGGCACCGAGCCGAAGGGCATGGTCGAGATGGTGTTCATGGCCAAGCGCGAGTGGAGCTGGCCGGCCGAGGTCGCGATGGATGCGCTGGCCGACGTGCTGCGCATCCGGCTGCGCGAGACGATCCGCGAGGACATGAGCGGGACCTACGGCGTGCGCGTGAGCGGCGGGCTGTCGAAGATCCCCTACGGCTACCACCAGCTGACGGTGGGCTGGGGCTGTGACCCGGCGCGCGCCGACGAGCTGACCGAGGCGGTCTGGACGCAGCTGCGCGACATCGCCGCCAACGGCCCCGACGAGGCGACGCTGGCCAAGGTCGTCGCCACCTGGCGTCGCGACGACGAGACCAACCTCAAGCGCAACGACTACTGGCTGGGCGAGCTCGTCCGGCACCAGCGCGCCGGCACCGACCCGCACCTCATCCTGCAGGGTGGCGCGCTGGCCGACGGCCTGACGGCCGACGTCGTGAAGGAGGCCGCGCGCGTGGTGATCGACCCGCAGAACGTGGTCAAGGTGGTGCTGCTGCCGCAGGAGGGTTGAACCTGGCGCCGCCGACAGCGAAGACCGCGGGGAGCCCGGCCCTGGCCGGGCTCCCTGTTGTCAGGTCACCGGCGCTCGCGTAGACTGCGCCGATCGCCCGCGGCACCGGATCCGCCACCCGACAGGACAGCCATATGCCCTATCTTGCCATCCTCGCGGCGCTGGTGTTCGCCGCGATCCTGGTCGTCCGCGCCCTGCGGCAGCGGCCGCGGACGCGGCCCGCCGAACCGGCGACGCCCCCCGCCCCCCGCCCGGCCGCCCCTTCGACGCCGGAGGCCCCGCCGGCGCCGACGACATCGATCTACGCCGCCATCGGCCCGCTCGGCGAGGCCTTCAACATCGTCGCGCACCCCTCCGAACTCTCGGGTCATCCGGCGATGACGGCCACGCTGGCCCTGCTCCGCGATCCCGGCGTCACGGACCAGCGCCTGCTGGACCTGGCCTACGGTGACCACAACGGGCTGCGCTGCGCGGCATTCCTGGCCATGGCCGAGCGGGGCGCGGCCTTCACCGCCACGACGCGGGTGATCGATGACGCCTCGACGCTGCCGCCGTGGTACGTCTGGTTCGCATTGCGCGCCATCGCCGCCTGCGCCCCGCCGCAGGAGCCGGTCACGGGGCGGCTGCTGACCTGCATCACGATCGATGCCGGCGGTCGCGGGTGGTCCGCCAACCCCTCGGCCGTCGACCATCTGCGCGGCTTCGTGCAGGGGCGGCTGGCCGGCGGCGAGACGCCCGGCTTCACCGACGAGGAGTGGAAGGTGATCGAGCGCCACGGCAACGCGTTCGACCTGCGACGCCTGCTCGAGCGGATCAGCACCGAACTGATGGCCGGCTGGCTGGCCGCCCTGGACGAGCGCGAGGGCGCTCCCGAGGCAGGACCTGTGGACGCGGCCACGCCGACGGACAGGCGCGAGGCACCCCCAAGCGGACCGCTGTCGGAGCTGGGCCGCGTGTGGGGACGCATCCCCGCGACGGCCGGCCGGCGGCTCCTGCCGATGCCCGCGCAGGCCGCGCTGGTCGAGCGCCTGCGGCGCAACCTCGAGGCCACACCGCCGCGCCCCAGCCTGCTGGTCGGTGAACCGGGCGCCGGCAAGCGCGCGGTGGTCGAGGCGCTGGCGGTGCAGCTTCGCAATGCGGGCTGGCGGATCCTTGAGGCCGGGCACGCCGACATCATCGCCAACCAGAAGTACGTGGGCGACATGGAAGGGCGCCTGCAGCTCTACCTGCGCGAGCTGGGCCGCCCGCAGAGGCTGTGGTTCATCCCCGACCTGGGCGAGCTGCGCTCGACCGGCGCCCATGACCAGCGCCATTCCGGGGCCCTGCACCAGCTGCTGAGCCACTTCGAGGCGGGCGATGTCCGCGTCGTCGGCACGATGACGCCGTCCGCCTGGGAGGCGCTGCAGCAGGCGCTGCCGGCTGCGCGCGGCGTGTTCGACGTGTTGAAGCTGGAGCCGCTGGACGACACGGCGGCCATGTCCCTGGCGCGCGCGTGGCTGACCGACGGCGGCGAGACCGCCGGGCCGCAGCCGGGCGACGAGCGCGTGGTGGACGAGGCCTGGCTGCTGGCCCGGCAGTTCCTGGGGGACCGCGCCGCGCCGGGCAACCTCCTGCAGCTGCTGGACCGGGCCCGCCGCCGCGTGCAGGCAGCCGGTGACCGTGCGACGTTCGACCGTGCGGACCTGATCGCGGCGCTGTCGGAACTGACCGGGCTGCCGACGGCCTTCCTGGACGATCGTCAGGGCTTCGACCTGCAGTCGGTGCGCGCGTTCTTCCGCGAGCGCGTGCTCGGCCAGGACGAGGCGGTCGAGTGCCTCGTGCACCGCATCGCGATGCTGAAGGCGGGGCTGGGCGACCCCTCGCGGCCGCAGGGCGTGTTCCTGTTCGCCGGGCCCACCGGCACCGGCAAGACCGAGATCGCGAAGGTGCTGGCCGATTACCTGTTCGGCTCGCCTGACCGCCTGGTCCGCCTGGACATGAGCGAGTACAACGAGCGCGGCGCCGCCGCGCGGCTGCTGCGTGCGCAGGCGCAGGCCGGTGGCACCGGCAGCCCGCTGGTCAGCCGGATCCGGCAGCGCCCGTTTTCGGTGGTGCTCCTGGACGAGTTCGAGAAGGCCGCCCCCGACGTGTGGGACCTTTTCCTGCAGGTGGCCGACGACGGTCGCCTGACCGACGACCAGGGCGAGACCGTGGACTTCCGGCACACGATCATCATCCTGACCTCGAACCTCGGCGCGCGCCTGGCGACCGGAACCGGCGTCGGGTTCAGCCGCGCCGTCGACGGCTTCCGTCCGCAGGACGTCGAGAAGGCCGTCGAGAAGTCGTTCCGGCGCGAGTTCGTCAACCGCCTCGACCGCATCGTCATCTTCCGGCCGTTCACGCGCGAGACGATGCGCGAACTGCTGCGCCTGGAGATCCGCAAGGCCGAGGGCCGGCGCGGCCTGCGGCAACGCGACTGGGCCACGATCTGGGACGACTCGGCGGTGGACTTCCTGCTCGAGCGCGGCTTCACCGTGGACCTGGGCGCGCGCCCGCTGCGGCGCGCGGTCGAACGCTACCTGCTGGAGCCGCTGGCGACGACCATCACGCAGGGCCGCAACCCCGGCGGGGACCAGTTCCTCTACGTGCACGCGGATGGCGATCGCCTGGCGCTCGACTTCATCGACCCGGACGCGCCGGCCGAACCGGCGGTGGCCGCCGCCCCGGCGGCGACCGGCGACGAGGCCCTCACGCCCCAGCAGGTCCTGCTGGGCGGCCGCGGCGGCCCGCGCGAACTGGCGGCCCTCGCCGCCACGCACGCGGCGCTGGTGGAGCGCCTGGAGGCCGACGACTTGCGCCGGCGCAAGTCCGAGGCGCTGGCGGCGATGAACGGCCCGGACTTCTGGGACGACGACGGCCGCTTCGCGGTGCTGGAGCTGATCGAGAACATCGACCGCGTCGAGAGCGGCCTGCAGGGCGCGGGCCAGCTGCTGGAGCGGCTGGCGTTCACCGCGAGCGCCCGGCGCGGCGCCGCCTCGCCGCGCGCCGTGCCGGCCGACCTGGTCGCGAAGCTGGCCGGCAGCCTGCACCTGCTGGAAGCGGCACTGGGCGCGCTGGAACGCGACGCGACGTGGGACGCCTACCTGCTGGTGGACGCGGCCGGCGACGGCGCGCAGGGCGGGCCCGACGCCGATGCCTGGGCACGAAGGGTGGCGACGATGTACGAGCGGTGGGCCGCCGCGCGGCGCCTCAAGCGCGAGGTGCTGCTGGAAGCCGGCGGCGCAGCGGGCCGGTCCTGGCGTCAGGTCGCCTCGATCTCCGGCTACGGCGCCTGCCCGCTGCTGGACAACGAGGGCGGCCTGCACGTCTGGGAGGAGCCGGACCCGCGGCGCGAAGGCGGCTTCCGGCGCCAGCAGGCGCTGGTGCGCGTGGTCGCGCAGCCTTCGCGCGCGCCCGCCGACCGGGCCGCCGCGCTGCGCGAGGCCGAGCACCTGCTCGGTGCCGCCGTACCGGACCGGCTGCGCCTGGTGCGCCACTACCGCGAGCTGCCGTCGCCCCTGGTGCGCGACCGGATCCGGGGCTGGCGCAGCGGGCGGCTCGAGCGCGTCCTGGACGGTGCCTTCGACCTGATCTCCGGCGAGGAGTGAGCGCGGGCAGGAACGGGGCGGGCGCCGCGTGGATCGCGGCGCCCGCCCTTCGTCCGTCAAGAGGTCACTTCAGCATCGTCACCTTGCGCACGTCCACCTGCCCCTCCGCGCGCGTCTCCACGAAGTACAGGCCCGAGGCGGCCTGGCCGCCGCGGTCGTCGGCGCCGTCCCAGACGATGACGCCGCTCGCGGTGGCGACATGGCCGTCGCTGAGCGTCCGGACCAGCGCGCCGCGGGTGTCGAAGACCTTCATCGCCAGGTGGCCGGGCCGCGCCAGGGTGTAGCGCAGCTCGACCGCGGGGTTGAACGGGTTCGGCTGCGCGGAGACCGAAAGCACGGCGGCAGCCGTGGGCAGGTCCGTACCGCCGATCGAAATGCACCACACGCCCAGGGGCTCGAACACGCGGCAGAGCAGCTCGGCGCGCACCGATGCGGGCGTGCCGGCGCCGGCCGGGTTCACGTACGCCAGGTCATACGGCAGGAAGAGGAAGCGGTCCGAGCCCGACTCGTTGAAGATCGCCGCCGCGGCCGTGTAAGGCGTCGACACGCCGTCCGGCGCGGTGTACTGCGCGACGCGCAGGGCGCCACCCAGCGGCGCGACGCGGTCGAAGTCGTTGATCCGTGGGCAACCGCCATAGGCGCGCCAGGGCGCCATCCCCGAGAAGTGCGGACTGGCCGTCGTCGCGACCACCAGCGGCGCCACCTGCCCCCCGATGTGGTCGCGCACGTCGGGGCCGAGGTACGAAACGCCCAGCCGGGACTCCAGGAACGCCCGGCCCGCCGTGCCGGAGGTGTGGAGGGAGAGCGCCAGGTCATCGCCGGCCAGCAGCAGGCCCCGGTCGCCCTGGTCCAGCCAGCCGCCCAGCAGCGCCAGATCATCGCCGGGGTCGCGGTTGGCGTCGCCGTTGGACAGCGTGGGCGAACCCAGGTTCCCCGCGGTGTAGGCGATGGCGTCGTAGCCGTCGAGCAGGGCCACCGTTGCCCGGCCGCCGAGCCCGTTCCCCACGCCGGAGTCCGGCGCGTGTGTCGAATAGATGTCGAAGTCCAGGCCGACGAGCTTGCCGGTGGCAGCCATGGCGGCGAGCCATGCCTCCCATTCCTCGCCGAAGCCGCCGTCGTTCCAGACCAGCAGCGGCGGCTGACGGTTGTAGCCACCGTCGAAGCCCGGGAGGCAGCGCACGGTGAACACATCCGGATAGGCTCCCAGGTGCGGCTGCCCGAAGCCGGCCACGTCCTGCGGAAGGGTGGCCGTGCGCGTGTCGCCGGCCACGTGGTCGGTGGCGGCGAAGTAGTAGTGCAGCACGTCGCCCGGGAACAGCATGCCGGTGTCCGGCAGGTCGAAGTTCCAGCGGTTGGCGACGAGCACGCCGCCTGCCGTGCGCGTCGGACGACCGACAACCGGGTTCGGCGGCAGGTCTCGGTACGGGTCGAACAGCGGGTTGCGCACGGCCAGGGACCAGTGCAGCGCCGGCGGGTCCAGTGAGCCGCCGCTGCGCGGCGAGATGTCCACGCACACGCTGTCGCCCGGGTCGTTCGTCCCGAGATAGCCGGGCGCGATGCTGGCAGCCATGTCGAAGCGCACCGAGTTTGCGCCCAGATCCGCCAGGTCGAGTACGCCCGCCGCCGGGAAGCCGTCGTTCGCCAGGTTGGACTCCAGGGCCACCATGCGCGGGCCAGGTGACCGGTAGACCTTCACGTTCACGTTGTCAAAGTAGGGCGCCGGCGAGCTGTTGGTGCCCGCGCCGTAGCCGAACTGCCAGCCCAGCTCCACGACGCCCAGCGTCACCTGCACCTGCGTGGCTCCCGCTTCGATCAGGTCATCGACCACGTTGAGAGCCCGCGTGTAGTCGGGTCCACCATGATAGACGTAGTTCCGGTCGCGCCATGGCGCGGCCGAGATGTCGCCGCCCGCGGTCGAGCGCACCGACCAGTAGTAGAAGATCCCCGGCGTGTCGTTCGGGATCAGCAGTTCGTGGCGATAGACGTCGAACGCGAACACCATGCCGTCCATCGCGGCGTCCGGCCAGGCCATCACGGGCGAGCGCACCGCGTTATGCAGGTGGCCGGCCGGGCCCGACAGGCCACCGGTGCTGTTGACCACGTACCCGCCGGGCGGACCGTAGTCGTTGCCAGGCAGGCCGAAGGTGCCCGGCAGGCCGGGAACGGTCAGGCCGTCGTCGATGAAGGCCACCTGGTTCGTGTAGTTGCTCGCGCACGGGTCGAGGTCGCCGAGCAGGTTCCAGACGCGCGCGAAATCGCCCACGCCGACCACGGGAACCGTCGCCCAGTCCGGCCCCAGTTCGCCGTCCTCGAAGTCCTCGTCGTAGGCGGTGCCGTTCACCGTCACGCGCACGTTGTCCACGCGAACCGCTCCGGTGGTGGTCCACAGGCAGTCCTCGTCGGACCAGGCCGCGTCCGAGTCGAAGACGAAGGCCACGGCGATGTCCGTGCCGCCCACGCGCTCCGCGGCCGTGTAGGTGAAGGTGTAGTCGACGGCCGCGATGCCGTCGCCGTCCCACATCAGGCCCTGGCCGACGTGCACGGGCTCGAAGTCGGGGCTTGCCAGCGTACGCCGTTGCAGCCGCACGAAGTCGTAGGCTGGCTCGGTGTCGTACTGGATGTCCGCCTGCACGCGCACGGTGGCCGCCCCGGGCACGGCCTTGCGGAACTCGAGGATCTCGTACCAGTCGTTGCCGTAGCCCCCATCCGGATCGCCGACGCCGCAGGACGCGAGGGCCAGGCTGCCGCACCAGGCAGCCAGGCCGACGAACGGGTTGTCGTGGCTGTCCACGTGCCAGTGGTCGCCGGGCGCCGTCTCGTCCACCGAGGTCCAGCCCTCGGTCAGCAGACCGTCACCGGCCGGCTTGGCCCATGCGGTCTCGAAGTCGCCGCGGTAGGGATAGGACCCCCCGGGGCCCATCAGGACGATGGTGTCGGTGTCCGCCTTGGCCTGCGTGCCGCCGTGGTGCACGGCCGACAGCGAGGTCAGGTCGCGGCCGACGGGACCGGCGGCCGGCGCAGCGCCGGCGGGTGGTACGGCCAGGACGGCCAGGAGGTGCAGCGCGGTCAGCGCGCCCACGATCGCGATCCGAGTCTTCATGTCTTCCCCCCAGGTTTCGCGGAATCGATCACTTCACCATCGTCACCTTGCGCACGTCCACCTGCCCGTCCGCGCGCGTCTCCACGAAGTACAGGCCGGAGGCGGCCTGGCCGCCGCGGTCGTCGGCGCCGTCCCACAGCACGGTGCCCTGCGTCACGGCCACGGGGCCGTCAACGAGCGTCCGGACCAGCGCGCCGCGCGTGTCGTACACCTTCATGGCCAGGTGGCCGGGGCGCGCCAGGGTGTAGCGAAGCGTCACCGACGGGTTGAACGGGTTCGGCTGCGCCATCACCGCCAGCGCCGGTCCGACGCCGGGCACGCCCACCGGCTCCACCAGGTCCCAGGGCACGGCGAAGTACGAAAGCACATCGCCCAGCACGACCGCGCGCGTCGGTATCGGCGCGGGCGTCTTGTCCCAGCTCATGACGAACGAGAGGTCGTACGGCAGGGAGACGACGCGGTCGGTACCGAAAGCGTTGAGCGTCGCCGCCGCGTATGGGTACGGCGTCGAGAGTCCGCTGGCGGCGGTGTACTGCGCCAGCGTCTGCGCGCCCGCCTGCGGCAGCACGGCGTCGAAGTCGTTCGGCGCCGGGCAGCCGCCATAGACCAGCCAATGCGGCGGCAGCACGAACACCGGATTGCCAGGCACCTTGACAACCGTCGGCGAGACCTGGCCGCCGACGTTGTCGCGCACGTCGCCGTCGACGAGTTGCAGGCCCATCGTCGCCTCCAGGAACGTGCGCGTGGCCGTGCCGGACGCGTGCAGGTTGTGCGCCAGGTCGTCGCCGCACACCAATAGGTCCCGGCCGCCGAGGGCCAGCCAACCGTCGAGCACGGCCAGGTCGTTGCCCGGGTCCCCACCGAGGTAGTCGCCGTTGGCAAGCGTATAGGCCCCCAGGTCGCCGGCGGTGTACAACAGGTCCGCGTAACCGGCCAACTGCGCCACGGTCGCCCGACCGCCCAGCCCGTTGCCGACGCCGGAAGCAGGCGCGCGCGTGGTGAACACATCGAACCCGACGCCCTCGAGGCCACCGAGCAGGCGCAGCGCCGCCAGCCACGCGTGTTCGGCCCCGCGCGAGCCCTGGTCATTCCAGAACAAGACCGGCGGTTGCGTGCCGGCCGCGTCGACGACCGTCGGCAGGCAGCGCACCGTGAACGCGAGCGGCCAGGCCTGTGAGTCGGCATCGCCGTATCCGGTCAGTTCCACCGGCGCGAGGGACGTGCGCGTGTCGCCGCCACGGTGGTCGGTGGCGCTGAAGTAGTAGTGCAGCACGTCGCCCGGGAACAGGAAGCCCGAGTCGGGCAGGTCGAAGTTCCAGCGGTTGGCGACGATCGCATTGGTGGCCGTGCGCGTCACGCGCCCGGTGACCGGACCATCCGAGAGCGTGCGGTACGGGTCGAAGAGCGGGTTGCGGCGCGCCAGCGTCCAGTGCATGACCGGCGGATCCACGGCGGCGCCATTGCGCGGCGACACGTCGATGAGGATGGAATCGCCGGGGTCGTTGCGCAGGTGCGAGCGCGCCGCGATGTTCGCGGCCATGTCGAAGCGCACCGAGTTGTTGGCGAGATTGGCCAGGTCCAGCGTGCCCGAGGCCGGGAAGCCGTCGTTGGCCAGTCGCAGCTCGGTGATCACGATGCGCGGGCCCGCCGAGGGGTAGGCCTGCACGCGCACGTTGTCGAAGTAGGGAGCGGGCGAGACGTTCTCGCGCGGCGTATCGAAAAAGCCGGTCTGCAACGCGCCCAGGCTCAACTGCAGGGTGGTGGCGCCGGGCACCAGGAGGTCTCCCACCGGCAGCACGATGCGTTGATACTGCGGACCGCCGTAGTAGACGAAGTTGCGGCTGACCCAGCCGGCCTGGGCCAGGTTGCCGTCGGCGGCCGAGCGGATGCTCCAGGACCAGAAGATGGGATCGATGAAGCCCAGTTGGTTGTCGACGTAGACGTCGAACGCGATCGTCACGCCGTCGGTGTCACCTCCGGGCAAGGTCATCGCCGGCGAGATCACGCGGTTGTCGAGCTTGGCGAGCCCCCCCAGGAAGCCGCCGGTGCCGTTGACGGCGCCACAACCGTCCGGCGGCGGCGGGACGGCCATCAATTCCGGGTAGGTGTCGATGAAGGCCACCTGCTGGCTACTGTTGCCGCCGCAGGGATCGTCGTCGCACAGACCGGTCCAGACGCGGGCGAAATCACCGACGCCCGGATTCGGCACCACGCGCCAGTCGGGACCGACGACGCCGTCCTCGAAGTCCTCGCTGTACGTGGCGACGCCGGCCGAACTCACCGTCACCACGAGGTCGTCCACCGTGGCCGCACCGTCGGTCGGCCACCAGCAGTCCAGGTCCGACCAGGCGCCGTCCGACACGAAGACCAGCGCCACGGCGATGTCGCTGCCGCCGACACGCTCGCTCTCGCCATAGGTGAAGGTGTAGTCGAAGACGACGTTGCCCTGGTCGTCCCAGGACAGGCCCTGGCCACCGGCGACCGGCTCGAAGTCCGGGTCGGCGGCGGTGCGGCGTTGGAGATACACGTAGTCGTAACCCGGTTCGGTGTCGTGCCTGAGCTTGCCCTGGACGCGTACGGTGGCGGCGCCCGGGACGGGCTTCCGGAATTCCAGGACGTCGAACCACGAATTGCCGTATCCGCCGGCGGGATCACCGGCATCGCACGACGGCAGATTCGGATCCCGGCAGGCGGCGCCATTGCCGGTGCCCGGGTTGTTGTGCGTGCTGACGTGCCAGTGGTCGCCCGGCGCCGTGTCGTCGCGCGAGGTCCAGCCGTCGGTCAGCAGGCCGTCGCCCCAGGGCAGCGCGCTGGCCGTCTCGAAATCGCCGCGGTAGGGGTACTGGCCGTAGGGGCCCATCAGGGTGACGGTGTCGACGGCGGCCTTGCCGGGCGAACCGCCGTGAAGCAGCGGCGAGCGGTCGACCGGCTGCATCTCCGGGGCGGCGGCGCCGCCAAGAAGGATGGCCAGGCAGACGGCGGCGATGGCGGCGGGAATGGGAAGACACTGTTTGTTCATCGCGGACCGGCTCCCGTGTGGCGCACAAGGAACGACGTCCGCCCATCGACAGGTCTGTCATGCGGCCGCGGCGAAACGGCGCTTCTGGCGGACTCCCTTTCCCCGGGGGCGAACCGGGTCTGGACCTGTCACGAGCGGGGGACAGGTTGATGATACGGGTTCAACAGCCCGGGCGGTAGAGTGGGAACGTCCTTAGTGTCTGCTATCGGGGCCACAGCCGCGTGCACATCCGCTAACTACGTTATTTCTTTAGCAGCCTGGCGCCAAGTGGCGTCCATCTCAGGCGGCGGCATGTGCCGCACGGCTTCGGGTCGGCACACTCTGCGTGGATCAGCGGCACGGCAGGTCGCAGACCATGTCCATATCATGATCGCGGCGGCTGGGGCTGGCCCCCCCAACCCGGCGCACTATATTTGGACGAAATCCCACCAGCGCGCCGGCCCACCGGAAGGACATGCCGTGCCCCAGACGCCCGCCCCCGGCGACTTTGCCACCACCTGCCGCATCGGCACCCGCGGCTCGGACCTGGCCCTGTGGCAGGCCCACACCATCCAGCGGCTGCTGGGCGAGCTGGGCACCGTGGCCGAGCTCGAGATCATCAAGACCAAGGGCGACAAGATCGACGACGTGCCGCTGGCCAAGCTCGAAGGCAAGGGCTTCTTCACCAAGGAGCTCGAGGACGCGCTGCTGGCGCGCCGCGTCGACCTGGCCGTGCACTCGCTGAAGGACCTCTCGACGGAGATGCCGGACGGCCTGGCCCTGGTGGCGATGGTCGGGCGCGAGGATCCGCGCGAGATGCTGCTGGTGCGCCGCGAGGCCGTGGACCAGGCGCGCCTGGCGCGCGGCGAGGCGCTGCCGCTGAAGGACGCGGCACGGCTGGGCACCAGCGCGGCGCGAAGGCAGGCGCAGGTGAAGCTGCTGCGGCCGGACGTGCAGATCGTCGACCTGCGCGGCAACGTGCCGACGCGCGTGAACCGGCTGCGCGAAGGCCGCTACGACGCGATCCTCCTGGCCTGCGCGGGGCTCAAGCGGCTGGAGCTGGACCTGTCGGATCTCTTCACGCTGCCGCTGGATCCCGCGGTGTTCGTGCCGGCGCCGGCGCAGGGCATGCTGGGTCTGCAGTGCCGCGACGAAGAGACCTGGAAGCGCACGATCGCGCGGCTGGACTGCACCGAGGCCGCGCGCGCGGTGCGCGCCGAGCGCGACCTGCTCTGCCGGCTGCAGGGCGGCTGCCAGCTGCCGTTCGGCGTCAACATCACTGGCGGCGGCGCGCAGTGGACGCTCGAGGCGTTCCTGGCGCGCGATATCGAGGACCGGGCGCCGCTGCGCCTGAGCCTGACCGGCGCCGACCCCGAGTCGCTGGCCGAGAAGGCCTGGCCGCAGCTCGCCGCGCACAGGGGGCTCTGACGATGGGCGCCGCCCGCCGCGTGGTCCTGACGCGCGAGGCGCAGGGCAACGCGCCGTGGCTGGCGCGGCTGGCGGCGTCGGGCCTGCCGGCGCTGGACCTGCCGCTGCTGCGGTACGAGCCGCTGGAACCGCCGGCGCCGACCGGGTCCTGGGACTGGGCGCTGCTGACGTCGCCGCAGGCCGCGCGTGCGTACGCCGCCTGGCCGGGCCGGCCGAGCGGGGCCCGCGTGGGCACGCTGGGCGACGGCACGCGCGCGGCGCTCGAGGCCACCGGCCTGCGCGATGAGCTGGGCTGCAACGTCCTGGACGGCGCCGCCCTGGCCCAGGCGTTCACCGCCAGCGTCACGGCGCCGTGCCGCGTGCTGCTGCCGGGCGCCGCGGCGCGCCTGTCCGAGCCGGGCCGGTCGCTGCGGGCGGCCGGCTTCGAGGTGCTCGAGGTGGCGCTGTACCGCACGTGGCAGGTGCCGCCGGCCGAGCTGCCCGCCGCGCCGCTGCGCGAGGGCGACGTGGTCTTCTTCTGCAGCCCCACGGCGGTCCGCGCCTTCGCGGCCGCGTGGCAGGAACGACCGGCCTGCGTGGCCATCGGCGCCACGACCGCGGCGGTTGCCCGCGAGGCCGGCTTCGCACCGGAGGTCGCCGAGACCCCCGACCTGGAAGCGATGATCCGGGCTGCCGGCCTGGATCCGCAACCCTGAACGACCGGAGTGCACGCCATGGACATGTACGAACGCCCCCGCCGCCTGCGCATCAACCCCGTCATGCGCGAGATGGTCGCCGAGACCGGGGTCGAGGCCCGCCACCTGATCACGCCGCACTTCGTGGTCGAGGGCAAGGGCTTCAAGGACGAGATCGCCAGCATGCCGGGCGTGGGCCACTGCTCTGTCGACGAACTGGTGAAGGAAGTCGCGGCGGACCTTGAGCTGGGCCTGAAGTCGCACCTGCTGTTCGGCATCCCCGACCGGAAGGACGCGCACGGCACTGCGGCGCTGGGCGACGATTCGGTCATCGCCCGCGCGCTGCGCGAGCTGAAGAAGCAGTTCGGCTCCGACATCATCACCGTCACCGACGTCTGCCTGTGCGCCTACACCAGCCATGGTCACTGCGGCTTCCTGGAGGACGGCAAGGTCGTCAACGACCCCAGCGTGGAACAACTGGCGAAGATGGCCCTGGCACACGCGCGCAACGGCGCGGACATCGTCAGCCCCTCGGACATGATGGACGGCCGCGTGGGCGCCATGCGCGAACTGCTGGACGAGGAGGGCTACACCGACACGTCGATCCTGGCCTACAGCGCCAAGTACGCCAGCGCCTACTACGGCCCGTTCCGTGACGCCTGCGACAGCGCCCCGCAGGGCGACCGCAAGAGCTACCAGATGGACCCGCGCAACGGCCGCGAGGGCGTGCTCGAGGCGATGCTCGACGTGGACGAGGGCGCCGACATGGTCATGGTCAAGCCCGCCCTGGCCTACCTGGACGTCATCCGGCGCGTGCGCGACGAGGTGATGGTGCCGGTGGTCTGCTACAACGTGTCGGGCGAGTATTCGCTGGTGAAGGCCGCCGCCGCCGCGGGCTGGGTCAACGAGGCCGCGATCGTGCGCGAGAACCTGCTGGCCATGCGCCGCGCCGGCAGTGATCTGATCATCACCTACCACGGGCGCGAGGCGCTGGCGAAGGGATGGCTCAAGTGAGCAACGCGAGCTGGTGGGAGCGCGCGCAGAAGGTGATGCCCGGCGGCGTCAACAGCCCCGTGCGCTCGTTCAAGTCGGTGCCGGGCGACCCGCTGTTCTTCCGCTCGGCCAAGGGCTGCCGCTTCACCGACGAGGACGGGAAGTCGTACATCGACTGGTGCCTGAGCTGGGGCCCGCTGATCCTGGGCCACGCCGACCCGGACGTGCACGCGGCCGCGCGCGAGGCGATGGACGAGGGCGCCTCGTTCGGCGCCCCCAGCCGCCGCGAGGTGCTGCTGGCCGAGGCCTTCCTGGCCCGGCTGCCCCACTTCGACCAGGTGCGCTTCGTGAGCAGCGGTACCGAGGCCGTGATGAGCGCCATCCGCCTGGCCCGCGGCTTCACCGGACGCGACGTCACGGTGAAGTTCAGCGGCTGCTACCACGGCCACACCGACAGCCTGCTCGTGGAAGCGGGCAGCGGCCTGGCCACGTTCGGCACCCCCAGCAGCGCCGGCGTGCCCAAGGGCTTCAGCGACACGACGGTCGTGCTGCCGCTCGACGACGTGGCGAAGCTCGAGGCGTTCTTCGCCGCGCGCGGCAGCGAGGTGGCGGCGCTCATCATCGAGCCGGTGCCGGCCAATTCGGGACTCCTGGTCCAGCGGCCGGAGTTCCTGAAGGCCTGCCGCGACCTGACCACCAGGCACGGCGCGCTGCTGATCTTCGACGAGGTCATCACCGGCTTCCGCGTGGCCCGCGGCGGCGCCGCCGAGCTGCTGGGCATCACGCCCGACCTGGGCACCTACGGCAAGATCATCGGCGGCGGCTTCCCCGTCGGCGCCTACGCCACGCGCAAGGACATCATGGCACACGTTTCGCCGCTGGGCCCGGTCTACCAGGCCGGAACCCTGAGCGGCAACCCGGTGGCGATGGCCGCCGGCCTGGTCACGCTGGAGAAGACAGGGCGGCCCGGCTTCTACACGGACCTCGAGCGCAAGGGCGCGCGCCTGGAGGCCGGCCTGCGTACGGCCGCGGTAGACGCGGGCATCACGGCCACGCTGGTGCGCCAGGGCTCGCTGTTCTGGTGCGCGTTCCAGCCTGGGGCGCCGCGCGCGGTCGAGGCCGTCGACGCCACGAAGATGCCCTTCTACGGCCGACTGCACCGCGACCTGATTGATCGCGGCGTCTACCTGGCCCCGTCGGGCTGGGAAGTGGGCTTCGTCAGTGCGGCCCACACCGATGCCGACATCGACGCCACCGTGGCCGCCGTGGCCGACACCTTCCAGAGCTGGAGCTGACGCGCATGGCCGACCTCAAGGACTGCCTCTTCCTGAAGAACCTGCGCGGCGAGCCCACCGACCGCACACCGATCTGGGTCATGCGCCAGGCGGGCCGCTACCTGCCGGAATACATGGAAGTGCGGTCGAAGATCTCCTTCAACGACCTCTGCCGCACACCCGAGGCCGCCTGCGAAGTCACGGTCCAGCCGATCCGGCGGTTCGGCTTCGACGCCGCGATCATGTTCAGCGACATCCTGACGCCGCTGGAGGCGATGGGCGCGCCGTTCGACTTCTCGCACGGCGGCCCGAAGCTGGAACGGCCGCTGCGTGACGAGCGCGACATCCGCTCGCTGGAGCGCTACCCCTCGCTGGAGGGCGTCCCGTACGTGGCAGAGGCGATCCGGCTGATGAAGAAGGAGTTCGGCGACCGCACGCCGCTGATCGGCTTCGCCGGCTCGCCGTTCACGCTGGCCAGCTACCTGATCGAGGGCGGAGGCTCGAAGGAGTACGAGCACCTCAAGGCCATGCTGTACAGCCGCCCCGAGCTGCTGCAGGAACTGCTGGACCTGCTCGGCGACCAGGTGCTGGACTACCTGCTGATGCAGGTCGAGGCCGGCGTCGACGCCGTGCAGCTTTTCGACACCTGGGGCGGCATCCTGCACCCGGCCGACTACGAGGCGATGGTGCTGCCGGTAGTGCGGCGCATCCTCGACGGGCTGAAGCACACGGGCGTGCCGCGGATCTACTTCCTCAAGGGCAGCGCCCCCTACAACCACCTGGTCTCGACCCTGGACTGCGAGTGTTTCGGTGTCGACTGGACACAGGACCTCACGCGCGCCATCGCCCAGTTGCCCGGCCGCTGCGTGCAGGGCAACCTGGACCCGCTGGTGCTCTACGGGTCGCCTGAGCAGGTGCGGCGCCGCGCACTGGAGATCTGCCGGCAGGGCGAGGCGGCCCCCGGGCACGTGTTCAACCTGGGGCACGGCATCCTGCCGAAGGCCCCCATCCCCGCGGTCGAGACGCTGGTCCGCACGGTCCAGGAGTTCCGACGCGGTCACTGATAGACGGACGAGCGAGGGAAGGCGGGACGACCATGTCCTTGAACATACCGGCCGACTTCGTCGAGAAGTACAACCAGCCCGGGCCGCGCTACACCAGCTACCCGACGGTGCCGGCCTGGAAGCAGCCGTTCGGCGGGGACGAGTACCGCGAGGCGCTGGCCGATCTGGCGACACGGCCCGGCGACGAGCTGGCCCTGTACCTGCACCTGCCGTTCTGCGCGAAGCACTGCTTCTACTGCGGCTGCAACGCGCTGGTCTCGCGCGAGAAGAACGCCGTCGAGGTCTACCTCGACCGCGTCGAGAAGGAACTGTCGATGGTGACGGCGCTGATCGGCACCGGTCGCCGCGTGGTGCAGTTCCACTGGGGCGGCGGCACGCCCAACTACCTCAGCAACGCCGAGGTGAACCGCGCGCTGGCCATGTTCCGCGGCGCGTTCGACCTCGCGCCGGACGCCGAGGTCTCGCTGGAGGTGGACCCGCGCATCGCCACGCCGGAGCAGGTGGCCTTCCTCCGCTCGGCCGGCTTCAACCGCATCAGCCTGGGCGTGCAGGACTTCGAGGAGTCGGTGCAGGCGGCCATCGGGCGTAAGCAGGGGCGCGAGCGCACCCTGGACGTCTACCGGGGCTGCCGCGACGCGGGCTTCCCCGGCGTGAACGTCGACCTGGTCTACGGCCTGCCCGGGCAGACGCGCGAGTCGTTCGCGCGGACACTGGCGGAGATCATCGGCCTGGGGCCCGACCGCGTGGCCTGCTTCTCGTACGCGCACGTGCCCTGGGTGCGTCCGGAGCAGAACAAGGTCGACACCTCGAGGATGATGGCCGGCTACGAGAAGTTTGGGCTGTTCCAGCTCACGGTCGACAGCTTCCAGGTCGCGGACTACGACTGGATCGGCATCGACCATTTCGCCCGGCGCGACGACGAGCTTTCGATTGCGCTCCGGAACCGGGCGCTGCACCGCAACTTCATGGGATACGCCACGAAGCCCGCTCCCCACATGCTGGCCTTCGGCATGAGCGGCATCGGCGACGTCTGCGACCGCTTCGCGCAGAACGACGCCGAGCTGGATTCGTGGGGCGCGGCCATCGATGCCGGGCGCCTGCCCATCGTCAAGGGACACAAGCTGAGCGACGACGACCGCCTGCGGCGGCTGGTGATCCTCAACGTGATGTGCAACCTGGAACTGCCGTGGGCGCTGACCGAGCAGGCCTTCGGTGCGCCGGCGGACCGGCTGCTGGCCGGCGAGCTGGCGGCGCTGCCGCCGCTGGTCGAGGACGGCCTGGTGACCGTCGAGGAACGGGGCCTGCGCATCACCGACAAGGGCCGCTACTTCGTGCGCAACGTGGCGATGATTTTCGACGCCTACCTGGCCGGGGCCGGCGACAAGCCGCTGTTCTCGAGGACCGTCTGACGTGGCAAAGGCGCGCGGATCGCTGGCCGGCAGGATCGACACCTACCCGACGCCGCGGCTGGACCCGGCCCGCCGCACGGGCCTGGTCCTGTGCGGCATGGGCGGCCCCGACGGACCGGACGCGGTGGAGCCGTTCCTGCGGAATCTCTTCCGCGACCCGCAGATCTTCCCGGTGCCGCCGCTGCTGGCGCCGGTGCTGGGGTGGGCCATTGCCAAGAGGCGCTCGCCGGGCGTGCGCGAGCGTTACCGTGTGGTCAGCCCCGACTCGGTGACGCCGCAGCTGGCGACCACGCGCCGCCAGGGTGAACTGCTGGCGCAGCGCCTGCGCACCGGGGGCCTGGACGTCGTGCCGGACATCGCCATGCGCTACTGGCGCCCCTATCCGGACCAGGCGGTCGCGCAACTGCTGGCCGCCGGCGCCACGCAGTTCGTGGTGGTGCCCATGTATCCGCAGTTCTCGGCCGCGACCAACGGCAGCACGCTGGACTACGTGCTGGCCTCGCTGCGCCGGCTGGCGCCGGAGGCTCCCGCGCACGTGATGGCCGACTGGCACCTGCTGGACGGCTTTCTGGCCGCGCTGGCCACACCCGCCGGGGCCCAGTTGAAGGCCTGGGCGGACGAGGGCACCGTCGCGGCCGAGTCGGCGCTGGTCTATGTGGCACATTCGCTGCCCTACTCGTTCATCCGGCGCGGCGACTGCTACGAGGAGCGCACGCAGGAGACGGTGGCGGCCGTGCACGCGCGGGTGACGGCGTCCCTGCAGCGCGCCGGGCACGGCAACTGGCAGGCTGCGCTCATGGCCGGCGGCCGCGCGCCGCTGGTCACCTACCAGAGCCGCGTGGGCCCCGTGAAGTGGCTGGAGCCGAACATCGAGGCCGAGACGCGCCGGCTGGCGGCAGCCGGCTGCCGGCGGCTGTTCGTGCAGCCGGTGAGCTTCACCTGCGAGCACATCGAGACGCTCCTGGAGCTGGACCTCGAGCTGAAGGAGACGGCAGCGCATGCCGGCCTGCGCACCTTCGCGCGCGGCGCGGCCCTGAACGAGGATGCGGCCTGGCTGGACTCGCTGGCGGCCCGCCTGCGGTCCGTGGCGTTCACCGGGGGGGGCGGCGGTGCGTGATGAGGACGGACGCGAGGTCCGCGTGGCCGTGATCGGCGGCGGCGTGGCCGGGCTGGCCGCGGCGCTCGCGTTGCGCGACCGCGCGCGGGCGCAGGGCGCGCCCGTGACGGTGACCGTGTTCGAGAAGGAACCGGCGACAGGCGGCAACCTGCGCACCCTGGGCCGCGACGGCTGGCAGTTCGAGTGGGGTCCGAACGGGTTCCTGGACAACGAGCCCGCCACGCTGCGGCTGGTCGACCGGCTGGGCCTGCGGCCGCGGCTGCTGCGCAGCAGCGACGCCGCTCGCCGGCGCTTCCTGCTGGTGAACGGTCGCCTCGAGGAGATCCCGCTGTCGCCCGGTGCCTTCCTGGGCTCGCGCCTGCTGAGCACGCGCGGCAAGCTGCGGATGGCCGGCGAGCTGCTGGTCCCGCGGCGACGCGACCTGGGCCGCGCGGCCGACGAGCCGGCCACCGACGAGACCATCGACCGGTTCGGCGAGCGGCGCCTGGGCCGCGAGTTCGCCGACGTGATGCTGGACCCGATGGTCAAGGGCGTCTTCGGCGGCGAGGCGAAGCGGCTGAGCCTGGCGGCAGCGTTCCCGCGCATGGTCGAACTGGAGCGCGACCACGGCGGCCTGTTCCGCGCGATGATCGCCCTGGGCCGCGAGAAGCGCCGTCGTGGCCGCCGCACCGACGCCGGCCCGACCGGCGTGCTCCACTCGTTCGACGGCGGCATGGCCGTGCTGGTGGACGCGCTGGCCGCCGAGCTGGACGCCGATCCCGGCGCCGAGATCGTGCGCGGCGCGGACGTCGCCGAGCTGGTGCGCGGGAACGACGCCTGGTCCGTGCGCTGGCCGGGCGGCGAGCGGGGCGGCTTCGCGGCCGTGGTGGACGCAGCTCCCGCGCATGCGGCCGCCGGGCACGTACGCAGGCTGGATACCGAGCTGGCCGGGGCGCTGGCCGGCATCCCCTACGCCCCGATGGCCGTGATCGCGCTGGGCTACCGGCGCCAGGATGTGGCGCACGACCTCAACGGCTTCGGCCTCCTGGTACCCGGCCGCGAGAAACGCAATGTGCTGGGCGTGCTATGGAGCAGCAGCATCTTCCCGGGGCTGGCCCCCGACGGGCACGTGCTGCTGCGGGCGATGGCCGGCGGAGCCGGCAACCCGGGCGTGATGGCGCTGGCCGACCGGCAACTGGTCGACCTGGTCCTGGGCGACCTGCGCGGCTTCATGGGGCTGCGCGGGGACCCGGCGCTGGTACATATCATCCGCCATGAGCGCGCGATCGCGCAGTACGTGCCGGGGCACCTGGCGCGGCTGCGCGCCATCGAGGCGGCGGCGGCGCGCCTGGGCGGGTTGTGGTTCAGCGGCAGCGCGTACCGCGGCATCGCGGTGAACGCCTGCATCAAGGAGACCGAGACGATCGCCGGCCGGGTCCTGGCGGCCCTGACCGGCGGGGGTGGCGGGGCGGAGGGGGCGCGATGAACACGGTGCTGGCGGTGCTGACGATCCTGCTTCCCTTCGGCTACCTGGCCGTCTGGGCGGACTACCTGTGGCTCTTCTACACGGATGATCCGCGGGCACGGCGCACCTGCTCGCGCGCGGGCGCGGTGCTGGTGCTCCTGCACATGGCCGCCCTAGTCGTGCGCGGCCTGGGCCTGCAGCGGCTGCCGATGGGCACCCAATCCGAGTTCCTGGGCGCGCTGGCCCTGGCCGTGCTGGGCACATACCTGGTGGTCGAACGACGGCTCCGCGCCAAGCAGACCGGCTTCCTGACCACGGGCGCCGCCGCCCTGATGATGGGCATTGCCAGCCTGGCCGGCCCGGGTACCGCCAGCACCAGTCCCCTGCTTCACGATCCCGGCTTCGCCGGGCATGCGGTGCTGGTCCTGCTGGCCTACACCGCGCTGAGCCTGAGCTTCCTCTACGCCATCCTCTACCTGGTGCTGGCGCGGCAACTCATACGGCGGCGGTTCGGCCTGCTGTTCCGGCGGTTGCCCGCGCTGGAGACGCTTGAGCGCATGAGCGTGCTCGCGGTCGAGATGGGCGTACCGCTGCTGTTCCTGTCGCTGGCGCTGGGCCACCTGTGGATGTACGACCTGGCCAAGCGGGTCCCCCCCCAGATGGCGGCGATGCTCTCGCCGTGGGACCCGAAGATCCTCCTGTCCTGGGTCATCTTCCTGGCCTACACGGCCGGCCTGGTCGGCCACCGCTTCTGGGGTTGGCGCGGCCGCCGGATGAACATCATGGCCGTGGCCGCGTTCGTGGCGGTGGTGCTGGGCATGGGCGCCGTTCACCACTTCTTCCCGACGTTCCACAAGTTCCCGACGCTAGACGGTACCGCCCCAGCCGACCCGCTGGAATCCACGCTGTCGCTCCTGGATGCGGATCCATCTTCGCGATCTCTCGGGGAGGGCCGATGAACGGCGCGACGAGCCTGCACGTCCGCAGCATCAGCCACCGGACGGCGCCGACGGCGGTGCGCGAGCGCGCGCACCTGACCGAGGCGCGGGCGGTCGAGCTGATGGACGCGCTGAGTGCGGGCAGCGCCGGCGGCGACGAGGCCACCTGCGTGTCCGTGATCCCGGTCTCGACCTGCAACCGCACGGAGATCTACCTGGAGGTCCGCGAGGGGACCGACCCGGATGCCGTGCTGCGGGCCGGCCTGCAGGCCATCGGCGCCGACACGGAGCTGTTCTTCGGCGAACACGCGCTGCGCCTGGACGGCCTGCGGGCCATCGCCCATCTCTACCGCCTGGCTGCCGGCATGGAGAGCCTGATGCTGGGTGAGCCGCAGATCACCGCCCAGCTGAAGGATGCCTACCGCCTGGCGCGGGCGCACCACGAGCCGGGACCCGGCCTGCTGCGCGCCTTCCAGGGCGCCTTCCGTGCCGGCAAGCGCGTGCGCACCGAGACGCGGATCTCGACCGGCGCGGTCAGCGTCGCGTTCGCGGCGGTGGAGCTGGCGCGCAAGTTCTTCGAGCGCTTCGACCGCCACGGCGCGCTTCTGGTGGGCGCCGGCGAGACCGGGGCCCTGGCCGCGCGGCACTTCCTGCAGCACGGGATCGGACGGCTGACCGTGGTCAACCGCAGCTTCGAGCGCGCCGACGCGCTGGCCGCGATGCTGCGCGAGGAGCAGTTGCGCGCCCTCGCTGGGCCGGACACGCCGGGCAACGACGACCGGCCCGCGGGCGACCGGCGCCTGCAGGCTCGCAGCGACCGCATCGTCGCCCGCCCCTGGGAGGAGCTGGGAGACGCCATCGCCGGTGCCGACGTGGTCCTGAGCACCACTGGCGCAACCGAACCGGTGATCCTGCCGCCGATGGTGCAGAGCGCGGTCCACGGCAGGCACGGCCAACCGCTGTTCATGCTGGACATCGCCGTGCCGCGGGACATCCACCCGGACGTGGCACATGTCGCCAACGTGTTCGTGTTCGGACTGGAGGACCTCGACGAGATCGTGCAGGTCAACCTGGCCGCGCGCCGCAGCCAGATCCCCCACGCCGAGCGCCTGATCGACGAGGAGATCGAGGAATTCCGGCGGTGGCTGGACGACATCGACCTGCGGCCCACCGTCGCCGAGTTCCGCGCCTACCTGGAGGACCTGAAGGACAAGCAGGTGGGCTTCGTGCGCAAGAAGCACTCGCCCGAGATGGCCGCCGAGGTCGACAAGAGCCTGCAGCAGTTCATCAAGAAGGTGCTCGGGCGCTCGATGTCGACCCTGCGCGCCGCCGAGACCCCGGAGGAGCGCCGGCGCCAACTGGAGACGCTGCGCACGATCTTCTCCGCCGAGGAGCGGGATCCCGACTAGGCCGGGCAGTCACCGGGCCGAACACGATTTCGACGGCGCAACCCTCGATGGGCCCGGTGACGGGCGGCGACCCCCTGCTGCTGCGCGATCGTGGCCTTATCGGATCAGCCCCAAATGAACCGTTTCCACCTTCCCCCCGAACTCCAGTCGCGCCAGGTAGCTGCCCGAGCCCGTCTCCCGGCCTGAGGCATCGCGTCCGTCCCACGCGGCTTCGTGGTTCCCCGGCGTCAGGCTCTCGTCGACGAGCGTACGGACCAGGCGTCCGGCAACATCGAACACCGACAGCCGCACCGGACCCGCTGCGGGAAGGTCGTACCTGATCGTCGTCCGCGGGTTGAACGGATTGGGAAAGGAGACAACGCGAATGCCACGCGCAGGGACATGGTGGTCATCGCTCGGGAGACCCGCGACCACCACGCCGCCCCGGAGCCCGAAGCTCACCTGTTCTCCGGCCGCCACCGCGGTGAACCCTCCGTTCGGCGAGGGCGTGTCACATTGGGTCCAGGCATTGTCACCCCATGCGACGATCGAGCCGTCGGCCTTGAGTGCGATGCTGTGGGATTCCCCGCCATCGACGGCCAGGAAGCCCGCATTGGGTGATGGTACGTTGCACTGGCCGCCGCCATTCCAGCCCCAGGCGACTATGGACCCGTCCGCCTTCAGGCCGAGACTGTGGAACGATCCGGCCGCGACAGACACGAAGCCGCTGTTCGGCTCCGGTACCTCGCATTGCCCTTCTCCGTTGTATCCCCACGCAACGATGGTTCCGTTCGCCTTCAACGCCAAGCTGTGGGATCGTCCGGCAGCAACGTCCGTGAAATCCGAATTGGGGCCCGGCACGGATGTCTGGCCGTGGCTATCGCGGCCCCACGCGGTCAAGACGCCCGTGGACCACAACGCCACATTGTGGGCACCTCCAGCGGCGATCGCCACGAATCCGGTGTTGGGAACCGGGATCTCCCGCAGAGCGAAGTCCGCCGAGCCCCACGCCAGAATCGACCCGTCGGGTCTGAGACCGATGCTGTGCGCGTCGCCGGCCGCTACCGCCGTGAATCCCGAATTGGGCCAAGGCACCTCGCATGCCCCGGATTCGTTGCTTCCCCAGGCCACGATCGACCCGTCGGCCTTGATGCCTAGGAAGTGGTGCGGCCCCGCAGCCATGTCGACAAACCCGGAATTGCCCGTGGCGACACGGACCCATCCCTGATCGCATGAACCCCAGGTGACAACGGCGCCATCCGCCCCCAGCCCCGCGCTTTGGAGGTAGCAGGCTGATACCGCACGGAAGCCGCTGTTCGGTTCGGGGATGTCACATTGTCCGAGTTGGTTGTTGCCCCAGGCGACGATGGTACCGTCCGACGTCAAGCCCAGGCTGTGATGCAAGCCTGCCGCCACGGCCGTGAAGTCGGCATTCGGCGATGGAGCACGGCATTGGCCCGATTGATCGTACCCCCAACCCGCCACGGAGCCGTCGAGCCTGACACCCAGGCTGTGATATCCGCCCGCAGCCAGCCCGGCGAATCCGGTGTTGGGTGTCGGCACGCTGCACTGCCCGTAGTCGTTGCTTCCCCAGGCGACGATAGAGCCGTCGGCCTTGAGCCCAAGGCTGTGATGAATGCCGGCCGCCACCGCCACGAAGGCGGAGTTCGGATGCGGGACGGCGCACTGCCCCCGGTGGTTCGAGCCCCAGGCAACGATGGAGCCGTCAGCCTTCAGCCCAAGAACATGATACTGGCCCACGGCAACGGACCTGAAGTCGGCGTTGGGAGCGGGGATCGCATCCTCGCCTTCCGAACAGGATCCCCAGACCACGATGGACCCATCCCGCCTGAGCGCCGCGCTGTTCCACAGATTGGCGGCGACGGCGCAGTAGTCCTCGTTCGGCAACGGCGCAGCGCAACTGGCGCCGTACCCGTTGCTGCCCCAGGCGATGACCGACCCGTCGGTCTTCAGGCCCACGATGTGGCCGCCGGCCGTCGCCACGGCCATCAGGCCAGACGTTGCCGATCGGCCCACCAGAACCGATTCACCCCAACCGACGATCTCGCCCTGCGCCCAGCCGGCCGTCGCACCGATGGTGCCGGGTGCCGCGCCGAGGAAAGCCAAAGCGACGAGCCGGCGCACGGTCCATCGATGAAGCCACCTTGCCGACTCTGGCATCCTACGGTCCTCTCCAGGTTGGTCGTGACCACGAACGGTCCACGTGGACGGTGGCGGTCGAGGCGGAGTCCAGCTCCCGAAGGAGCAATCGTGATCAGCTCGATTCTCGGCGAGCCGCCAGCACCGCCGGACCGCCGGGTCGGGCGGAGCATCCAGTCTACCACCGCGGCCGCGAAGAGTGGACGATTTCGAGAGATTCGATGGCCCTCTGCGCACGGCCAGCATCGCCGGGAAGCCGGGCCCAGCCGGTCAGAGGGCCGAGAGGACGCGAACGCGCGGTCGACGGCGGCCTGGCCGCTCGGTCGACCGCGCGCTGGCGCACGCCACTACCGGCAATCGGCCCCCATATGCGTCGCCATCAAGGCGATATCCGCCAGGTTCAGCACACCGTCCCGTTGCAGGTCGCTGCGCATGTGGAACGCTCCATGGTAGTCGCCGGCGAAGGCCGCGATATCGCTGAGATCGACCACGCGGTCGCCGTTGATGTCCGGGCTGTTGACCTGCAGCAGGAGCTGCGGCCAGTAGTCGTAGTCCGGAGTGTGGGCCGGAAAACCGTTCAGCATGAAGACCGCCGGCCCTTCCGACCATCCGCCACCCTGGATCGGCAGGGCCATGTGCGTCATGCCGTGCATGTCGGTGTTCGTGTCGGCCACGAAGGTCGGTGAGCCGGAGATGCAGTTGCTCGCGGTCCCGGCCTCGGCCGGGAACTCCAGCCAGATGTCCATGCGGCTCTGGCCCCCCGCCGGAATGCACGAGCTGTCGACGATCGTAGCCTCGACGGTCGCATCGATGGGAGCGCCGGTCGGCGTCCGGGCGGCCGTCAGGGGCACGCCGGCACCGCCGGGGACGATCAGCACGCAGGCCGTTTCGGCAGGGTCGCTCAAGGCGCCCACCCAGATCGCATCGGTCGTCTGCGCAGCGGCCACGATCTGCAGCAGCGCCAGCAGCATGGACCTTCGCAGGAACATGACACCCACCCCTGCTTCCAGATGCCCCGCCGCCAGGGTGGCCCTTGCGATCAACCTGACGCATGAGACTATGGAAGAGCGCGACGGCGGGCGAAGTCCGGCTGCTCGGGGTGCGACGGAGCGCGGACGTGTCGATCACAGATCATGGTTGTCTTGTTTGTACAACTCGGCCGCTCCGGAGCGCCCGAAACAGGTGACAAACGGGAATGGACGTCGATAACCTTTGAATCCGCCGATGCACGGGTGCTAGACTGCTCCTCGCCCGTCAAGGATGACCACTATCACAGTTCTTTCCCCGCTGGAGGTTCGTCATGAAACCGCTGAGGCCCATCCACCTGATCCTGGTCGTCCTGACGTCCTGTCTCGTGTTGGGCGCAATGGGGTGCAGCGAAGACGAGGAGTGCGGGTCCGACTCGACGTACTGCGGGACCTTCACCGCCTGCTGCACCTCTTCCGATTGCTACTACCTCGCCAGTGACGGAACGCGGTTCAACTGCAATGGCACCGATTGCACCGCCGCCGCGGAGGCCCTGGCCAACCACATGTGCTACAAGTTCAAGGACATGTCGTCCGACGAGGTCAAGCAGGTCGTCGACGAGATCATGAGCAGCTCCGGCACGTCGCCCCGCGTCCAGTTCCGCTGAGGGCGGCTCGTCGCGGCTTCGATCGGTGCGGCACGGCCGGCCTGCGCGAAAGCAGGTCGGCCGCCTTCATGATGCCGCACCGCAATCGGCACCGTCGCGTCCGTCCCAAGCCATGTCGTGTCGCCCGGCAGTTGGCCGCCCGGCACCCAGCAGGCGAACGTGGCGGCAGCGACGGCCGGCGTGGTGGTGGGCAAGAGTCGCGTCAAGCCGATAGTGCCCAAGGGACGGCGGGTCGGCATGCGGGTACCTCCGGGGGCGCAAGGAACATCGTGATGGCGAGATGCATGATATCAGATGAATATGATCCATTCAGGCGCGTTTTCGCATGAGAGGTCAAGTGGCGATTCGAACCCCGGTCCGCGTTGACGGAGCAGAACGCCACATGCGAAGATGTGCAGTCGGTGGCGGGAGCGCCCGCGCATCACTTCGCAGGGCCGAAGCCCTTGGCCGTGAGTGGGTGTTCAACGATGGTCTACTTCTCCCTCTTCGGGATCCCCGTCCATGTGCAGCCGTGGTTCTGGCTGTCCCTGGCCCTGCTCGGCCTCAGCGGCGTCGGGGCCGGCGGCTACTGGGAGTGGCTGAGCCTGGCGCTGTTCGTGTTGGCCGGATTCATCACCGTGTTGGTGCACGAGTTGGGCCACGCGCTGGCAGGTCGCGCCTGCGGCGCGCGTGGCGCCATCACGCTCCAGGCGTTCGGGGGCATCACGCACTTCGAGGGACGCCACTTCGGACGTGCGCAGGACTTCCTGGTCACCTTCGCGGGGCCCGGCCTGCAGCTGGTGCTGGCCTGGCTGCTGACCTTCGTCGATCCGGTCGTGTACGACGGCCGCCCGGTGCTGGCCTATTTCGTGCGTATGCTGCAGGTGATCAGCGTCTTCTGGGCCGCCCTCAACCTGCTGCCCGTGCTGCCGCTGGACGGTGGGCAGATGTTCCGCACCATCGTCGGGCCGCGGCGGGAGCGCATCGCCGAGTGGGTCACGATCGTCACCGCCGCCGTGACCGCGCTGCTTGCGTTCAGGTTCTTCTCCTCGATCTTCCTGGCCGTGATGATGGCCGCTTTCGCATTCCAGGCCTGGCAGCGGCTGGGCACCTCAGGTGGCAGCAGTCGGAGATGGCGCCGATGACACCCTGACGCAGTCCGTGCGCGCTTCCGATCCGGCGCGGATCGCCGTGGGATCGGTCGCGGCTAGGCCGCCGACCAGGGCATGACCGGGCTCGTCCGTACGCCGAGCATCTCGCCTATGTCGTACCACTCGGCAATGGCACCGTTGAAGACCCCGGCGGCGAGACGGTTGTCCCCGACAGCCGCCGTCGCGTGCCTCTCCACGTGGGCCAATACATGGCTCGTCGGCCTCTGTCGCGGCCAAGTGAAGATCGCCGACATGTGCACGGCGAAATGGAGGATCTGGTGCATGGCCGCAGCATCCCTCGGCAGCGGCGGCGGCGACTCCTCGTCCTGGTAGAGGGTCGCCTGGGCGTAGTCCTGGGGCAGATTCCAATCCAACAGCAGGAAGAGCGTGGCATCGTGGTGCGTGATGCCGAAGTGCCTCTGCTCCGTGTCCAGCAGCAGCTGCGACGTGCTCGTGCCGGCGTTCGCCAACACCAGGGCATATCGCTGCGGGTCGCTGGTCGCCAAGGCCAAGCGGCCGATGTCGGCCAGCAGTCCGATCGTCAATGCGTCCTCCGGCGTTACGGACCCCATCGACGCAGCCAGTTGGTGCGCGGCAGCACCCGTCGCGGCGGACTTGCGCCAGAACTCGTCGTAGTCGAACTCGGCGCAACGCCCCGCCCAGGCGCTGCGGAACGCGCACCCCAGAGCAAGTGCGCGCAGGCTGGTGTAGCCGATGATCGTCGCGGCCGAACCGAGGTCGGTGATTCGGCGGCTCAAGCCGAATCTCGCCGAGTTGACGTACTGGATGACGCGGCCGGCCAGGACCGGGTCGCGCTCGATGAGCCTGACGGCCTGGGCGATGCCTGCCTGGGGGTCGGCGGCCAGGTTGAGGATCTTCTGCACGACGACCGGAGCAATCGGTAACGTGACGCCGGACAGGGCCTGCACGGCGCGGCGCGCCTCGGCAGGGGGCGTCACTTCCTGGACGGCAACGCCGCCATCGCCCTGCACCGATACCGACAACCCGGACATCTCCACGGTGACCCTGCGCCCGGGCGCGACCAGGCCGGCAGTGGCCTCGAGCGTCGTCATGATGACCGAATCCGGTACGCGCCCCAGTTCCAGTTCCAACAACCGCCCGAACCGGAGGCGGAGGTGGATCGCACCGATGATGCTCTTGATCTCCTCGCTGACGGGCGTGATGAGGTGTTCCGTCAGGAACCCGAAGAGCTGCTCCAGGACGATGACCGTCCTCTCCAGCGCGGCGTCCTCCTCGGTGGGGTCCCCGCCGGGCACCGGCATGCCCTGCAGTTCGATGCGCGATGCCTCGCCCGCTGATCGAGAGCGACGCGAACCGGGGCTCGGCTCCTCATTGGCGCCCCGATGTCCCCGCTCAGCCACGGCGCACCTCCCCGTCGCTCGGGGGCCCCTCGAGCCGCTGGAATTCGAGCCCGGCCCCGCCCAGCGCCCGGTTGAGGTCGGAGATGGCCGACAGGAAGCGCCCCACCTGCTCGGTGGTCGCGTCTCCGGGCTCGATCGTCAGCCGCAGGACGGGTCGCGATGGCTGCCGGGCCGGTTGCGGATCGTCGGCAGGGGCATCTCGTTCGGGCGGCAGCGCGGCCAGGAGGAGACTCCCACCGTCATCGTCGTCCGCAAGCGTGGCCATGACCAGATCGCTGCCGCCTGCCGCCGCGGCCGCCAGGCGCACACCGCGCGCGAACGGCAACATGTCGGCAAGAACGGCCCGGTCCGGGTCGCCCTGCACCAGCCGGATCAGCGCAGTGCGGCCGCCAGCGTCGGCGTACGTGGCCAGGCCCAGCGTGGCGGAGACAAGTCGCCAGCCGCGAGCCGCCATGACGCGGTGCAGCCGATCGACGGGGATGGTGGCATCCATGTCGGCCCTCCCCCCGGCGGCACGGCGATGCCGCAGGGCAATCAGGTCCCTCCCGGAATCGCCAGACTACGAGGGATCCCGACCGACGACAAGCAGGGAAGCGGTGTAGCTCCCGCCGTCGCTATCGCAACAGCGCGACCCGGATCGTCGAACGGGAGTCCCCGGCTTCCAGGCAGGCCAGGTAGATGCCGCTGGCCACCGCGCCGCCGCGTTCGTCAAGGCCATCCCAGTCCACCGCGTAGTCGCCCGCAGGACGCGAATCCGTCACCAGGGTTCGGACGGTCGCCCCGCGCATGTCGCGAATCGTCAGCCGGACCGATCCCTGAGTCGGCGTGCGAAAGCTGATCGTCGTGCGCGGGTTGAACGGATTGGGCGCGGCGTCCACGGCCAGCGAGCCTTGCACGGCTCGTGGCGGTGCGGGGCGCGCGAGCGTGATGCCGAGGATCTCCTCACCCGACATCGTACGCCCGGTCAGGCGCAGAGGCTCGGTGCTCGCTTCCATCCCGGTGGCCTCGCGCTCGAACCAGAAGCGGGCAGGGTCCGTGGCGTCGCCATCATCGCCGCGCAGAGCAGGCCGGCACTTGCCGCCTTCACCGGACGGACCCGCCACGGCGACAGCTTGGCGCGGACCGAAGCGCACCGACGCAGCGTCGATCGTGGCCGGATCGAACCCGGCACCGCCGAACACGACGACCGGCACCAGCGCCGGGCCGGCGTACCCGGTGCCGTCACCCGGCTTGAGGGTCTCGCGCACTTCGATGTTCACCGGGCGCGGAGGCCTCAGATCGCTGCAGTCGCGCGCGGTCAGCAGGTGACCGCTGGCGATATGCGTTTCGGTGCATTCGAGATTCCCCTTGCCACGCATGGCCATGCCGATGTAGCGCGGGTGATCCGGAGCACTGAGATCGTAGGCATGTACATGGCTGCCGTCATCGACGTATGCCGCCTGCCCGCACAGCTTGAGGCTCGACCACCGGTGGCCCATGTCAACGACGGCACCCAAGGCCAGGGAACCGTCGGCGTCGAGCGAGGCCGGCTGGAGCGCGTTGACGCCCCGTACCGAGTCACTATAGAGCAGCACGAGTCGACGGCCTTCGGCCGCCAGGACGCTTGGCTGCGCAGGCAGCGGCACTGCCGCGCGCACATCCGGATTCCCAGGATCGGTGAAATCGATCACGCGCAGCTCACCGGCAACCGCGTAGATCAGATTGCGTCCCGACCAGGCACGGGGAGCCCAGATCGATTCGGGCTGTTCGACGCTGGAGACCTGGACCAGTTGCGACGGCTCCGAACTGTCATAGACCTCGATCAATTCAGCGCGCAGGAGCAGGAGGAGATCGTCGTCCGGCGTCTCCAACCGGAAGGAGCCGGCGAAATCGAAGCTCCCGACCACGGCTGCAGGCTGGTTGCTCCCAACGTCGTGGCGAAGCACGGTGGTCGGTGGAACGGGCTCGCTCATCCAGTCAGGGACCGGCACCATCCAGAGCGCGTCGCCCCCGAGTTGGGGTGTGGTGTGGTACCCGACCGGGATCGCGGCGACGACCCGATCGGCGTCGGCCACGATGACGCTTGCCGAGCAGGGAGTGCCCGCGAGCACGAGCACGCGATCCCCGGCTCTACCCACGAAATCGAGATACCCCCAGGCGCAGGGTTCGTATTCCGATGCATTCGAGTCCCACCAGGACACGACACCGGAGGAGATGGCCGTCGGTCTGGTCGGGTCCTCGGCGTGGGCGAGCGTGTATTCGATCCGGTTCCAGGAGCCTCCCCAGTATCCCGGTTCATACCCTGACGTACTGGTCGTCTTGAGCAGCCACGGCGGCGCATGCATGGCTCCCCAGGCGGACCACCGGTCTCCCTGTGCACTCCCGTGGACCACCTGCGCGGGCGGAAACGGCCGACGCGTCAGCCCATCCAGAACATCCAGGCGCCAGCCGGCGACGACAAGCCGCCCGCCCGCGATCGCGACGGCACCTCCGGGAGACTCCGCCAGCCTGCCCAGGAACGAAAGATCCTCCGCCGCCCATAGCGTGACCGGACGCCAGGTCTCTGCGTTCGTGGTCACGGCCGCCACGATGCCGTCCGCCACCGTGATGGACTGCTTTTCCATCCAGGGAGTTACGGCAGACGTGTCCCGGCTGAGGCTCCCGCGGTTCGACACCACGTATCGAGCCAGCTCCCCCTCGAAATAGTATTCCCAGCCGCCGGGCGCCATCTGCACGCGACCGGAGACCTCGAACAGCGCGGACCGCTCGCTGCACAGCGACGCGGCGGATGCCGTCGCCCGTTCAAGTGTTGCCACCGGCGTGAGCGACGTCGGACCGCCGGCGCGGAAGATCGTGATGCTCGTCGGCTCGCTGACGGCGAGGAAACCGCCGACCTCGCAGATCGACAACACCGGCGTCGGCCTCGCCATCACCAGCGAGGCGTTCAACGGACCCGGAGCGCCGGGATCCAGGACATGAAGGCCCGCCGCATCATCGGCGGCGATGAGGCAGCCTCCGATTCCGGTGATTGCCACGATCCCCTGCAATGGATCATAGGTGCGGAGAACGACGGGCTGATCCGGCGCACTGACATCGATTTCGACAACGCCGGCAGCGCCGCAAGCGGCGTAGATCCGGTGGCCCTGGAGGAACAGTGCCTTGGCCTCGGCAGGCAGGGCTACCGATCCGAAGATCCCGGGAACGCCGACACCTCCGATATCGACAACAAAGAGACTCGTCCCCGCAACGAACGCACACCCGTCCCGCGCCACACAGGTGCTGCCACGGACTGCCGATTGCGTTCGGGGCAGGGAGATCGACCGGGACCAGTCGTAGCAGTCGGCAGCCCGGATCGCGCCCGGGCAGCAGGCCAGGATCAGGCAGGTTGCGCCCACGAACGCGAGCCCGGTCGGCCTGGTGGTTCTCCGCCCCGCCTCGACACCCCGACAACGATCGGCTCCGCGTGGTAGTCGCATGCGTGGGCACCTTGGCCTCTCGAAGTCCCGGCTTGAAACCACCGTTACGCTCTCGGCGGCCCCGAAACGCTCCCAGACACCCCTTGAGTATCCCCCACCTTCGCGCCGGAAGTCAATCGACCCGTCCCGAACCCCATGCATGTCAGCGCCACGGGCGGCGGCACCCTGGCGGCGTTGGCTCGTCATGTCGCGAGCCCGGTGCGCACGAGTTCGCGCAGCCGCGCGAGCGGCGGGTGCTGCGGGGGAGACGATGAAGCCGGTAGGCGCCTGGTGCCGGCGCAAGCGCCCGGCGGCCAGCAGTCCGTTCCGGTCCGGGCCAGGTGCCAGAGCGCGGGCCGCATGCGGTCAGTCGTCAGTGGATCGGTCCACGCTCAGCGCGCCGCCGCCGCCCCGCCGATCTTCCCCAGCAGCTCGGCCGCCCCCGCGTGCGACGGGTCCAGTTCCAGCGCGCGCCGGCAGCGCACGGCGGCCTCGGCCGCGTCGCCCTGCGCCACGGCCACCACCGCCAGGTTGTACTGCAGCGACGCCAGCCCCGGCGCCGCCTGCGCGGCGGACATCAGCACCGCACGCGCCTCGTCCAGGCGGCCGGCTCGTCCCAGCAGCGAGCCCAGGTTCTGCGCGGCCTCGTGCAGCGACGCGTTCAGTCGGAGCGCCGTGCGGTAGTGGGCCTCGGCCCGGTCGTCAAGACCCAGCGCCGCACAGACGTTGCCCGCGTTGAAGTGCGTCTCGCTCCGCGGGCGGATGCGGATCGCGGCCTCCAGGTGGGTGAGTGCCTCCTCGCGGCGACCCGCATCGTCCAGCACGACGGCCAGGTTCAGGTGGGCGATGTCGTTGTCGCGCGTCACGGCCAGCGCGTGGCGCCACAGCGACGTGGCGTCGCGCCAGGAACCGGCCTGTCGCGAGGCGGCGACGCCCAGCGCCGCGACCACCGCCACTGCCAGGCAGGCCACGGGCACGCGCAGGCGCGGTCTCGAGGTGCCCAGGCGCACCGTCAGCACCGCCAGAGGCAGCCACAGGCCCAGCGCGGCCAGGTAGACGTAGCGGTCGCCCAGCGGCAGCTGCCCGCCCTGCACCAGGCCCAGCGAAGGCAGCAGGCAGACCAGGAACCACAGCCAGCCGAAGGCGGCCAGCGGCTGCCGGCGCCGCTGCCACAGCAACAGGACGGTGACGGCGACCACGCCCAGCGCGGACGCGACGGCCGCCGGCAGCGCCAGGTGCAGGTCGGCCTCCGGATAGCGGACAGCCAGCCCCGCCGGCCACGCCAGGCGCGCCAGGTAGCGGACCACGCCCGCGGCGGCGTCCAGCACGCGCTGGGCCGGCGGCGCCGCCTCAACCGCGCCCATCGGCCCGTGCTGGGCCAGGCGCGTGGTGACCAGCGCGACGACCACGGCCGCCAGCGCCAGGACGCCGAGCACCAGCCACTTCGCGCGCCGCGGCCGCGCCGGACCCTCGCCGCGCCAGCCCGGCAGCAGCGTCAGCAGCAGCAGCAGCGCCGGCGCCACGACGGCCGCCGGCTTGGCCAGCATCGCCCACACCGTCAGCGCGCCGGCCAGCAGCAGGCCGCGCGGACCGGCGGCCGTCACCCAGGCCAGCGCCGCGCCCAGCAGCAGCGGCGTCATCAGCACGTCCTTGCGCGCGGTGACCCAACAGACGGCCTCGACGTTCACGGGATGGACTGACAGCAGCAGCGCGACCAGGGTGGCAACCGCGGTGCTGCCGCCGAGCCGGCGCGCCAGCAACCAGGCCAGCGCGACCGCGGCCAGATGCAGCGCCAGGTTGGTCCGGTGGAAGCTGGCAGGACCCGGCCCGGCCAGCGTCGCGTCCAGTTGCAGCGACAGCCAGGTGGCCGGGATCCAGACCTGCTCGTGGCCGGTGGTGAAGGCCCAGCGCGCGCCGGCCACACTCAGGCCGTCGGTCACGCGGGGATTGCCGTAGACGTAGTGGTCGTCGTCGAAGTTGACGAAGCCGAAGGTGCCGACGGCATGGTAGACCGCGACGGCCGTCAGCAGCGGCAGCAGCAGGGGCCAGAGGGAGCGCAAGGCGCCGGGCGGGCGCGACGATCGCGGGTTCATCGCGGGAATATCGACCGGACGGCGGAGGGCGTCAATCCCGCGTCACGCGTCCCGGTTGTCGGCCGGCCGCCGGCGCGGTCAGTCCCAGATCCCCAGCTCCGCCCGCGCGTCCTCGGTGGCGTCCACCCGCGGGTCCCACGGCGGCGACCAGACCAGGTCCACGCCGCAGAACTTCACGCCCGGCATGCGCAGCACGGCGTCGCGCACCGCCTGCATGATCTGCGGGCCCATTGGGCACATCGGGCTGGTCAGGGTCAGGCCGATGGTCACCTGTCCCTCGCCGGCGTCGACCTCGACCTCGCGCAGCAGGCCCAGCTCCACGACGCTGAGATTCAGTTCGGGATCCTTCACGGGGCGGATGGCGTCGATGACGGCAGCCTGCGTGAGCGTGTCCATGTCAGGCCTCCGTCGTTGCCGGCAAGCCGGCGGCCTTGCCGTCGCGCGCCTCGAGCGCCGACAGCAGGGTGATCCAGGGCAGAAGGGCGCACTTCACGCGCGCCGGGAATTTGCGGACGCCGGTCAGGACCTCCAGGTCGCCCGGATCCAGGCTGTCGGGCAGGGCGCCGTCGGGCGAGTGCATCGCTTCGCGGAACGCCTCGGCCAGCGCGCGCGCCTGCTCCGGCGTCCGGCCTGGCACCAGCTCGGCCAGGATGGACCCGCTGGCCGTGGCGATGGCGCAGCCGTGGCAGGCCACGTGGGCGGCGGTGATCGCCTCGCCGGCACAGGCCAGCTCCAGGAGCAGCTCGTCGCCGCAGGAGGGGTTCTTGCCCTCGGCGCGCGCGTCGGCCGGTCCCGGCAGCGGCTGCTGCCCGCGCGGCCGCCGGTGGTGGTCCAGGATCACTTCCCGGTACAGTTCGTCCATGCCGCCGTTCATGCGCCGAACACGCTCCGCGCGTAGCCGATGCCGTCGATGAGGGCATCGATGTCGTCGTGCGCGTTGTACATGCCGAACGAGGCGCGGCTCGTGGCCACGACGCCCAGCCGGCGGTGCAGCGGCTGCGCGCAGTGGTGGCCGGCACGGACCGCGACGCCCAGCGAATCCAGCAGCTGGGCCATGTCGTGCGGGTGCACCATCGGGTCGTGGAACGCCACCAGGCCCCCGCGGCGCGCGGCGTCGCGCGGGCCGTAGATCGTCAGGCCGCCCTTGGCCTGCAGCCGCTCCAGGGCGTAGGCCGTCAGCGAGATCTCGTGCTGGCGCAGCCTCTCGATCGTGGCCTCGTCGATGGTGTCCAGGGCCGCCGGGAAGGCGGCCGCGGCGGCCACGTTGGGCGTGCCCGCCTCGAAGCGCTGCGGGATCGCCGCCCACGTCGCCGATTCCATGGTCACGGTCTCGATCATCTCGCCACCTGTCTCCACCGGGTGCAGGCGCTCCAGCGCCTCGGCGCGCCCGGCCAGGAAGCCGAGGCCCATCGGACCGTACGTCTTGTGGGCCGAGAAGACCAGGAAGTCGCAGTCCAGATCGTCGAAGGCCAGCGGCAGGTGCCCCACCGACTGCGCCGCGTCCACGACGACCAGTGCGCCGCGCCGGCGAGCAAGCGCCGCGATCTCGGCCACCGGGTTGATGGTGCCCAGCACGTTCGAGACGTGCGTCAGCGCCACCACGCGCGTGCGGCCGTTCAGGAGTTCGGGCAGGCGCGCCAGTTCCAGTTCCCCGCCGTCGGTCACCGGGATGTGGCGCACGACCAGGCCTTCGCGCCGGGCCAGCTCGAGCCACGGCACCAGGTTCGCGTGGTGCTCCATCTCGGTGATCAATATCTCATCGCCGGGCTTCAGCGTCGGCGCCAGGCCGCCGGCGACCAGGTTCAGCGCCGAGGTGGCGCCGCGCGTGACCACCACCTGCTCCGCCGGCAGGCCCAGGAAGCGCCCCACACGCGCGCGGCAGCCCTCGTAGAGGTCGGTCGCCTCCACGCCGAGGGTGTGCATGCCGCGGTGCACGTTCGCGTTGTGCAGGCGGTAGTAGCGGGCCTCGGCGGCGATCACCGCGCCGGGCTTCTGCGTGGTCGCCGCGCTGTCCAGGTAGACCAGGCGGCGGCCGTTCACGGTGCGCTCGAGCAGGGGGAAGCGCTCGCCGAACACGGGCCCGCAGTGGGTGCAGTCGCCCGCCTGCCCGTCGCAGGGCTTCACGCCCGCCGGTGCCGCCAGTGACTTCGCGCGCTTCACGCCTGGCCCTCCCGGATGGATGCCAGCCGCGGGCCCACGAACGACTCGACCAGCGCGCGGGCATCGCCCGGCAGCCTTGCCAGCGTGTTCTCGAGGAAGCCGGCGACGACCAGGCCCAGCGCCTCGCCGCGGTCCAGGCCGCGGCTCTCCAGGTAGAAGAGCTGGTCCTCCGCAACCGGCGCGATGGTGGCGCCGTGGCTGCAGCTGACCTCCTGGTTGTGGATCTCCAGCTCGGGGATCGCGTCGGCCCGCGCGCGCGGCGACAGCAGCAGGTTGCGGTTCTCCTGGAAGGCCTCGCAGTGCGGGGCGTCGTCCTCGATGCGGATCAGGCCGGTGTAGGTCGTGCGCGCCTGGTCGGCGGCCACGGCCTTGAAGTCGATGCGGCTGGTCGTCCGCTCGGCCAGGTGGCGATGGCTGGTGTGCACGTCGCCGTGCTGCCGGCTGGCCACGAACGTCACGCCCACGATCTCGCTGTGGGCGCCGGCGCCGGCCAGGTCGGTCCTCAGTTCCAGCTTCGCCGCCTCGCCGCCGAAGGCGCCGAACACCGTCAGCACATCCGCACTCTCTTCGGCTCGCGTGTCGACCGCCAGGTGCCCGCTGGTGCCGGCAGCCCAGACTTGGATCACCGCGTGGCGCACGCGCGCCCCCGCGGCGGCGCGCACCACGGTGCGCCCACCGACGCGCACCTCGGGGCCGCCGTCCAGGTGCTGCTCCAGCAGCACGGCCTCGCTGCCGCGACCGACGGTCAGCGTCACGCGCGGCAGCGTGGCCGCCGCGACGGCGTGGATCCGGACGTGGATCGGGCCGGGCAGGGTCACGCCGTCGGCCACGACCAGCCCGACGCCACCGTTCCACGCCGCGTCGTTCAGCGCGGCGAACAGCTCGCGGTCGGCGGCCGACGCGCCGCCGGCCAGGACGTCGGCGCCCGCGGCCGGCCCCACGTTCAGCGCGCCGGCGGGAAGCCCGGGGGCCAGCGTGATCACCGGCGACTGGCCGGGCCACAGGTCGATCGTGGCGACCGCGCCGGACATCGTCGCGGCCAGCGGCTGGCGCGCGGCCGCCGACGCCGCCTCGACCGCGACGCGGGCCGGCAGCAGCTGCACGGGATTGGTGAATCGCCACAGGTGCCGCACCCGATCCGGCGCGACGACGGACTCCCAGCGATCCAGCACGGCCAGGCGGCGGCGCAGGCCGTCGGCGTCGTCGCCGGCGGCGGCCGCCAGCCGGGTCAGCAGGTCCTTGTCCAGGGCCGGGCGGGCCGGGGCCGTCGCGGCGGCCGTTGCGGTGGAGGTCGACTCAGCCAACGGACCCCTCCATCTCCAGCTCGATCAGCCGGTTCAGCTCGACGGCGTATTCCATCGGCAGCTCCTTGACGAAGGGCTCGATGAAACCGTTGACGATCATCAGGCGCGCCTTGTCCGGGTCCAGCCCGCGGCTCTGCAGGTAGAACAGCTGCTCCTCGCCGACCTTGGAGACGCGGGCCTCGTGCTCGACGCGCACGTCGGACTCGGCCACATCCATCGTCGGGTAGGTGTCCGAGACGGCGTGGTCGCCGATCAGCAGCGCGTCGCACTCGACGCTCGTCTTGCAGCCCGTGGCACCGCGGCCCATCTTCACCAGCCCGCGGTAGCTGCTGCGCCCGTCATCCTTGCTGATGGACTTGCTGATGATGCGGCTGGTCGTATTCGGGGCCACGTGCGTCATCTTGGCGCCGGCATCCTGGTGCTGCCCATGGCCGGCAAATGCGATCGAGAGCACCTCGCCGTGCGCGCGCTCGCCCTTGAGCACGATCGCCGGGTACTTCATCGTCAACTTGGAACCCAGGTTGCCGTCCACCCACTCGACCACCGAATCGGTGTAGGCGTGGGCCCGCTTGGTGACCAGGTTGTAGACGTTCACCGACCAGTTCTGGATGGTCGTGTAGCGGATGTGCGCGCGGTCCAGCGCCACCAGCTCGACCACCGCCGAGTGCAGCGAGTCCGACGAGTACGTCGGCGCCGTGCAGCCCTCGATGTAGTGCACCGAGCTGTCCTCGTCGGCGATGATCAGCGTGCGCTCGAACTGCCCCATGTTCTCGGCGTTGATGCGGAAGTACGCCTGCAGGGGGATGTCCACCTTCACGCCCTTGGGCACGTAGATGAACGAGCCACCGGACCACACGGCCGTGTTCAGCGCCGAGAACTTGTTGTCGCCGGTCGGAATGATCTTCCCGAACCACTTGCGCACAATCTCGGGGTGCTCGCGCAGCGCCGAGTCCATGTCCATGAAGATGACGCCCAGCTTCGTCAGGTCCTCGCGAATGGAGTGGTAGACAACCTCCGACTCGTACTGCGCGGTGACCCCGGCCAGGAACTTACGCTCGGCCTCGGGGATCCCCAGGCGGTCGAACGTCTTCTTGATCTGCTCGGGCACGTCGTTCCAGTCGGTCGCCTGCTCGCCCTTGGGCTTGATGTAGTAGTGGATGTTCTCGAAGTCGATCGAGTCCAGCGACTCGCTATCGCCCCAGCGCGGCATCGGCTTGGCGCGGAAGGTGTCGAGCGCCGCGTGGCGGATGGCGCGCATCCAGTCGGGCTCGTTCTTCTTGCGCGAGATCATCTCGACCACTTCGTGGTTCAGCCCCTTGGGGGCCTTCAGGAAGTAGTCTTCCGGGTCGTGGAAGCCGTAGCGCGCGGTGTAGTCGTCGTTGATCGACGACAGGTCCTGCGACGTGGTTTCCCTCAGTGTGGCGTCACTCATGCGCGGCTCCCTTCGGCAATGGCAGCGGACTCGTCGGCCAGCCAGTCGTAGCCGCGTTCCTCCAGCGCGTGCACCAGTTCCATGCCCCCGGTGCGCACCAGCCGCCCGGACATGAACACGTGCACGACATCCGGCTGCACCAGGTTCAGGATGCGCTGGTAATGCGTCACCAGCAGCAGGCCGTTCTGTTCGTTGCTCGCCAGGTTGATGCCGTCGGAGACGACCTTCAGCGCGTCGATGTCCAGGCCCGAGTCGGTCTCGTCCAGCAGGCTGAACGAAGGCTTCAGCAGCAGCATCTGCAGGATCTCCAGACGCTTCTTCTCGCCCCCCGAGAAACCGTCGTTCAGGTAGCGGGTGATGAACGAGGGGTCGATGTCCATGGTGGCGAACGCCTCGTTCAGCTCCTGCCGGAAGGCGCGCACCGGGATCTCCGTGCCGCGCCGCGCCGCCAGCGAGGCGCGCAGGAAGTTGGCCACCGTCACCCCGGGCACCGCCACCGGGTACTGGAAGCTGAGGAACATGCCGCGCCGCGCCCGCAGGTGCGGCTCGAGCTGGTCCACGCGCTCGCCCTCCAGCCAGATCTCGCCCTCGACGCGGTAGCCGGGATGGCCCATCAGGGCCGCCGCCAGCGTCGACTTGCCCGAACCGTTGGGCCCCATCAGCGCGTGCTTGCGCCCGCGCCGGACCGTCAGGTCCACGCCGCGGACGATCTCCTTCTCCTGATCCCCGTCCTGCACGAACACGCGCAGGTTACGGCAGGCGAACACGTTGGCCGGGTCGGCAGGGTTCAGCAGCGGGTCGGACATCTTCGGGCCTCTGGGTTGGGGATCCGTGGCCGCGGCGCATCCGGCGGCCATATCTTTGTCGTCCCCAAACAAATAAACATTACTTGATCCGTCAAGTATGCTTTGAACGATTTTCGTCTGTCAAAGTCACGACCGGGTCAACTTGGCCCAAGATGTTGCCAACAAACAACCTGAGCCAGGGTCGCCGGCGCGCGGCCGCCGCGGCTCCCTGCGGTTTGACAGCGCCCCGCCCTGCCCCCACGTTGGGGATCGCCCGCCGGCTGCCCGCAGCCGGCCCCGCGCCGACCCGCAACCCCGGAGCCCCGGCATGCCCCGCCAGGAGCCGACCGCCACCACCGCGCCGCCGGGGTCCACCGCCCCGGGGGCCCGCGGCTGGCTGCGGGCCACCTTCTCGTCGCTCCAGGTGCGCAACTTCCGCATCTACTACGCAGGCCAGACGGCCTCGATGATCGGCACCTGGATGCGCCGCACCGCCCTGGGCTGGGTCGTCTACGAGATGACCGGCTCGCGCGCCATGCTGGGCACGGTGATGGGAATGGCCCTGCTGCCGATGTTCCTGCTCTCGCCGCTGGCCGGGACCATCGCCGACCGCGTCGACAAGCGCCGCATGGTGATCCTCACGCAGCTGCTGGCGGCATGCTCCTCGGCATTGATTGCGCTGCTGCTGCTGACCGGCTGGGCGCAGGTCTGGCACCTGCTGGCACTGGCCACGCTCGGCGGCATCGCCTTCGCCTTCGAGGTGCCCGCGCGGCAGGCCTTCGTCAGCGAGATCGTCGGCCGCGAGCACCTGCTGAACGCGGTCGCCTTGAACTCGGTGCTGGTGAACTCGTCGCGGGTGCTGGGCCCGGCCGTGGCGGGCCTGGTGATGGCCGCGGTCGGGGCCGGCTGGTGCTTCCTGCTGGATGCCGCCAGCTACCTGGTGGTCACCGGCACGCTGCTGGCGCTGCGCCTGCCGCCGCACCGCCCGCCGGCGCGCCGCACCAGCCACTGGCAGGACCTGCTGGAAGGCTTCCGCGAGGCGCACCGCAACGACGTCGTGCGGACGCTGCTGCTGCTGCTCTGCCTGATGGGCGTGTTCGGCTGGGCCTGCCAGACGCTGATGCCGGCCATCGCGCAGGACCTGCTGCACCTGGGCGAGTGGGAGTACGGCCTGCTGACGGCGATGTTCGGCGTGGGCGCCATCGCCGGCGCGCTGGTCGTGGCCGCGCGCACGGCCTCAGGCACCTCGCGGCTGCAGGTCTTCGGCGGCGTCTGGCTGCTGTGCGTCGGCGCGCTGGCGGTGGCCGCCTCGCGCCATCCCGTGCCCATGGGCGCCGGCCTGGCCGTCGCCGGCTTCGGCGCGGTCATGTTCATGTCCACCAGCAACACGCTGGTACAGATGAGCGTCGAGGACGGGCTGCGCGGCCGCATCATGGGCATCTGGTCGGTGGGCTTCGGCGGCGCCCTGCCGGCCGGCTCGTTCCTGGCCGGCTGGCTGGCCCAGCTCGTCTCGCCCTACCTGACCATCGCCGTGTTCGCCGCGATCCTGGCCGCAGCCAGCCTGCTCATCTGGCGGCGCCTGCCGCCGCCGGCGTCCGCGGGCTGATCAGCCACCGGCGGCCACCGGCCCGCGTCGCCGCCAGGCCGGCCCGAGCACCGCCGCCGACACCAGCAGCCCCGGGAAGATCGGCTCCACCCCCAGCCAGGGGGCGCCCCGCCCGGCCAGCGTCCAGGCCAGCGCGGCGCCGCCGGCGGCCGCCATCGCCGCGGTCACGCGACGCCCGTCCACCGCGCGCGCGCCGTGCGCCAGGGCCAGCGGCAGCAGCAGCACGGGCGTGCCGATCGAGCCGAGCACCTTCCACAGCGTGACGACCGAGCCGGCCGCCAGCGCCATCGCGACGGCCGCCGCCGCGGTGGCGACCAGGCACCACTGCGAGGCCCGCAGCGAGCGCGCCTCGTCCCAGCCGCGCCAGCGCCCCAGCAGGTCGCGGCCCAGGGTCACCGCCGCGATGAACGAGTAGCTGTCGACGGTCGACATGATGGTCGCCAGCAGCCCGACCGTGAACACGCCCTGCCAGAAGCCCGGCAGCACGCGCTCGGCCAGCGCCGGGAAGGCCTGCAGCGGATCGGCCAGGTCCGGCAGCGCGGCGCGGGCGTACAGGCCCGCCGTCGTGGTCAGGAAGTCGAACAGGATCCAGAACGCGATCGAGACGAGGATGCCGCGCCGGGCGGTGCGCTCGTCGCGGGCCGCGTAGCAGCGCTGGTAGAACGCGGGCTCGACCAGCGTCGACAGCGCGATGAAGTACCAGACGAAGATCGCCTGCCAGCCCAGGCCGCCGTCCCAGCTCAGGTGGCTCGGCGGCACCTGCGCCCGCAGCCACTGCCAGCCGCCCAGCTCGACGACGCAGACGGGCACCAGCACCAGGAAGCCCGCGAACATCAGCACGAACTGCACGCGGTCGGTGGCAACAACGGCCTGCAGGCCGCCGCGCAGGACGTACGCCACCGAGAGCAGTGCGCCCAGCCCGATGCACACCGGCAGCGGCCAGCCCGACGCCAGTTGCAGCAGCACCCCCAGCATCAGCACGTAGGCCGCCGGCGCGGTCATCACGAACAGCGTGCCGGCGCCCAGCAGCGCCGGCCCGCGTCCGAAGCGCAGTTCCAGCAGGTCGGGCACCGACAGCAGGCGGCTGCGCCGGGCGCGCGCGGCCAGCAGCAGGGCGAACACGCCCGCATAGAGGTAGTAGGGCAGGCCGAAGACGAGCCAGTTGCTCACGCCATTGCGCCAGGCGTACTCGCCCACGCCGAGGATCCCGCCGTACCAGGTCGAGACCAGGGTGGCCACGAATGCCGGCAGCGTCAGCCGCCGCCCGGCCACCAGGTAGTCCACGGCGCCGGTGGCCGGGCGCCGCGCCACGCGCAGCACGGCGTACAGCAGGTAGAGCAGATAGGCGGACCCGGCCCACCACGACGACAGGCCGGGCTCCACCTCAGTCGCGCCCGCGGTCGGGCTCGGCCTCGCGCTCGATCAGGGCCAGCAGCGAGCCGGTGCCGACCGACAGCAGCAGCGGCGACATCGTCACCAGGTTGCTGATCGCCGTGGGCCCGGCCAGGCTGATGGTGTCGCCCAGCAGCGGGAAGCTGGCGCCCTCGATGGTCACGCCACGCGCCTCGCCGGACAGGGGCAGCAGCGAGAAGCGCGTGCCCGCCGGCAGGGCCCACACCTCGTGCGAGCCGGGCCCCACGCGCACGACGTCCGCGCTCTGGCCCGCCAGGCACAGCCGCAGGCGGTCGCTGAACCGCTCCAGGAGCTGCACGTTGAACAGCGTGTGGTCCAGCCGCCAGCCGCCTTCGGCCCCCAGCAGCACCGCCTCCTGGCAGCCCGCATCCACCACGTACAGCAGCGCCTTCTCGCTGTCGGTGGTGTAGGGATCGTCCACGCGCAGGAAGCGCGGTCCGCCGCGGCCGGCCAGCACGCGCCCGGACAGCGAGTCGAAGTCGCCGATCACCGCTTCCGGCACGCGTGGCAGGTGGTCGTAGGGGTGCCCGGCGGCATCCGCGCAGACGAACAGGTCCGCGCCGGCCAGCCAGTATTCCAGCACGGCCGGCGGAGGTGGCGGCCCGTCGCAGAGGACCACCGCGCGCCGCCCGCGCTTGGGGAAGAACGGGCAGGCGTCGCCGCCGGTCGGCAGTTCGTCGTCTTGCATCAGAACCCGCAGTCGATCCCGACGGCAACGTTGCGTCCCGCCGCCGGCGTGTAGTGGTTTTCGCCGTCCCAGTAGCCCCAGGTCTCGTACTGCTCGTCGGCCACGTTGCGCAGGTGCGCGAAGACCGTCACCTGGCCGTCCGTGCGCAGGCCCACCTTCCGCAGGTCCAGCCACAGCGACAGGTCCACCGTCGTCCAGGGGTCGATGGTGCGGTCGTCCTGTCCCGAGTTGTCGAGCCACTGGCGGCCGGTGCTGCGCACGCGGACGCGCGTGCGCAGGCCGCTGCCCCAGTCGCCGTCCCAGGTCGCCAGCGCCAGGTGGCGCGGGAACAGGGCCAGCGGGTTGCCCGCGTAATCGTACACCGAGCCGTCCCAATCGTGGAAGATGAACTCCACGGCCTCGTCCCACGAGCGCGACGCGGCCAGGGCCAGCTCCTGCCCGGCCCCCAGCCGCGCCCGGGCGCTCAGCTCCAGGCCGCGGTGGCGCGTGCGGCCGGCGTTGCCGCGGATGCCGCTGCCGTCCTCGTTCACGCCCCCGTAGGCGACGATCTCGTCGTCGAAGTCCATCCAGTAGCCGCCCAGGGTGACCGCCAGGTCCCGGCCGCGCCAGCCCAGGCCCGCCTCGCGGTCCACCACGCGCTCCGGGCGCACCAGGGGCCCGGACCACTCGACGCGGGCGACGCCGCCCTGGCCGTCGGGAACCTCGCGGTGCTCGCTGAACAGCGGCTCGGCACCAAGGTCGTCGCCGCCCTCCCAGGTGTCGAACAGCTCGTTGTCGGTGGGTTCGCGGTGGTTGACCCCGACGTTGGCGTAGAACTGCAGCGTGCCGCCCGCCACGATGCCGGGCACCACCCAGTCCAGGGCCAGCTTCGGGTTGAGGAAGTCGTCGGTGACGGTGTAGGCGTTCAGCAGGTTGCCCCGGAAGTTGCCCACGGCCTGCTGCTCGAAGCGGTACCGCTTGCGCTGGTACTGCAGGTTGACCGTGGCCGCCACGCCGCGGCCCAGGTAGCGGCGATAGTCCGAGTACAGCGACCAGGCGTCCTTGTCGCCGGTGTAGCGATGGTAGCGCCACGGCGTGGCGAAATCGCCCTGGGCAAAGCCCTCGGCCCACAGCACCTCGCCCCAGTGGTCCGAGTCGAACGTATAGGCGTCGCCGCCCACCAGCAGCCGGCCGCGCCCCCGCTCCCAGGCCAGCGACGGCACCCAGCCCGTGTGCCGCTTGCTGACCCACTTGCGGCGGACCACGTCCAGTTTGTCGTCGAACGCCGCGCCGCCGGCCAGGTCCAGCGCGTAGCCGCCGGCGCCCTGGTCGGCGCGGTAGTTCTCGTAGTAGCCGTCGCCGCGCACATGGTAGAGGCGGTTGACCAGCGTCAGGCCCTCGCCCAGCCGCCACTCGTGGTGCACCTGGTAGTGCGGCTGGCGGAAGTCGTCCACGGCGTTGTGCCACGTCTCGACGTTTGCGCGGCGGTCGACCGCCAGCACCGAGGCCGGCACCGCGTCCCAGGCGTGGTGCGTCAGTTCGCGCCCGGTGCGGACGTTGACCTGCAGCGACCCGCGCGCGCCCTCGCGCCGCCCGCTCCAGCTGACGGCCCAACCCTCGTGGCCGGAGCGGTCGCGGTAGCCGTCGGTCTCCTGCCGCGACAGGCGCAGGGCGGTGGCCCAGCCGCCGTCGCGCAGGCCGCTGTCCCAGGCCACCATCTGCCGCGCGAAGCCGTCGCTGCCGGCGTCCAGCCCGATGCGTGTGCCCGGGCGCCGCCCCGGCGGCACGGTCACGACATCGACCGTGCCGCCGATCGCCGTCATGCCGCCGACCGAGCCGGTGACCCCGCGCTGCAGCTGGATGTCCGACACGTCCGACGCCAGGTCCGGCAGGTTGACCCACCAGACCTGGTGGTCCTCCGGGTCGTTCAGCGGCACGCCGTCCACCAGCACGCCAACGCGTCGCTGGTCGAAGCCGCGCACCTTCAGGTAGGTGTAGCCCAGGCCGCCGCCGGCATCCGAATACGAGAACACGCCCGGCAGCGACTGCACCAGCAGCGGCAGTTCCTGGTCGGTCTCGCGCCGCGACAGGTCCGCGGCGGTGAGGTTCGAGACGTTCAGGCGCTGGTCCGGCGCAAAGCGCGACGCGGTCACCTCGACGCCCGTGTCCTGGTAGACGGGGCGGGCCGGGACGGTGTCGCCGGCGGCAGGGATGATCACGACAGGGCTGTTCACGACAGGGCTGTTCACGACAGGGGCGGACGCGGCAGGCGCCGCCGCCAACGCGGGCTGCGCACCAAGCGCGCCCAGGCAGACGAGAACGGGGACGAGTCTCATGGCCGCCTCCAGATGAAGGTCGGCCGGAGCAGGAAGGCCACCGCGCAGAACGAAAAAAGGCGTCCCCCAAGCCGGAAGACGCCGCGTGCGGCCCGTTTCCCTACGCCGGCATGATCCGGTTCAGGTTCCAAGGGTGTTTCTCAGGCCCTGCCGATCCGGCCGGCACGGCCACCCCCAACGGTTGCCGCCACGGTAGCCCCGGCCTGGCGGGCTGTCAACCGGGCGCCCCAAAGCCGCCATCGGCGACCGACTAGGCAGGCGATCACGAATGTGTTACGATCGCGTTCCGGTCCCGACGCCGCCCGACACGGCGCCCGGCGGCCGGGGAAAGATCGGCTGAGAACGGGATGCGGTGCCCCCGCCAGCGTGTCCTCATCGCCGTGCTTTGCGCCTGCCTGGCACCGGCGCCGTTCGTCGCGCGCCCGGCCGGCGCGCAGCCTGAGGCCGCCCTTCCGGACAACCGGGACCGTGGTCGTCTCGAGTTCGTCCTGCTGCCGGCCGGCTCGTTCCTGATGGGCAGTCCCGACCGCGAATGGGGCAGCCGCACCGACGAGCAGCAGCGCCCGGTCACCCTCACCCGTCGCTTCTTCCTGGGCAAGTACGAGGTCACCCAGGCCCAGTGGCAGGCCGTCATGGGCCGCAATCCCAGCTTCCTCTACGACTGCCCCGACTGCCCGGTCGAGAACGTCACCTGGTACGAGGCGGTCGCCTTCTGCAACGCGCTGTCCCGGACCCTGGGATTCGCGCCGGCCTACGCGATCCGCGACACCATCGTGACCTGGGATCCCGCCGCCGACGGCATCCGCCTGCCCACGGAAGCCGAATGGGAGTACGCGTGCCGCGCCGGCACCAGCACCGTGTTCCACACCGGCGATTGCCTGGGCACGCACGAGGCGAACTACCTGGGCTACGACCCGCAGAAGGGCTGCGAGAAGGGGATGTGGCGCGGCCAGGCGCTGGAGATCGGCCACTTCCCGCCCAATGCCTGGGAACTGCACGACATGCACGGCAACGTCGGCGAATGGGTCTGGGACCGGCACGCCTTCCCCTCGGCGCAGGCGGCCGGCGATCCGCGCGGGCCGGACCGGGGCGCCGAGCGCGTGATCCGCGGCGGCAACTTCCGCGAGCTGGGCCGCCACTGCCGCTCCGCCGTACGCCACAAGGCCGCGCCCGGCCAGCGCTTCCCCTGGGTCGGCCTGCGCCTGGCCCGCACGGCGCCTGCCGGCCTGGAGCAGCCATGAACACACCGGCGGGGCTGACGCGGCGCGACGCGCTGAGGCTGCTGGGCGCGGGCGCCGCCTCGCTGGCGCTGGGTAACGTGCTGGGCTGCGGCGGCGACGACGGCTCCACGACACGGCCCAACATCCTGCTGGTGCTGACCGACGACGTGCGCCACGACGCGATGGGGTGCGCCGGCGACCCGCGCCTGCAGACGCCGCACCTGGACCGCCTGGCGCGCGAGGGCGTGCGCTTCGGCAACGCCTTCGTGACCACGAGCCTCTGCAGCCCCTCGCGCGCGAGCCTGCTGACCGGCTGCTACGCGCACCGGCACGGCGTGCTGGACAACGTCTCGCGCGATCCGGACCGCTCCTGCCCCACCTTCGCGCAGGTGCTGCAGCAGGCCGGCTACGAGACGGCCTGGTTCGGCAAGTGGCACATGCTGGCCAAGGCCACCCCGCGCGCCGGCTTCGACCGCTGGGTCAGCTTCACCAGCCAGGGCGAGTACATCCGCAACACGATGAACATCGACGGCCAGTGGCAGCTGGTGCTGAACTACATCACCGACGAGCTGACCGACCACGCCGAGCGCTTCCTGCGCCAGGAGCGCACCAGGCCGTTCCTGCTGGTGGTCAGCCACAAGGCCGCGCACGCCCCGTTCGTGCCCGCGCCGCGCCATGCCGCGCGCTACGCCGACGTCGACTTCACGCTGCCGGCTGACACGGACGGCGACCTGTCGCACAAGCCCGACTGGGGCGGCCGCGGGGACGGCGACCTGACGCCCGAGGACCTGCGCAACTACCACCGGACCCTGCTGGCGGTGGACGAGAGCGTGGGCCGCCTGGTGGCCACGCTCAGGGAGCGGAAGCTCCTGGACGACACGCTGGTCGTCTACACCAGCGACAACGGCTTCCTGCTGGGTGAGCACGGCGGCCTGCGCGACAAGCGGGCCGCCTATGAACCGTCGATCCGGGTGCCGCTGCTGATGCGCCACCCGAAGCTGGCCCCCCCGGGGCGTGTCAGCGGGGAACTGGCCCTGGGCCTGGACCTGATGCCGACGTTCTGCGAGGCCGCCGGCGTGGCGCCGCCGCCCACGAACCAGGGCCTGAGCCTGCTGCCGGTGGCCCGCGGCGGGCGCGGCCGCGACGACTTCCTCTACGAGTACTTCCGCGAGGAAGGCCCGGTGCCCACCTGCCTGGCCGTGCGCTCGCGCGGCTGGAAGTACATCGCCTATCCCGAGGATCCGGCGCTGCCGCCGGAGCTGTACGACCTGCGCGCCGATCCCGCCGAACGGGTCAACCTCGCGGCCGACCCCGCGCACGCGGCCAAGCTGGCGGAATTGTCCGCCCGCCTGGCCGCCCTGCAGGCCGAGACGGGCTACCGTCGTCCGGGCGCCTGATCCCACCGCCGCTTCCCGTCGTTGCCAAACCGCCGTCCGCGGGCGCACAATGCCGTCGACATCGCGCCGGCCCGGGGGCGCACGCGTTGGCCGCACCAGCCCGCCGGAGGGCGCCCGTGTCCGTCCGTCATTCCCGCAAGTCCCGCACGCAGGGCCCGGCCCCCCGGCGGCGACGCACGCGTCCCGGCGCGCCGCCCGGCACCCTGGCGCCGCGGCCGGACGCGCCGCCCTCGACCATCGAGGTCATCAGCTTCAGCCTCGACACGGTCGAAGAGTCGCGCCCGGTCGACCCTGCCGCTGCCCGCGCCGCCGCGGTGCCGGGTCGCCTGGCGCTGGTGATCGTCACCGGCGTCGAGGACCACGCCGCCCTGGGAGCCTTCGGCGAGCAGTTCGGCCTGCACCGCCTGGCGCTGGAGGACATCGCGAGCACGCACCAGCGGCCCAAGTTCGACGAGTACGAGGACCAGGACTTCGTCGTGCTGCGTGTGCCCGAGCCCGACGGCCGCACCACGCAGCAGCTATGCCTTTTCGTGGCGCCGGGGCGGGTCCTCTGCTTCCTGGAGCGCCCGTTGCCGGCCTTGGACGCGATCCGCGAGCGCATCCGCCAGCGCCGGCCGCGCCTGATGGAGGGCGGCGCCGACTACCTGGCGTACGCGATCATCGACCTGGTCGTGGACCTGCACTTCCCCGTGGTCGAGGACCATGAGCGCCGCGTGGACGAACTGGAGGACGCGATCTTCGCCAGCCCGCAGCGCGTCGAGGTCGCGGTGATCCACGAGCTGAAGCGCGACCTGGCCGCCTGGCACCGACTGGCCTGGCAGACGCGCGACGTCATCGTGCGCATGCTGGGCGAGGAGATCCCCACCCTCAGCCAGACCACGCGCCTGCACCTGCGCGACTGCCTGGACCATGCGCGCCAGGTGGTCGACCTGACCGAAGCCGTGCGCGACCGCGCGGCCGGGTTGCTGGATCTCTACCTCTCGGTGATGAGCAACCGCATGAACGAGATCATGCGCGTGCTGACGGTGATCGCCACCATCTTCATGCCGCTGTCGTTCATCGCCGGGGTCTACGGCATGAACTTCGACCGCGGCGCCTCGCGCTGGAACATGCCGGAGCTGGGCTGGGCCTGGGGCTACCCGTTCTCGCTGGGGCTGATGGCGGCCACGGCGGCGGGGCTGCTGTACTACTTCCGGCGGCAGGGGTGGTTCGGGGGGCGCAGCCGGGCCAACCAGGGTAAACGCGTCGGCGCGGGAGCCGGTTCCGGGCCGGACGGGGCGGGAGCCTGAGGAACGGCGGCGGCCGTTGCTCCGGCGCAAGCGCCGCTGCGAGAAGACGGGCCGCCTCCCCGACGGAAGGCGGCCCGAGTGCGGACATTCAAGGCTACCGGAACAGGCTCTTGACCCCGCCCCACGTCGAGGTCTCCTCGGATACCACCTGGTCGACCGCAAAGCCGATGTTGACGCCGATGCCGTCGCCGCGCAGCGCCGTCTGGATGACGGTGATGCTGGACACCGCGTCGTCGACGCGCACCACGGCCAGGTTCGTGTTCCACCAGGGGTCGGAACCGCCGGGGCCGGTCACCGAGTTCAGCACCGTGAAATTGCCTACGCCGCCGAGAAACTGCGAGGCGCCGAACGAGGCGTCGCCGACGAAGTCACCCAGGTAGGTGCCGTTCTGCACGACACGCGTGGTGGAGGTGCCGCCGCCGAAGCTCGTCGTCGCGCCCAGGCCGATCGGCCCCACGAAGACGGAGCCCGCCGGCAGCGTGCCGGCGAACGTGTACGTGATGGTCCCGACCTCGGGGCCCAGCTCGCCGGTCGTGAAGATCGTGCTGAAGAACTCGTAGTTCGTCCACGTGTAGGTGTCCGGGCCGAAGGCCACGTTGCCGACCGTGAAGTTCGGGTTCTGCAGGCGCGAGTGCGACCAGTGGGCCGGCAGTGCGTACGTCACCGTCACGTTGCCGACGCCCGGCACGTTGATGACCGCGCCGTTGGGCACCGACGAACCGAAGGCCGTCGGCGACTGGTCGAGCCAGGTGATGGGGACGGTCACGGCCGCGGCAGGGCCGACGGCACAGGCCAGGGACAACAGGCTGCAGGCGAACAGGACGGACGCACGCGACGCGAAGCGTTTCCAGTTGGTCATGGTGTTTTCCTTCGGGAAGGACACCCGGGATGCAGGGCCGGCCGACGGCCGCAGCGCCGGGTGTTGGCGAATCGGAACCAGACGGTGTCGGCACCGGACGGGAATTGTACGGTATTGAAATCACAGTTTGTTAATCTAATTTTAACACGAATGTGATCAATGAGTTGCGAATCCGCGCAGCGACCCGCAGCCTCGCCATGCGTCCCCTACTCGTCCCCCACCGCGAATTCCAGCCCGCAGTCCGGACACGCCGCCGTGTTCTCCGGCAACGCCGCGCCACAGGCCGGGCAGCCCTCCTCGGGGAACTCCTGGAACGGCGTCTCGGCAAGCGACGGGTTGCGGCGCGCGAAGGCGTCGGCCACGATGCGCTCGGCCTGCGAGTAGTCGTCGCGCGCGGCGAACAGCTGCGTGCGGAAGCCGGTGCCGCTGCCGTCGGGTTCGGGTTCCAGGTAGCCGGCCGGGTGCAGGCGCACGACCGGCAGCTTCGCCGAGGCGATGCCCGCGTCGGCCAGGCGGTCCTCGTAGTGCTCGATGGCGTGCTGGTCATCCTCGACCAGGAGCCCGGCCATGCCCTCGGGCAGCGCGGCCCACGGATCCCCGAACCCGGCCTGCGCCGGCCGCGGCCGCTCGCGCTTCCAGACCAGGGCCACGTGGCAATCGGCGCACGACAGCGCTCGCGGCGTGTAGTCGGCGCCGCACTCGGGACAGGTCTTCGTCTGGTCGGACATGGAAGGGCTCCCGCGCCGGGTTCGTACCTGGATTGCGATCTGGAACTGGTCCGGGAGACTACAGGAGAGGGGAGGCGGCGGTCCAATGGGAAGCATACTCATGAAGCCCCTGGACAGGTCCCGCCTGCGGCCGCCGGGGGGCACTGGGAGCCGAAAGCACCATCATTGAACAGCGCGCTTGACGGTGGATCTACCGCCTGCCCAGCCAACAAGGTCGGCGGCGTGCACAGCTGGACGTTCGTCCACGCCGCAATGCGGCGCCGAGTACCTATTTGTCTAGAATGACTCTCATTTGGAACTCTCCCTGAACGGAGTTTCCCGTCGTTCCCGAATTGAATGTCCCTTGAACAAGCCCGTATTCCGGGCGCGGCGTCATATCCAGCACTTCGATTGCACCGCTCAGAGCGGCCCACGGGCGATCGAAGTTCATGTCCGGGTTGCCGCCGCCGCCGTCAAGCCCAAAGCGAAACGTCAGATTCTGCAGTTGCCTTTCGTTGTCGAATTCAAGTACGGCAGTAGCCGCATTCATGACCGGCACGACGTTGAACATGTCCTGCGCTTCCACGGTGAAGAGAATCTGGTTCTCTCCCGGGAACACTCCCACGAAGTGGGGCGCAATTGTCTGCCCGGGAAAGTCGAATTCGTAAGAAATGCTGTCCGAAACGACAACACCGCGCAGGTAGCCGGCAAACTCCGGTGTCTCGTCGCTGACCAGAAGCAACGTACGTCCAGCTGGGTCAGGGTGAAGGTGCAGAGCCGCATCATAGCATCCGATGTTGTTGCACCAGTGGTCAACCCGGAACGGATACACGTCAAGAGCTTCACCGAGGTTCATTCCGTCCAGCATGTTGGCCACGATCGACTGAGCGGCATGGCATCCATACCGGTTGACACTCTCCCAACCGACAACGGCAGCTGCGCCGGCCTGCACGAACGCCTCTGCCATCGCGTTCTGCACCTCCGGACTTGAACCGTCGAACATATAGCATGGCGCGAGTAGTACCAGGCTGTGAGGCATTGACCCGGGCGCATAGCGCTCGCGAATGAGCTGATCGGAGACACACCACCGACGGACCGCAACTGGAACCCCGTTCTCGAGTTCGCGCCGGTACGAAGGAACCAGCCGGCTGGAAATCCAATCCAGATACCATTGAGGCCACGCAGGGTCGTGGGTGACTTCGGTCAACCACGGTGCAAGCTCCCCGGTGCGAATGTACTTTCGTGAGCTCTCGGCAAAAAATGACCCGTGAGCAGAGATGAACAGCAAGCCGTATCCACGCATCCCGCTCGTGAAGAACTCGACGTCGGCGGATGTGCCCCACACCGTTGGATTCACCGTGAACCCCGCCTCAGTCAATCGGGGAGTCATTGCGCCGATGGCCGCCAGGGTGGCCGCATGCAGGCCCGGCTCCGAATCGGTGATCGGACTGACAAAGAGCACATTGCGATTCCCCACCACGTCTCCGGTCATCTTCAGCAATGACCTTTCAGGGTCGGCATAGAGCGTCGGCGGTGGATTCGGAGACGATGGCGTAGCGTCCCAGAGCATATAGCCGCCGTGGCGGAACTTGACGTACAATATCGATCGTTCGACCTCCGCGATCTCGACCGATGGCAGCGCGCGAAGCGCCTCGATGCGGCCGGAGAATTCGACGTGTGGATCAGCAGCGACTAGAGCCCCTGCCATGATCGCATCGGCCGCCGTGTAGTCCTGGAACATCTCCTGACGCTGTTCCTCAGTGAGCCCGTCAGTTGGAAGCGGGTCTCCAGGTGCCGGGTCCTTGCCACAGGATGCGATCATGCAAGACAAGGCGGCCATGAAGCAGAATGCTGTGTTCATCGAGCAGTTCAGTCGCAGTCGTCGCATCGGCAGCACCTCTACGGACTTCGGCATCCACTTGCGCCAATCGAAGGGCTCTCGGGACTTCAGAGCCGCTACTTAGTTGGCTGGAGATCCTCCCTGGCAATGTAAAGCGTTGGATTTCGCGCTAACCGGAACAGGGAGTTTCGGTCTTGAGCGCGGGACCCGCCTGAGCCTCACCGTCTACGACCTCGCCGGGCGCCGGGTCGCCGTGCTCGCCGATCGCGAGTTCGCCGCGAGCACCCACGTCGTGCGCTGGAACGGGTGCGACGACCAGGGACGCGAGCTGCCCAGCGGCACGTACTTCGTGCGGTTGACCGGAGAAGGCGTGCAACGGGTGATGCGGGCCGTGCTGCTACGGTAAACGGGCATGGGGCGCCGGCATCCGGGCCGGCGCTCGCGCACCTGGGTGCCACGGCATCACCCACCCCCTCCCCGTGGCACGGCACCTGCATCCACAGCCCGGCTTCATGCGCGCAGCCGCCGGCATCCGCCCGCGCGGGCCGCGCTCCCCCGCGTTCAGCGGAAGGACTGACGATGACACACTGCCGTACCGCGCTGTCGGCGACCGTTTGCCTGCTCCTGGCCACGATTCCGCCGGCCCGGGCCCAGTGCGTGGACTACCGGGACTTCCTGCGTCCGGTCTCCAGCCTGGAGATGCCCGGGCTGGCCTACGGCGCGGCCACGGATGGAAACGTGGCACTGGTGGCCCGTTCCGACAGCACCCTGGCGGTCGTCGACCTGGCCAACCCCTCCCGGCCGATCCTCGCCGCCACAGTGGCGACCGGGGGGCAATCCGCCGGCGTGGCGATCGGTGACCGGTTCGGCTACGTGGCGGCCGGTGAGGCGGGCGTCGTCGTTGTCGACCTCGCCGATCCGTACGCACCCGGGGTCGTGGCGACCGTCGACACGCCGGGCCGGGCCCGCGCCCTGTGCCTGTCCGGCGACTGGGCCTTCGTGGCGGACCTGGAAGGCGGCGTGCAGGTGCTCGACATCGCGGATCCTGGTCACGCACAACTCGTCGCCAGCTTCTGCGACAGCTTCTTCGTCGAGGACATCGCCGTGCTCGACGGCAAGGCCTATGTCGCCGCCGGCTACGACGGGCTGCTCGTCGTGGACGTCAGGGACCCGCGCCATGGCCTCTTCGAGGGCGCCGTTGCCGGGCTCTGGGACGCGGCGGACGTGGCGACCGAAGGCCGTCACGTCTACGTGCTGCAGCATACCCCTGTATACGTCGATGTCGTGGAGGTCGGGAGCCTGACCGGACCGCGCGTGTTGCAGAGCTTCTACCTGCCGGACTGGGCCAACGATCTGGTCGTGGCCGGAGACCGCCTGTACGCCGCCGGTAACGATGACGGGCTGTTCGTCATCGATGTCTCGGACCTGGACGCACCACGCCTGGTCGGCGGCATCGACACCCCGGGTGCCGCCATGGCGGTCAGCCTGGGCGGAGGATTCGCCGTCGTGGCGGATCTCGATCGTGGGCTGACGGTGGTCGACATCGCCTCACCGCAGGCGCCGGCGCGGCTTGGCGAAGTCCTGACTGTCTACGCGCCGAAGCAGATCGCCGTCGAGGGGGACTACGCCTACGGCCTCGAGTACGAAGTGATGCAGATCGTCGACATCGGCGAACCTGCCGCGATGACGGTGGTGGGTACGCTTGACTTCGCGCCCGGCATCCTCTCGGGCCTCGCCGTCGCCGGGGGCCTGGCCTGCTTTGCCGACAATGGCCGCACGCTGCGGATCGTCGATGTCTCCAACGTGTCGAGCCCGGCGTTGATCGCCAGCCTGGCCCTGCCCGCCTATGCGAGTACGGTCGTCCTGAGCGACGACCTGGCACTGGTGTCGGACTATTGGACGGGCCTGCAGCTCGTGGATCTCGCGGATCCCCGCCAACCGCGGTTGCTCGGCACCGTGCCGTGGAGCAATTGCCCCGGGCGCGTGGCCGTCAGCGGCCGCGTCGCCTATGCGGCAGCCGGGGACGCGGGGCTTCACGTCATCGACTTCAGCGATCCGGCCCAGCCGTTCCTGGCCGGCACCCTTGCCCTCGGCGGCGAGACGTACGACGTCGCGGTCCGCGGACAGTACGCCTACGTCATCGGGGAACCCGTCGGCCTGCAGGTCGTGGACATCTCCGATCGCCTGCAACCCCGGGTCGTGGCCGCGTGTCCGTCCGTGGCGGGCAGCCTCTCGCTGGCCCCGGACTCGGACTACGCCTACGTGCGGCAGGGGCGCGGCTTCAAGGTCCTGGACCTGCACGATCCCCTGCAGCCGTGCGTCGTCGGCGAGGTGTTCCAGTCCGGCGAGATCGCGGGGATGTGTGCCTTCGCCGGCGGCGTCCTGGTCGGCGACTGGGACGACGGTCTCGTGATGTACCCGGCGCAGTGCGCGCAGGTCGCGGGCGTGGGAACGGCGACGGTGACGGCAAGGGCACCCGTGATCCAGGTGGCTCCCAACCCGCTCACGACGCGCTCCGAGATCGCCTTCGACGTCGAGCGCGCGGGGCGCGTGGACGTCCAGGTGTTCGACGTCGCCGGCCGCCGGGTGCGGCGGTTCGGCAGCAGCATGGTCGGCGCCGGGCCCGCCCGCTTGTCCTGGGACGGATGCGACGACGGCGGGCGATCCCTGCCTGCTGGCGTCTATTTCGTCAAGGTGCGGTCCGGTCAGACGACCTCGACAGCCCGGCTGGCTCTCGTTCGCTGAGGCGAAGGGCGCGCAGTGGTGCGGGGCCACGGAACGGGCGCCCGCTAGCGGTCAGCCTCGAACAGCACAAGCGCCGCCACCGCGCCCTCGCCATCCTCGCGCATCATGACCAGGCTGCGGTCGTCGAGGATCAGCCAGCGGCCCAGCGGCGGCGCCACGTGCCAGCGGATCTGCTCGAGCCACTCACCGGCCGGGGAGAACACGTCGAAGATCGCGAGGGGGTGGTCCGGCGGCAGCTGGCCGCCGCGGTCGAGGCGGACCCACAGGTTGCCGTCAGCGGCCGGCCGCAGCGACGCCACCACCGGCGCGGTCGCCGCGACGCGGTAGCTGTCCTCGCGCCAACCCGCGGACCGCATGTTCTCGCGCACGAGTTCACGCCCCGCCTCGTCGCGCTTCACCGGTTCGTAGTCGCGACGGACCTCCCGGCGCAACACGCCGTCCTGCCACAGCTGCAGCACATAGCGATCCCGCTCGGGTGCCACCCAGATGCCGCCGCCGGCTCCGGGACACCAGCGACCGGCCCAGACCTGATAGCCTTCTTCGGGAAGCTCGTCCGTCGCTTGCTCAGGCTCAGCGGGCGGCGCGTAGATGGTCGCGCCGAGCGCGCCATCCGGCGCCAGACGCACGACGCGCTTGGCGGGGTCGCTGTATTCGTCACCGGATCGGAGCTGGTCGGTCCAGACGAAGATCTCGTCGCCCATCTGGAAGGCCCAGGCCGCCGCGGTCAGCGCCACGTTCACGGTCGGATCGCCGCCGATGCGCACGCGGCCCGCCGGCGTACCGTCGACCTGAAACCAGACGATGGCACCGGGCACGGCCTGCAGCAGTCCCATATCCCCGCCCGGGCGCAGGAACACCTTGCGCGCGTCGCTGCATTCGCCCGGTCCCTCCCCTTCGCGGCCGATCGTGCGCAGCCAGGCGCCGTCGGGGGCAAAGACCTTCAGGTCCTTCAGCTGATTGTCGACCAGGAGGATGTTGCCATGGGCGTCGCGCCGGGCGTCAGCCAATCGTCCACATAGGTAGTCCGCGGTCTCCGCCGGCCGCTCCCAGACCCGGCGAAGCCCGACGTCGCGCGTACCATGGCGCGGCTGGGCGCCGCAGTCCACCTTGACAGGAGCGCCGGCCGCCTGTGCGCCGGTGACGACGCAACACAGGAACAGGAGCGGCGGCCAGACGAGGCGGATCAGGGCGTGGTACGCGAAGGCCATCGAACCGTCCTTTGCGACCGACTGACCGCTGAGGCCGCCGTCGTTTGAGATCCCAGGACCCGTCGTGCATTCCGAATGACGTCGCAATCTACCACGGCTCCCTGTGGCTTTCCCAGTGGGCACGTGACTCCCATTGCTTTGCCGGTACCGTCGGCGGACGATTGCGACCTGGGTCCACGCGGTTCCCGCGCGCCGGCGCCTCAGAACCGCCGCCTCGCGAACAGCCCGTCCCACACCGCCAGCGCCGGCTTGGGCACGAACGCGTCTCCCACCATCTGCATCAGTCCCAGGCTGCCGAACAGCGGCAGGTTGACCGGATAGGGATCGGTCAGGCTGTCCAGGTCGAGGTCGGTGAAGAGCGTCTGCACCGCCGCGCGCGCATCCACGCTGTCCAGGAGCACCGCCTGGCGGGTCAGGTACCGCGCCTGCAGTTCCGGCGACGAGGTGATGGGCGCCAGACTGGCGCTGCCCCACCCGCCTTCGCAGACGATGACCGGCAGCGTGCGCCCATCCAGCAGGCGCGCGTAGTAGTCGTCGGGAATGTCTTCAGGCTGGGCGTGGCCGAAATACGGATACGATGACAGGCCCAGCATCTGCGTGAACGGGAAGTCGGCAAGATCCTGCTCGATGCCCACGTAGGAGCCGGCCCCACCCAGACGCCCCCACGCCGTCTCGACCTGCACGCTGATCAGCAACGGCGCCGTGGCGCCGTCGGTCACCAGTTCGGCTGCGGCGGCGTTGGCCGCGGTGACCATGGCGGCATAGACCGCCGGGGCGGCAGCCTGCCGCACGAGATTGGTCTCCGCCGTCAGGCCGATGTAGTCCGGCTGGAACCGCGCGACGAAAGCCCGCACGTACTGCCGATAGAGCAGCTGGACCGAAGACTCGGTGATGCTGCGCCCGGCGGCGCGCAACAGCGGCGGCTCTTCGCCCCGGGACAGGCCGTCGGTGAGGTCGGCCATGAAGAAGACGCGAAGCCCGCGGTTGCGCAGGTAGGCGACCAGGCCGGCCTTGCCCTCCACGATGGTGTCGAGGTCCGCGCCTGCCAGCAGCTGGTCCCAGGGCAGTTCCTCGTGCAGCACCACCAATTCGGCCCGGGAACTGAAGAGGTCGATGTTCCGCAGGGCGGTGGCCGGATCCATCCGCGGCGGCGTGAAGTAGAACCCCATCTCCCAGGTGCGGGTCGGCTGCGTCGGGCCGGGAGCGGCCGCATCGGAGCCGCATCCCGCCAGCACCGCGGACAGCGTGAGCAGCAGCAGTCCCCGAATGCACCGTGCGTTCACGTCGTGGGCCTCCCGGCGGGCTCCGGCGCCGGCTCGCGGACACCCTTCGTCACGAGCCGAAGGGCGAACGCCAGCTCCGCCGCCAGCGTCAGCGCGTACATCGGTTCGAGGCGCGGCGCGAGCGTCGGCGCGAGTACGACCGCGAACGAGCCGAGCAGGTAGACCACGCCCGCGACCGAGAGCCCGATGGCGATCAGCGTCGGGACCTGCCGCGAGACCCTGAACAGGTGCCCCAGCAGGAGGCACGCCAGCCCGAAGAAGATGAGACCGAGATCGTAGACCACCCGGTGCAGCTGCAGGGACGCCAGGGTCATCGTTGCGGCGGCGGGCAGGCTCGGCGCCCCGCCCGCGACGCCGGCCGTGGCCCACTGGAGAGCGCTGGCCATGTTCGCGAGGTTCGCGGCCAGCACCGCGGCCTGGATCAGGCGAAAGGCCGCCGCCAGGGCCGCGAGGGTGCGGTCGACGGGCCGCAGCAGCGCGTACAGGCCGACGGCCACCGCGATGTCGAGCGCGACCATGATCGCGTCCGCGGCGAGTCCGGCGCGGAAGAGCGGCGCCTGAGCGGCGATGTTCGCCAGCGTCGCGGCGGCGTCGTCCGCCTCGACCAGACGCATGCGCACGAAGAACTCGGCGAACAGACCCATCGCGATGATGCCGAGGTAGGCCCAGCCGCTCAGGCGGGCGATGCTCCGGGTCGTCTGGCTGGTCACCACATGCATCCTTCGAGCCCAGGGTCACGAACGCAACGCGCCGACGGTTGAGGAATGGGCGGTCTGGCCAGCGTGTCCGACGATAGCATACCAATCCACTCCTGTATCTTCAAGCCCATTTCCGGGCGCAACATCCCGGCCACCGCGATTCACGCCCGCCATATACAGGATTCATGCTATCCTGTTTGGATGGCCGCTGCGGCCGACTGCCGCAACACCGACCCCCTGACCAGCCTGGAGACATCATGCGCTTATCGACCCGATCCCTGTCCCGCCTCGTCCTGGCCGTCGCCCTCATGGCACTCCCCGGGCAGGCGCTGGCCGCGACCAAGCTCGCCATGAGGGTGCTCGATGCCGGCGGCACCCCCATCGCCGGCGATTCGACCATCCCCGGCTATGCGGGCTGGATCGACGTGGCCTCGCTGCAGCACGCCGTCACCGTTCCCATCGGAGCCAACGGTCAGCCGTCCGGAGCGCCCCAGCCATCGGCCGTGGTCATTGCCGCGGCCTGGGATCTGGCGACGGTGCGCCTGTTCCAGTCCCAGGCGAACGGAACGATGTTCCAGTCCGTCACGGTGGAGGTGATCGACGACCCCGCCGCCAAGATGCCCATGGCGCTGACCCGGCTCGTGCTGGAAGATGCGCACATCTCGTCCCACACCTACGGATTCGTCGAAGCCGCGGGGTATTTCGACGTGAACATGACGCTGTCGTTCTCGCAGGTCACCATCACGGACCTCGTGGCGGGCACCAGCGCGACGTACGCCTGGAACCCCTTCTCGACGTCGACGCCGCCGGCCGAGGACAAGGGGATCGTGCTGTCGCCGTCGCCCAACCCCACGCACGGGCAGACCGAGTTCCGCTTCGCGCTGCCGGCCGACAGCAACGCCCGCCTCGAACTGTTCGACCTGCGCGGCTACCGCGTGCGCGAGCTGTTCAACGGGTTGACGTCGAGCGAATCGACGGTCGCCGCCTGGGACGGCACGGACGAGAACGGCCAGCGGGTGGCACAGGGCGTCTACATGGTCCGGCTCAGCTACCCGGGCCGCGAGGTCACGCAGCGGATCACCGTGCTGCGCTGAGGTCGTTGGTGTAGACGGGCTCCGCAGGGAGCCGGGAGAGCGGACTTCGCGCCGGCGCGACCGTCACGGCACCGTGGTGGTTGCGCCGGCGCAAGTCCGGCAACAAGCCGCCGCCGCTTGCCATCATCAGGAAAAGAGGGAAGGCCGTATGCCAATCGAGGATCGCGTGCTGTGCATCGTCGTTCAGCGCTACCGGCAAGATGCTCATCGCACCCACGAGGCCAATGGCGAGGACAGGCGGCCGCGTCGAAATCTCGGAAAATGCGCGAACTAGAGATCATGGAGCGGCTGGGCCCCTGGTGCAACGTGTGTTGGTCCGCGTGAACCAGGGACACAGCAGGGTTTGAGCCCTGCACCACCGGAAGGACCCAGCCATGATCCAGCATACCACAGACACGATCTGGGTGGGCATGGACGTCCACCAGGCCTCGATCACCGCAGCCATCCTGCACGGCGATGACGTTGAGCCCCAAGTGGTTCGCCTGCCCGGCGACCTGAACGCCGCCCGCCGCCTGTTCCGCCGCCTGGCCGAGAAGGGTGTCCCGCGTGCCTGCTACGAGGCCTCCGGCGCCGGGTATGTGCTGCAGCGCACACTGAGCGACGACGGCTTCCACTGCGAGGTGATCGCCCCGAGCCTGATCCCGAGTCGGCCCGGCGACCACCGCAAGACCGATCGCCTGGACGCGGTCCATCTGGCCGGGCAGTTCCGCAGCGGGCACCTGACGGCCGTCGCCGTTCCCGACGTGGACCAGGAAGCGGTCCGCCACCTCGTGCGCGCGCATCTGTTCAGCCGCCGGCAGATCACCCGCGCCAAGCATCGGATCGCGGGCATCCTGCGCACAGGCGGCTATCACTTCACCGAGACCAAGTCGGGATGGACCAAGCAACACCGCGCATGGCTGGCCAAGCTGCGGCGCGAGTTGACCGGTCCGATGCAGACGGTGCTGACCAGCGAGTTGCAGCACCTCGAGTACCTTGAAGCAAGTCTCAGTTCGCTCGAGGCGGCGATCACCGAGGTCTCTGTCCAACCACCGTGGCGCGAACCCGTCGAGGCCTTGTGCTGCTTCCGAGGGATCCGGACGCTGACCGCGATGACCATCGTCAGCGAGATCGGGGACATCAAGCGCTTCGGCTCGCCGCGTCAGCTGATGGGGTACGTCGGCCTGGTGCCGAGCGCACGCAGCAGCGGCGAACGGAGCCATCGCGGGCCGATCACCAAGGCCGGGAACCGCTATTTGCGAAGGGTGCTGATCGAGAGCTCCTGGCACTACAGCAAGCGAGCCTGCTCGACGCTGAAGCTGCAGCGACGACGGGCCGGGCAGGATCCTGCCGTCATCGGGATCGCACTCAAGGCCCAGCATCGCCTCGAACGCCGGTTCCAGCATCTGTCGCGGACCAAGCACACGAACAAGGCAACCACGGCGGTGGCCCGGGAACTCTGTGGATTCCTGTGGGCCATGCTGTGGGAAGTCGAAGGCCGCAGGTAACTGCGGCCGACAGGGCGTGAGGGAAGAGGTCGGCCAGGGGAATCCTCGTCTTAAGTATGCGACGGGTGCTTGCGCCCGACTCGCGTCACTAGAGTGAGGCCGCCCCGGACGGGCAGAATCTTGTGCGGTAACCAACCCGCGGATATCAGTCTGATCGACCGTCGACGAAGCCTCTTCCCTCCGATCATAGAAAGAGGCCCCGGCCTTTGCCGGCCGGGGCCTTCGGAGAAGCATGTTCTCAGTTGACTAGCCGCTCCATATCACTTCAGCAACGTCACCTTCCGCACATCGGACTGACCGTTTGCCTGCAATCGCACCAGGTAGACTCCTGAACCGACTGGGCGGCCGCTGGTGTCCCGGCCGTCCCAGACTCGCATCTGCGGGCCGGCGGCCAGTATCTCATCGACGACGATTCGAACCAGGCGGCCGCGAGAGTCGTATATCGCCAAGCGGACAGGCGCAGTCGTCGGGACAGTGAATTCGATCGTCGAGCTCGGGTTGAACGGGTTCGGGTAGGCGGCGTCGAAATGCAGCCCCGCCCCCGGAATCAAATCGACGGCCGCAATTCCGGCCAACCAGCGCCCGATACGGGGCGAGTTCTTGCCGCCGACGGTCCTGAATTCGCCGCCCCAGTAGAGGTCGCCGTTCCACGACGCAATCACAGTGGCGACGTCATCGGCACCGCCACCGAACTCGGTCCACTCGGAACCGTCCCAGGCAGCGAGCCGGCGAACCGGATGCCCGTTCGACTCAGTGAAGCTTCCGGCTGCGTGGAGAGCTCCGTTCCACCACTCCAGGTCCCAGATATCGGGCGTGCCCGGGCCCATACCGGAGCCAAGCGGCGAAAACGCCACACCGTCCCAGCGCGCGACGCACCTGATGGGCTGGCCTCCGGCGACATTGAACCTGCCACCGAGGTAGAGGTCATTGTCATTTGCAGTCAAGGACTGGACGTCGTAGCCGGCCGTGAATCCCGCCGGTGTGTCCCATTCCGAGCCATTCCAGATGGCGAGATACTGGACCGGTTGACCGCCCGCGTTGGTGAAGTGACCGGCGGCGACCAGTTCGCCGCGATAGACGGCAAGATCGCTGACCCAGCTGTTGAGGCCGCTGCCCAGAGGCGAAAACGTCGCACCGTTCCAGGCGACGATATTGGAAGCGGGCTCGCCGTCCATTGCAGCAAAGGAGCCGCCGATGATGAGCTTGTCCCCGAAGACGACGAGCGCCATCGCACTACTTGGCGCGCCAGGCAACCCGATCGCATCCCATTCGGCACCGTCCCAGCGCGCAAGGTTGCAGTAGTCGCTCGACGGTGGAACCGAGAACAGGCCGGCGGCATAAAGGTCGCCTTGGTATTCCACGACATCGCGCACGTGTGGAACATTGACACCGGCAACGCCAAATCCCGCGCCGAGTGCGACCCAGGCGTCGCCATCCCAGGCCGCCACGCCTCCAAGTTCGAGACCACCGACGGCTTCGAAGCGACCGGCGACGATGAGTTGGTCATTGTACGTAGTCAGCGCACTGACCCGGTTGTCCGGCCCGTTGGCATCGAATCCGGCCCACCATTGCTCGGCGTTGCCGGGCAGCGCGACAGGCTCGTCCCAGACCGTGATGTTCGAGGCGGGAATGCCCCCGGCCATTGCAAAGGAGCCGCCTACGTAGAGGGCGCCGTCCCACTCCAGAAGACAGTCGGGACTACCCGCAATCCCGCTGTCCATGGCCATCCAGTGGTTCCTGTCGTCCCAGCGTACAACTCCCGCGAATTCGACGCCGCCGACGGGCGACGAGCCGTTGGCGTACAGCTTGTCGCCCACGGCCGCCAGTGTAGACACGAACAAATCCACACAGGTCTCTCCGTCAGGCGAAGACGGCCAACAATACTGATCCGCGAAGCCTGAGCCCATCGGCTCCCAGCCGCCTCCGTTCTCGCGCGCAATCAGAGACGCGCCGACCCCGCCAATCATGGTGAACGCACCGCCGGCGACAAGGTCGCCCTGGTAATCCACGAGAGCACGAACGGCATCTTCAGCGCCACCACCATACTCGCTCCAATTCGAGCCGTTCCAGACTGCGAGATTGGCGGCAGCACCGCCGCCCGCCTGCTCGAAGTCGCCACCAACGACGAGTTGCCCCTCGTGCACACAAAGGGCATGGACGACGCCGTCAACGCCTGCACCAAGCGCGGACCACTGCGACCCATTCCATCGCGCGATGTGATTCACCGGCGCGCCTCCGGCTACCGAGAACTCACCCGCAGCGATGAGATCACCCATCCAAATCGCAAGCGCATTGACCACACCGTCGAGCCCGCTGCCCAAGGTATGGAACTCTGAACCGTCCCAACGCACGATGCGTGCGGCCGGCTCACCGCCGGCCTGGAGGAAGGCGCCCGCTGCGTAGAGACTGGTGCCATCACTGGCCAGGTGCGAAACCACGCCCGAGACGCCGCCACCTATCTCTTCCCACTCGTCGCCGTCCCAGGCAGCCAGGTGATCGGCAGGAACGATGCCTGCCGCCGTGAATTCCCCGCCCGCGATCAACCGACCCTGGTACTCCGCGAACGCGCGAACAGGCCCATTCATGCCCCGGCAGGTAACTACCGGAAGTGACCACTGGGCGCCATCCCAAAGAACGAAGTTGGGCGCGACCAGGGCGCCGCCGGCCGTCGCGAATTCACCACCGAAGGCCCAGCCGCCACCATACGGCAGGACTTGCGAAATGAGCATCTCGACACCGTCGGCGATCGAGTCCCAAGCGCCGCTGTTACCGCGCGTGCCGCTCAGGACGAAGTCGTTTCCTGCGCTGTCTACGGTCTTGACCCAGACGTCGGAGGGGACACCTGGCACTGCCGTCCAGGTGGCGCCATCCCAACGCGCGAGGCGGTGCGCCGTCGCGCTCTCGATGGCGTTGAAATCACCGCCGGCGTACAGATAACCGTCCCTGACCTCGAGGTCGTAGACGATGCCACCTGAAGCCGGGTGCGGCTGGGAGAATCCGACCCATCCTTCGGCTGTCCAACGAGCGACACCACAAAGCGTGTGGCCCGCGTAGTCGTTGTAGATGCGACCGCTGGCGACGAGCTCCCCGTTGTAGACTTCGATATCGTAGACTTCACTGTAGAGCCCCGAGCCGAGCGGCGCCCAGGCGGCACCGGTCCAGCGCGCGATGTTCCTGACCGCTGTGCTGCCCGAGTAGTACATACTGCCGCCGGCAATCAGATTTCCGTCAGGATCCAGACCGAGTGCGCGGACAAAGTTGTTCGAAAAGCCGTCACCCATGGCGTGCCATTGGGTACCGTCCCAGCGCGCAATGGAGCGACAATACGCGCCGGTGTTGTCCTGGAAGTAGAATTTGCCAGAGACGATCAGGCTTCCCTCGTGCACCAGGAGTGCGCAAACCTCGTCATTGTATCCGAATTCGATCCCCAGATCGACCCACTGGGCACCGTTCCAGCGCGCGATCCGCGGTGCTGAGGTACCGCTGGCTACCGCAAACTTCCCGGCGACATAGAGATCGCCCTCGTACTCCGCCAGCGCCTGCACGGGCCCGTCAAAGCCGGGCAAACCGAATCCTGGTCGCCATCCGTCTGCCAGCGCAGTGCCAGACAAGATGATGGCCAAGAAGACGGACGCCAGTCGGGTGCGCATGATGAAACCCCCAAAGCAAGGCATCTCGCGACGCGCCACCGCCAATTCAAGCAAAGAAGCGCATCACGTCCTTACCGTCAGACCCATCGATCGCCGTGCGGCAAGGACGTTCCGCCGCACGACTCGACAGGGTTCCGATTCTACCATCTTCTCGCGGCAACGGCCATCGAAGTGTTCTTCCCCTGCACGGCGGCGGCGCCAGCCCTGGTCGCCGCTGGGACTTTCAGAGAAGACTCCAACCGCTCATGTCCGTCCAGTCACCGGCTTGCCTCCCTGTATTGTGGCCAAGCCGTTCGCCGAGGGCCAATTAGCTCGACTACACGCGCCGACGGCGCGGAATGCGATCGCTCTCGGGCCGGTTTCGTGCGCATGCGGTCTATCCGCATCGGCTCGGTAGGCGCGGCCCGCCGCGACGGCCTGCGTCGCTTCACTGCTAACTGCTCCTCCACGCGCCGCCGGTGGAATGGCCCGGCGTCCTCTGAAGTTGCCAGGCGCGAGCGGTCGCGCAGCAACCAGTGCCAGGTTGCTTGCCGGCCTCGCCGCTGCAGGATCTGCTGGGCACGGCTCGCGCTCCCGCCCTCCGGCCCACAGGATGGACCATGAAGCGCGACGACGGCGATGGCGACCTGGAGGTCGAACCAGATACCGTCGGCGTCGGGCTGGGGGCTCGCGCGGAACTCGATTAGGACCAGAAGTTGTCCGAGTCGGGATCTCTCCAGCCGGGGGGAAGGCGCACGCCGATGAGGTAGGTGTACGCACGGAAGCAGGGTCGTTGCATAGTGTGCATTCTGGTTGGGACGGAGGGAGCCTTGCGGGAGGGTACAGCCGGAGGGGAGATCCTCGAGCAGTTGCGATCGCGCGGTCTCGAACCGGGCAGGAATCCGTTGCGTTGTGGTGCTTCGCTGCGCAGTGAGGGAACAGGAGCCGCTTGACCCGCCCGGGGCTTGCGCCGGCGCACGCCCGCCGCCTCAGCGCCCCGCCACCATCAACGCATCGGTCACCAGCAGCACGCAGACCAGCAGCGCGAAGGTGTTGATCTCCATGAACCGCAGCCGGCAGGCGCGACGGAACGGCGCCGCCGCCTCGGCCACGCCGGGCGCCGTCAGGCGCAGCAGCGCGACGGCGCGCGCCACCACCAGCGCGCCGGCGCCGGCCAGCACGTACGCCAGCAATGGCCGCTCGAACAGCGACGTGAGCGGCAACAGCAGCGCGGCGGCGCAGACGGCCGCGATCCACAGGAACGTCAGGCGCAGCACCTGCCCGCGGTCGAAGCGGTCCAGCAGCGAGGGCATGCCGCCGTCGCGGTAGTCCTGGCCGTAGAACAGCAGCAGCAGCCAGAAGTGGGGGATCTGCCAGAGGAAGAAGAAGAAGGCCACCAGGTGGATGGAAGGGTCCTGCAGGTAGCCACCAGCCGCCGTCCAGCCCATGGCCGGCGGCAGCGCGCCGATCAGCGCGCCGGGCAGCGCCGCGAACGGCGTCACCCGCTTGAGCGGCGTGTAGACCAGGTTGTAGATCGCGGCCGCCCCCAGCCCCAGCAGGGCCGCCGAGGTCGAGACCGACCACAGCAGCGCGGTGCCGACCGCCAGCAGCAGCGTCGCGAACACCGCGGCGCCGCGGCGCGAGACGCGGCCGGACGGGATGGGCCGCCCGGCGGTGCGCGCCATCAGCGCGTCCACGCGCGCGTCCTGCACCTGGTTGAGCGCGGCCGAGCCGCAGGCCTGCAGCAGGATGCCGAGGGTCACCGGCAGCAGCGGCCAGTCGAACTGCCCGCGCGCCAGCACGTAGCCCACGATCGTGGTGAACGTGGACGCCACCGTGATCCGGAGCTTCAGCAGTTGCAGCCAGGCCTTCACGCGCGCCCCGTCCTATTGCCGCTTGATGTAGTCGATGATCAGCTGGATATCCTCTTCGTCCAGCTGGTTGCCCAGCGCCGGCATCTGGGGCTGGTAGCCCACGACGATGTCGGCGTTCGGCTCCCGCAGCGAGCGGCGGATGTACTCGTCGTCGACCATGACCTCGCGCTCCACGCCGTTCGTCATGACCTTCACCGTGTGCCCGTAGATGCCCTTGAACGACGGGCCGACCAGCTTGCTGCCGTCGCTGGTGTGGCAGGCCACGCAGCCCTTGAGCTGCAGCAGCTTCTGGCCCGTGGGCCGGCCGCCGCCCTGCTCGATCCAGACGTCGAACGTGTCCGGATGTACGGCCACCAGCTTGGCCAGCATGGTGCTGTGCTGGTCGCCGCAGTACTCGGCGCAGAGTATGTCGTAGGTGCCCTCGCGCTCGGCCTGGAACCAGGCGTGGTTGTCGCGGCCGGGCACGCAGTCCTCCTTCAGCCGGAAGGCCGGCACGAAGAAGCTGTGGATGACGTCCGCCGACTCCAGCTTGACCGCCACCGGACGGCCGACCGGCACCACCAGCTCGGTCGTCTGCTTGCCGTTCTCGTACTTGAAGGACCACGACCACATGCGGGCCTGCACCGTGACCGGCGTGGCGCCGGCGGGCGTGTCGCGCATGACCTTGAAGCCGGCCCAGCCGTAGTAGAACATCACCATGACCAGGACCGTCGGCAGCACCGTCCACAGCGTCTCCAGCGTGGCGCTGCCCTCGATGTCCTTCGCGTGCGGATGCTTCGAACGCCGGTACTTCACGATGAAGTAGATCATCGTGACGGTGATGCCCACCAGCATGATCACCGACGAGCCGAGGATCATCCAGAACGTCTTGTCGACCAGCCCCGAATAGCTAGATGCGCCCGCCATGTCCACCCTCTCCGAGGAACGAATAGTCGAAGAACGTCAGGCCCATGACGATGGCCAGGATGAGCATCGCCGACAGGAACATGAACTTGAAGACCGGCTTCTCGTACTTCAGGTGCATGAACCACAGCAGGATCATGGCGGCCTTGATCGGGGTGACCACCATGGCCACGCCGATGCCGACCTTGCCCGGGAACATGACCGAGGCGGCCACCGTCACCGCGGTGAGCACCAGCAGGCCGACCCAGACCAGGATGAAGGTGCCGTTGGGCACCGGGGCGTGCGCGTCGTGGGCGCCGCCGTGGCCATGGGCCGCGTGAGAATCGTGCATCGTCGTCCCCCTTCCCGGCATCGACCCGGGCGCGCTCAGTTGGTCAGGTAGAACAGCGGCAGCAGGAAGATCCAGACCAGGTCCACCAGGTGCCAGTACAGCCCGGTGTACTCCAGCGCCCCGTAGCGGTCGCCGCTGACCTTGCCGGACCGGATCCGCGTCGCGATCCAGGCCATGACCGCCATGCCGATCAGCACATGGATGCCGTGCAGGCCGGTCATCATGAAGTACAGGTTGAAGAACAGGCCCTCGCCCGGGGGCATGGCGTGCAGGTGCTCGCCGCCGGGCCAGATGCCGTGGTGGTGCTTGGCGCTCCACTCGAAGAACTTGATGACCAGGAAGCAGCAGGCCAGGCCGAAGGTGACCCAGAGCCAGCGCAGGCTCTCGGCCGCGCGGCGGCGCTGCAGGGCGCCCACCGACAGCACCATCGTCAGGCTGCTGGTCAGCAGCACGAACGTGTTGGTGACGCCCATGACCTTGTTCAGTTCGCCGGCCGCCTCGTGGAAGGCGTGCCCGAACTTGTGCCGGTATACCGCGTAGATGATGAACAGCCCGCCGAACAGCAGCACCTCCGTGAAGAGGAACAGCCACATCCCGGTCTTGCTGCCCTCGTCGTCACGGTGCTCGTGCGGCACGGCGTGCGCGCCGCCGTGCGCGTGAAGGGCCTTGCCGCCCGCCTCCATCAGCGCCCCTCCTTCGCGGCCGCCTGTCGCAGCGCGGTGTGGTCGTAGGGACCGGTCGTGACCACGGGCGCCGTCGCGAAATTCAGCTGCGGCGGCGGCGAGGTGGTCTGCCATTCCAGCGTGGTGCCGCCCCAGGGATTGGCCGGCGCCTTCTCGCCATGCCGGATGGCGCGGATCAGCGTCGTGAACATCAGCGCGATGCCCGCCACCAGGATCCACGAGCCGATGGTCGAGATCAGGTGCGGCGTGTGGAACTGCGGCAGGTAGTCGGCATAGCGGCGCGGCATGCCCATGATGCCCAGCACCAGCATCGGGAAGTACAGCGTGTTGAACCCGACCATGATCAGGCCCCAGGCCCAGAGCGCCAGCTTCCGGTTGTACATGCGCCCGAACACCTTCGGCCACCAGTAGTGCAGCGCCGCGAAGAAGCCGATGCCGGCGCCGCCGAACATCGTGTAGTGGAAGTGGCCGACGATGAAAGCCGTGTCGTGCACATGGATGTCCGTGGCCAGGGCGCCGTTGACCAGGCCCGTCAGGCCGCCGATCGAGAACAGGAACACGAAGCCCAGGGCGTACAGCAGCGGCACGTCGATGCGGATCGAGCCCTTGTACAGCGTGGCCATCCAGTTGAAGACCTTGATGCCGGTGGGGATGGCCACCAGGAAGGTCAGCAGGCTGAACACCCAGCGCGCGGTGTCGGAGATGCCGGTGGTGAACATGTGGTGCGCCCAGACCACGTAGCCCACCACGGCGATGGCCATCGACGACAGGGCGATGGCCTTGTAGCCGAACACGGTGCGGCCGGCAAACGTGGGCAGGATCTCCGAGACGACGCCCATCGCCGGCAGGATCATCACATAGACCACGGGGTGCGAGTAGATCCAGAACAGGTGCTGGTAGAGGATCGGGTCGCCGCCCCGCGCCGGGTCGAAGAAGCCGATGCCCAGCGAGCGCTCCATGACCACCAGCAGCAGCGTGATCCCCACCACCGGCGTGGCGATGACCTGGATCCACGAGGTGGCGTACAGGCCCCAGCAGAACAGCGGCATGCGGAAGAAGGTCATGCCTTCGGCGCGCAGGCGGTGGATGGTGGTGATGAAGTTCATGCCCGTCATGATCGAGCTGAACCCCAGCACGAACGCCGCCAGGACCGCCAGCGAGACGTTGGTCCCGCTCCTCAGCGCATAAGGGGCGTAGAACGTCCAGCCGGTGTCCGGCACGCCGCCGCCCACGAACAGCGAGAACAGCGCCATCACGGCGCCGACCATGTAGACGTACCACGAGGCCAGGTTCAGCTTCGGGAACGAGACGTCGGCCGCGCCCAGCTGCAGCGGCAGCATGAAGTTGCCCATCACCGCGGGGATGCCCGGCACGATGAACAGGAAGATCATGATGACGCCGTGCAGCGTGAACAGCGAGTTGTAGACGCGCGGGGTGACGAACTGCATCCCCGGGTTCATCAGCTCCAGGCGGATCAGCAGGCCCAGCAGCACCGCCACCGTGAAGAACGAGAACATCGCCACCATGTACATGAGGCCGATGCGCTTGTGGTCGGTGGTCGTGAGCCAGGCCATCAGGCCCCGCCGGCTGCCGTAGTCCTGCAGGTAGTTGCCGGTCCAGGCGGGCCCGGTCGTCGATTCGGCCATCGGTTCAACCCTCCCTGCGCCGCGTACGGCGGGTGGTGAAGTAGAGGAAGCTCCCGAACACGACCAGCGACGACAGCATGACGAAGGCCGTCACGCGCACGACGTTGAACACGTACTTGCGGCCTTCGGGGTCGTAGCTGAAGCACATCTTCATCAGGCGCGCGGTGGTGGGCATGACCGTGCCCTGCGACGCCTCGTAGACGCCCATCTGGAAGTCGAAGGGCAGGAACTCGGTCCCCAGCAGGTAGCGCGTGATCTTGCGTTCCGGCGAGATGATCACCAGGCCACCGGCGTGCGTGTACTCGGTGCCGGCGCGCTTGTAGCGGAACCCGACCGCGCCGGTCAGCCGATCGATCTGGTCCTGGTCGGCGGTAAGGAACCGCCAGGTCTCCTCCGGCAGCGGCCGTCCGACCAGCTTCAGGTAGTTGGCGCGCTTGAGCTGGGCGGTCGCGGCGGTGTCGGTCGGCTCGAAGCTGACCGCCAGGAGCTGGAACGGCTGCTTCCGCGGGTCCAGCTGGCTCTTGCCCAGGATGTCCGCCACCTCGTTCAGCAGCGGCGTGCAGATACCCGGGCACTCGAAATACACCATCATGAGGATGGTCGGCTTGTCGATCAGCTGCGCCAGCGTGACCGGCTGCCCCTGCTCGTCACGCACGGTGATGTCGCCGGGCACCGTCTCGCCCAGGTGCTCCTGGTACTCGACGGCGTCCTCGTTGAGCTGCGCCCGCACGGCCGGCGCCGCCGCCAGCGTCAGCGCCGCGACGACGGCCACCCACGCGGCCGCACCCCGGCCCGCTGCCGAACGGAAGAATCCCGCTGCGTCCATCGTACCTCTTTGCCCCACCCGCGTCCCCGCGGCACCGGCCGTGCCCGCGCGCTGACCGCCCGGGTCCGGCGGCCGCCCGTTCGCGCCCGCGCCGCGACCCTTGCCGCGGCCCCTGCCGCGCGCGAAGGTCCGTCCCCGCTGCCGCGAAATTGAAAATCAATATTGCGAAAATAATACTAACATCGTCTGAGATTGAACCGCAACCCCGAAATCCGGCGGGGCGATTGGGGTTTGCGGGTCCGGCCCCCGGGCGTATCCTGTGCCCGGCACAACCCCCTTGCCCGCAAGCGCCTGGAGAGGTCGGTCCCCATGGTCCCCGAGCCCGTGCTGCGGCTGCGCCGTGACGCCCACCTGTTCGCCAGCCGCCCGGAACTGGCCGAGCGGCTGGCGCACGAGCGGCGGATGCTGCCGATGGCGCCCGACCAGTTGCTGCACCCGCAGGTGCCGGCCGGGTACATCGTGCGGCGTGGCCGGCTGCGGGTGACCCAGTTGCTGCCCGACGGGCGGGAAATCACGCGGGCCGTGCTGCAGGCCGGAGCCGGGCTGGAGAGCCTGGCGGCCGGCACGGTGGACGCCGACGGCGACATCTACCCGCTGGCGGACATGATCCTGGCCGCGCTCGGGGAAGCCGAGCTGTGGCAGGTGCCCGCCGGCAGCCTCGACCCGGCCTGAAACGGCCCACGACCGCCGCCCCGGGCGGCGCTTACCACCGCGGCGCTGCGGGCCGCGCACAGGACAGGGAGCCCCGATGAACCAGCCGACACCCGCCGCCAGCGACCACGCCGCCGCCCCGAAGGTCGTCCTCTGCATCCTGGACGGGGTGGGCCACCGCGAGGGTCCGGGCTCCGAACAGGGCAACGCCGTCGTGGCCGCCGCACCCGCGTTCTACGATTCCCTGCGGAGGGACTACCCGTTCACCACGCTGAGCGCCTGCGGCCTGGACGTGGGCCTGCCCGAGGGGCAGATGGGCAACAGTGAGGTGGGCCACCTGACCATCGGCGCCGGTCGCGTGATCAACCAGGAACTGGTGCGCATCAGCCGTAGCCTCGAGGACGGCGACTTCGCGCAGCGCGAGGCCTGGACGCGATTCGCCGACGACTGCCTGAAGGACGGCGGCCGCCTGCACCTGCTGGGCCTGGTCTCGCCGGGCGGCGTGCACTCGCACACCGACCACCTGTATGGCATCGTGGCCGAGGCCAAGCGGCGCGGCTTCCGCGAGATCTTCGTGCACGCCTTCCTGGACGGCCGCGACACCGACCCGCAGAGCGGCCGCGGCTACGTCGCCGAACTGCAGGCGCAGCTGGATCGCATCGGCGCCGGGCGCATCGCCACCGTCTGCGGGCGCTACTGGGCCATGGACCGCGACAAGCGCTGGGACCGCGTGCAGCGCGCCTGGCAGATGCTGGTGGACGGCCGCGTCGACGACAAGGGCGTGCGGGCCACGGACGCCCTGCAGGCCATCGCGGCCTCCTACGCGGCGGGCGTCACCGACGAGTTCCTGGCGCCCACGGTCATCACCGACGCGCAGGACGCGCCGCTGGCCACGGTCCGGGACGGCGACGGCATCTTCTTCTGGAACTTCCGGGCCGACCGCGCCCGCGAGCTGACCTGGGCCTTCCGGCAGCCGGGCTTCGACGGGTTCGCTATCGCGCGCCGCCCGCGCGTCCACTACCTGACGATGACGCCGTACGACGAGAAGCTGGACCTGCCGGCGATCTACGCGCCCGAGCCCATCCGGCAGGGGCTGCCCGAGATCCTGGCCGAGGCCGGCCTGCGCAACCTGCGCACGGCCGAGACCGAGAAGTACGCCCACGTCACCTACTTCTTCAACGGCGGGCGCGAGGCGCCCTGGCCCGGCGAGGTGCGGCGCCTGGTGCCCTCGCCCAAGGTGGCGACCTACGACCTGCAGCCGCAGATGAGCGCGCCCGAGGTGGCGGCCGTGCTGAAGGAGGCCTGCCTGGGCCGCGAGTTCGACGTCATCGTCGTCAACTTCGCCAACGGCGACATGGTCGGGCACACCGGCGTCTTCGAAGCCGCCGTCAGTGCCGTGCGGACCCTGGACGCCCTGCTGGCGGACGTCATGCCCCCCAGCCTAGCCCGCGGCACCACCTGGCTGGTGACCGCCGACCACGGCAACTGCGACGAGATGCTGACCCCCACGGGTGAGGTCCTGACCCAGCACTCGCTCAGCCGGGTGCCGTTCATCCTGGCGGGGCAACGGTTTGCCGGTCGCAAAGGTGTGCTGCGGACCGACCCGGCGGCCGGCCTGGCGGACATCGCGCCGACCGTCCTGCAGCTGCTGGGCCTGCCGCAGCCGGCGGCGATGACCGGCCGTTCGCTGATTGTCACGAATCCGTGATTTGGCGTTTTGACAGATAATTAGCAGTTCTTTTTTTCCCATCCGGGAACTTTGTGGTATGCTTGGGAACCCAGGCCGGGATCGCCCGCCCCGCAATTCCGCGGGGCCTGTCGCCGGCCGGGGCGGCTGGACGTGGCGGGAGTGCCGGCGTGCCGCGGGGAGGCGTCCCCGGGCCCGGTCCCGAACGTTCGACTGCGGGGAAGCTCCGCCTTTCCACTTCTGGTCCATGCGCTTGACACGTCACTGGACTGACAACCGAAGCACAGCGTTCGTTCACCTTCTTTGCGCGAAGGAGGCCGGAAGGATGAAGAAGCATCTTTTTGGCGCGGCCCTGATTCTCGGTCTGCTCGTCGGCGGCGCCGCCGTTGCCCAGACCATCGATGACATCCAGGTCTACAACCCCACCACCGGCGCGGCGGCCAGCCCCTACGTGGGCCAGATCGTCACCGTCGACGGCATCGTCGTCGAGCGCCTGAACTACAGCACCGGCTCCGGCTACATCTGGAAGGCCGGCGACGGCGGCGTCTCGGTCTTCGGGTCGGGCGGCGACAGCCCGGTGTACGGCGACTACGTCGAGGTGACTGGCACGGTCGGCGCCTTCAGCGGCGAGATCCAGCTGGGCACGCCCACGTGGTCGGTCCTCAGCAGCGGCAACGTGCCGGTGCCCGTGGACATGACGATCACGCAGATCCTGTCGGACTACGAGAACGTCGGCACCTTCGGCCGCTCGATCGGCGTCGTGGTCTCCAAGAACACCGCGGCGTTCAACAAGTTCTTCTTCATGACCGACGGCACGGACACCATCCAGGTGTTCATCGACGGCACGACCGGCATCGACATCACCGCGGTCGACATCGGCGACACCTACCAGGTGACCGCCCCGATCGTGAAGTTCAACGCCGAGATCGAGCTGAAGCCCGTCCTGCAGTCGCTGCTGGTCGAGAACCCGCTGGGCGACACCATCCCGGTGGTTACCGAAGTGAACTGCGACAACTGGGCGCCCATCAGCAGCACGCCGGTCACGGTGTCGGCGAGCATCACCGACAACAACGGCGTCGCCTCGGCCACGCTGTACTACCGCGACAGCGACGGCACCTCGCCGGGCGCCTGGCAGATGGCGGCCATGAGCAACGTCGGCGGCGACACCTACGAAGCCACGATCCCGGCCCCGCACGCGCAGAGCCAGGTCGACTTCTACGTGCACGCGACCGACACGGCCGCGCAGCCGGCCACCTACCCCGGCAACGCGCCCACGGGCTTCGTCTCGCTGGCGATCGGCTTCACGTCGATCTACGCGATGCAGACGGTGCACCCGGACAGCGCCTCGCAGAACAACAACTTCGTGAACAAGATCCTCAACATCAAGGGCGTGGTCACCGCGGCCGGCGCGGCCCAGCTGGGTGCGGCCAGCAAGCTGATCGTGCAGGAGCCCCTGAAGAACCCCGCCACCAAGAGCTACGCCTTCGGCGGCGTGCTGGTGTACGAGAGCAACGGCCTCTACCAGTACTTCCCGGGCGACTCGGTGGAGATCGGCGGCCATGGCGAGGAGTACTTCGGCCTGACCGAGATGATCCCGCACAGCCCCGAGGCCATCCGCCTGGTGGGCTTCGGCCAGACGCTGCCGCCCGCCTCGCGCGTGCGCGGCAACGTGCTGGAGGACGACCGGCCCATCTCCGACGGCGACGGCGCCTCGGGCGAGGCCTGGGAGAGCGTCTGGGTGCAGACCTGGAACGCGGCCGTCGTCGACACCACGGGCCTGGCCCAATACCGCGAGTGGCTGATCTCCGATTCCGGCTCGCCGTCCGACACCCTGATGGTCGACACCTACGCCCCGCTGGCGTACGTGCCGACGGTCGGCGACGTCGTGACGATCACCGGCTTCATGGACTACGAGTTCGGCACGTTCAAGATCCGCCCGTTCGACGACTCGTACGTGACGCTGACGGGCCTGACGGCCGTCGACCCCAACGTGCCGACCATCGAGAAGGCGGGCGGCTTCCGCTCGATCCACCCGAACCCGTTCAATCCCTCGACGAAGATCAGCTTCGTCATCAACAAGAGCGACCTGGTCCAGCTGAACGTCTACAACATCCGCGGCGAGAAGGTGCGCACCCTGGTGCAGGACAACCTGCCCGCCACGGAGTACACGTTGACCTGGGACGGCACCGATGACGGCGGCAAGAGCGTGGCCAGCGGCTCGTACTTCGCCCGCCTGCGCATCGGCAAGGAAGTCATGCAGGTCCGCCAGATGCAGCTGGTGAAGTAACCGTTCCTTCGATGACGGTTCGGCTCCGGCCGGACTCCTTAGCGCAAAGCCTCCTCGCCGGCCGTGGCCGGCGGGGAGGTTTTCGCATCCGGACCGGTCAGAAATCCAGCCCCAGCGCCCGGCACTGCCAGGCCATGAACGGCGCCCCGTCCGCGCACATCTTCGCGAACCGTGGCAGGAACCCCGGCGCGGTGATGTCGCTGGTGGTCAGCGGCGCCATCGCCGTGTAGTCCTTCAGGCGCAGCACGTCGGCCAGCGGATGGTCCGCGGCATACCCGCGCGGCACGCGCGCCAGCATCTCGCCCTCCACCGTGAACGTGGTGGCGAAGCGGCGGCCGCCGACGGCCTTGCGCCAGGCGGCCGGGTCGGCCACCACCGCCTGGCGCAGGCGCGCCAGCGTGGGCGCGTCGGGGTGCCACAGGCCCAGGCCGACGAAGCAGGCGCGCGGCTCCAGGTGCAGGTAGAAGCCGGGCGTGTGCGCGTCCTTGCCCTTCTCGTGGCGAAAGTGCAGCCCCAGGTGCGTCTTGTAGGGCGACTTGTCCTTCGCGAACCGGATGTCGCGGTGCAGGCGGAACAAAGAGCCGCCCTGCGGCCGCGGGTCGGCCCGGAAGTGCGGGCTGATGCGCAGCAGGTGCGGCCCGAAGTCGGTGATGAAGCCCAGCGCGGGCCCGCGCGCGTCGGCCTCCCAGCGCGCCCGGTTCGTCTCGAACCAGTCGCGGTCGTTGTGCGCGGCCAGGTCGCGCAGGAAGCTGAACAGTCCCGGCTCGAAGTGGCGTTCCCGGTCGGCGGCACTCATCGTGGGCGGCTCCCGCTGGCAAATGGCCCGGCGCGCGTTGGAGTATCCTGCGCCTGAACCCGCATGATAGCATCTGCACGCCGTCCTGTCGCAGGCGGCGCCGGATGATCCACGGCACCTGGAGGCTTCATGTCGAACCGCTCCCTGTCCCTGCTGGCGCTCGCCTGCCTTTCGCTCGTGGGCGGACTGCCGGTCATGGCCGCCGCCGCGGCACACACCGACGTGGCGGCGGCCGCCACGGCCGCCGCCGCGATGCCGCCCGCGCGCGCCGACTTCTCGGGCCTGTGGCAGCTCGACCCGAAGGCCAGCGACGATCCGGCCACGCTGGGTCCGGGACCGGGCCGCGGCCCTGGCGGCGGTCGCGGCGGTGAAGGCGGTAGCCGCGGGCGCGGCCGAGGCGGCATGGGCGGTGGGCCCTCCCCCGACCCCAGCGGTGGCCGCACACCCGGCGAAGGCTTCGACGGCGAGGAGACCAGGTCGAACGAGCACGACGACGCGGCAAGCCGTCGTTCGGCCCGCGAGTTCGGTCGCATGGAGATCTTCCAGGCCGGTGACGAGTTCAACCTCACCGACGGCATGCAAGTCTCCCGCTCGCTGCGCATCGGCGGCGAGCCGATCGAGGTGTTCACGCCGCGCGGCACGGTCCTGGCGGCCGTCGCCTGGGACGGCACGTCGCTGGTGCTGACCGAGCGCGACCCGCAGGGCCAGGTCCGGCGCACCCGCCAGCTGATGCTCAGCGCCGACCGCAGCACCTTGACGATCAAGGAGATACGCCACCTGCCAGGCCAGGACGGCAACCAGACTGCCACGATGGTGTACCGCCGGCAGGAGGACGCCGACCGGCCCTGAGGGGCCGGCTGCCGGCCCACGGCTCAAGAATCCGCCGTTTTGGCCGATCATGCCGTTTGGCGAAAGCGGGCTCCCGCGACCATATTGGTCCGGTTCGCACCGAGTCGGCGGCACAGATCCCGAAAGGACACGTCGTGAGCGTGGACGCACTTCTCAACATCTCGGACAGCGCGCGCCAGGCGTTCGGCGCGTTCGACTGGACCGAGCACGCCGGCAAGGGCGTGCGCCTGTTCGTGCAGGGCTTCGGCTGAGGCGGCCCCAGCATCGGCATGGCTCTGGATGAGCCTAAGGGTGACGACGCGGTCGTCGAGTCGGATGGCACGAAGTTCATGATGGATGCCCAGACCACGGACATCCTGCAGCAGAGCGGTGGGCTGACCATCGACTACATCGATGAGAACTACCGCCGCGGCTACATGCTCAAGCTGGGCGCCGCCGGCAAGGACTGCAGCTCGGGCGGGTGCAGCGGCTGCGGTTGAGCGCCGACTCGCGTTGGACGGAATCGGAGGCGGGCCTCTTGCGGGGCCCGCCTCCTCTTGTCGGGACCTTGCCTGTCGGCGCCCGGCGCCTACAGCGCCTGGTCCTGGTACTCGGCCGGGAACTCGGTCGGCGGCAGCTCGGCGTCGTCGCCCAGCGGCATCGCCTTCTCGATGCTGTCGGCCGTGAAACTGCCGGCCTTGCTGTCCAGACGGAAGCCGCGCGGGATCAGCACACGGTCGATCACGTGGATCACGCCGTTGGTCGCCAGCACATCGGCCGTGGTCACCTTCGAGGTGTTGACCCACACGTTGCCGAACCACTTGACGATGGACACCTGGCTGCCCTGCAGCGTCGGCACGCGCTGGTAGAAGCTCAGGTCGCTCTTCAGGACGCGGCCCTCCACGACGTGGTACAGCAGCAGCTCCTGCAGCTTGCCCTTGTTCTCCGGCAGCAGCAGCGCCTCGACCAGGCCCGCGGGCAGGCGCGAGAAGGCGTCGTCGGTCGGCGCGAAGACCGTCAGCGGTCCGTCGCCCTGCAGCGCGCCCACCAGATCGGCGGCACTGGCTGCGGCAACCAGCGTGTTGAACGCGCCGGCGGCGATCGCGGTCTCGACGATGTCGGACGTCGACTCCTCCGGCACCAGCTCGAAGCCCACCGGCACCAGGACCTTGTCGATCACGTGGATGACACCGTTGCTGGCGTCCACGTCGGCGGCGATGACCGTGGCGTTGTTGACCTTCACCGTGCGGTTCCAGAACTTGCGCACCCAGAGGTACTTGTCGGCCAGCGTGGGCACGAACTGCACGGGGCGCAGCTGGCGCGAGAAGACCTCGCCGGACACGACGTGGTACAGCAGCAGCTCCTGCAGCTTGCCCTGGTTGCGCGGCTGCAGCAGCTGCGCCACGAAGCCCTCGGGCAGGGCGGCGAACGCGTCATCGGTCGGGGCGAAGACGGTGAACGGCCCCTCGCCGCGCAGCGCACCCTCCAGGCCGGCGGCCTGGACGGCGGCCACCAGCGTGGTGAAGCTGCCGGCACCGATGGCGGTGTCCACGATGTCCGAACCGCCGGTGGTGCGGGCCCCGGCCAAGTCGCCGTCGCCGCCCTTGGTGTCCGCCTGCGGCATCGCCGGGCCGGTCAGGCCCGCGTCGTTCGAGGAGCAGCCGCCCAGCCCGGCCATCAGGGCCAGAGCCGCCAGCAGCAGCATCGAGAGTCCCAGCTTCCTCATGTGTGTCTCCTTTTATCCGGTCAGGGCCGCAGCCGTCAGGCGCCGCAGCTTTGTGTACAGCCTCTGTCCTATACAATACATATACGACGCCAGCCGCGCAACACATTTTTTGATCGCCCTAACGGCCGATGGTCCCTTAGGTTGACCTCGCAGGCCACGAACCGCCCCAGGATCCCGGCCAGGAGGCCCTGTCCATGCCGTCACCCGCAGGCACGGTCCGCTGGGGCATCCTCGCCCCCGGCCGCATCGCCCGGAAGTTCGCCGCCGCCCTGCGCGAGGCCCCGGGCGCGCAACTGGTCGCGGTCGGCTCGCGCGAGGCGGACCGGGCGGCCGCCTTCGCCGCCGAGTTCGGCCTGGCGCCGGGCCACACCCACGCCAGCTACGAGGCGCTGGCCGGCGATGCGGAGGTCGACGCGGTCTACATCGGCTCGCCGCACACGGGCCACGAAGCGCACACACGCCTCTGCCTGGCCGCGGGCAAGCACGTGCTGTGCGAGAAGCCGCTGGCGGTCAACGCCGCCGAGGCCGGGCGCATGGTCGCGGACGCGCGCGCCGCGGGGCTGCTCCTGATGGAGGCGGTCTGGACGCGCTTCCTGCCGTCGGTCGTGCGCGTACGCGAACTGGTGGCCGCCGGCGACCTGGGCGAGGTACGCCTGGTGGCGGCCGACTTCGGGTTCCGCGCCGCGTTCGACCCGCGCAGCCGCCTGTTTGCGCCGGACCTGGCCGGCGGTGCACTGCTGGACCTGGGGATCTACCCGCTGAACCTGGCCTCGATGCTCTGCGGCACGCCGGTCTCCATCCAGGCGAGCGCCAACCTGGGTCCCACCGGCGTCGACGAGGAGACGGCGGTGGTGCTGCGCCACGCCCGCGGCGAGCTGGCCACCCTCAGCTGTTCGCTGCGGACGGACACACCGCGCGAGGCGCACGTCATCGGCACCGAGGGGCGGGTGCGCCTGCTGTTCCCGTGGTGGGCCGGCACGGGGCTGGCCGTGCAGCGCCGGGGCGGCAGCGAGCAGGTGTTCGACCTGCCGAGCCGCGGCGGCGGCTACGCGCACGAGGCCGAGGCGTTCATGGACCTGCTGCGCGCCGGCCGCACCGAGCCGGACGTGATGCCCCTGGACGAGAGCGTGGCCATCATGCGCACGATGGACGCGATCCGCGCGCAGTGCGGGGTGCGGTACCCTGCGGACGATCACGCGTGACCGGCGCAGCAGCGGTCAGCGGTACAGGGCCTTGACGGCGCCGAAGCTGGATGACTCGTCGGCGACGGGGCACCCCGCGCCGTTGACGCTCGCGACCGGCAGGAGCACGTCTCCGGACGAGACACCGCAGCAGCGTTCGCCGCCGGGGCCCCCGACGACGGGGCGACGGCAGGCCGGCGTGCCTTCCCCATTCGGGCCGATGAAGAAGTAGAGCGGCGTCGGCCCCTGCAGCATGACCGACATCGTCAACAGCTCGCTATGGTCGGCGAACACCGGGTAGGGGGCGGTCGTCGCGACCATGTAGCCGTTCGCCGAAGCATCCACGTCAAGGCCGCCCCGAGCCAGCAACACTGACAGAACGAAGTGCGGCCCGCCTTGGAGCGTGAGCGTGCAACCGAAGCCGTCCGTGGGCGCGGTCGGGTTCGCCAGCAACAGGTAGGCGTTGACGGGTGTGAAAAGACCTGCGGTTATGCAGTTCGAGTTGCCGGCAGGATCGAAGTAGATCCCCATGGAATCCCCGTCGGGATCCAGTCCGGCGTGGGCCGCACCGGCAGACAGGGCAACCAGCACGCAGATCGTAAGCAGTTTCTTCATAGCGCCGCCGCCTTTCGATTCGGGATATCGGCCGCCGCACCCGCTCGACCCGCCTCGCAGAGGGAGCCATGGGGCGCGGTCGAATGGGCGATGTTCGACTATAGCATTGTGGTGCGGAAATGGTCAACCGGCCCGGTGGTCACGCCGGGCCGGTCGCGTGGGTCATTCGTTCAGCGGCCGCCGCAAGTGATCGCGACTGGAGTCAGTGATCGCGACTGGAGTCAGTGATCGCGACCGGAGTCAGTGATCGCGACCCTACCGCGTCGCCATGTACTCGATGAAGTCCACCAGCTTGCTGGAGTAGCCCCACTCGTTGTCGTACCAGGAGACGATCTTCGCGAAGTTGGGGTTCAGCATGATGCCGGCGCCGGCGTCGAAGATCGACGTGCGCGCGTCGTGGTTGAAGTCGGACGAGACGACATCGTCCTCGGTGTAGCCCAGGATGCCCTTGAGTTCGCCCTCGCTGGCGGCCTTCATCGCGGCCTTGATGGCGGCGTAGGCCGACTCGGCGTCGGCGCCCGGCGCCTTCTCCAGGCGGCAGGTCAGATCGACCACCGACACGTTCAGCGTCGGCACGCGGAAGGCCATGCCCGTGAGCTTGCCCTTCAGCTGGGGGATGACCTTGCCCACGGCCTTGGCCGCGCCGGTCGACGAGGGGATGATGTTGCCGGCGGCCGCGCGCCCGCCGCGGTAGTCCTTCTTGCCGCCGGGGCCGTCCACGGTCTTCTGCGTGGCGGTGGTGGCGTGCACGGTGGTCATCAGACCCTCCGCGATGCCCCAGTTGTCGTTGAGCACCTTGGCCACGGGCGCCAGGCAGTTGGTGGTGCAGGACGCGCACGACACGAACTTCTCGCCCTTGTAGCTCTTGTGGTTCACGCCCATGACGAACATCGGTGTGTCGTCCTTCGAGGGCGCCGACATGACGACGCACTTCGCGCCCGCCTTGAGGTGGCCGGCGGCCGAGGCCTCGTCCAGGAAGAAGCCGGTGGACTCGCAGATGTAGTCGGCGCCGACGTCGCCCCACTTCAGGTTGGCGGGATCCTTCTCGGCGGTCAGGCGGATCTTCTTGCCGTTGACCACCAGGCAGCCGTCGCCTGCCTCGACCGTGCCGCCAAAGCGGCCGTGGATCGTGTCGTACTTGAGCATGTACGCCAGCTGCTTCGCGTCGAACAGGTCGTTGATCGCCACGACCTCCATCGAGGGATGGTCCATCGCCGCGCGGAACACCAGCCGCCCGATGCGCCCGAATCCGTTGATGCCGATCTTCGTCGCCATGCGTGACTCCTTCTCCTGCTAGCCGCCCCGGCGGCGGCGCGGCCCCCCGCCCGCCGTCCCTGTCCGGTCCTTCACTCCGTCAATGGTTAGTCAAGCGGCGGCGCGGCGTCAATCGCGATGCGACGGCGGCCCGCGACCGCGGTATCCCCGGCGGCAGCCGCCTGCTATCATGCCCGCGCCGGGCCCGGCGGCAGCACTGCCGGGCGGCGCGGGAGGGGTCGTGCAGATCGTCATCGTGGGCGGCGGGACCGTGGGCACCGAGGTGGCCATGCACCTGCAGCGCTCAGGCCATTCCGTGGCCCTGGTGGAGCCGCGGGCGGAGCGCTGCGCCGAGCTGGCCGAGAAGCTGGACATCCTGGTGGTCGAGGGCAGCGGCGCCAGCCCCCGCGCCCTGGAACAGGCCGGGATCGCCGGGGCGTCCATGCTGCTGGCGGTCAGCTCGGTGGACGAGGCGAACATCCTGGCCTGCAGCCTGGCCGCCCAGTACGGGGTCCCCACGCGCATGGCCCGCGTCCGCAGCAGCGGCGAGTTCCGCGCCAAGGGCAGCCCCATCAACCTGGAGGCCCTGGGCGTCACGCGCATCATCGATCCCGAGCACGTGATGGTGCGGGTCATCGCACAGGTCGCCCACATCCCCGGCGCCAGCGAGGTGTTCAGCTACCACGACGGCGAGATCCTGCTGGCGCGCCACGTCATGCGCGGGGACATGCCGATCATCGGCCACCGGTTCCGCGACATCTCGGCCATCGCGGGCGGCCACCGGTTCCTGGCCGTGGCGCTGCGGCGCGAGGCCGAGGGCAAGACCTGGATCCCGGCCGGGGACGACACGGTCATCGCCGGCGACGACATCACCACCGCCTTCACGCGCGATTCGCTGCCCCAGTACCTGCGCATGCTGGGCCTCGAGCACCGGCGCCTGCACAGGGCGGTCGTCTCGGGCGACGGCCTGACCGCCATCCAGCTCTGCGAGGAACTGGCCACCTGGGTCGAGACGGTCACGCTGGTGGACTGGAACACCGACCACGCGATGCGCGCGGCGCAGCGCCTGCACGACATCGAGGTCATCCACGGCGACCCGACCGAGCGCGACGTGCTGCGTGAGGTCTCGGTCGGGCGCGCCGACCTCTTCGTGGGCGTGGGCAACGACACCACGCGCAACGTGATGGGAGCGCTGCTGGCGCGGTCCGAGGGCTGCCGCGAGACCATCGCCGTCTCGTTCGAGCCGTCCAGCAACCGCCTGTTCCGCGAGATCGGCATCAACCACGTGATCAGCCCGCGCCGGGCCATCGCGCAGGAGATCATGGACATCATCGCGCGCGGCCGCATGTCCGTGGAGCTGCAGTTGCGCAACCTGGACCTCGAGTCGGTCGAGATGCGCGTCGGCGAGGGCAGCAAGGCCACGCGCGGTCCGCTCAGCGAGGTCTGGCGGCCGCACCGGCGGCAGGCGATCGTCGGGGCCGTCTACCGCGGCGGGCGGGCCGAGATTCCCCAGGGCGACACCGTCCTGCAGGCGGGCGACGAGGTGGTCCTCATCATCAAGCCGAAGCACGTCGGCACCATCGAGGGCCTGTTCCGGGAGCGCCGGTGAACCGCGGCGCGGTCCTGTGGGCCATCGGCCGCCTCCTGCAGGTGATGGCCGTGGTCCTGCTGGTGCCGCTGGGGCTGGCGGTGGGCGAGGACATCGCGCTGCCGGGCCGCGAGCCGCTGGGCTCGGTGATGAGCCGCGCCTTCGCCGCCACGGTCCTGGTCGCGCTGGCCCTGGGGACGGGACTGGACCTGGCCCATCGCCGCTCGCGATTCGGCCAGGGCGTGCGCGAGGGCTTCGCCATCGTCACGCTCAGCTGGGTGCTGCTGACCGTCGTGGGGGCGATACCCTTCGTCGCCTGGTTCGTTTCGCAGGGGTCCAGCGGTGCGCTCGGCGTCCTGGGCGCCGTCACCGATGCCTGCTTCGAGGTGATGAGCGGCTTCACCACCACCGGCGCCACGATCCTGACCGATGTCGAGGCCCTGCCCCACAGCCTGCTCTTCTGGCGCGCGCTGACCCACTGGCTGGGCGGCATGGGGATCGTGACCCTGGCGCTGGCCATCTTCCCGGCGATGGGCGTGGGCGGCTACCAGATGTTCCGCGGCGAGGTGCCTGGGCCCAGCGCCGACCGCCTGCGGCCGCGCCTGCGCGAGACCGCGGCCATTCTCTGGGGCGTGTACGCGCTGCTGACGGGGGCCCTGACCGGGCTGCTGATGCTGTGCGGGATGAACCTGTTCGACGCGGTCTGCCACGCCTTCGCGACGATGGCCACCGGCGGCTTCTCGACACGCAACGCCTCGATCGGCGCCTGGGACAGCGCCTGGCTGGATGCCGTCGTGACCGTGTTCATGTTCCTGGCCGGGATGAACTTCCTGCTGCACTACCGCGTGCTGTTCCATCGCGACTGGCGGGCCCTGCGCGAGAACCGCGAATTCCACTTCTTCGCCGGCACCGTCACGGCGGCCGTGCTCGCCTGCGCGGTGCTGCTGCTGGTGTACGGCCTGCCGGCGCCGGGGTCGCCGCCGGCGTCCTACCAGGCGACGCCGGCGGCCGAGGGCGCGTTCGCCGCCCACCTGGCGCGCGAGACCGCCAAGGTCGACGACCCGCTCGGGGCCCTGCGCCACGCGGCCTTCCAGGTGGTCTCGATCATCACGACGACCGGCTTCTGCACCGCTGACTTCGACCTCTGGCCACGGGCGGCCGGCCTCCTGCTGCTGGTGCTGATGTTCTGGGGCGGTTGCGCGGGCTCGACGGCCGGCGGCATCAAGGCCATCCGCGTGCTGGTCACGCTCAAGGCCTCTTGGCGCGAACTTAAGAAGGTCGTGCGACCGCGCCTGGTCACGCCGCTGAAGGTCCGGCGCGCCCCGCTGCAGGAGCCGATGGTGGCGAACATCGTCGCCTTCTTCGTCCTGTTCGTCGGGCTGTTCGTGGTCTGTTCGCTGGCGATGACCCTGTTCGTGCCCGACCTGGTCACCGCGGTCTCGAGCGTGACCGCCTGCATCGCCAACGTGGGCCCCGGGCTGGCAGGGGTGGGCGCCACGCAGCACTACGGCTGGATCCCGCTGCCCGGCAAGTGGATCCTCGTGGTGTGCATGCTCCTGGGCCGGCTGGAGATCTACACCGTGCTGGTGGTGCTGCGGCCCGCGTTCTGGCGACGCTGAATCTTGCGCCTGCCTGCAACCCTGCCCCCCCCTGCCGGCGTCTATGGCGGGAATTCGCCCCTCACCGGCCCCGGCGGCCGGTGTCCCTGCCACCGCTGATCGGGGATTCCCACATGCGCGCGACGCGATCGACCGCCGTCCTGCTGGCCCTCGCCTGCCTGTCCATCCCCGTCCTGGCCCCCGCCGCGCCCGCGCAGGCCCCGCAGGCGGCGGCCGGCGGACCACCGCAGCGCAGCTACGAGACCCGGCGCCTGACCGGCGAGCCGCCGCGCATCGACGGACACCTGGACGATGCGGCCTGGGACGCCGTTCCCTGGGCGGGCGATTTCCTGCAGAGGGAGCCGGCGGACGGCGCCGCGCCGGCCCAGCCGTCGCAGTTCAAGGTCTTGTTCGACGACGACGCGCTGTACTTCGCCTTCCGGCTGGCGGACGACCCGGCGCGCGTGGCGCCCATCCTGGCCCGCCACGACTGGTTCCCGGGCGACTGGATCGAGGTGAACATCGACAGCCGCGCGGACGAGCGCACCGCCTATTCGTTCACGCTCAGCCTGTCCGGCACGCGCGGCGACGAGTACATCAGCGAGGACGGCAACAGCTGGAACGGCAACTGGGACCCGGTCTGGGAAGGCGCCACGCAGGTCGATGACGAGGGCTGGACCGCCGAGATGCGCATCCCCCTCAGCCAGCTCCGCTTCGACGCGGCCAAGGCCGCCGACTGGGGCCTGCAGGTCCATCGCCGGCACTTCCGCGACGGCCAGCGCTCGACCTGGCAGCACATCCCCCGCAACGGCAACGGCTGGGTCAGCCGTTTCGGCGACCTGCGCGGGTTGACCGGCCTGGCGCCGGCCCGGCGGATCGAGGTGCTGCCCTACGTGGTCGCCCAGCACGACCGGGAGCAGGCCGAGGCGGGCAACCCGTTCCGCGACGGCACCGACGGGCGGCTTTCCGGCGGGCTCGACGCGAAGCTCGGCCTGGGGAACGACTTCTCGCTGGACCTGACGGTGAACCCGGACTTCGGCCAGGTCGAGGCCGACCCGTCGCAGGTGAACCTCAGCGCCTTCGAGACCTTCTTCGAGGAGAAGCGGCCGTTCTTCATCGAGGGCGCCGACGTGCTGAACCTGCCGCTGGCGCCGTCCGTCGCCGGCGGCCACTACACGCGCGACCGCCTGTTCTACTCGCGTCGGCTCGGGCACAGCCCCAGTTGGCGGCCCGACCTGCAGGCGGGCGAATCGGCCTCGGCGCCGGACCAGACCTCCATCGCGGCGGCGGCCAAGCTCTCGGGCAAGACCGCGGGCGGGCTGTCGGTGGGCGTGCTGCAGAGCGTCACCGCGCGCGAGCGCGCGGACATCACCGGGCCCGGCGGCGACCGGCAGGAGACCGTCGAGCCCCTGACCAACTACTTCGTCGGCCGCGTCACGCAGGACCTGCGCGCCGGGCAGACGGTGGTCGGCGGCATGCTCACCTCGGTCGTCCGCGACATCGACGACCCGCACCTCGGGTTCCTCGAGCGCCAGGCCTGGGCCGGCGGCGCCGACCTGCGGCACCTGTTCCGCGACCGAGACTACCGGATCGAGGCCCGCGTGCTGGGCAGCCACCTGCGCGGCAGCGAGGAGGCCATCCTCGGCGCCCAGACCGCGCCGGCCCGCTACTTCCAGCGACCGGACAACGACCACGCCGACGTCGACCCCGCGCGCACGACGCTGGGCGGCCACGCCGGCTCGGTGATGTTCACGCGGACGGGCAACGGCACGAACCTGATGTACCAGGTGGGCGGCGCCTGGCGCTCGCCCGGCTTCGAGATCAACGACCTGGGCTACATGCGCTCGGCGGACGAGATCAACCAGTTCGCCTGGGTGGGCTACGTCCAGCGCGAGCCGCGGGGCATCTTCAACACCTGGCAGGCCAACGCCAACGGCTGGATGGACTGGGATTTCGGCGGCGCCCGGCTGGGCCGCGCCCTGAACGTGAACCTGAGCGCGCAGCTGCGCGGACAGCAGCGCTTCCACGCCAGCGCCACGCGCAATTCACGGCGACTGTCCAACACGGAACTGCGGGGCGGCCCGGCCTCGGTCTGGCCGGGCGGCTGGGAGCTGTCGGCCAACGTCAACAACGACGAGCGCCGCGCGCTCCAGCTGGGTGGCGGCGCCTGGTGGTGGCGCCGCGACGAGGGCACGCAGGACAGCTGGTCGGTCTGGGTGGAGACGTCGTGGCGGCCCACCAACAGCCTGCGCGTGGCGTTGAACCCCTCCTGGGAGCGTAACGACAACCACCTGCAGTACGTGGGGACGTCGGGCTCGGACCAGGGCGATCGCTACGTGTTCGGCCGCCTGGACCAGCGCACGTTCTCGTTGACGTTCCGCGTGGACCTCTGCCTGACGCCGGCCCTGACCGTGCAGTACTACGGCGCGCCGTTCCTCTCGGCCGGCCGCTACGAGTCGTTCCGGCGCGTGGCCGACCCGCGCGCGGCCTCACTGGACCAGCGCTTCCAGGCGCTGCAGGCAGGGGAAGTGACGCCGGCCGACGGCGGCTACGCGGTGGACGAGGACGGCGACGGCACGGCCGACTACGCGTTCGGCCGGCCCGACTTCAACGTGCGCGATTTCAACTCGAACCTCGTCGTGCGCTGGGAGTACGACGCGGGCTCGACGCTCTACCTGGTCTGGTCGCAGGGCCGCAGCGACGTGGTCGACCAGGGCGGCTTCGACCTGGGCGACGACCTGGACGCGCTGTTCGGCAAGCACCCGCGCAACACGTTCCTGGTGAAGGTCAACCGGTGGTTCTCGCTGTAGCCGCGGACGGGAACCGCCGGCACGACCTCACTTGCTCAGCGCCAGCTTGCGCGTGACGATACCGTCGGCGCCCGTCAGCCGGGCGAACCACACGCCGCTGGCCACGCGCTGACCGCGCGCGTCGGTCCCGTCCCAGGTCACCTCGTGCCGGCCCTGCGAGTGCTGCCCCTCGGCCAGCGTGGCGACCAGGCGGCCGTCGATGCCGTACACAGCCAGCGTCACCGGGCCCGGCTCGGCGAGTTCGAAGGACAGAACCGTGGCGGGGTTGAAGGGATTGGGGCTGGCCTCCAGCCGCAGCACCGCCGCCGGCAGGGGCGCGGCCGAGACGGCCTGCGTCAGCGTGACCACGTCGTCGAGGTTGTCGCTGAAACGCACCGTCACGGTGCCGGCGCTGCCGGATTCGAGCGGCGCCAGGCCCGCGTCGCTGCGGTAGACGACCGGCTGCGCATAGTCCAGCGATTGCGGTCGCAGCGGGAACACCTCGCCGTCCGGCAGCAGCAGTTGGGCGAACACCGGGCAGTGGCCGTCCGCGTCCTGGTAGAGCACGCTCACGAAGCCGCCGGAACCGGGCGCGGGCACAGCCAGGTCCGAGAGCGACGGCAACGTGTTGGGGCCGGACTCCAGACGGACCTGGCGCAGATGCCAGACTCCGCCCGGCGTGCGGTCGGTCTCCTGTGCGCCGCCCAGCAGCGTGATCCGCTGGCTGAGGCCGGCCACGTCCAGCCGCGGGTCCACCGGATCGTACCAGCTTTGGAACGCCGGATCGGCCTCCAGGTCCGCCAACGCGCACGACAGCAGCAGCGTGTTCTGGGCCGCCAGCACCGAGACGGTGATCTCGCCGATCTTCACCAGGTCGTCCACCCCGGTCCCTTCGATACGGTAGAGTCCCGGCGCGATGATGCCCGCCGCCGTGACGGTGTGGATCATCGCGAACAGGACGTCGGGATCGGGCACGGCAGGGTCCTTGATGGCCAGCAGGTAGCTGAAGAACGTCAGCCCCGAGCTGACGGGGAAGCCGCCGCTCACGTTGGTCAGCGCCGCCTGCAGTCGCGTGCCGTCGGTGCCCAGGCGGCAGTCGACCAGGTCGAGGTGCGCGCGGCCCGAGGTCTCGTCACCGGCCGCGTCGGTGGCCAGTCGCGTCAGGTCCGCCGGCGCCGGCGTGGCACCGGGGGCCAGCGGCACCGCCATCACGTCCAGATTGCCCGGGCGCAGCAGGCGGAAGCCGTACCCGCGCGGGCCGGAGACCGGGCCGGGCACGCGCGCCTCGTACGTGGCGGGGCCATCGGGCACGCTCGCCAGGGGGACTTCCTGCACGCCGCCCTGCGCGTAGAGAACGGCCTGCGTGGCGCCCGCGACCGGCGGGTTCTCCACACGGATTATCACCGTCTGGTCCGGCAGCAGGGCGCTGGCCCGGATGTCGTTCCACAGGGTGAACGCGCGGGCGGCGCCGGGGATCGCCAGCACGGCGACGATCACGGCCAGGCAGGAGCTCGATGCGGTCCTCATGAAGTCCTCCCCCTAGAAGCGGATCCCCATCATCAGCATGTGGCACTGGTTGCGCAGCGGCACCGGTTCGTTGTCGACGCGCGTCGTCTCTTCACCGAACGGCACATCGGCGTAGGTCGGCAACGGCAACGGGTCCAGGCTCAGATCGAAGCGGTACTCCAGCAGCAGGCGCTGGCCGCCCACCGGTGCGTCCAGCCCCAGGCCGTAGGTGAAGTGGAAGTCGAACATGTCCACTTCGGACATGTCACTGTCGGCGCTCAGCGGAATGGTCTCGGTCCCGTCGTCGACCAGCCCGCTGAGCCGGTAGCGGTCGCCGACCTTCAGGCCGAAGCCGAATCCCGCCAACGTGTAGAAGTCGACGGCGCCGCCGCGCGTCCACCGGTAGCGCGTCAGGACCGGGATCTCCAGGTAGTCCATATCGTAGGACACGTGCAGGACCGCGGGCACCTCGAAGATCGACACGCCGATGTCCTGGCGCGATCCCTTGCGGACGTAGAGCACTTCCTGCTGCAGGCTGAAACGATCGGTCACCGGCAGGACCAGGAAAACCCCGGCCGCCAGGCTCTTGCGGCTCCCGCTGTCCACCGTGTATTGCATGTCGCGGGGTGTCGTGCCTTGGTGCTGGGCAAGCGCCAGGCCGCCCTTGAGGCCGAACGAGATCGGCGCCCGGCCGGCCGCGACGCGGTCGCCGTCCGCCGCGGTCGCCTCACTTCCCATGGCGGCAAGGGCCAGCACCAGCAGTGCCGTGCAGGGTAGGCGGAACACGTTCATGATCTCCCAAGGTACGGCCACGGTGTCGTGGCAGGATTGGGGCGCTTCGGTGATGCAGGTCAACCCAAGGCTTGAATCATATACACGAATGATACAAAAAACGCAAGCACTCGTCGGATTTCGCGCGCTTCGCGGCTGAAGTTGCAGCTCGAGCGGCCCGAGGCCCATCCTTGACCAGGAAATCGCCCACGTCTGTACAGTTTTTGTAATATCCGAGGCGGTCCGGACGGTCGGTCTCATGGACGCGTCGCCCGCGGGGTTCGCAGCCGATCGTCCGACTAGGCCAGCGGCCGCGCCAGCGCACCCGCCGCGTGGTTGAGCGCGAACGCCACCATGGTCTCCCCGACGTGGAACACGTCCCGCTCGCGCCCCACCTGGTCCAGCCAGGCGGCCACGTCGGGGTGATGCGGGTTGCCGTCGTCGTGCCAGACCACGGCGCCCGGCCGCGACGGGTCCAGAAGTGCGAAGGCATGCCGCGTGTCCGAGGCCACCGTGCGCGCGTCGTGTCCGCCATCGACGTAGACCAGGTGCATGGAGCCGTACAGGGGCGCGAAGTCGAAGCGCGTGGAGTCGCCCGTCAGCTTCGTCACGCGATCCCGCCAGCGCGGGTCCTCGAAGGCGCGCGTGGCGGAGCCGTCCGTGCGCGGCAGCCCGGCGATGACGCGGTCGCGTGCGTCCAACTGCGCCTGCGCCAGATCCTCGTCGCCCAGGTCGAGCGTCCACACGTGCCCGTCGTCCGGCAGGTTGGCTGCCAGGTTGAGCGTCTGCAGGCCCCACAGCGTGCCGATCTCCAGCACCCGCCGAGCGTCCAGCGCCTTGAGCAGCGCCACGAGCACGGCCGTCTCCAGCAGCTTCGGCGTGCGGTCGTTCGGCAGCACGAACGTGGCCAGGCGGTCGGCGGCCGACGGCGTCTCGTGCAGCAGGAAAACCTGGTGGGGACGGACGTTCAGACGCATGCCGTCTCCCCTGCCGCCACCGCGGTGGCCACCGGGGCCGGCGGCGTCCCGTGGTCCACCATCGCGAACCGATCGCGGATCAGCGCGTAATACCGCCCCACTGTCTCCAGCGGCACGTTTTCCGCGTTCAGGTAGATGCAGCGGTCGATGTCGAAGCTCATCGTCTTGCCGAAGTCGATGTTGAGGCGGTCGAAGTCCATGTCCAGGCTGACCAGGCCCTTCGCCAGCGCCAGGTCCCAGTACGGCGTGCCGGGGATCGGCGTCGTCAGGTAGAGGCCGTTGATGCGGAAGCGGCCCCGGTTGCGCTCGAGGAACTCCACGGTCAGGTCCAGGTCCTCCACCGTCTCGCCCGGCGTGCCCAGCATGAAGGCGGCGCTGACCTCAAGCCCGTGCGCCAGCCCGAGGTCGATGCAGCGCTGATGGCTGGCCACCGAGGCCCACGAACCCTTCATCCGCTTGAGCAGGCGGTCGCTGCCGGTCTCACCGCCGAAGCGGATGGAGCGGAAGCCCATGCGGCGAGCCGCGTCGAACAGGCCGTCCTCGGCCAGGTTGCTGGTCGTGAAGCCGTGGAACGTGAACCGGTCCCGTAGGCCCTCGGCCGCCAGCAGGTCGGCGATCGCAAAGACGCGGTTGCGGTCGGCGAAGAACAGGTCGTCCAGCAGGTAGATGCTGGTGGCGTCGTAGTCGCGCACCAGGTCCTTCAGCTCGTCGACGAAGAACCGCGCGCTGTGGTTGCGCAGCCGACCCCAGTGGCGGGTCGAGGCGCAGAACTCGCAGCGGTAGGCACAGCCGCGGGAGCTGAACATGACGATGTTGCGCGCGCCGCGCGAGATGTTCCGCAACGGGCGCGGCAGGTCGTCCGGCGGGATGCGCGGCGGCTGCGGGTTGATGCGCACGTCGTCGCGACCGGACCCCTCGCGCCAGCAGATGCCGGGCACGACCGCCAGCCTCGCGGCGGGGAACGCGCCCGTCTCGCGGAAGCAGCGCACCAGCTCGGTCATCGGCAGCTCACCCTCGCCCAGCACGCCGGCCGCGAACTCGAGGTCCAGGCGCTGCGGCAGGGCCGAGATGTGGTAGCCTCCCAGGATCACCGGGACGTCCAGTTCACATCGTACGCGCGCGGCCACCTGCCGCGCCTGGTTGTAGCACTGCGTGACCGAGCTGATGGCCACCAGATCCGGCCGCAGGGCGATGACCTCGTCCGGCGTCGCGGTGATGCGGACGTCCAGGTCGGGGAACTCACGCTGCAACCAGGCGCCGACGTAGCCGGGGCCGAGTGGGAACTGGTGGCGGTGCAGTTCGTCCTCCGGCAACGAGGCGATGAAGAACACGATCCTCATGGCTTCACCGCCGCCTGCTGCTGTGCCGGCAGCTGCAGTCCCTCGGCCACCGCCAGTTCGGCGTAACGCGCGGCCTGGGCCCGCAGGTCGGCAACCCGTGCCGCCAAGCGACGCCGCCGCACCCGGTCATCGGCCAGGAGCGTCGCCACGCCGCGGTCCAGCGTGTCGGCAGTCAGAGATTCGAGGGGCACGCGCTCGTGGCACCCTGGCAGGTGGTCCAGGAATCCGTGCATCTTGGGCAGGTAGTCCAGCCCGAGGGGGGGGGTGCCGCCGATGGCGCTGAAGACCGCACCATGCAGGCGACTGGCCACTGTCGTCGCCGCCATTCCGTAGAGGGCGATGAGATCGAGCGGGTGATGCCGCCCGCGTACGACCAGGCAGGCACAGCCGTCCGGCGCGCGCGCGGCCAGGCGCTCGGCCAGCTCGCGGTCGTCGTCCTCGCGGTACGTCGACTGCGGCACGAAGAGGAACGTGGCGCGATCCCGCCAACGCTCGAGCAGGCCCAGCACGGCCTCCTCCTGGCGCAATCCCGCCTCGGCGCCCAGCGGCCGCGAGAGATCGCGCAGACCGAGCGCGATGACCGGTCGACCCGCAGGCAGAGCCAGTCCCTCGGCGCTCAGCACGGCGCGCGCACGATCGGGGGCCGGCGGCGCCACCGCCAAGGTGGCGTCCGGCAGCAGGTGGATCTCGCGCGGCCGGTCCAGCAGCTCCCTGCACAGCGCGAACGACTCGCAGTCGCGCACCGTGACCACCGTCGCATCGGCGATGAGCTGTCGCGACAGGTCACGGCCCCACGCCGTACGCAGCGGCCCCACGCTCATCCCGTACAGCATCACCGGACGACGATGCAGCCGAGCCAGCCAGCCGTACAGCGACATCAGCGGCACCGGACCGCGCAGCAGGCCGATGGTCTGATCCAGCAGGGCATTGCCCGCGCCCAGCACCAGCAGGTCGCAACCGGCGATCTCGGCCTGCACGCGTGCGAACGGCTCGGGATCGTCATCGGGGTTAAGCCCGCGGAACCAGCGGCCACGCGCCGCCGCGCCGCTTTCGTATTCGAGGTTGGGCACCAGTTCGGCGCCCAGCAGCCGGGCGTCCTCATCGTCGGGATGACGCGACAGCGCGCGGAACCGCAGCTCGCGATCGGGCAGCGCGGCGCGCATTCCCTCCATCAGGGCGATGAGCGGCAGGTCGTCACCCGCGTTGCGGATGCCGTAGGCCCCAGCGCAGAGGATGGTCAAGGGAGCGGTCACGGGGCCCTCCGGGACTCGAACAGTTCACACACCGCCGCCTGCGGGAAGCGTTCGGCCGCCTCTGCCAGGATATCGTCCACCAGCGTCCGGTTGCCGCAGCCGGCCACCAGCCGCACCGGGCCCAGCACCGCCAGTTGCGCGTCGTCCAGGATCGGCACACCCAACAGGCGCCGACCCTGCTTGGTCGGGCTGCGGTCGTACAACCGGAGACCCTTCCGCACGGCCGCCGGCACCAGCGGCAGGACCTGCCCCAGGTCGGCCCCGGCCCCCCAGACGACGACCGGCGCGCCGGCGGCCTCCTGCAGGATCGCGGCCAGGCGAACCGCAGCGCGCGCGAACCGATCCTGCTGCCGATCCAACTGTGCGCGGAACTGCGTCACGGCATCGAACCCGCGCCGCGCCGCCACGCACAGCGACGGATAGCGGCCGATATCGCGGTCCTCCAGGTGCGTCACGGTCAGCCCGCGGGCGGCCAGCGCCGCCGCCAAGCCCGGTCCCGCGTAATGATGCAGGTGCACGGCATGGATGTTCTGCCCGCTGGCCGGCAGCCCACCGGTGGCGTGCAGGGCGGACGACGGAACCTCGACATAGAGCCAGCCGCCGGGCGCCACCAGCGCGGACAGGTCGCGCAGGAACAGCGCCGGCGCGGTCACGTGCTCCAGCACGTGGCGGCAGTAGACCAGGTCGTAGACCCCGGGCCATCCCAGCGTCCGCGGCGCGAAGTCCTGCAACGTGCAGCGCGCGATGGGAACGTCCGGCCGCGTGTCGTACGTCGACGACGGTTCCAGTCCGTGCACGGCCAGGCCCCAGCGGCGCGCGATGAGCTCGAGCAGCAGACCATTGCCGCACCCGACCTCCAGGCAGGTACCGGTGCCCAGGCCGGTGACGCGGCGCAGCAACTCGAGGCGATCCTCGTAGACGATCTGCTTGGCCACCGCCGCCTCCGGCACGTGGCGCGCCATCCGGACCGTGGCGTAGTAGCGATCGAGTTCCGCGGCGTCCGGCAGCGGCCACTGCGAGACGGTGCCGCAACGCGCGCAGCCGTGGTAGACCAGCGAGCGGATCGGCCACTCCGAGCGGTCGGGCGCCGGCGCCAGGTCCGGGACGACCTGCTCGGCGACCGGCTCGGTACCGACGGCGCCGCACAGCGCGCAGGCGCCGGCGGACGGCGTCGGCGCCGGCGCCGCGTCGGGTAGGGTGCCTCGCTGCAGGTCCGGCGCGGTCACGAACTGGGGCATGCCTGGGCTCCTCCGGATGGCGGCCCGGGATGCGGGCCGGCGTCGGCAAACAGGCGCAGCCAAGCAAGTGTCGAGCCCATGCCCTCCGGACCGGGATTGGCACCGTCCTTGATACCGGAATCTCCCGGGACCGCCCCCGCCGGGGGCCGGTCCGCCTGGATCGCCCGCTGCCGGAACGGAGCCGCTGCATGTCGACCTGGCTGGAACACCTTGCCGAGCCCGCGGCCGATAACCGTCAAGATCCTGCGCAGCAACACGATGGCGGGCAGCCGGCGACCCCCTCGACGGCGTCCGCACACGGCGGCCCCGTGGTCGCCCGCGAGCACGGCGTGGATGTGATCGCGTGCCGACGCTGCGGGTTCCGGCACGTGACCCCCCTGCCGGATCCGGCCACCATCGACCAGCTTTATACCGAGGACTTCTACGGCTCGCTCCACGCGAACTACATCGCCAGCCAGCGGGCCAACCTGGCCTGGTGGCGCCTGGAGTTCGGCGCCAAGTACGACCTGTTCGAGGAACTGCTGCCGGCAGGCCGGTGTTCGCTGCTGGATGTCGGCTCGGGACCCGGTTGGTTCCTGCAGTACGGTTCCGAGCGCGGTTGGCGCACGGTCGGTGTCGAGCCCGGCCGCCCCGCGGCGCAGCACACGCGGCAGGTACTCGGGCAGGATGTCATCAACGATTTCTTCACGCCGGCGGCCGTGGCGCGACGGGAGCCCGTCGACGTCGTGCATCTGCACAACGTGCTCGAGCACGTGCCCGACCCCGCGGCCCTGCTGGACACGGCGCGCGGCGCGCTGGCGCCAGGTGGCCTGGTTTCGGTCACCGTGCCCAATGACTTCAACGCGCTGCAGGAAGCGCTCGTCCGCCTGCGCGGCCACGCGCGTTGGTGGGTCTCCCCGCGCGAACACCTCAACTACTTCGATCGCCCCGACCTGGAGGCGCTGCTGCGCCGGCACGGCTTCGAACCGTGCGCCCACCTGGCCAGCTTCCCGTTGGAGATGTTCGCGCTGATGGGCGAGGACTACCTGGCCGAGCCAGCCCTGGGCAAGGTGATCCACAGCCGCCGCATGGCCATGGAACAGGCGCTGCACGCGGCCGGCGAGGGTGCGCTCCTGGGCAAGGTGTACCGGGCGCTGGGCGAACTGGGTCTGGGCAGGACCTTGACCGTGCTGGCCAGGCGGGGGAACGGTCGCTGACCGCGATTTCGGCCGCGCTTTCCCACCATCCGGACCGCTTTCTGTACTATGATCCTACACGAAAGCCGAGGATCATGAGACGCACCTTCGCCATCGGTGGGCTCTTCGCAGCCCTTTGCCTGGCCGGTTCCGCAACTGCGGCCGATCCGTCGCCGGAGTACGCCCCCGGCGCGCTGCTCGTCAGGTTCCAGCCGGGCGTCGCCGCCGCCGACAAGGCCGCCCTGGTCCCCGGCCGGCGGCTGCGGTCGTTCGCGGCCAGCGGCGTCGAACACTGGCAGCTGGAACCCGGCCTCGACGCGCTGCGGTCGGCCACCGCGCTGGCCACCGACCCGCGTGTCGCCTATGCCGAGCCCGACTACCTGCTCAGCATGGCGACCACTCCCGACGACCCGCTCCTGCCGCAGCAGTGGGGCCTGCACAACACCGGCCAGGTCGTCGGCTCCGTGGCCGGCACGCCGGACGCCGATATCGATGCCCCCGAAGCCTGGGATGTTCACACCGATGCCCTGTCGGTGATCGTCGCGGTCCTGGACACCGGTATGGACCTGACGCACCCGGACCTGGCCGGGAATCTCTGGACCAACCCGGGCGAGATCGCCGCCAACGGATTGGACGACGACGGCAACGGTTACGTCGACGACGTGCACGGCTGGGACTTCCGCAACGGCGACGCGGATCCCTCGGACGACAACAGCCACGGCACGCACTGCGCGGGTACGATCGGCGCGATCTCCGACAACGGACAGGGCGCGGCCGGCCTGGCCTGGGGTGTCCGTCTGCTGCCGCTGAAGTTCCAGAACTCAAGCGGTTCGGGCTCCACTTCCGATGCCATCGCGGGGATCGAGTACGCGATCATCGCGGGGGTGGACGTCATCAATGCCAGCTGGGGGAATCGGGCCTTCTCGCAGGCGCTGCTGGACGCCCTCGGCGCCGCGTATGCGGCCGATGTGTTCTTCGTCGCTTCGTCGGGCAACGAGGGCACCGACAACGACGACAGGCCGTACTACCCCGCCAGCTACGGGGTCCCGAACGTGATCGTGGTGATGGCGTCCGACAGCCGCGACCACCGTGCGGACGAATATGCCTGGTCTTCGAACTACGGCGCGACAACGGTCGATCTGGCGGCTCCCGGCGTGCGGATCTGGTCGACCATCCGCAACGGCGGCTACATGTACCTGTCGGGCACCTCCATGGCCACGTCGTTCGTGTCGGGTGCCTTGGCGCTGCTGCGCGGGCGCTTCCCGGAGATCACGGTCGACGAGGGCCGCGCCCGGCTGCTGGGTGCGGGGCACGACGAGGTGCCGGCGCTGGCGGGGCTCTGCGCGACCGGTGGCCGCCTGAACCTGCGCAAGCTGATCGCCGATCCCGACACCGTGCCACCGCCCGCGATCGGCGACCTGGCGGTGGCAGGGATCGCCTCGAACTGGGTCACCCTGGACTGGACCTCACCGGGCGATGACCGCCAGCTGGATGGCTACGAAGTGCGGTTCGCGACGCAGCCCCTCGTCGACGAAGCCGCCTGGAACTCCGCGACGCCGGCACCGGGAACGCCGCCGCCCGTCACGGCCGGCACGGGCTGCTCGATGCGCGTGGACGGGCTGGCCGCTGCGGGGACCTACTGGTTCGCGGCGCGGGCGCGCGACGAGTACGGGAACCTGGGCCCGTTGTCGAACAGCCCGTCCGCGACGCTGCAGCCACCACCGGCGATCGCGGTGACACCATCGGTGCTGGCGGCGGCGGCGGCTCCCGGCGAGCTCGCCACGCGGACGCTGACCATCGGCAATCCGGGACCCGGCGTGCTCGACTTCACGATCCCGCAGGACCGGACCGCGGCGGGCAAGGCCGGCTCCGGCGGCCCGGATGGCTACGGCTACGACTGGATCGACAGCGATGCGCCGGGCGGCCCGCTGTTCACGTGGACGGATATCACGGCCACCGGGACGGCGGTGCAACTGGTGGGTGACTCGAACCAGGGCCCGTTCGAGATCGGCTTCACGTTCCCCTACTACGGCAACATCTTCACCACCTTCGCCGTCAGCACCCACGGCTGCATCAGCCTGAGTTCGGGTTGGACGACCGGCGCCAACGTCACGCTGCCGTCGCCGCACGCCTCGGGCAACCTGTTGGCGCTGCTGTGGGACGAGATGGTCACCGGGGTGGGCGCCTGCCACTACCTCCATGACGGAACACGGCTGATCGTCCAGTACACCGGTGTCGAAAGGGTCGATGGGGGCGGCCGGTTCACGATGCAGATGCGCCTCTACCCCACCGGCGTCGTCGAGTATGCCTACCGGACGCTGCCCGTGCCGGCCTCCGTGGGTGCCACGATTGGCCTTCAGGACGGCGATGGCCGCGAGGGCCTGACGATCGCCTTCAACGAGGACTATGCGCACGACGAGCTGGCGATCCGCATCTCGCCGCCGCCGCGGTGGCTGGACGTCTCTCCGGCCGCGGGTAGCGTGCCCGCCGGAGCGAAGCTCGACGTGAAGGTGACGTTCGACGGCGCCGGCCTGTGCGGGACCCGGTTCGACGGGAGCCTGCACGTGCTCAGCAACGATCCGCAGCGCCCCGACGTGGTGGTACCGGTGGGACTCGACCTGGCCAGCACGCCCGAGTTGGTGGTCGCATCCGACAGCCTCGCGTTCGGCCCGGTGCGGCTGACGGAGTCCGCGACGCTCGACCTGCGCATCGCCAATGAGGGCTGCGCGCCGCTGACCATCACGGACGTGTCCGTGGCCGGCGCCGGCTTCTCCTGCACGGCGCCGCTGCCGTTGTCCCTGGAGGTGGCGGCGTCGACCGTGCTGCCGGTGACGTTCGCGCCGCTGGCGCCGGGCAGTATTGTCGGCACGTTGACGCTGTCGTCCAACGATCCTGAGGTGCCGGCGCTGGTGTTGGCGCTCAGCGGTTCCGGTGAATTCATCCCGGACGTGGCCGTCACGCCGGACGGTTTCGCCGAGGCGCTGCCGACCAGCGGGACCGCGACGCGGCAGCTGACGATCACCAACCGGGGCATCGCGCCGCTGACGTGGAGCATCCCCGCGATCGCCTACGTGCGCGATGCCGGTGCGGCCGCCGCAGGAGCGGACGCTTCCGCGCCGGCCGTGGCCGACCAGGCGGTGGCGCAGGGGGCTGCCGTCCCGGACTCGACGGCCGGCACGACCCTCGGCGCCGGCGGCCCGGACGCCTACGGCTACCGGTGGGTCGACGGCGACGCCACCGGCGGGCCGGCCTACAACTGGATCGAGATCCAGACCACCGGGACATCGGCGCAGCTGACCGGCGATGACAACGTCAGCGGGCCCTTCCCGATCGGCTTCAGCTTCCCCTTCTACGGCCGCGAGTACACGACCTTCCGCGTCAGCAGCAACGGCTGGATCGCCTTCACGTCCACCTCGACGCTGCCCTACGGCAACCTGGCGCTGCCGAGCGGCTGGTCCCTGCCGGTCGTCGCGCCGTACTGGGACGACCTGACGCTCTTCCAGAACAGCGGCCGCGTCTACTACCGTAACGACGGGCAGCGCCTGATCGTCGAGTTCAAGAACGTGCCGCGGGACGTGGTCGGGGGGCTCTGCTCGTTCCAGGTCCACCTGTACCCCAGCGGGCGCGTGGAATTCCACTACCAGACGGTGCCGGTGACGGACGACAGCGCCACCATCGGCATCCAGAACCACACCGGCAGCATCGGCGTGCAGGCTGCCTTCAACAGCCGGTATGCGCGGCCGGGTCTTGCCGTACGCTTCGAGGCGTGGCAGCAGTGGCTGACTGCGGCACCGACGTCCGGGACGCTCACCGCCGGTGCCAGTGCCACCGTCTCGCTCGACTTCGACGCCAGCGCGCTGTGCGGGGACCTGCACGAGGCCACGCTGCACGTGCTGAGCAACGACCCCGACACGCCCGACCTCGGCGTGCCCGTGACGCTGGCGGTCGAGGGCGGCCCGGACACGCGTCTCTCGCCGGCCCACCTGGCCTTCGGCACCTCCTACCTGGGTCAGGGCACGACCCTGCCCCTGGTGCTGGCAAACCTGGGCTGCACGCCGCTGCTGGTCACCGGCCTGGAGGCGGACGCGCCGGTCTTCACGACCGATGCCAGCCTGCCCTTCAGCGTGGCGGCCGGTTCCTCCCGCAGCATCGGCGTGACGTTCCTGCCGTCGACGACCGGCGCGGTGACCGGGACCATGACGCTGACGACCGACAGCGCCGCCCGGCCGGTGATGAGCCTGCCGCTGTCCGGCACGGGTCAGCCTGCCGGCAGCGCCGAGTTCCCGACGACGGCCGTGAACCTGATCGTCCAGCCGGAGCAGGAGCGCACCACGACCGTGCGCGTGCGGAACACCGGCGAAGGCGTCCTGATCTGGAACGTCGCGGTCGCCAGTGCGGACAAGGAGGCCGTGCCGGCGACCGTGAAGGCCGCGCAGGCCGTGCCGGACTCCGCTGCTGACGGCGATCCCGGCGCGGTGCCGCTCGGCAGCGGCGGTCCCGACACCGCCGGCTACCGCTGGCTGGACAGCGACGCGCCCGGCGGCCCGGTGTTCTCGTGGATCGAGATCGCCTACACCGGCACGGCGGCGCTCACCTGGGGCACCGACGTGATGACGTCCCTGCTCCCGATCGGGTTCCCCGTGTACATGTACGGGCAGAGCAGCAGCACCTTCCAGGTCAACTCCGACGGCTGGATCTGCCTGGTGAACAGCGGCTTCTCCACCGTGGGGAACTACGCGATTCCCAGCCAGTCGCTGGGCGCCTGCGGGATCGCGGCGTTCTGGGACGACCTGGACCTCTCGGCCATGGGCTCGGGGGACATCTGGTACGACGTCGTGGACGGCAATCTGGTCGTGGAGTGGGACCGGGTCATGCGCCGTTACACGACGACGCCGGTGAAGTTCGAGATCATCGTCTCGCCCTCCGGCGCCATCACGTTCCAGTACCTGTCGGTGAGCGGCGCGGCGACCAACAGCGCCACGGTCGGCATCCAGAACAGCCTCAAGACCGTCGGCCTGCAGGTGGCCTACAACGCGCCCTACCTGCACGACGGCCTGGCGATCCGGCTGTGGCAGCCGCGCTGGGCGGCGGTCTCGCCGTGGTCGGGCAACATCCCGCCCGGCGGCAGCGCGGACCTGACGTTGACCTTCGATGCGGCCGGCGTGCTGCCCGGGCTGCACCACGGCCAGCTCACGTTCCAGAGCAACGACATCGAGCACCCGATCATCACGGTGCCGCTGGTCATGGAGGTGAAGGACTACGTCTCCGGGGAGGAGCCGCCCCGGCCCACCGTCGTGGCGCTGGCGCAGAACCGGCCCAATCCCTTCAACCCCCGGACGTCGATCGGCTTCGCGCTGCCGCAGGCGGGCCCGGTCGAGCTTCGCATCTACGACCTGCGCGGACGTCACGTCCGCACCCTGGCGTCGGGTCCGCTGGCCGCCGGCTTCCATGAACGGATCTGGGATGGACAGACGGAGGCCAGAGCGGCGGCGCCATCCGGGGTGTACTTCTGCCGGCTGCGGGCCGGCGGCGTCGGATTGGTCCGACGGATGACCCTGCTGCGGTGAGCGGCACCGGCAATCGCCGCTGGTACGACCGCGTGTGCCGGCGCACGCCGCCGCAAGCCGGTGCGGATCACCGTCCGTCAGTTCGCCCCCGCCGCCCCCGCCTGCCTGCTCAGCGTGAAAACCAGCCGCACGCCGCCTTCGCGCTTCTCGTGCGGGTACGCCACCGCCTGCAGCGTACGCCGGGCCGCGCACAGCGAATCCGGATCCAGACCGAGGTGATCCAGCAGCAGCGCCTGCACGAAGGAAGCTCCGTTTTGGATCGACCTGACCTGTACCTGGGCTCCCGTGGTACGGCATAGGGTCGTGAGCATGTCGAGCGACGGCCGGCAGCGCGGCAGCGGGTCCGGCTGCTCGTCGGCGGGCAGCAGGTTGGCCACCGCTTCCTGCAGTTCGTCGATCGCGTCGGCGACCAGGCTGAAGACCACGCGCCGGCGTGCCAGAGCCAGCATCGAGGCCAGTTCCAGCGCAAGGTTGGGTGGCAATCCCTCCGCCCACAGGTTCGGCGCCACGACCACGTCGAAGTAGCCATGCTTCGGAAGCACGGGCTCGCCGCCGGCCAGAAGACCTTCGCGCCGGAAGTGGAATGCCAGCGGCAGGTGTGCAGCCAGGTCCGAGCCGGACGGCGCCAGTTCCAGCACCACGGGCTGCTCCACGCCGGCGCCCATCACCTCGTCCGCCAGGGCCTGCAGGTGCACATAGCGCGCGTAGCCGACCTGCGGGCGCAACTGGCGTGGACGGCTGGCAGGATCGTCGAAGACCAGATCGGGGCGCTCAACGTCGGGCGGACCTTCGCGCAGCAGGCGCTCGGCCAGTTCGGCCACGCGCGCTGTGGCCCGGCCGTCGACCGGCCCGGCATACGCGTCCAGGACGGCGCCGACCGCCGGCCGGGGCACGCGCGCCTCCGCCGCCAGCCGATCCAGGTGAGGCTCGAGGCGCGCCGCGAAGTCGGGCGTGCGCCCCGGCAGCCAGAGGCCGCCCATGGCCTCGATATCGGCGGCCGTACGCCCAAGTCGCGGCTGCAGGGAGAAGAAGACGGCCGTGCGACCCAGGATGCGCGCTTCGAGCCACACGCTGCTGGAGAAGCTGATCACCAGCGAACTGGCGAGAATCAGCGGCACGTTGTCGCTGTCGGTCGACAGGACCTCGACGCGGCCGGCCAGTTCCGGCGGCACGGCGTCCACGTACAGCGCGTCGGTGCCGTGCGCCGGCTCGGCCGGGTGCGGCTTGACGCGGATCGGCGCGCCGGGAAACCGCGATGCCAGCGCGCCGTAGAGCGCCGCCAGTTCGGCCCGCCAGCGCTGTGGATCCTGCCGCTGGCTGCTGTGCGGCCCCACCCAGGTGTGTCCCTGGCCGAAAACGGTGACGCCGGCAACGGCTTCGGCATGCGTGCCACTCGAAGTCTCGCGCGCGACCGCCAGGTGGTCGAACGCCGGCGAGCCGGTGACCACCAGGCGGCGCGGGTCCAGGCCCAAGGCGGCGTAACGGCGGGCGTCCTCATCCCCGACCAGCGCCATGACGTCGGCGCCGAACGCCAGATGCGGCGGGAAGCCGTCGTCGTGGCCCAGCGAAAACGGCGCGTGTTCCAGGGCCAGTGACGGCACGCCGTGGGCGCGGCAGAGCATCTCGCAACGCACGCCCAGCGCGTGCTGGGGGATCAGATCGGCGCCCGTCACGAACAGCTTCGGACCCGATGCGGCCAGGAACGCCTCGAATGCAGCGGGATCGGTCGACGGCTGGACACCGGCTTCGCGCAGGCGGTGGGAACGGCCGTGCTCGACCACCAGCACCTCCACGCGGTGGCCGCGTCCGGCCAGTTCCCCGACCAGCGGCAGCAGGAGCAGGTCGAGGTTCGGATGGTCGACCAGCACCAGGACATGACCGGGCGTTGTCGTCATGCGGAGTGACCTTCAGCAGCGGCCGCGGGGCCGTCCTCGGAACGCGGCGCCGGCGCTACCGCACCGCCACGATATAGGCTACCCACGCCGGCGCCTCGTCGCCCTTCAGGCTGACGCGGAACACGCCGTTGGGCTCGCCGTCCTTGTCTGTACCTTCCCAGTAGACCATCACGCGGCTGAAGCCGCACTCGCGCAGCAGGTCGCAGGTCTCGGGCACCTGCCACAGCCGCCAGTCGTAGGTGAAGGCCTTCTTCATCCGGCTGCCGTCGCGGAACTCGAAGTGGATCAGGCAGCGCACTTCGCCGGTGACCGGGTTGTAGTGGTCCTGGTCCCAGCAGTAGGTGAAGCCGTCGAGTTCTCTCTGCTCCTCCTGCACCACCTGCGCCTCGGGACCGCCGTAGCAGTCCATGACCAGGATGCCCTCGGGCTTCAGGCTGGCGCGGCAGTTGCGCAGGTAGGCGCCCAGGTCGTCGCGCGTCTTGAAGCCCCACCAGGAGAAGTTCGAGGCCATCAGCACGTCGGCCTTCGGCGCGCGCACCGCGCGCACGTCGTCCTGGATGAGCGTGACGCGGTCGGCCTTCGCGCCCAGCGGCGCTAGGTTGTTCACGCGGCCCCAGTCCAGCGTCGGCCCGTCCAGGTCCACGCCGACGGCGCGATTGTCCGCGCGCGCCTTCACCCACCAGCTGCACAGCAGCGCGGTGCCGCAGAAGTCCTCGCGCAACAGGTTGGGCTTGCGCCCGAACTCGTTGGCGAACACGCGGTCGATGAATGGCACCTCGACCTGCGGATTCTGCACCGAGTTCTGGTAGAGCCAGTGCTTGTCGGCGTTGCGGCTGTTGAGGCGGCGGGCCTTGACCAGCGCCCGCATACGGGGGCTGACGGACTCGGGCAGGGCGGGGTTCTTCGCGCGGGCGGAACTGGACATCAGTAGAGGCTCCCGGAACGGGGACATGGGTGCGGTGTGGCGCGGCCGGTCGAATCGCCAGGAGGCGCGGCGACCGCGTGGCCGCCGCGCCTGCCTGTCACGACGAATAAACGACCGGTGCCCGGTCTGGCAACCACGAATCCCGTCAACGGATGACGGTGAAGCTGCGCGCGGCGAAGCCCGCGGCCGACTGCACGACGCACCGGTACACGCCCGAGGCCACGGCGCGCCCGGCGGCGTCGCGGCCGTCGAACTCCCAGGTGCCGCGGCCGTCCTGATCGGCGACCAGCGCTGCCTCGCGGACCAGATGACCGCGCAGGTCGAACAGCCGCAGGCGCACCGCCTGCGCCGGCGCGGCCGTGAAGGCGAACCGCGTGAGCGGATTGGCCGGGTTCGGCCACGGCAGGTCCATCGCCAGCGAGGCCACGGCCGGCACCACCGATGCCGCCGCGCCGGCCGGCGGCACGATCACCAGCGCCGGTGGCAGCCCGGTGGCGATGGGGCCCGACGTGAGCTGGATCCCGGCGTCGGTGTCCAGGACCCTCACGCCGGGGTTCGAGAGTCGACGGTCCGCCACGAAGAGCTGGAAGTCCCCGTCCCAGGCGATGTCGGCGTGGTCGTAGGCCTGGCCCGTCAACAGCACGGTGGGCGCGCCACCCGGCACGTAGCGCTTGACCCGCGTCACCCAGCCGCCGTCCGCCACGATCACGTGGCGCGAGGCACCGGTCACCTCCAGGTCGACCAGGTCGCCGCCCAGCGTCGCTTCGGTGATCTCCAGGCCCAGGCTCCTCAGCCCGTCGGGATCGACCACGTCCACGCCGCCGTCCTGCAGGCCGTAGAAGCCCGTGCAGCCGACCAGCAGGCGGTTGCCGGCGGTCCCGATGGGCATGTACGGATTGCTGGCCGCCAGGCGGATGCCCTGCGTGCCCGGCTGCACCGCATCGCAGTCGAGCCAGGTGTTGGTCGCGGTGTCCAGCGCCAGCAGATAGCTGTCGCCGACGGGCGCGTACCAGGCATCGCGATCCAGCCGCTGGCAGATCACGAAGAGTCGGCTCCCGCGCACCAGCAGCCAGCCCGTCTCCGGCAGGCCGTCGGCATCGGCGAACATGGCGGTGGATATGACCTGCAGGACCTGTCCCGTCACCGGGTCGACGTGCAGCAGCTCGGCGGTGTCGTAGCAGCTGACGTAGGCGGTGCCGTCGGCCCGGAAGGCGATGTCCTGCAGGTTGCGCCCCAGCCCGAGGCTGAACTGCCGGACGGTGTCGAAGCCCGCGGCCGGGTCCAGCACCTGGATGTTGTCGGCGCCGCCGCGGTTGACGACCCAGGCCAGGCCGTCGTGCCAGCGCAGCACGGCATCGTGATGCACCGGCTCGCCGGGCACGGGCGTGGCGATCCAGGGCGCCTCGACGGCGAACCCCGTGACATAGGCGACCGAGTTGAAGTCGCTGGCGATGACGGCCACGCGGTCCTGGGCCGCAGCCCCGCTGGCCGGCGCGACCATGAGCGCGGCGATGAAACCGGCCACGCAGGTCCTGCCCAACCGGGTGACGATGATCGAGTGCATCAGGCTTCCTCCTGGACGTGGGCGGTTCATTGCCAATGCAGCGACGCGGACACCGTGCGGCCGGGCAGCGGGTAGCCCTCCACGTCGGAGAGCCGCTGGTCCGTGACGTTGACGACTTCGAAGGTGACCGTGGCCCGTCTGCCCCGGCCCCAGACGCCGCCGTCAAAGGCGCGCGCCAGCGACAGGCCCAGCAGCGTGCGCGGGGCGACGCGGGCGTCCTGGTCGTTGTAGAGGTCGGTGAACGAGGCCGACTCGTACCGCAGCGTGGCTCCGGGACGCCAGGGACCCAGCTGCAGCGCCAGGTCGGCGAACGCCGTCCACTCGCTGAGGAACGGCAGGCGCTTGCCGCGGTAGACCGGATCGGCGCCGTCGCCCTGCTTCGCGTCCTGCCAGGTGGTCGCGGTCGTCAGTTCGACCGCGCGATGCCGCAGCCTGGCTTCCAGTTCGGCGCCTTCGGTCCGGGTGCGCCCGATGTTGTACGGCTTGGACTGGCCCAGGCCGCTGACGTACCAGAGGATCGTCTTCTCGGTCGCCTGGCTGAACCACGTCGCGCGCACCAGGCCGGCGTGGCCCGGCAGCGTCCAGCTCAGGCCCGCGTCGCGCCCGTTGATCTCCTCCGGCACCAGCGCGCGGTTGCCGACCATGCCGCCGGGCTGGCCGAACAGCTCGACCCATGTGGGCTGGCGCACGGTCTGGTGCCAGTGGGCGGTCAGGCGCAGGCGATCCGGCACCAGGACCCACGCAGCATCGAGGGCGGGCGACACCGCGTCCTGCCGGTGCTCGACACCGGTCTCCTCCGGCAGCCACGGCAGCGCCGGCACGGGCGGGAAGTCGTCGCGCTGCCGCTGCCAGCGCCACTGCGGCGTCAACGTCAGCCGCCACGACGGCAGCTCGATCGTGCTGCTGGCGAAGACCGACGCCGTCCGCCGGTTCCGCCGGGGCGCGGCCGTGCCGGCAATCGACTCGCGGTAGCTCTGCAGGCGCGCGTCGGCGCCGGCGGTCAGGCCCAGCCATACCGGTCCCGGCCAGGCGGGATCCAGCGCGTGGTACCCCGTCCACACCAGCCGGGCCAGCGCATCGTCGGCGACGGTGAAGTTCACGCCGGCCGGATCGAGGCCCACCTCGCGGTGCTCGTCGCTGAGCTGGCCGTCCTGCCTGCCCACGGTCAGGTCGAAGCCCAGGCTGCGCGACGGCGTGGCCAGGCCCAGCCGGGCGTCCAGACGCTCGTGGCGCACGCGCGCATGCGGTGACGGCAGGTTGAACGGGCCGGGCCGGCCGCCGTCACGACGGAAGGCGCCGACCGAGGTGCGCAGCAGGCCGCGTCCACCCTCGAGCGCGCCGCTGGCGAACAGGCCCCACTCCGCGAAGTCGGCGTTTTCCCGCGTCCAGGTCGTGTCGGGATAGAGATCGACCTGCGCGGCCGGGATGCGCGGCGCGAACGCGTAGCGGTTGTCCAGCCGGCGCCCGTGCATGAGGACCAACAGGCGCCGCGCACCGCCGTCGCTGCCGGTCGCAACGTGCGCGCGCCCGCCCAGGTCGCCGTGGCTGCCGACGAAGAGGCGGGCACCGGAGCCCGCGGCATCGTCCCGTGTCTCGAGGTTGATCGCGCCGGCGCCGCCGATGCCGCCGAACCCGACCGGCACCAGGCCGCGGTGGATCACGGCCGACTTGTACCGCTCCAGCGGCAGCTGCGCGATGTCGATGGCGCCGTTCTGCGCGTCGGCCAGCGGCAGGCCGTCGACCAGCACCTGCACCTGCGCGCCGCTCGAGCCGCGGATCGAGGGCACCGCCTGCGCGCCCAGGCCGCCGTAGCGGCGGACCTGCAGGCCGGCCACGCGCGCGAGCAGTTCGCCCAGGTCGGCGGCGCCGGTGTGGCGCTCCAGGTCGACCACCGTCGCCACGCCCGTCGTCGCGGGGAACGGGTTTTCGCCCGGCCGGCCGGCATAGATGAACAGGGTGTCGGCCACCACGACGACGGAATCGTCGGCATCCAGGGGCGCTTCGACGGCGGACTCGGCCGGCGCGGAACAGGCCGCGCCGGCGCAGACGGCGAAGAAGGCCGCTGCCGCACAGCGGATCGCGTGATGCCCGGGCAGGCGCAGGGGATGCGGACGGACGCACGGGCGCCAAGGGCGCCCGAGGCACCGGAGCCCTCGGACCGACATGACCGTACCTCACCCACGAAGGTCACGGACAGGATTCGAGATCGGTCTCCTGGCTCGCGGGTCGTCCTACTCCCCGCGCCTTCCCGGGGGCCTGACCGCGAAGGGTCGTCTCCCCAGTGGCGTGTTGCGGGTTTCGTCGCCGCTTACAGTGGCGGGGCCGCGCCGGATTCGCACCGGACTTCCGCTGATCGTCGAACCACAGTGGTGTTGTCAACGCGGCGATCCTGGATCGCCTCGGGCAGGATAGCACGGTGCGGCGGCAAAGATCAAGTCCGCTCGCGGACCCGGCGGTCCGGGCCTGTTCGCGGCGCTCAGAAGAGCCCCCCGGTCACGGCCACCAGTTCCGGCCCGCCACCGTCCAGGGACCAAGCCAGGTCCAGGCGCGCCGTCTCGACGCTGGCCGAGCGCACGGGGCCGAACCGCAGGCCCAGCCCGGCCTCGCGCCGCAGGTCCGTTGCCGAACGCGCCTCGTCGGCCCACCAGGCCGAGCCGACGCCGCAGAAGGCAGCCACCCCCAGCCGGAACACGCCCAGCGGCTGCACGCCGGTGGCGCGCCCCAGCTCGAGGTTGGCGCGCACGAGGCGGTCGCCGGCCATGCCGTCGACCGGCAGGGTGCGCAGGCCGCGTTCCGAACCGAGCAGGAACGGACGGGCGCCGGTCAGGCGCTCGCCGGCGCCAACCTCGGCGAACAGGCGGGTCAGCCACGGCGTGCTGCGGCTTCCGCTGCGGGTGAGCCAACCGACCACGACGTTCCAGCGGTGGGTCCGCACGGCGACCGAGCCGAAATCGGCCTCGGCCACCCCCACCAGCAGCGCGTAGCCGGGACCCAGCGGCAGCCAGCGCTGAGCAAGCGCCTCGCAGCGCCAGCGTTGGCGGCCATCGCCGGTGGTCGCACCGACCATGCCGCCGGCGGGGCCGAACCGCAGATCGACGTCCCAGCCCAGCTCGATGTCCTCCAGCCCGCCGTACCGCAGCAGGTAGCGCTCGGTGACCCAGCGGCGGCTGACCGTGCGCAGCCACAGGTGCGGGTACGCGCTGGTCCCCTGCGCGCGCCGGTACGGCGTGCCGTCGTCGTCGAGGAAGCCGAGATCAGCCGTGCGGCCGTCGCTCAACGCGCGCGCGCGGTCGTCGGGCGCGAAGCGCCGCTCCTGCACGCGCACGCCGATGCCCAGCCGCCACACCCGACCGGCGCCCTCGCCGCTGAGCCGGCGCTGCAGGCCGAACTGCCAGCCGACATCCTTGAAGGGGATCTCTGCGAAGAGGCTCGCTGCGCGCGCAGGGTCGGCCCCCGCCGGGCCGCCGTTGCTCAGGTAGAAACGGTTGCGCCAATTGCTGCTCCACGCTCGCGCCTCGATGCCGGTCGCGTCGTCCAACGCGTAGAACGGACGCGAGAGGTCGATCCGGCGCGTCCGGCCCTCGGCGCGCTGCGCGTAGTCGAGGCCCAGCGTCAGTTCCGACCCGGCCAGGCGGCGCTGGCGATACCAGAGGTTCCAGTAGTCGCTGCTCAGGTCACGGCCGAGCCCGGCACCGGTGGTAACGCCGTAGCCCAGGAAGTTCCGGTCGGCCATCTGCGCGGTCCAGCGCGACGTGCCGCCGGCGTCCAGCGAGAAGGTGATGTCGCTCTCGAGCGTCCATGACTCGCGGGTCAGGACATGCACGTCGACGCGCCCGTCCGCGCTGGTGTCGACGGGCGCCACCGTAGCCTCGGCCAGGAACCCTAGCCCGCGAAGGTTGCGCTCCGTCTCGGCCAGCAGGTCCGGCCGGTACGGGTCCCCTTCGCGGAAGAGGAACTCGCGCCGCAGCACATGCGGCCGCGTCGTGGCATGCAGGCGGTTGGAGAGGCGCTTGAGGAAGCCGACCGCACCGGAAGCCGAATCGACCTCCGCGCGCGTGAAGATGTCCTCGCGCTCGAGCGTGACCGTGCCGATGCGCAGGTCCGGCATCGCGGGGTCGCCAGCGGTGGTTCCCGCCGTCGGTGCCACCAGCAACAGGATGGCCGCCAGAATTGTCATGACAGGTCGGACATAGGGTTTGTCATTTGTGTCATATTGGCAGCACAAGCCTGACAGGCTGGACGCCCGCACGCCTCCCGGATGCGTCGGTCGGATGTCGTTCAAGAAATCTATCTTGTTGCTGTGCAATGAATTCAAGCCTTTTTGGCTGCCGGCTCGGGAGTTCGGGCACGCGGGTTGATCTGGATGGGTCACGCACGTGAAGCCGCCGGCGCCAAGGCCGGCACAAGAGATAACACAGCCGAACCGGGAGGAACACCATGAACACCCTGCTGCCCGTGACCCGCATGCTGGACGCCCTGGCCGCCAACTTCGACGCCTGCAATCTGGACGCGACCAACCCGGCCGAGACCGGTGTCTGGCTGAGCCCCCGCGCCGACATTCTGGAGGGTGAGAAGGACTACCGCATCGTGATGGATCTGCCGGGCGTGGCGGGGAAGGACCTGGAGATCAGCCACGAGAACCAGACCTTGACGGTCAAGGCCCAGCGGGGCTCGAGCGTCAGCGAGGGCTACGAGCTGCGCCGCCACGAGCGCCCCGGCCCGGTGTCGTTCAGCCGCTCGTTCACGCTCGGCCAGACGGTCGACGCGGACGGTATCAGCGCCTCGTTTGCCGACGGCGTCCTGACGCTGGTCATGCCGAAGACGCAGCGCAGCCTGCCGCGCCGCATCGAAGTGAAGTAGCACGGCTACGGCAGACCCACGCGCGTCCCGCCGGACCCTCCCCCGCCGGCGGGGCGCCGCGTTTCGGGGTGGACGCCCGGCAGCAGCCTGCGCATACTGCATCCCATGAAACTCATCACGTACACCCAGGGCGCGGGGCCCCGCCCCGGCCTGCTGGTTGGCGACAGCCTGGTCCTGGACCTGCTGGCGGCCGACCCGTCGCTGCTGACGAACTGGCACGGACTCCTCCCGAGGATCGAGATCGTGCGCGCACTGCATGACCGCCTGCAGCCGGCCGCAGAGCGGGCTGCGGCCGTCCTGGCGCAGGGCGGCGAAGTGGGCCTGCCGTTCGTCGACCTGCGGCGCTGCTTCCTGACCACGCCGGTCATCCTGCCGTCGAAGATCATCGCCGTGGGCCTGAACTACCGGGACCACGCCGCCGAGCAACACAAGCCGCTGCCCGAGACGCCGCTGCTGTTCAGCAAGGCCAGCACCTGCCTGCAGGCGCCGGGCGGACCGATCGAGCTGCCCGAGGGGCTCGACCAGGTCGACGCCGAAGCCGAGATCGCGTTCGTGATCGCCAAGCCTGGGCGCGCCATTGCGCGCGAGCGGGCGCGCGAGCATATCGGCGGCTACATGTGCTTCAACGACATCAGCGACCGTGAAGCGCAGTACAGCGACAAGCAGTTCTTCCGCGGCAAGAGCCTGGACACGGGCGGCCCCTGCGGACCGTTCCTGGCGACGCCGGACGAACTGCCGGACCTCGGAATGGGCCTGCGCATCCGCTGCCTGTGGAACGAGGTCGTGATGCAGGACAGCAACACCGACCAGCTGATCTTCCCGCCCGACTACCTGATCAGCTACATCAGCCGCCACATGACGCTGCTGCCGGGCGACATCATCACCACCGGCACGCCCGGCGGTGTGGGCGTGTTCCGCCAGCCACCCGTGTACCTGAAGCCGGGCGACCAGGTGACGGTGGAGATCGAGGGGCTCGGGGTGCTGGGCAACCCCGTGCGCCGCTGGCGCGCGCCGGCCTGAGCGCTCCGCGACGCGCAACCTGCAGAAGGGCGGGGCCTTGCAAGGTGCCCGCCCTTTGCGCGTCACGGCGCAGGCAGCCGCTACCTCCAGACGTCCCCATCGCCGGCTAACCCGTTGACCGAGAAACACCTCCGCGACGTTGCCACGACATCCCCATCGCTTCCCGGGACGGTGGAACGCTCCTTGCCGTTTCCCACGCTCAGGCAGCCTGATCGGGCACCCGGCAACGCAGCACGCGCACCAGGAGCAGGCCACACCATGGAACGACAGCGCCAGACCGGCACGACGAAGGCAGCGCGCACCGGCAGAACCACGGCCGCGAGCCTCAGCTTCGCCGAGATGGGCACGCTCATGGAGAAGATGCCCGCGTACACGCGCTACACGTCGCACGCCCCTGCGGTGGCGGCCGAACGCGTGTTCCGGCGCGCCATGGGCGCGCGGCTGAAGGAATGCGGCGACCGCCTGCTGGGCATCGTCGAGAAGAAGTCGCAGATCATGAGCGGTGAGATGGAGCAGGTGGTCGACGTGCTGGTCGAGCGCATCGGCGACATCTTCCGGCGGCTGGACCGCGAGGGCACGGTCACGCTGGTCGGCGGCTCGGCGCGCACGATCGCGGAGATCGAGCAGATCGACACGCGACTGGTGCTGATCATCGAGGAATCGCTGGCGCTGGTGCACAACCTGGGCACCGACGTGCCGGCCACGGCCTGGTTCAAGAGCGACGCCCCACGGCTGGCTCGCGGGCTGGGCGAGTTCAACAAGCTGACCGAGGAACGCAACTACCTGCTGGGACTGGGCTGGGAATCGGAATTCCGCAAGCCGGTCAGGCGGACGACATGAACGCGCGCCGACTGGATCCCGCGCCGCCGATCGACTGGTCGATCGACAGCGCCGACGGACCGGTGCAGGGCCCGCTGGCGCTCGCGTTCCTGCAGGGGCGCGAACTGGCGCTGCATCTGCTGCGCGGCCAGTCCGCGCTGCTGCTGGGCGAAGGCCGCCTGCGCGCCGTGTTCGGGCCCGGCCGCCACGAACTGCACGTCGGAGGCGCGGCCGGCGGCGTCGACGCACGCTGGCACCTGCTGTTCCTCTGCCTCGGCGACGGACTGGACCTGCGCTGGTCGGCCGCGGCGCCACTGCGGTGCGGACCGTCCGGCGACGTGGCGCTGGTCGGCGGCGGCCGGCTGGTCGTGGCCGATGTCGGCGCGTTCCACGACGCTTTCCTGGCCGGCGCCGAGATCGTCGACCCCGCGCTGGTGTTGACCCTGGCCGATCGCCTGCTGCAGGCGGCGGTGGCGGCGCGCCTGGCAACGCCGACGATCGACGGCCCCGGCGACTGGTCGGCCGCGGGCGTGGACACGCGACTCGCCGCGCTGCGCGCCGAGGACCTCGCCGAGGACCTCGCACCCTGCGGGCTGGCCTGCCATAGTCTGGACATTCAGGCCGTTTGCGGCGACATTGAAAGGGACGGCGCGCGCGCCGCGCCTGTGCTTTCCCCGCAACAGGGATGAGTCCGGACACATGCCGACAAGACCTGCGCCCTGGACGCGCCTGCGCCGCCCAGGGCTCCCGCTTGCCGCGACACAGGCGTTGACGACGGTCGTCGTGGCCGCCCTGCTGGCCCTTGCGCCCCCGCGCCCCGCCTGTGCACTTCCCGGCGACACCGGCCCGATCCGTCGCATCACCTTCAGCGGCAACGAGCGCACGCAGGAGATCATGCTGCGCCGGATCATGGCGCTGGCCGAGGGCGACACGCTGGATGCCGCACGGCTGGACGCCGCCTGGGACCGCCTGGAGGACTGTGGCTGGTTCAGTTGGGTGGACCTCGACGTGGAAGCAACCGACGATGACGGCGTCGATCTGGGCGTCACGGTCGAGGAGGACCTGACCACCTACTACGGCCCGCTGCTGCGCCACAGCCGGCGCCACAAGTACCTGGCCGGCGCCTGGCTCGAGGAGCGCAACCTGCGCGGCCGGGGACAGACGCTGCGCTTCGAGCTGTCGGCCTGGCGCCTGCAGCTGGCCGGTGCGCAGTGGCGCGTGCCCTGGCTGGCCGGCGTGCGTGGGCTGACCGGCACCGTGGGGCTGCGCGGTGAGCAGGCCGATTTCGTCTTCCGCCCGACGCGCTACCGCAAGTGGAACGCATCGCTGGGCGCGCGGTGGCACTACTACGGCCCGTTCTTCGTGCAGGCGGACTTGACGGCAGGGCGCTTCACGCAGCGCGACCCGTACCAGTGGTCGTTTCCCTCGCGAGGCGACGCTGCCCTGGCCGTCATGGTCGACCATGAAGCCGGCACGCTCGGACACCGGCGGCTGTCCGCGGGCTTGGGCCTGGATTCGCGCGACAACCCGTACTACCCGCGCCGCGGCGCCGCGGTGCTCCTGGAAGCGGCCCGCTGGTACGGCGACGGCTTCGCCGACTACGACGAGTACACCGGTGACGCGCGCGCCTTCGTGCCTCTGCCTGCCGGCAAGCACCTGCTGGCGCTGCGCGCCTGGGGCCGCCGCGTCAGCGCACCGACGCCGCTGGACAACGTGCTGTTCCTGGGCGGGCCCGACCACGTGCGCGGGGCGGGCTTCGGCTCGCTCGAGGGCGAGGAGGGCTGGCTGCTGACCGCCGAATACCGCCTGCCGCTGGTGATGGTGCCCATTGCCCCCGGCGGTGAGTCGGTGGGCCTGGGCCTGCATGCGTTCGTCGACGGCGGCCAGGCCTGGTGGGACGGCGCGGAGCCCGCGTCGCCCGTGGTCACCTGGGGCGCGGGCACGCACGTGAGCCTGGACACGTGGCAGCTGCGCTTCGAGGCCGCGCGCGACGAGGCCGGGGACTGGCACTTCGAGTTCGCGGACCGCTTCTCGTTCTGAACCCGGGAGGACGGACTGACGATGCGCGACCGGACACGGACCGGAATCCCGGGCCTGGCTGCCCTGGCCGTGATGGCAGCCCTCGGCGCGGGCGGCTGCTCGCGCAGCGGCGGCGCCGATGCGGGCAGCGCCGCGCGACGGGGCGGCGGACCGGTGCCCGTGGCCGTGGTGGAAGCAGCACCGCACGACTTGGCCCGGAGCGTGACGGTCACCGGACCGCTGGAACCGCTACGGCTGGTGGCGGTCAACGCGCAGTCCGCCGGCATCCTCGAGTCGGTCCTGGTCGAGGAGGGCGACCGCGTTACGGCCGGCCAGTTGCTGGCGCAGATCGATGCGCGGGAGATGTCGGCGCAACTGGCGCGGGCCGAGGCGGTGCTGGCCAACGCCGAGACCGCGTTCCGCCGCGCCGAAAGCCTGCAGGCGGGCGACCTGGTCGCCGAGTCCGAACTGGACGCCCTGCGGTCGTCCTATGGCATCGCGCGCGCCGACGTCGAACTGTGGCGTACACGCGTGGCCTTCAGCCGCATCACCGCGCCGGCTGCCGGCGTGGTCACGGCCAAGCGCGTCGAGCGCGGCAGCGCCGTGGCTACGAACACCGCCCTGTTCACCATCGCCGACGACGCGGTCATGGTCGTGCGCGTGCAGGTGTCCGAGATGGACGTGGTCCACCTGCGTGAAGGCAACGCGGCGGCGGTGAGCCTGGATGCCTACCCAAAGGTCCAGCTCGAGGGCCGCATCCGGCGCATCTTCCCCGGCGCCGACCCGGTCAGCCGGCTGGTGCCGGTCGAGGTGGCCCTGGGCAACGTCCCGGCGGGCGTCGACGCGCGGCCGGGGTTCCTGGCGCGGGTCGCGTTCGACCTCGAGGCGCGGCTCGGCGTGCTGGCGGTCCCCGTGACGGCCGTCGGCGTCGGCGACGGCGGCTCGTACCTGTACCTGGTCCAGGCCGATACCGTGGCCCGACGGCCCGTGACCACGGGCCTGACCACCGACGGCTGGATCGAGGTCACCGGCGGCCTGGAGGCCGGGACCCGCGTGATCAGTTCCGGCCACGTGAACCTGCGGCCGGGTGCGCAGGTCCGCATCAGCGGCAGCGGCGCCGGTAGCCCGCGATGAGCGCGCGGCGGCACGGCGGCCTGCCCAGCCTGTCGATCCGGCGGCCGGTCGGCGTCCTGGCGACGTCATCGGTGGTCGTCGTGCTGGGCCTGTTCTTCGCCGGCCAGCTCCCGCTGGACCTGCTGCCCCAGATCATCTACCCGCAGGTGCGCGCACGCGTGGCCTACCCCGGCGTGGCCCCCGAGGTGATGGAGGAGCAGGTCACCAAGATCCTCGAGACGAACCTGGCGACGACCGAGGGGCTGATCGAACTGGAGAGCCAGACCGCCGAGGGCGTGGCCGACCTGGACCTGCACTTCAACTACGGCACGGACGTCAATTTCGCGCTGCAGGACGCGTCCAAGAACCTGGACCGCGCGCGGGCACGCCTGCCGATCGACGCCGAGCCGCCGACCATCCGCAAGTTCGACCCATCCCAGATCCCCGTCTTCGAGGTCGGCTTCAGCTCGCCCACCCGCGGCCTGGTCGACCTGCGCAACTGGGTGGACCTGCGGCTGCAGCCGCAGCTGCTGTCGATCGAGGGCGTGGCCTCGGTCGATGTCGCCGGCGGCCTGATCCGCGAGATCCGCGTCACCCTGGACCAGGAGCGGCTGCGGTCCTACGGCTTGACGATCGCCGACGTGCTGACGCGCATCCGCGCCGAGAACCAGGACGTTGCCGTCGGCAACGTCACCTCGCCCAGCTTCGAGATCGTCGGCAAGACGACCGGCAAGTTCACCAGCGTCGACGACATCCGCCGGGTGCTGCTGACGGTCCCCGGCACCGCGGCGCGCATTCCCCTGAGCGAGATCGCCGAGGTCACCGACACGCACCAGGAGCAGCGGTTGTGGTCGCGCCTGGACGGCGTGCCGGCGGTCAAGATGTCGGTGCGCAAGCAGCCGGACGCCAATACGGTCGAGGTCGCCGAGGCGGTGGGAGCCCGGCTGCGGGAGCTGGAGGCGTCGCGCTTCGTCCCGGACGACATCCACTACGAGATCGTCGCCGACCAGTCCTGGTTCATCCGCAACGCGGTGGCCGGCGTGCGCGACGCGGCCCTGGTCGGGGCGGCGCTGGCGATGCTGGCGGTGCTCCTCTTCCTGGGCAGCCTGCGCAAGACCGTCATCATCGGACTGTCCATCCCGCTGGCCGTGCTGGCGACGCTGGCCATGATGGGGCTGGGACGCCTGACCCTGAACATCATGAGCCTGGGCGGGCTGGCGCTGGGCGTCGGGCTGCTCGTCGACAACAGCATCGTCATGCTCGAGAACATCTTCCGGCACCGGCAACTGGACGCGGAGGACCCGGAGACGGCCGCCCACCACGGAGCCGCGGAGGTCACGTCGGCGGTCGTCGCCTCCACGCTGACGAACCTGGCGGCGGTGGTGCCGTTCCTGCTCATCAGCGGCCTGGCCGCCCTGATCTTCCGCGAGCTGATCCTGACCATCTCGTTCGCGATCGTCGCTTCGCTGGGCGTGGCGCTGACGCTGGTGCCGATGCTCTCCGCGCAGCTGGCCCGGGTCCGTTTTTCCAGCGGGCTGGAGCGCAACCGCCTGATCGTCGGTTTCGACGGCGGGCTGCAGCGGTTCACCGCGGGATATCGGCGCGTCCTGACCGCTGCGGTGCGCCGGCGTTCCTGGGTGGTGCTGGCTGCGTTCGCGGGCCTGGCGGGCGTGGCGCTGCTGATGCGGGGCGCCGGCAACGAGTTCCTGCCCGCCGTCGACGACGGCAATGTCTCGGTGCAGCTGCGGCTGCCGCCGGGCACCTCGCCCGAGCGCACCGACGAGGTGGCGTCCCGCCTCGAGGACCTGGTGCGCCAGATGCCGTACGTGAAGCACGTCTTCACGACCGCCGGCGGCTTCCTGTTCGGCGGCACCACCACCAACAGCGGCGGCCGCGGCTCGCTGGCGATCCAGCTGGCCCCGTCCACCGAGCGCCGCGACATGCCGGCCGCGCGCTGGGTGGCCGAGCTGCAGCGGAAGATCGACGAGCTGGGCATCCCCGGCGGGCAGATCTCCGTGCGGCCGCCGCGCATCCGCGGCCTGCGCACGAACCTGGCCGACAGCGACGTCACCGTCTCGGTGCAGGGCGACGACCTGGCCGAACTGCAGCGCCTGGGCCAGGAGGTGCAGCGGCGGTTGCGTGGCGTGGCAGGCCTGTCGCGCCTCGAGCTGTCGACCGAGGAGGCCAGCCCGCAGCTGGGCATCAGCATCGACCGGCAACGCGCCGCGGACCTGGGCCTGGACGCCGCCCAGGTGGGCCAGACGGTGCGCACGGCGCTGGACGGGACCGTCGTCAGCCGCTTCACCGACCGCAATTCCGAGTACGACATCCGCGTGCGGCTGCCGCGCGAGACGCTGACCAGCCCGGAGAACCTGGGCGCCATCGCGCTGTTCCCCGGGCGGCAGCAGCCGGTCTACCTGCGCGACATCGCCGATCTGGACCTGGGCCTGGGGCCCACGACCATCCTGCGCGTCAACCAGAACCGGCAGCTGCGCGTGACGGCCGACGTGAACGACGAGATCACCGACATCGGCACCGCCAGTCGCGCCGCGCGCGCCACCCTGGCCGACCTGGCGCTGCCCGAGGGCTACGGCCTCATCTTCGGCGGCGAGGAACAGGCCGCGCGCGAGAACCAGCGGAACCTGGCGATCGTGGCGGCGCTGGCGGTCTTCCTCGTCTTCGTCGTCATGGCCGTGCAGTACGAGAGCCTGAGCGGCCCTCTGGTGATCCTGGTCTCGATCCCGCTGGCGCTGATCGGCGTGGGGCTGACCCTGTGGCTGACCGGCACGCCCCTGAGCGCGCCGGTGCTGCTGGGCGTCATCCTGCTGGCGGGCATCGTGGTCAACAACGCCATCCTGCTGGTGCAGTACGTCAACGACGCCCGCCGCGACCACGGCCTGCCGCCGGCCGAGGCCGTGGTGGAGGCCGGTGTCACGCGCCTGCGCCCCATCCTGATGACGACGCTGACGACGGTCTTCGGCATGCTGCCGCTGGCGCTGGGCCTGGGCGAGGGCTCGGAGCTGATGCGGCCGCTGGCCATCGCCGTCGTGGGCGGCCTCTCGGTGTCGACGCTGCTGACGCTGGTCGTCGTGCCCTGCGTGTACCTGATCGTCGACGCGTTCGCCGTGCGGACGCGGCAGTTCCTGCTGGGCGAGCGGGCCTGACCTTCCCCTCACGCCCCCGTTTCCCGCACCTCGCAGCCCTTGGCACCGGCGGCCGGCTTGACGGCGCCCCGAATCGCGCTATCGTGGGCCCAGCGAAATTAGGCTAAACTAATTCAGGCCGCTGATGATCCGCGCGCAGGGTCCGCCGCGCGGGCGGCGGTGGCCGGAGGCCAGGCATGCTGAGCGAGTCGGTCGAGGACTACCTGACGACGATCCTGCGCCTGGAGACCGCCGGCGAGGCCGCGACCACCAGCACCCTGGCCGACCACCTGGCGGTGGCGCGGCCCTCGGTGACCGGGATGCTCAAGCGGCTGGACACCGACGGCTGGGTGGTGCACGAGCGCTACCGCGGCGCTCGCCTCACTGCGGAGGGGCGCCTGCGCGCGCGGGAGGTGCTGCGGCGCCACCGGTTGGTCGAGACGTTCCTGGTCGACGTCCTGGGCATGCCGCCCGACCGCGTCCACCGCGAGGCCCACCGGCTCGAGCACGCCTTGTCCGACGAGGTCAGCGATCGACTCGACGCCTGGCTCGGTCGCCCGGCCCACGACCCGCACGGGCAGCGGATCCCGGGACCGGCATTGCGCCGGCGATCGCGGTAGTTCAGAATGCCGTCCAGACCGCAGGAAGGAACCACGATGCCCGCGAAACTCGCGATTTGCGCCCTGATCATCCTGGCCGGCTGTGCCGGTGGCACGGTCCGCGACGACGGTCGCCTGTCGGTGGTGGCGACCACCGGGCAGGTGGCCGACCTGGCGCGCCAGGTGGGCGGCGAACACGTGCGGGTCACGGCGCTGATGGGGCCGGGCATCGACCCGCACCTCTACAAGGCCAGTGCCGGCGACGTGGACCGCCTGCGCCTGGCCGACCTGATCCTCTACAACGGACTGCACCTGGAAGCCAAGATGGGCGATGTGCTGGCCGGCCTGGCCTCGCGCAAGCCGACCCTGGCCGTGGCCGAGGCGATCCCCGTCGACCGGCTGATCGCGCCGCCGGAGTTCGCCGGCGCGCATGACCCCCACGTCTGGTTCGATGTGCAGCTCTGGCGCCTGGGCATCGAGCCCCTGGTCGCGCGGTTGTCCGAATTGGATCCCGCCCACGCGGAGGCGTACCGCGCGCGGGCCGCTGCCTACGAACAGGAGCTGGACGGGCTCGACGCCGAGCTGCGCGCGACCTTCGCGACAATTCCCGACGGACAGCGCGTGCTCGTCACCGCCCACGACGCCTTCGGCTACTTCGGCCGCGCCTACGGCTTCGACGTGCGCGGCCTGCAGGGCATCTCCACGGCGTCGGAGGCCGGGACTTCCGACATGCAGGAGCTCGCGGCGTTCATCGCCGAGCGGCGGATCCCCGCGATCTTCGTCGAGACCTCGGTCTCGACCCGCGCCATCGAGGCGGTGCGCGAGGCGGTGCGCGCCCGGGGCTTCGAGGTTCGGCTGGGCGGCGAGCTCTACAGCGACGCGCTCGGCGACGCCGGCACGCCGGCCGGCACCTACGCAGGCATGGTGCGCCACAACGCGGCCACGATCACGGCCGCGCTGCGCGAGGGAGCCGGCCGTGACTGACACGCCTGCTGCCGCCGTCGAGGTGACCGACCTGACGGTCGCCTACCGCGATCGTCCGGCGCTCTGGGACGTCGACCTCGAGGTGCCCGCCGGCAAGCTGATGGCGGTGATGGGGCCCAACGGCGCGGGCAAGACCACGTTGATCAAGGCCATCCTCGGACTGGTGCGCCCGGCCGCGGGGCGCGTCAGGATCCACGGCCGTCCCTACGCCGAACAGCGTCGGCTGGTGGGCTACGTACCGCAGCGCGGCAGCGTCGACTGGGACTTCCCCACCACCGTGCTGGACGTGGTGATGATGGGCCGCTACGGCACGCTGGGCTGGCTGCGCCGGCCCGGGACCCGGGAGCGCGAGCTGGCCCTGGCGGCCCTGGTCAAGGTCGGCATGGAGGACTTCACCGGGCGCCAGATCGCCCAGCTCTCGGGCGGGCAGCAGCAGCGGGTCTTCCTGGCGCGCGCCCTGATGCAGGACGCGCAGGTGTACTTCATGGACGAGCCGTTCCAGGGCGTCGACGCGCGCACCGAACGGGCGATCGTGGACCTGCTCAAGGAGCTGCGCAGCCTGGGCCGGACGGTCATCGTCGTGCACCACGACCTGCAGACCGTCACCGAGTACTTCGACTGGATCACGCTGCTCAACGTGCGGCGCATCGCCAGCGGGCCGGTCGCCGAGGCGTTCACGGCGGAGAACCTTCGCCTGGCCTACGGCGGCCGCGTCGAGTTCCTCCAGCGCCAGAACCCGGCCGACCCGGCTCCCGGCGACGACGAGTTCCTGCACGGATTCGGGCGGATCCGGCCATGACCGCGCCCTGGGAGATCTACGCCGACTACACCCTGCGCACGGTGTCCCTCGGCTCGGCGGCGCTCGGCCTGGTCTCCGGTGCGCTCGGCGCGTTCGCGGTGCTGCGCCGCCAGAGCCTGCTGGGCGATGTCGTGAGCCACGCCGCGCTGCCCGGCATCGTGCTGGCCTTCATGCTCACCGGCGCCAAGGCACCGCTTGTGCTGGTGACGGGCGCCGCGCTGGCCGGCTGGGGCGCCGCGCTGCTGGTCATGCTCGTGGTCGGGACCACGCGCATCAAGACCGACACGGCCATGGGCCTGGTCCTGTCGTCCTTCTTCGGGCTCGGCCTGCTGCTGCTGTCGGTGGTGCAGCGCACGGCGGGCGCCGGTCAGGCCGGGCTAGACCGCTTCCTCTTCGGCCAGGCCGCCGCCCTGGTCGGCGACGACCTGGTCACCATGGCTGTCCTGGGCATCGTCGTGCTGGTCGTGCTGACGCTGCTGTGGAAGGAGTTCAAGCTCCTGAGCTTCGACCCGGCGTTCGCCGGCACGCTGGGCCTGCCGGTGCGGGCGTTGGATGTCGTCCTGACTTCGCTGCTGGTCCTGGCCATCGTGACCGGGCTGCAGGCAGTGGGCGTCGTGCTGATGAGCGCGATGATCGTCGCCCCCGCGGCCGCCGCGCGCCAGTGGACGGACCGGCTCGGCCGTCTGGTGCTGCTGTCGGGGGCCTTCGGCGCGCTGGCCGGCCTGGCCGGCGCCACCATCTCGAGCCTGGTGCCGCGACTGCCCACCGGGCCTACCATCATCCTGGCGATCACGGCGATCACCCTGGTCTCCCTGCTGGCGGCGCCGCGGCACGGCTGGCTGGCCGGTGTCCTGCGCGCGGCGAGCCAGCGCCGGCAGGCGCAGGCGGACGGCGTGCTGGCGGACCTGTACCGGCTGGCTGCGCAGCACCCCGACCCCACGCGCGCGCCCCATGCCGTCGACGTGCTGCGGACCATGAGCGACCGCGCCGGTGTGCGCACCGCGCTGCGGCAGCTGGCCGCCGCCGGACTGGCGGAGGCCGATCCGGACGGGCGCTGGCGCCTGACCGCCGCCGGCGCGGAACGCGGCCGGGTCCTGGCCGAGGGCACGCCATGAGCGCGGCGATGCTGGAGATCATGGCCATCGCCGTCGTCACGGCGGCCGGGTGCGCCGTGGTCGGCACGTTCCTCATGCTCCGGCGCCTGGCCATGCTCGCCGACGCCATCAGCCACGCGATCCTGCCCGGCATCGTCGTGGCCTTCTTCCTGACGGGGAACCTCTCCTCGCCGTGGCTGGCGATCGCCGCGGCGGCCACCGGCGTGCTCACGGTGGCGCTGGTCGAGGCGCTCACGCGCACGCGCCGCCTGCGCGAGGATGCGGCGATGGGGCTGGTCTTCCCCGCGCTGTTCTCGCTGGGCATCGTCCTGATCGCGCGCCAGGCGGGCAACGTCCACCTGGACGTCGATGCGGTGCTGCTGGGCGAGCTGGCCTTCGCGCCCTTCGACCGGTTCGCACCCGGTGGCGTCGATCTGGGCCCGCGGCACCTGTGGCTCATGGGCGGCATCTCCCTGCTGGACCTGCTGCTGGTGCTGGTGTTCTACAAGGAACTGAAGCTGGCCACCTTCGACCCGGGCCTGGCCGCATCGCTCGGCCTGGCTCCGGTGGCGATCCACTACGGACTGATGACGATGGTGTCGCTGACGGCCGTCGGCGCCTTCGACGCCGTCGGCATCGTGCTGGTGGTGGCCCTGATGGTCGGCCCGCCCGCGGCCGCCTACCTGCTGACCGACCGGCTCGGTGCGCTGCTGGGCCTGGCGGTCCTGCTCGGCACGGTGGCCGCCGCGCTGGGCCTGGCCCTGGCCACCTGGCTCGATGCCTCCATCGCCGGCTGCATGGCCGTCGGCGTGGGGTTCGTCTTCCTGGTGGTCTACCTGGTGGCGCCCGGTCGCGGCCTGCTGGCCGAACTGCGGCGGCGGCGGCGGCAGCGCTGGTCGTTCGCCGAGATCATGCTGACCATCCACCTGCTGCAGCACGCCGGCCAGCCGGAAGAGGACGACGAGGCGCGCATCGACCACCTGCACGGCAAGCATGTCGGCTGGACCCCGGACTTCACGCGCACCGTGGTCGCCGGCGCCGTGCGCCGCGGCCTGGTCGTGCGGGAAGGCGAGCGCCTGCGGCTGACCGATTCCGGGCGCGTCACGGCGGGGCGGGCGCTCAGCGGCTCCGCGTAGCCCCGCGCCGGGAGCGCCAGGGGTCAGGGACCGAACGGCGACGGCCGCCGCGCCAGGAACGCCGCCTGCGCGGCGGTGAAGTCCTCCGAGTGGCGGGCCTCGTGGCGCAAGGTCGCGATCTCCGCGAGCGCGCCCGGCGGCAAGGTCTCGGTCTCTTCCAGCAGGTGCAGCACGCGCCGCGTCCCGCGCAGCGCCTGGGGTCCCCCGCGCGCGATGCTCGTCATCAGCTCGCGCGTCTCGCCCTCAAGTTCCTCCGCCGCTGCGACACGGCAGAAGAAGCCCGCCGCCTGCGCACGCTGTGCAGTCACCGCTTCTCCGGTCAGCAGCATCTCGCGCGCGAGCGCCGGCCCGAACGCGCGCAGCAGCCGGCGCAGCCCGGTGTGGCTGTAGACCAGGCCCAGGCGCACCGGCGGCAGGCCCACGCGCGCGTGGTCGGCGGCCAAGCGCAGGTCGGCGCAGGCCAGCAGCTCGACCGCGCCGCCCCAGGCATCGCCCTGCACCTGGGCGACCACCGGCAGCGGGTAGGCGACCAGGCGCGCCATCACCTGCTCGAACGGGTGGGACGCGCGCACGGCGGGTTCGGGATCGAAGATCTCGGCGGGGATGTCGGCGATGTCGTAGCCGGTCGAGAAGTGGCGTCCATTCGCGCGCAGCAGCAGCAGCGGCGCGCCGCCGGGCGTCGCGGCCAGCGCGTCCAGCGCGTCGCGCACCGCCTCCAGCAGCGGCACGTCCAGCACGTTGCGGGGCGGACGGTCCAGGCAGAGCTCGGTCCAGGGGCCGGAGTGGCGGATCTCGACGGGCATGGAGCGCGCCCCCGCGGGTTAGGGTTGGCCCTCATGATACGGTCGGCAGCGGCGCGATCAAGCGCCTTGCTGCCCGCCCGCGGACATGCCAGCTGCCGGCCCGGCGGCTCGCAGGTGCCTCGCGTCGTCCTGGTCGCCGCCGAAGGCGACCCCGATCTCCCGCAGCAGTCCGAACGGCGGTACGCCGCCGGCCAGGATGAACACCTCGTCGTTCGGCAGGACGACCGGCCCGGTCGGACCTTCGAGGATGACGCGTTCGGCCTGGATTGCCTTCACGTTCGTCTCGCCGCGAAAGTCGATCCGCCCCGCCGCCACCAGTTCGTCGAAACGCTCCGCATTGCGCTGCTTGATGCGCAGCAGCTCGGGCTTGCGGTAGGACAGCGTGACTTCGCAGCCCGACTGGTGGGCCAGCCCCATCGCCGCCTCGACTGCCGAGTCGCCTCCGCCCACGACCAGTACCCGCCGGCCCTTGTAGGCTTCGGCATCGATCAGCTTGTAGGCCACCTTGGCCAGGTCCTCGCCCGGCACGTTGAGCCGCCGCGGCGATCCCCGCCGCCCAAGCGCCAGCACGACGTGCCGCGCGCGCCAGCTCCCCGCGGTGGACTCCACCGTGAAGTCGCCCCGCCGGCCCTTGACGCCCGTCACCCGCGGACCGATCCGCACGTCCAGGCCGCTCTCGCGATGCAATTGCTCCCAGATCTCGAGCAACTCCTCCTTGATGTACTCGTGCCTGGGCAGCCGGCCGATCCTCGGGATCTCCACCGGCTGGACCATCACGAGCTTGCGGCGCGGGTACTGCAGGATGGTGCCGCCGGCACCTTGCTGGTCGACGACCACGCAACTCAGGCCGTACTCCGCCGCGACCAGTCCGGCGCTGAGCCCGGCAGGCCCCGCGCCGACAACAAGCACGTCGAGGATCTCGGACGGTCCCTTCAGCCGCGGCCCGAGCGCACGCGCGATCGCGGCCATCACCGCGCGTCCCTGGGCTACGGCATTGTTGATCAGGGCGTAGCCGCTCAGTTCGCCGGCAATCCAGACGCCGGGCACGGTTGTCTCGCCGTCGGGGGTCAGCAGCGGGATGTCGTCGCGCTTGGTGATGTCGCCCAGGCCGATGCGGATGGCCCCGACGGGGCACGCCTCGGCGCACCGGCCGTGGCCGATGCAGCGCGTGCCGTTGATCACCACCGCGCGCCCCATGACGATGCCCAGCACGTCGTGCTCGGGACAGGCAGCCACGCAGGTGCCGCAGCCGATGCAGGCTCCCGCGTCGATCAGCGGATATTGGCCGACGGGGCGATCCATGCCCAGTTCCTGGTTCTGGCGCAGTCGATCGGCGTCGGCCGCGCGCCGGTTCCGGAACTGCTTCGCATAGACCAGCACGCAAAGCCCCGCGAGGCCGAGCATGACAATCCAGATGAGGACCGCTTCCATCCGAACCCTGCTTCCCGTCGTCGATGTTCGACGCGTGCCGTCCGCTGCCGGCGACCGACCGCCACCATGAAGCCTAGAACCGCCGCCCCATCTCCAGAAACACGCGCCGCCCCGAGATGTCGTCGCCCCAGTCGTTCCGGAGCGAGCCCGTCAGGTCCCAGCCCGCGCCCAGTCCGCGCGACAGCCCGAGCTCGGCCCAGGTGTTTTCACGCGTCGTGTCGGCCGCCTTTCCCGTGTAGGAGAACAGCCCTGCTTCCAGTGTCCAGCGCGTGCCGCCGGCCTGACGCATCGCGCGCAGGCTCGGCGACCAACCCGACAGCCAGGGGCCGTCGAAGCCGCGCGTCGAGACGGTGACGTCAGCCACGCGCAGCATGCGGGCCGGTACGCGGGCGAAGGCCTGCCAGCTGGTGACATCGTCCCCGGTGCGCTGCTCGTGGCGCAGGCCGCCGGACACATCCAGGCTGAGGCCGCCGGCGCCGCGCCAGGCGAAGCCACCGCGCCAGCCGTTGCGTCCGGCCTCGGTGAACAGGCTGTCCGGCAGCGAACGCGTCTCCCAGGTGCGCACGGGCTCGCGGCCGTCGTAGCCAAGGGTCAGCGCCAGCGACCTGGTCGCCTGCAGCCGCCCCGTCAGGGCGGTGCTGGTGAGGGCCGCGCCCTTGCCTGTCTCCTCCCGGCGCCAGCCCCGGTACAGGTCGACCTCCGCCGCCTGCAACACGCTCAGCCGCCTGCCGTCGCGCCAGCTGGTCACGAGTGACAGGTGCTCGCGGCTGATCTCGCCGCCACGGTAGCGACCCACCGCAGCCAGCGTCACGTCAAGGTAGCGGCCACCCGTGCCCGCGCGGTCGTACTCCAGGACGACGCCGGCGAGGTGGTCGTCCGTGCTGAAGCCGAGTTCGCCCCAGGCAGGCGCGAAGCCGCCGAAGGCGCCGAGGCTGGTGCGCGCGCCCAGGCGCCGGCTGACGGCCAGGCCGTCGAAGGGCCCGGCAGCCGAGGTTCGCCGGCCCCCGACGCGACCGACGGCCAGCTGCCAGCCGAGGTCGCGGCCTTCGCGCACGAGCGCCGCCTCGAGCAGGCGGTGCCGCGATTCCGACGTCGGGGTACCGGTTCCGTAGCCGTCACGTGAGAGCCAGCGCAGGTTGCCGCGACCATGAAACTCGAAGCCCCGGCCCAGATCGCGCGCGCGCACCCGGAACGGCAGGCTGAGGAGGTCGGTCGCCCGTTCCCGGTCCGCGGTCTCCGCCGAATGGTCCCACTGGAGGGCGAACCAGCCGTCGAGGCGATCGACCGCGCCGCCCCTGCGCGCCGCCCCCCCGCCCGTGACCACGCGGGCGCGGGAGACGAGGGTGTCGGGCGCCGCCGCCGGCGCCGCTGCGGCGACGGGCTCGAACACGGCGCGGTCCCCGGTGTTGATGGTGCCGGCCCCGCTGACGACCCGGCACGAAGCCGAGTGTTCGGCGACGAAGGCGACCTCGAGCTCGGCGACGGCCTTGCCGCCGCGCACGATGCGGACCTTCATCCCGACGTCCAGGCCGGCGGCGCTGCCCGCGTCGAGGTACACGTTCTCGGTCGAGATGAAGCGCACATGACACTCGGATTCGGCGGCGCGCACTGGAAGCGCCAGGGCCAGCGCCGCCAGCAGCGTCACCAACGCGCGGACCAGGCTCAGCGTCAGGTTGCTCATCAGTCGCGTCCGTCCGGGTGGCACGTGTAGCACGCCGTGCTCACCCACTGGTAGTCCCGCCGGCCCTCGTGGTCGTTCGCCATGTCGCTCTCGTTGTGCTCGTGGCAGAGGATGCACTCGAAGTGCGCGTAGTTGCTGGGCGTCACGTGACACTCCGCGCAGGCGATGTTCCGGTGCGCCCCGCTCTCGATCGGGAACAGCGGCTCGTGGTCCCAGGTCGCCGGCGTCCAGGCGGTGGTCGAGTGGCAGGTCGCGCACGTCGTGGGGAACGAAGCCGCGCTGTGGCTCGGGTCGTTCGTCTGCGCGTAGTCCGCCTGGTGGCAGGCGTAGCAGTCGGTCGGCGTGCCGGTGTACCCCGCGTCGTGGCATTCGAGGCAGGATTGGGCCGCGTGGGCGCCGGTCAGCGGGAAGCTCGTGCGCGCGTGGTCGAAGTTCGAATCGCTCCACACCGTCACGGCATGGCAGGTCGCGCAGTCGGTGGGGAACCCGCCCTGCACGTGGTTCGGGTCGGCCGCCGACTCGTAGTCGGGGCGGTGGCACGCATAGCAGTCGGTCGGCGTGGCCACGTAACCGGCGGTGTGGCACGAGGCGCAGTCGACGTTCCGGTGCCCTCCCGCCAGCGCGTAGCTTGCCGGCGGCTGGGCGTGATCGTAGTTCGAGGGACGCCAGGCGGCGGTGCCGTGGCAGGCCACGCAGTCCGTGCCCAGTCCGGCCGTGGCGTGGGCCGGGTTGGTCGAGCCGTCATAGTCCGGCTGGTGGCAGGCGGCGCAGTCGGTCGGCGTGCCGGCGAAGGTCCCGCTATGGCACAAGGCGCAGGCCGTGGTCGCATGGGCGCCGGTCAGCGGGAACCGCAGGGAATGGATGAAGTCCCCGCTGCCCCAGCCGGCCGAGAAGACGCCGTGACAGCGATCGCAGTCCGTGCCGAACCCGGCCAACCGATGGTCGGGATTGCGGGTCGCCTCGAAGGCCGTCAGGTGGCAGGCGTAGCAGTCGCTGGGTGTCCCCAGGTACTCGCCGCGCTGCGCCCCCGTGTGGCAGGCGTCGCAGTCGACCTTCGCGTGCGCGCCGACCAGCGGCAGGCGCGTCACGTCGTGGTCGCGCCGGGCGTGGGTGCGCTCGACCCAGCCGTCCGCCGTGTGGCACTGCTCGCACGCGGGGCCCAGCCGGTTCTTGTGGGCGTCCAGGTGGCAATCGGCGCAGCGCGTGCCGATGTGCGAGAACTGAGGCTGCCGGTGGCAATCGCGGCAGGTCACGAAGGCGTGCTGGCCCTCGAGCGCGAAGCCGGTGGCGGCGTGGTCGAAGGGCACCGCGACGGCGTCGGTGGCGGCGCCCTGGTCCGTATGGCAGAGTCGACAATCGAGCTTCATGTCCCCGTGGGGATTGGTCGCGGTCGGGGCGGGCGCCGGGCCGGCCATCGCGCTCGCTGCGGCCGCCATCACGGCGATCCCCGCTCCGAGGACCAGGATGCGGAAGGTGCGTCTGCTCATGACTGCCCTTTCTGCGGAACCGGCGGGTTCACGTGGCAGGCCCTGCACTCAACCGGCAGCCCCTTGTAGTGGAGCAGGCGCGGCTGATCGGCGTCGATGGGCAGGTGGCACTTCCCGCAGGCGACCTTCTCGTGGCCGCCGCGCAGCGGAAAGCGGCTGTCCCTCTCGTGGTCGAATCTCTCGGCGAGCCAGTCGGTGGTCACGTGACAGCGCGCGCAATCGGCCGACTTCGTGCCGGGCACCGGCTTGTCGGCGAACTGGTCGCCGTGGACGTCCCTGTGGCAGGCGCCGCAGTGCTTGTCGACCACCTTGAACGGCAGCATGCGCGCCTTGCCCTTGGCTTCCTCGACGGGCTTGTGGCAGGCCGTGCAGGCGACCTTGCCGTGCCGGCCCTCAAGCTTGAACTCGCAGCGGTCGTGGTCGAAGGCCACCTGGCGCCAGGAAGCCTCGTTGTGGCAGGTCGCGCACGCCCCGACCGCCGGATCGGCGGCGAAACGGTCGCCTTGGCCCTCGTGGGGATCCCGGTGGCAATCGACGCACCGCGCCGCCGCGGGCTTGAGCTCGGCGGCGCGCAGGTACGGAGCGGCGCGTCCAGCCGCCTCCGGGAGAGGCTTGTGGCAGAGCAGGCACGGCACCGCCAGGTGCGCGCCGCGCAGCGGGTAGGCCGTCTTCGCGTGCTTCTCCGGGCCGTAGCGCACGGGCGTGAAGCCGTCGACGGTGTGGCAGTCCTCGCAGGCCAGCCAAGCCGGACGCCGGCGGGCGGCGGCCTCGTGCGCGTCGCGGTGGCAGTCCCTGCAGGCCGCGAAGGCCGGCTTCTGCTTGCCGCCGCCGTGGCAGTCCGCGCAGGCCAGTTTCGCGTGCCGGCCCAGGAGCGGGTACTTCGTGCGGCTGTGGTCGAAGCCCGTGCCGGTGATCTTCTTCCAGCCGTCGGTGACGTGGCACTTCGCGCAGTCGGGGCCCAACTGGCCGACGTGCGGATCCTTGTGGCAATCGGTGCAGGCGGCGTGGGCCACCGGCGCGAACTTCGCCGACGGAGGCAGCGTGCCGTCCTCCACGCGCGCGGGCAGCGCCGGGTGGCACTTGGCGCAGTCGGCCTTCTGGTGCCGGCCGGTCAGGGGGAACGTGGTCTTCGCGTGGTCGAACGCCGTCGCCGGCCTCCAGGCAGCCGTCGTGTGGCACTCGGTGCAGGCGCGCACGGCATCGCCCGACTCAAGCTGCCCGCGGTGATGGTCCCCGTGGCACTCCAGGCAGGTGGTGGGCAGGCCCAGGAACGTGCGATCGAGGTCCTTGCGCCGCGCCCGCAGCGTGGCGGCGTCCTTGACGTGGCCGGACTCGTGGCACTTGCGGCAGTCGAGCTTCGCGTGGGCGCCCGTCAGCTCCCAGTCCGCCTGGCGATGGTCGAACTTCTCCCGGCCGCCCTGCCAGTGCACCAGCTCGTGGTCGCTGCCATGATGCTCGGTGTGGCAGTCGGCGCAACGCGCGTACTCGCGGCGGCTATGCAGCCCCTTGCCGGTGGTCTTCTGCGCGGCGATCTCGGCGTGGCACGCGAGGCAGCGCTCCTGGACCTCGCGGTTGCCCAACTCGTGGCACTCGTTGCAGCGACGCAGCCCCTCAAGGTCCGCATGCGGGCGGCTCAGCGGGCCGGGCGACAGCTGGGCTTGGGCGCTCGTAACGATCATGAGAACCGGTATCACAAACCAAATTGCTCGGATTTTGGCGCACAGTGACCACAAAATGCCATTCACGAAGTCGTGACGTTTCACACCGGGACCGCACTTCTCAGGAGCCGAATTCCCACACGTAGCCGAGCGCCACCGCCACGGCCACGTGCACGATCATCACGACGATCATGATGATCGCGAACGGCTTGTGGAACACGTGCCAATAGTGGAACAGGTCGCGGATCAGGTCGAACAGCCGCAAGCGCCTGGTCTGCAGCACCCAATCCTTGGCCAGCCGGACGGCCGCGGCGCGGTCGCCGTCCACGTGCCTCGGCGCCCACCTGTGCAATTGGCGCACCAGCGTGGCGTTGAGCAGCGGCAGCAGCAGCAGGGCAACCGGCGCCGCGCGGTGCTCGAGTCGCCGCACGGCGATGTCCTCGAGGATCGCCGCGCCGCGATCATCGAGGCCATGGGTGGTCGAGAGCTCGACCAGCAGCGCCTCCGTGCGGGCCTCGACCTCCTCGACCGCCATCGTCTCGCCCAGCACGTTGCGCGGGATCTGCTGGTACAGGTAGCGGCCGACGAACCCGCTCAGGGCCACGGCGACCATCGACCAGTAGCTGATCGAGACCAGCCCGCCCACCTTGAAGGCGGTATGCAACGTGATGAGGATGGGACCGGCGATGCCCAGGAAGATGTGGTAGCGCAGCCAGATGCGCAGGTCGCCCGCCCGCTGCAGCCACCGCGCACGTTTGCGCAGCGAGTAGAGCAGCAGCAACACGATCATCAGGCTGCCGAGGATGCCCAGGCCGTGCCCGATCCTGCCGGCAGCGCGGAACTCCCGGAAGTCCGCGTGATGGGGACGGTCCGCCAGCGATGTCGTGTAGAAACTCCAGCCGTCGCCGATCGTCCGGACCACCAGAACGGCGACACCGACCGCAAGGCCCGCCAGGATGGCGGTATGGACTCTATCGCTGCGCCGCGGCATGCTCCTCCCGGAACGCGGAACCGCGCGAACTGCCGCGCGGCTCCCGTTGCCCGGTCTCCATAGCATGATCGATGCCCAGCGTAAACAGGGATCTGGTCCGCGCGCGACGGACCGATTCGCGACGATCTAGGCGCGCCGGCGCCCCGCCAACGCGCTCGCCGCCAGCCCCACCACGAACAGCGCCGCGATGACCACCGGCACCGGCGGCATGTCCACCGCGATGGCCGTCGTGAACCCGGCCAGCGTGCCCACGAGGCCCAGCGCGATGACGCCGCCCGCCAGGGCCCCCAGGCCGCGCGCGCGGCGCTCCCACATCAGGGTCGGGATGGCCAGGAAGCCCAGTGTCAGCAGCGGTCCCACCCAGATGACGCCGGCGGCGATGATCAGCGCGCTGGCGACGCGGAACAGCCGCACCAGGCGCTGCCCGCCGCGCTCGTGGCGGATGACCAGGCCCTCCTGGTCCAGCGCCAGCGCGTAGAGCCAGCCGCGGAAGCGCCAGGCCAGCGCCAGGGCCAGGATCGTCAGCAGCACGAACCCCGCCAGTTCGACGCGGTCCATCGCCAGCACCTCGCCGCGCAGCATGTCGTGCACGTGCGCCTCGACGCGCGGGCTGGCCGCACCCATCAGCAGCGCGGCGGCGTCGCCGGCGCAGAAGACGCCCACCAGCCAGACCGCCCGCCAGCGCGTGGACATTCGCTGGCCGCCGCGGCCGGGCAGCACCAGGCTGACCGCGAGGATGGCCGCCACCGCCGACGCGTAGAGCGGGAAGGAAGCCTCGGGGTCGACGCCGAGCATCACCGCCAGCACGATCGCCGCGGCGCCCACCGGTGGCAGGGCCAGGCCCAGGAGGATCTCGTCACGCAGCGACAGCAGCGCACCGAGCGGCGCGGCGGTCAGCGAGAAGAAGGCGGCGCCCACGAACGGCACCCACGTGAACTGGAGGACGGTGAGGAAGTCAGACATGGTGCTCCTCCCGGGCGGCGAGGCGCACCGGAACCTCGCGCGTGGCCGTGATCCAGTCGCGCACGTGGGACGTGATGACCATGCCGGGACCCTGCGCGCGCAGGCTGTCCAGCAGCTGGCCGATGCGCGCCGCCGTCTCTGCATCGACGTTCACGGTCGGCTCATCCAGCACCAGCATCCGCGGCCGGCCCAGCAGCGCGCGCGCCACCAGCACGCGCTGGCGCTGGCCGCCGGACAGGCTGCCGAACAGGACGTCAGGCCGGTCGGCCAGGCCGACCTGGTCCAGGGCAGCCATGGCGGCGTTGCGCCCGCGGCGCCAGTTGCCCGGCGCGCCGGAGCGGACCACGTCCAGCGCGGTGGCCGGCACCGAGCGGTCAATCACCGACTCCTGCGGTACGTAGCCGATATCCTGGCGATCGATGCTCCAGTTCACCACGCCGCCGAACCGTTCGACCAGCCCCAGCAGCCCTCGCAGGATCGTCGTCTTGCCCGAGCCGTTGTCCCCGGACAGCAGCACGATCTCGCGTTCGGCGACGTGGAAGCTGACCGGGGCGGCGGGCGTTACCGCGCCCGCCGCCGTGCGGTAACCCCAGACTCCGCCGTCGACCGCCAGCAGCGGGGCAGACGCGGTCATCTTCCGCCACCCAGGGCCGCGAGCAGAGCCTGCAGGTTGTGCTCCTGCAACGCCGCCCAGGTGGAGACGCCGTCCAGCGCGCCGACCATGTTACCGATCTGCACCGGCCGGGCGCCGATGCGGTCGGCGAACTTGCCGGCCAGCTTCGCCGGTTGCGCCTGGTTGTAGACGACCATCGTGACCCCGGCCGCCCGACCTGCCTCGGCCAGCCGGGCCATGTGCCCGGCGGTGGGCTCGATGCCCGGCTTCGGCTCGAGCGTGCCCACGATCTCCATTCCATAGAACTCGGTCAGGTAGGAAAGGTCGGCATGGTAGCTGATCACGCGCACGCCGCGCAGCGGCGCCCCTTCGACCCGAAGCCGTTGGGCGAGGGCCTCCAGTTCCGCGACGTACGCGTCGCAACGGCGCGTGTACTCGGCGGCCCCGGCGGGATCGAAGTCGCTGAACGCGTCGGCCACGTTCCGCGCCATCATCGCGCCGTTCTGCGGCCCGATGTTGATGTGCGGATTGCCCTCGGGATGCTGCTCGCCCTCGGCACGGCTGAGCACCGTCGGCACGTCCAGCACCGCGACACCGCGACTGGTCTCGATCCAGCCCGTCTGGTCCTCGCGGATGCGCTGGTTGCGGGCCTCGTCCGCCAGCGCCGGCAGCCAAGAGTGTTCGGCGTCCAGCCCGAGCGTCAGCAGCAGGTCCGCCCGGCTCAGCTTCGGGATGAAGCTGGGGCGGGCCGGCACGCCGTGCAGGTCCTCGCGGCCGGAAGCCAGGACATCCACCTGCACACGATCGCCGCCGATGCGGCGGGCCATGTCGCCCAGGTCGGGCACCGAGGCCACGACCTTCACCTTGGGGTCACCGGCGTCGGCGACGCCCGGCCGCAGGGCCAGCATCGACAACGCCGCCAGCACCAGCGCCGCGGCGCGGACCGGTTCCATCCTCGTGACTCTCATCACCGCTGCCTCCCGTGGGTATGGAAGCCGATGGTCCCGTCGAACTGCAGGACCAGGTGGTTGACGTCGTCGGCGAAGGCGCCGCGGTCGTCGCGGACGTACTCCAGCCGCAGACGCTGGTAGTGGCTGATGTTGTAGGTGAGGAAGCCCGCGCTGCGGGTGCGGTCGTCGTCGGCGCCCTGGCGCGCGGCGAAGGTCTCGCGGGTCGCCCCGAACTCCCAGGTGCGGTTCAGCCGGTACCGGAACCAGGTGAAATAGCCGTCGCGGGACTGCTCGCGCCGGACCCAGTTCTCCTCGTCCAGCACCTCGAACTGCTCCTGGTTGCGCAGGTACTCCACGCCGAAGTCGAGGCCGCTGTAGAGGTTCCGCTCGGGCGGGTTCCAGAACACGGCCAGGTCGAAGCCGGCGACGGTCTTGGCGTAGTCGTTGCCCGGGAAGCGCTGGCTGGTGCGGTACGCGTCCTGGTGAAGGATACTGGCCCCCACGTCCAGGCTCCAGTCCAGCCCCGCCTCCACGCTCGTCTGCACGCGGCCGAGCCAGGCCAGGCCCGACGGTTCGCGGTTGCCCGAAGGCGCCACCGGCGCGTCGGGATCATCCAGCAGGGCGCGGTAGGCCGCCTCGGCCTCGGGATCGTCGGGGCAATGCAGTTCGTCGCCGTGGTAGTGGCAGCCGGGTGGCGGGTTGTCGGGTCCCCAGCCGTCGCCCGAGGAGGCGGGGTCGCTGTCGTGCGAATGGGCGCTGATGGCGTCGTAGACGCCGCCGTAGACCTCGACGTAGTGACCCGTCGGGACCAGCCAGCTCAGCTCCAGCCCCTGCGGCATGAAATGCCCGCCCAGGTACTCGTGCAGCAGGCGCGGCTCGCTGACGAAGGGCAGCGCGTGCGCGTGGAAGCGGCTCCAGCGCCCGAAGCTGCCCAGGAATTGCCCGCCCTTCGCCTTCAGCCCGCCCGGCAGGTGCGGCATCGTGAAGAACAGCTCGTGGATCTCGGCGCCCTCTTCGAAGAACATCGCGTTGAAGTCGATGCGCCCGTACGGATCCGCCTCGGCCCCCACCGACAGTTCGGCCGTCGACAGCTCGAACCCGCGTGTCGTCCACGTGCGCTGGCCGTCGGCGTCCGTCTCGGCGTCGTGCAGGTCGAACTTCAGGTCGTAGACCAGTCCGATGTCGGGGTTCTGCCAGGCCCCGAGGCCGCCGACCTGGGCGAGCGCGGGCGCCGCCCCGGCCACCAGGCAGCCCGTCAGCAGCAAGATGATCGCGTGTCTCATGGCTCCGCCTCGCTCAGTAGTCCCGGACGACTTCGATCGCGTCGTCCAGGCTGGTGATGAAGATCCAGTCGGTGCCCGGGTGAAGGTCGAGATGACCCTCCTCCTCGAACGCGCCCTCGTGACGGTGGAAGACGTGGGCCTGGCCCGAATCCCGGTCGAGCAGCCACAGGTGCGCACCGGTATGGTCCAGCGCGCAGGCCATGTCCACCGCGTCGACGACCAGCGTCGTGACGGGGTTGGCGGCCGACGACGCCAGGTCCACGACGTGGACCCGCGCCGACGCAAGGTCGGCCAGTGCCGCCAGCGTTCCGTCACCCGACAGCGCGATCTGGCCCGCGCCCCGGTTCCACGGCAGCGCCGCCCCTGCGATGGTCACGGCACGGACCTGGCGCGCCGCCATGTCCAGCAGGAAGACCTGGTCGGAGTTCCCGCTGGGCAGCCGCACCGGGCCCAGCGCGACCGGGTTCTCGCCGCCGTGCAGCAGGACGTTGCAGCGCCCGGCGCCGGGATAGGCCAGCCGCGTGCCGAGGCTGCCGTCCTCCAGGTCCAGGACCTCGATCCCGTTCAGGCACGAGATGAACGCCGTCTCCGAGTCGTGATGCAGGGCATCGCCGTGCGCCAGCGTGTCGATGGCCGCCTCGGCGGTCACCGTGTTGCTCGCGACGTCGATCAGGCGGGCCCACTTCTCGTTCATGTGCGTCGCCAGCAGCGTGCCGTGGGCAACCAGCGCGCTGGAGTGGCCGCTGCCGTGGTCGAGCGTGGTCACGCCGAGCGTGGCCGTGTCCACCAGCGTGAACGTGGCATCGCCGTCGTTGGCCCAGGCCACGCGGTCGCCGTGCGGGTCCGCCGACAGGTGCGTGTTGCCCGGTCCGGTCGCGACGGTGCCCAGGCTTTCGGGGATCTCCATGTGGGCGTGATCGCCGTGCATGTGGAACCCCGCGGTGAAACCCCAGCCCGTGCCGCCGGAGCCCATCCAGACGGTGGGTTCCTCGGCCGGGCCGGCCCCCACCTCATGGATCGTGGCGTGGGGCAGCGCGTGGAAGACGGCCTTCAGGTCGCCGGACTCGGCATCGTAGACGCGCAGGCTGTCGTCGTCGGCGTCGTACGCCCAGAGCCAGGCGAAAGCTTCGGCCTCCTCCTCGTCGCCGGGTCCGAGGATGACGTCGGGATCGTCGCTGCAGCCGGCCAGCTGCAGCATCAGGAAGGTCGTCGCCGCCGCCAGCAGCAGCAGCGTGGTGCGCGCGGGCAAACCCGGGCGCCGGTGTCGAAAGGTCCAGGACAAGGTGTCCACCTCCTGCCAAATGCCTGTGAACCCGCGGGCACGCCGAACGCGGCCCGGAGCGGGAAATCGTTCCCTCAGGTGAAACGAGATGGCTCAGGCAGCAGGAGGGGCCCGGCTGGGCAACAGGCCGACAGGGTGGGTCCACGCGCGCACGGCCGCCCGGGACGGCAGGCGCAGGGATGCCCGCAGCACGGCCACCAGCACGGGACCGGCCGCCGGCAGGAACACGAAGGCGGCCGCGGCCACGCACCAGAAGCAGGTCGCGGGCTGGCTGCCGCCATCGCAGTCGTGGCTGTGGTCGTGGACGTGGGTCACCGCGCCGAAGCCCAGCACGGCCACGGCCACGGCCAGCGCTACGGCCAGGGCCGTGCGCGGGGCCGAATGGGCATGGCGGCGGTGCAGGCGTCCGGTCAAGGTCAACCCCGGGGAAGCGGACGATCAGGGGGCTCGGGTCCCCGCGGCATACAAAGCACGCCCGCCCGGAGTGTCAAGGCGACGGTCCAGCGTCCGGGCGGAAGGTGGACAACGACCTGTCGCCCCGCTAGTGTTCAGCGCATGACCGGCGCCCCCGCGCCGCCCCCGCAGCGACACCGGAAAGGCCCGTTTCCGCATGAACGACGACATTCCCGCCGCCGGCGCGTCCGCCGGCCAGCCCACCGGCCCGGACGCCGACGCCGAGCGCTCCGACTTCATCCGCGCCTTCGTGCGCGAGGACCTGGCCGCCGGCCGCAACGGCGGGCGCGTGCACACGCGCTTCCCGCCCGAGCCCAACGGCTACCTGCACATCGGGCACGCCAAGGCCATCATGATCAACTGGACCCTGGCGCAGGAGTTCGGCGGGAAGTTCAACCTCCGGTTCGACGACACGAACCCCGAGAAGGAGGATGTGGAGTACGTCGAGTCCATCAAGCAGGACGTGCGCTGGCTGGGCGCCGACTGGGAGGACCGCGAGTTCCACGCCTCGGACTACTTCGGGCAGCTCTACGCCTGGGCGCAGCACCTGGTGCGCGAGGGCAAGGCCTATGTCTGCTCGCTGGACGAGGAGCAGATCCGCGTCTGGCGCGGCACCGTCACCGAGGCGGGCCGGCCCAGCCCGGACCGCGACCGGCCGGCAGCCGAGAGCCTGGACCTGCTCGAGCGCATGCGCAAGGGCGAGTTCCCCGAGGGCAAGTACACGCTGCGCGCGAAGATCGACATGGCGCACCCGAACATGAAGATGCGCGACCCCCTGCTCTACCGCATCCGCCGCGTGCCCCACCACCGCACCGGTGATGCGTGGAACATCTACCCGATGTACGACTACGCGCACGGCCAGAGCGACGCGATCGAGGGCATCACGCATTCGCTGTGCAGCCTTGAGTTCGAGGTGCACCGCCCGCTCTACGAGTGGTTCATCGAGAACCTGCCGGTGCCCCACAAGCCGCGCCAGATCGAGTTCGCGCGACTGAAGCTGACCTACACGGTGATGAGCAAGCGCAAGCTGCTCCAGCTGGTGAAGAACAACCACGTGGCCGGCTGGGACGACCCGCGCATGCCGACGCTCAGCGGGTTGCGGCGCCTGGGCTACACGGCCAGCTCGATCTGCCGTTTTGCCGAGCGCGTGGGCGTGGCCAAGCGCGACTCGACGGTGGACCTGGACCTGCTCAAGTGGTCGATCCGCGAGGAGCTCAACCGCGAGGCGCCGCGCGTCATGGCGGTGCTGCGGCCGCTCAGGGTGGTCATCACCAACTACCCACCGGACAAGGTCGAGCAGATCACCTGCGAGAACAACCCCGAGGATCCCGCCGCCGGCACGCGCGAGGTGCCGTTCACGCGCGAACTCTTCATCGAGCAGGACGACTTCCGCGAGGACGCCCCGCGCAAGTACTTCCGCCTGAAGCCGGGCGGCGAGGTGCGCCTGAAGCATGCCTACCTGGTGAAGTGCGCGGACGTCGTCAAGGACGCGGCCGGCAACGTGGTCGAGGTGCGCTGCACGTACGACCCGGAGTCGCGCGGCGGCTCCAGCCCCGACGGCCGCAAGGTCCAGGGCACGCTGCAGTGGGTCTCGGCGGCGCACGCAGCCAAGGTCGAGGTCAGGCTCTACGACAACCTGTTCCGCGTGCCCTTCCCCGAGGAGGGCGTCGAGGACTTCCTGGTCAACCTGAACCCCGACTCGCTGGAGATCGTCAAGGAGGCGCTGGTCGAGCCGGCGCTGGGCCAGGTCGAGCCGGGCTACCGCTGCCAGTTCATGCGCCTGGGTTACTTCTTCGCGGACCCGATCGATTCGAAGCCGGGAGCGCCGGTGTTCAACCGGACGGCCACGCTGAAGGACAGCTGGGCCAAGCTCGAGGCGGGCGGCAAGTCGGAGTAGGCGGCGCGCGGCCCACGCGGCCGCGGATGAAGGGGGGTGGCACGATGAGCTTCGGCGAGAAGGTGTTCCTGACGCGCTTCGCCAAGAGCGCCGGCTGAGCGGCCAAGCTGAGTCCGGGGGACCTGGACCAGATCCTTGCCGCCATCCGCGCCGACGCCCCGGCCGACCTGCTGGTCGGCTTCGAGACGTCGGACGACGCCGCCGTCTACCGCCTGGACGACGAGCGGGCGATGGTGTGCACCGCCGACTTCATCACCCCCGTCGTCGACGATGCCCGCACCTTCGGCCGCATCGCCGCAGCCAACTCGCTGAGCGATGTCTACGCCATGGGCGGCGTGCCGCTGGTGGCGCTGAACCTGCTGGGTTACCCGCCGGCCGGCGTGCCGAACGCGGTGCTGGGCGAGATCCTGCGCGGCGGCGGCGAGATCTGCGCCGAGGCCGGCTGCGCCGTGGGCGGCGGGCACTCGGTGCGCGACGACGAGGTGAAGTTCGGCCTCAGCGTCACCGGCCTGGTGCACCCCGACCGCATCCTGCGCAACTGCACCGCGCGCCCGGGTGACATGCTGGTGCTGACCAAGCCGCTGGGCACCGGCGCCCTGGTCGCGGCCAGAAAAAAGGACGCGCTGCTGCCCGGCGAGTTCGAGGCCCTGGTCACCTGCATGACGACGCTGAACCGCTGCGGCGCGGGACTGCATGCCGCCGGCGCCACCGCCTGCACCGACGTGACCGGCTTCGGCTTGACCGGGCACGGGCTGGAGATGGCCCGCGGTTCGGGCGTCACGCTGGCCATCAGCGCCGGCGCCCTGCCGCAGCTGCCCCGGGCGGCCGAACTCTGCGCCGCCGGCTTCACCTGCGGCGGCACGCGGTCCAACTCCGGGTTCACCGCCGGCGGCGTGCGCTTCGATCCCGCCCTGGACGAGGGTATGATCGGCCTGCTGAACGACCCCCAGACCAGTGGTGGATTGCTCATCGCCCTGCCGCCGGACCGGCTGGACGGGCTATTGGCCTTCCTGCGCGCGTCCGGGACCCTGGCCGCCGCCGTGATCGGCGAGGCCGGTGAGCACCTGCCGGGTGATCCCTGGCTCGATTTCCGGTCCTGACCGGGGCTGCGCAATTTGTCTCAACCCCCCGTTGCACCAGACGATATCCCCCGTGTCCGGGGGATTGGACCCACACCGACACGGGAGTGTCCGAGTTGGCGGTGTTCCTGAACAAGTCGCTGATGGATGTCCACCCGCGCGAACTCGCGGGCATGGTCAAGGACATCCCCACGCTGCCGGTCATCTACCAGCAGCTGTTCCAGATGATGCAGGATCCCGACTATTCGGTGCCGAAGGTCTCGGACCTGATCGCACAGGACCAGGCCCTGTCGACCAAGATCCTGCATCTGGTCAACTCCGCGTTCTATGGCTACAGCAAGCAGATCAACACGATCAGCCGCGCCGTGGTCATCCTGGGCTTCCGCGCGGTGCGCAGTGCCGCGCTCGCCATCAGCGTCTTCGACTACTTCAAGGACGAGGGCGAGAGCTGCGGCGTCGACATGAAGGACTTCTGGGTCCATTCGATCGCCGTGGCCACCACGTGCAAGGTGCTGGCTGAGCAGGCGAAGCTGGCGCAGCAGGAGGAGGCCTTCGTCGTCGGCCTGCTGCACGATGTGGGGAAGCTGATCGAGAAGCGCTACTTCGCCGACGACTTCGCCGATCTCTGCCGCGCGGCGCAGGAACAGCATCTGACCTGGTACGGCGGCGAACAGCTGCTGTTCCAGATCAACCACGCAACGATCGGCAAGGCCGTGTTCCGCGCCTGGGACTTCCCGTCGACGGTCGTCGACGCCATCCACTACCACCATGAGCCCGAGAAGGCCGGCACCGTGCCGCAGGCCGCCGCGCTGGCGCACGTGGCCGACTACGTCGCCTACCAGATGCGCCTGGGCGCGCCCGGCGCCTATCCGCCGGCGACCTGCTCGCCCGCGGCGCTCAAGGTGCTGGGCCTGACCGAGGCGCAGACGACCGACCTGCACGACCGGATCCGCGAGGAGCTCGAGTCGTCGCTGCAGATCCTCCAGCTCCTGGAATAGCCCGGCCGGGCAGGCTTGCCAGTCCGCCACGGTGGCCGCATACTGCACCCTCCGGGTCGGCGCGCCGTATTGCTGGCGCGCCCGCGCCACGCCCGGCGGGTACCGATGGCAGCCACCGACACCACCATCCTCTTCGTCGGCGACATGCACCTGGGCCGCCTGCCGTCGCGCGTGCCCTTGGATCCGGGCGGGCGCCTGCCTGCGCCCGCGGAGTTGGGACCTGGCGCGGCCTGGCGAGCGGTCGTGGAAGAGGCTATCGCCCGCAAGGTCGACGCCGTGGTCCTGGCGGGCGACGTCATGGACGATGTCGCCACCGTCTTCAGGGGCGCGGCCGAGTTGAATCCGGGCCTGGAGCGCCTGGGCACCGAGGGCATTCCCGTCCACGCCGTCGCCGGCAACCACGACACCCATGTGCTGCCGGAACTGGCCCGCCGTGGCGGCATCACGCTGCTGGGTCCCGGTGGCACCTGGAGCGCCATCGACGTGGCACCGCCCGGACGTCCGCCGGTACGCCTGGTCGGCTGGTCGTTCCCCCTGCCGCACTGGACCGCCAGCCCCCTGGCGAATCCCCCGCCGCCTGCGGCGCCAGATCGCCTGACGCTGGGGGTGCTGCACGCGGAACTGGATGTCATGGCCAGCGACTACGCCCCGGTTTCGTCGGGCGAACTGGCCGCCACCGGGTACACCGCCTGGCTGCTCGGCCATGTGCACACGCCGGGGACCATCAACGATGCCGGCCGCCCGTTCTACCTCGGCTCGCTCAGCGGGCTGGATCCCACCGAGACGGGCGTGCACGGCCCGGTCCTGGCCACGATCCGTCCCGGCGCGCGGCTGTCGCTCCTGCGGCTGCCGCTGGCCCCGCTGCGGTGGGTGACGGCGGAGCTGGACCTGACTGGTGCGCCACGGCCTGCCGCGGATCTGGCTGTGCTCGTGACCGGCGCCATGTGTGATGCCTGCGCGGCGGCCGCGGTGGCGGACGATCGGGCGCTGGCAATGGGGATCCGGCTGCGCCTGGTCGGCGAGGTCGGCGATCCCGAGGCCGTGCGCAACGCCGCGGCGGCGATCATGTCCGAGCCTCCCACCACGCATACCGGTCGCGTCGCCGCGTTTCTGGATCGCCTGGAGACGGACATCCGGCGCGCCTGTGACCTGCGGGCCCTGGCTGCACACGCGACGCCGCCGGGGCTGCTGGCGCGGCGGCTCCTCGTGCTCGAGGGCGCCGCGGACGTGCCCGGGGTGGCCGACGGCGCGGCGCGGCGCGAAGAACTGCTGCGGGAGGCGCGACGGTGCCTGGCCGAAGCCGATGCCATCGGCCAGTACCGGGCGCTTCGTGACGCCTGCACGAACGCGGAGGCGCTGGCGGCCGCGACGGAAGTCGCCAGGCGGTTGCTGGAGCGGTTCCTCCCCCAGGCCACGGCGACGCCGGTGCCCGGACGCGGCGAGAGGAGCGGCCGTGCGTCTGACCAGGATTGATGTCGCCGGCCTTCCGGGCCTGACCGAGCCGTTCTCGCTGGAGCCGGCGACAGGAATTAACGTCGTCATCGGCCCGAACGCCTCGGGCAAGAGCTCGCTGGTGCGCGCGGTGCGCAGCCTGCTGTGGCCGGATTCCGTCGCTGATGCGCAGAGGCTGCGGCTGACCGTGGAGATGCTCGTCGCCGACGGCCCGTGCAGCGCGCGCCGCGGCCTTGCGGGCGACGTTGCCTGGGAACGCGAGGGACGCCCGCTGGCGGCGCCGTCGCTGCCCGGCGGCGATCTGCAGGGCCGCTACGAACTCGGCCTGTTCGACCTGACGGCGCCCGGCGACGATGACGAGCGGTTCGCCGCCGAGATCCGCCGGCAGATGAGCGGGGGCTTCGACCTCGACCTGGACGCGGGCAGCCTCTACTACCGCCACGGCGGCACCTCGACGAGGAAGCAGCGGGCGCTGAGCGACGCGGAATCCGAACTGGACACTGTCGGCCGCGCCCTGCGCCACCTCGCTGCGCGCGAGCAGGGCCTGGCCGACCTGAATTCAAGGCTGGAAGCGAGCACGGAAGCGGTCCGCCGGATCACGGTGCTGAAGGCCGCGTTGGCGGCGATTTCCACGCGCACGAACCTGACCGAGCGCGAGGCCGCGCTCGCGGCGCTGCCGCCGGGCCTGGCCGCCTTTCGTGCCGAGGATTCGGACGAACTCAGGTCACTGGTCCGGCGCGCCCATCAGGAACAGGTCGAGATCGCGGCCGCCGGCACGCGGCGCAAGGCGGCGCTCGCCGACTTGGCGCAGCTGCCGCAGGCGGCAGACGGCGCGATGTCGCCGGCCGCCGTGGATCCCCTGCTCGATGCCTGGTCGATCGCGGAACGCGACCGCGACGCGGCGCGGGTCGCCTGCGCAGGCGCCGCCGCGCAGGTGACCTTGCTGGCAGACCGCCTCGCCGGCTGCGAACTGCCCGCAGGAACACCCTCACGGAGCGATGTCAAGCAGCTCGCGCGGCTGTTCGTCGACGCGGAATCGGCGCGAGCGCGCCGCGCCGCCGCCGAGCTGCTGCTCCTGGAACTGCCCGGGAACGGCGAACGCGGCGAGGATGGCGACGACGCCGTTCGCGCGGCGCTGGCCGAATTGGAGCGCTGGCTCGCGGCGCCGGTGCCGTCGCGCCTGCTCCCAGGGGCTGTTGCCGTCGTCAGCCTGGCGGTGGCACTCGCTGCCCTGACCCCGCCTGCCCATCCCCTGGCGGCGGCCGCGGCCCTGGTGCTGGCGCTCGGGGGCGGGATCCGGTTCGTGCTCGCGGTGATCGCCGTGCGCGGCAGCAACGCATCGGCTCGCGCTGCCGCGCAGGCGCTGCGGACGGCCGGCTTCGGGACCACGCCGGCCGACCGGACCGCGGCCACGACCTTTCGCGATGACCAGCGGAGGCGCCTGGCGGTACGCGACGCCGCCACCTCCTGGAAGTCCCGGCTGGATGCGACGCGCCGGCAGGCCGCGCAGGACGAGGATGCCGCCGGTGATGAGGCGGCGCAGCTGCTCGCCCGCGCCGGCATGGGCCGGCACACGGACGGTACCACCGTGCTCCACGATGCTCCCCTGGCGGTGGCGCTGCACGAGGCCCGCGCCGCCGCGGCGGGACGGGACGCGGAACTTGCGCATTGCGACGACCGGCTCGAGGCGGCGGCGAAGGCGGCACGCGCGGCGCTCGCCGCCGCGGGTGCGCAGAGCCCGACGCCGGCGACCGCCGCCGCGGGCGCGGCTTTGCTGCGGGACTGGCGGGATCGTCTGGCGGCCCGCGCGGACGCCCAGCAGCGCGCCGATCGCGAGCAGGAAGCCATCGCGCAGTCCGAACGCAGGCGGGATGAAGCGCTGGCCCAACTGCAGGCCCTGCGCAGCCGCCTGGGCCTGGCCGCCGACGGCACGCAGGATGACCACCTGGCGGCCCTGGCCGGGCGCCATGCCGAGTGGCAACAGGCCGTGCGTCGCCGCGACGAGGCGGCGGCCTGTCTTGCCGCGGCCGTGGCGACCGCCGACGGCGAACTGGTTGCGCTGCCCGCGAACGAACTGGACGGTCGCCTCGCGCGGGCCCGGATCGAGGCGGCGAGAGAGCCGGAACTGCGGCAGGAGATCGCGGACCTCTCGGCCGACCTGCGCCAGGCCCGGGAAGGCTCCCGCTATGCGGAGGCGCTGGCGCGGCGCGACCGCCTGCGCGACGAATTGGCCGAGGATCGCGAGACGGCCCGCCGCGCGGCGCTGGCGACCGCCATCCTGGCGGACCTGCGCGAACAGAGCGCGGCCACCAGGCCGCAGGTCCTGGCCGCGGCGGCCGCGCATCTGGAGCGATTCACGCGCGGTGCCCACCGGCTCGAGCTCGTGCACGGCGGCGGCGAACGTCCGGCCTTCGCCGCCTTCGACACCCGCTCCAATGAGCGCGTGTCCCTAGCGGATCTCTCGGACGGCACGCGGGCGCAGCTGCTGCTTGCCGTGCGCCTGGCGTTCATCGAATCCCTCGAGGACGGGGAACCGCTGCCCCTCTTCCTGGACGAGGCGCTGGGCACCACCGACGATGAGCGGTTCGACGCGATCGCGGGCGCGCTGGGCGAACTGGCCGCCCGCGGCCGCCAGCTGTTCTACCTGACGAGCCAGCCCCGGGACGCGGTCGCCTGGCGCGCGGCCCTGGACGCGCGCGGGCTGCCGGCGCCGACCACACTCGACCTGATGGCTGCCCGCGGCCGGGGGGCCGCGGCGACCCCCGCGCAGTTGCCGCCGCCACCGGTTCCGTTCTCCGACAGGGTTCCCGCGCTCCGGCCCTGGCTGGACGCGAAGGCGCAGCACGTCGCCTGGCTCCTGCCGGCAGACCGTACCCAGCAGGATCGGCTCGTGGCCGCGCACGCGCGCCTGGTCGGGGCCGCGCTTGCCGCAAGCGGAGACCTGGAGTCCGCGGGCGTGCTGACCGAGGCGGCTGCCGCAGAACTGCACCGGCGCGCGCTGATGCTGCAGCTGTTCTGCGAAGGCCGGCGGGTTGGACGCGGGCGCGCGGTGACCCCGGAAGACATCGACGCGTCGGGCGCCGTCACGCCCACGATGCGCGGGCGCGTGCTGGAGTGCCTGGCCGAAGCCGAAGGGGACCCGCGCGCCTTCGACCGCTGCCTCGATCGCGTGGGGCTCCAGCAGAAGAAGAAGGCGCAGCTGCGAGACTACCTGCTCGAACAAGGGATCATGCCGGACCGTGAGCCGCTCGACGAAGCGGCGATCGTCCACCGGATGCTGGCCGAACTGGGCCGCCGCGCGACGGCGGCGGCCGCGGCCTCGCCCGACGTCAACGAAGTGAGGGACTGCGTCGCCCGCTGGTGGCGCGCCGCAGAAGTGTCGGCTCCTGCCCCCGGGCCGGCCGACTGACGCCGCCCTACTGCCCGCCCCGCCGGATCAGGTCGGTCAGCCCCGCGTGTGCCTCGAGCCGCTCCAGCAGGATCTGCCGCGTCAGCGAGCAGGCCTCGGAGATCTTCGTCGAGCGCAGGCTGTAGTAGACGTTGATCCCGTCCTTGCGCGTGGCCACGACGCCGGCCTGGCGCAGCACGGCCAGGTGCTGCGACGTGTTCGCCTTCGGGATCTCCAGCAGCTCGGACAATTCGTTGACCGAGATCTCCGAGTGTTCCTTGAGGATCTCCAGGATCTCGAGGCGCTTCGGATTCGCGAGGGTCTTGCAGAGTTCAGCCTGCAGTTCGAAAAGTTTGCGATCCATGCTTCCCGCCGCCTTCCACCGCCGCGCCGATCCGGCGCACCCCGCAGCCGCGGTGCCCGGAGACGGGCCCGTCCATTGGCTGCAAAGTTGAATATATATCGCGCCAATCGGTTCGTAAACCGGCGCCCGTGGGCAGCGACCGGATTCCAGCCACCTGACATCAGCCCCGGCGCGGGGCCAGCAGTTCGGGCGGCAGCTGGAAACGGACGTTCTCCTCCAGCGCCTTGACCGGCTCCTCGCGCCAGCCAGCGGCACCCAGTTCGCGGACCACCGCCTGGACCAGATGCTCGGGCGCCGAAGCGCCGGCGGTCAGGCCGACGACCCCGATGTCCGCCAGGACGGCCAGATCCAGGTCGGCCGGTCCGTCGATCAGGGTGGCGGGCACGCCCAGGTTGACCGCCACCTCGCACAGCCGGCGGCTGTTGCTGCTGTTGGTCGAGCCGACCACCAGCAGGTGCCCGATGCCCAGGCCGACCAGCGTCTTGACCGCGTCCTGCCGGTTCTGCGTCGCGTAGCAGATGTCGCTCTTGGCAGGCTCGACCAGCTGCGGGAAGCGCGCGCGCAGCGCATCGGCGATCTCGCGCGTCTCATCCACGCTGAGCGTGGTCTGCGTGGCCAGCGCCAGCGGCGTGGACGCCTCGAAGGGCAGCGTGGCGACATCCGCGACGCTGGTGACCAGCGTGATATGGCCGGGAGCCTCGCCCATCGTGCCGAGCACCTCGTCGTGGCCGGCATGGCCGAGCAGGATCATGTGACGCCCTTCGGCAACATGGCGCAACACCTCGTGGTGCACCTTGGTCACCAGGGGGCAGGTGGCGTCGATGGCGCGCAGCCCGCGCCGCCCGGCCTCCTGGCGCACGGTCGGTGCGATGCCGTGGGCGCTGAAGACGACCGTCGCGCCGTCGGGCACTTCGTGCAGCTCGTCGACGAACACGACGCCGCGGGCCCGGAAGTCCTCGACCACCGCGCGGTTGTGCACGATCTCGCGGCGCACGTACAAGGGCGTGCCGTGCAGTTCGAGCAGACGGTCGACCACCTCGATGGCGCGTTCGACGCCGGCGCAGAAACCGCGGGGCTGGACGGTGAGCAGACGGCGCTGGAGGCTGGTGGACATGGCGGTGCTTTCGGTGGCGGCCTTCGTTGGGGCCCAGGGCCCGGGACCGGTGCGCGGGCAAGATAACCACGCCGGCGCCCGTCGGCAGCCACGTCCACGGACCAAGCAGTTGAACATCCACCAACTTTCTGTGAAATAACGCTTTGCGGAATCCGAACTTGACGTCAGTCCACGGGAAATCGGACGCAAGTACTCAGCGATCATATCTAATGCCAAAAAAGACTAAAGAACACCCGAAGAAAATGTTGCGTTTCCGTCCCAGGCCATCTATCCTGTTACGCAACCCCGCGAGCGGGGCACAGACAACGGAACACGGCCTGTCGGTATCTCCCTCCAATCCCCCACCGGCACGCCGTTGGATCGGCCCCTCGATGAGGGGCCGATCCGCTTTTCTAAGCTCCTGTTCGGGCCGCGGCCGGGCGCAGCTTATCGACCCGCCGCAGCGATAAGCTCGGTGCGGCGGCTCTCCACCGCCGGCGAGAGGCCGGGCACCGCCTGCACGCGGCGCAGCACGTCCTGCAATGCCTGGCGCGGCTCGTTCCACTGCGGGTCGATCCGGGCGGCAACCCGCAGGGCCCCCACCGACTGCCCATACATCGTCAGGGCGGCCAGGGCGGCCGGCTCGTCGGCCGGCGTCGGCGGTTCGGCGATGCGCAGCATCGCGAGCTCGCCCTGCCACAGCCGGCACAGCCCGAGGTTCTGCGCCGAGCGGTGCGAGCGCGGGTACAGTTCCAGCGCCCGCGCGTGATGGCGCGCGGCCTCCTCCAACAGCGGCGCCGCGCGCTCGCCGGTCCGGAGCCCCTCGTCGCGGCGACCTGCCTTCAGCAGCGCGCCCGCGCGGTCGACATCCGGTCGCGCCTGCATCAGCAGCAGCGCGGCGTAGCGTTCGTGCACGTCGACATCGGTCGGATCATCGATCAGCGCGGCGCGGAAGAACTCCGCGGCCGCCGCCTGGTCGGGCTCACGGCCGCCGTAGGACCGCGTGTGGATGATGCCCAGGTTGTAGCGGTCCTGCGCCAGCCAGCGTGGCTGCGCCAGCCCCAGCCAGTCGACGTTCGCCACGATGAGCAGCCCCAGCGCCACGCCCAGGCCGACGGTGAAGCGCCGCCGGTCCTGGCGCCGCCAAGTCCACAGCGCGGCGACGAACGCCGCGGCGAACGGCGCCGCCAGCGGCAGCAGCGGGGCGCGAAACCGCGCCGCGACGAAGAACGGCAGGATCGCCGCCGCCTGCACGACCACGAGCCAGGCGATGAGCCGCGCCTGCGGACTGCGCGGCACCAGCAGCAGGCCCGCCACCGCCAGCGGCAGCAGCAGCCACGTCCCGGGCCACCAGCGCGACAGCACGAAGACGCCCTCGTGCTCGGCCAGCCAGCGCGGGTTGATGTTGTTGCGGGCCTCGCGCGCGTTCAGCAGCAGCAGGACCTTGCGCCCGAGCAGTTCCAGCGCGCGGCCCGGGTGCGCGGCGATCCAGGCCAGCGCGTCACGCGTCATCAGGTCCGAGAACGCGCCCGGCTTGACCGCCCCGCGCTGCCGCGCGGCCAGCTGCAGGCCGTCCCAGCGGACGCCGACCGGGATCGCCGACAGCCCGTCCGCCTCGTCCGCGTTGCCGGTCAGCAGGTTGACGCCGAGGTTCGCGCTGATCGGCACGAACTCGCCGTAGCGGAGGTTGTGCAGCGTGGTCGGCACGATCGCCACGGCGCAACTGATCGCCAGCGGCAGCAGCGGGCGCCACCAGGCTGCGGCCGACCGGGCTCCGGGGCCCGACTTGCGCTCGGCGCGGGCCTGCCAGACGAGCCAGGCCGCCAGCACCGGCAGCACGATCAGCAGGTTGGGCCGGCCCAGCGCGGCCACGCCCAGCAGCAGGCCGGCCACCGCCAGCTTCGCGGCCGCGCGGTGTTCACGCGGGCGCGCGCCCAGCAGGAACAACAGAAGCGCCCCCTGCGCCAGCGCCGAGGTCCACGCCTCGGCCACCATCTGCGCCTCAAAGAACGGCAGGATCGGCAGCGCGGCGCCGGCCAGCGCGCCGGCCAGCGCGACCCTGGGACTGAACGCGAGACGCGCGATCGCGAACGAGACGACCGTCGTCGCGGCGCCGACCAGCAGCTGCAGCACCAGCACGCCCTGCATGTCCAGGCCCAGCCGGTAGAGCGCCGCCAGCACGTATGCAGCCAGTGGCGGCTTGAAGAAGGCCTGCGCCTGGAACAGGCGGCCCTCGACCAGGGCGCGGGCCCACTGGTCGAAGAACGACGCGTCGACCACCGGCGTCTGCATGAAGAGCGAGCCCGAGGCGGGGATCCAGTAGAGCGCGCGCACGATCAGGGCCACCGCCAGCACGAGCGCGGCCTGGCGCCAGGGGAACGGCGTGCGCGCCCTGTCGCTCGCGGCGGCGGCACGGGAAGCGGGAGCGGCCACGGTGTCCTTTCCGGGAGCGCCGGCGGGGCGGCGGGACGCGGTTGCGCCAAGGAGCATAGGCTGCACGCAGGCGGAGCGTCAAGGCGGGCGGGCGGGTCGCCCATTCGCGGCTTTGCCCGCCGGACCGCAGCGATTATGCTTCAAGCCTGTCGGCCCTGCCGGCTGCCATCGGCAGCAGCAGTGGAGGCGGCACGGGAGGCGGATCATGGACTGCTGCGGACCCGTCGCGGAAGCGCACGCGGCGACCCTCACGCTCTGGGCGGCGCTGGGCATCGGCCTGACGACAAGCCTGGGCCATTGCCTGGGCATGTGCGGGCCGTTGCTGAGCACCGTCTCGCTGGCGCACGGCCGCACCGAAGGGCGCCTGTCGCGTCTGCTGCCCGGCCTGCTCCTCTACCATCTGGGCCGCCTGAACTCCTACGTCGTGATCGGCCTGGTCTTCAGCCTGCTGATGACGGCCACGCGCGCGAATGGGCCGTCGGCGACCCTGCGCGCGATCATCTTCGGCGTCTCCGGTTCGCTGATGGTGCTCATGGGACTGGGCCTGGGCGGCTGGCTGCCCACCGGCCGCTACCTGAACAACCACCGGCTCGGCCAGGCCATCGCCTCGCGCTTCCTGGCCCTGGCCGGCACGTCCTCGCTGGCCGGCCGCTACTTCCTGGGCGTGGCCAACGGCTTCCTGCCCTGCGGTCCGGTTTACGCCATGGCCGCCGCCACGCTCACCGCGCCGTCGCCATTGTACGGCATGGGCACGATGGCGATGTTCGGCGCCGGCACCATCCCGGTCCTGGTGGCCGTCGGGCTGGGCGCAGGGCGGCTGGCCCCGGCGCTGCAGCGGCGTTTCAACCTGGGCGCGGCGGTGCTGGTGGTGTTCATGGGCGTGCAGTTCCTGCTGCGTGCGGGCAAGCTGTTGGGCTTCGTGCGCGAGATCCGCTGGGGCTTCGTGCCGTTCTTCTGAGCCGGGCTGCCGTGTGCGTCCGGCGCGGGACGGCGCCGTCGCGGACTGGGTTGACCCCTACCGGTCCGGCGCACTACCATGAGCCGGACCCTTCCGCTCCTGACTGCGCAACTCCTTGCGCGGCGGTGGCTTTTCCGGACCGGAGCCGCTCGAAGCGATCATGACGACCGAGACCCTCGTCCTGCCCGCCGACTGGTCGGAGGACTGGCAGCGCGCCGCGCGCGCCGGTCGTTGCCTGCATTGCGGCAACGAACTGGGCCGCCACTGGCGCCCCGCCGACGGCCCCTTCTGCTGCCGCGGCTGCGCCGGGGTCTGGGAACTGATCCACGCCGCCGAACTGGAACGCTTCTACGACCTGAAGCCCTCCACGCTGGCACCGGCCGCTTCGCTGCGTCCGGACAGCTTCGCCTGGCTGGACCAGATCGTTGACGAGCGCGCGGCCGAGGCGCCCGGCGACCCGGTGCTGCGGCTGGACCTGGACATCCAGGGCGTGCACTGCGCCGCCTGCGTGTGGCTCATCGAGGAGCTCTTCCGGCGGCAGGCCGGCGGCCTGCAGGTGCGGCTGAACCCCGCCCTGGGCAAGGTCGAGCTGGCCTGGGACACCTCGCGCGGCGACCTGAAGGCCTTCCTCGGCGAGCTGGAGCGCTTCGGCTACCGGCTGGGTCCCGCGCGCAAGGGCGTGCAGCGGCACTCGCGCGCGCTCATCATGCGCATGGCGATCGCCATCGCCATGGCCATGAACGTGATGATGTTCAGCGTGAGCGTGTACCTGGGCCTGGAGGAAGGGCTGCTCTACACGTTCTTCGGCTGGCTCAGCTTCGGCATGTCGACGATCTCGCTGCTGGCCGGCGGCGGCGTCTTCTACCGCGGGGCGCTGGCCGGGCTGCGGCGCGGCGTGCTGCACCTGGACGTGCCGATCGCGCTGGGCATGACGCTGGCATACGCGGGCTCGGTCTGGGCCTGGGTCACCGGCGGCATGGCGGCCACCTACTTCGACAGCCTCTGCGCGTTCATCGCGCTGATGCTGGTCGGGCGCTGGGCGCAGGAACACATCCTCGAGCGCAACCGCAACTCGCTGCTCGAGTCGAGCGGCGCCGAGAACCTGGTCGTCAAGCGCGTGCGCGAGGGTCGGCTGGAGACGGCGGGCGCTGCGGAGATCACTCTTGGCGACGAGCTGTGGATCGCGCCGGGCGACCTGCTGCCGGTGCGCGGCCTGCTGCTGCGGCGGCCCGCCACCGCCGCGCTGGACTGGATCACCGGCGAGTCGGGCCAGGTCGCGTTCGCGCCCGGCGAGGCGATCCCCGCCGGCGCCTTCAACGCCGGCGCGCAGGGCTTCGCCGTGGCGGCGGCCGAAGGCTTCGCCGACAGCCGCCTGAACGACCTGCTGCGCACCACCTCGATCGCCGACGAACAGTTCCGCCCGCAGTGGTGGCACCGCATCGCCGGCTGGTACGTGGCGGCGGTGCTGGTGGCGGCGGCCGGCGGCTTCGCGCTGTGGGCCGGGCGCGACCTGGGCCGCGCGCTCGAGGTGACCGTCGCCATCCTGGTCGTGACCTGCCCCTGCGCGCTGGGCCTGGCCACGCCGCTGGCCGAGGAGCTGACGCACCATCGCCTGCGCCGCGCCGGCGTGTTCGTGCGCAAGCCGTCGTTCCTGGAGAAGGCGCTGGCGGTGCGCCGCATCTTGCTGGACAAGACCGGCACGCTGACGATGGGCCGCCTGGTGCTGGACGACGCGGGGCACGCCGCGCTGGCCGCGCTGGGCCCGCGCCCACGCGCAGTGCTGCGCCACATGACCGCCCGCAGCAACCACCCGGTGAGCGCCTGCCTCGCCGCGGCGCTGGGCCCGGCCGCAGCCGACGAGCCCGCCTTCACCGGCGAGCAGGCCGAGGATCTGCGCGAGATCGCCGGCCAGGGCCTGGAGATCGGGCTGAGCGACGGGATTTGGCGGCTAGGGCGGCCGGCGTTCGCGGCCGGCACCGAGGGCGCCGCCGCAGCGGGCGCGACCACGGGCGTCACCGTCTTCACGCACCAGGGCCGCGAACTGGCCCACCTGGCGCCGGCCGAGGAGTTCAAGGCCGACGCCGCCGACCAGATCGACGCTCTGCGGCGTGCCGGCTACGAACTGCACCTGCTCAGCGGCGATGCCCAGGCCAAGGTGGACCGCGCCGCGCGCGCGCTGGGCCTACCCGCCGACCGCGCCGAGGGCGACCTGGACCCCGAGGCCAAGGCCGGGCGCGTGCGCGAGCTGGACCGCCGCGACACGCTGATGGTGGGCGACGGCCTGAACGACTCGCCCAGCTTCGCGGCAGCCTGGTGCGCCGCGACGCCGGCCGTCGACCGGCCCGTGCTGCCCGGCAAGGCCGACTTCTTCTTCCTGGGTGACGGCATCGCGGCGATCGGGCGCGCCCTTTGGGAAGCGCGGCGGCTGCGCCGCATCGTGCGCGACAACCTGATCATCGCCGTCGCCTACAACGTCGCGGCCATCGGCTGCTGCGCCGCCGGCTTGGTCACGCCGGTGGCCGCGGCGGTCTTCATGCCGGCCAGCTCGGTCGCCGTGGTCACGATCACCGCCTTGCGCGTGACGAGGGGGCCCACATGGAAGTGATCATCATCCTCGTCTTCTTCAGCCTGACTCTAGTGATAGCGGGACTCATTTTCTTTTTCAATCGCCTACACCAGGGCGATTTCGACCACGGCGAACGCCTGTCGATCCTCCCGCTGGCCGATGACGAGGTTCCGAAACCGGACAACAGGATGAAAGAAGTTGACCCCGTAAATGGGGATGACAAATTGGACTGATCGGGTTCAAATGCGCTCGGGGCAGCGCGCCCCGGACCGGTGAACGGCGGGCGTGCGCGACGCGGTTGCGCGCCCCGTCTCGACAGCCCGCCGCACGCGAAGAAGGAGGAAGGTGCTCCACATGGACGCCACGCACATGGCCGCACCGAACACGCAGATGAAGACGGTCGTCTACGATGACGCGATCGTCAGGGCCTTCTCGACGATCACGGTCGTCTGGGGCATCGTCGCGTTCCTGCTGGGAGTGATCGTCGCCGCGCAGCTCTCCTTCTGGCAGGCGAACTTCGGGCTGGAATGGCTGAGCTTCGGGCGTCTGCGCCCGCTGCACACGAACGCCGCCATTTTCGCGTTCGTCGGCAACGGCATGTTCGCCGGCATCTACTATTCGACGCAGCGGCTGCTCAAGACGCGCATGGCCAACGACATGCTCAGCTGGGCCAACTTCTGGGGCTGGCAGATCGTGATCGTCTGCGCCGCGCTCTCCTATCCCCTGGGGCTGACGCAGGGCAAGGAGTACGCCGAGCTGATCTGGCCGATCGACCTGATGGTCGTCGTCGTCTGGGTCATCTTCGCGGTGAACTTCTTCTGGACGCTGGCGATCCGCAACGAGAAGAATCTCTACGTTGCGATCTGGTTCTACATCTCGACGATCGTCACCATCGCCGTCCTCTACATCGTCAACAACCTGCAGCTGCCGACCAGCCTTCTGCACAGCTACCCGATCTTCGGCGGCGTGCAGGACGCGCTGGTCCAGTGGTGGTACGGCCATAACGCGGTGGCCTTCTTCCTGACCACGCCGCCGCTGGGCCTGATGTACTACTTCATGGTGAAGGCCGCCGAGCGCCCGGTGTACTCGTACCGCCTGTCGGTCGTGCACTTCTGGTCGCTGATCTTCCTCTACATCTGGGCCGGCCCCCACCACCTGCTCTACACGGCGCTGCCGGACTGGGCGCAGACCCTGGGCATGGTCTTCTCGATCATGCTGTGGGCGCCGTCCTGGGGCGGCATGCTCAACGGCCTGCTGACGCTGCGCGGCGCCTGGGACAAGCTGCGCACCGACCCGGTGATCAAGTTCTTCGTCGTGGCGGTCACCTTCTACGGCATGTCGACCTTCGAGGGCCCGCTGCTGTCGATCAAGAGCGTCAGCGCCCTGGGCCACTACACCGACTGGATCATCGGCCACGTGCACGGCGGCGCGCTGGGCTGGAACTCGTTCATGACCTTCGGCATCCTGTACTGGATGGTGCCGCGCCTCTACGGCACGAAGCTGTACAGCACGAAGATGGCCGAACTGCACTTCTGGGTCGGCACCATCGGCATCCTGATGTACGTCGTCTCGATGTGGGTCAGCGGCGTGAGCCAGGGCCTGTTCTGGCGTGCGCTGGACGCCGAGGGCTTCCTGAAGTACCCCGACTTCATCGAGGGCCTGTCCAACAGCCTGCCCATGTACCACACGCGCCTGCTGGGCGGCATCCTGTTCTTCCTGGGCTCGTTCCTGCTGGTCTGGAACCTGATCATGACGGCGCGCCAGGGCAAGCCGGTCACCGTCACGGTGCAGGTGCCGGCGCTGCGCCCGGCGCGCGACAAGGCCAGCGCCTGGGCGCTGATGACCAGCGCGCCGATGCTGTTCATGATCGGCCTGATCGTCCTGTCGGTGTGGTTCGGCGCCGCCGGGAGCATGCTCAGCCCGGTGGTGCTGGCGCTGCTGATCGTCATCAGCGTGGCGATGATCATCTCGTACGGCCTGCAGCAGAAGCGCTGGGGCCACTGGTACGGGCTGGTCGAGCGCAACGCGCTGGTGTTCACCATCCTGGCCCTGCTGGCGATTCTGGTCGGCGGTGCCGTCGAGATCATCCCGACGGTGCTGGCCAGCAACAAGGTGCCCCTGCAGATCACCGAGCAGCAGGCCGCCGCCAACCCGGCGCTGGCCGAGCAGGCCAAGTGGGTGCAGAAGCCCTACAGCCCGCTGGAGCTGGCCGGTCGCGACATCTACATCTCAGAGGGCTGCTACGTCTGCCACAGCCAGATGATCCGCCCGTTCCGCCACGAGGTGCTGCGCTACGGCGAGTACTCGCGGATGGGTGAATCGCTGCTCGACCACCCGTTCCAGTGGGGCAGCAAGCGCACGGGCCTGGACCTGGCGCGTGTCGGCGGCAAGTACGACAACCTGTGGCACTACCTGCACCTGATGGACCCGCGGCAGACGTCGCCGGCCTCCAACATGCCGATGTACAAGCACTTCAAGACGAAGACCGTGGACCCTGTCGTCGTGAAGCACCGCATGGGCGTGCAGCAGAAGCTGGGCGTGCCCTACACCGACGAGGACCTGGCCCTGGCCGAGCAGCGCTTCGCCAGCCAGGCGAAGCTGATCACCGACGACCTGCAGGCCAAGAGCGTGACCCTGGCGCCCAACAGCCAGATGACGGCCGTGATCGCCTACCTGCAGAGGCTGGGGCGCGGGCCGCAGCCGGTGGAACCGGTCGTGCCGGCTCCGGCGCCGGCACCGGTCGCGACGGCGCCGGTCACCGCCGCCGTCACCGGCACCACCCCGGCAGCCGCGGCCACGCCTGCGGCCGCCGGCCAGTAGGAGGCGCGCGTGTTCCAGGAGTTCTTCTCGCGCAGCACGCTGCTGGCCTGGCCGCTGGCCGGACTGCTGCTGAGCGTCACGTTCTTCGTCGGGGTGCTGGCCTTCGTCTTCCTGGGCCTGCGTGACCGGCGCCACGTGCACGATCTGGCGTCGCTGCCGTTCGATGCCGAGGAAACCGTCGCTGAGCCGGCCGCCACGGCGGCCATCCGGATCGGGAGGATCAACCAGTCATGAGCGCCAACCACGACAACACCCGCGACAACCGGGCCGAGTACCGCCAGGACACGGTGATGGCCCACGAGTACGACGGGATCCAGGAGTTCGACAACCGACTGCCGAACTGGTGGATGTGGATCATGTGGGGCAGCATCGTGTTCGCCCTCGGCTACTGGCTGGTGTTCCACACCCTCAGCCTGAAGCCGCTCTCGGTCGCGAAGTTCGAGACGGTCATGCAGAAGGCCCAGGAGGAGCAGTTGGCCCGCGCCGCCGCACAGGGCGTGGACGACAATTTCCTGGTCATGATGAGCCAGACCGCGTCGAAGGTGACCGAAGGACGCGACATCTTCGTCAAGCACTGCGTGGCCTGCCATCTGGACAAGGGCCAGGGCCTGGTCGGCCCGAACCTGACCGACGACGTCTGGGTCCACGGCTGCGCGCCGATGGCAATGCTCAAGACCGTGACCGAGGGCGTCCCGGCCAAGGGCATGCCCGCCTGGCAGAACCAGCTGGGCCCCACGCGCGTGCAGGCGGTCGTGGCCTACGTGATGACGCTGAAGGGGACCAACGTGCCGGGCAAGGCGCCGGAGGGCCAACCTTGCCAGTTCTGAGCGGGCCCGCCGGGGCCCGCGACGAGGGCGGTCGCTTTCCGGCGGCCGCCCTCTTATTTTTTGGGAAAGGACAGGGGTCGGCTCTGATTTCGGCCGCCACGGCCGCCGCCCCGGGAAGGACACCAGGATGAGCGAGCAGGACACGACCACGCCGGACGGCACCCCCGCCCCGGACCCCGGCACCGGCGACCGCAAGGGAGGCCGCCGCTCGCGCAAGCGGCAGCCGGACCTGAACACGGTCTACACGATCAACGCCGACGGCTCCCGCAACTTCCTGCAGGTGGCGGACGTGCGCGGGCGCTGGACGGTGCGCAAATACATCATCTACTACTTCCTGATTGCCATCTACCTGGCGGCGCCCTGGATCACGATCGGCGGCCATCCCATGGTGCTGATCGACATCCCCGGACGCGCGGCCTACCTGATGGGCGCCACCTTCACCAACCAGGACTTCCACCTGTTCTTCTTCGTGCTGATCGGCGCCGGCATCGGCCTGTTCGTGGCCACGTCGCTGTTCGGGCGCGTGTGGTGCGGGTTCGCCTGCCCACAGACGGTGTTCATGGAAGGCGTGTACCGGCCCATCGAGCGGCTGCTCGAGGGCGACAGCATCGCGCGGATGAAGCGCAAGCGGGACGGCGGTGCCGACGCCGCCTGGCGCAAGGTCGTCAAGCACGTGCTGTTCATCTTCCTGAGCTGGAACTTCGCGATCGCCTTCATGTGCTACTTCATCCCGACGCGCACGATGGCGACCGTCATCCCGTTCTTCGAGGGACACACCACGGCGTTCATCTGGTCACTGTTCTGGACGGGCTTGCTCTACTTCGACTATAGCTGGTTCCGCGAGCAGACCTGCCTGATCATCTGCCCCTACGGGCGGCTGCAGTCGACGCTGGTGGACTACGACACGGTCATCATCGGCTACGACGAGAAGCGCGGCGAGCCGCGCGGGCACGGGGTGGACTCCGGCGGGGACTGCATCGACTGCCGGCGGTGCGTCGACGTCTGCCCCACGGGCATCGACATCCGCAACGGCCTGCAGATGGAGTGCATCGGCTGCACCAACTGCATCGACGCCTGCGACGAGATCATGGACAAGGTCGGCAAGCCGCGCGGGCTGGTGCGCTTCGACTCGTCGCGCGGGTTCGAGACCGGTAAGTCCCGCCTGCTGCGGCCGCGGTTCTTCCTCTACGGCATCATCATCGCCGTGCTGACCACGCTGTTCGTCCTGCGCGCCACCCAGCGCGAGTCGTTCCAGGTCACGGTCATGCGCTCGCAGGGACTGCCGTTCTCCATCGAGAACGGGGTCATCCGCAACCTGTACACGCTGCACCTGCAGAACAAGACCGACGGGACGCGGGTCTACCGGCTGGCACCGGCGCCCGGGGCGCTGGCGGGAAGCGCCGGGGTGGAGTACATCATCCCGCAGGACCGGATCGAATTGCCGCGGCTGACGGACCGCCAGCTGACGACGTTCGTGGCCATGCCGATGACCAGCTACACCGGGCCGCAGGAGTTCGCGTTCACGGTGACCGACTCGGCATCGGGCATCACCCAGGACATCAAGGTGCGCTTCCGCGGGCCCTGACCCGCGGCGGCGCCGCACCAAGGAGCGCCCGCGTGCGCAAGTGGCTCTATGACCGGCCCTGGATCTGGGTGGTGCTCTTCCTGGCCACCCTGATCGGGGCCAGTCTGGTGACGGTGATCATCGCCGAGGTGAACAAGCCGGAGATCGTCAAGCCGAAGGCAGGGCGTCGGGGCGCGGCCACCAGTTCGTTGGTAGCGCCGGGGCCGATGTTCCCCGCTTGAGGCGCCGTGCCGCGGAGGGCGTCGCCGGCGGGCGGCGCCCCTCCCCTCCCGCAACCGTTTCGCCCGGCGGACGGTCCGGGGGGCCTTGAAACGGGACCCCGGATCCGCTAGAATCGACCGGTTGACCGCGCGCGCACTGCGCGCGCTTTCGTTACCCGGGACCGGGAGCTGTCGTTGCCCAACGAACCCATCTGCCTGTCATCGCCCCGTATCCTGCGCGCATTGAGTGTCACCGCGGTCAACCTGCTGATCGTCAACCTGGCAATGCAGTACGCGGTCCACGCGGCCGGGCTGGACCTGCACGGCGTGCTGCACCAGGTCGACGTGGGGCGCGAACGGAACCTGCCGACCGCGTTCACCATCGTGCTGCTGCTGTCCTGCTGCGCCCTGCTGGCCGCGATCGCGGCCAGGACCCGCCAGGCGGGGGATCGGGATTCGTCCCGCTGGGCGATCCTGGCCCTGGGCATGGCCGCCATGGCCTACGACGAGGGGTTCTCGGTGCACGAGCGGCTCATCGAGCCCGTCCGGGCGCTGCTGGGAAGGGACAACCCCACCGACCTGGGCGTGCTGTACTACGCCTGGATCATCCCGGGCACGGCGCTGGTCATCGGCGTCGGGCTCTTCTTCCTGGGGTTCCTGCGCCGCCTGCCGGCCTGGACCCGGCGGCGCTTCGTCCTGGCCGGCGCGCTCTACCTGGTGGGCGTCCTGGTCCTGGAAGCGATCGGGGGCTGGTACGACGCGCGGCGCGGCTACGAGAACATGGCCTACGCGGCCATCTGCAGCGCCGAGGAGGGGGCGGAGATGGCGGGCATGATCGTCTTTCTGGGGGCGCTGCTGCGCACGGTCAGCGAGCGCTTCGGGGAGCTGCGGATCCGCTTCGATGCCGACGTGGGCTGACGCGTAAGGGAAGGCACTGGCCGGCAGGGCCGCTGGCGCCGGCGCAGGTCCGGCGGCGCAGCCGAGCGGTGGTCCGGCCCCGGCTAGATGACGCCGACCGCCACCGAGCTACCGGGTGCACCAACGCCGGCCGCGCCGGCGCTCTCGCCCCCCGACAACGCCTGGAAGTGCCGCTCCGGATCGAACCCGCCGGCCAGCAGCGCGCCCAGCTCGACCTGCGCGTTCATCGGCGTCATGGCGGGGATCCCCCACTTCGCCTTGAACACGGCCCACTGCCGCTTGATCTGCTCCGCGTAGTCGATGCCGGCGGCGGCGAAGCTGCGGCTGCCGAAGTGGTGGATGAAGACGCCGCGCGCGACCAGGCACTCGTAGCCGGCCAGGTGGGTGCGCAGGCAGTAGTCGTTGTCCTCGTAGTTGCCCAGCCCGAAGATCTCGTCCAGGCCACCGACGCGCGCCAGCAGCTCGCGCTTGATCAGCAGGCACATGCCGGTCAGGCGCATGGTGCGCTCGACCTCGCCTTCGTGGCGGGCGGACTCGGCCGCCGCGAACTCGACCAGGCCCGACAGGCTCTCCTGGTCGTAGCCAACGCTCTCGAGCCGCTGCAGGCCGGAGATGTTGTTCGTGACCGGACCCACCAGGCCGGCGCGGGGCCGACCCTCGGCGACGGCGACCAGCTTCTCCAGCCAGCCGTGCGTCACCACTGTGTCGCTGTTGAGCAGCACCAGGTGGCGCCCCTGCGCGGCCGCCAGGCCCTGGTTGCAGGCGCGGGCGAAGCCCCGGTTGGTGTCGTTGCGGATCACGCGCACGCGCTTGTGGTCGCGGGCCAGGCCCTCCAGGTACTCCGGCGTGCCGTCGCTGCTGCCGTTGTCGACGAAGACCAGTTCGTGCCGCGTGTCGGTGTGCGTCAGCAGCGACTCGACGCACAGGCGCGTGTAGTCCAGCGCGTTGAAGGTCGGCACGATCACCGAGGCCACCGGCGCCAGCATCGCGCCCGCGGGCGCGCCCGCGTTGCGGCCGTGGTGGTAGTGCCCGAACGGGAAGGCGATGGTGGGCTCGACCCAGGGGCGGATGCCGCCGTTCTCCTGCGCGATGGCCCCGCCGGCCGCCGGCGCCACGAAGTCCGGCCGCGCGCGCTCCAGCCAAGCCGCCGTGACCAGCACCTGGTCGTCGGCGGCGGTCAGCTCGTCGCGGTGCGGGTCGGCGTCGGGATCGTTCTCGGCCACGCGCAGGCGGGTCATCACGCTTTCGGGGCGGTACACGCACAGCCAGCCGCGCGCGCCCAGGCGCAGGCTGAGGTCCACGCCCGCAGGCTCGCCGTCGGCCATCGGCTTGCTGCGGCCGAACTCGCGGCCGATGCACTCGTCGAAGCCGCCGGCGGCGAAGAACGCCGAGGCCCGTACGCAGAGCGCCTCGCCGGCCAGGCACTGCACCGCCAGGGGGCGCATCGAGGCCGGGAAGTCCGCGGGGCGCCCCGCGTGCAGGCTGCGGCCCGTCAGCCGAAAGCGCCGCGGCTGCCGCTCCCAGCGCAGCAACGCCAGGCCGGCATGGTCGATGCGCCCGTCCTGCAGGATCAACTTGCCGGCGACGGCGCCGACCAGCGGGTCGCGCTCGAGGGTGTCGACCAGCGACTCGGCCCACAGCGGTCCCACCACCAGGCCGGGGTCCAGGAACATGATGGCCCGGCCGCGTGAGGCGCGCGCCCCGCGGTTGCGGGCGGCGGCCCGGCCCTCGCGCGTCTCGTCGGTGACCAGGCGCAGCTCGGCCCTTTCGGCCAGCCCGGACAGAAACTGGGCGCTGCCGTCGCTGGAGCCCTGATCCACGACGATGACCTCGTGCGCGACGGCCGGCGCCTGTTCGCGCAGCGTTGCGAGCGTGAACTTCAAGGCGTTCAGCTGGTTGCGGCAGACGATGACCACGGACAGCAGCGGCCCGGGTACGCTCATGGCGGCACTCCTGATCGGCGACGGCGAAGGGCTGGCTCGGTTCTCGGCCCATCGATGCAAGCGGCGGACCGGACGCCGACGGCTTGCCCGCTTCCGGTGACGATGCTACGGTTCGACCGTCGCCAGGCGGCGCGCCCGACCACCACCCCATCCAGCCGATCGGATCCCCGTCGCACCATGAAGCCAAGTCGGACCGATCACGGGGTGGCAGCAGGCGGCAGTGCCGGTGCGGTGCGTAACGGCGCCGTCGTGGCCCTGCTGCTGGCTGCGCTGGCGGTGCGCTGGTGGGCTGCCGCCGGCAACGAGTTCCCCACGGTCGACGGCACGCAGTACCTGGACCAGGCCTGGCAGATCAGTTTCACGGGCCAGGTGCCCTACAGCTGCTTCCCGCCCGGCTGGCCTGCGCTGGTGGCCATCCCCCTGCGCTTCCTGGGCGCTGACGACCCGCACGCGATGCTCGCCGCCGCGCACCTGGCGAACGTCGCGCTGGGCGTGCTGCTGGTCTGGCTGTCCTGGCTGCTGCTGAAGCCGCGGCTCGGCTTCGGCCTGGCGCTGGCCGGCGCCGCGGTGGTGGCGTTCCTGCCGCAGCAGATCATCCTGGCCAAGAGCGACCTGTCGGACCTGGCCTACGCGTGCGGGCTGCTGGGCGGCTGGCTGCTGCTCGAGCGGAGGCGCGACCTGCCGGCCGGCCTGGTGCTCGGCTACACGTACCTGGTGCGGCCGGAATCGGCGCTGGCCAGCCTGGGCCTGCTGGCCTGGCGCTGGCGCTCGGGCCGGAAGCTGCCCTGGCGGCTGGCGCTGGGGCACGCCGTGTTCGTGCTGCCCTACCTGGTGTTCCTGAAGGTGTCCGGCGGCGGCTGGGACGTCAGCAGCAAGACGGTGGCGCTGTCGCAGACACTGGACGCGTATCCCGGTGCGGCGTACCTGGGCGTGATCGCGCGGAACCTGGGCCTGCTGGCGCCGCTGCTGACCGGCCAGCTGGGACTGCCGCTGGCGCTGCTGGCGGCGTACGGCGCGGCGCGGCACCGCGGCGCCTGGGCCTGGCTGCTGGCGCCGCTGCTGTCGGTGCCGCTGGTGATCAACCCGATGGTCGTGCGGTTCTGGCTGCCGTATCTGCCGGTGCTGCTGCTGGGCGCGGGGCTGGGCGCGCGTTCGCTGGCTGCGCTGGCCATCGCGCGCGGCGGCAAGGCCAGCGGGCGCGGAGCGCGCGTGCCGGTGGCGCTGCTGGCCATCGCGGTCATCGCCGGCCTGGCGGTGGCGGCCATCGATGACGCGCCCTACATCGAACGCGACACCGAGGCGTACTACGGGCTGAAGGATGCGGGGCTCTGGCTGCGCGGCCCGGCCACGCGCCAGACGCTGGTGGCCGACTACAAGCCCTACGCCGCCTACTGGGCCGGCTGCCGCTTCCTGAAGTACCCGGAACTGGGCAGCGCGCTGGACTACGCGCTGTGGGCCGGCAACCACGACGTCGACTACCTGGTGGTCAACGTGCAGACGGTGCGGCAGTACCTGCCGGGCCTGGACGGTCTGCTGGTCAGCCCGCTGGCGCCGGAACTGGCGGGCAGGCTGGAACTGGTGCAGACGTTCTTCTACGACCGCGTGGGCGACAACACGGTGGTCTACCGCGTCGTCCGCTGAGCGCCGCGGACATTCGCACGGGACCTACGCCGCCCTGACGAACACGTCCGGACCGAGCGCCGGCTCGGCCGCGAACCCCACCTTCTTCAGGTACCAGCGGTGCTTCTCGCTGCCGCCGGTGGCGACGAAGCGGCGCGCCCCGGGGCACTCCACGACGGTGGACCACGCGCTGTAGAAGTAGTGCGCGCAGCGGAAGTCGCGGTAGGACGGGATGACGTAGTCCAGGAGCACGCGCAGGTCGCCGCCGGCAGCGGGCTCGCAGATGACCAGCCCGACCGGCTGCATGTCGCGCAGGATGAAGACGATGCGCGGATCGGCGGCCGCGGCGGCGTCGAAGCCGGGGCTGAACAGCGCGATGTCTCGGCGATGGAACTCGAGAAACCGCTGCAGGTAGCGGTTGTCCCGGCGACCGATGGCCAGCAGTTCGAAGGCCTCGCTGCGGCCGGGCTGCATCCTGGCCAGGAAGACGACGTTGACCACCGCGATGAAGCCGTTGACCAGCAGCACCGGGATGGCCCCGACCAGCCAGCCGTAGACCGCGAACAGGCCCGCGCCGACCAGGTTCAGGGCGCGCAGGCGCGCCAGGGAGCTCATGGTCAGGGAGATGGCCACCAGCAGGGAGGCCGCATAGCCGAGGATCTCGATCCAGTTCATCGTCCACATTCCGGGTTCGGGTGGTTCCTGGCCGCCCCAGCCTAGGGGCCCGCGCCGGTTCCGGCAACCTGGCCGGGCCCTGACCGCCGCTCAGGTTGCGCGGGCCGCGGCCGATAACTTCCGGGGTATCGCCCGGATACGGATGGAGAATCATGAAGGTCCTGGTACTGGACACCAGCGCGATGGCGCGGCGGCTCATCCGCGAGGAGCTCGACCTGGGGGGCTACGAGGTCCTGGAGGCGGAAAGCCGGGCGCGGGCCCTGTGGCTTCTGAAGGGAACGCCGGGCATCTCGCTGATCACCACCCCGGTGGTGCTCGAGGACGGCGACGGCTTCGCGTTCATCCGCGACCTGCAGTCGGCCGGGCTGCGGGCCGATCTGGAACGCGTCGGCAACCATGACCTGCCCGCCATGCTGGTCACCGGCAACGACACCGACGCCGACCGCCTGCGCGGCTTCCAGGTCGGCGCCGCCGACTTCATCCAGAAGCCCTGGGGGCGCGGCCGGCTGCTGGCACGCGTCGACGCGATCCTGGGCCGCGGCGAGGAGCTGTCCGGCATGCGGGTCCTGGTCGCCGACGACAGCCCGTTCGCGCGCAAGTTCGTGCGCACGTGCCTGACGCGGCTGGGCGTCGACGTGCACGAGGCCGATGACGGCGATACGGCGCTGGCCTTCCTGCGCGAGCAGCGCGTGGACATGCTGGTGACCGACCTGAACATGGTCCGCATGCACGGCGACGCGCTGTGCCTGAAGGTACGCGGGGAACTGGGCCTGGCCGAGCTGCCCATCATCTTCCTGACCGCCAACGAGGACAAGACGACGATGCTGGCGCTGTTCAAGCTGGGCGCCACCGACTACCTGCGGAAGCCGTTCCTGCAGGAGGAGCTGACGGCCCGGCTCCGGGTGCACCTCGAGCGCGAGCGGCTGATCGCCACGCTGCGGCAGATGGCGGAAGCCAAGCCGACGGCCGGCGAACCGCACGCGGCGGTGCGCTGACCGTCGGTCCCGATCGTGGCGCGCCGGCAACCCGGGTCGCGCGCTACTTCACCAGGGTCAGGCGACGCGAGATCACGCCGGCTTCCGTCCACAGCCGGCAGGCGTAGCTGCCCGAAGCCACGGCGCGGCCGCGGTCGTCGCGACCGTCCCACACGGCGGCGTGGCGGCCCGCGGGCAGGTCGCCCACCGCCAACGTCACCACGCGGCGCCCGTCCAGCGAGTAGATCGCCAGCTCGGCGCGGCCGGCAACGGCCAGCTCGAACGACACCGTCGTCGACGGGTTGAACGGGTTGGGATAAGGCGCGCCCAGCGCGGTCACCGCCGGCAGCGCGGGCAGCGCGCCCGGCCCCTCCACGGCGCTGGCGACGCCCTGCTGGATCGTCAGGACCTGGTCGACCGCGACATTGACCCGCACGCTGAGCGTCCCGTCCGGCCAGCGCACGATCACGCTGTCGGCCACGTCGGCCGCCCCCAGCCCGAAGGCCACGCGGCGCGCGTGCTGCCCCAGGCCCTCGCCGCCGCCGGACACGTGCCTGACCTGCGCGATGCCGCCGCCGACCAGCCGCACGCGGGCGCCGATGGCCTCCCGCTGCGTGCCTGTGCCCGCCAGGTCCAGGTGCAGCCAGTGGCCGCGCCCGGCGATCGCGTTGCGAAGCAGCACGTTCGGCAGCCCGTCGCGCGAGAGGTAGAGGTCCAGCCCGCCGTCGCCGTCGACATCGCCGCAGGCCACGGCCGTCGTGGCGCCCAACGCCGCCGGCACCAGCTGCGAGACCGCGAACTGGCCGGTGCCGTCGCCGAACAGCAGCACGTCGGGTTCGTTCGCGCGGGCGACATAGATGTCCAGCGCACCGTCGTTGTCGAAATCGGCCAGCGCCAGGGCGCGGCCGGGGCCGGCATCGCCCAACCCCGGACCGGTGACCGTCTCGAAGTACGTGCCCTGGTTGCGGTAGAAGACATCGACCTGGCCGTCGTTCACGAGGTAGAGATCGAGGTCGCCGTCGTTGTCCAGGTCGCCCCAGGCGGCCGCCTGGCCCGCGCTCGCATTGCCCATCTGGCCGGTCGCCATGAAGCCCGCCACGCCGACGTTCTGCACCAGTTGGTTCGCCTGCCAGGCCAGGACACGGTAGATGTCCGCGTCGCCATCGCCGTCGTAGTCGGCCCAGGGCGCGGCCGTGCCGTTGCCGGTCGCCTGCAGCGCCGCGATGCCCTGCCCCAGCAGGAAGAACTGCCCGCCGCCGATGTCGCCGAACGAGCGGAAGACCTGGCTGGCGGAGCCGTGGTTGACCAGATGCAGGTCGAGCAGGCCGTCGTTGTCGTAGTCGACCCACGAGGCGGCGCGGCCGGCGCCCGCATCCTCCACGCCGAACTGCGCGATGTCGGTCCAGGTGCCGCCGCCGGCCACCAGCAGCCGGTTGGCCTGGCCGTCGCGCGTCAAGTACACGTCCTGGTCGCCGTCACCGTCGAAATCGGCCCAGGCGGCCGCCATTGTCAGGCCCGCTTCGGCCAACGGCCCGGTCGCGATGTCGGTGAACGCCAGGTTGCCGTCGTTGCGCAGCAGGCGGCTGGCCGTGCCACGGTTGCAGACGAAGAGGTCCAGGTCGCCGTCGCCATCGTGGTCCAGCAGGCTGACCCCGCGGCCAGCCCCCGCATCGCCGAGAGCGCCGGCCGACGTCGCGACGAACGGCGGGTCCAGGTACGTGCCGCCCAGAGGTAGCGGCGGCCCGTTGGTGGTCACGGTGCCGCTGACCACCGGCACGTCCGGCAGGGACCAGCCCGGCACGGGCTCCCAGGTCAGCGTGTAGGTGCCGGCGTCCCAGACCAGGACCACCGCGTCGCCGCTGCCGGTCTCGACGAATCCGTTCGGTCCTTCGAGGCTCCACGGCGCGAGCAGACCCGCGGGCTGGACGGTGATCGTCACCGCCAGCGAGCCGACCGAAGGCCGGTAGTTGAAGGTCATCGTCGGCGCGTTGGCGCTGATGCCGTCGATGAAGAGAGGCGCCGCGGCGCCGTTCCACCACGTGGCAGCCGGGCTGGTGATCGGCGTGAACAGCACGTGGTCCGGCGCCGCCCACAGGTCGGTGGCGTCACCCTGGCCGATGCCGTTCTCGAGGTCCCAACGGCCGTCCGCCTGCACCAGCGTGGTGAAGTAGTGCTGCGACGGCGTCATCTGCTGGTTGTTGTTGCTGCCGTTGGTGTCGACGTGCCAGATCGCCAGGCCGGCGTCCGGCAACGAGGCGTCGCGGCCGGTGCGCTGCCGGTTCTCGATCAGGTAGTACTCGTTGGCGAACGACGGCCGGTTGATCTTGTAGAACTGGTTGATGCCTGCGGTGGCAGGTAGGTCAGCGACGGCGGTGGTCAGGGTCGTCAGCGAAGTCGACCAGCCCGACATCATGCGGAACGGCGCGCTGGGCTCCACGGGATTGTTGCCCGGGCCGCCGTTGCACATGAGGCAGAAGCGGCCGACACCGGACGAATCGCCGTCGTAGTCGTAGAGATCTGGCCATCCGCACAGCATGTGCCCGTTCTCGTGGCAGAAGGTGCCCAGCGACGGGCCGCCGCCGATGTTGGTGATCTGGTAGGCGCTGGTCGACACGCCGTCGGCCGAATAGGAGATGCTGCTGGCGTGCGGCCACAGGCCCTCGGCCCAGCCCTGAGTCGGCTCGCCGGCGTAGAACACGTTGAGCGCGTCGACGCGCCCGTTGCCGTCGGCGTCGTACTGGCTGTAGTCGAAGCCGCTGTTGTTCAGCCAGATCAGGGCTTCCCGGATCAGCTCGCGGGCACGCTGGCCGTAGGTCACGGAGCTGGTGTCGTAGTAGGTCTTCGGCTGCGCCGCCCGGTAGTACACGGTGGGCACGAAGTTCGTGTAGGTCAGGAGGCCATCCGAGACATCGTAGTAGTAGTCGCGGACCGAGCCGTTGTTGCCGTACCCCGTGTAGCCCGGCTGGTTGAGGTAGGCCTCGAAGTTGGCGGCCGGGATGCCGCCGACCTGGTCGCTGAAATCGATCAGCAGCGTGATGCCCTTGACGTTGCCGGTCACGACCGCGGCCGTGGCCTTGCTCGCGTCGCGGAACGACGGCGACCCCTCGGCGTCCAGCACCTGGCGCACGGTGGCCGCCTGCCGGCGCCGCTCCTCGAGCGGGATCCGCAGGCGAGGCGCCAAGCCCAGCGTCGACAACGCAGGGTCGCCGACGCGGACGCCCGTGCTCACCAGCGACGCGCCGTCGGCCGACAGTTGCGCGTAGCAGATGACGCCGGTGGCCTTGTCGCGAACAAGCGTGTAGCCGTCCAGCGTCTCGATGTGCTGGTAGAACTCGTCGCCCCAGACCAGGACCGGAACACTGGCGCCATCGGGCTGGCGCAGGTCAAAGCGGTCGCCCCAGTGCGGCGCGGCAAGCGCCGACGTCATCGTCAGCGACAGGACCGCCAGCGTGAAGAGGATCGCGAACCTGAACGAAGGCGCGGCGTGATGGCGCATGTCTCGGCTTTCCTGGGCTGACGTGGCGTTGCGGCGGCGCAGCAGGCGTCGCGGCCAGGGGGCTGCCTGATGTGGGCTGTCGGCCGCCTCCTCCCCTCCCCATATAAATAATACCATTCGACAAATGGTCAAACAATCCGGGATTTCGCGGCCACCACCTGCGCCAGGAACGCCGGGACGTCCAGGCCCTCATCCTCCACCATGGGCAACTGCGGGAAACGTCGACGAATGGCGGCCGCCAGCAGGCCGTCCGCAGGTTCGGGGGCCGCGCCGGGCTCCGTGTAGCGGGCGGCCGTTCCCACGCCGCAGCTGGGCGAGCGCGCCTTGAGCACGAAACCCGCCACACCGGCGTCTCGGCAGCGGTCGAGCGCGGCCTCGATCCAGGCCTCGACACGTTCGGTCCAGTCCTGACCGGTGTGCGTGCCGAGCATGCGCGGGGCCGCGGGCGTGCCGTACAAGTCGACCGGTTCGCGCGGCACCGGCATGCCGGCCCCGGTCTCCGGGCACAGGGGCACCAGCTCCGCCGCGCGCGCCAGCTCGTCGCACACCATCACACACGCCTTCAGCTGCCCGTCGTAGCGCACGGGTTGGCCCAGCAGGCAGGCGCTGACGGCCACGCGCGGCAACGCCGGACAGGCATCGGGGTGATCAGTCATCCCTCACTCCAGCACGCGCAGCGTGCCGTCGAGGGGCAGCACCAGCAGGCGTTGCCCGTCCGGTGTCCAGGCCAGGTCGTAGGGCGACTCGGCCAGCGGGACCTTCAGCAGGTGCGCGCCCGTCGCGGGATCCCAGACGTGCACGTGGTCATCGGCACCACAGGTCGCCAGGCGGCTGCCGTCCGGCGAATAGGCAATGGCCAGCTGGCCGCCGCCGGCCACGGACATCTCCCGCAGGCGGGACCAGCCGGCGGTTTCGCGGATCACGATCAGTCCCGAGGCCGAAGCCGTCGCCAGGTACGCGCCGTCGGGCGAGAACGCGGCCTGCAGCGCGCCCGGGTCGTGGTCCTCGAGCCTCGCCTCCAGTCGCCCTGCGAGCCGGCTTTCGTCGAGTATGCGCACGATGCCATCGTCACCGCACACAGCAAGCAACGACCGCGCGGGATGCCACGTCGCATCGCTGACGTTGATGCCGGGGTCGAACATGTCGACTTCGGCTCCGTCGGCGACCGCCCAGACGGGAAGCTGTCCGTTCTTCGCCGGAGCAGCGAGCCAACGTCCGTCGGCGCTGAAGGCGGCGGCCATGCCCTGCACGCCCAGCACATGCTCGCGCACCAGGCGCGGCCGGCGATTCGGGTCATCGTCGATCGGTCCGAAGCCCACGGCGCGCATGTCCCACAGACGCAGCAGACCGTCGTTCCCGGTGGTCGCCAGCAGCGAATCGCCGGGACTCCAGGCGGCGCGAACGCCCGACTCGCCGTGCGCCTCCCATTGCACGAGCGGCGCGCCGGAGGCCACGTCGAAGACCGCCGCCCAGCCGCCCCAGCCGGTCACCGCCGCACGCCGGCCACCCGCGTCCACGGCCACGCCGTACGCGGTGTGCGGCAGGCTCCAGCGCGTGGCGGTGGTGTCGAGTGCCGTCAGGTCCCAGCGGCGCAGCGTGCCGTCCGCGTCGCCGCTCCACAGCACCGTGCCGTCCGGCGCGGCCGCCAGCGCCGTCACGGCGGCAGCGTGGCCGTGGAGCACCGCCAGGTGTTCGCCGGCCTCGGAATCCCACAGGCGCAACGTCAGGTCCTTCGCCGCCGTCACCACGCGGCGACCGTCGGGCAGCCAGGCCACATCGGCCAGTGCCAGGCGTGCACCCTCGGCCTGGCGATGCAGGGAATGCAGCAGCACGCCCGTAGCGGCATCCCAGACCCGCAGGACGCCGTCGTCGTGGGCCACCGCCACGCGCGTTCCGTCGGGCGAAAGCCGGCACTCGTTGACGCGCTTGTAGGCAGGATCCTCCGGCGGCAGAAGGTGCAGGACGCGCTGGCTGTCGGCGATGTCGAACGCCGCCACGTCGAAGTCCCAGGTACCCACCCACAGGCGGCGTCCGTCGGGCGCGTAATTGACCGCGCCGATGGGCTTGACGCCGTGCTCGAGGTGGCGACGGAGCGCGCCGTCGGCGGTGTCCCACGTGTCGATGACCCCGTACACGCCGCGCCCGGCCTCGCGGCGCCACGAGGCCGTGCACAGTTCCGCCCCGTCGGGACTCCACGCGACCGCAGCCACGCCCTGGCCGATATCGTCGATGCGCAGGGTCGAGAGACGGGGGCCCACGTCCCACACGCGCAGGGTGCCGTCCGAGGACACGCTCGCCAGTCGGGCCCCGTTCGGCGAGAAGCGGGCGTTCCAGCACGGCTTCGTGTGGCCGGCGAGCACCGCAATGGCATCGCCGGTGCGGGCGTCGCGCAGCACGATGTCGTTGCCGGCGCAGACGGCGAGCAGGCGGCCGTCGGGGCTGACCTGCAGATCGGTGACCGGCCCTTCGCCTGCGGTGACGACCAGCCCGCTACGGTCCAGTTCGCGCCACAAGTAGTCCCACTCCCAGCCGCGGTGCGCTGCGGGCGCCTCCTCGAGCCAGTGCCGTGCGGCGACGACGTCGTGCAGCTGCAAGGACGTGCCGGCGGCGGCCATGGCGGCGGCGTAGTAGCGGCGATCCGGGTCCGTTGTTCCGCCCTGATCCGCGTGCGCGGGCAGCGGGACTGCCAGCAGCGCCGCGACCACGGCGGGGACGTGAAGGCGCGGGCACGGGTGCAGCATCGGTTCCTCCGGGTTCCGGCGGGCAGGAGCGCCCGGCGACACAGGGATAGCGGCAGGGGTCGGCTCGCCGCCAGCGTCCGGAACGACGCGGGCGCAGGCACCAGAGCCCGCGCCCGCCGCCTTGATCCGCGCCGCCGGGCCTACCCCTTGCCGACCAGCTTCCTGTGCGCCTCGATCAGCTGGTCCACCACGCCGGGGTCGGCCAGCGTCGTGACGTCGCCCAGGCCGGTGTACTCGCCGGCCGCGATCTTGCGCAGGATCCGCCGCATGATCTTGCCCGAGCGGGTCTTGGGCAGGCCCGGCACGATCATGATGGCGTCCGGCGTGGCGATGGGGCCGATCACGTGCCTGACCTGCTCCTTCAGCGCGCCGACCAGCTCGCTGCCGGAGCCGCCGTTCGCGTCCGCGCTGAGGATCACGTACGAGAAGATGCCCTGGCCCTTGATCTCGTGCGGGAAGCCCACGACCGCGGCCTCGGCCACCGCCTCGTGCGCCACCAGCGCGCTTTCCACCTCGGCGGTGCCCAGGCGGTGGCCGCTGACGTTGATCACGTCGTCGACGCGGCCGGTAATCCAGTAGTAGCCATCCTCGTCGCGGCGGCAGCCGTCGCCGGTGAAGTAGTAGCCCGGGTACTGCGTGAAGTAGGTCTCGTGGAAGCGCTGGTGGTCTCCCCACACGGTGCGCGCCTGGCCCGGCCAGGTGCGCTCGATGCAGAGGTTGCCCGTCACGCCGTTGCCCTCGAGGATCTGCCCGTCGGCGTCCATCAGCACGGGCTTGACGCCGAAGAAGGGCAGCGTCGCCGAGCCCGGCTTCAGCGGCGTGATCCCCGGCAGCGGCGTGATCATGATGCCGCCCGTCTCGGTCTGCCACCAGGTGTCCACCACGCAGCAGCGTTTCTTGCCCACCTTGTCCCAGTACCACTTCCAGGTGTCGGGATTGATGGGCTCGCCCACGGTGCCCAGAACGCGCAGGGAATCGCGCGAGGACTTCGCCAGGAACGCGTCGCCCTCGCGGGCGATGGCCCGGATGGCCGTGGGCGCCGTGTAGAAGATGTTCACCTTCAGGTCATCGACGATCTGCCAGTAGCGCCCGGCATCCGGATAGGTCGGGATCGACTCGAACATCACCGTGGTGGCCCCGTTGGCCAGCGGCCCGTAGATGATGTAGGAGTGCCCGGTGATCCAGCCGATGTCCGCCGCGCAGAAATAGACGTCGCCGGGGCGGTAGTTGAAGACCATGCGGTGCGTCATCGCGGCGTAGACCATGTAGCCGCCGGTCGTGTGCATGACGCCCTTGGGCTTGCCGGTGGAACCGGACGTGTAGAGGATGAACAGAGGGTCCTCGGCACCGATCCATTCGATGGTGCAGGTCGAGCGCTGCTTCTTCATTTCCTCGTCCAGCCAGAAGTCGCGGCCCGCGCGCATGGACGTGTCGTGGTCGGTGCGCCGCGCCACCAGGACGCGCTTGACCGTGTCCAGGCCGTCGACGGCCCGATCGACCGTCTCCTTCAGCTTGACCACCTTGCCGCCGCGGTACCCCTCGTTGGCCGTGACCACGACATGGCACTCCGCGTCCAGGATGCGGTCACGGATGGCGTCAGCGCTGAAGCCGCCGAAGATGATCGAGTGCACGGCGCCGAGGCGCGCGCAGGCCAGCATCGTGTAGGCCAATTCGGGGATCATCGGCATGTAGATGGCGACGCGGTCGCCCTTGCGCACGCCGTGGGCCTTCAGGACGTTGGCCACGCGCGCGACCTGGTGCTTCAGCTGGCGGTAGGTGATGTGCTCGTACTGGCCGGGCTCGTCCTTGACCCAGATGATGGCCGTCTTGTCCGAATGGCTGTCCAGGTGGCGATCGACGCAATTGTAGCAGGCGTTGAGCCGCCCGCCGTTGTACCAGCTGAAGTCGACGTTCTCGTAGTCGTGATCGTACACCATGCGCGGCGGGACGAACCACGAGATATGCTCGGCCTGCTTGCCCCAGAAGGTCTCCGGATCGTCCAGCGACAGGCGGTACAGCCGTTGGTACTCGGCCATGCTGCCGATGTGGGACGTCGCGGCGACGTCGGGATTCGGCCCGTAGACTTCGCGATTGCTGTCGTCGGCCATGGTCCGGCCCTCCCGGGGGATGCGCGTAGGGTCGTCCGCCGCGCGGCTGTCCTGGCGCCGGCGGCGGGTCGAGGTGGCGGCGGGTCTGCGCCCGGGCAAGTCATACCATTGTTGTCGCCGCCGGACAAGACCCCGCACGGCGCCGGGAGATCCGGCGGCGCGGCCCGGGCTTGCCACCGGGACCCGGCGCCGGCATCATGCTTGGGGATGCCCCGCACGTGGCGGCGGCCGCCCGTCCCCCAGCCCGGAGCCGGACCCGCCCATGGTGCGATCCCCGTTCGTCCGCCACGCCCTCGGCGCAGCCCTCGGTGCCTTGGCCGGCACCAGCCTCTGCCTGAGCGTGCTGCCGATGGCTCTGCAGGTGGTCGGCTACGGCAGCCATGTGGCCATTGGCGTCTACCTGGCGCGCCTGACGCCGTTCGCCGCACTGGTCATGGCCGGGGGCGGCTGGGGTGTGGCGCGGTCGCGGCATCCTCTGGCGGCGGCAGCCGTGTTCTCGCTGGCCGGGCTGGGGACCGGGCTGATGCTGACGGCCTTCGGGCTGGGACGCGAATTGCGGCTGGTGGCCGTAGGAGCTGGGGCCGGCTGGCTCTACGGCCTGCTGGGCGGTCTCATCCTGGGCAGGGTGCTGGCACCGGCAGGAACCGACGCGGCAGGCGACATTGCCGGCAGCCGGGACGGCTCGGCCCTGGAAGCCGCTCCCGTCGAGGCACCACAAGCGGACGCGGGGACCGCCCCCGTGGACGATCCCCGCGACAACACCTGACGCGGCTCAGGCGCGCGAATGCGCGCCGTCGGTGAGCCGCCGCAACTGGTCGACCGCCGCGGCGACGGCCTGCGCCTGCGTGTGCAGGTCCTGGCCGGCCGCCGCCGATTCCTCGGCGCTGGCGGCCGTTCCCTGCGTGACGTGGTCCAGCGTGGTCACGGCCGTGGTCACCTCTCCCACGCCACTGGCCTGCTCGCGGCTGGACGTGGCCACCTGGCCCACCAGATCGCGCACCGAAGCGACGCCCTGCGCGATCTCGCCCAGGATCCGCCCCACGTCGCCGGCCGCCGCCACACCCTGGTCCGAACTGTGCCGCGCCTGCTCGATCAGGCCACCGGTACTGCGCGCGGCGTCGGCGCTGCGGTGCGCCAGGTTGCGCACCTCCTCGGCCACCACGGCGAAGCCCCGGCCCGCGTCACCAGCGCGTGCCGCTTCCACGGCGGCGTTGAGGGCCAGCAGGTTCGTCTGGAACGCGATCTCGTCGATCGTCTTGAGGATGCGCGCGGTCTCGTCGCTGGAGGTCTTGATCTCGCCCATCACGCGGCCGAGGTTGTCCATCGCCTGGACGCCGCGTCCGGCCGCCACGGACGCCCGGTCCGCCAGTTCGTTCGTGCGGTCGGCGCTCTCAGCGTTGCGCCGGGTCGTCGTGAGGATCTGCTCCATGGCTGCGGTCACCGCCTGCAGCGAGGCCGCCTGCTGGTTGGCGCCCTCGGCCAGGGACTGGCTGCTGGTCGCAACCTCGCTGCACGAGGTGCTGACCTGGCTCGAGGCCGCACTCAGCGCGTCGGCGACCCCGCCGACCTGGCGGGCGATGCCGCCGGAGATCGCGAACCAGACCGCACCCGCCACGACCAGTGACAGGAGACTTGCGATCCCGATCAACATGATCGTCCGGCGCGTATAGCCCGTGACGGCCGCCTCCGCAGCGCCGAATTCGTCCAGATACGAGCCCGCCCCGATCACCCAGTCCCACGGCTCGAAGTAGACGAAGCGGGCGATCTTGTCGCGCGCCACGTCGTCGCCCTGGTTGAGCCAGGGGTAGACCTGTTCGCCGGCTTCGCCGTCGGGCAGCGCCTTGGCCTTGGTGACGATCTCCTGGATGAACAAGGTGCCGTTCGCGTCCTTGGCGTCCCACAGGTTCTCGCCGTCGCGCTTGCCGTCCTTGGATACGACGTAGTTGCCCGTGCCGTCCAGCACGTAGACGTAGCCCGTCTGCCCCACCTTCACGTCCATGATCGACTTGCGCAGCGTCGTGGCGCTCTCCAGCGGCACGCCGAAGTACGTCATGCCCACGACGGCTCCGCCCGAGTCGCGGATCGGCTCGTAGGCCGTGATGTACCAGCGGTCCACGACAAAGGCCCGCCCGCGGTAAGTCTTCCCGGCCAGCACGTCCTTCAGCACGGGATTGGGCTGTCCGTCGGGATTCGTCGCCGGGATGTAGGTGCCGATGGCGCGGCGCCCTTCCTGATTCAGCACGTTCGTGCACACGCGCAGCATATCGCCGGCGTCGTTCAAGCGCTGGAAGATGGTGGCGGTGCCGCCGACCAGGCCGCGCACGTCGTCGACGACCGGACTCGGCGCCGCGCCATCGGTGTTCTGGCCCAGCCAGGTGCCTCCGGCCAGGAACTGGGGCACCGTGACGTCCATCGCGGCTTTCGTGAACTGGTTGACCGCCCGCCAGGCGACCGGCTCGGTACCCAGGGTCGCGCCGCCGGCGCGATCGAGCGCGTCACGGGTGACCGCCAGCCCGTCGCTGACCGCGTCCTCGAGGACCGTCTGCTGGGTCAGGCACATCGCCTCGATCCCCTGGACGATGTGATCGAGGTCCTGCATCGCCAGCTGGCGCACCTCGCGCGCGGTGGCTTCGCGCATCTGCGTCTCGGAGTAGACCACGACGCCGAAGATCAAGGCCAGCGGCACGACCAGCAGGCCCAGGCCGATCGACAGCATGCGCTTGCGCAGTGGCATTCCATTCCACATTTCGTCCCCCGCGGGGTTCGGGCAGAATCCGGGAGGCAGGGCCTCACTACAGGTGATCCTATCGGCGGGGCGGCGGAATTCTTGACAGGAGAGTTTGCGGCCGGTTTCAGCCGGTTCCACGCGGATTCCTGCCTCAGAGGCGAGCTGCGCGGACCGTCAGGGGCCAGGATACCAAGCGGGAACGCGCGGACGGGCCCCAGGCACTGGCCAGCTCCCGCTTGCCGGCGGCCAGCGGATCGTGCCCGGAACCGGCGCGGCAGGCGGCAACCGCCGACCAGCTGGCCAGATAGCCGACAAAGCGCGGAAGGTCCCAGGCGGCGGCCATGACGAAGGGCGGCGCAGGAAGCGGCCGGCCGGGCAGCGGGAGATGGGCGTAGCCGTCCTCGACATGCCGGCGCTCAGGTGGCCACCACGGCCCCAAGTCATCGTAGAGGGCGGCGACCACCGCATCGATGCCGGTGTCGACGGCGGGTAGGTTGTAGGTCCAGACCGCCAGCACGCTGTCGTGGGCCGCCACGCGCCTTGCTTCGGCCGCGAACGCCGCCTGGTCGAACCAGTGATAGGCCTGGGCGGCAGTGATCAGGTCGACGGTGCCGTCCGCCAGTGCGGGCAGTTGCTCGGCCGCCACGTGGTAACGCAGGCCGGGATGTGCGACCGCGCCGGCGAGCTGCTCCCGGCTGGGATCGCTGGCTTCGACACGCGCGAAATGGCCGCCCAGCGCCACGGACGCCTGCCCGCTGCCGCAGCCGGCGTCCCAGACAAGGTCCCGGCGGGCACACTGCCCGGCCAACCAGGCGAGGAGTGCCGGCGGATATGAGGGTCGCGACGCGGCGTAGTCCGTCGCCTGCCGCGAGAAATGGTCCTTGAAGGCCATGCCCGCCCCGCGCCACGCGCTCAGCGCGACCGCAACCGCTCGAACAGCCCCTTGAGGTCCCCGAACTTCGCCGCGTAGTCGGCCATGCTGCGCTCGATGACCTCGTGCGCCTCGGCCCGCCCGTAGATGTGGGTGATCTCGGTCTCGCTGCGGCGGGCACCGGGGGCGTCCTTGTAGGTCAGGAAGTAGTGGCGCAAGCGCTCGATCATCGGCGCCGGGCACTCGTAGATGTCGCGAAGGTGGCCGTAGATGGCATCGGTGCCCAGCACGGCGATGATCTTGTCGTCGGCCTCGTTGCCGTCGATCATGCGCAGCCCGCCGATGGGCGTGACCGTCAGCAGGATGTCGCCGTGGGTGATGGTCTTCTCGGCCAGGATGCAGACGTCCAGGGGGTCGCCGTCGCCGACGATGCCGGTGCGCGAGACCTGCTTCATGCAGAACTCGGCCACTTTCGGGCCACAGAACGTCTGCGGCAGCAGGCCGTACAGAGTGGGATAGACGTTCGAGAACTTCTGCGGACGGTCCACCTTCAGCAGCCCGGTCGGCTTGTCCAGCTCGTACTTGACGGTGTCCGACGGCACGATCTCGACGTACGCCGTCACGCGCTCGGGCGCTTCGTCGCCGATGGCAACGCCGTGCCAGGGGTGGGCGCGGAAGAGATGGTGCAGAAGGTTGATATCGACGTCCATGACCGGTGACTCCCGCGCTGGGGGTTCGGGGCCGCTCGCCTTGCCCGGCCCACATCCGGCAGCTGGCCCGCCAGCCGCCGGAAGCCGCGACATGATACGCCAGTCGGGGCCAAAAGCGAATCGGGCATCCGGGGCGGCCCCGCGTGGACAGCGCGCGGCAATGGTGTATCCTTGGCCGGGTCGCACACCCGGACCCGGCCGCCACGCCTTATCGGCCGGCGCGAACCCGGGTTGACCCCAGGCGCGGGCACCTTCCGGAGCGGAACCAGCGATGACCAGCGGCACCACCAACGGGAACGCGACCCTGACGATCACGCGCCCGGACGACTGGCACCTGCACCTGCGCGATGACGACCTCATGGCCGCCGTGCTGCCCTGGACGACGCGCTGCTTCGCGCGGGCGGTCATCATGCCCAATCTGAAGCCGCCGGTGACTACGGCCGCCGCCGCGGCCGCCTATTACGAGCGCATCCTCGACGCGCTGCACCCGGACGTGGACTTCACGCCGCTGATGACGCTCTACCTGACCGACGCGATGAAGCCCGCCGAGATCGAGCGTGCGAAGGCGCAGGGCTTCGTCGTCGCGGCGAAGCTGTACCCAGCGGGCGCGACCACCAATTCGGAAGCCGGCGTGACCGACCTGCGGCGCGCCCGTCCCCTGTTCGAGGCGCTGGCCGCCTGCGGCCTGCCGCTGCTCGTGCATGGCGAGGTGACCGATCCCGACGTGGACGTCTTCGATCGCGAGGCTGTCTTCATCGAGCGGCACCTGCGCCTGCTGCTGGACGACGTGCCCGACCTGAAGGTGGTGCTCGAGCACGTGACCACGCGGCAGGCGGTCGCGTTCGTCGAGCAGGGACCGCCCACGCTGGCGGCGACCATCACCGCCCACCACCTGCTGCTGAACCGCGGGGCGATGTTCCAGGGCGGCCTGAACCCCCACCTCTACTGCCTGCCCGTGCTCAAGCGCGAGGAGCACCGCCAGGCCCTGGTGGCGGCGGCCACCGGCGGCTCACCGCGGTTCTTCCTGGGCACCGACAGCGCCCCCCACGCACGCACCGCCAAGGAGAGCGGCTGCGGCTGCGCCGGCATCTTCAGCGCCCCGGTCGCCATCGAGGTGTATGCCTCGGTCTTCGAGCAGGCCGGCGCGCTGGACCGGCTGGAAGGCTTCTGCGGCCGCCACGGCCCGCTCTTCTACGGTCTGCCGTTCAACCGTGGCACGTTGACGCTCGAGCGGCGCCCCTTCCGGGTGCCCGCGGTCGTGCCGGCCGGCACGGCCGGCGACCTGGTGCCGCTGGCCGCCGGCTCGAGCCTCGACTGGTCACTGGTGCAGCCGGCGGCCCGCCTCGTCCGCGAGGACTGAGCCGCCGGCCGCCGTCCCGGTTCCTGTCTAGTTGCAGTCCGTGTCGTCCTGGTGCGTGTCCCAGCAGGCGCGCGCGCCGCCGTTGTAGTCGGGGACCTGCAGGCTGCCGCTGCCGTCCGCCTCGTTCCAGCGGATGTCGTATTCCTGTCCCGCGACGGCGTCGACGAAGACCACGCGGCAGTGCGGGGCCGCGTGGCGATAGGTCAGGCTGTCGCCCGCGTCCGGACCGGCGCTGGCGGCGAGCGTCAGGTATTCGCCGTCCGCGTCGTCACCCCACGTGAGCTCGGCCACGGCCGGATTGCCGGCGAGTTCGAAATCGTGGAATGACCACTGGCCCTCGGCGCCGTTGCGCGCGGTGCGGCCCTCGAACCAGAGGACATCGTCCAGCGCGGGCTCGGCCGACAGGGCGGTGACACGCAGTTCCCAGTCCACGTATGGACCGGCGTCGCGGCCGCGCAGGCGGATCTGCGCCTCTTCCTGGCCGTTGACCCAAGTGTAGACCCACAGCCAGGAGCCGTCCGGCTGCGGCGAGGGCACCGTGTGCAGCGCGACCGCGAACGCCGTCACCGGCGGCGCCAGCACGAGGCGCGCCAGCGCATCGACCACGACCACTCGCAGGTACGCGTTGACGAAATGGGCTTTCGAGGCGGCGGACTTCTCGTCCAGTCCGGCGGCCGGCTCGAAGAAAGCCAGGTCAGGGACCAGGCGTTCTGGGTCCGGCAACGTCGGGGCCGTGGCGGTGTCGTTCGGCGTGGCCGGGTCCGAGCCGCAACCGGCCAGCTGGGCGCCCAGGACCAGTAGCAGGCACAGGACAACGGAACGGGTGGGGCGGGGGCTCGGCATCGCGGGACCTCCGGTCGGGGGTGATTCCAATTCGGGAACGCCCGGACCATGCAGGGGCGGGGCCAGACTCGGCACGGAAGCCGGCCGTGCGGTAACCTGTTTCCCATGATAGCCTTATTCTGCTTGGCTTGCCTCCGTTCGCATCGCACGCACGTGGTGCAGGCGCCACAGGTGTCGTGCGCCTTCGCGACACCCACCCTCTTGACACACGCCCCGATATCATGTAACCTACTGGTTACCTATGAAACAAGACCCGATGAATTCCGTCTTCGCCGCGCTGGCCCACCCGGTCCGGCGCCGCCTGCTCGACATCCTGGTCGGGATGCCGGGCTGCAGCGTCAACGACGTGGCGAAGTACGTAGTCCCCCAGTTCCCGATGAGCCGGATCGGCGTGCTCAAGCACCTGCGCGTGCTGGAGGAGGCCGGGCTGGTCGTCTCGCAGAAGCAGGGCCGCGTGCGCGAGCTGTACTTCAACGCCGCGCCGATCCAGCTGGTCTACGACCGCTGGACGTCGCAGTACAGCCGCTTCTGGGCAGCCCACGTCAATGACATCAAGTTCCTGGCCGAGCAGGAGGAGACCGGACATGAGCGGTAACGTGAAGCAACCTGGCGACGTGAAGCAGGTGTACCGGATCACGATCAACGCCCCGATCCAGCGCGTGTGGGACGCGCTGACACGCACCGGCGAGCCGTTGCCGTTCTTCTTCGGCTCGGTCATGCACACAACGACGCTGGGGCCAGGCGCGCCCATCCGCATGCGCACCCCCGACGGCAAGTTCACCGGAGTCGTCGGCGACGTGCTCGAGTTCGACCCCCCGCGCCGCTTCAGCCACACGTTCAAGTTCACCTCGCTGGACGACCCCGCCTGCAAGGTGACCTACGAACTGGCGGAAGTGGGCGGCGCCGTGCAGTTCACGCTGACCTCCGAGCAGATCACCGCCGGCAGCAAGAGCGAGAAGTACATGAAGCAGGGCAGCGAGTTCATCGGCAGCACGCTCAAGGCGCTGTGCGAGACCGGCCGCCCCACCCTGAAGCAGCGCCTGATGCTGGCGATGATGGCCGCCACGGCCTTCACCTCGCCCAAGCGCAGCCGCAGCGAACACTGGCCGCTGAACGGCCGCATTTCCTGAGCCGGGGAGGACGACGATGGCTGACGCGAAGAAGAAGACGCCCGATGACGCCCTGGCGACGATGATCGCCAACCTGAAGGAGAAGACCGGCCGCACGCTGCCCGAGTGGGTGACGCTCGCGCGCGGCAGCGGCCTGGCCAAGCATGGGCAGATCGTGGCGATGCTCAAGGCCGACCACGGCCTGGGCCACGGCTACGCCAACCTGGTCGCCCAGTCGGCCCTGCAGGGCGATGCGCCTGCACCCGGCGGCGAGGACCTGGTCGCGGCGATGTACAGCGGCGACAAGCAGGCGCTGCTGCCGGTGTGGGCGGCGCTCGAGAAGGCGGTGCGCGGCTTCGGCCCCGACGTGGACGTCTCGCCCAAGAAGACGTATGTCTCGCTGCGCCGCTCCAAGCAGTTCGCACTGGTGCAGCCGACGACGAAGACGCGCGTGGACGTGGGTCTTTGCCTGAAGGGCGAGGCGACAGGCCCGCGCCTGGAGGCCGCTGGCAGCTTCAACGCCATGGTCAGCCACCGGGTGCGGCTGGAGACGCCGGCCGACGTGGACGCCGAACTGGTGGGCTGGCTGCGGAAGGCCTACGACCGGGCCTGATCCGGCGACCGCAGACAACTCGCGGCAGGGGAGCCGGCTGTAACCCGCGGCCGGCTCCTGCGTCTAGTGGGGTTGGGCCCTCCCCATCCCGTCCCACTCCGCCGAGGTGCGACCATGGCCTCCATGCCCCGCCGCCTGCCCATCGTCCTGTCGATCCTCGTCCCGCTGCTGCTGTCCACAACGACAGGAACGGCCGCCGCCGGCTCGCTGGACCTCCCGGTCCAGGGTCACGGTCTCTCGTTCGGCAACTCGCCCGTGTTCACGGGCCTGCGCCTGAACCTCAGCGATCGCGACCTGGTGGACATCAAGGGCGTGACCATCTCGCTGTGGGCTCCCCGGGGCGAGCCCTCGGGGTCCATCCGCGGCCTGGCCCTCGGCCTGGTCGGCACCGCGCCCCGGCGCTTCGAGGGCCTGACGGTGAATCTCGTGGGTGCCGGCGCGGACCAGGTGAGCGGGATCGCCATCGGCGGCCTGGGCGTCGGCTGCGCGGATTTCGAGGGCGTGGGCATCGGCGGCCTGGGCATCGGCGGCGACCGCCTGCAGGGCGTGATGCTGGGCGGCCTCGGCATCGGCGGCGATGACCTGACCGGCATCATGGCCGGAGGTCTGGGTGTCGGCGGCGACCGCCTGACGGGGCTGTTCGTCGGCGGGCTGGGCGTCGGCGGCGACGACCTGACCGGGCTGTTCGTCGGCGGGCTGGGTGTGGGCGGCGACCGGGTGACCGGCGCGGCGCTGGCCATCGGCGGGCTGGGCGCCGAACGCTTCGAAGGCCTGGCCGCCTGTGGCGCCTACCTGCGCGGGCAGGAACTGGACGGCGTCGGCATCGGCGCCTACAACCGCATCGGTGGGCGCGTCGACGGGCTGCAGATCGGCATCCTCAACTTCGCGCGCGAGCTGCACGGCGTGCAGGTCGGGCTGCTCAACTACGCGGGCAACAACCGCCGCGGCACGAAGTGGCTGCCAGGCTTCAACTGCCACTTCGGCGACTGAGGAGCTTTGATGGAAGCTAGAGCCGCCGCGGCCTGACCATCGCCGCCGGCGAGAGCAGCCGGTCGAGGTCCTCGCGCGAGAGCAGCCCCTTCTCGAGCACGAGATCGTAGACACCGCGTCCGGTGCGCAACGCCTCCTGCGCCAGCTCGGTGCTCTTGTCGTAGCCCAGCACCGGGTTCAGCGCCGTAACCACGCCGATGCTGCGCTGCACGTGCTCCAGGCAGCGCTCGACATTGGCCGTGATACCGGTGATGCAGCGTACCCGCAGCGTCTCCATGCCGTTCTCGAGCATGTCGATGGACTCGAGCAGGCTCTGCACGATGACCGGCTCCATCACGTTCAGTTCCAGTTGCCCCGCCTCGGCCGCCATCGTGACCGTCAGGTCGTTGCCGATGACCTTGAAGGCGACCTGGTTGACCACCTCGGGGATCACGGGATTCACCTTGCCGGGCATGATCGACGAGCCGGGCTGCATCGGGGGCAGGTTGATCTCGCCCAGGCCGGTGCGCGGGCCGCTCGAGAGCAGGCGCAGGTCGTTGCAGATCTTCGAGAGCTTGACCGCCAGGCGCTTGAGCGCGGAGCTGTACATGACGAAGGCGCCGGTATCCATCGTCGACTCGATCAGGTGCGGCGCCAGGCGGACCGGCAGGCCGCTGGTCTCGCGCAGGTGCGCCACGGCCTTCGCGCCGAAGTCCGGGTCCGCGTTCAGGCCGGTGCCGATGGCCGTGCCGCCCAGGTTCACCTCCAGGAACAGCGCGGCGTTCTGCTCCAGCCGCTCGATCTCCTCGCCCAGGGTCACCGCGTAGGCCTCGAACTCCTGGCCCAGGGTCATCGGCACGGCGTCCTGCAGCTGGGTGCGGCCCATCTTCAGCACGTCGGTGAACTCGGCGGCCTTGGCGGCGAACGCGGTCACCAGTTCGCGCAGCACGCCGCAGATGCCGGTGTTGGCGTGGATCAGCGCCACGCGCAGGGCCGTCGGGTAGGCGTCGTTGGTGGACTGCGACAGGTTCACGTGGTTGTTCGGGTGGCAATGGACGTACTCGCCCTTGTCGTGCCCGAGCAGCTCCAGCGCGCGGTTGGCGATCACCTCGTTCGCGTTCATGTTCGTCGAGGTGCCCGCCCCGCCCTGGATCAGGTCCACCACGAAATGTCCGTGCAGCTTGCCCTGGACGATCTCGTGGCAGGCGCGCGTGATGGCGTCGGCGACCGGCTGCGGCAGGTGACCCAGTTCGGCGTTGGCGCGCGCACAGGCGTCCTTGACCATCGCCAGCGCCCGCACCAGCGACGGGTGGTGGCTGAGCGCCACGCCGCTGATGGGGAAGTTCTCCACCGCGCGCAGCGTCTGGATGCCGTAGTACGACTCGTGCGGCACCGCGCGGTCCCCCAGGAGGTCGTGCTCGCTGCGGGTGCGGCCGCTGACGTACTGGGCGCCGGGGTTGGCCAGGCGGACGGAGGCCAGGGTCATGCGGCGCGAGATCACGCGCACGGTGCGGGCCAGCACCCGGGCGGCCAGGGCCGGCTCGGTCTCGATCATCTCCAGGAAGCGGTCGCGGGGCAGGCGCAGGATGCGGCAGTCGACCAGCGCGCGGGCACACGAGGAATGCGGGTAGTCGTCCAGGAAGCTGCCCTCGCCCAGGAAGTCGCCGGGGCCGAACCAGGCCAGGCGCTTCTCGCCGCCGCCGGGCGGGCGCTGGAAGAGCTCCACTTCGCCGGACTCGATGATATGCAGGTTGCGCCGCGGGGCGTGCTCCTCGAACAGGAGGCTGCCGGCCGGCACCTCGACCGCGACCAGGCGCACGGCGATGCGGCCCAGTTCGGCGGGTTCGAGATCGCGGAACAATTCGAGGCGGGCGAGGAACGCGGGGATCTGGTCGCCTTGCACGTCGGGGCCTCCCGGCTGGGGTTGGCCCAATGCTCGCACCGGCGACCGCGGGCGGCAAGGCGCGGCGAGCGGTCGGGTTACCGCTCCCCGATCCGGTACTGCGCCAGCACGCAGGGGATCGCTCCGTTGTTCAGCCGGTTGCGCTTGAACGGCTTCAGGCGGAGGCCCTTCTCGACCGTCTCGGCCGCGCCGAGCACGGCCACGCTGGTGCCCGGGTGCTCCAGGAGCCGCTCCTTGAAGGCCTGCCAGACCGGCGCGTACCGCGCCTCGTCGCCGACGCGCACCCCGTAGGGCGGGTTGGTCACCACCCAGGAGCCGGGCTCCAGCGCCAGGGCAGCCACGTCACGCACCTGCAGCGCGATGACGTCGGCGAAACCGGCGGCCGCCACGTTGGCGCGCGCGGCCTCGAGCCACTTCGGCGACACGTCCCCGCCGCTGATGCGCAGGCCGTCCGCCGGCAGGATGGCCGCCTCGGCCTCGGCGCGCAGCGCGGCGAACCGCGCCGCGTCGAAGTCGGGCCAGGCCGTGCAGGCGAAGCGTGTGCGCCAGTGCGTGGGCGGCGTGCGCGTGGCGATCAGCGCCGCCTCGGTCAGGATCGTCGCCGAGCCGCAGAACGGGTCGTGCAGCGGCGCGCCCGGCTTCCAGCCCGACTGGAGCACCATGGCCGCGGCCAGGTGCTCGCGCAGCGGGCTCTCGTGCTGCGCCACGCGGTAGCCCCGCATGTGCAGCGGCGCCCCCGCGCCGTCCAGGCCCACCGAGAAGCGGCGGTTCTCCAGGTAGCAGACGACGTGGACGTCGCCGGCCTCCGTGTCGACCGAGGGGCGCCGGCCGACCAGCTCCACCATCCGGTCGCAGATCGCATCCTTGATCCGGTACATGCCGAAGCGCGGGCTGCGCAGCAGCGACGAGTGCACGTTGAACGTCACCTTGAAGGTCGTCTCGGGCGTCAGCCAGCGGGGCCAGTCCAGCGAGTTGACGACGTCGTAGAGGTCCTCTTCCCGCTTGACCTCGCAGAAGTAGAGCTCGCGGACGACCCGCGACGCGCAACGCAGGTGAATGAGCGCCTTCCAGGCGTCCTCCAGGGCACCTTCGAAGCGGGCCCGGCCCGGCTCGAGGCGGGCCACCCGGATGCCGAGGGCCTCCAGTTCAGCGCTGACCAGCTGTTCGACGCCGACGCCGAGCGTGGCGTAGAAGCGCTCCGTGGGCATGGGGGGTGTGCCTCGGCGTGAGGGGTGGCCGGTGACCGGACGAATGTAAGCCGGCGGGACCGACGCGCGCGACGAATATGTGGGAGATCCCGGTACGCCGCCCGCCGATCCGGCCCATCCGCGCGCACCGATTGTTCCCGTTGAAATCCGGTCTCAATTGACAATCATCATCCGATGGGCCAGGTTCTTGCTAATTCCTTGAACATCGGTAGGATTAGACGGCTTTTACGAGAGGAACCGGGCATGTCGAGGAAGAACCTGCTGGTCGCCAGTCTCTCACTTTGCCTTCTGACGTACGCCGCGAGCAACGCGCTTGCCACCAACAGCATCCGCAACACCTGGAAGACACGCTATACGACGGCCTGCTCGACCTTGCGGGGCGCGGCTGATTCGTGCCTGCTCTGCCATACGAGTACCAACGCGGACAACGACAACCTCAACAACTACGGGCAGCTGTTGGCCGACAACAACCGCAACTACGCCGCGGCCGAATCGCAGGACTCCGACGGCGACGGACGCACCAACGGCCAGGAGATCCTCAACGACTGCACGTTCCCGGCTGATGCTGCTTCGCCGGAGGAAACCTGGAGTTGGGGCACGATCAAGGCCATCCACCGGTAGCGCGGCCGCTAGCGCGGCGCGTCGGCGCTGCGCGTGTAGCGCCGGGTCGTGACGTCGTCGCCGCCCTCGTTGCGGTAGGTCTCCGAGCGCGTGAAGTGGTCGGCGTCCTCGAAGACGAACTCGCAGGCCACCATGCGCGAGGCGCCGGCGCCGGCCAGGTTGGTCACGTCCAGGAAGGTGAACGGCAGGTGGTCGGCGGGGGCCGCCAGGTCCGCCACCAGGCGCGGCTGGTTGCCCTGGGCGCAGTAGTGCGTGAGCAGGAGGCGCTGCCCGTCGGGATGGTAGATGGTCTGCGTGACGGTGGTACCTGCTTCGTAGCGTTCGACCAGCGCGCTGCCGCGGGCGATCGGCTCGAAGGTCAGCCGGATGACGGTGCCCTTGGCGGTGACGGTCTCCCAGCTCCCGGCCAGGCCCAGCAGGCGCGCGAAGGCGGCCGTGGCGTCGGCCGGCGCCGCCGCGGGCGCGGCCGCCGGCGTCGCCATCGCCCGGGGGATTCCGCCGACGGTGCCCAGCACGGCAAGGACGAGGACCAGGTGACGCATGGCAGGCTCCTTGGCTCCGGTGTCGGGTTGAGCGGGCTCTGTCGATGATCAGCCGCCGGCAGGTACGGCGGAATCGCGGGGAACCTCCGCGGCCGGGGAAAGGTTCCCCCACGCCCGGTCCCCGGTGTAAGCTGACCCGGCCTTCACCCGGGCAGGCGCCGGGCACCGCGCCTCTCGACCCCCGACGGGGAGCTGTCCCATGGCCGAAGCTGCGCGCAGCCGCGGGCTGCAGACGATCTTCTCGTTCTTCCTGGGCCTGATGCTCACCGCATTCATCGGCGTGGGCGTGTACACCTTCCACCCGCCCGCGAAGGATCTCGACCGGCGGATCCAGGAGCTGGACCGCCGCGAGCAGGCGCTCCGCAGCGGCGCCCCGGACGACGAACTGTCGGCCGCCGATCGCGACGAGGTCCGGAAGCTCACCGACTCCCGCAACGAACTGTACGATGCCGCCCAGGCCCGTCGCGAGGCGTGGGGCCGCAGCACGAGCATCATCCTGATCGCCCTGGCCACGCTGGTCATGGCTGTCTCGCTGGTGCGCGCGGACCAATTGCCGGTGATCAGCAACGGCCTGCTCCTGGGCGGGGTGTTCACGATGGTCTACGGCGTCGGCTGGATCGTCGCCACCGACACCTCGGTGTCGCGCTTCATCGTCATGACCGTGGCCCTGGCCATCACGCTGGGCCTGGGCTATGCCCGGTTCGTGCGGCGACGGTCATCGCCATCGCTGCCGATCGGCTCCGCGCTGCAGGAGAGCGAAGGGATGGCCCGCCTCGAACAGCGCCTGCGGGACGTCGAGGAGCGCCTGGACAAGGCGGCCGCCGCGCTCGGCCCCGGCGGCGATCGCTGACAGCCGCGCCTACGGATCGTCGTCGTCGATCACCCCGTTGGCCTCGGGCGGCGCGCCGACCACGGCGTTGACCGGGTCGGCCGCCAGCCGCGCTACGAAGATCTCCTGGTTCTCGTGCTCGGTGTCCTGCACGGTGGGCACGTCGATGACGATGGACGTCGTCCCCGGGACCAGGGTCCACGGCCCCGCCGGCGTCGTGAAGTCCACGGCGCCTTGCGTCGAACCGTTCAGGAAAGCCACGTCGAACGTCACCGGCACGATCGTCTGCCGGTCCATGCTCACGGTGAACGACAGCGTGCCGCCCTCGAGTACGGCCGGGCCGGCGGTGATCGTCAGCACCGGCTGGTCGTTGTCCAGCACGCGCCCGGTGGCGGTCGGCGCCGCGCCGATGACGGCGTTGGTCGGGTTGACGACGCGGATCGTGAACGCCTCGGCCGCCAGTTCCGGGCCGGCGTCGTCGACCGTTGGCACGCTGACGGTCACCGACGGCTGCCCGGCGGGGATCGTGAACGGACCGGTGCCGGCGCTGACGTAGTCGATTCCCGAGCCGGCGGCAGTGCCGTCGGTGAACTGAACGCTGAAGGTGATCGCGGCCTCGCTGGTCCATGCCGTCTGCACGGTGAAGACGATGGCGTCACCCTCGATGGCGAAGGCGTCGTCCGAGAACGAGAGCGGCGACGGGTCGCCGTCCAGGATGGTGCCGGAAGCAGCGTTGAAGCCGCTGAGCGTGGCGTTCGCGGGGCTGATCAGCGTGGTCGTGAAGGTCTCGCTGGCCAGGTCGCCGCCGTCGCCGGCGATCGTGGGCACCGGCACGTTGACACTGACGGTGCCGGCCGGGATCGTGAACGGCCCGGTCCCGGCCGGATTGATGTCGCTGACGATGCTGGCCGTGGCGCTGGAGAACTGGACGCGGAAGCTGACCGGCGCCGTCGACGGCGCGTCCATCGTCACCGGGAACACGGCGGGCGCGCCCTCGACGACGGCCGGCGCCGCCGCGATGGAGAGTTCCGGGGCATCGACGACGGTCAGGTCCAGGGCGATGACGCCCAGGGCCACGTTGGCGTTCGCGATGGTCGCCCGCAGCACCTCGTCGGGCTCACCCGCCAGCTGGTCGTCCAGCAGCGGCACCGAGAAGCTGATCGACGGCGTGAACGGCGGGATCACCTGCGCGCCGCCGGCGGTGAACGTGTAGTCCACGCCGGAGCCGCCGGTGGTGCCGGGCAGGACCGCCAGCGTGAAGGTCGTGGCGGCCTGGCGCGTGGTGGTCAGGCTCACCGTGAACACCAGCGTGCTGCCCTCATTGGCGCGCGCCAGCGCGGTGCCCAGGTTGATCGAGGGGAACTCGTCGTCGGTGATGGCGCAGAACGCGTCGGCCTCCTCCGGGTCCAGCAGCGCGTTGGCCGGGGCCGACAGGTGCAGGACAAAGGTCTCGCTGTCGTCGTCCCAGGCATCGTCGGCCAGCGTCACCGGCACGGCGAGGCTGCCCTGGCCGGCCGGGACCGTGAACACGGCGCCGACGGCCGTGTAGTCCGAACCCGCGGTCGCGGTCTGGTCGACGGTGTCGGCGCGGAAGGTGACGTCGCCCGTGCTGGTGACCGCGGCGCCCAGCGCATTGACCAGCCTTACCGTGAACGTGGCCACGGCAGCCGACTCGGGCACGGCCACGTCGGCCACGGCCAGGTACGGCTGGTCGTCGTCGATGACCTCGGCGGTGGCCACCAGCCCCGCGAAGCCGGGCCGGCTCCCCGCATCGATGCGCAGGCGGAAGAACTCGCTGATCGCCTCGGCGGCGGTGCCGGCCTGCAGCGTGACGCTGAAGGTGGCGGTCGTGGCAGCGACCGGGATCACCCAGGCGGCGCCCGTGACCGCCGTGTAGTCGCTGCCGGCGGCGGCGTCCTCCTGACCCGCGACCGCGCCCAGCCCGTCGCCGGCCAGCGTGCTGACCGTCAGCGACACCGGCGCGTCGTAGGGCGCCTGCAGGCGCAGCGTGAACACGGCCGCGCCGCCCGCCTCGCCGACCGTCACGCCGTCAAGGGCGATCGCCTGCGGGTCGTCGTCCACGATCGTCGCGACAACCGGCACGCCGCCCCAGACGGCATTCGTCGAGACGTTCGTCAGGTTGGCGGTGAACGACTCGTCGCCCTCGTGGTACGGGTCGGCGCGCAGCACCACCGGGATGACCCGCTGCGTCTGGCCCGGCGCGATGAAGTACGCGGCCGCGACCGGCTCGAAGTCGACCCCTGACGTCGCCGTGCCGGCGGCGGTCGTGAAGGTGAAGTCGACCGGCAGCGGTTGTGGCGAGGGGATGGTGACCACGAACTGCGCCGAGCCGCCGTCCTCGGCCGCGGGCAGCACGGTCAGCGTCAGCGTCGTCAGGTCGTTGTCGGCGATGGTGCAGCCCAGGCGGTCGTCATCGCCGATGATGACGTTGGCCAGCCCGGTCAGCACCACCTCGAAGTGCTCGGGATCCTCCAGCAGCGCATCATCGATCACGCGCAGCGGCACCGTCTGCACGATCGGGTCACCGGGCGCGAACGTCACGTCCAGGTCCACCGCCTGGTAGTCCTGGCCGCCGATGGCGGTGCCGTCGACGGTCGCCAGGTGCAGCCGCACCGGCAGCAGGCTCGGGTGATCCAGCACGATCTCGACGTCGGCCGTCGTGCCCGGGACCGCCTCGTCCAGGTCCAGGGCCGCGCCGCCGCCGGCCGGGCGCAGGCGCGCGATGGGCGGCAGCGTGTTGTCGTAGACCTGCACCGTGACGTCGGCGATGGCGAGTGACGGGCCGTAGCGCGGATCGCCGGAGGCCGCCGCGTGCGACAGGGTCACGGTCAGGTCGTCGGCGTCGTCCTGGTCCAGCTCGGCCCACAGGGTCACGGACTGCGCCACCGACCAGTCCGCGGGCGTGAAGGTCAGCGTCGACGGCGTCAGGTGGAAGTACGGGTCGGCCGGTGTGGCGGTGACCACCACGGTCACCGCGGCCGTCGGCTGCGAGGTCAGCACCAGCTCGTACGCGCGCTCGAGCACGCCCGGCGGTGCCTCGACCAGCTCGATGAACGTCGCGGAGACCGCCACGCCGGCGCGGTCGTTGTCGGTCACGGCCAGCGGCACCAGCCCGGGGCCGCCCTGACCGTCGTAGTCCGCGTCGCGCGAGACGGCCAGCACCGTCAGGGCGTCCTTGTGGGCACCCTCGTCCAGGTCGTCGTCCACCGCCGTGACCACGGCCGTCCGCGGGCGCGACCATTCGTCGTCGTCCGGCGCGAAGACCAGTGTCGCCGGCTCGGCCACGGCCTGGCCGCCGTCGGCCGCTAGTTCGACGAAGACCGTGTCGTCCGGCACCATCTGCAGCGAGAACACCAGCGCGCGGCCCTCGCCGCCCTCGGCCAGGCGCAGCGAGTCGGTGGCCACCGTCAGGAGTTTGCGCGTGGGATCGTAGGCGTCCCAGTCGTTGTCCTGTCCGTCGCAGCCCGGCAGCAGCGCCAGCAGCAGGGCAAGCGTCGGCACCAGCGTCGCCGCCGCCTGCCAGCTCCCGTGCCGTCGCCGCGTCGTCATCGTCACCTCAATAGAAGGCCAGGCCCAGCGCCACCGCGGGCGCCGCGCCGTGCCAGTGATCGGTCCCCACGGGCGTCGCCCGCCAGTGCATGATCTCGGCCGTGGCGCACAGGCCCACGCGCACGCCGTGACTGGCGGCGACCTCGCGCGCGTACACCAGCCGCAGCCCCAGCCCGAACATCCGGTACTCGCGGCCCAGGTAGCGCAGCACCTCGGTGCGGTCCAGCACCGCGCCGGCCCCGAGCACCGCCGACAGGCTGTACTGCGACTCGCCGGTGTGGCTGGCGCGCCCCAGCCCGTAGGCGACGGTCAGGCGATGGAACACGACGTCGCTGCTGCGCCCGGGCGTCAGCACCTGCGCCGTCTCGTAGCGGTTGCCGTCCCAGGCCAGGGTGAACTCGTGGAAGGGCACGCGCCGCTCGGTCGCGTCGAGGCTGCGCGGGTAGCGGCTGCGCCACGCCATCGCCAGGCCCAGCCCCGGGTCCACGCCCAGCACGCCGCCGGCGGCGGCGGGGTCCTCACCGTAGCGCGAGCCCAGCATCAGCGGCACCGTCAGGCGGCCCACCAGCTTCGGGAAGCCGGGCAGCGAGTCGGGACCGGCGTTGGCCAGCGCGGTGCCCGCGCGCAGCTCCCATTCGGGGTTCAGCGTGTTGGCGATCTCGAACGCCAGGCCGCCGCCCGGCAACCCGCGGAACTGCGCGAAGACGAGGAACTTGTCCACGCCCAGGAGGATGTCGTAGCCGGGGTCGTGGTCGGCCGGCACGTAGCGCCAGTCGCGCGTCTCGTAGACCACGTCCACGTCGGGGTCGTAGACGATGACCTGGTAGAGCCCGCCCGGCACCAGCTTGGCCGCCGGCACCGAGAACTGCCCGGGGTAGCCGCGGTCGATGTCCGCATACAGGCAGCCGCCCCCGTGCAGGCAGAATTCGACCTCGCCATGGGGGAAGAATTTGCCGTCGGGGTCCTGGACGCTGAAGCGCAGGCGGGCCGGTGGCCGGCCGTCGATGGTGGTCGCGCGGGCCGGGACGACGGTCGTCACGCCCAGGGCGCACACGGCCGCCAGGGCCATAAGCGGCCCGAAACGGCGCGCAATCGCGCGGATGAGCGTCCGGCAGGACGGCAAGCCCATGGGGCAGCCCTCGCGGCGGTCAGGCCCGGGCGGCGTTCCGCGGGGCGGGGTCGATCCCGCCGGCCGCGCGCCGCGCCGGTCCGGTTTTGCAAGGGCTGTTCCATGACGCCGTCGGCATCCACGCCGTCAATTCACCGACACGTCACCTCTACCCTGCGGTTGAGCGAGCGTCCCGCCTCGGTGTCGTTGTCGGCGATGGGCTCCGACTCCCCGGCACCGTGCGCCGACAATCGTGAGCCGCCGATGCCCCGCGCCACCAGCGCGGCGACCACGGCGGCCGCCCGCCTCTGGGACAGATCGCGATTGTAGGCATCCAGTCCCTCGCTGGAGGTGTGACCGACGATGGTGATGGCGGACTCCGGCGCGTTCTTCAGGCCGACGTACAGCAAGTCGAGCACCGGGGCGGAGTCCGGGCGGATCGCAGCCGAGTCGAAGTCGAACCCGATGCCGTGGACGATCGATCCACAGCCGGGCGGGCGTGTCGCGCGGTCACTGCACTCGGTGACCAGCGTGGCATCGGCGGCTCCGGTATAGAGACGGAACGGCGCGCGGTTGGTCGAGCGCACACCGAGGATGGCACCATCGTCGGCAATGCCCAGCACGAAGCTGCTGGGCACGCCGGTCACGCGATCCGCGCCGGTGGCGCGCAGCAGATTGCCGCTGACCGTGCCGCTCAGGTCACCGGTGCCGTCGTAGCAGCCGGAGACATTCGCTCCGTCCTGCGTGAGTTCGAGCTTCACGCCCCGACCCTTCCACTTGCCGGTGAAGGCCTCCAGCCTGGGCACCGGCTCCTGGCTCCCTTCGCCGACGATCTCGCTGAACTCGAAGAACGTCTTGTCGCGCTGGACGTCGATGCCGCCCCGCAGCGTGAGCTTCACCCAGCCCACGGGCCTCGTCGACGTGGCCGGAATGCGCGTAACCTGACCACTCGCCGCGTGTGTCGAGAGCGTCGCCACGGCCAGAAGTTCAAACGCGCCCTCCGGCCCCTCGACGCCGCCGGCGATTTCCACCTCGCGGAAGAACGTCTGCGACGGACTTGGCGTCTCGCGCACTTCAGGCACGGCGAATTCCGTGAACGTCGTCATCGCCGGCAGCCGGTAGACAAACCAGATCCCGGTGTCCGCGGCGCCCGGCTTCGGCGTCACGACGAAGCCGGAGCCATCGCCATCGATGGCCCTGAGCGCCATGTCGACATCGACCTTCAGCTCCGCCGCCATCCCTCCCACCCGTTCTGGCAGCACGCCGTTGGCGAAGTTGAGGTAGTCAACGGACTGGGCATCGGTGTCGGCCGCCGCCGCCGCCGATGTCAGCAGCAGGGCGGCTGTGGCCAGGACCCGCTGCGGTCCGGATTGGTTGTGAATCCGCATGGTCGCCTTCTCCTTCGACGGAATCGACGGCGGCGGCGGCCACCGGACGCGGGGACTTCGGGAATCGTCACAAGCCGCCCAAGGCGACGCCCGCCCCCGAAGGGGCGGGCGCCGTTGTGGACCTGATGGTCCGCTAGCTGCCGCAGCTGCAGGAAGTGCAGGAGCAGCAGGTGCAGGGATCGCAGGCACAATTGTCGCACGTACAGCAGGCGCAGGGCTTGTCCTGCTTGGCGGCCAGCGAGCGGCTGGCACCGACGAACCCGGCCGTGGCGACGACGCCGACGATGGCCAGCGTCAACAGGGTCTTCTTCAGCTTCATGTCGTCCATCCTTGTTGCCGAGGTTGAGGTCCGGCGACGGCACAACCGCGCCGTTCGCCCTGGCGCTTCGAACGAAGGCTCAACCGGCGATGGGAGGACGTTCGGCGGGGGCCGTGGAGCGCGACGTCGCCGCGACGTCGCCGGCCAGGATCCGGATTCCCCTCGCCGTCGCAGGCGGCGGCGAGGTCTCCAGCGTGACGGGGGACGTGCGGCTGCCGCAGGTCCCCGGGCAGGTTCCGCAGGCATCGGACCCGCAGGCGCCGCCATCGGGCAGGCAGCAGCAGTCGCCCGCATCCTGGCTGCAGCAGCAGGTGGCGGCTTCGGCCAGGGCGGGCATCTCGAGCAGGGGGGCACCGAGCCAGGGCGCGAGGACCACCAGCAGGACCGGCAGGGCGGTCCATCGCAGGACTGAGCGTGTCGCGGGCGTGCGCATGACTAGATCATAGCTTTGCAGTGGGTGTTTGGCAAGGTGCAGTCGCCGGAGTCATCGGCTGCGCCCTGCTCCATGACTTGAAATCGCGCCTCCTTTTCAATCAGGACAGCGCGAGCCCGCTTCCGGGGCCGCCACCAACCGGCGGGTCAAAGCGCCCCGCCACAACCCCGCGCCGGGTTGCAATTCCCCCCGCCAACCCACTACGTTTCGCACGTTCCGGACCTGCACCGGCACCCGTCTTCAGGGAGTTCACGCCATGGAAAAGCCCGTTCGCAAACCCGCCTGTCCCAACTTCTCGTCCGGCCCCTGCGCCAAGCGTCCCGGCTGGACCGTCGACGCGCTCAAGGACGCGCTAGTCGGCCGCAGCCACCGCTCGAAGGAGGGCAAGGCGCGCCTGCAGGAGTGCTCCGACCGCATGAAGAAACTGCTCGAGCTGCCCGACGACTACCGCATCGGCATCGTCGCCGGCTCGGACACCGGTGCGGTCGAGATGGCGATGTGGACGATGCTCGGACCGCGCCCGGTTGACATCTTCGGCTGGGAGTCGTTCGGCAAGGGCTGGATCACCGACGCCGTCAAGTACCTCAAGCTGCCGCAGGTGAACGAGTACAAGGCCGACTATGGTAGATTGCCGGACCTTCGCCTGGCCGATCGCACGCACGACATCATCTTCACGCTCAACGGCACCACGTCGGGCGTGAAGGTGCCGAACTTCGACTGGATCGCCGCCGACCGCGAGGGCATCACCATCTGCGACGCCACCTCCGGCGTGTATGCGATGCCGATGGACTTCTCGAAGCTCGACGTCGTCACCTTCTCGTGGCAAAAGGTGCTGGGCGGCGAGGCGGCGCACGGCGTTGTCATCCTGTCGCCACGTGCGGTGGCCCGCATGCAGGAAAACGAGCCGAAGGTGCCGTGGCCGCTGCCCAAGACCTTCCGCCTGGCCGCGGAGGGCAAGCTGAAGCCGGGCGAGCTGGAGTACAGCACGGTCAACACGCCCTCGATGCTCTGCGTCGAGGACGCCATCGACGCGCTGAAGTGGGCCGAGTCGATCGGCGGCCTGCAGGGCCTCTACCGGCGTTCGAACGCCAACCTGGCCGCCTTCGAGAAGTGGGTGGCGACGTCCGACTGGATCGACTTCCTGGCCGAGTCGAAGGAAATCCGCTCGAACACCTCGGTCTGCTTCAAGGTGAAGGCCGCCTGGTTCCTGAAGCTGTCGGACGAGGACAAGGCCGCCGCCGCGAAGAAGATCTCCGCGCTGCTGGACAAGGAGGGCGTGGCCAAGGACATCAACGCCTACGCCAAGGCCCCGGTCGGCTTCCGCGTCTGGTGCGGCGCCACGGTCGAGACGTCCGACATCGAGGCGCTGACGGCGTGGCTGGACTGGGCCTACGCGACGGTGGCCGCCGAGTACGTGAAATAGTCCGACAACCGCCAGGGAGGCGCTGACATGTTCAAGGTGCTGATCGCCGACAAGGCGGACAAGCTGTGCGAAACGGTGCTGCGCGATCGCGGCCTGGAGCCCGTCGTGAAGACCGGCATGGCGCCGAACGAGCTGAAGGCCTGCATCGCCGAGTACGACGCCATCATCGTGCGCTCGGCCACCACGCTGACGCGTGAACTGGTCGAGGCCGCGACGAAGCTGAAGGCCGTGGCCCGCGCCGGCTCGGGCGTCGACAACATCGACGTGCCGGCCTGCTCGGAGAAGGGCGTGCTCGTCATGAACACGCCGTTCGGCAACACGGTCTCCACCGGCGAGCACGCCGTGGCCATGATGATGGCCCTGGCCCGCCACATCCCGCAGGCCAACGCCTCGACGCACGCCGGCAAGTGGGAGAAGAAGAAGTTCGAGGGTGTCGAACTGACCGGCAAGACCCTGGGCGTGGTGGGCTGCGGCAACATCGGCCAGGTCGTGGCCGAGCGCGGCCTGGGCCTGAAGATGAACGTGGTCGCCTTCGACCCCGTCCTGACGCCGGAAAAGGCGAAGGAACTGGGCGTCAGGCTGGTCACGCTGGACGAACTGTACGCCCAGGCCGACTTCATCACCTATCACGTGGCGATGGTGCCGGCCACCAAGGGCATGATCAACCAGGACGCCCTGGCGAAGATGAAGAAGGGCGTCCGCCTGATCAACTGCGCGCGCGGCGGCATCATGATGGAGGCGGACGTGAAGGCGGCGCTCGACAGCGGCCACGTCGCCGGCCTGGCCTGCGACGTCTATGCGACCGAACCTGCCACCGAGCACATGTTCTTCGGGCTGGAGAACGTGGTCTGCACGCCGCACATCGCGGCCTCGACCAAGGATGCACAGGTGACCGTGGCCCGGCAGGCGGCCGAGCAGATCGCCGACTACCTGCTGGACAAGGTGCGCAAGCACGCGGTCAACGGCGACAAGGTGGCGCCATGAAGAAGCTCCCCCTGTTCACCCCCATCCGCGGCATCCGCCCGGCGCCCGGCAAGGCGCAGGACGTCATCGCCCCGCCCTACGACGTGCTCGACAGCGAGGAGGCGCGCCAGCTTGCCGCCGGCAGGCCGCTGAGCTTCCTGCACGTCTCGAAGGCCGAGATCGACCTGCCGCCCGGCACGGACGTGCACGCGCCGGCGGTGTACGAGAAGGCGGCGGCGAACTTCCGGCGCCTGCTGGACGATGGCGTGCTCATCCAGGACAGCAAGCCCTGCTTCTACGTGTACCGCCTGCAGATGGGCGACCACGTGCAGACCGGACTGGTGGTCGGCGCCTGCGTGGACGACTACGACGCCGGCCGCATCCGCCGCCACGAGTTCACGCGCCCGGTCAAGGAGGACGACCGCGTCAACCAGATCCGCTACGTGCGCGCGCAGACCGGGCCGGGCCTGATCGCCTACAAGCAAATCCCCGCCGCCGACGCCGTCATCCGGCGCGTGGCCGCCGGCCGGCCCGAGTTCACGGCCACCGGCCAGGGCGGCGTCATCCACACCCTGTGGGTCGTGGCCGACGACGCCGACATCAAGGCGCTGGTCGAAGCCTTCGACACGGCGCAGACGGTGTACATCGCCGACGGCCACCACCGCAGCGCGGCGGCCAGCCGCGTCAAGAAGCTCATGGTGGAAGAGCGCGGCGCCGCCCACACCGGCACCGAGCCCTACAACACCTACCTGGCGGTGGCCTACCCCGTCGACGAGATGAAGATCTGGGACTACAACCGCGTCGTGAAGGACCTGAACGGGCTGACGCCGGAAGCCTTCGTGGCCAAGGTGGGCGAGAGCTTCCGGATCGAGAAGATCGCAGGGCAGGCGAAGCCCGCCGCGCGGCGCGAGTTCGGCCTCTACCTGGGCCGGCAGTGGTACCGCCTCACGCCGACCGTGCCCACCCCGACGCGTGAACAGGATCCCGTCGGCGCGCTCGACGTCAGCGTGCTTTCGGACCTGGTGCTGGACCGCATCCTGGGCATCCAGGACCTGCGCAAGAGCGACCGCGTGGACTTCGTGGGCGGCATCCGCGGCCTGGGCGAGCTGGAGAAGCGTGTCGACTCGGGCGAGATGGCGGCCGGGTTCGCGCTGTTCGCCACCTCGCTGGACGACCTGATCGCCGTGGCGGACACCAACCAGGTGATGCCGCCGAAGTCGACGTGGTTCGAGCCGAAGCTGGCGGACGGGGTGGTGTCCAACCCGTTGCTGTAGGGGAACGGACCGGATGGGAACGGGGCGCCGGCTTCTGGCCGGCGCCCCTGCTCATGCCAGGCGCCCGCCGCCCACCCCCTTGACCCCATGCCGTCATCCATGACAGAATAGGGGACGCATTCAATCCCCGATCCTGCAGAGGAGACAACGTCGTGCCCAGCCTCCACCGTCCCGGCCGCCTGCTCCTGGCCGCACTCGTCCTGGCGGCGCTCGTCCCGGCCGCCGGCACCGCCCGCGCCGCGGACCAGGCCTTCTTCAGCGAGGACGCCGAAGGCTGGTTCGTGCGCGACATCAGCTGCAGCAACTACAACGCGATCGTCGCCGCGCACGCGCTGACGTGGCACGGTACGGGCGGCGACCCCGGTGGCTACGTGTCGCACCACGACGTGACCAACCAGTGCGCTTTCTTCGTGGCGCCGGCCTCCTGGCTGGGCGATCGCTCCGCCTTCGCGGGCGGCAGCCTGACCTTCTCCCTCACATCGACCGAGCGCGACTACTCGGGCTCGGACGTCGTCATCCTGATCGGTGCCGGACGCGTCATCTGCCATGAGCTGCCCCAGTTGCCGCCGGCACCTCCGGCCTGGCGGGCCTACGTCGTCCCGCTGGAGGCTGGCGCGTTCCGCTACAACAACAGCGCAGGCGCGGTCGTCAGCGCCGCCGACTTCGACGCGGTGCTGGCGGACGTCGACGTGCTGATGCTGCCGGCCGAGTTCGGGGCCGAGATCGAGGAGACCGTCGGGCTGGACAGCGTGCGGCTGGTGCTGCCCGCCAGCGCGACGCCGGTGCCGGCGGTCGCAACCGCCGGCCTGGCCGCGGTGCCCAACCCCTTCAACCCGTCGACAACCCTGGTCTTCGAGCTTCCGCGCGCCATGCCCGTTCGCCTGACCGTGCACGACATGTCCGGACGCCTGGTCCGCGTGCTGCGCGATGGCCAGGAAGGCGCAGGCGGCCACAACGAGGTGGCCTGGGACGGCCGTGACGACACCGGTCGCGCACAGCCGTCGGGCGTCTATCTCGCACGGATGGACGCGGCGGCCCTAGGCGCGACGACACGACTGACGCTGCTGCGCTGACGAGCAGGCCGCCCGTCATCCGGTTTGCCCTTCCTGCCCGCCGTGTCGTACCTTGATCGTGTCGCGCCCCCGCCATTGCGCGACACCACGATGGGTCGAGTCCAACGGAAGCCGCCAGCAGCGGGCGCGGCGTGATTCGGGGTCATGAGGAACCGGCGGACCCAATGCGCGATCCTGGCCATGCTGCTGGCACTGCCGGCGGCGGGAGCCCCTCCCGCTGCCGAACCGGCGCCCCGCGTGCCCGGCGAGATCATCGTCAGCTTCCGCGCCGGCCTGCCGGGCCCGGCGAAGGCCGCGCTGCTGGGCGGCCGCCACCAGCACACCTTCCGGGCGGGCGGCGCCGAGTTGTGGACGCTGCCCGCGGGCGTCGACGTCGAGGACGCCGTGGCCACGCTGGCCGCCGATCCGCGCGTCGCCTGGGTGGAGCCCAACTACCTGATCGTGACGCAGGTCCTGCCTGACGATCCCCTCGTCGGCGAGCAGTGGAGCCTGCACAACACGGGTCAGACCATCGGCGGCCAGACCGGCATCCCCGACGCGGACATCGACGCACCCGAGGCCTGGGAGCTGACGACGGGCTCACCGGAGGTCGTGGTCGCCGTCCTGGACACCGGCATCGACTACCGGCATCCCGACCTGGCCGCGAACATGTGGCACAATCCAGGTGAGACCCCGGGCAACGGCGTCGACGATGACCGCAACGGCTTTGTCGACGACGCGCTGGGGTGGGACTTCGCCTTCGAGGATTCCGATCCCCTGGACGACAGCAGCCACGGGACGCACTGCGCCGGGATCATCGGCGCGGTCGCCGACAACGGGCTGGGCGTGACCGGCGTGAGCCCGCGGACCCGGATCATGGCCGTGAAGTTCCAGCGCGCCGACGGCGTCGGCAACCATGCCGATGCGGTGAGGGCCATCGACTATGCCGTCGCGATGGGCGCCGACATCCTCAGTTGCAGCTGGGGCAGCACTTCCCGATCGGAAGCGATGTTCTTGGCGCTCGACGCGGCACGGCAGGCCGGTGTCTTCGTCGTTGCCGCCGCCGGCAACCTGGGGGTCGACAACGATGCGCAGACCTACTACCCGGCCGGCTACGACCTGCCGAACGTGATCTCGGTGATGGCGTCCGACAACCGCGACGAGCGCGCGGTCATGGAGAACTGGGAGTCCAACTTCGGCGCGACGAGCGTCGATCTCGCGGCGCCGGGCCTGCGCATCTGGTCGACGGTGCGCGACGGGAACCACATGTACCTGTCCGGCACGTCCATGGCCACACCGCACGTGGCCGGCGCGCTGGCGTTGATGCTCGCGCGCTTTCCCGACACCGGCATCGAACGCGGTCGACGCCTGCTGCTGGACGTCGGTGTCGACCCGCTGCCCACGCTGGCTGGGCTGTGCGCGACGGGAGCACGCCTGAACGCCTACCGGCTGGTGGCCGATCCGGACACGATCGCGCCCGGGCCGGTGACCGACCTGGCCGTGACCGAAACAGCCTCCAACCGCGTCGAACTGGGCTGGACCGAGCCCGCAGACGACCAGGGCGTCACGGCGTTCGTGGTGCGCCACGCGCCGCAGCCGATCCTGGATGAAGCCGCGTGGGCGACAGCCACGCCGATCACCGGCGTGCCGGAACCAGCGGGGGTCGGCGCGAGCCTGCGCCTGGCCGTGAGGGGACTGCCGGCCGACCAGACGCACCATTTCGCCGTCCGCGCTCGCGACCGCTACGGCAACGAGTCGGGACTGTCAAACGCCGCCTGGACCGTCACGCTGCCGGCCCCGGTGCTGGAGGTCGCCACCGGCGCGCTTGAGATCCCTCTGCCTCTCGGGGGAACCGCGTCGCGCCCGCTCCGCATCACCAACGCGGGCCCTGGCGTGCTGGATTTCGCCATCCCCCAGGGAACCGCCGGCGCCACGCCGGTACAGGCCCCCGGTGCCACGCCCGCGCCAACGCCCGGACGCGGCGGCCCGGACGCGTTCGGCTACGGGTGGGCCGACGATGAGGCGGCCGGCGGGCCGACCTGGGACTGGATCGACATCGCCGGCCACGGCACCCTCGTCCAGCGCACCGGCCACTCGAACCAGGGGCCGTTCCCGATCGGCTTCGCGTTCCCGTTCTACGGGCGCCTGTTCGAGGGCTTCACGATCAGCACGCACGGCTGCGTGAGCCTGACTGCGGGCGTGACGTACGGCGCGAACGTCGCCCTGCCGTCGCCCGCCGCACCCGGCAACCTGCTCGCCTTGCTGTGGGACGAGCTGGACTCCGATGCGGGCACCTGCCACTACCTGGCGGACGGCGATCGCGTCATCGTGCAGTACACCGGCGTCACGACGGTCCAGGGACACGGACCGTTCACGATGCAGCTGCGCTTCTTCCCCGACGGCATCATCGAGTACCTGTACCTGGACATGGCGGCGTCGGCGACGGACGCCACGGTGGGCATCCAGAACGGCGACGGCAGCGTCGGGCTGACCGTCGCTTCCGGTGCCGACGGTTGGTTGCGCGCCGGCCGTGCCGTGCGCCTGGCGCCGCCGCCGCGCTGGATCGCCACCCTGCCGGCGGCCGGGTCGCTGGGCGCGGGCGAGAGCCTCGACGTCGAGGTCGTGCTCGAGGCGGGCGACGTCTGCGCATCGCGCCTCCTCGCCGATCTTCACCTGTTGAGCAACGATCCCGGACGTCCCGCCGTGCTCGTTCCTGTCACCGCGGTCCTGACGGGCGAGGCACAGCTGGTCGTGGCGCCGGACCACCTGGACTTCGGCGGCATCAACGTGAGTGGAACGGCCGTGCGCCAGCTGACCCTGGCCAACGCCGCCTGCGTGGAGGTCGTGGTCAGCGGGATCACCAGCAGCGACCCGCAGTTCGGCGCCGACGTCGACCTGCCGCTCGTGCTGGCCGCCGGCCAGGCGGCGCAGGTGCCGGTGTCCTGCGCGCCCGGGGCTCTCGGGCCGGTCTCGGCCACACTGACGCTGGAGTCGAACGACGCCGAGCGCCCGTTGATCCAGGTCGCGCTCGCCGGCACCGGCCTGCCGGCGCCCGACATCGTCGTCACGCCGCAGCAATTCACGGTCGCGCTGGCACCAGGCGCGCGGCTGGAGCGGGTCCTGACGATCACCAACCGCGGTGTCGGCCCCCTGGTCCTGGCCTCGGCATCCATCGCCCTGGGCGGCTCCGCCCCCGCGGCATGGGTGGCTGCCGACGCGATCACCGACACGCTGGCGCCGGGGACCGAACGCGCGTGGACACTCGTCTTCGACGCAAGCGTCGTCTGCGGTGGCGTCTGGCTCGGCCAGGCGAACGTTGTGACCGACGACCCGGACCAACCGCTGCTGGTGGTGCCACTGGCGATGGAGGTGCCGGCCGCACCGGACCCGCGTTGGGAGTCTGCGTCAGTGGACTTCGGTCCCGTCTACCTGGGACAGACCAGGACGATCGACGTCGTCCTGCACAACCGGGGCTGCGCGCCGCTCGCGATCACGGGCGTGGACACGGACCATCCGGCCTTCGCCGTGGAGCCCGCGACGCCGTTCACCCTGGCGAGCGGCGCCGCCCGCACGTTCGGCGTCCTGTTCACGCCGGTGCGCGGGCAGGACGTGGCCGGCGCGCTGCGCGTGGCGACGGATGATCCCGACTTCCCGCTCCTGTCGCTGCCGCTCCGGGCCGTCGCCGGCCTCGAGCCACCGGCGATCGGGCTGTCGGCGACCTCGCTGGCCGGCACGGTGGACGCCGACAGTATGGACACGAGGCTCGTGCAGGTGCGGAACACCGGCACCGGCCCGCTGGATTTCACAGTCGAAGAGGTACAGTCCCGGCCTGCCGGCTCGCGCGCGGAGGGCTTCGTCAGCCCCGAGGGGCACGGCCTGCGCTGGGTCGACAGCCGCAACAGCCGCGGCCCCGCGTTCGCCTGGGTGGACATCGTAGGCACGGGCACCGCGGTGCTGACCGCGGGCAACAACGCGGTGAACGGGCCGCTGCCGATGCCGTTCGACTTCAACTTCTACGGGACGCCGACACCGTGGTTCTGGGTGAGCGCCAACGGCTTCGTGTCCTTCAACGCGCCGCCGCCCGCGTCCTCGGAGCACCTCGAACTGCCACACCCTGACGCACCCTATCTCATGGTGGCCCCGTACTGGGCCGACCTCGACCTGGATGCCGCCGACTCCGGTGACGTCTGGAGCGCGGTGGTCGACGGCCGGCTGGTCGTCCAGTGGGACAACGTCAGGCGACGCAGCCCGCCGTGGCGCATCACGTTCGAGACGATCATCTCGCCGGACGGGACCATCCGCTTCCAGTACCTGTCGATGCCCGGCGCCGACCAGGCCGGCGCCTCGATCGGGGTCCAAGACCTCGGTGGTACCCAGGGGCTGTGCGTGATGAACGGCGCCGGGTACGCCGCCGACAGCCTCGCGATCGAGATCTCGCCGCAGCCCCGCTGGGCCACCGTCACGCCGACGTCCGGCCGCATCCCCCCGGGCGAGGTGCTCGACTTGCGCGTCGCCTTCGCGGCGGCCGGTCTGCCCGAGGGCCTCCACACCGGGAGCTTCCGCATCCTGAGCAACGACCCGTCACAGCCGGCGGTCACCGTGGGGCTTTCGTTCGCCGTCGCCACCGAGGACACGACCGGCGGCGGTCCCGGGCAGCCGCCCGCGACGCCGGTCACCGCGCTGGCCGGCGGGGCGCCCAACCCGTTCCGCGAGGGAACGCAGGTGCGCTTCTCCCTGGCCGAGGCGGGCCCGGTCCAGCTGCAGGTGTTCGACCTGCGCGGAGCCCTGGTCCAGACACTGGCCGAGGGCGTCCACATGGCGGGCGCGCACGAATACCGGTGGAACGGTCGCGACCGGCGGGGAGCGCCGGCAGCGACGGGCATCTACGTCTGCCGGCTGCGGAGCCCCGCGGGCGTCGTGACGCGGCGCCTGACGCTGCTGCGCTGAGGGCTTCGCGCGAGCGGCACGCCGGCTCAGGCCCCGGGCGGGAACAGGCGGCGTTCGACTTCCCCGGAGTCGCCCACCTCGCGCACGTGCTCCCACGCCGCCTGCGCCGCCGGGAAACGTCGTCGGAGCAGGTTCAGCCACTGCTTGAGGCGTCCGGGGCGGTGCCTCTCGGCGAAATCGCCGGCCAGGCCGTCCCAGAACGCGCGGATGTGCGGCAACAGGTCCTCCCACGCCAGGGTGTCGCCGTCACCGCCGCCATCGCCGTCACCGCCGCCCAGCGACCGGCGGATCGCCAGCGCCAGCCCCGGGTCGGCCACCAGGCCGCGCCCGAGCATCAGCGCCTCGCAGCCGCTCTCGGCCAGGCAGCGCCGCGCGTCAGCCACTGTCCACAGCTCGCCGTTGGCCACGACCGGAACGGCCACGACCGCGCGCACCCGGGCGATGCGGTCCCAGCGCGCCGGCGGCCGGTAGCCGTCCGCCTGCGTCCGCGCGTGCACGACGATCTCCCCTGCCCCGCCGTCCGCCAGCGCGCGGGCGCAGTCCAGCAGCCGCGACTCGTCGCGGTAGCCCAGGCGCATCTTGGCCGAGACGGGCAGGCCGGTTGGCACGGCCGCGCGCACGGCCGCGACGATCGCGCGCAGCAGCTCCGGCTCGTCCAGCAGCACGGCGCCCCCGCGATGCCGGTTCACGGTGCGCGCGGGGCACCCGAAGTTCAGGTCCACGCCCTCGGCGCCGAGCGCGGCCAGGGCCGCCGCGTTGGCGGCCAGGCAACCCGGGTCCGAGCCCAGCAGCTGCGGCCGCACCGGCGTGCCGGCGACCGTCCGGCTGCCGGCCCGCAGCTCCGGCACCAGGCGCAACAGGACCTGGTCGGGGACGCGGCGATCGGTGACACGGATGAACTCGGACACGCAGCGGTCCACCCCGCCCACCCGCGTCAGCACCTCGCGCAGGTGGTGGTCGAGCAGGCCCTCCATGGGGGCCAGCAGCAGGCGCGTCGTGGCCGGTGTCGGTGAAGTCATGCTTCCGGAGCCCCTCCGTCACCGGGAAATTCCTTCCCGGTCATGAACGACCCAAGGTCGCTGCTCGCCGCCCGAATGGCGAGCCGGTCAGGGTCGGTGGGCGCCCGAGGGCGCCTGGGCCTGTCCCCGCCACGCCGCCATCCCGCTGGCCGCCAACGCACTGCGCGCACGGCCCGCGCGCCTTGCCGGCGCCGTACGCGGCCTCCCGCCGCTGGCATGCGAAATGCCTGTAGGCTTCGGGGGCGCCCCGTCGCGCGGACGCCCACGACTTTTTCCAGGTACCCACGGAGGTGGATCGATGAAGAAGATCCTGGTGATGGCGATCGCCTTGTTCGCGTTCCTGGCGCCCGTGCTGGGCGCCGCTGCCGACGACCCGCAGCAGGAGGCCAAGGCCCTGGTCGAGTCCGCTGCGGCGTTCCTGAAGGCCAACGGCAAGGAAGCGACGCTGGCGGAGATGAACAAGGCCGGCGGTCAGTTCGTCAAGGGCGACCTCTACGTGTTCGCCTACGACCTGACGGCCACGATCGTGGCCCACCCGAAGAACCCGAAGCTGGTCGGCAAGAACCTCATGGAGGTGCCCGACACCGACGGCAAGCAGTTCCGCAAGGAGATCGTGGAAACGGCCAAGGCCTCGGGGTTCGGCTGGGTGGACTACAAGTACCTGAATCCCGAGAGCAAGAAGGTCGAAGCCAAGACGACGTACCTGCAGAAGGCAGGCGACATCGTGCTCTGCTGCGGCACCTACAAGTAGAACCCGGCCGCCGGCAGGGCCGCCAGCCCTGCCGGCCTGCCCGTTCCCGACCGAAGGAAGGCGCTGCCCATGAGCCGGTTGTTCGCGAACCTGACCGTGGCAAGGAAGCTGCTTGCGCTGCCGATCATCGTGGTGGCCTCGATGGCCGGGCTCGTCGCGCTGGCGTACGTGGGGTTCGCGCGCCAGTCGGCCGCGACCGATGACCTCTACAACAACCGCTTCATCGGCTACCAGAACGGATCCCGCATCGTCAACGACGTCAACGTCGTGCATCGCAACATCTACAAGGTCCTGGGCCTGGCGGCCGCGAACGCCGACGGGGCCATCATCGAGAAGCTGGCAGGCGCGCAACTGGTCGCGCTCGACGCGACGCAGGAGTTCGCAGCGACGCTGCTTGCGCAGGACTCGCTGCTCGAGGAAGAGCGGGAGCTGCTCAAATCGGCTTTGGCGAAGCTGGCGCCGTACCGCGACCAGGCCGCCATGACGCTCGACATGGCCCAGACGGACTTCTCGGTGGCGCTCACCTTCATGGTCGGCGCGGACACGAGCTTCCAGACCCTGCACGAGGACCTCACGGCGCTGCAGGCGCTCGAGGACCGGCTGGGACGGGAGAACCACGCGGGGCTGAAGTCCGGCTTCCGGGTGATGCTACGCACGTTCATCCTCGTTGCCGCCGGCATCGGAGTCTTCACCACGCTGGCCAGCCTGCTGATCACCCGGATGATCTCACGCCGCCTGAGCGAGACGATGGGCGTCATCGGCCGCGTCGCCGACGGCGACCTCACGCACGTGATCGTGGACGAGTCGGGGGACGAACTGGGACAGCTGGCCCAGTCGGTCGACGCCATGCGCATGCGGATGGGCGCCGCCGTCGGACAGTCGCAGGAGATCGCACTGCACCTGTCGGACGCCGCCGCCGCCCAGGCCGCGGCGCTGGAGCAGACCGCCGCCTCGCTCGGCCAGCTGGAGTCGATGACGCTGCGCAACGCCGACAGCGCCGGCGAGGCGAACCGCCTGCTGGCCGAGGCCAACGGCATCATCGTGCAGGCCAACCGCTCGATGGCGCAACTGGCGATCTCCACGAAGGAGATCGCCGAAGCGAGCCTGCGCACGCAGGACGTCGTCAAGAGCATCGACGAGATCGCCTTCCAGACGAACCTGCTGGCCCTCAACGCCGCCGTCGAGGCGGCGCGCGCCGGCCAGGCCGGCGCCGGCTTCGCCGTCGTGGCGGAGGAGGTGCGCAATCTTGCCCGCCGAGCCACCGAGTCGGCGCAGAGCACGTCCGGACTCATCGAGGACACGATGCGGAAGGTCCACGACGGCGAGCGGCTCGCCCAGGCCACCCGCGGCGACTTCGATGCGGTCGCCGCCGCGGCCGAGCGGGTCGTCGCGATCATGTCCGGCATCGCGGGTGCCACGCGCGAGCAGTCCGAGGGAATCGTGCAGATCAACCTGGCCGTGAACGAGATGAACGAGGTCGTGCAGCGTAATGTGAATGCATCTAACGAGCTGGCCGATGCCATGTCGGTCTTCCGCACCAGCGCCCCGGGCGAGTGACACGCCCGGGACACGCTTACTCGCCGATGATCTTGACCAGGACCCGCTTGCGGCGACGCCCGTCGAACTCGCCGTAGAAGACCTGTTCCCAGCGCCCGAAATCCAGGCGGCCGCCGGTCACGGCGATCACCACCTCGCGCCCCATCACCTGGCGTTTGAGGTGCGCGTCGGCGTTGTCCTCGCCCGTCAGGTTGTGGTGGTACTGGTCCGTGGGCGCGTGCGGGGCCAGCCGCTCCAGCCACTTCTCGTAGTCGTAGTGCAGGCCGGACTCGTCGTCATTGATGAATACCGAAGCGGTGATGTGCATCGCGTTGACCAGGCACAGGCCCTCCTGGATCCCGCTGCGCGCCAGTGCGGCCGCCACCTGCGGCGTGATGTTCACGAACCCGCGCCGCGCGGGCACCTCGAGCGCGATCTCTTCGCGATGACTCCTCATCGTCAACCCTCCCGGCTGCGGCCCAGTTCGGCGATGTCCGCCACCGCCCTCACGGCCGCCTCGACATGCGCGGGCGTGTTGAACGGCCCCACCCCGAACCGCACCGAGCCATGCATCCTGTCCGTGCCCAGGTGCTCGTGGACCATCGGCGCGCAGTGCAGGCCCGTGCGGCAGGCGATGCCATGGTCCACATCCAGCATCGTGCCCACGTCGCCCGCGACCAGGCCCGCCACGTTGAACGAGAGCACGCTGATGCGCTCGCGGTCCAGCACCTCGTCGGCGCAGTAGAGCGTGACGCCGTCGATGGCGGCCAGGCCGTCCCGCAGCCGCCGCCACAGGTCCATCTCCCGCCCGTGCAGCGCGGCCACACCCTGCTCCCGCACCCACTTGACGCCCGCGTTCAGCCCGGCGATGCCCGGCAGGTTCGGCGTCCCGTACTCCATGCGGTACGGGTACTCCTCCAGGTGCGACCGCTGCGCGCTGCGCACGCCCGTGCCGCCGGCGCGCACCTGGCGCAGTTCGACGTCCGGGTGCACGTACATGCCGCCGATGCCCATCGGCCCCATCAGCGACTTGTGCCCGGTGAAGCAGATGACGCCGGCGCCCAGCGCCTCCATGTCCAGCGGCAGCATGCCGGCCGTCTGCGAGACGTCCAGCACCAGCGGGATGCCGCGTTCGCGGCAGGCGCGCCCGATCGGCGCCACCGGCTGCACGGTGCCGATCACGTTCGAGCCGTGGTTGATGACGACCGCTCGCGTTCGCGGATTCATTCTCGCGATGACCTCGTCCGGGTCGACATAGCCGCTGCCGTCGAAGTCCACCCAGTCCACGTCCACGCCCTCCTGCTGCAGCTTCCACAGCGGACGGAGCGACGAGTTGTGCTCAAGGTGCGTCGTCACCGCATGGTCGCCCGGCCGCAGCAGGCCGAAGATGGCCAGGTTCAGCGCGTCGGTGGCATTGTAGCCGAACACGAGCCGGTTCGGGTCCGTCCCGCCGAGGAACCCGCAGAGCAGTCGCCGCGTCGCCTCCACCACGTCGCCGGCCTCGATGCACAGGTCGTAGCCGGACCGGCCCGGATTCACGCCGTAGCGCCGGTAGAACGCGTCCATGTAGGCGTACACGGCCTCGGGCTTGGGGAACGAGGTGGCGCCGTTATCCAGGTAGATCAGGCTGGCCTCAGCTGGCTGGTTCATGGCTCTCCTTGCCCGGCGCGGCGGCCGGCAGGACCAGGGCGTCGCTGACGATCTCGGCCACCGTCATGATGCGGACGCCCAGCTTGTACTCGCGGTTCAGTTCCATGAGCTGGTCGATGCAGTTGTGGCAGGGTGCCGCAACGATGCGCGCCCCCGTGGCGCGGATCTGCTCCGCCTTGATGCAGCCCGCCTGCAGGCGCTTGTCGCGGTACTCGGCCATGGCCAGCTGCCCGCCGCCACCCCCGCAGCAGAAGTTGTCGGCCCCGTGCGGCGTCATCTCCACGAAGTCCGTCACGCAGCGCCGCAGGATGGCGCGCTGGGGCTCGCTGACGCCGCCCTGCCTCACCGTGTTGCACGGATCGTGCAGCGTCACGCGGTCGGTCACGCGCGCCGGGTCCACGCGCAGTCGTCCCTGGCGAAAGTACGACTCCATCAGTTCCAGGAAGCTGATGATGCGGAACAATGGGCGCTGCCGCAGCCATTCGGCCGATTCCCAGCGCGCGGCGGCGAACCCGTGCCCGCACTCGCCGATGACCAGGGTGCGGCAGCCCAGCCGCTCCATCGAGTCCAGCAGGTTGCGCGCGATGGCCCCGGCCTCGGCATTGTTGCCGCTGAACAGGCCGTAGTTCGTGAGGTCCCAGCCCTCGCTGGCTACGGTCCAGTCCTCGCCGGCGGCATGGAACACGGTGGCGCTGGCCTGCAGGCCCAGCGGGAAGAACTTGGGCTCGCGCGGGTTGACCGTGAAGAGGATGTTCGCGCCCTGCCTGTCCACGGGGATGCGCGCGGCCGGGTCGCCGACGGCGGCCTGCGTCTCCTCCTCGATCCACTGCAGCGTGTCCAGCCAGTCCTCGCGCGAGATCGCCATGTTGTTGCCGGTCTCCAGCGCCGTGGTGACCACCTGCTGCAGGTCGGCCGGGATCAGCCCCAGCTCGGTCAGCGTCGCGCGGGCGGCGCGCATCACCGCCGCCACGTTGACGCCGGTCGTGCAGTTCAGGCTGCAACGGCCGCAGGCCGAACAGCGGCCGAAGGCCGCTTCCACCCAGGCGCGCGCCAGAGCGCGGTCGAACGGGCGCGCGCCGGCCAGCGCCGGCGCCAGGCGGCCCAACGGCGTGAAGCGACCGCGGAAGCCGGCGGCCACCTGCTCCAGCTTGTGCGCCGGAATCGAGGCCGTCTCGCCGTCGGCCAGGAAGTAGTGGCACGACTCGGCGCACAGCCCGCAGCGCACGCAGGTCTGCAGCCAGGCCGCACCGGCGGCGCCCAGTCGGTCGCGGAAGATGTCCAGGCCGCGCGCCAGATCGGCGTCCGTCAATCGCTCCAGGCGTCGGTCCAGGGAGTCGATGTCGGTCATGGCGCCCGCCCCCCGAGGCTCGGCGGGAAGGTCCCCCGCCGCCCGTAGTGACGCCCCAGATGGCCGCGCGCCGCGAAGAAGAACAGGCAGTGCCGGATCTTGCCCAGCGGCGTCCACGCCAGCAGCAGCATCGCCGCCACCAGGAACACGGGCGCGACGCCAGGAACCAGCAGAGCGACGCCGGCCAGCGCGACAAACGCCGTGGTGAGGAAGTTCGAGACATAGTCGTCCGGCACGCTGAACGCGCGCAGTCGCGGCGAGCGGGCACGGCGGACCAGCAGCGCGGCGCCGCCGGTGGTCCCTGCCGCGAGCAGGACCAGCGCGCCCGCCTGCGGCGCCGCCGAGGGCACTGGCGCGCCCGTCACCACGCGGACGAGCACGCCCGCCGCCGTGAAGATGCCCAGGTGGTAGGAGACGCCCAGCGCGTAGACCAGCGGATGCGCGCGCGTGCTCTCCTTGGCGGCCGGGGACATGCCGGGACCGAACGCGTAGAGCAGGCCCCGCCAGGCGCTGCCGGCCGGCGCCGCCTGCGGCGGCCGCAGCCCGTACGCGCGGGTCCGCCAGACCTGCACGCCGAGGGCCAGCGCCGCGCCCAGGGCGCAGGCGGCAACACCCAGCCGCAGGCCGTCCGGCGCGCTCACACGCAACCGTCCGGCTTGGGCAGGCCCGCCAGCTTGCAGGCGCCGCGCGCCGGGCCGGACGGGAACAGCTCGTAGACGCGCTTGAGGGGCAAACCGGTGGCCTTGCAGACCGCGCGCACCATCGGCGCGCCGTGGTTCTGCTCGAAGTGGTCTCGGATGAAGCGGATGACCGCCCAGTGCTCGTCGGTCAGCGCCTCGAGGCCCTCCTCGGCGCGGGCCAGGTGCGCCGCCAGGTCCTCGTCCCACTGCTCGGGGTTCAGCAGGAACCCCTCGTCGCTGACTTCCAGAGAGCGTCCACCGAGATCGATCATGGGCATGGCGGTCCCCCGGGGCCACGGTTGCGTGGTCGGCAGCCGGAGCGGGCGCCCCGGCCTCGCTGTGCCCGAAAGATAGGTCGTGGCCGTGGGATTTCGAAGCCCGGACCGTGGCGACATGCGGAGTGCGGGAGTCGTTTTCTCCCGTTTGGAGCCCAAGGGAGCCTCAACCCCATGCCGCGCGGGCGGTTCCCGCGCCGGCCTAGTAGGCCGACGCCTTGCGGCCGACTGCATCGGAGATGCGCACGATGCCGGCAAAGATGTCGTTCAGCTCGGCCACGGTGAACTGCTTCGTGGTGCTCATGATCGAGCGCGGGGCGCCGTCGCCCTCGGCGAAGAGTCCGAACGTGCTGCCTTCGGCGCACCGCAACACGAGAGTTGTGCCGTCATGATTGTGTCCGCCCGCACCGTTCAGCGGCGCGGGCGGCTCCGTTCCGCCCCCTCACGCCGCGTACGTCAGCTCATGCCCCCGCTGCCGGGCTAGCACCCGCGTGTTCACCCGCCGCCAGTAGTACTCCTCCCACCGCCGTGGCAACGCGATCCGGGTCACGAACAATCGCCGCTCCAGTACATCCGCCACCGTCAGCCGACGATCCAGCATCCCCCGCGCCTGCGCCGGCGTCGGGCTGCCCCGCGCCTTCTCACGCCGACCCTTCAGGTAGTTCCGCCACACCACGAACACCGCCAGCCGCTCCGCACTCGACTGCCGACGCTTCGACCACGCGATCGTCTCCCGCTTGTGGTTCGCGCTGCTGTGACGGATCAACAGGTCCGCCACGTTGATCGGGAACAACCGGTTGCGCGAGTCACGACGCTCCCGGCTCGACGTCACCAGGTGCTCCACCTTGCACTTCAGCCCCCGCAACGCCTGCGGGTAGGCCTTGTGCTCGTCGCTCAGCACCGTCAACTGCGGTTGGCTGCCGGCCACTACCTCCAGCAGGTGGGTCACGTCCTTCAGGACGGCCTTCGGATCGGGCCGGCCGAACAGCGCCTCGAGCCGCTCGCGCTTGCGCTTCTGGGCCGGGGTCATCGAACCGGACCGGCGGACCTCGCTGTCGGTGAAGTAGGCGATGAGGTCGGACGTCGGCTCGACCGCCAGGTGATGGTGGAAGGGCCAGAACTGGGAGTGCTCGAAGGAAACGAAACCGTCGATGGCGGCGACCGATACGGGCTTGGCCTGGGCCATCATCCTGGCGTGGAACAGCAGGCAGTGGCGTCCGAGGCGGCTGAGCTGCCGGTCGACGGTCGAGGGTGCCACGCGCAGGTCACGGGCGATCTGGCGGTTGGCCATGCCGCCGACGGTCTTGGTCAGGAGCTGGGGCAGGACGTCGGGGCGCTTCAGCCAGTAGGAGGTGCTGAAGGTCTGGGTGCTGAAGGAGCGTCGGCAGTGGTGGCAGAGGAACCTGGGGATACGCTTTCGCTGGCAGTGACTCCAGTGGTAGCCGATGCGCTTGAAGCGCCACTGGGGGTCGAAGTGGCTGTGGAAGCGGCACTTGGGGTTGGGGCAGTGGGGCGGCGTGAAGGTGTCGGGGGTCGTGTTCATGCCCGGCCCGGGCAACTGCCGGGCCGGGCACAATCTCGACGGCACAACTCAACCTGTGAGGTTACCGTCTCCCCTGTAAGCGTCGTGTTAATTCCCGCACTCCCCGCGGGCACAACCGATCGCGTTCGCTTCCCTACCCGTGCCGCTGCCGCAACTCCCGCGCGGCGGCCGCCATCGCCGCCAGCTTGGCCGTGGCGGTCTCGTGGTCGTTCACGCAGCGGTTGGCGAAGCAGCCGAACCCGCAGTCCGGGTTCAGGGCCACCTGCCCGGGCCGGTACCAGCGCAGGGCCGCCTCGGCGCGCGCGACGATCTCCGCCGGCGCCTCGACCTCCGCCGTGCGCGGGTTGACCACGCCCAGGCCGATCTCGCGGTCGGCCAGCGCCTGGCCCACCACCGCAATATCGCCCGCCCGCGGGGTCGCATACTCCAGCACGAACTGGCGCACGTGCATGGCTTCGAAGGCCGGCAGCAGGCGGGCGTAGTCGCCGCTCAGCAGCACATCCTCGCGCCGGCTCCAGTTGCCGCGGCACACGTGCAGGCCCGTGCGCACGCCGTCGATGCCGTCGACGACCCGGTTGAGCAGCTCGGCCGCGTATTCCAGCTCGGCACCCGCGTCACGGCGGGTGGCAAGCGTGGCTCACATGAAGGTGCGGCGGTCGCACTCCTCGCTCATCACGATCTCGGTCAGCACCGGCTCGTCGAACTGGACGAAGGCCGCGCCGGCCGCAGCCAGCTCGGTGAGCTCCTCCCGCAGGATGCGCACGACGTCGTCGCCCATCGCCGTCTTGTCGGAGTAGGCGCCGCGCGTGAAAGCCCCGACCCACATCGAGCGGGTCAGCAGGTAGGGGCCGGGCAGCGTCACCTTCACCGGCTTGTCGGTCAGTTCCTGCACGAAGCGCAGGTCGCCGACGGCCAGCGGCTCGCGGCGCGAAAGCCGGCCGACACAGGTCGGATTGCGGATGGCCGAGGCCGGCACGTCCAGCGTGTCCAGCATCTCCTCGAACGCGGCCTTGTCCTCGACGGTGTCCAGCATCTCGGCCAGGGACATCAGCCGGGTGCCGTCCAGCCTGTCGGTGATGAACGAGTAGAAGTTGTCGCGGCGCTGCTCGCCGTCGACGACGATGTCCACGCCGGCGGCCACCTGCGCCGCGACGCAGCGCCGGGTCTCGGCATCGGCCACGCGGTCGAACCCCGCGCGGTCAAGGCGTCCCTGCTGGCGGTCGCGCAGCGCCCGCAACAGCTCACGCGAGCGCGGCCAGCTGCCCACCTGGGTGACGGAAAACGGGAGCATGGTTCCTCCGGTTCAGACGATGTTCAGTTGCGCGTCCAGCCGGGCGGCCTTCGCCAGCGTCATCGCCACTGGCGCGCGCCGCCAGACCCCGGCCCAGACGGCGCGGACGCGCGCCTCGTCATCCATGGTCGAGGCGAAGACCTTGATCACGACCGACTCCAGGGCCGGATCGCCCTCGGCCAGGCCAAGGTGCGCCAGCACGTCGTGCAGGCGCGCCCGCACGGTGATCTCCACGTCGTCGACCTGCAGGCCGGCCTGCGAGCAGGCCGTGGCGAACCCCGTCGCCAGGTCTCCGGCCAGCGCCCCCAGCAGGTACTCGAGCGCCGAAGGGTGCTCGTCCTTCTCCTCGAAGGAGGCGGGTTGCCCCACCACGAACGAGAAGTTGCGGCAGTAGGCGGTCGAGCGCAGGTTGCCGGTCGAGCGTGCCCGCAGGCGCCACTCGTACTCGCGTGCGCGGGCCTTGTCGTCGGCCAGCGCCTGCGCCTCGGCCTGGGCGACGGCCGCCTCGCCCCGACGCACGAAGAAGCGTGTCTCGTCGGCCGTCGCGCCCGGCAGGCGTCCCAGGTACTCGTGCCCGACCATGCGGCACCACGGCGGCAGATCGTCGCACACGGTGCGTTCGCGGCTGCGCAGCTCCAGCACGCCGCCCTCCGGCACGCGCAGCATGTGTTCGCGGATCAGGAGCACCAGCCCCGAGCCGCAGTCAAGGTCGCCCCCGTCCAGCCGGTGGTCGGGGGCCAGTCCCTCCAGGTCCACGGTCAGTAGCCCACGCAGGGCGATCCCTGCGCCAGCCACTCGACCAGCGCCGCGCCGCCGGCCGCCGTGGCGCCGTCGACCAGCATGTCGTCGGTGATGCCGCGCTTCTTCATGCAGGGCGAGCAGACCAGGATCTTCCCGCCGTTGGCGGTGAACTTCCCGACCAGCTCGGACAGCGGCGCGAACGGGGCCCCCACCGACACCTTCTCCATCTCGCCCTTGACCACGGCCCAGACGCCGTCGGCGCTCAGGAAGACCATGGTCTCCTTGTCGCTGCCCACCGCGGCGTTCGCCACGACGAAGCCCAGGGTCGCCTTGTCCTCGTCGGACCGGCACTCGGTAATGGTCACGCAGAATTTCCCGGCCATGGCGGTCAGTCCTTTCGCTTGCGGATGAGGTAGAACGGAGGCTGGGCCTCCACCAGGGTGTGCCCCGTCAGGCGGCACCAGGCCGGCACCTCGACGGGCGCGCCGGCGTCACGGCTGGCAACCATGATGGCCGCGCCCGCGGGCAGGGCGGCCATCTGTTCGCGCAGCTCGAGGATGAAGTCGCCGCAGCCGCGATCGACGCTGTCGAAGACGTCGTCGAAGTCCCAATGACGGGGAAAGCCGCTCATGGGCGGCTCCGGCGCGCGGCGGCGGTCAACGGAAAGGGCCGGCGCGCGAGCGGGCCGGCGACGGGCAGGGTCAGCGTGCGGAAGCCCGACGGACCGCCGGGACGTGGCGCGGCCCTCACAGGCGGCGCCGCAGGCGCTGGGACATGCGGGTCCTTTCGACCCCGCGAATCTAGCACGCCTAGGCCGAGGACACAACCGGGCGCGCGGCAGCGGGCGCGCGCCCCCAGGTGTCCCGGCCCGAGCGGGAACGCTACTGGCCCGGCCGCGCGTCGCCCCGCAGTGCGGCAGGGTCGTCCTCGTCGACGGGCTCGCCGCCGTCGGTCATCGTCGCGCCGAGCATGGGGTCGGGCATGAACAGGCCCAGGGCATGGCGCCGCGCCACGCGCCGGCGCTCGCCGACGGTCAGCGCCAGCTCGTGCGCGACCTCGCGCAGGAACGCCGCCATGAAGACCAGGAACATCACCCCGCCGATGATGCCCCAGCGGGCCTGGAAGAGGATCTCCCCGAAGGTCATGTTGCCGGTGTCCATGTCCGCTCCTGACGTGCGCGGCAGGCGCCGCTGGGTTGGCTCAGTCACGACCCTGATACAGCAAGCGCCTTGCCACCTCGCGCATGCAGTCATGAACACGCCGTCGTGCAAGCAGTTGCCGCGCTGGCCACGATTGCGGCAGACCCACGCGCGGCCACGACCGTGTGGGGATTCCCTACGCTCATTCGCGATTTCCTACACGCCGCGCGCCGCGCGTCCTGCCTGCGCCGGCGCCGATTGCGTCGACTCGGCCGATTCGCGCCTGCGGGCGCCGTTCCCGGACTTCCGCGCGTGCTGGTCCCTCTCTTGCAGTATGCGGGTGTCACGCACGCCGGAAGGAAGGCGATCCCATGCAATGCCCCTTTCTCCGCAAGCTGAATGTGAAGTACTGCGGCCTGTTCGGACAGAAGCGGATCCCGCTCAGCGCGGGCAACGACGCGGCCGAGCGCTGCCTCAGCCACGGCTGGCGCGAATGCAAGCTGGCGCGCGAACAGGACTGGACCGGTGCTGCCCCCGATCGCTGTCCGCACCTCTGCGTCGAAGACGTGCACTACTGCGACCTGGCGCCCGTGCGCAAGCTGGTCCCCTGCAACAGGGCCGCCTCCTCGCGCTGTGGCGGCGACGGTCATCGCTATTGCGACCTCTACCTGGCGATGGCGGAACCGCACGCGCACGCGCGCGCCGCCGACACCGACGTCGACGGCATCCCGCTGCCCGACGACCTGGCTTACGCTCCCAACCATCTCTGGCTCGACCACGGCGACGGCCTGCGCGTACACATCGGGGTCGACGCGTTCTTCACGCGCACGCTCGGCAGCGTCGAGGCGGTCACCTTCCCGGCCCGCCGCGCCGCAGCGCGTCCCTCGGTGCAGCTGCGCGTGGGCGGCCTGGATCTCGAGATGGTCCTGCCCCTGGCATTGCGCGAGATCGAACCCAACGCGCACCTGGCGGTCGCCCCGAGCGCGGTGTGCGACGACCCGTACGGCCGCGGCTGGCTCTTCGCCGGCGTGCCGGTCGCCGAGCCCGGGAGCGAGGTGGGGCCGGTCGAGGCCGGGCCGTTCCTGCGCGGCCCGGCTGCCCGCCGCTGGCTCTGTCGCGAGCGCGAGCGCCTGGACCGTTTCGTCCACGCCTGCCTCGACGAGCGACGCGCGGGTGATACGGGCCTGGCCACCGACGGCGGCCCCGCCGCCGACCGGCTGTCGGAAGTCCTCGATCGCCGCACCCTGGTGCGGCTCCACCACGAATTCTTCGCACTGCGTGACGGAGGCCACAACGGGTGACACACGACGACGACGGACTCCGGCCGCGGCTCGAGATCATCACCGCCACCACCGACCCCAACGCCCGAAGCAGAAGCAGACGGATCGCGGGCGCGCTGTTCGTGGTCCTGGGCCTGGCCACGGGCCTGGCCGCCGGCTGGCTGGCCTTGCCGGCGCTCCTGTACGGCCGTCAGGAACAACCGCTCCCGTTCAACCACCTGGTCCATGTCGAGGCGGCTAGCATGTCCTGCGAGGCTTGCCACATCTTCGCCGTCGACGGCAGCTTCCGCGGCATCCCCGCGACCGCCGGCTGCGTCGACTGCCACGCCGAGCAGCAGGGCGCTACCGAGGCGGAACGGATCCTGGTGGAGGAATACATCGCGACCGGGCGCGAAATCCCGTGGCTGGTCTACGCGCGCCAGCCCGACAACGTCTACTTCTCGCACGCGCCGCACGTGCGGCGGGCCGGGCTGGAGTGCCGGCGCTGCCACGGCGACCGCGGCACATCCACCGGGACGCCCCCCTACGAAGTCAACCGCATCACGGGCTACAGCCACGCCCTCTGGGGTCCGCGCATCCAGGGCGGCGGCCCAAACGAGTGGGACTCGATGAAGATGAGCGACTGCGTGGACTGCCATGCCGCCAGCGGCGTGCAGGACCACTGCCTGATGTGCCACAAGTGACTCCACAAGCGACGTCGCAACCGCGGAGGCCCCGGACTTGACGATGGAACTGACCCGCCGCAGCCTGCTGAAGTTCATGGGCGGCGCCGTCGCGGGCGCCGTGCTGTCGCCGCTGCCGTGGAAGCTGCTGGACGACGCCTCGATCTGGACCCAGAACTCGTCGCTCATCGCGCGGGCCCCGCGCGGGCCCGTGACCTGGCGCGACACCACCTGCACGCTGTGCCCGGTCGGGTGCGGCCTGCGCGCACGCCTGGTCGGCGAGGCGTTCGTCTCGGCCTGGTCGCGGCCTTCCCATCCGGACGCCGGCGCCGCCTGCCCGCTCGGTTTCGCCCTGGCGCAGATGCGGTACCATCCGGCGCGCGTGCGCGGGGCCTGCGCCCGCGACGCGCGGAGCGCCGCTGCGCGGTGGAGGATGGTGGACGCCGACGCCACGGTGGCGGAGATCGGGCGCACCCTGGCCGACCTGCGCGCCGCCGGCCGCCTCGACCAGATGGCCGTGCTGGACCTGCGCCCCGACCGCGCGCTGTCGCTGCGGTACCGCGAGTTCCTGCAACGCCAGGGCGGCGGCCGCTACCTGGTGGCCCCGGACGCGTGGCAGGCGTCCGCTGCGGCGTTCACCGCGCTGGCGGGCTCCTCGCTGCTGGCGCCGGCGCCGGCGCCGTCCCGCGCGCGGGCCGTGCTCGCGTTCGGGACGCCGCTGGCGGACGACCCGCGCGGCCTGGCCCTGGCCCCGCGCGACGGCAGCTCCGGACGTCCGTACCACATCCAGGTCGACGCGACCGCGACGCCCACGGCCGCGCGCGCCGACCGCTGGCTGCCGGCGCGCCCCGGCAGCGAACTGCCGCTGGCGCTGGCGATCGCGCACGTGCTCGTCCGCGACGAACTGTCCGGCGACGCGCGCGCCCTGGCCGCCGGCGCCGGCGGACCGGAAGGTTCGTTCGCCGAGCTGGTCGCCGACTTCGCGCCCGAGCGCGTGGCCGACGCCTGCGGACTGGCGCCGTCGGACATCCGCGCCACCGCGCACGAACTGGCGACCCACCGGCCGGCGCTGGTCCTGGGCGTGGGCGACCCTGGCGCCGGCCCCCTCGGCGCCGAGGAGGAGACGGCGATCTGGTGCCTGAGCGTGCTGCTGGGCGGACCGGGCGCCGGGGCGCCGCTCGCGCTACGCCCGTCCGCCACGGCGCTGTTCGGCGAGCCGGAGGCAGCCGCCACGGCGCTGTCCGAGGTGCCTGACGGCTCGCTCGAGCTGCTGCTGGTCGACGGCTCGTTCCCGGGTGCGCCGCTTTCGCCGGCATTGCTGCGCCGCAAACTGCGCGGGCCGGACGCGCGCATCGTCGCGCTCAGCCCGTATGCCGGCGGCGCCGCCGGCGCGGGCGCCGACCTGCTCCTGCCCACGCCCGCCCCGGGCGAATGGCTCGACGACGTCCCCCCGCCGGCGCTGGCCCCCGTCTCCTCCTACGCGTGGTCGCCGGTGGTCGCCGCGGCGCCTGACTGGGCCGTGCACGCGGCGGACTGGCTGGCCAGGCTCGAGGCCGCCTCGGGCCTGCAGCCGGACAGTGCCGACGGCAGCAGCGCCCATCGCGCCGGACTGGAGCGGCGGGCGGCGGCGCTGATGGCCGCCGGCAGCGGCGAGGTCCACGACCCGCGCGACGGGTCGACGCGCCCCCTGACGTCGCTTGCCGGCCCGGAGGAACTGGTGACCGTGCTGGACTGCGGCGGCGCCTGGTCCGCTCCGGCTCTGGCGACCCCGGCCATCGCACTGCAGCTGCCAGGACACCGCAGCGCCCTGGCACTGCGGTGGCGCGCGCTGGCGGCCGGCCGCGCCGAGGCGCTGGCGGCCGCGGGACGCCCGCTCGTGCTGCTGCCCGGCGGCGGCCTGGCGACGACCGGCGGCGGCGTCGCCGCGCCGGTGCTCGCCAAGCTCGGTCGCGAGTCGGAACTGCTGCCCGACACGCGCACCGCTGCCGTCAGCCCGCGCACCGCCCGGCAACTGGGCCTGCGCGCCGGGACGCGGGCCGAGCTGGCCACCGCCGCCGGCACGCGCCATGTCGATGTCGTCCACGACGCCTCGCTGCCACCGGGCGTCGTGCGCGTGGCCACCGGTCCCGATCCCCTGGACCTGGGCGAAGCGCCGCGCGCCGATGCCGCAACCGGCCGCGACCTCGACGTACCGAGCCTGTGCGGGGCGGCGGATCGTCCGGTCTGGCGCCTGGCCGGCGCCACCCTGAAGGAGGTGCGCCGTGCACGCGACTGAGAACACCGGCGCCCGCTATGCGATGGCCATCGACCTGGACAAGTGCACGGGCTGCGGCGCCTGCATGGTGGCCTGCGCCGTCGAGAACAACGTCGCGGTGCCGCCGCCGGCGGCGGCCGCCAACCGCGGCCTGACCTGGATGGCCGTGCACCGCACCGACAACGGGCAGGAATGGCCGGCCCACCGGCCCGTCTTCATCCCGATCCCCTGCCAGCAGTGCGAGCACGCGCCGTGCATCCACGTCTGCCCCGTCACCGCGGTGCAGCTGGACGAGAGCACCGGCATCGTCGGGCAGGTCCCTGCCCGCTGCATGGGCTGCCGCTACTGCATGGCCGCCTGCCCGTACCACGCGCGCTACTTCAACTACTTCGACCCTACGTGGCCGGAGGGGCTCGAGGAGACCCTCAATCCCGACGTGGCCCCGCGCATGCGCGGCGTCGCCGAGAAGTGCAACTTCTGCCACGGGCGCCTCGACCGCGCCCGCGAACGGGCCGCCGCCGAGGGGCGGCCGGCCGACGAGGTCGTCGCCTACGTCCCGGCCTGCGTCGAGGCCTGCCCGCACGGCGCCATCACCTTCGGCGACAGCCGGGACCCCGCTTCGCCGATGGCGCAGCTCGCGCGTGATCCGCGCGCCTTCCGCCTGCTCGAGGCGCTGGGCACGGGCCCCAAGGTCACCTACCTGTCGGCCGACCCCGCGGTGCGGCGGGTCGGCCTGAGCCGCCTGGACATGGTCCGTGGCGCCACGGCCGTTACTGCCGACGGCGCGGAAGGAGCCTGAAGCCATGGACCACCACCTGATTCCCCGCGGGCTCGATCGCGCGCCCCTGTCCCGCTTCCTGCTCTGGCTGCTGCCGTGGCTGGCGCTGTCGGTGTGGGGAGGCTGGGCCGCTGTGGCCCTGTTCCGTGACGGCCTCTACCACACGAACATGGACAACCGCTTCGCGTTCGGCCTGTGGATCATCTTCGACCTGGCGGTCATCGCCCTGGGCGCCGGCGCGTTCTTCCTCGGCTTCCTGACCTACCTCATGCGTCGACACGAGTTCCGGCAGGTCCTCAACACGGCGGTGATCGTGGGCTTCGTCTGCTACAGCGGGGCCATCGCCACGCTGGCCATCGACGTCGGCCAGCCCATCCGCGCCTGGTTCGCGTTCTGGCACGCCAATGTCCACTCGATGCTCACCGAGGTGACGTTCTGCATCACCTGCTACCTGGTGGTGCTGGCGATCGAGTACTTGCCGATCGTCCTGAAGAACCGCAGCCTGCGCCCGGTGAAGGGAGCGCTTGTCCTCGAGGCCAACCTGCACCGCCTGATGATCGTGTTCGCCGGCGTCGGCGCCTTCCTGTCGTTCTTCCACCAGGGATCGCTGGGCGGGATGTTCGGCGTGCTGAACGGCCGGCCGTTCGCCTTCCGGGAGGGCGTCGGCATCTGGCCCAGCACCTTCTTCCTGTTCATCCTGTCGGCCATCGCGGCCGGCCCCTCGTTCATCATGCTGATCGTGATGACCGTCTCGCGCCTGTCGGGCAAGCGCCTGGTGGACCAATTCGTCTATGCGCGCCTGGGGCGGATCTCGGGCATCCTCATGGCGGCCTATGCGCTGGCCAAGCTGGCCGACACCGTGGTCTGGATCTTCGTCACGCTGCCGGGCCTGGGCTTCGACGCCGCGGAATTCTACCGCCACGAGCTGTTCGGGACCTGGGTCCTGTTCCTGGAACTGACCGTCTTCGGTCTGCTGCCGGCGACGATCCTGCTGAACCGCCGCCGCCTCGAGGACCGGCGCTGGCTGGTGGCCGGGGCCGTGCTGACCTGCCTGGGCGTCAGCTTCAACCGGTTCGTCTTCACGCTGCAGACGCTGTCGGTGCCGACCATGTCCTTCGACCGCTTCATGATCTACTGGCCCTCGTGGCAGGAATGGGCGGTCGTGGCCGGGGTCGTGGCCTACGGCGTGCTGCTCTATTCGTTCTCCTTCCGCTACCTCAACCTGTTCCCGCGCGAGCGGGAGCTCCAGCCCACAGTCGGGAGATCGTGACATGCTGCCCTCCGCCTACGAATTCCACTGGGATGCCGGCCACCTCGTCTTCCTCGGCATCTTCTACGGGGTGCTGATGGTGGTCCTCGCCACCCTGGCCCGCGCGGCCATCCGCTCCAGGCGGGACCTGCGCCGCCGTCGCGAGGGCGATATCGCCTGGCACGAGGCGTTCGCCGACCTGACCGAGGAACGGCGTCACTGCCGCCACGCGTTCGACGGTGCCGCCTCCGGGCGCGTCTGTGACCACGGGTTCGCCTGCGACACCTGCGCAGGCCACGCCCGATTGGCGGCCGCCGGTGGCGGCGACGTGGTCGTCGCCCGCGGCCCCAGGGCTCCACGCGCCGGTGAGCGCCTGCACCACCGTGGCCACACCTGGGTCGAGGCCCGCGCCGACGGCACCTTCGACGTCGGGGTCGACGACATCCTGCGCAGCTGCGTCGGTCGCCCCGACCGCGTCACCGTGCCCGGCCCGGGCGAGCGCGTGCAGGCAGGCGCACCGGCGGCCGAACTGCAGCGCGGGCGCCTGCGCGCGCGGCTGGTCGCGCCGCTTACCGGAACCGTGGTTGCCACCGGTGACTACGAGGGAGGCAGGCTGTACCGCGTCCGGCCCCTGGACGGGGAGTGCCGCCTGGAAAACCTGCTGCGCCCCGCGGAAGCACAGGTCTGGCGGCTGCGCGAACTGGAGATGCTCCAGGCCCGGCTCGGCGCGCCAGGTGCAGCGACGGCGCTGGCCGACGGCGGCGAGCTGGTCGCCGACCTGATGCGTGCCTGCCCGGCGGCCGACTGGGACGCCATCATCGGCGATCTCTGCCTGGAACCCTGATCGCGGGTCACCGCGGGATGTTGTGCCGCCGGATCATGGCGTAGAGGGTCGAGCGGTCGACGCCCAGGATCTCGGCGGCCTGCTTGATGTTGCCGTCGGTCCGGTCGAGCACCGACTCGACCGCGTGCTTCTCGATCTGCGCCAGCGACATGCCGTCGGGCGCCGTCCACCGCGAGCCGTTGCCGCGCGGCGCCTGCGCCAGGAAGTCGAAGTCCGCGGTGTCCAGCACCTCGCCGCGCGCGGTGACGATCGCCCGCTCGACGGCGTTCTCCAGCTCCCGCACGTTGCCCGGCCAGTCGTGGTCCATCAGCAGCTTCAGCGCGGCCTTCGAGACCTCGCGCACCGGCTTGCCCGCCTCCAGAGCCAGGCGCTCGATGAAGTGGTTGACCAGCAGCGGGATGTCCTCGCGCCGCTCGGCCAGGCTCGGCAGCCTGATGTTGATGACGTTCAGGCGGTAGAACAGGTCCTCCCGGAAGTCGCCGTGTTCCACCGCCTCCTGCAGGTTGCGGTTGGTGGCGGCGATCACGCGCGCCTCCATGGCGATCTCCTCGTTGCCGCCCAGCCGGAAGAACCGCCGCTCCTGCAACACCCGCAGCAGGTCCATCTGCAGCTTCGAGGAGATGTCGCCGATCTCGTCCAGGAAGATGGTGCCCTGCCCGGCGGCCTCGAACTTGCCGCGCTTGCGGGCCACGGCGCCCGTGAACGCCCCCTTCTCGTGCCCGAACAGCTCGGACTCCAGCAGCGTCTCGGCCAGCGCGGCGCAGGAGACGCCGACGAACGGCCGGGAGGCCCGCCCGCCCGCGTCGTGCAGCGCCCGCGCGACCAGCTCCTTGCCCGTTCCGCTGGCACCCTGGATGAGCACGGTGCTGCGCTGGCTGGCCACGTCCTTGATCAGGTCGAAGATGGCAAGCATCGCCGGGTTCTTGCTGATGATGTCCTGGAAGGTGTAGTGCCGGTTCAGGCGCTGGCGCAGGTAGAGGTTCTCGCGCTGCAGGTTCTTCACCTCGATGGTGCGCTTCACGAACAGCGAGATCTCCTCGGGGTTGCAGGGCTTGACCATGTACTCCTGCGCGCCCTCCTTGAGCGCGTTGATCGCGGTGTCGACCGTCGCGTAGGCGGTGATGATGACCACGGTCGCCTCGGGCTGCAGCTTGCGGATCTCGATCATGGTCTCGATGCCGCCGATGCCCGGCGGCATCTTCAGATCCAGAAAGTAGATGTCGTACGGGCAGGTGCGGGCCATCTCGACCGCTTCCCTGCCGGATGCCGCGATGTCCACGACATAGCCGTCCTCGCGCAGCCAGGCCGCCAGCGATTCGCGCATGGACACCTCGTCGTCCACGACCAGGATCTTCCAGGTGCTGTTCATGTCCCGCTCCCTGCAGGGCCGTCGTTGCCGCCGGCCGCCTCCGCGCGCAGCACCCGCAGGCGCCGCACCAGCTCATCCGCGCAGGCGTCACAGAGCTCGCCGCGCTTGACGTCGATGTTCGTCACGTTGATCGAGAGCGACATGGTGCAGGCGCGGTCCGCGCAGTGCACCAGTCCAAACGTGTGCCCGAGTTCGTGCAGGACCTCCTTGAGGACCCGCTCCACGTACAGCGTTCCGTCCGGGGGCAGACCGTGGAACTCCTGCCGCAGCCGTGCCAGCGACAGGATCGCGGCCGGTCCGTTCACCTGGGCCTGCCCGAAGATGAACGTCAGCATCGGGATGTAGATGTCGTGCCCGGTCACGACCAGCAGGCGCGTCGCCCCCCCCGGCAGGAGCGGCAGCGCCGCCCGCATCAGGGCCGTCGCATCGTGCTGCCCGCGTTTGGCGTCCCAGGCGCCGGCCGGCGTTTCCAGGGGCGGCAGGCGTCGTGTCTCGCAGGCGAAGTACGACGCCACGAACCCCTCGATGGTGTCCAGGTCACCGTCGCACACGCCCGCCACCGGCAGCAGGCAGATCAGCATGGCGTCGTCGCGCCACCGGTCGCGCCGTTGCCCACACCGTCGCCGCTCCCGACCGGCAACTGCACCACGAAGGTGGTGCCGCGGCCGGGCGCCGTGTCGACGTCGATCTGCCCGCCATGCGCCTGTACGATGCCGTAGACCACAGCCAGGCCCAGCCCCGTTCCCTGGCCCTCCTTCTTCGTGCTGAAGAAGGGGTCGAAGATCCGCGGCAGGACGTCGGGAGGAATGCCCGACCCGGTGTCGGCCACCTCGAGCACCACTGTCCCGCGCGCGGCGTCATGACGGGTGCGGATGGTCACGAAGCCGGTTTCCATCGCCTCGGCGGCGTTCAGCACCAGGTTCGTGACGATCTGCTGCACCTGCGAGGCATCGCAGATCGCGCGCGGCAGGCCTTCGGCCAGCACCAGGCGCGGCGTCACCTCGCCCAGCTCCAGGCGGTGGTTGATCACCGACAGCGTGCGACGGACGATCTCGTTGAGGTCACACGGCTCGTGCGACGGTGACGCCTTGCGCGCGAAGACGAGCAGGTCGCGCACGATGCGCGCGCACCGCTCGGTCTCCGTGACGACATGGCCCAGGTAGTTGCGGAAGTCGGCCATGCGGTCGCGCGGCACCTCGTCGCCGGCGGTCAATCGCTGCATCAGGCGGCCGAAGTTGATGACGCCCGACAGGGGATTGTTGATCTCGTGCGCGACGCTGGCCGCCAATTGGCCCAGGGAGGCCAGGCGGTCGCTCTGGATCAGCTTCCGTTCGGCGTCGCGCAGGCGGGCCGTGCGCTCTTCCACCCTCCGCTCCAGCGTATCGGTGAACTCGCGGATCTGCTGGTTCGACGCGTTCAGGCGGTCCTGCATCAGGCGGAAGCTGTTCGCCAGTTCCCCCAGCTCGTCGTCCGCACTCACCTCCAAGGGCCGATCCTGCCCCTCGACGCCGAGCGTCTTCGTGGCGGCAATCAGCTTGCGCACGGGCTTCTGGACGAAGTGGCGCGAGAAGAGGACGACAAAGAACGAGACGACGACGACCGACAGCAGCGACATGAGCGCCGAGCGCACAACCAGGTCGCGCACCTGACCATCCACGCGCGACAACGGCATGGTGATGTCGACGACACCCAGGACATGGATCGCCGCCGGATGCGCGTGGCAGGCGGCCGCGGAGCACGAGCGCTCGTTGTAGATGGGGGTGACCATGCCGAGTACGCGCTCGCCGTCCTCGCGGCTGAACACCCGCGTTCGCGACGGCATGTCGACGTGCACCAGGGCCTGTCCGGCGGCGTGGCAGAGGATGCAGGCCTCGGCGTCGGTATCGACAACCTGCCCGGCGTCATCCCCGGTGGAGAACGTGATGCGGCCCGTCTTGTTGAACATGCGCACGCGGTCGATCGTCTGCTGCCGCGCGACGTTTTCCATCATCTGGTAGGCGTATTCGCGCCGGTCTTCGAGCATCGCGTTCCAGGTGGTCGCGACCATGGTCTGCGACGCCAGCTCGGCGCTGAGCGTCATCTCGCCCAGGAGCTGGCGTTTCTGGGCCTGGATGTCGGTATAGGCGAAGATGCCCTCGACGATGACGATGATCGAGGTGAGCCAGAGCACCAGCTTGCGGGCGATGCCGCGCGGCATGGGGACCTCCGGCCGGGATGGTTCCGGCTCCACCAAGGTAGCGCCCTCCGCGACGATGTCAACATGTTATCAATAAAGGAGTTATGCTGTTTTCTATGGGCGCGTTCGGGCCTAGGGTCCCTCCACGCAGATCTCCCGCCGCGCCACCGCGACGGCCGTGCGCACCAGCAGGTACGCCACCACCAGGGCCAGCAACCCGAGCAGCACGCCGCCCAGCCACAGGTAGCCGCCGACCTTCGTCTGCTGGCCCATCACCAGCGTGGCGATCGTGATCGCCGCCAGCGGAAACGAGTACGCCCACCACGACAGGTAGAACCGCAACCGCAGCAGCCGGGGCGCCTGCGCCAGCACCAGCGCCGTCGAGCCCAGCGCCACGCCGTACAGCACGCGCGCGAAGCCGTCCAGCCCCCCGGCCAGGTTGAGGTAGGAGAGGAATCCGACCGCCGGCGGCGCGATGAAGATGGCCAGGGTCGGCATGAACCGCTCCGGCAGGCTCCCGTGGAAGATGAGCCGGTAGAAGACGATGGCCGTCAGCACGGGCCAGAAGAAGAGCCCGAAGGCGAAGAAGACCCAGGAGATCTCCGGGCTGGCATGCCGCACCCCGGCGATGGGCACCAGGATGTTGCCCACCACGGGGATGAACCAGGCCGGGTTCAGGTGCGCGATCTCGAACTTGTCGTGCTGCAGCCACGACGACAGCACATAGAGCGTCAGCAGCGCGTGCATCACCGTCCCGACAGTCCACAGGACGCGCGAAAGCCCGGGCGCCTGGTGCAGCGCGGCGATGGACAGCAGGATCAGCGAGATCGACACCGTCGGCACGAATGCCAGCTTGACCGGATGGCGGATCTCGGCCAGCACCTCGCGCGGGTAGCGCGCGACCTTGACCGTGAACACGGCGGCCACCAGCGCGAACAGGGCCCCGACGGCCGGCAGCAGCACCCGCCCGGGCGCGAACGTCCACTCGTAGACCAGGGCGGCGCGGTTGCAGGCGATGGTGAACCCGGCCAGGCCCATGATCATGGCGAACCAGGCGATGGGGAACTCGCGGAGGCGGGAAGCGGATTGGTGGGACAACGCAGGACTCCCGGGGTCGGCGGTGCGATGCGGGCGCGCCGCAAGATAGCCCGAAGCCGCGGCGGGATCCAGTGGCGCCGGCGCCACCGTCCCGCCGCGGCTCCGCACCGCGCGGCGTATCTACTTCAGCAGCGCCAGCAACCCGCCTGCCGCCACGGCCGAGCCGATCACGCCGGCCACGTTCGGCCCCATCGCATGCATGAGCAGGTAGTTGTTGGAATCCTCTTCCTGAGCCACGTTGTGCGCCACGCGCGCCGCCATCGGGACTGCCGACACCCCCGCCGCGCCGATCAGCGGATTGACCGGACTGCCCGGCATCCGCGACATCAGCTTGCCCAGCAGCAGGCCGCCGGCCGTCGACAGCGAGAACGCGATGCAGCCAAGGACGAGGATCTTCAGCGTCTCGGTCCGCAGGAACCCGTTGCCTTCCATCGAGACGCCCACGCACAGGCCCAGGATGATCGTGATCAGGTTGATCAGTTCGTTCTGCGCCGCACGCGACAGGCGCTCGGTCACGCCGCACTCGCGCAGCAGGTTGCCGAACATCAGCAGGCCGATGAGGCTGGTCGCCGCCGGCACCAGCAGGGCCGCCACGATGGTCACGCCGATCGGAAAGATGATCCGGATCCAGCGCGGCACCTCCATGCCGGCCTCCATGCGGATGGCCCGCTCCTTCTTCGTCGTCAGCAGGCGCATGATGGGCGGCTGGATGAGCGGCACCAGCGCCATATAGGAATAGGCCGACACCGCGATGGCACCCAGCAGGTGCGGCGCCAGCTTCATCGTCAGGTAGATCGAGGTAGGGCCGTCGGCGCCGCCGATGATGCCGATCGAGGCGGCCTCCTGCGGCGTGAAGCCCATCGCGTTGGCGGCCAGGAAGGTGCCGAACACGCCGAACTGCGCGGCGGCGCCCAGGAAGAACGTCTTCGGGTTCGAGAGCAACGGCCCGAAGTCGGTCAGCGCGCCCAGGCCCAGGAAGATGAGCGGCGGAAAGATCTCCAGCCTGACGCCGGCGAACAGGTAGTGAAACAGGCCGCCCGTCTCGCCCGGTCCGCCCGCGTGCATCAGCCCCGACAGCGGCAGGTTCGCCATCAGCGCGCCAAAGCCGATCGGCACCAGCAGCAACGGCTCGAAGCCCTTCCTGATGGCCAGCCACAGCAGCACGCAGGCGATGCCCATCATCACGGCCTCGCGCCACGTGAGGTGCGCCAGGCCGGTCGACAGCCAGAGGGCTTCCACGTCAGCCCTCCGCGCGATAGCGGAGCAGGACCGTGCCGACCTGGACCGTGTCGCCCGGCGCCACACAGACCTCGGCCACGTCGCCGCTGCGCGGCGCGTGGATGTAGGTATCCATCTTCATGGCATCGAGCAGGACCACCGGCGTCTTCTCCTCGACGTGCGTGCCGGCCTGCACGAACACCTTCTGCACGGTGCCGGCGATGGGCGCCAGGATCGTGTTGGGATCGACGCCGCCCTTGGCATTGTTCGCCGCCGGGCGCGGCGGCGCCGTTGCCGGCGCGGCGGCCGGAGCCGCCTTCGCGCGCGGGGCACCGCCCGCCGTCCGCGCCGAGGGCAGGTTGCCGCCGGTGACGTACTGCTCATCGTCCTCGAGCACCTCGACGACGACCTCGTAGATCTTCCCGTTCAGCGTCAGACGGAGCTTCTTCATTTGTGACCAACCCGGTGTGAGACCATGATGTCCATGCGCCCGGCGCGCTCCCAGGCCTGGCCGGCCGGCTCGCCGTGGACGTGGACGCGGTGGATGCGGACCGGCGCGCCGAGCGCCATCCAGGCGCTCGCGGCCAGCACCGCGAGGGTTTCCTCATCGAGGCCGTCGGTGGCAACACCGATCGCGGCGGCCGCCGCCGCCTTGCGCCGCGCCGAACGCACCGCCAGCGCGCGCAGCGCGAACAGAAGTGACGCCAGCATGCCCAGCGACACGAACACCAGCGCGAACGCCGTCAGCGCGATCAACGGGGGTGACAGGTGGCTCATCATAGCGCCATGTTCCCGTGCTTTTTCTGCGGGCGCAGGTCGCGCTTGGTCCGCAGCAGCCCCAGCCGCTCGATCAGCAGCCGCCGCGTCCACGACGGCCGGATGATGTCGTCCAGGTGCAGCGCCTCTGCCGCGCGGAACGGGTTGGCGTGCTGCTCGCGGTACTCGGCGACCTTCTCCCGGTACATCGCCGCCGGATCGGCCGCGTCCTTGATCTCCTTGCGGCTGAGCACGCGCGCGGCGCCCTCGGGCCCCATCACCGCGATCTCGGCCGTCGGCCAAGCCAGTACCGTCTCGGCGCCCACGTCCTTCGAGCACATCGCCAGGAAGGCGCCGCCGTAGGCCTTGCGCATGATCACTGTCAGCTTCGGCACCGTGGCCGCCGAGTAGGCGAACAGCATGCGCGAGCCGTGGCGGATGATGCCACCGTGCTCCTGCGCCACGCCGGGCAGGAAGCCGGGCACGTCGACCAGCGTGATCAGCGGGACGTTGTAGACGTTGCAGGTACGGATGAAGCGCGCGCCCTTGTCGGCGGCGTTGATGTCCAGCACGCCCGCCATCACCGCGGGCTGGTTGGCGACGATGCCCACCGACAGCCCGCCCAGGTGCGCAAACCCGCAGACGATGTTCGGCGCGAACTCGCGCATGTACTCCAGGAACACGCCGTCGTCGACCAGGCGCGTGATGACCTCGCGCACGTCGTAGGCCGCGCGCGGATCGTCGGGGATGACCCAGTCCATCGACTCGTCGTCCACCACGGTCCCGTCGAACGGGCGTGACGGCGGCGTCTCCATGTTGTTTTGCGGCAGGTAGGTCAGCAGCGCCTTGACGATGCCGACCGCCTCCTCCTCGTCCGCGGCCATGAACTGGACGTTGCCCGCGATGGTCGCGTGCGCGCGCGCACCGCCCAGGTCCTCCTCGCTGATGACCTCGCCGGTGGCGGCGCGGATCACCTCGGGACCGGCGATGAACATGTGCGCGGTGTGCTCGACCATGATCACGAAGTCGGTCAGCGCCGGCGAGTAGGCCGCGCCGCCGGCGCAGGGCCCGGCGATCACCGAGATCTGCGGCACCACGCCCGACAGAAGGGTGTTGTGGTAGAAGATCTTCCCGTAGCCGGACAGGGCCCCCACGCCCTCCTGGATGCGCGCGCCGCCGCCGTCGTTGAAGCCGACCACCGGCACGCCGCACTTGAGCGCGGTGGCCAGCATCTCGACGATCTTCGCCGCGTGCCGCTCGCCGACCGCGCCGCCGCCCACCGTGAAGTCCTGCGAGAACGCGAACACGGGCCGGCCCATGACCTCGCCCTTGCCCGTCACCACGCCGTCGGCGGGGAACTCGCGGTCGGCCAGGTCCGCGCAGCGGTGGCTGACCCACAGGCCGAACTCGACGAAGGAGTCGTCATCGAACAGCAGGCCCAGCCGTTCGCGGGCCGTCAGCTTTCCCTGCTCGTGCTGCCGCGCGACCTTGTCCGGGCCGCCCCCGGCCTGCAGGTGGGCGCGCCGCGCGTCGAGATCCTCGAAACGTCGCTTGATCGCCATGCTGTCTCCTCATGCTGGCTGCCGCCCCGGGGGTCGTCACGGCCGCGGGTTGTGGTCCCGGTCGGAGGGCCGTGGGGTCGGCGAAGACAACGTTAAGCGGTTAACATGGGGTGTCAAGCCGGAGAATCATGATCTTATATTGGCGGCAATGATCTCCCGCGGCGAGCCAGCACGCCTCGCCATTCGCGCCAGCAGAGGTGCACGCATGTGATCTTGGTCCACCCGCGGCACGTGCGGTGGCGCGATTCTCACAAGTTCGTGAAGCGTGCGCCGGCGCACGCGCACCGCGGGCAATTCAGGGACCGATGGGGTTTCGCGAGGACGAGGCGTCGTGTGAGCAACACGATCGGTTCGTACGTGGGCACCACACCGAAAGCACGGTGACGAGAAGCAGGCCCCCGGACTGCAGTGTCCGGGGGCCCAACCACGGGACGTCGCGCCGCCCCGCCATCGCCGCCGCCGCGGTTACCGCAGCAGCGACATCCGCTGCGTCAGCACCCGGCCGCCCGACTGCAACCGCAGGAAATACGTGCCCGAGGCCAGCGTGCCGCCGCCCGCGTCGCGCCCGTCCCAGCCCAGCTCGTGCGCGCCGGCCGCCAGCGTGCCGTCGACCAGCACGCGCACGCGGTGGCCGCGCAGGTCGTAGACCGCCACCTGCACCGCCTGCGTGGCCGGCAGCGAGAACCGCACCTGCGTGCGCGCGGTGAACGGGTTCGGCGAGGGATCGCCCAGCGCCAGGCTGAACCGCGGCCCGTCCTCCACGCCCGAGGTCACGTCCACGTTCACCGAGGCCTCCGCCATCAGGACCGGTGTGGCGCGCCCATGGTTCACCCAAGCGTCATACAGTTGCTGGCCGATGGTGTTGGTCGTGTTCTCGTCGCGCAGGAACGCGATATACTCGGGGCTCGTGGCCTGGTAGTAGAGCCGCGCGTGCACGGTCTTCGCCGCATTGGGCAGCGCGTAGGTCCGGTCGTCCCAGTACTGGCCGTCGGCGTACGCGTGGCCCACCGGGGGCGACTGGATCGCCTCGAAGGCCACGTTGGTGAAGCCCCGCGGCGGGATGCGGTTGTCGAAGTACGTCGTGTCGTTCAGAACGAAGTGGAACGACGGCCCCGCCGGCATCCCCAGCGCCGCGGCCAGACCCGGGCTGAGCCCGCCCTCGATGTGGTAGATCGCCGCCGCCGCGTCGTGGCCCAGCTCACCGGTGGCCGGGTCGTAGTGCGCCGATTCGTAGATCAGGTTCTCCTGCTCATCGAACGCCTGGAGGTTTAACCACATGCGCCGGCCCTCGGGATAGCCGGAGATCAGCTTGTGCGCCGTCTGGTTGACCACCCGTACGGTGACGCCGGCATAGCCCGGCGTCATCTCCAGCGTGGCGGCCTTCTGCAGCGTGGCGATGGCGCGCGCCTTCGCGGCCTGCAGGTCGTTGACGTCCACCTCGCCCGGGTAGAAGTCGGGCAGGATGTCCAGGACGAACGTGTTGCCGCCGGTCAGGTCGTGCATGGGCATGTCGTTGCGGACCGGCGAGCCCGGCTGGTTGCTGCCGGCCGCGGTGACCTTCCGCATGTGGCAGTCCTGGCAACTCGACACCGGGCCGTAGCCGGGCACGTCGACGGGCCCCTGCGCGAACGCGCTGGCCTGCCACTCGCTGAACGTGCGCTCGACGGGCTTCATGTTGCGCACGGCCTGGTCGGGGTGCTGCGCATCGAACGCGTTCGGCGTGTACCTGCCGGGCGCCGACTGCACGAACACCGGGTTGCTCACGTCGTGGCAGGTACCGCACAGGTTCGACGAGAGGTGGAACGGCGAGTACAGCGAGTTGTGGCCCGCGACGAGCGGGTCGCTGAACGGCCCGCGCTTCTCCGCGCCCGGGTCGGAGATGAACTGGCCGTTGCCGTGCTGCTGCGGCAGAGGCGACACGCCGGCGAGCACGCCCAGGTCCTGCGCGGGGCTCACGCCCGCCGTGTAGACCGGGTCCACCGAGCGGTGGCAGAAGTCGCAGTGGATGCCCTCGCGGTCCTTGGCCGTCAGCTGGCCGCCGCTGGTGTCGACCGAGCGGCCCTCCTGCCAGCCACCGGGCGTGTGGCAGCGCAGGCAGACGTCGCCCACCGAGGGTGCGTCCTGCTCGGCCACCGCCACGCAGGCCAGGAACAGCGGGTCGCGCATCGCCTGCGCCATCATGCTGCCACGCCAGGTGCGCCAGGGTTCGTTGGCCGTGTCGTAGTCGCCGTGGCAGGAGCGGCAGCCGTTCGGGTCGGCCAGCACCGCACCCTCCAGGGGCTGCGTGCCGGCCAGGTCCATGTCGCGCAGCGTGGTCGGCACCCGGCCGCCGACGACCTGGGTCACCGCGAACGAGCCGTTGCTCGTGTCCAGGCCCGGGTTGCCCGCACCGTCGGTCGCGGTCACGCGCAGGATCGTGCTGCTGCCCGGCCGATTCGGCACGAACCACGCGTAGGAACCGGTGTTGGCGATGTCCTTCGCCACCGGCTTCCAGGTGGCGCCGCCGTTGTCGGACATGTCGATGGAGACGGCCGGCACGCCGCTGACATCGGTGGCCGTGAACTGCACGTCGACCGTGGTGTTGGCCGCGAGGAGCTCGCCGCCGTTGGGCGTGATCACCGTGATCGCCGGCGGCGTCGTGTCGACCGCGGTGGTCGGTGTCACGTAGGGCAGCACCTCGCCCACCGGCACGGCGCTGATGCTGCCGACATTGCCACTGGTCAGACCGGGGAACGTCGGCGTGTTGCCGTAGGTGACGGTGTTGGTCACCTCGGTGAGCGTCGTGAAGCCGTCGCCGTCGCTGTCCTCGTTCTCGATGAAGTGGAACAGCGCCTGCCGGCCGGCGTCGTTGTTCGGGTACGAGCCGACCAGGTTGCCGACCCGGACGCCGAACGGGTTGCGCGGACCGCCGCCGGTGAAGGCGAAGTGGCACACGCCGCAGTGGCCGGCCATCGAGGGCAGGTTGTCCAGCTTGGAGCCGACCGCCCCGGGAAAGGCGTTGAAGAACGACGTACGGATCGGCGCGCGGCCCAGCGCCGGGCCGGCCAGCAGGCACAGCGCGGCGACCAGGAGCGTCAGGTTCAGGCGGGGGGTCCGGGACATGGTGCATCCTCCGGGCGGGACGGGAAGGTCGGCACGGCCGACCCGTGCCGTGTGCGGGGAGCGCCCGGGCGGGCGCGCGGCAGCTCCCTTTGTCACGATCTCTGGATCACGGAGAATGATAGACGGCTTTGAAACTTTGCATCCAATGACTTGTCGCACTGGCTTCATTACGTATAGTGCTTGAAATTGATCTTCTCTCGCAGAATCCACCAGGAGGCCGGACGGGGCCTCCCCGCGGTCGACGGGACCACCCCACGGCAACGTGTCGGGTCCACGGCCTGCTCGACGCGACTGGGAATGCGTGGCGCTCGCCTCGCGTGAGCAACCCGCGAACCCTGGAGGAACCCCCGATGCCTGCCCCCCGCCTGACGATCCCGCTGCTGCTCGCGTCGCTCGCGGCCGTTCCGGTCCTGCTGGCTCCCGTCGGATGCTCCACGCCGGCGAACCCGCCCCCGGTGCCGACCATCGACTGCGGTCGCGTCTCGCTGTGTGATGTCAGCGTCACGAGCGGCTCGTACCTGTGCTTCGAGGATTCGCTGTACACGCAGGATTTCGGCGGCAGCCTGGCCCTTGATCAGGGCCACTACGAGCAGTACTGGGACTTCACACAACCGAACGGTGCCCCGTCGCGGCTCACCCTGATCATGTACCGGTCGCTGCTCGTGCCCTGCGACATCGACCTCCCTGCGATCGCCTGCTACCGCGGTGGCTACCTCCTGCAGTCGCAGCCCGGGGTCACCGATCCGGGCACCGCCTACCTCACCCTCGAGGAGTTCGGCACCGGCAGGCCGCCGCTCGTGAGCTGGGGCGCATGCGAATACCTCACGGTCCTGACGCTCTCGGCAAGCGACCCGAACGGCATCTATGAGATCAGGTTCGACGATGTCGTCCTGGCCAACGACAACGGCGACACGCGCGTGGTGAGCCTGCGGGCGTTCATGATCTAGCCGGGACCGTTGGCGGCACGGCGCGCCTCACACCACCTCCGCGAGCATCCGCATCGCCGCCGTCAGCTGCGCGTCGCAGAGGTACGGCGCCGGGCCGAAGCGCAGCGTCGTGCCGCGGCTGTCGGTCAGGACGCCGCGCTCCTTCAGCGCCGCGCAGAGCCGGCCGGCGGCGGGCGCCGTGAGCGCCAGGAAGCCGCCGCGTTCCCGCGGCTGCACGTCGTCCAGCAGGCGCACGACCGCCGGGTCCAGGTCGAGCGCGTGGAATGTCTCCGCCAGGAGCCCGACCTGGTGCCGCGACACCTCGCGCAGGAAGGCGGGCGTCAGCCCCTGCGCCGCGAAGAAGTCCATCACCGCCGCGCCGCGGTAGGCCGAGGTGGGGTCGAACGTGGCTCCGGCGAAGCGCGCCGCGCCCGTCGCGTACCGCACCGCGCCGGGGGACGTCGCCGCGGACAGTTCGCCGAATTCGGCGAACCAGCCGGTCAGGACAGGGCGCAACGCACAGCCGGGCGGCGTGCGCAGGAAGCCGTTGCCCTCTCCCATCTGCAGGTACTTGTAGCCGCCGCCGACGACGAACGCGCCGTCCAGCCCCGCCGCCCGCAGCGGGAACGGGATGGCGCCCAGGGCGTGGTAGGCGTCGACCAGGAGCTCGGCGCCGTGGCGCGCGCACGCCGCGGCCACGCGGTCCAGTCCCGGCACGACCAGGCCGCGCTCGAAGAGGACGGCCGAGACCAGCACCGCCGCGGTGCGGTCGTCGACCTGCGCCGCCAGCCTCTCGGCGATGCCGTCGCACGGGCAGGCGGGCACCTTGACCACCTCGACCACCCGCTCCTCGGCCAGCCGGTCGAGTTGGCGACGGATCGTGTGGAACTCGCCGTCGGTCGTCAGCAGCCGCGGACGCTCGCGCAACGGCAGCGCCGACAGGAAGCGGACTACCAGCTCGTGGGTGTTAGCGGCCAGCGTCACGTCGCCGGTCTCGTCCTCGAGCAGGGCCGCGAAACCGCGCGCCACGCGTTCCGCCTTGGCAAATGCGGCCGGCCACTTGTCGTCGACCAGCCGCGCGGCGTCCCGCCAGGCCTCCTGCTGCGCCGCGAACCCCGCGTCCGGCCAGGCCTGGTGCGAGTGCCCGGTCAGCAGCCGGCGCTCGGCCACGCGGAAGGACACGTAGTGGGGAGACAGCGCGTTTGGGAATCGTCGCAGGTCGGCCAGGGTGTGCGGCATGGGGGCGGTCTCCACGAAAATGGTCGTCTTGACGGCAGGAACGGGCGGGCACGCGCCGCAGCATAGCGGACCGGCACGCCGCGGGCGAGGATCTTCACCGCGCCTTGATCCCCGCCTCCCCCAGGAACTGGCTCCCGCGCCCCCGGGTGTACACGATGTCCAGCTCGCGCCGCGCCCGCGTCAGCGCCACGTAGAACAGCCGCCTCTCGTCCTCCAGGCCGCCACCCGCCCCGGCGCCCGGCCGCAGCGTCCGCGCCAGCGGGAACTGCCCCTGGTCCGCCCCGACCAGGATCACCCGGTCCCACTCGCGCCCCTTCGAGCCATGCACGGTGGCCAGCTCCAGCGTGCCGGCCCCCACCAGCGCCGCCAGCGGCGCGCCGCCGGCGGCAGCCACCGCCGTCAGCAACCGGCCCGTGCGCGAGAGCACGGCCACCGAGCCACCCGCCTGAAGCCCCTCGAGCGCGAGCGCAGCGGCGAAGCCCGCCACAACCGCCGGCTCCGGCTGCGCCCACGTCCGGATCCGCCCGCGCTCGCGCACGCCCGCCAGCAGCGGCTTGCGGAACCGCTGCCGGTTGTGCCGGATCAGGCGCCGGGAGGCGTGCGTGATGTCTCTTCCACATCTGTAGTTGCGCACCAGCGGGTAACGCTCCAGCCCGGGGTAGTCCTGGTCCAGCTCGATCACGCGCTGCACCGCCGCGCGCCGCCAGGCGTAGATGCATTGGTCCTCGTCGCCGACGCAGAACAGCGAGTCGTGCGGGGCGGCCAGCAGCCCGATCAGCAGCGCCTGCGCGGGTTCGATGTCCTGGTACTCGTCCACCAGCACGCGCTCGTAGCGGGCCTGCCACTTCTCCCTCACGCACGCGTCCTGCTGCAGCAGGCGGATGGCGGCGAAGATCAGGTCGTCGAAATCCAGGCGATCCGCGCGCCGCAGATGCTCCTCGTGCAGTCCGTAGAGGCGCGCCAGCAGGCGGGCCCGCGCCCCGCCCGGCGACTGCGGGTCCAGCGCCCCGGCGCGCGCCCGCGCCTCGTCCGGCGTGATCATCAGCTTCAGCTTGAACAGGCTGACCGCATTCTGGGCCGCGGCGGCGTCCAATCGGCCGCCCCGCGGGTGCTCCGCGCGCGCGGCGGCGGCCAGGTCGCGCCACACACCGTCGCCCAGCGTGCCCAGGTCGCCGCGCAGCCTGCCTTCCTCCTTCAGCAGGCGCAGTCCCAGCCCGTGGAAGCTGTGCACGCCGATGCCGGGGATGCCCGCCTTCTCCAGACGGGCCGCGATCTCGACGCAGGCATCGCGGTTGAACGTCGAGCAGAGGATGCGCTCGGCTGCGGTGCCTCGCCGCCGCAGCTCGCGCACGCGCTCGACCAGCACCGTGGTCTTGCCGCTGCCGGCCGGGGCGATGACCTGCACCACGCCGTCGCCCGCGGCTACGGCGGCGTTCTGCTCGGGGTCCAGGCGCGGCACCAGGCGCGGTGTGGTGTCGCCGCAGCGTGACAGGCGGCGGGCCAGGCGTCGCCAGGGCGGCTCCACCGCCGGCACCCTCACCGACGCGGGCACGGCGTACACGGACGCCAGGTATCGCAACCGCTCGGCAGTCCACGCACAACCCCACGGCGGCTCCACGTAGGCGCCGGGATCCAGGTCGCCCGGCGCGCGGTCGGCGACGATCAGCAGTTCGCAGCCGGCGCGGAACGCCGGCTCGATGATCAGGCCCAGCAGCAGGCGCAGGTCCGCCGGGCTGTGGCAGGTCACGTCCAGCACCGCCACCCGCGGGTGCCGGGTGTACGCAGCCAGCAGCGGCGCGGCCGGGTTGCCCAGCGACGAGCGCGCCGCACCCTCGGGCCGGAGCGCTGCGGCCTGGCGCGCCAGGCGTCCGAAGCGCAGGACCAGCCAACGGTCCCGCCGCAATGCGCGCGGGTCCACCCCCGAGGTCCGCCACTCCAGCGCGCGCCGACGCAGGGTCGACGGCTGCCGTGATGGTCCTGCCATGAGTCACCCCCGGTCCCGGTTCTCCACCTGCATCGCGGCAGCGCCAGGCAAGGGGAGTGCCCGCTTCGCGACCCGGACCGTCGTTCGCGGACGTCGCGAACGTATCAGGCGCACCGAGCCGGCCATCTAATCGATTGCGCGCCGGTGCACTGCGGCGCGATACTCCCTGGCGACCGCGACCGCGACCGTTCGCCGCGGCCGGCAACGCCGCGGCGACCCGTACCCGACCCGGAGGCTGCCTCGATGGCGACGACGATGGCTCCGCGCGCGCTGGACCGACGATCCGCCCGCCTGCTCCTGGCCGTGATCGCGATCCTGCCGGTCATCGGTAGCGCCCGCCCGGCGGCAGCCCAGGGCGAGGTCCTGTCGTGGGGCCAGTTGGTCACGGTGGCCCCGGCCGACCTGCGCGGTCTGCAGGCCGTCTCGGCGGGCTACAGCCATTGCCTGGCACTGCGGGACGACGGTTCCATCGTCGCCTGGGGCAGCAATGCCTCCGGGCAGTGCGAGGTGCCGGAGCCGAACGCCGGCTTCGTCGCGGTCGCCGCCGGCGGCAACCACAGCGTGGCGCTACGGGCCGACGGAACCGCCATCGCCTGGGGCGGGAACGTCCACCGGGAATGCAACGTGCCGCCGGGGATCACCGACTTCGTCGCCATCGCGACCAACAACTCCGCGAACCTCGGCCTGCGGGCCAACGGCAGCATCGTCGGCTGGGGCTCCAGCGACTGGAAGCAGCTCGACGTGCCGACATCACCCGAAGGGTTCGCCGCGGTCTCGATCGGGACGCGCCACTGCCTGGCCCTGACGAAGACGGGGCGCATCGTGGCCTGGGGCTACACGGCCACCGGACAGGCTGCCGTGCCGGTGCCGAACGTCGGGTTCGTGGCGGTCGCCGCCGGTCGCAACCACAGCCTGGCGCTGCGCAGCAACGGCATGGTCGAGGCCTGGGGCGACGGCAGCGGCTTCGGCGAGAACCTCGCGCCCTCGCCGAACGGCGACTTCGTGGCCATCGACGCCCGCCGTCACAACCTGGCCCTGAAGGCCGATGGATCGATCGTCGCCTGGGGCTGGGACGAGTACGGCCAGTGCCAGGTGCCGACCGAAGCGACGCCGGCGACGGCCGTGTCCGCCGGTGGCAGGTTCAGCGTGGGCCTGACCAGGACCGGTGAGCTCGTCACCTGGGGTGACGGCTACGACGCCACGGGCTACGTCCGGCCCGCCAACGAGGGATTCAGGAGCGTCGCGACAAGCGCGATCTTCAGCCTCGGCCTGCGATTCGACGGCTCGATCGTCGGCTGGGGCGACAACGTCCAGGGCCAGTGCAACGTGCCGTCACCCAACACCGGCTTCACCGCCGTGGCCGCGGGCTGGCGCCACGGCCTGGGCCTGCGCGCCGACGGTACCGTCGCCGCCTGGGGCCAGAACGACCTCGGGCAGTGCAACGTGCCGTCGCCCAACGCCGGCTTCATCGCGGTGGCCGCCGGCGACAACCACAGCCTTGCCGTGCGCGAGGACGGGTCGATCGCCGCCTGGGGTCACAACAACGTCGGCCAGTGCACCGTGCCGGCGCCCAACAGCGGCTTCGTGTCGGTCTTCGCCAACGACTCCTTCTCCCTGGGCCTGCGCCGCGACGGCTCCTTCGTGTGCTGGGGCGACGCGTGGCCCAGCATGCGCGCGCTGCCCCAGCCCAACGCCGGCTTCACCAGCGCCGCCATCGGGAATCGGCACTGCCTCGGGCTGCGGGCGGACGGCTCGATCGTCGCCTGGGGCGAGAACCCGCACGGGCAGTGCGACGTGCCCTCGCCGAATGCCGGTTTCCAGGCCGTCGCCACGCATCTGTACTTCAGCCTTGGCCTGAAAGGTGACGGCTCGGTCGTGGTCTGGGGCGACGAGCCCGGCTTGCGCGGCATGCTGCCCGTGCCCAATACGGGCATCACCGCCATCGGTGCCGGCTGGTACCACTACGAGACGGTGCGCGGCACGCAGTTCCGACCGGTGGTCACCGACGTCCCCGGCGACCAGGGCGGGCGGCTCCGGCTCGCCTGGACCGCTGCCGAGACGCACGCCAACTTCCCCACGGTGATCGCCTACGACGTCCAGCGACGCGACACGACCTGGCGCACGCTGGCCAACGTGCCGTCGACCATCACGGACACGTTCCGCGTGGAGATCGCGACCGACGACGTCCTGACGGCAGGCCTCCCGGCGCCCGTCTCCATGTACCGCGTGGTCGCGCGCACGGCGGATCCCGCCGTGTCCGTCGAGTCGCTCGCCACGGGCGGCTACTCCCTCGACAATCTCGCGCCGCCCGCCCCGCAGGCCACGCTGCAGGATGCTCCCGGCCAGAGGATCATCACCTGGGCCGCGCCGGGGATCCCGGACCTGGCTTCGGCCCACGTCCTGCGGGGGCAGATTGACGGCGAGGCGGTCGGCCACCCCGTCGACCGTCCCGACTCCGGGCCCTTCGTGGACGCCGACACCGCCCCGTGTACGTACTTCGTGCGCTTCACCGACACGCACGGCAACGTCGGGCCCTGGTCGGACGAGCTCCGGAGCCTGTCCGCCGTGCCGGTGGTCGGCAACGCCCGTTCCCTGCCGGCGTTGGGGCCGAACACGCCCAATCCGTTCAACCCGCTGACCCTGATCCCGTTCGAACTGCCCCGGCCCGGTCCGGCGCGCGTCACCGTCTACGACATCCGCGGCCGTTGCCTGGCCACGCTGGCGGACGCCTACCTGGAGGCAGGCCATCACGTGCGCTCCTGGGATGGCCGCGACGATGCCGGTCGCGCGATGGGCTCGGGCGTCTACTACGCGCGCCTGGAGTTCGATGAACGGATCGAGACGATCGGCATGCTGCTGGTCCGCTGAGCCGCCGCCCACCCGCCGCTCCGGTGCCGTGACGCAGCGGAGCGGCGGCGTGTGCAACCTTTGCCCCCGCGGGGCGTAGCTCCGCCCTGGACGGCCGCTTCTCCCCGCGTGGCGACCGGTACTCCCCGACGACAGGTCACCAACACGAGCGCCGCCACGCCCTGACCGGCCGTGGCGGCCGGAGCCATGTCGCGCGAGGAGACTTCGATGAACCGTCCGCGATCGCTGATCACCGCCGTCCGCGGCGACCTCCTGCTCCTGCTGCCGATCCTGCTCGTTGCCGCCGCCCCCGCGGGCGCCTTCACCCCCACCGCACGCCCGCACCTGCAGGCCGCGCGCGCCGCCGGCCCCATCGCCGTCGACGGCCGCCTCGACGACCCGGGCTGGGCCACGGCCGGGAAGGCCACCGGCTTCGCCGAGCGTTTCCCCGGTGACGGCACCGAGCCGCCCGTGCAGACCGAGGCCTGGCTCACCTACGACGACGAGAACCTCTACGTCGCCTTCACCTGCCGCGACGACCCGGCGCTGCTGCGCGCGACGATGAGCCAGCGCGATCTCTACGGAAATGACGACGAGGTCGGCCTCCTGCTGGACACCTTCGGCGAGGGTACCTGGGCCTACTACTTCTTCGTGAACCCGTACGGCGTGCAGAAGGACGCGATGTGGACCAGCGTGCACGGCCGCGCCGACGGCTTCGACATGGTCTGGCACGCCGAGGCCCAGGTGCAGCCCGACGGCTGGACGGCCGAGATCGCGATCCCGCTGGCCGGGATGCGCTTTCCCGACCGCCCTGAGCAGCAGTGGCGGCTGGACTTCTGGCGGGGGCACCCGCGGGAGACGGGCCGCCAGTACGCCTGGTGCGCCTACGACCGCAACGAGCAGTGCCTGCCCTGCCAGTGGGGCACCGTCGGCGGCGTGACGGGCCTCAGGCCGGGCAAGGGGCTCGAGCTGCTGCCGTCGGTGATCGGCTACCAGACGGCCGTGATCGCCGACCCGCTCGACCCCGAGTCGGGGCTCGCGGTCGACGACTTCCAGGGCGAGCCGTCGCTCAGCGCCAAGTTCGCGCCCTCCAGCGCGGTGACCCTGGAAGCGGCACTGAACCCCGACTTCAGCCAGATCGAGTCCGATGCCGACCAGATCAACGTCAACTCGACCATCGTGCAGCAGTACCCCGAGCGGCGCCCCTTCTTCCAGGAGGGCAACGACCTGTTCCGCACGATGTTCAACTCGTTCTACACGCGCATGGTCAACGATCCGGAGGTGGCGGCCAAGGGTACCGCGCGCTGGGACCGCACCAGCCTGGCCTGGACCTTCGCGCGCGACGAGCACTCGCCGTACATCATCCCGCTGGAGGAGCGCTCGCGCTTCGTGGCGATGGGCCGCTCGACGGTGAACGTGGCCCGCCTGCTGCACAGCTTCCGGCCCGGCTCGCAGGGCGGCCTGATGGTCACCGACCGCCGGTACGACGGCGGCGGCTCGGGCACCATCCTCTCGGCCGACGCCAATCTGCGGCTGACACGCACGCTGAGCTGGGCCTCCCAGGTCATCCACAGCCGCACCGACGAACCCGAAGGCCACGAGGTCAGCCCCGGCGCCACGTTCGCCGGCGGGGACCACACGGTCTCGCTGGACGGCGAGACGTTCAGCGGCGGCGCCCTGATCACCGAACTGCGGCGGCGCGCGCGCAACTGGAACTTCACGCTGGACTACAACCACGTGAGCCCCACCTACCGCACGCAGACGGGCTACGACCCGTGGAACGACCAGCGCAACGCGTTCCTGTGGTCCAGCTACACGTTCTTCCCGCAGGGCGGCCTGTTCGAGCGCATCGCGCCGGGTGTCTTCACCAACGGCCGCTGGAACTACGACGGCGACCGCAAGTGGAGCCACGTGAACCTGTTCACCGACGTGAACCTGCGTCGCGCGCAGGCCCACGTCGCGGCGAACTACCAGCGCGGCGAGGAGACCTGGGGCGGCGTGCACTTCGCCGGCCTCTGGACGGCGGGATTCAACGCGGACCTGCAGCCGCTGGACGCGCTGGCCGTGAGCGGCTACGCCAACGTCGGCCGCGGCCCGGCCTTCCTCACGCTGGACCGCGGCCACGAACTGGGCTGGGGCCTGGCGCTGTCGCTCAAGCCGCTGGACCGGCTCATCATCGAGCCGACCTTCGACTACGTGCGCAGCCGCGACGCCACGACCGACGAGCTGCTGTTCCGCCAGGCCATCGCCCGTGCCCGCGTGCGCCTGCAGCTGAATCCGCGCCTGTCGCTGCGCCTCGTGGTGCAGCACAACGACGCGCGCAGCCCGTTCTACCAGTCGTTGGCCGCGGGCGGCGACTATCCGGACTACCACATGGACTTCGGACGCAAGTGGGAGATCGACCCTCTGCTCACCTACCGCCTGAACCCGTTCTCGGTGTTCTACCTGGGTTCGACGCACGACCTGCGCGACTTCAACGCGGCGGACCCGGGCGCGCCGTCGCTGTTCCGGCAGACGGGGCGGCAGTACTTCGTGAAGCTGCAGTACCTCTGGCAGGTGTGAACGCCGCGGCCGGAAGGCAAGGGCCCCGCCGTCGACGACGGCGGGGCCCGCGAACGCAACGAAGCGGCTCAGGTCACGGCTTCCACTTCGTCCAGACCTTGCCGACCAGCTCCGGTCCCGGCGTCAGGGTCGTGTCACCCGGATTCCAGCCCGACGGGGTCACCTCGCCGGTCCTGACGACGTGCTGGTAGGCCTTGACCTGCCGCACCAGCTCGGCCGGATTGCGCCCGACCTCGGGCGTCAGCACTTCCATCGCGCGGATGACGAAATCGGGATCGATGAGGAAGCGGCCGCGGATGTCGACGCCTGCCGCCTCGTCGTAGACGCCGTAGACGGCGCCGATCCTGCCGCCCGCGTCCGAGAGCATGGGAAACGGCACGCCGCCGTCCACCATCTTCGACAGCTCCTGCTCCTGCCAGATCTTGTGCGTGAAGCGGCTGTCCGTGCTCACGGCCAGCACGACGACACCGAGCTCCTGCATCTGCGCATGATCAGCGGCGACCGCCGCCAGCTCGGTGGGTCAGACGAAGGTGAAATCGCCCGGGTAGAAACAGAGCGTGATCCACTTGCCCCGGTGGTCGGAGAGCCTGACGGGCCCGAAGTCGCCCGTGGCGGGCATGAACGCGATGGCTTCGAAATCAGGGGCTTCCCTGCCGACTTTGGCCAGCATACGCGGTACCTCCTGCATGGTGGCGGGGGCTGTCACCTCGCGTGCATCGGAAGGTGCCAGGGGACCGGCCGCGGCGGCCACGCACCCCTGCTTCCTGTCTGCCATGGTGTCTCCTGTTCGTTGGGGTTCCCATGGTCATGGTAGCGGGTGGGCGGCGTCCTGCAAGCCGCAGCGGATCGGTGGGCGATCCGGCCATGCATGGCGCCACCCGGTTGCCGGCGGTTATCATGGGCGGACCAGGCCGCGCGACACGACACACCGCGCGGCCCCGGCAGGAAGCCCACCGACCGGAAACCCGGGACAGGTATCGCCGCGCATGACCAAGACGCCCGCCCCGCTGCTGCGACTGCGAACCCTGCCGCTCGCGCTCACGCTCATCCTGGTGACCACGGCCATGCCGGTCGACCTGCGCGCGCCCACCGGCTGGGACGGGGTGATCGAGCCGCTGGACCTGGCGCTGAACCTGCTGCTCTACGTGCCCCTGGGCCTGGCCCTGTGGCGCTGGCCGCGCGCGCGGTTGCTGCTGGTGGCCACCGCACTGTCGGCGGGCATCGAGGTCAGCCAGTACTGGAACAGCGACCGGCACCCCTCGCCGGGCGATGTCGTGACCAACGCGGCGGGCGCGGTGCTGGCCGCCGCCTGGATCCGGCGGCGGCGCGTCGGTGACGCGTCCGGTCCCGAGCGGTTCGTCGCGGGTCGCCGTGGCCTGGTCGCCGCCGGCACGCTTCTGGTCGGCCTGGTCGCCCTGGGACAGGTGCCGGCCGGGCCGGTGGCGCTGGCGGACTGGGAACCGGAGTATCCGCTCCTGCTGGGCAACGAGGCGACCGGCGACAGGCCCTGGCGGGGCACGCTCGAATCCCTGGCCCTGTTGCCGGTTCCGCTGTCGGCCGCGCAGCTGCGCGCGGCCTCCCGCGACCCGGCCGAAGTGATGGGCCATGCCTGCATCACGCGTTCGGCTGACGTGATGGCCGGCGGCGCGGGCTTCGCGCTGGAAGCCGATGCGGCCCGCGACCTGGCCGCCGCCGCGCAGGCGGCCGGTGGCGTGGCGGTCATCGCGCGCATCGTGCCGGCCGACGTGGAGCAGAAGGGCCCCGCGCGCATCGTGAGCTTCTCGTCCGGCACGCGCCTGCGCAACCTGGACCTGGGACAGGAGGAGCGCGGACTGGTCTTCCGCTTCCGCACGCCGCTGAGCGGGGAGAACGGCACGCGCCGGCCCGTCGAGACGGGCGCGGTGCTGGCGGCCGGCCGCGCCGTCACCGTGGCGGCCGGCTACGACGGCCGCGTGGCGCGCATCTGCGTCGACGGCCATCTGCGCGCCCGCGAGAACCTGGCGGCCGATGCGTGCCTGATTCCGTTTCTGGCCGACGAGGAACTGCCCGCCCTGTGCGCCGTGCTCGGGGCCGCGGCGACCCTGGCCGGCCTGCAGGTGCTGCGGGGCCGCCGGGGCGCCGGCGTCCTGGCCGCGCTGATCGGCCTGGGGTTCGTCGCCGCGCTGCCCTGGCTGCTGCCCGGATTGGCCGTGGCGCTGGCGGCGATGCCGTGGTGGGTGGCGGGCGGCATGGCGGGTGTGGCCGCAGTCTCGGTGGCGGCGCGATGAACGATGATGTCCCCCTCGACGCGACCTACCTCCACGGCTACCCGCCGTCGACCATCGCCCGGGTGCAGGAGATGGCCGCGACGGCCGAGCTTCGCGACTGGCTGCTGGCCCGCTATCCCGAGAGCCACCGCCACCGCAACGAGCGCGCGCTCTACGCCTACGCCGTCGCGCTGAAGAACCGCCACCTGCGGCAAGCGCCGCCGCTGGCCAAGGTCGTCTACGACCCGCGGCTCGAGGTGCTGCGCAACGCGCTGGGCCTCCACACCCGCGCCGCGCGCGTGCATGGCAGCCGGCTGAGCGCGCGCAACGAGATCCGCGTGGCGGCCGTGTTCCGCCGCGCGCCGCAGGCCTTCCTGGACATGATCCTGGTGCATGAACTGGCCCACCTGAAGGTGCCCGACCACAGCCGTGCCTTCTACCAGCTCTGCCGGAACATGGAACCGGACTACGATCGGCTGGAGCTGGACACGCGCATCTGGCTGGCCTCCCGCGCACGGCTCGGCGAGCTCTACTGACCATCCGCTCGTATTGCCCCTTGCCGCCGCCACCCGGCGTGCTAGACTGGCACCGCCGTTTCCAGGGAATGTGCGGCGCCGTCAACCGACCTCGCCCACGGGTCGCATCGATGTCCTCATGTCTGCCGATTCCATGCTCCGACGGAGACCGCCATGCACGACGACTCCCCGCCGACCGGTCACGATGGCACGCCGCCGCCGGACCTGGCGCCGCCCGAGGCAGCGCATACCGACACGCCGCCGCCGCGTGAGGCCGGCTTCGTCTTCACCGGCGACACCGGCGAGTACTTCCGCATCTGGATCGTCAATGCCTGCCTGTCCCTGGTGACGCTGGGGATCTGGTCGGCCTGGGCCAAGGTGCGCACGACGCAGTACATCCGCGCGCACACGACGCTCGACGGCATGCCCTTCACCTACGACGCCAACCCGCTTGCGATCCTGCGCGGCCGCATCCTGGCGGTGACGGCCGTCGGCGTCTGGACCGCCCTGGGCTACGTCGCGCCGGCGGCCCAGTTGCTGCTGCTGGTGCCGGCCGCCTTCATCGTCCCGTGGCTGATCACGGCCTCGCTCCGCTTCAACGCGCGCGTGACGACGTACCGCAACGTCGGGTTCTCGTTCAGCGGAGGCTACGGCGACGCCTTCGGCCTCTTCATCGTCGCGCCGTTCCTCTCGGCGTTCACGCTCTACCTGCTGATCCCGTGGGTCATCTTCCGTCAGCGCGCCTGGCAGGCGGAGAAGACCGCCTGGGGCAACGTTGGTCTGGCATTGCGCGCCCGGGCCTCCGATTTCTACGCCGCGCACCTGCCGGCCATCATCACGGGCATCGTGGTCGCGGTCAGCCTCTTCGCGGTCATGGGCCTGACGTATGCCGGAGCCGGCGATCGCGAGTCCATGCCGCCGGCCTTCTGGGTGGCGGTCGGGTTCCTGTACCTCGTGGTCCTGTTCGCCACCCTGGTGACCCATGCCGCCGTCACCAGGCTGACGCTCGACAGCCTGTGGATCGGCGACCAGGCCCGCGTCCACTGCAGGATGGACCCGCTGCGCTACGCCTGGATCCTGGCCACCAATGCCGTGGGCACGCTGGTGAGCCTTGGCCTGCTGTACCCCTGGGGCGAGATCCGCCGCTTGCGCTACCTGGCCGCCGGCACGAGCGTGTCGGGCGTGGAGACGTTCGACGAGGTCACCGGTTCGCGCGCGGCCGCCGGGTCGGCGGCCGGGCAGGAGATCGCCGATGCGTTCGACATCGAACTCGGGTTCTGACGAGGACCACGCCGGCGCGCCGGCCGTCGTCAACGGCAGCTGGTTCGCGGCCGGCTCGGCGCGACGCCACGACGGCACGCTGACCCTCGAGGGCGGCGCGTTCCGGGTGCTGTCTGCGGACGGCGCCACCGCTGCCTGCCCGGTCGCCCAGGCCCGCCTGTCGGACTTCGGCGACGCCATGACCGTCGAGTTCCCCGATGGCAGCGCCTTCGTCGTGGCCTCCGGCCAGCCGGCCGCGGCGCGCCTGCGCGCCGGCGTGCGCGGACGCGCCCAGCTCGTGACCCGGCTCGAACGCCGCTGGCAGGCCGTCCTGGTGGCCGTCGTGGCGACCGTGGTCCTGTGTGCGCTGCTGCTGTTCGTGGTGCTGCCGGCCATGACGGCGCCGCTGGCCCGCCTGGTCCCCGACGCCTGGGCGCGGCTGATCGACGAGCAGTCGCTGCCGCTGTTCGACCGCCTGGTGCTGGATCCCAGCGCCCTGCCGACGGGGGAGCGCGAACGCATCGCCGGCGGCTTCGCCGAGCTGGTGGACGGGCTCGGCCTGGACACCTCGCGCTACAGCCTGCAGTTCCGCTCGGGCGGCAGCGTCGGCGCCAACGCCTTCGCGATGCCCGGCGGCACCATCATCGTGACCGACCGCATGACGGAGATCGCCTCTCCGGCCGAACTGGACGCCGTCCTTGCGCACGAGATCGGCCACGTGGAGCTGCGCCACGGCCTGCAGCAGATCCTGCGCAAGTCGACGCTCGCGATCATCCTCGTGCTGGTGGGCCCGGACGCGGGCACGATCTCGGAGCTGGCCCAGGGTCTGCCGGCGGTGCTGCTGGACAGCGGCTATTCGCGCGCCTTCGAACGGGAGGCCGATCGCTTCGCCTGCGACGCGCTGGCGCGCCTCGGACGCGATCCGTCGGCGCTCGCCGACGCCCTGCAGCGGCTGGCGGAGGAACACCCCGAAGCTGTGGCGGTCCACGCCTGGGTTTCGTCCCATCCGGAAACCGACGAGCGGATCGCGACGATCCGCTCGTTCACGCCCGCGGAGCCGGCACCGGGCCGGTGATCCGAACCGGTCAGCTGGTCGCCGCCGTCGTCGCCACCGTCGACGCGACCACGGCGGCCATCACTGCCGCCTGCGCCGCCCGCGCCGCCGCCACTGCCTCTCGGGCCGCGCCTGCCGCCATGCTGCCGGCAACCTGGCCCTCGGCCAGCTGCTTGAGCCGGGCCTTGCGCGTCTTCAGGAGCTTCTTGTCGATGGCGCGCGGCAGCAGCTCGGTCGCCTGCGCGATGACGGCCACCACCATGGTCCGGGGCTCGACGCGATCCGTATCGGTCAGGACCGCTTCGCGAAGCCGCTCGATGAGCTCCAGCTCCGGGCCGCCGTCACGGGCGGGGTACTTCCGCCGCGTGAACAAGCCCAACACCTTGTCGGTCTCCTCGTTCAAGACGCCTTCGGTCACCAGGCCGCGGGCCACCCGCTTCTGCAGGTCCTTGAGACCGGAGAACTTCAGCACCCAGTCCGAGGCCTTCTTGCGGCGCTTGGCTGTCTGGACCAGCCGTAGACATTCGGACAGCAGCGGATCGTCGACCTGGAAGCCGGGTTCGGCATCGACGAGCTTCTTCTTGTCCGTGCCGATCCGCACGGCGCCCAGCAGTGCCAGTTCGGCCAGGACCGCTCCGGCCATGGCGGTCGTGTGCCAGGCACTCATGCCGGTGGTGCCCTTGCGGTCGTCCAGGGCCAGCAGCAGCAGTTCCTCGTGCATCTTCAGGCGCTTGCGGGCGGGCATGTCCACTCCTAGCGGTCGGGGTGCGGTTCCGGATGCCGTCCGGAGTATACACCGCGACGGGACCGTTTGTTCACCTCGGCGCCGGCAGGCCGCCCTAGAATGCGCATCCCCCGGCCGGTGGGCCGGGGGACGACGCGTGCGCTGCTTCCGCCGCCCGGGCTAGAGCACGATCTCCTCGTCCAGCTCGTCCAGGGGGATGACGACGTCCCGTTCACGCCGCGGGCCGGCATCCGACGGCCGCGCGGCAGGGACCGGCGCGGCGGCCGGCGCCGGCGTGGCGCGAGCCGGCGCCGGCGCCGGCGTCGAGGCCGCAGAAACCGTGCGGCCCGCGCCCCGTGCCGCCGCGGGCCTGGGCGCCGCCTGCCGGTGGTCACGCTGTCCGCTCACCAGCTCCACGAGCATGGCCACCATCTGGTCCAGCTCGTTGGCCTGCGCACTGAGCTGCTCGCCGGCCGCGGCGATCTCCTCGCTGCTGGCCGCGTTGCCCTGGATCACCGCGTCCATCGAGTCGACGGCCGACGTGATCTCGTTGATCCCGCGCGACTGCTGGATGCTGGCTTCGTTGACCTGTCCCATCAGGCCCGCCGCGCCAGCCACCGCCTCGTTGATCCGCATGAGGATCGCGCCCACTTCCCGGTTGACGCGCACGCCCTCGGCCGCGTTGCGCTGCGCCTCCTCGATGAGGTCGGCCGTGCTCCGGGCGGCCTCGGCGCTTCGCCCGGCCAGGTTGCGGACTTCCTCGGCCACGACGGCGAAGCCCTTGCCTGCCTCGCCGGCACGGGCCGCCTCCACCGCGGCGTTGAGCGCCAGCAGGTTGGTCTGGAACGCGATGCCGTCGATGGTCTTGAGGATCTGCGCGGTCTGGTCGCTGCTGGTCTTGATGCGGTCGATGCTTTCGTTCAGCCGCTGCATGGCCGCAACACCTTTGTCCGCATGGCGACTGGCGCCGCCGGCCAGTTCGTTGGCCTGGCCGGCCGTCTCGCTGTTGCGCGTCGTCATCGCCGAGATCTCCGCCAGCGATGCCGACGACTGCTCGAGACTGGCCGCCGCGCTGCCCGAGCTGGCCGCCAGTTGCGTGCTGGATCCGGCCACCTGCCCGGACGCCTGCGTGATCTGTGACGAGCCGCGCGACAGGTCCGTGATCACGCGCTGCAGCGTGCCGTTGATGCGGCGGACGATGGCGTACATCAGCCCCCCGATCAGGATCGTCGCCAGCAGCGTAGCCGCGCCGACGATCAGCATGGCACGGGCGGTCGTCCGTTCGCCTTCATCGCGGATGGCTGCCAGCGCCGCGTTCTCGGCACTGATGTCGCGGGCCATCAGCATGGTCCCGATCGTGGTCCCGGAGAAGTCGTGGACCGGCCAGGCGGCCAACTGGAGGTCGCCCATGGTCTCGACCGCCTTGCCGTCACGGGCCCGCAACAGTAGCGGCGCCGACGCCAGGTTCGCGAACGTCGCGCCGTCGGTCGCCGCGACGAAGACGAATTTGCCGTCCAGGAGCGGGTGCTTGTCCTGGTCCTGGAGCGCGGTCGCGATGTCGAGCAGCGCGGCGTCCATGTACACCGCGAACTGCTCCTTGTCGTTGCTCTTGAGCTTGCCCAGCACGGGATTGAAATCCGAGAGCATCTCGACGGTGCCGAGGTGGCTGCCGTCCGCCCCGGTGACCGGCACCACGCCGCGCACGGCGAAGCCGCCGCGTCCCACCTCGATGCCCTGGACGGCCTTGCGGTCGCGGTTGGCCCGGGTGACCGTCGGCCGGAACGAGGACAGGTCGTCGGAGATGTCGAGCTTCTGCCCGTCACGCTTGGTCTGCCAGTCCATCTGGCCCACGCGCAGCAGGCTGTGGCTGTTGGGCAGGTGGAAGTGCAGGTCGAAGTTCTTCGCGCCCGTCTGCTCCTTGTAGCCGTCGACGTAGCCCTTCGTGACGGCACGGAGCATTTGCCGCGCCTCCTGCCCCTGCGCGTCGAACTCGTCGTCGATGCTGCCGGACAGCGCCACGCGGTAGGCCGCCTCCACGTCCGGAAGGCGCGTGAACAGGGCCGCCTGCCGCAGGTTCGCGTCCTGCGCCGCCGCCAGGAAGGCCTTGTACTCGTGGATCCGTGTGTCGACCGCCTCGGCCACGGTCTGCTCGGTCGACGCCTGCTTCGCGGCGACCTGTTCGGAGACCATCGAGTGGATCGTGGTCGAGATGCCGACAAACGTACCGAGACCGGCGATCAGGACCGCGATGATCACGGGCAGCAGGATCCGGTTCTTGAGGCTCATCAGGCTCCTCCGGGGCATGACAGGGAAGCGCAGGGCATGTCGGTACCTTGCTTTGCTTGCTATCGGCAGCACGGTCGGGACATTGAGGACCAATCTGATCTCTGCATAAGGATATCCCACTGAAAAAGCAGGTGGTTGCGATGGGACCCATCACAGCCCGAGGTCCGGGGACGCAGGAATGAGTTGCCTGTATAATTGATGATATGATATAATTTTTGACACCTTAACCATGAAGCCGCCGTCTCTGCCCAGGAAAGGCCCATGGCCCACCTACATGACCGCATCCTCGTCCTGACGCTGGTGCTGGCCTCGGCCGGCGCGGCGTCCGCCCAGTACACGGCTGCCGACACGCTCAAGGCGGTGGCACCCGGCCTGGTCTACCGCGAGTACGCCCGTACGATGACCGCCGGCAACGATTGGCGCGTCACCGACCCGGACGCGACCAATCCCGGTGAGCCGGGCAACTCGCCGGCGACCTTCCTGCCGAATCCCGTCCTGGGGCTCGACGTGACCGACCTCGAGGGCGCGGTGCGGGCCGTCGCGGTCATCGACGTCTGGGGCGGCCATGTGGGTACGGTCGGCAAGCGCTTCCGGCTGAACGGCCACGACTGGCTGGACATCCCTGACGTCAACGGCACCCTGCTGTCACCCGAGTGCTACACCCAGCAGTACACGGCCTACGTGGAGGTGCCGCTGGCGCACCTGGCCACCGGAGCGAACACGCTTGAGGGCACCTCGGGCGGGCAGACATGCTATGGCTTCGACTGGGGGCAGTGGGGCTGGTACGGATTCCTGCTGCGCGTCTACTACGATCCGCAGTCCAAGTCCGCGCCTAGCGGGAGCATCACGATCCCCGCCAGCGGCTCGGCGCTTGCGGAGAACCCCCTGTTCGAGGTCACGGCCCCCGGCACCGTCCGCGTGGACCTGGTCGGGTACTACGAGAGCCACGACGCCGACGGCGACGGCATTCACGCGGACTGGCAGCAGAGCTACCATCGGCTGCAGGGCGATGCGGACTTCCGCCTGCGCAGCCACATCGGCACGATGACCGCGGCGCCGTTCCGCACGAACTGGGATACGCAATGGGTCCCCGACCAGGCGCCCGGCAGCATCATGGCGGTGGCGCGCGTGCGCGACGCCGAGGGCCTCTGGTCCGTGACCGAGCGGGTGACCGGCCTGACGCTGGCCCGCGACGACCTCAGCGTGCGGCTGTACCGGCCGGACGCCATGCCGACCAGCTACTGGGTGCGCGCCGGCAACACCATCACGACCAGGTTCACGATTCCGGTCGGGCACGGGTTGCCGCTGGCGCAGTCGGCCCGGATTCTCGTGGCGACCTGGAACGGCCCCCATGCGCCCGTCCCGGCGGGTGTCACGCACTGGGCACGCGTCAACGACACCACCCTACCCTATTTCGGCGCGGCCTACGCCTACTCCTACGATGACGTCACCGTGCCGGTGGTCGGGCTTGTACCGGGCGAGAACACGGTGTCGTTCTTCTCGTCGACGTTCGGGCACGGCATCGAGGTCCTGTGGCCGGGCCCCGCGGTTATCGTGCGCTTCGGCGGGCTGGTGACTTCGCCGCCGATCATCGCCGCCGAGCCCGAGGATGCGCGCGCCGTGGTGGGCCGCGCGGCCACCTTCGGCGTGGTGGCGGTCGGAGCGCCGCCGCTGGCCTACCGCTGGCAGCGCGACGGTGTCGACATCGCGGGCGCGAACGCCGACACCTTCACCACACCCCTGTTGGCGGCGGCCGCCGACGGCGGCCTCTACCGCTGCATCGTCACCAACCCGGCGGGTGCCGACACCAGCCGGGCCGCCCTGCTCACGGTACCGGCCTCGGGCCCGCGCGTGGAGGCTGGGCTGCTGGCCCTCTATCGGTTCGACGAGGCCGCCGGCGACACGATCCACGACACCGCGGGCGCCGGCGCCCCGGTCGACCTGGTCATCCCGCCCGGGGCCGCCGTCACCTGGCGCCCGGGCTCGCTCGTCGTGCAGGCGCCGACGCTGATCGCCTCGCCCGGTGCCGCGGCCCGCATCAGCGAAGCCGTCCGCACCGGCAACGAGCTGACCATCGAGGCCTGGATCGAGCCGGCCAACCTGACCCAGACCGGACCAGCGCGCATCTTCACGCTGTCATCGGGCACCGCCGGCAGCAATTTCATGCTGGGCCAGGGCGTCTACGGCGGCCGTGCGGACCTGGTCGATGTGCGCCTGCGCGCCACCGGAACCAGCACCAGCGGCACGCCATCGCTGTCGACGGCGCCCGGCACGCTGCAGCGGCGCCTGACCCATGTTGTGTTCACGCGCGACGCGGCGGGCGCCACAAGCACCTGGCTGGACGGCCTGGAGCGTGCGACCGGCACCGCGTCGGGCGACCTCTCGAACTGGGACACCTCGTTCCGGCTGGCGCTGGCCAACGAACTGAGCGGCGACCGGCCGTGGCTGGGCGAGTTCCACCTGGTGGCCGTGTACGACCGCGCGCTGTCCCCGCCGGACATCGCGCAGAACTACGCGGCGGGTCCGAGCGCCAACAACCTGCCCGTGCCCGTGTTCACAGCCACCCCTGTCGAGGGCGCTGCGCCCCTGGCCGTCGATTTCGACGGCACGCCCTCGCTCGGCGGCGCCGGTCCGGTGGTCGCGTGGCACTGGGACTTCGGCGACGGCGACACCGCCTCCGGGCCGCTGGCCGCCCACCAGTACGTGAACTCCGGGATCTATGCGGCCAGGCTGACCGTCATCAACGGCGACGGCGGCATGGCCGCCGCCGACACCACGATCACCGTCACCGGCCCGCCGGCGATCACGGCGCAACCGCAGTCGCTGACCGTCGGCACTGGCCAGACGGCCGCGTTCAGCGTGGCCGCCGTCGGCCTGCCGCCCCTGGCCTACCAGTGGCAGAAGGACGGCGCGGACATCGCCGGCGCCGAAGGCGCGACGTACACCACGGCGACGGCGACCGTCGCCCTTACCGGCGCAAGCTACCGGTGCGTTGTGACCAATCCGTACGGCACCGCGACCAGCGAAACGGCGCTGCTGACCGTGCTGCCACCGCCTCCGCGCGCGACCGCCTCGCTGCTGGCCCTTTATGCCTTCCGTGAAGGCGCCGGCGACACCGTGCGCGACGTCTCGGGCAGCGGCGAGCCGCTGCACCTGGTCATCGCCGACACGACGGCCGCGACCTGGGGAGCCGGCGGCCTGGCGATCACGGCGCCCACGCGCGTCGCCTCCCCCGGCGCGGCGGCGAAGATCACAGCCGCGGCGCAGGTCTCGGGCGAGATCACGGTCGAGGCCTGGCTCACACCCGGCAACACCACGCAGTTGGGGCCCGCCCGCATCGTCTCGTTGGCGCAGGACGGTTCCAGCCGCAACGTCACGCTGGGACAGGGACTCTACGGATCACTGCCGTCGGCGCTCTACAACGTGCGCCTGCGCACGACCGTGTCGGATGTCAACGGCCTGCCGGACCTCTCCACGAACGACGGCAGCCTGACCACGCAGCGCACACACGTCGTCTTCACCCGCGATGTCCAGGGCGTCTCGCGCGTCTATCTCGACGGCGTCCCGGCCGCCACGGCCGCCGGCGGTGGCGACCTCTCCAATTGGAACGCCGAGTACGGGCTGGCACTGGCCAACGAGTACGGCGCCGAGCGCCCCTGGCTCGGCGAGCTGCACCTGGTCGCCTTCTACGGGGTCGCCCTGACGCCGGCGCAGGTCCTCCAGAACTACGTGGCCGGTCCGTTCGTCGAGCCGAACGCCACGCCCTGCATCACGCGTCACCCCACGGGCCAAGAGGTCGGCGCCGGCCAGGCGGCGACCTTCAGCCTGGAGGCGCCCGGCGCGTCCGCGTTCCAGTGGCGCCGCGACGGTGTCGAGATCGCCGGCGCCAGCGAGGCCGTCTACACGACGCCGACGACGACGCCCGCCGACAACGGCGCCGTCTTCGACTGCCTGGTCGTGTGCGACGGGGAAGCGCGGACCAGCGGTCAGGCCGTACTGACGGTCACGGGGGTGGCCTCCGCGTCACGGCCCGTGGCGTGGTCCCTGCAGCCACCGTACCCGAACCCCTTCAACCCGCGCACGACGATCGCCTTCGATCTTCCCGTGGCGGCAACAGTGCGACTCGAGATCTTCGACATCGCCGGCCGCCTGATAGACGTGCTGGTGCGAGACGAGCCGTACGCGGCCGGGCGCTGGGAGGCCGTTTGGCAGGGGCGCGACGCCAACGGTCGCGGCGTGGCCGCGGGCGTCTACTTCTGCCGCCTGGGTGCCGGGGAATTCCACGCGGCGACGCGCCTGCTCCTCGTGAAGTGACCGGAGAGCCTGGCGATTCCGATCACGGCTTGCCCGCCCAGGGCCGATGCGCGATGATTCGGGTCGAGGACCGCCGGTGACCGCCGAGCCTGCCGGCGTGCGCGGCCTTCGCTGCGCCAACGGACGCTCCGGAAGGGATGCCGCAGCCCGTGTCCACCACCCGCGCCACCCTGCACCACGCCGTCGTCTACAGCGGGGCCGCTATTGCCAGCCGCCTGATCGGGCTGCTGATGCTGCCCCTGTACGCCCACGTGCTGCGCGGCCACGGTTATGCCGTCATTGGCATGCTCGACGTGGGCCTGAACTTCCTGATCAGCCTGCTCGCCTACGGCATGCAGGGCGCGATCATCCGCCTCTACCACGACGAGAGGGACCCGGCGCGGAAGCCGGCCGTCGTCAGCACCGGGGTCATCCTCATCGCGTCGGTCACCGCTGCGTTGACCGTGCCGCTGATCCTCTTCGCGCGTCCGCTCGCTTCGCTCCTGGTTGCGGACGCGGACCTGTCGCGCCTCGTCATCATGGCCCTGGTCACCTTTAACCTGGAACTGGTGGGCCAGGCAGCCGGCGCCTGGCTGCTGCTGAAGAGCCGCTCGCGCCTGATGAGCCTGATCAGCCTGCTGCGTCTGGTGCTGGGATTGGCGCTGAACATCGAGCTGATCCTCAGGCGCGGGATGGGCCTGGACGGCTACTTCATCAGCGCGTTGGTCGTGAACGTGGTCAATACCGCCGTCTTCGTGGCGCTGGCCGCTCACGACTGTGGACGCCGCTACGATCGCGACATCGCCCGGCGCATCCGTGACCTGTTGCTGCCCTTGGTGCCAGGCTCACTTGCTTCGTGGGTCGGCCGGCAGGCTGAGCGAGTGCTGGCTCGGGGTCTGATCAGCCTGGAGTCGGTGGGCATCCTGGAAATGGCCTATCGCTTCCCGGTCCTGATCGCGATGGTGGTCACCACGCCGTTCATGCAGTCCTGGGATACGCGTCGGTTCGAGATCGCCGACCAGCCCGGCGCTCCGCAGGCGATCTCCAGGATGTTCACCTATTTCACGTTCATCGCCGTCTGGGTCGGTCTGGTGATGGCAGTCGTCATCAGGCCCGTGCTCGAATTGCTGACGCCACCGGAGTTCCATCTGGCGTACCGCATCGCGCGTGTGGAGGTTCTCACGACGATCCTGCAGGGCCTGCAGTTCCACCTCGCCTTCGGCCTCTACTACGCCAAGAACACGGCGCTCATCTCGAAGCTGCGAACAGGAGCGGCTGTCATCAAGGTCCTGCTGTCGTGGTACTTCATCTCACGATGGGGGATCTACGGTGCGGCTTTCTCGGCGGCGGTGATGGGCGCGGTCGGATTGGCGGCTGATTTCCACTATTCCGAGAAGCACTACAAGCTGCCTCTCGAGTGGCGCACGCTGGGCGTGATCACGGCCGCCGCCGTCGCCACCTTCCTGTGGCTCGTGAACTGGGATATCACGACCACCGCGCTCTTCGGCTGGGTCGACGGCTCCCTCATGCCGCGCCTGCAGGCGGCGCTGGCCGACTCCGTCCTGGCCGATTGGCGTGAAGGCCGCCTCGTGCATGAACTTGCCGATCACAGCAAGCCGGTGACCGAGATCCTGCTCAAGGGCATGTTCGCGGCCGGGTTCGGCACCCTGCTGCCGATCGTGCACCCGCCGACGCGCACGAAGTGGCTGGCCGCGGCGCAACGCCGGGTATCGCGGCGCCTCTCCGCCTGACCATCTTCCGTGGCCTCAACGGAGCAGCAGCAGCTTGGTGACGGCTTCGTGCCTTCCCGCCTGCAAGCGGCAGAGGTACGGCCCGCTGGGTACGGCGCGGCCAGCGTCGTCGCGGCCGGTCCAGACCACCTGGTGCCGCCCGGCGCCGAGATCCGCTTCGGCGACAGTGGCAACCAGACTCCCACGCAGGTCCAGGATCGTCACACGAGTGCGCGACGGCGCAGGCAACTCGAACGAGATGGTCGTGCGAGGATTGAACGGATTGGGCCAGGCGCCCGCCAGCGCCGGACGTCCGCGGGGCGACGCATCGTCCACCGCGGCGACGTGGCCGAGTTCGCTGACGATGACATCGCCGAACGTGACATCCACGTGGTGGGCCACCAGGCCCAGCGAGCCCTGCCGCAGCGCGTGGATGCTCTCCTGTTCGACCTCGTAGTTCCAGGCCGCCGGCTCGGCGACCGCCGCCGGCCACACCTTGAAGCTGTAGCGGGTCACGCCCGCGCCTCCGGGCGCGTCCGGCAGGGTTTCGCAGCGCATCCGCAGGCGCCACTCGGTGCCACCGAGCGCGCCGGCCGCGACGCCGAAGTCCTGCGTCGCGTCCGAGTCGCCGCGGTAGAACTGGATGGCCGGGCTGGCCGCCGCGCCGCCGGTCCAGCGCAGCCAGGTCAGCGCGCCGAACGGCTGGTAGCCCCACTTCGGCTGGGCAATCGGGAAGTTGCGGAACCCCCCCACCACGTGGCCGGCGAAGCGCGCCAGGAAACCGAGTCCGGCGCCGTCGCTCAGCGGACCGGTGCTCGTCTGGACCTCGTGGATCGAGACGGCACAGGTGACCTCCCAGTCCAGCCAGTCGATCTCCCCCAGCAGGAAGATGCGGTCGTAGCCCACGCTCGCGGTGCGCAGGCCGCCGGGCTCGAGCACCCAGTTCCCGTCGACGGCCTGCCCGGCATCCTGCGGCGTGGCGGCCGCGGACCAGTCCACCAGCAGCGGCAGCGGCGTGGCTCCGGTCCCGAGCGTGACGTTCGCGGTCACCTGGTCCTGCCCGCCCCAGGGATCGGCCGCCCGGACGGTGATGGTGTTGACGCCGGGCGCCAGTTCGCCGAGCGCCACGTCGACGTTGAAGTCGCCGTTGTGCGCAAGGCGCCGGTAGTCCCCCCAGTCGCCGGCGCCCTGGCCCCAGTTCAGCGGGCGCGTCGGGCCGCCGTTCAGGCTCCACGTCAGCGACGTCAGGTCCTCCCAGCGCTCGACATGGCCCATCAGGTTGAAGTCCGCCTGCGCGGTGCCCAGGTGGCCGACGCGCTGGTCGAGCCCGCCCCAGACCGTGATCCGCGGCCGTGTCTGCGTGAACGCGAATTGCCGGTCCGCAGTGACCGCCGTGTTGGCCAGGGTGTCCACCGCGGCGATGCGGTAGTGGACCGTCGTGTCCAGGGCCAGGCCGGTGAGCGTGAACTGGTGATGGTAGCGGTCGCCCGTGGCGCCCGGCACCTCCGTGCCGTAGGACGTGTCGGGCCCCCAGCTGAGGACCGTGGTCGCCGGCTCGGTCGTGGTGCAGGTGACCACCGCCGTGCCCGTCCCGGTGTCGGGCACCACCGCGATCGACCCGATCGCCGGTGGCCACGTGTCCACGACGTCCCCGTCCTCCGGGACGATGGGAGCGTTCGTGTCGAAGAAGTAGTCGACGACCGCGCTGAACGCCGGCGCCGGCGCGCCCTCGTTGCCGGCATACACGCCGACGGCGCTCACCTGCATCACGTGCGTGAAGGCGAAGGCCGGCTGCCAGGCGATGCCGTCGTCCGACCAGTCGACCGCAAAGTCGTGCCCCACGCGCGCCAGCCGCAGCCAGAGCGGCTGGCCGGCCGGGACGGCCACCGAGCCCCGCACCTGGGGCACGCCGCCGCTGAAGGTGGCGCAGAACAGCTGCAGGTGCGACATGTCGTGCAGGAAATCGGCGCGCAAGTACTCGCCGGGGCCGGCCTCCACCAGCAGGCCTTGCATCTGGTAGGCCGCCGCCGGCGCGGATTCGAACTTCACCTCGAGCGACAGGTCGCCGTCGGTGGCGGCCTGCACCATGCGAAGGGCTTCGTTGGCCGGCACCCACAGGTCGTGGGCCGTGCCCGCCGGCACCATGAGGGACAGCTGGCCGTTGGCCTGCGCGTACGTGCCGTCGCCGATCGCGTCGACGACGCTCCACAGGGCGGGGTTCAAGGCGGGCCCGCTGAAGTCATCGGAGATCTGGGCGCGCGCCGTCACAGCCGGCACTGCCAGAGCCAGCAGCAGGGCGAACATGGCCCAGCCGCTTGCCAGACGTGACCCAGGTCGGTTCATGGTTGTGGACCTCTGCTTCAGTTGACGGGCACCGCCCGAGGCGGCGATCGGTGGCCGGGCCTGCGCCCGGAACATCTGCCCCCACATGATGATACCCGATCGGAGCCGGCAGGCCAATTTATATTTGATGTACAGAAGTATTATTTGACTATATGTTCATTTGTCACTTCACCGTGCGCCGAACTCGATCTGTTGACCGGTCAACCAGTTGCAGGAGCTCGGCTTGGTGCCGCCCGCCACGATCGCCCCGGCGTCCCCCCGCACCCGTCAGCGCCCGCTGGCCGCCTGCTTCTCCCGGTCCCGGTACAGCCCCAGCGACTGTTCCAGTACGGCCGCCTGCTCGGCGTCCACCTTCCTCAGTTCGACGAGCTCCGCTTCCGCCTCGGCCACCCGCCCCAGCGCCAGGTATGTCTCGCCGCGGTACTCCCGGGCCAGCGCGAAGCCCGGATCCAGCGCGATCGCCTTGTCGTAGGAGGCCAGCGAGTGCTCCAGCTTCCCGAGGCGGCGGTAGCAGTAGCCCAGATAGTTGTGCGACTCCTTGTGGTCGGGCTTCAGCGAGACCGCCCGCGCGAAGTCGGCGATGGCCTGTTCGTACTCGCGCAGGGCCTTGCCGTCGGGCCGGGCGGAGTAGTCGAACGCGTAGACCTTGGAGGCGACGGTGCCCATGGCGTCGGCCTTCCTGACCTTGGCCACGCCCTCGTTGTAGGCGGCGACCGCCTTGGCGGCGTTGCCGTCGGCCTTCGCGGAAGGGGCCTCCGGTGGTGAACCTCCGGCCCGGGCCGCAGGGGCGACGGTCAGGGCGACCAGCGTGGCCGGCAACAGGACGGCGAGCAGGCGGGTGCGCGTGCGCATGATTCCTCCGGTAGGGGCTCGGTTCCGTTTCGCGTGACCAGGAACGGCCACGTTAGCCGCGCCCCACACGGACCGCCACGCTCCCGAGCGACTGCCTACGACGACAGCAGCACGATGCCGCCCACGGTCAGCAGCATGCCCAGCGCGGTCTTGAGCGTGAGCGCCTCGCCCCCGATCGCGATGGCCAGCAGCGCCCCGAACAGCGGCGAGGTGAAGGCGATCGGCATCACCTTGGTCAGCGGCGCCTGCTTCAGCGCCGCGTAGAAGCAGAGCATGCCGAACGAGCCGGCCACCAGCCCGCCGCCAACGACCATGTACAGGAGCGAGCGCGACCCCGCCTGCGCCACCAGCTTCCACTGCGGCGCGCTGACCGCAGCCAGCACGACCAGCGCCGTGGCCGTGCGGATGGTGATCCCCAGCTGCGGCGGCAGGTTGCCCAGCCCCAGGCCACGTTTCTCGAAGTAGCCGCCCAGGCCCCAGGCGGCGGCGGTCAGGAGGGCCAGAAGTTGAGGCTTCATCGTTGTCCCCGGCGGCGGCGGCCGCGGTCAGGGGTCCACAGTCGATCCAGCGCCGCCCACTGTAGCGGCAGCCGAAAACGGCAGCAGTACGCCGGTGCCCAGCAGCAGCCTCAACACCGCCGACTTCATCAGCACTTACCATTCGCGGGAAAGACGTGCGTTCGGCCGGAGTCCGCAGCATCCCAGAACGGCGGAACGCCGTCAACCGGCCGTCGAAGGCGCCCGTCGGGCGACGGTGGCGGTCGCTGCCATCCGTGTCGTAACTATGCGACTGAAAACCATTCCCAATGCACGGTCGCCACGCGCCCCGAAAGGACCGGCCACCGATGACCATGGCACTGTTCAACTACGGCCACTTCCTGGGACTGGCGGCGTTCGCCGCCGCGCTGGCGGTCGAATCGGCCCTCTTCCGGCGCCGCGTCGACGGCCGCACCGCGCGCCACTTGGCCATGGCCGACCTGGTCTACGGCCTGGCGGCAGCCCTGGTCATCGCCACCGGCCTGCTCAAGCTGTTCGCCGGCGACAAGCCCGCCGCCTACTACGGCCCCAATCCGTTCTTCCACATCAAGCTGACGGTGTTCCTGCTGATCTTCCTGATGTCGATCTATCCCACCATCCAGTTCATCCGCAACCGCCGCGCCGCCGACGGCGACGTGGTCGAGTACCCGGCCGTGGTCGGCACGCTGCTGAAGATCGAGCTGGCCGCCACCGCGTTGCTGCCGTTGCTGGCGGTGCTGATGGCGCGGGGGTTCGGGGTCGGGCGCTGAAACCGGACCGTCAACCTCGTCCAGGTGGCCGGGCGCCATTCCACAAGCGGCCGCGACTACCTGATCAAAGTCAGTCGCTTCGTTTCATGCATCGCACCCGCGTCGATTCGTGCGATGTAGGCCCCCGACGCGACACCCAAGCCGCGCTCGTCCTTTCCGTCCCAGGTCACCTGATGGCCGCCACTGGACATGTTCCCGTCCACAAGGTTGCGAATGAGCCGACCGCGAAGGTCGTAGATGGACAACCGCACGTGGCCGGGTTCCGGGATCTCGTAGCGGAGCGTGGTCAGCGGGTTGAACGGATTCGGAGCGGCGCCGTGCAGGATCAAACGGTAAGCCGGCCTTTCGTCGTGCCCAACGGAAGACGGCGCAGGTCCATGCCAGATGGCGAAGCCGCTCGAAGGCTTCATTCCCGCGAGTTCAAAGCCGCCCCCCACGTAGAGGCTCCCACCTTCGTCGGCGGCCAGCGCGTGAACAGCGCTATCCAACCCCGACCCGAACGCGGACCATGTTGTCCCATCCCACTTGGCAATGCGGTTCACCGGGGCGCCACCGGCAGTCGTGAACGTACCTCCTGCAATGAGATCCCCGCTCTTGTCTACGGTCAAACCGTACACGGCTCCGGAGCTGAGCCCGGAGCCAAGCGCCAACCAGTTCACCCCATTCCACTTCGCGATGCAAGAGGCTGAAACACCGTCGATCATCAAATAGTCGCCTCCAGCATAGACGCATCCGCTTCCGTCAACGGCGAGAGCGTGCACCACCCCGTGCGGGTCCGTCATCCCCGATCCGAGAGCGGACCAAGTCGTGCCGTTCCACATGGCCAAGTGCGACGCTGGCACACCGCCGGCAACCGTGAAATCACCAGCCGCATAGAGATTCCCGTTCGCGTCCGTCGCCAGGGCACTCACGCCACCATTCATGCCCGTACCCAGTGCGGACCAGATCGCACCGTCCCACTTGGCAATGTGGGACAATGTGGTGCTTCCGTTCCGGGTGAAGGCGCCCCCGGCATAGAGGTTACCGTCTCCATCCATCGCCAACGCATTCACTTCGCCGTTCATCCAAAATGGCCCGAGCGCAGACCAAGCTGTCCCGCTCCACTTCAACACGTATCTCGACGATCCGCTGCCGATCGATAGATGACCGCCCGCGTAGAGCCCACCGTTCCCATCCATGGCCAGCGCATACACCCAGCTATAGGGATCCAGACCAGCACCCAGCGCGCACCATTCCCGCCCATTCCACTTGGCAATCCCGGATGCGCTGACACCTCCAGCGACCATGAATCCGCCCCCCGCATACGCGTTGCCGTCCCCATCCTCGACAACGCTGCGCACCTCGCGGTCAAGCCCGCTTCCAGAGCCGAGCGCAGTCCACGCTGTTCCATCCCACCTGGCGACACGTGGAGCCGATGTGCTTCCCGCCGACGTGAACCCACCTCCCGCGATGAGGCGCCCACTCCCATCTACCGCCAGGGCTGTGACAGTTGCGTTCAACCCCGAGCCGACGGTGGCCCAGGAGACTCCGTTCCAGCGGGCGACGTGGAGAGCCGGAACACCTCCCGCTGCGATGAACTCGCCGCCCGCGTAGAGAACACCCTCCTCGTCCACGGCAAGCTCGTACACAGACCAGTTCATCCCTGAGTCGAGTGCCGACCACGCCGCTCCGTTCCACCTGGCGATATGGTTGGCGGACACGCCACCCGCAGCATAGAAGTGCCCCCCCGCGTAGACAGTACCGCCCGAGTCGATGGCAATGGCACTGACGCCACTCCCTGTACCCCAGGCCGGTCCGAGCGCGGACCACGTCGTCCCGTTCCATCTCGCCAAGCAGGTTGCGGGTACACCGCCAGCGATCTGGAAGCTGCCACCGGCGTACAGGGTTCCGTTCCCGTCGAACGCAAGGGTGCTGACACCCCCGTTCTTGAGACCCGAGCCGAGCGCAGACCAGTTCGTGCCGTTCCATTTCGCGATATGCAGTGCCGAATCACCCCCGGCAGCCCGAAAGCTGCCTCCCGCGTAGAGGTTCCCACTCCCATCCGCAGCAAGAGCATAGACCCAGCCGTAGGTCTCGCTCATTCCCGATCCGAGTGCCGACCACGTTGATCCGTTCCACATGGCGACATGGGAGGCACTGACACCCCCCGCAGTCGAGAAGCTGCCGCCTGCATAGAGATTCCCGTGTCCGTCCACGGCCAGGGCGTACACCGTTCCGTCCATTCCCGAACCGAGCGCTGACCAGGTCGTTCCGTCCCACTTCGCGATGTAAGGCGCGTAGCTACTCCCGGCGGTCAGGAAGTCGCCGCCTACATAGAGGTCTCCGTCCTCGTCCACGACACTGGAGTAGACCGTACCGCTCACACCCGCGCGACAGAAGCGACCATCCCACTGCCCATTCTCGACATCGTCGAAAGCGGTGGCGCCCATCGTTCGGCCGCCGACGTACGAGCCCCCACTCGCTTCGGACCAATCGCCACCTTGGGCGCCATTCGAGCCCGGCGACTCCCGCCAACCGGCGGAGCGTGCAAGGCCGCGAATGCTATTCGCGAGGTCGAGCGATCCATCTTCTCGCAGCAGCCGTTCCATGGGGATTGCCGCGAAATCCCGAGCGGAACCGCGCCACGTCTTGTGGGCGGGGCGGGCAGCGGGTTCTGCGTGCGTGTTCAACACGGGAGCGAGGACGAACGCGGTAGCGATGCACAAGCAACGGAGAGCCGACGCCTTCGCCAATGCCAACCTCCACCTTCCGCCGTCACCGGAATTCGCGCGCGCACCCTCGCCGAGCCCGCAGACCGTCATGGATATCGCGCACGTGCCTCAACCGTATGCGTGACCTGTCGGCGCGCTGGCTTCGGAAGTCTAGCACAAGTGAAGCCATGACGGTTGCACGAATAGCCGCCCGGATTGCCCGCGTGCACCGAAGCCCGATGCCAAGGCACTGGCAGCAGCGTGCACTTCCGGCCACGCGGCCAGATCAACGGCCGTGGGTTCCGCGGCGCGCGCGGCGCGGCCTCGGTCGCCACCCGTTCACGGAGCCAGCTGGACCTGAAAGGCGCCGTCAGTGATCGTCGTCGTGCGATCTCCAAGCGCGAATTTCAACACTCCGGAGAAGGTACCGCGGATGTACCCGCCGGACCGGTCGTATTGCGTCACTCGGACCACTGCATGTGATCCGCTGGATCCGTCCTGAGCGATGAAACCGCCCGTGTCGATTCCTCCATCGTGCACCCAGTAGGACACAACGACCCCCGTGGCCTCCGACCACTCACCGGTTGTGCTACCCGGGAACTCGATATTGAAGGAGGGAACTGTCTCCAATTCCCCGAAATCGGCATAGCGCGTGGCAATGACAGTCTTGTCATACTGGTCTCGGTAGTGACCAATTGCGTCGTGGTCGTATGCCACGCCATCGACAGTCGACCAGGGTTGTGATCCGCGCTCCGCGAAGCCGCGCCAGGTGCGCGGCAGCCCCTACTGACACACCGCGCCGATTCCCCCGGCCAGCCGCGGGATATCGCTCAGGTCCACGGCACCGTCGAACCAGAGATCCGACCGGAAGGCATAGGGACCGAGGTAGTCTCCGGCGAACAGCGGGATGTCCGCCAGGTTGGCCACGCCGTCACCGTTCAGGTCGGCGCTGTTGTGGCGCAGGTCGAGGGGCGCGCTTGCGATCAGCGCCGCACCGGCGACGACGACCAGCGTCCGGGACGTCGACCAGCCACCGGCGCGAAGCGGGGCGGTCCAGGTCGTGACGCCCACGGCGTCGGTGTTCGCGTCCGCGGTCGTACCCGACAAACAGGCCGCGAAATTGCCCGTACTGGCCACGACCTCCTTCTCCAGCCACATGTCGGTGGCCGTGAAGTTGACCACGGGCACACAGTCGTCGGTGCGGAGATACAGGGTGATCGTGGCATCCACGATGCCTGAGACCGACCGCGCCTGGGTGAGAGCCGCACCACCTCCGTTGGGGAGGTTGTACAGGACCGGCGCCGATCCGGCGGGGGCTGCCGTATTGGCCGTGCAGCAATACAGGTTCTGGGCATCGACTGCGCCCGCCATCGCTACGCCGATGACCAGGATGATCGCGAAGACCGCCTTGGACTTCGTCCAACCGGACGCGATGGGATGTACGGTCTGAAGCCTATCGCAGCAGGTCATGATGGGTCCTCCGGCACGGGTGATCAGGGCGGTAGCATCCAGCTTCCACCCAGGGAGAGAGCCCGGCCGAGCATTAATCACACTCTACTGGTAGTTTTTTCGGGACCGGGAACCCAACCGAGGTACGGCTGCACCCGCCGCCCACTGCCGACACGGTCGCAACCACCTTCGCGTGGAAGGCGCGCTCCGCGACCGGAGACCGTGGGCGCCGCGTCGAACCGGTGGTCAGGCTGCCTGCAAGGCCATCCGAGGAGGATGCCTTGTAGGTGTGCCGGTGATCACTGGCGGGGCTGGTAGGCAAGTCCGCCGAAGCCGACCTTGATGTAGAAATCGGTGCCACTCATGGCGCCGAGGTCGGCATTGCCCTTGGCATCCCAGATCATGACGCCAGCGGTGAACCTACCGACGGCGCCCACGGGTCGGGTGGGGGGCTCGGTGACCAGGGTCGAGAACGAGGCTTCGACGAAGAAATCCCAGTAGCCGAAGTCCTGCTCGAGTTCCGGGAAGTCGGAGTTGCTGAGCGCTCGGGTTCCCCATTGCGAGGTCGCCACGCCGACCAGCACCAGGGGCGACACCAGCGTGCGCGGCACACTGCCGAGGTCGCGGTACGTGTAGTGGGTGTAGTAGACGCCATCGTGGCGCGAGAGGATCTCGTACAGCGGTTCCTGCTCGACCTTCGCTTTGCCGAACAGCACGTAGGTCAAGCGGATGGGAAGCCAGCACACCGTCTCGGTGGCAACATCCGGATAGCGGTTGGTCCCGTCCTCGAACCCCTTGCCGGCGTAGATATCCATCAGATCGACTCCCAGCCCGAGCCGACGCAATCCGGGAAACCACGTCCGATGATAGCCGAAGCCGCGCAGTCCAGCATAGGCTGCTCCGTTCATGTACCCGATGTCGAGGCTGGCCAGCTCCCAGCGCGACCATCCCGTCTGGGTCCAGTCGATGGGCAGCGAGGTCGGCGTCTCATCGACCGAGCCCGGGGTGGCCGTCGTGGTTGCGGCGTTGTCGTCCGCGGCGAGCGCCGCTTGCGGTAGGATGAGCGCGGAGGCGAGGAACAGGGCACACTTCACCATTCTCGTGTTGGGCTTCACCATGGGATGCTCCTGGGCAACTGGGGACGTCGTCGGCCGGCGACTGGCCGGGTCGGATCGAACGCTGACACCGCGTGAGTATCCCCCAACCGAGCTCCGGAAGTCAATCGAGCCGCCCCAATCCCCTGCCCGGTCGCCGATTTCGCTCCGCGCCGCACCCTATCCACCCCTTCGCGGACACGAACGGCGGCGGAAGGCGGTGCGGCCGGCGGCCGGTGCGCCGGCGCTGGTCTCGACGATCAACGCGGCGGCGCCGGTCGGAGACCCGAAATCCGGGTAAGCGGAAAATCGCAACCTGTCGGCTGGTCCCATCGGGTACCCAGGCTGTTCCGCGCTTGACTGCGATTCCACGTCGTCGTTCAGGCCTTCAATCTGTGAGAGGTCCCCAAGTTGCCGTCTTCCATTCGGGTACAGGCCGGGGATCGCCTTCACTGTGCTTGACCGCCGTTCGACGGCACGCGCAACATTCCCGTTGACCAGCGGGGGTCAACTTCGCCCATCGGCCAGTACTTCTCGGCCGCGCCGTCCAGCTGGCGGAACTTGCGCCCGCGCAGCCGCGGCGAGGTCGGGAGATCTGCGCCGGCGCAAGCGGCCCGGTGCGGCCTTCAGCGGTCCGGTGTGCTTCCGCCGTACAATGCGCGCCGTGGGCCGCGGGTGGCCCACTCGACCGTTCCGGCCGCACGCAGGTACTACGGCACGTCAGCGAGGGGAGACGACAGCCCTTGACATCGCCATCTGCTCCGCAAAGACTGCTCAGGTTGCGTCATCGCACGGGTGGCGCCGAAAGGACGGAGGTGCCCCGATGCTGAAGCGTGTGTTGCCGATTGTCGGCCTGATCGTCACGTTGGTCCTGGCGCTCTCGCTGGCCGCGTGCAGCAAGAAGACCGACACCCAGGCCCAGAAGGAAGCGCCGCCGCCGGCAGTCGAGCAGGCGAAGCAGGCAGAGCAGGCTGCGCCGGCCGCCGTGCCCGCCGCCGATTCGACCGCGGCGGCGGCCACCGACGTGGCGGCCGCCCACGACTGCGCGGGTGGCTGCGGCATGACCGCGGTGCCCGAGGCACAGATGACCGAGATCGACGGCAAGTGGTACTGCGGCGGCTGCGCCAAGGGCCTGAAGAAGGACGCCCACCACCCGGGCTAGCCCGTCGGTCTCCGACGCGGTGCGGTGTCGCGAAGCCGCCTCCCGGCCGGGAGGCGGCTTCTTGTCCGGTCCGCTCAGCGGCGCCCGCCTGCCGGACTACCCGGCGTGCGCGCCCTTGTCGATGCCGAACAGGTCGAAGGGGTGCTGGGCGAAGTTGTCGTGGAACAGCATCGCCACCACCACGATGTAACCGACGAAGCCCAGCACGATCAGCACCTGCGCCGGCGAGACCCGCTGGATGGCCTGCCGGTCCTTCGGCGCGCACACCTCGCCCGGGCAGTACTGCGCCTTCTGTTTGTAGATCAGCGAGTAGACCTTGCAGCCGATGCAGATCCCGAACGAGGTCTCGAAGAACAGGAACACCAGGCAGATCAGGCAGATCAGGCCCGTGATCGGGCTGTAGGAATTGACCACGACCTGCAGCGCGAACATGATCGTCGCCAGGGCGATGCCGATGATCCAGGCGAACTTCTTCTGCTGGGCGCCGACATACTCGGGGGTCTGGCCGCGGACCAGCAGGCGTCCGAGGATCAGGGACGGCGCGAAGCGCGGGCTGACCAGGACGCGGACCAGGATGTCGGTCAGGAAGATCGTGACCGCATACTTCAGCAGGGTGAAGTTGCCCTTCAGGATCGCGGTGAGGATCGCCACGAACATGAGCACGAACAGGATGCCGGCACCGGCCCGGATCTCCCGCTCGTTGAGCACCGGGATGTCGTACCCGGCGACCTCTTCCCCGAATCGAATAAAGTCTGTCATTTGCCGTCCTTTCACGGGCTCCGCTGCCAATTGACATCTCCCATGATCCCACGCCGGGGGGCCGCCGGTCAATCCACCCCGAAACAGGTTGCGCCCATTCCCGGAAACCCGATCTTGACTGCCACGGGTCCGGTTCCCCTTCGCCCAGAGGATGTTCGATGGTCAGCTCCCGCCTTCTGTTGATCCTGGCCCGCACCTGGCTGGTGCTCGGGTCCCTGAGCCTGGTCTTCGCCAGCACCCGCCTGTTCCGGCGCGCGCTGGAAGCGGGCCTCAGCCCGACCCACCTGTACTGGATCGTGCCGGCGGCTATGCTGGCCGGCGCGTTCAAGGCGCGCTTCGTGATGCGGCGCCGCATGCGCGCGAACATCGCGCGCCTGACCGCCACCAAGGGCAAGCTCTGGGTGTGGCAGATCTACCCGCCGCAGCTGTTGGTGTTCATCCTGTCCATGGTGGCCTTGATGGCGGTGCTCAAGCGCGTGCTGGAGAGCAACGGTGCCGGATTGGGCGCCCTGGGCGGGGTCGACGTACTTGTCGCCGTGGCCCTGGGAGTCGCGTCGCTGGAATACCGCGGGGCGGCCGCCAGGGCAACAGCCGGCTAGGGGCTGCGGCGCCGGCGCGCGCCTTCCCTGCTACCCTTCCCGCCGCGCCGCCTCCACCAGCCGCGCCACCTCGCCCGCCTCGACGCCCAGGTGCGCCAGCGCCTGGCGGGTCATCTCGAGGCTGGCCTCCCTCTGCGGCTGCACCACCTCGAAGACGCCCAACGCGTAGAGCGCCTCGCGCGCCGCGTCCGACTCGGCGCGGGCGACCAGGTGCAGGTCCGGCCGCCGTGCGCGGGCCAGGCGCGCCACCGCCGAAGAGGTCTCGGCCGCCGGCACGGTGACCACCAGCAGCCGCGCGGCGTCCAGGCCGGCCGCCTCCAGCACGGCGGGCTGGGCGCCGTCGCCGTAGACGGTCGCCGTTCCCGCCCGGCGGCAGGCCTCCAGGCGCCGCTGGTCCAGCTCGATGGCCACGCAATGCAGCCCCTGCTGCTGCAGCGTGCGCGACACCGCCAGGCCCACGTCCCCGGCGCCCACGATGATGACGTGGTCGGCAAGCCCTTCGCGTTCGAGGTTGATCGTCTGCAGCGGGTCGCGCGGCGCGCGCGCGCGCAGCACGCGGTAGAGCGGCGCCGTCAGCCGCGAGACGGGCGGCGTCGCGAACATCGTCACCAGCGCGACGGCCAGCAGCAGCGAATACTGCGCCTGGTCCAGGTGGCCGCCGTCCACGCCGACGCGCGCCAGCACGAACGACAGCTCACCCACCTGGAACAATGTCAGGGCGGTGGCCACGGGCACGACGTTGCCGTAACCGAAGGCGCGGCTCAGCACCGCGAACACCCCGCCCTTGAGCAGGGCCAGCACCGCCGCCAGCCCGGCCACCAGGCCCAGGTGCGCGCGCAGGTAGTCCGGGTCCAGCAGCATGCCCACCGAGACGAAGAAGAGCAGGCCGAAGAGGTCGCGCAGCGGGATGATGTCGCTGAGCGCCTGGTGGCTGTGCTCGGACTCGCTGAGCACCAGCCCGGCCACCAGCGCGCCGAAGGCGAACGACAGCCCGACGCGCCAGGTCGCGTAGCCCACGCCCAGCCCCAGCGCCGTGACCGCCAGCAGGAACAGCTCGCGCGAATTCCAGCGGCTGATCGCCGCCATCAGCCGCGGGACGATGCGCTGGCCGAAGACGATCATCACGCCCAGGAACACGGCGGCCCGCGCCACGGCGCCGCCAAGTTCCGACAGGCCGGCTTCGAGGCCGCCCAGCTTGGGCAGCAGCACCATCATGGGCACCACCGCCAGGTCCTGCACCAGCAGCATGCCGATCATCACGCGGCTCGAGAGCGTGCCCAGGCGGCCCTGCGCCTGCAGCGTCTTAAGCACCACCATCGTGCTCGAGAGCGAGACCGCCGCCCCGAACCACACCGCCGCCGGCCAGGGCCAGCCCAGCCAGCGAACCATCCCGGCGCCGCAGGCCATGATCACCAGGATCTGCACCGGCGTGCCCAGCAGCGCCACGCGCCGCACCGGCCGCAGGTCGCTGAGCGAGAACTCCAGCCCCAGCGCGAACAGCATCAGCGCCACGCCGATCTCCGCCAGCAACTCGACCTGGTGATGGTCGGAGATCAGGCTCTGGCCCGTGAGCGGACCCAGGACGATGCCGGCCAGGATGTAGCCGAGGATCAACGGCTGTCGCAGCCGCTGCGCCGCGATGCCGCCCAGGAAGCCGGCCGTCACGATGATCGCGATGTCGCTGGCGATGCCCATCGGGTCTCCCGGTTGCCGGCCTTGCGCCGGATCCATGCCTGGCGGCCGCCGCTGCAGCCGACAAAGGGGCCGGCGGCATCGGCCCGCCGGCCCCGGCTCCGTGGTTCCCGGTCGGGAGGCGGGCTCAACCGCCGGCCATCGCCCGGATGCTCGCGTCCGCCAGGTCCTTGAACGAGCCGAAGAACAGGCCCAGCGCCAGGGTCGGCACGGCCAGGCAGGCCAGCACCACGTACTGCAGCCAGTGCAGGCGCAGCGGGCTGGCGTCCGCGCCGGCCGCCGGACGCGACAGGATCATCACCTTCGCCACCCGGAAGTAGTAGTACAGGCTGACCACCGAATTCAGCGCCGCCAAAATGACCAGCCAGAACCACTGGCGGTCCATGACGGCCATGAAAAGGTACAGCTTCCCGACGAATCCCGCGAACGGCGGCAGCCCCGTCAGCGAGCCCAGGAAGATGACCATCATCACGCCGACCGTCCAGTGCATGCGGTAGAACAGGCCGCCGTAGTCGGCAAGCTCCTCGCTCTTGAGGTGGTTGTTGACCGCCACCACGAAGAAGAAGGCGCCCAGGTTCATGAGCGTGTAGACCAGCAGGTAGAACAGGATCGCCGCCAGGCCGTCGTCGCTCAGCAGCACGAAGCCCATCAGCAGGTAGCCGACGTGGGCGATGCTGGAATAGGCCAGCATGCGCTTGACGTTGTCCTGCCTGAGGGCCACCAGGTTGCCGAACGTCATCGTCACGGCCGAGATGACCGCCACCAGCAGCGGCCAGTTGATGGCGTCGATCAGCGCCACGCTGGCGGCCGGGTTGGCGCCCACGGCCAGCGTCGAGTAGAAGAAGCGGATCATCAGTGCGAAACCGGCGGCCTTGGGGCCCACGCTGAACAGCGCCGCGACCGGTGTCGGGGCGCCCTCGTAGACGTCCGGGCACCAGAAGTGGAACGGCACCGCGGCGATCTTGTAGCTCATGCCCGCCAGGATCAGCACCACCGCCACCAGCAGGCCGAACGGGTCGGCGCCCCCGGCCAGGAGCGCCTGCCGGATCCCGTCGAAGCGCAGCGAGCCGGTCATGCCGTAGAGCAGCGACAGGCCATAGAGCATGATCGCACTGCTGACCGCGCCGAAGACCACGTACTTCAACGAGGCCTCGGTGCTGCGCAGGCTGGTGCGCATGTAGCCGGCCATGACGTAGCTGGCCAGGCCGACACCCTCCATCGACAGGTAGAGCATCAGCACGTCGCGGGCCTCGGCCATGACCATCATCGCCAGGGTCATCAGCACGGTCAGGGCGTAGAACTCGCCCTTGTGCTCGCGCCGCCGCCCCATGATCTCCTCGGAGGTCCAGGCGAACAGCGCGGTGGCCAGGCCGGCGAAGAGGAAGAGCAGGCGGAAGAACGCCGCCAGGCCGTCCACGACGACCAGGTCGCCCATGATCGCCCGGCCGCCGGCAGGAGCCGCCGCCCCGGTGTCGACCACGGCCAGGACGCCGGCCACCGCCAGGCCCAGCACCGCGATGGCGAAAGGCACCACCGGCCGCCGGCCGCGCGCCAGCAGATCGCCGATCAGCGCGAACAGGAACGTGAGGCAGAGCACGAGCTCGGGCAGCCACCACTGCAGGTCGGCCCAGCTCGGGATCTTCACGTGCAAGAGTTCCATGCCGGAAAGCTCCTCATGCGGGGCCGGCTCAGCCGGCCACCACCTTGACCAGGTTGTTCAGGGTGACCTTCATCAGGTCGAGCACCGGCATCGGGTACACGCCCAGCAGCAGCACGAGGATGCCGATCGGCACCAGCGTGAGCATCTCGCGCGCGTTGATGTCAGGCAGGTTGTCCCACTTGTCGTTCTTGGGGCCCAGGAACACGCGCTGCAGCATCCACAGTACGTAGGCGGCGCCGATGATGATGCCCAGGGCGCTGATGATCGTGATGGTCCGGAACGCCGGGAAGGCGCCCATGAAGATCATCGCCTCGCTGACGAAGCCGCTCAGGCCCGGCAGGCCCAAGGCGGCGAAGAGCGCGAAGCTGAAGAACGAGAAGTAGCGGGGCATCTGCAGGCCCAGGCCGCCGAAGCCGTTGATCTCGCGGGTGTGGGCGCGGTCGTAGACGACGCCCACGCAGAGGAACATCATCGCGGTGATCGTGCCGTGGTTGAACATCTGAAGCACGGCCCCGTTCATGCCGGCGCTGTTCATCGCCGCCATGCCCAGCAGCACGTAGCCCATGTGGCTGACGGACGAGTAGGCGACCAGCTTCTTCATGTCCTTCTGGGCCATGGCGCAGTAGGCGCCGTAGAGGATGTTGATCGCCCCCAGGGTCGCCAGCGCGTAGCGGAACCACATCGCCTGGTCGGGCAGCATCGGGTAGCTGATCCGCAGCAGGCCGTAGGTGCCCATCTTCAGCAGCACGCCGGCCAGGATGACGGATACGGCCGTGGGCGCCTCGACGTGCGCGTCGGGCAACCAGGTGTGGAACGGGAAGACCGGCACCTTGATCGCGAAGCCGATGAACAGGGCCATCCAGAGCAGGTGCCGCACGTTCGTCACCTGCAGCCACGGGCTGTGGTTGTTCTGGTCGAACATGTGGACCATGTTGAACGTGTGGCCGCCGGTGACCGGATCGCTGGTGTTCAGGTAGAAGGCGATCATCGCCAGCAGCATCAGCACCGAACCGGCCAGCGTGTACAGGAAGAACTTGATGGCGGCGTACTCGCGCCGCGGGCCGCCCCAGATGCCGATCAGGAAGTACATCGGCAGCAGCATCACTTCCCAGAACACGTAGAACAGGAAGAAGTCCAGCGCGCAGAAGACGCCGAACATGCCGGCCTCGAGGATGAGGAACATGGCGAAGTAGCCCTTGGTGGCCTTCTCGATGTTCCACGAGGCGAAGATGCACAGGAACGAGAGCAGCGCCGTCAGCAGCATCATCGGCATGCTCAGGCCGTCCACGGCCATGAAATACTCGATGTTGAAGCTCTTGATCCAGCTGTGGTGCTCCACGAACTGCAGCCCGGACGAACCGCGGTCGAACTGCAGGTACAGCTGCACCGCCAGGATCAGCGGCACGGCTGCGGCCGCCGCCGCCACCGTCTTGATGACCGACTTCCTCCCGCCCGGGATGAAAGCGATCACGGCCGCCCCGATGACCGGGAAGAAGGTCATCCACGATAGAATGTGCTCGCCCATTGCGTGGCGCTCCTCTCGGATGTTCTCTCGTCGTTCCCTACAGGACCCGGTAGATCAGGATCAGCACCAGCACCGAGGCGCTGACGTAGACCAGATACGTCTGAATGCGGCCGGTCTGGACGCGTCGGAAGCCCTCGCCCGCGCCCTGCAGAACGGCTGCCACCCCATTGACCGCGCCATCGACGATGTAGCGGTCGCAAAGACTCGACACCCACGACACCATCCGCGTCACGTAGCCCGTGCCGTTGACGATGCCGTCGATCACGATGCGGTCGAACGCCGCGCACACCGCCGCCCACCACAGCGTGAAGCGGTAGACCGTGGCGGCGTAGAGCTCGTCGAAGAAGTACTGGCCCTGCAGCACCTTGTGGGCGAAGGGCAGCCGCGCCTGGATGGCCGCCGGATTGACCCGCCGACGGTGGTAGGTCCACCACGAGGCGGTGATGCCCAGCGTCGCCACGAAGATCGACATGATCATGGCACGGACGTGCGCCGTGTGGTGGACATGGGCCACGTGGTCGTCGTGGCCGTGGGCGGCGTGAGTCTCGACGTGCGCGCCGGCGTGGCCGTCGTGCGCCGCCGGCATGGCGTGGCCGTCGTGGTCCGGAGCCGCCTCGCCGTGGATGGCCTCGCCATGCCCGGCCTCGCCGTGCTCGTGGGCCACGTCGCCGTGGACGTCCTCCTGGTGCGCCACGACCGACACCGGCGCCTTCTGCGCCTGGTACTGGGCTGCGATCGCCGGCACGTCGTAGGCGACCGCGAACTTGCGGAACCAGCTCTTGTCCGCGGTGTTGCCCGGGATTCCCGCCGCGATCACCGACATGACCGCCAGCACGATCAGCGGGATGGTCATGGCGCGCCCGCTCTCGTGCGCGTGGTCGAACTTGTGGTGGTCCCGCGGCTGGCCGAAGAAGGTCAGGAACACGATGCGGAACATGTAGAAGGGCGTCAGCGCGGCCGCGGTGATGCCCAGGATGAACGGCAGGTAGTGCCCCTCCAGCATGCCGAATGCCAGCACCGAGCCCAGGATGCCGTCCTTTGAGTAGAAGCCCGACAGCAGGGGCACGCCGCTGATGGCCAGGGTGGCGATCAGGAACGTCACGAAGGTGATCGGCATCTTCTTCCGCAGGCCGCCCATGTCGGGCATCTCCTGCGAGTGGACGGCGTGGATCACCGAACCGGCGCCAAGGAAGAGCAGCGCCTTGAACATCGCGTGCGTGGTCAGGTGGTACATGGCGTTGACCGGGTCGCCGGCGCCCAGCGACATCACCATGTAGCCCAGCTGGCTGAGCGTCGAGAACGCCAGCACGCGCTTGATGTCGGTCTTGACCAGCGCGATGGTCGCCGTGATGAACGCCGTCACCGCGCCCACGTACAGGATCACCAGCATCGCGTCCGGCCCGAACAGGGGCGCCAGGCGGGCCACCATGTAGACGCCGGCGGCCACCATCGTCGCGGCGTGGATCAGGGCCGAGACGGGGGTCGGGCCCTCCATGGCGTCCGGCAGCCAGATATGCAGCGGCATCTGCGCGGACTTGCCGACGCAGCCCATGAACAGGCCCACGCCCGCCCAGGCCAGAAGCGGCCCCTTGATGGCGCCGGCGTGCACCTCGGCGAACAGCTCGAAGTAGTTGAGCGTGCCGGTGGCCGTGAAGAAGGCCAGGATGCCCAGCCAGAAGCCCCAGTCGCCGACACGGTTGGTCAGGAACGCCTTCTTGTTGGCGTTCGCCGCCGAGTGCTTGTGGAAGAAGAACCCGATCAGCAGGTAGCTCGACAGGCCGACCAGCTCCCAGAACACGTAGAGGAAGAACAGGTTGTTCGCCAGCACGATGCCGATCATCGAGAACGTGAAGAAGCCCAGGAAGGCGAAGAACCGCTCGTAGCGCCGGTCGCCGTGCATGTAGCCCGTCGAGTAGAGGTGCACGAGGAAGCTGACGATGCACACCACCATCAGCATGACCGAAGTCATGCCGTCGACCAGGATGCCGGCGTCGAGCCGGAAACCCCCCAGGTCCAGCCAGGTGAACGCCTTCTCCACGCGGTGCGTGGGATCGCCAACCTGCCAGAAGGCGATGAAGATGCGAAGCGCCTGCACCAGGGCCACACCCATCAGCGTGACGCCGATGAAGTCGCCCTTCCGCGGCAGCATCCTGCCGAAGAAGAAGGTGAGCGCGTACGACAGCAGCGGCAGCAGCAGAATCGAGATCGCTGCTGTGATGATGGCCTGGTCGCTCATCGCCGGTCGTTCTCCCTTATCGCTTCAGGCTTTGCGCGGTGTCCGCGTGTACGGAGCCGTAGTTGCGGTACAGCGCCAGGACGATGGCCAGGGCCACGGCCGCCTCGGCGGCCGCCAGCACGATGACGAAGGCGGCCACGATCTGGCCGTCGATGCCGTGCTGCACGTAGCGAGAGAACGCCACGAAGTTCACGTTGGCCGCGTTGAGCATCAGCTCGACGCCCATCAGGATGGCCACGGTGTTGCGCCGGGCCATGACGGCGAACAGGCCCAGCGCGAACAGCGCCGCGCTGACGGTCAGGAAATGGGGCAGCCCGATGTTCACGCCTGCGCCTCCCGGTTGTCCTCGTCGTCGTCGGTCGCGCGCCGTTCCCGGATCAGGATCGCGGCGCCGATCATCGCGCCCAGCAGCACGATCGACACGTACTCGAACGGGAAGATGTAGGTGGTCATCAGGTGCGTGCCGATCTCGGCCGTCGTGGCCTTCGACGGCACCGCGGTCGCCTGCCAGTTCACGCCGGTGATGACCTTGTAGAGGACGCCGAAGACGGCGGCCGCGAAGACCGCCGGCGGGACCAGCCGGTCCAGCCCGTGCCGCCGCTTCCCGGCGGCCGGCACATGCGTCATCATCACGGTGAACAGGATCAGCACCAGCACGCCGCCCACGTACACCATCAGCTGGGTCACGGCCAGGAAGTCGGCACCGAGGAACGCATAGAGGCCGGCCACGCCCAGCAGCGTGAACAGCAGCGCGAACCCCGCATGCACGATGTTGCGGCTGGACACCACCCAGATGGCCGGCACCACGGCCAACAGCGCCAGCGCCACGAAGACCAGGTCACGGATCACGCGTCATCTCCTTTGTCGCCCTCTTCCTTCGGCTCGACCCACCAGCCCTGGTCGATGCGCGTCTGCCGGTGGCAGGGCACCCTGGCCTCGCGCGGGTCCATGAACTCGTAGACCAGCGACTTGCGGTCATAGACCGAGTGGTCGTAGTCGTGGCTCATGGTGATCGATCCGGTGTGGCAGTTCTCCGTGCAGAGCGAGCACCAGATGCACTTGTTGTAGTCGATGGCGTACCGCGTCATGTAGCGGTCCTTGGCCTTGCCCTCGGTCTCGATGTAGATGCAGTCGACCGGGCACAGCTTCGCGCAGATGTTGCAGGCGTCGCACTTCTTCGTGTCGTTGTGCACGAAGCCGCGGAAGCGCTCGGGCATGACCTGCCGCTCGTCCGGGAACTGCAGCGTGACCGGCTTCTTGTAGATGTGCTTGAAGGTGATGCCCATGCCCTGCATGGCCGAGCTCACCGCCTGGTAGATGTCCGCGAAGTACTGGACCATCTTCTCTTCACGCCCTTTCGCGGCAGAACGGCGGCGCGGCCGGGCCGCGGCGCCGGGAATTCCCGACTACTTCAACTGGCCCCAGGCCATCATCCACAGCCCCGCGCCCACCACGCAGAGCAGCGAGGCGGGGATCATCACCTTCCAGCACAGGTACATGAGCTGGTCGACGCGCACGCGCGGCAGCGTCCAGCGCACCCACATGTTCAGGAACACCAGCAGCACACCCTTGATGATGAAGTTCAGCGCGGGCGGGATCCAGCCCATGCCCGGCAGCGGCGCCCACCAGCCGCCCAGGAACAGCATCGCGGCGATCATCGAGACCAGGAACAGGTTCGCGTACTCCGCCAGGAAGAAGAAGGCGAAGCGCATGCCCGTGTACTCGGTGTGGTAGCCGGCCACCAGTTCGGACTCGGTCTCCGGCATGTCGAACGGCCCGCGGTTCGTCTCGGCGATCGAGGCGATGAAGTACAGGATGAACGCGACGAACAGGAACGGGTTGGCGATGGGGTTGATGTTCCAGTGCCAGATCCCGCCCTGCTGCGAAATGACGATGTCCTGGGGATTCAGCGAGCCGGCGCGCATGATGACGGGCACGGCCGCCAGGGCCAGCGGGATCTCGTAGCTGACCATCTGCGCCGCGCCGCGCGCCGCGCCGTACAGCGCCCACTTGTTGTTCGAGGCCCAGCCGGCCATCAGGATGCCGATCACGACCAGGCTGCTGGCCGCGAAGATGTAGAACAGGCCCAGGTCCAGGTCCGCCGCGACGAAGTCCGGCGCCCAGGGGATGGCCGCCCAGGCCAGCAGCGAACCCAGCAGCACCAGGATGGGCGCGAACTTGAACATCCCCTTGTCCGCCTCGGCGGGGATGATGTCCTCCTTGCCCAGGATCTTCAGCATGTCGGCCACGGCCTGCGCCCAGCCGTGGAAGCGGCCGGTATACATCGGGCCATAGCGGCTCTGCATGAAGCCGGCGACCTTGCGCTCCATCCAGGTGAAGAAGATCGCGCAGATGGCCATGACCGTGAACATCAGCACGGCCATCAGCGACGCCACCGAGACGTGGGCGCCGGTCGCGTCCAGGCCCATCTGCCCGGTGAAGAAGTCGTATAGGAGCTGCATCAGCGGTCAATCTCCCCCAGGACGATGTCCAGCGACCCCACCAGGGCCACGAGATCCGAGACCATCTGCCCCACGCCCACCTTCTCGACCACCTGCAGGTTGCAGAAGGAGGGCGACCGCACCTTGTTGCGGAAGGCGGTCTGGCCGCCGTCGGCGATCAGGTAGTGACCCAGCTCGCCCTTCGCGCTCTCGACGCGCGTGTAGGCGGCTCCGGCCGGCACCTTCACCAGGGCCTTCAGCGCGATGGCCTGGTACGGGCCGTCGGGCAGCTGCTGCAGCGCCTGGCGGATGATGCGGCACGACTGCTCGATCTCCCGCGCGCGCACGATGTAGCGGTCCCAGCAGTCGCCGACGGTGCCCATCTCGCCGCGGCCCACCTGCACCTGCCAGTCGAACTTGTGGTAGAGGCTGTAGGGGTCGTCGCGGCGGCAGTCGAAATCGACGCCAGAGCCGCGCAGCACGGGCCCGGTGCAGCCGTAGTCCAGCGCGGTCTTCGCGTCGATGACGCCCACGTCGGCCGTGCGCTCGATGAAGATCTTGTTGTACGTCAGCAGCGTGTTGTACTCGGGCAGCTTGTTGTGCTCCATCAGGTCGACGAAGTCCAGCACGTCGGCCACCCAGTTGTCGTTCGGCACGTCGTAGCGCACGCCGCCGGGAATCATGTAGTTGTACAGCATCCGCCCGCCCGAGATGCGCTCGAGCAGGTTGAGGATCTCCTCGCGCTCGCGGAAGCAGTAGAGCAGCGGCGTCCAGGCACCCATGTCCAGGCCGAAGGTGGCCAGCGCGATCAGGTGGCTGGCGATGCGCGACAGCTCGGACACCGCGATGCGGATGTGCTCGGCGCGCTCGGGCACCTGCTGGCCCATGAGCCGCTCCACCGCCGTCACGTAGGCGTGGTTGCAGCACATCGGGGCCAGGTAGTCGAAGCGGTCGGTGTAGACCACCCACTGCTTGTAGGTGACACCCTCGGCGATCTTCTCGGCGCAGCGGTGCAGGTAGCCGAGCACCGGCGTCACCTTGTAGACGATCTCGCCGTCGGTCTGCAGCAGCAGCCGCAACACCCCGTGCGTGGCGGGGTGCTGCGGGCCCATGTTGAGCTCGAGCAGCTCGCTCTTGATGCCGGGCACGTGGTCCTGGTCGTGCCAGCCGCGCTTCGGGGCGGCGGCCTTGGCCACGTTGGGGTCGTTCGCCATGCTCATCCCTCGGCGGGCTTGTCGCCCGCGGGCTGGTCCGGGCCGCCGGTCGCGACAGGGAACGGGTTCGCGCAGTACGGCTGCCCCTGCAGGGGCACCCCGTTCCACAGGTCTGGCATCACGTAGTCCTTGCGCAGCGGGTGGCCGACCCAGTCCTCCTCCAGCAGCATGCGCCGCGGGTCCGGATGGCCGGCGAACGTGATGCCGAGCAGGTCCCACGCCTCGCGCTCGTGCCAGGCCGCCGTCGACCACAAGCCCGAGACCGTCGGCACCGTCGCCGCGTCGCGCGGCACGCGCAGGCGCAGCGTGAACTTGTGCTTCAGCGCGTGGCTGTACAGGTGGTAGGCCACGCCCAGCTCGCCGGTCGCCACGCGGTCGCTCTTTTCCGGTTGGCCGTCATCGGAGTAGCCGAGGATGGCCACCGACTTGCCCTTGCCCGCGGCGTCGTGGCCGTCCCAGTCCAGCCCGCTCAGGCACATCAGCTGGTTGAAGTCCAGGCGCGGGTCATCGCGCAGGAAGCGGCATGCGTCGGCCACGCGGCCCGGCGCGACGTCCGCCCACGGCTCCAGCGGGTGCTCAGTGAACGCCAGCGCGCCGTCACCCAGGTGCGCGGCCAGCAGTTCGTAGATCGCGTTCGGTTCCACGCGCGGACCTCTACTTCCGGTACGGGATCAGCTTGGCGTAGTCGGTGACCCACTTGGGCGCGATGAAGCGCCCCTTGCGGCCGCGGATCTTGTCCTGCAGCCGCATCAGGCCGTCCAGCAGCACCTCGGGGCGCGGCGGGCAGCCCGGCACGTAGACGTCGACCGGCACCATGAAGTCCACGCCCTTGACGACGTGGTAGCCGTACTTGAAGTACGGCCCGCCGCCGATGGCGCAGCTGCCCATGGCGATGACCCACTTGGGCTCGGGCATCTGGTCGTAGATCAGCTTGAGGCGGGTGGCCATCTTCGCCGTGACCGTGCCCGAGACGATCATCAGGTCGGCCTGGCGCGGCGTGGCGCGGAAGGCGCCGGCGCCGAAGCGGTCGATGTCGTAGCGCGTGGCCGAGGTGGCCATCATCTCGATGGCGCAACACGCCAGGCCGAAGGTGACGGGCCACACGCTCGAGAGCTTGGCCCAGTTGAACACCTCGTCGACGGTGGTCAGGATGAAGTTCTTCGCGTCGGTCTCGACCACTTCGAGCAGCTGCTGGTCGACCTTGAAGTCGAGCATCTGCTCGCGGCCGACATCGTAGCCCGAAGGCGGCGTCGGGTGCGTGCTCACGGGGTGGTGACCTCCTCGTCCTCCACGACGCCGGTGGTGCCCGGGCCGGGGCGTTCGGTCAGCTTCTTGACCCAGTCCAGATCGCCCTTCGCCCACACGTAGGCCAGGCCCACGCCGAGGATCGCCAGGAAGATGATCATCTCCCAGAACACCAGCGCGCCCAGGCCGGGCACGGGGAACAGCTGCCGGAACACGACGGCCCACGGCAGCAGGAAGATCATCTCCACGTCGAAGACGATGAAGAAGAGCGCGACCAGGTAGAAGCGCACGTTGAAGCGGATCCACGATGAGCCGCGGGCAACCTCGCCGCACTCGTACGTCGTCATCTTGGCGGCGCTGGGATTGCTCGGCCGCAGCAGCTTGGCCACGCCCAGCGCGATGCCGGCGAAGGCGAAACCGACCAGCACGAAGATCAGGACCGTCGCGAAGTGCCCCTCGACACTGCTGGCGACCCCGAGAAAATGCGGCAGATTCATGGGCTTTTCCCGGCATTTCGTGGTGAGCGGACGAAGTGTCGTCCCGAATCGTCGTCCCGGAACCTCGTCCCGAAAGGACGACCCGGGCCCGGCGCCGGAGGCAGTCACGGACGAGGTTGTCGATGCCTCGACAACCCTAGCGGCAAATTAGATAAGTCGGTCCGATGGGTGTCAAGAAGTGAATGACCGGCAACTAAAGACGATGACGATGCTCGGGGAATCGGGAACGCGATGCCGTGCTTGGCGATGGACATTGAGAATGAGAAGCGCCGCCCGTCGCGTCGCGCGGCGCTGGCGCCGGCGCGCCGTCTGCGCTTCAATGCCAGGCGATCGCCCCCGGCTGTCGCCTTGGGTGGCGCGAGAGGAGACGAGCCGTGTTGAGAATCATTGTCATCGGCAAGTGCCGCGACCGCCGGCTGGCGGCGCTGGCCGACGACTACGTCGCCCGCATCCGCCCGCTGGCACCGGTGGAAGTCGTCGAGCTGAAGGACGCCGAACCCCGGCGCGAGGCCGCCGACATGGTGCGCCGACTGGGCGCCCGCGACCCGGCGCGTCCGGTCATCGCTCTGGACGAGCGCGGCGAGGACCTGGCCACGGCCGACCTGGCCCGCCTGCTGGGGGCGCACGGCAGCCTGGCATTCCTGGTCGGCGGCGCCGACGGCCTGGGTGACGAGGCCCGGGCCCGCGCCGACCGCACGGTGCGCCTGTCGAGCCTGACCCTGACCCACGAGATGGCCCGCGTCCTGCTGCTGGAGCAGGTCTACCGCGGTCTGTCGATCCTGCGCGGCCTGCCCTACCATCGGGCCTGACCGGTGCCGTGCGGTGCCCCGGGCCGGGAACCTGCTGGCAGGGCGCGGGTTGGCATTAATCCTCGTGCATCCGGGATCGCGGTGGCTTATAATGCGCCGCGATCACCGGAACCGGAATCCATCCGCCTTCCCCGGGGGAACGCATGCGCCGTCCGCGCCTTGGCTCCGCGCACGTCCTGCCATCCGCTTGTGCCGCGTTGTTGGCCATCGCGGTGATGTTGCCGGCAGAACAGGCCGCCGGCGCCACGCTGCAATTGGCCGGCCCTGCCGGCGCCACGGTGCGGGTCAACGGCGCCGTCGCCGGGTTCCTGCCACTGGCCGAGCCGCTGACCGTGGCACCGGGCTCCTACGAGATCACCTGCGAGCTGCCCGGCCGCCAGCCGTTCCGTAAGGTCGTCCGCTTCCTGCAGGATGACGAGTGGCGCCACGTCACCATCGACCTGCTGCCGTACAGCCGCCGCACGGCGGTCTTCAGCAATCTCGTCCTGGCCGGGCTGGGGCCGCACTACCTCGGGAAGCCCGTGCGTGGCTGGCTCTACTCCGCTGCCGAGATCGGCGGACTGGTCGCCGCGGTCTACGGTGAGACGGCCCGATCAAGTGCGCACGACGAGTACCTCCTGGCCATGGACGCCTATGCCGGGGCCATCAATGCCGACGACATCATTGCCCTGCGCGCGGCCGCCGATGCGAAGTACCGCGATGTCTCCGATGCCGCGGACCTGCGCGATCTGGGCGTGGCCGTCGCCGTCGGCGCGATCGCGGTCAGCATGCTCGATTCGTGGCTTTCGTTCGCGTCGGTGACGAGCGGCGCCGGCGACCTGCCGACCGCCACTGCGGCAGCCGCTCAGACCGGCCCGGACGCCGCACCCGCCTTTCATACGGCCGTGCGGCTGAGTTTCTGACCTGAACCGGGGAGTCGACCCGATGCTCCGAGATTTCGCGTGCGCAGTTCGCCCCCGCCGCCGGCGGCCCGCCGCTTCCGTGCGGCTCGGCCTGGCCGCAGCCGTGCTCCTTGTTGTTGTGGCCGGAGGTCCCGGCGGCTGCGAACGCGCGCCCCAGCCGCCCGTGTGGAACAACCCGTTCGACCCCGCCGGCCCCTGGGGCGGCGACCCGCTCGAACTGGTCGCCATCGCGGGCGCCGGAGACATCACCCTCACCTGGAGACAACCGCAGGGTCTGGGCATCGTCTCCTACGCGATCAGCCGCGCCGACGACGGCGACGGCCCCTGGTCCAGCCTGGACCTGGTGGACCATACGGCGGAGCAGCACAACTTCTACGTGTTCGATGGCCCTGATGGCGAGGATCTGCAACCGACGGATCTGGAACCGACGCGGGAGTACTGGTTCCGCATCCAGGCCCTGGACGCCCGTGACAACGCGTCGCTGGTCGACTACGCCACACCGGCGCGGGTGGACCTGGGCCCGCGCGTCCTGCTGAACGACGGGGCGGCCACGCTTGCTTCGCGCTTCGTGACCATGAAGGTCGTCGTCTCGCACGGCACGACGTTGCGTGTGGCGCTGGGTCCGGACTACGCCACGGAGTCGACCTATCCGGCGGCTGCCGCCGGTGACACGGCGGTCATCGCGCTGGAGGCGCCGCGCGCGGCGCAGGGTGACTCGGTGGGCGTGCGCGTCATCGCCACCGACGGCGCTTTCACCTCCGCCCCGACGCGCACGAAGACGCGGATCGACTTCTCGCCGGACTTCGGACTCCTGGGCGGGGGCACGTTGGCAGCCTCGCGCACGGTGTCCCTGGCGATCCCGGCGACGGGCGTCGTCCAGATGCGGTTCGTCAAGAGCCTGGCCGACACTCAGAACGCCCCCTGGGTGCCGGGCGCCGCCACGCATGCCCAGGAGCTGCTGGGCACCGGAGTCGAGGCTCAAGACATCTGGGGCCAGTTCGACGGCGACTTCGGGATCAGGCACACGGCCCGCATCACCGTTACGCCCGACCTGTTGACCGCGGCCAGCTTCCGCCTGCTTCTGCCCACCGACCACTTCACGGCAACCTCCGCGATCCGGGGCGTGCTGACCGGCGAAGCGACGCAGGTCCGCTGGAGCGAAAGCCCCGATCTGGCCAGCGCTCCCTGGGTGGCCTACCAGGACACGCTCGACATCGTGCTGAGCCCCGAGTTCGAGAGGAAGACGGTCTACGTGCAAATGCGCAATGACTGGCGTAGCTCGCCCGTCCTGAGCGACTACGTGGTGTTGGGGCGCACGGCGCGCTGAGGACACATCAACAGCCGGTGCCGCGCTCTCGCGGGTCCGCGCGCCCTCAGAACCGCGTCACCATGACGCCGGCGAACCTCTCCATGCGGGCCAGGTACTCGCCCAGCGGCACCTTCACCACGGTGCCGCCCTCGTACCAGCCCGTCAACCCGCTGACGGCCGCGTGCACCAGCCACGGCTGACCATCGTCGATGACCACCAGCCCGACATGCCCGATGACCAGCCCGTGCTCGTCGCGCAGCCGCCGCGCCGACGGCACCGACGGGTCCAGCACGAACCAGACGACGTCGCCCTCGCTCAGCGCCCCCTCGCGCAGGGCCTCCTTCGGGAGGTAGGCATAGGAGCCCGCCGGATAGCGCGCGGTGCCGACCGTGTCCGGCCTCGCCACACCGACGGCGGCCGTGACGTCGGCACCCCAGTGCCCGCTGCGAATCATGTCCAGGCTGTAGTCCAGGTGCGACGGGTGGTCGTAGTCGACCCGCCCTTCAGCATCCACGACCGCCGCCGGATCAGCCCCGGCGAAACGTGTCTGCAGCGCGACCGCAACGGCATCGTCGGCGCTACGCGCGCGGGCCAACTCGGCGCACCGGTAGAGCAGGCTGATGCAATCCTGGCGATGGTCGCGCACCAGGTCACGCTCGGCCACATAGCCGTCGGCAGCCGGTCCGAACACGTAGCGAACGCCGGCGGCAGCCTGGAACCGGCGTGCCCACAGGCCCACGCGGACGGCCGTCGGCAGATCCTGCTCGGTCCGCAGCAGGCTGTCCTCGGCCGCGCGGGCCAGCAGCCGATCCGCGCGCGCGGCCCGCGCCTGCGCTCGAGCCAGCGCGTCGGGCCCGGCGACGGCACAGCCAGCGCCCCCGGCCAGGACCAGCGCCAGCCCGCCCAGAAGCGGAAGGACCGGCAGGCGGAACGCCTCCCCCAACCACCACGAGCGCACCTTGGCCATGGATCTCCGCCGCCTTCCCGCCGGCCCCGCCGGCTGCCTGCACCCTCCGCTTGCCGAAGCGCTCCGGAGAGAGGATAATCACGAAGTCACCCGGCACTCCACCGGAAACCCCGAAAGGTCGCCATGGCTCCCTCACGTCTGCGCGGCGCCGCGGGCCTCGCGCTGGGCGCGGGCGGCGGTTGGCTGCTCCACGACTGGACCGCCTGCCGCGGCGGTGCCTGAGGCATCACCGGCAACCCCTGGCTGATGTGCGCGCTGGGCGCGTACCTGGGGTGGTCGCTTCTTTCCGGGGGAAGGAAGAACGAACAGGATGGCCGCAGGCAGGACGAGACCGGCCAGTGAGCCGGCGCCGCGCCCAGTGAGGACGAGATGAGGAACACGTATCTGTGCCCGCACTGTGGCACCGTGCTGAATCCCAGCGTGAAGATCCTGCTGGTGGCGCGCCACCACGACCGGCGGGGCCTGATCCTGCTGAGCCCCCAGCCCGGCAACTTCAAGTACATCTGCGACCGCAGCCTGGAAGAAGGGCTGGCGCCGGGCGATGTCGTGGCCTTCTCGTGCCCCGTCTGCACGTTCGACCTGACGGCAGTGGCCGACCACCGCTTCGCCGAGCTGGTGTTGCGCGCGCCCGGCCACGCCGATCGCAAGGTGGAGTTCAGCCGCGCCTTCGGGACGCACGCCACCTACGTCATCGACGGGCAGACGGCCGTGGCCTACGGCGACGATGTGGGTGACGATGACCCGACGAACTTCTTCGGCGCCTAGCCTGCCTGGTGGTATCCCGGGCTTCGCCACCCGCTGCGCACTACATCCGTCTCAGACGGTCGCCGGATGCCCGCCCGGCAGCTCCCGCCCGCGGAACGTCACCGTCCCGTTGTGCGCGAACTTCCACTCCGCGTAGTGCAGGCGCGGGAGCGTACGCCGGCAGGTCGAGCAGATGATCGAGCCCTGCGGCCTGACGGCGTGGCGCCGCGCGCCCGCTGCGACCAGGCGTCGCGGCACGCGCACGCGCCCTGCCTTCACCAGTTCGAGCAGCAGCTCGCGCAGCCTGGAGTCCTGGGCGCGCCAGTCGCCGAGCGCGCCGGCCAGCGCCCCCGCGCGGCCGTCGCCGGGGCCGTCGGCCAAGACCGCGTCGACGCGGGCGACACATTGGCGATAGGCGGCTTCGACCGCCTCGAACTGGGTGGCGTAGTCTTCCAGGTGGCTGCACACGGCCATGGCGTCTGGTCCTTTCGTTGTCGGCAGGATCGGCTGGCCGGCCGGCGGACTGAGGACGGATGCGGGGATGCGTATCGAATCTGAGTTCCGTTATCGTTTCCCATTGGCAGGCAATCAGTTACAGTTTGTTTTCTGCTTAACATTGCATATAGTGTCCCCGGTACTTGCCGAAGTCCGGTGGCGACAGGCCGCGCACCGGCCCGCGTTCCCCGAGGGAAGGAGTCACCATGCGTTCCCGACTGCGCACCACGGCCGCGCTGCTTCTGCTGGCGCTCGCCCCGGTCGCCGCGTTTGCGGCATTGAAGTCCGTGCCCGACCACGCCGACCTGGCCGGCCCCTACGACACCGGCCCGGCGGTGACTGCGGCCTGTCTGGACTGCCACGAGGACGTCGCGCATGACTTCATGAAGACCAGCCACTGGACCTGGGACTCGGCGCAGTCGGTGCTCGGCAAGGGCGACACGACCATCGGCAAGAAGAACCTCGTGAACAACTACTGCATCGCGATCAACTCGAACTGGCCGCGCTGCACGAGCTGCCACGCCGGCTACGGCTGGAAGGATGCGGGTTTCGACTTCACGAACCCCGGCGCCGTCGACTGCCTGGTTTGCCATGACCGCACGGGACTGTACCGCAAGTTCCCGACCGGAGCCGGCCACCCCGTCTACAAGCCCACCGAGTGGGAAGGCAAGATCTGGGAACCGCAGGACCTGGCCAGCCTGGCGCGCACCGTGGGCTTGCCCACGCGCGCCAACTGCGGCGCCTGCCACTTCGCCGGCGGCGGCGGCAACAACGTCAAGCACGGCGACATGGAGAGCGCGCTGCTCGAACCTTCGCGCGAGCTGGACGTTCACATGAGCGCAGACGGGCAGGACTTCACCTGCCAGGAATGTCACACGACGACGAATCACGACATCGCGGGCCGGGCGATGTTCGCGTCGCCAGGCGCCAAGCGCAGCCACCTCGAGTGCACGTCCTGCCACGACGAGAACGTCCACGCCAAGCGCATCCTCAACTGGCACGGCAAGAGCATCGCCTGCCAGGCCTGCCACATCCCGGCCATCGCGCGCGCCAACCCGACCAAGACGTGGTGGGACTGGTCCACGGCCGGCAAGGATCTGAATTCGCCGCCAGACTCGCTGGGCATGCCCACCTTCGACAAGAAGAAGGGCTCGTTCCGCTGGGAGAAGAACGTGGTGCCCACGTACGCCTGGTACGACGGCGTCAGCGGTCAGTATCTGCTGGGCGACAAGATGAGCCCCGATGCCGTCACGCATCTGAACCGGCCGCAGGGCGGCCGCCTGGACTCGGTCGCGAAGATCTTCCCCTTCAAGGTCATGCGCGGCATGCAGCCCTACGACAAGAAGCAGAACATCATCCTCCTGCCCACGCTGTTCGGGCCGACCGGGTACTGGAAGACGTTCGATTGGGATGCCGCCTTCAAGGAGGGCATGGCCTCGGTCGGGTTGACCTACAGCGGCGACTACGGGTTCGCCGAGACCGAGTCGTGGTGGAAGGTCAATCACATGGTGGCACCGAAGGAAGCCGCGCTGAAGTGCAAGGACTGCCACGCCAGCGATGGTACCAGTCGCCTGGACTGGGCGGCGCTTGGCTACACGGGTGACCCGGCGAAGAACCGCGGTGTCTCGCGCTTCGAATTGACGGACGCCTACAACGACATCAACAACAAGTAGCGCCGGCAACGACGCGATCGCGCGGGCCGGGCTCGCCCAGGGCGCCCGGCCCGCGCGTTTCAGGTTCGCTGCCGAAGCGGATCGGTCCGGGTCAAGCGAGCGCGACTCCCTGGCCGTGCGTGGGGATGACCACGTCAACACCCGGCAGACTCGCCTCCAGTCGCACCTTCAACGCCAGGGGACCGTCACCTTCGCCATGCACCACGAAGATGCGGCGCGGCGGTCGCTTGCAGGTGCCCACCCAGCGCATGATCTCGTCGGCATCGGCATGGCTGGACAGGCCCTCGATGGTACCGACCTGCGCACCCACGGCCACGTCCTGGCCGTGCATGCGCAGGTGGCGGGCCCCGTCCTGCAACTGGCGACCGCGTGTGCCCAGCGCCTGGTAGCCGGACAGGAGCACCAGGTTGCGCGGGTTCGGCAGGTGCCTCACCAGGTGGTGCAGGACGCGACCGCCGGTCATCATGCCGCTGGAGGCGATGATGACGCGCGGACCGTCCATCGACGTCAGCATCTTCGACTCGTGCACGGTCCGGTGCAGGTGCACCTGGCGCGGGAACAGCGAATGGCCGTCGCCCAGCCCGGGATCCAGGTTGCCGTCGCCGAGGTGGCGGGAGTAGATGGCCGTCGCGTCGATGGCCATCGGGCTGTCGATGTGGATCGGCACCTCGGCCAGGTCGCCGTCCTCCATCAGGCCGCGCAGCATCAGCGCGATCGCCTGCGTGCGTCCCACCGCGAACGCGGGAATCAGCACGACGCCGCGCTTGTGCATGGTGCGCCGGAAATCGGCGCGGATCTGTTCGAGCACCGGCTTGTAGTCGTGCTTGCGGTTGCCGTAGGTCGATTCGACCACCAGCACGTCGCACGGCGGCAGCGGCTCGGGATCGACATGCAGCGGCACGCCGTAGCGGCCCAGGTCGCCGCCGAAGATGATTGTCAGCTCGCCCGGATTGACGCCGTCGGCCGGGGCCTGCGGGCCGCCCACGCGCACCTCGACGAACGCCGAGCCGAGGATGTGCCCCGCATTGCGGTAGCGGAAGCGCACCGTGGGCGAGAGGACCCGCCACTTGCCGAACTGCGTCGCACGCACCAGCTTCAGCGCCGCCAGCGCGTCCATCTCCGTGTAGAGGGGTTCGGCCGGGGTATGGCGGCTGAAGCCCTTCTTGTTCGCGAAGGCCGCGTCTTCCTCCTGCAGCCGCGCCGCGTCCATCAGCACCAGCTCCAGCAGCTCGACCGTGGGCGGCGTGGCGTGGATGGTACCCTTGAACCCGTACTTCATCAGCCGCGGCGTCCAGCCCGTGTGGTCGATGTGCGCATGCGTGAGCACCACGTCGTGCAGGAAGCCGGGCTCGAACCCGGGATCGGCCCAGTTGCGCAGGCGCAGTTCCTTCAGGCCCTGGAACATGCCGCAGTCGACCAGCAGCCGGCGGCCGCCGGCCTCCAGGAGGTGGCGGCTGCCGGTGACGGTGCCGGCCGCACCGTGGAAGGACAGGTGGATGCCGTCTCCCGCTACTCGCTGCATGGGGCTGCCTTTCGTTGGACGCGCCAGGTTGGCGCAACTGGGCAGGTGACCGCAACAGGGTAGACGCAAGAGCCCCCCGGGCACAAGCCCGGGGGGCGACGGCCCAGGCGGCCGCACGGGGCAGGTCGGCGTCCGCTCTAGGGTACCTTCTCGCCTTCGACGTCCACGGTGATGATCCGGCGCCCGTCGGGCGTGTCCTCGACGCGGACCTGCGCGTCGCCCTCGATGCCGGCGGCGGCCATCTGGGCCATGATCTGCGCGCGGATCTCGTCGGCCGTCTCGCCACTCAACTCCATCTCGAGACCCAGCACATCGTGCCCGAAGCGCGCCAGAAGGCTCTCCCGCACGCTGCCGTTGAGCGGTTCGACCGAGACGCTCGTCGCTGACAAGCCCGGCACCTGCGCGCGCAAATCCGCCTCGAGGGACGCGGCCTCCACGTCGCGGCCCCAGGCCATGACCTCGAACACGGTGCCGTCCGTCGAGCCCCGCAGGTTGAAGTTCACGCCCTCGACCTCCGGGCGCGAGGCGAAGAACCGGTCCAGGTCTTCCTCGAGCCGACGCAGGCTGTCGTCGGCCTTCGCGCCGGTCAGGCCCTCCATCGTGATTGTGAGCTTCTGCCCCATCTCGACCTCCGTCGTGGTCGAGGTCGAACAGGCGCCCACCCCGAGCAGGGCCACAGCCAGGCCGGCCAGGGCCAGCCGCGTGGTGCGGTTCCAGGGATTCAGCAGCATGAGGTACCTCCGGTGACGCGGGTAACGGGTGTGGTAGGCGGTCAGCAGGTCGGCTTCGAGCCGGCCACGATGGCCCGGTGATGGCCGCGGCGTCGTCGCCGCCAGGCTGTCCCGGATCGTCGCCTTCAGTCGCCGTGCAGACATGGCGCGCCTCCCCTGGTTGTGTCCGTCGCTTCCGTCGGAAGTTCCTGTCGCATCCTCTGCAGTGCCCGTGCGCAACGCTTCTTGACCGCATCGCGGGAAAGCCCCAGCACCTGCGCGATGTCGCCGGTGTCCAGGCCCTGTCCGTAGCGCAGCTCGAGCAACTCGCCCGTCGCCTCGTCCTGCCGCCGCAGCCAGGCCCGCACGGCACGGGCTTCCTCGTCCCGTACCAGCGCTCCGAGGGCGTCGGGCCGATCGGACGCGAGCGAGCCCTCGAGCTCGTCGGTCCACGCCGACGCCTGGCGTGCCCCGCCGAACGCCGCCCGCCGCCGCTGGTGGTCGATCACCGCATTCCGGGCCATCCCGAGCACCCAGGCGAAGACCGGTCCACGACCGGCGTCGAACCCCTCCAGCCCGACGACGACGCGTCCGAAGACGGTCGCCACCAGGTCCTCCACGTCCTCGGCCCCGCGCACCCGGGCGCCGACGAACCGGCACACGGGGTCGTAGAGCTCCGCATAGAGGCGCCGGAAGGCTTCCTCGCTGCCGCGCCGCGCCAGTTCCAGCAGCAGCCGCTGGCGCGCGTCACGCACGTTCAGGCCCAATGCCAACAGGTCCACCTCGCGCCCGGGTCATTCATGACGAGGTTCCGACACCCCACGATACGCAGCCGGCCGGCAGCGGGGACACGTGGATCCCGCGACCGGGCGCACCAGAAAAGAGCGCGGGAACCGATGGGGTTCCCGCGCTTCGTCCCCCGGTGATGGACCGGAGTCCCGTCGATCCCTGTGGCGCGCTCGGTCGCCTGGCTCGATGGATCGAAGAACCTACTTCGAGGCCACCTTCTTCTGCGCCTCGACCGTCTTCGTCTCGGTCGCTGCCTTCTGGGCATCAGCGCCCTTCTGGCTGCAGCAACCCTTGCTCGCCGCAGCCGCCGTCGCGCAACCGGCCTCTCCACCGGCCTCGACCGTCATCGCGGCATTCTGGAACACGGCCTCGGCGTCGCCGGCAGCGGCCTTCATGGCCTCCGCGCCCTTCACGCAGGTGCCCTGCGAAGCCGCCGCAGCGGTCGCGCAGGTGCCCTGGGTCGCGGCAGCGGCGGTCAGTTCGGCCTTGGCGGCGCAGGCACCGGCAGCCGCCTTGGTGGCGCAGTCGCCGGCAGCGGCAGTCTTGGCGCAGGCACCGGCAGCCGCCTTCGTGGCGCAGGCGGAACCCGCGTCCGTCGTCTTGAGATCGGCGGTCATGGCCTCGGCGGTCGTGGCAGCGGCGGTCTTGGCGTCAGCGGTCTTGGAGCACGAAGAACTGGCCGAAGCGGACTTGGCCTCGGCGGACTTGGCCTTGGCGCCCGAGCACTCCGAGCCGGCCCAGGCCGCCGCAGCGAATGCCATCACGACCAGCGCCGTTACCGTCAAGAGGGAGAACTTCTTCATGGTTCGTCCTTTCGCAACGGACCGCACGCGGTCCGGGGCTTGTCAAGAGCGGCGGTGGGTGCACGCTCCGGTTGCATGCTCGGGCAGAAGTGCGCGAACAGACCAGATACACGATGATTATAGTATGAGTTCCCGTTTCCGCAATCCCAACCCGCGGAATGCGCCCCGGTCAAGCGCCAACGACAGCGGGCCCGACGGTTTCCCGTCGGGCCCGGTCTTCCCGGCCGACCAGCTGCAGTCAGGAACCGAGGGGGATCGGCGTGCCCTACACTGGCCGCTCGGCGGGTCCGGCTACCGGGTCGGGGCCGGAGGCCGGACTCTGGGGATGATCCTCGGAAGGCCGGCTCCGCTGCCGACAAGGCTGAACGTCCACCGGGGGGGCATGTTACCCAGCTTCTGTTCGACCCTGGCCGGTGCCTGTCCACCCCGGGATCCGGATGGTGACCAGGTGATGTCGGATCCCGTCGCAGGGGACGTCCAGGCGCGCGGGAGACCGGCCTTCCGATTCGTTCGTGCCGACGGGGTGCCGCCGACGCTCACGGGGGTCACGAAAGCGGAATCCACATGGGCGCGCCTGAGGGAAGACCGAGGTTTGACTCAGGTTCACCTCTAGTTCTGTATAATGTTTATTGTCAACATGTTAATGAGATTCCGCGAATACCCGCGACTGCACCATCAGGTCGCCGCCGGCTTCGCCGGCATGTGCGAACAGGACCAGCAAGCCATCGTCGCTCACCGCCAGGGAGCCGCCTGCATAGCCGGGCAGCTCGGCCAGCGGCAGGGAAACGCCGGTGGCCAGGTCGTGCCGCATCAGAACGGCCGCCCCCCGCGTGCGCAGCACCCAGAGGATTGCGTCGCTGACCAGTCGCCAAGTGGCGCGCTCGCCCGCGGGCAGACCCGGAATCAGAAGCTCGGGCGTCGCACCCGGGGCCAGCGACAGGCGCCACAGTCCAGGCCGCCCCGGGCGCGTGTGGTAGAGCTGGAGGCCATCGGCCGCTTCAGCGGCCGTCAGCCCCCCCTCGCGGGTCAGGGTTTGCCGCGACGCGTCCACCGGGTCGATCCGGTGCACCTGCCAGCCATCGCCCAGGTCGGCCGCTACCAGGAGGGCGCGGCCGTCACGGGTCCAACCGGCCGGCAAGGCGTCATCCGCCTCCAAGGGCAGCGTCCGGGGCCGACCGCCGGCCACAGCCACCACCATCACCTCGGCGCCCTCGCCACCGACGGCGCGGAAGGCCACCCGGGTACCGTCGGGCGACCAGCGCGGTGCCGACAGGGACGCGCCCTCGACCTCGGCCAGGAGCACCGGGCCCGTTCCGTCCCTGCCGGCGACCCATAGGGCTGGCTTGCCCGACCGTTGCGACACAAAGACCACACGCCCGGTGGCCGGGTCCAGGTCGGCGTCCGCTTCCCACCGGGTCGAGACCAGGAACGGCGCGGTCTCGAACTGCAAGGGCTCACGCCCGGTGGTGCGCAGGCCCCAGATGTCCTGATCCAGGCGAACCTGTTCCCAGGCCAAGTCGCCGGTGCCCACGGCAATGGTCGGGTTCAGGCAGAGATCGGCCGCATCCAGCAACTGCCGCGCGGGGCCGCCGCCGGCAGCCACGACCCACAGCTCGAACCGGCCGCCCGTGGCGGCGGCATAGACCAGGCGGTTTCCGGTTGGCGTCCAGGCCAGCCCCCCGATCGGTCCGCGCGCGTTGACGACCCGTTCGGGCCGACCTCCAGGCCAGGCGGCGCGGTGGATCGCGCCGGCACCGCCCGGTTCGAGCGCCACCCAGGCCAACCACTTCCCGTCGGGGGAAAAGCGCGGCTGGACGTCGCCGATCGCCCCGGTGGGCGGCACGGGCACCCACGGCGCGTCGGGATCCGCGAGCGCCAGGCCTGCCAGTCGGTACGGAGCCTCTTCCGTGCCCCGGGCGGCCCACGCCAAGTGCGTGCCGTCGGCCGAAACGGCCAACCCGTCCACCAGCGAGGCGACCGTGCGTAGGCGGTGCACCGGTCCGCCCAGCGAGGCGACCAGGCAGATCGCGGTGGCGGTGTCGGCCGTCTGCGCAAAGGCCAGGCTCTGCCCGTCCGGCATCCAGACCGGCCACGCCGGCCAGCCGGGCTCGGCCGTCAAGCGCAGCGCCGTCTCGGAATTGCGCTGCTTGACGTAGATCCCGGGTGCGTCGCCCCCGGGCCCCGACCAGGCGAAGGCCACGCGCGTGCCGTCGGGCGCAAGCGCCGGATGCAGTTCGCGACCCGGGTAGCTGGTCAGCGGTGACGGTTCGGCTGCCGGATGCGGCAGGTCGCGCCGCGGCCACCGCCAGGACGCGACGAGCACCAGGGCCACCAGCAACGGTACGACCAGCCACAGGATGCGAACCGGAAAGCGGCGGCGTGGCGGGGATGGCGCAGTGACCGGAGGTGCGGCCGAAGGCGACGCTGGTGGCGCGGGCGCCGACGCGGCGGGCGCCGATCCGTTCGGCATGGCGGACACCGCGGGCACCTCAGGCACCTCAGGATCCGGCCGCACCTCCGTGTCTGGACTGGCATCCACCTCGGGGCCCACCTCAGAGCCGGGCGCGACCGGCATGATCAGGCGGTAGCCGTGTTGGCGGATCGTCTCGATGTACTGCGGGCGCCGCGCATCGTCGCCGAAGACACGGCGTAGCTCGCTGACCGCGCGCGTGAGGATCTCCTCGCCCACCACCGTGTCGGCCCACACCTCGTCCAGCAGGTCCTGGCGCGTGACGACGCCCCCGCCGGCGTCGACCAGCACCAGCAGCACGCGCATGATGCGCGGCTCGATCTGGTGCACGCCGCCGGGACCGGTGACGCGGTTGAGGTCCACCTGTATGAGCCAGGGGCCGAGTCGGAAGGGGGCGGGGAATCCGGATGACCTGGCCATGCGTCCGTCCAGCGAGGGGACTGCCCGCCGGGCGCGCCCCGGGCAGGGGCCGTGCGGGATCGCCTTCCGGCGCGGCGGTGCCGAACGGGTCGCCCGCGTCGCCGGTTGCATCGTCGACTCAGTATAAGGGAAGGTCCGGTAGCTGTTTACTGCGAAATCAGGTCCTGCTAGCCTTGGGCCGCGACCGAAGGCATCGGGCTGCTGCACCGAGAGGACGACACGGACATGTTGCTGGAGATCATCGCGCGCGACGGGCTGGACGAGGAGGGTTGGCGCCGCCTGCTGAAGGACCGGGCCGACATCGACCCGGCGGGGCTGGAGCCCGACGCGGCCGAGCGCGTGGCATTCACGCGCCTGAACCTGCACCGCACGCTGCGGCTCGAACGGACGTGGCAGCCGACCTCCGCGCTCGCCGCACGCTTGATGCGCCTCGCGGTGCCGCAGACCTGGCTGGTGATCAGCGAACCGTGGTGTGGCGACTCCGCGCAGTGCCTGCCCTGCCTGGTGGTGGCCGCGCGCCTCAGCCCGCTGGTGCGGTTGCGCGTGCTCACGCGCGATGACCACCCGGAGGTCATGGACCGCTACCTGACACACGGCACGCGCAGCATCCCGATCCTGGTCGGCCTGGATGGCGACGGCCGCGAGCGGTTCCGCTGGGGACCACGCCCGGCCGCGGCGCAGGCAGTGGTCGACGCGGCCAAGGCCGAGGGCCTGGACAAGGCCACCCTGCTGGAGAAGCTGCACCTGTTCTACGGGCGCGACCGCGGACGGGCGCTCGATGCCGAACTGGCGGCCGTGCTGGACACCGCCTTCGGCAGCGGCGCGCCTTGATCCTCCACCGCGATGCGGACTGGCTGGTCGTCGACAAGCCGACCGGCCTGGCGACGCACGGTGGGCACGGCGGCGAGCTGGGCGCCGTCGAATGGCTGGCCCTGCACCTGGCCGAGGAGGCTTTCGTCGTCTCGCGGCTGGATGCCGGCACCAGCGGCGTGCTGTGGCTGGCGCGGACGCGCGGGGCTTCGGCGCGCGCGCAGCAGGTCCACGAGGCCGGGTTGGCGCGCAAGACGTACGTGTTCCTGTCGGCCGTCGATGCGCGCGCCGGCGGGCTGCCGCCGGCCTGGACCCGTGACGACCCCCTGGACGGCAAGCCGGCGCGCACGGAGTTCCGCCAGGACCCGGAACCGGCGCCTGGCGGGCTGGCGCGCTACTCGGCCGTCATCGCGCGCGGGCGCCACCACCAGGTGCGGCGGCACGCGGCGCTCAGCGGCGTGCCCGTGCTGGGAGACGACGTGTATGGCGGCGACCCCGCCGGGCGCGTGTACCTGCACTGCGCGGAAGTCGCCTGGCCGGGCGTGGACGCGCCCGTGCGCGCCGACTTGCCCCCATCGTTCGCCCTGGCCGGCGGCGCGCCGGACCTGGTGCGGGACGAGGCGCTGTGCCGCGACCGTCGCGGCACCTGGCCGGTCGCCGTGGCCGACTGCTGGCGCGCCGTGCATCGCGGGGAGATCGCGGGGCTGGACGCCGCCGTGGACGTCTACGGGCCGTGGCTGCGCGCGGTGTGCTGGGACGCCTCGCTCGCCGAGGAGGACGCCGTCGCGCGCCTGGCCCCCCTGCTCGAACTTGTCGGCGTCGGGCAGGCTGTACGCGGCGCCGTGGTGCGCGGCCACCGCCAGAATCCGCACCAGGAATCGCTGCCGGGGTTCACGCGCGCGCTGGGCGAACCACCGCCGGCCTCGCTGGCGGTCACCGAGCACGGCCTGCGCTACGGCGTGGACCTGGCCGGGGCGCCGCACCCGGGGTTGTTCCTGGACCAGCGCGATGCCCGGCGGCGCGTGGCGCTGGCTGCGCGCGGCCGGCGCGTGGCGAACCTGTTCGCGTTCACGTGTTCGTTCTCGGTCGCAGCGCTCGCCCACGGCGCCGAGGTGGCCTTCTCGGTCGACACCGCGCGCGGCTGCCTGCGCGATGGCGCGGCGAACCTGGCGCTCAACGGGCTGGAGGTCGGTGGGCGCGGCAAGTTCATCCAGGAGGACGCGCGGCGCTGGCTGGCGCGGCAGGAGCGCGCACGGCGCGGGAAGGGCGCGGCCTGGCGGCCGCTCGACCTGGTGGTCTGCGACCCGCCGGTGTTCTCCTCGGTGAAGGATGGAGGACGCTTCTCGGTCAGCCGCGAATGGGAGGCGCTGGCCACCGGCGTGGCGTCGCTGCTGGCGCCGGGCGGGCTGGTCCTGTTCGCCAACAACCACCGCGGCGGCGACCACGTCCGCTACCGCGACGCGCTGCGGGACCGCTTCGCCACGGTGGAGGACCTGCGCCCCCCGCTCGATTTCCCGCTGCTGCCGGGCCAGCCGCGCGACATGCGCGCCTTCTGGTGCCGGGCTGCGGACTGAGCGGGCGGCGTCAGTCGTCCCGGTCCATCTCCAGCTCCATCGCGCCGGTCGTCGGGTCGTAGGCCTGCTCCAGGCGGTCCCGGAACGGCTCCAGGGTGTCGCGCAACCGAGCCGGCAGGTCCTGCTCCCAGGCCAGCCGCTGCGGGTCGGACGACAGCGCCGCGACCTCGGCCGTCAGCGCCTGGCGCCAGGCCGGGTCGCCGCCGCCGGCCGCCTCCAACTGCTCGAGCTGGCGGCGCAGGTTCGCCGCCTGCGTGCGGTTCAGGGACTCCCGCACCGCCTCGCCGCGGCGCCGGCGAACATCCCCGTCGTCCTGTTCACCGTGCCGCGTCCCGACCGTCCATTGGCGGCCGTCGCCGTCCCCGGCGCCGTTCCCCGAGACCATGAACCCGGGCCCGTCGGCGGGGTCCTTGCCCAGCAGCCCGAAATAGGCAACGGTGTAGAGGAAGCGGTACTCGCCGGGGCCCATCCCCACGGCCAGCAGGGCCCGATCGCGCGCCTCGATCAACGACAGGATGTGCGGCACCAAGCTGACCCCGGCGCCCACCTTCGCCGTCACCCCGCCGCCCCCGCCGTCCAGCGTGGCGAACGTGCGTGAGGCGCGCTCGCGTGCGGGCGCCATCTGCCGTCGCGCCTCGAGGAAGGCCTCGACGCGCGACGCGGCCAGGGTGCCGTCGGCGGGCGGCGCCCAGGCGCCCGGCGACCCGTGGAGCGTGGCCAGCGAGTCACTGGCGGCCTCGAGCCGCTCGGCCCGATCCATGACATGGCGGACGCCGAAGAACCCCGCGGTGCCCAGGCCCAGCACCAGGGCGACCAGCAGGCCGCACCCGACACCGCAGCCGATCAACCAGTTCTTCGCCGAGCCCGCCATGCATGCCTCCCCGGTTCACGTCCCGGACCCCGCCCTGCCGCGTGGTCCCGCGAAACCCCTGCTACGCCCGCCGGCGATTCGGGTTGCCGATCCCCACGGCGGCACCGACTATATCCCGGCTGGATTGGAACGAGAACCTCGTCTTTGCCGCGCCCGCGCGCGGTCCCGCCCGGGAAAGGAAAACATGGCGCAGCAGTACATTTTCACGATGAAGAACCTCAAGAAGGTCGTGCCCCCGAGCCGGGAGATCCTCAAGGGGATCTGGCTGTCCTTCTATCCGGGCGCCAAGATCGGCGTCATCGGCCTGAACGGCTCGGGCAAGAGCTCGCTGCTGAAGATCATGGCCGGCGTGGACCAGGACTTCATCGGCGAGGCCTTCCCCGACCCCTCGATTAAGGTGGGCTACCTGCCCCAGGAGCCGCAGCTGGACAAGTCGAAGGACGTGCGCGGCAATGTCGAGGAAGCCGTCTCGGCGATGAAGGCCAAGCTCGACCGCTTCAACGAGATCAGCATGGCCATGTGCGAGCCCATGGACGACGACAAGATGACCAAGCTGATGGAGGAGATGGGCCGCCTGCAGGACGAGATCGACCACGCCAACGGCTGGGAGTTGGACCGGCAGCTGGAGATCGCCATGGACGCGCTGCGCTGCCCGCCCGGCGATGCCGACGTCTCCAAGCTGTCGGGCGGCGAGATCCGCCGCGTGGCCCTGTGCCGTCTGCTGCTGCAGAAGCCCGACCTGCTGTTGCTGGACGAGCCCACCAACCACCTCGACGCCGAGTCGGTCTCCTGGCTGGAGCGGCACCTGCGCGAGTACGCCGGCACCGTGGTGCTGGTCACGCACGACCGCTACTTCCTGGACAACGTCACCGGCTGGATCCTCGAGCTGGACAACGGCTACGGCATCCCCTGGGAAGGCAACTACTCCTCGTGGCTGGACCAGAAGAAGAAGAAGCTCATCGAGGAGGAGAAGGCCGACAGCAAGCGCCTCAAGACCATCGAGCATGAGCTCGAGTGGGTCAGCGCCTCGCCCAAGGCCCGTCAGAAGAAGAACAAGGCGCGCGTCTCCAACTACGAACAGCTGGTCAGCCAGGAACGCCAGATGAGCCAGAGCGCGGCGCAGATCCGCATCCCCGCCGGCGAGCGCCTGGGCAACGTGGTCGTGTCCGCCGAGCATCTGACCAAAGGCTACGGGGACACCGTGCTGTTCGAGGACCTGAACTTCCACCTGCCGCGCGGTGGCATCGTGGGCGTCGTGGGCCCCAACGGCGCCGGCAAGACGACGCTGATGCGGCTGATCACCGGCGAGGAGAAGCCCGACAGCGGTACGCTGACCGTCGGCGAGACGGTGCGCCTGTCCTACGTGGACCAGGCCCGCGACGACCTCGACGCCGAGAAGTCCGTCTGGGAGAACATCACCGGCGGCGCCGAGGAACTGGACCTGGGCGGCGCCAAGGTCAACAGCCGCGCCTACTGCTCGGGATTCAACTTCAAGGGCTCCGACCAGCAACGCAAGGTGGGCACCCTCAGCGGCGGCGAGCGCAACCGCGTGCACCTGGCGCGGCTGCTCAAGAGCGGCGCCAACCTGATCCTCCTGGACGAGCCGACGAACGACCTGGACGTCGACACGCTGCGCGCACTGGAAGACGCATTGACCGAGTTCGGCGGCTGCCTGGTCGTGGTCAGCCACGACCGCTGGTTCCTGGACCGCATCTGCACGCACACCCTGGCCTTCGAGGGCGACAGCAACGTGGTCTGGTACGAGGGCAGCTACTCCGAATACGAGGAGGACCGGCGCAAGCGCCTGGGCGTCGATGCCGACCAGCCGCACCGGATCAAGTACCGCAAGCTGACGCACGACTAGCCGAACGACGACGGGCGGCGCCCGCCGGCGCCAACACGAAGGGCCCGGGGTCTCCCCCGGGCCCTTGCGTTGCGATCGACCCGAACGTCGACTAGCGGAACATCGCCTTCAGCGCGCCGAACGATTCGGTCTCGGCCGACACGGGGGCGTTGACCGTGACGGTGACCGGGCAGCCGGCCGCCGTGTAGGCGTCGATGACCACGTAGTAGGTCCCCGCAACCGTGGCCTCGAAGGTCACGACTTCGGAGCCCGACGTGGTGGCGTCGGCGCCGGCCACGCAGCTGGCGAGCAGGTTGTCGCAGTCCGTCGCGATCCACAGCGCCACGTCGCAGGTGCCGTTCTCGTCGACGGTCAGCGTCTCACCAGCGGCCATGTCGATCTTGTAGATCGCGTCCGGGCCCGGCGTGGTGTAGCCGGTGCAGCTGGGCGTCACCAGGCTGTAGTCGTTGTAGTAGGTGCCGGCGTTGGTCAGGTCGACTTCCCACGACGACAGGCCCTGCGCCTGGATGTCGATGGCGCCCGAGCACACGTCGTTGACGGCCGGCGGCGGCGGCGGCGTGGCGGCGGTGATGTCCAGGCTGAACGACGGGACGCAGTTCGGGGTCGGCCACGTGTCGACCATGATGTAGTACGAGCCGGCAGCCAGCGTCTTGCCCAGGATCGAGCGCGTGCCCGACGAGCCGGTGTTGGTCGCGATGCAGGTCGTGGCGTTCGGCGGGCAGGCGGAATCCAGCAGGATGCCCGTCCAGCCGGTGGTGCCCGGGTTCATCACGATGTCGATGGTGGCGTCGGCCGCCAGGTCCAGGCGGTAGATGATGTCCTCGCCGCCGTCGTAGTTACCCAGGCAGGTCGCAGAATAGGTGTTGCCGTAGCCGCAGTTGGTCTGGGCCGTGGCCGAGAACGGCAGGCTGGAGATCACGATCGGGTCGGTGCAGTCCCCGCCGGTGATCGCCGAAGAGTTCGTCGACGGCACGAACGTGGTCGGGCCGTGCAGGGCCTCGTCCTTGTCCATGGCCATGGCGACGGACGCCAGACCGGCGATCAGCAGGATCGAGAGCAGCAGTTTGCAAGACTTCATGGATGGTCCCCCTTGCAGGTGTCGTTGACCGGCCGCCGAACGCGGCCCTTGAGCGATGTCCTAGATTCCCCCCCATGCACCCGGCGCCACCTGGCGAGAGGCCCGAACCGTGGCTGGGAATTGTCCGATTCTAGCAGAACGGGCGGCTATTGAGAATACTCTTTTTCATCCATCGCGGGGAGCCACGCCGGGGGTGGGCAAAAAACAGGACCTGATGTCATATGTTTCGGCGCGTGCCTGCCGCCCGCAGGCCGGCGCCAAGCGGTCCCTTCACGGGCGCAGCCGGACCCGACCGGCCTGACGGCTTGCCTCGGCGTCGAGGCGATCCACGGTTTCCCGGTCATCCAGACAGCCCACCGGGTAGACCCCGGCCCGCGCGTCCCACCACGGGGTGCGCTGGTAGAACCACATGCGGATGGCCCAGGGATCGGCGGCGAACTCGGGCGAGGCTGCCTTGCGCGCTGCCAGTTCGGCTTCCCACTCGGGGTGTTCGGTCAGCAGCTGCGGGATCATCTCCTCGATGACATAGGACTCGACGTACTCGACCCGCTCAAAGGCGGCGTCGAACAGCCCCCAGCGCACCAGGGCGTCGGGCCCACCGGGCTCCAGCAGGTGTGCCGCCACGCGGGCGTCGCGGCGGCGCAGGTCGACCACGACCGTGCCGGCGGGGTACGTCCTCGTCTCCTCGATTGGCTCGGCCGTGTAGGTCACCGGGTGTCGGCCCTCGTACGGCCGCTCCTGCCACTTGGGATCCGTCAGCCGCCACGAGCGGACCGGCAGGGTCACAGCCGCGGACAGCCGCCCGGAGACGACGCCGTGGGCCTCGAGCCGCTCCACCGCCTCGGCCCAGGCCGCAGGGACCAGATACGCCTCCGGCAGGTCGGCCGTGACCGAAGGGGCCAGACGATCCTGCATCGGCAGCCGGATGGTGCGCGGCCCGCCATCGAAGCGGAACCATCGGCCGCCGCTGACGGCGCCGATCTGCTCGCTGGCCCCGACACCCAGGAACTCGATCGTGCGCACGCTGTCGGTCAGCGCGAAGTCGAGCGCCAGCGGCTGCGCCCGGAATCCGGGCCCGGCGGTGAAGGCATCGGCCGCCGTCACCGCTGCGCGCAGCGAGGCAGCCTCGTCACCCAGCCAGTCCAGCGTGTGCCGGAGCAGGCGATCGACACCCTCGACCCGCGTGGCGTAGTCCTTCAGCATGTGCGCCTCGACCAGCAGGCCCGGCCGGTTCTGCAGCGCTGCGTACCCCTGGCTGAACCGCGGAGTCGCCGCCCAGGTGACCAGGCCGCTGTTCGGGTCGCCCCAGTTCTTCAGGGTCACGTAGGGGAACACGGGCCAGCCCTGTTCGGCCATGGCCGACGTCATGCCCTCCTCGTAGCGCCGCGTCCAGGCAGTGACGCCCGCCTCCAGGTTCCCGTGCGTTTCGAGGCTGTAGGTGACGGCGTACTGGTAGTCCGCGCCGTCGGTCGAGTGGATGTCGACGAAGAAGTCCGGCAGCCAGGCGCGGAACAGGGCCAGCCAGGCCCGCATCTCCACCGTGTCCGCCTTCAGGTGGTCCCGGTTGAGGTTGAGGTTCGCGGCGTTGACCCGCCAGCCCATCTCCACGGGGCCGTTCTGGTTGATGCGGCCGTAGGGCGAAAAGCGCTCGTGCCCGTCGACGTTGAGAATCGGGATGAAGACCAGCGTCACGTTGCGCAGCAGGCGCTCGGCCAGGTCGCGATCGGTCGCCAGGTCGCGCAGCAGCACCATGCCGGCGTCCTTGCCGCAGGACTCGCCGGCGTGGATGCAGGCCTGGACCAGCAACACGGCATGGCCGGGTCCACGATCGGCCTGGGCCTCGGCCGTGAAGCGCCCACGCCGATCGGCCACGACCAGCGGCAGCGCTCGGCCTTCAGGGCTGGTGCCGAAGGTCGAGTACTCCAGGAGCGGGGACGCCGCCGCCAGATCACGCAACCAAGTGATCGTCTCCTCATAGCGTGGCGTGCGGACCCCGCCGGAGGACTCGAACGGTGTCAAATTCAGGGCCTCCACCGTGGTCGGAGCGGCCCCGGCCGTCGCAGAGGCAAGAAACAGTAGCGTCGCCAGACTCAGGGTCGCGATATGCGGGCGTCGGCCGACGGCTGATGGGCGGGTGATGGGCGTCAGGACGATTCCTCCGGACGGATGTGATTCGTGGCTTCCCCGCTCGGAAGATCCGGGCCGACGTCCCGCGATTCTAGCTGCGCCCGGCCCGAACGGGAAGGGCCGAGCTCAGCGGATCGCACCGATGCGGTCGCCGGCTCACGACGCCCGCTCTGGCGTTGCGTTCCGTCTGATGGCCGCGATTCACGTCCTTGTTCGCGCCAAGACGCGATCGCGGCCGTTGAATTCTCCCCTGTGTATTAAATATTGATCTCTTGTTCCATGCTAAATGTGCCGGCCCCTAGCCAATCGGACACAGAATCGTTGACAGGTCCACAAAGCCCTCTACTTTCGGGGCACGGAGGTCCCGGCCATGGCGGCCGGACTTGTGGGAGAAGAACTGGGGGAACGCCGGGGTGGTACGTAACCGCTCGGCGTATCGGTGCACGCGGGCTGCACGGATTCGCTGTCCCTTGGGACTGCAGGCGCGATAACCACCCCCATTCGGTGACCCTGGGTGCCAACGGAAAGGAACGGACTCATGAAGAAGGCGCTACTGGTGTTCTTCGTCCTTTCGCTTGTGATCGCGACGGCGGCGACGGCCACCGAGACCCGCGTGACCACGATGGGCGAGAACAACGAAATGCTCAAGGATGAGCACAACATCTGGCTGTATCCTTCCACGATCAACATGTATCCGAACGTCATGGGGGGCCACGTCAGCGAAGGCACGTTCGGTGTTGCCGGCGGTCACTGGAAGATCGGCGAGTCGGTCCTCGGCGCCTATTTCGACGCCTACTCGTCCTATGTCGGCTTCGGCACGGATCCCGACGACAAGGACGGCGGCAACATCTGGCTGCGGAACCGCATCAACCTCTTCTACGGCCAGCAGCTGGCAGACATGCCGATCGGCCTTCGGTTGAGCATGTGGGGCCATGGCGACAGCCAGGAGGACTCCCCGCAGGAGTTCTCCGACCCGAACTACGACAATTCCTACAACCGGTTTGAAGCGGCGTTCGGCGTCACGGCCATGGAAGGCAAGCTCGATGCTGCCGCCGCTTTCGGCATGACCTCGTTCACCGAGGAGCGGAACGCGTACGACCAGTTCCTGAGCGACGTCGACAACGATGTCTTCCGCGCCTTCGACCGGACGGCTTCCGACGGGAGCTTCGACTTCGACGTTCGTCTGCGCTACTGGCACGAAATGAACGAGAAGTGGACTGTGATCCCCCACGTGTCCTTCGAGAGCATGTCGCTGACGACGATCCAGAAGACGCCGTTCAACTTCGCGTCGACCGCTGGCGGCCCGATCAACACGATGGGCTTCTACGACGAGTACGAATGGGACAATTCCGGCACGCGGTTCAACCTCGGCGTCGGGACCAACTACCAGGCCTCCGAGCGGGTCATGACCGTCACCGACCTCGGACTGGGCTTCGTTTCGTACACCGGCGAGGAGTCCCGTTACTCGGCGCCCAACGCGACGCCGCTGACGCTGCGGACCGTCACCGAAGAGGGCCAGTTCAACGTGGTTCCCTATATCAAGGCTGGCCTGGAGGGCGAGGTCAAGAAGTGGCTGGACGTGCGCGTGGGCATGGTCAGCGAGTGGTATTCGGAGGAATGGGATCAGTCCGGCTCGTTCCTGAGCGGCACCACGACGACGGCTGCGCCGAACTACCTCCACAAGGCGTACGGCCCGAACACCCGCACCTACCTCGGCACGGGCTTCAATTTCGGTGACCTGCACATCGACACCCAGCTCGACGCCCGGTTCCTGAACGACGGCCCGTACTTCATCACCGGCCGTCCGCAGGGCGACTACGACGGTGAAGCCGGCTGGTGGGCCACGCAGGTGTCGATCCGCTACGACTTCAACTGACGCTCGACGGACCCTCGACACCATCGTTGGGCGGAATCCGGGAGGCGGGGCCGTGAGGCCCCGCCTTCGCTTTGGTCTCGGCGGGGGGACCGATCTTGCCGACCATGGACATCGGCTGCCAATATTCCTATTGACAACCATTTCCGGCCGCACGGAAGATCCGCGCTGGCACGGGTTGTGCAGACTTCACGGATCCCCTCCCAAGGGCCAGCACTGCACAGCCCGGAACATGAGGTTGGGCCAAGGGGGCGGTCAACAGTCGTGCGGGACCGGCTGGATGCCAACCAGGACGATGGTCGGTTGGATCCGTTCCGAGTAGACGGACGAACCGATTCCGCGTACTCACAGACCGGATCAGCCCCGGTGGATCAAGGAGGTCCGAATTGTTCAAGAAGCTGCTGCTCACCTTGTCGACCCTGACGTTGCTGATGGCCAGCTCCGCGTTTGCCGGTGACCAGGCATGGACGATGTATGGCGTGGCCCATGCCTCTGTCAATTCCCTCAGCAATGGCAACGACAGCCAGCTCGGCGTGTCGAGCAACACGTCGCGCTTCGGGTTCAAGGGCACCAGCCCGTTGAACGACGAGTTCACGGCGTTCTGGCAGTTCGAATCGACGCTGGATCTGACGGGCTCGTTCAAGTCGACCGAGAGCATAACGACGACGACCTACAGGCTGGAAGACGATCCGGAGGCGCCGGGCGAATCGATCTTGGTACCGGTGACGAACACCCAGACCATCACCCACAGCGGCACCACGCTGTCAACGCGCAACTCGTTCGTGGGTGTCAAGCACAAGGACGCCGGCTCTCTTCTGATCGGGCGTCATGATACGCCGTTCAAATCGCTCGGGCGCAAGGTCGAGATGTTCCCCGATCAACTGGCCGATTTCCGCATGTTGACGAACAATACGCACAACAACGAGAAGGAGAAGTGGGACCGGCGACTGACGGAGATCGTGGCTTGGAAGTCCCCGGAATGGAGTGGGTTCGGCGTCTTCGCGGCCTACCAATTCGACCAAGCGGACCTGGGTGCCGCCGAAGCCAAGACCGCGATCAGCGCCATGGTTAGCTACACGCGTGATGAGTTCATGGTCGGCGTCGGCTACGAAGCCATGTCGGCCGGCAGCGGTGACAAGACGACCGTCAACAACGTCGATAAGTACGCCGACGGCCCGATGGCCATGCGCGTGGCCGCCAAGTACACGGGCGAGCAGTTCGACTTGGGTGCCCTGTTCCAGTCAGCGACCGAACAGGACTGGACGGGTACTGCTCCGGACTTCGTCATCGACGAGTGGACGTACACGGTGCTGGGCGCAGGCGCCACGTTCCATGTCAATGACAAGTGGGACGTCAAAGGTGCGTTCTTCGTGAAGGATGCGCGCACCGACGCGAAGGATGATCTGGCCACGGCTGCATACGACGAGAGCGACACCAAGGCGACGATGATGGCGTTCGGCGTCGAGCGCATCTTCGGCAAGAATGTGCGCCTCTATGCACAGTACGCCTCGGTCAGCAACGGTGACGCGACGAACATCACGCTCGCCGGGGCTGACACCGGCTTCGGCACCGGCGTCAACGGCGTCAACGGCGCCTCGATCGCCGGGACGGGCGCAAACCCCTCCACGAACGACAACCCCTTCGGCGTCTCGATCGGAACGGTCGTGTCTTGGTGATCTGACCGTTTCCCGCAGGTTCGACCTGAAGCCCCTGGTTCCGGCCTGGGGCTTCTCCATTGATCTTCGCGATTCATGTCGCCAATGGTCCTTGACATTGGTAATCATTACTGTTTGTTTGGAAGTATGGACAAGCGGCCGGGAGAGCCAACATTGGCCCGCAAGGGCCGCCTGGACGGCATGAGCGCCCGGAGGCATCGCCAGACACCGCAGCGGTCCTTGGTCCTGGCCGAACTCGCGGCTTCGCGGGAACACCTGACGGCAGCCGAGATCTTCGACCGGGTCAGGCGTACGCTGCCCCGGATCAGCCTTGGCACCGTGTATCGGAATTTGGAGGTCCTGGTGTCAGAGGGCCGCGTGGTCAAGCTCCCCGGTTCTGAACCGGGAGCCCGCTACGATGGAGCCCCGGCGCCCCACGACCACATCCGCTGCCGGCGATGCGGCAACGTGAGTGACGTCCCAAGCCAAGCTCTTCCGGTGCCGGAACAGGTCCCGCCGGGCTTCCTGATCGAAAGCCGACGGCTGGAATACGTCGGTCTCTGCGCCGACTGTCGTCCCGCCGCAAGCGTGGTCGGGGGGGATTGCGGTCCAGAAGAACCTCGAGTTGGCCATGGGCAACCATGACCGCATAGCGGCTTTCACCCGGCGCGGAATGCGCCTGTTTCATGACCAAGAAGAGAGGAGCAGAAAGAGATGGACGACATGGACTTCGATTTCATCCCCGTGCCCCTGGTGGCCAGCGAGGCCCCTGATTTCACCGCGACGGCCGTCATGCCGGACAACAGCTTCAACAAGGAGTTCAGTCTGGCGGACTTCCGCGGCAAGTACGTGGTGATGTTCTTCTACCCGCTGGACTTCACCTTCGTGTGCCCGTCCGAGATCATCGCCTTCGACAAGGCCCTTGCCGAGTTCAAGAAGCGGAACTGCGAAGTCATCGGCGTCAGCACCGACAGCCACTTCAGCCACTGGGCGTGGAAGAACACGAAACCCGAGAACGGCGGCATCGGCAACATCCAGTTCCCGCTGGTGGCCGACTTCCAGAAGACGATCAGCCAGGATTACGGCCTGCTGCTCGAGGGCGGCATGGCCCTGCGCGGTACGTTCCTCATCGACAAGAACGGCATCATCCAGCACAGCACGGTCAATGCCCTGGGCCTGGGCCGCAACGTTGACGAGATGCTCCGCCTGGTCGACGCCCTGCAGCACCTCGAGCAGCACGGCGAGGTCTGCCCGGCGAACTGGAAGAAGGGCGACGAGGCCATGAAGCCGACGGCGGACGGCGTGGCCTCCTACCTGAAGAAGCACAGCTAGGGCGTTCGTCGGCAACGTCCGCACATGGAGAAAACCGCGCTGTCCTCGCCCCTTCGGGGCTGCGGATTGCGCGGTTTTCTCCATGTGCGGACGTTGCCGGCACCGCCACTTGTAGGAAACGCCGCAACCGAATCAGCCACGGTGGCCGCGCCACCCGCAGGAAACGCCCCAAACTGGTGCGGCGACGCCAAAGCTGCCCCGCTCGCGGCCGGCAAACGCGGGCAACACCCGAGTCCGCGGAGGGCCGGTGCAGGGGGAGCGTGTGAAGGGGTTCCGGCGCGCAATCCGCAGCCCCGAAGGGGCGAGGACAGCGCGCCGGAACCCCTTCACACGCTCCCCCTACAGCGGCCCCTCCGCGGCCCACCGAGCCGCATCCACCGCATAGTCCTTGTTGCCCTTCTTGTAGCTGTCCACCACCAGCGGCAGGAAATCGCCCGGGCGCGGCAGCGGCGGCGGCAGCAGGACCTCCACCTCGGTGCTGTCGGGCGTGGCCACGAGCACGCGCGCCAGTGCCGCCCCTTTTTCGTCACGCGCCACGTTCTCGGCCTTCACCTCGAGGCACAGCCCGAGCATGTTCGCGCGGCCGACCACGGGGTTGCGGAAGGTCGACAACACCGCCAGCACGGCCACCACCACGACCGCGCCGGCGATGGCCACCACGACGCGCTTCGGCGGTCGCCGCTTGGACGGCAGGCTATCCAGATAGGCAAGCTTGTCGGCGTCACTCATGCCCGTAATCTACCTCACGCACCCCGCCCCGTCACGCCAGAATTCCGCCGTCTCCCCTTCGCAAGGCGCCGGCGACGAAGGAGCAGCGACGCGAAGCTCGGCCGGCGCGTCATCGCCACGTACAAGAACGATCCCGCGCAATCCGCAGCCCCGAAGGGGCGAGGACAGCCCGGGATCGTTCTTGTACGTGGCGATGACGGGACCTGGGCGCCGTTCGCGTCGCTACTCCTTCGTCACCGTCGCCTTCTCGATGATGGCCGCATACACGTAGCCGGCCCCAAAGTCCTTATCCACCGCCAGCACGCCCTCGACCACGATGACATCGCCGACGGCGACGATCTCGGCTGTGGTCACGGTCAAATCGACCGTCGCTCCCTCGCCCGAGCCGTCCTGGATGTGGACCCAGTTGGTGCCCATGATGTTCGGCGTGAACTTGACCACGCGGGCGCGCACCTTGACCGCCTTGCCACCAAGTTCCGCGCTCCGGGCGTGGATCTCGCCGACCTGGTAGCCACCAGCCGCCTTCTGGATGCCGGACACGTGCTGATCGTCCAGCGCCAGCTTGCCACCGCCGGCCGGCCCCCCGGCCTGAGCGCCGCCCATGCCCATGTCCGTACCCCCGTGCGGGTCGCTGGGCTGGCCTGCGGGCATGCCGCCGCCCTGGGGCTCGCTGCCCTGCTGCCAGACGGCGTTCGTGAAGTAGATCTCAGGGAAGACGCGGTCGAGCGTGGCGCTGCGGAAATCGACCATCATCTGGCCCTGGGGGACCGTGACCTTGTCACCCACCGCCACCGGGGTTTGGGTGGTGGCGCACCAGATCTGCTGGGCGCCGGTATCCAGCAGCACGTACGTATAGCCGCCGGAGTCCATGGTCTCGGCCACCGTGCCCTGCCAGGTGCCGGGCATGGCCGCTGGCTGGGCGGCGGCAGGGACGGCGGCAGGCGGGGTGCCGGCAGTGGCCTGGGCGTTGCCGCCCGCCTTGTCGCCGCAACCGGTCAGGGCGACGGCCAGCACGGGCACCAACAGCGACGTCTTGCAGGCGAGCTTCTTCACGGGGCATCTCCTCGGTTCGGAGCAGGTTCGGGACCCCGGCCACGGGCCGGCGGGCCGTCGCGAAAAATAGCCCACCGTTCCGGTCCGGGCAAACCGGCGGTCAGGCCGGCCGGCCCAGACGCCGGAACATCTCCAGCTTGTAGGCCTCCACGCCCGGCTGGTCGAACGGGTTCAGGCCCAGCAGCAGCCCGCCGATGCCGATCGCCTTCTCGAACATGTAGATCAGCGCGCCGACCGTGTGCGGCGTGACCTGATCCACGCCGATGGCCTGGCAGGGGACCCCGCCCTGGATGTGGGCCTGGCGGGTGGCCTCGAAGGCGGTCCAGTTGATCTCGTCGAAGGGACGGCCGGCCAGGTAGCCGAGGCCGTCGGCGTCGGCTCCGGGATCGGCCGGGACGACCAGGCCCGGCACGGCGCTGCGGGCGCAGAGGAAGGTCTCCTGCAGGTTGCGGCGACCTTCCTGGAGGTACTGGCCGAGACTGTGGAGGTCGGTGGTGAAGACCGCCGAGGCCGGGTAGATGCCCCGGCCCTGCTTGCCCTCGCTTTCGCCGAAGAGCTGTTTCCACCACTCCTGCAGCGTCTTCAGGCCGCTGTGGAACGAACTGAGCACCTCGGTGGTGAAACCCTGTTCGCAGAGTGCGTAGCGCGCCGCCGCATAGAGGTGGGCCGGGTTGTCGAACAGGCCCTCGCCGGCGCAGGCCGACTGCATGGCGCGCGCGCCGGCGACCAGGCCGCGCACGTCCACGCCGGCCATCGCCAGCGGCACCAGGCCCACGGGCGTCAGCACCGAGAAGCGGCCGCCCACGTCGTCGGGAACGACGAACGTCTCCCAGCCCTCGGCGTCGGCCAGCTGGCGCAGCGCGCCCCGGCGGGCGTCGGTCACCGCAGTGATGCGCGCGGCCGCGCCCTTGTCTCCGTAGCGCTGCCGCAGCAGGCCGCGCAGCACGCGGAACGCGACCGCGGGCTCAACGGTGGTGCCGGACTTGGAGATCACGCAGACGCGGAAATCACGGTCCGCGACCGCCCGCAGGACGCCGTCCAGCGACGCCGAGCACAGGCCGGTGCCGGCGAACAGCAGCGGCACGCCGACGCCGGGCGCCGGCGGCAGCGCGTCGAGCACCGCGCGCGCGCCCAGGTACGAGCCGCCGATGCCGACCACGACGACGGCCTGCGCATCGGCGCGGGCACGCGCGGCAGCCGCGTCGCAGGCGACGAACTCGGGCTCGCCGATGCGCGACGGCAGGTCCAGCCAGCCCAGGAACTCGTGCCCTGCACAGGTGCCGTGGGCCAGGCTGCGGGCGGCTTCAGCCACACGGGGGGCCAGCGCCTCCAGGCGGTCGCGGCCGAGGAACGCTTCGGTCCCGGCCAGGTCCAGGCTGACTCCGGCGGCTTCGAGCATGGGTTCGTCCTTCCGTGGGGCGGCGCGCCTTGCGTGGCGGCGCCGGCAGGTCCATTCTGGGTCCAGGCCGGGCGGCGGACCCGGTCAGCGCCCACGATACAGCCGCGCGGGCGGGAATCAAGCGGGAGAACCATGTCGTTGCCGACGCCTGTCATTGCCTGCACGTACTCCGAGATCGCCCTGAAGGGGCGGAACCGGAAGCTGTTCCTGCGGAAGCTGCTGAACAACATGCAGGCGATGCTCAAGGGCCTCGGCGGCGTGACCATCCACCATGTCGAGAGCCGGCTGCTGGTGCGGCTGCACGACGAGACGCGGACCGCGGAGGCGGCCGCGCGGCTGCACCGGGTGTTCGGCCTGCAGTGGGTGTCGCCGGCGATCGAGCTCGACCGCGGGCCGCTCGACGCCGAGTTGGCCGACGACCTGGACGCCGGCCGCGAACCGCGCCTGACGGCCGTCTGCGAGGCCGCGTGCCAGCTGGCCGACGAGGGGCTGGGCCGCGCGCGCAACTTCCGCATCCACGCGCGGCGCAGCGACCGGACCTTCGGCCTGAACAGCCTGCAGATCGGCGCCGTCGCCGGCGCCGCCGTGCACCAGCGCAGCGGCGTGCCCGGCCGGATGGTCGACGCCGACTTCACGATCGACGTGCTGGTGCTACGCGCCAGCGTGCTCGTGTTCGCGCTGAAGGAGCAGGCCTTCGGCGGCCTGCCGGCCTGCTCGAGCGGGCGCAGCCTCGTGCTGCTGTCCGGCGGCATCGACTCGCCCGTGGCGGCCTGGATGCTGATGCGCCGCGGCAGCCGTTGCGACTTCGTCCATTTCCACAGCGGCCGCACGCCGGAGGAAGCCGACACCGGCAAGATCGAGGACCTGACCGCGCTGCTGGCGCGCTGGTCGCCGATGCCCCTGCACCTGTACCTGGTGCCGGTCGTGCCCTACGAGATGCGGGCCATCGGCGCCATCGACGACAGCCACGACATGGTGATGTTCCGGCGCTTCATGGTGCGCACGGCGGCCCGGCTGGCCCGCCGCCACAAGTGCCTGGCGCTGGTCACCGGCGACAGCCTGGGCCAGGTCGCCAGCCAGACCCTGCACAACCTGGCGGCCATCAGCCCGGACATCAGCCTACCGATCCTGCGGCCCCTGGTGGGCCTGGACAAGCACGAGATCACCGCCTGGAGCCACCGGACGGGCCTGTTCGAGACCTCCATTCGGCCCTACCGCGACTGCTGCTCCATCCGCTCCCCCCGCCCCACGCTGGCGGCCCGGGGGATCGACCTGCTGCGCCTCTCGGAGGCCATGGGCCTGGAGGACGCCGTCCGCGAGGCCGCCGACGCCGCCGTGCGGCGCGTCATTGCCCCCGAAGCCTGATCCGGGCCCTTTCCTGAAGAAAAACCTAAATCGGCGGCCGCTCCAACCGATGAACCCGTTGAGCCGGAACGGGCTCGCACCCGGTCCGGCGGGCGCCTTGTCCTGCCGCGCGGGAGCGGCGTACCCCGGCCGGACGGCGGCCGCGGGCACACAGACGATACGCAGGAGGCTTGCACGATGAAGATTCTGGTGGTGGACGACTCCCGCGCGATGCGGCGCATCGTCTCGCGCACGATCCGCCAGGCGGGCTTCGAGGGCCACGAGATCCTCGAGGCCGAGAACGGCCGTGAGGCGCTCGACGTCGTCAAGGCACAGAAGCCGGACCTGATCCTCTCGGACTGGCACATGCCCGAGATGACGGGGATCGAGTTCCTGTCGGCGTTGAACGCCGGCGGCTTCGAGATCCCGTTCGGGTTCGTCACGTCCGAGAGCACCAAGGAGATGGTCGACCTGGCCACCGAGGGCGGCGCGATGTTCCTGCTCGCGAAGCCGTTCACGGCCGAGGACATGGCCCAGGTGCTGGGAGCGTTCGTCCAGTGATCACGCTTGCGCGCATGCGTCGGGTCGAGGATCCGACCGACCTGATGTCGAAGCTCGAGGCGCTGCAGGAAGCCGTGTCGGCGTTCCGGCAGACCTTCCAGGTCCAGTTCGGGATGGAACTGGAACTGGTCGGCATGCCCGGCACGCCGGATCCGGACCTGATCGCCTACGGGAGTACGCTGGCCGTCGCCAACGACCAGGTCAACTACCAGTTCGCCTGCGGCTTCCCCGAGGATACCGCCAGGAAGCTGACGCGCATTCTGTTCGCGATGGACGACGACGAGAAGCCCGGTCTCGAGGACATGGGCGACGGGCTACGGGAGATCCCGAACGTCGCCGCCGGCGTGTGGAAGGCCATGCGCGAGCGCACTGCCGGCGAACACTATCAGCTGGGCCTGCCGATCTTCCTGAAGGGCAACAGCTGGGTCCGGTATTTTCCGCGTAATGTGAACGCCATCGGCCAGACGCTGCGGGCCCCCGACGGGGAACTCATGCAGCTGGTCCTGATCTGGCAGTATGGCCAACGCGACGGAGGCGAACGGCTCATGTCCACCCAGACGTACGAAGGTCCCGCGGCGACGGGACGGTCCGTGCCCACCCAGGTCCTGCAGGAAGCAGTCAGGGCCGTGATCGACACATGCGCGATCCAGATGAACCTGGAGCTGAGTGTCGATTCGAATCCCTCGGATCCCCGCGATGCCGAAGTCGAGTACGGCAGCAGCATCGCGCTCACTTCCGAGACGGGAGGCTGGCAGCTTGCCGTCATGGGCAGCCGCGCCAGCTGCGAGGCGCTGACCCGCAACCTCTTCGCAATGGAAGAGGACGAGGATCCCGCCATGGCGGACATGGCCGATGCGCTGGGCGAGATCGCCAACGTCGCTGCCGGCGTGCTCAAGGCCAGCCGCGCCGCGGCCGGGCAGACGGTGCAGTTGGGGCTGCCTCTGTTCATGGAGGGCAAGGGCTGCTTCGAGTTCTTCGCCGCCGGGATCCAGGGCATGGCGCAGACCGTGCGCGGCGAAAAGGGCCTGTCGGCCCATGTCATCCTGATCTGGCAGGAAGGCTGATCGCCGTGGCCCTCGTGTTCCCGAAGCAGGCGGAGATCTTCGACCTGATCGAGATGCTGATCGGGGAGAAGCCCGTGTTCAAGCGCGGCCAGGGCTGGGACCTGCGCAATCCCGAGCCCGGCGCCTACATCACGTTCCTGCAGGGCAAGGACTACGAGGTCGAGGGCGCGGTGATCACCGACCTGGCGGCCACGCTCTACATCGGCGGCAAGCTCATCCTGCTGCCGCCGGCCAGCCTGCAGAACCAGTACGCGTCCGGCGCCGCGGAGGAACCCGTGGTCGAGGCCGTCACCGAGGTCATCAACAACCTGCGCACGCTCTTCAACGCCATCGAGCTCAACCCGCACGTGGCGCCCACGAAGACGTTCCTCTACCAGGTGCCGGCGGCGGACGACTTCGTGGCCTGGATCCTGGATCCCGGCAAGCGCATCGACTACGTCGGCAAGACGCCGTACGGGGACGGAACCATCACGCTCATCGCGCCCTGAGGCGTCGGCGTCCCGCCGTGATTAACGTATCGCCACGGACCGCCGGCCTGCCGCCGGCTCCGCATCCGTGGAGTCCCCCATGCCCCTGCAATTCATCCCGCTGGCGTTGACGATCCTGGCCGTGCTGGCCCTGGGAATCGTCGCCGTCATCAGTTCCACCTCCGGCGGCGCCGATTGGCTGCAGCGGCGTTGGCGTCGGGACGACGTCGCCGCTGGTTCCGGGGCGGGACGCGCGGACGCGATCCCCGGCTCAGGCGCGGACGGCCTCGCAGGAGCGGCAGATGCGCTCGGCGATGCGGTCGAGGGGCACCACCGTGCCGACGGCCCCCAGGAGGGCGGCCTCGCGCGGCATCCCGTAGACGATGCATGAGGCCTCGTCCTGGCCGATGGTCTCGGCGCCGGCCTGACGCATCTGCAGCAAGCCCTGCGCTCCGTCGGCGCCCATGCCCGTCAGGATGACGCCCACAGCGTCGGCCTTCGCCGCCTCGGCCACCGACCGGAACAGGACGTCGACGGACGGCTTGTGTCCGCTCACCTTCGGCCCATCCTTGAGCTCCACGCGGTAGGTGGCACCCTGCCGGCGCAGGATCAGGTGCCGATCGCCAGGCGCCAGCAGGGCCAGCCCCGTGGTCAGGGTCTCGCCGTCCGTCGCCTCGCGCACCGTCATCGCCGACAGACCGTCCAGCCTCGCCGCCAGCTGGCGCGTGAAGACGGGCGGCATGTGCTGCACGATGACCGTCGGCGGTGTGTTCTCGGGCAGGCGCTCGAGGATGCGCGCCAGGGCCTCGGTGCCCCCGGTGCTGGCGCCGACCGCCAGCAGGTGCCGGCCGCCGGCGCGCAGCGGGGCCAGCGATCCGGTGGGCGGTGCAGCGGGTGCCGGCGTCCGTCCTCGCACCTGCGCCCGCGCCGCGGCACGCACCTTGCCGACCAGTTCGATGACGAACGCCTGGCGGCGGTCCTCGCTCACGTTCTTGCCGACCACCTCGACGGCACCGCGCGAGAGGGCTTCGAGAGCCTTCGAACTGCCGGCCTGTGTCAGGGTCGAGACCACGACCACCGGTAGCGGGAAGTGCTTCATGAGCTTGCCGAGGAACGTCAATCCGTCCATGCGCGGCATCTCGATATCAAGGGTCACCACGTCCGGCGGGTCCTTGACGATCAGGTCGCGGGCCACGTACGGGTCGGGCGCCATGCCGATGACCTCGATGCCTTCGGCCGCCTGCAACCCGCGCCTGATGATCGCGCAGACGGTCGGCGAATCGTCGACGATGAGGACGCGGATCGTCTTCAAGGTGCTACTCCGTGACCAGGCCGAGCAGAACCGCGTTCTCTTCGAGCATGAAGCCCAGCCAGTCCGGGTCGTCGACACGTGCCGCCAGGAACTCGGGCGTAGCCTCGACCACCCACGGGCTGCCCAGCCGGAAATCGGCCCCCTTGCCGGCGATCGCCATGATGACGTGGCCGCAGATCACATTGAGCAGCTCGCCGAGCGAGTCCGGGGCCATGGCATCAGCCTCGATCTCCTCGGGCTCGAGGCCCAGGATGTTGGCAGCGATCTCTGGCACGCACTCGCCGGGCACAGCCAACGACAAGGTGCCGGCGACGTCGCCGGTGAACGAGATCTGCGCCAGGACGTAGTCGCCATCGGCGTCCAGCAACGTGGACTTGTGGACCGGCTCGCCGAACATGAAGGTCAGCTGCTCGACCACCTCGAGGAAGGTCGTGCTGACGGCCGCCAGGATCTGTTCACGCATGGCTCGCCACCCCCGTCACGTTGTCGACGACCTCGCGAATGCGCTCCGGGGTGAAGGGCTTCTGGATGTAGTCCCGGACGCCCATGTCCTTCAGGCGCTGGATGCGCGGCTCGCTGCCGGCCGAGGAGACGATCACCACCGGTACGGTCCTGATCATGCCGTTGTCCACCATGCGCGCCACCATCGTTTCGCCGTCCATGATCGGCATGCTGATGTCGCAGAGCACGAGATCGATCCACTCGGCCTCGAGGATCTCCAGCGCCTCCTGCCCGTTGCCGGCCTGGTACAGGAGATTGATGTCGACCCCGGCCAGATGCAGGGCCTTGCTGATCACGGCCCGGACGGTGACCGAGTCGTCAACGAGCAGAATGTTGAACGCCATTGCCTTCACCTTCCCTGACTGTCTGGAACATGGTATCCAGCTCGTTCACCGCGGTCAGGACCTCGGCCCCGACCTTCTCGGCCACGCCCACGCCTAGACCCAGGCGCTCGCTCGCAGCCCGGTCCAGACGGTAACTCAGTCCGTCCGCGCCGCCGCCGAACCCGAAGTCCAGGCAGAGGATGTCGGCGACATGGACGAGGTCCGCCAACTCGCGGCAGCCCTCGCTGGCGTTCGACGGCTGGTGATGCCAGCGCACGGCCTCGGCAACGTCGTCCGGCAGGTTCCAAGAGGTCAACAGCGCCGCTGCCACCTCGGCGTGGTCGATGCCCAGGACCATCTGTTCGGCCTCGTTGAAGGCGAGGCGGTCCATGCGCATGATCTCCTTGATGGGCTCGTCGTCGACCTCGACGAACGTGCCCAGCACGATCTTGCCCATGTCGTGCAGGAGGCCCGCCGTGAACGCCTCGCCGCGGCAGTTGAGCTCGAGCTGCGCCGCCACCAGCTCGGCGCAGATGGCCGTCGCGATCGAGTGGCGCCAGAGGCTCTCCGAATCCATGTCATAGCCCTTGATCGGCTTGCGCACGAGCGGGGCCACCGACATGCAGAGGACCATCTGGAAGATGCGGTTGGTGCCCAGCCGGACGATGGCTTCCTTGACGGTGCGGATCGACTTCGACCAGCCGAAGTAGGCCGAATTCGAGAGCTGGAGCACGTTCGCGGTCAGGCCGGGATCGTACTCGATCATCCGGGCCAGGGCGTCGAAGTTCACGTCCGGCTCGTTGAGGTACTGGCGCAGCTTGATGACGACCGACGGCAGCGACGGCACCGTCTGGATCCTCGCCAGAATGGCTTCGCGCTCGCTCACAGCTCCACCTCCTGGCCTTCCGACTTGACGGTCGTGCGACCGTCCGCCATGTGGAGATAGAGCGTGCGCGCCTTCGAGCCGCCCACGTCCTCCTTGGCGATCAGGATGTTGTTCTTCCAGAGGAACTTCCGCAGGATCGTGTAGTTGCGCTGCCCGATGCGGAAGGTCTCTTCCTTGCCCAGGGGCGAGCCCGCACCGGCGACCTTGGCGATCAGGTTCTGGCGTTGGGCGCCCGCCTGGTACATCTCGTGGAGCATGGCGGCGACGCCCGTATCCACGAACATCGACGGCTTGAGGCGCGCCTTTTCCGGGTCGATCTTCGACATCGGCAGCATGCAGTGGATCATGGCGCCGATACCCGCCAGCGGGTCGTACAGCGTCAGACCCACGCACGATCCCAGCGAGTAGGTGACGAGCACGTCCTCGCGGTTGCGCGACATCTTCATGTCGCTGATGTCCACGCAGATGCTGCGCCTGGCACGCAGGACCTGGCCGGGTCTTTCCATGACTTGAGTCAAGTTCTCACCCCGTCCTTGAGACGTTCGTAGATCGAAGGTCGGATCACGCGGAAGCAGTCGGACATGCCGATCAGCGTCTCCGCGTGGCCCACGAGCAGGTACCCGCCCGGCCTGAGCAGCCGCGCGAATTCCCTGACCATGCGCTCGCGCTGCGGTCGATCGAAGTAGATCATCGCGTTCCGGCAGAAGATGACATCGAAGACGCCGCGGATCGGGTACGGAATCGCCTTGAAGTTGAGGCGGCGGAACATGACGAGTTCGCGCAGCTCAGGCTTCACTTCGAACAGGTGCTGACCGTCGACGGCAACCCGCGTGAAGCACGACCTCCGGCAGTCCTCGGGCACGGTGGCCAGGCGCGTCTCCGGGTAGCGCGCGGCCTGGGCCTCGGCCAGCACGCGGGTGCTGATGTCGGTGGCCAGGATCTTCGTGTCCACGCGGCGGCGTCCGATCGCCGCACCCATGGTCATCGCGATGGAGTAGGGCTCCTCGCCGGTCGAACAGGCGGCCGACCAGACCCGCAGGCGGTCCGACCCGGCCTTCAGCCAGTCCTCCACCACCTCCGACAGGAACGAGAAGTGCTCGTCCTCGCGGAAGAAGTGCGTGACGTTCGTCGAGACGGCGTCGATGAGCTGCACGAGTTCCTCGCCGCTGCGGTCGCGGCGCAGCAGTTCGAGGTATTCGCCGAAGGAACCCAGACCCAGGGCGCGCAGGCGCTGCGACACCCTGGCCTCGACCAGGGCGCGCTTGTTGTCCTGCAGCACGATGCCGGTCTGGTCGAACAGCAGCTTCTGGTACGCCGCCAACTCGGCTGGGGCCATCCCCGCCGCTGCCGGCGCCTCCAGCACCGCCGTTCCCTTTCGTCCCGTCGTCACGTCGTCATGCGCCTTTCGCGCGGCCGCCCCTGGGCGGCCTCCCGCAGTTGCTAGCCCGCCGCCTGTACGACGGCATCCATCTCCGACCCGCTCATGACGCGGTCGATGTCCAGGAGGATCACGACCTTGTTCTCGAGCTTGCCCATGCCGGTGATGAAGTCGGCCTCTTCCATCCCGCCGCCGAAGCTCGGGGGCGGCTCAATCTGGCCGTCGCCGATGTTCAGCACCTCGGACACCTCGTCGACGATGATGCCCATCGTGATCTCGCGATCCCCGTAGCCGACCTGCACGACGATGATGCAGGTCTTCTCGGTGTCGGCCACCGCCGGCATCTTGAACTTCCGACGGAGACTCACGATCGGGATCACGCGCCCGCGCAGGTTGATCACGCCGCGCACGTACTCCGGGGTCCGCGGCACACGGGTGATGCCCATCATGCCGTTGATCTCCTGGACCTTGAGGATCTCGAGCCCGTACTCCTCGTCGCCGAGAATGAACGAGAGGAACTTGCCTGCCTGCGCGACCCTCGCGGTCGCCGATTCCGTCGCCATTTCCTACCTCCGTGCGGGGCCGGGCCCCGGTTATGCCGCGCCGCGACGCGGCCCTCTCCCGTCCCTAACGGACAGCCTGTTCATAGGCGGCCAGGACCGCCTCGGTGCCTTCCGGTATGTCGGCCGCGGGCAGGCCGGCCAGCGTCGGCGCGACACCGTCCAGCGTGGCCGTGGCGGAGATGCGCCCGTTGCGTGTGTGCGAGGTGGTGTCCACCTGGTGCGCCACGCGCACGATGCCCGCGATGTCGAGGATCAGCGCCACGTTGCCGTTGCTCATGATGGCGCCGCCGGCCACTCCGTCGGTGCCCTGCATCGTCTCGCCCAGGCTCTTGATGACGATCGATTGCTGACCCAGCAGCTCGTCGGCCATGAGTCCGACCTTGCGGCCCTCTTCCTCGACGATGACCACCATCGCCTCCTCAGGGCGCGCCTTGGCGTCCTGTACGTCGAAAAGACCGGACAACCGGAAGAGCGGCAGGTGGCTGCCCTCGAAGGCGAGCATCTCGCCCCGATCGAAAACGTGGGTCAGGTCACCGGGCTGCGGGCGGATCAACCGCACGACCGAAAGCGTCGGGATGATGTAGTGCTCCTGGCCGACGCGGATGACCATGCCTTCGATGATGGCCAGCGTCAGCGGCAGCTTGATGCTGAACGTGGAACCCCTGCCCGGCGTCGACGAGATGTCGACAGTGCCGCGCAGCTCCTCGATGTTGCGGCGAACGACGTCCATGCCGACGCCGCGTCCGGAGATGTCGGTGACCTGCTTCGCCGTCGAGAAGCCCGGCTCGAAGATCAGGTTGAAGAGATCCCGGTCGCTGGGGTTCTCGCCCTCGCGCAACATGCCGCGGGCGATCGCCTTGTGCAGGATGGCGTCACGGTCAAGGCCCTTGCCATCGTCCTCGATCTCGATGCAGATGTTGCCGCCCTTGTGGAACGCGCGCAGTTCGATGCGACCGACCGCCGACTTGCCCAGCTTCAGGCGGTCGTTGGGGTCGGCCTCGATGCCGTGATCGACCGCGTTGCGGACCATGTGCACAAGCGGGTCGCCGATTTTGTCGACGACGTTCTTGTCCAGCTCGGTGTCCTCGCCGCTGACGACGAACTCCACCTCGCGGTCCTGCTTCTTCGACAGGTCGCGCACCAGGCGGGCCATCTTCTGGAAGACCGGCCGCACCGGCACCATCCGGAGCGACATGCCGATCTCCTGCAGCTCGCGGCAGATCTTGTCCAGGTGGTCGAGATCCTTGGCCAGCTTCACCGACATGCCGGCCTTCTTCATCTCCGGCGACTGGCTGACCATCGACTCGGCGATCACAAGCTCACCGATCGTCTCGATCAGGTGGTCGAGGCGCTCCGCGTCGACGCGCATGGCTTCGCGCACCTTGGCCGGAGCCTTCGCGCTGCGCGCGTCGCCATCGCCTTCGGCGACGGTTGCCGGGGCTGCCGCCGCCGTGACCGCCGCCGGACGCGGTGGGGTGGCCGGAGCTACGGCGGTCGGGGAGGGCGCCGTCTTCTTCATGTTTCCCAGGGGAATGAACCCGGTCCCGGGCTTCTTCGGCGTTGCCGCCGCCGATGCGGATGCGCGTTCGTCGGCCGAGGCCGGCGCCGGTTCCGGCGCGGGCAAAGGAGGAGGCGTCGGCGCGGCGGCGATGGCCGCACGCTTCGCATCGGTGACCGCCACCAGGCGCGACATCAGGCTCGGCAGGCGGCTTTCCTCGGTGAGCCTGCCGTCGCCGCCGAGGGCCGCGGTGACCGCCTCGACCAGGCGCTTCATCATATCGACCGACTCGAAGACGAGGTCCATGTTGTCGCCGACGAGGTCCAGTTCGGATCGCCGCGCCATGTCCAGCAGATTCTCCGCCTTGTGCGCCAGATCCTTGATGTGCTCTAGCTCGATGAACCCCGCCAGGCCCTTGATGGTGTGGAAGGCGCGGAAGACCGCGTTCAGGGCTTCGGACTGGTGAGGGTCCTTCTCGATCGCGAGCAGATGGCCCTCGGACGCGTCGAGGTGCTCGACGGCCTCGGCCACGAAGTCGTGGATCAGGTCGGTGTCGCTGTCGTGGACGTTGTGACCGGCATAGGCGACCACTTCGTATGCCGCGACCGGCTCCGCGGCGACCGGACGCGGCGTGGGCACCGGCGACGGTGCCGGCGACGGTACCGGGGTGTCGTGCAGGCGGTCCAGGATCAGCGAGACCGGCGCGGGCTCGGCACCGGTGCCCGCGTAGTGCCGGATCACGGACGCCAGCCAGTCACGCACCTCAAGCAGGCGTTCGACGCACGCCGTCAACGGCTCGGCCTGCAGCATGTCCTCGGTCGCGTGACAAAGCTCGGCCACATGCGGCATGCCGAGCAGCGCGGATTCGCCCTTGAGCGTGTGGAAGAAGCGAAGCAGGCCGGTCAGGTCCCCCGCAGTCGAGCCGTCCTCGATGTTCAGCAGTTCCTTCTCGACCTCCTCGAGCACATCCATCTGGCGCGCCAGGAACTCGCTCATGATCGACTCGTCGACCATGCTGAAGACCTCGCTGGCCGACGGCGCTGTCCGTGGACGCGTCGCCTCCGGTGCCGCTGCCGGTGCCGCAGCCACGGGCGCCGGTGAAGGCGCATGTTCCCCGGCAGCGGTCGCGGTGACCGCGTCACCCTCGACCGCGACCGGCGCGGCGACAGCCGTGCCTTCGACCGCGACCGGCGGCCCCGACGGATCGGCTTCGCGCGAGAGTTCGCTCGGGAAGCCGGCGTCCTCGGGGTGGCAATCCTGCGCGAGGCTGGCCCGCAGCGCGTCGAGTCCGGCCGTGAGCACCTTCAGCGCCTGTTCGGCGTTGCCCAGCCCGGCGGCCAGACCACCCGTCAGGTGGGCGGCGTTCTCGCAGATCGCCGCCTCCTGCACGTGTCCCTCGTCGATCAGACGGGCCCCGAGTGTCGCCAGATCCTCCGCGATGCCCGAGAACCCTGCCGGCGCGTCGCGGTCGAGGAAGACCACCGCTTCGGAGATCTGTTCGAGAAGCTCAAGAACCGTGGACTTGCTCATGTGGCACGCACCCTCAGTCTTGGATCGCCTCAGGACGTTTCCGCCGCAGGCAGCGACAGATTTCTGGTCGCCGGACGTCGGGTTGCCGCATCTGCGCACCGCCAACCGCGCCCACCCACCGGTCTGCCTGCCCACGGACCGCAGCCCTCAACCGGCTGCGCTTTCGGCGCCTGACGGGGCCAATGAGCCCCGTCGCCCGCATCCCGTTGAGGTTTCGCCTCAGCACGGGAGATCTTTAGGCATTTCAGGGAACAATCGGACGCGACGGGAAAGGCAACATGCATGCCATCAACAGTCTCGTGAACGGAGGGGCAGAGATTCGCGGGGCCCGCGGCAGCGGCGGGAAATCACGGGGAGTCGGGGCTGCAGAATGCGGCGCCGGGCGGCCCCGGACGGGCCTTCCGGGCAGACTACCGGTCACCCCCGAAAACGCGGCGCGCGCCCTTATAGGCGCGGTTCCACCAGGCGTCATCGAGATTGTCGATGCGCACGGGTTCCTGCCGCCGCGGCGCATGGACGAACCTGTTGTTGCCCAGGAAGATGCCGACGTGGTCGAACGCGCTGCGCAGGGAGAAGAAGACCAGATCGCCCGGCCTCAGTTCCGTACGATCCACATGGACGCCGGTGGAGGCCTGGTCCGCACTGACGCGCGGCAGGGCAATGCCCAGCTGCCGGTACACATAGAGCGCCAGACCGCTGCAATCGAAGCGCTCGGGACCCGTGGCGCCCCAGCCGTAGGGCTTGCCCACCTGGGTGCGCGCGAGCGCGGCAGCCTCTTCACCGGGCCAGGCTCCATCGGCAGGGCCGTCGGCGCCTGCGCCCGCCGCCGGGCCACCGGGCGCAGGCGGTCCGGCCTCCGCCGCCGCCTGCTCCAGCAACGCGCGCCACTCCGCAGGCAGGCTGTCCAGCGCCGTGGCGGCGGAGGGCGCCAGGCGCAGGGAATCGGATGCGGCCGCCGGAGCGGTCGCCTGGCGAGGCGGGCGGGGCACGGGGCTGTTCGTGACGGGGGCCAGGCGTTTGGGGGCGCAGGCGGAAATGGGCAGCAGGAGCGCCGCCATGACCAGCCATGTCCACCCCCTCACCCCTCGCACGTCCACCTCGTTGTGCCGCCGAAATTGTGTCCGGCGCGAATCAGGCCGGTTTGCCGGCCATGTTTTTGTCTTCCAATTCCATGATTTGATGTCTTAGTATGCAAATCCTGGGCCTCGGGGGCCAGACACAATTTCGACGGCACAACGCAGGTGATGTTGGCGCCGCCCGGGTTGGGTGCTAGTTTAGCCTCACGATGAAATCAAACAAGCCCGAACGCCAACACCCCTCCCGCCCCAAAGATCCCGCCCCTGCGCCCACCGCCCTCCTCGAACTCCGGATCGAGAAGCTGGTCACCGGTGGCGACGGCCTGGCGCGCGATGGGGACGGTGCCTGCTTCGTGCCCCGGACGGCGCCGGGCGACCTTGTGCGCGCGGCCGTGGTCGAGCAGCGCCGCGGGTACCGGCGGGCGGAGGTGCGCGAACTGCTGGAGGCGGGACCGGAACGGTGCCCGCCGCCCTGCGCGCATTTCGCCGAGTGCGGCGGCTGCGACCTGCAACACCTGGCGATCGAGGCCCAGCGGGCGGCCAAGGCGGCCATCGTCCGCGAGTGCTTCCAGCGCCAGGGCAAGCTCGACGTGGAGCCGATCCTTGGCGAGCCGGTGCACGGCGCCCCGCTGCAGTGGCGCGCCAGCCTGCGCCTGCAGGCACATCCGACGGGCTCGTACGGACTGCTCCGCCGCGGCACGCACGACGTGGTCCGCATCGAGCAGTGCCCCGTGATGGCGGCGCCGTTCGACGACGTGATCCTGCCCTGGGTGCGCTTCCTGCCGCCGGTCGAGCAGGTCGTGGTGCGTCTGGACGGGCGTGGCGGCTGGCTGGTCTCGCTGTTCGGCGTGCCGGGGCGGCTCAAGATCCTCAAGAAGATGGTCGCGCGGTTCGAGGCGGGAGAACTGCCGCCCGGGCTGCAGGGTGTGCTGTTCAACAGCCGGCCCGCCTGGGGCCGCGACTACCTGGTGCACAAGGTGGCCGGGCATTCTTACCGCGTCGGCGCGGCCTCGTTCTTCCAGGGCAACCAGGAGGTCGCCGAGGCGGCCGTCGGCATCGTGCGCGGCTGGCTGGAGCGGATCGAGGCGGCGCCGGCCCGCCTGCCCCACCTGTACGACCTGTACGGGGGCGTGGGGCTGTTCACGCTGGCGCTGGGCGGGCGCTTCGAGCGCATCACGCTGGCCGAGATGGATGCCGGCGCCTGCCGGGATGCCGAAAACAACATCGCCCGCGACGACACGGTGCGTGGCCGCGCGGTGGTGCTGCCGGGCGACCTGGCCGGACTCCTGAAGCCGGGCGACCTGCTCGGCGAGGGTTCCTGGGACCGTGCGGTGTGTGTCGTCGACCCCCCGCGGGCCGGCCTTGGCAAGGACATCTGCGCCGCGTTGCTGCGGCGGAGGCCGGCACACGTCTTCTACATGAGCTGCGACCCGGCAACCCAGGCCCGCGATGCGGCCCTGCTGGCGGCCGGCGGCTACCACCCGCGCGAGCTGCGCGTGCTGGACATGTTCCCGCAGAGCGGGCACATCGAATCGCTGCTCTGGCTCGAGGACACCGGCGCCCCGGCCGGCAACCCCTGAACATGGACGGGCCGGGCCAGCCTTCCCTGGCGAACGTCATCGTGGTGCTGAGTCGCCCGACCGAGCCGATGAACATCGGCGCCGCCTGCCGCGCCATGAAGACGATGGGCCTGCGGCACCTGCGGCTCATCTCCCCGCTCAATCCGAAGGGCCGCAGCGCGCGGGCGCTGGCGCACGGGGCCGAGGACATCCTCGACCAGGCGCAGGTGGTCGACGACCTGATGGCGGCGGTGGACGACGTCCTGGTCGTGACGGGGACCACCGCGCGCGAACGGCAGCTTCGCAAGCGCACGCTGCTGACGCCGGCCGAACTGGCCGACCACATCGCCGACCATTCGCGCGAGGGCCGCGTCGCCATCATGTTCGGGACCGAGCGGACCGGCCTGAGCAACGACGAGACCGACATCTGCCGCCACCTGTCCACGGTGGACACGGCGCCGGAGCAGCCGTCACTGAACCTGGCGCAGGCGGTGATGCTGTACGGCTGGGAGATCCGCCAGGCGATGCAGCGCGCCGGCGCGCCCGATGCCCTGGGCGCGCGCGGGCGCGGGCTGGCGCCACGCGGCCACGGTCCGGGCACGCGCCCGAACCACCCGCACCGCGGTACGCGGCTGCCGACGCAGCGCGAGCTGGACCACATGTACGCCCACCTGGCCCACGCGATGGCCGCCATCGGCTACACGCCGCGCGAACGGCTCAAGTTCCTGACCTACCTGCGGCACCTCCACATGCGCGCGGGCATCGTCAACTGGGAGACGCACATCTACCACATCCTGGCGCGCAAGATCACCGGCGCGCTGCGCGTGCCGCGCTTCACCGGCCTGCCGGGCGAGCCGGAACTGACGGACGCCGAGCTCGAGGGGATGACGCGCAGCCTGGTGCAGGAGGCCGCGGACGATGCCGGGGACGGCGGGGCTCAACCTGCCGCGGGCGACGGCCCGCCGGCACAGCAGGAACGGTGACCGGAGCGGTCGCTGCCCGCGGTCACCGTCAGCTTGGATCCGGTCGCTGCGGATTGTCCCGGCTACGCCTGCGCGATGCGCGTGATGCCCTCGCTGAGCGCGGCGAACTCCTGCACGAACGCCTCCCGCCAGGCGAGGGCGGTCTCCAGGTCGTTCGCCTTGCCGGCCAGCTCGATCTCCTTGCAGACCAGGGTCAGGCGGGGCGCACCGTACGTGGCGCAGGCGCCCTTGAGGCTGTGCGCGTCCCGCACCAGGTCGCTGACAGAGCCACCGTCCATCGCGTCGAGGATAGACGTGTACAGGGGTGGCGCCTGCGACAGGAACAGGTCGCGCAGTTCCGCGAGGATCTCACGATCGCCACCGAACTCCGAGAGCAGGCGCGATTCGTCGATGACAGGGACTTCGGGTCCGGGCAGGGCGATTTCCATGATCACTTCGGGGCCTCCGCTGTGGTTGATCGATGCCCACCGGTGATCGGCAGGCAGCGGGGGTATCTTGAGTGCGGTCTCCGGCCGGCGGCACCCGGGCTACAGTTCCGGGCCGGTCCTGCCGATAACGACCCGGTATCCGGGCCCTGCCGCCGCCGCTCGCGGCGCAGGCGGCCCCCGCCAACGGTTCAACCGGGAGTTGTGAACATGAAGTCGACCATCACGCTGGTCCTGGGCCTGATGCTGCTGGTCCCGGCCGTCGCTGTGGCCATGGGCCCGGTGGACCTGAGCGCGGAAGTGGGCTGGTTCGGCCGGTACCTGTGGCGCGGGATGACCCTGAACGACGCGCCGGTCGTGCAACCGGAGCTCTCCGCGTCGCTTGGCGGCTTCGGCCTGAGCGTCTGGGGCAACGTCGATGCCGACGACGCCGACGGTGCCAGCGGCTTCAACGAGTACGACATCACCGTCAGCTACGGCGTGGGCCTGCCGGTGGCCTCGCTGGACGTCGGCTTCATCTACTATGCGTTGCCGGACGCCAGCGAGCAGAACACGGCCGAGGCCTTCGCCAGCGCCAGCGCGGGCGTGCTGCTGTCGCCGACCCTGTCCGTGTACCGCGACGTCGACCAGGTCGAGGGCTGGTACTGGGAGGCGGGCGTCAGCCACGGCTTGCCGCTGTCGCCGGCCGCAAATGTCGAGGTGGCCGCCCGCCTGGGCGCCGGCTCGGACCGCTACCTGCAGGGCTACTTCCCGACGGCCGTCAGCAAGGCCCTCGAGGAGGGCACGACCGCCAGCTCGCTGACCGACCTGGCCTTCACGCTGGCGGTGCCCTGGCAGCCGACGCCGCTGGCCACGGTCACACCGAGCGTCACCTGGAGCACGCTGATGGATGATGCCAGCACCAGCGTGGAGGAAGCCGGCGGCAACGGCGACACCCTGGTCTGGGGCGTCAGCGCGGCGGTCAGCTTCTAGCCCCGCCCCGCCGGGAACCGTGTTACCCGAGGGCCGGGCTCCCGTGGCGCCCGGCCCTCGGCCATTTCAGGCTGGCAATGCCGGCGCCTGGCCGCGACAATGGGCCCATGAACACATCCCCCGCCGACCCGATCGAGGAGGCCCGCCCATGTCGCGCCGGTTCCACTGCCTGCTGGTGTGCGCTGCCATGTTGACGTCCGCCGCCGCGGCATCCGCCGCCGACCTTCCCCCCTACCAGCCCGACGCGAACGCCACGCGCGCGCAGGTGCCCGACGCCTACAAATGGGACCTGGCGCCGCTGTTCGCCGACGTCGGCGCGTGGGAGGCCGAGATCAAGGCCGTGCGCGTCGGCCTGCCGGCGTTGAAGGCCTATGCCGGCACGCTGCAGAAGCCCGCGGCGATGGTCAACTGCCTGAAGCTCTATTTCGACCTGCACGACCGCACCAGCCGCATCGCCCAGTACGCGAACCTGGCGCTGGACAGCGAGCAGACCAACCAGGAGTTGCAGGCGCGCAAGCAGCTGAGCCTGTCGCTGCTCGAGGAACTGAATGCCGCCGCGGGGTTCCTGCGCGGCGAGCTGCTGGCGCTGGATGACGCAACGATGAAGAAGGCCTATGCCGCCGCCGATGGACCCTCGGCCTACCGCAACTACATCGAGAACCTGCGCCGCCGGAAGTCGCGCGTGCTGTCGCCCGAGGCCGAGAAGGTGCTGCAGCTGGCCGGCGACAACCTCTGGCTGGAGATCGACCTCAACGAGGTGCCCAGCCCCTATGAGGACGCCTTCGGCGCCCTGCTGTCGGACATCGCCTGGCCGAAGGTGCACGACGCCGAGGGCAGGGAGGTGCAGCTGACGCTGTCGAACTACCCGGTGTTCCGCGCCTCGTCCGACCGGCGCGTGCGCGAGGAGGCCGTGACCGCCTTCTACGGGACGCTGCGGCAGTTCCAGCACGCGTTCGCCGCCACGCTGGCTGGCCAGTTCGAGCTGGACGTGACGTTCGCCCGCGCCCGCGGCTACGACACCGCCCTGGAGGCGTACCTGGACAAGGACAACGTGCCGGTGGCCGTGCACGACAACCTGATCGGTGCCGTGAACGCGAACCTGAAGCCGCTGCACCGCTACGTCGACCTGCGGCGGCAGGTCCTGGGCCTGGACGAGATCCGGCTCTACGACCTGAACGTGCCGCTGACCGCCGAGGCGGAGATGGATGTCCCCTACGCGAAGGCCCTCGAGATCCTGCCGGCGGCGCTGGCGCCCCTGGGCAGCCAGTACGTCGAGATGCTGAACCAGGGGCTGGATCCGCGCAACGGCTGGATCGACGTCTACCCGAGCAGCGACAAGGACAGTGGCGCCTTCTCGGCCTCGGTCTACGGCCGGCACCCCTACGTCAAGATGAACTACCAGGACAGCCTCGACGACCTGTCGACGCTGGCCCACGAGTACGGCCACGCGCTGCACAGCCACCTGGCTATGACGCACCAGCCGTACCACGACCACCGGTACGTGATGTTCCTGGCCGAGATCGCCTCGACCTGCAACGAGGCACTGCTGTCGGACTACCTGGTGAAGAAGGCGGAGTCGCAGGCCGCACGCATCGGTATCCTGGCCGCCGAGTTGGAGACGATCCGCTCGACCATCTATCGCCAGACACTGTTCAGCGAGTTCGAGCGCGCCGTGCACGGATTCGTCGAGCAGGGCACGCCGATCACCGCCGCGCTGCTGGATGAGACCTATGCCGGCCTCGTGCAGCGGTACTACGGACCGGGCTTCTCGATGGGCCCGAACGACGGCATGGAGTGGGCCTACATCCCCCACTTCTACTACAAGTACTACGTCTACAGCTACGCGACGGGCCTCAGTTGCGGCATCGCCATCGCCGAGAACGTGAAGGCCAAGGGCCAGCCCGCGGTCGACGGCTACCTGCAGATGCTCTCGGGCGGGTGCGCCGAGCCGCCGCTGGACCTCCTGAAGAAGGCGGGCGTCGACCTGACCAGGCCCGACGCGATCAACGCCGCGCTGGCGCGATTCGACCGGATCGTGACGGAACTGGCGGGCCTGCTCAACGTGAAGCTCCAGGGCTAGCCGGCGCGCGTCGGCCGAAGGGAAGGCGGACATGCTCTCGCGGGAACTGCAGAAGGCCGTCGCGCCACGCGCGCGGACCCTGAACGTGCTCTGGGGCGCGTTCCTGGCCGCGACGGTGTTCTACGTGGGCGTGGCGATGTTCGCGATCGGGGACGCCGAACCCACCGCAGGCGCAACCGAACCGGCCGTGGACCCCTGGATCCTGACCGCGGTGCTGGCCATGGCGGCAGCCGTGGCGGCGGCGGGCTCGTTCCTGGTGCCCCGTCTGCTGCTGCCCGCCCAGGGGAAGCCGCGGCTGAAGATCGACGGCTCGCGCCAGAAGGCGACCGCCGCGGAGACGGCCGCGGCGGCGCACCTGCCCGAGAGCGAACGCGCGCTGCTGGGCCTGCTGCCGGCCTACCAGGTCACGATGGTCGTCACCTGGGCCCTGCGCGAGTCGGTCGCCGTATTCGGGGTGATCGCCGCCGTCGTGACGCGGCAACCGGCGTCCGTCGTGCCGTTCGCCGTGGCCGCCTTCGCGCTGCTGGCGCTGGCGCGGCCGCGCGCGGCGGGATACCTGGAGAGCAGGCAAGGGCACTTCTGATTGGCGCGCCTGACGGGCGCGTCGGGTCGTGGTGAGGGGACTTGCGCCGGCGCAGGTCCCCATCGCCGTCCCGTTACCTATTCGATCATGACCAGCCGCGCCACCGCACCGACCGATCCGTTCTCGAGCCGGCACAGGTAGACGCCGGACGGCAATCGCTTCCCGCCGTCATCGGTCCCGTCCCAGGCCACATCGTGGACGCCGGCCGGCACGGCGACCTGGGCCAGCGCGCGAACCAGACGGCCCCGGACGTCGTAGATGCGCAGCCGGGCCAGGCCGGCGGCGGCCGTCTCGAAGCGGATCGTCGTGGACGGGTTGAACGGGTTCGGGTGGTTCCCGACATGGACGCGCGCCGTCGCCACCGGCGGCGCCGAAGTCGGCGCCGCCAGGCCCTTGATCGCGCCGCAGCCGCCCAGGCCCGATGCCAGCCGCACGAAGCCCTCGTTGGGTGACGGCAGGTCGTACCCGTCAGGCCACAGCGCACCCCAGACGGCCACGGTGCCGTCGGCGCCCAGCGCCAGGCTGCGCCTGCCGGACGCGGACACCGCGACGAAGCCCGAGTTGAGCCAAGGCACGTCGCACTCGCCACCGAGGTTGTCGCCCCAGGCAACGACGGAACCGTCCCGCTTCAGCCCCAGGCTGTGGCGATAGCCGGCGGCGATCGCGATGAACCCCGCGTTGGGGGCGGGCACGACGCACTGTCCCCGGACGTTGCTGCCCCAGGCCGCGATCGAGCCGTCGGACCGGAGCGCCAGGCAGTGGTCACCGCTGGACACCACTGTCGTGAAGCCGCTGTTGGGTGCGGGCACCGTAAGCAGCCCGGGGCTGCTGCCGCCCCACACGGCGATGCTGCCGTCGCCGCGCAGGCCCAGGCTGTGGTTGTTGCCGGCAGCCACCGCGACGAAGTCGAGGTTCGGCAGGGGCACGTCGCACGGGCCGCCCATGCCGCCGACCGAGCCGCTGTTGAGTCCCCAGGCGTGGATCGACCCGTCCGGGCGCAGCGCCAGGTTGTGGAAGGCGCCCGTCGCGATGGCGGTGTACGGGCCGGCCGGCTCGGGAGCAAAGCCCTCGCCGGCCAGGTTGCCGCCCCAGGCGACGATGGTGCCGTCGCCGCCAAGGGCAAGCGTGTGGCGCTGGCCGCGGGAGACGGCCGCAAATCCGTGGTTGAGGCTCGGCACGCCGCAGGCGTCCGTCTCCGTCTCACCCCAGGTGACGACGGTGCCGTCGGCCTCGAGTCCGACGGCATGGCCCGCGCCGGTCGAGACATCGGCGAAGACCGCGCCGGGCGGCGGCGCGCATTGGCCGTGATCGCTGCGGCCCCAGGTCACCAGGGTCCCGTCCTGACGCCGGCCGGCGCAGAAGCCGCTGCCGACGCGGACAGCGATGAACCCCAGGTTCGGCGATGGCACCTGGAGCTGACCGTACTGGTTGTTGCCCCACACCACGATCGAGCCGTCGGCACGGAGCCCGGCGCTGTTGGACGCGCCGGCGGCCACGGCCACGAAGTCGGCGTTGGGTGCGGGCACGTTGCACTGGCCGTAGCTGTTGCGGCCCCAGGCCACGATGGAGCCGTCGGACTTGAGCCCCAGGCTGTGCTCGCTGCCGGCCGCGACGGCGACGAAATCGCTGTTCGGCGCCGGCACGTTGCATTGCCCGGCCTGGTTCTCCCAGAAAGCGACCACCGAACCGCCGGTCGTCAAGGCCAGCGCATGGTGCCAGCCCGTGGCGATCGCGGTGAAATCCCGATTCGGCGTCGGCAGGCTGCAGTCGCAGTACGGCTCACCGAAGTCGTCGAAGAACTCGGCCCACATGGCCAGCGAGCCGTCGGCCCGCAGGGCCAGGCCGTGCGACCCGCCGGCACTGCACGCCTGGAACCCGGCATTCGGTGCCGGCACGTTGCATTGTCCCGATTCGTTCCGGCCCCAGGTGACGATCGAGCCGTCCGCGCGCAGCGCGGCGTTCCAGCCGTAGCCGGCGGAGATCGCGACCAGTCCCGACATCGTGGCGCGGTCACGGATCACGGATTCGCCCCACATGACGATCTCGCCCTGGGCGGCGCGCACCTCCCCTGCCTGGATCGCTGAGATCGCCAGGATGACCAACAGCGTGCGGACCGAACGGGCAGGCAGGAGATCGCTGAAGCGGGCCATGGGGACCTCCATCGTTGGCGGGGCAGGATGGGACACATGCCGGCGTCAGTAGACCACGGAGGGGGCAGGAACAACACCCGTTTCCCGCCACCGCCATCGCCCACGGGTCGCGTCCGACAGGCGCCGGCGCACGTCCCCTTCCTGCATGGGCGGCCCGCCGCAGGCGGCGCTACCTTGGGCCGGCGCAAGGTACCCGACCGGCCGCCACCCCACCGCAGCGCGGCCCGGCAAGCGAAGGAGATGCCTGACATGACCGACCCGAAAATCGCCGCCCGCCGGCCCGCCGTGCTGGAACTGGCTGCCGGCCGCTACGCCTACTGCACCTGCGGCCAGTCCGCCAAGCAGCCCTTCTGCGACGGCGCCCACGCCGGCTCGGAGTTCCGCCCGACCATCTTCGAACTGGCCGAGCCGGCCACCAAGGCCCTCTGCCAGTGCAAGCACACCGGCCACGCGCCGTTCTGCGACGGCTCGCACGGCCGCCTGCCCTGATCCGCGAAGCTGACGGCCGGACCACGTGCCGGGAACCGGACAGAGCCTCCCGCCGTACAAGGGAGGCTCGACCTTTTTGGCCCCCGACCCGGACCCCCCGACGGACCGAGGAGTTCCCGTGACCCCACTGCGCCTGGCCGCCGTCTTCGTGCTTGCGGCCATCCCGTTCGCTGCCGTGCCCGCCGCCATGGCCGCCCCTGCCACCGTGAACCTGCCTGCCGCCGCGCCCGCGCAGCGGACGGTCGATCCGAAGGAAGCCTGGCGTCTGGGCGGCGATGACGACGACGACGTGCTGCTGGGCATGGTCGCCGGCGGCGCCCTGGGCGCCGACGGCAACGTCTACCTGGTGGACCGGCAGCTGGCGCAGGTCCTGGTCGTGGCGCCCGACGGCTCGCTGGTCCGTACGCTGGGCCGCCAGGGCGAAGGCCCTGGCGAGTTCAGCAATCCCCAGAGCCTGTTCTTCCTGCCGGACGGGCGGCTGGCCGTGGTGCAGGGCTTTCCCAGCCGCGTCACCACGCTGAACCCCGACGGCACGCCCGGCGGCGAGATCAAGGTGGGCGGTGAGGCGTCCGAAGGCGGCTTCAGGTTCATGCGCGAGCTGCGCGTGGCTGGCGGCAAGCTGGTGGGGGTGTGCGGTCGCGGCACCTTCAACCAGGAAACCGGCAAGATGACGCAGGTCACGACCCTGTCGGTGATGGATCTCGCCGGCAAGGAGCAGCTCAAGCTCTTCGAGCGTACGCGCGAGAACGACCTGCAGCGCCGGGTGTTCGACGAGGCCGCCGAGTTCTCCGAACTGGACACCTGGAACGTGTCGAAGGACGGCATCGTCTACAGCGTGCCCGAGCGGGAGGCCTGGGCCATCAACACGCGTGGCCCGGACGGCGTGGTGCGCTCGACCTTCCGGCGCCCGTTCACCCCGCGCAGGCGATCGGCGGAGGAGAAGGCGGAACTCACCGACGGCATGGTCGCTATCGTCAACGGCCGCCGGCAGGAGATCGAGAGCAAGGCCCTCGATACCGACCCGGCCATCGAGCGCATCAACGTAGCAGCCGACGGGCGCCTGTTCATCACCAACTGCCTGCAGTCGCGCGAGCAACTGCCGACCGGCGTGGCCGCCCGCTACGACGTGGTGACGCCCGACGGCAAGTTCGTCGAGGAGCTCTCCCTGCGCGTGCCGGGCTTCGACAACCGGCAGGACGTCGTGCTGTTCCTGGACGGGAAGACGTTCCTGGTGGTGCGCAACTTCGACCAGGCGCGCGAGGCCATGATGGCCGGGTTTGGCGGCGGCGGCGAGGCGAAGGACGAGTCGACGGTGGAGGCCGAGCCGCTCGAGGTGGTGTGCTACCGGTTGCCGTAGGGTGACACCAGGCTGGCGACGGCGCCCTGGCGCCGGACGCGAGGCGGCCCGTCCCGTTCCACGCCGGGGCGGGCCGCTGCCCATGTGGCCCAGGGACGCGGTGCCGCGGAACGTCGGCTGCGTTACGCCAGGTACAGGTCCACCAGCACCACCGCCAGCAGCGCCATCCCGACCCACGAGTTGATCTCGAAGAAGGCGCGGTTCAGCCGGCGCAGGTCGCCGCCGCGGACCAGCGACTGCTCCCAGGCCAGCAGCGCCGCCATCACGCCCACGCCCAGCAGCGAGACCGGCCCCAGGGCCTCCGCGCGCCGGAACGCCGCCGCCATACAGGCGATGGCCAACACGTGGAAGACGCGCGACAGCACCAGCGCCCGGGGCGTGCCCAGCCGCGACGCCAGCGAGTGAAGGCCCACGCGACGGTCGTAGTCCACATCCTGGCAGGCGTAGATGGTGTCGAAGCCCGCCACCCAGAACATCACTGCCGCCGCCAGCCACAGCGGGAACGGCGCGAACGCCCCGGTGGCCGCGAGCCACGCCCCCACCGGAGCGATGCCCAGCCCCAGCCCCAGCACCAGGTGCGACAGCGCGGTGAACCGCTTCGTGTACGAGTAGCCGAGAGTCACCAGCAGGGCCACCGGGCTGAGCTTCAGGCAGAGTGGGTTCAGGCGCCAGGCCGCGATCACCAGCAGGGCGGCGGCGGCCAGCGTGAAGACGACAGCCCCGGCCACCGGGATGGTGCCGGCGGGCAGGTGGCGGTCGGCGGTGCGCGGGTTGTCCGCATCGATGGCGCGGTCGGCCAGGCGGTTGAAGGCCATCGCGGCGCTGCGCGCGCCGACCATGGCCACCAGCACCCAGAGCAGCGTGGACGGCCGCGGCCTGCCATCGCTGGCCACCAGCAGGGAGATCAGCGCGAACGGCAGCGCGAAGATCGTATGCTCGAACTTCACGAACGACAGATAGCGGCGAACGGCTTCCATGCGGGGGCACACCGTGGCGGTTGCAGGTGGCGTACGACGCGAGGCTGCGCGCGATCGGCGCGAAGCTACCACCGCGAACGGGCGCGGGCAAGGCGCGGCCGGCGTGGGCCGGTGCGCGCGTGCGACGCCCTTGTGCGCCGCGATCCGCTTGCGCCGGCGCACGTCGCGCTGACGGGTCGAACCACCTGGCCATCGTGCACCTGGGCCGCGTCGACGGGCAGGACACGATAGCGCCGTTTCCGCGCGTCGCCGCCGGGCACGGCGGCTGCTTCCAGCCACGGTTCCAGGGGGAGGGACCGGGCGCGATGCCGCGCCCGGGTGTCGGTGCGGGCACGGGAAGGGAGAGAACATGACAAGACAGGATCATCGTATCCCGCGAGCGCAGCGCGCCGTGGCGATCTGCACGGCCCTGGGCCTGGGCCTGCTGGCCGGTACCGGGGCGCAGGCCGCCACGACGCCCCACCGGTCGGCGGCGTTCGAAATGGGAGCGACGACGGGCTTCGGGGCAAGGGCGGACGTCACGCTCCACGACATCACCCGCGACCTGCCGCTCTCACTGCGCCTGGGCGTCGGCTACGCCGGCCGCGACGCGGGCGATCCCCTGGCGGCACGACGCGTGTTCATCAACAACAACACGAACGGCACGCCGGACGAGTCGGGCCATTCCTGGCAGCTGCGCCTGGACCTGGTGCGCCCCGTCGCCAGGCTGGGACAGGCGCCGGTCAACCTGGGCGTCGGCGTGCGCAAGGCGTACTTCACCGGCACCTTCGACTACATCGGCGGCAACGAGAACTTCGACGTGACCTGCCGGCCCTGGGGACTGGGCTTCGCGCTGGACACCGCCTTCGCCGTGGGTCAGTCGACTTCGCTCACGTTCGCGGCCGGACTCGACCGCTATTTCGGGGCCACCATGGAAGGCCACGACACCGCCTACAGCCCCGATGGCACCGCGATCAATGCCCAGGACGACTACGCCTGGGCGGACGCGGATGACGCCATCAACCAGCCGCGCTGGGAGCTGACGGCCGTGATGGGCCTGCGCTGGCACCTGGGGCGTTGATCCTGGTCCGCTGAGATGCGGCGCGGGGTGCACACCGCCGCGCCGCATCCGTCGTTCCGCGAACGGGATCAGAACGCGAACACCGCGTTCAGCCGCAGCGTCCGGCCCGGCTCCCACACGCGCAGGCCCGCGGCGAACGGATTGCGCTGGTAGGACAGGTGCTGCGTGTAGAGGACATTGGTCGCGTTGTCCAGCGCCAGCTCGTAGCGGACGTCGCCCGCCTGCCAGGCCGCCGCCAGGTCCAGGCGGTTCCAGGCGTCGGTGGCCGACTCGCCCTGCGACAGGTCGACGCGGTGCTGGGCCGTCGCATGGCGGTACCAGGCGCGCGCCGTGGCGCCGTTCCACGTCGGCGACCGCAGCTCCAGGTCGAAGGTCAGGGGCTGGATCTCGGCCAGGGGCACCTGGGAGTCCACCTGCTCGCCCCAGTTCCAGTTCAGGCCGGCCGCCACCAGTTCCCACTCCGCCCGCAGCGAGGCGCCGGCCAGCAGCGCGTCCACCGCGGCGTAGGTCTGGACCGCCGCCGTACCGACCATCGCGCGTGCCAGCACGGGGTAGTCCGCCACGCGGGTGCCGAACAGTTCCGCCTGGACAACGCCGCGCGTGGCGCCCAGGCGCACGGTCGCGCGCAGGGGATCGTCCAGCGTGGGGTTGCCCACCCAGTCCGTGCCGGTGCCGGGCCGGTCCAGCACGATGAACTGCTGCTCGATGCCGGGCGCGTCGGCCGCCAGTTCCAGGGCCCCGGTCACCGCCGCGCCGGACAGCAGGCGGGCGTGCGAAACCGTGATCCCGAACGGCACCGACCACGTCTCCAGCTCGGCGCCGGTGTGCACGCGCGTGAAGGCCGCAAGCTGGGCGTCGTCGTGCGCCTTCGTGTGCGCCAGGCCCACGCGGGCGACGAGCCACGGGTTGCCCGCCTCGCCCAGGGAGTGCCTCAGCGTGGCGCCCCAGCGCCAGACGTCCGGCAGCATGTGGCTGCTGGTGGCCATCGCCGGGTTGGCCATGGGCACAATGCCGTTGCGGGCATCCCAGTTGCGCCCGTAGACCTCGTAGCGGTCGCCGACGGCGCCGAACATCGTGTTCTCCGCCTCGGTGGCCATGTGCGTGGTGGCGAGGCTGCGGCGCAGGCCGTTGTCCATCAGGTGCTCGGTGCGGTTGACGTAGAGGCGATGCCCGCGCCAGGAGCCGGAGGCTTCCCAACGGTCGTTCTCCCGCTCATCCATCTGCAGGTAGGGGAACGGCAGGTCGCGCGAGCGCTCGTGCCCCGCGCGCAGGCCGCCCTCCGGCAGGCGGGCCTGGGCCCGCACCTCGCGCACGGTGGTGGCCGGCGTGCTGGCGAACCCGTACAGGTCGCCGAAGGTGCGGCCGTCGGCGTCGGTGTAGGCCTCGCTCTGGCGCCAGCGGGTGCCCAGGCGCAGGCCACGCCCCTCCAGCGAGAACGAGCCGTCGACGGCGTCATCGTGGTCGGCTCGTGCCTCCACGCGCAGGCGTCCCAGCCAGGCGTCGCCGGGCCGGGATCGCGTCATGGCAACGGTGCCGCCCAGTCCCGACTGCAGCGCCGCGCCGTCGCGGGCCAGGGCCACGGTCTCGATCTCGAGCAGGTCGACCTGCCCCACCCGCGTGTCCATGCGGTTGGGACAGGCGGTCTCGCAGCGCTCGCAGTCGACGGTGAAGGTCAGGTCGTGGCGGCGGAAGCCGTCGGCGTAGAGGTCGCCGGCGCCGGGCGCCCCGCGCTGCACGATGACGAACGGCGTCGCCTGCAGCACGTCGGCGACGTCCTGTCCGGGGGCCACGACGACGGTCTGCGTGCCCGGGGACATGCGGTCGCCGACCACCTTCACGGTGTCGACGGTGGCGGCGCGCCCGGGCGACGCGGCGGCCGGTGCGGCGAGGCCCGGCAGCGCGGGCAGCACCGCCAGTGCGGCCAGCGCCAGCACCAGGGCTGCGCGCCGGATGGTGACGGATCGGGTCATGACGTTTTCTCCTCCCGAAGTCGGGTGTGCGCAGGCGCGCGCGCGCCGGCAGCCATGCCGCGGCGCGTGCCGATGCGCTTGCCTGTCAGCCTGTCGTGGTTGGTCTTGGTTCAGGCGTCGGGTCGGGAGGACTTGGGCACGCGGTCGCGCGGTTCGGGTCGCCAGGCGGTGACCGTGGCCGGGCCGCCCGGCGCCAGGCTGGCCACCGGCGGCGGGCAGATGCCGGCGCGCTCGAGGGCCGGCACGTGGGCATCCAGGAAGTGCACGAAGGACGACTGGTGGTCCCGCTGGCCGCACGTGCAGCGCGCCACCAGGGCCAGCCCGTCGAACGGCGCCTGCCCGTCGGCGGGGCCGTGGCCGTGCGCGGCAGGGTGGCTGCCGGAGTTGCCGCAGCAGGAAGGCGCCGCGTCGACGACGGCGGGCCCGCAGCAGTCGGGCAATGCGGCCGGCGCGGTCGCCGCCGGCGCGCAGCAGGCCGCGCCGCAGCACGCGTCGCCCTCGGCGCAGCCGCAGGCCCCGCGCGCACCGTGCCCGTCGCGCGCCAGCGTGGCCAGCGCGCCGCCGGCCGGTCCCAGTCCGCCGGCCAGGTACACGGCCAGCGCCAGGATGCCGGCCAGTCGACATCGGTGGCTGTGCCTGAATCCGTTCACCGCATCCCCCGCGCCGTCCGCCGGAACGACATCCGTCGGCGCTGCGGCAGTATGCGCCCCCGCACGCGCGCCGCGCAAGCCGCGTTCGCCTACGCGCCGGTCAGCTTTCCCCGGAACATGAAGAACACGGCCCCCAGCAGGCACAGCCCCGCCCACAGATAATCCAGCTTCAACGGCTCGCGCAGGTACCAGACCGAGAACGGCACGAACACCGCCAGCGTGACCACCTCCTGGATGATCTTCAGGTGCCCCACGCTCAGCACCGTGTGCCCGATGCGGTTGGCCGGCACCTGGAAGCAGTACTCCAGCAGCGCGATGCCCCAGCTGACGAACACCGCGATGAGCCACGGCTTGTGGTTCAGCTCCTTGAGGTGCGCGTACCAGGCGAAGGTCATGAAGATATTGCTGCAGACGAGCAGGAGGACGGAGATGGCGACGGGCTTCACGGGAAGGTCCTTTCGGGTGCGTGGCCGGCGCGACGGATCCTTGCGCAAGGGGAACGCGCGCGCACGATAGCATCGCGCGCCACCGATTGCAGCCGGCACTTGTGCCGGCGCAAGTCCGCCAGGTGCACCACCGAACGCCGACGGCCGGCCTTCCCCTGGGGAGCGGCCGGCCGTCGCGCTTCGTCCCGCGAGGGAACCTACTTCACCAAAGTCATCTTCCTCTGCAACTCCTGCCCGTCCGCCCGCAGCCTGTACAGGTAGACGCCGGCGGCGACCTGGCGGCCACCGTCGTCGCGCCCGTCCCAGGCCACGCGCTGCTCGCCGGCCGTCGCCTGGCCGTCGACCAGCGTGCGCACCAGGGCGCCGCGCGCGTCGAAGACCTTCAGTTCCACGCGACCGTCACGCACCAGCGAGAAGGCGATCGTCGTGGACGGGTTGAACGGGTTCGGGTGGTTCTGCGCCAGCGTCGCCGCCATCGGCACCTCCGCCGCCGAGACTCCCGTCGACTGGATGCTGATGTCGTCGATGGCCCAGCCCCAGCCCGTCACGGCGCTGTCGGAATAGAGCCGGAAGCGCAGCAGGATCGTCTCGCCCTTGGCGAACGTGTCGTTCAGCAGCGTCACGTGCGGACGGAACAGCGACTCCGAGGGTGCCGGGCTGCCCGAATAGAAGCTGTTCTCCCACGACGGGTCCGACCGCGCGTCGATGCCCGGCGCCACCGGCAGCCAGGTGCTGCCGTCGCGGCTGCCCTCGACCACGACGTAATCCCAGAACGAACTGTCGCCGAAGACCGTGCCCGGGTCGCCCGGCTCGACGATGGCGATCTCGTTGTACGAGAGCGTCGTGCTGTCGGCGATGCGGATCGGCGTCTTCAGCACGGCGATCGGCGCCGCCCCGTTCGTGTAGTCGTGCGTGGTGTGCAGCGCAGGGTCGGTGAACCCGCCCGGGGTCTGGATGGAGAACAGCGTCATCTGGAAGTCGGAGCCCGAGTTCAGCGAGCTGGCGTAGTTGAAGGCCGGGTTCGCCAGGGTCAGCGCCTCGACCGAACGCGTCACCGACTGGTAGGCCACGCCGCCCCTGAACGAGCGGGCGAAGGCCGTCTTCAGGCCCGACGTCAGGACCGGCACCTGGACGGCCAGCGTCTGCCGCCGCGTGTTGGGCCCGGTCACCTGCACCTTGGCGCCGTCCACCCACACCTGCGTCGAGTCGTACTCCGAGCGCAGGTTGAACTGCAGGCTCAGCCCGCCGGCGGGCGGCTGCACCATGAAGTCGAACAGCGGCTTGTAGACCTGGCCCGCCTCGAGGGCCGGGTCGGTCATCGACCAGATGCCGCGCCCGTGCGTGCCGGCGATGATCTCGTCCTCGACCGCGACCAGGCGCCAGACGCCGACCGCCGGCAGGTTGTGGTTCGCCAGCGCCCAGCTGCCGCCGCCGTCCAGCGACTCGACGATGCCGATCTCGGTCGCCGCCCACAGGCGGTTGGTGTCGTTGGGCCAGACCACCAGGTCGTACACGGCTACGTCCGGGAAGCCGTTCGAGCTGGTCACGCCCGAGCCGTTGAAGCCGGTGATGTCGGTCCAGTTGGCGCCCAGGTCGGTCGTGCGCAGGATCTTCGGCCGCTGCGCGAACCCGAACAGCGCGTAGGCCGTGTTCGGGTCGGTCGGGTGCGTGGCCAGCCCCGACGCCAGGCCCATCACCGCATTGGGGTACAGCGACGTCGGGCTGAACGAGGCCCCGTTGTTCGTCGACACGTTGAGGCGCCCGGCGTCGTCCAGGCGGCTGCCGGCCCAGACGATGTCCGGGTTCGCGTTCGAGATGCGCACGCTCAGGAACGAATTGAGGGGGCCGAGGTCCGCCGGCGCGATCGGCGTCAGCGCCCACGAGCCGCCGAAGTCCGTCGATTTCCACACGCCCGAGACGCCGACGGAGAAGATGGTGTCCGGGCGCTTCTGGCTCTTGGCGATCTTGGTGATGAACGGCGCCGTCGAGCTGGAGTTGTTGGTCATGCCGCTGGTGGCCGACTCCCAGGTGGCGCCGCCGTCCAGCGAGCGCTGCAGCCCGTTGTACTGGTAGCCGCCGATCAGCTTCAGCGGGTCGTCGAAGTGCCACGACGTCTCGTAGCCGTCGCCGCCGATGCGGAAGTCGTAGGCCGCCACCGCGTCCGGGTCGTCGCCCGACTGCCAGGTGCCGTTGTCCTGCGTACCGCCGAAGTAGGCGCTGCGCCCGGGCGCCTTGTCCACGCCGTAGAACTGCGTGGTGACCATGCCCGTGATCGGCATCGTGTAGCCGGTGGCGCCGCTGGCCGTGCGCGCGACGCCGCCGTCGTTGGTGTTCAGCAGGTACCAGCCGCCGCCCTGCAGGGGCACGATGCGCAGCGCGTGGTGGTCCGGGTGCGGGAACGAATAGCTGGCCAGCCGCGTCGTCGTGCGCGAGGTGGAACCCACCGACGCCAGCGTGATCTTCCACAGCTCGGGCCCGCCCACGTAGACGATGCGGGCATCGGAGGGATCGCAGACGATCGTGTTGTCGTACCAGCCCTGCCCGCCCAGCCAGTTGGGCTCGGTGCCGATCTCGAAGGTCTCGTTCCAGGTGGTGCCGCCGTTCCACGACACCCACAGCTCGCTGTGGCCCGAGCCCTGCGACGAGGCGTAGAGGTAGTTCGTGTTGATGGTCGAAACGGCCAGTTCGAAACGCCCGGCCAGGTTGGTGATGCCGTTGTTGATGGTGGTCCAGGTCAGGCCGCCGTTGGTGGACTTGCGGATGCCGCCGCCGTAGACGCCGGCGTACTGGATGTTGAAGTTGTTCGGGTCGGCCACCAGCTGCAGGACGCGCGGGTCGCCGAAGACGCCCGTGCCCGCCTCGGTGTGCACCACGGTCCAGCTGGCGCCGCCGTTCGTCGAGCGGAAGATGTTCGACGTGGGCTCGTACGCGCCCTTGTAGCGCCCGACCGTCGTCGAGGCCAGCACCAGGTTGGCATCGGTCGGCGAGACCAGGATGCGCGAGATGTTGTTGAAGCGGTAGTCGTCCAGCGTCGAGCCCAGCTGCGTCCAGGTCTCGCCGCGGTCGGTCGACTTGAGGATGCCGTTGCCGTTGATGACGTCCACGCTGTAGAAGCTCTCGCCCGTGCCGGCGTACATCACGTCGGGGTTCGAAGGCGCCTGCACCAGCGCCGAGATGGGCAGGTTCGGGACCTCGTCGGTCAGCTGCCGCCACGACGCGCCCGCATCGTCCGTCTTCCAGACGCCGCCGCCGACGCTGGCCACGTACCACGTGTTGTTCGAGGCGTCGCCCGGATCGACCAGGATCTCCCGCGCCCGCCCGGCCACGTTGCCGGGACCGCGGCTGGTCCAGACCACCGACTTGTCGGCGCGCGCGCGCGGCAGGGCCTTCGTCAGTTCGGTGGCCTGGTAGCCCTGCGCGTACTCGGGCGCGGTGCGGTCGGCCGGCACCTTGATCTCCTGGAGGGCGCGCGCGAACTCGTCGGGGAAGCCGGCCTGCGGCCGCAGCTCGCGCCAGGCGTCCAGGCGCTCGAGCTTCATCTGCGCCTTGAAGGCCTTGTCCGAACCGGGGGCGGCGTGGCGCAGCTGGTTCTCCAGCCTGGCCCGCTGGCCCTGTTCCCAGCCGGCGTCGCTGCGGACCAGGTCCTGCATGAAGAGGCCGCCGAGGGCCACCAGAGCGATGACCGCAACCGCGGCCGACGAACGCAGGGTCATGTCGGGCTCCTAGCTTGGGGCGATGGAGGGGCGAACCCCCGGGACTGCCGCCGGCGGGCGACATCGCGGTTCGGCGGCCGGGCCGCCAATAGCCAGTCTACATTATATCATGAAAATTGATTTTCAGTCAAACAGGGTTGGCGCCATGTCGCAGGCGCCGCCAGCGCCGAGCCGGTGATGAGGCCGCTGGCGCTAGCGCCGGGGGAAGCCAGGTTCCCCGACCTGGCCGAACCAGTGCAGCACGACGCGCAGCGTCGACGGCATCGAGGCCGGCGGGACGCGTACCGCCAGCAGGCGCTGCCCGTCGTCGGTGACCGAGTAGGCGGCACCCGTCCACTCGTCGGCGAAGGGGCTGGCGAAGAGGCGGCGCGGGCGCCCGGCGACCAGGTCGGCGGCGCGCGCCGCGCCCGCGTCGATGGCCACCGCGTAAAAGGCGCCGGCCGCGCGGAAGATGATCTCGCCCCCGCGCGCGGACCAGTGCGGCTCGTCGCCGCCGTCGATCGAGACCTGCACCCGCGTGCCCCCGTCCGGGAAGGGCATCGCGTACACCTCCTCGCGACCGCTCTCGTTCGAGATGTAGGCCAGCCAGCGGCCGTCGGGCGAGACGACGCCCTTCGCTTCCGTGAAGTCGGTCTTCAGGAACGGACGCGCCGGACCGGAGCCGTCCAGCGGCAGCAGCCAGAGGTCGCTGTCGGAGCCGGGATCCGAGCGCGTGAAGACGAGCAGGCGGCCGTCGGGCGAGACCGACGTCGGGATCGTGTCGACCGGCTCCTCGAGCAGCAGCTTCGTGTCGGCCGAGCCGTCCGCCGGGCGCGCGTAGATCGTGTACTGCGGCTCCTCGCCGTTGTAGTACAACGTGCGCCCATCGAACGACCACACGGGGTTGAAGTCGGTCGTCGGCGAGAAGGTGAAGCGGGTGCGGGTGCCCCGTTGCAGGTCGTGCAGCCAGATGTCGGTGTTGCCCTGCTCCGTGAGGGCCACGGCCAATGTGCGGCCGTCCGGCGACAGGCGGGGCGACGCATAGCGGCCGGCGGGCAGGCCCGTCGCCGTGACCCGTCCCTCGCGGTCGGCCCAGACGAGTTCGACCGGGTACTCCATGACCGACGCGGGCGCGTAGACCAGCGTGCCGTCGGAACCCACCGCGAGGTTCGAGTAGCCGTCGGCGGCGTTCAGGAAGATGTCCTCGAGCAGCGGTTCCGGCGTGCCGGTGACCCTGAGCGCGCCCAGGTCGAACGGCGCCGCCAAGAGCTTGCGGTCGCGCACCCAGGTCAGGTGCCCGGTCGGCAGCCACCGGCCGAAGGCGCCGCCCTCGACCAGCACCCGCTGCGCGCCGCTCTTGAGCGAGCAGGCCATGATGCGCGCCTTCTCGATCGGCGTGTTCCAGCTAGTGTAGACGATCCACTCGCCGCCCGGCAGCACCTGCGGCCACCAGTGGCCCAGCTCGCCGCTGGCGGGGTCGGGCTCGGTCAGCGGCTGGACCGGCCCGCCGCCGGCGTCGACGACGTCGAGCCCACCGGCGTAGCTGCGCGTCAGCACGATGCGCCCGTCATCCAGCCACGTCCCACCGCCCCACTCGCTCGCGCAGAGGTCGGTCGGCGAGCCGCCGTCCAGGGCCACCTTCTTCAGCCGGCCCGCCTGCGTGAAGGCCAGGTTGCGGCCGTCCGGCGCGAAGAACGGTGTCGCGCCGCCCTCGGTGCCGGCGATGGGGCGCAATACGGGGTCGGCAAGGTCCCGCACGTAGAGGCGGCGCCCGGTCGAATCGTTCAGCGACAGCGCGATGACGTCCCCGGCCGGCGAGACGGCGACGCTCTGACGCTGATTGGCGATCCACTTGCCCGCGGGCAACTGCAGGTCGAATCGTACCGGCCGCGGCGGCGGCGGCGTCCCGTCACTCATTGCCTGCCAGGCCAGCGCCGCGGCCAGCCCTACGGCGACGAGCCAGCCCGAACCCAGGAACAGGCGCGCGCGCCGGCCGCGCGGCCCGCTCCCCGCGCCGGCCAGCGCGTCGGACGCTCCCTGGCCTGCGCCCGACGTGCCCATGTGCGCCGAGGTGCCGTCGCGGCGGATTTCCTCGAGCACGATGCGCGCGTCGGCGATGTGGTGCAGCCGCTGCCGGCGGTCGCGCTGCAGGCAGCGCTTCACCAGTCCGACCAGGCTCGGTGGCAGGTCAGGCGGCAGCGCGTCCCACTCGGGGTCCGCGCGCAACACCATCGCCAGCGTGTCGCTGACGGTCTCGCCCGCGAACAGGCGCCGGCCTGCGAGCAGCTCCCAGAGGATGACGCCGAAGGCCCAGATGTCGGTGCGCGCGTCGATGCCGTGGCCGCGCGCCTGCTCGGGGCTCATGTAGGCGGCGGTACCGAGGATCACGCCGGCGCCGGTCATCGCCGCGGTCAGCGTCGGCGACAGGTCAGGGTCGCCGTTCGCGCTCTCCTCACCCGCGAACGCGCGCGCCAGCCCGAAGTCGAGGATCTTGACCTGGCCCTCCGGCCCGAGCTTCACGTTCGCGGGCTTGAGGTCGCGGTGGACGACGCCCTTCTGGTGCGCCTCCTCGAGGCCCGCGGCGACCTGCAGCGCCACGTCGAGCAAGGCCTCGGCCGGCATCGCGCCCCGCGCCAGGCGCGCCTCGAGGGTCTCGCCGGGCGCCAGCTCCATGGCCAGCACCAGCCGTTCTCCGTCCTGCTCCAGGCCGTGGATGGCGGCGATGTTCGTGTGGTTCAGCGAGGCGAGCACCTTGGCCTCGCGGCGGAAGCGCGCCAGGCGCTCGGGGTCCGCCTGCAGGTCGGCCGGCAGCACCTTCAGGGCCACCTCGCGATCCAGCCGGGTGTCGCGCGCGAGGTAGACTTCGCCCATGCCGCCGCGGCCGATGGGTCCGATGATCTCGTAGTGGGCAACGCGCTCGCCGGGGATCATGGCGGCTCCGGGGGCCGGGTGTGACCGCGGCCCCGGGGTCATCCCGGGGCCGCGATCCGCCCATGATACCACTAACGGGATGAAGCATCTCCCGATTTCGCGGCGGGGGCCTGGGGGCGTGCCAGGAGGCCGGCGACCCAGTTCCCCACCACCGCCTCGGCGGCAGGGCGCCAGCTCTCGGCGACAAGCGGCGCCAGGTCCGCCTCCGGGAACGCCGGCGCCGACAATCCGGCCGCCATGGCGCCCGTCACACCCGCCCGCCACCGCTGGACGATCGCCACGGCCGCCGGCGGCAGGTAGTTCTCCGGATACGGTGGAAACGCCGGCTCGCGACCGGCCGCCCAGGCCAGCGCCTCGCGCTTGAATTCCTTGAGCAGCGAGATGGCGTCGTATTCGGCGTGCCCCTGCATGTACACCTGGCGCAGGCCATCGGGACTGGTCGCCAGATGCACGCCCGCCGAGGCGCTTGCCAGCAGGATGCGCAGCCCGGCCGCCGCGAACTGCGCGGGCGACACCTCGTTCCAGCGCGAATGCGGCACCTCGACCGCGCCCGGCAGTCCGGCCAGCAGCGGATGCGCCGGCTCGGTGACCGCGTGGGGAAACACGCCCCAGCACTTGGCCGCAAGGCGCGCGCGCGGCTGGCCGTGCCGTTCGTGCAGCACCGCGTGCGTGGCCAGGCACAGCAGCAGCGTCGACGGCACCGCATCCCACGCCCAGCCCACCACGTCCTGCAGCGGCGCCCAGAACGGCTGGCCGGTCAGGTCGGGCCCGGTGACGTTGGCGCCGGTGATGATCAGCGCGTCGAGGCCCTGCGCTCTCAGCCGGGCGAACGTGTCGTAGTGCCGCGCGATGTGCCCGCTCGCCTTCGGCCCCCGCGCCACGGCGGCCAGCGTGAACGGATGCAGGAAAATGCGCGCGGTCGGCCGGCGCGCCGCCAGCAGGCGCAGGAACTGCCGCTCGGTGGCCTCGAGGGTGGCGTCGGACATCAGGTTGAGCAGGCCGATGTGCAGCTCACGGCCGCTGTCGGGCGCGCCCGGACCGGTGGCAGGGGCGATGTCGCAGCCGGCCGCGCGCAGGCGGGCGTAGGCGGGCAGCTGGTTGTGGGCGATGATCGGCACGGCTCACGTGTCCAACATGGTGCGGCCCGCCTCGAGGTCGTAGAACGTCTGCCGCAGGACAGGGGTTCTCCCGTGTGTCATCGCGGCAGCGGATGGGGCGCATGCGATCCGGTGCAGGCTAGCACAGGCCCGACGGCCAGACCAGCGCCCCGAGCCCCGCCGCGCCGTCGAAGTCCCCCGCTCGCGTCACGAAAGCCGCGTCACCAGCCAGCGGATGAGGAACGGGTCGCAGATGCGGTACTCGGTGCCGTCCTTCACCACGAGCCCCTTGCCGGCCAGCACGGACAGGGCCTTGGCGAGCGAGGGCAGCAGCGCGACGCCGGTCGCCGCCAGCAGCTCGCCGGTCAGGCGTGAGCGCCCGCCCAGCGCGGCCAATCCCCGCAGCGCCTGCGACTGCTGCGCGCTGAGGTTCCGCAGGATCACCTCGTACTCCTGCGCGTGCATCGCGAAGACCATCTCCCACGCGGCGGGCAGCTCAGCTGCGGTCAGGGCCTGGCCGTCGGTCGTGACCTGCCACAGCGCGGTGCAGAAGCGCTGCACGTCGCCGGGGTTGTCGTGGCAGAGCTCGCAGATGTCATCGAGAAGGCCCGGCGCCACCGAGCGCTGCGCGCCGACGAACTTCGCGGCCAGGAAGTCGCGGAACTCGGCGCGGTCGATGGCGCCGACCTGCAGCCGCATCGCCGCCTTGAAGAAGGGCGAGTCGTCACGCGTGAAGATGTCCTCCATGCGGTGCCGCAGGCTGCCGCAATAGACGAACGACGCGCGCGGCTGCTTCTGCACCAGGCCCCGCAACTGCGCCAGCACGGCGGCGTGGTCGGGCACGGACAGGATGTCCTGGAACTCGTCCAGCACGACCACCGCCTGGGGCCACTGCCCGATGAGCGCGAACACGGACTCCAGCGACTCGGGCCGGCCGCCGGCGCCGGGCGCGAAGCCGACCGTTGGCGCGCCGGTCGACGGGTCCACGCCCAGTGTGGGGCGCAGCTGCGCCAGCCCCTTGAGCAGCCCCAGCAGGCGGACCTGCCCCGTCTCGGCGCGGACCACGGCCGCCGCCAGGCGCTGCGTCACGTCGGCCAGGCTGCGGACGGCCAGGAGGTCGACGTCGACCACCCGCGTGCCGTCCAGGGTCCGCGCGGCCTCGAAGACCAGTGAGGTCTTGCCGATGCGGCGCTCGCCGACCACGTAGACCCGGCCGCTGGATTCCATGTAGGCGCGCAACTGGTCCAGCTCCTGCCGACGGCCGCAGAACTCGTTGCCGTCGACGCGCATCCCGAACCTGAAGGGCAGCATCAGGTTAACCTCCAACAGGGTGCCGGGCGGCCGGCTCTTGCAGCCGCCGGCTGCCGGGCGTTCCGCCGTCCTAAAACCATCGGGTTTAAAACTACTTGGTTTATAACTGTTTTGTCCATATCGATGTGGGGCCGATTCGGTGCCACCGCCGCCCCCACAGGTTGACGCCCCCCCGAAACCCCCTATCCTTTGACCTGAATCTGAGCATCAGTTTCCCGTACCGACAGGAGCCGGCCCTATGGCCATCCAGGACCCCGAACTGCTGGCGCGCCTACAGGAGATCGAGAACACCGAGTGGCGCGAGTCGCTGGACTATGTCCTGCGGGAGCAGGGCCCGGACCGGGTCCGCCAGCTGCTGCGGGTGCTGCAGACGCGCGCCCAGGAGCGCGGCGTCAGCATCCCGTTCACGGCCAACACGCCGTACATCAACACGATCCCCCCCGCGCAGCAGCCGGTCTACCCCGGCAACCGCGAGCTGGAGCGGCGCATCAAGTCGATCATCCGCTGGAACGCGATGGCGATGGTGGTGCGGGCCAACCGCGAGCGGCCGGGCATCGGCGGGCACATCTCGACCTACGCCTCGGCCGCCACGCTGTGGGAGGTCGGGTTCAACCACTTCTGGCGCGCCCGCACTGATGAATTCCTGGGCGACCAGGTCTTCTTCCAGGGGCACGCCTCGCCCGGGCTCTACGCGCGCGCCTTCCTGGAGGGCCGGCTCAGCGAGAAGGACCTGGCCAACTTCCGCCACGAGCTGCACCCGGACGGCGGGCTGTCCAGCTACCCGCACCCGTTCCTGATGCCGGAGTTCTGGGAGTTCCCCACCGTCTCGATGGGCCTGACCGCGCTGTGCGCCATCTACCAGGCGCGCTTCAACCACTACCTGGTGGACCGCGGGCTGCGCGCGGCCAGCGGCCGCAAGGTGTGGGCGCTGCTGGGCGACGGCGAGATGGACGAGCCCGAGTCGCTGGGCGCCATCACCCTGGCCGCGCGCGAGCAGCTGGGCAACCTCATCTTCGTCATCAACTGCAACCTGCAGCGGCTGGACGGGCCGGTGCGCGGCAACGGCAAGATCATGCAGGAGCTGGAAGCCGCGTTCCGCGGCGCCGGCTGGAACGTGATCAAGGTCATCTGGGGCGCCGACTGGGATCCCCTGCTCGAGGCCGACACCAAGGGCCTGCTGCGCCAGCGCATGGACGAGGTGCTGGACGGCGAGATGCAGCGCTACAACGTGTCGGACGGCTCGGAGATCCGCGGGCACTTCTTCGGGAAGTACCCCGAGCTGCTGGAGCTTGTGACAGGCTACTCGGACGAGCAGCTGGGCAAGCTGCGGCGCGGCGGGCACGACCCGGCCAAGGTCTACGCCGCCTACAAGTCGGCCATCGAGCACAAGAAGACGCCGACGGTGATCCTGGCGCAGACCATCAAGGGCTACGGCCTGGGCGAGGCGGGCGAGGGCAAGAACATCACCCACTCGCAGAAGAAGCTGAACGAGGACGAGCTGAAGGAATTCCGCACGCGGTTCAACATCCCGATCAACGACGAGGATATCGCCGCGGCGCCGTTCTACAAGCCGGCCGACGACAGCCCCGAGATGGTGTACCTGCACAGCCGCCGCGAGGCGCTGGGCGGTTCGTTGCCGCGCCGCGTCAACACGTCGCAGCCGACCGCGTGCCAGACCGAGGCCACGTTCGCCGAGTACTACGAGGGTTCGGGCGACCGCGAGCTGGCCACGACCATGGCCTACGTGCACATGCTGGCCAAGCTGCTGCGCGACCCGGAGTTCGGGAAGCTGATCGTGCCCATCGTACCGGATGAAGCCCGCACGTTCGGCATGGAGTCGCTGTTCCGGCAGGTCGGCATCTACTCGCACGCCGGCCAGCTGTACGAGCCGGTCGACAAGGGCAGCCTGCTGTTCTACAACGAGAAGAAGACGGGCGCGATCCTGGAGGAAGGTCTGAGCGAGGCCGGCTCGATGGCCAGCTTCATCGCCGCGGGCACCGCCTACGCGAACAACGGCGTCAGCACCATCCCGTTCTATACCTTCTACTCGATGTTCGGGTTCCAGCGCGTGGGCGACCTGATCTGGCAGGCCTGCGACAGCCGCGCGCGCGGCTTCCTGGTGGGCGCCACCGCCGGCCGCACCACGCTGGCGGGCGAGGGCCTGCAGCACCAGGACGGGCACAGCCACGTGCTGGCGCTGACCCCGGGGCCGGTCAAGGCCTACGACCCGGCCTTCGCCTACGAGCTGGCGGTGATCATCCACGACGGCATCACGCGGATGTTCTGCCACCAGGAAGACTGGATCTACTACCTGACGGTCACCAACGAGACGTACCGCATGCCGCCCATGCCGAAGCGGCCGGGCGTGCGCGAGGGCATCCTCAAGGGGATGTACCGCTACCGCGTCTCGCCGCTTAAGGGCGACGCGCCGAAGGCGCACCTGCTGGGCTCGGGTGCCATCCTGAACGAGGCGCTGGCGGCGGCCGAACTGCTGGAGTCGAAGTACGGCGTGGCGGCCGACGTCTGGAGCGTCACCTCGTACAAGGAGCTGTACCGCGACGCCGTCGAGTGCGAGCGCTGGAACCTGCTGAACCCCTCGCGCAAGGAGAAGCAGCCGTACCTGGCGCAGCTCCTGGCCAAGGAGCAGGGCGTGTTCGTGGCGGCCAGCGACTACATGAAGGTGCTGCCGGCCACGGTGGCCAAGTGGTTCCCCGGCCCGGTGCACATCCTGGGCACCGACGGCTTCGGCCGCAGCGACAGCCGCAAAGAGCTGCGCGACTTCTTCGAGGTCGACGCGCGCTACATCGCGCTGGCGGCGCTGCACGAGCTGGCCGGCAAGGGCATCCTGGAGACGGCCGCCGTGAAGGCGGCCATGAAGGACCTGGGCATCGACCACGGCAAGAAGAACCCGCACGTCGACTGACCCGGTCGGCGGGCAGGCAAGGAAGAAGATGGCACAGGACATCCGCGTTCCCGAGGTCTCCGACGGCGTCAAGCAGGGCACCGTGATCAGCCTGGTCGTGAAGGCCGGCGACCGCGTCACGGCCGACCAGACGCTGCTGGAGATGGAGACCGACAAGGCCGTCGTGGCGATCCCCGCGCCGGAGGCGGGCGTGATCACCGAGGTCCTCGTCAGCGAGGGCTCGGTGGTGAAGATCGGCGACGTGATCATGAAGCTGGAGACAGGCGCGGCGGTGGCGAAGCCGGCGGCGGCGCCTGCTGCTGCTCCTGCGCCGGCCCCGGCGGCACCCGTTGCCGCACCAGCCCCCGCGCGCCCGGCCGTGGCCGCGGCGCAGCCCCTGCCCCCGGCGGTCGAGGCCGCCCCGCCCCCGCGCTTCGCCGACGTGCCGGTGGACCTGACCACGGTGCGCACCGGCGACGCCGTGGCCCCCGCGGCGCCCTCGATCCGGCGCCTGGCGCGCGAGCTGGGCGTGGACATCTACCAGGTGCAGGGCACCGGCCCGGCCGGCCGCATCAGCGAGGACGACGTGCGCGCCTTCGTGCGCGCCACCATGCAGCGCCTGACCGGCGGCGGCCGTGCCGGCGGCGGCGGCGAGTTCCCCGGGCTGCACGCGCAGCGCCCGCTGCCCGACTTCACCAAGTGGGGCCCCATCCACACCGAGCCGCTGTCTCGGGTGAGGGAGATCACCGCCGACGCCATGGGCTACGCGTGGTCGACCATCCCCATGGTTACGCAGTACGACCGCGCGGACATCACGCGCCTGGAGCAGTACCGCCGGAAGTACAACGAATCGGCGCCGGCCGGCGGCAAGCTGACGATGACCACGTTGCTGCTGAAAGTCTGCGCCGCGGCGCTGAAGGCGTTCCCGCGCTTCAACAGCAGCCTGGACCTGGCGCACAAGGAACTGGTGCTGAAGGACTACGTGCACATCGGCGTGGCGGTCGACACCCCGAACGGCCTGCTGGTGCCGGTGATCCGCGATGCCGACCGCAAGGGCCTCGAGAAGCTGGCACAGGAGCTGAACGACGCCGCGCAGCGCACGCGCGACCGCAAGATCTCCCCCGCCGAGATGGAAGGCGGCACCTTCACCATCTCCAACCTGGGCGGCATCGGCGGCACGGCGTTCACGCCCATCGTCTACGCGCCGCAGGTGGCCATCCTGGGCGTCTCGCGCTCGGAGATGGCGCCGGTCTGGAACGGCGGCCAGTTCGCGCCCAAGCTGATGATGCCGCTGTCGCTGACCTATGATCACCGGGTGATCGACGGCGCCGACGGCGCCCGCTTCCTGCGCTGGATCTGCGAAGCGGTGGAAGAGCCCCTGAACCTCGTGCTGAAGGGATGATCCCGTGAGCGACGTCATTCCCGCCACCGCCCAGCTGGTCGTCGTCGGCGCCGGCCCGGGCGGCTACCACGCCGCGTTCAAGGCCGCCGAGCTGGGGCTTTCAGTCACTTTGATCGACCCCGCCGTCAACCCCGGCGGCGTCTGCCTGTACCGCGGCTGCATCCCCTCGAAGGCGCTGCTGCACGTGGCGAAGCTCGTGGACGAGGCGCACGAGAGCGCAGCGATCGGCGTGACGTTCGCCAGGCCGGAAATCGACATCGACCGCGTGCGCGCCTGGAAGGACGAGGTCATCGGGAAGCTGACCGGCGGGCTGGGCCAGAAGGTGACGCAGAAGAAGCTGACCTACGTGCGGGGCACGGCTCGCTTGAAGGATGCGCACACGCTGGTCGTCACCGCGCAGGACGGCACCGTCGGCGAGCTGACGTTCGAGCAGGCGATCCTCGCGACCGGCTCGCAGCCGGTCATGCTGCCGGGCGTGACCAAGAGCGACCGCATCGTCAACTCGACCGGCGCGCTGGAACTGAAGGACGTGCCGGCGACGATGCTGGTCGTCGGCGGCGGCTACATCGGACTGGAGCTGGGCTCGGTGTACGCGTCGCTGGGCAGCAAGGTGAGCGTGGTCGAGATGACCAACGGCCTGCTGCCGGGCGCCGACCGCGACCTGGTCTCGGTGCTGAAGCGCAGGCTCGATACGAAGTTCGCGGGGTTCAAGCTGGAGACCAAGGTGGCCGGCCTGAAGGAGAAGAAGGACGGCGTCGAGGTCACGTTCGAGTCCGCCAAGGGCGAGCAGTCGGTCGAGACCTTCGACAAGGTCCTGATCTCGATCGGCCGGCGTCCCAACACTGCGGATCTAGGCCTGGAGAACACGGCGATCAAGCTGGATGAGCGGAAGTTCGTCGTCGTCGACGGCCAGCGCCGCACGGCTGAGCCCAACATCTTCGCCATCGGCGACATCGCCGGCGAGCCCATGCTGGCCCACAAGGCCTACGCCGAGGCCGAGGTGGCCGCCGAGGCGGCCGCCGGCCGCAAGGCGACCTACGACCCGCGCGCGATTCCCGCCGTCGTGTTCACCGACCCGGAGATCGCCTGGTGCGGCCTGACCGAGACCGAGGCGCGCGCGAAGGGCATCAAGGTCAAGACGGCGAAGCTGCCGTGGCGGGGGAACGGGCGCACTTTGACGCTCGGGCGTGAGGATGGGATCACGAAGCTGATCGTCGACCCGGACACCGATCGCGTGCTGGGGATGGCGGTGGCGGGGCCGGGGGCGGGCGAGTTGATCGCCGAAGGCGTGTTGGCGATGGAGATGGCGGCGGTGAGCGAAGACATGCGGCGGACCATTCATCCGCATCCGACGTTGTCGGAGACGGTGTATGACGCGGCGCAGTCGCTATTCAAGGCTTAGCGCACACGACGCGCGAATTGCAGTTGCGCCGGCGCAAGTCTCACGATTGTGGGATGAGTTGCGCCGGCGCAATTTCGTGGGTACGGGCCCGCCAAGTGCGGACATCCACAAACGGCTCGAATCGCTGGGAATGCCATCCAGCAGGCCGGACCTGCAGACTGGATCTGTCTTCAATGCGAGGCGGCACGTGCGGCGCGATCGGCGGACTCAACCAGTCCCGATCATGCGCAGGGGGATCGCATAGATCCGGTCCCCCAGGGGAACCAGCGTCTCGCCATCGTACAGCAAAGCTCCGCAACGGAACCCGTCGCCTACGGCGTCCCTCAGGCGCTCGAGTCCGCGGCGGTCCGAATCCCTCAGGGTTGCTGAAGCCTTGACCTTGATGCCGACGACACGGTTCGGGCCACGTTCCAGGACGAGATCGACTTCCTGCTGGTCCTTGTCACGGTAGTGGGAGAAGCGGACGTTGTGCTCCCAACCGCTGGCCTGGCGGCGGAGTTCCTGGACGACGAATGTCTCGAGCAACTGCCCGAGCAGGGTGCGGTCATCGCGAAGGTCCGCAGCCTCGACGCCAAGCAGCGCACACGCCAGGCCCGTGTCGGTCAGGTGGAGCTTCGGGGTCTTGACCAGGCGCTTCAGCCGATTGGCGTGCCAGGCCGGAAGCTCTTCCACGAGGAAGACGTGGCGCAGCAAGGTCAGATAGTCGCCCACGGTCGTGCGATTGACACCGAACGGCCCGGCAATCCCGCTCACGTTGACCAGTCGGGCCGTCTGCCCGGCTGCGAGTTCCAGCAGACGCGGCAGGATGTCAAGCCGGTGGATGCGGGAGAGATCGCGGACATCGCGCTGGATGATCGCGTCCAGGTAATCGCGAACCCAGGCCCGCCGGCCTCGCTCGGTGTCGCGCCGCACGACTTCGGGGAATCCCCCCCGCACGATGAGGTTCGCCAGTTCCGGGCCCAGGCGTTCGCTGTGGGCGATCTTGAACTCGCCGGCGAAGATCCGCTCCAGGAACTGCGGCTGATGCCGCCCGATCTCCACTTCGCTCAGGGGATGGAGGCGGACGGTCTCCATGCGACCGGCAAGAGAATCGGCGACCCGGGGGACGAAGAGCGCGTTCGCCGAACCCGTGAGCAGGAACCGCCCTGGCCGACGATCACGATCGACCGCCTGCTTGATGGCGAGGAAGAGCTCGGGGACCCGCTGGACTTCATCGATGGTGACGGGGCCTTCGAGATCGAGCACGAACCCGGCGGGATCCGCCTGGACCGAGGCGAACGTCAGTGCATCGTCCAGGGTGAGGTACTGGCGATCCCCGTCCTCGCCGAGGCTCCGGGCAAGCGTCGTCTTGCCGCACTGCCGCGGCCCATGCAGCAGCACAACGGGGGAATCGGCGAGAGCCTCACGCAGGCGCGCCCGGACGAGGCGGGGGTATAGTTCGGTTGTCGCCATGCGGCGGATTGTCAGCTAACTCTCGTCCAATTGCAATAATTTATTCGTCCGAATGCCATATATAGTGCGTCCAATTGCAGGAATAGAGGCGCGGGACCAGAATCTGAGAAGGACGATCCATCCGCATCCGACGTTGTCGGAGACGGTGTACGACGCGGCGCAGGGGTTGTTCAAGCCGTAGGGCACACGAGCCGTTTCACAGGCGTCAACGTCTGGACAGCCTCCACCCCGGGACCGTGCAGGCGCACCAGGTACGACCCGGAAGCGACCCGAGCGGCCGCGCAGGTCGTACACACACGGTCCCGCTAGACCCTATGGAGTGACCGGCCCCCTTGTCGTAACGTCGCCACTGTCGTTCAGGTGGTAGACGATGGCGGCCGGGTGGCAAGCACCGCAGTCGCGGGTTAGCGCCGAGGCGCCAGAGCCGCATGCGACGAAGGGAGCCGGCGATGAGCAGTATAACCTACGTCGGGCTGGATGTGCACAAGAGGACGATTGCCGTGGCGATGCTTCAGACCGGGACCGGGGAAGTGCTGCAGTGGGAGGTGGCGAACGAGCCGACCGCCTTGAAGCGATTGATCCGCAAGCCAAGCCGCACGCGCCGTTGCGATGTGTGTACGAGGCCGGCCCCACGGGCTACGGCCTGCAGCGGCAACTCCAGGGGAAGGGATCGATTGCATGATCGCCGCGCCGTCCCTGATCCCGGTGCGCCACGGGGACCGGGTCAAGACCGACCACCGGGACGCCCGTAAGCTGGCCCATCTGCATGCCGCGGGGCTGCTGACCGCGGTGCACCCCCGACCGAGGACGAGGAGTCGGTCCGGGATCTGTGCCGGTGCCGGGAGGATGCGCAGCTGGACCTGGTGCGCTCACGGCAGCGCCTCGGCAAGTTCCTGCTGCGCCGGTCGCTGGTCTTCCATGACGGCAACCAGTGGTCGCAGAGGCACCATACGTGGCTGCACGGATTGAAGTTCTCCCGGGCCGCCGACCAGGTCGTGTTCGAGGACTACATGCTGGCCCTCGAACAGCACGAGGCCCGGGTTGCGGCTCTGGACGAGCAACTGGCCGCCGTGGCCGCGCAGGACCCGTACCGCGAACCGGTGGCTCACCTTCGCTGCTTCCGCGGTATCGACACGGTCACCGCCCTGTCCCTGGCCGCCGAGCGCACGACGTCCGCCGGTTCCCGACCGCGCCTGCACTGATGGCCTACCTCGGGCTCGTGCCGAGTGAGCACAGCAGCGGCGAACATCGACGACGAGGCGGGATCACCAAGACTGGCAACCGCCACGTCCGGCGCCTGCTGATCGAGACCGCCTGGCACTACCGGCACAAGCCCGCGGTGGGGGTGAGGCTGGCCAAGCGTCGGCGCGGGCAACCACCCCAGGTGATCGCCCGGGCTGATCGGGCGCAGCAACGGCTGTGTACGCAGTACCGGCGGCTGGTCGGCAAGAGCAAGCACCACAACACCATCGTCGTGGCCATCGCGCGGATGCTGATCGGGTACGTGTGGGAGACGCTGCGTGAGGCGCAGCCAAGTTAGGCCTGAACCAGAACCCCGGGATCGGCGGTCGGAGACGGCGGATGAGAACAGGCACGATCCGGAGAACCCGCGTTATCGGTAAGCGACTGGGCCGAACAGTCCAGACTCGCGATGCTAGACAGCGGTACCTCCCGACGGAGCACGGTCATGCGGCACGGCACCGGTGCGCCGGCGCAACCCGCGAATATCAGAGTGACACGTCGTCGAAGCGTCCTGCCTCGTCCGCCCTCCCCGACCGTCGTGGCCTTGAACCGATAAGGGAAGGGCCGCCTCCCTGACGGAAGACGGCCCTTGACTTGGGTCACTCCATATCAGCGGAACATCACCTTCACCTCTCCCCAAGATGTCACGTCGGTCGGCACCGGCCCACCCGCGAAGGGCTCGAACACCACCTTGCAGGCGACGGGCGGGTAGCACCGGTTGTCGCAGATCGACGCACGGATGGACTCCGCATCCGATGTGCCCCAGAAATTGTCCGTCAGATCGATCGCCGTGACCGGTTCGTCATAGTACTCGCTGTAGAACGCCCATCCGGAAGCGGGGAGGAAGTCGCTGCCGTGGATGGACGCGCGCCCGCCGAGATTCACGACCAGTGCGGAAGCGGTGGTGCCGGAAATGACAAGAGATCTTGCCGTCACGATCCCGCCATCGATCTCCAACCCCCGGGTACCGCCCGTCAGGGCGGTGTTCGCGAAGTCGACCGTGGCACCGGACATGACCCACGCCGAAGCGAACGATGAGTTCACAACCGCGCAGTTCTCGACTCGGCCCTTGCTTTCCGCCTGGAACACGATGCCACTCTGCGCATCCTCGATGGTCGTGTTGCGGATGACGACATCCTCGGCCCACGGCATGACCTCGACCCCCGTCGCGCCTCCGCGTATGGTGCAGTTGTCGATCAGGCAGCTGTCAGGGTGTCTCTTGGTGTGATAGACCACGATGGATCCGGTGCTGTTGGGCTGCTCGAAAGTGCAGTCCCGGACGATCGCCTCGACCTTGTCGACAACGATGCTGGCGCCGCGATCGCCGCCGATAAACACACATGACCGAATCAAGAGATGGCCGTTCGCCCAGTTGATTCCGAGGTCGGTGTTCTCAATCGTCATGTTCTCGATGGCCACATCGTGACCGCCGTCCGAGTAGAACACCTGGGACATCGCGTCCGTCTTGCCCGCTGGCCCCAGGAATGTCCTGTCACATCCGGATCCCGTGATTCTGAGTCCGGACTTCTTGACGCCGACGATCGTGCTCACCGACCACGGTGGGAACTCTATGGTACGAAATGTCGCAAAGCGGCCTGGCCCGATGCTGATCGTGTCGCCGGGCGCCGCGGCCTCGACGGCGGGCTGGATATCTGAATAGTCGCCGGATCCGTCCACCTCCACGTGCCAGATGCGGGCACCCGCGCTGGTGGCGGCAAGCAGCACGAACAAGCCCATCGCCAGCCGTGCAATGGCAAAGGTCGACACCTCAGGAACCTCGCTTGGTCGAGCCATCTGGGCCCGTGTGCGTGGTCGCGCCATCACATGAGATGGACCAGATCACCATACGGCAAGGAACCGGATAGTCCAAGATCAGGGAACTGTACGTTGAATGCACCCCGATCCACCACCGGCATGCCGTTCCGACCCCGTGCGGCACCAATTCCACGCATTCACGCACACACGCCCCCATCCGCCGCACAGCCGAACCGGTGCACGAACGCAACGGCACCGAAGCGGGCGCCGCGGCCGGCAAGAAAGCCGCCGCCGCGGCATCCGCCGCGACGGCGTTCAGGACAAGGAGCTGCGCCGCGAGTCGTCCCGGCCTCAGGGACACTTCCTGCCGAGGGCGCGGTTCATCTCGACGATGTCGCTGAGATTCACACTGCCGTCCCGGATCAGATCGGAGCGAAAGGCATAGTGACCGACGAAATCAGCAGCGAAGCGGGCAACGTCCGACAAATCGACACGCAGGTTCCCGTCGATGTCCGGACTGTTGAACTTCAGGGCCAGCACGCCCGCCTGCACCCCGTGGCCGTTCACGTACACATGACACGGTGCCTGGCTGTGGCCGCCGGCGAGCAACGGCCGGGTCCACTCGGTGTGTCCGAGGGCGTCGGTTGCGTGGTCGGCCGTGCTGCCGCCGGCGCACAGGACCAGTCCTTCATCCTCGGCACCCAACCAGAGGTCTGCGGCCGGGACACCTTGCAGAGGACCGCTATCGTCGTTCGCCTGCAGATGAATCGTTGCGTCGACGATCTGGCCGAACGGGTTCCTCGCGGCGGTCAGGGGGTTGCCGGTGCCGTCGGGTACGACCAGCAGCGTGGCCGAATTGCCGGCGGCCAACCCCCAGGTGACCTGGTAGTACGGGCCTCCGACGCTCGCCGTCGCGGTGCCAGCCAGTGGGCCGGCCAGTCCGGCGAGCAGAAACAGCGTGCAAACCATGGACCTCGTGGAGATCATGGGTCCGATCACTTTCCAGGGGATTCGTCCGCAGTCGACTTTCAGGGGATGTACGGGTTCATCCTACCACATCGGCGCACCAAAGGCAACGCGGACGCCGTTTCCACCCCGAGCGGCGCCAATTCCCCGCGTTCACGGGCCCATGCCCCCATCCACCGCTCTGCCGAGGCTACGGCCCATTCCGGTTCCGCTGTCAGGGGATCACTCCCAGCCGTCCGCCGCCGCCCCGCCGTCTGGTCCATCTCCGGCCAGTCGCCGGTGGCGATCGTCTGGTCGAACCCGAACTCCAGCTGCGGCGGCGATCGCGCCGGCAGCACTACGGGCGGCTGCGTGGGCAGTCGGCCTGCGGCCGACCGGCGGAAGCCGCTTGGGCACCGATGGCAACCACGCACGTTCGCCGATGACGCCGATGTGCTCGAGGATCCGCTCGACCTGCGGCTGGTCCAGCACGAACGCGATGTTGCGCATCAACTCACCGCATTTCGGGCATCTCAGGGGGAGGCATTCATAGATCCGCACCAGCAGCAGCGCCCAGCAGCGGGCCGCGGCGCGGCGCAGTTTCAACAGCGGCGATGACGGATCGGGCTCGGCCGGCTCGGCCGCCGGCAGCCCCATGCTCGCGCGCGCCTGCTCGAGCAGCTGAAGCGTCGCCCCCGCCGGCCCGGCCGATGCGGTCACCGCCTCGCGCAGCGCCGCAGTGGGCGCCAGCACGCCGCAGTAGCGAGGCTTGTGCAGTCGCGGCGAGGTCACCAACTGGGCCAGCAGGTCCAGCAGCTCGAGCGGGGTCAGCAACAGTTCGGTGCGGCCGTCGGCGGTCGGGCGGCGCAGGCTGTAGACCAGGGTCTGTTCGTTGAGGCGGCCCAGGCGCTCCTGGCTCAGCGGCGGCCGGGCGCAGTACCGCACCAGACGCTCGAGGCCCTGGCGGTCCCAGCCCGGGATCGTCACCGAGGCGTCGACCGACCAGCCGCCGCCGTGTTCCAGGCTGTCCAGTACGTGAAGGGCATCGTCATCGAGGTGGCCGTGCCGGTGCAGCCAGCGCAGGCCGCGGTGGCGCATCTTGGCTTGAACCGCTTCGAAGTCATCTCGTTCCAGGTCGAGCGCCGGGTGAAAGACCGCCTCGTCGTCATCGCCGGCGCTGAACACGCCGTCGGTCACGCGACGTGCGGACCTGTGTTTCCATGTCAGCGGCGCCGGCGCGTTCGCGACGAGCGAGCGGGTGAACCTGTTCCTGGCCCGGGCGGACAGGGTTTCGCTGTGCGGGCCGCTGACGTTGCTCCGTCGCTAGGTCGACCGCGGGCAAGAACCGACGGCCGCCACTGCCTGGCGCAGCGGCGGCCGTCTTGGTTCGCGAGGCGCGGGGAAACGGAGTCCCCTTGGTCGTCAGTCTACGCGATCTTCCGGAACCGTCGCCGGCCACGACGCCTCCGCGGCGTTCAGTTGACCGATTTCACCAGCCGGAAGCCGATGTTGTGGCCCGAATTTGCCGGCGGTTCGCCGCCGATTCTCGCGGCCGAGCGGCAGTACGCGGCACCGTCCACCCAGCTTCCCCCGCGGCGGATCCGAATCGTGCCGGAACTCGCCCCGACCGGATCGACGACGGTGTCCGTCCCGTAGGCCCCGTACCAGTCGTTGCAGAACTCCCACATGTTGCCATGCATGTCGTAGAGCCCGGCGGCGTTGGCCGTCTTGCCGGCGCCGGCGTGCACGACACTGCTGGCGTTGCAGCTGAACCAGCCGACCGCGGCCAGATTCGGGTCCGTCGGGCTGCAGTTGGTGGACGTGATGGCGCCATTGCAGAACGCCGTCGTGCTTCCCGCCCGGCACGCGTATTCCCATTCGGCCTCGGTGGGCAGCCGATAGCCTCGCGCGTCATACGGGGCGCCCGCGTTGCACGACCACGTCACATGATCGTAGGCCGGGGTGCGTCCTTCGCGGAGGCTCAGCCAGTCGCAGTACGCCGCCGCCCCGTACCAGGTGGCCTCCTTCACGGGCAACGTCGGAGCTGTCGTGCTGAACTGGCCTGCGGCCGCGTTGTAGTCGATCGCACAGTCGCTGTCGTCCAGATCCAGCAGTTCGCGGGTCGAGCCCATGTTGTCCACGACGGACAAGGCGGTGGCCGTCACGTATCCCTGGTCCTTGGCCCATTGGACCAGTTCCATGAACTGCTGGTTCGTGACTTCCGTCTCCTGGATGTCGAAGCCATGCGTGAGCTGCACCTCATGCTGAACCTCGTCCGACTGGCGTCCGAGTTCACCGGCGGGGCTGCCCATGGTGAAAGTCCCCGCATCCAGGCGCCGGAACCCGGCCGGGATGCTCCCGCAGCCGTCATCCGCATACACGCGCACCACCAGCTGGTTGGACTCGACATAGCCGATATCGGCGCCCGCATCCCAGCGCGCCGTCCGCTGCGTGCCGGGCACGACCCCGGCTCCTGCCTCGCCGGAGACGGCGTCGCACTCGCCGTCGAACGACTGTCCACCATTGATGGAGTAGACGAGGGTGATGAAGAGCGGATCCCCGTCGGCATCCGCCACGTCGTACGTGATGTCAACGAGTCCGGTGTGCGCGACCGGCGCGGCCACGACGTTGGACACCACCGGCTGCGTGTTGGCGAGGACGCCCCCGGCCGCAAGCAGGGAGAGAACCGTTGCTAGAGCGATCGTTCGCAGGCTCATGATCCACACTCCATTCCCGTGCCAGGGTTGCTACTTGACCAGTACTACGCGCTCGACGTCGGCGTCGCCGCGGTGCTCGAGCTTCACGAAGTACACACCCGAAGCCACGCGCTCGCCGCGCTCGTCGAGCCCATCCCAAGTCAGGCGATAGGTGCCCGGCGACTGGGCCTCGCTGAGCAGCAGCCGGACCATCCGGCCGGCGACGTCGTAGATGGCCAGCTTCAGGTTCGCCCCGTCGCTGGCCGAGTACGGGATCGTGATCGTCGGATTGAAAGGATTGGGATACGGCGTGCCCAGGACCGCCGTGGCGCGCGCCATATCCCCGGTCCCGGCGACGATCTGCAGCGTGAACGGCAGCGAGTCGCCGGCCCCGATCCCGCTGAGGTCGATGGCGAAGACGACGGTGTCGCCGTAGGGCAACGCCGGCACGTCGGACTCGAAGTTCGCCGTGATCGTCCTGTCGGTGTTCATCACCACGGTCAGGGGATTGGTGTTCAAGCCCCCGGTATCGCCGGACCAGCCGGTCCATGTGTAACCGGTCGCGGGAATCGCCGTCAGCTGGACCGTGGTACCGGGCGCGTAGGCCGCGGATTCCGGCACCACCTGGACCTGGCCGCCAGAGACCGGCGACGCGCTCACCGACAGCACGAAGGACGTCGCGAGAGCGAAGGAAACGGCGATGGTGTGGTCCGCCGTGACATCGTCGAAGACATAGGTCGACTGCGGGGGCGCCGCGGCGCCGTCGACGGTGAGGCTCGCGATCGCGTAGCCGGGGTCGGGTGTCATGACGAAGACCTGATCCGAACCGTCGGCGACCGACACGGCGCCGCTCGGCTCAATGGAGCCGTTGGCGCCGGCGGTGGCGACGATGGTGTGGGAGACCGCGGCGAAGGTGACGCTGATCGTGTGGTCCGTGGTGACGTTGTTGAACGTGTGGCTGGTCGCCGGCGCGAGGTTCGTGCCGTCGATCACCAGCGTGGCGACCCCGTAGCCCGCGTCCGGCGTGATCGTGAAGCTGGCGTCCGTGCCGCGCAGAACATTGACGGCGCCGGACGGCGAGATCACGCCGTGCGGACCGGCGCTCGCGGTTATCGTCACCGTGGGATCCGCGGAGCATCCGTAGTGGGCGAACACCTGTTGCGTCGCCGAGGTGTTCCCCGATTCCGTGATCAGGGCCGCCGCCAGTTCGTCGGCATTCTTCGGTTCGAAGCGCTTGATGACGTCATTGAAGAGCCGGTCGATCCCGAGAGACAGCCCATCCTGGGTCTCGCTGCCGGAGTCCATTGCGTCCCAGAGGATGCTGGCGAGCGAACCCTCGGTCACGCAACCGTCATCGGAGATGCCGTCGTTGAGGTAGAAGCTGTTCGTTTCGATGTCGCCGTTGCCATAACAGGGGTCCCACTGGTTGGCGGGACGCGAGTCGATGGCGCACGAGACGAACTCGGCCCACCCCTCGGTGAACGCGAATTCGGGACAGGAGGCCATGGACGGCCAGTGGTAGTCGGACGGCACGGAGCCGCAGTCCGTCGGCTGCGTGTACGAACATGACGGCAGAGTGCCGTAGGCGCGACACTGGACATGGTGGCCGTATTCGTGATGGATCGGTTCTCGTGTCACGTCGTAGAAGGTCGCCAGCGGCAACTCGATGATGCTGGGGCACGTGTACCAGGGCCACGTGCCGGTGGGGAAGGTCACGTTGACGGCCGACAGGGACGTGCCCGTCTCTCCGTTGAAATAGCTCCAGGCGTCCTGCACCGCGCCCTGGATGGCAAAGGCCTGCCAGATCAACTCGGGTCCCATCTCACGGTCGATGTTGAGATCCGACAACACGATCATGCTGCCGGAATCTATCTGGTCGGTCTCGAAGGTGATCCAATACGGTGAGCCGCCCTCGGATTCGACCACAACGTGACGATTCGCGCTCGTGTTGCTGGTCGTGAACAGCATGATGCGTACGACGCAGGGAAAGACCTGATCCCAGGTCCCGGTTACGTACGAGCCGTCAGCCTGCAGGTCGCCGACGCTCCGGGTGGTCCAGGAACCGGAGCTGACCGGCCTCGTGGAGACCTCGACCTTGGCTCGCGGCAATCGCCGTTCCGCCACTGTGTCGTCATCGGGGAGGCGATCGTAGGTCGTCTTGGCGATGGTGACCTGGAAGGTCGACTTGCCGTCGCTCGGCTCCACGACGCCGTCCACGCGAATCGGTTGAGGTTCGCCCATGGTCTCCCGGTACCAGGCGAGATACTGTTCGGGCGTCGCCGCCCGCGGCTGTGGGCCGCGCAGGTCGAGGTATTGGCTGACCGACGATTCCATCGGGAAACCGCTGGCGCTCGAGCCGCTGAACCGCAGGACGAGGCGGGCGAAGGCCGACGGCGGCTCGTCGCACGAAGCGGAGAACTCCAGCGGCTCGCCGGCGGCCAGCAGCCCCTCCGGCGCGGTCGCGGGGGCGAGCCGACCGGACGGCCCCAGTTCGACCGACTTCAGTTGCATATCGGCCAGGGTGGTTCCCCGCCAGACCAGCTGGAGGCGAGGCGTGCCGGCATCGTCACGGCGCGCCTCGAACGAGCCGGTCACCAGCGGCTTCCTGAGGGCCGCGGATATGGCAGGTGGCGCGCCCGTCGCCTCGACCAGGATGGCGGCAAGCAGCGCGAGTCCCACTGCCAACAGCGAGCGGGTTTTCACAGGCCCGGGGTGTTTCATGTGATGCACTCTCCGGTAAGGGGGTTCTGGGCGCAGGCGGGTCTCCCGGCATGATTCGCGCGATGGCGTGTGAGAGGCCCGCTGGACGCGCCGCACGGCGACATCCAACAGCACGTGGCATGCCCGTCACGACGCGCAGAAGGCTGCGAGTCTGCGCTCCTGCAAGATGCGTAACGGCAGCGATGTACGTGCGGGGAGCCCTTGCGAGCGGTGACGTGCGGGCATGGCGAGGCGGTTCGGCGACTCCGGTTGGCGGACCGGCGCGTACGAATCCCGGACTGGTGCCTTGAAGGCGGTCCCGACCCTGGTCCACGAGCGGGCCCGGTTCACCGGCCGCGGCGGTCGAGCGGCAGAGCGTTGCGTCATGGGGAACCGCCGGAGCCGCATGGACGTGCGTCGGTAGGAACTGGCACGGCACGCCCACGCAATCCGCCGCCCGCTGTCGACAGTCATGTTCGTCGGCAGCGGCACCCTGGTGAGATCCTGCGGAGAACGGCTGCTCCACCGGCAGTCGCCGCAGGGAACGAGTTGCGTCTCCCGATGCCCCGAGTCACAGCCGAGACCAGCAAGATGCGGGTGGGATCGGCCCAGGGTTGGCGCAAGAGCCCTGCCCGTCGGCTATCAGACGGCGCGCAGCCGATTTCTGGTTTCAGCATCAACCCCAAGACAATAGCGGGCAACTGCCATCGCCGTTGCCGATCGACAACCCTCGGCGGATAGGAGTTTCAACCCACCATTCCCCCTCGCCAAACCCTCGCGAGAGCCCTCCGACACTCCCTGAGTATCCCGCGCCGGAGCCCCTGAAGTCGATCGACCCGCCCCAATCCCCCACCCAGTCGCCGATCTCGCCCTGCACAGGGCCGATTCCGCCCCTTCGCGGACACACGCCCCCATCCGCCGCCCTGCCGAAGCCGCGGCCCGACACCGTTCGCCTGTCAGGGGATCACTCCCAGCCGTCCGCCGCCGCCCCGCCGTCTGGTCCATCTCCGGCCAGTCGCCGGTGGCGATCGTCTGGTCGAACCCGAACTCCAGCTGCGGCGGCGATCGCGCCGGCAGCACCGTCGGGGGCTGCGTCGGCTCGCCGATGTGCTCGAGGATGCGCTCGATCACCGGCCGGTCCAGCACGAACGCGGAAAATGAACGTCATCTCGTTATACAATATGAACATATCGACAAGCAATAATATATTGTTGACATACGAGATTGTTGTGCCCATAATGGTCCCAGGCATTCCACCTCAATACGGAGGTCCCAACATGGCGAGCCTCTATTCCGGTCAGGGCGTTCGCTGGTTGCACCGTCTGCTCTCCCTGTCCTACTGCCTCGTCGTCATACTGGCGGTTGTGATGGCGGTCTGGTTGCTCGTGTCGCTGCCAGTGTGGTACCCCGACGCACCGCGTGTGCCGTTGCTGGGCATGGTCTTGGTGCCCGCCGCAGCATGGCCGACGCTCGCGACGGCACCCGCCGCCGGTGTCTCCGAACTCGAAATCGTCGAGGTGCATGGAATACTCAGGGCGCGTTTCGAGAACCCGTGGAACCATTGGGTGTTCCTGTTCATCTTCTCGCTGGGTGTGGGACTCTGCGCCGTGGTGCTGTTCCTGCTCCTGAAGATCGTGGGCAGCATCGCGGACAGAGACGTTTTCACCCGAGCCAATGCCCGGCGCCTGCGCTGGTTGGGGCTGGCGCTGGTGGTCGAGGCTGTGGCAAGCCCGGTCGCGGTCTACGCCATGTCACGCCTGGCCATCGACGGTGTGACGGTCGCGGGAGCGCCGTTCGCCGTCGACTGGAAATCCGAATTCGATTGGACCTCCTTCGTGGGCGCCTGGATTGTACTCATTCTCAGCGAGGTCTTCCGACAGGGCGCCGACCTGCGAGACGACCAGTCTCTGACCGTGTGAAGGAGCGCCATGCCGATCCGGATCAATCTCGATCTGATGATGGTGCGGCGTGGGATCTCGTTGACCGAGCTGTCCGAGCGCGTCGGCATCACGATGGCCAACTTGTCGATCCTCAAGAACAACAGGGCCAGAGCCGTTCGCTTCTCGACGCTGGAAGCGCTGTGTCGAGAACTGCACTGCCAGCCGGGGGAACTGCTGGAATTCGCACCCGGTGCGGCAGCAACTGACGGTCAGGAGATCTGACTCGCGAGTGCGGCGCCGGCTGTGCATTCCTTGACCAAACATCATATTGGCCCTCCGCCTTGGTCAAGATCTCGTTACCAAGCGAATCAAACCCCAGCGCCGGACAGGAGAACGCCCATGGACAGGTAGATCGGGTTGGATGCCCACACATCAAGCTGCGCGGTCGCCGTCGTCGGCCCCAGCGGCCGGCGACTCACCTCCCAGGTCGTCGAAACCAACGCCAGAGCTTTCGTCTCGGCCATCGAGGCGGGCAAGACCACCCTGCCAACGGCCGCTGCGAACACATCCTTCGCCTCCGGTCAGCGCATCAGGCTGATCTTCGTCATCTCTACCAGGCCGCCGAACTCAAGTCGCGCCAGGTAGCTGCCCGAGCCCATTTCCCTGCCGGTCGCATCCCGCCCGTCCCAGACCGCTTCGTGGCTGCCCTGGGGCCTGTTCTCGTCGACCAGTGTACGCACGAGTCGACCGGCCACATCAAACACCGTCAGGCGTACGGCTCCATCCGTCGGGATGGCGAACTGAATGGTCGTTCGCGGATTGAAGGGGTTCGGAATCCCGGAACGAAGCCGTAGAGCAGCCGCCGATTCCCTCGGAGGCACCGCACTGGCGCCTGTGAGCACCATTGCCTGCGTCTCCACAACTCGACCGATCACCGCTTGCAATTCCGCCGGGCAGGTGCCAGGCGCGCAGTCTACCCATTCGTACGGAATCCAATCCTCAACCATTTTGACGGGGCCGATATCTGGAACGTAGTAGACATGTCCGCGAATCGAGCCGGAAGCTGTCCCGACACTGTTCCCGCTTTCGTCTACCAACGGCCTGACACCCAGGTCTAGGTTGTACGCAACATCAACCGCATCCATGAAGACTCCAGCCATCGTCGACACGGTATCGGCTGTCGATACGACTGTGCTACTGAGGGTCCAACCAGTGAGACTCGGCGAAACGGGAGTGGTAAGCGTGGCGCCCACCGCGAGATCCGCGCCAAGATACATCCAGATAACCTCGTCGAACTCCGCAGACCACAGAAAGATACTCGCTGCTGTCTTGAAGAAGATCCCGCCCGAAAGGAGCATCGGGCCGCACGGAAGTTCAGATCCGCATTGGCTCACCGCACTTCGGGCATCTCAGGGGAAGGCATTCGTAGATCCGCACCAGCAGCAGCGCCCAGCAGCGGGCCGCGGCGCGGCGCAGGTTCGTCAGCGGCGATGGCGCCTCAGGCTCGGCCGGCTTGGCGGGCGGCAGCCCCATGCTAGCTCGCGCCTGCTCGAGCAGCTGCAGCGTCGCTCCCGCCGGCCCGGCCGATGCGGTCACCGCCTCGCGCAGCGCCGCGTTCGGCGCCAGCACTCCGCAGTAGCGATGCTTGTGCAGGCGGGGCGGGGTCACCATCTGGGCCAGCAGGTCCAGCAGCTCGAGCGGGGTCAGCAGCAGTTCGGTGCGACCGTCGGCGATCGGGCGGCGCAGGCTGTAGACCAGGGTCTGTTCGTTGAGGCGGCCCGGGCGCTCCTGGCTCAGCGGCGGCCGGGCGCAGTACCGCACCAGACGCTCGAGGCCCTGGCGGTCCCAGCCCGGGATCGGAGCGCGCTGTCGGACTGCCTCTGGGTCGACTGCGGGGCGATCACCACGGTGACGTTCGCCGACGCCGCGCTCGAGCAGGCCGTGCGCTCGCACGTGCACAAGCCGGCGGGCGGCCTGACCACCACCGACGTGGACACGCTGCACCACCTGGTGGCGCCGGCGCTGGGGATCGTGTCGCTGGAGGGCCTGCAGGCCTGCGCGTCGCTGCTGACGGCGCGGCTGCGGGGCAACGCCATCGTCGACCTTGGGCCACTGCATGAACTGGTGAACCTGGGCGACCTCTACCTGAACAACAACGAGGTCTGAACCGCCCCGGGATTGCCGGAGACTCCATTCTTTGAGAGGATGGGGTAATGAGCAAGCAAAAACGATACTCCCCAGAGGTCCGCGAACGGGCAGTTCGGATGGTCCTCGACCACCAGAGCGAGTACGCCTCGCAGTGGCAAGCTGTGGTTTCGATCGCGGCCAAGTTCGGCTGCACGGCTGAGTCGCTCCGCCGGTGGGTTAGGCAGACCGAGGTGGATACGGGCCGGCGCGGCGGCACGACGTCCGATGCGCAGTCCCGAATCAAGGATCTTGAGCGGGAGAACCGGGAGCTGCGGCGGGTCAACGAGATCCTGCGCAAGGCCTCGGCTTTTTTCGCCCAGGCGGAGCTCGACCGCAAACAAAAGTGATGGTCTCGTTCATCGACGAGCACCGCGAGGCGTACGGGGTCGAGTCGATCTGCGAAGTTCTGCCGATCGCCCCGTCGACCTACTACGAACAGAAGGCGCGCCAGGCCGATCCGACGCGCCTGCCCGCGCGTGCGCAACGCGACGCCGTTCTGTGTATGCAGATCGAGCGGGTCTGGAACGAGAACCGGCGGGTCTACGGTGCCCGCAAGGTGTGGCGCCAGCTTGGCCGCGAGAACACAGAGGCGGCACGCTGCACGGTTGAGCGTCTGATGCGGCAGATGGGCCTGCAGGGCGTGGTTCGCGGCCGCAAGCCGCGCACGACGATACCTGACGACCTGGCCGCTCGGCCAGCGGACCTGGTCGATCGCAACTTCACGGCCGACCGTCCAAACCAACTGTGGGTGGCGGACCTGACCTACGTCGCGACCTGGGCCGGGTTCGTGTACGTCGCCTTCGTGATCGATGTGTTCTCGCGGATGATCGTAGGCTGGCGGGTGTCGCGCTCGCTGCGCAGCGACTTGGCCCTGGACGCGCTGGAGCAGGCGCTGCACGCCCGCGGCGACACGAAGGGCCTGATCCATCACAGCGACCGCGGCGTGCAGTACGTGTCGATCCGCTACACAGAGCGGTTGGCTGAGGCCGGCATCGAGCCTTCAGTCGGCAGCGTCGGCGACTCGTACGACAACGCCATGGCCGAGACGATCAACGGACTGTTCAAGGCTGAGGTGATCTGGCATCTCGGTCCCTGGCGCGGGATCGACCAGGTGGAGATGGAGACGCTAATCTGGGTGGACTGGTTCAACAACCGTCGGCTGCTTGAGCCGATTGGAAACATCCCACCTGTGGAGTTCGAGGAGCTATACTACAGGCAGCCGCAGAGTCCGGCCGAACCGGTGGGACTCACATAACGGAGGCTCCGGAAAAGTCGGGGCGGTTCAGTCAGCGACCTGCAGCCGCTGGTTGGGGCACCGACGCTGCACCAGCTGCATCTGATCGGCAACCCGCTGTCGGCGGCGGCGGTGTCGGTGCAGATTCCGGCGCTGGAGGGGCGGGGGGTGGTGGTGATCCGGAACGGTCTTCGCGCTACCGCAAGATGGCCAACTTGCGCACCGCGACACGGGGCCCGACCCGCAGACGTGCGACGTACATGCCGGACGCCACCGCGGCGCCGTTCTGATCGCGCATGTTCCACTGCACCTCGCAATGGCCACCGGAGCCGGGCACCCGCCTCTGCATCAGACGCTTCCCGGAGATATCGTAGACTTCGAAGATGGGTTCGGTTGCCACGTCTGCCGGGTAGCTCGCCTGAAGAATCATCTGACCAGCGGCGGTGATGTATTCCAGGCGAACGTTCTCTTCGGCGTCCACCGAATCCTGGGGAACTGCCGTCGCGGACTGCGTCATTCGCCCCACCAGCCGAAACGGACCGCAACTGCCCGACTCGCCGTCGACCACCAGATAATGCAACCCCGACCGCTCGAAGACATGGAAGATATCGGTCGGTCCTCGGCTGTCCTCCTGCTGACCGGCACAAGCGACTGCGGCGTTCGCGGCGCATCCTTCCAGCAAGTACAGGGACGCTCCCCAGTCTGCATCGACGTGAGCGGTCAACGTGTCTCCGGCCGCCGGTCGCAGTTCGTACACCACATCCGGACCGCCCAGATCGGTGCTGCCGCACCACTCGGCGATGGCGCTACCGTCGCTCAGGTCGTCCGTTGCGTAGCAGTTCACGCCGTCGACATCGAACGAGCCGAAGAGTCGCGACGCGCTCTCGCAGCGGTCATTAGCAGCCGGACCCGTCGGCTCGTAGGCGCCTAATGCCACCTCGTCGATCATGAAGTCGGCCCCGTCCGCCCCCGTCACGCGGAATGCCAGCTCGACCGTCGCGCCCGCCCAATCTCCCAGGCCGACCGCTCGTTCACGAAAAATGAACGGGTCAGCCATCGGCTCATCCAGCGAGAGCGACCATAGCGTCGTCCATTCGACGTCGCCGACATTGCGGACACCCAGTGAAGCGTCCACGGCGTGAGCCCAGATTCGACTTCCGGCCCATTTGAAGCGCACGGCCGACAGATCGCCAGAGGGCACGATCGGGGGCGAAATCAACCACGCGTCGGCGGCTTGCGGCGAACCGCCCCCGACCCACGCAGCCGCCACGCCATCACTGGCATGGCCGGGCAACGTCACGCGCTCCCATGTGGGAGATCCCGCGCCACCGGCCGTCAGCACGCTCCAACCAGCAGGCGGGAATGCGGTCTCCTCGAAGCTCTCGCCAAGTGCCGACTCGGTGATCGGCGCCTCCCCGGCCTTCGCCACCGACGCAGGATCCGTGTCTATCACGGGGACGCGCACACGCCCGGACAGCGTCGGCTCAAGGCAATAGGAAATTCCGACAGCAATGCCATCGGCAATGAGGGCCTGGTCGCCATCCGTGCTGATGTTGCGGAACTGGCATTCGTTGGAGATGAAGCAGACTTCGACCAGCAGCGCGAGGTTTTTCGTGCGCTTCAACACGGCGAAGTTGCCGGCCTTTGTGCCCCTGTCCGCGCTGCAGAACAGGAACGCCAGATTCGCGTATGACATCAACGCCGACTGGACCTGGTTCGCCGCGCTTTGGGCTTCAACGGATTCGATCTTCTTCTTGGCGTAGTATCTGGTCGCCGGATACCACGTCTCCGTTCCTCGTGCTACAGCGTTAGTGGACGAGTTCATATGCACGCTCAGGAGCATCTGTGAGGTGCTTTGCATGCCGAGATCGTTCGGCAACTCGCCGTTCGCGATCAACGCGCGTTGTCTGGGCGTGAAATACGTGGTGTCGCTGTTCTGGGTTTTCGCCACGATGTAGCCCAAACCCGTCAAGGCGCCGTCCAGATAGTAGGCCACGCCGGAATTGAGATCCATCTCGTTCGGTGCGGCGGCTCCGTCATGACCAAGAGCCCCCGGATCGTGCCCGCCATGTCCAGGGTCAATCCACACGTCGATTTGAGCTGAGGCGCCGTCTATTCCGCAAGTCAGGACGAACCCGGCCAGAGCCAGTGACAGCACGCTCCATCCGGAATGCCGTCGTCTTGATGCGAACCCATCCGCCCTCATGGTGCCATCCCCCGATTCATGCCGCCGGAGCCTCGCGCGCAATGTTTGAGTCTAGTGTCTCTCGCCGTCCGCGTCGGGAGCCGCGACCTCGCACAGCCTCGCTTCCGGCGAGCCAAAACGCACTCCGTCCCAATGATGCCGACAATAGGTGACGGCGCTGTCCGACACCCAGCGCGGATCTGACAGCCCCGCGTGGTTGTCGGCGACGACCCGCCGGGACTTCCGCTCGTCCACGTCGAAGATCCAGATCTCCGAAGCCACCGGCTCTTCAGTGGCAGGGTCGATCGCGGCGTGTCGCACGAAAGCCAGCAGTTGGCCACGGGGGCTCCAGGCGAGGTCGTAGTCCGCCAGTGCCGCTGACGTGTCGCTGAACGCGACCCGTCCTTCGGGAACGACGACGATGTTCAGCATGGCGACCGGTCGTCCGTAGGCGGCCCCCGTTACCGCGACCAGCCGGGAGTCCGGCGACCACTCCGTTCGCGACGTGCTGGCACCAAGGTTCGATTCGATGATGAGCCGCCGTTCGGCGACATCCACCACGCCGAGATCGCCGAATCGCCGGGCAGACTTCCAGAGGACACAGGCGAGGTGCGCGCCATCGGGAGACCACCGGGGAAGGGATGCCACGTCGCCGATGAGCGGCTTAGGCGGATCCAGCCGGTCCGTGGCGATCCACAAGCGCGGTCGCATGTGTTCGTCCGTCCGAACCATGACCACCGTCGAATCGGGGCCCTGGGCGACGTTGGCGTCCCGTGTCCAGCCGTCGTCAACCTCCGCCTCGTCGCACGACCGGCTCGTGGCGTCCATGACGGGTGCGCGCGAAGGCGATTCCGGTGGCGCGCCCGCACAACCCGTGCTGGAGGCCAGCACGACCATGGCGATGACACCGGCAAGCGCGCTGAAGCCAAGAGTCACTTCTCGATCATCTTCGCGGATAGGAGTTTCAACCCACCATTCCCATCGCCAAACCCTCGCGAGAGCCCTCCGACACCTCGTGAGTATCCCGCACCGGAGCCCCGGAAGTCAACCCGCCCGCCCCGCTCCCCCACCCAGGCGCCGATCTCGCCCTACACAGCGCCGATTCCGCCCCTTCGCGGACACACGCCCCCATCAACCGCCCTGCTGAGGCTGCGGCCGCGCCGATTCGCCTGGTAGGGGATCACTCCCAGCCGTCCGCCCCCCGCCCCGCCGTCTGGTCCATCTCCGGCCAGTCGTCGGTCGCAGGCTCTCTGGTCGAACCCGAACTCCAGCTGCGGCGGCGACCGCGCCGGCAGCACCGTCGGGGGCTGCGTCGGCAGTCGGCCTGCGGCCGACCGGCGGAAGCCGCTTCGGCTCCGATGGCAACCACGCACGTCCGCCGATGACGCCGATGTGCTCGAGGATGCGCTCGATCACCGGTCGATCCAGTACGAACGCGAAGATCCGCATCGGCTCACCGCACTTCGGGCACCTCAGGGGAAGGCATTCGTAGATCCGCACCAGCAGCAGCGCCCAGCAGCGGGCCGCGGCGCGGCGCAGGTTCGCCAGCGGCGACGGCGCATCGGGCTCGACCGGGCTGGCCGCCGGCAACCCCATGCTCGCACGCGCCTGCTCGAGAAGCTGCAGCGTCGCTCCCGCCGGCCCGGCCGAGGCCGTCACCGCCTCACGCAGCGCTGCGTTGGGCGCCAGCACGCCGCAGTAGCGGTGCTTGTGCAGGCGGGGCGGAGTCACCAGCTGGGCCAGCAAGTCCAGCAGCTCGATCGGCGTCAGCAGCAGCTCGTGGCGGCCGTCGGCCGTCGGGCGGCGCAGGCTGTAGACCAAGGTCTGCTCGTTGAGGCGGCCCAGCCGCTCCTGGCTCAACGGCGGCCGGGCGCAGTACCGCACCAGCCGCTCGAGGCCCTGCCGGTCCCAGCCCGGTATCGTCACCGAGGCGTCGACCGACCAGCCGCCGGCGTGGTCGCTGCTGTCGAGGACATGAAGGGCGTCGTCATCGAGGTGGCCGTGGCGGTGCAGCCAGCGCAGGCCGCGCTGGCGCATCTTCGCTTGAACCGCTTCGAAGTCCCCCGGTTCCAGGTCAAGCGCGGGGTGGAACACGGCCGCGCCGTCATCGCCGGCGCTGAACACGCCGTCGGTCACCAGCACGTGGAAATGGACGTGGCTGTTGAGGTAGCTGCCGAAACGGTGCACGAACGCCACGGCACCGAAGCGGGCGCCCGGCGGCGCGCCGAGGCTGCGCTGGCGCAGGGTGGTCTCGACGGCGCGCAGGAAGATCGCGAGCAGGCCGCTGATCACCTCGGGCTTATTGCGCAGATGCCATCTCACCCGCTTGGGCACCGACAGCACCCACTGGCGGTGCTGCACGCGCGGCAGCACCTGGTCGACCATGTGCGATGAGACTTCCACCATGCGCCGCGTCGCGCACGACGGGCACAGGTCGCGGCCCTTGCAGGAGAAGGCGACCAGGAAGTCACGGCGGCAGTTGCCGCAGTATACCCGGGCAAACCCGTGGGCCAGGATGCCGCACCTCAGGTAATTGCGCAGGGCGGCCTCGACGTGCAGCGGAGCGCCGCGGCCGTACTCGTCGCGCTCGGCTGCCGTCGCCAGCCAGGTCTCCAGATGGGTGCGTACCAACTCGTGCAGCAGAGTGGCCGCCGGGCGTCGCGGGCGGTAGGCGCGCGGGGCGGGAACTGTCGCCGGCTGGTGACACGTCGCTGCTGCGGGCACGCGCGCTCCCGGGCGCCTTGCGGCGGCGGGAGGCGGTAGGGCCGGCGGCGGTTGCGCCGGCGCAAGTTTCGGCCATCACGGCGGCTGCGTCGGACAAGGCCAAACGGACCGTGCAAGCAACAAGCCACGCACTGTCGACCGGACCCGACCGGCATGGAGCCTGCGCCGAACTCGAGTTCTCTCTTGCAAGTCTCCCTAAATGTGTCTAAATAGTGAACGAACATATCTAACGTTCGCTATTTAAACACAGGTGAGGCATGAGCAAAGGACCAGAAAAACTGAGCCCCAACGAGGCTGCCATCCTCAAACTGGCAGCCTCCCTTGGCATCCTCAGGCCGCGCGACCTGCGCGCGCGCGGGCATTCGGTCGCCTATCTCCAGCGCCTGCTGGCAAAGGGGCGTCTGGCCAAGCTCGGGCGTGGCCAGTACGCCCTGCCCGATCGTGAACCGACCGCGGACGACACCCTGGCCGTCACGGCCAACCGGTATCCCGCAACGGTGGTTTGCCTGCTCTCGGCGCTCCGGTTCCACCAGCTGACGACCCAGTCACCCCGCTCGATCTGGCTCGCGGTCGAAGGCTCGAAACTGGCCCCAGCCAACACCCCGGCTGCGGTCCAGGTCGTCAGGATGACCGGCCCCTCGTTCACGAACGGGATCACGACTCACCTCGTCGGCCAGGTTCCCGTGCGGATCTACGATCCAGCCAAGACCGTCGCCGACTGCTTCAAGTTCCGCAATCGGGTCGGCCTCGACGTCGCCGTCGAGGCGCTCAGGGACTGCCTGGCCCAGCGGCGCGCCACGCCCGCCCAGATCTGGAGCTTCGCTGGGATCTGCCGCGTCAAGACCATCATGAGGCCTTATCTGGAGGCCCTCACGTGACGGCCGAGGACCGCACCCGCCTGCAGAATTCGGTCCGGCAAAGGCTGCTCAACATCGCCCAGAGGGACAACACCGACTTCCAGATGGTGCTGACAAGGTACGGACTGGAACGTTTCCTCTACCGGCTGGGGCGATCCCCCCACAGATCCACCTATGTGCTGAAGGGCGCCTTCCTCTTCTACGCCTGGCAACAAGAGGTGGGTCGTCCGACCCGCGACCTGGATCTGCTCGGCCACGGCTCCCCGGACATCCGCAGGCTGGAAGGCGTCATCGCCGACATCGCTGCCGTGGAAGTCGAAGCTGACGGTTTGGACTTTCAGCCGGATACGATCCGAGGCGAGGCCATCCGCGAAGCTGCATTGTACGACGGGATCCGGTTCAGGCTCGTCGCCAACCTCGGCAAGACCCGCATTCCGCTGCAAGTCGATATCGGGTTCGGTGACGCCGCCGGACCCTCGGCCGTCGAGCTGGCATACCCGACGCTGCTCGACCAGGACGCCCCCAGGATCCTGACCTACCGGCCCGAATTCGTGGTCGCAGAAAAGCTCGAGGCGATGGTCACCCTCGGCGACATCAACACCCGACTCAAGGACTACTACGATCTGTGGCGGATCAGCCGTACCATGGCATTGCCGCGTGAACACCTGATCGAGGCGGTGCGGACCACGTTCTCGCGCCGAGACACCGAGATCCCCACTGAGGTTCCCTCAGGTTTGGCCGACGGATTCGCCGACGCCCCTCGGTCCCGCATGTGGACCGCATTCATTGCCCGGAACGGACTCGACGCGGGAGGTGCATCCCTCGTGGAAGCGGTACGGGAGCTGCGCTTCCACTATTGGCCGTTGATCAAGGCGGCAGGAATTGCCGAATGAGATGGTTGGACCAGAGATTCGTGAGGGAGTTGCCGTGAACGAGCAGACACGCCACATCCTCGAGGTCAAGCGCGCGCAGCCTGGAGTTGAGCAGGACCATGTTGCGCCGGCCTGCATCGCACCGCGGCGGTGGCACGAAGTCCGCCTGATCCGTCCGGGACTTGCAACGGGCAAGGGAGTCGGCTCCGTGACGGCGCTGCCGGCGCGGGCCGCTGCCCCGCGACGATGCCAAAACATACACATACAATAGCCTTGACGAGTTCATAATATACCTATATTTTATTCAAACAAGAAACGCCCAGGAGCGGAGGAAATCTTGCAACGCCATGCCATGAAAAGACTTAACTCATGGCTTGAGACAGTGAACCGAAAGCCCTTGCTCATTCGCGGTGCGCGCCAAGTGGGCAAGTCCACGCTCGTCCGCCTCTTCGCCCAGCGTACGGGTCGGGACCTCTACGAAGTCGATCTCGAGCGGTACCCGGAACTCGAAGCCGTCTTCGCATCGCGGGACACGTCGCGGATCATGTCGGAACTGGAATACCTGATCGACAAGGGTCCCCTCAAAGGCCATGCGTCCATGCTCTTCCTGGACGAGATCCAGGCCGCACCCTCCGCCGTTGCGGCTCTCCGCTCCCTGCACGAAGACCGACCCGACCTGCCGGTCATCGCCGCCGGTTCGCTGCTCGAGTTCGTCCTGGCGGACCACGCCTTCTCCATGCCCGTGGGTCGCATCGAGTACCTGTTTCTGGAGCCCATGGGATTCGAGGAATTCCTCGAGGCGCTCGACGAGATGTCGCTGCTGGAACTGCTGCGCACGCACCGGTTCGGCGATGACTTTCCGGGGACTGCCCACAGGCGGCTGCTGGGGCGGCTTCGCGACTACATGCTGGTCGGCGGGATGCCGGAACCCGTACGTGTCTTTGCCGAGACGGGTTCATTCGCGGCCACGGGCTCGGTCCACGCTTCGATCCTCGAGACCTATCGCGACGACTTCGCCAAGTACGGCTCGCGCTCCGAGATCGCCCAGTTGCGCCGCATCTACGGTTTCGTCCCCGGAGCCGTCGGCGAGAAGTTCAAGTATTCCCGCGTGGACTCGGACGCCAGGTCGCGCGACGTCAAGCGGGCCCTCGAGCTGCTGGTGATGGCGCGGGTCGTCCGCCGCGTGACGCACACCGATGCGACCGGCCTCCCCCTTGGCGCGAACCTCAAGGAGTCGGCCTTCAAGACCTACTTCCTGGACGTCGGCCTCATGAATGCCGCCTGCGGCATCGACCGCTTGACGCCAGAGCAGGTGGCCGGGGCGCGCTTCGTCAACGAAGGCGCCATGGCCGAGCAGTACATCGCCCAGCACCTGCCCCTGCTCGCGCCCGACGACCGCGCCTACACGCCCACCTACTGGCTGCGGGAGGGCCGCACCAACAACGCCGAGGTTGACTTCGTGCATCAACTCGGCCCAGATGTCGCGCCCATCGAGGTGAAGGCCGGCAAGAGCGGATCGCTGAAGTCGCTTCTGGAACTGGTGTCGGCGCGGAGCTATGATCGGGCCCTGCGCTTCGACACGAATCCCCCGCACCTTCAGCGCGTTTCACACGCGCGGTCACACGGCGACGAAGTGGTCGAGTTCACGCTGCTGTCATTGCCCCTCTATATGGTCGAGCAGGCCCCCCGGCTCTGGAGGGATCCCGGAGACGGCGCAAGTGCGCCATGAGCCTTGCGCCTGGCGCATTTCTGTAGGCACAGGTTCGCCAAGGGCATAGCCTGACGATGAACGTGGTACGATCAACGGTGGAAGCACAGGCCCAGGGAGGCGCCGATCGTGAGCGAGAAGATCTTCATCGGCACCGACAGCGGCGCCACCACCACCAAGTTCTGCGCCGTCTACGAGAACGGCGAGACGGTGTCCACGCGGGTGCTGCAGAGGCCCACGAATGCGCAGGACGGCCGCGAGGCGGTCATCGGCGGCTGGATCGCGGGCATCGGCGAGTTCCTCGCGCAGAACGGCCTGCAGTGGACGCAGGTTCACGGCGTGGGGCTGGCGATCCCGGGGCCCTACGAGCGCTACGGCGTCTGGGGGAAGTCGCCCAACCTCCCCGCCCACTTCTGCGGCTGGGATGTGCACCAGGATTTCAGCGAGGCGCTGGCCGGCCCGATCGGCCGCCACGTCCCGCTCTCGGTCGGCAATGACGGCAACTACGGCGGCGTGGCCGAGGCGCAGCTGGCGCGCGGCCGGACGCGCGCCTCGGTGGCGATGCTCATGCCCGGCTCGGGGCTCGGGGCGGCGTTCGTCGGCGCCGATGGGCTCTGTCTGGACGGCGACACGCTGGCCGGCATGGAAGCCGGCCACATGCCCGTGCCGCTGCAGCTGCTGGAACTGACCGGCAAGCCGCTGGCCTGCGGCTGCGGCCGCGACTGGGGCTGCGTCGAGGCCTACACCACCATCTCCGGCCTGGGCCAGCTGCTGGCGATCTTTCTTCAGCGCCACCCGGAGCATGAACTCGCCGGGTCGGCGGCCCCGCTCAAGGACCAGGTGCTTTCGCTACGCAGCCGCGCGCAGGAGGGCGACGCGCTGGCGCTGGAGATCTTCGACTTCCAGGCCCGGGTGATGGGCCTTCATGTGGCCAACCTGGCCATGGCGCTGGATCCGGGCATCTTCATCATCGGCGGCGGGCTGATGGACCACGAGGCGACGACGCCGGCGTTCCGGGAGCGGTACCTGGACCTCATCGAGCAGTCGGCCCGGCCCTATCTCTGGCCGCAGCAGCGCGAGACGCTGAAGATCGTGCCGGCGGCGCTGGGCGAGATGTCGCAGGCGATCGGCGCGGCTTTGGTGGCGTTGTATCGCAGTGGGACGATGGCGTGAGCTTGCTGGGACGGGAAGACGGCTCGGCCCGCGATTACGGCAGTTGCTGATGCTGATTGTGAATTGAATCCCCAATCAGCAAATTGCGCCACATTACGTTGATATCAAACGAGATATCACGTGCGCGATTGCTGATCGACGCCTTTCTGCCACCCCGCCGACCACTTGCGCCGGCGCAAGTCCCCCGCCCCGCCGCACCCGGCCGCCCTTGTGGCCTGCCGGGCGCGGCCGTCGTTCCGCCTGGACGTGCGCTCACTCGCCCGGCTGCTGCGCCCCGCGCGTCTTCGCGCGCTCGATGCTCTGCAGGGCCAGGTAGTCCTTGCCGAAGCGGGCCAGGTTGCCCAGCTCGGTGTCGTACTGGTCGAAGTGGCGCTCCTCGTCGGCCACCAGCTCCTCGAACAGCTTCTTGCTCTGGCTGTCTGCGTTCTGGGCGCACTCGACGGCCATGCGGTTGTAGTCGCGGGCGCTCTGCTCCTCCATGCCGGCGGCCAGCTCGAGCATGCGCTTGACATCCGTCTCGTTGGCGACCGCGGCGCTGGCGACCATCACCACGTCGCCCTTGAGGAAGAGGATGCGCTCGGCCAGCCGCTCGATGTGCATCATCTCCTCGATGGCCGTGCGCCGGAACAGGTTGGCCAGCAGGTCGAAGCCCTGGTCGTCGCAGTGGAAGTGCCAGTACATGTACTGGTGGACGGCGGACAGCTCGTCGGCGACCGCCTGGTTCAGCAGGGTCACGCTCTTCTCGTGCATGAGGGTTCCTCCCGGCGGGGACATGCAGGGTCAGGATCGGCTTGCCTGCCGAATCTAGAGGCTGCACGGCGCGTGGACAAGCGCGGGCGACTTCGGCGGCCCTGCCTTCCTGCCAACACCTACTTCAGGAGCGTGATCTTCACCTCGCGCTCGCCGTCGGCGTCCACCAGCCGCGCGCAATAGACACCGGCCGGCACCGCAAGGCCGGCGTCGTCACGCCCATCCCAGGTCGCGGTCGTCGGTCCGGCCGCCAGCGTGCCGTCCAGCAACGTGCGCACGTGCCCGCCGCGCACGTCGTGGATCACCAGTTGTGCCGGCCCGGACCGGTCCACCGTGAACGAGATCTCGACGCGCGGGTTGAACGGGTTCGGCCAGGCGGCCAGGGCTCCGCGCGCCGGCGGCACCGCGATACCCGCCGCCGCATCGCAGTGGAGCGGATAGGGTCCGTGCCCGGTCACCAGCCAGCCGTCGCGCACCTCCACGCCCCGGGCAACCGTGGCACTGCCGTCGCCGATGTGGGTGGGGGTGGACGGATCGCTCACGTCGTAGGCGGCAAAGCCGCCGTCGTAGACGACATCGCCGCTCCAGACGGCGGGCTTGTCGCTGTACGCGCCGAACAGGCTGCTGACGGCGACCGGAGCGCCGGGCCCCTTCAGGCGGTGGATCTGCATCTGCCGGGTGGAGCTGCCGAACCTCAACACGGCCAGGTCGCCGCTCAGAGAGAGGCTGCCGACGCGGCCCGGGATGGTGAACGCCAGGACCGGATGGTCGAGATCGCTCACGTTCAGGGCGCACATCTGCGTGCTCGTCGAGAAGTAGACGATGTCGCCATCCCGGCCCAGCCAGCGCGTGACCGCGGACGCGACGGCGCCGCGCGCCACCGGCGCCGATGGCACGCCGAAGTCGATCGCCTGCACCTGCGCACCGCCGAGGCCCACCAGCGCCACGTCGTCCGTCAGCGCGAACGGCCCGGGGCCCGGGTCCACGGCGCCGGCGAAGAAGCCGATCTCGCTGATGTCTCCGGGATCGGTGGCGTCGTAGCAGCCCAGCCCGGACACGCCGTCCATCCAGCCGATCGCCGCCTGGAACAGGCGCCGGCCCGACAGCGCCAAGGCACCGGAGAGCGGTGAGCCGTAGTGGACGGTGCCGGCGTCCGCGTCGATGAAGCGGTAGTCGATGCCCATGCTGTTGCCGTGGCCGACCGCGCACAGGGCGTCGCTCGCCGCAGCGATGAACTCGCTGTCGCTGAACTCGACGGAATAGCTCACCTCGTCGACCAGGGTTGGCTGCAACGGGTCGCGGACGTCGTAGTAGCGGCAGGCGCTGAGGCTCGGCACGCTCATGTCCAGCTTCTGCAGGAAGCCGCCTGTCAGTGTGCCGCCGACAACGTTGTGGAACGCCGCGTCATCCCACGAGGTGACCGGAACCACGAGCGGCACGCTGCCCCAATCGATGCAGGCGGCAAGGCCCTGCCCGGACAGGGCACCGGCCAGCACGGTCAGAACGAGAATGCCCCTGCGCGCACGACGCATGTTCATGCCCTTCCCCCTCTCCCTAGTGGCCGCCCGCCGTGGTGCGAGTGCAGGCGCCCGGCTGCGACCGACGTATACGACTGTACCACGACCGGGCCGGCCATTGTGGTCGGAGGGGCGCTTTCACAGCCCCAATCACCCGCGGAGGCGATGGATCATCAAACGATCGCACAGCGGGTCATGTCGCGCTCACACGAGGCAACCATTCGCGCGCGCAGCGCGTATACTGTCCGCTGTGCCCGCAATGCGACCACACCGGCCACCCCCGACCCGGAGTCCCACCCCCATGGCGCAACCCAAAGGCTGCCTGAAGTCCTGCGGCATCGGCTGCGCGGCATTCGCCGCCTTGCTGGTGATCGGCGGCGTGATCATCTCGACGCTGGCCTGGAAGGCGCTCAACGGGGACGGCAAAGGGCGGCCGGCTGCGGATGTGGCCATCGAGGCGCCGGCCGGCTCGGTGAGCGAGCCGATGAGCGCGCGCGCGGCGCGGCTGACCACCACGCACGGCGGGCGCGTGCGGCTGGTGCTCGGTGAAGGCGAGTTCCGCCTGCGCCCGGCCAAGCCCGGTGAGGGGCTGCATGCGCGCGCCGAGTACGACTCGACGGTGCATCGCCTGACCGAGCGGTTCAGCGTGCTGCCCGATTCCTCGTGGGAATACCACCTGGACTGCCGGCAAGTGGGCTCCACTTCGTTCCTCAAGCAGCTCTTCGGCGGCAAGCGCACGAACGCGAAGGTGACGGTGTACCTCCCGGCCGAGGTGCCCCTGGACCTGGACCTGCACGCGCGCCGCGGCGGCTGCGAGGCGGACCTGGGCGGGCTGTGGCTGCGCACGGGCGAGATCCGCTTCGACCAGGGCGGGATCGAGCTGGAGTTCAGCAGCCCTCTGCGCGAACCGATGGAGAGCCTGCGGCTGCAGGCGCGCATGGGCGGCATCTCCGCCAAGCGCGTGGGCAACGCCTCGCCGCGGGCCCTGGACATCGACTGCGCCATGGGCGGCGGCGATATCGACCTGCGCGGCGCCTGGCGCGGCGACTGCGTGGCCCGCGCCTCGGCGCGCATGGGCGGGGTCAGCCTGCAGGTGCCGGCCGAGATGCGGGTCGAGGGGCATGGCGCTTCCGAGCCGTCGCTGGCCGCCTCGAACGCCGAAGTGCCGGCGCCGGTGCTGCGGCTGACGGTCGACGCGAAGATGGGCGAAATCGAAGTAACAAGATAGGTACAGCCGGCAATGCCGACGTCCAGGCGGTGGCGCACCTTTATTGCGACTGCCTTTGAATTTCTTTCTCAGCAATAACTTGGATAAACGATGAATTGACACCCTTTGCCGCACCCCTGTAACTTCCTTTAACAGGAACGGACTGGGGATGACGTTCCTTCCCGGACTCTCGCCGTCAGGAACCTGCCCATGGATCCGTCGCACACAGGGAGCTCCGCCCAGTCGCCGGCTGGCGAAGCCATCGCCCGGTTGACCGAGCAGGCCGCGCGCCTGCTGACCATCCTTGAAGCGCATCCCGACCGGATCAGCGTGGTGGACCCGGACACGCATGAAGTGCTCTTCGCCAACCGGCGCTGCCGGGAGGACATCGGGATCGATCCTGTCGGGCATGTCTGCTACGAGGCCATGCACGGTCGTGATGCGCCCTGCGAGTTCTGCCGCGGCAGCATCCTGAGCGCAAAGCCGGGCGTGCCCGAGCGCTGGGAACGGCACGACGAGCGCAGCGGGCGCGACTACGACATCACCGACATCCTCATCCCCTGGACAGATGGCCGACTGGTACATTACCAGCTGGCGGTTGACTGCACCGAGCACAAGCAACTGCAGCACCGGCTCGAGGACAGCATCAAGGAACTGGCGCGCTCCAACGCCGAGCTGGAGCAGTTCGCCTACCTTGCCTCGCACGACCTGCAGGAGCCGCTGCGCAAGATCCAGGCGTTCGGGGACCGGCTGGCAACTCACCTTGGCGACGACCTCGACGAGCGCAGCCGCGACCACCTGACCCGCATGCTCGACTCGGCGCACCGCATGCAGCAGCTCATCAACGACCTGCTCGCCTACTCGCGCGTCGGGATGCAGGCCCAGGTGTTCGGCGAGGTCGACCCGGCGGTCATCGTGCAGCAGGTCGTCAGCGATCTCGAGCTGCGCATCGAACAGAGCGGTGGGAGCGTCGAGATCGGCACCCTGCCGCCGCTGCAGGCCGACCCCACGCAGCTGCGGCTGCTCCTGCAGAACCTCATCGGCAACGCCCTGAAGTTCCACCGCCCCGGCGTGCCGCCGGTGGTCAAGGTCACGGGCACCGTGCGCGGTCGCCAGGTGCTGCTGACGGTTGCCGACAACGGCATCGGGTTCGACGAGAAGCACAAGGAACGCATCTTCCGCATCTTCCAGCGCCTGCACACGCGGCAGGAGTACGAAGGTACGGGACTGGGCCTGGCCGTCTGCGAGAAGATCGCGCAGCGGCACGGCGGCCAGATCACCGCGACGGGGCGGCCCGGCGAGGGCTCCGTCTTTACCGTCAGCCTGCCGCGCCGGCAGGCCACCCGCAGGGAGTGACTCCATGGCGGTCAGCAAGCCGATCACGATCCTGTACGCCGAGGACGACGAGGAGGACCGCACGCTGGTCCTCGAGGCGATGCGGGAAAGTCGCCTGGGCAACCACATCGTGACCGTCAGCGATGGCGAAGAGCTGCTCGAGTACCTGCAGTGCAAGGGCCGTTACTCGGGGCGGGCCCCGGGCTTGCCCGGGCTCATCCTGCTGGACCTGAACATGCCGCGGCTGGACGGCCGCGAGGCATTGCGCGAGATCAAGGCGGACGCGGACCTGCGCCGCATCCCGGTCATCGTGCTGACGACCTCGCGGGCCGAGGAGGACATCCTGCGCACCTATGACCTGGGCATCAGCTCGTTCATCGTCAAGCCCGTGACCTTCGACAGCCTGGTCGACACGGTGCGCACGCTGGACAAGTACTGGCTGGAAATCGTGGAACTGCCCGTACCCCGGCAGTCGACGGGCGGTTGAGATGGCGGACAATCGCGATATCCGCATCCTGCTCGTGGAGGACGACCAGGAGGACGCCGGGCTGGTGGTCTCGCTGCTGGAAGACGACTCCGCCCCCCGGTTCCTGGTCACCACGCGAACCACGCTGACGGCCGCGCTCGACGAACTGGACAACGCCACGCCCGACGCCATCCTGCTGGACTTGTCGCTGCCCGACAGCCAGGGCTTCGAGGGCCTTCGCGAGCTGGGGCGACGGCACCGGGGCGTACCCGTGGTCGTGCTGACGGGCCTCACGGACGCGAACGCCGGGCTGGATGCGCTCGGCCTGGGCGCCGAGGACTACCTGCTCAAGGCCGGACTGAATCGCGAACTCCTGGTGCGGGCGCTCCGCTACGCCAGGGAGCGCCGCGCGCTGCAGTGCCAGATCGAGGAGCTGCGCGAGCAGGAGCGCCGCGACCGCGAGCAGGCGGCGCTCGAACGACTGCTGGCGCCGTCGCGCACGGCGGTCACCGCGCACTTCTACGGCGCGAACGAACTGGCCGAATCCGCGCCGCAGCTGTTCGGCGAGCTGGTCACGCGCTACGGCCAGCTCCTGGAAGCGCACTTCTCGGATGCGTCGCGCGCCGGCGAACGGGCCATGTCGCGCGAACTGCAGGTGATGTCCGAGAGCCTGGGCCTGATGTACGCCGGCCCGCGCGACGTCATCCGCATGCACCAGGAGGCGCTGCGGCTGTACACCGCCACCGCGACCGACCACCTGGCCCGCGCAATGAGCAACGAAGGACGACTGATGCTGGTCGAGCTGATGGGCTACCTCGTGGCCTGGTACCGCCGCCAGGCCACCGGCCTGACCATCCAGCCCCCCGCATCCGCCGCGCCCTCGGCGCCGCGCGAGCTCGCACCGGGAAAGGAGCGCTGACCTTGCCCACGCTGGCTTTCGAATTGTTCGTCATGGGCCGGACGCGGCAGTCGCTGGCCGCCATCCGGAACCTGCGCGCCTACTTCGCGGAGTTCCCCGACCTGGACTACGAGCTGACGATCGTCGACGTGCTCGAGCAGCCGGATCGTGCCGAGGAATCCCGCATCCTGGCCACGCCCACGCTGGTTCGCCTGATGCCGCTGCCGTCGCTGCGCATCATCGGCGATCTGTCGGAGAAGGAGATCGTCTGGCAGACGATCGGCCTGCTCAGCGACGACAGCGCGCGCCCCGGGAGCCACCCCAACGACGAGGGATCCAGCCATGATCGATAAGGCGATGGGACTGCCCAAGCTGCCGACCGGCATCCCTGGCTTCGACAGCATCACGAACGGCGGTCTGCCCGAGCACCGCACGACGCTCATGTCCGGCACCGCCGGCAGCGCCAAGACCGTGTTCGGCTGCCAGTACCTGGCCTCCGGCATCGAGCAGGCCGGCCAGGCGGGCGTCTTCGTCACCTTCGAGGAGCCACCGGCCGACATCCGCCGGAACATGCTCGGCTTCGGCTGGGACATCGCCGCCTGGGAGGCGGCCGGCAAGTGGGCGTTCGTCGACGTGTCGCCGCAACTGACCGACGAGACCGTGATCGGCGGCGAGTACGACCTGGGCGCCCTGCTGGCCCGCATGGAGAACGCGGTGAACCGCATCGGCGCCGAGCGACTGGTCATGGACTCGCTCGGGGCGGTGTTCACGCAGATCGCCCAGTCCAAGATCGTGCGCAACGAGATGCTGCGCATCACGACGGCCCTGAAGAAGCTGGGCGTCACCTCCATCCTCACCGCCGAGCGGACCGAGGAGTTCGGTGCCATCGCCCGCTACGGCATCGAGGAGTTCGTCACCGACAACGTGGTCGTGCTGCGCAACATCCTGGAGGACGAGAAGCGGCGCCGGACCATCGAGATCCTCAAGTTCCGCGGCACCGACCACCAGAAGGGCGAGTACCCGTTCACGATCCACCCGAAGGGCGGCATCATCGTGCTGCCGCTGTCGGCCCTGGAGCTGAAGCAGCAGTCGACGGACCTGCGCATCAGCTCGGGCAACACGGTCCTGGACGACATGTGCGGGGGCGGCTTCTTCCGCGACTCGGTGATCCTGGTCTCGGGCGCCACCGGCACCGGCAAGACGCTGACCGTGACCCAGTTCATCAACGGCGGCGCCGCGCAGGGCGAGCGGTGCCTGCTGTTCGCATTCGAGGAAAGCCGCGAGCAGCTGTTCCGCAATGCTCGCGGCTGGGGCCTGGACTTCCGTGAACTGGAGGAGTCAGGCTGCCTGCGCGTCATCTGCACGTACCCGGAAGTGGCCGGCCTCGAGGACCACCTCGTGGCGATGAAGGCCGAGATCGAGACGTTCAAGCCCAACCGCGTCGCCGTCGACAGCCTGTCGGCGCTCGAGCGCGTGGGCACCGTCAAGGGCTTCCGCGAGTTCGTGATCGGGCTGACGTCGTTCATCAAGCACCACGAGATGGCCGGCCTGTTCACGGCCACCACCCCCACCCTGCTGGGCGGCGCTTCGGTCACCGAGGCGCACATCTCGACGATCACCGACTCCATCCTCCTGCTGCGCTACGTGGAGATGTACGGCGTCATGCGCCGCGGCATGACGGTGCTGAAGATGCGCGGCTCGATGCATGACAAGGAGATCCGCGAGGTCTCGATCGACAGCAGCGGCATGCACATCGGCGCGCCGTTCCGCAACGTGTCGGGCATCCTGGCCGGCGTGCCCGTGCACGCCTCCGAGCGCGAGATCGCCCGGCTCAACGACATGTTCGGGCAATGAGCCTGGTGAACGACCGGCAGCGGCGCGAGGATCTGGACGTCCTCCTCATCGAGGACGATGCCGACGATCGCGCACTGGTCCGCGAGATCCTGGCCGAGGTCTGCCTGGGTCCGTCCGGCGCCGGCCGCTGCCGGCAGAGCGACGCCGCGACGCTGGCCGAGGCGCTGGCGATCCTGGGCGAGACGTCCTTCGACGTGATCCTCCTGGACCTGCACCTGCCGGACGCGGCCGGCCTGGAGGCGCTGGTCCGGGTGACGTCGGCCCAGGGCCTGGCGCCCGTTCTGATCCTGACCGACCTGCACGACGAGGCGGCCGGCCTGGCCGCGGTCCGCGAGGGCGCCCAGGACTTCCTGGTGAAGGACCGGCTGGACGGCCCGCGGCTGGGGCGGGCGATCGCCTACGCCATCGAGCGCCACCGGATGCGGCGCGAGGTCGCGATACGGGCGCGCGAGCTGTCGGCCAGCGAGGACCGGCTGCGCCGGCTCATCGCCGCGGCTCCCGACGGGATCGTCATCACCGACCGCGAGGGTGTAGTCGCCTTCTGCAACCCCGCCGCCGAGGTGCTCTTCAACCGGCCGCGCTCGGCGCTGATCGGCAGTCCGCTGGGCCTGCCGGTCGACGGCAGCCGCAATGAACTGGAACTGCGCCGGCCGGACGGGCGTCCGCTGACGGCGGAGATGCGCGTGGCGCCGGTCGAGTGGCTCGGCCTGCCGGGCTACCTGGCGAACTTCCGCGACATCTCGGCGCACAAGGAGACGCTGCAGCAGCTGGACGACATGCGCGTGCGTCAGATCATGGTCCGCGACCAGTTCCTGTCGCACGTCTCGCACGAACTGCGGACGCCGCTGACGGTGGCCCAGCAATGGGTCGCGCTCCTGCGCGACGGCCTGATCGGAGCGGTCAGCGACGAGCAGAAGACGGCGCTGGAGACCGTGCTGCGCAACTGCCGCCATCTCGAGAAGCTGATCGAGGACCTGCTCGAGGCACAACGCAGCGAGACCGGCAAACTGCGCGTTGAGCCGCTGCGCGCCCCGCTCCGTGGGCTTGTCGACGACGCCATCGCCTCGGTGCGGGCGGCCCAGCGCACCGATACGGTCCGCTTCGGCGCCGACCTGCCGAACGCGCTGCCGGACCTGCTGGCCGACCCGGGCCGCATCCGGCAGGTGCTGATCAACCTGTTGAGCAACGCCGCGCGCTTCACGCCCGCCGACGGCTCGATCACGGTCACGGCGATGATGGAGCCCCATGCCCCGGGCGAAATGCGCGTCTCGGTCAACGACACCGGCTGCGGCATCCCGCCCGCGGAGCAGGAGCGCATCTTCGAGCACCTCTACCAGCGCGAGACCGAGACGGAGATCGGCCGGCGTGGACTGGGGCTGGGCCTGTACATCTGCCGCCAGATCGTCACGCAGCACGGAGGGCGCATCTGGCTGGATAGCACCGAGGGGCGTGGCAGCACGTTCCACTTCACGGTGCCGGTGTTCTCCTGCCGCGCGATGCTCGCGAAGCTCCCGGTGCACGCCACCGGCGGCGGCGCCCTGTGCCTGGTGGGCATCGATGCACGCCCGGTCGGCGGCCCGCTGCAGGCTTTCGAGGTGCGGTACCTCGACGCCATGCGGCGCGTGGCCGGAGAGTGCCTGATGCCCGACCGCGACCTCCTGCTGCCGCGCCTGACCTGCGACGAGCAGGGGGAGCTTGCCTTCATCGTCGCCACCGCCGATGCCGCCGGAACCGCCGTACTCGTGGACCGGCTGCGCAACCAGCTTGAGGCTGCCGGGGACACGGGGGCAACGCGCCTGGACTTCCGCTTCGATGCGGCCCCCCTGGCGGTGGTGCCTCGGATTGGACGGGCGACCGATGCCTGGCTGGACGAAGCCGCTCTTGCCCTCCAGGACGAGCTGGAGCGCATGACACGGGCGGCCGGGCGCCAGCTCGACTGAAGCGCGCGAACGCCGGGCATCTGCCGGGGCGCCCGCGGCAACCGCCAGACAACGCACCGTCTTCCCGCTAAAGTTTGCCCGTATGTATCCGATGACCCCGCTCGGCATGGCCGCCGCCATGGATCTCACCGCGCGTGTGCCCAGCCGGCAGGGCCACGGTGTCTGCGAAAGGGTCTACGATGAGTCGAGCTCGCATCCTGCTGGTGGACGACGACGCCGACCTGCTCGAGGCCGTGCGTATCCGCCTGCGATCCGCCGGCTACGAGGTGCACACGGCCGGCGACGGCGTCCAGGCCACGCGCCTGGCGCGCCTCGAGCAACCCGACCTGGTGGTGCTGGATATCGGCATGCCCGGGGGCGACGGTCACACCGTGGCCAACCGTCTGAAGAACGACCCGGTCACGATGTTCACGCCGATCGTGTTCCTGACCGCGCGCACGAACGAGAGCGACTTCGAGCGCGCGCGGCAGAACCACGTGGACAAGTACCTGGTCAAGCCGTTCCAGGTGGACGAACTGGTGCTGGCGGTCGATGAGCTCGTGGAACGGGCCGCGCGGGCGAGCCTCGCCGTCTGACGGACGGCCGCGCACCGACGGACCGGTCACGAACGCCGCCGCCTAGCGCTTCCTGCGCGCCGGCCCCTTCGGCTTGCGGGTTCCGCCGCCTGTCCCGCCCCTGGTCGCCTGGGACCTGCCCCGCTCCTCGCGACGCTCTCCGGGACCCGCCGGGGCCGGTCCGGCCTGGCGCTCCTTCTTCTTCGCCTGGCGCGCTTCCATCTCGCGACGACGACGCACCACGGCGGCGGGCTCGTCCGTCGGTTCCTGCTGGCGGGAGCGCTTGCGGTCGTGCCGATCCGGGCGCAGGTCGCGCTGGGCGCGCGCGTCGCGGCCAGCCCGCTCCCCACGCCCGGCCGTTCCGGCGGCGGTGCCGCGTCCCCGGCGCACGGCCTCTTCGTCATCAGGACGTCCGGCCGCCTTCGCCTTCGCCGCGGCCTTGCGCAGCACCGCGGCCTTGTCGTTGGGCGAGAGCTTGTTCTTGGCCGCGGCGCGCCCCTTCGCCGACAGGCGCGCGCGCCCCGGCACGCGGCCGATGCGCACGACGTCGGCCGGCGCCTTCGCCTTGCCGCCGCCGGGCTTGTCCTTCGGCTTGTTCTTGGCCTCCGCCATCGCCCTGCCTTTCGCCGCCGGCACCAGGCACTCCGGCCCGCTGCCGATCAGGTCGTCCCGCCCCATGCGGTGCAGCGCCTCGCGCAGCACCGGCCAGTTCTCCGGGTCGTGCCAGCGCAGGAACGCCTTGTGCAGGTCGCGCTGCTTGCCGCGCTTCGGCACGAACACCTCGTCGCCGCCGGGCCTCGCCTCGCGCGTGACCTTGCGCAGCGGGTTGCGTCCCGAATGGTACATCGCCGTGGCCGTGGCCATGGGCGAAGGCAGGAAGGTCTGCACCTGGTCCGGCTTCAGGGCGTTCCGCTTCAGCCACAGCGCCAGGTTCAGCATGTCCTCGTCGGTCGTGCCCGGGTGCGCGGCGATGAAGTACGGGATCAGGTACTGCTTCTTGCCCGCCTGCTGCGAGAACTTGTCGAACAGCGCGCGGAACTTCTCGAAGCTGCCGATGCCCGGCTTCATCATCAGGTCCAGGGGGCCGTCCTCGGTATGCTCGGGCGCGATCTTCAGGTAGCCGCCCGTGTGGTGCTGGGCCAGCTCTTTCACGTAGGCCGGCGACGTCGCCGCCAGGTCGTAGCGCACGCCCGAGGCGATCAGCACCTTCTTGATGCCCGGCAGCTCGCGCGCCTTGCGGTACAGGCCGATCAGCGCCGAGTGGTCGGTGTCCAGGTTCGGGCAGATCCCGGGATACACGCACGACGGCAGGCGACAGGCCGCCTCGATCTCGCGCGACTTGCAGGCCTGCCGGTACATGTTGGCGGTGGGGCCGCCCAGGTCGGAGATGACGCCGGTGAAGCCCTCGGTCTTGTCGCGGATGGCCTCGATCTCGCGCAGGATCGACTTCTCCGAGCGGCTCTGGATGATGCGCCCCTCGTGCTCGGTGATCGAGCAGAACGTGCAGCCGCCGAAGCAGCCGCGCATGATGTTCACCGAGCTCTTGATCATGTCCCAGGCCGGGATGCGCGCCTGGCCGTAGCTGCTGTGCGGCCTGCGCGCGTAGGGCAGGTCGAAGACGGCGTCCATCTCGGGTGTCGACAGGGGCACCGGCGGCGGGTTCAGCCACAGGTCGCGATCGCCATGGCGCTGCACCAGTGCGCGCGCGTTGCCGGGGTTGGTCTCGGCGTGCATGACCCGCGAGGCGTGGGCGTAGAGCACCGGATCGACGGCGACCTGCTCGTAGGCGGGCAGGCGCACGACGGTGCGGTCGCGGTCACGCCACAGCTTGCGCGGGTCGGCGGCCGCGGGCGCGGGAGGGGCGGCGTCGGCCGGGCCCACCTCCGGGCCGCCGTGCGACTCGCAGCCCTCCGGCTCCATCGCGTACGGGTCCGGGTGCACGATCAGCTTGCCCGGGGTGTCCAGCTCGGTCGAGTCCATCTCGATGAACCCGGCCGGCACGCCGCTGCGCATGAAGGCGGTGCCGCGGATGTCGGTCATCGACCTGATGTCCTGGCCCGCGTCCAGGCGGTGCGCGATCTCGAGGATCTGCCGTTCGCCGTTGCCGAATACCAGCAGGTCGGCCTTCGAGTCAGGCAGCACGCTGCGCCGCACCTTGTCCGACCAGTAGTCGTAGTGGGCGATGCGCCGCAGGCTGGCCTCGATGCCGCCGATGATCACCGGCACGTCCTTGCACGCCTCGCGGCAGCGCTGCGCGTAGACCAGCACGGCGCGGTCGGGCCGCTTGTCCGCCTCGCCGTTCGGGGTGTAGGCGTCGTCCTTGCGGATGCGGCGGCTGGACGTGTAGCGGTTGACCATCGAGTCCATGTTGCCGGCGGTCACGCCGAAGAACAACCGCGGCCTCCCCAGCGCCGCGAACGGCTCGGCGCTTTGCCAGTCGGGCTGCGCGATGATGCCGACGCGGAACCCGGCCCGCTCCAGCGCGCGCCCCACCACCGCCATCCCGAAGCTGGGGTGGTCGATGTAGGCGTCGCCGGTGACGATGACGATGTCGCACTCGTCCCAGCCCAGCGCGTCCATCTCGGTGCGCGACATGGGCAGCTCGGGCGCGGGCACGGCCGCGGCGCCCGGGCGCGGGGCGCGCACGAACAGGGGCGCAGCCTGGGGCATGGCAGGTGCGGTCATCGGTCTTCCCGGGTTCGGGGCAGGGCGGCGTGGGCGGGACGGCCCGGGCCTTCCCCCAATATGGGCGGAATCGCGGGATTCGTCACGCCGTGGACGCGGCAGGGCGGCCCGGGCCGGGGCCGATCGCCCCCGCGCAGGCCGCCCTGCGGCAGCTCGCCCCGGCGGCGGGGTCAGCGCACCAGCACCACCCGTTGCCGCGCCGCCGTGCCCGTCCCCCGCAGCGCGGCGAAGTACACGCCGGCTGGCGCCGGCCGGCCAGCGTCGTCGCGCCCGTCCCAGGCCACGCGGTGCGAACCCGCCGGCAAGGTTGCTTCCGTGAGGGTGCGGACGCGCGCGCCGCGCACGTCGTACACGTCGACCACGACGTTGCCCGCCACCGGCAGGTCGAAGGCGAACGCCGTGCGCGCGGTGAACGGGTTCGGCCAGGCCGGCCGCAGGGCGATGCGCGCGGTACCCGCTCCTGGGTCCACGGCCGACGCGGTGGCGGGCTGCCACTGCGCCAGCCGTGCGGAGACCTTGTCGCCCGCCCGCCGGAACTCGCCGCCGACCCACAGGCGACCGTCACCCAGGTTGGCGATGTCATGGCCCTCGGCGTCGAGCCCGGACCCCAGGGCATGCCAGGCCGCCCCGTCCCAGCGCGCCACGTAGGCCGCCGGCTGGCCGCCGGCGGTGGTGAACTCGCCGGTGGCGTAGAGGTCGGTGCCGTGCGCCGCCAGCCCGAACACGCGGTTGCCGAGGCCCGCGCCGAGCGGGCTCCAGGCGCTGCCGTTCCAGACGGCGATGTTGGCCGCCGGCGCCCCGCCCGCCTGCGAGAAATTGCCGGCCGCGTACAGCAGGCCGTTCAGTTCCAGGATCGCGTGGACCGAGCCGTTGGTCCCGGCGCCCAGCGCCTGCCAGGCCGTCCCGGTCCAGCGCGCGATGTTCGCCGCGGAGACGCCGTCGATCGAGGTGAAGCTGCCGCCCGTCACGGGGTCGCCCTGGTACGAGCCCAGCCCGTAGAGGATCTGCACGCCTCCGCTGATGCTGTTGCCGAGGGGATCGAAATCGACGCCGTTCCAGCGACCGAGCGTCTGCTTGCCGCTCCAGTAGCCGTTGGCGTAGAGCACGTCGTCCAGCACGACCAGGCCGCTGACCGTCGTCAGCGATCCGGCGCCCATCGCGCTCCACTGCGCGCCGTCCCAGCGCGCGATCTTGTTGGCCGCGACGCCGCCGGCGCTGGCGAAGGCGCCGCCGACGACCAGATCACCGTCGAAGCTCGCGATCGCCTCGACGGAAGCGCCGTACCCGATGCCCGTCCCCAACGGCTGGAACCCGCTGCCGTCCCAGGCCGCGATGACGCCCGGCACATTGCCGATGCGGCCGGCACGACCGCCGACGATCACCTGCCCGTTCCACAGGCCGAAGCACTCGATCGGGCCGGTGGCTCCGTGGCCCGTGGCCAGCGTCTCCCAGCCGGTGCCGCTGCGGGCGGCCAGCCCCGCTGTCGGCAGCGCGTCGATCTGCGTCAGGTAGCCCCCGGCCACCAGCTTGCCGGCATGTTCGTCCAGGGTGAGGACGGCGCCGCCCGCGATGCCGATCGTGTTCCAGAAGGTGCCGTTCCAGCGCTGGCAGGAGCCGTACTCGTCGGCGGCCACCAGGTCGGCGCCCCAGCGCCCCAGCGCGATGACGTTGGTCAGGAACGGCGTCGTGCCCACGGAACTGAACGCCGAACCGTTCCAGCCGACCAGGCCGGTGACCGGCAGGCTGCCCGCGCGCGTGAAATAGCCGCCGATGATCAGCTTGCCGCCGTGGACGGTAAGCGTCTCGCCGTTGGCATTCCAGGGCTCGCCCTTGTCGTCGAGCAGGCCCCCGCCGACGCCGAACCAGGCGCTGCCGCTCCACCGCGCCAGGTTGGGCGCCAGGGCACTGCCGGCGAAGTCGAACGAGCCGCAGGCGTAGAGCGAGGTGCCGAAGACTTCCACGTCCGTGACCGGACCGTTCGTGCCGCCGTCGAGGTCCGACCACGAAGCACCGTCGTAGATGGCGATGTTCTCCGCGAACAGCGACGACGGCCCGACGAAGGAGAAGGACCCGGCAGCGACCAGGTCGCCATTCCAGACCGCCAGTGCATCCACGCGCCCGTCCACGCCACCATCGACCTCGACCCAGTCCGCGCCATCCCAGCGCACCACGCCGCCGGCGAAGCCGCCGCCGGCGTACAGATCGCCGTTCCAGACCACCAGCGCGGCGACATCGTTGTCCAGGCCGTCACCCAGCGCATGCCATTGCGCACCGTCCCAGCGCGCGACGTTCGGCGCGGCGACATCGCCGACGCCGGGGAACTCGCCGCCGATCACCAGGTCGGTGCCGAAGGTCGTGGTGTCCTCGACGTAGCCCAGGACGCCGGGCACGCCGAAGCCGGTGGCCCAGTTGTCGTCGCCGGGTGCGGCCAGGGTGGCGGTCGCAGCCATGAGAACCAGCAGGGCCAAGCTGGAAAGCAGGAGCGAGTGCAGGCGGTGCGCGGGCATGATGTCTCCCCCCGGAGGTGCGAAACGGATGCGGGCGATAAGCGCGGATTATATCGGAGTAAATTTGTCTTATCAATAGAGGGAAACCCGTAGGCCGGGCGGCCTCTCCCCTGACCAGCGCGAAATCGCCTTTCAAGTCTACCCACCGCCGCCCGATGACTGGTCCAGGAGGACACACCGATGCCCACGGATCCCCACAGCGCGACCGGCGATACCGGCCGGCACCGCCCGTCCGGCAGCCGTGCCATCGGCCTGGCCGCCGGTGCCGTGGGCCTGGCGGCCATCCCGCTGGCGGTAGGCACGCTGCTGGGCCCGGTGGCCGGGGCGGCGACGGCGGGTGTGCTGGCAACGGCGGCCGTCGTGACAGCGAGCCGCCTGGGACAGTGCGACCGGGCGGCACTGAAGGCGCTGGGCGACGGGCTGGAGCGCCTGCGGCGCGGCCGGCTCACCACGCCGGTCAGCGCGCGCGGCGGGGCCGAGGTGGCGCGCCTGGCCGGCGAGATCGACCAGGTGGCACAGTACCTGCGCGAGACGAACGCGCGCACGCAGGCCCGCGAGCTGGCCCTGGTCAAGACCCTGGCCCAGGTGGCCGAGGGCCGCACCCCCGAAAGCGCCAACCACATGACCCGCGTCGGCGCGATGTGCTGCGAACTGGGCCGCCTGGCCGGCCTGACGGCCGAGGAAGCGGAGATGCTGCGCCGCGCCGCGCCCCTGCACGACCTCGGCCAGGTGGGCATGCCCGAGGCCATCCTGGCCAAGCCCGGCACCTACACGCCCCGCGAGCGCGAGGCGATGAAGGCGCACACCGAGATCGGGCACCGCATCCTGTCCGGCTCGCCGCGGCGCGAACTGCGCGCGGCGGCCGAGATCGCCCTGACCCACCACGAGCGCTGGGACGGCCAGGGCTACCCGCGCGGCTTGGCCGGCGAGGACATCCCCCTGCACGGCCGCATCGTCGGCCTCATCGATGCCTTCGACGCGATGTTCAGCGAACGCGCCTACCGCCAGGCGATGTCGCGCGCGCACGGGCTGGGCATCATCCGCAGCCAGCGCGGGCACCACTTCGACCCGCGGCTGGTGGACCTCTTACTGGAGAACCTGCCGGCGTTCTTCGGGATCATGGAAAAGCACGCGGATGTGAAGCCGGTGCGGAAGGCGGGGGCGGCCAGGGGGCGGAGGCCGTCGACGGTGCGGGGTTAGGTGCCGCTGCCGGGCGCGAGCGCCCATGGCAACGGCGGCTTCGCGCCTTTCCGGTTGCGCCGGCGCGATTTCGGCTGGGTCTTTCCGTCAGCCCTGGTTCCCCGGCATCCTCCCCAGTTGCGATAGCAGCTCGAGCCCGTCCCACTCGCCCCAACGCTCTGTGATCCGCCCCTCGCACACCCGGATCACCTCGATCCCCTTGAACGTGACGCGCCGCCCGATCGGCTCGGCCCCAAGGTAGGCCCCGCAGTGCGTGCCCACGGCGGTCCACCGCACCGCCACCATGCCGCTTGCGCCGGCGCAAGTCGCGCCGGCCGCGCAGGCATCCGCCGCCGGCTCCACGACCACATCGCACGCCGTGGCCACCAGGTCGGGAAACGCCGCCAGCAGCGCGACGATGCCGGCACGGAAGCCGGCATTGTCCGGCGCGCGGCCGCCGCTGTCGTGGTCGATGAAGTCGGGGTGGTGCAGATCGTCGACGATCGAGCCGGCAGGCAGGGCGCCCGCGCTCCAGCCCTCCTCCACCCAGCGGCGGGCGAGGTTGGCCAGTGCGGCGCGGACATCGGCAGTCATGGGCGGCGTGGCCCTACACGCCCGGCAGGCTCTTGAGCCCCGCCAGCAGCACGTCGTTCGAGGGGTACTTCTCCATCAGCTTGAGCATGCCCTCCATGGCCTGGCGCGGCGGCACGGCGATGGCGCGCTTGCGCAGCAGGTTGAGGGCCGTGATCTGGTCCTCGGTGTACAGGAGTTCCTCGCGACGGGTGCCGCTGGTGCGGATGTTGATGGCGGGGAAGACGCGCGCCTCGGCCATCTGGCGGTCCAGCACGATCTCGCTGTTGCCCGTGCCCTTGAACTCCTCGAAGATCAGGTCGTCCAGGCGCGAGCCGGTCTCGATCAGGGCCGTGGCGATGACGGTGATGGAACCGCCGCCCTCCACGTTGCGGGCCATGCCGAAGAACTTGCGCGGGATCTCCATCGCGCGCGAGTCGAGGCCGCCCGAGAGCGTGCGGCCCGAGCCGGGGCCGCGGTTGTTGAAGGCGCGGGCCATGCGCGTCAGGCTGTCGACCAGCAGCACGACGTCGTGGCCGCACTCGGCTTCGCAGCGCACCTGCGCCATCGTCAGTTCGCACAGCTTCACGTGCGACTCGATGCTGTGGTCGTTGTTGCTGGCCAGCACCTCGGCCGGGACCGAGCGGCGGAAGTGCGTCACTTCCTCGGGGCGCTCGTCGACCAGCAGCACCACGACGCGCGAATCGGGCGTGTCGGCGCAGATCGCCTTGGTCAGCTCCTCGAGCATCACGGTCTTGCCGGTGCGCGGGGGCGCCACGATCAGGCCGCGCGTGCCGCGCGCCAGCGGCGCGAACAGCTCGACGATGCGCATGGTGGGCCCGCCGTGGTCGCCGATGCGGAAGCGCCGATCCGGATTCACCGCCAGCAGCTTCTCGAAGGGCGTGCGCTTGCGGTAGTGGTCGTAGGGCACGCCGCAGATGGTGTCCAGGCCCACGAGCTGGGGCGCGCGCTTGCCGGCCTTCACCGGGCCGGTGATGGTGGCGCCGTGGACCAGCGCGAATTTCTGGATGGCCTGGCGCGGGACCAGCACGTCGTCGGGCGAGGGCTGGAAGGACTTGGCCGGGTTGCGCAGGAAGCCATCACCCTTTTGGGAGAGGTCCAGGACGCCGGTGGTGGTGTCGGACATGCGGATCCGTTTCGAGCGTAGGTTGTCGTGTCCTCGGGGAAGCCGGCCGGTGCCGGCGGGTGGCCCGGAGCCGCGCGCGGGGTGGAGAACCCCGGGCCCGGGACCGCAGACATGATAACCCATGGGCGGGCGCCTGCCAAGCCGGATGGCGCCGGCACGGGAGCATGGGTTAGGATGGCGCCCGAACAACCGCGAACCGTGGAGGATGCCGTGAACCGCTGCCGCCGCCTGTTCCTGCCGCTACCCCTGACCCTCGCCGTGCTGCTTGGGCCGGCTCACGCCGTCGCCGCAGATGTGGGCGACCTGGCCGGCGTGCGCCAGGAGGGCAGCGACGTCGTGCTGGGCTGCAGCACGGGCGACATCATTCGCCTGGAATTCATCGCCGACGACGTGCTGCGGATCTGGGTGGGACCGGGCGGCTGGCTGGCCAGCGAGGGCAGCGGGCAGACGCCGATCGTGCTGCCGCGCGAACGGCGACCCGTTGCGGTCACGGTCACGGCGGCGGAAGGGCACCACCACATCGAGTCGCCCGCGCTCAGGCTGCGTGTGCACCACGCGCCTCTGCGGCTGGAGCTGTTCCGCGCAGGCGAATCGGCGCCGCTGTGGACCGAACTGAAGCCGCTCGAGGTCTCCAAGCAGGGCAGTACGCAGACGCTGGCCGTGCGGCCCGGCGAGCGCTTCTGCGGCGGCGGCCAGCAGAATGGCGCCTACGCGTTCGCCGGCGAACTGCTGGAGATCTCCTACTCCGGCGGCTGGGAGGAAGGCGACCGCGCCAACCCCGCACCGTTCTACCTGAGCAGCGCCGGCTACGGCGTCCTGCGCAACACCTGGACCGACGGCCGCTACGACTTCCGCTCCACCGACCACCTGACCACCTGGCACCGCGAGAACCGCTTCGACGCCTACTATGTCACGGGCCCGACGCTGGCCGACGTGCTGGGTCGGTACACCTGGCTGACCGGCCGCGCGCCGCTGCTGCCGCGCTGGGCCTTCGAGTACGGCGACGCCGATTGCTACAACGACCGCGACAACGCCGACAAGCCCGGTACGGTGCCGTCCGGATGGAGCGACGGACCCACCGGCACGACGATCGATGTCGTGTCCTCGGTGGCGCGCAGGTACCGCGAACACGACATGCCCGGCGGCTGGATCCTGCCCAACGACGGCTACGGCTGCGGCTATACGGATCTGCCGGCGGTGGTCGACAGCCTGCGCGGCCTGGGCTTCCGCACGGGGCTGTGGACGGAGAACGGCGTCGAGAAGATCGCCTGGGAGGTGGGCACGGCCGGCACGCGCGCGCAGAAGCTGGACGTGGCCTGGACCGGCCAGGGCTACCAGCACGCGATGGACGCCAACCACGCCGCCGCGCGCGGCATCCTCGACAACTCGGACAGCCGCCCGTTCCTGTGGACGGTGATGGGCTGGGCCGGCGTGCAGCGCTACGCCGTGACCTGGACCGGCGACCAGTCCGGCACCTGGGACTACATCCGCTGGCACGTGCCGACGCTCGTCGGCTCGGGCCTGTCGGGCCAGGCCTACGCGACCGGGGACGTGGACGGCATCTTCGGCGGCAGCCCCGAGACCTTCACGCGCGACCTGCAGTGGAAGTGCTTCACGCCGGTGATGATGGGCATGTCCGGCTGGTCTGCCGCCGAGCGCAAGCACCCGTGGTGGTTCGACGAGCCATACCGCTCCATCAACCGCAGCTATCTGAAGCTCAAGATGCGGCTGATGCCGTACATGTACACGCTGGCCTGGCGCGCCTCGCAGACTGGCGCGCCGCCGGTGCGCGGCCTGATGTGGGACCACCCCGACGATCCGCACGCCTGGACGGAGGACTATCCGTACCAGTTCTGCCTGGGGCCCGACCTGCTGGTGGCTCCCGTGTACCGCAGCCAGCAGGCCAGCGGCGGCTGGCGCGAGGGCATCCACCTGCCGGCCGGGCGCTGGCTGGACTGGTGGGACGGCACCGTGACCGAAGCGGGACCCGGCGGCGTGGACATCGCGGTGCCGGTCACGCTGGAGAAGCTGCCGGTGTTCGTGCGCGCGGGCGCCATCCTGCCGCTGTACCCCGAATCGCTGTACGACGGCCAGGTCGCCACCGACGTGCTGACGCTGGACGTGTACCCGCACGGCGATTCCCGCTACGAGCTGTACGAGGACGACGGCAACACGCGCGCCCATGCCGAGGGCGCCTTCACCCTGCAGATGTTCACCGCCAGTGCGCCGGCCGGGCACCCTGGCGCGGTCACCGTCGGCATCGGCACCGCGCGCGGCATGTTTGCCGGCCGCCACGATCGGCGCGCCTACGAGCTGCTGCTGCGCACGCGCGTCGAGCCGGGCACCGTGACGCTGAACGGGGCGCCGCTGGCACGGTTGGCCGCCGGCACCGCCGGCTTGGACGCCGCGGGCTGGACGTGGGATGCGGCCGACCGCGGCGGCACGGTGCGCGTGCGCACGCCGCACCTGGACGTGGGCGTGCCGCATGCCGTCGCGGTCACGCCGCGACGCGGCGCGCGCCCCTCGCCCGGCGGCAGTTACCCGCCCGCGCCCGCGCGCGACGGCGTCGTGCCCGCAGACCAGCTGCTGGTCATCGGCCGCCCCGCCGAGGAGCCCGGCCATCCGCTTGAGCACGCCTTCGACGGCGATCCGGGCACCTGGTTCCGCACCGTGCGCGGCCAGTCGGTGCCTTACGGGCCGCACGAGTTCACGCTCTCGCTCGGCGCGCGCCGCCTGGTCGAGGGCTTCCGCATCCGCCCGCGGAACGACCAGCACTGGCGTTACGGCAACGTCCGCCGCTGCGAGGTCTACGTGGCGGACGTGAACGGCGCGTGGGGCGCGCCCGTCTTTGCCGACACGCTGGCCCTCTGCGATTCGCTGCAGACGGTGCGCTTCCCGGCGCGGGCCGGCCGCCTGCTGCGCTTCCGCATCCTGGGCACGCACGACATGGAGCGCGACCCGATGGTCACCGGCGCGGCGGCCGCCGACAGCGCCGGCGCCTGGTCCGCCGGCGACCCGGTGCGCATCAGCCCGGTGACGATCGGGGAATTCGCGGTGCTGGAGCGGGAGGCGAGCTGGCGCGGTACGGCGGAACAGGCGCTCGCTGATCTGGCGATCGCCCCCGCCCCGCCCGCAGGCGAACTCCGTCTGGGCGGCCTGCCCCGTCCGGACGGCTTCGGGGTCGACGGCAGAGGCTCGACCACCTACGCCGTCGACGGACGGGCAGCGGGCTTGCGCTGCGAGGTCGGCCTGTTGGACGACGCGCCCGCCGGCGCCTCGGCGCGCTTCACGGTCAAGGGTGACGGCAGGACGCTCTGGGACAGCGGCGCCATGGGCCCGGGCGAGGTGGCGAAGCCCGCGATCGACATCCGCGGCATTGAGCGGCTCGAGTTGCGCTGGCTCGTGGAGCCGGCCGGCGTGGCGGCGGGTTGGGCGGACGCGCGCGTGACCGGCTGGCGGGAAGGTGACGGGCGGCGATGATGGCCGGGTGAAGGCGATCGTTGGTGAGGACAATTGCGCCGGCGCAAGTCCTCGGCACCGCGCTCACCGCGCGACCTGACTGCAAGTCGGCCGCGCGCCGCCCGCACGGCACGGCGCAGCCCGCAGGACGAGGCGCCGGCCGCCCTAGGGTCGCCAGGCAACCCGAGACGGCCGGCGCCGATGACTACCGACTGTCGGCCCTAGTACCCGCTCACGTTCAGGCGACCGCCCGTGATGCACTTGCCTGCCAGCGACGGCGTCGGCACGACGCTGCCAAGGATTGCCGCCTTGATGGTCGCCACCGAGGCGCCCGGGTGCGTGGCGCAGTAGAGCGCGACGCCGCCCGTGACGTGCGGGCAGGCCATCGAGGTGCCGCTGTACGAGGCGTAGCTCGCCGCTCCGGTCTTGCTCGGGATCGTCGAGTAGATCGACGAACCGGGAGCGCCCAGGTCGACGGTGGTCGCTCCGTAGTTGGAGAAGCTGGAAACGGCGCCGAGGTTCGTGATCGAGGCCACGGCAATCACGTTCGCGTTGGGATAGCACGATGGGTAGCTGGCCGTGACGTCGGTGTTGATCGTCGAGTTGCCGGCCGCCGCCACGAACACGATGTTCGCCTGGTTCGAGCGCTCGATGGCGTCCTGCAGGGCCTGCGAGAACGCACCGCCGCCCCAGGAGTTGTTCGTCGCCACGATGTTCAGGCCATGGCGGCTCTTGAGGTCGGTGAAGTAGTCCAGCGCCAGGATGGCATTGGTCGATGTGCCGCCGCGCTTGCCGAGGAACTTGCCCGAGATGATCTGCACGTTCCAGCAGACGCCCGCCACACCGGTGCCGTTGCCGCCCTTGGCACCGATCGTCCCGGCCACGTGCGTGCCGTGGTCGTCGTACGTGCCGTCGTAGATCGTGTTGTTGTTGCCGTCGAAATCCCAGCCGTGGATGTCGTCGATGTAGCCGTTGCCGTCGTTGTCCCTGCCGTCGACGGGGTCGTACGGATTGGTCCAGACCTGGGTGGCCAGTTCGGGATGCGTGAACATGATGCCCTCGTCGATCTCACCCACGTAGACGCCGGTCGACCCGGTGTGGCCGGCCGCCCAGGCCTCGCCGGCCTGGCTGCCGTACACGTTGGCCGGCGTGGTGCCGTCGCCGTACATGCCCCACAGCGAGCCGTTGGTGTAGTACGTGTCGTTCGACACGGCCTCGTGGTAGTAGCAGTAGTTCGGCTCGGCATACTCGATGCCCGGCTGGCCCGAGAGCGCACGGGCCGCCTCGGCCGGGTCCATCGTTGTGGTCACGACCGTGAGCCCCTCGCGGTCGCCGGCCTCCTGCATGGCCATCGTGTGGATGCGAGACGCTACCTTGCCCTGGACGGCCGCCAGGGCCGCGCCGCGGTCAGCCGCCTTCGCGCCGGCGGTGAATTTCACGATCACCTCGCCCTCCACATAGGGCACGCGCGGGCCGTCATAGCCGACGGTCACCACCTCGGTGGATTCGTCGACGGTCGCCGGGACGGTGCCGACCTCCTGGTTGCAGCCGGCGATCAGGGCGAGCGCGAGAAGCAGCCCGGAGGTCGCGGCAAGCGCGACAAGGCGCAGGATCCTGCTGAGCATGGTGAGCCCCTTCCAGTAGCATCGTGGGTGGCTTCCGGGTGGACGCCGACAGACCGGTGGCAGATGGCGAGGATCCATCGACCGCGGGCGATTCCACACGATTCCTGGCGAGGAAGTATCAGCCTACAGCAAGGCGGCGATCGACGGCAAGCGCTAATTCTACGCGAATCGAGAAGGTCGTCGAATTGCGCCGGCGCAAGACCGCGGGTCCGGGTCAGCGGGAGGAATCGGACGGCTTCCGGCGCCTCACTGCCCCCACCGCGGCGCCAGGTCCACCTCGACGCCCAGGTGGTCGCACACGCGCTGCACGATGAAGTCGACCATCTCGCCCGGCGATTGCGGGCGGTGGTAGAAGCCCGGCATCGCCGGCAGCACCAGGGCGCCGCGGCGGCTCAACTCGGCCAGGTGCTCGAGGTGGTGCGTGGCCAGGGGCGTCTCACGGGGGACCAAGATCAGGGGGCGCCGCTCCTTGAAGCAGACGTCGGCCGCGCGCAGCAGCAGCGTCTCCGACGTGCCGGCCACCAGGCGGCCCACGGTGCCCATCGAGCAGGGAATGATCACGAGCGGGCCGCCCCGCGCCGAGCCGCTGGCCAGCGGCGCCGCGAAGTCGTGGCGGTCGAAGACGCACAGCGAGCCCGGACCCATCGCCGAGAGGCGGTCCAGGATGCCGGCCACGTCCAGACCCATTTCCACGGGCGCGGTCTGCCGCACGGCCTCGCTGAAGACCAGGTTCACGTCGCGGCCGGCGTGCAGCAGCACATCCACCAGCCGCACGCCGTAGACCAGCCCGCTGGCGCCGGTCCAGCCGACGCCGATGGCCGGCGCACCCCGGTGCGTCGCGTCGCTCACGGCAGCCTCCCGCAGATGATGTGCGCGATCCCGAGCGTCTGGCGCTCGACGTCCACGTCGCTGAATCCGTACTCGGCCAGCAGGTCGCGGAACTCGCGCGCGGTCAGGAACTGGTCCATGCTGGCCGGCAGGTAGGCGTAGGCACCGCCGTCGCGGCCCACGAACCGGCCGAGCATCCGCACCATCGCCGCGATGGCCACGCGCAGCGGCGCCGCCACCCCGCGCAGCTGCCCGCGCGCTCCGGGGTCGTCGCGGAAGAACTCCAGCACGATGAGCTGGCCGCCCGGCCGCAGCACGCGCGCGATCTCGCCCAGGCCGGCGCGCACGTCCGCGAAGTTGCGCACGCCGAAGCCCACGGTCACCGCATCGACGCTGTGGTCGCGCAGGGGCAGCGCCAGGGCGTCGGCGGCCAGCAACTGCAGCTGATCGGCGCCCTTCTTGCCGCGCGCGCCGCGCAGCATCGACGGGCAGAAGTCGGCGGCCAGCCAGGCGCGCCCGCGGCCCGCCGCGCGGCAGGCCAGGGCCAGGTCGCCGGTGCCGGCGCACAGGTCCAGGATCTCCCAGGCGTCACCGTCGATGCGCGCGGCCACGTTCCGGCGCCAGGCCCGGTCGCGGCCGGCGCTCAGCAGGTGGTTCATGAAATCATAGACGCCGGCGATGCGTGCGAACATCGCCTGCACGGTGCGGCCGTGCTGCTCGGGGTCGCGCACGGTCCAGGCGCCCTGCTCGCGGGCATGCACCTGCTCGAAGCGGCCGGCGCGTGTCGGTTTGCTCATCGTGGGGAACCGCCGAGCGTCGCCAGCAGCGCGGCCCACTTCACGTCGACGTCGCCCTTCACGTCGTCCGCCATCGTCACCAGGTCGGGCCACTGCCGGTGGTAGCCGTACTCGCCGGGCAGCTTGGTCGTGGCGTCGATGCCCATCTTGCCGCCGTAGCAGGGCAGGTTGGTCGCGTGGTCCAGCTGGTCGACCGGACCCTCGCTGAAGAAGACGTCGCGCGCCGGGTCCAGGCTGCCGGTCACGCGCCACAGCACCTCGTTCAGGTCGTGCACGTTCACGTCGGCATCCACGACGACCACGTTCTTGGTGAACATGATCTGCCCCGTGCCCCACAGCGCCTGGCACACCTTCCGCGCATGGCCCGGGTATGCCTTGCGGATGGCAACGATCACCAGGTTGTGGAAGCAGGCGGCCACCGGCAGGTGGTAGTCGACGATCTCCGGCAGCGGCACCCTGATCAGCGGTAGGAACAGCCGCTCGGTCGCCTCGCCCAGCCAGCCGTCCTCCATCGGCGGACGACCGACGATGGTGGTCAGGTAGAGCGGGTCGCGCCGGCTGGTGATGCAGGTGACGTGGAAGACCGGGAACTCCTCGGCCAGCGAGTACCAGCCGGTGTGGTCGCCGAAGTCGCCTTCCAGCCTTCGTTCGCCCGGCTCCACGTAGCCCTCGATGACGAAGTCGGCCTCGGCCGGCACCTCCAGGTCGCAGGTCAGCGCCTTGACCATCGACACGGGCTGCCCGGTCAGGAAGCCGGCGAACAGCGCCTCGTCGATGTCCGGCGGCAGCGGCGCCGTGGCCGCGTAGGTCAGGACCGGCGGCCCGCCGATCGCCACGCAGACCGGCATGCGCTCGCCGCGCTTCTCGTAGCCGGCGTGGTGCGCGGCACCCGTCTTGTGGATCTGCCAGTGCATGCCGGTGGTGCGCCGGTCGTAGACCTGCATGCGGTACATGCCGATGTTGCGGCGCCCGCTCTCGGGGCTTCGCGTGATGACCAGCGGGGTGGTGATGTAGGGCCCGCCGTCACGTGGCCAGGTCGTCAGCACGGGCATCAGGTCCAGCAACCCGCGGCGCGACAGCTCGTCGCCCTGCACGACCACGTCCTGGCACGGGCCGCGACCGACGGACCTCGGCGCCGCCTCGCCCCACTCCTTCAGCTTGCCCAGCAGGCGGATCTTGTCCCACAGCCCCTCGGGCGGACCCAGGCGCAGCGGCTCCTCCACGCGCGCGGCCACCTCGGCCAGCGTCTCGGCGCCCAGGGCCCAGGCCATCCGCCGGCGCGAGGCGAACAGGTTGATCACCACCGGCACCGGCCGTCCGTCCGGACCCACGGCCTGCGGACGCCCGCCGGCCGCGGCGCTCCAGCGTCCCGGCACGGGGTTCTCGAACAGCAGCGCCGGGTTCTGGCCAGCCTTGACGAAGCGGTCGGCGATCTCGGTAATCTCAAGGCAGGGATCGACCGCTTCGCGGACGCGGACCAGTTCGCCGCGCTCTTCACACAGACGCACGAAGGCGCGCAGGTTCGCGGCGGGCAGGCCGGCGAGAGAGTTCCTGGACATGGCAGACCTGTTCGGCGGCGGGCCGGAAATCGCGCGCGGAGCCGCCTGATGGCGGCGCATGAAGAACTTAGCAGAGGGCGCCACCGGCGGCAAGGCGGCCGCGCCGAGGCCGGGTCGGCCAGACATACCGACGGCCCCGTCGCCCTGGGGGACGCGCGGGGCCGCCGCCCTTGGACATGAGGAAGGTCGCCCGCCCTTCCCGCGTCCGCGGACCCAGCATCGTTGCCGTCCGAGACACTGTAGGTTCTTCATTGAATCGTGACCAATTTATTGATATGATTTCACTATCAATCGAATTAATGGCGCGGGTGTCATCCAGGACCTGGAGGCCCCGCCCTTCACGCGGAGGCCCACCCCACCATGCAGCTCTCGTCCCGCCAGCTCGAGGCTTTCGTCGTGGTGGCCCGCACGCTCAATTTCACCCGTGCCGCCGAGCGCATGGGGCTGACCCAGTCGGCGCTATCGCAGCGGATCCGCAAGCTGGAGGAGGAATTGGGGGCCGCCCTTCTGGTCCGGGCCCCCGGCGCCGTGCGCCTGACCGAGACGGGCAGCCGCATCCTGCGCTACTGCGAGGCCAAAGAAGCGCTCGAGGCGGAGATCCTGGCCGACCTGTCCACCTCGCGCTCGGGCGAGCTGGCTGGGGCCATCCGCGTGGCGGGGCACCTGTCGGTCATGCGGCCGATCGCCCTGCCGGCCATGGCCCCGCTGCTGCGCGAGCACCCCCGCGTCCAGTGCGAGCTGATCACCTCCGAGTTGAAGAACCTGCCGGGCATGCTCAAACGCGGTGAAGCGGACCTGGTGATCCTGGACCAGGAACTGCCGTGGGCGGCGCTGGTGCGGTTCCGCCTGGGTGACGAGACCTATGTCGCCATCGAAAGCGTGTCCCACCCGACACGATCAGGGGTGTGGCTGGACATCAACCCCGACGACCAGGTCACCGAGCGCTTCTTCCGATTCCAGGGCAAGTCCCCCACCTACCGCCGTTCGTTCACCTCGGACGTGTACGGCATCATCGACGGTGTGGCCCTGGGCATGGGTCGGGCCGTCGTGCCCCGCCACATGCTGGCCGGACGGGAGGATGTCCGGATCCTGCCTGAATACCGTGCACAGAAAGCGGGCGTCTGGCTGCACCACTATGCCCTGCCGTACTATTCCCGGCTTCAGCAGGCGGTGGTGGCCCGGATCCGCACCTGCTTCCCGGAGGCCCTGGCCGAAGCCTGACGGGCCGACCCCCACAAACCCGTAAGGGAAAGTCCGATATCAAGTAGAGCCATCCATGGGCGATAACCCCCCTGTAGCCGTGACGCCCGACGGTCCACAACGGGGGAAGTGCGCGTGAGCCTGACCGACAACTCGATCCTCGCCGAACTGAAGGCCTCGGGCAACCTGCCCTCGCCCACGGGCATCGCCCTAACCATCCTCGAGATGGCCCGCGACCCCTTGGTTTCGACCGACGAACTGGCAAACGTCCTGCAAGGCGACCCGGCGCTGACCGGTCAGATCCTCAAGTACGCCAACAGCGCCGACTCGGGCGCGCGCGTGCACGTGATCGCGCTGCGCGATGCACTGATCCGCCTGGGCCTGGCTCAGGTGCGGCAGCTGTGCCTGAGCTTCTCCATCCTGGCGAACGCGCGCAGCGGCCCCTGCGCGGCGTTCGACTACGAGCGCTACTGGACCCGCTCGCTGGCAATGGCCGTCAGTTGCCAGTCGATCTCGCGGCTGGTCCGCTCGCTGAACCCGGACGAGGGGTTCACCTGCGGACTGCTCGCACACATCGGCCGCCTGGCGATGGCCAGCGTCTACCCAGACGACTACGCGGAGATCCTGGCGCGCTGGAACCACGGCGCGCCCGAGGAATTGGCCGAGTTCGAGAAGAGCATGACCGGCCTGACGCACACCGATGCCGCCGCCGCGATCCTCGAGGACTGGCGCCTGCCTCCGCACGTGATCACCGCGGCCCGCTGCCAGGAGGACGGCAGCTGGATCACCGGCGCGGCCGTGCCGCCGTCATCGGATCGCGGCCGCCAACTGGGGCGCGTGCTTCACGCGGCGGGCCTGGCCGCGGACATCTGCGTCGAGAACGGCCCGCGGCGTCACCTGATGGTGCTCGGCTTCCTCAAGGCCGGCCTCTCGCTCGGCTTCGAAGAGATGCCGTGGATCTCGATGTACGACGAGATCCTCGCGGAATGGGAGCGCATGGGCGGCGTGTTGGACATCGTCACCGCGCACGTACCATCGCTCGAAACACTGGTCCAGAAAGCCCGCGCCCAGGGCGAGGTCATCGATGACCGCGCGCGCACGCGCGGTCCGGCCACCTCCGGTCCGGCGATGACCGCGCCGCGGCGGCCCCGCGCGTCGGGTCCGGCCGTCGCCGCCACCGTGGGCCCGGACACCCAGGCCGTTACAGCGTCGGCCACGCCGGTCCAGGATGCTGCGACCGCCACGGCGGAGCCGGCCCAGGAGCCCGGGCTGGACATCCTGATCGCCACCGACAGCGCGATCGAGATGACGGTGCTGACGCGGAAACTGACCCAGCTGGGCCACCGCATCACCTGCGCGACCGACGGTCGCCAGGCGCTCGAGATGGCGCTCAAGACGGCGCCGCAGCTGATTCTCTCGGACTGGATGCTGCCAAAGCTCGACGGCCTGGAGCTGTGCCGCATGCTGCGCTCGTCGCCGCAGACCCAGGGTGTCTACTACATCATCAACACCAGCAACGACACGGGCGCGGAGCTGGTCGAGGGCTTCGAAGCCGGCATCAACGACTACGTGGTCAAGCCGCTGAATCACCGGATCCTGGCCGCGCGTCTGCGCGGGGCATCGCAGGTGATCCGCCTTCGCGAGCAGAGCCTGCGCGATCGCGAGGAGATGCGCAGACAGCTGAGCCACATCAACAAGCTCAACCGCAAGCTCGAGAGCCTGGCCATGGAGGACCAGCTGACCGGCCTACCCAACCGGCGCGCGGGCCTGGAATTCCTGGACGAGACGTGGTCGCGTGCCACGCGCACCGGCGAGTCGATGCTGGTCATGCTGCTGGACATCGACCACTTCAAGAAGGTCAACGACACCTGGGGCCACGACGCCGGCGACGTCGTGCTGCAGCGGACTGCCACCGCGATGCGTGGCGCCGTGCGCGACTACGACAAGGTCAGCCGCTACGGAGGCGAGGAGTTCCTGGTCGTCTGCCCGGGCGCGGATGTGCAGTTCGCGCACGACATCGGCAATCGCATCCGTGAATCGGTCGAGAAGAACCGCATCGAGTCCGCCGTGTTCACCGGCTCGGTGACCATCTCGATCGGCGTCTCGGTACGCGGACCCGAGCACCAGTCCACGCGCGAACTGCTGCGCGAAGCCGACGAGGCGCTCTACGCCGCCAAGGACGCCGGCCGCAACAAGGTCTGCATCCAGGCGCCCGTCGAGCCCTGAGGCAGGCTCAGGCTTTCGCCTCGAACCGCCGCCGCAGATCCAGGTGGTAGTCGGCCAGCGGGCGCATCGCCTGGTCCACCCCCAGCACCGCCAGCGCCCGCTCCCAGTCCTCCGGGTGCACGTGCATGATATAGCGGTAGCCGCCGCGTCCGTCGGTCATGCCGTTCGCGCTCGACACGTTGATGTCGGCGTCGCACAGCTTCTCGTGGATGCCCACCAGTGCGCCCAGCTCGTCGTCGCCCTGCACGATGAAGGCGTGGTGCGGTCCCTGCAGCACCAGCCCCTCGTGCCGCGCGAAATCGCCGAGCCAGACCGGGTTGAGCGGGTAGATCACCAACTGTGTCCGCTCGCGCCCCACCGGGAAGGCGTTGAAGGCGACCAGGTTGACGTCCTCGGCAGCCAGTGCGCGCAGGAAGCGGCAGCCCTGGCCAGGGCGGTCGTCGACGGTCGCATAGTAGTAGTCCACGGGATAGATGCGGGCTGCCATGGCGGGACCTTCCTTCGTTCGCGCAAGGTTGGCCAAGGCCGCGCCGGGGGCCGCCGGGTGGGGCGGCGCGCCGGAGCGCACACGCCGGAACGGGGTTCCGGACCCGCCGATCATAGCAGGTTTCGACACGCCTGGAAACAGCAGGTCAGGCGGCAGGCGCCGTGGTGCTGCCCGCGTCAACGGCTGGGCGCGCCCCGGATCCGGCCACCGGCAGGCGCGCGGACCGTGCCCACCCGCTGGATCGCCTCGGCGGCGAGCCCGGACAACTCGCGGCCCGTGTCCGCGAACCGCGGGTTGGGGCAGCCCAGGTAGACCGGGGCCATCATCGCCACGAAGTCCGGCATGGCCACCAGATACGCGGCCTCGGGGTCCAAGGGCCGGCCACCGACTGTGACTTCCCCGGCGCGCGAGGGCGCTCCGTCCTGGCCGGCCACGATCAGGTATTCCAGTCCCGAAACCTGCAGGATGCCGTGGTCCCCGCTCACCTGCGCGGCGGCGTTCCAATCGGCGACGGTTGCCAGTTCGCGGCCGGACATGCGCACGGTCACCAGCGAGTTGGCGAACGGCAGCACCTCGTGGATGTGCAGGGCGGTCAGCGGACCGGCAGGCAGGTCGCGCCGGATGCCGCCGGAGTTGATCACGCCCACGTCGGCGCCCGCGGCCTCGCGCAGCACATCGGCCAGCCAGTTGCCCAGCGCGCTCTCGCCGCGGCCGCGGCGCAGGTCGGTCGCCAGGGTGCCCAGCACGCGGCCGTACTGGTCGCGCACCTGGTCCTCGTAGCCGTAGGTCAGGGCGGCGATGCCGTCCAGTTCACCGCTCGCGTCCAGCGAGTCCGCCCACAGGCTGACCAGGCGCCCGTCGTAACCGGCCACCCGGTCGTCCTCCACCCTCAGGTCCAGCCGACCCAGGTTCGTCAGGGCCGAGCCCGCTTGCACGATCAGGATGCCCTCGACCAGCTCCGGCTGCCGCATCCGCGTGTGGCTGTGGCCCCCGACGATGACGTCGATGCCCGCGCCGGCCAGCGCCGCGGCCAGCTCGCGGTCCTTGTCCAGCCCGTTGTGGGTGAGCACGATCAGCAGGTCGGTGGCCGGATCCAGTTCGGCGGCCTGCCGGCGCAGCAGCGGCGCCTGCGGGGCCATCCGCAGCCCCGGGAACCGGCTGGGGGCCACCACCTCAGTCATCTCGGAACAGGACACGCCCATGATGCCGATGCGCACGCCCCCGCGCTCCAGCACGACCGGCTCGGCGCGGAACACCGCGCGGCCCTGGTCATCGACGATATCGGCCGCCAGCACCGGATGCCCGAACCGCGGCAGCAGCCGCTGCAGGTCGGCCAGGCCGATGTCGAACTCGTGGTTGCCCACCAGGCCCGCGTCGTAGTCCAGGGCGTTGAACAGCCGGGCGATAGCCGCGCCCGGCACGTCGTCCTCGCGCAGGTTGCAAACCGGGTTGCCGGTCATGAAGTCGCCGGCGTCCACCAGCAAATCAGCCGGCGCCGAGCGGCGTTGTTCCGCCAGGTGGTGGGCCAGCGCCACGATGCCGCCCACCGGCCGGCCGTCGTCGCGCCAGTCCGCCGGGCGGGCGAACATGCCCGCGTGCGTGTCGTTGGTGTGAAAGAGGGTCAGGTTCCAGGGGCCCGCTCCCGGCGCGGGCGCCGGAACATCCGCGGCCGTGACCGGCGCGGTGACCGCCAGGAGCACCGCCCCCAGGACACCAGGCAGCCAGCCGGCCCGCAGGTGCCGCTCCGGCGCCGACCGCCGCGTCGGCCCGCCGCCCGGCCCTCCCCGTCTGTTCGCTGCCATGTCCGCTCCTCCTGGTGACGGGTCCGGCCGCGGAGCGCCCCGGCGCCAGCCCGCCGCGTCCGCAACCTGAAAACGACACGCCACCCGCGAGTTCATTGCCCGGGCGGCGTCCGCCGGGTTATTATTAACGCCGACATGAAGATTCTCAAAGCGCATGGGCCGATATTCCTGCTGATGCTGGCAACGGTGTTCGCGGCGTTCGGCCGACTTACCACCACCCCGCTGTGGGACGGCGCCGATGCCCAGATCATCTGCGACGCCCACGTGCTTGCGCGCGACCCGGGCTCGATGTTCGGCCATCTGGGTTTCTATTTCAGCCAGCCACTGCTTCAGCTGGTGTTCCTGGCCGAGTACCGCCTGTTCGGCCTGGATTCGACCGGCTATCTCGCGGTCAATCTCCTGATCCACGCGCTGAACGCCTTCGTGGTCTACATGTTGGTGAACATGCTCTTCCCGCGGCGGGGCATGGCCGTCCTGGCTGGTCTGCTGTTCGCCCTCGGCGTCGGCAGCTACGGGCGCGTGTTCACGACCGTCCACGCCCTGGAGAACCTGCTGCTGGCGACGCTGCATCTGCTGGTGCTGTATTTCTTCATCCGCAACGATTTCCGGCGGGACGGACGCCTACGCTCGTCCCTGTTCGTGGCGGGACTGGCGCTGTTCCTGGCCTCGGGGCTGACGCGCGCCTCGTCGTTCTCCCTGTTGTCGTGCCTTATCGCCTACAAGGCCTTCTTCCATCGGCGCCGCGGCCGCCCGGTGTGGTCGCCGGACCTGCTGATCTTCATCGCGGTCGGCACGGCCTTCTACCTGGGGCAGGCCCGCTGGGGCTTCGAGCAGCCGACCGTTTTCGGACGGGGCGCCGAACAGACGCACTTCTCGCTGCTCTCGATCAAGAACCTGTTCCGGTACCTGGTCCTGATGTTCTTTCCGCTGCAGAAGAGCCCCCTGCTCGAGACGGCCCCGTTCTGGGTGGACTGGCTGTTCGCGGCCCGTACCTGGATCCGCTTCGGATTGACCATCGCCATCGTCTCCTACAGCTTCTTCGGGTTCGTCTTCGGCAGCCGTGCCACGCGCTTCTTCATCGCCTGGACCTACATCACGCTGCTGCCCTTCACGGCGCACACGGAGGCCGGCCGCTGGCTCAACCTGAACCACCTCTACCTGGCCTCGCTGGGCTTCTGCGTGGTCATCGCGGCGGGTGCGGCCGGCTGCAGTTCGCTGCTGGCCCGGGCCGGCCGGCGGCGCTTCCTGCCCTACCTGGCCCCCCTGCTCCTGGCCGTCGTGGCCGTCGGGCTGACCCACCAGCTGGACTCCAAGTACAAGGCGATCGCCCGCTGGCCCGCGTCCGAGGCCCTGCGCGCCCAGGTCCATGAAGCCTGTTCGCCGGCGGCGGCCCACCGCACCCCGGGCGACCCCCTGCCACGCCCCTGAGCGGCCATCCCCTGCCTCTCCCGCCAGCGCCGGATGCGTTTGGCGGCCCGCCCGCCGGGCCATATCTTGGTCCGGTCAACCGACCGGGCCGCCCCTGTTCCGGGACGATCCGGCCCCCGCTTCCGCAGGAGGACTAGAGGTCATGGCCAAGTACAGGATCGGCTGGATGCCCGGCGACGGCGTGGGCGTCGACGTGATGGACGCCACCCGCATCGTGCTGGACGCGCTCGGCTTCGACGCCGACTACATCCCCGGCGACATCGGCTGGGAGATCTGGTGCCGCGAGGCCAATGCACTGCCCGACCGCACGCTCGAGATGCTGCGTACGGTGGACGCGGCGCTCTTCGGCGCCATCACGAGCAAGCCGAAGGAGGAGGCCGAGGCCGAACTGATCCCGGAGCTGCGGGGCAAAGGCCACGTCTACCGCAGCCCCATCGTGCGCCTGCGCCAGGAGTTCAACCTGCGGACCAACCTGCGCCCGTGCAAAGCGTACGCCGGCAACCCGCTGAACTTCCGCGATGGCCTGGACATGGTCGTGTTCCGGCAGAACACCGAGGACCTGTACATGGGCATCGAGTGGCACCCGCTGCCGCAGGAGCTGCGGGACGTCATGATGAAGACGCTGCCCGGCCCCACCAAGCGGCTGGCGGACACGGCGAACGAGGACATCGCCGTCTCGGCGCGCGTCCTGACGCGGCTCGGCTGCCAGCAGATCGTGCGCGATGCGTTCGAGTACGCGAAGAACTACGGCTACAAGACGGTGACCGTGGTCGAGAAGCCGAACGTGGTGCGCGAGACGAGCGGCCTGATGGTGCGCGAGGCCCGCAAGATCGCGAAGGACTACCCCGGCATCGAGCTGTGGGAGACCAATATCGACGCCATGTGCATGTGGCTGATCAAGAATCCCGAGCAGTACGGGGTGATGGTCTCCAGCAACATGTTCGGCGACATCCTCAGCGACCTCTGCGCGCAGCTGGTGGGCGGGCTCGGCTTCGCCTGCAGCGGCAACCTGGGCGACAAGATCGGCATCTTCGAGCCCAGCCACGGCTCGGCGCCGAAATACGTCGGCCTGAACAAGGTCAACCCCATCGCCATGATCCTCTCGGCCAAGATGATGCTCGACCACCTGGGCGAGAAGGACATGGCGGCGCGGATGGAGAGCGCGGTGGCCGCGGTGATCCGGGACGGCAAGGCCCGCACCTACGACATGGGCGGCACCACGACGACCACCGGCATGGCCGAGGCGATCGCGGCGCGCTGCTGAGCAACGGCGCGGAGCCCGCAGCATGAAGCACACGGCCCCCGGGAATCCCCGGGGGCCGTCGTGTGTGGTGCGGTCACGGCGCTGGTCTCAGGGGCCGGTGGCCGTCATCGCCTCGGGGGTGGTCGGCGCCGGCTGGCGCGGGCGGGGCCCGAGGACATGCAGCCGTCGCCGGAACGCGACCAGCAACGCCGGGATGCGCGTCGCCTCGCGCGGTGTCAGCCAGTGTCGTTGCAGACGCGCCGGAGCGACGCCCAGCCGCTGCAGCGCCAGCGCCCCCGCGTGGATGCGCCGGAAGGCTTCCACGTCGTCGCACGATCGCTGACAGGCCCGACCCAGGCAGCCGAGCACAAGGACACCGTCGGCGCCGTCCAGGAACGCCGCCGCCACGCGCGTGCCGTCGACCTCTGCCCCGCAGCAGTCCACCACGCGACAACCGTGCCCGGCAGCCGCGGCCGTCTCCCCGCAGCATCGCGGACAATGGAAGATCGTGATCCGCAGCTCGTGGCCGCGAGAACCGACGGCGGAATCCATCGCTGTGCGCGTCCTTTCCGGGATTGCCTAGTCTGACGGTGGGAGCGTAGCAAACACGCGGCTTCCGGTCAACTTGTTTGTTAATATTTTGGCAACCAAGTCGACAAATATATCATGTTGTCAAATAATGCATTACGCCGCAGCCCGACATGCGTTGCCGTCCCGCGGCGCGGGCTGCGTCTGACCGTTGGTCCGCGTGCTCGAGGCGCGGCTGTTCAGCGCGGCTGGTAATACGGCAGGGCCTCCGCCAGGTACTCATTGAGCTGGCGGATCCGGGTCTCGTCCGAAGGATGCGTGCTGAGGAACTCGGGCGGCGCCTGGCCACCGCCGGCCGCCATGCGCTCCCAGAATTTCGGAGCCTGCCGCGGGTCGTAGCCGGCCATCGCCATGAAGATCAGGCCTAGGCGGTCGGCCTCACTCTCGTGCTTGCGGCTGAACGGCAGCATCACGCCCACCTGGGCACCCAGACCGATGGCGCCCAGCCACAGGTTGCGCGTCTGCTCGGGCTTGGATTTCATCGCCTCAGACAGAGCCAAGCCACCGAGCTGCTGGGCCAATTCCAGGCTCATCCGCTCGCCGCCGTGCCGCGCGATGGCGTGCGCCACCTCGTGGCCCATCACCACGGCGATGCCGGCGTCGTCCTTGCACACCGGCAGGATCCCAGTGTAGAAGGCGACCTTGCCGCCGGGCATGCACCAGGCGTTCTGCTGGTCGCTCTCGATGAGATTGAACTCCCAGGCGTAGCCCTCGATCTGTTGCGACAGCCCCTGCTGCTGGAAGTAGCGTTCGACGGCACCCTGGATCTTCGCACCCACGCGCTTGATCTGCGCCGTGGCGGCGGCGTCGCGGCTGAGCTGACTCTCCTTGAGCACCTGGTCGTACTGGGAGAAGCTCATCGCGTTCATCTGGCTCTCGGGGATCAGGCTGAGCTGGCGGCGGCCGGTGATGGGCACCGTGGCGCAGGCGGCCACGAGGCCGCAGAGCACGATGGCGCCGGTGACGGCCAGGAGCAGGCGACGTTTCATGGCGGCTGGTTCTCCCTCGTCGGTCTGTTGGGGTTGCCGGCGCATCGCGGCCCGGACAGTGTAGTCCGCGCGCCTGGCGGCGTCCAGTATTGCGCCGCCGGGATCGACGCCTGGGTCGCGCCGCGCTGAACGCCTCGGCCTGACGGGAGTCGTGGTCAGCCCGACCGGCGGGCCGACCGCGGTTGCCCTGCCTCCGTCCGCGGCGCCTTCATGATGCGCCTGTACGGTTGGCTCATGGCCGCCGTCGGCGCCTGCATCCTGATCGAGGTGTGGCTTTTCCGCTCCGGCAAGGCCGAGTCGGTGGCGCTGTTGTTCTGGTACCTGCTGCGACTGCTGAATTCGCGGCGCTGAAGCGCAGCCTGTTCGACAAGCGGGCCCGTCGGCATCGGTAGCCGACGGGCCCGTTTCCTGCGTGCGACACGGCGAATCAGTTCTTCATGATGATCACGTACTTGACGGCCCGGAACGCCTCCTTGTCCACGATGCGCAGGGCCAACTGATCGCCATTGCTTTCCAGCGCGTAGCTGTCGACCGGTTGGGCGCTGACGAGCTTCGCCTTCTCCGCGTCGATGGGGATGTAGGTGGCGCGATCGGTGTCCAGCGCCGTGAACTGGCCGCCGTCGACGCGGCCGGTCGGGCGCACCGTGCGGCCGATGCCCAGCAACCCGCCCTTCGACTCGATCAGACCCTGGCGCGACAGGTCCTTCTTGGTGCCGACCACGTAGTAGACGGTACCCAGACGCTGGCGCGACTGCTCGAGCGAGGCGGTCTGCTGCTGGATCGTCTCGTCCTGCCGGCGGATCGTCTCGTTGCCGGCGGCCACCTCGGTCTCCAGCCCCGCCACCTGCGTCTGCAGCTCGCCCACGCGCGTCGTCAACGCGACGATTTGCTGTTCCTTCTCGGTCACCGTCTGCCGCAGGCCCTTGATGAGCTTCTCCAGCCCGGCGATCTTCACGTCGCCCTGCTGCAGCTTCTCCTCCAGGTCCAGGATGCGGCTGTTGGCGCGCTCGACGCCGGCCTTGATCTCGGCGATGCGCGCCATCGTCTGTTCGCCGCGATCCTGCGACAGGTTCTGTTCGTTTGCCAGTTCGGTCTGCAGGGCCTGGGTCCCATGCTCACCCAGGTCGATCTCCTGGAGACTCTCCTGGATCGCCGCGACCTCGTCGATCGCCGCCGCGTAGCGCGCGCTGGTGGCCTGCTCCTCGGACTGCAGCGTCGCGAAGTCGGCGCGGCTCTGGCCCAGCTTCTGGTTCAGGGACAGCACCCAGGCCGCCAGCCCGATGGCCACCACGATCAGGATGCCCACCACGGTCTTTCGCATGCTCCACGCTCCTTGCCGGTCCGTTGTTCAAGGTCCAGCCTACAATATGCCACCGGTCCGCGTCGTCCGCCGCCCCCACGGCGCCGGCCACGGACAATCCGTCTTCAACCCCCGTCCCCGTCCGCGGGTTCCACGTGCACCGTCACGTCCGCGCCAGGCAGGATACGACCCACCAGTTCCTCGATCTCCTCGGTCATGGCGTGGGAGCGGCGCACCGTCAGGTCGCCGTCGACGGTCACGTGCATGTCCACGAACCAGGTGCCGCCCGAACTGCGGATGCGGATGTCGTGCGCATCGACCACGCCGGCCAGTGCCGCGGCCTGCTGCTCGATCGCTTCACACTCTCCCCCGCGCGGCGACGCGTCCAGCAGCGCCTGCAGGGCGCGCCAGCCGAGGCGCAGGCTGACCATCGCCACGATGGCGGCGACCGCCAGCGCGGCCATGCTGTCACCGTGCTCTAGGAAGGACAACTGAGGCACGGCGCGCGCCAGCACCACCTGCCCGAGCCCCAGGATCACCACGCACGAGGACCAGATGTCGGTGCGGAAGTGCAGCGCGTCCGCCTCGAGCGCCTGCGAACGGTACTTGCGCGCGACGGCGGCCAGGCGCCGCGAGCGCGAAACGTCCACCGCAATGGAGATGCCCATGACCGCGAATGCCCACCAGGTCACCTCGACGTGCACGCCGGGATTCAGGAGCCGCTGCACGGATTCCCACACGATCCAGACCACGGTCACCAGCAGCAGCAGCGTCTCGAACAGCGCCGACAGGTTCTCGATCTTCCCGTGCCCGTAGGGGTGGTTCCGGTCGGCCGGGCGGTCGGCGGCGCGGACGGCGACCCAGGTCGTCAGCGCGGCCACCAGGTCCAGGGCCGAGTGCAGGGCCTCGGCCAGGATGCCCAGCGAACCGGTGAGCACCCCGACGACACCCTTGAGCACGGTCAGCACGACCGCCGCGAACACCGAACTGAGCGCGGCGGCCGATTTCTCGCGGCCGGCCTCGCGGGCGGCCGCCGCCGCGGTGTCGGCGGGAGTGCTGTCGGCGGCGGTGGCCATGGGCTCCTCGGTTGGGGCGTGGTCGACGCCGGTCAGCGCCAGTTGGCCTTGAGTTCCGACCAGGTGGTCTTCTCCGCCGCCACCGCGCCGTCGTAGGTGATGAGCAACCGCGGCGCCGCCGCATAGCCGCAGCCGCCGACGGAGATCCAGTTCTCGTAGCCGATCTCCGGGTAGGCCGGGGCCAGGAGCAGACCCGCTTTCGCCGCACCCGCGGCCACCCAGGCCTGAACGGCTGCCGTCACGTCGAACGACAGGTCGGTGTTCGCGGCCGGCGGGTAGAGCACGTCGAGCGCCGTCTCCGGCGCAAGGTCGTCGCGCGCCACCAGGACCTCGGTGCCGGTCGGATCATAGGCAAAGGCGCCCAGGTAGGCGAAGCCCTGGGCGTCATCCGAATAGCCGGTCTTGCGGATGACCAGGACCGCAGCCCGGACCGGCGCGCCGGCCGGCACCGGGCCGAGGTCGAACTCGAATGACGCGGCCCACTCCGAATCGCAGCCCCAGGCCTGGCCACCGACCTTCAGGTGCTGGTCGCCGGTGGCCACGCCGGCCTTGAAGTGCGTTTCCTGCGGGCAGGCGCCGGCACCTTCCTCGCGCTCGTCGTGGCCACAGAGTGTCGGAGCCAGCAGCAGTTCCGCGGCGGACACCGCCGCCGGCAGCGCGACGAACAGCGTCGCGAGCAGGCTCACCGGCCATCGAAGCGGCGTCATGCGTCACCTCCGGGGGAATCGTCATCGAAGCCCGGGCATCGCGGCCATCATCCGACCGTGGCGGGAGTCCGTCAAGGGGCGGCCGGTTGCCATTGACGGCCGGGGAAGCGCGGAACGCACGAAGGCCCTGCCGCGGGGCAGGGCCTTCGTTCCGACGTTCCGGCCCGACGGGGGCCGGCCTGTACTTCGGACTAGCGGAAGTTGGCCTTCAGCGCGCCGAAGGTCGAGGTCTCGGTGGACACCGGGGCGCAGTCGACCGCCGGCGTCTCGGAGGTCATCGGCACCGGGCTGGTCACGACCGTGAAGTCGGCCGAGTTGTTGTCGGTGTCGATCGTGCCGCCACCGTTGCGGTCGATGCCCTTGTCGATGGCCGTCGCGCCGGCAGCCGTGCCCTCGGCGCAGTTGGCCGTGCCCCACGCGACCTTGTCGATCAGCGTGCCCGGGATCTCCGAGCCGCAGGGCAGGTTGGCGTTCAGGGCGCTGAACAGCGCCATCTTGCCGTTGGTGCCGCCGAGGCTCATGTTCGTGGTGATCAGGTCGGGCGTCATCGTGAAGTCGGCGCCGCCGGTGCCAGCCGCGCCGCAGGCGACCATCAGGTACGAGCAGCCGGCGATCCAGGTGCCCTCGGGCAGCACGTAGTAGTTGCCGGCCGAGCTGCCCCAGTTGCCCGTGGCCGAGCCGTACTCCAGCACGTAGCCGCTGATGTTCAGGTCGAAGCCGGTCGCGTTGAACAGGACGACGTAGTCCTTCTTGTAGCTGGCAGTGGCCGTTGCCGAGCCGCCGCCAGGGTACACCTGGGCAATGCGGACATCGGCCGCAACGGCGAAGGCCGGCAGGGCCAGGGCCACGATGACGAGGGCGATCACAATCTTCTTCATCTTCTGCTCTCCTTGAGTGGTGTTGACGACGACAGGACATGCGTACGTCCGACCCGCCAATCTTAACACGCCGACCCGCAGCAGACAATCCCCAGAAGCGCCTGGTTGCTAATTTTAGCACTAAATCAACAAACAGGACCGTCACCAGTCGAAAGGAATCCTGTCATTCTCTCAAATCTTTGTATGGCAACGAGTTAATTCCGGTTCAGGGCCAAAATCCGAGGACGCCAGACCTTGCCGCGGGCGATCGCGGCCTGATTCCGGTCAACGACAGACGTCGTGAGCGACAACGCAGGTCGACACTGCGTCAACCGCACATCGGTCACCGTTCGCGCCTGAACCGGGGTCGATGGACGACTGCCGGGTATCGCCGTCCGGTCCAGCGTGCGCGGCACGAGAGGTCGCTGACATCCCGAGCACGAGATGGTCCGGGTTCCGGGTCGAGCGGCACGCCGCGGCAGATCGTCGGCTGTCCGCGTGATGACGAAGGCGTCATCGCACTCCCCGCCGTCAGCAAGACCAGCGCCGGCGACGACCGCAGGTCCGGCCGCGACCGCAGCCGGTTGCAGAAATCCCCGTGAAATCCGGGCGGAAAGCACGCGCGATCAGAGCACACCAGCACCTCGCGATCGGCGTCGCGGACCGGCCAAGCGGCTGCCCAGAGCCAGTGGTCAGACCAGTGATCGCAAAATAATGGCTGCCAGACGCGGATTTCGGTAACACCTCGCGCGCGGATGCGCTAGATTCCGGCCGTTCGTGGAAGCCCCAAGCTTCCGTCGGCGCCAACTTAAGGAGGAACAGGCGCAATGGCTCAAAAGAAGAAGACCAAGGCTGCGGCCAAGAAGGCCCCGGCGAAGAAGGCTCCGGCCGCCAACAAGCCGCCCACGAAGGGCGAGGTCTACCGCGAGATCGCGGCGAAGACCGGCCTGGCCCGCAAGGACGTCGTGGGTGTGTGCGACACGCTGACCGAGATCATGGCGAAGTCCGTCAAAAAGCACGGCTCGTTCAACTACCTCGGCCTGATGAAGCTGACGCTGGTCAAGAAGCCGGCCATCGCGGGCGGCAAGCTCGTGAAGAACCCGTTCACCGGCGAGATGGTCAAGCAGAAGCCGCGCCCTGCTTCGCGCTCGGTCCGCGTGCGGCCCATGAAGTCCATCAAGGACATGCTGTAGGCCGCGGATCAAGAAACGCCTGTTTTCGCAGGTCATTTCTGCACGCAACGACCCCCCGCGCACAGGCCGGGGGGTCGTTCGTTCGCAACCGGGTGCTCGTCACCGCTGCGGTGCAGTCGCCGCCGCGGCTGAGTCGACGTGAATGCCGGCGGCGACGCTTGCCGCCGCGCGCCGTTTCGAACATCATGCGGTGAAGACCGTCGACGGGGAAGGGAACGCTCACAAGGCGGAGCCGGGCGATGATCTCACGCAAGACCAAGTACGCGCTTCAGGCGCTGGGCCGAATGGCGGCAAGTCCCGCCGGCGAACCCATGCTCATCGCCGACCTGGCTGCACGCGAGCGCATCCCCCGCAAGTACCTCGAGACAATCCTGGTCACCCTGCGCAAGGGTGGCGTGCTGCAGAGCCGCGTCGGTCGCGGCGGCGGCTACCAGCTGGCGCTGCCTCCGGCGGAGATCACCCTGGCGCGCGTCGTGCGACTGCTCGAGGGCGAGTTCGCGCCGCTGCCGTGCCTGGCCGACAGCGAACCCGTGTGCTGCGACGAATGCGACGACCTGGCCACCTGCGGCACCCGCCTGGTCATGGCCGACGTCAAGCGCGCGGTGACGGTGACGCTGGAGAACCTGACGCTGGCCGACCTTGCCGAGCGGTCGCGCGCGGCCGCAGCCCGGCAGCGGGGATTGGTCGACTTTTCGATCTAGCGGCCGGCTCGGTTTATGTCTATAATATCTATAGGAAATAATCCATTGTTTGGAGGTCCCTCAATGCCAAGGATTTACGACAACAACCCCGAGTCCATCGGCAACACGCCGCTGGTCCGCCTGAACCGTGTCGTGCCCGGTGCCAAGGCCACCCTCCTGGGCAAGGTCGAGGGCCGCAACCCCGCCTTCTCGGTCAAGTGCCGCATCGGCGCGAACATGGTCTGGGACGCCGAGAAACGCGGCGCGCTGAAGCCTGGCGTCGAGATCATCGAGCCGACCAGCGGCAACACCGGCATCGCCTTGGCCTACGTGGCGGCCTCTCGCGGCTACGCGATCACGCTGACGATGCCCGAGACGATGAGCCTCGAGCGGCGGCGCGTGCTGGCGGCGCTCGGGGCGAAGCTGATCCTGACGCCGGGTAGCGAGGGCATGAAGGGCGCCGTCGCGAAAGCGGAGGAGATCGCGGCCACCGACCCCGCGCGCTGGTTCCTGCCGCAGCAGTTCCGCAACCCGGCCAACCCGGCAATCCACGAGCAGACCACCGGACCGGAGATCTGGAACGACACCGACGGCGCCGTCGACGTACTGGTCTCGGGCGTGGGCACGGGCGGCACCATCACCGGCGTCTCGCGCTACATCAAGAACGTGAAGGGCAAGGCGCTCCTCTCGGTGGCGGTCGAGCCCGAGGAGTCGCCGGTCATCACGCAGAAGCTGGCCGGGCAGCCGCTGCAGCCGGGCCCGCACAAGATCCAGGGCATCGGCGCCGGCTTCATCCCCGACAACCTGGACCTGGCGATGGTCGACCGCGTCGAGCGCGTCTCGAGCGCCGAGGCCATCGAAACCGCGCGTCGCCTGGCGCGCGAGGAGGGCTTACTGGTCGGCATCTCGTGCGGGGCAGCGGTGGCCGCGGCGGCGCGTTTGGCCGTCGACGAGGCGTTCTCCGGACAGACGATCGTGGTCGTGCTCCCGGACCTGGCCGAGCGCTACCTGTCGACGGCGTTGTTCGAGGGGTTGTAGCCCGGTTCTCGCATCGGCGTCCACGACGCGGCTACCGCCCGAACGGCACGGACCGGTTCCGCCTCGACATCGAGCCCGGCCTGTGTCACCGGCCGCTTCGACGCAGACACCTGCTTATCCTGGAATGTACATGAACTGCGACGACCCGGAGGGCTCGTGCCGGGGTGGCGACTTCCCCACTTGCCCCCATATGCCCCCTCGGCATGGCCTCCATGCGGATCATTCACTTTCGGCTCGCCTCAGGCGCCGATATTCTTCCTGGGTGCGGGTTTGTACCTGCCGGCGCCGGGCCCCCGATAGCCCGGTCCGCCGCGCTGCCGGTCAAGGGCACAGCGCGGGCGACGTTACAACACCGTCAAGGAGTTCTGCATGTTCAGGCGTCTGGCATTCGTCATGATCCTGGCCGGCATCGGCGTCGCTGCGGCTCTGGCCGCCCCGCTGCCCGGCAAGGTGCATTCCACGGCCGCCGACACGCTCGTCGTGGTCGTCAATCTCGAGAACGTCGATTGGGTGAAGGTCGGCAAGCCGGTCCGCCTGATGGACGCCGACAAGGGGGCGCTCGTGGGCAAAGCCACGGTCATCGCCGTGGCCGATTCGACCGTCACGGTCGTGGCCCCCAAGGGCAAGGCGAAGAACCTGAAGCCCGGCAGCTCCGTGACCATGGAGAAGCCCAAGGCTGGCATGTCCGGCTGCTAGCGAAGCGGCCACCGGGACCCCGCGCCGGCCGACCTCCTTGCGGCGCGGCGGTCCCGGCATTCGCAGGACCTAGGTCTCCCCAGTTGACCGGGACTTGCGCCCGCGGCAGGCCCGCTCCCCGAACCACGAGGGATCACCGATGACCAGGAACAACCGGCTGCCGACGTTGCTCGCGCTGCTGGCGGCGCTGACGTGCGTCGTCGCGCCGGCGGCCGCGGCGCCCGCAGGCGCGGGCGTCGGCCGCGACAAGACGCTGGCGGCGCTGCCCAAAGCCAACTCGATCGCCGAACTGGTGGCGCGCTACGATTCGCGCTCGTGCATCGAGTGCCATCAGGACGCGCATGACGAGTGGAACGAGTCCGCGCACGCGCGCTCGATCTTCGGGACCGGGCGCACGGCCCTGACCTTCCGCACGGCCATCAGCAACGGGCTGCTGGAATGGGAAGCCTCTGGCGTGAAGAACGTGAAGGAGCTGCGCGTCGAACACCTGATGGGCTGCGCCAAATGCCACCTGCCCCAGCTAGCCGACGCCTCCGACAAGGTGGCCCAGGAGATCGTCGCGACCATCGACGCCTGGCGCGCGGCGATGGAGGAAGAAGACGAGGCAACGATGGAGAAGCACGCCGCCACGCTCACCTCCCTCAACATCAACTGCCTGGTCTGCCACAACCGCAATGCCATCACGCACAAGTGGAGCGACGGCTACCCCCGCCGCGACACCGTGTACGGGCTGGCCGGCGAGGGCGAGCATCCCCACGACAAGTTCACCGCGATGAAGCCCAGCCCGGTCATGTCCGAGTCGATCTTCTGCGGCCAATGCCACGGCCTGGGGCCCAACTTCGACCAGGAGAACCCCACGCAGTGCGCCACCGGCTACGGCAGCTACCTGTTCGCCTACGTGCCCGAGGGCGGCACCCAGACCTGCGTCGAGTGCCACATGCGCGAGTCGGGCCTGGGCCACAACATGCAGAGCTACCGGGCGAAGGTCATGTCGGACAAGGCCGTCGACATGCATGTCGAGGCCAAGGCCCTGGTCTGGCGCGACGTCTCGACGATGCGCCCGAAGGCGACGGTGAAGGTCGAACTGACCAACCGCACGGGTCACGGCATCCCCGATGGCTGACCCACCCCCAACCGACTGGTGCTGTCGGTTTCCGCGGTCGACAAGAACGGCAACGATGTCTTCAACGCTGAGCGCGTGTTCATGCCCGTCCCGCAGCGCCTTGGGCGCGGCGACCGCATGGGACGCGGCCCCTACGAGAAGAGCGGCCTGCTGCAGGACAGCAGCCTGCCTCCCCTGCGCACCGTCGCCACGAACTGGGACATCTTCTTCCCGGTGGAAGAGAACGAGGACGGCGACGAGGTCGTCCGCACCTATCCCAGCGACACGCTGGACATCACCGTGACGCTCTGGTACCTGCCGTATGGCGTGCAGGACGATGACTTCGCGGTGGTCTGGCGCGAGGAGAAACATACGGTGACGTTCGATCCCGAGGGCTTGTAGTCGCACGGACTACCCCCGGCACGCCGGGGCTCTCTTTCGGCCTCAAGAGCCGGTGCCGCAGGGCGCCGGCTCTCCTTATGCCCGGCACCCGGCCGGCCGATGGACGATTTCCGTCTTGCGTGGCCCTTTGTATTTGTCCATATTGCCAAATACACAACATCAACCCGCGAGGCACCATGGACACCAAGACCCGGAACCACCTGTCCGCCCGCGCCCGCGTCCTGAAGGCGCTGGCCCACCCGGCCCGCCTGGCCGCCGTCGACGAGCTGGCCAAGGGCGAACGCTGCGTCTGCGAACTGCAGCAGATCATCGGCTCGGACATGTCCACGGTCTCACGCCACCTGGCCATCCTGCGCGAGGCCGGCGTCGTCACCGACGACAAGCGCGGCAACCAGGTCTTCTACTCGCTGCGCGTGCCCTGCATCCTGAACTTCTTCAGCTGCGTCGAGTCGGTGCTGCAGGCCAGCGCCGAGCAGTCGGCCCAGGTCCTGGGATAGCCCGATGACACTCCGCCGGGAACTCAAGCCGTTCGCCTGGGCCATCGCGGTCTTCCTGGGTCTCTACCACCTGCCGGTCGGCAACGCGCGCTTCGACGCCGCCGTCGGCGAGTCACTGGCCCTCACGAAGTGGTACGCGCGCGAGCACGTGCTGCTGTGCCTGGTGCCGGCCTTCTTCATCGCCGGCGGCATCTCGGTCTTCGTCAGCCAGGCGTCGGTCATGCGCTACCTGGGCGCCGGCGCGCGCAAGGTCACGGCGTACGGCGTCGCCGCGGTCTCGGGCACGGTACTGGCCGTCTGCTCGTGCACGGTGCTGCCGCTGTTCGCCGGCATCTACGGGATGGGCGCGGGCCTGGGCCCGGCCACGGCGTTCCTCTATTCGGGTCCGGCCATCAACGCGCTGGCCATCATCCTGACCGCGCGCGTGCTGGGCGTGGAGATCGGCGTGGCGCGCGCGATCGGCGCCGTGGTCTTCAGCGTGGTCATCGGCCTGGTCATGCACGTGCTCTTCCGTCGCGCGGAGAACGAGCGGCGGCTGGCGGCCGCCGCGATGCCCGTCGAGGACGGCGCACGGCCGCTGGCGCAGACCGCCCTGACGTTCCTCTTCATGGTCGCGGTGCTGGTCTTCGCCAACTGGGGCGGAGCCGGCGAGGGCTTCTTCGGGCGCGTGCATGCGCTGAAGTGGTGGCTCACGGCGGTCGCTGCCGCCGGCCTGGGCCTTGCGATGATCGCCTGGTACGCTCTGCGCTGGTGGAAGGTGCTGGCCGTGGCGGGCGCCACGGCGGCCACCGTGTTCGTGCGCCGCGACGACCCGGTCACCGCCTTCACCGTGGCCACGCTGGCCTTCAGCTGGGCCGTGGCCACTTCGAAGGGTGAGCTGGCGGACTGGTTCGCCGCCAGCTGGGGGTTCGCCAAGCAGATCCTGCCGCTGCTGCTGTTCGGCGTGCTGGTGGCGGGGCTGCTGCTGGGGCGCCCCGGCCACGAAGGGTTGATCCCCTCGCAGTGGATCGCGGGCGCGGTGGGCGGCAATTCGGTGTGGGCGAACCTGTTCGCGGCGGTCTCCGGCGCCTTCATGTACTTCGCGACGCTCACCGAGGTGCCCATCCTGGAGGGCCTGATCGGCTCGGGCATGGGCAAGGGTCCGGCGCTGACGCTGCTGCTGGCGGGGCCGGCCGTGTCGCTGCCCAGCATCCTGGTGCTGCGGACGATCATGGGCAGCCGGCGCACGGCGGCGTACATCGCGCTGGTCGTGGTGCTGTCGGCGTTGACGGGCACGATCTTCGGCGCGCTGGTTTGAGGCGCTGCCGCGGTCAAGGAACGGAAAGGACGGTTCGGCGATGGAGATCCTGATCCTGGGCACCGGGTGCCCCAAGTGCACGAAGCTGGCAGAGGAAGCGCAGGCGGCCGCCGGCGAACTGGGCCTGACGCCCGAGTTCCGCAAGGTGACGCAGGTGGCCGAGATCATGAAGTACGGCGTGATGATGACGCCGGCGCTGGTCGTTGACGGCGTCGTGCGCGTCGTGGGCAAGGTGCCCTCACGCGCGGAACTCAAGGCGATGCTGTCCTGACTTCGGGGCCCGACAGCGAAGGCCGGTGACGCAAGCCGGCAACGGGAGGACGGACGGTCATGAACAGCAACGCGAGCAAGAACACCAAGGGCATCATCGCCGGAGCCGGCCGGTGGCTCCTCGCGCTGGCGATCATCGGTATCGCCGTCGGCGTCTACGTCCTGCGCCCGGCGGCGCGCGAGGACAGCCGCGTCACGTCGAGCCAGCCGACCCCCACGACGGAGGCGGCGACGGCAGCGGATGCGAGCACGGCGGACGCCACCGTCGCCCTGCCGCGCCTGCTCGATCTGGGCGCCGACAAGTGCGTCCCGTGCAAGATGATGGCGCCGATTCTCGACCAGCTCCGCGCAGACTACGCCGGCAGGATGCGCGTCGACTTCGTCGACGTCTGGAAGACACCGGACGCCGGCACGCCGTACAACCTCAAGCTGATCCCGACGCAGATCTTCTTCGCACCGGACGGCACCGAACTGTACCGCCACGAGGGCTTCATCAACCGCGAGGACATCCTCGCCAAGTGGAACGAGCTGGGCTACGCCCTGTAGCGGCAGCCCGGAAGGACGGCGATGCAGCAGCTGTTCGCGAGCCTGACCGACGCGGTGTCCGGCGCCGCCCCCATCGCCCTGCTGGCGGCGTTCGCCTGGGGCATCCTGAGCATCCTCCTCAGCCCCTGCCACCTGGCGAGCATCCCGCTCATCGTCGGGTTCATCCAGGGCCAGGGGCAGCCGACGCACCGGCGCGCGCTGGCGCTGTCGACGCTGTTCGCCGTCGGCATCCTGGTCACCATCGCTCTGCTGGGGGCCGTAACGGCGGGTCTGGGCCGGCTGGCCGGCGACATCGGGACCGCCGGCAACGTCATCGTGGCGGTCATCTTCGTCCTGGTGGGGCTGGTGCTGCTGGACCTGGTGCCGCTGGCGCTGCCGGCGCCGGCCAGGGTCGGCCTGCAGAAGCGCGGTGCGTTCGCCGCCTTCCTGCTGGGCCTCGTGTTCGGCATTGCCCTGGGGCCGTGCACCTTCGCCTACATGGCGCCGATGCTGGCAGTCACGTTCAAGGTGGCCACGACGAAGGCCGCCTACGGCGCCGCGCTGCTGCTGGCGTTCGGGCTCGGGCACTGCCTGGTCATCGCGATCGCAGGCGCCGGCTCGGCGTGGGTCCAGCGGACACTCGACTGGAACGCCTCGTCGCGGACCGGCACCGTGATCAGGAAGGCGTGCGGCGCGCTGGTCGTGCTCGGCGGGCTGTACCTGCTCCATACGGCGCACTAGGAGGACAACCATGGCGATGCGACGCGCGCTCTTCACGGCGCTCATGCTGGCGCTGCTGGCCCCGGTCGGCCGCGCCATGGCCGAGCCCCAGGTGACCCTCTACTACTTCCACCGCAACCTGCGCTGCGTGACCTGCGTGGCCCTGGGCGACATCACCGCCTGGGTGGCCGAGGGCGCGTTCAAGGACCGGATCGCCGATGGGACGCTGGAGTTCCGGATGGTCAACTACGAGACCCCGGGGAACGAGCACCACATCGATGATTTCGATCTTGAGATGCCGTCGGCGATCCTCGCCGCCGCGGACGGAGATTCGGTCACCACCTGGAAGAACCTCCAGCGCATCTGGGACCTGTCGGAGGACCACGAGGGGTTGGAGGCGTACCTGAAGGGCGAGATCAGCGCGTTCCTGGCGATGCGGGCGTCGGGGACGGCGCCCTGATCGGCTGCTCGACCCTGGGTGACCGGCCAGAGGGCCGCTGACGGCGTCGTTGCATAAATCCGGATATCCGGTTATATAGATATTCCAACGCGGAGGTCGCCCATGCAGGAGATTGCCAGGTTCCACAAGCTGCTGTCCGACGAGGCGCGGCTGCGCATCCTGTGGCTGCTCTTCAACCGCCGTGAACTGTGTGTCTGCGACATCACCGCGGTGCTCGGCATCACGCAGTCGAAGGCCTCGCGCCATCTGGCGGCCCTGCGGGTGGCCGGCCTGGTCCGGGACCGCCGCGCGGGCACCTGGATGTACTACGGGCTGGAGAAGCCGGTCGAGCCGGGACCGCGGGCGGCGTTGGCCGCGCTGAAGAACCAGCTCGCGCGCGACCCGGAGGCCGGCGCGCTCCTGGCCCGGCTGGAAGGCTGCCGTGGCGGCGCCGCCGGCACCCTTGCCTGCGCGCCGGGAACGGCTGCCCGCCGCCCTGCGACCCGAAAGGACCGGACGTGAACCGTGCGACCGCCACCCCCGGCCTGCTGGCCCGGCTGTCCTTCCTGGACCGCTACCTGACGCTGTGGATCTTCGTCGCCATGGCGGTCGGCGTGGCGGCCGGCACGGCCTTTCCGGGCTTCGTGGCCTTCATCAACCGCTTCAACGCGGGCACCACCTCGGTGCCCATCGCCGTCGGACTCATCCTGATGATGTACCCGCCCCTGGCCAAGGTGCGCTACGAGGAGATGGGGCCGGTCTTCCGCAACACGCGCGTGCTGGGGCTGTCGCTGGTGCAGAACTGGGTGATCGGGCCGATCCTGATGTTCGCGCTGGCGGTGATCTTCCTGCGCGGCTACCCGGAGTACATGGTCGGGCTCATCATGATCGGGTTGGCACGCTGCATCGCCATGGTCATCGTCTGGAACGACCTGGCGAAGGGCGACACCGAATACTGCGCCGGGCTGGTGGCCTTCAACTCGATCTTCCAGGTGCTGCTCTACTCGGTATACGCCTGGGTGTTCATCACCGTGGTGCCGACCTGGCTGGGCCTGCCGGGCGTCGCGGTGGACATCACGATCGGCGAGATCGCCCGCAGTGTGTTCATCTACTTGGGCATCCCCTTCCTGGCGGGTATCGTGACGCGGTTCTCGTTGATCAGGGCCCGCGGTCGCGACTGGTACCAGGAGCGGTTCATCCCGCGCATCAGCCCGCTGACGCTGGTCGCGCTGCTGTTCACCATCGTGGTGATGTTCTCGCTGAAGGGCGAGAGCATCGTGGCGCTGCCGCTGGACGTGGTGCGCATCGCGATCCCTCTGCTCATCTACTTCGTGCTGATGTTCTTCGTCTCTTTCTTCATGTCCAGGAAGCTGGGTGCCACGTACGGGCAGACGGCCACGCTGTCGTTCACGGCGGCGTCCAACAACTTCGAGCTGGCCATCGCCGTGGCCGTGGCCACTTTCGGGCTGCACCACGGGGCCGCGTTCGCGGCCGTGATCGGGCCCCTGGTGGAGGTGCCGGTGCTGATCGGGCTGGTCAACGTCTCGCTGTGGCTGGGCCGGAAGTACTTCCCCGGCGATCCGGCCGTGATCAAGTCGGTGCGCAACTGCGCCGGGGAAGGCAGGCGGTCATGACCGGACGCGAGGTGGTGATCGAGGTCGGCGGCGCCGACGGGGACCCGCGGGTCCAGGCTGCGCTGGCCCTGGCCGGGGAGGTGGCCCGGCGGCTGGGCCCCGGCGTGGGAGTCAGCAGCGGCGCGGCCGGGCCCGCCGGCGCGCTGCGGCTCGCGGTCGACGGTCGCGAGCTCGAGGTCGGGTCCGGCGACACGCCGCCCGCCTGGCTGCTGGAAGCGGCGGTGTGCCGCGCGCAGGACCGCCGGGGCTACCTGTTCCTGTGCGTGGCCAACTCGGCGCGCAGCCAGCTGGCCGAGGGTATTGCGCGCGCAATGGCGCCGGCGCGCATCGCGGTCATGTCGGCCGGCTCGCAGCCGACGCAGGTGCGGCCCGAGGCCATCGCCGTGCTGGCCGAGATCGGCCTCGACAGCGCCGGGCAACGCTCGAAGAACGTGGCGGAGATCGACCCGGCGACCGTCGACACTGTGGTCACGCTGTGCGGCGAGGAGGAGTGCCCGATCTTCCTGGGCGCGGCGGCGCGCCTGCACTGGGGGCTGCCGGATCCGGCCGGCGCCGGGCTGGACGCATTCCGCGCGGTGCGCGATGAACTGCGGCGACGCCTGGCGGTCGTGTTCGGGACGACCGGATTCGGGGCGGGCGGCTGCTAGCCGGCGCGCTGCGCCCGCGCCGGGCGCGCGGCGGTGTCGGCGAGGGCCGGCACGGACCGGCCGGCCCCGACCGCCGACGTGTCGAACGGCTGCAGGCCGGACACCAGTTCCGCCGGCGGCTCGGCCCCCATCACCTCGAAGAACGTGGCCACGAACCGCAGGGTCAGCTCGGTCCGCCGCAGCCGCGGCGAGACCAGCATCGTGCGCGGCCTCTGGTGGCCGAAGCCCGCCACGCGGTGCTCCCGCAGCAACCCGTTGTCCAGCTCCCGCGCCGCCAACTCGCGGGAGACGAACCCGAGGCCGTGCCCGGCCACGACCTGCCGCACGACACCGGCCAGGTCGTCGTAATAGGTCAGGTTCGTGAAGTCGTCGATGCCGCGGCCCAGCTCCCGCAGGCGCCGTCGCAGGAAACGGTATGCACAGCCGTTGAACGTCTTGAGGAACAGACGGCGGGACGCCAGGTCGTCGATCGACACTGCTTGCGCGGTGATATCCAGCGACGGCGCGCTGACGAAGACCATCTCGTCGGGCGGCAGCTCCCAGCGCTGGCAGTCGGCCAGGTAGAGCTCGTCGCAATGCTCGACCACCGCCAGGTCGTACCGCCCGGAGGACAGGCCCTCGAGCACATCCTCGGGCATCTCGAAAACGACATTGAGATCGAAATTCAATCCCGAGCCGCCCACGTAGCGCTCGAAGATATCCGGCAGGCGCCCGGCGCCGAAGCAGGGCGTGCAACAGAACGCGATGCGGTCGCGGTGCTTGTGCTCGGCCACCTTGTGCTCGAGCTGGCGCTCGATCTCCAGGATCTCCCGCGCCTTGTCCACCAGCAGGCGGCCGGCGGGCGTGGCACTGACGCTGTCGGAGCCCCGCTCCAGCAGGGACACCCCGTAGTGCTCCTCCAGCTGGCGGATCCGGCGCGAGACGGCCGACTGGGTCACGCACAGGCGCTCGGCGGCGGCAGTGAAGCTGCCGGCCTCGGCCACGGCGACCAGGGTGCGCAGAAGGATCAGTTCCATGGGGCCAAGATAGCCGACAGCAGCGCAGGTGTCCATGCGCACAACGCATGACGGCCATGACCAACCGTCGTTTGACTTGGAACGGCTGCAAACTACCATCGCCCAACGGGTTCTGACGCAGAACGCGCCCCGTAGACCGGCTGAAACAGGGAGGCTCACATGCTGCAGATTCTTGCGACGCGACGCAGGATGCTCGCGGGCATGATCGCCGTACTGGCGATCGGCTCGCTGGGCATCTGGGGATGCGCCGATCATCCGACCGAATACGACAACCCCGCCGACGACATCGTCACCACGAAGACGCCCACGGCCCTGATCGAGGCCGCCACGCTGGCGGAGTGGATCGACGAGGGACGCCTCAACAGCACCGACCCGAACAGCCGCGACAAGGTGGTCGTCTTCCTGGTGGGCACGCCTGCGACGTACAACACCGGGCACATCGCCGGCGCGCAGCTGTGGAACTCGAGCGCGGAGTACTCCCAGACCCGCCTCGAGGGTGTGGCCGCCTCGGGCTCGATGGTCATCACCGGACCGGTGCTCGACACCATCCTGAGCCGCTCGGGCGTCGACCAGTACACGACGATCGTGCTGACGACCGCCGATGACTTCAACAAGGCCACGCGCGCGTGGTGGATGCTGCGCTACTGGGGCTTCCCCAAGGAGCGGATCAAGATCCTGCAGGGTGGCGACGCGGGCTGGGTCGCGGCCGGCAACACGCTGGTGCCCGAGGCGCCCACCGTCACGCCGTCCGAATTCTCCGTGCGCGACCTGGCGGCCTACAGCGAGTTCGGCGGCGATTTCCGCACCTCGATCGGCGAGGCCATCCGGGCCGTCGACGCCATCAACAGCGGCACGACGCCCGACGTCAAGTGGCTGGACGTGCGCGGCGGCGTCGACCCGGTGGCCGGCGGCCGGATCCAGGTGGCGCAGCTCGATTCCTGGAACGCCTACTACGTGGCCGGCACGACCGCCACGCTCAAGCCCGTGGACGAGATGGTGGCGCACCTGGCCACCTTCGGCGTGACCGAAGCCACCCCGCTGACCTACGTCAATTGCCAGGGCGGCGTGAAGTGCTCGGTGCCCTTCTTCATCCTCGACGGCATTCTCGGCTGGCCCGTGCAGTCGTACAACGGTTCGTGGGGCCAGTGGAGCGCCTACGGCAACGACTCCGTCGCGGACGCCTGGGAGACCGACCTCAACACGCCGGGCACGACGACGTCGCGCAGCTTCGGCACCTGGACTCCCGGCACGCCGACGATCGACCCGGTCTCCAACGCGGCCTATGGCATCGCCGACCCGCGTGCGAACCAGATCGAGAACGAGGACGAAGCCTACTTCTCCAGCGGCGGCACCACGACCCCGCCCCCCGGCGGCGGCGGCGGTGGCGGCGGCGGCAGCGGTTGCTGACGCGAACGGACTCTTCCTCCGCCCCCGCGCGGGGCGGTCACGAAACCAGCTAAGGAGAAGTGACCCATGAATCGAACCAGGAGCATCTACGCGATCGCGGCCGTCGCCGCCCTGATCGCGCTGGCGGCGCCGGCCCTGGCCGGACCCCAGATCACGTTCGGCGATGACGAGCAGGGCGCCCTGCAGATCGATGTCAAGAGCCAGTTCCAGATGACGATGCGCGACTACGACGTCGACAACGACGACGACGAGAGCGTTATGAACTTCAACTTCCGCCGCAACCGGATCGCCTTCATGGGCGCCTGGGGCGAGAAGTTGAGCCTGTACGCCCAGACCGAGTACGCCGAGGACGTGAACCTGGGCCTGTTCGGCTTGGCGGACGCGGACCAGGGGCGGGAGTTCCAGATGCTGGACGCCGTCGCCCGCATCAAGCTGAGCGACGCGTTCCGCGTCAACGTCGGCAAGTTCAAGTACAACCTCTCGCGCGAGAACCTGGAAGCCTGCGAGGACCCGCTGTCGCTGGACCGCTCGCAGTTCATCCGGGCGCCGTTCGTCAGCACCCGCGACATGGGCGTTGCGCTGTGGGGCAATCTCGCCGGCGGCAAGGTGCAGTACCGCCTCGACGCGATGGAAGGCCGCAAGGCCTTGTCCGACTACGCCATGCCGAAGACCAGCTTCCGCTACAGCGCGCGGGCACACCTGTCGCTGTGGGATTCGGAAACGGAGTACGGCTACAAGGGCTCGTACCTGGGCAAGAAGAAGGTCATGACGATCGGTGCCGCGGTGCAGACCGAGCCCGAGGTCGTGTACAAGGACGTAGTGGCGAAGACCGGCAAGCTGGACTACAACGCCTACACCGTCGACTTCTTCTACGAGCGCCCCGTACAGGAGACCGGCGCCATCACGCTGTCGGCTGCGTACGAGAACATCGACTTCGACGACTCGTACCTGGGCATGAATCCCGACACCGGCACCTGCGGCCTGAACGGCCAGAAGAACGGTTGGTACGCGAAGGCCGGCTATCTGCTGCACACCAGCCCCCTGCAGTTCTTCGTGCGCTACGAGTCCTGGAAGTTCGCCGAGCTGAACAACGTGTACAACCAGAAGCTGGACTGGCTGAGCTTCGGCGCGAACTACTTCATGATGGACGAAGTGCTGAAGCTGACGGTGGAGTACAGCGGCGCGACGTTCGACCAGACCGGCGAGGTCGACGGCCTGGCCACGACCGACACCAGCACGCTGGTCACGCAGCTGCAGTTGGTGTTCTAGTCACCCTGCTCAAGGGTTGGACGCGGCCGGCGGGCGCCCTCGGGAGCCCGCCGGCCTCTTCATGCCCGCTTCCCGCTGGTCAGCGCCCGGCAGGGGCAGGCGGTGGCGTCACCGCCCGCAGCACCGCGTCCAGCTCGTCGGGCTTCACGGCGACCGGCAGCATGGTCGCCTGAGGCCGCAGCGCGCGCGGGTTGCCCAGCCAGCGCTCCAGTCGCGCGCGGCTCCAGGCGCTGTCGGCTGCCGTGGGGTGGAAAGCGCCAGTCAGCCCGGAAAGGTCCGGACCGTCGGCGCCGGTGCCCTGCGGCCCGTCGGGTGTCAGGGCCAGGTGGCAGCCGCCGCACAGGCGCGCGAACGTGCGCAGGCTGTCGTCGCTGCCCGCGCGGAACCGCACCTGGTAGCGGGGCGAGCCGCCGTGGCGGTCGGCGTCGCGCAGCAGGACGGCGGCCAGCGTGTCGGCCGTCCGCGCCCCCAGCCCGAACGCGGGCATGGCCGCCGCCGGGTTGACCAGCGACGCCCTCAGCTCCTGCTGCGTGCGCGGCCAGGCCACGGTGTCCAGGTTGATGGCCAGCCGCTCCCCCTTGCCTCCGGTCACGTGGCAGCGGCGGCAGCCGAGGCTGTCGCGCAGCGCCACGGCCCGCGGCAGCACCGGCGAACCGGGCAGCGCCCACGCCGCCGCCGCGCCGGCCAACAGCCGGTGATGGGCCAGGTCCGGCCGCGCGGCGCGTGCATCGCCGCGATGGCAGTCGACGCAGCCACCGTGGCTCGCGTAGTGCGGCACATGGCAGTCCAGGCAGGCGGCCGGCACGGGCGCGCCCGCCGCCGCGGACGTCGCGCCGACCCCCAGCAGCGTCGCTGCCAGCAACGTCAGAACGGCCCGCGCAGCTGCCAATTCTCACCCCGCAGGAAGAGCCCGACGGCCGTCAGCAGGACGACCAGCGCAAAGAGCGTGACGACCACGGCGCCGACGATGCGCTCACCCGGTTGGAACCAGGCCGCGCGCTCGCCGGTGGTGCGCCGCAACCAGGGCAGCGCCACCATCAGGGCGGCCAGCACCAGCACGGCGTACATCCAGCCGGTGCCGTGGCTGACCAGTTCCTGCAGCCAGAGCAGGAACCAGGCGGACTTGGCCGGGTTGGGCGCGCGCATCGGGTCGGCCGCCGTCTCCAGCGGCGCCGGCACCAGCCAGGCCGCCACGAGCAGGAACACGGCGATGACCAGAAGGCCGCGCCGGATCAGGCGGAAGAAGTGCGGGGAACTCGGGACCTGGTCGCTCATAGGTACGGAAGCACCCCCTTGCTGCGCCGGATGCGGAAGAAGTGCAGGCAGATCAGCGACAGCATCAGCGTGGGCAGCACGGCGATGTGCAGCGCGTAGAAGCGCAGCAGCGACAGCGGCCCGCCGATGTGGTCGGGCACCAGCAGCCCCCGCAGTTGCTCGCCCAGCGGCAGCACGCGCAGCAGTTCCATGCCGGTGGTCGTGGCCCAGAAGGCCAGCTGGTCCATCGGCAGCAGGTAGCCCGTGTAAGCGGCGCCCACGGCCAGGAACAGGATCAGCACGCCCGCGACCCAGGTGCCGTGGCGCGGGTGACGGTAGGCGCCCGTCAGCACCACCCGCAGCGTGTGCAGCATGATCAGCACCAGCAGCGTGTGCGAGCAGAACCGGTGCAGCGAGCGCAGGTAGCGCCCGCCCCAGACGGAGCTCTCAAGGAACTGGATCGATTCGAAGGCACCCGTGGGCGACGGCCGGTAGTAGAACAGCAGCAGCAGGCCCGTCACGACCAGCGTCAGGAACGTGGTGAAGGCCAGCCCGCCCAGGCAGAACGTGTAGGTGATGCGCAGGTTGCGGCGCAGCACGACGCGCGGGAACAGGTGACGGACGAACTCGCCGATCATGTCGCCTCCGGCAGGCGGACGGTGATGCGGTCGCCGACCTCCAGGCAGACCAGTTCGTGCAGGGCGCGCGTGGCCGGCCCGGTCAGCACGGCGCCGTCCGGGGCGAAGCGGCTGCCGTGGCAGGGGCAGGTGAAGCCGTTCTCCGTGGCCGTCACGCGGCAGCCCAGGTGCGTGCAGGTCAGGTCCAGCGCGCGCAGGCCGCCGTCGCGCCCGCGCGTGACGACCAGCCCGTGCTCGGGCAGCACCAGCGCGCCGCCCTGCGGCACCTCGGTCGCGGGCAGGCTGACCTCGCGCGGAACGGTGGCGCGCGTGGGCGTCAGGTAGCGCCAGCAGCCGACCAGCCCCGCGACCGAGAGGGTCAGGGTCTGGAGGAACCGGCGTCGGGTCTGAGCAGGTCCTGCCATTGCCTCAGGTGCTCCCGCACGTACTCGGGCGTGCGTCGGTTCATCAGGTCGTGGCGTTCCCGGGTGAAGAATGCCCCATCGACGACGCGCTGGCCAGCCTGGTCCCACCAGGAATCCAGGGGCAGGCCGTCGCGCCGCAGGTCGTAGATGCGGTCGGCCGGCGGCTCCAGCAGGAACCGCCGGGGATTCGAGTGGCAGCCGTCGCAGGTGACGGTGCCGCGGCGCACGGTGTGCGGGAAGAACGCCTTCCACTCGGCCGCCAGCAGGCGGTTCTCCCAGCCGCGCGCCGGGTCGGTGGCCAGCAGCACGAACTGCGGGCGGATCGGCGAGACCAGCCCGCGCCCGTTCAGGCCCAGCGGCGGCGCGTCCTGCCGCCGCAGCGCGGCGCTCCGCCGCCAGCCTCCCTGCAACGGCAGGCCGAAGAACGCCGTGTCCTGCGCGGCCGTCCGCGTCCGCACCAGGAAGGTGCCGTACTCCTGCGCCGCCCAGGCCGAATGGCAGGCCCAGCACTCCATCTTCTCCAGGTGCCCGGCGATCGCGTGCTCGGGCACGTCGCGCGAGGGCGAAGGATGGCAGTCGCGGCACGCGAGCACGGCGCCGCGGCCGCCGTCCGCATGCACGCGATGGCAGTCCGCGCAGCCCAGGCCGCGCTCCTGGTGCACGTCCGGCAGCATCTTCAGGTAGTTGAGCCCATCGGCCACCGGGCCGCGCTGGTAGCGCTCGTGGTCCTCGCGCGGGGCGCGCCCGTGGTACTCCCAGCCGGTGAAGTAGCCCTGATGGCAGCGCAGGCAGGCGTCGTCGGCGACGAGCGGGGCCACGCGCGGGGCCACGCTCCCGGCGGCCGCGTGCGGTTGCCCGTCGTGGCAGTCGCGGCAGGTGGTCACGTGGCAGCCGGCGCAGGCGGCCGTGAAGAAGGCCCGGCCCTCGCGCTCGCCGAAGGCGCGGCAGGCGAAGTCGCGCTCGGCCGCGCGCGTGGCCATCGGCCCGCCCAGCACGTCGCCCTGTGCCGGATGGCAGGTCAGACAGGACAGGTCCTGCGGCAGGGCAGGCGTCGCCGCGACGGCGCCCGTGCGGGGCGTCGCCAGGGCCCCGGGCGGGGCGGCCGGTGCGGGCTCAGCGCCCAGCAGCCAGCAGGCGGCGATGCAGACTGTCGTCCAGCGCATGGGTGTCCAGGGGCTTGCGGTAGATGGGATCGTTCGCCCGGTCGTGGCAGACCAGGCACAGGTTCACGGTGAAGAAGCGGCGCGCCTCCTGCGCGTCCAGGGGTCGGGCACCATCGCGGCTCATCGCGGCGTGTGCCTTGACGCCGTCCTGGTCCTCGTGCAGGAAGCCGTCCAGCGGCTTGCGCGGGTCCTTCTCGCACAGCAGCGTGCCCCGCAGCCGTCCGCGCTCGACCAGGTGCTGGCCGAAGCCGAGGAACGCGGGGTTGCCGTGGCACTCGCTGCAGCCGACGGCGCGCGTGCCGGTGTTGTGGCCGAAGAACGGCGCGAACCGCAGCTGGCGGCGGCCGCGGAAGGTGGCCACGTCCTCGTCGCGCGAGAGCGTGCCGTCCGGCTCGATGACGTTGATGAACGTCTGGCAGCCGGGCGTGACGGTGCCGATGCGGCCCTTCGTGTCGACGGCCAGCGGGAACGGGTACAGGGCCCGCACGTCCTCGGTCTCGCTGAACGAGCCGACGGTGGCCCGCCCGGCCAGGTAATCCCAGCCGTACTCGCGCTTGTCGTAGGTGGTATGGCAGCCGTAGCACTGCACGACGGTGCGCGAATGACAGGTGTGGCAGGCTATGCGCTCGTGGCCCGCGACGGTGTGGGCGGGCGTGCCGGTGATGACGGGGCTGCGCAGCACGCGGCCGCTGCGCTTGAGCAGCACGCCGACCTGCCCCCCGTCGTCGAAGACGTTCGCGTACGGCCGCCCCTTGCCCGTCAGCGCCACGCGCGCGCCGGCGGGCAGCCGCTGCCCGTACTGGCGGGACTCGCGCGCGGGCAGCTCGTGCTCGCCCCAGGCGGCGTCGAACTTGGGCGCCTGCGTGGCGCTGCCGTGGCAGTCCTCGCAACCGATCTCCAGCTGCCCGTGCAGGCCGGCCGACGCATAGCCCTCGCCCATCACCTCGCGCGAGGTGTGGCAGTCGATGCACTCCATGCCTGCGGCAAAATGCACATCGGGCGCGATGTGCGAGTAGTTGCGGCCGTCGCTCCCGGGCAGCGGCCCGGGCAGGCCGTCCTTCGTCGGCACCAGGCCGTTGTTGCCGTCGTTGAGGCCCTGGTAGGCCAGCGCCACGCGGCCGCTGCGGTGGTGGCAGCGCGTGCAGGCCTCCATCGTCGGCAAGCCCTCCATGGCGTGCGTGCGGCTGTGGGGTGAGCGGCCGTGCATCGTGGGGTCGCCGCCCCGGTAGGTCGCGTCCTCGGCCCAGGGGAAGTGGCAGGCCGCGCAGCCGGCGGCATGGCCGGCGCCGTCGGTCGCGTCGTTCTGCTTCGCGACGTGGCAGCGCGCACAGAACTTCCGGTAGAGGTCGCCCGACAGGTTGTCCAGCCCAACGACGGATGTGTGCGTGAGCGGCTCGCCGTCCAGGTCGTGCAGCTTCGCGCCGCGCGCCGCATAGGTGACGCTGTCGCGCCGGCCCTCCCACGTCGCCTGGATCTGCGCGATCATGCCCGCATTCGTGTACATCTGGCTGCTGCGCATGCGCTCGAGTTGGTGCGGATGGCAGCCGCCGCAGCCGCGCTCCCAGCGCCCGGCGTACGACGGATCGGCCAGGCCGAAGATGCCGCGGTGGGCGCTCTCCTTGTCGCGCGCGGCGGGGTTGCCGCCGTGGCAGGACACGCAGCCGTCGTGCGAGGGCGAGGCGGTCTCGAGGCCCTGGTGGCAGTCCAGGCATCGCTCGTCCGCCGGAGCCGACCGCGCCGCGCCACCGCACGCCGCCAGCTGCGGCAGCAGGGCTGCCAGGCCCAGGACCAGGACGATGCCGACGGGCGTGCGCATGGCGCAAATATAGGAGGCGGATGGTCGGGGAGCGCAGGAAAATCGCCGCCCGTCGATCGCGTAATTTTGCGAATGGGAAGCAGTTGCAAGGATCGAAGCGGTCCGGTTCCCGGGAGCGCCGGACCTGGATCCTGCCGCTTCGGGGCTCTGGCTGGACCGGCGGCACCCGTGGGCCGCGCCCATCGCCAAATCTCAAGTCGCCCTTGCGGTTGCCGATACAGTAAAGAATCACCTGATCAAGGGGAGCGTGGGCCTTGCCGCATTGCGTCATGACGACCGAGTTCGCCTCAGCCGAACGCGCGGCACCCCAGGCCATCGAGGCTGCGCACCGCGCCATTTCGTCGTCGGCGATCCTGGTCTCGATCCTTGACGCCCTGCCCGAGCAGGTCCTGGTCCTGAACCGGCAGCGGCAGATCGTCTACGGCAACCGCGCGGCCACGGATCTGGCGGCATCGCTGGGTCAGGCCTCCATCCTGGGCCTGCGCCCGGGTGAACTGCTGGCGTGCCGCGTGGCGCTCGAGTCCCCGGCGGGCTGCGGCACGGCCGAAGCCTGCCGCACCTGCGGCGCGGTGCAGGCGATCCTCGACGCGGCGGGCGGACAGCGGTCGAATCAGGAGTGCCGCATCTCCCGGCAGGCGGCCAGCGGACCGGACGCGCTGGACCTGCGGGTTTCCGCGACACCGTTCGCTTGGGGGCAGGACGAGCTGGTCCTGTTCGTCGCGACCGACATCGCCGACGAGAAGCGGCGCCAACTCCTGGAGCGCGTGTTCTTCCACGACATCCTGAACACGGCCGGCGGCATCAGCTCGATGGCGGACATGCTCGCCGCCGGCGATATGGCACTGGACGAGGTCAAGGACGACCTGGCCGTCGCCTCGGACACGCTGGTCCAGGAGATCAAGAGCCAGCGCATCCTGGTCGCCGCCGAGAACAACGTGTTGGCCGTCCAGTGGCGGACGCTGGAGCCCCGCCCGTTCGTCGAGGCCCTGGTGCGGACCTTCCGGAACCACGTGGTGGCCCGCGACAAGCGGATCGCGATCGCGCCCGGTTCGGGGGGCCGCCCGTTCGTCAGCGATGAGGCGCTCCTGTCGCGCGTGCTCGGCAACCTGCTCAAGAACGCGCTCGAGGCCTCCGAAGCCGGCGAGACCGTCACCGTGGGCTGCCTGGACGACGGCGAGGCCACCACCTTCACCTGCCACAACGGCAGGGCGATGCCCCGGCCGGTCCAGCTCCAGGTGTTCCAGCGCTCGTTCTCGACCAAGGGGCGCGACCGCGGCATCGGCACCTATTCCGTCAAGCTCCTGACCGGAAGGTACCTCGGCGGGCGGGTCTGGTTCACGTCCGACGACGAGACCGGCACCACCTTCCTGGTGACGCTGCCCCGGCGGGCCGCCCCGCAGTCCTGACCCGTCGCCCCCCGGTTGCCCGCCCCTGCCCCAGGTGCTAGCTTTCGCAGCGGATGCCCGCGTGGGCGGGCATCCCGGTTTTCGTGCTTCAAGACGGGGGGATCGGCATGAACAAGACACGCGTCGGCCTGGTGCTGGTGCTGGTGGTGAGCCTGGTGATCGGGGTGCTGGCGGGGCTTGTCTCGCGCTCGATCTTTTTGAAGCACGTTTCTGCGGCTGAGGTCTCGGTTGCCGAGAAGGCAAGTGCAACGGTGACCTACATTGCAAGCGGTGCCTTGCTCGGCCTGGTCATCGCGGTCTGGTCGATCCTGGTTGCCTGGTTCGCGCCGCGCTTCGGCGGCAAGGGCGCGAACAAGCCGGGTTCGGGCAAGCCGGCCTGATTCCCGATGCACGAGATGACCATCGTGGCCGGCGTGCTGGAGATCGCCCACCGTCAGGCCGCAGGCGCTGGCGCCACGCGCATCAACCGCGTGGTGCTGGAGGTGGGCCGCCTGGCGGGCGTCGAAGCAGACGCGCTGCGCTTCTGTTTCGACGTGGCGCGCAGCGGCCTGTCGGCGATCGCTGAACTGGAGATCCGCGACGTGCCGGGCCGCGGCCTGTGCCCGGCCTGCGGCGCCAGCCGGGACGTGGACGAACTGGCGGCCCTGTGCGAGGCATGCGGCAACGTGCTGGACATCAGCGGGGGACGGGAGCTGCGCGTGCTGTCGCTGAATGTCGACTGACGCGCGCCCGAAGTGACCTGCCCCGGAACGGAGGCCTCCCATGTGCGACACCTGCGGTTGCAGCCAGCCTGCCGACGACGTCACGATCCGCCGGCCCGGCGAAGACCATGATCATGATCACGGGCATGGTGACCACCATCACCATCACCACGACCATCCCCACCACGATCACCCGCACGGCCACCACCACCATCACCACCACGACGTGCCCGGCGCCGCCGGCCCGCGCGAGATCGCCGTGGCCGAGGCCGTGCTGGCCGGCAACGACCGCCAGGCGCTACTGAACCGCGGCTGGTTCGCCGGGCGCGGCGTGCTGGCGCTGAACCTGGTCTCCTCCCCCGGCGCCGGCAAGACGACACTGCTCGAGCGCACCATCGCCGACCTGAAGGGTGAGCTGCCCCTGGCCGTGATCGAGGGCGACCAGCGGACCATGCGGGACGCCGAGCGCATCGAGGCCGCGGGCGCCCCCGCCGTGCAGGTGAACACCGGCAAGGGCTGCCACCTGGACGCCGACATGGTCTGGCGCGCGTGCGGGAAGCTGCAGCCGGCCACCGGCTCGGTGCTGATGATCGAGAACGTGGGCAACCTGGTCTGCCCCGCGCTGTTCGACCTGGGCGAGGCGGCAAAGGTCGTCATCATCAGCGTCACCGAGGGCGACGACAAGCCGCTGAAGTACCCGCACATGTTCGCGGCTGCCCAATTGTGCCTGGTCAACAAGCTGGACCTGCTGCCGCACGTGCGCTTCGACGTCGAGGCCTGCGAGGCGGCCGCGCGCTCGGTGAATCCGCGCCTGGAGATCCTGCGCGTGTCCGCCACCACGGGCGAGGGGCTCGAGCGCTGGTACGACTGGGTGCGCGCCCGGCGCGCCGCGGCCGCGGGCGCCTGACCATGGGCGACGGCGACGAACCTGTGCGCGTCCGCCTGACGGTGCGCGGCATCGTGCAGGGCGTCGGCTTCCGCCCCTTCGTGCACCGGCTGGCGACGCAGGAGGGCCTCGTCGGCAGCGTGGTCAACACCGGCGCCGGCGTCATCATCGAGGCGCAGGGGTCCGCACCGGCGCTCGGCCGCTTCGGCAAACGCCTGCGCGCCGAGGCGCCCCCGCTGGCGGCGATCCACGACATCACGAGCGTCCTGCTGCCGCCCGCACCCGGCGAAGGCTTCGTGATCGACGCCTCGCGGCCCGTGGCCGGCGCCACCACCGCCGTGCCGCCCGACGTGGCGCTGTGCGCCGACTGTCGCGGCGAGGTGCGCGACCCATTGGACCGCCGCTTCGGGTACCCCTTCACCAACTGCACCAACTGCGGCCCGCGCTGGACCATCATCCACGCGCTGCCCTATGACCGCCCGCTGACGAGCATGGCCGCGTTCGCGATGTGCGACGCCTGCCGCGCCGAGTACGACGACCCCGGCAACCGCCGCTTCCACGCGCAGCCGAACGCCTGCCCCGCCTGCGGCCCGCGCGCCTGGCTGTGCGCAGAGGACGGCCGCGATCGCGTCGACGACCGACCACTGGCCGCCGCCGCGGAAGCGCTGGCCGAGGGTCTGATCGTGGCCGTGCGCGGCCTGGGCGGCTTCCACCTGGCCGTGCGCGCCGACGACGAAGAAGCGGTGGCCCGCCTGCGCCGGCGCAAGCACCGGGTGGCCAAGCCGCTGGCGGTGATGGTGGCGGACGTCGCGGCCGCACGCAGGTTGGCGTTCGCGTCCGCGGACGAGGAGGCGGTCCTGGCCTCGCCCGCAGCGCCGATCGTGCTGCTCGAAACGCGTGCCGGCGCCGCGGTCGCCGCGGCGGTCGCCCCGGGCCATCGACGCCTGGGCGTGATGCTGCCCCCCACGCCGCTGCATCTGCTGCTGTTCGACGAAGTGGCCGCGCGCGGCCTCGGCGCGCTGGTGATGACCAGCGGCAACGTGGCCGACGAGCCGATCTGCATCGGCAACGACGAGGCCTTGACCCATCTGCGCGGCATCGCCGACCGCTGGCTGCTGCACGACCGCCCCATCGTGCGCCGCGCCGACGACTCGGTGCTGCAGGTGACCGCTCACGGGGTGTTGCACGCGCGCCGCAGCCGCGGCTACGCGCCGGCGCCGCTGCCGGTCACCGCGCCGCCGGTCGGCGCCGTGCTGGCGGTGGGCGGCGACCTGAAGAACACCGTCTGCCTGCTGAAGGACGGGCTGGCCTTCCTCAGCCCGCACGTCGGCGAGCTGGACGACCTGGCCACGCGCGGGTACTTCACGGAGACGGTGGAAGGCCTGTGCGGTCTGCTGGAGGCGACGCCGGTCGCGATCGCCCATGACGAGCATCCGGGCTACGCGGGCGCACAATGGGCGCGGCGTGAATGCGCACGGCGCGGTGTAACCGGCGTGGGCGTGCAGCACCACCACGCCCACCTGGCGGCCGTGATGGCCGAGCATCGCCTGCCCGGCCCGTGCCTGGGCCTGGTCCTGGACGGCACCGGCTACGGCAGCGACGGCGGCATCTGGGGCGGCGAGCTGCTGGTCGGGGATTTCGTGCGCTGCGAACGCGTCGGCTCCCTCGAGCCGATGCCTCTGCCGGGCGGCGACGCGGCGATCCGCGCGCCGTGGCGTATCGCGGTAAGCTACCTGTGGCGGTGCGGACTGCTGGGCGATGACCCGGCGACGGCGGCCGGCCGCCTGGCGGCCGATTGGCCCGCGCTGGCGCGCTGGCCCGTCGCCGGCGTGCTCGAGATGCTGCAGCGCGACGTGAATTGCCCGGCCACCAGCAGCTGCGGCCGACTCTTCGACGCCGTGGCGGCGCTGGCCGGCACCTGCCACGAGGCGGCGTACGAGGCGCAGGCGGCGATGGAGTTCATGGCGCTGACCGATGAGGCCGCGGTGGCGGCTGCGGCGCCGTTCGCGGACGTGCTCGCGGAGTTGCGCCGGCGCAAGTCGGAAGCTGGCAAGTCGGAAGCTGGCAAGTCCGATCCTGGCGGACGCGGTCTCGCCCTGCCCACCGCCCTGGTCGTGCGCGGCGCCGCCGCGCTGCTGCAGGCGGGCGCCGGCCCGGCCGCCGTCAGCGCCGCCTTCCACCGCACGCTGGCCGACCTGCTGGCCGAAGCGGTGGCGCTGGTCCACGCCGACCGGCCCGAGCTGCCGGTCGTGCTGGGCGGCGGCGTGTTCCTCAACGCGATCCTGGCCGACGCGATCACCGGACGTCTGGAATGCCGCGGCATCCGCGCCCACCTGCCGCGGGCCGTGTCCCCCGGCGACGGCGGCCTGGCCCTGGGCCAGGCCATGATCGCGGCGCACAGACTGGCGGCGCACAGGCTGGCCGCGAACGCGAACTGAACGGAGACGAACATGTGCCTGGCCATCCCCGGCCGCATCGCCGAACGCTACGAGGAGAACGGCCTGCCCATGGCCCGTGTCGACTACGCGGGCGCGGTGGCGGCGGCCTGCCTGGCGTACACGCCGGAAGCGCAGGTGGGCGACTACGTGCTGGTGCACGCGGGTTTCGCGCTGCAGCTGCTGAACGAGGACGAGGCGCAGGCCAGCCTGGCCGAGCTGGCGCGGCTGGCGCAGGTCATCGAACTGGATAACATGCCCACCGACGGGCGGGATCCATCGTGAAGTTCCTGGCCGAGTACCGCGACCCGGAGCTGGCCCGCGCGCTGGTCGCGCAGCTGCAGCGCGCGGTCACGCGCCCGTGGACGGTCATGGAGATCTGCGGCGGCCAGACGCACAGCATCCTGCGCCACGGCATCGATCAGGTGCTGCCGCCCGGCCTTGAGCTGGTGCACGGCCCCGGCTGCCCCGTCTGCGTGACGCCGCTGGAGACCATCGACCGCGCCGTGGCCATCGCCGGGCTGCCGGGCGTGATCCTGGCAAGCTTCGGCGACATGCTGCGCGTGCCCGGCTCGCGCGGCAGCCTGCTGGAGGCGCGCAGCCGCGGCGCGGACGTGCGCATGGTCTACTCGCCGCTGGAGGCCCTGGCGCTGGCGCGCGCGAACCCGGACCACGACGTGGTCTTCCTGGCCGTGGGTTTCGAGACCACCGCGCCGGGCAATGCGATGGCCGTGGCCGCCGCCGTCGACCAGGGGCTGCGCAACTACAGCCAGATCGTCAGCCACGTGCTGGTGCCGCCGGCGATGGCGGCCATCCTGGATTCGCCCGGGTGCCGCGTGAACGCCTTCCTGGCCGCGGGCCACGTCTGCACCGTGACCGGCTGGCGTCCGTACGAGGCGGTTGCCGCGCGGCACGGCGTGCCCATCGTGGCCACGGGCTTCGAGCCGGTCGACATCCTCGACGGGCTGGTGCAGGCCGTCACGCTGCTGGAAAGCGGTGACGCACGCGTGGTCAACCGCTACGAACGCGCCGTGCGGCCCGACGGCAACCCTGCCGCGCAGGCAATGGTCGATCGCATGTACCGGGTTTGCGACCGCAAGTGGCGCGGCATCGGCACCATCCCGCAGAGCGGCCTGGCACTGCGGCCGGAGTTCGCGGCGTGGGACGCCGAGCGGAAGTTCGCTGTCGCGGACATCACGCCGGCCGAGCCGGCCGAGTGCATCGCCGGGCTGGTGCTGCAGGGCCTTGCCAAGCCCGCCGACTGCCCCGCCTTCGGGCGCGCCTGCACGCCGCAGACGCCGCTGGGCGCCACCATGGTCTCGAGCGAGGGCGCCTGCGCCGCCTGGTTCCGCTATGGAAGGAAGGTCCCGCAGTGAGCGACCGCGCCGACGTCACGGGCTTCAGCTGCCCGCTGCCGCGACTGGACTACGACACGGTGCAGATGGCGCACGGCGCCGGTGGCCGCCTCTCGCAGGACCTGTTCGAGAAGCTGATCCTGCCGCGCTTCGCCAGTCCCGAGCTGGCCCCGCGCGAGGACGGCGCGCTGCTGGACCTGCCCCCGGGCCGCGTGGCCTTCAGCACCGACACGTTCGTGGTCACGCCGCTGTTCTTCCCCGGCGGCGACATCGGCAAGCTGGCCGTCTGCGGCACCGTCAACGACGTGGCGATGATGGGCGCGCTGCCGCGCGCGCTGTCGGTGGCCTTCGTTCTGGAGGAAGGCTGGCCGCTGGCCGACTTCCACCGGGTGCTGTGCTCGATGGAGGCGACCGCGCAACAGGCCGGCGTGCGCATCGTGACCGGCGACACCAAGGTGGTCGGGCGCGGCCAGTGCGACGGAATTTATATCAACACCAGCGGGCTGGGCGTGGTTCCCGAAGGGCGGCGCCTGGGCGTGGCACGCATCGCTGCGGGCGACGCCGTGCTCGTTTCCGGACCGGTCGGCGACCACGGCACAGCCATCCTGACCGCGCGCGCGGGGCTGTCGGTGCAGACGGAGCTGGCCAGCGACTGTGCGACCTTGAACGGCCTGGTCGAGGCGCTGCTGGCGTGCGGCGCCGACGTGAAGGCACTGCGCGACCCGACGCGCGGCGGGCTGGCGGCGGTGCTCAACGAGTTCGCGGCGGGCGCCCGGGTGGGGATCACGCTCGAGGACGGGGCGGTGCCGGTACGGGCTACGGTGGCGGGTGTGTGCGAGATGCTCGGGCTGGATCCGCTGCATGCGGCGTGCGAGGGTCGGTTGGTGGCGGTGGTCTCGGGAGCGGATGCGGATCACGGGCTCGCGGCGCTACGCGCTCATGCGCTGGGCTCGGAGGCTGCGGTCATCGGGCGGGTCGTGCCCGCGCATCCCGGCGTGGTGGCGTTGCGGACGGGGCTTGGGGTGGAGAGGGTGCTGGACATGCCGCTCGGCGAGCAGCTGCCGCGGATCTGCTAGAGCTTCGCCCCCGATTCGTCGTCCAGAGGTACGACGTCCATGAGCCTGCGGCACTACGACGCCATCCTGGCCATCGTCGCATCCATTCCGGCCGGCCGGGTGGCCACCTACGGCCAGATTGCCGACCTGGCCGGACTTCCGGGGCGCGCCCGGCTGGTGGGAACGACGCTCAGGAAGCTGCCGGACGACAGCGCGGTGCCCTGGCACCGGGTGGTCAACGCCGGGGGCCGGATCAGCCCCCGCGGCGACGGCCTGTCGGTGACCGAACAGGCGCTGCTGCTGGCCGACGAAGGCGTCGTCATCGACGCCCGCGGGCGCATCCGGTTGGCGACCTTCCAGTGGTGTCCCTGAACTTCCGGTTCTCATGGGAACAGCCGCAGGCGCTGGCAGCGCGCAGCCGGCGGTCCGGGGCTTGCACCTCGTCGTGCAGTACCGGCAACAGGGGTGCATCATGCCTGCGACACCATCGCGCCTGCTCGCTGTCTGTTCGCTCCTCGTCGTTCTCGGCTGTGGCGGGGACGACCCTGCCGCGCCGGATGCTTCCCGGCCTGAGCCCCCCGAAACGTCAGTGGCCACGACCTGGGTCGCCGGGGATTTTGCCGTCGTCCTGGATGTCGGCCCCGGCTACCCCCTGACCGAGCCGGCGCAGGTGCCCTGGGAATCGCTGGCGCCGTCGACACTGGTGCGGATCCACCATCGCCCGCAACCTTATCCTGCCAAATGGGTGATCAACACGGCGGCGACACAGGGCGCGCCCTTGGTGGTCCTGGGCGTGCGCGACCCCGTGACCGGCGCCCGACCGGTGATCAGCGGGGACGGCGCCGCGACACGGCTCGCCCTCGACTACTGGAACGAGGGCCGCTCGGTGGTGAAGATCGGCGGCTCGAATCTCCCTTCGGATGACATCGTGCCCTCCCATGTCCACCTGCAGGGGCTCGAGATCCGCAGCGGACGGCCCGGGTACGCCTATACCGACGATGCCGGCGCTCCCGGCTCCTACAGTACAAACGCGGCGGCGGTCCACGCCGAGATCGGCGCCCACATCACCATCGAGGACTGCGTGCTGACGGACTGCGGCAACGGCGTCTTCGCCGGCTCCCAGGTCAGCGATCTGGTCCTGCGCGGCAACGCCATCCACGGCAACGGCATCGAAGGCAGCATCTACGAGCACAACTCCTACACCGAGTGCCTCGGCATCCTCTTCGAGTACAACCGCTACGGCCCGCTGCGTCCCGGCTGCGGCGGCAACAACCTCAAGGACCGCTCGGCCGGCACCGTGATCCGCTACAACTGGATCGAGGCGGGCAACCGTCAGCTCGACCTGGTGGAGACCGACCATGTCGAACTGCGCGACGACCCCCGCTACCGCACGACCCTTGTCTACGGCAACCTGCTGATCGAGAGCGAGAGCACGGGCAACAGCCAGATCGTGCACTATGGCGGCGACGGGGGTGATGAGGACTTCTACCGCAAGGGCAGGCTGCACTTCTACCACAACACCGTCTACTCGGCACGGCCGGGCAACACCACCCTGCTGCGGCTGTCGACCGGCGACGAGGCGGCGGATGTGCGCAATACGGTGATCCATGTCACCGCGGGCGGCGCGCGGCTGGCGATCAATGCCGACGCCGGCGACGTCGAACTGCGCCACTGCTGGCTCCCGACGGACTGGCGCCACAGCCACGAGGGCGATCCGACCGGTTCGGTGGTTGCCCAGGATTGCATCGCGGGCGCGGAGCCCGGCTTCGCCGACGCCTCGGGCCTCGGCTTCCAGCCCCTGCCGGGGTCACCCCTGCTGCGCGCCGGCGGGCCTCTCGCCGCCACGGCCCCTCCGGCCCTGGCGCAGTATCGCGAGCACCAGGACGGGCAGGCCCGTGCAGATGGCTCGTTGCCGACGATCGGTGCTTTCGGCGTCCCGCTGCAGGTCCGCTAGGGCCCCGTCGCCATGTCGAGCGGATCACCTGTCCCACCGGGCCGCCCGCCCGTGCCGCCGGCATCGCATTGGCGTGTGGTCCACCTCAGGCCAGTCGTCAGGGGCAGGCATTCTTGGATCCGCACCAGCAGCGGGCCGCGGCGCGGCGCAGGTTCGCCAGCGGCGATGGCGTGGCGGGCGCAGGTCAAGTGAGGAGGCGCTCAGCCCTGTCCGGCGAGCCGCGCGCGCATCTCCTCGGCGCGCGCGTCGAACGCGCGGCCGGCGCTCGGCAGCGTGGCGGCGTACAGGCTCGCGGCCGCGACCAGCAGCAGGAACTCGGCGGCCAGCAGCGCCGCGTGGCCGCCAAGTTCGCGGGCGAGCAGGCCCAGCAGGAAGGGGACCAGCCACAGCAGGATCGTGCCCAGCATGCTGAGGATGCCGCCGGCCTGTTCCTTGCTGTCGAAGTTGAAGAAGGCGCGGGGCGCGGGCGAGCGGACGCTGACCTGGTTGCCCCAGGCCATCATCAGGCAGACGGCGGCGAGGGCTGCGCACAGTGCGGACGTCGTGAAGACCACGCCGGCGCGCCAGGCCCCCGCGAGGACCGGCAGCGCGAACTCGAGCAGCAACACGAGCACGAACGCGATGTTCTTGCCGAGCACCACCTGCGCGCCCGACAGGGGCAGCAGCCGATAGCGATCGACCGCCTTGCCGTCCAGACCGAACACGTTCAGCGGCATGACCATCTCGTTGAGCACAATGATCGGCAGGCAGAGGATCAGGACGAGGCGCGCGTCGTCCGGCCGGATCAGGATCCAGATCGCGGCGATGACAGCGAAGGCAAAGGCGAGCAGCGCGTCGAGCGTGCGCAGCAGGTAACGCACTTCCTTCATGGCCGGCACGCCGAGCACCGCTGGCAGGCCCGGCAGTCCGGTGATGGCGGAGGTGCGCGAGCGCACGCTGCCCAGCGACTGCGCAGGCTGGGTGATCAACCGCCGCAGGCTCACGAGTGAGAGACAAAGGCCGATCGCCGTCGCCGCGGCCAGCGCGAGCAGCGTCCAGCCGGCGCCTTCACCGCGCGCCGCGGCACCGATGCGGGCGGCGGGCATCCAGCGGCCCACATCCAGGAGCAACCCGCTCTGGGCGTCGGGCGCCAGCAGCACGACCTCGTACTTTGCGAGCGTGAACGTGATTTGGCCGCCGTCGTGCTCGAAGTCGCCGAACAAGAGCGGGATGAAGCCGAAGACCAGCACGGCGGTGATCGTCAGCGCGATCTCCCGCCCGCGACGGGACGACATCACCGCGCCGACCGCCAGGCCGATTGCCCACGACAGCACGGCCACGGCGACCACGTAGAGAAGTCCCGCCACCAGGGCGAGGCCGGCGCGCGGGGCGAGCGCGAGCGGCGCCAGGGCGAGCAGCGACGTGAGGATCAGCACCCAGTAGATAGGCTGGATGAGTGTGCCGACCATGCCGACCGTGAAGACCTGTGGGGTCGAGAGCGGGAACTGGGTGAGCCGTTGCAGGATGACCCCAGCGCCGCCGCCGGCGATGCTATGGACGAGCACCGGCAGCATGATCCAGGCGATGAGCACGCCCGTGAGACCGGCTTCGGCGAGCGCCAGGCCGGTCGCCTGATCGCCGGCGGCAATGGCCGCGAGTGCCGCGGCCGAGAGACCGGCCTGTGCCATCGAGCCGACGATCCCCAGCACGATCACCGTCGCGACATTCGATCCCCGCCACGCGCCGCGCTGGCGAAGATCGCGCCACTGCGCGCGCCACTGGTACGGCGCAAAGACCGCCGCGATCATTCGCCCCCGAGCCACTTCAACTCCACGCCGGCAGCGGCGTCGACGCCGGCGGCCCCGATGAAGATCTCCTCGAGGCTGCGGCCGCCCTGGCGCAGCGTCGCCAGCGAGTCGTCGAGCACGATCCTGCCCTTGACGATGATCGTCAGCCGATCGACCAGTCGCTCGACCACCTCCAGGATGTGCGATGTCAGGAAGATGGTGGTGCCCGACTGCGAGAGCCGCCGCAGCAGATCGCGCAGGACCTTGCCCGCGATCGGGTCGATTCCCTCGAACGGCTCATCGAGAAACAGGATGCGTGGCGCGTGGATCAGGGCGATCGCCAGCGCGAGCTTCTTGCGCATGCCGTGCGAGGCGTCGACGGCATAGGTGGCGCGGTCGTCCCAGAGGCCGAGCAGCTGCAGCAGCTCCGTCGCGCGCGACTCGGTCTCGGTGCTCGAGAGGCCGTAGACCTGGCCGACGAGCGTGAGGTGCTCCCACAGCGACAATCGATCGAAGAGCGCGAGCGTGTCGGGCACCACGCCGATCTGCCGCTTCACCGCCACCGGCTCGCGCCGGATCGAGTGTCCCGCGATCTCCGCGTCGCCTGCCGTCGGCGCGAGCAGGCCCGTGATCATGCGCACCGTGGTGGTCTTGCCGGCGCCGTTGGGGCCAAGGAAGCCGAGGAATGTGCCGGGCGCGATCTCGAGGTCGATGGCGTCGACGGCGATCTTGTCGCCGAAATGGCGGGAGAGGCCGTGCAGGGTGATGATCGGTGGCACGGTTCCTCCCCGGGGACAAGCGAATGGCCCGGATGACATCACATCCGCCTGGGCTGTCACTGGTGGCCGGCGATTCGGGAACAGGAATACACTCCCACTGACTATCCCCCACCAGGCCCCCGAAGTCAATCAACGCGTGTTCGAACCCGAACTCCAACTGCGGCGGTGACCGCGCCTGCAACACCGCCGGGGGTCGCGCCGGCGCAATTTCGCAGGTAGGGCGTTCCCGTGGAACAAATCCCGCCTTCTGATTGTTGTGGTGAGATCCTGTCGCCCCACGCCATGCCGCTCGTCATTCGGCCCCCCACCCGAACCCGAGAGCCCACAATGTACCGACCCGCCTTCCTCGCGTGCACCCACCTCCTCGGCGCACTCCTCTTCACGCACACATCCCCGGCCTTCGCCCAGTCCGCGCCGATCACGATCAGCAACTGGGCGCGCGAGACCATCGAACTTCCCCCGGGCTTCGCCCCCGCCATGCCCTCCGGTGTCGAAGAACTCCGCTTTCCCCCCGGCTGGAGAGATCCCGTCTCCGACAACTTCTGGTCCTACGCCATCGTCCTGCGCCTCGACGACCCCATGCCCACCGCGGCGCGTCTCGAAGAACTGACCGACATCTACTACACCGGGCTCATGAGCGCCTTCGGCGTCGGCGATGGCCCGCAGTCCCCGCCCAACGAGGTCGAGGTCGACCTCGAACAAGCCTCCGACGGCCGGCTTCGGGGCACCATGCGGCTCGTCGACGGCTTCGCCACCTTCAAACCCATCGTCATCAATCTCAAGGCCAACATCCGCGCCCGCTCCGGCGCCGGGTCGACGATCGAGTTCCGCGCGAGCCCCCAGCCCGACGCCCACGGTATCTGGTCCGAACTCCAGGTCGCCATCGACGACATCCACGCCGAACAGCGCAGCCAACGCCTTGCACCCCTCGCCCGCTTCCCCGGGGGCGAGTGGCGCACGACCCCGGCCAACGGCGTTCAGCAACGCGATGTCTGGACCTGGGGACCATCCAGGCACGCGCTGACCTCCGTCACGTCCAACAGCCAGGGCACGGGCCAGTCCATTTTCGGGTCCTTCCGGGTCATCTATCACCACCCCCAGCGCGAAGAGCTCACCGTGCTCGCTCTCTCCGGAACCGACCTCATCCAGGCCGGGACCCTAACCCCACTCGAAGGTCTCAACCTCCGCTTCGACATGACTCTCTTCTACGACCAGGATCAGATTCCATGGGCCACCGAACCCATACGTGAGATTTCATCCGTCTGGACCTTCGACACCCCAACCAGTTACACCAACCACTGGATCGTGGATCAGGGACAACCTGTCGACCCGTCCGTGACCGCCTGGGCCTATGCCAGGCACGATGACGTCACTCCCCTCCCGCCGGGCGCTGCCGAACCACCGGAGCACATCACGCATCTTGATGTCTTCCTTCCCTTCCTGGAGACCGAGTGGAAGACCGATGCCACGCGCACCCGTCTCGCCTGGATCCCCTACAACGAAGCGATCCTGATGCGCACTATCGACACGCGCACCAGCGAGCCCGTTACCGAGACGATCTTCTATCCTCATCCGCACACCGGGATCATCCACACCCTCACCATCCACGAGTCCGGAGCCGTCGACGAAGGAACTGCCAGTGCCGACGGCGAAGCGATCCGGATCGACGCGGAGCGCGCCGACGACATCGCCACGACGCGCATCGAACAACGCATCGAGCGCCTCGGCGCCGAGGGCCTTCGACTCCAGACGTGGTCGATCAACGGCGCCGGGCGCACCCGCATTGCCGATACGACACACCGGGCCGCAAACGACTGACCATCGGATCGGGGCGTCGCGCAACCGACGGGGCGATCCGAGGGTTCTCTGGTGTCGAATGGGAGCCGGAATGTCCAGTTGACGCGCCGGGGGGGGGGCGTAGAATCGCGGTAAGCACCCGCTGTGACGGCTTGCGCGATTCCCCTGCCGTAAGGACTCACCATGCGTACCATCCGTCGTCCGGCCGCGGTTGTCGTCGGGCTCGTGTGGCTCGGGTTGGCGTCATCCGTGAGGGCCGATGCCGGGTGTGTCGATTACCGGCAATTGCCGCACCAGGTGGGCCAATTGACGATGCCGGGACCTTCGCTCGGCGTCGCAATGGCAGGACACTACGCGTACGTCGCAAGCCACGAGGCGGGTCTCCAGGTGGTCGACGTCTCCGATCCCGCCCATCCCGTGACGGTGGGGAGCGTCGACACGCCGGGCGCCGCGCAGGACGTCGCCGTATCCGGGAGCTACGCCTACGTCGCCGACGGCCAGGCGGGCGGCCTGCAGGTCATCGACATCTCCGATCCGGCCCACCCGTTCATCGCCGGCAGCCTCCTGACCCCGGGCTCCGTCGTCTCCGTGTCGATCTCGGGCTACTTCGCCTACCTGGCGGCGTTCGGGGCCTGCGACGGACTGGTCATCGCGGACATCAGCGACCCGACTTCACCACAGCTGGCCAGCGGCTCGGGCGCCTGCGGCGCCTATGCCTACGACGTCGCCGTCGCCGGGCACTTCGCCTACCTCGCGGACGAGAACCACGGACTGGTGGTGTTCGACGTCTCCGATCCGTACGCGCCTGTGATCGCCGGCTCGCTCGGGACCGAGCAGGAGTACTACGGCGTCGCCGTCGCGGTCGTCGGCGACATCGTCTACCTCGGCACGTGGTACGAATCCAGATGGTATGTCATCGACGTGGCTGATCCCGCGAACCTGGCCGTCGTGAACACCCTGGTCGTCGGGGCTGATCATTTTGCGATCGAAGGATCGTGGGCGTACGTCGGCGACTATGCGAAGGGCGTCCTGGTCTACGACATCGCCAACCCGCGCGAGCCGTTGCCGGCCGGGTATGCGCCGATGCCGGACAACGCGCGCGATGTGGCCGTGCTGGACGACATCGTGTGCGTGGCGGCCGAGGAGCATGGCCTGGTCCTGACGGATGTCTCCGAACGGTCCGTGCCCGCGGCCACCGGGCACGGCGAATTTCCCGGCAATACGGGCGGCAACCTGGCGGTTTCCGGCGATATCGCCATCGTCACGAACGGGCTCGAGACATCATGTTCCATCTTCGACGTCGCGGATCCCGCCGCGCCGAGGCTGCTGGACACGGTCGCACTGCCGCAGTACCCGAACGTCGTGACCATCGCCGGCACGCTGGCGTATGTGGCGGACTGCGAGAACCTCATCGTGATCGATATCGCCGATCCGACGGATGCGCAGGTGGTAGGGTCGGCCGGCCTGGCGCACGGCTGCGCGTCCCGGATCATCGTGCGCGACGGCTACGCCTGGGTGGCAAACGTGTTGTTCGGACTGAAGGTGTTCAGCCTGGCCGACCCGCGCCACCCGGTGCTCGTCTCGGAACTGGCGCTGTCGCACGGTTCCCGGGATCTGGCGCTCTCGGGCTCAATGGCCTACCTGCCCGACGACATGGGCGAACTGTCGGTCGTGGATATCTCGGATCCCGCCGCGCCGAACCTGGTGGGCAACATTGCACTTGCCTGGTACGCCGACTCGGTGGCCATCGAGGGCAATCTGGCCTACGTCGCCTGCGAGAACTTCGGTCTTGCCGTGGTCGACATCACCGACCCGACGCAGCCCATCGCGATCACCTATATGACCACGCCGTTCTACTGTGTCAGTGTCTCGATCGTCGGCGATGTCGCCTATCTCGTGGACGACCATGCGGGATTGCTCGTCGCCGACCTCACGGACCCGCGCGCGCCGCGCCTGGTGAGCGGACTGCCGTTCGACAATATCGGCCGGGCGGTCGAGTCTAAGGGGTATCTCTTCGTCACGGCCTGGGAGCAGGGGCTCCTGGTCTACCCGGCGCAGTGCCCATACGTGGCCGGCAGCGGCGATCCTGGGCCTGCATTCGCCGGCCTGCGGCTGTCGGCGTACCCGAACCCCACCTCACGCGAGATGTCCGTCAGCTTCGCGACCCGCCGCGGCGGCCCGGTGCAGGGCGACATCTACGACGTGGCCGGTCGCCTGGTGCGCCGTCTGCCGCCGCTCGAGGCGGCGGGCGGCCCTCACCGGATTGAGTGGGACGGCCGCGACGACGGCGGACGCACGGCACCGGCCGGCGTCTACCTGGTGCGCGTCACGTCGCCCGATGGCGTGGCGACGACGCGGGTGGCGAAGCTCAGGTAGGAAGGCTGTGATCGCAAGACGGATCGTGACACAAGGGCGCCATCGCCGTCGCCTGACCTGTACTCGTCGCGCTCGGCGGCCGTTGCACGCCAGGTCTCGAGGTTGGTGCACGCCAGCTCTTGCAAGAGCGTGGCCGCCGGCCGGACAATATCGACGCAATCGGTTGGGGTTCCGGCCTGCCGCCGCTACCATGTCCGCCACCATGCGCCGTGTCGCGCACGAACTCGATCATGTGTTCGGCGCCAGGCAGGATGGCTGGTACCTCGAGGTTCGTCGGTTCATGGCGGAAGCGTTCCTTCGCCGGGAGGCGTGTCTGTCCGATCCTGTCGTGCGGGCACCGTCTACTTCATCAAGGTCACCGTCGTTGCCGCTTCCACGCCCTTGCCGTGCAGGCGCAGCAGATAGACGCCGGTGGCCACGGCAGCACCGTCGTCGTCGGTGCCGTTCCAGGTCACCTCGTGCGTACCGGCGCCGAACCGACCCCGTGATACGTCCGAAACGTGTCGCCCGCGGATGTCGTAGACAGACAACGTCAGTTCCCGTTCGGCGTCGATTGTGAACGAGAGCGCCGTGGCCGGGTTGCACGGGTTGGGCCAGGCGGGCGAGAGCGCCACCGCGACGGCGGCCGTGGCCGACGGTGCCGATGCCGGCGACAGGCCGCTGTTGCGCACGGTGAGCAGGTCGCTCGACAACGTCATCACGTCGCCGTTGACGGCAAAGGCGTGATGCCGGGTATTGAAGCGCAGCGGCTCCCCGATCGGCACCGGCAGGCCTGGATCGGTCAGGTCGAAGATGACGGCCCCCTGCTCGTACTGGGCGCAGAGGCGGGAACCGAGCTGGTCGAGATGCGTCGCCGCCGCCGGAATGTCCGTACTCGCGATCCGTCGCGGCGTTGCGCCGTCGGTCAGGACCCAGGTCTCCAGGCAGCACTTGTCCTTGCGCACCGTCGACGTGTAGAGATGGCCGCGCCGGAAGGCAGCCCGGACCACCGCGCCGGGATCGGCCAAGGCGCCCACCAGGACGGGAGATGCCAGGTTGCGGATGTCATAGAGCCGCACGCCGTGCTCGTTGCCGGCGGCGAGCAGTCCGTCGCCGGCGCCGAAGGCCATCAGCTCCGAGACATGCCCCAACACTCCTGGATGGTCGAGATCGCTGATGTCGAACAGCCACACGGCGGCGCCCGAAGTCGGGTTCTCCATCGTGACCAGGTTGCGGGTCCAGAGGCGCCAGATGGGCCGGCCGTCCAGCCAGAGGAGCGTGCCGCGCTCGACCGGATTCGCGAGATCCCGGAGGTCGAACAACTGCACGCCCTCGGTCGCCGACAGACCGACGCCGTCGGCATACTGGAGCAGGCCACCGGCCGGGAAAGGAATCGGCGGCCCCAACCGGGGATGGAACGGGTTCGAGACGTCCACTGTCGCCAGCCGATCGGGACCGTAGTAGTACTGCGCCAACTGCAATGGACCTTCGCCGACCACCGTGCGCAGAAGCGGCAGCGGAGAGCGACGAACCGGCGCCTGCGGTGCCACATCCCAGGCGGTACGCGCGTAGGTGAGCAGGTCACGGCCCTCGCGGACCAGCACGGCGCCGGACGTGACGACCAGGCGGCTGCTGGCGTGGGCGCGGGTCCAGCCTGCGGCCGGATGCGCCGGGTCCGCCAGGCCGAACGCCCGCACCTGGCCGTCGGAGCCGGCCGCGACGAGCAGGTCCCCTTCAAGCGCCAGGGCTCGTCCGGCGGCGCCGGCCATCGCGAACAGCAACAGCCGCGAGGTCTCGACCGGCAGGGCGGGCACGCTGACATCGCAGGTGACAAGTTCGAGGCGCTCGCCCGGGCTACCGACGTCCGTGGCGACCACCGCGTACAGCACGCCGACGCCGGCGACCATGGCGTCGATGCGATCGCCGGCCAGGGCCGGGATGCCCAGTGTGGTTGGATGCAGAGCGTCTTCCACGTCCAGGGCCCGGATCGTGGCGCCGTGGTCGACCAGGTACAGCGTGTTGGCCACCGCCGCCGGCCAGCGCGGGCCCGTGTGGCTGCCGAGCGGGACGAAGCCGGTCACGGCGGGCGCCCCGGGGTCGGTCAGGTCGTAGGCCACCAGCAGCGTGCTGGCCGTCGCCAGCAGGGCCCGGCCCCGGAGCCAGCCGCTGTCGAACGGCATGCCGCTGACGACGCCGTGATCGACCGGCGCCAGCGGATCCGTGAAGTCCACCACCGAGAAGCCCGCCGCGCCCACCGAGACGTCGCCCGTCAGGCCGATCAGGAGCTGGCCGTCCGCGACGATCTGCGACCAGTAGCAATCCGACGCATGGTCCAGCCAACCGAGGACTCTCGGCTGCGTCGGGTCGCTCAGGTCGCGGATGGTGACGACGAGGCTGTCCGATTCGGCGACGCGGTCGCCACCCAGCGGAAACGGCTCGCCGGTGAACCCGGATCCGAGCACGGTGAGGGCAGCCGGTTCGTCGGCGGTGGCGGCACGGTCGGCGACAAGTGCCGCGGCCAGGGTGCAGGCGAGCATCAGCAGTCGTGGTCCCGGGGCACACATCAAAACACTCCCTCGAGTGAGGAGTCCCGTCAGCATGCCCCTGAGCGACCGTTCCAATGATACGGACCCTATCCGTATTTCGTCAACCGTCCGCCCTTCACTCTCCCACGCGGGATCAGCTGCACATGAGTGCCCCGGCGAGCTTGCGCGAGGCGTCGAGCGACCAGCCGCCGGCGTGGTCGCTGCTGTCCAGGACATGGAGGGCATCGTCATCGAGGTGGCCCTGGCGGTGCAGCCAGCACAGGCCGCGGTGGCACCTCTTCGCTTGAACAGCCTCGAAGTCCCCCGGTTCCAGGTCGAGCGCTGGGTGGAAGACCGCCTCGCCGTCTTCACCGGCGCTGAACGCGCCGTCGGTCACCAGCCCGTGGAAATGCACATGGCTGGCCGTTGCTCTTGATCGCGCCAGCTGGAGCACAGCCCGGCCCGTGCGACCCGTCCGGAGGCCGAGCCGTCGATCACGTGCCGCGCACCGTCGAGGGTCAGCGTGACATGTCCACCGCTGGGTGTTCCGGGGCCGCCTATCTTGACAGCGATTCGCACACCGTGGTAGACTCCAGTTCGCTCTTCGAGCATGACGAAATTGAGATATCCGGTGGCGGACGAGTTCGTTCAAGGCAGGTGGCCATGAATCACGATCGGCGCTATTGCATCCTCTCCGCGTTGGTCTTCCTGCTGCTGGCGCCGCCGGTCCGTGCACAGTATTCCAACACGATCGGCCTCTACTCGTCCGCCAGCGCCACAAGTTCAGAGTTGTTTTCGCCACCCCTCGGCTCGTTGCAGAACATCTATTTCATCCTGTCGGACCCGCGAGCGCCGGGAGGCGCGCCGATCGGCGCGATTCAGGGATTCGAGTTCCGCGTCAGGGCAGAAGTACCGACCGGGGCGGTCATGTACTACATGAGCGAGACCATGCCGGCCCCATACATCAATATCGGCCAGCCCTACGGCCAGGCGGACCGGAGCTACGTGGTCGGCTTCGCGAACCCGGTACCGACAGTCAACCGCCTGGTGACGTTGATGACGTGGCAGGTCCTTATCCTGGACGTCACGCCACCGATCTATCTGTACCTGGAGCCGGGGACGCCCGCTTCAGTACCAAGCATGCTTGCGTTTGCGTATCCCGTCGGCGACGACCTGCTGCTGGCGGGCGTCACCGGCGCGCAGCCGCTGTTCTCGTTGCCGGAGTTCGCGATCGGCGCTCATCTGGCGCCGCCGGTGGCCATCGAAACGACGTCCTTCGGAGGCGTGAAGTCGTTGTTCCGCTGAAGTTGTCGCCATCCTTCGATGGTGTGACGAGGGAGGACCCATGCACCGTGCTCGCCGCTCCTCTACTCACGGTCTTGTCATCGCCATGATCGTCGGTGTCGCGGGTCTGGTGCCGGTGGACACGACCGCGGACGGACAGTTCACGTTCGATCCTTGTTCCTGCGACCTGAACCACGATCACTTCGTGGGCCTGGGGGACATCCCGTTGCTCGCCAGTGACTACCATCTCGGTACCAACCCGATCCGGTCCGACATCAATCGGGACGGTTTCGTGAACCTCCTCGATGTCGTGTGGTTCGCCCAAGGATACTTCTCGGGGGCCACCGGCTGTCCGTGACTGCGGCGTCCGACTCCCACGCGCCCGGATCCTCTCCATGCGCGTCGAACCGCAACGGGCGATCCGGCAGTGCGATCTGGTGCTGAACTGGTTCGCCGAGTCGAAGCCGCGGGATTCCGCCGACGCGCAGTGAGCCGGGCCCGTCCCGGCACCAGACCGCCCGGCGGCTATCGTCGGGAGGCAATGATGCCGCTGATGCCCTCGATGCTGCGCAATCGCGCCTCCACCTCGCCGATCGCGTTCACGTTCGCGGTCGACGCGGCCCCGACGGCCGCGCTGACCTGGCCGGCGGCCGCGGCGATCGATCCCTGCATCGCCTCCGTGGACGCCCGGATCTGCGAACAGATCGACGCCGCCATCATGTACATCGCGCGCTCGAGCCGGTCGAAGCCCTGGATCATCGTCGCACGCGTCTTGAAATGCTGTCCGATGCTCGCCATCTCGAAATCCTGGTCCGCTTGCTGCAACACTTCCGAATACCTCGCCAGGCACGACTCCAGTCGAACCAGTGCTTCGGGGTCCAGCTGAATCCGCGGCGCGCTCACCCATTCGGGCTCCAGGGGCCTGCTCGTGTAGTCATTGAAGTCGCTGTACGGGTTCGCGGACGGAACGATGACCGGCGTTCCGTCGTCCAGTCGCAGGGTGACCGCTTCGCACGCGATCTTCGCCTCCGACATCATCTCCACCACGGATCGGAACTGCACGCGCTGGCCCGGCGGCGCCCACAGCGACGCGACCTGTCCCGCACGCTCGTACCACTGGCGCACCCGCTCCTGCGCGATCGTGGACGACTCCACCGCTTCCCAGAACGCGTTGAAGCGCCGCTCGGAGAAGTGCCGCTCCATGAGCCCGACCGCGGCGTCGAACGCCTCGATGGCGGCCGTGCCGTTGGTGATCACCAGTTCGCTGGCCTTGGCCGTCGCGTCGATCCTCCAGGCGAGCCAGACGCTCGAACTGGCGGCGACCACGAGGTCCTCATGCGTGACCGGTGGCTCCGGCTCCCCGCGTTGACGCGAGCGGTCGAGGACCTGCTGCAGCGAGTCCCCCTCCGTCCGCGACAGCGCCGCCGGGATGATCCCGGCCGGCAGCACGGCCATGGACGCGGACGCGGCCGGTGAGACGTCCCGCTGGCGGATCGGGCGGAGCATCGCCGCGACCATGGAGAGCGCGACCGCCAGGGTGATGACCTCGGGAACCAAGGTCGAGATGCGGGGGAACACCGGCCTGGCCAGGGCGTGGAAGAGGACCAAGGCCACCACGGATCGCAGGATGAACAGCCGCGACCGCAACCGGACGTGATCGAGGATCAAGCCCACTGTGGGGAACCCCGCGTCCTCGAGCGGATCCAGGGCCAGTGCACCACGCGAGCTCATCCGCACGACGAAGTAGCCCACCAAACCGACAACGGGAAGGGACCACAGGGGTGTCCCACCCCCGCCCTCCCTGCCGACGCGAAGCAGCACCAACACGAAGAACGTCGCGGCGAAAAGTACCAGCCCGAGCACCACGCCCCACACGACGGCCCGGGGCCGGAGCCTGCGTTGGACCCGGGCTGCGCTCCCACGCAGCCGGTCGGCTTCGCCCGTGGCCTGCTCCCGCCACCGACTGGATCGGTCGGCTCGCTGGTCACGCACGGCCTGCGTGAGACGCGCGCTGTCGAATACGAAGTCGCACGCGCCTTCTACCTTGAGCATGGATGCGCCCCGCGATCGGTCATACGGTCACTCCTGGTCCCGCGCCAGAATCTCGAGCATGCTCGGAACCGCTTCGTTCCGCATGAAGTAGCCGGCAGCGGTCCATGCCGCGGCCAGGCCCTTGGTCGAATCGTTGGCGTCGAGGCGTCTGCTGCGGGTAAGGCCCGGGTGGCCGGTCTCGTCCATCGCGTCGCTGTCGCCGAGCACCACGTCGCTCTTGGCACTGGCCACGATGCGTCGGACCATCGCGGCATCCGCGGAATACACCCATCCGTTGCTCTGGAAAGACACGGCGGGTGGTCGCTGCCCGCCCGGAAGCTCGAATCCGTCGATCCTCCGGTCCAGCGCGTCTTCCTGCCAGACGATCTTCGGTTTCGCCTTCTCCTGGCCGGCGGCCCGGGCCGCAAGGAAGTCCTCGACCGTCTGGCCCTGCAGCAATGACTACTGCCGCCTGGCCCTCTGCGACGCCACCACCATCTCGAGCGGAACGCAGGCGGAGGAGGTTTCCGAGAGTTCGACGCCGACGAACGATCGCAGCCCGTAGTTCTGAACGGCGAAGGCGCTGCCGGCCCGTGGCCCCCGGCACAAGACGTGTGCGCGCATGAATCCGGCTGCGCGACGGGTGAACATGGAGTAGGAGACCTCCGGTCCGCAGGTATGGAGGGAGCCTAGGCAGACCGCCCGTGAAAGGCAAGCACCGGCCTCGTGATTGACAGGATCTTAACAACACGCGCGCGGTCCCGGCTGCCGGCGGCCGATGCGCGCTATCGCGATTCCATTCCCGATGGCCAGCAAGGTAGGATGAATTCGCAGCGACTTGACAACGCCCCCCGCGGTGCGTCAACCTTCACCCATGACGAGCGATCGGATCGGGTCATGCCCGGTTTGCCGGCGCCGATTCCCTTCGCGCAGATCTCCCCCCCGACGTCGCCAGAGGTGTGAGCATGACGATCCGCTCCGTTTCGCTCCTGGTCCTCGCGCTGGTCCTGCCGCTGCTGTTCGTCGCGGGCTGCGGTGACGACGAAACCGGCGCCTGCACGTGGGGTTCGGGCTACAGCGGCCGCTGTTGGGAGGACTTCACGGCCGGCCAGTGCGACATGATGAACGGCGACCTCCACCTCGGAGCCACCTGCGCCGATTTCGGCTACGGCAAGGCGGCAGGTTCGCCGGTCGTGCTTTCCGAGCTGTCGTTCACGGCGGCCGCAGCCGGCTCCCGGCTCGAATGGGCCGAACTGCTGAACGCGGGGCCGCGCACGATCGACCTGACGGGCATTGCGTTGGTACTGACGGACCACGACGGTGTGAGCACGATAGTCGAGCTGAGCGGGCAGTTGCACGCGTGCGGCGCGATCGTGGTCGAACTCGCCGAATCCGCGCATGCACCCGCGGCCGCCGATGGCGTCGTCGCCCTGCATGCGGGCGCCGACAAGACCGGCGACAGGCGTATCCTCGATCGCGTGACACTGGGCAAGGCGAGCGCATCCAGCCGGGACGTGCACGCCGGCCTTTCCGGCGTGGCCTCCCTGGATGACATCGCCCCGGGCACCTCGTGGGAGCGCGTCAGCTGGGACGCCGACGCCTGGCGGATCTCGAGCCGTCCGGATCCCGGCGCGGCGGCGCCGACGCTGTCCTGCGTGGACGGCGGACCCCACTGGGTCACGATCACGGGGACGTACTAGCCAGAGCTGATGTCCTGACGATGCCGGCTGCAGCCCGTCCTGCTGCAGCCCTCTATTCGTTCCCCATCAGGATCGCGACGCCTACCCGGCCACCGAGCAGGAACCCGAACGTCTCCTGTTGCGCGTTCCCCCCGCTGCTGGTCATCCGCCCGTTGACGCTGAGATCGATGGCCACCTCGGCAGAGATCGGGACGATCACACCGCCTTCGAGAGAGAAGCCGAGCTTCGATTCGTTCGTGCTCAGGCTGGTTCCGTTGTATTGGGGGTCGGAGTCGTAGGGGTTGCCGACGATCGTGGCCGACAGGTTGTGGACGATGATCCCGAGACCCACTTCGCCGTAGGCGAAGGGCGCAGTCAGGCTCTTCGGTAGCATCGCGTTCCCGACGCCCACGAAGTACTCGCTGAAGCTGACGTCCCAATCGAGCAGAAGGCCATACAGTTCGCGCATGCTCGAGTCGACACCGAGGCCCTGGTGCCGATAGCTCAGGACCATGAAGCCGGTGTCGGAGAACATGATGCGGACCTTGCCGTCGATCGCCATGCCGGAGGTCATCCCCGTGAACCAATCGCCACTCGCCTGGCTGTATCCGAGCCCGAGTGACGGCGAGACCTTGAAGCGGCATCGTGGCCCGAGATTCCGCAGGGGCCGAGGTGTCGCCGCCATCGTCGGGGAAGTCGGCACTCCGATCGTCGCGGCGGATCCGCTGTCCGGTGCCGGGGCTACGGGCCCGCTCTCCGGCTCCAGGACCGCCGGCTCCGTCGTACCATCGCCAGGGGCGGTCAACACGGCCTGCGTGATGTCGCGGCCGTCCGCGTCCAGGATGAGACGAATCCTGGCCCGTGGCAGCTTCCGGCGTCCGCCACCTTCACCCACCATGACCAGGGTGTCCTGGCCCATGGCGCCGGAGACCGTCATGCCGGGATACTCCCAACCGTCCACCGTGACGACGGTGACATTGTCCCAGGTGGTCGCCCAGACCGGCGCGCACGTCACCAGGACCGCCAGCAGGAAGGTGAGCACCGCAATCTGCCGACCCGTAGTGGGCGTTCCGATTCCCATGGCTCTATCGCTCCTCGATGAATGCCCGCAAGTCCCGTTCGGCCTGGTCCACGACGCTGGACAGTCCGTAGTTCAGGCCGTACATGATCTCCCGTTCGGAGAACTTGAAGTACGAACCTGTCAGGAGGGCCATCTCCTTGACGTTCTCGCCCCGATAGGTGCGGCGACCAAGCACGACATCTCCCTGATGGAACGTCACCACGCAGATCACGGCGGTTCTCAGGGATGCGACCTGCGAACTGCAGTAGAGCTTCGTGAGGCTCACATCGAGCACGAAGCCCGGGAACGCGGCTCGATCCGGCGGTGCCGCATCGTCGACCTGGTGGCCGTAGGTAGCCAACGAGCGAAACCCCTCGTTCAGCCAGGGCAGGATGCCGTCCCCGAGAACCGGCACATTGGTTGTCCCGATCGTATCCTTGTTGGACCGGTCATCGGTCACGGATGCGATCGCGATTCGTGCCGGCTTTGGCGCCCGTGTCGCTTCGACGCTCTTGCTGTCGGCGATCGGTTCATAGGCCAGGTTGATCTCGAGCGGCTTCCAGGTCGGCGCACACCCGAAGAACAGCAGCGCGGCCGGGAACCAGGCGAATCCGACACGCCTCCCCAAGCCCCGCCGTCGCGAGAAGATCCTGCTGATGCGTGCACTCACGGCAACCTCCACGAATCGTATGAACACCCCTCACCTCAGTCCGTCCTGGTCCGCCTTCGGACTGTCCTTGATCGAATCCATGTCGAGCAGGGATCTCGGAATGGACCAGAGATTGCCGCCCTCTTCGCGGAGGATCAGGCGATCGGTCGACTCGGACAGAACCTGGACCCTCCACTTCACGTCCGCGTTGGTCCGTGGATTGAGGTACTTCAAGCGGACCCAGGCGCCCTGCTTGATCGAAGGCAGGTTTCCGTCCGGCGGCAGGTCAAGACGCACCATCTTCGCGATCTCGGCGACGCCTTCGGTCACGGCGGCCCTGTAGGCGGCGCCACCGTTGGCGGCCCAGGCCTCGACGGCATCCTCTTCCACGGCGTCGACAACCGGTTCGCTGAAATAGGTGAAGTAGCCCAGGAAGACGGCCTTCTTTTCTGCCGGCAGCCAGAGCCTGGCCGAAGTCGTCATGTCCAGCGAGTAGCACTTGGGCACCAGGAAGTAGGCCGTACTGAAATGGAGCAAGGGGCTCGTGATCCCCTTCAGTTCGTCCGGGTGGGGAATCGCCGCGGTGGAACGCACCGTGTCGATGTTCAGCCACTCGATGTCCTGCATCGTGAACTCGAGAGCTTCGCCAAGTTGTCCGCGCAGGTCGACGTCCGACGTCTGATCGAGCAGCGGCTGGACCAACTCCTCGGCCTTGCGACTCCTGGTCTTGTTCACGGACGCGTCGATCGCGGCGCCGAGGCAGCCGCCAACCCACACCGAACCGCCGGTGGAGATATCGACCGCAACGGTGACCTCGTCCTCGATCACGACGTTCTTGCAGTCCACCTTCGTGAGGACCGGCACGACCTTGGGATCCAGGGCGATGTGCACGGGTGGTGTGCAGCCGGCCACGGCGACCGCGACCAACAGCAGCACCAATGGCAGAATACGACAGCGCTGAGCCATGGGAATCCTCCGCAACTGAAGCAAGCGACATGGGCGCAGAAGGGACGCGTCCGCGGGAAAGCCGATCGATCAGCGGGCACACTGGGCCGGAAGAGAGGATGATTGTGGTGGCCTTTGTCATCCGCTCGAGGCGCCACGCCGGACGATACTGCCATAGTCGGCGTACGGAGGTCAACGCATCAATGTCGACGGTGGTCCGCGATCCCGGCACGGGGATGGCGCCTCTTCGCGAAAGGCGCCGCTACCTCCCACCTTGGCAGCTTCCCCCAGGACCCGCTCCATCAGCGCACCGATCTCGGCGCGGTTTCGGTCGAGACACGCCCTTTCCGCATGGTGACGATTGCCGTGGTAGTACCTGCGAAGCAGGTAGAACGAAAAGAACGCGAGGCCAACATCGCCGTCACGCGACGAACTGACGAGCAGGTGACCCAGCGAACCGGTCAGCGCGAGGGCATTGATCGCTCCGCCGGGCCTCCCGGCGTACAACTGCCCGGCTCCCGGCACGATCGTCGAAAGGAGTCTCGACGTGCCAGGCGATCTCAGCGAGGCGTCGTCGATCGCCAGGCGCAGATCCTCGGAGTCGACCGGGTCAGGATCACGAACGGCGCGCATTTCACGCAGGATGAGCGCGAGCGCGGAACGGACGTCTTCGAACCGGTCCTGGGCCATGAGTGACCGTATCTGCAGGCTCCGGGCGCGCACTCGCTGCCGAGGGTCGGAAGACTCCTCAAGTACCTGGCGGGCTTTCGTCGCGGCGGCAACCTCCTGCTTCAGGCCGAGCAGCAGTTCGCCGGCTTCGAGCCCATACTCTCCCTTCATGTAGGGGGATCGACTCTCGCTCTGGCCGGCCATGCAGGCATCGAGGGCCAGATCCGGACGTCCAAGGCGTTGCCAGCAGATCGTCAACCTATGCAGGCACAAGGGGCGCCAGGCGCCACGCGGCTGCCAGTACAGGTATCGTTGATACTCCGTAACCGCTTCATCCCAGAAGCCAGACGCGAAGAGCCCTTCGGCGATGCGACAGCAGGGATCGGTGATCTCACCGCTCGGCCACTCGGCCACGGACTCGCACTCCTGGGCCGTCGCCGGCGCGAAGGACAGCAGAAGCAGCACCGCCATGAACAGCGGCAAGGGAAGCCCGCGTCCCTTGAACCTCAGAAGTCGCATGACCAACCGGCGATCACGGTCCGCGCCCGGGCCGTGAGTTCGAGTTCGAATTCGCGATTGTGGATGCGTGCCGAGAGGATGCTGCCGTAGATGTTGCCCGCGTAGAGGCCCGTTGCCAGCCCACCGAACACCCAGCCCTTGGCGGATCCTGAGCCGGACCGGTCAAAGCCATCGACTGCCTGCCACGTGCAGAACGCGATCGACACGAATGAGAACAGGCCGTCGGCCGTTCTTCCGGCGTAGATCTTGCCCGCGCCCGGCGCCAGCGTCGAAAGGACGCCGGCCAACGTCTCGCTCTTCCTGCTACCGCACATCCCAGCGGCCGCGAGTTCCCGCAAGGTGGCGGCCACCGGGGACAGTGGCGGGCCCGTGGCGTCCATCGTCGACATCAGCGTGGCATCCGCCTCCCGCCAGCGCTTTTCCAGCAATAGGCTGGCGGCGATGATCTCCCCCTCATCACGGGACAGGGAGATGGCGGCGCTGCTGTCGGCAAGATCCGCTCGGACGCGACCCGTATCGAATCGCCGTCTGGCTTCGGCATGGCGTCCGCGGATCAGATCGCACAGCGCAAGCCCACGGCGCACCTTGGGCGTCCATGCATCAGGCAACCCGCGGGCGAACAACGGCTCGAGGTATGACGCGGCCATCTCGGCGTTGCCGGAACAGAGGAGGTTCCGTGCAATCTGGTACCTGACGCCGATTCCGCGCGGGTCCTGTTGCGGCAGGATCGACAGCAGACGCTCGTATTCGCCGGCCGCGCGGAAATGGTCACCGCGACCGGCCAGATGATCCGCGAACCGCTTGATCGCCTTCTCCCCGTAATACGACTCGTGGGAACTGGGGAACAGGCTGTCCCCGACAGCCGTGGGCGCTTGCGCCTGATCCGGGACCGACAGCGACCGCCCGCGCGTCGTGGTGCTCCCGGCTCGGGGCTCGTCATATGTCGCGTGCTGCGAGCCCCACAGTCGATTGTCCGCGACGGGATCCAGACTCAGGCCGGAACCCGGATGGTGCACATAGAAGCTCCCGCTGCAGCCGTGGCACCGCTGCAGGCGGTCCGAGGTCATCAAGAGGCCCTGGAGGCCGTGGCGGCCGATGGCGTCCTGGCCGAATCGCGAACAGCTTGGCGTGTAGCCGCACTTCGCCCCATCCAGGGGGGAGATGCACGTTCGATAGAAGCCGAAGACGAACGTGAGCACCCGCTCAAGTTCGCGAGGAGGGTGCTCCGGCGGCCGCGCCCGCAGTTCGGCGGCTGGATGGTCGACCCCGGCGCCGTCGGCTCGTGCGATCCCCGGGGGCGTGCAAAGCGCAGCGGAAGCCGACGCCAGGAAGGCCAGCGCGATGCGCACGGCCGCTGATCGCAACGCAGGCATTCGTACTTCGGATGCGACGTGGAGCCGCATTCGTCGTCACCTTCTTCGTCGCGCCCGCCCTACGGCGCCGGCGGCAACGGCACGGGTGTGGTCAGATCGAAGTCGACGCGAAACTCCCGGCCGGCGCGGATCAAGCGGCAGGTGAAGCGGTCGGGGTAGATGCAAATGTGCCGAAGGATCGTCGAGACCAACCACCAGTCCCGCCTCGCCAATCCCCTCGCCACCGCTGGAGTATCCCCCACTGTGGCCCCGAAAGTCAATCGCCCCGCCTCGAGCCGCGGCTGGCGGCCGATTCGACGCCTGCTCGACTTTGCCGTCCGCCCCCTGCCCCGCGCCGGGCGACGCCTCCGGCCAGTGCACCGGCACCTCCGCCGCCCACGTCAGCGTCGAGGCAGCGGCGCGCTGCTGACCATATACCACGTCGTGGGGCACCCGTATCGCGCGCCTGGAGTCCGGTGGCGTGGTGGATTCCCGATCGGGAACAGTCGACGGCGCCGCGCGGCCGCCGACGCGGAGGCGGTACGGCAATCGCGCCGGAAGCCCGCGACGAAGGACAAGTAGCCGATCGATGTGTGCATCATCTGCCCGGTCACGTTCCGGTTGCAAGGGGAGAAGAAGTGAGGGCGTGTGCAGGTGCTCCTTTGCGCGCGGCATCACCCGCTGACGCGTTCGCGCCCTGCACTGGCACAGCCACGCGCGCCACCTACAGGGCTCTGGTCCAGACGACAAGCAACGACAAAGGCAGCGGAATCAAGAAGTCAATCTCGCAGCATACCGCTCGTCATTTCGGGCTTGTGCCGCAGGTGCTACCTGACGCGCCCGGGCATCGACAGCACTCGCTGGCTGTCCCGCACGCGTGGCAAAACCTCGCCGACCACGGTCCCCGAGCGCCGACGACCCAACGCGCGCTCATCCGCTCTCCCGGATGAACCGCCGCCGCCTGGACGTCACGGCCGGCGCCCGGTCAGAGAACCGTCCTGTTATGTCCGCCGCCGCCGGCGGCGGCGAGGCGTAGGGATGGCGCTGATCGATCCGCGCCGGATCGCGCGCGCAATCGAGGTGGAATTGCTGCATGCGGTCGAACACCGCCAGGAGCTGGTCGGGGCGTTCGTAGTGGTCCAGCCCGCAGCGCGCGAGGGCCAGCATCGTCTCGTGCACGGCCTCGAGCGTCGCGAGACAGCCCTCCTGCGGCTGGCGCTTGATGACGTAGCGGCTGGGTGCCGCCGCCGTGAAGACGACGCGCGGCAATTGCTGCAGACGCGGCGAGAGCTTGAGCATCTTGCGCGCGCGACCCCAGGTGGCGTCCAGCACGAAGACCACCAGGCGCCGGCCGGCCGGCCAGGTCAGCGGCCGTAAGCGCGCCGCGCGAGAGGTTGCGCGCGCCCTCGCCCGGGTAGAGCAGCACGGGAAAGCTGGCCGGATCGCGCAGGATCTCCTGCACCGCCGGATGGTTGTCGCACTCCAGCGCCATGTGCACTTCGCTGTCCGCCAGGCAGAGATGCGTCAGCCGGCCGGTCGCGGCCTTCTCCCTTTTCCACTCCTTCGGGTGCATGAGCAGCACGAAGCGCGTCCGGGTGTTCATCGGCTCGATGGAGGCGCACCAGCAGTGCGCCTTCGGCCAGAAGCAGCGGTAACAGGTCTCGCGGCTCATCGGCAATGAATACATCGGCGACGGGCCGTCGCGCAAGCCCGGGGCACCGGTTCTGGACGAACGCGTCGTGGGTGTCGATTCAGACCAGCGATTGCGCGGCCGTCTGTCGGGACGGCATCGCGATCCATAGCGCAATGGGAAGATCCAGCTCGAGCGTGGGCGCCTCCTGGAACGCCGCTGCGGGGCAGGGCGACGGAAGGGGCCGAGGCGTTGGCAACCGCCGCAAGACCGGGACTACGGGCGCGTGTACTCGTACAGACGCGACGCGCTGTCGCTGATGACGTAGACGTGGCCATTGGCGGGATTGACCGCGATCCCCTCGGCCTTGTCCACGGCAATGTCGTACGTGACCAGGGGATTGCCGGCCAGATCGATCATCGCGACCTGGGCGCTCTCGTCGCTGACCACCCAGAGCCGGCCGGCGGCGGCGTCCCAGGCGATGCCGGACAGATCGGCGACAAAGGTGACGGTGCGCGAGTCGAGAACCGTCCCGTCGGGCGCAACGCCCAGCAGGAGTGCAGGGTCCTTCTCGTTCACCACATGGAAGCGGCCCGTGACGGGACTGGAGGTTAGGCCTTCGAGACCGCTGTTGGCGTCCCCTCCCAGCCCCGCCACGGACACTCGCCCCAGTTCGTTGCCCTCCGCGTCCAGATGCACGATCTGCCTGAGCCTCTCCTCCGCCACGAACAGGCTGCCGTCAGCTGGGTCCTGCCAGACTCCCTCGGGATCGTCCCCGACGAAGGCGAGGGTCGTGACCACGGCGCCGTCGGTCAGGCGCAGGCGGTACACTCGTCCGGTCTGGTCGCTGACCGTCCACGCGTGGATCCCGTCGCGATCGAGGCACAGATCCGAAGGCTCTGGCACGTCGACAGCCACCGTACGCACCAGCGTCAGTCCGTCTTCCGCCGGCGGCGTCGGCTCCGACCCGTGGTCACAGCCGACGACCGCCAGCATCAGCAGCCATCCGGGCAGCCGCCGGGTCAACGCCATGCCGGTCCTTCGCTTCACCGGCCAGGCGTGCCGTTGGTCGCGCCCGGGGTCGGAGTCGTGAATGTCGTCCAGTTCTCGGAGCCGTCCGGCAGCCGACCGCTGGAGACGTCCGTCGTCTGGGCCGCGAACGTGAGGCTGTCGATCTCCACCAGCGTGTCGGTGTAGAGCCCGATCGCCTCGCCGCCGGCGCTCAGCTTGGGCACGATGTGAGTCGGGCCCTCCTCCGGCTCGGCGTCCGCCCACAGCAGCAGATACCCGCCCGCCGGCACCGTGGTGGCGGCGGCGTCGGTGGTCGGGATCTGGTACTTCGTCGGCGATGACAGGTCGTCGGTGATGTACATGCCCCCCAGGTCGACGGGCGTCGGCCCGGCATTGTAGATCTCGATCCAGTCCTCCGGGTCGCCGAACGGGTCCGGCGTGGCGCCGCTGTTGCTGGCCAGGAACTCGTTGATGAAAAGCTGCGGCGCGGTGCCGCCGCCGGCCACCGTGTAGGTGAACGTCGCCGTCGGTGCGTTGGCTGGCAGCAACGTGACGCGCGCATCATTGTCCACTGCGCGCAGGTACCAGGTCACCACGGCACCTCCCGCCTGGGCGGGGATGCTCCCACTCCAGGTCGCGCCGGACGCCGTCAGATTCACGGGCGCAAAGGAGCCTCCGTCGACCGCGTAGTGCACCGTCACCGCGGCCACGGACCCGTTGTCGGTCACGTCTGCCGACACCAGGACCGCCTCGCTCGCGGTCGGCGCGGTCGGCACCAACGTCGGCGTACCGATGACGGGATCCTGGTTCACGCCGCCGCCGCTGTTGGCTGCACCCGGCGTCGGCGCCACGAAGGCCGCCCAGGTGTCGCCGCCATCCACGGTGCGCCCATAGGAAACGTCGGTTGTTTGCGGCCCGAAGGTCATCTCCACGACCGGGTCGCCACTCGACTCATAGATCCCGATGTCCTCGCCCCCGGCGCCCAGGTTGAAGCTCGTGTGCAGCGGGCCCTGATCGGGCGTGCTGTCACACCAGAGCAACAGGAAGCCTCCCGGCTGGATCACGGTCGTCGCGCCGTGGCCGTTCTCGATCGTGAACTTCGTCGGATCGCCAAGGTTGTCCGTCACGTGGTAGCCGGCCACATCGATGGGCGAGCCACCGCGATTGTGCAGTTCGATCCAGTCGTCGAAGTCGCCGTGTTCGTCGGCGCCCTGGCTGTTGTTGCTGGCCATGAACTCGTTGACGACCAGGTCGCCCGCGGTCGGGGGCGGCTGGTCGGAGGGCGTCTCCATGTCGCAGCCGCCCAGCAGCAACATCGGCAGCGCCAGGATCAGCACATGGAATCCGTACGTCGCTCGCATCTGCGCCTCCTCGTCTCGAATGCCGACACGTACCCACCGCCGCGGGCCGAACGCCGGAACCTAGAACATGAGCAGCACCCGGAACTGGTAGAACTGGAAATCGTCGTTGCCGACGACCGACCCACCGGAATTCGCGTCGACGTCGTTGTCGACCAGCACCCAGCTGTTGTACACGCGCACGTTCGCGTTGGCGTGCCAGTTGAGCCCCAGGGTCAAGGACGCTGATTCGCCCCCTCGCACGTCCAGGTCCGTCATGTCGACCGCGCTGTAGCGCGCCAGGACTTCCCAGGCACCGCGCTCGGACGTGGGCACCACGCGACCGAACTCGGCATCCTCCCAGACGTAGGGATGGGTGTCGTCGGTCAGGAAGAACGATGCGCTCACATAGGCGCCACCGAAGCCCAGGTCCTCCAGGACGCCCAGGCGCTTGAGGCCGACATCGACGTACTCGGCCTGCACGCGCAGCCGGTGGTTGACGTAGGCGAACTCGCCACCGACGAGGTTGTAGGTATCGACCTGACCGATGTTGCCGGTGTCGACGAACTTGTAGTTGTTCACGCGGTATTCGTTGCGCGTCCGGAAGCGGACGTTGCCGGTCTGCAGTTGCGGCCGGCGGTGGGAGCCGGCTACGCCCAGATGAAGCACCTGACCGCTGTCGCGCAGGAAGTTGGCGGTAAATCGACCGGTGACGTTCCAGGCCATGTCGTCGTCCTCGGTCTCGAATTCGGTGACGTCCGGCCCAAACACGCCGGCCGCCACGCGCCAGCGCGGCGCGAACCGCGCCACCTCGAAGCCCATCTTGCGGCCGGGCACGAATCCGTCGGTGGCCTGGCTGCGCTCCTGGAACTGGATATTGCGGCTGGAGGTGTTCTCCTCGAGGCCGAACGGTTCGCGGAAGTTGCCGGCACGCACGTAACCCTGTCCGCCGAACAGGTTGTCGTAGCGCAGGTAGGCATCCTTCATGGCCGCCGCTTCCTCGGCGAAATCGACATCCATCTCGGCGTACCAGTCGCCCCAGAGCACGGTCTTGAAGGCCAGGCGCGCGCGACGCAACTGCACTCCGTCACCCAGCGGGTTCTTGTCCTCGACGAAGAAGAGTCCGTCCAGGTTCACGCGCCCGTCCAACGACCACTTGAACTTCCCGTCGTCCGAGGCGAAGAGCAACACACCATCGGCGCTCTCCGAATGCAAGGGCGTGGTCGCCGCAACAGCCGCGCCGGCGCACGCGATCAAGAACAGCGCCGCCAGCACGGTTCTTCTTGCCTGGTAGCCTACGAACCTCATGCCTGATCCTCCCGGTTGGGAACCACCGCGCCCTCCGGGCGCGTACGACCGACCTGCTTGCGGAAAAAGATGAGATACAGCGCCGCCAGCGACAGGCCGGCGACCAGGGGCACCTTCCCGCGCCCCGTCCGCTCGGCGATCAGGCCCAGGCTCGCCTGGGCGCCCGGGCGCAGCGTGCCCGCGGCCAGGGTCACCTGGTCGCGATCTGCCACCCTCGTCAGCGCATACGGCGGCGTTGGAGACACCCGCGGCTTGAAGGCGGGCTCCGAGCCGGTGACCTGGCGGATCCGGAACTCGGGAGGCAGCACCAGCACCAGGCGGTATGAGCCGATGGTCAGCTCGGTGTCGTTGACGAAGCGCCGCGAGAGGTCGTGCGCGCCGAACGCCGAGCGGAGCCGGTCCCAATCCGCGGCCTTCGCCAGCCGGCAAGACACGCGTACGGTGTCGCCGGTAGCAGCGGTCGAATCGACCGCCACCTCCAGCAGCAGCCGGCCGTTGAGCTCGCGCGGCAACGCAGGCGAGACGTCGTCGGCGATAGTCGGGCCGACCGGCGCGACCGCGGTACTGAACCCGGACGCGCCGTCGTAGCCGAACGGCAGGCGCAGCACGGCCGGCCCCGGCGCGCCGAGCACGGCCGTCACCAGCAGTTCCGCCGCACCGTCTGCCGCCAGATCCAGGCGATGATGCAGCGCCGCCAGCGTGTCGGCGCGGCTCGGCGCGGCGTCCGCTGCGGTGGCAACCGCCGGCAAGGCGACGGCCAACGTCGCCAGGCACGCAATGCCCAGGGCCAGGCGGTGAGGGCTGCTTACCATCCCGGCGTGACCCCCAGCACGCGGAACCAGGTGAAGCCGGCGACGATCAGCAGGACGGTGCCGACCGCGGTCATGATCAGACCGTACTTCAGGCTGTCGAGGACCGAGTACTGTCCGGTGCCGTAGAAGATGACGTTCGGCTTGGCGTTGATGGGCAGCGTGATAACCCAATCGATGGTGAACGCCGCCGGCAGCGCCAGCCACAGCGGATCGAAGCCGAGGGTCTGCGCCGTGGCGATGACGAAGGGGATGAAGATGAGCGTGCGCATCGTCTTGCTGGTGAAGAAGATGTGCGAGAACATATTCACCGCGATGATCACGCAGTAGACCGGCCAGAAGCCGACGCCGGGACCGATATTCAGCTGGGCGAACAGCGAGCCGACCAGCCAGCGAGCCGCACCGGTGTCGTTCAAGGCCAGGCCGCCGGCGTAGGCACCGCACGAGAACAGCATCAGGTGCCACGGGATATCCGCCTCGTTCCACTTCAGAAGCCCGATGCGCGGCGCCAGCGCGATGACGGCGCCGATGAACGCCGCCATGACCGCGGTGATCTCGAACCCGAACAGCGACATGTGCAGCCGGTCGGTGATCCACAGCCCGATGACCAGGCCGAAGACCGCCATGGCGCGCTTCTCGCCACCGCTGACAGGGCCCATTGCCGCCAATCGGTCGCGCAGCATGTCGATGCCGCCGGCGACCACGGGGCGACGCTGTTCCGGTGGCACCCTGAAGACGAATCGCGGCCCGATGTACCAGTTGACCAGCATCGCGACCGCCACGACCGGCAGGCTCGCAAACAGCCAGTCGGTGTAGTAGACACGCTCGCCGGCCATCGACACGATGAACGCCACCGCAATGAGGTTGGCGTTGCTACCGGTCATGAACGCGCTGGAGCCGAAGTCGACCGCGTGCATGTTCTGCAGCGTCAGGTTGCGCCCGAAGTTGTTCGGCGCGTCGCTCGAGGCGCCATAGATGCCAGCGACCGCCAGGATGATCGGTAGCATCATCGCGGCCCGCGCCGCGGTGGCCGGGATGAATGCGGCCAGAAGCAGGTTCAGCGCGAAGAACGCCAGCAGGACGCGCCCTGACGAGCCGCCCCAGCGCACGATCAACGACAGGGCCATCCGCTTGGCCAGCTGGGTCTTGACGAGCATGGAGGAGAGGATGAACGCCAGGACGTTCAGCCAGATGACGCTGTAGCCGAGCACGCCCAGCACATCGTCCTCGGCCCAGGCGCCGGTGAATACGAGCAGCGCCATCAGGACCAGCGACGTCAGATGGGTCGGGATCGGCTCGCTGACCCACCAGGTCAGCGCCAGGGCAAAGCACGCGATGACCGTCTGCCCGGCGCCGCTCAGTCCGGAGGGCCGCTCCATGTAGTAGATGAGCAGGAAGGCGACGATTCCGAACGGGAAGCCGATGTACCTCAGCCAGCGCTCGCCACGGCTCGCGGTTCGCTCGGCAGCATTGCTAAGGCGGTGGCGGCTGAGGTCGAGCAGCTCGTCGACCCGGCCGGGCGCCTGGACACCTGCCGCGGTGTTCGTCGTCATCGGGACCTCGTAGTCATCGACGGTCCGCATCCGGCCGCGGAATCGCCGCGATCGCCTACCACGTCGTGAATGGATGGGCGATGAGGTTCGAATTGAAGTACCGCGGATCTCCGGTCACTTCCTCGCCGATCCACTCCGGCCGGTCGAAGGTCTGGTCCTCGGACTTCAACTCGATCTCCGCGACGATCAACCCGCGGTTGACGCCGTCGAACTCGTCGATCTCCCACGTCAGGTCGCCTTGCGGGATCCGGTAGCGTGACTTCTCGACCAACGGCTGCTCGCACATCTCCAGCAGAGGGTTCGCGTCGGCGACGGGAATCTCGTACTCGAACTCGAGGCGGCTGGCCCCGACGGTGATGCCCTTGACGGTCAGGAAGCCCTTCTGTCCCACGGTCCGCACGCGGACCGTGCGTTCCTTGACGGTCGACAGGTAGCCCTGACGGTAGCCGACACCTGTGGCAAGAGCCCGCCAGGCGTCCCCGCGCACGAGGAACTTCCGCTCGATCTCCTTGGCCATGTTCCGGTCCTCCGTTCGGGGTCGAATCCGGCACCGGACAACGCGGACCATGCCGGCGCTGGTGCGCGCTTCCGGGGTGCCCACAGCAACCGACGTTCCATCTCAGGTGCGAGTTAATTGATTGTCGAACAGCGCCTTGCACTGTTTGTCCTGGGGCGGGATTCGGCCCTGGCGAAATTTCGCCTCGACAGGTGGCGGAATTTCGCCGATTATCGGCGCGTCGGTTCCACCAGGAGGGAACCACAGGAGGCTCCATGCGGCAACCGCGTCTTTGGCTTGCGCTGGCAGGGGTGGCAGCCTTCATCGGGCTGAACCTCCTGGTGCTGGTCCGCGTGCTCGATCTGGGCCCCCCTCAGCCGCCACGCAAGGCGGAGACGGAGAACGACGACACGAGGCCGGTCGTGCGGGTCGGCGTGATCTCACGCTATGCGCCGCGGCTGACCTACGACGCCTACCAGCCGGTGATGGACTACCTGAATGCGGCGGGCACGCATCGCTACGAGTTGAAGCTGAGCACCAGCTATGAGGATGCGGCAGCCCAGCTGGAGCGGGGGGATGTCTCGGCTTCGTTCTTCGGCGCCTGGATCTATGCGCGTGTCGGCCCGGCGCTCGGCCTGGTGCCTGTTCTGGCCCCGCGCGACGGTGACGGCGTGGCCACCGCGCGGGCCGTGCTGATCACCGCGACTGGCAGCGGGATCGGGTCGGTGGCGGACCTGCGGGGACGCGCCGTGGCGCTGGCGTCGCGCAATTCCTACGCGGCGAACTGGTTCCTGTCCGAATGCTTGCCGGGCGCGGGGCTCCTGGTGGCCGATCTCGACAGCGTCCACCACTACAGCCATCACCAGACCGTGGTCTATCGTGTGCGCGACGGCCACCATGACGCCGGCGTGGTCAAGGAGGACGTGGCGCAGCGCTTCGATGACGGTTCGATCCGCATCGTGGCGCGATCGGATCCCTATCCGGGACCGCCGCTGGTCGTCCGCGGCGACGACGACAGCCCCGCGCTGGCGGAACTGATCGCCCTGCTCCTGGCCCTCGACCCCGCCGAGCCGGCAGCCGCCCGCCTGCTGGCCGGCTGGGACAACGAGTTCAACCGCGGCTTCGCCCGCGTGGACGCGGCCACCTACGCGCAGGCGCGGCTGCTTGCGGGGGAGGTCACCCCGTGATCCGACGCCTGCTCCCGCACGACAGTCTGCGCACACGGATCCTCCTGGCCACGGGCGCCACGATCACGCTTGTGATGATGGTCGTCTCGTGGGGAATCCTGCTGCAGTGGCGGCGCACGGTTCTGGCCAAGGAGCAGGACTACGCCCACGCCGTCGTGCAGGCCTTCTCCGTCAACGCGCTGGAGTCGCTGATCGCCGAGGAGAACGACCTGGCGCCGGGAGAAGGTTCGCTCGAGGGCTACGCGGCGGACTTCGTGCGGCAGAATCCGCGCTTGCGCCACATCGTCGTCGTGGACGCCGACGGGGACCTGATCGCCGGCAGCGCCGGCACGTTGCCGGCGTCGCCGACAACGAACAACGGGGGCACGTTGGCGCGCCCCGGCCCGGTGTCCTGGTTCCGCAATGATGGCGACCGCGGCTGGATCCTCGAGACGGAGTTGGCCCTGCGCACGGGCAGCCGTCACTGGGGCCGGGTGCTGGTGGGCATCGAGGCCGACTCCGTGCGCCGGGAGCTGCTCCGGGCCTTCCTGCTGCTGCTTGGCCTGGTCGTGGCCATCACCGGCGCGATGCTCGCCGTGCTCTGGACCCTGCTGGACCGGCTGCTCCGTTCGCTGCGCGACCTGGTGGGGGCCATGGATCGCCTGGACCTCGGCGAAGCGGGACTGCCCGAGTTGCCGCCGCGCGCCGACGAGATCGGCGTTCTGTTCCGGCATTTCCAGGAGATGGGTCAGCGGTTGCGCCGTTCGCGCCGCGAGCTGCTGGACGCCCGTGAGCAGGTCTACCACGCGGAACGGCTGGCGGCGGCCGGACGCCTGGCCGCCGGCGTCGCGCACGAGATCAACAACCCCATCAACGGCGTACGCAACTGCATCTACGCCATCCGCCGGGATCCGACCGACACGGCGCAGACCCTGGAATACCTCGGCATGATGGACGAGGGTCTCGAGCGCGCCGCAGCCATCGTCAAGAAGCTTCTCGGGTTCGCCCGCAAGCAGGAGCCGGCCCGGCAGCCCTTGGAGCTCAACGCGGCCATCGCTTCGGTGGCACGACTGCTGTCCTTCGACTGCGAGCGGCGGCGGGTCCGGCTCGATCTGGATCTGGCGCCGGATCTGCCGCTGGTGACAGGCGACATGCAACTCCTGCAGGATGTGTTCACCAATCTGCTCATCAATGCGGTCGACGCCATCGGCCAGGACGGCGCGATAACCGTGACCTCGCGCCATGTCGATCGCCAGGTCCGGGTCACCGTCGCCGATGACGGACCCGGCATCAGACACGAGGACCTGCCGCGCGTGTTCGATCCGTTCTTCACGACGAAGGCGCCAGGTGAAGGCACCGGCCTGGGACTGTCGATCTCGCTCGGCATCGTCGAGGCGCATGGCGGCCGCATCCGGGCAGGGAGTGAACCGGGCGGCGGCGCCGCTTTCATCGTCACGCTGCCGACGGAGGATGTGACGTGAGGATCCTGCTGGTCGAGGACGAGAGGATGACGCGTGTCGCTCTGGCCGGCACGTTGACGCGGGAAGGCCACGAGGTGGTCGCCTGCGCCGACGGCACGGCGGGCCTCGGGGCGCTGGGCACGGGCGAGTTCGAGGCGGTCCTGACCGACCTGCGGCTTCCCGGCGCCAGCGGACTGGACCTGTTGCGCGAAGCCCAGCGCCGCGGCGGTCGGGCCAAGGTGGTCATCATGACCGCCTTCGCCTCGACAGACTCCGCCATCGAGGCCCTGCGCCTTGGCGCCTACGACTACGTGAGCAAGCCGTTCCGGCCGGAGGAGATCCTGACGATCCTCGGCCACATCGAACAGCTTCACTCGGTACAGCGCGAGAACCGCGAGTTGAAACGCCGGATCCGCGGACTGGGTGACGCCGGCATCGTCGGCAGCTCGCCGGTCATGCGCGCGCTGCGAGAGACCATCCGGGCCGTCGCGCCCGGGGGCCATACCGTGCTCATCACGGGTCCCAGCGGCACGGGCAAGGAAGTGGCGGCGCGCGCGCTCCATGAGCTGAGCACGCGCGCCTCGGGGCCGTTCGTCGCGATCAACTGCGCCGCCCTCCCCGAGACGCTGCTGGAGAGCGAGCTGTTCGGCTACCGGAAGGGCGCCTTCACCGGCGCCGACCGCGACCACCAGGGCTACTTCGAGAGCGCACGCGGCGGTACGCTCTTCCTCGACGACATCGACGACGTGCCGGTGTCGATGCAGGTCAAGCTGCTGCGCGTGATCCAGGAGCGCGAGGTGCATCCGGTGGGTTCCCGCCGACCCGTGCCGATCGACATCCGCCTGGTCGCGGCGGCCAAGACCGACTTGAAGGGCCTGGTGGCGGGCGGGACCTTCCGCGCCGACCTCTACTACCGGCTCAACGTCATCCCGCTGCGGATGCCCCTGCTGCGCGAGCGCCGCGAGGACATCCCTGAACTCGTGCGCCACTTCGTGACCAGGCACGGCGGTGACGTCCAGCGCTGCCACCTGGACCCACACCAGAGCCGCCTGCTCGCCGCCCACGACTGGCCTGGCAATGTGCGCGAGCTGGAGAACCTCGTGGAACGCTGGCTGGCGCTGCCGGACCACGACCTGCGTGAACTGCTGGGGGAATCTCCGCCGCGCCCGCGCGCGGTGCCGGCTTCGCCGCCGGAGTTGCCGCACGTGGACGGCGAAGCCGTGGACTACCGCGAGTACATGGATCGCTGCGAACGCCGGCTGCTGGACTGGGCCCTGGCCCGCAGCGGCGGGAACGTGACCACAGCCGCGCGGCTCCTTCAGCTGCCGCGCAGCACGCTGCGAAGCAGGCTGGAGAACTGAGCATCGGAATCCGCGGCGACCGGTTCCCGGGCGGGGCCGGCATGCACAGGGAGCGCACATGCTGACGGTGGCCCAGTTGCGCACATTCGAGGTGGTCGCCCGCCTGAACAGCTTCTCGCGTGCCGCGCAGGAGCTGCACCTGTCGCAGCCGGCCATCAGCGCCCAGGTCGCGACGCTGGAAAAAGCCCTGGGCGTACAGCTGTTCGATCGCGTCGGGCGGCGCGTCGTGCTGACCGCGGCAGGCGCAGCCCTGCAACGTGCTGCCATCGACATCAACGCCCGACTCGGAGCCCTGACACGCGAACTGCGGGACCTGGCGGAGCTGAAGGCCGGCTCGCTGCGGATCGGGGCGAGCCAGGTCGTAGGCGTCTACCTGATGCCGGAGATCCTGGCTGCCTTTCGCCGCCTCTATCCGGCCATCGAGCTGACAGTGCGCGTCGAGGCCGCGAGCCGGATCCTGGATATGGTGGCGGGCGACGAGCTCGACGTCGCGCTGGTCGGCGAAGGCGCGCCCGTCGCGGACGACCGCGTCCGCCGCCGGCCGATTCGGCGCGACGAACTGCTGGTGATCGTCCCGCGGGGCCACGTCTTCGCCGAAATGGCGAGCGTGCCGCCTTCAAGCCTGGCCCAGATGACGTTCCTGCTGCCACGGCTCGACTCCGCCAGTTCGCGCACGTTACTGGAGCAGCTGGAAGCCGAAGGCATCCGCCCGCAGTCGGTGCTCGAACTGGGCAATGTGGGCGCCGTGAAACGTGCTGTCGAAGCGGGCCTGGGCATCTCGGTGGTGTCGCGCTGCGCCGTGCTGCACGAATTGGCCGACCGGCGCCTCTGCCCGGTCTCCATCACGGGACTCGACCTCGAGCGCCAGATCGCCTTGTGCTGGTCGCGAGAGCGCCCGCCCTCGGCCTGCTGCACGGCCTTCATGGACCTGGTCGCACGCGACTGGCCACGATCGTTGCCCGACTGAGAGGCTGTCGGCGGCGCTTGCGCTCAGTACAGGCCGACGACCCGCTTGGCCGCGCGCAGGTAGTTGGTGTTCGGCAGGGCGGCGATCCCCAGCCCCTCGATGACGTCCTTCATGCCCGCGTAGTTCTCGCTCTCGGCGCAGGCCGTCTCGACCTGGGCGCCGTTGAACCACACGGTGGCGTACTCGCAGATGATGCCGTCGATCGTGAACCCGTAGCGCATCTTCTCGACCGAGACCACGCGCAGTTCGGGATGACGCCGCGCCTTCTCGATGAACGCGTCGATGGTGTAGACGTCCTGGTCGAGAGGCATCGCCACCTTGAGGTGCCCGAGGATCCTCTCGATTTCCGTCTGCGGCACCGGAAACTGGAACTTGCCGCGCGGCTGGAAGATCTCGTAGCCCTCCGGCGTCTGCCCGACCTTCGTCTTGATGTCCAGCAGGCCGTCCCTGACCTTGACGTTCGCCTCGTCCGTGTTGACCGAGAGGAAATAGGTCTCGGCCGGCATGCGGCGCGCCTGATACAGCACTGTCCTGCCGTTGTACATGTGCGCCCGGACGGTCTCGACGACCCCTTGGCCGAAGACACGGAACTCGGCGCGCGGGACGATCTTCGCGGCGTCGGCGGCGGAAGTGGCCTGGTTCCTGGCGAAGACGTCGGACATGTCAAGTCTCCTGGGCGACCGCGGCGGTGCGGCGGCCGGGAAGGGTCGGCAACGGGACTGCGCTCGCGTTCGACGCGCGCAGAGCGCAACGCTCGGCACCCCGGTGGCTCCCGGGCTGACGCCCATGATCGAGGCCGGTAGCATAGCAACGGATGCGCCGACGCGTCCAATCAATCCTGATGATCGTTCATATAGAGTTGAGCTTATTAGCATACGGATGAAACAAGTTAGGATTTCGTAAACGCGCACCAGCGGGAGCCGTCGCGCGTGTTTTTTGCGGTTTGCGCTTTACTGGCGTCGAGGTGCGCCCTACACTCGTGGCGAGACCGCAGAAAGTGCGAACCGACCGGACCATGGACACCTTCCGGCAGAGCCCCCGGCGCCCGACCGGGCCCGCGCCAACGGCGGCAGCTGCCCGCCGTCACGTGGCCGGCGTTCAGCCGCTCCACACCACCCTTCCCTACACCAAGGCGGTCTCACGATGAGTGGTTGCCACCGGCTCCTGTTGCCCATCCTGCTGCTGTCGAGCCTGCTGCCGCTGCAGGCCGTCGCGGACGTCGTGATCAACGAGATCATGTACAATTCGCCGTTCACGCCGGATGTCGAGTACATCGAGTTGACGAACATGGGACCCGCAGCGGTCAATCTCGGCGACTGGTATCTCCTGGACTCCGACCTGGGGCATCCGCGCTGCTACCTGTCCGGGACGCTGGCAGCCGGCGGCTACCTGGTCATCGCCGCTGATGTCGCGATCTTCGCTGTGCAGTTCCCCGGCGTGGCCAACCTCAACCCGCAGGGCTTCGATCCGGGCGGCACCGGGTTCGGCCTCGGGAACGGCAGTGACACGGTCAATCTCTTCAACGACGATGACCTATTGGTCGACACGGTCGCGTACCAGGACCGCGGTGCCTGGCCGACGGCGGCCGACGGACAGGGTTCGTCGCTTGAGCTGGTCAACCCTGCGCTGGACAACTCAGTGGCGGCGAACTGGCTGGCCAGCGGTCCGGTCGGCGGCACGCCTGGCGCCGTGAACTCCGTGTACGCGGCCAACTCGGCGCCGACCTGCGGCAACGGCGCCCGCGACATCGACCTGCCGACGGCTGCCGACGCCGTCACGGTAACCGTCGAGGCGCAGGACGCCGAGGCGCTGGCGGGCGTCGCGCTCTGGGTGAGCACCGGCGGCGCCTACGCCACGACCCCGATGCTCGACGACGGATTGCACGGTGACGGCGCCGCCGGTGACGGCGTGTTCGGTGCGCAGATCTCCGCCCAGGCCAACGGCACGCTCGTGAGATACTACGCGGTGGCCACCGACGCGATCGGCCAGGCCGAATCTTGGCCGAACGGCGCCCCGGCCGACTACCGTGCGTACACCGTCGGCCACCTGCCGCCGCGCCTGGTCGTCAACGAGATCGTGGCCAGCAACGTGGCCGGCGCCGTCGACGACATGGGCGAGCACGAAGACTGGATCGAGATCTTCAACCCGGGCAGCGTGGCGGTCGACCTGGGTGGGATGTACCTGACCGATGACTTCGGCAACCGCAACAAGTGGGAGATCCCGGCCGGCGTCACGATTGGCGCCGGTGCTCGCCTGGTCTTCTGGGCGGACGAACAGCCCGAACAGGGGCCGCTGCACGCCGATGTCAAGCTCTCGGCGAGCGGCGAGGAAGTGGCGGTCTGCACCGCGCGCGATTTCGGGAACGTGCGGATCCACGGCTTCAAGTTCGGACCCGTCGCCGCCGACGTGGCTGTCGGTTACCGGCCGGACTTCGGCGGCGTGGCTCCGGCAGGTCTCGAGGCGCAGCCCGAGTACCTGACAACGCCGACCCCGGGCGCGGACAACGGCTCGTCGGCGCTCTACTCTACCGTCTGCATCAACGAGTTCCACACGACGAGCCTGGGCGGCGGCGTCGACGACTGGGTCGAGCTCTACAACCGAGGTGCCACACCCGTCGATATCGGCGGTTGGTACCTGTCGGACAACCGCACCGACAACCTCAAGTACCAGTTCCCAGCCGGCACGGTCCTTTCCGCCGGCGGCTACTACAGCGTGGACGAGGAGACGCTCGGGTTCGGCTTCAGTTCCGCCGGCGAGGTCGTCGTGCTGACCGCTCCGGACGGAACGAGCGGGTTGGACTTCCACGACTTCCAGGCCCAGACACCGGACCGCAGCCGGGGCCGCTTCCCCGACGGCGCCGGCCTATGGGGCTACTTCGCCGGACCGTCGCGCGGTGCGGCGAACCTGGCGCCGGCCGCGGCGGACGACGACGATGCCGCGTTGCCGCGGCCGCTGGTATCGGCGGTGCGGGCGGTGCCGAATCCGTTCAATCCCCAAACCGAGATCCGGTTCGAGTTGGGGAAGGCGCAGGACGTCGGGGTTGTCATCTTCGACGTCCGCGGCCGGCGCGTGCGGACCCTGCACGAGGGCCCGCTGGCGGCCGGCCACGTTGCCCTGCGCTGGGACGGGCGCGACGACAATGGCGCCCGGCTGCCTAGCGGAGTCTACTCCGCGCGCGTCGTCGCCGGCGGCGCGGCGCACCGCAGCAAGGTGCTGCTGCTTAAGTGATCGGTTTTCCCGGCCGGACCTGCGGGTCCGGCCGGGGGGCCGGGGGCATGCCGCGCCCGGCTGTTACACCAAAGGAGGCTCACAACATGCGTACTGCTACTGCCCTGGTCCTGACCCTCATGCTGGCGGCGGGCGCCGCCCTGGCAGCCAACGAACTGATCGTCACGGAGATCATGTACAACTCGTCGGAGAGCACTGATGTCGAGTGGTTCGAGCTGTACAACAACAGCGACGTGATACTGGACCTGACGGGCTGGTATGTGCTGGACGACAACCTGACGCACACCCGCGTACCGCTGTCCGGGACGATGGTACCTGGCGCGGTCATGGTGGTGGCCGGTACCGAAGCGCTGTTCACTGCCAAGTACCCCGGGGTGACCAACTACTTCCCCGCTTGCTTCCAGACGTACGGCGTCGAGTGGTCGCTGGGCAACAGCGGTGACCAGATCAACGTCTTCGACGCGTCCGAGCAGCTGGTCTGTTCGGTCCTGTTCGACGACGGCGCTCCGTGGCCGACGTCGCCCGACGGCAGCGGGCCTTCGCTGGTCCTGGTCGACGCCGCCTGCCCCGACTACTCGGACGGCACCTGCTGGGCCGCGGGCGCGAACGACGGCACTCCCGGCGTCCTGACCCAGACGGTGTCCGAAGAAGCCAGCACCTGGGGCGGGGTCAAGAGCCTGTTCCGCTGATATGGTATGGTCCGGATCAGGGGCCGCTCTCCTGGATGGGTGGGCGGCCCCTGCGCGCACGATCCGGACTTCGCTCCGGCTCGGCGCTCGCGCCAGAGGCGTGGCTGCGCATCCCCATTGACAAGCCGATAGCTGCGGAGTACCTGTACGGAGCGACCGTGACGCACCCGCAGCTGGCCCCGTCGAGCGCGCGTCATGACGCAGTCGGAGCTCCCCATGTCACCGCAAGGCTGGTTCCATGTCGTATGTCGAGACGGACCACGCGCAACCGGCGCGCCACAATCCCGAGCTGCACGCGATCGCGATCCGCGAGCTTCGGGCGCTCGGAGCCGGTCATGTGCTCGACCTGCCGTCCGGTCCCGGCTACCTCGTGCGCGACCTGCAGGCTCTCGGCTTCACCGGCGTCGCCGGCGAGATCGTCACCAGCTTGCACTGTTTCGATGACGTCAGCTACGCCGAAGTCGACATGACAAGGCGTTTCCCCTTCGACAACGCGAGCTTCGACTACGTGGTCTCGATCGAAGGCATCGAGCACATTGCCGACCCGTTCGCTTTCATGGGCGAGGTGCGACGGGTGCTGCGACCGGGCGGCCGCCTGCTGCTGACCACCCCCAACGTGGGGAGCCTCGAGAGCCGCTGGCGCTTCTTCCTGTCCGGATTCCACCAGATGGAGGCCGGCCCCATCCCACTCGACACGCCCAACATCCACTTCGAACACATCAACCCGATGACGCTCTCACAGCTCTTCTTCGTCTGCGAACGCAGCGACCTGCGTATCGAACGAGTACTCACCTCGCGCCACCGGCGCGGCGCCCGCCTGCTGCGCCTGCTGACCGGCCCTCTCGTTGCGGCGTACGTACGCCACGAGTGCCGCCGCCACCGCGACACGGCTGTCCGCCGCGCGGCGATGTCGCGGCTGGAAGCTCTGCTTCTGTCGCCAGCGAACCTGCTGGGCGTGCACACGATTGTGGTGGCGCAAGCTCAAGATTGACCGGGCTCGGCCTGCGGAAGCCGCTATTCCGGCCAGTCGAACCTCTCGGCCAGCGCTCGCACCATCGCCTCCACGTCCCGCTCGTGAACGACGAACGACACGCTGTTGACCGACGAGCTGATCGACAGCACGGTCAGCCGGTGCTCGGCTAGCGTGGCGATGAACTCGTTGGCTAGGCCGTAGCGCTCCAGGAAGTGCGGGCCGTAGACGGTCAGGATCGTCACCGGGTGCCAGGTCAGCACGCGGCGAGGCGACAGCTCGTTCGAGAGCATGGCCAGCAGGGGCTCGGCCCGCTCCAGATCGGTGCAGTTCAGGCAGAAGCAGAGATTCTCCGCATCGTCGGCGTCCCAGGCTACCGTCAGGTAGCACAACGGGATGGCGTAGTCGCCGAAGCGCTTCAACACATTGCGCCGGTGGCCGGCCAGCGGTTCGAAGCCGCGCAGCTCGACCAGGACCAGGTCACTGCGCCGCGTCAATCCGCCGCACTGGATCTTCCCGCTCACGTTGCTCCTCCCTGGCCGGCGACCGGCGGCGGCTGCTCCGGCAGGTCGACCGTCACCGTCGTGCCCTGCCCGACGGCGCTGCGGAGCACCACGGCGCCGCCCAGCTCATGGACCAGCCGGTGCACGATGGGCAGGCCCAGACCCGTGCCCAGGCCCGTGCGCTGCTGCGCGGCCGCGGTGCGGTAGAACTCGTCGAAGACGCGCCCCTGCTCCTCGGGCGCGATGCCGATGCCCTCGTCGGCCACCTCCAGTCGCGCGCCGTCCGCCAGTCGCGCGACCGTGACGGTTACCGGTCCGCCAGGTCGATTGTAGCGCACGGCGTTGCTCACCAGGTTGCCCAGGATCTTCGCCACCGCGGACGCACTGGTCGTCACCGTCGCGGAGCCGTCCGTCGGGGCCTGCAGCACCAGGCGCTGGCCCGTGGCCGCCGCCGGCTCGCGCTGCTCGTCCAACGCGCGCGCAGCCACGGTTGCCAGGTCAACCGGCGCCGGCGGGTCATGGCGCAGCACGCCGGTGCGCGTCAAGTCGGCCAGGTCCTTCACCATCTCGGTAGCCTGGTCCAGCCGGCCCTGCGCCCGCTCCAGCAGATCGCGCGCGCCGGGCGCCAGTTCCGGTCCGTGCAGTTCGAGCGTCGCCTCGATCGCGCTGCGCGCCGTGCTGACCGGAGACTTCACTTCGTGCGTCACGAAGCGGAAGAAGTCGCGCGTCGCGATGTCCGCCGCCAGCAGCTCGGCCTGCCGGACCACCAGCTCGTCCTTGATGGCGCGGTTGTGTCGCATGATCGAGGCACTGACGAAGGCGCCGCTGAGCATCACGAACCAGAACGAACCCAGGACCGCGACGATGTAGCGCGTCTCGTGCGTCAGCGTGCTGGCGCCCAGCAGGTGGTGGTGCCGCAGCAGGCCCAGGTGTTCGCCCAGCACCTCGCCCGTGAACAGCCCGATGGCCAGCCAGGCCATCTGGAAGATCTCGCGCCCCTTGAACAGGAGCGCGGCGATCACCACGTGCAGCACGTAGACGTAGAGGAACGGGTTCTCGACGCCGCCGGTCAGGTTCAGGATGATCGTCAGCAGCACCAGGTCGCAAGCCATCTCCAGCTTGACCAGGCGGATCTCGGTGCGGATCGAGCGCGCGGGCAGGAGCCGGTTGCGGACGACATAGCCCAGGTTCATCAGGGCCAGGGCCCCCGCCACCCCCAGGGTGGGGCCCACCGGCAACGGGATGATCGTGAAGCCGCCGAGCACCGTCACGGCCGCCAGCAGCACGGCGACCGCCCCCCAACGCAGGCGGTTGAACCAGTCCAGGCGATGCCGCAGCGACGACGCCGAGACGAACAGGGAGGCCTCAGGAGTCAGGGTCAGTTCCGGCCGCAACCGAGCCTCCCGGCTGGCGCGCGGGACGGGCCCGCGGCTCAGGTCGTCGTCGGCAGGTGCTTGCGCACCAGATCCACCAGCCGGCGCGGGCTGACGGGCTTCTCGAGGAACTCGCTGACCGGCAGGAACTCCGCGTCCCGGCCCTTGTCGAAGGTGAAGCCGGTGCGCTCGCCCACCGCCGACATCATGATGATCGGGATGTCCTTCGTCAACGGTTCGCCGCGCAGCTGGTACGCCACCTGGAAACCCTCGTCGACGGTGTTCATCATCACGTCCAGCAGGACCAGGTCCGGGCGTCGCTCCTTCGCCAGGGCGAAGCCGCGCTCGCCGTTCTGGGCGTCGATCACCTTCAGCTTCTCGCGTTCGAGCGTGACCCGGATGATCTCCACCAGGTCGATGTCGTCGTCGATGACCAGAACCGTCCGCTCACTCATGGCGCTGGACCTCCGCCTGTATGATCTGCACCACGCGGGGCACCGCCGCGGCCACCGCGTCCGACAATCCCGTGCCCGGCGTCACGCCCGCCGGCTCCACGCCGACGACCAGCAGGTCGGCCGGCATCCGTCCCAGTTGTCCGGCCAGGGCGAAGGCCTCGGCCAGGCCCAGCCCGTGCAGCGACAGCCCGTCGCCGCGGATGCGCAGGCGGGCCTCCCGGGGCCGGAACGCAGCCACGGTCCCGGGCGCCTGCCCCATCCGTGCCGCGTCGACCACCACGCAGGGCTCATCCGCCCGCAGCATCTCGACCAGGGCCAGCGCGTCGGTGCCGAGGTCCGCCAGCCGCAGCGAGGCCGTCTCCAGCACTGCCGCCAGCTGCGCCAGCACGGCCGCCCCCACGCCGTCATCGCCGCAGAACGCGTTGCCCACCGCAATGACCTGCATGGCCCGGCCTACTCCTCGAACTCGACCTCGAGCATGTGCACCGAGCAACTGATGCACGGGTCGTACGCCCGCACCAGCATCTCCAGCCAGGAGGTGATCTCCTCCTTCGATTTGTCGGCCACGACCTCCGGCACCAGCTTCTTCATGTCATCGTCGATGTTGGCCAGGTTCTGCCCCGTCGGGATGATGCAGTTGGCCTTCACGATGCGTGCCTGGCGGTCGTAGGTGTACTCGTGGTAGAGGATGCCGCGCGGCACCTCGGTGGCGCCGATGCCCGTGCCGTACTGCGTCGGCTCCTGGTTCGGCAGCTCGTCCTTCAGCCCGTCCGCCAGCAGCCGGTCGATGATCGCGACGGCATCCAGCGCGCAATGCCCGGCCTCCACCACCTGCGCCACGGTGTTGAAGTAGGGGTTCGTGCAGCCCGGCTCCAGGCCCAACGTCGCGGCCGCCTGCCTCGCCTCGGGGCACAGCTTGTCGTAGTTGTTGTTCCAGCGGGCCAGCGCTCCGACCATGTAGCTGGTGCGGTTCGCCTTGCAGTGCTTGCTGGTGCTGTGCGGCACCACGAACTCGTTGGTCATCCGCCGGTACTCGCAGTCGGGCACGCGGCCGGTGTCCGTGCTGCAGATGTCGCCGTCGTACAGGGCGTACTCATCGTCCGCGCGCAGGGAGATGTACTCGGTCGGCCGCTCGAACCGCGGGATGGCCCCCGCCAGCGCCTTCAACGTCTCGACCGTGGCCAGGAAGTCGGGCACCATCACCTCCACCAGACGCCGGCGCAGCTCCCGCAGCGCCGCTGCGGTCGGGACCTGCGTGAAACCGCCGGGGACGCAGGTGATCGGGTGCACGGCCCGGCCGCCCACCACGTCGCCGATGTCGTTGGCCAGCTTCTTCATGCGCAGCGCCCGCAGCACCACCTCGGGGTGCGTGCCCACCAGCGGGATCACCGACTTGACCTTCAGGAAGTCCGGCGCCGCCAGGAAGTAGGCGTGCAGGATGTTCGACTGCAGCGTGGCCCCGTGCACCAGCAGCTTCCGCAGCAGGATCGTCTGCTCGCTCACCGGCAGGCCCAGCGCCTGCTCGGTGGCCTTCAGCGAGGTCAACTGGTGCCCCAGCGAGCAGATGCCGCAGATGCGCGAGGTGATGATCGCCGCCTCGTGGAAGCTGCGCCCCTTGAGCAGGGCCTCGAAGTAACGCGGCGCCTCGACGATGTCCAACTGGGCCTTCTTCAGCACCCCGTTCTTCATGTCGACGACGATGTTGCCGTGGCCCTCGACGCGGGTCAGGTGCTTGACGGAAATGTCCAGGTTCTGCAAGTTCAAGTCCCTGCTCATGCCCTGACCCCCTGCAGCCGGTACGCGTTGTAGAGTTGCAGGCGCTTCCAGGCCTCGTCCATGGCCAGTCCGTGCGAGGCCAGCGTCTCGGCCATGCCCTGCAGGTTGGGCTCGGAAACCAGCCCGCGGCAGCCGATGCAGTACTGCCCGAAATTCGTGCACTGGCTGTTGCAGCCGGCGCGCGTGACCGGCCCCAGGCAGATCATGCCCTTGGCGTACACGCACTCGTTCTCGTTCAGCTTGCACTCGACGCAGACGGCCTGGTCGGGCTCGATCGGCTTCTTGCCCATGACCAGCGCCGTGAACACCTTCAGGAACTCGATCTGCGTCATCGGGCAGCCGCGCACGTTGTGGTCCACCTTGACCACGGCCGAGAGCGGCAGCGCCGGCAGCGTCGGGAACAGGTACTGATCCTCGCCGTAGACGATCTGCCGCACTTCCTCGATGGGGTGCAGGTTCTTGATCGCGTTGACGCCGCCGTCCACCGCGCACGAGCCCAGCGCCACCAGCACCTTCGAGCGCCGGCGGATGTCGTGGATGCGCTTGATGCAGTCGGGCGTCGACAGCGCCCCCTCGACGAAGGCGATGTCGTACTCGTCGGCGCGGTCGTCCATGGCCTCGCGCCACTCGACGATGTCGACCTGCGCCAGGATGTCCAGCAGCTGGTCCTCGAAGTTCAGCTGGGAGAGCTCGCAGCCCTCGCAGCCGGTGAAATCGAAGATGGCTACCTTTGGCTTGCTGGCTTCGCGCGGTTTGTTGGCCATCACAGCGCCTCCCGCAGCTTCGCGAGGTCGGGCAGGTGGTAGACCGGCCCGTCCTGGCAGACATAGGTGCTGTCGATCTGGCAGTGCCCGCACTTGCCGACGCCGCACTTCATGCGCCGTTCCAGCGACATGTAGATGTTCCGGTCGGGCAGGCCCTTGCCGCGCAGGGTCAGCACCACGAAGCGGTACATGACCGGCGGCCCGCAGATGCAGCAGACGGTGTTCGGCAGGTCCAGGTCCAGGCCGGGAATCAGCGTCGTGATGACGCCGGTCCGGCCCTGCCAGGCCTCCGAGCCGCGGTCCACGGTGACGTGGTACTCGACCCGCGGGTCCTTCTCCCAGGCCGCCAGTTCGTCGGTGAACAGCAGTTCGGTGTCCGAGCGGCTGCCGTAGCAGATGATCAGGCGCCCGAACTGGTCGCGGTTGTCGCGGACGTAGTTGATCATCGAGCGCATGGGCACCAGCCCGATGCCGCCGGCGACGATCAGCACATCCTTGCCGCGGAACTTCTCCACGTCGATGCCGTTGCCGAACGGCCCGCGGATCCCGATCTTCCGCCCCGGCCCGTAGCCGGCCAGCACCTCGGTCAGCATGCCGACGCGGCGGATCCCCATCTCGAACTCGCCCCTGCGCGTGGGCGACGAGGAGACGGAGATGGGCGCCTCGCCCACGCCGAACAGCGACACCTCGACGAATTGCCCCGGCCTGTGCCCAAGGTCGCGCCCGCCGGGCAGCTTCACGGTGTAGAGCGTCTCCATCGCGGTGAGCCGTCGCACGGCCGTGATCTCGGCCATCTCCGGCACGTACAGTTCCCGGGTCTCGAGCCCCGGCTTCAGGGTCTGCAGTTCCACGCCGTCCCTCCCGTTGGGCAGCCCGACCCGGGCTAGGCCGTGACCTGTTCCTCGCGCTCGGCGTCGCGAACCAGCCGATTGACGATCTCGACGATGCTGATGCCGGCCGTGCAGTACGCCGTGCAGCGCCCGCAGCCCACGCACCACGGCTGTCCCGTGGCGTCGCTCAGGTACTTGAACTTCCGGTGCACCCGATGGCGCTGGCGCGCGGCCACCTTGTGCCTGAACACCTCGCCGCCGGCCACCTCGGTGAAGCTGCGCAGCATGCAGCCGTCCCAGGTGCGCTCGCGATGCCCGGCGTCGACGGTGATGGCAACCTGGTCCTGCACGTCGAAGCAGTAGCAGGTCGGGCAGACCAGGTTGCAGGTCCCGCAGCCCGTGCAGTTGCGCGAGGCCTCGTCCCATACCGGGTGATTGTAGCTGGCGGCCATGATCTCGTTCAGGCGCGCCTGGGGCACGTAGATGTGCTGCGTGAAGTGCTCCCGCTTCGGCTTGGGGCGCGCGTCGGTCGCCAGCTTGAAGCCCTTGAGCAGGTCCTGCCCGGCCGGGGTCAGGACGTCGACGATCCAACCCTCCGGGTGCTTCGTCAGGAAGATGTCGCTGCCGGTCGTGTCGTAGGGGTCGATGCCGACCGAGCCCGCGAAGTGGTGCCGGTCCGGCGTGTAGGACACGCCAATGAACAGCGCGCCCTCGCGCCGCGTCACATAGTTCCGCTCGGGGTTCCCGTGCAGGAAGTTGTGGTCCAGGCGGCGCACCGCGGCCAGGTCGTAGGAGTGGACGCCCAGATACACGGCCGGCGCGGGGGCGATGGCCGGCGCCGTCGCCGTGTTCGTTCCCAGATCGAATTCCAGCAGCGTCTCACGCGCAGGCAGGAAGAACTTCTTCACCGAGCCGAGCGTCCGCGGGTAGTCCAGCACGACGGCGGACGGCTCGACGATCTGCTCGAAGGCGAACGAGCGGCGGCCGCGACGGTGCGGGGCAAGAACCGGGTGGCGTTTCATCAGGTGGGCGACGAAGTCGTCGGCCTTCGCCTGCTCCAGGAAATGCTGTGCCATGCATGCACCCCTCGTGGTTGGATCGCATGGGCCGCGGCCGGAGCGCCGCGCCCACCGGCACCGCCCCTGACGGCGGCGCCGGCTGCTGTTTGAAAATGTTATTTGATAAACAATCCAAGGCAAGAAAAATCGTAACATGTTGATTGGCAACATATTCGAGGACAATCGCGGTCGTTATTCCCAATCGTGGGTGTGGAAGTGGCTGTGCTCGTGCGGCCCCTTGCCGGGGTCGCCGGCGTCGGCATCCCCGTCCTCGTGCCGGTGCCGGTGCCGGTGCCGGTGCACGAGGTTCGCGCGCAGCAGGACCTCGCGGTCGCGCCCGACCGCCAGCGCATCGCCATCGTGGATCAACGTGTGGTCCTCGCCCAGGACCAGGCAGCGGCGCCCGAGCTCCGACGCCAGCGACAGGTTGTGCGTTGCCACGACGAGGGTCTGCGGCAGGTCCTGGAGGAAGTCCACCAGCCAGCCGCTGCTGCGCGGGTCCAGCGCGGCGGTCGGCTCGTCCAGCAGGAGCAGGCGCGGGTCGAGCACCAGCAGCGAGGCAAGTCCGACCAGCTGACGCTGACCGGCGCTGAGCGTCCATGGCGCGCGGTCGAGCACATTGCTCAACCCCACGCGCGCGGCCCAGGCGCGGGCGCGCTCGTCGGCGTCGGCCAGGCCGTGCTGGCGCGGGCCGAACGCGATCTCCTCCAGCACCGTGGCGTTGAAGAGCATGGCGTCGGCCTGCTGGAACAGCAGGCCCACCTCGCGACGGAAGCGGCGGCGGAACGCGCGCTCGCGCAGCCCCTCGTGCACGCAGCGGCCCTCGTAGAGCACGCGTCCGGACACCGGCTGCAACACGCCGGCCAGCAGCTTCAACAGCGTCGACTTGCCGCAGCCGTTGCTCCCCAGCAGCACCACCTTCTGGCCTGCCTCGAGGCGCAGGTCGATGGCCGCCAGGCTCGGGCAGCCGTCGAAGTCGTGGGTGAGCCGTTCAGTCGCGATCAAGGAAGAACCCCCGCGCCTCGAGCGCCTGCGTGAGCGTGCCTGCGTCGTGCTCGGCGCGCCGCAGGAACCAGGCCGCCGTCGCCGCCCCGTGGCGGACCGCCGTGCGCGGCCCGACCCGGCGCGGCGTGCGCGCGGTCAGCGCCAGCCGAAAATCGCCGAAGAGCCGGCGGAAGGCCAAGAGCTGGCTCATCGCCAGCACCAGCACGTACCGCAGGGTCCGGCTGAACGACAGCGCCCGCGCCAGCGAGACGGCCGGCAGCACGCGGAAGGCCAGCGCCGCCAGCAGCAGCACGCGCAGGGCCAGCCGCGCCAGTGCCGGCCCGGCCGCTCCCTCCGACCCGCCCGGCCCGGCCAGCATCGCCAGGCCGAGCCACCCGGCGGCGACCGCCGCCAGGTACGGCCCGGTCGCCCGCAGCACGCGCCACGCCAGAGGCCCGGCCCGCCCGCCGGCCGACGCCAGCACCAGGACCAGCCCTGTCGCCAGCAGCCACGCGTCGTGGACCAGCGACGCGGCCACGACGGCGACCAGGTAGCCCAGCAGCAGCGCGCGGTCCCGGTTCACGGCGTCCCCCTGCCCAGCGCGCGCCAGGCGGCCAGCGCCACCGCGCCGTCGGCGATGCCGACCAGCAGGTGCGGCAGCACGATCGCCGGCACGGTCAGCTGCCAGCCGAAGGGGAAGTACAGCGGCTGCCCGGCCCCGTCGCGGGCCAGGTGCGGCTGCCAGCCCAGGACCAGCGCCACCAGCAGCGCCGGCACCGCCGCGCCCAGCCAGCCGGCGGCGAACACGCCGACGGCACGCGGCCGCAGCAGCAGGCCCGCGCGCGCAGCCAGGCCGCCGCCCAGCCCCACGCACAGCGCGTTGACCGGCAGTGACGTCACGCCGCCGTCGCCCAGCGCCAGCGCCTGGATCAGGAAGACGAGCGACAGCGACAGGAACGCCTGCCAGGCGCCGAACAGCGCGGCCAGCATGCCGACGCCGGTGATGTGCGCCGTGGTGCCGCCCGGCAGCGGGATCGCTACCAGCATCAGCACGTAGGCCGCGGCCGTGACGACGGCCAGTCGCGGCATCACCGACGGTTCGAGCGTGCGCCGCAGCCGACGCAGTCCCGCGGCCCACAGCACGCCCGCCACGCCGTACGCCGGGCCGTACACCTGGGGAGCGATGAAGCCGTCGGGAATGTGCACGCGGGCCTCCGGACAGTCGGTGCGTGGCCGTTCAGCCCCGGCGCCTGCGCAGCAGCACACCGCCGACACCCAGCACCAGGAGCAGCAGCAGCAGGCCCGCGATGGCGCCGGACCAGCGGTCGCGGGTGTGGGCATGGTCGTGATCATGCGCATGGTCGTGCGCGTGTGCGTCGGCGTGGACGTGTGCTTCATCGTGCGCGTGGTCGTGCTCGTGCGCGTGGTGGGTCGCGACCGTCGCGCCGGTCGCCGGTGCCGCCAGCGCGGCGCTGTCGACGGCGACCGTGACCACCGCACCGTGGCCGTCGGCTCCCGCCACCCGCACCTTCCAGGCGCCCGGCCGGTCCGGCTGGAAGGCCACCCGACCGTGGGCATCGGTCCTGCCCGTCAGGAACGGGCCCGCTCCCTCGGGCGCCAGCACGGTGAACGGCGTGTCGGCCAGCGGACTGCCGTCATCGTGCGTGACCGTCACCACGCTGGTGGGGCCGGCAAGGACCTCGGTCCGCACGCCGTGCGCCCGCGCGGCCGGGACCCCCAGTGCCAAGAGCAGGCCCAGAACGGTCACGGCTCCCGGAATCAGCCTGAAACGGCGAGTCGGCGGCATCACGGGCTCCCGGCGTCATGTTAATCGCGTAACAACCGGCGACGATAGTATCGCCCGGCCGCCCGGTCAAACCGGCGACGCCTCCGGCCCCCCGGTCCGCCGCCGGATCCCCGGCGCCGCCACCGCCGAGAACGCCGCCGCGCCCAGCCCCAACAGCAGCACCGCCGTCCACAGCGCCAGCCCGCCGCCGCGCGCCAGCACCAGCCCGCCCAGCGGCGCGCCGAACATGGCCGCGCTCGAGAAGCACATCGTGAACACGCCCAGGTAGCGGCCGCGCAGGGCCGGCGGCGCCAGGTCCGAGACGATGGTCGGCGCGAACACGGCGTTCAGCATCTCACCCAGGGTCCAGACCACCACCACGGCCGTGAACTGCCACGGTGTGCGCGCGAAGGCGTTCAGGAAGAAGCCCACGCCCAGCACCACGCCGCTGGCGATCATGACCAGGTCGCGACGCCAGCGCGACACCAGGGACGCGAATGGCAGCTGCAGCACCGTGATCATCAGGCCGTTGACGGCGATGATGCGCCCGTACTGCTTCGCGTCGATGCCCAACTGGCCCAGGTAGAGCGGGAACGTCGAGGCGACCTGCATGAACGACAGCCCCACCAGCACGATGCCGGCGCAGAAGGCGAGCATCGTGCCGTCGCGCAGGATCGCGCCGATGGCGGCGGCCGTGCCGACGTGGCCGTCGACCGCCCCGGCGATGACCGCCCCGCTCCGGTCGACGGCGCCGGCCGCCGACGGCGCCGGCCGCGACTCGCGCACCAGCCCCAGCAGCAGCAGCGCATAGGCCGCATTGGTCAGCGCGTCGACCCAGCACAGCCACCGGAAGCTGGTGGCCGCCAGCAGCCCGCCGATCACCGGCGCGATGGCGAAGCCCAGGTTCACCGCCACGTACATCAACGCGAAGGCGGCCGGGCGCCGCCCGGGTTCGACCAGGTCGGCGATCATCGCCTGCGTGGCGGGACGGTACATCTCGCCGACCGACGCGAACACGAACAGGCCGACCGCCACCTGCCAGGGCGCGTGCAGGAGCGGGAACAGCCCCAGGATCGCGGCGCCGCCGACCAGGCTGCCCACCATCACGCGCTTGCGCCCGAAGCGGTCGGCCAGGTGCCCGCCCAGGATGGCGGCCACCAGCGCGCCGGCGCCGTAGGCCCCCATGACGCGGGTGGCCGTCTCGATGCCCAGCCCGATCCGGCTCTGCAGGTAGAGCGTCAAGAACGGCACCAGCATCGTGCCGGCCCGGTTGATGAGCACGCCCAGGCACAGGACATGGACGGTGCGGGGCAGTGAGAGGTACTGGCGCAAGGGACGCTCCGGGAACGACGGCACGGCCGCGCGTGAGCGCGGCATCATAAGGGCGCGACGGGGTCCTGTCAGCCGGTGGCGGCATCCGGTCGCCCGGCGCGGGAACAGGCGTGTACCTCCCGGTACCCGGCGGGACCGACGGCGGCGGGCCCGAACGGACGAAAACGGCGGCAACATGTTTCACGGTTTCGGGTTGCCGCGCGCGGCGTCGGCGGCAGAAGCTGGCCTCGCCCTTGCATGCGGACGGCGATCGCCATGCCCGCCCGCGCATGCGACCGAGCGCGTCCCGATCCGAATCGCCGAGGAGGCTCCCATGAACCGCAGGCAGTTCCTGACCGGCCTGGTGGCCGGCGCCGTCTCGCTGACCGTGCTGCCGGCCCTGGCCGACGCGTCCACGCCCGCCCGCCGCCGTCGCCAGCGTCGGCGCGTGCGGCGCCGCATCCGCCGTCGCGTCCGCCGGCGCGTCGCGCGCCGGATGATCCGCGGCCGGGCGTTCTGGGTCGTCCCCGTGGGCCTGGCGGCGGGCTGGGAGCTGCTTCACGAGGACCGCGTGGTCATCGTGCGCGAGATCAAGGTCGTCGAGCTCGACGGCCAGAAGACCGAGGTCGCCGTGGTGGCGCCCGCCGACGCGAAGGCCGAACCCGGCAAGTCCGCCGCGACCGAGGAGATCGCCATCCTCCGCGAGGACACGAAAGAGAACGCCGAGGAACTGGAAGGCTCGCGCCTGCCTGACGACGACAAGGCCTCGCCCGGGCGCGAGGTCGAGATCGAGGAAGAGGTCGAGGTCGACGAGTAGGCGCGGTGGCGCCGCCTTCGGGGGGCCGGGAACCGCCCGGCCCCTACCAGGCCGCCAGCGGCGCCGCGAATGCGGAGCCCTCCAGGCGGCCCATCTGGTCCAGGATCTGCCCCTGGCGCTTCAGCACGTAGGCGGACGGGCGGCCCGCGTCCATCCGCAGCGGGCTTGGCAGCACCGCCGCCAGGCGGGCGGCCCGCGCACGGTCCAGGCGGTCGGGCGTCGCGCCGTAGTGGACGCGGCAGGCGGCGCCGACGCCGAACACCCCCTCGTCCCACTCGGCCAGGTTCAGGTACATCTCGAGGATGCGCTCCTTCGGCCAGAGCAGCTCGATCCAGAACGTGTACCAGGTCTCCAGCCCCTTGCGCAGCCAGCTGCGGCCGCTCCACAGGAACAGGTTCTTGGCGACCTGCTGGCTGATGGTCGAGGCGCCGCGGCGGCGGCCACCCTCCCGGGCCTCCGCCAGGGCGTCGCGGATGGCGTCGGTATCCCAGCCCCGGTGGCGGAAGAAGCGCTGGTCCTCGGCCGCAATCACGGCCAGGGGCAGCGACCGGGCGATCCCGCGGCGTGGCACCCATTGGTACTCCAGCCGCCACGGTCGCCCGTCCCGGCGAGCGTCCAACCAGCGCTCGGCCATGACGCCCGACAGGGGCGGCGGCGCGAAGCGCCAGAAGAGCACCGCGAGAACCGAGGCCAGCGCGGCGGCGGCAGCGAGCCCGCCCACCAGGCGCGCAGTCCGACGCAGGCGGCGGCGCCCGGCGCCTCCCGAAGGCAGCGCATACGGGTTGTCCTCGGGGGCGTCGCGCGCCCCGGCCGATCCCTCCCTGGCCATCGCCCCTCCTTGTCCGGCACCTGAAGCCGCGGCCACGGCTGCCGATAGTCCCCAGCAATCGCCGTTCACGGCCTTGACTGCAACGCAGTATACTCCGTGTTTGGGGTCGCTTCAGGAACGATCGGGAGAGGAGCTCCGTGGTCAATCTGCCCCGCGCCCGCCTCGACTGGAGGCCGGGCCTGATCGGACGCCTGGTCATCGGCGTCGTGGTGCTGCTTGTCATCGCTTCGGTCGTGCTGGTCGCGAGGGAGATGAAGACCTCACGCGAGCAGGCGCGTCACATCAGCCGGCTGGCTGCGGACCTGACCTGGGAGGTCCAGGCCGGCCCGAGCGACGCCATCGGTTTCCCCGAGGACGGCCCCTTCGACATCCGGCACGGCTACGTGCGCATTCCCGCGTTCGTCGAGAGGGCGACCACCCGCGGCTTCGTGATGCAGTCGCAGGCGCGCTGGTCCGAGCGCATGCGCGAGCTGACCGACAAGGGCCTGTTCACGACGTACTGGGAGAAGACGCGCGCCGGCCTGGTGCTGATGGCCGACGACGACGAGCCCATGTACGACGCACGCCGCCCCGTGCGCACCTACGCCGACTTTGCCGCCGTGCCGGACCTGGTCGTGCAGTCGCTCCTGTTCATCGAGAACCGCGAGCTGCTGGACCCGAACTACCCCTACCGCAACCCGGCCATCGAGTGGGACCGGCTGGCGCGCTCGGTGCTGCAACTGGGCATCCAGCAGCTGGACCCCGAGCAGCGCGTGTCCGGCGGCAGCACCCTGGCCACGCAGATGGAGAAGTACCGGCACTCACCCGAGGGACGGACCTCGTCCGTGGGCGAGAAATTCCGGCAGGTCGCCAGCGCCTCGCTGCGCGCGTACCTGCACGGCGAGGAGACGATGGCCGCCCGCCAGCGCATCGTCACCGAGTACATCAACTCGCTGCCGCTGGGCGCCGTGCCGGGCCACGGCGAGGTCATCGGCGTGGGTGACGGCGTGGAAGCCTGGTACGGCGCCGAGTTCGAGAAGGTCAACCGCCTGCTGGCGCCGGCGCCGGACGCGAAGCCCGACCTGAAGGCCCGCGGCCTGGCCTACAAGCAGATGCTGAGCCTTCTGCTCGCGCAGCGCCGGCCCGGCTACTACCTGGATCCCAAGCGCGACGCCCTCGAGGAGCGCACGAACGAGTTCCTGAACGTACTGGGCCGCGAGGGCGTCATCCCGGAAGACCTGCTCGAGGCGGCACTGTCGCAGAAGCTGGTGCTCAAGCCGACGGACCCCGGCAAGCGCCGCGCGAACTACGTCGAGCTGAAGGCGTCCAATGCGGTCCGGCCGCGCCTGTTGACCCTGCTGGACGTTCCCCAGCTGTACGACCTGGATCGCCTGGACCTGATCGTGCACACGACGCTCGACCGCGACGCCCAGGAAGGGGTCACGCGCGTGCTGTCGAAGATGGGCGACCCGGAGTTCCTCGACGCCCACGGGCTGCGCGGCTTCCGCCTGCTCGAGCGTGGGGACCCGCGCCAGGTCATCTACAGCTTCACGCTCTACGAGCATGCCGACGACATCGATGTCCTGCGCGTCCAGGTCGATAACTACAACCAGCCGCTGAACATCAACGAGGGCGTCAAGCTGGAGCTCGGCTCGACGGCCAAGCTGCGGACGCTGGTGACCTATCTCGAGTGCATCGCGGAACTGCAGGCGCGCCTGTCGGTCATGGGGCCGGACTCGCTGCGCGCCGTCCAGGTGGCCGGGTCGGACCGCCTGACCAGGTGGGCCGTCGACTACTTCAGCGCCGGCGGCGACACGGCGCTGGCCGCCGTCCTGGACGTGGCGTTGAACCGCGCCTACTCCTGCAGCCCGGACGAGACGTTCTTCACCGGTGGCGGGCAGCACCGCTTCTCGAACTTCGATCCCGAGGACAACCACCGCGTCGTGACCGTGCGCGAGGGCCTGCGCCGCTCGATCAACCTGGTCTTCATCCGCATGATGCGCGATATCGTGCGCTACGAGCTGGCGCGGCACGAGTCGCTGCCCGAGCTGCTCCAGGACAAGGATGACCCGCGCCGCCTGGAGTACCTGCAGCGCTTCGCCGACCGCGAGGGCCAGGTCTTCCTGGGCCAGTTCTTCCGCAAGTACAAGGACCTGACCGCGGACGAGCAGGTCGAGCTGCTGCTCGACAACATGTCGCGCGCGCCGACGAAGCTGGCCGTGGTGCACCGCTCGGTGGTCCCAGACGCCGACTTCGACGAGTTCCGCGACTGGATGCTCGCGCACCTGCAGGGCTCGAAGCTGGCGGACAAGGCGCTGCGCGACCTTTACGATCGCTACTCGGCGGACGCGTTCTCCCTGCAGGACCGGGCCTACATCTGCCGTGTGCACCCGCTGGAGCTGTGGTTGCTGGCCCACCTGCGCGCACACCCCGGCCAGAAGTATGCCGAGGTGGTCAAGGCCGGCGCCGAGGCTCGGCAGGAAGCGTACTCGTGGCTGTTCAAGGTGCGGCAGAAGCGGGGCCAGGACTGGCGCATCCAGACGCTGATGGAGGTCGACGCCTTCACGTCGATCCACGCGCGGTGGAAGCGGTTGGGCTACCCGTTCGAGTCACTGGTCCCCTCCTACGCCACGTCGATCGGCAGCAGCGCGGACCGTCCCGCCGCCCTGGCCGAGCTGGTCGGGATCATCGTCAACGGCGGCATGCGCCATCCGCCGGTCCGCATCAAGGGCATGACTTTCGGTGCCGGCACGCCGTTCGAGACGCGCCTGCAGCGGGCGCCGGGGCGGGGAGAACGCGTGCTGCGGCGCGAGATCGCCGAGGCCGTGCGGCCCGAACTGGTGGGCATCGTCGAGGGCGGCACCGCGGTGCGCCTGAAGGGCGCCTATAAAGCCCCGGATGGAACGCCCATCGCCGTCGGCGGCAAGACGGGCACCGGTGACAACCGTTCGACAACTTACGACTCGCGCGGCAACGAGATCAGTTCGAAGGCCATCAACCGGACTTCGACGTTCGCCTTCCTGATCGGCGACCGCTTCTACGGCGTGTTGACCGCGTACGTTCCGGGTGAGCAGGCCGACCGCTACGGGTTCACCAGTTCGCTGCCGGTGGCGATCCTGGGCATCCTGGCTCCCGAGTTGCAGGAACTGATCCTGTCGCCACCGCCGGTCGCTACGGTCGCGCCCGTCGCGCCGACCGCGCCGACCCCGACCGCGCCGACCCCGACCGCCGCCACGCCGTGATGGCGGACGGTGCGGGACCGACAGGACACGGGACACGCCGTCCCCCGCCCACGCCCCTCGAACGCGCCACGCTGCGCCTGTTCCTGCCGGGCGCGGTCCTGCAGGGCCTGTGGTGGTCCGGCTACCTGCTGATTCCCTACGTGCTGGCCAAAAGCCTCGGCGCCTCGGCGGGGCTCATCACCCTTTCGGCGATCCTCGACAACCTGGGCATGTTCCTGGCGCTGTACTGGGGGCACCTGCTGGCCACGCGCGGGCAGCGCCGGCGCTACCTGGTGTGGGCGGGCATCATGGGCCGCCTGGTGATGGTGCTGACGCTGCTGGTGCAGGACGCGGTGCAGATGTCGGTGCTGCTGGCTGTCGTCTACACGTTCGCGGCGATGGTCTACCCGGCGCAGAACAGCATCTTCGAGCAGAACTTCCGTCCCACCCTGCGCGGCCGCTACTTCGGCTGGGGTACGGGGATCCAGAACGGTGTCGCCGTGCTGGCCTCGCTGGGCCTCGGGCGCGTGCTGGACCACGACCCCGCGTCGTTCCGCGTGGTCTATGCCGCGCTGGGCGTGTGCGGCTTCCTCTACCTGTTCCTGTTGTCGCGCGCGCCGGTGCCGGCCGGCACGCCCGCTGACGTGACGCCGTTCCGCCTGCGCAGCCCGTTCCCGCTGCCCGCCCTGGCGGTGGGACCGTTCCGGCCCGGGCGCATCTGGCGCGGCGTGGCGCGCCCGTTCGCCGATGCCATGCGCATCTACCGCGAGGACCGCGCCTTCAACTGGTTCGAGGCCAACTTCATGACCTACGGCGCGGCGTTCATGTGCCTGAGCCCGGTCGTGCCGGTGTTCCTGGCCGACCAGCTGAAGCTGAACTATGCCGAGATCTCCACCGCGCGCGTGCTGGTGGGGCAGAGCGGCGTCGCCCTGCTGGCCCCCTTGATGGGGCGCGTCATGGACCGCTACCACCCGGTGCGGCTGTGCGCGGTGGCGTTCCTGGTCCTGGCGTTCTTCCCGGTGGCGCTGGACGCGGCGGGCGTGGCGGGCATCGGCGCCGCGCTGCCGCTGGTGTACCTGGCGTTCGCCGTCTACACGGTCGGCATGGCCGGCGTGAACATCACCTGGAACGTGGGCAGCATGGCCTTCGCGCCGCCAGGACAGGGCGGCTACTACCAGGGCATCCATGTGGCGATGGTGGGCATCCGCGGCACCATCGGGCCGCTGGCCGGCTACGCCGTCTACGAACTGTGGGGCCTGCGCGCGGTGTTCTGGCTGGCGTTCGGGCTGTTCGTGGCCGCAGCCGTCTCCTCAGCGGCGCTGTGGCGCCACTTGCGGCGATCGGGAACTGTCGGCGCCGACGCCTGACGAGTCGGCCGGCGGCTCCCGGCGCCCGCGGCTTCGCGGTCAGTCCAGCGGGAAATCGAGGCCACCACCGGGCTTGCCGAGCAGCCGGCACATCGCCAGCACCTGGCCCTGGTGCTGGTAGTGGTGCGTCTGCGTGCGCAGGATGGCGCGCGCCGGCGCGAAGACGCGCGTGCGGTCACCCCAGGTGGCATGCGCGCGTGCGTGGTTGAGCGTCTCGGTCGTCACGCCGCGCAGGTACGCCTGCGTCGCGGCGGCGACCCGCGCCCGCCAGGCTTCCAGCGCGTCGATGTCGGGAAACGCCGTGTCGTCATCGTCGGGGTCGACGATCCCGACCAGGACGCCGACCCAGTACTCCTCGGCACCGATCATGTGGTGCAGCTGCAGGCGCACGGTCGGGTAGCCGAAGCCGGGCAGCTCGCGGTTCAGTTCGGCCGCGTCGAGCGCGACGCAGTGCTCGAGCAGTCCGCGCACGTTGCGATGGGTGCGCTCGTGCAGGTCGAGCAGGGAGGCGGGCGTGTGCATGAGGGGCGACCTTCCGGGTCCGGTGGTGCGGGGCGACAGGCGCGGGCCTGCCATGCCATCGGGCCCCCGGGCCAAGATAGGTGCGAAGGACGCGGTCCGCCGCCCACGGTCAGTGGGCGGCGTCCCCGCTCTTCACGGTCGTGCCCTAGCGCGACTTCACGCTGCAGGTGCGCAGTCCGAACGGCAGGTACAGCGGGCACCACCCGGCCAGTCCCGTGGCCAGAGGCACCGCGCCCATCCAGGCCCACACCGGGCCGTTCAGCAAGCCAGCCCACGCCACCAGCGCGCCGCCTGCCGCGATCCGCGCGATGCGATCGAGTCCGCCGACGTTCGTCTTCATGGGGATCTCCTCACGTTCCGGGCCATGACATTGCTCACAGGTGATGATGATAGTAGTCATGATCAGATCCGTTCGTCCGTGACCGCGATCACGCTCCGGCGTTGTTGACGGCGCCGGCCTCGAGCACCGAAATGTCGATGAACGACGATATATCGCTGTCATGTTCCGATATTTCGGTGCAGGCCGGACTCCGGTGATGGGCGTGAACTTGTAAGTCGTTGATTATAAATACAATGCAAACTCAGCCGGTTCGGGAACAAATGCTGCCCTTGGAATACGAAAGCCCAAACGCCCGCTGCCGGAGCCACCGGCGGGCACGACCCCCGACCAAGGGAGTGAATCCATGGAGAACACGACCGCCACCTCCGCCATGCCGCGCATCGGCGACCAGGCCCCCGCCTTCAAGGCCGTCACCACCCAGGGCGAGATCAACTTCCCGGCGCAGTACGCCGGCAGCTGGGTCATCCTGTTCAGCCACCCGGCCGACTTCACGCCCGTCTGCACCAGCGAGTTCATGACCTTCGCCACGATGCAGGACGAGTTCGCGCGCTACAACACGAAGCTCGTCGGGCTCTCGGTGGACGGCCTCTACAGCCACATCGCCTGGCTGCGCACGATCAAGGAGAAGATCGTCTACAAGGGCATGAAGGACGTCGAGGTCACGTTCCCGCTGATCGAGGACATCACGATGGATGTGGCCAAGGCCTACGGGATGATCCAGCCGGGCGAGAGCACCACCAAGGCCGTGCGCGCCGTGTTCGTGGTCGACCCGAAGGGCGTCATCCGCACGATCATCTACTACCCCCTCAGCCTGGGCCGGAACTTCGACGAGCTGCTGCGCGTGGTGCAGGCCCTGCAGGCGGCCGACGCGTTCGGCGTAGCGACGCCGGCGGACTGGCGCCCGGGCGACGACGTGATCGTGCCGCCGGCCGGCTCCTGCGGCGTGGCGAAGGACCGCATGGACGGCAAGGAGGACATCACCTGCCACGACTGGTTCTTCTGCACGAAGAAGATCGACAAGGAGACGGTGATGGGGGCCATCCGGAAGTAGCTTCGCTGCCTGCACGGCAGCGGTTCCCGTCCCCGCCACGCGATGCTATGATGGCCGCTCCCTGCCCGGGGGCGGCCATCGTGCCTGCCGGCCCGGCTCTCCCTCCACGCCAGCGCCTGCGAGCGACATGACGCCCGAACGCCGCGACCCGCGCCTGCTGCCGGTGGCCTTCCTGTCCGGCTTCACCTTCCTGGCCTTCGAGGTCTGCTGGCACCGCCAAATGGCTCTAGGGCTGGGCGCGACGGTCGCCGCGGCGACGGCGGTCCTCAGCACGTTCATGGCGGGGCTGGGCGCCGGCGCCTGGTGGTGGGGACGCCACGTCGACCTCTCGGCACGGCCGGGGCGCCTGCTGGCCCTGCTCCTGGCCGGTATCGGCGTGACGGCCACCGGTGGCCTCGCGCTGGCCGGCATCGTCGCCACCCGATCCGGGTCGCTGCCGGTGGCCGCCGAGTGGACGCTGGCGATCGCGCTCCTGCTGGTGCCGACCTTCCTGATGGGCGGCGTGTTTCCCGTCCTGGGCCGGCTGGTGTCCGTCGGGGACGCACCACTGACCGTGGCGCTGGGGCGGCTCTACGCGGTCGAGACCCTTGGCAGCGCCAGCGGCGCGCTGGCGACCGGGCTGGTGCTGCTGGGGGCGCTGGGCCAGCGGGGTACCGTGCTGCTGGCCGGCGGGCTGGACCTGGCGCTGGCGGCGATGCTGCTGGCCCGGCCCGTATCGACACGCGCGGTCGAGCCGGCGGCAGCCGTGCCGGCGGCGAGGTCGCGCGCGGGCGCCGCCACCCGCGTGCCGGGCATCGCGCGGCGCGACGTGCTCGTAGTGGCCTTCGTCTGCGGCCTGGCCAGCCTGGGCCTGCAGGCGCTGTGGTTCCGCCTGTTCCGCGTCTACTTCACCAACACCAGCTACACGTTCGCGCTGGTGTCGGCGATGGCCATCGCCGGCTCGTTCGTCGGCAGCGCCTGGCTGGCGCGACGGCCGCCCGCGGCCGACCGTCGCCATCAGGCGCTGGCGCGCGTCGTGCTGCTGCTGGCCGTCGTGACGGTCGCCGCCACGGCACTGGCTGCGCGCCTGCCGCAGGTCCTCCTGTTCCCCTTCGAGGCCGCGCTGGCCGATCCCTTCCTGCGCGTGCTCGTCGTGCCGCTGGTGGCGGCGTTGCTGGTCGTGCTGCCCCCGGCCGCCTGCGCGGGCTACGCGCTGCCGCTGGCCTGCCGCCTGCTGGTGCGCGACCGGCGCTCCGTGGGACGCGACTTCGGCCTGGGCCTGGCCGTCAACACGGCGGGCTCGGTGGTCGGGCCGCTGCTGGCGACGTTCGCGTTGCTGCCGCTGCTGGGCGCGGTGCGCTCGGTGCTGCTGCTGGCGTCGCTGGTCCTGGGCGCGGCGGCGCTGCTGGCCGTCCGCGGCGCGTTCGGCGGCGCCCGCCGCGGGCCTGCGCAGCTGGCGCCGGCGGCGGCGGCCGTGGTGCTGCTGGCGGTCGCGGTCCTGTCGCCGGCCGTTCCGGTCCTGCCACCGTCGGTCGCGCGCTTCGGGCGCCAGATCCTTCACTATCGCGAATCGATCGAGGGCACGCTTACGGTGGCGCGCGACGGCGGCGGACCGTCGGCCACCAAGTATTCGTTCGTCGACAACAGCGCCGTGATCGGCTCGTCCTACGACGCCTACAAGGTGGTGCGCCTGGTCGGCCACCTGCCGTACCTGGCCGGGCTGGACGCGCGCCGCGTGCTGGTGGTCGGGTTCGGCATGGGCGTGACCGCCTCGGCCATCGCCGCCCATCCGGGCCTGGAGGTGCTCGAATGTGCCGAACTGGTGCCCGGCCTGCGCGAGGCCGCATCCCACTACCGCGACCTGAACCGCGACGTGGCGCATGACCCGCGCCTGCGTCTGGCGCCCGGGGACGGACGGCGGCACCTGCAGCGCTCGTCCGGGCGCTACGACCTGATCTCGTGCGACCCGACGCACCCGATCCTGGGCTCCGGCGCGCTCTACACGCGGGAGTGGTTCGAGCTCTGCCGCGACCGCCTGGCTCCCGGCGGCATGCTCTCGCAGTACCTGCCGCTCCACAAGCTGGGCGAACGGGAGCTGCTGGGCATCATCCGCACGTTCCACGAGGCATTCCCCGAGGGCTCGGTCTGGCTGGGCCAGTACCACGCCGTGCTGCTGGGCACGATGACGCCTCTGCAGCCCGACTTCGCGCAGTGGACGGTGCGCGCCGCCTCGCTCGGGCGCGACCAGACGTTCCACACCGAGCCGCACCACCTGGCATCGCTGCTGGTCCTGGATGCCGCCGCAGTCGCGCGGCTGACGGCCGGCGCGCCGGTCAATACCGATGACCGCTCCTACACCGAGTTCTTCGCCCGCGGTTGCCTGGACGAGCACAACCTGGTGCGCAACCTCCGGCTGCTGGGCGCCGCGCGCGTGGACCCGGCCGGCGTGTTCACCAACGTCGCCGACCCTGCGCGGCTGCAGGTGGCCGCCGCCAGCCAGCGCCTGGTGACCGCAGCGCTGGCGCTGCTCCTGGACGGCGATCGCGAAGGCGGCCTGGCGCTGCTGCGGCAGGCCCGGGCCGCCGATCCCCTGGACCAGGAACTGCCGTTCCTGGTGCGCCTGCACCAGTAGGGGCGCGCGTGCTGTTCAACTCGCACATCTTCCTCTTCGCGTTCCTGCCCGTGGCGCTTGGCGGCTACTGGTGGCTGCGCGGGCGCGGCCTGGCGCGGGCCTCGCTGGGCTGGCTGCTGCTGGCATCGCTGGCCTACTACGGCTGGTGGGAACCTCGCTACCTGGCCCTGATCCTCGGCTCCATCGGGACGAACTACGCGCTCGGCCGGGCGCTGGAGCGGCGGCGCGGCGGCCGGGCCCTGGTTGCCACGGGCGTGGCGTTGAACCTGGCGGCGCTGGCCTGGTTCAAGTACGCGGGCTGGCTGCTCGAGACGGTACGCGGACTGGCCGGCTTCGACGCGCACCTGGGCGCCATCGTGCTGCCGCTGGCCATCTCGTTCTTCACGTTCCAGCAGCTCTCCTACCTGGTCGACGTCCACCGTGGCGCGCCTGCCGAACACGACCTTCTTCACTTCGCGCTGTTCGTGTCGTTTTTCCCGCAGCTGATCGCCGGGCCCATCGTCCGGCAGCAGGAGCTGGCGCCGCAGTTCCGCGCGCCGGCGCCGCCCGCGTCCGTCCGCGCGCTGCTGGCCGCCGGACTGAGCCTGTTTCTGCTGGGCCTGTTCAAGAAGACGGTGCTGGCCGACGGCGTCGCCGCCTACGCCACGCCGGTGTTCGAGGCCGCCGATCGCGGCGCCACGATCACCTTCTTCGAGTCCTGGGGCGGCGCCCTGGCCTACACGTTCCAGCTCTACCTCGACTTCTCCGGCTACTGCGACATGGCGATGGGCCTGGCGTGGTGCTTCGGCTACCGGCTGCCGATGAACTTCGACACGCCGTACCAGGCCACCGGCATCATCGACTTCTGGCGGCGCTGGCACCTGACGCTGTCGCGATTCCTGCGCGACTACCTCTACATCCCGCTGGGCGGCAACCGGCGCGGGGCGCCGCGCCATTGGCTGAACCTCATGCTGGTGATGACGCTGGGCGGCCTGTGGCACGGCGCGGGCTGGAACTTCGCGCTGTGGGGCTTCGTCCACGGCCTGCTGCTGCTGGTCAACCTGGCCTGGCGGCGACTGCGGGACCGCCTTTCGCAACGGCCGCCCGCCGCCTGGGAGGTCACGGCCGGCTCGCTGCTGACGTTCGCGCTGGTGGTCGTCGCCCGCGACCTCTTCCGGACCGACACGCTCGCCGGCGCCATGGCGATGCTGCGCGGAGCGGCCGGACTCGAGGGCGCGGTGCTGGATGCGCGGCTGGCCGGAACGCTCGGGTTCCTGTCGCCGTGGGTGAGCTTCAGCGGGCTGCATGCGGGCAGCTTCGACCTCCATGGCGTGCCATGGCTCGTTGGGCTGTGGATCGTCTGCCGCCACCTGCCGGAAACGCCGCGCCTGTTTGCCTGGACCGGGCTGGCGCTGGACCCGCGGTCGCCCGGCGATGGCGGCGACGGAATCTGGCGGCCCGGTAGCGGTCGCCTGCAGGCCTGGCGCCCGGACATGCGCTGGGCGCTGGCCGTCGCGACCCTGGGCGCCGTGGCCGTGGTCCAGCTCTCGCGCGTGATGGAGTTTCTCTACTACCGGTTCTGAGGGGACGATCCTGGAACATTCGGCAGCAACCCATGGTCGATACCTGCGACGCCTGCTGGCGACGCTGGCGGCGCTGCTGGCCGGTGTGGCGGCGCTGAACGTCGTGGTCGACCCGTTCGGGCGGAACGGTTGGCTCGACCTGGGGCTGCCGCGCGAGCAGGTGGCCTCGGTGGTCGACTACCAGATCCACAAGATCCTGGCCTACCGCCGGGCGCCGAAGCCCGCCATCGTGCTGGGCGACAGCCGCGCCGAACTGCTGCGCGACGCGTACTTCGCCGAGGCCGGGCGCCCCGACGTCTTCAACTTCGCCTGCGGCGGCGGCACGCTGCCGGAAGCCATCGACACCTTCTGGCTGGCGGCCGGGACCACGCGGCTGCGCCAGGTCGTCTTCGGGTTGCCGTTCAGCATGTACAACGAACTGAACCGCATGAACCGCCTGCCGACCGCCCGCCAGGTCAGCCGCGACCTGCCCTCCTACTACCTGTCGCCGCTGGTGACGAAGGCCAGCCTGCTGGTGCTGGCCACGGCCGCCACGGGACGCACCTTCGTCGACCAGCTGCCGCCGATGTCGCGCGAGGAATTCTGGGACTACCAGCTGGGTCCCGGCGCCGAACTGCATTGGCGGCGCTGGGCGCGACCGCGCGTGCTGCTGTCCCGGCTGGAGGAGGTGGCGGAATACTGCCGGGCCGAGGGCATCGACCTGCTGTTCGTGTTGCCGCCGTCGCACGACGACTACCGCGCGCTGCTGGACGGACATGGGCTCGCGGCGGAGTCCGCGCTCCACAGGCGCGAACTGGCGCGCCTGGGCCGCGTGCTGGACCTGGACGTGCCCGGTCCGTTGACCGCTGACCGCGCCAACTTCGACGATCCCCGCCACGTCACGCCGGCGGTCGCGCGCGAGCTCGCGTTCGCCGTGGTCGCCGCGCTGGCAAACGGCCCTCAGTAGCCCGCCGCGCAGCCGTCCTTGCGCTTCTCGGTTGCTCCCGTGTAGGTGCCCGTTTCCGGATCGCGGAAGATCGCCTGGTAGCCGCCGTACGCCCCGACGGGCTCGTCCTCCAGGCGGTGCCCGCGCCGAGCCAGCTCCTCGAGCACGGCCGCGGGCAGCCCGTCCTCGATGTGGAGCACGCCACCGCCCTCCATCGTCGTGCCGGTCGGCTCGCTCGAGCCGGTGTGGTGGAAGCGGATGGCGTCGCCAGCCTCCTGCAGGTTCATCCCGAAGTCGACCAGATTGACGATCACCTGCGCGTGTCCCTGCGGCTGCATGTCGCCGCCCATCAGCCCGAAGGCCATGAGCGGCTGCCCGTCCCTCGTCACGAAGGCGGGGATGATCGTGTGGAACGGCCGCTTGCCCGGCTCCAGCGAGTTCGGCCGGCCCGGTCGCAGGTCGAACAGGTTGCCCCGGTTCTGCAGGCAGAAGCCCAGTTCGGGGATCACGTAGCCGGAACCGAAGCCAGTGTAGTTCGACTGGATCAGCGAGACCATCAGGCCCGACTCGTCGGCCGTGCACAGGTAGGTGGTCTCCTTGCGGCCCAGCTGCGCCGGATCGCCGGGCCAGTCGACCGGCGCGGCCCGCGCCATGTCGATCGCGGCCGCGCGCTCCCGCGCATAGTCCTTCGACAACAGGCCGCTGACGGGCACCTGCGCAAAGTCGGGATCCGCGTAGTAGCGTGCGCGGTCGGCAAACACCAGCTTCTTGGCCTCGGTGAACGCGTGCCAGAAGTCGGCCGAGTCGCGGCCCATCGCCTGCGGGTCGAACAGCTCCATGATGTTCAGCAGCTGCAGCGCGGCCAGGCCCTGGCCGGGCGGCGGCAACTCCCAGACGTCCCAGCCGCGGTAGCTCGTCGAGACCGGCTCGACCCATTCCGAGGCGTGGCGCGCGAAATCCTCGGGCGTGAAGCGTCCGCCGTTCGCCATCGAGTAGCGGACAATGGCTTCGGCAACGGGACCGCGATAGTAGGCATCGGCGCCGCCGGCGGCGACCAGTTCGAGCGTGCCGGCAAGCGCCGGGTTGCGGAACAGCTCGCCCTCGCGCGGGGCGCGGCCGCCCGGCAGGAAGACCTCGGCGAATCCCGGGAACGACGCGAACCGCCGCGCGCCGCGCTCCCAATCGGACGCGATCACCGGCGAGACGGGAAAGCCCTCGCGCGCATAGCGGATCGCCGGCGCCAGCACCTGCGCCAGCGGCAGGCGACCGAACCGTGCGTGCAGGTGCGCCCAGCCGTCCACGCACCCGGGCACGCTCCACGACCACGGTGAGAACAGCGGGATGGTCCCGTCGGGCTCGGGCGGCACCATGTCCGCCGTGAGCGACCGCGGCGACCGTCCACAGGCATTGAGCCCGTGCAGCCTGCCGGTGGCCGGATCCCAGACGATGGCGAAGAGGTCGCCGCCGATGCCGTTGGCCGTCGGTTCCATCAGCCCCAGGCAGGCATTGACGGCGATCGCGGCGTCGACGGCGCTGCCGCCCGCCTTGAGGATGTCCAGCCCCGCCTGCACGGCCAGCGGCTGCGCGGCGCAGACCATGCCGTGACGGGCGATGACCGGTGAACGGGTGGCCTCACCGCGGGCGGCGTGCGCCGCGGGGACCGTGGCCAGAGAGAACATCGCGGCCAACAGTCCGGCCACCGGGCGCAGCGGCAATGGTCCCACCATGGCGACCGCCTTCCTTGCGCAAGATGGATGGTGTCGTGTACGGGGCCCGCCCACCATAGCACGGGGACGGGCGCAGGACCGAGCGAATCGCGGGCGCCTGGCGGGGCGGTTCAGGTGCGCAGCAGGAGGGACTCCGCGGAGAAGCCCGGGCCCAGTGCCGAGACCAGGCCCAGGCCGCCCTGCGCGAAGCCGTGCTCCTGCAGGTGGCGCTCGATCACGAACAGCGCGGTGGCCGACGACATGTTGCCGTAGTCCCGCAGGACGCCGCGCGGCAGGTCCAGCCGGTCCGCCGCCAGGCCCAGGGCCTGGGCGTAGGCCGCAAGCACCTTGGTGCCGCCCGGGTGCAGCAGGAAGGTGTCGACGTCGGCGATCGCATACCCGTGCGCAACCAGGAAGTCGCCGATCTCCGCCGCGGCCGTCTCGCGGACGATGTCGGGGATGCGCTGCGCGAACACCACCTGCAGGCCCTCCTGCAGGACGGTCCAGCCCATCACGTCCAGCGAGTCGGGATACAGGCGGCTGCGCGTGCCGAGGATCTCGAGGCCCGGGCCGGCATGCTCGTCGCCGGAGACGATCGCCGCGGCCACGCCGTCGGCGAACAGGGCCGTGGCGACGAGGTTCGCCGTCGACATGTCGTCGGGCAGGAAGGTCAGGCCGCAGAGCTCGGCGGCGACGACCAGGATGCGGGCGCCCGGGTGCGCCAGCGCGTAGTGGTAGGCATGCGACAGGCCCGCGACGCCGCCGGCGCAGCCCAGGCCCCAGATGGGCGTGCGACGCACGTCGGGACGCAATCCCAGCCGGTTGATCAGGCGGGCGTCGATCGACGGCGTCGCCAGCCCGGTCGTGTTCACGTAGATGATGTAGTCGATGGCGGCGGGCGCCAGCCCGGCCTGCTCGATCGCCGCCAGGCACGCCTGCTGGGACAACTTGGTGGCCTCGACCGCGTAGATGGCGCTGCGCTCAGCCAGGTCATGCGGCTGGAGGAACCACTCCGCGGGCACGGCGAAGTAGCGCGTGTCGATGCCCGCATGGGTGAACACGGGCATCAGGCGCTCGACGTCGGGCAGCGCTGCGGCGAACTTCGCGCGCGCGAACGCGGCCGCGACCGTCTGCTCGATGCGGTGGGCGGGAACGGCGGTGGCGACGGACACAAGGCGTGGCATGGCGGTCTCCCGCGGTGAGAGTGGCGGGCACGGACCGCAAGCACATGGTAGTCGCGAACAGCCGTGCCGCTACTGCGGCGGCGTGAACACGAACGGCGCGCGGAAGGTCGTCACGCCGGCGTCGACCGGCGGAAACTTCCAGTCGCGGATCTGCGCAAGCGCACAGTCGGCCACAGCGCCGGCGCCCAGGGCATCCTCGACGACCGCCACGTCCGCGACGCGGCCTGTCGCGTCCACGGTCAGGCTGAACACCAGCTTGCCGCGCAGGCCGGGGTTGCGCTTGAGCTCGTTCTCGTAGCAGAACTGGATGCCGGCCGCGTAGCGCCGGACGACCGCCAGCAGCGCCGCGTTGCTGCGGGCCGCCGAACCGGTGCCGGGCCCGGCGCCGGCCACGTCCGCGTCCGCGGTTGCGCCGCCGCCGGTATCCGATCCGCTCGTCTGCAGGTCGCCGAGCGCCGCGATGCTCACGCTGCCGCCGGCCAGCCCGGACCCGCCGACATCGACGGCTCCCAGTTGCACCCGGCCCTCGACACCGCCCACCTCGTCACCGGAGCGGGCCGCGCGCACCTGCCGCGACCGCCCGCCGGGTCCGCGGCCGCCCGCGGCGCCGGGCGCGGTCCCCGCCTTCGGCAGCGCCTGCGCCAGGTCACCGAGGGCCCTGTCCAGTGAACCGCTGACCTGCTGCAGGTTGGCCGCCACCTCGGACTTCGCCTGCTCGCGGCCGCGCACGCCCTGGTCGGGCGCCACCGGCGCGGGCTCGGCGCGCCGTTGCGGCGCGGTGCGTGGCTGCGGCGCCGGGGCGGGCGTGGCGGCCGGACGCGGAGCCTCGGCCACGACCGGGGCCGCGGCCCGGCGCGGCTCCGGCAGGCGCGCCGGCTCGACCCGCGACGGCGCCGCCGGGCGCGGCTTCTCGAGGATCAGGCGCGCAATGCGTTCGGGAACCTGCTCGATCGTCACCGGGCGCGGCGGCACCGCCGGCGCCACGAGGATCGCCAGCAGCACGACACAACCGATGGCCGCCGACCCGGCCAGCGCATGCCGCAGGGCGGGATCCGTGCGGCCCCAGATGGGCTGGTGGTAGACGCGGTCGACGGGATTGAGGGCGCCGGCCATCTCAGGACGCTCCCAGCACGACCAGGGCGATGTCGCCGTAGCCGCTGTGGTTGCAGGTGTACATCACGCGCTGCAGGAGCGCGAACGGGATGTCGCGGTCGCCCTGGATGGCGAGCTTCGGCGCATATGAATCCGCATCGCCGCGCCGCGTGGCAATGGCCTCGCCCTGGCTGCGGCTGAGATCGAGCTGCTCGGCGAGCGCCGGGATCAGCAGGTCGCCTCCGGGTGCGCCGGCCGGGACCTGGGCAACCTGCCGGCCGTCGAGCAGGATCCGGTCGTCGAGGATGGCCACGACCACCGACGATTCCGGGCCGGTGTCGCTGGTCGACTCGGGCAGGCTGACGCCGGGCGCCGGCGTGATCACTTCGCCCTCGGCCACGAAGCTCTTCAGCAGGAACAGCAGCAGCACGGTCAGGATGTCCATCATCGACGTCAGCCGCAGCGGCGCCTGCACCGCCGACCGGCGACGGCGTCGTCCCTTTCGCAGTGGCATCGTCACTCCTCCGTCGGTCAGTTGAGGGCGCGGTCCGCCGCCAGCAGCGAGGCGCCGGGCAGGCCGGCCTCGCGCGAGATGTCCATGACGCCGACGATGTCCTCGTAGCGCGTGTCGGCCTGCGAGACGATCATCACGTCGTGGTTCTCGGGATGCTCACCGGCGATCGCGGCCAGCGCCGCGGCCAGCTGCGCGGCCGCCGCCGGGTCGGCGCGCTGGACGGACACGGTCTGCACGCCGTTGCCCTCGACCACGTAGCGCTCGGCCGAGATGGTGACCGAGAGGGCCAGCTCCTCGCGCGCCTGGTCGGCGCGGGCCTGCGCGTCCTCGTCACCGGGCGCCTTCATCTCGATCACGGTGATGTTCAGGAACACCGCCGAGACCAGGAGCATGGGGATCAGCGCCACGAACAGGTTCATCAGGGGCAGCAGGTCGACGTCGTCGGCGACCACTTCCCGGAACCCGCGGCGGCGGCGTTCACGCGCGGGCATCGCCCTACGCCGCCTTGCTGTGCGTGGTGCCGCCGCGACGAGCCACCAGCGACTGGATCAGGCGCACGCCCATCTCGTCCGCCTCGTCGGCCAGGACCTCGACGCGGCTGGACAGGAATCCGTGCGCCAGCAGCGTCGGCACCGCGACGATCAGGCCGAGCGCCGTCGTGTTCAGCGCCTGGGAGATGCCGGCGGCCAGGAACGACGAGCGCAGCGCCGGGTCGGCGGCACCCACGGCCGAGAACGCCGTCGTCAGGCCGAAGATGGTCCCGAGCAGGCCCAGCAGCGTGGCCGAGTTCGCCAGGATGTTCAGGAACGGCAGCCGGCGCGACAGGGGCGGCAGCGCGACGATCGCAGCGCCGTCGGCCGCGCTCTGCAGCGACGTCTCGTCCGCCGACCCGCGCGACAACACCGCCTGCGCCACCCCGGCCACCGGGCCCTTGACCTGCCGGCACAGCTCGATCGCCTGTGCGTCGTGCCCGACCGCGACCAGCCGCAGCACGTCGTTCGTCAGCTTGCGGCTGTTGACCGAAGCGGCGCGACCGATCACCCACAGCCGCTCGGCCGCCAGCGCCAGGCACAGCACGGCGATCGTCAGGATCACGTACATGAAGGGGCCGCCCGAGGTGAAGAAGGCGGCGAATTGGGACCATCCGTTCATCGGTTCCACTCCTTGTTGCCGCGGCGGCACCTGGCCGCGGGCGTCCTGCTGCCGACTATCTCGATGGGATCGACTCGAAGGGCGGGCAACCGGGCGGCGCCATGACGCGCAGCCGCACCGGCGCCCTGAGGTCAGCCAGGATCTCCCGCGCGCGCGGCCGGTACCGGCGGCCGGCGTCGTCCGCGAAGCGGAGGCGATCCCGTGAGGTGATGAACTGGACCTCGGGCGCATCGATGGCGCCCTCGATGGTGATGGCCTCCAGCGTGCGGGCGCGCTGGGCCGCGGCGACCGGCGCCGGGACAGCGGCGGCGGCGCGGCCGGTGCCGGACAGCAGGCCCGACACGACGAGCACTGTCAGTGCGGTTCGGCGGCTCACGGCAGCACCTCCGCGCCCGTGCCGTCGTCGATCGCCGCGACGGTCGCGCTGCCGAGGGTCGCGAAAAGGCCGTCCGGATCCTCGTCGGAAAGCCGGCGGTAGGCGGCCAGCCAGCGGCGGGCGGCGCGGTCGTCGAAGAAGTAGACCGACTCGACGATCGCGAGGTTGTACAGCGCGCCCGGCAGGTCCGGGTCCAGTTCCCGCGCGGCCAGGAACGCCTCGCGCGCCTCGGCCGGGCGGCCGGCGTAGAGCAGCGCGATGCCGTGGTTGTTCCGGTCGGCGGCGCTGTCGGGCGCCTGCTCGACCGCGCGCTCCGCATCCGCCAGCGCCGAGGCGAAGCCGTCGCCGCGCAGGTTCAGCCACGTGCGGGCCCGGGCCACGGCGACATCGTCCCCGGCGCAGGGCGCCAGCGCCGCCGCCGCCTCGTCCACCTGGCCGAGCGCCTCGTGATGGACCGCCAGCGCGGCGCGCACGATCGGCACGTCCGTGTCGTCGGCAACCGCCCCTTCGCGCGCGGACAGCCAGCTCGACAGCAGCGCGATCGCCTCGGCATGGCGTCCATCTTCCCAGGCCTCCGCGCCCCAGCGCGCAAGGTCGGCGGCCGGGGACGCCGCTGTGGGCACGACCACCGGGGCGGACGTGGAGTCGCGGCCCGCCGACGCCGGCGCGTCGACCACGCGCAGGTTCCGCGTGCCGCCGCCGGCGCAACCGGCGGCCGTCAACAGCGCCAGCAACGCCATCGCCGCGCGTGCCCATCGCGCCTGCCGCCCCACTGCAACTTCCACGATCCCGCCCATCGCCTTGTTCCTCGTCGTTTCCCGTTGTTCCCGCATAGAGGACAACGGCAATCCTTTTTGCCGTGCGGCCCGTGGCTGCAAGGCCCGTACCGCGCTGTTCTCCGCCGCCTCAGCGGCCGCCGATGGCGGCCGCCAGCGGGTATTCGAGTTCCGGTCGGTGCACGTAGCGAAGCGCCAGGCGCGGCCACAGTCCGTGCTCGGTGCGCGCGAGCCAACCGCCGGGGTCACGGCCCCCGTCGCGATCGGCCGTGCGCAGCAGCTGCAGCCAGGCGTCCTCGCCGCGCGTGGTGAAGCCCCAGGCCTGTTCGCGCAACACCTCGTCGTAGGCCGCGAGGTCGTCGCCGGCCAGGTCCGCCGGGCGCTCGCTGGCCAGGAGCGCCTCGCCCAGGTGGATGATCGCCTCACCCACACGATGGGTCGCCGCGTGCGCATGCTCGGCGTCGCCGCGCGCCACGCACCGGTTGTACAGCGCGACCACGGACTCCAGGCCGCGGTTCTTCGCCTCGAGCGACTTCGGCAGTGGCTGCCTGAGCGGCAACTCCAGGTAGTCCCGCAGGGCTTCCTCGGCGCACAGGAAGTCGATGCGGGCCAGGAGCGTCGGGTCGGCGTGCTCCGGGTGGGCCTCGGCCAGGTCGAGGTAGCCGCGCACGGCGCCCGCGGGCCGGGCCGCCGGCTTCCCGCGCTTGGCGGCAGGCCTTGTTGCCAGCGTGGCGATCGCCTCACCGCCTCGGAGCGCCCGCGCAAGCTCGCGCCGCGCGCGGGAGCCGGCGATGGCGAACGCGGTGCCGACGTCGTCCGGGAACCGGCGCAGGTAGTCGTCGCGCAACGCTTCGGCACCCGTGGTGTCGGTGGCGGCCTCGCGCAGGTCGATCGCGCGCAGCAGCGCGGCCGGCGCATCGTCACCGTCGGGGTGGAGCTCCGAGAAGCGGGCCCAGGCCAGGGCCGCCGGCACCGCGCGGCCGGCCGACTCGTGGGTCTCTGCGATACGCACGGCCGCGTCGCGGCCGAAGTCGCCGCGCGGGTCCCCGGCGACGATCCGCTCCCACGCCGCGATCGCGGCGGTGTCGTCACCGGCGGCAGCGAAGCCGAGGCCCGCCTTGTACAGCGCCGCCGGCGCGTGCTCGTAGGCGGGCCAGCGCGTGGCCAGGTCCAGGTAGAGCGCGGCGGCGGCGGCGCCTCCGTTCCCGCTGTCGGCGGTGGCGACTGCAGCCGCGTTCTCGTAGGCGCACCGCGGCTGCCGCGCCGCCATCTCGGCCGCCAACTCGCGCCTGCCGGATCGCGTGGCCAGGGTCCCGGCCTGCTCGTAGGCGAGACCGGCCTGCGTGAAGTCCCCGGCGCGGTAGAGGGCGTCGCCGGCCAGGCGCGCGGCATCGGGTGCGTGGGCATCGCCGGCATGGCGTTCGCTGAAGTCGAGCAGCCGCCGTGCCGCCTCCAGGTCCCAGCCGTGCGCATAGGCCACCTGCCCCTGCCGCCAGGCCAGGTCCGCCGCGCGAGCATCCGCGGGATACCTCGCCACGAACGCGTCGCCGGCCTTCAGCAGGGCGGTCGCAAGCGTGTCGTCGCCGGCGGGGCGTCCCGGCACCACCGTGCCGCGATACCAGGCGTCGCGCACCGCGAGTGCCTGCCAGGCGGCATCCAGGGCGAAGTCGGCGGTGTCACTCAGGGACGCCGCCTCGAAGTGCGCCAGCGAGCGCTGGTGCGCGCCCAGCTCGCGCGCGACCTCGCCGGCCTGGTACGACAGGCGCGGCGCCTCGGCAGCGGCGGGCCAGTGCACAAGGAACGCCTCGTAGTGCGCCAGCGCGCGCACCCAGGCCGAACTGTCCCGCTCCGCGCGGGCCGCCCGGTGCTCGAACACCGCGGCGCCCGCGAAGGCACGGCGCGCGAAACGGTCGGCGCGGTCGCCGATCCCCGTCGTGTCGTGGGCGGCCAGCCACGCCGATCCGGGCAGGAACCGCGGCGCCTGCATCAGGCGCGCGTCGACGGCTTCGCGGCTCCTGCCGGCGCGCTCGAGCGACTCGACCAGGCGTTCGGCCGCGGCCAGGGCGCCCGCATCCTCCGCATAGCGATCCAGCCAGAGCGCGTCGCAGGCGATGGCCTCGTCATCCAGGCTGTAGCGGGCGGCCTGCGTCGCCATGGCCGCCAGCGTGCGCCGGTCCCAGGGCCGGGCGCCCACGTGGTCGACGTGCTGCGCGAACGCCTGGGCGCCGCCGGCGCGGAGCAGCGCCTGCACCAGGTGATCGAGCGCTTCTTCACGCAGGTCGGCCGGTCCGCGTGCGCGGCGCGCGTGGTCGCCGGCATCGTCACGCGCGCGGCCGCCGGCGGTGTCCAGGTCCAGCAGGCGACCGAAGGCCAGGGCCGACTCGGCGAACGCATCGTCGGCGAACCGCGCCCAGCCCAGCCGGTAGAGGGCGATGGCCACCAGCGCGGTGTCGGCGCCGGCCGCGGCCTGCTCGTAGGGCGCGCGGCAGCCCTCGTAGTCGCGAGCCTCGAAGCGGTCATCGCCCAGGCGCAGCCATGCCTGCTGCACGCCGGCGGCCGCCGGATGCTCGCGCACCAGCTGCGCAAGGAACTCCAGGCCACTGCGGTCGCCACTGTCGAGCTTCAGCATGCCCAGGTTGAAGAGGACGGCGTCGCGGTGCGCGAACGCCGGGTCGTCGTGCAGGATCGCCGCGTAGAGCGACGCAGCCGCGCCGCCGTCGAAGAGCGGCGCCAGGGCGCGCGCGGCACCGGCGCCGCCGTCGCCCCCGTCGAGGTACCCGGCCAGGCGCGCCTCGAAGGCCTCGCGGGCACGGAAGAGCTCGAGGTCCGCCTGGCGGAATCGCGCCTCGCTGAGGACCGGGCTCTGCGGATGGCGGCCCAGGAACGTGTCGAGCCGCGCCATCGCCAGTTCGCGCGCCGGCGCCACGAGCGCGGCCAGCTCGGCCGTGGCCGGGTCGGTGGCCAGGTCGACGGCGTGCCAGTAGGCGGCATCGGCCAGGTGGTAGTCGAGGCCCTCGCGTTCGCTCCGGAGCGCCGCCTGTCCGCGCGCCGCCACGGTCGCCGCGATCCGCAGGCGCACCCCGCGCAGTGAATCCGCAAGCACGACCACGCGGTCGGCGGCCAGGGCCTGTTCCCGCTCGGCGGCGGCCAGCGCGTCGTCGGCCCGGACGTGTTCGGTCAGCCTGGCCAGGCCGGCCGCGATGGCCGCCGCGAGCGAGTCCTGCCGGACCAGTGCGACACGCAGGCGCGCGTTCCCGTCGCGCAGGCGGGGTTCCCAGGCCTCGGCCAGCGAGCGCCCGAGCAGGTCCGGCGCCTGCGCGGCGAAGCCGGTGCTGAAGCTCCCCAGGCGGTACGCCAGGTCGATCTCCTGAGCCAGTTGATCGCCGGCCGCGGCATCGACGGCTTCCGGCAACCGGCTGCCGGGGCCATCGACATGGAAGTGCGCGATGGCCTGCGCGTAGATCGCGTTGCGCCGCAGCGCCGCGTTCACGACGTCCGTGCGCGCCGCCACCGCGGACAGGACCGCGTCGTGCAGTTCGCGCAGCGTGACCAGACCCTGGGCGAGACGCGGCTGCAGCCCGTCGTGGCGAATGGCCAGCGACCGCAGCGAGTCCGCCGCATCGCGCGCGCTCCGTTCGCCCCGGCCCAGGTAATCCAGGCGGTGGTCGCGATCACGGCGACGCCCCTCGACCTCCCAGGCCAGCCCGGCGCGATGGGCCTCGGCGCGGGCCACGGCCGCGTGCAGGTCGCGCCAGGTATCCAGTTCGGCGACGGTCGGCTGGTGCGTGGATGGCGTCGACGCGGCCGCGGCGGTTGCCGATGACCCGGACAGGGCATTGTCACGGCGGGCGGCCGCTGCCAGCAGACGCGCCGGCTCGGCGTCCGGCTGCCGGCGCAGGTCCAGGGCCGCCTCGGCCAGGGCTTCCAGTGCGGACGCGGCCGTGGTCGCGTCCGGGCGCAGCTCCCGTTCCCAGGTCCCCGCGGCCGCCCAGATCGCCCAGGCCGAGTCCACGGCCGACTCCCGGGTGCCGTCGGCCCAGATCCCCAGGCGGGCGTTCTCGCGCTGCCAGTCCGCTTCGGCGGCGGCGACGTCCGCTTCGGCCGCCGTGTGCTCGCCGCGCGCTCCGCGCAGGGCGCCACGCTCGAGCAGCGCCTGGCGATGACGTGCTCCGGACCTCGTCGCGGCCAGCGACGCGTCCAGGTGCGCGATCGCGGTCAGGGTGTCGCCGCGGTCAAGCGCCGTGAGCGCCAGCGCCAGGCGGGCCTGACCGGCCTGCGGAGCGATCTCCGCTGCCGCCTCGTGGACCACGCGGCCAAGCTCGGCATCCGGGTCCTCGCCGCGCGCCAGCGCCGACCGCGCCAGCTGCAGCCGCGCCGTAGCGACGAGCCGTGCGGCCGCCACGCTCGAGGGCTCGAGCGCGGCCAGCCGTCGCCACGCTTCCGCCGGGTCGCGCCCGGCCTGCTGCAGGGCGATCCCCAGCAGGTGCAGGTGCATCGCTGCCGAGGCCTCGTCCGCATCATTCCGCTCCAGGAGGTCGGCTGCCTCGCCGGCGCGCCCCGCGTCCAGCAGCAGGGCCGCCTCCAGCACCGGCTCGACCGGCAGCGGCCGGGCGCCCGTCGACGGCGTCGACCCGGCAGCGCCGGCGGCCACCGCATCCCACCGTTCGAGATGCGCCAGCCAGCGACGGTAGGCCGAGGGCGACGCCGCATCACCCGCGGCAGCAACCTTGTCCCGCAGCGCCTGCGATCGCCCGAGGCGCCGTTCGAGCACCGCCAGCAGGAACGCGGCCCGGTCCGCGCGCGGCCAGGTCGCCGACGGCGAGAGGTCGAGGTCCGCGAGCACGTCGGCGGCGGCGCGCAGCTCGCCGCCGCGCCAGAGCACGATGGCGCGCGCCAGTGCAACCTCGGCGTGGTGGCTGCTGTCGGTCGCGGCCACGGCCGGCAGCGCAGCGCCGGCCGGCGCCGCCAGGACCAGCGCCACCGTGACCAGCGTCACGACCAGCGCCAGGACCGCCAGGTTCGCGCGCCGCGGGCCATCCAGACTGTGGACGAACGTCACGCGCTCACCTCTGCCAGACGACGGCCACGGGCGCGCCGGCGGCGTCGCCCGCGGACGTGCCGCCAAGGTCGATTTCCAGGAACGTGAGTCGGTCGCGCGGTGTTTCCACCGAGACGACCACCGGCGGCGCCTGCACCCAGTCCTCCCCCTCGAAGGTCAGGCCGAACGCGTGCGTGCGCGGCTCGACGTGCTCATGGTGGACCTGCGCGATGCCGCCCTGCTCCAGCGCGAGCCGCTGCGGCGCCGTGAAGGCGACGCGCCAGCTGCGGTCGCCCTCGGCCAGCACGACGGCTTCCGGCGCCGGGCGCCCCGCGAAGCCGCCGACCACGACCACCAGCGCCGTGCGCTGCTCGCCCAGGTAGTCCGCCTCGATCGCGGTGAGGCGCTCCTCCTGCGCGGCCAACAGTGTCTCCATCAGGTCGAGCTGGGCCTCGAGCCCGACGATCTCCGCCACCGACTCGAGCCGATGACGGGCGGCAAGGGCCGCCTCGGCGTCGCCCAGCGTGTCGCGCGCCGCCGCCACCTCGGCCGCCATCTCGCGCAGGCGGAGTAGGCGCGGGTCCAGCAGGTCTCCGCGGTCGTCGCGCGTGACCTTGACCAGCTGCCGCAGGCGGTCCAGCTCCGCGCGCAGGAACACGCGGTTCTCCTTCAGGAAGACGAGGCTCGGACGGTCCGGCCCGTCGACCTTGAGGCGCTTGACCTCGACGCGGCGGGTCTCGACCGTCGCCGCGGTCACGTCACCGGCGGCCGGGGCCGCGGCGGCGACACCGGAGCCGGCGGCAAACAGGACCAGCAGGGCCGCCGGCAGGCATCGCGATGGCGTGCGTCGCATGAGCATCAACCCTTCAGCGTGCGCAGGACCTCGCCGTGCGTGGCGTCGATGACGACCAGCAGCGAGGGTGCGGTGTCGGAAACGTAGACGACGGTCCAGGTCGTGCCGTCGGGCCGTCGTTCGTTGAAGGCTCCCCGCACCAGCAACATGGTCGCCAGGCGACCGGCGTGGCGGCGGCAGAAGTCCTCCGCGGCGCGATCGGCGGCGGCCAGCGCGCGGTCGCTGTCGATCCAGGCCTCGCTCACCGGCGGCGCCTCGAAGTCGAAGCCGAGATCCGCCGCCGCGACGATGCGGCCGGCCAGCACCGAGTAGCTGCGGGCGGCGTCGGCGGACCGCGAGCGGAAGAGGTAGCCCCAGCGCGCCGCGCTGCCGCCGGGTGCCAGGGGCTCGTCGTTCTCGACGTAGACCAGCTCCGCATCGGCCGCCCACGCCCGCGCCGCCTCGAGGGCGATCTCCAGGCCGGCCCGGGCCGGCTGCGGGGCCTCCTCGCCGGCGCTGGTCCGTGACGGTGCCAACGCCAGCCAGGCCAGGGCACCGGCCAGGACTGCGTTCCGCGGGTTTCTGCGGGCGACGATGCGGGACATGCCGTGCCTCCTAGAACAGGAACGTCGAGCCGACGCTGAACTCGTAGTTGGTGTTGCTGCGACGCGCGGTGCCGCTGCCGGAATCGAGGCTGATGCTGCGGAAGGCGAAGACGGCGGCCGTGGACTTCCGCACGAAGAAGTCGATCCCGGCGCCGTAGTTGAGCGACGACTCGCTCATGCCTTCCATGATGGCGCTGCCGGCGCCCACGGTCAGGAACGGTACCATCTGGCGGCCCGGCAGGAGCTTCAGGTCCAGGCTGAGGGCGTAGTAGAGCATGTGGAAATCCTCCTCCTCGAGCGACAGCCCGAAGAGCGACTCCACGATCTCGGCCGGCCGCACGACATGGGTCCAGCCCACGGTGCCCTCGATGCCGACGTGCTCGAGCAGGTAGTAGCCCAGCCGCGTGCCGAGCACGAACGAGTTCGACTTGCGGTCGAAGGCGTAGCCACCACCGTAGACGGCGAGCGAGAAGCTGCCGACACGCGAGAAGAGCCGGGGATTGGGGCGATACTCCAGCCCCGACATGTCGCCGAACTCCTCGCACAGCGAGGCGTGGATCCAGCCGGTGTCGGTGGCCGACAGCCGCACGTTGTACCAGTCGTCGCGCTTGGCGATGACGGGGAACGTCGAGTCGCCGGCGAACACCCCCACCATCGCGAAGGCGTTGCCGGGGCCGGTGCGGACGATGTTCGTCGTGTCGCGACGCAGCCGGACACTGCGCTCGGTCAGGACCCACGGCTCGTTGAGGCCGATGTCCGCAGGCGCCGCCGCAGCCAGCGAGTCCGCCGGTGCCGGCGCCTGTGCACACGCTTCGCCGGCGGGCACAACCGCCGCCGCGCACAGCGCCGCGCAGAGCGCGACCGCGACGCCTGGCCCATGTCCGTTTCTGCGCATCCTCCTGCTCCTTCCGCCGGCGCCCGCGCCGGCTATCGCGACCAGCGCCAGCCGACCTGGACGCGGGCCGCCCAGGCACTGAAACGCTCGCGTTCCTGGACGATCTCGTCGCCGCGGCGATGGGCCGTGTCCAGCGCGAAGCTGGACCAGTCGGCCTGGACCGTGGTGACCAGGCCGCGGCCGAGGTCGCGCTGGATCTCGGCCACCAGGCCGACGCACCATTCGTCGATGTCCGCGAAGACGACTTCCACCGGCGCGCCCTGGCCGGTGTCCACCACCAGCGATCCCGGCTCCCAGCCGGCGTGCAGCCGGCCGGCCTGGCCGCCGAGCCGCAGTTCGCAGCCGAGCGGACGCGCCACGCGCACCAGGCCGGTGAGCGAGAGCGCCGACACCGACACCGCCAGCGGCGCCGGGTCGCCCGGCAGGCCCGTGTCCTGCGTCGTCCCGGACCGCCAGCCGCTCAGGCCCAGGGCGAACGGTCCGCGTCCGGCCAGCACGCGGCCGCCCCACAGCGTCGAGGCGCCCGTGTCCCAGCGGTAGTCGGCCAGGTCCGCATCGAGGGCGATCCCGCCCAGCGCCGGGCCGGCCTCGAACCAGAGGCCGGTGCGCGCCTCGACGCGCGCGGCCGCCAGCGTGGCCGCCAGCGCCGCCGCGAGCGCCGCCGCGAGCGACAGGACCGCGTTCCGGGCCGGTGCGCTCACGACGCCGGACTCCCGGCCGTCGGCACCACGCGCAGGGGATAGCCCGTGAACAGGACCTGCGCGTCCTCGACCCCGAACGGCGTGACGACGAGCGAGTCCCGGCCGGCCGCCAGCTCCACTTCCTCGCCCTCGCCGAGGTACAGCACCAGGAACAGGCTGCGCAGCGACGCCGAGTCCCCCGCGGCGGCGGTGAGCCCCGCGGGCATCGGCGCCGTGAACGCCAGGTCCAGGTCCTGCACGAGGTGGTCGAAGCCCGTCACCGCGCGCGTGGCGCGCCCGGCCGAGACGGAGTTGGCGAGGATGTACTCGACCGTCCGCGCGCTCTCGAGCGTGGTCTCCTGCGGGTCCAGCGACACCATCGCCGGCGCGAGGGTGTCGCTGTAGCGCAGTTCGGCCACGATGAAGCCGGTGCGGATGGCGCGGTAGGTGATGCGGCCGCGCACGCTGACGGCCACGGGCCGGTCGGCGGGCACCGTCGACTGCGCGCCGGGCGTGGAATCGGTGAACTCCAGCAGCGTCCACCGCTCGTCGAGCGGCGGCTCGCCCAGGCAGCCGGCGGCAGCCAGCACCAGCGCCGGCATGGCGACGGCCAGCGTCGTCGTCGTGAACCACCGAGACCGGTTTCGCGCGCAGTTCGGCATCGCGGACTCCCTACTTCACCAGGACCATCTTGCCGGTGAGCCGGCGGTCGCCGTGCTCCAGCCGGTAGAGGTAGACGCCGGCGCCGACCGGCGCGCCCGCGTCGTCGCGCCCATCCCAGGTCGCCTCGTGCCGGCCGGCCGCCAGCGGGCCACGGCCCAGCTGGCGCACCAGGCGGCCCCGCGGGTCGTAGACGTTCAACTGGTGCTCGCCGGTCGCCCCGGCCGGGATCGTGAAGGCGATCGTCGTGGTGGGATTGAACGGGTTCGGGGCATTCCCCAGCAGCGCCAGCTGCGCCGGCACCTGGCCCGTGCCACCGGCCGCGAGATCGGCCTCGAGCGCCAGCTGCACGGCGCCGCCGTCGGCGTAGGTCGAGGTCGCGGTCAGCCGCAGCCGGTAGCGGCCCGCCGGCCATCCGGCCTGGTCGCCGGCCTCGGGCAACGCCACGACTTGACGACCGGCCGCCAGCACGCCGACCGCCTGGCGCCCGACCACGGTGCCACTGGCGGGGTCGACGATCTCGACCGTCACGTCGGCGTTGTCGGTCAGCGTCACCTCGACGCCCTCGTTGCCGGCGCGCAGCATGGGCTCGGCCAGCTCGACGCCGAGCCCCAGCAGGCGCAGGCCCGAATCGTCGCTCCATTCCTCCACGACCACGCCGCGCCCCTCGCCCACGCGCTCGACGCGGCCCGTGCGATGGTCGGTCACCGTCACGAACGGCACGTGGAAGGCGCGCGGCCGGGTCACGCCGTCGGCCAGGCGGGCCACGGGCTCCAGGCGCGCGTTGTACTTCACCACGGCGCCGGCGCCGGCCGCCGCGGCGTAGAGGTTGCCCCAGCGATCGGTGTCCAGCGACCCGATGGCGCCCAGCTCGTGGGCGCGCTCGCCCACCCAGGCCAGGCCGTTGCCGTCGTCGCGCAGGTGGACAAGGCGCCCGTTGTGCGCGTCCGCCACGTAGACGTCGTCGGTGGCCGCGCTGCCGTCGCGACCCACCGCCAGCGCCAGCGGGCCGGCGAAGCGGCCGATGCCGCTGCCCAGCCCGCCGACCGAGCCCGTCCGCGTCGCCCGGCCGCCGGCCAGCGAGAAGCGCACGACCTCGTTGCGGCCGGTGTCGGCGACATAGAGGCGGTCATCGGCGTCGTCCAGCGGCGTGCCGCCGTCCGAGCAGGCGACGTCCCACGGCGCGCTCAGCCCGTCGATGCTCGCCAGCGGCTCCAGCTTCAGCTCGTCGAATTCGGTCACGGCGCGGAAGACCAGCACGCGGTCGTTGCCCGTGTCCGCCACGAAGACGCGGTCGTGGCCGTCCGTCGCCAGCCCACGCGGTTCCCGCAGCGACCCGAAGGTCGAGCCGGCGCCGTCGTAGGCCGCCAGGTCACGGCCGGCCTCGCCCAGCACGAGGCGGTTCCAGGCCGGGTCGGACACCACCTGGAAGTACCGGGACTCCAGGTACGGGAAGCGGTCGTGGATGTCCACGTGGCCCACCACGACGGTGGCCCACGGGGACCCGAACAGGTCGCGATCGACGAGACTGCGGGTCGCGCCGCGGGTCAGGGCGTCGACGCCGGCGTCGACCAGGTACGGCGTCGGCGCGAACGTCCCCGCCGTCGCGGCCGAGGCCGCCAGCAGGACGCCGGTGATCGAGAGGCTGCGGAACATGTCCGTCTCCTTTGCTCGCTGGCTCAGAACGAGACCCTCACGCCGGTCTCGTAGATGCTCGCCGTGAAGTTGTACGAGTTGAAGTAGCGCTCGAAGCCGAGCACCAGCTCGACGTCATCCAGGAAGCGCCACCGGCGCGCGACGGCGGCCGGCGTCCAGGTGATGCGACCGCCGAACAGGTGGGCGCCGAAGTCGCCCAGGCGGTAGTCGCCGGTGCGGAAGCCGTCGATGCCGTCGACCGCCGCGTAGTCGTCGCTGTAGAACCAGGCCGAGGATTGCGTGTAGTAGCGGTAGCGATAGGCGACCACCAGTTCGTCCGTCACGTACTGCGACAGGCGCAGGCCCCACGTCGACGAGCCAACGTCCCAGTCGTCGCCGTACAGGCGGAAGTCCGCCTTGAGGCTCGAGCGGTTGCCAAGCCAGCGCGTGGCGCGCACGAACAGGTCGCGGCGCAGCCGCTCGTCGGGGTGCCGCTCCCGCACGATGGCCCCGCCCGCATGCACGCTGCGGTACGGGTCGTGCTGCTGCCCGGAGACACGGTCGAACTCGACGCCGACGCGCAGCGTCGTCCGCGGGTCCAGGATCCGTGTCGCCACGATGCTGCCGTGGAGCGTGTTGCGGTCGGCCGCCGCGGCAGTGGCGCCATCATCGGCCAGCGGCTCGATGCGGTCCCACCCGTAGCTGAGTCCCGCCGCCAGGTTCAGGTTGTCGTGCTGGAGATCGCGATCCCACCCGAGCGACACCATCTGCGCGAAGTAGTCGCTCTCGTTCGAGACGTAGTAGCCGCCGCGCACGTCCTTCCAGGCCACCGAGCCGTGGAGGGCGTCGCGCGTCTTGACGTAGTCCTCGTAGGGCTGGTCGGCGTCGGCGATGGGGCGGCTGGCGGTCGTGATGGCGTCGACGGCCTCGGCGCTTCCGCGCGGGGCATCGATGGCCGGGATGATGACGATGTCGTGCGACCATTCCAGGTTCGCCGCGAAGCCCGGCCGCGTGGCCAGTCCGTAGTCGACGAACATCGACACGACGTCGACGCCGTTGACGTCCGAGAAGAAGTGGACAACGCAGCCCGCCGATTCGTCGTCGGGAGTCGGCAGGGCGCGCGCCGGGGCGGCCGGCAGGCCGAGCCCGACGGCCACCGCGGCAGCCAGCGTCACCCCGTTGTTCACTTGCAGGCGCATCCGCCCCCCGCTCCGCCGACGCCCCCGGTCGAGCCCTCGCGGGCGTCGAGCCATTTCAGTTCGCGCATGGCCGCGCCGGTGTCGGCCTCCGGCACCATGATCCGGTCGGCGAGGTGCTCCATCTCATACGGACGCACCGTCGCGCAGCCCGACGCGGCCAGGCTCAGCAGGACGGCCGTGCCCAGGCGTGCGACGCGGCCGGTGGCCCGGCGCGCGTTCACAGCCCGGCCCTCTCGACGCGCCGCGCCAGCAGCTGCTCCACGGTCCGGCGCAGCCGGTCCAGTTCGCGCTCGTCGCTGCCCTGCACCTCGAGCACCACGACGCCCCCGCGGTCGAGCACATAGGTCGTGGGCACCGCCGGCAGGTCCAGTTCGCGCGCCAGACCGTCCGGTCCGTCGTGCAGGATGGTCAGGCCCAGGTCCTCGTCGGCCGCGAAGCGCCGGGCCCGCTCGCGGTCGCGGTCCAGCGACACGGCGACCACGCGGGCCCCGCGCGGCAGCCATGCCTCGTTCCAGTCATCGAGCTTCGCCAGCTCGCTGCGGCAGGGAGCGCACCAGGTGGCCCAGAAGTTCACCACCAGGACCTCCCCGTCCCACGAGGCCAGCGTCGCGGGCACACCCTCGACCGTCGTCAGCGCGCGGGCCCGCAGGCGCGCCCCGCGATCGTCGGCCGCCGCGTCGTCGACCAGCGCCCCACCGAGGCCCGCGGCCAGGAACGCGCCGGCCATTGCCAGGAATGACGACCTCACCATGGCGAACCGCCTTACCGGTACTGGGCGCCGAGCAGCACCCACAGGTTGAACGTTTCCTTTTCTTCCTCGCTGAGCGGATCGGCCTGCGGGTGCGGTCCCTGGCTGGCGGCCTCGCCCACGCCCAGCACGTAGTCGATCAGGATCGAGCGGCGGGGGAACACGGGCTCGACGACCTGCCGATCGGACGTCTCCGACTCGCCGGACAGGTTGATGTAGGCGCGCGGGAAGACCAGCCGCATGCGACCGGTCGTGTCGGGCACGGCCGTCAGGTCCAGGCGCGCGGGCGCCGGGATGGTGTCGATCACCGTCGACCACAGGCCGCCCAGCAGCAGCGTGTCACGCTCCGCGTAGGACTCGTGGTGGCACGATGCGCACTTGGCCTCGACGATCGGGGCGATGTGATCGCGGTAGTTGATCTGCCGGTAGCCCGAGGCCGGCCCGGTCAGGTCGGTCGGCTCCTGCGTGAGCGCGTACGGATTCGGGTTCGTGATCGAGGCCGGGCCCGAGCCGCGCGGCTGGTGGCAGCCGACGCACGTGCGCTCCTCGACACCGCGCTGCGCGTAGAGCCAGGTGCGCTTGGACACGAAGCCCCGCCCCAGTTCGTCGAGCGTGGCGAAGGTGAACGGCACGCCGGCCGGGACCTTGAAGCTGAACGAGCCGTCGGGGTGGACGGGCGCGTAGCCGATCAGGGCGCGGCGCTCGAACTCGTTCGCCGAGTAGTCGATCGGCTCGCCTGCCACCGTCGGCAGGCCGGCGATGACGGCCAGGCGGTCGATGGCGTCGCGGCCCTTGACCGGCACCTCCTGCCCGTCGACCGTGGAACGGTTGTACACGTCCGCGCCGCTGAACACGCCCCAGGCCACGCTGTCGTCGCCGACCTTGGCCTGGACCGGAGGCGCGGCGCGCGGCGCCAGCAGCTGCGCATCGTATTCGTTCATCTGCGGGTCGTTGTAGAGGAAGGTCAGGTCGTCGATCGAGATCGTGGCCGGGCTGGCGTCGGTGCCGGCGCCCTCCTGGCTCAGGTGGAACGTGTACAGGCCGTAATCGACCTGGTCGTCCTCGGCGGCTGGCAGCGTGTACGACACGACGTACTGGCCGGCGCCCAGCGCGTTCGGGTACTTGAAGGCGCCGTAGGCCCAGGGCGCGCCGTCGGTGTTGACCTGGGGCGTGAGGCGGTTCCAGTTGTGGTCGTGGTCGTGGTCGGCCGGATCGGCCGGACCGGCCTCCAGCTTCAGCACGGCGATCGGGCCGGCGTCCTCGTTCACCATCGTCGATTCGATGGCGATGATGCGGCCGTCGGGAGTCGGCTGCGGATGGAAGAAGTTGCGGTCGTGCGGGCCGAACTCGTGGAACGGGCGCGAGCCGTCCTGCCCGCAGAAGAACAGCGGGAAGCGGTTGAACGTGCCGAAGTGCTCCCAGCGCGTGTAGATGACGCGGCCATCCGGCATGAGCGTGGGGTCGAAGTCGTCGCTCATGTTGAAGCTGACCTGCGTGATGCCGCTGCCGTCGGCGTTGCAGGTGTAGAGGTTCTCCGACGGCGAGTGGTTGTACTCGTCCATGAAGCCGGCCCGGCTGCTGGTGAACATGACCGAGCCGTCGGGCAGGTAGAGCGGGTCGAAGTCGTGGCCGCCGCCGGCGGTGACCTGCCGCAGCCCGGCGCCGTCGGCACCGATCTCCCAGATGTTCCGGTTCGACTGCCCCGGTGCGCGCATCGAGAAGAGGATGCGCTTGCCGTCGAACGACACGCAGGGGTCGCTCACGCTGGCACCCGCGAAGGCGGTCAAGGGGGTGACGATGCCGTCCGGCGCGATCGGCACCAGCTTGTAGAGGTTGCCCTCGGCCCAGCTGCGGTTGAGCGTCTCCTCGCCCTCGGTCTTGACGAAGACCAGGCCGTGCGTCGTCTCGGCCTGGACGATGACGTCATCGGGCGCGCTGCGGCGGCAGCCACCGGCCGCCAGGGCCGAGACGGCTGCCGCCGCGGCGACGACTTCCCTGGCCCGGCGTCCCCCGCGAGCGAATCGGTTGCGCTGGTTGCGATTCATGCTGCACTCCCTGGCGATGGCCCGGCGACCGCAGGGCGGCGCCGCAGCCGACGAATTCCCGTTCAGCCGCCCAGTTTCCGGTAGAAGACGATGCCGGCCGTGTACTCGCGATAGGTATAGGTCGCTGTGCCCTCGCGGCCGGCCTCCTGGCCGAACACGGTGGCCGCGCGCATTTCGCCGCGCAGCGCGACGTCGTCGCGCAGATAGAACTCGAGGCCGCCACCGAGGGTGACGGCGTTCTTGGTCACGGGGTCGGCCTCGAGGGCCTGGCCCGGATAGACCGTCATCATCCCGTAGCCGGCCGACAGGTAGGGCTGCAGGCGCCACGGCAGGGGCTTGCGCACGACGGCATTGAACGTGTGCAGCAGCGCCTGCAGCGACGACGTGGGGTTGTGGCCCAGGGCCACCTCCCACCCCAGCCAGGCGTTCGGGTTGTAGGCCAGGCGCAGCGCGAAGAGGTCCTCGTCACCCAGCCGTCCGAGGCCGGGGCTGAAGGCGAACGCGCGCTGGAACTGGCGCGGTCCGGGGCTGACGCGCAGACCGGCGTCCTTGAGCTCCGGCACCAGCCATTGCCGACCGGCCGCGACGGGCGCCTCGGCCCGCGCGGACGACGCGACGCCCAGCAGCAGCGCGCAACGGATCGCGAACGTGCGGACGCGGCGGCTCATTCGCGCACCCCCGCGGCGATCCAGGCGAGGATGGCCTGGTAGTCGGGATCGGCAGTGGACGCGAAGATGCCGCCCGTGCCGTCGGCGGCATGCGGGGTGCCGCCGGCCGTGACCGCCAGCGGCTTGCGCAGGAGCGGACTGGCGGCCGGGTCTTCGCCGTCGGCCTGCCAGCCGGCCTGCACGAAGTCGAAGGCCAGTTCCTTCTCGCCGGCCGGCGAGAGCGCGAAGGTGCCGCGGATGCCGCCGCCGTGGCACTCGATGGTGTCGCAACCGCGCGCGCCGAGGACCGGTGCCACGGTCGCGGCGAACATGGCCTCGTCCCAGGTCCAGGCCGTGCCGCCCGCCGGCGGCGGGGGCGTGACGGGATTGGCGGACCGGCAGCCGGCCACCAGCGCCAGGGCCGCCGGCAGCAGGCAGCGGGCACCGCACCAGGCGCGCCGGCCGAAGGTCGTTGCCCGCCTGTCCCGAAGCGCCAGCTGCATGCCGTCTCCCTCGCGTTGCCGCCGCGCGTGGGTTCGCGCGGAGATCCCATATCGGATGCTTTTTGCCCTCTATTGAGCCTTCATCACCGCGCCTTGCCCGGGACGGCTTCTGTCCCATGGCGGCGCCGGGTGGCCTATCGCGCCGGAAAGGGCTCAATCACAACATGTTACGAATCGCAGGCAGGAAGACACTGCAACCGGCGTGCCGTGATCCGGGGCCAGCGGTGAAGGGAGGCGGGCGCGATGGCGCCGAGGATCGGGAGCCGGCAGACGGGGGAAGGCGGTCAGAACGGGCGCAGGACCAGGCTGTCGATGAACGCGGGCGCGACGGTCACCATCGGCATGAGGGCGGACTCGACCCAGAGGGTGTCGCGGGCGCCGGGCACCGGCTGCAGCAGCACGGCCGCGATGTCCGTGCGCGCGGCCGCGACGCGACGCGCCTCGGCCGGGCCCAGCACGAAGAGCGCGGTCGACCAGGCGTCGGCCACCGCCGCGCGCGCGGCGACGACCGTTGCGGAGGACAGGCCGTGCGCGGGCCAGCCCGTGCGCGGGTCGAGGATGTGGCCGTGGCGCCGGCCGCCCTCGCTGATGAACTGCACGTAGTCGCCGGAGGTCGAGACGCAGCGGTCGTGCAAGCGCAGCGTCGCCAGGTACGGCCCGCGGTCGCGCGGGTCGCGGATGCCGACCACCCAGCCGGCGTGCCCGGGCGCGTCGCCGAGCGCGGCCATGTTGCCGGTCAGGTCGACCAGCGCGTCGGTCACGCCGGCCGAGCGCAGCATCCCGGCCACCTGGTCGACGCCGTGACCCTTGGCGATGCCACCGAGGTCGATGCGCATCCCCGCCGCCGGCAGTCCGAGCCGACCGCCGGCCGGATCCCACGCAACGCGCTCCCAGCCGACGAGCCGCCGCGTCGTCTCCAGCTCGGCCGCATCCGGCACGCGCGGCGTGCCGCCGAGGAAGCCCCACAGGCGGACCAGCGGCTCGACGGTGAGGTCGAAGGCGCCGCCGCTGGCCGCGTTGACCTCGGCGGCCAGGGCGATCACCGCGGCGACCTCGGGCTCGACGCGCGTGGCCGGACCGCCGGCCGTCCCGTTGAGGCGCGCCACCTCGCTGGTCGTGGTCCAGTTGGTCATCAGCGAGTCGGTGTGGTGGAACGAGAGCAGCGCGGCGTGCGCCAGCCGGGCGACGGACGCCGAGTCGGCGGTCACCAGCGTGAGCGAGGCCCAGGAGCCCATGGTGCGCGTGCGGAAGGTGACGGCGCGCCTGCTCGTCGCGGCCGCTTTGGCGCCCACGGCAGCCGTCGTGGCCGCCACCGTCAGCAGACATGCCGCGACGGCAGCGATCGACCGTAACCGGAAATGCGTTCTCAGCACGTCGGCAGCCTTCCTGTCCTGCGGCGTGCGCAGGGCTTGTCCGGGCATGCAGGTACCGTACCATGTCGAAAGGACCGATCTCCAACGGTATCGGGGCCGGCTCCCAGCGATGCCTGCCGCGAGGAAAGGACCTGCCATGGCCTACGGCGGCTTCAAGGCGGTCGTCGACCTGCCGGGCACGAAGCGATAACGAAATGGCGCGGAGCCGGCCGACGCCTCGACCGTGCCCCGCGCCGCTGCGGCTTGCCGCCGCGCCTATTTCACCAGCACGAGCTTCAGCGAGGCCACCTCGCCATCCGCCCGCAGGCGCGCCACGTAGACGCCGGCCGCCATCTCGCGGCCATCGTCGCCGCGACCGTCCCACGCCACCGGCAGCCGTCCCTGGGCCACCGGTCCGTCCAGCAGCCTGCGCACCAGCCGGCCGCGCGCGTCGTACACGACCAGCTCGGCCCGGCCCGCACGCGGGATGTCGCAGAGGATCGTCGTGGCCGGGTTGAACGGGTTCGGCTGCGCCCCGGCCAGCGCCAGCTTCGCCGGCGGCAACGTGTCGTCCACGGGCGCGGCCGGGTGCTCGACGACGGGATGCACCGTGTTCACGGGCAGCAGCCCGAAGCGCTGCACATAGCCGGCGGGCCAGGCCACATGCAGCGAATCGACCCGGGTCTCGGCGCCCAACCCGAACTCGACCAGCAGGTCGCCCTGGCCGGGCCCCGCGGTCATGTCGGACACCTCGCGCATCTGCATCCCGAGCGTCGGCGACCAGACCGTGACGCGGGCCCCGATGCCCGAGCGGTTGCGACCCACCCCGCGCAGCTTCACCTGCAGCCAGGCGTTGCCGTTGTTGATGTCGTTGCGCAGGAGCTTGTTCGCCGAGCCCCAGTTGGCCACGTACAGGTCCAGGTCGCCATCCAGGTCGTAGTCGGCGAACGCCGCCGCCCGCCCCAGCCCCATGTCGCCCAGCGGTCCGTTGGTGTCGTCGCTGAAGGTGCCGCCGCCGTCGTTGCGCAGAAGGCGGTTCGCCACGCAACTGAATCCCGAGTTGCAGCCGTTGACGACGTAGAGATCGAGGTCGCCGTCGTTGTCGTAGTCGCCCCAGCAGGCGCCGTACCCGCCGCCCGTGTCCGCCAGCGGCCCGGCGGTCACGTCCATGAAGTTGCCCCCGCCGTCATTGCGCAACAGGCGGTTCGGCAGCCCCGCGGCCTTGACGATGTAGAGGTCGAGGTCGCCGTCATTGTCGTAGTCGCCCCAGCAGGCGCCGAACGATGGCCCCGAATCGTGCAGCGCCCCCAGGGTCGCGTCCGCGAACATGGGCCAGTCGTTGCGCAACATCCGGCCGGGCTGTATGCCGTACTTGGTCAGGTAGCAGTCCAGGTCGCCGTCGCCGTCGTAGTCGGCCCAGGCGGCGTCGCGCGAGTCGTCCGGGTCGTCCAGCGGCGGCTGGGTCATGTCGAAATACCATGTCTGCAGCCCGCCCGGCATCACCTGCCCGGTGAACAGCCTGTTGGTCGCGCCGTTGATGTTCGTGACGTACAGGTCCAGCGTGCCGTCGTTGTCGACATCCAGCCAGGTCACGCCCGCCGCGTCGGACGGATCGCTCTCGGGCATCATCATCAGGTCCGAGAAGGACATGAGGTTGTTCCGCAGCAGCCGATTGCCGGCCTGGACATTGCCGACGTACAGGTCGGGATCGCCGTCGTTGTCGTAGTCGCCCCATTCCGCGGCGCCACCTGCGGCCTGGTTCGCTTCCGGCATCGCCGTGAAGTCCATGAACACGCCGCCGCCGAAGTTCTCCAGCAGCTTCGCCGAGCTCTGGAAGTTCACCACGTAGAGGTCGGGGTCTCCGTCGCCTTCGCGGTCGCCCCAGGCGATGGAATTGGTCAGGCCCGTGTCACCCAGCGGCCCGCTCGTGACGTCGGTCCAGGACGCCGCCGGCGTGAGCTGCGTGATCGCGGCCAGCAGGTCCGGTCGCGGCCCGATCGGCTTCAGTCCCACCGAGTCCTGCGGCGTGCCGGTCATCCGCAGCGCGGCACGCATCACGGCAGGCGTGATCGGCGTCGTTTGCCCAAGCCCGGCCCACCAGCCCTGCAGGCACGCCACCGCGCCGGCCACGACCGGCGAGGCGCTGGACGTCCCGTTGAACGTCTGCGTGTAGTGGAGATTCAGGCCTTCGCTGCTGTGCAGGTCGGCGTTGTGCCCGGTGGTCACCACGTTCTCGCCCCAACCCTGCAGGTCGAAACGCGGACCATAGCTGGACCAGCCCATGCGCACGCGGTCGCCGCGCGCGGTCAGGCCGGTGCCACCGGCCCCGACGATGATGGCGCCCGAGTCGCCGGCCCAGGTCATCGCGCCGGTGTCGACGTTGCCGTTGCCGCCTGCCTCGACCACGTGGATGCCCAGGGCGACGGCGGTTTGGATCGCCAGGTAGACGGCGTTCTGCTGCTGCGCCATGCCGTTCGTCGCGCCCCACCACTCGACGGGCACGAACTTCTTGAGGGACGGGTTGAACGTGGAGTCCCACTGCAGTTCCAGCAGGATGACATCGCCCGCCTGCAGCGCGTTGATGGCGACCTGCAGTGCGCCCGGGAGGTTCCAGGACGGTGTCGGGCCGTAGTGCGAGCCGCAGGTCAACAGCGATGAGCCGTGGTTGATGCCGGTGGTGCCCCACCCGTTGCTGTCGCTGGCCAGCACACCGACCACGCCCGTGCCATGCGGCGCGCTTGGCGTTGCCGTCCCCGCGAACGGGTCCGTGCAGCCGGCGATCAACTGCGAACCGAGGGCTTTCGTCACGTCCAGGTGGTTGTAGTTCCAGTCGTACTCGATGTCGCAGACGGTCACCCCTGCGCCGTTGCCGCCGGTCTGCGACCAGGCGTACAGGGCGTTGATGCCGGCCGGCGCGGGCGCCGGTGGGTTCAGGTACCGCTGCAGGCTGACGAACGAACCGGGCACAGGCAACTCCTGCGGCAGCGGCACCGGGTAGGCAAGGTGCACGCCCGGCAGCGCCTCGAGATCGGCGGCCAGCAGCCACAGCGCCGGCTCCGGCAAGGCGAAGCGCAGCCGGTAGATGTTGTTCAGGTTGGAGAGGTCTTGGCCGGTGCGCGCCTCGCCCTCGAGCTCCCACGTGTCGAGCACGGGCTCGGGCACATCACTCAACCGCTCCCAGTCGTGCAGGCGCGGCATCAGCAGCGCGTCGATGCCGGCGGTCGCATCCAGTCCGCTGTGGTCGACCAGCACGCCGCCGACCAGGCGCACGGCGCTTTCGGGAATGAAGAGGACTTCCAGGAGATTCGTTTCGGCGGGATAACGTTCCTGGCCGGCGGCGGGCGCCGCGACGAGCAGGCAGGCGAGCATCAGGATGCACGCCGCTGGAGCTGAGCGGGTCGACATCACGTCTCCTCCTGTGCTATGGGCGTTGTCTGTCGCTGCCAAGGTACCACATTTGAGATATCGCCGTTCATTATCAATATACTACCTGAGTGCTGTGGATTGTCGAGGACGGCCCGCGGCCCCGTCGCTATCCTGTTAATTCTATATCAGTCAATAAGATGATGGCCCCTTGCCCGCTGGCCCCCATGCGATGTATGTTCCGCCCGTTTTTCCGGCCCCCGGCACGCCCCCTTCCGGCGCCCCGTCGACCGGTTCCCTCTCGCTCCTGACCCCCGCGGACCGGACTGGGCCCCGGGCCGGGAGCGGAACCCGGGACCAGCGGCATGCGATTCCTTGCCCCAGACCTCACGCCGAAGCTCATCACCACCTTCCGCGACGGCTACACGCGCCAGGACCTGACCCGCGACGTGCTGGCCGGCCTGGTCGTGGGCATCGTCGCGCTGCCGCTGAGCATCGCGTTCGGCATCGCCTCGGGTGTTCGTCCGGAACAGGGCCTGTTCACGGCGATTGTCGCCGGCTTCCTGATCTCGGCGTTCGGCGGCAGCCGTGTGCAGATCGGCGGCCCTACCGGGGCCTTCGTCGTCATCGTCGCGGGCATCGTCGCGAAGTTCGGCTACGCCGGGCTGGCCATCGCCACGATCATGGCGGGTGCGCTGCTGGTGGCGATGTCCATCGCGCGGCTGGGCAACGTCATCAAGTTCATCCCCTACCCCGTGATCATCGGCTTCACCAGCGGCATCGCCATCATCATCGCCATGGGGCAGATCGGCGACGGGCTGGGGCTGCCCGCCGGGCAGGCCCCGGCGCACTTCTGGCCACGCTGTCACTACTATATAAGGAGCCTGCCGGAGACGAACCTGACGGCCGCCGCCATCTGCCTGGGCTCGGTGCTCATCACCCAGCAGTGGACGCGCGTGTCGCGGCGCGTGCCGGGCCCGCTGGTCGCGCTGCTGCTGGCGACCATCGTGGTGAAGGTCTTCGACCTGCCGGTCGACACCATCGGCAGCCGCTTCGGCGAGGTGCCCACCGGGCTGCCCCGGCCGTCGCTGCCGCGCTTCGACTTCACGCAGCTCGGCGCCCTGTTCTCGCCGGCGCTGTCCATCGCCCTGCTGGGCGCCATCGAGTCGCTGCTCAGCGCGATGGTGGCCGACGGCATGATCGGCGGCCGTCACCGGGCCAACGCCGAGCTGATGGGCCAGGGCATCGCCAACCTGGTGGTGCCGTTCTTCGGGGGCATCCCGGCCACCGGGGCCATCGCGCGCACGGCCACGAACGTGAAGAACGGCGGACGCTCGCCGGTCGCCGGTATCGTGCACGCGCTGACGCTGCTGCTGATCCTGATGGTGGCCGGCAAGTGGGCCGCCTACATCCCGCTGGCGACGCTGGCGGGCATCCTGTTGGTCGTGGCCTACAACATGAGCGAGTGGCGCGTCTTCCGGCAGCTGCTGCGCTCCCCGCGCGGCGACGTGCTGGTGCTGCTGTCGACATTCATCCTGACCGTGGTCGTGGACCTGAACGTCGCGATCCAGGTGGGCATGGTGCTCTCGTCGGTGCTGCTCATGCTGCGCATGGCCGAGGTCACGCAGGTGCGCGCGGTGCGCGACGCGCTGGACTACGAGACCGCCCCGGGCGACCCGGCGATACCGGTCGAGCTGCCGCCGGAAGTCGCCGTCTTCGAGATCAACGGCACCTTCTGCTTCGGCGCCGCGCGCTCGTTCACCGAGACCCTGCAGTCTGACCGCCGCCGCCCGCGCGTGGTGATCCTGCGCATGCGCCACGTCATGGCCATCGACGCCACCGGCCTGCACGCGCTGGAGGACGTGCAGAACCGCCTGCGCCAGCAGGGCACCACGCTGCTGCTGTCGGGCGTGCACGCCCAGCCGCTGGCGGCGATGACGCGCGCCGGCGCCGTGCAGCACGTGGGCCTCGACAACATGTTCTCCACGTTCCCCGATGCGGTCGCGCGCGCGCGGGAGATCGTGGCAATGGCGCGCTGAGGCGGGCGCCGCCGGGCCCCTGCCCGACGACGCCCGTTTCGCGGGATCAGGCCGCCCGCGCCGCCTTCGCGCCGCCGCCCTTGCGGCCGGTGGCCAGCGACACCACGACCAGCGCCAGGAAGCTCAGCGGGATCGAGACGATGCCGGGCTGCCCCAGCTTGTGCCAGGCCTCGGCCGCCGTGCGGCCGTAGGGACCGGCGAACATCTCGGGCCCGGTCAGGATGATCCCCAGCGCCGAGATGATGCCCACGGTGATCGAGGCGACGATGCCCGCCGCCGTGGTCCGCTTCCAGAACAGCAGCATGACGATGGCCGGCAGGTTGGCTGACGCCGCCACCGCGAAAGCCCAGCCGACCAGGAAGCTCACGTTCACGCCCCGGAACAGGATGCCCAGGACGATCGCGATGATGCCGACGCCGAAGGCCGCGACCTTGCCGGCGTGCACCTTCCTCTCCTCGGTCAGGTTCATGCGGCCGAAGCGGTCCATCAGGTCGTGGGCCACGGCGCCCGAGGCCGCCACGATCAGGCCGGCCACCGTGCCCAGCACCGTGGCGAACGCGATCGCCGAGATCAGCGCGAACAGCAGCTTGCCGAACGACATCGCCAGCAGCGGCGCCGACATGTTGTTGTCGGCGGGGTTGATGGTGCCGTTGGTCGCCGCGCCCAGGCCCATGAACAGCGTCAGCACGTAGAAGAAGCCGATGGCGGCGATGGCCACGATGGTCGACTTCCGCGCGCAGGCCGGGCTGGGCACGGTGTAGTAGCGGATCAGGATGTGCGGCAGGGCGGCGGTGCCCAGGAACAGCGCCAGCATCAGCGAGACGAAGTTGAGCTTGTTCCAGAAGGTGTCGACCTTGAACTTCACGCCCGGTTTCATCTGGTCGGTGCCGCTGACCTGCTTGGGGTAGTGGATGGTCACGCGGTGGCCCGCCTCGTCGTTCACCTTGGTCGAGTGCCACTGCTCGATGCGCGTGTCGGGGTGGGTCAGGCGGGCCAGGTAGGAGACAGGTGACACCGGCCCGGTCCCCCGCGCGGCCTCCGCGGGCGACATGCCGCCCAGCGCGGTCACGCGGCCGACCGGGCGCAGCAGCCCGCCGGCCACGCCGTTGACCTCGCCGCCGGAGACCCACTGCGTCTGCCACAGGCTGCCCTGCGCGTCGCGCCGCCACCAGGCCGCGCCGTTCGGCCCCTCGAACTTCAGGAATTCCCCGGCCGCGTGCACCTGCCGTTGCCCGCCGGCCACGAGTTCGGCCTCGGTTGTCTGCTGCGGCACGAAGAGCAGCGCCCGCCCCGCATCGTCCTTCAGTCCGGCAGGTTCGGTCCCCAGGCCGCGGAACATCAGCAGCACGACCATGATCGTCGAGAACACCAGCAGCAGGCCGCCCTTGAGGAACTGGACGTAGGTGGTGGAGGCCATGCCCGCGGTCGCCACGATCGCGATCACGATGGTCCCGACGAGGATGACCCCGACCCAGTGGGGCAGCCCCAGCAGCGGCTCGACCAGGGAGCCGGCGCCGTTCATCTGCGGGATCAGGTAGCAGATGGAGACGACCAGCGTGGAGATCGCGGCCGCCAGCTTGATGCCGCGGCTGTCGTACTTGGCGTCCACGGCGTCGGTGAACGTGAACTTGCCCAGCCGCTTCATCGGCTCGGCCACGACGAACAGGGCCACGACCCAGCCGGCCAGGTAGCCGATCGAGTAGAGGAAGCCATCGTAGCCCAGGGTGGCGATCATCCCGCAGATGCCCAGGAACGACGCGGCCGACAGGTAGTCGCCGGCAAAGCTGATGCCGTTGACCGCCCAGTGGATCTGGCCGCCGGCCGCGTAGTAGCCGGCCGCCGACTTGGCCTTGCGCGCGAAGAAGTAGCTCAGGTACAGCACCGCGACCACGAACAACGCGAACACGGCGATGGACAGCGGCGTGCCGTGGAGGTTCATGACCGGACCTCCCAGCGCGGGTCCTTCAGTTCGCGCTCGCGCTTCGTGCACAGGTGGTTGTAGATCAGCGCCATGATCAGGGCGACCACGATCAGGCCCATCCCGTAGACCACCGCCAGGTTCAGCCCGGCCAGCACGATGGCCTGCATGGCCTTGCCGCCGGTGGCGACGTTCAGCAGCACGAAGCCGGCGTACAGCAGGCAGTAGACCAGGAACATCCACAGGCCAAGGCGGGTCTTGTACGGGCTGGCCGGATCGGGTCCGGAATCCCGGGCGGGTTCGTGGAGCATGGTATCCTCCGGGCAGTGGCTGGCATCCCGGCGCCGACGACAGGACGGCGCGCGCCGGGGAGCATACCCTGTTGTTTTCCGATTAACAACCCTTGTCCCGGGGCCAGGGGCCGCGTTAAGCTGGGCGCACAACGACCCCGGGAGCCCCATGAAGCGCCTGGTCCTCAGAACCGTCCTGCCCGCCCTGCTGGCGATCGCCCTGTTCACCGGCGTCGTCTTCGTCTACATCCTGCCCGCCTTCGACCGCGTCATCATGGACCAGAAGCGGCTGATGATCCGTGAGTTGACCGAGTCGGCCTGGAACATCCTGGCCCGCTGCCAGGCCGACGAGCAGGCCGGGCATCTGACCAGGGACCAGGCCCAGGCCGCCGCCGTCTCCCAGGTCCGCGGCCTGCACTACGGCCAGGGCAGCAAGGACTACTTCTGGATCATCGACGAGCACCCACGGATGATCGTGCACCCCTACCGCCCCGACCTCGAGGGAACCGACCTGCGCGAGTTCGCCGACCCGCACGGCAAGCGGCTCTTCGTCGAGATGGCGCGGGTGGTCCAGGCCGACGGCTCGGGCTACGTCAGCTACCGTTGGCAGTGGAAGGACGACAGTCGGCGCATCGTGCCGAAGCTCTCTTACGTCAAAGGTTTCGCGCCGTGGGGCTGGATCATCGGCACCGGCGTCTACATCGAGGATGTGGCGGCCGAACGCGCCGCCCTGGTCGAGCGGCTCCAGACGGTCTCGCTGGCCATCCTGCTGGTGGTCTCGGGCCTGCTGTTCGTCCTGCTGCGCGCCGGCTTCCAGGCCGAACGCGCGCGGCAGCGCCTGGCGGAGGCGCTGAACCTGTCCGAGGAGAAGCACCGCACGCTGATCGAGTCGGCCGGCGAGTCGATCCTCATGGCCATCGCGGGCGAGCGCCTGTTCGGCAACCCGAGCCTGCTGCGGCAGCTGGGCTACGAAGAAGCCGCCTTCGCCGGCCTCGAGGTCGGCGAGGTGGTCCTGCCCACGGCCGCCGAGCGCGCGACGGGGCGCCGCGCCTGGCAGGACGTGGTCTCGGGCGGACCTGCGCCCGCACCGTACGAGGCCGAGCTGCGCCGCGCCGACGGCACGACGCTGCGCGTGAACCTGTCGCTTTCGCACATCGAGGTCCGCGGGAAGGCGGGCTTCATGGCCGTGGCCACGCGCGTGGCCACCGTCAGGGACGTCGAGCCGGCCGCTGCCAACACGGCCGAGGAGTTGGCGGCCGCCAACCGGCGCCGGTCGGTCATGGCCGCGCTGATGCTGACGCACGGGACCCCGGCGGGCGAGGTGATGAGGCTGCTGTCGAACCAGGCCGAGGCCGTGACCCGTCGCAGCCTGGCGCTGGCGGAAGCCGAGCTGGGCCCGGCGTCCGGCAACTACGGGTTCCTGCTGATGGGCAGTGTCGGGCGCGCCGAAGCCAGCCTGCTCACGGACCAGGACCACGCGATCATCCATGACGACGCGCCCGGGCTCGCCGAATACTGCCTGCGCCTGGGTGCACGCGTGGCGGAACTCCTGGCGGCCGCCGGCTACGCGCGCTGCCGCGGCGGCATCATGGCCAGCGAGCCGGCCTGCTGCCGCGCGCCGGAGGCCTGGCGCGCGACGTTCTCGCGCTGGATCCACACGCTGGAGGCCGACGATCTCCTGCAGGCGAAGGTCTTCTTCGACTTCCGCCCCCTGGCGCACGTCGGTGGCGCCGGCGACGAGGCGGCAATGGGCCTGGCGCGCGACCTGCGCGAACACCTCCACGCCGAGATCGCCACGCAGCCGCGCTTCTGCCACCTGCTGGCGCGCAGCATCCTGGCCTGCGAGCCGCCGCTATCGCCGTTCGGCTCCTTCGTGCTCGAGTCGCTGGACGGTCGGCACGCGACGTTCGACATCAAGGGCGTGCTGGCGCAGGTCGTGGATATCGCCCGCCTGCGGGCGCTGCAGCACGGCGTGCGCGCGGTGGGCACCGTGGCGCGGCTGGAGTCCCTGGCCGCTGCCGGCGCCCTCAAGCCCACCACCACCGAGGCGACGATCGCCGCGTTCCGCTTCCTCCAGGACCTGCGTCTGCGGCATCAGGCCGCGCAGGTGCTGGCGCAGGTCGAAGCGGACAACCGTCTCGAGCCCGCGACGCTGACGCCAGCCGAGCAGGCCGAGCTCAAGCGCGCCCTCGGGCACGTCAAGGCGCTGCAGGCGGCCGTCGACCACGACTTCGCGGGAGCCTGATCGCCATGGCCGACCACGACGCCGGTCCGCTGCTGCTGCTCGGCGACGTCCATGCGCGCTTCGGCGTCATCGCCGCGCAGATCGAGCACGCGCGCGAGGTGGCCGGCGCCCTGCCCTGCGGCGTGGTGATCGCCGGCGACCTCGGCCTGTTCAGGGACGACCTGCGCCGGCACTTCCGCCGCCAGGGCCTGCGCTTCCCGGTGCCGGTGGGGTTCATCGAGGGCAACCACGAGGACTTCCGCGATTTCGCCGCCCTGGTCGCCGACTTCGCCGACGTGGTGACCCACCTGCCGCGCGCCACCGTCCAACCGCTCGGGCCCTGGCGGGCGCTGTGCCTGGGCGGCGCGCGCTACATGGACGCCATGACCACGCCCCGCGGCTGCGAGGTCACCGAGCGGGACATCGACGCCTGCCTGGCGCTCCCGGCCAGCGCGGTCGACCTGGTGGTCAGCCACGACTGCCCGTGCGGGATCGGCGTCCCCGGGACCGTGGGCTTCGAGCATCTCGGGCCGCCCGGCGTGCCCGGGTTCGAGCGTATCGCCGCGCGCCTGCAGCCGCGGCTGTGGGTCTTCGGCCACCACCACCGCTGGCACGAGCACGAGAAGCTCGGCACCCGCTACCTGGGCCTGCCCGAGAGCTGGCACGGCTACTGCCTGCTCGACCACGCCGGCAACCTGCGGCGGGTCGATCATGTGGCGACGCCCGCGCCGGGTCCGCGGCGCTGGGGATTCCCCGGCGGGCGCTGAACAGCCCCGGAGTTGCCCCCCTGCCCGTCCATCGGTAGCGTGTCGGCTTCCCGTTCTCCCCTGAACCGACAAGGAGCCGACATGCGCAAGCCCCTGCTGATGGCCCTGGCCGCAGGCTGCCTCGCGGCCGCCCTGGCCACCGCCGTCCCGGCCGCCGCCCAGGACGGCCAGACGGACCAGAAGGCCATGGAAGAGATGATGATGAAGCTGGCGGCGCCGGGCGCCCCGCACCAGCACCTGGCCACGCTGGCCGGCAACTGGATGGCGACGACGACGATGTACATGGACGGCGCCACGCCCACGACGTCCACCGGCAAGGTCACCTACGAGGTCGTGCTGGGCGGTCGCTACGTGCTGGGCCGCTACCAGATGTCGTTCATGGGCCAGCCCATGGAGGGCCTGAGTGTCGACGGCTACGACAACATGAAGCAGGAGTACTTCAGCCTGTGGTTCGACACCATGGGCACCGGCTTCTACGAGGCGCGCGGCAAGGCCTCGGCCGACGGCAAGACGGTCGCGCTGGCGGGCACGATGGAGATGGGCCCGATGCAGATCCCCTCGCGCTCGGAGACCGTCTTCGTCGACAAGGACACGGTCCGCTTCACCATGTGGCAGTCGATGGGCGGCCAGGAGATGAAGGCGATGGAGATGGAGTACAAGCGCGCGAAGTAGCGCCCTTCTCCGACAGCTGAAGGCCGCGCGGGTCGGGGACCGGCGCGGCCTTCGTCTACCAGTCCCTGCGCGGTGACCGCGCACTTGCGCCGGCGCAAGTCCGGCGCCGGCCACAGGTCAGTACGAGATCTCGTCCGGCAGCTCGTTCACGTCGTCCTTCCGGTACGGGAAGTGCGCGCGCAGCTTCTCGCCCACCAGGGCGATGCCCTCGCACACCCCCTCGGCGAATTGGCCGACCCGGAAGCGCTCCGTCATCAGGTCGCGAACGTCGTTCCAGAACTCGACGCCCACGCGCCGGTGCAGTTCCTCGTCCCCCAGCACGGCGAACTTCCGCGAGCGCGTCGCCAGGTAGACGAGCACGCCGTTGCGTTCGGCCGTCTCGTGCATCCGCAACTCCGCGAAGATCTCCCGCGCGCGCACGAACGAATCGCCATATACGGGCGCCTTCGCGGGGACATCGCGCTCGAGATGCAGGCGGATCTCCCCGCTGGTGCGCATCTCCGCTGCCGCGATGGCCTCGCGCAGGAGACCCTGCTCCGCCGCGCTGAAGAACTTGCGCGGGATATCACTGCGTCCAGGCATGTCACCAACCTCCGCTTGCGCCGCCGCCGCCGGAGAAGCCCCCGCCACCGGAGAAGCCGCCGCCGCCACCACCACCACCGAAGCCGCCGCCCCAGCCACCGCCGCCGCGATGCGAGCGGCCGCTGCCGGCCAGCATGGAGCCGATGATCAGCGGCGCCAGCGAATTCGAGCGCCGCCGCCCGCCGGCGATGATGGGCAGCAGCACGAAGAACAGGAAGAAGAGCGGCAGCGGGAAGCCGCGGCGCTCCTTGCTCTTGCTCCTGTCGCCCGCCGCGCCCCCGCCGGCAGCCAACGGGTCGTCCGGCGCCACGGCCTGCGCCACGCGCTGGACCACGTACGCCAGGCGCCCGGACGCCGGCTCCCGCGGGACCTCGACCATGTCACGCAGGATGCGCTCGGCCGTGACGTCGGGCAGCGTCTCCTCCAGCCCGTAGCCGACCTCGATCCGGGACTCGCGCCGGTCGGGGAACACCGTGAACAGCACGCCACGCTGCGTGTCGCGCTGTCCCATGCGCCAGTGCTCGTACAGCCGGTTGACGTAGTCGGCCAGCTCGCCGCCGTGGTCCGGCAGCACCGCGACGACGAATTGGATGCCCGTGCGCTGCTCGAACGCGTACAGCGCGCCGGCGAAGCGCTCGGCCTCGTCGGGCGTGACCAGGCCCACCGCGTCCAGGAAGTGCTGGGACGGGGCCGGCGGCAGGTCCGCGTCCTTGCGCTGCGCGCGCGCGGGCGCCGGCAGGGCCAACACGACCGCCACCAGCACCAGCGCCGCGGACGCGGTCGTCCGCCATGCCCCGCGGTGGCGCACTAGAACTTCACCTGCGGCGCGTTCTGCGCGCCCTCGGTCGCCTCGAAGTAGGCCTTCTTCTCGAACCCGAACATCCCGGCCAGCATCGCCATGGGGAACTTGCGGATGACCGTGTTGTAGCCCTGCGCCAGCTCGTTGAAGCGGCGACGTTCCACGGTGATGCGGTTCTCGGAGCCCTCGAGCTGCGCCTGCAGGTCCAGGAAGCCCTGATTCGCCTTGAGGTCCGGGTACTGCTCCATGACCACCATCAGGCGGCCCAGCGCCGAGCCCAGCTCGCCCTGCGCGGCCTGGAACTTCTGCATCGCCGCCGGATCGTTCATGGCCTCGGGCGTCAGTTCGGCCGTCACCTGCGTGGCCTTGGCGCGCGCGTTGACCACGGCCTCGAGCGTCTCGCGCTCGTGCTCCGCGTAGCCCTTGACGGTCTCGACCAGGTTGGGGATCAGGTCGGCGCGCCGCTGGTATACGTTCTCCACGTTGGCCCATTGGCCGTCGACGCCCTCCTGCAGCCCGATCACCTTGTTGTACTGGCCGGTCAGCGACAGGACCACCAGGGCGATGATGCCCAGGATGACGATGAGCGGGATGAACTTCTTCATGGTTCCTCCGGGTCGGTGGTTCGTTCCATTCGGCGGGAGATACCCGTGCCAACGGGGCGCTATTCAACTGCCAAGCTAAGCGAAGGACGCGGTGCGGGCGAGGTGAAGGTGGCGTCTCGATTCTGGGCTTGCATTCCTGGGTGAAGTCTTGATATACTGGACGATCTTTGTCGCCGATCTGGTCTTGGCTGTCGCAAACTGGCGAGGCCCAAGCGTTTGGCGATGCGGCACCAGACTGACAACCGGAAACGTCTCCAAGGGGAACCCACCATGCTCCGCACCCGGCCGAACCGCCATGTCCCGACCCTGGTCTGCACCCTCCTCGTCCTCGGCCTGGCCGCCGCTCCGGCCCGCGCCACGATCTCGGGCCCTGCGCAGATCACCGCCTCGACCACGATCCCCAGCTGGGGCGGCTTCACGATCGACCAGATCTGCGACGGCATCCTCACGGTGCCGGGCTGGTACAACGGCTTCGCGGTGAACCCCGGTATCGTCGGCACGATCCGCCTGGACCTCACGTCCCCGCAGGCGCTCGGCGACTTCGTGCTGTGGAACGACGTCAACGTCGCGAACGAAGGCATCTCGCAGTTCCGGCTCGACTTTTTCGATGCCGCCGATCTGCCGCTCGGCAGCACGCCCGTCTTCGTGGGCCCGATCGGCCAGACCGCGCCGGCCATCTACCCGTTCGCCACGGTGGAGAACGTCAAGCGCGTGGACCTGGTCGTGCTGACGCTCAACCCGAGCCCGCGCCTGGAGATCCGCGAGGTGGCGTTCAACTGGTCGGACGTCGTGGCGACGGAGTCGGCGACGTATGGGGCGGTCAAGGCGCTGTTCCGGTGATATGGAGTGACCCAAGTCAAGGGCCGTCTTCCGTCAGGGAGGCGGCCCTTCCCTTATCGGTTCAAGGCCACGACGGTCGGGGAGGGCGGACGAGGCAGGACGCTTCGACGACGTGTCACTCTGATATTCGCGGGTTGCGCCGGCGCACCGGTGCCGTGCCGCATGACCGTGCTCCGTCGGGAGGTACCGCTGTCTAGCATCGCGAGTCTGGACTGTTCGGCCCAGTCGCTTACCGATAACGCGGGTTCTCCGGATCGTGCCTGTTCTCATCCGCCGTCTCCGACCGCCGATCCCGGGGTTCTGGTTCAGGCCTAACTTGGCTGCGCCTCACGCAGCGTCTCCCACACGTACCCGATCAGCATCCGCGCGATGGCCACGACGATGGTGTTGTGGTGCTTGCTCTTGCCGACCAGCCGCCGGTACTGCGTACACAGCCGTTGCTGCGCCCGATCAGCCCGGGCGATCACCTGGGGGTGGTTGCCCGCGCCGACGCTTGGCCAGCCTCACCCCCACCGCGGGCTTGTGCCGGTAGTGCCAGGCGGTCTCGATCAGCAGGCGCCGGACGTGGCGGTTGCCAGTCTTGGTGATCCCGCCTCGTCGTCGATGTTCGCCGCTGCTGTGCTCACTCGGCACGAGCCCGAGGTAGGCCATCAGTGCAGGCGCGGTCGGGAACCGGCGGACGTCGTGCAGCTCGGCGGCCAGGGACAGGGCGGTGACCGTGTCGATACCGCGGAAGCAGCGAAGGTGAGCCACCGGTTCGCGGTACGGGTCCTGCGCGGCCACGGCGGCCAGTTGCTCGTCCAGAGCCGCAACCCGGGCCTCGTGCTGTTCGAGGGCCAGCATGTAGTCCTCGAACACGACCTGGTCGGCGGCCCGGGAGAACTTCAATCCGTGCCGCCACGTATGGTGCCTCTGCGACCACTGGTTGCCGTCATGGAAGACCAGCGACCGGCGCAGCAGGAACTTGCCGAGGCGCTGCCGTGAGCGCACCAGGTCCAGCTGCGCATCCTCCCGGCACCGGCACAGATCCCGGACCGACTCCTCGTCCTCGGTCGGGGGTGCACCGCGGTCAGCAGCCCCGCGGCATGCAGATGGGCCAGCTTACGGGCGTCCCGGTGGTCGGTCTTGACCCGGTCCCCGTGGCGCACCGGGATCAGGGACGGCGCGGCGATCATGCAATCGATCCCTTCCCCCTGGAGTTGCCGCTGCAGGCCGTAGCCCGTGGGGCCGGCCTCGTACACACATCGCAACGGCGCGTGCGGCTTGAGCTTGCGGATCAATCGCTTCAAGGCGGTCGGCTCGTTCGCCACCTCCCACTGCAGCACTTCCCCGGCCCCGGTCTGAAGCATCGCCACGGCAATCGTCCTCTTGTGCACATCCAGCCCGACGTAGGTTATACTGCTCATCGCCGGCTCCCTTCGTCGCATGCGGCTCTGGCGCCTCGGCGCTAACCCGCGACTGCGGTGCTTGCCACCCGGCCGCCATCGTCTACCACCTGAACGACAGTGGCGACGTTACGACAAGGGGGCCGGTCACTCCATAGGGTCTAGGTCGCTTGCGCCGGGGCAAGTCCCACGCGGTCACGATGCCGAGGGCCGGGGTGGGGCTGGGCCGCGGCCGTGGACACCACCACCGCACTGATAACGACAAGGACCGGAAGGGAATGCAGCGTCGAGAGGGATCGGTTGGTCATGACAACCTCCTCCGGACAGCAATGTGGATAAATATGCTGTTCTTATCCCAATATACCACGGCCGTGCCGGCGGCGTGTGGGACATTCCAACGCGGATCCCGCCGGCATCGCAGGGAATCGCATTGCGCGCATAAGCGGGTACACCTACGATGAAGATCGATGCACTCCGCATTTATCAATGCCCCCTGGAGGCCCGATGCAGGACGACACGACGCCCCCCGGCGAGCCCGATGATGACCTGACCCTCCCTCTCGACCACACCGTGCCGCTCGACCGCGGCGCCGGCGGCGGCGCCCTGCCCGCCGACGAGGCCGTCGGCACCGTCATCGGCCCCTATCAACTGGTGAAGCGCATCGGCCAGGGCGGCATGGGCGACGTCTGGCTGGCCGAACAGTCCGAGCCGATCAGGCGCCGCGTCGCCCTGAAGGTCATCAAGCAGGGCATGGACACGCGCGCGGTCGTCGCGCGCTTCGACGCCGAGCGGCAGGCTCTCGCCCTGATGGATCACCCCTGCATCGCCAAGGTGCTGGATGCCGGCGCCACCGGGCGCGGCCGCCCGTTCTTCGTGATGGAGTACGTCGAGGGCTTGCCCATCACCGACTACTGCAATCGCCGCAACCTGGGCACGCGCGAACGGCTCGAGCTGTTCGTGCGCGTCTGCGAGGGCGTGCAGCACGCGCACCAGAAGGCGGTCATCCACCGCGACCTGAAGCCCTCGAACATCATGGTCACGGAAGTCGACGGTCGGCCGGTCCCGAAGATCATCGACTTCGGCGTGGCCAAGGCCACCACGCAGCGCCTGACCGAGATGACGATGTTCACCGAGATGGGCCAGCTCATCGGCACGCCCGAGTACATGAGCCCCGAGCAGGCCGCCGCGAACGACGACGACATCGACACGCGCGCCGACGTCTACGCGCTGGGCGTGGTGCTGTACGAACTGCTGGCCGGCGCGCTGCCCTTCGAATCGGGCGAGCTGCGCAGGGCCGGCTACGACGCCATCCGCCGCCTCATCATCGAGCAGGACCCGCCGCGGCCCAGCACGCGCTTCGGCAGCCTGGGCGCCCGCGCCACGCAGGTGGCCGCGCACCACGGCACGGCGCCGCAGCGCCTGCGCAGCGAGCTGCGCGGCGACCTCGACTGGATCACGATGAAGGCGCTGGAGAAGAACCGTGACCGGCGCTACGAGACCGCCAACGGGCTGGCCGCCGACGTGCGGCGCCACCTGAAGAACGAGCCCGTCACCGCCGGCCCGCCCAGCGCCGGCTACCGCCTGGGCAAGCTGGTGCGCCGCAACCGCGGCACGTTCGCGGCGCTGGCGGTCATCGCCGTGGTGATGGTCGGCGCCACGGTGGTCAGTTCGGTGATGTACAAGCGGGAGCAGGCCGCCTCGCGGGCTGCGCAGCGCGAGGCGACGCGCTCGGAGCAGGTCTCGCGCTTCCTGGGCGACATGCTCACCGGCGTGGGCCCGCACGTGGCGCGCGGCCGTGACACCGAGCTGCTGGAGGCCATCCTCGCGGACACGGACAAGCGCCTGGGCACCGAGCTGGCCGACCAGCCCGAGGTGGAGGCCGCGCTGCGCCTGCAGTTGAGCCACACCTACCGACAGCTGGGCGACTGGGACGCGGCCACCGAACAGATCGAGCGCGTCAAGGAGTTGCAGGCCACGCGCAACGTCACCACGCCGGGCCGCGGCCTGACGGCCTCAGCCGAGGCGGTCCTGGCCTGGGCCCGCGGCGACCTGCCCGCCGCCGAGACCCTCTACCGCGAGTCGCTCGCCGCGATGTCGGGCCAGGCCGGGATCGACTCGCTGGTCTTCGCGGAGGCCACCCTCCAACTGGGCAACATCGTGGTGCAGATGGGGCGCTACGACGAGGCCGATTCGCTGATGCACGGGGCCCTGGGGATCTACCGCCGCCTGGCGCCCGAGAGCGACGGCATGGCCGTCACGCTCAACAGTCTGGGCAACCTGAGCCGCTACCAGGGCAACCACGAAGCGGCCGAGACGAACTACCGCGAGGCACTGGCCCTCCACCGCCGCGTGCTGGGCGAGGACCATCCGTACGTCGCGACCGACCTGCACAACCTCGGGCGGCTGCTCGAGGCGCGCGGCAACATCCCGGAAGCCGAACAGATGCTGCTGGCGTCGATGGCGGTCCTCGACAAGGTCCACGACGGCCCGCATGCCGACAAGGCGCAGGCCATGCGCTCGTTGGCCGAGTTCTACTTGAACCAGGCGAAGCTCGACCAGGCCGACTCGCTGACCTACGGCGCGCTGGCGATGGCGCGGCAGCTCTACGGCGACGACGCCGACGCGACCTATCGGGCCCGCGTGGCGGTGGGCGAGTTCCTCCAGCGCAGCGACCGCCAGGTCGAGGCCGAGGCGGCCTTCGCCGCCCTGCTGCCGGATGTGCGCGCCGGGACGACGACGGATCCCGACCTGCTGCCCGATGTCCTGCATCGCCTGGCCACGACGTACGTGCGCCAGGGTCGAGATCGCGAGGCGCTGCCGCTGTTCGAGGAGTCGATTGCGCTGTTCACGGCCCTGGGCGGCGGCGACCACCCGCAGACGCTGCTGGTGCGCAACGACTGCGCGCGGTCGCTGACCAACCTGGGCGATGACACCTCCGCCCTTCAGCAGCTGCAGGTCGTGCTCGAAACGCGCGAGCGCGTGATCGGACCTTCGCACCCCGAGACGGCGATCACGCGCGCAGACCTCGGGCGCGCGCTGTGGCGGCTGGATCGGCTGGAAGAGGCCGAGGCGTCCATGCGCCGCGGGCGCGACGACTACGCGGCAGCCAAGGGCCCCGAGCATCCCGGCGGCTGGACGGCGACCATGCACCTGGCCGGCATCCTGCGCGACCTTGGCCGCTTCGAGGACGCCACGAGGGAGCTCCAGGCGTGCGAGGCGTTCTTTGTCAAGCAGCAGGGCGAGGCCGGCACGAGCACGCGCCTGGTCCGGTTGCGCCAGGCCTCCATCGCGCTGTGCCAGGACCAGCAGGACGAGGCCCGGCGGCTGACCGAGCTGGCGCTGGATCCGGCGCCGGGTGCCGTCGCGGAGTGGCTGCCCCGCCGCGTGCAGTCCGAGTTCGGCTCGGCACTGATGTACCGGGGCCGCCTGGCCGAGGCGGCACCCTACCTGCGTAGCAGCTACGACCTGGCGCTCGCGGCCAACGGCCCGGCCGACGGCGACACGCAGCAGGCAGCGCGCCTGCTGGTCAAGCTGTCCGAGAAGCAGGGCAACGCCGCCGAGGCGGCGAGGTGGCGGGCGAAGCTGGGCTGAGGCCGCGGGCCCGACCTGGGACGCATTCCCGACACGACAGCCCTAGGGAGGGCCCCGTGACCGATCCGACACTGCCCGGCGGACCCGACGACGACCGCACGCTGCCCCTGGGACCGTCCGCGGCCGCCCGCGGCGATGATGAGGTCGGCGCCGTCTTCGGACCCTATCGGCTCGTCAAGCGCATCGGCCAGGGCGGCATGGGCGACGTCTTCGAGGCCGAGCAGTCCGAGCCCATCCGTCGCCGCGTCGCGCTGAAGGTCATCAAGCAGGGCATGGACACCCGCGCGGTCGTCGCCCGCTTCGACGCCGAGCGTCAGGCCCTCGCGCTGATGGACCATCCCTGCATCGCCAAGGTGTACGACGCCGGCGCCACCGACCGCGGCCGCCCCTACTTCGTGATGGAGTACGTCGAGGGCGAGCCCATCAACGACTACTGCAACTGGCGCAAGCTCCCCACCCGCGCCCGTCTGGAACTCTTCGTCCGCGTCTGCGAGGGCGTGCAGCACGCGCACCAGAAGGCGGTCATCCACCGCGACCTGAAGCCCTCGAACATCCTGGTCGCGGAAGTCGACGGGCGCCCGGTGCCCAAGATCATCGATTTCGGCGTGGCCAAGGCCACCACGCAGCGCCTGACCGAGATGACGATGTTCACCGAGATGGGCCAGCTCATCGGCACGCCCGAGTACATGAGCCCCGAGCAGGCGGCCGGCGGCGACGACGACATCGACACCCGCACCGACGTCTACGCCCTGGGCGTGGTGCTCTACGAGTTGCTGGCGGGCGCCCTGCCCTTCGAGTCGGGCGAATTGAGGAAGGCCGGCTACGACGCCATCCGGCGACTCATCATCGAGAAGACGCCTTCGCGGCCGAGCACCCGCTTCAGCAGCCTGGGCGGGCAGGCCACGGCCGTCGCCCTGGCGCACGGCACCGCGCCGCAGCGCCTGCGCAGCGAGCTGCGCGGCGACCTCGACTGGATCACGATGAAGGCGCTGGAGAAGGACCGTGACCGTCGCTACGAGACGGCCAACGGCCTGGCCGCCGACGTGCGGCGCCACCTGAAGAACGAGCCCGTGACCGCCGGCCCGCCCAGCACGTCGTACCGGCTGGGCAAGCTGGTGCGGCGCAACCGCGGCGCCGTGGCGACCGGCTCCGCGCTGGTGCTCATGCTGGCGGTGCTGGCCGTGTCGATGTCGGTGCAGGCCGGGCGCCTGGCGCGCGAACGCGACCGCACCGCCGTGCAGGCTGCCAAGGCGGAGAAGACCACCGAGTTCCTTCAGTCGATGCTCGGCGGCATCAGCCCGGCCACCGCCCGCGGCCGCGACACGAAGCTGCTCGAGGAGATCCTGCTCAACACCGACCGCCGCACGCGGACCGAGCTGGCCGGCCAGCCGGAGGTCGAGGCCGCAATCCGCGGCACGCTGGGGCAGACCTATACGGCCATCGGCAAGTTCCCCGAGGCGCTGGCCAACCTGCAGGTGGCCGACTCGCTGCAGTCCGCGCTGCTGGGGGCCGATGCCGCCGCCACGCTGACCACGCGCCGCAGCCTCGGCAACGCCCTGCATCTGGCGGGGCGCCATCCCGAGGCCGAGGCGCAGCTGCGCGCCGTCATCGCCGCCGCGCAGGCGGCCCGCGGCCCGGATGATGCCGTCGCGCTGCGGGCCATGGTCGACCTGTCCGACCTCTTCATCCGCACGGGCAAGCTCAAGGAGTCGCTGGAACTCGGCGAAGCGGCCGTCGCCGCCTACGGGCGCCGGGCCGGCGCCGCAAGGCAAGAAGCGCCACAAGACGCGCCACAAGACGCGCTGCGCGCCAAGGTCGCGCTGGCGTTCGCGCTGGCCAACGCCGAGCGGTATGCCCGCGCCGACACGCTGCTGAACGAGGCGATTGCCGGGTACGTCGCCGCCTTCGGCGCGGACCATCCGCTGGCCCTCAACGCGAGGGGCACGCTCGCCATCATCCAGCAGTACACGCAGCAGCCGGAGGCCGCCCTGAAGACCTTCGAGGAGGTCATCGCCGACGCCACGCGCGTCTACGGCGCGGACCATCCCGAGACGATCAAGGCGCGGTCCAACCTCGCCTTCCTGTACATCAAGCTGGGCCGCCTCGACGAGGCCGAGGCCACGCACCGCGAGCTCGTCGCGGCGACGACCCGGATCTACGGGGCCGACAACGCCGAGACCATCGTCTCGCGCCAGAACCTGGGCAACACGCTGCTCGCCCAGGGCCGCCACGCCGAGGCCGAGGCCTACCTGGACGACCTCCTGGTGACCTGCCGTCGCGTGCTGGGCCCCGACCACCGCCGCACCCTGGCCGTGATGGGCCTGCTGGCCAGCCTCTACGACCAGCAGCGGCGGTTCCCCGAGGCGGCGGCCATGCTGGGCCGGATCGCCCGGGACTCGGAGGGAAACCTCGGCGAGACGCACGCCGTCGTGGTCATCAACTACTACAACTGGGCCGCCAAGCTGCAGGACATGGGCGACAACCGCGCCGCCGAGCCCGTCTACCGCTCCGCCCTGGACAAGCACCAGCGCGGCGACGGCACCGACAAGCCGTACGTGGCGGCGATCCTCAACGGCCTGGGCCGGGCCGTTGCTGCAAATGGCAAGGCGACAAGTGGCGACGCGGCCGCAGCCGACTCGCTGCTGGCCTCGGGCCTCGCGATGCGCGAGCGCATGTTCGGGCCCGTGCACGCCGAGGTGGCGTACTCCTTGGCCACGATCGGCGAAGTACTGCACCTGCGCGGCGATCACCAAGGTGCGGTCACGCGCCTGCGCGCCTGCGTCGCCATGCGCGACAGCCTGATGGCGCCCGACGACTGGATGCTCGCCAGCACGCGCAGCGAACTGGCGCGGTGCCTGGTCGAGACCGGGAAGAACACCGAGGCCATCCCGCTGCTCGAGTCGGCCATCAAGGGGCTCGAGCCGCACGACTTCACGGCGGACCTGGCGAAGGAAGCGAGGACGCTGCTGGCGCGGGCGCGGCGGGGGTAGGGCGGGCTACTCGTCCTCGGTCCGCCCCTCGATGCTCTCGACCTCGCCGTCGCTGCTCACCAACGTGATCACGATCGGCCGGCAGCACACCTGGCAGTCCTCGACGTAGACCTGGCGGCGCACGGAGCAGTCGACGGCGACCTCGATCTCCTCGCCGCAGTAGGGGCAGGTCAGGTCGGCGGTCTGGGAGTCGTCCATCAGGGCCTCCGTGAAGGGTTGCGGACTTGCGCCGGCGCAAGTGCCGGACGGTCCCGACACCAGCTGAGGCTATCGCGACGATTCCGGCCTCGGCGCGACCTCACTGCGGGATCCGCGCCAGGTCCCGCCAGCCCAGCAGGCGCACGCCCGACCACATGCCCTCGGCGTCGCCGCCGCTGACCAGGTACAATCCGCCCGCGAGTTCGCCCGCATGCCGCGCCCACTGCCGCAGGCCACGGGTCAGCGCTTCGCTCGGCGTGGCGGCCGACTTGACTTCGATCGCGTCCAGCTGCGCGCCGTTCTGGCGCAGCAGGTCGACTTCGTGTCCGTGGTTGTCGCGCCAGAAGGTGAGCTCGGGCGGCAGGCCGTGGTTGAGCCGGTCCTTGAGGAACTCGCCCACCACGAGCGTCTCGAACAGGGGCCCGCGCAGGGGATGGGCCGCCACGTGCCCCGCGTCGTGGATGCCGATCAGGTGCGCGGCCAGGCCCACATCCAGGAAGAAGAGCTTGGGCGTCTTCACCAGGCGCTTGCCGAGGTTCGCGTGGTGCGGCTGCAGCAGCACCACGAGGTTGCTCGCCTGCAGGATCGAGAGCCACCCGCGCACGGTCGCGGGACTCACCCCCGTGTCGGAAGCCAGACTGGCCAGGTTGAGCAACTGTCCCGTGCGCCCGGCGCACAGGCGCAGGAACCTCTGGAACGTGGCCAGGTCGCGCACGGCCTGGACCTGCCTCACATCGCGCTCCAGGTACGTGTTGACGTAGTTGGCGAGCATCAACGCCGGCTCCAGGTCGCGATCGTACTGCGCCGGGTAGAATCCGCGCATGATCAATTCATCGAGGTCGCCAGGCACCAGGTCGGCTCCCGCCAGTTCGGCGATCGAGAGCGGCAGCAGGGTGATACCGCCGACGCGTCCGGCCAGCGACTGCGCGATGCGCTCGTTCAGCCCGAACTGCTGCGAGCCGGTGATGACGTAGTGCCCCATCCGCCGTGCGGCGTCCACGCGCACCTGGAGGTGGGAGAACAAGCCGGGGCAGTGCTGGATCTCGTCGAGCACGGCACCGTCCGGAAACCTGTCCAGGAAGCCGACCGGATCCTCTTCGGCCCGGGTCCGTTCCTGCGGCAGTTCCAGCGACAGGTACGGCAGGTGCGGAAACGCGAGCCGGGCCAGCGTGGTCTTGCCGGACTGGCGTGGCCCGGTCAACGCGACGACCGGGAAGCCCCTGGCCAGGGTCGCCAGGGCGGTTGTGGCCTGGCGGGCAATCACGGGCACACCTCCTGTGAATGTGTACATATCGGTGATGCAATTCCTTTATTGTACAGATCTTATTGGCGCATGTCAAGGCGTCGAGGCGTGGAGCACGTCCCGCTCAGGGAGTCAACGATCGGCGGCTTGTGCTGGCATCTTCATACAAATCAACACGTTACGCCGGCGCAAGCCCGCCGAACAGCGATCAGCCGTCTCGTCTAATCGATGAACGCCAGGGCCCGCTGCCCGACGACCGCGCTCTCGGTGTTGGGCAGCACGCGGTGCCACCCCGCCAGCACCACCGTCCGGTGATCCGGGTGCCGGACGCGGCCACGCACGAGCACGACCGGATTGCGGGTCCCCACCTGCCAGGGACCCTGGCCGGCGCGCGGGTCGCGCGCGCGCAGCTCGCGGAGACGCCTCTCGGTGAGGCCGTCACGGAACCGGCTGTTGAAGTACACGATCTCGCCGCCGGTGCGGACCAACTCGTCGACGACGTGCGGCTTGCCGCGCCCGCGGCGCAGCGGTTCGCGGCGGTGCACCGGCAGGCGCGCGTTGTCGAACCCGGGATCCGGAACGAAGAACCACTCACCCTGGCGCACGAAGCCGGCGTTGCGGCGGCGGTTGCGCTCGTCGGGGCGCAGGCCGACGCGCTCCTGCGCCTGGCGCACGAGCTCCGGCTTGAGCGCCTCCATAGCCTGAGTCACGGTCGTCACGCGGGCCTCCTCGGGCAGGGACGCCACGAACCAGTGACGCTCGTCGTGGCCACAAAGGAAGCGCGCGGGCGGAATGGCGGGCCCGGTGAGGCCGCGGTCGGTAAGCATCAGCACGAGGTGGCGCCGGTTGGGCCGGCGGTCCAGCACCACCAGGTCGTTGTCCTGCGAGAGGTCGGCGCGAATGACGTAGTACTCGCCCTTCCGATCGCTGTCAATGTCCAGCCGCACGGGCGGCGGAGCGGTCTGCCAGCGGAAGACACGCGGCTGAATGAACACCACCCGCGAACCCACCTCGTCGAAAGCCCGCGCAATCGTCCTCGCGTCGATCATGACCCACCTCCAGGGCGGCGCAAACCGCCACGACGGGCACCCGGCGCTCGGGCCAGTGCCACCGTTGTCCAGGCATGGAGGGGAATGAAACGCGGCAGGGATTACGGTCACCCGCCCGGTTTCACGCCCACGGCACGCACTCCATTGGCCCTGACGAACCCGACGGACACACTCCGCCCGGTGTCAGTTCGCAACCGGATCGTTCCGGTTCACTAATGGAGTAGTCTTCTAGCCGTGAACATGACGGGGGTCCCTGCTTCGACGTGAGGCGCGGTCGCCACCGTGGCGACGCGGCGTCAGAGTTGCATTGCGGTTGGAGATTGTCAAGAGGAACCTGATGGCGGCTTGGCCAGGCCGTGCCCGTTCAGGGCCGCCCCGACTTCTTGTGGTAGTCCTTGATCACCCGCCCCATGATCCGCCCCTTGCGATGCTCCTCGGCGCGCGCCCGCGCATCGGTCTTCACCGCGGCCACCTGCAGCTCGCGCTGGAGCTTGTGCCAGCTGGCCAGGCGCTCCGGATCCAGCTCGCCGGCCTCCACCGCCGCGCGCACCGCGCAGTCGGGCTCGTCGCCGTGACGGCAGTCGCGGAAGCGGCACGACGGCGCCAGCGCCTCGATGTCCGGGAAGGCCAGCGCGATGCCGTCCTCGTCGCCGGTCAGGCCGATCGCCCGCAGGCCTGGCGTGTCGATGATGACGCCGTGGCCGGGGATGGCCACGAGCTCACGCGCGACCGTCGTGTGGCGCCCGCGTCCGTCGGCCTCGCGGATACCGCCCGTGGCCTGGCGCTGCTCGCCCAGCAGCGCATTGATGAGCGTGGACTTGCCGGCGCCGGATGGGCCCAGCAGGATGGCGGTGCGGCCGGCGGCAACGTGTTCGAGCAGGCCGCCCACGCTCGCGCCGTCCAGCCCGTTCACCGTCAGGATCTCCACGCCGATCGCCACCGACGCCACCGCCTCGCGGGCGGCCTCGGCATCCGCTGAAAGATCGCTCTTGGTCAGCACGACCACCGGCGTCGCGCCCGAACTCCAGGCCACCGACAGCTCCCGTTCGAGCCGGCGCAGGTTGGGCTCGTCGGCGATCGGGTGGACCACGAACACCGTGTCGACGTTCGCGGCCAGCGCCTGCACCTCGGCCGTGCGGCCGGCGTCACTGCGGACGATGGCGTTGCGCCGCGCCAGGACGGCTTCGATCAGTGCGGCGCCGTCGCCGTCCGGAACCGACAGCGCAACCCAGTCGCCGACGACCGGCAGCGCCGCGTGGCTCTCGTCCGCCTTCAGCAGGCGCGCGGTGGTGCCGGCGCGCACGATCCCGTTTGCGGTCGCCACCAGCGAACTGGTGCGGTCGCCGCGGATCACGCGGCCGGCAATCCGGCCCGCGGCGGCGTGGAGCGCAATGAGCCCCTGCCAATGCGGGGACCAGCCCAGTTCGGAGAGGCCGTGGGTGTCATTCAAGGGAATGCCTCCGGGGAGTCGAGCCCGACGCAGCCGTCACGAACAGGCGCGCTGGAGTTCAGCCCGGCGGCTGAACGGCCGCGTCAGTCGACGGCCCCGGTCGCTACCGACCGGGGCCGCCCCTGTACCATCGTCACCTGTGGTGACGAACCTTACTTCAGCATCACCATCCGACCCGTCCGGCTGAACGCGCCGGACTCGAACCGGTAGAAGTAGACACCCGAAGCGACCCGACGACCGTCGTTGTCGTTGCCGTTCCAGACGGTCGAGAACTCGCCCTCGCCGTAGCGGACGTCGTCAAGCAGCGTCTTCACCAGCCGCCCGTTGACGTCGAACACGGTCAGGGTCACGCCACCGGCCACCGGCAACGAGAACTCGATCCGCGTCTGCGGGTTGAACGGATTCGGGTGATTGCTCACCGCGTACTGGAAGGGCTTGACCACCAGCGGAGCGTCCGAAGCACCCGTGGTCTCCGCGATTTCCACGGCCACGTTCACCGGCTGGTTCTCGAGCACCTGCACGATGCCGCTCGGCCAGTGGATCGACAGGTTGACGCGGTTGGCGTCCCCCAGGCCGAACTGCGCGACCGCCGCCCGCTGCGACATGTAGCTCGAACCGGCCGTGATCTCACGCATCTGGGTCAGACCGGTCGCCGGATCGGTCGCCACGACGCGAGCGCCGACACCGCCACGGTTCGACACCGTGCCCTTGAGGCGCACGCTCAGCCAGGACTTGTTGGTGATCAGGTCGTTCCTGAACATGTGGCTGGCCAGACCCTGCCAATTATGATTGGCCACGTAGAGGTCCAGGTCACCATCGCCGTCATGGTCGTTCCAGCCCATGCCCCACGCCGTGATGGGCATCTGCAGATCGCCGCAGGTCGAATCCGCGAACGCCCCGCGCACGTTGTGGAACAGCTTGTTGTCGCCACTGAAGTTGGTCACGAAGAGGTCGAGCCAACCGTCGTTGTTGTAATCGCCCCACCCGCACGACCGACCGTCGCCCGTATCGGCGACAACGGGATCCGGCGAGATCGAGAAGACGCCGCCATCATTCACGAACAGGCGGTTCTCCGTCAGGCGATTCACCAGGTACAGATCCAGGTCACCATCGTTGTCGAAGTCGCCCCAGTCGACACCCTTGCCCTTGCCCATGTCGTCCAGGGGCGCCACGGTCACGTCCACCAGGACGCCGCGGTCGTTGCGGAACAGGTGGTTCGGACCGTCCTCGACGCTGACGTACAGATCCAGGTCCTGGTCGTTGTCGTAGTCGCCCCAGGCGCAGCCACGGCTCTTGTCCGTGAAGCCGGCAGCCGAAGCGACCGAGGTGAACGTTCCGCCACCATCATTGCGCAGCAGCTTGTTCGGCCCGTCGAAGTTCGTGACGAACAGGTCCAGGTCACCGTCGTTGTCGTAGTCCGCCCAGGCGGCATTGTTGCCCTGCAGCGGGCATGCCAGATCGCCGGCGGTAGCGTTGACCAGGGTCCCGCCGTCGTTGCGGTACAGCACGTTCGCGCCGCTCCAGTTCACGACGTACAGGTCAAGGTCGCCGTCGTTGTCGTAGTCGCCCCAAGCGGCGCCGCGGGAGTCATAGGAGTTCTCCCCATCGCCGTGCGGGACGGTGCTGAACACGCCGCCGCCCTCGTTGCGCAGCAGCTTGTTCGGGCCGTTGTTGGCCAGGTACAGGTCGTCGTCGCCGTCGCCGTCGAGATCGCCCCAGGCGACGCCGTGGCCGTCGAGGCCGCTGTTGTCCAGGGGGCCTGTCGTGGCGTCATGCCAAACGCAGAACCCGCTGCAGATGTCAACCAGGTACGCAAAGGGACCGATGACCGACTCGAGTCCGCGATTGTCACGAGCCCTGATCGCGACGTTGATGCTCTCGCCCAGCACGACCTCCGAGCCCGGGATCGCGCCACGGTAGAGACTGCCGGAAACCGCGGCCATCTCGATCTCGGTGATCGTCGAATCGGCCGACGTCGAGTACTGCAGCCAGACCCGCGCCACGTAGTCGGTGGCGTCGATGACGTTGACGTCGAACCACATGTCCTGGCCGGCGCACGGTCCATCGACCATGAGCTCCGAGATCGCCGGCGCCACGTTCGAGCAGTCAAGGATATCGAACTGCGTCGGTCCCCACACCGAAGTGACGTTGTAGTTGTCTCGGGCACGGACCTCCACTTCGAGGTCCGCGGCGGCGAACAGTACGGAGCCGGGAATCGTGGCCTCGAAGAGGTCGCCGCCGATGCTCGTGAAGTCCGCTTCCGTGTACAGAAGGGCGCCGACTTCCCGGTATCGCACCCAGACCCGGGCCAAACTGGCGGTCGTGTCGACGACGCGCGCCCGGATGATCATGTCGTCGCCCTCGCACAGCGGGCCGGCCGACTCGACGGTGATCGTGGGGGGCACGTTGGGCAGCACCGCGATCTGATGCGGACGTTCGGCGGCGTCGACGGCCGGAGTCGTGACCGTCTGGACGCCGTCCGTGGCCCGCATGTAGTAGTCGATCCCGTAGCGCAGAACAGCGGAGGCTGGCAGGGTCGCCGACCACCGCGACTCGGCCGGGGTGCCCGAGATCCGCGTCATCGTCACGGAATTGTATGCACTTGCCCCCGTCGTCCGGTACCACAGCTGGACACTGGTCACGAAGGGCGGATACAGGTCCACCACATCGCAAGCCAGGGTCAGCGGCACGCTCTCGGCCTGGGCGGACGCCGAAAGCGCGATCGTCTCGGGCGTCCTGGTGATCGTAGGTACCTGGCCCGGCGTGTAGGTCCACTCGACGGCGGCCGATTCGCCGCAGGCGCCTACCTCGATGCGCACCGTGCGGAGCGTGCCATCGAAGCGGGGGTTCGACGAACGGTAGCGCACGGTCGCGACCTGCGAGATGCGCGCCGCGATGTCGGCCAGGATCGGCCCGTAATCCGCTACCACCGGGAACAGCAGGCCGCCGGTGCAGTCGCGGATCGAGCCGGCGTTGCAGTAGTCGGCGCCGGAGTCGCCGTCGTTGCAGTTCACCGAGCAATGAACCGTGACGTTGTTCGCATTGGCCGCGGCACAGGCGTCGGCGGTCGTGACATCGGTGGATCCGTTGCTGCGTTCATCGGTGCTCAACAGGAAGACGCGCACCGAACCGGTCCGGAACGCGTACCCCTGCGCAGCGGTCTTGATGGCCAGGAGGCCCGGTTCGGTGCCTCCGCTAGCCGTCCATTGGTTGAGGTACTGGGTCCGGAAGGTCGCGGCGTTGTCAGTCCAACCGTAGTTGTTGACGGCGATCGGGAGACCGCTGCTGGCGGACTGACCGAAGCGCATCAAGGCGAAGCGGACATCCCATCCGCGGTTGACAAGGCTGTCGGCGAAGGCCCCGACATTGGCAACAACGCTGTCGCGATAGGGGCCCATGGATCCGCTATTATCGCCGACCACGACAATGTCTACAAGCTGTCCGGTCGAACCGCCCGTCAAGTCGACGGCGAAGTAGTCCGTCTGCAGGACGCCGTTCTCCCAAGCGGTGAAATCGGATTCCTGCAACGGGCAGGGCGGGGACGGGAGACGGACGTTCGTGTAGATGAACGGGAAGTTCGACGCATCGCCGCCCTCGAGCACCATGCTCAGGGCCGTGGTGCTCTGGGTGGAGACGTCATCCCCCGCGCCGGGCGCGTACAGGTCGAACGTCTCGACCGGAGACTGGCCAACGGTGGCGCCGTCAGCCGTCTTGCCCTGCACCTCGAAGGTGTACCTGCGCGTCTCGTCGATATCGCCCAGGACGAGCGGCTGCTTCTCGACGAGGTCCTTGATGATCGTGGTGCCCGTGGCGGTGTCCAAGATGGTCAGAACGTAGTGGTCCGCGGGCGATTCGCCCGGGTAGCAGGTGACCTCGATGAGGCCATGCTCGTTGAGAACGACCTTGAGGTCGATGTCCGTTGCCGCTCCGGCCATGGTCGCCATTCCGGCGACCATCAGCAGCACAGCGGCCATCCAGGCCGCTGACAGGAACTTGCGTGGGCGCAGTGGAAGCATAGGTGTCCCCCCGTTTCGCGCAGCGAAGTTGAATAACGTGTCGTAGCCGGGCGAGGGCGCGGACTCTACCACGTTGACATGGAATTGTCAATATGATGAAGTCGCGAACCAGTAGAATGCGGAGTAAAACCATCGAATTGAACGTCTCCGACAGAGTCGGCATCAGATGTGATGACTCGGGACTCGCCCGGACTGCTCGGCTGAGAATTGACAAATCGACGTCAGTATGGTCCAATGGTGCCGAGGTCAATGAGCGGGATCTCATCGCCACCTCGCCCAGGTTCCGATTCCGTGCGTGAGAGACCCTCGTTGCGGCTGTACGACGTTAGAAGCGGCCGTACAGTCCCGTGGCTTTGCTGATCCAGCGCGAGGGTTCCCTAATGAGACCATGCCGCCACGTCGCCGCCCGCCTGCCGTTCCGTGCCACTCCTGGCGCTATGCTCTTGTCCGTGCTGGGCTTACTGCTGGTCGCGACCGCAGCCCACGCCCAGGGACCGGGCCTCTACAAGGACGGCCAAAGGATCCTGGACCTCGAGGAGATGGTCAGCGAGGATCCCGGAATCGCCAAGACGCTGGCCGAACCGGCAACGCCGGGACGGGAGCTCTATCGCCGGGTCCTGGGTGACGAAGCGGGAACGGCCCAACGCCCCTTCGATGACTACTTCCGCTTGGCGGCTGCGTGCCGCCAGGCCGTGCGCTACGCCGAAGCCCAGCCGGACGAAATGGCAAGGGCGGTCTCGACCCTGGTGGACCTGGAGCCGGCGCTGGCAACAGCGCACGCAGGCGTGATCGATCACCTCGAAGCGGTTCGCCGGAACCTAGCCGCCGAGCCCAGGCTGGAACACAAAATCTCCAGGCTTGAGGGACTTGAACGCGAACACCTCGCCCTCGCCGAGGATCTGTTGGCGCTGCTGGCCGCGCTGCGGGACGCCGAAGCGGGCGGACATGTCTTCGCCCGGGACGCCGCGTTGCGCGACCTCGCGCTGTACTTCGCCGCCGATCCGATCAAGGCCGTCGAGCCCGAGGTCGACGACGGATTCCGGGCGACGTCGATGCCGGTCGTCCAGCCGCGGGAGAGCGCGACGCCGCTGACCGCCGGTTCCTTGCTGTCGACCTACCCCGTTGCGACGGCCAAGAGCGCGATGGCCGACCCGGCCGATCTCGCGCCGACGATCGACGTCCAGATCACCCCCGAGATCATGGCCCTGGCCGACTCGTTGGGCCGTTCGCCCGTGGCCATCTACTACTTCGTGCGCGACCAGTTCGAGTTCGAGCCCTACCTGGGCTCGCGCAAGGGTTCGCTGCAGACCCTCCAGCACCGCAAGGGCAACGACTACGACCAGGCTTCGCTGCTGATCGCCCTGCTTCGCGCGGCGGGAATTCCCGCGCGTTACGCCGCCGGCGAGGCGTACATGCCCATGGATCGCGCCCTGAATTGGCTCGGCTTCACCTCGGCTTCGGGCGCGGCGAGCCTGCTGGCCACCGCCGGCATGGACCCGACCTGGTATCCCGGCGGCATTTCGTGCCGGAGGGTCTGGGTCGAGGCGTACATCCCGTTCGCCAATTACCGCGGCGCGGTGAATGACAGCACCGGGCGGATGTGGATCCCGTTGGACCCGGCCTTCCGCCAGCACGATATCACCTGGGGGCACAACCTGCCGGCGGACATGGGGTTCGACGCGGAGACCTTCGTCGACGACTACATGTCCACGTTCCGGCCGGAGACGCCCATCGAGCACTTCGTCGCCCGACTCCAGTCCGAACTGCCCGCCCACCACCCCGGCGCCACACTGGCCGACCTGGTGGATCGACGCGAGGTTGTCCGCGAACCCGACGGCATCCTGGCCGGCACCTTGCCCTACGAGCTGCTGGCGTTCGACGGGACGTTCTCCGAGATCCCGGCCAATCTGCGTTATGGCATCCGGTTCCACGTCTACGGCGGCGGCACGAACCTGGACTACACGACGACGCTGCCCCAGATCGTGCTGAAGCAGGTGACGATCTCCTACGTCGGAGCCACGCCCGCCGATCAGGCCCTGATCGACGCGGCGGGTGGTGTGTTCGGCGTCACCTCGCCCTACCTGATCGACGTGGTGCCGGTGCTGAAGATCGACGGCTGCGAAGTCGCGCGCGGAACGGGTCAGGTCATGATGGGCACGACCCACACCTCGGACATGCACTTCACGGCCCCGACCGGCGCCGGCAACGTCATGCCGACGGTGACCAACGTGATCACCGCCGGCAACTTCCAGGGGATCGGCATCGACACGCAGGACGCCTTCCCGGCGACATTCGAAACGCCCTCCACGTCCTGTCCCGAGGAGTTGCTGGGACAGGAGCTGCACCAGACGGCCCTGACCTATCTGAACAACGTCGACACCTACGAGGACCTGGCCGCCGGCTACCTGCACATGACGGTGCTCAACGATGTCTCCGAAGCCATCGTCGAGAACGCCGTGACCGTGTACTTCAGCGGCAGCCTGCCCGTGAGCTTCACCTGGACCGGCATGATCGTCGACGCCGACCGCAAGATCATCGGGCCGTTCCCCACCGACGGCCGCCTGAACGCCTGCCAGGAGATGCGGCTGACCGGCGCCGACGGCTCGTTCCAGGAGAATCGCGTGTTCGAGACGCGGTTCGAGGAGGAGGCCATCTCGGCGGTGAAGATCCTGAGCCTGGCGGCCGACTCGCTGATCACCGTCTGCCGGATCACCTCCAGCATCGCAGCGGACTGTCCGGGACTGAGCCAGCCGTCGTCGGTGGTCTCGGCGATCAATGCCGCGTTGGCCCAAGGGCGCGAGGTGACGATACCCGAGCGTCCGTTCACCTACTTCGATTGGTCGGGGACGGCGTGGATCGCCATGGACCCGGCGACGTGTGCGGCGGGGTATATCATTTCGGGGGGGCAGAGTGGGGGGGCTACGGTGCAGGAGTGGGAAATCTACTACCCACGGCTTGCATGCCTGTATCCGGCAGGCTCAATAGAGGTCTCTCCAGCAGGGGTGGGCCCGGGCAATGACATCTATGTTGCGGAATCCGACGATCATCTGGTATTCACCGTCAACGATCTACGGTATATCAGCGCCAATAGTGGCCCATCGCCGTGTGCGGTCATACATGTCGCAACCAGGCGATTCGAGGTATCGAACTACACAATCAAGGAACTCGCATACAGCAGTCGCTTCGGTCCTGGCGTATACACGTTTCGAGTTGGCGGCCTCGGTGAATGTGGGGCGTGTTCTTACCGCGAGAAGAATGTGACCATCGTCGCACTCGAGACGTTGAAATTCAAGATTGGCGCGACACCTGATTGGCGCGAATTCCAAGGACCACAACGCGTTCTCCGCGGTAAGCCCACGCGCCTACTGGCTTTCGACATCGAACCACCGGCCACGAGCCTGCCGGCGTCTATCCCGTCGTGGAGAGGCACATTCGGAGTGGTCGGAGCAGGCGCGGAAGTGGAGCACACCTACTCCGGAGTGGCGGCCGTATCCGACACAGACCAGAAGACTGTCCACACAGATTGCGGACCGGAAATCCCCGAGAATTTCGTGGTCTGTTCGTTCGTGCTCGGCGTACACTCGAACGTTGCCCCTGGCAGCGCGTTTACCGGCGGGCACGCTTGGATATCGATCACGAATTTTGCATCCGCCAGCCCCGTCACAACGACTTTTGGACTTTGGCCAGATGAGCACCCATTGACTGTCGACAATGGCGCGGGCTCGGATGTCAGAGTGAACATGGAGGTACCTTCCGGATTGTACAATCGCTACTATCTGTTGATCCCGTCCGAAGTCGCCTCCCTTAACACGTATATTGGAACCGTTGACGCCTGGAGCTATTTCCACACTTGTGCGAACTGGGCCGAAGGCGCAGTCCACGCTGCCGTCGGCGAAAATGTGGACGCCAACGACTACCTTGGCTTCGGAACGCCCCGCGAGATATCTAGGAGCATTCGCGATCTTGAAGCAGCTAATCCGACGAACGTGGACAAACCTCGGGATGGTGGAGAAGATGCCGGCAGTAGCAGCACGGGATCAAGTTGGGGTGGAAGCAGCTTTCTCTAGTCAGCAGCGGGGAGACGCGCCATGAAGCATATCTGCATTCCAATCGTGGCCGCGCTCTGGGCACTGCTTGCCTTCGCGCAGGACGCACCCAATCTGGTCACTTCGGTGCAGCATGGTGACATACCCACGCTGCGCATCATGGTCGACCGCGACAATGTCGACACTCGCGACTCTTCTGGACTGACACTACTCATGATAGCGGCGGAGCTGGGCGACGAAGAAGCCGTCGCCATTCTCTTGGAGCACGGTGCACGCCCTGAACTGAGAGATCGCCTTGGTTTCACCGCGCTGGACCGGCTAGAGAGCATCTTCAGGCGCACAAGCGACCGGATTTCGGAAACCGAACGGGCGCTCAAAGCCCAGGGATTGGATGAAGCCCAGGTCGCACGGTTGCTTGCGGCCTCTGCGGCGCCAAATGAACCGGATCCAAGCAAACTGGGACGCATGAAGCGCATTGCCTTGCTGCTGCAAGAAGCCCAGGACGCAGAGCACGGGCAAGACGATTGACGAGAGGCGCAGGTGTGGATTGAGATCCGACCTAGGTCACGCGAGCGGCCGTCGGCCGCATTTGCGGCCGCTAGATCGCCGGCTCGTCATGTGACAGAAGCAGGGATGCGGACGACGTGCGCCGACCTTTTTGGGCGTCAATGGTTGCCTGGCTTCCACCCGTTCATCAGCAGGAGCGCCTGACATGCTGAAAGTCGATGGCCGCATGAACACTAGGTCTCGGAGGCGAGGCATTCTGGCTCTTCTGGTGGCGCAGCTTTCGCTGCTGACACCAGTCGCTGCGAACTCGACAGCGGAAGACGGCGCGCAGTGGCTTCTTTCGCAGCAGCATTCGAGCGGGCTCTGGAACGTAGCCGGGCCAACGCCAGTTCGCGATACGGCCCTCGTGCTCGATGCCCTGCTGTCGATCGCGCCGGATTCGGCAGCCCTGCATTCCGCGTTCAATGCACTGGAACTTCAAAGATCTCTCAGCACGGACTTCCTTTCGCGTATGCTCAACGTTAAGGCGAGGGGCTTCGGGCATATTGCGATTGCGCAGGCGGCTGACGACCTGCTGTTGCGCCAAGGAACTGACGGCGGCTGGGGATTTGCACCAGGATATCCGTCCAACTGTCTTGACACTGCGATTGCGCTGCTTGCGCTTGACCGCTGTGACCTGGACGCTCATGCGAGCGTTCAGGCTGGTGCCTCCTATCTCGCCGCCTCACAGAACGGCGACGGTGGCTGGCCGTGCGGCGAGCAGGGAGAGAGCACGATGTTGGCGACTTGCTACGCGATACTGGGGCTCGCATCAAGTCGAGACTTGGTCGACTTGACTGCGAGCCTGACGCTCGGCGCTGCCTGGCTTGAGGCCCAGGTGAATCCGGACGGCGGGTTCGGAGATGGCGCAAGCGAGGGTGGGCAGACTGGCATGGCCCTGGCGGCGCTGGCGGAAGCACGTCCAACCGGCCCTGTAGTGGAGCTCTCGAATAACTGGCTGGTCTCAAATCAGTTCGTGGACGGAAGTTGGGGCAGCGATGTCGTCGCAACCGCGCTGGCCCTTGCAGGCCTTTCGCACATCGGCCCCGACCTGTCGGTGAAGGCAAGTGGGGTCTCGCTGTCAAATCCGGCGCCCGTTGACAACGAAGTCGTCAGCATCAATATCGTCGTTGCGAACGAGGGCGTTGAGGACGCATCGCCAGCGGTTGTCCGAGTGGCGGACGGTGATCTCGCGGTGGATGGGGTGCAAATCGGAACTGACATCGCTATTGCTGGCATCGCCGCTGGCAATGATACGACTTTGCACGTGTCATGGGATGTTCACGGTCTCGGAGGCGACCACCTGCTGCATGTTACGATCGATCCCCTGGGACATGTCACCGAAACAGACAAGGCCAATAACTCGGTGGCAGTGCCCGTCCACGTCTACTTCCCCCCCGACCTCCTGATCAACATCGCCGACATCGAGTTCATCCCCGAGAACCCGCAGCCGGGGCAGTCGTTGACCATCTCGGTCCGCGTCCACAACGGGGGCGAGCTGCCCGCCTCGAACGTCTCCCTGATGATCTATGATGGCGATCCCGGCGCCGGCGGCACGCCGCTGCTGGCCGAAGCCTTCGTCTTCCCCGCGATCGCCGCCCACGGCAACGACGTCATCAACTTCAACGTGGGCACCCATTTCGACACCGAAGGCGCCTTCCCGGTCACGGCCGTGGTGGATGTCGAGGGGTCCATCCGCGAGATCAGCGAGACCAACAACAAGCGCGCCAACACGGTCTGGGTGGGCGTGCAGTGCACGTCCACCGCCGTCTCCGGCGCCCTCAACCTGCTGGGGATGCCGCTGACCCCCAACGGGGAGGTCACGGCGTTCGCCGCCCTGGCGGACATCGACAACGGGCTCGAGGTGCATGGCTGGGATCCGGTCAACCAGAGCTGGCGGAGCGCCTTCGCCCTGGGCGGCGGACCGGCCCTTGGTGAGGACTTCACGATCGGTCCGCGGCAGGCCTTCTTTGCACGGACCGGCGCGGCGGGCAACGCGGACTTCTGCGGCATCACCGCTGAACCAGCCTGCATCGACCTCTATGCCGGCCTCAATCTGATCTCGGTGCCCTACGCCGACGCGTGCTATTCCGGCTACCATCTTCTGGATGCGATCGGGGACTGTACCGAAGCCCACGCGTGGAACAGCGCGACGCAGAGCTGGCGCAGCGCCAGTGAGAACGGCGGCACGCCCACGGGCGACGATTTCCCGGTCCGGCCCGGCGTGGGCAGCTTCGTCAAGGTCGGCAGTCCCAGCAGTTGGTGTTCGGCCTACTGCGACACGAACACGAATCTGCCGGACCTGGTCATCGCGCCCGAGTCGTTCTTCATGTTCCCCAACCCGGTGAGTTCCGGCGGCTTCGTGAGTATCTGGGTGAGCATCGCGAACGCGGGCGTCGTGCCGGTCACCGATCCGCGGCTCGATCTCTACGTCGGCAATCCCGCGACCGGGGGCACGCGCCTGACGTGGTTCAACATTGCCGAGACCATTCCACCGGGCGGCTCCAGCGGCTACTGGGGCAATTCCTTCCCGATTTATGGCAGCGGGTCGGTCGAGATCTGGGCGGTGGCGGACTTCCTGAACGAGCTTCCGGAACTGGATGAGAACAACAACGGAGCCTACGCGGAGCTCCACTTCCTGTCCGCGATCACCGGCGAGCCGGCGGCGCCGCCGCGGCCGACCGGAAACACCGCGCTCGCCGCGAGCCTGCCCAGACGTCTGACGAACGAACTGGCGCCACCCCCGCCCGCCGTTCCGGCGCGGTTGGCGCCGCCGTCTGGCCGAACTGCGGCGACGACCGTCGCGGCCAAGCAGAGCCCGGTGGCGGCCAAGGCCATCGCCCAGGCCGTCACCGCCAATGTCTCGAGCGCGGCGGCGGCCGTTTGCTGGACGACCGACACCTGCTCCGACGGCCGCGTCTACTATGGCCCGACCACCTCCCTGGGCGACATGGCGGTCGAGGACGTGATCTGTACCGATGTCCATCTGGTCGAGATCGACGGGCTCCTGCCGGCGACCACCTACTGGTATGCGATCAGTTCAGGCGGTCTGCTGGACGACAACGGCGGCGCCTTGTACTCGTTCACCACGACGGCGGTCGGCGCCGGCATTCCAGGGGTCGTCACGGGCTCGGTCTACGCGGAAGTGATCGCGATGCCGCTGGCCGGCACGCTGGTCACGGCGGTGCTTACCCACGGCGGCGTCACGTCCATGCCGCTGGCGACCGTTTCCGACCTCAATGGCAACTGGCTGTTGAACCTCGGGAACTTCAAGGCGGCAAGCAGCGGCATGCCCTTGTCCTGGTCTGCCGGCGATCAGCTGTCGATCCAGTTCGCCAAGCCGAACTACTATTTCGGCGCGCTCGATGTGGTCCTGTCCGGATACACGCCGCAGAACCTGGGGACGATGGCGGCGGCGGGCGTGGATGACCCCGGCCAGGATGTGCCATCGCGACCGTACCTGGCCGCGAACTATCCCAACCCGTTCAATCCGTCGACCACGATCAGCTTCGGCCTGACGCACGAATGCGCCGTCGAGCTGGCGATCTACGATGTGACCGGGCGGCGGGTGACAACACTGGCGCAGTCGACCTATCCGGCCGGTCGTCATGCGGTCGTCTGGCCGGGCAACGACGAGTCCGGCCGCAAGGTCGCCTCGGGGCTCTACTTCTACCGGCTGCGTTCGGACGAGATCAACGAGATCCGCAAGATGATGCTCTTGAAATAGCAGAAGGAACCGGCGGCACCAGCACCGGTCGTCTAGTCGACGGCCGGTGCTGTTCGTTCCACGTCCGTCGAATCCCCGGCGCGGCGCAACTGAATGACCCTCGCCGGATGCCCCGCGAGCACGGACCAGGCCGGGTAGGCCTTCTTGCCCACCACGCTCCCCGCCGACACGACGCAGCCCTCGGGCAGGTGAACGCCCGGCAGGACGATCACGGCCATCCCGAGCCAGCAGTCGTCACCGATGACGACGTTCTCGTAGTGGTAGCCCTGATCGGCGATCGGCCGGTGCGTGTCGGTCGTGACATGATTGATGGACCAGATCCTGACGTCGGGCCCGATGATGACACGCTTGCCGAGAGTGATGCCGCCCGACGCCTGCAGGAAGCAGCCGTTGCCGAGATGGCACTCGTCACCCACCTCGAGGCGGTGAATCCCCCGGAAGCGGACACCCTCATGGATGATGATGTTCGTTCCGGCGGCAGCGAAGTAGCGCGGGATCACTCGCCCGCGCAGCTCCTGCCCGGCCAGACCCGGCAAGCGGGACCAGATCGCGTTTCCGAAGTTGAAGCGCCCGATGGGATCCTTCAGATCCCAGTACGTCCGCTTGAGAAATCCGGCCATGATAGGACTCCCGTCGTCAGCCGCACACCGTGGCCAGGCCGACGGGCGCTCAGTGGACGCGCAGCTTGTCCGCCGCCGCGGAGGATGGCGTTGCGGCATGGGCCGGTGCTACCGGACGGCCCGCGCCATGGGCGTCGCGCCTCAAACCCCGTTGCAGGCAGGATCTGGTCAACCCGAGCAGCCCCCGCAGGGATGGCCGCAAGCGCAATGCCGCGACGTAGGCAGTCACGGCCTCGGCCGCACGTCCCGACCGCCTCAGGTACCAGCCGTAGCCGAGGTGCATCGAAGCCAGATCATGCCGGATGCCGCGACGCTGCGCCTCGGTGCGACAACAGGGCAGCTGCCGTTCGTTGGCCGCGATCAGGTACGGCAATCGTTCCCCGCCGCGCCCACTGATGCTCCCCGTGCGCACGCGGTACGTGTGCCACACCTCGTCCAGGAAGCCGAAGGTATGACCGTGCCAGGCGATACGACGCCAGATGTCGATGTCACCTGAGTTCCGCAACTCCTCGTCGAACAGGCCAGCCGAAGCGAACAGCTGCCGGCGACACACGACGCTCGACGTGCCGACGAAATTGATCCGGAGCAGGTGGTCATAGGCCGCCTCTCCCGGCAGCAGCCACATCCGCGGGTCGGTCGTCGGTTGGAGGTCGACGCGGAAGCTCACGTAGTCAGCGAGAAAGTCGGCGTGCGTTTCCAGCCCGTCCTTGTCGACGACCCGGAACGATGTGCAAAGGAGATCAAGCTCCGGATTGGCGGCGAACAGCTCGATCGCGCGTTGGATCTTGCCTGCTCTCATGACATCGTCAGCATCGCAGAACGCCACGAAGTCACCACGCGCTGCCGCAATCCCGCGGTTCCGCGGACCCGAGGGGCCGCCCGAATGCGGCAGCGAGATCACGCGGATACGGCTGCCGTAGCGGGCCAACACCGCTGCGGTGTCGTCGCTCGATCCATCATCGACCACGATCAACTCGAGTTCGGGCCCGGATTGCGCCAGAACCGAATCGATCGCATCAGGCAGGAAGGCGGCACAGTTCCAGGTCGGCATGACGACCGAAACGAGGACCGGGGCCTGGGCTCTTGTTATCACAGGAATACTCGCCACGGGATGATGCGAACGTGCGACCACACCAGCTCATGGGGCCCGCGGATCGGCAACGTCAGCGATGGAAACCAGAGAGCGAGACTTCGACACGAGTATAGCATGTCCGACAATGCGATTTCAAGACGGTCGGGACGCCTCCGGTGGCCAGAGTCCCGGCAGGACCCGAGGTGGCGGCGAACGGCCACCCAAGCCGGGCACACCGCCGTCCTACTGCTCCCCGAACGACCGCACCTTCTCTCGCAGCGCCGCCACCACACCGGGCTTGACCTCCAGATCGGGGTTGGGCACCATCTGCGGGCTCTTGCCCACCGAAGCCCCGCCGTACACGATCGCCTTCTCGATCTCCGCATCGGTGACTTTCGCCTGCCAGGCCGCATCGGCGTAGTTCTGCGGCTTCGGGTTCAGCGCCACGGCACCCGGCCCGTCACCGCGCCCGAACTGGCCATGGCAGGTGGCGCAGCGCGCCTGGAAGATCTCGTGCGCCTCCTTGCGATCGGTGGCGGAGATGCGGGCGTCGCCCGCAGTCCCTCCGCCCGTGCAGCCGGCGACGGCCGCCAGCATCGCGCTGGCCGCCAGGGCCGCCGCGGGAACCATGATCCGCCTCATGGGGTTGAACCTCTTTCCGGGTGCGGCACGTCGGCCACCCCGTTCCCAAGGTCCACGAAAAGCGTGGCGGTCGCCAACTCCGGGCGGCCCCCACATCTGTCTCGCGGCGGATCCGACCCAACAACCCTCACGTCTCGACCATGAGCTCCACGCACTCCCCCGGCGGCGGCAGCGGAATGACCACGCCACCACCGGTCTTGCCCCCGGCCGTCAACAGCCGGTCGTTGGGACAGCCCTCGTCGCGGTACGCCACAGGTAGCAGATCCGGGTACGTCAACCCGAGCATCTCCTGGTACCAGCCGGCGTAGCCCCAGTCCGAGCCGCGCCCGGCCTCGGCGATGAGCGGGAACTCCTCGATGAACCTCTTCGCCAGCTTCAGCGGATCCAGGTTGGCCGCGTACGACCAGTCGAAGTACTTCGCGCCGGCGCCGCTCGTGTAGTGCGCCGCGAGGTGCTCCCACTCCACCAGCCGCGCGCCGTGCTTGACCGAGATGTTGGTCACCGGCGTGATCGAGCAGCGCCAGTGCTCGCCGCCGGGCGACAGCCCCGGCGCGATGCGCACGCGCTGGTGGCCGAGCCGGTGCAGCTCGCTGACCATCAGGAGAACCTTGCGATAGACGGCATCGTCCACGGTGGCGACGCTCCGGGGGCTCGGGGTCAACGGCGCGGCCGGGCGGCTCGGCGAAGGCAGCGCCGGCGGTTTCGTTGGCCGTTATCGGCAGAGGGGGCGGAGAGGTTGAGTGGCGGTCGCCGGCGCCGCCGGGCACCGGCCCCTATCGCGCCAACGTCACCTTCACGACCCGCACCCCGGCGGCAGTTTCCAGCCGCACCAGGTACATCCCCGACGGCGCGTCACGGCCGGCGGCATCAACGCCGTCCCAGGTGGCCTGACTGGCGCCGGCCGGCAGGTCCGCGTCCAGAAGCACCGCCACGAGGGCTCCGCGCGGGTCGTGGACGGCCAGTCGCGCCTGGCCGGCCTGCGGCAGTTCGAAGCGGATCACCGTCTCGGGGTTGAACGGGTTGGGCTCGTTCTGGAAGAGTCGCGCCGTCGCCGGCAGAGGTGCGGCGGCAAGATGCGCGGGACCCCGCCAGGCGCCGCCATCGGCGCCTGACTCCTGCAGCCAGTAGTCGGCCGGACCGTCCGGCGGCGCGACGTCGAGGAACGACCACGATCCGGCGCCAACGAAGACGGCATCGCCGAGTCGCCTGCGCGCGCTGGTCGGCGTCTCGCGCCAGACCGAGAAGCCGGCGGTGCCCGCCGCGGACCTCAACGACCACGTGACCGCCGCTGTCCGCCCGGTCCGCTCGGCGGCCAACGACGCCAGGTAGATCGGCACTCCGCCCTCGCATTGTGCCGGGACGATGCGTACCCCGTCGTCATAGTCGGCGACAAGGACGCGGTCCCCGAGCACGAACGTCTCGATCGGCAGCCCCGGCAGCCAACTGCTCCCGACCAGGCGCGGGGCGGCGGGATCGGCGATGTCCACCACCTGCAGCCCGTCGGTCAGGTTAGCCACCCAGGTGTAGCCGTCGGCCAGGACGACGTCGAACGCCTCGCCCGGCAGGTCGATGATCCCGACCGGCTGCGGCGCGGCCGGGTCCGAGATGTCGAATGCCTGCAGTCCGGCCAAGGCCACCGCGACCCAGGCCAGTTGCCCGTCGATGGCGGCGCTCCAACCTGAGCCGGCGGTGCGCGCGCTGCCCAGGAATGCCGGGAGCGCCGGATTGGAGACGTCGACCATGTGCAGGTTGTAGTCGTCGATCACACAGGCGAGGCTGCCCACGGACTGGACGTCGCGGCCGGATCCCGGCGTGTCCAGCGACGAGATGAGCGTCGGCCGTGTCAGATCGCTGATGTCCACCAGGGTCAGGCCGGCACTCGAGTCCGCGACCAGGGCAAGGCTGCCCGACACTGCCAGGCCCGAGGCCCGTCCCGGCGTGACGACGTTGACGCCCTGTGGCACCCCCGCCGGCGTCGTGACATCGACGACATGGACACCGCATTCACCGCCGGCCACGATGGCGAATCCCCGCGCGAGATCGACGCCGTAGGTATAGCACCCCAAACCCGTGCCCCCCAGCGAAACGGGGTTCACGGGGTCGGAGAAGTCCAGCACGTGCACGCCCGCCAGGATCATGGCGACGTACGCCAACTCGCCATCGAAGCGGATGCGCTTCACCTCGTGTGGCAGGTCGATCTCGGCCGCGACGACCATCTGCCCGGGGTTCGCGATATCGACGATCACCAGCCCGGCCCAGGCCCCGCCGGCGCGACGCCGAGGATCTTCGCATCCAGCGGGTCCGCGATGCCGACCGTCACCAGGCCGTCGCCGGCGGCAGCGAGACAGGCCACGTCGCCGGCAAGCTCCACCTGGTAGACATTGCTCGCGATATCCACTCCCCCGACGACGAGTGGCGCGGTCGGGTCGGATACATCGACGATCTTGAGCCCGGCCGACCCGGCCGCGACGTAGGCCACGTTGTCCCGGACCACGACGTCGTAGGCCGTGCCCGTCAGGGCGACCTGGCCGATGATGCGCGGGCTCTCCGGCGCGGAAACGTCGATCACCTGCAAGCCAGCGGCGCCGTTGGCCACGTACGCGAGATCACCGACGCACACGACATCCAGCGCCAGGCTCGGCAAGGCGAGGCTGGTGACCCAGTGCTGGTACGCGCCGTAGCCGATGCACGCGACCGCCGGCCGCGCCAGGAAACCGGTCACGGCGACGGCAAGGACCAGCGCGGCAAGGACCCCGGGATACCGACGGGCAGGGATCACGCGCGAGCGGATCGATCGTGAAGGCATGGGGCGGCCACCTCGCAGCGGGGGATATTGATCATGCTCGCGCGATTGTGACCGCCCAACCACGGGCTATTCAACCCGAATGTACACCTGGGTTTGGGCACCCGGCAGGCACGCCCCCTCCTGCCGTGCTATGATTGGGGCCGGCCGGCGCCAACCGGTGCCGGAACCGCGCCATCCATGGTTGCCCGCTACTCGAATGCAGGAGTCGCCGCCGTGCACCTGTCCCGCATCGCGATGACCCGCGTCGCCGCCCTGTACCTGGCGGCGGCCGCATGCCTTCAGGCATCGACCGCCCTGGCCCTGGACGTCACCTTCCAGGTCCGCATGGCCACGCAGGTCCTCTCCGGCAACTTCGACCCCGCCGCGGACGCCGTCGACCTCGCCGGCAGTTTCAACGGCTGGGGGTCCACGCTGATGCCCCTGCAGGATGCCGACCAGGACTCCACCTACGTCGTCACCCTCGGCGGCTTCAACCCGGGCGACTACCTCGAGTACAAGTTCCGTATCAACGGCCAGTGGGACGGCACCGAGGAGTTCCCGGGCATCGGCAACAACCGCACGTACACCGTCGTCGACGGCGCGAACCTCATCGATGTCTGGTACAACGAGCGCGAGGCGGGCGGCGGCGCCACCGAGCCGCAGGTGCCCGAGCTGCACTGGTGGAACGACGCCGTCTTCTACCAGGTCTTCGTGCGCAGCTTCCAGGACAGCGACGGCAACGGCATCGGCGACTTCCCAGGGCTGACCCAGCGACTGGACTACCTCAACGACGGCGACCCGGCCACCGACGACGACCTGGGCGTGACCGCGCTGTGGTTGATGCCGATCAACGCCTCGCCCAGCTACCACGGCTACGACGTGACGGACTACCGCAGCATCGAGCCGGACTACGGCACCATGGCGGATTTCCAGGCCTTCCTCGCGGCGGCACACGCGCGCGGCATCAAGGTGATCATCGACTTCGTGATGAACCACTGCTCGAGCCAGCATCCGTGGTTCACGGCCTCGCGCGCCAACCAGCCCGGCTGGCGCGAGTGGTTCCGCTGGTCGGGCAGCAACCCGGGCGAGACAGGGCCCTGGGGCCAGACGGTGTGGCATCGCATGGGCTCGGTCTCGTACTACTACGGGCTGTTCACCAGCGGCATGCCCGACCTGAACTACGACACGCCGGCGGTGAAGGCCGAGATGTTCGACGCGGCCTCCTACTGGCTGGACACCGTCGGCGTGGACGGCTTCCGCCTGGACGCGGTGCTGTACATCGACGAGGACCCGGGCTCGCTGCAGAACACGCCCGCCACGCTGCAGTTCTGGCAGGACTTCAACACGCATGTCGAGAGCGTCGCACCCGAGGCGATGACCGTCGGCGAGGCCTGGACCACCACCACCACCGCCGCGCCGTACTCGGCGGCGGGCCGCCTCGACCTCTGTTTCGAGTTCGACCTCGCCGGCGCGGTGCTGGGCGCGGTGAACGGCGGCGACGCCGACTGGCTGGGCGGCAAGCTGGCCCAGGTCTGCGGCGACGTCTACCGCTACCCGCAGTGGGGCACCTTCCTGAGCAACCACGACCAGGACCGCGTCTTCAGCGTGATCGGCCAGGACCCCGGCCGCATGCGTGTGGCCGCCGGCCTGCTCCTGACGCTGCCGGGCGTCCCCTTCGTCTACTACGGAGAGGAACTGGGGATGACGGGCACCGGCGACCACCGCAACATCCGCGCGCCGATGCAATGGACCAGCGGTGCCAACGCCGGCTTCTCCACCGCCGCACCCTGGCAGCCGCTGGGCGCGGGCTGGCAACAGGACAACGTCGCGCTGCAGGACGCCGACCCGGGCTCGCTGCTCAACTGGTACCGCCGCCTGGTCGACGTGCGCGAATCCGCCCCCGCGCTGCGGCGCGGCACCTGCGCCGTGATGGGGTCGTCGGCGGCACCGGTGCTGGCGTTCGTGCGCGCGGACTCGAGCGCCTCGCCTGCGCAGGCGCTGCTCTGCGTGGCCAACACCTCGGCCATCGCGCAGGGCGCCGTCGCGCTCACTGCGCCGGCCTGGGCGCTGGCGCCTGGCATCTATCGCGGCACGGACCTGCTCGATGCGGTGGACGTGCGCACCTTCACCGTGGACCAGGACGGGCGCATCGCGAACCTCGGCTTCGACAGTCACGCCGTGAAGGTCTTCGCGCTGCAGCCGGTCGCCGCGGCGCCGGTCACGCCACCGGCCGCCCCGCGCACCGGCCTGCGCCTGGAGCAGAACCATCCGAACCCGTTCAACCCATCGACCACGTTCGCGTACGAACTGGACGCACCCGGCCGCGTGCGCATCTCCGTCTACGACGCGCGCGGCCGCGAGCTGGCCGTGCTGCTGGACGAGGAGCGCGACGCGGGCGCCGGCCGCGCCGAGTGGGACGGGCATGACGCGGGCGGCCGTGCCGTGGGAGCCGGCGTGTACTTCGTGCGCGCGCGGGCGGGGGCGCAGGAGCGGATGGTCAAGGCGACGTTGGTGAAATAGGTCGAGGCGTCGCCGACGACGACTTGCGCCGGCGCAAGCGCGCCTCGCGCATCCTCGTTCGGCTGATCGGCGTGACCGCCGCTAGCTGAAGAGCGCCCCCGGCTTCTCGAGTGACGCAAACGGCACCGCATCGACCCGATCCGCAAGCGCATAGCGGTGCGGCCCCGGATAGACGACGGCCACACGCTCGAGGCCGAGGTCCTCCAGCGCCACGCGGATTGAAGGCGTCAGGCGCGGCGCATCCGCGCGCTTGCACTCCACGCCGTACAGCTTGTCGCCTCGGCGCAGCAGCAGGTCGATCTCCGCGCCCTGGTGCGTGGCCCAGAAGCAGGCCTCGTCGTGGGGCTCGCCGGCCAGAACCTGCTCGATCACGAAGCCTTCCCACGACGCGCCCGATTTCGGGTGGCCCAGCACCACATCCCGGTCTTCGAGACCGAGCAGTTCGTGCAGCAGTCCGCTGTCGCGCACGAACACCTTGGGCGACTTCACCTGGCGCTTGCGCAGGTTCGCGTGCCACGGCTGCAGCTGGCGGACCATGAAGGCATCGGTCATGAGGTCGAGATAGCGCTTCGTCGTCGGCTGGCTGACGCCGAGGGCACGGGCCGGGTCGGCGGAGTTCCAGACCTGGCCGTGGTAGTGCGCGACCATGGTCCAGAAGCGTCGCAACGTCGTGGCCGGCACGCGCACGCCCCACTGCGGGTAGTCGCGCTCGAGCAACGTCTCGATGAACTGCCGCCGCCAAGCGCGGCTGTCCGCCTCGTTCGCCGCCAGGAAGGACTCCGGGAAGCCGCCGCGGATCCAGAGATCGCCCGCCGAGTCGTGCCCGACCTCCGGCAGTAGAAAGCCGCCCAGCGGCACCAGCTCGAGACGACCGGCCAGGCTCTCCGAGCCTTGCCTGAGCAGGTCGCCGGACGCGCTCCCCAGGACGAGGAACCTCGCCGGACGCGGCCGCCGATCGGCCAGCACACGCAGAACAGGGAACAGGTCCGGCCGACGCTGGACCTCGTCGATCACGACCAGGCCCTCGAGCTGGCCGAGCGTCGTCATCGGTTCCTCGAGGCGCGCGAGGCTCAGCGGATCCTCGAGGTCGAAGTAGTTCGCGGCGCCCGGCGCGACGAACGTGCGCGCAAGCGTCGTCTTTCCGCATTGGCGCGGTCCGCTCAGGAGGGTGACCGCGCTGCGGCCCAGGGCGGTAGCCACGGCGGAGCGGGCGGCTTGGCGGTCGATGTTCATATCTGGAACAGTACCATGAAAATTAAACATCGCAAGTTTAAATTTCATGATAAAGAGGCAGGCCCGCACTGGCCACAATCACTGTAATTGTATTATTTCAAATATTTTAGCCAATACTGCAAGGCAATCATCATAATGTCAGCAAATGCATCCGCATGTCACGATTGATCCCGCATCTCAGCACCGGTCAAATCACGCTCGCCCTCCGCCCAATCTCCCAGGCATGCGCCAACACATGCCACACGCTCCGCCGCGCGCCAGCAGCAGCGCAGGACTGCGCCACCGCCGGCGCCCCGAACTCCGTCGTCGCGTTGCCCGTCAGCCGCTCGACGACCGCGAGTTGCGCCGGCGCAACCGGCGCCGCGAAACCGAGCCGCGAACCCTTCAGCGCCAAAGCGTAGCGCGGTGTGTACTCCAGCAACGAAGCCCGCGCCTGATCCTCTGTGCGTCCATGCCGCGCCCAGCCCGGCCAATCCACCGCGCAGGCGAACATCCGCTTCGGCGCGACCTCCAGATAGACGGGAACGACCTTGGCAACCATGGTCACCTTCCGGCCAAGAAGCGGGGGCCAAACCAGCGGGCCGGCCCCCATGCACAAACGCCGAGCGACGCCTCGCCTACGCGTTCTTCAGCGAAGCCATGTCAATCGAGAACCGGTACTTCACGTCCGACTTCAGCAGCCGCTCGTACGCCTCGTTGATCCGCTGGATGGGGATCACCTCGACGTCGGCGGTGATGTTGTTCTTGCCACAGAAGTCGAGCATCTCCTGCGTCTCCTTGATGCCGCCGATCAGGGAGCCGCTGAGCGAGTGCCGCCCGAAGATCAGCGAAAACACCGACACCGGCAGCGGCGTCTCCGGCGCGCCCACCATCGTCATGTGGCCGTTCATCTTCAGCAGGTGCAGGTACGCGTTGACGTCATGCGCGGCCGAGACGGTGTCCAGGATGAAGTCGAAGCTGAAGGCGTGCTTGCCCATCTCCTCGGCGTTGCTGGAGACGACCACCTCGTGCGCGCCCAGCCGCAGCGCATCCTCCTTCTTGCCGGGCGAGGTCGTGAACACGACCACGTGCGCCCCGAACGCGCGTGCGAACTTCACGCCCATGTGGCCCAGGCCGCCCAGGCCGACCACGCCCACCTTCTGGCCCGCGCCCACCTTCCAGTGGCGCAGCGGCGAGTAGGTGGTGATGCCGGCGCACAGCAGCGGCGCCACGCCGGCCAGGTCGAGGTTCGTCGGCACGCGCAGCACGAACTTCTCGTCGACGACGATGCTCTCCGAATAGCCGCCGAAGGTCACGCCGCCCAGGTGCTTGTCCGGCGAGTTGTAGGTGAAGACGCCGTTCGGGCAGAACTGCTCCATGTCCGCGGCGCACGCGGGGCAACTGTGGTCCGAGTCGACCAGGCAGCCGACGCCGACCAGGTCGCCCGCCTTGTGGCCCTTCACGGCGGCGCCGACCGCCGTCACGCGCCCGACGATCTCGTGCCCCGGCACGCACGGGTACACCGTGGGCATCACGCTGGCCCACTCGTTGCGCACGGTGTGCAGGTCGGAGTGGCAGACGCCGCAGAAGAGGATCTCGATCTGCACGTCGGTCGGCGTCGCGGCGCGGCGGTCGATGGCAGTCTGGGCCAGCGGCGAGGTGGCGCTGGCGGCGGAAAAGGCCTTGGCCTGTGGCATGCAGTGCACTCCCTGGATTGGATGGCTGGAAGCCATGGCTGGGCGCGCGAAGCCCCGCGCCCTCACGGTGCTGGATCGACAGGGCAACTATATAGTCAGGAAACGCGACCTTCGCCGCCACTGACGGCTTCGGAGCTGTGCTCGTCCTAGCGGTACATCGCCTTGAAAGATCCCCAGGACGTCGCGTGCACCGGCACCGGCCCGCAAGCGTCGCCTTCGACCAGCTCCATCCGCGTGAGAACGTAGCCGGGATCGCCCGGCATGCCGCAGTAGGTGCGGCCGCCGTACACGTCGACAACGCGTCCGAGGACCTCACCCACGGTGAGTCCGGACAGCGCGGTCAGCTGCTCGATCGTGATCGGATCCCAGTAGGATTCGTCCCAGCAGTCCTCGGAACACACGGCAACGCGGAAGCAAAGCTTTCCCGGGCAACTCCAGTCGAGTTCCACGCGCCCGCGCAGGAACGGCGCCGTTCCGCAGTCGGTCAGGGCGTAGCTGCGCCAGTCGGCATCGCAGTAGTGGCTCATCGCGACCCGGCTGCCGTCGGGGCGCACCAGCCACGGCACGTAGCGGTAGACCCGGGTCGGGCCGGGCGGCACCACGGTGACCGTTGCCACAAAGGTCTCGTGGCCGTGCTCGGCCACGGGCGCCCATGGCAGCGTGGCATCGGTGAGGAACTCGTCCGGCTCGCAGACGCCGATCGACAGCCGCTGCAGCAGGATGTGGTCGTACTCGCCGGGAATGGGTTCGTAGTACGAGCCCGCGACGTGCACCTCGTGGGCGTCGCCGACACACGTGACGGAGGCGGCGCCGCTGACCTGGGAAGCCTGGGTGCCGACGGGAGGGCACAGGAGGCTGGCCAACATGACGAGCAGGCATCTGGACATGGCATACCGCCTCGATGGGGTCGCTTGTGGGGTCGCGATCAGCATAGCATACGGCGGCGGCAAGTTGCCATGGGAGGCCGGAATCCGCTATCATGAACCCGCTATGCGCACCTTCCTGCTGATCCCCCTCCTGTTGCTCGGCGGCCTGCAGGCCGCTGTCCGGCCGGCTGTGCCCGCCGTCGAGCAGGCCGGACCGCTGCGCTTCAGCGGCCGCCCGCTGCCGTCCGCGCCCGCGCCGGCCGAAACCCAGCCGGCACTGCGGCTGCTGAACGACGCGCCGCCCCAGTCGGCCCTGCAGGGGGACGGCAACCCGCAGAAGGTGGTGCCGGCCCCCGCACCGCGCTTGGCGCCCGCCCGCGGCCACCGCTCCCGGAGCGGCTTCCCGGCAGGCCATGCCGCCACCAACCCCGCCGACCGGCGCCCGGCGCAACCGCGGGCGCCGCCGGTTGCTCTCCCCTTCTAGTCGATCACCGGAATTTCACCGAGGTCACGACCGGAGCCCGGTCGGCTGCATGCCGGCCATGGGGAGGAGACTGCCATGTCGAACCTGAATGCGCGCGACAAGGACCCGAGCAACACGCCCACGCCCGACACCCGGACCTGGAAGCAGAAGTACGGCACCTCGATCATGATCGGGGTGTTCGCGCTGCTGGCCGTCGTGATGGTGTTGATGCAGAAGAAGGCGGCGCACTGAGGTTGCCGGCTGGTCCGCAAGGGGGCGCTTGTGCCGGCGCAAGCGCCCCGTTGCTCCAGGGACGGATTGCCGATAGATCGCCTTGAGCCCGCCCCACGTTTCGCTGGTCGTGGCGACCAGAGTGCTCTCGGGATAGAGTTCGATGATGGCGGTGCCCCCGTACTGCAAGCGCCGCAGCAGAGGTCCACCGTCAGGCTGTGAGTTGTGCCGTCGAGATTGTGCCCGGCCCGGCAGTTGCCCGGCCCGGGCATGAACACGACCCCCGACACTTTCACGCCGCCCCACTGCCCCAACCCCAAGTGCCGCTTCCACAGCCACTTCGACCCCCAGTGGCGCTTCAAGCGCATCGGCTACCACTGGAGTCACTGCCAGCGAAAGCGTATCCCCAGGTTCCTCTGCCACCACTGCCGACGCTCCTTCAGCACCCAGACCTTCAGCACCTCCTACTGGCTGAAGCGCCCCGACGTCCTGCCCCAGCTCCTGACCAAGACCGTCGGCGGCATGGCCAACCGCCAGATCGCCCGTGACCTGCGCGTGGCACCCTCGACCGTCGACCGGCAGCTCAGCCGCCTCGGACGCCACTGCCTGCTGTTCCACGCCAGGATGATGGCCCAGGCCAAGCCCGTATCGGTCGCCGCCATCGACGGTTTCGTTTCCTTCGAGCACTCCCAGTTCTGGCCCTTCCACCATCACCTGGCGGTCGAGCCGACGTCCGACCTCATCGCCTACTTCACCGACAGCGAGGTCCGCCGGTCCGGTTCGATGACCCCGGCCCAGAAGCGCAAGCGCGAGCGGCTCGAGGCGCTGTTCGGCCGGCCCGATCCGAAGGCCGTCCTGAAGGACGTGACCCACCTGCTGGAGGTAGTGGCCGGCAGCCAACCGCAGTTGACGGTGCTGAGCGACGAGCACAAGGCCTACCCGCAGGCGTTGCGGGGGCTGAAGTGCAAGGTGGAGCACCTGGTGACGTCGAGCCGGGAGCGTCGTGACTCGCGCAACCGGTTGTTCCCGATCAACGTGGCGGACCTGCTGATCCGTCACAGCAGCGCGAACCACAAGCGGGAGACGATCGCGTGGTCGAAGCGTCGGCAGTCGAGTGCGGAGCGGCTGGCGGTGTTCGTGGTGTGGCGGAACTACCTGAAGGGTCGGCGTGAGAAGGCGCGGGGCAGCCAGACGCCGGCGCAGGCTCGGGGGATGCTGGATCGTCGGCTGACGGTGGCGGATGTACTGGAGCGGCGTTTGTTCGTGACCCGGATCGCGTTGCCACGGCGGTGGGAGGAGTACTACTGGCGGCGGGTGAACACGCGGGTGCTAGCCCGGCAGCGGGGGCATGAGCTGACGTACGCGGCGTGAGGGGGCGGAACGGAGCCGCCCGCGCCGCTGAACGGTGCGGGCGGACACAATCATGACGGCACAACTCACGGTGTGCAGGTCCGAGTGGCTGACACCGCAGAAGAGGATCTCGATCTCCACGTCGGTTGGCGTGGCGGTGCGGCGGGCGATGGTATCCTGGGTCAGCGGCGAGGTGGCGCTGGCGGCGGAAGCAGCCGGCCTTGACGGGTCCCGGCGCAGGTCCTAGGCTCACCGGATGCGATTTCCCCTGCTGCTCGTCACGTTGTTGGCCGTCCTGACCCTTCTCGTGGTCACGAGCCTCGACTTCTGGACCTCGCCGCACTTGCGGGAGGAGGGAGACATTGCGGCCAATGCGCTGCAGATAGAGCGCGCCCGTGAGGGTATCGAGCTGCTGGGACCCTACTCGAAGCACGGGTTCAACCACCCTGGCCCTGCCAGCTTCTATCTCCAGGCCCGTTCCGAACCGCTGTTTCCGATGTTCCCGTCCCTGCTGGCCCGGCACTGCGCCGCGCAGGCGGTGCTTGGTCTCCTGGTCTGCCTGGCCGCGTTGTGGCTCTTGCGCCGGGGTCAGGCATGGCCGACCACGATCGCCGGCGGCCTGTTCCTGCTGACGGCGCCGCTGCTGTTCCTGTCCGGCGGCAGCGCGATCATGCTCATCGGCGTCTGGGGCCCGACCATGACCATCCTGCCGATGGCGCTGGTCATGGTGGCCGCTGCCCGGGTGATCGCCGGCGATCTCGTTGCCCTGCCGTTCGCCGTCGCGGCTGCCGTACCGGTGGCGCACAACCATGTGCTGACCCTGCCCGCCCTGACGCTGATCGCCATCGCGGTCATCGTCGCGCGGGCGCGGCATTCCTGTCCGCTGGAGCCGTCGCCGAGCAGCCGTCGCGGCCGACTCCTGGTCGGCCTGGCCATTGCGATCGCGGCTGCCGGCGCGATGCCGATCCTGATCGACCAGCTCACCTCCAACCCCGGCAACATCACGCTGATGGTCCGCTGGCTTGACGGGCGTGCACCGGGCAGCCACCCGTGGCTCGCCGTGCTCACGACGCTGGGCCAGGCATTCACCGATCCCCTGGTCGTGCTGTTCCCTCGTGCCGCTTCGATCCTGGCTGGGCCTCTGGTCACCGCCGGCGTGATCGGCGCGTATCTGGCCGTCAGCGTCTGGCTTGATCGTTACCGGGCTCGACCGTGGCGTCCGTTGCTGCGACTGCTGTGGCTGGTCATCGCCCTGACCGCGCTGCTGGCACGCGGCGTGTCCGGCAAGCTGGGCGCCTATCTCTTCTACTACCTCTACGGATTGGTCGGCGTGCTCAACCTGGCCGTCGCCGACGGCCTGACGTCGTGGTGGTCGCGCCGGAACGCCGCTCCTGGCCAGCGGGCCGCGGTGCTCGTCGTCATCGTCGGCGTGGTCGGCCTGGGCGCCTGGCTGTCGCTCCATCCGTTGGCCGCGCCGGCCCCGCGCGACGATGTCGGCGACCTGATCCGCGAGCTGGATCTGCGGCCGGGTGTTGTCGTGGAACTGGTGCTCGGAACCGGCCCCGATGACGACAACCTCCTGGCGCAGATCCCCACGCACGCGCTGCGCCTGCGACGAGCCGGCTGCCGCGTGGTCGTGCCCGACCGCTTCGTGGTGATGTGCGGACGCGAGATGGCCGCGTCATCCGGGTGTCCCGCTGCCGTCTCGCTCGAGTTCACGCGGCGCCCAGCGGATGCCGCCGAATCGCGGTATTTCGCGCGCGAGGGCTGGGGCGTCCAGTGCCGGGATCTGCGCGGTGATGCCGGACCGCTCCGCTTCAGCGGCCGCCAGCAGAAGGCCGTGCCGACCCCGGCGCCGCGCCTCGATCCTGCTCGCAACACCCGAGCCATGGGTCGGTCCCAGCCGGGGCAAGGCGCCACCATCCCTGTCGATCTGCGTCCGGGGAAGCCGCGCGCACCGCCTGACGCTCCCCACTTCTAGTTGCTTACCCGGAGTTCACCGAGGTCACGACCGGAATCCGGTCGGCTGCACGCCGACCCAGGGGAGCAGGCTGTCATGTTGAACCAGGACGCCCGCGAGACGGACCCGAACAGGACCCCCACACCCGACACGCGGACGTGAAAACAGGGGTACGGCGCCTCGCTCATGATCGGGGTGTTCGCACTGCTGGTCATCGTGATGGTGTTGATGCAGGGGAAGGCGGCGCACTGAAGGTGCCGGCTGGTCCGCGACGGGCTACCGCTAGAGCGCCTTGTGCCCGCCCCGCGATTCGCTGGTCGTGAAGACCAGGCCACGCTGCGGATGGTGAGCGATGATGGCCGTGTCGCAGGGGACGCCGGCTGCGGGCCTACCTGACCAGGACTATCGGCACGGTCTGGACCGTGCCTGCGGACGCCAGCCTCGCCAGGTAGCAACCCGAACTGACCGCCCGTCCCGCCGCGTCTCGCCCGTCCCAACTCACCTGCTGAAGACCGGCGGGCAGGCCGCCATCGACAAGCGTCCGCACGAAGCGACCTGAGACGTCGTAGATGTCCACGCGCACGCGCGCGGCGTCGGCCAGTTCGAAGCGGATCGTCGTGCGCGGGTTGAACGGGTTGGGGACGGCGACCGCCCGCGCGAACGGACCCGGGCCCGGCACGCGCGACGCCGCTGCGAAGACCTCCAGCACCTGCACCCCGCTGCCGCCGCAGGCGACCGCGACGTGGCGGCCCATGGCCTGGGCCTGGATCGCGAAGCCGACCGTGGCGTACGAGGTCACCAGGACCGGCGCGGCGGGATTCGCCACCGAGACGACGGCCAGGCCCGCGGCGCCGTCGGCCACCAGGGCGATGTCGCCGACCAGGCTCACTTCTGTCGCCAGGCCGGCCGTCGGCAGCGTCGCCAGCAGCGATGGCGCGCCCGGATCGGCGACGTCCAGCAGCACCACGCCGCCGGTCCCGTCGGCCACAACGCAGAGATTGCCCTCAATCGCCAGGCCGTTCGCTTCGCCGGCGGTGTCGAGGAAGCCCACCTCCACCGGCAGCAGTGGATCGCCGATGTCGATGATCCGCACGCCGGACAGGTAGTCGGCCACGTAGGCCAGCGTGCCCTGCACGACGACGTCGCTGGCCTGGTCCGGCGTGTCGACGGCGCCGACGATGGACGGCGCGGCGGGATCGCCGATGTCGACTACCTGCAGGCCGAATCCCTTGTCCGCCACGTAGGCGTACGGCCCGGCGACATCCAGGCCGAGGGCCAGGCCGGGGGTGTCGACGGCGCCCACCTCGACCAGATCCGTTGGCGTGGACAGGTCGATGATGCGCAGGCCCGACGCGCGGTCGACGAGATACGCCAGCGCGCCGACGATGACGGCGTTGCGCGCAAAGGCGGGCGTGTCCAGGGTGTCCAGCGTCACCGGGGCCAGCGGGTCGCCCAAGTCCAGCAGCACGACGCCGGCGTTGTGGTCCGACACCAGGCACAGGTTTCTCGATACGGCCACGCCGTAGGCCTGCCCCGGCGTGTCGATGAGGGACGCGGGGCGCGGCGGCACCAGCACCTGGGCGGCCGCCGACGCAGGCCACAGACCCCCGACGCCGGCCAAGGCCATGATGACAAGGGCGCCGATGGCAAGGCGGCTGGGAACCATCGGCCTCCCTCCTTCGGGGCGGGTGGGGTGGGCACGGTCGGACCGGTAAGGGACTGAAAGCGGGCCGCAGCCGATGCGGAGTAATAATATACGTTAATTATACCAACAACAACAATCTTCAAATATCGACCCATAATCGCATAATTAAATCATTCCATGGCCATTGTTGTCTAGTTGTTGTATAATCTCGCGGCGTGGGCCGGGGCAGCCCCGGACCGGTCCCGGACACGACGGCCGCCGCATCCATCCTGCGCATCTGGCCAGAGACGGTTCAACGAGAGGAAGACGACCATGAGAAAAGCCATCGGAGCCGGCGCGCTGTTCGCCTGCGTGCTTGTGCTGCTGCTCGGAGCCGGTGACGCCCAGGCCACGGGCCTGGGCCGGCTGCACCGCGATCGCCTGGAGATCGGACGCGCGCTCATCGAGGCGCAGTCCTCGAACTGGCAGTCCATCCTGCCCTACTACACCGCCGACATCGAGTACCACGACCCGGTCGTCGACATCTACGGCATCGGGATGATGACGGAGTTCCTCGGCCGGCTGTTCGCCAGCTCCGGGGACCTGATCACGACGATCGAGGACGAGACCCTGCTGAACGGCGTCTACTCGGCGAGCTGGACGATGGCGGGCCAGTTCAACGGCGTACCCTACAGCGCCAAGGGCATCTCGATCATCAAGTTCCGCGGCCTCAGCAAGCGCGTGTACTACCAGCGCGACTACTACTCCGAGAACGACATCATGATCAACATCCCCGGCCTCGACCAGGCGGCCATCGGGTTCAGGACCTACTACCGCTGCGCCGTGGACCCCACGTTCGAGTGCCCCCTGGAAGACGTGCCGAGCGGGGCTCCGCTCGCGATCAAGCCGACGGACACCTCGCTGGGCGCGGACAAGTCCTGGAACCCGATCCGTTCGCTGATCCAGCTGCGGCGCGAGCGCCTGCGCATCGGGCGCGCGCTCATCGAGATCAACAACGCGGACTGGCAGTCGCTGCTGCCGTACTACACCGCCGACATCGAGTACCACGACCCGATCGTCGACATCTACGGCATCGACACGCTGGTGCCGTTCCTGGGCCGGCTGTTCGCCAGCTCGGGCGACCTCATCACCACGGTCGAGGACGAGTCGCTGGTCGACGGCGTCTACACGGCGACCTGGACGATGTCCGGGCTGTTCAACGGCATCCCCTACAGCGCCAAGGGCATGTCGATCCTGAAATTCCGCGACTGGAGCACGCAGGCCTACTACTCGCGCGACTACTACACCGAGGGCGAAATCATGGCCACCGTCCCGGGCCTGGACCAGGCGATCGGCGGGTTCCGCACCTACTACCGGTGCGCGGTGGATCCCACCTTCGAGTGCCCGCTGCCGCCGGCCGGCGCGCTCGCAGCGGCACCCGGCAAGTCGGACCTGCCGTCGTCCGCCACGGCGTTCAGCCTGCAGCAGAACGCGCCGAACCCGTTCAACCCCTCCACGCAGATCTCCTTCGCGGTGCCCGACGGCGGCGCGAACGTCTCGCTGCGCGTCTACGACCTGACGGGGCGGTTGGTGCGCACGCTGGTCGACGGGCCCGAGCCCGCCGGCACGCGGTCGGTCACCTGGTCCGGTGATGACGACCAGGGGCAGCGCGTGCCCAGCGGCACGTATTTCTACCGGCTGGCGGCGCCGTCGTACTCGGAGCAGAGGAAGATGGTGCTGTTGAAGTAGCTCGCGACGACCACGGAAGGGGCCGGGGCGCTGGCTATGCGGGCGCCCCGGCCCTCTTCGTTGATCGCGACGACCGCGCGATGAGCTTCTCCAGGTACTGCGACCGGAACTGGCGCGTGGCCAGGGCCTGCTTCAGCGGCGGCAGGCGCAGGATCACGCCCAGCACGGCGGCCAGGGCGCGGTGGTTCCAGAACACGCGCTGGTCGAAGATCAGGTGCTGCAGGTCGCCGCGCTCGATGGCCATCAGGACCACCCGGTGGGTCGAGTTGACCGGCGTGATCACCCGCGCCGCGCGGGACTTCAGCGACAAGCCCTCGCGCGCGCAGGCACGCACGCACACGCCGCAGCCGAGGCAGATGTCCTCGTCCACACGGACCCGCCGGCGATCGGGGCGGTTCGGATCCTCGGCCGGCACCACCGCCAGGGCCTCCACCGGGCAGACGCCGACGCACCTGCCGCAGCCGTTGCAGCGCTCGGCCTCGACCTCGGGCAGGAAATTCGTGGTGTGCACGGGGTTCAGCCGGCCGAACCTGCGCGCGGCGATCATCGCCTCGCAGCAGCAGCTGCAGCAGTTGCAGATGAAGTTGACGCCCTCGCGCACGTTCTCGCCGAACTGCACCAGGTTCCGGTCACGGGCCTGCTCCAGCAGATCCAGGCCCTCCTGGACGTCCATCACACGGGCGTGGCCGTGCCGGATCAGCGAGTCCGCCGAGGCGTTGAAGGTCATGCAGATGTCCAGCGGGGCGTCGCAGGCGCGGCCGAGGTGCGACATCTTGTGGCGGCAGTAGCACATCCCGACACCGCGGTGACGGGCCGCTCGGATCACCTCGCCCGCGCGCTCGTAGTCCAGAACATGCACGGCATTGGCTTCCGTCAGCGCCGCCTCGTTGACGAAGACGCGGCCGAGCTGCGTGTCACCGTCGGTGAACAGCGCGCGGATGAATTCCTCCTCGACGTGCAGGTACTGGTGGAACAGTTCGCTCAGCGCCTTCTGGTCGATGTCGCCGCGCACGCGCATCAGCGAGAATTCGAAGAAGCCGGCCATGGGCGGCGGCAGGGTGTAGACCGTGCCCCGCCGGGTGCGCATGTCGACCAGAAGCGCCCGCTCGGCCAGCGCCTCGAGGATGCGGCTGGTCTCGACCAGGTCCAGCTTCCAGACGCGGCTGGCCGTCGCGGCGGTGAAGGGCTTGAGCGGCAGCAGCGCCACCAGCCGCGCTTCCTTCTCGTCGAAGAGGATCTGCAGGATCCTGAACAGCGTGTCGGACGGCGGTGCGCCCTGGGGAAAGCGGTTGAGGCGGTCCACCAGCTCGGCGTAGCCGGACTTCAGGGTGGTGTGGGACATGCCTGCGGACCTCCCGGTGTGCGACCCGCGCTCACCGCCGGTTCAGCCAACCCCCGTAGAGTTCCGGACGCCGGTCGCGCAGGAACAGCCGTCGCGCGTGCGAGCGCGCCGCCTCCGACAGGTCCACCTCGCACAGCAGGGTCTCGTCGCCCCCGGCGCAGGCCCGGGCCAGCACGCGCCCGTCCGGCGCGCAGACGAAGGACTCGCCGGCGAAGGTGAGTCGCTCCTCGGTCCCGACCCGGTTGCACAGCGCCGTGAAGTAGCCGTTCTGGAAGGCCGCCACCTGCAGCTCGGCTTCGTAGAGCCCGGTGGGCCATTCGCCGACCGTCCCGGCCTGCGGCACCACGACGAGCTCGGCGCCGCCGAGGGCCAGCGCGCGCATGTACTCGGGATAGTGGCGGTCGTAGCAGATGGCGACGCCCAGCCGGCCGAAGCGGGTGGCGTACACCGGGGCGCCGGTGTCGCCGGGCGCGTAGTAGCCCTGCTCGTGGAAGCCGTCGTACTCGGTGATGTGGATCATGCGCGTGGTGCCCAGCAGGGCGCCGTCGGCGTCGATCACCGGCGAGGCGTCCCAGGTCCGCCCGTCGGCGCCGCGCTCGAACAGGTTCGGGATGCAGACGACGCCCAGTTCGGCCGCCAGCGCCTGGAACGCGGCCGTGACCGGGCCGGGGATCGGCTCGGCCTGTCCGAGCGCTTCGGGGGTGGCCGGGAACTGCGGATGGAATCGCTCGAAGGCGAGCTCCGCGAAGGCGATCACGCGGGCGCCCTGCCGCGCGGCCTCGCGGGCCGCCGCCAGGCCGCGCGCCAGGTTGGCGGCGCGGTCGGCCGAGGCGGCCTGCTGGATGAGGGCGATGATCACGGTCATCTCCGATCGGGCGCCCGTCCCCGGGCGCCCCTCGTGTTGTCGCCGCCGAACGCGCGGCATCAGCGCAGCAGCGTCATCTTCCGCTCCAGCCGCTGGCCGTCGGCCTCGATCCGCGAGATGTAGAGCCCGCTCGCCACGTCGTGACCGGCGTCGTCGCGGCCGTCCCAGGGAACCGCATGCACGCCCGCAGCGAACGGCTGGTCCGACAGCAGGTCGCGCACCTTGTGTCCACGCAGGTCGAAGATCGCCAGTCGCGGTGTGCCGGCCCGCGCCAGCTCGAAGCGGATCTCCGTGCGCGGATTGAACGGATTGGGCCGGTTCGGCAGGAGCCGGTACGCGGCCGCCGGCGTGTCCGGCGCGCCCGAGATCACCGCCGCGTGCGTGATGTTCAGCGACCACGAGTTCAATGTGCCGACATCGGAGCCGGCCAGGTCTGCGATGAACATGGTCCAGTTGCCGCCCATGTTCTCGCCGACGAAGTCGGACAGCGCGCCGGGACCGTCCACGACGAGCGTGGTCCCGTAGGTCCCGGCAATGTTGTCCGCCGAGCTGCCCGAGCGGTTGTGCAGGCGCACGGTCGTGCCTGCGGGCGACGTCAGTTCGACCACCAGGTCGCCGATCCAGGTGTGCGTCAGCGAGACGCCGACGGTCACGGCCGTGATCGGCGCGCTTGCCGGCACGTAAAGCACCGACGTGACGCCGGCCGGGTCCTCGTCGGGAATCGACGCGGGCGTGCCCTGCGTGAACGTGTTGGTAAGGGTGTAGCGCAGGGTGGCGCCGGCGGAGCCCGCCTCGCCTTCGGCCAGCTGGACCGTCACGATCTCGGTGGTCATGCCGGGCGCCGAGAAGGTCACGGTGTACGTGCCCGCATAGAGGCCGTCGATCAGGTAGTGGCCGCCCGGGCCGCTGTTGACGACGTGGCCGGGACCGGCGCTGATCGTCGCGCCATCGAGCCCCGTGACGACATCCCCATTCAGCTGGGTGACGGTGCCGGAGATCGACGCGGTTGCCGCGCCCTGCGACGCCAGCAGCCAGGCGGCGGCGTTCTCGACCAGGTGCCGGGCGGCCGTCGTGTCGGCCAGGGCGCCGACGTTGCACGCCAGCACCACGATCTGGCCGGCCGACGGCACCGCGTCGTCATCCCAGGCGAGCACGCCCGCAGCGCCCGCGTAACCGGACGTCTCGTAGACCACGGCGGCGCCGGCGGCCGGACTCAGGGCGTCCTGGTCCCCGTAGCCGTCGTAGGCCAGCGCCAGCACGGCCGGCAGCGCATGAGGCGTTGTGGCGACCGGATGCGTCGGCTGCAGGACCTCCAAAGTGCCGGCATTGTCGGCGCGCCAGGTCGCCGCATGCAGCACGCCGCCGGCGAAGGTCGGATAGCCCGGCGAGGAGATGGCGTCGTAGCCGGTCTCGCCGCCCTCGACGATCAGCTTGCCACCGGCGGCGGTCCAGGCCTCGAGCAGCGAACGCAACGACGCGCTGGCCACCGGCGCCGTATTGGCGCCGCTGGTCAGGACCGCGAACTGGCAGGCATCGAAGTCCGCGGCCGTGAGAGCGGCAGCATCGACCACGCGGGTCACGTAGCCGGCCTCGCGCAGCCAACGACCGAGGTCCGCGGGCGCAGCCTTGCCGGCGCTCGGCGCCACGGGGCGCTTGTCCAGGTCGTACTTCACGTCGGCAATGACGGCCCCGCCGGACTTGGCGCCCGTGTCGTCGATCACCAGCGCGACGCCCAGCGCATCGATGATCGTCAGCACGTGCGGGCCGTCGGCGACCAGGTTGGGCACGAGCGCCGCGTCGCTGACGTTGATCGTGTAGCTGACGACGTCGCCGACGGCGAGCTCGCCGGCCGGCACCGGGAACGGCGCCGACCAGAGGTCCGCGCCCTGCGCGAGCAGCGCAAAGTCGTCACGCGGCACGCCGTTGATGGAGTAGGCGACGTCGACCGACGCCACGCCGAGGTTGTCGGTCACCGTCGCGCGGATCTGCGGCGGCCAGGTCGCCAGCGGCTGGCTGCCCAGCGGGACATGCGCGACGACGGGCGGCGTCAGGTCGGGACCGACCCGGAAGCTGAAGAACGCCCCCGGCGCGTCCAGGGGCAACGTGGCCCCGATGCCGCCGATGTCGGCCGCCGACAGGTAGTAGTCCACCATGGTGCCGGCCGGCTGGGGCTGGATGTAGCCGATGAACGTGTCGCCGAACTCGTTGATGAGCCAATCCTGCTGCCAGGCGCCGCCGTCCGCGCGCCAGTGCACGAGCACTTCCTCGTACCGCAGCGGGGTCCGCGACGTGATGGTCGCGCCGACCTGGTAGGCCGCGTCTGTCACCTCGGTGTCCCCCAGCGACTCGTGGCCCAGCGCGGGCCCGAAGTAGTACACCGCGGCGTAGGCGTCCAGGATGCCCCAGCCGAAGTCGTTGTTCGGCGCCCCGGCGCGGTCGGCTGTGGCACGCATGGCCTCGCGCACCTGCATCGGCGTCAGCGAGGGCACGCGCGACAGGACCAGTGCCGCCACGCCCGCGGTCAGCGGGCACGAGAACGACGTGCCCGAGGCGGTCGTGTAACCGGCGATCGTGCCGGTGGACGCGACGTGGTTGCTCGAGCCCAGGGCGCAGACGTCGGGCTTGATGCGTCCGTCGGCACTGGGACCAGGGGACGAGAAGTAGGACAGCGTACCGGTGCTGGTCACGGCGCCGGCGGCGATCACGCTGTCGCCGTCGGCAGGCGCGATGATGTGGTCCCAGCTGGTGTCCCGCTCGTTGCCCGCCGAGTTGCAGACGACGATGCCCTTGCCCACGGCCAGGTCGGCCGCGATGGTGCAGGCGGCGGTGTTGCCGTCCATGTCCGCGAACGTGAACCAGTCGAGATAGCCCAGGGAACTGGAAACGACGTCCACGCCGTAGATGTCGAGCCACTCGATACCCGCGACCCAGTTGTCCTCCTCCGCCGGCACCTCCTGCGAGACATCCTCGGTCTTGGCCAGCACCAGCGTGGCGCCCCAGGCGGGACCGACGTGGCTGCCCGGTGCGTACCCCGCGATCGTCGACATGGTCTTGGTTCCATGGTCATCCTGGTCCGAGGGATCGCCTGGCTGGTTCTCGACGACGCCGTCGTTGTTGACGAAGTCCCAGCGCGCCAGCACCGGCAGCGGCGACAGGCATTCGTGCGTGGTGCGGAAGCCGGAATCGAGCATGCCGATGATGACGCCCTGCCCGTGGATGCCGGTCTCGTGGACGGCCGGCACGTTGATCTGTTCGAGATCCTCGAGGCTGCCGCCGTAATCCAGGCTCCACTGCGAGGCGTTCGCGCGCGGCGCTGGCGCGCCGAGATCCGGCGCCGTCATCGCGGGCAATTCCCGTGACCGGCGCACCAGCGTCACCCTGCGCACGTGCGGCAGCGCCGCCAGGGCCGCCACCTGACCGGGCGCGACATCGAAGCTGGCTGCGTTGAGCCAACGTGACACGCGCCTAAGCTTCGCGCCGGTCGCCTCGACCGCCTGCACGTGGGCTGCGGAGACCGCAAGGTCGGTCTGGTCGACGAGCCCCACGGACAGCCCGGACTTGCCCGCCGCGGCCTGCATCTTCGCGCGGCGCTGGCGGGCGCGGTCACCCAGCTCCCGCTCGGCCTGCGCCAGGGCGCCAGCCAGTTCACCGGAGGCCAGGCCCTTGTCGGTGAACCAGACCCAGACGGCGATCGTCCCGTCGGCCCGGCGGCCGGCGAACCCGGGATCGGCCAGCGCGCGGGAAACTTCCGGCATCACGCCATCGGGAGCGGCGGACAGGGAAGCCGTCGCCGCTGCGGCCATGAACATCGACGCGAGCAGCAGGATTCGGGCGCAGGATCTCATGACGTGAGCCTCCGGAGCGACAAGGACAGGGCACGGTGTGTGCAAACGATGACAATAGCAGGTCCGCGGGCGCGCGTGTGCACGAAGTCGCCTCACGACGCCTGGCGAACCGTCACGAGGTCGGGACGAATGAACTTGAGCCGCCACGGGACGCGCGGTATCGTCTGCTGGCCGCCAGCCGCTGGGAGGTCCGCATGAAGGCACTGCTTGCCGGCCTGGTGGCGCTCGCCGTGCTCGCCGGCGCGGCCACGGGTGGAATCGACGATGCCGCCCGCTACCTCGGTCCGGACCGCCAGCAGAGCTTCGACGCGTACGTCGCGTTCATCACCAGCGTGCACGCCGTCTCGCGCGACGGCCAGAAGCGGCTGGGCGTGTCGTGGGAGGCCGCCCTGGACAACGGTCGGCGCCGCTTCGAGGAAGCCCGCACCGTCCAGGACGTGTACTACGCGCTGCTGTCGGTCCAGCGCACCCTGCGTGACGGTCACGGGCGCTTTCGGCGCCACGGGTTGCCGGTGACGTTCGGGCCGGCGGTCGCCCTCGATTTCGAGGTCGCCGTGCGCTACGCGCACCAGGACGGCGGCCCGCACGAGTACGTCGTAGTCCGTTCGGGCGAATCGACCCTGCCGGTCGGCGCCACGGTCACCGGCTGCGACAGCCTGGCGATCGTCGAGTACGAGGCCCGCCTGCTCGAGTGGTACGACCGGCACACGCCGGAGGGCTTCCGCGACTTCGCGGCCCGCTGCCTGTCGTACCGCAGGCCCCAATCGTTGCCGTGCCCCCATCCCGGGGATGCGGCTCCGCTCGCCTGGCAGGATGTGGACGGGACCGGGCACGAGACCACGTTGACCTGGCGCGCCGTCGAGGGCGCCGCGGCGAACGACCCCGACCTCAACGGCTCCTCGGTGTCCGCGGTCACGCCGCCCGGCCGGCGCGACCCCCCGCGCTTCGACGCGCAGTACGGGGACTTCCCCCTGGAGGCCACCGGCCTCCTCTTCGATATCCACGGCACCAGGCGGGCCGACACGAAGATCCTGCGCTACGTCTCCTTCAACTACGGGAACGAGGCGGACTTCCCGCCCGAGCTGGCGGCGATCGCGCGGCACCTGCGGGAAGCGGGCGCGCGGCGCGTGCTGGTCGACGTGCGCGAGAACGCCGGCGGCGCCTTCGACCCGGCGCTGGTGGGACTCTTCACGCCGCAGCCGTTCCGGATCATGACCAAGAGCCTGTACTACGGGGAACGCCTCCGGACGCACCCCGAGGCCATCGGCCTGGACCCGGGGCTGGAACTGTGGACGGAGGAGGAGGCCAGGCTCCTGCGGGACGACCTGGCGGCGCGCCCGGCGGCGACCTGGTCACGGGAGATCCCGTTCTTCTGCCGGACCGCCGCCTGCGCGGAGGCTGAGACGGTCCTGCGCTACGATGGCTCGCCGGGCTTCGAGACGGTCGTCCTGTGCGGGCCGGCCACGTTCAGCTCGGGCGACATGTTCGTCACGCTCATGAAGGACAACGGCGTCGCGAAGCTGGCCGGCATGCCGTCCGGGGCCGGGGATGCGCCCTACCGCTGGACGCTCGACTACCCGCTGGCCGACGGCACCCGGGTCACGCTGCGGCTGACCAACGCCGTCAGCTATCGGCCCTATACGGGAGGCCTCACGGTCGAGGGCAACCCGCCGGCGCTCGACTTCCCGGTCTTCCCGACGCGCGCCAACGCCGCGGCCTACCTGGACTCGGTGCTGGCCGCGGTAGGCTGGGAATAGCGGCGGCGGACTCGGCCGCGCGTCGTCATGGCCACGGCAGGCCCCTGGTCAGGTTGACGAACCCCTCGCCGTCCTGGCGGTACAGCCCCCGGTACCCGCCGACCCAGATCCGGCCCGTGCGGTCCTCGAACGTGCACTGCACGGCGGGGCTGAGCAGCCCGTCGTCCTCGCCGAACCTGCGGAACGACGTCCCGTCGTAACGGTAGACCCCGTAGTGCTCGGTCGGGAACCAGATGTTGCCGGCGCGGTCGGCGAAGAGATCCCAGGCTTCCGTGCCTTCGACGCCGTCCGCGGGGCCGAAGTGGGTGAACGCCCCATCCTTCAGCCGGCAGACGCCGTGGTGGTGCGTCGCGAACCAGACGCTGCCGTCCGGCGCTTCCAGCACGTCGTTCACGACGTTGTCGCACAAGCCGTCGGCAACCGAGATGTTCTCCAGCTTCGCCCCGTCCCAGACGAAGACGCCGCCGGTGGTGGCGAACCACATCCGGCCACCGCTGTCCTCGCTGATGCCGTGCACGATGCGCGAACTGGTCACGCCGCGGGAGTGGTCCGGCTCGGTCGCGGGCAGGTCGAAGGCGGTGAAGGTCCGGCCGTCGAAGGTGCTGGCCCCGGCCAGGGTCCCGACCCAGATGAGGCCCGCACGGTCGATGGCCAGGGGCCCACACGTCGTTGGCCCCGGGATGGGCCGGGGCCTGGGCGATGGTGACGTTCGTGAAGGAGGTTCCGTCCCACCGGGTCAGGCCGTTGTTGGTACCGAACCAGACATTGCCGTCGGCGTCCTCGACGATCCCGCGCACGGCCTCGCCGCCGAAGCCCAGGCGTTCGTCGAACTGCTGCAGGTTCCGTCCGTCGTGACGGATCACCCCGTCGCCGTTGGTGCCGAACCACATGTGGCCGCGATGGTCCTCGTGGATGCGGCGGACGAAGTGGCTGATCTGGGGCCGAGGAGCGGGTCGTGCGGGGGCTGGGCCCCGGACCCGGCGGCCAGGGCCAGCGACAAGGCGATCACGGGCCAAGCTGTCTTCATGGCGTTCCTCGGGTCCGGGTGGCGGGCGGGAGTCGATCGTCTCTTCCAACGTCGTCACGACGTCGTGGTTCCGCCTCCTCGATATCGGCCGGTGTCGGCGCTGAACGGCCGCCCGGTCCACGGCGGACCACCGCCGCCGCCGGTGGCGGTGGCGGGAATGCGGGCCTTCCCTCAAATTGGGTGCAGGTGACCCAGATACGAGTGACGGCCGGTATGGCGGTCGCGCGCAGGCCCGGCTGACGGGCATCGCGACCCCGGTGCCGGAAGCGAAGGGATCGGACACATGACGGACCGCGTCTACAAGAAGATCGAGATCACCGGAACCTCCGCGACCTCGGTCGAGGATGCCGTCAAGAACGCCGTCGCCCACGCCGCGAAGACCGTGCGCATGATGCGCTGGTTCGAGGTCGTCGAGACGCGCGGCCGCCTCGAGAACGACAAGGTGGCCGAGTGGCAGGTCACGGTGAAGATCGGGTTTGCCGTGGACTAGGAGAGATGGGTGCCGCGACGCGTTACCACACCCGCGCCGGTGGCGGCCCGCGCGGGAGCGGCGAAGACGCCGCGTGCCAGCGCCACAACTCCCTGCTATCATGCCCTCCGCGAACGTCCCGCCTGAGCGCTTCTCCCTGCGGCGCCGGCCTCGCGTGCGATGGTGCTCGTGGCGAGGAACCACATCCCGGAGCCGAGATGACGCTGAGACCCGGACAGAAGCTGGCCCACTACGACGTGCTCGGCACGCTGGGCCGCGGCGGCATGGGCGAGGTCTTCCGGGCGCGCGACAACCGCCTCGGCCGCGATGTCGCGATCAAGGTCCTTCCCGACGCCGTCGCCTCGGACGCCCGGCGCCTGGCGCGGTTCGATCTCGAAGCCAGGACGGTGGCGAGCCTCAATCATCCGAACATCGTGGTGCTGTATTCGATCGAGGAAGATCATGGCGTTCGCTTCCTGACGATGGAGCTCGTCGACGGGCGAACGCTCGACGCCCTGATCGTTCCCGGCGGGCTGGCGCGGGTACGGGTGCTGGAGATCGCCCTCCAGATCGCCGATGCCTTGAAGGCGGCGCACGAGCGCAACGTCGTGCACCGCGACCTGAAGCCCACCAACGTCATGCTTACCCGCGACGGGCGCGTGAAGGTGCTCGACTTCGGCCTCGCCAAGCTCGCGGGCGGAACGGATTGCGGACTCGTGGACGCAGATGCCATGACCCTGCCGGCCGTCTCGATCGCTGGACAGGTGCTCGGCACCTTGCCGTACATGGCGCCGGAGCAGGTTCGTGGCGAGTCGGTGGACGCGCGCACCGATCTCTTCGCCTGCGGCGCCCTGCTGTACGAGCTCGTCACCGGACTGCGCCCGTTCACGGGCGCGACGTCCGCGGACATGTGCTCGGCGATCCTGCGCGACACGCCGCCGTCGATCGCCCGCGTGCGCGCCGATGACGGCGGCGGTCTCGACCCCATCGTGTGCCGCTGCCTGGCGAAGGATCCGCAGGCGCGCTTCCAGAGCGCGCTCGAGTTGACCCGCGAACTGCGCCTTCTGCTGCAGGCGCCGGCGGCGGACGCAACCGCGACCGGCGCGGAGATCATCCGCTCCCTGGCCGTGCTGCCGGCTCGAGAACACGTCGCGCGACCCGTCGCAGGACTACTTCGCCGACGGCATGACTGAGGCGCTCATTTCCGACCTCGCGCGACTGCGGAACCTGCGCGTGATTTCACGCACCAGCGCCATGAAGTACAAGGGGGGCGCGCAAGGCATTGCCCGAGATCGCTCGGGAACTCGACGTCGACGCTATCCTCGAGGGGTCCGCCCTGCTCGTGGGCAAGCGGGTGCGCATCAGTGTGCAGGCTCGTCTCGGCGCAGCGCGACGAGATGCTGTGGAGCGATCGTTACGACCGCGACCTGGAAGACATCCTGGCCCTGCAGAGCGACGTGGCCGGTGCGGTGGCGAAGGAGATCGCGATCCTGGTCACGCCTGTCGAAGCCAGGCAACTTGCGCGACGGCAGGAGGTGAACGCCGAGGCGCACCTTGAGTACCTGAAGGGCAAGCACACCGCGGAGGCCACCTCGCCGCAGGCGATCAGGCTGAGCCTGCGGCATTTCCAGCGCGCGCTCAAGCTGGATCCGGGATACGCACCCGCCTGGGCCGGCGTGGCCGGCTGCCACCACACCCGCGCCGCGCGGGGCATGGCGCCACCCGCCGAAGCCTGCGCGCAGGCGCGCGCCGCGGCCGCGACAGCCCTGGAACTCGACGACTCGCTGGCCTTCGCCTATTCGGTGCTCGGCGGGGTCCAGGCCTACGAACGCGATTTGCCGGGGGCGGTCAAGTCGTTGCGGAAGGCGATCGAGCTGAATCCGGGACTTGCACAGGCCTATGCGGTGTTGGGGCGCATCTACTACTGCACCGAGCACCACGCCGATGCGCAGGAATCCATGTTCAAGGCGGTGGGCCTGGACCCGCTGTCGATGATCCTGCACACGGGCGTGGGCGACGCCTACTACTACGCGCGCGACTACGAGATATCCATCGACCACTACGGCAAGGCGATCCGCCTCGACCCACGTTTCGACGGCGCGCACACGGACCTGGCGCGATCGCTGGAGGCGCTCGGCCGCTTCGATGAGGCGCGCGCGGAGTACGAGGCCGGCCGGCAACTGGCCGGCGCCGTAGCCGGGCCCTCGTTCGGCCTCGCGCACCTCGAGGCCCGCATGGGCCACGAGACGGAAGCGCGCCGCATGCTCGCCGAACTCACCGCGGCCCGCGCGCAGCGCGTGGTCTCGGCCTGGGGGATCGGCGCGGTGCACGCCAGCCTTGGCGATGTCGACGAGGCGTTCCGGTGGCTCGGAATCGCCATGAGCGAGGGCGCCACCGGACTCATCTACCTGCGTGTCCACCCGCGCCTGGACCCGATCCGGCACGATCCCCGCTTCGCCGAACTGGTGGCGCGGTGCGGATTGGACCGGATCTGAGGAGCGGCCAGGGTCGGTACCGCACCTCCGCCCCCTTTGCCCACTACCGCACCAGCGTGACCCTCTGCGTGGCCGACAGCCCGCCAGGCCCGACCAGCCGCAACAGATAGATGCCGCTGGCCAGGTCACCGCCGTCCAGCAGCACCGCGTGCGCGCCGGCCGGCCGCTCGCCGTCCGCCAGCTGCCGCACCAGGCGGCCGCGCAGGTCGAAGAGCCCCAGCTGCACGTGGCCCGCGCTCGCCAGGTCGTAGCGGATCGTCGTGCGCGGATTGAACGGGTTCGGGGCCGCGGGATGCAGCCGGAGCGCCGCCTGCGGCGCCTGGCCGGCCGCGCTGGTCGCCGGCTGCGCCGGACCGAAGGCCAGTCCGTCCAGGAAGAGCCGCGTGTCCACGTCCGACTGCACGTCGATGACGACCGAACGGATGACCGGGCTGCCGGCGTCATGACCGGTGAAGCGCACGGCGTGCCAGTAGGGATCACTGGGGTTGCCCTGGCTGAAGACCTCCGCGACGAGGTTGCCGGTCCCGAGCGGGCCGTCGAACAGCCGCATGCGGTCGCTGACGTTGTTGGTGTAGAACCTGGACATCATCGTGCTCATGCCAAACGACGCGATCGGCACGTCGAAGTCGAGCAGCAGATCCCAGCCCACGGTTCCGCGGGACTCGTAGCGACCGTCGAAGTCGCCGGGGTTGACCGCAGGGTCGATGGCTCCTTCAGCAGGCTCGAAGGCGAAGAAAAGGTGAAGGTGCCGGTGTAGAAGGGATCGTCGGTGAACGGCGCCGGCCGCAGCGGATGCCTCCGCGTGGCCACGTTGACTTGCCCCCCGCCGCAGAGCGGCACGGTGAACGGCAGGAACGGCGTCCCCGACCCCGCCGGCGCCGGCAGGTCGAGGAAGACCGCGCAGGGCAGGTCGCTGAAGGAGGTCGTCGGCTGGGCGGCGGCCGGACAGACGGCCGCCGCCAGGGCCAGGATCGGTACGAGGAGCCGCACGGGGGCGGTCCACAGGGGAATCCGAGGCAGTTCGCGGGGCATTGGGGGGCCTCCCTGGTCGCGGATGGGCAAGGGCTCTCACATCCCAGACGCGACGAAGGGGGGCGGGGGCCGACACGGCTGGATCAGTTCGTGAGGGCCCGGACTGGGTCAACACCGCCCCGCCCGCTTGCGCCGGCGCAAGTCCCTGCTCACCCCTGCTTCGCCGTCGCGACCAGGCCCTGTCCCGCCGCGTCGATCGCGATCACAGTCTCCACCCCTGCGTCCCCGCTCAGAATGAGATCCGCCACCCGATCCTGCACCTCACGCTGGATGACGCGCTTGACCGGCCGAGCCCCAAACACCGGATCAAACCCCCGCTCCGCCAGCCAGGCCACCGCCTCGTCCGACACCTCCAACGATATCTCCTGCTCCTTCAGCGACCGCGCCACCTTCGCCAGTTCCAGCCGCACGATCCGCGCCACGTCGCTCCGATCCAACGCCCCGAACCGCACGATCCCATCCAGCCGGTTCAGCAGCTCCGGCCTGAAGTGCCCGCTCAACCCTTCAAGCAGCCGCGCCTCACCGCACGTGTCGCCCGCAGACACCTCATACTCAGGGCCCTGGCACAGGTTCGAAGTCATGATGACGAGCGTGTTCCGGAAATCCACCACGCGCCCCTTGCCGTCGGTCAGCCGCCCGTCATCCAGCAGCTGCAGCAGCACGTTCATCACCTCGGGATGCGCCTTCTCCACTTCGTCCAGCAGGATCACCGCGTACGGATGCCGCCGCACCGCCTCCGTCAGCTGCCCCCCCGCTCTCGTAGCCCACGTACCCTGGCGGCGCCCCGATCATCCGCGCCACCGCGTGCCGCTCCATGTACTCCGACATGTCCAGCCGAACGAGGTGCGACTCGTCGCCGAACAGCTCGGCCGTCAGCGTCTTGGCCAGGCTCGGTCTTGCCCACGCCCGTGGGCCCCAGGAACAGGAACGAGCCCAGCGGCCGCCCGCGATCGGTCAGGCCCGCGCGCGCCCGACGGATGGTCCGCGCCACCTTCGACACGGCCTCGTCCTGCCCGATCACGCGCGCACCCAGCCGCTGCTCCAGTTCGCGCAGCTTCGACATCTCGTCCTCCACCAGCCGCTGCGCCGGGATGCCCGTCCAGCGCGCCACCAGCTCGGCGATGTCGTCCTCGTCCACCTCTTCCTTCAGCAGCGGGTGCTCGCCCTGGATGGCCTTGAGCTCCTCGCGCGCCGCGGCCAGCTGCGACTCGAGGCCCTTCATCCCGCCGTACTTCAGCTCGCTGGCGCGCGCCAGGTCGCCGCGCCGCTCGGCCGTCTCCAGCTCCAGCAGCAGGTCCTCCTGCGACTTCTGCAGTGTCCGGATGGCGTCGATCGCCTTCTTCTCCTGCTCCCAGCGCGCGCGCACCTTGCCCAGGTCGTCCTTCAGCTCGCCCAGCTGCCGGTCGATCAGCTCGCGCCGCGCCACCGCCGTGCGCTCGGTCTCCTTCTCCAGCGCCAGCCGCTCCATCTCCAGCTGGTTCAATTGGCGTTGGAGATCGTCCACCTCGCTCGGCACCGAGTCGATCTCCATGCGCAGCCGGCTCGCGGCCTCGTCCATCAGGTCGATGGCCTTGTCCGGCAGCATGCGGTCGGCGATGTACCGCTGTGACATCTTCACCGCCGCGACGATGGCCCCGTCGGTGATGCGGATGCCGTGGTGCACCTCGTAGCGGTCCTTCAGCCCGCGCAGGATGGCCACCGCCTGCTCCCAGGTCGGCTCCTCCACCATCACCGGCTGGAAGCGCCGTTCGAGCGCCGGGTCCTTCTCGATGTGCTGCCGGTACTCGTCGATCGTGGTGGCGCCCACGCAGTGCAGCTCGCCGCGCGCCAGCGCCGGCTTGAGGATGTTCGAGGCATCCATCGCCCCGCCCGTGGCGCCCGCGCCGACCAGCGTGTGCATCTCGTCGATGAACAGCAGGATCTCGCCCTCCTGCTCGGTCACCTCCTTGATGACTTTCTTGAGGCGGTCCTCGAACTCGCCGCGGTACTTGGTGCCGGCGATCAGCGCGCCCATATCGAGCGCGAGCAGCCGCTTGCCCTTCAGGCCCTCGGGCACGTCGCCCTCCACCAGGCGCCGCGCCAGCCCCTCGACCACCGCGGTCTTGCCCACGCCCGGCAGGCCGATCAGCACCGGGTTGTTCTTGGTGCGCCGGCTGAGGATCTGGATGACGCGGCGGATCTCCTCGTCGCGCCCGATGATCGGGTCGATCTTCCCGGCGCGCGCCGCCGCGCACAGGTCGCGCGCGTACTTGCCCAGCGCGCTTTCGCCTGCGTCGCCCACGCCGCTCTCGTCGTCATCCTGGTAGGCCTGGTCGGCGCCCATCTGCTCGAGCGCGCGGGCGATCTTCGCCGGCGTCGCATCGAACGTCTTGAGCACGCTGCCGGCGCGGCCTTTGTCCGAGGCCACCGCCAGCAGCAGCTCGCGCGTACCGGTCATCGCGCCGGCTTCCCCACCGGGAGCGCCCTTGCCCGCCCGGCCCGCCAATTGGTCCGCCTCCAGCAGCACCATCTGCAGTTCGCGGCTGGGCGCCGGCACGTCCTTGACCTGCACGCGCGGCAGCGACTGCAGCTCCTTCTCGGCGGTGCGCGCCAGCAGCTGCGGGTCCAGCTCCAGGCTGCGTAGCACGTTGGTCGCCAGGCCGGTCTCGCTCAGCAGGGCCCACAGCAGGTGCAGGGGTTCCAGCTGCGCGTGGCTCAGCTCGTAGGCCTTGGCCTGGGCGCGCTGCAGGGTCTCCATGGCGTTGACGGTCAGGTTCTTCATGAATGCAGGCCTCCCGGCGCGGGATGACGGTTCCAACGTACCGGAGGCCAACGCACGGATGATGCCAATCACCGAATCGGACGGGGCATCAACATAAATGCTTGTCATACAATGAAATAAAAGTCGCGCGGCCGACATCCGTGTACGGTATGCCGACTGCGCGAGCGATCGTACGACACATTGTCATGTCACAATGACGCGCTCGCGCCGCCTTGACAGGCCCGCGCACGCCCGACGCCCCCTATCGACACTTAGGCCATATGTCCGGTGATCGGTTTCTTACCGCTTTTTCACAGGGTCTTTTGGCCCTTCGTTAGGCTGGGTTTTGCCTTCCCCGAGACTGCCCGCTTCGACCCGAGCCCCTGTGAGCCGGCCGGCGTCATTTTCTCACATTTCCCCGTGTCCGGGGCCTCTTCGTTTTCAAGGGCCTCGGTCATTGAGGTCATCATCTCCGGGCGCGCCGTCACCGTCCTGCCCTTGCGACGGCCTGTCAGCCAGCGACGATGCGAGTCCTGCAGCAGGTCCGGGTGATAGCATTCGATGATGACCAGGTACTGCGCTACGGTCCGTGCCGCTTTGCCTGTCACATGACCGATCGTCTCCACGTCAAAGCCCCGACGCAGCAGAACTTTGATCCGCTCATACGTGCCCAGGTAGTTGTCCACCGCCTCCAGCGTGTGCCCAGTCGCCCGGGCGATGTCCGGCGGACTCATCCCTTCCTCCAGCTTGCGGCAGATGATCCCCTTGTGGGTCGGCGAGCTGCCCATGTCCAGCACGTAGCCCTTCAACGGCAACGCTTCGCCGGTCTCTTCTTCCCAGGCGCAGATGTACTCATGGACCTTGGCCAGCGAGCGGTTCATCAGCACCGAGAGCTCGGCGCCCGTCAACAGTCCACCCTGCGCCGCCGCGCTCTTCACCAGCCGAACCAAGGTGTGGCGGTCGCGCTGGGTCTCCTTGCGGCGGTTGTTCGCGGCATCCTGACCCGGCGTTGTCTTCATCCGCGATTCGATCTCGTCCTTTGTCACCAGTGGCAGGTGCACGATCTGGGTCCCGTACGCTTCGGCACGTTTACCCCAACTCACCTTCGCGCCATCACCGGCTTTCGTCGTCGCCCATACGATCGTACCCGGACTGTGATTCTGCGTCTCCGGGAAGAACTCCCGGTGCAACTCCATGATCGACTCGACCATCATCCGGATCACCCGATGGCTGCCCACCAGCTTAAATTCCGTCTCGATCAGGTACTCGACCGCAGAACCGAAGTCCCGCTGCCCGATCGTCTTGTAACGGTCCCCATGGGGGCTCATCGGCGCCCCCCTTTTTCCTCGCCGTTGCGAGGTAGGGCCCGTCGAGCCTGATCGGCGATCTCTGCCAGACGATCGGCATACTGATCCGTTGAGTACCGCTCTCGCAGAGACAGGTACTCGCTCGCCAACCGCGCACTGATACCCACCACGTACCCGACCTCGCCCGCCTCGCGGACCCCATGCGACCACAACACCAGCACACGACCGAAGGTCTGAACGTATCGCTTGATTGATGACGCGCTGTGACGCGCACGACGGGCGATCTCCGAGTATGTCATCCGCTGCAGATACATCTCGACGATCTTCGCCTTGTGCGACTGACCGCGGCCCGTGTCCTGCACGGCGCCGCGCGTCGGCACCCAGTGCCCTTCAGACCGCAACTGCGCCACGTCCCGGCGAACCGTACGCACGCCCGTCTGCAGCAACCGCGCCAGGTCTTCCTGGGTCAGCACGCCCTCCTGATCCACGGCCTCTTCTGTCATCCGCAGCACCCGCACCCGACGCAGGCTCGCAGCTCCGTGCTGCTGCATGACCGCCAAGTCCTCGAGGCCACCATCGACCGTCACCACCACCGGCAGCTTCTTCATCGCCGTGAGCGGCTTGCCAGCCGGCTCGCGCGAACTGACGACGGTCACCTGCATCTGGCCCTCGCGCAACTCGCCGCCCCGCGCACATGACATCAGCACCTGCTGCGCCGCGGACAACAGGGCCCGTGACGTCGCCGGTGCCAGTTCGAAGTCGGCTTCGAGCCGTAAAGGAACTGCCGTTCGACGGTCTTCTCGGACAGGCGATCGGTCTGGGAGCGAACCATCGGGTCCTCCTTGACTCTCCCTCGCGGAGGGGTAGAAGCCTCACCGAAGTGATGACTCTACCCCTTTCGCGAACGAAAGTGAGAGGACATATGGCCTTATCGCAGGAGGGCCACCTTCGTGGCTGCGGCAGCGCCGCCACCCTCCACACGGATCAGGTAGATTCCCGAAGGCGCCGCCCGGCCGGCGTCGTCCAGCCCGTCCCACTCGACCTGGTGCCGGCCGGCGTCGAGCGGCTGCTGCAGCAGCGTCGCCACCTGGCGGCCGGCCGCATCAACCACCGACACCCGCGCGGGCCCTGCTGCCGGCAGCGTGAACGCCACCGTCGTGCGCGGGTTGAACGGGTTGGGGGTGCCCGGCTCGACGACGATCGCCGCTGTCGGCACCCGCGACGGCGGCACGGCCGACACGGCGGACCGGCAGCCGACCGTCACCCACGCCGGCCCGTCCAGCAGCCCGGACGGCAGCGCGCCGGCGAAGGCGCCGGTCACGCCGTCGTAGGCGAGCAGCTGGTTGTTGTTGAAGCTCGCGACATACAACCGGCCGTCCGGCCCGAAGGCCACGTCGTTGGCGCGGTCCAGGCCGCCGGCGCCGGTCGCGACGAACACGTCGATGAAGGTCCCGGTCGTGCCGTCGTAGCGGCGCACGCTGTCGTGGACCTCCTCGGCAACGTACAGGTGGCCGTCCGGACCGAAGGTCAGGCCGCGCGGGGCGTCCAGGCCGCCGGCGCCGGCCGCGACGAAGGCGCCCAGCGACGCGCCCGTGCCGCCGTCGTACCGCAGGACGCGATCATTGTCGCGGCTGCACACGTACAGATCGCCGTCGGGCCCGAAGACGATCCCGGACGGGCCGTCCAGACCCCCGGCTCCCGACGCGACGAACGTCCCCAAGAAGGCGCCGTTGGTCCCATCGTAGCGCAGCACCGCATTGGTGGCGTACGAAGCAACGTACAGGTGGCCGTCGTTGCCGATGGTCAGGCCGACCGGAATATCGAGGCCGCCGCTGCCCGACGCCACGAACACGCCCAGGAAGGACCCGGTCACCACGTCGTAGCGCAGCACGGCATCGGTGTTCTGGCTGCAGACCAGCAGGTGCCCTTCCCCGTCACAAGCGAGGTCGGCGGCCCCGTTCAGGCCACCGCTGCCCGAACCGAAGAGTGCTTCGGCTTGGCCGCTGACGAAACCGTAGCGCACCACGTTCCGACCCGCGTTGCGGCTGACGAGCAGGTCCGCCGCGCACAAGGGATCGCCGACCGCCGTCACGACGGTGACCGGGGCACTGGTCGCGCTGCCCGCGGCGGCATCGGTGACGATGACACGGTAGCGCGTGGTGCCGACCGGGCTGACGACCTGGTCGACCTCCGTGCCGAGGTCGCTCCAAACGCCCGGCGCCAGGCTCTTCCTGCCACTGGAAATCGTAGGGCGCGAAGCCGAACGCGGCCACCGGGCTCAGCGTGACGTGTTCGCCGGCGCAGATCGTGTCGGTGCTGGCGCTCGCGGTGACCGTGACGGGTTCGGGCTGCGTGGCCACGGAGAACTGGTCGAAGGCCAAGCCGACGTTGGTCGCCGAACCCGTGTAGCGGATCTCGATCGAGCTGATGAGCACACCGGCCCCGCCCAGCGTCCAGCCCATGGCGTCGGAATCACCCGGGCCGTTGGCCGGCGACAGGCAGCCCGCGTTGGGCGGGCCGGCCGGCCCGTCCAGCACCACGGTGCCCACGACGGCACCCGAACCGTCGTGCGCGGTGATCGTCCACTGCTCGCAGGGCGCCCCGCCGTCGACGCGGCAGTCGACATCGAGGATGACACCCGAGGCGAAGAGGACCGGCGTGCTGTACGTGATCCGCAGGTCGCCCTCCACACCGAGAGAAGTGCCGTCGGTCAGGAAGCTCTGGCCCAGGCCGAGGTGCGCATGGGGTGTATCGACGGCCAGGCAGCCTTCGAAAGCCGTCAGCGGCGCGCCCACCTTGGCGATGCGCGGCGCCCCGATGGGCAAGTGCGTCGTCCGGTCCAGCAACTCGAACGTCACGCCGTACGGTGCATACTGGTTGGAGATCAACTGCTGGTCGCCGGTCGGCGCCCCGCCAGGAAGTGTCTCGAAATCGATGACTTGCGCGCTCGCGGCCGTCGCCAGGACCGCGAACGCCAGCGCCAGGGTGATCATACTCGCCGTGGATGCCTTCCTGCCCATGATGGTGCCTCCCCCAGGTAGCACGCGGTTGCCGATGCCGCCGATCGCCCGCCGCCGCGTTGCCCGCATGGCGGATCGAACTGGGGAGGATAGCACACCCCGCGTCACGATTGGCGTAAATCATAGATTCCAGGTGTGTCTTTTCGGATCCGCTGGCGGCGTGCCGGGTGAGCACGAAGACGTCCTGTTCTACGTCCAGGATTCTACGCCGTCGGGGCTGCTGGACGTGGCATCGCCGTCGCCGTGGGCGATGAGGGACCAGCGGACGGGCTGCCGGCGCCTGGCCCTTGCGCCGGCGCAACGCGCACCGGCGCCATCCCCGCCCCTGAGCTATCATGCCCCCGCGCCGCCCCGCGGTTGCGCCGGCGCAAGTGCCCGACTATGCAAGGGCCCGACTATGCAAGGGCCCGACCATGCAAGGGCCCGACCATGCCCCATTGCCCGACCCTGCCGCGACAGGAGACCGCTCCATGGACCGCTTCCCCAGCTCCCGGCCCGGACCCGAGAACCCCCACGCCGTCAAGACGATCGGTCTGGTTGCCCACGACAACCGCAAGCAGGACCTGGCCGAGTGGGTGGCCTACAACTACGGCACCTTGGCGGACCACCACATCATCTGCACGGGAACCACCGGTCGGCTGATCGAGGAGACGCTTGCCCGCCGCGCGGTCGAGGAGGGCGGCCCGGTGCCGCGGCCCATCACCAAGCTGCGCTCGGGGCCCCTGGGCGGGGACCAGCAGCTGGGTGCGCTGATCGCCGAGAACCGCGTCGACGCGCTGATCTTCTTCTGGGATCCGATGCAGCCGCAGCCCCACGATGTCGACGTGAAGGCGCTGCTGCGCATCGCCACTGTCTACAACGTGCCCACGGCCTGCAACCGCGCGACGGCCGACTACATGGTCTCCTCGCCGCTGCTCGGCAGGGCGTACGAACGCATTGTGCCGGACTTCTCGGAGTACCTCGGGCGCGACCTCGGCTGAGCGTCGCGCCCGCGGCGTCTCACCGGTCCGCTCACTTCACGAGCGTCAGGCGCCGGGTCGCCACCTGCCCGCCGGACTCCAGCCGGCAGTGGTAGACGCCGGCGGCCACCGGGCGGCCCGCGTCGTCAAGTCCTTCCCACGCGACTTCATGCCGGCCCGCCGCCAGCGTCCCGCCGTCGTGCAGCGTGCGCACCAGGCGGCCCGCCGCGTCGTGGATCCGCAGGCGCGCGGTGCCGGCGCGTTCCAGGCTGAAGCCGACCACCGTGCGCGGGTTGAACGGGTTCGGCACGTTCGGCGCCAGCCCGAACCGGACCGCGGGCAGGCCGGGCGCGTCGGCGACGACGGCCGGCAGCGCGGCCTCGCTCTCGTTCCCCGCGAAGTCGACCGCCGTGATCTTGTAGTGCGCCGCGAAGGGCTCGGGCACCGCGTCCTGCCACGTGAGGCCGGTCTGCTGCCGCACCAGGTTCGCCGGCCCCGGCACGAATCCGGCGTGGTCCCCGCGGTACACGTTGTAGTAGCGCAGGTCGGCCTCGGGCGAGGCCAGCCAGGCCAGCCCGTTGCCGCCGCCCGCGTAGGCCACCGTCAGCTGCTGCGGCGCGTTCGGCGCCAGGTCGTCGACCGACACGCCGCTCAGCACCAGCGAGTCGTAGTTCAGGCCGACGGTGGTCGTGCGCGCTCGCACCAGGTAGGTGGTCACGTAGTCGCCCCCCTCGACCGAGGCGTCGGCCAGGCTCGGCACGATCACCGAATACTTGTCCTCGCCGTCGGCCGCGTAGAGCCCCAGGTAGTCCCAGTCGCCGGGCGGCAGGCTCTTGGCCTCTGCCGGCGACGGCGGGTTCAGCGCCTTGGCCCCCAGCAGCGGATCGACCAGGCGGTACACCGCGTAGCCCAGCAGCGGCTGCGGGCTGCCGGCGCGGTCGTAGCCGCTGCGGCGCCACTGCAGGCGCAGCTGGCCGCCCTGGTCGTTGGGCACGTCGGTCACGGCGGTGATGACGGGACGGTCGTAGAGGAACTCGAAGGCCAGGTCGCTGATGACGGGCGAGTCGCCGTTGCTGTCCAGCTCCAGCGCGACGTTCCAGGACCAATCGCCGGTGCCGTCGTTCCCATGGTACTGCCAGGGCGTGGGCGTGCCGTCGGCCGCCGGATCGAAATCGAAGAAGGCGCCGTCGACGACGACCGTCCAGGTGGCGGCGGCCGGATCCCCGCTCGTGACCGCCGACGTGCGCACGCCGAGCAACCCGTCGCAGGGCTGGGGCAGGATCTCCGCGAAGTTGTACGCCGGCTGCCAGGCGTGCGTCGCGAACTGGCGCCCCTCCAGCAGTCCTCCACCGCTGCTGATCCAGGCGTGCGTCGTGCCGAAGGCCAGCCTGTGGGTGCCGCTGCCGGCCGCGAGCGATTGCACGAGTGGGATGCCGGCGGCGGGGTTACCGATGTCGAGCATGTACAGCGCCCCGTAGTTGAAGGCTTCCACCACGACCCGGTCGCCGAACACCTCCAGATCGAACATGGTCCCGGGGATGATGTACGCGCCCAGGAACGCGGGAGCCGCGCCACCGATGTCGTATACGCGCAGGCCCATCTGGTCGGCGGTGGCGATCACGCGATCGCCGACGATCGCCACGTTCCGCACGCCCTCAGTCGTCGGGAACGATGCGATTGCAAGAGGCGCTGCCGGGTTCGAGACGTCGTACAGGTGGACGTACCCGAGCGTGCCGACGCAAGCGCGGTCGCCCTGCAGATCCAGGGCGGTGACGGTGGCGTCCCCGATCGGGATCGTCAGGGTACCCAGTTGCGGGATGGTCGCGTACGGATCCCGCAGGTCCCAGATCTGCAGCCCACCTTGGCTCGTCAAGGCCCGCCAGTCGTCAACGGCAAGCCGCCCGCCGGTGATGCCGGGAACGGAACCGATGGCCGCAGGCGACGAACGATCCGTCACATCCATGACGACCAGGCCCTCCGTGTCGGACTGGTACACCAGGCGATCGCCCGTCAGGTCGACGGTCCTCAGGTTGCCGGTTCCGAAGTCTGCTACGACGAACGGCGCCGCCGGATCCGCCACGTCGACCAGCTTTCCACCGCCGGTCGTCGCGACGGCCAGCAGGTCCCCGCTCCGGTGCAGGTCGAGAATCGACGTGCCGACGAACGTAAGGCTCGAGGTGCGGGTGAACGAGGCCGGGCCCACCAGGCTCCACCGCCAGCACGCTGTTGCCCGCCAGGAAGGCGTGGCGACCGCTGACGACCAGGTCCCGTACGGCCGATCCGGTCGCGAACGTGCCGGCCGGCTGCGGCTGGTCGCCGAACGGCAGGTGCCAGCGCTCCAGGCGCGTGGCGCCGGCGGCATAGACGAAGTCCGCATCCGCGCGCACGGCGGTGCAGGCGTCGGTCGTCGGCAGCGTCGCGACCAGCTGCGGCGATGCCGGATCACCGAGATCATAGACTAGCAGCTGCGCCGCGCTGGTGGTGACGAACGCGCGGTTGCCGAGCACGGCCACCGCCAGCACCGGCGCCGCGGTACTGACCGTCGCGGTCGGCAACGGCATCGCGTCCGTCATGGAGGTCATGACCGTGAACCCGGCGACGCCCAGGCCCACCACGGTCACGTTGACGTCGCGCGCGATGCGGTTGGGCGTGCCCCCCAGCGGCAGCGACTCGATCAGAACCGGCGCGGCGAGGTTGTCGAGGCTGACCTGGTGCAGCAAACCCACGCCGTCCACGACGAAGGCGACACGCCCGGTCAGCGCCACGTCCAACGCCGCCGGCAGCGGCAGTGTACCCGACAGGACCGGAGCGGCGGGATTCCGCGCGTCGACGACCCGCAGGCCGTTCGCTCCCATCGCGACCACGACAATTCTGTCGTCCGCGGCCACCGCCCGGGCGCCGGCGCCCAGGTAGAGGCGCCCGAGCAGCGGCATTTGCGCCGGGCGGCCGCCGTCCAGGCAGAACAGTTCACGCCCGTCCAGCGCGTGCACCACGCGGCCGTCGACGGCGACGTCCCTGTCCGTGCCTCCGGTGAAGGAGTACGAGCCCGCCTGGGTCATCACCAGCGGTGGCAGCGACAGGGTACCGGCCGTCGTGTTCCAGTCGGCCGTCACGAAGCCGGCCTGCGCATCGTCGTCGAAGCTGGTGCTCCACGAATACGGCTCCGACTGCGCGGTGGCCGCCGCGGCCAGCAGCAGGGGCAGGCCCAGGGCCAGGAACTTCAGGATGGTGGCGCGTCGCATGGCATGGCCTCCGGAACGTGTACAGGCAGTGGCTCCGCATCGTCGTTCCTGAGCAGACGCGATGCCGACCCCTCCCGGCCGACAATGAACAGGGGTTTTCTTTTCGACGACCCCGCGCCGCCGGCCGCGCCCACTGCTATAATGGTGCGACCATGCACGATCCCACCGACTTCACCCTCCTGCTGCGCGCCAGCCGCGACGACGCGGATGCCGGAGAGCGCCTGTTCGCCCTGGTCTACGACGAACTGCGGGGCATCGCCCGCAAGCAGCTGCGGGGCGAGCGCGCCGGCCACACCCTCGGCGCCACCGCCCTGGCCCACGAGGTGTACCTGAAGCTGGCCGGGCAGCAGCAGGTGGACTGGCAGAACCGCGCCCAGTTCTTCGCCATCGCCGCCCGGGCCACGCGCCGCCTGCTGGTCGACCACGCGCGCGGTCGCCTGCGGGCCAAGCGCGGCGGCGGCGCCCACCACACGCACCTGCGCACCGGCATCGACGCGCCGGTCCCCGAGGCCGACGACGAGCTTGTCGCCCTTGACGACGCTTTGTCGCGTCTGAAGCTGGAGGATCCCCTCAAGTGCCGCATCGTCGAGATGCGCTACTTTGGCGGGTTCACCCACGACGAGATCGCCGCCGCCCTGGGCGTATCGACGCGCACCGTCGAACGCCACTGGCGGTATGCCCGGGCCTGGCTGTTCCGCGCCCTGCGCAACGAACCGCCGCCCCCCGCGACCGACCCGGAAGTGCGCGTTGGCTGAACGGCAACGGCTACCCGACGAGATCTTCGACGAACTGGTCGACCTGCCGGCGTCCGCCCGCCGCGCGCGCCTGGACGAACTGTGCGGCGACGACGCGCCGCTGCGCGCGGAATTGGCCTCGCTGCTGAGGGCGTGGGACGACAGCGGCGACTTCCTGTCCCGGCCGGCGGACCTGGCGGCCATCGTCCTGGCGGCCGCCGCGGCCGGCGAGGGCGACGAAGCCGGGCCGCTGCCGCCGGGCGAGTCCCCGACCGGCGCGCGCGACCGCGCCGGCCAGGTCATCGGCGGCTGGCACCTGCGGCGGCTGCTGGGTTCGGGCGGCATGGGCGACGTCTGGCTGGCCACGCGCGACGTCGAGGGTGCGCAGCAGAAGGTGGCCGTCAAGATCATCCGCGCGGCCATCCTGACCCCCGATGCGATGCGCCGCTTCCGCAACGAGTGCCGCCTGCTCGCGGGCCTGGATCATCCGGGCATCGCGCGGCTGATCGACGGCGGCGTCACCGACGAGGGCGTGCCCTGGCTGGTCGTCGAGCACGTCGAGGGCCGGCCGCTGGACGCCTGGTGCGACGAGCACGCGGTGGACGCGCGCGGCCGCGTCCGTCTGCTGATGCAGGTCTGCGAGGCCGTGCGCCACCTGCACCGCCACTCGATCCTGCACCGCGACCTGAAGCCGGCCAACGTGCTGGTCGATGCCGACGGCCGCCCGCGTCTGATCGACTTCGGCATCGCCCGGGCGCTGGACCTGGCCGACGACGACGTCGAGCAGACCCTCACCGGGCTCGAGCGCATGACCCCGGCCTACGCCAGCCCCGAGCAGCTGCGCGGCGAGCCGCTGTCGCTGGCCAGCGATGTCTACGCCCTGGGCGTGATGGCCTACCGCCTGCTGACCGGCGAACCGCCGTACGCCGGACGCCGGCGCTGGGAACTGGAACGCGAGATCACGACCACGGTGCCGCGGCGACCCAGCGAGGCGGCCAGGCTGGCGCCCGTGGCGGCCCAGCACCTGCGGGGCGACCTGGACACCATCGTGCTGGCGGCGCTGCGTCCCGAAGCGGACCGCCGGTATCCTTCCGCCGAAGCCCTGCGCGAGGACCTCGAACGCTACCTGGACGGACGGCCTGTCCGCGCGCGCGGCGATTCGTTCACTTACGTGGCCGGCAAGTTCGCGCGGCGCCATGCGGCGGCCGTGGTACTGACGGTCGTCGCCGTCGCCGCACTGACGGTTGCCGCCGTGACGGGATTCACCCTCTACGGCCGCGCCGAAACCGCGCGCCGCGAGGCGGTGCGCCAGCGCACGACGGCCGAACAGGTCAGCGGGTTCCTGGAAGGGCTGCTCGCGGCCGTGGATCCCATGAGCGCCGGCACGCGCGCCGACATCACCGTGCGGCAGGCGCTGGACGAGGCCGCCACGCGGCTCGAGCACGAACTGGCCGCCGAGCCGACCGTGGCCGCGGCCCTGCACCTGACGATCGGCAACGCCTACGTGAACCTGGGACTGTTCGACGAAGGCGGCCGGCACCTGGACGCGGCGCGCGACCTCTATGTTTCGGGCCGCGCCGAAGGCGTGGACGACCTGGCCATGGTGGCGGTGCGGCAGGCCGACCTGGCGATCAAGCAGGGACGCCTGGCCGTCGTCGACAGCCTGATGGCCCCCGCGCTGACGGCAACGACCGCGCCCGTGCGGGTCGGCGCCCAGCTGAACCTGTCGCGCCTGCGCACCGAACAGTCGCGGCTGGCCGAGGCGGAAGAGGCCGCGCGCACGGCGGTAACCCTGGCCGACGCGCCCGGCCTGGAGCCGGCGCTGGCCGTGCAGACGCGCTCGCAACTGGGGACCGTACTCTACCGACAGGGTCGCTATGCGGCGGCCGAGACGCTGATGGTCGACGCGGGCCGCGCGGCGCGCGAGACGTTCGGGCCGACGCACGTGCTGACCGCCGAGGCCGCGCAGAACCTGGGCGCGGTCCTCACGGCGCTGGGCCGGCCCGAGGAAGCGGTCCTCGCCTTCGGCGAGGCGCTGGCGGTCTACGAGCGCCTGTACCCGGCCGGGCATCCCGAGTTTGCCGTCACCCTGAGCAACCTGGCCGACGCAGAAAGCGCGGCGGGCCGGCACGACCGGGCCCTCGGCAACTATGAACGCGCGCGCGGCGTGATCGAAGGCAGCCTGGGACGCGACCATGTGAACTGGGCACTGACCACCAACGGAATGGCGTATTGCCGCTGGCGACTGGGCGAGCGCGAGGCGGCCGTACCGCTCTACCACGAGGCCATCAAGGTGATGGCTGCCGGACTGGGCGACAGCCATCCCTGGACAGCTGTGACGAGGAACAACCTGGCGCGGGTGCGCCTGGAGCTGGGCCACGCGGACGAAGCCGAGGCGCTGGCGCGGCAATCACTGACGGATCTCGAGTCGGCGTTCCCCGCCGGCCACGCCTACACCGCACGGCCGCTGACGCTGCTGGCCGAGATCGCGCTCGGACGCGGCGACCTGGCCGGCGCCGGCGTGCTGATCGCGCGCGCCGACACGTTGACAGGCGCCTCGCCCGTAGCGGGGGGCGACCGCGTGGCCGTGGGGCTGCTCACCGCGCGGCGCCTGCGATTGACCGGCCACAAGGCACAGGCGGACGCCGTGCTCGACTCACTGCAAGCGCTGGTCGCCGCTGTGCCCCGGCCCAGCGCCGACCTGCTGGCCCGTATTGCGGCCGCGCGCTGATCCGCTCGCGTCTTTCTGCTCATTGGATGTCGGGTTGTGCCCCTGGATATCGCCATTGGGAGTGGTGGGCCGGCTCTTCAACATTTGCGCCGGTCGGAAGGACCGTGCGCCGCGCCCATGATCCGGACCGACCAGGAGGCCTCCCATGCCCGCACTTCGCACCACCACGCGAACGATCGCCACGCTGGCCGCCGCCCTCGCGTGCGGTGCCGCCCTCGGCGGCTGCAAGTCCAGGAACCCGCCGACCAAGCCCGATCCCGTCCCCGTGCAGGGCCAGGTCACGCTCGTCCGCAACGACAGCTACTTCAGCGCGCAGGCCGCCGCCGGATTCGATTGCCATGACACACAGACACTCGATCCGGCCGAGGATGACTTCGCGCCGCTCTACATCGACTTCGGCGTCACCTGCTCGGCTGAAGCCCAGGGAGAGCCGCATTCCGGCAACATGGATGTCGAGGGGTCGCTCACCTACCGGTTCGAGGCGCCCGACGACGGCCTCTCCGAGATCCGGCTGGTGGCGAAGGCCGTAGCCAGTCGCTCGGCCACCGGCCTGGCGAGCAGTGGTTCGGTCGTCAGGGCACGGCTGCAGTTTGCGGTGGCGGGGGATCCCGTCGCCTACTGCGCCGTTGGGACGCTCATGTATGCGGACCACTTCAGCGACAAGATCGTCCTGAGAGGCGCCAGCGCGGCTCCGGGAAGCGAGCTCATCGCCCACTACGGTCAGAGCAACGGCATCGCCGGCCAGACCGCCCTCGACACGTCGGGCACGCTGGCTCCCGGAGCCTACGAGTTGTGGGTGGAGTTGGGCACTCACGACTGGTTCACCGAGGAAGTGGATTTCAGGCTGGCCTTCTCGGCGCCGGAGTCCTTCTAGTACGGCGCGGATGCTGCCGGTCCCCCCGGCAGCATCTCTCGTCCGGTGCGCCTCAGCCTCCGCTGCGGCCCTCCGCATCGAAACGCTCGACCTGCCGCAGTTGCCGGCCGGCCTGGATCGGCATGGTGATCGGCAGCGTTGCATAAATGAACCCGGCCCAGACACCCATCCACCCGGGCATCACGGCCGCATACAGCGCCGAGACCAGCCCGGTGGCGCCCATCACCACGTACGACTCGATCTTGTGCCGCGTCCGCAGCCGCTCCAGCGCGCTCAGGCGCTGTTCGGGCACCCGCAGCGCGTGCGCGTAAAGCAGGCCCAGCATGGCCGACTGGGCCGCGAAGCCCAAGCCGTAGATGACGAACAGGCCCACCAGCTCCTCTCGCGAGGCGATGGAGAATTTCGCCGGCAGCGCGCCCCCGCTCAGCCACGAGGCCAGCGCCCCGAAGACCATCTTCAGCGGGTACACGTAGATCAGCATCACGAAAACCATCGCCAGGCTGAGGAACGTGGAAGTGCGGTCCTCCAGCCCGTAGCGCTGGCTCCACATGCGGTGGGCGGCCCAGAACCCGGCGATGGCGGCAAAGCTGGCCGCGAAGGCGGGCACGTCGCGCAGGGCGTCCAGTAGCTCGGCATAGCTGCCCGGCACCCCGCCGGTGCTGATCACCAGGATGGTCACCGAGAACGCGAAGGCCGCGTCGCAGAACGCCTCCAGGCGGGTAGCCGCCAGGCCGCGCTGCCGCACCTGGTCGCGGACGGGCAGTTCGGCCAGCTTTTCGTCGGTCCATTCGTTCACGGCTCGATACCTCCCGTTTGGGCCCCAGCATGGCCGCTTTCGCCCGGTTCGTCCAGATGCTAGAGTCAGCCTGTCCCTCGCCGGCGCCCCGGCCGGCGTGACTGGTCCCGAGATCCCGCGAGGTCATCGTGCGCACCATCAACCGCCGGCTGCTGCCGGCCATCGCCCTGCTGGCGATCGCCGCCACCGCCTTCGCCGCCACGCCCGTCACACCCCCGGGCGAACCCCCGACACCCACGCCCTTCACGCGCCTGGCCGACGCCGGCACCGCGAAGGGCTTCAGGGATGCCGGGCTGGTCGTCGTCTACGAGCACGCCGTCAACCGCGTCAAGCCCAGCGGCGTCACCTACGTGGACGGCTACCGCCTGACCAAGGTGCTGACCAGCGAAGGCTGCCGCGACAACTCCGTGCTCTACTGGCACTACGACCCTCAGAGCCAGGCGCTGGAGGTGCGCGAGGTCAACGTGCTGCGCGACGGCGCGCGCCTGCCCGTGGACGTGGCCGCCGTGCGCGACCTGCCCGCCCCGCAGTCGGCCATCTACTGGCGCGACCGCATCAAGACGCTGCAGCTGCCCCGCCTGAAGGTGGGCGACGGCGTCGAGGTGGTCACCTTCAGCAAGGGCTTCACCTACGCGCTGCTGGCCGAGGCCGGTGCAGCCGGTGGCGGCGCGGCCCTCGCCGACGCCCCCGGCGACGAGAAGTACATCCCGCCCATGCCCGGCGAGTACTTCGACATCGTGCTGTTCGCGGGCGACCAGCCCATCGTGGAGAAGCGCTACGAGCTGGTGTTGCCGAAGGACAAGCGCCTGCACGCGGAGAACTACAACGGCGCCGTCTATTCGTCCGTGACCTATGACCAGGAGAGCACCACCTACGCCTGGTGGTGCAACGACGTGCCGTCGCGCGTGCACGAGCCGTCGCAGCCGGACGCCAGCGACTTCGCGCCCAAGGTGGTCATGGCCACCGCCGAGAGCTGGGAAGCCAAGAGCCGCTGGTTCTTCGACGTGAACCGGAGCCAGTTCGAGGTGACGCCGGAGATCCGCGCCAAGGTCGACCAGGTGCTGGCGGACGCCGGCGCGACGAACGCCGACGACCTGCGCAAGGCGAAGGTGCTGGTCCACTGGACCGCGCAGAACATCCGCTACAGCGGCCAAACCATGGGCCAAGGCGAGGGCTTCATGCTGCACCCGGGCAACATGATCTTCGAGCAGCGCTCGGGCGTGTGCAAGGACATCGCCGGCATGCTCATCACGATGATGCGCGCGGCGGGCCTGGACAGCTACGCGGCGATGACGATGGCCGGCAGCCGCATCGACCTGGTGCCGGCCGACCAGTTCAACCACTGCGTGACGGCGCTGCGCCTGGATGACGGCACCTTCGTCATGTACGACCCCACCTGGGTGCCCTACAACAACGACATCTGGTCCAAGCGCGAGACCGAGCAGCACTACCTGGTCGGCTCGCCGCAGGGCGAGACCCTCAGCCGCATCGCGTACTCGCCGGCGGCCGAGTCGCCCCTGGTGGCGCGCCATGACGCCGCGCTGGGCGAGGACGGCACACTCACGGGCACGCTGCGCCTGTCCGGCGGCGGTGCCACCGACAGCCGGCTGCGCCGCATCCCCAACGGCGCGCGCCGCGGCGAACTGGCCAGCGCGGTCGCGCAGATGCTGGCGCCGGCCAGCCAGCGCGTGCAGGACGTCGTGGTCACGCACCGCGCCGTCGACGACTTCAGCGGCGACATGTGGCTGCAGGTGACCTACCGCATCCCGCGGTTCACCGCGCCGGTGGATGGCCGCTGGTCGTTTGCCAGCCCGCTGCTGGGCTGGCTGCATGCCTCCGGCGGGCCTTTCGGCGCCGGCAGCCAGGAGTGGGCGAAGGACCGCGAGACCGACATCATGCTCTGGAACACGCAGCTGGTCGATGCGCAGGAGACCATCACCCTGCCGCGCGGCTGGAAGCTGCATGAGCCGCCAAAGACCGAGCCCGTGACCGAGACCTACGCCTCGTTCACGGGTGCCGTCGCGCAGAAGGACCGCGCGCTGACGGTCACCGCGAAGGCCACCGTCGACCGCCGGCAGATCCCGCCCGACGGCTACGCCGGGTTCCGCAAGGCGGTCCACGCCTCGCGCGACTGGTCGAAGCAGGCATTCACGTTCGTCAGGGAGGGCAAGTGATGACGGCGCCACGCATGTTCCGCCGGCCGCGCCTGGCGCTGGCCCTGATCCTGGCGCTGTCGGGGCTGCTGGCCGCGACGGGCGCCGCGTCCGCGCCCGCGATGGGCACCTCGGGCAGCCACGACCTGGACGCGCTGTGGGCCACCGCCCGCCAGCACCACGACCTGGCGAAGCAGGACGCCGTGCTGCTGCTCGAGGAGCGCCGGGTCGAGATCGCCGCCGAGGGCACCGTCAGCACCACGGTGCACACCGTGGTCTGGATCGGCACCTCCACCGGCATCCGCACCTACGCCGACCTGCGCATTCCCTGGAACGAGGCCGCGGGCTCGCTCACCGTGACGAAGCTGCGCACCTGGCGTGACGGCCGGTGGTGGCCGGATCCCGAGCGCGTTTCCGACACCGCCGTCGTCCACACGCTGCCCTACGCCGTGGACCACGCCGATGACTACACGACCCTGCGCGAGACGATGCTGCTGCACGACGGCGTCGAGCTGCCGTGCATCATGGAAACCGAGTACACCGTCACCGAGCGCCGCCTGCCCGCCGCCGACGGCCTGTTCGTGCTGCCGCAGCGCGACCCCGCGGTGCTCGTGCGCCTGTCGGTGTCGGCGCCGGCCGGCCGCGCGCTTCACCACGCCGAGCTCAACGGCGCTCCGGAGCCGACGAGCGATGAGCAGGACGGTCGCCGCACGCTGACGTGGACCGTGCGGCCGGCCGGCGCGTTGCGCCTGCCGCTGACCGCCGCGCCGGCCGCCTACGAGCCGGCCGTGTGCTGGTCCACCTGGGCCGACCAGCGCGCCCTGGGCGACGCCTTCAATAGCGCGCTCTGGGAGGCCGCGGTGGCCCCCCCCGCCCTCGTCGATTCGCTGCGCGCGGTCATGCGCGAAGCCGGCGGCGACCGCGCCCGGGTGCAGGCGGGCGGCAAGTGGCTGGCGCGGAACGTGAGGCACGTGAGGCAGGACGATCGCTGGTGGACGTTCGCGCCGCGCCGAGCCGAGCGCACCTGGGAGACGGCCTATGGCCACGTGCTGGACCGCGCGGTGCTGTGGGCCTCGCTGCTGAAGGCCGACGGCTGGCAGGTGCTGCCCGTGCTGGCAGGCCCCGTGGGAGCGCCCGCGGCACCGGCGCTGCCCCACCTGGGCGGCCGCGGCCAGCTCCTGCTCTACCTGCAGGGCGCCTTCGACGCCAAGGTCCGCCGCCCGTTCCTGGTCTGCGACCCCGCCGACTTCTCGGTCCAAGCCGAGGGCGTGCTCGACGGCCGACCGTTGTTGTGGCTGTACGGCGAGGCCAAGCCGCAGGCGCCGCAGGGCGGCGGCGGCGAGTTCAACGTCGAGCTGAGCCTGGCCGCTGGCGACACGGCCTGGACCGGCGCCGGCTTCGCCTCCGCCCGCGGGCGCCTGGCCTTCGGCGATGCCGTCGCCGGCGAACCGGCCGCGCTCACGCGCCATGCCGCGGCGATCATGGGCGGCGTGCTCAAGGGCGCGCGGACGCCTGCCGCGACGCTCCCGCTGCAGCTGCGGGGCGCCGTCGACCTGCGCTGCGACGTCGAGGCGCCGCTGGGCAAGGCCGATGACGGCGGCCGCCGCCAGGTGGTCGTCGGCCGCCCGAAGGGCGGCCTGCTGGACCGGCTGCCCGGCGATTGCCGGCTGGCCGATGCTGTTCGCGAGGCGCCTGTGCTCCTGGACGGCCCGCTGCGCCAAGTCATCGCGGTCCGGTTGAAGCTGCCGGACGGAACGAACGCCGCCTTGCCCGACGCCCGCGCACTGGCCAACGAGGCGGGCACGTTCACGCTCGCAGCGACCTTCGCCGATGGCTGGATCGAGTATCGGCGCGAACTCGCGCTGGTCGAAGGCGCTGGCGCCGCCGCGAACTGGCCCTTCCTGCGTGCCCTGCTGCTGGAGGAGGCTGACCAGGCGAACGCGACGCTGGCCTGGCGGGCTGCGCCCTGAATCGTCCGCCAGCGTGAACGCTCCGGAGGGCCGACCGCTGGTCAATCCCCTCCGGAGCGTTAGATTGAAGCGGCCGCTTGTCCTGAACGCCCCCAACGGGAGAGATCCATGCGCAGAGTCATCGTCTACGTGCTGATCCTGGGAGCCCTCGGCTTCGGCGCCTGGCGCTGGAAGGAGAGCCGCGCCGTCGCGCCGACCGGTTACCGCCTGGTCGAGGTCACCAAGGGCGACCTCCAGTCGGTCGTCGCGGCCACGGGCAACCTGCAACCGGTGGTCACCGTGCAGGTGGGCACGCAGGTCAGCGGCATCGTCGACGAGGTGCTGGTCGACTTCAACGACCAGGTCAAGGCCGGACAGGTTGTCGCGCGGATCGACAAGACGCTGCTGATCGCGGCCGTGCAGTCGTCGCGCGCCCAGCTCGAGCGGGCCGAGGCCGAGCAGCGCCACGCCGAGCGCGAGCACCTGCGGCTCTCGAAGCTCCACGAGCAGGAGATGATCTCCGACAGCGAATTCAACACGGCGCAGTTCAACCTCGAGACCTCGCGCGCCAGCGTGAAGTCCGCCAAGGTCGACCTGGAACGCGCCGAGCGGAACCTGGGCTACGCCACGATCACGGCCCCCATCGACGGCACCGTCGTGCAGCGCAGCATCGACCCCGGCCAGACGGTGCAGGCGTCGTTCGCGGCTCCGGAGTTGTTCCGGATCGCCGGCGACCTGTCGCAGATGCAGATCCTGGTCTCGGTCGACGAGAGCGACATCGGCCAGATCAAGGTCGGCCAAGCCGCGAAGTTCACGGTGCAGGCCTGGCCCGACGACACCTTCACCGGCACCGTGCGGCAGGTGCGCCTGCAGTCGGTCACCACCGAGAACGTCGTCTCCTACACCGCCGTCGTCGACGTGCCCAATCCCGACCAGCGGCTGCTGCCGGGCATGACCGCCTCGGTCGAGTTCATCGTCGACCAGGCGCAGGACGTCCTGCAGGTGGCCAACGCCGCGCTGCGCTACCGGCCCGAGCAGACGGTCATGCAGGCGATCATCGAGCGCAAGCGCGCGGCCATGCAGGCGCAGGGCGGCCCGGGCGGTCCCGGCGGCGGTGCGCCGGCCGACAGTGCCCGCGCCCGCGGCGGCCAGTCCGGCGGCGCCGGCGGCATGGGCGGCACGCCTGCCACCGGCGGCATGCCTGGCGCCCACGGCGGCGCAGCCGGCAGCGGCGGCCTGCCCGCCAACCGTGGCATGCTCTGGTTCACCGACCAGGACGGCAAGCTGGACGTGATGTTCGTGCGCACGGGCATCACCGACGGCACCAACACCGAGATCCGCGGGCGCGAGATCCAGGCCGGCCAGCAGGTCATCGCCGGCGTGACCACCGGGGCCGCAGCCACCCCCGCCGCCTCGAGTTCGCCCTTCCAGCAGCAACGCCAGTCCGGCCCCCCGCGGCCGGGCGGCTTCTAGGGGGCGCCGTGGCCGCCGACGTCATCCGCATCCGGGGCCTGACCAAGACCTACGTGATGGGCGAGAACGAGGTCCACGCACTGGCCGGCGTCGACCTGACCGTGGCCCCGGGCGAGATGCTGGCCGTCATGGGCGCCTCCGGCTCGGGCAAATCGACGATGATGAACATGCTCGGCTGCCTGGACAAGCCCACCGGCGGCTCCTATGAGCTGGACGGCGAGCGGGTCGAGGTCATGGACCGCAACCAGCTGGCCGACCTGCGCAATCGCCGCATCGGGTTCGTCTTCCAGGGCTTCAACCTGCTGGCGCGGACCAGCGCCCTGGAGAACGTCGAGCTGCCGCTGATGTACGACCGCTCCGCCCGCCGTCGCGATGTTGCGGCCGCGGCCGCGGCGGCGCTGGCCCGCGTCGGCCTGGCGGACCGTGAGCATCACCTGCCCAACGAGCTCTCGGGCGGCCAGCAGCAGCGCGTGGCCATCGCCCGCGCGCTGGTCACCGAACCGGCCCTGCTGCTGGCCGACGAGCCGACCGGCAACCTCGACTCGCGCACGAGTGTCGAGGTGCTGGCCCTGTTCCAGCAGCTGAACGAGCAGGGCCTGACCGTGGTCATGGTCACGCACGAGGACAACATCGCCCACTACGCGAAGCGCATCGTCGAGCTGCGCGACGGCCGCATCGTGCGCGACGAGGCTGTCACCCCGCGCGGCAACGCGACCGCCGACCTGGCCGCCATCGACGCCCGCCGGAAAGGGACCGCATGAAGCCGCAGATGCTGATCCGGATCGCCCTGCGCAGCATCCGGCGCACCAAGATGCGCAGCATGCTGACGGCCCTGGGCATCATCATCGGTGTCGGCGCCGTGATCGTCATGGTGGCCATCGGCCATGGCGCCAAGTCGCGCATCGAGACGAGCATCAAGAACCTGGGCACGAACATGGTGGTCATCACGCCGGGCGCTTCGAACACGGGCAACGTGCGCGGCGGCGCCGGCTCGTTCAACCGCCTGAAGATCGAGGATGCCGAGAAGCTCCGGCGCGAATCGATGCACATGACCGAGGTCTCGCCGGTGATCATGGCCTTCGGCCGCATCCGGGGCGGCAACGGCACGAACTGGCGCTGTCCGGTCTACGGCGTCGACGTCTCCTACCAGGCGATCCGCGACTGGCAGATGAGCGACGGGCAGTTCTTCGACCTGCGCGACGTGCGCGCCCGGCGCAAGGTCTGCGTGCTTGGCCAGACCGTGGCCACGAACATCTTCGGCGAGGAGTCGCCGCTCGGGCAGGAAGTGATCCTGCGGGACGTGCCCTTCACGGTCATCGGCGTGCTCGCCAAGAAGGGGCAGTCCGCCAGCGGCTCGGACCAGGACGATCTCATCATCGCCCCCTACACGACCGTGCAGGAGCGCCTGGCCGGGCACCAGTTCATTGCGCAGATCCTGGGCTCGGCCAACACCGGGGCCGAGGTCGAGGCCGCGATGGACGAGGCGAAGCTGATCATGCGCGAGAGCCACGCCCTGGGTGAGTGGGAAGAGGACGACTTCCAGGTCAAGAACCAGGCCGACCTGGCGGATGCCGCCACCGGCGCCACCGAGGTCATGACCATCCTGCTGGCCTGCATCGCCGGCATCTCGCTGCTGGTCGGCGGCATCGGCATCATGAACATCATGCTGGTGTCGGTGACCGAGCGCACGCGCGAGATCGGCATCCGCATGGCCATCGGTGCGCGCCCGACCGACGTGCTCCTGCAGTTCCTGGTGGAGGCGGTCGTGCTCTCGCTGCTGGGCGGGCTGCTTGGCGTGGCGCTGGGCTACGGCGGCTCGGCGCTGGTCGGCCGGCTGACCGGCTGGCCCACCGTCATCGACGGCGCCACCGTCGGCGTGGCGCTCGGGTTCTCGGCAGCCGTCGGCGTCTTCTTCGGGTTCTGGCCGGCACGCAAGGCGGCGGCGCTCAACCCGATCGACGCGCTCAGGTACGAGTAGCGGGCTACGGCAGCCGGGCGGGCAGGACCCCGCCCGGCCTTGACCGGCGCCCCCGCCCCCCCTAGTCTGCCCCGATGCCGCACGCACCCACCTCCGGTCGCCGACCAGCCCCGATGCTCCTGGCGCTGCTGGCCATCCTGCTCTGGAGCACGCTGGCCGCGTTGACCACGAGACTCGACGGCCTGCCGCCGTTCCTGCTGGCCGGGACGTCTCTACTGATCGGATCCCTCGCGGGTGTCCCCCGGTGGCGCCGCTGGCGAGCGCCCCTGCCGATGCTCGCGCTCGGGGTCTACGGCCTGTTCGCCTACCATGCCGCGCTGTTCATGGCACTGCGCCTGGCGCCGCCGATCGAGGCCAATCTCCTGAACTACCTGTGGCCGCTGCTCATCGTGGTGCTGACGCCGGCGTTCCTTCGCGAGCGGCGCCTGACCGCGCGGCAGATCGCCGCCGCGCTCCTCGGCTTCGCGGGGGCGGCCCTGCTGGTCACCGGCGGCAGGGTGGCGTTCGACCGTGCTCACGCCGCAGGTTACGCGCTGGCCATCGCCGCGGCCGTCATCTGGTCGACCTACTCGCTGGCCTCGGCGCGACGCCGCGACGCACAGGCGCCGCCGGTCAGCTTCTTCAGCGCCGTGTCGGGGCTGCTGGCACTGTTGTGCCACGCGTTGTTCGAGCCGCGCGCCGTCTTCGTGGCGGCCGACGTGCCCTGGCTGCTGCTGCTGGGACTGGGACCGATGGGAGCGGCCTTCCTCGCCTGGGACGCGGCGTTGCGCCGCGGCGACCCGCGTACGATCGGCCTGCTGTCGTACCTGACGCCGGTGCTCTCCACCCTGCTGCTGGCGCTCGCGGGTGGCGGCCGCCTGTCCGGCGTCTCGCTGGCCGCCATGGTGCTGGTGGTCGGCGGCGCGCTGCTGGGCACCTGGCCGGCCGGGGTCAGGACAGCTCGCGCCTCAGCCACGCCTTCGCGTGGCTCCATAGGTCCCTGACGGTGCGCTCGGAGACGCCCAGCACGCCCGCCACCTCCAACTCGGTCAGCCCCGCGAAGAAGCGCATCTCGACGATGCGTGCCTCGGTCGGATCCAGTTCGGCCAGCTTCTCCAGCGCCCGGTGCAGGTCCAGAAGGTCCTGCGCGCGTCCCGGGTCGATGGCCGTCGACTCGTCCAGGGTGACCATCAGCGCGTCGCCGCCGCGCTTCTGCGCCTTGCGCTGCCGGGCATGGTCGACCAGGACCTGGCGCATCGCAGTCGCCGACAAGGCCAGGAAGTGCGTGCGCCCGCGGATGTCGAGCCGGCTCTGCCGGTCGAACTTGAGGTAGACCTCGTTGACCAGCGCCGTGGGCTGCAGCGTGTGGTTGCCGCGCTCGTGGCGCAGCCGGCTCTCGGCCAGCTTGCGCAGGTGGCCGTAGACCAGAGGCATGTACTCGGCCAGGCGGTCGCCTGGCTCGGAAGGGCGATCGGACATGATGGTTCCGGTTCGGTTCCGGCCGGCCGGGGCGATGGCGGCACGGGCTGATGTGGCTGGTCTCGTGGCGTTGATAATAGGGCGTTGAACGCCGGCTCGCAATGGCGGGGGCAACCACCCGTCAGCCCCGCCGCCCCTCCAGCTCCTCCCAGCGCGCATATGCCGCCCCCAGCTCGGTCTCCAGCGCCGCCAGCCGCGCCTGCAGCGCCGGAACCTCGCCGCCGGCCTGGCGGTACTGGGCCGGATCGGCCAGCCGCGCGTGCAGGGCCGCCTGCTCGCCCTCGAGTTCCTCGATCCGGGCCGGCAGTGCGGCTAACTCCTGGCCTTCCTTCCAGGTCAGCTTGCGGGGCTTGTCGTCGCCCGCGGCGTCGCGCGCCGGACGGGCCGCGGCGGCGGCGCCTGCGGCCTCACGTCGCTCACGTCGCTCCTGTTCCGCCTCCGCCTGCTTCGCCGCGCGCGACACGCGCGCCCAGTCGCCGTACCCGCCCACCGTCTCGACCACGCGCCCCTCGCCGGCCAGGGCCAGCGTGCTGGTGGTGACGTTGTCCAGGAACTCGCGATCATGGCTGACCACCAGCAGCGTGCCGGTGAACTCCAGCACCAGCTCCTCGAGCAGGTCCAGCGTCTCGAGGTCCAGGTCGTTGGTCGGCTCGTCCAGCACCAGCAGGTTGGCCGGCTGCGTGAACAGCTTGGCCAGCAGCAGGCGATTGCGCTCGCCGCCCGACAGGCGGGTCAGCGGGCTGCGCGCCCGGTCGGGCGTGAACAGGAAGTTCTGCAGGTAGGTGATCACATGCAGGCTGCGGCCGTTGAACAGGAGCGTGTCTCCGTGCTCGCACACGTTCTCCTGCACCGTCTTGCCCTCGTCCAGCAGCGCGCGCTGCTGGTCCAGGTACGCCACCTGCACGTTGGTGCCGTGGCGCACGCTCCCGCCCGCCGGCTGCAGGCGCCCCAGCAGCAACTGCAGCAGCGTCGTCTTGCCGGCGCCATTGGGCCCGAGCAGGCCCACGCGGTCGCCGCGCATGATCGTGGTGCTGAAGTCCCCGACGATGACCTTCTCGCCCCAGCTGAACGCGAGGTGCTCGGCCTTGAGCACCAGCTTGCCGCTGCGCTCGCCTTCCTGCACCTGCAGCACGGCGTCGCCGGTCTGCTCGCGGCGGGCGCGGCGCTCCTCGCGCATCGCCTTCAGGGCGCGCACGCGGCCCTCGTTGCGCGTGCGGCGCTCGCGCACGCCCTGGCGGATCCAGACCTCCTCCTCGGCCAGCTTGCGGTCGAACTCGGCCCACTGGGCGCGCTCGGCGCGGATGGTCTCCTCGCGGCGGCGCAGGAAGGTCTCGTAGTCGCAGGTCCAATCGCGCAGGCGGCCGCGGTCGATCTCCAGGATGCGTCCGGCCAGCCCGCGCAGGAAGGCGCGGTCGTGCGTCACAAAGAACAGCGTGCCCTCGAAGCGGCGAAGCTGGTCCTCGAGCCAGGCGATGGCGTCGATGTCCAGGTGGTTGGTCGGCTCGTCCAGCAGCAGCAGGCCCGGCTCGCCAACCAGAGCGCGCGCCAGCAGGACGCGGCGCCGGTTGCCCGTCGAGAGCGACTCGAAGCGGGCCTCGCCGTCCAGCCCCCCGCGCTCGAGGATGCCGTCCACGAGATGTTCGAGCCGCCAGGCTTCGCCCGTTTTCAGTTCGGGGCGCCAGGCCAGGCCGCCGGCCACGACCTCGCGCACGGGGCCGGCCAGGCCGGAGGGCACCTCCTGGGGCAGGAACCCGATGCCCTCGCCAGCGCGGCGCAGCACCTCGCCCGAATCGGGGGCCATCTCGCCGGCCAGCAGGCGCAGCAGGGTGGTCTTGCCCTCGCCGTTGCGGCCGAGCAGGCAGATGCGTTCGCCCGTCTCCACGCCCAGGTCGACATGGTCCAGGACCGACGGGCCGCCCAGCGACAGGCAGACGTCCTTGAGTTCGAGCAGGGCCATCGTTTGCGCTTTCCGTGGTGACCGACTTCCGGGCGAGTCCCGGCGACACGGTCATCCGGCCGGGAACAGGCCGCAAGTTGAAATCGGCGATTGCTCTTCATTTCCGGCCCCTCGCGGCCGATAACCCCCCTGGGGGATTCCATGTCTGCCGGGGCGCCCCGCCGGAACCACCAGCCGAACGGAGCCGCCATGAAGCCGGAGAACCTTGAGGCCTGCACCTTCACCTGGGCCGACCTCGGCGACATCGACACCGGCCGCCCCAACCTGGGCCAGGAAGTCCCGGTGATCGTCTATCGGCTCGGCCAGTACGCGCTACGCGAGGCCATCGCGTTGCGCTACGGCAACGAGGTCGCTGCCGGCATCCTGCGCGATGCCGGCTGGATCGCCGGGCGCGAGTACTGTCGCAACGCCCTGGATGTCTCGCTGCCCCCGGCTGCGTTCGTCGACGGCCTGCAGAAGTCGCTCGCCGAGCTGCGCGTGGGTGTCCTGAGGCTCGAGCACGTCGACGCGCCCTCCCTGACGATGACGATGACGGTCTCGGAGGATCTCGACTGTTCCGGGTTGCCCGTCACCGGGACCACGGTGTGCGACTACGACGAGGGCTTCATCGCCGGCATCCTCCACGCGTACCTCGGCGTGGACTTTCATGTCCAGGAGATCGACTGCTGGGCCACGGGCGACCGCACATGCCGGTTCTCGGTCCAGCCGGAGCCGAGCCGGACATGACCACGACCGCGGGCGCCACGCTGGCGGCGCTGGCCGCTCGCCTCGAGGCGGTGGCCGACGGGCGCGTGCCCGCGCCGACCATCATCGAGTTTCCGACGGACGCCGAGCCCGAGTTGCGCGCGCTGCTGGCGACCGTGTCCCGCCTGGAAACCAACGTGGCCGCCGTGCGCGAGTTCTCGGCCGCCCTGGCCGAGGGCCGCCTCGACTTCGCGCCGCCGCCGCGTCTGCACCTGCTCGGCCCGCTCAAGGCGCTCCAAGCGAGCCTGCGCCACCTCACCTGGCAGACGCAGGAGGTGGCCGGCGGGCACCTGGAGCACAGGGTCGACTTCCTGGGCGAATTCTCCGACGCCTTCAACCGCATGATCGAAGCCCTGCGCAACAAGCGCCACGCCGAGGCCGAGGCGCTGCACGCATCCCGCGATGCCGGGGTCGGCCACTTGGCCTCGGGCCTCGCCCACGAGATCAACACTCCCATCCAATACATGGCCGACAACCTGCGCTTCCTGGAGGACGTGTTGGCCGCACCTGGCGATGACGCGGGTGGCGACCTCCACCTTCCAGCGGACCGGGCGGCCGATGTGCGCGCCGCGGTCGCCGAGACTCTTGAGGGCGCCCTGGCCATCGGCACCACCGTCCAGGCGATGCGCGAGTTCTCGCTGGCAGGCGAACTCGGCACCGGCCGCTGCGACCTCAATCGGGCGATCAACAATACGCTCATCGTGTCGCGACACGCCTGGCAGGAGGCGGCCACCGTCGATCTGCGCCTCGACGCGCAACTGCCGCTGGTGGCCGGGGCGACGGCCGAGGTCTGCCAGGTCGTCCTGCAACTGCTGCTCAACGCTGCGCAGGCGCTGGAGGACGCGGGCCTCCACGGCCGCGGGCGGATCACCGTCACCACACGGGTCGCCGATGACGCCGTGCTGCTCGAGATCGTCGACAACGGCCCGGGTATCCCCGTCGAGCGGCGCGAGCAGGTCTTCGATCTCTTCTGGACCTCGCGCCCGGACAAGGGGCGCCGCGGCCTGGGCCTGCCCACTTGTCGCGACATCGTGACGAATCGACTGGGCGGCCGACTGGAGGTCGGCGGCGCACCGGGCTCCGGCGCCGTACTGACCGTTCGTCTGCGGCCCGCCTCCTGCTGACGACCTGACTTCGACACTGGCCGAACCGCAACCCAGGCGCGATCATGACGTATGCCCACGGTCGGCCACTGCCGGCCGTGCTTTGTTCCGTCACCCCGCCCGGAGGGCACCATGCGCTCGATCCTGTTCCTGGCCGCGCTCGCCGGCCTTGCCGCCGGAGGCTCCATGGCCGCGCCGCTGTCCGTCGAGACCTACACCCTGCCCAACGGCCTGACCGTGATCCTGCACGAGGACCACGCGCAGCCGATGGTGACCATCAACACCTGGTTCAAGGTGGGCTCGAAGGACGAGTCGCCCGGTCGCACCGGCTTCGCGCACCTGTTCGAGCACCTGATGTTCATGGGGACCGAGCGCGTGCCGGACAACCAGTTCGACATGCTGATGGAGCGCGGCGGCGGGGCCAACAACGCCTCGACCAGCAGCGACCGCACCAACTACTACTCGTGGGGACCGCGCTCACTGCTGCCGACACTGCTGTGGCTCGATGCCGACCGACTGGAGGGTCTGAGCCGCGCCATGACGCAGGAGAAGCTGGACCTGCAGCGCAGCGTCGTGCGCAACGAGCGCCGCCAGAGCTACGAGAACCAGCCCTATGGCGGCGCCGAGCTGATGATCTCGGCGGCGATGTGGCCCGAGGGCCACCCATACCACCACCCGGTCATCGGCAGCCACGAGGATCTCGAGGCCGCCACCGTCCAGGACGTGAAGGACTTCTTCGACACCTTCTATGTGCCGGGCAACGCCTCGCTGGTGGTGGCCGGCGACTTCGATCCCGCCGAGGCGAAGCGGCTGATCGCCGGGACCTTCGGCTCGGTGCCGCTGCGCCCGCTGCCGCAGCACCGCACCGCGCAGCCGGTGGGCTTCGACCGCGAGGTGCGCCGCCTGACCGACGACCGCGTGCGCTTCCCGCGCCTGTACCTGGTCTGGCATTCGCCGGCCGCGTTCGAGACCGGCGACGCCGAGATGGACATCCTGTCGTCCGTGCTGGCCGCCGGCAACACGGGCCGCCTGGTCGAGCGCCTGGTCATCAAGGACCAGCTGGCGCAGCAGGTGCAGGTCTACCAGGAGAGCCGCCAGCTGGGCAGCGAGTTCCACATCGAGGCGACCGCGGCCGAGGGCGCCGACCTCGAGCAGATCAAGCGCGCCATTCTCGAGGAAGTCGCGCGGCTGCAGAAGGACGGCCCCACCGAGGCCGAGCTGGCCCGCGTGAAGGCCGCCACCGAGTCGGGCTTCCTGCGGATGAAGGAGAGCCTGGAGCGCCGCGCCGACATGCTCAACGCCTACTTCACGGCGTACGGAGAGCCCGACTCGTTCGACCGCGAGCTGGCCCGGCGCCTGGCCCCCACCGCGACCACGGTCACGCAGTGGGCGCGCGAGGTGCTGGGTGAGGGCCGCCTGGACCTGCGGGTGCTGCCGCGCGACGCCGCCATCACGACGGCCGGCCTGGACCAGCGTCCCGAGAACCTGCCCGACCGCCCGGCCGAGCCGGCGGTCCCCGTGCGGCTGACGCTGAAGAACGGCCAGCCCCTCTACGTGGTCAGTAAGCCCGGCAGCGGCCTGTTCTCCGGCCAGATGATCGTCGAAGGTGGCGACCGCCTCCTGGGCGCCGACCAGGCGGGCCTGGCCTCGCTGACCGCCACGCTGCTGACGCGCGGCGCCGGCAAGCTGGACGCCACCGGCTTCGCCGATGCCGTCACCACGTTGGGCGCCCGCATCCAGGCCTTCAGCGGCACCAACGCGGCGACGATGTCGGTCTCCGGGCTGACCTCGCGCCTGGACGCGACGCTGGCGTTGATGGCCGACGCACTGCAGCGCCCCTCTCTCGAGGACGACGACTTCACGCGCGAGAAGGACCTGGCCCTGGCCGGCATCCGCTCGCGCGGCGAGAACGCCAGCCGCGTCGCGCAGGTCGTCGGCCGCGCGGCGCTGTTCGGCGCCGATGACCCGCGCGGCTGGCCGGGCGACGGCCACGAGGCCACGGTCGCGAAGCTGACGCGCGCGGACGTCGTGGCCACCGCGCCGCGCCTGTTCACCCCAGCGCGCGCGACGCTCGTCTTCGCCGGCGACTTCACGCCGGAACAGATCAAGGCCGCGCTCGACAAGGCGCTGGCGGGCTGGAAGGGCGATTCGTCGGTGGCGCCCGCGCCGCTGGCGCCGGTCACCGCGCCGAAGCCCGGCCTGCTACTGGTCGACCGGCCGGGCGCCCCGCAGACGGTGATCTCGATCTGGCGCCCGGTGGCCGCCCCGGACGGCGACGACCGCGTGAAGCGGCAATGCGTGAACACGCTCTTCGGCGCCTCGTTCACCAGCCGCCTGAACCAGAACATCCGCGAGAAGAACGGCTTCTCCTACGGCGCCCGCTCCGGCTTCACCGAGGACGCCGGCCAGTGGCTGCTGACCTCCGGCTCGGCGGTGCAGACGCAGGTGACCGGCCCGGCCCTGCGCGAGTTCCGCAACGAGTTCACCGGCCTGGCCACCGGCAACGTGACCGCCGACGAGCTGGAGAAGGCCGTGCGCACCGTGCGCTTCGACCTGGAGACGAGCGGCGACACGACCGCGGCCGCCGCCGAAGCCGTGGCCGGCCTGCTCCGCAACGGCCGCCCTGCGGACGCCGTGCGCCAGGACCTGGCGCAGGTGCCGGGGATCGACCTGGAAGCCGTCAACGCGCTGGCCCGCTCGGGCCTCTACCGCTGGGACGACCTGCTGGTGGTGCTGGTGGGCGACAAGGCCGCGGTGCTGCCGCAGCTGGCGGCCGAGGGCTTCCCGGCCCCGACGCTGCTCGATGCGGACGGGAAGCCGCTGCCCTAGGGCGGCGCGTTCCCCGTCACGCGAACGGCCGGGTCCTGCGCGGGGCCCGGCCGATTCGTTCTGCGGCCGGAGGTGACGCCCTCGACCCTGGCGAAAAGCTGTTGGCGCAATAACAGCAAATCACCAACAGGCCATCCTGCAACATGTTGCTGAATTGAATGCGGATATTCCTTATCGATACCGCCTGCCGGCCGATACACACCCCGGGGCCGCAAAACGATCCCTTCTGTTGGTCGACAAGGGGTCAACGGCACATCGCGGCCCGTACCGGATCGGGTGGGGCCCGCAGGCGGGCTGCTGCAGGAGGAGCGCACGATGAGGAACTGGACGATTGGGAAGCGCATCTTCGCCGGCTTCGGCGCGGTGCTGGCGATCATGGCGACGCTCGGGGCGTTCTCGGCCCTGCAGATGATGGCGATCCGCGGCGACGCGCGCGAGATCGCGGCCAACCTGCCGATGCTGAAGCACGTCACCGTGCTCGCAACCGGTGCCCGCGACAACATGACCATCATCTACCGCCACATCGGCGCGCAGACGCTCGAGGAGAAGAAGGCGCTCGAGGAAGAGATGAAGGCGGCTCGCGCCGTCAACAGCGCCGCCCTCGAGGCCTACTCGCAACTGGTCGACGACGAGAAGACCGCCGCTCTGCTCGCGGACCTCGGCACCAAGCGCGAGGCCGCAGCGAAGAAGCGTGCTGAAATCCTGGAGTTGAGCCGCGCCGTAGACACGCCAGAGGCGGCGGTGAGCCTCCTGGCCAAGGCACGCAACGAACTGCAACCGTTGATCGTCCGGTACGCTGCCGCGATCGACGCCCTGTGGGATCTCGAGGAGTCGGAATCGCAGGCCTCGGCCAGCGCGATCGCCACGAACAGCGGGCGCACGACGCTGATGACGATCGTCGCCGTGGCCGTCGCCCTCCTGGCGGGCGCCGTCCTGTCCTTCGGCATCACGCGCGGGATCACCACGGTGCTCCGCCGCGTCAGCCGCGAGCTGGGCGACGGCTCGCGCCAGGTCGTCGCGGCGGCCACGCAGGTGGCCAGCGCCGCACAGTCGCTGGCCCAGGGCGCCAGCGAGCAGGCGGCCTCCATCGAGGAGACCAGCGCGTCGATCGAGGAGATGTCGAGCGTGACGACGCACAACGCCGACAACGCCGACAGGGTCAACGGCCTGGCCAGGCAGGCGCGCGAGGCCGCCGAGCGCGGCGCCGACGACATGCGTCACATGTCCGAGGCCATGACCGCCATCAAGTCGGGCAGCGACGACATCGCGCGCATCATCAAGACCATCGACGAGATCGCGTTCCAGACGAACATCCTGGCGCTCAACGCCGCCGTCGAGGCCGCGCGCGCGGGCGAGGCTGGCCGCGGCTTCGCCGTGGTGGCCGAGGAGGTCCGCGGGCTGGCCCAGCGCAGCGCCCAGGCCGCGCGGGAATCGGCCGGTCGTGTCGGCGAGGCCGTCGATCGCACGCACCAGGGCGTCGCCATCAACAGCAAGGTTGCCGAAGCCCTGACCGAGATCGTCGCCCACGCGCGCGAAGTCGACGAACTGGCCGCGGCGGTGGCAGGCTCGTCGCGCCAGCAGAGCATCGGCATCTCGCAGGTGAACCTGGCCGTGGGGCAGATGGACAAGGTGACGCAGTCGAACGCCGCCGGCGCCGAGCAGAGCGCCAGCGCGGCCGAGGAACTGAACGCCCAGGCCGAGGCGATGCGGGTGGCGGTGATGGATCTGGAACAGCTGGCAGGTAGCAGGCGATAGTGAGAGCGAACCGCGCTGCCGGTGCCTCAGCGCGCCGGCAGCGGCCCCAGTTGCAGGCCCGTGACGACACCGGCATCGACGATCTCGAGATCCCCGGCCGCGGCCCACTCTGTCACGCCCGGATGCCAGAGCGTGCCCGCGGGCACGGCCATGCCCATCCAGGGCCATTCCCATCCGCAGTAGAGCCCGACCCGATAGCGCCCATCCGCCAGGCCAGTCCAACGGAACCCTGTCGCGACGGAGGTGACTGCCGCGTAGGCCATCACGACCGCCTCGTCGGCGGTGGTGATCAGCGCGTAGCAGTTCGCCGTGCCGTCGCCGGTCGCCGTGCCGCTGATCTGCCCGCCGCGCTCCAGCACGGGGTCGAGCACGACCACGCTGCCGTCGGCGGGGACGACGACGGGCGCGGCAAGGTCGATCGTTGCCGCACGCTCGTACCACTGCGGACGCCAGAGGCTGCGCGCGGGATCGCCGACCAGGCGGACCCGATAGGTGCCCGGCCGCAGGCTGTGGGCACGGGCCCAGCTGCCACCGACGGAAGAGAACGACCTGACCGGTACCAACCCCTGTGGGTCGTGGAGTTCGACGCGGTAGGACTCGTCCGTCGACAGCGGCACCTCGGCGATCGGACGCACGAGCATTCCCGCCACGACCTCGTCGATCCCGTCGATGACCTCGCCAGGACTGGGCGCGAACACGGTGGCCGTGCCCTCGTCGACGCCGCCGATCCAGACATGGCGTTCTTCACCGATGCCCACGCGCACCGGTCGCGGCCGTGGCAGCACGAGCCGGAACGAGCCGTCGTCATCCAGGCCATCGAGTCTGCAGGCAAACGCGCCGTCGGTGCCGATCGCCTCCAGGCTGGGCGGCCGGGCACCGAGCTCGCGCCAGGCGCCGGTGATCCGGCCCGACAGCACCGCCGGACGCGGCAGCACCGGTTCGTGCGTGGTCAGCGAATCAGGCCCGATGCGCGGGGTGTCCGGCACGGACCCGCCAGCGGACGACGCGCACCAGAAGGTTTCGGTATAGCTCCACTGCGAAGTCGTCGTGTCGAAGTGCAGAAGCAGCCTGTAGCTGCCGGGCGGAGCCGGAAGCGTCCGCAGCTCGAGCGCGCCGTCGTTCACGACGACGCTTCGCGACCCCACGGACCAGATCGAAACGGTGTCCGCCTGGACCCGGTGCAGGGACATGCGGCCGTTCCAGCCCTCCAGGGCCTCCAGGCCACCGATGACAAGGCGCAAGGCGCCCAGCCCGAAGTCGCGCCGCCGCGGAACGTCGCCTTCCCGCAGTCGCAGCGTCTCGGCTTCGGCCACCGCCGTGGTCACGCCACCCTCACGCGCCAGGAAGGTCCTGTCGGCCGCTGCCCCCCGCAGCGCGACGCGGAAATCCCCGACCGGCAGTTCCGCGCGGTACCGACCGACATCGTCGACGCGCGTGGTGTAGGTGGTTCCCGGAACGTCGAGCCGCGTGAACTCGACGCTCATGTCGTCGCCCGGCAGGGCGGCACCGACGCGTCCCTCCACCATCGCTGTCGCCAACGGCGGCCGTGCCGGCGAAGAATCGTCCCCGCAGCCGGCCGCCAGCAGCCCCAGGACGGCGACCAGACCAACAATGGCGCCGGCGGACGCCGAGGATTCCGCGCCGAAGGCACGCGCCAGACGACGCACGCGGAAACGCATATGCGCGAACCCGGTCATCGGTGAACCACCACCTTGGACTCCGGGAGCTGCCAGACCAGCCCCTCGATGACGGCAGCGCCGGCGATCGTCAGCGGTCCGGCCTCACCCTGTTGGAAGGTGCCCGGATACCACCACGACAGGCCGTCGATCGAGGTGCTCAGGAGGTACTGGCCGTCGACCAGGCCTTGCCACAAGAAGGCGCCCGCGGGACTCCACGATGTGGCGGACTCGCCGCACAGGGGCTGGCCGTCCACATCATGGAGCCGGATGCGGCGACTCACGTTGGCGGACTCCGGATCGCCGACGAACCTGCCGCGTACCAGACCGCCTGCCCGCTGGTGGATCGTCGCGTCCGTGAACGCGCCTTCGTACACCGTCAGCGGCAGTGCGTCGGCCTCTTCCACCGCGCCGTCGTACCACTGGGGCTGCCAGGGATCCCGCTCGCAGCCGCCGAGGACGCGAACGCGGTACTGGCCCGCCTCCAGGTTCGGCAGCAGCACGGGATTCGCGGGGCCGGGATGGAATCGGTGGCGCCGGCCGTCAGGGAGCACGAGTTCCAGATACCCGATGTTGTCGGCCAGGAGACCGGGTCCCTCGAATCTCAACCGCAACCCGCCTTCCCGAAGCTCGAGCCCGGCGATCACCTGTCCGGGTTCCAGCGCGTGCAGGGGGGACGTGACGGCGGACGTGCCGCCGAACCAGCGGGACATCGATCCGCAACCCGCCGTCAGGCGCACGAAGTCCGGCGCGAGCAGATCGAGACCGAACGAACCGTCGTCGGCGCAGCGGGACAGATTGCGGGTGGCGCCGGCCGCCGACACGGCGTAGACCGTCATCGCCATTCCGCTTTCCTGCCAGCTTCCGGTCACGCGGCCCTCCACGCGCGCGTAACGGCCGCGCACATCCGCCGCGTAGACGGCCGGCACGTCGCCGACCAGCACCGAATCCGCATCGGCAACCAGGTAGGTGCCGGGCAACAGGAAATCGTGGCGATTGCCGCCGGAGTCGAACCGCATGATGTAGCCGAGCCTGGGCACCAGTCGCAGATCGAACATCGCGACTCCGTCCGCAACCGTAGTCCGTCCGCCGGCGCTGCCTTCGGGGCGGTTGAGACTCAGCCTTGCGGTCTGTCCGTCGAGCAGCGCCGGCAGCCGGATCTCGGCCAGGACGCGCCCGCGCAGGAAATCGCGCCGACGGACGGCGCGTCCGACCCGTACCGTGTCCCCGACGCTGCTGTTGTCGATGGTCCACGGACGGTCGACGACCGGGCGGAGCAGGACGCTGTACTCGCCCAGCGGCAGTTCAGTGCGATACCAGCCGGTCGAGTCGGGCGTCACTTCGGCCCGCGCGTCGATGCTGGTGGCATCGCGCGGCCTGAACGTCATCGTCGCCGCCACCGGCTGACCGCACTCGAGCAGATAGCCTTCGACGACGCCGTAGCCGGACAGGACAGCCGGCTCGTCGGGACCCATCGTGCAGGCGGCCGACAGAACGGCGCCGACCAGGGCGGCGACCAGCGAGAGCGCGCGACGAAGGCGGGTCGACCGGCGCGGCGGCCGCTCGGGCCGACGGCGCGATCGCAGGCTGCAGGTTGGACTCATGGCAGGCTTCCGGTTGCTGGTCGGTGTGGAGCGTGAACCGATTGTCGCCCACCGGTTGCCCCTCGTCAATCCCACCGCACGTGGCGGCGATGCGGCGTCACCGCAGCCCGAGCCGCCGCGCCAGATTGTGCAGGTTGCCGCGTTGGGGCCCCAACTCCCGCGCGGCGGCAGCCCAGTTGCCGCCGTTGCGCTCGACTGCCGCCCGGATGCGCACCCGCTTGAAGGCGGTCACCTGGTCGCGTAACGGTACAGGCCGTCCGGCGACTGCCGACGCGAAAACGGGATCCTGGCCCGCCGTCCCGGTGGCGTCTTCCGGGACCCCCGCACCGGCGGGGAGGTCCAGGTGCCGCAATTCCACCAGCACCGGGTCGTGGCCCTCGCTGGCTGCGCATCGTCGGCGATTCGGTGTTCCTGGTCGGCGTCGGCAGCTTCGTCTGGTTCATGGCGGGGCTGAAGTTCGGCCGGAGCCTCGAGCGCGGCGGGGCGCGTTCGACCGCCCGTGCCGAACTGGGCGGGAGCGTGTCGGCGAGAACCTGAACCGGTTCGCTGGCGCGCCCGTTGCCCCGACGAACGAGGACGCCGCACCTGCGGGCGGCGTCCTCCGTTGCTCGGCTGGCGGCTCGGTTCAGCGGCTGCCGGCCCCCACGGGCTCCTCGTACCGGAAGCGGCCGACCGACACGCGCAGGGCCTCGCCCAGCCGCGACAGTTCCGCGGCGCTGGCATCGACCTGCTGCCCGGCGCTGCCGATCTCGCCCAGCCCGGTGTTCACCCGCCGGATGCCGTCGGCGATCGTCTCCGAACCCGAGGCGATCTCCGACATGTGGCCGTTGGTGCCGGCCACGCCCTGGTTGGCGGCGGCGATGCTCGAGGCCACTTCGCGGGTGACGGCCGTCTGCTCCTCGATTGCCGCGGCAATGGTGCCCGTGAACTCGGTCATCTGCGCCACGATCTCCGTGATCGAGCTGATGTCGGAGGCCGCGCTGCCGGTCGAGTCCTGGATGGCCGTGATCCGGCGCTGGATGTCGTCCGCGGCGATCGTCGTCTGCCGCGCCAGTTCCTTGATCTCGCTGGCCACCACCGCGAAGCCGCGTCCAGCCTCGCCGGCGTGCGCCGCCTCGATGGTCGCATTGAGCGCCAGCAGGTTCGTCTGTGACGAGATATGCGAGATCGTCTCGGTCACGTTGCCGATCTCCCGCGCCGCCCGCTGCAGTTCGTCCATCGTCGCGCTGACGGTCCGCGCCTGGCGCGACGCCTCCTCGCTGACGGTGCGCGCGCGTTCGGAGCTGGAAGCGATGCTGCCCACGGTCTCGCTGAGCTCCCCGGTGGCCGACGCCACCGTGTGCAGGTTGGCCGTGGCCTGCTGCATGTTCGCCGCGACGTCCTGGGCCCCGGCGCTGAAGTGCCCCGCCGTCTCGTTCATCCGGCCGGCCAGGTGGTTCATCTCGACGACGCCGGCCGACATGCTGCCGGCCACGGCCGACAGTTCGGTCGACGCCGAGGCGACGGTCTGGATACCCCCGGTGATCTCGGCGATCACGCTCCGGAACGAGCGGGCCATGGCGTTCAGGGCGCGGATCAGGCGGCCGACCTCGTCCTCCGGGCCCTCCGGCAGGGTGCCGGTCAGGTCGCCGCGCGCCATGTCGGCCGCGAAGCCGACGGCGCTGCCCAGCCGCTTCATGATCGTCACGGCGATGCGGTTCACGCTGAAGGCCAGGAAGCCGAACGCCGCGGCCGCCAGGACGGCCAGGACCGTCAGCCAGGCCGCGCGCGCGCGCAGGAGATCGGCGACGGCCAGCTCATCGCCGGCCAGGTGCTCGTTGGCCAGGGTGACCACCTGGTCGATGACCTGGCGGTGCTGCGCGAAGAGCGGCGCCAGGCGATCGTTCAGGACCGCGAAGGCGCGTTCGGTGTCGCCGCGCGACGCGGCGGGCAGCAGCTCGCTCTCGGCCACGGCGTAGAAGCGCTCGGCCGGACCGTAGGCGTCCTCCAGCATCAGCGTGCGCAGGCGGCCGTCGATGCCGGACTCCCGCCAGAAGTCGTGGCGCTGCACGTGCTCCGCGCGCAGCACCCGCAGGCGCTCGGCCAGCGGTGCCACCTCGGCGGGCGTGTCCGCGTCCGCGATCTGGTAGGCGACCAGGAACGACTCGACGATGTACTCCGGCGGCGGCAGCACGTCGGCCACCAGGTCCTTGCCCTCGACGATCTCGCGATACGCCGCCCCATTGACCTTCGTGGCGTCGACGGTATTCCAGGCCACCAGCGCGAAAGCGGTGAAGGCCAGCGCCGCCATGCCGACGCCCAGGAGCAGCTTGAGACGCAGACTCATCGAAGCGGACCTCCAGGCTGGAACTCCCGCGAGCACGGCGGGCCCCGCACCCCGGTGCGTTCCGGCGTGCGATTACAGACATCCGTTATCATCGGCTGGCTAAATCGATGCTTGAGCCGGACCTGAGGCGTCATGGCCCGCGAATCCTCCTTGCGGCCGGACCCGCCATCCGTCCATATTCGCGACAAAGCGAATCCGGACTCGCCTCCGGACTGGACGCCCATCGAAGGGGGATTGTGATGAAGAAGTGTGTGGTTCTGTGCCTGGTGCTGTGCGCCGGCCTGTCGGCGGTGAGCGCACCCGCTCTGGCCATCGAGAAGGGGACGGGCGAACTGGGCCTGTTCGGTCGGGTTTCGTTCTTCGACCCGGCGCTAAACATCGCCGACTGGGGCGGCATCGGCGCCCGCGCCGGCTACTTCCTGATGAACAACCTGGCGCTCGAGGCCGACGTGTCGTTCACCAGCACCGACGGCATCATCACCGACGGTCTGCGCCATGACGTGCAGGTCATGCCGTTCCACGCCCGCCTGAACTGGCACCGGCCCTACGGCGACAACACCCACCTGATGGTCGGCGCCGGCTACGTGCACACCGAGTACGGCGACGATGCCAACGCGTCGGGCGACGGCGCCGGCCTGCTGGTCGGCTTCCGCTACCGGACCTCCGAGAAGCTGTCGTGGCGCTTCGAGGCCACGGCCGACTGGTACAGCGACACCGACTTCACGGCCAAGGAGGACCACGTCGACTACGGCGTGCAGTTCGGCTTCAGCGGCCTGTTCGGCGGCGGCCCTGGCGACAGCGACAAGGACGGCGTCACCGACGACCTGGACAAGTGCCCCGCCACGCCCCGCGGCGAGCCCGTGGACGCCACCGGCTGCCCGCTGCCCAAGGACAGCGACGGCGACGGCGTCCTGGACGATGCCGACAAGTGCCCGGACACGCCGATGGGCGAGAAGGTCGACGCCAAGGGCTGCCCGCTGCCCAAGGACAGCGACGGCGACGGCATCACCGACGACAAGGACAAGTGCCCCGGCACGCCGAAGGGCGAGAAGGTCGACGCCAGCGGCTGCCCGCTGCCCAAGGACAGCGACGGCGACGGCGTCACCGATGACAAGGACAAGTGCCCCGGCACGCCGGCCGGCACGAAGGTCGACCGCAACGGCTGCCCGCAGCTGTTCGAGGAGACCAAGACCACGTTCGTGCTCGAAGGCGTGAACTTCGAGACCGCGAAGGCCGACCTGACGCCGGGCGCCCTAGCGGTGCTCGACCGCGTCGCGGTCAGCCTGGCCGCGTACCCGGAGATCCGCGTCGAGGTGGCCGGCCACACCGACAGCAAGGGCTCGCGCGGCTACAACGTGAAGCTCTCGCAGAAGCGCGCCGAGGCCGTGCGCGACTACCTGGTCGGCAAGGGCATCGCCGCCGACCGCCTGGTCGCCAAGGGCTATGGTCCGGACAAGCCCGTGACCACGAACGACACCGAGGAAGGCCGCGCGCAGAACCGGCGCACGGAGCTGAACAAGCTCTAGGCCTCCGGCGCTGCGGCGCGGTGGGATGGGAAGGCGGCCCTCGTAAGGGGGCCGCCTTCTACGTTGCCGATGGATGGCGCCGGACCGTGAGCGGTCGCCGAACGGGACCTGCGCCGGCGCTTGTCCGGCACGCGGGGCCTAGACCGGTCGCGCCCACCGCCGCCGCCCCAGCTCCCTGAATCCCTCGCGCGCGTACAGGTGCTCCGCACGGGCATGGTCGGCCGTGACCTCGAGGTCCATGACCAGGCACCCCAGTTCGCGCGCGCGGTCGAGCGAGGCGCGCAACAGCGCGACGCCCACGCCGCCGCACCGCCGGTCCGGCAGTACGTACAGCTCCTCCAGCCAGCACGACGGCCCGCCGTGTTCCAGCGACCAGTGGCGAGCCACGTAGGCGACACCGACCGCCTCGTCCGCAGCCCGCGCGACCAGCAGGAAGCCGCGCCGCTCGTCGGCCAGGATGCCGTCCACCGCGCGGGCGACGCCGACCTGGTCGGCGGGCAGGTCATGTTCCGCCAGTTGCCGGGTCAACAGGTCGACCAGCGCGTCGCGATCGCTCGCGCGTGCCGCGTCGATGAGACAAGTGCCGCTCATCGTCATTGCCTCCGTCTGCTCGCCATCCGCGTCAACGCACGATCGACCGCAACACCGCCAGCGGCGCCGGCGCCTGCGCCAGTGCCAACGCCAGCAGTCCGGTCACCTCCTCCGAGCGCAGCGGCAGGTCCGCCGCGCCCGCCGCCGTGAACCAGCCGGCGCGGAGCGTGTGCTCGTCCGGCTGCGATTTCGGCTCACGATCGTCCGCCGGCCGGGCCGAGAACAGCACACGCACGCGGGCACCGCCGCTGGCCTGTGCGGTGTGCTCGATGCGGTAGACGCCGTCCAGGATCACGTCCACGCCTGCCTCCTCGCGCACCTCGCGCAGCGCGGCCACCGGCAGCGATTCGCCGGGCTCCACGCGTCCCGCCGGCAGGTACCAGCCGCCGCCGTGGTCCCGCTCCTCGACCAGCAGGAACTCGTCGCCGCGCCGCACCAGCACCAGGGCGTAGAACCAGGCGGGCATCGGCTCGCGTGGCGAGCCGCCCGTCCGCACGGAGCCCTTCATTCGGGATCCCCTTCCAGTTCGACGACGGTCAGCTCCACGCCGGCCTCCGCACACGCAGCGCGCATCACGGCCAGATACGGCGCGGTATCGGGGGCCTCCTCGGGCGATGCCGTGTGGTAGCGGACGGCCGTCACACCCAGCACGCGCAGGTCCTGCGCCACGCGCGCGGCCATCGCGTCGACCTCGCGCGCGTCCAGCAGGTGGTCGTACCAGGGAATCGGTGATGCGGTCGTCAGCAGGCCGAACTGCCCGGAGAGGATGTGCAGCGGCGTGCCGCTCGCCGCGCCTCGGCGCCACAGCGCGCGCAACCGCTCGCTGCGGTAGCGCTCGATGGCCGGCAGCGGTCCCTCGTCGAGGCGCTTGGCCGCGCTGCAGTAGGAGCAGAGGATCTCCATCGTGTCGTCCGTTCCCGGTCGAGCCCTGATGCCCGTTGGTTGACGGCCCACGCACTTCGCGCGCCCTTGCGGACCCATGCAGCAGGGCCGGCCGCGCTAGAACCTAGCACGACCGGCCCGCCATCGCCCGCTTGTCGGGAGTCCGGGGATCAGTTCGGCAGCACCGAGACCGTCTGCCACGGGAACCCGGTCACGTCCACGATGAGCAGACGGAACGTCTGGCCCCCGGCCGCGAGCGAACCCCCGGCCACCGCGAACGCGCGCTGGCCCGCCGACAGCGACAGGTCGAACGTCGCCACCGGGGTGGTGGTGCCGGTCGCGGCCACGCCGATGGTCAGGGCGCCCGCCCCGAGCTCCAAGCCCGCACCGGCCGAGGCGTTGCCGAACGCCAGCCCGCTGAACGCGCCCACCGGCGTGAACGTCGAGCCGGCGACCGTGCCGACATCCACGGCCGGCGCGTCCGGCGACGCGTGCATGACCCGCACGCGCGCGCCGGCCGCCGGGGCGAACTCGTCCTGCAGGGGAATCACCGTGAAGGCGCGCGCCACGTTCGCCGCATAGCCCGAGGCGATGGCCAGGTAGCGCTCGCCGGCCACCAGCGTCGGCGTGGTGTAGGTGGCCACCAGGGCGCCGCCCGCCGACACCAGCACGTCCAGCGACACGGCGCCGGGCGCGACCTGCAGGGGCGCCGACAGCGCGCCGAAGGCCAGGTTCGCGACCAGGTTCGTCGACGTGCCCGCCACGTTCAGGTTCACCGCGGGCGCGTCCGGCGACGCGTGCAGCACGAACACCGTCGGGTTCTGGCGGATCAGGCCGATGGTGCCGGTCGGCCCCACGGCCAGCAGGCCGAAGCCGTCCGCGTCGCGCGGCAGCTCGCCGACCAGGCCGGTGGCGATGACGAAGATCTCGCCGCCGCTCGGCAGGGCCGGCGTGGTGAACGCCGTCACGCGGGCCAGCGGCGAGCCCGCCCAAATGCCGATCGCCAGCGGCGCGCCGGCCGGCAGGGCCACGCCCGCGGCGCCGGTGTCGGCAAAGCGCGCCAGGGAGGCGATCTCCGGCGTGCCGTCGTTGCCCACGTCCACGGCCACGGTCGGCGCGTCAGCCGACGCGTGCACCACGCGCACGATGGCGTTGCCCGCGCCCGGGGCGGCGAAGGACTCGGCCATGAGCAGCACGCGCAGCTTGTCGGCGCTGTTGCTCGAGCCGGCCAGGCCGGCCGCGATCGCCGTGATCTTCGCCCCCTCCGGCACCGTCACCGGCCCCGTCTCGAAGACCGGGGTCGAGGAGGCCGCCGCCCCTGCCGGGCGCAACTGGAGGTTGTACTCCCCGGGCGCCAGCTCGAGGTAGGCGCTCGTTGCGGTGTACGGCACGTTGCTCAGCAGGGGGGCGGCCACGCCCTCGGCATAGATGTCCACGTTACCGGCGTCCGGCGACGCGTGGACAACGCGCAGCTCGGCGCCTTCGCCCATCGGCGGATTGACCAGGTCGTCGTCGTCGTCCGAGCAGCCGCTGAAGGCTGCCGACACGGCCAGCAGCGCGGCCATGCCCAGGAGTCTCAGCTTGCGGTTCATCATGTCTACGCCTCCTACAGGTCGCCGGGGATGAGGACTGTGTCGATCACGTGCACGACGCCGTTGCTGGCCACGATGTCGGCCTTGGTCACCTTGGCGCCGGACACCTTGACGCCGTCGGTGGCGTCGATCGTCAGCTTGGTGCCGTTGAGGGAGTCGGCGCTCTTGAGCTTCACCACGTCGGCCGCGCGCACGTCGCCGGCCACCACGTGGTGCAGCAGCACCTTCTTGAGCTTCTCGGGATTGGCCAGCAGGCCCTCGACCGTGCCCTTGGGCAGCTTCGCGAACGCCTCGTCCGTGGGCGCGAAGACGGTGAAGGGGCCCTTCTCGGTGAGCGTCTCCTGCAGGCCGGCGGCCTTCACCGCGGCCGTCAGGGTCTTGAAACCGGCCGCCTCGGCCAGGGGGAAGATGGCCTGAGAGGCGGCGGGGACAGCGGCGGCCGGCTGGGCCTTCGCGCCGTCCTTGTGGGCGATCTTGTCGCCGCAGCTGCCGGCCAGGGCGCCGCCGGACCCGAGCGTCAGGGCAGCCAGCGTGGCCACGGCCAGGATGTTCGTCTGCTTCTTCATATCTATCGGTCCTTCGGTTCGGGTTCGTGCCTCACGGTCTCCAGTTGACCCGTCGTCAGGATAGCTATGTGTATCGTTTATGTCAAGATTAAATATGTACATAAACTATACGAAAATGGCAGCCATGCGCATATCGCTGTAACTTATTACAAAATATGATGTTATCGAGGAATGGCTTCGAGCGCCGCGCCAAACGCCGCCGGCGTGGACGCGGTCACGGCGCCGATGCGCGCTAGCGACGCGGCATAGCTCTCGACAGCACCGCCGCCGGCCAGGAGGCCGACGCCCGGGCCCAGAAGCCGGCGCATCTGCTCGATCTGGGCGGCCACCACGGGGTCGGCGGGAGGGTAGATCAGGCTCAGGAACACCGCGCGCGCACCGCGCTGTAGCGCCGCGGCGGCGATCTCTTCAGCGGGCAGATCCACGCCCAGGTAGAGCACTTCCCAGCCGAGGTCCAGGCCGAGCGAGGCAGCCAGCAACGCACCTAGCTCATGTCGGTTGCGTACCGGAGCGGTGACGATCAGCAGCGGGGAACCCGGCTCCGGCACCTGCGCCGCGTTGCCCGTCGCCAGGAAGGCATGCACGATGGTCGAGGCCATGTGCTCATGGGCGATGCGCAGGCTGCCGTCACGCCACTGGTCGCCGATCCTCTCGAGCAGCGGCTGGATCAACTCCTGGCGCAGGGCTGTACGGCCCAGCACCAGCGACGCTCGCGTCAGGACATTCTCCAGCGCCGCGGGATCCAGCGCCGCTACGGCCTGCATCGCCTGCCCGAGGTGCGCCGCCGCGTCCACCGGTGCGGGAATCGCACCGATCGGCCGGACCGTGGCGGGGATCTGCAGTTCGCCCACCAGTTGGCGTAGGTCCGCCAGTGGCAGGTTCGCGACATCCCCGATACGGTGATCCGCCGCGGTCAGGCGCCCCAGCAGCGACAACCGCTCGACGTCGAGATCCGAATAGCGCCGCCTTCCGCTGTCCGTGCGCCCTGGCGCCACCACGCCATAGCGCCGCTCCCATGCCCGAAGCACCAGTTGGCTGAGACCCGTCCGGCGTGAGACCACGGCGATGCTGTGGCGGGGCTGATGATCAGGCTGCGTGGCGGTATCCATGAACTGGCTCCTGGCCGTTCCCTGTCGGGGATCTGATTCGGGCTGGCCTAATGCTAACGGGATGTATAGCATTTGTCCACGACAATCAAGGCGCAGATCCCGCTCCGAACGCTCGGCGCCGGCGTGCCTGAAGCCCCGTCCGCAGGGAGCCCGCCGATGGAACCGCACATCCTGCAGAGCGAGCAAACGGTGCCGCGTCCACGCGAAGAGGTCTACGCCTTCTTCGCGCGCCCGGAAAACCTGGGCGTGATCACGCCGCCCTGGCTGGGCTTCCGCATCCTCACCCCTTCGCCGATACCGATGGAGCGTGGCGCGCTGGTCGACTACGTGATCCGGCTCGGCCCGCTTCCGCTGCGCTGGCGCACGCTGATCACCCGACACGACCCTCCGCACGCATTCGTCGACGAGCAGCTGCAGGGGCCCTACAGCTTCTGGCACCACACCCACACGTTCGAGGAAGTGGATGGCGGCACGCTGATCCGTGACCGCGTGCTGTACGTCGTCCCGTTCGGCGCCCTGGGCCGCCTGCTCGAGCGCCTGGTGATCCGCCGACAGCTGCGCGCCATCTTCGCACACCGGCAGCGTGTGATTTCCCGGCTCTTCGCCGCCGCGCCGCCGGGCGATTGACCCGGCGCGCGCCAGCGCCTACGATTCCCGGCCACAACGATGACGCACCGCCACCGCATCGCAACCGTCCGGAGGCTCGCCATGCGCCCGCGTTCCCTGCTCGTGCTGATCGCCACCCTCTTCGCCTTCGCCGTGGTCGCGCCGGCGCCGGCCGCCGCGCAGTTCGGCAAGCTGAAGGACAAGGTGAAGGACAAGGTCGAGCGAAAGGTCGACCAGAAGACCGACAAGGCCATCGACAAGGCGCTGGAGGGACCGTCGGACCAGGGCAAGGACGCGGAGGCCTCCCCCCCCGCACCGGCGGACGAAGCGGGCGAACCGGTGCCCGCGTCGGGCACTGCGGGCACCGGCAAGGCCGGCAGCGGCTCGGCCGCCGCCGAGGACATGACGCTCTACACCAAGTACGACTTCGTGCCCGGCGACAAGGTCATCTTCTATGACGACCTGGCGCGCGAGGAGGTCGGCGAGTTTCCCTCGCGCTGGAACCTCAAGAACGGCGTGTTCGAGATCGCACGCACCGAGGGCAGCAACTGGATCCTCTGCACGGACAAGGGCGCGATCATGCCGAAGCTGCCGCTGGCACCGCTGCCGGACAAGTACACGGTCGAGCTGGAGTTCTTCTCCGCCGCCCACCACGACGGCTGGTACGCGATCCAATGGCTTGATGCCGCGGGCGACGAATGCGGCCAGATGAGGATCGGCTACTCCTCCATGACCAGCGTCATCATCAACGACAAGCCGCTCGCCAGCAAGGACCTGCCGGACCTGCCGCGCGGACGCCATGTCATGCGCATCATGGCCACGAAGTCGACGATCAAGTGCTACATCGACCAGGAGCGCATCGCCAACATCCCGAAGGTCGAGGGCTTCGCGCCGGTCGGCTTCCGGATCGACATGAACCCGTACTTCGACAACGAGAACGTGAGTCTCATCGGGGCCTTCCGCTTCGCCGAGGGCGGCAAGACCCTGCGCGAGCAGCTCGACGAGGCCGGTGTCATCGTGACCCACGGCATCCTGTTCGACTCGGGCTCGGACCGCATCAAGGCCGAGTCCTACAAGACGCTCACCGATATCGGGACGATGCTCACCGAGGACACGGCCCTGCGCCTGTCGATCGAGGGCCACACCGACGCCGACGGCGCCGACGACGCGAACCTGAAGCTCTCGCAGGCCAGGGCGGCCTCCGTGCGCGCCTACCTGGCGGAGAAGCACGGCGTGGACGCCGGGCGCCTCGAGACCAGGGGCCATGGCGAAGGCAAGCCCATCGACACGAACGACACGCCCGAGGGCAAGGCCAACAACCGGCGGGTCGAACTGGTCAAGCTGTAGCGGGGCTATGGCGTCAAGGCCGCCGCCGCCGCCAGCGGCAACCGCACCCGGAACAGCGCACCGCCCAGGTGGGAATCCCCCACCTCGACGCTGCCGCCAAGGCCCGACGCGCAGGCCTTGACCGAGAACAGTCCCAGTCCGTTGCCGTCGGGCTTGGTGGTGGCCAGCGCCCTGAAGAGGTCGGCCCGGCGCTCCGCAGGCACGCCCGGCCCGCTGTCGTGGACCTCGATGACGGCCTCGCCGTCGGTCCCGGACACGCGCACCTCGATCTGACCCTTGTCGCCGGCGGCTTGTGCCGCGTTGATCACGAGGTTCCCCACCAGCTGGTGCATCAGCGCGGAGCTGGCGGAGATGATCACGCCGTCGTCGCCGGCGGTGGACACGTGGCAGCGCCGGACATCACCGTGGGCCCGGAGCACCGCCACCACTTCCCGCACGGCCTCGCGGGCATCCAGCGGCGAGCCCTGGCGCGTGGCGTAGGCTTGCGCGGAATCGAGCAAACGCCGGTTCAGGCCCACCAGGCGGCTGACCGCCTGCCGGAGCCGCCCCAGGTCCGCGCCGCCGACGCCGTCCTCCTCCATGAAGTCGAGGTCGGCCAGGACCACCGTCAGCACGTTGTTGGCATCGTGGGCGATGGCCGCGGCGGTCAAGCCGGCGAACACGCGGCCCTCGTTCGCGATCAGGGCCTGCTCGCGCCGCCGCAGCTCCTCGGCATCGCGCTCCATGCGGCGCATGGCCCAGCGGGCTCCCGCGAAGATGAGCGCGGCGGTGATCGCGACGTAGAGGACGCCCTTGATCGTCTCGATCCGGCGCATCTCCTCGACGCTGGCGGAAACACCGGCGGCCAGGTAGCCCGAGATGACGATGTACGCCCCTGCGACCGCGACATAGGCGCCGGCCAGCAGCGCGGCATAGCGGGTACTGTTCATCGCGGCAACCTCCACCGTTCCTGGCACGCGGGAAGACAGGCGAGAGGCGTGGCTGCGGCGATTCTAGGCCCGTGGCGACGATACCGTCAAGCCGGTGTCCCGGCCGCGACGCCTTTCCGACGCTGACAGGGCCTGATCAGGATGACGCGCCGGGGGCCGCGTGGTCGCCGACGATGCGTCCGTCGACCAGGTCCACGACGCGATCGCAACGCGAGGCGATGCGCAGGTCGTGCGTGACCACCAGGAAGGCCGTGTGCTCCTCGCGATTGATGCGGCGCATCAGCTCGAAGACCTGGTCGCTGGTGGCGGTGTCAAGGTTGCCGGTCGGCTCGTCGGCCAGCACCAGCCGCGGCCCCTGGCACAGGGCCCGCGCAATGGCCACGCGCTGCTGTTGACCGCCGGACAGCTGCCCCGGGCGGTAGTGCAGGCGATCGGCCAGCCCCACGCGGTCGAGCATGGACTCTGCTTGCCGCCGCAATGCCGCATCCGCGCGCCCCTGCCGCGCAATGCCCGGCAGCATGACGTTCTCCAGCGCCGTGAACGCCGGCAGCAGGTGGTGGAACTGGAACACGAAGCCGAGCAGGCGTCCGCGCAGCCGCGTCAGCGCCGTATCGTCCAGGCCCGAAGTGTCCACACCGTCCAGGAGCACGCGGCCGCTGGTGGCGCGGTCCAGCAGCCCGATCAGGTTCAGCAGCGTGCTCTTGCCCGAGCCCGACGGGCCCACCAGCGCCGTGAACGAGCCCGGCTCGAGGCCCAGGTCCACACCTTTCAGCACGCGCGTCACCACGTCCTGGCCGTAGTCGCGGGTCACGCCCTCCAGCCGAACCACCGGCTCAGCCATGGTGGATCGCCTCCGCCGGGTCCAGTCCCGCCGCGCGCCGCGCCGGCGCCGCCGCCGCCAGCAGCCCCACGGCCAGCGCCATCGTCAGCGTGCCCAGGAACAGCTGTGACGACAGGTTGACCGGGAAGGTCGGCGAACCGTCGGGATTCGTGGCCAGGCCCGCGAACACCAGCGACAGCACGGTGCCTACACCGACGCCGACCACCCAGCCCGCCAGCCCCAGCAGCAGGCCCTGCAGCAGGAAGATGCGCAGCACCTGCCCCCGCGTCGTGCCGAACGCGCGCATGATGCCGATCTCGCGGTTCTTCTGAACCACCCACACCACCAGCACGCTGGCGATGCCCAACGCCACGGCCACCACCACGAACACCTGGATCATGGTGCTGCTGCTGCTCTGCGAGCGCAGGCCGGTGAGCAGCTGCCCGTTCAGCTTCATCCAGCTGTCGGCCGCCAGGCCGGTGCGCCGCGCCACGTCCTGGGCGATGGCCTCGGCCTCGAAGATGCGGTCCACCCGGGCCTCGACCGCCGAGATGCCGCCCGCCAGGTCCAGCAGGTTCTGTGCGCTCTTGAGCGACACCAGCACCCAGCTGTCGTTGACGCCCTGGTTCTGCAGGTCGAAGACGCCGGCCACCGTGAACACGTCGTTGCGCCCGTCCGCGGTGAGGATGCGGATGCGGTCGCCCGGGCGCACGCCGATGTCGGCGGCCAGGCCCGAGCCGATCACCGCCTCGGTGCCCGTGACGCCGAATCTGCCGGCCGTGATGCGCGCCGGCACGTCGATGATGCGCGTGAAGCGGTCGGCCTCGACGCCACGAAGCACGATGGCCCGCTGTGCCACGCCGCGCGTGACGAAAGCAGAGCCGGCCACCAGCGGCGAAACAGCCGTCACGCCCGGCGTCTGCTCGATGTCACGGATCACCTGCGGCCACTGGTTGATCGAGCGCAGGCGCTGCGCCGGCTTCTCCAGCCGCACCGCCAGCGCGTCGTCGCCGGGCTGCAGGCCCGCCGCGATGGCCGCAGGGTCGGTGCCCACGACGCGCCCCTCGTGGAGCACGCGCGGCATCTCCTCCTGCGGCTTGACCACCAGGTGCGCCTGCGAGCCCAGCGTCTTCTCGATCAGGCTGGCCTGCAGCCCCGTGATCAGCGCCGACAGGAAGATGATGACGCCCACGCCCGTCGAGACGCCCAGCAGGATGAGCAGGGTCTGGATGCGCCCCTCGCGCAGGAAGCGCAGGGCGACGAGCCACTCGAACGTCATCGGGATCCGCCGCCGGCCGCGCGCACGCGGTCGCCTGGCTTCACGCGCGCGGCGCCGGCCGGGACCACGGCGTCGCCGGCCTGCAAGCCGGACGTGATCTCGACCATCCCCTCGCCACGCAGGCCCAGCGTCACGTCCTGCCGGGTCGCGCGACCGTCACGCACCGTCAGGACCCACGCCGAGCCGTCGGTCTCCCGCACGGCATCCGCCGGCACCACCAGGGCCGCGTCGCGCCGCGCCGTCTCCACCGCGATCGACACCGTCATGTCAGGACGCAGAAAGGTCGGCGGCCGGTCGACGACCAGATCGACGTCGATGGTGCCGCGCGCCGGATCGACCGCCGGCGCCACGCGGGTGATGCGCGCGGTGAACACGCTGTCGGGAAACGCGTCGGCCGAGGCCAGCGCCAGCTGGCCCTCGCGCAGGAAAGCCAGGTTCTTCTCCTCCGGCTGCACGACCAGCCAGGTCGGCCCGAGCGGCGCCAGATCCAGGATCCCCGTGCCCGCGGCCACGGCGTCGCCCGGCTGCGCCAGCCGCTGCAGCACGATGCCGTCGCCCAGCGCCGTGACACGCGTCTGATCAAGGCGGGCCTGCGCGGCCGCCAGTTCGGCCGCGGCCAGCCGTTCGTTGCTGCCACCGGGGCTGTCGCCACGCACGCGCGCCGCGGCGGCGTCGCGCCGGCTCCGGGCCAGGTCGCGCTCGTCCCGGGCGTCCTCCAGTTCCTGCGCCGACACGCCGTCGCCCAGTTCGGACGTGCGGAGCAGATTTCGTTCGGCCTGGCGCAGCGCGACCTCGGCCTGGCGCAGGTTTTCCCTCGCCGCGGGCAGGTCCAGCTCGCGCACCTGCTGCAGCCGCGCCGCGGCGCGCGCCACGCCGGCGCCGGCCTCGTCGGCCGCCAGCTCGGCCAGCAGCTGGCCGGCGCGCACGGTATCGCCCTGGTCGACGTGCAGGCGCGCCAGGATCCCGCTCGCCTGCGCGCCCACCTGGGCGCGCACCGGTACGTTCACGCGCCCGTTGGCCACGACCTTCTGCACCAGCGGCCGCGTCCCGGCCAGGATGACCGGCACGGACGGGGGCACCAGCGCGCGCACCGCCACCACCACGCCCACGAGCACGACGACCGCGCCGATCGCGACCCCGCGCCAGCCCGGCCTGCGTCCCGATGCCATTGCCATGAAGAAGCTCCCCGTGACCGCAACCACCCCGTCAACCGCACCAGTGTAGGCACGCGGGGTCCGCTTGTCACGGGGCGCATCGCGCGTCAGCGCGCCTCGTAGATGACGAAGTACTGCTCGGGCAGGAACCCGTGATCCGCCGCCACGACCAGTCCCGCCTCGGCCAGTTCGCTGTCCAGCACCTCGCGCGCCACCTGCTGCTCCGGGGGAGGCGCGAACTCGCGCACGGCCTGTGGGTCGAAGCGGAAGTCGATGATCGCCACGCGGCCGCCCGGCGCCAGCGCCGCGCGCAGGCGGCGTGCGTAGGCGACGCGGTCCTTCACGTAGTGCATGGTGTCGACCATCAGGATCAGGTCGCAGCTCCCGGGCTCCAGCTGCGGATCGTCGGCGGGCACCAGCCGCAGCTCGACGTTCTCCAACTGCGCCGCGCGCGTGCGGGCCGCGATGTGGTCGAGCATCTCCTGCCGGATGTCCAGCGCCAGCACGCGCCCGCCCGGGCCCACCGCGTCGGCCAGGCGGAGCGTGAAGTAGCCCGAGCCGGCGCCGACATCGGCCACGCGCTGCCCAGGCTGCACCGCCAGGGCCGCCATGACCTCGACCGGCTTCTGCATCGCATCACGCGTGTCGCGCTCCAGCATGCCGATGTACTGACGGGACCACGCTGCGCGCACCAGGGCGCGGGCGCGCTCGCGCGCCATCAGGAAAGCCACGTCGGGGTCGGTGCGCAGGCGACGGTGGTTCCACCAGCCGGCTCCCAGCAGGTCGTCCAGTGTTTCGTAGGCGCGCGACGAGTCCTCCCGCGCGCAGTGGATGCGCAGCACGCGGTACAGCGCCTCGAGGTGCTCCTCCTGCTCCAGCGCCGCCAGCTCCTGCGCCGGCGCCAGCGCCGAATCCCAGGCCGCTGCGGCCAGCGCCGTTTCCAGGCGCGCGCGCAGCCTTGCCGCCTCGAGTGCCGACGGCAGGCCCTCCGACCCGGGCGTGGCGGCCTCGGTCGCGGCAGCCGCAAGCCCCGTCACCTGACCCAGGACCATCCCGACCACCAGCACCCGGACAACGGCAGTTCGTCGCATCACGACCTCGATTCTAGAGCGGGGAGGTCCTGGTTCTGCAAGGCGCGCACTCCAGTATGACGCGGCCCGCGCGGCGGTTGTTGCGCCGGCGCAACCGCGCCCCTGCGGCTGCGTAACGCATCCCAGCCGGGCGGCGTTTCCAGGTCGCCCGGGAAAGGCGGGCCTCGATGCCAACGTCGCGCCTCGTTCTCACACTTGTGGGTGCTGCCGCGCTCATGTCCGCAGGCTGTGCAGGCACCCGCAACGCCACTCCCGCTGCCACGCTGCAGGTGACCTGCACCGACGCGGCCTGGACGGCCGGCGGCATCCCGCCGTCGGGCCGCTGCCGCGAGTGCGGCGGCGACGGACTCAGCCCCGCGCTCGCGGTGCGCGGCGTACCGGCCGGGACGCGCTGGCTCGAGGTCCGCTTCGTCGACGTGACGGCGCAGGGCCTGGGCTGGCCCCACCACCACGGCACGCTGCGCGTGGTCGTCAGCGGCGACGGCACGGCAAGCGTGCCATCGGTCCGTGAACGGTCGACCGGCCTGCTCCCCGGTGTGGCCATCGCGGCCAACCATGGCAGCGGCCACAAGCCGAAGGTGGGCTACCTGGCGCCGTGCGCCTGCGACGGCAACAACCTTTACGTAGTGACGGTCAGCGCGACGGACGGACGGCGCGAACTGGCGCGCGGCAGGCTGGAACTGGGACACTGCTGCCTCCGGTGACGGCAGGGCGGCAGGGCAACGAAGCGGGATTCAGCGACCCAGCAGCACGGCCTTGGCGATCATGCCGGCCATCTCCGGGTTCTCCTTCAGCCGCCTGGTGGCGTAGCCGTACCAGTCCTCGCCGAACGGTACGTACACGCGCAGGTGGTGTCCCTCGGCCAGCAGGCGTCGGCGCACGCCTTCGCGCACGCCCAGCAGCATCTGGAACTCGTACTGGTCGGGCTTCAGGCCGCGCTCGCGGATCAGCGCGCGGGCGTCGTCGATCAGCGGATCGTCGTGGGTGGCAATGGCGGGATAGAAGCCGCCGTCGAGCATCATGCGCAGCAGCTTGCGGTAGTTGGCGCGGACGTCCTCGCGCTCGGTGTAGGCGATCGTCCGGGCCTCGCGGTAGATGCCCTTGCACAGGCGCACCACCGGCTGGTAGTCCAGCAGCCCGCGCACGTCCTGCTCGCTGCGGTGCAGCATGGCCTGGATCACCACGCCGACGTTCGTGTAGCCCTCGTCACGCAATTTCCGGTAAGCGCGCAGGGTGGCGTCGGTGTACGGGCTGTTCTCCATATCGATGTTGACGAAGATGCCCAGATCGCGACCGCGCGCGACCACTTCGCGGATGTTGTCGGTGCCGAAGTCCGCGTCGATGCCCAGCCCCAGGCTGGTTGGCTTCAGCGAGAGTCCCGCCGCCGCCTTCAGCTTCCGCTCGTGGATCGCTTCCAGCACCTGCAGGCTCTCGGCCTTGCTGCGCAGGGCCACGCTGCGCTCCTCCACGAACTCGCCCAGTACGTCGATCGTCGACCAGGCCTTCTCCTGCTGGTCGAGGCGCGCCGCGGTGCCGATCGCGTCGGCCAGCGAATCGCCGGCGATGTAGCGCATGGAGACCTTGCGGATGATGCCCTTCGGCACCACCGGAAGCATGGAGACGATCATCTGGTTGAACATCGGACGCACCACCTGGCAGGGTTCGATTCCGTGCGGCGTCGCGGGCACCGATCGAATATGGTGGGGGGTCGGCGGGGTAGCAAATCCGTTCCCGGCCGGCATCGGGCCCCTGGCCGGGAGCCTGTCGGGGACCGATGTTGAGGACCATTGTCATCCGGGACCGGGCCCGCAGGAGTGCGCCGTGGATCTGGACAACGTACTGGGCATCCTGATCGGCGTCGGCCTGGCGGCCGCCTGCGGCTTCCGGGTCTTCGTGCCCCTGCTGGTCATGGGTGCGGCCGCGCGGCTGGGCTGGTTCGACCCGTCGCCGGGGTTTGCCTGGCTTGCCGCCACCCCCGCGCTGGTGGCGTTCGGGGCGGCGACGGCCCTGGAAGTGCTCGCGGCGCACGTCCCCTGGGTGGACCACGCGCTGGACGTGGTGGCCGCGCCGCTGGCGGTCGGGGCCGGCGCCCTGACCATGGCCGGCGCTCTGGGTGAAGCGTCGCCGCTGCTGCGCTGGTCGCTGGCGCTGATTGCCGGCGGCGGCACGGCCGGCCTGTTCCATGGACTCAACGCGATGCTGAGGGTCGGGTCCACCGCGACAACGGCCGGCTTCGGCAACCCGGTCCTCGCCACCATGGAGACGGCCGGGTCCTTCGTGCTGGCGGCCATCGCCGTGCTGGTGCCGCTGGCGGGCGTGGCGGTGGGCATCCTGGTGGCCGCGCTGATCGTACGGCAGCGGCGGCGGCACCGCGCCACCGCCGCCGGTCGGACTCTGGCGTAGCGTTACCGCAGGGCCACCGCCTCGAACCGCGCCACCTCGTGGCCGGCCGCGTCCAGCAGTTCGAGATGGCTGCCGCGGATGCGGTGGCTCTTCACGTTGCCGAGCGCCGCCAGGAACCGCTGCTCCTGGTCCATGCCGTCGGGACACGCCATTCTGGTTGCGGCCATGCGGCCGAAGCTCAGCTGTTCGCCCTCCAGCTCGAAGCCGCCGTTGATGCGGTTGCAGCCGCCGCTGCCGGCGACGCGCGGCTCCTCGGTGTCGAACACCAGGCTCGCCTCGCGCTGCCCGTCGGCTGCAGCCACGGCGGCGTCGCCCAGGCGCACCAGCTTCCAGTAGGTGCCGCGCAGCGGGCTGTCGGCCAGCGGCGTGCCGCAGGTCTCGCGGGGCCGCACCGACACGAAGCGCTCCACGACCAGCGTGGGCCGCGGCCCCTGGCTCTCCTCCGCCGAGAGCCGCATCGCGACCAGCCCCTCCACCGTCGCCAGCAGCGGCTGTCCCGGCTGCGGCTCCGCCTGCAGGTAGGCTCCCTCGAGCGCCCGGTAGTCGCCCTCCATCGCCACCGGCAGCCGCCGGTCGTCCGCGCACAACGTGATCGCCGCGGCGTCCGCCACGTAGGTGAACATGCCGGTCAGCAGCAGGCGCGGCTCGATCGGCGCGGCCGCAGGCAACCGCACCAGCCGGTCGTTGTGTTCCGACTCGATGACCTGGCCCTCCAGGTCCAGCTTGCGCAGCGCGGCGCCACCATCGACCGGGAGCAGGAAGACCGGCGCCTCGCGACCACCGCGCAGGACCAGCCGGCCGGTGCCGGGCTCGCGCAGCCAGCGGCCGATGTCGTCGAAGCTGGCGGGCTCGGGCTGGCCGACGTGGGTCAGGCGCAGCTGGTAGCGCCCCTCGTTCAGCAGGTCCAGATGCCAGATGATGGGGCCGCCGGCACCAGGCAGTTCACCCTTGAACGTGGCGGGCAGGGAGCCGAGGTCGTCCGCCGGCGCGGCGGCGGGGTCGGCCGCCACACCGGTGGCCGGCGTGGCCGTCGGGGTGGCCGCCGGCGCTCCGTGTTGACGGGTGCCGGCGGCATCGCGGCCGGGATTCGAGCACGCGGCGGCAATGGCCACCAGCGCCAGCAGTGTCAACGCGCCCCACGCGCGCCGCCGCCAGGTTGTATCGATCATGATCCACTCCCGTGTCGATGGGTTGCGCCGCGCAGTCTACCACCGTGCCCGTCACGTGGCCACGGATTCGGAGCGGCGACGCCGTCAGGCCCCGCCCGGCGCAATGAACTCCCGGATCGCATCGCGCACGGCTGGGTCCCGATAGAGCGCCGAAAAGCCGTACATCAGGGGCAGGGCCCGGTCCTCGAGGATGATGGACACGCACGTGGCGCCCCCGCTCTGATCCGACACCGGACGCCCGATGACCACGTCCCGCACCTGGTCGAGCCGCGCGCGGTGTGCCTTCCGGACCAGCAGGCCGCGCTGCTGCCAGTCCACAAGGTTGGCGCACCGGTCGAGGGTCGTCGTCGTCTCGCGGTAGAGCAGCAGGCTGCCGCCCACGAACAGCGGGCCCAGGATGATGCCGAAGAGATTGTCCTTGGTCGCCCCCTCGCCCTGGACTACGGCCGCGTACAGGGCTCCCGCCAAGGCCAGGATCCCGAGGCCCATCGCGATCCCGAACGCAAGCCTTGGGCGGTTGACCACGACCAGCTTGTCCGGGGTGTGCTCGGTGACTCTCATCGTCCCCCTCCCCGCCGCCGATGCGGACACTCGCGCGACTACTGGCCCGCCGGCGGCTCCCAGAGCTCGAGCTTGTTGCCCTCGGGGTCCAACACCCAGCCGAACTTGCCGTAGTCAGATTCGTCGACCTTGTCCTGGACCTGGCAGCCTTCGTCGCGCAGCGCGGCCAGCAGGGCGTGCAGGTCCGCGACGCGGAAGTTGACCATGAACGGCGCCGTACTGGGCGCGAAGTAGTCGCTGTCGTCCTTGAACGGGCTCCAGATCGTGGTTCCCGCCCCGGACGGATTGTCGGTCGCCCAGCGGAACGCGGCACCACCCCATTCCTCCACGTCCAGGCCCAGATGCCGGCGGTACCAATCGCCGAGCGCCTTCGGATCCTTCGCCTTGAAGAAGATCCCTCCGATGCCGGTCACTCGCTTCACGCTGGGCCTCCTCGGGGTAAGTCATGAACGCCTTGTCGCAGGGCGGAGAGTTGGCAGCAATCTCTGCGTAGCGCCACGCACCGATCGCGCGCCAACCGCACGGACCGAAAGCCGCCTTATCGCGCCCCCGGCCGTCCCGCATCCCTTGCCGGCGGAAAGCGGAAGGTCAAGCCGACGATGGCGTCGCGCAGAGTACAGTCGATCATGGCGGGCTCGAAGGTGCATCTCATTGCCGCTTTCAGCGCTGCCTCGTCGAGTACGTCGAAGCCGCTGCTTGCGTGGAGTATCGCTTCCACGACGCTCCCGTCCGGCATGACAAGCACGCGTATCATGGCGGCTCCCGACATCGAATCCGCTTCGGCTTCGGCCGTGTACTCGGGTTCCGCCCGGTACACCAGCGTCGCATTCCGGTCGGGCTTGTCGCAGGGCTGGACCGCCTTGGATGGACGAATCCGTGGTGTCATGAACGTCGTCGACGGCGTTCGCGGCCCTTCGAGCCGGTTCGTCGGGGCACACGAGCAGACCAGCGCGGCACAAAGCGTGAAGAACAGCGTTCCCCAAGTATGGGACATCCGTGCGTTCACCAGGACATTGCCGCCTTTCGATTCCGTCGCCCCCATAGCACCACACCACGCCCAGACAGCGTGGACGGCTCGTCTGGCGCCGCTGCAAGGAGACCTCGCGTCAGGCCGCAACGTCTGCGGCGGTCTCTGGTTGGCGACAACGGGCACTCCTCACCGGCTTCCGCTCAACTCAACCCCCAACGAGAACACCAGGCCGGGCGCGAACGGGAAGATCTCCGTTCGATCTGGCCCCGAGATCCGGCTCCGTATACCGAATGAGAGCGCCACGTTAGGCGATAGCGGCAGCTCAAGGCAACCGATTCCGGACGCAACCCAACCGCCATCCGGTAGATTGCAGAACGGCGTGTCACAGGGGTTCGAATAGGATTCGCTCTTGCTCGAAACGAAGACCGGACCGATGGCCGCCCCCATGGACCAGGTTGCCGACCCTATATGCAGGACGTACCAATCGTGCCCGATCTCGATGGTCGTCGCCGACACCTTGCCGTTGTATGGGTTGCTGGTCCGCCACTCGGTACCGTGCGCCTGATATCCCACGCGAACGCGCCAGCGGTGTCCCCCGACGCCGGCCTCAAAGCGACGCGACAGCCAACCTACTCCAAGTGCAACGCCACGGCTGGTGGAGTACTGCTCGTGATCGGTGTCCTGTGCGCCCGCGTACGCCGGCACATTGACGTCGTACTCGAGACACAGCGCCTGGCCGCTCGCCGCAAGAGGCAGCGAGGCGAGCATCAGTGACGCGGCAGCAGCCAGGATGCGCACCGGCATCACCGTTCCCGATTCGCCAACACCCGGCTTCAGCAATGGGCCCGGCTGGCGCGGGTCTCGCGCAAGCGCGGATCGCGGCCGGCGGTGGCGCCTACTGGAGTCAGAGGCCTTGTGGACATCCCTCAGAAGCCCAGCCAACTCCTGCCTCTCAACGCCCAATCCGAATACGTCGCGCTGCTTTCATTCGCCCCAGTCACTCGGCCGCATTCTATCCGGAACGGCAACGAACACCGATGCTCCACATGACCGCCAGATCGGCCAAGAGCGATCGATATGGTTTCAACACCATAGCATCTCGCGGCACCGGCGACAACGGCTGCCGCGATCCGATCGCAAGCACGGGCCGAGGCGGGCCGCTTCGTCGGGTGCGGCGACTGCTCATTCCAGGATCAGTTCGGCTGGCAACCCCGCCGACGCGTACGGACCGAAGAGGCGCTGCTCCCCGCTGCGCCATTCGATTCCGCGGCCTGGTCCGGCGGGCCGCTCGACCAGGAAGTGGACCCCTTGCGCACGGCGTGGCAACAGCCACTCCACGTCGCTGCCCAGGGCAATGGGTGGGAACTGCCGCGACCCCAGGGACACGGGCTCACCCCAGGGACCCACCGGAGGCGGGCCGGAAAACATGCCCACCCTGATCTCTCCCGGCTTGCCGTCGGCCGCTCGTACCGTCAAGTGATGGCGCATCAATCGATCGCGCAGGTCGATCACGCCCAGGTCGATCCGCCTCCCCTGATCGGCGTCGGGCAGGTCTCCGGCATCGACCCGATGGACTTCGTCGCCTGCCGTCACCGTGACGCTGGTCAATGTGTCCCTGAGCGTCTGGGAGAAGAACCCCTGCTCATCGAAGAGCACCCACGTGGTGCGGGGCTCGCGGCCGCCTGCTTCTGTTCTCGCCAGGATCTCGACGCCGCGGCTGCCGGATCCGGGCGGCAACAGCAGCCGTCCGACCAGGGTGTGTTCGATCGGCACCCGGAACTGGGCGCGTGCGGGCTCTCCGCAGAGCCCGCAGGCAGCGGCGAGGACAACAGGCAGGGCGAGGCGAGCGGTGGCCAATGGCTTCATCGGTAGTCTCCCCGAGTCCGACGGTTCCTTGAGGGGCGCATACCGGAGGGCATTGCCCGGGCACCACCCTGCACCGGCAGCGCAGCCGGCGGGCGCGGCGACGGCGCACTCAGGTGACGTGTGAACCAGGACATCAGCGTCATAACCGGAACACTGCGTCGAGATCCGTTCGATGTTGCCACAACCCCCGCAACCTGCCCAACTCCAGATAGTCATGGTGGAAATAGCTGAGCACCCCGCTCGCCGGGTGCGGCAGCCGGGGAAACAGCACGCCGTCGGATCGGCAGCGAAGGCGTCTGGCGCGAGTCCTGTGCCGGCTCGGTCGGTGACAGGCGGCTTCGTTTGCTCCAGGCTCTGGCTATACAGTCGCTGCGTCCGATCGCAGAATCGAGTATATGACTGCGTCGCACGGCTGTCCGCGCAAATAGATCCGTCCGCGCGCTATGCCCTCGCGCGCAGCGCCTGACTTTTCCGCTACCCGTTGGCTGGCGCGATTCCCGACCGCGCACACGATCTCCAGCCGCTCCAAGTTGGTTGCCGTGAATGCGAACTCCACGACCCTACGAACCGCTTGCAGTGCAACGCCGCGGCCCATTTCCGTGGTTCGCACCCAATACCCAAGATTTGCGCCGCGGTCGGCGCAATTGATGTGGTTCAGGCCGCAGCCACCCAGGAAGCGCCCGTTGTCATCGGTTACCACGAATTCGTACTCGCGCCCCTGCTCGAACGCGAGCGCCTGCGCAGCCGACCATTGCTGCGCCTCTTCGATCGAGTAGTCGCGATGGCACCAAGAAAGCCACAAGTTCACCTCGGCAACAGACTCCTTCGCGGCCTCGAACAAGCCGCTGGCGTCATCGGGCCTGTATGGTCGAATTCGAACTTCGGGCGGCAACGCAATCACCTCGTCTGCATGTGGTCAGCTTCACCTGCAAGCGTGACAGGCGCGGTTGTCAGGTGCAAGCGTTTGTTGGGCATACCCCCAAACGGGACATCAATTCTGGGGGCCGTGCACGCCAGGGTCGAGCTCAGTGATCAACTTTACGCCGGCTTCTCCCTTGACCCGATTCCCATCTGCATCTATGCCAATGAAGTACCACTTAACGAGTTGCTCCGGTATGCAATCTATCGCGCTTCGATTCTCGGGATGGGTGTACGAGCTTCCCGGTATCATCAGTGCGTTTGGGCAGTCGAATTCACTGGCAAAGTCACTGGACGAGGAGGACAGCGGCAGTTCGTTTTCGTAGTTGAAATCCCACTGTTCATTCCGCTCAACGAAGTAGCCATATTCGACAATTGTCACAGGTCCTCCCACAGCAGAAACTGTTGTGCTGAATTGCCACTCAACGCCACTGACATTGGAAGGATTGAGAGTGTATCGAACCGGGCTAGGAGTATGGGATACGGCAATGCCCACGGGCATTGATTCGAGTTCCCTGAGCTTTTCGCTGGCATCAGTGGATTCTGCTGTCTCCTGATCTGCTAGAGCAAGGCCCGCAGACGCAATTAGAATCAGAGTCGAAGCCAGAATAAAATGTTTCATAGGATCAGCCTTGTTTTTGTTGAAGTGAAACCGCAAAGAGAGCGATCACAGTTCTACCCTCTATCCGCCTGAGCTAGAGGATATAGTATTCACACATGAAAGTTCCCACTCGAAGTCGAAATCATGCCCAACGATTGCTTCAGCTGCAAGCGTGGCTGGCGCGGCTTGTGCACCTCGCACAAGGCGTGACAGACGCGATTGTCGGCTGCAAGCGCTTGTTGGGCGGCACCCTACTCATACCAGTGCCCAACATATTTCACTGCAACGCCACTTGGCACGCCAACATCAACTCGGCCGGGTACCAGCCAAGGGTCTTCAACGGGGTCTGCCATGCCCGACTTGTCTTGCAAGCCTAAAACCACCGAGGGCGAATAACCGCACCACACGCGAAGCGTATCGCCGTACCACTGGTTCTCGACGACTGCTCGACGAGTTTTGTCAAACACAAGTCCGGTGACCAGTATTTCAAACCTTAGAATGCCTTCGGATGATGGCGCTGCCTCAAAAAACAACTTAGCAGGCGACAGGTCACCTCTGCGCTCTGACGTTCCAACCAGTAAGTACACAGTATCTAGGTCAGCAGGGACAGATAACGATTCAACGTAGTTCCGGGGATGCATACCGGAAAGCTCCGGATCAGGGTCGTCTACCGAGAAACCACAACCTACAAGAAGCGCAGTAGCCGCAACGAGCAGTAAGGCCACCGCCGGCCTTCGTTTTACTTCCGAAAATATCATGATCTACCTCCGCCTACTATGCGCCGGAAAATCCGTCACCTGAGACTACGAACCGGCGGGTGTTTATGCAAAGCCTCAGACCGCCTAACGTTTGTTTCACCTGCAAAGCTGTTTGGCGCGTGCCGTGCGCCAGCACGGCGCGTGACGTACGGCTTTGACAGGTGCAAACTTCAGTTAGGTGTTCTCCAACCCATTCATGTCCTTGAGTCGCAGCAACCGGTCATGGCGTCCGCTCCAAGATACCAACTTTGCGCAATCCGGATAACGTGGATCTGTAAGTGCCTCGAGTAACTGCTCTTGAGTGGGGCTGTCCATCAGAAAAGGTGCCGGCTGACTGTCGTATCCGGGCGGACAATACATGACCAAGCGATCGTCGAAAATTCCCGCGATCAAATCGAGCGCATCCTCAGCCACGCTTTCATCTCCGTCATGCCAATGCCCGTGGCCCCAATAGACTGTTGGGACAGTCCCCCACTCCAGGCACACAATCATTTCCTCGTCGCTAGGTGAACGAATACTGACAACCAGCGACCAGTCACTCGCGCTGTCGAAGCGCTCCATTTCGGCATGTTGCCTCAACTCAGGAAACCGCGCAAACAACTCCGAAGCAAATTCTCGCGAGGCTTCCGTAAGCTGGCTTTCGTCATACGACGCGGTCTGCCGAATATTCACAGATACACCTAACACCGGCTTCAGCAGCAAAGACGGCTGGCGCGGACCGTGCGCAAGCAAGGGCCGTGACGGGCGGCTTCGCCTGCTGCAAGCGCCGGTTATGTTGCCCGCCCTCGCGGGCCGGAGCCGTCTATTTCAAGATCGACTCGACGTCTTGTGCGCCGCCGAGTACACAGACGATCTCAAGGGGGCGAGTGTCGGCAGAGTATACTACGAGATATGGGTACACGGGAAAGAAACGGACTGGGCGCGTTGTCAGATCAGCGCGGAAATGCCCGGCGTCCGGATTCGCCGCTAGGAGTTCGAATATCTCGATGAAGCGGTCGTGGACACGCAGCGCGGCTTCGACGCTATCACCGGCGATGTACTCGAGAACTTCCGTCAAATCCTTACGAGCTTCGGGCACCAGAAAATTGCGCGGCATGCTATGGCCTGCGGCTCTTGATCAGCTCACGCAATTCGGCCATGACGGCTGGCCCGTCCAGCAACTCGCCAGCATCGGCCTGGTCGAGCCCTTTCTGGATCTCACCGCGCAGCGCTTGTAGGCGGGCCTCAAGAATCAGGTCCTTCTCCCTCAGGAGGCGCAGTCCATCGCGCACGACCTCACTGACGGACGCATAGTCGCCACTGGCGACCTTGCTCTTGACGAAATCCTCGAAGTCCCGGCCTACAGAGACGTTCATCCTGGAACCCCCGCGTTTTCAATGCCTTGTTGGTATTCCATCCCGAATGGCAACAAATGTCAATATTTGACATGGCACCACAGCGGACCGAGATTAAGCGACATGTTTCCAACAACATAACACCGGCTTCAGCAGCGAAGACGGCTGGCGCGGACCGTGCGCAAGCAAGGGCCGTGACAGGCGGCTTCGTCTGCTGCAAGCGCTGGCTGGACAGCCCCCACTCCCCTGGATACGGACTTTGGCCTCGCGGCCCGGCATCAGCGTTCGCTCACGCGATCCACATGGAAGTGTGTGACTTCGGGCTTTCCCGTCATGCCGCTTGCCACGCCGTGAGTAAGCTCAACGATCTCGTCGTCGGTGGCCACCAAGTGCAACCCGTTGGCTCTCAAGAAGACCTCTGCAACCGCCACAGCCACACGCTTGCTGCTGTCAATGAACGGATGATTGGCACACAGGTGATAGTGGTAGGCGGCGGCCATGCGCGGCAGGTCCACGTGGAGGTAGTCACCGTCGAACACTGCCTTGGGCATCGCGAGGGCTGACTCCAACAGGCCACGGTCACGCAGACCAGGATCACCGCCAAATTCGTCGACCATGCGACGATGGATGGCGATGGCGTCGTTGACGCTGACGAAGACCGGGCCTTCCATCATTGCGCCAGTCGCTTCAGCGCTCCCCGGCGCTTCTTCGCGACGTAGTCCAAATGGACTTGAAGGTCGTCCGGCGTCAACGGGCGGGGATTCGCAGGCGCGACAATCAACAGGCCATCTTGAATGGTCAGCTGAACCTGGCCGTCTTCCTCGATTCCGAGGAGTTCGAGAATCGGCTTGTCGAGGATTAACGCGTTGCTATTGCCAACTTTGCGCAGCTGCTTGATCATCTCGACCCCCTAGGTTATAACAATATTACAACCACAGACGATGAGACCGTCAATGCCGCACTTCCTCCTGTCTAACACCCTCGCGTTAAGCTGCGGGCGGTTCTGGCGCGGCGCTGGCTCTTGACAGCGACGTGGCTGAGCCGACTGTCAGCTTGGACGGCCTGTCACTTTTCGACTCCGCTGTGTGGGTATTTCGAAGCAACTTCGAGTTTTCCGATCGTCGACACTACTAGGGCACCTATCGTTAGTCCTACTACCAGAAACGCCGGAAGGATATACCACCGCTGGGCAGCATCCGTCACAATAGCGCCGAGGAACATCGATCCTACGATTATGCTCCAAAGAACCACACGTGCTCTGAAGTCAATAGCAAGGTGCGTATGGCAGTAGAAACAGGGGACGGTGGCGAACCGCCCGTACCCGAGATACTGCAGACGTACTTGGTTGCGTCCGCACTGCGGGCATGTGCGATTCATCGTCTTCTCCTGTAGAAATAGCACCTGGCGTCAGCAGCGAAGACGGTTGGCGCAGCGCCTGCGCAAGCAGGCGACGTGACAGGCGGCTTCGTCTGCCGCAAGCTCTGGCTAGGCAACACCGCCTCTGTCGCCAACGAGTGGCTTCAGGCGCCTGATCTCAGCGGCATTCGGCCCGTTCATCGCCTGCCAAAGATCCCAATCGTGCTGCAGCCCCAACCAGAAATCGGCGGACATGCCGACAACCCGCGACAGGCGCAACGCCGAATCAGGCGTTACGGACCGGCGTCCCTTGATGATCTCATTCAGCCGCGGATACGAGACACCCAACCGCCGTGCCAACTCGACCTGAGTCACCCCGATCGGCTTCACGAACTCCTCGAGGAGCATCTCTCCGGGGTGCGTCGGCGGACGCCTGCGCGGCAGCCGGCCAGGACCGGGCCTAGTGGTAGTCCGTGATTTCGACCTGGTAGGCATAGCCGTCCTTCCAAACGAAACAGTTCCGGTACTGTTCATTGATCCGGATACTGTGTTGTCCCGTGCGGTCCCCCTTCAGCCGCTCCAAGTGATTGCCAGGGGGCACTTTCAGCTCAGCTACATCCCGAACGCGGTTGATCTGGTCGAGTTTCCTGCGCGCAACCACACAAAGCACCTGCGGGCAGCATCTTCGCGCGACGCCAGTGGCGATACCGTCAAAGATGTCTTCCGTGCCGGCATTGCGGAATGACAGTATCATACGCCTCATTATAATGGGGTCCGTTATAGGCGTCAAGCACCAGCGCCGGGCCTCGGCGAGCACCCAAATGACACGCCGCACTGCCTGACGTTGGCCTCACCTGCAAGTGTGGCTGTCACGGCCCTGGCCCCGCCAGGGCCGTGACAGACGCGATTGTCTGGTGCAGGTACTTGTTGGCCTGCGAACCACCATCACTCCGCCCTTATTTCGATTTCTAACCCGGACTTTTCAAGCGTCCGCTCAAGTGCCTCGGCATCCGCCTTTGATAGCCCGCTCCTAACGATCGACAGATTTTGTTCGACGAGATCCTTCGCGTCCGCCAACCCGAGCCCTGTTGCTTCTCTTACGGCCTTGATACCGCGGATTTTCCAGTCAGGATCGAAGCTGGTGACAACTACCGAATAGGAAATGTTCTGCTCGGCCTGCCGCATCTGGCCATCTTCTTTTATGCATGAGACACAGAGCGTCCAGACCAGCGCCAACCCTAAGAACTTCATTACCATCGTTTTCATTGGCGGCCTAACGACCCGTGCTTGAGTGGCGTACGCGCTGATCACATTCGACCACTTCACACCGGAGGACCGGCGCGTTCGGCCGCTCCAAGCGCGTGTTAGGTGGCTCGTGGAGCGAGTACTCCCTCGGGATGGACGGCCACGACCCGGAACAGGGCCTGCAGGAGCGTCACTTCTGCCGACTGAGCATCGGCCAGCGCTTCTTCCCTTCGAGCCTCTGGATGTAGTGATCGATGATGGCTTCGCGTGTCTCCGTGTCAACTCCGAACCACGCTTCGAGACTTCCCTTTGAAATCGCGGCGCGACGCTTCAGCTCCACCACGAAGCTGTCTGTGAGGACATCGTAGAGGAAGTACTCCTCTGCCTCATCTTCCAGCGGCCCCAGGAAGAGATAGGCGTCATAGTTCTCGCCGTAGCTGCCCACTTGCTCCGCATAGGTGATCTCATAGATTCCGTCGAACGGTTCGTCCGCCAGCGGACTCTTGCGCAGGTCGAAGGCGATCGGACGGTTCCCCAACTGAGCAAAAGCGCGGTCGAAGGCGCCGTGCCTTGGCCTGCCATGGACGGTCCCGTTGTTGGAGAGGATCGGCATATGCGGAAAGATCGTGAACACGTCCGCGTCGGAGAAGATCGTCACCAGTTGGGCCGCTGCGGACGGAGAAGATTGAGATCGCCGGTTTCCAACCGCGATCCCGGGAACCGCCGACTTGAAGGCGTGTGCTGCTCCGACGATGAACACGCTGTTCCTGTTTGACGTGTCGTGCTGGACCGTCTCGGCGACAATTCGGGCCATCTGCACGTTGCGATCCGGGATGGAGTCGAAGTGCGCCTCGAGGTCTTCGGCGGTCCGGAACGAGTTGAAGGGTCGCGGCTCATCGACCAGGATGACTCTGATTCTTTCACGTTCGGGCAGCGCATGATTCCGGTCCCAGAGCGCCATCAGGAACTCGTACATTCCCCGGTCGTACCATCCATTCAGTTGCACGCTTCGGAAAATCTCCAGGATCCGCTCACCGTCCGGATCGCGCCCACTGAAGAATTTGTCCATGTCCACTTGCCGATCGGCAGACAGTTCGAGAAATACGGTGCCCACACGCTGAGCAAACCTCGGGTCTGACACGACGCGCTCCCACAGATCCCAGGACGACTGCCGCCGGTGCAGTTCCCCGTAGACAACAATCCTGTGTGACGCCACAGCGTCTAACAGGAACTCCTGGGGGGGCTGCCCGGTGTTCCGGAGGTACGCGACGAGCTCGCCTTCCCCCCTCGGTTCGGCCTTCAGTTGGGCGATCTTCGGTATGATGCGACTGAATCCAGGGGCCTTGTCCCGGAACACTCGCCGCGCGTCTTCCAGGTCAGTCCCGAGGTCTTCGCCCGCTCCGAGCCATACACCGTCTTCTAAGCTGTAGTAATAGATCACGTACATTGGCGCGACGGAGAACGGACTTAGCACCGCGGCAACCGAGTCCTTGTAGACGAGCACCTCGGTGATGTGGCTGTCGAGGATCTTCGATCGGCGGTCCTCGGTGATGACGGCGTCAGGAGCGCCCGCCGAGGGGAACGCACCCCGGATGCGATACGAATTCACCGCGCCGTAGCGACCTCTCCGCCCATCGGCCTGCAGCTGTTTGAACGTGATGAATGATCCCAGAGGCGTGCTCAGGTCGTAGCGCGCCGAATACGAGTTCAGATCCTGGTCGATCACCAATCGGGTCACCTCCTCCTGAGCGCCGACGCTGGTGACGAGGAGGGATAGCGCGAGTAGTACTGCGGCAGTCGTCTTCATATGCAGGTGCGGCTCCCATGCAATCGGCGTGTCGGAGGACGGGTCGTCACGTGGATGTTGCGATACCCTCCGCATCGAGCGCAACCATGCAATGCGGAACGGCGCAGGCCGGAGCGCGAAGTCCACACGGGAGGCGAACCAATGGCCGGCCCCCGCGAGCAGCTGCACAAGAGCGTCAAGATAACTCCTCCGCACAGTCTTCGTGTGGGCCCCTTCGCCACACGGAGCAGGCTCGGGGCCACCTAACGCTGGCTTCAGCAGTGGGCGCGGTTGGCGCGGGCCGTGCTCTGCACGGACCGTAACGACCGTGACCATCTGCTGCAAGCATTGGCTATATTGATCCCCCTAGCTCGCGCTCAACCGCTTGCCCTCACATTTCTCAGACTACCTGTACAATGCCTTGATATGAGACAAGCTTCGATTTTCGACCGGCACCGCGCCACTTCGCAGAAGGCCGATCGCGTCCAACTCCGGTCTTCCGTATGCACCCCCGACCGCCCGCACTTCCACCGAAAGGTCAGCCGCAAGACCAGACAAAGGTCCCAAGTCCAAGAGAACAAATTGTACGAGATCACTTGCTACGGCCTCACCCGCGATACCCCAAAACTCCATGTACGCGGCTTCTGTGATTGAGCCGGTAACTATGGCGCCACTCGGAGCGTCGACAACGTGCGTGAGACCTTCGGACGTGAAGGTCCAAGTCGATGCTTCAAAAGAGATCCCCCAGTATTCGAATGAAATGACATCGGCCCCGGCCAAAACATTTTCAGATACACCCAGCAGCGTGGACAACGCGGCCGATTCTATTGTCTCAGCGCTGGCGAAGGAACTATATGATGCGGAAGCGCCCCCGGTATCAAACTCCGCAATTGTTCCGTTCGGACGGCCCAGCGCAGCCGCGGGAGTCCACGCGCCGATTTGGCCATTCACAACCTCTGTCGGCCACCGCAACTCAGCACCCTGCACGAATGGCGCGGAGCAAAGAACTACAACTATGGCCAAAATCGCATTCACTGCATCTCCAGAACAAGTGCGCGGTTTCTCTGACATTTCATTCACCTCGGCAAGAGAACACGGATGGCACAGAACAGCTGACTCGCGGGGCAAATCGCGGAAAATATTCAATACAACACCAGCTTCAGCAGCGAAGACGTCTGGCGCGGCGCTTGCGCCAGCAAGCGGCGTGAAAGCCGGCTTCGTCGGCTGCAGGCTCTGGTTGTGTTGTCTCCCCACGGCCGACGTAGTCTACTTCAGTAGCGACTCGACATCCCGGGCAGCACCCAGGACGCGGACTATTTCGACGGGGCGAACGCCCGCAGAGTATACCACCAGATATGAATACACTGGGAAGAAGCGAACTGGGCGCGAGGTCAGGTCGTCGCGTAGGTGCCCGGCTTCCGGATTGTCCGCCAAGAGTTCGAAGATCTCGGTGAAACGATCGTGGACACGCAATGCCGCTTCGATGCTGTCGCCGGCAATGTATTCGAGTATTTCCGTCAGGTCTCTTTGCGCGCTTCGGGGACGAGGACGTAGCGCGGCATACTATGGCATGCGGTTCTTGATCAATTCACGCAATTCGGCCATGACTGCAGGCCCATCCAGCAACTGGCCGGCGTCGGCCTGGTCGAGCCCCTTCTGGATCTCCCCGCGCAATGATTGCAGGCGGGCTTCGAGAATCAGGTCCTTTTCCCGCAATAGACGCAACCCGTCACGCACGACTTCGCTGACCGAAGCATAGTCGCCGCTGGCAACTTTACCTTTGACGAACTCTTCGAAGTCCTTGCCCACGGAAACATTCATCCTGGCACCTCCTAATGCGTGGCAGATATTCTAAAGACAATAGCAAAATATGTCAAATGTTGACATCGACAAGTTGCTGCAATACGACCGGCCAGAACTAATTACCGTAATTCCAACAACGTAACGATTGCTTCAGCTGCAAGCGCGTCCGGCGCTTCGCCGGTTTGGCGCGCAGGTTGCGGCAGCAAGCTGCGTTACAAAAGCGATTGTCGGCTGCAAGCGTTTGTTATGATGTCCCCACGAATTAGGGACACTTGCCCTGGTCGGTCTTGAACACACCCTGCCTAGTGAGATGCTATCGGTAAAAGGCTTTTACTGAGCCCCAGCTTTGTATTTCAGCTGGAACTTGTCCGCAACTCGAATCATCAACTTGATAAAAACCGTTGAATTCCCACCCCGCAAGGTCAATGTCACAACAGTAGAAATACACTTCACAGTCTGGCCCCACCCGGCCGTCAACCACCCTTGAAACCGCGATGTTTGACAAAATGGTGGTATTGTAAGCCCTCAGGCTGCTGCCGTTGGCCAAAGTCACCCCACCCGGGAAAGACAACGTGGCCTCATTTTCCGCGATGAGACAGTCAATAAATGTTGGGTGGCTCTGAATGATCAGGACACCACCTGTCCCTCTCGCGACATTACCCACAATATTGCACTTCTTGACCACCAGACTTGAGCCTGATGAAATGACCAAACCGCCTCCAACGACGCCCCAAAAGTAGTCATTGGCCAAGCCGCCCGTGATCGTCAATCCTTCAAGTAGAGTCGTATCGTCAGACCCCAAAGAATTGAAGATAGTCGCAGGACGATTAACCGGTTGTCGTCCTTCGATCGTAACGCATTCCGGTTGACCCGTTTCACTTCGGATTGTTATTCCGGAACGTACGAACATGCCTTCCTCATGATATGTCCCGCACGCCAACTCTACAACATCACCCGCCACCGATGAATTAATTGCTGCGGCGATTGTCGGCGCATCTCCGGTTCCGTCTGGTTGAAGGTGCCAAGTACGAGCATGTACCTGGCTGGACGAGGTGACCGCAACAAGTAGTATCCAGAAAACCCGTGTCATTGCGTCCTCCCTAAATAATTTCGGTAAACTGCTAAATGGAAGAGGTACCAAGTTTAGCATAGGCGACCTCTTCCTGGCGAAAATTCCTCTCACACCGGCTTAAGGATGCTCACTGACGAATCCCCGTTTGCAATGACCCAGAATGCCATTTCACAAGCCTAATTCCGACTACCAACATAACGCTGGCTTCAGCTGCAAAGACACTTGGCGCGAGCCTGGCGCAAGCCAGGGCCGTGACGAGTGGCGTTGACAACTGCAAGCGTTTGTTAGGTGGCCGTCCTGATTACTTGCTCTCGTCAGCAAGCACCCGGGTCGTCGTTCGCCACCACTCAGTTGCCCCCGCTTCGCCGATACCGAATTCCGACTCTAGGAGTGAGTAAACCGCCTCGTTTGAGTCCACCGTCTCAAGAGCGCGCTTTACCGCGACCACGCCACCTTTTCGAAATAGACATTCCATGATGAGTGCCCCAGAATTGTATCCGACTTCGGCTCGGTGCCGAGTTTTATCGACGATTTCCTGAAACTCCACCTCGGGGTTGGCGAACTGGTACTGCAACAACTCGTCAATCAACGCCGCAAAGCTTAACCCCCTGCTACCGCCAAGCCAAGATGCGACACCCTCGCTAACGAGCGGGTGCCAACCATCTGCCGGCTCAAGCGGCGACAAAACGATGTGGACGAGCTCATGCAAGTACATTTCACCTTGATCTAGGTCGCCAACAAAGATGAGTCGATCTGAAGCATAGGTCTTTCCCCGCACGCCGGGAATGGTCCAGTCCAAACCTATGGTTCGGGCAAGCGCCTCCGGGGTCGGCGCCAGGAAGTACTCAATCGGCGGTCCTTCACTTACTCCAAAATCTGTGGCGACTCGGCCAACGAATGCCGCAGCCACCTCTGCTTTGCGCCGATCAAAAATCCACTCATCGGGATAGCGGTACGAAATATCACCGACGACCTGGCGATTCCAAGCGGAAGTCATTCGATCTAATGCCCCGCATAGCACCCACCGGCCATACTCTCTTCGGGCGAGCAACCGCTGAACGCCAAATGGTTGAATCCCATTTTGAACTGTCGCCGCATACAAGGTTTTGATCCAGTACTCGCTGCTGTCCGTCGAAGTAGGTGTGATTTCGAGAAGCGTCGCCCGGACTCCCTTGTAGACCCAAGGTTCAGTCAGGTCGTACTGATGGCGCTTGGACTGATCTTCCTCACACCAAAGGACGGTCCCTGCTTCCCGAACGGAGGGATCGCTAGACGTAAGATACTCCTCAATAGCTTCTGAAATCTGTCGCTGGACAGGGTCGTTGACATTTACACCCCAGCCGATCGTAAACTCGCCTACGGGGGTACCCGCATTGGCAAGCGCGGCCCACCAAACGAACAATGACGCCAAAACGCTCATTACCGATCTCCGCACCCAAGACCTCCATGATCCACCTAACACCACCGTTAAGCTGCGGGCGGCCCTGGCGCGGGCCGTGCTCTGCACGGACCGTGACAGGGACGATCCGTCAGCTTCAACGGTCTGTTATACGGGGCACACACGGGCCCACCATCTGTCATTCGCCACCAAAATCACCTTTCCGGCTCGCACTGATTTCGGCAAGAACGGCAATTGCATTACTAAGCTCCTTATCACCTACCGATAGTTCAGTTCGTTTCTGCCAAAGGTCCTCAAAAGCCATGCAAGCGAATCCGAATTGGCCGCCGGGTTCCTCTTTGCGAATCTCATCGATAATCGAATCGTGATTGAGAGAAAGACCATCAGCGTGAATCTTCCGTATTGCCGAGAAGATCATCATGTATTCGACTTGAACTAGATCACCAGCCGAGATCCCTCTTATGGCCGTGAGTACGTCAACGATTCTCGAAGTACCGATCCTCTGAATAGTCCCACATACAAGCGTAGATGCCGCCGGCCACTGATCTCTATTCATCGCGACCTCGATTCTCCGTATAACACCGGCTTCAGCAGCGAAGACGGCTGGCGCGGGCCGTGCGCCAGCACGGACCGTGACAGGCGGCTTCGTCTGCTGCAAGCTCTGGCTAGATTGCCGACCTAGAACTCTGAAAGAACCCGAGCAACCTGAGCGTGGAGCTCAGCAAGGTCGATTGTGGCGGTAATCCAGACCATGCCGATGTCCACGCCGAAGTAATCGTGAACCAGCTTGTCCCGCATTCCGGCCATGTCACGCCACGGAATCTCTGGATGTCGCTCGCACAGTTCTGCCGAAATCCGCTTGGCCGCCTCGCCGACAATCTGAATCTGACGAATCGCGCCATCTTGCAACAGGCTGGACGCCTGAAATCCTTCTTCGTCGACGCCCTCCAGATACGATTGTATCGTCGATATTGCGTCGAGAATGTGCTGCAGATACAGCTGGTCAGTTCGCTGCTTCATAGATGACCCGCTGTTCGCGCAGAATGCGGTCCCGCAGGTGGGGACTTATCGCGGCTTCCGTCAACAGATCAACGCTGCGGCCAAGCACTTCAGTCAGCTCCCGCTCAAGTCGGACTAGACCAAGCAAGCCGGTCGGGCCAGCAAACTCCACGATCAGGTCCACATCGCTGTCCGGACCGGCGTCGCCGCGCCCGAAGGACCCAAACAGCGCAACTTTTCGCGTGCCGTGTGCACGGCAAACGTCAATAAGTCTTTCGTAATTAAGCGCTTCCACCTGTCGAGCCCTTTCGCCGCTCTCTATCCTGTCCTATGAGGATAGCAGCGAAGTCCCAGGAAGTACAGTCGCCGCAATGGTACCGCGGATCCGCAATCTAACACCAGCTTCAGCAGCGAAGACGGCTGGCGCGGCGCCTGCGCAAGCAGGCGACGTGACAGGCGGCTTCGTCTGCTGCAAGCTCTGGTTAGCTGCGCCTACCCTGCCAGATACTTCGTGACGAATTCTCGCGGCCGAACCACCTGAACACCTGCATATCCGCTTGCCTTGTGAAGGTGGCGATCGCCGCTCACGATGAGCTTACACCCTGACGCGAGTGCGCAGGCAAAGAACTTGTCGTCCGTCGGATCGTCGCAGACCTGTGTGACCAACGGCGGGGCAGCCACGAACTCGGCATGGACGGCCAGCAACGCCAGGATGGGGCCGATGTCTACGCCCTGATATTCCACGGCGAGTCGATGTCCCACCACGCGATACTCGTCTAAAATCTCAGCCGACAGCACCAACTTGAACCGGCCGTGCCGCCAGGCACTCAAAATCTCGTAAGGTGGGCCACTGAAGAACACTCCCGACACGAGCACATTGGTGTCGAGTACGGCCTTCAATTCTTGCCTTTGGCGGACTTAACCGCCTTCCGAACCGCCGTTCTCGTCATGCCGGCCCGCTTGGCCTGGCGCCTAGCTTCACCGATCAGGCCTTCGAAATCGGCCAGCGACGGCGGGTTAAGCGCCTTCAAGATGACAACGTCGCGGTCCCCCACGACGATAAACTGAGTGCCCGGCTCCAGACCAAGTTGGTTCCTGATCTCCTCGGGGATGACCACTTGACCCTTGGAGGACATTCGCGTAGTAGACGGCTTCAAAATATTTGCCTCCTGTAACTGGCGTCTTACGGGTAAGACTAGCGCCAGCGGAGGATTATGTCAATAGACGGCGTTCTGTCCAGCTAACACCAGCTTCAGCAGTGGGCGCGGTTGGCGCGGGCCGTGCTTTGCACGGACCGTGACGACCGTGACCATCTGCTGCAAGCTCTGGTTAGTCAGGTCGTCCACAACTGCATGGTTCTCCGGGCCGCCACATGAGCACCACGGGCCGCCCCGCTGCGACGTAGCTCTCCAGTCGCTTGACAAGAAACTCGGGCGGCTCTCCTGCGGAATGTTCTCCGAAGCCAATAGCCGCATAGAAATCGCGCAAGTGAGCATATGGAATGCACCAGCACCCCCGCAAGCCCAAGAAACTGTCGACGGCAGCGAGCAGGGCGCTTCCAATCCCCTGGCGCTGCAGACGCTCATCGATGTACATTCCGCGCAAGACGAGGTGGCCGTTCTCGTTGGCGACACGAACTGCTGCGACCATCTCGCCTCCCAAGCGCCCCCCGATTACGGTGTCGCCGGGCCCGATTCCGCCGCCGTAGCCAACACGGCTATAAAGCGCAGCCACCTCGCCGTGATGCTCCGCGGCTACCTCCCTCACCTCAAGCACCAGAGGCTCCTCTGACTAACATGAACCTAACCTCGCCTGCCGCGACACGTGCATCCAGGGTCTGCGATGGAATCGGTCCGTAGTTCGAGTCCGTGGGAACGACTACATAGACAGGTCCGCCGCCCGGGTGCACAGGACAAGCCAGCAGCGTGAATATCACGACAAGTGCGCCCCGGGCCAAAGATGTCCTCCTCCTCCAACGCACTAATGGCCTAACACCACTTACCTCTGGTCATCCCATGGCAACGGCTCAGCCGGCCCAAGACAGTATCCATGATAGCCGAAGCCGTCCGTCCATTTTCTAAGCGCAATTTCCAGACCGTCTTGATTGCAATAATGTTGCAGAACTTCGCCGCCATCGCCGACGGGCGAAAAATTGAATCCCTTTTCGATATCTTCCCAATACATGACTTCTTGTCCGCGTTGGGCCACGATCCATACGGACCCCATTTCGCCATACCTCGATATTGGCGCACGCCGCATTGGGATTCGGAAAGTGTTCCAGGTTTCAATGAGCTGTGGTACGCATAGCTCAAGACCTTCGGCAACTATCGCCTCGACTTCTTGTTGAGTTGCTGGCTCAAAAACGCTCATACGATCCTCCACTGTATCCAGCTAACACCAGCTTCAGCAGCGAAGACGGCTGGCGCGGCGCCTGCGCAAGCAGGCGACGTGACAGGCGGCTTCGTCTGCTGCAAGCTCTGGTTAGCTGCGCACCGACCCAACATCCTAGCGAAACCCCGCCTTGAGATCTCCCCAACTGAATGTTTCCGTCGCAACTGGAGATCGCTGACGGTAGAGTTCGGTCTTTGTGTTCGGCCCGACGCTCCCGGACGGCAGCGCTTGATAGTCGCGAAGTGTCATGTACAGCGTACCGTCGTATGAGAAGTCTATGTCCCACCACGTGTCACCTTCTCCGGTCATGGTAAACTGGATGAAGGCAGGTGGCGCATAGACTTCACCTACAGCCCAGTATGTGGACATCTGCGGGACTTCATCGCGATATGTGAGGAACGTGTGATCCTCATTGAACGATATTTGCAGGGTGTAGCTAACAGTGGCCGGAGTGTCTTCTCCACCGGCGGTGTAGCTCGTCGATATCCACTCCCACGTTCCGATCATGAAGGGATCCTGGCCCGCGGCAACAGTTGGCACCAAGATCATCATGGCGACGATTGCCAACACAAATGACGACATATGCCCACCCTTCAGCAGCTAACACCAGCTTCAGCAGCGAAGACGGCTGGCGCGGCGCCTGCGCAAGCAGGCGACGTGACAGGCGGCTTCGTCTGCTGCAAGCTTTGGTTAGGCAATACCGCCTACCACGCCTGCTTCAGCCTACGCTCTCGCCGCACTTGGGTTGCCCCCCGACTTCACCGAAACAGGCCCTTAACCGCGCCGAATGCGCTGACTTCTGCGCTCACTGGACAGTTGCCCGCGTTGAGCGCCGCCACCGGCAGGTTGACATCGCCGGAAGCAACCCCTCCGAAGCGCGCAACGCCGTCACCCACCAGAACCGGCAGGCCGGCGGGCAGAGACGGCACCGAATACCCGCCGATGTGGAACTGGAGCTCCATCGATGCCGTGAGCAGGATCGACCAGGTCACGAGAACCACGGCCCCGTTCGCCGGAACCGGGAAGTCTGACGTGCCGAAGCACTCATAGAACTGCGGGGCTCCCGAGATGGGCTCGACGCCACAGAGGGTGTTGTACGTGGTTGACAATACGAAATGCGGAGCCCCTGTCATGGAGACCGAGCACTCGAAGCCGTCCGTGGGGACGGCCAGATTCATCACAATGAGAAAGGCCGTCACCGGCTGGAACGGAGCGGCCGTCATGCAGTTTATGTTTCCATCCGTGTCGAAGTAGACTCCGAACGAATCAGCGTCCGGATCGAGACCGGCCCTTGCAACCGGCGCCACCAAGACCAACAGCAGCAGAGCCACAAGTGTTTTCACTGCGGTCTCCCCCTTGTCTGTGATTCCTGCCTAACACCTTGCTTCAGCAGTGGGCGCGGTTGGCGCGGGCCGTGCCCTGCACGGACCGTGACGACCGTGACCATCTGCTGCAAGCTATGGTTAGGCTCGCTCATCTATAGACCGCCTTCACGCTCCCCCAGCTTGCGGATGCCTGTCCGACGAGAGGATTGTATTCAATTCTCAGAATCGGAGGGTTATCAAATTCAAGTTGGGGAGTCTGGCACGTTGGGCAAGCATGCCCTGATGCTGCACAAACCTGATAGAATATCCACAGGCGATACCAGAACTCAAGTTCGACCTGGGCGCGACCATCATTGAATACGGTCTCTGAGTGAAGCGTATCCGCGATCGCAAATGAACCGTCATCACTCAAATTCCACGCAGTTCCGAGGCGCGCTCCATCGTCCGATGAGATCAGCAAATACATCTCGGGGGGATAGCTCTGGGGGTTAAGGCACAAGTCGGTTGCATCAAACTCACCTTCGTCAACCAGTGCAGCTCTGGAATGGCCCGACGCCGAAATCGTGATAGATACTGCGCCCGTGACTGCCGTTCCCAGGTCAATGTCGAGTTGGTTGACTCTATTATCGATTGGAATCTCAGTCTCGAATGTGTCGCCAAGACAAACAGAATCTGATATCGCAGCTGCCACGATGAGCGCGACGATCATGAGCGGTCTATGGCCTTGCATGTGGACCTCCCTCCGAATGACGGGCAGCGGCTTCACTCGCCTAACACCAGCTTCAGCAGCGAAGACGGCTGGCGCGGCGCCTGCGCAAGCAGGCGACGTGACAGGCGGCTTCGTCTGCTGCAAGCTTTGGTTAGGCAATACCGCCTACCACGCCTGCTTCAGCCTACGCTCTCGCCGCACTTGGGTTGCCCCCCGACTTCACCGAAACAGGCCCTTAACCGCGCCGAATGCGCTGACTTCTGCGCTCACTGGACAGTTGCCCGCGTTGAGCGCCGCCACCGGCAGGTTGACATCGCCGGAAGCAACCCCTCCGAAGCGCGCAACGCCGTCACCCACCAGAACCGGCAGGCCGGCGGGCAGAGACGGCACCGAATACCCGCCGATGTGGAACTGGAGCTCCATCGATGCCGTGAGCAGGATCGACCAGGTCACGAGAACCACGGCCCCGTTCGCCGGAACCGGGAAGTCTGACGTGCCGAAGCACTCATAGAACTGCGGGGCTCCCGAGATGGGCTCGACGCCACAGAGGGTGTTGTACGTGGTTGACAATACGAAATGCGGAGCCCCTGTCATGGAGACCGAGCACTCGAAGCCGTCCGTGGGGACGGCCAGATTCATCACAATGAGAAAGGCCGTCACCGGCTGGAACGGAGCGGCCGTCATGCAGTTTATGTTTCCATCCGTGTCGAAGTAGACTCCGAACGAATCAGCGTCCGGATCGAGACCGGCCCCTTGCAACCGGCGCCACCAAGACCAACAGCAGCAGAGCCACAAGTGTTTTCACTGCGGTCTCCCCCTTGTCTGTGATTCCTGCCTAACGCCTTGCTTCAGCAGTGGGCGCGGTTGGCGCGGGCCGTGCTCTGCACGGACCGTGACGACCGTGACCATCTGCTGCAAGCAGAGGTTAGCAGGCAATTGTTGGGCGAGCGCACCCTTGTGCAACTCCATAGCATCTAGCGTCTGCTTGGGCTGTGGCCGGGGAACGCGTCCCGCCGCGTTGGAATTGCACCGTCGTTAGCCAACTTGTCGATGGTCTTTCCACACGCAGACCGGATCAGATCGTGCCAGCTCGCGTAGGCATTCCCTGATGACTGCGCGGTTGCGTACCATACGACGTTACCGCGTTCTACGGAATACAAAGATGACGCATATGTCGCCCATGGCTTGCTGATGCTGTAGCCGCCCGAGGTGGTCGTTGTTGACGATCCAAACACCGAATTGCCGGCTACTGATGCGCTGCCAGTGGTGTGTGAGGTTTGTGGAATGTAACTCGACTGCGTTCCGGAATTGGTCGGCTGGACTACTAGTACGCCATCAATACCGTTCGCTGCAAGAACCTGCATCATCTCCTCGCTGCTATACTGCCGTCCCGGAAAGAACAAATCGAGTGCTCTGACGCATTCGCTCACAGAAACGGCCGCTATCTTTTCACACAACTTATCTTCCGCCACTTCGCGGTTGTCGAGATCTTGGAAATTCCCATGCACCAAGATCTTCCGAAATGGATTGCCAACAATCGCTGGATCGACTCGCGATGTCATCTTCGTACTCGCGCAACCGGCAATAGCCAAGAAGACACCCAACAACAGCAACGAGCCGCATGGTCTCATTTCGCGAATCATGCTTTCTCCCTCGCGCGGATACGGCCTGCTAGCTAACACCAGCTTCAGCAGCGAAGACGGCTGGCGCGGCGCCTGCGCAAGCAGGCGACGTGACAGGCGGCTTCGTCTGCTGCAAGCTCTGGTTATGTTTCCGCGCACTATTCGTGTTTGCCCGCCTTCAGGATGCTCTCCCGGCGCCATTGAACCACGGAATCAATCCAAAGGGCGCGCGCTTGTTCGTCGGTGAATTCGTGCGACCGCAACAAGTCTTGCCGTTGCTGCGCATTAGTACACGCGCGGTACTCGCTTCGTGCCGTCTTAAATTGGTCTAGTGGCAACACCCTTTCCACCCATGAATGCAGCGCCGCCAAGAGGCTGAGTTCCTCGTCACCGTATATGTCAAGCGGCCGTGCCCCAAGGTGATCCGGGTGTTCGGCGCCAAGAAAGAAGGCGCGGGGCTTCGGCGGTACGTGCTCTTCGTCTGCCGCGGAGCTCATGACCTGCATTCTGCCGTCCAAACAGAATCCCCATGAGATTCCATTTGCGTCAACGATTCGACCACCGAGAGTTCCGCCGTCAAGATAGATGTCGAAAGAAGTCACCTCGCATGGACAGATAAGCCCGCCCAGAGGTGGATCTGCCACAGCAGCAGTAGTTGCACATATTGCAATCACGACCAACAAGCCGATGGCGTTCATGCCACCTCCTCGGCAAACATAACACCAGCTTCAGCAGCGAAGACGGCTGGCGCGGCGCCTGCGCAAGCAGGCGACGTGACAGGCGGCTTCGTCTGCTGCAAGCGACTGTTAGGTGCGTGCATTCGGCCCCAGACTACAGGTAGGGCCCGATGCGGCGCACCTCTGTGAGTTTACGCCTGCCGCAAGCCACAATCAATGCCCTTGCCCACAGCGGCAGCGGAACGACCGCCTCGCCCGAAGAGCGCATCAACGCCCGACCCCGGCCCGACGCCCGATAAGCCCGCCCGGTTCAGGGCGATTTCGGTGGTCGCAACACGTCTGCGCCCCCGAATCCCGCCGGCCAGGAGCAACTTCGGCCGCCGCAACACGACAACGCCGCCGAATCCCGCCTGGTCCTTCCCTCGCCGTCCGTCTGGGGCAAAACAACGCCAGGAACAACCTCGAAGCCAAGAACTCGGCGAGCTCAGCGCGCTTGGAATCATGTACCCGCCGGATCCACCGCGGTGGTCGTGGCAGCTGACAGCCGGAAGTGACCCCGACCCAGGCAATTGAAGGGACCTCAGATTCCAGGCCGGCCCGAGGTGATTCCACCTGCCAGGCGAAAGTCGCGACTCCAGGCTCCAGGACAATCCGGGATGATTCCGCCAGCCGGGCGATGGAGGCGGCCTCAGATTCCTACCGGCGATGGGCAATGCCAAGGCCACAAGCTCAATGACACGAAGATGGCGTGCGGCCGCGAGCCCATGTGCCGTGATTCGCACGGCGGCTGTGGTAAGCCTATTCGCTCAGCCAGGCGCAACTTCCAACCCAACATTTCGCGATGCTTCCTAGCAACCTAACACCAGCTTCAGCAGTGGGCGCGGTTGGCGCGGGCCGTGCTTTGCACGGACCGTGACGACCGTGACCATCTGCTGCAAGCAGAGGTTAGCGTACCAACGACCGAACAATGTCCGGTCTTACCATTGGCGCGTTCTTACTCCCCAGATAATCAAAGCAGGGAATCTCGACCCGGCTAGATCCTCCTTGCGAACACCAGCGTTGAATGCCTTGTCGAGTGCGACGATCTCCGGGCTGATAGCGCAGATACGCATCCGAGGCCCGGGCGCTGGCCACAGACCGTCTTGTGCGTACTGCAATGCTGCGCAAAAGATCGGCTGCTTTGCGAGTGAGATTCGCATCTCGTTCTTTCCGTCGTCATCTTGGAGGATCGCGTCATCGGTGAATGAAATGCCCAACCCGGACATCGCAACGCGGCCGAATGCGATCGGAACAAGCCAGTACAGCTTTTCGGCGGTAACCTCATCGACTCCGTCGGCAATGAGTCTCCGTGTGATGCGACCCACCGAAACCGTGTCCGCCGTGCCAATGGCCGCCTCCAGACGCCGAATCAGAGTAACCATGTCGTCAGACCGCGATGGGTCCATCGTATCCACGTGCGGGGCATCCCCGAGCACATGCGTCGCACTATCGCTTGGGGCTCGGCGTACGAAAGTAACGAGTCCGTCACTATTGAGCTGCGAGAGTGCGATTCCAGATGCCGCAACAACGCAGAGTCCAGACCATGCGCAAATGAACCGACTCATAGAAACACCCCAATCGCCCGGCCTGTGGTCATCTTGGCTATCCGTGGAGCCGCTCCTGGATCCCGCTAACACCAGCTTCAGCAGCGAAGACGGCTGGCGCGGCGCCTGCGCAAGCAGGCGACGTGACAGGCGGCTTCGTCTGCTGCAAGCTCTGGTTATGTTTCCGCGCACTATTCGTGTTTGCCCGCCTTCAGGATGCTCTCCCGGCGCCATTGAACCACGGAATCAATCCAAAGGGCGCGCGCTTGTTCGTCGGTGAATTCGTGCGACCGCAACAAGTCTTGCCGTTGCTGCGCATTAGTACACGCGCGGTACTCGCTTCGTGCCGTCTTAAATTGGTCTAGTGGCAACACCCTTTCCACCCATGAATGCAGCGCCGCCAAGAGGCTGAGTTCCTCGTCACCGTATATGTCAAGCGGCCGTGCCCCAAGGTGATCCGGGTGTTCGGCGCCAAGAAAGAAGGCGCGGGGCTTCGGCGGTACGTGCTCTTCGTCTGCCGCGGAGCTCATGACCTGCATTCTGCCGTCCAAACAGAATCCCCATGAGATTCCATTTGCGTCAACGATTCGACCACCGAGAGTTCCGCCGTCAAGATAGATGTCGAAAGAAGTCACCTCGCATGGACAGATAAGCCCGCCCAGAGGTGGATCTGCCACAGCAGCAGTAGTTGCACATATTGCAATCACGACCAACAAGCCGATGGCGTTCATGCCACCTCCTCGGCAAACATAACACGGGCTTCAGCAGCGAAGACGGCTGGCGCGGCGCCTGCGCAAGCAGGCGACGTGACAGGCGGCTTCGTCTGCTGCAAGCTCTGGTTAGGCAACATCGGCCGCTCCTTAAGCATGAAACACTCATATCTGGTGCGGTTGGGCACCGGTCTTCCCACTTTCCGCAATTGGCGCGGCTGCACTGACGGAGAACAGCGCAAAGTGAATCAGGAAGGCAACAACAAGCCCTGGTGGAACTAGCCACCACAGATGAGGTCGTAGAACCGCCGAACCAATCGTCGCCACCAAGACAGGCGTCTGCAGAAATATGGCGGCGATCGAGCGACGAAAGTCGGCCCTCAACGGTGCGTTGCACTGCGGACATGGAAATCGTTGGGAACGTGCGCCCCAAAAATCGTGCAGCGAGAAGTGGTGGCCACAAGACGGGCAATTCTTCGCAGACATTGGTGACCTTCTCTCGTGTCACTTTGCGTGAGCCAGTGCATGGACAATGACGCCAGTCGCGCCACCGATTCCGAGATCACACTTCACGTTCGCCTAACACCCAGCTTCAGCAGCGAAGACGTCTGGCGCGGCGCCTGCGCAAGCAGGCGACGTGACAGGCGGCTTCGTCTGCTGCAAGCTCTGGTTAGGCAACACTACTCCCTGCGCGCATTACTGTCTCTGCCTCTTGACTGCGCTCTCTACCTGCCACAGGAACTCCGCGTTGATTTCTTCGGGACCGATGCCCTCGGCGTCACCCGTATCCGGGAAGTAGCGGACGTAGTACGGCCCCAGTCCGCTGTCGGTCACCGACAGCACCAATGCAGGCCTTTGGCTGACTTCCAGCCACGCGACCGGATGGGTGTACTCTGGATTGCATCCGCAAGCCTGGGCAACCACGTCTCTGATGTCGGGCAGGGCGCGTCCGGTCTTGTCGAAGACTCGAGCAGTGCCCCATTCCCAGCCCGCGTCATAGACAGCCGTTGCGGCATTGCAACTAATCGAATACGCATATGTCGTCATAGATTCGCCGAAAGTGGAAACGCGACTTAGCAGTACCTTTCGATCGCGATAAGTCACCGTCGTACTGTTTGAGTCGGGCGCGGTGAACATCCAGAACTCCGAGAGGAACCCGTTGTCGTAGTAGTGCGGGCCTTCACGTTCTACACAGGCCGCAATCAGGAGTCGATCAAACCAGAACTTTACGTCAAGAACAATGAAGCTATCAGGCACGGCAACTTCGCACTGGACCGTGCGCCCATGTGCATTGTTGATGGTGCCGCGTATCGTTCCACCTACAACACCACGGCGTAGATGCTCTGCCGAGCACGGCTGCGCCACACCCACCAGTAGCAATGTTGCGCCAACCAGCGCCAGCAATTTCCTGAACGACACCCACACCTCCAATGTACGCCGCGCTAACCACCCAGCAACAGCTTCAGCACCGGGCGCGGGCCGTGCTTTGCACGGACCGTGACGACCGTGACCATCTGCTGCAAGCTCTGGTTATGCTACTCATTGGCAACTTCCCGCGTGGTTTCGCGTCGAATCGGCTGTCGAATACGGCCCCCAGTAGAAGACACGCCCTTGGCACGTGCATACATTTTCGAACACTTCCCGTTCGAAATCACTCTGCAGCTCCGCATACGGAAGTGCGAATATACGCGCCTGTTCTTCGCGCGACGTGTTGTTATCAAGCCACCTTTGAGCATCCGTGTAAGCCTGCCAAGCATTGATGACCCGCAAGAGCTCCAATGCGGGCCAGTCGCTCGGACTAGGGTTCACATACGCATTTGGCCCCTGGAGACGGCGAATCTCCGAATACAGCCAATGTGTATCCAGATAGCGCCAAATCTCGGCAACAAGCGCGGACTCCTCGGTGCTGCCATGCAGCACGACTACCGCTGCCGCGTCGGCGGGGTTGATGGAACCGATTCGGAACCCGCCATGCGGACGGCTCTTAGAAGGCCCGATAGAGATCTCTAAGGTGTCACCAACATCATTGATCAACTGAATGCCCGTGCCGCACGGACAAAGTGGGTCAAACGTTGCCCCAAGAGTCTTGATTCTCCCGAATGCGTGGATGCTGCCGACGCCCTCATCGCCCCGCGCAACGCCGCTGAGTACAGCAATGCAGAATGTAAGCACAACGATGCGCATCAGCGATGTGCCTCCTGCCCGTGAAGATCCCGAGGCATAACACACGCTTCAGCAGCGAAGACGTCTGGCGCGGCGCCTGCGCAAGCAGGCGACGTGACAGGCGGCTTCGTCTGCTGCAAGCGATTGTTAGGTGCGTACACTGGGCCCCAGACTACAGGTTGGGCCCGATGCGGCGCACCTCTCTGAGTGTACGCCTGCCGCAAGCCACAATCAATGCCCTTGCCCACAGCGGCGGCGGAACGACCGCCTCGCCCGAAGAGCGCATCAACGCCCGACCCCAGCCCGGCGCCCGATAAGCCCACCCGTTCAGGGCAATTTCGGTGGCCGCAACACGTCTGCGCCCCCGAATCCCGCCTGCCAGAAGCAACTTCGGCCGCCGCAACACGCCTGCGCCGCCATATCCCGCCTGGTCCTTCCCTCGCCGTCCGTCTGGGGCAACTCAACGCCAAGAACAACCTCGAAGCCAAGAACTCGGCGAGCTCAGCGCGCTTGGAATCATGTACCCGCCAGATCCACCGCGGTGGTCGTGGCCGCTGACAGCCGGAAGTGACCCCGACCCGGGCGATTGAAGGGACCTCGGATTTCAGGCCGGCCCGAGGTGATTCCACCTGCCAGGCGAAAGTCACGACTCCAGGCTCCAGGACAATCCGGGATGATTCCGCCAGCCGGGCGATGGTGGCGGCCTCAGGTTCCTACCGGCGATGGGCAATGCCAAGGCCGCAAACTCAATGACACGAATATGATGTGCGGCCGCGCGCCCCTGCGCCGTGATCCGCACGGCGGCGGCGCGCAGCTTGTTTGCTCGGCCAGGCGAGACTTCCAACCCAACATTTTGCGATGCTTCCTAGCAACCTAACACCTTGCTTCAGCAGCGAAGACGGCTGGCGCGGCGCCTGCGAAAGCAGGCGACGTGACAGGCGGCTTCGTCTGCTGCAAGCATTGGTTAGGTGCGTACGCGCGGTGCCAGACCACAGGTGAGGCCCAACGCGGCGCACCTCGATGAGTCTACGCCTGCCGCAAGACACAATCAATGCCCTTGCCCGGGGCGGCGGCGGAACGACCACCGTGTCCGGCGAGCGCCTCGACGCCCGACCCAAGCCCGAAGCCAGATAAGCCCGCCCGTTCGAAACAATTGCGGTCGGCGCACCACGCCTGCGCCCCCGAATCCTGCCTGCCGGGAGCAACTTCAGCCGTCGCAACACGTCCACGCCGCCGAAGCCCGCCTGTCCCTTCCATTGCCGACGGTTTGGAGCAACTAAATGCCGGACACAGTTCCAAGGCCAGAAGCTCGGTGAGTTCGGCGCCCATGGACACATGTACCCGCCGAATCCACCGCGAACGTCCTGGCGGCGGTCAGCCGGAAGTGATCCCGACCCTGGGCGACTGAAGCGACCCCAAGTTCCAGGCCGGCCCGAGGTGATTCCACCTGCCGGGTGGCAGAGACGACACCAAGCTCCGGGGCGATCCAGGATGATTCCGCCTGTCGAGCGATGGACGCGGCATCAGATTCCAGCCGGCGATGGGCAAAGCCAATGCCGCAGGTTCAATGATTCTTCACTCAATCGCGATGACGCGCCCGTTCGCCATGATTGGCGCGGTGCTGGCCGCCAGTTCATTGCCACAGCCAGATGCGACTTCGAGCAAATCAAAATCGGAAACCTGGCTTACACACCTAACACCAGCTTCAGCAGTGGGCGCGGTTGGCGCGGGCCGTGCTCCGCACGGACCGTGACGACCGTGACCATCTGCTGCAAGCAGAGGTTAGATTGGCAGCATGTAAATGGTGTAGCCCGTCTGATAGCACAAGAACTTCCTCGAGCTCGGGCAATCACGCGCCCCGCGGACAGTGCACTTCGATGCACACGGCCTCAGGTGCGTGTTTCCCTCTCAATTGCCTCGTCTACAATAGCCCGAAACCATGTCCAAAAATCTGGATACTCACCCACGCTTTCTAGGCCTGGAGAGGCAAAATCATGTATAACGACAACGCGCGGGCCCTTGTCTGCTTCCCAACACGCAACATCATCGCATGCACCCGAGGCACAGAATGGAACGACGTCCCGTGCGGGATATCGATCTCGTATGCCATAGAAACGCGTTCGCAGATTGTCGCCCTGCAGGAAGCGCCAAGGCCCGATCGAGTCTACCCGCCATTGGGCGATGCGGCGTAATTCTTCTGGATAACGGAACCAGTCAGGCAATTCATTGAATTCCAACAGGTCCACGGTCACTCCCCTTTGGCGAGAATCCCCAAGCAAACACGCGAAGAGCACATTTGGTAGTTCCCCATATCTAACACCATGCTTCAGCAGTGGGCGCGCCTGGCGCGGCGCTTGCGCCAGCAAGCGACGTGACGGGCGTGACCATCTGCTGCAAGCATCTGTTAGGTTGCACGGCACCGAACTTGCCCACGACCGCCTCTTGGCTTTGTCGCCAGACCAACACCCACAATGCCCGCGAGCAACCTACTGGTCCAACACCGCGCCGCTCTCGGCCATGATCATACAGAGTCCACCGACCACGAAGCCAGCGCATTCGACGCCAACCGAACACCGGCCCGAGGCCTGATCTGCTTTGGCGGTCCACAATGCGAAACGGCCAAGCCGGACGACTTCGGTGCGATTGCGGCTCGAGAGCCGAGCCCTGGCTGTGGGCGAAACAGCCCGGAACCGGCGAACGGGCGCGAAAAACACCAATTGACGGCCTCAGGCCTCGGCGAGTGCGGCGCCCATTCGAGGGCACGAACATGCGGCGCGATGCGGCAAGACGGCGATAGGGCGAGACGGCGTCTGGCGAGGTTGCGCCGGAGCGAGAATCCAAGAGGCTCCGCTCATGCAAACCGTGCAGCCAACCTAACACCAGCTTCAGCAGCGAAGACGTCTGGCACGGCGCCTGCGCAAGCAGGCGACGTGACAGGCGGCTTCGTCTGCTGCAAGCTCTGGTTAGGTCAGCACCCATGCCGCCAGGTCCACACACTACCATCTTACCGCCAACTGGTTGCCTGCCCAATCCTTTCATGACGTGCCACTGTGTTTTCGCAAGATCAATCTCGCGACAACGTAGGCCATTGCAATACTGATTAATGACGCGAGAAGATCGATGGGGTCAAATGTGTAGTGGACGCGCGCGAGGACACCCGGACGCGGGAGCAACTGGACGAGCTCGAGCGTCAGCGACGTCACCGCTACAAGTAGAGCAACTTGACCTAAGCTGAGGCGTGAAACGCGTCCCGTGCTGGACAATAGCAGGAAGAGGAGACCGGCCGGCCCGAGGATGCTAGGGGCAACCCCAATCACCGCACTGCTCCCTCCATGGTGCGCCAAGCGCAACAGCTTGATCGGGAGTATCGCGAATAGAAGCACCACGCCCAGCCATCCGAAGACGCGCTCGCTGGCAATGGATGCTCCACTGCGATCACTCACCACCAAGGCTGTCGCTTTCCCCGTCGCATTTTTGACGGTTCTTATGCGGCCGTCCGTGACCTAACACCATGCTTCAGCAGTGGGCGCGCCTGGCGCGGCGCTTGCGCCAGCAAGCGACGTGACGGGCGTGACCATCTGCTGCAAGCATCTGTTAGGTTGCACGGCACCGAACTTGCCCACGACCGCCTCTTGGCTTTGTCGCCAGACCAACACCCACAATGCCCGCGAGCAACCTACTGGTCCAACACCGCGCCGCTCTCGGCCATGATCATACAGAGTCCACCGACCACGAAGCCAGCGCATTCGACGCCAACCGAACACCGGCCCGAGGCCTGATCTGCTTTGGCGGTCCACAATGCGAAACGGCCAAGCCGGACGACTTCGGTGCGATTGCGCTCGAGAGCCGAGCCCTGGCTGTGGGCGAAACAGCCCGGAACCGGCGAACGGGCGCGAAAAACACCAATTGACGGCCTCAGGCCTCGGCGAGTGCGGCGCCCATTCGAGGGCACGAACATGCGGCGCGATGCGGCAAGACGGCGATAGGGCGAGACGGCGTCTGGCGAGGTTGCGCCGGAGCGAGAATCCAAGAGGCTCCGCTCATGCAAACCGTGCAGCCAACCTAACACCAAGCTTCAGCAGCGAAGACGTCTGGCGCGGCGCCTGCGCAAGCAGGCGACGTGACAGGCGGCTTCGTCTGCTGCAAGCACTGGTTAGATTTTCGGCGTCGGCGTGATCACGATGCCGCTTGTCATCTCTCCGAGACATTCAACCGCGACATCGCGCCCGGCCAGAACCACAACCCACCAGGCTACTGCTTCAAGACTGTACCGAACCTGCGCCATGATTCTACGGCTCTAGCCGGGCGCGAAGCCAGCGAACTCGCAAATGCGTGGCCGCACGACCAAGGCCCAATCTGCACGGGCGCCGCAATCGATCCTCAATCAAGGCGTTCGGAGCTGGCGCGATGGCGCTCGATTGCCAAGTCCAGGCCTCGAGCGTTGCCTGTGCGCAGGGCGAGAATGCGCGCGGAACATCCAAGACGACCGCCGGTGCTTTTGTCCAAGGCCTGAGACTTGGCGCTCGCGACCCGAGGCCGGCACAACTGCGGAATGCATGCGGCCGCCGATCCAACCGAGGCCCCAACTGTCGAGGCCGATGGGGACGGCATGACCTTTGGATCGCAAATCAGAAATCTAACACCAGCTTCAGCAGCGAAGACGGCTGGCGCGGCGCCTGCGCAAGCAGGCGACGTGACAGGCGGCTTCGTCTGCTGCAAGCGATTGTTAGGTGCGTACACTGGGCCCCAGACTACAGGTTGGGCCCGATGCGGCGCACCTCTATGAGTGTACGCCTGCCGCAAGCCACAATCAATGCCCTTGCCCACAGCGGCAGCGGAACGACCGCCCCGCCCGAAGAGCGCATCAACGCCCGACCCCAGCCCGGCGCCCGATAAGCACACCCGTTCAGGGCAATTTCGGTGGCCGCAACACGTCTGCGTCCCCGAATCCCGCCGGCCAGAAGCAACTTCGGCCGCCGCAACACGCCTATGCCGCCGAATCCCGCCTGGTCCTTCCCTCGCCGTCCGTCTGGGGCAAAGCAACGCCAGGAACAACCTCGAAGCCAAGAACTCGGCGAGCTCAGCGCGCTTGGAATCATGTACCCGCCGGATCCGCCGCGGTGGTCGTGGCAGCTGACAGCCGGAAGTGATCCCGACCCAGGCAATTGAAGGGACCTCAGATTCCAGGCCGGCCCGAGGTGATTCCACCTGCCAGGCGAAAGACGCGACCCAAGGTTCTGCAGTGCTCCGGGATGATACCGCCAGCCGGGCGATGGTGGCGGCCTCAGGTTCCTACCGGCGATGGGCAGTACCAAGGCCGCGAACTCAATGACACGAAGATGGCGTGCGGCCGCGAGCCCATGCGCCGTGATCCGCACGGCCGCTGCGCTCAGCTTGTTCGCTCGGCCAGGCGCGACTTCCAACCCAACATTTTGCGATGCTTCCTAGCAACCTAACACCGGCTTCAGCAGTGGGCGCGGTTGGCGCGGGCCGTGCTTTGCACGGACCGTGACGACCGTGACCATCTGCTGCAAGCAGCGGTTGGGTTGCACGGCACCGAACTCGCGCACGACCACCCTTTTTTCCAACGATGCACCGACCGCCTCATACAGTGGCCTAGATCATTGTCCGGCGAGCCACCACCGTGCCGCAGCCTGGTCGAGTCGGGCCGAGGCCACGCCTATGATTCTACGGAACCAGCGGACTGCGAAGCCAGCGGATTCGGAGCGGGCCGTCCCCACGTCAGAGGCCCGATCTGCTTTGCCGTACCTCTCGGCGCTACGGTCGAGGCAGCCAATTTGAGCGGGATTGCGCTCGTGAGCCTCACCCAGACCGCGATAGCGAACCCAGGAGACGGCGAAACAGCGCCAGAAACATCAATTACTGGCCCAAGACGACTGCGCATTCGGAGCCAAAGCGAGACCACAACAATTCGGCGTCATTCAGTCGCGATTGCGTTCCCAGGCCGAACCAGCGAGAGCTGGCCGGCCACACGAATTCTTCTTATAGGCCGTGACTGCCAACCCAACACCAGCTTCAGCAGCGAAGACGGCTGGCGCGGGCCGTGCCATGCACGGCACGTGACAGGCGGCTTCGTCTGCTGCAAGCTCTGGTTAGGTTCACTTCTACCACTCTTCAGCGCACTCGTCATTCAGCTTTCCAAGCTCCGCAAAGACCGTGCGCACTTCGGCATTGCAACTTGAGTCGGCACCGGTATCGGGCCTCTCTGCGTGCAGCGTCGTCATGACGACTCCATTCAGCGCCATATCAAAGATGACAGGCCCCGACGGCACTTGGGAGGAGGACGAAGCAAAGCTCCAGATAGTACCCTCGTAGCAAGACTGCCCGTCAACCATAACCACAAAGCGGCTGCCCCGGCGAGAACGGTGATTCCCTGGTGCGCTATTCCAGCGTTTGGCGGCATCATCAGTTAGGCGAATCCAGTGACGATTCCAACAGTATTCGACAATGTCTTCGTCCGTCATTATGGGATCACCCACGGCTACTGCGTTCTGCTGCAGATAGACCGCGAAACGTGGCGGTGGGGCGCCAACCGCTGACTGACAGCAGACCGCGAGCAGCATTGTCGCAAGAACACACAGGTAAAGATTGCGCATGCAGTCCAACCTTGCTTTGAACCTAACACCTAGCTTCAGCAGCGAAGACGTCTGGCGCGGGCCGTGCGCAAGCACGGACCGTGACAGGCGGCTTCGTCTGCTGCAAGCTCTGGTTAGACACACTCATTTGCGCGCGAGCTTTCTCAGGATTGTCCGGTAACGACTGATGAAGGAGTCAATCACCGCATCCTCGTCATAGAACTGCTCGGTGAACACATTGTCAGCTTCGGTCAAGTTGCACATTTTTCGCACAAGCTTCAGATCGCCAGTGGCGATGAAGGTCCCGTCGTCGCGATACCCAATAGACCCGATGCGCTTTTCGATCGTCTTCGTGCCCCTCTTTAGGAAACCAGCCTGCACCTGCTCCCGCTTTATCACGTCCCGGTGATTGCCTCGCCCGCTGGCGGGGATCACCAGGTCAAAGCCGTAGCGATTGAGTATTCTCCGCAACTCGCGGAAAGTGATCTGGCGCTCACCTCGCTGCGGCTTCTTCGCGCGCTTCTCTAGCCAGATGGTCAGAGCCTCTACGTCATCGTCTGCGCTCGCCGCCTTTGCTGACTTCTTCTTCATGCGCACGATATCCGTCATGCGATGATCGGCCAGGGCGATGATCATCTTGTACAGTTCATCATGTGGAAGATTGAAGAACGTGAGATCATTCTTGTCGAGATGTGCCATCATCGCAACGAGCGCCGTTCTCTTGTTGCCATTATGAAAAGCGTGGTTGTTGCAGATGCCGAATGCCAAAGTCGCTGCAGATGCGTGTGCCGTAGGATACTTGAGCTTGTCACCAAACCCGACATGTTGGCGCGACACCGCCGACTCGAGCAGGTTATTGTCCTTCACGCCCGCCGGGAAGATGGGGTCCGGCGATTGCGCGAAATCCGCCACCAGAATGTTGTGGATCTTCACCACGTCGTCTGGAGTCAGTGTTAGGACGGGCAATATGATGTTCCTTTCTGTCTAACACCTAGCTTCAGCAGCGAAGACGTCTGGCGCGGGCCGTGCGCAAGCACGGACCGTGACAGGCGGCTTCGTCTGCTGCAAGCACTGGTTAGGTTTCGGCGCCGGCGTGATCACGATGGCAATCGACATTCCTCCGAGACATTCAACTAAGCCATCGCACCAGGCCAGGACTGCAACCCACCAGACTCGTGCTCCAAATCAGTGCCAAACCCGCGACATGATTCTACGGCCAAGGCCGGCCGCGAAGCCAGCGGATTCGCCAAGAGCGACCCCAACAGCCAAGGCCCGATCTGCCGGGGCGCCGCAACCGATCTTCAATCAAGGCCTTCCGCGCTGGCGAGATGGCGCTCAAGAGCCGGCTCCAGGCTTCGAGAGGAGCCCGTGCGCAGGGCGAGATTGCACGCGGAACATCCAAGACCGCCGCCGGTGGCTTTCATCGAGGCCTGATACTTGGCGCTCGCGACCCGAGGCGGTCACAACTGCGGAGCGCGTACGGCCTGCGATTCAACCGCGGCACCAACCTTCGAGGCCGAAAGCAACGGCGATACTTGTTGCTCTCGGATCAGAAAAACCTAACACCAGCTTCAGCAGCGAAGACGTCTGGCGCGGCGCCTGCGCAAGCAGGCGACGTGACAGGCGGCTTCGTCTGCTGCAAGCACTGGTTAGATTTGCGGCGCCAACCTGAACACGATGCCGCTTGCCATTCTTACAAGACATTCAACCGCGGCATCGCGCCCGGCCAGAACCACAACCCACCAGGCTCGTGCTCCAAGACTGTACCGAACTTGCGCCATCATTCTACGGCTCTGGCCGGGCGCGAAGCCAGCGAATTCGCCGATGTCGCAGCCTCACGGCCAAGGCCCGACCTGCAGGGGCGCCGCAATCGATCCTCAATCAAGGCGTTCCGAGCTGGCGAGATGGCGCTCGGGTGCCGCGTCCAGGCCTCGAGCGTTGTCCTTGCGCAGGGCGAGATTGCGCGCGGGACATCCTAGACGACCGCCGGTGCCTTTCCCCAAGGCCTGCAACTCGGCGCTCGCGACCCGAGGCCGACAGAACTGCGGAAGACGCGCGGCCGGTAACCCAACCGAGGCCCCAACTATCGAGGCCGATGGTGACGGCGTGACCTTTGGATCGCAAACTCCAAATCTAACACCAGCTTCAGCAGCGAAGACGTCTGGCGCGGCGCCTGCGCAAGCAGGCGACGTGACAGGCGGCTTCGTCTGCTGCAAGCTCTGGTTAGATTTGCGGCGCCAACCTGAACACGATGCCGCTTGCCATTCTTACAAGACATTCAACCGCGGCATCGCGCCCGGCCAGAACCACAACCCACCAGGCTCGTGCTCCAAGACTGTACCGAACTTGCGCCATCATTCTACGGCTCTGGCCGGGCGCGAAGCCAGCGAATTCGCCGATGTCGCAGCCTCACGGCCAAGGCCCGACCTGCAGGGGCGCCGCAATCGATCCTCAATCAAGGCGTTCCGAGCTGGCGAGATGGCGCTCGGGTGCCGCGTCCAGGCCTCGAGCGTTGTCCTTGCGCAGGGCGAGATTGCGCGCGGGACATCCTAGACGACCGCCGGTGCCTTTCCCCAAGGCCTGCAACTCGGCGCTCGCGACCCGAGGCCGACAGAACTGCGGAAGACGCGCGGCCGGTAACCCAACCGAGGCCCCAACTATCGAGGCCGATGGTGACGGCGTGACCTTTGGATCGCAAACTCCAAATCTAACACCTGATTGTGTGGCTCCAGAGAAGAGGCCCCCGTCCTGCACCAAACCCAAGCCAAACAGCTTTTCTCCGGAATCCCTGCCGCCCAGGTAACAGCTATGGACACGCTCGAAGTAAGTCAATGGTCGCGACCATGAGTGGCCGCCGGGGCAGGCTGCGGCCCATGAAGACCACCATCTCGTCGCGATCGGTAGGAGGATAGCACGGCGAAGTGCGCCGGATCAATGGCGGTTTGGCTGGCCCCCTGTTGCGCGCCATCGAGGGCGCGGCAGAGCACGATACCACGCCGCGGTATCGGTAGCGGGATTGGGCGCGCGCGGCGCCAACCTGCTGCAGCGCCATCAACTGGCGCGCTTGAGCTCCTCGCGCAGGATCCGGCGCAGGGTCCGCGCGTCCAGGGGTGCGCGCGCGCGGCCCAGGTACTCACGCAGCGCTTCGTTGACCATCGTCTGGTAGCCTCGGCCCTCGGCATCGCTTCGGTCGCGGAACGCATCGAGCACATCGTTGTCGATGTAGATCGTGATGCGGGTCTTGCCAGTTTGAGGAATGACGGGGCCTCGCCGACCGCCACGGAAGTCATATTCCTTCTTCATACTCACTCCGTTCGCTGCGAGTGGCATGGCGCGCGGAGATCAACCGCACCGTGTCACCCCTGTGTACGTGAACGACCGTCAGGATCCGGCCGAGGTGATCGGCGCCGATGACGACCATGCGCGTCTCGCCGTCCACGTCCTCCTGGGCGATCGTGGTGCCGAACGGGTCGTGCAGGGCCGTCTCGGCATCCGAGAACCTGATGCCGTGCTTCCGGTAGTTTGCCGCGGCCTTGAGTGGATCCCAGGCCGCGGTCATGTCTGTATTATATACATATAAAGCCCCCGGTCAATGTCGCCCCCCGCGTCAGAAGTCACCCGCGTCCAGCGGGCTAAGCACGCCGCACCCGCCCTTGTTCAGGACGTGGGTGTAGAGCATGGTCACCGCGACGTCGTTGTGGCCGAGCAGTTCCTGGATGGTGCGGATGTCCGCGCCGCGCTCCAGCAGGTGGGTGGCGAACGAGTGGCGCAGCGTGTGGCAGCCGGCGTGCTTGAGGATGCCGGCCTTGCGACGCGCCTGGGCCACCTTCTTCTGGATGTGTGATTCGTGCAGGTGGTGGCGTCGTTCCTCACCGGACTTCTCGTGGATGTAGGTGCGTGTGGCGGGAAACACCCACTGCCAGCCCGGGTCGCGCGCGGCCGCCGGGTTCTTGACGCCCATCGCGTAGGGCAGTTCCACGTACCCGGCGTCGACGGCCAGGTCTTCGGCGTGCAGCCTCAGGGCGCGGTCGACCTGGGCGCGCAGGGCCACCGCCGTGCGGACCGGCAGCGGCACCCGGCGATCCTTGGCGCCCTTGCCGCAGCGCACGGTGATCTCGCGAGCGCCGAAATCGATGTCCTTGATGCGCAGGGACATGACCTCGCCCAGGCGCATCCCGGTCCCGTACATCAGCTGCGCGGCCAGCAGCGGCGTGCCGTCCAGGGCGCCCAGCAGGGCCTTCACCTCCGCCGGCGTGAGCACCACCGGGATGCGGTGCGTCCGCTTGGCGCGCACCACGTCCTTGAGCCACGGCACCTCCAGGCGCAGCACGTCCTGGTACAGGAACAGCAGGCCGGCCAGCGCCTGGTTCTGGGTCGAGGCACTGACGCGCCGCACCGTCGCCAGGTGCGACAGGAAAGCCGTCAACTCCGGTTCCCCCATCTCACGCGGGTGTCGCTTGCCGTGGAAGCGGATGTAGCGCCGGATCCAGCCCCGGTACGCGGTGACCGTGCGCCGGCTGTAGTGGCGAGCGGCAAGGGCGGCATGCACTTGCTCCATCAGGCGGGGCGCCTTGGCGCCCGCGGGCGTGTCTTTCGGTGTTTGGTCCATGGGCTGCGGGGGGCAAGGGCCGGGCCGGTGGGCCGCCGGGCGTGTGCCGGCGCACGCGGAACCGGGGGCCGTGCGGCCGAAAGGGATATTTAAGGTGCTTTTAAGGTATGGAATAAGTACAATAAAAAACGAGGACGGCCCGGACCTGCCCGTCTTCGAGTTCGACCCGGCCAAGAGCGCCGCCAACCGCGTGAAGCACGGGATCGATTTCGTGGCGGCGCAGGCGCTCTGGCTGGACGACCGCCTGCTCGAAGTTCCGACCCGCGTCGAGGAGGTGCTCGCGCATGACCGGCGACGAGTTTGACGAGAAGTTCGACAATGGCGAGGACGTGTCCGACTACTTGGACTGCGCGCGCGCACGCCGTCCCAACCTCGAATCCCGCCGCGTCAACGTCGACTTCCCAGCCTGGATGGTGCACGAGCTGGACCGCGAGGCCTCGCGCATCGGCGTGACGCGGCAGTCCATCATCAAGATGTGGATCGCGGACCGGCTCGCGAAGATCACGGCATCGTAGAGTTCACCGCCTCTTAGGGATCACCGCGTCATGAGGTCTACCGCACCTTGACCCTCTCCCACGACATCTCCCTGCCCCTGCACCTGGTCGCACTGCTCGGCGGCCTGGCCGCCGGCACCATCGACGCCATCGCCGGCGGCGGCGGACTCATCACCGTACCCACGCTGCTGGCCATCGGGCTGCCGCCGCACCTGGCCCTTGGCACCAACAAGGTGCAGAGCACCATCGGCGTCACGGTGGCCATGCTCAGGTACCGCCACGGCAAGCTGGTGCGGCTGCGCGACTGGAAGCGCGCCATCGTGTTCACGGCGCTGGGCGCGGCGTTGGGCACGGCGCTCATCCAGCGCCTGTCGCCGGGGCTGCTGGCATGGCTGATCCCCGCGCTGCTGGTGGCGATCCTGCTCTACACGCTGCTGACGCCGGGCCTCGGCGAGACGGCGCGGCCCCAGCGCGTGCGGCCGCAGGTGCTGCAACCGTGCGCGGGCACCGTGCTGGGCTTCCATGACGGCTTCTTCGGCCCGGGCACCGGCACCTTCTGGGCGATGACGCTGGTGGGGCTGGGCGGGCTGGACCTCAGGAAGGCCACCGCCGCCACGAAGGTGATGAACGTCACCAGCAACCTGGTTGCGGCGGTGCTGTTCGTGGCGGCGGGGCAGATCGTCGTCACCGTCGCGCTGGCGATGGCCCTGGGACAAGTGGCCGGCTCGCTCATCGGCGCGCACCTGGTGCTCAGCCGGCCGCCGCGCTTCATCCGCTGGGTGCTGGTCGTCTCGGTCACCGCCACCGCGGCGCGGCTGCTGTGGCGGCAGTTCACCGGGCAATAGAAGTTCACCGGGCAACAGCGCGCAACACGCCTACGCCGCGTCCGCGTCCTCGCGCCGCATGCTCAGCAACGCCGTCCCGCAGCCCAGCAGCGGCCCGCACAGCAGCAGCGCCACGCCGGTGTTGACGATGAGCCCGCCCATGTGGTCGTTGCGGTGGTAGCCCATGAACAGGTACATCGCGGTGGCGACCACCACCATCAGCGCGCCCGCCAGCCGCGGCAGGCGCCAGGCCAGCAGCGCCAGCGCGAAGAACGGCAGCGCCGGCAGGCTCGCCATCAGCCAGCCGATGGGCTGGCGACCGGCATCGGCCAGCGCGAACGCCAGCCACGCCGCGCCGAAGCCCAGCAGCAGCCGGGTCGAGGCCTTGCGCGCCCCCCAGAACGTCATCAGCGAGCTGAGCAGCCAGGTCAGCCACAGCATCGCCAGCATCAGCGTGGCCAGCTCGGCCGGGTTCTTCAGCTCGCTCTTCGTCACGCGCACCAGCGCCACCAGCACGAACCCGAAGAAGCCCGTCGCCAGGAACGCGTGGTAGCCGGCGCGGTGCGCGGCGCGGCGCTGGAACTCGTCCTTGTCCTTCAGCACGCCCAGCTCCCTCAGGATGCCCGGCCCGCAGGCGCCCGCGCCCGAGAGGATGAAGAACCACCAGCTCACGCCCGCCAGCAGGAACCCGGCGACCACCAGCACCGCGCCGGCCAGCGTCGCGGTGGCCGGGCGCCTCAACTGCAGCTGCTCAATCACGCGGGACATCGCTCTCCCCTTCCGCATCCTCCAGCCGGAACACGTCCTCGACGCGCACGCCGAACGCGCGCGCGATCCGCAGTGCCAGCGCCACCGACGGGTTGTAGCTCCCCTTCTCGATGGCGATGATCGTCTGCCGGCTGACCCCCACGCGGCGGGCCAGCTGCTCCTGCGTCATCTCGCCGCACGCGAAGCGGTGGCGGCGGACCTTGTTGTGGATGTTCTCGTCCATGGCGATCACGATAGCGCGGTCAGGAGTCAATGTCAAGTCTCTTTGACATTTAGTAAAGACCAATTGACTAACAAAGCCCGTCTCGGGGGACGCAAAGGCCCGCCGTAGACCAGCGGGCCATGCTTCCATCCTCTTGTCCCGCAACAGCTCAGCTGCCGGCACCACCGCCGCGACCTTGCAACACCTGGCCGGTGTCGTCGCCGCGGAACGTGGCCGTCGCCGTGTACGCCAGCGCGTCCAGGTCCGACTGCAGGATACCATCACGGCCGGACGAAACCACCACGATCGTCGTGCCCGGCGGCGGGGTCATGGGGTAGGAGCGACCGGCGCGGTCGGCGGCGGGTTGGTCGACGTTTCCGGACGGCTCGCCGGGATTCCCCGCCGGACCCGGCCCGTACACGGCCGCGACGAACGGACGGCCCCAGCTGTCGACGGGCAGTTCATCGACCCACGGGCGCGCCGGTTCGTCCGGCGGCATCGCCATGGTCCCCAGCGTGTGTCCGGGCGGCGGCACAGCCGTCAGCATCGTCAGGTCCACCGGCCGCCCGACCGGCGCGGGCCAGCGGCCCATCTCGGTGTGGAAGTCGAGGATGGCCTGGGCCACGCGTCCGGCGTGCTCGCGCGAGCGCGCCCGCTTGGCCTGGTCCAGCTGCTGGCCCAGCCAGGGCAGACCGGCCGCGACCACGGCCAGGACACCCAGCCCCAGCAGCAGGTCAAAGCCCGAAAACGCCTTGCGGTCCTGACGATCCTGACGATCCATCGTGCCCTGCGCTCCTGCGGTCGCGGTTCCGGACGTCCAGGCGGGGCCGTGGACGCGACCCGCTTGGAAGCAACCGGCGTACCAATCGCAGTGCGAATATAACCTCCTGCACAGGAGACCGTTAGCGGGAGGTTGTGAATAATTGCGCTGGTGGCGGTGGTGGAAAACGCGGCAGGGGGCCGGGGCGCCTAGCCTCCCGACCGTCCCTTCCACTCGTCAGTCAGGAGTCCCGCGAAACCCCAGTCCTCCTCGGCAATCTCCTGGATCACGATGTGCGTGTGCTCGGGCTTCTTGCCCAGCACGCGAACCAGCGTCTCGGTGATGTCGCTGACGATCTGCGCCTTCTGCTCGCGCGTGACGCCGCGGGTGATCTGGACGTTCACGTAGGGCATGCCCTCTCCCTGGTTGCGGTGCATCCGTCCGGAACGTGTGGTCATCGGTACCGGCAACCGGACGTCGCCTGTTCAGCGGTCGCGCCGGGGGAACACGCCCGCCAGCGCCTCGCGCAGGATGCCCTTCACTTCCTCGTTGAAGTCCTTGTTCAGCATCCACTCCAGGTAGCCGCGCTTGCCCTTGTCGGCGGCCACGTCGTCGAGCACCTCGCCGTTGTGCTTGCCGAAGGTGAAGACGGCGCGGCCGTCCTCGTTCCAGACGAACTTGCGGGCGCGGTCGACGTAGCGCCCCTCGTCGGGATTGCACAGCGCGTGCAGGGCCTCGACCTCGTCGGGCACCGCATCGTAGAACGCGACCTGCGCGTCGAGCACCTCCAGCGTGGCCTCGGTGTCGGCCAGCGCGCTGTGCGCGTCCACCAGGTCCTTGCCGCAGAACTTGCGGTACGCCGCGGTCAGGTTGCGCGGCTCCATCAGGCGGAAGATCACCAGCGCGTCCAGGTGCCGCGCGCCGCGCAGGTCCAGCTCGCTGCCGGCGCGGCGCAGCTCGGCCTGCAGCAGCGGCCCGTCGAAGCGGATCGAGTTGTAGCCGGCCAGGTCGCTGCCGGCCAGCATCGCCTCCACGCGCGCCCGCACGTCCGCGAACACGGGCTGGTCCTTCACGTCGGCGTCGGTGATGCCGTGCACCGCGGTCGCCGCCGCCGGGATCGGCCGCTGCGGGTTCACCAGGGTTTCCCAGGTGGTGCGCGCGCCGTCCGGCTCCACGCGGATCAGCGCCATCTGCACGATGCGGTCGTTGTCCGGATCGACGCCCGTCGTCTCCAGGTCGAAGAACGTCAGCGGGCGGGTCAGCTTGAGGTGGCGCACGGCGCACGGCTCCTGGTCGGGGGGCTAGTCCTGGTCGAAGAACGTGACCTCGCCGGTCTCCAGCGAGTACTCGGCGCCGATCACCAGCACGCCCTCGTCGCGGATCAGCTGCTCCATCAGCGGCGAGTCGTGCCGCAGGTGGTCCACCGAATAGGCGATGTTCGCGCGCATCGCGCGCAGGGCCAGGTCCCCGGCGTCCGCGTGCGCATTCTCGGCCACCACCATCTCCACCGCGGGCCGGATGCGGTCGACGATGTCGCGCAGGTTCGGCGAGTGGTGCCCGTACGGATCCTGCAGGTCCTCCAGCGTGGCGGCGATGGCTCCGCACCGCGTGTGCCCGAGCACCACCACCAGCTTCGTCTCGAAGCGCGAGGCCGCGAACTCCACGCTGCCCACCAGCGACGGCGCCACGATGTTCCCCGCCACGCGGATCACGAACAGGTCGCCCAGCCCCTGGTCGAAGATCAGCTCGGCCGGCACGCGCGCGTCCGAACAGCCCAGGATGATGGCGAACGGATTCTGCGCCGGCAGGTTCGTGCCGTGCGGGGCCGCCGGAGACGGCCGCGCATCGCCGGGCGCGTCGAGGTTGGCCACGAAGCGGCGGTTGCCTTCGCGCAGGCGTTCGAGGGCTTCCTGGGCTGGGATCACGGGTGCATCCGTTCGGTCGGGGGTCCGACCCGACAGTATGAACGGCCCGAGCGGCGACAGCAAGCGCTGGCGGTCCTTCTCAAGCCTGCACCCAGTACCGAGCGCAATGGGTGGCCAGGAATCGGCCCGCGCCCCGGCCGTGCAGCATCGCCAGCGTCGCCAGCACGCCCGCCTCCAGGCATGAATCGGCCAGCACCGTCACCGACCTTGGCGCGTCCATCACCGGGCGGCCCGTGCGCGGGTCCAGGATGTGGGGGTAGCGCACGCCGTCCTTCAGCAGGTAGCGCCGGCTGTCGCCGCTGGTGGCCAGGGCACCCCGCGCCAGCTCCAGGTCGAGCGCGGGCCGCGGCGCCTCGCCGGCGGTGGCGGCGGGCGCCTCGACACCCACGCGCCACGGCCGGCCATCGCGCCGTTCGCCGAGCGCGCGCAGGTCTCCGCCGAAGTTCACCAGCGCCGCCGCGCTCGTCCGCAGCGACAGCAGCTGCGCGGCGCGGTCCACCGCGTACTCCTTGCCCAGCCCGCCCAGGTCGACCTCCATGCCGGCCGGCAGCGTCAGTTGCGGGCGCCGCCAGGTGACGCGGCCCCAGCCCACGAGCGACAGCAGCGCCGCCACCTCGGCCGCGGTCGGCACGTTGGCCGAGCCGTCGAAGGTCCAGGCGCGGCGCAGCACGCCCGACGTGACGTCGAAGCGCCCCTCGCCCAGCTCGAAACACTGCGCCGCAAGATCCAGCAGGCCGGCGGTCTCGTCGTCGACGTCGACCGTCCGCCCCTGCGCATGGTTGATGGCGTGGATGATGTTGTCGTCGCGGTAGCGGCTCCACAGCCGCTCGATGCGCGCGGCCTCGCCGCCCGCCGCCTCGCCCAGCACGGCCGCATCGTCGCGCCCGTCGACGTCCAGCAGCACCTCGCACGGGCCACCGAAGGCGGTGAACGCGGCGCGCCAGCCGTCGGGGAGGTGTTCGAGGATCATTTGCCGAACGTGTAGCCGAAGTTCACGATCCAGGCGTCGACCGTCGGGAACAGGTCAAGGTCACGCAGGTCGCCGAAGGCCTCGGCCGGGTGCGACTCGCCGGTCTGCGCATAGTACTCCACGCGCAGGCTCACCTCGTTGCCGGTGGCCAGTGTGCGCCCGTACTTCAGGCCGTAGGTCATCGCCGTCATGTCGCCCAGCCGATAGTCGGCCGAGGCATGCTCCGGCAGCGCCTGCCCGTCCACCAGCCAGCGCCGGTAGAAGTCGGCCGCGGTCTGGTGGTACCAGCGCACGTTCGGCTGCAGGTACTGCTTCGCCGCGACGTTCGCGCGCCAGGCCAGCTCGGCCGTGTGCGAAGTCACGCCCCAGTCGTCGTCGAAGTACCGGTAGGAGAGCGTCATCACGTCGCGCCCGAGGTGCCGCAGCAGCTCGCCGGCCACCGCGTGCTTGAGCCGTCGGTCCGGCCGCGACTCGAAAAGGTAGGCGTCGGCGGCGCGTGGCGCCCCGCTCACCGGATCGACCACCGTCAGCAGTTTGTACGGATCGGTCTGGTAGCCGGCCACGCGGCTGTTCGTGTAGTTGAGCGTCAGCAGCGTGCGCCGCCCCAGCACCTGCGTCACCGACAGGCCCAGGTCGGTCACGCTCTTGGCCAGGCTGTCGCCCCCGTTGTCGTCGTCGTCCTTGTCGGGCCCCAACTTGTCGTCGTCGCCACCGCCGCCGGTCGCCGGCAACATCGCCGACAGCGCCGCCGGCGCGCCCCCCTCGGGGCTCACCGAGTCCTCGTAGCGCGCGGCGCGCAGCGTCACGGTCGTGTTCTTCCGGTTGAACTCGCGCGTCAGCGCGGCGTTGGCCCCCAACGACGTGTAGTCGTGCTCGCTCGAGCCGTACAGCCCCAGCGTCGCGCTCGTCAGGCGGCCCCACGGCAGCGTCATGCCGGCGCTGCCGGCGAACCGCGTGTCGCGGAACGTGCCGTCCAGCGGCGTCGCTCCCGCCTCGGTGGTGTAGCTGCCCCGCCCCGAGGGGCTGGTGAACGTCTGCGCCGCCGCCGCCGGCACGCCGCCGTTGGCCGACGAACCGCTCAGCACGTCGTACACGAACCGGAACGTCGCCGCCTGGCCGCCGGCGAAGGTGTGCTTCGCGTCGCCCACCAGTTCCAGCGCCGAGACGCGACCCGGCTCGGTGTAGCCCAGCACGCCGGTGCGCACCTCGGTCGCCTGCGCGGGCGCACCCGCCACGCCCAGCGCCCCGCACGCCGCCGCCAGCGCCGCGCGCAGGCTGGCCTTGCCGTCAGTTGCAGCCACAGCCACCGCCTCCCGAACCCAGCCCGCCGGTCGAGGCTTCCTTGCTGAAGTAGATGTGCTCGTCCAGCGCGCTGGTCACGATATCCTCGCCGGGTGTCATCCCCGGCTGCGACAGCACGTCGCGCTCCCACGGCTGCACGCCCATCGACGCGCAACCGCCCGCCGCGGCGCCCACCGCCAGCATCGCCAGCACCATCGCCACCTCCCTGCGCCTCATCGCCCCTCCTCCAGCAGCGCGACGATCTCCACCTCGCGCCGGTCCGCTTCCTTCGCCATGAACCCGCGGTGGCTGCCGCGCGCCTTGCCCGCGCGGTCGACCAGGAACGACGTCGGCATGACCTCCAGCTTGTACTGCTGCGCGAGCACGCCCTCCGGGTCGAACACGACGACGATGCCCGGGTCGATGTCGCCCAGCCGCTCGCGCATGGCCGCCTCGTCGGCGTCGACGCTCACCGCCACGACCTGCAGCCCCTTCTCCCCGTGCCGCCGCTGCAGATCCGACAGCCAGGGCAGCGACTGCCGGCACGGCTTGCACCACGAGGCCCAGAAATCCAACACCACGACCCGGCCCTGGTAGGAGGCCAGCTCGAAGTCGGCGGCGGGGACGACCGCTCTGGTCGCCGCGGCCGGCGCCGGGTCACCGGCCCGGGCGGACGCCGCCGCCAGCAGCAGGACCAGCCCGGCCAACGCAGGCCGGATGCGGAATGGGAACATGACGTCCTCCTGAAAGTGCGGATTCAGCATGGAATCAGGTCCGGGCCGCTCGGGCAAGGGGATAGTGGCCGTCCCGTGGGCGCCCGACCGACCGGAACTCGCGGCGGACGCGAAGTGATTGTGAACAATCATCGTCTTGCTTTGGTTCCCGCGTGGCGGAATCGTAGGCATGAACGCAACGGGGCCCGACCGGTGCCGGCCGGGCCCCCGTGTTCGTTGCGGCGAGCCGTTCAGCGCACCGCCGTCTCCGCGAACGTCGGCACCTTGTGCAGCCATTCCGGGTGCACCGGGCTGCCGCCGGAGTGGATGCCCGTCAGCATGTCGCGCAGCTTGCGCGTCAGCTTGCCCTCGCCGCCATCGCCGATGTTGTGGTCGGCGCCCTTGTAGTGGATCAGGCCCACCGGCGTGACCACGGCCGCGGTCCCGCAGGCGAACACTTCCTTCAGCTTGCCGCTGTGCGCGTCCTCGATCACCTGGGCGATGGCCGGCGCCTTCTCCTGCCAGGTGATGCCCATGTCCTTCAGCAGCACGCCCACGCTGTCGCGCGTGACGCCGTGCAGGATCGTGTCCCCCGCCTTCGAGGTGATGACGCGGTCCTCGTAGACGAACATGATGTTCATCGCGCCCATCTCCTCGACGTACTTCATTTCCTTCGCGTCGAGCCAGATGATGTTGTCGTAGCCGGCATCCTGCGCCTGCTTGATCGGCAGCAGCGCCGCCGAATAGTTGCCGCCCGTCTTCGCGAAACCCGTGCCGCCGGCCGCCGACCGCACGAACGTCTCCTCGACGCGCAACTTGAGCGGGTTCACGCCGCCCGTGAAGTAGCTGCCCACCGGCCCGATGATGATGAAGAAGATGTACTCGGTGGACGCGCGCACGCCCAGCCCGCGCTGCGAGGCGATCATCGTCGGCCGCAGGTACATCGAGTCGGGGCTCTCGGGCACGCGGTCGCGATCGATGTCGATCAGCATGTCCAGCCCGCGCAGGAACAGCTCCGAATCGATCCGCGGCATGCACATCCGGTCGCACGAGCGGTGGAACCGCTCGATGTTCATCTCGGGCCGGAAGATGTGCACCGAACCATCGACCTTGTGATGGTACGCCTTCATGCCCTCGAAGATCTCCTGCCCGTAGTGGAACACCTTGCAGGCGGGATCCAGGCAGAAGGGCGCATAGGGGACGATGCGCGCATCGCGCCAGGCCCCCTCCTTCCAGTCCACGATGAACATGTGGGGCGTGAAGTGCTGCCCGAAGCCGTAGTTGCCCGTCGGCGCCGGATAGGGATTGGGGTTTCTCGTGACGCTGATCTGCATCCCGTCTTCCTCCTGCAGTGCCGCCGCGGTCCCCGTGTGGGCGTGGACGCATCGGCGGTCAGGGCCGGTCGCGAGCGTTACGACGGTGACAATGTCGTGTCCAAGGGGGGCTAAATCAAGCATGGCGGGCATGCCGGCAGTCGTCGCAACTCACAGGAAACCCGGATGGTTCGTCGCCCTGGAACCATCCGGGTCGGGGGGAAGCGCCTAGCAATTGCGGCGGGGACGGGTTCGCCCTTCCGCCCCCGCCGCGGGGTGACCCGGTCCCTCGCTCGTTGACCAGGTCCTGGAGGTGCGCCGATCCTCTCCATGCAACCGCGGTGCCGGAATGCACTGCATTTCTCAAGTGATTGCGGGATGCAGTGTTGGCCTTCGCTTGCTGGCGGAGTGTCCCACTCTTTTCCCGCCTTGGCCCCCGAAACTGTCCCGGAAAGGTGTCCCATCGCGGGGGAAAATGGGACAGTTTGGGACAGTTGGGGGGGCGTGCGTGCGCCGGCGCACGCGCGACGCCGGTTTTCCGGCCTGTCCTGGAAGGCCGCATGGGCGGGGTGCCTGGGCGGGGTGCCCGAGTCAAAACGATTTCAGTTGTTCAAACAAATCTCATTTTCCCACTTGCGGTTGCGTTGTGCTTTCGCTATATTTTCGCCATCACACAACCAAGCCGATTCCTCCCGGAAACGCGGCCCGCATGACGCCCTTGCCCCTGACCCCCTATGCCGCCGACCAGCCGGCGGCCCGCGTCGACGCTTGCCTGCGCGAAGCTCTCGCCGCCTGCGACCAGGCCCGCCAGTGCGCCGTGCTCTGGTTCGCCGAGGTCCAGCGGCGCGCCCTCTACCGCGACCTGGGCCACGCCTCGCTCCAGCTCTACGCCACGCAGGCGCTCGGTTTCAGCGACAACCGCTACCGCCAGTTCAAGCGCCTGGCCGACGATTTGGAACGCCTGCCCGCACTGCGCGACGCCGTGGCCGCCGGCGAACTGGGCTGGACCAAGGCGCAGCAGGTCGCGCGCGTGGCCTCGCCCGCCACGCAGGCGGCATGGGTCGCGCGCGCGAAGACCGCCGGCCGTCGCGAGCTCGCCCAGGACGTGCGCGCCGCGTGCGCCCGGCAGCGGCCGGCGGGTCGCGTCGAAGGCCAGCTTGAACTGGGTGTCGACCGCGCCCCCGCCGAAGCCGCCGCTCCACAGTCCGGTCCGTCATCGCCGGCCGCACGTGCGCCGGCACACGCCGACGGTGTGCGCCACACGATCAGCCTGCAGCTCGACGCCTGGCAGCTGGCGCGCTTCGAGGCCCTGCTCGGGCAGGTCCGCCGGCGGCGCCTCGTGCCGCCCGGCGCCGACCGCGCCGAGGTGGTGCTCGCGGCGCTGGCCATGCTGGCCGCAGGCGGCGACGCGAACACGGGTGATGACGAGAAGATGACCGCGGGGCACGCACCGATGCCGGAGACGTCGGAAGCAGCGACTCCCGCGTCGGGCCGTCGTCGCGACTGGCCACGCGGCGCGCCACCGGCCCAGGTCGTGGTGCAGCGCTGTCCGGACTGCGGGGCCGCCGCCATCGCGACCTCGCGCGGCGAGATCGCCCTGCCCCCGGCCCGCGTCGAGGCCTTGGCCTGCGATGCGCGCGTCCGCCGGGCGGGCGGGCTCAACCGCGCCACCGTGCCGCCGCGGTTGCGCGCCGCCGTGCTCGCGCGCGACCGCCACCGGTGCGCCACGCCCGGCTGCGGGGCCGCGCAGTTCCTGGAGGTCCACCACGTCGTCCCGCGTAGCGCGGGCGGCGCCAATGAGCCGTCGAATCTCGTCACGCTGTGCAGCCGCTGCCACGGCTTCGTGCACGAGCACCGACTCCGTGCGCCGGCGCACGCGCCCGGCGAGACGGCGCACGCGCCAGATGCGCCCGCACCCCGGCCCGGCGAGACGGCGCACGCGCCCACTCCGCCGGCGCACGCGCCCATCGCGCCAGCGCGATCGGCCGGCGCGGCCGACCGTTGCCACGCACCCGCGCCCGCGGATCCGGTGGCGATGGGCGACTGAGCGCGGCGCACCTATCCGGATATAGGTGAACCGCCCGGCTCCCGGCCGTGTGCAGGCCAGGTTGTGCCCTGACGACACCGCTGCGCGTCATGGCCACGTGCATCGATCCTCGCCGCATGGCACACGCGGCTCGCCGCCGCACGCCGCCGTGCGCCGCCGCCGCACGCCGCCGCCACGCCCCACCACCACGTGCGCCGGCGCACGCCCCCTCTTGCCGTGCCCATCCCCGCCTGCTAGGCTGTCCCCAACAGGCGTGCACGAAAACCTCGGCCCCGGCGACCGCCATCCGGACGCCTGGGGCCAAGGCAGGCAGGGCGGGTACCTCATGGGTGCCCGCCCTGCGCGTTTGGTCCTTACGGGGATCGCCTCAGCCGCAGCAGCTCCCGCCCGCGCCGCCGCGCACCTCGGGCACGCCCAGCTTGCGCAGCAGGGAGATCATCGGGCACCAGCGGGTGAAGGCCGACTGGAGCAGGTTCAGGCCCACGAAGGCGGTGAAGGCGAACCACCAGGGGTTCACGAACCAGCCGAGGGCCACCGACAGCATCACGAACACCCCGGCGATCGCGCGCAGCATCTCGTTCAGCGTCATCTCAGTCTCCTTCTCCGACCAGGGAACCGCCGCGCGCGGCACGGTGCCGCAGCAGCAGGTAGTACAACAGGGGGATGACGACCAGCGTCAGGGCCGTCGCGACGATCACGCCGAAGATCAGCGAGACGGCCAGGCCCTGGAAGATCGGGTCCAGGACGATGACCAGGCCGCCGACGACCAGCGCGGCCGCGGTCAGGACGATGGGGCGGAAGCGCACGGAGCCGGCGCGCAGCACCGCGTCCTCGAGGGAGGCGCCGCCCTGCAGCTCCAGGTCGATGAAGTCGACCAGCAGGATCGAGTTGCGGACGATGATGCCCGACAGCGCGATGAAGCCGATCATCGACGTGGCGGTGAAGAACATCCCCGTCACCCAGTGGCCGGGCAGGATGCCGATCAGCGTGAGCGGGATCGGCGCCATGATGACCAGCGGCGTCAGGAAGCTCTTGAACCACGCCACCACCAGCACATAGACCAGCAGCATCACGACGCCGAACGCGATGCCCATGTCGCGGAACACCTCGTACGTGATCTGCCACTCGCCGTCCCACTTCATCGAGAGGCGGCTCTCGGAGGTGGGCATCGCCGCGAAGTGCTCCTCGATGGCGTAGCCCTCGGGCAGCGGGATCGCGGCGATCTTCTCCTTCATGTCGAGGATGCCGTAGATCGGGCTCTCGGTGGCGCCGGCCACCTCGGCCGTGACGTACGTCACCCGGCGCAGGTTCTTGTGGTAGATGCTGGCGGTCTCGGTTGTCTCGCGGATGTTCACCAGCGAGGCCAGCGGCACCATGCGGCCCTGCGGCGAAGGCAGCGACACGCCCTCCAGCTGGGCCAGGCCGGCGCGGCCGGCGCGGTCGGTGCGCAGCATGATGGGCACGGCGGTGCGGCCGTGTTCGGTGTGGAGCAGGCCGGCCTCGGCGCCGGCGCCGGCCATGCGCAGCTCGAAGGCGATCATCTCGGGGCTGATGCCCGCCAGCGCGGCCTTTTCGCGGTCCACCTCGAAGACCAGCTTGGGCTGGGGATCCTCCACGATCCAGTCCACGTCCACGATGCCGGGCGTCGACTCGAAGACCTCGCGCACCTGGCGCGCCACCTCGAGCTGCCGCTGCGGATCCGGGCCGTAGATCTCGGCCACCATGGTCGACAGGACGGGCGGGCCGGGCGGGACCTCGGCCACCTTGATGTTGGCGTTGTGGCGCTGCGCCACCGGCAGCAGCAGCTCGCGGACCTGCTTCGACAGGTCGTGGCTCTGCGTCTTGCGGTCGTGCTTGCCGACCAGGTTCACCTGGATGTCGGCCACGTTCGCGCCCTGGCGCAGGAAGTAGTGGCGCACCAGGCCGTTGAAGTTGATCGGGCCCGCGGTGCCCACGTAGACCTGCGTGTCGGTCACCTCGGGGAGCGTGCGCACGACCGCCGCCAGGTCCTTGGCCGCCGCCGCGGTGCTCTCGAGCGTGGTGCCCTCGGGCATGTCGATGATGACCTGGAACTCGGACTTGTTGTCGTAGGGCAGCATCTTCACGCGGACGGCCCGCACGAACATCAGGCCCACCGAGCCGGCCAGCAGCACCGCCACCGTCAGCAGGGCCACCGCGCGGCGGCCGCTGTTGCCGATGAGCGGCCTCATGATGCCCGTGTACAGGCGCTCGATGCGCAGGTCGGCCTTCGACGGGCCGTGGCCGCCGTCCTCCATGCCGTGCCCGCCGTGCCGGCCCATGACCCTCAAGGTGAGCCAGGGCGTGACCACGAAGGCCACCACCAGCGAGAAGAGCATCGCCCACGAGGCGTTGATCGGGATGGGCCGCATGTAGGGCCCCATCAGGCCGCCCACGAAGGCCAGCGGCAGCAGCGACGCGATGACCGTGAACGTGGCCAGGATGGTGGGGTTGCCCACCTCGTCGGTCGCGAACACGGCGGCCAGCTTGCGGTCGCCCTTGCCCATGTTGAAGTGGCGGTGGATGTTCTCGACCACGACGATCGCGTCGTCAACCAGGATGCCGATCGCGAACACCAGCGCGAACAGGGTCACGCGGTTGAGCGTGTAGCCCATCGCCGTGCTGGCGGCCAGGGTCAGGGCCAGGGTCACCGGCACGGCCACGGCGACGACCAGGGCCTCCTTCTTGCCCAGGGCGAACAGCATCAGCAGCACCACGGCGAACGTGGCGACCAGCACGTGGAAGATCAGCTCGTTCGACTTCTCCTGCGCCGTCTCGCCGTAGTTGCGCGTGAAGGTCACGTGCACGTCGCCGGGCAGCAGGGTCGTCTCCAGCTCGGCCAGCTTGTGCTCGATCTGCTTCGCCAGCGACACGGCGTTGCTGCCCGGCTTCTTGGCCACCGCCAGGGTGACCGCGGGCGCGTCGACCGGCATGCCTTCGACGTGCTTGTGCGCCGCCTGCAGGCCGGCCCCGAACAGCACGTAGGTCTGGCGCTCGGCGGCGCCGTCGCTGATATCGGCCACGTCGCCCAGTCGCACGGGACGGCCCTCGCGGACGCCGACCACGACCGAGCGCACGTCGGCGGCGGTGCGCAGGGCGCCCTCGGCCGACAGCAGCACCTCGCGGTTATCCGCGGTCAGCGTGCCGGCAGGCAGGCTCCAGTTCATCTGCTTGAGGGCCTGCGCCACCTGCAGCGCGCTCAGGCCGCTGGCCTGCAGGCGCCCGGCGTCCAGGCGCACGGTCAGCTCGCGGCGCTCGCCGCCGATGACCGTCACCTCGCTGATATCCTGGATCTTGCGGATCTCCAGGGCCAGCTCGTCGCCCACCTTGCGCAGGGCGTGGCTGTCCTGCGTCTGGCTCCACACGGTCAGTGCCACGATGGGCACGTCATCGATGCCCTTGGGCGTGACCGTGGCCGGCCCGGCGCCCGGCGGCAGGAGGGTCGGGTTCGCCATCAGCTTGGTGTGCAGCTTGACGGCGCTTTCCTCGGGATCCTGGCCCACCTTGAAGCGCACGATGGCCAGCGCGTACGACGGGCCGCTGGTCGTGTAGATGTAGTCCACGCCGGGGATCTCCCACAGGAGCTTCTCCAGCGGGGCGGCCACGCGCTCCTCGACCTCGCGTGCCGTGGCGCCCGGGAACGGCACCATCACGTCGATCATGGGGACCTGGATCTGCGGCTCCTCCTCGCGGGGCGTGACCACCACCGCGAAGATGCCCACCGCCAGGGCCGCCAGCACCATCAGCGGCGTCAGCTTGTTGTCGATGAACGCGCGCGCGACGCGTCCCGACAGGCCCAGGGTGCTGCGGCTCATGACTGCACCTCGAGCGTGGAGCCCTCCACCAGCGTCGCGGGCGGCACCACGATGACGCGGTCACCGGCCAGCAGGCCCGACAGCACCTCGATCGCGTCGCCGGCCTGGGAGTCGGCCAGCTCGACCAGGCGGAACGCGGCCCGGTTGCCGTCGGCGATGTAGACACCGGTCAGGCCGCCGCGGCGCACCAGCGCGCTGCGGGGGATGCTGATGGACTGGCGCTCGCCGGTGGTGAACCGCGCGCGGGCAAACAGGCCCGAACGCAGCTCGCCGTCCTGCGGCAGGTCGATCTTCACCAGCTGGGTCCGCGTGGCGGGGTCCACCGCGGGCACGACCTCGGCCACGGTGCCGGTCCAGGTGCGGCCGGGCAGCGAGGGCACGCTGACCTGGACGGCGGCGCCCGCCTGCGCGAGGCTGGCGCGCGTCTCGGCCATCGAGACGTGCAGCCGCAGCGTCGTGACGTCCTCTACGCGCATGAGCGGGCGGCCCGGGGCGGCCATGTCGCCCACCTCGATCATGCGGTCGACGATCTGCCCGTCGAACGGCGCCGGCACCTGCGCGTAGTTCCGGTAGCTGCTGGCGGTGGAGACGGCGCCCTCGGCCTGGCGCACGGCGCCCTGCGCGGTCTCGTGCGCGTAGCGGGCCTGGTCCAGCTCCAGCTGCGAGGCGGCGCCCTTCTCCTTCAGCTGCTCGAAGCGCTGCAGGTTCGAGCCCGCCAGCGCCGCGGCGGCCTTGGCCTGGGCCAGCGCACCCTCGGCCTGGGCGATGTTGCCGGCGACCTCGCGGTCGTCCAGCACGATCACGACCTCGCCGCGGCGGACGGCCTCGCCGGCCGTCTTGCGGATCGCCGTGACCGTGCCCATGACCTTGGCCGAGAGCACGGCCTCGCGCGCGCCGTGCAGCGACCCGGTCACCTCGACCTGGTCGGCCACCGTCGCCGGCGCCACGGCGACCGTGCGCACGGCGATCGGCGCGCCCGTCTCGGCGTGCGTCTGCTTGTGCCCGCCCTGGCAGCCGGCGACGGCCAGAAGGGCGGCGGCCGTCAGCACGGCCGCGGTGATGGTCAGCGCGTTGCGCTTCATCGCGAAACCTCCGGAACGGGGGGAAGGCCAACTGCGAAATCGAGGGTGCGGGCGGCGCGACGCAGGTCGAAGCCCGCGTTCAGCTCGCGCACGCGCGCGTCGTCGAGCATCGTCTCGGCATCCAGCAGGTCGGTCACGCGGGCCACACCCTGCTCGAAGCGGGACTCGAGGATCTGCAGCGCCTTCTCGGCCTGCGCGACGGCGCCCTGCGCCACGGCCAGGCGGGCACGCGCCTCTTCCATCTGCTGCCAGGCCTGGCGCACCTCGAACTCGATCTGGTGGTCGTGCGAGCGCTGCGCCTGCTGCGCGGCCGTGTGCTGCGCGCGGGCGCCGCTGACGCGGGCGCGGGTCTGGCCCCAGTTCCACAGGTTCCAGCGGGCCATGGCCATCAGCGTGAAGCTGTCGCCGTCGTCGCCGAAGATGTTGTCGGCGTTCAGCGCGTACTTGCCGGACACGAAGATCTCGGGCAGGTACTCGCCCTGCGCGCGCTTGATGCCCAGCCGCGCGGCGTCCACCTGCGCGGCCACGGCCTTCACGTCGTGGCGGCGCTCGCGCGCGCCGACCAGCGCCTCGTCCAGCGCCACCTCGCGCGGCTGCACCTCGGCCACCGCGGGGTCCAGCGCGTAGCCGGCGTCCTGCGCGATGCCCATCACCCGGAACAGACCGGCGCGGGCCAGCTGGGCGCCATTGCGCACGCTGATGACCTTCTCTTCCATGCGCGCCAGCTGCACCTGCGCCTGTAGGAGGTCGCTCTCGACCATCATCCCGGCCTCGAAGAAGGCCTGCGCCTGGTCGACGTGCTTCTTCGTCGTCTCGTAGGCGCGCTCGGCCAGGTGCACGGCGCGCTGCGCCAGCAGCGCGTTCATGTAGGCGGAGGCGGTGGCCAGCGCGACCGCCTCCTGCGTGTGGCTGCTGACCGCGGCGGCGGCGGTCGCCATGCGGTCCGCCTGCCCGATGCCCGCCATCACGCGGCCGCCGGTGAACACGGGCCACGAGGCTTCGAACTCGGTGGCGTAGTTGTTCATCGCCTCGGGCGTGTTCGGGTCGCTCATCGTGAAGGCCGGGAAGCTGAAGCGTTCCTGCATCAGCTGCAGCCCGAACGCGTCGGCCGGCGAGTCGGTGCGCAGCGCCACCTCGCGCACTTGCAGGTGCGGCAGCCGCATCGCCCCGGCTTCGCGCCGGCCCGCGTCCGCCTGCTCCTGCTGCGCCCGCGCCTGCAGCACCATGGGGCTGCTGCGCAGCGCCTGCTCCACCGCGGCCGGCAGGGTCAGGGTCCCGGCTGCGGCGGGCTCTTCGGCGCCGGCCTGGGCCGTCGTCAGCAGCAGCGCCGCCAGCGCCAGGGAAACCGTCTTTCTCATGGTCCAACCTTCCGTCGTAGGGGTCCCCGGATCACCACACCCTCTTGCGCTTCTGACCCGTCCAGCCCATACTTACTTCATGGCCTATTGACCATATGCACATAATCGAATATATTAGATTTCATCGACGTCGTCAAGGCCTTCTCGAGGAGAAACACGCGATGTCAGGCAACGTGTTGAACGACAAGACCTTGGAACTGATCGCCGAGCGTTTTCGGCTGCTCGGTGACCCGGTCCGGCTGCGTCTTCTGCAAACCCTCGAGGCGGGCGAGCTTTCGGTGGCCGACCTGGTGGCCGCCACCGGCGCGGCCCAGGCCAGCGTCTCCAAGCACCTGCAACTGCTGCTGCGCGGTGGCCTGGTGCAGCGGCGGCGGCAGGGCATGTTCGTCTACTATTCGGTGGCCGACGGCCGCGTCTTCGAGCTGTGCGACGTGGTCTGCGGCAGCCTGACGGCGTACCTGGAGCGCGAGCTCGAACAGCTGGGCGGACACGCCGGCGGCGACGGTGAGGGCCGGACACCGGGCCACCACGACCAGGGCAACGGCTGAACGCGGCGCGCTGCCCCGCCGGCGGCGCCGAAAGGCACGCATGTCCTCCCCGCTGCGCGAGGTCACCACGCTCTTCCTGCGCCTGGGCCTGACGGCCTTCGGCGGCCCGGCCGCGCACCTGGCGCTGATGCACGAGCAGGTCGTGCGCCGCCGGCGCTGGCTGGACGATGCGCGCTTCCTGGACCTGGTCGGGCTGGCGAACCTCGTGCCGGGCCCGAATTCCACCGAACTGGCCATCCACCTGGGTCGCGAGCGCGCCGGCTGGCGCGGCTTCGCGGCCGCCGGCGTGGCGTTCATCGCCCCGGCGATGCTGATAGTGCTGGGCCTGGCCTGGTTGTATGGGAGATACGGCGCGCTGCCACAGGCCGCGTCGCTGCTGGAAGGCGTCAAGGCAGTGATGATCGCGATCATCGCGCAGGCATTGTGGACGCTGGTGCCGAAGGCCGTCAAGGGTCCGTTGACCGGCGTGGTAGGCGCCGCCGCGCTGGCGCTGGCGCTGGCGGGCGTGCACGAGATCGCGCTGCTGTTCGGCGCGGGGCTGCTGGTGCTCGGGTGGCGCGCGGGACGGCACGGGACCGCCACCGCGATGTTCGCGCTGCCGGTTGCCGCGCTGCGCGCCGGCGCACCGGGCACGGCGTCGGCCGCTGCCGCGACCGTGGCCGCCGCGACCGCCGCCGTCGCGGTCCCGTTCAACCTCCCCCTGCTGTTCCTGTCCTTCCTGAAGATCGGCGCCGTCATGTACGGCAGCGGCTACGTGCTGCTGGCGTTCCTGCGCGCCGAGTTCGTCACGCGCTTCGGCTGGCTCACCGAGCAGCAGGTGCTCGACGCGGTCGCCGTCGGCCAGATCACGCCCGGCCCCCTGTTCACCGCGGCGACGTTCATCGGCCGCCTGCTGGGCGGCGTGCCGGGCGCGCTGCTGGCCACGCTCGGCATCTTCCTGCCCTCGTTCGTGTTCGTGGCGCTGACCGGGCCGCTGCTGCGCGGGCGCGAGCGCTCGCCGCTGCTCGGCGCGTTCCTGGACGGCGTGAACGTGGCGGCGCTGGGGTTGATGGCGGCGGTGACCTGGCAGCTGGGCCGCAGCGTGCTGGTGGACATGCCGGTGGCGCTGGTGACCGTCATCTCGCTGGTCCTGCTGGTGCGCACCCGGATCCCCTCGCTGGGACTGCTGGCCGGCGGCGCCGTCTTCGGGCTGGCGCGCGCGTACCTTCCCGGCTGACCGGCGGCCGGCACCGGGCTACACTCGCCGCATGGATCGCCACGCCTTCCACCTGCTGGGCAAGCCCACGGGCGCCGCCTGCAACCTGGACTGCTCGTACTGCTTCTTCCTGTCCAAGGAGCAGCTGTACCCGGGCAGCCGGTTCCGCATGGATGACACCGTGCTCGAGGCCTGGGTGCGCCAGCTGCTGGACGCGCAACCGGACGGCGAGGTGCACCTGGCGTGGCAGGGCGGCGAGCCCACGCTGATGGGGCTGCCGCACTTCGCGCGCGCGGTGGCGCTGGCCGAGACGTGGCGCCGACCGGGCCAGCGTGTACGGTATACCGTGCAGACCAATGCCACGCGGATCGACGACGACTGGGCCGGCTTCTTCCGGGATCACGACGTCCTGGTGGGTGTCAGCCTGGACGGGCCGCGCGCGCTGCACGACCGGCACCGCCTGACGAAGGGCGGCACCGGCTCGTTCGACCAGGTCCTTGCCGGCTGGGCGTGCCTGCAACGCCACGGCGTCCAGACCAACATCCTGTGTACCGTACACGCCGACAACGCCGGCCAGCCGCTGCCGATCTACCGCTTCTTCCGCGACGAGCTGGGCGCCCGGCACCTGCAGTTCATCCCCGTGGTCGAACGGGTCACCGAGGAGCAGGCCGACCGCGCGGACGCGCGCTGGGGCACAGCCCGGCCCCTGTACACGCAGGCAGGCGACCGCGCCGCACCGCGCTCGGTGGACGGGCCCGCCTGGGGCCGCTTCCTGGTGGCCGTGTTCGACGCGTGGCTGCGCCGCGACATCGGCACCGTCTTCGTGCAGGCCTTCGACGTGGCGCTGGCGGCGAAGTTCGGCCGCCACGAGCTGTGCATCCACGCGCCGGCGTGCGGCGACGCCCTGGCGCTGGAGCACAACGGCGACCTCTACAGCTGCGACCACTACGTGGAGCCCGGGTACCGCCTGGGCAACATCCTGCAGGCGCCGCTGGCGGACCTAGTGGCCGGCCCCACGCAACGCGCCTTCGGCCGCGCGAAGCAGGAGTCCCTGCCGCAGTACTGCCGGCAGTGCGACGTGCTGGACCTGTGCCAGGGCGGCTGCCCCAAGGACCGCTTCGCGACGACGCCGGACGGCGAGCCGGGCCTCAACCACCTGTGCGAGGGGTACCGGGCCTTCTTCCGGCACCTGGACCCCTGGCTGGAGTTCATGGCCGCCGAGCTGCGCGCCGGGCGGCCGCCGTCCGCGGCGATGCGTGAGGTGGCGCGGCGCGAGGCGGCGCTGTCAGCCGCGGTGGCGCGCGCCGGCCGCAACGAACCCTGCCCCTGCGGCAGCGGACGCAAGACCAAGCACTGCCACGGCGCCAACTAGGTGATGCGGGCGCGTTGTGGAGCCCGGGCTTCGCTGTTATCCTGACCGGGGCGGGTGGACGCACAGCTCGCCGCGCGCAGGCGATCGCAAAGGAGCCAGACACCCATGAAGAGGACCTTCCTGTGCGCCATGGCCGCCTTGGTGCTTGGCGCCGGCATTGCCCGTGCCGACACGTCCTGGGGGCTGCGCGGCGGCGCGACCTTCGACCCCGACCAGATCCACATCGGTGCGCACCTGAACGGTGGCGAACTGTTCACCGACGGCTGGTTCATCCCCAACGTCGAGATCGGCTTCGGGGACAACCGGACGCTGATCGCCCTGAATCCGGAACTGGTCTACCGGTTCGACCGACGCAACCGCTCGCTCTGGGGCTTCTACGTGGGGGGAGGCCTGGGCCTGAATTTCGAAAGCCGGGACGATCACGACCGCCGCGGCGATGATTCCGACACGGACCTCGGCCTCAACATCCTGGGTGGCATGAGCCGCAGGCTCTCGGCCGGGAACGAGTTCTTCCTCGAGCTGAAGCTGGGCGTGGCCGGATCCCCCGACGCCAAGCTCACCGCCGGGTTCAGTTTCCGATAGGCAGGAGCGCAGCGTATATTCGGTGACCGGGGGCGTCGTGACGGTGCCCCCGATTCCTCTGTGGAGGGGCCCCGCCGTGCGTCGCGTCTTCGGATTGATGGACACCGCCACCGCCCGGCGGCTGGCGCGGCCGCTGACCGTGCTGGCGCTGGGCCTCTACGCCGCCACGCTGGCCCTCGACTTCGTGCATGGCACCGTCCGCCTGCTGGCCATCCCCTTCTCCCGTAACCTGACGATGCTGGAGTTCCTGCGGCACGTCGCGGACAAGCAGCCGCTGCTGAATGTCGTGCTGGTGAACCTGGTCATCGTCGCGCTGCCGCTGCTCCTGATGTCGGCGGCGCTGCTGGCGGCCTGGCTGCCGCCGCGCGTGCAACCGGCGCCCCTGCGCGCGGCCATCCGCTGGCTGCGCTGGCGGGGCTGGATGATCGCGGCCCTGGGCATCGTCTTCGTACTGGGACTGCGCACCGCCGCCAGCGCCACCGGGGGCCCGCAGCTGAAGCTACTGCCGGGTGGGTGGTGTTTCTGCGTGGCGCTGGGTGTGGCGGCGCTCTCGTTGACAGCCGCCGCGCCCCAGCGTGGGGAGGGCGAGCCGAGGCGTCGGTCGACAACGGCGGCCGCGACCTCCTGAACGACGGCGCGCGGTGCCGCGATGGTGAATCAGGCGGTCACGGGCGCCAGGTTGTCGATGGTCTCGCGCAGCGCGCGGCTGCTCAGCGGCTTGGGCACGTGCGCGTCGATGCCGGCCTGACGGCACAGTTCCTCGTCCTCGGGCATGACGCGCGCGGTCAACGCCACCAGCGGCAAGCGCGCGCCACCGGCCGTCGCCTCGTGTTCGCGCCAGCGTCGGGCGACATCGATCCCGTCGAGAACCGGCATCTGCAGGTCCAGCAGCGCCAGATCGAAGCTCTCCGCGTATAGTGCGGACAGGGCCTGTCCGCCGTCCTCGGTCAGCGTCACCGTGTGGCCCCATTTCCGGAGAAGCGACACGACCAGCTTCTGGTTGACGGGATTGTCCTCGGCCACCAGCAGCCGCAACGGCGGTCGGCTTGCCGCGAGGGTCTGGACTCGGCGCTCGGACGCCGGCGCCTTCGATGCGCCGGCGATGCCCAGGTCGATCGTGAACGTGAAGCGGCTGCCTCGGCCCTCCTCGCTCTCCATCTGCACCTGCCCGTGCATCATCGCCGCCAGGTTCCGGCAGATGTGCAAGCCCAACCCAGTGCCTCCGTAGCGGCGGGTGTGCGAGCTGTCGGCTTGCTGGAACGCATCGAAGATGACTTCTCGCTTCTCGGGTGCGATGCCGATGCCCGTGTCGTGCACCGCGAACTCGACGCGCTGCCTCCGCTCATTCGCGTAGATCACGCGCGCGCACAACCCGACCGTGCCGCTCGTCGTGAACTTGACCGCGTTGCCCAGAAGATTGACCAGCACCTGGCGCAGGCGGGCCGGATCCCCGACCAGGCGCGGCGCCAGCACCTCGTCCACCTCCCAGGTCAGCTGCAGACCACGCGCGGCCGCCGTGCCCGCGAACGAGCGGCGGATGTTCTCCAGCTCGGCGCGCGGTTCGAATTCGATCTCTTCCAGGTGCAGCTCGCCCGCCTCGATGGCCGACACGTCCAGGATGTCGTTGATCACCGTCAGCAGGGAACGACCCGATTCCAGCGCGATCTCCAGCTGCTCGCGCTGCGTCGGCTGCAGCTCGCTGTCCAGCGCAAGCTCGGTCATCCCCATCATGCCGTTGAGCGGTGTGCGAATCTCGTGCGACATGTTGGCCAGGAACTGGCTCTTGGCGCGGCTGGCCGCCTCCGCGGCGTCGCGCGCCTGGATCAGGTCGTGTTCGGCCTCCCGCCGGCGCTCGATCTCCCGCTCCAGCTCTTCCTGACGCGCCACCAGATCCTGCGCGTACGCCGCCTCGGCGTCCAGACGCGCGCCCAGTGCTTGCGAGCGGATCTGGCCCTGCCAGACCAGACCCGACAGGCCCATCAGCACGCAGGCCAGCGCGGCCAGGCCCCACAGGAACAGACGCGGGTTGCCGGCCAGGGCGCCGCCGACCACGCTCGCGCGCGTGACCACCAGGGGATAGTGCGCGGCTTGGGCCGAGCTGAGCAGCCGCGGGCGTTCGCCGGATTCGGGTCCGCGCGCCAGCCTCGTGGTCCCTGGCGAAGGAAGCTCGCTGCCACCGCCGGACCGCGTCGCCGTGTCCGACGCCAGCGCGCGACCCTCCCAAGCCAGCCACAGCTGCGCGTCGGTCGGACGCCAGCCGCCGTGCAGGTGCGCCAGCAGTGTCGTCGTGGGCACGAAGGCCAACAGCCATCCCTCGTGTCGGCCAAGCACGCGGCACTCGGACGCCAGCACGATGCTGTCGGTCCCGGGCAGATGGCTCGCCACGGAGGCGCGTGCGGTCGAATCGCCGGGTGACGGCGCGGTCCACGCCTCGCGGAACGGGGCGCCCGGGTCGCGCCGGAGCTCGCGCGAGTCGATGACCACCATGCCGTCGGCATCCAGCAGCACCAGGCGTGCGATGATCGGCTGCCCGTCGGGCAGCTGGCGCGCCAGCCGGCGGTCGAACTCCATCTCCAGGTCGAGCAGGTTGATGCGCAGGCCGTACTCGAGGCTCAGGCCCAGCGCGGCGTTTTCGAACCAGGCACTGACCTCGCGCCGGTCCGCCAGCTCGGACACTTCCGCCTCGAGGCCCGCCAGGAAGTGGTCCAGCGACGTGGCCAGCGCCGCAGTGTGCGCCAGTTCGTCGCGCGCCAGCGCTGCGCGCTGCGCCTGCAGCCCGGTGTAGAAGCCGTGCAGCAGGTACGCGACCAGCAGCACGGCGGGCAGGCCGACGCCGGCGGCCGCCAGCCACGGCCGACGCCTGGTCCCGACCGGGCTGCCGGCCCGTGACGTCACTGCGCGCCGCCCCCGCCCGTGAAGAAGTCGGGGAAGTACGTCCACACGCCGGGGTAGTACTTGCGCACCAGGTTGTCGTACGTGCCGTCGGCCTGGCAGCGGTCCAGGAAGGCGGCGAACGCCGCCGACAGCTTCGGCGAGTTCTTCGGGAACGCCGCCGACATGTGCTGCGGCTCCGAGAGCGGGCCCAGGATCTTGATCTTGCCCTGCCACCGCCGCAGCGCGACCAGCGCGTCGGGCACGTCGAGGATCGTCAGCTCCGCCATGCCGCCCAGGAGGTTCGGCGCCATGTGGTTGAGGCTGCCCTCGTAGTTGACCACGAGCGCGCCGCGTCCGGACAGGTCGTACAGCTTCGGGTCCAGGCAGGTGTTCGGCTTGGCCAGGACGCTGACGCCGTTGATGAGCTTGAACGTGCGCTCGATGTCGACCGTCAGCTTGCCCGACGGCGCGATGGGCGCGACATGCGCGGTGGCCGGCGCGATCAGCCAGATCTGCGTGGGGAACATCGGCTCGGCGAAGTCGACCAGCTTCTCGCGCCACGGCAGCACGGTCATGCCGTGGGCGATCATGTCGCCGCGCAACTCGGCGTTCCCGGTGACGGTCACCTCACCACCCGCGCGCGTGAACGCAAGGCCGGTCACGTCGGAGATGGTCCGGTCCCAGTCCGTCTCGACATACACGTACTCGACGCCCAGCTCGCGGCAGAACAGCCGCACCAGGTCGACATCCAGGCCGTCGCCAGCGCCGGTGATGAAATTCGCATAGGGAATACCCAGGTGGCGCAGCGTGCCGGCGGCCTGGATCTCGGGCAGGTCGTGCTGCGGCGGCGTCACGACCGCCGGACCGGCAACAGCGGCAGCGGCGAACACGGTCGCCATCAGCATCATGAGCAGGTTCGGGCGCATGGATACGGCCTCCTCGCCATTTCGGGGCGGCGCACATCGACCGGCCTGGACGGAGGCCGGCGGCTGACGGTGAGGTATCGGCCACGATTGCCCCGGGTTAACTGTAGCCGCCCCTGCGTGCAGCCTCGTGCTGGCTTCCGCGTACGTATGTTGTTATGATGCAAGAACATGGACTAGATCAGCCCGGAATCGGCCCGGATGACGGGGGCGGGATCCGGGCAGGCCACCGCCCTGCCGCGAGGCTGTCGGGCGACGGGCGGCAGCCTTGTGTGGAACAACGGCAAGGGGCGCGGCAGCGCTCCGGGGGGGGGCACGGCATGAAGATCCCGCGCACGCACATCGCCAACGGATTGGCCGCAACCGCAGCCCTGCTGATGAGCGCGGCTCCGGACATGGCTCACGCCGCCGTGGCTTCACTCGACGCGTTGACCGCGCAGGTGCGCGCGGCCGAGACCGCGTTCGCCGCCACCATGGCCGCGCGCGACCACGACGCGTTCGGCGCCTTCCTGGCCGAAGAGGCTGTCTTCTTCAACGCCCGCGGCCCGCTGCGCGGCGCCGCCACCGTGAAGGAGGCCTGGCGCCGCTTCTTCACGGAGCCCGCGGCGCCGTTCTCCTGGCGGCCCGAGACGGTCGAGGTCCTGGATTCCGGCACGCTGGCGCTGACGGCCGGCCCGGTCTTCGACCCGCAGGGGCGGCACGTCGCGGATTTCCAGACCATCTGGCGCCTGGAGCCGGACGGGAAGTGGCGCGTGGTGTTCGACCGCGGCAACGACGTGTGCGAGGCGGCGGCCAAGCCGTAGGGATCAGGCCGGATAGCCGAGGCCCAGTCGCGCCGCCGCCGCGGCCAGCGCGCGGTCGCGCGTCCACAGGCGGGCGGCGGCCAGGCGCGCGCCCGCCAGCAGGTGCACATCCACCCAGCCCAGCCCTCGACCGGACAGCCGTTCGCCCGCGACCAGGGCCAGGGCCTCGGCGTGGGTGGCTTCGGGCGCCTGCGGCAGGGCCGCCAACAGGCGCAGCACCTCGTCCCGGCGCGCCAGGTTCCCGCATGCCAGTTCGCCGATGACGTGGGGATGCGTCAGGACGAGACCCTCCTGCAGCGGGCCCGCCAGGTCGCCGCGCCGTCCCCGCAGGTGGTCGATCCAGACGCTCGTGTCCACCAGGAGCCGATCGGCCCCTGCCGCGGAACCGCCGCCGCGGGCGATCATCGCGCCGGGCGCCGCCGGCGAACCGGCCGCGCGCGCGGGTCGCTGCCGGCGAGGGCGGCCAGGCGCCGGGCGCTTTCCCGCGCCACCAGGGCCTCGAGCCCCAGCCGCACCAGCGCGGTCTTCTCGGCCACACCCGTCAGGCGGGCGGCCTCGGCCAGCAGGTCGTCGTCGATGTTCAAGGTTGTTCTCATACATATGATGATGCACGATCGATGCATATCGCGCAAGCCCCCGGGAAGGACGGCGCCGGAGTTGCCCGGCGCCACGGACTTGCGCCGGCGCAAGTCCCGCGCCCGAAGTCCCGCGCCCGCCTATTGCACCAGCACCACCGACCGCGACTGCCGCACCACGGCCGCGCCCAGCCGCGCGCTCAGCACGACCTCGTAGACCCCGGAGGCGACGGCGCGGCCGGCCGCATCGCGGCCGTTCCAGGTCACGGCATGGGTGCCGGCCTCGAAGCGCGCGGCCGGGAAGGCGCGCACCAGGCGGCCCTGCAGGTCGTACACGTTCAGCGCCGCCTCGCCGGGCCGGTCCAGCGCGAAGCGCAGCTGCGTCGACGGGTTGAACGGGTTCGGCAGGTTGGGCAGCAGGCGCGCCGCGACCGTGGCGCCGGCGCCCGGCACCGACGACACGTAGGTGCCGACGGTGAAGTCGGCCACGCGCGGGGCATGGTCGCTGGCGGTGGGGATGTCGGCCGCCTGCAGGCCGGTGGCGGTCCGCGTGGCGGGCAGCAGCGTGCGCGTCTCCAGGATGTAGTGGTGGTGCAGCGTCAGCGCGCTGTCGGTGTAGAAGATCCAGTCCAGCAGCCCGGGATAGTAGGAACTGGAGTCGCTGCGCCAGGTGTAGCCGGCCCGACCGTCCGGGTGGCGCGACGGCGGCACGGCCAGGTCGGTGCCGTCCCAGTCGGGCGCCGAGTCGACGCCGTAGGTCGCGTTGTCGACGATATCGCCGGTGACGATGGTGTCCAGCTGCTGCCCCCAGCCCACCAGGTTCATGTCGCCGGCCAGGATGATCGGCGTGTCGACGGGCAGGGTGATGACACCGCCGGCCGTGCGCGCGTCACGCAGGAACTTCACCAGGCCGTCGGCCTCGTCCTGGCGCGTGGCGTCATCGGTGCAGCAGCGCAGGTGGCAGGCCACCAGCAGCAGGTCCTTCGCCTGCAATGGTCCCAGGTCCAGCAGCGCCGCCGACTCGCGCAGCGAGGTGCTGCCGTTGACCAGCCAGGTCTGCAGGATCGGCAGCCGGCTGACGATCACGTTGCCCGCGTCCACCTTGGCCGCGTACCACTGCTCACCCGCGCCGCTGGGCAGGAACGTCTCGACGCGCGCGGCGGTCTGCACCGCCGAGTGGTCCCAGATCTCGTTGAGGACCATCACGTCCGGATCGATGGCATCCAGCAGGCGGTCTTGCGCCGCGAACTTCGCGTCGTCCCACAGTCCGTCCTGCAGGATGTTCCAGGTCATCAGGCGCAGGTGCGCCGGATTGTCGCGGCCCAGCGGCAGCGTCGGCGCCACGTCGCTGCCGGCGGTGATCGTGTAGCTGAGGCTGCCGCTGTTCGGGCAGAGATCGCCGCTCGTCGCGTCGCGCAGGATGAAGCGCACCGCGCCGCCGGCCAGGAAGGGCACGCCACCGGCGGGCGTGATGCCGCGGCGCAGCGCCACCTCGAACTGGCTGCTGCTGACGGTGGGGCCGATCATCAGGCCGACGTTGTCGTGGTACACGGTGTAGCTGGTGCCGGCCGGGCGGTAGGTGCCATTGCGGCTGCCGAAGCGCCAGACCAGCTCGGCGCCGATGCCGCCGAAGGAGGTGCCCGTCGCCGCGTTCAGGTCCGTGTCCAGGTACAGTTCGAGCGACTGCTGCTCGTCCGGCTGCACGTCGCCGGTCACCTCGAACCGGAGGTAGAGGTACTCGTGGTCGTTGACCACGGACACGGCGCGGAAGTCGACGGTGCTCCCGTCACCGGCCGGGTCGACATGCAGCGGCTGCACCTCGGCCCAGTCGTCGAAGAAGCCGTCCAGCTGGATGGGCATCAGTTCGGCACGGGCGGCAGGGGCGGCCAGGGCCAGGGCGATCAGGGCCGCCGGCAGCAGCCGCGGGCCGATGGATGGGCGATGGAACGGCAACGACACGAATGACTCCCCTGCTGCGAACGGTCAGGCGTGGTGGGGTTTTTGCAATTATATCACATGGCGGCCCGATGCGACAGGGCTGCAGGGCTCCGAATTCCGTTCCAACGCCTTTGGGGATCTGCGATGATGGACTTACGGGGATCCCTGCCGGGGAGGGCTGGCGTGGTGGTGGAAGGCGCAGGCGGGCGGTCGCGGGACGGCGAGGTGCTGCGCACGGCGCTCGACCTGCTCCAGAAGGTTGATACGGCTTCGCTCGACGAGATCATCCAGCACGGGCTGGACGAATCCGTCCGCCTGTCGGGTAGCCACATCGGCTACTTCCACTTCGTCAACGCCGACCGCGAGACCATCCGGCTCTACACCTGGTCCACCGGCACCAAGCGCATCTGCACGACGGTCGAGGCCACCCACTACCCCATCGCCGTGGCCGGCATCTGGGTGGACTGCGTGCACCGCCGCGCACCTGTCATCCACAACGAATACGCTGCCGAGCCGCACCGCAAAGGCCTGCCGCAGGGCCATGTCGCGCTGCTGCGCGACCTGGGCGTGCCCATCTTCGAGGACGGGCAGATCGTCGCGGTGATGGGCGTGGGCAACAAGGAGCTGCCGTACGACCAGGACGACATCGACCTGGCGCAGCTGCTGGCCGGGACCATCTGGAGCATCGTCCTGCGCAAGCGCGCGCAGGAACGGCTGCGCGAGGAGGTCGCCGCCCGCACCGAGGAGCTGCGCCAGCGCAACCTGGAGCTGCAGCAGGCCCTCGATGACGTGCGCGTGCTGAGCGGGATCGTGCCGATCTGTTCCTACTGCAAGCAGATCCGCGACGACCAGGGCTACTGGAACCAGCTGGAATCGTACCTGTCCGCACGTTCGACGGCCCGCTTCAGCCACGGGATCTGCCCGGAATGCGCCAGGAGGCTGTTCCCCGACATCGACCTCGGCCAGGTGCGCGACTGAGCTGCGCCGGCGCTACTCCACCGCGATCGGAAACCCCGCCGCTTCCCACGCCAGCATGCCGCCGCGCAGCGTGGCGGCTTCCGTGTGGCCGAGATCCCGCATGATCCCGGCCGCCAGCGCGCTGCGCCGCCCGATGCGGCTGACGAAGACCAGGGCCTTGTCGCGCGGCAGGAAGGCGCCCTCGGTGGCCAGCAGGCGCAGCGGCAGGTTGCGGGCCTGGGGGATGTGCCAGCCGCGGTACTCGCCCGGCTCGCCCACGTCGATCACCAGCGTGCGGCCGTCAGGATCATCCAGGCGCGCGCGCAGTTCGCTGGGCGAGACCTCCACCGTCGCGCGTCCGGACCCCCGCGCCGGGTCAGGCAGGCCGGCGGCATGCGGCTCCTTGGGGATGGCCTGACACTCGCCGAAGACGCGCTCGGCGCACTCGTACACGCAGTAGCCAGGGTTCAGCACCTTGTGGAAGAGGTGGCTGATCGCGTTCTCCTGGTCCAGGAAGTTGGCCGCGCCGAGGGTGGCATCGAACCCGTACAGCGCGCACATCTGGCGCACGTCGGGCCGCAGGCCCTCCAGGAACAGGTCGCCGCCGCGCCGGCGGTACAGGCGCATCACGGCCTCGAGCATGTGGATCCCGCTGACGTCGCAGTGGTCCACCATGTGCAGGCGCAGCAGCAGGTACTTCTGGCGCGGGTGGCGGTCCAGGTTGGCGCGGATCGCATCCTCGACATGGTTGACGGCGCCGAAGTAGAGCGAGCCCTCGATCTCGATCACGCCCAGCTGCGGGCACACGGGCTGGTCCACCGCGCGCACGAAGTGGCGGAAGTTCTCGTCCGGCACCACCGCGTGCACGCCGGGCGTCGAGGTCTTCAGCAGGAAGCGCCCGAACGAGACCAGCACGCCGGCCAGGATCGCGAACTGCAGCGGCATGGTCAGGGCCGAGAAGAAGGTGGCCAGCATGATGGAGGTGTCGCCGCGGCTGGTGCGCGCCACGCGCACGATCTCGCGGCGGTCGATCAGGCTGCCGGCCGTCAGGATGAGGATGCCGGCCAGCGCCGCGCGCGGCAGGTAGGCCGCCAGGGGCGCCGCCGCCAGCACGATGAGCAGCAGCCACAGGCCGCTGCTGGCGGCCGCCACCGGCGTGCGCGCGCCCGCCTCGCGGTTGGTCGCCGAACGCAGCCAGGAGCCGGTGCAGGCGAAGCCCGACAGCAGGCCCGTCGCCACGCTGGCCAGCCCCTGGCCGACGAACTCCTGGTTCACGTCCAGGCGCTCGCCGTCGCGCGCGGCGAACGCCCGCGCCATCGACATCGACTCGACCAGCCCGATGGCCGCCACCGCCACCGCGCCCGGCGCCAGCCGCCAGATGAGTGCCATGTCCAGCACGGGCAGCTGCGCCAGCGGTGGCAGCGAACGGGGGATCGCCCCCAGCACCCGCACGCCCTGTCCGTCCAGGTCCAGCATCGCCGTGGCCATGCCCGCGGCGGCCAGCGCCAGGAAGGCGCCCGGCATGCGCGGCCCGCCGCGCTTGAGCACCCAGGCCAGCAGGAAGGCGCCAGCGGCCATCGCCACGCTGGGCCAGTGCACGTGGTCGATGCGCAGCAGCAGCATGCGCACGGTCAGGCCCAGCTCCGGCGCGCTGGGAATGTCCACGCGCAGCACATGACGCAGTTCGCTGGCCATGATCAGGACGCCGGCGCCGGCGGTGAAGCCGACGATCACGCTGTCGGCCACGAAGTGCACCAGCACGCCCAGGCGCAGCAGGCCCATGCCCAGGCGCAGCAGGCCCACCATCACCGCCAGGTAGCCGGCGGCCTTGACGTAGTCCTCGGTGCCGGGCTGTGCGGCCACCAGCAGGGTGGCGAAGATGAGCATCGAACTGGTGTTCGTCGGGCCGGTCTGCAGCAGGCGCGAGCTGCCCCAGAGCGCGGCGACGATGGCGCCGACGACACCGGTGTACAGGCCCATCTGCGGCGGCAGCTCGGCCAGCGTCGCGAAGGCGATGGCCTGCGGCAGCAGCACCACGGCCACAGCCAGGCCGGCCAGCAGGTCCGCGCGCAGGTTCGCGGCGCGGTCGTAGCCGCGCAGCACGGCCGCCGGCCGCGTGAAGAACACGGACTCGGCCGCCAGCCAGCGGCGCACCGAATCGACGGCAACTGCCAGGCGCATGTTCACCGCAGGCGATGCTCCGTGGCCATGAAGCGGCGGGTGCCGGTCTCGTAGCGCAACACCAGCGACTGCGTCTCGGCGGTGTCGCCCAGCAGCCGGACTCCCTCCAGCATCGCGCTCTCGGTCACGCCGGTGGCCGAGAAGAAGACCTCGTCGCCGGACACCAGGTCGTTCGTCGTCAGCACCTTCTGCAGGTCCATGCCGGCGTCCAGGCAGGCCTGACGCTCGACGGCGTCCTGGGGCTCGACGCGCGCCAGCATCGCCCCGCCCAGCGCCTTGACCGCGCAGGCAGCCAGCAGGCCCTCGGGCGCGCCGCCGACGCCCAGCATCAGGTCGATGCCGCTGCGCGAGTCCGCCGCCAGCAGCGAGCCGCCCACGTCCCCGCCCCCGCGCAGCACCACGCGCGCGCCGGCCTTGCGCAGCTCGACGATCAGGTTCTCGTGGCGCGGACGGTTGACCACGAACACGGCCAGGTCGCGGATGTCCTTGCCCTTGGCGCGCGCGACGGCGGCCAGCATCCAGCCGACGGGCGCATCGAGGGCCTCGGGCCCGATCGCCGAGGCCACCGTGCGGTCGACCACCAGCTTGTACATGTAGACGGCCGGTCCCGGCCGCCACATCGCCCCGCGCGGGGCCAGCGCCGCGGCGGCCAGCGCGCCGGGCTTGCCCTTGGCCACCAGCGTCGCGCCGTCGATGGCGTTGACCTCGACGTCCAGCTCGGGCCCCTCGCCCGTGCCCACGTCCATGCCGCTGTCCAGCGGTGACGAGGCCAGCAGGCGGCCCTCCTCACCGCTGACGATGCGCCCGCGCATGGGCAGCAGGTTCAGCGAGCGGGCCATCGCCGCCTGCGCGGCCTGGTCGGCCGCATCGCGGTCGCCGCGTCCCATCCAGCGCGAGGCGGCCAGCGCCGCGGCCTCGGTCACGCGCACCAGGCCCAGGCCGGGGTGGTGCGGGGGTTCGCGATCGCCCCACAGGGGCTCGTGGTTCTGGTGCGTCATGGCGGTGCCGCTCCCGGGCCGGGGTGATGGGGGCATGATATCGCCCCCCGGCCGCGAACGTGAGGGAAAACCCGCCGGCGTGCAGGTCCGGAAACGGCGAGCCGCCCCGCGCCCGATCGCGTATCGTGCCGGCATGCCACCGCTGACCGTGCACCTCGAACCGGACGCCGACACCTGCTACCGCGCGGTGGCCAGCCGCGACGCGCGCTTCGACGGCCGCTTCTTCACCGGCGTGCGCACCACCGGCATCTACTGCCGGCCGGTGTGCCCGGCCGTCACGCCGCTGCGCCGCAACGTCGTCTTCTTCGCCTGCGCCGCCGCGGCCGAGCAGGCCGGGTTCCGGCCCTGCCGCCGCTGCCGACCGGAGGCGGCGCCGGGCTCGCCCGCCTGGCAGGGCACCGCGGCCACGGTGTCGCGCGCGGTGCGGTGCATCGCCGAGGGCGCGCTGGACCGCGGCCCCGGCGGCGGCGGCGACTCGGCAACCGGCAGCTCGGTGGCGGACCTGGCCGCGCGCCTGGGCGTCGGTCCCCGCCAGTTGACCCGGCTCTGCGAACGTCACCTGGGGACGACACCCGTGCGCCTGGCCCAGACGCGGCGCGTGCACTTCGCGCGGCTGCTCATCGAGCAGTCGGACCTGTCGATGGCGCAGGTGGCGCTGGCGTCCGGCTTCGGCTCGCTGCGCCGGTTCAACGCGCTGATGAAGGCGACGTACGGGTGCGCGCCGGGGGACCTGCGTCGGCGCAGGCCGCAGGCTCGCGGTTCGCGATCGCTCGCGCCGCCGACGTGCGCGATCCCCGCCGCCACCCCGCCACTGGTCACGCTCACCTGCCGCCTGGTCTGGCGTCCACCCTACGACTGGGACCAGTTGGCTCGCTTCCTGCGCGGCCGGGCCATCACGGGCGTGGAGCACGCCACGGTGGACTCATACACGCGCACATTGGCGCTGCCCGACGGCCGGGCAGGGTTCCTGGCGGTGGCGCCGGGCCGCGGCCACTGGCTGGACCTGCACCTGGAACTGCCGGACCTGGACGGCGCCATCACGCTGGTGGCACGGGCACGGCGCATGTTCGACTGCGCGGCCGACCCCGCCGCGATCAACGAGCACCTGGCGCGCGACCCGGTGCTGGCGCCGCTGGTCGCCCGGCGGCCGGGCCTGCGCCTGCCGTCGGCGTTCGACCCGTTCGAGCTGGCGGTGCGCGCGATCATCGGGCAGCAGGTGTCCGTGGCGGCCGCCACGACGGTGACCGGCCGCGTGGTGACCCGCTGCGGCACGCCGCTGGAGTCGCCACGCGGGCCGCTCACGCACCTGTTCCCGGCGCCTGCCGTGCTGGCGGCCGCCGACCTGGACGGCCTGGGCCTGACGACGCGGCGCGTCGCCACGCTGCGGACGTTCGCGGCCGCCGTGGCGGGCGATTCGCTGCGGCTGGATGCGCCACGCGGGCCCGACGAACTGGCCGCGCGCCTGCAGGCGCTGCCGGGCCTCGGGCCGTGGACGGCCGCGTACATCGCGCTGCGCGCCCTGGGCGAGCCGGACGCGTTGCCGGTGGGTGACCTGGGCCTGGCCCGTGCGCTGCCGGGCGTGGACCTCACGACGCGTGGCGCCGCCTGGAGCCCCTGGCGCGGCTACGCGGCGCTGCACCTGTGGGCGGGACTCGAGGACGGCGGCACGCCCGCCGACGACCGGAAGGACTGACGATGCCGATCATCTACACCACCGAACACCGCTGCCCGCTGGGCCGCCTGGTGCTGGAGGGCGACGGCCGCGCACTCACGCGCATCCGGCTGCCGGGCGAAAAGCCGGCCGCCGCCACCGACGGCGACACGCGCCACATCCGCGACAGCGGGCCGTTCACGGCGGTGATCGCCCAACTGGACGAGTACTTCGCCGGCAGGCGCCGGAAGTTCGAGCTGCCGCTGGCGCCCTCAGGCACGCCGTTCCAGCTGAAGGTGTGGCGCGAACTGCGGAAGATCCCCTACGGCAGGACGATCACCTACGCCGTGCTGGCGCATCGCGCGGGCAACGCCGCCGCCTGCCGCGCCGTCGGCGCCGCCAACGGACGCAACCCGCTGCCGATCATCGTACCGTGCCACCGCGTGATCGGCAGCGACGGTTCGCTGACCGGGTTCGGGGGCGGGCTGGCAGCCAAGCGGAAGCTGCTCGAACTGGAGGGGGCGCCCATCGATTGAACGCGCCGGCACGGCGCTGCCGGGTCAGGGCGCCGCATCGCCTTCGGCGTGCTCGGTCCCGGCCGTGGTGACGCCGTACTGCGCGGCCCAATCGGCCGTGTGCACGCGGTACCACGTGCCGGCCGGCACGCGCAGCACCTGGCCGGGGATCATCGTCGCCACGTGTTCTCCGTCTGCGGCACGCAGCGTGACCTCAGCGCGGCCGGACAGCTGGTGCATCAGCGCGTCGCCGCCCACATGCCGCGTCCAGGGCCCGGTGCCCTTGAAGTGGCCGATCCACAGCTCGCCGCTGTTGAATGGCGCCGGGAGCCAGAACAGCGCGCGGCCGTCGGCGCTCACGCGGTCGGGCGGGCTCTTGAGGATCTCGACCAGGTCCAGCGTGCGCACGGGCAGCTCCATGGTCAGGCGCGCAGGGGCCAGCGCTCGGGATGGTTCGTGATCACCGCGTCGACGCCCAGGGCGGCGAAGTGGCGCATCGCGGCCGGTTCATCCACCGTCCACACGTGGACGGATTTGCCGGCGGCGGTGGCGAACTCGCAAAACGCCGCGTCGACCAGCGATTGCTCCGCGCTCAGCACCTCGACCTTGGCGCTGAAGGCCCAGCCCGGCAGATCGCCCGGCCCGAAGATGTAGCCGGCGGCCACGTGGGGAGCACGCGCCTTCAGTTCGTCGATCAGATCGGCGTCGAAGCTCGTGACGACACATTGCGCGGCCATGTCGTGCCGCGCGAGCTGGCGCAGCAGTTCGTCGAGCATCGCCTCGTGCCGGCCGTCTGCCTTCAGCTCGAGGTTCAGGCGCAGCCTGCCCCTGGCCAGGGACAGAGCCTCGCCCAGTGCGGGCACGCGCTGGTCGTGCCAGGCCGGCTCGAACCAGGAGCCCGCGTCCAGCTGAGCCAGTTCGACCATCGTGCGGTCCGCCACGCGGCCGTGGCCGCTGGTCGTGCGCTCGAGGGTCGCGTCATGGATCAGGGCCAGAAGACCGTCGGCCGTCAGCCGCAGATCCGCCTCGGCCATGTCCGCGCCCAGCGCCAGGGCGCGCTCGAGCGCGCCCAGCGTGTTCTCCGGAGCCTGCCCCGAGGCACCCCGGTGAGCGCAGTTGTAGGTCCGTTCGCCCGGAAGTATCATGCTGCCCGTCCCCCTGAGCGCCTTGCGGGCGCAGGCCACACGCCCCAACAACCGCCGTTGCCCCCTCGGGCGACGGCAGCAGCAGGCGCACGATGGGCGAGCAGACGCCGGCAAGATACACCGATCGCCCCTTACCGGACTACCGCCATGTTCCCGGCCGCACGCCCCACCCCACGCGTGACCCCCGCGGCCACTCGTACGGCCGTCCGCCGGCGCCCGTACCCGATCTGAATGCCGCCGACTGGCGCTCCTGCACGGAATACCTGTACGGCCTGGACCTGTTCAACGCCGGCTACTGGTGGGAATGCCATGAGGTGCTCGAGAATCTCTGGCATGCCGCCCGCATCGGCACGCCGGCCGGGCACGCCCTGCAGGCGGTGATCCAGTGCGCTGCCGCCCATCTTAAACGTGAATGCGGACAACCGGCTGGCGCGTCGAGACTTGTGGCGCATGCGGAGACCCATGCCGCGTGGGGCGGACGGCTGGCTCTGGGCCTTGACCTGCGGCTGCTGGTGGCCGCCACACGCGCCCATGTGGCGGGAGCTTCCCCCCCCGTGACGCTGGCTGTCACGGCCGCGCCACGAACGACTGGCGACAGGCTGGAAGATTTGTAGTATTGTCGCCCGTATCCCCCGCGCTGGACGGGGTAGTCGCCCGCCCCCAACCGGAGCCGAGACGATGTTGCGACTGTCCCTCCGACGCCACGCCGGCGCCCTGCCATTGCTGGCGAGCCTCGCGCTGGTCCTGACAGCGACGCTGGCCCCCACCCACGCGCACGCCAGCAACTACGTCGGCGATACGATGGACGACTTCACCCTGCTGGATGTCGACGGGGTGCCGGTGTCGCTCTACGACTTCGCGGGCGACATCATCGTCGTGAATTTCTTCGCCACCTGGTGCCCCGGCTGCAACGAGGAGGCGCAGAGCCTCGAGCACGAGATCTGGCAGGAATACCGCGATGACGGCGTGACCGTGCTGGCGATCGACCTGCAGGAACAGGTGGGCGTGGTCCGGTCGTGGATCGCCGCGCAGGGCGTGACCTACCGCGTGCTGATGGCGCCGAACTGGAACGTGTTCTCGCGCTTCCCCTACGCCGGCGGCCTGCCGTACAACGCGATCATCGACCGACAGATGGTGCTGCGCTACGGCCACGTGTTCTACGAGCGCGAGGTGCTCCTGCAGATGCTCGACGAGCTGACCGGCCGCAGCGCCGTGCCCGTCGAATCCACCACCTGGGGCGCGGTCCGCGCACTCTACCGCTGACCGGCGGCGCCAACGGCCGGCGCGATGCCGCCGTGACTCTCGGCGCGATTGTGCTACATTCCCCGCGTTCATCGCGACCCCACCCGTGCCCGGGGAGCCTCATGCCGCGCCGTCTCGTCCGTCACGCCGCCCTCCGCGGCGGCCTGCTGCTCTGCGCCATGTTGGCGGGCGGTTGCGGCAATGACCGCGCGCCGTCCACCGGCCAACCGCTGGCGCGTCTGGACGCGCGCGTGGTGTTGCCGGCCGACACCTTCGACGGCGAAGGGCCGGTGGGCGCGGCGCTCGACACGACGGTCAACGGTCGCACGCTGCCGCTGGCTTCGGTGCCCGTGCAGGGCTTCAGCTCGCTGATCGCCCAGGGCAACGAGCTGCTGGCGCTGCAGGACAACGGACTGGGCACCCTGGCCAACAGCGCGGACTTCCCGCTGCGTTGGTACCGCCTGCAGCCGGACTGGGCGAACGGCACGGTGACGGTCATGGGCACGGTCGAGTTGCGGGATCCGGACCATCTGCTGCCCTTCGCGCTGGGTGGGACCGGACACCTGCGCCGGGAGCGTCGCCTTTCGGGCGCCGACCTGGATCCCGAGGCGATGGTCGCCATGGACGACGGCACGTTCTGGCTTGCCGACGAGTTCGGCCCCTCGCTCGTGCACGTGGGCGCCGACGGCGTGGTGCTGGACAAGCCGGCACACGTGGCCGTGCCGGCCGCGCTGCGCGTGTTCGCGCGCGGCTCACCCTACCTGCGGACGCCCGACCATCCGGATTTCCGCGATCTGCGCGACGACGCCTCGCGGCGCGACCTGGCGAACCTGCCGCGTAGCGGCGGCATCGAGGGCCTGGCGCGCTCGAACGACGGGACGCTGCTCTACGCGGCGATCGAGAAGGGGATGCTGGACGACACGGACGCGGCGCGGCGCGTGATCCTGGAGTTCGATCCGGTGCGCCGCAACGCCACCGGGCGAGCCTGGTTCTACCGCGCGACCGCGGCGGGCGTGTCGCTCTCCTCGCTCGAGGCCGACGGCACCGGCGGCCTGCTGGTGCTCGAGCGCGACGCGACGGAAGGCCGGCAAGCCGCGATCAAGCGCATCTACCGCGTGGTGCCGGGCCGGACTGAGGCCGACGGCTTCCTGGCCAAGACGCTGGTCTGCGACCTGCTGTCGATCACGGACGATCGCGGCCTGACGCGGCGCCAGCGCGGCACGCTGGGGCTGGGCGAGCGCTTCTCGCTGCCCCACGTGACGCCCGAGTGCCTGTTGGTGCTGGACGCCTCGACGCTGGTGGTTGCCGTCGACAACAACTACCCGTTCAGCGCCGGGCGTCGCGCCGGCAAGCCGGACGACAACGAGATCGTCCGTTTGCGGCTGGACGTTCCGCTGCACGAAGCGGGGGCGGCCGTGGCGGCTGCCCCCGCTGATCGCACCTCGCGGTGAGGCCCGGCCCCGGCTAGCGGGGCGCTTGGACCAGCTCACCCACCTCCGGGCTGGTATCGCTCGGCTCTTTCACGACGTCGCTCCGGGACTGCGAGCTGGGCATCTCCGGCTCGAGCATCCGCACGTTCCAGCCCACCATCGTCTCGCCGAAGCGCGGCCCCATCACGATCGCGACGCGGCCCTCCTGCAGGGCCGCCTCCTGGCCGTCGGGCCCCAGCACGGTGGCGTCCTGGCGCAGTTGCAGTTCCAGGTCGCCGACCATCCAGCCGGTCTGGCCGTCGCGCCGCAGCGTCCCGCGGTGGAAGCTCATCGAGGGATCGCGGTCGAGGCGCTGCGCCTTCGTGTACATCGCCGGCATCTCGGTGCGTTTCTCGCCGGTTTGCCCGTTGTCCTTGTTCCGGTCGCGGCGCGCCTTGCCCGCGTCGGCATCGGAGGCCATCAGGGCACCCGTGGCCACGCAGAGCGCCGCGATGATCGCCGTCTTGGTCTTCATGTCCGATCCTCCCGTATCTGGCACGGCGCCGGGCGCCGGCAGTTGGTCTAGGGAATCACCGCCGCCGGCGCCGCCTGGACGTGGTCGAAGCTCTCCTGCCACGAGCGCACGTTCATGCGCTGGAACTGGGCGGCGATGGGTTCGACCGAGATGCGCGCATCGCTCGACTGCACGACGACGTTCCCGCTGGACAGGTCCACCACCGGGTACGAGGCGATGCCGTTGCCCAGATCGGTCACCCGGTCGTCGAGGTCGCCCTGTTCGTCGGTCTTGTCGCCGCTGTCGTAGCGCATCTGGTACAGGAACGACTTGCCGCCGGCCACGCACGCATCCGTGTCGGGCGCGAAGGACGTGAAGATGACCGTCTCGGCCACGACCACGGCCGGTTGCGTCACCCGCTCGCCCTCCATCTGCTCCAGCTCGATGTACCAGCCGGCAGAGTTGCCCAGGTCGGCCACCGAAGTGGTCTGGTTGCGCAGGTCCCCGAGGTCGGCGGTGGAGCCGTCCCGGTGGTCGATCACGCAGACGAAGTCCTGCGGTGCGACCGTGAGCATGTCCGAGTCCTCGAGGTAGGCGCCGGTCCCGAAGTAGACGTACACGTTGTCGTTCGGGCCGTACGCCACGGACGGATTCGCCGTGATCTCGACGTTGCCACGGTACAGCGTCGACATCGCCCAGCCATCCGGGTCCGGATTCTGGAGCGTGTCGAAACGGTACACCGAGCCGAAGAGGTCGGCGGCGTAGACGTAGTCCGCGCTGTCGTCGAGGTCCACGTCGAGCGAGACCGGCCGCGTGGCCTTGTTGCGCGCCGCGTGCGGGTTGGCGCTGAGCTGCCGCGACCCGAGCAGGTGCCCGTCCTCGACGCGGTAGCCGTGGACCCACGACTCCATGGTCGTGCGGTCCAGCCCGCTGCCCACCAGCGCCATGGCCGTGCCGTTGATGGTCACCAGTTCGACTTCGGAGGTGAAGGTCATCCCATACGGCAGCGTTTTCTGCCACAACAGGCTCGGGCTGTCGGGGTCGGTCACGTCCAACGCGAACACGGCGGCGCCGCCCTGCCGCCCACCGCTGGCCAGGACCGTCCGCCACGAACCGTTGATCTGCATGTCGCGAACGGTCACCGTCTGGTCCACGGAGTACTTGTGGCAATAGAAGGAGTCGGCCATCACCGCGAATGCGGGCAGCGCGAACTGGGGCACGAACGCCCAGCGCTCCTCACCGGTGTTGGCGTCGAAAGCGTGGAGCATGCCGTCGTTGGCGCCCACGTAGACCATCTTGCGCCGAATCTCCTGGCGGTTGTAGAACTCCTGATAGGACTCCTCGACCAGGTAGCCCGCCGGAGCGCCCACCACGACCGGCGTCGAATGGATGATCGGGCCCAGGAGCCAGCCGCGGCGGTTGCGCAGTCCCGCCACGTCGTTGCCGCGACCCCAATTGATCAGATCGCCGGCTTCGAGGTCGGTGGCGGCGCCCATGGTCGAGCGGAGGTTCGAGGCGTTGTCGACCGTGAAGTTGAACACGTGATCGTCGATGGCGGTGAAGATGGTGCGCGAGTCCGTGGTGCGGCCGCGCAGGAGCGCGCCCGCCTCCCAGATGGCGGCGTCCCCCGTCTGGTACGGCAGCCTGTAGCATTCCATGAAGCCGTCCCAGTCGATCGGCATGAACTTGCCGCGGTACAGGCGGTCGTCGGAGCCCTGCTCGGTCGACACGACGGCCACGGCCGAGCCGGCCGAGATCCGCCGCAGGATGTCCTGGATCGCCAGTTCGAGCGACGAGCGCAGCTCCGTCGCGTTCGAGGCCTGGTAGTAGATGCCGTTGCCCTTTGTGGCCGCGCCTTCCAGCAGCTCGTGGTCGACGGAGAAGCCCACCACGTAGGTGCTGACGGTCTGGTCGTCATCCAGGTCCGGGCGAAGGTCGCGGTTCTGCATGTACCAGACCACGTCGTCGAAATAGTGCGAGCAGTCGAGACTGTTCGCGTAGCCGGTGCCCAGCGACGTGCAGTCGCCCGGATCAAGGCCATCGCCGTCGGCGTCCTGCAGATAGCCGCTGACGCCAAGGTCCATCGTCGGCATACCGTCGGTGACCACGATCATGAAATTGTGTTGGCAGGCCACGGTGATCGGGGCGTAGCGGCCGCTGTCGGAGTAGTAGTCGAGGACGGTCTCGGCCGCCTCGCCCAGCGGCGTCCAGGCGTCGGCGGTGATGTCGTCGATCTGGTCCACCAGGGTCGCACGGTCGGCGCCACAGTTGGCGATGATGCGCCCGCCATCGTCGTAGTTGAAGACCGTCAGGCCGAAGTCCAGGCGGTCGGAGCGGCCCACCAGGTCGGTGAGCACGGACTTCAACAGCTGGATCCGGGTCTCTTGCGGCAGTGCGGCACGCTGCGCGGCGGTCGCGTGCCCGTAGAAGATCCAGTTCAGGTAGTTGCCCGAATAGCGGCCATCCTCGCCGTTGTCGGACGTCACCAGCCATGCCTTCGGCGTCGACGACCACGTCGACTTGAAGCTGCGCGGCGAATACTCCTTCGTGCTGCCCACATAGTAGGTGGTCGTGCGCGTGAAGTTGCCCGTGTAGGCCACGTTCGGGTCGTAGTCCGGGTGGAGAATCGGCTCGTTCATCGACCCCGAGTTGTCAGCCAGGATCATCACGTTGCCGCCGTTGAGACCCTGCTTGACGAACAGCGGGATCTCGCAATCCACCGCGAACGCCCCGGTCGTCGGCAGCAGCAACAGCGTCACCGCCAGCAGCAGCCGGGCGGGCCGCGTCGGGTTCGGGATGCGGATTTCGTTCCTCATGATCGCCTCTTTCGCCGGCGTGCCGGTCATGCTGCCTCTACCCCCTGCAAACATCTCAGTAGCCCACCTTGAACAGGCGGCTGACGACGACGTCGACCCCGCTCTGGCCGGTGCGGCTGGCCTGCCCGATGGCGGCAATGCGGTAGTCGAAGTCCTGGTATTCCGGACCCCAGCCCGGCTTGGGCGCGCGCCGGGTGAAGTTCACGTCGTAGTTGAACTGCTGCGAGCCCTCGACATTGGTCGTCGGCTGGCTCCGGACGGCCATGGTGGCGAAGTCCAGGATCTGCGGCGGCTGGTTCGACGTGCGCACGAAGTTGATGGCCGCCTCGCCGCCCGCGTCGGCCGCGAACACCGAGCGCATGTGTACGGCCTCGGCCTGCGTGACCTTCTTCTCGGACGTCGCCAGCCAGGCGGCGCCGACCGCCAGCACGCTCAGGACCAGGACCACGAGCAGCGCCGTGACCATCGCGAAGCCGTCGCGGTCGACATCGACCTGGATCCGGATGCGGTTCCTCATGCCAGCTCTCCTGCCTACTGGTTGCGCATGGCGATGCGCGTGGTGTAGCTCGTGTACTCGTGTTCCCGCGCCGCGCCGACCATGACCAGGTCGACCGAGCGGATCAGGGCGCGGTCGGTGGCGCTCAGCGGCAGCGCGTTCAGCAGGTTCCCGTCCGCGTCGTAGTAGTTGAACTGCAGGTTCGTCAGGTCGCGCAGGATGACGGTATTGGCGCCCCCGACGGTTCGCGTGAGGTCGCCCGTGCCTGCGTCGAAGGCGTAGGTGACGTCCTCGTCGGGGTTGGTGTCCGCGGTGTCGGTGTCCCCGTTGAGGTCCATCACGCAGCGGAACGAGTTGACGTCCGCGGCCGGGAACGCCTCGAAGCCGACCGCGGTCGGATCGCACCCCGCCGAACGGATCTCGCGCGTCACCAGCGACATCACCGCGCGCAGCCCCTGCTGGTACTGCGCCTTCTGGCGGGTGCTGGAGTAGCTCCGGCGCGACTCGGTCAGGAACCCGAACACGACGCCGATGATCACGCCGAAGATCACCAGCGCCACCATCAGCTCGACGACGGTCATGCCCGCGCGACCTACCCGCAGCCTGCTGTCCTTCGCCATCTCCATGCCGATCCTCCGCTGTGCGCTCAGCGCATCGACACCAGATTCGAGACGACCAGCGTCTCGACGGCGTCCTTGTTCTGCCAGGTGGCGGTGACGGTCACGCGGTCCAGCCCGAAGGCGACGTTGTCCACCTGGGCCACCCAGGTGATGGCGCCTTCGGTGCCATTCTCGTTCACGATGTTTCCGAACCCCTGGCTCTTCAGCCGCTCCAGCTGCATCTGGGCCACGGCAATGCCCTGCGTGTGTCGGTCGGCCTCGTTGACCTCGCCGCGCGCCCGGTGCTGGATGATCGCGATGGGCAGCACGCCCACCGACAGGATCACCAGCACCATCATGATCTCGACCAGCGTGAAGCCCTCGCGTCCGGGTCGCCGGCCGTGAGCCCACCGTTTCAGCTTGCGCCACATGAGCTAGTGCACCTCCACGAGGCCCGTCGGCATCAGCGTGATCTGCCTGGTGCCGGCCGGGTTCGACAACGTGAAGACGACCGGATCGGCCATGCCCCACGGGTAGAAGTCCGCTGTCTGGGCGGCGTCGAGCCCCGCCCCGGCGCAGAAGGAGTAGTCGCGGATCAGCACGCCGGAGTTCGGATTCCTCAGCGTGTAGCCCGCCTCGGTGACCGAGAAGCGCAGGATCTGCGCGTTCGAGACCGAAAGGGACCGTGCATACTGCAGGTCCGCCACCATGCGATCCGCCTGCGTGGCCAGCCGGTTGGAAGCCAGGTAGCGGAAGAACGGCGGGGCGGCCATGGCCGCCATCACGCCCACCAGCGAGATGACCAGCATCATCTCGACGAGCGTAAATCCTTGTCGCGATGTGCGTTTCATGGGTACGCCCTTCCCTTGCGGGATCGCTGCCGATGCCCGGGCCCGCTGCCTTGTCGTCGGCGACGGGTCGTCCTTTCGGACCTTTATCGGCCGGATCTGCCGGAACCTCAGCGATTTCGTGCAAGGGGTATGCCCCAAGGGGCACAAAGTGGATTACTGAAGTGATCTTTAGCGGGCGGCAGGCTAGTCGCGGGGCTCATCGACCAGCTCGGCACCCTCACGCGCCAGCAGCCGGTTCAATTCGATGGCCGACAGGCGCAGCGTGGCCCGGCACAGATCGCCCTCGAAGACCTGGTCCAGCACCGACTGCGTGCGGTGGAACGAGCTGAGCGCACCCAGGTTCGTGATCGGCAGGCGGACGGTGCGGATGAGCTCGCCCCCGAGCCGGCGGGCCAGGATGGCGTCGCGCACGGCCAGGCCCCCCTCGGGGTCGGTGCCGCTGACGAAGAGCGCCTCCGGGTAGCGGCGGCGGTACTGGTTGGTGAACAGCTCGGCGTCCACCAGGTCGATCTTGTTGAAGACCAGCAGCACGGGCGTGCGCAGCGGCTCGCTGCCCTTGGGCTCCAGCTCCTTCAGCACCTTCTCCACCGAGGCGATCTGGTGCTCGGGATCCTCGCTGCCGGCGTCCACGACGTGCACCAGCAGGTCGGCCTCGCGCACCTCCTGCAGCGTGGCCTTGAAGCTCTCGACCAGGTGGTGCGGCAGCTTGCGGATGAAGCCGACGGTGTCCGTCAGCAGGAAGCGCCGCCGCTCGTCCACGTCCACGCGCCGGGTGGTGGCATCCAGCGTCGCGAAGAGCTGGTCCTTCACGTAGACGCCGGCCTGCGTGATCGCGTTCATCAGCGTCGACTTGCCGGCGTTCGTGTAGCCGACGAGCGCCGCCTTGAAGATCTCCTCGCGTCCGGCCGTCTGCGTGCGCCGCGTCGACTCGATCTCCTTCAGGCTCCTGCTTGAGCTGCGCCACGCGCCGCCCCAGCAGGCGCCGGTCGGTCTCCAGCTGCGTCTCGCCGGGGCCGCGCGTCCCGATGCCGCCGGCCTGCCTTTCGAGGTGCGACCACAGCCGGGTCAGGCGCGGCAGCAGGTAGTTCAGCTGCGCCAGCTCGACCTGCAGGCGCGACTGCCGCGTGCTGGCGTGCTTGGCGAAGATGTCCAGGATCAGCTCGGTGCGGTCCAGGATGTTGACGTCGAGTTCCTTCTCCAGGTTGCGCCCCTGCGCCGGCGAGAGGTCGTTGTCGAAGACGACCAGCGTGGCCTCGCGCTCCTCGATCATCTCCTTCAGCTCGCCCAGCTTGCCCGAGCCCAGGAACGTGGCCGGCTCCGGCTTGGGGCGTGTCTGCTCCAGGCGCCCGACCACGTCGGCGCCCGCGGTGTCGACCAGCTGCGCCAACTCGGGCAGGTCGGAGGCGCCGCCCTTGCCTCCGGCCCAGGCGTCCGGCAGGTTCACCCCGACGATGACCGCGCGCTCGCGCGGCCGCTCGGTGCTGAATCCCGCCTGTTCGTCCTGCCTGGTGGCCATGCGTTCTCCTCAGCCCTCGATCTCGAGGTGCCACTGTTCCCAGTCGGCCATATGCTTCTGCAGCGCTGCGTCGATCTCGAGGATGCGCCTGCCTGCCTGCGCGCGCTGCTCGCCCGTCGCCTCGACCGACGCCATCACGGCGAAGCAGCCTTCCTTTTCCTGCTCGAGTGCGGCAATGGCCGCCTCCGCCTCGGCGATCCACTGCCGGCGGCGGGTCTGCTCGTTCTTGCTGAGGCCGGTCGTGGCGGCCGTCGGAGCTGCAGGGGAGGTCGTCGCCTTCGCGGGCGTGGCTGCGGCAGCCGGCCCCGTCGACGCGGTCTGAGTGCGCCCGACGCGGTCCTTCACCCAGTCGGCCCAGCCGCCGTCGAACAGGGTGATGGGCCCGGTCGGCTCGCCCTTCGCATCGAGCGGCGGGAACACCAGCAGCTTGTGCACCACCTTGTCCAGGAAGCGGCGGTCGTGCGAGACCACGATCAGCGTGCCGTCGTATTCCCGCAAGGCGGCTTCCAGCGACTCACGGCTGCGGACATCCAGATGGTTCGTCGGCTCGTCCAAGAGCAGCGTGTTGTGGCCTTCCTTGATCAGCCGCAGCAACGCCAGGCGCCCGCGCTCGCCACCGGAGAGCTGCCCCACCGGCCGATCGAACAGGTCCTCGCCGTAGCCGAAGGCGCCCAGGAACGAACGCAGCTCGCCCAGGGTGGCCGTCGGGTCCACGCTGCCGATCTCGGCGATCACCGTGTTGTGGTCCGAGACCCCGCTCAGCTCCTGGTCGTAGTAGCCCAGGTCGACGTTGTGCCCGGTCACGACGCGCCCCTCGTCGGGCAGGGTTCTGCCGCTGAGCAGCTTCAACAGCGTCGATTTGCCGCACCCGTTGGGCCCGATGATGCCCAGCCGCTCGCCCTTCGACACATGCAGGTCCAGCCCGCGCAGCAGCCTGCGCCCGCCGAAGCCCTTGCCCAGCCCCCGCGCCTCCAGCACCGTGCCGCCGCTGGGCCGCTGCGCCTGGAGGCGGAAACGGAACAGCCCCGGCTCGGCGCCGGGCCGCTCCAGCTTCTCCTCGCGCTCCAGCAGTTTGCGCCTTCCCTGCGCCTGCTTCGTGTTCTGGCCCTCGATGTTGCGGCGGATGTAGTCCTCGGCCTGCCGGAACTTCGTCTGCTGCCGCTCCCAGGCCGCCATGTCCTGCTCCCAGCGCAGGCGGCTCTGCTCGTCGAAGAAGCTGTAGTTGCCGCTGTAGGTCACCACCTTGCCGCGGTCCAGGTGCAGCGTGCGCGTGGTGGCGCGATCCAGGAACCAGCGGTCATGCGAGACGATCACCGCCGACCCGCGGTGCTGCGACAGGTAGCCTTCCAGCCACTCGCAGGCCTCGAGGTCGAGGTGGTTGGTGGGCTCGTCCAGCAGCAGCAGGTCCGCGTTGCTCAGCAGCACCGAGGCCAGCGCGGCCCGCCTTCTCTCGCCGCCGCTCAGCTTGTGCGGGGGCTCGGTCCAGGTGCTGCGCGGCAGGCCGACGCCCGTCAGCGCGGCCTCCAGGCGGGCCTGCATGGTGTAGCCGTCGCGGCGTTCGAACTCGTCCTGGAGACGGCCCTGTTCCTTGACCAGCAGGCGCTGGGCCTGCTCATCGTGGGGCGCGGCCAGGCGGGCGGCCACGTCGTGGAGCTGGCGCTCCAGCTCGCGCTCGCGGGCGAACGCCGCGTCGGCTACGGCCTCCAGGACGGTGCCGGTGCCGCCGGCCGGCGCCTCCAGCGTGGTCTCCTGCCGCAGATAACGGAGCTGCGTGCCCCCGATCAACGACCGCGACCCGCCCTGCAGCGCGATCTCCCCGGCCAAGATGTTCAGCAGCGTGGTCTTGCCGGCGCCGTTGGGGCCCACCAGGGCGCATTTCTGGCCGGGGTGGACGGCGAAGGACGCGCCGCGAAGGATGCGTTCCCGGCCGTAGTCGAAGTGGGCGTCGGTGACGGTGAGCATGCGCGGTGAGCCCCGGGGTGCGGCGTGGTGAACCGTGGGCGCCGGGATTGAAAGGGGCGCCGGACCTAGTCAATGTTCGCTTGTGCCGCGTGCAATGTCCACCACATGGGGCGCCTCGGTCCGCCCAGGCAGGACCACGAAACTGCGCCGTGAGCATGGGCGCAGTCCTACCGAAATCGTTCGCCCGCTTCCCCTGCAACCGCTGCCCAGGTTCCCCGTTCCGAGCATCCTCCCCAGAACTCGCTCCGAACGTACCAGGATGTTCCCAGAATGGAGCTGAAGCTCGGCCTCAAGTCGCCATCGCGCATTTCGAACCCGTTTCGGCCGGATAGCACAAGCGTGCTTCCATCTTCACGGGGAATCTCGATCTTCAGATTGACGCCCGAGAGATGTCCGTTCGCAATCGACGTTTGATACTGTTCGACACCGGTCGCACTATCGAACACTCGAACGCTGCCCGTGACGACACCCCCCAACAGCACGGCAATGTCAATGGTGTAGCGTTGGGCATGGGTCCCAGTCGGTCGGTATTGATCGTTCCAATCAACCAGAGTCACGCTGTATCGACCTCCCAGGGGCGTGACCACGGGCACCGGCGTACTCATAAACACATTGCCGTCTCCCGGCCCACCGACGAGACCCGAAACATCCCCGAGATGGCCAGCAAGTCCCAGGAACGGGCAGATGAGCTTGAAATCGGACTTGCACGCCTCGATGGCGCCGCGCACGGTTGTCGAGAACGGCAACCCAAGCTGCCACAGGAACTGCCGTATGGTCCGGTAGTTGAGCACCGGATTCACGACCATGTCCCAGCCGATCACCGCCGAAGCTCCTCGGCTGCGCAGGATGTTCGGGAGATTGTCCGTAACGTAGGAATTGCAGGCGCCAAGAAAGATGATCGATCGCGGAAACGTGTACCCGGCAAAGAACCGTTCATCGACGGCAAACCTCGTCTTCTGGCAGCCGGATCCCGTTCCGCTTCGAAAGCAGGCTATCTGTTCTTCGAACGTATCAAGACTACCAGTCCGGACGTACCTGTTCACGCCTGCTCGCTGGGCGTCGGGCAACAGGAGGTAAGTGGGGTCATTGGGGTCAAACACTTCGCCAAGCGCGAGATACGTTCTGTGATCGGGGCTGCTGCCGCCATGCGTGATGAAGACGACGACGCCGTATCCGCTGCGAAGCTTGCGGTCGAGAGCGTCCAGCGTACAATCGCTACCGCGGACGACATCGACTTGAAGGCCGTCGGATACCAGTATCTCCCTTAGCTTTTCCAGGTTCGCGCCCTCGTCGCCTGGTGCGAAGATGAGCGCCGTCGGTGCGCCGATGACGATCTCGTCCTTTGGCGATCGCGAGAACTCGGACTCGCCCGCACCATCTGCGGCGATCTCCAGATCAGAGCCGGGATCCGGTATTTCCGGTAGATCCGGAACATAGTAGTCCACGTACAGGACGCGCCCGTCGCGCGCAATGAACTCGATCGTGGTGTTGTCGCGCCCCATTCTCACGCTTGCGAACTCATTCGTCGCCGCAAGTGACGCGACGGTCTCGGCAACCAACTGGCTGTCAACTTCGGCAACTGGCGTGGCGAAGAGAGGCGCAATCGCCGCTGAAACGGGATCATCTGGGGACGGACTGAGACCGGGATCATCCGTGGCACATCCGACCAGGAACAGCGCCGTGAATGCGGCAAGCCAGCGCCCGCTCATGCCGCTCGACAACGTCATGTTCACTGCCTCCCGAGCACACGTCGGGCAACGCCCGCCGGGCTCACCCCCCAGCACCCTCAACCTGCCTACCGCACTAGCTCCGCGCGCTCAGATTCGCGATCGCAGCGTCAACCTCGTCCACGGCCGGAAGTCCAGCTGATCCCGGTGCCGTCATCAGGCGCCCCCGCAGGTTCCGCAGCTCCGAAATCAGTTGTTCTCGCGACAGCGCGGAACCGTATGTCCCCTGGAAGTAGGCTATCAGTGCCTGTGACCCGTACATGCGAACGGCGTCGGTAAGGACAACGATCTCGGCACAGGTCATGTTGCCGACCAGATCCGACATGTGCCGGAACGGATACACTTCGTTGCCACCGCAACCTCCGTCGTTGGCAGGCCAACGAGCGAAGTACTCGTGACACGGCGATCGGAACCATGGCCACACGTCGACACCGAAATGACCGATGAAGTCGGAGGGCGATATCTGGTCGGCGGTGCCGGCCGCGGCTCCGCCGGTGATGAGCCGGCCGTCCGCGGAATAGGTGCACTGTTGGCCACTGCCACCGTCATTCGGTTGCCAGCGGACGCCGTGAGCTGCGCCAGGATGGAAGATGGACAGAAGTCCATCTGAGGATTGCCAGACACCGGGCCTGCCACTCGGCGAGTTGACCACGGCATTCCATGGAATGGCGTCGTATCGACACGGGCACGGCGGCAGGTCGTCGTACCAGGAGTAGGCACTTTCCTCGGCCAGAAACGCGACCTGGAACTGCCAGGCAGTGCCGCCACCCATGCATCCGGACACGTAGACATCCAGCGCGCCGGCCGAGCCTCCCGGATGGTCAATCGTGAAGATGTCGCTTGAGCCGATGAACCCGTCCGCTCCGGCCGCATCCGCGCAGCGGAGGATCGGCGGCGCGCGCAGCTGGTCAAGCGTTGTCCCCGTGGAGCGGACCCATTGCCCATTGAAGCGAACATCGATTCTGTCCGGAATGGTATACGTGGTCCACACGATCGAGATCTGGCCGGCTTCGCTGCCGACATCGAACGAGCGCACGGTCAGACCGTCGTTTCCGGAAACGACGGGGAACACCCGTGAACCACCTTGAGCCACGATCGTCGCGACAATCTCCACGTCGGTGGCCGCGGGTTCTCCCACGTTGCCCTCCGCGTCATAGAGCCGGAACTCCAGGGAAACGGGACCGGCCATGACGAACGAAGGGATCCCGATCGGCACCACATGGGTGCCTTCAAGCCCCGATCCGGCAAGCGGGATGTCCCAGTGGCCGGGCGCCCCCTGCATCTCGAGATACATGCCTGCCACGGGTGCCGTCTGCGACGTATGGTAGACGGGCAGGAAGAGGGTGTTGTTCGCGGTGATCGAAGCGGTGGGTTGGTGCGCCGCGATCGTCGGCCCACCCGAAGGAACGGGCGACGGTCCCGCGCGCAACTGGCCGTCTATGCCAAGCACGTCGAAGATCGCGGCGGCGTCGAGGTGAGGGTCCAGCGGCGGCATGTACGGAGCCCGGGGGTCGTTCACATCGTCGTTGCACCCGACGGCGGCCCACAGCAGGCAGGCGCACACCGCGGCGGCGAGAGTGCGCGTGACCAGACTAGACTCGAAACGCTTCATGGTAGTTCTGCCCCCGATGCATCAATCGGCGTGAAAGCCGGCCCGGACGCCAAAGGCGAGCCCGGCATGTGACGACTCGTAGGTGACCACTGGTCCAAAGCGCAGCCCATTCGCGGTGTGCCAATCGAGACCGGCCGATACGGAATAGCCTGCACGCGGGTAGCCTTCACTCGACAGGACCTCGTCATCGTACACGCTCCAGCCCAGGCCGATCGCCACGTACGGCCTGAAGCTGGACCACCTCGTCGACAGTTGCTGTTCCAGGCCACCGACAATCGTGAAGGCGCCCATATCGACGTCCAGGACCTGCCACTGCGACCTTCCGAGGCCGAAAGTCACGGCCAGTTCCTCGTCCAGGCCCAGCACGGTGGCACCCAAGGCCCCCGACAAGTAGTCATGAGACCCCACGAAGAACGACCCCTGGATTCTCGTCAGAATCCCCGTTGTGGACGCCTGCACGACGGATGCGCACAGCATCAACAGCAAGCCGTACACGAACGAAGTAACGCGCATGCGGACCACCGTCTTGCCTCCATCACTCCTGCGGGAAGCGATAGCCAATGCCCAATGTGCAACCGCACACGAGCGCACCAAGTTCGTCGTGCAGCAGGGGCTGGCGAACCATGAACGCCCCGAAGTCGATGATCTGCGAACTCCCGATGCGCACCGCCACTCCGGCATAGGCTCCAGGAACGAATCCGCGCGTGGGGATGTCCAAGCTCTCGGTCAGTTCCGGGAGGCCCTGCTCGTTCGCCCTCTGTCCATTGATGACGGCTTCGCCGGACACGGTAGTCGTCGAGGGAACCTCCGCGTTGAGCGAGAACGCCGCGATCAGGCCGACGCGACCTTCGACGGTGTCGCTCATTCGGTAAGCGACCCCGACGGGGAAGGCCAGCTGACTCGCCGTACTGTGGCGCCGAGCCGACAGATAGCGATCGTATTGAACCAAGGGGTCGCGATAGACCGCGAACTCGCTGTATCGAGAGCCCGTTCGCATGAGACCGAGTCCGGCTTCCCACGACAGATGGTCGCCTTGCGCACGGGATACCCGGATCTCGAACGACCCTGTCAGCGGACTCTCGGCACGGTAGTCATGTTCCAGGTGCGCGTTGTCGGCGCCCAGCTGCTCCTGCCGCGCGTCGAGCTGGCTGCCGAGTCGAGCGTCAGCGAACTGGGTCCGGATGCCCGCGGACACCGTGAACTGCAGCGGTTCGGCACGCGACGATCCCGTGCAAACGGTCGCCGCCAGCAGACACGCGATGGTCACCAGCCGTACACGTCGTTCAGTCGGCATTCTGGATACTCCGGCGTCCGCCACCGGGCACTCGCGGTACCCGTGCAGCGTGTTCACAGCCACCAATTCCATGCCTCGGCCACCACGACCGAGCCCGCTTCCTCCCCGGTTCCCGTGACGGCAACCGGGGAATATATGCGTGGTCTCGACACGGATTTGGCAATGAAAACCATGAAACACCGCCACTCTCCATTCCTGGGGATCCGCGCCGCGCCGACCGTCACGGCGATGGGCGCGGATCCCGTCCAATTCCGGCAACGGCCGCTCACAGCTGGTGCCGGAAATAGCTCTCGGGCAGCTGCGTGGTGATCTGCTCGACGCAGGTCTTGATGGCGAGCGCGATCGCCTCTTCCATCGGCGTGTTGCTGTACGAGCTCAGGGCTCCGCCCACGACCGCGCCGGGCAGGCCGGCCAGCGCTCCGGCCTTGAACTTGGTGCTCTTCGCCTCGACCTGGACCGGAATCGAGGGGACGACGATGAGCTGCCGCTCGGCGTCGACCACCTGCAGCTGCAGGCTGACGCGCGAGACCTGATTCTCCCACTTGGCGCCGCCCAGCGCACCGCCGATCAGTGCGCCGACACCCGCGCCGCCGCCCTTGACGTTCGGCGACCACTCGATGACGGTGGCCTTGATCATCAGGTCTGGGCTCTGCATACGGCCCTTCTGGATTTCGTTCTCGCCGACCCAGCCGTCATCGGCGTGCGACTTCTCCTCTTTCGTCGCGGCGAAGGTCTCACCACGCACGTTCACCAGGAAGAAGCCCGACGCCGCAAGCGTCGATTCGAGCAGGTCGGCGAGCGCCGCACCGGTCGCATTCTGCTTCCCGACCGACCAGCTGAAGGTGGATTCCCTGCCGGAGCTGTCCACCCACTTGTACTCGGCGCTGTTGGCCGCGCCCTGGTCGAACTTGAAGGCCGCGACGCGCGCCGAGGCGAGCAGGCCGCGGACGTTCGCGGGCAGATCCGGCTTGTACTTGGCCGCCGTCTTGGCGCTGTCGACCACCTTGGTGTTGCTGCCCACCGAAGGCAACATGTCGGCCATTCCGGCGCAGCCGCTGAGGGTCACCACGGTCACGGTCGTGAGCGCGATCTTCGAGAGCCTTGGGAGTTTCCGCGTCGTCGTCATCTTTCTACCTCGCTGCTCGGCGAGCCGAAGCTCGCACGTGTCCGGGATCCGTCGACATTCCGATAACGACGGCAGCCGCGGAACCGAACACGGAAGTTGCGGGCCGGGAAGAAAGAGGGAACGCGGAGACCTCGGGAGGATCGTGGGCGTCGATCAGCGACCGAGCGAAGACAGCCGCCATTCGCCGGCGTCTCCCGCGGTGAAACGCAGCCGAAGATCCAGGGACCGGGATTCCCGGCTCGGCAGCTGGCGGTAGTCGAGCGGCACGATAACCGTGGCGGTGAGCCCGTCACCGTCGAAATCAAGCCGCTTGTCCTGCACGCGCAGGGAAAGGTCGTCGGCATTGCGGAACATCTCGCCGAGGAACTCCGCATCCTCGCTCGGGACGTCGCGGCCGAACAGCCGGTTGCGGATCGTCCAGGAATCCTCGGCACGTAGCGCGGCGACCAGGGTCGCGAGCAGGTCGTCGATGACCTCGCGCGGATGACGGATGGGAGCCGTCCTCACCTCGACGTCGACATGGCCCTCGGCGTGCATGAGTCCGTCTGCCGATTCGACGCGCAGCCTCACCGTGTGCCTGCCGGCCGTGTCGAACCGCTGACGGACGATCGCCTCGGACCCCGAAAGGTCCCAGTCGCCGTCGCCGTTCCAGTCCCAGCGCAAGACGGGCGGCGATCCGGCCGACGCACGGCCGACGGCGCGGGACCCGGTCGCGTCGAATACGAACTCATCGCCGGTCGTGGCGGCTTGCGGCGACACCTCCACACGTGCGACCGGAGTCGGCACCACGTTCACGACCGTGTGCACCGGCGAGGTTCGGCGGCCATCAGCCGTCTCGGCATACAGCGATGCCGTCCGGGCGCCCGGGGCAGCGAACGTGCGCTCGAGCGGCCCTCCGGTGGCCAGTACTGTTTCGGCGTCCGCTCCGTCGAAGGACCAACGATACCTCGCGACTTGGGCAACCTCCGGCTTCGCCACCTCCTCGGCGACGAAGACGAATCGCGTCGCGGTCGTGCCAAAGTCCGGCGATACGGCGATTTCCAGGTCCGGCAATGCGGGCGGCGAGTCATGGCGACGGACCCGGGCCGTGTCGACGGGCTCGCTCTGATCGCCCCGATCGACCGGGCCCGGCTGGACGGGTTCCGTCGGCGAAATCGGCGGGCTCATCGTGTCGACAATCGCGACGGCAGGTGCCAACGACTCCGGCTCGCGGGTACGGTTCAGGATGGACCGGGCGGCCACGGCGATGATCGCGCTGGCAAGCAGGATCGCGACCGGCGTCAGCCAGGTGCCGATCCGCGACCGCTGCGGGGCCTTGGCCCTCGCCGGCTCGGTCACCCTGGCGCCGCCTGGCCTGGCGATCAGCGCGTTCTCGAACTCGCCCATCGTCCGAAAGCGCGCGTCGGGATCGCGTGCGAGAGCGCGCTCGACCACCTCGACGAACTCCCTGGGCAGATCGGGACGAAGATCGCGCAAGAGCCGCCGCTGCCCCAGCTTGTGCGCCGCGAGCAGTTGCGGGAGATCCTCCGCCAGCACCGGGAACGTGCCCGAAACCAAATGAAACAGCAACACGCCGAGACTGTAGACATCGGAGCCGGGAGACGACCGGCCCTCCAGCAGGGTCTCGGGCGCCATGTAGAAAGGAGTGCCGCCGGGCGCGAAGAGCGAGGCGCCGGCCTCGGTCCCGACGTCGAGACCGACGCCGAAGTCCATCAGCACGATCCGCCCGCCGTCCTCGCGCATGACGTTCTGCGCCTTGACGTCCTGATGGATGACGCCCGCGGCATGGACGGCGGCCAGCGCCTGGCACAGATCCTGGCCGATGATCGCCGCCTCGCGCGCACCCAGCGTCCCCTGCTCACGCAGCACTGCGCTCAACGTGCGGCCGCGAATGTAGTCCATCCAGATGCCGACGCGCTGCCCGTCGTGCTCCGCGCCGTGAACGCTGACGACGTTCGGGTGCTTCACCCGCGCCATCAGACGCGCCTCGCGGAGGAGATCGGCCGATGCCCGCAGCGAGTGCTGACCGGTCGGCAGATCGGGTGCTGCGCCCGCCGTCTCGCCACGATAGAGCTTGAGCGCAACCTCGCGATCCAGTCGCGGATCGAGGGCGAGGAACACGTCGGACGACGCCCCCCTTCCGACCCGTCGGCGCAGCCGCAGATGGCGCCAGATTGCCAGGGCGTCCGGTTCGCCGGGATCGTCAGTCGGATCCGCGGGAACAGCCGGGCGCGACATCGTCGCCACGGGGTCGCCGCCAGACATGAGAAGATGGTTGAAGCGAGCGATCGATTCGATGCCGCGCAGGGACTCGATGACATCGCGTCGCCCTTCGGCCTCGGCCTCCGAGACGAGATCGCCCCAGGCGACGTCCGGCTCCCCGGTCCGGTGGGCGGTGAGGTCGCCTCCGGGCTCTCCAGGCTGTGGCAAGCGACCGCGTGGTGTATCAGACATCGCTCATCGCCTCGGCCAGCTTCCGGATGGCTCGTTCGGTGAAGACCCGCGCCGCGTCGGGAGTCGGCTTTCCCATGGCGCCGGCGATCTCGGTCGGTCCATAGCCGAGCTCGACCTTCAGGACGACAGCGGTCCTCTGGTCGTCCGTGAGCCGTTCGAGCGCGGCCTCGTACCGTTCGCGTATGTCGCGCGAGACACAGACCTCGTAGGGGGTCTCCGTGTGCGCGACGACATCGTGGTCGGCGATATCCAGCTCGGCCGGGCGCCGTGCGGCCTGGCGTCCAAGATCGCGGACGCGGTTCTTGACCGCCGTGCAGAGATAGGCCATCAGCGCGCCGTCGAACTGCGGCTGGAAATCGTTGACCTTGCCCAGGAAGTGCATCAGGACGTTCTGTACGAGATCGGCCGTCTCCTGCAAGTGCCGGGCGCCCGTCGGGACCCGTCCGGAGGCCCAACGCGCCAGCCGCGGCAGGTACCGGGCATAGACCTCCTCGAGCGCGTCCGCGTGACCTCGTTGCGCCCGGGAGATCAGTTCGTTGGTTGCCGCCAGCCGGTCGGCCGGCGGCATCTCGGCAGGATCGTCTGGGCACATGCGCGGCGGTTCGACTCCGATCTCGCAGCCATGGGCGTTCGATAATCGGGTCGAGTATACCAGAACCCAAGTTGCGGCTGTAGACCAAAACCGTCTCCCATGACGAGGTCGCGATGGGCGCTCTCACCAGGGAAACGCCAGGGAACGACGAACCGAACACCGGCGTCCGGTACCTCCGGCGCGGCGTCAGCGGGGTGACCCGGGAGCCGGGTGCCGTCTCTCAATTGCTGCCGAGGGTCAATTCGAGCCCGAGCGTGAGCAGGACGTCATTCTGAAGCGAGGAACCGCCGCCGATGGGCTCGAACGTCGAGAGGACATCCATGACATCGGCCCGCAAGTGGATCGAGCGCGCGACGGCGTAGGTTCCGCCGACACCGAGGACGCCCGCCACGTTCGCCGAGCGACCGCTCGAATGGTCAGCGAAGTAGGCTCCACCGCGAGACACGATGCCACCGCCCGCCGAAACATGCACGGCATAGGGCCGAAAGGCGGGCTTCACAATGTCGAGTGTCAGGATGGCCGATGCCTGCCACAGGCTCGCGGACCAGCCGCCGCTGGTGGTCTGGCCGCCGAGGCTCGCCCGGCAATCCACATTCGCCGGGGCATACGTCCCACGCAGCTCCGCGTTCAGGACCGGGCCGAGCCGAAACCGCGCCCAGCCCGTGAATGCCGCCGAAACCGCATGTTCGCAGGTCACCGAGGCGGCGCCCGCGGTCTCGCTCTTCAGCGCCCCCAGGGGCAGGAATCCGCCGCCCCCCAGCCCGATCGCGGTACGGCCTGCCGCCTCTCCCGCGCCCGTCACGACCAGGAGGACCGACAGCGCCACTGCGACCCGCAACCGGACGCGCCCATCGCTCCGCCCAGCCCTCATCGCCCACTCCTCGCCGTCGGCGCCCCACCGATCCACCGCGCCATGCTGCGCGACGGAAGGCCACCGGCCGTTTCGAACTCGCCACCGACGTAGAGGTCGTTCCGATAGACGGCCGCGCAGAGCGGGCCTGCACCCCCGACGCGCGTCCCGATCCCGGATCCGACGGGGCGCCACGACTGACCGTCCCAGGCGGCCACGCCGCGGGATCGTGCAGCAGAGGGCGCTTCGATATCGCCGACCGCGACGAGTTGACCACGGAACTCGACGATGTCCCTCACCGTCGCCCCAGCCTGCAGACCTCCGGCCAAAGCACGGAACTCATCGGTGGCGTAGCAGATCCCGTTGACCACTTCGCCCTCGATCGTCGCGAAATCCCCGCCGAGGACAATGGCACCGTTCCAGAAGCCTGCGCAATACGTGGCATCGTCAACGATATCGACGAGTGGCCCCCAATCGCCGGTCGAGAACGTCCCCCAAACCGCGGCGCCGCTGTAGTGCGCGATGTGATCCGTTCCGACGGAGAACTCTCCGGTGACGACGAGCATGTCGTAGTCCGGGTGCACAGCCATGTCGTAAACCGTCCCGTCGAGAACGAAGTCGATCCAGTCGACGACCCCGCGCCAGATTCCGCCTTCTAGACGCGCGAATCCACGGGTTTGCACCTCCGCCGAGGGCACGAACGAGCCACCCGCGTAGAGCGCCTGGTTGAAGTACGCCAGTGCGGAGACCTTCGCATCGAGACCGTCCCCCACTTGCGAGAAGACCCCGCCCGAATAGACCGCCACATTCATCGCCGCCGCACCGCCGATGCCCGCGAAGAGGCCGCCGACGTAGAGGTCCTCTCCATGTGCATGCAGCTCGAAGACCTCGCCGTCGCCAGAGGCGATGGGCTGCAAGGACTCCCCATCCCATGTGGCAAGCATCTGGTTCGGCACGCCGTTCAGCGCAAATCTCCCGCCGATCACGAGGAATTCGCCGGAACCGCTCGTCCACGGCTCGAGCACGTTGACACGTCCGTCGACCATCGTGCCGAAGCCATCCCACCAGTCCGTGACGAGGATCGAAGTGGCTGCCCGTCCCGTCGGACCGCCTTCCATCCGCAGCTCGGCCACCACGGTGGAAGTCCCGTTCACGGCGTAACGATGCTCCCGACTCCGGTAGGCCTCCCACGGAGTGTCCCATTCGCCGTCGTTCTCCCAGTCCCAGCGCACCTTGACGAGCGCTCCGGCACCTTCCGCGTCCGGCAGGGAATACGCGAAATCCGTCGCTGTCGTTCCGTGGTCCGGAGTCACCACGATGCGCATCTCGAGCGGCGGCGGCTCGAGCGGCTCGGAGCATCCGACCGGCAGCGCGAGCAGAACAAGCATGGACACGGCACGAATCAGGCGTGCCATGCCAGAGGCTTCGGCCCGCCATCGCGCCCTTGCCCCTCGCCGGGCACCCTGATCCGATTCCTGGAAGCCCATTTCGAATCCAGCTCCGACGCTCTCGTGACACAGACTCCTGGGGCTCTCTCGGGCCGCGACGGTCAACGCCTCTGCACGCCGTTGAGAGACATGTCGCCAAGTTCCTTGTGGCATTGTATTTACGAAAACCGGGCCAGCGCGCCGACGGTCGGTCAGGGCTGAATTCTACATGCGCACCGGCAGCCAGTTCAACCGTTCACTTCACGTCACGTCCTGTTCCGAGCACTTGACTCGACCAGATGGACTCGAAACATTGTTGCCGGGCGCGCCCCGGAATTTCGCTTATCGGATTGAACCGTCGTCTCCGCTTCGGCTTCGAGATGGACGGCGGGACCCATGAGTCTGATCTGTCCATGCCGGGAATCAACGGGGGAACGGCGCGCGGGTAGCTGTCGCACTCAGGGAGTCGAAGTGAAGAAGGCATCCCCATCGGCAACCGCCGTCGCCATGGCACTGCTGCTCGGTGGCTGCTCTGGAAAGGACACCGTGGAGCCATCCGCGACGCCCGGCGATCTGGCGCTTGTCAGCGTGCCCGCCGCTGCGCGGGTTCAGGTCGATCGGATTCGCGACGGAGAAGAAGTACCCTTCGCGCACGTTGAGGCTACCCCGGACACCCTGCGGGGGCTGAGCGAGGGGAGTTACCTCCTGCGCTTCAATCTGTCGGGATATGCCGAACTCGATACGGTTGTCTTGGTGGAGGCCGGCGGGTTGAAAGTTGTGGAGGCGTGGCTGCAAGAGCTCTCGGTAGGATCCGCTCGTGGGCAGACCGGGCCAGGACTGACGCGCTGCAGTATATCCGCCCGCGAAACGGGGGAGCGGCGTTCTGTATGGCCGCGACCTGTGCAGTAACGGTACCAGACGACGCCGAATGTTCCCTTCAGCCCCTTTGGCTGCCCTCGCTGAACGAACTCGGGAGGCGGCGCGACTAGATCAGACGCGTCCGGATACCGCTGGTGGTGGGAGCGTTCGCAGTGGACTCGAGTTTGCTGCAGCGCTAAGGTCGACAGCATGGAGTCCTGGTGCTCGGGGCCACTCGGCCAAGCGGGCGGACTTCATGGTGGGTAAGCGGCGAGCATCTCTTCCTGTTAGGGAGCGTGTGCAATGATCCGGCCTTCGAAGTCGTTGGTGTACGCGATCGTTCTGGCTCTTGGACTTCTGGGCTGTTCCGGTGATGACGCGGAACCTGAGTCGCCAACACCGGGAGTATCCGAAGCAGAAATGGAGCAGATTCTCTCGGATCTGAATACGATCTCACAAAGCGTCGAGCCCTCCCTGTCTGGCAGCAATCCAGTCGAGCAATTGGCCGCATTGCTGGGCGAGATTCGCGGATTGCCCTCCGTGGCCTCGGCACATCTGGAGGGGACGCTCCTGGTCGTCAGGTTCACCAGGGGCCTGGTTGCCACGTGGGAGGCTTCCTATGAACCTGATGTAGCTGCGAGTTCGAGCGATGGGGGCCACGCCGACATCCGTCTGATCGCACCAGTCAACGATTCCGAAGATGAGAACGTCGTTGGGAACAGGAACGCCGTTCTGATCAACACTCAAGCGCACTACCCGCAAAGGCAATCTGCTTCCGTGATCATGTCCGAAATCAAGGCACTCCTGGAGGCGAACGGATTCCGGGCCACGATCGTGAATTCACCGGACTGCGACCTGTCGTGGTTCAACTATGGCCTCGAGGATTGTGGCTTGATCGTATACAACGGGCATGTAGGAAACTTCGATGGGCATTCATGGTTTGCTACCGGCCAGGAGATCAGGCTTCACTGGTTGGAACGCTGGATCTTGGCAGGCGCCGGTTCCTGGGCAGATAACGAGTACGTCGCCTGGGGGTATTGGCGCAATCGCTGCGATCGGGATGGTCTGTCATTCTACGACATCAAGCTATCCGAGCGCTTCATTCAGTCTGTTTACGGCACGAATAGATTGCGCCGCCCACTGGTTCTGCTGGCTGGATGCAATGTGTTTGCAGAGGGCGAGCTGTTGCCACGCGCGTTCGTCGAGGGAGGCGCTGCGGCAGTCGTTGGCTGGGACGACAACGTCTTGTATGGGCCTTCGCTTGTCCACATCAAGGATCTAGTATCCAGCATGCTTGGAGGCATGGATCTTGGTGAAGCTATCAGTGCGCTGCCTTCATCCGGTACCTTGTCGAGCTACCGGGATTGCGAACGGACAGAGAGATTTGAGGCCCACATGAAGGTCTTTCCACCTAGCGGCACGTCACTGAGGCTTGTCAGCGAGTACAGCATTGAGCTGGAGATCAACGGCATATCATGGAAATCCTCGAAGTGCATGAGCGCCAGCGGCGCGAGGGTTGGCGGCCAGTGGTTTGGAGTTGCTCTTTCTGGAAGTGACGATCTGGACGAGTACTGTGACGGCGACGGTGAGTCACGCCCACAGTTTGGGGCTAGCGTCTTGTTCGACTCCGAATTCGATGGCGCCCTTCCGTACACGCAGGATGGACTGCTGATCACGTTCTTTCATGCTGGTGAACCCATTACGTGCAACGCGATGCTCGGTGCCCCCTACGGTGATTCGAGCATTACCATTACGCAACTGTCGGATGCCATCGCGATGGGAGTGTTTTCGGCCACAGGCAAGGACCTCTGGGATCCCAGCCTGACCTACACGTGCACCGGTCGATTTCGACTTCCTGTTGCAGAAGTGCAATCGCGAGCCCATTAGCGAGCCCCCAGCAGCGCTCTCACTTCCCCGCCGCGTATCGCGCCGTGCCACGTGGTCTCCGCAAGTACGGCGCGAAACCGACCCCTCAACCCTCCTCAATAAATCCCACCCCCACCCCCTCCGTCAGCCAAACCCCATTCGCCGACAGGAAGAACGGCGTGCCCGCCCTCGCCATCTCCCCCGCCCGCACCCGCAACACCACCGGCCTCCCCCGCCGCGCCCCCACCCGCCGCGCCGTCTCCTCATCGGCACTCAGATGCACATGATGCCGCTCCCCCCGCCGCAACCCCTCGCGCCGGATCGCCTCCAGAAATCGCTCGGTCGTCCCATGGTAGAGAATCTCCGGCGGCATCCGCGGCTCGTAGCCCAGCTCGACCGCAACCGAGTGCCCCTGGCTGGCGCGGATGCGTAGCCCGTCATCGCCAAACGCATAGCGCTGCTTGTCATCGCGGGCCACGACCTGCTCCAGCTCGTCGCGCGTCAGCGGGCGACCGTGCGCCGCGCACGCGGCCAGCAGCGCGTCGACCTCCACCCAGCCGGCCGCGTCCAGCGCCAGGCCGACGGCGTCGGGCCGATGCCGCAGCACGTAGCTGAGGAAGCGGCTGAGGCGGACCAGCCGGTGGTCGGTGGGGTCGACGGTCATGGTACACGCCTCCTCAGCCGGCATCCGCAACGCGGCGCGCGATTCCGCTTGACGCCACGCCCGCCGGCGCGTAGTATCCCGCCCCTCACCAGACCACACAGCGGGCCACGAAAGGAGGAACGGACATGCTTGGACAGGACGGTCAGCGGAGTTCACATGCTTCGATTCCCTTCCCGGGCTTCGCCGCAGTGTCGGCCGGAGGCGGATGATACCATCCCCCCACGCCGGTTGCACGCTTGCGCGAGGCCCCTGGGAATCCAGGGGTTTTTTGTTGGCGCGCCGCGAGGTGCGCCACCAGCCAAGGACGTATGACCGGTGAATGAGAACCTCGAATCCGAAGCCGCCCCCATCGCGACCTGGCTGGGCGAGCGCCTGCCCGAGCCCGTGTCGCGCGCGATCGGCCGGCTGGCAAGCTGCCCCGACGTGGTCAAGGTCGCCGTGATGCCCGACGTGCACCTGGGCACGGATGTCTGCAATGGCGTCGTGGTGGCGACCCGCGACCTGATCTACCCGCAGGCCGTCGGCGGGGATATCGGCTGCGGCATGACCGCGCTGGGACTGGGCGGCAGCGCGCGGCAGCTGCGCTCGCGCCACCAGGCGCAGCGGATCCTCAGGGGTCTCGAGACGGCCGTGCCCATCGAGCGCCACGCGCGGACCACCGTGGCCGCGGAGCTGCCCGAGGATCTGCGCGGGCAGGCGTTGAGCGAGCCCGCGCTGGCCCACCAGGCGGCGCGCGGCGGCCTGTTCCAGCTGGGGACGCTGGGGCGCGGCAACCATTTCCTGGAGGTCCAGGCCGACGACCAGGACCAGCTGTGGCTCATGGTCCACAGCGGTTCGCGCGGCCTGGGCCAGGCGATCGCCACGTTCCATCTGGCCCGTGCCGAGGACGCCGGCCGTGGTCTGCGTGCCCTGCCCGCCGCGTCCGCCTGCGGACAGGCGTACCTGGCCGATCTCGACTGGGCGGTCCGCTACGCCAGCCACAGCCGGCTGGCGATGGCGCGCGCGGCGGCGGCCGTGCTGGCGGACGTCCTCGGCGTCGAACCGGACGAGGACACGTGGATCGATGCGCCGCACAACCTCGTGCGCAGCGAAGAGGTCGCGGGCCATCGCCTTTGGATCCACCGCAAGGGCGCCATGGCCGCCGCCGCCGGCCAGCCGGGCGTCATTCCGGGCGCCATGGGCGCGATCAGCTACCACGTGACGGGCCGCGGCAGCGACGACGCCCTGAACTCGTGCTCGCACGGCGCCGGCCGCGTCATGAGCCGTTCGGAGGCGCGGCGCCGCATCTCGCGGCGCGATTTCGAGCGGCAGGTGGGCAACCTGTGGTTCGACGAGCGGCGCGCCAACGACCTGCGCGAGGAGGCGCCGGGCGCGTACAAGGACCTGCGTGTGGTGATGAAGGCGCAGGCGGACCTGGTGCGGATCGATCGCCGGTTGCGGGGATTGCTCACGTACAAGGGAGTGTGAGACGTTGACGCGCGGCATCCACGTGACACGGCGCAGCACCCGCTTTCGCTCCGACCAGGGCGAGACACGCAACCACCGGGGAGAGGCGTATGCACGGACTGGTGAATCGCACGGTTGAGGACGTCCGGAAGGAGATCGCTTCCAGAGCCGCCATGTTGCCACTCCTTCTCGTGGGACTCGACGGCCGGAGCGGGTCAGGGAAGTCCACGATCGCGCAACGCCTGGCCGACGAGCTCGGCGCCTCGATCGTGGCCGGTGACGACTTCTATCGTGTGATGGAGGAGCAGGAGCGATCGTCACTGACACCGACGGAGGGCGTCGCGCGCTATTTCGATTGGGAACGGCTCCGCTCGGAGGTACTGACTCCCTTGCGCGCGGGACGGCCCGCGACGTACCGGCGCTACGACTGGGGAACCAATCGACTCGGGGATACCGTATCCGTGATGGCGCGCGGCATCGTGCTGATCGAAGGCATATATGTCACGCGACCGGAATTGATCGATGCCTTCGCTCTCGCCGTCGTCGTGCTGACCTCGGATGCGACGCGTCGCGCGCGGGTGTATGCACGTCGCGAGAATCCACCCACCTGGATCCGCCGATGGGAAGCGGCCGAGGACTTGTACTTCGAACGGTGCTTCGCGACCCACCGCATGTGGTGCGCCATCGACGGAACATCCGGTTAGGTTAGGAGCCGTCGTCCCTACGCCCCCAGACGCTCGTCCAGATACGCCCGCGCGCTGTCCACGGAATCGAACACCCCGTTCAACTGGTCCTCATAGCACGCTTGCAGGAACTGCCCCATCGCCGGACCGGGCGCCATGCCTCGCGCGATCAGGTCACGCCCGCGGATCAAGGGCTCGGGTCGCGAGGAGCTGATCCCCTCGGCCGCGGCCAACGCCAGCAGCCACGTGCCGGCCTCGAACTCGTCGACGGCCAGCGGCGGTCGGCCACGCTGATCGGCGTCCGCCACGCGCACGAGTCGGTCGATGCGCCCGACCCGGCTTGCCAGCCTCCTGACGGCAGCGACGGACGCTGAAGCCTGGTAGAGCTCGACCGGGCGCAGGTGCTCCGCCACCAGGGGCACAACCTGGTCCAGGAGGTCCTGATGGCGCGACATGCGGGCCAGGAAGGAGCGCGTCGGCTCCAGGCCGGCTTCGCTGTGGCCCAGGGAGCGGATGCCGACGCCGGTCGTCATCGTCGTCAACGGCTTGCCCAGGTCATGACACAGGACGGCCATGCCGACGACGAGGTCTTCCCAGGCATCGCCGACGCGAGCTTCGGCGAAGGCATCCAGGCAATGGCAGGTGTGGGTCCAGACGTCGCCCTCCGGATGCCAGAACGGGTCCTGCTCGCAGCCGATGAGCGCCGCCAACTCGGGAAAGAAGCGTACCCAGCCGCTGTCGCGCAGGAAGCGCAGTCCGCGCGACGGCTCCTCGCCCTTGAGGATGAGCTTTGCCCACTCCTCGAACACGCGCTCCGGCGCCAGGCCCTCCATGTCCAGGCCGCGGCAGAGCGCCACGGTCTCCGGCGCCGCGTCGAGGCGAAAGCGCGCGCAGAACTGCATGCCACGCAGCACCCGCAGGGGATCCTCGGCAAACCGCTCCGAGGCGTGGCGCAGCACTCCGCGTCGCAGATCTTCGGCTCCACCGAGCGGGTCGACGAGATCCCCGGTCAGCGGGTCGAACGACATCGCGTTGATGGTGAAGTCGCGGCGCCTGGCCGCCTCCTCCGGAGCCAGCCAGGGGTCGGATTCGACGAGGAAGCCCCGATGTCCAAGCCCTCGCTTCGATTCGCGCCGGGGAACCGAGACATCGATCGGGTAGCCTTTCAACGACAGGACGCCGAACGCCTTTCCGGTGGGATCGACCTCGTGATGTCGTTCAAGCAGAGTTTGAACGTCGGACGCCGGTATCCCGTACACTTCCACGTCCAGGTCCCGCGACGCGAGCCCAAGCATGCGGTCGCGTACCCAGCCGCCGACCAACAGCGCCCGGCCACCGTTCGCCCGAAAGAGGTGGCAGAGTTCCTCCGCGGTCTTGAGTTCGGGAGTCGTCGGGCGCCAATCCATGTACCGGCCTCTCGTTCGCTGTCTTGGCAGCGGCAACCCGTCGGTCTGGTTGCCGTCGCGGCCTGCGGGTCGATTGCGGTGCCGTTGCCCCATCCTACGGCCGCACGCCGCCACACCCCTTCAGCACGAACCCCGCCACATCCCCAATCAGCGCGTCCTCCACCACACCCGGCACCGCATACGACTCCCCCGACGACACGCCTTCCCCCGCCCGCAGCAGGTGGTCGAGCTGCGGGTACACTTTCAGGCATGCCTGCGGCCGGTCCTTCAACGCCGCTTCCCACAGCGCGAAGTCCGCCAGCGTGACCTGGAAGTCGCGGCCGCCCTGCAGCACAAAGACGGGGATCTCCAGCGCCGCGGCAATGGCGGGCGCGTCGTGCCGAGCGAGATCCGCCAGGTAGGCCGGCGGGTAGCCGAGGAACGAGGTGCTGTCCGGCGCCTCGCGCGTCCGCGCGGCCTGGCTCTCCATGCGCTCGATGCTGATCGCCTCGTCCAGCGACAGCGTGCCGTCCGCGTTTGCGTTGTGGCGCACCTGCTCCAGCACCAGTTCGACCAGCGTGCGCGCCATGCCCGCCACGACGATCAGCCCGTCAGCCCGCCCCTGCGCCGCGATGCGCGGCCCGGCTGTGCCGCCCAGCGAGTGCCCCAGCACGTAGACGCGCTTCGGGTCCAGCTCCGTGCGCGTGCGCGCCAGCGCCACCGCGGCCACCGCGTCATCGATGGTCTCTTGCTGCACGGTCAGCGCCTCGCCCAGCGCCTGCTGCGCTGCCGGGTACACGAACGACCGCTTGTCGTACCGCACCGTGGCCACCCCCCGCGCCGCCAGCCCGTGCGCCAGGTCGCGGAACGGCCGGTTGCCCATCACGTTCTCGTCGCGGTCGGTCGACCCGCTGCCATGCACCAGCACCACGACCGGGAACGGCCCGTCGCCTTCAGGCAGCGCCAGCAGGCCGGGCAGGGCGCTGCCGGCCGGCCCCACGGCGATCTCCAGCTCGCGGGGCGCGCCCGGCTCCGGCGCCGCAGCCGCCTCCTCGGGCGTGGGCACATGCGGCCGCAACCACAGGCCGGCAACGCGCGCCTGCCCGTCGACCACCACCTCGAAATCGAGCGTGCTCTTGGTCCCGCGCAGCGGCACGCGCCAGTGCGCGTAGCCGTCGGCCTCGCGCTGGAGCCAGGCGGGGCCCACGGCAGGATCGGCCCCGACCTGCGCCGTCACCCCGAACACCAGCTGGCCGATGGCGGCATCGGTCAGCGCGGCCGCCATCTCGGGCGTGCCGTGGGCGCGGACGGCGGCGCCATCCCTGGTCATCAGTGCGGTGGCAAAGGCGGTGGCGTCCGCCGCGGCGTGCAGGTGCGCCGGCGCAAGCGCCAGCAGGCAGAGGACGCCGATGAGGGTGCTCTGGCGGGTCATCGAGCTGGCTCCTTGTCGGGTGCTGTGCGCTGTATGCCGTGTTCAGCGCCGGGCCTGGTACGCAGCCAGATGTTCCTGCATCGGCGCCCATCCCGCCACCGTCGGGAAAGACCATCACCCACGTCGGGTAGACCGTGTACTCAGGCCTCGACCTCGAGGGCGGGCACCCGGGACCCGACCGTGAGGCCTTGCGCCGGCGCAACGGTGGCGACGGCCAGCCAAGCGAGCGCAGCCGCATCGGGCTGGACCTCCGGGAGGGGACACTTAATGGTGAGGGCGACGGCGTATCGTCCCGCGGTAGGGATGGGGCGTCAAGGGCGGGCGAGGCAGGCCGTGCCGCGGAGTCGGAAGTCGCTGGCGCCATGCCTGCGGGGGCCGGGCCGTCACACCCGGTGCACTGATTGGCGGGCAGCCTCCCCTTTGAGTGCCTGTATACAGTATTTCATATAGTTAATGCGCTTTGCGCCTTGCCATTGCGATTGTTTTTCGCTATTATTTCGCCATCGACCCCGAGCCCGGCCCCCTCCCGGAAACCGAGCCCATCATGCCCAGCCTCGACCTGCCCGCCTTCACCCCCGGCCGCCCCGCCGCGGACGTGGATGGCGCGCTGCGCCAGTCCCTGGCCGCCTGCGAAGAGGCCCGCCGCTGCGCCGTCCTCTGGTTCGCCGAGGTGCAGCGGCGCGAGCTCTGGCGCTCGCTCGGGCACGCCTCGCTGGAACTGTATGCAGTGCACAGGCTCGGCTTCTCGCGCAACCGCTACTGGCAGTTCAAGCGGCTGGCCGACGATCTCGACCGACTGCCGGTCCTCCAGGAGGCCGTCACCGAAGGGCGCGTCGGCTGGACGAAGGCACAGCAGGTGGCGCGCGTCGCCACGCCGGCCACCGCGTCGAGCTGGGTCCGTTGCGCCGAGCAGACCGGGAGGCGCGAATTGGCGGCGGCCGTGACGGCGGAGGTGGCGCGGGTCAAAGGGGTGGCGCGCAAGACCGCGCGCGTCGCAGCGAAAGTTGCGCCGGCAGGTGGCGTCGCGTCCCAGCTCGCGCTCGGCCTGGCCGCGTCAGAGACCGAATCCTGCGCGACGGATCGCAGCGCGTGCGGGACACCCACCGATGTCGACGCCACCACCCTCGCCATCCCCGCCACCATCGCGCTGCGCGCCGATGCCCTTCAAGCGGCCCGCTTCGAGGCGCTGGTCGAGCAGGCGCGCAAGCGCGGGCTTGTGCCGGCGCAAGCGGGGCGGATGGAGCTCGTGCTGGCCGCGCTGGAGCAGTGGGTGACCGGCGGGGTCAGCGATGCCGACGATACCGGAGACGCCGCGACCGACAGCACGCGCCGGCACCCGCGCCGCCGCGCCACCGTCCCGCCCGCCCAGGTCATCGTCCACCGCTGCCCCGACTGCGCCGCGGCCACCGTCACCACCGCCGCCGGCGAGCGCCCGCTTGCGCCGGCACAAGTCGCGGCGCTGGCCTGCGACGCGACGGTCAGCGAGCCCGGTCGGCCCAACCGCGCCACGATCCCCCCGCGCACGCGGCGTGCGGTGCTGGCGCGCGACCGCCATCGCTGCACCACCTCCGGCTGCGGGGCCACGGCGTTCCTGGAAGTGCACCATGTGGTGCCGCGCAGCCGCGGCGGCTCGAACGTGGCTGCGAACCTGGTCACGCTGTGCGGCAGGTGCCATGCGTTCGCGCACGAGGGGGGAGTTGCGCTGGCGCAATTCGCAATGGCGCCGGCCGCGACGGCGCCAGCGGGCCCCGAGCAGCACGGCCACGGCAACCGGGTGCCGTCCCCCTTGCCGTGATCCGCGGCGTCACGCCGCCAGGATGGTGTACGCCAGTCCCCCTGCGGCTGTAACGGTCACCGCAACGCCGATGATACGCGCCAGCTGGATCGCCCGCACCGCGCCCAGACGGCGGACGGTTTCCGGCGAGCAATAGGGAAAGCGCAGGATCCCGGCGCCGAGGACCAGCATGCCGGCTGCAATGACCACGTCGACCCCGGCCATGCCGCCGCCGATGACCAGCAGGACCGCCACGACGCTCGCCAGCAGCGTCCAGCGGGAGTTCCGGGCCACCCGCACCAGGTAGGCGTGCACGTGTTCCGTGTGTTCGGGGCAGCCGCGGATGGGCGCGTGCGTGGGCACGACGACGCCTTCGTAGGCACGCAGGTGGGGCATGGCGCGCAGGTCGTCGTGCACCTGCCCGCACCACAGGCAGCGGCCGGCAATGTCCTCACCGCGCTCCATGGGTCTCCGCGAAGAACCCGTACGCATACCGGGACACGCGCGTGACCGTGCCGTCGGCACCGTGGTCGGTGACGGTGTCGGGCAGGCGGTCGGGACGGTAGGTGTGGACCTGGCGCGAGAGGACGGCCCCGTCCGGGCCGTGGCGCGTGACCTGCGCGAGGTCGCCGGCGGCTTTGTACGCGTAGGTGAAGCCCCAGGAGAGCGCGCCGTCGGCGCCATGGACGTCCTTGGTGTGGCGGCGGCCGTTGGCCCAGGTCTGGTGCGTGCGGACGCGGAGGCTGCCGTCGGCCTCGCGCTGTTCGGCCTCGACCAGGCGGGTCAGGTCGCTGCCCGGCTCGTAGCGGTAGACCAGGGTGTAGAGCGTGGCGCCGGTGCTGTCGGTCTTGGTGACGCGGATCGCCGAGCCGTCGGCCTCGGGCTCGTAGCTCAGCTGCTCCCGCGCGCCGGTCGCGAAATCCTCGCCGACGATGAGCGTGACGCAACCCCGCGGGTCGTAGCGGAACGAGGTGCGCTCGGAGAGCTTCCCCTCACGCCAGGTGTCCTCGGACAACCAGGCGCCGTCATCCCCGTAGTGGCTCAGCGATCGCTGCGCCTGCGCCGGGGCCGCCACCACCTGCTCGACGTGGTGTCCCGCGCGGTCGAACGTGTTGGTCAGGAAGAGCGACTCGGCGCCGCCGTCCTGCGCCGGGCTGGACACGAACATCTGCTGCGTCTGCACGCCGCACGCCGCGTAGAGCGCGCAGCGCTCGGCCTGGTCCCGGCACTCGGCGACGGTCTTGGGGGGTTCCTCGTGGGCCAGGGCGGGCAAGACGGCCAGCATCAAGTCGGTCAGCATCAGGAAGGCGGCGGCCAGGCGTGTGCGCAGCAGCATGGTGGGCTCCCTTCGCGGCGGGCTGGGGTACCGGTCGAACGTCGCCGATGCCCGCGGCGGCGTCAAGCCGCCGGCGGCAAGCCCAGGCCCCGCGCCAGCCACCAGGCGCGCAAGCCCGCCAGCGTGGCGTCCCGGTCCGGGTCGGCGGCCTGCGCGCACCACCTCGCATGGTGCAGGAACGACGCGCACGCGGCCTGTTCGTCCGCCAACAGCGCGGCCAGCGCGCCGTCTGCCACCGCGTCACGTAGCCGGCGAACGGGGGCTCCGTCGCGTTCCAGTTGCGGGTGATCGCGCGAGCGTAGCCCTCGTTCAGCACCGGGTAGAAGATCGGTTGCTGCGGCAGGCGTGGCGGATAGGCGCGCATGCCCGCCGCGTGGATCAGGGCCATCTCGGCCAGGCCGACGGGGCGCCAGAGGATCATGGGCGGTGCCGTTCAGGGACGCGAGATCACGCCGCTCAGCGCCCGTCGCTGACCAGCTGCACCGGCACCCGTTCCCGCGCGTCGATGTCGGCCAGCACCGGGCGCAGCGCCTGCTCCTGCGCGGCGGTGATGGTCGTGTCGCACCAGTCGAGCACGCGCTCAAGCACCAGTTCCGTGCCCTCCTGCCGCACCACGCGCGACCAGGCGACGCCAGGCGCCGACAACGACGCACTGTCGGCGGCGGCCAGGCGCCAGCCCGCCGGCAACTCCAGGCGCCACGTCTCGCGACGATCGGCACGGCGACGGGGCGTCGGCACCCACGTCGAGCCCGGCTGGCGGTCGATCAGTTCGGGCAGCGCGGCGATCTCCGCGGGCAGAAAGCGCCGCGTGCCGCTGCCCGGCAGCGGCAGGGCTGTCTCCACGCCGCAGCTCCAGGTTCGCGTGCGGGTCGTGTCGGCGGACGGCGCGGGCACGGTTGCTGTGGCCCGATGTTGCGCACCGACCAGCAGCTCGCGCAGGCTCGTGTCGCGCTGGCGCGGATCGAGCCCGGCGAAGCGCACGGCCAGGAGATCGCCACCGGGCCCCGACGCCGAGAGCGTCACCTGGGCACTAAGCCGCAGCGCCGGGTCGATGGCGCCCACCACCGAATATTCCCGCAAACCGGGGTCCCACACGTGACGCGGGATGCGGCACAGCCCCTCGGCGCCCGGTCGCGTGGTAAGCACAGGGTGCTCGGCATCGTCGGGCACCAGCACGCCGGGCGGCATGTTCTCCAGCGTGGGGTCGATCCACAGGCCGTCGGCGCCGTCGTCAGCCCAGGCGATGAAGTGGTTGAACTGCCCCATGTTCGGCTGGGTGTCCGCGAACGAGTCTTCGTCCGTGGCCAGCACCAGGACAGGCCAGGCCTGGATACCGACGGCTCGGCACAGGGCGATGAAGTACGTCGCCATCCCCTTGCAGTCGCCGTAGCCGACGCGGCGCGTCTGGTCGGCCGAGGCCGGGATGATGCCGCCGCGGCCGTCGAACAGTCCCAGATAGCGTGTGACATGCTGCACATGCCGGTACAGCGCCGCAATGCGGTCTGGCGCGGATGCGTTCCCCGCGACGATCCGCTGCGCCTCGGCGGCGATCTCGGGTGTCGGTTCGAGCTTCTCGTTCACCGTCTCGCGGTACGCCGCCGCCGCGCCCGCCCAGTCGGCGGCGCCGGCGAATGCCGCCGGCGGCCGCTGCGCGTCGTCGACGGCCAGGTGCGCGACAATTCTCGCGGTAGCGGCCCGGCCTCTTGCGGCCGAGGGCTCGTGTTGCAGATCCCACGACAATTGTCGCAGCTTGCCCGCAACGCCTCCCTGATGCGCGATGCGGGCGGTCAGGCTATCGGGCCCGGCCGCCTCGAACGTGAACCTCTGGTCGACCGGGACGTGCAGGCGCACACGCTGTCGCGCCGGCGCCAGCTTCCCGGTGCGCAACTCGTGGGAAGGCAGCCCGTGCATCCCACGGACGTCGTAGCGTTCGACAATGCGCAGGCGATCACCCGGGCGCAGGCCGGGGATCAGGGCGCTGGAGATGACTTCGTCGAGCGTGATGATCCCGCTGCCAGTGTTCATCCGGCTCTGCCAGGCCAGCTCCGACTCCTTCACGCGGCGTGTCTCGCCGGTCGCGGGCGACCAGACCTCGATCACGATGTCGCGGCAGCGAAACAGCGGCCCTTCGAACTTCAAGATCGTTGCGTTGGCGCGGAGCGTCTCGCCATCGCGCAGCCAGGCATCACGGCCACTGGTCCAGGTTCCGTAGACCCCGTCACGCGCCGGATCATAGTGCAGGTCCATGTCGTTCCATAGGTCCAGAAGACAGGCCTTGCTCCCGCAGGCCGCCTCGAGCTCCGCCTTCGTTGCGGTCGGCGGGTAGGCCCAGGGCACCGGGTCCTTCGCCGCCCGGGCTCCCGTCGCCGCCAACGCCAGGCCCGCCAGGACCATGGCCGCGCACAGCATCCGCCTCATGAACCTTGCCCTCCGGAACCCGTGCGTTCGAGGATGATGGGCGCCGCCTCGTAGCCGCGAACCCGCCTGATCGCCGCCTCGAGCCCCTCCAGGTCGGCGCCCGCGGTCACGCCACGCCGATACTCACGCTCGCGCCAGACGACCAGCTCGTCACCCACGACCAGAGCGCGCGCCCGCGCCCGGAAGCGCGGATGGGACTCGACAAAATCCGGGTGCGCCGTTGCCAGGCGCCAGCCCGGCGGCAGCTTCAGTCGCCAGGTTCGCGTCTCCTTCTCCGAGGAGGCCAGGTAGAACGCGCCGGCCCCCACGCCCTCCCATTCGGAGATGAATTCCTCGCCGAACACGGACGTCGTCGCCAGCGGCCACACCTCGCCACTGGGCGCGCCGACCGGCAGCACGACGCGTCCGGTCAGGGTGCCGTTGGCGCCGGCAGCCGCGCCAGCGACCACGACGGCGTCGGCATACGACGCCTCGACGTGGCGGCGGACGGCCGCCTGCGGCTCGGTGGCGTCGTCATCGCGGCAGCCGGCGGTCTCCTGGACCAGGAGCTGGATCGCGAAGGTGTCGCTGCCGGCTGTGCCGGTCATCGTCTCCTGCACGTAGCGCCGCACATGGTCGATGCGTCCCGGCAGCTTGAACGTGGTCTGCCACGGCTCGCGTGCCGCCCGCTGCTGGTAGTCGGCCACCAGGCGGCCGACATCCTTGTTCGCGGTCGAGAACACGTCCTCGATCAGCGCCCGCTCCCGCTCGGCCAGGTCAGGCGCCAGGACCATCGCCGTGGCCCCGAGCAGGTCGTCGGGCAGCAGCCCGCCCGCGCAGTCCTGCCGCCCCGGCGCGTAGTAGGTGCCGGGCGCCGACAGGTCCTCCACGAGCAGATCGCTGAACTGCTCCAGGCCGGGGTTGCCGTCGTTGATCGGCCCCCAGTCCGTGCTGCGCGTGAAGACCGGTCGCACCGGCAGGTCCGCCGCCAGCGCCAGCGCGTAGAGCAGCGTGCCCGCCTCGAACGCCGTCGCATTGCGCGCGGCGAGCACTTCGCCGGCGGTGCGGTACTCCGTCCCCGTCTGCCAATTCTCGACCGCGACCAGTTCCCCGCGCACGAAGTCGTGGAGTGCACGCAGGCTCTGGCCCGCGTCCGCCTTCCCGGCGACGAGGGAAGCCGCCGTCCGCTCGAGCTCCTTGTCGCCGGCCGCCAGCTCATCCAGAACGGCCTGGATCCAGACCGCCGCCTCGCTCCACGAGCCCAGGAACCGCCAGCGACCGATCATCGGGTCCAGCTCGCCGCGCCACGAGATCGACACCAGAGGCGCGCTGGCCAGGGGCGGCGGCGCGTACGGGCCCGTGGGTGCCACGTCGATGTCGCGGATCTCGGCCACCGTGTGGGACGCGGTGCCGCGCTTCTGCTCGAGCACTTCGTGATGGTAGGAACCCGGCACGAGGTTGCGGCCGAGGATGTAGTAGGCTACCGCGCCGTCGGTCAAGACACGCACGCGCTGCAGCTTGACAGGATGCTCGCCGGCCAGCAGCATGGTCAGGCCCGGGTAGGTCCTGTCCTTGGCGCGGCGCACCGTGAAGCCGATGACATCGCCGTCGCGCACGCCTGCCGCCGTCAGGATGACCTCGGTCGGCGCGGAGCCGTCCCCCTGGACCACGTTCGCGTCGCCCTTGCCGCCGCGCAACACCTCGTCGCCGCGCAGCACCCACGTGCCGGCACCGTCGATGCGGCTGCGGGGCGGGAACCAGAAGTGCCGTGTTGCGACATCACTGCCTTCCACGTCGTAGACCCGGAACACGATGTTCTCGGTGATGCGGTAGCGCCCCTTCTCGCACTCAAAAATGCGTTCGTGCAGCAGGCAGATCGCGGCGACCCCTGCCTCACGTTGCGCTCCACCCGTCAGCTCGGCGACCACGGCCTTCAGATCGCTGTCTCCGCGAGCGGTCAGACGCCAGTCCTCGCCTGCGCTGGCCGGCGCGGCGGTCGCCATGATCACGGCCAGCAGTTGGATGTGTCTTCTCGCGTATCCGTGCATCGATGATCCTCCGGATCCTGTAGTCACTGCCTGACGATCAGCAGCGGCGTCTGTTCGAAGGCCCGCATGGCGGAGATCGCCTGCTCCAGCGGCCCAAGCGATTCACGCAACGTGACGGCGCGCCGCCAGATGAACTCCCGCACGACGACGAGCTCGTCATCGACCACCCGCGTCTGCGCCCGGATCGTGACCTCCGGCAGGTCGACCGCGACCGGCGCGGGGCTTCCGGCCACCTCGAAGCCCGTCGGCACCCGCATTCGGAACACCCTCCGGATCATGCGCGTGACCGGGCTGTAGAACGACCGCAGCGGCGGGCCTGGCCATTCGGCAAGGAGCGGGGGACCGTAGGCCGCCGTCGACGGGACGGTGAAGAGGTCGGCGCTGGCGGACGGCAGCGCTCCGCTCACCGTGACCCGCAGGGTGTCCGACGGCGACTGCGTGGAGTCGGTCGGCGCAGCCAACCCAGGGAATCGCCAGTTCCAGTACTTCCACACGCCCTGGTCCGGATAGGGCGCCAACGAGCTCAGGTCGACGCGATGCTGGGGGTTTCCGGCGGTGACGGTCAGGTCCAGGTCCCCGTTGTCCGGATTCAGGATGACCACCTCGTCGAGCCTCCCCTGAAGTTCGGCCGCATCGCCCGGCAGCCCGAACAGCGTGCAGAACGAGGCGGATTTCACCATGCGCCAGAACTCGCGATTGACCGCCTTGAAGGACTCCGACTTATAGCGATCCCAGGCTCGTTCCGCGATCTGCTCGACGACCTTGGCGATGCCCGGCTTCACGAGCAGCGCCGTAGCTCCCATGAGGTCCGGCGTCAAGCCGTCGCCGGCCAGCGGCCTGGCGCTGACACAGAAGTAGGTGCCAGGCTCGTCGACCAGTTCCACGATCACATCGCTGAACATCGGGACGCCGAAGTTCTCCTCGTCGAACGGACCGTGGTCCGTGCTCAGCGCAAACACCGGGCGGACCTTCAATCCAGCCTCGCGCGCCATGGTGTACAGAAGGGCGCCGGCCTGGAACCGGCTTGCGGTCCGCGCGCGCAGGATTTCCGAGGCGGGCATTGACCAGTCGTCCGCACCGTGCTCCGCGACCACGATGCGGTCGCACACGAAGGAGTGCAGGGCCAGCATACGCTCGCGTGCGGTGGACCGGCCGTGGATCTGGCGCACTGCCGCCTTCTTCAGTTCGAGATCGGCCTCGAACAGCTTCCCGCTCCATTCGTCGATCACCATGGCCGTGGCGTTCCAGTTGTCGATAGCACCCCAGCGCGATCGGCAGTTGCTTGAATAGAGGACGTGCACGGCGGGGCCGGCCAGCAGGGGCGGCGGCGACAGAGGTCCCGGAGCAACAGCGACAACGTCGGTCATCGTCCAGCGCGTGAGGCTCTCCACGGTACCCGTGCGGCGCAGGACCTCCGACCGCCATTGACCCTTCTTGAGGTTGAAGCCGTACTGCCGGTAGCGCGTGCAGCCGTCCGTGTCGAGCATCAGGACCGCTTTCCGCACGGGTACTTCGAGAAACATCCGGGCTGTCGTGCCGTAGAACCGCCATGGATTCGTGTACTTCAACGATATCCCGACGACATCGCCGGGTCGGATATCGCGCATGGCCATGACGACCGTCGTCGGCACTTCCTTGTCGCCCTTGACGATCGTGACCGATTCGTTGCCTGCGCGCGTCAGCACGCCATCTCGGAGAACCCAGACCTCCGCAGCCTCGATCGCGGCCTGCGGCGAGAACTCCCGCTTGTCTGCGGTGACCGTGGATCGCTCCGGATCGCGGACACGGTACACGTAGTTTTCGATTACGGTGTGGTCATTGGCGCCCGCCTTGATGATCTGCTCGAACAGCAGACAGATGGTGGCCCCGTCGGACTGGTCCGCGAACGGGGCCGGCTCGGCCTCCAGGTCGCCAACGCGCTCGATGATCGTGTTGTCGTCGCAGCCGGCCAGATAGGCTCGCTTGGTGGCCGTATCCGCGGGCGCGGCGCTGGCGGTGACTGCGGTGGCGAGCGCCAGCATGGCGCTGATCAGTCCGAGGCGCTGCGGGGTCCATGGGCGGCGGGGCATTGGGTCTCCTCTCGCGGGACTGGGGAACGACGCCACCGGGGCCTAGAGGATGTAAGCGCAATCGGCGACTGGATCCGGCAGGAGGCGCCCAAACCCCGCGCGAACGCGACTCACATCCGGAATGGGGGAATGGACAATCCCTGGCGATGCGGGCCTTGCAATCCACATTCGTCGATTCCCTCACACTGGTCAGCCGTGTCGGCGTTGGGAGGGGGATCGTCCGTCGTTGCCGGCCATGCCGACCGCATGCGGCACATGATGGATTGGGGAAGCCGAAAAGGCAAAGGCCCCCCGGACTCAGCGGAGGGCCTTTAGGTTACTCTCAGCTCGGCCTTCGCTCAGGCCTACGAGTACGGGCGCTACGAGTGCGGGCTCTTGCGAAACTTCAGGGGAGACATCCCGCACCGGTCCTTGAACGTACGCGAAAAGTGAGCCAGGCTGTGGAAGCCGCAGCGCTTGCTGATCGCGTCGACCGAGAGGTCGAAGCGGCGCAGCAGGCTCTTCGCGTTCTCGACGCGCACCTGGATCAGGTAGTCGCTGAAGCTCATCCCCACTTCCTGCCGGAACAGGTTCGAGAAGTAGCCGGGAGACAGGTTGACCATTTCGGCCATCTTGTCGCGGTTGATGTTCTCGTGGAAATGCGCCAGCACGTAGCGGCACGCGTACTCGGCCCGATAGTCCTGCAACGTGTGCGAGGCATGGATGAGATTGCCCTGCTCGTCGATCATCGTGATCTCAGGCAGGTTCTCGCTGTACAGGTCCTCGTCGCCGGGAATCGCGTGCGGCCCCGTGTCCAGGCCCTGGCCCGCAGGCTTCTCGGCGTGCGGGTGGGCGCTGCCGGGCAGGCCCAGGGCCGCGGTGCCGAGATACTGCGTCACCATGCGCGCAGCCTTCACCACATTCGTCTTCTTCGTGACCAGCACCGGCGCGCCGGACTGCGTGATCTGACCCGTGAGGGCGGCCCGCAGCGCATCGGGCGTCTCACCGGTGTACACGAAGCTCAGCGATGCCGAGGCCTGGGCTTCCGTCGACTCGCCTTCCTGCATGCGATGCATCAGGATCTGCGAGCCGAACAGCGCCAGGCACAGTTCGGTCGTGTTGATCTCGGCCCGCGGACAATAGAACAGGATCCGCTGGCTCTCCTCTCGGCCCTGGAACTGGTGCTTCGGATAAGTCGGGAACTCGATCACGAAACAGGTCCACGGTTCTTTGAGAGGTTCGTACCTTTCTTCCACAATAAAACCCCCAAGCGAGCACATCCTTGGGCAGCGCAAAGGTGTACTGAACAACAAAATTTCATGCCGGACGTGATCTACGATACATGGCGCGAACGGGAGTTGTCCATGAAAAAAAACCGATGATTGCGTTTTATTTCACCCGATAGTGCGAATCTGAGGTCGGAATCTTGCCAATATTTGTCGGGTTATAGTGTTTGAACGTAAAGAAAACGCGTTGTTTTATAACAAAGGATCAACATCGGGCGCCCACAAGGGGTAAATCTGGCTGAATCCTTGTCAGTGCTGAACTTAAGGACCGGGGGGCCCCAGCGCAAACGGCGGCCGGAAGGGGCGTGGTCGCGGCAGTCAGAACTCGGCCCCGAGGCAGACGGCGGCATGCAGGTGGATGTCCATGGACAATTCGGATTCGCCCGCATCGAATGCGCCGGCGCGCGACTTGAGAAGGTCGAAACGGAACATCCCACCGATTGACGGGCTGATGTAGACGGGGCGTGCGACCGTGATGCGCGGGCTCCATTGCATCTGTAACAGGCCGGCGATGCCGCCTTCATCGGCGAAGACACCCGACTGGCCGAGGTCCGCCTGAGTCCTGATCTTGACCGTTCCGACGCGCGCCAGGGCACGGAACTCCCCGATGGTCGCGCTGCCGAACCCGCCGTAGCCGCTGATCGTGGATTCGATCACGAAACCGTCGCCATCGGCCAGGGGGTGTTCCGGGGCGACCTCGTGGGGCTTGTCCAGCACCGAACGGTAGATGCCGAACCGGAATTCGCCGACATCGACATCGGCCCAGCGGAACAGTCCGAAGTACCAGTCCTGGAAGACCGCGTTGTACCCGAAGGAACTCCCTTCGGCTAGGGAGATGACACGCCCGGAGGCGTCGAGAATGGCGGCCGCCTCGACGGCCGTTCCGCTCAGACCGAAGTGGACGTTGTGGCCCTCGATCCTCAAGCCGGATAGGATCCGGACCAGGGGATTGGCGCTGAGCCGGGCAAGCGGGTAGAGATCGATGTATCCCTGGAGTCCCTGCATCGCCGGGTCGACATCGACCGCAGGGCTCAGCACCCCGCCGAAATCACGGTATTCGCTGGTCGAGCGCCGCACGGTCAGGCCGAACATCGGCAGCCCGCGCACGAGGACCTCTCCGGATCCCTGCCAGACCGGCAGCAACTTCATGTCGTAGTCAATGGCGTGCCCGACGGTTTCTTCGGAGTCGTCATCATCGCTGGTGAACCAGCCGCTGGTGCCGGCTCCCGCGGCGCACCGGAACCCGATCGGCGGTGGATCGTTGCCGTTGCCGGAGCTGGCGCTCGCGGTCGTCGCCAGGACACTTGCCAACAGGGCGATGCCAAGGCGCCGGTAGTTCACGACACGTTGCCTCCGCGAATGAGTGAAGTGGGCGGGATCGCTCGATGTTGCGCCCATTGATGGGTTCTTGTCAATTGGAATGTGCCGCAGCGCGGCGCACGTGAAGACCCGCCACAGGTGACGCGATCGCTCACAGGCCGAAGGGCACCGCGAGCAGGAGGGTTTCGCTCTCAAGTGATTCGTCGAAAGTGGTTTGCAGCTATTGCCCTGGAAGAGACCTCGGGGCACGGATGTCGCAAGCGGAGCCACGACAGGAGAACGCTGGCGGCGCGAGGAGGAATCTCGGGCCGCGCACATAGCCCCGCGCCCTGGCGCGAGAACGGAGAGCTGGCATGAACACCCTGAGAGCCGTGACCCTGCTTGCGCTGATCACCGTCGCGGCGAACGCGCGCGCGGTCGAGACGGAAGCCGGCGTCCGCTTCGTCGTCGGCGCACCGGTCGGCGAGTTCGGCGACGCGGTGGACAACGAAGGCTTTGGCCTCGACGGGCACCTCGGCCTGCGGCTGCGGCCGTCGCTGACCGTCGGTCTGGGGCTCCAAGCCATGATCTACGGCAGCGAGACCCGTAGCTACCGCCTGCCCCTGGTGGAGGAATTCGACCTGAACACGAGCAACTACCTGGCCGGAAGCTTCCTCTTCGCCCAGTGGCGGCCGCTGACCGGTGCCGTACAACCGTATGTCGAGGCCCGGGTCGGCTTCAACTACCTGTGGACGGAATCCAAGCTCGAGGACCAGGACTGGTGGGACGACGACGAGGTGGCCCGCAAGACGAACTACGACGATTTCGCGACCTATTGGGGCGGCGGTGGCGGCCTGCTGATCCGACTGGTCACGGCCGATCGCGCCGAGAGCCGGCACGGCGTCTTCCTGGATCTGAAGGCCACCTACCAGCAGGGCGCCGAAGCCGAGTATCTCACCGAGGGTGACATCACGTTCGTCGGCGATGTGCCGGTGTTCAGTCCCTCGCAGAGCAGGACCGATATGGCCAGCTACCAGCTGGGCGTGGTGGTGACGTTCTGATGAGGCGGCCGCTCGAGCAGCGGCCGCCTACCCATACAATCGCTTGCAGCATCCTACAACCCTGACGGCACCACCCAGATCTCTCCGTCCCTTCTCGTGGCCAGGTATCTTCCGTCTGGTGAGAAGACGAAGCTGGAATCGTCGAACTCGAAATCGGCAAGATACCGCACGGGCTCTCCGCCCGTCGCAGCAACGAGATAGGCTTCCAACTCGTGGTTCGCCAGGTCTGGACAGCAGACATATGCGAGCCTATGCCCGCCCGGATGCCAACCGATGTGCCAGGCTTGGTCGATATCGTCGAGCACCAAGCTGGCAGCCCCGCCCTCCTTCGCGACGGTGTAGATGGCACGCTTATCCAGGATGTACGCGATCCTGGATCCATCCGGCGACCAGCAGTAGGACGTGACGTACGAATTCACGGGCACCACGGCGTTCGCCGATCCGGTCGCGAAGTTCTCGACCCATACCCCACCACCCATGACGTAGGCGAACTCCTCTCCCGTCGGCGACCATTTCGTACGACTCACGACGCAGTAGAGGCAATCCGTCATCTGGTTGATGCTGCCGGCACCTATCGAATAGTAGTAGGCGTCATGCGTGTACGTCGTGCCAGTCAGCACACGCACGAAGAGCAACCCCTGGCGGTTCGGTTGCAGGCTCGGATGCTCCAAGTAGCGCGTCTGGTCCGATGTGTCCGTATAGATCGTACGTACTTCCTTGCTCGCGACTTCGACCGCATGTAGGCCCTTGTTCGCCGAGTAGATCACCTCTGCGCCATCAGGGGACCAGCACAGGCCATTTTGAATGGTGGCGCCGCCGGAATTCGTGATCTGCACCGGTACCGGCGTCGGCGGGTCCGCTATCGGCCCGACTCCGCCCTCGTCATCGGAGGTGCACGCCGAGAGGGCCAGAAGAACCGCCGCGATTGCGTGGGCTCCGAGTTTCATGTCCTGTCCTTTCCGTGTCGGTGACTGCCTGTGGAACCTGACCCCGGGCATCTGGCGTCTCAACAGGTATCTGCGCGGAAAGCAAGGCGAGTGGGACACAAGATCTGGAAAAGATTCGGCTTCGTGGGGCGACCATCCGCGCCTGCGTCCACTGCTGATCGATCGAGAGACCGCCATTGCCCAAGCGGACGACGAGTCGAGCGCCGAACACTTCGTGCCTGCGCGGAGATCGGATCAGTCGATCCAACACAGCGGGATTCGTACGATTGTTCCCTGTTCGCCCACAGCCAGAATCGTGCTGTCGTCCTCAAAAGACACGCCGTACAAATCTCGATAGAGACTAAAGCCGCGACCAGACCACGTCACGCCCCCATCAAGCGTGAAGCAGTACATCGCCCCGCCATTCAGGACTACTCCGAAGTCTTCGTCATAGAAGGTGATCTTGCCATACCCGGGATATGCGTAGCTTCTCGTGGCACGCCACGTAGACCCACCATCAGCGGTATACAGGATATCCCTTCCAGTGATGATGCCGTGCGTCGCGTCGGTGAAGTGAACGTTTCCGTACCTGGAGTCGACTCCCAGATCGTAGGGGGTCCATGTCTGGCCACCGTCGATTGTCGACAACAAGAGGCCGGACTCGCCCATGTAGGTTGGCCTCCCGATCACAAATCCGGTCGCAGGACTCGGGAAGGACACTCCCACCAGTCTCAGCGTGGTCCCGCTATCGAGAGTCTGCCACGACTGCCCTCGATCTGTCGTATGAAGGATGATACCGTTGTCGCCAACGACGAATCCGGAGGTGTTGCTGGTAAGGACAACGTCGTTCAGCCGCACTGATACTCCAGAGTTCTTTGCATCCCAGGTTGCTCCACCATCACTCGTCCACAGGATCGTGCCACCACCGCCGACAGCGGCGCCTATTCCGGCTTCTGAAAACGATACCGCATCCAAAGACCTGCCACCCGACCACACTGCATGCCAGGTTGCCCCCGAATCCGATGTCCTGACGATGGTGCCGCCACGATAGCTGAACCAGGAATCATCATAGCCAACCGCAACCAGTGTACTTGTGCAGACATACTGCACGTCGTTGAAGTCAGCGTCGGCCACGAACGGAGTTCCTTCCCAACTGTCACCACCATCATCCGTCGTCATGAAGGCGCCGGAATAACCTACCACCAACCCATGGTCGCCGTCCCAGAACGCCACATCGGTGAGTCCGTCACGGAGGGCTTGTTCCTTGAGGATCCATGTTGCGCCGCCATCGGTCGTCCTAATGATGTCGCCATAGTAGTTGATGGCTGTGCCCGTCATCGCATCCGTGAAACACACTTGATGGGGCCATGCGATCGGGCTTTCTTGCTCGTGCCACGTTGCCCCTTCATCGTCTGTCCGCATGATCTTCGCGCCGACGGCCGTACCGTGAGCTGAGTCCACGAACTGAATGTCCAGGAAAGTTGCCCCATTCGCGATATCGCGGCTCTCCCACGTGACTCCGCCGTCTTGCGAACTCAGCACGGTACCGCTCTCACCAACAACCCAAACATGGTCCCGATTGCTGAACGATAGGGAACGCAGACTGCTTGATGTCCCGCTCTCGCGCACCGTCCATGTTTGACCACCGTCAACGCTGTGGACGATGCTCCCATGTTCGCCGACGGCCACGCCGATGGAGCCATCAAAGAACGCCACCGCATTCAACTGTTCCGATGTACCGCTCGTTCTGGGGCACCATACGGAATACTTGTCCATCATCGTGCGCCAATAGATCACGCCGTTCGAGCCGACCGCATAGATGACATTGCCATCAAGGATGTCGGCATCAACGAATCCCTGGGCTCCTGGAGCCGAAATCGATCCATGCCAGGTCTCTCCTCGATCCGTTGTAGTCAAGACCAACCCGTTCTCACCAATGACGACCCCGACCCCTGTCGGATGCAGGTCCACCGCGAAGAGACGGTATCCGTTCGGCAGTGGATTCAGCCACTTCCAATAGCAGTCAAGTTCCGGATCAGGATCGGGGTTCGGATCGCTCGGAGGGCTTGAGCATGAACATGCAAACAGAACAAGCAACAAGGTCCATACTGGGAGCCCCGCTTGCGACATGCGCGTCGACCTCATGATGTCACCTCGTGCGCTTCCCCCGATGCCAGCCGCTGGTGCGCCAACCTCGGGTGATGTTGGTTCGATTCGAAGCTACGGTCAAGCGATGGTGCGGCCCCGCGTCTCCAGGGAAGGTCTTCGGGTGTCGCTGCTGCCTCGCGTTCCGCGGCGCACTACGAATAGTGCTGCAGTATCGTCTGCAGGGTACCTCCGCAGGCGATCGTGTTGCCGAAGTCGATGGTCGCGTTGTACAGCGTCCATCGTTGCGCCATGAAGTCCGCGTGTGCGGCCCGGTCATGTCGCAGGCGTCGGACATAGTCACGCGCGAGCCTCCGGATTGCGCCGGAGTCGACGTTGTGGTAGTTCGCTGACGACGCTCTTGCGTTCATCGCTTCGAACGCCCTCGTCAGCGCCGACAGTTCGGCGGTTGCGTACGGCGGCCATGCCCCGCCCGCCTCGGCCATCCAGTCCAGGAATTCGGCACAGATGCAGCGTCCGACCTCGGCCGCATCGGCCAGGCTCTGGCCCTGGATGGGTTCTCCAAGGCGGAACAGGTTCTGCGGGTTCAACGGGAAGTCCGGAAACAGTTCGGACTTGCCGGCAGACTTGAATGCTCCCATTTCGTCGTCCTTCCGCCTTGCCCCGCGCGCAATTGTCGCAGGGGAGAAGCCCCGCTTGTCGTGGCGGACCGGTTGGAGGGGCGGAACCGGTCCGATGCTCCTTGTGAAGGGGACTGCGCAGCGCGCCCGTCAGGTGAGACACGGATTCCGGAGATTCTTCCGGGGGTCTCTCTGGCCGACGACGCGGCCCATGCGGCTGGGGGGCGAGTCCGCCGGGACTCGACAGGTATTTGTCGCGACTTTCGGGATTCGATGTCCCACATGCCGTCCTGGTCGCGCAGTTCCCATCACGGAAGACACTGAACCCCGACCGGAGGCACGACGATGAACTGCTTGAGAATGGTCCTACTGTCCCTGTCGATGGCCGTTGCCGCCACCGCCGTCGCCGATCCCATCCAGTGGCCCGCGAGCGAAGGCGGCAATGGCCACTGGTACGGCATCGTCGATGCCCGGCTGTCCTGGACCGCCGCCAGGGCGGACGCCGCAGCCCGCGGCGGCCACCTGGCCACGATCACCTCGCAGGCGGAACTCGACTTCATCTGGACCAACCTGCACCCCATCAGGAGTTGGCTCGGCGGCATCCGTGACGGTGGCTGGCGATGGATCACCGGAGAACCCTGGGCGTACACGAACTGGTACCCGGGAGAACCGAACGGGGGCGCGTCCGAGCCGTACCTTCAGTTCAGTCCGGGGCTCCCGTACAACGGAACGTGGAACGACAACAGCAACTGCGGCCACGTGAGCGGATGCGACCAGCCCTATCTCATCGAGTATGACCAGCATCCTGATGCCTGCAGCCTGCTGGATGTCCGCAGGCCGGCCACCTGGAACGTCGGGGAAGCGTTCGAGGTCGTCGGCGTCGATTTCGTCGAGGGCATGTCGCTTCGCATCGGCCCCATCCAGGTCACCGACTTCTCCGTGACTTCGAGCGAACTGATTTCGGCCCGGGTGCCGGACCTGAGCGCCTCGGGGATCTACGACCTCGTGGTCGCCTATCCGGACGGGAGAATGTGCTGGGTCGTTCTGGGCGCGATCGTGGGGGCCGAGGAGCTGTCCTGGGGCGCCGTGAAGTCGATGTATCGATGAGACGTGGGCGGTCCGAACCGACGTTGGCAGGGAACCACAACTGAAGGAAGAACGATGAAGTACCTGATCGCATTGATGGCGCTGGTTGTCTTGTCGGCGCTGGTCTGCTCCTGTTCCGAATCAACGGATCCGATGCCGGACCCAGAACCGGAGGACCGCGACTACGTTCTCCTGGTGGTGGACCCGGACGCGGGCAGCAATGGAGAAGTCATCGTTGTGGACCCAGTGACGGGAGAACAGGAGGTTCTGGTCTCGGGCGGCTACCATTGGTACGGCGACCTGGCGGAGGGCCGGAACGGGTTGATCTACTGCACGGATCCGGTCAATGGAGAGATCGATGTCTTCGATCCGTCGAACGGTGAATTCTCGGTTTCGGTTTCCGGAGGCCATATCCGACCCTTCGGGTTGTGCGGAATTGCCGTCGACGATGCCGGCGCTCTGCTGGTGCCTGTCCACAGGGTGCAGAACACTGCGGTCCAGTTGCTGAGGGTCATTCCGGGCAACGTAGACCAGGAGGTGCTGTCAGCAGGCGGCCAGTTCTATGATCTCTACGACGTGAAGGTATCCGGAGCGGGCGCCGTCTACGTAAGCGGAAGCAGCATCCAGAACCGCCGCCCCACCGCGACCATCTTCCAGATCGATCCGGAAACGGGGGCGCAGACCGTCAAGCATCTGAGTGCGTCCGGGTATGAGTACCGGCAGTTCGATTTCGACAGGTCGGGGAACATCTGGGCCGTCGAGGACCAGGTACGTGTGGTGAAGATCGACGCAACGACCGGGTCTTCGACCCCGATGACAGTGGATCTCGACAGCGTTTTCTATACGGGGATCTTCGTCGGCGCCGCGGACGAGGTGTTCGTGAGCCGCTTTTCGACACACACCCTGGATCGGGGAATCCAGAGGTTCGACCGTGATGCGGGCACCTGGGTATGGCTGGGCCAGAGGGACAACTTCATGGGGCCCGAGGGGATCATCGCCGTGGACAGAAGCCGTGTCGGGGGCAGCATGTAGCGTCGCCATGTTGGAGGCCAGTTGCGCGCGCCACATCAGCTGACGCATCGAGGATGGGCACAGGTTGATGTCCCGTCGGCTTGCGACCGATCACTTCGCGAGCAGCAGTTTGCTCGTCGCGCGGAAGCCGTGGTTCGTCTCCATGCGACAGAAATACACCCCCGAGGAAACGCGCCGGCCGGAACCGTCGTCGCCGGTCCACAGGACTTCGTGCCTACCCACCGGCCGCACCGCATCGACCAGCACCTTCACCAGGGCCCCGCGCACGTCGTAGACCCGCAGCCGCACGTGGGTCGCCTCGCGCAGGTCGTAGCGGATGGCCGTGACCGGGTTGAACGGATTCGGGAAGCTGGCGCCCAGCTCGGTCCGCGCCGGCTGGAGGTCCAGCTTCTCGAGTTCCCCGACGACGAAGTCCTGGCTGCCGACCACCAGCAGGAAGCGGGCGTCGGCCTCGTCGACGGGGTTGCGGGTGGCGCAACGGTAGGTGTAGTGGTCGGCTTCGTGGAGGTTCACGGCGCGCAGCAGTTCGCGGTCGTAGAGCAGGGCCACGGCGTCGGCCGGCAACGCCTCCATGCCGCGGAACTCGAGCCGGACTTCGTCCGCCACGCCGTCCAGGGCGAAGTTCTTGGCCACGTCGAAGCGCCACACCTGCCCGACCAGATCGGCACCGACGCCCGCGACATCAGGCACCTTGGCGTAGCTGCCGCGGATGTCGGCGCGATAGCGGCCGGCGCGCTGGCCCCAGTCGGCGTGGGGGAAATAGAGGGAGATGGACTCGCCGGGTGGCGGGGGGACGTCTCTGTGGTCGGAGGTGTCCCAGGTGTCGGCGGCGCCGGGGGCTACGCCGACGGTGTTCAGGTCGTCGCGCGCGGGGCCGGACGTGGCGCTGATGTCGAGGTGCCAAATGGTGTTGGGTCCGACGATCGTGTGGCCACTGTCCGCGACCGGCAACGTCGTCGAAACCGACTTGGAATAGAGGGCTTCTTCGGCTGGGAACTCGAGCCGGACCTCGCTTCCGGATCGCCGATAGACGAAGAAGCCGGTCATGAGCGGCAATACCGCGCCGTTGGGGGCATAGCTGGACTGGTTCGGGTTCCAGAACATGAACTCGGTGTCAATCAGATCCGCTGCACCAGGCTCACCAATCGGAATCCCATCGACCGTGATGCCGCTCCAGGCCACCGGGAATGCGAAGGGGTTTGCGATCTGGTTCCAGCCGGGCTGGTCCAGAACTACAACACGGCGTTGAGGCTCCAGCGACGTCACGGGAAGTCTCTCCGTGGTCAATCGACTGGGTTGGGCTGATATGAGCCAGAATGATCGTCCGGGGGCAAGGGAGAAGTTGAATGTACCCATGGCTTCGGCTTCGGGAAGCTCGACATAGTCTTCCAGGACTCCTGACCACCTGAAGGCCCGCCATGTCCTGCGGCCGTACTCTCCGAAATCATCCAGCCCAGTCAGCAGGCCCCTGAGTGAACCATTAGTCTCTGACCAGGTCTCGTCACGCAAAGCAAGGGGAACAGAAACCATGCGGTAGGTCCGTGCCGGCACGACTTCAGGTTCGGAGAAGTTGTCGACTTCAACGTACACGTAGTACGAGGCCGGAGCTCCGCCGTTCGTCATCACGACGGGGCCAAACGGCGTGTCGATCTCCACATAGTACTCGAGTCCCCGCGCCCCGACCGCCGCGCCCGGGATCGCCGCCCACAGCCCGCTGGTGTCGGCAACGACGGGGGCGGCCTGGAAATCCGCAGCGCCGCCCAGGCGATAGAGCAGACGTCCGGAGGTGAAGTTGCCGCTGTAGTTCCAGGAAATGTCCACGGGTATAAGATCTCCGGCCGGGAGGCCATAGTTCGTACCTCCCCGTGTCGCGGCCGTCACCGTCTGGAGCGGGTATCCGTCATAAATCAGGAGATCATCGACGGAGCATGTTGTTTCGGACTCGGCGGCCACATAGCATCGCATGGATTGCGTGAGCCCACCAGGAGACTCGCCGGCCGCGTAGATCGCGTCATCCAGGACAAGAACCAGGACACCGTCGTCGCGGACGCTCAGGGCCATCGTATGCCACACGCCGTCCTGTTCGGCGGAGTACGGCAGGTTGAGGATATCGCCCAGCCGCCCGTGCCAGACACGGATCGATGCACTCCCTGGTCTCCCCGTCGAATAATCGACGGTGACTCTCAGGCTATCGCCGGACACTGCGTCGCCAGCGGCCACAAGACTGTCGGCGAATCCGATTCTCAGTTCCTGCGCCGCCTCGCTGCGGTCTACACCCTCGACATTCGTCATGAACCGAAGACTCATTGTCTTGCCTGGCACGAAATCAATGGCACCGCGCGTGATGACCCCGATGCTTCCAGTGCCGGATCCAGCAATGGTCAGCGCCGAACCCGGATTTCCGCCGACCGCCTCAACGATTTGGGCAGGGTTGGCTCCAAAACTGGCCCAAAATCCCGCGTTGAAGCCTTGCTCCCAATTCTCGAACAGATTGATGTCATCACCGAGAATCGTGATGGGGCCGGACGCCGCGTATTGGGACAAATTGTTCGCATCCTCAAGCCTGATGAAGGCCTCCGAAACACCTTCACCCTCCAAGAGTGCCATTAACTCATGAGATCCGGCTTCTATCTGGCCATCCAGGTACACTTGGTCGAGAACGCCACTTGAACCCTGGCTGGAAATTCCGAGCCGATACCTTCCCGGAGCCGGCACGAAAAACAAGATGGAACAGAGATCACCCGTTCGGAAGATATCGCCAGGCAGTGGTGAGTGGATGACCAGTGTCGTGGGCAACGCGTCGCTCACGGAAGTGCGATAGCCGGACTCGTCCAGGAAGACCTCTTTGGCGTCGTCGAGAAAAGCCGTACGCGACGATCGGATGCCGCCACCGCCATCGAAGTTCACTCCTGTTGCGGTCGCACAGGCGTCGGCTCCGGCACTCAGGACAGCCGCAACGAGAATCCAAGCCAGTGTCCCCCGAACGCTCCCGGAGCTACTCACGTCGTATCCTCCCACCATTTTTCCAGCGGATCCGGCGGCCCCGGCAGATCCGGCGCCGTCTCCCCGCTCGGCGCATCGCCGCTAACGCCGCCGATCGCCAGCACCGCCCAACACGGCCACCGCACCCACCCCGATCCGCGTCAACCACCAACCGGTGTAGCTGGAAATGGACCACGACACCGTCTGCACTCGGCAGGCCGTCCACTGCCGCTATTTGGCAAGTACGAGCTTCCGCGTCGCCTGGTACCCTTGCCCTGTCTCCATGCGACAGAAATACACCCCTGAGGAAGCGCGCCGGCCGGAACCGTCGTCGCCGGTCCACAGGACTTCGTGCCTACCCACCGGCCGCGCCGCATCGACCAGCACCTTCACCAGGGCCCCGCGCACGTCGTAGACGCGCAGCCGCACGTGGGTCGCCTCGCGCAGGTCATAGCGGATGGCCGTGACCGGGTTGAACGGATTGGGGAAGCTGGCGCCCAGCTCGGTCCGCGCCGGCTGGAGGTCCAGCTTCTCAAGTTCCCCGACGACGAAGTCCTGGCTGCCGACCACCAGCAGGAAGCGGGCATCGGCCTCGTCGACGGGGTCGCGGGTGGCGCAACGGTAGGTGTAGTGGTCGGCTTCGTGGAGATCCACGGCGCGCAGCAGATCGCGGTCGTAGAGCAGGGCCACGGCGTCGGCCGGCAACGTCTCCATGCCGCCGAACTCGAGCCGGACTTCGTCCGCCACGCCGTCCAGGGCGAAGTTCTTGGCCACGTCGAAGCGCCACACCTGCCCGACCAGATCGGCACCGACGCCGGCGAAATCGGGCACCTTGGCGTAGCTGCCGCGGATGTCGGCACGATAGCGACCGGCGCGCTGGCCCCAGTCGGCGTGGGGGAAATAGAGGGAGATGGACTCGCCGGATGGCGGGGGGACGTCTCTGTGGTCGGAGGTGTCCCAGGTGTCGGCGGCGCCGGGGGCTACGCCGACGGTGTTCAGGTCGTCGCGCGTGGGGCCGGACGTGGCGCTGATGGCGAGGTGCCAGAGGCTACTGGTACTCGTCATGGGAGAACCGGGGGCCTGGGCAGCGGAGGCTGTCTCCGATTTCGCCGAGGCGGCGGCTTCTTGCGCGGGAAACTCCAATCGGACTTCGTCTCCGGTCCGACGGTAGACGAAGAAGCCGGTCATGGACGGCAATACTGCGCCGTTGGGGGCATAGCTGGACTGGGTCGGGTTCCAGAACATGAACTCGGTGTCGATCAGATCCGCTGCACCGGGTTCGCTGATGGGGATCCCATTGACCGTGATGCCGCTCCAGGCCACCGGGTACGCGAAGGGGTTCGCGATCTGGTTCCAGCCCGGTTGGTCCAGAATGACGGTCTGCGCAGATAGAGGCAGCGACTCCCCAGGAAGTCTCTCTGTGGTCAGACGACTTGGCTGGGCCGATACGAGCCAGAACGAACGACCGGGAATAAGGGAGATGAACCCCGTACCCATTGCCTCGGCTTCGGGCAGTTCAATATAGTCTTCCAGGTCCCCTGACCATCTGAAGGCCAGCCAATTCCTACGGCCGTATTCGCCGAATGCGTCGAGTCCTGTCAGGACGGCCCTGAGTGAGCCCGCGTTCTCCGGCTCGTACAAACTTCCGAACAGAAGCGGAACGGAAACCATGCGGTAGGTCCGTGCCGGCACGATCTCAGGTTCGGCGAGATTGTCGACGGCGACACCCACATGCCAAGTACCGGTTTCATAGCCATCTGCCATCACGACGGGGCCAAACGGCGTGTCGATCTCCACATAGTACTCGAGTCCCCGCGCCCCGACCGCCGCGCCCGGGATCGCCGCCCACAGCCCGCTGGTGTCGGCAACGACGGGGACGGCCTGGAAATCCGCAGCGCCGCCCAGGCGATAGAGCAGACGTCCGGAGGTGAAGTTGCCGCTGTAATTCCAGGCGATATCAACTGGCATATCGATTCCGGATGGCACCAAGTAATCGGTCCCCCTGCGGGTCCGGGCCGTCACGATCTGCACAGGCAGGCCGGCGTGGAGGTGGATGTCGTCGATCAGGTTGGTGGCGCCCGCGGACTCGCCTGAAATGAAGAGGCGCACCGTCGTCGGCATCGCGACCTTGGCGAAACCGGCAGAGTAGAGGCCGTCATTCAATCCGAAGACCAGCAGGCTGTCCGCCCTCATGCTCAGCTGCGCCTTGTGCCATTGCCCGTCCATCTCTGGCGGATAGGGCAATCCCAGGACCTCGCGGCCATCTTCATCCAGGATCGAGATGCGCCCGGCCCCGCCGGCGGCAGCGAGGTCGATCCGAACCGCCAACCGGGCGACGACGTCAGCGCCACCATCCGCCAGCGTGCTGTCGGCGAAGCCGAAACTGAGGTTCTGGCCTTCGTGTGCCCGTTGGGCGAGTTCGACATTCGTCCGGAATCGAAACGAGACGGTATGACCGGGATCGAAGGCGACGTCTTGCGTTCCGAGCACGCCACCGGGATGGCCGACGTCGCCCAGTGGCGCCAGTGTGTTGTTCTCCGGGCGATCGGGGTCGGCGATTACCGTGGGTGTCAGGGTGCCCCAGTTTGACCACCGGGTGTCTGAGAGGCCAGCCGACCAGCCCTCGAACAACATCGTGTTCTCATCCAGAATCATGAGCGAAGGCATCGTCGCTGCGATTTCATCCTGGCCTCGCCTCACGCGCAGCAGAACGGACTCTGAACCTGGTCCTGTGACAACCCAGCGTGTGGATTGCATACCCAGCAGATGCTGCCATGAACTCATTTGAACAGCACCAATGAATTCCCATGTATCCGGCGTCTCGTTCTTGGAGATCTCGGCCACCAAGTTCCCGTATGCGGAACTCGCGAAGCGAAGGTCTACAGTGTCCCCGACCGCGAACACCTCACCATCGAGGGGATAGCGCAGCTCAAAGCCGGGATCGCGGAGAACATCAATCTCAACGTCGTCGCTCCAGTCGCTCACGGATCCATCCGGGCACAGTGACTTGACCCGCCACCGATAGGAACCGGGGTCGTTCAGCGTTACTCGCAAGGTATCCGATTCAGTGGTGTATTCCTCAATATCTGCAACGAACCCGTCACCGGAGATCTGGATGACGTAACTTTCGGTGCCGGCAACGGGATGCCAGTCCAGCAGGTGCTCGCCAGCTTCAATGTACAACACTTCCCCCGTAGGAATCCACCAAGTCACTACTGGGGCAACACATTTGTCACAACCCACGGGGCGCGCGCCGATGAGAACACCGCTGGGACTGTTCTCGGGCGCACAGGGCGAATCGGCATCGAGTGAGTAGGTGTCGTCGCAGAACTGCGGCTGCTCGGCGAAGTTGCCGTTGGGCTCGTCCGGAAATTCAGCGGGGGCATTGAAAATATCCGAACCCGACACATTGGAGGGGTTCAATCCTAGAGTCCAGGTCCAATCGCCGATATCGACACGGATCCCGTCGTCAGGGCTGACACTGACAATGGACTCGTACAAAAATATATCTTCACCACCGGAGAATAGCCTCATCCCCGAGTTGTTCGCAAATGTGCAGGATCTGAACTCGGTTGTACTGTAGTCGTCCTGGTAAATGACGGGAGCGGTGTAGTGCTCCCAGCCCCGGTTCCACGCGAAGACGCAGCGCTGGATGACCGCATTCGTGGCGTTCCAGAAAGAGAGGCAGCCCCCAAAATTCCCCTGGACGAGTTCATGCCCACGGAACGAACTGTCGAACACGTGCAGCTCCACGTCTGAAGCGGACCAGATTGCAGCCCCGTCCCCGGCCAGATTCCCCTCGAACAGTGTGTGAGATATGGTCACATTGGAATCCCTGACAAACAGAGCTCCACCTGATACATCTGCTGAATTCCTAGTGAATTCGCAGTCTCGAAACACCATCCTTGGACTAACCAGACGCACCGCTCCACCGTTTGCGGATGCGGAATTCCCATCAAAAACACACCCAGTGATGAACGTCGTGTCGACAGCAGTGCCGCTCAGGTAGAGGGCTAGTGCTCCAGCATCCGGCGCCCAGTTCTGACGGAACTCACAATTCGATACCGCGGTACCTTGAAAGTGGTTGGTTTCGATCCGAACCGCCCCGCCGTACCCACCATTGGAATACGTCCGGTTGGCGACAAATGAGCAACTGTCGATGAAGCAAGGTACGACGCTCGATATGGCACCGAACTCTCCCACGCAGTCGCGGACGGCGCAGCGCGTGATCGAAGTCTTCTCTACCGGTGTCACGCCGGCGGCGGAAATCTCGATCGGCGACTTGTACGCGCCGCTGAAATTGCGGATGGTGATGCCCGCGACGCTCGGTGGCAAGACTCCCGGCGCACCGACGATCAGGGCCAGACACGCCCTGTCCGCGGTGATCCCTTCGCAGTCGATGATGCACTGGTCCGGGTCCCCGCTGACCGAGCGGATCGTGATGGACTTGCGGTCGACCACAACGTCTGTGTTTCCTGTGCCGACGAATATGCCACCCCCAAGCGCGATGACGTCTCCGTCCACCGCCGCGTCGACCGCCGCCTGAATGGTCGCATAGTCGCCGCTCCTGTCGGGGTTGACCCGATGCGTGGCGGCACCGGCGACGGTTGCCATGGCCAGGGCGCCCAGCACCAACACCTTTCCGAGAACCTGACCGATGGACATCAGCGCGTTCCTTCCACTGGCGAATGCCGACCCCGGAAGAACATGTCGCTCGTCTCCCGCTATTTCCCCGGCGGATCCGGCGGCCCCGGCAGATCCGGCACCGTCTCCCCGCCCGGCGCATCGCCGCTTCCGCCGCCGATCGCCAGCACCGCCCCCACCGCGGCCACCGCGCCTACCCCGATCCGCGTCAACCACCAACCGGTGCCGCGCTTCTCCTCAAGGACGATCGCCTGATTCCACACCCGGCCGCCCTCGATCTCGATCGTTCGTCGGTAGTCCTGGTAGCCGTCCATGGTGATCAGCAGCTCGACGCTGCCGGCCGGCACGTACGCGATCTTCACGTCCGCGGTCCCGCGCAGCTCCCCGTTCAGATAGACCCGGCAGCCGGCGGGGTCGGCGATGACCAGCGTGCCGAACATCTCGTTGCGCAGATCGTCGCAGATCGCCGTCACCTCGGGCGGGAAGTCGGGCAGGGCCGGCCGCAGGTCCGGGAACCGGTACAGGGCGCCGCGGGCTGCGGCGATCGCCGGCCGCGGGTTGTCGGCCGACCAGTCCAGGAGGATCAGCTCGCAATAGGCTCGTCTGAGAACCGCTTCGGGGCGGGACGGGTCCTGGACAACTCCCGAGAGCCAGCCGCGAAGCTCGTCCTTTTCGCGTGCGGCCTTCAAGGCGTTGATGACGCTGATGAGCTCCATCACGCCCGTGTCCGTGGTCTCGACTGCGCCCAGGGTGTCCGGCGGCGCCGCGGCGGCCAGGGCCCCCGCGACGTGCCGCAGTGGACAGAGCCCGATCACCTGCACGAGGCACAGCAGCATCGCCACGGAGAAGGTGACTCTACGGTCGGCGCTCCAGAGCCTCGCGCTGCGATGCGGCTGACTCATCACTCGCTCCTGCCGTTGGAAAGCGTGTACGGGATCTTCGCGGTCTCGCCGGACACGACGACAACGGTGTCGACGACGGCCGCGTAGACCGGATGGCGCAATTCGACGACGTGGCGGCCCGGCGCGAACTGGCCGGTGAAGTAGCTCGTGCTTGCGGCCTGCTTGGCGCCGTCGATCCAGACGTCGGCGAAGGGCACGATCCGCAGATCCAGTTGCCCCGGAGGCAGGGGCGCCAGGGTGATCTCCAGGGCCGCGCCGTCGTCCGGCACGACGAACGGCCGGTGTTGGGAAACGTGCCCGGCCAATTGCAGCGTCAGCTGATGGGCCCCGCGGGGCAGCGCCGGGAGCCGGCTCGGGGTGATGCCCACGGTGTCGCCGTCGACCACGACCGTCGCGCCGGTCGGCTTGCTGTACACCGCGAGCGGGTGGGTCGTGAGCTCGAACCGATGTCGCATCGACAGCAGCGAATCGGCCACCACTTCGACCACGCCCAGGTCGGCGGGTCGGTATCCCGCCAACTCCAGGCGAAGGGTGTGCGCCTGCCGCACCGGCAACGCCGTGATCCGCTGCGGCGTCACGGCCTCCAGCCGCCGGCTGTCCAGGATGATGACTGCCCCGGCCGGCTCGCTCTCCACCAACAGGTCGCCGGTCAGTTCGACCAGTGTGAACATGCGCTCCACCCCGTCGCCCGCCTTCAGCACGAGGGACTCGACCACGGTGGCGTAGCCCGGCATCTCGGCGCGGACCACGACGTCGCCACCGGGCACCTGCTCCCGCAGCGGCGTCCGCCCGAGGTAGCGGCCGTTGATGGTCACGGCGGCGGCGGCGGGCGTCGTCGTGATCGTCAGGTCGGCCAGGGCCGTGCGGGCGCTTTCCGCAGTCGATGCCCCCGCCAGTGCGGGTTGGTCCGCGCCGCCGTCCGTCAGGGCCTTGCCGACGAAGTACCCCGCGAGCAGTACCGTCACCGCCACCAGTGCCAATCCCACCGGTCGGAGTCGGCGTCTTCCCGCGGTTCCGCCGCTCACGCGGATGTTCTCGAGGGTCTCGCAGATCGCCGCGCATGAATCCAGCCGGCGCTCCGGATCGATCGCCAGGCAGCCCTCCAGCAGCGACCGGATCCCCGTTGGCAACCCATCGGGCAGCCGCGTGAGATCGGGCACGGGGAAGTCCTCTCCCGTGGCCGGAACGGTGGCCCCGGCCGGTACGGCCCGGACCCCGGTCAGGCACTCGTACAGGAGGCAGCCGAAAGCCCAGATGTCGGCCCGGTGGTCGACCATGCCGCCGCGCAGCTGTTCGGGACTCATGTACCCGGGGGTCCCGAGCGTGGTCGTCAGCGGGCCATGCGCCGCGACCGCGGAGGTCAGGCCCTCGGGCGCGGCCCCCAGCGCCTTGGCGATGCCGAAGTCGAGCACCTTCGCCAGGCCTTCGGGGGTGATCATGATGTTGGACGGCTTCAGATCCCGGTGCACGATGTGGCGCACGTGGGCGGCGGCCAGCGCACGCGCCGTCTGCCGCCCGATCTGCAGCGCGCGATCGATGGGCAGCGCCCCCTCCCTCAACACCGCCGCAAGGGTCCTGCCCTCGACGAATTCCATGGTCAGGAAGCGCACGCCGCCGTCCACTTCCAGGGAGTACAGCGTGGCGATGTTCTCGTTGCTCAGGGCGCCCAGCAGGCGCGCCTCGCGTTCGAAGCGCTCCAGGCTCTGGGCGTCGCGCGCCAGACGTTCGGGCAGCACCTTGACCGCGACGTCGCGGCCCAGTTGGGTGTCCCGCGCCCGGTACACGACACCCATGCCGCCGCGACCGGTCTCGGCCAGGATCTCGTACTTGCCCAGACGTTCGGGAGCGGGCGGTTCGACGGGCGGCTCGAGCAGGTCCGGCTGGTCATCCGCGATGGCGATCATCTCGAGGACCTGCTGCCGGGTGTCGTCATCGATTCCGGCCTGGGCGGCCAGGTACGTTTCCCTCTGCGCGGGCGGCAGTTCCAGAAGGGCGTGGAAGAGTTCCTCGATCCGGGATTCGGTGGACTCGTCGCGGTCAGGCATGGCCCAGCTCGCGCTCCAGCCAGACCCGGGCGAAGGCCCAATCACGGTGCGCCTGGCGGCGGCTGATGCCCAGCACCCCGGCCGCCTCCGTGAAGTCCAGACCACCCAGCCACACCAGCTCGATCAGTTGGGCGTGCCGCTCGCCGTTGGGCTTCTTCTGCGCCAGGCGGTGAAGGGCGTCGTGGACGGCGATGAAGTCGACCAGCGTCATGGCCGTGGCCTGGGACAGCGAGGAAAGCGTGATGTCGACGCGCTCGCCACTGCGCTTGTCGGCATTGCGCTTGCGGGCCGACTCGATCAGCACCTGCCGCATGGCCCGTGCCGCCAGCACGACGAAATGGGTGCGGTCGTTGAAGGCGAAGTTGTCCCCCCGCTTGACCTTGAGGTAGGCCTCGTGGACCAGCGCGGTGGGCTGCAGCGTGTGCGCGGATCGTTCCCGGGCCATGTAGTAGCCGGCGACGCGGCGGATCTCCTGGTAGGCGACGTCGAAGAGTTCGTCCCGTTCGCCGGCGTGCCCGACCGTGGAATCCAAGGCAATCATCAGCGCTTTCCCGGGTTGGGGCGGAAGCAGTGCGGGATCTGGGACAGGCACCCGAGCATGTTCGCGCCCCGGAGCGGCGACCCCGGGGCGATTCTATCATTGCCGTTTCGAAAAGGCAAGATCAGGCTTGGCAGTGGCGCTCCTAACCGGATGCTGAATCAGCGATAAAGAGCCTTCACCCGACTCCACGATGTCGCCTCTGCCGGCACGGTCGATCCCACGATGACCTTGATGGGCATCACGCCGACGTCCGCGGCCGTGTAGCCGGTGTTGAAGAGCCAGGACCACGACACGAAACCGCTCTCGTGCGCGGCCTGCAGCGTTGCGTCGTCCATGTCGTGGAAGTCGTTGCCATCGTTCCAGACGACGGACCGGGTCCAGTTCGTTGCCGAGAAGACCTGCTGCATGTTGAACTCCCCGCGCAATCCGAACAGGATGTGGTAGACGCCCGGCTCGTTGGGCGCAGTCAGGTTGATGGGTACGTTCCAGTTGCTCGCGGACTGGGGCAGGTTGTTCGACAGCGTCCTGATGGCCGACGCGCGCGACCCCCAGGTCCACGTGTAGCCGAAGGGGATGACGACCCCGGGCCCGGAGCGGCCGCCGAAAGCGGTGCACAGGATGTTGCCGGTGATCGGCTGGCCCGGCGCGACATCGATGATCCACTCGGTCGCCGAGAGCGGTTGCCCGGCCAGGGTGCCGCCGGTCAGGTTGATGTAGTGGGCCTCGGCCGCGCCGGCCACCGCCAGGGCCAGGAAGGCCACCGTCGTGATCGTGGTCGTGGTCGTGTTCGTGATTCTGGTTCTCATGTTCGTTCTCCTTGTGTTGGCTGTTGTCTTCGCGGGGGTGGCAGTTGGCCGCCGTCGCCGCGAGATGCGCAGGGGCAGCGTGCCGTCGGTCCGGTTCGCGCTTCACCGGATAGATGCGCATCGGCGGGCGGAAGTGGGACATGGCCATGTGGTATGATCCCTCGCCAGTCCAAGCGATGTCCCACATGTCGACCGCGGTGCGCAGTTCACATTGTCGCCACCCATCGGGATTCGGGGCGGTCACGCCCGGGCCGTCGTGAAAGAGCAAGAAAGGCCAGCACCATGCGCACCCCCTTCCGAGTTCAGTTGATGTCCACCGCCATCCTCTGCCTGTTGACCGGCGCGGCCGCGGGATTCCCGCTTGCGCCCAACGGAGAGGCCGACCAGATGACCCTGCTCGGCAGATGGTCCGAAGGTGCCTGCCACTCGGTCGCCGCCGTGGGCGATGTGCTGATCTTCAACCATGGCGGACAACTCGAGTTCAGGGACTATGCGGACCCGGCGGCGCCAGTGGTCATCTCCCTGCTCGAGGTTCCGACCTACCCGGCGGTGATGTTCCTGGTCGGCACGACCCTGGTGGTCAGCGACCAGTACCACGACATCCTGCTGGTCGATGTGTCTGATCCTGCGACACCGGCGATCGCCGGCAGTGTGGTCTTGGCTGAACGCATTGCTTCCCTTGCCGGCGCCGACGGGTGGCTGTATGTCAAGACGTCGCAATATGTGGCCGGCGTACACACTGAAGGCCTATACCCCGTGGACATCAGCGATCCTGCCGCCCCGGTCGTGCACGCGGCGGCAGCGGCCTACTTCGGGAGCAGCCATCCGAGAATGGCAGCCGGCTCAGGTCGTCTGGTGATGGACGATGCGGTGTACGACGTTCTGGCCGACCCCAGGCACCCGGCGTCCCTCGGCAACATGCCAGTATCCGTCACGAGGCTGCTGATCGAGAACGGAATGGCCTACGGCGTCGGCGGCAGCAACGGCAATCTCTTCTATATATTCGACATGGGCGGTTCGGGCGTTCCTGCGTTGAGAGGCTCGGCTGTGGCGCCATACACCCCGAATGCGTGGGGTCAGACCATGGGTCTGGACCTGCAGGGAACGGACCTCGTCGCAGCCGACTATGCCGGCGCCATCTACACCTGGGATGTATCCGATCCCGACAATCCACCCGCGCCGGCGATGTACGACTGTCAGCAGGATGTGAAGAGCATCGCTGCGGTTCCGGCCAGGGCCTTCGTCTCCCTGCAGAACGACCACGGCCTGATCGAGGTCGACATCTCCGACCCGTCGCTTCCCCTGCAGGTCACGACAGAGCAGTTCGGGAAGCCGCTTTACGGCGTGGTTGTCGATTCCAACCGGGCGTACGTCTACGCGCACGATGACACGATCGACATCCTGGACGTGACCGATCCGGCCGCGCCCGTGAAGATCGGACGCGTTGACACCGGTGACGAGATCTGGGGATTCGATGCGCGAGGCGATTACCTCTTTGTGAACAACGACACCTACCGGGTCATGGTCTATGACGTCTCGAATCCGGCAGCAGCGGTCTTGACCGACCGGTTTGGGTCAGAGGACGAAGACGGGAAGCTCTTCGAAGAGAACGACCTCATCTACGTCGGCACGGACGACGGCGTCACGGTCGTGGACGCTCACGATCCGTACGACATCTTCCAGCGCGGATTCTGTGCCACCCCCTTCCCGTTGCGGGACTTCAGCGTTCAGGGACGTTACGCCTACGTCGCCACGACCAACTACAGCTTGCCGGAAGAACACAGTGACTTCGTGGTCATCGACATCGGCAACCCCGATGCTCCGGCGATCATCAGCCAGTTGACGGTTCCCGGAGCCATCAAGTCCATCGCCGTGGACGGCCGTTGGGCGTACGCCGCCGTGGACAGTGGCGCGGGCTATTTCGAGGTCTCTGCCTCAACCGTGAAGATCATCGATGTCGGAGACCCCTACAATCCCACCCTGCGTGGCGCGTTTCCCGCTCCTCTGGGGAGCATCCGCTCCGGGCAGTCGGGCAAGGGGCTGGCTGTTGCCCAAGGCTATCTCTACGCGGCAGGAAATCACCTGGGCGTTCTGGTCTACGATGTATCTGACCCCGCGGATGTTCGGGAGTCCGGCTACTTCAATACCGGAGACCGGTCGAGCGGTCTTGCCCTTGCCATCGACCGATTGTTCGTCTCGGACTTCGATGACGGGTTGTATATCCTGCGGAATGACGGGCTGGGCCCGGCCGGGGTGACGCCGCACGCGGGAACGCTTCGGCTGGCGCAGAACTATCCGAATCCCTTCAATCCACAAACCGCCATCGCCTTCGAGTTGCAGACCGCGGACGCCGCCAGCTTGTGCATCTTCGACGTTGCCGGTCGCCTGGTGAAGACGCTGGTCGACGGCGCGAAGCTCGGACAGGGACGCCACGAGATGGTCTGGAACGGCTGCGATGACGCGGGCCGCCAGTGCGCCTCCGGCACCTACTTCTATCGCCTTGAGGCGGGAGCGTACTCGGAGACGAAGAGGATGACCTTCGTGAAATAGGCCCTTGGGCGGTGTTTCCTGGTGTTGGGAATCCGCACGTGCCGGACAGGTGGCATGAGATAGCTGATCCGGGGGCGACGACGCGAACGCCTAGGTTCGCCACTGTAGCCGCAACGCCCCCCGGATGCGTTCCGCCTCCACCTCCGCGATGCCCGACCCCGCCGCGAACTCCGGCCACCGCGTCACCGCGGCCACTACCTGCTCGACGATGGCGTCGGCCCGCCCCCGCTTGATCGACGCCGTCCTGGCGCATGCACGGAGATCCTCGCGCGTGAACCCGTCGCGCTTGCCGCCCAGCGACATCTGGTGGTCGCGTGTCCAGGTGCCGTTCGGGTTGTAGCTGTACGTCACATCGAACGCCGGCGACAGCGACCACTGGCCCGCGCGGTCCATCAGGAAGGCGATGTTTTTGACGTGGTCGTCCTGGTTGCGCGCGACGATGTTGAACGCCATGCGGCGGAACTGCTCCTCCAGGCTGTCCATCGGCAGCCCCAGCCGGCGGATGGCCAGCAGCGCCTGCTCGTACGCATGGGCGCCGGCCTGCCGATAGTCCAGATGCTCGAGCGCGCCGAGCGACTGCATATGCAGCTTGCGCCCCGACGGCGTGCGGTCGAAGCGGCGCGTCATGAAGTGGCAGCGCCCGTTCTCCTCCAGCAGGCGGCACTCGCTCATGGTGATGCCCGCCGCGACGGCCATGTGGTGGTAGGCGTGCTCGATGCGGCCGTAGCCGACCGGATCGTCCAGCGCGCTGCCGCGGTCGGCCGCGCCGCCGCGCACGCCGTCGAACTTCAGCAGCCAGTACGTGAAGCCCGAGCCGGCGTCGACCTGGCCCGAGCGCACCTCGTCGGTCTCGGGATTCCAGGCGATGATCGCCTTGGCGCGCGCGCCGCCGGCCGAGGTGCCCACGCGCAGGATCGTCTGCAGCGAGGACTCGCGCCGCAGCGGCGCGAACGAACCGGAGAGCTGGTCCCGTTGCGCCAGGATCTCGCCGGCCAGGTCCACCAGCGCGGCCAGGTCGATGCGCTCGACCTGCGAGGCGCGCGGCCCGAGCGTCGGGTGATACTCCAGCGCGCCCATCCCGCGCGTGCCGGTGTAGCAGAGCCTCTCGACCGGGTCGAGCGGCCGGTCGGCGCGACCTTCCCTGGCCAGCCACGCGTTGATGAGCGCGTTGCCGAAGTCGTCGGGTAGCGAGTCGGCCAGCAGGCCGGGCAGGCCGTGGAACGTCTCCCGGTTCAGCGACGTGAACGCGTAGACGCGGCTTGAGAGCGGCATCGTCAGCGGCGCCAGTTCGATGCCGCTCTGCCGGAACTGCGGGTCGTACTCGAAGCGCGCGACCTGCGCGGCGGCGTCCCAGGCGACGGCGCCGATGGTGCTGCCCCAGAGGCGGACTTCGGCGATCGTCATGAGTCATCACCCCAGGTCCAGGGCTTGGGCTTGCCCTTGTCGTGCACTTGCGCCGGCGCAATTGAAGAGGCGCGCCGCCGCAGCTTCCCCTGCAGCTTGAGCTGCTGCATCGGGCTGGGTGCCGGCGCCGGCAGGAACTGTTCGAGGTTCCCCAGCAGGTCCAGCGCGCGCAGCACGCGCAGCCAGTTGGTCATCTGCGCCGAGTGCCCGTGCTCCATGCGGTGCAGCGTGCGCTTGGAGACGCCGGCTTCCCGCGCCAGGTCGTCCTGGGAGAGGTTGCGGTCCAGGCGCTGGCGGGCCAGGCGGTGGCCGAGTTCGGACAGGAGGGCGGGGTCAGACGCCGGGTGGGGGACGGGCATGGGAACCGCCTCTCTTTGGGGAGCGTCGGATGTGCCAATAATATGCCATTAATGGCGGATTATGCAATGTTCTTGGTGCCTCAATAGATGTATAAAATGGCTGTTAATGATTCATATATTATATTATGTGCCATATGTGGCATTTAGTAGAACATCTTTGGCCGCAGCCCTCGCGTGGGGTTGCCCCGCGGCGCCACGAGCCGCGGCGCGGGGTGCGTGTTGCGCCGGCGCAACCGCATCGCGTGTAACGGATCGGTGCCCGGCGGATACACTCGCTGAATGAACCCTAAGCAAAGGCTCGTGTGACGCCGTGACGACGGACGCGAACTTCGACTTCGCCGGGCTTTACGGCCGCCACGCGCCGGGCGTGTTCCGCTACGCGCTGTTCCTGTGCGGCGACCGGATGCAGGCCGAGGACATCGTCTCCGAGACGTTCGTCCGCGTGTGGGGCGCACGTGACCGGGTGGACCTCTCGTCGGTCCGCTCGTACCTGCTGGCCATCGCGCGCAACGTGTTCCTGCAGGGCGTGCGCCGGCGCCGACGCGAGGGCCCGCTCGAGGACGGGATGGCCGAGGCGGTGGCCGACCCGTCGCCGCGCCCGGACGCGTCGCACCAGGTCTCGGCCGAGCTGGCGCGGGCCATGGCGGCCCTGGCGACGCTGCCCGAGAGCGACCGCACGGCCCTGCTGCTGCGCGTGGACGAGGAACTCGGCTACGACGACATCGCCACCATCCTCGGGATCACGCCGGTCGCCGCGCGGGTGAAGGTCCACCGCGCGCGTGCCCGGCTGGCACAGATGCGAAAGGACACCGGGTCATGCATGTGACCGAGAACGTCATCCGCGACCTGCACGTGCTGGCCCAGGCCGGCGAGGCGAGCGACGACTCGCGCGCCCTGGTCGAGGCCTGGCTGGCCGCGCATCCGGCGCTGGCTGCTGAGCTGGCCGATGCGGTGGCCGGCGGGCCGGCCGACGCCCTGCCGCCGCCCCCGCCCCTGCCCGCCGACGGCGAGCTCCGCGCGCTGCGGCGCACCCGCCGCCTGCTCTCGCTGCGCTCGTGGAGCATGGCGCTGGGATTCTTCCTCACGGCGCTGCCGCTCTCGGTCCGCGGCGGCGCCGACGGCGTGCGCTTCCTGCTCATCCCCGGGCACCTGGGGATCGCGGCGGCCAGCCTGGTGCTGGGGATCGCAGCCTGGGTGGTGTTCGTGCGGGTGTCGCGGGCGTTGCGGCCGGTGGGGTTCTGAGGGGGGCGGTGGCGCCTGATTCGCGAGTTGCGCCGGCGCAAGTGCCCGTGCGGCTACCGTGCACTGTCAGGGAGTCTGTCGACAAGAGTGCGCCGCACCAGATCCAGCGCCCGCCGCGGGTCGTAGGAGATCCCCTGAGCCAGCAACGGCGGCACATCAAGGAGGAACACAGCATCGTCGATCTTGGCGGCAAGGTTCTGCTCGAACTGCGCTCGCGTCACGCGCAGTCCGTCGTGGCCCAGGTAGCTCTGGAAGCAATCGACAATCGATCGGGGCTCGACCCCCTGGATGCGGGTCAGCGATTCAGAGAGGTCGAAGAGGTCGCGCCCCTTCTTGCGCTGGTAGAGCGCCCGCATCTTGGTGCCGAGAAGCTCCTCGGCGCAGTAGGTCAGCAACAATGCTTCGCCATGGAACCACGGGCTGCGCACGGCGAACGGATGATGTCTCAGTGCACGGGCATTGAAGTGCTCCCGGGTGTTGATCTCGACCTTGAGCTTAAGGGGGGTGACGGGCATCGCTTCGGATTCGAAGCGATATACGAAGGCCGTGGTCGTCGGTCCCTGCTTCCAGGACGGCGCGCCGAGCCAAGGATCAAGGCGAGCGCGCAACGCCTGCAGAACTCGGCCGATGGGACCAGGGCGAACCTGGACCAGGTCGATGTCCTCGGAATAGCGGGCCGGCGGTTCGAAGTGGAGCTTCTGGAGCGCCGTGCCCCCGCGGAATGCCAGTTCGTTCGCCAGGAGCTCGTCGCGATAGAGTTCGACGAGCGCCCTGCAGATCACGAGATCCTGCTCGACCTGCGCGTCGGTGACCCACGGAGCCGCGCTTCGCCAGGCTGTGATGTGTGCGCGCGGGATCATGCGTCGGGTGCGATCTTTTCGTTGATGAGCAGCCGCCAGCGCCGGTCCTTCTGTGCCTCGCCGGACGGACGGTCCGGTCGCAAGGCCCGGTAACGCGGACGGCGTTCCGCGACCCATTCAGCAAGCCGCGCACCCGCCTCGCCCGCACCGACCAGATCCAGCAGGTAGCCCAGGCGCTGGGTGTTCGGCAGGCCGTTCTCGCGCCTTGCGGCCTCCAGAAGCAGGCCGGGATCGATCTTCGGGGCGAGTTCGACGAGCACCGCGGCCACATGGCCCAGCTGGCCGGCGGCATCCAGGTGTGACAGCAGGTCCAGGGCTGTCACCTCCGGGGACGCAACGCGCATCACACCAGTCTCCGTCTTCACCTCCATGACCGGGACCGTTGCCAGGTAGCGGCGGGTGAAGAAGCGGATCCGCCCGCGCCCCGCAGCCATGGGGCGGAGCTGCCGGTCGGTCACGACCTGGAACTCCTGTGGTTGCTGGTGTGCCGCCCCGTGCAGGGCCGCCGCGCTCAAGAGCCCCACGTAGTAGCTTCTGCCCAGGTGCATCATCAGGTCGTCGATATACCAGTCGGGTGGAGGTGCGCCGGCCAGGCGATGCTCGAGGGGGACCGTGACGTAGAAGCCGCGATGCGGTATCGCGAGCCGTCCCTTGGCGCCCAGCCGCTGCGCGGCCTTCTTGAGGGCAGATTCGGACGTGCCGAGCGTGGCCAGCGCGTCGTCCCGGATCAGCGTGTAGCGGCCCTGGGATTGGCGGGCATCCAGCATTTCGGCAAGGCTCTTGGGGGCGTCCTGATCGCTTATATGCATAAGGGGACCTCCGATGGGTCTTTTTGCATTCGTCATGCCGCATCAACTTACCCGGGCCGGCGCCCGCAGGCAACGCCCCTCTTGACAACTGATCCCATCTGTATATGCTATCTATACACACAAGGAGCCGGCCGCATGCAAATCGACCCCTACCTCTCCCCCCACTCCCCCAAACCCATGTACGCCCAGATCGTCGAGCAGGTCGTGGCCAAGGTGATGGCCGGGCACTGGCAGGCGGGGCACCCGCTGCCCTCGATCCGCGAGCTGGCCGCCGCCTGCAAGGTCAGTGTGATCACGGTCAAGCGGGCTTACCTGGAGCTGGAGCACGCCGGGGTGATCGTCACGCGGCAGGGCAAGGGCTCCTTCGTGGCCGAGCAGCTGGAGGCCACGCGGCAGCTGGCGGCCGGCGAGTTCCAGGCGCAGATGCAGGGGATGCTCGAGGCGGGGCGCAAGCTCGGGCTGGGGCCGCAGGAGATCGTCGGGCGGGTGGAACGGGAGTTGCGGATACCCGCGGGCGTCACACCACATCGCGAAGGGAAGTCATGAACACCGGCAGCATCCAGATCGTCGATCGCGTCTCGGCCGTCGAAGCCATCAAGCAATTGAACGAGGACGACCTGCGCTTCCTGAACCAGCTGATCGTCGAGCGGCTGAAGCTCATTGCACAAGCCCGGGCCACCACCCTGATGACCAGTTTCGCCAGGGGCGACCGCGTGGGCTTTCTGGGCCCCGACGGCGACATGCTGGAAGGCTTCGTGCTGCGCCTCAACAAGAAGACCGTCAGCGTTGCCACCGACGACGGCCACCAATGGAACGTCGCGCCGGTCCTGCTGCGTCTGGTGCGGTGAGGGCAAGCCGGTGCTGCAGGAGCGCTTCGGCGTAACCCGGCTGGCCCTGTTCGGCTCCACCGCGCGCGATACGGACACCAGCACCAGCGATGTCGACGTGCTGGTGACCTTCGACGGCCCGGCCACTTCCAAGCGGTACTTCGGCGTCCAGTTCTACCTGGAGGACCTGCTCGGCTGCCCGGTGGACCTGGTCACCGAGAAGGCGCTGCGGCCGGAGCTGCGCCCGTATATCGAACAGGAGCAGGTGCATGTCTGACGCCGGCCCGCGTGAGTGGCGCTTCTACATCGATGACATGATCGACTTCGCGGAGAGATCGCCTCATTCATGGTTACCTGGGCATCGACGACGATACCTTGTGGAGCATCATAAGAGATGATGTGCCCAAATTGCTGCCGCTGCTGAAGGCTCTCCGCGGCACTGGGCGGTCTTAGACGGATAGTCTTGCGCGACTCGACTTGCGCCGGCGCAACCGGCACCCGGGGGTAGGAGTGCCTGACCCACAACTGGCCCAGCCCGGCGCCGCTCCAGTTCAGCCGGCTTTGCCATCATGATGGCGCCGTATTCCGTGAAGACGTTCAGCGACGGTGCAGAGCGCGCCACGCGCGTGCAGGAGTTGATCGCGCAGGGCGACTTCGAACATGTCGACTTCGAACATGCCGACTTCGAACATGCCGACTTGCGCCGGCGGGGTGGGGCCGCCACGCGGACAGCCGGTGTTCCTTCGCGACGCCTGTCCGGCGAATGCCCGTGGTTGCCCTATTGAGACCTGTTCGAGGAGCGGCCCCGGCCGTTGCCGGCCGGGGCCTTCTCAGAACCATGATCTCAGTGCACTAACCGTTCCTACTTCAGGAGCATCATCCGGCCGGTCTGCTGATGCACACCGGACACGAACCGGTAGAAGTACACTCCCGACGCCACCTTGCGGCCGGCCGCATCGGTTCCGTTCCAGGGCACCGCGTGGATGCCGGCGTCGTAGTTCGTGCCCGCGATCAGCGTCCGCACCAGGCGTCCCGTCAGGTCGTGCACCTGCAACGACACCGACCCCGCCTGTGGCATCGAGAACTCGATGTTCGTCTGCGGGTTGAACGGGTTCGGGTGGCAGCTGACGCCATAGGTCAGGGGACTCGCGATGTCGCCCACGCCCGAAGCCCCGGCCGCTTCCGCCACCACGAGTCGCTGGTTCACCTGCTGGTCCGCCAGATGCTGAACCACACCTGACGGCCAGTAGATGGTCACATCCACCGAGCCGACCGTACCCAGTCCGAACTGTGTCGTCACCGAAGCCTGGGACAGGTAGCCGGAGCCGGCGGAGACCTCGCGCAGCTGCGCGGGCTCGTCCGTCGCGCCCTGCACCACGACCTTGGCGCCCACGCCGTAGCGATTCGAGGTCGAGCCCACCAGCTGTACCTGCAGCCACGACTTGGTCGAGATCAGGTCGTTGCGGAACATGTGGTTCGGCAGGCCCTGCCATGTGTGGTTCGACACGTACAGGTCGAGATCCCCGTCGTTGTCGTAGTCCGACCAGCCCATGCCCCAGGCCGTGATCGGCGTCTGCAGGTCGCCACAGGTGGTGTCGGCGAACGCCGCACCGTGCAGGTTCTGGAACAGACGGTTGGCTCCGCTGTAGTTGGTCACGTACAGGTCCAGCCAGCCGTCGTTGTCGTAGTCACCCCAGCCGCAGGCGCGACCGTCGCCCTCGTCGCCGGTGACCGCGTCGGCCACGTTCGTGAACACGCCGCCGTCGTTGTTGAACAGGCGATTGGCGCTGTTCCTGTTCACCAGGTACAGGTCCAGATCGCCGTCGTTGTCGTAATCGGCCCAGGCCACGCCCTTGCCGTAGCCCCGGTCGTCAAGGGGCGCCGTGGTCACATCCACGAGCACGCCGCCGTCGTTGCGGTACAGGCGGTTCGGACCATCCTCGACGCTCACGTAGAGGTCGGGGTCCATGTCGCCGTCGTAGTCGCCCCAGGCGCAACCGCGACTCTTGTCGGTGAAGCCGGCGGCCGAGGTCACCAGGCTGAACACGCCAGCATCGTTGTTCAGCAGCTTGTTCGGGCCGTCGAAGTTCGTGATGAACAGGTCCAGATCGCCGTCGTTGTCGTAGTCCGCCCAGGCCACGTTGTTGCCCTGCAGGTCACAGCCCACGTCGCCGTCGGTGACGTCGACCAGGTTGCCGCCACCCTCGTTGCGGTACAGGCGGTTGGCCGAACCCCAATTCACGACATAGAGGTCCAGGTCGCCGTCGTTGTCGTAGTCGGCCCAGGCCGCGCCGCGCGAGTCGCCGCCGCTCCAGGGCAGGTTGGGCAGCCGCGTGAAATTCCCGCCGCCGTCGTTGCGCAGCAGGGCGTTGTCGCCTGCGTTGGCCAGGAAGAGGTCGTCGTCGCCGTCGTTGTCGAAATCGCCCCAGGCCACGCCGTGGCCGTCGGTGGGGTTGTCGAGGGGGGGGGTGGTGGCGTCGGTCCAGAGGCAGCCGCCGGTTGTGGTCACGATATCGTGGCTGACCATCGTGGTCCCGCCGGGACCGGAAACCGTCAGTGTCACCGGGAACACGCCGACGTTGACGAAGGTGTGGCTCGGATTCTGCTCCGTGGACGTGCCACCATCGCCGAAATCCCAGGCCCACGTATTGATGCACCCCGCGGAGTGATCCGTGAACTGCACCGCCAACGGCACCGGACCACCGGCAACATCCGCAGCGAACTGCGGAACCGGCGGGGTGGTCGCCCCCACGGACACTACCGTCGTCAGCTGATCCTCGCGAACAAACGCCCATGCGATCGGGCCGACACCCGTCGCTCGCACGCGGAAGGTGTAGCTTCCCTGCACGGTGGTGTCGCTGAAATAGCCACCATACAAGCCATCATCCGCGTCGCCGTCACCATGGAGCCCGTCGTCGAAGAGGCCAATCGATCCCGCACTTGTCCGCGCCGGGACGAAGGGGTCTTCGCCGCCAGCCTCTGCGAAGTCCATGGCCGCGATCGCCTCGCGGGTCTCCTTGGTCACGGCCAACAACGGTGCTTCGACAAACGCCTCGATCGTCGCCCCCAGGACCGGAATGCCGGAGTCCGCCAGCCGGGCCGTTACGTGAATCGGGCTGCAAACGGTGTGCGTCGATGCCGTGAAGGCGGTATCCATGGATAGGCTGGTGTTGACCTGGACGGCGGCAGTATAACCTTCACCTCCGGCCGGAATGTCGATCGCGATCAACTCCATCTCCCAGTCGCCCGCCTCCGGTTCGATGAGCGTGAAGTACTCGAACGTCGCCCCCTCGTAGTAGTAGATGTCCGGATCGCCCTCCGCCGTGGCCGGCGTGATGACAGTGCCGTCTGGCGCTCGCAACAGCAGGTCTATGTCGCTGCCAGACCAACCAATCGAGAACGTCGCCTGACTGGTTCCCGAATCGATCAGGACGTTCCCAATCACGTTCGTGCCGCCGGGCATGATCACGCCCGAGGCTGCCAATACGGTCTGCTGTCCGGTGATCTGACCCCGGATCGCCCCATAGATCTGCTGCAACTGCTGCGAGTTCGGCGCAAAATGGTAGGTGCCGCCCGTTTGTGAGGCGATGTCATTCATGACGACTTCGTCGGCGCCCGCACCGAGTCCGATCGTGTAGATGTCGGTCTTCTCCGGGATCGTCGGCAAGACCGCGTATTCGCTGCGGTCCGACACGCCATCAGACAACACGATGATCGCCCACGCGTGATCGTTGGCGCCACTCGAGTTAAGCTGGCCCTGCGATGCCTGCATTCCACTGCCGATCGACGTCCCGCCCCCTGCCGTGATCGCGTTGATGCGGCTGATGGCCAGGTCCTTCTGGGCCTGGCCCTGAATCAACGTGAGTGGGTAGTTCACGGTGGACGAGCTGCTGAAGCTCGTCACCCCGATCATGTCGCCGATACCCATGAGGCCGACGAACGTCGCCGCGGCATTCTTGGCATCGGCAATCTTCTGCCCGCTCATGCTGCCGGAACGATCGATGCACTCCACGACATCGGCGGAAGCAAACGTCGGCGCATCCGTCTCGAGCGTCACGCTATCGATGAGAACTTCGCTCTCGATGACGTAGAGGAGCCCATCGTCATCGATCTCGAACCGCAGCTTGCACGCGCGATTCCGAAGTGCCTCCGGAATGATCAGTGGCTGTTCGCGCATCTGACTGACCTGATAGAGCGGTATCCTGGCGAGTTCACGCGTGGCGCCGCCGCGCGGAGTCATGCTGACGACAAGTGACTCCCCCCTCGGCCACAGATCCGGGTACAGAACGGCATACGAGAACTTCAGCCGTCGCGCGTTGCCGGGAATCCAGGTGTACGAGTGCTCGACGGCGCGGTCAAAGGCGTGGAGCAGGAACTCGTTCCCGACCAGCTCCTTTTGGCTCTTTGCCGCCGTCGTCGAGCCGAAGCTCCTCCAGCCGGCTCGCGAGCTCCAACCGAAGTCGCCGTTGAATACCTGCGCGTCGGACGCCCGCCCGCTGATATGGGCCGTATCCCAGGAATCAGGATCGATCGTGCCACCCGCCGGAACGTACTCGGGGTACTGCGAGAACGTGAAGCGACTGCCATCGTGCTGCATGTTCCACATCAGATAGTCCGTGATGGAAGGGGGAACGTCGCCGTCATAGAAGCAGAAGATGCTGGAGCCACCGCTGTGGCTGTAGTCCTGTCCGGTGTTGATATTGTGCGCCTCTGCAATCTCGTGACCGCCGAGATCGAGATCCAACGTATACAGGTGACAGGGATTGATCTCGTTGTATTCGCTGTAGATGTTGTCGTACCGTGTGAAACTCTGCGTGCCGGTGATCACCCCGAAGCGATCGTCCTTGAAGCTGTCGGGTAGATTGTCGCGATGGCCGCCCTCGCCGTCGACGAAGATGACCTGGTCGACAGCGTCCTGGGCCAATGTCATGCGGCGTAGGCATTCCGTCATCACGACGGCGCCGCGGCTGTGGCCGATGAGCGTGGAGACGTCGTCGCCGATTCCATACGACTTCAGGAGCGCGAAGAGCGCGTCGCCAGCGGCGAAGGCATAGCCGTCGCCAGCAATCTCCGTCCAGTTCAGGGCCGAGGTCTCAGCCCAGTCGAACAGCAGGATCTTGTGGGTCGACGCATCGACGATGGTGCTTGGCGGGGCGTCGAAAGCGTCATTCTCGTCCCGTATCGTGAACGATTCAGGATTCGTGCGCAAGATGACAACATCGTCCGGCGATCCATCCAACGATCGGATCTTCCGAGCGAGAGGCAGCATCCAGTTCATCTGATCCTCAACGTTGCCCGAGAACGATGCGCCGTGCGCGATGATCGTCCACTTGCCGCGAGGGAGACTAACCGGCGGCGGAGTGGGGAAGTACTCATGGAACTCGTAGACCAGGCCGAGCTCTTGATCGAAATCGAACTGCCAATCGTGATACCATGCCGGATCCATGTACCAATCGCCGGCGGACATTGCGTTGTCGTCGGAGTCGTTCCAATTCCAGGGCGCATTGGCACCACCCAAGCTGTTCATACAGGTGTCTCCGGCAAACTCCAACCCGATGTTCGTGGCCCGGAAGCGCAGCCCGGAGTAGTCGCCGAATTCGCCGTACGTCAAGCCGCTGAATCGCTGGTTCCAGAAGGCCTGCTTCGTCGACAGCAGCATATAGGTAGCCGTCGAGGCGCTTGGCATGTGCGTGGGATCTTGCGCGACAGCACCTGGGTGGTAGAGTACTCGGTCCGTGTTCGGAACCTCGGAAAGCGGCTTCACGCGAATAGCGTGCGTGCCGGACTCCACGACCACTACGGGACGTTGTGTTCCTGGATAGTAGGAAAACAGACCGCTGATCTCGCCTTCGTCTTCGTAGATGCCGCCGTATCCGGGGGCGCGGTACTGGCTGAAGTCCGAGTGGGCCTGTACCTGCATCAAGACGGGCGTGCCGTAATCTGACCCGTTCTTGGCGATCATGATGACGAGGCCCTCGAGGTCGTTCTCGTGCTGGCCCGCGACGAGCAGGTCCGGGAACTGTTTGTAGTCGTCTGCCGGATGAAAAAGCCCGTACTGAAGGAACACGTGTGTGTCGGTTTCGGCGACAGACGTATAGACGTACGCCGGCAGCGGGAATAGCGGTGTGCAGGGGTCGGTGAAGTTCGGCAGACAATCGGCGCCGCAGTCGAGGCTGAGATGGTCCCAGTTGTCTCTCGCGTTGAAATTGCCGTCAAAATCGAAGCGGGTGATATAGTCGCCGATGGGTACTTGTTGGTTGGTCTGTTGATAGATCACCGGCGCGTAGTAGAACAGCAGCTCGGCGTGGGTTGCCAGTGTCGACGGCGCCTCTTCCGATCTGAGCGAGTGTTGAGCCGGCAGCCGATCGTTGCGCAATCTGAGCTTGATCTCGTCAACGGCAGCGGATCTGTTGGCGCTTCCCTTCGGCAGGCAAAGCGCAATCCAGACCTTGGGTTGCCCGCAGATATTCCCGAGACCGGGGACCTTGGTCAGATTCATGTTCAGATACAGCCAAGTGTCGGCCGATGACATCGATGCCTGAACGCCATGGAACGACACCCCGTCGATCGAGGCGAGAAGGAGAAGCGACGATCCTTCGTCGCCCATCACGTGGGCGTTGACGTTCGCGTAGTCTGAGCTGTGCAGATCAACGGGTCCCAGGACAAGCCAGTCATCGACATCGCTTGCGGCCGCGGTCTCGTCATTCCACACCGCCGCCGAGTTGCCGCCGTAGCTCTTGTCGCTGGTGATCGATAAGTTGCGGCCGGCAAACGCGATGCCCGTGGTTTCGCCGATCGGGTCCTCGAATCCCAATTCGAGAACGTACTCGTTCTTGAATGCGGGCGCTGTCGGGTTGACCAACCCGGAACTCAAGACGAGGTCCGGAGGTAGCGCCGCACTGGCCGGCGTGGTCACGGGCTTTGTCGTTGCGCCAGCCATCGCAGGAATGACCATGAGCGAGAGGACTGCGAGTCGCGTGAGGCTCATTCTGGGGAATGGCATGGCGCCCCCTTGATGCTGGTGTCCAGGTGCAAGCGCGCTTGCAACTGAAATTGTATTGGGCGAGTTTGGGAGTCATCGTACCATCTGGGTTCCCGTTGCGTCAATGCGGCCTGCGCCGCGGGCCACTTCTGCAGCCGGTTGCGACTTCGGAAGCGGGATCTCCATCGCAAATCAGCCGCCGGAAGTGCTCCGTCGCGGGGCGGCCGAGCGTGATCCGCCGATCACACCCTCCAGGGTCCGACGATACCAGCCCATCTGACGGAGATCTGGTCGCCTCCCTTGATGGCGGTTCGCGATGAGTATTTCCTTGCTACAGTCGACGCGCCGGTGCCGCGGGAATTCCCGCTGTACCTTGACACGGACCGCTCTCTGAAGTTGTTCGAAAGGCTGAGCGGGGTCGAGGATCCTCTCCTGGCTGGAATGTCCCGGGATGACGCCAGCTTGGTTGCCAACTGGCGGAAATCGATGGCCCTGGTCAGGGAGAGCGACAACTTGGTGAAGGGGTTGTCGACTCCCAGCTTCGTGGCTCTTGACCGGCCCACCGTGATCCGGGCCAAACAGATCGACGCCGCTGAGGCCAAGGCTCGCCAGGCGATGGCTCTTGATGGCCAGTGGTCCTTGCCGCAAACGCGGTTGAACCAGGTGGAACAAGCCAGGTCCATGCTGGACGAACCCGATTCCCTCGGAAGCGGGCGGATCTCGGGTTTCCATCTGGGGTTCGGGTTGGAGTATCGCGGCGGTACGTTTACGCCGTCCAGTGACTTCGATTGCGGCATGTCCGGGCCGTCCCTGGGGCCCGACTACCAACTGGGCCGGCGGTTCGCTCTGGGCGTTCGTTGGATGCCCTGGTCACCTCGGAATTCCCTCGTGTTGAAGTCGCTTTCCCTCGGGCGCATTTCCGCCCAACTCTCCTACCAGATGCCCATACGGATCCAGCTTGGCGCCGGCGGTTTCCTGGTGGAGTCGACGGCTATCTGGCAGAACTGGAACGAAAAGACATTCGCGACAACACCCGAATTCAAGGGCAAGGGCACGACGTACGGGTTTGCCATCGGACTCGTGCAGAGAAATGGCTACGATCCCGGCCGCGGCAGGCGGATCCGCCTGAACATGGGATACACCTGGGGAGACGACTTCACCTTCAGCAGCGATGACGGAGCCACCTGGATGCGATACCGGGATCAGGTCCGATTCAGTCCGAAGGGTATCAACGTCCGCTTCGAGCTGGGATACTGACGGAGCGAGCGAGCTTCATGCACCACCCTTGCTGGACCGGCCCACCTGGCCGGTCAGGATCGGCCGGTCCTGTGCGGCTGAACGTGCGGCTCGCACGGACCCGCGCCCAGCCCCTCCGGAGTGTTCCGTTTCGGCGACACTCGACCTTGACCCAACGCCCATTGACTTGTCCTGTATCGAGTTGCATCGTCTCGTGTACCTGTCTGCGCACCCGGCGGGCCGTGGACCGGTGCATTGATGAAGACGGCGAAGGCGACGCTGCCGGCTGGTGGATCTGCACTGGGCCCAAGGAACTTCATGGAAGGTGTGCCGGTGCAAGCCTCGATTCTCGCTGTAGGTTCGTTGGGGTCGGTCGGTTGACGCCGATCACGGGTTACGCCGAGGTGGCAGCGGCATGGGCAAGCCGGGACGCGAGGAAAGGGTAGCGATGAAGGTGGTCGTCGGTATTTCATTGGCGCTCGTGCATGCGTACGATCGACTGCGCGCCACCGTCAGGTCCGGGGCGGCGCGGGCGGCCGGGGCGATTCTGGTTCTGCTGCTGGCCAGCGGCTGCGGCAAGGACACGACGGATCCACTCCCCGACGCGGGCCCCGCCGACCCGGTGCGCGAGGCCATTCAGCGCCTCCCGACCCCATCGACCGGGATCACCCAGGCCTTCCCCATCACGCCGGATGGCTCACGCCTGTTCGGTGTGGGGCTGGACAACGGCACGCGCCTGAACGTGACGGTGGCCAACGCACGGATGCTGGCCGCGACGGTCGTGGACGAGCAACAAGTGGCGCTGTGGAGCGAGATCCGCACGCCCGACAGCCTCACTTTCGTGCTGCCGACAGGCGATCGCCTGGTCTTTGGCTATCGAGGCGAAAACAGTCAACTGACGATCGTCCTGGCTGCCACCACGCCTGAATCGCGCTTCGTCCTGGTCGAGGGACCCGACGGCGAGATGTATTTCGACGAGGCGGCTTCCAGTCTCGGCACGACGCTGGCGGCGGTGCGGGCCGCGGGTCAGGGCGGCCGTGCGGGAACCGGCGACCTGCTGCCTCCGATCGGTGTCATCCTGCCGATGGACGAATGTCATGATCGCGCCACCGATGTTCTTGAAGCAATCAGTGTCGCATGTGACACCTACTCCTTCTTCAGTGCCACGGGCATCGAGAGAAAGGTCCTTGCGTTCGTCTGCGTCGCCAACGACCGGATGCTCGGATGGGCCGCGGAGCAGGTACCGGGCTCGGATCGTTTGATCGCCGCGGTTCAGGCGGGTCTGTCGGCTGCCTGCACCGCCGCGGACATGGTCATCGAGGGCGCGGGCGCGCTGGTGGATCCTGGCACGCTGTTCTGTCTCATTGCGAGCGATGGCCAGTCGCTGTGGGAAGCCGCCACCGGGCAACCCCTCGACGTGTGGCTCGGGGACATGATCTGCGGGACGGAGTGTCCGGAAGGCAGCGAGCGGAACCCCGAGACCAACGCCTGCGATTGCATCCCGCCCCAGATTCTGGGCGCCGACGGCGATTGCGTCTGTCCGAACGGCGGAATCTTCGATCCCGCGCTGCATACCTGCGAGTGCTCGGGTGGCCAAGTGGAGAACCCCCATTCCGGCCAATGCGAGTGCCCTCCCGGCATGGACTGGGACCTGTTCAATCAGGAATGCGCCTGCCCCGAGGGGATGCTCGCGGATCCGACCGCCGACTGGAACACGCCGGCCTGCCTGACCTGCGCCGAGGGCGCGCAGAGGGTCTGCGAACTGAGTGCGGCCATGGCGGCGATGGTGCCGACGTTCGATGCAATCGAGGCGGCCATCGAAGACTGCAACGCCACGCCCGGGTGCGACCCTGCTCCCCTGCTGGAGGACTACCAGGAATGGCTGCTTCAGATCAATCGGCTGTTGGCCGCTCAAATGGACCTCTACCTCACGGCTCGGTTGACGGTGTTCTGCCCGAACCTGCCCGAATTCGATTCCTGCATGTACGAGAAGACGCTGCGATCGCGTCTCGGCTTCGCGCCGGACGCCCCGGTGCGCCGTGCAGCGGGGCCGGGTGACGTGGGCGCCTGGCGTTAGGAATGGATGGACAGGAGCCGCAGCGAAACGCATGTGGTCGTGCAAGTGGGCTGCCCCACGCCGGTCACGAGCAGACATTTGGGATCGACCCGGCGAACGTGACCACGGCGCCCTCGGGCAGGTTGGCGAACGTCGCGTCGCCGCTGCCGGCCTGCGCGAAGCCGCTGGGCCCGGTCAACTGCCATGGGGCGTTGATGCGATTCGGATCCGGGTTGATCGTGAGGGTGCCCGGTTGCGGGTCAAGTGGGGCCTCGGTGCAACCGGGGAACACGGAAAGGGAGGCGGCGATGACCAGGGCCCGATCACCACGCCGCGTACCGTCCCGACCTCCCCTTCCGTGGGTCGACGGCCCCCGCTCCCCAGGCAGCACATGGGGGATGATCCTGGCGCGTCGGCGGCCCGATGGCGCGCCGGTGCTGGCCTTTCGATGGTAGATCTGTTCCGCCCCGGCGAATCAGAGGTCCATTTTGGCAATCCGATTGGCCGACGTGCTGCCCATGTGCGTGAAGTCACCTCCGACGATCAAGGCCCCCTCGTAGATAGCCAGAGCTCGACCGCTGATATCTTCCGTTGCAAGAGCTGCCTCGCTGTAGATCGCCCGCGCCTTCCAGCTGCTCCCATCCCATTCGAAGACGTTCGTCCACGCTTCCTGATCGCTCGGCAGGGAAAGATCGCCACAGGCAAACAAGCGGGAACCGTGCGCGAGAAGCCCTCCGAAGTTGCCGATCAAGCCACCGCCGAGTGGACGCCAATTCGATCCGTTCCAGGCGGCCACACCGCTCGCATCGACGGACCCGATGTGATCGAAGTAGCCGCCCGCGATCAAGTCGGCGCCCATCACGGTGAGCGCCTCCACTCCATCATCCGCACCGCCGCCAACCCCTGTCCAGGAGCTCCCATCCCAACGGGCTAGATGATCCGGCTCAACCGTCGGCCCGCCCGCTACCAGCGTACCACCGAACGAGGCCAGTGCGTAGGCGCCCTGCCCGGGACCGGAGCCCAACCCGGTCCAGTTCGTCCCGTCCCAGCGGGCCACCCCGCCCGCCCCACCAGAGAGATAGCCGCCGACCACCAATCTGCCTTCGTGGACCGCCAAGACACGGATGTCTACGGAATACCCCGGACCAATCGCTGACCAGGAGATTCCGTCCCATGCCGAGATCTCGCCGCCACCGCCTTCCCCGTCGTAGCCCGCCGCGATCAACATGTCGTTGTAGGTGGCCAACGCGTAGACGTCGAACCCAAGACCGTCGCCGACCGGATTCCAGGACGTGCCGTCCCAGCGGGCGATGTGTTCGAGGTTCACTGCTCCCGAGGCCGTGAACCGACCTCCGGCGATGAGCGCGCCATCGAACACGACGAGGGAGCGGACGATGTCGTTCATGCCCTGGCCCAAAGACTGCCACTGGGCGGCCACCTGGTTCGGCTGCGCGGGGTCATCGCTGCCACAGGCAACCAGGAGAACTAGCAGGGGCAGTGCGCATAGAACGCGGTAGCGCTTCGCAATCGCCATGGTGGCTTCCTTTCTCGTCGGCGCGACGGGACGAGTTCAGCCGTCGCGTCGAAAGCTCGCGGGGCAGGATCGACGCAGCCCCAAGAGCGCCAGGCGGCGGCGCAATCGCCTTGCCGCGGTCAGCGGGCCGGCTACCTGCTGCTAGCACGTGCCGTGCGAGATGGGAGAATGCAAGTGAAGCGATGCGCCGAGCGCGTAACGTGCCGTGCTGCAGGCTGATATCCGAGGGCTTCCTTCTGGGAGTTCCGTCCGCCGCTTCCGCCTCGCGGGTGCTCCAGTTCGGAAATCCGACTGTTCCTTCGAATCACGGACTCGATAGCGCACTCTCGTACGATCTGCGGCTTCTGGATCGCATCTTCGCCGGTCACCTCCCAAGCGATCACGGCGTTCACCCGCGACCCATCCCTGCTTTCATGGGCGCTTGTCACCCCCATGACCGGATTGACGGCATACCCCCGAAAATGACACAATCGATGGTGGTGATCCCTTGAATCGGCGCCCGCCCCATGGTTCCCCCGGCAGAGGTGCCCACCGGCACGGCGAGTGCCGCGGCCCGAGGATGTCGACAAGTTCAAGAAAGGCAGCGACTTGAACAACGTGTTGGACATCGATCACGACCGGGTCCGCTACGAATGCGTGCAGCCCGAGTTGGGCGCCGAACTCTGGCGCCGGGACCTGCCCGACTGCGCGCCGGAGCTGGCGACCCGACTGGACCGCCACCTGGCCGTCTGCGATGCCTGCCGGCTCGAGGGAGTCGTGCAGGCGGCTCTGGCGGCGGGTCTGGTTGCCGATGCGCTCGGCAAGGTGAAGCCGGCGCGAACGCTGCGGCTGCGACCGTCGCCGGTCGCGACCGGAGGCTGGGTGGCCCTGGCCGCCTCGCTGGCGCTGGCGCTGCTGCTGCCGCCCGGGGCGCTGCCTGTGGGCACGACCCGCGGCGGCCAGCCGGTGGCCGGCTTCGTGCGGCCGGTCGAAGGCGAGGTCGTCGCCGACACCCCCGACCTGCGCTGGCACCCGGTGCCCGGCGCGACGGGCTACCAGGTGACGCTGGATCAGGTCGGCGGGGATTTCCACTGGAGCGCGCGCGTGGATGCGAGCCGGCTGGAGCCTGCAGGTGAGCGCGCACCGCGCGAACCCGGCCGCTACCGCGTCATCGTGCGCGCGATTCCCGACGACCTGACGCCGCCGGAGGGAATCAGCGTGACGTTCCGCCGCGGCAGCGGCATCGATCAGTTCATCTACAGGCTCTGGGCAACCTCCTGGCCGATCCGCCTGCTCGGATTGGCCGGCCTGGTGCTCGGGCTCTCGGGACTTGTCCGTCGCCAGCGGTCACTGGCTGCCTGATCCGGAGGATGACTCATGACAACCAGCTTGCGCACAACCATCCTGGCGGCCGCGATGCCCCTGCTTCTGGCCGGTTGCGGGAGCGACCGGGGAGGATTGACGGACGCATCGTCGAACGAGTCCGCTGTTCGGCTGCCTTCGCACGTGCCGATCGACAACCCGTTTCCGCAGGACGCGCTGGCCAAGCTCTGGATCCGGAGCGAGCACGACGACTGGGACGCCATCTCGGCGGCGATCGACCCGGCGGCCGGCGGTGTCGTGTCCGGCGTACCTGCGTCGTGGCCAGCGGACTACGTGTTCTCGGTCGAGATTCCCCCTGGCGCCATCGACACGGGCAGCCAGAAATCCGAAGTGCCTCCCGTGGACCCGGAACAGTGGGTGGACATCACCATCCTGGTTCCCCGCTACCACCCGGATGCGCCGGACCATGCGCAGCACGTGGCGGTCTATCGGCTCCAACCCCACGGCCTGCAGTTCACGCTGCCGGTGACCGTGACCTTCTGCTATCCGCCCTGGCGAGCCGAGCACGAGACCTATCTCAAGTACCACTTCTGGCGCGAGGATGACGACGGCGCCTGGATCTACTACGTGTCCGACTACGCGGTGCTGCCGGCCGTTCGGAGCGACAATCGGCGCCTGGGCTTGCAGTTCCAGACGACGCATTTCTCGCGCTGGGGCATGCAGAACGGTGCTGGCGGGGACGGCATCACCGGTCCGGATGGGCGGCCGCTGCCGCCGATGCCGCGGCCGCGGATCCAGGAAGCCGGCAAGTAGCGACCGGTGGACGGCTACGGATCCTGGCGGCCCGACTCGATCAGGCGCGAGAACGCCCAATGGAACGGATGGTGCGTGCGCCCCTGCTGGGCGCGCACGCGCTGCTGCGCCGCGCGCAGCGCGGATGCAGGTTCGACGTCCCGCGCCAATTCGCCGTAGAACGCCTGGGCCAGGTCCCTGGCCGAGGCGTCATCCACGCGCAGCGACGAAGCGATGACCCCGCGCGCGCCTGCCGCCAGGAACGCACCCGCCAGATCGGCGGTGCCGGCGCCAACGTGGCGGCGCCGCGTCCCGTCACAGCACGAGAGATACACCAGCTCCGCGACGATCGGCACGGCCGCGATACCCGCAAGCGTGGGAGAACTGCCGGGCGCGTCGCCCGCCAACTGCAGGGCGGCTCCTCGGCCGCCGACGACCGCATGCGACGCGAAGTGGATGATCCGCGCGCTGGCCAGTCCTGCGGCCTGCAGTCCCGACCAGGACGCGTCGGCGCCCAGGCACGCGCGCGCGGGACCCGCGGTCCAGTTCGCGGCGATGGTGGCGGCCTCGTCCTCCGCGTGGCGCAGCGGCGCCAGGTCGTCGGGCAGGCCGGCGGTGCCGTTCACGCCGGCCGCCAGCAGACGACCGTCGGAGCGGCCGGCAAGTCCGGGCCTGGCCGGCGGAAGCTGCAGCTCCACGACCGGCCCGATGTCCAGGAGCACGCGCCCACCGTCCGCCGTCGCCAGGCCCGCCCATGGCAGGCCCTGCAGCACGTCGTCGGCCAGCACGTAGAGCGCGGCCCCGTCGGTCCAGCCGCCGGCCAGCGGACCCAGGACGGCGACGGTCAGGCGCGCGGCGGCGATCGGGTCGGTATCGCGGGTCGGCGTCGCATAGTCGGCCAGCACGGGCGCGGACAGGCGCAGCAGTTCGCGGCGCGGCGGCAGATCGTGGTGCCGGACGCGGCCGTCACCGACGTGCCAGGCGTGGGAACGCCGGTCGCCGACGAGCGTGACGACCAGCCTCGTGCCGCCCGGCTTGCCGGCCAGCCAGTCGCGGGGCTGGAACGCCGTGTCCCCGGGTCGCGTGCCATCGGCGGCCAGGAAGGCCAGCGCCAGCCGCATCGCCGCCTCGTCGTCGCCGGCGTCGATCAGCAGGTCGGTCTCCTCCAGTGCCAGTTCACGCCGCAGATGCTCGGTGAAGATCGCGAACTCGCGCGTCGGGGCACCGTCGGCGCGCGCCAACTCCGCGCGCGCGGCGCGCAACGCTTCCGCGGCAGGGGCCACGCGGCCGACGGCACGGAGGGCGCGCGCCCGCTCGAAGTGCAGGCGGGCCATCAGGTCGGCGGGTGTATAGGGCGTCACCAGGGAATCGGCCCGCGCCAGGTGGATCAGCGCGCTGTCGGGTCGGCCCTGCTCGTTGCCGGTGCGTCCGAGGAACACGAGCGATGACAGGCGCGTGCGGAAGCTCGCCCCGAAGCGGCCGTCGCCGACGGTCGCGGTGAACAGGTCGCGCGCCGGGCCGAACCGGCCCAGCTCCAGCAGGCAGTGGCCCAGCTGGAAGCGGCTGGCCGCGCGCTGTTCAGGCGAGCCGAGGGTCTCGGCCGCGACCAGGGAGGCGTCGAACTCGGTCACCGCGCTCTCCGGATCGCCGCGGCGTTGCGCCAGCTTCCCGGCCACCAGATGGTAGTTCCAGCGCTTGCCTTCACCGCCGCGGCGCTCGACCGCGCTGCGGGCGCGTCCCAGGGCCTCGGCCGCCACCTCGTACTCGCCCTGGCCCAGGTGGAATTCGGCCGTCACCGTCTCGTAGTCGGCGATCAGGTTCTGGTCCGGAGTCTGGTCGTGCATCGCGGGCCGCAGTTGACACAGGCGCGCCACGGATCTCAGGGCCAATTCGGGGCGCCCAAGTTCCAGCTGCTGGCGAATCAGCCCGATGTGCAGGCGTACTTCCTCGGCCGCCAGGCTGGCGCCGGAGGCGCGGTCGATGGCACGCGACAGCAGCTCCACCACGCGTGCGTAGTCCCCGACCTGGCAGTAGTACTCGGCCTCGAGCATCGGCAGCATCGCCTGGTTGCGCGCGTCGTCGTAGGCCTCGACCCAGCTGCGGGCCTGCTCCTGGTAGACGAGACAGGAATCGAGCCGGCCGATCAGCCTCAGGTCGTTGGCGATGTTCATCAGGTTGCGCGGCACGTTCAGCGAGTCGGACATGGCCAAGCTGTGCGCCAGCGTCCGGCGATCGAACTCCAGCGCCAGGTCCGGACGCCCCAGCGACCCGGCCAGGGCGGCCGCCCGGTCGGTGGCGTCGAGGAACAGCCAGGGAAGTTCCTGCGTCCGCGCGTACTCCGATGCGTGGCGCAGCAGGTCGAGTGCGGCCTCGGCCTCGCGCCGCTCCTGCCGGATCGAGGCGATCAGCACCAGGTAGCGGCCGTGCCAGGACGGGCTGGCCAGCTCGTCCGCCAGAGCCAGCCCCTTGGCCGCCGCGTGCAGCGCGTCGTCCAGGCGGTCGGCGCGATGGAGGTAGCGCGTGATGTGGTACCACTCGCGCACGCGCAGGCGCGGGCCGGACGCGCCATCGGGCGCCACGAGCGGCAGCAGGCGCTGGACGGCAGCCAGCGGTTCCCCGCCGTCCGCCTCCGTCATCGCCACCTTCTGCTCGGCCACCGCGTGGTCCAGCGGCGCCAGGCTGCCCGCGTGCGCCGCCGCGCGCCGATAGCCCTCGCCGCGCGAGCCGTAGCCGTATTCGCGGCAGTCGCGCGCGAACCAATGCGCCGCCGGCGCACTCACGGTGTCGCCGAGCGCCGCCAGACGCGCCTCGAGTTCGTCGCCGCGATGCAGCAGGTACTCGTAGCGCGTGGCCGTCTCGATCCAGAGCAGGCCGGCGGGCTCGGCGCGCCACAATCCATAGAGGAAGTCACCGGCCGACCGGCGCGTGGACGCACGCTGAATGGCGATCTCGAGGCTGTCGTTGAGGGCCAGCTTCCGCTCGCCCGCCTGGTCGATGCGGCCGGATCCTTCACCCCTGCCCCGCAGGAACGGCGACAGATCAGACGAGAGTGGCACGCCGGTCAGGTCCACGTGCGGCGTGGCGCCGCCTCGTGCGGCATCCGCGTCGGCCGGCGACTTGCGCGAGCAGCCGCCCGCACCGACAAGGGCCAGGGTGAGCGCGAGCGTCAGCACGCACGCCGCCAGCGGTGTGCGCGGCCCGGAGCCAATGCGATCGACCACGGTCACCTCCTGCCGTCGCCCAAACGGGTGGACAGACGCCCCCCGCGCCCGTATCCTCGACCGGGTGCGGCCGCCCCGGCCGCCGCGTGTCGTCCCCATTCTCCTCGCTGGATCGCGATGAATCAACCACCGAGCCGCCGTACCGCCGATGCCGCCGCCCTCGGGCGCGCCATCGCCGGCGTGGTGGCGGGCGATCCCGCCGCCGAGCAGGAGCTGCACGGACACCTGCTGTCGCCGGTGACGGCGGCCGTGCGCTCGTTCCTGGGCGCCGACGACAGTGAGGCCGACGACATCATCCAGGAGACCCTGGTCACGGCGTTCCGCTACATCCGCGATGGCGGCGGCTTCGAGGGCGACCTCATCTCCTTCTCCGTGACGGTGGCGCGCAACCGCTGCCGCAACGCGCTGACCCGCCGCCGCCGCCGTCCCCAGGTGCAGATCGAGGACGCCCAGGACGGCGTGGCCGATCCGTCGGCCGACGCCGTCGAGCGCCTGCTCTCGGCCGAGGCCCTGGCCGTGCTGCGCGCGGGCGTGGCCAGGCTGGGTCGTGCCTGCCGCGCGCTGCTGGTGGCGTTCTACCTCGAAGAGCGGTCGATCGAGGAGATCCGCGTGCGCTGCGGCCTCAAGACCGTGCAGGGCGTCTACTACCGCCGCCAGGTCTGCATCCGCGAACTGGCCTCGATGCTGGCGGGGCAATTGTAGAAGCGCCGCCACGCCGCGCCGTCCCTTGAATGTCCTCCCGTCCCGTTGTTCCCCCCCAGAGACCATAGCCGGCGCGCGCGACTCCGGTCCCGCGCCCCTTCCTTGACCGGTCTGATCCCTGGGAGCCCGCCATGAGGAATTTCGCCATCGTCATCATCACCACTAGCCTGCTCGCTACCGCCGTTCAGGCCCAGACCATCGACCCCGGCACCAGTTCGGCCGTGCTGACCGGCGGCGGCGGCCACCTGCTGAATTGCCCCGCCGGCGACGGCGCCGAGATCCGGAGCACGAGTGCCGGGTCGATCCTCGTGACCGTCGTCGACACGAGCGGCAATCCGGTCACCGGACTGGACGGCTCGGACTTCGAGGTGGACGGCCAGACACCGTTCAGCGTGGCCGACTGCTACTTCCCCTCGATCCCGCGTTGGGACCACTTCCAGGACTACGTGTCCGAGCCCCAGCCGGGAACCTACGTGCTGGTGGGCGCCATTCTGGCCGGGGGCCACGAGTCCGCCGGAAGCATCGTCAAGGTGCGGGGCGTGCCGATGCTGGCGCAGCCGCCGCTCGCGTTGACGATGGCCAGCCCCGACATCAACGGCGGCGGCGGCGTCAACCTGGCCGACGTGTCGCTGTTCGCCGCCATGTTCCCGACGTACAACGTCCGCGCCGACTTCAACGGCGACGGTGCCGTCAACCTGGTCGACATCACGATCCTGGTCGCGCACTTCGGACACGCGTTGCCGCTGGGCGCGACCATCGACCCGGTGGACTGAAGCGGACTGGGCACGATCACTTGCCAACCTGAACAGACGGAGGTCCGGACATGAAGAAAGCTCCACACGGTACGACCATGACCGGCGCGCTGGTTCTGCTGGCGGCGCTGGCCGCGGCCTGGCTGCCCGGCTGCAGCGACGAGACGTCCACGGCCACCGCGCCGAAGCCGGAGGCGGCCGTCGGCGCCCGCGACAAGAGCCGGGCTGGCGACACGGGCCTGGCTGGCGACACGGCGCCGACGCCTGACGCGCTTGCCGAGCATCGCCCCTGCGACAACTCCCAGAGCATCTACACCGTGGACGTGCGGCGCGCGGTGGGTGCGGGCGACGGCAAGCCGACCCTGGACGAGGCCATGGGCTCGGCCATCGACGATGCCATCGTCACGATGGTCGAGCTCCAGTTCAAGTGCCAGCTCTGCCGGAACGACGAGACGTGCGAGAAGTACGTCACCGGCATCGATCGCGGCAGCGCCTACCTGGAGAGCCCCGACGCCGACTGCCAGTGGCTGGCCGACGACGAAGGCAATTTCGCCTGGTACTGCTTCGGCTACGTCAACTTCAGCCAGGGCCAGGGGCCGCCGGCGTCAGCCAAGGGCGGGTGCCGCACCTGCCCCAAGCTCCCGAAGGCCCCGCTGCGCGCCCACTACGAATAGCCGCACACGCCCGAATCAACGGAGGAGGACCATCATGACACGCTTCCCGCAACGCCGCGTCGCCATCGTCGCCGGACTGGTGACGCTGATCGCCCTGCTGGCCTTCGTCGGCTGTGGCGATCACATCACGCCCCCGGCGCCGGCTGCCGGCCACCAGGCCAAAAAGGTAGACCCGAGCGCCGACGACCAGCTGCAGCCCCTGTTCGCCTACTACGATGACCTGTGGCAGGCCCTGTTCGCCGCCGATTTCGATTCCGTGCAGGGCCGCCTGGATCTCCAGGACGAGGTCACGTCCGCCGGCGAGTTCGTCGGGTACACGGAGACCGGCGAGTCGTTCACCCTGGTGGTGCATGGCGCGCGACACTACGCGCAGGACGAACTGGTGGCGCTGGATCCCGCCTGGGCCCCCATCGTGGCCCAGCTGGACCTGCGCATCACGTCGCTGTGGGGCGTCCTGACCACCGCGGACGGCGCCATGCCGATTGCGGGCTTCGCCACCGCCGGCACGCAGGCCGGGCAGGACTTCCGCTGCCTGCGTCCGTGCCAGGCCGGCATCGACCCGACCATGCTGATCACCGAAGACGGCACCAAGGGCGCCGGCCGGGACGCGGACAAGGACCCGGCGGGTGAAGCCCGTTGCGCCGCCCTCAACCCGATTCCCCCCCCGCCGGCGGTGGGCTGCCCGGGCAACCGCCCGCTGAACCAGGACTGCCTGGCGAACTGCCGCGCCATCTACGACGCCGCGATGCGGCAGGCGCGCGATGCCTTCTGCAGGAGCTATTGCGACGCCATCGACGACTATAATTCGGGCGTGGACCAGTGCCACTCCGACGCGATGGCCGAGATGGTACTGGTCACGCCGACGATCTGGCTGGGCCCGCTTTCGGTTCTGTTGACGGATGCGACGGTCCTCAACGGCTACCGCAAGTGCCTTCGCGATGCCGAGCAGGACTACCAGCGGACGGTCGACCGCGCCCAACGGTCCTACCGTTCGGCGCGCGACGCGGCGGTGGCTGCCTACCGGGACTGCGCCGCCGACTGTTGCAAGCCCGTGCGCAACCGGGACGTGATACGCTGGGAATAGCGTGATCGGGGCGGCCCGGTCCGGAAGGACGGGCCGGGCCGCCTGCAAGGTCCGCGTGACCACCGTGCAGGGGAGCCACGACGCATGAACCGGCTCGCGTCCGCTGCGGCGATGGTCCGCCGGCTGGTCATCAGGGACTGGCAGGTCTACCGGAGGCAGCTCAACGGCTACCTCGCGTGAATGGTGGCAAGCTGGGGACATGCGAGGGCTTCTCGATCCCGCCCGTCAGCGACACTTAGGCCATATGTCCGGTGATCGGTTTCTTACCGCTTTTTCACAGGGTCTTTTGGCCCTTCGTTAGGCTGGGTTTTGCCTTCCCCGAGACTGCCCGCTTCGACCCGAGCCCCTGTGAGCCGGCCGGCGTCATTTTCTCACATTTCCCCGTGTCCGGGGCCTCTTCGTTTTCAAGGGCCTCGGTCATTGAGGTCATCATCTCCGGGCGCGCCGTCACCGTCCTGCCCTTGCGACGGCCTGTCAGCCAGCGACGATGCGAGTCCTGCAGCAGGTCCGGGTGATAGCATTCGATGATGACCAGGTACTGCGCTACGGTCCGTGCCGCTTTGCCTGTCACATGACCGATCGTCTCCACGTCAAAGCCCCGACGCAGCAGAACTTTGATCCGCTCATACGTGCCCAGGTAGTTGTCCACCGCCTCCAGCGTGTGCCCAGTCGCCCGGGCGATGTCCGGCGGACTCATCCCTTCCTCCAGCTTGCGGCAGATGATCCCCTTGTGGGTCGGCGAGCGCCCATGTCCAGCACGTAGCCCTTCAACGGCAACGCTTCGCCGGTCTCTTCTTCCCAGGCGCAGATGTACTCATGGACCTTGGCCAGCGAGCGGTTCATCAGCACCGAGAGCCGGCGCCCGTCAACAGTCCACCCTGCGCCGCCGCGCTCTTCACCAGCCGAACCAAGGGTGGCGGTCGCGCTGGGTCTCCTTGCGGCGGTTGTTCGCGGCATCCTGACCCGGCGTTGTCTTCATCCGCGATTCGATCTCGTCCTTTGTCACCAGTGGCAGGTGCACGATCTGGGTCCCGTACGCTTCGGCACGTTTACCCCAACTCACCTTCGCGCCATCACCGGCTTTCGTCGTCGCCCATACGATCGTACCCGGACTGTGATTCTGCGTCTCCGGGAAGAACTCCCGGTGCAACTCCATGATCGACTCGACCATCATCCGGATCACCCGATGGCTGCCCACCAGCTTAAATTCCGTCTCGATCAGGTACTCGACCGCAGAACCGAAGTCCCGCTGCCCGATCGTCTTGTAACGGTCCCCATGGGGGCTCATCGGCGCCCCCTTTTTCCTCGCCGTTGCGAGGTAGGGCCCGTCGAGCCTGATCGGCGATCTCTGCCAGACGATCGGCATACTGATCCGTTGAGTACCGCTCTCGCAGAGACAGGTACTCGCTCGCCAACCGCGCACTGATACCCACCACGTACCCGACCTCGCCCGCCTCGCGGACCCCATGCGACCACAACACCAGCCACGACCGAAGGTCTGAACGTATCGCTTGATTGATGACGCGCTGTGACGCGCACGACGGGCGATCTCCGAGTATGTCATCCGCTGCAGATACATCTCGACGATCTTCGCCTTGTGCGACTGACCGCGGCCCGTGTCCTGCACGGCGCCGCGCGTCGGCACCCAGTGCCCTTCAGACCGCAACTGCGCCACGTCCCGGCGAACCGTACGCACGCCCGTCTGCAGCAACCGCGCCAGGTCTTCCTGGGTCAGCACGCCCTCCTGATCCACGGCCTCTTCTGTCATCCGCAGCACCCGCACCCGACGCAGGCTCGCAGCCCGTGCTGCTGCATGACCGCCAAGTCCTCGAGGCCACCATCGACCGTCACCACCACCGGCAGCTTCTTCATCGCCGTGAGCGGCTTGCCAGCCGGCTCGCGCGAACTGACGACGGTCACCTGCATCTGGCCCTCGCGCAACTCGCCGCCCCGCGCACATGACATCAGCACCTGCTGCGCCGCGGACAACAGGGCCCGTGACGTCGCCGGTGCCAGTTCGAAGTCGGCTTCGAGCCGTAAAGGAACTGCCGTTCGACGGTCTTCTCGGACAGGCGATCGGTCTGGGAGCGAACCATCGGGTCCTCCTTGACTCTCCCTCGCGGAGGGGTAGAAGCCTCACCGAAGTGATGACTCTACCCCTTTCGCGAACGAAAGTGAGAGGACATATGGCCTTATCGCACGAGCACCAGCCGCGTCGATCGCGTGACGCCGGACGCCTTCAGGCGCGCCACGTAGACACCGGCGGCGACGGCATGACCGTGGCCGTCAACACCGCCCCAAGTGACCTCATGGTAACCGGCCGCCCGGGGCTCGTCGACGAGGGTCGAGATGCGCCGACCCGCAACGTCGAAGACGGCCAGTTCGACCCGGCTCGGCTCGAGCAGGGCAAACGGGATCACCGTGCGCGGGTTGAACGGATTCGGCCGCGCGGGTGAGAGCTCGGCGGCGAGTGACGGCGGCATGTCGGAGGCGGACGCCGTGTTGCTCCACAGCCCGAAGTTCGCGTTCGCCGCCTCGTCCCAATTGGCGGTGAGATACCACCAGTTGGTGAGCGGCCGGCCCTGGTAGGTGATCGTGTTTCCGCGTCCCGGCATCGACTGCATCCAATAGATGTACCATTGCGATTCGATGCGCTGCGGGATGCCCGCCGGGTTCTCCGGCCATGCGTAGTTGACATTGCCCCACGTGTCCAGGTTCACCGCCACCGTGGCGCCACCGCCGTCCGGTCGCCAGTCCGCGATATCGCTGGCGACGAGGGCGGTGTTGAGATAGTCGTAGTGGCTCGTGGTGTTCGGCGGCATGTGTGTCCACCCGCAGCGGCCCGTCACGAAGGCGCCGCTGGCGTTCTGACCGACGAACTTCCGCCAGAAGAGCTCCGTGTCGCCGGCCTGTCGCTGGTTCGCGAACGACAGGATCGCCTCGAGCTGGTGACCGTGGTTATGAACCGCCTCGGCCTGCGAGCGCGTGAAGTTGTAATTGTAGAGCACGTAGGTGTGGTCGTAGATCGGCAGATCGTCGGCGAAGCGGTAGCTGTTCGAGATGTCGCCCGTGGTCGGGCTGGCCATATTCGATTCGGCGGGGACGATCGCGCCATGGTGGTAGCCCCAGAGCCAGACCTCCTTGACGCCGAGGTCGTTTACGTAGTGCCCGGCATCGAAGCGCTCGAGGATCTGGTTGTAGTCGGGATAGTAGTGGCCGTCGCCGACGTACGTCCCGAGCGGCATCTCCTCGTACACCGTGATCATGGCGACGATCCGATAGCCGAGCGACGGCGGCGCCGCGGGATTCGCATAGCCGCGGTAGCGGCTGCCCTCCTCCAGCATGAACTTGGAGCGCCGATTCAGCGTATTGGTATAGGTGCGGATGGCCGTCAGCGTGCCCGAGTAGCCGGCGATCGAGCCGTCCACCGTGGTGCCGTTCGTGGTCGGGAAGTAGCGGATGACCAGCACCGGCATCTCGTAAAGGTACCCGGACATGGGCACGGTCAGGTCAACATCGACGGTGTCGTACTGCGGCGGCAGCACCGGAGCCGAGACGACAACCGCGGCCGCGTCGGAAATTCCCTGGTAGGTGCCCGTGATGGTCGTGGTTCCCGCCTCCTGGCCATGGACGCGACCGTCGGCGTCGATGCTCGCGACGGCGCCGTTCGCCACGCTCCAGGTCAGCGCGGATGCGGGGATGGTGCGCGCGCCCTGGCTGGTGGTCACGGTGACCGTTGGACTCACGACCCAGGTCTCGAGCAGTCGCAGCGGATCCGGCGTGACGGCAAGAGAAGTGATCTGCAGACCGCGCAGGTAGGCATCGGCGACCTCGGCCGCCGAACGCGCGATATCGCTGATGCGCAGCTCGTCGACGACGCCGTTGATCGTCGCCCAGCTTTCCTCGCCGCCGATCTGGATCTGCGTGGCGGCGATCGCCGGCGGCGTGAACCCGACCGAGCCCTCGGCGCGCTGCTCGCCGTCGACGTACACGCGGACGGCATCGGCATTCCAGGTGAACGCGCAGTGATGCCACGTTTCGGCGGTCCACTGGCCGGACACGTTCCAGCCGGCTCCGCGCTCGGGCTGGCCACCCTCACCATAGCGGTTGAGGATGATGCGCCAGTAGTTGCCGCCGTCCTTGCCCATGAGCAGGCCGCCGCCGGTACCCCAGGAGAAGACCATGTGATCCTGCCCGTCGTTGCCGGACCAATGCGGCTTCACCCAGAACTCGACGGTGCCTTCCGTCGCCAGCGCGTTGCCCGTCGCGGCGTAGCGCAGCTGCGCCGTCGTCGGCAGATCGATGCCCTGCCCGAACACGCCGCCGGTGAAGGCATGCCCCGTGGAGAGCACCGGGGTCTCCCCTTGCGCACCGGTGAGGCTGCCGTTGCCGTGCAGCAGGAGCAACGTGTGGTCGTCGGGCGTGAACTCCTGGGCCCGTGGCGATGTCGCCGTCAGCAACAGTGCGGTTGCCGCGACAAGTAGGTGCGTCGTTCGGTTCATGGACATCTGTCCCTTCTGCGCTGACGGCGGGCAAGGCCGCTGGGGGCCGGACTGGTTCCCACGGACCATAAGCGACAAATCCGACGACGACCGGAAGCCAGGTCCGCGGTCGGATCACGTCACCTCACCAGGGTCATCTTCCGTGAGCGAACACCCTGCTCCGACCACAGGCGCAGAACGTAGACGCCCGACGTCATGGGCTGCCCGCGGTCATCGACGCCGCTCCACGCCGCCTCGTGCCAGCCCGCCGGAAGACGCGTGTCGACCAGCGTGGCCACGAGAGCCCCCCGCAGGTCGAAGACCTGCAGCCGCACCGGGCCTTCCTGGTTCGTCGTGAATTCCACCGTGGTCTCGGGATTGAACGGGTTGGGGTGGTTTCCCTGCAGTGCGAGCACGGTCGGCACTGCCGTCACCATCGCCGGGCCGTATTCGACTACCTGGCCGGACGCGTAGGACACGATCAACCAGTATTCGCGACTCGCGCTGCCGACCTCGCCGTCCAGGACATGCCAGCTGTTGCCTTCGCTCACGAGCGCCGAAAGCACCTTGTCCGGCTGCCCGGCCGCTGTCCTGCGCTCCACGCGATAGCTGGACCCCGATTCCGCCCCGGAAGTCTCCCAGGAGACGCGCACGGTGTTGCCGAGGCGCTCTGCGCGGAATCCGGAAAGCTCGACAGCGACCTGGTCGAAGAACACGGCTTCGATCAGGCCGCTGTCCGGATCGAAGGCATAGGCGACAGCAGGGCTCTCGCCGAGGGCCATCGCTGTCGGCGTGAACGCCAGCTGGGAGACAGGGCTGAAAGCGGCCACGTCGTAGATTGTCGATCCGATCAGCGCGCGGCTGCCGTCCTCATTGGCCCACTTGACCTCTCCGCCCAGGTATCCGAGCTCTCGCAGGTTGGCGTCGTAGACGTACCCGCGCCAGAACAGGCGGGAGCCATCGGCGGACATGACAAGATTCCGCGATCCATACGGATGCTGCGGACTGACGGCGACCTGTGCCAGGGTCCCGGACCCTGTCGCGTACTTGTGCACGGCGGCGTTGGAGATGTTGTTGTCGCAGTGGTAGTACCAGGCGCCGGTCGGGTCGGCGGCGCCGTCGCCCTCACGAAGAAGGGTTGAACTGAGCGTTGCGCCCGTTTGCGTGTCGATGATGCCGGCCGAGATCCACTGGTCCTCCTCTTCGACGACCAGGCGTCCGGCGCCGAGCGCATTGATCCGATAGACATCGGCGCCCAATTGAAGCGGTGGCAGTTCGGTCATGGTGTTCAGGTCGATGACACGGGTCACGTTGCGCAGCCAGTTCGTGACGTACAGCCTTCCGTCGGGCTGATGCACCGTCATGTCCGTGACATTGCCGCCGATGGGGAGGGCTCGGATGACCCGCCGCGTGAGCATGTCGTAGACAACCAGGAGATCGTCGTCGACGGTGTTGCCGCCCGGATGCAGGGCGTAGATGCGCCCGCGCTGCTGATCCGCCACCATCTGCGTGATCTGCATGACGAACGCCTGGAGGCTGACGGGCAGTTCGTAGCTCTCACCTCCCGCCTCGATCACAACCGTCGCCAGGTGCTCGCCGACTCCGGCGACCGCCGGATCGATCCGCAGTTCCAGCGTGGCACCCGCAGAGCCTCCGGGCGCGTCGAGATCGAGCCACGGGGCCGCGCTGGTCGCAGACCAGGCCTCGACCCCGGCCATGGCCTCGGCACCGATCACGAGTGTGGTCCGGTATTCCGGCAGGCTGGTGGGCAGCGCCAGGGCCAACGATCCCGGCTCCACGCTGAGCGGAAAGACCTTGAACGACCAGACCGCGCCCCTGGCGACACCATTGAGCCCGATCCCGTCCAGGCGCCAATAGCAGGTGCTTCCCAGCGCCGGCGACGACGGGAAGTCGATGTGCGCGCCGGACACGCGGCCCAGATAGACGACATCGCCCACATCCCCGCCGGCGACGGCCGTGGAGTCGCACCCGGCATAGACATCGTAGCCGATGGCCGCAGGATCGAGATCCCACGACAACCGGACCACCGGCAGCACCACCGTCGACCCGTCCGCGGGCACCGGATTGTGCCCGGGACCTGGAACGTCCGCGATGTCGCTCATCGGGATCATCTGCACCGACCCGGTGCCACCGTTGTACAGGAACACCTTCGTCTGGTCTGCCGACACGGCGATGACCTGGGTCGTGACCGGCAACGTGTACACGACCGCTCCGGTGTGCGTGTTGTACACGCGGCTCGACGAGAACGCCAGGTCGCCATGCAGCGTCGTCGCGTAGATCTCGCCGCCCAGGCGGCCCAGCTCGTTCAGGTCCGCGTCGTACATGTAGCCGCCCATCCAGAACAGACGCGACCCGTCCGCGCTCATCACCAGGTTCCGCGACCCGTAGCCGTGGACGAGGCTCTCGGCCACCTGCACGGGAGCGTCGTTGGCCAGCGAGTACTTCTGGATCGTGGCGCCCGACGAGTTGTTGTCGCAGTGGTAGTACCAGCTGCCCGTCGGGTCGATCTCGCCATCGCCTTCGCGCACGAACCACGTGTTCAGCTCACGGCCGGTGGCCGTGTCCACGATGTGGATGTCGATCCACTGGTCCTCTTCCTCGTAGTACAGCCGCCCCGGCCGGCCCGCGTTGAGCTTGTAGACGTCGCTGCCCAGAACCAGCGGCGGCAGCTCCGTCTGCGTCGCCAGGTCCACCACCCGCGTGTTCCCCCGCAGCCAGTTCGACACGTACAGTCGGCCCTCGCCGTAGTTGATCGTCAGGTCCGTGGCGTTCGAGCCGATCGGCAGGACCTTGTCGATGGTCCCGGTCGCCGCGTTGATGAACACCAGCCGCGCATCGTTCGTCACGCCCGTCCCCGTGTGCAGGCCGTAGACCCACGGCCGGTCCCGGTCCGCCAGGAGCTTCGTCAGCACCAGGTTGAACAGGTCCAGCGTGACGGGAACCTCCACCTCGTATCCGGACCAGGAGAACCCGAGCAGGCCCGTGTAGCTGCCAGCCGTCAGACCCGCCGGCTCCAGCACCACCTGCAGGTGGTCGTAGCCGACACTTTCGGGCTGCCGCTCCACCCGCAGCCACGGGATGTCTTCCTTCACGATCAGGCCGCTGAACGGGCTGTTGAACTTCACGCGCAGCGCCGCCGGCTGCGGTTGGGTGCCGACCGGGACCGAGACCGTGAAGTCCTCCGGATCCACCGTCAGCGGCGCCACCACGAACGACCACACCGGCCCGACCACGTCGCCGGTCAGCCTGACCTGGTCCACGCGCCAGTAGTAGCGCTGCTCCCAGCGAAGGTCAGCGTCCAGGGCGACGGTGGTCTCCGTGACTTCGCCCAGCGACAACGGCGAACCCGGCTGCGCCGTGGCCACCGCGCTCGAGTCGGGCCCGAAGTAGGCGTGGTAGCGCAGTGCCGCCGGCTGCTGGTCCCACGACAGCGACGACAGCGACGCCAGCACCGCCGACCTGTCCGCGGGCACCGGGTTGAGCCCCGGACCTGGAACGTCCGCGATGTCGCTCATCGGGATCATCTGCACCGACCCGGTGCTCCCGTCGTACAGGAACACCTTCGTCTGGTCCGCCGACACGGCGATGACCTGCGTCGTGACAGGCAGCGCATGGATCGCCTGGCCGGTATGCGTGTTGTAGACGGCGCTCGACGAGAACGCCAGGTCGCCATGCAGCGTCGTCGCGTGGATCTCGCCGCCCAGGCGGCCCAGCTCGTTCAGGTCCGCGTCGTACATGTAGCCGCCCATCCAGAACAGGCGCGACCCGTCCGCGCTCATCACCAGGTTCCGCGACCCGTAGCCGTGGACGAGGCTCTCGGCCACCTGCACGGGAGCGTCGTTGGCCAGCGAGTACTTCTGGATCGTGGCGCCCGACGAGTTGTTGTCGCAGTGGTAGTACCAGCTGCCCGTCGGGTCGATCTCGCCATCGCCTTCGCGCACGAACCACGTGTTCAGCTCACGGCCGGTGGCCGTGTCCACGATGTGGATGTCGATCCACTGGTCCTCTTCCTCGTAGTACAGCCGCCCCGGCCGGCCCGCGTTGAGCTTGTAGACGTCGCTGCCCAGAACCAGCGGCGGCAGCTCCGTCTGCGTCGCCAGGTCCACCACCCGCGTGTTCCCCCGCAGCCAGTTCGACACGTACAGTCGGCCCTCGCCGTAGTTGATCGTCAGGTCCGTGGCGTTCGAGCCGATCGGCAGGACCTTGTCGATGGTCCCGGTCGCCGCGTTGATGAACACCAGCCGCGCATCGTTCGTCACGCCCGTCCCCGTGTGCAGGCCGTAGACCCACGGCCGGTCCCGGTCCGCCAGGAGCTTCGTCAGCACCAGGTGGAACAGGTCCAGCGTGACGGGAACCTCCACCTCGTATCCGGACCAGGAGAACCCGAGCAGGCCCGTGTAGCTGCCAGCCGTCAGACCCGCCGGCTCCAGCACCACCTGCAGGTGGTCGTAGCCAACGCTTTCGGGCTGCCGCTCCACCCGCAGCCACGGGATGTCTTCCTTCACGATCAGGCCGCTGAACGGGCTGTTGAACTTCACGCGCAGCGCCGCCGGCTGCGGTTGGGTGCCGACCGGGACCGAGACCGTGAAGTCCTGCGGATCCACCGTCAGCGGCGCCACCACGAACGACCACACCGGCCCGACCACGTCGCCGGTCAGCCCGACCTGGTCCACGCGCCAGTAGTAGCGCTGCTCCCAGCGAAGGTCAGCGTCCAGGGCGACGGTGGTCTCCGTGACTTCGCCCAGCGACAGCGGCGAACCCGGCTGCGCCGTGGCCACCGCGCTCGAGTCGGGCCCGAAGTAGGCGCGGTAGCGCAACGCCGCCGGCTGCTGGTCCCACGACAGCGACGACAGCGACGCCAGCACCGCCGACCTGTCTGCGGGCACCGGGTTGAGCCCCGGACCTGGAACGTCCGCGATCTCGCTCATCGGGATCCGGTCGATCGCGCCGGTGCCCGGATTCAGGTACAGCAGAGCCGATTGGTCGCCGGCCACCGCCATCACCTGGGTCGTGACCGGCAACGTGTACACGACCGCCCCGGTGTGCACGTTGTACACGCGGCTCGACGAGAACGCCAGGTCACCATGCAGCGTCGTCGCGTGGATCTCGCCGCCCAGGCGGCCCAGCTCGTTCAGGTCCGCGTCGTACACGTAGCCGCCCATCCAGAACAGGCGCGACCCGTCCGCGCTCATCACCAGATTGCGCGTGCCGTAGGGACGCTCGAGGCTCTCGGCCACCTCCACCGCGGAGTTCGCCGAGATGTCGTACTTGTGGATGGATGCGTTCGAGATGTTGTTGTCACAGTGGTAGTACCAGCGACCCGTCGGGTCGATCTCGCCGTCACCTTCGCGCACGAACCACGAATGCAGGTTCGCTCCCGTGGTCGAGTTCACGGCGCGGATGTCGATCCACTGGTCCTCTTCCTCGTAGTACAGCCGCCCCGGCCGGCCCGCGTTGAGCTTGTAGACGTCGCTGCCCAGAAGCAGCGGCGGCAGCTCCGTCTGCGTCGCCAGGTCCACCACCCGCGTCTCGGCGCGTCCCCAGTTGGTCACGTAGAGACGGTCTTCGCCGTAGCTGATCGTCAGATCGGTCGGCGAGGTGCCGATGGGGATGTCGTTGACCACCTGTCCGGTGTCCGTGCTGATGAAGAGGAGGCGCGCGGCGCCGACGCCACCCCCGCCGGCATCGATGGCATAGACGAGCGGCCGCTCGCGATCAGCGAGCATCTTCACGGGCGCCCAGGCGGGCATGTGCACGTCATCGGTAGCCGGCTCGGGGCTCACGGCCCGGGAAGTGATGGGCAAGCCCGCGACCCAGGCCAGCACGATCGCCATCAGGACGGCCGAGCCAATGGACGGGTGATGGTGACGGCGGCCATGGCGCATCCCGAATCCTCGGTTCATGTGCTTCTCCCTGCTTGATGACATCGCACCCATAGATGCGATCGCGAAGGCTGGACTACCCGTGCGCCAAAGCGTGGTCGACGGGTCTGACCGGCAAAGGTGGTTTGTGCTTCCGGTTCGGAGTTCACGGGTCATTCTAGCACGTCCAAACCCGGGCGATGATCGGTTTGCGTTTGGCGAACTGACGGTACGGCATCGCGGATTGGAGCAGTGCGCGCGGGGCGTGGCCTTGGCCATCGCGGCAAATCACAGTCACGCGCTGTGAGATTGGTGTGGATGGTTCGAAGGGAGAGCGCTCGCCCCCGCACCTGCTGATGCTACAATGGCAGATGCTGCGGGGTGCCCCTCAACGCGGTTTCCTCACGAACTCCACCCAGGAGGCTGATGACATGCCCCGATTCCCGCACCTGGTGCTCCCCTGTGCCCTGCTGCTGGCGCTCGCGCTCGCGGGTTGCGGCGATGACGGTCCCGAGCCCGTCGTGGTGCCATTCGCGCTCGAGCTCGCGATCCGGGATCCGGCTGGCCGTCCGGTGCCGAACCTCGAGGCCAAGCTGCACGTGCCCCTCCCGGGCTTCCCCGTATCGGCGGCCAAACCCCAGACCACCATCCAGTTCTCGATCCCCGAGGCGGCGCACGTCGCCCTGAACGTCTACGATCTGGAGGGACGATTCACGCGCACGTTGTGGGACGCCGACATGACTGCTGGCGTGCGCATGATCGCGGCGACCGGCGGCCAGGAGGAGGACTTCGCGCCGGGCTCCCGCATCCACCGCTACGAACTGGTGGCCACCGTCGACGGCACCGAGACGTTCCGCGACAGCAAGTACATGTCGATCTATACCTCGATCGACGTTGACCAGCAGCCGGTGCTGGGCATCAGCGATCAGGACGGCCTCATCAGGTTCACCGACAAGACCCACTTCCCCTTCCTGTACGAGCTTGGTCCGCAGCCGATGGTGGACGAGAACGGGAATCCCGCCGGCACCTTCGAGTTCAGCGACGTCGCGATCATCCGGCTCTACGACCAGGTTGCGGGGCTGTACCTGAACCACGAGGTGCTCATCACTGACGGTGCCAACGTGCGGACGCTCATCTGGGATGTCGAGAAGGCCGTTCGGGATGTCGGTGGAGCGATGGCGGGGCCGGCCGCGGTTGCGGCGGCCGTCGTGGAGATCGACACGCCGGCTTCGGCGGCCATTCCACCGCTGGAGTACGAGCTGCGCCAGAACGTGCCGAATCCGTTCAACTGAGGAGCGCGGTTGTTCGCCCGCGATTCCGTCCGGCACCGAAATCTACTGAAGTACCTGTCTCAGGCCGGGAATAAGCGTCAGGATCAGCGGTGGCGAGCCGACGGAGACGATCAGACTACAGGGGGAACTCCCGATCGACGCGGTCTTGACCCGGTCATCAAGAACGGCGTGCACCAGCACGACGGCACCGGTTGATTCGGTGCTTGTCGGCGACAGATTCCTGCGGATTCGCTGGACTTCGGGATCGTCAGAGGGCCTCACGGAAACCGCCGTCAGTGTAGCGGCCAACTGGCGCGTAGGATCGATATAGGGTAGAACGATTGCCTTCTGCCCCACTTTGAGCGTTGATTCCAGATACCCGGGGAGCAGCGCAGCAACGGCCTCACCGGACCCGTTCCGGGGTGTACTCGACGTGTCCTCGCCGGCCAGGAACCCATTGCCACTGACCCTGATATCGGTCGTTACCAATGACAGTGCTACCATGGCGATGATGAAGCAAAGGCAGACAACCACGAACACGATGCCGATCCAACCAGGCGCCCGCTGAAGCGTATTCACATTGCGCGTTCTCGGAGCGCTAAGCCGCTCCCAGGCTTCCGTGCGGAAGATGCCGGTGATCTCGCGGTTCTGATCTTCCTTCATGTGTTGCCGACTCCGGATCGGTTGGCCTCAAGACCGGTTCTTCCGGCGAGCGATGGCTGAAGCATACTCGCGACTCAGGAAGTTGTAGAGCAGTAGTTCGTGTGCCCGCGCCTCGGCACGGAACATCCGGTTGGCGTGCATATGCGAGAAGCTGGCAGCAAGGCGCCCTAGCGACAGCGGAAGGTCTCCGGCCGTTCGGGACTCACGCAAGGAGGCGGCGGCTCCGCTCCAGGCTCGGCCGCGCTTCTCGAATATCGCCTGTCCCGCCTGCAGGGCCTCACCCAAGATGGCTCCGCGCTTCTCGCCGACACCCGCCTGACGAAGGACCTCTCCGATCTCATCACCTTTGGCCAAGCCTGCCTTGACCAACATTCGCATCTTCCGGTACTTGTCGCCGAGCGCCTTGGCCAGGTAGTCGTGGCCACCGAATTCGAGAAACATCGATTCCGCCGGAGCCGCCAAGGCCGCGAGTTTCGCCTCGACGTCGAATCCGAAGTCGTCAAGTATGGCGTTCACGCCCTGCACCGCGAGCAGCCAACGCGCTTCAATGCCCTCGTCGCCATTGACGGACGAGAGTGCGGCACCGACGGCCTCGCTATCGGCGAAGAAGAACTGCTCGGAACATTCAGTGCCGACCAGGCCTCCGTACCGCCTCAATTCCCGGTCATAGGTGTCAAGCTGGATCCGGGCAATCGTTCCCCGCTGGAAATGCGCCTGACTGGCCTGCGTAAGCAGCGGAACGACCTCAGAGATCAGCCGCTCTGGAACGCCGGCCAAGCGGAATCTGAGATGCCACTGCGGATCCCCGTACCGAATGAAGAACCAATGTGTGGCCGCCTTCGTGGCCAGAGCTTGCCGAGCGACGGGGATGACGACTTGCTGGAGGATCTCGTCAGCGACCGATGGCCCGCAGTAGAGCTTGAAGTAGAGCCATTCGCTCCCCGGTGCGAAACTGCGGATGGGGATGTTCTCCGGAAAGGGCCGCCTATTCCTGTCGGAGCCGGCGAACATCGGCAGCGTGGGGTCAGCGGTCGCGTCCGGCGTCGCATTGTAGGGAATGATGAATTGGCTGCAGTATCCGGCGCCGTCCCCTTCGACGATGAGATCGTCCGTGAGGGGATACAGCTCTTCCAGCGTCACCGAGGGTCGCCTTCTCGTGAGACTCCGGAAGACATCAACACTGAGCACGTTTTCCAGGTCGATCGGCATGGCGTTGTCGCCGTCGACAAGTTGGACGTAACGGGGCATCTTCAGCCTGTCCCGGATCTCTTGCACGGCGATGAAGCCGGCATCAGAATCGAGATCGGCCAGTTCCTTGAGATCATCGAAGGCCAGCGCCCAGGTCGCCAGGGCAAAAACAAACCGCCCGCACCGAACGCGCGGCAACGCGCGCGCATACCGGATCGGTCCCCAGGTCCAACCCGGCAAGACGGGGTGGTACTGGTTCTGCAAGGAGCACAGGAACTTGTAGATCCCCAGGCCGAACGCGCGGTAGTTGTGCGCAGTTGACATCCGGGGAATCACCTCGCGATCCAGGGACTTCGAGCGGAGCACCACCCAGTCGCGGCGCACCGACACCAGAAGGTCATCCACTGGAATCTGCTTGTCCGCCGCCGCCGAGGAGCATCCGAGATAAGGGATCTCGTGAGCACGCAAGTTGGGGCGGTAGAGGATGTTCCCCATTCTTCCTTGTGGCAGGTGGACAACTTCAGCGAACACCGCGTCCGGCCAGAGAGCTTCCTCGCGCTGCAGGTGCGCCTCTACGGATTCCTGGAGATTCTTGTTCAACTCGCAGAAGCGGCCGAGCATGTTCGCGCCCGAAGGGCCCGAAATCGAACCGAGATGCAACGAAACGTCAGCGGCGATGCCCGGGTCGGCGCCGGGTTTCCCGATCACGTTCACGACAACGGAGAATGCGTCGGGAAGAGACACCGGATTGGACCGATTGTAGCGGCGTATCTCCTCTTCCGTCACGTTCAGTTCATTCACATCCCCCGCCCAGAACTCACCGAGTCGCATCAGCAGATGGCGATGCCAGGGCGTCCAGGCGTCCTTGGGATCCTGCGGGACGCCATCGAGTGGAATCCCGGCCAGGATGGGCGAACCTGCCGCGGCCGGCGAATTCGACACGCCGTAGCCAACGCCGGACTCCTCGTCCAATGCCGTGAAGAGCGGCACCTCCTGATCGCCGTATCGTTCCAGGAAATCGCGCCTGAAGGTCTCAAGGGGTGTTTCGCGGCGCGCGATTCCGCAATGGGCCAGCAACTTCACGCCGCGCATGACCTCTTTCGTCACGCGGCGGGACAGGGTGGCTTCATGCATGGGCTTCCACATGTCGACCTGGATCAGGCGATTCAAGTCGAAGTCGACCGGAAGTTCAGCAAGCTCCGTCGCCAGCTTTCGATACCGGGCCGTCCCGCTGCCAAGTGGCCGAGCATCGATATCTGCAAGTTCCGCTCTGCAGGTCGTCAGCACCTGCTGGAATCGTCCAGCGCTGCCGATTCTTTCCAGCTGGCGGAGCATCCGGTCGAGCGGATCGGCGCCTGTGACCGTGAGCTCGAGTTCGGACACAAGGATCTTCGCCGCGACGAGTTCTTGGAGGTACTCGACAGCCTCTTCGGTCTCGATTTCGGGTTCCGATTGTGCCAGGGACCGGATCAGGTCGGCCTGGGTGGCGCCCCCGCGGGCTCGGGCCAAGACAAGCTCGAGGTATTCGTCCGATTCGACGGACACCAGATGATGTGTTCGTCCCCGGCCAGTGATCCGACTCTCCGTGTAGCGGAGTTTGCCATCGCCGCCATACAAGCTGTTGTTCGGGAATAGCAGAAGTTCCTTCTGGACATCCAAATCCAGTGTCAGGTGCTGGACGATCTTGTCCAGATACTCCATGTCCAGACGTGAACGCCGCAAGTAGCCGACACGGTCAGCCAGGCGGAGATCGGTCGCATTCCCGACTTCAACCAGCGAACAGCCGGCAAACAACCCGAATGGCGTCGAGCGGCAGGTAAGCCTCTGAAAGTACTTCGCGACTGCACGCTCGATTCTCTCGGAGCCCACACCCTTGTGGTCCTTCAGCCAGGCCTGCAGCGACGATTCCAGATCCGGAGACGCCAGGAAGACGGATTCGACAAGGGCCGGGTTCTGAAACTGGGCCCTGAGCCGCTGCCGAACGACGTTCCTGTCCGCAGCCAGGGCCCGGACAACGTCTTCATTCGAAATCTCCTGGCTGTCATCCGCCGCAACTGGCTCCCGGCCTCGTCCATTCCCGCCCGTCCTATCTGCCAGCAGCGGGCGGGCGAGCAACCCCTCGCCCCACCGCAAGAACTCCTGCATCGGCAACTGTGGCGTCCGGAGCACCGCGAATCCGGCGTCCGTGAACTTGCGGTCGACAGTCCGACCCTTTGCCGCCACAGGTCGGTCTTCGTTGTGGTCATCCGACACTGCCCATGTCTCCTTCGATATCGAGTAGGAGAAACCGGTCCCAGGCGGGCGTGTCGTGCGTCGTCGCCGCCAACAGCGCCAGCCCGATTCCCGCTGCTCCCGTCAACACTCCAGGCGTGGACTGCCATCGCGCCTTGCGATAGAGGGAGATGTTGTATTCCAGGAAGCCGGCCAGTCCCGCGTCGTCCGTGCGCATCCGGAGGCAGCGGTCAAACCAGTAGCGAGCGGCGCCTGAGAACTCTGCCCGGCCGGTTGCCTGGTAGAATCGGTTGTAGATATGACCGAGACCAGACGCACCGTGGCAAATTCCCGGATCAACGACCCCGGTCATGTGCGGATCCACGGACAACGACTGCGAAGCGAGTTCGAAAGCGCGATCCGCGTGGTCCCGGAAACCTCCGATCTTGGCGGCCGAGTAGACAGCCAGCGAGACGCCGACGTCACCGTAGCACCAGGCCTGCCTCGAATCCCGCTTTTCGTCTGCTTGGTCGCCGGCGGGACGCCAGAGGGGAAATCGCGACGGTTCGGCCGTTGGTCGACGTTGCTTCCAGAGCCAGCGTGCGGCCCGATCGAACAGGTCCGCCGTACCCGCCGGAGCCCCATCCCACGCCGCGGCTCGCCCCAGCAGGCCTACCACCCCGGGGGTGCCGTGCGCTACTCCCAGGTTGTAGTATCCGAGCGGATACATGCGACGCTGCTCCGGGTTCATGAGACGGGGTCCGGTCAGCCAGGCAGCTCCGTCATCATGGAATTCGACCATTTCCGACAAGCGATCGATCACGGCCGACAGGCCCGCCGCGGCGGCGCGGCGCGGAAGCCGCTCAAGGAAATACAGGCCTACTCCGACCCATCCACTCACCAGGTCGAACTGGACATCAGCGGGGGCCGCGGTCGCGAAATGCACGAGCAGGTCGTCCGCGTCCTCGAGCAGGTTCTCCTGGTCGCCGAAGACACGCGCTTGAATATGCTGGGTGGCCCAGCCGACACCCGGCAGTCCACTGAAGTAAGTGAAGTTATCGACACCCAGCTGCAGGTGTGAAAACTCCTCTTCGAGCAAGGCGATGGCAGCAGCCTTGATATTCTCCCCACCAAAGGCCTGGTGGTAGTATGCCAAGAAGAGGGAGATCCCCGCGACCCCGTCGGCCAGGCCATGGCAGTACGATGTCCGGGGCACCTCGGCCCAGGACCACTGAGTCGGTTCCGCCAATTGCCATTCGCTCACGGGCGCGCTGAAGAAACGCGCGAGATCGTGAATGACCTCCAGATAGGGCTTGGCCTCGTCCCCACTGAAGATGGGTCTCCACGCGGGTCTTGACTTCTGATTGTTACCCAACTCGGGACTTCCGATGCCAGCCGGCGGTTCTGCATCAACGGGGCAATGGTCGAAGCAATCCCAAGTGCTCAGGCCACCGCCGCAAAAAGGGTCGCCCCGCGCGCCGAAGGCGCTGGTACCAGCGGCACGAGGGGCGCTCCCGAAATCTCGACGCTGCCGAATTCCTAATTGGTGGTCGTGTAGCAGCCGCCCAAATCGCACGAACCGCAAGTCTGGGACTGCGTGGGCGGGATGCAATCGCACACCCAGGTGCCGTTGATGATCATCGTCGCCATGATCGGCTCCTTCGGCCTCGCGCCGGCGACGTTCTGCAGCTCGTCGAACGAGAGTTGCCGGATGGATTCGCGTTTTAACGTCAACTTCTTCATGGGACCCTTCTCCTTGATCTCGCGAACAATCGTCCTCTGGCGGAGCTTCCGAATTGACGCTCAACCACTTCCGGAGCCAGTTCATTCTAGAGGTTTGGCGGACTGGGTGTCAACTCCTGCCGCGCAAGAAATCCTTACACCGCGGCTCATGGCGCCCGGATGATCCGCTCGCCGTCCTTCTGCGCCGCTGCGTGCGCGCTCATCGTCAGCATCGGCTTGCGCAACGTCACGGCGTGTAAGACACTCACTGTCGGCCTCTTCGTTCGTGGCTGAGGTGTGGGCAACACCATTGGGCCCCGGGTGCTGGATCCGCTCGACTGCCAACCGAGAATGGCGCCCGCTCGGACCATGGTCCCGGGAGTATGATGCGATTCCCCAATGTCTTGAGGCTGTTTGATCGCAGACGCTCGTTGGTCTACGTGCAGCAGACAACGAACTCGGACTGCGGTGCCGCCAGTCTCGCCATGGTCCTCAGATACCACGGCTCCCCGGTTCCGCTTGAGGAGTTGCAGCGGCATCTGGAGTTGAATCGCGACGGTGCGAACGCCAAAGGCCTGATCGAGACTGCCGGCATCTACTCGCTCGACGGGACCGGCGTCTCGCTCGGAGTCGCCGATCTCGACGCCCTCCCTTCCGCGAGCATCCTGCACTGGGACTTCGAGCACTTCGTTGTCTTCGAGCGCTTCGATGGCCGCTCTGTCCGGATTGTCGATCCTGCCCGTGGTCGCCAACAGATAACCCTGGAGGAGTTCGGGGCGAGATTCACCGGCGTCGCGCTCGTGTTCGAACCGGGCGAGGGATTCCAGACGCGCCGCCTCCGCGTCGACAAGACCTGGAGCTACTTCCGGCGCGTGCTCGCCGACTCGGATGTATTGATCAAGGTCTTCGTCGTATCCTGCATATTGCAGGTTGTCGGGTTGGGATTGCCCATTCTCACCGGAATGCTGGTCGATCGCGTCCTGCCCGACAAGCGCATGGGACTGCTCTACATCTTGACCGGGAGCTTCGCGCTGCTCGTTGCCTACCGCTTCGTGTGCACGCTTCTGCGGAATCTGATGCTGACTCATCTGAGTAACCGGGTCGACGCCAAGATGACGAGTGAATTTCTCGATCATCTGCTTGATCTGCCGCTGACCTTCTTCAAGGTCAGGTCGACCGGCGACCTCATCATGCGGGTGTCCAGCAATTCTGCGGTTCGTGGAATCGTCACTTCGAGTACCTTGTCCGGGACGCTCGACGGGATTCTTGTCGTCACATATCTCGTCGTCATTCTGATGATCAGCCCCACGATCGGTCTCATTGTCCTGGGGTTGGGACTTCTCCGCGTTGCAGTCTACCTCGCAAGTTGGCGTCGAGTCCGAGAACTGATGGACCAGGAGCTGGCCTGCAGCGCGACCTTGAGCGGCTATCAGGTACAGTTCTTCAACGGGATCGAAACCCTGAAGGGTCTCGGGCTCGAACGTCTGGCCTACGAGCGCTGGTTGGGCTATTTCGTGGACGTGCTCAACGTCCGGGTCTCCAAGGGTCGGCTCGACGCGGGGGTCCAGGCGCTGATCGACGGCTTGAGCTTCGGATCGCCGATCGTCATTCTCCTGGTGGGGACGAAGATGACGATCGAAGGAGACATGTCGTTGGGTACGATGTTGGCCCTGAATGCCCTGGCCGCGGGCTTCCTGGCGCCCGTGTCGTCGCTCATCAACAGCGGAATCGCGTTCCAACAGCTCGGTTCGTACGTGGAGCGCCTTGACGACGTCCTGGTGCAAGAGAAGGAACAGGATGCTTCGCAGGTCCAGGCCGTTGAAGATCTTGCCGGCAACGTCGAATTGCGGGGCGTGTCGTTCCGCTACTCCAGCTTCAGTCCATGGATCGTTCGTGACATTGACCTGACGATTCATGCGGGTCAGCAGATCGCAATCGTGGGCAGGTCCGGAGCAGGCAAGTCAACCCTGGCCGGGCTCATCCTTGGACTCTACCGCCCGACGTCGGGGCAGGTCTTCTTCGACGGTCGGCCGCTTGCCGAATTGGACCTGAAGTCCGTTCGTCGCCGGGTCGGAGCCGTGTCTCAGAGCACCCACCTCTTCGGCGGGACGATCCTGAACAACATCACGATGGACGACGTCGATGTGTCGATGGAAGCGGTCGTTGCCGCGGCCATGCAGGCTCAGGTCCATGAGGAGATCATGGCCATGCCGCTCAACTACCGGACCCTCTTGTCGCCCGACGGACAGTCGCTGTCGGGAGGTCAACGGCAGCGGATCGCGATCGCCCGGGCCCTGGTAAGATCGCCTGCGATTCTGGTCTTCGATGAAGCGACGAGTTCACTGGACGTAGAGAACGAGGCAAAGGTCCAGCGCGCGTTGGATTCGCTTGGTTGCACCAGGATCGTGATCGCCCATCGCTTGAGCACGATTCGTCATTCCGATGTCATCGTGGTCATTGACGACGGCCGTATCGTTGAATCGGGAACCCACGTCGAGTTGCTCGCGAAGCGCGGACACTATGCCGAACTCGTGTCGGGACAGCAATAGGTGAGTTGTGCCGTCGAAATTGTGCCCGGCCCGGCAGTTGCCCGGGCCGGGCATGAACACGACCCCCGACATCTTCACGCCGCCCCACTGCCCCAACCCCAAGTGCCGCTTCCACAGCCACTTCGACCCCCAGTGGCGCTTCAAGCGCATCGGCTACCACTGGAGTCACTGCCAGCGAAAGCGTATCCCCAGGTTCCTCTGCCACCACTGCCGACGCTCCTTCAGCACCCAGACCTTCAGCACCTCCTACTGGCTGAAGCGCCCCGACATCCTGCCCCAGCTCCTGACCAAGACCATCGGCGGCATGGCCAACCGCCAGATCGCCCGTGACCTGCACGTCGCGCCCTCGACCGTCGACCGGCAGCTCAGCCGCCTCGGACGCCACTGCCTGCTGTTCCACGCCGCGATGATGGCCAATGCCAAGCCCGTATCCGTCGCCGCCATCGACGGTTTCGTCTCCTTCGAGCACTCCCAGTTCTGGCCCTTCCACCATCACCTGGCGGTCGAGCCGACGTCCGACCTCATCGCCTACTTCACCGACAGCGAGGTCCGCCGGTCCGGTTCGATGACCCCGGCCCAGAAGCGCAAGCGTGAGCGGCTCGAGGCGCTGTTCGGCCGGCCCGACCCGAAGGCGGTGCTGAAGGACGTGACCCACCTGCTGGAGGTAGTGGCCGGCAGCCAACCGCAGTTGACGGTGCTGAGCGACGAGCACAAGGCCTACCCGCAGGCGTTGCGGGGGCTGAAGTGCAAGGTGGAGCACCTGGTGACGTCGAGCCGGGAGCGTCGTGACTCGCGCAACCGGTTGTTCCCGATCAACGTGGCGGACCTGTTGATCCGTCACAGCAGCGCGAACCACAAGCGGGAGACGATCGCGTGGTCGAAGCGTCGGCAGTCGAGTGCGGAGCGGCTGGCGGTGTTCGTGGTGTGGCGGAACTACCTGAAGGGTCGGCGTGAGAAGGCGCGGGGTAGTCCGACGCCGGCGCAGGCTCGGGGGATGCTGGATCGTCGGCTGACGGTGGCGGATGTACTGGAGCGGCGATTGTTCGTGACCCGGATCGCGTTGCCACGGCGGTGGGAGGAGTACTACTGGCGGCGGGTGAGCACGCGGGTGCTAGCCCGGCAGCGGGGGCATGAGCTGACGTACGCGGCGTGAGGGGGCGGAACGGAGCCGCCCGCACCGCTGAACGGTGCGGGCGGACACAATCTCGACGGCACAACTCAATAGGTGCGAGGTCGTGACGGTCGCGCCGCCACCGCCCACCGCGTTTCCGGCACACAGGGGCCCGCGCGATCCTGATCATGGCCTCATCGGCCACCTTTGCCGGTTTCGTCGGGATTCCGCGCTTATGTGTTCACGGTTGCAGATTTCGGCGCCGGCAGTCGGCGCCTGTTGCGAGCCCATGCCGCAAAGGAGCACGTGTCATGAAGGCGTTTCTCTGCGTTGCCACCGCCGTCGCGGTGGCCGCGTTCGGGGTTGGAGGCGCGACGACGGCGTCGGCCCAATGCGAAGGGCTTTCGCCCGTTGAGTTCCACCATACGGTCAAGTACGGGATCGGCTACAACAACCTGGGCCTGATCTCGGCACCGATCAACCTCACCCTGTGGGCGCTCGATCGTTGCGAGAGTGCCGGCGTCGAAGTCGGAGCCCTCGGCCTGTCGATACCCATCACCCGCAACAGCAGCAACTACACGTTCGATTTCGGCGCGACTATCGTGGGCGCCGTGGGTCAGGTCCAGGATATCCTCGAAGACGGCCTTGGCGGCGCGCTGCCGACGCCTGAGATCTCGGTGAACTGCGATTATTTCCCGGTGATCGTGCACGGCCGCGGCGGGCCTTCCGCCTACGCGTTTCAGATGGGCGATCCCGGTGGCCCCGTCGTCTGGCAGGCAGAAGGCAAGCTGGAGTACTGCGATGTGGTCACCTTCACCTCGAACGAGATCACGACCGTCGAGATGCCCTACAGCCTGGGCGTGAGCCTGCTTGCCGCGGAATCATTCGGCGACCCGACCGCCACCAGGGGATTCGCCAAAGCCACGATCACGGGGTCCGTGGATGGCCACCTGGTTCTGGCGGGCGCCGACTCCGTGGAGTCCGAATCCGTGACGCCCACCGAGGTCTACATGAGCTCCTCCGGCACGGTACCCGTGGCTCTTGGCATCGGTCAGACCCAGGTCACGATCCGCATGTCCGCCGACGTCTACATCGAAGCCGCGGCCCGCGCGGCCGGCCTTTGGGGGCTCCTCTCCGGCTCGGCGACAGCGGCCGCGCTCTGGCCCAACTCGTTCGTAATTGGGAACTTTCAGGGTGTCGGGGGCGCGCCCTTGCCGGAATCGCTGCGGATCGAAAGCGCAGTGTCGGGAATGGTCTACAAGGAGGGCGCCGGGGCTTCCGGCGCAGGCGGGGATATCGCCAGCCCCGCACTCCGGGTCCGGGCCTTTCCCAACCCGGGCGGCGGCGCCTTCTCGCTGCGCGTGGACGTACCCGGGAGCGACCCGGCCCATGTGAAGATCTACGACCTGCGCGGTCATCTGGTGCGGGAGATCGCCAGGGATCTGCTGGGCAACGACGCGATGCTGACCTGGGACGGCAAGGACGACGATGGAACGCCCGTGGCCAGTGGCGTCTACCATGCGATCGTGTCCACGGCGTCAGCGCAGCGGGCGGCCAAGATCGTGGTGCAGCGGTAGGCACCGGCGGACCGACATGCGGGCAGCAACCACGATGGCGGCGAAAGACGCCGTCGAGTGATTGCGCAGTGAACTGCTGCCGAGTTGGAGCCCTGACGCCCTGGGCCGTCTTCAGATTCTGATGGTGGTCGTGATTCACGATCGCACACACCCGACTTGCGCCGGCGCAAGTGCGGGCGCTGCATTTCATCGCTTGTCCGATGGCTGCCAGATGCGGCTGCTCATGCCTCTTCCATTCCCAATCTCTCGACAATCAGTTCGCCTGTACCGGCTGTACCGGCCGACCAGGGCGCAAGAGTCGTTGACATGGATGCCACGCGGTGGTTCTTGCCGTCGGCCGCAGTTGTCAAACGGTAGTTGACTGCTCCCGGCAAACGGACATCATCGCCCTGTTGCCCATCGGACTCCGTACGCGTACGGTAGCAGACGAGCCACTGGAACCGCGAATGCGCCGTAGGTGGTGGACTGGGAAGGCGGCCCGTAGGCCGCCTTCAGCCTTTCGAGCGCGCCGCCTAACGGAACAGCGCCTTCACCGCCCCCCAAGCGATCGACTCTGTCGCCTTATCCGCAACCACGCCCCTCCCCGTGTCGTTCGTCAAATCCACCAGCCCCCGCAGCCGGTAGTACGGCGTGGTCACCCCGCCCACGAGCGAATCGTGCGCCGCCACGTAGAACTTGAGCGCACCTTGCACCTTGAGCAGGGTATACCCCGCCCCCCGGTCGACCAGGATCACGGTGTCGTAGAGCGCGAATTCCGCGTCCGGAATCGGATCGTTCGCGGGCGAGCCGGTCCAGGCGCCCTGACGCTGGAGCGTCTGGAACAAGATGGCGTCCACTCCGGGCACCAGCGCGCCGTTCGGGTCGGTCACGTCCAGGCCGGAGAACATGCGCTCGGCGATGCGCCGCTCCTCGTCGAGGTCCAGGGTAGTGCCAAGATCCGGGAACTCGTTATAGGTGCTCTGCTGCAGGAACATCACATAGTGCGGATGCAGCATCTTCATGAACTCGCCGACGTGCATCTCCTCGTAGATGAGCTGGAAGTTGGCCATGAGCTTGTCCGGCGTGTCGGGGAACACGACCGGCGGCCCCACCGGCGCATAGGTGCCGGCCAGGGTCAGCGTCTGTCCTTCGGCCAGCTCGGCGGTCTCGGGGGCGGGCGCGACGTAGCCGCCCACCTCCGCCCAGGTGATCGTGTAGCTGCCGACCAGGAGGTCGTCCAGCGTGGTGTCGCCGGTGGCCGTCGCGAAGTAGCCGTTCGGCCCCGCGAGCTCCCAGCCGGCGGCGACGGCGCTGGGCTCCACATCGATGACGATGTCGCCGAGCCTCGCCAGGTAGGTCCCCGTGAAGGTGACCGAGCCGTCGGCGGGAAGCGTCTGGGTCGCCGAGTCTGGGCTCGGCGTGAGCCAGCCGGACACCTCGCCCCAGGTCACGGTGTAGTTGCCCGCGGCCATATTGACGAGCGTCGTGTCGCCGGCACCGGACTGCGCGTGGCCGCCCGGGCCCGATACCTGCCAGGGGGCGTTCAGGGCGTTGGGTTCGGGGTTGATGGTAAAGGTGCCGACGGAGGGGGCGGCGGGGTCGTCATTGCAGCCGCAAGCCAGAAGGGCGATTGCGATGGCCACGATCATGCCCATCATATTGCGCTTCATGGCGGTCCTTTCATGGGCTGTCGATCGCGGTGGAGTTCCAGGGGTGGAACGAAGTCGGGATGCCGGTGATGATGACATTGATCGAGCCGTTTGTCCATGGGGTCGGTCGTGGCGGTTCTCATGACCAGTTGGGGACCTGCTCGGACGTCTGGTGGAGCTGGTTACTCACTATAGGGATGGACACAGCACCCTGATCCTACTCGGTACGGGGCAGCTCAATAACCAGCGTGTTCCTCGCCTGGCACCCGGCGCGGATCGCAAGTACAAATTGCTCGTAGTCCGGCTCGTTGACCTGTTCCAGTGCCGCCAGCGACTCCTGCCAACGTCCCAGCTGGCGCAACACTTCCGCCTTCTGCAGCGCCACCCTGCCCTCTCCATCTTCAAGCAATGCCAGCATGGCGCATAGGTTGTCCCATCGTTCGCCAGACTCGGGCGGCGGGGCCAGTCCTTCGGCGGGCTCGCGATAGGGGTGATTGCTCACGTGCCAGACCAGGGTGCGCAGCTGCAGATCATGTTCCTGGTCGCGACCGAGGCCCTCCCGGATCGCGTTGTAGTATTCCTGCTCGTCGGGCGATTTGACCTTCGCGGCCCGGCGCCACTCCTCGGGCGCGGACTCGGGGACTTTGTAGGAACTGTACTTCTCGAGTATCACGGCGTCCCTGATCCAGTGGGCCCGGTCGCAATGGATGCATTGCACGACCTGTGGGAGGTCGGGCTTCATCCGCGCGGATATCCAGCCGTCGGTCCATTGCCGCGCACCAAGCGTGTTCCAGGAGCTGCACCCTTGGTATGTGCCGACACCGCCGCAATCGGGGCAGCCGAGGACCATGATGCCCGAAGGTTGCATGAGTGGCGTCTCCTGTTTGGACCGGATTCCCGTTTGTCTTGCCCCCGGAAGTCGCCGCGGCACGCCAGCCGATCAGTCCCGGCGGGCAAACCAGCGGCCGACAACTGGCAGAAAGGACAATTCAGCCTTCAGAGTAGCCCCAGCGGTCCCGTGAGCCTCCCAGAAGGACATACCTTGTACTGCGTATGCGTTGGCGGCGATCGCCGTTCGACGGATCGTCGCGTACATGGCTATGACCCACCAGACGAGCAACGCCAACTGCAGGGCGGGAACCCGGGACATGTCGCCGGAGGGCACCAATTTGGCGGCGATCAGGGCGATGACCAGCACCGGGAGAAAATGGCACACAACATAGAACGTACCGAACGCAACAAGTGCTGCAACAAGCACGCTGTAACCTCCTCCTGTGCCTCCCCAAGAAGACCCGGCGTCATTGCGTCTGTTGCGGTTGCTGGAAAGCTAACTTAGCATGCGCGGGTGCCCAAAATCACCGCTTTTGTGTTCGCCACCGCGTTCCGCCCCCAGCAGCAGTTTGCCCTCGAAAGCCTCGTCATGCCTACCGCCACCTCCTTCTGTGGATCCGCAAACTGCATTCGGAGTGCGTCTCCGAGAATCTGGATATTGTCGTAGAGCCATGCCGAAAAATCCCGTTCTTCATGGTGCCATATGTCACGCAACGGCATGGCCTCGAGTTGCGATATCTTCACGGCTTCTCTCCATTCGCTCGCGATGCCTGACCAGAAATCGAGCAGACAAGACCGCGTAACTTCGCCTCGCTCAAGCCCGCATCCTCCCTCACCCCACTACAAACATCCACCCCAAACGGCCGAACGGCGTGGATGGCCTCACGCACATTCTCAGCCCTGAGCCCCCCAGCCAGGAACACCGGCACCGGCCCCACCGCCTCCACCAACCTCCGGCTGACAGCCCAATCGTGCGTCCGCCCCGTGCCCCCCAGCTCGGGCGTCTTGGCGCCGGGCCTCCCCGAATCCAACAACAGCCCATCAGCTCCCGCCGCCGCCAACCCCAAAGCCTCCCCAATCGCCCTGTCATCCTCCACATGCACCACCGGCACCAACTTCACCCAAGGAATCGCAGCCCGCACGCCTCCGATCACTTGCGCCGGCGCAACCAACCGCGAAACGATCTGAATCACCGAAGTCCGACACCTCCCCCACTGCGCGACAATCCCCTCAACGTCCGTCCTGGAAGTCAGCAAAAAACTAGCGACCGGCGCAGGAACGCCGGCCGCTATCTCCGCAATCAGTTCTTCCGAAATCACCCCGGGCCCACTCGGCATCTCCGAAACCAGCCCGATCGCATCCGCCCCCGCGGCAATCGCCATCCGAGCCTCTTCAACGCTCTGGATGCAGCACACCTTCAGCCGTGTGCGCGCCATCGCCGGCTATTCCTCGTCGTCCTCGGGCACGGCATCGTCGCCGCCAACCTCATCGTCGACCACTTCGTCATCCTCAACAAACTCCTCATCCAACTCCGCCGGCCGCAAAGCCCGCCGATCGGCCGCCGCCGCGGCTTCAGCATCCGCCCGCGACAACTCCTCCCGAGACAACTCCTCCCGCGAAATCTTCGCGATCGAAGCCACCCGGTCCCCCTCGTTCAGATTGATGATCCGCACACCCTGCGTGTTCCGCCCCAGCTCGCTGACCTCGTCCAGCGAGATGCGGATCATGATCCCCCCGCGCGTGATCACCATCAGCTCTTCGCCCGGGTGCACGTCGCGGATGGCCATCAGGGGGCCGTTGCGCTCGCTGCACTTGATGGTGATCAGGCCCTTGCCGCCGCGGCCCTGGGGGCGGTAGTCGGCCAGGGGCGACTTCTTGCCGTAGCCCTTTTCGGTCACGGCCAGGAGCATCGCGGTTTCGTCCTTCTCGCTGACGACGACCATGCCGACGACCTTCTGGCCCTCCGCCAGCGAAATGCCGCGCACGCCGCGCGCGGTGCGGCCCATCGAGCGGGCCTGGCCCTCCTCGAAGCGGATCGCCATGCCATCACTGGTCGCCAGGATGATGTCGCTGTTGCCGTCGGTCTCGCGCACCGCCACCAGGTGCTCGCCTTCGAGCAGGCTGATGGCGCGGATGCCGGCCGCGCGCGGGCGCGCGAACTCGGTCAGCGGGGTGCGCTTGACCTGGCCCTGGTCGGTCGCGAACGCGAGATACGCGTCCTGCGTGAACTCGCGCACCGGCACGATGGCGTGGATGCGGTCGTCCGGCTGGATCTGGATCAGGTTCACCAGCGGCTGGCCCTTGCTGGTGCGGCCGGCCTTCGGGATGCGGTGCACCTTCAGCCAGTGCAGGTGGCCGCCCTCGGTCAGCACGAGCAGGTACTGGTGCGTGGTGGCGATGAACAGCTTGTTGACGAAGTCCTCGTCCTTCGTCCCCATCGCCGTGATGCCCTTGCCGCCGCGGCCCTGCTGGCGGTACGTGTCCACAGGGAGCCGCTTCGCGTAGCCCTGCTTGCTGATCGTGACCACCATGGGCTCGTCGGCGATCAGGTCCTCCAGGTCGATCTCGCCCTCGTCCTCGACGATCTGCGTGCGCCGCGCGTCGCCGTAGGCCTCGCGCACGGTGGCGATCTCATCGCGGATGATCTGCAGCACCAGCGCGCGGCTCTCCAGAATGGCCTTCAGGCGGGCGATCGTCTGGATCAGCTCGAGGTACTCGTCCTCGATCTTCTGCCGCTCCAGCCCGGTCAGTCTGGCCAGCCGCAGGTCCAGGATCGCCTGCGCCTGGATCTCCGACAGCCCGAACTGCGCCATCAGGGCCTCGCGCGCCGCCTCGGTCGAGGCGCTGGCGCGGATCAGCGCCACGATGGCGTCGATGTTGTCCAGGGCGATCCGGTAACCCTCGAGGATGTGCGCCCGCTCCTCGGCCTTGCGCAGCTCGTAGCGCGTGCGCCGGACCACCACTTCCTCGCGGAAGTTCAGGAACTCCTGCATCGCCTCCTTCAGCGACATCACCTTCGGCTGGTTGCCCACCAGCGCCAGGTTGATCACGCCGAACGTGCTCTGCATCAGGGTGTGCGCGAACAGGGCCTTGAGCACCACCTGGGGGAACGCGTCCTTCTTCAGGACGATGACGATGCGCATCCCCTGGCGGTCGCTCTCGTCGCGCAGGTCGCTGATGCCCTCCAGCGTGCCGGCGCGCACCAGATTGGCGATCTTCTCGATCAGCGTCGCCTTGTTCACCTGGTACGGGATCTCGTGCACGATGATCTGCGCGCGCCCGCCGTCGAGCATCTCGATCTCGGTCTTCGCCCGCACGATCACGCGCCCGCGGCCCGTGGTCACGTAGTCGAAGATGCCGCGCCGCCCGTGGATCACGCCGCCGGTCGGGAAGTCCGGCCCCTGCACGTGCTGCAGCATCTCGTGCGGCGGGCAGTCCGGGTTGTCCAGCAGCGCGATCAGGCCGTCGCAGATCTCGCCCATGTTGTGGGGCGGGATCTTCGTGGCCATGCCGACCGCGATGCCCTCCGAGCCGTTCACCAGCAGATTGGGCACGCGCGCGGGCATCACCGACGGCATCATCCGCGAGCCGTCGTAGTTCGGGACGAAGTCGACCGTTTCCTTGTCCAGGTCGTCCAGCAGCTCGGTGGCGAACTTCTGCAGGCGCGCCTCGGTGTAGCGCTCGGCCGCGGCCGCATCGCCATCCACCGAGCCGAAGTTGCCCTGCCCGTCCACCAGCGGATACCTGAGCGAGAAGTCCTGCGCCATGCGCACCAGCGTGTCGTACACCGACGTGGTGCCGTGCGGATGGTAGTTACCGGTGGTGTCGCCCGTGATCTTGGCGCTCTTGCGGTACGGCCGCCCCGGCTGCAGGTTCAGGTCGTTCATCGCCGTCAGCGTGCGGCGGTGCACCGGCTTCAGGCCGTCGCGCACGTCCGGCAGCGCGCGGCTGACGATCACGCTCATCGAGTACTCGATGTAGCTGGTGCGCATCTTGCCGACGATGCCGGCATCGTTGATCGTTTCGCCGCGCGAAGGCAGGCTCGGGGTGCCAGGCACGCCGGGGATGGCGTTGCCGTCGCCGGGATTCAGTTCGTCCGCCATGGGCTTCCTCTGCTAAATGTCCTGGCCGTCCGCGGCCAAAACTAGATATCCAAGTCCTCGAGCTTCACCATCGCCGCGTTCTCCTCGATGAACCGACGCCTGGGCTCCACCTCGTCGCCCATCAGGATGGTGAAGATGTGGTCGGCCTCGGCCGCGTCCTCGATGGTCACGCGCGTCATCGTGCGCGAGTCCGGGTTCATCGTCGTTTCCCAGAGCTGCTCGGGGTTCATTTCGCCGAGGCCCTTGTAGCGCTGCACGTACACGCCCTTGGCGCCGCCCATCTCCGCCAGCAGGCGATCCTTGGCCGCGTCCGAGTTCACGTAGACCTCGGTGTTGCCCTTCTTCAGGCGGTACAGCGGCGGCTCGGCGATGTACAGGTGGCCGTTGTCGATGATCTCGCGGAAGTGCCGGAAGAACAGCGTCATGATCAGCGTGCGGATGTGGCTGCCGTCCACGTCCGCATCCGTCATGATGATGATCTTGTGGTAGCGCAGCTTGCTCACTTCGAAGATCCCGGCGCCGATGCTGGTGCCCAGCGCCGTGATGATCGTCCGGATCTCGTCGTTGCCCAGCATCTTGTCCAGGCGGGCCTTCTCCACGTTCAGGATCTTGCCCTTCAGCGGCAGAATCGCCTGGTTGCGCCGGTCGCGGCCCTGCTTGGCCGAGCCGCCGGCGCTGTCGCCCTCGACCAGGTACAGCTCGCACTCGGCCGGGTCGCGGCTCGAGCAGTCGGCCAGCTTGCCCGGCAGCGACGCCGAATCCAGCGCCGACTTGCGCCTGGTCAGGTCGCGCGCCTTGCGCGCCGCCTCGCGCCCCTGCGCCGCGGTCAGGCACTTCCCGACGATCGCCTTGGCTTCCCGGGGGTGCTCATCCAGATACTGCCCCAGGTACTGGTTGACCAGCGCCTCGACCAGACCCTTCACCTCGGTGTTGCCCAGCTTGGCCTTGGTCTGGCCCTCGAACTGCGGCTCGGGGATCTTCACCGAGATGATGGCCGTCAGGCCCTCGCGCACGTCGTCGCCGGTCAGCGCCTTGATCTCCTTCTTCAGGAGCCCGCTGCTGGTGGCGTAGGCGTTCAGCGTGCGCGTCAGGCCGGCGCGGAAGCCGCTCAGGTGGCTGCCGCCCTCGGGCGTGTTGATGTTGTTGGCGAAGGTGAACAGCACCTCGGCGTACGCGTCGTTGTAGTCGAGGGCCACCTCCATCTGGATGCCGTCCTTCTCGCCGGTGAAGAACACCGGCTCGGGACAGATGACGGTGCGCCCCTCGTTCAGCCACCGGACGTACTCGACGATGCCGCCCTCGAAATGGAAATGGTCGCGGCGCTGGTGGCCCGCGCGGTCATCGCGCAGCCGGATGTTGATGCCGCGGTTGAGGAACGCCAGCTCGCGCAGGCGCCCGCGCAGCGTGTCGTAGTTGAACACCAGGTCGGGGAAGATCTCGTGGTCCGGCTTGAACGTGACCAGCGTGCCGGTCTCGCCGGCCGGGCACGTGCCGCTGCTGCTGAGCGGTTCACTGAGGATGCCGCGCTGGAACCCGATGTGGTGCACGCGCCCGTCGCGCCGGATCTCCGCCTTCAGCCACTCGCTCAGCGCATTGACGCAGCTGACGCCCACGCCGTGCAGGCCGCCCGACACCTTGTAGCTGCCCTTGTCGAACTTGCCGCCCGCGTGCAGGCTGCTCAGCACCAGCTCGACGGCTGGCTTGCCCTCTTCCTTGTGCATGTCCACGGGGATGCCGCGGCCGTTGTCCAGCACGCTGATGACGTCGCCCTCGTGGATCACCACCTCGATGTCCGAGCAGTAGCCGGCCATCGCCTCGTCGATGGAGTTGTCCACGACCTCGTACACCAGGTGGTGCAGGCCCTTGGAGCCCGTGTCCCCGATGTACATCGCCGGCCGCTTGCGCACCGCCTCCAGGCCCTTGAGGACCTGGATGCCGTCGGCCGTGTAGTCGCCGGCGCCGTTGGCGGCCCGCCGCGCGGCCGCGGCCGCCTCGTCCGTGAGGTCCGGATTCGCGCCGGCAGCGGCCTCGGCCGCCTTGTTCTCGCTGTCCTTCATCTGCCCTGGTCACGCTTCCTGCCGCGCGCGGCCCACGGCTTACTCAAGCCCTGATGCCACTGCAGCTGGCTGACAGTTCCCTCGCCGAACCTGGCGTTGAATTTCCCGATGATCTCCGGGGCCAGCATGGTCAGTTCCTGGCGCCACGCCCCATGGTCGGCCGCCAGCACCAGCACGCCGTCGGCCAGGTCGACCGCGCGCACGTGCGCAGCAATCTCATCGCCCACGATCTCGCGCCAGTGCAGCAGCGGGGCGCGCCCGTCCAGGCGCTCGCCCACCCCGGCCTCGCGCAGCGCGGCCTCGATGATCTTCGCCACGGGAGTCAATCCGTCTTTCCTGGTCGTCATCCTGCGCGCGCCTGTCACCGGCCGGGGTCCACCCCGCCGGCGCGGCTCACTCCCCGCCGGCCACCTCATCCAGCGCGGCGAGTTGCCCCCGCTCCACGCGCCAGGCCCTGAGCCCCGCCGGCCGCCACCCGGCCACATCGTCGGGCCGCGCGGTGGCGATGAACACCTGATGCTCGCGCGACGACATCTCCTGCAGCCGCCGGGAACGCTCCGGGTCCAGCTCGCTGAAGATGTCGTCGAAGAACAGTACCGGCCGCATCCGGCGCTGGCCGAACAGCACGTCGCTGCGGGCCAGGATCATCGCGATGGCTGCGGTGCGGGTTTGTCCCTGCGAGCCGTAAACCCTCAGGTCGACCCCCTCCACGGCCAGCGCGAAGTCGTCGAACTGCGGGCCGACCAGGGGCCTTCCGCGCCTGATTTCCGAGTCCATAATATAGTCTATTTCTGCGAAAATCGCGCCCGCCAAATCATCGTCCGGAAGCGATTCCCCCCCGCCCGCAACCAGGCTTTTCGTGACCGCCTCCAGCCGCGGCCGGTAGTCGCAGGAGACCTCCCCGACAGGCCCCGCCAGCTGCTCGTGGTTGGCCCGCAGCGGCCCCTCCAGCAGCCGCGCGTACGCCGCCCGCCCCTGGCACACGGCCGCCGCATGCACCGCCAGCTCGCGATTCCAGGCCACCAGTTCGGCCCGCCCCCGCCCATTCCCACCGAACCCGCGCCGCAGATCGTGCAGCAATCCGGCCTTCTGTTTCAGGGCGCGCTGGCACGCGCTCAGGTGCCCCAGATACGCCGGGTCCAGCTCCGACATCCCCTGGTCGGCGAACTGCCGCCGCATCTGCGGCGCCCCCCGCACCAGCCCGATCGTGTCGGGGTTGAACACCACCGTCACCAGCCTGCCGACTAGGTCGGCCCGCTGCTTGAGCGGCTCGCCCCCCACCTTGAGGCGCCGCCCGCCGCGCCGGTCCAACCCGAACTCGCAGGCCACTTGGGCGCCATCGTCCTCTTCCACCTGCAGCGCCACATGCAGCGCGTCCTGCCCGAAGGCGATCATCTCCTCCGGCTTAGCCCCCATGTGCGACCTGCCGAGCGCGAACCACCCCAGCGCCTCCAGCAGGTTCGTCTTGCCCTCCCCGTTGCGCCCGACCAATAGGTTCACGGTCGGCGAGAACGCGAGCTCGGTCGGCTCGAGATTGCGGAAGTGCTGCAGGGTGGCCGAGAGGATGCGCATGGCGGAAGGATAGGCGATGGCGGGGGCGGCGTCGAGGGTGGGGGCGCGTGTGCCGGCACACGTTTCACCGGTCGTGGGGTACCCGTTTCACGGGCATGGGGCCCGTTGCGCTGGCGCAAGTCGCCGCGATGGGCTGCCGCGCGGTAACGGGGCGCGTTGCACGTGTGCTTTTTCGCGATGGTTGACTGGTCAACCATCTCGAGCTCGCCAATGGCCCGATATCTGCGCTTACCATCGTTGACCCGTCAACCATCGCCGGATTCGGCGTTGTAGAGAGCGCGGCACGGATAGCCGCCCAACCGGGCGAACAGCCGCGTTGCAAGACCGTAGACCGATCACGACCCCGCGTGCGCGCGTTCTCCCGCAGTGGATCCGCAAGAGGAGCGCGCTTGCGCCGGCGCAACTCTCACGGTCACGGGACGAGCTGCGCCGGCGCAAGCGCCACCCCCGCGTCGCTCACTCTTCGAAATGCCTCGCCACGATCCGATGCGCCAGGTCCTGCACGTTGCGCCCGAACGGCTCCTGGTACCCGTTGGAAAGGACCACCACTCCGACGCCCTCCGCCGGGAACCACGAGAACGCCGAGGCGAAGCCCACCGCCGAACCGTTGTGGCCGATCCGCGCGCGGCCTTCCAGCGGCGTCAGGCCGAAACCCAGTCCGTACGGCGTGTGGCCTTCGCGCACGGGGAACGGCGTCCACATCTCGCGCCAGCGTTCGGGGGGCAGCAGCCGCGGGTCGCCCAGGGCCAGGATGAAGCGTGCCATGTCCGTCACCGTCGAAAGCAGCCCGCCGGGCGCCGCTTCGTAGAGAGGGTCCATCGGCGCCTCGTTGAGGTATCCGTCGTCGGTGCGGCGATAGCCGTCGGCCCGGTGCGCGATGACGCGCTCGTGGTCCAGGAAGCGCGTGTCGCGCAGGCCGAGCGGTTCGAGCACCCGCGCCGTCACCACCGCCTCGAAGGGCTGGCCCGTCACCGACTCGATGATCTCCGCGATGAGGTGGAAGTTCGTGTTCGCGTACGCGAACCGCTGCCCCGGCTCGAAGCCGAGCGGCAGGCACGCGGCTTCAGCCAGCACGTCGTGCCGCGTGGCCGGGCTGTCGCCCGCCGGCACGTGGCCGCACGGGTTGTCGATGAACTCGGGCACGCCGGACGCGTTGCCCACGAGCTGCCGGACCGTGACGCGGCCCCAGTCGGGATGTGGCGGCTCGACGAACGTCCGCAGCGGGGCGTCCAGGTCCACGAGTCCCTCCTCGACCAGTCTCATCAGCGCGATGGCCGTGAACGACTTGGTGATCGACCCGATGGCCCACACCGTCCCGGCGTGCGCCGGCGCCCCGGTCTCGAGGTTCGCCGATCCGTACGCGCGCGTGTCGACGATCCGGCCGTCCGCCACCACCGCGAAGGCCAAACCGGGGATCCCGCGCGTGGTCATCTGGTCCTGGAGGTCCTGGTCGAGGGGATCGGCGCCGGCCGGCCCCGCCGGGGCAGCGGCCAAGGCGGCGACCAGAGCCGCGGCCAGAGCCGGGGGAAGGGCGATGTCGCTGATGATGGTCGTGCGCAAGCGTGTCTCCTTCAGCGGGCAATCGTGGCGACTGTCCGCGACAGGATAGCGGCGGTCGCGTGTGCCGGCGCAGGTGGCGGCGATGGGCAGAGGATCCGGTGGGCGCAACGCGCGGTGTTTTCCGCGGTGGTTGACCGGTCAACCTCTGCGGGCCCACCGCGGGACCGATCCGAGCGCACAAATGATTGACCAGTCAACCAGTGCAGAATTCGGAGTTGTGGCGAGAGAGCCCTCGCCGAGTGCGTTCGTTGCGCCGGCGCAAGCCCCGCGCGCGTACACCGGACGCCCATGCCGCCCACAAGCGGCAGCAAGACAACGACTTAACAAGCGCGCCGCCCCGTGCCCGCTGACCGCGCGAGGCCACAACCGCGCCCCCGCCACCCGGAAATAGCCCAGTTCTTCACCCTCCGTGACCCGATCCGCCGCGTTTCCCCGATAGCCCATATACCAGCCCGCGTCGGTCTTGTTTTGGGGCCGGTCCGGACGTCACCCCTGCCCCGTTGCGCGCCCGGCCTTTCGGCGCCTGGAGGTCTCCCATGAACCGCCCCGCTGCCCCCCACAAATCAGCCCCGACCTGGCGAGGCGTGATCGCCAGCCTGGCCGTGGCCCTGGCTGGTGCGATCGCGCCGCTGCCGGCCCTTGCCCAGGTCGAGGAGATCCTCGACGACCCCGCGGGGTGGACCTTCCGCTACGGGGCCACCTCGGCCGACATCACCGCCGACATCAACAACGGCCTGCGTCCCTTCTCGATCCAGCGCGTGGCGGCCAACAGCTACGACGTGATCACGGTGGCGAACTCGGGCAGCTACGCCGTCTCCGGGTTCGGGACCGGCAACATGCACTACAACCGCACGGCTTCGCAGCTGGGCCTCGAGCTGGTCAACCGCCGGCTGGTGAGCCTGGACTGCTACGAGGAATCGGGCGTGACGCGCATCACGGCGATCTCCGTCCCCAACACCGGCGCGGGCTCCACCGGCTGGGGCTGGCTCGTGGGGCAGTCGCTGCAGCAGATCGTCGACTGGGTGGAGGACGCCACGCCGGCCATCCGCATCACCGACCTGTCCATCTACACGGTCGGCGGCCAGAAATACTACGCCGCGCTGGCCGTGTACAACGAAGGTTCGCAGTACCAGGGCTGGTGGTGGTATTTCGACAAGACCGAGGCCGAGATCGCGGCCCTGTTGACACAGAACAGCGCGCGGCTGATCGACATCGAGCTGGAGACCGCGCCGTCGCTGTTCAATGGGGCGCGCTTCGCCGCCGTCATGGTGGCCCAGAACCCGGGCGGTGGCTGGTTCGACGCCTCGTCGACCGGCACGCAGACCGAGAGCCTGATCGGCCAGACCGGAGGTCGCCTGACGAGCCTTCACCGCTACACCACCGCCCTCGGCACCACCGCCTACGCGGTCAGCCTGGTCGACAACGCCAACGACCAGACGCGGCGCGTGCGCGGCTACATGGGCGAGCAGGCCACGCAGGGGGCCTACGGGTTCAAGCTCAAGCAGGTGGGTGGCCCGGTGATCGCGTCCCTGAACGAGAACTTCGTATTCGAGCCGGCCAGCACCATGAAGATCCTGCACGGTGTGGGCGCGATCCGCGAGTGCGCCCAGGGCGATCTCTTCCTTGATGGCAGCTACTGGGTGCCCAATCGCTGCACCAGCCTGGAGCAGAACAACGTTTGCCCGGACGACAGCTACAGCTGCGATTCCGGCTACGAACCGCTGGAGACCACGCTACGGGGCATGTTGCGAAGCTCGCACAACGGCCGCACCCGCACGATCGAGGAGCTCGTCGGCCGGTCCACCCTGAACAACTTCGCCGACTTCACGGCGGGCCTGACCAACACCCAGATCAACCACACGCTGGGCTGCCTGTGTGGCAACACACCCAACACGACAACCGCGGCCGACCTGACGAGCCTCTACGAGCAGATCGCCGACGGCTCATTCTTCAGCTCAACATGGAGCGAGGAGCTGTTCGGCATCATGGCCAACGTCACCGACTGGGGATACGGCACCGATACGGACGAAGCATTCAACACACTGCGGCTGGTCATCAACGATGAAGCGGCCCAGACCGACCTGACGTCCAGCGAGATCCTCTCCTTCCGCGCCGCGCTGCAGTTCTCCGCCAAGGGCGGAGACTACGGCTGCGGCGGCGTCTCGTGGCGTTCGACGGCCGGCTGGTACAGCATTCCGTTCAAGTTCTACTCCCTCGGCACCTGGTTCACGACCCGCCGCGAATACACCGTGGCCACGTTCGTCGACGCCGGTGTCGCTCCCGGTTCCGCGGTCGCGTACTACGCGGCCGAAGAGTTGGTGCGCGAGCAGATCCGCGAAGCCCTCGAAACCTGGGACGACGCCTGCACCCCCGGCTTCGCCAGCCAGCCGACCAACCTGACGGTCGACCAGGGCGACGACGCCGAATTCACCGTCACCGTCGCCAGCCCCGGCACCGCCACCTACCAGTGGGAGCGCTACGTCGACGGCTCCTGGGAGACCGTCGTGGACCAGCGCGGCCAGGCGATCGGTGCGACGACCAACACCCTGACCATCCTCGCCGCCGAGCCGGACGACGAGGGCTTCTACCGCTGCCACATCGTCAAGGCGTGCGGCCTGTCGGACAGCCACTCGGCCCGCCTGACCGTCGACACGGGCGGGGCCAGCCCGGCCACGTTGCCGCTGCCGACCCACCTGGTCGTGCACGCCCCGAAGCCGAACCCGTTCAACCCGCAGGTGACGCTGAGCTTCGAGCTGCCGCGCCACACTGATGTCGTGGTGCTCGAACTCTTCGATGTCGCCGGACGCCGCGTGCGTTCGCTGTCGGCCTCGTCGCTGGCCCCCGGCGCCCACGCGTTCACCTGGAACGGCACAGACGACGCCGGCCAGCGCCTCTCGTCCGGCCTCTACTTCGCGCGCCTGCGCGCCGACCAGGAAGAGGTCACGCACCGGGTCATGATGGTGGAGTAGGCCCGGCGTGGCGATACGTCAGAACGTGCCCCCGGTCTTGGGTTGCGGCCGGGGGCACGCGTCTGTTGGGGTGCTTGTGTGCCGGCGCACGTTTCGCCCGCGTGATTTGTGCGTGTGGTTTTCCGCGGTGATTGACCGGTCAACCATCACAGCCCGGCCCATGGCGCGATACGCGCACTTGGAATCGTTGACCGGTCAACCATTGCCGGATTCCTGTTTGTGAAGAGAGAGGCCGCTCCGTTGTGACCATTTAGCGCCGCGCCGCAACCAGACAGGCGCCAGGCTCAACGGGACCGCCGCCCGATCAGACCCCGCCCCCCGCCAGATGGCGCGGCGGATCGCCAAGCCCCACGGCCGGCCGGCGCTCGCGGAAGTAGCGCAGGCTCCAGGCGTCGGAGAACAGGGCCACGCGCCGCCCGCGGTCATCGCGGACCAGGTTCGCGTCGCCCGGCAGCTGCAGTTCGTGGTCGGCCAGCGTGGAGTCGACCCAGCGGGCGACGGACCAGGGCGCCGGCGTGAAGCGGGACTTGGCGCCGTACTCGCTTTCGAGGCGGTACTGGACGATCTCGAACTGCAGCGGCCCCACCGCCCCGATCAGCTGCCGCTGGCGGTTGGAGTCGGCCAGCTCGAAGCGCTGGACCACGCCCTCCTCCAGCAGCTGGTCCACGCCGGTGCGGAACCGCTTGAACGTCGCGGTGTCGGTAGTCTCCAGGTAGCCGAAGCATTCGGGCGTGAAGCGGGGGATCTCGTCGTAGGTGATGGCCGCATCCTCGGTCAGGGTGTCCCCGATGATGAAGCGCGAGCTGCCGACGATGCCGACGACATCCCCGGCGTAGGCTTCGTCCACGGTCTCGCGGTCGCGGCCGAAAACCTGCGCCGCGTTCGACAGGCGCGTCCGGGCCCCGGTCCTGGACACGGTGACGGTCATGTCGCGGTCGAACTTGCCGGAGACCACCCGCACGAAGGCGATCCGGTCCCGGTGGCGCGGGTCCATGTTCGCCTGGATCTTGAAGACGAAGCCCGAGAAGGCGTCCTGGTCCGGCTGCACCGTGAGGTCGCCGCTACGCCGGGCGCCCGGCGGCCGCGAGTGGTCCAGGAAACCGTCGAGCAGGAGCTGCACGCCGAAGTTGTTCAGCGCGCTCCCGAAGTAGACCGGCGTCAGGCGGCCGGCGCCGATGGCCGCCGCGTCGAACGCCGTGCCGGCGCCGTCCAGTAGCGCCACCTCGTCCAGCAGCGACTGGTACGCCGACGCGCTCATCCGCTCGCGGATGACCGGGTCGGTCAGCTCGACATTGGTGACCGGCGCCCGGTAGACGCCGCCGGGGGTCATCTCGTAGAGGTGGGCCACCCGCGTGTTCCGGTCCCAGACGCCGTTGAAGTCGCGCCCGGTGCCCAGCGGCCAGTTCATCGGATAGGCGCCGATGCCCAGCACCTCCTCCAGCTCGTCGAGCAGAGCCAGCGGCTCGCGCGCCGGGCGATCCAGCTTGTTGATGAACGTGAAGATAGGCACGCCGCGCTGGCGGCACACCTCGAACAGCTTGCGCGTCTGGTTCTCGATGCCCTTGGCCGCATCGATGACCATGATCGCCGCATCGACCGCCGTCAGGACCCGGTAGGTGTCCTCGGAGAAATCGCTGTGGCCCGGCGTGTCCAGCAGGTTGATCCGGAAATCGCGGTAGTCGAACTGCAGCACCGTCGAGCTGATCGAGATGCCCCGCTTCTTCTCCAACTCCATCCAGTCGGACGTGGTGGCGCGCTGGTTCCGCCGCGCCGTCACCGACCCGGCCAATTGCACCGCCCCCCCATACAGGAGGAATTTCTCGGTGAGTGTCGTCTTGCCGGCGTCAGGGTGCGACACGATGGCGAACGTGCGCCGCCGCGCGATCTCACGCCGGAGCGCCGGCACAGCCTGGGGACTGGATGGGATCATGGTCCTGTTCTCCGCCATCGCTGAAGATCCACCGGAGGCCCTGCGGACACCCGGGCCGCCACGGCGCTTCGGACTGTGAGGGGCTGCGTCAAGGGGCTGGATGCTGACCGGATCAGGGCGGAGTCGGGTGCCGCCGCGCGGATGTGCGCAGGTTCCGCAGGATCACCAGGGGCGGGAGCGGTGACGCGTAGGGCATGCGGGGCAATCTAGATGGCAAAAGGTGACCGGTCAACCATCCCGCACCCGTCCATCGCCCAAAACGAGCTCCTCAGATCGTTGACCGGTCAACCTCCGCGGAAATCGACATTGTGTGGAGAGGCCTCGCCCCCGGAACCGCCGATCTGCGCACAACTGCCCGCCTGAACGGAAAACCGGCGCAAGCCGAGCCCCCGAAGGGGCGACTTGCGCCGGCGCAATTCCACAAGGCCGCAGGCCAGGCCAGGCCAGGCCGGACCCTAATCCCCCGCCAGCCGCAGCGGCATCAGCAGGCACAGCACGCCCATCTCCTCCCCCGTCTCCTGGACGGGCTTGAGCAGCGCGGCGCTCTGGGAGTCCTTCAGCGAGAGGACGACGGACTCGGCCTGCAGGTTCTTGAGGATGTCCTGGAGGTAGCTGTAGTTGAAGCCGATCTCCATCGGGTCGCCCTGGTAGGCAACGCTGATCTCGTCCTCCGACTGGCTGCCTTCGGTGCCGCGAGCGGCCAGTTCCATGCGGCCGCCGTCGAGGCCCAGCTTGATCTGGCTGGTGACACGGTCGGCGGTGATGGCGACGCGGCGGATGGACTGGATGAAGTCGGCCTTGTCGATGGTCACGTGCTTGTCGTTGTCCTTCGGCAGCACGGCCTGGTAGTCGGGGAACGGGCCCTCGAGCTGGCGCACCTGCAGGACGGTGTTGCCCGCGCGGAAGGAGATCTGGCTAGCTGACAGGAAGATGCTGATGTCGGTGTTGGCCTCGTCCTCATCCTTCGCCGCCGCGGCGATGCGCGCGATCTGGCGCAGGCCGTTCGTGTCGACGATCAGGTTCTTCTCACCGGTGAACTTCCAGGCCAGCTTGCGGTGGCTGCGGGCCAGGCGGTGCGCGTCGGTGGCGACCAGGGTCAGCGATTCGGGGCGCACTTCCCACTGGATGCCCATCAACGCCGGGCGTGTCTCGTCGCGCGAGACGGCGTAAGCCGTTTCGTTGACCATGTCGATCAGCGTGGCAGCCTTGATCGTCAGGCCTGCCTTTTCCTCCGGCTTCTTCAGCGCCGGGTAGTCATCCACGCTCATCGTGTTCTCGGTCAGGCGCGACTTGCCGCTGGTCAGCGTGATCTGCTGGCCCTTCTGCGCGATGGTCACCGCACCCGGCCGCAGACTGCGCACGAACGGTACGAACTTCACGGCCGGGATCGCGACGCGGCCCGGGTCCTTCACCGTAGCTTTCGTCGTGGCGGTCGTGATCGAGATGTCCAGATTCGTGGCCGAGAGCGTCAGGCTCTCCTTCGTCGCTTCCAGCAGGACGCAGCTGAGGATCGGCAGGGTGGTCTTGCTCGGGACCACGTTGGCGATGACGTCGAGGGCCTTCTGCAGGTCCTCCTGCTGGATTTCGAACTTCACGGTCGGCCTCCGGTGGGAGTGTGGCAGTCCTTGGGAGCAGGAGGGCCATGATAGGCGATGGCAGGCAGGCAGGCAAGAGTCTCATCCGGCCCTCCGGAACCTTCTTCATTCATGAGATATATATAGAAGGATGTCGTAGATATAGGGGTAGTGGATAACCGGGATAACCCTGCGGAAGGTGCCATGGCGGGCACCCTGGGACCGTTTCGAGGTGGCAGCCGCTGGGGATAAAACGGTGGCCTCCGCCGCACAACCTCGGACTTCTCCCCCATGCCCGTCCGCCGCCCGAATTGCCCCCGCGGCATGCGCCACTTGTCCTGGTTCCATCCCCGAAGTTGTCCCAAGGATATACAGTGTGCGGGGTGCACGAGCTTGCACATGAACACCGCCGACAAGCCACGACGCCGGCCCCCATGACGAGAACCGGCGTCGTTGCTGTGCCTGGCCGTGTGGGGGTGCGCCACCCGGTCAGGTCTTCCTCCCGCGGATCTTGTCCTGAAGGTCAAGGACGAAGCCGCGGAAGCGCGGGTCGTCACGCATGTCCTTGCCGATCTTCTGGCAGGCATGCGCGACGGTCGAATGATCGCGGCCGCCGTAGGCGCGGCCGATCTGGTTGAGGGAGGCGCCGGTCATCTCGCGTGACAGGTACATCGCCATCTGACGGGCCCGGGCTAGGTCCTGGGTGCGTCGCTTGGACTTGAGCTGATCGACGGTCATGTCGGTGGCCTCGGCGACCACTTTCATCACATCGGCGATCTTCACAGGCCCGGATGAATTCCCCTGGAAAAAGGAGGAGAGGACCTCGGAGGCCATTTCCAGGGATATTTCACGCCCCGTCAGACTGGCGAATGCAAGCAGGCGGATCAGCGCCCCCTCAAGCCGGCGGATATTGTCGGTGATATTCTCGGCAATGAACGCGATCACCTCGTCGGTGATGTAGATGTTGTTGGACTCGACCTTCCGCTTGAGGATGGCCATGCGCGTCTCGAGGTTGGGCGGCTGGATATCGGTGATCAGCCCCCACTCGAAGCGCGAACGCAGCCGCTCCTCCAGCGTCGTGATCTCCTTGGGCGAGCGGTCGCTCGTCAGGATGATCTGCTTCTTCAGGTCGTACAGCGCGTTGAACGTGTGGAAGAACTCCTCCTGGGTGGACTCCTTGCCGGCCAGGAAGGCCACATCGTCCACCAGCAGCACGTCGACGCTGCGGTACTTCAGCTTGAAGTCGGGCGTCCGGTTGTCGCGGATCGACCCGATCAGGTCGTTCATGAAGTTCTCGGCGGTGATGTAGGCGATGCGCCGCCCGGGATGCGTCTCGGCGATCGCGTTGCCCACCGCGTGCATCAGGTGCGTCTTGCCCAGCCCCACCCCACCGTGGATGAACAGGGGATTGAAGTGGCTGCCCGGGTTGCGCGCCACCGCGGTGGCCGCCGCGAACGCCATGTCCGTGCCCGAGCCCACCACGAAGTTGGCGAACGTGTAGTCGGGGTTCAGGTTCAGGTGGGCCGGCCGCGGTGGGGCCGCCAGGGTGGCCGCGCCGGCCGCGTTCATCGCCCCGGACCCGCCCGGGCCGCCGCCCGGCACCGGCAGGACGCCGCCGCCCGCCTCGACCCGGCCCGCGGCCGGGCGCTCGTCCAGCCCGCCGGCCATCTCCGGGGTCAGGGGCGTCAGCTCGGCCTGGGCGCCGTCCTGGATCTTCAGGGAGAAGGCCACGTCGCGCCCGAAGCAGGTCGAACCCGCCTCGTTCAGCACGGCCAAGTGGTGCTCGCTGAACCAGTCCAGGAAGAAGTGGTTGGGGCAGGTCACCTTGAGCGAACCGTTGGCCGAATTCTCCGGCTGCAGGGGCGCAAACCACGTGTTGAAGGTCTGCATGGCGACCCGCTGGCGGACGATATCGAGGATTTCCGGCCAGTAAGCGTCCAGGTCCGACATGTCTTCCCCACACCCCGAAGGGCAGAACCACGCTCCCACACCCAAGTTGTCCACCGCAGCAACAGGCGAGAAACGCGTTGTCCTTAAAGAGGATAGATGTTGTCTGTCCCGGGAGAACAAAAAGTTATCCACAAATCTTGGCGCTTGTGGATAACTTGTTGTGCCGCCGTGTTGGGTTGTGCTCTATCCATGACGAAACTAGCACGCGATTTCGCGGGCGACCAAGATTTTTCTCCGGAATTTTGTGCCCCGTGCCGGGGTGTTGCCGTTGAAGAAGTTAGACCTCTGTAAAATTCCCGACCGCCCACGGGGCGCGCCCTGCGGGGCGGCAGCGGTTTGGCGGCCCTGTGGATAACCCCCTGTTTTCCTTGACACTGCGGCCATGGATCGCTAACATTCCCCGCTGTTGAATCCTGACCGCAGCCAAGAGGGAGAGTTCCGTGAAGCGGACATTCCAACCGAGCCTCACCAAGCGTTCCCGTCGGCATGGCTTCCGCAAGCGGATGTCCACGCGCGGCGGTCGCCTCGTGCTGAGCCGGCGCCGGGCCAAGGGCCGCAAGCGCATTTCCGCCTAGTCCTGCCCGGCCCATCGAATGCGGCCAGTGCCGCGACGCGCGGGCGGGGGATCATGAGCGGAACCGTCGCCTGGCGTTCGCTGGTTCGACAGAGTGAGTTCCAGAAGATCTACGCCGGAGGTGCCAAGTCAGTCGGGCGCCTTCTGGTGGTCTACGTGTTGCCGGCCGCGGACGCGGCCCGGGCTGTCGTGGCCAGCCGCAAAGTGGGCGGCGCCGTGCAGCGGAATCGGGCGAAGCGTTTGTTGCGCGAAGCGTTCCGCAAGGGTACGCTCCGCAACGCGGCCGCAGGCAGCATGTCGCTGAGGCCGTCCGTGGCCGTGGCGCCGGCAGAAGACGCCGGAGCGGCGGCGCCGCATCTGTGGGTTGTGCTCGTGGCCCGCCGCAACATTCTCGCGGCCGGCTCTGCCGAGGTGCAGGACGAGCTGGAGACCCTGCTGCGCGCGCTCATGTGCGATCGCGAAGAGGCGGGACCGGGTGACCGCGCGCAGGCCTGAGACGCCGCGCCGCCAGCTTCACCGCCGCCAGCGCGCCGCGCGCCGACCAGACGGAGCCTCGCCATTCAACCGGTGCGCCACGCCCGCTCCTGCACTTCCTGCCAGGGCGCCGCACCACACAGGACCGTATGTGGCGTTTGCCCTACCTGCTGATCCTGGCCTACCGGCGGGTGGTTTCACCCTGGCTGCCGCCGGTGTGTCGGTTCCACCCGTCGTGTTCGGCGTATGGCCTCGAGGCCTTCCGCGCGCACGGCCTGTGGCGTGGCGGCTGGCTGACGCTTCGCCGGGTGATGCGCTGTCATCCCTGGCATCCCGGCGGCATCGACCCGGTGCCGCCATGCCGCGAGCGCAAGGGCGACGACGCCCACCTCACCCACGGAGACATTGCCCATGGATAGGCGCCCGATCATCGGCTTCGTGCTGATCTTCGTCATCATCATCGGCTACTACTTCGTCATGGGGCAGATCTACCCGCCCCAACCCCCGCAGCAGAAACCAGCCACCACCGAAAGCGCCAGGCCCGACGACGCCACGGCCTCCGCGGCGACCGGCGCCGGCCTGGAGGCGGCCGCGCCGACGCCGGTCGCGGCAGACCCCGCCGAGGCGCTGGACCCGGCCGGGTTCATGACCATGGAGCAGGCGCTGGCACCGCTGCCGGTGGCCGGGGGCCCGTCCGTCGTGACGGTGACCACGCCGCTATATCGGGCGCGCATCGAGACCCGCGGCGGCGTGGTGGGCGGCTGGGAGCTGCTCGAGCACAAGAGCTGGCGCGGGGAACCGCTGCAGATGGTGCCGCAGGGCTTCGACGGCGGCGCGGACAAGATCGTCTTCCGCGCCACGGAGATGGACCTGGCCACCTTCCCGTACACGGCCGACCAGGGCGACCTTACGCTGGCGCCCGGCGACGGCAAGCGCACCCTGACCCTGCGCGGCAGCACGCGCGGCGGCCTGGAAGTGCGGAAGATCTTCACGTTCGACTCGGCGTCGCACGGCGTCACAGTCGACCTGGAGCTGGGCGGCGACGGCGTGGCCGTGGCCAACCTGATGGCGCAGACCGGCAACGCCGATGCGGTGCGGTTCGGGTGGAACCGCGGCATCGCGCAGGTCTCCCGCCACGAGAAGCAGGAGCGGGCGATGCTGCGCGCGTTCGCGGGCATCGGAGAGGACCTGCACCTGCGCAAGCGCGAGGACCTCAAGAAGGACGTCGCGAAAGTCGAGGGCCAGTGGCGCGGATCCATCCGCTACGCCGGCCTGCAGGACCGCTATTTCATGATCGCAGGCATTGTCCCCCTCGAGCAGGGGGGACCGGTCGAGGGCACGGTGCGCCTCGGCGGGAACAAGGACCAGCTGGCCCAGTCCTGGGCCCTGGATCTTCCCGCGCGACGCACAACCGGCGGCATCGCCGGCGCGCGCCTCGAGCTCTATGTCGGCCCCCAGCAGGCCGATCTGCTCAACGTCTACGGACAGGGTCTGGAAAACGCCATGGACCTGGGCTGGAAGTGGGTGCGCCCGCTCTCGAAGCTCGTGCTGTGGGGCATGGACCTGCTGTACAAGGTGATCCCGAACTACGGCCTGGTCATCATCTTCTTCTCCATCGTGACGAAGCTGATGTTCTACCCGCTCACGCAGACCTCGACCAAGTCCATGAAAAAGATGCAGGAGCTTCAGCCCAAGCTGAAGGCCCTGCAGGAGAAGTACAAGAACGACAAGGAGAAGCTCAGCGCCGCGACCATGAAGCTGTACCAGGAGGAGAAGGTCAATCCCCTGTCTGGCTGCTGGCCGCTGCTCGTGCAGTCTCCCGTCTTCATCGCGCTGTACCAGGCGCTCAGCCACATGGTCTCGCTGCGCGGCCAGCCGTTCTTCGGCTGGATGCGCGACCTGTCGCAGCCGGACACGTTGCTGATGGCGCCTTTCGGGCTGCCGGTGGACCTGAACGTCCTGCCGTTCCTGATGGGCATCGCGATGTACTTCCAGACCAAGTTCACCCCGACCACCGGCGGCGGTCAGATGGCCATGCTGAACACGCTGATGCCGGTGATGATGGTCTTCATCTTCTACAACATGCCGTCGGGCCTGGTCCTCTACTGGTTCGTGCAGAACGTACTGCAGGCGTACCAATCGTGGCGGATCATGAAAACGACGGTCCCTGGAGGCGCAGTCAAGGCATGAGCGACTCAATCGAAACCAAGGGCAAGACCGTCGATCTGGCGGTGTCCGAAGCCCTGCTGCAGCTGGGTCTGCGGCGGGACGAAGTCGAGATCAAGGTCCTGGAAGAGCCCCGCGCGGGGCTCATGGGGTTCATCGGCACGCGGCAGGCGAAGGTGCTGGTCACCAAGCGCCGCTCGCGCGGCGGCAGCCGCTTCGGCGGCCGCGGGGGCCGTCGCGACGACGAGCACCGCGCGCACGACCTGACGGCCGAGGGCGCCTCCGGGCGCGGGCGCGGCGGCAGGGGCGGGCGTGATGGTGCGCGCGATGGCGCGCGCGACGGCGGTCGCGATGGTGCGCGTGACGGGGGTCGCGACGCGGGCCGCAGCGGCGGCCGGGAGCGCGGCGGTCGTGACGGCGCGCGGGACGGCGGTCGTGACGGAGGCCGCGATGGCGGCCGGGAGCGCGGCGGTCGCGACGGTGCGCGCGACGGCAGCCGCGACGCCCGGGGCGAGGTGCGCAACGAGGCCCGCGGGGGTCGTGATGGCGGTCGTGACGGTGGTCGTGACGGTGGTCGCGGCGCCCGGGACGGGCGCGACCGCCCCGGCGACGAGACGCCGGTGGCGCGTCCGCGCGAGGATCGCGAGGAGGGGGCCGAGGGCCCTCGCACGCGACGTCGGCGCGGCGGCCGTGGTCGCGGTGGCCGCGGACGCTCGGAGGGGGGCGCCCCGCGCGAAGGCCAGCCGCAGGCCAACGGCAGCGTGTCGTTCGACGTGGCAGCCGACAACTTCGTGGTGGCCGGGGTGACGGCGGAGGCACCGGAGCGCACCGAGCGCGGTGAGCGCGGTGAGCGCGAGGACCGTGGCGACCGCAACCGGCGGGGCAGCCGCGGCGGCCGTGGCCGCGGCGGCGAGCGCGGCGGTCGCGACCAGGCGGAGGGCCGCGAGGCGTTCGCGCCGGTCGAGGCGGACGAGTTCGTGGTGAATGACGCGCCCGATCTCGAGGCGGCGGTGCCGCGGGAGCAGGCCCGCGAACAGCGTTCGCGCCGCGAGCAGCACACCGCGGTCACGGGCTCCGACACGGGTGAGGGCGAAGCCCGGCCTGCGGTCGAGTCCGAGGTGATCGAGACCGCCGTGGTGGCGAATGTTCCCCTGAAGGCCAAGCCGAAGGCCTGGGGCGGGCTGGGCGCGCGGCGCCCGAAGCCGGTGACCGGTTCGGCGCTGCCGCGCGTGGAGCAGGAGTCGCCGGCCACGGCCGGGGCCGTCTTCAAGCCGGCGCGCACGAAGCACTCGCGCGCGGTGGTCGAGCGTCAGGCGGCGGCCGCGCTGCGCGGCGAGGCCGAGGCGTCGCGGGCCGCTTCGAGTCCTGCCGGCCGCTCGGCGGGCTACGACGCGCCGCGTTCCTACCGCAACACGGCGGACGAGGTGATCGCCTCGGGCATCGCCGCCACGGACTACGCGAAGGCGCTGACGGCCGTGGACGAGGCGGGCCAGCCGGCCCTGCTGACCGAGCTGACGAACGGGATGCTGGCGCGCGCGGGCTTCCCGTGCGAGTGCGAGACCATCCCCGGCGAGTACCACGCCGTGAAGGTGTCGGTGGACGAGGACAGCGCCGGCATGCTGATCGGCCGTGGGGGCCAGACCGCCGAGGCGGTCGAGCACCTGGTCGAGCGCATGGCCAGCAACGCGGCCGGCGACCGCGTGCGCATGAACCTGGACATCAACGACTACCGCATCCGCCGCGAGGACTCGCTGCGCGACCGGGCCGTCGAGGCGATCGCCGAGGTCCGGGCCACCGGCGAGGCCTACCACATGGAGCCGATGGATGCGCGCGAGCGCCGCGTCGTGCACCTGCTGGCCGAGGAGATGCCCGACATCACCACCTACACGGTGATCGATTCGGGCGGCAAGCACGTGGTCATCGCCCGCAGCGATGACGACAGCCACGACGACGGCGCGGGCGAGGTCTGAGCGCCGGCCGCCGGCGGCGGCGTGCGGGTTCGGACGGGAGCGGCGCGCAGGTGCCGCTCCCTTTCGTAAAGGGGGGCCGTGATGACGAGGCATGACGAGGATCCGCAGGTACCCCAGCCGACGGTCGTGGCCCGCGCCACCCCCGAGGGCGAAGGCGGCCTGGCGGTCATCCGCCTGAGCGGAGAGCGGGCCGCCGCCATCGCCGGCTGCGTGTTCCGGGGCCCGGCCCTGCGTTCCCGCGGCGCTGTATACGGTATGCTGCACTGGCCATCTGCAACTCAAGACGATGTAGAGCAACGACTTGACATCATCGACGAGGTCCTGGTGCTGTACCTGCCTGGCCCCCACAGCTACACCGGCGAGGACACCGTGGAGATCTTCTGCCACGGCGGCCGGCAGGTGGCGGCCCTGGCCGTGCGGGCCTGCCAGGCCGCCGGCGCGGAAGCCGCCCCGCCCGGCGAGTTCACCCGCCGCGCCTTCCTGAGCGGGCGCCTGACGCTGGACCAGGCTGAGGCCGTGGCGGACCTGATCCAGGCCGGCAGCGAGCAGGCCGCGCGCGCGGCGGTGGCCCAGCTGCGCGGCGGCCTGGATGCCGAACTGGGCGCCGTCGAGTGGCCGCTGCTGGACCTGCTGACCCGGCTCGAGGGCTCCCTCGAATTCAGCGACGACGACGCCCCGGAAGTCGATGTTCCCACCACCGAAGCGCGCCTGGTCCTGGACGAGGCCCGCGAGGGCATCGACCGCCTGCTGGACCTGGCCCCGGCCGGCCGCCTGCTGCGCGAAGGCATCCACGTGGCGCTGGCCGGCGCCCCCAACGCGGGCAAGAGCTCGCTGTTCAACCGCCTGGCCGGCAGCGACCGCGCGCTGGTCGACACCGAGCCGGGCACGACCCGCGACGTGGTCACCGCGCAGGTGCGCCGTGGCGGCAGGTTGTACGTGCTGCACGACACGGCGGGGTTGCGCGAGGTGGTGGCGCCGGCCGGCGAGGCGGCCGCGCGCGTGGAGGCCCGCGGCATCGAGCGGGCGCGGGCCACCGCCAGCGACGCCGACCTGGTGCTGCTGGTGGCCGAGGCGCGCGGCGATGGCGCGGCGGTGGCGTGGCCGCGGATCGGGAGCGCGGGCACGGCCGACACGACGTGCGCCGGCGCACGCGGCGGGAAGGCGGAAGGCGCGGCCCACGCGGCCGACGCCACCACTGGCGCCGGCGCAAGTCTGCGCGTGCTGACCAAGTGCGACCTGGTGGCGTGCGCCGGCACACGCGCGGAGGGGGCGACTTGCGCCGGCGCAAGTGGGGATGGTGGCGCAAGTGGGGATGGTGGCGCAAGTGGGGCGGCCGGCGCCACGGGCGCCATCGCCACCTCGAGCCTCACCGGCGAGGGGCTCGACGCGCTGTGGGACGCCATCGAGCGGCAGATCACGGCCTGGGGTCTGGACGAGGCCATGAACTTGGGCGTGGTGCTCAACGAGCGGCATCGCCAACGCCTGCTGGAGTGCCGCGACGAGCTGGTGCAGCTGGTGGCGATGCTCGATGTGCCCGCCGGCCACACGGCGCCCGGCGCCGAGGTGCTGGGCACGCTGCTGGCATCGCTGCTGGCGCGGCTGGGGGAGATCTCCGGGCGCGTGTTCTCCGAGCAGATGCTCGACGGGATCTTCAAGCGCTTTTGCGTGGGAAAATAGGCGGATGATGCCAGGCGGGCAGCGCGACGGGTTCGATCATGACGGCAGCGGCCGCGCGCACGGCGGTGGCGGGGCCGCCGCTGGTGATGGTGCGCCGGCGGCCCGCGATCGCGCGCCGTCGGCTTTCGACGTCCTGGTGGTCGGCGGCGGACACGCCGGCATCGAGGCGGCGCTGGCCGCCGCGCGGCTGGGCGCGCGCACGGCGCTGGTCACCCACGCGATTGCGGAGATCGGGCGCATGCCGTGCAACCCCGCCATCGGCGGGCTGGGCAAGGGCCACCTGGTGCGCGAGATCGACGTGCTGGGCGGGCAGATGGCGCAGGCCATCGACGCGACCGGCATCCAGTTCCGCGTGCTGAACACGAAGAAGGGCCCGGCGGTGCAGTCGCCGCGCGCGCAGGCGGACAAGCACGCGTACCAGCGGTACATGCGCGAGGTGGTGTGCGCGCAGGACGGGCTGGTCGTGATCGAAGGCGATGCGGCGGAGATCCTGGTCGAGGGACGCGATGGTGGCGACGCGGCGACTTGCGCCGGCGCAAGTGGCGCAAGTGGCGCAAGTGGCGCCGACGCGCGCGCGACCAACCCGGACGCGGCGACGTGCGCCGGCGCACGTGAGGCGAGCGGCACAAGTGATGCCCCGCGCCGCCACATCCACGGCGTCCGCCTGGCTGACGGCCGCGAAGTGCGTGCGGCGCGCGTCGTGCTCAGCTCGGGAACGTTCATGCGCGGGCTGATGCATGTGGGGGACACGCGCACGGTCGGCGGGCGCGAAGGCGCGGCCAGCGCCGAAGGCATCAGCGAGAGCCTGCGCCGGCTGGGGTTCGAGCTGCGGCGGCTGAAGACCGGGACGCCGCCGCGGCTGTGGCGCGACTCGCTCGACTTCGCGCGTCTGCAGCCGCAGCCGGGCGATGCCGACCCGCAGCCGTTCTCGCTGCGCACGTTGTCGTTCGCGCCGCGCCAGGTCGATTGCCACCAGGTGTGGACGGGCGAGGCGACGCACGCGCTGATCCGCGCGAACCTGGCGCGCTCGCCGCTGTTCGGCGGCATCATCGAGGGGCGCGGGCCGCGCTACTGCCCGTCGATCGAGGACAAGGTGGTCCGCTTCGCCGACAAGGAGCGGCACCTGCTGTTCCTGGAGCCCGAGGGGCGTGACGATCCCGAGATCTACGTCAACGGCCTGTCGACCAGCCTGCCGGCCGATGTCCAGGAGGCCATCGTCCGCACGCTGCCGGGGCTGGAGCGCGCCCGGCTGGCCCGCTACGGGTACGCGGTGGAATATGACAGCGTGCCATCGTGGCAGGTTTCTGGTGGCCTTGAGTCGCAACTTGTTGCGGGGCTTTATCTTGCCGGACAGGTGCTGGGCACCTCGGGCTACGAGGAGGCGGGCGCGCAGGGGCTGGTGGCCGGCGTGAATGCGGTGCGCTCGCTCGGGGGCGCGGCGCCCCTGGCGCTGGCGCGGGACACCTCCTACCTGGGCGTGCTGGTCGACGACCTGGTCACCAAGGAGATCACCGAGCCGTACCGCATGTTCACCTCGCGGGCCGAGCATCGGCTGCACCTGCGCTGCGACAACGCGGAGCAGAGGCTGGGGCCGCTGGCGCTCGAGCTGGGCCTGCTGGATGCGCGCGGGCGCCAGGTGTTGCTGGCGCGAGCGGCCTACGCCGAAGGGTTGGCCCTGCTGCTGGCGACCGCGCGGGTCAGGCCCGGCGGCGACGGCGATTCCGTGAGCGCCGCCCGCTACCTGGCATATCCGGGGGTGGATCTGCCTGCGGCGCTGGCGGCGGCCACCGCAGCGGACCCGGCGACGGGCCCGCGGCTGGATACCCTGCGGGCGGAACTGGCGGCCGCCGCGCCGTCGCCCCACGTACGGCGCGGGGCCGAGGCGCAGGTCGAGAACGGGCTGCGCTATGGTGGCTACATCGCCAAGCAGGTGCGGCTGCTGGCGCAGGGCGCCCTGCTGGACGGGCGCGAGCTGCCGGCCGACCTTGACTATAACGCGATGTCCGCCTTGAGCTTCGAGGCGCGGGAGAAGCTGGCGCGCATCCGGCCGGCGACGCTGGGGCAGGCCGGGCGCATCGACGGCGTGCGGGCCGGAGACCTGGCGGTGCTGACCGTGCTCCTGCGGCGGCACCGCGGCGGCGGCCGCGCGGGGGCCCGGCCCGGAGGCGACGATGACCAGGGCTGCTGACCGCGGTGCGCCCTCCGGGCCGCTGGCGGCGTACCGCGCCGAGCTGCTGCGCTGGAACCGCCAGATCAACCTGCTGTCGCGCCGGGACGCGCCGGCGGCGGCCGACCAGCTCATCGCCCAGTGTGCCGACGCGTTCGACCTGTGGTGGGGGGGCGCAGGGGCCGAATTGGTGGCTGGCGGCAAGGTGCGCTGGTTCGATCTCGGCTCGGGGGGCGGCCTGCCCGCGTTCGTGTGGCGGGTGCTCCTGGCCGGGCGCGGGGTCGAGGTGGAGGCCACGCTGGTCGAGCCGCGCACCAAGCGCGCCTGGTTCCTGGAGCGGCTGGCGCGCCTGCCGGGGGCGCCGGGATTCCGGGTCGTCGCGGCGCGCTGGGGAGAGGGCGCGTACCCCGAGGCAGGGGCGGACAATTCTCCGATCCTGTTCACCCTCAAGGCTTTGCGGCTTTCCGAGGCGGCGATTCTCGGCGGTCTCGAGGTCGCCGTTCCCGCGGCGGCGCGGGCGCCGGGGGGAGACATCGGGATCGTACGCTTCCAGCCGGCCGAGGGCGTGACCGCCGCCGGGCTGTCCGCGGAGCTGGAGGTACCCGCGGCGGGAGAGGCGTTCGCCTGCGGGGGGCTCGGATTCCGCTCGTTCGGGGGGCGCTACCTGGCGCCAGCCGGGAATGCGGGCGCCGGCGCCGGCGCCGGCGCCGGGGCGGCGGGGCTCTTCGTCACGCGGCACCAGATCCTGGGGGCGGACGCGCAGGGGTAGGGCGTGGCGGATGTTCCACGTGGAACACCGCCCATCCGGGGATGTGTGGCCTCGCGGCGATCCCGCCGGCGCGAGGCCCTCGATGTTCCACGTGGAACAATACCCGGGCGCACACCGCCGGTTGGGTTCCGCTCGCCTCAACCGGCGCGCCCGCCCGTCGGGATCGCGGCCCGCCCGCTCATCGCCCCCGACATCCCCACCCCCCCCTTCCTACACACACGCCTTCCGATGTTCCACGTGGAACATGCCGAAACCCCGCCGCCAACCGGGCCCCGGACGCCGGTCGCCACCCCCACCTCCCCGAAATCCGTCACCCCGCGGTTCCACGTGGAACATTCCCGGCGGACAACCCGCGAACAACTCCCGGCGTGTCTTGACGGGCCCCGTCGCGCCCCGGTAGATTGTCGGTCCCATCCCAGAACCCAGCCTCCCAACGGAAAGGCGGCATCCCCGCCATGACCAAGATCGTGGCCATCTCGAACCAGAAGGGCGGCGTCGGCAAGACAACGACCGCCGTGAACCTGGCCGCCAGCCTGGCCGTCGCCGAGCGCCGGACCCTGCTGCTGGACTTCGACCCACAGGGCAACGCAACCAGCGGCGTCGGGGCATCCGCAGGCGATAAAACGAGTTACGAGTTTCTTCTCGGCGCGGCCGCCTTCGGCGAAGCCGTTCAGAACACCAAGTTGCCGTACCTGGACGTGCTCACCACGGACCGCCGGCTGGCCGGCGCCGAGATCGAGCTGGTGGGCGAGGAGAGCCGGGAGGGGTTCCTGAAGCGCGCGCTGGCGCCGCTGCGCGGGCGCTACGAGTTCATCCTCATCGACACGCCGCCCTCGCTGGGGCTGCTGACGCTCAACGCGCTGACGGCGGCCGATTCGGTGCTGATCCCGATCCAGTGCGAGTACTACGCCCTGGAGGGGTTGAGCCAGCTCCTCAGCACGGTGCAACTGGTGCAGAGGGGCCTGAACAAGGACCTGCGGCTGGAGGGCGTGCTGCTGACGATGTTCGACCGCCGCCTGCGCTTGTCCAACCAGGTCGCGGACGAGGCCACCGATTTCTTCGGCGAGATGGTCTATGAGACCCGCATCCCGCGCAACGTCCGGCTGAGTGAGGCGCCCTCGTTCGGACAGCCGATCTGCCTATACGACGTCGAGTGCATCGGCTCACTGTGCTATCTGGACCTCGCGAAAGAGGTCATCGCAGACAACCCATAACCCCACAACAGGTTGCGGCCTCGCGCCGCCGGGGCAACGACGATGAACACGCCCGCGAACCGCAAAAACGTGCTGGGCAAGGGGCTCTCGGCGCTGATCCAGGGGGCCGACCTCAGGGGCGTGCCGCCCCAGTCGGCAGATCAGGAGCGCGCCGGCCCGGAGGCCGCGGCAGCGCTCGCCGGCCAGCCGTTGCACGTGCCCCTGGCCGTCATCGGCGTCAACCCCAACCAGCCGCGTAAAATATTCCACGACAATGAGTTGCAGGAGTTGTCAGACTCGATCCGGCAGGTCGGCGTGCTGCAGCCCGTGCTGGTGCGCCGCCTGGGCCCCGGCGAGACGGCCACCCGGGCCCCGGGCGAAGAGGGCAGCACCGCGACACTGGAATACTGCGTGGTGGCCGGCGAGCGCCGCGTGCGCGCGGCCAAGCTGGCAGGCCTGGCCGACGTGCCGGCGCTGGTGGTCAGCTACGCGCAGACCGAGGCACTGAAGGTGGCGTTGCTGGAGAACATCCAGCGCGAGGACCTCGGTCCGGTCGAGGAGGCCACCGCCTACCGCCAGTTGATGAACGACTACGGCGCCACGCAGGAGGAGGTGGCGGCGATGCTCGGCCGCAACCGCAGCACCGTGGCGAACCTGCTGCGCCTGTTGTCGCTCGAGGACGAGATCCTCGACCTGCTGCAGGATGGCCACCTCACCACGGGCCACGGCAAGGCATTGCTGGGGCTGCCGCCTGGTGCGGCGCGCGTGGCGCTGGCGAAGATGTGCCGCGCGCGCGGGCTGTCGGTGCGCGACTGCGAACGGCGCGTGCGCGCGGGCGGCGCGAAGCCAGCGCGCAAGTCGGCGAAGAAGCGCGGCGCGCAGGGGACGGGCAGCGATGATCCGACGTTGCGCGCGCTGGTGCAGCGGGCCGAGGCGGTGTACGGCTCGCCGGTGACGATCGAGCGCGATGCGAAGACCGGCAAGGGCACGGTCAGCGTGCGCTTCTTCAACGACAGCGACCTGATCCGCCTGCTGCAGATCATGGGAGTGGACACGGAGCTGTGAGGCGACTGGCAAGTTGGCTGGGCCGGGTGCTGCTGTTGCGCCTGCTGCTGGGCGTGCTGGTCGCGGCGTCGCTCGGGTTCCTGGTCGCGACGCTGGTGAAGCTGAGTGGTGACTATGCGCAGGCCGGCTCGCTGCGCGGCCTGTGGCAGGCCGAGTGGCGCGGCGGCCAGGCGCTGCGCGACGTGCTGGGCAGCGGCGTGTTCCAGTTCCTGTTCCTGGTTGTCGGCTGGAGTGCCTACGCGCGTCTGCGCCTGCGGGAACTGGGGCAACTGCGGCTGCGCCGCAGCGAGCAGAAGTACCGCAGCATCATCAACCACGCCGGAGAGGCGATCTTCCTGCTGGACGGCCAGGGGCGCGTGCTCGAGTGGAACAAGAAATCCGAGGATCTCTTCCACCAGCCGCGGCGCAATGTGCTGGGCCGCCCTCTCCAGGAGGTGGTGCCCGAGCTGCACCTGGACATGGCGCAGATCTTCGCCGACGTGGCGAAGGCTCGCCGCGGCCTGGCCTACGAGGTGACGGTGCCGCAGGAGGGTGCGGCGCCGCGGCTGCTGTCGCTGATCTTCACGACGATCCTGCCCGGAAGCGGCCCGCTGGCCGAACGCGAGATGACGCACGTCGTGATCGCGCGCGACATCACCAGCGAAAAGCAGTTCGAGAGCCGCCTGAGCGAGACCGAGAAGCTGGTGGGCATCGGCCAGCTGGCCGCAGGCATCGCGCACCAGCTGAACACACCGCTGGGCGCGATTTTGCTTTCGGCGCAGATGCTGGAGGAGTCGGCACACAACGAGGACGAGCAGGACGACATCCGCCGCATCATCCGCCAGACCGAGCAGTGCCGCGGCATCATCAAGGGCCTGCTCAACTTCGCGCGGCCGACGGGCACCGAGCGCGGGGCGCTGGACCTGGCCGCGATCGTGCGCGACACCGTCTACCTGATGGAGAAGAACCTGACGGTGGCGGGAATCGAGGTGACCGTCGAGGCGCGCACGGCGGCGCGGGTCTACGGCAACCGCAACGAACTGGAGCAGGTGGTCTTCAACCTGCTGGTCAACGCGATGGACGCGATGGAGGGCAGCGGCGCGGGGGGCCAGGTGGCCATCACCATCGAGGACGGCGGCCCCGGCGAACTGCGCCTGGTCGTGGCCGACAGCGGCCCCGGTGTCCCGCCCGCCACGCGCGCGAGCATCTTCCTGCCGTTCTTCACGACGAAGGACTACGGCAAGGGCACGGGGCTGGGCCTGTCGATCGTCGCGCGCATCGTGCACGAGCACGGCGGGCGCATCGAGCTGCGTGAACAGGCCGGGCCCGGCGCGACGTTCGATCTGTGGCTGCCGCGCGCGCGCGAGGGTGGCGTGCAGGTGGCGTTGATCGAGGACGGCGACGGCGACACCGCCATCATCGACCTGGAGGGGATGGGCGATGGGCACTCCACGGCGGACCCGTGTGACGATCGGCGCTGACGGCGGCGGGCGGCCGCGCGAGTTCCGCCTGCCCCGCCCGATGCTGCTGCTGCTGGGCGGCGGGCTGGTGGTGACCTGGGTGGTGGCGGCGCTGCTGGTGGCCGGGGTGGTGCGCGGCCGCAACCACGAAGCGCGCATCGCCGAGCTGGAACGGGAGCTGGCGGCAGCCCGCGCCGAGGCCCTGGCCGCAAGCGCCCTGCGCGAAGAGCTGGACCGCACACGCGCGCTGCAGGACGACCTGCTGGCGATGCTCGGCCTGACGCGCGCCACGGCCGGCGCCGACGCGCAGGCCGACTCGGTCTGCGACCTGCCGGCGGGGGTCGTGTCGGTCGACGCGCCGCCGCCCAGCGGGGTCACGGCCCCCGACATCGCCGACCCGCACGGGGGCCAGGCCGAGCCCGGCGCGCCGCCCTCGCGCTGGCCCGCCGCCGGCGTGATCGTGCGCGGGTTCGAGCCCGGCGACCCGGCCCGCGGCCGGGAAGGCCATCCGGGTGTGGACATCGCCGGGACCGAGGGCGCGAAAGTGGTGGCGGCCGCCGCCGGCGATGTCGACTTTGTCGGCGAGGACGAGGTGCTCGGCAAGTACGTGGAGATCCGCCACGGCCTGGACTGGGTGACGATCTACGCGAACTGCCAGTCGATCAAGGTAGGCCCCGGCCACCACGTGCGCGCCGGCGAACAGGTGGCGAAGATGGGCCGCACCGGCCGGGCGCCGGCGCCGCAGCTGCACTTCCAGGTCTGGCGCCACGGCGTGGCGGTGGACCCGCGCCAATATATCAGTGGCGAACCCGCGGCACGGTAGGGCATAGTACGGCCCTGGTACGACCATCGTCGCGGCGCGTGCCGCCGCGGCCCCAAGGAGGAACGCTTCATGTTCGGGAAAGAACCGGAAAACCAGACGGTCAACGCCGGCCAGACCTCGATCATCGCGCAGGGATGCAAGTTCGACGGCAAGATCGACGTCAAAGGCACGCTGCGGATCGAGGGCGAGTACCGCGGGACCATTGGCAACCCCGAGAGCCTGGTCATCGGCAAGACCGGCGTCGTGCACGCCAACTGCACGGTGAAGAACGCCATCATCGGCGGCCAGCTCTTCGGCAACATTGTCGCCGAGAACAAGATCGAGCTGCAGAGCGGCTCGCATGTCGAAGGTGACATCAAGACCAAGCGCCTGGTCATCGACGAGGGCGTCTTCTTCGAGGGCAACTGCTCGATGGGCGCGGGCCAGAAGAAGGCCCCGCTGGCGGGCGACGCGCCGGCCGCCAGCGTTGGTGCGCCGGTGGCGGAGCCGCTGCGGAAGTAGCAGGCGGCGCGGCATGGTGCGGAGTTGCGCCGGCGCAACCGGGCGGCCCCGGCGCGCGCCCGGACTTGATCTGCTGCAGCAACCACCCCGGCCCCTGGGCGCCGGGGTGGTTTCCTTGTCTCCCGACGGGCCGACGAGGCCGACCCCCCAGCCAGAAGGACAACCCATGGACTCCGGCACCCTCATCCTGGACCGCGACGGCCACGTCATGCACGTCATGGACTACGCCGACGGCCGCCTGATCCTGCTGATCACGACGATCGAGGAAGGCATCAACGACGGCTTCACGGTCGGCCTGGCGCCGCCGTCGCTGGCGCAGGTCAAGGCCGGCGCCGATGACCCCGCCTTCGACTGGACCATCAGCGACGAGACGCTGCGCATCGTTGCGCGCGCCGATCGTGACGGCGGCTGGGACATGACCTTCACGATGAACGCGCCGCCGTTCCTGAGCGCGACCATCGCGTTGACGGCGGAGGAGACCGGGCTGGTGAAGGGGGCGCTGCTGGGATGAAGCGCGCGTGTGCCGGCGCACGTCGCGCAGGCATGGGGCGTGTTCGTGGGACTTGTGCCGGCGCAAGTCCCCGGTGGCGCGACCGGCCGCGAGCCGGTGGCCGCGCGATAGATCGCCAGACTGCCAACCCGCAACGAAAGGCCCCATCATGCCAAGCCGCGACCGTCGCCTCACCGTCCGTGCCCTGCCGCTGTTCCTGCTCGCGGTGACCATGCTGACTGTGCTGACCGGCTGCGCCGGCACCCGCCCACCGCTGGAGGGCGCCTGGGAATGCGTGCAACCGGCACCGCAGCCGGGACAACAGCCGGCCGTCAAGGTGCTTGCCGGCGGGCACTTCGCGTTCGGGGCCCCGGCCGGGACCGGGTCGCTGTCGCCGGCCGGCGGGGGCACCTACGCCTACGAGCCGAAGTCCGGTGCCTACACCGAGACCGTGACCTACCACTGGCTGAAGGCGCTGGTCGGCCAGGTCATCACGTTCGCGTGTGAGATGGACGGCGATCTCTGGCGGCACCGCGCCACGTTCGTGGCGGGCGGCGAGCCGTTCACGATCGATGAGGTCTGGCGGCGGATCCGCGCGCCCGAGGACGGGCGGTAGAAGACGCGTCAGGAAGAGCCATCCGGCGCCGGCGTGGCCGCCGGCGCCTCGCTGCGCACGGCCCGCGCCGCCCCCACGCCATGCCCGTCGACCTCCGTCACGGTGAAGCGGATGAGGCCGCACGCGACCTCGTCGCCGACGACCGGCGGCCGGTCCAGCCGCGCCAGTACCAGGCCGCTGACGGTGTCCACATCCTGGTGCTCGAGCGAGACCCCGAACATCTCGCCGACCTCGTTCAGCCGCGCGGTGCCGCGGACCTGCAGGATGCCCGGGGCGCGCCAGGCCAGGTCGGGCACGTCTGCGCCGCCGTCGTCGATGTCGCCGACAACCTCCTCGAACAGGTCCTCCAGCGTGACGACGCCGGCGGTGCCGCCGTGCTCGTCCATGACGACGGCCATCTGCGCCTGCTCGCGGCGCATCGTCGCCAGCACCGTGTCCAGCTCCGCCGTCTCGGGCAGGTAGGGCAGCGGGCGCACGTCATCACGCAACAGGGGCCGGCCCTCGCGCAGGAGGGGGAACAGGTCCTTGATGTGGATCATGCCGAGGATGTGGTCCAGGTCGTCCTCGTACACCGGGTAGCGCGTGTGCTGCGAGGCGCGGACGCGCTCGGACACCTCGTCTGCCGTGGCCCCGACCGGCAGGCCCTTCACGCGGACGCGCGGCACCATGACCATGCCGGCGGTCAGCTCGCCGAACTCGAACAGGTCGCGCAGTACGCGGCCCGCCTCGGCCCGCAGCAGGCCGCCCTCCTCGCTCTCGCGGACCAGGTAGGCGATCTCGGCCGAGGTGTGCAGCTGGCCGGCATCCCGTTCGCGGCGGACGCCCAGCAGGCGCATGGCGCCGTTGCCGATGGCGTTCAGGCCCACGACCAGCGGCCACATGGCGTACTGGATCCAGAGCATGGGGGGCGTGATCCACAGCACGGTCCGGTCGGCCGACATCAGCGCCAGCGACTTGGGGACCATCTCGCCGACCACGATGTGGATGTAGGTCAGGACCGCCACCGAGAGGATGCTGGCCAGCACGTGCGTGGCGATCCAGGCGGACACCCCCGTCAGCTCCAGGCCCGCGGCGATCCACCCGGCCAGCGCGTGCTCGCCGTACATGCCCAGCCCCAGGCTGGCCAGGGTGATGCCCAGCTGCGCGGTGGCGATGAACCGGTCCAGGCGGCGCGGGTTGCGGATGATGCCCCAGGCCTGGCGGGCCCGCCGGTCACCCCGCGAGGCCAGGCGCTCGATGGTGGCGCGCGGCACGCCGACGATCGCGAACTCGGCCGCCACGAACAGGCCGTTCAGCAGCACCAGCACCACGATGACCAGGATGGGGACGAGGACGTCCATGTCAGCGGTCCCCCGTCCCCGGCGCGGCCGGCGTCACGAGCACCGACACCACGGCGTGGCCGTCCATGCGTTCGATCTCGAGGGTCGCGCCGTCGATCGTCGCCCGGTCGCCCAGGGTGGGGATGCGGCCGAGCAGCTCGGTGACCAGCCCGCCGATCGTCGCGGCTTCGCCCTCCCAGCGCGCGCCGGTCCAGCGCTCGCTGCCGTCCAGCCCCATCAGCCCCGGCAGGCGGATCCGTCCGTCGGGCAGGCGCTCGGGCTCCGGCTGACCGTGCTTGAATTCGTCGCCGACGCCGCCCAGCAGGCCCGACAGCACGTCCTCGAGCGTGACCAGCCCCTCGACGCCGCCGTACTCGTCGATGACGATGGCCTGGTGGCGGCGCTGCGCGCGCAGCACGGCCAGCAGCCGGTCCGCCGTGAGGTTCTCCGGGACGAAGACCGCCGGGCGCATGACCTCCGCCAGCGACGAGATGCCACCGTCCTCGAGGTGCCGCGTGATCAGGTCCTTGGTGTGGACCACGCCGACGATGTTGTCGAGCGCGCCGTCGCACACCGGCACGCGCGTGTAGGGACTGCCGGCGATGCGGTCCAGGAGGCGGTCGAGCGGCTCGCGGATGTCCACGGCCATGACGTAGCGGCGCGGCACCATCAGTTCGCCCGCGGTGCGCGACGCCAAGCGCAGCGCCGCGTGCAGGCGCTGGTGCTCGTCGGCCTCCAGCAGGCCGCCGTCGCGGCTCTCGGCGATCAGCAGCTCGATCTCGTCCGGCGAATGGATGTGCCGGTGGCCCCCCTGCGGCACCCGCAGCCACCGGAGAATGGCCAGCCCGCTGCCGTTGAGCACCTTGATGGCCCCGGCAAAGAACACCAGCGACCAGCGCATGGGCGTGACCGTGTACAGCGCGGTCTGCGTGGAGAACTGCAGGGCCAGGGACTTGGGCACCAGCTCGCCGAACACCACCTGCAGGACCGTCAGCCCCACCAGCACGACGATGGCGGACGTCGACTGCGCGGCCGCCTCCTGCATGCCGCCGAGCTCCGCGAAGAGCGGCACGAGATCCTTGGCCAGGGTGGCCTGCCCGAACGCGCCCAGCACCAGGCTGGACAGCGTGATGCCGATCTGGCAGGCCGCGACGTAGCGGTCCAGGCGCTGGGCGTCATCCAGGACCGGCATCAGGAGGCGCGCCCGCCGGCTGCCCCCGTCGGCCAGCTGCCGGACCCGGCTGCGGCGGGCGCTGACGGCGGCGAATTCAGCCGCCACGTAGAGCGCGTTGACCAGGATCAGCGCGGCGATGACCACCCAGGTGAGCGCGCTCATGGGCGCGCCCCGGGGTATGGGCCACGTCTGGGAGGGGTACTTTCGCCGGGGTCGTCCTCGGCAGGCGTGGCCTGCGCGCGGTCGGCTGAGATTGGGCGGTCTTCCATGGCGGGCCGGCTCGGGCTTTCGAAAGTGGTCTGCGGGTGGCGCGTCGGCACAGGCTAGCGGTGATGGCGCGCGGCGTCAATGCGAGGGGCGTGCGCCGGCACACCCGTGCCGTGTCGACCGCCCCGCGCGTGCCTGCATCTGGGCGAGCGGCGGCCGGCATACAGTACACAGAATAGAACTTGTTGAAAAACAGTGCGATAACACGTCGCTGGCGGCGCGGTCGCTGTGTGTGGTATACCGTATGTGGACCGACGCAAGGCTTCGGCTCAGCGGTCCCCGCACGCGCCGGTCACCCGCGGCCACGGAAACGCGAACCATCCGTCGTGCCAGCGCGCGCGCAGGTACTCCAGGTCGGAGGCCCACGCGGCGACCGAGGCGCCGAACCGTGCGGGGTCGTGGCGGCGGAAGCGTTCGATGTTCCAGGCCATCAGCGCGGACATGCGCCGCAGCCGCTTCTCGCTGCCGGGCTCGCCGTAGTCGTCGCCATGGTGCGTGCGGACCAGGGCGGGCAGGGGCTCGGTGAAGAAGCGGTCCAGCAGGGCCCGGCGCGACGCCACCGACAGCCCGTGCGATTCGCCCACCAGGTAGCCCAGGCGGTGCATCGCGCTCTCGTCGCGCGGACCGGCGGGGCGGCGGTCGCCGTCCGCGAGCACGCGCCAGGTCCCGCGTGTCCCGGGTCGCCGGCTCGGGGCCGCGCGCGCGGCCGGCCCCTCCTCGGTCCACCATCGCCAGCTGGCGAGCGCCGCCTCGTCATCGCCGGCCCAGGGGCGGAACAGGCGGTGCATGCCCAGGAAGCGGTCGTAGTCCAGGCCCGGCGCCGCCAGCACCCACCGCTCCAGCAGCAGCGAGATGGCGCCCGTCGCGCGCAGGTCACGGGCGTGCCATTCCAGAAGGGTGGCGGCGCGCGCGTCGGCATCGAGGTCGTCGCGCAGGCTGGCCTCGCGCAGGTCGGCGAGGTTCAGGGGAGCGAGCACGGGCATGGCGCCGGTCCGATCGGTGGTGTCGCGGTCGTGCAGGGTGCATGGACGCGGGCGCAAACAAGGGACGGGTGCAGACGGCGTGCCCGCTCCGCGGATTGACGGGCTCCGGCGGCTGCCCGAAGATGTCTCCCACAATGGCCGGATCCGGCCGTGTGGCGCCGGCGCCCGCGTGTCGGCACATGGCCCGCACCAAGGAGTCGAGATGGCGCGCCTGGTTCCCCTCTCCTGTGCCCTTGCGGCCTGGCTCAGCTTGGCCCTGGCCGCGGCTCCGGCCCGCGCCGACCTGCCTACGCTGGCCCGTTGGCTGTCCGGCAGCTTCTCCAGCGCCGCGCAGGCCGACGCCGACACCAACTACTTCGACATCCGCCTGCGGGTGGTCCCGGTGTGGACGGCGCGCACCGACGGGCCGTGGCTCTATGTCGAGCAGGCCACCGCCACGGCGCAGGACAAGCCGTACCGCCAGCGGGTGTACCGCCTGCATGACGGCGGCGACGGCACCTTCACCAGCGAGGTGTTCGCGCTGCCAGGCGCGCGCCGCTTCGCCGGCGCGTGGCGGCAGGCGCAGCCGCTGGCGGCATTGACGCCCGACTCGCTGCTGGTGCGCGAGGGGTGCGCGGTGGAGCTGCGCCCCGGGGCCGACGGCCGCTTCACCGGCGGCACCGTGGGCCAGGCCTGCGCCAGCGACCTGCGCGGCGCGGCGTACGCCACCTCGGAGGTCACGGTCGGCCCCGACAGGATCGAGAGCTGGGACCGCGGCTTCGCCGCCGATGGCACGCAGGCCTGGGGCGCCACCGAAGGCGGCTACGTCTTCGTGCGCGAACCGGCCGATGCGCCGTGGCCCCTCATCGCGCGCGCCGCGTGGCTGGCCGGCACCTGGGAGATGGGCCAGCCCGGCAATGTCACCGAGGAACACTGGCAGGCCCCGCGCGGCAACGCGATGATCGCCGTCAGCCGCACCGTGGCCGGCGGCCGCCTGACCTGGTTCGAGACGGTGGTGCTGCGCGAGACGCCCACGGGGCTGGTCTACGAGGCGCACCCGTCGGGGCAGCCGGGCGGATCGTTCCCGGCCGTGACGGTGACGGACTCGTTGCTCGTGTTCGAGAACCTCGAGCACGACTTCCCGCAGAGGATCGGGTATCGGCGGGTGGCGGACGGCGGGGTGGCAGCGTGGATCGAGGGCGGGGGGAAGAGGGTGGAGTTCTCGTATCGGAGGGCTGAAGGCAACTGAGGGGATGATGGCGCATCCGTCTGGCGACTACTCGAGGGACACACGCACCGGCAGGCCCGCGACCGCCAGGTCGCGGGCATCGTGTTCAACGCGGCACGTGGCCTCCATGAACACCAGACCCGAATCGCGGTCGATCTCGCCGGACACTTGGAGCACCTGACCAACCCCCAGGAACTGGCCGGATTGGCAGGCGATGCTGACTCCGCGGCCGGGGCGCCATTCCGCGAGGCGTTCGGTTGGAGTCGCAAGCTTCACGCGGAAAGCACCATCATCGGTGATCCGCGCGATGAGCGCTCCGGCGGAGACGAGCTCGTATTCCTCGACCGCGATCGCCGTGAGGCGCCCGGCGAAAGGCGCCCGCACCGTCAGTGCGGCATGGTCCTCTTCAAGACGCGCACAGATGGCGGAATCCACCGCGGCGGCGGCGACGGCTGCCGTATGCGCCGCGACGGCGGCACGCCAGTCGAGTTCTGCGGCTTCGACTTCCTCCGCCGACCAGACGTCAGCCACGGCCGTACGGCGGGCTCGCAGCGCGGCATGGCGCTCCACGCCGATCGCCGCCAGGGACGCCTGAGCGGCGGCAACCCGACGGCGGGCGCGGGCGGCGGCGAGCTCATGGCGCAAGCTCGGCGAGTCAAGGCGCGCGATGACGTGGCCCGGGCGGACACGGTCACCGAGGGCAGTTGTCAGCGCCACGACATGGGCATCCGCGCGGGCCACGAGGTCCACGCTTGCGAGCGGGATCAGTACGCCGGAGATGGTGTCGTGCCGGGCGGGCGTGGCGCCGAGGACAAGCGGCAGAACGAGCAACAGAATGGACGGCGCCTGGCGAGTCGTTGCATGGCATTTCGATCTCGGTGTCATCGCGCAGTTCCTCCACCGTGGGAACGTGCCCTGCGAACGCACCGGCGTGGGCGTTCCGATCGTCCGTCGCGACTCAATGGGCACGTGGAACGCGGGGCGGGCTGAGCCGCCCCGTCACCGCACCATGCTCTCTTCGTCCAGAACGCGCAGCGCGTCCTTGCTCAGGTTGAGCGTCTTGTTCATTTCCGGCCTCCTCGGGGGTGTCGAGGGCAAGTTGTTCCACTGACGAGCGAACATCTGCGGTGGACCCGATTGAAATGGGAATCGCAGGATCATGCCCATCGGGATCACCCAGTTGACGGCGGCTTGTGCCGAGGGTCCGGCGCAGGCCCGTTGGCGGAGGACGGCGAGGTCCCTGGGCGGGGCGGCTAAGGCCGCCCCGCCCTCCGGAAGCGTCAGCGCGTGACCGGGTTCTCGCAGCGATGAGTGGCGGCGAGTAACAGCGTCGCGACCAGCGCCCAGGAAGCCACCGCAGCAACCATGGGACCGGAGTTGCCCTCATCCCACGGCCGCGCCTGCTGGAGATCAGACTCCAGAATGTGCTCGCGCCGGTCCGGAGGCACTCCAGCGCGACAGGCCTAGCGTATGAACCCGCACCGGTACGCGATCGAGCAAACATCCGACGCGCACAGATGGCAGCGCGATGGCCAGGTGGTGAGAAGGGGGTCCTTGTCGTCCACCTGGTCCGGAGAAACCCCCACGCCTCCCTGGACGCGGTCGAGGTTTGCCTCATCCAGGACCCGCAGGGTGTCCTTGTTCACGTTCAACTTCCGCATGTTACTTCCTCCTGTTGGATGACGCGATGCACGCTGGCGTTCATCGCCGGAATGCGCGCGTGGAACCTGTTCCGAAGCCGGGCGCCGTCACCGCTCTACTTGATAGGGTCACAGGCGATCTGGATGGAGAAGCAAGCCGAAACGCACGTGAATTGTCCACAGTGGGACAAGTAGCTGCGAATCGCCCGCGGGTCGTCTGCCGCTACCGCGTTGCCTGCCAAGCCACCGCCCTGTACCCCGCCCAGGGTGCCGGCGTCCAGGATTCGAAGCGTGTCTTTGTTCAGGTTCAGTTTCCGCATGGTCTTACCTCCTGCTTTCGACGTGTCGTGGCCGATGGCTGGTGCCAGAACGTTGTGCGGGCCCCGTTTTCAACAGGCAGAATCTGATTGCACGTGGATGAACGCGTCGCATGCCTCGCCAGGTCCGATCTTCATTCCTCCCCGCGCCCCTTGTTCGTCTGGCATACGGCGGCGGCGGTGTCAGCGGAGCAGCGAAGGGAATGTCGACTATGACCGGCAAATCGCCCGCATCCTCTCTGGAGCGCACGCCGAAGGTAATGGCCTTTTTGGCGGCAGTTGCGGCCGCCTGCTCCGGGGATGACGGCGCATCGCTGTCCAGCGGCAATGCCGGCCTGGCGATGCTCAGTGAGGGCCTGGCTGCGGCCGGACTCGGCGGTCAGGCAGAGCTGGCAGAACAGCTTCTCGACCAGGCCGGGCATCGTCTCGGTGAGGAGCCGATGTCCGCGAGCCTGTATTCGGGCTTCACCGGCGTCGCCTGGGCTCACAACCGACGCCAGCGCATCGAGGGAAGGCCACCGCTCCCGGACGACGACTGCGAAGCCGTTGACGGAGTCCTGGCCGACGCGCTGTCGCAGGCGTCTTGGCGCGGCCACTTCGACCTGATCAACGGACTGGCCGGGATCGCAGTTTACCTGCTGGATCGTGTCGCCTGCGACGTGCCGCGCGCCGCGCTGGCCGATGTCGTGCGCCACCTTGAGCGCGCGGCGGTCTCCGACGACTGCGGGCTGACCTGGATCACTCCGCCGCGTCACCTGCCAGCACACTTCCGCGCGCTGGGTCCCGACGGCGTTGCCGATCTGGGGCTGGCGCACGGAGTTCCCGCGCCACTGGCGATCTTGGCTGAGATCGCCGCGGCGGGTATCGAGCGCGATCGCTGCCTGGCGCTACTCCACGGCGGCATGTCGTGGCTGCTCGCTCACCGCCTGACCGACGGATTCCTGAGCGCGTTTCCCTCGGTCGTCGTACCCGGCGAGGCATCTAAGACGTACCCGGCCCGCCTGGCCTGGTGCTACGGCGACGCCGGCGTGGCGCTGGCGTTGGCCCGCGTCTCCGCCCTGAGCGGAGACGCATCCTGGAGTGCGGCGGCAAGGGAAACGGCACTCAGAGCGGCAGGGAGACCGCTCGCTGATGCCGGAGTCGTGGACCACTCGCTCTGCCACGGATCAGCCTCGTTGTATCTGGCGTTCGATCGCCTGCATCGCCACTTCGGCGATCCTGAGCTGCGGGCGGCAGCGACGCGCTGGCTCGGCGTGCTGACCTCCGACCTTGAGTCGGAGCCACCGCTGCATCAGTACCGGATGATCGGAGAATCCGGACGCGTCGACAGCCGTGGATTGCTGGAAGGACCCGCGGGAGCCGCCCTGGCGATCCTGGATGCGTTGGGCCTTGCCCCCGCCGGCTGGGCCCGCTGGATGATGCTGGACGACATCCCCGGATCCGGCGGTGTGGGCCATGCGTGATCGACGCCGCGAGCCTGCCCGTCGCATCGGCGACGCGACGTACCGTGCGGCAGATGGATTCATGTTCCGCACGCCCGGTGCCCCCATCGAGCAGCTGTGCGCATGGTCCGAGCTGGCGGACACGGGCGCTGCGGGCGAGGACCGTTCGCGCCGGCGGCTCGCCGATGGGCTTGTGGACGCAAGTCGATCGAGTTTCTTCCTGGCCGCCCTCTCGCTGGCTTCGCCGGATCTGCTGGCCCGCATGGACGCGTGGCGCGCGGCACCACTGGACCCGGCGCAGGCGACGGTGTTGCGCGCCGTCAGTCGCTATTTCGTGCGCATGTGTGCGCGGGCGACGCCGTACGGCCTGTTCGCCGGCTGCGCCAGAGGGCGCGTCGCGGAGCGGACGGATCTGGCGGTATTGCCGCGCGCGCAGTGGCGTCGCGTGTCGCGCCTGGACATGGACGCGCTGTCGCAGATGTCGCGACGGCTGGGAGAGGACCAGGTGCTTCTGCGCGTGGCGCGGCTGCGGAGGAACCCGACGCTCGTTCGCATCGGTGACCGCTGGCATGCGGTGGAGACCCGCGTGGACGGCCGCAAGCGGCGGCACCACCTGGTTGCGTTCGTGAGTGACGACTATCTCGAACTGGTCATTGATGCATGCACGGGGGAGGCGTCGCTGGCCGACCTTGTGGACCGGCTCGTCGCGCACGATCCGGAAATCGCTCCGGACGAAGCGCAGGACTACGTCGCGGACTTGATACGGTCTGAAGTGCTGCTGACAGATCTGGACCCCATCGTCACCGGCGGCGATGCCGGGCGGCAGATGCTGGCCACCCTGCAAGGACTCGGCGTGTCCGGCGTCGACGAATCGCCATTGGTGCAGGCGCTGGCTAAGGCAGTCGACGCCATGGCCGCCATGGACGCGACAAGCGTGGACGTCGTCCCGGTCGGCGACGCGGGGTCTGCGACCGCCTACGAGCGGATCAGTGCCTCGTTGAACGAGGCCGGCCTGGACTCCGATCCCGCGCGCGTGGTGCAGGTCGACCTGTTCACCGGCGCGGATGTGGCCACCCTCGGCCAAGCGCACTGCCGCGACGTCCTGGCGGGCGTCGAGGTCCTGGCCCACCTGGCGCCGCCACCCCAGGAGGGTGCGTTGGCCGATTTCCGCCGCCGTTTCCAGGACCGTTGGGGCGAGGCCGAGGTGCCGCTCTCGGAAGTGATCGACGAGGAGCACGGCATCGGCTTTCTACGCTCGGACTCGCCGGCCGCGGGCGAGTCGCCGCTGCTGGCGGGGCTACCGTTCGCCGGGGGCGGGGCCGGCGGGCAACCGGCGCCGGCGCCGGCGTTCCGGCACATCTTGGATCGCACACATGCGGCGTGGTCCAGCGGCGCCCACGTCATGGAGATCGATGCCGACGAGGTGAAGCGACTGGCGGGAACGCTGGCGGAACCGCTTCCGGACGCGTTCGCCGCGATTCTGTGCGTCCTGCCGGGCGGCGACGCGGGTGCCCCCGTCGGGCCGTCCCTCCTTCTCCAGGGATTTTCCGGTCCGTCCGGAGCAACGCTCACGGGCCGCTTCACGCATCTCGACCCCAGCCTGCTGGCGGATGTCCGCGAGCACCTCGTGGCCGAGGAAGCCTGCCGCCCCGAAGCGATCTTCGCCGAGATCGTCCACCTGCCCGAGGGGCGCATAGGCAACGTCATCGCCAGGCCCCTGCTGCGAAGCCACGAGATCGCCCTGCTTGGACGCTCGGGCGCCGCCGCGGATCAGGTGATCCCGGTTGCCGACCTGATGGTCTCGATCCAGGGCTCGCGCATCGTGCTGCGCTCGCGTGCGCTGGGACGCGAGGTGATCCCCCGCCTGTCGACCGCCCACAACTACATGCTGCCGGCGATCGGCCTGTACCGGTTCCTGTGTGTTCTGCAGGGCCAGGGCGTGCTGGCGGGCGGCGGCTGGCAATGGGGCCCACTCGCCTCAGCCCGTTTCCTTCCCCGCGTGGTCTGCGGTCGCGTCGTGCTCGAGCGCGCGAGCTGGCGCGTCGACCGGAAGGAGCTCGACGGCCTGCTGGACGACGTCGGCTGCCTGCAGCCAGCGGCGTTCGCGACGTGGCGGGCCGCACGAGACCTGCCGGACTGGGTGGAGCTGGCCGAGGGCGACAACGTCCTGCTGGCCGACCTGCGCAATCCGCTGCTGGTCGAGATGATCCTCGACCGGCTCGTGCGCATCGGAGGCGGACGGCTGCGGGAAGCGTTGCCGACGCCGGAGGCCCAGGTGGCGGTCGGTGCCGACGGGCGCTACGCGCACGAGATCGTGCTGCCCTTCACACGCCAGATCGTCGCGGCCGACGAGACAGCGACAAGGGCCATACCGCGGCAGCAGGCGACTGTCGCGCCCGTGTCGAGGCGCGCCGCCCTGAGCCCGGGCGGCGACTGGCTCTACGCGAAGCTCTATGCCGGAGAGGCCGAACTCGATCGCCTATGCCTGGACCTCGTGGCGCCGCTCGTGGCGTCGCTACCGGACGGCGATGACGCGCCGACCTGGTTCTTCATCAGGTACGCGGATCCCGAGCCGCACCTGCGGCTCCGCATCGCGGCCTCACGGCACCTGAGTGCTCCCGAACTGCTGGCGCGTCTGCACGAGCAGGCGGCGCCGCTGCTGGACGGTGGCCGCCTCCGCAAGCTGGTCCTGGATGCGTACGAACCGGAGACCGACCGCTACGGAGGACCGGAGGCATTGCCGTTCATCGAGCGGTGGTTCCGGCATGACAGCGAGGCGGCGCTGACGCTCGTCGCCGCGTCCGCGGGGGCTTCCGGCAGCGACTTGCGCTGGCGTCTGGCGCTGGTGGGAGCCCGGTTGATCCTCGACGACTTCGGGTTCGGGCCCGAACCGGCGCAGGAGATCCTGCGCGCCGTCGACAAGGGATACCGCGCCGAGTTCGCAACGTCCCGCGCCCTGGACGGTGTCATCAGCCGCCGCTTCCGCGACCACCGGCCGGAACTCGAAGCGCTCCTTGCGCGGGCCGGCGCGGAGGAGGTCCCGGCGGAACTGGCGCCGCTGCGACGCAGGACCGAACGCACGAGGACGCTGGTGGCGGCGCTGTTGGCGCTGGCCGGCGAGGACCGTCTGGCCGCGCCGCTGCCCGACATCCTCGCCAGCCTGATGCACATGCACATCAATCGCCTGCTGCGGGCCCACCCGCGCGCCCACGAGCGCGTCATCTACGAATACCTGGCCCGCCTCGGGCAGTCGGATCTGGCGCGCCGCCGCGCAGGCGTGAAGGCGGGGCAGCATGCCTGAATCCGCGCCGACCCGCGACTTCTTCCGCCCCGAGGCGGTGGCCGCTCACCGCGAGCGCCAGACCGGCCAGGGGGGCCTGCTGCAGGTCGGTTCGCCGTGGGTTGGGCGCGGCTTCGTGTTCGTGTCGGCGCTGGCGCTGTTGGGTCTGGCAGCCATGTGCCTCGGACGGATCAGCGAGGTGGCGGCCGGACCGGCCGTAGTGCGGGCGATGGGGCACACCGACGTGACGGCGTCGGTCCAGGGCCTGGTCGCGTCCGTCCTGGTCCAGCCCGGCGACACCGTCACGCCGGGACAGGAGCTGGCTAGGCTGGACGACAGGGCGGCGCGCTTCACGTACGAAGAGGCCCGCGCGCGCCACGAACGGGCGCTGGCAAGCTACCTGCGCGGCGCGGTCGGCGGCGTCTCGGCCGCCGGGGCCCTGGCCGGCGAGACCCGGGAGGTCCTGGCCGGCGCCGAGCGTGATCTCGAGCTGCTGTCGATCGTGGCCCCGTTCGCCGGCGTGGTCGGCGACCTGCGTATCCGCCGGGGGCAACGCGTGCTGGCCGGCGAGCCGGTCATCACGCTGCGCGAACACGGTGCCGGCTGGGAGGTCGTCGCGGCCCTTCCAGGCCACGCGCTGCCGCGCGTGCGCAGCGGCGCGGAGGCGCGCCTGCGCCTGGACGGCTTCCCGGAACACCGCGCGAAGGTGTGCATCACGCGGGTGGCGCCGGAAGTCGTCGGCCCCGCGTCGGCGGCACGCCTGCTTGGCGCCGACGCCGGTGATGCGATGCCCCTGTCCGGTCCGCTCGTCGTCGCCTGGTGCGACCTGCCGGGCGGCACGTTCCGCCACGACGGCCAAGACCTGCGCTTCCACGACGGGCTCTCGGCGCGCCTCGAGGTGACCGTGGACGCCGAGCCGATCATCCTGCGGCTGCTGCCGTGGCTGCGGCGGGTGCGGCCCGCCGATCCCGCGGAGGTCCGCTGATGGCCGCCGCGATCCCCGTGATCTGCCAATCGTCGGCCACGGACTGTGGGGCCGCGTGCCTGGCGATGATCCTCGGCGCGTTCGGGCGCCACGTACCGGTGGAGGATCTCCGTACCTCGATGGGCCCGGCGCGCGACGGCGTCTCGGCGCAGGCGATCATCGCCACCGCGGCCGGCTATGGGCTCGACGGCCGCGGCGTTGCCCTGGATCTGGACGAGCTGCCGCACCTGCCGCGCGCATCGGTCCTGCACTGGGAGTTCCGCCACTTCGTGGTCTTCGACCGCGTGCGCCGTGGACGTGTGCGCATCATCGACCCGGGCGTAGGCGTGCAGGAGCTGACGATGGCCGAATTCGGCCGCCGGTTCACCGGAGTGGCGATCGTCTTCGAGCGCGGCACCGACTTCCACCCCGGCGGCCAGGCCAGGCGACCGGTCCACGAGAGGATCCGCCGGTTCATCACCGACTCGGGCCTGCTGGGGCGCGTGCTCGGCGCCTCGGCCCTGATGCAGTTGTTCGGATTGGGCTTGCCCGTGCTGACGGGCGCGCTCGTCGACGACGTCGTGCAGTCCGCGGACCTGCACCTGTGGCGCGCTCTCGGCGCAGGGGCGGCGCTGCTGGTGGCGATGAACTTCCTGACCGCGCTGGTGCGCTCGCACCTGCTGCTCCAGTTGCGCGTGCGGCTGGACGCGACGCTGACGACCGAGTTCCTCTCGCACCTGCTGTCGCTGCCGTTCGCGTTCTTCCAGGCGCGCACGGCTGGCGACCTGATGATGCGCCTGAACAGCAACGCCGTGATCCGCGAGATGATCACGTCGGTCGCCATCGCCGGCGCCCTGGACGGGATCCTGGCGGCGGGCTACCTGGTCGGCCTCCTGGCCGTGGCGCCGCAACTGGCCGGGATCGCGGCGCTACTGGCGGCCATTCGCGTCGCCGTGATCCTGGCCGCCCGTGGACGCATCCGCGAACTGACGCGCGAGTCGCTGGCGCGCGAGGCGGCCTCGCAGTCCTACCAGGTGCAGATCTTCGGCGGGATCACCTCGCTCAAGGCGGCCGGCGTCGAGGAGCGCGCCCTCGAGCGCTGGCGGCGCCTGTTCATCGACGTCCTGAACGTACAGGTCCAGCGTGGTCGCGTCGATGCACTGGTACAGGCGGCCCTCGGCGCGCTGGGGTACGCGTCACCGCTGGTGATCCTGCTGGCCGGAGGGTACCTCGTGTTGCAGGGGAACCTCACGCTGGGCACGATGCTGGCGTCCTCGGCGCTGGCGTCGGGCTTCCTGGCTCCGGTCGGGTCGCTGGCCGGTCTGTTCCTGCAGCTGCAGGAACTGGGCGGATATCTCGATCGCCTGGACGATGTCCTCTCGGCGGCGCCGGAAGCCGAGCCGGGCCAGGCCGAGTCCCCGCAGCTGCGCGGCCGCATCGAGCTGCGCGAGGTGTCGTTCCGCTACCAGCCCGGATCGCCGCTCGTCGTGCGCGAGGTCTCGCTCGTGATCGAGCCGGGCGAGATGGTGGCGATCGTGGGGCCGTCCGCCGCCGGCAAGAGCACGCTGGCTCACCTGATGCTCGGGCTCTACAGGCCCACGACCGGCGCGGTGCTGTTCGACGATCGCGACATCGCCCAGCTGGGGCCCCGCTCGTTACGGCGGCAGATCGGCGTCGTGCCCCAGCATCCCTACATCTTCGCCGGTTCGATCCGCGAGAACATCGCGCTGGCGCAGCCCGACAGCGGCCTCGACGACGTGGCGGCGGCCGCACGCCTGGCCCAGATCGACGCCGATGTCGGGGCCATGCCGCTCGGCTACGAGACGCCGGTTTCCGAGGCTGGACAGGGTCTGTCGGGCGGGCAGCGGCAGCGGCTGGCCCTGGCCCGCGCGCTGCTGGGCGGGCCGGCCGTGCTGCTGCTCGATGAAGCGACCAGCGCGCTCGACGCGCCGACCGAAGCGGCCGTGCACGACGCCCTTCAGGCCCTCAGGTGCACGCGCATCGTGATCGCGCACCGGCTGAGCACGATCAGGCGCGCGACGCGGATCGTCGTCCTCGAGGCGGGCATCGTGGTCGAGTCCGGGAGCCACGACGCGCTCGTGGAGCAGGGCGGCGCCTACGCCCGGTTGCTGGGTGCGCAGTTCGGCGGGAGTGAATCGCGTGTCGAGGACGTGTCGTCATGAGCGGAGCGTTGCGGGCGGCCACGGACCGGATCGCCGGCGCGGATCGCGGACGCGGCAGCAAGGCAGCAGCACATGGAATCATCTTGCCAGGAGTCGATCGTGCAGGGGCTGCTCGCGGGCGACACCGCCGGCGAAGCGGCATTTGTGGCGACCATCCAGCCACCGGTGCGGGCCAACGTCGAACGCATGCTCGGCCCGGGACACGCCGACGCGGACGACCTGGTCCAGGAGTGCGTGGTGGCGGTCATCGGACACGTCCGTGCGCGCGGCGGATTCGTGGGGAACCTGCAGGTCTTCGCTGTCACGGTCGCGCGCAACCGTTGTCGTTCCCATCTGGCCCTGCGCCGCTTCCGGGGGCACGTGGACGTGGATGAGCGCGCGGACATCCTGGCCGATCCGGCCGCGTCGCCCCTGGACCTGTGCGAGGAGGCCGAGGTCCGGCGCGCCGTGCGCCAGGCGCTGGCCGAACTGGATGACGACTGCCGCCGCCTGCTGGAGGATGTCTACCTGCGCGACGTGCCCATCGAGGCGCTTCGCCAACGGCTGGGATTGGGGAGCGTGCAGGCCGTCTATCATCGCCGCTGTGTCTGCTTGCGCAAGGTGTCGACACTCTTGAATCGCCGGCTGTTCGGGCGTTCTGGGCGGTGACGCTTATCGCCCGGTGCCATGATCGATCGACAGCTGACAGGGGTTTGCGGGGGCAGAGAGGCAGGCAGGATGCCGGATGACACGGGGAACAGGCTCGCGCGGACGGACAGGATCGGGGGCTATGAATGCGTTGAACCGGATCTCGGTGACATCCTCTGGCAGATCGACGATCCCGCGTGTAGCCGCCGGATGAAGCGTGAACTGGAGCTGCACCTGGCGGTGTGCGACGCCTGCCGGTTGGAGCGGGCCGCATTCGCGGTGATCGCCGACGAAATCCGCCGCGGCATGCCACGTGCACGGCGCGAGCGCACGGCCGGTCACCCGCGTCGGGTCGCCAGGATCACTTCCTGGGGTGGCACGACCATGGTCGCCTGTTCGCTGGCGGTGCTCCTGGCATCGCCTCCACGCGCGGCCGGGGGCGATCGATTGCTGCGCTCCGCCGATCCGGTCCGGATCCTGCGCCCGGTCGAGGGCGAGATCATCGCCGGGACGCCATGCGTGCGCTGGGTGCCCATCGCCGGCGCCACGGGCTACCGGGTCAGGGTCGAGTCGAGGGGAGGGGACGTCACCTGGAGCCGGGAGATCCTCGGGCGCGACTCGACGCTGGCCCTCGAGGGAGCCAGCCTGCCGCCGGGGGACTATCGGGCCCATGTGGAGCCCGTGCCCGCTGATCTGGCCCGTCCCGGCGGCCTGGCGGTGGCGTTCCGGGCGGGATCCCCCGCGGAGGTCGCATGCCAGAGGATTGCGCGCGGCCCGCTTGCCGCCCGCTGGGGGCTGTGGGCGGGGGTGGTGGCGGTGGCGGTAGCCTGGTGGGGAGGGCGCGGGCGGTCCGCCTAACCGATGGGTGGTCCACGCATTGAGAATATTCGCCACGATCCGCTCTTTCTCGTTTCAATACCCCGTGGCTGAACGGTTCGGGTGTAGACCGGCCCGTGCCATGGTGGCACCTTTGAGTCCGGCCGGCTTGACCTGCAGATGGACCTTGCTATAGAATTTGAAGGTTCATTCTGTCCGGACACCCGACACCAGAGCCGCGGAGTAGCGTCATGTTCAATCGCCACAAGAAGTTTGCCGCATTGGCCTTCATTCTGGGCGGCCTCCTGCTGGCCCTCGCGGCGTGCCAGGACGGGCCTGCCGAGCCGGTGGGCGCGAGCGACAAGGCACTGGCGTCGCCGCGCGATACGGTGGATCGGCGTGACCCTGCCTACATCCAGGCGCGGCTGGCGGAGATGTGGGCCGAGAGCGATCTGACCCAGTACGAATCGTTCATCGGCACCATCGATGTTCCGGCTTTCGGCGGCCTGATCGAAGGCACCGTGCCGAGTTGGCCGGGCTGCAACTTCCGCATCGAGTTCGCGCCGGGCGTCCTGGACGGCAGCCTCCCGCGGACGTTCCGGATGAGCGTCCCGGTGCCGAATGCGAGCACCGGCGTCTACTACCAGTTCGAGGAAGTGGGCGGCGGGGGGGGCGGGAGCTTCCACGGGAAGGCCCGGGTCACGATCCACTGGCCCCTGATCAAGCCGCGGAAGCCCGGCGCCGGCTTCTACGACTACATCAGCCTGAGTTGCCTGAACCGGACGGATCGGAACCACGATGGCGTGTATGAGTACTCGCGGTCGGACGAAGTCACCTGCCTCCAGCCGGATCGCTTGCAGAGCAAGCTCGTGTTCGATCTCCCGCACTTCTCGCGGTGGAGCATGCAGAACGGCAAGGTCGGCGAGCCCTGATCGGGTTTCGTCGAGGCGTTCGCAACGACGGCCGCGCCGCGAGAGGCGCGGCTGTCTCGTATGGGGGCCCGGTTCAGGAGGCCGTCACGACCCGCAGGAAGGCCCACGAGCCGGGATGCGAGAACAGGGGGTCGCCGCGCGACGCGAGCATGGCCGCCCGCAACGCCACCGCCACGTCGCTTCCCGGGCGCCAGTGCCGATAGAAAGCGAGCGCCATGGCCTCGGCCGCGCCGTCATCGATCCTCACGGGCGTGGCCACGACCGCGTCGGCTCCGGCGCGCAGGAACGCGCCGGTGAAATCGGCCGCGCCGTTGGCGGCGTCGGCCCGACCCCCTGCGGCCTCGCAGCAGGACAGGTAGACGAGCTGCGCGCGAAGGTCCAGAGCCTCGACGACGTCGATGGTCACGGGCGAAGCATCGCCCGGTCCCGCCAGCCTCAGCACCGCCCCCGAGGGATCGCCCCGGTAGACCACCGCGTGCGAAGCGACGTGGATGATGGCGTAGCGCGCGAGTTGCGCGGCCAACGAGGTCGTCCAGGCGGCTTCGGCGCCCGTGCGCGCCTCTGCGGGCCCATGCTCCCAGCCCGCGCACACACTCCGGGCTTCGCGTTCGGCCGCGCGCAGGCGTGGTTCGCCACCGGCTTCGCTGTTGCCGTCATATCCCAGGCTCAGGAGCGCGGCGGGACCGTCGGCGGCGGCGACCGTGCGACGGCGCCCGGCCTGCAGCACGCCCATGGCGATCGGTCCGCGGTCCACGACCAGCGCACCATCGCCGCCCGGCACCGGGAGAGCGGCCCAGGGCAACAGCGACAGGATCCCGTCCGGGATGATCCGCAACGACCCGCCCTCTGGCCAGGCACCCAGGGCCGGGCCGAGCAGGATCGTCGCCAGCTCGCGCGCGGCGCGATCATCGGGCGACCGGTGCACGGCCTGGTACTCGGCCAGCACCGTCCGGCACAGGCGTTCCAGGTCGGCGACCGGCGGCAGCGGGCTGAGGGTTGGTGCGCGCCCGTCAACGAGCCAGCAGAAGGCCTGCTGGGATCCCAGGAAATAGGCGATCTGCGGGACACCGGCCTCGGCCTCGGGCAGCAGACCACCCAGGCGTGCGGCGAGCTTCAGCGCGCGACCGGATGCCGGGCGCGCATCCGCAGACCGCGGGTCTGCATCTGCGGCCACGGCCAGTGCGCAGGCCGCCTCGAACAGATCACGCTGCAGGCTGCGGTCGATTTCATGGTCGCCCGCGGGTGCTGCAAAGCCGGTGGCGTCGTCGTAGCAGGCCGCGGCCTGCGCTGTGCGGCCCCGCGCCGCCAGCGTCAACCCCAACTCGAGATGGAGCCGGCCGATAACGTGTGCCGGCGTGCGCGGCGTGGCCAGCGCCACGGCGGCGCGCAGCGTGGCTTCGGAGGTGGCGAGATCTCCGATCATCCTCTGTGCCCGCCCGAGCAGCTGCCGCAAGGCCAGTCGCGAACTGAAGGTGCCGCCGAAGCCGCCGGTCGCATCGGCGTCATCCAGCAACGCCATGGCGTCCGCCGGCCGACCCTGCTGAAGCCGCACGCTTGCCAGCGCCAGGCGCGCGGCGGCCTCCTGCGATCGCGCGGCGCTGGAGTCGGCCAGTGCGCGTGCGGCCGCGAAGGCGTCGGCGGCCGTGGCCAGGTCGCCACGCCGTTCCGCCAATTCCCCGACACTGCGGTGATACTCCCACCGCTTGCCCTCGCCCCCTTGTGACAGCACGGCGTCGCGCGCACGCACCAGCGCCTCGGCGGCGCGCACGTACTCGCCCTGGCGGGCCAGGAAGTCGGCGGTGGCCAGGTGCAGGTCGGCGTGCAGGTTCTGGTGCACGCTGCGGTCCCGCAACACCGGAGCGAGGTGTTCGAGGCGCGCCAGCGCGCGGTAGGCGACATCCGTGCGACGGGTTTCCAGCCCCCGCCGGATCTGAGCGATGAGGATCTCCGCTTCGTCCAATGCCCGCCCGGTCTGGCCCGAGCGCTCCGAAGCCAGCGCGAGCAAGCTATCGGCCGTCGCGAAGTCGCCCACTTGCAGGAAGTATTCGGCTTCCATCGCGGGCAGTGCGGCCAGGTTGCGCTTGTCGCCGAACGCCTCGACGAGCGTCCGGGCGTGTCTCTGGTAGGTGAGGCAGGAGTCCGGCGCGCCCAGCATGAGATGGTCGTGCGCCACGTTCATGAGGCAGCGCGGGGCATTGATGGAATCGCCCGCCGCCAGGCAGTGGCTGGCGTTCTCCCGGTCGACCTCCAGGGCGCCGCGGAGATCGCCGTTCGAAGCGAGCAGGGAGGCCAACTCTCCCAGGCCGCTGGTGGCCAACCACGAAAAACCCGATTCGTAGGCGCGGTCCACCAGATATCGATACTCGGCCCGCGCCGCGACCGCTTCCTGTCGCACGGCGAGAATGTCGGCCCTGTAGCGCCGGAACAGGAGCGCCACGTAGCGCGCCCCGGATCCACCGGCCAGCCCTTCAGCCCTCACCACCGCGTGCAACGCATCGTCCAGCCGGTCATCGTCCCGCAACCGCATCGCCACGCCCAGCCAGTACTCCGCTGCCAGCCGGTCGCCGCCCACCGCGCGCGCTGCCGGCAACTCCGCCAGCAGCAGGCGCACGGCGCCGACGGCGTCGCCTTTGTCGCCGCGCACTTCGGCGACGCTGCGCGCCAGCCACGCGCGCTGCAGCGGGTCCAGTCCCGTGCGCCGGGCCCAGGCGCGTTCGTACGGCGTGCCGTCGGAGCCGTAGCCGTAGAAACGGCGTCCGTATACGTACGCGCCCACCGCGGTGGTCGTGTCGGCGAGTGCCGGCAGCGCGTACATCGCGTTGCGATCAGCGTTGCGCCGGAGCAGGTAGTTGTAGCCGGCGCCCAGATTGATGAAGAGGAAGTTTGCCGGCTCGCGCCGCCACGCGGCGTACAGCGAGTCGCCCGCGGCCTGGCGCGTCTGCGGGCGCTGGATGTCGACGGTCAGCTGGTCGTGGAGTGCGAGCGCCGCCACATACCGCGCCTCCCCCCGCCCGCCCTTGGCGTCGGCCTCCAGCGCGCGCCGCAGTTCATCCGAGACGGGGACACCCTCGAGGACGGGGTCAGCGGGACGATCGCCGCGGCCGCAGGCGGCCAGCGCCAGCAGCAGCAGCAGCGCCGTCAGCGGGCGCACGGCGCACGCGCGGCGACGCACGCGCTCGTCGGGGGCAGTCAGGATTCTCATGGCGCGCCGCACCGTACCACCCCCACATTGACAGGGCAAGGTCGTGCCCGCTAGCATCATCCGTCCCTCGACCCAGGAGTATCCACCCGCCCCATGACCAGCCCCGGAGCCCATCCCCCGCAGGAGGACGAGTCGCACCTGCCGGCGATCATCGCTGCGCTGGTGGCCGGCCAGCCGGGCGCCGACGAGCGCCTGTGCGCGGTGCTGCGCCAGCCGGTGGCCGCCGCGGTGTCCGCGTTCCTGGGGCCGGATGGGACGGAGACCGACGACATCGCCCAGGAATCGCTGGTCGCGGTGCTGGCCTACGTGACGCAGCGGGGCGGCTTCGAAGGCAACCTGGTGCGCTTCGCCGTGACCGTCGCGCGCAACCGCTGCCGCAACGTGCTGGCGTGGCACCGGCGGCGGCCGCACGTGGAGATCGAGCCGCTGGCCGAGTGGATCGCAGCGCCCGACAAGGACCCTCTCGAGGCGTACGGCAACGAGCAGGTCATGGCGGTGCTGCGCGCCTCGCTGGTCGAGCTGGACACGGCCTGCCGGGACCTGCTGCGGGCCCTGTTCCTGGGGGGCGAAACCCCCGAATCGATGTGCTCCCGGCTGGGCCTGACCACGGTGCGGGCCGTGTACTACAGGCGGGAGAACTGCCTCAAGTCCTTGCGGAATATCGTGATGCAGCGCCTGGACGAGGTGCGGCCTTGACGACCCCACGGTCATCGCCGGGCCGCTGTCCGGGCCGGGCTGTCGGTCTCTTCACAACCCGGCCGGGGCGCTGTTCGTACTCCGGAATCGGCAAGGCTGCCCCGGCAGCGCCCCCACCGGCCCGAGGTGCGAGATGACCGAGAACCCGTCCGCGTCGCCCTTCTTCGAATGCGTCGAGCCGGAGATCGGCGGGCAGATGGACCTGCTCGGGCAGGCGGATCTGGAACCCGGTCTGGCCGCCCGTTTGCGCGGCCACCTGGCCATGTGCGACGCGTGCCGCTTGGACCGCGCATTGGCGCGGCGGTTGCCGGAGGCGCTGGCGGCCCTGGAGCAGGAGCAGGTTGCCATCGCGGCGGCGGCCACCACGACGTCGGCAGGTTCCCCCCGCGCTCGCGTCGTGGGCGGCCACGCCCGCTTCCGCCGCCAGGCCGGCAGCTGGGGCGGGCTGGCGCTCGCGGCCGGGCTGGCCCTGGTCGTGATGATGCCGCCCGTGCCCGCCGGCGGCAACCGCCTGCAGCGCGGCGACCAGGACGGGCCGCGCTTTGTCAGGCCGGTCGAAGGCGAGGTGGTCTCCACGGGCACGCCGCGGTTGAACTGGACGCCCATCGAGGGCGCGTCCGCCTACCGCGTGCGGGTCGAGTCGACCGACGGCACGTACCGCTGGGAAGCGACGGTCAAGGGCACGACGGCCCGGGCGCCCGCGGCAGCGACAGCTCCCGCGGGCGTTTCGTTGCGCGCCTACCTCGAGCCCGTGCCCGCCGACCTGGCGCCGGCCGGCGGCATCGCCGTGGCGTACCGCGCCGGCTCGCGCGGTGAGTCGCTGCGGTACCGCGCCGTCGCCGCGCCCCTGTACGCCCGGCTGCTGGCGGCCGGCGGCGCGCTGGCGGTGGCCGCCGCGGTGGCGGTGGGGCTGGCGAAGCGGGGGTAGCGCCTCTGTCGCCCCCCTCGGGGGGCCACCAAAATAAGATGTTTTATCGCAACAAGTTAACGCCGCACACGCTAAATTGTGTATTGTATACAGGGATTTCGTGGCCTGGAGGCGTAAGAAATTCGTTGTAGCAATCGCCGATTGTCGCGATATTCATCAGATGACCCAAGGATTTTCGCATCTTCGCCGAACCCTCGACCTACCCTGGTGCCCCAATCCGGTCACCGGTTCGGCGGCGGTGTTCCTGTGGGGACCGCGCCAGACAGGCAAAACAACCCTGCTGCGCCAGGCGTTCCCTGGTGCGCATACATACGACCTGCTCGACACGTCCCTGTGCGCCGACCTGAGCGTCACCCCGCGCCTGCTGCGTGAGCAGGTGCTGGGTTCCCGGCCGCCGGTTGTCGTCGTGGACGAGGTGCAGAAGATCCCCGCCCTGCTCGAGGAGGTGCACTGGCTGCTGGAGCACGCCGCGACGCGGTTCGTGCTCTGCGGCTCCAGCGCGCGCAAGCTGCGCCGCTCCGCGCACCATCTCCTGGGTGGTCGCGCGATCGAGCATCGCATGCTGCCGCTGACGACCGCCGAGCTGCCGGACCTGGACCTGGCCCGTTACCTCAACCACGGCGGCCTGCCGATCCACTACCTGGCCGACGATCCCGGGCCACGGCTGCGCGCCTACGTGAACGCGTACATCCGCGAGGAGATCATCGACGAGTCGGCGACGCGCAACGTGCCCGCGTTCACGCGCTTCCTGCAGGTCGTCGGCCTGACACACGGCCAGCAGTTGAACTACGCCAACATCTCGCGCGAGACCGGCGTCTCGCCCAGCACCGTGCGGGCGTACTACCGGATCCTCGATGACACCCTGCTGGGCTTCACCCTGGAGCCGTGGCGGCGGGCCGGGCGGCGGCGCCTGGTCGAGACGGCGAAGTACTACCTGTTCGACGTCGGCGTGGCGCGCGCGCTGCGGCCGGAGATGCCGCCGGCCGTCGCGGGCTCGGACCTGTTCGGGTGGGCCTTCGAGCACTTCCTGATCAACGAGGTCCGCGCCTGCCTGGCCTACACCCGGCGCGAGCGGATGCTCACCTATTGGCGCACACACAGCGGATTCGAGGTCGACCTCATCGTCGGCGACATGGACGTCGCGCTCGCATTCAAGTCGGGGCGCGAGGTGCGCGATGCCGACCTGCGCGGCCTGCGTGCCCTGGCCGAGGACCAGCGGCCGCGCCGGTCCCTCGTCGTGGCGCGCGTCGAGGAGCGGCGGCGCACCGGGGACGGGATCGAGATCGTGCCGTGGCGGGAGTTCTGCGGGGAACTTTGGGGGGGCGGGGTGGTCTGAAGGCGGCGCCGTGCTGAATCGTTCATGCCGACTTGCGCCGGCGCAAGTCCCGGCACCGGGCCCGGCAACCGGATGTGCGCCGGCGCACGCCATCTTGACGAATCCGCCGACGCGGTCGCAGAGTGAAGTCGCCACCCAAGACCCACGTGCCCCGGAGGCCCCGCCGTGCCCATCCTCACCTTCCTCGCCCACCTCCTCATCACCGCCGCCCTGCTGCTGCTGGTCGCGCGCCTGGTCAAGGGCGTCAAGGTCGAGGGTTGGGGCGCGGCGTTCATCGCGGCGCTGGTGCTGGGGCTGGCCAATGCGCTGCTCAAGCCGGTGCTGGTGGTGCTGACGCTGCCCTTGACCATCGTCACCTTCGGGCTCTTCCTGCTGGTGATCAACGCGGCGGTGCTGCGCATCGTGGGGTGGGTGGTGCCGGGGATGAAGATCGACGGCTGCGCGCCCGCGCTGTGGGGCGGGCTGGTGCTGGCGCTGCTGAACCTGGCGGTCGAGGCGGTGCTGGGGAAGGGCGGCTGGTGACGGCGGCCCGTGACCCTACGCGGCTGCTGGAGCTGCCGGCCGAGGTGCGCGCGCACCTGCTGCACCAGCTGGCCGGGCTGGTCACCCCGCAGCGCCTACAACGTATGGACGATGTACTGGCCGCCCGCACCGCGCGCCTGGTTGTGGTCTTCGAGGATGTCTACCACCCGCACAACGCCAGCGCCGTGCTGCGCACCAGCGAGTGCCTGGGGCTGCAGGACGTCCACATCGTCGAGAGCACCAAGAGCTTCCGGCCTTTGCGCGACATCGCGCGCGGCTCGGCGCGGTGGCTGACGCTGCGCCGGTGGGGCGGCGAGCATCCCGGCGATATCGACGCCTGCCTGGCTGCCCTGCGCGGCGACGGCTACGCGATCGTGGCGACCAGTCCGGACGCCGACGCCGTGCCGCTGGAGGATGTCCCGCTGGAGAGGCCGCTGGCCGTGTGCTTCGGCACCGAGGAGACGGGCCTGTCGCCGGCGGCGTTCGCGGCGGCCGACGTGAAGGTGACGATCCCGACGCCCGGCTTCACGCGCAGCCTGAACGTCTCGGTCACGGCCGCGCTGGTGCTGCATCACCTGGCGACGCGGCTGCGCGCCACACAACCGCCCGCGGCCTGGCAACTGCCGGCCGCCAGGTGCGACGACCTGCGCCTGCTATGGCTGGCCGGCGAAAGCCGCAGTGCGCGGGCGCTGGCGTACGAGGCGCTGCGCCAGGCGGGGCTGCTGCCGCCGCCGGTGCCGTTCTTCCGGGATCGACCGCGCCAGGCCTGAGCACGCTCAGCTGTCCTTCAGCCGCAACGCCCGCTGGATCAGCCGCTGGGCCAGGTCTTCGTGCTCGGCGAAGCCGGAGGCCCGCGCCAGCAGGTCCAGCGCTTCGTCGCGCTTGCCCAGCTCCAGCGCGCAGTAGCCCTGCATGAGCCAGGCGCGGCCGCTCTCGTCGCCGTCGGCCGCCACGCGCGCGAACGCGTCCAGCGCCTCGGCGTACTCCTGGCGCACGTAGTGCACGTCTCCGATCAGCGACCACAGGCGGGTCGTGGGCTGGCCGGCCTCGACGCCTGCCAGGGCGCCGCGCAGCACCTCGAGGGCCTGTTCGGTCTCGTGCGCGGCCACCAGGGCCGAGGCCAGGCGCTCGACATCCGCCAGCGAGGACACGGGCGTCAGGCCGCGGCGGTAGTGCTCGCTGGCGAGCTGCGAGACGCCGGCGGCCATCAGCAGGTCGCCCAGCTGCTTCTGTTCGGTGGGCGTCAGCTCGCGCAGGTGGCCCACCACGCGCAGGGCCACCGCGGCGCCCTGGAAGTCGCGCCGGGCCGCCTCGTACTGGTAGCGCAGATACCAGGCATCGGGGTCGTCCGGATAGGCGTCCAGCAGGCGCGTCAACGCGGGGCTGGCGGCCTCGGGTTGCTGGACGCGATTGGCGGCGGCCAGGTAGCACTGCACCCAGCGCAGCTGCGGTGCTTCGTCGGGTGAGCGGGTCAGCTTCTCGAGCACGCGCATCGATTCGGTCGGCTGTTCGGCCATCAGCCAGGAGGCGGCGGCGTAGTAGAGCACCTCGGCCGGCCGGTCGGGCGAGGCGGCGTAGCCCTGCTCGAAGGCCCTGGCCGCGTCGGCGTACTCGGTCAACTCGTAACAGGCGTCCGCCAGGCCGAACCAGGCGCGTTCCAGGCGCGGCTCCAGCTCGACCGCGCGGCGGTAGTTGTCGCGGGCGGCGGCCGTGTTGCCGGCATCGGCGTGGTTCTGCGCCAGGTGCAGGCGGACCAGGCTGTGGTCCTGGGTCGGATGGTCGCGCAGGTGCTCGTCCAGCAGATGAGCGGCCGTGACGGGGTCGCCGTTCTTGGTGTACAGCGAGGCCCGCAGCAGCACCTTGCGCTCGAAGCGCGGCACCTGCTCCAGGTCATAGAGGTCGGGGCGCTCGAGAGGACCGCCGTCGACGTCCGTTTCGACGGCGGCGGCGGGGGCGACGCTGCCTGTGCCCTCCGCCGGGGGCGTTTCGGCGCGGGCGGCCGGCACCGAGGGCCAGCCGGCCAGCGCCAGCGCCAGGAGGTTGCAACCGATCAGCGGGATGGCGCGGCGCGCGCCGCCGCCTCGTCCGGGACGATGGTCGTTCATGTCCTCGGCTCCCTTCGTCAGTTCAGGTCGAAGCGCAGCGTGGTCGTCACCCACGAAGCCACCGCTTCACCGTTCAGGCGGCCGGGCTGGAACTTCCAGCGCAGCAACGCCCGGCGCACCTCGTCGTCGAAGATGCCGGCCGGCTGCGCCTTGAGGACGTTCACGTTGCCGACACTGCCGTCGGGCCGCACCAGGAACTTCACCGCGACGTAGCCCTCGATGTTCTGCTCGCGGGCCTTGAACGGGTACTCGGGCGGCACCTGGACCATGGCCGTGGGCGCCTGGTCGAGATCGACCGAGTCGAAGATCATGTCGCGCGCGGCTTCCGTCCGCCCGGCGCTGCCGATGTCGATGTTGATCGCGATGTCGCCGATCCCGGAGGCCCCAAGATCGGGCTGGAACAGGTCCGGCTGCACCTCGGGCTTGTCCTCGGCCGGCGGGGGCGGGGTCTCTTCCTTCAGGGCGTCCTGCTTGGGCGGTGCCGGCGGCGCCAGCGTCACCAGGTTCACGCCCACCGGAACGGTGATGTCCTGCTCGGGCGCGCGGCTCACGTTGATCAGCCAGGAAGCCACGACCAGCAGGCCGATGTTGATGCCGGCGGCGGCCACGACCACCAGCGCGGCACGGCCGGCGCGGCCCAGCCGCGGCAGCGCGTCGCCCGTCAGCAGCGGCGGGGTGCGGGTGGCGGTGTTCACGGCGTGGCCTCGGCGCGGTTGGCGGCCAGGCTCACGTCCTTGGCGCCGGCCAGGCGGCACTGGTCCATCACTTCGACCACGGCGCCGGTACGGCTGGCCTTGTCCGCCACGACCACGACGCCGCCCTCGGGATCCTCGGCCAGGGCGCGCTCGATCAGGCCGCGCACGCTGCGCACGTCGACCTTCTTGCCCTCGAAGAAGATCTCCCCGTCGGGAGAGACACCGATCATGATCGTCGCGCGCTGCTTGAGCTCGGCCGTGGCGGCGCTGGCGCGCGAGACGTCGATGCCCGATTCCTTGACGAAGCTGGTGGTCACCACGAAGAAGATGAGCAGCAGGAAGACCATGTCCACCAGCGGCCCCATGTTGATGTCCACGCCGGTGTTGCCGCCGCGGTTCCTGCGCACGTTGATCATGAGGCGGCCTCCATCAGGTCCGTAGAGCGGATCTGCTCGCGCAGCGAGCGGTCCAGGGCCAGCGAGAACTCGTCCAGCCCGCTTTCGAGCCGCTTCGCCTTGCGCGCCAGCGCGCCGCTGACGAACAGGCCGGGAATGGCGATCAGCAGGCCGGTCTCCGTCGTGATCAGAGCCACCGAGATACCGCCGGCCATGGCCCGCGCGTTGCTGGTGCCGAACACGGAGATGACCTGGAAGGTCTCGATCATGCCCAGCACCGTGCCCAGCAGGCCTAGCAGCGGAGCCACGCCGGCCAGCGCCCCGATCACCGGCAGGCGGCTGCGCAGCTGGCGACGGGCGCGTTCGGTCACGTGGCGCAGCACGGCGCGGTCGATCGCGGCGCGGCCGGTCCGCGCGGCCACGAAGCGCTCGAGCACTAGCCGGCGCAGGCCGAGCCGGCCGGGCGGCACCGGGGCGCCGCCGATCACGGCCAGGGCGGCCGGGGCTTCCAGGTCGTCGGCGGACAGGCGCGCGAAGGCGCGCAGGCGCTCGAGGATCAGGGCCCACATCGCGATCGAGCCGAGGATCATCGGCACCATCACCCAGCCGCCGGTCACGGCGTAGTCCCAGGTGGACCAGGCCAGATCGGACATCACGCGCCTCCCGCCGCAGCCATCGTGCGACCGCCACCGGGGCCGCCGCCGTTGCCGTTGCTCTGACGCGCCCGCGCGGCACGCTCGTCCTCGCGCCGCGACTGCAGGATGTTCGTCAACTGGACGGCCTTCTCTTCCATCTCGCCGATGATGTGGTCCGAGCGCCGCGACAGCAGCGTGTGCATCAGCATCACCGGGATGGCGACCATCAGGCCCAGCTCGGTGGTGACCAGCGCCTCGCTGATGCCGCCGCTCATCAACTTGGGGTCGCTGGTGCCGAACATCGTGATCACGCGGAAGGTGTTGATCATGCCCGTCACCGTGCCCAGCAGGCCCAGCAGCGGCGCGACCGCGCCCAGGACGGCCAGCACCGACAATCCCCGCTCGATGCTCGGCAGCTGGTGCAGGATGGCCTCCTGCAGCACGCTTTCCTGGGTCTCGCGGTCGCGGTCGCGCACGGCCAGTCCGGCCTTGATGACCTCGATGACCGGCATGTGGCGCTTGGCGTGGCGGTCCACCATCTCATCGGCCGCGGCCCAGTCGCCGCGCGCGGCCATCGCGTTGACCTCGTTCATGAAGTGGTCGGTGTTGGCGTGGACCCGGTTGAGGTACCAGGCACGGGTCACGACGATGATCAACGCGACCAGCGCCACGCCGACGATCGGCCAGACGACCGGGCCGCCACCCTCGACCTGCTCGAGGAAGCCGATCTTGTAGCCGATCTGGCGCACCGCATCGCCGCCGGACAGGTCCAGGGGCACCACGTCCCGGTTGCCCTCCAGGTAGCCGCGCAGGTTGCGCCCGATGGCGCCGCCCGGCAGGTCGGAGGCGGCGAAGAACGTGCCGGCATCGGGCGACCAGTTCAGGAAGCCGGCTTCGCTGGGAGTCTCGTAGGCGGCCGTGAAGGTGCCGAGCGTGAGCACCTGGCCGGTCGTGCGGTTGCCGTCGCGGCCGATGAACTCCGCCTCGCGCAGCGCGACGCGGCCGGACAGGTCGATCTCCTCGAGCATCACGCCGGCCATGCGCGAGATGTCGTCGATGCCCGGGTAGTAGCCCGTGTCCAGCAGCGGGCTGACGCGGGCCACGCGGGTGGTGTCGAAGGCCGAGAAGTGCGACTGGATCAGCAGCGTCTCGAGATCGCGGGCGGCCAGGCGGACGTTGCCGGAGATCTCGCGGGTGTCCAGCTCGCGCGCGGTCCATTCCTTCTCGAGCTGCTCGCGGCGCGCGGTGGCGTCCACGACGGTCGCCTGAACCGCCTTCAGACGCGCCTCGAGGCGAGCCTGTTCCGCCTCGAGGGCGGTGACTTCCTGCAGCAGGAGGGTGCGGTCACCCAGGATGGCCGCTTCCTTCTCCGCGGCGCGGGCCTTGATGGCCTCGCGCTCCTGCTCGGCCTTGCGGAAGGCTTCGCGCAGGTCCTGCGCGGGGGCCGGAACAGACACAGCCGTGGCCAGCCCGAGCGCCAGCAGCATGGTGCAGACAATGCGCTTCATCGGCTGATCCTCCCCAGCGGCAGCGAGACGAGATCGATCGGGCGCGTGCGCGAGGCCATCTCCATGGCGCGCGTGATGACGCGGTTGTGCTTGCCCGGCAGGTCCACCCAGGCGTCGGTGACCGGATCCCAGGTGCCGACGCGCTTGCCGTCGGGGCTGCGCCAGAACATCGCCAGGCGGCCGATGCGCAGGATGTCGGCGTGGGTCTCGCGGCCTTCGACCATGATGGTCTGGGCCTCGACCTCGACCGACTCGCCGTACTGGGCCTCGATGAGCATGGCCTCCAGCAGGTGCCGCAGCTTCTCCGCGGGCGGCTGGTCCGGCTGCGCCATCGACAGGCGCAGTCCTTCCAGGCGCGACTGGCGCTCGGCGGCCAGGAACGGCAGGTCCGCCGCCACGGCTGTCTCGAAGCGCCCGAGCACCGCATTGAGGGTGTCCTGGATCACGGCCTGCAGGCGCGTGGACTCGACCAGGCGACGTTCGTACTCGCCGATGAAGGCCTGCAGCGCGGCGGCCTTCTCGTCCTCGCGGGACACCAACTCGTTCAGGTAGGCGACGTTGGCCTGGGCGGCGCGGTAGCGGCGCTCGAGGTCCTTGCGCTCCTGCGCCCAGCCATCGAGCCCTTCCTGGGTCTTGCGCGCCGTGTCGACCGCGTCGTTCACGGTCGAGGCCAGGGAATCGGGGGCGGAGGTGCGGGGCGCCGGCTGCTGCGCGGCGGCCGTAGTCGGCAACGCCAGCAGCAGGGCCATGGCCCCGGTGCATGCGAGAGATCGAAGCATGGTCCACTCTTTCATGATCAGCCCGGGGTGGCCCGCCGCGCGGCGATGGGCGTGTCGTAGGCGGGCAAGGTATCGGCCTCCTGTTAGGATGCGGTCAGGGACCAGCGAAAATTCCGTGAATTGGGGAGGGGCCAACCGCGCGGCTCGCGCAGGCGCAGAGAGCTTGCGCCGGCGCAAATTTCACGGAGTCATGACGATTGTGTGCCGGCACACGCGGCGCGGGGAACGACGCGGACGGCGCGCAATGGCACTTAACGTATTATTATTAAATACGTTGTCAGATGGACAGGGCCGGCACAGAGGCAGGATGATGCCCTGCGCAGCAGGGCGCCAAGGTGAACCTGCGGCCAGATTGCCCACAACACAAGCCTTGCAAAATTAAACAATAGACTTAATAATGATCGGTATGAAACGTAACGCACACGCCCTGCTGGAAGAGTACCTGACGCTGTTCCCCTGTGTGGCGGTCGTCGGCCCGCGACAGTGCGGCAAGACGACATTGCTGGCGGGACTGGACGAAGGCTGGCGCGTGTTCGACCTCGAACGCGGCAGCGACTTCCAGGCGGTCAGCGACGACCCCGACCTGTTCCTGAGCTTGCACCCGGGACGGGTCGCCATCGACGAAGCCCAGACCCTGCCCAGGCTGTTCCCCGCGCTGCGCGTCGCCATCGATGCCGATCGTGGCGCCACGGGACGCTATATCATCACCGGGTCGAGTTCGCCCGAGCTTGCCCGTGCCATCACCGAATCGCTGGCCGGGCGTGTCGGCGTTATCGAGTTGGCGCCACTCAGCTGGTCGGAAGTGCAACCGGCGGACGGGCCGTCCGCGATCGACCTGCTGCTGGACCCGGCCGTGAGCGCAACCGATCTCGTCGGCAACGTCCGGGCCCGCGGCGACCTCAAGGCACTCACCGAATACTGGTTCAAGGGCGGTTATCCCGAACCGTGGGTCCGCAATGACTGTCGCTTCCGCGACACCTGGATGGACCAGTACGTGCGCGCCTATGTGCTGCGCGACGTGGCCCGGCTGTTCCCGGGCCTCAACCAGGAGAAGTTCCGGACCTTCGCCCGCATGCTGGCAGGCCTGTCCGGGCGCGCAGTCAACCAGGCCGAGGTTGCCCGCGCGCTGGGCGTGTCACCGCCGACGGTGCGCGACTACTTCGAGATCGCCGAAGGCACGTACCTCTGGCGCTCGCTGCCCGCGTTCACCCGCAACGTGACCCGGCGCGTCGTCAAGCACGCCAAGGGATACCTGCGCGACAGCGGACTTGGCCACCACGCGCTGCGCGTCCCCGACGTGACGGCGCTGCTCAGCCACCCCCAGGCCGGCGCCACCTGGGAAGGCATGGTCGTCGAGGAGATCTGCCGCCAGCTGAACCAGCGCGGCATCGGCCACGACGCCTTCCACTACCGCACCGGCGGTGGCGCCGAAGTCGACCTGGTCATCGAAGGCACCTTCGGCCTCGTCGCGGTGGAGATCAAGCTGGGACAGCGCGTGCGCGCCCAGGAATTGCGCGGTTTCCGCGAGTTCGTCGCTGACCACCCTTGCCGGTTCGGCCTCGTGCTGAGCAACGAGGAGAAGCCGCGCCTGCTGGACACGAACATCGCGGGGCTGCCGGTGCGCTGCTTGTAGGTGTTGCGCCGGCACAACTCTCACGACGCCGTGATGAATGTGCGCCGGCGCATGCGGCAGGCCGCTGTCGAGCTTGATTGCGAAACGGGAAAGCGAGGCGGCCACGGTGTCATGCGCGCGATTGTCGAGTGGCGGCCCGTTCCTGCGGGCCCTGTCGGCGGTGCTGTGCTTCCTGCTTTGGTCCCCTGCCGCCGAGGCGCGCACCTGGCGCGTGGAGAAGGACGGCTCGGGCGACTTCACGGTGATCCAGCACGCCGTCGACGCCTCGGCCAGTGGCGATACGATCATGATCGGGCCGGGGCGATACTCGGAATATACCGATCATACGTACGCGGGGAACCTCTGGCACATCTATGTGCACATACTGTCCGGATCTGTCACCCTGATTGGCGTTGGTGAGGGTGATACAGTCATTGGTCCAGAATCTCCAGGAACATGGGAGTCGTGGGAATACGCCGCGGGCGTGTCCTATTGGCCGGCCATTGCAAGTGACTCATTGGCGATCGAGCATCTGTCAGTCGAGGATGTAGTGCATGGTGTGTACGCTCAGAGTGGCACAATTGCGGTAAGCAATTGTACGATTCGCCGAACGAAGCTCGGAATCTGGATATACACTCCGGGGGCTGTGCGTGCGTGCAGGTTTGAGGGAATCTACGGAACGGGAGTGGTTGCATCCAGTCCGTCGCATGATGTAACTGTCACACAATGCGAGCTCCGTGATACGATATCTGCATTCTATTTCGGTGGCGTGGCGAATGTTGCCGTTCGCGAGAACAACGTCATGGGTTGTCAGAGCGTTGGCTTCTTGGACCAGAGTTCGGGGTCTGTAGTACGCAATTCTCTGTCTGTGACCATCGGAGATGGGCTGATTGTCTATGGACCGGGTTCCTATGCGATTGCAGACAACGTCTTTGACGGGGGAACAGCTAACATCTATTTCGGGCTCGGAGCCAGCAATGCCATCTGCGAGCGCAACGTGTTCCGTGGCTCGCGCGACACCGCCATTGAGATTGCCACGTGCACTCCGCGCATCACGAACAACGACATCTTCAAGGATCGCGGCTATGCGGTGGCGCTCGGCGGTTTTGGTCAGGCGCCAGATCGGTTTGTGAACATGTCGGGTAACTACTGGGGAACGGCAAGCCGCGATTCGATCTCAGCGTGGATCATGGACGCGAATGACCCAGCGGACCCGCCGTATTCTCCGGAACACGGTTTCGTGATATTCGAGCCATTCTCCTCGGTCCCGGTGCCGACACAGAAGAAGAGCCTTGGCGGCGTCAAGGCACTCTACCGCTGACCCGCCATCCCGGCGCGTGCCGTCACGACTTGCGCCGGCGCAACTCTCACAAACCCGCGACAAACGTGCGCCGGCACACGCGCCGCGCCCCGCTCCGCCCCAACACGGAAAGGGGCGCCGGCATCCCGGCGCCCCCTCCCTCGCTGAACGACGCGGTCCTCTACGTGCAGACGGTTGCTACTTCACCAGCTGCATTTTCTCGGTGACCTCGTAACCGTCGCCGCTCAGGCGGTAGAAGTACGTGCCGCTGGGCAGGCCCTCGCCGCTGAACTGCAGGGCGTGGTCGCCGGCCGACAGCTCGCCGTCGACCAGGCTGGCCACCTTGCGGCCGCGGATGTCGAAGACTTCCAGGGCGGCCCGGCCGGCCTTCGGCACGCTGAACTTGATCGTGGTGCTCGGGTTGAACGGGTTCGGCTGGTTGCCCAGGGCGGCCCGGACGACCGGCGTGTCGCCCACCGGCGAGGCGGGCATCGTGTAGTCGGCGTCCTGCGGGTTGAAGTTCGTCCACCAGGCCGTCCACTGGCTGCTCATCGGCTTGGCGGGGTCGAACGCGCCGCGGTAGCTGACCTGCGTGAAGTACGGGTCGGCCAGGTAGCTGTCCGACCAGTCCGCGGTGCCGATCAGCACGCTGCCGGCCTGGGGCACGGCGTCCGGGCTGTTCAGGGAGATCGACGCGCCCAGGCCGACGACCGAAGGCACGCGCACGATGGTGTCCAGGTTGGCGTGGGCCAGGAACCAGGTGCCCAGGATGTTGTCCGGGATGCCCGCGGCGCTGTTCCAGTTCGCGCGGTCGTGGATCATGTTCGCGGCGTACTCGTAGTTGCCGGTGATCTCGTTGTTCTCGAAGCGCAGCGTATCCTCATAGGCCTTGTTGACCGACAGGTTGCGCAGGCTGATGCCGCGCGGGAAGCCGGCGATGACCGAGTTGAAGATGCTGGTGCGGCTGTTGCGGCGGATCAGCGCGGCGTGCTGGTAGCGCTGGCCGGCCGGCAGGGGGTCCACCACGTACAGCGGGCCCACCGACGTCACGTTCGAGTAGATCGGGGCGGTCTGCGGCCAGGCCGTGGTGCCCGAACCGTCGTTGTCCGACTCGAAGCTGTTGCTCTCGCCGGTCGGGTCCCAGGTGTTCGGGTCGCGCAGCGCGAACGCGAACTGGACCTTGCCGCGGTAGCCGAAGTCGGTGTCGAAGTCGTCATCGGTGCCGCCAAAGGCCACGATGTGGTGCAGGTCGACGGTGCCGCCGAAGCACTCGTACGAGTCGTCGTCGGCGTAGCTGACCTGGATGTGGTGGATCTCGGTGCCCCGGCCCACGCCGCCGAGGGTCAGGCCGTTGATCTCGTTGTTCAGGGCGAAGCGGTAGCCCGGGTACTCGATACGGACGTACTTGAAGACGCCGCTGTTGTCGTCGTCATTCGTCCCGCCGTAGGTGCCCTGCGAGATGATGCCGCCCTCGATGATCGGGTTGACCTGGTTCACGCGGGCGTTGCCCAGGATGACCACGCCACCCCAGTCGCCGGCCGCGCGGAAGCCCGGAGCCTCGGAGCTGGTGAAGATGATCGGCTTGTCCCAGGTGCCCTCGGCCATGATGGTCGAGCCCGGCTTGACGATCAGGGTCGCCGCGGGCACGCCCTGGATGACGGTGCCGGCGGGGATCGTCAGGGTCTGGCCGGCCTCGACGTAGTACTGGCCGTACAGCGTGTACAGCGTGTCGGGGCTCAGCGTGCGGTTGGTGTTCTGGTTGAAAACTGCCAGGGGATTGCCATCATTCGTGCCCAGCGTTTCCGTCCCCACAAAGGCGAGGGCGGGCAGGGCGGCAACCGTGGCGACCAGCCCGAGCAGGGCGGCGATCGCGGTCTTCTTCATGAGTTGCTTCCTCCTAAAGGAGCCTGGATGCGGGGGACGGTCGGCCTTGTGGGCAGACCGCCCCGGAACCTCTTCACCGGCGCCCCTGCCGGGCGCTCGTGTCCGGTGGCCATGTGTCAAGCGATGGACCGTCACGTGGTGGAAAGGCATCTGTGGCGTCCGCTCGGGGCGGGCCGGCGTCCGGCCGATCTTGACCAGCCACGTCGCCATCGTGCCGGGTCGGTGCCGACCTGCCTGCCGAGCGAATGCCATCCGTCTGGCCAAGGAGAGGATATCGTCGAAAGTGCGAGGGCTTGTCGTTAGGAAGAACCTGAGACGCCCTCGTTCGAACTGGCCTGCTCCCCAGCGTCGACAGGGCACAGTCTAGCCGTCGATTGTTGGCGCCCGGTCAGCGGTTCGTGGATTCGCGGCCAATCCCGTGTGAGCGTTCGGTGAGGACCAAGTCAGGGAATCGTTAGTCCGCTCTAGAACTTCCCCGAGATGGACAGCGCATAGGAGGTCGATTCCGACACATCCGAGTACGTGTACTGCTCACCCTCTTCGGTGCTGCTGGTCTTGATCGTGGGCTTGGCCAGGATGTCGGTCACGGCGACCTTCATCTTGAGCGACCACGGCAACTGCTGCGTTCCCACCAGGTCCAGCCGCGTGCGCGGCTCAAGGTAGACGTACGCGTGCATGTACTCGGCCAGCTTGTCCAGGCGTCGTCCCACCCGATTGGCCAGGAGCCCCAGGTTCGTCTGGGTGCCCGGGTTCTCCCATTGCAGGGAGACGTTCAGGGACCAGGGCGCCTGGCCCTGCAGTTGGCGCTTGTTCTGTTCGACCACGTCAGGCGTGCGCTGATTGTCGAAGATGACCTCAGACCACACGCGCGTGTAGTTGGCCGCCAGCGTCAGGTGCCGCGTCAGGGCGAACCGATCCAGCTTGCGCACGACCTCCAGCTCGAAGCCCCAGTTGAGGGCTTCCGGCGTGTTGCTGAACGAGGCTGTCGGGCGCTCCGCTTCCGGCTTCAGCGTGTCCTCGATCGCGTCGGCCATCCGCTTGTAGAACGCGCTGGCGGCCAGGACCTGCCCGGGCCCGGGGAAGTGCTCCACGCGCAGGTCGTAGTTGCGGATCCGGGCGCGCTTGAGGTTCGGGTTGCCTCTCATGTTCTCGAAGGTCCGGTAGTCGCGGCGCAGCACGGGCGCCAGTTCGCGGAACTCCGGTCGGTTGACCGATTCGTAGTAGCCCACGCGGACGTTCGTGACCTCGTCGTACAGCCAGGTCAGGGCCACCGAGGGCAGCACGTCACGCTTGTCGATGCGCGCGGTGTCCTGGGCGTCGGGAAAGAGCTTGTTCTGGACGGAGTACACGACCTGGTCGGATTCCTCGACCCGCGCCCCGCCGGTCAGCCGCAGGTCCTCCTGGCGGAAGGAGAACGGCAGGTCGACCATCGCGTACCAGGCGTCAAGGTCATGGGTCCCGACGTAGGTACCGCTCAGGGCGGTGTCCTGCACGAACTCCCATTTGGTGCCCAGCCGGGGATCCGACACCTCGTTGTAGTTCTCGGGCAGGAAGATCGAGTCGGGCGGCAGGAAAGCCAGGGCGCCATCCGTTCGGCGGGCCTGCAGCGTGTACCACGATTCCGCATCGAAGACACGCTCACGACGGTCGTGCTTGTAGCCGGCCTTGATCTCCAGGTTGTGCTCGCGTGCCAGGTCATCCTTGGTCGGCGACCAGGCCAGGTCCACGCCGTGACCCCGCCGGGTTTCGTCCAGCCAGGTCCAGGTGCGCATGTTCTCGTCCATCACCTTCGGTTCGAAGTCGATATTGTAGGCCAGGTAGCGGCGATCGGGCTCAATGGCGTGCGACTCGCCGTAGGACACCTGCCAGTCCAGTTCGAAGCCGCCGCCGGGCCCAGGCAGGTGATGGCTGCCATCGAGCTTGTCGACGAACTGGTAGCGCTCGTGCCACGACATCGTGCGCCATTCGAAGTTCTTCTGGGCAAGCTCGGCACCGGACATGAACGTGATCTGGCTGTCCGTGGTGCGGTTGTACAGGTTCGTGAACCCGATCCGCTGCCGACCGGAGCGCAGGAAGAGGTTGGCCAGCCCGCCCAGGGAGGTCTGGGTGTGGTGCGTGGTTCCGCCGGCTTCGATTTGGTTGCCGTCGAAGCGGTTCTCGCTCTCGCCCTCGATGTCGGCCTTGTCGCCGTACGACGCGGCGCCCATGAAGCCCACATCGATGCCCAGGAGCCGCAGCTTGTTGCCGTGGGACAGGTTGAACGACATGCGCGGGGGAGCGGGGCGCCCCTCGGTGGTCCAGCGGTTGGGCAGCGCCCGGGCCAGGTACGGGTTGCGCAGCGAGAGGTTCTGGTAGACGACCGAGCTGTCACGCAAGGCGTCCGGGAAGTCGCGGCCGCCGTCGTCGATGCCCAGCCAGTCGGTATCGCCCTCCATCGCGTCGTACTGCAGCGTGCTGCCGGTCGAACCGCTGATGGCACCGATGGTGTAGCCGGCCGCGGTGGTCGGGCCTTCGGGGAACTCCAGCGTGTTGATGCGCACCAGGCCGCCCGCGAAGTCGCCGGGCAGGTCGGGCGTGGCCTGCTTGATGACGGTGATGTTGGCCAGCAGGTTGGCCGGCACCATGTCGAAGTTGAAGCTCTTGCGGTCGCGGTCGACGTTGGTGCCGCTCATCTGGACGCCGTTGACCTCGGTGACGTTGTAGCGGTCGCCGATGCCGCGCACGAATACGTACTTGCCGTCGTTCACGGTCAGGCCGGGCACGCGCTTGAGCGCGTCGCCGCTGTTGCCGTCGGGCGAGCGCGAGATCTGCGCGGCGCTGATCGCATCGCCGATCACGCTGGCTTGCTGGCGGTTGATCATCAGCGCGCTGTCGGTCGACAGCACGCGGGTGCCGCTGACCACCATCTCGTCGGTCTCGTAGGCCTTGAAGCTCTCCAGCTCGACTGCCAGTTCGAGCGGCGGCCCCGGCACCACGCGGATGTTGCCCAGGAAGCGGGTGTTGTAGCCCAGGTAGGTGGCGCGCAGCTCATAGGTGCCCGGCGCCAGGTCCGGGAACTCGAAGCGCCCCTTGATGTCGGTCGAGGTCTTGTGCCCGGTGCCCACCAGCACCACGTCGGCGCCGATGAGCTCGGCCTTCGAGTCGCGGTCGCGCACCAGGCCCTTCAGGCCGTCGGCCAGGGCGTTCAGCGGGGCGGCCAGCAGGCAGGCGGCCGCCACGGGCGCCAGCAATCGTCGCATGGGCACCATCCGGGACGGGGATCGCGGCGGGACGCGCCAGCGCGACGCACCCCGGCGGGCGCGGGCGGCGCGGGACTGTTTGGGACAGGTTAGGCGGGGAAGGTTTGGGAACGGTTAGGGTTGGGCAAAAAGGGGGTCAATCCGGGGCGGGCTCGCCTGGCGGTCGGGTGGTGGTGGCACGGCGCAAGCCCGGCTCCTGGCTGGCAGTTGCGCCGGCGCAACTATCGAGAATACGTGAGACTTGCGCCGGCGCAAGTCGAGTGGCCGCGCGCGAATCGTCCACCATGTCGTCAGTTTGCGTCGCAAAGTGACGGCAAGGTGCGCAAGCCGTACCCCATGCCTCGATGTTCCCCTCGCGGCCCCCAACAAGACAAGCCCCATCCAAGATGCACCTGTGCTCTTGATCGCAAGTCGACAATCAGCAATCGGTTTGAACGGTGGCGAATCAGTGCGCTACTGTGCCCGGCGGCGTGCATACTTGGCGCGGCTGACGACCGCGAGCGGTTCCCTGACGTCGCGAATCACCCTGATCCAATGAGGACGACCATGCGAATGTCGATATGTTTGGTCGCCTGCATGTGCTTGGCCATTCCGGCAATCGGCGCCACCTGGCACGTTGCGAAAGACGGTTCGGGCGACTTCAGCGTGATCCAGGACGCGGTCAATGCGGCTGCGTCCGGAGATACGATTCGTATCGGGCCGGGCCGGTATGATGACAAGCACCTGATTGGCAATCCTCCATGGCAACAGTTTGCGAGGATCCATGTGGTGCAACAGCAGCTCACAATCGTTGGGGCGGGCCAGGACCGGACGGTCATCGGGCCGGCGCAAGCTTGGACAGTAATTCAAGGCGATGATTCGGGCGCCTACGTTAGTGGCTACTACGGAGCTGCGGTGGTGAGGATCGAGGAGTTGAGATTCGAGAACACCAGCAAGGGGGTCGCGAGTGTTAACGGAATCGACTCATTGTTGGTTGCGCGCTGTTCGTTCGGCGGACACCGCAGAGGCGTCGACGCGAGTGCAGCCTATTCCGAGATTGGCGGGTGTCGCTTTGAGGGCGCAGCTTCCACCAGCTACTCCCACTTAGGGTCATTCAGCGCTGATGTACTCCGTGTTGACGGATGCACATTCATTCTGGATCTGCAGCCGCCCGTTCCACAGCAGCATATGACGATACAATCGACCGCAGGCGCCGAAGTCAGCAATTGTACGTTTCTGAATGGAACGGCAGGCATCGTCGTGACTGTCGGCTCCAATGCGCTCATTCGAGAGTGCCGCTTTGATGGTCAATCCCAAGGCGGTGTGGCCAATGGCGGTCGCAGGATTGCCATCGAACGTTGCCAATTCACCCGCCAGCGCAGTGCCCTGGACCAATACGGTACCCAGGCCATCTGGGCCGTAGACAACATCCACGTTTCCGACGTGACCCTGGCCACGCTGGACATGACAAACAACTGGTGGGGCACCGCCGACCCCGACAGCATCCAGGCTTGGATCTACGACGGCAACGACCGCCCCGAGGACCCGTACTTCATCCAGTGGGACCCGTTCCTTCCGGGTCCGCTGCCGGCGCAGAAGAAGAGCCTGGGGGGCGTGAAGGCGTTGTTCCGGTAGTCGCCGGCGGCCCTTGGTGGGGGCGGGCGGCGCTGGACTTGCGCCGGCGCAAGTGGTCGTGCCGGGCGGCAGGGTGGAAGTCCGACGCGATCCGGTGTATCATCACCGGTACCATGAACGACCAACTCGAATTCCTGGGCTTCGTCGTGCGCCGCCTTGAAGAGGCGGGCGTGCCGTATATGCTGACGGGTTCGGTGGCCATGTCGCTCTACGGCCAGCCGCGGATGACGCGCGACATCGACCTGGTGGTCGAGTGCGCCTCGACGGACGCGGCGGCCTGGGTGCGCATGTTCGAGGCCGAATGCTACATCAGCCCCGAGGCCGTGGCGGACGCGATCGCGCGCGGCGGCATGTTCAACGTGATCCACAACGAAGGCGTGGCCAAGGCCGACTTCATCGTCCGGCGCGACAGCGAGTATCGTCGGGTCGAGTTCGCGCGGCGGCAGCGCAGGCGCATCGGCGAAGTCGAGGTGTCGGTGGTGGCGCGCGAGGATCTGGTGCTGTCGAAGCTCGTGTGGTGGAAGGAGGGCGAATCTCCGCAGCAGCGCGCGGACCTTGTCGTCCTTCTGGAGTCTACGGCTGGCCTTGATCTCGCCTACCTCGAAGACTGGGCGGCCAGGCTGGGTATTGGCCCGCAACTCAGGGAGCTGCTCGGATGAGCCGCGATACATCCGCGGAGGCGCAGGCCCGCTATCGCGACATGCTCATGGCCCTGACGCCCGAGCAGCGCCTCATCATGTGCACGCGCATGTGGGCCGACGCCCGCGCGCTGGTGATCGCCGGCCTTGCCGACGAACCCAACCCCGAAGGCCATTCGCTGCGGGCTCGGATCTTCCTGCGCATGTACGGGCGTGATTTCGAGCCTGCCGAGCGGGCGCGCATCGTGGCATGGTTCGATGAGCGGGAGCGCGGGTCGGTCGCCGGCTGAGTACCTGAGGCCGACACTGGTCCTGGGCCGGAATCGGGCCGGGCCGGACTTGCGCCGGCGCAAGCGCGGGGAGCCACCTTGCGAGTCGCGCAGCTGATCGAGAATCTCGACACGGGCGGGGCCGAAAGCGTCGCGGTGTCTCTCGCCAACGCGATGGCGGCCCGCGGCCACGAATCCCATCTCATCGTCGTGCACGGCGGGGGCGGCCTGCGGTCGGCGGTCGCACCGGCCGTGATCTTCACGGACCTGGACCGTCCGCGCACCAGCGGATTCCCGCCGAGCCTCCTGGCGTACCGCCTCGGCACCTGCCGGCGGCTCGCGGAGGTCCTCGTCCGGCACCGGATCGAGGTCGTGCAGAGCCATCTGCCGCAGGCGAACTTCCTGGCGTTGTGGATCGCCTGCCGGCGCCTGGCGCGGGTCTACCCGACGGTGCACAACAATCGCGAGTTCGACTACGGGCAGCGGACGCGCCTCAAGCTGGCGGCCAGACGACAGGCCTACCGTCTGCTGCTCCGATGCTGCGACGGGATGGTCGCCGTGTCCGAGCAGGTCGGGCGCAGCCTGGCGCGCGAGCTGCGTGTTCGCGGCGACCGGATCGTCGCGATCCCCAATGGCGTCGTTCTTCCGGACGAAGACGATGTGGGCGGACGCGAAGCACACCGGCAAGCCTGGGGCCTCGATCCCGACGCGGTGCTGATCCTCGGCATCGGGCGCCTGGTCGCGCAGAAGGGCCACTCGGACCTGGTGCGGGCGCTGGCGCTGCCGGGCGCCGATCCGTCGTGGCGCGTGGTCGTCGCCGGCGAGGGCGGGGAACGCCCGGCGCTGGAGGACCTGGTCCGCACCTGCGGCCTGCAGGACCGCGTGCGGCTCGTCGGGCACGTGTCCGACATCGCCACCCTCCTGTCCGCCGCGGACATCGTCTGCCTGCCTTCGCGATACGAAGGGTTGTCGCTCGCGTTGCTCGAGGCGCTGGCGGCCGCGAAGGCCGTGTGCGCCGCGCGCATCGAAGGCACGGTCGACATCGTGACCGACGGCCGTGAAGCGCTGCTCGCGGATCCGGGCGATGTCCCGGCGCTCGCGGCGTGCCTGCATCGGCTGACCGACGATCCGTCGCTGCGCGCGCGCCTTGGCGCGGCCGGCCGCGAGCTCGTGGCGCAACGCTACACGCGCGACCGGCAGGTGGCCGCCCTCGAGCGGCTCTATGCCGGCGAACGGCGCCAGGGCAGGCGCCGCCCGTAGGCGACCGCCCGCAGCAGCCACTCGAGCGGTCCGTGCGCGAAGCGGCGCTGCCACCAGACGCTGGCCAGCACCTGGACGCCCCAGATCATCAGCACCAGCCCGGCCTGTCCGATCCGCGGCACGCGCCCGAAGAGCCCCAGCCCGCCCCCGCAGAAGACGGCCAGGCAGATCAGCGTCTGCACGATGTAGTTCGACAGCGACAGGCGGCCGACCACCGCCAGCCGGGACACGATCGCGCGACCGGCCCGCTGCCGTGCCGCGAGGTCGATCGCCATCACCCAGGCCAGGGAGGCGATCGTGACGACCCCGAACTCATAGGCCAGCGCGAGGGGAAACAGCGCGCGGGGTTGCCACGACGGCAGGAGCGCGGCCTGGACCGCGGCGACGGACAACGGCAGCCCCGCACCGAGGGAGAGGGCCGCAATACGGATGCAGGTACGGCTGTGGAGCGCACCGCTCAGCAGCCCCAGGCGGTAGAACGCCATGCCGAGCAGGGCCAGGGCCGCGACGCGCCAGACGAGGTAGACCGGGATCACGAACGAATAGTAGTCGAGCGAGCGCGCCACGCGGAGCGACTGCTGGTCGCTCCAGCTTCCCCGCTGGAGCTCGACCTGGCGCGCCGTCGCCGCGGCGGACGGCTCCCAGTCGCGGTCGAAGCAGGCGGACTCGGTGAGTGGGCGCCGCAGCTCGGCAGCGCCGGTGGCGACCATCAGGGCCGGCCCGCCCAGGCCCGCCGCCAGCGCCGCCACCAGCAGCCAGCGGGTGCCCAGGCGCCTGGCCGGATAGACCAGCGTGCCGGCCAGCGCCATCACGAAGAGGATGTCGCCGTCCCACAGGAGCCCGCCGTGCGCAAGCCCGAGCACCGCCAGCATCGCCATGCGGCGCAGGTGGACGCCGCGGTCGCGCGGGCCACTGCCGCCGAACAGCATCGCCGCGCCGAACACCATCATGAGCATCGAGAAGAACCGGCCGTTGAAGAGCAGGTTCGCCACGTGCCAGGCCACGCGGTTCCAGCCGGTGGCATCGCCGAACGAGATCGGATGGAAGAAGCCCTCGTGGGGCATGGCGAACAGCTGGATGTTGTCCACGAGGATGCCGAGGACGGCCGCGCCGCGCAACGCATCCAGCAGTTCGAGGCGTTCGCCTCGCGCGCCGTCGGCCACGGTGGCCCTCCTGGGTTCCTGGCATCCCTCAACTGGCTGCCGAACATACCACTTCCCGGCGCCGGCGCGCTCCCCTACAATGAACAGGAGGGGCATCCCGCTCGACGGTCATGACGGGGGCGATCCAGTGTCACTCGTGACGACACCGGCCACGACGACGGAACCGGTGGGAGCCTCCTGGCACCCTGTGCGCCATCCGCACGTCGACATCCTCGGTATCCCGGTGACCAGCGCCACGCGCGCCGCGATCACCGCCGACCTGCTCGATGGCCTCCGCTCGCCGGCGGATCGCTGCCACCTGCTGTTCTTCGTCAACGCCCACGGCTGCAATGTCGCCTTTCGCGATGCCGCATACGCGCGGGCGCTCGGTCAGGCCACCTGGATCCTCAACGACGGCATCGGGATGGAGATCGCCGCGCGCGCGTGCGGCCGCCGCTTCGCCGAGAATCTCAACGGGTCCGACCTCATCGACGAGGGCGACGTCCTCCGCCGCTGCGCCGACGAGGGCATCCCGGTCTTCCTGCTCGGGGCCAGGCCCGAGACGCTCGAGCGGGCGATCCTTGGCTATCAGGGGCGTTACCCCGGCCTGATCGTGGCCGGCGCCCACCACGGCTACTTCGATCACGACGACGACGACGCGGCGCGCGAGATCAGTGCCCGGATCGGTCGCAGCGGCGCCCGCGTGCTCCTGGCGGGTCTCGGGGTCCCGCTGCAGGAGATCTGGCTGGCGCGCCACAGGTCCCAGCTGCCGTGCCGGCTGGCGATCGCCCTCGGCGGCTCGCTGGATCAGGTGGCCGGCGATGTCCCCCGCGCGCCGCGCATCTGGATCCGACTCCGCCTCGAATGGCTCTTCCGCCTGTTCCAGGAGCCGCGGCGCCTGTGGCGCCGATACCTGCTGGGCAATGTTGTCTTCCTGGCGCGCGTCGCGCTGCGTCGCCGCGGGCTCTATGGCACGACGACCGGAGCTCCCTGAATGCGCGCGACGCGACTCCTCGCGCTCGGGATGGGGCGGGCCGGCCAACTGGTTCGCGAAGATCTCTACATCCGGACCGGCCTGGACCTGACGCGACCGTACGCCATCCGCGGGCTGCTGACGCGCCGCTGCAACTACCGCTGCGAGTACTGCGGTGACTGGCGCCAGGATTCCTACGACGGCGAGATGGACCGCGAGCAGTGGCAGGAGGCGCTGGCCAGCCTGAAGCGCCACATCGGCGGCTTCACGATCCAGTTCTCCGGCGGCGAGCCCTTCGTGTTCCCGGGCTTCTGCGAGCTGATGGAGTACTGCCGGGACAACGGCATCCTGGCCGGTGCGGTCTCGAACGGCTCGCGGCTCGACGGCGAGATCCTGCGCCGCTTCGTGGCCGCACGCCCGGCCAACCTCGACCTCTCCGTGGACGGCGCCAGCCCGGCCAGCCACGATGCGGCCAGGGGCGTGCCCGGCTCCCTGGCGCGCATCGAGGCGGGGCTGGCGCGGTTGCGGCGCGAGATGACGGCCCAGGGCGTCGACTTCCCGATCCGGATCAAGACGACGGTGCACTCCCGCAACTTCCGCGAGCTGGGGGCCCTCGTGCGCTGGGTCGAGCAGGTCGGGGCGACCACCATCAGCTTCCAGCCCGTGCGCCACTGGACCCCGGAAGTAACAGACCACCTGTGGCTGTCTGCGGCGGAGCAGGCGGACCTGGCGCGCGTCGTGGAGGAACTCGTGGCGCTGGGCGCCGCGGGGGCGCCGATCGAGACCCCCGCGGAGAAGATCCGCACCTGGTCCGACTACTTCCAGGGCCTGCCGACGGAACCCGGCCTGCGTCCCTGCCGCGTCGCGATGGGCGACTACCACATCCAGCCCAACGGCGACGTCTTCGTCTGCTGGCTGCACGAGCCGATCGGCAACGTGCGGGAGCAGGAGGCGCGGGAGATCTGGCAGGGTGCGCAGGCGCGCGAGCTGCGGGCGCGCCTGCTCGACTGCCCCAAGTTCGGCCACCCCGACTGCGCGCATTCGTGCCTGGCGCGCCGTCCGCTGCGGCACGAGCTGCGGCGGGGCCTGCTGGTGCTGCGCCGATCCGGATCACGCCGCGCCTAGCCGCGGCGCGACCGCTCCCCGCGATAGTGGCGCCAACGCCAGCGGCCGCGACCCAGGCGCCCCGCGACGACCCACGCCTGACGCGCAAGCATCCACGGCAGCTTCACGGCGGTGCCGACGGACAGCGTCGACCGGCCGCAGACCGCCCACGCCAGGACCAGCGCGATCACGAAAGTCCCGGACGCGACCGCCCACAGCACCCACGGAACCGTGGTCTTCGCGCCGGCGCGGCCTGCCGCCAGGATTGCGGGCAGGACCAGTCCCAGGACTGCCGCCAGCAGGGAGGCGGAGGGGACGGCCTGGTCCAGCGCGGCCAGCAGCGCGGTCGGGCGACGCTGTCGGATCGCGATCGCCATCGCCTGCGCCACGCGCCGCACCGAGAGTGCCAGCCGGCCGCTGATCCAGCCGCTGCGTTGCGCGAGCACCTGCTGCTCGCCGACCGGCGCCGGACTCAGGATGACGGCATCCTCGACGAAGCGCGGGTCGTGACCGGCCAGGCTGAGGTCCAGCCCGAGCTCGGCGTCCTCGGCCAGGCGATCGCTTGCCCACGGGACGGCGCGGGCGGCCGCCATCGGCATGACGAATCCGCTGCCGTTGATCTGCGCCGGGATCCCCAGACGCCGCCGTCCCCGCTGGCGGACCAGGTTGTTGACCACCACGGCGAAGCGGCTGAACGCGCCCCAGGCGTCGGCCGCGGCCGGCGCACTGTGCAGGTAGCAGCCCTGGACGGGGTGGCCGGTGCGCAGCGCCTCCTGCCTGAGCACAGCGACGGCGGCGCGGCACGCGGTGGTGTCGGCGTCGACCACGCCCACGAGGTCGAAGGCCGCCAGTTCCGGCCGCGCAAGCGCCCAGGCCAGGGCATGTCCCTTGCCGAATGCGCCGGCGTCGTTGCGTTCGAGGACGGTGACGTCGTGGCGCGACGCCCGCTCGGCCGTGGCGTCGCGGCAGTTGTCGGCGATGACGAAGACGCGATCCCGCCCGTCAGGCAGCGGCAGCAACGCGTGCAGGACGGTCTCGATGCGTTCGGCTTCATCGTGTGCGGGGATGAGCACGGCCAGCCGCCCGGGTCCGGCTTCGGCGGGCTGGCGCGGCGCACCGGGCACCAGACCGCACAGGATCTGCGCCGCGTACCAGGCGACCGGCGCCAGCACCACTGCGGTGAGCGCGGCGATCAGCAGATCCGTCGCTCCGCTCACGGTCACCCCCTGTCGGGTTGTCCGGTGGCCGTCGCGGCCAGGACGGTCGCGTGGACGGCCCTCAACGCCTCGGCGATCGCTGCGGACGTGAATCCGGCCTCGACGCGCGCGCGCCCTCGCGCGCCCATCGCCAGGATCGACTCGTCGGTCGTGGTGAGCGCCGCCCGGATCGCCTCCGCGAGGCTGGCGGCGTCGCCGGGCGGGACCAGCCAGCCGGTCCCGGCGTCGACGAGTTCCGGGACGCCGCCGACGGCGGTCGCCACCACGGGGCGACCGGCGGCGAACGATTCCATGATCGCCAGCGGCAAGCCCTCGGCGCGGCTCGCGAGCACCAGCACGCGGCTCGCGCGCAGCAGGCGGGCGACCTGCGAGCCCGGCTGCCAGCCGTGGAAGGTGACCCGCTCCTGCAGCGCGTGGCGCTCGACGAAGCCCTGCAGGCGGCGGCGCCACGGCCCGTCGCCAACCAGATCCAGCGAGCACGGGACGCCGCCCACGGCCAGCCGGCGCAGCGCCTCCAGCAGCAGTAGCTGGTCCTTCTGCGCGCAGAGCCGCCCGACGCAGACGATGCGTGCGGGCGCGGGCGGCACGGGCGACGGGTCTCGGAGATGCTCGTCGTCGACACTGCAGTGTACGACATGCACGAAGGCGCGCCGGTGCGGCGGCAGCCCGCGGCGCAGCAGCTCTGCCCCCTGCTCGCACACGGCGATCGTCGCCGCCGCCCCGGCCACCTTGGCGGCCAGTCCGATCCGCGCGGCGGTCTCGAACTCCTCGGGTCCATGGATGGTCAGGATCACCGGCGGCCCGCCGAGCGCGCGAACCAGCAGCGCGACCGTCGCCGGGTTGGTGCCGAAGTGGGCATGCACCAGGTCGGTCGGCCGTGACCGCAGGCACTGGAACAGGTGGCAGGACTCGACCAGATAGGCCAGGTGGGCGACCACGCGGTGCGGGGCTCGTCGCAGGAAGGAGAACATGAGCGACGATGCGCGGGCGAATCGGCGCGGGTGTGTCCAGGCGGTGCGGACCACGTCCCGGGACAGCGTCGCGACGCCCGCGGCCAGCAGGACGTGGACGCGCGCGGCCTCGCGCTGATCGGCGGGATCGACCAGACCCGGCCGTGGCGGGCGGATGGTGAAGAGCGAGATCGGGGTGCCGAGGGCCCCCAGGGCCGCGATCTCGCGTCGGATGAACGCATGGCTGAAGTCGGGGTAGCGGTTCACGAGATAGGCCACGCGCGGGTGGCTCACGGCCGCCCCGCCACCATCTCCCGCAACGAATCCCCCCGCGCCGCCGAGTACCGCCCGTACCACCGCGCCGCGATGGTCCCCTCGCGGTCGACCAGCAGCGCCGCCACGCTGTCGCTGCCGGCGGTGCCGATCTGGCCGCGGAACCAGTCCACGTCCAGGTAGAGGGTGATGGTGCGGTCGCGCTGCGCGCGGTCGGGGATGCCCTGCTTCATGCCGCCGTCGATCACCGCGCGCATCCACTTGAAATTGCCGCCGATGGTGGGCAGCTCGTAGTAGGCGAAGTCGGGCAGCTGCGGGGCCAGCGTGTCGAGCACGGCCAGCCAGGTGTCGAGGTCGGCCTGCTGCTCGCGCTCGTAGGCGACCAGAAGCAGGTTGCGCGCGCCCTTGAGGTCGGCGGGCAGGCGCAGGGTGCGGCCGCGCAGGGACTCGGCCTCGAGGATCGGGAAGGTGCCGGGCTGCGACTCGCGGCGGTCGAGGATCTTCGTGGCGTGGGCCGGGACCGCGGCCGCAAGGACCAGGGCCACCACCAGCGCGGCGGCGGCGGCCACGGCCGGAACCGCGCGGCGTGTCGGGGTGTTCCTCATGGATTGTCCTTCCCGGGGCGCCATCAGCCCACAATCTCGCTCACGTTCAGGCGGCTGCCGGCCACATGACGGTCCAGCAGGTGGCGCACCCCGAAGATGGCCAGCGGCAGCGCCCCGAGCAATCCGTAACGCAGCGAGGCCCACGCCGCCGCGCCGAAGTTCAGCGCCGCCACGCCCACCAGCAGCCCGAACAGCACCATGCCACGCACGGTCGTCTGTGCGCTCTGGTCGCGCGTGTAGGCGCGCGAGAAGGCCAGCACGGGCTGCACGCGCTGGGCCAGCAGCAGCAGGAGTTCGCACTCGAGCGCCATCAGGGCCAGCGCCACCGCCAGGGGCAGCCCGACGGCACCCAGTTCCAGGCCGCGCACCAGCATGATCGCCAGCAACGGGACCAGCGCCAGTCCCCGCACCAGGCCGCGCTGCGCGGCCAGCAACCGGCCGGCGTCCAGGTCGGCCATCGCCACGACCCACAGCGCCTTCGGCGTGCTGCTGAAGGCGACCAGGAACGGGATCGAAACGGTCATCAGCAGCAGCGTCTGCGTGCCGCCCAGCAGCAGGTCCAGGGCCGGGTCGGCGCCGTCGCCCTCGGGTCGCGTGTGAAACCAGAGCATGCCCGTCAGCAGGACGCAATTGAGCAGCGCGTTGGCGCCGAAGCGCCAGTCATCGCGCAGGTGTGCCGCCAGCAGCCGGCCGGTGACCCAGCCTTCGCGGCCGCGCAGCCAGGGCCGCAGCAGCAGGGGCACCACGTCGGTCCAGTGCGCGCGGCGGCGACCTGAGGGCGCCGGGCCCTCGCGGTCGGCCGGGGCCGTGCGCGGGGTGGCCAGACGCCAGCCCACCACCAGCACCAGCGCCGACAGCGCCGCCGACAGCGCCATGCCGCGCCAGGCGTCCGGACCGGCCAGCGGGTCGCCCCAGCGCGCAAACCACACCGGCGGCAGCCAGTGGCCGAGCCAGGGGTGCCTTTCGTAGAACCCGATCAGCGGTTCGGCCGCCCACATCAGCAGCAGCGGCAGCACCGCGAGGTTGCCGTCGACCAGCGGCGCGGCCAGCCTGCGCGCCTGGCGCGTGCCGACCGCGCGCACCAGCGTCGTGGCCAGCGCCGCGGCGCCCACGGCCAGCACCAGCGTCTGCAGCAGCACCGCCACCGCCAGCAGCAGCCCCGCGAGCACGGGCGGCCGACCGGTGATCATCAGCGTGACCAGCGGTGCGGCGGCCAGCGCCGCGGTCAGCTGCAGGCCCGGCATCAGCACCGTGCCCAGACGGGCCAGGATCAGGTCACGCGGCGCGATCGGCCACCAGCCCACCACGCGCTCGTCGTCCGCGCACAGCAGCGCCGGCACCACCTGCCCGACCAGGCTGGAGGCCAGGAACACGACCTGCGCCACGCACAGCGCGAGCGGACCCAGCAGCGGCTGTCCGCGCTGCGCTCCCACCGCGACGGCGACGACCAGGAACACCGAGCCCAGCGAAGCCAGCACCAGGCCGATGATGTGCATCGCCGAGGGCGGAATGCGCAGCCCGCGCGAATTGTGCGTGCGCAGCTCCTCGTACAGCCCCCGCGCGTCCTGCCGCAGCGCCTGCAGCAGCGGCAGCACCGCGGCCGGGTCGCCGCCCGCCGCGCGCACGATCCCTGCGGGCAGCCGCTTCACGCGCCCACCCCGTCGCCGGTCAGCTCCAGGAAGATGTCGCGCAGCCCGGCGCCCTCGTGCCCGGCGCGCAGGTCGGCCAGCGCGCCGTCCCAGCGCAGCTTCCCCTGGTGGATAACCAGCACGCGCGAGACCACCTCTTCCACCTGCTGCAGGATGTGGCTCGAGTAGACGATGCAGGCGCCGCCGGCCGCCAGCTCGAGCAGCAGTTCGGCCAGCGTCTTCTGGCTGCGCACATCCAGGCCGTCCATCGGCTCGTCGAGCAGCAGCACCGGCGGCCGGTGCAGCAGCGCCGCGGTCACCAGCACCTTGCGCCGCATCCCCTTGCTGAAGGTGCCCAGGCGGTTGCCGCGCGCGTCGGCCACCTCGAAGCGCTCGAGCAGCGGCGTGGCGCGGGCGGTGATTTCGGCGGTCGAAAGCCCGCGGATACGCCCGGCCAGCTCGAGGTACTCGTCGGCCGTCAGGCCTTCGTACACGGTGCCGTGCTCGGGCACATAGCCGATCGCGCGCCGCACGCCGGCACCATCGGTGCGCAGGTCGCACCCGGCCACGGTGGCGGTGCCATCGCTGGGCTCGAGCAGCGTGGTCAGCAGGTTCAGCGTCGTGGTCTTGCCGGCGCCGTTGGGTCCCAGCAGTGCGGTGATGGCGCCGGCGGGGATCGTCGCGGTGAGCGCGTCGACGGCGGTGGTGTTGCCGAAGCGGCGGGTGAGGTGGTCGAGGGTGATCATGCTCCAGCTTTCGGGTTCGGGATCAGTTGCGCCGGCGCAAGTCGTCCGTCCCGCCTACAGCACATTCCACGAATAGACCATCGCTGCCGACCGCCTTTGGCACGCCTCGCCGCCATAGATCAGCGCCGCAGGTCCGCCCGCCTGCCCGGCCAGCTCCTGCCAGCGGCCGAGCCAGGCCAATGCATCCTCGGCAATCGTGAGGGCGGACTTCGCCTCGATCGGCACCAGCTCCTGGCCGCGGTCGAGCACGAAGTCGATCTCCTTGCCCGAGGAGTCGCGCCAGAAGTGGAGGTCCGGCTCGAGCCCGCGATTGAACCGGTTCTTCACCAGTTCGGCAAACACGAGGCTCTCGAACACGGCGCCGCGCAGCGCGTGCGTGCGCAGCTCGTCAGCCGAGCGGATGCGCAGCAGGTAGCAGAGCAGCCCCGTGTCGAGGAAGTACAGCTTCGGGCGCTTGATCAGCCGCTTGCTGAAGTTGCGGTGATGCGGCCGCAGCAGCTTGACCAGGTAGCTCGCCTCCAGCACCGACAGCCAGCTGCGGGCGGTGGGCTGGCTGATGCCGCAGTCGTCGGCCAGCGAGGCCAGGTTCAGCAGCTGCGCGTTGCGCCCGGCGCACAGGCCGAGGAACCGGCCGAAGGCCTCGAGGTCTCCCACGCGCAGCACCTCCGCGACATCACGCTCGACGTAGGTGCGGACGTAGTTCGCCAGCCAGTCGGCCGGCGGGATCGCCTTGTCGTGCAGACGCGGATAGCCACCGGCGATCAGGGCCTCCAGCAGGTCGGGGATGGTGGTCGAAGGCGGCGTGCCGACGGGCAACGCGCGCCCCAGCTGATCGAGGTCCAGCGGGTCGCGGCCGTGCAGCTCCGCCAGCGACAAAGGCAGCAGGCGCAGCACCGCCGCACGACCGGCCAGCGACTGGCGGATCGACTTCATCAGCAGGAAGTCGTGCGAGCCGGTCAGGATGAAACGGCCCGGCACATCGTCCTGGTCGACGAGCACCTGTATATAGGAGAAGAGCTCGGGCGCGCGCTGCGCCTCGTCGATGATCAGCCCGCCCGGATGGGCGCCGAGGAATTCGCGCGGGTCGTTGAGGGCGTACGCGCGCTGTCCGGGATCTTCCAGGTTCGCGTAGGCCAGATCGGGAAAGGCCTGGCGCGCCAGCGTCGTCTTGCCCGATTGACGCGGGCCGGTCAGCGTGACCACGGGATAGCGGCGGGCCTGCTCCCTCAGGGTGGCGGCCATGGTGCGGGCGATCATGGGGGCTCCTCCCTGGCTGGGGTGGGGGGCTCTGGTGGCATTGTATCGGTCTCTGGGGGCCGTGTAAATACAAAATTGGATTTTGGATTATCCAAAGCAAGCGCGCGATTTTTTTATATCGTTGCAATATAATAAGTTATTGAAGGACGAGCGGCCAAGATTCGGCGGCTCCCCGGCTTGTGCCGGCGCAACAACGCCCTGCGCTCGCCCCCCCGGCCCTCCCGATAACGTATCTTCATCCCCGGAATGGCCCGCCTGGAACCGCCAACCGCGCCACGGCGTTTTCGACCAGATGCGTCCGTTTATCCCCGACCCGCAGGAGGCCCCCGATGAAGTCCATGCTCACTGCCGCCACCCTTCTGTTGGTTCTGCTCCCGGCCGCCGCCCCCGCCGCCGCGGCCGACGCGCCCTTCACCCCCGCCGCCTCCGGCAACGCCTTCGGCCTGGACCTCTACACGAGCCTGCGCGCCGAGGGCCAGAACCTGTTCTTCTCGCCCGCCAGCATCGCCTATGCGCTGGCGATGACGGGCCTGGGCGCGCGTGGCGCCACCGCGGCGGAGATGGACGAGGTGTTGCACCTGCCGGCGGACGACGCCGTGGTGGCCGCCGGCTTTGGCGGGCTGATGGGCGAGGTGGCCCGCAGAAACGGCGCCGTCACCGTGAGCCTGGCCAACCGCCTGTACGGCCAGCGTGGCACGCCGTTCGCGCCCGACTTTCTGGCGCTGCTCGAGCGCCATTTCGGTGCCGGGCTGGAGCAGGTGGACTACCGCCGGGATGCCGAGGCCGCGCGCCAGCGCATCAACGGCTGGGTCGAGGATCAGACGGCGCAGAAGATCCGCGAGCTGCTGGGGCCGGGCACGGTGGACATGGCGACCGAGCTGGTGCTGGTCAACGCGGTGTACTTCCTGGGCAAGTGGGTCGAGCCGTTCCCGAAGCACGCCACCGTCGACGCGCCCTTCCACCGCGAGCGCGACGGCGACGTCACCACGAAGTTCATGCGCACGACCGGCCACTTCGGCTACGCGGAGCAGGATGGCGTGCAGATCGCCTCGCTGCCGTACCGTGGCGGGACGATGGAGATGGTCGTGATCCTGCCGGCTGTCGGGACGCCGCTGGCGATGGTCGAGGCGCAGCTCGACGCCGATCGCCTGGCCGCCTGGCTGGAGGCGCCGGTGCCGACGCAGGTCGCGGTCACGCTGCCGCGGCTGCACCTGGAGACGTCGTTCGAGCTGGCCGACGCGCTGGCCGCGCTCGGGATGCCGACCGCGTTCACCGACCGTGCCGATTTCACGGGAATGACGACGGACGCCACGCCGCTGTCCATCAGCAAGGTGCTCCACAAGGCGTACCTGGACGTGGATGAGGAGGGCACCGAGGCAGCGGCGGCGACGGCCGTGGTCATGGAGCGCTTGTCGGCCGTGATGCCCGGCCAGGAGAAGACCTTCCGCGCCGACAGGCCGTTCATCCTGGCTATCCGGCACACAGCCAGTGGGGCGATCCTGTTCCTCGGAAGGGTGGCGGATCCGGCGCGGAGGTAGAGGCGGCGTGCGCCGGCGCACGCAAAAGGACTTGCGCCGGCGCAAGTGCGGGAAGTTGCGCGTGCGCCGGGTTGCGCCACCCCCACTTGCGTCGGCGCAAGTGCCGCCGCGTGCATCCAGCCGCTACTTCTTCCCCTCGGACCCCGCGATGATCTCCGTCACCCGCGGCTGCACCTCGTTCGGTACCGCGATCGACAGCTGGTAGTGCACGATCTCCAGCCGGTCGCCCGCCGCGCGCATCACGCCGGTCGCCTGCAGCAGGCCCATGCCGGAGTCGAGCTGCTCGTCGAACCAGATCACCGAGCCGTCGGCGGTGGCGCTGACGTGGCGCGCGCGCGGGACCAGCGTCCAGGCGCTCTCGCGGGCGAAGTGCGGCGCGGCCCAGGCCTGGAACGCGTCGCGTGTCCAGCGCTCGGTGCGGTCGGTGCCGATGTAGATGCCGTCGGGGGCGATCTTCTCGAAGTACGCGGGGCGCGCGTGGGCGGCGTCGGCGTGCCATTCGTCGATGAAGGCGTTGACGCGGGCGGTGAGGGCGGCGGGCGCGGCGTCTTCGGCGGCGGCCGCGCGCAAAGGCAGCGCCGCGCCGCCCAGCAGCAGCAGCGCGGCCATGATCACGAATGCTCTCATCGGAACCTCTTCTAGTCTCAGCCCTGGTCCGGGATCTCCGGCTCTACCAACTGCGCGAGCAGCGTCAGCGACTCCTGCCACCCCAGGTAGCACGCCTCGGTGGGGATCACCTCGGGGACGCCTTCCTGCGTGATGGTCAGCTCGGTGCCGCACGAGACCTGCTTGAAGTCCACGGTCACGACCATGCCGCCGGGCAGGTTCGGGTCGTCGAAGGCGTCGGTGTGGCGGATGCGGCGGCCGGGCTCCAGCTCGAGGTACTTGCCGCCGAACGCGTGCGAACTGCCGGTGCCGAAATTCGTGAACGACATCTTGTAGGTGCCGCCGACCTTCGCCTCGAGGTGGTGCACCTTCGCGGTGAAGCCGTGCGGGGGCAGCCACTTGACCATGGCGTCGGGGTCGAGGAACGCGCGGTAGACGCGCTCGGCCGGGGCGCGGACGACGCGGTGCAGTCGGATGGTGTTGCCGGGCATTTCGGGGCCGCCTTTCGTCGGGGCGGGTCTATCGGGCAGCGCCGGCGCGGCGGGGGGCTGCGCGCGGGCGGGGAGAGCCATATGATAAGGAGAGGGGGGTGGGGCGCCAGTGAGGTGCAATGACCCCGGGGCTCTCAGGTGCTCTGTCATTCATGGCCAGAACACGCTCCGCTACATCTGTTTTGGCCAGCTATGGGTTGTCTTACCTGGCCAAAACCTCACGGTGACGCCCACTTTTGGCCGGATTCACCTGGAATCGCTTGCCATTGCGTCAGATAAGCCGAAGGTTCACGGAGCCCGGCAGAACGACTTGCGCCGGCGCAAGTCGAGGGGCGGCGCTTCATGACTGATCCACCACGTGCCGGATGGACGATGCGAATGAACGACACGCCGACGTTCCCCGTCTTCATGATCGACCGCAAGGGATGGGTGCTGGGGGCGACGGACATCACTCCCCTCTCGCGCACATCACTCACCGGGCTCTGCCACGCGAGCCGGGCCGGTGTCCGCTACTACGACGCCGCCGGCAGCATCTGGACGTCGACGATCGCCAGGGCGCCGTATCCCGTCAACATCTGGACAAGGATGCTGGGCCAGGTCTACAACCCGAGCTTCGCCATTGAGCTGGGCTGGACGAGAGGCGGGACGTTCACGCTGGCGGAACTCCAGGATGAACTCTGCCGATGTGTCGATGCGGACGACGATATCCTGACGCAGTTCATGGAGCCGGAAAAGCTCAAGGCGCTCATTCGGGAAACGGGCGACTTCACCCATCTGTTCAGGCGCATGAAGAAGATGAACATCATCTAGTGTGCTGAGTCCGCAGATCACGTCCAGCCCACTTGCGCCGGCGCAAGTCCCCAACCCGGGACGTGCGCCGGCGCACGGGCCTTCCTACCGCGGCCGCCCGAACGTCCGCCGCGCGGGCTTCGGCGCGGCGCCGGTGGCGTGGGGATCGCGGCGGGCTTCCGGCCGCGGCTCGAGCCGGCGGGCCGGTCCGCCGCTGGGGCGCGCGGGCCTCGCCGTCGCCGACCGGGCCTCCGGGCGCGCCGACGCCGGCACGCTCACCCCGCGCGGGGTCCAGTTGCCGTCCCGCTCCATCTTCGGCCGCGACGGCCGCGGCGGCGTCGACCCGTAGTCGAAGCCGTCCAGCAACCGGCGCTCGATGCGCGCGCCCAGCACGCGCTCGATGCCGCGCACCAGTCCTTCGTCCTCGGGCGTGGTGAAGGTGAACGCCTCGCCGGTCAGTTCCGCGCGGCCGGTGCGGCCGATGCGGTGGGTGTAGGCCTCGACGGTCGACGGCATGTCGTAGTTGATGACGTGCGAGATGGCGCTGATGTCGATGCCGCGGGCGGCCAGGTCGGTGGCGACCAGGATGTCGTAGCGGCCCTTCTTGAAGCCGTCGATGGCGGCCTGGCGGCGGTTCTGCGTCATGTTGCCCTGCAGGGCGCTGACGCGGTGGCCTTCGCGCTCGAGCACCTCGGCCAGGTGGCGGGCGCGGCGCTTGGTGCGCGTGAAGATGAGCACCTTGCCGGTGGCCTCGCGCTCGAGGACCTGCAGCAGGGCGGTGCCCTTGATGTTCTCGCGCATGGGGAACAGGGCGTGCGCGACCGTCGCGGCCGGCCGCGAGTGGCCGATCTCGATGGCTACCGGGCGCTGCAGGATGCGGTCGGCCAGCTCGCGGATGTCCTTCGGCATGGTGGCCGAGAAGAACAGCGTCTGCCGCTGTGTCGGCAGCTGCGCGATGATGCGGCGCACGTCGGGCAAAAATCCCATGTCGCACATCTGGTCGGCCTCGTCCAGCACCAGCACCTCGATGGCGCGCAGGTCGATGGTGCCGCTGTCGACGTGGTCGAGCAGGCGGCCGGGGCAGGCGACGACCACGTCGACGCCGCGCCGCAGCTTCTCGTCCTGTGGTCTTTTCCCGACGCCGCCGTACACCGACACGCCCTGCAGGCCCACGGCGCCGCCGAACTGCGCGCCGGCCTGGCCGATCTGGTCGGCCAGCTCGCGCGTCGGCGCGAGGATCAGGCAGCGCGGGGCGCGCGCGCCCATCAGCCGCGGCCCGTTGGCCAGACGATGCGCGATGGGCAGCATGAAGGCCGCCGTCTTGCCGGTGCCGGTCTGGGCGATGCCCAGCACATCGTACCCTTCCAGCACGACCGGGATGGCCTTCTGCTGGATGGGCGTCGGCTTGGTGTAGCCGGCCTTGGTGACCGCGGCCAGCAGGCGGCGGTCCAGCGCGAAGGCAGTGAAATCCGAATGTTCGTTGCTCAAGAAGAAATCTCCCATGATCGGCGCGGGGGCGGCGACAGAACTGTCTATCGCTCGTTCCCGCGCTTGAAGTTGCCGGTCACTTTCGCCATGGCCAGCTGCTGCGCGCGGGCGTCGAGGCCCGCCACGCGCTTGAGAAAGGCCTGCGCGTCATCGCCCTTGAGGATCATGACCTGGCGGCCCTGCCAGGTGATGAACACCTTGCCGCCGGCGCTCGCCTGGTAGGCGAACGGCTCCTCGGCGAGGCGGCCACGCTGGTCCTTGGGCTTGCCCATGGTCCTCATTCGATGTGCGGGCGCGATCCGGCCCGGCTGCCGACGGCAGACCGATGCCCTTGGCGCCAACGCGCTGGTCGTGTTTCGACGTGGAAGCGGAGATCCCGCAGCCTCGTGACGCCGCGTCGAGGCGGCGTTCCGCGCGGTACGGGTCCAGGCCAGAGGGCGGAGGAAGCGTCCAGGCGGCATGGGGGCCGGCCTTGGGGCCGGGCGCCATGTGGCTGTATATATCGTCGTTGAATGGCGATATCGCAAGTTGCGATTGCCGGCCCGCCGTGACGAGCCGGCGTGGCGATCGCGGGGGCTAGGGCATCGAGTAGACAATCCTCAATGGGTACTCCTCCAGCTTTGTGTAGAGCCGCCGCCAGATCACGTACTGGAACCCGTCCTGCTCGAACCGCGCCGTCGGTGTCGGCGTCGCACTCTCGATCCGGGCGCCCAGCGGCAGCCGGACCTTGCGCCAGACCAGGTTGTCGTCCGCGTAGTTGCCGCTGCGGACGTAGAAGAACCTGCCGTCGAGCTGTTCGGTCCCGAGCGAAGTTTCGCGACCGACGATCGTCCATGCCTCACCCGGCGCCACCGGGACCGGCAGCTTCATGGTGACCGACACCGACTCCTCGTCGAGCGCGGCCCAGCGCTCGCGCGGCGGGTCGAAAACAGGCGTGAGCGGGTTCCCGTAACCGTCGCGCCAGGCGCGCTGGTCGATCACGGTGCGCTCCCAGGGCCCGAGCCCGACGCGGTACTCGGTGATGACGCGATTCGAATCGTTCACGTTGTGGCGGACCCACCACGAGGTGACGCTGCCGTCGGCGTGGATCTCGTCGAAGTGGCGGAGGTCGTAGACGGGACGCGCGGGTTCGGCTTCCCGCGCCGGGCGCCCGGAGAACGTGCGCGGGTCGATGTCGTCGTCGGTCAGTTCGTACAGCACCGAGTCGGTCTGCAGCAGGTAGCTGGCAGGCTCCGTGCGCACCAGCACGCCTTCAAGGCGCGTGCCGTCCGTCAGGACGACCTGCCACGGTGCGGCGGCCAGGGCTCCGCCGGCGGCGGTGAGCGCGGAGAACGCCAGGCCCAGGATCAGGAAGCAGCTACGCATGACGGGTCCCCTTTCAGCGAACGGTGCCGGTTGCCTGGTCATAGCAGCCGGACTCAAGGACGGCCGTGGCGCCCGGGATCTCCCCGAAGCGAAGGGCCACGACCGGGCCACCGCGTAGGGCGGGCACGCTTGCCGGTCGCCGCACCAGCGGCGGCGCCAGCAACAGCAGGCCCAGCGCGGCGGCCACCGCTGCCGCCGCCGTGATCCGGATGCGGCGCCTGCCTGCATCACGCGCACGGCGCGTGGCGGGCGCCGGTACGGCCGCCGCCGTCGCCTCGCCCCGCAGGACCTCGCGGGCCAGGGCGCCGAACCGCTGCCGGGCCGCCAGTTCGGCCTGCCGTGCGGGCGAGGCCGCGGTCTCGGCGTCGAACGCCGCCGTCGCCGCGGCGTCCAGTTCGCCGTCCAGGTACGCTTCGAGCCGTTCCTGCCAGTTCTCAGATGCCATGGCCGAGCCTCTCGAGGTGCTCGCGCAGCTTGCGCACCGCATGGTGCTTGCGCGAGGCGATGGTGCCGCTGCTGACGCCGAGGATCGCGGCGATCTCGGCGTAGGTGAGTCCTTCGATCTCGCTGAGGAAGAACGCCGAACGCTGGTCCTCCGGCAGCGCGGCCAGGGCGGCGCGCAGGTCGTGATCCAGCTGCTCGTTCTCGAGCGCGCGGTCGGGCCGAGAAGCGGCCGTCGCCGTTGCCGTGTCGGCATCGCGTTCGGTCTCGGGCCGTTCGTGACGTCCCCGCACGCGCCGTCGCCGCAGGTGGTCCAGCGCGCAGGAGCGCGCCACGGTGAAGACCAGCGCGCTGCCGGCGGTCTCGGCGTGGGCGTCGAGCTTGAGGAAGGTCTCCTGCACGAGATCGCGAGCCACCTCCGCATCGCCGGTCAGCGCGCGCAGGTACCGCTGCACGCCGGCAGCGTGCGCGGCGACCAGTGAGGTCAGCCGGTTCGATGGCGGCTTGGGGCACGTGTCAGGCACGGGATCCCCCGGTTTGCGGTGGCCAGCGTTCCGTTCCGGAGGAGTAGACGCAGTCGGCGTCGGATTCTTCAAAGGCAAATGCGGGTTGGCGCCCAAGCGCTTGGCGCGGCCGACAAGGCCGCCGCGAAACGTGACTATTTTGTGAGCATTGCGCCGGCGCAAGTAGCCAATATGCAAAAATACATACTTAGTGATGCGTCGATTCCGCGACCTCACCCCGAGTCCGGGACTGACAATAGATGACAATTATGGTATGCTATGTTCATGTCGAATCGCGCCAAAACCGAGATGACGCGGCTGCTGTTGGGGGCCGGGGCGCTGGAACACGAGCAACTCGTGTCCCTGCTCTATGCCGAACTGCGCGCCGCCGCCGGCCGCCTGATGGTGCGCGAACGCCTGGACCACACTCTGCAGCCGACCGCCCTGGTGCACGAGGCGTGGCTGCGGCTGGTGGACCAGGATCGCGTGGCCTGGACGGATCGGGCGCACTTCTACGGCATCGCCGCGCGGTGCATGCGGCAGGTGCTGGTGGACCACGCGCGCGGGCGCGCGGCCGACAAGCGTGGCGGCGGCTGGGCGCAGGTCACCCTGGACGAGGGGTTGCTGGCGGCCGAACGCCGCGAGCTGGACCTGCTGGCGCTGGACGAGGCGCTCACGAAGCTGGCGCTGCTGGACCCGCGCGCGGCGCAGGTGGTCGAACGGCGGGTGTTCGGCGGCATGACCATCGAGGAGATCGCGGCCGACCTGGAGGTCTCGCCGCGCACCGTCGACGGTGACTGGTCCACCGCGCGGCTGTGGCTGACGCGCGAGCTGGAAGGGCGCTGAGCGTGGACGCGGCGCGCTACCGGCTGGTCAAGGACGTGCTGGTGGGCGCGCTGGGGCTGCAGGGCGCCGACCGGCGCGCGTGGCTGGACGAGGCCTGCGCCGGCGATCCCGGACTGCGCGCCGAGGTGGAGGATCTGCTGGCGCGCGAGGGCGCGCCGTCGACGATCGTCGATGCCGGGTTGCCGGCGGCCGTGGCGGCCGTGCAGGCGCTCGCGATCGAGTCGGCGCCGCCGGCGCCGTTGCCCGACAGCATCGGCCCCTACCGCATCACCGGCCTGCTGGGCGAAGGCGGCATGGGCACCGTCTACCGCGGCGAGCAGGAGGTGCCGATCCGCCGCGAGGTCGCCGTCAAGGTGCTGCGGCGCGGGCTGGACACCGAGCGCGTGCTGGAGCGCTTCGCCTGGGAGCGGCGCACGCTCGAGCGCATGGACCACCCGCACATCGCGCGCATCCTCGACGCGGGCACAGCGCAGGACGGGCGGCCCTACGTGGTGCTCGAGCTGGTCGACGGCCAGCCGGTCACGCGATGGTGCGACGCGCACGCGCTGACGGTGGCCGCGCGCGTGGACCTGATGATCGCCGTTTGCCGCGCCGTGCAGCATGCGCACGACCGCGGCGTGCTGCACCGCGACCTGAAGCCGGGCAACGTGCTGGTGCGCGAAGTGGACGGGCGGCCGGTGCCGTGCGTGATCGACTTCGGCATCGCCAAGGCGCTGGATCCCACCGACGGCCTGCTGACGCTGACCGGCCTGCAGTTGGGCACCCCGGCCTACATGAGCCCCGAGCAGCGGGCGGGCGATGCCGCCGGCGTCGACGTGCGCAGCGACGTCTACGCGCTGGGCGTGATCCTCTACGAGCTGCTGGCGGGCGTCCGGCCCTTCGCCGACGGCGCGCCGACAGGCGACGTGCCGCCGGCCCCTCCTTCCAGCCGCCGCGACCGGACCGAAACGGCCCGCGCCCTGCGCGGCGACCTGGACCACATCTGCCTGATGGCCATCCGCCACGAACCGCAGCGGCGCTACGTCTCGGCTGGCGCGCTGGCCGATGACCTCGAGCGGTTCCGCCAGGGACGGCCCGTGCTGGCCAGCGGCGATGCCTGGACCTATCGGCTGCGCAAGGCGGCGCGCCGGCATCCGGCGGCGACCGCGGCGACCGTGGCGCTGGCGGTGTTCCTGGTCAGCGGCGCGGTGTTCCTGGTCTGGCACGGCGAGCGGCTGGAGCGTGAGCGCACGCGGGCGCTGGCGGCCGAGGCGCAGGCGCGCGAGCAGGAGCGCACCGCGCGCGACACGGCCGAGTTCCTGGAGAACCTGCTGGCGGACATCGACCCCGAGCAGGGCGTCGGCGCCCAGGTCACCGCCAGCGCACTGCTGGAGCGCGGAGCCGAACGTCTGGAGACCGAGCTGGCCGACCAGCCGCTGCTGCGCGCGCGGCTGCTGCGGATCATCGGCAGGTCGCGGCACAGCCTGGCCGAGCACGAGCCGGCGCTGGCGCTGGTGGACCGCGCGCTGGCGGCTGCGGCGCAGGGGCCGGACTCCATGGCCGCGCTGGTCGAAACGGCGGATCTGCACGAACTGCGGGCGACCGTGCTCTACGACATGAGTCGCTACGCGGAGGCGGAAGCCGCAGACCGCCGGGCCCTCGAGCAGTTTCGTCGCCTGCACGGCGGCGGCAGCCGCGACGAGGTGACCGTCCTGGACGGCCTGGCCATGGCGTTGCAGGCCCAATCGCGCGTGGACGAGGCGGTGGAGGTCCTGCGCGAGTCGATCCGCATCGGGTTGCTGCTGGGCGAGGAGGCGGCGCAGGATGTGGCCTGGTCTCGCAGCAACCTGGGCTACCTGCTCTACCAGAAGGGCGCCTGGGCCGAGGCGGTCGAGGTGCTGCAATTGGCGCTGGATGCGCAGCGGCGCCTGATTCCGCACGACAACATCGAGCTGGCCGGCTCGCTGAACAACCTGGGCGGGATGTTCCTCGAGCTGGAGCAGTACGACATGGCGGAGCGCCTGCTGACCGAGGCCCTGGACATGTACCGGCGCATCTACCAGGGGCGGCACCCGGCGGTGGCGCGGGGGATGATCACGCTGGGCGGTGTGGCGCTGCGGCAGGGCGATGTGGAGCGCGCCGCGGCGCTGATCGAGCCGGGCGTGGCCCTGGCCCTGGAGCTGCTGGCGCCCGACCATCCGCACGCGACGGCCGCGCAGCTGGTGCTGGCGCGATTGCGGCGCGACCAGGGGCGTGCGGTCGAGGCCGAGAAGCTGTTCCGCCAGGTCGTGGCGACGCGCGAGCGCGTCCTGGGTCCGGACCACCGGCGCACGCGCGATTCCCGCAGCAGCCTGGCCGAGTTTCTGCTGCACCAGCGCCGCTGGGCCGAGGCGCGCGCGCTGCTGCGCGACCTGCTGCCGGCCGAGGAGGCGCGGCTGCCGGACGACCACCCCGGTCTGAACGAGCTGCGCACGCGCCTGGCCGAGGCCGAGCTGCGCCTGGACGGCGCCAATGAGGCGCGCGCGCTGCTGCAGCAGGCGCTGCCGCAGCTGGAACGGGCGCTGGGGTCGGACCACTCCGCGACGCGGCAGGCCCGGGAGCTGCTGGCATCGGCGGGGTAGGGCGTCATCCAGGACAGCGGAGGGCGGGCCGCCCTCGACCCGCCCGTCCCGCGCCCCCCCACCGGCCTTCCGTTACAGCGAGTACTTCGTCAGCAGCTGCGCCACCAGCCAGTCGCGCTGGGCATCGTTGATCGCCTCGCCGTAGGCCTTGATCTCGGCGATCTCGACCAGCGAGCCGGTGCTGCTGCCCAGGCGCGCGCCCACGAACTCCAGCAGGTCGTCGGTCAGCGCCGGGGCCGTGGCCACCGGGTGGGCCGCCCCGCCCAGCCACACCTTCATGCCCTCGGTGGCGCTGAACCGGAACGTGTAGACCTGGAACTGCGTCAGCGGCAGCGCCACCGGCACGTCAAGGCGCGGCCCGAGGTGGCCGACCGAGACCTGCGACGGGTTGCGGAAGCCGATCTCCAGGCTGGTGCGCGCGTTCACGCCGCCGCCGAACACGATGTTGGTCGGGTAGCTCATCGTCGTGCCCACGGTGCGTGCCACGGCGATGACCGTGTAGTCGCTGTGCGTGAAGTCCAGGCCGGGGAACGAGAGCGCGCTGCCGAAGGCGCCGGTGCCACCGCCGAAGCGCACCGCCGGCAGGCCGTTCACCGCGCCCGTCCGGTACAGCCCGGCGCTGGTGATGCCGCCGCCGGGCGGCGTCGCGTCGCGCGTGGCGTCGGCGAATGCGTTGGCCCAGCGCGTGACACGGTTGGAGCCGTCGCGCGTCACGCCCTGGTCGCCGCGGTACCAGAACAGCGGGTGGTCGAACGACTCGCCCACCGGCACGCACGTGGTCACGTCGTACTCGCTGGCCACCGCCACGCTGACGATGCGGTCGCGGTGCGCCACGCTGCGCACCACGTAGGACAGCGGCATGCCGGTGTCGATCTGCCCGCCCTGCGCCAGGTAGTCCTTGAGCGTCTGGAAGTTGGTCGTGATGGCGCCCAGCGCCGCCGAGGCCTCGCCGCCCAGCGCGTAGGCGGAGATCTTCACGTTCTCGAGGTCCTTCACGTAGGTCGTGTTGACGCCGATCGAGCCGCCGGCCGCCGCCGTGCGGAACGAGGCGTCGACCGAGGCCTCGATCTCCGTGCGTGTGGCCGTCGACTCCACCAGCAGGTAGAAGATGCGCCCGTACGTGACCGACGAGATGAAGGCCGGCGGGTTGCCCGGGCCCACGAAGGGGTCCAGCTCGGCGGGCGTCACGTCGGGAGCGAAGAACTGGTCCACCGCCGTGGGGATCTCGAAGGCCATCGTGAAGTAGCTCTGCACCAGCTTGACCAGGAAGCGGTTGTACTGGCGGTCGCGGTGGAAGGCCAGCGAGGCGGCCACGTCGCCGAACAGGTTGCCGGCGCTGACGTCCAGGGCCAGGGCGAACTCCTCGTCGGACCGCACTTCCTCCATCGTGAAGGTGAACCGCGCGGGGATGGTGTTCGAAGCGGTGGAGATGATGTCGTTCTGGGCCTGCAGGATGCTGCCGAGGGCCACCTCCTGGATGTCGCGCGCCACGGCCGGCGACCCGTTGAGGATGGTCATCACCACGCGGCCGCCGCCGCGCCGCACGGGGATGGGGTCGGGCGTGGCGCGCCCGAGCGTGCTGCCCTGCAGCAGGTTGCCCGGGAAGATGATGTCGGCGTTGGGGTCGAACTGCGGGAAGGCGCCGGGCGCCTCGACCACGCTGTAGCGCGTGGTGGTGCAGAAGAAATCCTCGTTGCCGACCGTCTCGAGCACGGTCTGCTCGTCCAGGACCTCGTTCTTCGGCGACACGGTCTCGAACGTGCCGCCGGAGGCGACCACCGCGTCGAAGCTGGTGGCGTCCGGCGAGCCGGAGTCGCCGCCGCAGGCCACACAGCCGACCATCAGGGCCACGGCCGCCGCCATCGTCAGGATGCGCTTGATCATGTCGTTCCCTCCTTCGGGAGACGGGTTCACAGGGTCGGCTCGGACGTGTCGACGACGACCTTCACCTCGGCCGCAAGGCCGGCGCTGCCGTTGTTGCCGTTGCTGTCGGGGCGAATGCCGCCGGCGCCGGGCGTGCCCACGCTGATGGTGGTGTCCAGCGAGATGGTCACGGTGCTGGAGCTGGACTGCAGCACGCCCAGGCTGGGCCCGCCGCCGCCGCCGCCGCCGTAGCCGCCCTTGCCGCCCGGACCGCCGTTGCCGCCGCGGCCGCCGCCGCCGATGTCGATCAGACCATTGCTGCCGTCGCCCCCCGCACCGCCGTTGCCGCCGCCACCGCCGTTGCCGCCCGTGCCGCCGTACCCGCCGTCGCCGCCGTCGGCGGCGCTCAACTCGCAGCGGTCGATCTCCACGTCGCTGCCCAGGCTGACCAGGACCGCGATCGAGGCGCCGCCGCCGTAGCCGCCCAGGCCCCCGGTCCCGCCGACCCCGCCGCCGCCGCCCCCGCCACCGCCACCCCCGCAGGCGCTGATGGCGTTGCCACCACCGCCGCCGCCGCCGCCGCCGCCGCCGCCAGGCGCGCCCGTGCTCCCGGTGTCGCCGCGGTTGCCGGCGTTCAGGTACGCGCCACCGGCCAGGAGCCCGAAGGTGCCGCCGCCGGCGCCGTGGCCGCCGCCGCTGCCGGGACCGCCGTTGTCGCCGCGCGAGCCCGTGTTGTAGGTGCCGCCGCCGCCGCCGCCGTTGCCGTCGGGGCCGGCGCCGCCGTTGCCGTCCGAGCCGCCGTAGAAGCCGCCGTTGCCGCCCTTGCCGCCGGCACGGTTGGTCCCGCTGTTGGCGCCGCCGCCGCCCTGGCGGGCCGGGACGCAGCCGCCCTCGTCGTCGCCGCCGCCGCCGGTGCTGCCCGGGCCTCCGACCGTCCCGTTGCTGCCGTTGCCGCCGTCGCCGCCGCGGCCGGCGCTGATGCGGTTGTGCCGCAGCACGACCGCGGTCGCCTCGGTCAGCAGCACGCCGATCGAGTTGCCGTTGCCGCCCGCGTCGGCGGCCGCGATCTCGAAGCCGTCGATGGTCACGTCGTCGACGTTGTTGCCGACCACGGGCTGCGTGTGGCCGGTAAGAAGGCTGGCGTGAAGGGCCGGATCGCGTCGCCAGGTTGCCGCGTCGTAGCCGCCGCGCAGGTGCACGCCGCTCTTGAGCTGGACCTGCCCGTTCCAGGTGCCCGCGGCCACGTGCACGGTGCCGCCACCGAGCGCGGACGCGGCGTTGATGGCCGCCTGCAGGTTGCTCGTGGGGGTGTTGATGCGGCCGGCGGCGGCCGCGTCGCCGGCCGGCGTTACGAAGAAGGCGCCGGCCGCGTTGTCGGTCACCACGACGGCGACGGTGTCCGGCGCGCTGGGCGAGCCGTTCTCGCGGACCACCAACTCGAACAGGAGCGTCGAGTTCTCGTCCGGCGCCGCGAACGACGGCAGCACGCCGGTCAGGTTGCCGACGTAGGCGCCCTCGATCTGCGTCCATTCGTAGGTCAGGGTGCCGCCGGCGATCGGCGCGCTGCCGCGGCCGTCCAGCGTGGCCGGGGTGCCGCGGGTGGCGACCACGTCGGCGCCCGCGTTGGCCACCGGCTGCCCGGCGGTGCGGAAGCCGCCGTTCCAGCCGCTGCCGAGGTTGTTGCCGGCCAGGTCGCGCACGCCCACGCTGACCTGTACGGCGAGGTCCTCGTCGGCCGGCAACAGGCCCGTCGGCGTGAAGGTGGCCGTGCTGCCCGAGGCGCTGACCGAACCGCTCACGCCCAGCACCGAGATGGTGGCCGGGGTGGCGCTGACCGGGTCGATGGGCTCGGAGAACGTGACCACGACGGCCGCATTGACGGGCACGCCGGTGGCTTGGTCGGCCGGCGTCACCGACAGCACACTGGGCGGGGTGGTGTCGGGGCCGCCGCCGCCGCCGCCGCCGCCATCGCTCTTGCTTCCGCAACCGCTGCAGAGGGCCAGGATCGAGGCGATCAGAACAGCCGGCGGCGCCAGGCGCCGGCGCCGCGGTGGGGACAAGTCAAACGTGAACGACATGAGAAGCTCCCGGTCCAGGGTCCGCGTTCCATCGCCCCGCAATCAGGACGAGTTCCATCATCCATGACCTGATGCGGATTCCGGGGCCGGGGCACGCAACAGATTCTCGACGCCACAGCGAAAATGCGTATCAATCGCAAAATGAAATAACCCCTTCAATAGTCGGGAATTCTCAGGTAACCTGCATCGTCCCCCGCCAGGGACGCAGGCCCGCCCGTCAGCCACCGGAGGACCCGCGCATGCGCTATCAGGACGTCCACGAGCTCTCGGTCTCGAACCCCCGGTTCTTCTGGCGACAGAAGATGAACCTGATCAAATGGTTCGAGGAGCCGCGGGAAATCCTCACGCGCGACAGCAGCGGGCTGTACCGCTGGTTCCAGGGCGGCGTGCTCAACACCTGCTATCTGGCGCTCGACTACCACGTCGACCACGGCCGCGGCCGGCAGGTCGCGTTGTACTACGACTCGGCCGCCGCCCACCTCAAGCGCAGCTATACATATAGGGAACTGCGCGACGAGGTCGCGAAGTTCGCCGGCGTGCTGCGCGCGCAGGGCGTGGAGAAGGGCGACCGTGTCATCATCTACATGCCGATGGTGGCCGAAGCGGTCATCTCGATGCTGGCCTGCGCGCGGTTGGGCGCCGTGCACTCGGTGGTGTTCGGCGGCTTTGCGCCGCACGAACTGGCCGTGCGCATCGACGACGCGAAGCCGAAGCTGCTGATCACCGCCAGCTGCGGCCTGGAGTTCACGCGCGTCATCGAGTACAAGCCGCTGGTCGACGCCGCGCTGGAGGAGGCGCAGTTCCCGCCGCAGACGGTCATCGTCTTCCCGCGCCCGCAGGCCACGGCGCAGATGAAGGAAGGCCGCGACCTGGACTGGCACGAGCTGATGCACCACGCGCAGCCCGTCGACTGCGTGCCGGTGCAGGCGACCGACCCCCTCTACATCCTCTACACCAGCGGCACCACCGGGAAGCCCAAGGGCGTGGTGCGCGACAACGGCGGCCACGCCGTGGCGCTGAAGTACTCGATGAAGACCGTCTACAACACGAACCCGGGCGAGGTCTTCTGGGCCGCCTCGGACGTGGGCTGGGTGGTCGGCCACTCGTACATCGTGTACGGGCCGCTGATCAACGGCTGCTCGACGGTGCTCTTCGAGGGCAAGCCGGTGCGCACGCCCGACGCGGGCGCCTTCTGGCGCGTGATCCAGGACTACGGTGTCAGCGCCTTCTTCACGGCGCCGACCGCGTTCCGCGCCATCAAGAAGGAGGATCCCGACGCGCACCTGCGCCGGCAGTACGACATCTCGACGCTGCGCACGCTGTACCTGGCCGGCGAGCGGCTGGACCCGCCCACGCACGAATGGCTGAACCAGGTGCTGGACGTGCCCATCGTCGACCATTGGTGGCAGACCGAGACGGGCTGGCCCATTGTCGCCAACCCGATGGGCCTGGACCCGCACCGGGTGAAGGTCGGCTCGGCCACGTTTGCCGTGCCGGGCTTCAAGGTCGAGGTGCTCGACGACGCGGGCCAGCCGGTACCGCCGAACGAGACCGGCAACATCTGCCTGAAGCTGCCGCTGCCGCCCGGCTGCCTGCCGACGCTGTGGAACGACGAGGACGGGTTCCGCAGCAGCTACCTGAAGGCCTTCGACGGCTACTACCACACGGCCGACGGCGGCTACCTGGACGAGGACGGCTACCTGTTCGTGATGGGCCGCACCGACGACGTCATCAACGTTGCCGGGCACCGCCTGTCCACCGGCGAGATGGAGGAGCTGATCGGCGCGCACAAGGCCGTGGCCGAGTGCGCGGTGGTCGGCATCGATGACGAGCTGAAGGGGCAGGTCCCGGTCGGGCTCGTCGTGCTGAAGGACGGCGTGGCGGCGCCCGAGGCCCAGGTGGAAGCCGAGCTGGTCGACCTGATCCGCACGGGGATCGGCGCCGTGGCCGCCTTCCGCAAGGCCATCGTCGTGCCCCGCCTGCCCAAGACGCGTTCGGGCAAGATCCTGCGCAAGACGATCCGGCGCCTGGCGGTCGAGGAGCAGATCGTCACGCCGCCGACCATCGACGACCCGGCGATCATCGCCGAGATCAGGAGCGCCCTGCGGCGGCACCGCGTCGGCCAGTACGCGCGCCTGCCGCTGGGCGACGACGACGCCGAAGGCATCTAGGAGTTCCCGTAACCGCATCACCCTGACCGTGGAGGCCGGCATGAGCACTGCCAAGGAATATTGGAAGGCGAACCTGAGGCTGGTGGTGCTGTGCATCGCCATCTGGTTCGTGGTGTCGTTCGGGTTCGGGATCCTGCTGGCCGACCAGCTCAATTCCGTGAAGCTGGGCGGCTACAAGCTGGGCTTCTGGTTCGCCCAGCAGGGCTCCATGTACATCTTCGTGGCGCTGATCTTCTTCTACGCGCACCGGATGAACATCCTCGACCGCAAGTTCGGGGTACGCGAGGACTGACGCCGACCTGATCGCCGCCCGCCGCGCCGCGGCAGGGCGCTATCGCCGTTCTGAAAGGAGCCCAGGCATGGACCTCAAGACGATGACCTTCATCGTGGTCGGCATCACCTTCCTGATCTACATCTACATCGCCATCCGCACGCGGGCCTCGTCCACCAAGGAATTCTACGTGGCCGGCGGTGGCGTGCATCCGATTCTCAACGGCATGGCCACCGGCGCCGACTGGATGTCGGCGGCCTCGTTCATCTCGATGGCCGGCATCATCTCGTTCAACGGCTTTGGCGCCTCGGCCTACCTGATGGGCTGGACGGGCGGCTACGTGCTGCTGGCGATGCTCCTGGCCCCGTACCTGCGCAAGTACGGGAAGTTCACGGTGCCTGAGTTCATCGGCGACCGCTACTACTCGAAGGCCGCGCGCGGCGTGGCCGTCATCGCGCTGGTCGTCGCCTCGCTGACCTACGTGATCGGGCAGATGAAGGGCGTCGGCGTGGCGTTCTCGCGCTTTCTGGAAGTGCCGTTCGCCACGGGCGTCTACGTGGGCATGGGCATCGTGTTCGTCTACGCGGTGCTGGGCGGCATGAAGGGCATCACCTACACGCAGATCGCCCAGTACGTCGTGCTGATCTTCGCCTACACCATCCCGGCCATCTTCATCTCGCTGCAGCTGACCGGCATGCCCATCCCGCAGCTGGGGCTGGGCAGCTCGCTGACCGAGGGCGGCTACCTGCTGGATAAGCTGGACCTCATCTGCAAGGACCTGGGCTTCGCGCAGTACACGACACAGCGGGGCTCGGTCATCGACATGTTCCTGTTGACGATGACCCTGATGATCGGCACGGCCGGCCTGCCGCACGTGATCACGCGCTTCTTCACGGTGCCGAAGGTGCGCGACGCGCGTTCGTCCGCCGGCTGGGCGCTGGTCTTCATCGCCATCCTCTACACCACCGCGCCGGCCGTGGCGGCGATGGCGCGCCTGAACCTGATGCATACGGTGCAGACCGGGCCCGTGGGCGCGGCCGACGGCAACCTGGAGTACGCGAAGGCGCCGACCTGGTTCAAGAACTGGGAGAAGACCGGACTGCTGAAGTTCGAGGACAAGAACGGCGACGGCCGCATCCAGTACTACGGCAAGGGCCTGGACGCCAAGGCCGCGGAGTTCGGCTGGCAGGGCAACGAGCTGGTCAAGGTCGACAACGACATCATGGTGCTGGCCAACCCCGAGATCGCCAAGCTGCCGAACTGGGTCATCGCCCTGGTGGCGGCCGGCGGCATCGCGGCGGCGCTCTCGACGGCCGCCGGCCTGCTGCTGGCCATGTCGTCGGCGGTGTCGCATGACCTGATGAAGGGCATGTTCATGCCCCACATCTCCGAGAAGACCGAGCTGATGGCCGGCCGCATCGCGATGGCGGTGGCCATCGGCGTCGCCGGCTGGATGGGGCTGAACCCGCCGGGATTCGCCGCGCAGGTGGTGGCCCTGGCCTTCGGCCTGGCGGCCTCGTCCATCTTCCCGGCGATCATGATGGGCATCTTCAACCGCCGCATCAACAAGCAGGGCGCCATCGCCGGCATGATCGTCGGCCTGGTCGCCACGCTGGTCTACATCTTCTGGTTCAAGGGCTGGTTCTTCGTGGCCAGCACGGCCATGGCCAAGGACACCGCCGACAACTGGCTGTTCGGCATTTCGCCGGGCTCGTTCGGGGCCGTGGGTGCGCTGCTGAACTTCATCGTGGCGTGGGCCGTCTCGAAGATGACCCCGCCGCCGCCCGAGCACATCCAGCACCTGGTCGAGGACATCCGCGTACCGAAGGGCGCGAAGGGGGCTTCGGCGGGGCACTAGGCTTCGTGCTTGGCGCGCCGCAACAGGGTGGGGCGTTTTCGGGATGATGTGGCTAACCGCCGGTCGTGCCCCTTCTGGGGGCGGCCGGCGGTTCGATCATTTGTGATTCCGGGTGGAGGTCTCTCTTCGCACACGCGCTGGGCGGAATGGTTGACCGGTCAACGATCCCGGCGACGGCGGCATGCGAGCAAGGCGCGGCGGCGGGTCGGGCGGTCTGCACCACTTGCGCCGGCGCAACTCCCACGAACCCGTGACGAACGTGTGTCGGCGCACGCGCTCACGGCGCCGGCGCGATCACCACCTCGGCGCCGTCCTCGGCGTCGACGGTCACCCAGTCGCTGCTGATCACGCTCTGGCCGGGGACCACGACCCACAGGCGGACGCTGCGGGAGACCAGATTGCGGCCGCCGGGGCCGTCGAACTCGAAGCCGAACGGCAGGCAGGCCGTGTCGATCGAGAAGCTACCGGTGCTGTCAGTGATGTCCAGGGCGGCCACGGGTTCGCCGTCGGCCAAGGCAGCCCAGTCATCGCGGGTGTACACGAAATCGACGTGCAGGTCGGTGGTGCGCCCGACGAGGTGCAGGCGGTACAGGCCGTCGCCGACGCGTCGGTTCTCCCGGTCGCGGCCCTGCCAGAATATGGCGTAGCGCCCCGCCTCCAACGGATACTGCCCTACGACCACGCGCACGGTGTCGCCGGTGCAGGGGGAGGTGATCCAGATATCGGCGGTGTCGGGCTCGGTGAGCACAAACTCGACACCTGTCTGTGGCTTGGCGCCGTCGCCGTCGGGTACCGGCTCGTAGGCGTGCTGCAGCAGGATGGACGCTCCGACGATGGGCGCGCCATCTCTGTCCAGGACCGTGCCGCTGATGGTGACCGGCGGCTCCTGCCGGGGCTTCGTGGAATCGGAGCAGGCGGACAGCGCCAGCAGGGCGACGGCGATCGCAGCGAAGCAACAGAGCAGGCCACGCATGAGGGGCCCCTTTCGTCGGGTATCGCGAGCGGGATCAGGCGCAAGCATACGTCATGGCGGAGGCGCCCCGCAATGCCGCTGCTGCTGTCGTGGTTTCGCGCTTGGCTTCATCGCGCAGCGTGGTAGCATCACCCGGTCCACCTCTTCGCGATGTACGTTCAGCTCCGGAGGTCACGACCCGCACACTTGATACCCCTTGTGGACCGTCACCTGACAAGGCACCGGTATCGAGTTTGCTGCGAGTCGTCGACCAGGCCGGTGCGGGACGTCGCGAGGAGGTTTTTTCATGTCCAGAACCTGGGCATTGTCCGCGTCCGTTTCCATCCCGACCTTCGCTCTTTCCTTCATCCTGGCGGCCTTCGTCCTGTTGCCGTTCGAGACGGTGACCGCGCGCGCTGCGCTGCCCGACGCGCTGGCGCCGCTGCGCTTCGACTGGGTCTGCGTCACCGATGCTGCGCTGGCTGGCCGGTGTGGCGGCCCACCAGTGGGGCGCCCGCTACCTGCTGCTGGGCGGATCGCACGCGCGGCTGCCGGCCCCGCTGTTCCGGCTGGCTGGGCCGCCCGCCGACTACGACCACCCCACCGACGCCTACTACCGCTGCCTGGGCGGCACGTGGGACGTGAACGGCGATGGCTACGTGGCCGAGTGGGGCGTCGATGCCCCGGATCCGGAACTGGATATCGTGGTGGGGCGTGTGCCTGTCGACGACGCGGCCATGGTGGCCGCGTTCGTGGCGAAGGTCATCGCGTTCGAACAGCGGCCGCGGGCGCTGCCCTCGGCGCTGTTCGCGGCGTCCCACATGAGCGTGGTGTCGCCTCCCACGCCGTGTCCGTCGTGGGCGCACGTCACGGTGGGATCCCTGCGTGATCTGGCCTTGGCCGCGGAGCCCTCGCTGGTCGTGGATGAGGCCTTCGAGGACTGCGAGCCGGCGAATCCGCTGACCGACCCGATGAGTGCCGCGGCACTGGTGGCGGCACTGTCGGAGAGGCCGCACGACCTGGTGCATCTCGTGCTGAGCGGCATCGCCCAGGCCTGGCAGATGGCGAACTCCGTGTACGCCGACGCGGAGGACTTCGCGCCGTTGGCCGGTGCGGGCCACGCTTCCGTGGCCACGATGCTGTCGGGCCCGGTCGCCGACACGCGCGGTGGCAGCGTGCTCGCATCGTTGCTGGCGTTGCCGGACGGCGGAGCGGTGGGCGCGGTGGCGCCGTCCTGCATGGGCTTCGTCTATCCCCACGACCAGTTCCTGCGAGCACTCTGGGGCGGCTTCCTGGCCGATGAGGAGGCGCGGCTGGGCGAGGCCTTCCAGGCTGCGCTGACGTCGGCGCAGGCGAACGCGACGCTGATGCGGACCTACGCGTCCACGTACTGGGGCATGTGCCTGTTCGGCGACCCGGCCATGCGGCTGTGGCCGGCGGCGGCGGCGGCCGTCCCCATGCCCGACCCGGTCGGCGTGGCGCGGTTGCACGTGGCACCCAACCCGTTCAACCCGATCGCCACGATCCGCTTCGAAGTCGCGGCGCCCGCCGGCACCCGGGTGCCGGCGCGCGTCGAGATCTACGACGTGCAGGGGCGGCTGGTGGCCACGCTGCTGGACGAGAGCCTGCCGCCCGGCCCGCGCGAGGTGAACTGGCGGGCCGAGGCGGTCAGCGGCGTGTACCTGGTGCGCGTGACCGTCGGGCGCACGTCGGCCGCGGCGAAGCTGACGCGCCTGGAGTAGCCCCGATGTGCGCGGGCGGCCGGCATCCGGTGACGCCGACCGCCCGCGCCGTGCCGCATGGCCTTCTACTCGCCCACGGGCTTCCGATTGCGCTCCCAGGCATCACGCGCGCGCCGGAAGTCGAGGTAGAGTAGCATGGCCTTGATGTTCTCGGTGTTCGCGTCCATGTAGGTCCGGAAGAACTCGTCCAGGCCGCAGTCGCGCATGCGCATCTCCTCGGCCGTGCGCAGCACGACGTGCAACCGGTCCTTGTTCTCCTCCTCGAAGGTGGCCCACCAGGTCTTGGCCGAAACCATCGAGCGGCCGAACTTCAGCGACTTCTTCACCGCGTCCAGGCGCTTGCGGATCTGCTCGGGCGTCAGGCCGCGCGGGTCGGTGTACGTGAAGACCTCACCATCGGCCGTGGTGGCGGCGGCTGCGGTCCCCGCCTCGACGGCGGCGGCCTCGGGCTGCAGCAGGGCGACGGCCCGCAGGTCCTCGGCCACGGTACGGCAGGCCGACCGCGGCGCGTGGTCGGCGACGCCCTTCCGCCGCGCCCGCCGGCCGGGCCGCCGCACCGCCGGCGGACGCGTGCGCGCCACCTTGAGGCCCGCGGCGCTCCCGCCGCGTACGGTGGCGGCCGTGACGGTCACGCGTGTGACGCCCTCGGCCGCCAGTTCGGGCAGGCGGAAGTCGACATCGGCCAGGCTGCGCAGCACCGCGCGGTTCAGGCCGCGCGCGCCGGTGCCCAACGCGCACGCCTCCTCGGCCACCGCGCGCAGCGCGCCGGGGGTGAACTGCAGGTCGATGCCGTGCACCTCGAACAGCCGCTGCTGCCGCGGCAGCGCCGACTCCTCCGCCGATTCCAGCACCGAGACCAGGTCGTCCACCGTCAGCGCCTGCGTGGCGGAGATCGTCGCGAAGCGGCCCACCAACTCGGGGATGAAGCCGAAGCGGACCAGGTCCTCGGTGTCGGGCAGATCGGTGCCGGCAACGGCCGTCGGCACGCGTCGCGCCGATCCGGCGCCGGGGCGCGCGCCGAAGCCGATGCCGGCCTCGCCGCGCCGCCGCCGGCGCGCCTGTTCGTCGAGGCCCACGAAGGCCCCCGCGCACACGAACAGGATCGACGCGGTGTCGACCTCGCCCATCACGTAGTCCGACGAGCCGCCCGTCGACACCTGCACCACGCGCCCGTCCAGCACCGAGAGCAGCGCCTGCTGCACGCCCTCGCCGCTGACGTCGGGCCCGGACGAGCGCCCGTGCGAGGCGATCTTGTCGACCTCGTCGATGAGCACGATGCCGCGTTCGGCCGCGGCCCGATCGCGCCCGGCCGCCTGGTACAGCGTGCCGATCGCGGTCTCGATGCGCGTGCCCACGTAGCCGGTCTGCACCAGCGACGTGGCCGCGATGAACGTCCAGGGCACGCCGAGCAGCTCGGCGATCAGCCGGATCAGGTACGTCTTGCCCGAGCCCGTGGGGCCCATGAGCAGGATGTGCTGCTTGCCGAATGGCGCGTGTGCGGTGGCGCGCACCGGCGCCTTGTCCGCCGCCAGCGGATGAAGATGGTGATAGCCGAGTCCGAGGTAGTGGCGGTACACCGCGACCGCGAGGTCGCGCTTGGCGAGTTCCTGTCCATACACGTAGCGGTCGAGGAAGGCGACGATTTCACGAGGGGTCGGGAGCGGAGCGGGTTTCTGGTTCGTCATATGGGGATCCTCCTGCATAGGCCGACCGGGACCAATTCTCCGTGGGGTCCCGTGCGCAGGAAGTCTAGTCGATCGCGGGGAGCGTTTGGGACCCGTCAACGGGTGTTCACGTGAAAAACTGGGGATACATACGGTATATCGTGGGCAGTACGCTGCGTTCGTGTGCCGGCACACGCGCGACGGGCAGGGGTTGCGCGGGCGCACGCGCGGCAGGCGCAGCTTGCGCCGGCGCAAGTCGCTGGTGGGCTCGCTGTTCGCGTGCTCGAATCGGCGGACGGTTGACCGGTCAACGATCGCAGCGTTCGCGCAAACGATACGGACGGCGGGGTTTTTGCCGGCGCAACGCGAGGCGAGCGGTGCATAGGGGCAACACGGATGCGCCCGTGCGGTATCAACGAGATTGTGCCCGCCCGGAGTGGCGACCAAGCCTACCTGTCCCGAGCCACCCCTGGAGGCCGCGTGAAGGACCCGCAACTGGCACCCGGCGAGCTTGTTGCCACGCTCTTCGACCGGGACGTCAGCTACTGGCTGCCGGGTTACCTGCCGGACCCGGGCAGCGAGCAGGTGACCGGCGTTTCCATCGGCAGTGTCGGCAGGCTCGGGAGCTTTCTGCTCGTCGACACACGTGCCGATCGCGAGCCGGTGCTTCGCAAGCGGGAGGCGCAGTTGCAGGTGTTCCTGCCGGATGCGGCGGCGGCGCTGGCGGAGCACGCCGTGGCGCAGCGGGACTTGCGCCGGCGCATCACGCGGGGAAGGCGTCGCCAGGTCCAAGTGCCGCCGCGATTCAGCGCCCAGCCGCCACCGCCCGCAGGAACGCCGTCACCTTGTCGCACTTCTCGAAGTTCGCGGGGTCGGCCTCAAGCGCATCGGCGTCCGTCGTCCGCAGGTGAATCTGCGGATGTCCCGGTGACGTTCCGGACGCGATGTCGGCCAGATGAAGCAGCTTCTCCGTTGGGATGTCGGCCGTTGCGAGCGGAGGAATCGCCATCCGCGCCGGGTCGGCCGCGGTGAGGCACCAGAAGAGCGGCTGGCCCGTGAGTTCCGAAAGCTGCGGGTCGCCGCCGCAGGCGACTTCCGCGATGCCCCCATCCTCGAGGTCGCGACGGTTGCAGGACCAGCTAATGACCAGCGTGTCGCCCGGGGCGGCCTCGCCGTAGACGACGGACTCTACGACCAGCCGCGACGCCCGGGCCCACTCGTAGCGGCTGAACGGGTCGGTCGAGACGATCCGGCCGACCACGCCCACGTCGGCCCGCATGATCGCGTGGCGCAGCCTGAGTTCGATCGGCGCGGAGATGGCGTGCGCGGTGGCGGCGGCGCAGACGATGGACGCGACGGTGACCGCGAACAGGCTGAGCGGGCGGCGTTGCACGGGTAACGCTCCTTCACGGTCGGGCCGTTCAGAAAAGGGGGCGCCATGATGGTATGCCGTCAGGATGGGTGATGCAATGGAGCCTGACACGCTCGGCGCGCCCGCAGGCGGCCTCGCTCGGCCGGAGCCCGGTTGGGCGGCGCGGCCAAGGCCCGCAAATGACACGACAAGATCAACAGCGCCGCGACAGGTAGGGGCATCTTGAAGGGTATCACGCTGTCATGATGAGCTAATGAGTGTGTGCCGTCCTGCGGAGGAGGACGGTCTCTCTCGTCGCCATTCTGCACCGGCCGATGGTTGACCGGTCAACCACTCCGCCACGCGGTCCGTGACGACACCGCCCCGCGTAGCGCCATTACCCCAGCGCGTTCGTCCGGTACCTCTGCGCCACCGCCCCCTGCATTTCGCGGATGGCCCCGAACGCGTCCTTCAGGTGCCGCCGCTGCAGCGACGACAGCGTCTTGACGTTCACGTCGTTGCCCGGCACGCCGCCGCCGGCCAGGGCCGCCAGCTGCTCGCGCAGGCGCAGCTGCAGCAGAAAGCGGTAGGTCTCGATCAGCGTCTGGCCGAGGTCGCGGCTGGCCACGCCCGCCTCGATCGCGGATTCGAGGCGCTCGCGCGTCGGCCGTGCGCGCGTGCCTGCTTCCAGGCCCCAGACGCGGGCGGCGGCCACCACCGGGGCGATGGCGCGCTTCTTCAGGTCGACCTTGTCATCGGTGGCTTGGATCTGCTGGAACAGGCCCAGCGGCGGCTTGAAGCGCAGCGAGACGCGCGCCAGGTGGGCCATGAAGAGTTGGTTGCCGGCGGCGCCGGCCACCAGGTCGTCCAGGGGCGCCACGTCCAGCGTGCCGGCCACGGCGCGGAAGTCGAAGAAGATCGAGGACACCATGAGGTTGTCGGGCGTCGGCACGTCGATCCAGCCGCGCACCGTCTCCAGCCACGCCTCCAGCGGCCGGTTCCAGCTGGTGGCCATGCAGCCGCCGGGGCAGGGCGGGAAGCCGGCGGTGACCAGATCGGCCACGACCAGCGCGGCCAGGCGCGCGAAGTAGTCCTTCGCGGCGGCGGCGGCGCTCGCATCGCCGGCGGGCGTGTCGCCGTAGACCAGCGCGTTGTCCTGGTCGGTCAGCAGCGCCTGCTCCATGCGCCCTTCCGAGCCGAACACCAGCCACGCGTACGGACACGGCGGCGGCCCCAGCTCCGCCTCGGCCAGCTTGCACAGCCGGCGGATCAGCGCGTCGTTGAGGCTGCCGAAAACGCGGCCGATCTGCCCCACCTTCAGGCCGCCGCGGAACAGGCGCTCGACCATGCGGGCGGCGTCGTGGCGGTAGGCGGCCAGGGACTCGCCGCGGTCCAGGTGGTCCAGGCGCCGCATCAGGTACAGCGGGTTGGTGGTCTGGTGGCGCAGCAGGTCGGTGGCCGTCAGCACGCCGATGATGCCGCCGTCGCGCACCACCGGCAGGTGGTGGATGCGCTCCTCGAGCATGTAGAGCAGCGCGCCGTGGACGGGCGTGTCGGCGGTCAGGGTCTTGAGCGGCCGCGTCATCACCTTCTCGACCGGCGTGTCCGGCCCCAGGCCCTCGGCCAGCACCTTCACCTGGAAGTCGTGGTCGGTGACGATGCCGGGCACGGCGTCGCCGTCGGCGCCGACCAGCGCGAAGTCGTCGCGCGCGTCGCGCATGGCGCGGGCGGCCTGCTGCACGGTGGCGCCGGGGGCCACGCGCACGACGCGGCGCAGGTCCAGATCGCCCAGTTCGGTCGTCAGTTCGCCGCCCAGGGCCGTCACGCCGCCCGAGGTCACGCGCTGCAGGCGCTCGCCCAGGCTCTGCAGGAAGAACTCGGCGAAGTCGCGGTTGCCGAGCAGGCCGCGGAACACGGCCTCGGGCACGCAGTGCGCCAGCACCTCGCCCGCGGCGACCACGTCGAAGGCGGGCGCCGCGCGGCTCATCATCGACGGGTAGCCGAAACAGTCGCCCTCTTCCAGGACCTGCAGTTCCTCACCGTCGCGCACCAGGCGGGCCTGCCCGTCGGCCAGCAGGTACAGGCAGGTGCTCTGCGCGCCGTCCTGCGCCAGGATGCGCGCGCCGTCAGGGAACGTGCGCGCGGTGGCGGCGGCCTCGACGCGCTCGCGCTCGCTCTCGGTCAGCAGGGTGAACGGGTGCTGGCCCTGGAGGAAGTCCTGGAGGCGGGGGATCATGGGCGCGTCCCTTCCGGTCTCGATGTGCGCGGTCCGGGGGCCGGGCCCGCATCCGGCCATCCTGTTCGCACGATACCATGCACAGGGTCAAGCCCATTCCGCCACTTTCCGAGGACGGCTCGCGGCCCTTGCCTGGATCCGGGTTGATAGAGGACGAGAATTGTGTAGTATTGATGTCACTGGCCATCGTTCGCACGACGGCGCCGCGATCGGCGCCAGACTGGGGGGATTCGCGATGAGAACGAACCTGAACAGCCCATTGATCCTGGCCGGCTGTGTCCTGCTGCTGGCGGCGGCACCGTCGGGTGCCCAGACGCCGGTACCCGAGGAATGGGTCGGCATCTGGGACATCGAGTTGACGACCTACGACTGCACAACCAACGCCATCCTGTTCACCATGGCCGAACTGGACACAGTGTGTTCGGGATCCACCTTCGAGGACCCCGACGACACCGAGTTCGAACTGACATGCACCTCGTCGGCCGATGCGGATTCGTACGAAAGCCACTGCGAAGGCACGTCCGCGTTCGAAAAATGCACCGGCCAGTTCGTCTTCGACTTCATCGGCACGATCACCGGCGACTCCTACACGGCGACGCAGACCGTGACCATCACCTACACGGGCGACTGCTTCGGGATTCCGGATTCCTGTGAACGGACCGAGACCACCGGCACCCGGATCGGCGGCCCGCCCAACCCCTGCCAGGGCACGCCGGTCGACGCCTATTCGTGGGGCGCGGTCAAGGCGGCCTATCGCTGATATGGAGGGGCGGAGCACGAAGCCAGCTCTCATTCGCTGATGCCCAGGTCGGTCCAGCCCTCGACGATGGACTGGCAGTACCTGTGCGTCTCCACGCGGATTCTCCCGAAAGCTGCTGCGGAATGGTATAATTCATTATCAACAAGTCAGTTATGTGTGCAGCCTTTGCTCCGGCACGGAAGCGCATGGACCGCATCCCCGCTTGGAAGCGCCCCGCCCGGCCCTTATGATCACCGCCGAAGGCCCCGCCGGGGCCGGACCAGCCACCCGACCCGGAGCCGCCCCCCATGCGCGAACCCGCCCACCGCCTGATCAAGCGCTCGCTGGTCTGGGCCGGCGTCTGCGCGGGGGCCGGGGCGGTGGTGCTGCTGCCGGACGTGGTGCTGCGCCGCCCGCTGTCCCCGCTGCCGCTCCTGGTCGGGGCGGCCACCTTCACCGCGGCGCTTGCGCTCTACGGGCGAAGCTGGCGCGCGGCCGACCGGCTGGGCCGCGGCATCGAGGGCGCGCGCACAGCCGTGCTGAACCTGGTGGCCGACCAGGGAGCCTCCGTGCCCAAGACCCTGGGCCCCGGCACGCCGCCGGAGGTGGAGGCGATGCTCGGCTCGCTGGGCCTCTATCAGGACCAGATCACGCGCGAGCGCCACGCCCCCGACCACAAGCTGCTGACGGTGCTCGGCTCGCTGGCCAGCGGCGTCGTGGTCATCACCGAACAGGGCCAGGTCAGCCTGCTCAACACCACGGCGCGCGAGCTGCTCGGGGCCGAGCGCGCCCGCGTGGGCACCTCGCTGTTCGCGGCGCTGAGCCGTGAGTCGGTGCTCCTGGCGATGCAGAAGGCGCAGCGCGCCGGCCGCATGCTCGAGTCCGTGTTCGAGCGGCTGGACGGCGTCTCGCTGCAAGGCCGCATCTCGCTGCTGCCGGGCGACGAGGGCGCCGTCCTCATCTTCCCGCCCGTCGAGCTGGACCTGCACCGCCCCGGTGTCGAGTTCGACCTGAAGCTGCACGACGTACCGCCGGTCGCCGGCCCGCTGGACCTGGCGCTCAGGCTGGAGGATCTGCCTGTCATCGTCGTGGACACCGAGACCACGGGGCTCGACGTGCTGACCGACCGCATCGTCTCGATCGGCGCCGTCTGCGCGCACGGGCCGCGCCTCTACAAGAGCCGCCTCATCGACGACCTGGTGGATCCGGGCGTGCCCATCCCGCCCGCCTCGACCGCCGTGCACGGCATCACCGACGCCATGGTCAAGGACGCCCGCGCGTTCCCCGAGGTGTGGGCCGACTTCCAGCGCCTGGCCCAGGGCCGCGTCGTGGTCGGCCACAACATCGCGTTCGACCTGACCATCCTGCGCGAGGAGTGCCGGCGCCACGGCCGCCCGTGGGAGGACTTCGTCTTCATCGACACGCTGCGCCTGGCCTCGCTGCTCAACCCCGCGATGGGCCGCCTGGACCTGGAGAATCTGGCGCAGCTCTACCAGCTGGACCTGCACGGCCGCCACACCGCGCTGGGCGACGCGCTGGTCACCGCCGAGCTGTTCCTGCGCATGGTCACGCGCCTGCAGATGCAGGGCTTCGGCACACTGGGCGAGCTGCTGCGCTTCCACTGCACCGAGGCGCACGACGTGATCGCGGGGCAGAAGGAGCGGGGGTGGATCCACACGCAGCCGGAGAGGTTGCGGCCGTGAGGGGCCGACTTGCGCCGGCGCAAGTCCTCGCCTTCATCGTGCTCGTCTGCGCGACGCTCCTGGTCCCGGCCGAGCCGGCACGCGCGGTCGTCTGTGACGGCGCACCGATCACGGTGCAGTTCGCCCGCGCCGACGTCGCCTTCGTCGGCACGCCCACCGCCTGGCACAACCCGAATGCCGGTGCCGACGTCATCTCCACCGCCGACCCGATCCACTACGCCTTCAGCGTGGAACTGGCCTGGAAGGGCGTCGACACCGACACGCTGACGGTGCTGACGCCCGCAGGCGGCCCCAGCGGCGGCCGCAGCTTCCGGATCGGCGAGCGCTACCTCATTCTCTGCCAGCTGCGTGACGGACGGCCCTGGACCGGACTCTGCTCCGGCGATGACATGCTGAAGAACGCGCTGGCCGCCCGTTACCTGCTGCCGGCGCCGGTGCCCATCGTGCCGGGCGCCGATTGGCCGGCGCTGGATCGTGACGGACTGCTGGCGTGGATGCAGAACGACAACGCCGAGGCCTTCCTGCTGGCCGCCTCGCTCTTGACGGGGGAGTACGCCACCCGCGGGCCGTCGGTACTCTCGACCTCGGATCTGGTCATCGCGGCGCCCGACCGGGTGCGACGGATCTTCGCCGCCCACGCCGACTCGGTCGCCCTGGCCTCAGCGCTGGCCGATCTGGCGCGCAGCCTGCTGGATGCCGAGTGGGAACAACAGCGCACCGCCGCCATCCGTGCGCTCGGCCATCTGGCCGCCCCCGCCGAGCTGGGCGCCGTCGTGCGCCGCGGGTTCGCCGATACGCACGAGGGTCCGCACGCCGCCGCGCGTTCGGTGATGATGGAGCGCGGGCGCGAGCTGGCGCCGCCGGAGGCGGCTGCCGGCGTGGCGGCCTTCATCGCCTCGCTGGGGACGATGGGCGGCGAGGGCCTGTGGCGGGGCGTACACCAGCTGCGCTACCTGCCGGAGCCGCACGGGCCGGTGCGCGCGTGTGTCGACTCGCTGCTGGCGACTTCGACGGATCAGATGGTGCTCCGCATGGCGGCCGAGGTGCGGCGGGATCTCGGGCAGCGGTGAAGGATCCCGCGCCCCGATCGAGGGGGATCCTTCGCTGCCGGTTCCTGACGCCATCGACGCTTATTCTCCAGACCTGCCGTCAGCCAACGGTCAACCGGTCTCCAACGGACGGAGCTAGCCAGACATGACGAGGCGACATTGCGGATTGCGGTTGGCGGGGGCCTTCGCGCTGGCCTGCCTCGCCGTCGCCGGCGTGCCGGCTTCGCTCACGGCGGCGCCTTCGGCCGTCGGCGTCTCGACAGATGCTTCCGGCGAGGGATTCTGGGATGATCGCTTCGACGACCCGCTCAACGCGGCTTGGTATTGCAGTGTCCACCGCGACCGCTTCGGCACGGTGTTTCTGGTGGTTGGAGACCAGGATGCCGCGGGCGATGACGAGGCGACGATCTACCGCAGGCAGGATGACGATTGGAAGCCCGTCGCACAACCCATCCACGGCTTCGCCTATGCCGTGGCGGGCGACAGCCAGGGCAATGTCTACGTCGGCGGTGCCTTCGATCGCGCCGGCGCAACGGCGGCGCGCAACATCGCGATGTGGGACGGTGTGAACTGGTCATCTCTCGGCGGCGGAGCCAACGGCGCCGTCCGTGCACTGGCCATCGATGCGCAGGACCGCCTCTACATCGGCGGCGGGTTTGGATCCCCCGGCAGCCACGTGGCGATGTGGAGTGGCAGCTTCTGGTCTGGACTCGGGGATGGGATCTACGGACCCGTTTACGCGATGGACATCGACCCCGCGGGCAAGCTCTACGTCGGTGGCGATTTCGGGCCCTCCGGTGCAAGTGTGGCGGTATGGGACGGCTTGGTCTGGTCGACCCAGAACGGCAGCATTACCGGCACGATCGAATCCCTGGCGGCCGCACCGCAAGGCGGCGTCTACGTCGGCGGCGAGTTCACGACGTCTGACGGCTCGGCCCAGAACATCGCGCTGTGGCACGGCGGCGCGTGGAGTGCGCTGGGCTCGGGCGTGAACGATCGCGTGGATGCTCTGGCCGTCGCCGGCGACGGCACCGTCTTCCCGGTCGGCGATTTCACCGCGGCCGGAGGTCAGCCCGCCCTGCATGTTGCCTCCTGGGACGGCGCGGCGTGGAGTGCGGTAGGGGATGGACTGCCCCGGCGGTTCACTTCCATTGTGGTGGATGATGTGGGCGGCCTGATGGCCGGCGAGCGCACCTGCGTGCGCTGGGACGGCCAGCGATGGTTCGCTCTCGGCTCGGGCCTGGACGGCCCGGTCCACGTTCTGGCGCGCGCGGCCTCCGGTGACATCTATGCCGGCGGCCAGTTCTACGAGGCCGGCGGCGTCTACGCGGACCATATCGCCCGCTGGGACGGGGCGTTCTGGTCAGGTCTGCCCTACGGCTTCGACGCCCCCGTGCACGCACTGGCGATCGGAATGGACGGTCGGCTCTATGCGGGCGGACAGTTCCTGTGGACGCGCGATCTCTCGAGCACCCTGCTGCGCCATGTCGCGCGCTGGGATGGCAGCGCCTGGTCCGCCGTGGGGGCCGGGTTCAATGGACCTGTCCTGGCGATGGCCGCGAGTCAGGATGGCGGGATCTTCGCCGCCGGCGTGTTCACGGGGTCCGGAAGCTCGCCGCTGGCCGGCCTTGCACGCTGGGACGGCGAGGGGTGGGTCGATGTCGGCGGGGGCGCGAACGACACCGTCTGGACATTGGCCACCGACGGGCAGGGCGGCCTCTATGCCGGCGGCGCCTTCACGAGCGCGGGCGGTCAGCCCGCCGCGCATATCGCGCGGTGGGATGGGAGCTCATGGAGTTCGCTGGGCAGCGGCACGGACGGCAACGTCTATGCGATGGCTGTCGCCGCCGACGGGACGCTGTACGCGGCAGGCGATTTCGCGACGGCGGGCGGCATCGCTGCCGGCATGGTGGCGCGCTGGAACGGCACCGACTGGGCGCCGCTGGGCGACGGCGTGGACGGAATGGCCGTATCGGCGCTGACCCTCGATGGCCACGGTAACCTGTACGCAGCCGGCGCCTTCACCCACGCCGGTGGCGTGCCCGCCGCCAACGTCGCCCGCTGGGACGGCCTGGACTGGCATCCGCTGGCCGCCGGCACCAGCGACTTCGTGAACGCGCTCGCGTTCGATCCCGGCCGCCGGGAGTTGATGGTCGGGGGCTTCTTCAACTACACCGGCGACATCGACTCGCGGTTCTGCGCCGTCTGGCACGCCGAGAGCACGCCCGCGGCCGCACCCGACCCCCGGCCGAGTACGCAGATGGTCGACGTGCGCGCCTTCCCGAATCCCTTCAATGCCGCCGTGGAACTCCGCCTGGAGCTTCCCGGGGAGGCCACGGTCCGCATCACGATCCACGACCTGCGGGGCCGACTCGTGGCGCGCGTAACGGAGAGCACCTTGGCGCGCGGCACGCACGGCTTCACGTGGCATGGTCGGGATGGCGCCGGAGCCGACGTCGCCTCGGGCGTGTACATGGCAAGGGTCGCCATCGAGGATCGGGTGCGGACGCTGAGGATCGCGCTTGTCAAGTAGGCGCGCATGCAGCACGGTTGTGCGACGTGCATCTCACCGCGACTTCGCCGTGAGGCGCCGTGACGGTTCATTCGCCGGAAAGGCCGCAGCCATGCCCATCAAGAAATGCCCCGTTGCGCGGTTGTTCATGGTCCTCCTCGTTTCGGCCTGGCTTGTCCCGGCATCCCGTGCCGACACCATCTATCTGGGCAGCGACGGCGGTGGTTGCCGAGAGCTGAGACCATTCGGTTGCCCGAACTCGTTCGGCTCGAGTTTCGCGTTCCGCAGTTCGCTGCAGAGCCACCAGGTCGAGGACTTCGAAGACATGGCGGTGGGGAGCGTCCCGGAGTCCGGGGTCCGATTCGGAGTCGTGGAAGCGTCGATCACGGGCTCGGGTCAGGTGTCCGAGATTCAGGGCGAATCCGACCCTGGAGCGTATCCCATGTCCGGCACGCGGTTCTTCCTCATCGACAGCCCCACCGGTCAGTTCACCCTGACGTTGTCGTCTCCGGCTGACGCGATCGGATTCCATGCGACCGATATCGGTGACTTGGGCGCGGAGCTCACGGTCATCCTGGACGGCACGCGGGAGTTCCCCATCGAGTTGGGGACCTACGGTATTTCCGGCAGTGCCGTGTTCTTCGGCATCGTTTCGGAATCCGGACCGTTCAGTACCGTGACCGTGCGGCCCGAGCACCATCCCGAGGATGGCTGGGGCATCGACGACCTGATGATCGGATGGACCGGCATCCTCATTCCCGCCGAGACCGGCAACTGGGGGAACCTGAAGGTCAGGTACCGTTGATGCCCTGAAGGGATGCTGCCGGACCGCACCGCAACCTGAAGGCCCCGACCGTCACCGGCCGGGGCCTTCGCAATGGCGTGATCTGCTTCGACTGGCCGGGCCCTGCTACTTCACCAGCGTCATCGAGCGCGAGATCACGCGCATCGTCGTTTGCAGGCGGTAGACGTACGTGCCCGACGCGGCCGGGGAGCCGGCGCCGTCGCGCCCGTCCCAGATCACGTGGTGCTCGCCCGCCTCACGCGCGCCGTCGACCAGCGAGCGCACCAGGCGCCCCTGCAGGTCGAAGATGTCCAGCCGCACCGGACCGGTCCGGTCCAGGCTGAACGCGATGGTCGTCGAGGGGTTGAACGGGTTCGGGCTGTTCTGCGCCAGCCGCAGCGCCGCCGGCGTCACGTCGCTGTCCGGCGTCGTGTCCTCGTCGCGCGGGTCCTCCAGGCCGACCGTGCCGCCGATGATGACGCGGCCCTCGCCGCCCACCGGGTACTGCGCGGCGGTGACCACGCCGCCCAGGCCCTGCGTGATGTAGTTGGCCAGCGCCTGCTGGTACGACACGCCCATGATCTTCAGCGGCGCGCCGTTGAACGGGTACTGGTCGCCACCGCGAGCGGAGAAGTCGACGATGGCCATGTTCACGGCCGGGCCGGGAACCACGGCGCCGAACTCGCAGATGACCGTCTGCGGCTCGTCCATCAGCACGATCTCGCGGATGCGCGCGCCGGGCGTCGTGATGACGCCGCTCACGGGGTCGATGACCTGCGCCGTGCCGCTGGGGTCGTAGAGGAAACGCATGCCGGCCACCTGGCCGAAGCGCCCGTCGCCGAACTCGACGCGGCTGACACAGTTCTCGAGGATCTCCTTGAGGTTCTCGCGGCTCAGATCCTCCACCACGCACAGGAAGTTCGCGAAGGGCAGGATGTCGAACGTGGTCTTCATCGAGATGTTGCCGGCCGGGACCACCGCGTTGTTGCGGATGCCGCCGCCGTTCTGGATCGCGACGTCGACGCGCGTCACGCCGTAGTCGCCCATCAGCTGGCGGGCCTGCCACAGCATCGCGTCGGCAACCAGGTTGCCTTCGTTGGTCTCGCGCGAGCGCACGTTGGTGCGGACGCCGTCCAGGGGAACCTCGCTGACGCCGATGATCTGCGCGGCGAGCGCGGCCGAGTACGCCGCCACCGGCGCCTCGACCGCGGCCACGATGGCCGCGTCCGGGGTCACGCCGTCGGCGTACGAGGCGTTGGCCACGCGCACCGGGCCGCCGGCGGTGGCAACCACGTTGCCGGCCGCGTCGAAGGTCACTTCCAGGCGGCCCACGTAGAGGTAGTTGCCCTGCGTCGTGACGACGGGGATGCTGGCGCTGTCGCCGCCGGTGGCCAGCAGCGGGTAGGGACCGTAGATCACGTCGCCGGGCACCAGCAGGTCACCGGCGTTGGCCAGCACCTCGCTGCCGCCGCCGCCCACCATCACGTCGACGCCGCTCAGCATCGGCGCCAGCAGCAGGTCCTCCTGGATGCTCTGCAGGTGGCTGATCAGGATGATCTTGTTCACGCCGGCCAAGGTCAGCGCGTCGATCTCGGCCTGGACGGCCGGGGCCACCGCGTTCACGACCACGCCGCGCGGGCTGGAGATGTAGGGCAGGCGCTCGGTCGTGGCGCCGATGATGCCGATCTGCTGGCCGCCGGTGGTCACCACGAGCGAGCGCACCAGGTCGCCGCCGGTGACGTACGCCTGCAGGCCGGGCTCGGCGCTGAAGTCGAGGTTGCAGTTGACGTACTTCGGGCGGCTCACGTAGCCGGCCAGGAAGTCGGCCAGCACGTCCGGGTTGAAGTCGAAGTCGTGGTTGCCCAGGCAGACGGCGTCATAGCCGATGCGCTCCATGACCTGCGTGTCGTAGAAGGGCACGCCGTGGTCCAGGCTGGCGGAGAAGTTCGGGCCGGCCAGGAAGTTGTCGCCGCTCGAAACCATGATCTGGCCGTCGGTGGTCGTCGCGGCGCGCAGCTGGTCCAGCTTGGCCACGAAGGCCCCCGCGCCGCCGAAGCCGGCGCCGTTCGGCAGCAGCGAGCTCTCGCCGTCGTTGTTGTGGAAGATGGTCAGCGTGAAGGCGCCCGCGCCGCCGGCCGTGCCGAGCACGGCGAGCAGGGCGGCCAGCGCCACGATCGATCGCAATCTGTACATGGGTGCACTCCCCCCTGGAGGTTCCGTTCGACAGCGCCACCGCCGCGAACCGCGCGCAAGCGCGGCCGCCTTCGGTGGCGTCCCGTGATCGCAGGGGAGTCTACCGTGCGAATGTCAACGGACGGCTTGCGGTCGGCCAGAAGCTCGTGAGGATTCGGCGCCGGCCCTGACCGGGCGCTAACGCGAAGCTGACCGCGATTTCGCGCGCCGCAAACGACTCCGATACATGGCGCCGCTAGATTGTCCGCCAAACACGGGAGGCGGTCATGCGCGTCGCGATCTTCGCCGAGACGTTCCTGCCCAAATGGGATGGTGTCGCCAACACGACCTGCCACCTGCTGGACCATCTGGCAGCCCGCGGCCACGAGTCGATGATGATCGCCCCCGAGGGCGCGCCTGCCAGCTATGCCTCCACGCCGATCCTCGGCCGCCCCTGCTTCGCGCTGCCGATGTACCCGGCGCTGCGCCTGGTCACGCCGCGCCCCGGCCTGGGCTCGGAGATCCTCGACTTCAAGCCCGACATCGTGCACCTGATCAACCCGGCGCTGCTGGGCATCAGCGGCCTGCACCGGGCGCGCGAGGCCGGCGTGCCGGTCGTCGCGTCTTACCACACCGACCTGCCCGGCTACCTGGAGAAGTACAACCTGACGGCATTCCGCGACTTCGTCTGGAACTACTTCCGCTGGCTGCACAACCAGGCGGACCTGAACCTCTGCCCCACCCGCTTCATCCGGTGCCAGCTGGCCGAACGCGGGTTCGAGCGGCTGGAGATCTGGGGGCGCGGCGTCGACAGCCACATCTTCTCTCCCGGCCGGCGCAGCCGCCTGTGGCGCGAGCGGCTCACCGCGGGCCATCCCGAGGCACCGCTGCTGGTCTACGTCGGCCGCCTGGCGATCGAGAAGCGCGTGGAGGTGATCAGGCCGGTGCTGGACGAGCTGCCGCACGTGCGCCTGGCCATCATCGGCGACGGGCCCGAGCGCGCGCGCCTGGAGGAGGTGTTCGCCGGCACCAACACCGTCTTCACCGGCTACCTGACGGGCGATGACCTGCCGGATGCCTACGCGGCCGGCGACATCTTCGTGTTCCCGGGCGAGAACGAGACGTTCGGGAACGTCGTGCTGGAGGCGATGGCCTCGGGGTTGCCGGCGCTGGTCGCCTCCCACAGCGGCCTGAAGGACCACACCCGGAACGGCTGGAACGGGTTCCAGTTCGAGCCCGGCAACGGCGCCCAGCTGGCCACGCTGGTGCGCTGGCTGCTGAGTGACCCCGATTACCGGGCCCGCCTGGCGGCCAACGCCCTGGACTACGCCCGCGGCCTGACCTGGGAGCAGAACCTGGACGGGCTCATCGGCCACTACGAGCGCCTGGTGGCGGCCCATCGCCGGGACGGCGCCGCGGCGGCGCGGACGCCCGAAGGCGGCCACGTCGCGGTGGCGGCAGCCTCCCGCCTGGCCTAGACTGGTCCCCGGGCCGGACGCAACCGTCCGGACACAGCCGGGGAGGCCGGGATGGGGGACAGGGACCGCGTGCCGGAGACCCGGACGCTGTGCAAGTGGAAATCCGGGCAGTACGAGAAGGACCGCGCCCTGCTGGTCCGGATCGTGGCAGAACCGGTGTTCTTCTGTGCCGACTGCGGCCGCGTGGCCGGCAAGAAGAAGTGGCTGTGCGAGCCGACCCGCCTGCTCAAGGACGAGTGACGTCGTCCGCGTCCGTTCCCGACCTGGTCCCGAAGTGCCGCACGCGCCCGCGCCCCCGCATCAGGATGTCGTGGGCGCTGACCAGCGCCTCGCCCTCGGCGCCGGTCACCTGGACGTAGCTGCCGTCGGTCCTCATCAGCCGCGACTTGAAGTTGTCCTGCCGGTAGGCGTCCAGCGCGTGGTCGCGCAGGTAGCGCCGGTGCTCCGGCGACTCGACCGGGAAGACCACCTCCACGCGGTGGTTCAGGTTTCTCTGCATCAGGTCGGCGCTGCCCAGGTAGACTTCCTCGTTGCCGTCGTTCAGGAAGTAGAAGATGCGGCTGTGCTCGAGGTAGCGCCCCACCGTGCTGACGACGGTGATGTTGTCGCTGATGCCGGGCCAGCCCGGGCGCAGGCAGCAGATGCCGCGGATGAAGAGGTCGACCTTCACGCCCGCCTGCGAAGCCCGGTAGAGCAGGCGGATCACCGGCGGGTCCACCAGCGAGTTGGCCTTGAGGACGATGTGGGCGCGCCGGCCCGCCACCGCGTGCGCCGTCTCGCGCTCGATCATCCGCTCCAGGCGCGTCCTCAGCGTGACCGGCGCGATCAGCAGCTTGCTGTAGTCCTGCTTCGTCGAGTAGCCGGTCAGGTAGTTGAACAGGTCCGTCGCGTCCACGCCCATCGTCTCGTCGCAGGTGAAGATCCCGATGTCCTCGTACATGCCCGCGGTGACCGGGTTGTAGTTGCCGGTGGCCAGGTGCAGGTAGCGGCGGATGCCGTCGCCCTCGCGCCGGACCACCATCGCGATCTTGCTGTGCGTCTTGAGCCCGACCACGCCGTAGACCACGTGCACGCCCGCCTGTTCCAGCAGCCGCGCCCAGCTGATGTTGCTCTCCTCGTCGAAGCGCGCGCTCAGCTCGACCAGCACGGCCACCTGCTTGCCGCGCTCGGCGGCCTCCAGCAGGGTGTCGACGACCGGCGAGTTGCGCCCCACCCGGTACAGCGTCTGCTTGATGGCCAGCACCTGCGGGTCGCGCGAGGCCGTCCGCAGGAACTCGACGACCGGCTCGAACGAGTCGTAGGGGTGGTGCAGCAGGATGTTGCCGGCGCGGATGGCGTCGAACATGTCCGTCGCCGTCGCCTTCCGGAACTCCTTCGGGATGAACGGGCGATAGGGCGCGAACTTCAGTTCGTGCCGTTCGACCCCGTTGTAGACCTGCCACAGCGAACTGAGCCCCAGCGGCCCGGGCATGACGAACAGGTCGGAAGCACGCGCTTCGAGGTTCTCCAGCAGCACCTCGCGGACGCCCGCCGGCATGCTCTCATGGATCGCCACCTGGACCACGGACCCGAACTTCCGGCGACGGATGCCCTGCTGCATGGTCTCCAGGAGGTCGTCGGCCTCGATCTCCTGGATCTCGATGTCCGCGTCGCGGATGACCCGGAACGGGTGCGCCGAGACGACCTCCATGCCGGGGAAGAGCAGGGCGAGGTTCGCCTCGATCACCTGCTCGATCCAGACGAAGTAGTGGTGGCGCGGCAGCGTGCCGTCCCGCCGTTCGCCGCCCGAGGACTTCTTCAGCGGGATCAGGCGCGGCAGCGTGTCGGGCACCTTCAGGCGCGCGAAGCGTTCATGCCCCTTCGGGTCGCGCACGACGATCGCCAGGTTCAGGCTCAGGTTCGAGATGTGTGGGAACGGGTGCCCGGGGTCCACCGCCAGGGGTGTCAGCACCGGGTGGATCACCTCGCGGAAGTAGCTGTCGGCCCGTGCGCGCTGGGTATCGTTCAGGCGCGCGTAGTCCAGGACATGAACACCCTCGCGGTTGAGCTGCGGCAGCAGTTTGCGGCGCAGGAAGCCCTGGGCGCCGGCATAGAGCTCCAGCGACAGCTTGCGGATGGCCGCCAGCTCCTCGCGGGGGGTCAGGCCGGAGGGGGTCACGGTCAGGACGCGCGACAGCACCTGCCGCCGGATGCCGGACACGCGCACCATGAAGAACTCGTCCATGTTGGAGCCGAAGATCGCCAGGAACTTCGTCCGCTCCAGGAGCGGGTTCCGCACGTCGCGGGCCTCGTCGAGCACCCGGCGCTGGAACTCCAGCAGGCTCAGCTCGCGGTTGATGTACAGCCGCGGATCGTCCAGGGGCAGGTCGTGGGGCCTCGGGTTCATGGCCGGCCTTCCCGCCGGCGGGGGCGCCTGGTCAGCCAGGGGAACGGACGGTCCGGGCCCGGGCGCCAGAACCCGGCCACTGCGGACCGTTGGGCCAGCCAGTCGTCGATGGCCTCGGCGCGCAGGCGCGCGTAGAACGCCAGCGCCGGCTCGGGCGCGAAGGCGGGATTGCCCGCGGCACACTCCCGGGCCAGGGTCAGGAACGTCTCGGCGTCCTGCACGCGCCCGACGATCGTCTGGTAGGTGTGCAGGCGGGCCGCGTGGTCGGCCGGCAGGGCCGGCAGGGCCGGCTGCACGATCTCGAAGCGGTAGCGGAACTTCTTGAAGGCCAGACGGACGCGGTGGATGCTGGCCGTGTCCTCAGGCCGCGCCTCGGCATCGCAGTGCACGACGCGCGCGAAGGCCTCGTCGACCGGGGCGAACGGATCCAGGTCAGGGGCGGGCGTGCAGAGCTGTTCGTCCAGCCGGGCCCGCAGCCGCTGCAGCCGGTCCTTCAACTCGCGCCGTCCGAAGGCGCGGGCCGCGCGCCGCGCGTCCCGCAGCAGGTCCTGTTCCTGGGCCAGCAGGTGTTCGCGCAGCGCCACGAGCGTCGGTTCCTCGCGGGCGTGGTCATCCAGGCTCGCCTGCATGACCTGGGTGTCGCGCAGGTCGTCGAAGCCGTCGATCAGGTCCTTGAGCTGGCGGCGCGCGCGCGAGGGCCGTCCACGCCCATCCAGCAGCCCGGCCACCTCGACGAACGCGATCAGGCGCCTGGCGGCCACGCGGAGGTCGTGGACCGCGGCCTCCGAGAAGTCCTCCCGGCACACCTTCAGGCGCACCAGGAAGTGCTCACGCCGCCGGTCGAAGGCTTCCAGGAACAGCTGCGCCGCTTCCATCACACCTGCCTCATGCGATCGCCAGCTCGACGCCGAAGACGTCCTGGAACATCGCGCGCCGCTTGGTCAGCGTCCATTTCTCGAGCGCCAGGTCGCCTTCGCCCTCCAGCGCCAGCGTCCAGCGGGACTTCGCGCCGGTCAAGTCCACGCGCCGCACGCGCCCGGCATGGCCGGTGTCGATGCCGTCGGCCAGTCGCAGCAGGGCGCACAGCTTGTTCACCAGCACGCGGTCCCGCGGCGCCAGGGCCTTGAAGTGGCCGTGCTCGAGCGTTGGCACGGTCTTCCGGTGGTAGCGCACGATGTTCGCCACCACCGCCTGCTGGGGCTCGGACAGCCCGAACAGGAAGCTGTTGTGGAGCAGGTAGTGGCCGTGGCGGTCGTGGTCGATGGCGTTGACGAAGTAACCGATGTCGTGCAGTAGCGCGGCCACCTCCAGCACCAGGCGCTCCTCGGCGCCCAGGCCGTGCAGCGACGTGGTCTGGTCGAAGATCTGCATCGCCAGCTCCGCGACCACGCCGCCGTGCTCGGCGTCCAGCGCGTATTTCTCGCCCAGGTGCACTGCCGATGACCATACCTGCTCGCGTCGCGGTGGCCTTGGGTCGGCCTGCGCGGCCAGGTCCCACAGCACGCCGTCCTTGAGCCCGACCCCGGGAACGAGCACCTCGCGCACGCCGGCCGTCTTGACCAGGCTCTGGAGCACCACGCAGGCGGGCATGATCACGTCGGCGCGGTCGGGCCGCAGATTGTAGCGGGTGGCGCGTTCGGAGGGCGTCAGCGAGCCCAGCTGGTCGCCCAGGTCGCGCAGGTCGCGCGCGGTGATCAGGCGGGCCGAGTCGCGGCGGAAGATCCGCTTCGCCAACTCGCCCATCTCCTCGATGTTGCCGCCGGTGCCCACGCACAGATCGACGCCCTGCCGGCCGATCTCGCGGTCCAGGCGACGCCGCGTCGCTTCGGCGTACTCCTTGACCATGCGGTTGAAGGACTGCCGCGAACGGCCGTCGCCGTCGAACTTCTGCAGCAGCCGCACGGTGCCCATGCGGTAGCTCTCCGAGGAGACGATGTTGTCGCCCTCGGTCAGGGTGACTTCGACGCTGCCGCCGCCGATGTCGATCAGCATGGCGCGCCGTCCGGCCAGGTCCACCACCTTGCCGATCGCCAGGTGGATCAGGCGCGATTCCTCCTCGCCGCTGATCACCTCGACGTTGATTCCCGCCTCGCGGGCGATGCGGTCGATCAGGACGTCGCTGTTGCCCGCCTCGCGCATCGCGCTGGTGGCCACCGCGCGCAGGCGCGTGACCATGAGGTCGGTGGCGGACTTGCGGAACCGCGCGAAGGTCTCGGCCACCGTCTGCATCGTTGGTTCGGTGATCTGGCCGTGCGCGAACGCGTCCGCGCCCAGGCGCACCGGCGCGCGGGCCGAACTGATGACCTGCAACCGTCCGTCCGGACCGAGGCGGGCCACGGCCATGCGGATGCCGTTGGAGCCGGCGTCGATGGCGGCGATATTCTGCACGGGGATCCCCACCGCCCTTTGGGTGTCGCGGACGTTGCCGGTGGAATATCCCATTCAATACGCACGCCGGGCGACTGTCCACCCGGCGGTGTCTATTTGCAGAAAATTCACATTGGCAAGGCCGCCGGCGGGGCACTCAGATCCGGGCGTCCGACAGCAGCTCGTCGACCGACCGCGACTCGCCCTCGGTGTCGTCATCCGGCGCGCCGGCCACCGGTTTGCCGTCCGGGTCGATGTTCACCGACACGAAGTCGGCCACCTCCAGCTTCCGGTTGTCCGCCAGGTCGATCAGGAACTGGTCATCGCGCTCCAGGCGCCGCCCCTTCCGGTCCCTGGTGATGCGCACCAGCGGGCTGTCCCACTTCGTGCCGCGCGCGGTGACGTAGCCGCGGCTGCCGTCGCTGATCACCACTTCGCTGCCGGGCGGGTAGAGGCCCACCGCGCGTACCAGGGCCATGACGGCGTTCGGATGGAAGGCGGCGCGGTCCTTCAGGATGATCTCGAAGGCCCGCCTCGGCGGCATCGGGTTCTTGTAGGGACGCGCCGCCGTCAACGCCTCGAACACGTCACAGATCTGGATCAGCGAGGCGATCGGGCTGTGCACGGCCCACGGCGGCATCTTCGGGTAGCCGCCGCCGTCGTAGCGGATATGGTGGCCCCAGGCGCCGGCCAGGACCAGCGGGCTGACGTCCGGGCGGCCCAGCAGCAGCCGCGCGCCGATTTCCGCGTGCGATTCGGCGATCTGCCGTTCCTGCGCGTCCAGCTTCCCGGGCTTGTAGAGGATCTCGTCGGGGATCTTGGCCTTGCCCAGGTCGTGCAGCAGCCCCGCGGTCGCCAGTTCGCCCAGGCGATGCTCGGGCCAGCCCATCTCGCGTCCTACCGTCAGCGCCAGCGTCGACACGCGCACCGAGTGCCCGATCGTGTAGCTGTCGTAGTCCGGGTAGCGCATCAGGTTCATGATGTCCATGGTCTCGCGGTCGGCCTTGACCTGCAGCTGCTCGCTCACCGACTGGGTGCGGGCCAGGTCCAGCTCGCCGTCGCGACCCACCACGGTGTGGTTGCTGGCCACCGTCTCGTACATGGACTGGAAGATGGGCAGGAGCGGCGCCAGGTCGTTCTGGATCGAGCGGCCCATGCCCCCCTCGCCGTCTTCGTCGTCCTCCGTGAAGTCGAACTGGATCAGCGACGGGTCCACCGTCGAGAAGTCCAGCTGATCCATGGGCCGGTTCGGGTCCGCCTGCCGGAAGTGCGGCGTCAACTCGATCAGCCGGATGCCCTCGGCCTGCAGCATGGCCATCGACGCGTCCAGCGAACCGGTGCGCTCGCGCAGGCCGGCCGCCAGGCGGAAGAAAGCCATCACCTCGTCGGCCGTCACGTGCTGCTGGAAGAGGAAGCCGCCGCAGCCCAGGCGCTCGGCGAACTCGATCAGGCTGCGCCCGGCGATGGACGGCCCCACCAGGAAGCGCCCGTCGCGGATGAACTTGCCGCTCAGCACGCCGAAGAAGAAGGCCGTCTCGTTCGACTCGCGCAGTCGCCGCTCCAGCTTCTCGGCGAAGTCGCGACCGAGCGACTTGACCTTCGGGTGCGAATCGAAGTACAGCCGGCGCTGGTTGATGCCGCTGGACAGCAGGATGATCAGGTCGCTGAAGCTGGCGCTCACGTCTTCTGCTCCTGCTGCTCGAGCCGTTCCAGCGCGGTGCGCGCGGCGTCGCGCGCCGCGGCCGGCCACACCGGGATCAGCAGCCAGCGCCGCTCCTGCACGATGTCGCGCAGGATCTCCGTCGCCCCGCCCGAGCGCAGCCGGCTCAGCCAGTCGATGGCGCCAGGCACCCAGGGCTCCGCCAGTTCCGCGTCCTCGAGCCGCGTGATGATGCCGCGCAGGTAGCGGCCGGCCTGGTCGGCCAGGGCCGGCGTCACCTTCTCGGCGACGCCCTGGTCCAGCATCGCCTGGTACAGCCGCAGGTGGCCGCGGTCCCAGCCGCCCAGGCAGGCCAGCAGCTGCGCCACCAGGGGGTGGGCGTCCTGCGCGGCCAGCCGCGCCAGCAGCCGCGGCCCGAACTCCTCGCTCAGCGACGAACGCAGGAGCAGCCGGTACACCGGGTACAGGAGCGGGGCCGGCGCGTCCAGGAAGCTGTCAGCGACGTGCTTGTCGCGCAGGGCCGGCAGCGTCTCCAGGCGAGCCAGCAGGTCCAGGCGGTCGCACACGTCCAGACGGGTGAGTTCGCCGAACAGCTGCAGCCTGCCGGTCGGGTCGTCCCATTCCACCCCCAGCAGCAGGTCGTTGACCAGCAGCGGCCAGGCGGCTTCCTTGGGGCCCGTCTCGAGCAGGCCTTCCCACACCGACAACCACAGCCAGCCCAGCTTCTGCGGGCGCAGCAGGCGCATCGGCTCCAGCAGCGCGCGGGCCAGCTCGGGAGTATGTTCGTTCCAGCCCTGGTGGAACGCCGAGCGCAGCGCGTCACGCGCGACCTCGAGGTCGCGCGGCGAGCAGCGGTCGTCGGCGACCAGCGTTTCCATCAGCCCGGTCACCTGTTCCGTCAGTTCGGGCGAGGGCGCGGCGGCCAGGATCTGGTAGCAGATGCCCAGGCAGTCGGCGTTCGTCTGCGCATCCAGGTCCGCGATCGGGGCGGCCCCCGCGGCCACCTCGTCGATCAGCACGCCCAGCTGCGCGCGCGTCATCGTGTAGGTGACCGGCGTGCGCTTGACCCCACGGGGGCGCGGCCGGTTCTCCAGCAGCGGACGCGACTCGCCCTTCACTTCGCGCTCGACGCGCAGGCGCTCGAACGCCAGCTCGACCATCGCGCTGTCGCCGGTCAGCTCCAGCGCCTTGGTGGCGTGGGCCACCAGGGATTCGAGCACCATCGGGTCCGAGTTCGTCTCGGCCAGGCGGTCGATGATGTCCTTCATGGCGCGGATCGCGGCGTCCGGGATCCACTCGCCCAGCACCTGCGTGATGCGGTCGATGGGCGTCTCGTGCAGCCGCTGCAGCTTCTGCGGGTCGGCGCCGGTCATGATGCCGCGCACGACGGCCAGGAACTCGCGCTCGAGCTTCTGGCCATCGGGCGTGGCCACCAGCATCGCGTCGGGGATCGTGTTGGGATCGAAAGCGTCGATGTCCGGCCGCGTGCCGCCAGTGCCGACCAGCTTGTGGCGCATCTTCACGTAGAGTTGCCGGCTGGTCACGCGCACGCTGGCCGGCAGGTTCGTCACCTCGATGGCGCGATATGTGCGCGACGAGCCCAGCTCCGACTGCTGCTTCTTCAGCGCCAGGAGCGCCGCGTGCAGGTCCTCGGCCGAAGCGTCCTGGTCGATCTCCAGCAGCGCGACATCCAATGGCACCAGCAGCTTGTGCAGTCGCTTCGCCTCGCGCCCGTCCGCCGGCGCGAACGAGACGCCCAGGTTCAGCCCGGTCTCGGTCACCTCGATCGCGACCACGCCCTGGGGCCCGGCCGCGCGCGCGACCGCCCGATGGGCGGCCTTGGCTACCTCGCGGTATTTTTCATGTCCGGGCGGGTAGTACGAGCCGACCGTCAGCATGCGGTCAAGCGCAGCCAGCAGCTCCGCATGCTCGGGCGCCAGCACGGACGGCTGTGCAGCGGCCGGCGTCGGCTGGTCCTTGTCGGCGATCGAGGACAAGCAGGCCCCTCCCGGGTCTGGCACGGTTCAGCCACGGGATCGGCCGGAACGGCGACGGTTTTACCCTAATTCTTGCCCCGCCCGAAGTGATCCCGGCGGCGCTCCGTGCCGCGAAACGGCCGGCAACCGGAAGGAACGGCAGCCCATGGCCGGAATCGACCACGGAACGGCCCGGCTGGACGCCCTGGCGACCATCGAAGCCTACCACGAGGTCACCAAGCACCACGTCCGCCGCTACGCCCGGTCGCTGGGCTGGCTGGACTGGCCCAACCAACCGGATCCGTTCCGGCGGTACATGGGGGCGCCGCTGCGTCCCTTGCCACTGCCGTCCGTCCGTGCCTCAGCCGACCCCACCTGGGACGCCGTGCGCGCGGACCGGGTCCCGGGCCCGCCGGCGCCGGTCGCTGAGGCTTCGCTGGGTGATTTCTTCGGCCACAGCCTGGCCCTGTCGGCCTGGAAGCAGGCGCGCGGCCCGGATGGCCTGGTCGTCTCGCGCTGGCCCCTGCGCGTGAACCCCTCGAGCGGCAATCTGCACCCAACCGAGGGCTGGCTCATCGATGCCGACGGCGTGCACCACTACGCGGCGGCGGCGCACGCCCTGGAGCTGCGGGGCTCGTGGGGCGATGGCCCCGGCGCCCGCTTCGACGCCTCGGCGTTGGGCCTGCCTGCCGGCTCGTTCCTGGTGGCCGTCTCGTCGATCCCCTGGCGCGAGGCCTGGAAGTACGGCGAACGCGCCTTCCGCTACTGCCAGCACGACGCCGGCCACGCGCTGGCCGCCCTGGGCCTGGCCGCGGCGCGCCTGGGCTGGACCGCCCGCCGCCTGGAAGGTGTCGGCACGGCCGAACTGGCGGCGCTCCTGGGCCTGGATACCGGCGATGGCCCCGAATTCGAGCACGCCGAGGCCCTGCTGGCCGTGGTGCCCGGCCCCTGGCCCGGCGGCCGCCTGCGCGCTCGGCCGCCCGTGCCGTCGCGATGGCTGGGCCAGGCGAACCGCCTCAGTCGCGAGCATCACGACTGGCCGCTGGTGGCCGCGGCGGCTGCCGCGGTGGCCGAGCCGGCGGGTCTCGACTGGGAGGCGCCGGCGGCGTGCGCCGGCGCACGCGCGCGTGGAGGTCTCGGGACGTGTGCCGGCGCAAGCGGCGGCCCGCGCGCCCTCGCCGCCGGTCCCCTGATCCGCGGCCGCCGCAGCGCCGTTGCCATGGACGGCGGCACCACCTTAGGCTTGCCCGCGTTCTGCCGGCTGCTAGCGGCGCTGCTGCCGGCTGCCGGCGACCCCGCCCTGCGCGCGACGGGCCCCGACGTCGACGTCGCGCTCATCCTCCTGGTGCACCGCGTCGACGGCCTGGCGCCCGGGCTGTACGCGCTGTGCCGGGCCCCGGACCACGAACCTGACCTCCGCGCCGCGCTGCGCGCCGACTTCGCCTGGGAGCGGCCTGACGGCGTGCCGGCCACGCTGCCCCTGTACCGCCTGGGTACGGGCGACCTGCGCGAGACCGCCCGTCAGGTCAGCTGCGGGCAGGCCATCGCCGCCGACGGCGTGTTCAGCGCCGGCCTGCTGGCCCGTTTCGCGCCGGTGCTGGCGCAGCGGGGCCCGGGGGCCTGGGCGCGCCTGTTCCAGGAGACCGGCGCCGTGGGCCAGCTGCTCTACCTGGAGGCCGAGGCGGCCGGCCTGCGCGGCACCGGCATCGGCTGCTTCTTCGACGACGAGGTGCACCGGGCGCTGGGACTGGTGGACCGCCGGTGGCAGAGCCTCTACCATTTCACCGTGGGCGGGCCGGTCGACGACCCGCGGCTGCAGTCGGAGCCGGCGTACGCGGAGAGATCGGAAGGGACGGCGTGATGACGGGTGACCAACAGCCTCCGCAGGCGCCGGGCCGTCGCGAGCTGCCCGAACCGCCCGATCCCGCCCGCGTGGAGGACCTGCGCCGCCGCCTGCGCCGCGACCGGCGCGAGCGCGACGCCGGACCGGTCGGCGTCCCGCTGCCCGGCGTCCGCTCGGGCGAGGAGGCCGGCCGGCGCGCCCGCGACATCGGCATCTACACGATCATCCCGATGATGATGATCGTCGGGCCCGCCATCGGCTACCTGCTGGGGCTGGGGGCCGAGCGCGTGTTCGGCGGCAAGCCATGGCTCTCGCTGGCGGGGATGCTGTGGGGGATGCTGGCGGCGTTCCGCCAGGTGTACCTGATCCTGAAGGAGCGTGGCGAGAAGCCGCGGCGGCCCGACCAGCCTTGAACCACCCTCAACGGAAGGAAGTTCCGATGCGCCCGCTGTTCCTTCGCCGCGCGACCGTGACCGCGCTGCTTGCCCTGGTTGCCGCGTCCGTATCCGCGTCCGCCGCGCCCATCGACAGCGCCCTGTTCGACGGCCGTGGGCCGGCCCCGCGCTCGTTCGTCAAGGAGATCGAGATCGCTGCGCCGGCCGCCGACGCCTACGCCCTGTGGACCGACGCCGAGGCCTGGCAGCGGCTCATGGGCCCGGACAGCCGCGCGCACATCGACCTGGAGATCGGTGGCCGCTACGAATGGCTCTTCGACGGCAAGATCGGCAGCAACGGCTGCCAGGTGCTCGGCTACATCCCCGGCCGCCTGGTCAGCTTCACCTGGAACGCGCCGCCGACGCTGCCCACGCGCGAGCGGCGCACGTGGGTGGTCGTGGAGACCGAGGCGCTTGGCGACAAGGCCACCCGCGTGCGCCTGACGCACCTGGGCTTCGGCCAGGGCGCCGACTGGGACGCGACCTTCGCCTACTTCGACAAGGCCTGGGGGCGGGTGCTGCCGATGATGAAGCAGCATCTCGAGGGCGGCGCGAAGTAGCGCTCCGCTCGCCGGCCGGAAAAAAGGGCCGCCGATCCCGCGGGGGACCGGCGGCCCTGCTGCAAACAGGCCGGGCGAGTCGGGCCTATTTCAGCATCGTCATCTTCCGCGTCTCGGAGAAGCCCGCGCCCTCGAGCCGGTAGAAGTAGACGCCGCTCGGGTGCTCGGTGGCGTCCCAGGTCAGGACGTGCTCGCCGGCGCCCAGCGTGCCGTCGGCCAGCTTCGCCACGGCCTGGCCGCGCACGTTGTACACGGTCAGCGCCACGTGGCTCTCGCGCGGCAGGTTGAACCTGATCTGTGTGGCCGGGTTGAACGGGTTCGGCTGGTTCTGCTCCAGCGTCGCCGCCCGCACCACCACGCCGGACTCGCGGCCGGCATCCAGGCCGCTGGCGGTCAGGCCGCTGAAGCGGATCTCGTCGATGTAGATGTCGTCCGAGTCGTTGCTCGCGTCGCAGCGGAAGCGCAGCTTCGCGTTCGTCGGGTAGTTGTAGGTGGCCTTCGGGATGCTGATCGTCGCGTGGTAGAACCCGGTGTTGGTGAAGTTCGTGCCCTGCTTGAGCGTCGACACGATCTGCCAGGCCGAGCCGTTGTAGTACTCGACGAAGAAGTCCTCGCCGGTCTCCATGCTCACCGAGCGGAAGTAGAAGTCGACCTGCAGGTCCACGTACGCCGACACGTTGTAGCCCAGCGTGTGGTAGAACGACGACGGCGTGCCGCTGTTGTCCTGGATGTCGGCCGAGGCGCGACCGGCGTACGAGTAGGTCGTGCTGGTGTAGCGCGACATGTCGGCGCCGCCATCCGTGTACGAGCCCAGGTTGGACTCGAACGTGTCGTAGGTGATCGTCTGCCAGGTGCCGCCCGCCGACGTGACGGTGATGTAGCCCGTGCGCGTCAGCGTGTTGGAACCGAACGCGTTGGTGGCCGTCAGCGCCACCGTGTACGTGCCGGCCGCGGCGTAGGTGTGGCTGGGGTTCTGCGCGGTGGAGGTGCCGCCGTCGCCGAACGTCCAGCTCCACGAGGTCGGCGAGCCGGTCGAGGTGTTGGTGAACGTGACCGCCAGCGGGGCGGTGCCGGTGGTCGGCGTGCCGGTGAAGCTCGCCGTCGGGGCCGAGCCGGTGGTCACCGTGATGTAGCCGGTGCGCGTCTGGGTGTTGGAGCCCGCCGCGTTGCTCACCGTCAGGGCCACCGTGTAGGTGCCGCCGGCCGTGTAGGTGTGGCTGGGGTTCTGCGCGGTGGAGGTGCCGCCGTCGCCGAATGTCCAGTTCCAGCTCGTCGGCGAGCCGGTCGAGGCGTCGGTGAAGACCACGTTCAGGGGCGCGTTGCCGCTGACCGGCGTGCCGGTGAACGAGGCCACCGGGGCCACCGGGCCCGAGCCGCCGATCGCCGCCTGCGCGTCGACCATGCCGTAGCCCGAGTACCGGTCCCAGCCGGTGCCCGACTCGGCGTTGGTCACGTCGCGGGCGCTGTTCACCAGCGCCGCGCGCACCTGCGCCGGCGTGTACGAGGGGTTGGCCGACTTGATCAGCGCCGCCACACCCGCCACGTACGGCGTGGCGCAGCTGGTGCCGTTGAAGAACGGCTCGATGTCGCCGCTGCGGTAGCCGCCGCTGCCCACCACGTCGCAGGTCGGCAGGATCGTCGGGCCCAGGATGTCCACGGCGCCCGCGGCGTCCTTCGTCGTCACGCCGTAGTTCGAGCCCCACCAGCGCTCGCCGTCGCAGGTGTAGCCGCGGGGGTCGGTGCTGACGCCCGGGTTGACCTCGGTCGAGAGGCTCGAGCTGCGCTTGCGCTCGCCGCAGGGCGAGGCCGCGCCGACGCCGATCACGTAGGTGTTGATGGCGGGGTAGCTGATGACCGTCTTGTTCTCGTTGCCGGTCGCGGCCAGGATGGTGCAGCCGGCGTTGTAGGCGTACTGGATGGCGGTGTTGGTGGCGGCATCCGTCGAGATCGCGGCGCCCAGGCTCATGCTGATGATGTCGGCGCCGTTGTCGGCCGCGTAGTACAGCGCGTTCTGGATCGCGCTGAAGGCCATCGAGCCCGTGCTGCTGGCCACCTTCAGCGGCATGATGCTGCAGCCGGCCGCCACGCCGACCGCGCCCGAGCCGTTGTTCATGGCCGCCGCGACGCCCGCGCAGCAGGTGCCGTGGCCGGCGCCCGTGGCGTTGTCGTCGGGGTTGCTGTCGTTGCTGCCGAAGTCGTAGCCGGTCACCCTGCGGATGTCCGGGTGCTCCATGTCGACACCGCTGTCGATGATGGCGATCACGACGCTGGCCGCGCCGTAGCCCTGGCTGCCGTCCCACGCCTGCGGCGCGTTGGCGTCGAAGCCGACGGTGCCGACGGTCGTGGACAGGGTGTGGTCGTAGGTGCCGCCCCAGTCCAGGCCCGGCAGCTGCGCCGTGTTGTTGTGGCCCCAGTTGGCGGTGTAGTAAGGATCGCTCGGCGTGACCATCGGGTAGGCCAGCCAGTCCAGCGAGACGGCCTGCACGTCGTCCAGCGCGGCGAACTCGTCGGCCAGCGCCGGCAGGTTCTCCACGTCCTGGAAGTGGAACATGAACCAGCGGTCGATGCCGGCGTCCGCGGCCTTGTCGGCCTGGCGCAGGCGGATGTATGGCCGCTCGATCGAGACGATGCCCGCGTCCTGGGCCAGTTCGTCGACCGGCAGCAGGCCGGTCTGCGCGAACGGGGCCTGGGCGCCCTTGTCCAGGGAAATGCCGAGCAGCGACTTGGCCATGCTGCCCTCGCGGATCTGGACGAGCATCCGGTCGGGCGCGTAGGGCGGCGATTCCTCGACGTCGGTCGTGAAGCCGAACTGCACGGGGGAGAACGGACGCGGCGCGGTTTCATCCGCGCCGAAAGCCAGGCCGGCCAGCAGGGCCAGCAGCAGGGCCGCCAGGGCCAGGGGCGACAAGCGGAGTCGGGTCATGTTCTCTCCTGGTGGGTGGGGGACCAGGCGCCGCGGGCGCGGCGTCGTCGGCGCGGGTGCCCGCCAGACTGGCTGGCGGGTGGCGCCTGCTTTGATCATCGCCGATCGCGGCCCCGCGAATCAACAGGCTGTTTCATGTTTCTTCTTTCACAACTCCACCGTTGCCAGGCGGGGCCCCGCGGCGTCATCATGGTCCCGCATCCGCGACCACCTGCCCCGCCTCCCGAAAGGACTGCGCGCCATGCGTCCACGCCTTGCGATCCCCGCGTCGATCCTGGCCGTCCTGCTGCTGGCCGTGCCCGCCATCGCCGGCACCGTGACCGCCCCCGACGGCGTGGTCATCCACTACACCGACCAGGGCCAGGGCTCGCCGGCGCTCGTCTTCGTGCACGGCTGGAGCTGCGACGCCACCTACTGGGACGCGCAGGTGGCCCACTTCGCGGCGAAGCACCGCGTGGTCGTGATCGACCTGGCCGGGCACGGCGCCTCGGGCCAGGAGCGCAAGGCCTACACGATGGAGGCGTTCGGCGCCGACGTCGCCGCCGTGCTGGCGCAGCTGGACCTGAAGGACACTGTCCTGGTGGGTCATTCGATGGGCGGGGCGGTCATCGTCGAGGCCGCGCTGGCGGCGCCCGACCGCGTGCTCGGCCTGGTCGGCGTGGACAACTTCCAGGATGTGGGGATGAAGCTGCCGCCGGAGGCCATCGACGGGTTCGTGTCGACCTTCGAGGCGGACTTCACGCCGCGCGTCCGCGCCTGGGTCGGCCACTTCTTCCCGGCCGGCGCCGACAGCGCGCTGGCCGCCGGCATCGCCGCGGACATGGCCTCGGCCCCGCCCGCGGTGGGCCTGAGCGCGATGCGCGAGCTGCTGCACTGGTTCGGCGACCGCACCACCGAGCGCCTGGCGCAGCTGAAGGTGCCCATGATGTGCATCAACGCCGACGCGCAGCCCACGAAGGTCGAGCCGATCAAGGCGCTGGTGCCCGGCTTCCAGCTGCGCGTGATGGCCGGGCGCGGGCATTTCGTGATGCGCGAAGACCCTGACGGGTTCAACAGGCTGCTGGGGGAGACGGTGGGGGCGTTGATGGCGCCGTGAGGGCGGGGTATCGCGGAGGTAGGCGTTGCGGCACTTAGCGGCGTTGTCGGGAGGTCTGGTCGGTCTGTTGCTGGTTGCGAGCGCTGCGAACGCGGGTTGTCGGGATGACGCATTCGCCGACGCCTGCGTACTCGATCTCCACGTGGCGGCGCCTGGCCTGGTCTTCGCCCCGCGGGACAGCATTATCTTCACGATGGAATTGTCCAATCGTGGTGATCACCCCGTGTACGTGCCTGGGTCGTTCTTCAAGTACGGCCCGTTGCCGTGCGCCGTGCTGGCGTCGGGCAAGGTCGAGTCCTTCAAGGCCATCTTCGCAGCGCCCGAGTGTGAAAAGCTGCCCGGTCACGGTGACGTCCTTCTTGAAGCAGGGGGCAGTGTGACCTTCGAGAAACTCACCTTTGCCCCTCCCGAGCCCGGCGTGCAGCAATGGAGCTTCGTAGGCGTTCTGTACAGGTGCCCGGCGATACCGTACTCGGATCATTGCGAGTTCGAGTCGAACACGGTCGAGTTGATCGTACGGCCGGAGCGCTAGGGGACTCCCGCGTGCGACCGGGATCTCATCCCCATCCGCAGCCACCAACAGCACCTCACCCCGCCTCGACTTGCGTCGGCGCAAGTGCCGGCGCCGGCGCACCCGGGCCTTCGCCGCGGAGATGCCATGACTGCCGATCAGGAGGCCGGCCCGCATCCGCCCGGGCCCTGCCGTTCGGCCGCCCGCCGCCCTTCCTGAACCGCCGCTTCGAGCTCCTTCGCACTCGGCAACAACACCTCGTACCGCGCCGCGACGATCCGCTTTTCGCCTTCGGGCAGCGTCATGCGCACCACCGCGTCGTTCCTGCGCGAGCACAGCGCGATGCCGACGGTCGGTTCCTCGTGGGCTTCGCGCTGGGTGCGGTCGTACCAGTTCACATACATTTGCAACTGGCCGAGGTCGCGGTGCGTGAGCTTGCCGAGCTTCAGGTCGACCAACACGAAGCAGCGCAGCAGCCGGTTGTAGAACACGAGATCGACGAAGAAATGGTCGCCGTCGAGGGTGATGCGCTTCTGCCGCGCGACGAAGCTGAACCCCTTGCCGAGTTCGAGCATGAATTCCTGCAGATGGTCGATGATGGCCTGCTCGAGGTCGCGCTCGCGCCAGTGAGGGCGGTCGGGCAGGCCGAGGAATTCGAGAACAAGCGGATCCTTCACGACGTCCTGCGGGGTGCTGACTTCCTGGCCTTGGTGGGCCAGGGCGAGGATGTCGTCCTTGTCGCGGCTGGCGGCCAGGCGCTCGTACAGGTGGGAGGCGATCTGGCGTTCGAGTTCGCGGCAGGACCAGCCTTCGCGGGCGGCTTCGGTCTCGTAGAACGAGCGAGGCAAAGGGGCGGGCACGGCCATGAGCAACACGTAGTGTGACCATCCAAGCTCTTGACGGAAAACAGGTTGCACGATTGTTGCCAATTGGCTCGACAGTGTCGAGCCAATTTGTTGATCGCGCCTGTCATTATCCGCGGCCGCAATCGCGGGGGTGACCGAATAGGCCAGAAAGAAACACCGCATCCGCTTGAGATTCGGCTGACTGAATCCTCTGCCGAAGCACCGGGTCAGTCGTTCAGAGAGCCCCGCCAAGACCTGCTCCCCGTATCCGGCCCGCGCATATCCCTGCTGCTCGACCTCGACGATCTGCCGTCCGATCTCCCAATAGGTCTGGACCATGGCCGAGTTCACCACCCGCGTCACGCGCCCACGGGCGTCGTTGATGATCTCGACGATCCGCCGGAACAGGTCATCCGCGTGACGTCCGAGGGGTCGCCCGTTGTGGGCGGTTGACGGTCTTGATCAAGCAATGGGGGCCCCCCCGGCGGTCCGGAATCGGCGCAAGCGGGCGTGGGGGTGCCTGTTGCGGCGTAGCGCCCGCGGGGGGGGGGGGAAGGAGGCCGCAGGAAGGACCGCGCCTGCGCCATGGGGGGGTCGGGCTGTCCGCCCATGTATCTGCCGGCCATTCCAGAGCACCGAAACTCCCCTGGGGCCCGCGGCCCGGGCTCCGACCCCACCCCCCCCCCCCCCGGGCGGGGGCCCCCCCCCCGCCCCCCCGAACAGGAGCCCTCCATGCGACGTTCGACCACGCTCCTCTTGACCGCCGCTGCCCTGCTGCTGGCCTGTGCCACAGCCCAGGCGCGCATCAGCCACGGCTATTCCGGCCTCCTGACCATCGACACGGTCACTGCGGTGAACGATGACGCGAGCAGCCTGCCGCAGGCCACGGCGCTGGCCACGATCTACCCGAACCCATTCAACCCGCGCACGGTGATCGCGTTCGAGTTGGCCGAGTCCGGCCCCATCGAACTGGCGATCTACGACCTGGGCGGCCGCTTGGTGCGGGTGCTGGAAGCGGGGACGCAGGCGGCCGGTCGCCACGAAGCAACCTGGGACGGCCAGGACCACGCCGGCCGCGCGGTGCCGACGGGCACGTACTTCTGCCGGCTAAGCACGGCGCAGGGATCCCAAACCATGAAGCTGACGCTGGCCCGTTAGAGCCGGCCTCGCACCTATCGGAGGACCAAACATGAAGACCATCTGGATACCGCGCGCCGGCGTGATCCTGACGGTGCTGCTGCTGGGCGCCACACTGGCCCAGGCCCAGGGCACGCAGCTGCTCGTGTCGAATGTGCAGGCGCAGCAGCGGCCATTCACCGCGATCTGGGACGTGACCTACGACCTCGAGACGGTCGGCGACATGGCGGTGACGGTGAGTTTGTTCCTGTCGACGGACTCGGGCGCGAGCTACCCGAACCCCTGCGCAGCGGTGACGGGCGACGTCGGCGCTGGCGTCTTGCCCGGCACCGGCAAGAGCATCGTCTGGGATGCGGGCGCGGACTTCCCCGGCCTGAGCAGCGCGACGTGCCGGCTGCGGGTGACGGCGGATGATGGGCAGAGTGAGGTTCCGGCGGGCTTCGTCGCGATCGGGCCGGGGACGTCCATGATGGGGAGCCCGACGACGGAGCCGGGGCGGTCCAGCGACGAGACTCAGCATCAGGTGACGTTGACGCGTGGGTTCTACATGCAGACCACCGAGGTGACGAACCAGCAGTATCGGGACCTGGTGCAGTGGGCGTACGACAACGGTTACGTGACGGCGACGAGTGCGAGTGTGCGCGATGCTCTGGACGGCTCGACGCAGGAGCTTCTCGATCTGGACGGCTTCCCCAACTGCGAGATCTCGTTCAGCGAGGGCACGTTCACCGTGGATGCGGGGAAAGCAAGCCACCCCGTGCAAGCGGTGACCTGGTACGGCTCGGTGGCGTACTGCGACTGGCTGAGTCTGCAGCAGGGTCTGCCGCGGGCGTACGACCACAGCACCTGGGAGTGCAACGCGGGCAACCCGTACACGGCACCGGGTTACCGTCTGCCGACGGAGGCGGAGTGGGAGTACGCGTGCCGGGCCGGGACGCAGACGCCGTTCAACACGGGGTCCTGCCTGGATGCGGGCACCGAGGCGAACTACGGCAGCTATCCCTACACCGGGTGCCCGACCGGGCCGTACGTCGGCTGGACTGTGCCTGTGGGCAGTTACCCTGCCAACGCTTTCGGCCTGTACGACATGCACGGCAATCTGTGGGAGTGGTGCAACGACCGGTACGGCACATATGGTGGTACGGTGACGGATCCTGTGGGCGCGGGGGCGGGTAACGCCCGGGTGTTCCCGCGGTGGCGACGGGGCAGCGTCGCGCAGGTCTGACGCTCAACCTACCGGAACGCCTGCGACCCGTACTACGGCTCGCCCTTCGGCGTCGGGATCCGTACAGTGAGGTCGGCTTGCTGATGGCGCGCAGCGCCATGGCAGCGCTTGGCGCTTGGACCCTTGCCCCTTGGCTTTGAGCGAGGCCGGGCAGCGGTCCGGCGGAGGGGCGGCGGAAGCCGTCCGCCCGGCAGGGACCGCAGCCCGGCCGAGCGGCCGGATGGGATTGGTGGCCTGCCAACGGTGGCCGTCTGGTGCGGGTGCTGGAATCACACAGCGCGAGCGGCCGGTCGCCATCGAATCAACCGTGGACGGCCAGGACCACGCTGGCCGGCGCACCCCTCTCGGAGGATGGCAACATGAAGACCACCTGGATGCCGCGCGCCGTCGTGATCATGACGTTGCTGCTGCCTGGAAGCTCCACACTGGCCCAGGCCCAGGGCAACGTCAGCTGCTGGTTTCGAATGTGCAGGCGCAAGGCAGCGGCCGGTTCACCGCGATCTGGGATGTGACCTACGACCTCGATTTGCCGGTCTGCGACATGGCGGTGACGGTGAGTATGTTCCTGTCGACGGACTCGGGCGCGAGCTACCCGAACCCCTGCGCAGCGGTGACGGGCGACGTCGGCGCTGGCGTCTTGCCCGGCACCGGCAAGAGCATCGTCTGGGATGCGGGCGCGGACCCTGGCCTGAGCAGCGCGACGGCCGGCTGCGGGTGACGGCGGATGATGGGCAGAGTGAGGTTCCGGCGGGCTTTGTCGCGATCGGGCCGGGGACGTTTATGATGGGGAGCCCGACGACGGAGTCGGGGCGGTCCAGCAACGAGACCCAGCATCAGGTGACGTTGACGCGTGGGTTCTCCATGCAGGCGACCGAGGTGACAAACCAGCAGTATCGGGACCTGGTGCAGTGGGCGTACGACAACGGTCACGTGACGGCGACGAGCGCGAGCGTGCGCGATGCTCTGGACGGCTCGACGCAGGAGCTTCTCGATCTGGACGGCTTCCCCAACTGCGAGATCTCGTTCAGCGAGGGCACGTTCACCGTGGATGCGTGGAAGGCAAGCCACCCCGTGCTGGAGGTGACCTGGTACGGCTCGGTGGCGTACTGCGACTGGCTGAGTCTGCAGCAGGGTCTGCCGCGGGCGTACGACCACAGCACCTGGCAGTGCAACGCGGGCAGTCCGTACACGGCACCTGGTTACCGCTTGCCGACGGAGGCGGAGTGGGAGTACGCGTGCCGGGCTGGGACGCAGACACCGTTCAACACGGGCTTCTGCCTGGCCGCCAGCACCGAGGCGAACTACAACGGCACCTATCCCTACACCGGTTGCCCATCCGGGCCGTACCTCGGCTGGACGGCTCCTGTGGGAAGCTACCCTGCGAATGCCTTCGGCTTGTACGACATGCACGGCAATCTCTATGAATGGTGCAACGATTGGTACGGCACGTATGGTGGGACTGTGACGGATCCTGTGGGTGCGGGGGCGGGTTCCTACCGGGTGCTCCGCGGTGGAGGCTGGGGCGACTACGCGCTGAGCTGCCGCTCAGCCGTCCGGGCTTTCAACGGCCCGGACGGCTCGTACGGCACCTTCGGGTTCCGTCCTGTGAGGTCGACCTCATGATGGCGCGCAGCGCCATGCCAGCGCTTGGCGCTTGGACACTTGGCCCTTGGCTTCGAGCGAGGTCGGGAGCGGTCCGGCGGAGGTGGCGGCGCAGCCGTCCGCTCCGCAGGACCGCAGCCCGGCCGAGCGGTCCGGATGGTTCGGTTCATGAAGCTGACGGTGATCCCCGCGGAGCGCGCATGCGCCACAGACGCCAACACGGCTACCAGACAGCCACCTACGTAGACTCAGCCCGCCTCGGCTTGCGCCGGCGCAACTGCCCCACCCCGCTCGTGCACGAATCCATGACACCGGCTGCACAGCGTGATCAGATTCTCCGCCCGGTTGGTTCCCCCCTGCCCGCGCGGCCTCACGTGGTGGACTTCGAGGAAATGCGTCGAGCCACACCCCGGCGTCGCGCAACGATGCCGATCCCGCGCCAGCACCGCCGCGCACAGACGGCGGGATGGTCGCGCGGTTCGCTTGGCCCGGCCGCCGCACGCGCGCGTCGCAGGCCAGCGCAGCCAGTTGCGCCGGCGCAACCCTCTTCTCGCCGCGGCTGGTCGTGACCGCGGCGCGTTCGCAATCGGGACACTGCTGAACGATGATCTGCGCGGTGGGGCCGGCCGCAGGCCGGGCATTTCGCCACCGCCCGCCGCCACCAGGGATTCAAGCGCCGCCAGCACCAGGTCCAACCGATCGCCGCCCGCGGGCGCCAGGCCCAGCTTGTGCGCCTTCGCCACCAGCGCCTCGTACCGCGCCAGCCGGACGCTGTCGGCCCGCAGACTGATCGTGGTCGGCGCTTCGGCAAGCAAGGGCGTGACAGTCTCGACGTCCGTCGGCTCCCCGGCCGCCGCGAACGCGAGTTGCGCCGGCGCAACGGCCCGCCGCTTCGTCGCCCGTTGCACCTGACGAACGTGCCGCACCTGCCGTTCCAGTTCCCGCCGCCCGGTCGTCACCGCCTTCTCGACCCACGCGGCCTGCGTCGCCTCGGTCGCCACGCGCGCCACCTGCTGCGCCTTGGTCCAGCCGACCTGGCCCGTCGCGACGGCTTCGCGCAGGACCGGCAAGCGGCTCGAGGTCATCGGCCAGCCGCTTGAACTGGTGGTAGCGGTTTGTCGCTGAAGCCCAGATCCTGGGTGGC
>JADJQR010000002.1 GCA_016712675.1 bacterium
GTCAATCTGCCAGAGAAGTCGTTAGGTGTGGCGATACGAACTTCGCTGTGCGTGATAGCCGTGATGGTGGAGGGTGTAGCGCTGTCCTTGTACCGCAACTGTGCGCCAACCTCCCATCCATGAAGGGCTGCGTATTCACTCATCGTGGTCATGCGTCGCCTCCATCGTCGCCGATTGTTGAAAGCCTGGGGCACGCCATGTGTCTGCCTCGTAGGCATGAACAACGGATTCGGTCTTGTCTGGGGTGCCTTGGCAGCCGGGGCCGTCACCGTCCAAAGCGCGGGTCAGTAGCGTTGCCGCCGCTTGGTATGAGATCGACTTCTCGTGAGTCGCAAACCTGTCACGCAACTCCCGCACCCGCAGGACTTGTGCCGCCAACCTTGCGTGATCCACCAGCAGATCGTTGTACCGGGCACGAAGACTTCGCTCCGCTTCCTCGTCGGCCTGCACCTGTGCCTCTGCCACGCTGTCACTGCATGGCCAGTCTTCCCCGCAGCCAGCGCAGATGGGGGCACCTTCATGAGAGACCGCGCGACCTTTGCACCCACCTTGCTGGATAGGTACATCGGTGCAGATGACATGCCTAGTCCCTGCACCATCATTGTCCTGCGGTGGTTGAGAGGCATCGTAGACAATGGCGTGCGTGATCTTCGGTGGCACCCGGTATGGGTCAGGCATCGGCTGAAAGTTGCCGTCAGGCATGTCTACTCCGAACTGCGGTCACGAACGGTTCGGACACCCTCAGGCATCCGTCCAGCAGCCCGAGGGCTTCGGCGTAGGCCTTCACCTTCGCCTTGTCGACCTGCTCCACGGTGACCGTGGCGGCGGTGATCACCTCGGCGGGGAGGATCTTCTCGGCCAGGTCGAGGCGGAAGTCCTTCTTCTGGGTCACCCGGAACATCGGCGCCCCGTCGATCTCGACGGTGCCGCCCACCTCCACGGCGTCGATCAGGATCGCCTTCTGCTCCTTGATCCTGGCCTCGAGCGCTTCGAGTTCGGCCTGCAGGCGCAGCAGCTCCTTGGCGGCCTGCTCCACGTTGGCGCTCATGCCGCACCGCCGCTGGTGGCGTTGAGGTAGTCGGCCACGATCGCCTTGGGGATGATCCCCGAGGGCGCGACGTCGTATCCGTTCTCCGCGGCCCAGGCCCGGACCTTCTTCGAGTCGGCCACCGGCGCGGTGCCCTTGATCTGCGCCTCGATCTCGGCCAGCTGCTTCTTGAGCTTGTCGCGCTTGGCACGCAGGGCGGCCTTCTCGGCGTTCGCCTCCCAGGCGGCGTCCAGGGCGGCCTCGGCGGCCATCACCTTCTGCGCGGCCTTCGCGATGCGCTTGTCCTCGTGATCGACCAGCGAGGCGGCGGCAGGGCGCCCCTCGGGCACGGATTGCAGATTCATGGTGGGTTCCTCCCGTTGGGTTGATGGTGTTGCGATGGGCTTGGCGGCGTGCAGACCTGGCAGGCGTGCGGTCAGGTCGTGCCGGTTGTGGCGGGTGAGGTGTTGCGCGAGCGCTCGGGGGGTGGGGCTGCGGAAGCCGGTCAGTCGGGACAGCACCGCGTGGATGTTCGTCTCGCCACTGCTGGTGATGAAGTCGACGTCGTCGCAGATGTCGCAGATCTCGCGACGGCCGGGCTTGCAGAAGCGCTCGTGATTGGCCATGGCGATCCTCACCAGGTCGGCCGGCACGTCATCGTCGGCCACCACGATGGCCTCGCAGTCGCGGCAGATGGTGCTCATGACGACCTCTGCAGGTGGTCGGTCCCCCACGGCCGGAGCACCACAGTGGGATCGCCGTGCTTACGCACGCGGCGGTAGTGGATCTCGCAGCGGGCGCCGTTCGGCCCCCACGCGTTGCAGGCCGAGCTCACAGCAGCGTCCTTTCGATCGGCTTGGACAGCCGCGCCACGATCAGCGGCAGGTAGTCGGCCTCGCGTTCGATGGCGATGCAGCGGAAGCCCTCGACGACGCAGGCTTCGGCGGTGGTGCCGGAACCGGCGAACGGTTCGAGGACGACGCCGCCGGGTGGTGTGACGAGCCGGACGAGCCACCGCATCAGGTCGACAGGTTTCGTGGTCGGGTGTGCGATGCCGTTGGCGCGTGGCCGTTCGGCGCTGCTGGCCTTGGCGGTGTAGTAGAAGGCGGGGAAGAACCGCGACGCGCCGCCCTCACCGCCGTAGGTGACATCCGGTGCTGGCCGTTTGGGAATGAAGTAACTGCTCGCGTCGTATCTAGACCCCTCGGCGGGGAAATTCCGCTGCACGGCGACACCGTCACGGATGACCCCCGACTGCGCGTCCATCTCGGCGCACGGACATCCCGCCCCACACCCGCCGCCGGGGTCGCAGTCGGGGGCGTGGGTGAGGATCGTGTTCGCAGGCCAACGGCCGACGTTGGTGGTGCCGCCGTGCCGCGACCCGTTCAGACCGTCGCCGAATATCCCGGTGGAGTCCTCAGACGCCGACACGATCAACGGCCGCCCCGACGCTTCAACCCGGCACGCGTCGACGTTGATCGCCCCGGTGCCGTACGCCAGGACGTTGCCGGCGACGGTGCCGGTCAGCGGTTTGCGGGCGACGACGATGGGTTCGTGGCTTGGTTTGAGGGCGGTGCCCCATCCGTCCCACTGGCGGGCGGCGTCGGTGGCGGGGGCGGTGACGGGTTCGACCTCCCCCGCGCTGGCGTTCATCGGCACTGCGCTACCCGCTCCGTTAGCACGCTGCGCCCTCGTCCCCACTACCTCTCGCGTCGCCCCGTACATCTTGTCGATGGCCTTGGACACGTCGAGCGACTTCGGGAACCCCGACCCATACGTCCAGTGGATGCTGTCGCGGATCTCGAACCCGGCGTCCTCGATGGCGCACGCCATCCGGTGATAGGTGCGGGTGCCTCCGAATGCGAGCAGGTGCCCGCCTGGGCGAAGAACGCGGAGGCACTGCCGCCACATGTCGACGTTGTAGGCGATGCCAGTGGCGTCCCAGTGCTTGCCCATGAAGCCGCCAGACCCGCCGCCGGTCAGTTCGTACGGCGGATCTGTGACCACCGCGTCGACCGAGGCGTCGGGCAGTTCGCGGAGCACGTCGAGGCAGTCGCCGTGGTAGACGGTGACGTCGCCGTCGTCGTAGTGGGGGTTCACGACGCCACCTCGCAGACGTGGGCTTCCAGGTAGGGCCAGCCGTCGGTCGGCTTCTGCACGAGGGCGACGGTGGCGCCGCACTCGCCGCAGGTGACGACCCACAGCGTCGGGCCTTTGACGCGGGGTTCGCGGCGGCCGGGGGCGAGTTTGACGGTGGCGTCGCCGTGCTTCTTGAACCGCCGGTAGCAGGTATCGCAGTAGCCGCGGGCACGGGCAGACTTGGCGCAGTCGGGGGCGGCGCAAGTAGTAGTCATCTAGAACAACTCCGACTGATTCTTCTGCTCGTCGAGTACGCGGAGGTTGCGGACCGCGGTCTGCGGCAATCCGGCGCTAGTTTGCGTCGGGCGGAGTTGCGCAACACCACGCCATGACTCGCTCATGCGTTGCGCACTCATGCGCCTCTCCTCATGTCGGGGTCGTCGGGGTGGATCGGGCCGATGACTTCACCCCACGGGCGAGTCAAGGTGTCGTAGGCATCAGTGGAGATCAGGTCTCGCGCCACCAGAGACCACGCCGCGTACCCCGCCGCGTCCCCCGCCGCGTACCCCGCCGCGTCCCTCGCCGCGTCCCTCGCCGCGTACCCCGCCGCGTCCCTCGCCGCGTACCACGCCGCGTCCCACGCCGCGTCCCACGCCGCGTCCCACGCCGTGTACCTCGCCGCGGCCCTCGCCGCGTCCCTCGCCGCGTACCTCGCCGCGGCCCTCGCCGCGGCCCTCGCCGCGTACCACGCCGCGTGTAGTCGCTTAATCTCGGCTGCGGTGAGACACCGCGCCCGCTCGATCAGCGCCGCGACCTGTTCGCCCTGCGGCCCGAACGCCTCATGCGCGGGCAACTCCCGCAGAACTCGGACCTCACGGCACCCGATCTTGTGCGGATGGTCTTCGTCGTGGTGAACGTCTCCCACCGGCTCCACCTCGAACAGTCGGCAGGGCCACGTCATCCCGTCGCATTCAGTCGGCACGGTGGCCAGGTGCAGCCAGCCGGGACCGGGGAACTCCGTTTCGTCGGAGTCGAGTCGGATCGTGTCGCCGGAAGCCAGGGCCGCGCCGTAGTCGATGGTGCCGGTGTAGAAGTCGGTTCCGTCCGGGCGGGTTGCCTTGTAGTAACTACTCATGCGTCACCGCCGTCGAGGGCGTCGGATTCCCAGGGCGTGGTGCCGTCCCAGTGTTCGGACTGTTCGGCGTCGTCTTCTGTGTCGACGATCAGCACGAGCAAGCCGCCACCGACTACGTCACCCACGACCTCCCCGTGCCATTTCGGCCGCTTCTCGTATTGAGAGCACCATGCGACGGTCTGTGGACTCCAATCGGGTCCTCGTCCTACGTGCTCGGTGGGCTCTCCGAGCAGCAGTTGGAGGATGATCGGGCAGCCGTCCTCCGGCCCGGCGGCGTCGTGGATGCAGGTTTCGCACCAGGCGGCGCTCCATGCGTCCCACTCACTTCCGTTGCTGAAGTAGGCGGTCATCGGGTGCCGTCCTTTCGGTACATGTAGTAGGTGGCGGCCAGCGAGCTGCGTCCGCAGATGGAGCAGTTCATGTCAGCCCCTCCACCCATGCCAGGGCCATCCGTGACCAGTCGGCCAGCGATGCGCGCAGCGCCCAGGGTGCGTCGGTGGGCAGCACCTCGTCCCCGGACAGCAGCAGCATCCAGTCGTTGGCGGCCATCACCGCATCCCAGTTCTCCACGCGCACCCCTTTGCGGGCGACGATCAGCACCCCGAGATCCGCGCCGGCGTGCACCGCTTCCCGTTCGGTCTCCTCGAGCCAGCGGCCCAGCTGGGCGTCACTGAAGGCATGGTCGCGATACTTCACCTCGGCGATGATCAGCGGGATGCGGGATACCACCAGGTCGCCCTGGTCGCGGTCGCCGCGCAGCGGTTGCCGGTCGGCCTGCGGCCAGCCGGACGCCTGCAGATACCGCTTGGCGGTGGTTTCCATTCGCGTGCCCTTGTCGCGGGACGGATTCGCCATCAGCGCTTCACCTGCTCCCCGATGATCCGCTCGAAGTCCGTGCGTAGCCGGCGGTCCTCACGCCACACCCGCACCGCGCCGATGCTGTAGGCGGTGATGAGCAGCACCATGGCCAGGGCCATCGGTGCGAGCACGATCAGCCCGCATATCGCCAGCAGGGTCAGCACTACATTCATCGGTTCCTCCACTTGGTCCAGACATCGGCGGCCCACACGATCAGCCCGGTGATCACGGCGATGATCCCGACGGTCAGGAAGCCCTTCTCGAAGGCGTCTGCGAACTCACTCATGGCGCGATCTCCCATCGGATCTTGGCTGCAGCCGCGGGGGCTTGGCCGTTGGCGTCTGAGCGGTAGGCGCGGGTAGTGCCGCGACGGTTGCCGCTGCGGTCACGGACCCGCGCCTTCGTCACCCACGCGTCGACCCATCCCGCGGCGCGGTAGATGGTGCCGGTGTGAACGTCCAAGTCCTGGTAGGAGATAAGCCGCGACACCTCAGGCAGATAGGTGCGGATGTAGCGGCGCATCTGCCCGAGCATGTGACTGGCGGTGCAATGCGGCGCGTCGGGCGCTACGGCCATGCGGCGAAGTTCAAGCCAGTCCTGCGGCAACGTCCGCGCGCTTGGGTTATGCCAGAACGCGACGGCGAAGACGGTGTAGCGGTGATGTGACGCGAACGCGAGACGCCACGGACCGCGCTGCAAGTGCGGCAAGCGCGAGTGCCACGCGGCGTTGTAGCGGATTAGCAGCGTCGGGTCGAACGGTTCGACGGTGAGAGCCGACGCCCTCGCCGGGGCGCCGTGCTCGTCGGGCTCGATGAGCGGGGCGAGGCGGCGGTCGAGAGGCGGCGGCCCCGACATGATGCCGGCGTGGTCGCCTTCAAAGACGGGGCCACCTGTGGTCAGCATAGTCACAGGACACCTACCGTCAGCAGCGTGGCGACGGCGACAGCGGCAAAGCACAGCACGGCCTTGATCCACTCAGACATCCCGGCCCCCGAAGGCGGGGTGCCGGTCGCGGGACACGTGCTCGACGGCCTCGAGGTGCAGGCGGTGGCGCCGGTACACCTTCAGCTCGTCGCGGGGGTCGACGGCGATCCCGATCCCGCACTCGCACAGCCGGAAGGGCCCGTCGGTGTGGTCGGTCAGCCGGTGACCGTAGTGCGGCCTCACAGCCACACCCCCAGGAAGACCCCGGCGCCCAGGCCGGCCACGATCGTGCCGGCCACCGCGGTGGGGGTGTCGTGCCCGCCGAGGTCGACGGCCCAGGCGGTCAGCCCGGCGGCGAAGACGACGGTCAGGAACAGCAGATGAGGCATGGCGATCATGAGGTCACCGCCGTCCATTCGGCGGTGAACGCCTCCGCCGGCCAGATCCGGAACACCCCGCCGACCTGCACCACCCAGGACCCGATCGGGGCGGTGTCCTCGCCACGCTTGCCGTCGCTGTAGATGGGCACCACCACTGCGGAGGCCCAGGTGTGCCCGCCGCACCAGGCGGCGACCTGTGGCAGGTTCTCGGAGGTGACCGGCATCGCCTTGCAGCGGGTCACCTTGCGCCGGTATTCGCCGGGCCAGATCGTCTCGCCCATCGTTGTCGTCTCCTCTTCCCGTCGGTTGGATGGTCTGGATTGGGGGCGGCGCCGGCCGCAAGCGAGGGATGGCCCTAGCCGGCGCCGCCGGGTGCTCAACCGCCAGGGAGCACCGGACCTGCGGCCACCGGGGGGGTGGTGCCGTGGCAGGGGCATTGGCACGGCGCGCCTGCGCAGGTGCCGTGCTTGTACGGGTCGCGGCAGTCGGGGTCGATCATCGGCTCCAGACTCATGCGGACTCCTTGAGGGTGTCGATGTCTGACGGGTCGAACAGGTTCGCGCCACGGATGCCGGGCAACTTCTGGACCGGGGTCAGTCGTCCGTCGCGGACCCACCTGTTGACCGTTGGGATGGAAACCCGGAGGCGCCCGGCGACCTCGGCGGTTGTGAGCAGGGTTGGTTGCATGGGACCAACCTTGTGCATACGCACAATCTTTGTCAAGCACATTGGAACGACACGCCGCACAAAGTTAGGAACCCGCCTAGTGGGCGACTGCCCCGAGCAGCACCCGCACGGCGTCGATATGTCGCGGTCGACGACGACGATCTGACGCGGGCGGCTGCGGGTGCGTGGGCGGCGGCATAGGGGACGCCGGGGTCATCCTTTCGGGTGATGTTCCAGAATCTTCCCCTTCTGGTGTTGACATTCTCAGCACCAGGGTCATAGTGGATACATGAGCACAACGCACAAGGTCCAGACGACAGCAACCATCGCCACCACCACCATGCAGCAACTCAGCGTGAACCCCGCCGCCGACTTCCTGAAGCCCGGCACCTACGCGATCATCGCGGTCGACACTGACACGATGGGCATCGAGTTCATCACCGTCGCCGACGCCGGCGAGGTCGTCGAGGCCATCGCCACCGACCACATGTGCCGCATGAACGACCTCGAGAACGGTGACGACCCGATGTGCGTCGACGAGTACCGCATCTTCTTCGCATCCGGCACCGCCTTCAACGGCTCGGCGATTGCGCTGGTGACCCCGTGACCCCCACCGAAACCCTCGCCGTCGCTGCCGGCAACTACCGCGTCGCGCAGGAGAACCTCGACAACGCCCGCCTCAATCTCGCGCAGGCCGTCCGCGACGCCGTCGCCGGGGGCATGTCCCAGTCGGAGGCCGCCCGCATCGTCGGCGTCGACCGGCTCACCATCCGTAAGTGGATCGCGTCGTGAGCGGCGCGTTGGCGTTCGCCGCGCTCGCACTGGCGGTCGGCGCAGAAGATGACGAGGTCGGTGCCATGTGGGCCAGACTCGGCCCCACCGAGATACCGCGCCATCCGCAGGACGCCATCGCGCAGATGCGGGCAACGCTGCGTGAGGTGCGCGGCGCCACCTGACACCGGACGCACGAAAGCGCCCCCACCGCTTGTGACGGTGGGGGCGCTTCGTTGTGCGGTCGGGGGTGCGGATCGGGGCTCCCCGCCGCGGTCTTAGGTGGTCACCAGTCGGCGACCTCGTCGGCCCAGATCCAGCCGAGGTAGCGCAGACCCCAACGGGCCGCGACCTCGTCGGTGGGCACCATGCCGATCTTGCCGGATGCGGGGAGGTCGACACCCCACGACTTGCCGCGGCCGTTGGCGACGGTGACGTGGCCGTAGCCCTGGCTGCCGCCGGACCAGAACTGGAGCGCGCCACGGGGGGCGTTCTTCGCGTTCTTGCCGGAGTGTCGGTACTTGGCGGGGGTGCGGAACCAGCCGTCGACCGCGTTCCAGCCCGAGGCGCTGCGGCCGTGGGCGGCGGCGACGGAGTGGGCGCAGTGACCCAACCAGGCGATGCCGTGCGGCGATGTCTTGGTGCCTTTGCGGTGCCACTCACGCATCCGCTCGACGGCCTTCTGGCCTTGCTTGCGGCGGCCACGGTCGACGGCGACGCGGGTGCGGCGCTTGCCGACGTAGGTGGTGCCCTTCTGGCGTAGACGCTTACTCATCGCGTGACCTTTCAGTAGTCGTCCAATCCTTGGTCGCGGACCTTGTCGACCGTGGCCGGGGAGTACACCGCGGCCCGGGTGGTTTCACCCTGGACCAGGGCCAGCAGGGCGAACAGCAGACCGATGGCGCCGGTGACGGTCGCATCGACGTCGGTGGACACCGCCACCCCGGCCGAGGCCAGCAGCATGACCACGGCGGTCCACACTGCACGCACCCGTGCCGGTTCGATGTAGTTGAGTCGTCGCAGGATGTTACTCATCGGTGTCCTCCTCGGACTTGTTGGGACGGCTGAAACGGTCGAGAAAGGGCCAGTGCTGGTCCGGGGGGAGCACGTAGTCGATGAGCCGCTTGGCCAGGTAGAGGCTGGCCGGGGCCAGGACGGCGGCCCAGAACGCTATCCATGCGCCGCTCATCGCTGCTCCCTGTCGAGCACCTCCAGCAGCCACGCGCCGCCGCTGGCAACCGACCATGCGAACGCCAGCCAGCCGCTAACGCTGGTCCATGTCGTGTCGTAGATGACCACGGCCCACACCCCTGCCCACACCCCGACGGTGATAAACAGGCCGTGCGCCATCCAGTCATCGCGCTGTCCCCACCAGCCCACCCACAGCAGCATCACCGCGGCGAAGCCTGCCACCCCGATCAGCTGCCCGGGGAACTCGTTGAGCAGGTGCCCGATGGCCACGCCGGAGAGGATCGCCCACGACACGACGAACGTGGAGAACGACACGGCGAACGCGTACGGCTTGACGGTGCGGCGGAGGATCCGCCACGGCAGGGTGCGGCCGTCAGCCTTGGTTGTGGCGCTCATGTCGGGCATGTCACGCCGCCTCGTAGGTGAAGTCCCACGACAACCGCACGGGGCTGCCGTAGGCCAAGTAGTAGCCGGCGAATGTCGCGTCGATGTAGGCGACAGGGGTGATCTGGCCTACCTCCACGCCGAGACAGTAGGTGGCGCCGTTGGCCTGCTCCAGCGAGTAGTGGCCGACCCGGCCGCCGCCGTCGATCTGGATGAACCCGATGCGCCGCGCCTCTGTGGCTGTCGACTTCGGGGTCACCGGCAGCGGGAGGCGATAGGTGCCGGTGCCGACCGCGGTGACCGTCACCTGACCCTTGCCGATGACGAGGTCGCCAATCTGCGTGTAGCGCGACTCGGCGGTCACGTTGGCGAAAGTCGGCGTCGTACCGGACGACGTCAGCGACGGCGTCCAGGCTGTCCAGGTGCCGAGCGCGGCGAGGCTGGCGTCGGTTGCCACGAACTGCTCGTACCTGACGGCGTCGCCATTGGACGATGCCGCAGCCAGGCCGGTGACCTTGTTGCCGCCCATCGCGATGCTGCCGGTCATGGTGCCGCCGGCCAGCAGGAGCGCCGCGGCGTCGATGTTCGCGAACGTCGACCCGTTGGAGATCTGCAGCTTCTGCGTCGTCGAGTTGTAGACGACCCGGCCCGCGGGTTTCTGCCCTGCTGACAGGGCGGCGATCTCCGCGGAGGTCAGCGACTCGATGCCGGGTGCCTCGTCGAGACGTTCGGCCAACGCCTGCATGTCGGCGGGCACGTCGTTGGCGTCCGACCCTTCCGGGAACGGCAACGCCATGACGGTGGTGGTGTCAGCCATCAGTCAGTCCTCTCAGCTCAGCCCGTGGTCGAGGCGACGTCGATGAACGCCACCCAGTTGATGGTCTTGGACGCCTCGCCGGTCACCGCGACCTTCAGCGACCCATAGCCGGTGTCGGCACTGACGGTCACATCCCAGGCGGATGTGTCTTCGCCGAGGACGGTGACTGTTGGGGTGCCGACGAGGGCGACGGTGCCGGCGCCGGAGTTGCGGTCGATGACACCTTCGATCTTGTAGCCGGCCGACTCGTTGTTCGCGTCGGTGCGGCGTGCCACCACAACGCCGGTGAATGCCCAGGTGGTGTCGTCGGGGACGACCATGCGCTGCGCGGCGTTCAGCAGCACCTCGGAGGCTGTGCCGTTGGTGGTTTGGCGGCGGGCAACGAACTTGATGCCCTGCGCGTCGCCGTTGGCTGAGAACTTCCCGCCGCCGAACGCGACCATCGTCTCCTGGTCGGCTTTCGCTTCCCGGCCGATCGCGGTGGCCGCAGCGCCCGAGGCGGTGTTCTCCCGGCCGCCGACGATGGTGGCTGCGGTGCCGGACGCGGTGTTGTACTGCCCGCCGCCGACGGTGGCGGAGATCCCCGACGCGGTGTTGTTGGTGCCGCCTGCGATGGTGGCCTGGTTCTGGTTGACGGTGTTGTTCTGCCCGCCGCCGATCACCGACGACGTCCCCGAGGCGCTGTTCGTCTTCCCGCCGGCGATGGTGGTCGTCGTGCCGGTCGCCTGGTTGACGTTCCCACCACCGACGGTGGACTGTGCGCCGCTGGCGACGTTGTCCTCGCCGCCGCCCACCACGGACGCGGTGCCGGAGGCGGTGTTCTCGATCCCGCCCGAGTTCGTGGCGCCCTGCGCTGCGGTGTTACGCACCCCACCGCCGACGACAGCCCAGTCGCCGGTGACCGTGTTCTCAGTGCCGCCGGAGATCGTCGCGTAGTCGATGCCCGCGCCGATACTGTGGATTGAACCGCCGGCGATCGTCGCGTGGGACGCTGTCGACTCGACCTTGTTGTGGTAGCCGGACACCACACACGCGGAACCGTTGACCACATTGTCGTAGCCGCCGACGATCACGGACCAGTTGGCGCCGGTGCCTGTAGCGGTCGGCAGGTTCGACGTGGAAGTGTTGACGTTCGCAGTGGTGGACGCGCCGATCACGTTCTCGTAGTTCGGGGAGCCACCACCGAGGACCGTCGCGGTGCCCACGTCGGAGGCGATGGCGTTGGTGCCGTCCTCGCCGATGATGTGGTTGGTGCCGTTGGCCAGCACGCCGCCGGCGGCCTGTTGCACGAACCCGTCGGCGCCCGGGAGGACAAGGTTCAGTTCGTAGCCGTCGCCGGGGTTGCCGGTGATGGTGGCGTCAGCCGGTCCTGTGGTGACGTCCCCGATCCCAATGGTCGGGAATCCGTCCTCGACCGCGGCGATCCTGTCTGAAACCGTGTCGTAGGTACCCGACGGGTTGACACCCAACTCGCCCTGGACCGCCTCGATGGCGTCGCCGAGGTCGTTGTGCATGGCGCGGTGGGTGCGCCCGCCGACACTGTCAGAGGTCTTCTTGTCCGACGCGATCGTGTCGAACGAGTCGAGACTGCCCGGGTAGTTACTGGCCACTGTGGCTCCTTAGAATCGCAACTCGGTGTAGGTGAGGGCTGACGCGGTCATGTTGCTGTAGGTGGTGTATGCGGTATCTAGGTCGTCGTAGGTGACCGGCGTCGACGACGTCAACGTGAGGTTCGCCCCGGCCGGTTTCTCCCGCATCGCCGCGGCCAGGGTGGCCGCCGAGTCGACAACCTCGGATGAGTCGACCTGGACTTCGATCGCCCACGGATCCCCACCCACAGCGGTCGTCACCAGGCAGTAACGGTTGCCGGTCAGTGTGGCTTGCACGGCGGCCTGGATCCCCGCCGCCGACCCGTGGGCCTGGGCGCCGGCCCGCGACAGATACCAGCGGGCGTTCGAGGTGTCCATGCCGACGACCGGGACACCGATCAGCCAGCCGAGCCACGGCAGCCAGCCCGCCGGCGAGGTCGCCGGGTTCACCGGCTCCGAAGTGCCCGACGCGGAGGTGTCGGGGTCAGCGTCGTCGATGAACTTCGCCGTCGAGTAGGCGGCGTCGCCGATGCTGGCCATGAAGCGCAGCAGCTCGTCGCGGGTGTCCGCCTCCCGCACGTACTCCGGCAGCAGGTCGAACAGTCGCTGCCCCGTCCTGGTGATGCCGGTCGGGGTGCCGGTGTCGTACAGCGGCCACCCATCGTACGACAGATCGAAGTCGTACAGCGCATCGAAGTCGTATACGTACGGCATCCGCTACGCCTCTCAGGTGATGGTCAGGGCTACGGTGCCCAGGACCGCGAACTCGTCGAAGTCGACGGTTGCGGTGGTCGACGGCAGCGTCAGCGACGTGACCGAGTCGACACCGGGCACCGATTCGATGACGGCCTGCACATCGAGGGGTTCGACGTCGGCGCCGAAACCGGACGTCTGCCACGACCACACGGCCGCCAGCGCATCCTCGATGGCTGTCTCGAGTTCGCCGGTGTCGTAGCCGGCCGCCGCGGTGACCGCCGCGGTGACCGCCACCGACACCGGGGTGGCGTCCTCCACGGTCATCGTCAGGATGGACGCGCACTGCGCCTGCATCGCGGTCTGCAACTCAGACTTCTGGTCGGCGGTGATCTCGTCACCGTTGCCGTACACATAGACGGTCAGGTAGCCGTCGTCGTCGCCGGGGGAGTTGCCGCCGTCGTGGTCGTACTGGTCGACGGCCACGGCACGCTTGACATACGGCTGTTCCAACGCGTACGCGGTGAAATGCTCCGGCACCACCAGCGACGACGTCACACGCGCGAACCGGGTGGCGGCCCTGGTCAGGAACGCCAAGTCGTCCTCGGCGTCGGCGCCGCCGTTCAGGTCGGTGTGCAGCACGCAGTTCGCCAGGTGCGGCACGGCGACGACCGGGTCGCAGGCGGTGCCGGCGGTGATCGCATTCAGGTAGCCACCGGTGTCGGTGGTGGCAACGGCCACGTCGACCGTCGACCCGGTGACGGTGACCGTCTCGGTGGCGACCAGCATCGAGTCGGCATCCTCGAGGCGGAACAGCGTCCCCTCGTCGATCGTGACGGTCTGCGACCCGGTCAGCGTCAGCCGTACCGTGCCGGTGGCCGGCGAGCCTTCGTCGCGGGCCACTCCGTACAGACCGATGATGCCTTCGGTGAGCGCGCCGAGCACCCGGTTCGCGGCGTAGATCAGGTCGCCCATGCCAACCGCGCAGGCTTCGAGCAGGACGACCTCGAGGCTGCCATTTCTCGGTTCCCACTGCGGCAGCCGGGACTCGGCCAGCGCCAACATAGAATCCATGACGGCCTCAGGGTCGCGGTCGTCCACGGACACGCCGAGATAGGTGCTGTCCAGGTCACGCAGGGCCATTCGTCAGCCTTCCTCGTCGTCGGTGCTCGCCCAGTCCACGTCGATGTCGACGGCGACCGTGTTGTCGTTGGACTCGGTGACCTCGACCCGCAGCGCGTCCAGGCCGGGTTCTGCGTAGCCGATGGTGGCGCGAATCTCGTCGGGGTTGATGCGGGTACCCGACGGGTCGATCAGTCCCCACAGGGGTGCTAGCGCCCGTTCCCCGGCGGTGCAACTGATGATGTGCCCGCACGCTTCGGCGGCGTGGCGCACCGAGCCTTGCTCGATGGTGACCGCCGAACCGTTGGCGTCGATGCGGAACGGGTGCGCCAGCGTTGCGGTCACGCCAACACCTGCACGAGCAGGAACGCGACGACCAGCGCCAGGACGATCCCGGCGACCACAGCACAGCCGATCTGCTTACCCATCGTGGACTCCTAACTCAGTGCCGACCATGAACCGGCGGCGCGGACGTACAACGTGGTGGATGCGGTCCCGTCGGTGCGTAGGTAGAGGCTGCCGTCAGGTGCGCTGTGGCTCGGCGCCCCCGTGCCCGTTGTGATCGTCGGGCCGCTGGAGCCAAGTTCGATACCGGCGGTGGTGCCGGCCGCGCCGATGGTGACGCGTCCCGTGGTCCGCTCTGCCGTCAGCACGTCGAAGGTGCCCGACTCGCTGCGCTGCAACCGCCACTGTGTCTGCGTTACCCGCAACTGGAAGCGTGTCGTTGTCGTCGGCGACTGCCAGGAGTCGTAAAGGTCGGAGCCGTCCTCGGCGCGGCGCACCAGATACGGGTTACCCGTCGATGCGATCACCCGCAGCGCCACATCGGACGAGTCGGTGATGTTGACGTTGTTGCTGTCGTCGATCGTCACGCCGCTGTTCTGTAGCGCCCCGCCTGTGCCGTCGAAGCGCGGCACCGTGTTGTCGGTGGACGTAGCCGGTGTGCTGCGCGGGGCGGCCGCCGACGCCAGGCCGACGATGACCGTCTCGCCGTCGTCGGTGGTGACCGTCAGCACCCGGTCCCCGACGGCCACATCCTGCAGCGTCAGGTACGGCCCACGCAGCACACCGCGGGAGCCCGGCATCGACACGTACACGCCGTTGTCGTCGACGGCCTCGACCAGGCCCAGAGTGATCGCCATTGTCAGTACCAGTTCTTCTGCTGGAAGTGCGCCCACGCCCGCTTCGGGCCGCCGTACCGGGCCTTGATGTAGTCCAGTCCCCAGCGGATCTGCGTCTCCGGGTTGGTGCGCCAGTCCTTGCCGGCAGCGGCCATCTTCGACCCGGGCAGGGACTGGGGGATGCCGTAGGCGCCGCTGGACGGGTTCTCGGCCTGGTAGTTCCAGCCAGACTCACGCGTCCACAGTTGCTCGAGGGCGGCCCACTGGTCGTCAGAGCCCCAGCCGTAGCGGTCCTTGGCCATCTCCTGGCGGGCGAACCACTTCGCGTACTTCACCGTGGTCTTGTCGCGGGTCGGCGGGGAGTCGTTGCGGGTGGCGCTGCTCGTCGACTTCGTGCCACGATCCGGCGCCGGCGCCTGCGGCATGGCCACCTGCACCTCCACAGCGGAGATCCCGTCAGTGGTCGCCGTCACGGACTCCACCAGGTACACGCCGTCCCAACGCCCCAGGCCCGACACCTCGAGGCAGTCCCACGGCTGCAGCATCATGCCGCGGTTCCACGGCAGCACCACCGAGCCGACCGCCACATTGTCCGGGTCATCGGAGGTCTGCGACACGTTGATGTCGAGGGCGTCGGTGCGGGGGGAGTCACCCCACGTCACCATCCACAGCGGCCGTTTCGGGCCGCCGGACCACGCCCAGTGACGCGACCCGAACAGCACCACACCGCCGTACTCCACCCACGACCAGCCAAGGTCGTCGGCCAGAGACGTGATCATGTCCCATTCGGTGACGCCGTCGCCCTGGGCGATCTCGCCGCGCTGCGACGACTTCTGCACCACAGCGTTACCGCCAGCGCCTTCAACGACCCGTTTCACCCATTCCGACGGGGTCACCTTGCGTGCGCTGCGGACCTTCACCCGGCGGCGCAGACGTTTGGCCAGCATCGACCGTGCGGCGATCGTCACCAGTGACTCGGCGGCCTCGACGTCGACGGTGGAGATGTCCCACAGGCTGGTCAGCCCGCCGAACTGCCACTTCACCGTCGCACCGATGTCGGCCAGTTTCGACTTCGACAACGCCAGGTCGGGGTCGTGCGAGACCAGCGTCAACTGCGCCACCGACTCCGTGGATGCGTCGAGGCGCACCGAGTCGATCAGTTGCGCCACCGACGCGGTCAGGTCGGCGTTGAGCAGCGACAGGTTACCGGAGCCGAGGAACGGCATCGCCAGACCGGAGTCGGGCTGGCGGCGCTGCGGTTTCGGCAGCGGGTACACCTTCTCGTCGACGCCGGCACCGATCTCATAGTCGGGATTGGCGTTGTTGGTGCCGTTGGAGATGCCCGAGCCGAGCAGTTGTGGGGACACCCAACCGACATAGCCAGAGCGTTGCTGTGCCAGCGGCACCCGCTTGACGATCCCGGAGTCCCAGTTGTTCACCGAGTTCCCGTTGCCGTCCGCGACAGCGATGTGTCCGTCGGCGGACGCGCCGGAGGTCCACAGGCAGATCGCGCCACGCGGCGCCGGATCCGTGCGGTTCGCCTTCCCACGCAGGGCGTTGGCGACGTCGCGGGCCTGGTCGTAGGTGGGGGACAGGTAGCGGGGGCTGCCACCGATCGACCGGAACACGTCGTTGACGTTGCCCAGGCAACGCCGGTATACCGACTGGCCGTTGATCGTCGACTTACCGACGTGGCGTTCCATCGCCTGCGCCATCCGCTCGAACAACGCGTTCGGGGCTGGATGCTTCGCGGAGGCGAACGACACGGCCACCGCTACACCTCCCGGGCGTTCTTCTTCGGCGTCAGATCAGGGCGGACAGAATCGTGAACCTGGCACCAGCGCACCTGCGGGGAACGCCGCGCAGGCGAGTTGGCCTCGAACCCGGGCAGGCCCGCGGGCGGTGCTGGGGGCGCCACACCCTCCGGCGACATGTCACCGAACGTGGCGTCGACACCCGGCGGGGTGTACGGGTCGTCGGCTGGGATCTGCTCGAGGCGCGAGTCGTACTCGGTCCACTGGCCGGCGTTCGTGTCACACAGGCTGAGCACCTTCAGTTGCGCCTGGGTTGCCAGACGTGGCACCGGCAGACGTGCCGACAGCACGATCGCCGCCTCGATGTGGTACTCCTGGCCGGTCCAACGGCCCACCTGCGCGTCGTCGTCGTCGAGGAAGATCACCTGCGCCTGCACGTCCAGGTCGACACTGCCCAGCGGCGTGACGGTCACCGACCAGCGCAGCACGCCGCCCTGGCCCTTCACGAAGATCGGCCGGATCAGCCGCGTCGTCACCGCATCCACCGCAGGCGTCTGCGCCGTGAACGTCGACAGCCCCGACACCGTCGAGTTACGGGTGCAACCCGTCACCGTCGGCGTCGGCGCGGTCAGGTTCGGGTAGTCGGCCGGAGGCCACAAGTCGTACATCAACGCCTCGCGTTCTTCAGCCGCCCGCGCGGGCCGCCCTTCTTCGACTTCTTCGTCTTACGCTTGATCGGCCCGACCGCCACCACCATGTCCGAGGACCGTGTGAGTTCCAGCGTGATCTCGGCGTCGGTCACCTTCCCGGTGGTGTCCCACATCGTTTCCCGCTTCGACAGTGCCGTGATCCGGTACATGCCGCGGAACTGCTGCGCTACATCCAGACGCACCGGGTTCGACGACCGCGCCAACTTCTCCAACGCCTCGATCGTGCCCTCAACATGCCCCGACTGGCCGGGGTTCACCAGCCGGAACGGCAGCGACACCACCGGCAGATTCTTACCCGACGACAGCAGCAACGGCACACGGCCAGGCCGCGGCACCTCAGACCACGCCTGCGCCACGTTCGACGTTTCGATCTCCTCCGGCATCCACGGCAGACGCACCACCGTGCCACCCAACGGGTCGAACAGCCGCACATACCCGGCCGGACGGGGTGTACGTGAACGGTCGCCGGTACGCGACGGCAACCGGACGATCATCCCCGCTCCTTCGTCTGCCGTGCCGCCTGCCGCAGCCCACGGGCCACAGCACCTTGGACGTCCATCTCGCCGCCCGGGTTCACCACAGTGACGTCGGCGTGGAACGTGTTACCGCCTGCCATCTGCGGCTGCGGGCGCCGTGTCTGCGGCACCACATGCAGATGCCGGTTACCGCCGGTGCCGTGCATCGCGGCGTAGCCACCGGAGCGGCGCACGACCTGGGCGTAGGCGCCGAGGCGCGGCCCGCGGACATCCATCGCGCGGCCGTAGCGGTGGTCTGAATGGATCGAACCCAGCCCGGTGGTACGAACCCCCGACTGGATGGAATGCCCGCCCAGCGCGGCGCTGTAGCCCGCGTGTGCTGCCTGTAGCCCCGCCATGCCCAGGCTGCCGACACCCATGCCGACCGTGGTGTCACCGACGGTCGTGCCGCCCTGAGAGTTCACGCCGGGGATGCGGTTGTTGTTCAGAAGGTTCTTGACCTTCTTCTGATTCAGGTTGTCGACCGCGACGCCGATGGCCGAGAGTTTGTCCTTGAGTTTCTGACCCTCCCGCGCGGACTTGCCCATCCCCCGAGCAAGTTCGTCGAACTTCTTGCTGGCCCTATCGGCCTTCGCGCTTGCCTCGCCGAAACCGTTTGCGAGATCCTCTGCTCCTTCGGCCGCGCCTTTAAGACTTGGGTCGATCCAAGCCATCACCTTCAGCACACTGGCGACGCCACCGATGATGTAGCCGATGCCCTTCAGGACGATCGACTCCCACTTCAGCCACACCGAGATCAGCTTGAAGATCACTGAAAGTATCATCTCAATAGTCGAGACAATCTCTTCCTTGTTGCGCTTAATCCACTTCGTTGCCTGACCCAGCATGTCGGCAATGTCGATGCCACTGCCGCTGCCGACCGACAGCAGTGTCTCGCCGATCGCCTCCTGCAAGTTGCCCCACGCCACCTGCGCTTTCCCGACGCCATCGGCCTGCGCCTCTGCCGAGCCTTTGACCTGACGAGTCAGTTCACCGAGGATGATCTTCTGCGCGCCGGCGAGGTCGCCGACCTCCATCATGGCCTTGACCTGGTCCTGCTGCTCTTTGGTGAACGACACCCCGACGCGGGTCAGAGCCGTCAGCCCCTTCGTCGGGTCGTTCAGCGCCTTACCGACCATCACAGCCGACGACTGAAGATCCTTGCCGAACGCCACCGACAAGTCGAGAGCCAGCCCGTTAGCCTTCTCGAAGGTCTTGCCCTGAACGTTACCGAACGTCAACATCACGTTCGTCATCTCGCGCAGCGCGTCGTCGTCGATACCAGACATGCTCGACAACTGGTCAATCATCTTATTGATGCGCTTGGGCGCCTCGGTGCGCCCCATCGACTTCATCACCGCAGCCGTCTGCGCCATCGCTTTACGCGCCGACCTGGCCTCGTTGATCGAGTTGCCGAGCAACTGGAACGCGCCCGACGCCGCACCGATCGCCGCGGTGACGCCGGCGACGACGCCGACCATCTTGCCCCAGCCAGCGGCGAACGCCTTCGACTTGCGGCGGGAATCGTCGATGTCCCGACTCATCGCCTGCGTCTTGTCGCCCGCGCGCTTCGCGCTGTAGCCCATCTGGTCGAGATCCTCGTCCAGCTTGCCGACCGCGCCGGACAGAACCTTCGACTTGTCGTAGGCCTTGTCCAGTTGGGTGGTCAGACGACGGATGTCCCGCTCGGCCTCCGGGCTGGTCGCATCCCCGATGTCGCGCAGTTGCGCCTCGAGTTTGGCGATGTTCTTGGTGGCGTTCTTCAGTTCACGGGTCAGATCGTCTTTGGCTGTGAGTCTGACTTGCATCTCATCAGCGGCCATCGGACACCTCCTTTTCCATATCCCGCAACACCACCTGCGCGCAGGCGGCGCGAACACTGAACTCGAACGAGTCAGCGTCCAGCACAGCCAACGGATCCATGCCGAACAGCCGCGCGATCCGTGCCGCCGTCACCACTTCGGGCCACTCATCGAGCGGCCCTAGGTAGGGTCTTCGGTGCCGTCCTGAATCTCAACACCGTCAGTACGTGACAGCCCGCCCTCGGTCAGCAACGCCAACGCCAGCCGGTTGACCACGCCATCGTCGAACTTGCCGCCCTTTACCATGAACAACTCGCGTACGGCACGCCATGCGTTCGGCGCCCCTAGAGCTTCTTGGAGCGCGGGGTCAGAGAAGACCGATGACTCAGGGTCATCGTTGACGTCCTGCCCACGCACCCGTAGCCGGCGCGTAAACCGCGCCAGCAACATGCACGCCGCCACCACCGGCTCAGCCGGGGCATTCGGACTCTTGGCAGTCTTCTCCGCCCGCTCGTTGATGTCGAGGGTGTCGTCCATGTCGGTCGGCACCTCGCACACCAACTCAAACTCAGGCCGTGCCGGGTCGCGCAGGGTGACCGTGCGGACTTCAGCCGACTTCAACTCATCATGAGTGGCCCTGATGAAATCCAGGGCAGTACGTCGCGACGGCCTCTCGTCGTCAACCACGCCGAACTCGTCGTCCCTCTCGGTGGCCACGGTGCTACTCCGCGCCGGCGCGGCTGAACGTCACCGTCAGCTTCACCACGTCGCTGCTGTTGGCGTCCGCGTCATCCAGGGAGAACGACGCCACCGCGCAGCCGGTGTGGATGCTCTGCGAACCGGGGATCGCGTTGCCGTCGGAGTCCAGGTACTGCTCGGTGACGGTGGTCCCGGCGAACGCCTCACCACGGTTGAGCCGGGTGAGCAGCGCCGCGTCGGTGTCCGCGTCGAACAGCCGGGTGACGGTGATGTCCCCGTACTCCAGTTGCGTGTGGACGACCTGCTTGGGTTCCCCGGCGCCCGGCCGCAGCTTGACGTTCTCCCGCTCGGCCTCGGCCCCGGAGCGCGAGTCCCACGACCCCGGCATGGACGAGACAGTGATCTTGACCCTGTCCTGTGTGACAAATCGGCTCATTGTCTACCTTCCTCAGATGGCGCCGGCGGCGTCGGTTGCGGTGATCTCGATGGTGACGAACTCGGCAGTCGGCGCCAGGCGCACACCCACAGCCGCGGCGATCTCGCCAGCGGCCAGGCTTGAAGTGCTGTTCACACCCGACCCGACATCCACGACGTAGCCGGGGTCGTCGGCGCCCTCGAAGAAGGCACCCTTCATCCCGGACAGGAACCCGACCAGTTGCCCGCGGAACTCGCCGAGCGCCTGACCCTTGCCGTCGATCGTGCGACCCACGAACGAGTCGGCGATCTGCTGCGCGCCCACCGCGACGCGGTTGATCACGTCGCGGAACTGCGCGCCTTGCAGGTTCGTCACGTCGTCCGGCGCGTCGAGGGTCTTCCAGCCGTACAGGCGCAGGTTGCCGTTGCTGGTGCGGATCACCGACACGGCGGCGTTGTTCAGCGACGTCCACTCCGCAGCGGTGGTGTCCTCCTCGACGCCGGTGACCCACTGGGCCTTGCCGTAGATGTCGCGGATCGGCGACGCCTGCGGACCCTCAGCGGCGTGCGCACGGGCACGGGCACCGAGCGCCACCCCGGTCGGCTCGATCGTCAGGTCGCCGGAGTTCGTCGACACGGTGACGTGCGGCCATGCCAGCACAAGGTTCGCGCCGTCGGTGACAGCGGCGGCGGCAGCGATCGCGTTGGCCTGCGAGGTGCCCGAAGCCACGCTCAGGATGCCGAGCCGGTTGGTGTCCTCGCAGTGGGACTGCAGCGCCGCAGCGGTCGCGGACGACACCTTGCCCGGCCACACCACAGCACCGTCACCGAGATCGGCGTCGAGGTAGGCGAGGCTCGTCGCGATGACCACGTTGCTGTAGTCGTCGGTGCCGGACGCGAGCGCGGTCGCGGACACGTTCGACGCCGGCAGGCTGGTCACCGTCACGTCGACGTCAGGGTCGACGGCGGCAGCGGCCTGCAACTCGGCGGCGGTCGTGCCGGTGTAGGTGACCGTCGTGTCACCCTTCACCAGCGTGATCGTCTTGGAAGCGCTGGTGTAGGCGGCGGTCCAGCCGTTCGCGAACGCGCCCGGCTCCTTCGCCGTCGCGACGATCTTCGCCGAGTCCAGGCCGATGGTGGCGTTCACCGGCGACGGGCCGACAGCGCGCAGGATGTACGCCGAGCCGAGCCCTTCCTTGAACGCGCTGGCGACGACGTCGTACAGGTCGGTGCCGCCGGAACGCTCACCGAACACCGCACGGAAGTCGGCCAGGCCGAAGATGCGGGTCGGGACGTGCGCCGGACCGCGCTGCGTCTGGCCGACGATGAACGCCTGACCTGAATCGACGACCACACCCGGGGGCGGGGAGGCGATCGCCTGAGTGGAAACGGTTACCCGTGCTGACATGGGACAGCCCTTCTATCGGGGGTTGGAGGGGGATGGTTGACTTACGGCTTTGCAGGCCACTCGGTGCCGCCGTCGTAGCCGTCTGCGGGATCGTCGTAGACGGACTCGGCGTCGTAGTGCTGGTTCGTGAACAGCGACCCGTCGGCGTCGGTCACACCCAACTCGACGATCGCGGAATCGGCGGTGCCGTACTCGGCGAGGTCGGGGACCGTTTCGGTGTGCCGCACCGTCAGCGTCAACGTGCCGACCGCCACCGGGCGGCCCTTCGCGTCGACGGCCACCGGGTCGGTCTGCTCGGAGAAGTCAGCGGTCAGCACGGCGCAGTCGTCGCCGGCCTTCGGGTTCGACAGCAGCAGATACCGCACCGCCGCCAGCAGCCGATCGCGGCCGACCGCGGCCTGGTCGAAATCCTTCGACTTCGGGGTGCGGACAGCCACCGTCACGCGGACGCCGTAGTCGCCGATGAACACACCCGAGCCGACGCCGGCGTCACGGGTGGTGGTGCTCATGCTCGTCGTCGACACCAGCACGCACGGCCACGGCTTGTCCTCGTCGACCGGGAGGATGTCTGTAGCGGCCACCAAGGCCGGTGCGGGCGGCCAACTGTCGACCGCGACCACATCCACCCAGTCGCCGATATTGGCGCTCAGATGCGCCACAAGGTCGGCCTTGACGGCCTCGTGCCCGGAGGTCATTGCGCCTGGATCTTTCCGCGCATGATCCAGTCGGTCATCTTGTCGAGGATCACCAGTTTCTCGGCACGCGACCAGTTCGGGACGACGTCACGCTTCGGCCTCGACCCGGTCTTCGTGGCGTGCATGACACCGATCCACTTCACGCGGTTGGCCTTCGGGATACCGAACGTCGCAGTGTCCCTGTCGGCCTTGATGGGCGTGTACTTCGTCGTCGCCGTGCGCAGCGCGCCGGTCGTGACCATCGGCGTGCGCTTCTCCCAGATCCGCACCGTCTCTTCGCTCAACGGCGTCAGACGCTCGTCGAAGACGATCTTCTGCCTCTTGTGCCACAGTGACGCCACCGGGCCGCCGTAGAACTTGCGGAGGTCGACGCGCTCCATGATCTCCTCGAGGCTGCGCGTCACGCCGTCAGCGCCGGTCACCGACGACTCAAGCATTGGTGCTGCCCAGCGTCTGGATCGGGCCACGCACGACCCGCGCCGACCGGGCACGCCGCAACTGGGCGCGCTCGTCGCCGGTCAGGATCCGCGGATCCACATAAGTGTGCGACGCCTCGCCGAACGACTCCACAGTGAACTCCGACGGGTTGCGGTAGATGCGCGCAGCGACCTTCGTCGCCACGAACACCACCGCCGCCTGCACCTCCTCCGACAAACCCGTCAACGACGGGCGCATCAGATGGTCGAGCACGACGGCGTTGGCGTCGTCGCAAGCCTGCTGCAGCGAGTCATCGTCGACCGTTTCCAGGTCGGTGACCGTCTGCGCCAGGTACTTGCCGACCCTCGCGGGGGTCGCCAGTTCGGCCAACGCCATCGTGCCCTCCAGGGGTGCTTACTGCTCGCCGTCCGCGTCGTCGGCGGACGGGGCCGCCTTCTTCGCGGCAGGCTTCTTCGGTTCATCCACGAGCACCATCTCGCCGGCGGCGATTCGGAACTCGTAGTTCTCGCGTTGCTTCGGGCCAGAGGCGTCCAGATCCACGTCGTAGACGTTGCCGCTGGCGACGAACTTGTACTTCGCCATCAGATACGCGAAACCTTGAAGCAGCGGATCTTGCCGGTCGCGCCGGACGCCACGTCGATGTTGATGGTTCCGTCGTTCTGCAGGAACCGGGACGAGTCGAGAACGATCCGCTTGACGACCGGGGTGGAGTCCCCAGCGCCGAACGCCTCAACGAGGTTGCCCGCGCCCTGCGCGTTCGCGGGCGGGTTGTCGCCGGCGAGCACGGTGACGTTCTTGCTCGACGCGGTGGTGTGGGTGATCTCGATCACGAGCTCGTTGACCGGGCAGGTCGGGGTGATGACGTGGCCGTTGGTCGGGTCCAGGTCGTTGCCCGTCGGCTGTGCGCCCCAGGTGTTGCCCGCAAGCGTGGTGATGGTGACTTCGGAACGTGCCATTGGATGCTCCTAACGCATCGTGTGGTGGACAGGTGGCAGGTACAGGGGTAGCGGCGACCCCGGCGCAGAGAGGTTGCACCGGGGCCGCCGCTAGTCGTCAGGTCTTCGACGCGGTCATCACGGCCGCGGCGTCGGGTCGGATGACCTTCGCGCCGTAGACGTGGAGCCCCTTCAGGGCGTCGGAGAACGAGTCGTCGGGGCGGTAAGCCTCGACCTTGACGATCTGCTCGGCGAACGCGATCGCACCCGGCACGCCGGCCTGCACCGCGTAGTCGTCGCCGGTGATCACGGGGACGTTGTTGCTCACCAGCACGTCGAAGCCGAACAGGCGACCGACGAGACCGTTGCGCAGCGTCTCCGAAGAACCACTGGCGTCCACCGGGGCGAGGATGTCGGACTGCACCAGCAGACCGTGGTACCACGGCGGGACGATGACGTAGCGACCGGCCTTCGGCACGTTCGCCTCGTCGAGCTTCACCATCAGATCGGCGATGCCGTCCACCGCGAGGGTGGCCGAAGTGATCGACACGGTGCTGATGGTGTTGGTGACATCGCCGTACAGGCCGGCGATGTACTGGTCGGCGGTGTCGGCCAGACCGTAGGCAGCCTCAGCGGCGGCCTCGTTCATCAGCGCGCCACCGTCAGCGACCTGGCGGTAGTCGACGTCGTCGACCTCGAAGGCGAAGTACTTCACCTGGTTGATCAGCAGCGAGCGCTGCGCGTCGGTCAGCTGCTCGGGGGTGACGGTCGTGCTGCCCTTGGTGTAGGTGCCGATCGTCGGACGGCTGATCGAGGTGATGCGAACCGTGTCGCCGGAGTCGCGGATGTCGCCCTCGTACTCACGGGTGCAGACGCCACCGTACACGGTCGCCTTCTTCAGACTGGAGAGCAGACGTGCGCTCCAGATCTCCGGCTGGAAGTATTGAACGGCCATGACGGCTGTCCTCCTTTGTGGTTAGAGACGGCCTGCTTTCAGGTCGTCGAAGAGTCCGGCCTCATCCGCCTTGACGATCTGTTCGGTCGTCATGCGCGACATGTCGGCACGGGTTAACTGCTTGGGTTTGGTCGGAGATGCGTCCGCGCTGCGGCCGTACTCCGGGGCGGCCTGCTGACCACGGAACGCCAGCAGGCGCTCAGCGGACGCGACCAGTTCGTCCTCAGTCGTGCCGGACAACAACTCGGCGGGCACTCCCTTGTCGGCGGCCACCTGGGCCTTGAGCATCTGAGACTGCAGGCGCTCGTTCTCCTGGCGGAGTTTGTCGAGCTGCTCTGCCTGCTTCTGCGCCTCGGTCTTGTTCGATTCCTCGATCTCGGCCAGACGCTTGGCGGCCTCGGCGTTCGCCTTGGCCTCCGTGCGGTACTTGGCCGCCTCGGCGCGGATCTTCGCGACGTAGTCGGCGTCGAACGTCTGCTGCTTGCTCGGCTCGGCGGCCTGCGCCGGGGCGGGCGTCGGAGCAGGCTCGAGCGGCTGCTCCGCGGGTTGTGACTGTTCGTTCGTCGGTGTTGCGTCGGACATGGTGCGATGACCTCCAGGGTCGGTGAACAACGCCCTCCAGGGGCGCCAAACCCGCCGTGTGGCGGGTGGTCTTTACTCGGCCGGGTCGGCCTCAGTGGTGACGACAGGGGCGGCGACGGGCACGGGCTGCTCAGCGGCGCGCTCGACCTCCATCCGGTCGATCTCCTCGCCGGAGAACTGCCAGATCGTCTCCATGCGTGCACGCCACGGCAGATCCTGCGCCTTACTGGCGGCATCGCCGCGCTCAGCCAACGACTGGCGCTCGGCCGGCATCCACTTCGTGACCACCGCATCGGTGTCCAGCACCAACCGCATCAGCCGATCCCACGCACTCGACGCACGCGCGATCCGATCCTCCGTCTTGAACACCAAACCCTCACGGGCGAACGCTGCGCCCTCCGCGGACTGGTTCTCCCCACCGGGCATGAACGTCGACATCGGCGTCCGGGTGACGGCCGCGAGGTGCTGGATGTCGTCCTTGATCGCGGTGAGGATCGGGCCGATGTCCGTCTGCGACGACTCCCAGATGTCGACGCCCTCCGGCAACGTCCACAGCGCGCCGGCGCCGGGGGCGAACACGGCACCGTAGTCGATCTCGTTGCCCTCCGCGTCATGCGTCGGCAACTCACCCTTGATCGCGCGCTGCTTCCACGCCTGCGTCGCCGTGATCACCAGACGCTGCAACAGCCCCCAGTTGATCCGGTCCAGCAGATCCGTGTGCCGCTCGAACTCGCCGACCTCGTCGCGGTTCGCGAACTTCACGATCGGCACCTCAGCGTAGCCGTGCAGCATCGGCGCCGTCTCCGGCTCCCACTGGCCCTGATTCCACGACCGCGTCACCTCGATCGGGTTCTCGCTGAAGAAGTCACCTGCCGCCGGGGCGTGGAACGATCCCTTCGCCACCACCAACTGCGAGTCGGGGATCTCGCGGGAGAACCGCTGCACCGTACGCGGCAGCAGCAGGTCGGCATAATCCATGCCGGCGGCAGTGTCCCGCCACACGATCAGCCCGGCCCGCGGCAACTTCGTGCGCGGATCGTCATCGGTGATGCAGAACTCAGGCGCCTCGACCATCACGCGGCGATCGCCGGTCAGCACCGCATACGCAACGCCTACCGCCAGCATGTCGCGGTGAATGTCGGCGCTACCGACGTCGAGCATGTTCTCGCGCCACACAGCACGCGCCGCATCGTCGTCGTCGCTTGTCGTACCCACCTGGAAGCCGCCGACACGCATCCGCTCGGCGACAGCATCCACCACCAGCTCGGCGAAGTTCGTACGCGACTTCAACTGGAAGTCCCGGTACGCCGTCTCGTCGTTGACCGCGCCCTCAGGCAGCGGCGGGTTGCCGGCCAGGTAGTCACGCAACGCCGAAAGCCGCGACTGGCGGGCATCCAGGCGTGCGGTCAGCAGGGACAGCCACTGCTCCGGGGTCGACGGAATCACGCTGACCCCTTCCTGTTCGTCATCTAATACGTCTCGGTGCCGTGCGCTTCGGCTTCGGCTTGATCGTGGACAACACCCACAGCGCCATCGCCTCGGCCATCAGGCCGGCGATGTCCACCGGGGAACGCTTACGGTCGAACACCCAGGCGTCCGACAGCGGCCGGATCGACGCATGGCGGGCAGCGGAGTCGATCGGCTCCTGACCCGGATGCCGCACCGTGCCATTCGCCACCGCGTCGAACATCGACCCGCACGCACGCGCCAGATCAGCGCCGCCGATCGCCGCCACCGGCACGTCGAGGAACTCCTCGAGCTCACCCAGCAACGTCGACGCCGGAGCACCGGACGCCTGCAGACCGACCGCCACCGGCGACCACCGCTCGCACAACTCACGCAGTCGCGGCAACACCCACTCGGTGCCCTCATCGCTGGCGACAGCCTCAAGATGCGTACGGCCGTCAGGAAGGCGCACAGCGGCGCCGATCCACGCACGTGACCGATCCCACGACACATCCACCGCGAAGCCCGTAGGGGCGCCCACGGGCGCCGTAGAACCCGGCTCACGCACATGCGGCCAGCGCGGCAACGGCGACACCGCCGCCAGGTTCACCCGCTGGCACAACACCTCGGTGCGGAACACCCACTCAGGGTCGGTGGTCTTGGCTGCCGCGATCGACTCCTCGGCGATCGTGCGGCCCAACGACGGGTTCGCCTGCGCCCACGCCTGCCGGTCGTCCAGGTCACAGTCGTCGGCGCCGGACCACTCGAAGATCGCGAAGTCCGTCGCCGGATCCTCGATCTGCCGCAGCCCCGTCTCCCGCAGATCGTTCAGCACGATGCTCAGATCGTCACCGGCGTTCGTCGTCGCCCACGTCTGCGGGTTCTTACGGGCCATCGTCGTCTTCGTCAACGCCGCCCACGCGTCCCACGTATGGTGCTCGCGCAACTCGTCGAGCAGGATCAGGTCGGCCGACAGTGAGCGGCCACCCTTACGGTTCGCCGTCTGCACCTTGCAGCGCGACCCGAACGTCGTCCGCAGCTCCTTCTTGCCCGCGGCCAGGATCGGCTCGAGCATCTCGGCCGCCAACTCCGGGGAACCCTGCGCCATCTCCACAGCGCCGGCCCAGACCTCCTCGGCCTTCTCCAGCGACTGCGCCGCGATCAACGCCATCGGGATCCGGTCAGCCCACATCCGCCACAACAGCAGCGCCTGCAAGAACGTCGACTTGCCGTTCTGCCTGGCGACCAGGACGAGCACGGTGCGGAACCGGAACCGGCCGTCGTCGCGCAACTCCAGCGCGTGGACGGCGAGCCACTTCTGCCACGGCAGCAACGTCAGCCCGAGCACATCCTCGGCGAAGTCGATGAACGTGAACCCGGCCGACGTCTGCGGAGTCAGATCGCGCTGCGGCGGGGTGAACAGTCGTGGAGCCTCAGTCCCGAGCAGCTCAGGCGCTCTGCTGGGCATCGCGCACAGCACGCAACTCGGCGAGGCGGCCCTTCACGCGCTTCTCCTCGACCGCCAACGACTTACGACCCTCCGGCGTGCCGCCCAACTGCTTCAGCAGACCCGTCAAATGGGGGCCGAGCCAGCCGGCAGTCTTGCGGACACCAGCGACATCGTCGGTCTCGACGGCCTCGTCGATCAGCCGCGCGTACTGACGCGCCTGCGCCACCGCGGCTTCATCGGCCTCGGTGAGCCAATGCATCCCGCGAATCGCCTTGTTGACCGCGCGTAGCATCGGTCCAGCGGGCTTTCGTGCTGCCATCCGTGCCTCCTGGGCTTCGGTTGGTGAAACCGCCACCTGGGCGGCATTTCAGGGTCGAAATCGGACATTTAGGTCAGAAATTGCCGCGATCTGACAGCGATAGTCGTCCCGCTCAAAGATTCGTGACCGCCAGACATCCGCAACGTAAGCGTCGCGTTTGCGGGCTCTCCTCCGGTCCTTACCATCCAGACGCATACATTGCCTACTGCAGTAGCGGCCATGCATAGGCATTGACTGCTGACGATCGAGCAAGAACGGTTCGGAACAGCGCCGACATGTGGCAAACGCAAACCGTGCCATTTGAACTCTTCGCGGTGGAGTTTGCGGCTTGGGCGTCCATGATCGCGAGGAGCGGCCATCCGTGACACAGACCTTGTACGCCATCTGACATCTGCGACCGCAGAAATAGCGCTTCTTGCCGTGCTTGCGATTCAGTGCCGCGCCGCACCAAGAGCATTCGCACTGGCGCTTCCTAGTCCGCTCGCGGAGCCTTTCCTTCTGTCTCTCTGCAATCCTGTAACAATCAAGAGTGCAGAACTTCTGATTAGTTGCGCGCTTCACGAAATCCTTTGAGCAGTGCTCGCAGGCAGCAACTGCGCCCACGGGGCGACTACTACGCTGCTGCTCCTTGCACTCACTGCACGTCTTCGGGTTGCGACCTGGACCGCGTCGAGGCGTCCAGGTCTTGCCGCATTTCGCGCACAAACATGGGGTACCGTCAGGCATGTTGACTCCTGTTCGCAGCAGGGGTTGACGACAGACCCTCAAGCCGTTCGCGCGGCTTGGGGGTCACTTTGTCGGTCTAAATGTCCGATTTGGGGCGGTTTCCTTAGGTGGAT
>JADJQR010000003.1 GCA_016712675.1 bacterium
CGCAACCTGACCCGCAAGAAGGCGCTGGCCAAGCCGGTGGCGTAGCACGCTGCGGCACGGGTAGGATCATCGCCGCATGATCCTCACCACCGAATCGCTCACCGTCACGCTGTCCAGGCGCTACCCGATCAGTTTCGCGCCCGACGGCAACCCGATCGTCCACGTGGGAACCGACACGGTCGACGTGTTGAGCCACGATGCCGACTTCCTGTGGAAGAACGTGCGCGGCAACATCGAGGGCATGCCGCCGGAGCAGGTGGCTCCGCTGACCTGCCGGGCCGGGGACTCGATCATCGTGGCCAAGAGCGGGGCGCCGCACGTGGACCGCAAGCCGTACCACGATGCCCCCTGCAAGGCTGAGCTAGACCGGCTGCCCAGCGTGCTCGAACTCCCGCCCGAGACGGTGCGGACGCTGCTGCCCTACCTGGAGCGCCTGTTCGGTGGGTTCTGTGGCGAAGTGAGAGACGGCTGGGGCACGGAGACGATCACCCCGGCGTTTCAGAATCCCGGGTATGGCAGCTACTTCTCGTCGAGCGTGAGCCTCGGGCTGGTGCTGCTGTCCTCGACGATCCCGCAGACCGCCAAGCGCGTGCTCGCCGAGCGGATGACGCAGTGGGGCCTCGACATCGCGGGCGCGTTCTACGACCGGCGCGTCAACACGTCGAACGGTGGGCACATGCAGGGAAGGAAGGCGCTGGTGATCCTGGCCGGGCACCTCCTCGGCATCGACGACATGGCCAACCCGGACACCAGAAACCCGCACTGGCAGGAGACCATCGGCTACGAGACGTTGGAACGCCCGTGGTGGTTCGCCGGCAGACCCCCGGCAGACGCCGGCAGATGGTGGCACGTCTGGCACCCGTTCGGCTACGGCACGGGCTGGTTCGTGACCAAGCCGCCGCGCGAGTGGACGCAGGACCGGGTGGACGGCAACGGCAACACGATCCGGGGCCAGCGGTTCTACCTGTCCTACATGAACCAGGTGCTCGGCGGCCAGGTTGGCACGGCGTTGGCCATGCGGCTCATGGGTCTCCAGCGCGAGATGGGTTCCGCGTTCATCGGGGCGATTGCGCAGTGGATGGAAGGGCCACCGGCTGCCGCGGTGGAGGAGCTGCGGGCGCTGGGGATGACGTGGCCCTGGGGCACCGACTACACGGTCGGGCCGGGTGCGGGCGTGTGCGCGGACGCTTGGCGGTCGGTGGGTGGCATGGTGCTGCCGTAGGGGCGGCGCTACCATCGCACCGGCTCCGCTTGGTGTAGCGGCAACACGGCAAGGCGATGGGGCCTTGCAGACGCGGTTCGAGTCCGCAGCGGAGCCGACTCCAACAGTGCCGCGGCGTAGGCCATAACGCGCCCGGTGGCTTCCTAGCTTCCGGGCGTGACCACCGACGCCGGTAGCTTCCTGGACGACAGCCTTCGCGCGCAAGAACGCGAAGCGCGCCAGAAGCTGGCCAAGTTCGAGGCCGACCGCGACCTGCAGGACCTTGCCGTAGTGCTCGGCGAGAAGCCAGGGCGCCGCTTCGTGTGGTCGATCCTCGCGCTGACGGGGGTTCTCGACACGGCGCTACGCCGGCCGGCTCCGGGGCAACCCGTCGATGCGTTGGCCATGGCATACCAGGACGGAGCCCGAAGCATGGGCATCCGGTGGTTCCGCACGCTGGTCGAGCACTTCCCGGCGCGATTCCTCGAGATGCAGAAGGAGTCGAAGGAATGACCACGCTTGCCACGCCGCCGGCCGTTGCGCCGGTAGATCCCGCTGCTGCGGCAGCCGTTCCCCCGGTTGCGACGCCAGCGACCCCGCCGGTTGCTCCGGTGGCCGAGGTGGCCAAGCCGTCCGAGACGCCGAAGGCGGATGCTCCCAAGGCGGAACCCGCCAAGGAGCAGGCGCCAGCCTACGAGATCAAGGCGCTCGAAGGCCACAGCCAGGAGGTCGCAGCCGACTTCGCGAAGTTCGCCATCGAGTCGGGGCTGCCGGCCGAGAAGGCGCAGGCGGGCTACGAGTCGCTGGCCAAGAGTTTCCAGGCGCGCATCGACAAGGCGCAGGCGGAGCAGAGCGCGGCGTGGCAAGCGGAGGTCAAGGCCGACGCGACGCTCGGCGGCGACAAGCTGCCGCAGACGCTCGCCCTTGCCAGCAAGGCGCTCGAACTGGGGCCGCCGCAGTTGCGCGAGTTCCTGAACGCATCGGGGCTGGGCAACCACCCCGCAATGGTCGCATGGGCAGCCAAGATCGGCCAAGCCCTGAGCGCAGACACCTTCATCGCCGGTCAGCGCACGGCTGCGCCTGCCGACCTACGCGACCCCGCTGTCCAGGCGCAGCGTCTCTACCCGAACCACAAGTGACCAGGAGCTAGCCCATGGCCGTTCTTTCGAGTGTGAACCTGACCCTCGCCGATTGGGCGAAGCGCGTCGACCCGCAGGGCAATACCCCGGTGATTGCCGAGCTGCTTTCCCAGACGAACCCGATCCTGTCGGATGCGGTCTACGTCGAGGGCAACCTGCCAACCGGCCACCGTGTGGTCATCCAGACGGGTCTGCCGACCGTCTACTGGCGCGCGCTGAACGTCGGCATCGCGGCCAGCAAGGGTGCGACCGCGCAGGTGGACGAGGGATGCGGCATCCTCGAAGCTCGCAGCGAGGTCGACAAGGACCTGGCGATGCTCAACGGGAACACGGCCGCGTTCCGCCTGTCGGAGGCGCGCATGTTCATCGAGTCGATGAATCAGACCATGGCGACGACCATGTTCTACGGCGACGTCGCGACCGAGCCGAAGGGCTTTACGGGCCTCGCCCCGCGCTACTCCAGCCTCTCGGCCGGAAACGCGCAGAACATCGTGGTCGGTGGCGGCGCTTCGACCGACAACACCAGCATCTGGCTGGTCTGCTGGGGCGAAAACGGCGTGTTCTGCACCTTCCCGAAGGGCTCGGCTGCCGGTCTGATCCAGCAGGACCTGGGTGAGCAGACGGTCTACACCGAGTCGAGCACCGCGGGCGCCGCGTCGAGCACGCTGCGCATGCAGGCGTTGGTCGAACGCTACCAGTGGAAGACCGGCCTTGTGGTCAAGGACTGGCGCCAGGCCGTCCGCATCCCGAACGTGGCCATCAGCGGCTTCTCGGCCCTCACGGGCAAGCAGGCTCCGACCGCGTTCGAGACCATCATCCACAAGATGGCCATCGCCATCTCGCGCCTCAAGGCCCCCGAGATGGGTCGCGCGGTGTTCTACATGAACCGCAGCGTCTACTCGGTCCTGATGCGCCTCGCGTTCGAGAAGAGCAACGCGGCCCTTTCGATCCAGGGTGCGATGACGCAGTTCGGCACGCCGAGCATGACGCTGTCGTTCCTGGGCATCCCGATCCGTCTCTGCGACGCGATCACCAACACCGAAACCCTCGTGAGCTGAGGAGGACCTGACCCATGACCTACACCGACAATGGTCTCCGTCTCGAAGACGGGACCACGATGACGACCTTCTCGGCGACGGCGCTGTCGACCGCATGGCTCGACATGTCCTCGGTCGCCGAGGACTGGGGGGCGGGCAAGGACCTGACCGCAGTGTTCACGGTGACCACCGCCTGCACGGGCGTCGGCACCGTCGAGTTCCAGGTGGTCGGGCAGCCGGTCACCACGCTGGCGGCCATGACCTCCGCGGCCACGTTCTACGCCGGCAGCGCCAACATCGTCACGTGGGCGGCGCACGGCTTGCCGGCCGGCACGCCGGTCATCATCTCGGCGACTGGTGGCATCCCGACCGGGACGGTGGTGGGGCGCACCTACTACGTCACCGCGCCGACAACCAACACGTTCTCGCTGTCCAACACGGTGGCCGTGGCCCTGAGCGGCACGCCCGACGTGACCATCAGCAGCGCCGGCACGCCGACGCACACGCTGGTGGTGGTGCCGCACGTGCTCGGCTCCTCGGGACAGATCGCCAGCGAGTCGCTGGACGTGGGCACCATCGTGCGCGTGCGGCTCAACCCGCAGACGCACCTCCCTGGCGTCCACCAGTTCCCCTACCGCTACCTCTTCGGCAAGTACATCGAGGGCACGGCCTCGGCGGTGGCTGCCGCGGTCACCGCGGGCAAGTGGATCGTGGACATCGTCGAGAACGACGGCGCTCCGAAGTACTACCCGAGCGGCCACACGGTCGCCTGACCAAGGAGCCACCCCATGACGATCTACGACGGCGGCCTCCAACTGGAGGCCAGCACGCAGACCTGGACGACCAGCTTCCAGTACGCAACCAATACCATCGCGCTGGAGGAACTGAAGGATATCGGCGCTGGGACGACGGTTTACGTCGAATTCCAGGTTACGGAGGCATTCACCACGGGGACCGGGGCCACGATGGTGGCCGCGGTAATCGTTGCGAACGCAACCAATCTGTCCGGGGATCCGCAGATCATCGCGCAGCTTGGAAACTCGACGACGCCAATGACGGCTGCCATGCTGGCGCTAGGCGCCAGATTTACGCTTCCCTTGGGATCGCTGGACGAGACTCGCAAGGCTATCCCGGACGCGACCTACTTGGGCGTTCTTGCAGAGACCACCAACACGTGGACCGCCGGCAAGTTCAACATCCGGCTGATCCTGAACGCCAACGACAACCCGCTTTGGAAGTCGTTCCCGGCCAGCTTCACGCACTTCACGGTCTCGTAACACCGCACGAGTGAGCGCACGCCGGCCGTCTCGGGGACACCCTGAGCGGCCGGCTACACATCGGAACCACCCATGCAGAAGCTCGCCAGCGCCCTTTCCGACGACTTCGAGTATGCCTTCGTCGTGTGGGGGCAGAGCAACGCAAACCCGCGTGGGTCGCTCACGGACGGCTTCGCAGCCGCGCCGCATCTGGAGTTCGAGGACTCCGGTGCTGACCTCACCGTCTCGGTAGTCTCGGGGAACACGACGGTTGCCTGCGTGGCGGGCGTAGGAGCCGACCAGTGGGTGGGCGCCGAGTTGCGAATGGGGAGCGCCACGGCGCAGAGCGTTGGATACGGCGAGGTGACCGCGTGCACCGGCACCAGCAACTCGGTGGTGACGTTCCCCACGACGGACACCGTGACGTGGGCAGACCACGGCCTGACGACCGGATGCCCGATCCTGTTCACTGGCACGGTTGCCCCAACCGGCGGGCTTGTGCTCGGCGACATCTACTACATCGCGGCGGTGGACGACGACACGTTCACGCTGCACCCGACGTTCGCGGACGCGATCGCCGGCACGAACGACCTGAGTATCACGGCGAACAGCGGCACCGGCCCGTTCGTCGGCTACGCCGGTTCGACGCTGACGGTGACGTGGGGAGACCTGCCATCGACGGCGGCATCGGTCGCGGCGCACGTGAGCTTCCGCGACGAGCGGCACAAGAGCTACGCGGAGGTGCGCGTGCTGACGCCGTTCCAGCCCGACCAGGCTGGCGAATACCCTTCGACCGACCCGGTGATGCCGGGCTACACGGTTGCCGCGGCGACCACGCACGAGACGCTTGCCGCGTTCCTCCCGCTGACCTTCAAGGAGGGCATTGCGAGCTTTGGGCAGTGCGAGACGGACGGGCTTGCCGCATCGGCGTTGGCCGCATCGCTGACGCTGGCGGGGACTCCGCTATTGGCCAGCGGCTACGCGGGCGGCTACCTGCGCGTGCGGCACGCTGGCGGTCTGAGCTGGGCCAACGTCGTCGACAACACCAACCAAGAGTTCGCCATCGTCGAATGGTTCGGCGACGGCACGCCATCGGGGACGGCATCGGCGTGGCTGTGGGAGGCGTGGCTCCCCCACGGCGACAACAACCCGTACACCTTCACGCCTGGGCCGGGGTTCCTCTACCCGAACAACGCGCCGCAGCCTGCGGGTGCCGCGTTCAACCGGCCGCGCAACAACACGACCGCCGTCTACGGCGAGCGGTTCGGGGCGATGATCGCGTTCGCATGGCGCATGGCGCAGAAGCTGGGCAAGAGGGTCAACCTGATTCACCTTGCCGGCAACGGCAGTTCGATCATGCGCACGCAGAGCATGTTCGGCGGCCCGACCACGGTGGGATGGTGGGATACGAGTGTGCATCTCGACTGGAGCCCAAGCAACACGGACAACCTTGCCGCGCGGCTGCAGACACTGGTTGCCACTGCGGCGCCGGCTGCGCTGACGGCCGAGGGCAACACGAAGCCGTTGAAGATCCTCGGCGTGCTCGGGTTCCAGGGCGAGACGGAGGCCGGCAACGCGGTGGGGCGCGAACTCTACGAGACGCTGCTGCCCGGGTTCTACGGGTGGCTTCGCAAGGTCATCGCGGACGCCGACCTGAGCCCCTACGGGGACGACGCCAAGGTTCCCGTGGTCCATGCGAGCCTGCCGGCGTACCCGTGGGGCAGCGAGGGCGTGGACACCGAGGACGTGGTGAACACGGCGATCACCAAGTTCACGGCGCTTGACGGGTTCGCGGCCACCTTCTCGACGGACGACAGTCCGCAGCAGGAACTCGATCCGCTGCACTTCGACGGGGAGGGCGAGGCGCTGAACGGCGAACTCGCGGCCGAGTCGATGGGCTCTCTGATCGAGCTTGCCCTGGCGGTGACCGAGAAGCTGGACGAGGTCACGGTGTGCAACCTGGCGTTGTCCTACATCGGGGAAAGCCCGATCAGCAGCCTTGACCCAACGGTCGACAGCTCGCTTACGGCAAGCCTGTGCGCGCGGTTCTACACCACGACGAGGAACGACTTGCTGGGCCGGCGCCCGTGGTCGTTCGCGACGCGGCGAAAGACGCTGGTGGCGATCGAAAGCGAGTGGGACCAGTGGGACTACGCCTATGGCGTCCCCGCCGACTGCCTTCGTCCGCAGGCGGTGTACGTCACCGACAGCGACGACGACCACGCGCTCGTGGCAACGGACTGGCTGACACCGAGCGACGTTCAATTGTCGCCGACGCAGTTGCCAAAGGTCGTGTTCACGATCGAGCAAGACGTAGACGGGAACCGCGTTCTCTACTCGGATCTGCAGGACGCATCCCTGCGCTACACGGCGAAGGTGTGCGACGTGGCGCTGTGGCCCGCGTGGTTCACGAAGGCGCTGGCGTGGCTGCTGGCTGCGGATCTTGCCGGGGCGCTCATCAAGGGCGACAAGGGTGCCGAGCAGGTCGTGAACTGCCTGCGCATCGCGGAGGCGATCCTTGCCAAGGCGGGCGAGCCGGAGGGCACGCAGCGGTCGGCTCGCATGACGCACAACCCTCGCAGTATCACGGGGCGGTGACTCGATGACGAACACGCGCACGCTGCAGCAGAGTTTCGCGGGCGGCGAGATCAGCGAGGACATGTACAGCCGCGTCGAAGACGGCAAGTACAGGAGCGGTGCCGCACGGTTGCGCAACTTCATCGTGAGGCCCACGGGGACGGTAGCGTCCCGTCCCGGGTTCCAGTACGTGGGGACCACGAAGTACGGCACGAGCATCGCGCGGCTGCACAAGTTCACGGTGAGCCCGACGCTGACGTTGCTGCTGGAGATGGGGGAGGGATACTTCCGCTTCTACCAGGACGGGGCGCGCGTCGAACTTTCGACGACCCCACCGACCTACATCCCCAACCGGACGTTCGTCGAGGGTGACGTAGATGTTGGCACCAACGAGCTGACGATCCCGAGCCATGGCGTGGTGACAGGGACCTCGATCACATTCACGGCCGACAATGGTGGCACGCTGCCGGCTCCGCTGGTGGCACTTACGGAGTACTTCGCCATCCAAGTCTCGGCGACGGTCATCAAGGTAGCGGAGACGTTCGCGCTGGCGTTGGTCGGGACGGCCATCGACATCACCGACGACGGCGACACCAGCGGATCCAAGCGGCACCGCTTCCAGGGCTACTACGCGCCGATGGACCTGGTGAAGTACGACGCGGGCGCCGGCCTCGTCAACTACTACTGTGCGACCAACCCGTCCGTGAACGGGGTGGCGCAGCAAGTTCCCGGTTCGGCTCCAGCCTACTGGCTCGCGCTCGAGGACGACATCTACGAGATTCCGCACCCCTACACGAACGACGAATTGTTCTCGCTGACGTTCAGCCAGAGCAACGACGTCCTTTCGATCGCCAGCAACGCGCACCCGATCGGCGAGCTGCGCCGCTACGGGGAGCTCGAATGGCAGTACGTCGCGGTGACGTTCGGCGCGAGCATCGAGCCGCCCACGGTGACGCTCGACACTGCGCTACCTGGCATCTACCACGTCATTACGGCGGCCGTAGGTGGAGTGATGACAACCTATGCGCAGCACCGCCTAGGCGTGGGAGATGTCATCCGTCTGTCAGGCATGCTGGCAACGACTCCCTCGGGCGCGTTCGTAGCGGACGGTAACTACATGGTCGCGGCGGTTCCGACGCTGACGACGTTCGAGGCGGTAGTCCTTTACGGTGCCGGTGCCCTCGCAACGTCCGGGACGTATACCGCGAACAGCGGGACGGTGCAGTACATCGGGACTATCGAGGACGCGACGGAGACCTACGTTGCCACGGCTGTCGGAACGAACGGCATCGAGAGCGAGCAGAGCGTTTCGCTGGACGTGCTCAACAACCTGCGAGCCAGGGAGGCGCGCAACACGCTGACGCTGACCCCTGGGGACGCAACGCCGCTTGACCGGCTCAACGTCTACAAGGAGACGAACGGGCTTTACGGCTACATCGGGCAGGTGGACGCGAATGTCGCGACGGAGTTCATCGACGACAACATTGGCCCCGATCTGGGATCGACCCCGCCGTTGCTCGACGATTCGCTGGCAGGCGGATACCCGGCGGCGGTGGCGCACTTCGAGCAGCGGCGCTGGGTGGCCAACACAGCGGACGGGCCGCAGCAGGTATGGGCTTCTCGGATCGGCACCGAGAGCGACATGGTCTACCACATCCCGGTGCAGTCGACCGATCGGATTTCGTTCTCGATCGCGAGCCGGCAGCGTGCGGAGATCCGCCACATCGTTCCGCTGCAGCAGTTGCTGCTGATGACGGACACGGGCGAGTATCGCGTGACCCCGGTCAACTCGGATGCGATCACGCCGACCACGATCGCGGTGCGCGCGCAGAGCTACGTCGGGTGCACGAGCGTTTCCCCGATCATCGTCAACTCGACGCTCCTGTTCTGCGCCGCTCGAGGTGGGCACGTGCGCGAGATGGGGTTCTCCGCGCAGGTCGATAGCTACGTCACCGGCGACCTGTCGATTCGCGCTTCGCACCTGTTCGACGGGCACGAGATCATCGACAGCACGTTCTCGAAGTCCCCGTATCCGATCGCGTGGTTCACCAGCGACGACGGGCGGTTGCTGGGGCTTACCTACATCCCCGAGGAGAACGTCGGGGCGTGGCACTGGCACGACACCGACGGGCTGTTCCAGAGCGTTTGTTCGATCCCCGAAGGGCTGGAGGATCGCCTTTACGTCGTGGTCGCTCGCAACCTTGGCGGCGTGGCCACGACGACGATCGAACGCATGGGGGCGCAGGCGACCCCGGCGACGCTAGATGACAGCTTCTGCGTGGACTGCGGCCTGACCTACGACAGCACCGCGGCAACGACGATCACGGAGCTTTCGCACCTGAACGCCGAGGCGGTATCGGTCCTGGCGGATGGGCTGGTTGTGACCGGCAAGACGGTATCGGGCGGTTCGATCACCCTGAGCACCGCGGCAAGCGTGGTCCACGTCGGGCTCCCGTTCACCTGCGACCTACAGACGATGCCGCTGGCCGTGCAGATCGAAGCGGCCGGCCATGGCCGCACGAAGAACGTCAACCGGGTTTGGATGCGCTGCGTCGACTCGGGCACGTTCGACGTGGGGCCGAACTCGACCTTGCTGCGGTCGTCCGATCCCCGCGGCGACAACGCCGGGGAGTTCGTGACGGGACAGGTCATGGTCCCGATCGACGGTCGTTGGACCGACGACGGGCAGGTATGGTTGCGGCAGAGCGCCCCGCTCCCGGTTACGGTGGTGGGTCAGGTTCTCGAGGTATCCATCGGAGGCTAGATGAGCACTTACGGTCCGCCACCCTATTCGTCGGGGCTCGGCGCGGGTGGCTATGGGCCGCTCGCGTCTGGCTACAGCTACGGGGGTGCGCAGTACCCCAGTTACGTCAGCACTGCCCAGGGGGGCGGGTTCGACGCGGGCCTCGGGGCCAGGGGTCAGGGGCCATACGCCGAGGGCTACCGCGGCGGTACGACGGCCTCGGCCGAGGCAAGCCAGAGCGGAGGAGGCGGGACCTCTAACGGCAACATCCTCGGGGCGGTCTACGAGATGGTGGGCGGCTACTACAAGGCCATGTCCCGCCGCGGCGAGCTAAAGCAACAGGCGCTTTCGCTCGACTTCGAGGCGTTCACCAGCAACCTGGACGCGCGCAGCAGCGAGCTGGACGCGATGGCCGTGCTTGACGCGGGCAAGCAGGCCCTCGGGCAATACACGATGCAGGCCGGGCAGTTCCGGGCCGACGTCGTGGCGTCGCAAGCGGCAAGCGGGATCCAGACGGGCGTGGGATCTTCGGCCGAGGTCCTGGCGTCGTTGGACCTTCGGAAGGAGATCGACACCATGACGATCAAGAGCGACGCGGTTCGCCGGGCGGCGGCGCTGCGGATCCAGGCGCAGAACCAGCGCAGCGCAGCGGACATTGCCAGGGTTTCCGCGGCCAACACGCGACGCACCGCCAGGGGTATCACCGGATACTCACAAGTCGTGACGGGCCTGGCTACGCTTCTCGGTTCCTCGGGAGGGTCCGCATGAGAATCGACTTCGTTCCTGGTGTGAGCCCGCAGCCGGTGCAGACACCCGGCACCGCGGCACCTCGTGTGCAGCCGACCGGCGACAACGGCGAGCAGGATGCGATGATGCGCGGGGCCGCAATCGGCCTGCGCCTCGGCGAGCAGTGGAAGGACAACATCGACCGGGCGGCCCTGACGGAAGCCGACAACCGCATGGCCGAGAGCGTGCGGGAGACGATGCAGGACCCCGAGAAGGGCTACCTATCGACAGTGGGCAAGAACGCGGTTGGCGACACCCGGCGGCGGGCGGAAGGACTCCTCAAGGAACGCCGCGAGGCGATCGAGTCGGCCCTTTCGGCCAGCCAGCGGGAGCAGTTCGCGGAGATCGCGAACCGTCGCCAGCAGCGGGCGTTTGCCGCGATGGACGAGCACGAGCAGCACCAAGGGCGCGTGTGGGCCATGGGCGAGACCGAGGCTCGGGCCAAGTCGATCGGGCAGGACGCGGTGGCCGCGTGGGGCACGCAGGAATGGCCGGTGATGCACGGAAGCCTCCTGACCGCGATTGACGACTACGCCGACCTGGCCGGCATCGGCGACGAGGGCAAGAAGGCGTTGCGGTCGGCGGCCACGACGGAGCTGCACGGGCACATCGTGGAGCGGCTGGTGGGGCGCGGGATGACCAAGGAGGCGCAGGCACACTTGGCGCAGTATCGGGACGAGGTGGCGCCGGACAAGGCTGGCGCCCTTGGACAGCTTGTCGCACAAGCGGACGAGGAACAGACCGGAATTCGGATGGCGCTTCAACTCGGGCGCGGCCTTCCGTCTCTCCAGCAGCAGCACGAGGCGCTTGCCGCGGACTTCGAGGCGGGGAAGATTACCACCGACGTCTACAAGACGGCGCTGTCGCACCTTCGGGCCAACGATCAGGAGCGGCGGGCCGGCAGGAGCCAGGCGCGTTCCGACGCCCGCGAGGAGTTCCAAGCGTGGGCGCAGCAGAACCGGACCAAGGCGGATTGGGCTCTGCGGATGATGCCGACCGCGATGAGCCAGAAGCTGGACGACCTCGGGCTTCTGGAGGAGTCCGAGCAGTGGCTCCAGCAGGGCGGCCAGTGGATCACCACCGAGGCGGGGCTCTACGCCAGCCTGAACGCGGAGCAGATGGTTGGCTCCTTCAAGTCCAGGCAGCAGGCCATCGACGCGATGCGCCCGCAGATGGACGACAGGACGCTGGCCGCGTTTATGGACCGCTACGACCGCGCCACCCGCGCCACCGTTGAGGCGCAAGCCAGGGCCGTGGAGAACTACAACCGATCGGTGGCCGAGGCGGCGGCGGCGGCAAGCAAGTCGTACGTCAACCTCGACGAGGACGAGTTGCTGAAGGAGTCCATGATCGCCAACGGCATCGCCGCCTTGGACCCGGACGGCAAGGTGCAGGCAACCGACACGCTGAAGGCGCTCCAGTGGAGGAACGCAATGCGCGAACGTGTGGCCGCGAAAACGCGCGGGCGCCATCCAACGTCGGACGACTGGCGCGAGGCGGGCAAGGAACTCTCCGCGAACTACGTCGAGACGCGAGCCGCTGGCAAAGTCTACTTCTTTCAGCGCCCGACGCAGGAGCAGCGCCAGGAGTCGTTCGTCACGGTCCCGGACGGGCGGCAGATTGAAGCTCGGCGCATGGAGCCATACCGCGACGACATCCTGAAGTACCTGGACTCCTTGAAGCAGAACGACCCGCAGCAGTATGCCCGCGTGGTGCCGACCGGCGAAGTGACGGAGCTGGCCATGGCGACCGCGTTCGACGTCGTCCTGGGGGAGCGCAACCACCAGATGCAGGAGGCTGCGGCGCAGGATGCGGAAGCGGCGCGACTGGCCAAGTGGCAGGAGCGCGAGGCGTGGCGGGCCGGTGCCAAGCCCGTGGTCATCCCCAAGACCGCGGAGGAAGAAGCCGCCGCCAGGAAGGCGGCGTGGGCCGCGGAGACCGCGCAGCGCCAGCAGGCTTTGCGCGATTCGAGCCGCAAGCAGAAGCAGGGCGCCGAGTACATCGCGATGCAGTACGACGGCTACGTGAGCGCCTACGCTGGGATCGGGTTACCACCGCTTACGCAAGAGAAGCACGACGAGCTTGTTGAGGACCTCATTCAGCAACACGGCAGCTACCTGCGCAACTACGACCTGGACGCGAACCGCATCCGCCGCCGCCTGACCGAACACCGCATGGAACTCCAGAGGAAGAAGTGAGCAACTTCGCAGCGCCTGAGCCAACGTCTGGCGGCATCGAGATCCCGAAGCCGTCGACTCCCGACCTGGAAGGGCTGCTGCGAACGGCGCGGGAGTCCATGGCCGAGGTGCCGTTCCAGGAGCCGCAGTCGAGCGGCCCGAACGAGTGGGACGCCCTGGTGGTGCGGCAGCGGCAGCAGCGCGTGGAGCAGGCCGACCGCGAGCTACAAACGGTCTGGCGCGTCGCCGTCAACTCGGACCCCGACGTTGCCGCAGAGGCGCAGCAGATCGCCAAGGAACTCGGGCTGCCGAGTGCGATGGTGGCCGACAACATCGAGGTGGCGCGCGAGGCGATGAAGCGGCGGGCCATCCGCTTCCAGGACCTGGAGCAGAAGTACCCGAACGTCCTGTCGCGCATGGGCGACATCGAGTTCGTCCGCCTGGCCCACGACGACATTGGCAACCTCAAGGCCACCGAAAGCACCTGGGAGTGGCTGGGCCGGCAGGGCGAGGCGGGCATGGCCGCGAACCAGCGCGGCTACCTCGGCGTGCGCCGTGCGCTCGGATGGATGACCCCCGACGAGCAGGCCGAACTCGACCGGCTCAACGTGTCGATGCGCGAGGCTGGCCAGGACAGCGGCATCGCCGCGGCGACGGCGCAGACCCTCGGGCAGATGGCGGGCACGGTCCCGTTGGCCATGGGCGCGGGTGCCGCGGCGGCGGGGCTGGCGTCCCTGGGCGGTCCGCTGTCTGCCGGCGCGGCGTTCACGGGCGGCACCGCGGCGGCGGGGTTCAGCCTGTCCGCGATGATCGAGGGCGGCAACGCCTACGAGGACATGCTGGCGCAGGGCATCGACAAGGACACCGCGGCCAAGGCGGCGTTCGGGGTGGTGGCCCCGGTGAACGGTGCCTTGGAGATGGTGGGGATGCACTACTTCGCGGCGCCCTTCAAGAGCGCGTTCGCCAAGCTGGCGACGAAGAAGGTGGCCGGGAAGCTGGTGAGCGAGACCGCGGGCGCCGCGTTCGACCGCTTCGCGCGATCCTACGCCAAGAGCTACCTGAGCGAGATCGGCACCGAGGTCTTGCAGGAAGCGGTGAGCATGTCGGCCGGTGGCGTCGCTCGAGCGGTGTCCCGCCCCGACCTGCCCGCGATGACCTGGGCCGACATCATGGGCCAGCTCGGCGAGATCGCCGGCAAGACCGCGCAGGGCATGTTGCTGCCCGCGCTGCCCGGCCCCGCGTTCCAGTTCGTGGGTGACAGCCTCACGGCGCGGCAGTCGCTGGTGGAGCAGCAGTTCCTGAAGGACGCGATCGCGCAGCAGGGCGAGAGCAAGGTGGCCAAGCGGGCACCGAACGCCCGGCTTGAGTTCCTCGCGGCCACGGCGCGCGGGTCGGACGGTGCCACGACCTACGTGCGGACCGAGGCGGCGTTGGATGCGTTGCGGCAGGACGGGCTCACCATCGAGGACCTGTCCGCCAAGTCCCCCGAGATCGCGGCCAAGCTGAACGAGGCGCGCGAGAAGGGTCTGGAGAGCGCGAGTTTCCCCACGGCCACCTACATCGGGAAGCTGCAAGGCACGACGTTCGGCGAGACGTTGCTGCCGCATCTGCGGCTGTCCGAAGCCTCCATGAGCCTGGAGGAACTGCGGCAGTTCGCCAAGGACGAGCCGAAGCGGACCGCCGAGGCGGCTGCGCTGATCGAGGCATACAAGGCCACCTCGAAGGAGTGGGCGGACAGCAGCGCCACGGTGCGCGAGGACTACCGCACGAGCATTCTGCAAGCCGGGCGCTCCGAGCAGGAGGCTTCGACGGTCGCCTCGTTCCTGACCGCGTTCGCGGAGACGCAGGCGTATGGGCTGGGGATCACGCCGAGCGAGTTCGTGGCGCGGTTCCCGTTGCAGGTGGTGCGCGGTGCGGTTGCGGCGCGGGAGACGTTCCAGCAGACCAAGACGGACTCGCCCGAGTTCGCCAACTGGTTTGGCGAGAGCAAGGTGGTGGACGAGAAGGGCAAGCCGCTGGTGGTGCACCATGGAAGCCGAAGCGGTGGCGATTTCGAGCAGTTCCGCATGCCAAGCGGAAGGGGCAACTTGGTTGGCGCGGTAGGCGCTCACTTCGGCGACGAGGCGCAAGCGAAGGAGTTTGGCGGCAGTCGGGCTTTCTGGCTGGCCATCAAGAATCCGCTGCGCATGGAGGACGCTGGCGGCTGGTTCGTTCGTGACGCGCTCTTCGACTACGTCCGCCAAGCTGGCGTTGAGGTGTCGGATGGTCCGGAGCAGTTCCCGACGCCGGTTCTGAAGGCCCGATCGCGGCGCTCAGGTGGCGCCCGGAGCTCGCAGGGCGACGACAGCGGAAGGGTTCGCACGAGGTCGAGGGGCAGTTCGAAGGTGGCGTCTACCGCGGTGAGGCCGACAGCTACATCGCCTTCCGCCCCGAGCAGATCAAGAGCGTGAACAACCGCGGCACCTTCGACCCCTCGGACCCGAACATCCTCCGGCAGGGCGAGGTAGCCGAGGACTACCAGGGCGGCCACCAAGCGCCCTGGCGCAAGAGCGGAGCGCCGCTGCACGACGTGACCGGCAAGAGCACGGGCGTCGAGATATACCCGGACGACGTCTACGGACCGAAGGCGGCGCAGTTCTACGGGACCGGCGAGCCCGCGCTGGACAAGGCGACGTTCGCGGCGGTGCAGAAGTTCAAGGGCAAGCCTGACGCCAAGGTGACGATCTACCGCGCGGTCTCGGCCAAGATCGAGGACGCCAAGATCAACCCGGGGGACTGGGTCACCATCAGCAAGAAGTACGCGGAGATGCATGGCGACCGCTTCGACGAAGGCAGCAAGATCATCTCGATGCAGGTGGCTGCCTCCGACATCTTCACGAACGGCGACAGCATCCACGAATGGGGATACTCGCCCGAGGGCTACGTTCGCCGGAGTCGACTGGCGCAGGACACCAAGGGCACGTTCGACCCCAAGACGCTGACCATCATGCTGATGGAGAGCCCGGACCCGTCGAAGTCCGCGAACCTATCGACGCTCCTGCACGAATTGGGGCACTTCTACCTCCACGTGCTCGCCGAGCTTGCCGCGAACCCCGAGGCAACCCGAGCCGCTGCCGACTTCCAGACCTTCGCCACCTGGACGGGCGTTGCGGACGTGGCCACGTGGAACGCGATGTCGCTTGACGAGCAGCGCCCACACCACGAGGCGTTCGCGCGGTCGTTCGAGGTGTTCCTCTACGAGGGCAAGGCGCCATCCGCGGAACTGCGGACGCTGTTCGAGCAGTTCCGGGCGTGGCTGGTGAGCGTGTACCGCGACATCGTGGGGCAGCTCAACGCGAACTACCGCGCCGAGTTCGGCCGGGACCTCCCCGCGCTGACGCCCGAGGTGCGCGGCGTCATGGGCCGGCTGGTGGCTGCGGACGAGGCGATCGCCAAGGCGGAAGCCGTGCGCGACATGAAGCCGCTGTTCCAGACCCTGGAAGAGTCGGGCATGACCGAGGAGGAGTTCGCCGCCTACGAGCAGTCGATCGCGGAGGCGCACGAGGCTTCGGTTACGGACCTGGGCAAGGCGTCCCTGCGGCAGATGCAGTGGCTCACGGGCGCGCGTGCCCGGCTGACGAAGCAGTTGCAGAGCAAGAACGAGAAGCTGCGCCGGGAGGCGGAACGCGAGGTCGGCTTGCGGGTCTCCGGGGAGCCGATCTACCGGGCCATCCGCTGGTTGCGCAAGGGCGAGCTGCTGAACGAGGACGGCACCAAGGCGCAGGGCGACCGAGACCCCAACCACCGGCTCAACCGTGCCGCCGTCGAGGCGATGCTGCCGGGTGCGGACCTGTCCAAGCTGGAGGGGCTGACCATCGAACAGGGCGGGCTGATGCCCGACGTTGCCGCGGAGGCGCTGGGGTTCGGCAGCGGGGAAGCCATGCTCAAGGCGATCTTGGAAGCCCCTACGCTGGCCGAGCGGATCGAGACCGAGGCGGATGCGCTCATGCTCGACCGGCACGGCGACATGGCCACCCCGGAGGCGCGGGAGGCTGCCGTCGAGGAAGCCCTGCACAACGAGGCGCGGATGCGGTTCGTCGCAACCGAACTGCGCTGGCTGTCCAAGTCGACCGAGCCCGTGCGGATCATGGTCCAGGCGGCCCAGGAGGCTGCCAGGGAGGCGATCGCGGCGCTACCCGTGCGGCAACTCACGCCGAGGACGTTCGCGCTCGCAGAGGCCCGTAGCGCGCGTCTGGCAGCCAAGGAAGCCCGTGCGGGCAACATGGTCGAGGCGGTTCGCGCCAAGCGGCAGCAGTTGCTGCACAGCCACATGGCCGCCGAGGCGTTGAAGGCGCGGCGCGAGGTGGACACCGCCAAGGGCGAGTTCAAGCGGTTCTTCCGCCCCGACGCAAAGCTGGCCAAGACCCGGAACGTCGACTTCGTGACCGCGGGCCGCGCGGTGCTCGCGTGGTATGGGCTCGGGCCGAAGGGCGACAAACCACCGGGTGCCTACGTGAAGGCGCTGCGGGAGTACAACCCGACGCTCTACGCGGAGATGGAACCGACCCTGGCGCGGGTGGTGGACACCCCGAGGGACTACCGCGACCTGACCACGGAGGAGTTCCGCGCCCTGGTGGTGACGGTCGACGCGCTGTGGGACGCGAGCAAGCGTTCCCGGCAGATCACCGTCGAGGGGCAGAAGCGCGAGCTGGCCGAGGTGACCGGGGAAGTCCTGGCCCGGCTGGGCGAGATCGGCGTGCCCGAGGTGCTGCCCGGCGAGCGCGCCGACGTGACCAAGGGGCAACGGGCGATCCGCGGCATTCACCAGATCGGGGCGGCGCTCAAGCGGGTCGAGCATTGGGCCGACACCCTGGACGGTGGCAAGGCTGGCCCGTTCACGCGCTACGTCTGGCGCCCGGTGCAGCAGGCGATCGACGCCTACCGCGTGCAGCGGAACAAGGTGGTCAAGAGCTACGTGGACCTGCTCGGCACCATCGAGTGGACCCAGGGCAAGATCGACGCGCCAGAACTAGGCTACACCTTCGGCACGGACAACGGCGGCGGCGGCATGGAGACGCTGTTGGGTGCGCTGCTGCACACCGGGAACGAGAGCAACTACCGGAAGCTGCTGCTCGGTCGAGGGTGGGGCGACGTGGACGCGGAAGGTGCGCTGGTCACCAACCGATGGGACGCCTTCATCGCGCGCATGATCGCCGAGGGGCGGCTAGACAAGCGGCACTTCGATTGGGTGCAGAAGGTGTGGGATCTGACCGAGTCGTTGAAGCCCGAGGCGCAGAAGGCGTGGCACGAGATCAACGGCTTCTACTTCAAGGAGGTCGAGGCGTCGGCGCGGACGCAGACCTTCAAGGACGGCAGCACCGCCACCTACCGCGGCGGCTACGTCCCGGCGAAGGTCGACGGGTTCCTGGTGCGGGACGCCGACGTCCACCAGAAGCTGGCGGAACTCGAGGCCGACTTCCGCAACTCGCAACCGTCCGTGGCTGCCGGCTTCGGCAAGTCGCGCGTCGAGGGCTACACCAAGGCTCTGAGCCTGGACGTGCGCAAGATCGCGACGCACCTGGACAGCGTGGTTCGGTTCATCCACGTCCAGCCGGCCATCCGCAGCGTGCTCAAGGTGGTGAACGACCGCGCCGTATCCGCGACCCTGAGCCGGGTGGACTCGACCGCGGTGAACGACCTGATCCTTCCCTGGCTCAACCGGGCGGCGCAGCAACAGACCATGGAGGGCGACCCATCCTCGCTGGTCAACAAGTTCTGGAACGCCGTGCGCAAGCGGACCGGCATGTCGGCGATGTTCGCCAACCTGTCGAACGCCGTGCAGCAGCTCACTGGCTACTTCCCGGCCGCGTTGAAGGTGTCGCCGCGCTACCTCAAGGGCGGGCTGGCTACCTACGTCAACGACTTCAGGAAAACGACCGCCGAGGTGGCGAAGCGGTCCGAGTACATGGCGACCCGGCTGGACAACCAGACGTTCGAGATCGCGGACACCATGAACGATGTTCTGGTGAACCCGACGAAGTTCGACAAGGTGAAGAAGTGGAGCGACCGGCACGCCTACTTCCTCCAGAGCGCGTTCCAGAACCAAGTCGACGTGGTTACGTGGCTCGGCGCCTACAACCAGAGCATCGAAGCCCAGGGGGCCATCGACCCGGCCACGGCGGAACGGGAGGCGGTGCAGAAGGCCGATGCGGCGGTGCGCCTGACGCAGGGCAGCCGGGACCCGGAGAGCCTTGCCCGGTTCGAGGCGTCGACCCCGTTCGTCAAGCTGTTCACGCAGTTCAGCGGCTACTTCAACATGCTCGCCAACCTCAACGCGAGCGAGTATCGGAAGCTCTTCCGCGAACTCGGCTGGGGCGCGTTCGGTCGCAAGGGCGCCGGGCGGCTGGCCATGCTCTACGTGCTCGGGTTCGGTGCGCCGACGCTGATCGCGGATGCCATCGCCAAGAGTTTCGCGGGCAAGTGGGACGACGAGGAAGGCGACGGCTACAGCGATGACCTGGCCGCGTGGTTCTTCGCCGCGAACGCCAAGGGCGCGGTGAGCCTGCTCCCCGGCGTCGGCCCCGCGGTGAACGCGGTGATCCGCGGCGTGTCCAGTTCGAGCCCCTACGACGACCGGATGAGCCTCGCCCCGAGCATCACCGCGTTGGAGGCTGCGACCTTCGGCGTTGCCAAGACCGCGGAGAACGTGGCGCAGGGCAAGTTGAGCGGTCGCAACGTGCGCGACGTGCTGACCTTGCTCACGCTGCTGACGGGCGTCCCGGTGTCCGCCTTGGGCAAGCCGATCGGCTACGCGATGGACGCGAACGCGGGCAAGTTCGAGCCGACCGGCCCGGTGGACTACGGGCGCGGGATGCTGACGGGGATCGCATCCGAGGCGTCGAAACGGTAATCCAAAGCGCACACTTGCGCACGGTCCGCTAATGTGCTAGCCTTGCACCAGCGAGGCTTCCACATGCTACCTACCCACGACATCCCCGCCGTTTGCTGTGAGGCTGCGGCGCCAGGGGTCGAGGTGGCTGTAGGAGCCGCGTGCATGGCGAGAGAGATGGGACCGCCCCGGCGTGTTGAGAGGCACGTCGGGGCATTTACACGTGTGGCGGATGGGCACGGTGACCCGACCGCATGGCCCGAATCCGCTGTCGGATCGCGGGGGATGCGGAGACATCCGGTTCGACTCCGGTGCCACGCTCATTCATTTCCGCGAGGATACCAAGTGGCGAACCCCAACATCCCGCCCGCCCCCGCTCCGGTGCGCATCCCACCCATGCCGGCCCTGTGCCCTATATGCGGTCGCAAGCCGAAGGTCATTGGATACGTCATCAGGTGCCGCCAGTTTAGCCAGACCCGCGAGCACGTCTTGAAAGTCGAGTCCAACACCAACCTCTACCCAGTCGCCGCGTGGAACTCTTACGTGCGGCGCATCCAAGGACGCAAGTGACCAAGTCCAAGCCGAAGCCGGTCAAGCCGGTCCTGGGGTGGTGCGTCCTTGGTGACAAGGGCGACATCCGCCAGCGCCGATGCTTCCGAATCAGGAACACCGCGGTCCTGTGGAGTGGCGACAACATGATCGACAACCCGCGCATCATCCGCGTCGAGATCCGCCCCGCCCCGAAGCGCCGCAAGGGGACTCACCGTGGATAGCAAGCTCCAAGAACTGATGGATGCCGCCGCGCGCTTCCTGAGCATCGCCTTGATGGTGACGGGCGACAAGCGAGGAATGAGCATGACGCTGTTCAAAGAGGTCGACGGCAAGCCTCGGTTCCGTGCCGCCAGCGTCGAGTTCCAAGAGCACGCCGAGGCTTTGGCCAGGCTGATCGGTCTCAAGATCAAGTGGCCAGACAGCCCCGCCCCGAAGCGCAAGAGCAAGAGCAAGAGGACCAAGCCATGATTGACCTTCGCCCGATGGTGTGGTCGTTCGCCATCATCTACGCGGCGTCGCTCGTGGTCGCATGGGTATGGGCTCCGTGGTGGGCCGCGATGCTGCTGTCGATCCCAGCCATTGTCTACGCGGCAGCGTTCATCGCCGACTTGAGGGACTACAAGTGACCCACACCCCACTGACCAAGGCCGAGCGCGAGGAGTTGCCGGCACGCATCGAAGCGGCCATCACCACCGTTTGCAGCGGTATGGCTGCGATGAGAATCCCGGCGAACCCGCGCGATGTCGACCTCGTGCTAGCCGACTGCGCCAGGGCTCTCGCTGACCTAGACCGCGCCGAGGCTGAGCGGGACGCGCTGCGCAAGATCGCCGTCGACTGCTGCAACGCCACTGACGGCATGTGCACCATGGGAGTGTCGATCGAGTTCCTGAGTCACGTGCCCAAGGAGGTGGCGTTGCTCAAGGCGAATCGGAACATGATCGCAGCCCAACGCGACCGCGCCGAGGCCGAGCGGGGGCGAAGGGGCAGCGGCAGGCGCGGTCAGAGGCGAAGAGGCGGTTGGCGACCACAACGGCAAGACGCTGTTGAAGGCAGTGCAGGAGATTGTAGCCCAACGCGACCGCGCCGAGTCCGAGCTGGACGCGGAACGGAAGATGCGCGGCGAGGCTGAGGCGGCGGCGAAGCGGGCCGAGGCTGAGCGGGACGCGCTCAAGGCGAAGCTCGCAGCAGCCGAGTCGGCGCATTCCGAGCTGTTCCTGTCGGGGCAGGTCGCGGAGTTGCGCGGGAAGCTCGCGGCGCTGGTGGAGGCGGTCAGTTCTGCCGAAACTATTCTCGGCAACATGGCCAAAGAAACCGGGCGAGTCTTCGGTCGGTGGGAGATCAATCACGAGCCGCTTCGCAACGACGCGCAACGCATGCTGCCATCGTTTCGTGCCGCCATCGCCGCGGCCCGCGGAGGTGCGCAATGAGCTACTGCCGATGGTCATCGGACTGCTACCAGTCGGACGTCTACGTCTACGCCGATGTCAGCGGTGGGTTCACGACGTGCGTGTCGGGGCGCAGGTATCGACCGTTGAAGCCGGTCCCGACGCCACCGGCTGAGAGTTCGCCCGGTGGCTACCTGCTCTACTGGTCCGAATGCTCGGCGTGGATCGAGGACCAGTCGAACTGGGAGTGGCAGGATGTCGACCACGAGGCGGCCGGGCAGTCGTTCAACGACGACAGCGCCAAGGAGTGCGCCGACCGACTGCGGGCGCTGAGAGCCGCGGGGTTGATCGTGCCGCAGTATGCCATCGACGACCTGGACGCCGAGACCGGAGCCGAATCGTGACCGCCACCACCAAACAACTCCTGGCCTTGCTGCGAGATGCCGAAGAGTTCATCGACCACACCGCGATTTGCGACGTGGTTACGAAGTGGGGTGCGCTGCCACCCTATCCGGTGTGCACTTGCGGCAAGCGCGAACTCATGGTTCGCGTCGAGGAAGCACTGGCCGAAGATCCGGAGGGGCCAACCGCATGAGCCGCGTATTCGTCATCGCCGACCTCCACCTCGGCCATCATCTCGCCGCCAAGCTGCGCGGCTTTGACAACGTGTTCGCGCACGACAACGCCATCGTCGAGAACTGGAACCGCGTCGTTACCAAGCGCGACGTGGTCTACGTGCTCGGCGACGTGTTCCGCCTGGACCGCATCCCCGAGATGCGCGGCTACAAGAAGTTGGCCATGGGCAACCATGATCGGTTCCCGTCCGCGCGATACGCCGAGCACTTCACCAAGGTTGCCGCGTGCTACGTGTTCGACGGCTGCATCTTGACTCACATCCCAGTGCACCCCAACCAGTTCGGCCGCTACCGGCTCAACGTGCATGGGCACATGCATGCGCACCGCATCGACGATCCGCGCTACGTGTGCGTGTCGGCGGAACAGGTGAGCATGACGCCGACGCTTCTGGTGGCGATCACCAACCATTCGGAACGGCCGAAGAGTTCGACACCACACCCCGCCGACCTACTCGACGCGCGCCAGGAGACCATCCACGTCGAGCAGCCGGCGCACAGGACTACACCGATCGGGGGAGACGACGACGATGGCAACTAACGGAAGGATCTTGGCGCGCTCGGCCATCAAGGCGATCGGCGAGGTCCGCCTATGACCGCGCCATGGTGGAAAGTGCTTGGCGTCGAGAAGGGGACAGCCGAGGCGTTTGGTGCGCAGTCGAGTGCCGTCGCATACGTGCAGAAGCTGTTTGTCGAACGTCTCAAGGAGATTTCGACGCGCAACATCCACGGCCAACTGTGGGCGCTGCCAAGTGCGTTCGACGACCTGGTCGACGCTGTCCATGCCGCGTGGCTCGAACTGGGGGTGAGCCGATGACCACCACGCACTGCGACTACTGCGGCCACGACATCGACAGCCGACTCGTCAAGGAAGTAGGCCCGCCCGTGTGGGAAGCAGGCGGCATGGCTTGCTACGGGTGCCGTAACGAGTGGAAGGAAGCCGACGACCTGCACGCCCAAGACCGCATCGACGCGGGGCGGTGGCGGGCGCTGCGGCCGTTGCTGTGGGTGGCCGGGCGCAAAGGCGAGTCGTGGATCGAGTCGATCCGCTACCTCAAGGCTGGTGACACCGCGCTCACCGTGGACGAGATCGTCGACAAGCTGGTGCAGATCGCACGGGAGAAGCAACCGTGACTGACAACATCGCCCTGGCCATGCTCCGCGCCGGCATCGGTGCCCGCGTTCGGCTGTCCCGTCCCGCCGCCGCTCTCCTGGGCGTCTCGTGCCCCGAGCCGGTCGAGCCCGAAGCGCCTCGCCCCATCCTGCCGCCCACAACCTTCGGCGGCCCGACCCGCCTCCCCGCGGGGCTCACCGAGGGCGAGCTGCTGTGCGGCTACGGGGGACAGCCGTGACGATGCGAGAGCTACACCTCTTCGCTGGCATCGGCGGCGGAATCCTCGCCGGCAAGCTGCTCGGTCACCGCTGCGTCGGCGCGGTCGAGATCAACGCCTACTGCCGCCAGGTGCTCGAGGCTCGGCAACGCGAGGGGATCCTCGAGTCCTTCCCAATCCACGAGGACGTGTGCACGTTCGACGGGAAGCCGTGGCGCGGCAAGGTCGACGTGGTTTGCGGTGGTTTTCCCTGCACCCCGTGGTCAACCGCCGGCAAGCGCCTCGGGACCGCCGACCCCCGCCACCTGTGGCCCGAGATGTCCCGCATCGTCAGTGAGGTTCGCCCCGCCTATGTCTTCGCAGAGAATGTTTCCCTGGCCGCATTCGAGCAACCATGGCGAGACCTTCGCGGGATGGGCTACCGAGTCCCGCCGGCTCTCGAGTTGTCTCCGGCAGACCTTGGGGGCTCACAGTCGCGCGACCGATGGTGGCTACTTGCTTCCCGCGGTGACGACGAAAGCAAACGACTGGTCGCCCAGCATGCAGCGGCATCCGGGTCATGCGAGGATGCTCTATCTGGTTGGGAGGCGGTTACGTGGTGGGGAAGCGGCTGCATTTCGCCACCTCTTGATGGGCCTGCCGATCGGATGGGCGGATCTCGAGCGGTCGGTAATGCCCAGGTTCCAGCAGTGGCTGCGGCTGCATTCCGCATCCTTCTCGAGCGCGAGATGAGCAGCCGATGATGAATCAAAAGTTCGATCTGCTTGCCGAGATGCGTCGGCTCATGGATGCCGCCGAAACCCAAGTGTACATCCGTCCATCGGTGTTCCTGACGAAGGCGATGGAGCCGTTCCTTCGGACGAACGGGATGCAGCCGATCAAGGAAGGAGAATGGCTGTTCTGGGGCATCGCCCCTCCCAGCTTCGGCTACGTGGCCGGGGCGAAGATCTACACTTCCCCATGATCCGTGACCCCAAGAAGCACCCCGCGGCCAAGTCGATCGACCTCGAGCGCCTGCGCAAGATGCGTCTGGCCGGGAAGCCGAACGCCGCGATCGCCAAGGCGCTCCGATGCTCCACCGCGCTGGTGTCCCGGCTGGCCCTGCGGATGGGCTTGCCCCGTCGCTGCGTCGACGCGGCGGCGATGCCGTCGGTGCCCACGGCGACCCTGGCCGAGCTGTACCAGACGCACGGGCTGCACGAGTTGGCCAAGCTGGTGGGCGCGAGCGCCGACTACGTCTCGGCCCGCTTGAAGGCTCACGGGGTCAAGCTGCGCCGCGAGGGCGAGCAGATCGGGCAGGAGTGGCTGCAGACGGAGTGCGCCGCCTTGCGGGCGCTGGGGTGGGGATACGCGAGGATCGCCAGGCGGCTGGGGCTTACGTGGTGGAAGGTCTACCGGAGGTGCCGGCGGGCGGGCGAACAGAACAACAAGCAACGAAACGAGAAGTAACCATGGCAGCACGAGTAGCAACAATCTCTCTCACCGGCATTTCCCCGTACAGCCCAAGCAAGGCTTACGACCCCGACGTAGATCCGCGCGGCGAGAAGGAGACCGCGGACGATCACGAGAAGCGCGTTTGGCGCAACCGCATCCATCGCGCCGAGGATGGGACGGCCCTCATCCCTGCGATGATGGTTCAGTTCCTGATCCAGTTCATCGCGAGGCGCATCGGCGCCAAGATCCCAGGCAAGCGGAATGCCACCTACACGAAGCACTTCGAGGGCGGCATCATGGTGCAAGACGACGTCCGTATCGAAGGCACGCACTGGGAGAAGGTGCGCGGCCAGTGGTTCCACCTGAACGCTGACGGCAAGCGAGGCGGCGGCACCCGCGTCTGGCGTTGCATGCCCATGATCGACAAGTGGGACGTGACGTTCGACGTGGTGCTGCTCGACGACGAGATTCCCGAAGAACTGTTTGAGCGCGTGGTGCGCGAGGGCGGTCTCTTCTGCGGGTTCGGCAGGTTCGCTCCCCGCAAGGGCGGGACGAACGGCCGATACCAAGTGCGCAAGATCACTTGGGGCAAGCTGACAGCATAGGAAGACGAGCCAAAGCAAGGCGACGCGATACGATGCGAAACGAGCTGAGGCGACTCGATCCCGAATTGATTCGACCAGACGCGATGCGAACCGAAACGCAAGCCGAGCGCCACTGGCTCGGCACCACGCCACCGTAGCTCAGTGGTAGAGCACTAGGCCCAAGCAGCCTGGAGGACGCTGGTTCGAATCCAGCCGGTGGCAGCACAATTTGGACGACGCGAGGTGACGTGACACGTGGCGATCCGAATCAATGCGAGCCGAGCCGATGCGAAGCGATCCGAAACGAAGCGATCCGAAACGACCGCCGCGCGCCACTGGCGCGGCACCTTCAACACAGAACCCCATGAGCAACCCACAGCCCAACTTCAAGCCGTCCGCCGCGACGGTCTCCGTCCTCAAGCTCCTAGGCGACGCCAAGCCCGGCGATGTCGTCAGCTACCTGGCGATGCGCGACGCCATCCGCTTCCCCATCGACGAGGACCGTCTCCGTTCGGCGATCCAGTCGGCCCTGAACACGTCGCGCCGCGACGAGGGCAAGGTGTTCTCGTGCGTGCCGAAGGTCGGCTACCAACTGCTTCGCTCCGACGAGGTGGTTGCCGCGAGCGACCGGGATGTGAGGCGCATCAAGCGGGCCTCATCCAAGGCGATCGACAAGCTGCGCACCGTCAACAGCGACGAGCTGGACGAGGCGACACGCGGCAAGATGACGACGCGACTCGTCACCCTGGCGGTTGCCAGCGGATGCTTCGACGTGCAGCGGACGCGGCAGCTCGAAGGACCGCGAGCCAGTGCCGGCGATCAGAAGGCCGTCAAGGACGGGCTGCGCAAGCTCCTATTCGGCGAGTAGCACACTAGCCGGACTACCCCGCATGCGACCGCTCGCGGGGACCCGGTTCGCTCTTTCCGCCCCGTGGCCTGACCGCTGCGGGGCGGGTCTTTTCTCGTTCCCTCGTTTCCTCGCATGCGCACCATCGTAGTCACCGGCGGCCGAAACTACTCCGACGCGGCGCGCGTGGCTGAGGTGCTGGGGACTGTCCTGGCCCGGGCCGGTTCGATGGTCGTGCGCCACGGCGACGCCACCGGGGCCGACAGCTTGGCCAAGTCGTGGTGCGAGGCGAACGGGGTGCCTGACGACCCGTTTCCGGTGGTGATGAGCGAGTGGCGCACCTATGGCAAGGCGGCCGGGCCGATCAGGAACGCCCGCATGCTTGCCGAGCCGCCAACCCCTGACCTGGTCGTTGCGTTCCCCGGCGGCGCGGGCACGGCGGACTGCGTGCGGCAGGCGAGGGAGGCGGGCATCCCGGTGGTGGTGGTGCCGTGACGCAGCGTTACAGGGCGTTACGGAGCGTTACCCGACCGTTACCGAGCGTGACGAATCGTGACAGCGCGTGACAGGCCGTGACGCACCGGGACAGACGGGGACATTCGCGGGACTGTCCGGGACGTGAAAAGCGGGTTAAATCGTGGTGTCGTTCAGCTAATGTCCCGGACGTGTCCGAGACTTACGCGAAACTGTTCTCGTCCATCCTCCGATCGTCCATCTGGACCGAGCCCTTGGAGACCAAGATCGTCTGGATCACCATGCTGGCGATGTCAGACCGCCACGGCTACGTGGGAGCCAGCATCCCCGGCATCGCTTCGGCGGCTGGTGTCCCTGTCGACAAGGCCGCGGAAGCGATCGCCAAGTTCCTGGCACCGGACGAGTGGAGCCGTTCCAAGGACTTCGACGGGCGCCGCATCGAAGAAGCCGACCGCGGCTGGAACATCCTGAACTACGAGAGGTTCCGCGACATGCGGGACGAGGAAGCGAGGAAGGAGTACGAGCGCAACCGGAAGCGCGAGGCACGACAGCGCAAGAATGTCCCGGACAGCTTGGGGACAAACCGGGACACGCAGGGACAGACCGGGACAGTCCCGCAATGTCCCACAGTGTCTGCCCATGCAGAGGCATCTGCATCTGCATCTCCATCGGCAGAAGAGAAGGAGAAGCCTGCTGCGCGCAAGCGCGCCGCATCTGTCCTCGTTGAGAAGCCGGAGGACGTGAGCCAGGACGTGTGGGACTCGTGGCTCGTCGTCCGCAAGTCCAAGAACGCCAAGCTTACGACGGTGGCCATGGCCGCGGTGAAGCGCGAGGCTGACAAAGCCGGGTGGACCTTGGAAGCAGCCATCCGCGAGTGCGCGGAACGCAACTGGCAGACGTTCCGGGCGTCCTGGCTGTCCGACAAGGTGCAGGCGTTCCAGTCTAGGCCGGCGCCCGGCTACGTCGCGTCGAACTCCCACATCCAGAATACGCCACTCGGGTCCCTCATGTGCCAGTGCACCGAGTGCGTGAAGTACCGAGAGAAGCACGGCATCCGCGGAATCGGAGACGAAGCATGACCGAACCAACTCACTTGGCCCGTTGCGAGCACTACATGCAGACGGCGCGAGCCTTTGCCAAGGCCGGGCGCCGAGTTCCCGGCCACATCCTGGGGATGCTGGCGAAGTCGTCGCCCGTCTGGAAGAACTGGCCCGACGTGCCGAAGCAGGTGCGCGACGCGACCCGGCTCTACTGGGACGTTCGCAACCGAACCAAGGACGCCAAGGACTCCCGAACGCATTCCGCCGGCACCTAGCCGGCACCCCTACCCGCCAGGAGCACGGCCACACCGCCCTCTGGCCGCTGACGGGTGGGGTTTTTCCTCCACCACCGCAAGGATACCATGCCAGAACAGCCGGAACATGGCCGCCAGTCGCGCGAAACGCAGTGGCCGCTACCACCACACCAAGGAACGGCGATCGTCGATCCTGGGGCGAGCCATGGCCGTTACGCGATGACCGTCGAATGAGGATCCTAGGCATCGACCCCGGAGCCACCACCGGCTGGTGCGTCTACGACACCGACACCCGCCGCGTCGTCGCCCGCGGGCTCTACGAAGGGCACGACACTGTCGTCCTGCAGCCGTCCGGTTCAGTAGCGAACGTCGCGGTCCTCGAGCGCCTGGTGCCCCACGGCGCCAGCTACCCGCAGGTCGTCGAGTCGGCCTACGTCGCGGGACGAATTGCCGGCGAGCTGCGGCCGGCGCTGCCGGTCTACGAACTGACCCGGGCCGAGGTGCGCAGGATCCTGCAGGACGCGACGCACGGCGCCGTCAAGGTCAAGGACGACAAGAGCGTTCGTGCCGCGGTCGTCCTACTGCACGGCGGGGAGAGCGCGACCGAGACGGGGGGGTGCCTTCACGGCGTCACGTCGCACGTGTGGGCGGCGCTGGCGGTCGCGGTGGCGTGGCACCTCACAGCTCCAGTTCCCCGCGCTGACGAGAACAAAAGCGCCGGGCTTTTCGCGTGCTCGGCCAGCCAGCGGAGTGCGGTCGTCGCAACGTCCTCGGATCGGTCCCACGGCGGTTCATCCGGTCCGACGCACAAGGCCACCAGGGCGCTCTCGCTGTCGATCTTGTCGAGTTCGTCGGGGGTCACTTGGTCAGCTCCTTGCGCGCGCGTTCGGCAGCTTCCAGGGAGGCGATACGGGCCTCGTGGTTCTTGGCCAGTTCGCGCAGCAGGTCCAGTTCGTTCCCCGCTGCCAGTCGCCATTCGCGGAAGATTGATGCATCGCGCTCGGATCGGAACTCAAGTAGCTTGACGCGCGCGTGCAGCGCGTAGATCGACGCCACGGCTAGCGCCAGCAGCAGGGAGGCTATGGCGATGTCGGGGCCTTCCATCACTTGGCCCCCTTGGCGCGCTTCGCCTTGCGCTCCGGCCGGATCGCGTTCGCCTGGACCTGCACGATGCGGTTTGGCATCCCGTCGTCCTCGTTGTCCGGGTATCGCGTGATCCACCGCCCATGGCTCAGGGCGACGTGCGTGAGCGCCGCGCGGACCTCGGCGAGGGTGTAGGTGGTGACGCATTCGAGCGTCAGGATGAGGCGGCGGGACTTCATGGTTGGTATCCGGGTTCGGTTCTCGGTCCGCCGTCGTGCACCCGCCGCTCGCGCGCGGTCTCGGCTGTGGTGGACGGCGCGCACTGCTCCAGCGACTTGCCGGCCATGACGTTCCGCACCGGGCACCCCGGCGTCGCATGCACCCGTGGCGCACCGCACATGCCGCAGATGGTCTCGCCCCATCGCTCGGCGAGGCCGGAGTGGCCGCAGTGGGGGCAGCCGTGGGGGTCGGGGAGGTCGCTCACCGGTTCCCCCGCATGGCAACGTGCTCGCGGAACTTGTCGGCCGCGATTTTGGTCGCGTGGGCTTCGTCGACCGCTTCGACGTATACGCGCATCTTGTCGCCGTGGTCGGGGAACCAGTCCACGGAGCCGATGCGCTCACGCCCACCGAGCGAGTCGATGCCGTTGTCGTAGGTGCGGTCTGGGTTGACATCGACAACGCCGCCCTCCTTCGACCATACCATCCACACCTTGACGTCTCGGCTCACCCGATCGGCGAGCGCGTCAAGCTCCCATTCCTCAACGGCGTTGGCATCCTCCAGCAGCGCCTTGCACTTTTCCGCGGTCTCGCGCGTCGAGAACAGCCCGCGGACGCTCCAATCGGAGTAGGACCCGGTGGACACGAGGTAGACCTTCACCGGACCACCTCCGGCGCAAACCACGACCCGCCCCCGTTGGCGTCGCGCACCTGCTGGGTCCAGATCGAACGGGCGAGCGCGTGCTGCGGGTCGTGCCGGAGCACGGTGGCGGACGCCATCGGGAACCACGCCGAGAGATACCATCCGGTGCGGTGGCCGCCTTGGCCCTCGATCGGGCGGACCATGTTGGCCCCGTCGTAGCCGATGCGCTCCCATTCGACGTGTCGGCCGTTCTCGACCCAGAACGCGCGCTGCAGGACGGCATGCGCCCCCCGCAGCGCCAGCTCGCGCCCCTCGGGTGGCCCGACCAGTTCGCACGCCAAGTCGAGGCCGTAGCACCCCACCGCCTGCTGCTCGGGCATCCACCCTTGGACCCACGACAAGCCAATCTCCCACCGAATGCGGTCGTCCGCCCTGGGGTCCCAGATGTCCCCCGGCTTGCTGCCAAGGCGCGGAATGTAGACCAGCCGCACCCGCTGCCGCCACCGCTCGGCCACGCGCTCGGCCAGCACCCGATCGGCGAGGTTGCGGTGCACATGCACGACCAGCAGCCCGGCCCACCCGATCGACCTGGCGCTGTCGAAGTCCGACGTCGCGCGCCACGGCTCGACGGTCTCCTGCCAGCAGAAGTGCAGCGCCTGCGTGCGAAGCTCCCACTGGAGCGCGGGCGAGTAGTTGAGCCGCGCGGCCACGGCCACCGTGTTCAGCAGCCAGTGCTGCCGATCCTGCCCCGAGATCCCGTGCGACTCGTCGCGCTCGGCGTTCAACTCGCGGGGCTTGCCAAGCCGGTCGGTCGAGGTAGGCCAGAACGGGCGCCCCGACCACAGCACACAACCCGGATGGTCGACCGGGTCGGCTGGGTCACCGTCGCCGTCGAGGTGGTGGATCGGCCGGCGCATGGTGCCGAGCGCCACGAGGTAGCGGACCAGCTCGGCGCCGAGACCCTGCGGCCCTTCGCACTCGCCACCGACGAACACCTGATCCTCCTGCGCCCCGGTTTGGCCACCGGACGCCACGGGGCCAAGCGGGCCGAACTCCCAGCCGTGCAGCCGGGCAATCGCCCCCTGCCAGTGCGAGCGGGTCCACCCCAGCCGCGACGCACCCGCCGGCAGCGCAGGGTAGCCACCGGGCCACAGGTTGGTGATGCCGTTCGCGGCCACCTCGAACTTGCGCGCGATGTCGGCGCTGTTGTAGTCGCTCGTGGTGCGCAGGTGCTCGGGCCAGATGGCAACGAACGGGAACGCGCGCACCTGCCCATCGGCCAGCGTATCGCCGACAGGGAGAAGCGGGGCGCCGGGGACCGCGCCTGGGATGAGCACGTGCGCCGTGCCCAGCCGCAGCGTGAAGTCGGCGGGGATGGTCGCCACCATATCGGGCAGGTCGGGGTCCGACGCACACACCAGCACCTCGCCGTGGCACCATCCAGGTTGATCGGGATACCACCACAGCCAGACGTTGGTGAGCAGCATCCCGTCGCTGACCGCCGACAGGTCCACGACGTAGGCGGCGCCGTCGACCTTGACCGACTCGACCGTGGCGAAGTAGTTGCCGACCTTGGGCAGGCCGAAGTGGTCGAGGATGTTCGCCGGTAGCGCCCCGATGGCGAACGTCGTCGCCTGCGCCTGAGCGGGATCCAACTCGAGCACCTGCCCCGGCTGCAACGTCACCTTGACATCGACCACGCGCGCATCGCCCTCCCATGCGCCCATGACGCCGAGGGTGTCCCCGATCATCCAGGCGTCGGGCCACTGGCTGTCGGTCTTGGTTCTGACCCAGCCGGCATAGGGCTGGGAACCGTAGTTGGCAAGGCGGATCACGACTTGCCTCCCAACGCTTCGAGCAGGCGGCGGTAGGTGGCGAAGGTGAAGCCGGTGGTGGGGTCGACAGGGTCCTCGTAGTCATCGTCCGTTTCGGACACTTCCCGGTTGCCACCGAACGCATTCGAGCCGAACGCGCACGTCTGGGGATCGCCCTCGAACGGGTGCGCTACCATGATCGGTGGGTTCACTTGCAGTTCGACCAATCGGGCTAGTTGTTTCCCCATCATGGCCAGCTCGGCCTCAGCCTTCTCGGCGCGCTGGCGCAGGTTGTCGATGGTCGCCGTGCGGAGCCGAAGCAGGTCGCGCTCGTCGATCGCCTCGCGGTTCTGCCGTTGCAGGTTGCGCACCTTCGCCTCCGCATCCTCGGCGCGCTCCCGCCACTTGCCACCGAAGTTGGCGGCTTCCTCGGCGTAGCTTCGGAATTCCTTCGTCTTCGCCAGCTCCGCACTCAGCCGCTCCGACTCGGCCTTGTGCCACGCGGCGGTGGACTCGGCTTGCTGGGCGCGGGCAGCCTCCTTCTGGTAGTCGGAGTAGCACGTATCGCGCTCGGACTCGTATCGAGTCGCCTTGCTCTTCCAGTAGGCATAGCGGCCAGCGTCGTCCTGAAGGCTGGCCTGCTTCGCCTCCTCGCGGGCGATGGCGGCGCGGAGGTTGGCCCACGGCGTCGCGATGTAGGAGGTGTGTTCCTCGACCAGTCGCTTCGCCGCTTCGAGCAGGGTCTGCGGACGGTTCTGTTGGTCGTTCACTTGGCGGTCTCCTTCCGGTAACGGGCGATCAGCGCACGGCACCGCCGCGACGTGATACCCAGCGCCGCGGCCAGCTTGGCCACGGTGGCGATCCTCGGGCATGCGATCAGTCCCTGGCGGATGCGCCGCAGGGTGAACGCGGGGATTCCTGCGCGCGCAGCGAACGCGGTGTACCCCTCGCCGCGCTTCTCGATCAGATCGTCCAGGGTGAGCATGCAAACGGTGTAGTGGAACGTGCGAAAAGATTCCAGCCCCTCCGCTTGACAACCGATGGATACCGTGCCAAACTGTGCCAGCCATGAACGCCACCACGAACACCGAACCGAAGCAGATCGCGCTTGCCGCGGAACTGCTTTCCCTGCTCTTTCACCAAGCGCCGCATTGGTCCACCCCAACGGATCGGGAGGCATGCCGCGCCGAACTAGTCGCGGCTGTCGATGCCGGCGACTACGACCGGATGGCGGACGCGATCATCCAGGCGCAACTGGAACTGCGCACCATCTGCTGCGAGTGCCTTGGCCAGATCCCCGGCGAGTTCAGCGATGGGACGGCCTACTGCTCCCGCAACTGCTACGAAGCGGGGGGGCTGTGATGGACCTGTTTATCCACCGCGTCGAGCGCATCGAGATCAGCGAGCCCGTCGAGCACACCGGGGACCACGGCACCTACGCCGTGGCCACGCTGCGGATCGGTCGCGGCTCCGACGAGCCCGTGGTCCTTCAACTGTTCGCCCCGACGAAGGACCGGCTGCGCGTGCTGGGCAGCGACTTGGCGACCCTGATGCAGGTGGAGGCCCGCGCATGAACAACGAAACCACCGACCGGGGCGAGCACGTTGCCGCGGGCATCCTCGCCGTGTTGTTCATCCTCTTCTTCCTGTTCTGCCCGTGAACGCGACTATCGCATTCCGCCGCTACTGCTGGTCGCACAGCCGAGCGGTGTTCGCCGGGAACGGCAAGCTGCGTGCGCTGCGCGCCATCCTGTCGGACCTTCCCACCTTCTACACCTAGCACACCGGGGCCGGTTCGTTCTTGACCACGGTAAGCGGGCGCAGTCCTTCCCTATTCGTACCAACGCGCCCGCACCGGCCCCACCCTCTTCCCCAACCGAAAGCCATGACCACGAACATCACTGACACCGAGTTCATCGCGGACATCCTCGAAGGCATCGACCGCCGCCTCGACTACATCGCGAGCGAGATCAACAGCGACCCGAAGAGTCCGGCCCTTGCCGAGATCCGCGCGGCACGCAAGGCCGTGGAGCGTGCCGAGATCCTGCTGGGCAAGTGGGTGCCGAGCAGCGTCCCTTACTCGCACGTCCACCACGAGGACGTGATCTGCGAGCGCATCCTGGCGACTCTTGAGGACCTGCCCGAGGATCATCTCGACGGGGCCATCGTCGAGGCCCACGCGGAGCACCCGCAGGAATGGGTGCGCGTCACCTGCCCCCGCGTCGTGTTCCTCGTCCTTGCCGAGGGCGACGTCGATGGTTTCACCTACCACCTTGCCGGGAGCTACCCCAAGTGAGCACCCCCGAGAAAGTGACGGTTGCGGAAGTCGAGGGCGGCCACTGGTACGACGTGCACGGCAACCTCGTCCAGACCGTCCCCAGCGCGGACGGAAAGAAGCAGGTGAAGTGCACGCTCAAGCACGCGAAGGTGTACGACCTCGCCCGAGGGTGCACGAGCATCATCGGAAGCTGTGACAAGCCGGCGCTGACCCGCTGGAAGATGGAGCAAGTCGCGCTCGCCGCGTGCACGCTGCTGCGCATCGAAGGCGAGACGCCCGAGAGCTACCAACTGCGGCTGCTGGACGAGGCGAATACCATCGGGCGCACGTCCGCTGCCGAGGGCAACCGCATCCACGCGCAGATCCAGCGCCACTACCAACTGGCCGAAGTCGAACCGGCCTACCGCGAGCACGTGGACGGCGCCGTGCGCGAGCTCGAGGAACTCGGCTGCGACGAGTGGCGCGTCGAGGTGCCGTGCGTCTCCCGCTCCGGCTACGGCACCATGGCCGACCTGGTCGGCTACCGGAACGGCCGCCCCGTGTTCCTGGTCGACACCAAGACCAAGGACGGGAGCCTCGCCGAACTGTGCGCGATGCGCCTCTACGACGAGCACTACATGCAACTCGCGGCCACCATCGAGGCCCTTGGCCTTGACCCGCGCACCATGGGCACGGCCATCCTCCTGGTGAGCCGCACCCACCCCGGGAGCTGCCGGCTGGTCCCGGTCGACCTCGAACAGATCCAACGCGGGTGGAGCCTCTTCCGCCCCCTCCTCGCCTACACGCACGCCAAGGACTCGCACAAGCCCACCTGGGCCGCCAAGGACTGACCCATGCACAGCCCCACCATCACCGCGCTCCTTCCCGCGCTCGCTTCGGCCATCGCGGACATGCCCGACCCGCGCAAGAACGCGGCCAACCCGCACTTCAAAAACAAGTACGCCGACCTCGGCGAGGTCATGGAGTGCATTGCCGGCCCCCTCGCGGCCAACAAGCTCATGGTGACCCAGACCATGGAAGGCGCCCGCATCCTCCGCACCCGCCTGTGGCACGTCCCCTCGGGCGAATGGATCGACAGCGTCATGGAGCTACAGGCCGAGAAGGCGGGCATGCAGCCGATGGGCTCTGCGATCACCTACGCGCGCCGCTACGCCCTCAAGTCCCTGTTCGGCATGGTGGACGTGGACGACGACGGAAAGCGCAGCCATACGCCCGCCAAGGCCGCGAAGGAAGGTCCACCACCCGTCCAGCCATTCGGCACCGTCGAGGAAGCCGTGGCTGCCCTGGACGCGGTCAAGGGCCGCGACCTGTTCAAGGCGTGGGAGGAGCGCGTGCGGATGTCCGGGTTCTCGGGCAGCGACCGCGAACAGGCGATCAACGCGAGGAACGCGAAGATGGACGAACTCAAGCGCGCTGCAGGGGGTGGCAAGTGAAGGAGTGCGCGAAGGGCCATGGCCCATACGAGCGGTGGTGCCGAGTGTGCGACCGAGAGCGACACTTGCGACGGTCGAGGGAGACGCGCGCCGCTGCACCAGAGCCAACACACTGCCCACGCGGCCACCTCTACCAGCCAGGGACGTGGCGCATCCTCAGCTACCACGGCAAGTTCGGCAACCTCGTGGAGATGCGGTCGTGCATCATCTGTGCCAGGGCCGCGGCCAAACAGGCGAGCGAGGTCGCGGCGGCTTCAAGGAACGCCGCCCGTGCGAAACGCACATACCCCGGCAAGGTCAACACCCGACGTGTCAGCATGCGCGAGCGCATCGCCGAGATCCACCAGCAGATCCTCGACGCATGCGACCGCATGGACCTGATGTCAGCCGCGGAACTGGCCGAGTGGAAGGTCCGTCGCTCCGACTTGGTGAAGGAGGCCGACATGCTGCAGGCCAGGTCCGAATCCGGCAACGCTGCGTCCATGCGCAGCAAGCGCAGGCGCGCGGCTCGGCAGCCGGTTGCGTAGTCGGCCGAAAAATCAGGGCCACGTAAATCCGGGTCTGGTTCCCGGCTTTCTGGATTCGGACCATTTCCAAAATCGCGCCGACCTGACTTTGCGAAATCCTGCAAGGCAAGTGCAGTTCCTACCGAGGATCACAGCATCCAAGCCATGCCGATGCATTGCGCGATCCCGGACATCTCGGCTCGCGTCGTGGCGCACCAAGGTGCTGGTGGCCTATCCGATGCCTCAAGGCCGAGGCCGCGCCACAGCAGGGCCGAGGCGCGCGATATCGGCGCAACGTAGACCATCGTGCGCCTGCCAGAATCCTCGGTGATCCGCGCCCGAAGCGAGCGCACTGGTCCGGAGATCGCTTCCATGGTGTATTCGGTGCCGCCATACTTTAGGCGCACTGCGACACCACCGCGGACGGCCGCCGGTATGGCGGCGCGCACCATCTCTACCGATGGTCCTGTGCCGCGTAGACTTATTGGCTCGTCCAAGATTTCCCCGGTGTCGAGCGTGAGGTGCCGCAGGTAGCAGGGGCGCCGCGCCATCACTCATTCGCCGGCGACATCTCGTCGTCGTCGTCGATCTCGTCGATCACCGCGCAAGCGCCCGTGCCGTCCTCGTCCGCGTCGCATTCCTCTCGCGACGCGTAGAAATGGCTCCCGCCCCAGACGACCAGATCCTCTCCGCATGTTCTCGCCACCACCGCTTTGGCGTCCTTGCGGGACTCGCAGAGCACGCGCTCGCCGCGCACGACGTAGCCGCGGTGCGCCCAGATGCTCGCATCGGATCCGAGCCATACGCTATGGGTGTGAGTCGTCATCGTCAGTCTCCTGCCGCGATCATGCGCGCGGCGTCGCATCCTGCCGAGTCCCGCTCGGCGGCGGCCCGTCATCGTGGCGGGTATGTGGGTCATTATAGCGACCATCGAAACGTGCGCAAGTGTGCCACGAGGAAATCTGAGAAATCCTGTTGCGCGCAGGCGGTTGCCAACCGCCACCACTACCTGTAGCGTTCCCGTCCGTGCCCGAACGCTACGTGGCCCTGGACTACAACGGCCGTCGCATCGGCGACAGCCACCACCGCACCCGGATCCCCGATGCGGTCGTCCTCGCCATCCGCGAGCTGCACGAGCACGAGTGCATCCCGGTCCGTGAGATCGCGGAGCGCCTGCGTCTGGCCTACTGGACCACGCGCAAGATCGTGTACTACCAGCGGCGAATCAGCCAGCCCGTCACGTGGCGGAAGGAAGATTCGCCCCCAACCGCAACTGAACAATCTGGAGAGGTGGCCGGTGGCCAAGCGTAACCTGTCGAAAAATCTGGAGAAACCACCGGCCAGGATCGGCAGGCCACCCGAGGAAGTTCCGCAAGACAAGGCGGAAAGCCTACTTGCGTGGATGAGCGAGGGTAAGAGCGTGCTTGCGTGGTGCTCGCTTCCGGGCAACCCGACGAGGGGGGCGATCGACAAGTGGCGCACCAAAGACGCGGCGTTCAGTGCGGCGTTCGCGCACGCGCGCGAGGCGTCTGCCGACGTGCTGGTCGAGCGCGCCCAAGAGGTGGCCGACGACAGCAGCGAGGACACGCTCACGACCGACAGCGGCGAGAAGGCCAACTCCGAGTGGATCCAGCGGTCGAAGCTGCGCGTGGACGTGCTGTTGCGTCGCGCCGCATGCTACGACCCCAAGCGATACGGGACCAACCGGGCGCAGGTTGAGCACACCGGAAAGCTGTCCCTCGAGTCCCTGGTCCTGGGCAGCATGACCGACCAGCCGGATGAGTAAGCTCTTCGAGGCGCAGCGGGCCATCAAGCGGTGGCGCGAGCACCCGGTGGCGTTCGTGCGCGAGGTGCTCCAGGTGGAGCCAGACGCCTGGCAGTTGGACGCGCTCGAGGCGTTCCCGCACCACCCGCGCCTGGCCATGAAGGCGTGCAAGGGTCCGGGCAAGACGGCGCTGCTGTCCTGGCTCGCCTGGAACTTCTTGGTCACCCGGCCGCACCCCAAGATCGCGGCGACCTCGATCACCAGCGACAACCTGGCGGACGGTCTGTGGACCGAGATGAGCCTGTGGCAGGGCAAGTCCCCGCTGCTCAAGGAGACCTTCGAGTGGCAAAAGACTCGCATCGTCAACAAGGAGCACCGGGAAACCTGGTGGATGTCGGCGCGCACGTGGCCCAAGAGCGGCAACGCCACCCAGCAGAGCGACACCCTGGCCGGCTTGCACGCCGACTACCTGCTGTTCCTGATCGACGAGGCCGGTGGCATCCCCGACGCGGTCATGGCGGCGGCGGAAGCCGGCCTGAGTGGCAGCCGCGGAGGTGGTGGCAAGGAGGCCCACATCGTCATGGCGGGCAACCCGACGCACCTCGAGGGTCCGCTGTGGCGTGCCTGCACCAGCGAGCGAGACCTGTGGCACGTTACCGAGATCACCAGCGACCCCGACGACCCTAAGCGCACGCATCGAGTCTCGGCGCAGTGGGCGCGGGAGCAGATCGCCAAGTACGGCCGGGACAACCCTTGGGTGCTGGTGAACGTATTCGGACGGTTCCCGCCTTCGAGCCTCAACAGCCTGATCGGGCCGGACGAGGTGCGCGAGGCGATGCGCCGGCACTACCGCGAGGACGCGTACAGCTTCGCGGCCATGGTGCTCGGGGTGGACGTGGCGCGCGAGGGCGACGACTCGAGCGTAATCTTCCCCCGCCAGGGCGTGGTGGCGTGGGTGCCGACCGTGCTTCGCAACGCGGACACGGTCCAGGGCGCCGGCATGGTGGCCAGGCAGTGGACCGACCGGAAGGCGGACGCCGTGTTCATCGACAACACGGGCGGTTTCGGTGGCGGCTGGATTGACCAGCTTCGGGTGCTGCGTCACCAGCCGACCGCGGTGCACTTCTCGGGCAAGGCTGACGACCCGCGCTACGCGAACAAGCGGGCCGAAATGTGGTTCCGCATGTGCGAGTGGATCAAGGGCGGTGGCGCGCTACCTGAGAGTCCCGAGCTGGTGGCGGAACTGACCACGCCGAGCTACTTCTTCAAGGGCGACCGTCTCCAGATCGAGGACAAGGACCAGGTGAAGGAGCGTCTCGGCCGTTCCCCCGACCTTGCCGACGCCCTCGGACTCACCTTCGCGGCCGAGGTGCGCAAGCTCACGCCGTTGGAGGAGGCTCGGAAGAGCCAGCCGAGGAAGGCTTACTCGCCGTTCGATCGGATGTAGGCAGCGGCCCCCATGCGTTGCGTTCGGTCATGGCTGCGGCGGCGAGTAGGTGGGGTCTGCAATGCGCCTGTAGTCGGTATACGAGGAGATCGACACTTCTCGGCCGGCCCGGTACTGGAGCCTGGCGTGGCAAAGCTGCAACTGCTCGAGCTTCCGCCGGTAGGCGATCATCTCCCAGTACAGCCGTTCGCACTCCTCGCTGGTGGCCTTCCGCTCTCGGATGAGGCGCGCTCGCTCCTTGTGCATGCGATGCCGGAACCGCTTGCGATGTCGGGATGCCATGCCCGCAGCCTACCGCGCGTAGGCCATAACGCCACCCCGCATCGGCAACGCTCCCGCCGTGTCCTACACCGTGCGCACCGTTGCCATCGACGAGCTGCTGGCCACCGGCCAGGAGTTGTTCGCGGCCAACTGGGACGAGTCAGGCACCAAGGAACGCTTCCGCCTGATGGACGACCGCTACCGCCAGTGGGCGGCAGCCGGCATACTGTGCGCGGTAGGGGCGTGGCACGGGGACGAACTGGTCGGCTACGCCGTGGCTCCGATGGTGCCGCACGCGCATACCGGACGGCTCGCGGCGATGGTCGACGCGATCTACGTCTCGCCACCGCACCGGGGCGACCTGCATGCGCAGATCATGCACGCCATCGGCGAGGAGGCGGCACAGCGCGGCGCCGCCGAGATGCTCTACGCGGCCAAGCCAGGCAGCGCGATGGACCACATCATGCGCCGCCGTGGATGCGAGCTGCGCGAACACATCTACGTGCAGGAGCTAGTCTAATGGGGTACGCCCAAGCGATCGTGGCGGTTGCCGCCCTCGGGTATCAAATCGTCGCGGGCGAGGATCAGAAGCGCCGGCAGAAGCTCAACGAGAGCCGGCAGGGCGAGGCGCAGAAGCGCGCCGAGGCTGCAGCGGTCGCGGCGAAGCGGGATGCCGAACTCGACATCAGCGCGGCGAACCGCAAGAAGCCCGATGTCGGCGCATTGCTCGCTGCGGCCCAGGAGGGGCGCAACCTCGGAAGTGCGAGCACGCTGCTGACCACGGGCGGCGGCTCGAAGGCGCGGCTGTCGGCCCCGACGCTGTTGGGGTCCTGACGTGGCTGGCCCCGTCGACGGTCTGACCCCGCGGCAGCGGCTGCTTCGCCGATGGGGCGCGCTCAAAGCCGAGCGCAGCACGTGGGAAACGCATTGGCGCGACCTGTCCCGCTACCTGCTCCCGCGCAACGGGCGGTTCCTTGTGGACGACCGAAACAAGGGGCTCAAGCGCCACAACGACTTGCTCGACGGGACGGCCACGTGGGCGCTGCGAGTGATGGCTGCCGGCATGATGGCGGGCGCGACGTCGCCGGCCCGACCGTGGTTCAAGCTGCGCGCGCAGGATCAGGCGCTCAACAAGCGGCACGACGTCCAGCTCTGGATGGAGGACGCGACCCGGTCGGTGCAGCAGGTGTTCCGCAAGGCCAAGACCTACCCGAGCCTGCACCAAATCTACGGCGAACTCGGGTGTTTCGGCACCGGGTGCAACTTCCTGCAGGACGACCCCAAAACCATCCTTCGCCACCACCCCATCACCATCGGCGAGTATGCGATCGCCACGGACAGCGGCGGCGACGTCAACACGTTGTTCCGCGAGTTCGGGATGACCACCGAGCAGCTGGTGGAGACGTTCGGGCTGGCCAACGTCTCGATGATGGTGCGGCAGCAGTACGAGCGCGGCGACTACGACCAGTGGCACAACGTGGTTCACGCGGTCTACCCCCGCAAGACGCGCGACCTGACGAAGGCCGACAACCGCAACATGCGGTTCGCCTCGTGCTACGCGGAGACGGGCGGGAACGAGGAACCGCAACTGCTGCGCGAAAGCGGCTACGACGAGATGCCGGCGATCGTGCCGCGGTGGGACGTTGCGGGCGGGGACATCTACGGCAACAGCCCGGGCATGGAAGCCTTGGGCGAGGTGATGGGGCTGCAGTTCAAGCAACTGCGGCTTGCCAAGGGCATCGACTACCAGACCGACCCGCCACTGCTGCTGCCTGAGACCTTGAGCGGACGCGACAACGAGGCGCTGCCGGGGGGTCGCATCTTCGCGAACTCGGCCGATGCCGGCGTCATCAAGAGCCTGTTCGACGTGCGGCTCGATCTGTCGCACCTCGACCGCGTCATCGAGCGAAGCCAGGGCATGGTGTCGCGGATCTTCTACGCGGACATGTTCTTAATGATTGCCAATTCGAGCGATACGACGCAGCGTACGGCTGCCGAGATCGCCGAGCGGCACGAGGAGAAGCTGGTGATGCTCGGCCCGGTGCTCGAACGCCAGCAGGACGATGTTCAGCGGCCGTTGGTCGATCGCGCGTTCATGGGGCTGCTCAAGGGCGGCAAGCTCCCGCCGCTGCCTCCCGACCTCATCGGCCAGGAACTCGAGGTCGAGTTCGTTTCGGCCATCGCGCAGGCACAGCAGGCGGTGGGCACGCATTCCGCGGATCGCTTCGTTATGGCGCTCGGCGCCGTGGCCGCGCTGCCCGGTAAGGAGAACGTGCTCGACAAGTTCGACAGCGACGAGTGGGCAGACCGATACGCCGACATGCTGGGCGTGGACCCGCACATGATCGTGGCAACTCCGCAGGTGGCCAGCATCCGCAAGGCTCGCAACGATGCGATGGCCGCGAAAGAGCAGGTGGCCGCGATGGAACAGGCTTCGGTGGCCGCGAAGAACCTGGCGGCTGCCCCTGTGTCTGGTGAGCCGACCGCGCTCACCAGCTTGTTCCAGGGGTATGGCACGTGAACCCGCGCGACGAGGTCCACGAGTTCCGCACGGCTGTCGACCGGCAGATCACCAGCACGCTGGCGGTCGCAACGGCCTCGGCGGGGCAGAACCTCCAATTCGGCAGCGGCGGCTTCTCGTGGGTCACCCCGGCGAGCGTCTCGTTCGACGACCTGGCGCCAAGCGGCAGCGGGTCGCCCGGCATACTGACAACCGACGGGGCGACGTGGAGCTACGTCAGCTACGCCACGGCGCGCACGGCACTGGGACTGGTCATCGGGACCAACGTGCAGGCGTGGTCCGCGAAGCTCGATACCGTCGCCGCGCTGACCTGGGCAGCCAACAAAGGGCTGATGGCGACCTCGAGCAGCGCCCTTGCCACGTTCGACTTGACGGCCGCGGCCCTGACGGTCCTGGACGATCCGAGCGTGGCCGCGATGGTGGACACCCTTGGGGGCGCCGCGAGCACCGGGACCGGCGGGCTGGTGCGCGAGGAGGAGCCGGTGCTGGTGAAGCCGGAGCTGGGGACGCCATCGGCAGGTGTGCTGACCAACTGCACGGGGCTCCCCACCGCCGGTCTGGAGGCCAACGCCGTGACCAACGCGAAGTTGGCGCAGATGGCGACCAGCACGTTCAAGGGACGCAACACCGCGGGCACGGGAGACCCCGAGGACATGACGGTGGCGCAGGTGCTGGCCAAGCTCGGCTGCCCCTACGTTCTCGCGTCCGAGGCCGGCAACCCGGTCCGCACGATCGGGGTCAGCAGCACGGCGGAACAGACGCTCTGCACCCTGACGGTCCCCGCGGGCACGCTGGGCACCGCTGGCAAGTGCGTCCTGGAAATCATCGGGGACATCACGAACAACAGCGGTGGAGCCAACAGCTACCGGCTCAAGGTCAAGTTCGGGGCGACCACCGCCTACGACAAAACCAGCAGCTTCTCGACCGGAACGCAGCCGCGCCCGCTGGTGGTCCGGGTGCACCTGTGCGCTCTTGGCGCGACCAACGCGCAGCGGTTGACGACCGAGCTGTACCACGGCTACCTGCTCACGGCGACCGTCGGGAACGGCGACTGGGGCGACTTCAACGGCCGCGCGTTCACCATGCAGGGCTCCGCGGCCGAGGACAGCACCGCGGCGAAGGCGTTGGCCGTGACGGTGCAGAACAGCGTCAGCAACGCGAACATCAACTGGCGGCTCTACTCTGCGAAGCTGGTGTGCACTCCATGATTCCCCGGACCCTGGTTAAGAACTGACCATGCAAGCGATTCTAGCAGCAGACGACCAGTTGCCCCTGTGGGTGACGATCTTCGAACGCATCGGCCCAGGGTCGTGCATTCTCCTGTTCACCGGAGCCGTTCTGTGGAAGCTCATCCCAGCCATCACCGTCCTGCTCAAGGCGTGGCGGAAGCAGTCCGACACCGTGACCGCTGCGGTCCCCAACGTGGTGTCCAGTGTGGGGCGCATCGCGGACAACCTGGAACGCGGCTTCGAGGCTCTGAATGACCGGGTCTACCTTCGCCCGTTCGGCTCTCGGGGCGCTTCTGTTCGGGACGATGGCGAAGATTCCGCTGGCGATGGCGGCGCTGGCAGCAAAGACCTTTCGCGGAGCGGCGTAAGATGAGCGTCGTCGTGGTCTACCGGGACGGGTCGAGCGAGACGTTCACCGAGGTTACGCACTTCGACGCGACCGGGCCGACCTCGGTCGAGATCACGGGGACCGACAGCAGCGGGGTTTCTGCGAGCTGGTGGATCCCGTGGGAGATCATCAAGAAGGTCGGCCAGATCCTCAAATGAGCAACCTAGCCCGGTGGAGTGTCCTTCTGCTCTGCGCCCTCCTGGCCTCGTGCGCGACCGGCGCGGAGACCACCGCAGCGATAGGCGCTGGCGTGGCCGGGCTGGGGGCTCTGTTCAACTAACTCGCCGGGTCCGGTGTGATGACGCCAGTCCAGAACCTACAGGCACAGCATGCACTGGAGACGATCGCAGCGACCGTTTCGGCCACCCAGCAGGCGGCGCAACTGGCGCAGCAGACCGCGGAGGCAGCCAAGACCGGCACGATGACGCCGACGC
>JADJQR010000004.1 GCA_016712675.1 bacterium
TTGTAGTTGTTGATGCCGTATCGGGACTCGCCGCCTTTGGCGTTTGTGCCTGCACGCTTAACACTGGCAGCAATACGGGCCGCGGCAGCCTTGCGCATCTGCTTGATTTCAGCCGCGCGCGCGGCGTAGCCGGGGTCTGCAAGAACAGCCTTCTTCGTTTCAGGGGTCCGACCTTTACCCTTTGCGGTGCGACTCGCCAGCTCTGACGCAAGGAGAGCCTCCGCCTTCTCGATTTTCGCCACTACGTCCGCAAAGGCGTCAATCTCCCCGTCAAGCCGCCCGGACAGGGCGGAGCCCAGCGCGTCGATGGCGAAATCCCAGTTGGTGCGAACCGGGGTATTGGGGCTGGTGGCTCCAAGAAGGTCGGCAAAGAGGTCGCCAAGTCCGCCGAACTCGGCGCGCAAACGGTTGCGCATTTCGGAGTACCACCCCGAAGCATGCAGGATCGCCTGCGCGTTTGCGTCCCCCCGCTTTGCCCGTTCAACGACCTGCCGCATATCGCCAACGATCTCTCGGGCCATTGCAGCCACCCGGGCGTTTCGCGTTTTGGCGTCGTTCTTGCCGTTTGCGTCAAGGTGGAAGTTGTATGGCTGGGCCTTCCACTTGATGCGGTCAACAGCGCCGTCAATAACTACGGCCTGCCCCGCTACAGCTTCGTCTTTAAGCTCCTTGGCGGTCTTCAAGCCGACCACTTCCAGAGGCGCCCAGCCCTGCTCCACGGGGAACCGCGCCTTGACTTTACGTGCGGCATCGACGATCTGGTCCGGGTCGAGCCCCGCGGTCTGAGCTTCAGCCCGCAGAAGCGCCTCTTCCGAAGCCGTCAACTCCCCAGTGCCCAACTCTCGAGCTTTGCGCGTTACTGCCATCTCGAGCTTCCGATCCGGCGCGCTCTTCGACCGGCTGAACGCCAGCGCCTCCTCCACGGCTGCGCGCTCGCGACCTTCAGCGCTGTCGGGCCGAGTTGCGTAGCCCTCGCGAAACTGGCCCCTGGACGCGCGATCAGCGGCGCCACGCGCCAGCGCGAGGAGCTGGTCTGGCGTCAGCTGCCGCTCGACCCCGAACCGGCGCAGGAAGCGGTTGATCGCCGCCATGATGCGGTCGACCAGCCCGACCTTCTGGTCGTAGTTCTGCTGGATGAAGTAGGCCAGCGCCTCCTCGGCGATGTCCTTGGGGTTGGTGCCTGCAGGCACCCGGTCGAACGCGGCTTTGACCCGGGCGTCCGTCTTGGCCAACGCCTCGAAGTCGGCCAGGATGCCGGCGAAGTCGCCGCCCAGCATTCCGCGCAGCCCGTAGTGGACGCCGATCTCGTGGAGCGCGATGGCCGTCGCCGGCACATCCACCCACGCGCCGTCATCCTGCTGCTCGCGCATCTCGTCGGCGATCAAGTACACGTCGCCGTTGGGGGCGTAGAACCCGCCGACCATCTCGCTGGGGGTCAGCTGGCGGCGCCAGCGCTCCTCGACCTCGGCGCGGGTGTTGACCACCTTCAGCCACGGCTGGGCGCGCAGGCGCCGCGCCATGCGACGCCCCAGGCCCTCGGTCAGCTCCCCCCAGACGGAGCTTTCAGTGCGAGCTGAATTGCGTAGTGGAGCAGCGCCGGTTCGGGGTGCCGGGAGCGCTGCTACGCCCCCGCGGCTGCGGGAGTAGAAGAGCCGCTCAAGGGCGGGAGCTGCCAGCTGTTGTAGTTGCTGGCGGCCAAGGCTTCCCAGTATGCGTCCGGATCCGACGCCGCGGCGGCGAGTTTCGCGAAGGATGGATGCTGCGAGTACCGCTCTTTTAAGCGTGCTGCGCCCAATGCCAGCCTCTCGCGCCGGGTCAGATTCGGCAAGCCGGTCGAAATCTGCGTCATCCGCTTTCTCCCCGTTGGTCCATTCGAACTGACCCGAGTCGAAATTATACCGCAGCTGGTGGACCTCCGGCATCGCGTTGACGGTGTTCGAAAACCCCTTCATCAACAACGCGCCGATATTGGCGCGGTCGTCGCCGCCGATCTCAAACCCGGCGACCGCCTGGGTGATGTCGGGCACGAGGTGCTGCGCCGTGCCCGTGCGAACGCCGGACGCAGCCTGCTGCTCGGTGCGCCGGGTCTTGTTGATCTCAGTCAGCCCGTCACGATCCGGCAGCGCGCGCAGCCCGTTGCGCTGGGCGAACGTGTTGACCGCTGCGTACAGGGCCGCGCCGCCGCTCTTGCCCTCTTCGAGCGCTGCGGCGTTGAGCTGAGTGCCCCCATCCTCCTCAACAACGAATCGTGCCGCGGTCCCGTCGCGCATCGAGATACGGTAGGCCTCCCGGGCCTTCGGGTACTTGCCGCGGATGTCGTTGATGTCCATCCGCTCGATCCGCATCGCCGGGTCCACCGCGGCGCCGATGTCCTCCAGGGTGCGTGCCTCCGCGGGCACCTGGGGCAGCTGGAACGCCTGATCGCGCGCCTGGGCGATCTCCAAGAACGCGTCCGCGAGCTCCCCCGCCTCCGCCTTGCGGACATTGAGGTTGCGCCCCTCGGCCATGACCCAGTCGGGGGTTGCATCGTCTGGCGCCTGCCCGTACTGGCGCCCGCTCGGCGCAAACTCCGGCATGGTGGGGCTGGTCTGCGCGCGCGGCGGATCTTCGGCCCCCCAGTCGAAATCGATCAGATCGCTGGAAGACTTGCGGATTCGCTCGTCGTCCGGCTCACGGTAGAAGTCCACGGCCGGGGGCGTGCCCTCCTCGGCGGCGTCCTGCTCGGCGCGCTGGCTGCGGAACTGTGCCAGCCGCTGATCGAGCTCGGCGCGGCGCTCGTCCATCGGGCGCTGCGGCTGCATGGCCGTCGGCTGGAGGGCTGGCGGGGTGATGGGCGTCTCGGCAGGGCTGGTCGGCTGGGCCGCGCCAATGCGAAGCTGTTGCATGCGGCCCGGGCTGCGCAACTGAGTGCCCGCGGGCAACGCCGGTGCGATTGCAGCGCCTGCCGTCGGCAGCGGCTGGCGCACCTCGGCCCGGCGCGCGGCGCGTGCGCGGTCGAACGCGCCGGCGGCCAGATCCACGCCCTCGACGGCGGCCGGCGTCGGCGCAGCCTCGACGATGCGGCGAGTGGTGTCGGTCAGCCGAGCGCGGCGCGCGGCCAGGGTCTCCAAGCCCGCGTTGGTTTCCGGGCTGATGTCGAATGCGCCCCCGATCGCTGCGCGGTCGCGTGCAGCTTGCAGAGCCCCGACGCCAGTGCCCGTAATCCCGCCGAGCGCCAGTCCGCCGGCGCCCGCCTCCGCCGCCCCTTCGGTCAGATCGACGTCGCTACCCGTCAGCCGGGCGCCGACGTTGGTGGCGACCTGGGTGCCGTACTCCTCGCCGAACTCACCGGCGGCTTCCGCCGCCCCGGGGCCCAGCGCGCCGCGCGCGGTGCCTGCGGTCTTCGCGGCGCGCCCGGCAAGCAGGTCGTCCACCGGGTTGAGCCCGAGGCGCGACGTTGCCCCGGCGGCCAGTGCGCCGAACGCGCCTGCAGTTTCCGTGACCCGGTTGATGCGGTCGTTTCGCAGCATGCGGACCGCCGCGTTTTCCCCGTATCGATCTGCCAGTTGCATGAACTCCGGCGATCGGGTGATGACCCCGGCGCGAAGCTCTTCATCGAACTGCTGACCTGCATCCACGCCGGCGCTGCCGCCGGCGAGCACTGCACCGCCCCCGACCGCGCCCGCGACGCGGACGGCCGGCGCCGACATGGTCAGCATCTCAGCTGCGCGTAGCGGCGTGGCGATGAGGTCGCCAGGGTCGTTGGCGTACGCGGCCAGTTGCCCCATGAACCCGCGGTTACGTCGCTGGCCCAGCTCCACGTCCTGACGTACGATGGCCGCCGGCGCGGGGAACAGTTCGTCCTTGGTCTGGCGCATCGCGAGCGCCAGTTCGTTCATGCGCTGGGCGTTGTCAGGGCGCCCCGATTCGGGGATCTCCACCCCCGCGGCTTCACCCAGGGCGTTGCGCGCTCGGACCGGTAGATCCCGCAGCCAGCCGTAGGTCTGAACCGTGGCTTCCCCCAGTGATCCGACGCCGCGAGCGAGCTGGAATGCCAGCGGCGCGTCGATCTCCTCCGCCTGGGCGATTCGGTCGAACCCCGCCGCCGCCTCTTGCGCGCGTGCACTCATAGGCACCAGCGGAGGCAGGTTACGCGCCTGTGCCTCCTCCATGCGCCGCTGGCGGAGTGCGCGCTGCTCGTTGGTCTGCTCAGTGCGCCGGCCGCGCCGGTTCACCCCGCGCGTGGGGGTGCGGGAGTCGGCCGGGATATCGTCGAAGAGCCCCGTGCTGACACGAGGCTCCGCATCCGGAAGCCCGTCGAACAGGCCCCCGCGGCGCGCCGTTGGCAGATCGTCGAACAGGCCCATTAGAGTCCTTTGGCGCTGTAGCCGTTTTCCTTGAGGCGCTGAATCACCGCGGCCCGAGACTTGCCTTGAGCGATTGCGGCTTTGGCTTCATCGAGCAGCTCGGGCGGCGGGTCTTGCAGCCCTTCCGATTTTGGCGCCATCCCCTCGGACTTCGGCGCCGGGTTTTCCTTCTCCCAGGGCGCCATCGCTTGCTGGATCAGCAGCTCACGGTACGCTGGAAGCGTCGGGGCGGTCACCCCGGTTTCGCTCTTGATCGTGGACAGCGCCTTGGCAGGGTCCATCTTCTCAAAACGCTTCATCTGGCTGTCGGCCCAGCGCGAGGCGCGCGTACGCTCCGCCTCAAGAGCCTTCGAATACTTCGTGCCGGACGCCGAAGCCGAGTCTTCAGCCCTGCCTTGCGATAGCCGGTTCTCGCGCCTCTCTTCCAGCTCCAGTCGGCGGCGTTCCGCCTCGCCCATGGGGCGGTCAGCGCTGTTGCCTCTGGCGCGCAGGGCCGCGGACCGCTCTCGGCTCAGCTCGGCCTGTTGCGCCAGCTGGCGCTCGCGGTAGTCCATCATCGCCGCGCCCTTCGGGTCCAGCGCGTATGGGTCGGGCACGGTGTACTCCGGACCCTCCTGCATCAGTGACGGCTGGATGATGCGATTCTCGTCATCAAACTGCGCACGCGTGGGCACCTTGGTCTGCTGGACCCAGTTGCCAGGACCGCGCTGCACCGGGGCGCCGAACGGTGTCGGCGCCTGCGGCTCGAGGTCATACTTGGCCTCGTACTGCATGCGGATGCGGCGACGCTCCAGCGCCTCCTGCAGCTTGAGCTGGCGCTCCTCGTCAGCCCGACGCATACCTTCGTTGCCCAGGCCGGTCAGGAAGCTGCCGGCGAAGTTTTCGAGAAAGCTCACGAGGCCTCCTGCATCAGTCCACCGGGCGCCTGGGCCTGCGGCATCGGAGCCCCTGGCTGCATCAGCGCTTCACCGCCGCCCATCGCGCCCTTCGCGTGGTTGAGCAATTCGCCCAGCTTCGAGAACGTGGCCTCGCCGAGCTGCCGGGCCATCGCTTCGTCGCCCTCCTCGGGCAGGTAGCCGGACTCGCCTGCGATGTTGATCAGCTCCTGCACCAGATAGACGACGATCCCGTCGCCCTCTTCAGTGCCGAACATCTCCTCCTCGGGCAAGTCCAGCTCTTGCTGCATCCGCACAACGATCGGAAACACCAACAGCGCAACGGCGGTCGGGACGTCATTCGAGCCTTCGAACGCCGTCATGATGGCCGGCGCGAACTCTTCGGAGACGAGCATCTGGAGGGCTGCGTTCAGCGCATCCTCGGCAGTCATCGAACCCGGCTGCGGCGTCATCTCACCCTCCTCCCATCTGCATCAACCCGGTTTTCTTGCGCGGAGCCGGGGTTGCGGGTTTATCTTCCGGAAGGACCGGGGTCTCGATTCGCGAGGGGTTGGTGTCGGTGTACTCGGGCGAGAAATACTGCCCGCGCGACCGCGACCGGAACCCGCCGATGGCCTCCTCCCGGTAGCGTCGGTCCTCCAGATCCCACCGGCGCGCGCCCTCCAGCTCGGCGCGACGGTTGGCGGCCTGCATCCGCTGCATCCGCTCCAGAAAGGCCCGCTCCTCTTTACTGTCGCGGTCCTTGTCTTTGCCCGAACTGCGACTGCGCAACGCGCTACCAAGCGCTTGAGCGGCGAGAGCCCACCAAGACATCACCCACCCCCACGATTGCGGTTGAAGAACCGGTCGAAGACGCTACCGAACTCCCCGGAGAAAAAGTCGATGAACCCGCTCGCGCCGTTCTGGTCGCGCCAGTACGACGGATCCGAGAACAGTGTCCCGCCGATCATCCCCATCATGTCGCGGAATACGGAGAACCGCTGCTCGCTGCTCCTGGTCTCGCGGGCGAACCCGCGGTCAAGCGCGGATTCGTCGCTGCGCCAACCCCGGTCCAGCAAAGACTCGTTGCTGCGCCACCCACGGTCGCGGTCGGCCTCGGCGCTGCGCGCGGCCCACTCTTCACGGGTCAGCCCGCGATCGCGTTCGGACTCGCCGCTGCGCCAGTCGCGCTCGCCCAGGGCCATCTCGCGCTCGAACATCCGCCCGGCTTCCGCCTCGGAGATGTTGAGCTGCGAGGCCAGCCGCATGATCTCCTTCTGGCGCTCGAACTCGATGTCGGCGCTGATGTTGTCGCGCCCGCTGATCTGGACGCCGTGCGCCGTGGTCGCCTGCCGGTTGATGTCGGCGATGGCCGCGGCGTTGAGCGCCTCAGCGTTTTGCGCGTTGGCCTGGGCGTTGATCTGGGCGTCGGCTTGGGCAATGGGCAGCGCCGCCTGCAGCATGGCTTGCTGGCTGGCCTGGGCTCCGAGGGTCGAGTTCTGCAACCCGCGCCGCGCAACGAAGGCCTCCCCCTGCTTGCCTGCGATACGCATCAGCGGGTTGTTGGACGCCTGCAGAGTCTGCAGGTTCCCGGCGACGGTTTCGTTGGCGGCAGGCTTGCGCAGGTGGATCGCGCCGGACCGCATCAGCCCGCCCGTGAGCGGGCCCTGGTGCGCGGGCGGCTGGGTCCACTGCCCGGTGTTCGAGTCGTAGACTGCTGTCATGCTTTCGGATCCTCCGGTGTGTACCGGACAACAAGGTTCTGGATCGTGTGCGGCAGCACGCTGGCGCTGATCGATTCGATCAGGATCGTTACATCCTCGCCCTCGCCGCGCAACGTGTGGATAGCTTTGTAGGGGCCCTCGACCACGATCTCGCCGCCCGACACCCCGAACTCGTACCACGTCCCCGTGGAGGACGCGGCGGTCGTCTCGTCACTGACCGGGGTGCTGTAGTCGAAGCTCTTGAACACCTTGAACTTCCCGTACCCGTAGGCCCGCCCATGCACCCCCAGCTGGTCGAGCTGCTTGCGGTAGAACGGAGGCCCCATCTGCAGCGGCTGGCTGACCCATTGGGAGATGATCTCCTCGCCGTCAAACGACCGCCCTGCGTCGAGCTGGAAAACGTAGCGATACCGACTGGACTCCGGGTCGCGGTCAAACGTCATGAACGCGACATCCTGCCCGGTGGAGGTGGTGCCATGACAGACCCCCAGGGCTTTGATGGCCGAGGTGTCGCGCTCCGTCCAGTCGCCGTAGAACCGCTGGGTCGTGACCTGCACCCCGTCGTTCGGCGTGAACGTGAGTGTTGCTTGCCACCCGTCGGCGAACACGTAGCGACACTGGCGCTTGCTGCGCATCACGTACCCGCCGACGAACGTCTTGTCGGTCGTCTGATTGCGCGTCGGTAGCTGCAGGCGCTCGAGGAACCACGGGGTTGCCCCTTCGGCCAGCCGCCCGGAGCTGAAGTCGCCGTACTGGTCGGTGGTCGACAGCGTCGCCGGGCCGCCGAAGTCGAGGAAGACCGGCTGCCCGATGTTCAGCACGCTGTACTCGATGGCTCCGGAGCTCGATGAGATCTCGACCCGCTCCAACCCGGTCGATGGGTCCGTCCCCTGGATCGCGAAAATGGTGCTTTCGGTGAACACCCCGAGGCTGTTGCCTTTCAGCTTGACCAGCCCGGTGATGCGGTCTCCCGCACCGATCTCGGCTGCCAGGGACGCCGCGTCGACGTAGACCAACGGATCCCCGACGTCCGAGACGGAGATGGACCCGGTGTTGTACCCCAGGGCGAGGTAAGTGCCAGCCCACGCAACGTGCCGCGGTTTTTCAAATTGCGTCAGCAGTCCGGTCTGGATTGGCAGCAGGTACGCCCCATCGAACATGCGCCCGTACTCGGCCCCGTTGACGATGAAGGTGACATCGTACTGGTCGCTGGCATAGGGGTTGGCGGAGCAGAAAACGTACCGGGCATCCTGGGCCGCCACCGCATAGCTCGACGCCAAGGTGATCGGCTCGTCGGTACTGGCGCAGTACGCCAGCAACGCACCGCCGCGATCGTCTTCGGTGTAGATGCCCATGTCCGGACCAAACAGCCATGGGCGCGTATACGCCGTGCCGACAGTGGAGTTGATCACCAGTAGCCCTCGACGATCGCCGCCGGCTGGCGAGGTGGTCGCGGACCCCTCGCTGACGGTGTAGTGGATGACCTCGATCTCTTGGTCCCACGGGCTGCCGCCAGAGTTGTTGACGTAAGCCTTGCGGGTCTGTTCTTGGTAGTAGACCTTGACCTGCACGGCGTCCACGAACACGCTGGACAGGGCGCCGCCCTGCAGCCTGAACGCGAGTTGCACATTGAAGCCCCCGTCGTTGATGTCCGACGGTTTCAGATCCGTGAGCCCATTCCCCCAGACGTCGTTTGCCCCGCCGTAGGTCTGGTCGCGGTTCGCCCCGCCAGCGGCAACCACCGGCAGGTTGCGCGTGCCGTCGGCCTTGTTGCTTCGGGAGGCGGTGCTTGTGCACCCGATGGTGACCAGCTCCTCCTTGGCGCCTGTCTGGGCACGTCGGTAGACCCGCACCTCGATCCCGCGGACCAGCGCCCCGGCAGGGATCTGTAGTGCTTCGGCGCTGAAGGTCGCCTTCAGGGTGTTGGTCCGAAGCGCCAAGGAACTGCCGCTGTCGCCGGCCTCCGAGAGGTCGTCGGCTTGAAGGTTGCCCGCATCCAGCCCACTCCACGAGGTGTTGCCTCCGCCGATGTCTTCGGCGAGTCCGTCGGAGCCGACCCACCCGGTGTCCAACACCTCGTCGTCGTCAATCTGCGAGATGAAGCCGCGGCGGATGTACGGCAGGAAAAACGCCGACGCATCAGTGGCGCTGGTTTCGACGTACTCCAGCTGCCGCCCGAGGTCCAGGCGCGTCCACCCGCCCGCACTATCCCAGTCGGCGTAATAGAGCGCCGCGCGTTCTGGGGCTACGTGATCAACCACCTCCCCGACTTGGTCGACCAGAACCACGGTGACGTCGTCCAGGGTTCCGCTGAAGCCCGCGCCGGTGAAGACCAAGTTGCCGGTGCCGCTGGCGGTGATGTACGAAACGAAGGTGCCACTGGTGCTGCGAGCCGTGCCCGAGGCCCCGCCGAACGTCGGGGTGACGCTGCCGGCCGTTACCGTCAAGGTGAACTGGACCCGGTACGTGAGCCCGCTGACTGCGGCCAGGGACTTGGTCAGCGTGCTGCTGGCGCTGGCCCCGGTGGCCACGCCGCTTCCGATCGACCAGCCGGCACCCGTGGTCCACCCCGTGGCCGAGCTGAAGTCGCCGTTGCCGACGAGGTCGGGAGCGACGATCCGAACGGAGACGTCGTCGACGGTGCCGATAAACGCCCCGTTGGGGGTGATCGTCAACACGCCGGTGCCCGTGGCGGTGACCGTGTCGGTGTACGTGCCGCTGGTGGTCCTCGGCGTGGTGCTGGTCGCACCCCCGATACCCACTGATGTGATCTGCCCAGCACTCACCGTGATCGTGTAGGTGATCTCGTAGCTGTAGCCGGCAACGCCGGCCAGCGCGTGCGTGAGGGGCGCCGCTCCGGCGGCTGCGGTCGCCACGCCGGCGGCGCCGGTGCTGTAGGTCCAACCGGCCAGGGGGGTCGTCCAGTCCGTCGCCGAGGCAACCGCGGTGAAGAAGTTGCCGTTGCGCGCAAGGTTGGCGGTCACCGTGGGGGTATAGAGCTGTGTCCCCGCCCCGAGGTCGTTGTCGACGCTGTAGTCGAACAGCTCCCAGATAACGTCCTCCGGCGTGCCATCCACCGTGCGCGCCAGTGCCAGCGTACCGATCGCCGGGGCCCGGGTGGAGGTATAGATCGGTGCCCCTTCCAGTGGCATTGGGACCGCCGCCGGGGTCAGCTGGAGGGCGACCAGATCCACGACCGCGAACAGCTTGTCGTTGAAGAAATGCAGCCCTGGGACTCGGGTCATTGAGTCCCCAGGCAGCGCGGTGACCAGCGCGGCGTACCCGGCATATCCGCCCGGCTGCCACTCGGTGGACCCGCTCTCCGCGACCCCAAGGGTGAGGGTGAACCCTGCGATGCCCCCAGGGTCAGCTAAGTTGATCGGCTCAAGTACGGTGGCTGTTCCGCTATGGCGGTAGTCCCCTGAGATTTCAACAACGGCGTTGACTGTGTCGACAACGGCGCGGGCGGTAGTGACCACCTCGCCCGTCAAGTCGTCGATGAAGATCAGGGTGCCGATCTCCCCTACGGTGAGCCCGGGGGTGCTGGTGGGCAGATCGAGATAGAACGCGAATCCGGCATAGTTCAGCAGCGGGCGGCCGTCCCACCGGCTGAAGCCGTCGATCCGACGGACGCCGCGATTAATGCCGACCTCATAGTTCAAGCACGCCTGGGCGGTCCCTGGGGAGACCGAGAGCTTGTCCGTAGTAAGGTCGAGGCCGCCGACGATCGGAATTACCTGCTGCTTCGCGGCCATGCTCAGATCCTTGCGGCGGGGAGATACCTTGCTCGAACCGGGCGGATCAGCTCGTTGAACCGACGGTCAGCGATCTGGAACGTGTCCAGTTTTGCTCGCGTTTCCGCCCAGTACCGCACCGCATACCAGACGACGGCCTCATGGAACTCAGTCGGGAGCCCGCGGCCCGGGGTAGGCCAGTCCTCGAAGTTTGTAACGTCGTCGCTGGTCGTGTAGATCTTCGGCTTGCAGAGGTAGTCGATCTTCAGGGTGTAGTTCGCGTCGGGGGTCGGGTAGACCTCCCACGTCTGGTCCGGATGGATCGTGAAGTACATCGGCGCGCCGGTGGCGACCGGCGAGCGATCGCGGAGCCCGCGGAAGTCGGCGTACTCCATGAAATAGACCGGCAGGTTGGTGCTGGTAGCGCCGGATGCGGTCAGATAGCGGAGGACGTACCTACGCCCGCCTTGCTTGAACGGGATCCACTCCCGATAGTTGGCGATGCCGGCAGTCGGAACGACCGTCGAGTCCCCAGACGTAAAGGCCAGCGTACCCTGCTGAATCAGCCAGCCCCACTTGTGCATCGTCTGGAAGTTGGTCAGGGCCATCAACACCCACTCGACCAGCTCGGCGAGCTCGTCGGTCTGGCCAGCCAACGTCGTCGGCACCGTGCCGGGCTTCGCGGTGTTGCCGCGAGAGCCTAGCCCGGTCAGCAGGTGGACGCGTTGTGCAATGGCCAGGATGTTCACGCCTCAGCCTCTTCCTGCACCGGCTCCAGCTGCTCCGGGGTGAGCCCCAGGAGCTGCAGGATCTCGCGGCGCCAATAGCCGATCTCACGGTCGCGGTCACGGTCGTTGGGCCGGGCGCCATCGGTCAGCATGCCCCAGACACGCTCCAGCGTGTCGCGGCCCTCGTTGGCATAGAGGTCGTTGGCCCGCGCATCGCGCTGCAGCCAGTCGCTCAGGCTCGACGGCAGGTGTTCGGTGCCCGGCGTCGGGCCCATGAACTGGATCGGGAAACGGGCGTAAACGTGCCAGCTCCGGTCCATATCCTTGGCTTGGCTGTTCCACTCCAGAATCAGCTGCTTCGCCTGGGAGTCGGCGATGTTGTAGAAGATGGGCGCCGGAACGTCCTGATAGGGCAGCTTCGGGTCGAGCAGGAAGACTTCCCCCTCCCAGCCGACCGGGATCCGGCGGGCGCCGCCGCGCTGCTGGTCCTGGGGCAGTGCGCGGATGCGGAAGCGCTGGCCCTGCCACTTGCTCAGGCTGGTGAGGCGCGGCGGCCGGCGACTACCGGAGCCGAACGGGACCGGGCCGAGCGCGGCGGGCTTTGACTTCGTCGCACGCTTCACCCCGGCGGAAATGCGGGTTTCCCGATCCGCCATCGCGCCGGCGCGTGCCGGCGGCGTGGATCCGTCGACGCCGGCGTCCCAGCGGTCGTAGTGCTGCAGCAGCTTGCGCGTCATGGAGTCGATGGAGTCCGACGGGGACACTCCAATCTCCAAGTGCTGACAAACCATGCGCAGCTCGGGCTTGCTGCGACCGGCGAAGTTGGCTGCGAGCCATTCCGGCAGCTTGGCGCTGATCTCTTCGGGCGTCATCTTGAATCCTCGGTGGTCTGGGAGAAGGGGCTGGCGGCCTCATGGCCGGCAGCCCCGGTTGTCACTTCACAGCGGTGTTACTGGTTGCCGGTGACGGCAGCCGGGCTGTCGTTGTCATCCAGCACGGTGGCGGGCGCGCCATACCACACGCGCACGTAGGTCGTGCCCGTGGAGCTGGTGGTGGCCACCGCGGTCGGGACCATCAGCAGGTTGTAGTCCGCGGACGGGGCCGCAGTCGTGCGAAGCGCCTTGGCCGACGTGGTGTCGCCATAGGCCGAGCCGCCTGCCGTGTTGGTCGGGAACTCGTAGTGCCGGTCCCCGTTGCCGATCACGGCCGCCGCAACGACGAGGTCGTCGTCCGCCGTCGTGCCGATCTTGACGGCCAGGGTATTGGCCCCGGTGTCGAGATCCCCGTCCAGATCCAGCTCGACCTTCAGCGGGATATGCCCGGCCGGCATGCGCGCGAGGTAGCAGGTATCGGTGGTGGCCAGCACGGCAGCCGGCGCAGCCAGGACGGCGTCGTAGAAGCCAATCTGGCCCGGCTGCAGTCGCGGAATGCTGCCGTAGTAGAGGGTCGGGGCCGCGGTGGCCGTGCCGTTCGACTGGAACCCCGAGGCGTAGTAGTGAGCGTTTGCCATGTGAATCTCTCCTCAGTCAGAGGGGCGGGAGGCCCGCCCCTCTATGGGTTGGTTGGATTACTGGTAGGCCGCGGTGCAGGCGACCTCGACACGGATCATCCACAGCTCGTGGGCGATGAAGTTCGCGTCGTACCAGTGAGCGCTCCAGTACCGGGTGAGGTTCGCCGGGTCCACGCGGTCCGGGCCATTGATCGTGTACGTGTCGAGGTTGCCGGAGCCCCGGGTGCCGCTGCCGCGGAGCGACAGGGACTTGAGGGCGTACTTGCCGACGATCACGATCGGATACACGTCCACGCTCGTGCCGGTGGTCGAGCGCAGGTTCGCGGAGCCCTTCGTGGCGCCCGCATCCGCGATCGGCTCCAGCTCCGGCGACAGGATCACGCGCAGGCGGCCCGACGCCAGCGAGCCCGCCTCGTAGGCGTTCAGGCGGATGTCGGACGGGTACTGCGACGCCGGCTGCCAGCCCGGAACCTTCTCGAAGTCGGGGCGCAGGTGCTCGTGGCCAAACGCCAAGAACGACGGCATGAGGCCGGTCGTGCCGACGCGGTTGCTGCCGAGCTTGAGGTCGCTGTAGGTCTTCGCCTTGGCACTGCGCAGGATCGTGATCGCCTGATCCAGACGCCCGCCGGTGATGACGCCGTTGACCTGATTGCGCGTGGTGTGCGCGGACGAGTTGAAGATGCGCTGGATGCCCGCGATCATCGTGGCCCAGCGGATCGCGGTGCGGTCCAACTTGACCAGATCGTGGCCCACCTCGCCGACGTCCTTGGCGTAGTCGAGGGGATCGAGGTCCGCGGCCTGGGACGAGTAGGCGAAGGTCTCGGAGTATTCGTCGATGGTGACGAAAATATCCTCCGGCACCAGCGAGCGGGCGATGTTGTTGATGCCTTCCGCCACCGGGGTGGTGTTGGTGGCCGGGATCGCCCAGCGCGAGAACCGAACAGACCGACCCTTCTTCTTGGCGTGGGTGACCTCGGAGAACGCGATGTCGAGGACGTTGTCGGCTTCGGCTCGCTCCAGCATGTCCAGCATCACCGCGTACTGCTCGGTGCTGTTCGCCGGGTTGTAGCCATTGTGGTACAGAGTCATGCTCATTGCATTCGCTCCATGTGCGATTGAGGGTTATCCCCGATGTCCGCGGGCTTTCATCCGCTGGAAGACGTCCTCAATCGCGGCATCCTCGTCGAACGCTGCGGCGGTCGAAGCCGGCGCTGGCGTTCCCCGGGGTGATGGCGCGACGCGTTCCGCCTGTCGCTCGCGGCGAGCCGCGAGCTGTTGGGCCGCAACCGCCTCGGGGGTCGGCGGCGCAGCTCCTTGAGTCGCTTCGTTGTAGTCCCGCCAGAAATACGAGAGTACGGTGAGGCGCTCGTCAAGATTGGGGGAGTGGATCATCTCGGTCAAGCGGGGCGGCATGGCCGCGGCCCAGCGCTGATAGGCCTCCATCTGGATGGTGGTCTGGAAGGCCGGGTTGTCCTTCTCCCACTTGTAGAGGGTCAGGGCGTCCGCGTTCTCCGCTGCAGTCTGGCCCATGGCCAGCGCCTGAATCGACTCCGGCTGTCGCTCGACCCAGCTCCAGTAGTCCTGCGCTTGGGGAGTGGGGTTGTACCATTGTCCCGTGCGAGGATCCTGGAGCTGGACGTACTGATGGAAGTCGGGGTGGCGCGCGGCCAGCTGCTGGCGCTCGCTCTCCACGCGCATGCGGGTGAACCGCTCTTCCGTCTCGGTGCGCAGATGGGCGGCGACGCTCTCGACCGCGGCACGCGAAGCCTCGAAGGCCGCATCGCGGTCTTCAGGGTATTGGGCGTAGAACTCCTGCGTTGCTTTCGGCAGCCGCTTGAACCACGCCTCCATCGTCAGCGTGGGCGCCGGCGGCTCTCCACCCTGGCTGCCGCGACTCTGCATCTGGCGGCGCAGCTGATCCAGCTCGCGCTGGGTCGGCGCCAGTCGGTTGTACAGAGAACCGTAGTTGGCCTGGAGCTGCTGGAGCTCGGCGCGAATCCGCTGGGCCTCGGCGCTGTCGCTGCGCAGGCGCTGGAACTGCTCCTGCGCCTCCGGCGGCAACCCAGCCAGCCATGCAGGGGGTTCGTCCCCCGGCGCTGCAGGCGCTGCAGGCGCTGCGGGCTCGGCCGGCGCCGCGGGCTCGGCCGGCGCCGCGGGCTCGGCCGGCGCCGCGGGCTCGGCCGGCGGATCGCCCACCCCGGTCACATGCGGATCCGCCTCCGGCGGGCGGGAAGACGCCAGCGGGCTACCCTTGCGGGCTTCGAGTTGGCGGGCTACTTGTTCCAGCAGGTCGTCGTCTTGGTCAGCCATGGTAATTGCTCTCAAAGCCAAGCGGCGCCGTCGGCGCCGGTCGACTCATACGGGGGAGGTCCAACAGTTCCCGCAGCAAGGCGATGCGGGCCTGTAGGGTGATGACGCTCTTGTCCTGCGCCGTCTCCAGCGCCTTGCGGTCTTTCTCCAGGCGCTGCTGCAGATGCTCCGCAACCAGCTGCCAGTCTTGGGATAGGGGGTCGATTCGGTCTCTCATGCGATTCTCGGGTTCGGCGCCTCGACCTCCACCTCGAGTTGGTTTTCAGCGTCGCGCTGGGCCAGCTCCTCTGCCTTGACGCGCGCCTGGACACCGAGTGCCCGATCCTTGGCGGCTTCGGACGACGCGATCTGGGCGCGCTTGGTCGCCTCGCGCTCCATCTCCAGCCCCAAGCGCTGCTGCATCTCGGTGACGGTGATCTGATGCTTGTCGGCCAAATCGGCCACCTTCGCCTGCAACGCCAGCATGGCGACGCGATCGCGCGACTCGGCTTCGCGGTCGCGGATGTCCAGTTCACGCATGCGCTCTTGATGGTCGAGCTGCCGGTCCATCTGCCGCCACTGCATCTCCAGCTCGAACTGCTTCTGCTGCGCCTCGATGGCCAGAATCTTCGGGTCCGGCGGAGGCGGCGGCGTGTTCTTCTGCTTCTCGCGCAGCTGGGTCTCGGTCAGGAACAGGTCCGCGTCCTGCTCCAGCGCCGTGGTCAGACGCGGGTAGAACGTGTCGGGGTTGATCCGGGCGTTGAGGTCCGGATCCTCTTTGCGCATGTTGGCCAGCACCAGCAGGTTCTGGGCTTTGATCTCGCGCATCACGCTGTCGCTGACGAGCTTCGACACGCAATCGAAGTCGCCCTTGATGCTCGGATCCGGGTGGTGGACCATGTTGTGGTGGTAGGCCGACTCGAAGAGCGGGGTGACCCACCCGTCTTCGCAATTCTGCCCCACGTTCAGAATGGCGACCGAGGCCGCGCGCATCTGCATCGTGAGCCCGCTGGACGTCGGCGTGGCCGAGTCCGGCTGGCCCTGGGCGATCAACGGTAGGTTGATCTCCTCGTCGAACATCTGCATGCGCAGCTGCAGCAGCTGGATGTACTGCTCGGCGTTGTTGCCGATGACCAGCGCCGACAAGACGTCGTTGATGGTTTTGGCGGGATCGAGGATGCGCCACGACTTTGGGCCGCGAAGGCGGTAGTCGCCATCGGTCGGCTCGGCAACGCCGTCCTGATACCCGATCTGCGGGCCTGCGGTAACGACCGCGTTGTGCTGCGCAGCACGCCACAGCGTATTGATCGACGCCTGGGCGTCGCGCCCAGCGTACGGAATACCGCCGCCGAACATGGTGTCATCCACCGGGAACAGCGAGGTGACGTAATACGGCAGTCGCGCCGTGCCCTCGGGGATCATCGTATCCGCGCGCAGCATTTCGCCGTCGCAGAACCACAGCTCCACCAGGGGAGGCGGCGTGTCTGGAACGGCGTTGTAGCCTTCGAGGTCGCAGCCGCAGACCTCCATGTCCTTCTGGTCGAGGTAGCCGAAGAAACGCCAGACGGCGAGCCGGCTCTCAGTCGCCTCTTTGCATGGGCTGGTGCTGTTCCACTGGGTGAGGCTGGAGGCGATCTCGCCCCGCACCGCCGGCTGGTACTCCTTCGCCAGCAGCTTGTCGAAGCCCTCGCGGAAGGCTTCGAACCCCGGGGTGTCGCGCAGGTCCGCCAGCTCGCGCTGGGTCAGCAGCATCAGCTCGAACGCGTGCGATGCGTCCGCGATGTCCGAGACCAGCTCAGGAAAGAAGTGCCGCGGGTTGACGTGGCGCCAGATCGGCTTGACCTCAGTCGCCAGCACCGGCGCGTAGATCGGTTGCCCGTCCGGGCCCGATAGCTGGCGGAACCGCACACGCTTGGGGCGCATCTGGAACGGGCCGGCGAGCACGCCGACACCCCACCGGCACAGGAACGCGGACGCCTTGCGGACCTCGCGCGGGAGCTTGCACTCGGCGAACTGGTCCTTGATGACGCGGTTCATGCGGAACGCTGCGTCGGCCGCGCGTCGCTCGACGGAATCCTGCATCGGGGGCGCCGTCTGCCCGGGCACCGAAGGGGGTGAGTTGAACTCGCCCCCTTGAACGGGCACAGCCGCCGCCTGTGATAGCGTCGGGTCGGGGGTAGGAACGATCTCGCCCGGCAGCGCAGACCCCGGGCAGGTCATGTTGACGATGCGCGCGGTCCATGTGTTGGTGCGCGGCGCCGTCAGGTTGAGGGCAGGCGGAATCGCCTCCTCGTCGCTGCCGGACTCGGCCGGCACGCCTTGGCGATCGGCTTTCTTCTCAGGGCGCCGGTCGAAGCCGTAATACTGCCGATCGTCTTCGGCCCAGCGGGCCTCGATAGGGCGCTTGGCCCGGATGATCGGCGCGAGCTTCTCGTCTTCGAGCCGCTTGACCAAGTCGCGCAACGCCTGCGCGCGCTTGGCCTTGAGCTCGTCGCGGAGCTCCATCGCCATCTGGAGTAGCTCCGGCGAGAGCATGGGGGCGAGCGCCCCAAGCTCCGCGTCCGGAAGCATGGCGATCCGGCGGATCTCCTCCGCCGGATCGATCTCTTCGACTTCCGCGATGACGATGGAGTCCACGGGTTACTCGACCCAGAGTGCCGCGACCTTGGACGTGCCCGACAGTCCGTTGGCGGCTGCCATGGTGACCGTGATGATGTGGTCCATGGCCTGCTGCAGCGAGGTCAGCTCGTGATTGAACGCTGCGCCGATGGTGTCGGTGCCGCCCAGCGCACCCGCGCCGGTATCGGCCGCCGCGACGTTATCGGTCGAGAGCTGGAACTGACCTTCGAGGCGGGCCGTGGTCGGGGTCTTCCAGTAGATGCGGAAGTCCAAGAGGAACGACTTGATGGTGTCAGTGCCCGCATCCGGCACCGTGAGCTGGTCGGTGTAGAAGGTCGTGCCGTTGATGGCGATGAGCGGTGTCAGGCCGAGGGCGGAAGCGTTGGCGGCCAGCGATCCGGCGACCCGGCAGTGGATCACGCTGTCGGCGCCCAGCTCGTTGGCCGGGCACTTCAGCGTCGCCACGGTCGAGGTGGCGTTGGTGGTGATCGTGACGTCGCTCAGGCTCTGGTCAACGCGACGACGGCAGAGCCGGAGGGCGGCGGCCAGCTCTTTCTGCTGGGCGGGCGGGAAAGTGCGGAGGAAGCTGATCGGGGATCCCATCTCACGTAGTCCTTCTGTAGAGCCCGAAGGTCTCCGGCGACATCTTCGCGCGGCCCCTCGGGATGGGTCGGGTGGTGGCTCGCTGACGGTCGGCCATCAGGAGATATCGCGTGGCGTCCATCAAGTGGTCTCTGGCCTTGATGACTTCCTGCTTCTCGTTGAACGAATAGAGCCTGTATTCCTCCAGCCACTTCTGGCAAGTGGAGAACACGCGCAGGCGGCCCTCATTGAGCATCTGGGTCATCAGCTGCAGGCCGGCGTAGACCGACTTGTCGGCGTTGACGATCTTCAGCCCGAGCTGGCGATAGAGGTCGATGGTCTTCACCCCCTCCATCGTCTTGCCGGAGTAGTCGCCGACGCCCTGGATCCACTCACCCTTGGCCTTGATGGCTGCCGCATGGACCGCCGGCGGAGCTTGGTGGCGGAAATACTCGTCGGTGATGTAGCAGGTGTCCGAAGACGTATCCCACGCCCCCCAAACAGCCGCGGTGCCGGTGGTTTCGTCCCCGTCTGCACCGAAACCGAAGTCCGCACCATAGATAATCGGCCAGCTCGGCGGGATCTGGAACGGCCGAACGACGAAAAACTCCTCCTCCACGGTGAAAATCCTCCCGCGACCGACTGATGGAATGCCCCGCATACGCGCTTCGCGCTCGTAGGGCATGGTATTGGCCAGTTTTATGCGTTTTTCAGCCTCTGAGAGGTGGGGGATATCCTCCCAGCCGCACAAAACATAGGTTCGACTCGCTTCTGCGCTATCCGAGCGCGATGCAGAGCCTGAAAATTGGGGTACGAACAGTTTTACGACGTCGGTAACGCCTTTCAGAGGCGTGAAAGTGAGAATCAGACGACCTTCACGGGCTGAACCGCGGAATCGATGAACGCATTCGTTGTAAATGTCCATCGGGCACTCTTCGTCGAGCCAGATGAAATGCGGCTCGGCGCCCTGAAACGTCTTTCGGCCCTGATCGTACGACTTGAAAATGATTTTCGACAGCCCCCCGGTCTTGTGCCGGATCAAAATCCAGTCCAAACCGCCGTTGGTGTTCTGCCGGTAGACGACTTTGAAGATGGACTTGGCCGGAAACAGCCCCGTGCCCTGCAACCCATCCTCCCCCATCAGCTTTGGCTGAATGATGTCGCGCACGGTGTTGATCGTGTCGCCCGCCACCCACGCCCGGATGGGGTGGTCGAATCGATGGCCGACCCACCAGTCCGGGTATTCCCCGGTCGCGTGGTAGACCAGCTCCACCCCGCCGCAGACCGTCTTGCCGGCGCCGTTGCCGCCCAGCAGCGCGCGGAACTGGTAGGTCGCCCCAAGCTCGTAGAACTCCAGCTGCTTGAGGTACTTGTCGCGCGAGAAGGGCCCGGAGGCCGGGTACATGCGCTGAATCAGCGTGCGGTCATAGGTGTAGCTGATCGCGTCCAGGGCGAACAGAAGCTCGGCGCGCTCGTCGTCGTCCAGCTGCCTGAGCGCAGCGGCGCGGATGTCGGCAGGGAGAGACCGGAACCGCTCGACCACCTGCAGGCTCACCAGCGGTCCTCCGCGTCCTCCGCTGGCGGCGTCTTCGATCCATCCAGCGCGGCCTGGGCTGCAGCCTTGGTCTCCTTCACGCGCCCCCGGGCTACAGCCTTACCGCCGCGCACCGGCGGCGTCCGCGCGAGCACCTCGCGCTGGTGGTCGGTGAGGAAGTCGGCCTCCGCTGGCAGCTTGGCGGTCGGCTTCGCCGGCATCGGCGACTCCATGTGGGTGGCGTTGGACGGCGGCGCGCCGGCCAGCGCCTGCAGTGCCTTGTCCAGCAGCATGGTCACGCGCGCACCCAGCTCGCTGACGTCCATGTTGCCCAGGCTCTGCTCGGCCTCGATGCGCGCGCCGTAGCGCTTCGGCGCCCAGGCCGCCAGCAGCTTCAGCTCCGTTTCCGCGATCAGCCGGTCGCGCTTCCAGTCCTGACTTGACCCCGCCCCGCCGCGAACGGTCGTGCGCAGGCGCTCCGCCATCGAATCGAAGCCGATGTCGCGCGCCTGGGCGAAGCGTTTGGCGAAGACGTCGTTGTCGAATCGCCACTTGCTGACCTGCCCAAGCGACGGCTTGCCCGGCATCGAGCAATACTCAGCCAGCGGCTGCCCCGAGACCAGCCATTCGCAGATCTCGGTCGTCAGCTCATCGGACAACTGGATGTTGTCGAGGAGGGCCATCAGATCACGAGTTGATCGCCGGGCCGGTGTCCATGTACAGGCCGCAGGCGCTCACCGTCTCCGGCTTGTCGACCACGTACACCGCCCCGCCCTCCAGTCGCACGGCCGGGATCAGCACGGTGAGCTCCACCGCCACCGCCGTGGCGGGGTCCGCGACCACCACCGGGGTGCCGCCCGAGATTTGCTTCAGCGTGACCGCCTCGTCGACCCCCAGGGCGGAGGCGCTGATGATGACGGACTTGTATCGCGACGCGTCGGCGATCACCGCTGCGGCGTCGGCTGTCGTTGGATTGAGTAGCGTAATCTGGCCCATGGCCCATCTCCTATTCGGGACGTGTTCAGACCACTCGCGCAGCCGCAGCCGCGAAGCGCTCGTCGATATCCGCACCGCTCCAGCCCATAGCCTGGGCGAGCCCCGCCAGCATGGGGCTGTCGCGACTGTAGCGGGGTGCATAAAGTGCCTCATTCGCAATCGAGCGCTGCGGCTCTGGCATGGCGTTGACGATGGCTTGGATCCGTGCCCACTCGCCTCGCACGATCAGCTCGATGCGCGCCTTGTGTGATTCCACGGTCTGCGCTGCAGCACTGGCCGCCGCGTCGATCTGGGCCTGCAGGGCGTCGCGCTCAGCAGTCAGGGACGCCACCTCAGCAGCCAGGGACGCCGCCTCGGCGGTTAGTGCCTGATTCGCCGACAGGGCGTCGGTCAGTGCGTCCGGCAGCCAATCGCCGAGCGTCGCCGGTGTGATCGGCATCAGCGATCCGTCCGAGTATCGCGCGTGGGCGCCGCGAAGGACGCCGGTCGCGGTGTCGAAGCGGAGCAGGAGTTCGTATCGAACGGGCATTTTCAAATCCTCACGAGATCACGGCACGATCGGTGTACCGTCGCCAGTCAGTGCCGTCCGAAAACGCGGGCACCGCGCCGCCGGATTCGTCGGACACGTAGATATTTGCGCCTGCGCCTGCGGCGGATGCGCTCGGCACGGTGGCGACGGTGTAGCTCTGATAGCCGAGCGGATTGCCGGCCTTTACCGGGCTGGTGCCGGCTGAGTTCAGATTCAGCGGCACGTTGTCCGCGCCGGTCCCGGCGGTTTCAGCGGCGAGCGTGACGGCAGTAGACGACGCGGCCATCGACCCGCGGACATGGTTGCTCGAATCCGTGTAGGTGCCATAGACCCGGAGCGTCTGCGCGGTAGTGCTGTCGCGCATAGCGATGATCCCTGCCGCGTCGCGCGTAAAGTAAGCGTCAGGCGTGGAGTTTGCCGCAGCGTTGCCAAACCCGAGATACCCGGAGCTGATGACGCATGCCCCAAGCGCCGGGCGACCTGTGCCACCGAGGCCAGACGTGACTGCAAATGGCCTCAGGGTGCTCCCGCCGCCAGTCTGCACGATCATGGACTGCGAGCCCCAAAAGATGAACCGGGCAGAAGACGAGGACGACCCCCCTTCCGGGCCAGCCCCGAGGTCGGCGCCCCTCCCTACCGAGAATACGGAGCTTCCTCCTACCTGCAGGTCAAGCAACTTCGAAGTCGCCGCGCTCACCGTGTTCGTCACGTTGAAAAGCAGGCCGGTGAATGCGACAGCGCCGGCATTCCACGTCTGAGAAAGGCCCAGAATTGGCTTGCTTGTCGTGACGGTCGCGCCGGTGACGGTCAGGCAGCGATTCGTATCGTCCCAAGCAGTGCCGGACATGCCGTCGAAAACCCCGGCGTTGTTGAACTGAACCTCGGTCGTGGAGCCACCGGGGCTACCGCCCGGCGAGAGCGCGGCAATCGCAGCCGCCACACCTTCCGGCGTCACCGCGCGTGCCGTGTCTGTGCCCGCCTCGGCCTCGGCAACGGTCGCAAGCTCAAGTGCCCCTGCAGCGCTTGTCGTGCCCGCCGGTAGTCTGGCTGCATCGATGGTGCCTGTGAGGATCGCGCCTGCGTCGATCGACTGCTCGTCGTAGGCCAGCTCCCCGTACCAGTTCGTCCCTCCGTTCGACGTGTAGAACCGCAGCACGTCCACGCCAGACGCCCGCAGCGTCGGCGCGGTGCCCCCGGTCCACGTCACCGCCCCCGGCCACGTAACGACCGCGGAGCCGCCATCCGTCAGGACAAGGACGAACTGCATCCCCTGGCCGGTTGCGGGTGGGTTGCTGAACGTGAACGTCAACGACCCCGTGATCGTCGCGGTGACAAACGCCCCGTTTGCGAGGTCGATCTCCGTGTTGCTGTTGATCGAACCGAGCGCATTGAGCGTGACGCCGATGCGGCTCGCCGCGTCCGCCACGTTCTGCCCGGTCCAGCGACTCGGAGCGCCAGACGAAGACACATCGACGGGGATCCGATCAGTCGCGGCTGGCGTAACTGCGGAGGCGCTCCAGATGCTCCCCATGGCTACTCCTCGATGCTCGAGCCCGCGAGGTAAATCGCGGTCAGGTCATAGTCGGAAAGCCCGAAGTGTGCGGCCATGTGCCGGACGTAGGTCGAAGAGCGCACGACATAGGGCGCGGACATCCAGTAGTCGCGGGCGTGGCCTTCAAGCCCGAGCATGTAGTTCTCGAACTGCACCCGTAGGCCGAACTCGCGGAGCCCATACAGGAAGCAGTGCATGGCGATGCGCTGGTGGGCCGGGAAGACCTGATTGCCGACGTCTGCACGCGATGTTTCGGCGACGACACCGTAGGGTGACAGGTCCACCGTCGACAAATCACGCGGGAACGAGACATTCGGATGGTCGAGTCGCAGCTGGCGCTCGGAGTATGGGAACCGGTGCCCCTCGCGGATGACGCTCAGTTTCACGGCGACCCCCACGTCACGTCGGTTCCGTCGCCCCAGGTAACACCGGTGCCGTCACCCCAGGTCATCTCCGCCGCTGGGCCGGTGGCCGGGTCGGAGGTGTACGCAAGCCCGAGGGCCAGCGCAGCCGCCAACCCTTTCGCGAGTCCTGCTGCAATGGCCCCGACCGGCATGGATCACACCCCCAAGGCGCGGAGCTTGGCGATGTAGGTTTCGAGAATCCGGTCGCCCTTGGTCAGCCAGAACGCGTCGAAGGCCTCGTCGGCCACGCCGACGCCGGCGGCGACCATGCGCAGCTGGGTGACCAGGGCCGAGCGCTTGTCCGCGCCGGCCACCCCGTCGATCATCGGGCCGAACAGGTCGGCCGCATCGGCCAGCTGCCGAAGGGAGTCGATCAGGACCGAGTCCTGCGGCTCCCATCGAGCCGCCGCGTCGCCAAACTGGTTGAGCGCCTCCGCCCAGGCCAACGCACTCGCCTTGATCCGCGGCGGGTTGGGCAGCGCACGGATCAGCAGGTCAACCTTCGACCCGCGCCCGAACATCTTCTTCAGCCATGCGATCATGGTTTGTCCGCCTTCTCTTGGTGGCGCTGCACGCACTCGCGCAGCGATACGTACATCCGCATCAGCTCGGCCCACGGGCCGGTCTGACCGGAGACGTCTTCGATCATGGCATCCCCGCAGACTTTTGCGGTAGGGGTCGCCGGCAGTGGCGGCTCGGGCGCTTCGCAGCTCACCCGAACGTATTCACGGACCACCTTGACCGGCTGGGGGTCGGGAAGCGTCGATGACCTCTTGGACGGCCCGCTGACGCACCCGCTGCACATCATCGCTGAGAGTACACAGACTGAGATCCATCGCATCGATCGCCCTCCGAAGCTCCGCACCAATGTCCACGCGGCGCGCGGCGTTCGCCTTGAGCCACTCCTGCATCGCCGCCCGGTCGGCCTTCAGCGCCGCCTCGCGCGCAGCATCCTCCGCCCCGCGGGCGTAACTGCTTTTGATTTCATCGCGCAGGGTGACGATGACCTCCCCCTGCGTTGCGAGCGCAGTGTCCTTGGCGTCACTTTTGACCCGAAGCTCGCCGACGTACACGCCCGCGCCAAAGATCGATCCGACCAAAGCCAGCACGGCGAGAGTCTGGAGGATCCACTTGATCACGAGATGCGCCTCCCCAGGATCCGCTCGAGCTCGGCCGCCGCGGAGATGCCAAGGACTGCCAATGCGCGGTTGTGCCGGGCGGTGCGGTCCTCCATCCCATTGGGTTTCTTGCTCCCGTTGATCGCCTGGGACGCCCCGAGCAGGTCGCCCTTGTCGGCGTACTTGTTGAGCCCGTGCACATCCCAGACGTAGGACGTCACCTTGGCGGCGTAGCGCCGGCTGGTGCGGATCAGGTCCGGCTCGGCCAGCAGGTCCAGCCCGAGGTGCTTGCCGGCGGCGATGTAGTTGTCTCGCCCGGTCAGCTGCGGCAGCCCGCCGCCCCGGTACGCCCACCCATCCCCGGACCCCGGCCGGTTGCCCATGCGGCTCCCGTAGGTGACCTCGGCGATCTCAGGCTGCTTCGCCGGCTGCTTCGCCGTGCGCCCCAAACGCTCGGCCAGCTCCGGGGTGAAGTACCGCGGAAAGACAGCCAGCAGGCGCTGCGGGCTGTAGTCGAACGATTCCCCCAGGCGAGTGAAGCCCTTCGATTCATGGCCGCACTGGGCCAGCCACAGCGCCCAGCGCGCCGGCGTGTTGAGTGCGCAATCCTGCCCCGCCTCATTGACCGGCGCCAGCCAGAGCGCGGCGGCCTCATCCCCCATGCCGACCGCAGCTGCGAGCTGCGCTGCGGTGATGCGATTCACGAGCCCTTCCCCTTGCCGAAGATGCGTCCCAACGCGGCCTTGATGTGCCGCGTCCACGCCGTGTTGATGGCCTTGAGCGACCCCCATGAGAACGCGGCCACCGCGGTCGACAGCGCCAGCATGAACGACACGCTGCGCGGGATGACCTCGGCGCGGATCATCTGGCCGGCCGCGTCGTAGACGGGGATCGAGAGGTAGTCGAAGAGGGCAGGGGAGAACGCGACGCCGGCCAGGGTGGAGATGCCCCACATCGTTTCGAGCGGCTCGTCGCCCTGGCCGCGGAACACCCGCGCGGCAATCAGCCCCCCGATGATCGAACCGATCGCAGCCACACCGAAGGCGCGATAGTCAGCAGGCGCGATGATCGTGCCGGTGGCCGCCATGGCCACCCCGGCGATGGCGATGTCCAGCATGTGCCCGTGCGGAATCGCACCGGCCTGTGTCGCTTTGCCTGTGTAGATCATGCGGCGCCCCATGGGTTAGCCCCGACACCAAGGGGCCCTGGGGTTCAACCGACAGTTCGCGCGCAGCGAGCCGGGCGGTGCAGCCGGCTTGACCGGCGCGGGCGGAGCGGGCGCCCCGCAGGTGTAGGGGTGCGGACTCGGCAGGCTGCTGGCCCTGGACCAGATGTCCGGCACCCCCAAGCCGTCGTAGAGCTGCGTCGGGGATAGCCCCCAGCGCACATACAGCAGCTCCCCCTCCATTCGGTCGAAGGCCACCCACAGGGAGTTGGGGTCCGATGCGTTCAGCGGGAACGCAAACGCGATGCCTGCGTCGCCGATGCAGGCGCCCGCGGGGGCAAACGCGGTGGTGTGGGAGCATGCCCCCGAGCAGAAGACATGGCCTGGGATCAGCGTAAGGTCCAGGGTGCCGGGGCACGCGATGTCGACGTTGATGGCATCCGCGCCGAACCGGGAGAGGACCAGCGAACACGACCCCATGGTGGTCAAGTACGCGCCGGAGGCCGAGGACGGGAGCGGGGACGGGAGCGGGGCCGCCTGCAGACTGCAGGCGAAGAAGAGCAGCAGGGTCAGGGCGAGTCGCAGCATGACGGCGGAACCTCGATGGTGTTGGCCGCACCATCGTAGGTTCCGCCGCTGCCGAAGATCAAGGCTCCCGCCGGCCCCGGTGGGCCCCGGCCCATATACCAGCCACACCCGGTACACCAACGTCCCGGGCTCCGGCCGCCCGTAGATCCTCCCGGCCAGCAACAGCCGCACGTTCTCCGCCGCGATGGCATCGCCGATCAGTTCCTGCTCGTGCGCGTTCATCGCGGCACCGCCTTGACGACGTCCTGCAGCAGCGACACCAGGGCATCACGCTCCGCGGCCTTGCGCTGGAGATCGGCGCCCGCTTGCACTGACGCCTTGGCATCCCGCAGCACCAACACCAGCGCCTCCCCGGGCACTTGCAGCCAGGGGCCGCCATGCGGCGTCCACCGGGTTGCCGCCATGGTGCTACGACGCCTTCTTGACGGAGTGCTGCGCTTGGTTGACTTGTTTTATCGCGCCGGACTGCGACCGGGCGAGCGCATTTGCTTTGGCCTTCGCAACTTGTGTTGCCGCTGCCCGGATTGAACTGAAAACAGGTTCATTGCGGAATGCAGTGCTCTTGTTAGGAATGCTCATGCTGGTCTCCGTTGTCTTGTTGCGCGAAGTCCCATCGCTCACCTCCGGTATACGCCGGCGATCGATCGCCGGATCTCATCCCGCCGCGCCTTGAGCCCGGCCGCGGCACTCTGGCAAAGCAGGCGCCACGTTCGGACGCCTGCCTTGAGTCGTTTGCGGATCGTGTCGGCCTTCAGCTTGGGGTGGTCGGCGAGGACTCGCGCGACCACCTCCGCAGCCGTCAGCTTCTCGCCCTCGATCGTGTAGCGCCAGTCTGCATCGGCCATGGCTACTTCGCCCTCCCTGCGAACGTCTGGGTTTTTTCGTTCGCCACGGGGTCGCCATAGGTGCACTCATCCAGCGGCAGGGGCCAGATGCCGATGGGCTGCTGGTTGTCGACGCGCAGCAGCCCGTAGCCGATGCGGGTCATGGCTTGCCGCCCCGCCGCAGCTCACCCCCGACGATGGTGTGGATGCGGGGCAGATTGCAGAAGGCCTCGAACGCCTGGGAGACCGCCATCGGCACCCCGTCGCCGGTCACCTTCGCCTTGGTGGAGGCAAGCACCGCATCCCCGCGACGCAGCTCGACGTAGACCGCAGGCTGCTTGCTCGACCAGCGGTAGCGCGCCCGTATCAGCCCGGCGTCCACCGCCCGCGCAGCCAAGCTCCCCGGGTTGACCAGCTTGGCCAGGGTCTCCTCCGCGTCGGCCTGCAGCTTACGGGATGGGCGGAGCGATTCCACCCAGCGTTCAAACGCCGGCTTGCTGTATGCGGTCGTGATGGGGAAGACCTGAGCGCCGACATGCGCCGTCAGACTATCCACGTCCCCGTGCTGCCACTTGAACTCGATCAGCCCGGCTTCCTGCAGCTCGCGCACCGCAGGCAGCTTGCTCAGTTCGTCGATGACGTGCTGCACCGACGGCTGCGGCTGCGGCTGCGGCTGCGGCTGCTTCTGGGCCAACGTCCGCTTCAGCCAGTCGACCAGCCCGCACCACGACAGGGTTCCGGGGTTGAGGTAGCGCGCTGATACGGTGTACCGCGCCTGCTCAACGCACACCGCCAAGCCATCATCCCCCACGGGCTCGAACCGCAGCAACCCGAAGCGCTGCAGCGCCTGCGCTTCGGGCAGCTTCTCGATGCGCTCGACCGCCTGCGCCACCTCCAACGGCCAGCGCTTGAACGCGACGGCCGTACCGAACCGCAGCAGTCGCTCCGCCGCCTCTCGGCTCAAGTCTGCCACCGCGGCCACGCCCGCAGCGGTGGGGTAGCGCTCCGCCGCCCATCGCGCCCAGAGCCCCTCACGCCGCGCAAGCGCGTCTTGCCCCTGCTTCAGCTCCTCCGCCTCGCGCAGCCGCAGCTCCAGCACCGCCAGGGCGCACCACGCCATGTGCGCGGTGTGGCGCAGCCCGGACTCCGGGTCCAGCACCTCCCCGCGCAGCGCCGCCAACGCGTGGCGCAGCAACGCGTCGCTATAGCGCTGCAGCCCGTCCGGCACCAGTAGCCAGTTGTCCGGCGCGTACTTCCGGGCGCCGTACTCGGCCACCTCCACCACCGCGGCCAGCGCCTGGGCCATCGTACCGAACACCAGCGTCGGCCGCGGCTTGCCTGCGTCGTCCTTCCGTCCTTCAGTCATCGCACTTGCTCCTGTCGTTGTTCCGCCGAGTTGACATAACGCACCACACCATGTTCCCGCGATTTTCTCGGTGCGAGTTGACATAACGTGCCGCCAACCCGCCCCTCCTACCCACGCCGCCAACGGCACCCAAATGAGAACCGCTCGCATCTGCAACATAGACAACATATGCAACATGTTTTAACTGTTTTTACTACACGACCCAAAATCCAGATTTTGATCTCTCGCGTACGAAACTACCAGCTATGTTGTTTATGTTGTCTATGTTGTCGTTTTTAACTTCTTTTTAACTTTTGAGCACCCGCCACGTCCCTCTTTTCCCGGTTCCGGTGTTAACGCCGACCAGCCTTAGGTTCCCGGCTGGCCGGTTACGCTTCGACCGCAACCATAAACCGAGCACTTTGGCGTCCGGCATGCGCCCTCGCCCGACCGCCCGCAGCGACTCCAGCAGCAGATCGGCAGGACTCAGCTCCCCCTCCACAGCCCCGTGCGCAACATCGAAATTAGTTTCAGGCGAAACGAATTGGCTTTCCGTCGCCCGCTTCAGTAACTCGTTCGTCGTCACCGCCGCATCCCCCACCACCCCATGCCAGCCCGACAGGAAGTCCGCCAGGAGCTGCCTCTCGGGGTCCAGATTGACTTGGTCCTGTACCACCTCGATGGGGTCCGGCATGCCCAGCCAGATGAGGGTGTCGCGCACCAGCCAGCACCAGTCCCCGTACGACGACCACAGCGGGCCGCGCTCCGGCCCTTCGAGCATCCGCGCCCGCACCATCGTCAGCACGCCGTTGACCAGGGCTTCGCGATCACGCAGCGCGTCGTCCACGGGGCGGTTGCTGAACTGCCGGAGCTCCGGGCGCTCCACGCCGGCGTCCAGGGTGGACACCAGCACGCGCCGGTTGAGGTCTCCCAGCACCGATGCGTTGTTGCCCGTGCCCAGCACCAGCGCGCGGCAGGGGACGCGGTTCTGGCCGGTGCGGCCCAGCACCCGCAGCGACATCTCGGGTTCGGTCAGCATCGAGCACAGGAAGTCCGACTGCAGCCCGCTGCTCAGGTTGTCGATGACGATCACCGGGTCGCCGGCGATGAGCGCGCCGGTCAGCGACTTGGGGTTCTCCGCCGGGTCCGACGACCACGACATCACCCGGGCGTTCTGGCCGGTGGCCAGGGCCGCGACGATGTGCGCCAGCAGCGACTTGCCGGTGCCGGGCGTGGGGGCGCTGAACAGGATCATGGGCGCCGCGTCGAGCACCGGGCGCAGCACGCCCGAGATCATCGCCGCCAGGGCCACCGACTCATCCGCCAGCGTGGCGAAGGGGAACGTGCCCAGCAGTCTGCGCAGCGCCCCCAGCGCGCGCTCTGCGTTGTCCTGGGTTGGCTCGGGCAGCTCGGGCCATGAGGATGAGAGCGCTACGAGAAGCGCGGTGCGCGCATCGTAGCCGGGCGTCGCCGCGACGCTGCCATCGCGCCGCAGGGCGGGCGCCTGGGTGATCCCGCGCAGCGACGGCAACAGCCGATGGCAGGGGGAGGCAATCACCTTCGCGGCAACGTCCTCCGGTGCGTCGACGCGGCGCCACGTCACCACGCCCTTGAGCGAGCGCGGCTCGAAGAACATCGCCGCGCGTTCGAGGTCAATCTGCAGGTCCACGATCCTGACCGGGGAGAGGATCACGGCGCCGGCCGGGCGCCGGATCGAGGCCTCGGGGTCGATCGACTCGGCGTGTGACACCGGGCGGGCGCGGGTCAGCAGATCGCCGCGCATGTAGAGCGGCGCCTGGGCTTCGATGAGCGCCTCCTCGCATTGCCTGATCGTCGCCTCGGCCTCGCCAGGGCGCAGGCGGATCTCGCGCCGGTCGAAGCCGCCGTCCTTGCGTGCTGCGAGCTCCGGGGTGACCGGGTCGAACTCGTCCTCGACCGCCAGCACGCGCGGCTGGTCGCGCCCGGTGTCGATGCCGCTGCGCACCGTCTTCTCAACCTCGTTCGGATCCATCCCGGCCTCGATGGCCGCCACCTCCAGCACTTCGAGGATCCGATCGTCGGAGAGTCGGTCGCACTTCGCCGCGTCGGCCGCGGCGCCGAACAGGGTCGCGTTGCGCTGGCCCTCGGGCGCCTCGCGGACGCGCTTGGCGATGGTCTCCAGCAGGTGGAGTGCACCCGGCGTCTCCTGGGTCTCGGCCATGATGCGTGCGGCCTCGTGCTCCTCCGGCGTCTCATCGTCTGCCGGCGGCGATCGGCCGAGGATGTGGCGGCCCTCGTCGACCAGGGCGTCCGCGTTCAGCGGCTTGCCTCGCAGGCGCACGCCGACGTAGTCCATCGGCGGCAGGTAGAGAGGCTGCTCCGCGCGGTCGCATGCGGCGTCCCAGCCCAGCGGGGCGTAGAACTGGTCCTGCAGCCGGTCGTCGATGCGCTTGCGCAGCGCGGCCGACGCGGCGAGCCCCTGCTCGCGGTCCACCGATCGGTCGAGGGCGGCGATGATGCGGACGCGGGGCACCTCTTCGGTGTGGCTGGCCGTGGTGTAGATGAGCACGTCCATGTCGCCGCAGGCCGACGTGAGGGCGTCGCGCCACTCGCCTGCGGGCAGCCCCGCGTCGACGTCGAGGCCTAGCCAGCTGCGCTCGCCTGCACAGCGCTTGCAGCGGTGGTGGCGGCCGATGTAGCCGGCCTTCGTGCCGCGCCGGTGCCACTCGTCGTTGGGTGCGATGGCCATCGGCGCGCAGATGTACTGCCGGCCCTTCGCCGCCTTGCCCGTCGCCTGGACGCGGTCGTGGTGCAGCTGTAGCAGGAACTGATCGAAGCTGGTCGCCTGCCGCTGCTCTGGCGACGAGTCGGTGGTAGCCGCGCCGCGGCTGAAGAAAACGCGGGTTGACCCGCTGCTGGTGCTCGACATACTATGTCTCCCGTGCAGCGCTTGAGATCACGCGGCACACTCCCGACGATGGTTGTTTTGAGCCCCGACGAGACGCCTACCTCGCCGGGGCTTTTTCTTTTCAGCCGCCCACGTCCGGCGGCAGCAGCGAACGGAGGAACTCCGCCTCGTCGCGCGCCGCGGCCTGGAACTTATCCCGGCACGCTGGTTCGTAACCCAAGCCGTAGTATCTAGCCCCGCGCCAGCTACTGAGTGCGTTCGCGGCCAGCGGGTATGGCGTACCCCCGCAGTTAGCCTCAGCGACTCGATGGAACACCGGGCATCGATGGCACTCAGGGCCGGAGCCGTCCTCCATGAACCGCACGCACAGAGGGCATTGACTGGACCCCAGCCGGATCCAATCGGGATCGGAGGCCTGCGACAGCATCTCCCACCGCTCGATGCTTTGCTGCAGCGCGGTCAGCGTCAGGGCGTCCATCAGTTGCTGCCCTTGGCGAGGAACTTGAAGAACTGCTTTTCATGCTCGGCGCGAGTGGCGAACGCGCGGTCTTCGGTCATGTCCGCGAACACCCGGTCGCGCCGCTCTTCGGCGATCTTGTCTTCGCCTTTGAACTCGAACGCGGACTCGATCTGAAGCTCGCCAATCTCCACGATCACTTTCAGCTGCGGCGCCCCATCCTCCCCGACCGCCTTGAGCACCAGCACCTGCTCCCCGTCCCGCTCAAACAATTTCGCGAACATCAGCGTTCCCCCTTCTCAGCGCCGCACAGCTGCGGCTGCATGGTTGTCGGATCGATCATTGGCGTGATGCCCTGCTCCCTCACGATGTAGCGCACGCCACTGATGCAGGGGTGTTGCCGTTCGTAGATCTCGCGGGCACGCTCCTCGTTGGATGGGCTGGTGAGAGCCAGCAGCCATGGCGCGCCCGCCACGAAGACCACGACCAACACAAACAGCCACTCTTCGACGTCCCAGTCCATCACGCACCTCCCGTCGGGTGGCGCCGGGACTCGCGCCCGCCTGCCCGCTCCATCAGGCAGCGGTCGCAGGCGCAGGTCTCGCGCATCAGCTCTAGCGTCGCCTCGCGGTGCTCGGCGCGGTCGCGCATCAACGCATCCACACCGCCCGCCTTGCTGTACGCGTAGGACAACACCGCCTCGGCGCCCTGCGCCAGCGCGCGCAGCTGCACGGGGACGATCGACGCCCGCAGGCGCAGCCCCAACACGGGCTCGGTCAGCCCCTCGCCGAGCGAGCCCAGCAGACGCCAGAGGATGATGTGCGCGTCCGACAGCAGCGCCTGGGCCTGGGCCAGATCGTGCTCGTCGGCCAGCAGCCCGGCGGCGCGCGCCGACGCGATCTTGTCTTCGAGCGAACGCGTGTCGTCGACCTGCGCCGCCCGGCGCTTGCCCGCGCGCTTGAGCGTTTCGGCGACGATGGACGCGACTTGATCCACCTGCCCGGGGGTCGGGGCTTCGTCTTCGGTTGACATGTTATGTCCTCGGTCTCCAGTAGAGGCGGCCGTCGGGGCCGCGGTGGAACAGGTAGTCGGGCCGTAGCGCCTCAGGCGTCGTGTCGGGCCAGATCGCGCACAGGCCTTCGCACCACCCAGGCGGCACCGGGCGGCGTCGGTTGTACAGCTGCCAGACGAGCGCGTGGGGGCGCCCGGTGAGCCGGGAGAACGCGGGGATGCCCCCGGCGCGATCAACGAGTGCCCGGAGGGCGGTGTTAGCAGTGGTAGCCATGGGCGCCATGGTAGCGGGTCAGGGGCCCGTTACGATCTACGTTACAATGTTTTGCTTTACACTACTCAGGAAATGAGTATGATGGGATCCAAGGACGGCGAGACGCCTCCCCAGCCAAGGGCCACCAGGGCCGGCAGGCGACACCGCTTTGACGCCCGGGGGCAGCCTCCGACAGGGCGCCCCACTGGTTCAACAGCGAGGAGAGTGAGATGCGCAAGAACAACCGCTTCACCGCCGGCTTTGGCGTGTACTGCTGCAAGGTCTGCCGCGGTCGCACCCGTCAAACCGACCAGGACGCCGCGCAGCTGGGCCTGTGTGCCGAGTGTTACGAGCTCGCCGGCGAGGACAACATGCACAACGACGACGGCACTCGGCCAACCGCGTCGCAGGCGGTTCACTACGCCGAGCTGCTGTTCCGCATCAGCCGGCGCGAGGGCGCCAGCGTTCAACGGGCGCGGGACGCCAACTGCTACTGCTTCCCCGCCGCGGCGAAGCCGCGCGTGCGCTGGAACGGCGAGGCGTGGCGAGCAGTGGTCTAGCAGTTGATCAGTCGCAGCGCCCTGTCACCAGGGCGCTGCCGCGGTTCAACAGCGAGGAGAGTGAGATGACTGCCGATCAAGCCCGCCTGCAGGCGGCGTTCAACGCGTTCATGGCGACGGCGCGCGAAGTGCTGACCTTGGGGGTCGTGCAGAACGCGCTGACGCCTTTCGGCAACAACGACATTGCAGCGCTGCTGTACGACGCCTGCAACACGATCAACCCGGACGACGAGCGGGCCTCCGCCGCCAGCGAAGCACTGGCCGAGATCTTCGAGTCCATCAGCCTGAGCTACTGAGGAGCGCAACATGATCCGCACGACCAAACTCAACGCCCGCGAAAGCCTGACGGCGCGCTTCATCCGCCAGAAGATCGGCACCCAGCCCGCCTACTTCAGCCTGACGGGCGAGATCCTCGATGCCAGCGTGCGCCGCGATGGCGGAATCGTCGCCTGCGGCTGCCTGCACGATGACATCCTGAAGGAGTGGCCCGACCTCGCCGACGCCGAAGCGCTCCACCTGAGCAAGGTCGAGACCGGCGAACCGATGCACGCCCAGGCCAACGGCTGGTACTGGTACGCCGGCGCGGTCGTCGAAGCGGGGCACCCGAAGCCTGAGGGTGCCGGCCGGTACATCGGCGAAGCGACTCAGGGCCGCAGTTGCACGGCGATCTTCGCCGGGCATGCGCGGATCACGATGGACGAAGCGCAGCAGCTGGTCGAGCGCCGCCTGTCGCTGCAGCAGTTCGCGGAGTGGATCGACGCGCAGCGCCCGCGCTGGAAGGCGGAAGCTGACGCCGCCGTTGCCAAGTATTTCGGAGGTGCGTGATGGATACCTTCACCGCAGTGATGATCGCCGAGGGTGCGCAGGACGCCGAGTCGGAGGAGCAGTACCTCCAGGCGTGGCAAACGCTGGTCGACACTGGCCTCGCGTGGACGCTGCAGGGTTTCTTCGGACGCACGGCTGCGCGGATGATCGAAGAGGGGCTGCTGACGCGAGGTGCACGATGAACGACTACGACTACATCGGCAGCCGCCGCGAAGCCCTGGACTGGGAGCTGCGGCACGAGACCGGCCCGGCGCGCACCAGCGCGCTGGCCACCGGGCCGCAGCTGCGCTACCTGCGCAGCCTGCTGGCCGAAGCTAACCGCGTGGGCTACGCCCATGGCTACCGCTACGACCTGACCGCGCCCGGCCTGCTGAAGGTCGAAGCGTCCCAGGCCATCGATCGGCTGGTCGGCGCCAAGCGCGCCGGCTGGCGCTGAGACTGGAGGTGTGTTGTGAACCGCTACGTTCTGCGCAACGAGCCTTCGGGGCTCTACTACACCTTCGTCGGCGCCGATCCGCACGTTGAACGCTGGCAAGCCCATATCTTCGAGCCGCGCAATGGCGAGACCGTTGAAGAGGCCAGTCGCAAGATGGCCGAGATCCTCAACGGCGCCGGCCGCGGCACCTACCACCCCGAACCTGCTTGACCGATACTCGTCGCACGAGTAGCATCCAAACCTCACGAACGCCACGAACGATACGACGGAGAAACGCCATGACGAACTTGACCTCCACCCTGACCGCCGCCAGCAAGCAGTGGGCCTCGCGCCCGTTCGATGAGCGCTTCACGTCGCTCATCGACATGCAGGATCACTTCATCAACCTGCGCCGCAACAGCGCCGCCAAGGTCGTTCCGTCGTCGGTCCTGACCGCTGAGCCGACCAACGAAGGTTCGCACTCCGGGCTGGTGGTGCGCGGCCCCGCCGGCACGGCGTTTGCCCCCACGCACTTTTCCTTTGGGCAGCTGGCCACGCTGGCCGGCGCGCCCGCTGGCTACCTGCGCACGCTGCCGGCACCGCTCGCCGCCGACGCCCTGAGCTACGGGCTGAAGTACGCCCGTGCTGCCGAGGACGTCGGCCTGCTGCTGACCCGCGACGGGCAGCTGCGCGCAGCCACCGGCCCGCGCTACGGCCGTATCTGGAACGCGGACATCGTCCGCGGGCTGGTGCGCAACTTCGGCGACGGAGTCCACGACTCCGACTGGCGCGTGCCGGGCGAGTTCGGCAAGGCGGTCGCCGTGACCAAGGCGAACACCACCCTCTACGCCGGCGACCGCGACATGTTCGTGTTCCTGGCCGACGAGAAGAACCGCATCGAGCTCCCCAATCGCCGCAACGGCGAGACCGGGCTGCTGGCGCGCGGGTTCTTCGTGTGGAACTCCGAGGTGGGCAGCTCAACCTTCGGCATCAGCACGTTCCTGTTCGATTACGTGTGCTGCAACCGCATCGTCTGGGGCGCGGAGAACGTCAAGACGGTCAAGCTCCGCCACACCAGCGGCGCTCCGGAGCGGTTCCTGCAGGAGGTCGCCCCGGCCCTGCAGAGCTACGCCAACAGCAGCTCCGCCAGCCTGCTGGCCGGCATCGAGGCTGCCCGCGCCAAGCGCATCGCCTCGACCCAGGACGAGGTCGCCGAGTTCCTCGCGAAGCGCTTCAGCAAGCGCATGAGCGAGAGCATGCAGACGGCGCACTTGCTGGAGGAGGGCCGCCCGGTCGAGACCCTCTGGGACGCGGCCACCGCGATCACCGCCGTCGCCCGCTCGGTCGAGTGGCAGGACGAGCGCGTGAAGCTGGAGCGCGCGGCCGGCGAGCTGATCGACCTCGCCATCTGACCAGCCACTGCAGCGCCTGGGCCCTGGCGGCCCCGGCGCGGAGACCCCCATGAACAACCAAGTCCGAACCGAGCTACTGGCCGCGCTGCGCAAGCTGCGCGACGAAGGCCCGCGTCATTCCGATCGCGGGATCTGCAACAACATCTTGATCTCCAGCGCCTTCGGCGCACCCAGGCGCTTGACGTGGGCGGAGCTATACCTCCGCCCGCTCTGGGAGCGATGGCCCCATTACAGCGGGATGCCCTACTTTCCGGTGCCTCATCCACGACTGAAGTACCCGGCCGCCGCGGAGGACATCTATTTCCACCCGCGCACTCTGCACTGGTCCCGCCTTTCCGCGTACGGCCGCCTGCGCTGGGCGCTGCTGGACTGGCTGATCGAGCAACTGGCTGACGCGCGCCCCTGGACCACCTACACCGCGATCCGCGAAGCTGAAAACCGCGTCCGGTTCGCCCGGCGCCGGGAGTTCGGCTCCGGCTACGTGGTGACCGCCCGCCGGCTCGACGGGTCCATCGCCACCAACTCGACCCGCTCGTGGCTGGAGGCCCGGCGGATCCGCGACAACGAACGCGCGTGGATCGCCCTGACCCTGCTGGGGATCGAGGGTCCTATCCGCGAGCGCTACTTCCAGCAGAAAGGCGAGACCCGCCAGCGGGTGTTGGCGGCGCTCCGGCATACCGAACCGAAGGAGGCAATGTCATGAACGAGACCACCACCGCCATCGCTGATCGCATCGGCGAGCTGGACGCCATCATCAAGCCGCTGGCCAAGGAGCGCGAGGCCCTGGCCGCCGGCCTCAAGGCCCGCGGCGCCGGCCGGTACGCCGGCGACCTGTGGAGCTGCACGGTCGTCGAGGCCGAGCGCACCACGACCGACTGGCGCGCGGTCGCCGAGCGGCTGGGGCCCTCGCGCCAGCTGATCACCGCCCACACCACGACCACGCCGGTCGTGACCCTGCGCGTGACGGGGGTCTGACCATGGACGAGTCACTGCCCCTGCTGCCGGCCGAGCTGGAAGACCACCTGCGACGTGATGGACTCCTGACATGAAGACCCCCAAGTTCCAAACCACCGTCGACGCGCTGCGCGCGATCATGGACAGCTACGGGCTCACCCGCGGCGATGTCTGCCGGATCCTGGGGCTCAAGCCCAGGCCAAACGGCGGCAGCCATGGCACGGTGGACAGCTGGCTGGCCGGCACCAACAGCATGCCGCGCGCGAAGCTGGAGCTGGTCATGCTGAAGGCGCCCACCTACCGCAAACCCCCGAGCCCGCGGGCTCGGGCCCTCAAGGATGTACCTGGAGAAGTGGTATGAACGACACCCACAAACTGCTGGAGATGGCGGCGAAGGCGATGGGACGCAAAATCCCGACACCACGCCAGTATCCATGGGCTTGGATCAACGATGACGGAATCCACGAGAACATCTCGGAAGACGGATCGCGCGTAAAAACCTGGGCGCCGCACACCGACGACGGCGACAACTCGCGCATGCGGACGAAGCTGCGGATTAACGTCTTTTGGTCAGACACCGCCATCCATTGCGCAAACGCATTCGGCGACGCTTACGAATTGCTGAACAGCCACGAATCACCAGACGCCGCCCTGCGCATGTGCGCGCTAAGGGTGGCTGCGACTATTGGAGAGCAGATGTGAACGTCATAAAATCCGAAAATCACTGGCGAGTCAGCCATTCTGGCTACTCAATAAAATGTGGGTGGTCGGATAACGCCCGCATCATCTGCCAATATCCCGGATCAAGCGCCCCCGGCAAACTCGACGGTACGCGCTTTGAACAGTGGCTCAAGGACGCTGAGCATATCTGCGAATTGCACAATGCTGCGTTGACGCCACCGCCGGTTGTGGAGGTGACGGATGAAACCGCTTATGAACTTCACCAAGCGCTACATAATGCGCGCAGTGAATATATCCGCAAAACCCCTGACCCTCTGCCGTGGTATTGGGACATGGCAGCGTGGATATATGCCGTCCAGCAAGTACTAGGCCAGACGCTCGGCCGCGTCACGCGCGAGGAACTCGTCGAACGCGCGTTCTCTGAGTGTATGAAACCCCTCTACGCCCATCCCCTCGCCCTGCGCGAGCCTACGGACGAGGAGTGCGAGATGGTCTGGATCGCTTATCAAGCACCGGATGAGCACTCACCCCTCGACGCTGGCCGCGCCATGTTCAACGCAGTCCGCGAGGTGCTGAAATGACCGACACCCGCAAAATGCTGGAGATGGCGGCGAAGGCTATGGGCTATGAATCGCGCAAATTCGTCCGCGATAAATGGACGCTAGAAGTTCTGGCTATCCTCATAGCATATCCTGATTCCGATTCTGTCAAATGGAATCCTCACACCGACGACGGCGACTGCCTGCGGATGATTGCGAAGCTCGGAATTATCGTTATGTGGACATATTCGGAAAGCGGAGAAATCCGCAGCGCCGAGTGCTCAATCATGAAGTGTCACGGCGATGGGTTTTTCTCGCGCGAGGCAAGCGCAAGCGAACTGCTCGCCAACCACAACAACGACCCCGACGCCTCCCTGCGCCTGTGCGCGCTGAGGTGCGCGGCGATGATGGGAGAGCAGATGTAATGGATGAAGGAAAACTGTGATCGCTGATTCGGAATGTGTTGCAACAAGGTGCAGCAATGCAACTTGACTCCGCATCGATAGCGCAAGGACGTCAAGGCCGATACATGGTACTCACTGGACGCGACAGGGGAGTTCTGCGAACACCCCGTTGACCCTGCTAGCGGCGCTAGCGTACTATGAGCGCCGAGGACGCAGGCCTGTTGGTGACGACCGCCTATGCGGTCACCCTGATCGGCGCGATCCTCTGGGACGCGCTCCGCACGCAACGAACGAAGGACGAACGATGATCACCAAGCTGCGTTCCCTCTGGCGCCGGGTCTTCCCGGTGCGCCACCCGACCCCCGAAGAGCAAGCGCGCGACGACCTGCAGCGCCAGCTGCGCTGGCGCGTGGACGCGCGCCTGGAGCGGGCGATCCGGGCCAACCGCCTGCCCGAAGACGACGCGCGCGCCGTCCGCCGCGAGTACAAGCGCCTCGTCGCCCAGCGCGGCAGCTACGGCGCGCTGGCGGCGGCCGTCGACTACGCCGCCACGCTGGCGCCCAAGGAGAAGGGGCGCGCGTCATGGTGAGCGTCTACGACCTCAAGGCCGCCTGCACCCCGCCCAACACCCTGCCGCTGCCCAGGGATCTGTACTGGTTGGTCGGCCGCTTGTCCGACGTCGAGCAGGCCGCGCCGCAGGTCACCGTGGTGCGGCTGCTGGGGCCGGACTACTCCCGCATCCTTCGCGCCGTCACCCCGTTCGGGACCAACCGACCGACCTCGATCCGATGGGGGTGGATCGAGATCTTGCCGCTACCCTCCCCCGATCACTCCATCATCTGCTGAGACCCCTCCATGTCCATCGAGAACGACCTGAACCGCATCGCGAACGCGCTGGAAGCGCTCGTGGTCCATCTGACCAGCGCCAGCCCGGACGAGCGGTACGATCCCAGCGAAGGCTCCGAAGCCCCGCCCGCTGGCGCTGTTGGCGCTGCCGGGCCTAAGCGCACCCGCCGCACCAAGGCCCAGATCGCGGCCTACGAGGCCGCGGCCAAGGCTGCCGCCGCGCAGGCCCAGACCGCGGCTGATGCCGCCCAGGCCGCCCAGGCCGCCCAGGCCGCCCAGGCCGCCCAGGCCGCCCAGGCCGCCGCTACCACGGTCGAGACCGTCGCCGGCGCCGCTACCACGGTGCCCGACAACCTCACCCTCCCGGCCCTTCGCGTGCGCTTCGCCGCCCTGGCCACGAAGGGCAAGCGCGAGCAGCTGATCAAGCTGCTGGAGGACCGGGGGTTCAAGGTGCTGCCGGACGTGCCGGTCGAGCGCTACCCGGAGATCTGGCGCGCGCTGGATGCGCTGGAGGCCTCGTGAGCTCGCATGCGCGGCTCTCCCCGTCGGGGGCGCATCGCTGGCTACATTGCCCCGGCAGCGTGGCCCTGGAGGCCGGCATCCCCGATCGCTCGTCGCCTCACGCCGACGAGGGCACCGCAGCGCACGCGCTGGCGGCCAACTGCCTGCAGCGTGAGATCGACACCGCGCACCCGCATGCGCTCGACGGGATCGAGGAGCGCCTGCTGGGCTACGTGGACGAGGACATGCGGATCCACGTCCAGGGCTACGTGGATTGGGTGCGCGGCGTTCGCGACTCGCTGGTCGACCCGGTCATGCTGGTGGAGCAGCGGCTGCCGATCACCGACTACGTGCCGGACGGCTTCGGCACCGCGGACGTGATTCTGCTCGGGCTGGCGCGGGATCCGGGCTGGCCGGATGGGTTCCGCATGGTCGGTTTCGTCATCGACCTGAAGTACGGCCAGGGCGTGCCGGTCGATGCTCAAGACAACCCGCAGCTCAAGCTGTACGCGCTGGGGGCCGAGCAGGAGCATGGGTTCATCTACGGGGTGCAGGAGTGGCGACTGGCGATCCATCAGCCCCGCCTCGACCGTGTCCTGTGGACGACCGAGCACCCTGCCGCGCTGCGCCAGTGGGGCGCCGAGGTGCGCGAGCGCGCGCTGCTGGCGCTGCAGCCGGACGCACCGCTGGTGCCGAGCGACAAGGCCTGCCAGTGGTGCAAGGCGCGGGCCGTCTGCCGCGCCAGGGCCGACCTCGCGCTGGCCGCGGCGCAGACCGAGTTCAGCGTCATCGAGCATGAGGCGCCGGCGCTGCCAGACCCGAAGCTCCTGACCCCCGAGCAACTGGCCGCGGTGCTGCCCCGCCTGTCGATGCTGACCGACTGGGCCGCCGCAGTCGAAGACCACGCATACCAACTGGCCATGACCGGCCAGCACGTCCCCGGCCACAAGCTGGTCGAGGGGCGCTCCAACCGGCAGTGGGCCGACAAGGCCACCGTCGTGCAGACGCTGACGCAGAACGGACTTGCGGAAGCGCTGCTGTACAAGCCCGGAACCCTCGTCGGGATTCCGGAGGTCGAGAAACTGCTGAAGGTGATCAATCGCGATCCTGCGACGGTCCTCTCCGGCATCGTGATCAAGCCTCCGGGTAAGCCTGCGCTGGTGCCGGACTCCGACCCCCGCCCGCCGATCTCGAAAACGACCGCCGCGGACGACTTCAACGAACCTCTGAACCCTTGGGATTGAATATGACGACGAACAGCAGCAAGAACACCTCCCCGACCTACTGCGTCACGGGCGTGGTCCGCGGATCCTTCGTGAAGGTTTTCCAGCCGACGGTCAACGAGGAGACCGGCAAGGGCGAGTACAGCATGACCCTGCTGATCCCGAAGGCCGACACCGAGACCCTGACCAAGATCAAGGCGGCTTGCAAGGCGGCCATCGACAAGCACTTCAACGGCAAGCCGCCGGAGGGGCTCAACGTGCCGTGGCACGACGGCGACGGCCCGAAGCCCCAGGGCGGCATGTACGGCGAGGAGTGCAAGGGGCACTGGGTGATCAACACCAAGACCACCCAGCAGCCGACCGTGGTGGATGCGCAGGTTCAGCGCATTCTGGATCCGACCGCGTTTGTCTCCGGCGACTACTGCCGGGTGGCGCTGAACGCCTACGGGTACAGCAACAAGCGCAAGGGCGTGGCGGTCGGCCTGGGCAACATTCAGGTCGTTCGCAAGGGCGAGCCGCTGGGCAACAAGCGCGCGGCCGAGGATGACTTCGAGGCGTTTGCCGACGCGTCGGCGCCGGTCGGCGCGGCCGGCGGCGACGACCCGTGGGGCTGAGAGCCGGGCTCTTCGTGTAGTTCTGCAGCGGCTTCAACGGGCGGAGCAACTACACCCCGGCGCCGGTCCGGGTAACCAACCGGCGACCCTCAATTTCGAGTACGACCATGGACAACCAACACCGCAAGATCTCCGGCTATCGCGAACTCAGCCAGAGCGAAATCGACGCAATGAACGAGGTCAAGGCCAAGGGCGCCGAGCTGGGTGAGCTGGTGACCAAGCTGCGCGGCAACCCCGAGCTGGACCAGCGCTGGGTCAGCATCGGGGCCACCGACCTGCAGACCGGACTGATGGCACTGACGCGCGCCATCGCCAAGCCGACCTTTTTCTGAGTTTCAAGTGAGGCAGGCGTGGAAGCAGGACACGCAGCGTGATCGAACACGCAAGCCCCTTCGATAGCGGGGCCCCTTGTTTGCCGGAGTCGCGCCCGGCCCTCACCTCTCTTCTCGGCATGCGGAGCAGCCCATGAACGAAACCGAGTTGCAGAAGCTGGTCCGCTACGTTCGAAAATACGGCGTGATTTCGGTCAACGTCCTCAAGTACCGCCGGTCGAAGCTCGTCGACCCCCTGTTCGAAGCCGCGAAGCGCGGGGCGTTGGTGAAGAAACGCGTCAACTGCGCAATCTACGAGTTTACGGTGCCGCGATGACCACCCACATCGACCTCGAGACCTACAGCGACATCGACCTGCGCAAGGTCGGCCTGTACCGCTACGCCGAGGATCCGAGCACCCGGGTGACCTTGCTGGGCTATGCCCTGGATGACGGCCCTGTGCGGGTCGTTGACCTGTACCACTGGGAGGAGATCCCTGCGGAGCTGGAGGAGCGGCTGGCCGACCCCGACGAGATCCTCTGCGCACACAACGCCCAGTTCGAGCGCGTGCTGATGCGCTACGTGATGGGGCGAGACCTGCCGCCGGAGCGGTGGCGCTGCACCGCCGTGTGGGCGCGCTCGCTCGCGCTGCCGGCGGGGCTCGACGCGATCGCAAAAGTAGTCGGCACGAAGACTCGCAAGCTCGACGGCGAGCGCAAGCTGATCACCGCCCTGTGCACCCCCAAGAAGGGCGGCATCGCCAAGAACATCCACCTGTGGCCACAGTTCATCGAGTACAACAAGGCTGACGTCGAGGTCGAGCGCGAGGTCGGCGCCAAGTTGGCCCGGTTCCCGATGCCGCAGCGCGAGCGTCGTCTGTGGTTCATCGATCAGAAGATCAATGATCGGGGCCTGCCGATCGATCGGGCGTTCGTGGAGCGCTGCGCGGCGACCGCCGAAGCCAACGCGAATGCGGTCACCGACGAGGTCAAGCTCCGGACCGACATGGCCAACCCCGGTAGCCGCAACCAGTGGCTAGCGTGGTTGCGTTCGGAGAATGTCGACGCCGAAGACCTCAAGGCCGGCACGGTTGATCGCTTGCGGACCGACACCGGCATCGACGAGGACATCCGGGATCTGCTGGACCTGCGTCGGGAGCTGGCGGCGACGAGCCTGTCGAAGCTCGACAAGCTCAAGGACGCCACTTGCCGTGACGGCCGCCTGCGCGGCACGCTGACGTTCCTGGGGGCTCCGCGCACCGGCCGGTGGTCGGGCAAGCTGTTCCAGCCCCAGAACCTGCCGCGCGGACTCCTCAAGGAGTCCGAAATCCTGCCCGCCAGGGCACTGGCCGAGGCCGGCGACGTCGGATCCATCCGCATGCTCTGGGATGAGGTGTCGCCGGTGCTGGCCTCGTTGATCCGTACTGCCATCGCTGCACCCCCAGGCCGCAAGCTGGTGTGCGCTGACTTGGCGTCCATCGAGACGGTGATGCTGGGGTGGGCTGCGGAATGCTCGAGCATTCTCCGGGTGTTCGAAGAGGGCCGCGACGCGTACAAGGACTTCGGCTCGCGCTACCTGTTCCACGTCCCCTACGACCAGATCACCAAGACCCAGCGCAGCCTGAGCAAGCCGGCGGTGTTGGGCTGCGGCTACGGCATGGCGGCCAGAGGGTTGCAGGCATACGCCCGCGGCTTCGGCGTCGAGCTGACGCTGGACGAGGCCGGTCGGCATGTGCGCGCCTACCGGGCGGCGTACCCGGAGGTAGTGACGTTCTGGGACGCGGTCGAGCAGGCGGCGTTCGCCGCGGTCGAGACGGGGTTGGCGCAGCGCGTCGGCGTGTTCGGCTTCCGCAAGACGGGCCCGTTCCTTGTCATCGACTTGCCGTCCGGCCGATCGCTGGCCTACTACCGGCCGTACGTGGCCGAGGGGCGCTACGGCCGGGAGCTCCGTTACTTGAGCGGGGCGGAGTACGGCAACAGGATCTGGCTGTCGAGCTACGGTCCGAAACTCTGCATCGGCCGCGGCACGCCGGTACTGACCGGGCGCGGCTGGGTGCCGATTGAAGACGTCGCCGCGACAGACGTAGTATGGGACGGAGTTGAATGGGTTAGCACTTCGGGCTCCGTGTTCAACGGGGTTCGCCGCACGATGGTCGCATACGGTGTTCGCATGACCCCAGACCACGAAGTGCTCACCGAGGCAGGCTGGAGGCGCGCAGATGAAACGGCTGGACTTGACCGGGCAGAGGTTCCATTACCTGACGGCTGTACGATACATGGGCGACAAGCGTTGGGAGTTTCGCTGCGATTGCGGGAGCTTGACGGTACAGCGAACGCGCCACGTAAGGCACAAAACCACCCCCGTGAAGTCGTGTGGATGCATGCGGGGGCGTCTGATCAGTGCCTCGCGAACAACTCACGGGATGACCAGACACCCTGCGTATGGGGTCTGGCGGTCGATGGTGGATCGTTGCACGCTACCTACGCATCGAGCATGGCCTCGGTACGGCGGGCGTGGCATTACATTGGCGCCGGAGTGGGCCGATTCATTCGAGGCATTCTGGGCCGACATGGGGGCGACGTATCAGAAGGGGCTAACCCTGGATCGAGCCGACAACAACGCCGGGTACACGGCGGCGAACTGCCGTTGGGTATCCCGGCGGGTGCAGGCACGCAATACCCGCAGCAATCGAATGATCGATACCCCCAAAGGGTGGATGTTGATGATCGAAGCCGCGGAGACCTCGGGGATAGCGTCCACCACGTTGGCGTACCGTATGGCCGCAGGGGTTCCGACAGCTCGCCTGTTCGATCCTCCGAACGTACGGAATCGGTTTACGACGTCTTGAACTGCGGGCCGCGCAATCGCTTTACCGTGGCTGGTGCAGACGGCCGCGCGCTACTCGTCCACAACTGCGAGAACATCGTGCAGGCCATTGCCCGGGACAAGCTGGCGGACGGGCTGGTGAACGCGCACGAGGCCGGGCTGGACGTGTTCCTCCACGTCCACGACGAGGTCGTCTGCGAGGCCGACGAGAACGACACCACCGCGCTGCCGCGGTTGATCGAATGCATGACCCGTCCGTCGCCCTGGTGCGCGGACGCCCCCATCACTGCGGCCGGCTGGGAAGGCCGCCTGTACAGGAAGGACTGATATGCAACGCATCCCGAAGTGGGCCACCGGCGAGCCGCGCGAGCGCGACGTTGAAGCGCATCTGGTCGAGCGCATGAAAGCCATCGGCGGCAAGACGTGGAAGTGGAAGTCGCCGAGCATGCGGTCGGTCCCTGACCGACTGGTGATGCACCCGAAGTTCCACGGGCGAACCCTGTTCGTCGAGCTCAAAGCGCCCGGGAAGCCGGCGACCGAGGCGCAGAACAAGGTCTTGAACGAGCTGGTCGAGTTCGACCATGCCGTGTTCGTGCTGGACACCAAGGCCAAGGTCGACGGGTTTATCGCCGACGTGTGCGAGCTGTACGGGATTGAGGAGGCGGCGAAATGACCACCAATCGCAGGACGCTGGAACTGGCGGCGTATGGATGACATCCAGCGTCGAAGGCGGCGACCCGGCTATGGGAGGTCGGATGTGACGCCATATCAGCGCATTATGCGAGCCGCAGATAGCGGGAAAGGAGTAAGGCTCTCCAACGAAGAGTGCATCGCTCTTGCTGGAGATACGGCAATTTCCACGCGCGCAATGTGGGACGATAATCCAGATCTTGAGGACGAAGAGCGCGCGATGGACAGCATGCGGAGAATGAAATGAACATCAACGGCAAAGAGTGGCGGATGGTGCCGGTTGAGCCGACGCCGGAGATGTGCAAAGCAGTAAGCGATTACGGCTCAACAAGATACATCTACGGCGAGATGCTCGCAGCCGCCCCGCCACCGCCGGTTGTGGAGGTTACGGATGAGGTTGCGCGTCAGATTGGAGCAATGCTAACGGATTTTACAGACGCACAGTGCGGCATCGGAAGGAAGGCCCTCAAAGCCGTCTGCGCTCACTTCGCATTGCACGGATGACTACTGGCTCAACAGCAGCGCCCGCAAGGCGCTAGGAGGTGGGGAGTGAGCACGCCACTGGATTGCGGCGATTCGGCCTTGAGCACATCGACGCCGCACGGCGCGGCAAGGGGAATGTAGATGGCCTTTGAACTGGATCTTCGCAAAGTTCACCTTGGGCAATCCGGCATCGCCAGCTTTGCCACCAAGCCGCAGGCGTTGGCTTTCGCCAAAGCTCGTGGCTGGCTGTCCCGCGATGTGACGCGGGCCTACAACCGCTTCTGCATGTTCTGGGTGGTCTACCAGGGCTTTGGAGACACGCTGCGTTTCCTTGGCAAAACCGACGTCGTTGAGCTGCCGTGCTCGGCGATTCAGCCGCATCAACAGGGAGCCTGACATGGACACCAGCATCAACGCCGATACTCGAAGTTGCCGAGGCGCATATGCGGATCGCCGAGCGCCTGCTCGGGTTTCCGTCCGCACTGAAGGAAATCGCCGCCCTACGCGCTCGCGTTGCGGAGCTTGAGGCCACCCTCCGCGAAGCGCGCGACTGACCCTCGAGAGAGCAGGGATGACAGACTACCACCCCCACCGCTACCAGCAGGATGCGTTCGACTTCATCGAGGCGCAGCCGAAGTGCATGCTGGCGATGGAAATGGGGCTGGGGAAGACCGTGGTCGCCGCGACTGCGTTCGCCGGGTGGTTGCGCAGCCTGATGGTCCGGCAGGTGCTGGTGGTCGGACCGAAGCGCGTCGTCGAGCACGTCTGGCCGCGAGAGCTGGCGAAGTGGAGCCACCTGCGGCACTTGACCACCTCAGTCATCACCGGGGCCTTGGCCGACCGCATCCAGGCGGCCCGCACGCCTGCGGACGTCCATCTGGTCAACCGCGAGAATCTAGTCTGGCTGGCGGCGCATTACGCCCGCACTCGCAAGCCCTGGCCGTACGATTGCGTCATCCTCGACGAATCCACCAGCTTCAAGAACCGGGACTCCCGACGCTGGCAGGCGATGGAGTGGGCGCTGCCATGGGTCCGGAGGCTGGTCCTCCTGACCGGCACTCCCATCAGCACCAGCCACGTCGACCTCTGGGCGCAGATGGCCTTGATCGATGCCGGCAAGCGTCTTTTCCCGACGATCACCGCGTTCCGACACCACGCCTGCGTCCAGAACCCCGAGACCCACAAATGGCGCCCCAGGGACGATGCAGCCAAGCGTTGGATTGAGGCGCAGGTGTCGGACGTCGTCCTGTCGATGCGCGCGGCCGACTGGCTGGACATGCCGGAGCTGCTGACCATCGACGTCCCGGTGGTGCTGCCGTCACACGCCAAGGACGCGTACCGGGAGATGAAGCGGCTGATGCAGGTTGAGCTGCAGGGCCAGACGATCACGGCGGTCAACGCCGGCGCGAAGGCGGGCAAGCTCGCTCAGATGGCCGGCGGCGCGGTCTACGACGAGACGGGTACGGCCCGACTGGTCCACGATGCCAAGCTCGACGCCCTGGAAGAGCTGATCGAAGGGCTTGGCGGCGAGCCGGCGATCGTCTCCTACGTGTACAAGCACGAGCTGACGCGGCTGCAAGCCCGGTTCCCCTGGGGGCGCCGGTCATCGGACCCAGGCGCACTGGACGCTTGGAACCGGGGCGAGGTGCCGATTCTGTGGTTGCAGGCGGGCAGCGATGGCTACGGGCTGAATCTGCAGGACGGCGGGCGGCACCTGATCTGGTACACCCTCCCCTACGGCAAACTGGACGACTACCTCCAGACCATCGCCCGACTCTGGCGCCAGGGCCAGAAGCGCGGGGTGATCTGCCACCGGCTGCTGGCTGAAGGGACCATCGACGCACACGTCGAGCGGCTGCTGGCGGCCAACGGCAACGACCTCGCTGCGTTCATGCAGGCGATGCTGCGGACCGCCTAGTTCGCTTGGTTGTGGAACTGGCGCTCGCCGCGGGGCTGCTTCATCGCCGCGAACATCGCTCGCGCGGCCCCTCCGCGAATGGCGGTCGCCCCGAACGGGGTATACCCTCCGGTGCGGGGAGCTGAAACCGGCCCGCCGAGGCCCGCCCCCAAGCCGTCACCGCCGCCGCCGCTTGGGCGCCCAGGCGCAGCGGCTGTCGTCGCCCCCGCAGCGCGCGTTGGCGGCGTCGGTACACCCCCCGGCCCTCCATCCGTTCCGGCCATGCGGAACCCGGTCTGAGGAAGGCCCGGGGCCTGCCCCACCGTGTACCCGAGCGCGTTGCGCGGCTCCACCATGCGCGCGCCCCCCGGCCCATACCCGCTCGGGCCGAGGCTCGAAGCCCCGAGAAAGCCTCGACTGACCACAGACCCCGTCGCCGGACGGTTCCCGTGCGCGGCGGCTGCGTACGAGACCTGACCTGCGGACGCTCGCATTGCAGGGTCTCCCCGAGGGCCCCCGCCATACGCGTTCATGAAAGCGCGCCCTGTCTGGGCGATCGCCATCGGATTGGCGTTGTTGGCCGCGATGTTGGTCATCCGGCCCTGCCATGTCGACGGGTCTGCCGGACCAGTGCTCCCGAACATCTGGCCGGCGATGTCAGCACCGGCGGCGCGCAGCCCGCGACCAACTGCGCGCACCCCGCGCCCGACACCCGCCAGGAAATCGCGAACTCCCCTACCCATGGTGCACCCCTCAGATCTTCGGCGCCTTGTCTCTCGGTCTCGGGTTCGGCTGGGCGCCGTTGAACGCGCCGGCCCGAGTCAACGCGCCCCCTGCGTACGGGGCTGCCCCCGGAGCGTTGGGCCCGATGGGGCGAGCGTTGGGCCCGATGGGGACGTTCCGCTGCTGATGCGTTCGCAGCTCCGGCGGAGTCTGCCGCGACGCTGCGCGAGTGTGGTCGATCCACGGGCGGTAGTATGGGCTCTGCACCCGGTTCTGCCCGAGCATCCCCATCCGCCGCGCCCAGTCCATGGCGGTCGGATCCGCCGGAGCAGGGGCGGGCGGCGCCGGTGGATCGATGGTCCCCGGTTCCGGCGGGTCAGTCTCCCCCTTCGGACGATTGACGAGGTCCGCACGCTGAAGCGCAGCGATCCCCGGACGGTAGTTCCATGCGTTCATCGTGCTCTCTCCATCGCGTAATCCTCCCGGTCCTGTTTGATCTGGTCCCATCGATCCGGGTCTCGATATTGGATTCCCATGCCGAGCCAGGACAAGGTCATCAACCCCATGCCCTCGGGCAGCCCGCGCTCCTTGATCACGTTCGGCACCTCGCGCCACGCCAGGGGCATGACCAGCTCGCCAGCGGCGTCTGCCGGCGTCATCACCTCGCCGCCGAACCCCTCGCCGGAGATCGTGTTGACGACGAACCCGGCGCCGGGCGACAACTTGGACCGTGCGAAGTCGGACATCACCTCGAACGCTCCGCGCTGGCCGTAGGCGCGATCCGGCCCCAGGCTGCGCACCTCGCCCTCTTCGCCGGCCACGGTCTCCCGGGTGAGCATGCGCGACAGGAACGTGGTCACCTGGGCGAGGCCTGCCATCGGGTCGAGGTAGACGTTGCCGAACTTGACCTTGCCGAAGTCGTTCGACCGAGGATCGACGGACGCAAACCAGTCGTCCTCGTCGTCCTCACCCCCCATCGTCGCCTGATATAGCGCGGCCATCGCGTAGATGACGCCGAGTCCGGTTAGCGTGCGGGCGTACTCCATAGCTGCCAGCTTCGCGACTCGGCGCGACGCGCCGGCGCCGCGCAGGATCGGCTGCAGCGACAAGACATTGAGCCGACTGGCGAGGTAGCGGGGAGCGAACAAGAGCAGCGACAGCGCAGTTCCGCCAGCGTCCACCTTCGAGCCGAACGTGCCGCGGCCGGTGAACACGTTGACCAAGTTGGCCACCGCTTCCAGCTCTGCCTGGGTTGGCGCCGTCGGGTCATTGACCAGGGTTGCGTGCAGCGCGTCGAACATCTCGACGCGCATCAGATTCGTGAAGGTGGAGTAGGCGCGTGCGGATCCGCGCACTGGCGCGGTGGCGAGCCGGTGGGCTCGGCGGGCGTAGTTGCGCACCGTTTGGCCTTCGACCTCCTCCATCCGCTCCAACCACCGGCCCGTGAACTGCTCCTCCACGCGTCGCGGATCGAACCCGTGCGACTCGGTGATGTGCAGCTTGGCCTTTTCGTAGAGTGGATAGTTGGGGCGCCGGCGGATCGACTCCTCGATGTCCTCGTTCCGGGCGGCCGAGAAGGTCGCCTTGACCATCGGCCCGAAGATCCTGGCCGCCTTGATCGGGTGCCCGAACGTGAAGAGCGACTGCCGCAGGATCGCCGACCAGTCGATCGACGTCATGATCGAGCGGGTGATGTTGAACCCTTCGATGACTCCATCCACCAGCTTCTGGAACTTGGTCCGCTTGGCCAGCTCGGCCTCGAACACCTTCACGGCAAACGCGTGTTTCAGCCGGCGCAGCTGGAACTGAGTCTCGCGATTCGCGGCGTCGAGTGCCGGCTTCTCCGCACGCTTGCGCGGGCTGTAGTCGCCCGAGGCCAGCCGCGCTTCGATGACCTTGATCTGCCGCATCAGCAGTTTGCTGACGCCCAGCTGGTAGGCCTGCTCGGCTTGCTCCGGGGTGACCATGCTTGCGCGCAGGTCGCGCACCTGCTGGCGCAGCGCGGCGACTGCGGCGGCCTTGGCCTCCACCTCCGCCGTCGGCGGCACCGGCTCGTTGGCCGGGCGGCGCAGGGTCGTGAGCAGCTCCTCGGTCAGCAGCTCCTCCTCCCGCTCCAGGGCTCGAATGCGCGCCCGGTTGATTCGCTCTGCGCGCGACAGCCTGGGCTTTTTCGCACGCTCGATAGCCCGCAGCTGGGCCTGCAGCGCGGCGATCTGGCTCTCGATGGGCGACTTGTCCGTCTTCGGTGCACGCTTGGCTGGGCCTTCGCCGGTCAGCATGCGCTTCTGCAGGTCGGCCAGTCGCCGGGCGAGCATCTCCTCGCGCTCGAGCAAGCGCTTGGCCGCGCGGCTGCTGGCGGCGCCGGTGCGATCCTGCTCGCGGATCTTCTTGCGGAGATCCGCAACCTCGGCCTGGAGCTTGACCATCTCGTCGGTCGGCGGCGGGCTCGGGATGGCGATCGGGCGCTCGCCGGTCTCCAGCATGCGCTTGAGGTCTGCGATCAGGTTCTTCAGGTTTGAGATGCGCGCGTCTTGGAACGTCGCCAGCCGGGTCGGGTCGGCGGCGCTCTTGAGCTCCTCCATCCGCAGCAACTCGTTGAGCCGCTTGCGGCGTTCGCGGATCTCGGCGTCGGTCTTGTCTCGCTGCTGTCCGGTTTTGAGTGCGGGCAGCCCCTCCTCCAGCCGATCGATGCTCTCTTGGATCCGCTGCAGCTCCCGCAGTTTCCGGGTCTCGCGCTTGACCTCATCGTTCGACGGGAACCGGGCGCGGCCGTAGTCGGTGAACAGGCGGCGGACCTCGCGCAGCGCGATGCCCGGCTGAGCCTCCTGCAGCAGGCGGGTGGCCTCCTCCATGATCTCGGTCTCGCCGCGCATGCCGCCGTCGACCAGAGCCTCGATCAGCTCGTAGACGTCTGCGTGCGTGAGCCCGCCTTCGCCCACGTCCAGGGCGGCCCGGATCCGCTCTTCCTTCGTTGCGTTGATCTTGTCGAGGTCGGCACGCGCCTGCTTCGCGATGCCCGGCATGAGGTCTTCGCTGTAGGCGAACTTGCGCGGGCCCAGCGCCCGACGCATGCGGCTGCGCCACTCGTGGTACTTGGCCTTCGACCACGTCGCGCTGGTGTAGCCCATCTCCCACGAGCTCCGCGGCGCCGATGCGGGTCAGGTGGAAGATGCGCGCGACGTCCACCGCGCCGCCCTGCTTGCGCTGGGACGGCCGGTTGACCCCGATCTTGCGGGCGTCCATCCGCGCCAGCGCGGCGCGCGACTCGTCAGCCATCTGTCGCATCACGTCGAGAAGCGAACGCGAGCGGGCCTTGGTCTCGCTGCGGAGGTACCGCGTTGCGCGCGTGACCATGTCGGTCAGCATCCGCTGCGACTCCGCCAGATCGGCCGCCTCGTCGAGCTTCTGCCGAGCTTCATCCAGGGCGATCTCCTGGCTGCGGATCTTCGCCGCCATCTGGGTCAGCTCTTCGGCCTCGTTCGCGGTCAAGGGCCGCCCGTGAGCACGCGCGAGCTTCTCCGCCATCGAGTCGAAGGTGAAGTCTTCGCGCAGTACGCGCTGGCGCAGCAGGCCGGTGCGCGCCCAGATCGCGCCGGTGGTCTTCGTGGCCACGTCCAGCATGGTCACGCGGCTCTCGATCTGATCCCAGTCGTACCGGGCCTTGTTGCGGCGCTCTTCGGAGTACCGACGATCGAAGGCCACGCGCGCGACCTCCGCACGCTTTTTCATCAACTCGATCTTGCCTACCAGCAGGAGGGCTTCCTGCTCTTCGGACACCGTAGACACCATGCCCTCGGACAGCTCGTAGGCGAGCTGCTCTGCAGCGCCAGGGTCGCGCTTCAGGGTCTGGCGCGCCTCGATCACGAGGTCTTCATGGGCGCGCGACGGCAGCGCCGAGAAGACCGGATCCTTCGCCAGCAGCGCGCGTTCCTCCTCCATGACCTCGTTCTTGGTCGAGGTGGAGAAGCGCTTGTCGGGCCTCGCCCGCGGCGCGCGGCCTTCCGGCTTTTCAGCGAACCGGCCGAGGTCGTCACGGGGCTGTTCCGCGGCGCTACTGGACTTCAGGATGCTGCGCTCGGCGGGGGAGAAGGCCCCGGTGTTGCCGATGGCGGATTTAATCTGATTCGGCTTAAACGCAATGAAGTGCGTTGTGCTTGGCGTCATCCCAGCCATGCCCTTCCCGTACTTCCGTTGCGCCTCGCTCTGCGATCCGAACTTAATATCGACCGTATTGTCGATAACACCGTCAAACCCAGCCAGCTCGAAACTTCGACGGGTAAACTCGGCGCGCCCGCTATCACCGGACTCGTTGTCCGTAGCGTACATGGCACCTTCAGAGTTCTTGATGGTGTCGATTAGCTGGGCTGCCGAGAGCCCCTCATTGCCCGCCGCCTCAAAGACATCAGAAATCACCTTCTCGACATCAATATCCCCCCACCGATCATCCATCGCTTCTTCGCGCATGGCTTCGATAAAATCGACTAACATCCCCGTAGGCTCGCCGTACTCCTCGGTCTCCTCGTCAAACTCCTCGTTGACATCGAAGTACGTTTGACCGTTTTTGCCGACGACGACGGGGTTCATCAGTGCAAGGTAGGCAGGGATGATGTTCGGCAAGCCCTGAGATAGCTGCTTTCGCGCTTGCTCGCGGGCATCCGCCATATCGAGGTCTTCCTCGTTAGCAATCCGCTCGGCGGTTTTCTCGATTCGGTTGGTTAGGTCTGGCCCCTCCCCCGCATAGTTCGGACCGACTTCTACCGTATTGTTGGTGAAATAGAACCCGGCCCCTATGTCGGACTCGATGGATGCGCGGGCAGGGTCAAACTGCTCGATGTCGTTCACCGTCCCGTGGTAGACCACCAACGGGCGCCCCTGGCGATCCACCACCTTGCTGTCGCCGAACCAGCGCCAAAAGTTGCGAATACCTCCGTCGGTCGGATGGATCGATTTGCCTGCACTGTCAGTGCGCGGACGCGCGACACCGTCCACCATGATCGTGGACGTGCCGCTGCTGGACTTGCGGATCCGGTCTTCGCCAAACACCCCAGCATCCTCTACCGGGGCCACCGGCACTTTTTTCTTGAACCCGAAGAGGACTGCGGTACGGTTGGGGATGCCGGCAACCCGGTCGAACAAAATGCCGTCAAACCCGGCGTCCGCCACTTCTTCCTCAAGGGCATCAGCGTTTGGGTAGGTGTCGGCAACAAATCCGCGCGGGTCCGTTGCGTAGTCGTACAGGTTCGTCAGGCGAACGGAATAGCCGTTCTTTGCCGAGGCGAGCGCCTGCTCTTTGCCGGGCTGCGGACCCCCCTCTTCCTGCACGTAGAAGTTGAGGCGCGGGCTCTCAAGCCCGAAACGCCCAGGGCCGAAGCGTCGGCGCTCCCCACCAGCAAATGCGGTGCCGGCGAAAGTCGGATCCAACGCGTTCAACCCGCCCACTGGCGAGTAGTGAACAGCAAGCGCCGCCACTGCGTCCCTCTGCGGCTTGCGGGCCGAGAAGGACGGTGGCGCTACACCTCCTTGCGGAAGCGCTTGTCCGAGTCGATTGCCAGTTGCGTCAGGTCCGCCGACATCACCTCGTCGATTCCCAGAACGGCTGAACTTGAGGGTCTCGTCCCCCCGAACACCGTATCGGTCTGGGAGCCTGCCGACTCGCGGGACTCCGCCTTCCGCAGACTGGCGAGCTGCCGCTCGAAGTCCTTCACGACGGGGGCGTCCGGCCCAACTTCCGGGTCGGCTTTCAGCCTCTCCACGTCCTGCCTCAGAAGCTCGGATTGCTTCATCATACTCATGGCTAAACCGGACTTCGGTGTCGTACCAGAACTGGTGTGCATACGATACGCCTGCCACGCGCTTCTGGATAGTGTTTGCAAGCCTCTGAAGCTCATCTCGCCGCGCGACAACGTGAGCGGAGTAGTCATCCGGCGACATGGCATCCAGCTCGGCTCCGCCATAGCGCACGTCGAACTCTGGGATGTACTGCAGTCGCACGCCGACGACAGGCGGCTGCTCGCCGGCACGCTGGCTTCTCGAGACACCGGCATCGGTGATCAGCGTGAAGCCGGCGTATTCACCTTGCGAGTTCTGGATGAGCCGCTTGATCTGCTCGAGTGTCTTGGCCATCGCCGGATCAGCGGCGTCCATCATGTCTTGAAAGTAGACCTCAACCCCCGGGTTGTGCTGGGTGGGGTCGATGGACTGCCCCGGCTGAATCTTCCTCGAGATGAACACCGAATCCTGCGAATAGTGCCGCGCGATCTTCAGCATTTCGCCGAAGAAGGTCTCGACGTCGTAGCCGTTGCGCGTCACCAGCTCGATATCAAAGGACGTTTCACGGTCCGGGCCGTAGCGCCCTTCGGTGGCGGTGACCTTGGCGGCAATCAGCTTCGGGTCTTGAGCGGCAACACGCTTGAGCGCCGTCGCACCGCTCGCCATGTCATCGGCGCTTGGTTTGAAATCGACACCTTGCGTGGTTTCCGACATGGACGGTGACAGCCCTCCGATGAACGCGTCCACCGGGCTCTGCCGTCGCCGGAGTTCCTCTTTGGCCGCATCTACCTTTGCGGCGTGTTTCTGTAGGTCTTTTTGGCGGCCGGGCTCGTATTGCTCGCGAATGTTCTTCGGGACGCCAGCGTTGGCCCGCCGACGCAGGTCTGCGATCCCCTCACGATCCGGGTCGCCGGCCAGATTAGCCTCCAGCTCGAAGCTGCCACCCTCGCCCGTCTTGCTCGTCCATGCGTTGGTGCCCCAGCGTTCCTTCTCGAGGAACCACACCACCGCCTGCAAATCGTCGGCTTGCGTATCGCGGAAGGCCGGCATGCCGGACTCGCGCAGCATCCGGGCGGCCTCCGCCATGACGTCTTGGCCGAAGCCGAACTCCCCACCGGGCAGGAGATCCTTGCCTACCTTACCCCCAACGCCTTTCTCGGCAACCGGGGGTACGCGCGCAAAAGAAACTGCCGACACCGCACGGCTGGCGAGATCGCGCAGGTAGCGCGCGGCCCAGACGTCGATGGTGGCCCGGCGCGAATAGCCGATGAGGTTACCGCTGAAGTTGATGGCTTTCGGGGCGCTCCCTACCTCGAGCTTACGCCAGAGACCGACGAGCGC
>JADJQR010000005.1 GCA_016712675.1 bacterium
CCCTTAGTCGGGCTAAAAAACGGCCCTCCGGGGGGCGCCCCTACCTCGGCCAGGGCGTGCCACAGTCTGCCCGGCCACGTCGATGCCGGCTGCCGCACGGCCACGACGGTGACCACCGCTGCGACTCACCAGTCACGGCTGGTCAGCGTCCGTCGAACCTCCATGCGGTTACCCCGCCGGATGTTGCACGTCTTGTGCGCGGGGCGCAGGTTGTCGATGTCATCGCTGCCGCCCTTGCTGCGGGGGATGACGTGGTCGACGCTGACCGTGTCGGTGATCGTGCCACCACACAGCCAGCACACCACGCCGTAGTAGTCGACCACCTGCTGACGCAGCCGAGGAACCTTACGCCCACCCCACGACATCACTCGTCCTCGACGGCCTCGAGCAGCTGAATCATCAGGGCAGCGACGCCGGCGGCAGCTCTGCGGCACAGGTCGTCGAGCAGGTCGGGTGAGTAGCCGCCTTCGGCGGTGACGGTGACGGCCGTGTCGTTGTGGCTGACTGTGACGCTGATGGTGTCCATGCTCAGCCTCCTGCCGTTGGATACACCGAAGCCCCGCAACCGACGGGGGACGGGACGGGGCTTCAGGTTCGGCCTGCCACATCTTGCCGGTGGACATACGTATCAGGCCTCGAACGTGACAGTAGCACGCGAATCACACCGATGTCATTCTGCTGCCCCCGGCGTGTCGCCGACCCTGACCAGCACGTCCACGAGGTTGACCTGCTCATCGGCGTAGCTCGTGACGTGACCGCGTCTGATCCACTGGCGCAGCGTGTCCGGGTTGCATCCGGTGACCTGGCAGGCCCAGGCCCGCGGCACCGGGAACGCCTTGGGGCGCACCACCCGCAGCATGGCCAGCAGCACATCGGCCTGCAGCGCCCACGCGTCCCCGCACCAGCCGCACACCACATGCGTCGGGGTGGGTGCGACCTCGGCCTCGACGGGGTGCCCGTCGTAGGCCAGGCGCAGCGGCCCGCCGCAGGCGTCACGCTCGGGGTGGGCTGCGGTGCATCGACCGACCGAGGTTTCGGGCCAGTCGTGCAGGACGGTGCGCAGGGCGTGGGCGCAGCCGGTGATGACTGCGGCGAATTCGTCGATGCGTGGGTGCTCGGTGATCCAGTCGAGGTGGATGTTGAGGATCCGCAGCGAGTCGAACACGTCTCGCATGGGCGGGTTGAGCCTGCGCTCCTCGATCACCCAGCGGGCCTCGGTGAGCAGGTCGGCATCGACGTTGGTGACGTTGTCGGGGTCGGCCTCGCCGTCGTCGGTGATCCGGAAGTGGCTGCGAATGTCGGCCATGGCGATGATGGTCAGGTTGGCCGGCGGTTTGGAGCCGGGCTTACCCGCGGCCCTGGTCCCGGATCCGGCACGCCCTGGGGAGGGGTCGAGTTGTGCGCGTAGTCGTCCGACGGTGTCGAGGTCGCGGCGGATCTTGGCGGTGCAACTGGTGCAGATCACCGGGTCGGGTGTGCGGTCGGCGCAGATGGCGCAGGTGGTGTCGCTCACTGGTCGTCCTGCTGGTCGACCCAGTGGTGGCACGTGACGCACCATCCGCGGTCGTTGCGGGTTCGCAGCACGCGGTTGCACACCGGGCAGCGCGGCAGTTCGTCCAGGTAGCTCACCAGTCGACCTCCTCGGTCTGGTTGACATGCTGCGGGTGGTGTGTGGGGTGGCCGCACATGCGCCCGTTGGCGCCCATGACGGGCCGGTGTTGGCGCAGGTCGTGTCCGTTGAGGCAGGTGCTTTCGCCGGGGTAGACAACGCCCGGTGCGCGGAACCGCGACTTGAGTGCGAGCACTTCGGCCGGATCTGCGAGTGGCACCCACCTGCCGGTACCGAGGTCGAGGCTGGCGAGCACTTGGGCCTGGATGTGTGCCGGCGGCCCCGGTTCGTCGGTGAAGCCCTGCTCGCAGTCGTGGCACGGCCTGGTCTCTGTGACCTGGATGCCGTGCTGGCATGTCTGCGCTTCGGCGGCTTCGCGGCCGATGATGTCGGCGAGGTGGCCTGGCTTGAGGTAGTCGTCTGGCCGGTTGCGCCAGAACACGACCAGCGCGTCACGGCATTGGGCCAGCGTGTACCGACCGAGCACCTTGTGCCACGCATGGGCAGCGTCCAGCGACTGCTTGCGGTTGTCGACTGCGGCCACTTCGGACAGCAGGATTCTGGTCTCCTCTGGGGTCATGAGAGACCTTCTTGCGCGTTACGGTCTGTATGTTTCGCTGAAATCTGAACCACGAGAGCACATAGACCACTTGGGTGGGCTGCTCTGGGACCGTGACCATAAGGGGTTATTACGGGTCGGGTCGGGTCGGGTCGGGTCGGGTAGAGCGGAGTCACACGTCGCAGGGGAAGAGCGGACTCCATGCGGACTCCGCCTGGAGTCACAGCGTGACTCCGCCTGGAGTCACAGCGTGACATGCGCGTTGCCATCACCACTCCTGTCCTTCGCTCTGGCGCTTGGCGGCCTTGGCTTCCCGCCACGACTTCTTGCGCTGCCGGTCGATCTCCCGGCGTCTCTGCACGTCCTCGCGGGTCGGCTGGTAGTCGTGCCAGTCATGGAAGCGGTAACCGCCCTCGGGGATGCGTTCCCACAGCCCGGCCGACCACAGTTCGTCACAGTGCCTGCCCTTGGCTTGCAGCACCTTGAGAGTCCCGGGGCTGATGATCCCGTCGGTGAGGTGGCGCGCGCAGTACAGTCCGGCGGTGATCCACAGCCGGAAGGCGCCGTCGCTGACTTGGACGATCTTGGGGTGGTCGTAGGTGGAGTCGTCCAACTTGAACCAGGGCATCAGGCGTCCATCTCCTCGTTGTCGGCGTGGCTTTTGCGCCACAGGTCTCGGTTGCAGTTGATGCAGAGCGGCTGCCCTGGGGTCAGGCCGTAGGCGCTGCGGCAGCGGGCGCAGTGCCGAATGGTGGTCTCGCGCAGGTCCACGACGACGTCGACCTGGCGCTGCGGCTGTGGCTGGGGTGCGACCGGCTGCGGTGGGGTGACGGGCGCTGCCGGCTGCTCGTGGATCAGGTTGGTGCGTGGCCCTTGGTACTCGCAGACGATCTCGGTCTGCCGCTGTTCGCGCAGTGCGCGGGCGTGGGCCATCAGTTCGCGAAGTTGGCTGTCCGCCCTGCTGCGGGCGATGCGATCGAGGGCGTCCTTGCGCCACTTGGTCTGCGGTTCTGCGGCGAATGGCGCGGTGTCCGCGTTGATCCAGGTCTGTATGAATCCGGCGCGGTCGAACCGCTTCATGTAGGCCGCGTTCGACCTGATCTCCCCTGCCGATCGCATGACTGACGCCGGGAACAGCCAAATGCTCTCACCGTCGTCGACAGCCACCAGGGCGCCGAGGTGATGCACCCATGTGCCGTCGAGTCGAGCCCATCTGGGGTCTATGGAGAAGTCTGCATGGCGGTCGTCGCTGGCAGCGTCGACGAGCCACAGCACCCGGCCGTTCCAGTGGTTCTCGCGGGCACGCACGGTCTTGGCAGCGATCGGCGAGTGTTGCACTTCGATGCACCATCCGAAGCGGGTGACGATGTCGGCGCGGCGCACATCCCCGGACGCGTTGATGTCGGTCACCTCGATGCGGGCGGCATCGTCGGCCTGCGACTGCCACCACAGGTGCCACGGCGACATTGCTTCGCGTTCACGGACCGGGTCCATGCTGCGGCATGTGCTGTGCGTGGAGTGGCGGAAGTGCTGCACACGCGACTGGGTGCCGCGCACCAGATGCAGCTTGGCGCGGCAGGTGGGGTCCTTGCATTGGGGGCTGGAAACCGGCCATGTGGCCAGCACCACCTGGCCGGTTTCCGGGTCGAACGCTGTCAGTGGCATGTTCAGTCCACGAGTTCGCCGTCGACGATCTCGTCTTCTGCCGGCGCCGCGCTGAGCGTGTCCAGGCAGTCGCCCACCTCGGTGCGGGTGAGGTCCGTACTGCTGGTGACCTCACGGCCCACCACGTCGCTGCAGAACCGCAGCTTGTCGGCACGGTCGCTGAGCCCTGCGGAGTTCAGGGCGGCGTGCAGCGCGGTGAGCATCTTCCTCGTGGGCTTGGTGTCGTCCTCCTCGGGCGCTTCGATCGCCTTGTCGTCGCCGAGCTCCTCGTAGCCGGTCTCGCCGGGCAGTGGTGGCGCGCTGGACTCCTGCGGGGGTTCGGGCTGGGCCACCGGTTCGGGCTTCGGTTCGGCCTTCGCTTTGCGCCGCGCTGGGGCCTTCTTGGGCTCCTGGCGCACCGTCACGGTGGCGGGCTCGGCCGCGGCCGTGGACTCGTCGTCGCCCTGTACGAGCGGGACGTTGACCGCCGAGGAGAAGCCGCCGGTCACATCCGGGAAGATCATCGAGCACAGCCGCGACGTGCAGCGGGCGATCAGCATCTCCTGGGGGCGGGTCTTGTAGTTGCCGTTCTTGGTGAAGTCGCCGGACTGCTTGGCCTCGTCCATCGTGTACTGCGCCTGTGTCCAGACCTCGGATCCTGCGCGGCGGCCACGCATCTTGCAGCGGGTGGCGGTGACCTCCTCGAACTCGATCTCGTGGCCGGCAGCCAGCACTAGTGCGCGCTGGGCCTCCGCGGACAGGTCCGGAGTGCCGTGCACGACATAGGTGTTCTTCAGGGTGGTCATGGGCGGTAGTCCCAGTTCGCGACCGAACAAGATGGCGCCGGCCACGGCCGCGGGCTTGCCGCGAAAGTCCTTGGGCACGAAGTCGGTGCCCGCGATCTTGGCCGCGAGATCGCCGACCGGGGCCAGGACGTGCACCCAGGAATCTACGTCGGGCTCAGACGAGACCAGTTGGCCCTGCAGGGCTTCGCCGTAGCGTTCGATTTCGGTCATGCGCTTACCTCGATCTTTTCCGGTGTGAGTGGTGGGTGGACGAGTTCTTTGAGGCGATCGGAGGTGGCCGCGACCTGGGCGACGTAGAGGAAGGCGCGGAACTCCTCCTTGCCTGCGGTCAGCGGGACGAGGTCGGCACCGTCGGCGCGCACGTGCACGATCCCGACGGCGTCCACGTGGGGCATGCGGATGTGTCCGGTGTCGTCGTCATCCAGGAACTCCGCGAACCGGTAGGCGGCCTGCTGCAGCGCCATGTCGCCGTACACACCCTTGGAGGTCTTGAGGTCGAGCAGCCAGCGTCGGCCGTCGCGCAGGGTGGCGATCAGGTCGAGGGTGCCGGCGTATCCGTAGGTGACGTTGTAGATCGTGGACTCGACGTGCTCGGCTCGCAGATCCCAGTCCTGACAGAACTTCAGGTACGACTCGACCAGGGGCAACTGCTCGGGGTCGACGTCGACCACGCCCTGCTCCTGCAGCTGCTGGGCGGCGTCGTGCAACTTTGTGCCGCGCAGTGCCGCCGCATTCTTGCTGGCGTTCGGCGCGTTGCGGATCTGCTCGAGGCGCTCACTGATAGGCGCCGTGGACAGTTCGTCCCAGTTGTCGACGGCGTACTCTGCGGCGGTGCGTGCGGCCCAATTGACCAGCGCGGGCTTGGGAAGCCCCTTACTGAGAATCGTGGTGACGCCCGGCACCTTGACGCCGTTGGCGTCCTTGTAGCCGTGGCCGCGGCCGTAGTTTCGTCGTACGAATGGCGCCTTGAGTGTTGTCATGCGCTTGTCCTCTCGTGATAGCGGGTGAAGGTGGATGGTCTGGCGAACAGCCGCCCGAGGTCGGGCCGGCCGCAGCGGTACATGTGCCGGGACAGCGCCACGGTGGTGGTGTTGAGTCGCTTGGAGATGACCTGCGGGTCGCGGCTGGTGATCAGTACGGTGTCGACGTCGTCGCAGACCGCGCACGATGGCGGCTGACTTGCCACTGCGTCGATCGCTGCGGCCAGTGACGGCCGGATGCGTGTCACCCGGCCGTACTGCAGGTTCTTGACGGCCTGCCGCGAGCAACCCAGCATCTCGGCGAGGTCGGTAGCGGTGGTGTGGCGCAGCATCCGGCGCACCATCGCCCGGTACGGCGCGGCGTCGACCATCTGTGAGCAGCCTTCGCGGTAGCACGCCAGGCACGGGCCGCCCTGCTGGTTGTGTGCTGCGGCCAGTCCGCAGACCGTGCAGAGTGGTCTATTCATCGTCGGTGTCCTCTCGTTTGTTGACGATTTGCGCAACACCACGCCATGACTCGCTCTTCATGCGTCACCGTCCAGCACTGAAGGGGTGGCGGTAGCGTTGGCTGCCGACGCTAAGTAGTAGCGACACCTGATTCGAGTGTGGAGAATGCCGTTCATTGCCGCACGGACAACGCCATATGCCAGATAGAAGTCTCCGCAGTAGCAACAACGCTCGCTGTACTCACTCATCGACTCGTCCTTCCAGTGCGGCCAGGCGCCGGCGGATCTCGTCGGCTTCGCGGCATTCCTCGACGGGTGCTTCGCAGGCGGGGCACCACAGTTGCCCGCCGCTGGCCGGATACCGGCCGTGGTTGGGGGCGTTGGTGTTGCGGAGTCGCCCGGCCCACGCCTCGCCGTTGGGGTAGTGGACGATGGCAACCACCTCGACGCCGGGGGTGATGACGTTGGTGGTGATGATCTGCGCGGGCGTCATGTAGGTGCTCATCAGCGACCGTCCAGTGAGTCGCCGCCGAGCGGCACAATGCCGTCCCAGTGTTCGGACTGCTCGGCGTCATCAGTGGCCCAGCACAGGTCGCACCTGTGACGTGCGCAGGCGTGGATGTCGACGTCGCCTTCGGGGTGTTGGAACTGAGCGGGGGCGCCGCACTCGCTGCAGGTGTTGGCGGTGTCGTTCACTTCGCCGCCCTGATGGTGGGCTTGCCTTCGACGCAGGCCTGCCGGTACAGGTCCGGCGGCAGTTTCGCCTGCGCCAGTTTGCGGTCGAGTTTCGTCTCGGTGACGGTGAGCATCTGCACCAGCGCATCGGGCAGCACCTCGCGGGCGCGTTTCTCGTCCCAGCGGTGGGCGCCGGTGGCGATGATGTAGGCGGGTTCGCCGCCGACGTCGATGGTGTCGCCGGGTTCGGCGAGGGACAGGATCTCGGCGTCGATCTGCTTCACCTTGGCGTCCCATTCGTCGCGCTGGTAGACGGCGTTGAGCCGCTCGCGGCCGAGCGCCTCCAGGCGTGCGCTGTTATCGGTTGTCATCTTCGGGTGTCCTCTCGGTGGCGACGATGTTGTAGGTGGGGCAGGGCCAGTCGTAGTCGTCGTGGGCGCAGACGGTCATTCCGTCGGGGTGCTGCTTCGGCTTGTGCAACTTCCGCAGTTGGATGGAGCGCGCCGAGCACTCCTTGACGTGGTCCGAGCACTCCTTGACGTAGTCGACGATCGCGTCGCCGACCCAGGTGTCGCTGTCACTCATCGGTGTTTCCTCTCGTTGCGTTTGGCGATGATGCGGTCGTAGACGGCCTGCTTGGCGTTCATGCGGGTGGTCGATCACAGGAGCACCCCTTGCTCGCTTGAGCGGCAGGCGGGCGACATCCACAGGCGCTCGCGGCGCCCCGCCGTCGGGTCGGAGTTGTAGCCGGCGCCGCCGCCTGCGCGACCGTTTACCTTTGTCCAACCGAGCGTCAGGAGCGCATCGTGTTCGCTGTCGAAGCCGCACAGGACTATTCGCAAGTCGTCCGGCGCATCAGCGGCCCACTCGTGTACCTGCTGCGCGATGCCGTCCTCGCTGTGTGCGTACAGGTCGCCGCTGGTGGCGTACGGTGGGTCGAGGAACACGGCGATGCTGCCGTCGCCGCCGGTCTTGGCGCGGGAGGCGGCGGGGGTGAGGACGCGGCGCCAGTCGCCGCAGGTGATCCGCACCCGCTGCAGTCGTTCGGACAGTCGTCGCATCAGTACCGCCACCCCCCGCCCCGCGTTGCCGAGGTGCGGGAGTTCGCGGTTCACCCCCCGCCCCGCGTTGCCGAGGTGCGGGAGTTCGCGGTTCACCCCCCGCCCCGCGTCGCCGAGGTGCGGGAGTTTGCGTGAGTCGACCAATCTGTCGTCGAGGATGATCCAGGGGCCGGGGCCGAACGGGTCACCGATCCCGGCCGCCATGACGTAGAGCCACCAGCCGGCGGCCTTGGCGTCGTGCGCTTCGGGGTCGCCCTCCAGCCACGCGACAAGGTCGGGCGTGCGCCGCTGCTGCAGCCACGCAAGGCGAGCGTGATAGTCGATCTCGGTGACGGGGCCGACGGCGTGCCGCGCAACATCGTCGGGCGCGAGTTGGATAGCGCGCCAGGTGTTGACCAGCCAGCCGTCGGCATCGTTGATGGTTTCGACGCGACGGCCTCGGAACGGCGGCCGCGTCAGGAGCACGGCGGCTGATCCTGCGAACGGCTCGATGTAGCCGCCGGGGTCACCGATCGCGTCCCATACGATCGCCGCGGCGCGGCGCTTGCCGCCGAAGTAAGGAAACGGCGCTTGCAGACTCACCCGTCCCTCCCGTTGGCGACGGCCTCCCGCACCCGCGCCACCTGCGCCCGCAGCGCCTCGACCTCGGCAATCAGGTTGACTTCATCGGCTGGGTCGGCGTAGTAGTTCCGGCCCTTCCAGCAGATGACCAACTCCTCCTCATCGGAGAAGCATTCGGGGCCGATGACGGTGGCGGCGGTGATCACCTCGGCGGGGAGGATCTTCTCGGCCAGGTCGAGGCGGAAGTCCTTCTTCTGGGTCACCCGGATCGCGATGCGCTTGTCCTCGTGGTCGACCAGCGAGGCAGCCGGCGGCCGGGCCTCGGGCACGGATTGCAGATTCATGGTGGGTTCCTCCCGTTGGGTTGATGGTGTTGCGATGGGCTTGGCGGCGTGCAGACCTGGCAGGCGTGCGGTCAGGTCGTGCCGGTTGTGGCGGGTGAGGTGTTGCGCGAGCGCTCGGGGGGTGGGGCTGCGGAAGCCGGTCAGTCGGGACAGCACCGCGTGGATGTTCGTCTCGCCACTGCTGGTGATGAAGTCGACGTCGTCGCAGATGTCGCAGATCTCGCGACGGCCGGGCTTGCAGAAGCGCTCATGATTGGCCATGGCGATCCTCACCAGGTCGGCCGGCACGTCATCGTCGGCCACCACGATGGCCTCGCAGTCGCGGCAGATGGTGCTCATGACGACCCCTGCAGGTGGTCGGTGCCCCACGGCCGAAGCACCACAGTGGGATCGCCCCACTTGCGCACCCGCCGGTAGTGGGTGTCGCAGTAGCCACGGGCACGGGCGGGCCTGGTGCAGTCGGGGGCGGCGCAAGTAGTAGTCATCTAGAACAACTCCGACTGATTCTTCTGCTCGTCGAGTACGCGGAGGTTGCGGACCGCGGTCTGCGGCAATCCGGCGCTAGTTTGCGTCGGGCGGAGTTGCGCAACACCACGCCATTGCAGCCACTCCCCTTCGGTGCTCATGCCGGCGTGCTCGCCGACGTGGTGTTTGCGGATCTCGCAGCGGGCGCCGTTCGGTCCCCACGCGTTGCAGGCCGAGCTCACAGCAGCGTCCTTTCGATCGGCTTGGACAGCCGCGCCTCGATCAGCGGCAGGTAGTCGGCCTCGCGTTCGATGGCGATGCAGCGGAAGCCCTCGACGACGCAGGCTTCGGCGGTGGTGCCGGACCCAGCGAACGGTTCGAGGACGACGCCGCCGGGTGGTGTGACGAGCCGCACCAGCCACCGCATCAGGTCGAGGGGCTTCACGGTGGGATGTGCGACGCCGTCGCCGCGTGGCCGTTCGGCGCTGCTGGCCTTGGCGGTGTAGTAGAAGGCGGGGAAGAACCGCGACGCGCCGCCGGTGTCGCCGTAGCCGATCTCGGTGCCGCTGATGTCGTAACCCTCGGCGTCGGCGTTGTAGACGCTGCGTGGCTTGAACGCGGCCACGCCTACCGACGTCGACACCCCCGACTGCGCGTCCATCTCGGCGCACGGACACCCCGCACCACACCCGCCGTCGGGGTCGCAGTCGGGGGCGTGGGTGAGGATCGTGTTCGCAGGCCAACGGCCGGTCGGCTGCACGAACTCCTGCGAACTGCGGCGGTTGATGCCGCTGCCGTATGTGTCGCCGTCCGGCAGGTCTGGGAGGTGGGCCGCGTATCTGCCACCCTTCAGGCTGTCCTCAGTCCCAATCCGACACCCGTCCACGTTGATCGCCCCGGTGCCGTGCGCGAGCACGTTGCCGGCGACGGTGCCGACCAGCGGTTTGCGGGCGACGACGATGGGTTCGTGGCTTGGTTTGAGGGCGGTGCCCCAGCCGTCCCACTGGCGGGCGGCGTCGGTGGCGCCGCCGTCTACTTCGTGGTAGCCAACCTCGCGAGACTTCTCGATCCACGGCCGCGTATCAGTCGACCCGGCCATCGTGCCGCTAGTTGCGGGGCGTGGTGGCACTCGCACCTTCTCCCGCGTCGCCCCGGCCGCCTTGTCGATGGCCTTGGACACGTCCAGCGACTTCGGGAATCCGCTGCCGTATGTCCAGTGAATGCTGTCGCGGATCTCGAACCCGGCGTCCTCGATGGCGCACGCCATGCGGTGGTAGGTGCGGGTGCCGCCGAAGGCGAGCAGGTGCCCGCCGGGGCGAAGGACGCGGAGACATTCGGCTGCCCACAGTTGGCACCACTGCTGGAAGGCGAGCATTTCGACGGGCTGCTCGTCGACCCATTCGTGCTGCCAGTCGTGGTCGCTGCTACCGCCGCACTGCTGGCGATTCTTGAAGGCGTCCCGCTTGCCGCATCGTCCGCACTTGTAGGTGCTGCGACGCTTGTGGAAGGAGACTCCCGTCCGACCCTGTGGAGTCGATGGGTCGCGGGCGATTCCCGCGCCGCTCTGCGCGTGCTCCCACCCTGGGCGAAACCGCTTCACCATGTCGGCGGGCGCAAACGAGTACGAGTCCCATTCCTTGCCCATGAACTCCAGCCCGTACGGCGGATCTGTCACCACCGCGTCAACCGAGGCGTCGGGCAGTCCGCGCAGCACGTCGAGGCAGTCGCCGTGGTAGACGGTGACGTCGCCGTCGTCGTAGTGGGGGTTCACGACGCCACCTCGCAGACGTGGGCTTCCAGGTAGGGCCAGCCGTCGGTCGGCTGGGTCAGCAGCTGCCGTGCGTCGTCGGTGTCGGTGGCGTGGCCGCAGACGACGAGGGCGGCGTCGCGGCGTTCGTGCTCGATGCGTTCGTAGATGTCGGTGCGGATCATTGCGCCTCCACCCAGGCCAGCGCGATGCGCGACCAGTGCTCGAGGCTGGTGCGCATCGGCCAGGGCGCATCCGTGGGCAGGACCTGGTCGCCGGACAGCATCAGCATCCAGTCGTTCGCACTCATGCGCCTCTCCTCATGTCGGGGTCGTCGGGGTGGATCGGGCCGATGACTTCACCCCACGGGCGAGTCAAGGTGTCGTAGGCATCAGTGGAGATCAGGTCTCGCGCCACCAGAGACCACGCCGCGTACCCCGCCGCGTCCCCCGCCGCGTACCCCGCCGCGTCCCACGCCGCGTCCCACGCCGTGTACCTCGCCGCGGCCCTCGCCGCGTACCACGCCGCGTCCCACGCCGCGTCCCACGCCGCGTCCCACGCCGTGTACCTCGCCGCGGCCCTCGCCGCGTCCCACGCCGCGTACCTCGCCGCGGCCCTCGCCGCGGCCCTCGCCGCGTACCACGCCGCGTGTAGTCGCTTAATCTCGGCTGCGGTGAGACACCGCGCCCGCTCGATCAGCGCCGCGACCTGTTCGCCCTGCGGCCCGAACGCCTCATGCGCGGGCAACTCCCGCAGAACTCGGACCTCACGGCACCCGATCTTGTGCGGGTGACCCTCGCCGCGGTGAAACTCCCCGACAGGCTCCACCTCGAACAGTCGGCAGGGCCACGTCATCCCGTCGCATTCAGTCGGCACGGTGGCCAGGTGCAGCCAGCCGGGACCGGGGAACTCCGTTTCGTCGGAGTCGAGTCGGATCGTGTCGCCGGAAGCCAGGGCCGCGCCGTAGTCGACGGTGCCGGTGTAGAAGTCGGTTCCGTCCGGGCGGGTTGCCTTGTAGTAACTACTCATGCGTCACCGCCGTCGAGGGCGTCGGATTCCCAGGGCGTGGTGCCGTCCCAGTGTTCGGACTGTTCGGCGTCGTCTTCTGTGTCGACGATCAGCACGAGCAAGCCGCCACCGACTACGTCACCCACGACCTCCCCGTGCCATTTCGGCCGCTTCTCGTATTGAGAGCACCATGCGACGGTCTGTGGACTCCAATCGGGTCCTCGTCCTACGTGCTCGGTGGGCTCTCCGAGCAGCAGTTGGAGGATGATCGGGCAGCCGTCCTCCGGCCCGGCGGCGTCGTGGATGCAGGTTTCGCACCAGGCGGCGCTCCATGCGTCCCACTCACTTCCGTTGCTGAAGTAGGCGGTCATCGGGTGCCGTCCTTTCGGTACATGTAGTAGGTGGCGGCCAGCGAGCTGCGTCCGCAGATGGAGCAGTTCATGTCAGCCCCTCCACCCATGCCAGGGCCATCCGTGACCAGTCGGCCAGCGATGCGCGCAGCGCCCAGGGTGCGTCGGTGGGCAGCACCTCGTCCCCGGACAGCATCAGCATCCAGTCGTTCGCGGCCATCACCGCATCCCAGTTCTCCACGCACCCCTTTGCGGGCGACGATCAGCACCCCGAGATCCGCGCCGGCGTGCACCGCTTCCCGTTCGGTCTCCTCGAGCCAGCGGCCCAGCTGGGCGTCACTGAAGGCATGGTCGCGATACTTCACCTCGGCGATGATCAGCGGGATGCGGGATACCACCAGGTCGCCCTGGTCGCGGTCGCCGCGCAGCGGTTGCCGGTCGGCCTGCGGCCAGCCGGACGCCTGCAGATACCGCTTGGCGGTGGTTTCCATTCGCGTGCCCTTGTCGCGGGACGGATTCGCCATCAGCGCTTCACCTGCTCCCCGATGATCCGCTCGAAGTCCGTGCGTAGCCGGCGGTCCTCACGCCACACCCGCGCCACCCCGATCGCCGAGGCCACGACCAGCAGAAGTGTGGCCAGGGCCATCGGTGCGAGCACGATCAGCGCGCAGATCGCCAACAGGTTCAGGACTGTGTTCATGGTGTCTCCGTCCAGTCGGGGTCGTCGGGGTGGATGGGTCCGATCACGGATCGCCACGCGCCGGTGAGCAGGTCGTATTCGCCCTGGTTCCAGCTGGGGTGGTGGCCAATCAGGTCACGCAAGACGAGTGCCCGAGCGGCGTCCCAAGCGGCGTACCGAGCGGCGCACCGAGCGGCGCACCGAGCGGCGTCCCGAGCGGCGTCCCGAGCGGCGTCCCGAGCGGCGTCCCCAGCGGCTTCCCAAGCGGCGCCCCGAGCGGCGTCCCAAGCGGCGACCCAAGCGGTGTACAGGCGGTCAAGTTCGGCGGCGCTCAACGTCCGGCAGCACTCGATCAACGCCGCGACCTGCTCACCCTGCGGCCCGAACACGCGGTGCGCCTCAATCTCGCGCAGCACCCGGACGCTACGAGCCCCGATCTTGTGCGGGTGGGCGGTGTCCATGCACACGTCCCCAACCGGCTCGACCTCGAACAGGCGGCACGGCCACGACATCCCCACGCATTCGGTCGGGACCGTCGCCAAGTGGTACCAGCCAGGACCCGGAAACTCACCTTCGCCGGACAGGGCCGGGGTCGGCTCGCCGGACGCCAGTGCGGCCGCGTAGTCGACGGTGCCGGCGTAGAAGTCGGTCCCGTCGGGCTGAGTCGCTTTCCAGTAGGTCACGGTTTCCTCCGGCTGGGGTGGTGGGATTGGCTGGCGGCGCGGGTCGCGTCGAGGTGGCGCTGGTGTCGCTCGAACAGGGCGGGCAGGCGCAGCCCGTACACCTCCCAGCCGCAGGCGCAGGTGGCCACGTACAGCCCGCGCCACTGCCGGGGGTGCCCGAGCAGATGCCCGCGGGGGATCAAGACAGCACCCAGGCGGACAGGAACGACCCGGAGCCGAGCCCGGCGATGACGGTGCTGGCGACCAGCAGCGGGGTGTCGGCGCGGTCCACGTGCTCGACGGCCTCGAGGTGCAGCCGGTGACGCCGGTACACCTTCAGTTCGTCGCGGGGGTCGACGGCGATGCCGATGCCGCACTCGCACAGCCGGAACGGCCCGTCGGTGTGGTCGGTCAGCCGGTGACCGTAGGGCGGCCTCACAGCCACACCCCCAGGAAGACCCCGGCGCCCAGGCCGGCCACGATCGTGCCGGCCACCGCGGTGGGGGTGTCCCAGCGGTTCAGGTCGAGGATCCAGGCGATCAGCCCGGCGGCGAAGACGACGGTCAGGAACAGCAGATGAGGCATGGCGATCATGAGGTCACCGCCGTCCATTCGGCGGTGAACGCCTCCGCCGGCCAGATCCGGAACACCCCGCCGACCTGCACCACCCAGGACCCGATCGGGGCGGTGTCCTCGCCACGCTTGCCGTCAGACCAGATCGGGACGACAACACTCGACGCCCAGATGTGCCCGCCGCACCAGGCGGCGACCTGCGGCAGGTTCTCGGAGGTGACCCGCATCGCCTTGCAGCTGGTCACCTTGCGCCGGTACTCGCCCGGCCAGATCGTCTCGCCCATCGTCTTGGTCTCCTTGGTCGTCGGTGGATGGTGTTGGGTTTAGGGGCGGCGCCGTCAGCGGTGGAAGGGATGGCCGTTGCTGACGACGCCGCCGGGCGCTCAACCGCCAGGGAGCGCCGGACCTGCGGCCACCTCCTTGAGGGTGTCGATGTCTGACGGGTCGAACAGGTTCGCGCCACGGATGCCGGGCAACTTCTGGACCGGGGTCAGTCGTCCGTCGCGGACCCACCTGTTGACCGTTGGGATGGAAACCCGGAGGCGCCCGGCGACCTCGGCGGTTGTGAGCAGGGTTGGTTGCATGGGACCAACCTTGTGCATACGCACAATCTTTGTCAAGCACATTGGAACGACACGCCGCACAAAGTTAGGAACCCGCCTAGTGGGCGACTGCCCGAGCAGCACCCGCACGGCGTCGATATGTCGCGGTCGACGACGACGATCTGACGCGGGCGGCTGCGGGTGCGTGGGCGGCGGCATAGGGGACGCCGGGGTCATCCTTTCGGGTGATGTTCCAGAATCTTCCCCTTCTGGTGTTGACATTCTCAGCACCGGGGGTCATAGTGGATACATGAGCACAACGCACAAGGTCCAGACGACAGCAACCATCGCCACCACCACCATGCAGCAACTCAGCGTGAACCCCGCCGCCGACTTCCTGAAGCCCGGCACCTACGCGATCATCGCGGTCGACACTGACACGATGGGCATCGAGTTCATCACCGTCGCCGACGCCGGCGAGGTCGTCGAGGCCATCGCCACCGACCACATGTGCCGCATGAACGACCTCGAGAACGGTGACGACCCGATGTGCGTCGACGAGTACCGCATCTTCTTCGCATCCGGCACCGCCTTCAACGGCTCGGCGATTGCGCTGGTGACCCCGTGACCCCCACCGAAACCCTCGCCGTCGCTGCCGGCAACTACCGCGTCGCGCAGGAGAACCTCGACACCCGCCGCGAGCAACTCGCCCAGGCCGTCCGCGACGCCATCGCCGACGGCATGTCCCAGAGCGAGGCCGCCCGCATCGTCGGCGTCGACCGGCTCACGATCCGCAAGTGGCTCAGTTAGGAGGGTGGCCGACATGAAACGCTCCACAGTTCATGCCCGGCGGGTGAAGGCCTGCACCATCTGCGGCCGACCGCAGCACGGGAACGGCGGGGCCGTGTCGCATGGCCGCGGGCACGTCCGGCGGGGTGAGGCTGTCGAACTCGTCTGGGAGCGGGCAGGTAGGGTCCGCCGCCGGTTTGTCCGGTCCACCGACCGTGCGCTCATCGAGGACCTTCAACGGAACTTCGGTTACACGCGGCTGTGAAGTCGTGTCGCACCTGAACGCAAAATAGCCCCCGCTCCGACCCTTGTGAGGTCGAAGCGGGGGCTTCGTGCTGCGGCGAGTGCGGAGGATACGCCGCAGGTCCTTACTTGCCCTCGATGGGGCGGTTCTTGCGGTGGCTCCAGCGCCTAGACTTGCTGGGCCGCCAGGTGCTGTCGTAGTTGTCACCGGCCAGGCCGTCGCGGTAACGCTCGTAGGAGTTGACCTGCGCCTTCGCGCCGGGGCTGGCGGTGCGGTGCCCGCGCAGCACGGCGTGAGCGTGGTCGTTGCTGCCGTTGGCACCCCACAGTGCGCCCTCCCTGGCCCACGCGGCGAACCCGGCGCGGCGCAGCCACTTCACGGTGGCGCGGCGCTGCTTGCGCGTCAGCCCGGCGAACATGATGTCCACGGCGCCGCCACCGGAGTGCGTGCCGGCGGACAGACTGCCGTCGGAGTAGGAGCCCTGGCCGATGCGCCACGGGCCGCGCTTCTTCGGCGCCACGGCGATGTAGTGGCGCTCAGCCCACTTCAGCGCACTGACCGTGCGGTTGTCGAAGCGGTGGCCGCGCCACGTGACTTTCGCGTACGGCTTGGAGGCGTTGCCGAGGATCTTGCCCATGATCAGTAGTCGTCCAATCCCTCATCGCGGACCTTGTCGACCGTGGCCGGTGAGTACGTCGCGGCCCGGGTGGTCTCGCCCTGGACCAGGGCCAGCAGGGCGAACAGCAGACCGATGGCGCCGGTGACGGTCGCATCGACGTCGGTGGACACCGCCACCCCGGCCGAGGCCAGCAGCATGACCACGGCGGTCCACACCGCACGCACCCGTGCCGGTTCGATGTAGTTGAGTCGTCGCAGGATGTTACTCATCGGTGTCCTCCTTGGACTTGTTGGGACGGCTGAAACGGTCGAGAAAGGGCCAGTGCTGGTCCGGGGGGAGCACGTAGTCGATGAGCCGCTTGGCCAGGTAGAGGCTGGCCGGGGCCAGGACGGCGACCCAGAACGCTATCCATGCGCCGCTCATCGCTGCTCCCTGTCGAGCACCTCCAGCAGCCACGCGCCGCTGCTGGCAACCGACCATGCGAACGCCAGCCAGCCGCTAACGCTGGTCCATGTCGTGTCGTAGATGACCACGGCCCACACCCCTGCCCACACCCCGACGGTGATAAACAGGCCGTGCGCCATCCAGTCGTCGCGCTGGTACCACCAGCCGACCCACAGCAGCATCACCGCGGCGAAGCCTGCCACCCCGATCAGCTGCCCGGGAAACTCGTTGAGCAGGTGCCCGATGGCCACGCCGGAGAGGATCGCCCACGACACGACGAACGTGGAGAACGACACGGCGAACGCGTACGGCTTGACGGTGCGGCGGAGGATCCGCCACGGCAGGGTGCGGCCGTCAGCCTTGGTTGTGGCGCTCATGTCGGCATGACCCCGCCGGGGAGCAACAGCGGGTAGTAGCGATACGCCAGCGTGTTATGCACCGTGCCGGCTGCGACGACGGCACCGTTGACCGTGGGGCTCGACCAGTACGCCGGGTACATCTTCTTGGTGCTGCTGACGACATAGAGTTGGTGACGGGTCGAGTTGGTCAGTCGGTTGGCGGCGGTGCTCGTGTTCGCTTCGCAGTAGCCCATCTGCAACGCGAGGTCAGTGGTGCCGTCAGACTTCAAGGCCTGTTGCTGCATCTCTGTCAGCGGCGTGCCCGCGCTGACGAGGTCGGACGTCGCCCACGTCGTGGACGTTCCGATCGCGGAGGTCAGGACGCCCGCGCTGATGTCCAAGCCGTTCTTGGCGTTGAACCCTGGCGCCGTGTACTTGACCGAACCGCCCGCGGGGGTTGTCAGAGGGATCGCCTGAAGCGCGCCCGACGAGTAGTCGAGGAACTGGGCGGTGTTGAACGTCAGTTGCCGCCGCAGCAGGGTCAGGGGGCCGTAGCGCTCGATCGTGTCCGTGAATACAAGCCCCGGCGTTGCGGCAGCGGCCCAGGCCGTCGGCGTTCCACCGACGTTCGCGACGGCGGTGTCGATGAACGACTTGTAGTCGGGGACGGTGTAGGTGCAGGTGATGACGATGGGTGTGATCCCGTCGGTCGTGCCCTCCGGTGTTTCGCATGACACGGTGACACCGGTCGAGGTCGGGTACAACTGATCGCTTGTCGCGTTGGCGGCAGCGGTCACCGACGAGGTATGTACCGCGCCAGCGGAATGCGTCATCACCTGCCCCGAAGTGATGCCGGTGTAGTCCGGGGTGAACGAGCCACCAGACTGCGACTTGACGGGCTCCAGGAACCACAGGACGTTCCCCACCACGGCCGCCAGCGTGTAGACCTTCCCACTGCCACCGGCCCACTGGGAGCCGAGGTCGGCGGAGGTCTTGTCATGCCCCACGATGGTGAGTTTCCAGCAGCGCCAGCCGTGCGACCCACCGATATACGACCCCCACAGGGCGATGGGGCCGAGATCGTCGATGATCTGATGCACGCTGTACGTGGGCCCAGGCGACTGCGGGGGCCACACGGTGTCGCCTGAGTTGAACCGCTGAAGATCGTAGAACCGGGTGGTGCCGTTGGGGGAGCCGGTCAGTTCGATGGACTGCACCAGGATCTTCCCGTCGGTGGTCGGCCACGAGTGCCCCACCTTGCCGGATGTGCGGTGAGTCTTGCCGGTGGACTGAACGGCGGCCAGGTCTTGCATGATCTTGGCCTGCCGGGGGATGGATGACCGCGCGGCCCAGGCCGCCGCAGAGTCACGACGAAGTGAGGACACGGGATGGGCATCGTCGGCAATCTTCGCGGCGGTGACGGCGGCGTCTTGGATGGCGGCGGTGTCCACGGAGTCGTTAGCGATCTGGGCGGCACCCACACTGTTGGTGCCCAGGTTCGTGCCCGCCTCGATGGCGGTCAGCCGCGCCGCTACCGTCGCATCGCTGCCGGACGGGTTGGCCCCGAGTTCGGTCTGCACCGCCTCGATGGCGTCGCCCAGGTCGTTGTGCATGTCGCGGTGGGTGCGCCCGCCGACCGCGTCGGAGGTCTTCTTGTCACTGGCGATGGTGTCGAACGAGTCGAGACTGCCGGGGTAGGTGGATGCCACAGTTGCTCCTTCAGGTGGGGGCTTACTTGAACAGGCGATCGGCGATGACCAGGCCGACAGCGAGGCAGGCGGCGATGGTGGACGCGACAGCGGTCCAGTTGGTCTTCGCGGGTTTCTGACTGTCGATCTCGGCGAGCTGCTGCTTCATCGTCGCCATGCTGGTTTCGACGTCGCGGACGCGGCGGTCGAGGCCGTTGACGCTGACGGTCAGCGCGGCGTTGCTGGCGATGATGGCGTCGAGTTTGCCTTCGAGTCGTGCTAGCGACACTTCCCACGATGAGTCGGCTGACGGCATGTCACGTCGCCTCGTAGGTGAAGTCCCACGACAGCGTCGTGGTACCGAGCCCGATGAATGTGGACGCGATGCTCGAGCTCAGGAACGTCACCGGGGAGTTGATCCCTGAGATCTGCATGGCGTTGCAGTAAGAGGCGCCGTAGGCCTGCTCCAGCCAGTAATGCCCCACCTGACCGGCAGCGTCAATCTGCAGCATCCCGATGCGACGGGCGTAAACAGCCGTTGAGCGCGGCGTCACGGGCAGCGGGATCCGGTAGTTGCCGGACCCGGCGGCGGACACTGTCATCTGCGCCTTGCCGATGACGGTCTTGCCGATCTGCATGTAACGCGACTCTGCGGTCACGTTCGACGCGGTTGGGTTCGACGACGACGCGGTCAGCGTCGGTGTCCACGCTGTCCAGGTGCCGAGCGCGGCGACGCTGGCGTCGGTGGCGGCGAGTTGCTCGTACCTGACGGCGTCGCCATTGGTGGTGGCCGCGGCCAGGCCCGTGACCTTGTTCGACCCCATCGCGATGTTGCCGGCCATCGTGCCGCCTGCCAGCAGCAGCGCCGCGGCGTCGATGTTCGCGAACGTCGACCCATTGGACACCTGCAGCTTCGACGTCGTCGAGTTGTAGACGACCCGGCCTGCGGGCTTCTCACCGGCGGCCAGGCCGGAGATCTCCGCGGACGTCAGCGACTCGATGCCGGGCGCCTCGTCGAGACGTTCCGCGAGAGCCTGCATGTCGGCGGGGACGTCGTTGGCGTCGGCGCCCTCCGGGTACGGCAGCGCCAGGACGTCGGTGGTGTCGGCCATCAAAGGTCTCCTTACGAGAAGCGGAGTTCGGTGTAGGTGAGAGCGGACGCGGTCATGTTGCTGTACGTGGTGTAGGCGGTGTCCAGGTCGTCGTATGTCACCGGCGTTGACGACGTCAGGGTCAGGTTCGCCCCGGCCGGCTTCTCCCGCATCGCAGCGGCCAGCGTCGCCGCCGAGTCGACAACCTCGGTGGAGTCGACCTGCACCTCGATCGCCCACGGGTCACCGCCGACAGCGGTGGTGACCTGACAGAACCGGTCCCCGGTCAGTGTGGCCTGCACTGCCGCTTGGATGCCTGCGGCCGACCCGTGGGCCTGCGCACCCGCCCGGGTCAGATACCAGCGGGCGTTCGAGGTGTCCATGCCGACGACCGGGACACCGATCAGCCAGCCGAGCCACGGCAGCCAGCCCGCCGGCGAGGTCGCCGGGTTCACCGGCTCCGAAGTGCCCGACGCGGACGTGTCAGGGTCGGCGTCGTTGATGAACTTCGCCACCGGGTGCGCGGCGTCACCGATGCTGGCCATGAACCGCAGCAGCTCGTCGCGGGTGTCGGCGTCGCGGACATATTCGGGCAGCAGGTCGAACAGCCGCTGCCCCGTCCTGGTGATCCCGGTCGGGGCGCCGGTGTCGTACAGCGGCCACCCGTCGTAGGACAGGTCGAAGTCGTACAGCGCGTCGAAGTCGTAGACGTACGGCATGACCCGCCTCTCAGGTGATCGTCAGGGCGACGGTGCCGATGACCGCGAACTCGTCGAAGGCGACCGTCGCTGTGGTGCTCGGCAGCGTCAGTGACGTGACCGAGTCGACGCCGGGGACGCTCTCGATGACGGCCTGGACGTCGAGTGGTTCGACGTCGGCACCGAAGCCCGAGGTCTGCCACGACCACACGGCCGCCAGCGCATCCTCGATGGCTGTCTCGAGTTCGCCGGTGTCGTAGCCGGCCGCCGCGGTGACCGCCGCGGTGACCGCCACCGACACCGGGGTGGCGTCCTCCACGGTCATCGTCAGGATGGACGCGCACTGCGCCTGCATCGCCGACTGCAACTCCGACTTCTGGTCGGCGGTGATCGCCGCCCCCGCCCCGTACACGTAGACGGTGAGGAAGCCGTCGTCGTCGCCGGGGCTGTTGCCGCCGTCGTGGTCGAACTGGTCAACGGCGACGGCCCGCTTCACGTAGGGCTGCTCGAGGGCGTAGGCGGTGAAGTGCTCTGGGACTACCAACGAAGACGTGACGCGGGCGAACCGCGTCGCCGCGCGCGTCAGGAAGGCCAGGTCGTCCTCGGCATCGGCGCCGCCGTTGAGTGCGGTGTACAGCGCACAGCTGGCCAGGTGCGGGATCGCCACGACCGGGTCGCAGGAGGTGCCGGCGACGATGCTGTTCAGATAGCCGCCAGTGTCCGTGGTGGCCACGGCGACGTCGACCGTCGACCCGGTGACGGTGACCGTCTCGGTGGCGACCAGCATCGAGTCGGCGTCCTCGATGCGGAACAGTGTGCCTTCGTCGATCGTCGTCGTCGGAGATCCGGTCAACGTCAGCCGCACCGTGCCCGTCGCGGGGGTGCCTTCGTCGCGGGTCACGCCGTACAACGAAATCACGCCTTCGACCAGGGCGCCGAGGACACGGTTGGCGGCGTAGATCAGGTCGCCCATGCCGGTGGCGCAGGCCTCCATGATGACCGTTTCGAGCGCACCGTTGCGAGGCTCCCACTGCGGCAGACGTGACTCGGCCAACGCCAGCATCGAATCGAACAAGGCTTGCGGGTCGCGGTCGTCGACGGACACGCCCAAGTAGGTGGAGTCCAGGTCACGCAGCGCCATCGGCTAGCCTTCCTCGTCGTCGGTGTCGGCCCAGTCCACGTCGATGTCGACGCTGACCGTGCCGTCGTTGAACTCGCTGACCTCGACCCGTGCCACGGCCAGCGCCGGTTCGGCGTAACCGATCGTCGCGGTGATCTCGTCGGCGTTCACGCGGGTGCCCGTCGGGTCCATCAGCCCCCATAGCGGCGCCAACGGGCGTTCGCCCGCCTCGCAGCTGACGACGTGCCCGCAGGCTTCGGCGGCGTGCCGGGCCGATCCCTGCTCGAGGGTGACGGCGGCACCGTTGGAGTCGATGCGGAACGGGTGCGCCAACGTGACGGTCATCGTCGCTCCTACGGGGTCGGGTCGGTGATCGCACCGACGATGACACTGTCGCCGTCGTCGGTGGTGACGATCAGTACGCGGTCGCCGTCGGCGACAACCTGCACCGTCTCGTACGGCCCGCGCAGCACACCACGGGATCCCGGCATCGACACGTACACGCCGTTGTCGTCGACGGCCTCGACCAGGCCCAGAGTGATCGCCATTGTCAGTACCAGTTCTTCTGCTGGAAGTGCGCCCACGCCCGCTTCGGGCCGCCGTACCGGGCCTTGATGTAGTCCAGTCCCCAGCGGATCTGCGTCTCCGGGTTGGTGCGCCAGTCCTTACCGGCGGACGCCATCTTCGACCCGGGCAGGGACTGGGGGATGCCGTAGGCGCCGCTGGACGGGTTCTCCGCCTTGTAGTTCCAGCCGGACTCACGGGTCCACAGGTTCTCCAGCGCGGTCCACTGGTCGTCGGAACCCCAGCCGTAGCGGTCCTTGGCCATCTCCTGGCGGGCGAACCACTTCGCGTACTTCACCGTGGTCTTGTCGCGGGTCGGCGGGGTGTCGTTGCGGGTGGCGCTCGACGTCGACTTCGTGCCGCGGTCGGGTGCCGGCGCCTGCGGCATGGCCACCTGCACCTCGACCGCGGAGATCCCGTCCGTGGTTGCCGACACCGCCTCCACCAGGTACACGCCATCCCAGCGGCCCAGGCCCGACACCTCGAGGCAGTCCCACGGCTGCAGCATCATGCCGCGGTTCCACGGCAGCACCACCGTGCCGACCGCCGAGTTGTCCGGGTCGTCCGAGGTCTGTGACACCGACACGTCGAGGGCGTCGGTGCGTTCCGAGTCGCCCCACGTCACCTTCCACAGCGGCCGTTTCGGCCCGCCGGACCACGCCCAGTGACGCGACCCGAACAGCACCACACCGCCGTACTCCACCCACGACCAGCCGAGGTCGTCGGCCAGCGACGTGATCATGTCCCATTCGGTGACACCGTCGCCCTGCGCGATCTCGCCCTTGCGGTTCGACTTCTGCACCACAGCGTTACCGCCGGCGCCTTCCACGACACGGCGCACCCACTGCGACGGGGACACGTCACGGGCCGAGCGGACCTTCACCCGGCGGCGCAGGCGCTTCGCCAACGTCGACCGGGCCGCGATCGTCACCAGCGCATCAGCAGCAGACACATCCACCGTGGAGATGTCCCACAGTGACGTCAGACCGCCGAACTGCCAGCGCACCGTCGTACCGATGTCGGCAAGCACCGACTTCGACAACGCCAAGTCCGGGTCGTGCGACACCAACGTCAACTGCGCGACCGTACCCTCCGAGGCGTCCAGGCGCACCGAGTCGATCAGCTGCGCCACCGACGCGGTCAGATCCTTGCCGATCAGCGACAGGTCACCCGAGCCGAGGAACGGCATCGCCAGGCCCGAGTCGGGCTGGCGGCGCTGCGGCTTCGGCAGCGGATACACCTTGTCGTCGCCGCCGGTCCCAAGCGTGAAGTCCGGGTTGCCGTTGTTCGTGCCGTTGTCGACACCGGAACCCAGCAGCTGCGGGGACACCCAGCCGACATAGCCGGAACGCTGCTCCGACAAGCGCACCCGCTTGACGATGCCCGAATCCCAGTTGTTGACACTGTTGCCGTTGCCGTCCGCGACGGCGATGTGACCGTCAGCCGACGCCCCGGAGGTCCACAGGCAGATCGCGCCACGCGGCGCCGGATCCGTGCGGTTCGCCTTGCCGCGCAACGCGTTGGCCACGTCGCGGGCCTGGTCGTAGGCGCCGCCCACATAGCGGGGGGTGCCGCCGATCGAACGGAACACGTCGTTGACGTTTCCCAGGCAGCGCCGGTACACAGGCTGGCCGTTGATCGTGCCCTTGTCGATGTGGCGCTCCATCGCCTGCGCCATCCGCTCGAACAACGCGTTCGGGGCAGGATGTTTCGCGGAAGCGAATGTCACCGCCATCGCTACACCTCCCGGGCGTTCTTCTTCGGCGTCAGATCAGGGCGGACAGAATCGTGCAGTTGGCACCAGCGCACCTGCGGGGAACGCCGCGCAGGGCTGTTGGCCTCGAACCCGGGCAGGCCCGCCGGCGGCGGCGGTGGTGCCACACCCTCCGGCGACATGTCACCGAACGTGGCGTCAGCGGCCGGCGGTGTGTACGGGTCGTCGGCGGGGATCTGCTCGAGGCGCGAGTCGTACTCGGTCCACTGGCCGGCGTTCGTGTCACACAACGACAGCACCTTCAGCTGCGCCTGGGTTGCCAGACGCGGCACCGGCAGACGTGCCGACAGCACGATCGCCGCCTCGATGTGGTACTCCTGGCCGGTCCACCGGCCCACCTGCGCGTCGTCGTCGTCGAGGAAGATCACCTGCGCCTGCACGTCCAGGTCGACCGATGCCAGCGGCGTGACCGTCACCGACCAGCGCAGCACACCGCCCTGGCCCTTCACGAAGATCGGCCGGATCAGACGGGTCGTCACCGCATCCACCGCAGGTGTCTGCGCGGTGAACGTCGACAGCCCCGACACCGTCGAGTTGCGGGTGCAGCCCGTCACCGTCGGCGTGGGTGCGGTCAGGTCCGGATAGTCGCTAGGGGGCCACAGGTCGTAGGTCACCGTGCCGCACCCTTCAGACGTCCACGAATCCCGCCGCGCTTCGACTTCTTCGTCTTACGCTTGATCGGGCCGACCGCCACCACCATGTCCGAAGACCGCGTCAGCTCCAACGTGATCTCGGCATCGGTCACCTTGCCGGTGACATCCCACGCCGTCTCCCGCTTCGACAAGGCCGTGATCCGGTACATGCCGCGGAACTGCTGCGCCACATCCAGACGCACCGGGTTCGACGAACGCGCCAACTTCTCCAACGCCTCGATCGTTCCCTCAACATGCGGGGCCTGGCCGGGGTTCACCAGCCGGAACGGCAGCGACACCACCGGCAGGTTCTTCCCAGACGACAGCAGCAACGGCACACGGCCAGGGCGCGGCACCTGCGTCCACGCCTGCGCCACGCTCGACGTTTCGATCTCCTCCGGCATCCACGGCAGACGCACCACCGTGCCACCCAACGGGTCGAACAGACGCACATACCCGCCGGACGGCCGGCGTGAAGCATCGCCGCTGCGGTTGGGGAGTCGAACGATCATCCCCGCTCCCTGGTCTGACGTGCCGCATCCCGCAGCCCACGAGCCACAGCCCCTTGGACATCCATCTCGCCGCCGGGGTTGACCACGGTGACGTCGGCGTGGAACGTGTTACCGCCTGCCATCTGCGGCTGCGGGCGCCGTGTCTGCGGCACCACATGCAGATGCCGGTTACCGCCGGTGCCGTGCATCGCGGCGTAGCCACCGGAGCGGCGCACGACCTGGGCGTAGGCGCCCAGCCGAGGCCCGCGGATGTCCATCGCCCGGCCGCAGCAGGTGGTCGGACTGCGCCGAGCCCAGGTTCGTACCACGAACCCCTGACAAGATGCTGTGCCCGCCCAGCGCGCTGCTGTAGCCCGCGTGAGCGGCTGCCAGACCGGCAGCGCCCAGGCTACCCACACCCATGCCGACCGTGGTGTCGCCGCCGACGGGAACCCCGCCCTGCGAGTTGACCCCCGGCACCCGGTTGTTGTCCAGCAACCTCTTGACCTTCTTGCCGTTGAGGTTGTCGACCTCCACGCCGATGGCCGAGAGTTTGTCCTTGAGTTTCTGACCCTCCCGCGCGGACTTGCCCATCCCCCGAGCAAGTTCGTCGAACTTCTTGCTGGCCCTATCGGCCTTCGCGCTTGCCTCGCCGAAACCGTTTGCGAGATCCTCTGCTCCTTCGGCCGCGCCTTTAAGACTTGGGTCGATCCAAGCCATCACCTTCAGCACACTGGCGACGCCACCGATGATGTAGCCGATGCCCTTCAGGACAATCGACTCCCACTTCAGCCACACCGAGATCAGCTTGAAGATCACTGAAATTATCATCTCGATAGTCGAGACAATCTCTTCCTTGTTGCGCTTAATCCACTTCGTTGCCTGACCCAGCATGTCGGCAATGTCGATGCCACTGCCGCTGCCGACCGAGAGTAGCGTCTCCCCGATCGCCTCCTGCAAGTTGCCCCACGCGACCTGCGCTTTTCCGACGCCGTCAGCTTGCGCTTCCGCGGAGCCTTTGACCTGGCGGGTTAGTTCGCCGAGGATGATCTTCTGCGCGCCGGCGAGGTCGCCGACTTCCATCATGGCCTTGACCTGGTCCTGCTGCTCTTTGGTGAACGACACCCCGACGCGGGTCAGAGCCGTCAGCCCCTTCGTCGGGTCGTTCAGCGCCTTACCGACCATCACAGCCGACGACTGAAGATCCTTGCCGAACGCCACCGACAAGTCGAGAGCCAGCCCGTTAGCCTTCTCGAAGGTCTTGCCCTGAACGTTACCGAACGTCAACATCACGTTCGTCATCTCGCGCAGCGCGTCGTCGTCGATACCAGACATGCTCGACAACTGGTCAATCATCTTATTGATGCGCTTCGGCGCCTCGGTGCGACCCATCGACTTCATCACCGCAGCCGTCTGCGCCATCGCCTTACGCGCGGCACGGGCCTCGTTGATCGAATCGCCCAGGAACCGGAACGCGCCCGACGCAGCACCGATCGCCGCGGTGACGCCGGCGACGACGCCGACCATCTTGCCCCAGCCAGCGGCGAACGCCTTCGACTTGCGGCGGGAATCGTCGATGTCCCGACTCATCGCCTGCGTCTTGTCGCCCGCGCGCTTCGCGCTGTAGCCCATCTGGTCGAGATCCTCGTCGAGTTTCCCGACCGCGCCGGACAACACCTTGGACTTGTCGTAAGCCTTGTCCAACTGGGTCGTCAGCCGGCGGATGTCCCGCTCGGCCTCCGGGCCGGTCGCGCCGTCCAGATCGCGCAGTTGCGATTCCAACTTCGCGATCTGCTTCGTGGCGTTCTTCAGTTCACGGGTGAGGTCATCCTTCGCCGACAACCTGACTTGCATCTCATCAGCGGCCATCGGACACCTCCTTTTCCATATCCCGCAACACCACCTGCGCGCAGGCGGCGCGAACACTGAACTCGAACGAGTCAGCGTCCAGCACAGCCAACGGATCCATGCCGAACAGCCGCGCGATCCGTGCCGCCGTCACCACTTCGGGCCACTCATCGAGCGGCCCTAGGTAGGGTCTTCGGTGCCGTCCTGAATCTCAACACCGTCAGTACGTGACAGCCCGCCCTCGGTCAGCAACGCCAACGCCAGCCTGTTGACCACGCCGTCGTCGAACTTGCCGCCCTTGACCATGAACAACTCGCGCACCGCACGCCAAGCGTTCGGCACGCCAAGCGCCTCTTGGAGCGCGGGATCGGAGAAGACCGATGACTCAGGGTCATCGTTGACGTCCTGCCCACGCACCCGTAGCCGGCGCGTAAACCGCGCCAGCAACATGCACGCCGCCACCACCGGCTCAGCCGGGGCATTCGGACTCTTGGCAGTCTTCTCCGCCCGCTCGTTGATGTCGAGGGTGTCGTCCATGTCGGTCGGCACCTCGCACACCAACTCGAACTCCGGCCGTGCCGGGTCGCGCAACGTGACCGTGCGGACCTCGGCCGACTTCAGTTCCTGATGAGTGGCCCTGATGAAGTCCAGGGCGGTACGCCGGGTCGGCATCTCATCGTCAACCACGCCGAACTCGTCGGCCCTCTCGGTGGCACTCATCGGCTACTCGGCTCCCGCACGGCTGAAGGTCACCGTCAGGTAACCCATGTCGCTGCTGTTCGCGTCGCCCTCCGGGCCGGAGAACGACAACACAGCACACCCGGTGTGGATGGACTGCGAGCCGGGGATGGCGTTGCCGTCGGCGTCGAGGTACTGCTCGGTGATCGTCGTCCCGGCGAACGCATTGCCCTTGTTCAGTTGGGCGAGCAGCGCCGCGTCGGTGTCAGCGTCGAACAGACGCGTCACCGTGACGTCGCCGTACTCGAGCTGCGTGTGAACCACCTGCTTCGGTTCGCCCGCACCGGGACGCAACTTCACGTTCTCCCGCTCGGCTTCCTGACCGGCGATCGTTGCCCACGACCCCGGCATGCTGCTCACAGTGACCTTGATCCGGTCCTGTGTGACAAATCGGCTCATTGTCTACCTTCCTCAGATGGCGCCGGCGGCGTCGGTTGCGGTGATCTCGATGGTGACGAACTCGGCAGTCGGCGCCAGGCGCACACCCACAGCCGCGGCGATCTCGCCGGCGGCCAGGCTTGCAGTGCTGTTCACACCCGACCCGACATCCACGACGTAGCCCGGGTCGTCGGAGCCCTCGAAGAAGGCGCCCTTCATGCCCGACAGGAAGCCGACCAGCTGCCCGCGGAACTCGCCGAGCGCCTGACCCTTGCTGTCGATCGTGCGACCCACGAACGAGTCGGCGATCTGCTGCGCGCCCACCGCGACGCGGTTGATCACGTCGCGGAACTGTGCGCCCTGTAGGTTCGTCACGTCGTCCGGTGCGTCGAGGGTCTTCCAGCCGTACAGCCGAAGGTTGCCGTTGCTGGTGCGGATCACCGACACGGCGGCGTTGTTCAGCGACGTCCACTCCGCGGCGGTCGTGTCCTCGTCGACACCGGTGACCCACTGGGCCTTGCCGTAGATGTCGCGGATCGGCGACGCCTGCGGACCCTCAGCGGCGTGCGCACGGGCACGGGCACCGAGCGCCACCCCGGTCGGCTCGATCGTCAGGTCGCCGGAGTTCGTCGACACGGTGACGTGCGGCCATGCCAGCACAAGGTTCGCGCCGTCGGTGACAGCGGCGGCGGCAGCGATCGCGTTGGCCTGCGAGGTGCCCGAAGCCACGCTCAGGATGCCGAGCCGGTTGGTGTCCTCGCAGTGGGACTGCAGCGCCGCAGCGGTCGCGGACGACACCTTGCCCGGCCACACCACAGCACCGTCACCGAGATCGGCGTCGAGGTAGGCGAGGCTCGTCGCGATGACCACGTTGCTGTAGTCGTCGGTGCCGGACGCGAGTGCGGTCGCGGACACGTTCGACGCCGGCAGGCTGGTCACCGTCACGTCGACGTCAGGGTCGACGGCGGCAGCGGCCTGCAACTCGGCGGCGGTCGTGCCGGTGTAGGTGACCGTCGTGTCACCCTTCACCAGCGTGATCGTCTTGGAAAGCGCTGGTGTAGGCGGCGGTCCAGCCGTTCGCGAACGCGCCCGGCTCCTTCGCCGTCGCGACGATCTTCGCCGAGTCCAGGCCGATGGTGGCGTTCACCGGCGACGGGCCGACAGCGCGCAGGATGTACGCCGAGCCGAGCCCTTCCTTGAACGCCGACGCGACCACGTCGTACAGGTCGGTGCCGCCGGAACGCTCACCGAACACCGCACGGAAGTCGGCCAGGCCGAAGATGCGGGTCGGGACGTGCGCCGGACCGCGCTGGGTCTGCCCGACGATGAACGCCTGACCGGAGTCGACAACCACACCGGGGGGCGGTGAGGCGATCGCCTGAGTGGAAACGGTTACCCGTGCTGACATGGGACAGCCCTTCTATCGGGGGGATGGGGAGGAGGGATGGAACTAAGGCTTCGGCGGGTACTCGGTGCCGGAGTCGTAACCGCCGGTCGAGTCATAGACGGTGTCGTCGTCGTACTCGGCGTCGGTGTAGAGGGTGCCGTCCGCGGTCGTCACGGACAACGTCACGTCGGCGCTGTCGGCCACGCCGTACGCCTCGAGGTCGGGGATGGATTCGACCGCGCGGACCCTGATGTTCAGCCGGCCCAGCGCCGCCGGGCGGCCGCGTGCATCCTGCACGACAGCGTCGGCCTCGCCGGACATGTCGGCCAGCACCCGCACGCCAGAGGCCGGCGACGGGTCGGCCTTCAGCAGGTTGCGCACCGCCTGCAGCAGACGGTCACGGCCAGACGCCGCCGACTCGATATCGCTGGCAGCCGACTTGCAGCCGACCGTCACGACCATGTCGTACACCGACATGTAGGTGCCGGGGGGACCGGCGGTAGCCACGTCGGCGTCGACGGACTTCAGAGCGGTCACCGCCACGCACGGCCAGTGCTCGTCACCCTCGGGCAGGATCTCGAACGTGCCGACCAGCGCCGGGTCCGCCGGCCACGACGACACCTTCTCCAGCGCCAGCCACGCCGCAACGTTGTCGTCGATGTGGTCGACCAGCGCCGCCTTGACGCTCTCGTAACTCACCGTCGACCCATCACATAGTCTGAGATCATCTCGATGTACTGGTTACGTTCCGCCTTCGTCCACGACGGCACCGCGTCACGACGAGGCCGCGACCCCGAGCGCACCGCGTGCATCGCACCGATGGACTTACGGCCACGACCCGACACCGACCCGGACCCCTTCGGGATACCGAACTTCGCCGAGTCCTTCGTCGACTTCACCGGGGTGTAGCGGTAGGTGATGTCGCGCAGCTCGCCGGTGTCCACCAGCGGCGTCGTCTTGTTGCGCCGCTTGCGCTTCACGCTGCGGGGGTTCAGCGGGGCCAGACGCCCGGAGGTGAACACGGCCTTCTGGCGGTCGCGCCACAACTCGGCGACCGGGCCGTCGAACAACGGCCGCAGGTCTTCGCTGCGATCGGCCATCTGTGCCAGATCCTTGCCGAACTGCTCGGCGCCCGTCACCTGCGCGTCGACGTCCATCAGGCGATCCCAGGCGCGAACTTGTTCTGCAGGCCGTGCAACGCGATCCGGTCAGCCGGCGCCATGTGCGCGGCCAGCATCTGCGGGGCCGCCTGCCACGACATGCCCTCCACGCCGTTGTAACTGGCGCGGTCCTGCGGGTTCGTGAACCACTGCGCGGCGATCCGGGTGCCGATCGCGGTGCACACCGCGATGTCACCGGCGGTCACGTCGGTCTGGGCCTCGATGTCGAAGCCGAGATAGTGGTCGATCAGGGCCACCGCCGCAGCCACAGCAGCCTCAGCGGTGGCGGAGTCGGCAACGGCGAAGGTGCGGCCCAGATGCGTCTCGAGGTCGGACACGGCCAGATACGCCATCAGTCCTCCTTGTGGGCTGCGAGGAACGACTCCTCAGTGATCACATACGTCTTGTGGTGGCCGATCTTCACACCCGAGTGGACATGCACCGGGATGCCAAGCGACGCCAGCCGCAGGCAGAACGTCAGATCCTCACCGACCGGCTTGTCGCCGTTCTGCGTCTCCTGGAAGAACGGGAACGCCTCGTTGAAGTTGCGTTCGGCCATCGCCTTCAACGCGGAGCGGTGGATCAGCAGGAACGCCGCACCCGTCGCCGCCACCTGGAAGACCGAATCCTTCGGGTAGTCCGGCATCCGGATCGTCGTCAACTGCCCGTCGATCTCCGCGAAATGGTAGATCGTGGGGAACGGCTTACCCATCGACATCCCGAAGCACAGACCGCCGACCACCGGCATCGTCTTCGGGTCGGCCGCGTCGAGCAGCACATCGATGTCGAACGGCGACCACTGCATGTCGGAGTCGATCCACAGCAGCCAGTCGGCGTCGTTCTTGTCCAGGAACCGCTGCGTCACAATGTTCCGCGACGCGGACACATTGGCGCTGCTCCACTCCTGGTAGATGTTCGCGATCCGCGGCGGCCGGCCAGCGTGCTGGTCGTAGAACAGCGACGCGATCATCGACTCGGCGAAGTAGCTGCTCACCTGGCCCGGATGGATGTAGGCCAGCACCACAGACTTCGGGTCACGCACCTTGATCTTCACGAACGTCCTCTCGATTTGCCCTCTCGGTAGCAAGGTGTGGGGGTGGCGGCCCCGGCGCCGAGAGGGTGCACCGGGACCGCCATGACGGTTGCTTAGACCGTCAGCGTGGGTCAGGCCTTGAGGAGCCTGAAGGCGTCCACGTCGCTGACGTCGCCGCCAACGCGCTTGTACGCGACAAGCCCGCGCTGGCCGGTCGGGACACCCGAACCGTCGACCACGTTCGGGATGAACTCGACGTTCACTCCGAGCCGGTCGTACACGATGTACTGGGAGAAGTCACCCAGCACGGCGATGTGGTTACCACTGGTGGTGGCGGACACCATCGTCGAGGAACGGTAGACCGGCAGGTCGAACAGCTCCTTGCCGTTGGTCATCTCGATCGCCTTGACGGCGCCGGTGCCGACCATCTGCTGCTCGATCGTGCGGTAGATCGCCTTGTTCAGCACCCAGGACGCGGAGTCCTCGTAGCGGGTGGCGAGGGCGTTCACCAGCGCGATGGTGTCAGCGATCGACGCGGACGTGAACGAACCACGAGTGGTGACGGTCACCAGGGAGCCGGCGGTGCCGGACACAGCGGTGATGACACCCTTCGGGGCGTTCGAGCCAGAGCCGCTGATGAACGCGGCCGACTCGGCGTAGTCGATCGACTCGCCGATCAGACCCGGCAGCTGCGCCAGCAGGTTCGAGTCCTGGAAGATCTCGAACGAGCCGGTGACGTACGCGGTCAGCATCGCCGCGTCGATGGTCACGCCACCAGTGGTCGGCGAACCGTCGGTGAAGGCAGAGCCTTCAGCCTTCCACGCGGTGGTCACGTTGGACACGGTCACGCCGTGCCAGGTGTCCTGAGTGCCGGACTCGACCCGCGCGATCATGCGAACCGGGTTCTTGGTGGCCGCACCCGTGTGGATGAGCGTCGGGTCCAGCAAGAACGGCAGCGCGTAGCCACCGTTGGCGCTGGTCAGCGACAGGCTGGCACGAACCGCAGCGGCCTCCTCAGCGGAGTACACGGGGGCGCCGAGTGCCTTGACCCACGAGCGGAACGCCGACATGTACTCCGGCGAACCCGTCGCCATCGCCATGCGGGCAACGCCGGGGACGCGCTCGATCATGCGGGTGGCGTTCTCGCGGGCCTCGTCGGACACCGCGTAGGACAGGCGGCGGTACTCGGACTTCTCGACAGCGCTCAGCGCACGGTCGATCAGGGCCGGGTCGTCGTCGCTCATCCGCTTGACGGCCTCGAGGTTCTCGAACGGGTCCTGGCGGGACACGCCGACCTGCAGCGAACCCCACTTGGCGCGGGACTCGGCGACACGGGCGGCACGGGCAGCCTCGGCCTCACCCTCAGCGATGTCCTCGCGGACCTGCTTCAGTTCGGCGTCGAGCTCGTCCCAGCGGACCTGCTCCTCGTCGTTGAGGGAGCGTTCGCCCGCCTCACTGTCAATGCTGCGGAACTCGGCCTCGATCTCCTCGGCCCGGGCCCGCAGGATCTCGATGTTCTTCATCGATTCTCCTTAAAGGTTAGGTTGTTGAGCATCACCGTGCGCCGTTGCGCCGGCGACAGTCCCGAGTGGAGTGGCGCAGGGGCCGGGTCCGGGTCGGGGGTGGGCTGATCCGTGCGAGCACCGTCGTGCCCGGTGGTGTCAGCCTCGGCCACGACGACGGCGTCGCCGTGGAGGTCTTCGGGTTCGATCGCACGCACGCCTGCGACCAGGGCGCCGGCATACGCCGGGAAGGTGACCAGGGACGTCTCACGAAGTCCGGCCTTGGTGCGGACCACCGGCTCGCCGACGCTGATCGGGTCACCGGGGGCCGGGTCGATCGGGCGGAAGCCGATGCTGAACGAGTCGAGCACACCTTCGCGCAGCAGCTCCAGCACCTCGTCGCCCTTGGACGTCTTCGCCACGCGGAACGCGCCGAACAGTCCGGCGGCGTCGTCGCGCAACTCCACGGCGCGGCCGATCGGCTGCTCGTGGTCGTGCTGGTACAGGAACTTCACCTTGCGGAAGTCGCCGTTGCGGGCCTCGATGTCGCGGGAGAACGCGCCAGGGGCGAACATCTCCTCGTAGGCGGGGCCGCCGTCGCTGACGCGGGCCACCGTGTTGTACGGCACCAGAATGCCGTGCACCGTGCGGCCGGTGCCGTCGGAACGGATCTCGATGTCGGCGACGAAGTCGCGGATCAGGTTGCTCATGCTTGCGCGCTCCCTGGTTGTGTAGATGTCTTCTCGTTCGGGACGTCGCCCCATTCCACGGGCGGCAGGTCTTCGATGTCGCGGATCTCATTGACGGTGCGCCAGCGGTTGTCCAGCGCCGAGGCGTGCGCCTCGTAGCGGGCAAGCGTCGTCGACTGCAGCAGCGCGTCGCGGTTGAACCGGACGTACTGCGGCGCCGGCAGCAGCTGCGACAGCAGCCGCTCAGCGCGGGTCAACCACTTGTTCAGCGTGAACGTCAACAGGTCCGACCGGCGGTCCACCACGTTCGCGTAGGTCATCGAGCCGCCCGTCTCGTAGCCGAGCGTCTCCGCGACCGCGGGACCGAACATTCGCGCGCACTGCGCCTCGGTGAACCGCTGCGTCTCCAAGAACTGCGACTCGGCCGGGTTGATCTGGATCGGCTTCCAATCCCAACCCTTGCCCAGCACCGCCGGTTCACGGGTGCCCTGAAACAGCGACATCCACCGCGTCTTCACCGTGGTGGCCTGCTCCTGGGTGATGTCGCTGGCGTTCACCAGCAGCCCCGACGGGTGCGCCCCGTCCGCGAACCACTGCGCGCCGAACTTCGCCGCCGACAACGACGTACCGATTTGCATCGCGTGCCGCTCGATCACCGACGTCCCCAACAGCCGACCCGGCACCGGGTTCACACGGCGATGCACGAACCGCGCCATGTCATCCCACGGCTGCGAATTGATCCACCACTGCACCTCGCCGTCGACCAACGTCGCGTGGACCTGATCCGGGTGGAACAGCGACACCCTGCGGGCCTGCCCGCCAGGCGACCATTCGACCACCTCGCCGTACATGTTGCCGCGATACAGCCACGACATCAGCAGCGAATACACCCAGTCCTCAAGCCCCTGGCCGGTCGCGCCGGGATCGTTCAAGTTCGACGGGGTCGGCAACTGCACCCGGTCCGAGCCGTAGCCGCGGAACGTGTCCAGCGGCAACTCGGACGCCAGCGAGCAGATCAGATCGATCGACGCACCCACCGCGATCGAGCGCAGCGCGTTGTCGCCGTTCGCATCGATCGTCGCGTAATCCGTGATCGTCGCGCCAGGATGGATCGCCGACAACTCGAACGGCATCGTCATCGCGCGCTGCGGGGCAGCATCCGCCGAGCGGCGACCGGAGAACAACCCCATCAGCCGATCCGCCTGTCAACAGCCAGCAGGAACCCGCCGGCGGCGATCAGCCCCAGCGGGGGGAACAGCCACGCGGCGCCGGCAACGACAAGGAGGGCGCCGAGTAGGCCGGGAACGTACTTCACAGCGGCTCTCCTCACCAGATGTTCTGAAGCGGGTCGGACTCAGTGACCCGTGCACGCTGCACGAACAGCGCGAAAGCCCCCGTCGCAGCAACCAAGGGGGCGGCGTCCACATCGACCTTCGTCCGCTCCCACGTCCAGGCGTCGACCACCTGATGCCGCTTCGCCGCCGTCAACGCAGCGTCGATACGGGGATCGTTACGGTGACGCACCCCGTGGGCGTAGACGGCATCGAAGAACCCGCCGCACATGCCCGCGAAGTCTCCCGAGCCGACCTTCACGAAGTCCGTGCCGGCCTGCTTGCACACCCCGTCCAACTCCGGCAACAGCGACGCCACCGGACCCGCCGAACGCGCGCCCACCGCCAGCACCTCGTTGCGGCCCACGATCTCCGACACGCGATCGGTCACCCAATCCGTGCCCGGCGACATCTCCGCCAGTTCCACCTGGGGGATGCCATCGGCATCGGCGCCGCACACCGCAACCACCGACTGCGAACGGTCCAGCGCGATGTCAACGAACAACGCCACCGCACCGGCGATCGCACCCTCGGTGACACACGCCGCCCACCGTGGACCGGGGATCACCTGGCCGGCCGACGGCTCATCCCACCACCCGAGCCGCTCGCGGGCGAACTCCGGCGGCGACATCGACGCACGCTCGTCGTGGATCGTGTCCACGTCGATGCGCGAACCCAGCGCCGGATTCGCCTTCGCCCACTCGGCGACGTCATCGAGCACACAGCCCGGCTCGCCGATGTCATGCGTGCAACGCTCCGACGCGCACTCGGCCGTCGAACACCACTCTGCGTACGTCTGCCGGCGAGCGCCGACCCGGCCGCGGTCGCGGATCAACCGCAGCTGCGAGGAGTCGAAGTGACCCGCCGACGACCCGTACCAGATCTGCGAGTTCGGCCGAGCCGACCGTGTCGGGATCAGAGCACCTGCCTCCGCCGTGGACAGCGCATACGCCTCATCCATCACAATCAGATCACCCGACAACGACCGGCCAGCGTTCTTGCTGCGCGCCTGGAACTTGATCCGGGCACCGTTCATCAACTCGATGCCCTGGCCGCCCGACGCCTCCAGCACCCGCTTCACGTTGCGCGACAGGTGCGGGTTGCAGTCGATCAGTTCCTTGAAGTGCAGGAACGTCTCAGCGGCCGCAGGGTTGTACAGATGCGCCGTCCAAACGCACAGACGGCAGTCCAGCAGCCAAACGGCAGCGGCAACACCCATCTCCAGGGTCGCCGTCTTCAAGTTCTGGCGAGGCGCCACGATCGCCACCTGCGACGACGCCCACTTCTTGTCGCGCGTCTGATAGGTGACACCGGCAGGACCGGCGAACATCGCCCGCAGCAGCGCCCGCTGGTTCTCGTCCGGCACGAAGACCTCGCCGTTGCCAAGTTGCAGGCTGCCGACCCAGTCGGCGACGTCGTCGCCGATCGAATCGCCCAACGGCGGATGCGTGAAGAACGTCGGGGCGGCCTCACGCACCATGCTCGCGGGCAAGACGCTTCCTCGTGAACTCGTCATTCGGGTCGGCCGGGGCGGCCTGCTCCTCGGACACCACCGACGACAGCGCCTCGCGCAGCTGCTTCGTCGCCTGCGTGATCGCCGCCAGCGGTTCGCCGGCATCGTCGATGCGCGAAGCCAGCACCAGGGCGGCCTGACCCATCGGAGTGTCGAGCCGACCGGACTGCACCAGCGCCGCGCGGGTCGCATCCAGCACCGAACCTGCCGGCGCCGTCACCGCGCGGGTGACCGCCTCGGACGGTTCCGGCTTACGCCGCGGCCTCGAAGGGCTGCAGGTGGGGCAGAACTTGCGCCGGCGGCCTCGGCCGGTCTCCAGCGGCATGTCGGCGCCGCATTTCGCGCAAAGACGCATATTGGACCCTCTCGGAATTGCGCAAGTGCGTAAATCGGGAGG
>JADJQR010000006.1 GCA_016712675.1 bacterium
TCGGCCTGGCGTCGGCGGCCGCCCCGCGCAGCACACCGGCTACGTCCACCGACAACACGCGGTGCCGCGCTTCGACGGCACAGGCGGGGCGCTAGCAGAACAGCGGCGTGACGATCGACGACAGCAACAACGTCAACATCACCGACTCGTCCGATGTGGCGCTGCGGGTGATCGCATCGACGGGTAACCCGTATCTGGTGCGCCGCGCCGAGGACGGCTCCGACCTTTACGACTCTGGCAGTCGCCGACGACAACACTGACACGCTTCCAGTAACGGGTAACGCAGACACAGTGGCGGTTGCGCGCAGCCCGAGTCGGGCACCTTCGACGTGCTTTGACGGCAGAGCGGACCACGGGACGCGTCACCATCGGCGCGGCCGGCACCACCGCCGGTATCGAACTTGGCTCCAGCGGCCCGACGATCACAACGGGCACGGGGGCGCCGAGCCACAGCGCACCTGACGGCAGCCTCTACCTACGCACCGACGGGACCGCATCCACCACGTTGTACGTCCGCGCCGCCGGTTCATGGTCGGCACTGAGTTAGAGTCCACGATGGGTAAGCAGATCGGCTGTGCTGTGGTCGCCGGGATCGTCCTGGCGCTTTTTGGTCGTCGCGTTCCTGCTCGTGCAGGTGTTGGCGTGACCACAACCCTGGCGCACCCGTTCCGCATCGACGCCAACGGTCCGGCGGTCACCATCGAGCAGGGCTCGGTGCGCCACGCCGCCGAAGCCTGCGGGCACATCATCAGTTGCACCGCCGGGGAACGGGCGCTAGCACCGCTGTGGGGGCTGATCGACCCGTCGGGTACCCGCATCAACCCCGACGAGATTCGCGCCACCATCGGCTACGCAGAACCCGGCCTGGACGCGCTGCGGGTCGAGGTCACCGAGTCCAACGACAACACGGTCGCCGTCGACATCGACGTGGACTGGGCGAGCACCGACGACGAGGAAGGCTGACGAATGGCCCTGCGTGACCTGGACAGCACCTATCTCGGCGTGTCCGTGGACGACCGCGACCCTCAGGCCGTCATGGACAGGATGCTGGCGCTGGCCGAAACCCGGCTGCCGCAGTGGGAACCGAGAAATGGCAGCCTCGAGGTCGTCCTGCTGGAAGCCTGCGCGGTCGGCATGTGCGACCTGATCTACGCCGCGAACCGGGTGCTCGGCGCCCTCACCGAAGGCATCATCGGTCTGTACGGAGTGGCCCGCGACGAGGGCTCCCCCGCCACAGGCACGGTACGTCTGACGCTGACCGGATCCCCGACGACGACGATCGACGAAGGCACACTGTTCCGCATCGAGGACGCCGACTCGATGCTGGTCGCCACCGAGACGGTCACCGTCACCGGGTCGACGGTCGACGTGGCCGTTGCCACCACCGACACCGGTGGCTACCTGAATGCGATCACCGCCGGCACCGCCTGCGACCCGGTCGTCGCCGTGCCGCACCTGGCGAACTGCGTGCTGCACACCGACCTGAACGGCGGCGCCGACGCCGAAGACGACTTGGCGTTCCTGTCCCGGGCCGCGACACGGTTCGCGCGTGTCACGTCGTCGCTGGTGGTGCCGGAGCATTTCACCGCGTACGCGTTGGAACAGCCGTACGTCAAGCGTGCCGTGGCCGTCGACCAGTACGACCACGACGGCGGCAACTCCCCCGGCGACGACGACGGCTACCTGACCGTCTACGTGTACGGCAACGGTGACGAGATCACCGCCGACCAGAAGTCGGAACTGCAGACCGCGATGCAGGCGCAGTGCGCGTCGATCCTGACGATGACTGTCGAACACGCCACCCCCGTGTCCGTCAACGTCACTGCCGCGGTGACGAAGGCCACCGGCTACGACACCGCCGAACTTGAGGCGGCCATCGAGGATGCGTTGGCGTCGGTGTGGTCGTGGCAGACTTCCGGCTTCGGCGCCGACGTCGAACCCCTCGACGTCCAAGCCGTCATCGAATCGGTGCCCGGTGTCGACTCGGTCACGTCGCTGACGCTGCCGTCGACCACCGCAACGGTCGACTTCGACGAGTTCGCGGTCATCGGCACTGTCACCCTGACCATCACCTGAGAGGCGGGTCATGCCGTACGTATACGACTTCGACTCGCTGTACGACTTCGATCTGTCGTACGATGGGTGGCCGCTGTACGACACCGGCACCCCGACCGGCATCACCAGGACGGGGCAGCGACTGTTCGACCTGCTGCCGGAGTACGTGCGGGAGGCGGACACCCGCGACGAGCTGCTGCGCTTCATGGCCAGCATCGGCGACGCCGCCTACTCGACGGCGAAGTTCATCGACGACGCCGACCCTGACACGTCCGCGTCGGGCACCTCGGAACCGGTGAACCCGGCGACCGCGCCGGCGGGCTGGTTGCCGTGGCTCGGCTGGCTGATCGGCGTACCTGTCACCGACATGGACACCACGAACGCCCGCTGGTATCTGTCCCGCGCCGGCGCCCAGGCCCACGGCTCGGCCGCGGGGATTCAGGCCGCCGTCCAGGCCACGTTGACCGGCGACCGGTACTGCCTGGTGACGACCGCTGTGGGTGGGGATCCGTGGGCGATCGAAGTTCAGGTCAACTCCGACGAGGTCGTCGACTCGGCGGCCACCCTGGCCGCGGCGATGCGGGAGAAACCGGCCGGGGCGAACCTCACGTTGACGTCGTCGACGCCGGTCACCTACGACGACCTGGATACCGCCTACACCACCTACAGCAACATGACCGCGTCAGCCCTCACCTACACCGAGTTGCGATTCTAAGGAGCCACAGTGGCCAGTAACTACCCGGGCAGCCTCGACTCGTTCGACACGATCGCGTCGGACAAGAAGACATCTGACAGTGTCGGCGGGCGCACCCACCGCGACATGCACAACGACCTCGGCGACGCCATCGAGGCGGTCCAGGCCGAACTGGGCACCACCCCGTCCGGCTCGTACGCCACCGTCAAGGCGCGCTTCGAGGCGATCGAGGGCAGCACCCTGCCGCAGGTCGACGCCAAAGGTGACCTTATCGTCGGCACCGCCGACAACACCTACGACAACCTCGGGGTGGGCACCAACGACACGGTGCTGTTGGCCGCCTCCGGGGAGACGAAGGGCGTGAAGTGGGCGCAGGTCCCGACCGCCGGCATCGCCGACGACGCGGTGACCGCCGCGAAGATCGCCGCCGACGCTGTGGGGTCCGCTGAGATCGCCGCGAACGCGGTCGGCTCATCGGAGTTGGCGGACAACGCGGTGGACACCGCCGCGATCGCAGACGGCGCGGTGACCGCCGCGAAGTTGGCGGTGCAGCCGGGGAACCTGCTCAGTGACAACGCCGCAAGCATCGAGACTGACGCCTCTGGCTGGGCGGCCAACACCGGCAGCCCAACGGTCGCCCGCAGCACGGCGCAGGCGCGCCACGGCTCGGCGTCCCTGCTCGTCACCGCCACTGGCAACGGCACGATGTCGGCGATCATCCCCAGTGGCACCGCTAACTACGTCCCCGTCACCGTGGGCGAGACGTACACGGCAGTCGCGTCCTTCTACGGCGGGGTCACCTCCCGCAGCGTCTACGTCGCTGTGCTGTGGTACACGTCGGGCGGGTCGTTCATCGTGCAGACCAACGCCGACGCCATCACCTCGGGCACCGGGTCGTGGGTCGAGTCCCGCGTCACCGCCGTCGCCCCCGCTACTGCTGCATACGCGCGCATGACCGTGGTCATGTCGAGCGCCGCGACCTCCGACACCTTCTACATCGACCGCGTCGGCCTCTGGCGCGGCAACGGCGGGCAGTGGGCGATGCCGGGGGAGCCGATCCGGGGACTGACCGATGCGCCGCTGGGCAACCTGCTGAGCCTGAACCAGGCCACCGGCACGGATGCGGAAGGCGCGACGACGGGGTTCACGGCGCTGTACAGCACGCTTGCGTCTGCCACATCCCCGACCCCGGCGCAGGGTTCCCGCAGCCTTGAGGTCACCGCCACCACGACGTCTTACGCGGGGTTTAACCTCGGTGGGGATCAGTCGTACGGCACCATTCCGGTGACCGGCGGCGACATCTACACGTTCCGCGCCAAGGTCTACTCCGCAGCCGCCACCGATGGCGTGACCCCGATCATCTATTGGTGGACGAGCGCCGGTAACGTCGCCGCGTCTACCGCCAGCACGGTCGGCACTGAGGTGGCGCTCGCCGCATCGTGGAAAGACCTCGCCATCACTGTGGCGGCGCCGTCCAACGCCGCATACGCATCGTTCCGCGTCCGTGCCGACGCTAGCCATGCCTCTGCCATCGTGTGGAACGCCGACGCCCTGTCCTTCCACCGTGGCGCCGCTGGCGTCTGGCAGGCCCCCGGCGTCCCCATCCCCGGCCAGTCGCGCATCGCGGTCAACAACGCCGTTGACCTGTCCGGCACCGGCAGCCCCGAAGGGGTCGTCACCGCCGCGCCCGGTTCGACGTGGTTGCAGACCGACGCCACCACCGACGTGAAGGGCTGGATCAGGTGGATCAAGGCCACCGGCACCGGCAACACGGGGTGGCAGGTCGGGCCGGAGGCGGACGCGGGGTGGCGGGACATCTCCAGCCTGCTCAACACGGGCGTCGCCAAGTCAGCCTCGTCGGGTGCGGCGGCACTGTGTCGCACCGGGGACGTCGTGCAGGTTCACTTCAACGTCACGATCTCCGCAGGGTCGGTAACGCAACTCACGTCAGGAGCACTGCCTACGGGGTTCCGCCCATCGTCCAAAGTTCCTATCGGCATCGTGGGTGTGTCCACGGCGTCGTCCGCCGACGCATCACTGGGGACGACTGCCGCACTCGGCTACTACGCGCAAGCCAGTCCCATCCGACTGACGGCGTCCGCGCCGAATCCCGGCACCGTCACCTGGACGGCGTCATGGATTACCGACGACGCCTGGCCTGCGAGTTTGCCTGGAAGTGCCGCATGAGTCCGAAGGGCACAGGCGTCGAGCCGCACATCCGCGCACTCGACAAGACGCTCATCGGTGAGGGCTGCTGGGAGTACGGCGGCAAGATTCGCAAGGACGGCTACGGGTCGGTCTGGATTCAGAACGGCACCAAGGAAGGCACCACGGCGCTCGCGCACCGTGTCGTCTACGAGGGCATGGTCGGCCCGATCCCCGAAGGCATGTACCTCTGCCACCACTGCGACAACCCCAAGTGCGTCAGGCCCGACCACATCTTCGTGGGCACCGACGCGGACAACAAGGCCGACATGTACGCCAAGGGGCGTCACCCGCACGGCGAGACGCACTGGAAGTCGAAGGTGACGCACTGCCCGCAGGGCCACCCGTACAGCGGCGACAACCTCTACATCCGCAACTGCGGTCGGCGCATGTGCCGAGCCTGCAACAACGCACGCCGCAAGAAGAGCCACCAGCGCGCCAAGTCCGCCGCCTAACCCGACCCCCACGAAGGAGACACCGTGTCATACAACGCCATCGCCGCCGCCGCCCAGGACCACGACCTGCGCCAGCGGGTCGCCGCCTGCTTCGCGCAGGAAACCACCGGACCTGAGCAGCCCGAGGCCCTCGCGTCGGTCCACATGTGGCGCATCGTCGCCAACGGCCCCATCGCCGACGCCTACTCGTACGCCGTCGCCACCGACGTGCCGAACCCCGGCAAGGACGAGGCCGTCGTCACCGACGCCAACATCCTCGCCGCCGTCACCGCCATCGTCGCCGCCGATACCCCGGAGTAACTGATGGCTGACACCACCACCGTCATGGCGTTGCCGTTCCCCGAGGGGTCGGACGCCAACGACGTGCCCGCCGACATGCAGGCGTTGGCCGAACGTCTCGACGAGGCACCCGGCATCGAGTCGCTGACCTCCGCGGAGATCGCGGCGCTGACCGCCGGGCAGAAGCCCGCGGGCCGGGTCGTCTACAACTCGACGACGTCGAAGCTGCAGGTGTCCAACGGGTCGACGTTCGCGAACATCGACGCCGCGGCGCTCCTGCTGGCCGGCGGCACCATGTCCGGTGCGATCGCGATGGGGTCGAACAAGATCACCGGCCTGGCCGCTGGCACCACCGCAGGTGACGCTGTCCGCTATGAGCAATTGGCGACCACGGACGCCACCGTCGCCGCCCTCGGCACGTACACCGCGTGGACGCCGACGCTGACCGCGTCGTCGTCGAACCCGACCGCGGCCAACGTGACCGCCGAGTCGCGGTACACGCAGATCGGGAAGATGGTCGTCGGAATCGGTCAGATGACCGTTACCGGCGCAGGCGGCGGACAGTACCGGGTCCCGCTGCCCGCCGCCCCCCGGTCAACGGCGGCGTTCGCCCGCCGTATCGGGACGCTGCAACTCGACGCCGGCGGCATGGTGCGGCACTTCCTGCTCGAGCAGGCCAACGGCGCCACCTACTGCAACGCGGTCGAGTTCAGCGCCGGTGATGCTGTCGAGTTCCTGACTTCGTCGATCGTCACCACGTGGATGGCGTTCGGCCCCACGACATTGTCGTGGGACTTCACCTACGAGGCGGCGTGACATGCCATCCGCCGAGTCGTCGTGGGAGGTGTCGCTGGCACGCCTCGAAGGAAAGTTGGACGCCATCATCGCCAGCAACGCCGCGCTCACCGTGTCCGTCAACGACCTCGCCGACGACTACGCGGCCTGACCGATGAGTGCCCATAATCCTGACGGCCGCACCCTGCCGTGGACGTTCCTGCGGCGCACCGTCAAGCCGTACGCCCTCGCGGTGTCGCTGTCCACGTTCGTCGTCTCCTACGCCATCATCACCGGGCAGGCCATCGGGCAACTGCTCAACGAGTTCCCCGGGCAGCTGATCGGGGTGGCAGGCTTCGCCGCGGTGATGCTGCTGTGGGTCGGCTGGTGGTGCCAGCGCGACGACTGGATGGCGCACGGCCTGTTTATCACCGTCGGGGTGTGGGCAGGGGTGTGGGCCGTGGTCATCTACGACACGACATGGACCAGCGTTAGCGGCTGGCTGGCGTTCGCATGGTCGGTTGCCAGCTGCGGCGCGTGGCTGTTGGAGGTGCTCGACAGGGAGCAGCGATGAGCGGCGCATGGATAGCGTTCTGGGCCGCCGTCCTGGCCCCGGCCAGCCTCTACCTGGCCAAGCGGCTCATCGACTACGTGCTCCCCCCGGACCAGCACTGGCCCTTTCTCGACCGTTTCAGCCGTCCCAACAAGTCCAGGAGGACACCGATGAGTAACATCCTGCGACGACTCAACTACATCGAACCGGCACGGGTGCGTGCGGTGTGGACCGCCGTGGTCATGCTGCTGGCCTCGGCCGGGGTGGCGGTGTCCACCGACGTCGATGCGACCGTCACCGGCGCCATCGGTCTGCTGTTCGCCCTGCTGGCCCTGGTCCAGGGCGAGACCACCCGGGCCGCGACGTACTCACCGGCCACGGTCGACAAGGTCCGCGATGAGGGATTGGACGACTACTGAAAGGTCACGCGATGAGTAAGCGTCTACGCCAGAAGGGCACCACCTACGTCGGCAAGAAGCGCACCCGCGTCGCCGTCGACCGTGGCCGCCGCAAGCAGGGCCAGAAGGCCGTCGAGCGGATGCGCGAGTGGCACCGCAAGGCCACCACGAAGTCGCCGTACGGCATCGCCTGGTTGGGTCACTGCGCCCACTCCGTCGCCGCCGCCCACGGCCGCAGCGCCTCGGGCTGGAACGCGGTCGACGGCTGGTTCCGCACACCCGCCAAGTACCGACACTCCGGCAAGAACGCGAAGAACGCCCCCCGTGGCGCGCTCCAGTTCTGGTCCGGCGGCAGCCAGGGCTACGGCCACGTCACCGTCGCCAACGGCCGAGGCAAGTCGTGGGGTGTTGACCTGCCCGTCTCCGGCAAGATCGGCATGGTGCCCACCGACGAGGTCGCGGCCCGTTGGGGTCTGCGCTACCTCGGCTGGATCTGGGCCGACGAAGTCGCAGGCTGGTGACCACCTAAGACCGCGGCGGGGAGTCCCGATCCGCACCCCCCGACCGCACAACGAAGCGCCCCCACCGTCATCGGTGGGGGCGCTTTCGTGCGTTCAGGTCGCCGCCCACGCCCCGGCCGCCGCGCGCGTCAGATCGTCGTCGGCGACCGCGACGTACACCTGGGTCGTCGCCACCGACGAATGCCCGAGCAGCACCCGCACGGCGTCGATGTCGTGGGTGGCGTGGTAGGCGCGGGTGGCGTAGCGGTGCCGCAGACTGTGCGGGTGCAGGCCGAGGTGCTGCGTGTACCAGCGCCCCACCGCCGACGGCGACATCGTCGCCCGCTTCTTGCCGGGGAACAGCGGCCCGTGCAGCATCGCCAGCCACGCCGCGACATCCGGCGGCAGCGGCACATGCCGCACCCGCCCGCCCTTGCCGATCACCCGCAACACCGGACCACCTGGCAGCTCGCGGACATCCTCGGGCCGCACCGCCGCCAACTCCGCACGCCGCAGACCGCAGTCGGCGGCGATCCGCAGCCGCCAGTAGTCGACGCCGACAGAGCGTTCCAGCGCCGCCGCCAGCACCGCATCGGGACACGGGTCCGGCACCCCGGCGGGGACGCGGGCGCCACGCAGACTGGCGGCCGGGTTGTGGTCGATGCGCTCGGACAGATGCGCCCAGTCGTAGAACGCCCGCAGCGCCTGCACCGCCTTCGCGTGCGACGCCGGCGCCCACTGATGCGTCACCAGCCACGCCTCAAGATCCTCAGTGGACAAGTCGAGAAGGTCGGCGTCGGTGTCGGCCTGTAGGCGTGACAGCCATGAGGTGTAGGCGCGAATGGTGGTGGGGCGCAGACCCCGGCCTTGCAGATGCTGGTGATAGGTACGCACAATATCGACCCCCGTCGTTGTTTCTGTGGACGTGTCCATTCTGGCACCTCCCTCCGTCGAGTTTCGATCCGGCAAGACCCCCACGGCGGGTGATCTTCTCGTGGGTAAGTGACCGTGAAGTGCCAGCGGTAACTAGGCGGCGCTGAAAGGATGCCGAGACGCGCGGCGGGTCGAACAACGACTGCACCGGCACCCCAAACCTCTCAGCGATCACCTCCAGTTCGTCAACGTTGAACACGACCGTCCGCATAGTCAGCCGCTTGGCTGCTGCGGCCTGTGACAGTCCGAGCCAGCGGCCGAGTTCGGCCTGCGTCGTCCTGGTTTCGCCCATGAGTCCGAGGATGTTATGTACCACATTGTCCGATGCGCTCATAACTTGACGGTATAGCCGTATCCCTCTGAGCGCAATAGCCGACGTGGTACGAATCGCTCATTCGGGCGTGTCATGGTTGCGAACCATTCCCTGAAGGAGTAGAAACCTACTCATGGGGAACGCCACCACACCACTGAGCATAGAATCCGTCCGCACCAACATCCGTGCCGAGATGGCGCGTCGATCGTTGACGCAGTCCGCGCTCGCCGACCGGCTCGGGATCTCACAGCCGTCGCTGTCGAAGCGACTGTCCGGTCAGACGCAGATCGAGGTGCGCGACTTGTTCGGCATCGCCGACGCCCTCGGCGTCCACCCCGCCGACCTCTTGACCCCAGCCGCCGCTTCCCCCGGCGTCGGCGGGACTGCGCTCCCTGGCGGTTGAGCGCACCGGCGGCGTCGGCAGACGGCCATCCCTTCCCTCCCTGCCGGCGCCGCCACCAGACCAGACCATCCACCGACGGGACGAAGGAGACACGGATGCAAGACAAGAAGCAGCAGATGACACCGAAGCGCAAGTGGGCACGCTACGCCCGCGAGTTGAACCTCGCCGCGAACAAGGCGAGGCCCGCGACGTGGACGGTCACGCACTACGCCCGATGCAAGGGCGGCCACGGCGACACGGTCGATGTCTGGAAGCGGGCCTGACATGCAAGACATGGCAGCAGTAGCACTACTGACGGGGCTGCTCCTCGCGGGCGGCACCGTCGCCTGGTACTGGATCTACGACAAGTACACGGCGTCGCGGCGCAGCATCAACGCCTGCTGCTGCGGCATGTACGACCTCACCAGCATTCAGTCGCAGCGGACGAAGTACTACGTCCACGAGCGGCTGCGCTGCTTCCCGCTCCGCGAGTGGGTGAAGTCATGACCGCCGCGCTGCTCCAGGTCGGCTTCCTCGTCGCCGTCGTCTACGCCGTCGTCTGGTGGGCCGAGCGCACCCCGCGCCGCCGCCACGAGGCCGACTGCGACATCTGCGCGCGGAGGCCACGATGACCCGCCCCGGTCACCGCATCCACGGCGTGCAGATCCGCTGCGCCTGCTGCGGCTACGACTGCTACAGCAACGGCATCGGACGCTGCCCTTGCTGCCGCGCCGCCGACGGCACCCCGCAGACGTGGGAGGTGGCCCGATGATCGCCGCGTCAGAATGCCTGCTCGGCATGGCGCTCGGCATCGCCATCGGCGCCACCGTCCTCGCCGCCGCCGCCCGCTACGCGTGGCGCCACTGGTGGTGGACAGCATGATCACCCGCTGCGCGCTCGACACCTGCGCCCACATCACCGACATGCCCAACGACTCGTGGCTGGTGATCCGGCCGCTGGTCTGGAACGCCACCGCCGTCGACATCACCTGCTGCTCGCCGCGCTGCGCGGTGCTGTGGCTAGAGGCCACCTACGCGCCGCCGAAGGGACTGCTGCCATGAACGTCGAAGACCACAAGTTGCAGCCCATCGGCGCCATGCCGCTGCATCCCGTCGAGGCGATGATCGTCGCCGCCGTCACCGACGCCGGCCAATGGGTGCGCCAGTGCACCTGCCGCATCCTCGTCAACGGCAACAACGAACTCGACATGTTCTGCAACTACAAGAGCCACCTCGCCGACGTCGCCAGGGCGGCGCGCGGATGAGAGACCACCCGTTGTCGTGGATGCAGCGCGCCCTGTGCGCCGTCGGTGGGATGCCCGCCGACGCGTGGACCGAACGCCCCGGCGACCGGCAGTGGGGGTCGACATCCGACCACAAGGCCGCCATCTGCATCTGCAAACGCTGCCCCGTCCAGGTCGACTGCCTCGAATACGCGCTCGCGCTCGAAGCCAACGAGGGCCGCTCCGGTCGCAGCGGCATCTACGGCGGGATGACACCGCCACAACGACTCAAGATCCAGCAGCAACGAGACAAGAAGAAGGGGAGGACCAGCGCATGAGGTGCTGGGAATGTGGCAAGTCGCGCGCCGAGATGCGCATGGTCGGCGACCGCTACCTGTGCGGCAAATGCTGCGAGCGCGTGAAAGACGTAGCCGAGTTGGCCGCGTCAATGAACATGAGCATGTACGACCTCGTGGCGGCGGTGATCGACTGATGGTCAACAAGCCGAAGGCCATCGGCACCGCCGCCGAGACTGCCGTGGCGCGTTTCTTCCAGGGCGACGGGTGGACAGATGCCGAACGCATCGCGCTGCACGGCGCCTACGACAAGGGCGACGTGCGGATCTGCTCGCGGCCTTGGACGGCGATCGCGGAGGTCAAGGCCGGCGCCACCGCCGAGGCCGCATCCCCGGCGCTGATCGAACAGTGGCTCGACGAAACCGACACTGAGCGCCGCAACGCAGCCGCCACCATCGGCGTACTCGTGGTGCGACGGTATCGCCGCAACATCACCGCGTGGGACGTCTGGCTGCCACTGAAGCACCTCGTCTGGTTGGAGGTCGGCGTCTACGGCGGCAGCGACATCCCCGTGCGGATGGCGCTCGGCGACTTCTCCGAACTGCTGCGCTACGCCGTCGGTGAGTGGGAAGCGGGTGACCGGCCGTGAGTAACGACCTCCGCCGCGACGCCGCCCTCGTCGTCTGCGGCCACGCCACCGACACCGACGACGCACGGCTGCTGCTGACCCGCCTCGGCCTGCTCGTCGACGGCCACCTCGACTGGCCCGAACCCGGCCTGCTTGACGTCGCCAACATCAAGAACGTCGCCGCCACCGGCGCCGGAGGGGCGGGGTTCCGATGAGCGTTGAGATCATCCAGGCCGACGCGTTGGCGTTGCCGCTGGCAGACGACAGCGTCGACCTTGTCGTCACCAGCCCGCCGTACTTCGGGCTGCGGTCGTACCAGGACGGCGGCGAGCACTACGACGGTCAGATCGGCGACGAGGCGACACCGGCCGAGTTCGTGGATGCACTGATCGCCGCCACTGCGGAGATGATGCGGGTCGTCAAGCCGTCGGGCAGCATCTTCGTCAACCTCGGCGACAAGTACGCACGCACAGGGGGCGGCGGCGCAGGCTCGTCTGACGGCAGCGTCGGCCGCAACGGCGGGGCAAAGAGAGGCCCCCGTCTGCCGGCTGGGGAGCCTTCATCGGGGGGCGTTCCTAACGGTAGCACGCCACCACCACGGCCGGCAACGGTTGCGACGGGTGCGCCAGAGAAGTCCCTGATCGGGGTGCCGTGGCGGTACGCGATCCGCTGCATCGACGAGTTGGGGCTGATCCTGCGCGCCGAGATCATCTGGTCGAAGCCGAACGGGCTGCCCGAGTCGGTGACCGACCGGGTGCGCCGCAGCCACGAAACGTGGTTTCACTTCACGCACTATCCGCGGTACTTCAGCGCCGTCGACGAGATCCGGGAGGCATACACGGCGCCGCCGGCGAAGGCGCAGACGTCAAAGGCGACGCTGGCCGGCGCGCATCGTAACCCGACGACGCTGCTCGACCACGACCTCGAACACAACCCCCTCGGCAAACTTCCCGGCAGTGTGTGGACGATCCCGACGCAGCCGCTGATCGTCCCCGACGAGTTGGGTGTCGACCACTTCGCCGCGTTCCCGATGGAATGGCCGCGGCGCATCATCACCGGCTGGAGTCCGGTCGACGGCACCGTCCTCGACCCGTTCGGCGGCACCGGCACCACCGCGCTCGTCGCCCACGCCCTCGGCCGCCACGGCATCAGCGTCGACCTGTCGAGCGACTACTGCCGCCTCGCGCGCTGGCGGACCTCGGACCCCGGCGAGATCGCCCGCGCCAAACAACAGCCCAAACCCAAGCCCGTCATCGTCCACAAGGAACAGGAGGTGCTGTGGTGAGCGCCACCTGCCAGGTCGACGACTGCGCCCGCGCCGCCCGCAGCCGCGGCTATTGCGATACCCACTATCGCCGGTTCAAGAAGCACGGCGATCCCACTGTGGTGCTTCGGCCGTGGGGCACCGACCACCTGCAGGGGTCGTCATGAGCACCATCTGCCGCGACTGCGAGGCCATCGTGGTGGCCGACGATGACGTGCCGGCCGACCTGGTGAGGATCGCCATGGCCAATCATGAGCGCTTCTGCAAGCCCGGCCGTCGCGAGATCTGCGACATCTGCGACGACGTCGACTTCATCACCAGCAGCGGCGAGACGAACATCCAGGCGGTGCTCGCCAGGCTCACCGGCTTCCGCAACCCAACCCCCGGGGCGCTCGACCAGCACCTGCGCCGGCACAACCGTCACGACCTCACCGCACGCCTGCCCGGGCTGCACGCCGCTAAACCCATCGCAACACCGGCACCACAACGAGAGGAAACCACCATGACCCTGCAATCAGTGCCCGGAGGCAGGCCGCCGGCCGCCGACCTGATCGACCATGACGACAAGCGCATCGCCCGCGCGGCGCAGAAGGTGATGGCCGCCGAGGCCGCCCTGGACGCCGCCTGGGAGGCCAACGCCGAGAAGGCAGAGCTGCGCGCCAAGCGTGACCGGCTGAAGAAGCAGCTGGCCGAGATCGAGGCGCAGATCAAGGGCACCGCGCCGGTGGCCGACCCGAAGAAGGTCCGCGCCTGGGCCGCCGAGCAGGGCTACGAGGTCGCCCCGTCCGGACAGATCCCGAAGGCGATCATGGCCGACTACCTCGACGCCACCAGCGGCGGTGCGGCATGAGCGGCAACGTGGAGCAGGCGGCCAAGGAGCTGCTGCGCCTGCAGGCAGAGCTCGAGGAGCTCGAGGCCAGGATCAAGGCCCAGAAGGCGGTCCTGATCGACGCCGTGGAGGTCGGCGGGACGGTCGACCTGGACGGGGCGCCGGTGTTCCGGGTGACCCAGAAGAAGGACTTCCGCCTGGACCTGGCAGAGCAGGTGCTGCCGGCCGAGGTGATCACCGCGGCCACGGTCACCGTGGAGCAGGTCGACAAGGCGAAGGTGAAGGCCTACGCGGAGGCCCTCGGGCTGCTGGAGGCCTGCCAGAAGGTGTCCGAGCCGTTCGTGGCAGCGGTGCGGCGATGATCGACCACGACCTCAACTGTGCCAGCCACGGACCTGATGGCGCGATGTGCCAGAAGATCCGCGGGCACAAGGGCAACCACGGCGGCGTGGATGCGCGCGGCAACTGGCGCGACTGGCTCGGCGGTGACTCATGAGCCTTGACGTGTACCTGTTCTGCCCAGAGTGCGGCCACACCGTGGGCGAGCACAACGTGACCCACAACCTGAGGAATATGGCCGACGAGGCAGGCATCTACAAACTGCTGTGGGAACCCGACAAGATCGGCGTGACGCACGCCAGGCAAATGATCGAACCGCTGCGGGCCGCTATTGCCGACATGAAAGCCAGACCGGAGCACTACCGACCACTGGAGGCCAGCAACGGCTGGGGAACCTACGACCGGTTCGTGCCGTGGTTAGAAGACCTGGCGCTGTGCTGTGAGAACGTCCCGACCGCCGAAGTGCAGGTGTGCCGATGACTGAACGACGACCACATTGGGACGACGAGTTGCTGTTCTCCGTCATGTCAGCAGCAGGCGACGGTGGGCACTTGTTCATTGACGATATCTACGCCGTCATCGCCGCCGTTGAGGACTGGTACCTGGGACAGGAAACCCGTTCCCCGCTGGATGTGATGGGCGTGATAGTCGAGGCCGAGCACTCCGCCGCGATCCAGCGGGTGCGGGATCTGTGCGAAGACAAGACACGGGAAGTGGCTGCGTCTGACCCGTTGTTCGGGCCTCCGTTGACGCTGTACGTCGATGACATCCTCCGCGCCCTCAACGGGGGTGCCGAATGAGTTGGACAGCACCCCGATGCAGTCACGGTCACATCATCCTTGGATGCCCTGACGACACCTGCCCTGAGCAATCAGCGTACCTAGCGCATAACAACGAAGTCATCGACGCGATGTACGAACGCCAGAAGCAGGAAGCGCGGCGGCTGGTGAGAGAAGCACTTGGACTTGATGGAGGTGCCAAATGACTGAACGTTTCGATGAGCCGAGCGGCTGTGACTGGTGCCCTACCTGTACCAGCGCACGCTCTGACTTGCAGGCAACCATCCAGCGGGTGCGGGAGTTGCACGCGCCCCTTCGCGTCGACCTGGCGGGGTCTGAGCGGTGCGGCTATTGCGCGATGCTCCCGTGGCCCTGCGACACGATCCGCGCAATTGAGGGGGGTGCCGAATGACTGACCGACGCCCGCACTGGACAGAGGACCTGATCGAAGCGGTGATAGATGCGATTCCGCTTGAGTACATCGTGCGCTGGGGGAAGATCACCGGCCCTGGGACATACCCGGTCATCGCCGCCGTTGAAGATCACCTCAAGGCCAAGCGTGACAGCGCCCTGGGCGGTGCAGACAGCACACCTCTACGCGGGGAGGTCGTCGCTGAACTGAACGGCGACCTGCTGCTGAGAATCATCGAAGCCAACCGAGACAACCCGCAGTCGGCACGGCTCGCCGTGTCAGACGACGCCCTTGACGGGGGTACCGAATGAGCCTCACCCTCGAACCGTTCACCACCTGGATCGACCGCAAGCGTCGCGAGATCGCCGCCGAGGAGCCGCTGAGCATCCAGACGAACATCGCCGCGCTGTCACAGCGACTGTGGAAGGCCGAGCAGCAGTTAGAGCAGGTGGCGCGACTGGTGGACAACGCTGGCCTGCCGCCGGGGACTGATCCCGCCTACCGCATGGGCTACGGCGACGTCATGGCCGACCTGCGTCGCATCCTCGGCGGCGGTGACGCATGAGCGAGCAGACCCTCTTCTTCAAGGCAACCCGCCCGGACGGAACCGACTTCTACACCGGCACCGTCGACTACGGCGCGGCCCTGGCTTCCGGCGACACGATCCGACTCGACTCCGACGAAACGGAGTTCCCCGGTCCCGGCTGGCTGCACCTGGCCACCGTGCCGACTGAATGCGACGGGATGACGTGGCCCTGCCGGCTGTTCGAGGTGGAGCCTGTCAGGGAGTTTCACCGCGGCGAGGTCACCCGTACAAGATCAGGTGCCGTGAGGTCCGAGTTCTGCAGGAGTTGCGCGCATGAGGCGTTCGGGCCGCAGGGCGAACAGGTCGCGGCGCTGATCGAGCGGGCGCGGTGTCTCACCGCAGCCGAGATTAAGCGACTACACGCGGCGAGGGACGCGGCGAGGAACGCGGCGTGGGACGCGGCGTGGGACGCGGCGTGGGGCGCGGCGGGGTACGCGGCGGGGTACGCGGCGAGGTACGCGGCGAGGGACGCGGCGTGGGACGCGGCGTGGGACGCGGCGTGGTACGCGGCGGGGTACGCGGCGAGGGACGCGGCGTGGGGCGCGGCGGGGGACGCGGCGGGGTACGCGGCGGGGTCTCTGGTGGCGCGAGACCTGATCTCCACTGATGCCTACGACACCTTGACTCGCCCGTGGGGTGAAGTCATCGGCCCGATCCACCCCGACGACCCCGACATGAGGAGAGGCGCATGAGTGCGCTGGACGAGATCAGGGGCAACGCATGATCCGCGCCCTCGCCTTCGCCGGCGTCGTCTACGGCGTCGTCTGGGCCACCGACCTATACGACAAGTTCGTCAATCGCAACGAGAGGAAACACCGATGACCGACAACCGCGCACGCCTGGAGGCGCTCGGCCGCGAACGGCTCAACGCCGTCTACCAGCGCGACGAATGGGCCGCACGCGTCGCCCAGATCGACGCCGAGATCCTGAGCTTGGCCGAACCCGGCGACACCATCGACGTCGGCGGCGAACCCGCCTACATCATCGCCACCGGCGCCCACCGCTGGGACGAGAAACGCGCCCGCGAGGTGCTCCCCGAGGCGCTGGTGCAGATGCTCACCGTCACCGAGACGAAACTCGACCGCAAACTGGCGCAGGCGAAACTGCCGCCGGACCTGTACCGGCAGGCCTGCGTCGAAGGCAAGCCCACCATCAGGGCGGCGAAGTGAACGACACCGCCAACACCTGCAGCGAGTGCGGCGCCCCGCTCAGTTCCAACACCCGGAAGGCGACGTCGACCACGCCGGCGTCACAGGTGCGACTGGGCCATGCGCCGAGCAGTCCGAACACTGGGACGGCATTGTGCCGCTCGGCGGCGACTCACTGACGGTCGCTGATGAGCATCCATGATATGAGGCAGATCACCACCCGTCATCAGGTCGCCGTCACCGTCGCCTACCCGAACGGCGAGTCGTGGGGCGGCGTCCTCCGCAACTCAAAGGCGCCGCGCCACGGCCGGTACCCCGCCAGCGGCGGGCAACTGTGGTGCCCCGCCTGCGAAGCCCCCGTCGAGGAATGCCGCGAAGCCGACGAGATCCGCCGGCGGCTGGCCGCACTGGAAGGACGAGTCGATGAGTGAGTGGCACACGCCAGTCAAAAGGGACGCCGACGTTTATGTAAGTGCTGTGGTACGGAATGGCCCTGCGACACAGCCAAGGACGCGGCGTTCGTCTACCTCGGCATCTGGGGTGACGCATGAACGCCGTCACCGCCGACATGGTCCGCGACCTGATCGTCGGCCAGGACCGGGCACGGCCGCGGTCGAGGCAGCGCGCCATCGGGCCGTCCGACCTGTCGAGCCCGTGCAACCGCAAACTGATGTATCAGTTGCTCGACGTCGAGCCCGTCCGCGCTGACAGCGTCAACCTCGCCGCGTGGGTGGGGACGCAGATGCACTCCGGCATGGAAGCCGCACTCAAAGGCGATGACGAGTGGCAGACCGAGGTCAACGTCGGCGTCGAGGTCGCCAAAGGCATCCGGCTGTTCGGCCACCTCGACGCCTACCACAAGCCGTCGTTCACCATCATTGACTGGAAGTCGGTGGGGCCGTCGGCGTTGCAGAAGTACCGCCGCGAGACGCCGATCAACTACGAGACGCAGATCGACCTGTACGGCCTGCTCGCCGTGCTGTCCGGCAAGTTCCGCGTCGACAACGTCGGCATCGGATACCTGCCCCGCAACGGCGACCTGTCCGACATCCACGTCTACACCAGGCCGTGGAACCAGGACCGCGCCGACGCCGCCATCAAACGCCTCGTCGACCTCCACGCCGCCTCGGCGGCAGGGCCGGCGGTGCTGCCGATGATCGGCACCGCCCCCGACTGCCGCTTCTGCAAGTGGCACATGCACGGCCACCTCGGCGACCCCGCGCAGGCGTGCGGCGGACACGACGGCCGCGACCCGCGGCAGGCACAGGAGGCGCTGCTATGAGCGCCGCACCACAGACCACGGCAACACCGCCGATGGAAGTAACAACCCAACCCAACCTCACGAGAGGAAACCAGTAATGACCGACATCTGGGACACCCCGGAACTGAAGATCGCCACCGACTACATCAAGTTCGAGGAACCCGGCGACAGCGTCGTCGGCGAGGTGCTCGACATCCGCATCCACCACTGGAACGACGGCACCACCAGCCCGCAGCTGCTGCTCCTGGTCGACGGCGAGGAGAAGTCGCTGACCGCAGGCCAGTACCAGTTGAAGGCGAAGTTGGCCGAACTGCGGCCACAGGTCGGCGACACCATCCGCGTCGTGTTCGACGGCATCGAGAAGCGCGCCGGCGGCAAGACGCTGAAGTTGTTCTCGCTGGACGTCAAGCGCGCCAACGGCGTCGCCAGCGCCGCCGCGACCGCCACTGCAACACCGGCACCCGCAGCGGCACCGGCAGCGCCGGCGGCCGACCCGCTCGCCGGTCTGACCGAGGAGCAGCGCGCCGCCGTGCTCGCCCTCGGCAAGCCCATCGACAACGCCAACCCGCCGTTCTAGTCGGCACCCCCTGACGCCGTCGGCGTCGGTGACCAGCCCCGGCGCCGACGGCACCTCAACCCAACCACACAGCAAGACAACGAGAGGAAACCACCACCATGAAACGCATCAGCAGGGGCACACCGTACGTGCTCACCACAGCCGACGTCGAGAACGTCATCGCATCGCTGACCCCGAAGGTCGAGAACGCGATCGCGTCGCTGCTCGACCTCACGCTCGACGAGTGGCGCAAACTGCCGAAGGCCAAGCGGGTCCGGCACATCGTCGACTACCAGAACCGCGCACAACTCGCCGCCAGCATGGCCGCCAGCGCGAAGGCCCACACCGACCTCGAGGCGGCAGCCTTCGCTGTCACCGAGCAGGCCGAGGCGGAGTCCGACACGCTCACCCAACGGGTCGCGCGCCTCGAATCCATGCTCACCCGCACCAGCAGGAAGGGTGCCTGACATGGCTGCCTCTGACATCTTCGGCAAGGCCGCAGCGCAGACCTACACGCAGTACCGGGCCACGTTGCGCTTCAAGAACCTGATCGTCGGCGGCATCCCGTCGGACAAGTCCGTCATCGAGGGCTGGATCAGGTCACGCATGGACCTCGGCGACGCCGCGATCTCCGAGCTGGTCGAGCAGACCGTCACCGAACGTGGCGTGCTGACCCCCGACGAGGCGATCGAGGCGGTGATGCAGTCGGAGTTGGCGCCGAGCGTGAACGGGTTCAAGCGTGACGACAACGGGCAACTGTGCATCGAGGGCCGCATCGTCAAGGCAGCACTGAAGGAGTGGATGAACAGCGCCTACCCAGGCACCAAGTTCCCCGGCAAGACGAAGATCGAAGGTCTGCGTAAGGGGCTGATGCGGTACGCCGCCGAGGCCGTGCGCGTCGACGACATGCTGATCGGCCTGGGCGTCAAGGAGCCCACCACGATCGAGGAGCGCATCAAGCACGTGATGACCCCGCAGGGGCCGCGCTCGTCGATCAACCGCGTCGAGGTCGTCGAGCAGCCTGAGGTGACCTTCACGATCAGTGTCCGCGACGACTTCATCCCCGAAGATGCGTGGGCGCGGATCTGGAGCGTCGGTGAGGCCATCGGCCTCGGCTCCGACCGTGGCCGCTCCGACGGTCAGTTCGAGTTGACGGAGTGGCAGCGACTCTGACGCTGACCACCTGGGCATGTGGTGAAACTGCCCCCCGACGCCGGGACTTCCGGCTAGACACGACGACGTACCCAGCCCAGCCCAGCCCCGCCGACTTTCCCCGCCTAGACCAACCTATTCGACTCGCCAATCCTGGCCCCGTCAGCGCCTCGCCTCGCCGCTCCCGCGCCACGCCACGACGACGGGCCCTTCCGGTCTCCGCTCGCTCCGCGCCGCTCCTCGCCGGGCCTCGCCAGCATCGACGTCCCAATCCGGTCCCGGCCGACCCGCCCTCCCCCGACTCGCCCTTCCGCGCCTAGTCGCGCCAACCCGGCACCGACAGGCCGCGCCTCGCCTCGCCACCGCCTCGCCGCACCGACGTGCCACCAGAAGGAAAGACCACCGATCGAGAGGAGACAGGAATGGGCCAGCAATGGCAACACCCCGCACCTGCACCATCTGCAACGCACCCATCCCCGACACCGCCAAGGTGGCTGACGTGACCATGACGTCCACCAACCCCTACGCCGACGCCTACGACGCCTACTGGGCCGCAGGCTGGCGCGGCGTGCTGCCGCTGCCGTACCGGAAGAAGACGCACCCGCCCACCGGCTACACCGGCCGCAACGCCGCCGAGCCGTCGTACGCCGACTGTGCCGCCTGGGCCGACGGCGCCGCCGCCAACATCGCCCTGCACCTGCCCCCGAGCGTCGTCGGCATCGACGTCGACGACTACGCCGGCAAAGGCGGCGGCGACACGTTGCAGCGGCTCGTCGACGAGTGCGGGTCGCTGCCGCCGACGTGGATGTCGACCTCACGCGGCGACGGGATCTCCGGCATCCGCCTCTACCGCATCCCCGCCGGCGTCGAGTTGGTGTCGGCGCTCACCGGCGGCATCGAGATCATCCAGGCCCACCACCGCTACGTCGTCTGCTGGCCGAGCGTGCATCCCGAAGGCCGCACCTACGAATGGGTCAACGAAGCCACCGGCGCCGCCGAGATCCCGCCCGTGGAATCGCTGCCGTACCTGCCCGCCGCCTGGATCGACCGACTGACCGCCGCCAACACCGCCCACCACAAGGCCGACGTCGACGGCGACGACATCCGCGAGTTCCTCGAGGCGCTGCCCGACGGCGACCCGTGCCAGCACATCCAGCGCGCCGCCGGGATCGCCCTGTCCGGCTCGTCACGGCACGACGCCTACAACCACGCCACACTCGCCGTACTCAGTCGCGGACGTCAGGGCTGCCCCGGTGCACGCGCCGCCCTGACGCGGATGCAGAAGGCGTTCATCGCCGAGATCGCCGCCCCCGGCGAACGCGCCACCGTCGGCGAAGCCACCGCCGAATGGTGGCGCAACGTCCTCGGCGCCATCGCCATCGTCCTCGCCGAACACCCCCAGCAGGGCGCCGCCTGCATCGACGACTACATGGCCGAGTTGGCGCTGAACGAGGAGCCCCGAGAAGGCACCGCAGACGCCACAGGGGCCACCCAGGACGACGAACACGCCACCGGCGTACAAGACGGCACCAATCCGCCGTCAGACGCCTACGAACGCGCTGTGCGGATGGAAGCGTCGAAACTGAAACTGCGCGACGACGCCAAGCAGATGCTCGCCCGCTACAAGGCCGGACAGGCACCCGCCATCGACGGCATCGACCTCGGCACATTCCTGTCGCAGCCCGACGAGGTCATCGCCTACCGCGTCGACAGGCTGTGGCCGTCCAACGGCCGCGTCCTGCTCGCCGCCGCCGCCAAGGCCGGCAAGACGACGATGATGACGAACCTGCTCGCGTGTCTGGCCGACGGCGGGCAGTTCCTCGGCGTCTACAACGTCGACCCGATCGCCGAAGGCCGCACCGTCGTCTACATCAACCTCGAGGTCGGCGCCGCGCAGATGCGGCGGTGGCTGCGGCGCACCGGCGTCGCCAACGTCGACCGTGTCCACGTCGTCAACCTGCGCGGGCAGGCATCGGCGCTCACCCTGGCGTCCGACGACGGCCGCAAACGCATCGCCGAGTATCTGCAACGCCACAACGCCGACATGGTCATCCTCGACCCGTTGGCCCCGCTGCTGGCGTCACTCGGGCTCGACGAGAACAGCAACACCGACGTCGCCACCTTCTTCTCGTGGTGGGCCGAGATGCTGCACCTGGCCGACGTCGTCGACGACCTCGTCTGCCACCACGCCGGCCACAACGGCGGCCGTTCCCGTGGCGCCTCGCGGCTCATGGACGAGCCCGACGCACTGTGGACGATCACCCGCGACAAGGCCGTCGACGAGGACGAGGACGACGTCTACGGCGGCAACGAACCCCGCTTCTTCAAGGCCACCGGCCGCGACGTGGAGGAGCCCGAGGCGCCGATCATCTTCGACGGCGTCACCGGGTTGGTTACTCTCGGTGACGGTGACCGCAAGACGATGCGGTCGGCGGCGAAGCACAAGGCCGCCGAAACGCGGGTGCTGAAGGCGCTCGAGGACGCCGGGCACAAGGGGCTGACGCGCCGCGACATCGAGGGTCTAGGCGGCAGCAAAGGCGAGAACTACGCCGCTGCGGAACGCCTGATCGAGTCCGGTGACGTCGTCAAGGACGAACTGAATCCGCGCCATCACTGCTACCTTCTCGACCCCTCCAGAGGTGTCCCCAGTGTCCCGGGGGACACCCGGGGACACCGGGGACACGTTGTGTCCCCCCCTTATATAGGGGGACACACGTCCCACGTTCCCCCAACACCGCCGCAGAACAGGTGCAGATCATGTGACCGGGGACTCGACAAGCCAGGACTCGTCTACTGCCCAGAATGCGCCCAACGGCGCCTAGAAGGTGAGGATCTGTGACCCCCACCTGCATCCACTCGCGCCACGGCGAAGAACCCCCGCTCGCCGACGACGGCCTCATGCTGTGCCGTCACTGCCTCGGTCGCCTGAACCGGGCGCTGAGCGACATCGTCACCCTCTGGCCGCTACTGGACGAGATGATTACACCCGGTAACAACGGCAACGGCGGCGGCGCCAGCGGCAAACCCGGCAGCCGACCCCCGTGCGACCTCGACGTCGCCGACATCACCGACCCGCGGTCGACGACCTCGCAGCAGTTGACGTCGTGGGCGGCGCTGGTGATCGAGGAGCGGCAACTGAGCCAGCGCACCAGCCTGGACGGCGAGCAGGCCGCGCGACTGCTGACGGTGCACGCGGAGTGGCTGGCGGCGCAGCCGTTCGTGGATGAGGCCATGTCCGAGATCGGCGACGCCGCGTACCGGATACGGCGGGCGTGCAAGGATCTGCCGGAGCCGCCGTTGGGCAAGTGTCCCGACATCGACCCCCACGGCGAGCGCGACCGTTGCGGCGGGCCGCTGCGGTGGATCGACGGCAGCACCGCCGTCGCCTGCACCCGCTGCGGCAGCACCTGGGCCGAGGCGGATCTGCCGCACATCCTGCGGGTGGTGTCGCCTGACCGCCGCTTCCCGGTGCCGAGGGCGTGGGCATCGGTGACGTACAACGTGGCGCCGGCGACGCTGCGACAGTGGATCAGGCGCGGGCATGTCCGGTCATATTCGGATGAGCAGGTGGAGTTGTTCGACGTGCTGGCGCGGGTGACCGACACGCCGATGTCGTAGGTCGGTGGAATAATCCGCCCGCTTCAACTATTGTCACGCTTGAGGGCGTACATCTATGCCCTCAACCTGAAGCCCCGCCACTGTCTCCCCCGTCGGTCGTGCGGGGCTTCGGTGTATCCGACGGCAGGAGGTGTCGCCGTGATCAGTGTCCGTATCGCGTACGACAATCTTGTCGTCGACCTCGACTTCGACTCCGAGCAGTACAGCCCCCGACCCTGGCCGACGACATG
>JADJQR010000007.1 GCA_016712675.1 bacterium
GTGGACTGAGGCGATACCGCCGTTGACTCCGAAGGAGCGGGCGCCACTGGTATCGGATGGATTGAGAACGCTTCGACGCACACGCGCCTCCACCGCGGCCCGCGTCCGGCGATCCCCAGGCGGCATCCGGTCCAGCCCAGCCGGCGCGGCAACTCGGCCCTGAGCACCCTGCGGCCTTCGCCGGGGTACACGAGCTCGGCCATCTTCTCGGCGTCACGCGCCGCGTAGGCCGCCTCGAACGCTTCATGCGCCTTCGTTGGCAGCGCGGCGTACTCCGGCGTGATGGCCTTGACCGGCGCTGCCTGCGCCGCTGGTGCCGCCCGATCCACCATCGCCTTGCGAATCCTCGCCCTGATGCCGTCTGGGCTCCCGCGTGGTGGCACGCCCACCGACTTCGCGTACTCCCGGAGCTGGGCGTGCGTCATCGCGTCCAGGTCCGGCAAAGACGCCGGGGCGGCCGAAGCCGCGCCCGGCGCTGGAGGGGGAGAGACAACGGGCGCGGCCTGTGGGGCGGCGCTCGTTTGGTTCGTCAGCAGCCTTTCTTGCCGCCCTTCTTCTTGCCCTTCTTCATTGGTGGTCTCCTTGGTCTGTGGCGCGGCCGACACTGCCCCCGGCCGCTGGGGTTCAACTCCAATGACGTATCCGAATCCCTCACCGTCTCGACGGACAAGCACGTCAAGTCCGCGGCTCCGGTAATCCTCGGCCGCCTGTAACGCCCGTAGGTCTGATGTTGGCTCGCCACGAACCGACATCGACGCGGCAACGCGACGACCTGCGTACTCGCGTCCGATGCCGACGTTCCTCAGTGCTTCCGGGGTGTCGTAGTCCTGGCCGGTCCCCAAAGGCTGCACGCTACCGGACTGCTTGGGTGACACACGCCGGAGCCTCCGCGCCCTCAACTTGGCGTCTTTGGGTCCGATCCACGGTCGTTCGTTGGAGTTCTCGATCGGCTTGCCATCTTGTGTCAACTGCGAGAGTGACCACTGATCCTTTGGGCCTCCGCGCGTGCTCGACTTGTGTTCGACCTGGTAGCGGTCGCCATACTCGTCTTCGAGAACGGCTCCATCCTGCCCAAGCAGGGCCATAGCAGCCGATTCGAGTTCGTTCTGCGCAGACTTGAACGCCTCTTCGCGTGTCTGTCCAGACTGCATGTGGTTGGTGATTCGGTCGTTCAGGTCTTCGCGTATCTGCTGTTCGGACATGCCGAACCAGTTGGACACCACGGCGCGTTGCGTCCTGATCCCCCTCCGCTCCAACTCCGCCCCGAACTCTTCCGGGTACGCCTTCGCCGCCTTGATGAACTCCGCGTAGGCCGCGCCGTCGCCGCCGGGCTCGTCAACGCCCGTCTCGACCCAATGGGCCACCGAACGCATCTCCGCGTCGTCTCGCCCCCGGAAGAACTTGGCGACCTCGCCCCGCTCTACCTCGGCGTCGGGTTGCCCCCCTCCCACATTTCCGGGCTGATCGACAGCCGCCGCCCCTTGGCCCGCCACCACACCGCCCACGCCCGGCTCCACGCCGCGTGCCGCCTCGGGCTGATCCATCGGGCCGATTCCGGGCACCCCGCCCGGCTTGGGGCCACCCAGACCGGACGCCATGACCCCGCCTTCGTCGGAATCACCTCGACGGTCCCCTCTGCCATCTTGTCCCTCCCCGGCACGCCGGAGCATTTCAGCCTTCCACGCCTCCTCTTCTTGGAAACGCGGGTTGTTGGTGGTCGCCTCCGCCCTTCGTCGCACCGCCCGCTCCGTCGCCTCGGCCTGCCGCACGCGGCCCTCGGTGGTGAGCGTGGTCGGGTCGGCGTCGATCAACGCCTGTTCGGCTGGGTCGATCGCCAACAGCTCGTCCAGCGTTGATCCGCCGGTTGGTGGCGTTGTGGTCTGCGCCGCACCGCCGCCGTCTCCCGCGTCGGGACCGACAATGCCGACCTGGCGGAGCAGGGCGGCCCGCTCGTCCGCGCTCATCGCCGCCACGCGGGCGTTGATCGCCGCGATGGCCTCCGGCCCGACGGCCGCGGCGTCGCTGGGGTCTGCGTTCCTGCCGCGGAGCCGGTCGATCGCAAACCGCTCCAGCGCGGAGAGCTTCGAGTAGTCCTCGACGGGCACCCCCGGCGTGCTCGGTGCCGATTGGGTGCCCTGGCTCGGTGCCGTGCCCGGGGCCTGCCTTGGCACGGTGTTTCGGCTCTGTGTGGGCGGAGCCCCTTCGCGGGTGGGGCGTGCCAAGGACATGCTTCCGAGCGTGGCGGCACCGGGCAGGAGTTCGCCGATGCCCTCCATGAGAATATCGCCGGTCTGTAGGTCTTGCCCGGACGCCGCCTGACTCAACGCCTCTCCACCAGACCCACCAGCCACTTCAATGCCAAGCCCGGCCAGAGCAGCCCCGACCTTCCTGAGCGGTGTTTTTCCGCCCGGAATGAGACTTGCAACCTTCGCCGTCGCGGCATCTGCCACGCCCACAACTCCAGCCTTGATGAGAACCCGCTTGCGTATCCGACTTCCGATCACGGGATCGTTCATTGCACGCTGCACAGCCGCGCCGTCGCGCGGGTTGATGTTCTCCTCGATCAGCGCGTTGCCGAGCTCGTTGATCGCCTCCGCGGATGCAGAGCCAAGCCCGACAACCCCCGGAGCCAGCGGACCAGCCAGCGGCGCTGCTACCAGGGACGCGCCGGTCGATCCAAAAGAGCGAGCGGTGACGTCAATCGAGCCTTGCAATGCCGCGCCCGGGTCGTCCTTGAAGAGTCGCAGAACCGATCCGGCCCCCCCGGGAATGGCCGCATTGAGGGCTGCGGTTCCCTTGGACACCGGGCTTTTGGCGCGCTCTGCGTTTCCGTATGCGAATCGGTTTGCCGCCCCCAGCGATACAGGACCACCCGCAAGGATTTCCGACACCGCCGGTAGTTCTGCCGGTTCCTCAAGCCCAGCACCAAAGGAACGCGCCGCCGACTCAGCCCAGGTCTGTGACTCGACAGGCGGAGAGTCCGGCGCGTCGAAGACCATTGGCGTCACCGACTCCGGATTCTCCAGAACGAACTGGCGTCGGTTCTGGAGCGCGTCGAGCTGTCTCCGCCAATCAGCGTCGGCATCGTCAGGCACGTTGCCGCGTGGCGGGTTGGCTTCGAGGGCGGCGATCTCCCTGTCGATATCTGCAACGGCCTTTGTGACCGGGGCTGGTCCAACCGGCCTTCGCCAACTCAAGGCCGGAGTCGCCGGGGCCTTTCGCCTGGCGACAATGGCGTCCACACGAGAGCCAACCCCTGACGCCGCGCCGCCGCCGCTGGCCGCATTCCGCCTGTTCACGATCGAGTCCACCAGAGCGTTGATGCCGACCTGACTCATGGCTGGAACCCCTTGGCCGTCAAGGCCCGCTTGATCTCGTCGCCGCTCACCCCGGCGTCCAGCATCTTCTCGATCAGCGGATCAAGGTCGTACTGGTTGTGTGCGTTCTGGTTCTCGGACAGGAACCGATCAACCATCGCGTCTGGCCCCTCCGCCGTCCCGTCGGGGACGGCCGCGTACGCCTCGCCGAAGTCTCGCGGCGTCTCGCCTCCCGGTGCCGGATCGTTGGCGGCCGTGCCGTACGTTGCCGCCGGAAACGATGGCGACGGGCGCTGCGACGACGGCTGGGCGGGCTGCGCCGGGTTCGGCACGCCGCCCTGAGCTTCGCCACCACCAGACATCTTCGCCCGGAGCGCGTCCTCCGTGATCCACCCAACGGCACCGTCTGGCGACACGATTTGGTACGTCCCGTCGGCAGACTTTCGCCCACCGTTCACGATTGCCCACCCGTCAGGCGTGACGTGGCCATTGATGGCCGCCTGGTATGCCTCCGCCGCGAGAACCCGCCTTCTCTTGGCAGATTCGCCCTGGTCCAGCCGCCCGTTGTCGTCCTTGGTGTTGTCGTTGACCGACTCCATGTAGACCTTGAACGCCTGCACCGCCCGGTCATTCGCCATGCTTGGATTGCCCGTCGTCCGTCCCGCCCCACCCATCGGGGCGTTCATCTGGGCAATCACCGCCTGCGACTGTGAACGCTGTTCCGGCGTGGCGTTGGGGTCGTTCATCACCCGGTACGCCTGCGCGAGAGCCTTCTGCTGGGCTTCCGCGGCCTGCTGCTCGCGCCGCGCCTTCTGCTCCGGAAGCCACTGCTGCCGAAAGATCATGTCCACAACTTCGGCGGGCTTGGACGCGAGCCATTCGCGCCGGTCAACATCGACCATCGGCGGCCCGACCGAACCATCCGACTCGGCGATGGTCATCAGATCGACCTGCGCGAGCTTCGTGTTCTCACTGCGGTTGTTCATCCGCTCACGGATGCTGTCGGGCATGTCCTCGGGGTTGAGTCCGCTGACGCCATACTGGAGGGCGTCATCCCACATCCGCTCGGGAAGGGCCTTCGATAGCCCCGCGTTCGATGCCGCCGCGATCGTCGCGGCGAGTTCCGCCTTTCGGGTCGCGTGCGCCATCCGGTCGCTCTTGTGCCGGGCCAGCAGGTCCTGCACGCGGGGGGATGCGCGCGACGCCGCGGTAGCGTCGATGCCCGCTGTCCAGTCCTGCACCGGGTCCGCGCCTTCGGGAAGTACCGTGGGCTGTCCGGCCCTCCCCATCGCCTCAAAGACCTGACGGTCCGCGTCCTCCTGCTCCAGAAGCCGCTGGGCCTCCAGACGGCGCTGCTCCAACTCCTGCTGGAGAGCCTGCATCCGCAGCGCCTGCATGGGGCGCTGCTCCTCCATCGCCTGCCGCTGCATCGCCATCTGCTGATCGGCGCGGTAGTTGTCCCACCCGCGACCGATGCCCTGCTGGATCAACTGCCCAAAGCCGAGTCCGATCTGTGTCATACGCCCTCCGGTAGAACGTACTCATCTCACTTCGGGACGACCAGCATCGTGACGACAACATCCTCGTCGCCCTCGTTGAGAATGGCGAGCCTGTCGGCGACGCCGAGTACCTTTGATCCGTTGCCCCACACGGTCGGGATGTCGCTGGTTTCGCCCACGGCGGTCGCGGCCGTCGCGTGGATGTACGCCCGCTCGGTATCCCACATCGCAACGCCCACGCACGACAGGCTCCTGTCCTTCCAGTGGTTGATCGAGCCCGTCGGGGTGAGGTCGTCGGTGGACGTCGGGGCGTTGTAGCGCAGGGCGACCTGGACGAACCCCTCGCCGCCCTCGACCTTGATTGCCATCAGGGTGAACCCCTCGGTGTCGGCCCACTCCCACGGGGTCACGCTCTCGCCAGCGGGGACGCGGACCCGGCGCAGAATCGCCCCCTCGCCGTCGGTGATGGAGGCCACTTCGCCCTTCACCGGGACCACAAGGCTCCCGAAGTCGGGGAACGCCTCGCCGTTGACGGTGAGGACGACGCTGTTGTAGACGACGATTTCCGCTGCCATGACCCACCTCCGTTACGCGATCCGAGACGGCGATCCGGCCGTGCCCTGGTTCCTGAGATACAGGTTTGGGTCGTCGGCATACCCGTAGGCCCCGTAGTTGTTCTGGGCTTGGGACGATCCATTACCGAACAAACCACCCAGCCCATACCCGAGCACCGACGACCCCGCGCCTGCAAGGCTCCCGCCCAGCACGCCGAGGTACTGCCCGGACGGGCTTGCGCCCGAGAAGAACGTCGGGGCCATCGACCCGAGCTGGCGGCTGGCGTCCGAGCCCGCAATCGCCGCCTGCTCGACGTTGAGGGCACCAAGGCGGGTGCCGCGGGCCGCGTCCTGCCCGCCGAGCATCATCGCGTTGCGGCCCGAGTCCCGGCCCGACAGGAGCCCAAGCCGGTTGCCCTGGAGGCCGGTCCTGAGCCTGATCTGCTGGTCCTCGATGCCGCCGAGCGTGTCGGCCAGTGCCCGCTGGTTCTGGGTGGCGTTCCCGCGGAGAGCCCCCGTCATGGCCGTGGAGGCGCCCAGGCCCCGCCCCATCAGCGCCGACGTCGCCATCGCGTTGTTGTTGGCCAGGGCGTCCGCCGCGTCCCTGCGGGCACGCTCGGTCTGCTGCTGGCCGAACCGCGACGCGCCCCGCTCGATGTCGCTCGCCAGCCGCCCAAGCTCGAACGTCCCGGCGTCGAACCGTGACAGGTTCTCACGCCCCTGCTGCTCGGTGCGGTCCGCCTCTTGCCGGTACTTCCCGACAAGCCCCGGCCCCAGCGCCTTGAGGGCTTCGATGTCGATGCCGGTCTTGCCCACCGACCCACCGGCGGCCGACCACAGGGCGGCCTTTTCGGCCTCGAGCGCGTCCCGCTGCTGGGGGGTGATCGACGCCCCACGGTTCCCGAGAATCCGCGACGCCACCGCGCCCGGGGACTGCCCTGACGCCGTGGTGAGGACCGGCTTCTGGAGTTCGCGTTCGATCTGCTCATACCTGGCCTGCTGTTCCGCGCTGAACGTAGGGCTCCTGGCCTCCTGCCGGATGAGCTGCTGCACCAGGGCCGGGTCGGTCTGGGCGAGCCACCGCTGGACGCCCTCTGGCCCGAGCATCGCGGCGAGCTGGCTGAGTGAGCCAAGGCCGAACGTCTTTTCGGCGTAGGCCCGCTGCTCGCGGTCCGCGTTCTGCTGTGCCTTCGCCTGCTTCGACGCGGACGAACCACCCAAAAGCCCGCCAAGAAGCGTGCTGCCAAGTCCGATGATTGCTGGTATCGCCGACATGCGTTCCTCCTCAATCCCACGCGCCGACACAACTTTCGCCCGCGTCAGCCGGCGAATCGGTGCCAATCTCGTCCATCACCTGATCCAGTTCCATGCTCCACTCCTTACGTCGCTGGCGTCGAGAGCTCACTGTAGACGGTGGTGTAGGTATAGTTGAGATTGCGGTTTGTGGTCCCGGCTGACTTGATCTGCGAGTAGCCGAACCCGGTGGCGCGGCTTGTGCCGCTGGGGATGTTGGCCGTCGCGGTCGCCACCACCACGTTGTCGATTGAGAACGTCGCCGACGATGCCGCCGCGTTCACGTCGATCGAGAAGTTGTGCAGGGCCGTGTCAACGGTGATCCCGCTGTCGAACGCCGTCGCCGTCTCGACGTTGTTGGCGCGCGCGACGCACTCCCACCGACCGCCGTTGGTCCCGTGGGTGTATCGCCAATACAGCCCGTCGGTTGGCTCGCCGGATTGAGAGTCCATGAACCCGAACCGGCTGGTGTAGGTGTTCGTGCCGTCGCTGAGAATGTCGAGCCCCACCGTCGTCTCGAACCGCCACGGGTTCGTGCCAAAGACACACGCGACGGTGCTGGACAGCCGCCCGGCTCGGCCATTCGTTGCCGTGCCAGTCAGGAGCGTGATGATCTGACCGACCGCCGCGCCGATGTAGTTGCTGGCGTTCTGGATCGAGGCCCCGGGCGTGCCGCTTGTGCCGTTGTTCGCCCAGCCCGCGGCGATCTCCGCGCGGTCGTGGTACAGGATGAGGCTCTTGCGCAGACCGGCCCGCGTGAGGTCAAGGGGGCGGCAGATGCGGTTGGCCGCGGCGGAGGCGTCGTAGAACGGCACCCTGTCCGTGAGCCCCTGGAGGGCGGTCTGCTCTGTCGCCCCCGCGATGTCGATGTCCGCCAGGGCGTGCTCGTGCCCGTCAAGGCTGACCGTGCCGCTCGCGTCCGGCAGCGTGATGATCTGATTCCCGGTGGCGTCGGACTGGAACACCGTGTCCGCCGGCGTCGTGCTGCGGACGATGAGTGCGCTTTGGGAGAACCGCTTGACGCCGGAAACGTCCTGGGACGCATCGAGCAGCATGACGTTCGACGACAGGAGGCCGTCGTCGAGTGTGCCGGAGGTGATGTCCGACGCGGAATGGGTGTGTACCGCCGCCGCCTTCCCGGCAAGCCGGCTCAGGATGTCGTTGGCAAACGGCTCCATCAGACCCGCTCCTCTCCGAAGATCGAGAACGACATATCCGCGCTGCTCGCGTAGACCCGCACCACGTCGCCGGCCGCCAGCGTGAGGCCGCGAGTCACCGTCAGGGCGTCGTTCGCGGCAATGGCGAAGCCGTACGCGAGATAGTCCTTGTTCGCCGTGGCCGCACCACCCGCCGAAACGCTCACGCGGAAAGTGCCCGCCGTTCCGGCGCGGTTGCACACGCTCAGGGATGACACCACGCAGCTCGTCGAGGCCGGGACCGTGTACAGGACGGTCTCGCTTGTGGCCGACGGGGCGCTCTGGCCGAGAATCTTTCGTGTCGTTGCCAAGCGTCCTCCTACATGAGCATGAAGTCCTGCCCGAACTCTGATCCGTCGTCTGAGCCGCCGCCGACAGTCACGCCTCCGAGCGGATCGCCGTCGGCCTCAATCTCGATGCCCTCCACAACGGCCCTGATCTCGCACCTGAACCACGTTCCCCCATCGCCCGTCGATGTCACCACTAGCGACGCCTCGCCGTCGCTGGCCGTCAGGAAGTCGTACACGGTGCCGGGGGCCACCTCCGCGACCAACGCGCCCTTCTCGATCGTGACCGCCTGGTCACCGCCGGGCCCTCCGTCCGGGGTTGACCCGAGCACGGCGCGGAGCGAGAACAGGCCGGCGCACCGCTTCCCGTTGAAGTTCACAACCCTCGCCGTCACCGTGGCCGTGTTGCCGACCACAACCCGCGACAGCGCCACACGGGCCGGGTACTGCCCCACGACGCGGGCGATGATCCTGGCGTCGTCTCGCTCGTTCAGGGCGGGCGGGATGAAGTACGGGACCGGCACATCCCCGTCCGCACCCTCGCCGAGCCACGCCTGGTACGCGGCGTCCCACGCCGGGCGCCACCGCTGGGCGTCGTTGACGTACAGCCTCCCCGGACCGCTCCACATGATCGGGATGCCCGTTGCCCCCGAGGACAGCATCCCGGCGCGGAACACATCCTCCAACGCGGACAGGGGCACATACTGCGAGCCTGACGGCGAGAAGCGATCGAGAAAGATCGGTGCCAGCGGCTTGCCGTATCGGGCCGCCGCCGCCATCTCCGACCGCACGATCACGCCCGGGTGAGTTGGATGCTCGGCCACATGGGACTGCGGAAGTTCGACGTAGCAGCTCACCACGACCGCATCAATCAGGTCGATTGGTCGAACACCGATGGAGGTGATGGTGGTTGTGAGCAGGTCCGCCGCGGGGTAGTCCATGTCCTCTTCCGGCACCTCGCCGGCGAGAACCCCCGTGTCTGCCGCCCCGCTGAGAGGCCCCCAGCACCGACGAATCTGCCTCGCCATCGCCGGGTCGCCCGGGTTGAGCCACGGGTAGTTCATCCCGTAGACCGACCCGTAGATCATCCACGTCTCGCCCGGCTGGGCCGTCCGCGCCGCCGCCAGCGCCGCCCAGAACGGGTGCGACTGCGCGTACGCCGGGCCGTCGGCGTTGTACCGCGGGTCGCACCGCTGGAACAGGCCCTCGAAGTCCAGAAGCCTCACCACGCCGCTCGGCACCGTCGCGGCCCACGCGGCGAACCTGGTGGCGTCGAAGTTGTCGGGGTGGTTCGGGCTGCCCGGGGTGAGCCAGTACCGGCTCTCGTAGTGGCAGAGCGTGAAGCCGGGCATGAGCCCGAAGTCTGTCCGGTCGTACACCGTCCCACCCGTCGGGGTGGGCTTGTCGGTGTAGATCGTGGCGTCAATGACGGTCCTGGTCATGTGCTACTCGTCGATGTCGATCCGGATGAACCCGGTGCCGCTGGTGTCTCCGGCGGTCAGCCACACGTCCAGCGTCTCCCCGCCGTTGAGGCGGATCGGCTCGAACGCGATCGCGCCGTTGTCGAGCAGGCCGGCCTTGGACACAGAATCGCCGCCGGACGGAGAGCCCGTGACGGCCTGGCCGACGGTCTGCACCGTCTCGCCGTCGTCAGGATTGCGCTTGACCCAGGTGATTGCCGAGCCGAGCGTGCCGCTGGTTGACCCGTTGCGGAGATCGACCGCGACCGCCGCGTTCGACGACGCGCGGGTGTAGAACACCGTGACCTTGACCCAGACCTTGTGGTTGGCCGGTGCCGTCACCCGGAAGTGAGACCGCGTGGACGCTTCCGGCACGATCGTGTGTGTGTACGTGGCAATGAGGTTCGACATGGGTTCCCTTTCAGAAGACTGTGATTTCGGCGTCTCCGACCGAGGTAACTCCGACCGGGTTGTTGTTCGTGTCTGGTCCGCCGCCGCTGTCTCTGTTGCGACCGATACCGCCCGGGTTGCTCTTTCGCATCGCATCGCCGGAAAGGATCGTGTCTGAGCCACCCGGATAGCCGGTGAAGAACGGGCCCGGGAAGTCGCTCGCGGCGTTGAGGTAATGCCACTGCCCGTAGGCCGAGCCGCCAAGCGTGGTGCCGCCGTCGTCGATGCCGCTCGGCGCCGTCGGCGTCGTCGGCGGCGGTGGTGGTGGTGGCGGTGGTGGAGACGACCCGCCGCCGGGCCCGCCGCTCCCTGTGCCGCCACCAGAAGGCCCGTCTGGAGGAGTTGTGCTGGCCGGTGGCGTGCAGATCGACGCTGGGGACGGGCGGCTGACCCAGCCGGAAGCGATCGACCTCGCGGCCTCTCCCAGCGTCAGCTCCACGCGCTCGAGGACGAGCCTACCAGCCGCGGACGCGACCTCGAGCGCCATCGTGATGAACGGGGCGCGGGCGCGGGCCGACGATGGAAACTGCCGCACCGACACCGTTTCCTGCCAGAGCTGGCGGCGCACGTCTGGGTCGAAGGCGTCCTCCGCCGTCGCGCCCCCGTAGAGCCTCATGGTCGCCTCGGACGAGTTGGCCCCGAGCTGCACGTGCGGCCTGGACACGATCACGTCGTTGTCCATCGAGGGCTCGTCGATGAGTTGCATCGTGATGAGGCTTTCGACCGGCTCGCCAAGGTCGCCGGTGGCGCTCTCCGAGAACCGGACAAGCCTGCCGTCGTGCGTTCCGATGATCGGGACGCCGCGAACAAGCCCGGCCGCCGTCACGCGGAATGGAAGCGTGATCGGGTAGTACCCCGGCGCACCGCGCCGGTACTTTCCCGTGGCCTCGTGGTAGATCAGGTGAACGCTGGTGTCCGCCGATCCGTCGTCAATGAACACATGGAGCCACTGGCGGGCCGGGTCGCGGATCAGCACCACGTCGCGGCCGGATTGCGCGTCGGACGGGTAGGTCAGGTACTCGTCCAGCACGTTCTCGTTCAGTTTGACGGGCGACCCGGCCAGGCCGATGTAGTAGAGCCCGTGCATCGAGTGCATGAGGACGGCCTGCCCACCGTTGGGCGACGTGATCCTCAGGGCCGAATCCGGCCCGCTCGGGCCCACCGTTCGGTCGATGGTCTCGATCGAGTCCGTGGCCAGGTACGGGTTCCCCAGCATGAAGTTGAGCGAGTTCGTGCAGCCGATGAACAGGGATGAGTTTGTGCCGCTCGCCAGGCACCTGATCGGGTCGCCGACCGTCACGTTGTTGCCCACGCCGGTGACGTATGGAGACCCGGCGAGCTGCACCGCTGGAACCTCGATGTCCATCGGGTCATTCAGGCGGGTGCCGTAGATCGTCAGCGACTCCTCCGGCATCCCCGCGAAGACCAGCCCGCCCAGGTGCTCAACAACCATCGTGGCCGTCGTGGTCCCCGGGGCCGTCTGACCGGGCAGCGCCCCCACCGTCGGGGTGTAGTTGCCCACCGTGTTGTCGATGGCGTCGTAGACCTTTGCCAGCCCCCCGCCGATGAGGTACATATCGCCGAGCAGGGCGGCTCCGGAGACGCTTCCGACCCGCGGGAACACGTCCTCAGCGACCAGCTCCCACTGGCCCTCACGCAGCGAGCGGTACAGCGCCCCACCGATGACCGTGACGCCAACCTCGTCCAGCGTGAGAATCCGGTCCTCGACGGTGCCGACCTGCCAGTAGGACACCACCGCGCCGTCCACCGCCGACACCACCCCGGCCCTTCCCGAGTAAGAGCGGAGCGACGTGGAGGTGTGCTCGCACTCCACCTCGTCGTCGTCGGTCTGGCCGACGTAGGCCGTGATCGTGTCCCCGTTGATCCGCACCCGAAGCCGGATCGGGTTGCCGGCGCTGATCCCGTGCGGTATCGCGGCGTGCGTTGTCACCAGGGCCCCGAATGCCACTTCGAGGATCACAAGGTCCGCGCCTCGATCCCGCACCAGAACCCCGTTGCGCCGTCGGCAGACGCCCGCACCGCGACCTTGACGTTGCCGGCCGTGCTGGTCAGGCCGGCGATGAACTCGGGCCGCAACGGCGCATCGGTGGTGATCTCCCAGAACTCCGTGCTGGTGCCGGAGTGTGTGAGTGCCCCCGTGATGCTGTTGCGGGTCCATGCCATCAGCGATCCGTGCGTCTTTCCGCTGTCTCTCTTTGGGATGGATCGCGGCCCTCGATGCGGCTCCAGAGCCACGACCCGGCCGCGGCGAGCATCGAGCCGATGAATGTCACGATCATGGCTACCGCCGTCTTGCTCAGTCGTTCGTGCCGCCGGTCGATGGACTTGACTTTGGCCTCAAGGTCGCGCGTCCGGATCGGGAGCGTTTCTTCCGGCGACGTTGGGTTGATGAGGTGGTGTTCAAGCACCCGCAAACGTCCGCTGGCCTCGTCGAGCTTGCGCGACGTGTCCTCGTGGTTGGTCTGGATCATCCTCGCAAGGTCGGCGTTGGAGGGGTCTTCTGTTCTTGGGCTCGACATCTGGAACTCCTGTAGTGGGCCGATGCGGGTCATGTAGACCTCCCGGCGTTACTTCCCAAACGCCTGCCGCTCGGCGAGCTTCTTTTTGATGGGGTCGCGCACCAGCCTGACGAACGCCTTGGTCGCCTCGGTCTGAATCTGCTCGGCGGCACGCTCGATCGCAGCGTTGTCGTTCGGGTCCGACTTCTTGAACGCCTCGGCGGTCAGGACCAGCTCCTTGCCGGTCCTCCACTGACGCCAGACCGCGTAGGCCGTCGCCATCGCCAGCAGCACCAGCATTCCGACCGCGAGCCACTTGGCCCACGCGAGCAGATACGTCGCCCCGATGCACGCCGCGACCACGGCGCCGCATGTGATCGCCAGGGGCATGTTCCGCAGCCACAGGACGGCCGCGACGGCCCCGAGCAGGGCCAGGCCAGCCATCACGCCGAACACCCACCGGAAGATGCCGGTGCGCTCTCGCTCCGCCTGCTCCTTGGCCTTCCGAAGAGACTCGGCCAGACTGGCGTTCTCCTTGCGGAGCTGGTTCACGTCCTTCACGGCGAGTGCCAGGTCAGCCTGATACTGCCTCAGCCGGGCCGTCTCCGTGCCGATCCTGTCGCTCTCGGGCTGGACCTGCGGGGCCTTCGCCACCGCGTCCTCACGCGCCACGTCGATCTTCGCCGCAGAGTCGCCGATCCCGTCGGCAACGGTCGTCACCGCCGCCCCGGTGTCCGGCCCGTGATCCGCCAGCGCCCGCTCCGAGCACCCGATGATAAAGAACACCGCCACCAGCGCGAACACGGCCAGCACGGCGGCGCACAGGCTCTCGGCGTTGAGGTACATTCTGGATGTCTCCGCGTTGGTCATGGTCTGGTCCCTTCTCATGTGTCGTACCTGCACGGGTTGAGCGAGATGAGCGACTGCCCGAGCGAGTTGACCGACACGGCGTAACAGCCGGTCGTGATGCTCTCGCTGAGAATCCCGTTGTAGTTGATGGTGTCGGTGAGGTCGAAGTGCCTCAGCACAAGCCCGGTCGCGCCGTCCACCGTCAGCATCTCGGCCTTCGGCGAGTTGGTGGTGCCGTCCGGCATCTCCCACCCAGAGGTGCGGGACATCCCCACCACAAGGTTTCCGGTCGTCGGGTCCACCGCGAGGGCGTTCTGCTGCACGATGCCCTTGGTATCCAGCGTCCAGAGCAGGTCGCCGTTGTCGGCGTCCATGCAGTAGACGTTGGCGCCGGCGCCCGCAAGCGACGGGCGGCGCCCGGCAAAGAACACCCTCCGATTCGTCGTGTCCAGCGCGACCGCCCACACGCTCGGCTCGTTGTCGGTGTCGTGCGGGTTGCGAACCCCGCCGCTGATCGCCGGGATGTCGTTCTGGTAGGTGTTCGACCCGTGCGAGAACGCGCGACGCAGAGACCGCCCACTGTCCCGCTCCCACCCGCCGGCATCGACAGAGAGCCCGTATCGCACCGGAACGCTCGGGCTCATGTACGTCGGGGCGCCGACCTCGAAAGCCCGCGTCAACACGGCCTTGCAGCACGTGATGTACGGGGCCTGTCCGTCGGGGCGCTGGTCCGACTGATTGCCGTCGTAGCCGAACCCCTGGTTGGTCCGTGCGACGTAGACGGCGATCATCCCGTCCGCGTCGATCTCGGCGGCGATCGAGTACGCCAGGCACCCGCGGGGCCGGGCGAACGACCACTCGGCGAACCTGAACGTCAGGTGGTCCTCGTACCCGTCGTCACCGCTCTGCGTGCCCTGGGGCATGTAGAGGCTGGTCAATGGCGTTCCGCCGCCGGCGACCGGGGTGCGGGCCGCGAAGTTGGTGTAGTTGAGCCTGAGCTTGCGGACATGGCAGCGGTAGAACTCGCCGTATCTCTCCTCCGGCGCCCCGCCGCTGTCGGCTTCGATCGGGCCGTCGGTCGAGACGTGCCCGGTGCTGAGCACGAGCAGGAAGTCCTCTCCGCCCTTGGTGACGCCGGCGAACCCCTGAACCTCCTCGGAGAACGGCACCGTGTACCTGGCGATGTAGGCCAGCGTGTCGGCGCGGAAGACGTAGACGTACCTGGAGACGGCGACGAAGAGGTAGGTGCCGTAGCAGAGGATTTGGTTTGGGAACAGGTCAACCTGCCCGCTCCCGGGCATGGATGGGTAGGTGCCGGCCGCGTAGGCGGTGTCGGTGTCGAGCGCGTAGGTCTGGTGCGTTGCGGCGCCCGTGACCGTGTTGTACCGGGTGATGCCGACGACCACCACGTCCTGATTGCTCGCGGCCGTATCCCGGGCGATCGTGGCGGAGAACGCGATGGTGGGGTCGAGGAAGTCCCACGAGTTGTAGAAGCCGCCCCAGCCACCGAACCCGGAGGCCGGGGCCGCGACCGCCCACCCTGTCCCCCTTGTGTCGTGGATGCGGTTTCGGACGCTTCCGTCGGGCTCCAGCACCACGGCCTGCCCGCGGAACGACCCCGCGTTGCGGGATTCCCCGGAGCTGTCCGTGTCGATCCCTACTACGTTGGTCCCGCTCGCGCCTGAGGCCCGCGAGATTGACCCGATGAACTGGACCGGCCCCATGAACCGAGCCCCGGAGAACTCCGGGGCGGCCTTCGCCCGTGTGGCTATCCGACCAACGCCGGTCGGCCCGTCTTCGGGCACGACGTTCCTCAGACCATCCGGGACCGTGACGAGGCCCGGCTGGTCGATTCGGGGCGTCCCGTCGGAGACGCCCAGGAGCGGGGGTTGGAGCTTGACTCGATCTTCCACATTTCGGGCCTTGGTCTACGTGGCTCAGGCGGAGCGCAGGGCACGGTCGCGCAGGAACCGCTCAACGGGGGTCATGTGGCGGCTGTAGAGCAGCTCGAAGCCGCACGCCTCGATGTAGAGGTCGGTGCCGACCGTCTCATTGGGCGCCAGCGAGATCGTGAGGGCGGCGCCCTGCCGGAGTGCCGCGAGCTGGGCCGAGCTCATGCCCGCCGAGAGGTCGGCAATGAACGTGCGGAACTTCTCCTCAGAGCCAGCCGCGGCCTTTGCCGGCAGGACCGCGCTGCCCGCCAGGTCGGTGAACACCGCCGTGGTCGTCAGGGCGTTCATGGCGGTGTCACCGTCGGACTCAACGCCCGCGTCGGTGATCGAGGGGTTGTGCCACGCCATCGTCGCGTTGAGCGCGAGATCAGTGTTGTCGGTGGCCGAGCCGGTGCCGTCGAGCTTGCGGACCCTCGCCACGAGGAACAGAGCCGACCGCTCGCCCGTGATGCCGGAGTCTCGCCGGAAGTCGGACGGGACGGCGAGCCCGAGAACCGCCGCCTGTGTGGCATCGGCGGTGTCGTCCCACTGGAGGCAGAGCTGGGTTGTGGACGCGAACGCGAGCCCCACCTTGCCGCTGGCGACGACGGGCATGTTGCCCAGCGTGCCGTTGTCGTTGTGGACGAAATCGCCGATCGAGATGGGCTGGCGTCCGAGAAAGCCCTTCTCCCCGCGGTAGTCCATGCGAAGGAAGGCGTCAAACTGGTTGCGTTCAGACATTGCCGGTCTCCTCAGGAGAAAGTCGTGACGGACAGGATCGTGTTGCCGTTGGTCAGGTCCACGAACTCGACCACGCGCCCGCGCGTCGTGGCCTGGTCCGCCATCGAGCCGAGCGTCGCGGCCTTGTAAAACTCGTTGTCGTGGCGGGTGCTGCGTGCCAGGGCTTCGGCTGCCTCGGCCTCGGCCACCTTGCGGGCCGGGCTGTCTGCCTTCTGGTCGTGCCGGAACAGCTCCCGGACGGCGAAGGCGACGATGGACAGGTCGTGGGCCGCGGGCCAGTTGCCGCGCTGGGTCTCCTGCACGAGCGGGACCGCGCCAACCAGCGCCCGGAACGACACCGTGTACCTGTCGCCCGGATCGGGGAACACCCGGAACTCAAGCCCGCCGCGCTGGGACATCCCGGGCCGGAGCGTGCTCGACCACTCCACCGCGCACGCGATCGGCACGCCGGACGTGTCCGGTTCGAGGAACTGCCGCTCGACCACCTGGTCCATGCTCACCACGGGGATGGGAGGCATCCCGCCGCCGCCGTCGGAACCCCGGATGAACACCCTGGGGTTGAGGGGCTGGCTGCGGACCAGGTCTGGGAGCAGGTATCGCCCGGCGTCGCCGTCGATGCTCATCGCCGTGCCGTCGGGGTCAATGTCGAACTGCACGAACTGGGACGCGAAGCTCCAATCGTGGTCGGACCAGAATGAGTCGATGCCGTCGCGGATAGCCTGGTCGATCTGGCTGGCGACGGGCTCGGTTGTGTCCGCGGCCATCGCCCCTGTCGCGTCCTGCATGATCTTCTGGGCGCGCATCGCCACGCGGAGGCGAATATCCGCGAGCGTCATGGAGGCCGCCGTCATCATGGAAAACCGGCGTGGGTGGTTGCACGGGCATTGAGCCTGTTCCACACCGGCGAAGTTCAGGGTGGGGCGGGGTGTCCCCCGCGGGGATCAGAGCAGGGGCCCGAGGAGCGCGACCTTGGCGAGCGCCTCCCCGTTGGTGCTGTCGTTGATGGTGGTGGACTCCATCGCCACCGCGACCGGGCGGGCCGCGATGGAGGTGGCGAGCCGATCGAGCCAGATCGACAGGTCGGTCAACTCAACCTCGTTGTCGGCGTGCGCCACCGACCAGTCGGCGTTGAGAGCGATCTTGATGGTGGCCGTGGTGTCCACGGACTGCTCCGTCGAGACCGAACTTGCCACGATTGGCCCGGCCGTTGCGTCCACGTCCACCGTGGCCATGTTGCTGCACACGATCTTGCCGGTTGCCCCGATCGAGCGGACCTTGACCACCGTGTCGATGACCGCGATGTCCGCATCCTCGGAATCGACCGCCGCCTGCGTCTGGAGCGTCACGGAGCCGAACTTCAGCAGGACGGTGACGGTGTCCGTCGAGTTGTTGTCGTTGACCGTGACCAGCGCCCGGATGCGGATCGTGTCGCCGGGCCGGAGCGAGTTGGCCGGGATCGTGTAGGACTTGTCGAAGTCCGCGGCGTCGGTCGTGTTCTCGTGCTCAGCGGACGCGGCGGTGCTGGCGTAGAGAAGGCCGTTGGCCAGGAACGGCGTCAGATGGAACGCATCGTCGGTCGGGCACAGGAGCGTGACGCCGGCGACCAGCACGACTCCGTGCTTCACAAGCGCCCGCGTGTACCCGAAGGTCAGCGGGACCGAGCCGCCGCGGCGCAGGTTCGACACGATGCCGTCCTGGGTGTTGCTGTACGTCTTGTTCGCGGCGTCCCAGTCCTCGGACACCACCGCGAACGGCGTTGCGTAGCCCTCGGTGGGACGGCCGAACAGGTTGCCGACGGCGGCGGTGGCGCCTGACGGGGCCACGCCGGCGAGCTGCAACACGGCGCCGGGCTTGAGGTCGGCGTTGACGACAGTGCTGCCATCCAGCTCGTAGCCGGTGTAGGTGCCCTGCCGGGGAAGCTGGAACGCGATGCCTGGTGTCTGAATCATGGTTCTTGCCCTTGTGGTCCCCCCCCGGGGGGGTTGGTTTGTGCTTCGGAAACGCCCCTGCGGGCCCTATCCTTCGCTGTCTGTGGCCAGGCGACCGCGCCCGGCCGTCGATTACGTGCCGGTCGTGAACGAGCCGTGGACCATGAACACGGAGCTCTGCGGGTTCTCGCCCCAGAGCTGGCCGGTCCACTCCACCGGGAACGCGCTGGATCGGTGCGTCACCTGCTCCATGTACTGCTTGCCCCAGTTGTTCGGGGACTTGCGGAACTTCAACTCCGCCAGGTTGGCGCCGATGATCGGGCGGAGGAAGTGCCCGTTCCAGTACGGGACCGCCATCGTGGTCACGCCCTTCACGGTCGTCTCGCCCGTCTCGAAGTAGTCGCGCTTGCGGGGGCCGCCCAGGGCGGTACACACCTGGTCGTACGCGCTGTCGAACACGTCGTCCCACAGGAGCACGTAGTCCACGGTGGACTTGTCGCCCTCCAGCATCTTGATGTACTCGAACCGGCCCTGCTTGATGCACTCGTAAACGGTGGTCAGCAGGGTGTCGTTCATCACGCCGCCGTGCGTCGCCACCAGCGTTCGCAGGCGGGCGTAGGCGGCGGCCGAGATGTCCGCCACCGTGTACATATCCGCCGCGACAGCGCCGGAGCCGTCGCGGTAGTACACGCCGTTGCGGGCCGGGGTCGTCTGGGCGACGAACACGCCGCCGGAGGTCATCGAACGCCGGGCGTGGTACAGGAGGCCGAGGATGCCGTCCTTCGCGCTCGCCGTGTAGGGGGCGTTGGTGAGCTTCGACTCCAGAATCGTCGCAAGCTCCTCCTCCGCGGCGGAGCCCATCATCTTGTAGGCGTCGTAAATCTTGTCGTTCGCGCCCTTGCTGATCCACTCCGCCAGCTTGTCGATGACGATGTTCTTGTGGCTGACGATGGTGCGGGGCGTGGCCTTGAGCTGCACGCCGTAGTCGTCTCGCTGGTACTGGAGCTTCTCGAAGGCATCGACCATCTGCGTCGAGCCCTGAGCCTGCTTGATGCGCAGCGTCCACTGGAACCCGTGCTCCTCGCTCTCCGTGACGGCGCGATCGAGGATCAGCCGGTGAAGCGGGAGCTTGCGGTACCCCTGCGTCTCTCGGTAGTTCTTGGCGTACTTGGTCCGGGCCGCCTGGATTACCTCGGTCTGGAGTGTCTGGATGTCGATGCCCTGGTTCACGCTCATGTGTCAGACTCCTGATTCATGGGGCGTGCGGGGGGCGCGCAGCCGCGTCTCGTACTCACTACCTGGTCCTGATCCCATGAGCCGCCAGCACCTTGCCGATGGCCGTGGGTCCGTCGTCGTCTTCGGTGATGGCCGGCACCTGGGCCTGACGGCCCGCGCTCATCGCTGCCGGCGATCTGGTCGCGGACGTGTGCCGCAACCTGCTCAGCGTGTCGGCGTCGCTCGCGGGCTTGGCCTTGGCCGCGTTCCGCGTCATCTGGCGGTGGGCCGCCTCGAGCGCCTTGATCTCCAGCCCGTACCGCGCCTCCGCGAGCTCGATGCCGGAGAGCGACGCGAGGTTGGATTCCTTGGAGAGCTGCCGATACCAGTTGGCCGCCAGCGTGTCGAGCTCGATGCGGGCCTGCTGCTGCTTGGGCGACATGCGACGCCCGTACTCGCCGAACTTCGAGGTGTCGAGCCCGGGGATGGCGTTGATGGCCTGGTGGATCGAGGCCGCGTGCTGCTGGGCCTGCTGCGCCGTCACGCCAGCCTGGGGTGCGCCAACCGCCCCGTTCACCTTCTCGGCCAGTTCGGCGTACTGCCGCTTGATGTCGAGGAGTTCCTTGACGACGCCGTGGACCTCGGTGAAGTCCGCCAGGTCCGGATACTGCTCGGCGATCACCTTGGCGATGTCGTCATCGGAAGCGGGTGGCTTGGCCTCCGCCTTGGGTTCCGGCTTCTGCTCCGGCTTTGGCGTCTCGGCAACGGGCGCCGGCGCGGCCGGGGCCTTCGGGGCTTCCGGGGCATCGTCGGCCTCGGCGCCGATCGACGCCGCGATCCGGTCAAACTCGGCATCGTCCAGCAGGTCGGAGCCGGACACGCCGGGCTCGTCCGCCGTGTCGGTCATCCCGCGAGCCTTGTTCACGGCGGCTTCGAGCGGGTCGATCGAAGGGTCCGGGGCGCTCGTTTCGCCAGCGGAGGCCCCCGCCCCCTGTACGTTCGTCGCGGCCCCGGATGGTTCTGGGGTTGTCTTGGGAGTGACGGGCGCATCCGGTGCGGGCGCGGCGCCGCCGTCGGGGTCGGGAGAACGCAGGATTGACAGCAGAGGGTGGTTCATGGGGGGCCTATCTCCGTCGCGTCTTGCACGCCCTAGTTGGGCACACAAGATGCTGACGACGGAGCGGCCTCCCGCTACTGGCATGAACGATTGATGTGGCCCCGCCAGATGCCGTTCCGGCTGGTGTTAGCGCTGGCCTTGCTGCCTCAGCAGCCCCCTGGACCGATACAGGCGGCTCTTGACCGTTCCGGTTGGGATTCCGCACTGGGCAGCGATCATGTTGAGCGGGACGCCTCGCAGCCACAGGCGGGTGACATCATCGAGTTCGCAGGATGGGGTCTGCTCCCTGATCTCCGCGTCCTCTGTCAGTCCCTCGAACACCTTGGCGAAGCACAGCACCCTGGTCCGGTTCTTGCGCGTCCAGCCGGACTCGCGGCGGAGCCGATCGACGCGGTAGTACCGATACCCGCGATTGAGGAACGTGGCGATGCTCGACCCGCGGCCCGCCACGTAGTACGCCATGCACCGCACCGCGACCAAGGCACGCTCGCCCCATTCTTCCTTCGGGGCCCTCCGTACCCACCGCATCGCCTCGATCATCTCGGGCGATGACCAGTCGGGTTCGGTCAGGGGCTTGCGCCGCCTCGTCACACCTTCCCCTTCGCCTTGGCGTCACGCGCGGCCTTCTTTTCACGCAGACGCTTCTTGACCTCTTCCTCCTTGCGGAAGAACGCCGCGGCGTCGCTCTTGTCGGTGAACCGCACGGAGCCGTCATCCTGCCAGCACTTTCCCGAGTCGCCGTACATGCGTCGCAGCCGCGCGACCTCGTGGGGCTTTGCCGCGATCTCGATGCTCTCGCGGCGGCGCCCGTGGAGCTCGTTCCGCAAGACCCCGATGGCCTTGCGGGCGTAGTCCTGCTCCGCCCTGGTGCCGCACAATGGGCACCAGAGTTGTCCCCCAGAGTCCAGTTCCCCCACCTTGGCGAACACGTCGCCCGCAAAGCCACACCCGCACTTGATTGGGTAGAGCGGCATCGTCAGTCCTCCTCTTCCTTTTGACGCTGTTCGAGCGCGTCCTGTTCTTTCCGCCGCGTTATCAGGCTCGTTGCCATCCCGAGCTGCGCGTACCAGTTGCCGGCGTTGGCCTGCACGCAGGCGGTGTCGCCCTCTTCGGTCTGGTACGTCGCCATGATGATCGCGGCGTCGAACCCGGCGCCTTCCACCAGCTTCCTCGCCTGTTCCAGCACGTCCTGCATTCGGCGCCGCTCGCGGTCGTCTAGGTCTGGATTGCTCATGCCGCCCCCTCGACGCCGACAACGCACACCCACGCCCACGCGGCCTTGGCGACGACATGAAACGCCTGGTCTGAAATGGCGCTGATGTAGAGCCGCCTCTTGGTCGCGTCGGTTGCGAAGTGCGCGATGTACTCCATCGCGGCGATCATGGCGCAGAGCGGGGCCGACACGCCGACATACGCCGCCACGGCGTAGACGCCCGCCGCGTTGATGAGGCAGTGCATCGCCATGACGTACCACCACGGCAGGCCCGCGGACTGCACGATCGACGCCTTGGCCTTGGCCATCCAGTCTGACTGGAGTGCGAAGTCGCAGACGGCGTGGGCCATCAGCATGAGGAACAGGATGTAGCCGTACTGCATGGTCGCTCCTTCGTGAAAAGCGCCGGGCCGGCACACACCGGCCACGGCGCCCGTTGGGGGTCACTGTTTGGCTGGCACGGTGTTCGGCCGAAAAACCCTCTCGACCAAGCCGCCCCAGAATCCCTTTGGCTGGTCAACCGGCTCGTACGTCGCCTTGAAGATGTCGGGCTTGCACGGGTACTTCTCGCCCTTGACGTCCGTGATGATCCAGTCGCCAGGGTTGGCGACCATGAACCCTTCGAGCGTCGGCACGCCCCACGGCTGGTCCGCGCGTGGCCCCCTTTCGACGCCGATGACGGGCACGTGCCCGACATGACCAGGTGGCCACCACTGGATCGCTTCGACCTCGACCGGCTTCTTTCGGAATCGGCGGGTGTGCGACGCTTCGGGGCTCGCCCGACGCCGCACCTCAAACAATCTCGCCCGAAGTACGTCAATCGATCCAACCCGCCAGTGGTCATAACCGAGGCGCTTTCTGATGAACTCGGGCGACTCCAGCATCTCTATCAACTCAACCAAGAGGGCTTCGTCGTCGATGTGGTCCACAGCGCCTGGAACGATCGGGTATCCGGGGTTGTCGTCTTGCCTGGTGCTCACGCCTACTCCTCTCGCAAACCACCCGCGGCCGTCGCCAGCCGCGAGCGGGACTGGGGGGTCACTGCTCAACATCCCTCTCCCGCCGCAGCCGCTCCTCGTGCGCCCGCACCCGCTTCGTGTACCTCGCCCTTGCCGGTGTGCCGCTGCTCTTGCGCATGTACTTGGCGGTCGCGGTGTTGCACGAGACGTGCCAGTAGCCGCACACGTGGCACTCGTACTCGTGCGCCTTGCTCCCGGGGTGCCGCTTCCTGAACGCCGCCGCGTGCTCCTTGGCGCCCTCTTCGCTCCGGCGCACCTTCGACATGCACACGGCCACGTACTTGTCGTTCGGGTTCACCGGGCTCATGCCCCGGCCTCCGCGGCGTCGGCACCCATACCCACGATTCCGGTCTGCTTGATCGGAACGCGGATCGCCTCGTTCGGCATCGCGTCGGCTTCCAGGTCAACAAACGCCCCGTCGCCCGGAGCCTTGCCGTGCGTGCCCTCGACGCCCGCCTTGTCTCGCCTCTGCGTTCTGGCGTGCAGGATCGCCATCGCCGTTTCGAGCGCCGTCAGCACCGCGGCGTTCTCATCACACGCGAACGGCCCGCGCTGGAATCCCCGCATCCGGTCGATCAGCACCGCCAGCAGCGCCTCGTTCGTGACGCCGTTGACACCCGCTTCCTTGAGCGGCCCATCCTGAAAGCGGATGTTCAGGCCGAACGTCGGCACCTCGCCGACGCCGAGCATTTGCCGCGACGGTCCGATGATGTTGTACTTGTGGTTCGCGCCGCCGCACCCGGGCTCGTCGATTGCCTCGACACGGATAGCCTGGTTGCACAGGTTGTTGCAGTGGGTGTCGATCGTCCGCACAGTGGAGCTCCTTAGCTCCACCTCTCGCGGGCATCGTATCGCCTAACCCGCCCGCTGTCACGCCGGGACCGACCTGCCTGCGTCAGACTGCACCTGCGCCAAGGGCGTCATGGGGCCCGCGGCTGGTAACTGACCCTGGGCCATGCCCGGCGCCATGCCCTGGGCCATTCCTGGGGCCATGCCCGGCATTCCGCCCGGGGTCAACCTCCCGGACTGCCCAAGGTTCTGGAGCAGCAGCATTTGGATCGACCGCATATCCGGCGTCGGCAGCATCTCGTCCAGTTCCGGGGCTTCCGCCAGGTCGGACAGGACGCGGACCACCTTGCTCGGGTCGCCGCCAAGCCCGACAACCACCTGCACCATGTTCGGCAGGGCCGTGAACAGCTCGGCCATGCTCCGCAGCCTCGCCCGCGCGTCCATGCCCGCCATGTTCGACGACGGCTTCACCCCGTACTTGAACATGTCGTAGGAGAGCTGGTGCCTCGACGGCTCCCACACGACCGGGATCGACACTCCCGGGCCGGCGGGAATCTCGAACTCCATCCGCTCGTAGGAGTTGGTCAGCATCGACGCCACCCGGCGCAGGACCGCCGTGCGACCATCGTTGATCTTGCGCTTCCAGTACCCCAGCACCACCGCGGCGTTGCCGGCGAGCACGCTTGTTCCCGTCGCCGTGTCCGACGGATCATCGCTCCCGCCCGCGAGCTGCACGTTCGGACCGATCTGCTTGCCGAGGGCGTCAAGGAACCCGTACCCGTCCAGCAGCTCCTTGACCATCCCGCCGATGACCGTCTCCTTGAACGAGTCGGGGTCACCCGCCACCCACGCATCGCCGTTGGGGTCCAGCAGCGACATGACCAACCGTTGCTGGCCCGGCTTGAACACGAACTTGCGCTTCAGCGTCTCGATCTGCTCCATGAGCTTCGACAGCGCCCGCGACTTGGCAAGGTGGGCGTCCATGATGACCATCGCCGGCGATACCGGCGTCAGGCTCCCGGGGATCGTGTTGAGCGCCGTGACGACGTACCGGCTCCCCTCGGGCTCGTCGATGATCTCGTATGGGTCCACAACGAAGCCCTCGTGCCCCTCCTCAGCCGGGAGCGTGCAGCAGAACCGACGCCCGGCGTAGGTGTACACCAGGTCGTAGAGCCTGATCTTGTCCTCAAGGTACTGGTCGGATGTCCGGTCGCCGTCGTACTTCTCCTCCCGCGCCACCATGTCCGAATCGCTCTGGTCCCAGACGTTCCGGCACTTCATCAGCACGTCCGGGTTTCCAACGCCGCGCTCGAGCATGGCCGACCGATCCGCCTCGTAGTAGTGCCCGATGCCCGGCGCTGTGTCCCACGATTCCGCATCTGGCGACACCACCATCCGCTCGACCGGCACGCGGAGCGCCACGGGCGAGCCGGTGTCGATCATGTCGGCCCCGTCGGAGAACATCGGGCCGCCCACGTTGCGCGTCACGTACTGCACGCTGATCCCGCACAGGGCGTCCAGTAGGCACGCCTCGTCGATGCCGACGTACCCGGTGTCGTCCACCCACTTGCGCATCCGCAGTTGCAGAATCTTCGCCCAGCCACGGTTCTGGGACATCAGCGGGTCGATCGTGGGCATGATCCCATCGCCCATCAGGTGCGGGAGATAGGTGCGGACCGTCTCACCGAGCATTGAATACGGCTCTGAGTTTGAGAACGTCCGTCCGCCAACCGATGCCCCGCCAGCCCACCAGGCCCCGCCGATCTGCCGGTGCGCGATCTTGATGAAGCTGGACAGCCGATGCACCGGAGACGCCGGGGACCGCCTCGCCTCCCGGATAAACCGCAGGAGTCTCGCGGCGTCAGGCATCGTGGAGCGGTTGGTCAGCATCGCGGCGCTCTCTGAGCGCCCGTGCAACCCATGAACCTTAGCGCCTCGTGCCCGTGCGGATCAAACCGGCCTTTGCCCGCTCCCGCAGGTCGCCAAGCGTGCCGGGGAGGTGCTCCAGCCCCGGGTCGTGGCTGTATTCCTGGCCCGCGATAGCCCGCCACAGGCCCGCGCGGGCGATGATGCCGTCGGCGTACTGGCCCCGGCGCTCCATGTCGCCCACCAGGCTCGCGTGCATGATCGTCGAGCCCGAGTAGACGTACTGCCGGGCGGTTGCAATCGCCTGCGCGGTCGGCTCGGCGAACGCCCGCGTCTCCCACGCCGCCCGCAGCATCCCGACCGCCTCGGCGAACTCCTTGGGGTCCGGCTCCCACAGGTCCGCCCCGTACCCGATCTGCCCAAGGCTCTGCGCGAACACCTTGCCCGGGGTGTTGGCCATGACGCCGACGGACGCCTGCCCGTCCTCGTCGCCGAAGTACAGCGCCAGCATGGCCGCCACCCGCGAAAGCCGCTCGGGCGTGATGGGTGCCACGAACTCGCCCGTGATCTGCTTCGTCCGCATGTCCGCCATGACCAGGTGGCTCTGATTCTGCCCGTGCCCGACCGAGACGAATATGTTGATCTTCGCCGTAAGGTCGCGGACCGGCTTCCGCCACAGCCGCAGCGGCCCCTTGGCGTCGCGCTCGAGGGTGATGTCCCGCCACCGACCAGCCGCGAGGCTCATGTCCATCTCGCGCCCGATGGGGTGCTCATGCACCAGTGTTCCCCGCCATGCCGCCTGGGCGTGCTTTGCCACCGCCTCCATGTCGGGGTCGATCGCAAAGACCAGCGCCGGTGGGGCGTAGAGGTGCTGCTCGGCGTACCGGATCGCGTCCGGCCCGTGGTCGTCCCTCTTGATCGGCTTCTCGTCCTTGCTGTTGGGGTCCCACATGTACCCCTCCAGCTCCCCGATGGTCTTCACGCACCGCTCCGCGATGGTCCACCCCGGATCGCCGTCCACGCCCGGGTCCAGCCCCGAACGAACAACGCTGATGCCGGGCCTGACCTCGTTGCGGCCGTCGAACACGGGGAGCCCGACGCGGGACAGCGACAGTTTCAGCGCCGCGGCTGCCGGGTCCACCACCACCGCGTCGAGCGGCCCGTACTTGTGGCTCCACGCCTCCACCCGCATGACCTTCTCGTGGTCGCTCATGCCCGCGCGGTGGCACTCCTCGGCGTAGTGCCGCCTCCCGTCGTTGTCGATCAGGACCAGCAGCATCGCCGCGGGCTTCGAGGTGCCGTCGTCGATCGCCACGATGGCGCGTGCCCACGGGCCCGGCCGGTCCTTGACGTGGGTGTCCCGCAGGAAGTTGTCGTACACGATGCCCTCGGACGCCACCCACCGCCCGAGCACATAGCGGAGGCGTTCGACGCCCGTGTAGGACGCAAGGCGAGCGAGGTAGTCGGCGGGCAGGTGCGGGTTTTCCGCCGGGCACGTCAGGATGGCCCGCAACGTGTTCTTTCGCCCGTTGGCCTCCAGCGTCGTCACGATCTCGGGCGTCACCTCCGGCGAGTGGGATGACCTGATCCCGAACCGCTGGGCGAGGAAGTGCGACGGCGCGGACGGGTTCGCCGATCCGTAGACCTGCCGCGTCAAGCCCTCGTCCGTCACGCGGACGCGCCCCAGCACGTTGTTGTACTGCTTGCTGCTGATCTCCTCGACCTGATCTATCCCCACCCCGGTCACGTTCTGACCGCGGAACCCCATCTTTTCGAGGTTGTGCTGGTTGTGCGCGCCTAGCCCGCGGTATCGGATTATGCCGAGCGGCATCTGCCCCGGCCCCAGCAGCCGAATCCACTTCCGCGCCTTGTTCCAGATGTAGCAGCCCGGTTGCAGGATTGCCGGCGTGGCGCCGTTGCCCTCGAACAGCGTGGGCAGGATCGTGTCATGCACGTCCGCCTCGACCGCCCGGCACAGGACCTCCACCGCCCTGGGGTGCTGGGCTCGCACAAATGCCTTGAGGCACACCATCAGGGTCTTGCCGCCGCCGAACCCGCCCGAGTACAGCACCTCGTCATCGGCGGCCTGCAAGAACGATATCTGCTTGGGCTCCAGATAGAAGTTGATCGAGGAGCCCACACCAGCACCCCCCCATCAAGGCCGCCCGGCGATCAGGATGTTGACCGTCACGCCGCCCCCGGCCTTTGGGTCGCCGCTCGCCGTGGCCCCAACGGTGGTCCCGCCGCTGCCGGCTCCGCCCATCGTGACGTCGGCTTCGGCCCTGATGAGCCTTGCCGCGGTGCGGTCCAGGTCGGCGTTGATGAGCCGGATGAGGTTCGCCGCCGCGAGCTGGGCCGTCGGGTTGGCCTTCTTGCTGTCCCTGATCCTCACCGCGAACTTGATCGTGTTGTCCAGCTCGTCGGTGGCCATCTTGCCAGCCCGCAGCCGGGTGGCGAGGAACCGCAGCGCCTTGGTGATCCCAAGCCCGATCTCGAAGTCTGGTTTGGCGGGCGGCTCGTCTGGCCTCACCTCGATCGGCCCGGTTGACCGCACCAGTTTCCCCGTCCTGCCGCGCCGTCCTGGGTATCGGCTCATGCTCCTACCGTCCTTTCATGCCCAGCCTGCACCCCCGCGCAGAGGAAGCCAAGGAACGCCTCGAACGCCTCACGCCCGAGTCCGCCATGGCGCTGGTCGCCAAGATGGCCAGTGACCCGTGGCTGCTTGCCGTCCTCGAGCGCGGCCACGCCGCCCCGATCGACCGCGGCATCTGCTGGTTGACGCTGCCGAGCCACGAGCAGTACCCCGGGCGACGCTTCGACGTCGTGGAGGGCACGGAGCGGAACGCCGCCATACTGACGGCCGACCCGTCCGACGGGCGATCGCTCCTCGTGCTGGTCGTGGATATGGACCATGTCACAGATCAGAAGGGGCCCGAGACAGCCCGCGAAGAACCGCCACCAGCGCGAGGTGCTCGCGGCGCCGCACGCCGAGCTTGACCCTGATGTGGTAGAGGTGGAACCTGACGGTGCCGACGGTTCGGCTGCACGCCCTGGCGATCTCACGGTCTGACTTGCACAACCCGACAAGCCGGAGTACATCGCGCTCGCATCGCGTCAGAGCGCTCATCTCCGACAAGGTGGGGAGCCTTGGGGGCGTTGGCTCCATCACCATTTAGGCCACCCGATGACCTTTCTTGCGGGCCTTCGCCGGCGGGGGTGGCGGCTCGGCCTTTCGCTTGGGCTCCTTGCGCCGTGCCGGACGCTGGGCACGATCATTGCCAACGGGGGCCGCGACCTCGGGCGGCTGCATCACCGCGAGCGGGCGGAGCACCATGCGGCCGTTCTCCCGCACCAGCTCGCAGGGGGTTGACCCGTTCATCACGACATCGCCCTCGCGCATCGCCGCGGTCGCAGGCTGGGCCTGGGTGAGCCCGAGCCCGGCGGTGTCCTCCTGGCTGGGCATCTGCGTGAGGGGCACCTTCTTGATGGCCGGCTCGGACACCTTCTTGCCGGCGGCCTTGTCGTTGCGGTACTTCTCGTGGAGCGCCTCGTACCTCTCGTTGTGCCGCCGCTCGGCGTCGTTGATCGCGGCGAACAGGGGAACCGGATCGCGGAAGCATGTTTCGGGCAGCCGATGCCGCTCGGAGTGCGGCTTGCCGGGCTCGAACAGGAGGAGCGTGGGGCTGTCGTTCTCGCGCAGCTCCGTCGCCGCGTCGAACGCCTGGAACCCGTGCTGGGTGTAAATGGCGTCGATCATCTCGCGCCACCGCACCATGCGGTCGTTGGTCTTCCGGCCCACCTCGTAGTGGTGCAGGAGCACCATCGCCTTTTCCCAGGTCAGGTCGGAGGGGTAGGTCAGAACGGCGTCGGGGTCGTACCAGGACATCGTGGGGGGCCTCCAGGCTGTGCGGATCAGATTCGCCGGTGCATGGGCAGGATCGCGTCGGCGCTCCCGCCGGTTGAACTCAACTCCAGAACGTACCCGCGCTTGCCGCGGAAATCCACACTCAGAACAGCCGCGGCGTCATCGGCAACGCTCCCCACCACCTGCGCGCCGCCGTATGTGCGGTCGGGCGAGAACGCGATGGTGTCGGCCCACTTCGAGGTGCCGGTGGCGTTGAGCATCTTCGAGCCCGTGGCGAGCGCGGTGTTGCCGCTGGTGATCGTCAGGTCGCCGGCGTACTCGCCGAGCAACTCCGTGACGTCGTTGGACACCCCGGCCTCGTCGAGCAGCCACAGGCGACCCACAACCACCATGTTGTTCGGGTCGCTGGAGTCGTTCACCGCGAACCGGAACTCCAGCCGGTTGCAGGGCTCGATGTTCGTCACCACATACCGACCGTTGGTAGCGGCGGACGCGCCGGACGGTGCCGCCGTCTGGTGGATGTACGACGACGCGGCGCTCAGGGCGCCGCTGTTGGTCGTCCACGTCCCGTTCTGGTTGCTTTCGTCGATCGAGCAGGGCGCCCAGCGGTCCTGAACCGTGACCACGGCTGTCTTGTTGAGCGCACACGGGTGTGTGAGGATGGGTGCCACGGCGACGCTCCTGGCGCCCGGGCAACCGGGCAACTATACCCGGCTCACCGGCGATAGATGCGGTTCGGTGCGGGCCTGACCGCTGCGGCGGCGCCGAGCGCCGATCGCGTGAACCTGGCCCACTCCTCCTGCTGGCCGGACGAGCACAGATGCACGAAGTCGTTTGGCGCCCCGGCCCCCCCGTTGCCCTGGCGTCCAGCCTCCGGGAAGATCGGCTGCCATGAGTCCACCGGGGCCGCGCTGACCGGCGCCCCGATCGTCAGGTCGCCACCAGGGCCATGGCGCGTCGAGCTGATGACGCCGGCAGTCCCGATGGTCGTCGTTGCACCGGTCCACAGGAAATGCTGAAAGTGCCCGCGCCGCAGGTGCGAGACGTAGTGGACGTTCTGTGTGATCGTCACCGGACCGGCGGCGTTGACCAGCGTTGAGAAGTCGTCCAGGAAGATCGTTTCGCTCAGGTACGCGGCCGTCAGGCTGCCCGAGTAGCGGACGCTCGACAGCAGCCCGTTGTAGAACAGGATCGGGTAGCCCTCGTCGATCAACTCCTTGATCGCACCCGCCATCTTGCCGTACTCGACGATGTAGGTGGCGTAGTTCGACGTCGCCGAGTCGCCCCGCCACGGCTCGCCCTTGATGATCGT
>JADJQR010000008.1 GCA_016712675.1 bacterium
GGCGTTGCCGAGGATCTTGCCCATGATCAGTAGTCGTCCAATCCCTCATCGCGGACCTTGTCGACCGTGGCCGGTGAGTACGTCGCGGCCCGGGTGGTCTCGCCCCTGGACCAGGGCCAGCAGGGCGAACAGCAGACCGATGGCGCCGGTGACGGTCGCATCGACGTCGGTGGACACCGCCACCCCGGCCGAGGCCAGCACGCATGACCACGGCGGTCCACACCGCACGCACCCGTGCCGGTTCGATGTAGTTGAGTCGTCGCAGGATGTTACTCATCGGTGTCCTCCTTGGACTTGTTCGGGACGGCTGAAACGGTCGAGAAAAGGGCCAGTGCTGGTCCGGGGGAGCACGTAGTCGATGAGCCGCTTGGCCAGGTAGAGGCTGGCCGGGGCCAGGACGGCGGCCCAGAACGCTATCCATGCGCCGCTCATCGCTGCTCCTGTCGAACACCTCCAGCAGCCACGCCGCCGCTGGCAACCGACCATGCAAACGCCAGCCAGCCGCTAACGCTGGTCCATGTCGTGTCGTAGATGACCACGGCCCACACCCCTGCCCACACCCCGACGGTGATAAACAGGCCGTGCGCCATCCAGTCGTCGCGCTGGCACCACCAGCCGACCCACAGCAGCATCACCGCGGCGAAGCCTGCCACCCCGACGAGCTGGCCGGGGAACTCGTTCAACAGTTGACCGATCGCGGCGCCGGCCAGGATGGCGTACGACACCACAAAGGTGGAGATGGACACGGCCAGGGCGTACGGCTTGACGGTGCGGCGGAAGATCCGCCACGGCAGGGTGCGGCCGTCAGCCTTGGTTGTGGCGCTCATGTCGGCATGACCCCGCCGGGGAGCAACAGCGGGTAGTAGCGATACGCCAGCGTGTTATGCACCGTGCCGGCTGCGACGACGGCACCGTTGACCGTGGGGCTCGACCAGTACGCCGGGTACATCTTCTTGGTGCTGCTGACGACAAGGAGTTGGTGACGGGTCGAGTTGGTCAGTCGGTTGGCGGCGGTGCTCGTGTTCGCTTCGCAGCCCATCTGCAACGCGAGGTCAGTGGTGCCGTCAGACTTCAAGGCCTGTTGCTGCATCTCTGTCGGCGGCGTGCCCGCGCTGACGAGGTCGGACGTCGCCCACGTCGTGGACGTTCCGATCGCGGAGGTCAGGACGCCCCGCGCTGATGTCAAGCCGTTCTTGGCGTTGAACCCTGGCGCCGTGTGCTTGACCGAACCATTGCGGGGGTTGTCGAGGGATCGCCTGAAGCGCGCCCGACGAGTAGTCGAGGAACTGGGCGGTGTTGAACGTCAGTTGCCGCCGCAGCAGGGGTCAGGGGGCCGTAGCACTCGATCGTGTCCGTGAATACAAGCCCCGGCGTTGCGGCAGCGGCCCAGGCCGTCAGCGTTCCACCGACGTTCGCGACGGCGGTGTCGATGAACGACTTGTAGTCGGGGACGGTGTAGGTGCAGGTGATGACGATGGGTGTGATCCCGTCGGTCGTGCCCTCGGTGTTTCGCATGACACGGTGACACCGGTCGAGGTCGGGTACAACTGATCGCTTGTCGCGTTGGCGGCAGCGGTCACCGACGAGGTATGTACCGCGCCAGCGGAATGCGTCATCACCCGCCCCGAAGTGATGCCGGTGTAGTCCGGGGTGAACGAGCCACCAGACTGCGACTTGACGGGCTCCAGGAACCACAGGACGTCCCCACCACGGCCGCCAGCGTGTAGACCTTCCCACTGCCACCGGCCCACTGGGAGCCGAGGTCGGCGGAGGTCTTGTCATGCCCCACGATGGTGAGTTTCCAGCAGCGCCAGCCGTGCGACCCACCGATATACGACCCCGACAGGGCGATGGGGCCGAGATCGTCGATGATCGGATGCACGCTGTACGTGGGCCCAGGCGACTGCGGGGGCCACACGGTGTCGCCTGAGTTGAACCGCTGAAGATCGTAGAACCGGGTGGTGCCGTTGGGAGCCGGTCAGTTCGATGGACTGCACCAGGATCTTCCCGTCGGTGGTCGGCCACGAGGCCCCACCTTGCCGGATGTGCGGTGAGTCTTGCCGGTGGACTGAACGGCGGCCAGGTCTTGCATGATCTTGGCCTGCCGGGGGATGGATGCCCGCGCGGCCCAGGCCGCCGCAGAGTCACGACGAAGTGAGGACACGGGATGGGCATCGTCGGCGATCTTCGCGGCGGTCACCGCGCCGTCCTGAATGGCGGCGGTGTTCACGCCGTTGGCGCCGGCGGACGGCAGCGTCAGGTTGAGGACGGGGGAAGCATCTGTTCCCGTGATCGTGGCGGCCGCGGTGCCTGTCGTCACCGTCCCGATCGTCAGGTCGGGGGTCGGGCCGATCTCCCCGGTGAGGTCCGCAGGCCGCACCGCGATCCGCGCACCCGTGCCGGTGTCCAGCCAGTAGGTGTCTTTGTCCCCGTCGACCCCGTAGAACCTGATCCCGCCATCGGCATCCGAGGTGACCAGCGTGATCGCATCGCCGTCGATGTCGGTGAGGTCGGTGATCTGCGTGCCGCCGGTGCGCGCGGTCCACACGGTGGCGGTGGCGCCGGCCACGACCCGCCCCGATTCGGTGAGCGTGAAGTCGGCGGAGGTGCAGCCGTAGAGATTGCGGGCCATGGGTGCTCCTTGTCAGGTACGGATCTAGGCGGCTTCGTAGTCGAACGAGTATTCGATGGTGACGGTTCCGGACGTGATGAACGTCGACATATCCGAGCCGGTCAGGAACTTCAGCGCCACCAGCGAGTCGCCGTCCTCGGCCATGCCGTGGGTCTGCCGAACCGGCTGTGCCACCGTGCCGTTGAGTTCGAGCTGGAACATCGCCAGCGTGCCGGTCACCGATGAGTAGATCTGCATGATGCCCAGCCGGGTGTAGCCCGACGTGGTCTTCGGGGTGTCCGGCAGGGACAGCCGGATGGTGCCGGAGCCGCCGTAGGTGAAGCCGACGATCCGTCCCCACCCGCTGCGCTGCTTGCCGTTCTTCACGTAGCGCCCGGTGCTCGAGTTCGCTGTCGGGTTGGCGCCGGACCCGGTGATCGCCGGGGTCCAGTTGCCGTACACCCCATCGACGTACGTGCGCTCGTCGGTGACGTCCCCGGCGGCGATCGTGGAGGCGCCATTGGCCACCGCCACGCGCGCCAGGGTCAGCTCGTAGGTCCCGACGTCGGTCTGAGTGAGTGCCGGCGCCGAGGGGGATCCGGCCGGGGTGCCCTGCACGACGGCCAGCACGATGCTGTTGGCCGAGGGGTCCAGGCGAAGGACGATCCGGTCGATGCGCGGATTCCCGGAGGCGTTCGCGGCGATCGCGACGGTCTCCACAGCGGTGTTCTCGTACCAGTGCCCGCGCACGCAGGCCCGGCCGGTCTTCACCTTCACCTGCCGGCCCGACGAGTCGCCGTACACCTCGAGGGTGTTGGCGTAGTCGGTCACGCCGGACTGCGCCCAGAAGCGCGCCATGATCGACCACTGGTCCTCGTTGACTGCGGTGCCGCCACCGCCGACGAACGGCCACGAGTTCTGCGCCATCACTGCCGCCTCTCTAGTTGTTCCAGGCGCCGCACAAGGTCCTTGATGCGGCGGTAGATCGCTGGGCTTTTGATGTCGGCCAGGTCCGGGTCCCCGATCTGCGGGGTGATCACCACGGCGTCGGCGGCGGTGAGGCTGATGTCCACGCCGGACACCACGTCGGTGTAGGACCCGCCGGGCATGTCCACGCTGACCAGGTCTCCGAGGCCGTAGTCGTGGCCGTAGGACTGCGCCGAGGTGTCGACCGGCACCAGGTTGATCCCGGCGGTGACCGCAGCGTCGGCCAGGGTCTCATCGCCACGCTCAGCCAGGACCGCGGTGTCGGAGGTGTCGCGGGCATCCCGGAAGGTTTCGATGCGCCTGCGCCAGGAGGCCGCCAGAGTGTCGGCGGAGCGTTCGACCAGCACCCGGGCGGTGCCCTCCCCGCCGCCTGCCACCAGGACGTTGGTGGCGGTGGGCGCGGCGATGTTCGCGGTGGCCGACACCAGCGTCCCGGCGGACTGCGACAGGCGCACCTGTCCGGACCGGTCGACCGGCTGCCACACCCGAAGATGCCGGTCCTGGATGTCCCCGCCGGGTTGCACGACCTCGAGGGCGAGGTTGTCGGTGGCGGCGACTTCCCCGACCAGGGTGAGCAGGTTGTCGAAGCGCGCCGAGACGCTGCGCTGGGAGCCTGCGAGCAGACCGGCGGCCCGCCTACCGTCCGGGTCGGCGTCGCACAGCCTGCGGTAGGCCAGCCCGGCGTCGCCGCAGTTGTAGTCGACCAGGTCCCGGATGACCTTCTCGGCCGCCCCGGTGGTCGTCCAGTAGGCGTCCACGTCCTGGGCGGACATCGCCGAGGCCGGATTGGGCAGGACCAGCCGGTCGGCCAACAGTGCGGTGTCGTCGACCCCTTCGACCACGAGCTCGGAGTCCTTGTCGCCGTTGCGGGTGACCTGCTCGAAGCGGGTGACCGGTCCGGACAGTACCGGGCTGGTGGTCGACCAGGGCGCCCAGACCAGGATCCCAGCGCCTTCGGTGAACAGCGCGGCCTGCGGGTGGTCGGCGGGCAGGGTGAGGCTCCACGCACCCGCGCGGCGGTGCCGCAGCACGAGCTTGAGGCTGGTGAACACGTCGCAGATCCCGATCGGGTACAGGTCGGGGTCCCGCACGTCGACCCGCCAGCCGCTCACCATGCGGTCAGCCACTTCTGCGACCAGGTGACCTCGAGCACGGTGTCATCGGTGGCGCCGGTGATGTCGACCCCCACCCCGGTGGTGCCGGGCGGGAAGGGTGCCAGGTCGGCGCCTGCGGCCAGCCTGCCCCAGGCTGCCGTGCCGTCGACATCGACACTCTGCGCGCCGCGGCGGGTGTCCACGGTGAGGACCTCGCCTGCTCCGAGCGCGGAACTTGTCGACCAGGTGCGGCCGTCCACGTCGATGGTGATGGTGGAGGCCGGACCGCTGACGGTCCACACCGGGTAGGCGTCGGCGTCGCCCTCATTGTTCACGGTCAGGGTGCCGGCCACCTGGGAGTCGGACACGGCCAGCGGCAGGAACGGGTCGCCGAGGAAGTCCACCGAGGCACTGGACACGACCAGACTGGTGCTGGATTCCTCGCCGGTCCAGAACGGGTCCGGGCAGCGCAGGGACAGGCCCATACGCCGCCAGGTCATCGCCTCGGCCGCGCCGAGCGCCTGCCCGAGCGGGGCGGCCAGGAAGCCGTCGATGCTGCGGGTGCGCCCGTCCGGGTGGTTCACCGTGAGGGTGACCGCGCCACGCTTCGGGTCGAGCAGGCTGGCCAGGTCACGCACCGCATCGCGCAGCTCGGCGTTGTCGTCGGCCTGCAGGTGCAGCGGGATGAACACCTCGCGCGGGGCGTAGCGGGCATCGCGGAACAGTCCGCCATCCCAGGTGGCCGGCTCGTCGACCAGCAGGGACACCGGAGGATTGTCCAGGCCTTCGATGCCGCGCAGCACGTACCAGCCGTTGGCGCGGGTCAGCCACAGCTCGACCCCGGCCCGGGCCAGGGACAGGCTCGGGAAGATCGCCTCGCCGTCGGTGGGCGGGGTGGGGACCAGGATCGGCATCAGATACCCCCGTAGAGCGCATCAGCGCGGCGCCACGCGGCCAGGATCGCGTCCTCGGTGGTGGGCTGGGCCTCGTGGATCTCGAAGTGGAAGGAGTTCCCGCGCCGCTTCGAGTTCAGGGTGTCCCACTGTTCGCTGGTCAGGATCGCCTCGGGCTTGCCGGTGCCGTTGTAGGTGGCGGTCCAGCCGGGCTGTAGCCACCCACCGGAGTCGTACTTCTTGCCCCCGGCGATCAGCGCCCACGGGTAGGCCCATCCGCGGTAGCCGGACCTCGCGGAGTCCAGCGGCAGGCTCTCCACGATCGCCCGGCCGAAGTTGTTCATGAAGTTGCCCTTGCCGTCGCCCACGGCGATGTGGCCGGCGGAGTTCCCGACCCCGGCATCCCAGAACAGCAGCGATCCGCGCGGCGGCTGGCCGTCGTTCATCTGTCCGGACCGGATCACGCCCATGGTGGCGTCGATCGCACGCTGTGCGGTGGCGAAACCGTTGACCGTGAAACCGAATCTTTGGCCGAGGGCCTGCAGCGCCAGGTTGACGTTACGCAGACACGTCGACACGCCCACCCAGGTGGAGTCGTCGGCCATCCGTTCGAAGCGGGAGGCCAGCGCCTCCATCAGCGGGGTGGGCGCCAGGGACAGCTCGTCGGCCCACGACCGGACACTTTCCAGCATGGTCCGGAATCCGGTGATGGCCATCTTCCCGCCGAAGGTGCCGCCGAAGGTGTTCTCGAGGTAGTCCATTGCCGGGTTGGCGACCAGGTTGATCGCGGCGCGGGCGCCCTTCTTGAACAGTTTCGACACCATGTCGCCGACGTTGGGCGGCTGCCAGTTGGTATTCGAGGCGGCCAGCGATGGCCCGGTGCCACGCCCGGAGTTGATCGCCTCGAGCAGGCCGCGGTGCTGGGCGGTGGCCCGGGCGTTGACCACGTACTCGCCATTGGACAGCCTGGCCAGCACCGAGTCGGACGTCCCGGTCCCGGGACCGCGGACCATGCCACCGGTGGCATACCCCTTGGGGATGGGCAGCAGCGGGATCTTGACGTTATCGCCGAATTTGGACAGCACGCTCTCGTTGAGCTTGCTGATCACGTTGGCGTTGACCCATTTGAACGCGGTGGCGATCGGCTCGACGATGGCGTCCTTGATCTTGCTGAACACGTTCCCGACCCGGTCGACCACGGTGCGGAACACGCCGACGAGTTTGCCCAGCGGCCCGTCGTCGCTCAGCCCGCCCTTGTCGGTGATGCCCAGGGCGTTCTTGATGCCGGTCCAGATGGCCTGGATCGGTCCGAGGATGGCGTCCTTGACGTTCTGCCAGGCGGTCGAGGCCCGCTCGCGGATCTTGCCCCAGGTCTCCGACAGCCAGTCCCGGACATTGCCCACGACCGTCTTGATGATCTGCCAGGCGGCCCGGATCGGGTCGATGATGAAGGCCTTGATGGCGTCCCAGGTGGTCTGGGTGGCCCACTTGATGGCCTTCCAGACCCCCTCCACGACCGTCTTGATCACCTTGACGTAGGTGACCACGTAGGTCTTGATGTACTTCCAGGCGAGCTCGATGACCTTCTGGATGATCGGCCAGACGACCTCCACGGCCGCCTTGATCGCATCCCAGGCGGCCGTCAGGTACGGCTTGAGCCATTCGACCACGGCCGTGATCGCGTTCTTGATGCCCTCCCACGCGCCGAGCACGACGTTGCGGAAGGTCTCGTTCTTCTTGAACAGCAGCACCAGCCCGGCGATCAGGCCGGCCACGGCCATCACGATCAGCCCGATCGGGTTGGCGGCCAGCGCGAAGTTGAGCGCGGTCTGCGCGGCCGTGACGATCCCGGAGACGAAGGCCCACGTCTTGTAGGCGGCCACCATTGTGCCGATGATCCCGGCGATCGGAAGGATGATGTCCTTGTTCTGCACCAGCCAGCCGACCACCGCCTTCAGCGGGGGGAGCACGGTGTCGCGCAGGGTGGCGCCGAAACGGGTCAGCGCCGGCATCCCGTCACGGGTGAACCAGTCCCCGAAGGTCTGGATGGCCGGGACCACCTTCTCCTGGATGAACGCAGTGACCGACTGCATCACCGGCAGCAGCGCCTGCCCGATGGACGCCTTCGCGTTCTTCCACTGGGCGTTGGCGATGCGCTGCCGGTTGGCCAGACTGTCGGAGGTGTTGGCGAAGTCCCCGGCGGTCTTGTTCGTGGACTTCATCAGCAGCGAGTAGCGGGCCTGGACCTTCTGGGCCTCGGTCATCTCGCCCTTGCCGTTCCAGATCCCCTTCGCCAGGGCGTGGGCCTGCACGGCCGCGGCCGACAGGTCGATCCCGTACTGGCGCAGCGGCTCGGTCTCCCCGGCCAGACCGGACTGGAACAACTCCGCGGCCTGGCTCACGTCGAGGTTCATCACCGAGGCGAAGTCGGAGGCGCGGGTGGTCAGGTCGTCCATGGTCCCGACCACGTCGCCGCCCTTGCCGGCCACGGTCTGCGCGAAGTTGGAGAAGCGCACGGCCAGGCCGTTGAACTCCGTCTTCGACAGGCCCAGCGCCTTCGCGGCGTTCTCGCCGAGGGCCATGATGCCTTTGGCGTTCTTGCCGAAGGTGACCTGCACGGCGTTGAGCGACTCGTTGAGGTTGGAGGCCTCGGCCACCGAGTCTTTGAGGACCTTCACCCCGACGGTGGCCAGAGCCCCGCCGGCGGCGATCGCCGCCACCTTCGCCGCGGACTTCAGCACCGTGCTGATCGAGCGGTTCGCCTCGGTCTGGAAGCCGTCCATGTCGGGACGGATCCGCACGTAGGCATTGCCCAGCAGTGTGGCCACGCTGTGGCTCCTTCCCGATCAGCTCACCCGGCCATGGCCAGGAATGCGGCGACTTCGGCGCGGCGCTGCTCGCCACGCACCACTGGTGCGGCGGGCTTCGCGTCCTCGTAGATCTGTTGGATCCGCTCGGCGTTCTCCTCGGACTCGCACAGGATCCCCTCGATGAATGCGAGCAGGAGTGTGAGGTCGAGGTCGAGCAGGTGCTCGGCGCGTCCGGGCCCGATCAGCCCGGCCATGACTGCCCTCGCCTGGACGGTGTGCCAGTCGGCACCCGCCCAGCCGAGCAAAGCGAGGATCAGCTCGTAGGGCGCCCGATCGAGGCGGACAGGATGTGTGTCATCGCCTCCTCGAAGAGCGCCTGGTCGTTGCCGTCTGCCGGTGCCGCCTCGAAGTAGGCGGCCAGGAAGCGGCGGTGCTGCTCCTTGCCCAGGGCGTGCTCGATCAACTGGTCGAGCACACCGATGGACGCAGGGTCGTCCTCGTCGACCCGGCCCAGCCGGGCGATCATCAGCGAGGGCGGCTTGCGCAGCACTTCCCAGGTCTGGTCGAACATCACGAAGGTGGCCGGCTCTCCGGCCACCTCCGCGATTTCGGCACCGAGGGCATCCTGCGGCGCCTTGTGGTCCTGGGGGACCTTGGTGCTCATCAGATCGTGCCGCCGCTACGGCTGTCCTTGAACAGCACCTTGAAGGCCTGCTTGCTTGCGGGCTTCTCAGCGCGCATCTCCACCGGGATGGTGACCTTGTCGGCACCCTTGCGGCGCGCCACGGACACCGTGCCGGCCTGGAAGCACTGCCGGAAGATCCAGCGCTCCTGGCCGTCCTCGGACACGAAGACGATCATCACGCGCTGGGCGGCCGACGGTGCCGGCGGCTCGTAGGAGGTCACGCCACCGGCGGTGGACACGGTGCCACCGTTGAGGGCCAGGGTGAGGTTGCGGGCGGTGTTCTCCGCCATCGCGAAGCTGATGGACACCGTGCGGCCGGCCATCACGTGCAGGACGGGGTCGATCTCCTCGGCGACCTCCACCGGGTCGGACGACACCTCGATCGAGATCTCGGAGCCCTCCTCGGTGTAGCCGATCTCCTTCCAGGCCGCGGCCAGGGCGGTGGTGACGTCGGTCGGTTCGGTGGATCCCAGGGCGGCGACGTACAGAGTGCCCGCCCCGAGGCTGATGTTGGATGCGTTGCCCACGGCGGGGCTCCTTTCTGTAACCCGGCGACGGTCGCCGGGAGTCTTGAGGGTGGTTAGATGCCGGTCTGTTCCAGCGCTGCGCGCAGGTGCGGGCGCGGCGCCATCTTCGCGGTGCCGACCTCGCTGAACCACAGCACGAAGCCGGAGGCGTCCCGGTCGTAGCCGACATCGGCATAGGCCGACTGACCGTCCACACCGGAGTCGGTCACGATGGCCTGCACCCGGCGGCTGGCCGGGTAGTAGGCCGAGGCGTTGCGGCGGGCGACGTCCCGGACCTTCGTGGCGACCTCGTCGAGCATGTCGCGCATGGCCGCGTGGCTGGCGAGTTCTGCCAGCGCCGACTCGTCCCAGTCGATGCGGGTCATCGTGGCCCCAGCCATAGGCCCACGGTGAGGATGTAGCGCGGCCGGTCGGACTCCGGGTCGGGCATCCAGGTGGGATTCGACTCGATCCAGGCCCCGGCGCACCAGGTCGACGAGTCGACCACCCCGCGCACGCTCGGCCACGAGGTCCGGACCGCGGTGGCCAGTTGCCCGGCGACGATCTGGTCGGTGGCCCAGCACTCGATCTGCAGGCTTGCCCGCCAGAGCTCCTGCTCGGCCTGCCCGCCGGGCAGCAGCGTCACCCGGATCGAGGCCGAGCCGGGCAGATAGTCCGTGGAGATCCGCGTGGAGGTCAGCGCGGTCACGGCCGACAGGGTGCGCAGCAGGGCGATGGCCGCGGCGTCCGGGGTGGTCATCATGAGGCGTCCTGCACCAGGCGCACAGTGGCCTTCTCGTAGCCCCCGCCGTACACCCCGGCCAGGATCTCCGGGGCGCCGATCACCTGATAGGTGGCACCGTCGACTGTGAGTGTGTCGGCGTCGGTGACCCCGGTGCCGGCGGGCAGGTAGACCGCCAGGGTGGACACCAGCAGGCCGTCGGTGTTCGGGTCGGGGGTGTTCGTGGCGGTCCGGACCAGGCGGCAGCGGGTGGCCCGCACGGTCGCGGTCCCGGGGGTGGGACGGCCGAGGATGTCGGTGCCGGTGGAGGCCCCGGGGGTGCTGATCGTGACCGGGGTGGTCATGAGGCGCTCGGGCTGCACGATTGCCTGCCTTCCTCGATCAGGTGGCGCATCGCCTCGGGCTGGAATTTCGCGATGCGGTAGCGCATGGCCAGCCGGTTGGTGGCCTCGTCGAGCTCGGTGGTGCGGGGCTGCGGCGGGTGCCACAGATGCCACAGCGGACCGGGTCGCTGCGCGGCGTAGTTGCCGGACAGGGTGCGGGCGGCGTTGCCGAGGGCGAAGTCCTCCCCGCCCCAGCCGCGAAACCGCGGGTCGAACGGACCGCAGGCCACCGCGAGGTCGGTGCGCATGGCCACGATCCCCCCGCCGGGCAGACAGTCGTGGACCTCCTGGGCCAGGCTGATCTGCGGCGGCACCTCGGTGGTGGCCGGGTCGGCGTCCAGGGTGGCTGCTGTGGCCTGCGCGTCGAGCCGGTTGACCCGGCTGAACGGGGCGGCCCACCCGACCTCCGCGGCCTGCCCTATCGCCCACTGCAGGGCCTCTGCGGCCACGAATGAGTCGCCGTCGGCCAGAACCACCACGTCGGCGTCTGTGAGCCCCACAGCGGCGTTATAGGCGTCTGCCTTCGCCCACGGCCGGGAGTCGCTGACACATACCAGCGGCATCAGCCCGCGGGCGGCGTACCAGCCGGCCACCCATTGGCGGGCGGCGTACCGGTCGGCGTCGTCGTCGACATGCCCGCCGATGATCACCTGGACCTTCACGAGCCCTCCAGCGGTGCGGGGTCGAGGACCAGGCGCGGATCGTCGTGGCGGTAGAACCAGTGATCCAGGAAGGCGTCGGTCAGGCTTCCCTGCTGGTCGGCCAGCCGGTCCCAGTCGCGCCAGTGCTGCCCGGTGGACTCCGGCAGGTCGGTCAGGGCCAGCGCGGCCGCACCCTGTCGGGCTTTGCGCAGGTACTGCTGCGGCGAGCGGATCGGGAAGTGGCGGACCTCGAGGACATCCCACACCGGAACGACCACCGGCCGCTGCGGGTAGGTGGCCTGATGGTTGCCCATCTCGATCACCATGCCCTGCTCGTAGCGGGCGGCCACCTTGTGCAGCCGAGTCCGCCGGATCATCCGGTGGCCCATCGCCTGCTGCGGTGGCACCCCGGCCGGGTCGGCGTCGGTGACCACGTGGTCATAGATCCAGGCCGGGGCGATCCAGGCGTCGACCGCGGCCAGCCGGTCGGCGATCCTGCCTCCGCCCGGACAGATCCAGATCTCGTCGGCGTCGAACGGGACCACCCAGTCGGCCTCGCGGGCCCGGGCGGCGTAGTCGGCCAGGGCGGTCATCTTGCGCGACTGGTAGTAGGCGGGGTCAGGGTCGTCGATCACCTCGCAGGGCAGCTCCTCGAGCAGCTCGCGGGTGCCGTCGGTCGACCCGTTGTCCGCGACGATCACATGATCGACGTGGGCGGCGATGTGCCGGATCGTCGTCTCGATGACGTCGGCCTCGTTCTTGACCATCGTCACCGCCACCACGGCCATCAGTACACCGTCCCGGCCCGCTCGGCGCCGATGTGGCGCACCCACGGTCCGGAGCCCCGAGGGCCCCAGAAGCCGCAGGTGGTCATCGGTTCGGCGGCGAACAGTCCCACCCCGAAGCGGCCCTCGGACTCAGAGCCTTCCGGCCACTCGTGGGTCTTGATGAACCGCAGCCGGGTCAGGTGCGGATTGGTGGTGTAGAACCGGCGGTGTTGCAGCCAGTGGTGGGTGCCGTCAGTGCGGTCCAGGTAGTCGTCGGGGTGCTGCTCGACGATGCCGCCGGCGGCCTGCTCGGCGCGGTTCCAGGGCTGGCGCAGCAGCGCCATCTGGGCCATCGGCCGCAGCAGCATCACCGAGGCCATCGCGGTCCAGGTCCACGTCGCGCTCGAAGAGGAAGTCGTCCTCGGTGGAGAAGACCCAGTCGGTGCGGCAGTTGTCCCGCAGCCAGGACCAGGCCGAGCGGTAGGCCCCGGCGAAACCGGAACGGGCCCCGGTGGTGACGATCGTCCAGCCGTCGAAAGTGGCCTTCAGCCAGGCCGCGTAGTCCGGATCTCCGGAGTCGTCGTGGATCACCTTCTCGGCGATCGGTCCGGACAGCCGGTCGAAGGTGGCGGCGGCCTGCTCGAGGTAGTGCCCGCGGCCGTCGGTCATCACGATCAGGGTGATCATCGCGACGCCTCCCGGATGGCGGCGTGAAGCCGGGCCGGATCGGTCACGCTGCGGTTGCGCGAGCCGGGCATCACGTGGGCGTACAGGTGGGCCCACGGGATGTGCTCGAAGGTGGCCCCGCGGCGCACCATCGTCAGCCACAGCGCCCAGTCCTCCCAGGCCGGCCACGGCTGGAAGCCACCGGCTGCCAGGATCTGCTCGCGGCGGGCCATCGCCGACACCGGGATCGGGTTGACCTGCTCAATGTCCCGGCCGGCCAGTGGGATCTCCATCTGGCTGGCGTCCGGATACACCTCGATCAGGGCGGGGACCCGGATGTCGGCGGTGCCACCGGCCAGCGCCGGCACGTAGCCTTCGCCGAGTTCGTCGTCGGCGTCGAGCACGATCACCCATTCGGTGCGTGCCGCGCGGATCGCTGCGTTACGGGCATCGGCCAGGGTGTCCTCGTGGCGGAAGATCACCGGCACGTCCTGGCGCACCGCCGACGGGATCGCCCGGTCGTGGGCCAGGTCGATCCATTTGCGGTGCCCGTAGGTGCCGACCACTATGGTCACGTCCACAGTGCCCGCCTCCGGTTGAACAGCCCACGATCGGCGCGCATCCGGGTCCGCATCCGCAGATAGGTCTCATCCCATTCGGCCTTCTCGGCCATCGGGTGCAGGTGCTCCACGATCGAGTCGTCTGCGTGCGCGTAGGCCCCGCGCTTCTTCGCCGTGCCCACCAGCTCGTCGTCCACGTATTCGTGGATGTAGTCCTCGCACAGCAGGCCCGGCCGCCCGTCGATCAGACCCCGCTGCACGTAGTCGCGGGCCACCAGGGTGTGGGTGGAGTGGTCGTGGGCGGTGCGCTCGTTGGTGAGGTCGTTGGTCCCGACCACCCGGACCTGGTCGGACAGCAGCCGCTCGGCGGCCTCCAGCCATCCCGGGATGAAGCGCAGGTCGATCGCCCCGGTGAAGATCAGCGGCTCGTCGCTGGCATCCACCCCGGCGTTGATCTTGTGGGCGTAGTCGCCGCGCGCCCTCGGCGGGGTGATCACGTGGTCGTCGCCGTGCAGCTCGTCCAGGACGTCGAAGTCCCCGGAGGTGACCACCCACAGGATCCTGGCCCGCTCGGTGCTGGTGGCCAGGGAGATCCGCAGACGGTCCATCAGGTGAGCGCGGCCCAGCATCGGCACGATCACCACGCAGTCGGTCATGACGCGCGGATCGTCCCGGTGGCCGAGCGGTAGCGGTCCATCACCCGGCGCTCGAGGGCGGTGAAGTCCCCGTCGCCGTAGGTGACGTTGTAGTCGGCCAGGCGCTCGGAGGCGATCCCGCCCGGGTTGGACAGCATCGACAGCGCGACCCGCTTAGCCACCGCCCGCAGTCCGGGCGGGACGTCGGGGTAGCCGGCGGTGTAGGTGACGGCCGCCTCGTAGGCGCCCGCCTCGTCGACCACCAGCTGATACCGGGAGGCGTCCCAGGACCACTCGTCGGCGGCCAGGGTCACCCCGTCGAGCACCACTGAGGTGATCGCGGTGACCGGGTGTGCCTTCAGGCGCACCACGCCCACCATGCCGTTGGGCTCCTGCTCGCGGGTGATGATCTCGGCCTGCACGGGCAGGGTGTGGGTGTAGGTGTCCTCCAGGATCGGCCGGCCGATGTAGTCCAGGATCGCCCCGGAGGCCAGCACGCAAGCGGTCTGCGCCTCGTCGGCGTCGGTCACGTCGCCGAGTTCAGGCACGGTGATCAGCAGCGGGCCGATCTCGCTGACAGGGATCATCGTGCGCCGTTCCTTTCAGATGGGGGAGTGACTGCCCGGCCCGGCCTCATTCGGTCCGGACCGGGCAGCCCGCTCACTTAGGTGTGTCAGGCGAGCGCGATGCGCACGTCGGACGCGACCAGCCCGGTCGGGCGGGTCACCTTGACGCCGTAGACGTGAAGACCCTTCACGCCGTCGGCGAACTTCTTCTCGACCCGGTAGGCCTCCACCTTGCGGACCTGGTCGGCGAGCGTGGTCGCGATGCGCGACCCGACGATCAGGCCCTTGTTGGTGGCCGAGGTGCCGGAGGCGGCGGTGGGCAGGTTGTTGCTGCGGTAGATCGCCAGACCTGCCGCCTCACCCACCAGGCCGTTGGCGCGGGTGGCCGAGCCTGCGGCGTCGCCGGAGCCCACGAAGCGGTCGTCCTTGAGCAGCAGCGCGTAGAACGCCGGCGGCACGACCGCGAAGCGCTCCTCCTGCGGGATGTCCGCCTCGTCGAGGTACACCGCGCAGTCCACCAGGTGGTTGTAGGCGCCTTCGACGGTGGTGACGGTCGTCTCACCGATGACGTGGTCGGGGTTGGACGCCGAAGCGTTGCTCCACATCACGTCGAGGGCGTACACGTCCATCTTGTTCGACAGACCGTAGGACGCCCGGTTGATGGCCTCACGAAGGATCGCTCCGCCGTTGACGCTCTGCGCGGCCTCCACGTCGTCCAGGTAGAAGTTGAACGACTGCTTCTGGTCGAGCAGCAGCGAGCGACTGGCGTCGTCGATGTCCTCGGGGGTCATGTCCGACCCGGTGTAGGCGGTGATCGTCGGGTCGGAGATCGAGGTGATCTTCACCGAGTCGCCGACGCTCGCGTCGCCCTCGTAGTCGCGGTTGCACACGGCGTTCGCCACCGCGGTCTTGGACAGGTTGGTGAGGATGCGCGCCGACCAGATGTCGGGCACGAAGTTGGTAACAGCCATGGTCGGCTGCTCCTTTCATTGTGGGAGGGGGTGCTACCTGCCTTGACGCTTCAGGTCTTCGAGGCGTCCAGCCTCGTCGGCCTTGACAATGTCCTCGGCGGACATGGTCGCCAGGTCGGCGGCGGTGAGTTGACTGGGCCCGGTCGAGTCAGGCTTCGCGCCCTGGCTCGGGTCGGGCTGGGGACGGCGGGTGCCGGCGGCCGTCGCGGCCTTGAGTTTCTCCGCCTTCGCCCGGATCTCCGCCTCGTCGGCACCCACGAGGAACTCGTGGAGGTCGGCGGGCAGGTCGGTCTCGGCGGCGATGCGCAACCGGAGGGCCTCGGCCTGCGCCTTCGCGGCGGTGGCTTTGGCTTCCTCGAGCTGCTTAACGAGCTTGTCTTTCTCGGACAAGTCGCGGTCTTCGATCTCCTGCAGCTTTGCCTGGAGCTCCTGTCGCTTCTTGCGCTCACCTGCGAGCTCAGACAGGATCCGTCGGTCGTTGTGCTTAAGCCCGTCCGGACGGGGGGCATCTTCCGACTGGGGTGACTTCAAGTCAGCTGGAGTAGGCGCATCTTCGGCCTTTTCCTGAGACGCAAGTGCTGCAGCGACCTGCGACTCATCAGGAGCCTGAAAGGTGGTTTCGGACATGGGTGGTTCCCTCCATCGCGGTGGGGTTGACCCGGCCGCCTCGCGCGGTCGGGGGGTATGTGGGTCAGGCGTCCTGGATCGGCAGGATCGCCGTGGCGGTGGCAGGCGCGAGGTCGCCTTCCACCAGGTCGAAGCGGCTCCACGCCACTGCGCCGGTCTGCTTGTCGACCAGGGCGACGCCGCCGAGCACCATCCAGGCGGGGTCGCCGTTCAGGAAGCGGAGGTCGTTGAGGACCACCACGTAGTCCGTGGCCGTCTGGAAGCCGTCGATGTCGGCGGCCCACCGAATCTCGGGGTCGTCGCCGGGCTCGGGGGTGAACTCCCGCAGGGCGACGCGCTGGGCGTCATCGAACGTCAACATACGAATCAGCCCCCTCGCCCTTGAAGTCCCACTCGTCGATCCGGACCCACCGGATATTCGAGGGGATCCGGCGGCCCTTCGGCATCCCGGTGAACTCCACGCCGGTCTGCGGGTCGATGAACACCGTGACACCGTCGCGCCGCTCGGCGGCGATGATGTGTCCGGACCGCCCACCGTGCCACTCCCACTGCACGAAGTACCGGGCACCGTCAGGATCGCCGGCACCGACCGCATCGAACGAGTTCCGCCACCCGGTCGACTTGCGCACATCCGGGGTCAGCAGTGGCGCCTTCTCCCAGATGATGCGGCCGTAGGCGCTGGCGAATTGGGCCTGCTCCTCGGGAAGGTCGAACAGGTCCGCGATCATCCGGTCGCTGAGTTTGCCACGGGACTTCTGGGCGGTGACGGCCAGGCCCCTGCGGCGCATCTCGTAGGTCGCCGTGCAGTTTACGCAGTTGTGCTGGCCCTTCAGCGGGTTGGCGCCGGCCAGGGCCTCGTCGGGTGTCATGTCCAGCCGTCGAACGTCTGGGAGCACGTCTGGCGAGACTGTGGTCCGTGTCGCCGTCGTCACCGGCGCCTGGGCCGGGACTTCCGGGGGGTTACGCAGCTGGAACTTGCGCAGGTCGTAGCGGTAGGTCCGGTTCGTCTTCGCGTTGCGGAAGGCGATCTGGCGGTTCGCGTCCTCCGGGGCGATGTAGACATCCTCACGGCGGTCGAAGTCGGTCTCGAGGGTCGCATCGCAGCGGCAGTGACGGTGATAGTCGTTACCGTCGCCGGCGGTCTGCGCCGTGCGGTACACCGCCCCGCGGGTGGCCAGCATCAGGCAGAAGTCGCAGGCCCCCGCCTCGGGCACCCGCCGCCACGCCGAGAAGCTCATTGCCGAAGCATCCGTTCCAGAAGCACCGTGCGCTGCAGCTGGTGGGCCTCGGTGCCCACGATCGACAGCAGGTAGTTGAGCCCCGCCATCATCGCGACGTCCACCGGCTCACCGCGGCCGATCTGCGTGAGCACCACCACCGGAGCCCGTCCCAGTGCGGTGCGGGCGTCCTGGCCCCAGTAGACCCGCTCCGGGCGCATCGGATAGTCGTCGTCCCAGGTGACCTCGTACAGGAAGCCAGCGTCGGCGGCCACTGCGTACATATGGTTGTCGATCGCGGTCAGCGCCTGGATCACCAGGGCCTTGTGGACCTCGCCGACCGCCAGGGCGATCCTCAGCCAGGATCCCCGGATGTCGTCGGGGTCCATGCGCCGCCACAGCCGCACGACCTCGCCCGAGGCCCACGTCGCCAAGTCCTGGCAGTAGTCGGCGAGGACCTGGTCACGCGACGCCGTCGGCACGGTCCACCACGTCCAGGCCGAAGGCGGTGGCCTGGGCGCGTGCCGCCGCGTTGCGCTCGGCGTCGGCGGCCGCCTTCCAGCGGCGCACCTCCTCCTGCGTGACCCCCGGCACCTTCTCCCACAGCGCCTGCGCCGGGATCTCCAGGGAGTCCTTCAGCTTCGCCAGGGCATCGGCGGCCGCAGCCGTCGTCGGGGTGGCAGGATCGCGCCACACGGTCTCCATGCGCGCCGCGTTCGCCGGCAGCTCACCATCGGCGACCAGGAAGCACAGCCGCATGACCTCTTCCCAGGCCTCACCGAAGCCACGCTGGCGGCGCTCGGCGCGCTTGACCAGCCGGGTCTCCGCGCTGCGGATCGCATCGGCGCTGGCAGGATTGGCATCCGACCACCCGAAGTAGTGCGGGGGCAGACCGGCGATCGAGGCGACCAGCCGGGCCAGGGTGTTGATCGTGTCGTGGAAGTTGCGCAGATCCGCGGCCGGCAGCTGCTTGACCTCCGCCTCACCAGGCGCCGAGGTCACCGCCCAGATCCGCCCGGCGATCTTCTCCCACTTGCTCACCGGGTTACCGTCCCGGTCGGTGAAGTCCTGCTCGGTCATGCCCATCGCGATCGTGCGCGGGATCGCGTTGAAGTCCGCGCCGATCATCATGTCGGTGGCGATCTTGCACGCCGCATCGCTGATCGGGATGACGTCGGCCAGCTCGGACACGCCGTCAGCCTGCAGGATCCTGCCACGGTTCACGATCGGGACCACCGGCACCCGGCCCAGGCCGTGCTCGTCGCGGCCGGTCTCGGCCAGCCGCCCGGTCTCCGCCGAGCCCTCGTACCAGATCGTGACATCCGGCAGGTACAGGGTGACGTACTCACGCTCGTCCTCGTCCGACCACACCTTCACCGCGGACTGCACCCGGCGGGTGGCAGGATCCCGGCGGGCGATCACCTGAAGCGGGGACTCCACGGTCACCAGCGGGACCTCGTGGTCGTCCGGATTGGACCCGACGATCGCGAACGACCGGCGCATCGCCAGGGCCTCCACGTGCGCCTGCTGGCTGGCCAGGTCCAGGCCATTGGCCTGCCACCACTGCCACATGCGCTCGTCGACGGCGTCGCCGAGCCGGAAGCCCTCCACGTCCAGGCGCTCCTCGAGGGAGTCCACCACCAGCCGCGGCCAGTTGATCACCAGTTGCCGCACCCGGCCCTGGAGTTCCTTGAGCAGCTCGGGGTGCATGTACGACAGGGGCTGCTCGCCCTCGTAGTACCGGTTGAGACGCTCGAGGTCCGGGACCGCCTTGCGCAGACGCTCCGACAACTTCTCGGCGAGGTCGACTTCCGCCACGGGACAGCCTCCTTCGCTGAAGCGGTTGGGGTTACAGGACCAGCACCCGGGCGGGTTGGGTCGGTTTGGTCAGCCCGGCAGTGCGGGCATCACACGCGGCCTCATGGGCCAGCGCGTCAGCCATCGCCAGGTCGATCTTCTGATGGTCGTTGGGTTTGCCGATCACGATGCCTCCCGAGCGGCGCACCCGGCGGGCATTGCGCACATGGGTCAGCATCACCGGATCGGCGTCGTGGGCCAGGTTCCCGGCCGCCACATCGGTCTTCAGCCGCTCCAGGGCGGCGGCCATCTGGCGGGTGCGGTAGGTGGGCCACTGCACCACGACCTTCTGGCCGTAACGGGCGGCCCAGTCGTCGATCTCCGACTGCCAGAGTTCCGGGTCCAGGTAGAACCGGACCACCGTGAACCGTTCGAACAGCTCGGCGACCGCGGCCTGGACCTCGCCGCGGGGGATCTCCCCACCGAAGTCGGCCGGGTTCCAGAAGGTCGGGGTGTCATCGGCGAACGTCGGCGTAAAGGCGTACAGCCGATCGCCGTCGATCCAGCGGGCCCGGATCGCCGTCCAGTCGTCATACATCGACCCGTCGAAGCCCAGGGCCACCATCGCCCCGTCCGGCACCTGCTGCGGGTCGGCGGCCGCCTCCCACATCTCGGTATCGAAGAAGGCGTCCGAGGTCGCCACGACCCGGTTGCCGTAGAAGCGCTCGGCCTGGGCCAGGTCGCCCTTGCCGGCCAGCTCCTCCACCTCGGCCTCGATGCGGTCCAGGTCCACCCAGCCGCCCCGGTCCACGCTCGAGTCGCCGTAGACGAATCTGAGGACCTTCGCCCGTTCCCGCTTGTTCCGGAAGGATCCGGTCGGTGGGGACGGGTAGTCGACCAGCACGTCGGGCCCGGCCGCCTCGAAGGTGCGCTGGGCGTCCGAGTTCTCGGCCGGATCCCAGGCGTTCGTGGTGGCCACGCTGCGCCCACCCATGCCCGCGAGGTTGCGTCGCTGGGTGTCGGCCAGCGTCCACCCGCCGTTGCTCTTCAGCCACGAGTGCGGCTCATCGTGCACCGCGAACGTGATGCGCTGGCCCAACCTGGACCTGCCCTCGGCGGTCACCGGCTCGATGAATCCGCCGCCCGGCAGGTTGATCCGGGTGAGACCGGTGTCGGGGATCCGGTCGCACAGTGGGCCCTGCTGGATCATCGGCAGCAGCGCCCGGTAGACGTTGGCGGTCTGGTCCTCGCTCGAGGCCGCGATCTGGATCCAGGGGGTCGGCCACGGCCTGCCCACCGGCTCACCGTCAGCATCCCAGCCGTCGAACAGCACCGGGCCTTCGGCCTCCGCGCAGATCAGCGCCGCGGACAGCGGGCCCTTGCCCCACTTCTGCGGGCGGACCAGCATCGAGCGGCGGAACACGAAACCGGCGCTCGGGCGCTTGCGGTCCGCGCGGGCGTCGGGGTGCAGCCGGTAGTGCTGAAGCACGAAGCGGTACTGCTCATCGGTCAGGATGAACGGCCGGCCCATGTCCGCCCCGTCGGGAATGACGCAGTTGGCTTCGATCCAGTCGATGACCTGGAAGCCGAGGGTCGGGAATTCTCCGGGCTCGCTCGGTCCGCGCCAGCCGTCAGGCCGAGACATCGACGGCCTTCAACCGTCGAGTGCCCGTCGACTTGCGCTGCACCTGCTCGGCGGCGATCTCCGCGCGGATCAGCTCCAGACGCATCCGGCGGCGATCGCCCTCGGTGGCCATCAGCCGGGCCAGACCGGCGTCCACCGGA
>JADJQR010000009.1 GCA_016712675.1 bacterium
TCCGGACCGGTCACCCGCTTCGAGCAGGTCACCCGCAGCTTGGCGACAAGGGCTTTCGGCGGCTCGTGGTCAGGGTCGACAAACACCGCACTGTTGGCCGACCGGGCTGGTATCGCCCAATCCGGCCTCGCGATACGCCCGCCCAGGACGTGGACGCCTACGGACGACCACCGGGGCGGCCGAGAAGGTAAGTCACCGGGACTGGTCGATTCACAACTGCGGCGACGCCGGCTCAGCCACCGCAGGCTCGCGACGCCGCCTGGACGGTGGCGGGCCGCCGGTCTGCCCGAAGGCTCCCAGCGCAGCGTCTCGGCGCGCTTCGACAACCTGCTCACCCTGGTCAGGAGGTCGCCGCCACCGACAAACCTCGCCCTCGAGGTCGTTGCCAACCCGGCGGGGACATCCAGGACCGGGCATCTTCGGGTGTGGCAGCCGGTCGACCGGTCGGACAGGTGCGCCTTGTCGCGTCCGCCGGGACGCTGGTGTCGGCCACCGCGAAACATCGCCGCGCCCACCGCCACCAACGTCCTGGGTGGCAGGGCGGCGGGAGGGCACCGCCCGGGTGCTGGTCGAACGCTCCGCCGACGCTCTGGCGGCCTCTGGCGCAGGCGCATCGAAACCTTCCGGGATGCCCGCGACACCTCCGACACCGCGGGTCCTGGCTGAGCGTGGCGATGGGACCCTGGCCGACGCTGCGGTCACCGCCGGGATCAACCTGGTGCCGGTCGACACCTCGGCGCAGTCCCACGCACGACTACGGCCTCGGGACCTGGTCAGCGTGGACATGCCCGGCGGGTCCTACACCGACGTGGTGTCCGGCGTGGACATCAGCCTCACCGCCGCCGACGCCGTGGTGATCACCCCGCAGATCGGGGACCCGGACCTGCTGACATCAAAACCCAGCGATCTACCGCCGCATCAGGACCTTGTGCGGCGCCTGGAAATAACCATAGAGGCGGCAGTGATGGCGCAGAACTCGTGGCCGTTCGTCGGCGGTGGCGGCACCGCAGTCAACGAGGACCAGTGGTCGATCATGGCGCGCTTCTGGGCGCAGTCCGGCGTGACCGACTACGCCAACACCCTCGAGGTGTACGGCGACTCGTCGGGGCGGCAGGTGAAGGTGAAGACCGGCCGGGCCTGCGTGCGCGGGCACTGGTACGAGAACACCGCTGTGGAGACCGTCGCGATCGCCGCGAACGCCTCCGGGAATCCGCGCATCGACCGGATCGTCCTTCGCCTGGACCCCTCGGCCAACAGCATCGTGCTGGCCGTCGCAGGGCACCCCGGCCGGATCCCCCTCGGCGCCGGCACTCACTCAGACCGACGTCGGGACCTACGAGCTGACCCTGGCGCGCGTGGCGGTGGCCAATGGTGCCTCCACGATCGCCGCCGGGGATGTCACCGACGAGCGCACCTACGTCGATGGGGTCTATGGCAACTGGACTCCGGTGGCCACCGGGTCCGGCGCCAACCCGACCGCGAACTCGAGCACCGGTCGCTATGTCAAGAACGGCAAGCAGCGCTCCGGCTGGGGACGGATCGTCGGATTCACCTACGGCGGCGCCGGCACCATCCGGCTGTCCCTGCCAGACACCCCGAAGACCACCTCTGGATACACCCGGCTGGGGATCATGCAGATCCACTCCTCGGTCTCCGGCACCCTGGCGATGTTCCAGCTCGAGCTCAACGGCACCGTGGCGCAGCCGATTCGCCAGACCCACGGCATGGCCGAGGACGGCGACTCGCTGGTCGCGTTCAAGTTCCTCACCGGCTCGGATATGTCGACGTTCATCACGTCGGGGACCGTCACCATCGAATACTCGTTCGACTACGAAGCCGCCTAGATCCGTACCTGACAAGGAGCACCCATGGCCCGCAATCTCTACGGCTGCACCTCCGCCGACTTCCCGCTCACCGAATCAGGGGCGGGTCGTGGCCGGCGCCACCGCCACCGTGTGGACCGCGCGCACCGGCGGCACGCAGATCACCGACCTCACCGACATCGACGGCGATGCGATCACGCTGGTCACCTCGGATGCCGATGGCGGGATCAGGTTCTACGGGGTCGACGGGGACAAAGACACCTACTGGTTGGACACCGGCACGGGTGCGCGGATCGCGGTGCGGCCTGCGGACCTCACCGGGGAGATCGGCCCGACCCCCGACCTGACGATCGGGACGGTGACGACAGGCACCGCGGCCGCCACGATCACGGGAACAGATGCTTCCCCCGTCCTCAACCTGACGCTGCCGTCCGCCGGCGCCAACGGCGTGAACACCGCCGCCATTCAGGACGGCGCGGTGACCGCCGCGAAGTTGGCGACGACGGGCCGGTTCACGTTCCCGACTGGGGCGGCCAACGGCTACGGGTTCACCTCTGGCGCTTCTCACCTGTCCGGCACCGGCACCCCCGAGGGCGTCGTGACCGCCGCGCCGGGTTCGTCCTGGTTGCAGATCGGGGACGCGGTCACCGTCAGCGGGAACCTGCTGTGGCGGAAGGCCACGGGCACCGGCAACACCGGCTGGGTGCCGGAGGGTGCGCTGGCGGACACCGGATGGCGGAACGTTCTCACATGGGCTGGTGGCGCATTCACAGACACACCGCTTGGCACCCCCCACGCTGACTGGACATGCATTGGTGGCGGGCACCTATACATCCGACGAATCTCCAACACAGAAGTCCAGTATTACTGTTACGGGAATCTGAAGTCGCCTGCCACGGGTGGTAGCCAGCCGTTGCTGCCCAACCTGCCTTCCGCATTCAAGGGGCTGGGCTCATTCCCAGTTTCCACGTCGGCAGGGTTCGCGCTGCAACTGGCCCCGACGATGGACCGTGCCGGTGATAGCGCGTGGGTTGACGCGTACCTTCCGATGTCTTGGACGGCCAGGTTGCCGTTACTTACCAGTGACGCTTGGCCGAGTTCCCTCCCCGGCACCGCCATCTAACCCCATCTAAGGAGCCCCCTCATGGCAGACAAGACCCTCCCCAGCATCACCGTGACCGACAGCCAGTACACCCGACTGGCCAGGGTCATCCCCGGCGACACCGCCGCCGAGAAGGCCAGCGCCTACAAGCAGATGGTCAAGGACATGCTGCGCGGGCTGGTGGTCGACGCCGATTTGCGCGCCGCCCGCGAGGCCGCAAACGCCCTGGTGCGTGACGCGGAGGCCGCGGCGCACGACAACGCCGACAACGTCTAGCCGTGTCCACCGACCGGGCCGTGGGCGCGCTGCCCTGGCGGATCGCCCGACGCGATGTGCGCCCCGGCGCGCTGATCCTGTCCCTGGTGACCTTTGTCTTCGGTGTCAACGCGATCCTCGGGCGGACCACCCACCTGTCGGGGGTGTGGGAGGACATCTGCGGGATCATCGCCGTGCTGTCCGCCGGGGGGCTGTGGACCGGGTGGTGGGCGAGGTCGCTGCGTGCCATGGCCGCCGGGCTGGTGACCGCCTGCTGGACGTGGGCGTTCGTCGCGGTGTACCTGATCGCGACCACCGGGGACGTGTGGTTGCTGTCCGCCTGGATCTCCGGCTGCTGGTCGGCCCTGGCCGGGCTGCTCTGGCTGCGCGACCGGCGGGGGTCCGTGTGAGCGCCGAGTCGGACGGCACGTTCTGGTCTGCCGTGGGCGCGGTGGCGGTGGTGCTGGCCATCCGGCTGATCGACTGGATACTGCCCTCCCGGCACCACTTCGACGCCCCGTGGATTCACGACGAGAACGACGACAACGAGGAGGACACCGATGGCTGACCTGCTGCGACGGCTCAACCGCATCGAACCGGCGCGGGTGCGTGCCGTGTGGACCGCCGTGGTGATGCTGCTGGCATCCGCCGGGGTGGTCATCGGCACCGACGTGGACGCCACCGTGACCGGCGCCATCGGCCTGGTCTTCGCGCTGCTCGCCCTGGTGCAGGGTGAGACGACCCGCGCCGTGGTCTACAGCCCGGCCACTGTGGAGCAGATCCGCGACGAAGGATCGGACGACTACTGATGCTCGACAAGACACGCTCGGCGATCGCCCGCCGGCGCAAACTCAACCCGTACGCCAAAGTCCGGTTCCGCGGCGTCACCCTGGACCGGCGCACCCGCGCCGCATTCCTGCTGCTGGAGCGGCGCTACCGTGCCGTCGCTCCGAAGAAGCGCGGCAAACTTCGCATCGGCCAGGGATCGTATTCCAACGGATCTATGTCGGGTTCGACCCACTCGCAGGGCGGTGCCATTGATGTGATGTTCGCCGGACTGAACCCGACGCAGCAGCGCGCCGTGGTCAAGTTCGGCCGACTCGTCGGGTTCGCGATGTGGAGCCGCAAAGACCCGAAGGTGTGGGGCTACAACAACGAACACGCTCACGGCATACTTCGTGGACACCGCACCGCCAGCCCCGCCGCGAAGCAGCAGGTCGTCGCCTACGATGCCGGCAGGGACGGCCTGGTGTCGAACCTGCCAGACCGCGAATGGCGACCCAAGAAGAAGCGCCGCTTCTCTTACATCCAAGGCAAGCCGATCCTCGGCAAGTGATGTACGTCTGACGTACGTACACCGCGCACGGCGAAAGCCCCCGTCCTCCCCACTGTTGGGAGGACGGGGGCTTTTCGTGCGTCTACTCGACGCGCACAGCATCCCCGGTCGCCTCGTACCCGAATGCGACCTCGTTGCCCTCGTTGTACATGCCGTACTCGATCGGCGCCTTATACCCGTCGTTGAAGAACCCGACACCGGCACACACGTACACCGGCCCATCCACCGGAGGTGCGTCCGTGTTGTCGACCAGCGGGTCGGCCTGGTTGTCGATGCGGATCAGCGCGGGACTGTCGTAGCGGCCTACAGACAGCACACCCTCGGCGGTCGTCTTGCAGCTGCGCCCCGATGCTTCATCAGACGATGAGCGGGCGAGCAGCACGTAGTAGCCGGTGCCCGCTACGACTGCCACCACGATCAGCGCCGCGATCACAACACCCAGCATGGAGACCGCCGGTTTCCTGCGCGGCGACTCGATGAAGCCGGTGTTGCGCTGGCAGTGCGGACACACGATCGCCGTCGGCATGATCTGCTCGGCACACCACGGGCATGCCACCCGTTCCTCAGTCTCCATGACCCCGTCTCCTCCAGTCGCTTTCACGCTACGCCTGTGGTCGGTAGCAGCGCCACCGTCGGACCGTCGTGTGTCCAGTCCGCGTACAGCGCTGTGGTGGTGGGGGAGGAATGCCCGAGCAGGTCCTGCGTCAGGCGTACATCCAACGTCCCCCGGTACAGATGGGTGGCGAACCAATGCCGAAGTGTGTGCAGGGTGTCGTCCAGGCCGCAACCGTGCAGATGCCTGTTCACGACCTGCGAGACCAGCCACGGGGCGCACGGCCCCGGGCGACCGTCGCGGCGCGGCACGACGTACGGATCAGCGGCGTGGAACCATCCGACGACCAGCGGATGGGCGGGGACCAGGCGCACCCGGCCGCCCTTGCCCCGCACCGTGATCGACCCGTCGCGAAGATCCTTGCGCTGCGCACCGGCGACCTCGGCGGCACGCAGCCCCGCGTAGGCGGCCAACGTCATCGCCGCGGTCACCCGCTGATCGTCGCACTGCGCGAACGCGGCGAACAGGTCGTCGGTGGCGATCGGGCGCGGCCGTCCGGGCAGCACCCGTGGCCGGGGCAGACCGGCACTCGGATCCTCGTCGAGCAGGCGCATCGTCAACGCCCAGCGGTAGAAGGCCCGAACCCCTGAGAGTTCACCGGCCTGCGTGGACGGCTGGACACGGCTGGACAGGTCGCGATACCACGCCTCGAGATGTGCCGGCTGCGCGTGGAGCATCGACTTGCCTGTGGCGGCCTCGGTGCGTGTGTACAGCCGACGACGTGCGTCGATCGTGGACTGTGGTGAGCGCCGCAGCTGCAAGAAGTCGAGATATGCCCGTGTGGCATCCATGTGGTACCCCCGTTCACGCCTACGGTAGTGACTGGTAACGACACGAATGAATGGCGGAAGCGTGCTGCCGTTGAGAATCTTCCAATTCTGACCGTTGGCTGCGATTGCACCCCTGGCGCTGTCCTCCTACCGCCCGGCGTGAGCCCGACCTGATCGGCCAGTCCGTACCGGGCCGGATCAAAGGACGGCGGGGCGCCGTCCTCTCCCAGTAGCCACGACAGCGGCACACCGCTCACGCGACTGATGTCTTGAAGGTTCTTGTGGTGTGGCGCGTGCTTGCGTCGCTCCCATCCACTGACGCTGCCACGGCTGACCTCCAGGCGGTCGGCCATCTCGCCTATGTCCCAGCCGTGGATCTCGCGCGCCTTGCGGATGCGATCGGCGAGGTCGAATGCGGGGAGCGTTGTCGCTGTCATGTGAACAACGTTACGCGCGGGTGAGGCTCCCACGCAAGACACGCCACGCTAATCGAGTGAATGTCCTTGCGCAAAGTTGTTTCATGCGTGCAACATGTACGGCATGGAGACAACATTGATCACCACCGCCGAGGTGGCCGAGCGGCTGGGGGTGTCGATCCCCACCGTCAACCGCTGGGTGCGCGACGGACGACTCACCCCGGTCCAGAAGTTGCCCGGGATCCGCGGGGCCAACCTGTTCCGCGCGGACGACATCGAGAGGGAGAGCGCATGATCTTCCGGTTCAAGGTGCGCGAGGACGGTTGCTGGGAGTGGCTTGGCCGCATCGACAAGGCGGGCTACGGCCGTAGCGGCGACACGGGCAACCGCTTGGCACACCGGTCGGTGTGGGAAGCCATGCTGCAGCCCATCGCCGAGGGCATGACCCTCGACCACCTCTGCCGCAACCGGGCGTGCGTCAACCCGGCCCACATGGAAGAAGTGACGCACGCGGAGAACACGCGGCGCGCCTGGGCCGCACGGCGCGACGAGAACCTGTGCCCCAAAGGTCACCTGAAGGTAGGCGACAATCTCACGTCCACAGGAAGGTGCAGGGCCTGCTGTCGGCAGTACCAGCGCGAGTACATGCGCGGCTGGTACGAGCGCAAGAAGTTGGCACAGGCAGCGGGTGAATCAGCATGACCTCCCCGCAGGCCATCGCGCAGATGGCGGCTGCGCTCGCGTTCATCGTGGAGCGTCACCGCCCCGACACCTTCGCCAACGGCCGCGACCAGTTCATCACCTGCCAGGCCTGCTCACAACTCGCCGGAATGCCGGTGATGTGGCCGTGCCCCGACCGGCAGGCGATCGGCGACCTGCTGCCCGACCCCTCCAACCGCCTCCTGAAACCCCCGGCTGCATCCCTTCAGCCGGGTGGCGTCCCGTCCAGTTGGCCGGACGGTTGATGCCGGCGGGCGGTGCCCGGCTCACGGCCTACCCCCCAGGCCCGAAGTCCACAGGGCGCCGCCCGCCACCAGACCAGACCATCCACACCGACGGGAGAGAGCAGACGACGATGGGCGAGACGATCTGGCCGGCCGAGTACCGGCGCAAAGTGACCGGCTGCAAGGCGATGCGGGTCAGCAGCGAGAACCTGGCCCAGGTCGCGGCCTTCTGCGGCGGGCACACCTGGGCATCCAGTGTGGTGGTCCCGATCTGGACCGACGGCAAGCGCGGCGAGGACACCGCCCCGATCGGCTCCTGGGTGGTGCAGGTCGGGCTTGCGTTCCAGGTGTGGCCCCACGAACACTTCACCGCGCAGTGGCAGGCGGTGACCCCATGATCGCCATGCCGCACCTGATCTTCTTAACCGTTCTGTTCGTTGCCGGGCTGGTCGCCTGGGCGCTGGACTTCGGCCGCTACCCGACATCGGTGATCCTGCCCGGTGCGGTGGTCGCCGGGATCGGCGCTGGCCTGTTCCTGGGTGCGTGGGTCGCATGAGGCCGCCCTACGGTCACCGGCTGACCGACCAGACCGACGGACCGTTTCGGCTGTGCGAGTGCGGCATCGGCATCGCCACCGACACGCGCGACGAGCTGAAGGTGTACCGGCGCCACCGCCTGCACCTCGAAGCCGTCGAGCACGTGTCCCGCGACCGTCACCCCGCCTTCGGGGGCAGCGATGTCTGAACTCGCCGACATGTTCGAGAAGGGGTTTTTCACCGTCGGGCTGATCACGGTCGTCACGGGGCTGATCGTGTGGGCGATCGACATCTACAGCAAATGGAGGAACGACCGATGAACCAGACCCTGCTGAACGCACTGGGCATCCTGGCCATGATCGTGCTGGCCCCGATGGCCCTGGCCAGCCTGCTGCTGATCACCGCCTACAGCATCGGCGCGGTGCGGGTGTGGCGCGAGGACCGCAAGCTGCGCCGCGACTTCGAGCAGGTCGTGGCCGAGAAGCGGGTCAAGCGATGAGTTGCCACATCGAAGGATGCGACAACCAAGCCCGCGGGCACGGGCTGTGCTCTACCCACTGGCTGCGCTGGCGCAAGTGGGAGGATCCCTACTGGGTCGAGCCGAAGAAGGGCGTCAGGCCGCACAACTTCAGGCAGGCGACATGCTCCATCGACGGCTGCGACGCCTCGCATCACGCGCACGGATTCTGCTCGGCGCACGCCTCGGCGTTCAGGAAGTACGGCGACCCGCTGGCAGTGGGCACACCAGGGCGTAAGCGCCTGGATCAACTCACCTGGGCAGGCGCGCACAAGCGCGTCCAGTACGACCGCGGCCGCGCCAGTGAGCACGACTGCATCGACTGCGGGCAGTGCGCCGAGGAGTGGTCATGTCGCCACGACATCCCCGAAGACAGCCGTCAGCAGGGATGGAGCAGGCCCAACCGTAACGGCGTGCGCTCCTGGCAGACGTGGTCCACGGATGTCTGGGACTACGACCCGCGCTGCCGCAAGTGCCACCGCCGCTATGACGCCTCATGGCTGACCCGCAGCCGCGGCGAGCTCGGGAGGTTCAGTGCCTAACCCCGCCAAGAGCAAGGGCGACGCCGCCGAGCGTGAGGTCGCCTCGCTGCTGTCGGATCTACTCGGCTTCACCGTGCGCCGGAAACTCGGTGCGGGGCGCGCCGATGACTGCGGCGACCTCGACGGCATCCCCGACACCGTCGTGCAGGTGGTCAACTACCGAGATCTATTCCGCGCCATGCGTATCAAGCCCCCGGCCTCGGAGCGTCAACAGGAGAACGCCGGCGCCACCTTCGGGGTGACCGCTGTGCGCATGGTCGGCGGCCGCTGGCTGTTCGTGATGACCCCCGACCAGTACGCCACCTACGTCAGGGAGTCCCTGCGATGAGCCGCTGCGCCGCCCCCGACTGCACCAGGCCCGCCAGAGCCCGCGGGTACTGCGATACCCACTACCGGCGCGTGCGCAAGTGGGGAGACCCCACCATCGTGCTCAAGCCGTGGGGCACGGACGACCGGCTGGAGGTCAGCCGATGAGCACCATCTGTCGCGACTGCGAGGCGATCGTGGTCGCAGGCGACGACGTGCCGGCCAACCTTGTGAAGATCGCCATGGCCAATCATAAGCGGTTCTGCAAGCCGGGCCGCCATGAAATCTGCGACATCTGCGATGACGTCGACTCCCTCACCTCCTTGGGCGAGACGAACATCCACGCGGTGCTGACCCGCCTGACCGGGTTCCGCAGTCCGACCCCTGGAGCGCTCGCCCAGCACCTGACCCGCCACAACCGGCACGACCTGACCGCGCGTCTGCCAGGCCTGCACGCCGCTAAGCCCATCGCAACACCATCAACACAACCGGAGAAGAAGATGACCCTGCAGTCCGTACCCGAGGGGCGCCCTGCCACCGCCTCACTGATCGACCATGACGACAAGCGCATTGCCCGTGCGGCGCAGAAGGTGATGGCCGCCGAGGCCGCACTGGATGCCGCCTGGGAGGCGAACGCCGAGAAGGCCGCGCTGCGGGCCAAGCGCGACAGGCTCAAGAAGCAACTGGCCGAGATCGAGGCGCAGATCAAGGGCACCGCCCCGGCGCCCGCGCCCGGCGTCGACCTGAACAAGGTCCGCGCCTGGGCCGCCGAGCAGGGCTACGAGGTGGCCGCATCGGGGCGGATCCCCAAGGCGATCATGGCCGACTACCTCGACGCCACCAGCGGCGGTGCGGCATGAGCGCCAACGTGGAGCAGGCCGCCAAGGAGCTGCTGCGCCTACAGGCCGAACTCGAAGCCCTCGAGGCCAGGATCAAGGAGCAGAAGGCGATCCTGATCGACGCCGTGGAGGTCGGCGGCACCGTCGAGATCGACGGGGCGCCGATGTTCCGGGTGGCCCAGAAGAAGGACTTCCGCCTGGACCTGGCAGAGCAGGTGCTGCCGGCCGAGGTGATCACCGCGGCCACGGTCACCGTGGAACAGGTCGACAAGGCGAAGGTGAAGGCCTACGCCGAGGCGCTCGGGCTGCTGGACTCCTGCCTGAAGGTGTCCGAACCGTTCGTGACCGCGGTACGCCGATGATCGACCACGACCTCAACTGCGCCAGCCACGGACCTGATGGCGCGATGTGCCAGAAGATCCGCGGGCACAAAGGCAACCACGGCGGGATGGACGCCCGCGGCACCTGGCGTGACTGGCTCGGCGGTGACGCATGAGCGAGCAGACCCTCTTCTTCAAGGCGACCCGCCCGGACGGAACCGACTTCTACACCGGCACCGTTGACTACGCCGCCGCGTTGGCGTCGGGGGTTCCTGTGGAGGCGTCGCCGGGCCCGCCCGGTGGCTTCCCCGGCCCAGGCTGGCTGCACCTGGCCACGGTCCCCACCGCGTGCGTCGGGATGTCGTGGCCGTGCCGATTGTTCGAGGTGGAGCCGGTGGGAGACGTTCACCACGACGAAGACCATCCGCACAAGGTCGGCTGCCGTGAGGTCAGGGTGCGCCGGGAACTTCCGGCACATGAGGCGTTCGGCCCGGAGGGTGAATCCGTGGTGGCGCTGATTGAGCGAGCCCGTCGGCTGACCTTACGCGAGGTGGTGCGCTTGAACGCGGCGTGGGACGCGGCGTGGGGCGCGGTGGGGGACGCGGAGTGGGGCGCGGCGAGGGGCGCGGCGGGGGACGCGGCGTGGGACGCGGCGTGGGACGCGGTGGGGGACGCGGCGTGGGACGCGGTGGGGGACGCGGAGTGGGGCGCGGCGAGGGGCGCGGTGGGGGCGCTGGTCATTCGTGACCTGATCTCCGCCGAGCACTACACCGCCCTCACCGGCCCGTGGCGTCAGGTGATCGGCCCGGTACACCCCGACGATGACGACTGGAGCGGTGACGCGTGACCGGCCTATGGCGGCACCGCGATCGCATCGAAGTGAACGAGGACACCACCGTCGATGAGGTCGTCATCGACGGATGGCTGCACGTCGAAGAAATGGATCGCCACCACGGCAACGGTCGGCGCTTCTGGTGGGTGCGCCTGGGGGAACGAGAGTTCGACATCGAATCGACACGCAACGGCTACGTCATCCACCCCAGACCGGAGGGCTTCTGATGAGTGAGCAATGGATGGGGCTGCACAACCCCGAACGGCACCGCCCTGGAGTAGGTGCGTGCTCAGTGTGCGAAACCCTTTGCTGGGGGCCTCAGCCGTGCTGGTGCTGCCTCGCCGCCGAGGTCGAGGCGCTGCGGGCACAGGTGCAGGCCGATGAGGAAGCGGAGCGAAGTCTGCGCGAGCGGTACAACGATCTGCTGGTGGATCACGGGAAGTTGACGGCCCAGGTACAGGCGCTGCGCGCGCAGGTGCAGCGGGTGCGGGAGGCTATCACGCCTGGCGAGGACGAGGCCTGCGATTGCGGAAAGTGCATCGTCCTGATCGACACCCAAGACATCCTCCGCGCCCTGGACGGTGACACCGATGCCTAGGCCCCCGTCGAGGAATGCCGCGAAGCCGACGAGATCCGCCGGCGCATCGCCAACCTGGAAGGACGAACCGATGACTGACACGACGACACAGTGGCGCGGACTCCACAACCCCGAACGGCACGACGAGATGCCGCTGGGCATCTATGGGTGCTGGCATTGCGCCCGAAACGGCGACCCGCACGAGGACTGCACACCTGATTGGCCGTGCTACTGCTGCCTCGCCGCCGAGGTGGAGGTTCTGCGGGCGCAGGTGCAGCGGGTGCGGGAGGTCAAGCCACGCGAGAAGGCAGTATACCGCGATGAGGGCGAATGGGATGACGGGTGGAACGCCTGCCTGGATACTGTCCTTGCAGTCCTGGACGGTGACACCGATGCCTAGGCCATGCGCGTGCGGCGCCGTCGCCAACCTCGACGCCGTCATCGGCGACACCGAGAAGTGGGAACACCACCACGACCACTGCGACGTCTGCGGCATGCAGTGGTCGACGCCCAATCGTGGTGTGTGGCCGCCGGTCATCATCCACACCTGCGACCTGCCCAAAGACCACGACGGCAACCAGCACCACTGCCCCTGCCCCACCTGCGAGGCCCGCCGATGAGCGCCCAGCAGGCCGTCTACGGCATGATCCGCGAGGCGATCAGCAGCCACCCCCGCTCGCTGCAGAAGCGCATCGGGCCCAGTGAGATCGGCACCCCGTGCGACCGGCGGATCGGCTACAAGCTGCTCGGCCAGGAGGAGAACCCGCGCGGGGACGCCTGGAAGCCCACCGTGGGCACCGCCGTCCACGCCTGGCTGGAGACCGCCGCGCAGAACGCCAACCTGGCCCAGGTGATCGCCGCCGGCGGGCAGATCGAGGACCACGAGCTGGAGTGGGTCACCGAGCAGGCCGTCACCGTGGGCTACCTGCACGACGGCACCGCGATCACCGGGTCGTGCGACCTCTACCACCGGCCCACCGCCACAGTGATCGACCACAAGGGGCTGCACGTTGATACCCCGATCCCCACGCCTGCCGGGTGGACCACCATGGGCAGGCTGCAGGTGGGTGATGCTGTCTTCGGCCGCGACGGGGAGGTGCACACGGTAACCCGCGTCTACCCGGTCAACATGCGCGACTGCTACCGCATCACATGGAGTGACGGCACGTCGATCGTGTGCGACGACATCCACCAGTGGCCGGTGGAGATGAAGACCCGCAGGTACACCGAGGTGCTGCGCAGCACGGCCCAGCTTGCAGACGACCATCTGCGGCACTACGGGGCAGCATCCAGGCCAGAACGGGTATACCGCAGTCGCAACACCGCGCCGCTGGAACTGCCCGAGCAGGATGTGCCCATTGACCCGTACGTCCTCGGTGCATGGCTGGGTGACGGCAGCTCGTGGAACGGCACGATCAGCAAACCCGACGATGAACTGTTTGCCGAGATCGCCCGCCGTGGCTATACGGTCAGCGAGCCTTACGGCGTCGGGCGAAACCTGACACGCAACATCTACGGTCTGGCCGAGCAGACCCGCATCGCGGGCCTGCGGCGCAACAAGCACATTCCGGCGATCTACCTGCGTGGATCGCTGCAGCAGCGCCTCGATCTGGTGCGAGGTTTGATGGACACCGACGGGTCGTGGAACAGCGCCCGAAACCAGGCCATCTTCTCCACTACCGACAAGCAGATGGCCGCCGACTTCATGGAACTGTGCCGTTCGCTCGGATGGAACGCCAACAACTGGGAGCAGACACGGCAAGGCTTCGGCCTGACAGTCACCGCCTATGACGTGGCGTTCAACCCACACGACCACAACCCGTTCGTCCTACCTCGCAAGGCCGACAAGGTGCGTGTGAAAGGTAGTACACGGTCGCGACACCGAACCATCAAGTCAGTGACGAAGATCCCGACCGTGCCCACGGTGTGCATTGATGTGGACGCACCAGACCATGTGTTCCTGGCCGGGGAAGGCATGATCCCGACGCACAACTGTGTGGGTCTCGCCTCGCTGCGGGACAAGAAGGCCAACGGGCCCGGACAGCAGTACCGCGCCCAGGTGCACATGTACGCCGCTGGCTTCCTGATGCAGGGTCACCCGGTCGAACACGTCGCCATCAACTTCCTGCCGCAGAACGGGAACCTGACCGACGGCTGGTGGTGGTCCGAGCCGTTCGATATGAGCATCGCGGCCGGTGCCATGGCCCGCCTGCGCGAGATCGAGAAGAAGGTCCGCGCCACCGGGAGCGTGGAAGGACTGCCCAGCGCTGACGCCTGGTGCGCGTTCTGTCCGTTCCACCTTCCCGGATCCACTGATCTGTCCGCCGGATGCCCCGGCGAGACACCCTCCCGCGCCCGCGGGGGCTTCGCCTCAATGGTCGAAGACAACACACAACACACAAGGAGAAAAACAGCATGAGCGCAGACGACTTCTTCAACGAGGGAGCCCCCAGCGCGATCGCCACCATCAAGGCGCTCGGCGACAAGCCCGGCACCACGATCGGCGGTCCGATCGTCGAGATCGGTGAGCAGGTCCAGCAGAAGGACGTGAACACCGGCGCCCCGGCGGTCTGGCCCGACGGGAACCCGAAGATGATGCTCCCGGTCATCGTGGCCACCGAGCTGCGTGACCCGTCGATCAACGACGACGACGGCCACCGCACCTTCTGGGTGTCGGGCAACCTCAAGAAGGCCATCGGCTCCGCGCTGCGCCAGGCCGGGGCGAAACTGGCCGTCGGCGGGGTGCTGCAAGTGACCTTCACCGGGTACGGCGAGGCGAAGAAGGGCTTCAACCCGCCGCGGGAGTGGACGGCCGTCTACACCCCGCCGGCACCCGGGTCGGGCTTCTTCGAGGAGCCGGTCGCGGCCGCCTCGGTCGGGACCCCGGCACCGGGGGCGGCACCTAACCCGGGCCCGGCGCCCGCCGTCGCACCGGCTGGGGTCGACCCGGCGCAGTGGGCCGCCTTCCAGGCGATGCAGGCCCAGGCCGCGCAGGCCGCACCGGCTGCCAACCTGGACGCCACGAACGCGGCCTACGCCGCCCAGATGGGCTTCCAGACCCCCCAGTAACACCCCCACCCCCGCCGCACGCAGGTGCCGCCGGTTCGCGACCGGGCGGAGGGCGTGAACGAGCACGAGCAACTGATCGGTTGCCCCGTATGCGGGGACCAGAACACCCACATCGACGACGTCGCCGTGAAATCGCCCAAGGGCACACTACGGGGGCACGCCTCCGGCGAGGACGACTCGGCAAGGATCACGGTCGAACTGGACTACGTCGCCAACCACGGCCGCAGACACAGCATCGCCGTGTACGGCTGGTGCGAATCCGGGCACGCCTGGACGTGGTCATGGCAGCAGACCAAAGGCTCCACATGGTTCAGCCAGCAGGAGGGGACATCGTGACCATGGCCGACCAGACCGTGAGCAGCCCGTACGCCGACGCCTGGCAGTACTACTGGGACGCCGGATGGCGCGGGGTCCTGCCGCTGCCATACCGGAAGAAGACATGGCCGCCGGACGGGTTCACAGGACATAGCGGCGTCGATCCGTCCTATGCCGACTGCATGACCTGGGCCGACGCAGGACCGCGCAACCTGGCCCTGCGGGTCCCGTCGGATGTGATCGGCCTGGACGTGGACGCCTACGCCGACAAGCCCGGTGGGGAGACGCTGGCCAAACTGGTGGCGGAGTACGGGCCGCTGCCGGCCACCTGGCTGTCCACATCCCGTGGCGACGGGATCTCCGGGATCCGGCTCTACCGGGTCCCGGCAGGCACCACGCTGCCCACGAAACTGCCCGGCATCGAGTTGATCCAGCGCCACCACCGCTATGTGACCGCATGGCCCTCCGTGCACCCCGAGGGCCGGGTCTATCAGTGGGTGGACGAGGCCACCGGCGAGATCGGATGCGAGGTGCCGCCGTACGAGCGGATCCCCGAGCTGCCGGCCGACTGGATCTCGGGGCTGGCAGTCGAGGCCGCCGCCCAGGAAAAGGCCGACCTCACCGGCGACCAGGCCGCGGAGATCTTCGCGGGCTTCCCGACAGGTGAACCGTGCGGGCACATCTGGACGGCCGCCGGTAAGGTCGCCACCCGTGGCGACCGGCACGACGTCTATAACGAGACCGTGCTGGCAGTGTGCAGGCACGCCCGCAATGGCTGCCCCGGCGGGCAGGAGACCCTGCTGCGGCTGCGCGCCATGTTCCTCGCGGAAGTCACCGCCGACCGGTCGCGCACCCCGTCGGAGGCGCAGGCCGAATGGATGCGTAACCTCACCGGGGCGCTCGCGCTGGTCGCACAGACCCCGCAGGGCGCAGAATGTGCCGAGGACTGGTCGATGTACGACATCCCGGTGGCCCTGGAGGTCAGCGAGCCTGCCCAGGCCCCCGAGGCCGAGAGCGCCCCCGAGGCGGACCCGTTGCAGTCGGCGATCCGTCGCAAGGCCGCCGAGTTGATGGTGGTGGAGGAGGCCCGGGCGCTGCTGGCCCGCCGCAAGGCCTCTGAAGCACCCCCTTTGGGCGGGGAGCGGCTGACCTCGTTCCTGGCCCAGCCCGACGAGGTGATTGCCTACCGGGTGGACAGGCTGTGGACGGCCAACGGCAGGGTGCTGCTGGCCGCGGCTGCGAAGGCCGGCAAGACGACCATGATGACCAACCTGCTCGGCTGCCTGGCCGACGGCGGGGCATTCCTCAACACGTTCGACACCCAGTCGGTCGATCCGGGCCGCAGCATCGTCTACCTCAACCTCGAGGTGTCCGGCAACCAGATGCGGCGCTGGCTGCGCCGGGCGGGGATCCGCAACACCGACGCCGTGCACGTGGTCAACCTGCGCGGACAACTGTCCGCACTCACCCTGGCCAGCGAGGACGGTCGCACGCGGGTCTCCGGATGGCTGCGGGACCTCGGCGCCCAGGTGGTCATCCTCGACCCGCTGGCACCCCTGCTGGCCTCCCTGGGCCTGGATGAGAACTCGAATACCGACATCGCCACCTTCTTCGCCTGGTGGTCCGAGGCGCTGTTCGAGGCAGGCGTGGCCGACGACATCGTCTGCCATCACGCCGGGCACTACGCAGGCCGCTCCCGTGGCGCCTCACGGCTCATGGACGAGCCTGACGCGCTGTGGACGATCACCCGTGATTCGGCCGTCGATGAGGACGACGATGACATCTACGCCGGGCACGAGCCCCGCTTCTTCAAGGCCACTGGGCGTGATGTCGAGCAGCCCGAGCAACCGCTCACCTTCGACCCGGACACGGGCCTCCTCGAGCTGGGTTCCGGCAACCGGAAAGCCATGCGTCAGGCCGCCCAGGAGAAGGCTGCCAAGGCTCGCGTTCTGGCCGCGATCGACGCCGGGAATCATACCCAGCGCACCATTCGGACAGTCGGCGGTAACGAGAAACAGAACATCCAGGCGCTCGAGATGTTGGTCGAAGAGGGGGTGCTCAAACGGCAGATCGTGGGCCAGGCACACCACTACGAAAGGGTGGTGCCAAGTGGTGCCAGCACCACCCAGGCACCAGTGGCACCGGTTGGTGGTGCCGACCTATATAGAGGCACCACCACACCGGTCGGTGAGCACCACCATGCCTGCAGAGCCTGTGGCACCGCTCTCGAACACGCGGGAGTCGTCTACTGCCCAGACTGCGCACGCCGGCGCACCCAAGGCGAAGACCTATGAGATCCACCGCCACCGCGACCCGCTGCCAGGACTGCCGCCAGCTCGTCATCGCCGCCATCAGCACCGACGCCCTCGAAACCCTCTGCGACGTCATCCCGCTCACCCGGGCCGGAGAACTCCACGCCAACCTCGCAGGCCGGCGCACCATGCGCCTGGACACCGACCGGCGGCTGTGGACCACCGGGGCCTACCGAATCCCCACCGAGCCCATGCCCGGCGACCTGATCCTCGCCGTGCACATTTGCGGCCAACCCATCCCGGCCGCCTGGACCCAGCCCCTACCCCAACCATCCGAGCCCACCACCGACACGGAGGTCCCGTTTTGAGCGACGTCACCTGCGCCATCTGCGCCACCGGGACGCCCGACCCGGTGGTCTGCACCGGCTGCGCCACCAAAGTCCGCCGCGACCTCGACACCGTCGGACGCCTACGCGCCCAGCTCGACCCAACCCCAGGGCGGGCAGGACGCGCCGGGCGGGTCAGCGGTAAGCCAGGATCCAAACCGCCGGCAAACCTGACGATCATCTCCATGGCCGACATCCGCAGTCACTTCCGGCTCACCGACGACGGCGAGGCCGACCCGGACAACGTCACCAACGTCGATGCCGACCTGCTGACCGAGGCCCGCTGGGTGATCGAGGAGCGACGGCTCAACCCGCCCATGCGCGACGTGTTCGACTCCCTGCGGATCCTGAACATCCATCTCGACTGGATCACCAAACACCCGCGCATCGACGAGTTCGCCGCAGTCATCACCGGCTGCGCCCACGCCCTGCGCACAGTCCTGCACGACTGGCCCGAAACCTCGGTCGGCCGGTGCACCGCCGCACATGCTGAGCGTGACGCCTGCGGCGGTCCGCTGCGCCTGGCCTACGACGGGCAGCTGCCCGAGGACCCCGACGCCGCCGTGGCCCCCACCCACATCGTCTGCTCGTGGTGCGCCGACGTGTGGCCCATCGACGTGTCCACGCTGCTCGGCCTGCTGCGGGTGGCCAAGCCCAAAGCGTTCCCCATCTCCCGCGCCTGGGCCTGTCAGGTCACCGGCCTCGAGCCGGGCACCCTGGACGTGTGGTGCCACCGTGGGCACGTCACCGTGTACGCCGACAAGCAGGTGAACCTGATCGACGTAGTCAGCCGCCTTGCCGACACGCCCACAGCAGATGCTTGACGTAGCCACGATTTCAACTACTGTAAGTTTCAACGGGCACAACTGTGCCCACCCGAAGCCCTGCCTGTTGTCTCCCCCGTCAACAGAGCGGGGCTTCGGTGTGTATCCGGAGCCTGCGCACCATGCCCAAAGCCCTGCGCCCCTGCGCCACCCCCGGCTGCCCCAACCTCGTGCCCACCGGCACCACCAGATGCGACAGCTGCGACACCGTCAAGCAGGCCGACTACCGGGCACGACGAGACCCGGTCACTCACGCGCACTACAAGAGCCGGGGCCACGCCCGCTTCCGCCGCCTGGTCCTGGCCCGCGACCCCGTGTGCGTGCTGTGCCACGACGCCATCGCCACCGACGCCGACCATTGGCCGCGCAGCCTGCGTGAACTCCTCGAGGCCGGCGCCAATCCCAACGACCCCGCCCACGGCCGCGGACTGTGCCACTCCTGCCACGCCAAAGAGACCACCCGCCTGCAGCCAGGTGGCTGGAACAAGCGATGATCAGGTGCCAGTGCCCCACGTGCCCGGGCGAAAAGCGTCCCCGTCGACCCC
>JADJQR010000010.1 GCA_016712675.1 bacterium
ACTGCCCACCGACCAGTCAAGCGGCGGGGATTCGTCGATCTCCGTCCCGCTCTGGTGACGGGCGTGCGGGTGTGGCTGTACGGCGACACGATGTCCACGGGCCGGATGGTCCACACAGCTCGGCCATCGTCCACGATGTCGGCTGCCTGCACGTTCTCCCACCGGGGCGCCCACCGGCACCCCAACGACAGCGCCCGGGTCATCTACTGGATCTCGGCCGCCGAGGCTGTCGGTACGGTCCGGCATCGACATCACCGCTCGCCGGATCAACCTGTCGCCCGGAGCGTGGCGTGGGGGGTTTCGCTGACGCCGGGTACGCCGTGACCTGGTCCGAGCCAACGTGACGCCCACCGGGGACCTCGAATCTTGCGTCGCGGGGCGCCGGTAGTCGAGTCACCAGCGCCCGACCCCGGCCCGTTCTACACCGTGCCCGGCGATGGCTTCGGGTACGCCCGTCACGCCCACCCGTGGGCCGTCCCTGGCGTCCGGGGACACCCTGACCACGACGTGCCGCTACCACGACGACGGCAGATCCCGGGACCCGCGAGCGTACGCGCCCGTGGGGTGGCGGATGTAACCCCGACAACAGCAGCCCCCGCCATCACGGCGGGGGCGCTTCTGTGTGGGGCGGTTCAGGTGATGACGACTCCGGACGGCCGTTCGGACGGTGACCTCGGGTGACGAGGTGGGCGGATCTCGATGGTCGTGGGGCACGCCAGGGTGATCTGGCCGGACTTCGGCGGTGGATATGCCGCAGTCGGTGCCGGCGATGATGGGACCCGATGGGTGTAGGTCGCACCGTCGACCGTGTAGGTTGCGCCGGTGGTGCCTGAGGGTCACGTCGGCGGGCCCACTGGTCGGCGGATGCCCCCCCAGCCCGTCACGACCGGGTCGGTGGTGAGCGGACAGGTAGACCCACTCGCGGCCGTGCCTGTCGATGGTGACGCTCGGTGTCATGTCGTCCTCCCGGTGATGACTGCCTGGCGGGTGGTGGTGCCCACGGACGCCGGGGCAGCAGTGGCGGTGGCGTCGGCCGGAGCCAGTGTGGCGGGTGATGCCGCCCACCGACGCCGCCGAGGCGCCGACCGTGACGGCCCGGATGCCGGCGGTGAGCGACAGCCACGCGACGTCGATCCACGTCAGCCCGGAGATGGTCGCGTCGGCGGTGATCGTGGACGTGCATGCGGCGGCGCACGAGGCGATGAGGATGGCGGTCGGTGCGCCTGCGTTTGGGGACGATTTGCGTGGGTCTGTGCGCTGGCGGGTGAGGATCGCGACAGGGGCCGCGGCGGTGGTCGCTGCGACCGGCACCTTGCAGCTTCCGCCACCAGGCGGGCCGTCGGCTGGGCAGTCACCTGAGACACTGCTGGCGCGTGGCGCAGCCGCTGTGAGCCGCGTCATGGGTGCAGCCGTGACCGTCGATGTGACAGCGGTGGTGCAGGCGTCGGGGCAGGGTCGTAGACGATCCGACGATGGTGGAGTCAGCGGTGATGCTGGACACCACCGCGGTGATTGCCGCGCCCGCGTGGTCAGGACGCCGCAGCCGTGGCGGTGCTTGCGACAGTGGTGGTGACGTCCGCCCGTGCGGTCAGCGTCGGTGCCGCCACGGCAGAGACGGCCACAGCGGCCGCGGAGGCGACAGTTCGGAGGGCGGCCGCGACAGCCGCCGTGCTCGATGCCGGTGTCGACCGCGCCGTTGCGATGAGCCGTGGCGGCGGCGCTGGCAGTCGAGACGACCGCCGTCGTGCAGTCCGCCGAGTAGGTGGTGCCGCCAGACGCGATTCCTTTTTCCTTTTGGTGGGGTCTGCCGTGACCGTCGACACGATCGCGGTCGTGCACGCGGCCTGCAGGATCTCCGGCTCAGCCCACAGCCGACGGCGTTGGCGCGCGCCACACCCCCGACACCGTCGCGGTGCCCGTGACCCGCGCCCAGGACGTGATCCCGCCGTCGCTGTGTCCCCACCGACCGAGATCGGGCCGGTGCCGCCCCTGCCGGGTCTGCTGACGCACGGCGACGGGTACGACAGGGTGTTGCTGGTGGCGGCGTGGTAGGCGCCGTAGACGATCCCACGACGACCCGTCGGCGTCGGTCAGGTGACTGCCGGAACCCTTGGGCGCCAGTGAGGTGCCGGTTGCGCCCTGGCATGGTGCCGACCGGGGTCCCCGACACGAGGGCGCCGCGGTAGATGATCGCGTGTACGTGCGTCGCGTTCGTCCATGTCCCGGAGGTGGTGCCCGGAGCCGGTGGCGCGCAGCCACCCCCACCGGAAGGACGATGAGCCGGTGCCGCTGTTGCCGATGTTCGTCCATCCCGACGGCAGTGACGGCGCGGTGTTGCTCCCAGACCGGTAGGCGTAGATCAGGATGACGTCGTCGGCCTGGTGGGTGGGCAGCGTGACGGAGGTCGCCGCGGCCGACGCGCTGCCCACGCGCGAGATCGCCACGACGGGACCCGTCAGTCGAGCGTGATCGCGAAGGCGGCGGCCGCGAACTCCAGCTTGTCGCCGATCGCCAGCGTGCGGGACGTGCCGAGGGCCTGCCAGTCGGTGCGCTGCGTGCCATCAGTGGAGGCCGAGTAGATGCAGGCGTGAGTGACGGTCACGGCCCCGGACGCCGCGGCCGAGGTCAACACGTTGGCGTTGGCCTTGACGCTCGGGGTCGCCGCCGTCGCTGACGCCCACCCTGTCGCACCGACTGCGGTGCGGGCGAGGTTGGCGGTCTCGGACGTGCCGTTCGCCGAGTAGGCGATGTAGTCCGTCCCGCCCGTGGTCGGGAAGAGGTAGTCGAGCGCGGTCTGCTGCAGCGCTTGGGTGAGTCCAGCCATGATGCCTCCTAGGCGTACTTGGTGCTGATCCGTCGCCACGCGGCGACCGATTCGGGGTCTCGCCAGGCCCACCGCTTCGTGGCGGACGTGCCCTCGGCGTGCCAGAGGCCGATGCCCTCAAAGCCCAGGTTTGCGAGGGTGTCCGCGTCTCGCTCGAGGACGGCCAGGCGCGCTGGGATGTTGCCGGGGGAGCGGGTTGCCGTCGCCGTCCTTGTCGAGGCCGCGGTTGTACTCGGTGACGATCCGAGGACCACGATCGTCAGTGCAGCGCAGCCACTCGACGAACTCAGGCAACGTGTCGATGGGGTCGATCCTGTTGACGGCCTGCGGGGTGGTCTGCGAAGCGGCGCCCAGCCCGATCCGGTACGTGTCGAGCCCGAGGAAGTCGGCCTCACCCGGGTCGGGGATGAACGTCCCGCCGGCACCAGCGTTGCCGGGCCGGTACTGGAAAGCGCCGGCGATCATGCCGAACGGGATGTCGGGTCGCAGCGCCTTGGACATCGCCCTGGCTGCCCGCCAGGCCGTCAGGAACGCCGCACCCGATGTGTAGTCGGCCTCCGGCTCGTGATGACAGACGAGGCGGTCCTGAGGGCACAGCGACCCGATGTAGGACGACAGGTCGGCGCCCTGCTGCGCCGGCTTGAAGGACACGATGTTGATGGTGCTCGCCGGCCCGATGTGCGTGTGGACGGACTGCCCGGCGTAGAAGAGGCGCGTGAACGCCGGGACCCCGAGCAGCGCTGACCCGACCGCGAAGTCGGTCGCGTCAGAGGTGGCCGTGCCGTACTGGAATCGGGCGCCGACCAGGAAGCGGGGCGCGCGGTGATGTCGACCGCGGCGGTCATCCCAGCCGTGGCGACCGTGACGCGCACGGGTCAGGCCGTGGCGGTGAAGACCGAGGTGACGCCGTCGTCCTCGGTCTTCGTCCAGACACGGCCGGTGTCGTCGGTGCAGGTGATCGCGGCCGGCCCGATCGGCTGGCGCAGCGTGAGGGTGGTCGTGCCTCACCGCCGCCGAGGACCTGCACGGCCACGGTCGCGGGGGTCTCCGAGAAGCGGTCCCGCTCGCCGGGCTCGACGGTCGCGGTCAGGGTGATCGTGTCGCCCGGTGCGTAGACGGCCGGGTCGCGGTCGAGGGTGATGGTCAGCGACATGGTCAGACCTCCGGGTCAGCGGACAGCGCCGGGCGCGACGAAGGCGACGAGGGCCTTGGCGTAGGGCGCGAGGGGACCGAGGACGCTCATGCCTGCTCGCCCGCCTCGATGGCCTGGACCAGGTCGCGGATCTCGGCGGCCTGCTCGGCGGTGGCGGTCCGGCGAGCGACGAACACTGCCGCGGCGGCGTACTGCAGCAGCCCGCCGACGCTGATGGCGTCGAGCTCGGTGCCCATCAGGCGCTTGACCCACGGGGTCAGCGGGACCTTGTCGGTGATCTTCATGTCGTCCTCCGGGGACGCTGGGGCGGCCGGGAATGCGAAGGCCAGGTAGCGGCCGATGGGGAAGAGTCTGGGGTCGCCGTGGTCGTTCTCCGGCACGTTGGTGACCGCAGACGCCCTCGAAGCGGGCGAACTGCTGCGGCGTCATCCGCACTCGCGTCGGCCCGTACGACTCGGGGTACGCCAGGAACGTGGGCGCACGCCCGGGGATGCCGTACCGCGCGTAGGTCGGCCGGTAGTAGTCCGCGAGCGCCCGCAAGACCACGTCGTCGGCGTCCGGCCAGTAGTACCAGGCCGGGTCACCCCGGCGCTTGGGGTCGCACGTCCCGACCAGCTCGGTCTGGATCACGCCGCGGCGGTTGGTCTCGCCCGGCTCGGACGTATTGGCCAGCGCCCGCGCGAAGTGCGCGTAGTCGATGTGCCGCCGCACGACGATGCCGACCCCCGGCACGGCTCGGATGGTGTCGTGGGGGGCGGTGCCGCCGCCCTCGTAGCCGGGCCAGCCCATGCCCTCGGTCGTGGTGCAAGACATGCACGTCAGGCTCAGGCTGCGGTGCGGACGTGTAGGGCTGGGCGGCGTCGATCCTCACGGATGCCATGGCTCTCCTCGATGGGACGTCCGGCGATCAGGGCTGCCGTCGGATGTCACTGGTTCAGGTACTTGCCCCACGAGTCCGGCGCGTCCGGCAGGGCGACGCCACTGGACGCCGCGAGCAGCGTCACGCGGTGCCGCCAGTCCTCCATGTCCTCGATGGCGGCCCGGGCCAGCCGGATCTCGCGGCGCGCGTCCTTCTGGCGGCTCGACAGGTACGAGGTGAGGGTCGTGAAGCCAACGAGCGCGGCCAGGATCAGGGACGAGATCTCAGAGTGGGACACGCCTGCCCCCCCGCTGCGCCTCTGCGTCAGCGAGGAGGCCGCACCCGATGCCCGCCGCAATGGCGAGGATCGGCCCGACGAGCGACACAGGGTGTGACGCAGTCAGCCCGACCACGAGATTGGCGCCCCCCCAGGTCACCCATATGCCGGTGGCGGCGTGGAGCGCCGCGTGCGGTCGAGCAGCGCGGACCCTGACGCCGGCCAGGACCCACAGACCCACCGCTAGATAGAGCCACATCCACAGCCAGTGGTCGGCGACCATGCCGACCTCGGTCACCGGGATGGACTGGTAGGCAGCCCGGTCGGACACATCCAGGGCCGCCATGACCAGGGCGGCGAGCCCCATCAGTGCCGACCCGAGGTCGACCAGCAGCGGATGCCTCGCGGCGGTCACCGCTGGCCCCCGGATCGCGATAGACGACATAGACCCTCCTGCTTGGTGCGCATGGTGTCCCCTCTCGCCCGGTCCCCCGACCGGGTCCTACTGGACGGTGGCCGGACGGACCATCTGGAGCACGATCACCCACAGGTTCGCGTAGGGTGACGCCACGAGCGCGTACTCCTCCGGCTTGTGCAGGTACAGCCGCCGCGCCGGGATGGACGGGTGATGCACTCGGATGCGGGTCTCGGACCCGCCACCGGACCCGCCAGCGGTGACCCCTCGCTCCCCAGCGAGGGTTTCGTCAGGCGAGACGAAGAGGCCGGCGCACGGGCCGACCTGGGCGTGAGTGAGGACGATCTCACCCGTGGTGCTGATGGAGGCGTCGGTGATGCCGATGGTGGTGTGCGTGCTGTTGCAGTGGACGTAGATGCCGTCCGGGTCGAGTCGCAGCACCGCCTGGGCTGCGACGATGACCGGCCCGACCGCCAGTGCGTCCGGGTAGTAGGTGGCCTGCGATGTCACGTCAGCGGGTAGCATCATGCACCCGTCACGCTGTCTGGTACTGGCCTGTGAAGTGCAGGGCGTCGCCGTTGGCGAAGGTGACAGGCACGGTGGATGACATCCCCGTCGTGGTGCCGTCGAAGCGGATCTGGAACCCGGCGCCGGAGCGGTAGCACACGCCGGTGTAGAAGTTGCCGCCGGACTTGATCAGCAGTGCTGGACCGAGCACTAGCGTCGTGCCAGACGCTGCGACGGGAAGGCCGAAGTTGTAGGTGCTCGATCCGAACGTCGTGGTCGACCCCGGCAGGATGCGGCCAGCGAAGAGGCATGTCCGGCCGTAGCGCTGGAACTGCCCCAGCGATGAGCCGTTGCCGATCGCCGGATTCGTGCCTGCCGCGGTCCACACGCCTGCATCACCAGGGATCCACGTGGCGGCGTCCCACGCCGACTGCAGCCCCTCCCAAAGGTCCTTGACCTCGTCGTTGAGGTGCTGCGCGAGCACCTTCAGGCCGGGCACCCAGGTGCGCGGCGTGCGGTTCAGTGCCATTGTCGTGGGTACCTCCGGGTCAGTAGGCGAGGGTGGTGGTGCCGTCGAGGACGCTCAGGGCGTCGTCGTCGAGGGTCCAGACGGTCCCGCCGTCGGCTGGTGTGGTCGCGGGCACGAGGGTCCATCCGGTCCCTGAGATGGTCTCCGTGTACCCCTCGACGAACAGGTCGAACGGGTCGGCGGCGACCTGCGGTGGCAGGTCGATTACCTGCCACCGTGACGACACATCGAGGGCCAGCGCAGCCTCGATCAGGTCATCGCTGATGGTGAGCAGGTCAATGAGGAGACCAACCGGTCGGGTCTGCGGCTCGGCGTGGCGGGACACCAGCCACTGGGCTGCCGCCAGCGCCTCGTCAGGGTCGGTGGTGACCAGGTCCAGGTCACGGCGGTAGATGCCGTGCTCGTCGATGGACGCCTGGTCGATCACCCGCACCGCGGGCGACCCTGACGCTGTCGACGAGGCGTAGTTGACCTGCCCGGAGTCGTCGTGCTCCAGGCTCCACCCCGCGTCGGGTGGGGTGCAGTACTCCAGCGGGAGGGCCGCGTCGACAGGTGCGGCGTAGCGGCGTGTCCGGGAGTGCAGCACCAGCATCCCGTCGCGATCCACGAGCAGCGGGCCGCCCTCAGTGTCAGCCACCCGCTGCATCAGCGCCAGCGGCGCCATGCCCGTGGAGTCGATGTGCGCGATCGACGTGGACGCCCCGACATCGAGGGACACCTGCGACGGGTCAACCCCGGCCAGGCGCGCGTACCGAGCGATGCGGGTATCCGACGACTCGCCGGAGCAGCCGGTCATGCCGGCCGTGTACAGCTCGGCCAGCCGGGCCGCGGTCAGCGCCGACGGCCACACCGCCACATGGGCGACCGTGCCGGCGTACAGGGCGCCGTCGCGCCCGACCTCGACCGTGTCCCACGGTGGCGCCACCGGGGAGTCAAGGCCGGTGCCGGACAGGGACACGGACGCCTTCTGGACGCCGTCGATGATGAGGCGGACCGTGAGCGTCGCGTGATCCCACGACACCGCCACGAGGTGGGTCGCGCCGTCGCTGATCGACACAGTCGACGCCGCGGACAGGGTCAGTCCCTCCAGCGGGGACGCGATCACGACCGACGGCTTGCCGGTCCCGTCGAGGGTGACATCGAGGGTGATGTTCAGCGGCGCCGACACCCGCAGGACGGTCCGGGATGCGGTCGTGGTGGCCACGAAAGCGGCCACGGTGACCGAATAGGTCAGGATGCTGCCGCCCAGGTCAATCGCGTTGAGCGGGGCCGAGGAGATGGACCGCAGCGTCTTGCCGTTCGAGGCGTCGACGGGGGCGAGGATCGGGGCGCTGAGCCCGTCGGCGCCCGGGCCGGTGCCGGATCCGAAGGTCACCGCGCCACCGGTGCCGTACTGCACCTGGCTGAGGCGTCGCACCGTCGCTGAGCCGCTGATGTTGCCGGCGCTGCTCGCGCCGTCACCCTCACCGAGGGGCCAGTACGCGCTCGGGCTGTCGTAGAGGATCTCCTCCTCGACCAGGGACCGCAGCGCCGCTGAGGCGCCCAGACGCTTGAGCCGGTCGGCCGCGGTGACCAGCACACGACCGGACAGTGAGCTGGCCGACCAGATGGCCGGCCACGACTGCACGTAACCAGTGAACCGCGAGCGCACCGGCGCTGCCGCGGTGGACCACGTCGCCACGGCCGCGGCCTCGTCGACCTGCAGCCCGTCGACATACACGCTCTGACCGGCGCTGCTCGCGCCGCTCGGCTTTACCGCGAGGTACACCCGGCCATCCGTCGCGGTCCAGGACACGGTCAGGGTCTCCCACGCGCCGGTGAGAGTGGACGTGGCGATCGGGGTCTGTCCGAAAGCATCGCCGAAACGCACGGCCGGGGAGCCGGCGGGGATCCACACCCGCACCGTCGCCCGGTACGCGCGCCGGATCACGGTCTGTGCGGATGCCACAGCACCCACGGACCCACCGGAGGTGGGCCAGGTGATCAGCAGGGACCGCGCCCCGTCCCATGCCTGTGCGGTGGACGACGCCAGCGTGACCGGCGCTGACGCGCCGAGATAGCTGGTCAGCCACCCTCCGGTGGTGCCGCCCTCCAGTGACGCGGTCTCGGCAGAGACCAGGGTCCCCGGTAGGGCCGGGTCGCGGTAGGTGATGCGGATCGGCACATCAGTGCGGACGTGCGGATGCCACGGCGACCCGGCGTTGTCTGGTAGGTACTCGCCGGCGTCGTTGAGGGCCTGCAGGGACAGCAGGCCCGGTTGGCACGCCTGCTGCTCGCCCTGCGCGCCGCGGGAGATAGACGTCTGAGCGTCCATGCACCACCACTCGGTGATGTCCGTCCACCCGGCGACACCGTGGCCGCTGTCGACCCCCCACGCGGCCTCCAGCCGCAGGTAGTCCAGGCGGGTTGTCATGCCAGCCCCAGCGCGCTGCCACCCGACGCCCGCTTGAGCGTCAACAGCGCCTCACGGACCTGGCGGCCCACAGCCACCGGGTCGAGCGCGCCGTTGATGACGATGCTCACGCCACCTCCACCACCGACCGCAAGCGGTGACGGGCCAGTGGCGCCCGCCAGAATCCGGGCCGTATCACGCGCGTTGATGACCGTGCCCGGCTCATCGGCCACCAGGAGTTCCGGCCCACGCTCCCCGATGATGTACGCGCCCCCTTGCGCACGGGTCCGCCGGAAGCGCGAAAGCCGTCGATCGCGAGACTGGTGCTCCGGTTGACGAGGCCGGCAACCGCCTTGGCCTGGTCAGACCAGCGTGCCGTCACGTTGATGTTCAGCGACACGTTGCTCGGGAGCGCGTCAAGGGAATCCGCGAACTGTCGGGCCTTCTCCGCGGCGCCCCGCATCTTGTTGGCGGCGTCCTTGGCCCACCCGAAACCAGGGATGTTCCCGAGCGAGTCGAGGAACGAGGCGATGCCGTCGGTGAGCCACGCGAACCCCTGGAGAATGAAGCGCACCATCGGCTTGATGCCGTTGTCCCACAGCCACATGGCGGCCTTCTTGATGGCCTCGAACGCGGTCGTGACGACACGACGGAAGGTCTCGCTGTTGTCCCAGGCGTACTTCAAGCCGACGGCCAGGGCCGCGATGAGCCCGATCACGAGCCCGATCGGGTTCGCGCTCAGTGCCGCGTTGAGCAGCCACTGCGCGCCGGCGGCGAGCTTGGATACGCCCGTCATGAAGGCGACCTTTCCGGCCGCTATGGTCGCCGCGGCACCCTGCAGGGCGATCGCCAGTTTGCTGGCCGCGAACGCTGCGGTGAGGATGCCGACGGCGGTCACGATCGCCTTGACCTTGCCGGGGTTCTCTTCCATCCAGTCCAGCGCTGCCACGCCCACATCGACGAGGTCCTCCAGGATCGGGAGCAGCCCCTCACCGATGGCTTCCTGCAGATCGCCGAACTTGTTGCCCATGATCTCGGCGCGGTCGCCCAGTTCGGACCCCTCCTGCTCGGCGAAGCCGCCGACGTTCTCGCGCAACCCCTTGACGACCTGGTCAAAGTTGCCGGCGGTGCTGCCGGTGTCCTTGAACTTGAGTCCGACGTCGGCGAGCGCCTTGCCCTTGCCTGCCATCGCCTTGCCGAGGATCTTCGCGGCGTCCGGGATCTCGCGCCCGGTCTTGCGGGCGTAGTCAGCCAGCAGCGGGGTCAGCGTCTCGATCTGAGAGCCGGTCAGTTTGTACTGCGCCAGGACCGCCTGCGACGCGGCGATGTCGTCCGCGTCATACCGGGTCTTGTCCTGCATCGCGGACCCGGAGGTCGCGCAGCGCGCTGATGTTGACGTCGGCGAGCTGCGGGTACCGCTTGTAGGCGTCCTCCAGTGCCCGCTGGCTCTCTGACGCCTCGATATAGGCGTCGACACTGTCCTTGCCGAACTTGGCGGCGGCCGCGCCGGCGGCCGCGAGGGCGGCCTTGCTTCCCGTGCTCATCTTGGAGCTCTTCGATGCGACCTTGTCAGCCTCGCCGCCGACACCCTTGAGCGCCCTGGACGCCGAGCGGTCCTCACCCAGGAGCAGCATTTTTAGGGTGACGGTCGCCACTTAGGTGCTCCTCTCCTTGAGTGCTTCCAGATAGGCGTCAGTCGCGGCCGCGTACTGCACCCACAGGAAGTAGGGGATGTCCCACACCGACCACGGCGTGATGAACGGCCATAACCGCCCCGCTGGGACGATCCGCGACTCGACGGACGACCTCAGGTCTTGGTGCGCGCGGGCTTGCGCCTCGCTGCGGCGCCGGCCCGACCGGTGCCCGGCCGGGCCTTCCGAGGGCCCTTGGACGCTCGATCCTCCGGGTCCGCCAGGACCGTCAGGTCCCCGATCGGGAAGTCGATCGCCTCCGCGAGGGTCAACTGCTCGCCGGCGCGCAGGCGAGCCGTGTAGATCAGGAAAGCCGTGAACCACAACCCGAGCGGGTGAGCGAGGTACTCCTCGCGGGAGAGGCCCTTCAGGTCGGCCGCAGCCGCGAGGATCTGCGCCCAGGACAGCGGACGCCCCAGCTGCGCGGTCTCCTGCTCGAGCATGAGTGCCTCTTTGATGGTGAGGCGCTCGATCGACTGGACCTCATAGACGGTCTCACCGATCCGTATCCTGCTCACGTCCGGCTCCTCACCTGGAGTGCGACCCGCTCCAGGGCCCGCAGCATCGCCGCCTGCGCCCGTGGGGCCTGCTCCTGGAACGGCTCCGTGAACGCCCCCGGGTCGAGACGCTGGGTGACCCATCTCTTCTTGTTCCCGAACACCGGGTGGCGGAGCTGCCCGCGGTCCATCGGACCGAGCGCGTACCCCTCCCGGGTCGAGAGGTTGACAGTCACCCGCGGAGACCTGCCCGTCGTCGCGTTGCTCTGCCCGACCCGCGCTGCCGCGATCCGGGCCGACAGCCCGCCACGGTGCGGGAACCGCGGCGCCGCGTCCGCGACGACGGCCTGCCCCACCGGCTTACCGATCGCCTTCAGCTCCTTGTACACCTCGCGGCGCAGACCAGCGTCGCCGGCGTCGTTCAGTGCCCGCGCCGCGCGCTGGAAGTCCTCGGCGTCGACCTTCACAGTGCCGCGTCGGAGGTGCGCATGACCACCCAGATCGGCTGTGCCGCCGTGGCGTTGCCCAAGCCGGTGAACGCCATGGACGTGACGACCAGGTCCGCCCCGTTGGGCTTCGGCATCTCCCCGTCGAACTTGATCTCGGGGATGACGATCTGGATCGTCTCCTTGCCGGACGACAGCGCGCCCGCCTCGTACGTCACCACGAGAGACATGGGCGTGTCGGCGAGGAACGCGTCGCGGAACGTGGCGTCGACATACTCGACTTCGAGTTTGCCGGTGATGCCCGGCTTTCCCGGCGCGACCTTCCGCTTCTTGCCCACGTCGCCGAAGCACGTGGACTTGACGAGACTCTTGGTCACCGCGGCCGACCACGAGCGCACGTTGGCCAGTTCGGTGGCGCCCGCCGCGAGGGCCGTCGCTGTCGGCGCGGTCAGCGCATCCGAGTAGATCGCCGCGTTCGCGAAGTGATAGAGGTTGGTGGCGGAGGCGGTGGGGTAGGACGGCGAGGCGTACGCGATTGCGGTGTCGACCGCCCGCGCGTCGAGCGTGGCCTTCAACTTGAGGATGCCGCCCTGCTCACCCGTGAACTCGAACGACTCGCAGACGCAGCCGAGGTACGTGTCCGCCGCGATGGTCGTCGCGTCGCGGACGATGCCGACCTGGAAGGTGGCCGACGGCGGGGTGTCCGAGAGCGTGAAGACCTGCTGGTAGGTGGTGCCCGACACCAGCGTGGACGCGCCGGCGCCGAGGCACAACTCCAGGAACGTGCCGAGGCCCTTGCTCAGCATCTCCAGCTCGACACTGCCGGACGCTTCGGACATCGTCGTGGGTCGCCGGTACGTACTGTCGACGCGCTGCCCGGCCCGCTGCCCAGAGCCCTGGACCCGGTTCGGCACGTAGTTGAACTCCGGGTCGGACGCATACTCCAGCCACCGCGACACCGTCACGGCGGTGCCATACGTCGACTCCTTGACGAAGCCGAGTGAGCAGTCCTGCTGCGTGGTCACTTGGACTCCTTCCCGACAGCCTCGAAGTTGTCGACCTGCGCCAGAAGCGCTCCCGCGATCTCAGCGGGAACCTCGAATACCTCGCCGGGTTCCAAGCACCCGGCGCCCTCCTGCCCGAGCGGGTCGCCTTCGCGCCGGATCAGCGGCAGGTCGAGGTGACCCAGCGGGGAGATGTTGCGGATCTTGACGGTGGCCATACGGCTGCTCTCCTCAGATGCGGGCGGAGTAGGTCAGGGAAAATGCCAGCACTGCCACCCACGCGTCGGGTGTGGCAGCTTGGTCGAACGTGTATGAGGTGCCCGGCCGCAGTTCGTACAGGCCAGCCAGGTCGAGGATTGGGGCGTCGAGAGACCGGATCCACTCGACGACGCTGCGGCGCACCCCGAAGGCTGCTTGCCGGGCCTGCTGAGGGGGTCGCGTCTCCGGTCCACGACCACGCCGCGAGCCACACCTCGCCGCGGTCCTCCAGCCGGCGCGGCCCCATCGTGGCCCACTCCACCGACCCGGACGCGGCCTGCTCCCGGCCGGCCTGGTCCGTCGGGTTCTGCACGCCGACCTCCAGCACCAGACCGGACGATACGGCGCTCGGCCCGTCCGTGACGGACACCTCCGGGAGCACCGCGGGTAGGCGGCTGACCAGGGCGTCGATGACGTCCCCGACGTCGCGGAACGTGCTCACGCGAAGCCGGCCAGACGGTGCGGCTCAAGTAGTGTCGCCACCCGATACGGGAGTAGGTACCCGGGCGCCTGCCCGTCGGGTGGCGTAGCGTGCCCACTCGCCGGGCGCCGAGACTGCCACAGATGCCGCACAAGTTCGGACAGGGCCGCCTTGAGGTCAGCCGGGCACGACACCCGCCCCGCCTCGTACGTCACCTCGTACAGCGACGCGGGGCAGGATGACAGCACGCCACCAGGGCGCACCTTCACGGCAGACACGTCCACCGTGACGCCGGCCGAGTCAACGCCGGACGTCACCGACAGCACCGGCCATACCGGGACGGTGGCGACACCGGACGAGACCGAGACGAGCGCGGTGCGGGTCGACTGCTCCAACGGCCCCACGATCTGCTCGATGTGTGCCGTGGCTTCCGCGATGGTCGCCTCAATCTCGGGTTCCATCCCGACGTCGCGCACGTTGAGCCGGAGCGCCATCTCGGCGGCAGTCAGGACAGCCATCAGTCAGCGCCCCCTTTCCCTGCGTCGTGGCGTGGGCGTCGCTGAAGGACGACCTCAGCGACGCCCACGCCACGAGCGATCGTCACGACGTAGCGGTCAGGGTTGCCGTGCGCGACTGGACGTCCGCGACGCACTCAGCGCCCCCGATCACGACATGGTCGACCTGGTCGGGAGTGCCGTCGGCCCGCAGCGAGACCATCGCCACACGATCCCCTTCGACAACTGGAGGGGCCTCCGGCTCCTTCGCCTTGGCCGGCATGTCAGGCCGTGGCCGTGGTCTGGAAGACCTTCACGGCGTTCCCGTCCTGCAGGGTGCCATCGGCTCGCTGGAAGCCGAGGAAGCCCTTCTGCAGGTAGTCGGCGTAGCGCTCGTTGAGTTGGAGGAGCGTCAGGCCGGTGACCAGGCGGGCGACGTACGCGGTGCGGATGTTCCCGAACAGCAACGACTTGGACGAGGTCTCCAGGGTCGCCATGTCGTTGTTCAGAACGAGCGGATACCCAAGCAGAGTGTCAGGCACTCCGGCCTGGAGAGACGGCTCCCACAGGGGGCGGCCCTGCGAGTCCTTGAGCTTGCGGATCGCCTTGCGCACGCTCTGGTGGCCCATGAACTTCAGGCCCTCGCCGCCGCCGTACGCCGGATCGAGGCTCTCCACCAGATCCGCCAGGTCGTCATACCCGATGCCCTTGGTGGTGGCGAAGGACCCGGTGCCGGTCACACCGACAGTCGCCGAGGTGACGATCCCGTCCGGCTGCGCCGTTCCGGTGCCCGTGGTGAAGTGCTGGTTGAGGATGCGGCCGACCCGCTCGCCCAGTTTGCGCTGCAGCCAGTCCGGGAAGTTGAACGCGCCGTCCTGGATGAGTTGGTACGACACGCGCACGAGCTTGCTCGTGTACATGTGGGCGTCGACAGAGGCAGTCCCGATCACGACATCCTGCTCCGTGACCTGCGTGTTCTCGGCCAGGATGGCGCCGACGTTGCCGGTGTCGTCGTTCGTCGGCCACTGGAGATTGGCGCCAGATTCGGTCTCGATGACCTCGGCCTCGCGAAGCATGGGGCCGTACCACTTCAGCGTCTCGACGAACTTCTGCCGGAACTCCGGTGGAACGGTGTACCCGCCGGCTGCGCCCGTTCCGACGCCAGCGGCGTTCTTGATGTCGGTCCAGCCGAGATCACGAAGCGCCTTGCGGTCGTCGTGGGTCATCTCCTCGCCGTGCAGCCATGCGTCGAAGACGCGGGCGTACTGCTCGGCGCGGGCGTCGCCGCTGGAGTCCCCGGTCGGGGGGACGACCCGGGACCGGTCCACATGGCTGAACTGCGCGTCGAGCGCATCAGCCTTCTCGGATCGATCGATGCGCGCACCGATGCTGTCGAGGTCGGCCTCCAGCCGATCGTAGGTTCCCCGCTCCTCCCCGGTGAAGTCCCGGTTCTCGGACTCGGCCCCGTTGATGAGGGTCTGCATCTGCTGCCAGATGTTCGCCCGCTGCTCGCGCAACTTCTGCGTGTCCGCCATGGCGGCTTCCTGCCTTTCTTCCGCGTCGCGGAATGTCCCCCGCTCGCGGACGCGGCGGGTGTCGTGCGAGCGCCATCCGGGCGCGCGCATCACCCCGACGAGTTGGTCTCGGCGGGGTTGCTCGTGTTTGTTCCGTCAGGCCAGGTCGTGTCGGCGACCGTTGAGGCGGTGCCGCGCCCTGGTCGACTCGGGCAATGCGGCCGCATGGGCTGGCCCTGGTGCTTCGCTGCGGCCCGCGTACCGGAACGCCGACAGATCGAACGACGCCTTCGGTGCGCCGCCTGCATCCCCGACCAGGTCAGCGAGTCCGGCGCTGACGGCCTCCTCGGCCGAGTACCACGTCTCTGCGAGCATCGCCGCCCGCCACTGCTCGACGGGCGCGCCGGAGCGAGCGGCATAGATCGAAGCGATGTTGTCGCTGATCCTGTCGAGCAGATCGCCAGTGGAGTGCATGACCTCTGCAGACCCGACGCAGATGCCCCACGCGTCGTGGATCATCATCTGCGAGTTGGGCGCCATGGTGACGAGGTCCGCCGACGCGGCCAGGAAGGACGCGGCCGACGCGGCGATGCCGTCGACGACCACCTCCAGCCTGGCGGAGTGCGCACGGAGCATGTTCTTGATCGTGATCGCCTCGAAGACCTCGCCGCCCGGCGAGTTCAGGTGCAGGCGGATGAGCCGAGTGTCGGCAGGCAGTTGATCGAGGGCGCCAGCGAACTCCTTGGCGGACACCCCCCACTCCCCACCCCACGAATCGATGGGGTCGTACAGTCGCAGGACCGCGATCCCGTCTTCGGCGGCATCGCTCGTCAACACAGATGCGCGAATCCCCTCATGGGGTCGCACGGAGCCACGGAACCGGTACGTGTCACGCATTCTGGGATGCCTCCTGGGGCGTCAGGGTCGAATCGGTCTCACCGAGGAGGCCCATGTTCAGCGGTCGGTATCTGACATCGCCGCCTTCGACGGGCGGGAGTTCCTCAAGCGCGCGGATCTCGTTCGTCGAGAAGGCGCCCAGGTTCCACATTCCGTGGTAGAAGGCTTGGCGCTGAGTGGAGTCGCCGCGAAGGAGCCCCTCCACCGAGTAGCGGACATAGACGCTCTCAGGCCGGACCATCCTCGACAGCCGCTGCTCGACCCTGGCCAGCCAAGGGCGCAGCGTGTACACAACAAAGCCGATGCCCTGCTGCTCAATCCCGGTGCCCCACGACGTTGACCGGTCCGTATCCATGAGCATGTGTGGGGGGACGCCGAACATGCGCGCCACCTCGGCAACCTGGAACTTGCGCGTCTCCAAGAACTGCGCGTCATCGGGCGGGATGGTCAGCTGGGTGAAGTCAGCGCCCGAATCGAGGACGATCGTCGAGTGAGACGAGTTCAGACCCGAGCGCTTAGCCTGCCAGCGCTCCTGCAACTCGTCGGCCTTGCCGGGAGTCAGCTTCTGCTCCGTGCGCAGGATGCCCGTCGCCAAGGTGCCGTTCGCGAAGAACCTTGCCCCCGAACTCCTCGGCCGCCAGCGACAGCCCGAGGCCCTGCCTGGCCGCCGTCACCGGCGACATTCCCAGCGTCCCGTCGAAGCCGAACCCCGGGGATGTGCAGGATGTTCTTCTCGGTCTCAGGTTCCCCGTCAACCTCGAAGAACTTCTTGCCACCGTCGCTGGTGCGCCCGACCTTCACACGCGCCGGATGGATGGGCCACAGTTCGCGGATCTGGCCGGACTGGTCCCGGAGCTTCCACAGGTAGGCGTTGCCCCAGAGGGCGACGTGGGCGAACACCGTCTCCCAGAGCTCGAATGACGTCAGGTCCGGGTGCGGGGTGGCCAGCAGTGTCGCCGCCGGACCGGTGGCCCGCCGCTTGCGCGCGTCCCCGTCCTGCTCGTATGCGTGCAGGGGTAGTGACGCACATGTCCCCGCGATGAGGTTGACGGCCCGCCACACGGCCATCACCCCGAGCGACTTCTCAGGCGTGACCGTCACCCCGGCTGCCACTTTCCCCGACTCGAAGAGGGTTATCAGCGTCGGGTCGGTCAGAGGGCGCGCCGGGTCCTCGATGGACGCGCGCACGGATCGTGCAGCCAGCGAGCTGAGGAAGGTCACGACTTATCTCCTTCCGTGCGCTCCAAGGCGAAGACGATTCCGCAGATCGCCGAGCCGCCGACGATGAATGCGGCTGGCGTAGACAGGAGGGCCACCCCTGTGACGACGGCCGCGAGCCCTGCGAGGAAGGCGAACGCGCGCAATGCAGCCACAGCCGCCCCCTTGGTCACCAGACGTTGAACCCTGCGGACTCCTGCGACCTGGCCACATGCGCCGCCAGAGTGACTGCTTCCAGCATCGAGATGTCCGCGCCACCGCGGCGGCCGAACACTCGCCGGTCGCCGACGTTGCGCCACGTCGCCACACGCACCGCGTCGTTGATCTCGCGGTGATCCGGGTGGACCACACCGCCGGTCTGCTCGACCATCCGCCACAGGTCGGCGCACGCATCGACGTACGACGCGAACTCGACCAGCGTCAGATCCACGCCGGCATCGACGAGGTCATCCACGAGATCCGACAGTGGCCCCTTCGGGTCGACCGCCACCGCGCAGCCGCGCTCATCCTGGATGCGCTTCGCCTCCGCGATCAGCCACCGCTGCCCCACCTTGCGGTCCACGGCGCCGACGACGATGTCCTCACCTGCGAGGCCGGCCGCACCGATCGAGCCGTACAGCCCATCCACCGACCCGGCAAGACCCAAGACCAGCCCGTCAGGCAGCGCCCCCTAGGAGTTGCCGCGGGACGACCACGACGGCATGATCTTCGGGCCGTTGTCCTCATCCCAGATGCCCAGGCCCTCACGGTCGAAGTCCTCATGGGTCAACTTGCGCATGAGTCGCTGGATCGACTGCGCAGGTGTCCGGTGCGGGTATGACGGGTTCGCTATCGCCCACGTCTTAGGGCTCTTCCGGTCCGCGCCGCGCTCGGCGCCAACCTCGATCCATGCCCCATCCGTCAGCTCGCCGGCGTACGCCTGGCGCCGCATCCGCGAGAACGCCTCCGAGTCGTCCTCCGGCCGCGGCGGCGTGCCCACGAAGAGGGCCAGACCGAACGCCGAGACGTTCATGGTCGCCAGCATGTTCGCTAGCGCCTTGTCCGACAGGATCTGCGCCTCGTCGAACACCATCACGTCGACAGCCGGGATGCCACGACCGAATCCGCGTTCCCGAGCGCCGAACAAGATGCGGGACCCGTTGCGGAACCGGATCTCCTCGTCGCCGGACCCCGTGTAGACCTTGAGGACATACGGCCTTACCCGCAGGCGATCAGCGAACGCCTGCATCGCCAGGAACGTCTCACCGTGCGTCCTCGAGTGATGCGCCGACCAGATGACCAGCAGCCCCGGACGCAGGATGCACAGGGCGAAGATCAGGGCGCCGATCAGGTACGTCTTGCCAACCTGCCGCGGCAAGGACATTTCCCCACCGTCGACCATCGACGCGAGAGACCCATCAGCCCTCTTGGCCAGGATTAGACGCCCAGCGCCGTCCTGCCACCCGTCGAACGAGACCCCCAACTTGCGCTCACACAGCGACCGCACGGCCGGCCAGCCCGTCGACACGATCCCGCGGGGAGCGACGACCTTCCGGGCGACCTCAGAGAGCCGTTTCGTCCCAGGCTTCGTCAGGGACGTGGTCACCCTCGTCTGCCTCCTGCTTGGCCCTCGCGTCGATCGCCTCAATCTCGCGGCTGATCTCCTGCAGGCGCCGGGTCAACGCTGCCAGGTCACGCGGTGGGCAGTTGGGGTCCTCAACCGTCTTCGCCACACGCCCGCGCATGGCGACCAGCAGCGCACGAGGATCACCGGCCTCAGCAGCCTCGATGATTGACAGCGCCCGGACCTTCGCCTGCGGCTTCTCACCAGGGGCAGCGACCCGCAGAGGCGCACGACGAGACGCCATCGAGGACCCCCTCGGGAAAAACGTGGTAGATAGATC
>JADJQR010000011.1 GCA_016712675.1 bacterium
AAACGGACGAGCGTGCGCTAAATCTGGATATTGCGGCATGGGTGCGAGACCTTATTCTTCATTAGGTGGGTTGTCCCACCCATTCCCATTTTCTGTCGCGGCGTAGAAATCGGCTGGCGAAAGCTGAATCGTGCGCCCCGGTACGATTTCCCCGTTCGGGTTATTCCTTAATGGGCCGCGCCGTCCGAAGGATACCTTTGTCCGCTGCTTCGAAAACGTGCGCCCGATTGATAGGATCGGTCATCGTCGTCTTCTCGCGCGAATACATACAAATCAAGCAGCCGCGCTTCATCAGCATCGGACCACTGTTTGTGGATCGCCCATCCTCGAATATCAACAGCCTTGGCGAGAAGTGCCGGGCACATGGCCCGGCCGGTTGACGTGCTGGTCAAACAGCAGCGCAACGCCGCACTCTGAGGTCACGTAATCGGCTACGGAACGGTTATTCAGGAGACTGCTTGGGTTGCGGTAGAAGGTGTTGATGCGCCCCATCGCCTGCTTAATCTGGGTGACGCTGCGCAGGATCGTGATGGCCGCCCACCAAAAACGGTAGGCCCCATTCCAGGGTGCGAAGTTTTCCTTCTGCTCTTCGGTTTTCAGCACTACCCCAATCAATCGAGAAATAGCCTCCCGGCGAAAGCCGGAAAACTTGCTAAAAGAAACCACCGGGACGCAGTTGCATATCTAGACCATAACGGTAGAACAATTCTTGAAAGATAACCGCGTAATCCTGTTTGAGTCGTTCAAAGCGCTGGCATCCACCGGTGCTGGTATCGGTACCCGCAGTCCACTGCAAAATCCCGGTAAAACTCAAAAAGGCGTTGTCCCAAGGTATTGATCGCTTCGAGTTTCCCTCGTTGGCTGAAACCGCTTCCATTACCCGTGCCAAGGACGGTGACACGTCGGCAAAGGCGGTACGATTGAGGTGAATAAAATCGCCGATGGCAGTTTTGCCGTAACTGTAAAAACCGTTGCGATACTTTTGGCAAAGCATTTGCCGTCGCGTAGCGCCGAAATTTTGAGGCGTATGTCGCCAGAGCGTCGGCCACTCTGAGCAGCTCATCTTGGCGCCGGTCAATTCCTTCTTGAAGCATCTTCAGCTTGGGATTGGCTTCGTTTGTATTCACTGCAGTCACTCTGAGTGAGCCCGTGCCCAAGTGGGTTGGCATGGTTTAAACCTTTGCCGATTTTGCGACGGCGGAAACCGGTTTCTCGCTATTGTTGGCGTTCTCATTTCCGGCATGTTCCACGATTCAAATGGGCTAGATCGCCATCGAGCCGATAGGCCTATTGCTGTGTTCATAATCACTGTCCGCCGCGCGATTTGAATGATTTTATAGCGGTGTTGGTGGCTTTGTGGGTTCCGAGCTTCTTGCCAATAAAGATGCTAGTTGACGAAACGATTGCCAATTAGTAACTGTTTATTGGCAACCAAAATTTGGGAACCTTATTGTTTCTGTCAGGTATTTTTGAAACTTGGTCGGTTCAAGAGATTTCAGCTTGACACTTGTTGCGAGATGAAGCGTCGATGCGACGCGAACATCTTGGGATGGTCTCCGTCAAAAGCAACCGAGAGCCCGCTCGGGCGGGAATCGTAATCGCCCATCTTTGGCGGCCTAAGCGATTTGAGGGAGCCGAGACGGCGGGGAGCGGTGGCGCGGTGCATCCTCCGACGCGGGGGCGGGCGGTGATGACGAAGCGGGCGGTCCGAGGAGAGCGAGGTGATCCGGGTGGACGCCTCGGGGCGGCGGCTGGCACAGCCCGGAGTTTAAGCGACGATTGACGCGGCTGGCGCTGGAGCCGGGGCGTCGGTTGGCGGGGATCGCGCGGGCGTGTCCTGGCTATCGTGGGCCGCCAGGGACCGGCCGCGAAAAGTCAAGATTCGACTTAGAATCGTGAAATCTCGGATGGATTTTCGAGGCCAATGACTGGCGTGTTCGTATTTCAGGCGCCCGCCCGAACGCCGGACCCGATGTTGCCGCAACCGCCCGATTTGACCGTCCGGGCGCGCCTTCTTTGCCCGCGCCACCGCACAGGGTCAGCCATTCGCTCAATACTTGGGCCCACGACCTCTAGTTCGCGCTCGCCGAACGTTCGTGCCGCCTCCCGGTGGCTGCGGCGGCCGCCTTGGCCGCTTCTTCGGCCTTGGCGGGCACGACCTCCGTGAGGAAAACCGAAGCACCACGTCTTTCATGGTTGAAGACCTCCGATAGCGGTTAACCCAACGAGGGGATTGGCGGGCAATAGCGGGAAGCGCGTACGCTTTCCACACTATGTTGTTGAGGGATGGTTTTATCGGATAACGGGATTACTGACCGTGGTCGTGCCGATGTCGTCACCAATCAGGAAGCCCCACCGTCACCGGTTTCGCAGCTCTACTAAGATCCGCAACCGTAAGCACCGACCTGGAACCCGAAACGATTTGTTGCCCAAGGGCGCGATCAACAACTCGATTGGCGATGCTGTCGATCTTTCCGGCAAAGGCATACACCCCGAAAGGTCCAAATCCTTTGCGGAACGATCCCGCCGGAATCGTCGTGGCGAAGCCGGCAAGTGTGAGCGTGACCGGTTCTTTCATGGGATCGATGCCGTTTGCTGCTTGGCCCCATGGTCAATCTGGACAGCAGGAACAGGGTCTTCAGGCGCTGGTTGACACGAAGCGGATTGACGCTGAAAGGCGCTGAAGGGGGTACTGCTGGGTGGAGTCATACCGACGACCGTGACCTTAAAACTGCCGCTCGCGGTATTCGCGGCCTTGTCGGTCGCCGTGCAACCGACGGTGGTGGTGCCGACGGGGAAGGTGCTGCTGCGAGGCGGGCGTGCAGTTCCCACGGGGACCGGAAACATCGACCAAATCCGTGGCGGAGGCGGTGTGGTGACCATCGCCCGGAGGCATCGGCCGCGTCGGTGCTGATGTTGGCGGGCAGGCCCAGTACGGGGTGGCGTGGTGTCGCGCACATGTACGACCACCGTGTCGGTCGCCGTCCCGCCGTGCCCGTCATCCACGGCGAGAGCGATCGGTGGGTGCCCAGCGGCAAGGCGACGGTCGGATTCGGACCCGCTGGCGGTGCCGAACGGTCCCGTCCATGTGAAGGTCAGCGGATCGCTGTCGGGGTCGGAAGCACCTGAACTGTCGAGCATCACGCTGGCGCCGTTCGAGCCGAGGCTGTCGACCGTTTGATCGGGTCCGGCGTTGGCGGTGGGAGGCCGGTTGGTGAGGTTGAACGTGGCCGTGCAGGTGGTGTCGGCAGTGAGTGTGAAAGGGCTACCGCAACTGGTCGGGGACCAACCGGCAAAGGTAGAGCCAGCCGCTGGGGTGGCAGTGAAGGTGACGGTGGTGCCGCTGGTGAAGCCAGCCACACAGGTGGCGCCACAACTGATGCCTGCCGGTGTGCTGATGACCGTACCGGAACCGGTGCCGGCTTTGGTGACGGTGAGGGGATGCTAAAGATCAGTTCCTGCCGTCCTAGTTCGATCCCGGTCAACTCCACACCGCTGGGGTTGGCTCCGTAGCCGTCCAGCCGGAAGGCGATCTTGTATATCCCCAGCGCCAGGTCGCCGATAAAGACGTTTTCGATTTCGGTCGAGGCAATAGGCACGTAGCGCTGGTCGATTTCCCGCACCGTATTTTCGTTGACGAATATACGTAGCAGACCCTCGCCGCCCGTCGCGAATCGGTAGGAAAAGCGTAGGGTGTCGGTCGGTTGGGTGGTCTGGATTTGCATGGCGAGCCATGCTGGCTGCCCCGTCGGGGTATCGGTGACTTGCGCTGCCGGGGATTCCGCCAAGGCCGTACTGGTCGCCGCGCCAGTGGTAAGGCCGATTTGGCTGCACGGGATCACTAGCGATCCCGCCACGCACTGCACGATGCCGGATTGATCAGCAACCGCGCCAGGGTCGTTCAGTGTAATGGACACTTTGTTGGCTGGTGGGGGTGGTGGCGTATCTTGGCAGCTTGAACCGTAGATGTAGCATTCCTTATTTTTATAATATTGCTGGCTCAGATTTCCCAAGACCTTTCCCTGCTCTACAGACAGTGGATAACCCATACCAACCATGTTACCAATTGGGTCGTGGTTGTTGTAATCGCCGTAGCCGACCTCTTTAGTGAAGTCTTCTTTACCAACCACATCGAAAATACTTTCTCCATAAAACCGCCAAGGCCGACTGTGTCGGCAGAAACTATCAACATCGTATGCATTATCACAGCCGTCATTGCCAGGAAGCGGTGTCACATTGATATTGTATCCATAGCTTAGATGTAGGGCTGTCTTATCACTAACCTTTCCGACTAAATCGCGTGTATCAACGTAGTTATCCGCCCAATCTGCATTCTTGCCATAATCGGCCGAAACATGTCGGCCTGGAAAGGAATCGTTAGATTTCGCCCATGGATCATAAGCATCGAGGAAAGTCTCGTGAATAGTAGGTAATAGACTCTTCGCTTTCAGTTGATTAGTCGCGGTTTGAATAACATTAGACCCGGCGCTATGCCCAATTGAGTGGATATGCTTATAACTACAAGAATAAAGCGTACTGGCTAAAACGTCACCTACGCTTTGGGCATTCCAATAGGCAGCCCATGGTATAGTACTATTTGCAATACTCGCCCGGTCGCGCCAGTCTACAGTCCAGACATCCCATTGAGTTCCTGAACATCTTGGGCTAATTGCATTTGGATAAAATGGGAGGAGAGTCTCACCGGGCGCTTTGAGCTTACAAATCTCGGTAGCCATGCCTTTCACCCAGGTCTCGTCGTTAGCAAAGCCAACCGTGGGCGATCACGACCGCGCTGCGCCCGGTCGGACCAGTACAACCGCCGCCAGGAACAGCCAGATGCCGTGGGCGAGGCGGTTCCTTTTCAGGAGTCTGGCTCTTGAACACCGCCATCACACTTTTATTTGCATCCATCGTCAGGGTGCAGTAATCCACAGTCACCCCAAGACAAGCACCGCCCCAGCCACTGAACACATAGCCAGTCGCTGGCAAAGCCTTGAGAATCAACATCGTACTATTGGCATAATTATGCGTGCAATCGTTGCCGCAGTTGATACCCGATGGGGTGCTGTAAACCGTGCCGGAGCCGGTGACGCTCACCGTGAGAGTGGCTGAAGTGCCACCACCACCGCTACCAAAAGTCTCGTCGATTGAGCTATGTGGGTTAAAACGGGTTAGATAAATACCTTGATAGAGCCTCGTCGGTCCGCCACACCCAAAATTACCTGCTACGACAACTTTTCCGTCTGGTTGAAAAATAGCGCCTCCTGGTGACTCACTGCACAGATATCCGTCAAAACCATTCGCCATAGAGTTTCACCGTCACTATTTTCAAGGATTGTTGGCTGAGGAAAGGTAGGAAATGGTTGGACTACGCCGTTGCTATCTAATTTGAGTAGTCCCACATAGTCATCGTAGTAAGACCCAAACGTTGAGCCAACAAATACGATGCCTGTTGAGTCTACACGTTGGCTTACCGGTACATTAAGAGGTACGAAATAATCATTGATGTAACTAGGATCAAGGTTTCCATTAGCATCAAGTCGATAGGTGATACCAATGCTACCTGAATAATTATTGATTCCAGTTGCGACAATCCGACCAAAACTGTCAACGCTTATCAATTTTATCTCTTTGTTACCCAGCATTGGCTGCGAAGGATTGTCATCACTGATTAGTGGCAGATAGCGCACACCTCCCTCGGCAAAATTTGTGTCCAGTTCCCCTCCTGGTGTTAAACGCAATATTATAGGATCGGAAGAATAGCTTCCACAATAGGAGCCACTACATCCACCTACTAGAATACTATTGTTGGGCTGCGTTACTACCCCTGTAAAGTACGCATTAGTTTGAGATGTTTTTGTCCATTTAAAAAAATCCAGTACCGCCATTAAAGCTTGTATCAATCACCCCATTATTTGTTAAGCGAAAAACAAGACCCTGTGGTCGGACTGTTGAAAAGGGCGTATCGAAACGACCAGCGATAATAATTCGCTGAGCCGAGTCAATGGCAATTTTGCCAACCATACTTTCTTGAAAACCAACAACTTCATGGGGTAACTCAAATAGCCCATTGGTGCCAAAATTCTGATCGAGTTGCCCATTTGACAAAAGACGAAGTACTCTGATTCGATACAAATTCTCAGGGAGTTGATATGTCCAACCGGACAATACGATTTTTCCATCTGACTGGATCGCTCCCATGCAAAATGAACCGTTAATGCCCGTCACATCAATATCAGCTCCCGCTGCTGCTGGACCGATTCTAATTCGACCATTTACCCCAAATGTTGGGTCAAGCTTTCCATTGCTGTCAAAACGAACTACTACCATATCGGTTTGAGGACTATCAATTCCACCTCTATTGTTTCCTAAAGCAGCGACTGTGATTATTTTTGAACTCTGTTGTAAAATCTCAGAGCAAATTTCTAATGTGTTTATATCGTAAAGCACCAGGCCTGCAGGAATAGCGCTTGGAAGAGCAGCTCGGACATATGGCGAGCTTAATCCCCATAAAAATAGAATGGCAGTTGCTAATAAAAAGGCATGCCAACTTTTATTTTATTCATTATTTATCTCCAAGGTCATCACTGTAGTTAAAAACCATACCAATAATAACTATTAGATCAAATAAAATAACCGCGCTCCCTCGTGCGACTTCTTACGAGCGGTCGTCCACGGCAGCCCGACTGTCTTTGTTCGAGGCCCGTAGCTTTCCGCTCCTGTCTCGCGAGAAGTTTGGCTTTAGAAATGTCACGATAGTATTACAGCACAAACTATGACGGCATCAACCTAGTACTACAGTAGCAGATAGGATAGGTATACTTTGCTGCTGAGTCAGTCATTGGGGTGGCGGTGTTGATGAATGATCGGGTTGATTTGCAGGGGCTGCATCCTTGGGGGAGTGATTGGGAAGGCCACTGGAAGGCAGGGTTGGGGGAGCTTGGAGGGTATGTCAAGCGAGCCGAGGTGCGTGCTCGGCTGGGAGCCTATGTGCGCGGGCTGCCAGGCCCGCTGGATCGGCGCACGAGCTGGCAGTTGGCCGAACAGCACGGTGAAGCGCATCCCTGTGGGTTTCAACATTTACTCAACCGAGCCTGCTGGGATACGGAGGGGTGCGGGATGCGGTGGGCCGCCGGGTTTATGAGAGCGCTGCGCGACGAGGCTGGCGTATTGATTGTGGATAAGACAGGCTTTCCGAAAAAGGGGCGGCACTCGGCGGGGGGTAAAGCGGCAGCACAGTGGCACCTGGTCGCCGCCTGTTGGAGTTTCGACTGCCTGTACAATGCCGTACAAGACGACGCTTGGACGGCGTGGGCCATGCAACATCCCAGTGCGTCGCTGTTCGTCTTCTATCAGGGTAGCACCCGCGAGCTTTCGGAGTCGGGTAGTGATGCCCTCTAAGAGCCTGTCTTCACGGATAGTTGTTTGGCATACTGGAGGGGATGAAAACGAACAAAGCAAAGTACCCCAGTGACTTAAGCGATGAGCAATGGGCGGTGTTGGGTCCGTTGATCCGGGCGGCGACGCGGCAACCGGGGACGATTGATCGGCGGCGCATTGTGAATGGGATTTTTATCAGTTGCGTACCGGGTGCCAATGGCGCTATTTGCCGCGCGAGTATGCGAACTGGAAGACGGTGTATTCGTGCTTTTGGCGCTGGCAGCGCGGCGGGATTTGGGATGGAGTGCTCCAGGCGTTGCAGCCGCAAGTCCGCCAAGCACAGGGACGGACTGCCTATCCCACCGTTGCTGCCATCGACAGCCAAAGCGTCAAGACCACGGAAAAAGGGGGCCACGCGGGTTTGACGGGAACAAAAAGGTGAGCGGTCGCAAGCGGTTCGCGGCCAGCGATGTGATGGGAAACCTCTTGGAAAGCCTGGTGTTACCCGCCAACACCGGCGAACGGGCCGGGGCCTGGTTACTGCTCGAACGGCTCAAGGCGTCGCCTTTGAGCCAGACGATGGCGTTGATTCGGGCCGACGAGGGGTTCGCGGGAGCCGACTGGGAAGCCCAGGTCCACGCCCGCTTTGGCTGGCCGGTGGAGATCATCCGTAAACCCAAGGGTTCGGTCGGCTTTGCCGTGTTACCGCGCCGCTGGATCATCGAACAAACCTTCGGTTGCTGGGGACGCTACCGGCGCTTGAGCAAGGATTATGAACAAAATCCCTCTTGTGGCCGCGCTATGCTACTCCTCACCGCCATCCGCCGTGCCCTGCAATACCTGCATCCCGCCTCTTCCAATGATCCGCCTTTTAAAACCCGTAAATCGCAGAAGACAGGCTCTAAGAGCCTGTCTTCACGGATGATGGTTTGTCATACTGAGGGGTATGAAAACGAGCAAAGCGAAGTATCCCAGTGACTTAAGCGATGAGCAGTGGGCGATTTTGGGGCCGTTGATCCGGGCGGCGACCGGGCAGCCGGGGACGATTGACCAGCGGGCGATTGTGAACGCGATTTTTTATCAACTGCGCACGGGGTGTCAGTGGCGGTATTGGCCGCGCGAATACCCCAATTGGAAGACAGTGTGCTCGTGTTTCTGGCGTTGGCAGCGTAGCGGCCTCTGGGATCAGGTGCTTGGGGCTTTACAGCCGATGGTGCGCCAAGCCCAGGGGTGGAATGCCTATCCCACCGTCGCGGTGATCGGCAGTCAAAGCGTCAAGACGACAGAAAAGGGGGCCACGGGGATTTGATGGGAACAAAAGGTGAAGGGGCGCAAGCGCTTTGCCGCCTGTGACATCCGAGGCAACCTGTTGGAGCGTATCGCGCTACCCGCCAACACCGGCGAACGCGCCGGGGCTTGGGGGCTGCTCGAACGGCTCAAGTGCTCGCCGCCAGGTCAGTCGATAGCGCTCATTCGGGCCGATGAGGGGTTTGCGGGTGCCGACTGGGAAACGCAGGTATATGCCCACTTTGACTGGCCGGTCGAGATCATTCGCAAACCCAAAGATCAAGTGGGCTTTGCGGTACTCCCTCGCCGCTGGGTGATCGAACAAACCTTCGGTTGTTGGGGGCGCTACCGCCGCTTGAGCAAGGATTATGAACAAAACCCCGCCTGTAGTCGCGCCATGCTCTTACTCACGGCTATTCGCCGTGCCTTACACTACCTCAAACCCGCCCCTCCTAATGATCCGCCCTTCAAAACCCGTAGCCCGTGAAGACAGGCTCTTAAGGTCAGCGAGGGTATTCACCTCATGGCGAAAGACGAACTCATGCTTAAAGGTACGGTTCAAACGCTCCAGGATACCCATGCCACCGACCTGGGCGACGCGGCAGCGCACCCACTGCCCGATAGTCCGGCAGACCTGCTGAAAGTGACCGGAGGTAAAATCCGAACCGGCATCACTCTGGATCAGACGCGGTCCTGGCAGTTCCAAGGCGGATAAGCGCCGATGGCCGTCCAGTAAGGTGTTGGCGGCGCGTGCCTGGCTCAAGGAGGGAGCAGCGCTGGCCGCGACACAGTGGCGCGTTTTGACAGCCTCCACGAGATAGACCCAGGCGACGCCATCGTCCAGACGGAATCGCGTGGCGTCGATCTGGAGCCGTCGCCCTTCGGGCCAGTCCTGTTGGGCGACCACGGCCGCTGCCGGGCGCTTTTTCTTCATCGGTAGCGGCGGTTGCAAGCCCAGCACGCCCAGGAGTCGGCGGACGCGCTCGCGCCCGATCCCAGCGCGTTGTTGGCGCAGGCGATGGTAGGCCCGCCGATACCCGTAGGTGGGCTGTGCGCCCGCCACGCCCAAGATCGCCGTGACCGCCCGCGATTGGAGCTGGCCCCGTTGCTCGCGCCGCACGCCACCTTGCCAATAGTCCCGCAACCGCCAGCACGGCGGTCCCACGACCCGCATGAATCCTTTGATCGACAGTCGCTTCCGGTATTGACCATACAGCTTGGCGAGGGCAGCCATGCTTAAATTCGTCCGAGCTTTTTTAGAATTTCAATCTCCAAAGCCTTCTCGCCCAGCAAGCGCTTGAGCTGGCCATTCTCCGCTTCCAGCCGCTGATCCGCCGTCTGCGCTTTGACACCGTTCAACCCCTGACAACCTCCAGTCAGAAATTGCTCTTTCCAGCGGTACACCTGATGTTCGTTCACGCCCCGTTGCCGGGCCACTTCCGCCACGCTCTGACGCTCGCTTAAAACCGCCAGTACCGTCGCCAACTTCTCTTCTACGCTCCAACTCTGCCGTTGCTTGCCCACGATCTTCTCCAATCAAAGTCTCTTCGGTTTGACTTCTTTTGGAAGAATTTCTTGGGGCACTACCTCTGCGGGATTATGGGGTGGGGCGATGAGCGGATCCCGAAGCGGTGCTGGTGGTAGACGAGACAGGGTTTCCAAAGAAAGGGACGCATTCGGTGGGGGTGAAGCGTCAATACAGCGGCACGGCCGGGCGGATCGAGAACGGTCAGGTGGGTGTGTTTCTAGGCTGCGCCGGTCGCCATGGCGCTGGAGATGTTGGATCGCGCGCTGGCGGGGGTACGCCCTGTCGCTGGGTGACGGGCGACGAGGTCTACGGCGGTGACCGGACGCTACGCGTTGGGCTGGAGCAGCGGGGCCAGCCCTTTGTGTTGGCCGTGGCCCGCAACGAGCCGTTGTGGCGAGACGGACCGGTCTATCGGCCCGCCGGGTCTCTGGCTGCCGAACTGCCTGACTCGGCCTAGTCGCGCCACGCGGCGGGGAAGGCACTCACTAAAGGACCCCGGCGCTACGACTGGGCGTGGCAGCCCCTGTGGCGCCTGCAAGTGACCGCTGAGGAGCAGGCATGGGGGCATTGGCTGCTGGTGCGCCGAAGCCTCGAGGATCCAGTCGATCTGGCCTACTACGTGGCCTTCGCCCCGCGTCAGGGAACCGCTCTGGAGACCCTGATCCACGTGGCCGGCCGCCGGGGTAGGCCAGCCACGGTGATGATCGCCTGGCCTATCGGCCGGCAGGTATCTTCCGAGATTTGAACCGATAGCCTGCTCATCGCTCCGCGCGCCCCCTCGCGTGTTGGCTGTCGCCCTCCCTGGCGGTTTGACGGTGCCTGTATTCCTAACAACGCGCTACTGGTGGGAGTTTCGGAACGTTTGCGCCGTTGTTTCGCTCATGTGGCAGGGGAACGGTCTCAGGCCGACGCTCTCAGGACTCGCAGATGCCCCGCCGCGCCGTAATCCAGCAACCGTTGATCCTCGGTCACGAGAACAGCGTCCACGTGCCGTGCCGTGGCGGCCAGGATGTGGTCGGACGGATCCGCGTGAAGAATTCCGGGCAGGCGGGTGCTGGCGACGGCAACCTCCGGCGAGAGAGGGGCCAGCCGAATACCTGGCAGCGCCAACGCGGCTGCCACCCATTCGCCCACATCCCGGTCCAGTGCCAGCCGTCCCTTGCTGACCAGCATGGCGATTTCCCAAGGGGTGATCGCGCAGACGAGCAGGACATTAATCTTGGCCGCATGCTGGATGAACCCTCGCGCTTGGACGCCCAGACGCGCGTTGCCGGATAACAGCCAGACCAGAACGTGCGTGTCCAACAGCACCGCGCTCACCGGTAAGCTTCCCAGTCGTTGTCCAGCGGAGCGATGAGATCGCCCTCGGCGAGCACGCTGCCGGCTAGCGCGCCGAACAAGTCCTGTTCGGGCGGCATGGGCACCAGTTTCGCCACGGCTTTACCGTGTTTGGTAATGACCAGCGGCTCCCGGGTTTCAGCCACCTCGTCCAGCAGCTTCAGGCACCGGGCTTTGAAATCGCCGGCGGCAATCGCGGTGTGCTTTGGCATCGTGCTGCTCCCATGGTCATAAACTATGGTCATATTGAAGTAGTCGGGCTAAAAAGGCCATCGTTGAAACACCGGCCTTGAGCCATACCCTTCCTCAGGCCGGGATCGTCAGCGACCGCCAGTATCAACGCGCCGCGCCGGTCCTTTGGCACCCCAGATCGGAGGCGAACCGTAAACTATTATGGGCGCCCTAAAAGCCGTTTGCCTTACGTGTCGCCAAACTCGACATTCAAATCGAAAGCAAGGAAGAATCGCAAAGTCGCACGGACGCTTAAAGCGCGCTGGCCGACGGGGTTTATCCTCGATAAGACCGCTTGTCGGGCTTAAGGCAGCGGGCGCGAGCGAGGGCGCAGGCCTTCGTGTAATTCAAGATTCCGCTTATAATCATGAATTTATCTATCATTGGAGAAGGACACGAAAAATCGCGAGAATCGCCAATTAATGGTACGTTTTTTAAAATAATATTACGTGATACGTAATATTACGCTTATCCGCTGTCCCCGACCCCTTTGGAGGAGATCCGATGACACCCGACGAACGTTTCTTCCACGCCTTGAGACTGCGGGGGGCGATAGCGGCCATCGCGCTCGCGCTGGTGGCCTCTTGCCGGGGCGGGGCGCTTTCGCCCGACGAGACCTCGGCCACGCAAGCCACACAAACCGCCGACCGGTGCGGCCGTTCCAACCCGCCGATCACCTGCCTGTTCCGGGAAAAACCGGCGTCGCCCCTCTCCGGCGGAGCATCCGAACGGTGATCGTGGGCCTCGCCGCCGGCGGCGTGGGCCGGCAACGGCCGCTCAAGCGGATGCGCGAGGCGCTGGAGCCTCGGCCGTAGTGCGACGCTTTCGCGGTTGTCGCGCCGGGCACGTGTGAGCGCTTGTCCGGCCGTTCGGCGTGGACGTGACGGGCGCCGACGACCGCGACGAGCGGCTTCAGGTGTGGCTCCTGATCAGCCCCCCAGCCCGCTGGGGCCACGCGCCTCATCGAGCTGCCGCCGCCCGGCCTGGAACCGGGAAAACCGGATTCGCGCGGGGCGGCCGGGAAGACGCGCCGGAGCACTGACCTGGCGGCGGCGATTAAAAAAAACCGTCAAAAACGCGGCGGCCTGGCCACGGGTTTCGGTTTCGCGCGTCCTCGGGCGACCCGGAGGCGAGGGCCGGTCTGTCGCTTCTGTGGCGCGCGGGCTGCTGTGTCGACATTGAACGGGGTCGTGCTGCACTACAACACGACGTTGGACTACCGCACATTTTTTCCGTTTCGTGGGGTGACCCCTATAATTGATGCCAGTCTATCGGCTATCCCAGGTGCGCCGATGGCTTCGATACCGCCTGTTACCGGATAACGTTCTTCGCCCGAGCGGACAACAAACGCTTTCGTCGGCACCAGAGGCTCAGATGCCCTTGAAGAGAAAACTATTAATAACCGTCGGGGCCGGCGCTTCGCTGGACTTCGGCCTGCCCTCGGTCAGCACTATTGACAGGCTTTTCGACTGCTACGCGTGCAAGAGTCACCCCTTGGCGGACAATCATCTCTTCAACTTGTACCAACATGTTCGAGATTCGATCAATACGTATTACCGCTGTGCGCTGAAGCCGAAGTTGCGCAAATGGGCGAACTTCGAAGAAGTGCTGTACCAGATCAACCTATTGATCCCCTACCTGTCCGACCCCGATCGGCTGTATGGATCAAGTGTATTGCTTGCGGCCAATTCTTTGCCGGACGTAAGACGCTTTGGACGGAGGAACGCTGTCGATGGGGAGGTCTTGAGCGATCTGATCAACACGCTAATGGACAAACTGGTGGATCGCTTCATCGACGATTGCGCTGCCGCGAGCACGTCGAAGGCAGCGGAAATCGCCGAACTCGGGCGCTTCCTGGCCGCCCTACAGAGCGAGTTCGAGATCGGCATCATCACCCTGAACTACGACAACCTTTTCACTCAAGCGTTATCGGGGCTTCATACCGGTTTTGACGCAGCAGGCAAGTTCGATCCGATGACCGTCTTGGCCCGGACTGAATGGAATTTCATCTATCACCCACATGGCTCGGTGCATTTCGCCATGACCGGTGACGCGCGCGACATGCACGCTATCACTTGGGCAGCCACGCCAGCAAAGTGTCACGAGGTCCATGCGACCGGTCGCAACATTCAGCGTTCGATAGAAGGAACGACCTACCCGATGTCCCCCTTCGTGGCCGGTTACGGAAAAACCCAACAGATTCTGCGACAACCCTTCCGCACGTACTTCGCGCAGGTCAATCGTCTAGTACATGAAGCCGATAGTCTGCTATTCCTCGGATACGGTTTCGGCGATTTACATTTGAACGCGGCTTTCTCCGAGGTGCGGGACCGGCCTCGCCCAATCGTGGTGGTCGATTGGGCCGACGATCATCAAGACCCGCTTCCGTTTCGACACGATACTTGGTCCTTCAATCTGTTCAAAACCCTGCCCGGCGACGCGGGCAGGATGAGTTCGGCCGGTCACGCGGCGCCCGCCGATCTTGCCTCTCTGCGTGCCGCGCGTGACCTGGAGGTCTCTAACAGCTCCGAGCATCCATTAGCTGTTTGGTACAACGGCATGCTCGAAGCCTGCCGGTGCCCGCAGAAGATCCTGAAGCATCTCCGATAGCCGTTGCTGGCGGTCGGCTCTGATAGCCTGCGGGGTGTCGCCCTACAGACGATCCCTCGCCGCCGTTTTGCGGCATTAACACACCAGCAAAACTGATATGGACGATCCTGGATAGGTTACCGCACAATGCAATATGCGTTCTTGCCGGGGTGGTCGCAGATGCGACCATCCCAAGACCGGTCGCGCCAAGCTAGTCGTGTGGACAAGTGCGTGGTCACGGTTGCCCTCCAGAATTGCCGGTGTCTCTAGCGCGTCCTGGTTAGTCGGTCTACCATCGCTTTTACGGCAGCCATCTGCTTACCTGTTTTCGTATGATAAGTCGCTTGCAAAGCGCTTGAAGGATCGCCCGCTTTTGTTCCAGGGTCAGTGTAACCCCACCAATCCCAACAGGCTCCAGGATTTTTATGTTGAGCATCGCGGCCATCAGGTTCTAAAGGCAGGCCAAATTTGGCTGCTTGTGGGTATAAAATAATAATTTTGTTGTTTTCGGCCCACTCGTTATAGCCAGCTCTAAGAACGTAACTCGTTGTTTCGTCTTCTTTAATGAAATCCTTGTTCTGTCGACACCCGTGAAACGCGACGTGCAATCTACAGCGTTGGCCTTGCTCACAGGTCTTTGGCACGTAAATGTAACCTTCGTCCATCATGCCTATAGATTGTGGTGATCCACCGGCAAACTCCTTTTGATCAAAGATCAATGGCTTTCTAGGGTGTTTTGTTTTTGGGCCAGGCAAACGGTGCTGTGAACCACTCCCGCCGTTTTGCCCGTAAATGTGCTGCAATAATCGCCCAGCAGTATCAGCGTCCTCGGCACGACCTAGCCTGGCAAAGGTTTCTCTACAGGCATTGAGGAAGGGAAGTTGAGATTCATTGCATCGGTTGCAGATGACACCATCACATTCCTGTTCGGAACGGTCGATCACTTGGCTGTGAGCGGCAGGTAAACCTCTAATATAAACAATGTTTTTGTCTTTGACTCCGATCCTTGAATCGCGGTAATAATCATTTAAGTCATCCATGACAGACCTGTTAACTGTAGCGTCGATTTGTCCTGAAAATAAGTAAACCTTATCTGAGCGCAATCCCTCAGGCGAGTCAATTCGATTTGCCGCTGCCGCTGCCAAAGTGGCCTGAATAGAAGGTCCAATATCCGATTCTTCTTTATCTTTCATGCACTCATTTAATGCTCTTTGAATATTTCCAGCAGCACAAAAATAAGGACCACCCGCAATCACCCCGACGCCCATAACGTCCTTGGAAAATGCGATATGAAACTGTTGGGCCATGTAGCCACCCGAGGACACGCCAGAGACCGATATTTGCCGAGGGTCGATGTGATAAGTTTTTAGAGTATCAGCCGCTCGGGCGACAATGCACCAGAATGCGAATCCGCAAAAAAATATGGTCAACAACATGTAACGTGTTGTAGGTAAGGATATTTCTTTCATTGTTGTTCACTCCATTAAATAGCCAATCCACCCAATCCAGCTTATAGGCAGTTGCGGTGATAGCCGCTCTGTCTGTGCGGGATTTAATCGTAACTATATCATAGCGTTGCCCGGACAAGGGAAAAAAATTCGTCGGGACCCAGTTCGCGAGTGACGCTTGTTATGGCCTCACCTCGCACAGCCGCATCAAGCCGATTAGGCGAGACAGCGGCGGGTCTTAATCCCTTCTTCATCAGGGCAACGTTTTTAACGGCGCGGGGCCGCCGGGAACCGGGAGAAAGCAGGTCTTAATCCCTTCTTCATCAGGGCAACGTTTTTAACCGCGACGCTCTGAAAAGCTCGCAGAAGAAGCTGTCTTAATCCCTTCTTCATCAGGGCAACGTTTTTAACCCACGCCCCGTGGATGATCCAATCAGCTTTATCGTCTTAATCCCTTCTTCATCAGGGCAACGTTTTTAACGATCTGGTCCGGTATATGATTCGGGGCGATGGCACGTCTTAATCCCTTCTTCATCAGGGCAACGTTTTTAACAAAAAACCCTGTAGAGATACCGGTAGCTATGTCTTAATCCCTTCTTCATCAGGGCAACGTTTTTAACCGGTGGTTTCCGCCTCAATACGCCCGACGGGGTGTCTTAATCCCTTCTTCATCAGGGCAACGTTTTTAACTCTATCCCAACCGGCAGCCCTTCGGATTGCGCTAGTCTTAATCCCTTCTTCATCAGGGCAACGTTTTTAACGCCAAATGGCGGCCGATCGCGACGCCTACCACGTCTTAATCCCTTCTTCATCAGGGCAACGTTTTTAACGCTTAATCGGACAGCCCAACGCGAAGAAGCTGGGTCTTAATCCCTTCTTCATCAGGGCAACGTTTTTAACCGGACGCCCAGAGGAAGGCTTTACGCTACGCGTCTTAATCCCTTCTTCATCAGGGCAACGTTTTTAACATCTCATGCGCGGCACGATGTGTTATGGCTGCAAGTCTTAATCCCTTCTTCATCAGGGCAACGTTTTTAACGGTTCGACGGGATTCAACTGATGTTTGATGATGTCTTAATCCCTTCTTCATCAGGGCAACGTTTTTAACTTTGATCGTTGGCATCACTATGTTGATTACAGATGGTCTTAATCCCTTCTTCATCAGGGCAACGTTTTTAACAGAAATCAAAAATGTTCTACATGCCAACCATCAGTCTTAATCCCTTCTTCATCAGGGCAACGTTTTTAACAGATGGATCAGAACAAAGCCGTTCTGGAACGCTGGTCTTAATCCCTTCTTCATCAGGGCAACGTTTTTAACCAGGCGGTGGCTATGCTTACGACATCGAGACCTGTCTTAATCCCTTCTTCATCAGGGCAACGTTTTTAACCGCATTTACGTGAGTTTCTACACTAACAGCCGTCTTAATCCCTTCTTCATCAGGGCAACGTTTTTAACAGTTCGTCTCTAAAAAGATTTTAAAATCAGCATCTTGGCAAGGCGGTTGACAGATTTTTTGTTGCTTTAAAAGTTATCTTTTTTGTCATAATCCAACATGCTTGTTTTTTTGATAAAAGCAGGGTTTAAAGAAGCTTAAACCATCGAAAGTGTAGCCGCGATCCAAAATCATATCCAAGGGCCTAAAGTCACAATCCCTACATAAAGTTTGAACGCGGGCACGCCAAAGGGGAAGCCCCCTGACTCTTTTATCTACCAACGCACTGGGAGCGGTCAAGGCTTCAAAAGCGAGGCGGACAACGCCAGACCGCTTTCATGATCGCGGCGGACTCTCATGAATTATCCGCCGCTGACTGAGATATTTCACCCGCGCTGCCCGCCTCCCGCGAATCCATCCGCACCGTTTCTGGCGGCAAACTTCGGCCCACTTCCCCTCCCAATCGCAATAAATTGCATCCGTCGCGGATCAACAAAATATCGTTGGGGAAGATCTGCGGACCCATCAGGACAATCTCGGCTCGCTCCGGTAACGGGTAGCAGCGCACATCGTCCTTGCGCGGGTCGATGAGCGCCTCCAAACCGCGTAACACGCCGTTTAGGGAATGCTCGAAAAAGGAACCCACGAACACCGAATATTGCACCCGGAACGCGAACTTGCCCAGATACCGCGCCACCCGGTTCAGCCGCTTGGGGTCTTCGGCGATATCGTAACAAATCAGATAAAGCCGTCGCTGTCGCGCCATGGCTCACACGTCTCCAACCACCGTCGTAACTGGTCTAACCACCGCTGGCCTAAGCGCTGCAACTCCCCGCGTGCCTTTCGAAAAGCGCGATGAGCCGCCGCTGGTCGCCGAGATCTGACACCGGATCACCGGCTGCCCGATCCCGCAACGCCGAAAACACCGGCTCCACCAAAGCCCAACCCAATAGCGCTGCCAGATCGCCGTTCAGATCGAACGCAACTTCCAATTTGCACCAGCGCGGGGCGTCTAGACCCGCTTCCGCAAGCAACTGCGCGCTCAACCCCGCCAGCAAACCGCGCAACTGGCGCTGGATCAAATCGCGCTCGTCCGCTCCCGCGACGCGGCACCAGAACGCGGCATACTCCAGCGCCGACCCGCCCACCCGACCCTTGTCGGTCGGCACTTCGCCCAAGCGGTTTTGCAGCGCCCGTAGCGCCACATGCGTCATGGTGTCGCGCCACGCCCTGTAACTCGCCATGCCACCGGGTCGGGCGAGCCGCGCGCGCAACCGCGTGTAGAGCGAATCGCGCGGGTCGCACCCCAGCGCGCGGCCGCCGAACAGATACGCCCGCACCGCCCCATCCCCGCGCAGGAACACCACGGGAACGCCAGCCCCAGCGCAGCCGAGCAACGCCTCGCAACGCCAATCGACCGGACCCTGACTGATCACCCGTACCAGCCGGACCAACGGATACAGCACAAGCGCTTTTTCCGGACGTCGCACCGCCAAGGCCGGACCGTCCAAGGTCACCTGCAACGCCGTTTCGCCTCGCAAGTACAGCGGCTTGCGCGGCCCGGACAGGCAGCGGGCCGCGCGCCCATCGGCTTCAACCCCCATTGTCATCCTCCTCGGCCCAGTCGGGCGCGCCTTCGAGCAATCCATTCGCCAGCCGGTAGCACTCCCGCCGCAGATAGCGACGCGCCGGCGCAACCCAGCGCTCGTAACCGGCATAAAAGGTTTGTCGGCCACCCTTGGCCAGCAAACAAGCGCCTTTGTCCGTCACAAAATCCTCTGCCCTCAAGTGCCGGTCCCGAAACAGCGCCAAAACCCAACCGTCCAAGCGGGGCCGCAGCGGCTCGATCAGATCGCAGGCCAACGATTCTCGACCGTGAGCCGGCTCGTGATAAAAACCGAGCAGCGGATCGAGTCCCGCGCCGTGCGAGGCTCGTACCGCTTCGAAATGTAGCAAGGTGTAACCCAGCGACAAACCGGCGTTGACCGGATCGCGCGGCGGGCGCCGGGTGCGCCCGCCGAACTTCAGCGCCGGGGGGAACAGGGCCGCGAGGCCCCGATAATGCGCCGCCGCCGCCGCGCCCTCCACTCCCAGCAGCACGTCCCGACTTTGCGCCGCGCCGGCGGCGTGCGCCAGCCGGCGCAGGGTGTCCAAGGCATCGTGCAAGGGCTTGCGCGCGTCCGGTCGCCGCACCGAGGCGGCGTCGAGCAGCCGGATTTGCGCCCGCAGCTTGGCTGCGATCAAGCGCCGGGCCAGCATCAGCCGCGCGCCCGCATCCAGCGCCAGCCGGTATTGCCCCAAGCGACGGCGCGCGTCGCCGTGGCCGGTCCCAACCAGCAGCGCAGTGCGGCGGCTGTGGCGGGCGCTCAAGCACACCACCGCCGCGCCCTGTTCCGCCAGCGCGGCCAGCACGCTGCTGTCGAAGCGGACCTGCCCTTGCAGCACCACCCGCTCCAGCAAGGCCAGCGGCACCCCGCGCGGCCGGGCGTCCGTCTCCTCGATCACCAGCCGTCGCCCGTCCAGCCGCAAGCTCGCACCGCGTCGGTCCAAATACAATGTTCCCATGATGGTTCCCTCAGCCCACGTAATAAAATTCGGGATCGCTCGGCTGGACCGCGATGCCCAGCGCGCGAATTCCGCCGGCGTCCGGGAGCGGCAACAGCAGAAACCGGTCCTCGGCGATGTCCAACACGGCGCGGATTTCGACCAGCATCGCCGCGCGCTCGCGCGCGGTGAGAAAGCATTCGAACACCGATTTCTGCCCGCCGCTGGCGTAGCCCTTGAGCACGCGCAACGCCGCCTGCAACCGATCGGGATCGGTCACGTCGTAAGCGGCCAAATACAGCGCGCGGTCGGGCATGACAAACAAGCGCCTTTCCGAATGAATAGAGGCCCGTTATAGCTCGCCAAAAAAGACACCGCAGAACCGGCAAGCTTGCCGTCGAAAGCGCTTGAGGAGCGAGCGATGACCTATTGTCCGCCCAGGCCGTCACCCCAGTGTCGCGCGCGAATTTCGGGGCGAAACCGCCGATGACCGCCCTCCATGCCCCCGCCCGCCAGCGCATCGGCGCGGACGATTTCACGAACGTGGCCCGCGCCGGCATTTCGGAATGAGGGCGACCGCATCGAGCTGGAAGAAGGAGATTGGATCGACATGGCTCCTATCGGCAGCGGACAGGCCAACTTCGCCGGCCGGTCTACTCGAGCCATCGTCTTGACGGTCGGCCAACAGGCCATCGCGCGGGTTCGAAGTTCGCCGGTTCTGGATCGCTGCTCACGAGCGCTCAATTTACTCGGCGATAGCGCTTGCCTCGGCCGGGGCTGCCACGGCCGCGAAAGGGGAGGAGGGTATGGGTGATGGATCGGCACGCCCATGGGCGGGACCATCGACGGTAGCCACGCCGGCGAGCAAAGCGGCGGAACCGTCTGAATCCACGCCGAGCAACGGCCCGTTCTAACGGCAGCCAACCCGGTGAGCCAACGGTGAAGGCAGGCTCCTTCTTTCTGGAACGAACCTATCTTTTTCAACAAATTTGCGGTATTGCTTCGTTCTCATTCCCCCGGTGGCCGATCCGGCAATTGCGGTGGCACCTGCCCGATTCGCAAGTCGGCGGTTTCTTGCAACAACGCCGGTAGCAGGCGCGCGTTGACCCAATCCAGCGTTTTGCGCCAGTCGGCCTCCGCCACGGGCCGGAAACCGTGGGCCAGAATCGAGTGATTGCGCATGTGCAGCCAGTTGAGCAGCGCGTTCCGTTCGGCCTGGAAGATCGCGCTGGCCGGACTGTCCGGTCGATGGTGGGCCAACAGTTCCCAGGCTGCCATCAACCCGATCTGGATGCGGCCATCGGGGTTGGGCGCCAGCGTCATGCCGGGCGGAACCCGGTCCGGCGGCACGTCGCCGGTGTCAATCCCGCAACGGCTGCGCAACAACCATTGCGCCGACCATTCCAGCAACCGATAAACGCGGGCTACCGCGTCGTCATAGCGCCCTTGGGCCGCCCGGCGCTCGGCGTTGCGCCACAAATCGAACAGCCGCGCCGGTTCCTGGGCTTCATCCTCCGTCGTCAGCCGTTTCAGCGCCACCAGTAGCGCCGTCCAGTCCTTGCCAATCCGGGGCCGGTACGGTTCCAGACATTCCAGCGCCACGCCATGATCAAACCGGTCCCAGGCGTCCAGCCCCGGCTCAAATCGCGCAACATCGCCAAACGGGCGGCCAAATCCCGGTCGCGCGGTCGGGGCAGCGCCGCCAGTCCTTGCTGCGCTTCCGCGTAGGCATAACGCCGCCATGCCGCCACGTAAGGCCGCATCGCCCGCTCCAGGCGCACCCGCTCGACATTCGCCTGGGTGACCGCTTCCATGCCGGAACGCACCTTGACCAGATCAGCGCGCGAGCCGGTCACCAGTTGCAGTTCCACCCCATCGCTTTCCAGCGCTGCGCTGACCAGCCCGGCGGTCATGGTCTTGGTGCCGCCGGTGTAATCAGCCAGCAGCCGCGCACCAGGAAACCGCTGGCCGAGACTTTGGATCGTATCGCACAGGATGCGGAACACCTCATCCAGGTCGTCAGCCGGGACATGCACGACCTCGTACTGGTCTTCACGTAATCCGGCCTGGGTGGGAATGTTGGATAGGCTGGGCTTATCGTCGCCAGAGCGAGCCTTGATGCACGAGCCCTTGCCGAGAATCTGTACATCGGAACCGGGGCGACCGGTGGCCGGGTCACGGTCAGTGCAGATGAAGCAGGTGAAATCCGGTGTGGTTTGCCGCAGGGCGGTCAGGATCGGTTCGTGCGAACCGCCGACGGTGCAGAGCAGGATGATGGGGGACATGTCAACTGGCTCCTTGGCGTAGTTGCTGGATTTTTGATTTGCGGTCAAACATGCATGAGCCTGCGGTCCTTGGGAACTGGCATAGGCTCACCCTGTTCGCGAGCGACATCGAGCCAAAACGCCGTCGCGTCCCGCACGTTACGCAACGCTTCCTCGTAACTGTTCCCGTGAGCCATGCAGCCGGGCAACTCGGGTACTTCGGCGAGGAAAGCCCGGTCTTGATTACTCCAGTAGATGATGATCTTGTAATGGCTCATGTCTGCCCCTCCAATTCCAGCAGCAGCCAACCGAACGGCAGCGCCATACTTGCCCCCTCGGTGTCGGAGCGACAACGACATAACGTCCGGCTGGAGCCTTCCGTGATGGATCTACGAGCCTGGACATTCCAGCCTTGGCGCAAGTGATCCACCGACAGCGATTCAAAATGGCTAAACCGTCCGACCCGGAGCAGGAGGCCGCGTTCCTGAATGCTTTTCGCCACCAGCACCTTGTCGGGATTGATCTTGATCAGACCCTGCGCCCCGAAAATCGGCTCGGGTGGCTGGGCTTCAGCGAAGAAGCGCCGCCGTTCGGCCAAAATGCGCCCGGCGTAAAAGTTGATGCAGGCCAGCCGGATTGTCTCGAAATCCAGCCGCCGGCCCACCTTGACCCGCGTATCCCCAGCGGCCAGTTCGTCCAGTTCCAACTCCACCGCAAACCTACCATCCTCAATGCCATCGCCTCTGCTCAACAACCGCTCGAAGTGCATCTGAATCCCCTGGGTGTCCTCCTTGCCATCGCGTTTGACCGGCCAGACTTTGTCCACCCGCGTCCGGTTGGCCGGTAATTCGGCATCGGCCACCTTGAGCAGCCGGAACGGGTCTTCCTGGAGTCGCCGAAACTCGAAATTGAGCGCTTCGGTTTCCAACACCTTCCAGGCGTTTCGACGTTGGCTTGAATTCTCCAACAACGGCGAAACCACCGGTTTGATGCTGGCCAAATGCTTTTGGGTAAAGGCGTTGACCACCGCTGTGCGAATCGCGCCCTTGAGCGCCGAACCAGGCAGATAGGGTTGGCCGGTCAGCGGATTGCGCACGAAGCCCTGCACGGCGCGCTGGCGCACCACCGGATCGAGCGGGTTGCCCACGGCTTTGAGCAAGTCGGCTCTCGACTCCGCCCCGATTTGAATCCGGCAGCGGTGGTGCCGGCGTTGTACGCTCTTGCGCAGGATTTCCTGCGCGGCCTGGAAGTCGTTGCGATCCAGCCGTTCCTCCAGTTGCCGCCGGGTCTCCGGCGGCATATCGCGCAATGTCGCCGCCCGGTTGAACTGAATCAGGTGATCGCTCTCGATCAGATAGTCCTCGGGAGCTAGGGAATTGCCGTCGCCGACATGAATCGGGGTCAGCGGCGTGGCGCGGAAACGGTAGACAGTCATCGCGGCATTCCTCAAGCGGCAGCAAACGGCAGGCAAAGGTGCCAAGCGTTCTGGCAAATTTCGGGATGGTGGGGATGCACCCCGGCCAGCAGCGCCCCGAACGGCCCGGCATCGGCAGGGCTGAACGTCGCGCCCGGCCGGGCCAGCAACAGCGGGTGCTTGAACGGCGAGCGTTCCCCGCCCGCGTACAGCCCGCCCAGCTTGCCGTAGTGGGTATGCAGTTTGTAAAACGGCGCGGCCATATTGTCGGTTAACACGCCGTGCGAAAGGCTCAACAAACGATTGCCGTCGTGGGCGAACAGGCGCGGGTCGGCGGGTTCCACGGTCGCGGCGAACCGACCGCGCCCCAGATTGGCGTCGCGGCCAAAACCGAATTCGCCGACCGTGTCCAATAGCGCCTGCAAGCCTTCGTCGCCGATCTCGCCCTGGGCGTACACGTCCATCTCCGTCGCCGCGTCCCGTCGCCATTCCTCGTCCACGAAGTACAGCCCGCCCACTTCCGGCGTCGTTCCGGTGAGCCGGTCGATGGTGTTATGCGCCTGCCGCACGGTCAGGGACAGAGGGCGGGACCGCTGGCGCGGCCGGGCGCGTTCGGCCCGCTCCCGTTCCGCCGCCCGCTGGCGCAAGCGGGCCTGCAAGCTGGTTTCGCTCAGGCCGGCGCGCAGTTCCACAAAATCCGTCACCGAAACAAAGGCGGTCTTGCGCAGCTTTTTGTCCAGTTGTAACCGGTGCAGAAATGCTTGGCGCGACTCTCCGGCCGCCTGCTCCGGGCGGTCGCCGGGTTGCAGCAGCGGGCGCGGCAGGTGATCGCGCGGCAGGGCGTCGGAAAGCAGCAGCGGCGATTCCAAAAGTGCCGCCAGCCACGCCGTCAGCGCCGCGTCGCTCTCGCGCAGCCGCTTGGCCCAGCACAGATGGCCGAACAGTGTGCCGGAATGCAGCGGCGTGGCCAGCGGTCCGCGCAGGCGCAGGCGAATCCGGTAAGCGGACACGGTCAGATTCCCGCCAGCGCCGCCGGATGTTCGGGGTCGAAGCGGACGATGGCGTCGAAACCGGTCTGCACGTGCCGCTCGTCCACCTTGAGGTTTTCTATCCGCACCCGGCCATAGCCGCGCGAGCCGGACCCGCCCAGCGCGTCCCGCTCCAGTAGTTTCAGCCCTTCCAGCACCCGGTTGATGCAAATCCGGTCGGTTTTGCCGCCATCGCCGTTCCAGTCGAATATCTTGAAAACCATGTCCAGCTCGAAGCGCGCTCCGGCGGGAACCCGCTCGGTGCGCCGCAATCCGCCATCCTTGGCCTTGCCCTGAATCCGGTCGATAGAAACTTCCATCTTTTCCTCAGTGAACGCTAAGCCTTGGTCGCGGATGGAGTCGGCCCAAGCTTTTTCCAGATAGGCGTCGCGCACCAGCAGTCGGGTGGGACCGCCACGCCATTGCTTGTGGGTGGTGCCAAAAGCGCGCAGGATCGGGTCATCGGGGTTGTATTCGCCGTTTTTGTTGCTGCCCCACACGCTCCCATCGCTTTCGATTCGGTTCAGTGCCCATTCCAGCAGCGAACGCAGCTTGCCCTTGAGGCTGGAACCGGGAATGTAGGGTTCCTGGGTGAAAGGATGCTTGACCACGGGGAGATCCAGTCCGCCGATTTCGATGGCGTCCTTGCCCGCGCCGATGTGCAGACCGCTTCGCAGCACCAAAGTGGCGGTGAGGCGGTGAGTGGAGATCAGGCTGTGCGTCATGTCGTTGTCTCCTGGCGCGATTAGCGGTTGTCGCCATAAAATTTGTGAAAGGCCACCACGGCCTGAAAATGCTTGCAGAAGGCTTCAAAATCGCGGGCGCTGTTCACCGCCGCGACGTGGTCGATGAAGAACTGCAACAGCAGGCGAGGCATGGTTTTTTCGCTGCGTCCGTGAGCGTAGACCGCCTTGGCTTTGAGCATCTTGAAATCGGCGCGCAAGTCGTTGAACGCGTTTTCCTTTTCTTGACCCTGGCGCTGCTCCGCCGCCAGCCGTTGGCGCAGCGTCAGCACGTCGTCGTAAAAGCGCCGCAGTTGAGTCGTGGTGACCTGCCTTAGCCGCTGGGCCAAATCTTCGGCTTGGTCGTCCATCAAAGTCGGAATCAGTGAACCGTCTGGCTGAAAGTAGACGACGGGTCGCGGAGTCGGCAGGCTCTTGGGCTCCGGTGGATTTCCGCTAAAGCCACCGCCTGAACCGCGCCCCCCGCCGCCGAAGCCGCCCCCCGGCCCGCGCCCGCCCTGTCCGTCGCGTTGAGGTTGGTAAGGTTGTTGCGCCATCTTGGTATCCTCCTGGAGCTAACGATTGCGATATAAAGCGACGCTGATCGGAATGCGCGGTGGAATCCACTCCGCTTGCTTGCGGATCTCGGCATCCAGTCCCAACAGGCGGTTGAGCAGGATCGTCACGGTTTTCTTTTCCGGTTCGGGAATCGTCCGGCTGTCGCGGACATTGCGCGCCAGGTGGTAAGCCCAGCGCGCCCGCCAGTTGGCATGAATCAGGCTGAGGGCTCCCCGCTCGTCCGGTTGCTCGGCGCGACGGCGTTCCTCGGCGAAGTGCAACACTTTGTACACCAGCGCGGTGTTCAGCCAGCCGGCGCGCAGCCATCCGTTCAAGGTCTCCGCCTGCTCCAACAAGGCAGGAAGTTGGTCCCACCTCACCGGTTCCTCGTCCAGCAGGCCCACCCGGTCCCGCCCGGCGTCCTTGGCCCGCTCCAGCCGCTCCTCCGCTTCCCGAACGGTGCGGTTGAGCGACTGATTCGCCTTGCACAGGGCCAACCCGGCGGACAGGGTGATATTCGGGTTGCCGCCCACGTAGCGCCGGAACTGGTCTCGCAGATCGGCCGCCAGCTCGATCGTTTGCCGCCAAGGCCCGATCAGCAGCAGGTCATCGCCGCCGGCGTAAACGGTGTAGGTTTGCGGGTAATGTTGGCGCAGCCGCTCTTGCAGATAGCCGGTGAAAAACAGGTCCAGCATCCGCGACAGAGAGGCGAAACGGCTGAGGGTAGCGCGGTCTTTTTTGGGGTCATTCGGGTCGCGTAGCCCGAAGCCGAACAGGAACCCCAGCCGGTCCACATCCGCTTTCAACACCGCCAGAAACGGCTTTCCCAGAGGCGAACCATCGCGGTCTAGCTCCAGCGCATCCTGAGCCAGATGCTCGAAGGTTTTCAGTTCGCCCGCCGCCACCTCTTGCGCCTCCCCGCTCAAGCGCGCGTAGAGCGGATGGCGGGCTTCCTCCTCGCCCAAACGAGGAACGTGGGCGGCCACGAAGCGCAGCGGCCACGGTCCGGCGAGCGTGTCCCGATCGCTCCGATACAGGCGGAATCCGCCCGACAGTTCCGGAAGGGAGCGCGGCGTTTTCTCGTGCAGAACCAGCCAAAGCTCGCCCGGCAATTCCACCGCCCAGTCGCCGGATCGCGGTCGCGAGCTTTGCCAGCTGACCGCGCCCACTTTGGGCAGCCAGCCGCCCAGGCGGTGTTCGTCATGGCAGACTTCGCAGCGGCGGGTGTCGCCGTCTTGATGCTGGGCTGGGCGCTTGCCGCAGGCGGTGCATTCCTCCCGCTCGTAGCCGACCGGCAAAATCCCGGTCCGACAATGGCGCAAGGCTTGCTGTTTGGCGGTATCCAGCGCCCGGTTCAGCTGCGCCTGAACTTTAGAAAACTGGTTGGCCTGCAGGCCGTTCCCGCCAAACGGTGGCGACAGCGCCAGGTTCAGGGCCAATTCGCCCAGATAGCGCTCGCCGAGCCAGCGATCCAGTTCCGCTTGCAAGGCCGCGACGTGTTCCCGGACCTCGGGCAGCGTCGGCAACAACAGCACGAAGCGACCGCCGGCGTTCTGGATCAGGTTGAACGCGGGTAGACCGAATTCGCGGCGGCAGCGCAGCGCGGCGGCTTCGACGGTCATCCCCAGCAGGAAGGAGCGAGCGCGGAGGATTTTGTTGACGCCCTTGACCTGCTGGTTGGCGAGCAAGAACAGCGTGTGCTGAATCCCGGACAGGTCGCCGGCCAGCAGGTGAAACTTTTCCGCCGAACGGTCGCGGATCGCTTTTTCGTCGCCGAGCGAGCCATTGGCCTCGTGCCAGCGATGTAGGCAGGCGGCGATGGCGGCGACAGTGCGGTTGTGATCGTGCAGTGATACGTCGGGCACGTCCACCGTGGATGAAGGTATGGCGAAGGTGAAGCGTTCCGACAGCGACAGCAAGCCCTCGCAAAACAACTCGATGTTGTCCAGCCCGCACAGCGCCTCGAACTCGGCGGTGAAGCGATCCCACAGGTTCCGATAGCGCGTCCGATAATCACCGGCATCGAGCTTCGGCTCGGGCAACAAGCGCTTGTCGGGTATCAGTTCCTCCAGCGGTTGCTTGCATGGCGGCGGATCGCCCAACCCCAGATCCACCGAGCCGAAGATGCTCCGCAACGGGGTTTTGATGAAAGCGTCCCAGCCTTTGTGCTCCACCTCGGCTTCCGCCGCCTCGTAATCGCGCGGCTTGCGATCCATGCCGGAAGAAAGCCGGTCGGCTTCCGCCGCCAGCCAGCCCGGGGCGCCGAACGCCTCTGGCTTGTGGTGAAAAACCGCCATGTCACGCACCCGATCACGGTCGATTCCGGTCGGGAAATGCAAACCTTCCTGTTCCATCCAATGAAAGAAGGCTTCGGTCCATAGAACGTGCTTGTGGGTGTAGCCACCGCGCCCGTCCGGGGGCAAGATCACCGACTCGCGCGCCCGGGGTCGCGGGTCCATGTGGATGACCGCCCCATGGGCGCGCTGCATGAACTTGCCGATGTCCTGGAAAAAGCCGCCGAGGGCGGTTTCCAGCAGCTTGGGTTGTGCCGTCATGGCCTTGCTTCCTGTGCGGGTTCTCGAACGAAAATAGTGTGGGGAACCGATAGGGTCACGTCCGTCCCCGCAAGCTTGCCGCCTTATTCTGCGTCCAAAGTGTCGAACCGAATTTGGTGCGGCTCCAGGCCCAGCGCGTGACCGGCCAGCCGCTGCCCGCCCTGGCGCCGGGGCGTGTAGCGCCCCGCCGCCGGCTCGCCCAGCGCCCGGCTCAACTCGCGCTTGAGCTTGCTGGTGCGCCCCTCGAAAAATTCCTTGGTGATGCCTTCCTCGCGCCGGGCCGCGATCGGCGGATGCTCGTCATCCGCCAGCGGATCGTTCAGCGCCGCTCGGTGTTCGGCCAAAAACGCCTCCACTTCGGCGGGGCCGATCCGCTTCCAGTGCAGCGGCGGCAGCGCCGCCAGCGCCCGCCGGGCGAACCAGGCCAGCCAGGCGAAGCTGATCGGGGTCAGCCGCAGGACGGTGTCGCCGCAGCGCGCCCGGCAGGTCGCGGCGTCCAGCGTCAGGCGCGGCGCGGCCAGGTTGCGCTGGGCCTGGCGCACGGTGTCGCCGAAGCTCGCGCCCCCGCGCAGCAGCGCGTCGTGCAGGCCGTCGCGCAGGCGCACGAAGGGGATGTCCGCCAGCGTCACGACGGCGGCGCTGGCGTCGAGCGGGCGCTGGTCGGGGCCGGTGGCGAAGATGACTTCCGCGGCGGGCGCGGGATAGAAGAAATTGGGGTTGGACTCGAAGGGGCCGGACACCAGCACGTGCGAGAGCCGGTCTTGCGGCCGGCCGAACAGGGTGAGGCTGTAGCCGAGATAAAAGCCCATCGTCTTGCGCCCGCCGGCGATGGAGGCGTGCACCGCGCCCTCGGGGTCGGCGGTCAGCTCGCGCACTCGGGCGGTGATGGCGTCGGCGAGCGCTTCGTTGTCGGCCTGGCTGCGGATGTCGTCGAGCGGGCGACCGTCGGGCCCGCGCAGGACGTGGATCGTGTCCAGGTCGAACCGGATGTCCGGCAGGCCGTAAGCTTGCCGGAGCCGCCGGAACCAGCCCGGCCGGTCGCCGAGCAAGGTCAGCCGCGCCCGCTCCGCGCCCTCGGCGGTGGTCAGCAGATGGATTTCGGTGGGGACGAAGCGCGGCTCGCCCGTCACCGCCAGGGCGAAGACGGTTTCGGTCACGACCTGCGGGGACAGGCCGGCGACACAGAGCAGGATGCGGCGGGGATAACGGTCCGGGTTCACAGCGGCGCCCTTTTTCGTTGAGCGTAGTTCAATTGCCGCCAGAGTAAATCGTTCCCCCGCAAAAAATGGGGTTGGCAAGCTTGCCGGTCATTCCATCAGCAACCGGTAGCGCCCCAAGCCCATGACCGCGCCCTTGCCGGCGTGGGTCCACTGCCCGAGCCAGAGGTAGGGCCAGAACGGTTCCAGGTCGGCGCCGTCCAGCGCGATCTCGCCGACCAGCCCGCCCATGGGCAGCAGGGCGTCCTGGCGGGAGGAGTAGCGGGTCCAGTCTTGCCAGCGCAGTCGCGCGGCGCGCGTTGGCACCGACCACCCGGCGCGGCTCAGGCCGGCGAAGTCCACCGCCGGCGGCGGGATCGGGCGGGGTCTCGAACACGTGGGGATACGCGCAGGAGCGATAGAGCAAACAGGGCGGACACGCGGGTTCGCGGGTCACGCAGACCAGCCGTTTCAAGGCGTGGCCGAACACCCCGCGCCAGGCCGAGCCGGCGTAGGCCGGCAACCGGACCGGGTCTCGCGCGGTGAAGTCGAGCCGGTAAACCGCCAGCGGCAACACCGGAAACGCGGCGGGATCGGGCGAAAGCGCGGGCGTGGTCATCGGGAATCCTCGCGGGTGATGTTGCCGGTTCGCGAAAGTGTAACCCTCTCCCGAAAACGGCGAAGCGTCGGTTCGGGATGGCGTTTCCGCCCATCCTCCACTCGCCAGGGGAATGCTAGCCGTCGGCTGCGCCGACAAAGCGTCCATCAGTTGGATCAACCGCTTCGTCCGCCGCGCATCCCCCCCTTCCGATCCCCCAGTTCCCGCGCTGCCCAATTCATGACTATCTCACTAAAATACAGCCAGGATACAGAAGCTTATACATTTCGGGTAACCGGGTGGTTTTAAGCGCGGACCGGAGCGTGGCGGAGATTGGCGTCGCCCAGCGCGAAGCGGATTTCGCCGCCGGCGGCCATGTGGAGGTTCATTTAGAGTTGGCGAAAAATCCAACGATCCGTCTAAGCCGACCGCAAGGGACGGAGTTGATGGGGTTCGAGCGCCAGTTCGAACGAATACTTGCCATACGGGTTGATGTGTTCGTAGCGAGCAGGCGAGAGGTGGGTCAAATCGTCTGGGTTGATCGGGAACCCCTCGGTGCGCAGTTGTTCGATGGCGGCCTGCATGTACACCGTATTCCAGACCACGACGGCATTGGTCAACAAGTTCAGGCAGCCGGCCTGATCCTGCTGTTCTTCTTGGTCTTTGCGGCGGATTTTGCCGTCGTGGGCGATCACCAGGAACCGGCGCAGGGCATGCAGCGCCTCGCCTTTGTTGAGCTGGGTATGGATCCGGCGGCGCAGGGTCTCGTCGTCCAAATAGCGCAAGATAAACAGGGTTTTGATCAAGCGTCCGTATTCTTGCAGGGCGCGGGCCAACGGGTTCTGCCGGGGATAGGCTTGCAGTTTGCCGATCAACAGCGAAGCGGTGACCCAGCCGAGTTTGAGCGACCCGGCGACCCGCAACAGATCATCCCAGCGACCCAGGATCAGGGCATGGTCGAAGGACCCTTTGAGGCGAGCATCCAGATGAGGATAGCGGGGTTCGCGGCCCAGCCGGTAGAGCTGCTGCGTGCCGAGATCGCGGATGCGGGGCGAGAACTGAAAACCGAGCAAGTCGAACAGGGCAAAGACGATTTCCGTGTACCCGGCCGTATCGGTCGTATGCTCGACGAGGTTCAATTCGGTTTCGTTGTCCAGGATCTCATCGAGCACGTAGGTGGCATCGCGCACGGTGGTGGGGATGACCTTGGTGCCGTATTGGGAGAACTGATCGGACGTCCAGGTATAAAACGTGACGCCGCGGCCGTAGCCGAAGTAGCGCGGCAGGGCGGTGGCGTTGGCGGCGTGGCCCGCGACGGGAAAGCGCTGGCCGTCCGAGGAGGAGAGGGTTCCGCCGCCCCAGGCGGCGCTCAGCGGTTGCCGCCCCTGATAATTGACCAAGCCGGTCACGGCGGCTTTCAGCGTGGCATCCCGCAGATACCACTGGGTGGTCCAGGCCAGCCGCCGGTAATCGAGGTCGGTAATGTGCGCCATGCGGGTGAGACCGAGATTGCAGCCCTGGGCCAGGACGGCGGCGTACAGTTGCGCCGGCAATTCGGGGTGGCGGGCCGCATAACCGCCGGCATGTTCGAAACAGCGACTGAAGCCGGTCCACCGATCGACTTCCATGAGCAGTTCGCTGAGTTCGACCTGGGGCAACCGCCGGCTGATGGCTTTTTCCAGGTCCCGCACGCGGGTCGGGCGCTCCTCGGCCACCAAGGGGGTCAAGACCAAGGCGCCGTCTTCCAGGCGCACCGCGCCGTCACGGCGCGCCAGCAACGCCTCCACTTGCGTCAGGCGTTGCCCCAACTCGGCTTCCCGTTCGAGCAAGCGGGCGTCCACCGCTTCGGGCATGCCGAGCTGTCGGCAGACCTCGGCTCTCAGCGCGGGCCACTGCGCGATGGGGATCAGGTAGGTTTCGGGATCGGCGTAGCGGCGGCTGCCCACCCCCCAGAGGTCACCGGAACGCAGCGCGGCTTTAAGCTGCCACAGGACGCATAATTCATAGTAACGCCGATCGATCTTCTGGTCCCGGCCGATCACATAAGGTCGCCATTTGGCGGGCACGAAGTCGACGGGCGCGTCGGGGGGCACCGCGCGGCGCTGCTGGGCGTTTAACCGATGCAGCAGGCTGATGGCGTCCAGCAGGGGATGCGGTTGCCGGTTGGCGCGAAACGTCAACGTGGCGAGCAACAGCGGAGCCACTTGGCGCAGATAGCTGTAGCGCCGCGCCAGGAAATCGAGGCCCTGATCGTCGACGGGGCGAATGAGACGTTCGGTGTCCGCGACCGCTTCCTGCAAGGTGGCGGGCGGGATCTGTTGGTAGATCGCTCGACGCAATTCCCCATCGGCAATGTCTTCATTCAGCACCGTTTGCCCGAGCGCACGAAATAAGCGGACTTTTTCATCGGTGGCGCTGGCGACCCGTTGCCGGAAGGCCTCCAAGTCGCGGCGCGCCCGGGCTTCCACGTCGGTCAAACACCGGTCGAATAAATCCAGGGCCTCATCGGTGGCCTCCACCAAACTCTGACTGAGAAACGCCACCAGGATCGGATGCCGCCGGGTGGGCGCCATGCGCTGTAGTCCTTGGTTGGTGGTGCAGCGCGCGATCCGCGCCAGACCCTTGAGTCGGTTGGGGGTCAGAGCCGAGATCTCCCACCGATCGACGCCAAAGTCGCGACAGAACGCGAGCTTGCGCAAGGTATTGCCCATCGCGGCGGGTGAGTGGGTGGCGGCCGGGCGGCGCAACCAGGCCAGCGGGGTTCGCCCGGTCCGTTCGTCAACCTTCAGCAGGCCATCCAAGCGGGCGGTGGTGTCGGCGTCCAAAATCGACCGCACGCACCGATACGTCTCGCGCTGGGCGTGTTGCCGGGCGGCGCTGACCCACCGTTCGAGGGTGGTGACGCCGGGGCGAACCGTGCGGTCTTGCCGGAGCCGCTCGCGCAGGAGGTGCAACAGGAACGTCGGCCGATCGTGCTCCAACGCCCGTTGCACCAACCACGCCTGCAAGGCCGGCCGATCCTCGACCGCCAGCGGACGAAAGCCGAGATGGTCCTGAATCTGCCGGCGGTGATCGCTGCGGGTCTGGTCGCGCGACCCGTAGTGTTCGAGACTGTCTGGGGAAACGCCGATCTGCTGGGCGACAAAGGCCACCACGGCGTTCGGCGCGGTTCGCAGGTCGTCGGGAAAATAACCCAACAGCCGCAAGGCCCCGAGTTGCAAGGCGAAGCCCAGCCGATTGGATTTCGCGCTCCACACCGGAATGGCGTCGCGATCTTCCGGGGTCAGGGTGAAATATTGGATCAGGTCGGCTGGGGAAATATCTTCGGGAAAACGGTCGAGCCGGGCGCGTTCGGTCTCGCTCAAAAAGCCGGTGGACATCGACGGACGATCGCGTGGGGGTGGGAGATCTCGTTCTCGTAACCGAGCGGTTTTGAGAAGGGCGCGGCGCCAGGATCGGCTGTCATTTTCAGAAGACGACTGCACCAGTTGATTGGGCGTAATGGCTGTTGTGCAGCCAGCTCCTGACAGTTCAATATCAGAAGTGATCTACACCAATCTCGACTATGCTCAATACTCGTGTGCACCAAAGCGAGGTGAGCATGGCGACGGACACCCCACGGATTCCAGAACAAGGCGTGGCCACCCTGCCTGATGAGGCATGGGAGCGTGCGCGCCGTCGTGCGGAGATCATCGGCCCGTTGGCTCAGTCGGAGACGGTCGGGCACGAAGCGGCCGATATGGCGGCTCAGGCGTTGGGCTTGTCTCGGCGCCAGGTGTACGTTCTGATCCGGCGCGCCCGGCAAGGCAGCGGCCTCGTGACAGATCTGGTGCCCGGCCAGTCCGGCGGCGGCAAAGGCAAGGGACGCTTGCCGGAATCGGTCGAGTGCATCATCCGCGAGTTGCTGCAAAAGCGGTTCCTGACCAAGCAGAAGCGCAGCCTGGCGGCCTTTCACCGCGAAGTTGCGCGGGCGTGCAAGCTGCAAAAGCTGCGGGTGCCTGCACGCAATACCGTGGCCTCGCGGATCGTCGGTCTCGACCCGCTCAAGACCACTCGCCTTCGGGAAGGCCAAGATGCGTCCCGCACCCTGCAAGGTGTGGGCGGCGAGCCTCCTGCCGTGACCGCGCCGCTGGAGCAGGTGCAGATAGACCATACGGTCATCGACCTGATCGTAGTCGATGAGCGCGACCGGCAACCGATTGGCCGCCCGTACCTGACCCTAGCCATCGACGTGTTCACCCGCTGCGTGCTCGGCATGGTCGTCACGCTGGAAGCTCCGTCCGCCGTCTCGGTCGGTCTGTGCCTGGCGCATATCGCCTGCGACAAGCGTCCCTGGCTGGAAGGGCTGACCGTGGAAATGGACTGGCCGATGAGCGGCAAGCCCTTGCTGCTCTACCTGGACAACGCGGCCGAGTTCAAGAGCGAAGCGCTGCGCCGTGGCTGCGAGCAGCATGGCATCCGGCTGGACTATCGCCCGCTGGGACAGCCGCACTATGGCGGCATCGTGGAACGGATCATCGGCACGGCGATGCAGATGATTCACGACGAACTGCCGGGAACGACCTTCTCCAGCCCTGACCAGCGCGGCGACTACGATTCCGAAAACAAGGCCGCCCTGACGCTGCGCGAGCTGGAGCGTTGGCTCACATTGGCGGTCGGCACCTACCACGGCTCGGTGCACAACGGTCTGCTTCAGCCGCCGGAAGCGCGCTGGGCCGGGGCGGTGGCGCGTGCCGGCATGCCGGCCGTCGTCACTCGCGCCACAGCTTTTCTGGTCGATTTTCTGCCCATCCTCCGCCGCACGCTGACCCGCACCGGCTTCGTCATCGACCACATCCACTACTACGCCGACGCGCTCAAACCGTGGATCGCTCGGCGCGACCGTTTACCCGCTTTCCTGATCCGGCGCGACCCGCGCGACATCAGCCGCATCTGGGCGCTGGAACCGGAGGGGCAGCACTACCTGGAAATTCCCTACCGTACCTTGTCGCATCCGGCTGTCACCCTCTGGGAACAACGGCAGGCGCTGGCGAAACTGCGGCAGCAAGGGCGCGAACAGGTGGATGAGTCGGCGCTGTTCCGCATGATCGGCCAGATGCGTGAGATTGTGACCAGCGCGCAGAAGGCCACACGCAAGGCGCGGCGTGACGCGGATCGCCGCCAGCACCTCAAGACATCAGCTCGGCCGGACAAGCCCGTTCCGCCGGATACGGATATTGCCGACCCGCAGGCAGACAACTTGCCGCCCGCCAAACCGTTCGACCAGATTGAGGAGTGGTAGCCGTGGACGAATATCCCATCATCGACCTGTCCCACCTGCTGCCGGCGGCGCAGGGGCTGGCTCGGCTGCCTTCGGACGAGCGCATCCAGCGCCTTCGCGCCGACCGCTGGATCGGCTATCCGCGCGCGGTCGGGGCGCTGAACCGGCTGGAAGCCCTTTATGCGTGGCCAAACAAGCAACGCATGCCCAACCTGCTGCTGGTCGGCCCGACCAACAATGGCAAGTCGATGATCGTCCAGAAGTTCCGCCGCACCCACCCGGCCAGCTCCGACGCCGACCAGGAGCACATCCCAGTGTTGGTCGTGCAGATGCCGTCCGAGCCGTCCGTGATCCGCTTCTACGTCGCGCTGCTCGCCGCGATGGGCGCGCCGATGCGCCCACGCCCACGGTTGCCGGAAATGGAGCAACTGGCTCTGGGACTGCTGCGCAAGGTCGGTGTGCGTATGCTGGTGATCGACGAACTGCACAACGTCCTGGCCGGCAATAGCGTCAACCGCCGGGAATTTCTCAACCTGCTGCGCTTTCTCGGCAACGAGCTACGCATCCCGCTGGTCGGGGTCGGCACACGCGACGCCTACCTGGCCATCCGTTCGGACGATCAGTTGGAGAACCGGTTCGAGCCGATGCTGCTGCCGGTATGGGAGGCCAACGACGATTGCTGCTCACTGCTGGCCAGCTTCGCCGCTTCGCTTCCATTGCGGCGACCCTCGTCGATTGCCACGCTGGACATGGCTCGCTACCTGCTCACACGCAGCGAGGGCACTATCGGCGAACTGGCGCACTTGCTGATGGCGGCGGCCATCGTCGCCGTGGAGAGCGGCGAGGAAGCGATCAACCACCGCACGCTCAGCATGGCCGATTACACCGGCCCAAGTGAGCGGCGGCGGCAATTCGAGCGGGAACTGATGTGAAGCCAGCGCCGCGCTGGCCACTGCATCCGGTACCCAGGGAAGGCGAAGCCCTGTCTTCGTGGCTCAACCGCGTGGCCCTTTGCTATCACATGGAAGTGTCCGAGCTGCTGGAGCACGATCTTGGTCACGGCCAGGTTGATGACCTGGACACCGCGCCACCACTGGCGCTGCTGGCGATGCTCTCCCAGCGGAGCGGTATCGAGCTGGATCGGCTGCGCTGCATGAGTTTCGCTGGCTGGGTGCCTTGGCTACTGGACGGCCTTGATGATCAGATTCCAGCCACATTGGAAACCTATGCGTTCCAGCTCTCGGTACTGCTGCCGAGATTCCGCCGTAAGACGCGATCCATCACGAGCTGGCGTGCCTGGCTGCCCAGCCAGCCGATAAACCGCGCCTGTCCGCTCTGCCTGAACGATCCGGAGAACCAAGCCGTACTGCTCGCGTGGAAGCTGCCCCTGATGCTGAGTTGCCCGCTGCATGGCTGCTGGCTGGAATCCTATTGGGGCGTGCCAGGGCGGTTTATCGGCTGGGAGAACGCCGACGCCGAACCGCGCACCGCCAGCGACGCGATTGCGGCGATGGACCAGCGTACCTGGCAGGCACTGACAACCGGTCACGTGGAGCTGCCGCGCCGAAGCATCCACGCCGGATTGTGGTTTCGGCTGCTACGCACGCTGCTCGATGAGCTGAACACCCCGCTTTCCGCGTGCGGAACCTGCGCGGGGTATCTCCGCCAAGCCTGGGAAGGCTGCGGGCATCCGCTGCGTGCTGGGCAAAGTCTGTGGCGACCGTATGAAACCCTGAATCCGGCAGTACGGTTGCAGATGCTGGAGGCGGCGGCAACGGCAATCAGCTTGATTGAGGTGAGGGACATAAGCCCGCCAGGCGAGGAGGCAAAGCTATTCTGGTCCGAGCCCCAAACCGGGTTCACCAGTGGCCTGCCGACGAAAGCGCCGAAGCCCGAACCCATCAATCACTGGCAGCGTGCAGTCCAGGCCATCGACGAGGCCATCATTGAAGCGCGGTATGACCCCGAGACGGCACGCTCATTGTTTGCGTTGGCTTCCTATGGTCGGCGCGACCCAGCTTCCCTGGAACAGTTGCGCGCCACCTTCGCGAAGGAAGGCATTCCCCCGGAATTTCTGTCACATTATGAGCCTGACGGACCCTTTGCATGTCTTAGACAAAATGACGGGTTAAGTGACAAATTTTGACGGCCTGAGCTTTCCGGCGCACACTGTCACATAATCGAACGTATATGTGACAGGTGAAACATGCTGATTGGCTACATGCGGGTGTCGAAGGCTGACGGCTCCCAAGCGACCGACTTACAGCGCGACGCGCTGATCGCTGTCGGCGTCGATCCAGCTCATCTCTATGAGGATCAAGCATCAGGCAAACGAGAGGATCGACCGGGCCTGGCAAGCTGCCTGAAGGCGCTGCGATCCGGCGACACGTTGGTGGTTTGGAAGCTGGATCGGCTCGGCCGCGACCTGCGGCATCTGATCAACACCGTACATGACCTGACTGGACGTGGCATCGGCCTCAAGGTGCTGACCGGCCACGGCGCGGCCATCGACACCACGACCGCCGCCGGCAAACTGGTCTTTGGCATTTTCGCTGCGCTGGCCGAGTTCGAGCGCGAGCTGATCGCCGAACGCACAGTTGCCGGTTTGGCGTCGGCACGGGCACGCGGACGGAAAGGCGGGCGGCCGTTCAAGATGACGGCGGCCAAGCTGCGCTTGGCCATGGCGGCTATGGGGCAACCGGAAACCAAGGTCAGCGATTTGTGCCAGGAACTCGGGATTACCCGGCAGACCTTGTATCGGCATATTTCACCCTCCGGTCAGTTGCGTTCCGACGGAACGAAGTTGCTCAGTAAGGCTTGACCTTCAATCCATCATAACCACCACCCATCGCCTGAAATAGAGCGGCACTATCGGCAAGTCGTTGCGCCTGCGCTGCGACCAAGGCAATGCTATTTTGTTGAGCCTGCTGCCTTGCAATCAGCAATTGCGTGTAGCTGGCTGCGCCAAGCGCATACTGACGCCCCGTGGATTCAAGAGAAGACTGTGCAGTTGAGTCTGCAAACGCGAGTGAACTCAATGCCTGTGCATCGTGCTCCAGTGCGCTCAATGTGTCCGCCACGTTGCGCAGAGCGTCGAGCACAACGCCCTGATAATTTTCCGCTGCGGCATCCAATGCCGCCAGCGATGCCCGTTTTTCTGCGGGTAGTCCCGGATTGAATAGTGGCTGGGTCAACTGCCCCAGCACACTCCAAACAGCAGAGTTGCCGCCAAAAAGAGCCCCGGTTGTGAGTGCTTGTGAGCCAAGGTTTGCACTGAGGTTGATTTGTGGATACAGCTTGGCGATCGCCACCCCATATTCGGCATTCGCCGCGTGAAGCAATGCTTCTGCCGCCTGAATATCAGGCCGTCTGCGCACCAGATCAGAAGGCATCACAAGAGGCAATTCGGTGGGCAGTTTGAACTCGGCCAAAGTGAAATCCGGCACCTTCGCGTCACCAGGGGCCTGGCCGGAAAGCGTAGCCAGAAGATGCTCACTTTGTTGCAGTTGCTTGAGCAACAGGGGTAGTCCAGAACGAGTCTGTTCGGTCTGCGTTTGCTGTGCAAGCAGTTCGTCCGGTGCTGCTTGACCAAAACGCACCCGCTCGCGGGTGACATTGATCTGCTCGTCCTGTGCTTCGACCATCGCTTTGGTGGCCGCAAGCTGACCCGCGAGTTTTGCTCGGACAATGGCGGTGGTGGTGATATTTGCCGCAAGGGTCAGTTGCGCGCCCGCCAGTTCATGGCTCCGGTAGTCCACACGAGCGGCCAGCGCTTCCAGCGCACGACGATTCCCTCCGGCCAAGTCGAGGCGGTAATTTACGCCAACACTGGTGTTGTAAAGACTGAACTCACGTGCCTCGCCGGCCAATCCGAGACCGCTGGAGCTCATGCGTTGGCGTTGCGCACCGATACTCGCATCGACTTGGGGGTAGCGCGTTGATCCCGCTTGCGCAGCATGAAGCTCCTGCGCCTGCCGCAGTGTCGATTTTGCGGAGGCTAACGTGGGACTGTTTTGTAAAGCCAATGCAATCAGTGCATCGAGTCTGTATGACCCCAGGCTGTGCCACCATTCCGAACTGACCTCCCGACCGACCCGGAGGGTTTGCACTTCCCCCAAGGGGATTGTGGACAAGGCGGTTTGCGCTGGCATGGTGGCAACGGTGTATTTGGATGTAGTCGGCGCTTCGGGGCGTTTGAAGTCAGGCCCGACCGCACAACCAGCCAACAAACCAACAAGTGCGAGAGATGTCAGGGCTCTGGCTGGACTTTGACTGGGTTTCGTGCATTGGCCCGTGCAAGTCAGGTCATCGGTTTTCATAGAAATGCTCCAGGAACGGCTTACGGAAGCTCTGATGACAAATGAGACAGCTTTGTTGCACCTTCGAAAAAGCAGAGATGACGGCTAGACCATCACCACGCTTGGCTGCGTCGCCCATAGCTGTAGCAGATTCGTGCGTCTGCCCATCGTGGCTGCGAAACTTCCCAGCATCGGTTCCGAGCCAAGCAAGAATGCGCATTTTTTCCGCGACGAGAGGCTCTGCGTGGTTGGCAATCTTCGGCGCCAACTCGGCAACCACCGCCCACTCTTCCTTGGAAATTGCGCCTGTAATGGCTTGCATGTCGCGGCCTAATTTGTCCATCACACCACGTAGCGCCATCGGCTTTGCGGATTCTGCCTGCGCGCCAGCAGGGTTGACTGATATGGTCATCACCGTGAAAAGCACGGTGGCAATGACCAGGAACGGTTTTTTAGTGCTGTTCATGAGACCTCTTCTTTTCTCAGCGACATCGATAACGAGTGGTGCAGTCATTCAAAACTGCGCCCTTCACCCGCTTCCTCGTGAGTGACGCCATCGCGGATGTGGTAAATGCGCTTGAACGTCGGGATGATTTTTTCGTCGTGCGTGACGACGATGACAGCGGTTTCAAAACGCCGAGCCATGTCGTTGAGGATGCGGATGACAGACATCGCACGCACCGAATCCAGCGGTGCTGTTGGTTCATCAGCCAGGATCACTGGTGGTCGATTGACCAAGCCGCGAGCAATAGCCACGCGTTGCTGTTCTCCGCCTGAGAGTTGTGACGGCATGGCCTTGGCGCGGTGCTGCACATCCAGCGCGGTGAGCAGTTCGAGCGCGCGTTTTCGCGCATCGTCATTGCCGACACCCGCGAGCATCGGCAAGAGCGCCACGTTATCGGTGACATCGAGAAACGGGATCAGGTACGGCGCTTGAAACACGAAACCGATCTTGTCGCGGCGCAAAGCCCGCAGGTCGCGCACTTTCCATTCATCGTCGAAAATCACCTCGTTTCCCAGCACCATGCGACCGGCGGTGGGGTCAATCACGGCTCCCAGGCACTTGAGCAACGTGCTCTTGCCGGAACCGGATGGGCCGATCAGGCCAACCACCTCGCCCGGCGCAACCTGCATGTTCACGTTCTTCAAGGCGAGAACCGCAGTGTCTCCCTCTCCGTAACGCTTGCTCAAGCCTTCGATGTGAATGCCTTTTGCCGTCATGTTCAGCCTCCAATCGCTTCGGCCGGATCGACCTTCAGCGCCATACGGATGGCGACAACGCTGGCCAGCACACAAATAACCATCACCGCGAAGAAACCCAAGATTGAATCAATGGGCATCAGCAATACGTATTTGGGAAACAAGGGTGCAGCGAAGGTAGCCGTGATCTTGCCAACGACAAAACCGATGACCCCAAGTACCAACGCCTGCTGCAAGATCATTCCCGAAATCGTGCGGTTGCGTGTGCCGATGAGCTTGAGCACTGCGATTTCGCGAATTTTGTCCATCGTCAGGGTGTAGATGATGAACGCCACAATGGCGGCGCTGACCACAGCCAGAATCACCAGGAACATGGCGATTTGCTTGGCGGATGTGGCAATGAGTTTTCCCACTAAAATCTCTTCCATCTGCGCGCGGTCATAAACCGTGAGCCGCTTCCAGCGCCGTATCGGTTCAGCCACCTCCTGCGGGGAGTATTCAGATTGGATACGCACCAGCACGGCATTTACCGAGTTGTTACTGGTTTGTGAGGCAATCACAGCATCGAGCAGACCAGGCACGCCGGGGCGGTTAAAAGCCGGATTGGCTCCGGTGCGGCGACGCTGCATCAGAATGGCGTCGTTGTCTTTGAGGAATTGCGCTTCTTGCGCATCCTTGAGTGGGATGAACACCATTGGGTCGCCACTGGAGGACACCATGCGGCGGGTCAGGCCAACTACTGTGTAGTGGTTGCGGCGAATTTTCACATCATCGCCCAGCCTAAACCCGGTGGCGATGTCCGCGACCGCCTCATAGTGGCCACGCGTAATCTGGCGCCCCGCGACCAATTGAGGTGGCCAACCCGATGTTCCCGGTTCGCCTGCCGCAATGCCCACGACCATGGCGCGCACATCCTTTTCACCTCTTCCGACCTGCATGGTCAGGTAGGTCACATTGGCGGCCTCTGCGACGCCCGGCAGGGTACGGATGCTGCGCCACAGGTCATCAGGGATGCTGGAAGACTCGGCATAAGGGCCCAGTGTGTCTCTCTGTACCACCCACAAGTTGGCACCGCTGTTGTCCAGCAACACCTTACCGTCATCGACCATGCCGCGATACACACCCGCCATGGTCAGCGTGACGCCAATCAACAGGCCCAGGCCGATGCCCGTAAAGATGAATTTCCCCCAGGCATGAAGGATGTCACGTCCGGCCAGGCTTATCACGGTGAGACTCCTGGCAGACGATCGACGATGTTAATCCGACTCTTGGCGCTGAGTGTCTTTTCGCTGTAGAGCACGATCTGGTCGCCAACGCTCAAGCCCTCGAGCACCTGAACCAGGCCATCAAGACTGGAGCGGCCCAGCACGACCGGAGTGAAAGTCAAACCTCCTTCAACCAGCTTCCATACACCGCGTTTTCCATCGACTGTCCGAATTGCGGCATTGGAGATGGTCGGCGCGGCAGGCAATTCGCCCAGTTGCACAGTCACCTCCGCCAACTCACCCAATGGTGGAAGAGGTACTGGAGGCGCGTTGAAAACGATTTTTGCCAGGGTTTCCTCAGTCACGGCATCGGCACGAGGCTCGATTCGCAATACGTGTCCCGCCACTGCCTGAGATCGCCGTGATCTCAGAACAATCTTGGCTGGAAGCCCTATAGCCAGTCCCTCGGCACTGATTTGATCAAAGCGTGTATCAACCCACAGGCCTGCGGTGTCAATTACTTCGATTACCGCTTGCCCCGCCACCACCGTGGTGCCAGGGTCTGCATCGCGTGCTGCGACCAGTCCGGCAACCGGTGCCACCAACCGCAAGTTTCCGCGTTGAGCGCGGAGTGCTTCCAACTCTGCGCGCAGACGCACGATATCTTCTCGCGAGGCGACCAATGCCGCGCTCGCCACAGCCAGTTCTTGCCGTTTGGTGACTACCGTTTCTTCGCTGGTGCCACGCACCGATAAAAGCTGCTCATAGCGTGTGGCCTGTGTCTGCGCGAAAGTTTCTTTGGCCGCAGCCTGTCGAAGTGCAGCTTCGGAACTCTTGATTGCAGCCTGCTGAGCGCTAACGCGATCGTCCAGGTCCACCGCATCCATTTCACCGAGCACTTGCCCTGCCTTAACGATATCGCCGACATGCACATCCAACCGCTTGACGCGCCCGGCAACGGTGGGGCCGATTTTGTAAGTAAAGCGCGCTTGTACTGTCCCTATACCAGCTAATGCTGGGGCAACGGAGCGGGACTCTACCGTGCTGACAGTAGCTGCAATAGGAGCCAATGGCCCTGAACGCAAAGCAACATAGATGAAAAGTAGTAGAAGCGGAATGATGATTACGACAAGTGCCAGTGTGCGGCGTTGTAAGGGTGGAAATTTCATGACTCACTCCCAATGCCACGACGATAGATTGCAAAAACACCAGAGGCATCGCGACGGATGCGAGCGGCGTCACCCGCGATGAGTGACTGCATCACCAAGCCCTGGATGGAGCCGATGAACGATACCGAGGCAGCCTCGATATCGAGGTTGGCATCAAGCTCGCCTATCGCCTTGCCCCGCTCCAGTAGATGGCGCAAGCGTTCTCCGTACCGTTGAATTAAGGTCTGAACCATCCTTTTAGGGAGTGTTTCTCCGGGCCGCTGCAATTCTCCGAAGAGCATCCGTGGCACACCCGGATGCTCGGAAACGAAGTCGATATGAGCCATGAAGACCGCTTCCAGCGCGGCAAGAGGAGAAGTCACGTTCTGTGCCGCCCTGTCTACTCGGGAAAGAAGACGTTCCGCCACCCATGTCATCACTGCTTCGAGAATGGCATCCTTGGTGGGGAAGTGCCGGAACAGCGCGCCTTGGGTCAGGCCCATGCGCTGCGCGATCGCCGTGGTGGTGATGTCGCTGGGATTCTGCTCAGCCGCCAGATTGATCACCGCCTCTACGGTGGCCGCTCTCCGTTCATCAGCCGGAAGGTGCTTAGGGTGTTCGCTCATCGCCAATCCAAAAGAAAGTAATCTATTACTATCTTAGCAGGTTGTGTGATGAGAGCAAGACCCTATCTGACAGCGCCCAATGAACTCAACGCCAAGTTCGACCCCGAGCCAAGGTACCCAGCTTGTCGGTTGGCCCCTACAGGCAGGTTTAGCGCGTACTGAATTTAGTCAGTTTTTTTCTTTCACCGGCACAGTGCAATCGATTTCTGATGTTTGGTGCGGTCGTCTTCTGAAAATGACATCGGCGGGACGGCCATTCCAGCGGTTCGCGTTCTCAAAAACCATTCTCGATTTTGTGCTCTCGAAATTTTATGATCAAGATGAATTTCGAGAAGAGCCGAACGAGGAATCGACCGCATGCACATCGGCTACGCGCGCGTCTCGACCGCAGAGCAGTCGTTGGATTTACAGCTCGACGCGCTCCACCAAGCCGGCTGCGAGCAAATCTATTCGGACTGCGCCTCGGGGTCGAAACCGAACCGCCCCGGCTTGACTGCGGCACTGTCCCACCTGCGTCCCGATGACGTCTTGATCATTTGGAAGCTCGACCGGCTGGGGCGTACCGTGAAAAGTTTGGTGGATTTCGTGGGGGACTTGGCGGATCGACGCATTCACTTCCGCAGTCTCACCGACGGGATCGACACCTCGACCCCCACGGGCCGGTTTTTCTTTCACATCATGGCGTCTTTGGCCCAAATGGAGCGCGAGTTGATCGTCGAGCGCACCCAAGCGGGCTTGGCCGCCGCGCGCCAGCGGGGGCGCCCCGTCGGGCGAAAGCGGCGCATGACGCCCAGCAAGGTGCAATCGGCCCGACAACTGCTCCTGAGCGGTGTGCCTCCCCGAGAAGTCGCCCGGAACCTGGGGGTGTCGATTCCGACGCTGTACCGCTGGATACCCGCTTCAAGCCGTTGATGATAAAAAAGTAGATGACGGATCGTTGGATTTTTCGCCAACTCTAAATGAACCCCGGGTTCGGGTCCGAGTTGGGCGAAGAGCCATTCCCACAACGCGGTGACGCTCAATGCCGCTTCGCCCGCCGACGAGCCGTGCTGCAAGGGGCGCTGGTAGAAGACCGGCACGCGCCAGCCTTCTCCTTCGGGACTGTCGACGACAGGTCCGGGTCCCAGGGCCGTGAAGGCGCCGGGAAGATCCAGTTGGAAATTGGCGGCCCAGTTTTGCCAGGCCAGCCAGAAAACCGAAGCCAGGATGTGAGCCGTTTCATGCGTGCAGTTGGGCACGCGTTGCAGAGCGTTTCGGACTTCTTCCAAAAACGTGTAGGGGCGAAGGGAGCGGCCAGGATCGGCCATCGGGAGCGGTTCGGGCGAGCTGCGGAGCGAGCCGGAGGTAACGTAGCCGTTCGGCCAGCGGACGACGCCATTCTGGACGATGGCGTAGCGAATCCAGGCGCGGGCGCCGTCGCGGAGGGCGTCGCGCGCAGCGGTTTCGACGTTGGGCCACCAGGGTTGGGCCGCCACGTTGGTCGGGCGGGTCGTGGTTCCCCGCGTGGTTCCGCTGACGATGGGCATGGCGATGGACTCCGCCGCTCGCGACGGCTGAAGTTCGAGGGATCGATGATAACAAGCTTGGTTCGCGGCGCGGGGTTGTCAAGAGCGGTGGAGCAACCTCGGCCAACGCCTCGGTTGCGGCGCGGCCCCGATCGACCGGAGCGTTCGCGGAATGATCGGCTCGCTCAACCGACGACGAAATCCGCCTCGTCTCTTTTCGTCAGCCGCTCGGCGACCGGACCGCACCAGCGCCAGAAAAAGGCTGGCGTGTAGACCAGATCGAGCAGGGTCGAGGTGACCAGGCCGGCGAGCATGACCACGGCCATCGGCTGAAGGATTTCCTTCCCCGGCTCGCCGGCGGCGATGGCCAGCGGGATCAGGCCCAGCACCGCCGTGGTCGTCGTCATCAGCACCGGCACCAGGCGTTCGAGGGACCCCCGGACGATCATCGCTTCGCCAAACGTCTCGCCTTCGTGGCGCATCAGGTGGAGGTAGTGATTGATCATCATGATGCCGTTGCGGAGCGAAATGCCGGTCAAGGTGATGAACCCCATGAGACTGGCGATGGAAAACACCCCGGTCGTGAACCCGATGATCGCGACCGCGCCGATGGCCGCCTGCGGGATGTTCATCAGGATGCAAATCACGATCCGGTGCGACCGGAAGTGATTGTAGAGAATGACGTACATCAACAGCAGGGACACCATCGACAGCAGGCCGATGACGCGGGTGGCCTGCTGCTGGGCCTCGAACTGGCCGCCGTAGGTGATGAAATAGCCGGTGGGGAGCTGGACCCGCGCGCCGACGGCCGCCTGGAGGTCGGCGATGGTCCCACCGAGATCGCGGCCGGCGACGTTGGCCTGAATCACGATGCGGCGCTGGCCGTTCTCGCGCAAGATCTGGTTCGGTCCCGAGCCCGCGATCACGTCGGCGACGGCGCGGAGCGGCACCTTGGCGCCGGTCGGGGTGTCGATCAGCATGTCGGCCAGGGTTTGCTCGTCGCCGCGATACTCGTCGCTCAGCTTGACCACCACGGCGTAGGTTTGCTGGCCGTCCAGCACTTCGGTGACGGTCTCGCCGTACAGGGCGGCTTCGAGCGTCCGGGCCAGGTCGCCGACCTGGATGCCGTAGGTCTTGGCGGCGGCGCGATGGATCCGGATGCGGATTTGCGGGATGAGCACCTGCTTCTCGACGAACAGGTCGGTCGCGCCGGGCACCGTCGCCATCGCCGCGCGCACCTCCTCGGCCTTCGCCCGCAGCGTCGCCAGATCGTCGCCGAACACCTTGACGGCGATTTGGGCGTTGACGCCGGACAGCAGGTGGTCGAGCCGGTGCGAGATGGGCTGGCCGACGTTGACCACCATGCCGGGGAAGCGGCCGAGCCGCTCGCGGATCTCGGCGAGCACCTCCGGTTGCGGCCGACCGCCGGGCTTGAAGTCGACCTCCAATTCCGACGAGTGCACCCCTTCGGCGTGCTCGTCCAGTTCGGCGCGGCCGGTGCGACGGCTGACCAGCGCCACTTCGCCGATGGCCAGCAACTCTTTCTCGGCCAGCGCGCCGATGCGGTTGCTTTCCGACAGCGAGGTGCCCGGCGCGGCAATCAGGGTGACGGTGATGGTGCCTTCGTTGAACGGCGGGAGAAACTCGCGGCCCAGTTGGGTGGCCGCCGCGAGGGCGACCAGCGCCAGCCCGTAGAACGCGCCCATCACCAGGTTGGGATGGCGCAGCGTGAAGCCGAGCTGGATCCGGTCGAGGGCTTTCAGCCGGCGCACGATCCAGGAATCGGCCGCCTCGCCGCCGCGGAAGACCAGCCCCCGCGCTTCGAGCCGGGCGCGCACGCCGTCGAAATAGCGGCTCAGCAGCACCGCCGCCAAGGCCGGCGTCACGGTCAGGGAAACGACCAGCGAAGCGAGCACCGACACGATATAGGCGATGCCCATCGGCGCGAAGATGCGCCCCTCGATGCCGCTCAACTGGAACAGCGGGACGAAGACGATCACCATCAGGACGGTCGCGTAAACCAGCGTGGAGCGGACTTCGTTCGAGGCGTCGTAGATGACGCGCAGCGGATTCAGCCGCCGCTCCGCCGGCAGGGCGGCATTCTCGCGCAAGCGGCGGAAGACGTTTTCGATGTCGATGATCGAATCGTCGACCAGCTCGCCGATGGCGATGGCCAAACCACCCAGGGTCATGGTGTTGATGCCGATGTCGGCGAACTTGAAGACGATGAAGGTGACGATGAAAGAGAGCGGAATGGCCACCAGCGAGATGAGCGTCGTGCGAGCGTTGAGCAGGAACAGGACGAGCACGACGGCGACCAGAATGGCGGCGTCGCGCATCACCTCGATCACGTTCGCGATGCTGGCCTCGATGAAATGCTGCTGGCGGAACACGTCGTCGTCCAGCTCCACCCCCGGCGGCAGGGCGGCGCGCAGCTCGGCCATGGCTTTTTCGATGGTTCGGGTCAGCGCCACCGTATCCTGCCCCGGCTGCTTCGACACCATGACGATGACGGCGGGTTCGGCGTCGATGGAGGCATCGCCGCGCTGGACCTGGATGCCTTCCAGCACCCGCGCCACGTTGCCGACCGCGATCGGCGTGCCCTCGCGGGTCGTCACCACGGCGTCGGCGAACTCCGCGACGTCGCGGACCCGCCCGATGTTGCGGACCAGAAACTCCTGGCTCTGCTTCTCGATGAACCCGCCGGTGCTGTTTTCGTTGGCGTTGGCGACGGCCCGCTCGACCGCTTCCAGGGTCAAGTCGTAGGCGCGCAGTTTCTCGGCGTCGACCTGCACCTGAACCTGCATGCGGCCGCCGCCGATGGGGATGGCGTTGGCCACGCCGGGGATCGACAGCAGGCGCGGGCGCACCGTCCAGTCGGCCAGCAGGCGCAACCGCACCGGCGGGATCGTCTGGCTTTTGAGGCCGATCAGCATGATTTCGCCCATGATCGACGAAATCGGCCCCATTTGCGGTTCGATGCCGGCGGGCAGGCGGTCGCGGGTGGCGGCGAGCTTCTCGCCGACCAGTTGCCGCGCCAGGTAGATGTCCTGACCCCAGCCGAATTCCACGAACACGATGGACAGGCCGACGGCGGACACCGACCGGACCCGCTGCACGCCGGTCGAGCCATTCAGGGCGGTCTCGATGGGAAACGTGACCAGGGTTTCCACTTCCTCGGGCGCCAGACCTTCGGCTTCGGTCAGCACCGTGACCTGCGGCCGGTTGAGGTCGGGCAGCACGTCCACCGGCAGTCTGGCCATCTCGTAGAGGCCGTAGAGCGTGAGCGCGAACGCCGCCGCCAGGACGAAGAGGCGGTTCTCGATCGAGAACTGGATGAGCCGTTTGATCATGGCCATGTGGTTCCCGCCGCTCTGGATCGCAGCCGGCGGGGCGGGTTGAAGGGGATGGGGCCGGGTCGGCGCCATCGCGCCCGCTGCGGGCGCGGGGCGCGGTTCCCGGTGCGTCAGCGGCTCGGTTTCCCTTCGACCTGTTGCCGGATGCCGGCGATCTCCTTCTTGAACCGGGCGAGGACGGCCCGGGTCTGCGCGGCGTCGCCGGCGTCGCCGAACTTGTCGAGCAGCCCCGCTTGCTGGCGGACGCGGCCGATGGCGGCGTCGAGCGCCTTGGCTTCCTCTGGATTGAGGCCGGCCACTTTCTGCGGCAGCGCGGCCAGCAGGTCGCGGGCGGCGAAGGCTTCGGCGTGGACCTTGGCCAGGCCGCCCCCGGCGATGGCCCGGTCGATGGCCGCGACGCGCCGGTCGGCGGCGGCCAGGATTTCGGCGATGGTGGCCGGGATCGCGACCGGCTCGTCGCGCCCGTGCTGCTGTCCGTGACCGGCGGCGGGCGCGGCCGAGGTCGGCTTGGCGGGCGCGGCCGTGGCCGACCCGGCAGGCGCCACCTCGACGCCGAAAGGCGCGAACACCGATTTTCCGCCGATCTGCACTTGGGCGAACAGCTTGTGGTAGCCGGCGGCGGCGAACTGGGTCTGAAATTCCAGGGTCGGGCCAGCGCGTTCGGCGGCCGATCTCGGCTCTTGGCCCAGCGGATGGATGTGGGCGATCTCGGCCCGATCCGCGCTGAAGCCCACCAGGTGAGCGAACGCGCCCATGATCGGCTCCAATCCGGCGAACGGTTTCCCGTCCGGGCCGGTCACGGTCAACCGCGCTTTGCGGGGCTGGCCGGCGACGGGTGGCCCTCCTTCGAAGGCCCACTCGAACCCGTGACCGGCCACGGTCGTTTTCCGGTTCGCGATCTTTTCGACCGGCGCGGGGGTTCCCACCACCGCGAAGCCGGTCGCGGCGTATTCCTGCTTGTCGGTGGCGACCGGCAGCAGGTCGGCGAAGACTTTGTATTCGCCCGCTTTGCCGGGCGTGATGGCGAAGGTGTACGCGCCGGGCGCCGCGCCGGGCTTCGGGTGCGCGTGGTGGTAGTCGGTCAGGCTCGGATCGACGATGAGCAGGTGGACCTTCTCGGTGTGGGCGACCTTCAGGTCGGCGAGAGTGATCGGTTTGCCGTCCTCGGCGGCGAGCGACAGCGTAAAAGTTGCCGGTTCGCCGATCTTGAGACCTCCCGCCGGCGCGATCGAAGCGCCGATGGTGGACGGGGCGGCCGCGCCGTGCGCGCCGTGGTCGTGGCTTTCGGCGGCGCTGGATGGGGCGTTCGCGCCGGCGGCGGCCAGCAAGGCCAAGGCGATCAGGGAGGCGGTGGAAAGCCTGAATGTCATGGGAATCTCCTGGAAGGACGAGTCGAGCGCGTCGGGTTGGAAAAGGGTTGGAAGAGGGGTTGAACGGTCGGCGATCGACGGGGTTCGGCGGGTTAACGGGCCGACGAGTCGCCCGCCGCCGGCAAGGGCTTGGACATGCGGACCTGGTAGATTCCCTGAACGACGACGCGATCGCCGGGCTCGAGGGTTTCTTCGCCGGCCAGCACCAGACGGTCGCCGAGGCGCTCCAGGATCCGCACGGGGCGCGGGGTGAACCGCTCGCCGCCGGTCTTCGCGTAGACCGTGGGCTGACCGTCCAGATCGACCACGGCGGATTTGGGCACCGCGATCCCCGACACCTCGGAGCCGGTCTCGATGTAGACGCGCCCGAACATTCCGCCGAACAGCCGGCCCTCGGCGTTCGGCACGGCGAAGAGCACCGGCAGCGCGCGCGTGCGCTCATCGACCGTGGCGCCGCGCGACACGATGCGGGCCGGGAATGATTCGCCGGGAAACGCTTCCACGGTGAAAAACGCTCGCCGGGCGGCGAGAATCGCGGCCACATCGTTCTCGAAAACGCTCGCTTCGACCAGCAGTTCGGTGGTGTCGACAATCTGGAACAACGGCTTGTCGCGACTCACGTTCTCGCCGATGGTGACATGCGTTCGAGCGATCATGCCATCGAGCGGCGCGCGGATGACCCGGCGCTTCTGGGCGAGGATACCCGTGGTCGAGGCGGCGTCGAGCAGCGCGACCTGCTCGACGAAGCCGTCGCGCCTGGCCTTGGCCACCTCCAGGGCATTGCGGGCGGCAGTGAGGTCCTTGTCGGTGACGACGCCCGCCAGCTTGGTCAGGCGGTCGTACTCGCGCTGGGCCAGCGTCAGGCTCGCCTCGGCCTGCCGCAAATCGCTGGCGGCGCGGGCGCGCTCGGTCGCGATCGTCACGAGGTCGGGCGCCGCAATCGACTCCTCGACGACGGCGATGATTTGATCCCGTTTCACGAACTCGCCGAGGGCGGGAATCGAGTAGTCCCTGGTGGCGATCAGGCGGCCTTCCTGTGGAGCCGTCACGATGGCCTCGCGTTCGGAACGGATGAGGGTGCGGCCCAGGACCCGGAGCGTGCGGGGAACGGTTTCCAGACGCACGCGACTCGTCTCGATTCGGGCCAGGAGTTGCGTCTCGATGGAGACATAAAGGGGCGCGGTGGGCGACGCGGACGCGGACACCGCCAAACCGGCGCCGGAATGATCTTCGCCCTCGTGGGCCTGGGCAAACGGTGCGGCGGCCATCAAGGTGGACGCGATCAACGGGCCGATCCGGTTCCACATCATGCGGACGCTCTCCCGCGAGTGGTCAGGCGGCCGGCCGCGAAGGCGATGGTCAGCGACAAGGCGCCGACGGCGACCCACATCGCCAGCCGGGGAAGCGCCTTCCCATCGCGGTGAGGAGCGCTTTTGCCGACCGGGGAAGCCGGTTCGGGCGGGCTGGCCTGGAAGCCAGTGACGCCAATCAAGTCACTCTCGGCACCCGCCGTCACGTCGAACAGCCACGACATCGGCGCGGCGGTCTCGGCGGTGACGGTGGCGCTGTACGCGCCGAACGGCCCACCGGATTTGGGCGCGAACGCGACGGCGGTGCTTCGGTCACCTTCGGAAAGGGTTGCGTTGACAGTGGCGTCGGCCAGCGGGCGATTGGTCTCGGCGGAGACCAGGTAGAGCGTTACCGCCACCGCCTCCCCTGGCGCGAAGGGGCGATATTTCAAAACGGCCTCGAACACGGAGCCACCGCCGCTCGCCACCAGGAGCTTCTCGCCCGGCGCGGCGACCGTGACGGGTTCAGGCGTGCCATGGTCTTCGCCTTCGTGGGCGGGGATCGGAAAGGGCAGCGCGGCGGCGAAGGCGAACAGCAGGGCCGCGAGCAATACGGTTGCTCGGTGAGTCAGACATCGATTCGCGGCCATGCTTCGCGCGAAGCAACAGGAATTCATCGGGCTTCTTCCTATCCATAAAAAAGGGGGGACGTGCGAACCCTTGGTGATCGCTCGTTGGCAGGGTTTCGGTTTCGTGGGTCATCGCCGGCGTCAGGATATTGGTGCCCTCATTGCACCGGCGGCTTCGGAACGGCGCATGGCGGAGCGTGCCGCCCGGCGCAGGCCCGCTTCCTTGACCAGCGCGTACAACGCCGGAATCACCACCAGCGTCAGCACGGTCGAAGACACCATTCCGCCCACCATCGGCGCGGCGATACGGCGCATCACTTCCGACCCCGTACCCGTGCTCCACAGAATCGGCAACAGACCGGCCATGATCGCCACCACCGTCATCATCTTCGGGCGCACCCGCTCCACCGCGCCTTCCATCACCGCCGCGTAGATGTCGCTCGCGGTCAACGGCTGGCTTGCCGCCTCGCGCTGGTGCCGCAACGTCATGAGGGCGTGATCCAGATAGATCAGCATGATGACGCCGGTTTCCGCCGCGACCCCGGCCAGCGCGATGAATCCCACGGCGACGGCCACGCTCAGGTTGTAGCCCAGCCAATCCATCAGCCAAATTCCGCCGACCAGGGCGAAGGGCAAGGCCAACATCACGATCAGGGTTTCGGTCAGCCGGCGGAAATTGAGATAAAGCAGGACAAAGATGATGAGCAAGGTAAAGGGCACCACGATGACCAACCGGGCCCTGGCGCGTTCCATGTATTCGAACTGACCGCTCCAGGTGATGTAGTACCCGGGCTTGAAGGACACCTGCTGGCGCACGGCCCGTTGCGCATCGGCGACGTAGCCGCCGATGTCGCGGCCGCGAATGTCCACGTAGATATAGGCGGAGAGCAGGGCGTTTTCGGTGCGGATGCTGGGCGGACCTTTGTCGAGACCGATGCTCGCCACCTGCCCCAGCGGGACCATCGCTCCGCCCGGCGTCGGGATCAGCACCTGCGAGGCGATAGCCTGCGGATCGGCGCGCAACTCGCGCGGATAACGAACGCTGACCCCGAACCGCTCTCGCCCCTCCACGGTCGTGGTGACGGTTTCCCCGCCCAGGGCGGTGGCGATGACGTCCTGCACGTCGCCGATGCCCAAACCGTAGCGGGCCAGCGCCGCCCGATCCGGCTCGATGTTCAGGTAATAGCCGCCGGTGATGCGCTCCGCATAGGCGCTGGTGGTGCCGGGCACGGTCTTGACCACGGCTTCGATGGCCTTGGCCAGTCGCTCCAGTTCCGCGAGGTCGTTGCCGAACACCTTGATACCGATGGGCGTGCGGATGCCGGTCGAGAGCATGTCGGTCCGCGCCTTGATCGGCATGGTCCAGGCGTTGCTGACGCCGGGGATTTGCAGCGCTTGATCCATCTCGGCGATCAGTGCGTCCACGGTCAGGCCAGGGCGCCATTCGCCCTCCGGTTTCAGGTTGATCACCGTTTCAAACATTTCCAGCGGCGCCGGATCGGTCGCGGTGATGGCCCGCCCGGCTTTGCCGTACACCGAGGCCACTTCCGGGAAGGATTTGATGAGGCGGTTCTGGGTCTGCATGATTTCGGCGGCCTTGGTGACCGACAGGCCCGGCAAGGTGGCGGGCATGTACAGCAGGGTTCCTTCGTTGAGCATCGGCATGAATTCGCTGCCCAGCCGGCTGGCCGGATACCAGGTCGCCGCCAGCACCGCCAGCGCCAGCAGGACCGTCAGCTTTTTCCAGCGCATGACCCCGGCGATCAGCGGACGGTACGCCCAAATCAGGAAGCGATTGATGGGGTTGCGGTGTTCGGGAAGAATCCGGCCGCGAACGAACAGCACCATCAACGCCGGCACCAGCGTGATCGAGAGCAACGCCGCGCCGGCCATCGCAAACGTCTTGGTATACGCCAGCGGTTGGAACAGGCGCCCTTCCTGCGCTTCCAGGGTGAATACCGGCAGGAACGAGACGGTGATGATCAGCAGGCTGAAAAACAGCGCCGGCCCGACTTCCTGGGCCGCGTCGATCAGGGTCTGAATCCGCGAAGCGCCGGGCGCGGCCCGTTCCAGATGTTTGTGGGCGTTTTCGATCATCACGATGGCGGCGTCCACCATCGCGCCGATGGCGATGGCGATCCCGCCCAGACTCATGATGTTGGAGTTCATCCCCAGCAACCGCATCGCGATGAAGGCGATGAGGATTCCCACCGGCAGCATCAGGATCGCGACCAGCGCGCTGCGGACGTGGAACAGGAACACGATGCAGACCAGCGCGACGATGACGCTTTCCTCGATCAAAGTATTTTTCAGCGTCTCGATGGCCCGGTGAATCAGATCGGAGCGGTCGTAAACCGGCTCGATAGTCACGCCTGGCGGCAGGCCGCTGGCGATTTCATCCAGCTTGGCCTTCAGGTTGTGGATCACGTCCAGCGTGTTGGCGCCGAAACGAGCCACGGCGATGCCGCTGACCACCTCGCCTTCCCCGTTGAGTTCGGTCAGTCCCCGCCGCTCGTCCGGCCCCATCTCGATGCGCGCCACGTCGCGCAGCAACACCGGCACCCCGCCCTCGGCCTTGAGCACCAGTTGCTCCAGGTCGCTGGCCCCGCGCAAGTAGCCCTTGCCGCGCACCATGTATTCGGTTTCGGCCAACTCCACCACCCGACCGCCGACATCGGTGTTGCTGGCGCGGATCGCTTCGCTGACGCGCAGCAGCGGGATGCCGTAGGCTTGCAGCTTGCGCGGGTCGACCACGACCTGATACTGCTGTACGAAGCCGCCCACGCTGGCGATTTCGGCGACCCCCTGCGCCTGGGTGAGCTGGTAGCGGACGAACCAGTCCTGCAAGGTGCGCAATTCCGCCAGGGTGCGCCGCGCGCCGAGCACGACATACTGGTACACCCAGCCGACGCCGGTCGCATCCGGTCCCAGGCTGGGCGTCACCCCGCGCGGCAGCCGTCCGGCGGCGAAGTTGAGGTATTCCAGCACCCGCGACCGCGCCCAATAGAGGTCCACGCCGTCCTCGAAAATCACGTAGACGAACGACGCGCCGAAGAACGAGAATCCGCGCACCACCTTGGAGCGGGGTACGCCCAGCATGGCGGTGGTGAGCGGATAGGTGACCTGATCTTCGACTACCTGCGGCGATTGCCCGGGATAGTCGGTGTAGAGGATGACCTGAGTATCCGAGAGATCGGGCAGCGCGTCGAGCGGCGTGTGGAGAACCGCGTAGATTCCGCCAGCGACGACGAATGCGGTCAACACCACCACCAGAAACAGATTGCGGGCGCAAACCTCGATGATGCGGCCGAGCATGTCAGTGGCCTTGGTGCGCGCTGGCGGGTGCGGCGGGCGCAGCGGGCATGGCCGGCGCGGGCGGTGCTTCCGGTGGGGTCGCGGCGGGAGGGGCCGTCGTGCCATGCCCGCCATGCCCGCCGAAGCTGCCGAGCGCCGCCTTCAAATTGCTTTCGGCGTCGATCAGGAAATTGGCGGACACCACCACCCGGTCGTTCTCGGTGAGTCCCTCCAGCACCTGCACGTACTCGTCGCCGCGCAGCCCCAACCGCACTTCGCGCGGCTGATAGCGGCCCTCGCCCAACTCAACCAGCACCGCTTGCCGGGTGCCGCTACCGAGCACCGCCGAGATCGGGATGGTCAACACCGCCGCCTGGTTGTGGCCGGCGGCCAGTTCCACGCTGGCGTACATGGCCGGGCGGAGGCGGCCTTTGGGGTTTGGCAGTTCGATCCGCACTTGCGCGGTGCGGGTCTGCGGGTTCAGCGTCGGGTAAATGAAGGCGACCTTGCCGGCAAACTGTTGGTCGGGAAAGGCGTTGACGGTAATCCGCGCGTCCTGACCGGGATGCACCAGGTTCAGGTCTTGCTCGAACACATCCACCACCAGCCATAGCGACGATAAATCGGCGATGCGATAGAGCATCTCGCCGGGCATGAAGCGCATGCCCTGGATGGCGGTTTTTTCCAGCACCACGCCATTCGCCGGCGCTTTCAGCAGCAGTTGCTGTTGCGGCTTGCCCTCCTTGCGCAGGCGTTCCAGTTGATCGGCGGAAATTTCCCAGTTGCGCAACCGCAGCAGGGCGGTTTCCGCCAGTTGACTCATCCCTTCGCGAGTTTCGGGACTGCTTTCGCTCAGCGCGCGGCGCCCGCCGCTGGCCAACAGATATTCGCGCTGGGCGGAAACCAGTTCGGGGCTGTACACGGCCATCAACGGCTCGCCGCGTTTCACGGTCTGGCCGGTGCTGTTGACCAGCAGGCGCTCGATCCAGCCCTCGAACCGGGGCGTCACGGTGAACAAACGGCGCTCGTCGGGGGCGATCAGGCCCACGGCGCGCACCGGGCGGCTGAGGACGCGCCGTTCCGCCGCTTCGGTTCGCACCCCCAGTTTTTGCACTTTCTCCGGGCTGATGCGAACTTGATCGGTGCCGGTTTCTTCACCTTCGTAGACGGGGATATAGTCCATCCCCATCGAGTCTTTTTTGGGGGTGGGCGAGGTGTCCGGCAAGCCCATCGGATTGCGGTAATAAAGGATTTTGCCCTGCTGGGCTGCGGCGTCAGGAACTGGAACTGGCCCAAAGCCGATGAAAAGGGCTGCAACGATTACCGAAACCAAAGTACGCGATTTCACAGCGGCGCTCCTACCAGGCGTTCGATTTCGGCCAGACGGAGGTGTTGTTCCAGCAGGGCTTTCAACTGGTCGAAGCGCGCTCGCCGCATTTGCCGCTGCGCGTCGAGCAGGGTGGTGAAATCCACGCGACCGGTCTGGTAGCTGGCGAGCGCCGCCTGAAACGTCAGCTCCGCCTGCGGCAGCAGGCTGGTGCGGATCAGCGTTTCCTGTTGCCGGGCGGCATCCAGCCCGGCCAGTTGTTCCTGCAAGTCGCCTTGCACCTGATTCGCCATGGCGTCCTGTCGGAGTTGCGCGGCGCTCGCCAGTTCGGCGGTTTCGCGCTCCTGAGCGCGACGACTGGTCTGTTGCAGCGGGATGTTGACCGACAGCATGATTTCCCAATCCGCCAGCCGGTCGCCGACCTGGATCGGAGACACGCTCACGGTCAGATCGGGATAACGGTTGGCGCGAACCAGGCGTTGATTCTGTTGGGCAGCGGTAATGGCGGCGGCCTGAGCCAGCAACTCCGGGTTGGTGCCGAGCGCCCGATCCGCCGCATCCGCCAGCGCGGCCGGTTTAGGCAAGGGGGGTAGCGCGTTCGGTTCGGCCAGCGGCGCGTTCGCCGGTCGACCCAGCAACGCGTTGAGCTTGGCGCTGGCTTGCCGCTGCTCGGTCGCCGCCGCGACCAGATCGGCTTTGAGCGTGGTCTGTTCGATTTGCGCCTTGAGGGCGTCCTGTTGGGGCGTGAGGCCGTTGGCGTGGCGGATTTGCGCGACCCGCTCGACTTCACGTAAAAACATCAATTCTTCCTTGAGCAGCATCTCGTTTTGGTATGCCTGATAACGCTGGACGAATGCAGTGGTCAGCTTGGCCTGCAGCGCGGCGGACAAGGTCGACCGCTGCCAACGCGCTTTCTCCGCCTCCGCTTCGGCGACCCGCTGCTTGGACTTCCGTTTCCCGCCCAGCGGAAAGGTCTGCGCCACGGTGTATTTCATGGAGCCGACTTGCGATGGAGCCAAGCTAAAGCTGTCGTTGGGAATGTCTCGCCATTCGACGCTGAACATCGGATCGGGCAGCGCGCCCGCCGGTTGAATCCGCGCGTCGGCAGCCTCGGCCTCGTGTTGCATCGCGGCGAGTTCGGGGTTGTGTTGCTCCGCCCAGACCAGCAATTCGGGCAGAGTCGCGCCGGGTGAATCCGCCGCCGGTTTCGCCGCATGGCCACCCAGTGGCAGAACCAGGAGCGCCAGTGCGCACCCGGCTTTCCGCAGACTGTGCATAAATATCCCCCTGGATTTTTTAGAATTCGCCCGATGCCACGGCGCGGCCGGCGCTCATCGCTTATCGATAGGACTGGAAAATCCGGGACGTCCCGTCTCGCGCCAACAGCAACACGTCGTAGGGGTCGCGGCGACGACCGTATTCGGGGCCATCCATGCCCGGCGATCCGATCGGCATGCCGGGGACGGCTAAACCGATGGCGTTTGGCCGCTCGTTCAGCAAGCGCAGAATCTCCCGGACAGGAACATGGCCCTCCAGCGCATAACCGTCCACCACGGCGGTATGGCAGGAGCCGTACTGGCTGGGTATGCCCAGGCGTTGGCGCGCAGCGGTGTTGCCCGTGTCATGTACGCGCGCCTCGAAGCCGTTTTTCTCCAGATGCGCGATCCAGTCTTTACAGCAACCGCACGTTGGATCTTTCCACACTTCGACCAGCAAACGGCCGGGCGCCGCCCACGTGCGGGGTAGGGCCAGCAGCAGCGCGCCTGCCAACAGTTGGCGACGCTTCAGATCGATGGTCGGGTTTGGCGTGGTCATTCTTCTTGCGTTTTCGGTGTTGGCGGTTTTTGTCTTGGAGTTCATCGGGCTTCATCCGCGGTGGCGATAAACACCTCGTCCACCTCGTTGATATGAAAATAGTGGGGTTTGCTGGCGACCGGCAGATCGCACTCGTCCAAGCCGGATTTTTGCAGCATATAAGCGCGCATGGCCGGGTCATCGAGCGCGGCTTCGTCATTCTCCAGCCAGGCGCGAAGGATTGGATCGGGCGGCTGGAAAATATGAACTTCGTGGTGTCCGCGTTTCAGGACCGCGTAGACCGGGGGATCGTCGAATTCCATCAATTTGGTATAACCCATGCCTTCGTACCACCGTGCCGTTTGCCCGACGCTGGATAACACCTTCCTGCCGTGGCCCTTGTAAGCCGGGCCACGGGCAAAACGATTGCCTTTTTCCATCGCGTAACGGCATGCGGCCTTCAGCGTGATGTCGATGCCGGTTTGTTGGGCGACGTCGTTCATCTGGAAGCCTTCTTTAATCAAAGAGGTTTCAAGCGAATTCCGGCTAACGATCAGGGCCAGGCGGTCCCGGCGGATTCGGAAATCCGACCGGGATCGCCTTTAGCACGATAATTCAGCATGCTCGAGCTTGTTATGTTGGTTAAACCCCGGCCGGGCACAGGTTTTACCCGCTGCCTGTTCCGCGTTGGTGGGGGGTTGGCTGGTAGCGCTCATCTCGGAGCGATCCTTGGTTTTGCGGGTGAGCCACTCGGCGCCATATTGCGATCCCTTGTTCCAGCCGGGACGGGAAGCAGGCATTTCCGCTTGGCTCGCAGGCGCAGCCTGTACCCTTTCGACTTGATTTGGAAAGAGCTGGGCCGGAGTATGGCCGCCGCCGTCGGCATAGGCCGCGCCCGCCGATGCGCTCGCTATCACAACTGCGGCGATCATTTTCAGCGTTTTCATAGGGTCCTCTCTATACTTGATTGAGTCGCTTTACTCGAAAGCGGTCGATTGAAATCGGCCAATGCCGAAGTAGAGTTTGTGGTTTCTGGACAGCACTTCACTGGATTTGTTGAATCTCCTGGAGCGCCATCCATCGTCAATGTTTATCCAACTTCCTCAGCAGGCATGGGTGACGTTGCGATTATTGAAACCGAGCTTGGGCTGTAAATCGCAATGCCTGTCATGACGCTGTTCAGTACGGGCGGCTGGCCGGCTGGCGGAACGGCTGCCGGCTGCTTCGGATATCCCATCGCCGCCTCGGTCGTTGAAACCGCTTGGAGTGGCTGTTCCGGCCGTGGCGTTGGAGTGGGCACGGTTGGCGCGGGCGCGAAACGCCGCCAGGGATTCCGGGCCTTCGTCGTAGTTTCGGTAGTTGACGTACCCATAATCCGCCGCCACCGCGGCGCTTGGGGCCAAGCCGGAAGCCAGGATCGACAGGGCGGTCGTGGCCAGGGCGAAGGTGGTGAGCGCGATAACGGATTTCATGGACGGTGCTCCTCGGCAGTCGGTGGGAAGCCGCGTTGCAAGCGGCATTCGAGAGTGCTGGACTTTATTTCGAGTTCCACCCCCATTCCCGCGGCGAGGGGGAAGAGGATGCGTCGACTGGATGTTCGTGGTCATGAGGGATGACATCCTTCGACCAATCCCGGCCACTCCGATCCTGGCCGCCATCGGCATGATGACCGGCCTCGGCAGCCACGGGTGCGCGCGGGTTTTCACTGGCGGTGACATGGCGTGGAAAATCGGTGCTTTTCTCTTTATACCGTCCTCCTTGCAAGAGGTCGTCAGCCACCGCCGGACTGAGCAAACCGATGGTCAAGCCTAAAAAAACCGCTTTGCTGAAGCTTTTCATGGTCAATTCTCCCGCAGTCATGATGAAGTGCATTTGCTTGCGTCATTCTCAATATCGCAGGAGACGTGCCAACTTAATTTTTATTATAAGTATTTATTTTCAATAACTTTATTTTTAAAAAATCTTCCAGGCGCCGCGATCGGTTAAATGATTCGTTTTAACGTTTCATCGAAACGTTAAACGATGGCCGAGCCTCGCCGTCCGGCGGCCAGGCTCAGGGCGTGGACAGGGGCAAGGTCAGGCGAAAGCGGGTGCCGTGGGGTCCGGTCTCGACCAAGGACAGATCGCCGCCGTGGGCGCGGGCGATATCGCGGCCGGTGGCGAGGCCGAGGCCGTTCCCGCCGGCCTTGGCCGAGCCGATGAAGGGTTCGAACAGGCGGGCGCGAGCCGCTTCCGGCAAACCGGGACCATCGTCGGTGATCTCGATGGTCCAGCCGACAGCGGTGGAGCGCGCCACGAGGTGGGCCTGCCGGGCGCCGGCCTCGTGACTGTTCGCCAGGAGGTTGCCCAGCACCCGCGCCAACCGTTCGGGGTCGCCACTGACCGTCGCGTCGGGCGGCACGTCGGCGGTTGCTTGAAACGCCGGCGGTCGTGCGGCGGCGGCGACGGCTTGCGCGCACAATGCGGCCAAGTCGATGCGCTCGCGCCGCCCGACCGGCGTCTCGCCGCGCGCCAGATCCAGCGTGCTGGCGCACAGATGCACCGCCCGCCGCACCGATTGCGCCAGCAATTCGGCCAGTTGCCGGCTACGCGGATCGGCGGCGTCGGCCAGCCGCGCCGAGGTGAACGATACGGTGGCCAGGATGCTTTTCAGATCGTGGTGGATGCGCGCCACCGCCCCGCCGATGGCCGCCAATCGCGCTTCGCGTTTCAACGCGGTTTGCACCTCGACTTCCATCGTGGCCAGCGAACGTTGCAACGCGCCGATTTCGTCGGCGCGGGAGGTCGGTCGCGGCGGTGGCGTGTGATAAGGATCTGCCTGGAAGGCCGCCAGTTGCGCGGTCAGACGACCGACCGGGCGCAACAGCAGGCGAATCAGCCCCAGTTGCACCAGACCGGCGGTGAACAGCGAAATCGCCAGCGACAGCCACAACGCTTCGCTTGCATGATGGCGTACCGCCCGCCGCAGCGCCGCCGCATCGAGCGTGACGGCGATCCACACACCCTGTATACCCGATTCGCCGGCTGGGGCGCCGCTGACCCTCAGCAAGCCCTGACCGTCGTCGAATAGCGCCTGCAAGGTGCGGAGCAGGCGCTGCCCCAGCGGTTCCCGGTCCAGCCGGATATCGCGTTCGACCGGGGCGAGCGTGCCGAGCCGCAATTCGGCGTCGTCGGACCGAACCTCGATGCCGACGAGGTGCGCCCGTTCGAGCAGTGTCGTGGTTTGGGCGGCGGTCAAGGTCCCGCCCGCGCGGAGGGCGAGGGTCGCCATGTAGGCATCGATCAACCGGTGTTCGAGATATTCGGTGCGAAAAGCGACCAGGCCGGGTAAATGCACCAGCGCGCCGCAGGTCGTGACCAGGGCGGCAACCAACAGGAAAACCCGCAGGGACAGACGCGACAGTGGCGGCATGGTCAATCCTCGGCGCGGGTGCGCGGGCGAAGACCGTAGCGGTCGAGCTTGCGCTCCAGCGCGGGCCGCGAGATGCCGAGAATGGCGCAGGCGCGACCTTTATGGCCGCCGGTTTCGCGCAGGGCGTTGGCGATCTGAATCGCCTCCAGTTCGTCGAGTGAGTACAGTCGGCCGCCGGCATCGCGGAAAGCATCCGTCGCGGTCGCGCCGTCCGGTGGCGCGGCGATCAAACCGTCCAGCATGTCGGCCGTCAGCCGCGGGCCACGAACGTGCACCAGCGCGCGGGTGAGCGCGTTGTCCAGTTCGCGCACGTTGCCCGGCCAATCGCGCGCCCGCAACCACGCCTCGGCATCCGGCGCCAACGTCACCGCCGAGCGGTCCAGCCGCCGGCAGGCGCGGGCCAGCAGATGGCGGGCCAGCGGCAGGATGTCCTCGCGTCGCTCGCGCAGCGGCGGGACATGCAGCGTGACCACCGCCAGCCGGTACAGCAGATCCTCGCGAAACCGTCCGGCGGTCACTTCGGCGGGCAAATCGCGGTTGGTCGCGGCGACGATCCGGGCGCGTGTCTCCAGCGTCCGCGTACCGCCCACCCGCTCGAACGCGCCTTCCTGCAAGACCCGCAGCAGTTTGGCCTGCACGGTCGGCGGCAGCTCGCCCACTTCGTCGAGAAACAGCGTTCCCTCGGCGGCCTGCTCGAACTTGCCGGGCTTGGCGGCGTGAGCGCCGGTAAAGGCGCCGCGCTCGTGGCCGAACAGTTCCGATTCGAGCAGGGTTTCGACCAGTGCGGCGCAATTGACGGCGACGAACGGTCCCCGCCGACCGCTGTAGGCATGCACCAGTCGCGCGATCACTTCCTTGCCCGTACCGCTTTCACCGGTGATCAGCACCCGGGTATCGCTGGGCGCGACCCGGGCCAGGGTCTTGCCGATTTCCAGCAGCGCCCGACTCTCGCCCACCAGGGTCCGCGGCGGCGCATCGTCGGGTTCAGCGAACCCGGCGGTGCTCGCCTGGCGGGCGGCCAGGGCGCGGTCCACCAACCGCTCCAGTTCAGCGGGTTCGAACGGCTTGGGCAGCCAGTCGAAGGCGCCGGCGGCGATGGCCTGCATGGCGCGTTCGACATCGCGTCCGCCGGTCATGAGGATCACCGGCAGGCGCGGATCGCGTTCGAGCAACCGGCCGAGCAACTCGACGCCGTCGCCGTCCGGTAGTTGCACGTCCAGCAGGACCACCTCGAAGGCCGCCCCAGCGGTCGCGGCCAGGGCGGCGGCGCAATCGTATACGCCCGTGGCTTGCCAGCCACGGTCCTCGAAATGCGCGCACAGCGCGAGGTTGAGCGCGGCATCGTCATCGACCACCAGCAGGCGCGGGGACATTAGCCCTCCTCCAGCGGTTCGACGCCGACATCGCCGCCGAAGGCGTCGAGGATCGGACAGGGTTCGGCGGGCCGGCCGTGGACGCAGTGCGCGATCCGTTCGACCAGGACGCGGCGCATGGCCCGCAGATCGGCGATGCGGGCCTCCAAATCGGCCACCTTGCTTTCGGCCAGGGCGCGCGCCCGATCCCGGTCGCGGAGGGCGTCCAGGGCGAGCAACTGGGCGATTTCCTCCAGCGTGAAGCCCAGGCGTTGCGCCCGGCGGATAAAGCGCAACCGGTCACGGTCAACGTCGGTATAGCGGCGAATCGTCCCGTAATGACGTTCCGGCGTCGCCAGCAAGCCGCGTCGCTGATAGTAGCGCACGGTCTCGACATGGACATCAGCGGCTTTCGCCAGCTCGCCGACCGTCAGTGAAAGCGATTTTTGCATGCTTGACTCCGTACTCGGGTACGGAAGTAAAGATAGGGCATCCAACCTGCATTGACGAGGAGGACACCCGATGAACACCCGCGCGCATTCCTGCGAACACGGCCATCACGCCGCCCATGCCCACCATCACTCTCCCGTTCGTCCCGCACAGTCGACGGTCGAGGCGCCGATCCCTTTGCCAGGGACGATCCACACCTGCCCCATGCACCCGGAGATTCGCCAGGAAGGGCCGGGCGGTTGCCCCAAGTGCGGCATGGCCTTGGAGCCGGAGGGCATCCCCGCGCCGGCGACCAAAATCGAGTACACCTGCCCCATGCATCCGGAGATCGTGCGGGACGAGCCGGGGAACTGCCCGATCTGCGGCATGGCGCTGGAACCCCGGACGGTGACTCTCGATGATGAGGAAAGTCCGGAACTCCGGGACATGACCCGGCGCTTCTGGATCGGCGTCCTATTGACCGTTCCGCTGTTCGTCGTGGCGATGGGTCGCCACGTTCCGGGCACGCCCTTCGACGGGCTGGCTTCGTCGCGCGAGCTGAACTGGCTGGAACTGCTGTTGGCCACGCCGGTGGTGCTGTGGGGCGGCTGGCCGTTCTTCGAGCGGGGCTGGCAGTCCCTGGTCAACCGCAGCCTCAACATGTTTACTCTGATCGCTCTGGGCGTGGGCGTGGCGTATGGCTACAGCGCCGTGGCCGTCCTGTTCCCGGCCCTGTTTCCCGCCACGTTTCGCGATGCCCACGGCGAAGTGGCCGTCTACTTCGAGGCCGCCGCCGCGATCGTGACGCTCGTCTTGCTGGGGCAGGTGCTGGAACTGCGGGCGCGCCGGCGAACCGGCGCCGCCATCAAAGCGTTGCTCGGCCTGGCGCCGAAAACCGCTCGCCGGATCGATGCCGACGGCAACGACGAAGATGTGCCGCTGGACCGCGTCCGGCCGGGCGACCGCCTGCGGGTCCGGCCCGGCGAGAAGATCCCGGTCGACGGCATCGTGTTGGAAGGCCGCAGCGGCGTGGACGAGTCCATGGTCACCGGCGAGCCGATCCCGGTGGAGAAAAACCCCGGCGACCCGGTCATCGGCGCCACGGTGAACGGGACCGGCAGCCTGATCATGGAGGCCCAGCGGGTGGGCGCCGACACCTTGCTTTCCCAAATCCTGCAACTGGTGGCGCAAGCCCAACGCAGCCGCGCGCCCATCCAGAAGCTGGCCGACCGGGTCGCCGGCTACTTCGTGCCCGCCGTGGTGGCCATCGCCCTGATCACCTTCGTCGCCTGGGCGCTGCTCGGGCCGCCGCCGGCCATGGCCCACGCCATCATCAACGCCGTGGCGGTGCTCATCATCGCCTGTCCTTGCGCGCTGGGGTTGGCGACCCCGATGTCGGTCATGACCGCCACCGGCAAGGGCGCCACGGTCGGCGTATTGTTCAAAAACGCCGAAGCCATCGAACTGCTGCGCCACATCGACACTCTGGTGGTGGACAAGACCGGTACTCTGACCGAAGGCAAACCCCAGTTGCTGACAACGGTACCCGCGCCGCATCTGGATGAAGCGACGCTGTTGCGGTTCGCCGCGACGCTGGAACGGAGCAGCGAGCATCCGCTGGCCGACGCCATCGTCGGCGGCGCGCGGGAGCGCGGCATCGCGCTCGGCCACGCCGAACGCTTCGAGTCCGTGCCCGGCCAAGGCGTGACGGGCTGGGTGGACGGCCATCGGGTCGCCTTGGGCAACCGCGCGTTGCTGCAGGCGCTGAACGTCGATCCGGGCGCGCTGGCGGACGAGGCGGAACGGTTGCGGGCCGATGGCCAGACCGTGATGCTCGTCGCGGTGGACGGCCGGATCGCGGGCCTGCTGGGTGTCGCCGATCCCATCAAGCAAACGACGCCCGACGCCATCCGGGCGCTCCATGCCGAGGGCCTGAACATCGTTATGCTGACCGGCGACAGCGAAACCACCGCCCGAGCCGTGGCGCGAAAACTGGGCCTGGATCAGGTGATCGCCGGCGTGTTGCCCGATCAGAAGGCGGAGCAGATCAAAGCGCTGCAACGAGAAGGCCGCCGGGTCGCGATGGCCGGCGACGGCGTCAACGATGCTCCGGCTTTGGCGCAAGCCCAGGTCGGCATCGCCATGGGCACCGGCGCCGACGTGGCCATGGAAAGCGCCGGCGTGACCTTGGTCAAGGGCGATCTGAACGGCATCGTCCGCGCCCGGCGCCTGAGCCGTGCCACCCTGCGCAACATCCGCCAGAACCTGTTCTTCGCGTTCGCGTACAACGCGCTGGGGGTGCCGGTGGCGGCGGGCGTGCTGTATCCCGCTTTCGGCCTCCTGCTGTCGCCGATGATCGCGGCGGCGGCCATGAGCCTCAGCTCCGTGTCGGTGGTCTACAACGCCTCGCGCTTGCGGTCGGCGGCGATTTGAGCCGAGCCGGCCAGGTGAATCGATCCGACCTTCGTCGCATCAACCGCCGCCGAGCCGTTCGTGACCCCGGGTGGTGCGGCAGGCGCTCTCGGCGGTGATAGCTGCCGCCGAGAGCCGCGCCGCAACCGCCAATTTTTGGAATCGCGCGGCGCGCCGGGGAACGCCGACCCGAGCGGGAGTGTGAAGTTCTGAATTATTTGGCGCCAAATTTTTGGAATTACATGGCGCACCGGGTGGGGTTCCGTCTGGCTACCGCACCCCACCTTGGAGCAAGCGGCCGTCGCGAGTCAGGCACCCGGTCGCTATCTTCATGCCCGACCCCAAAATCTGTCCATCCTCTCAAGTCAGAAACGGTAGCGGGTCAAGCGCCAGATAGCTCGGAAAAAAGTACGCCAAATAATTCAGAATTTCACACAGGTGACCGCCGAACCCGCACAATCAAATTAAACGTAACATGTAATATATCGTATTTTGCCGGCCCCGGCCGGTTCCGCTAACCGGCTTTATCGGAAGCGTTTGCCGTTTTCGGATCACCGCTCGCCGCTCGTTTTTAATTTGCCCGGCGCGCGGTCGCGGCGCGCGTCGGCGCGCGGTAGAATGCGTCGCGCCCCGCGGCGTTCCCGCCGGCGGCGATCCCGTCTCCCGACCGATGGAGGTGCGCCCATGAGAGCCCGAGTCACCGAAAGGGGGTTGCTCGTCCCCAAAGAGTTGCTCGCCGGATTCGACGAGGTCGAGATCAGGCAAGAGCCTCACCGGATCACCATTTTGCCGGCCGGCGGCGACCCGGTCCGGAACTTGGGCCGGACCCCGCTCGACGCCCCGGAAACCGATGCCTCGGAGCGTCACGACGACTATCTCTATCGGCCATGAAGCCGCTGTTCGTCGACACCGGCTACCTGCTGGCGCTGGAGCTGGCCCGCGACCAGAACCACACGGCGGCCCGGCAGCACTGGCGGGCGCTGCTCGACGCGCTCCCGCCTCTGGTCACCACCAGCTACGTCTTCGACGAGACGGTGACGTTCTTCAACGGCCGGGGCTATCACGCCAAGGCGGTCGAGGTCGGCAACAACCTGTTGGAGAGTCCATCGGTGCGGGTGCTCCAGGTGGACGAGCCGCTGTTCCGGGCCGGCTGGACGCTGTTCCAGCAACACCGGGACAAGCGGTATTCGCTGACCGACTGCGTTTCGTTCGCGGTCATGCGCCAGCTCGGCATCGACGCCGCGCTCACGTTCGACCGGCACTTCGCCCAAGCCGGGTTTCGGATGCTGCCGGGCCAGCCGGATTGAGCGGCGGGGAAGGGGCTCGCGACCGCGACGCCGCTTCGAGGGCCACCGTACCGCCTCCGCGATCCCCGGCGAGAAGGTTCGGTGCAGTCCTGCGGCGACGGGGCCGCTCGCATCGGGGGCGACGGCGAGCGGTCGCGACGATAACCCTTGACCTCGCCCCTCGCGCCGCGCTATTTTGATCGTGTACGAAATCAAAAGGCGCGGGCATGGGCGAGAGCGACAACAAGGGATCCCACGGCGGCCGGCGGCCCGGCGCCGGCCGGCGGTTCAAGTACGGCGAGCCCACCCGACCCATCCGGGTGCCGCGCAGCCTCGCGCCGATGGTGGAGCGGTGGCTGGCCGGGCGCGGTTCGGTCCCGGCGGACGGGGAGGCCGCGCTCAGGCCGGCCCTGGCGCCGCCGCCGCTGGCGCTGCTCCTGTACGGCGCCCGCGTGCCGGCCGGCTTTCCCTCCCCGGCCGAGGAGCACGTCGAGGGCCGGCTCGACCTGAACCGGCACCTGATCCCCCACCCGGCGGCGACGTTTTTCGTGCGGGCCGCCGGCGACTCGATGCTGGGCGCGGGCATCCACCCCGGCGACCTGCTGATCGTGGACCGCTCGCTGGAGCCGGCGCACGGCCGGGTCGTCATCGCCGTGGTGGACAACGAGCTGACGGTCAAGCGGCTCCATCGCCGCGACGGCCGCATCCGGCTGCTGGCGGAAAACGACCGCTACCCGCCCATCGAGATCGGAAACGGCGTGACGCTGGAAATCTGGGGCGTGGTCACCGGTGTCGTCCACGCCCTCTAGGCCGCCCGTCCTCGCCCTGGTCGACGCCAACAATTTCTATGTGTCCTGCGAGCGGGCGTTCGCGCCGCGCCTGGAGGGACAGCCCGTCATCGTCCTCTCCAACAACGACGGCTGCGTGGTGGCCCGCTCCGAGGAGGTCAAGGCGCTGGGGGTGGCGATGGGGGCGCCGGCCCGCGACATCCGCGAGCTGCTCCGGCGACACCGCGTGCGGGTGTTCTCGTCCAACTACGCCCTCTATGGCGACCTGAGCGCCCGGCTGATGGACGTGCTCGGCCGGTTCGCGCCGCGCGTCGAGGTCTACTCCATCGACGAGGCGTTTCTGGACTGGTCGGGGTTCCCGGAAGACGGGCTCATCGAGTATGCCCGGGAGATGGTCGGCACCGTCCGGCGCTGGCTGGGCCTGCCGGTCTCGGTCGGGATCGCCCCCACCAAGGTGCTGGCCAAGGTCGCCAACCGGATCGCCAAGCGACGAAAAGTGCCGGGCGGCGCGGTGGCGCTGCTCGATGCGGACGGGCAGGCCGAAGCGCTGGCCGACCTGCGGACGGCCGACCTGTGGGGCATCGCCGGGCGCTGGTCGGCCAAACTCGAAGCGCTCGGCATCGACACCGCGCTCCAGTTGCGCGACGCCGACCCGCCGTTCTTGCGCTCGGCGTTCGGGGTGGTCGTGGAGCGGATCGTTTATGAGTTGCGAGGGATTCCGTGCCTGGCGCTGGAGGAGGTCGCGCCGCCGAAACGGCAGATCGTCGCTTCCCGCTCCTTCGGCCGGCCGGTCGTGGAGCTGGGGGAGCTGCGCGAGGCCGTCGCGTTTCACGTCACCCGCGCGGCGGTGCGGCTGCGCCGGCAGCGCTCGGAGGCCGGGGGGCTTCAGGTGTCCATCGGCACGAATCCCTTCGCCCCCGACGATCCGCCCTACCACGGCCACTGCACCGTCGAGCTGGTTTCCCCCACGGCGGACACCCGCGTCTTGATCGGGCAAGCGCTGCGGGGGCTGGAGGCGATTTACCGGGGGGGCTATCGGTACCATAAAGCCGGGGTCATGCTGCTGTCGTTGACGTCGGCCGACCGCCGCCAGGGGGCGCTGTTTCAGCCGGGCGACCCCGCGCGCTCGCAACGGCTCATGACCGCCATCGACCGAATCAACCACAGGATGGGACGGGGGACCGTGCGCTTCGGGACCGAAGGCTTCGGCCACGGCTGGGCGATGCGCCAGGCGCGCAAATCGCCGGCGTACACCACGCGCTGGAGCGAGCTGCCGCGAGTCGACTGAATTTCAATCGCAATTGAATTATATTCAATTCATTGGAGAGGCCATGTCCAAAAACAGCAAGATCGAGTGGACCCATCACACGTTCAACCCCTGGTGGGGGTGCACGAAGATTTCGCCGGGGTGCGATTTCTGTTACGCCGAATCCTGGGCGGCGCGCGTCGGGTCGAACGTGTGGGGCGCCCAGGCGGGCCGGCGGTTTTTTTCGGAAGCCCACTGGAAAGAGCCGCTGCGGTGGAACGCGGACGCCGAAAAGGGCGGGCGGCGACGGGTGTTTTGCGCGTCCATGGCGGACGTGTTCGAAAACCGCCCCGAGCTGGACCCCTGGCGCGCCCGGCTGTGGGCGCTGATCGCGCGCACGCCGCACCTGGACTGGCTGCTGCTGACCAAGCGCCCCACCTTGGTGGCGCGCTACGCGCCCTGGCGCCAGGACTGGCCCGCCAACGTCTGGCTGGGCACCACGGTCGAATCCCAGGCGTGGGCCGAGCAGCGCCTGCCCGCGCTGCTGGCGCTTCCCGCCGCCGTGCGGTTCCTGTCTTGCGAGCCGCTGCTCGGCCCCCTGGACCTGCGGCCTTACCTCCACCGGGTCGACTGGGTGATCGCGGGGGGGGAAAGCGGGGCGCGCGCGCGCCCCATGAACCCCGAATGGCCCAGAAGCCTGCGCGATCAATGCGCGCGCGAAGGCGTCGCCTTCCATTTCAAGCAGTGGGGGCACTGGCATCCGGTGAACCCTTCCGAGTTTCGGCGCGCGGTGCGCTTGCAAGACGCGCGCGGCGATCCGATCTGGATGGCCCCGCTGGGCAAATCGGCGTCCGGCCGCAGCTTGGACGGGCGCGAGTGGGACGAATATCCGGGAGCGCTCCACCGAGCCGAAAACGCGCCGGCCGAGCGACAGGGCTCTTTGAGCTTCGCGGATCGCGGTTGACGTTTGGCGGGAAGAGCGCCCGGGGTATCGGGGCGCAAGGGGGTCGCGGGCGCTCGACGGGCGGGCGATAACCGGTCGCTTTCAAGGGATCAGGATGACAGCTAAAGACTTTTTTGAGGCGAGCAAAGAGCAATCCAAAATAAAGGCCGCCATCGTCTCCAAGTATTTTTGGGCTTGGGCAAAAATCATCGCCGCGAGCCAGGACCGCTTCGCCCGCCAGCAGGATAAAAGAATCGCCTACATCGACCTTTTCGCGGGGCCGGGCCGCTACGACGATGGCACCGTTTCAACGCCGCTGCTGGTGCTGGGAAAGGCGATTGACGACGCGATGATGCGCGAGCGTCTCGTCACCCTGTTCAACGACCGAGATCGGGAACACGCCACTTCGCTCGGAAACCGGATCGAGGCGCTGCCCGGAATCGAAAAGCTCAGGTACAAGCCCCGTGTAACGTCGGGCGAAGTCGGAAGAGAAATCGTCGAATTTTTCGACCAACTCCGTTTGGTTCCCACGCTTTTCTTTGCGGATCCGTGGGGTTACAAGGGGCTTTCGCTGGGGCTGATCAATTCGGTGATCAAAGATTGGGGATCGGATTGCATTTTCTTCTTCAACTATAACCGGATCAATATGGGTTTGACGAATGCCTACGTCGAAAAACACATGAGCGCGCTTTTCGGAGAAGCGCGGGTCAAGGCATTGAAGCCGGCGCTATCGAACCTGGCGCCGGAGCACCGCGAACTGACCGTCGTCGGGGAACTGTGCGAGGCGATTCGCGCGCTCGGCCCCCGGTTCGTCTTACCTTTCCGCTTCAGGGACGATCGGGGAACGCGCACGAGCCATCACCTGATTTTTGTGAGCAAGCATTTTAAAGGCTATGAAATCATGAAGGAGATCATGGCCGCCGAATCGTCCGGCGCCGAACAGGGCGTCGCCAAGTTCGAATACAATCCCGTTCAAACTCAAACCGCAAAGCCGCAGCAACTCTTGTTCATGTTATCGCGCCCGCTCGAAGAGCTGGGCGACATGCTGCTCAAGGATTTTGCGGGCAAGACGCTCACCATGTCGGATATATATCAACAGCACAATATAGATCGCCCCTATATAAAGAAAAATTACAAGCAAGTCCTCGCCCAATTGGAAAATCAAGGGAGCATTGAAACAGGCCCTCATCGCAAAGGTACGTTTGGCGATAGCGTCGTCGTGGCTTTCAAGCCTTCCAAGGATTCATAAGTGCCGAACAAGGTTAAATTTTTGGCCTGAAAGATCAATGGTGTTGTAAATCATGCGCACCGCGTCTTTTTTCACCTACAGAGGCCCCGGCCGGGTCAGCGTCGCCCGCTGGGCACCCAGGGCGACGCCCGCCGGCTTTCGGGTCTACCGGCCGCTCAACCCCACGGCCGACATGCTCAAGCTGCCGCGCGAGCGCTACGAGCCGCTGTACCGGGCGATCCTCGCGCGGCTGGACCCCCGCCGCGTCGAAGCCGACGTGGCGCGGCTGGCCGCGCCCCACGAGCCGGTCTTGCTGTGCTGGGAGCGCCCGCCGTTTTCGGAGGCCGTCTGGTGCCACCGGCGGATGGTCGCCGAGTGGCTCGCGGAAACGCTGGGGCTCGCGGTGCCGGAGATCGCCGGCGAGGCGGCCCCATCGACCGACGACGACGACGCGCGGGCGGCACCCGGCGTCCGGCTTGCGCCGTGAAGCGCATGATGGCCGCGCCGCCCGACGCGCGCGCCGCCCTCGAAGCGGCTTGGCGCCGGCAGGGGCGGCGGGAATCCTTGGTCCTGTTCGGCCCGCGCCGGCAGGGGAAAACCCACCTGATCCGCCAGCTCGCCGGGTCGCCCGGCGCTTTCGGCGAGGACGCGCGCGTGGCCACCCTCAACCTGCAAAGCGTCGCTTGGGCGGAGGGCGCGCGCGACCTGTGTCACGCCATCGCCGCCGCGCTGTGGGCGGCCGGCCCGGACGGCGGGGCCGAACCCGCGCCGGAGGCGTTCGCGCGGCGGCCCTTGGCGGCCCTGGACCGGTTTCTCGCCGGGCGCGCGCGCCGCTCGCCGCCGCGCCGCGACCTCCTGTTGCTGGACGAGTACGAGCTGCTGGCGGAGCTGCCCGATGCCCGGCAGGCCGGCCTGTTGCGCGCGCTCCTCGACGCGCCGCACCTGGCGACCGGTTTCGTCGGCCTCCACCACCCCGACGAGCTGGCCCCGCCGCTGCGGGATGCCCTGGCCGGCTGCCCGGCCCTCCTCGTCGGCCGGCTGGACCCGGCGGCGTTCGCCTGGGCTCTGGCCGCCGGCGCGGGTGCCCGCGCCCCGCAGTTCGCCCCGGACGCGCGCGAGCGGGCGTTCGCCCTGACCGGCGGCCAGCCGTTTTTGGGCCGGGTGCTGGGCGAGGTGATGGCGATTCGCGACGCCGACCGGGCCGGTGCCGGCGCGGCCTTCGCCGCCGCCGACGTGGACGCGGCGGCGGGATCGCCCGCGTTTGCCCTCGGCGCCCGCCCGTATTTCGCCGGCCACTGGGCGCGGGCCGACGAACGACCGCCGGGGCAGCGGGCGGTGCTGGCGGCGCTGGCCCCCCACGAAGGCGGGCTGGACGCCGGAAGGTTGCGGGCGGAAAGCGGCCTGGACCCGGCCGCGCTCGACGCCGCCTTGGCGTCGCTGGCGCGCCACGACGCGGTGGAAACCCGCGAGGGCCGCCACCGGTTCGGCGTCGAGCTGCTGCGCCGCCGGGTGGCGGCGGGCCTCGGGGGCTAGCGCGTGGCCGGAAAGCAGCGCGACCGCCCGCCCCTCGCCGAGCGCCTGCGCGCGGGGTTGGACCAGCGCCGCGCCCGGGGGGCCAGCGCCCGCGCGCTCGGCGAATACGCCCTCCAGTTCCAGCGCCAGTTCCGGTTGCCGGCCGCGCTGCCAGACGACCTGTTGGCCCCCGACGAGCGGGCCGCCGCCAGCGCGCGCGAGCGCGCGATCCGCGCGCGACAGGTGGAGCGCCGCCAGTTCGAAGCCGCCGAACGGAAACGGGCGCAAGCCCTCCAAGAACAGCGACGGCGGAACGACCGGCGGGCGCTGCACCGGCTGATCCTGCGCGCCCGGTCGGCGGGCACGCTCGCGCGCGAGTTGAGCTTGCGGGGGGAAGCGCGCGCGACGCTGGCGGCGGCGGTCGAGGGGTTGCTCGCCGAGGGAGAGTGGGCGGCCTTCGTCGCGCACCAGCGCCGCCTGCGGGCGGAAGGGCTGTCGCGGGCCGCCGCCCGGGAGGCCCTGGGCGCCACCGCCGCCGAGTTCGGGCGCTGGCTCGAAGACGGCCGCCTGGGGCCGGACGGCTTGCGTTTCGCCAACGTCGCGCGCGCGATCTGGATGAAAGTTTGGCTGCCCGAAACGGTGGCGGCGGCGCGCGCGCGGCTGGCCGAATGGCGCGCGGCGGACGCGGGGGCAACGCGCGCGGCGCAACCCGACCTCGCCCGCCGCCGCCGGCTCGCGGGCCGGGTCACGGCCCTGCTCAACCGCGTCCGGCGCTTGCCCGGCGACAAAATTCTGACGCTGGCGACGCAGACCCGCGCATCCGCGTTCGACGTGTCGGCCGGGGGCGAAATCGGCCACGCGCCCGACCACAAAACCCGGCTGCGCCGCGCGCTGGCCGAGGCGATGGCGGAGGGCGGCAGCCTGATCGTGCGGCGGTTCTTGAGTTTGCGGGCGACGGCCGAGACGCCCGGCGGCCCGGCGCTCCTCCCCGTCAAGGAGCTGAGCGGCGTCGCGCTCGCCGGCGGCGATTGGCGGGGCTTGACCGCCGCCGAAATCCGGCGGTGCGTCGCCCCCGGCGAGGAAAACGTCACGTTCGGCGATTTTCCGCCCTGAGCGGCGACGCGCGCCGCGCCCCGCTCACCCGTCAAGGTGCCGGCCGCCTCAGACCTTCGTCCCCCGGGCGTCGGGGGCCGCGTCCAGCCGCGTTTCCCCGCCCGCGCGGGCGATGCGCTCGTACACGCCCTGGGTCGGCGCGACCCACACCAGGCCCGGCCCGGTGAAGGTTTGCAGCAAAAGCTCGCCGCCGGTGACCGTTTGCAGCAGGCTCTTGGCCGATTGCTCGGCCTGAAACTGGACGCTCCCGGAGCGGACGAAGGCGAAGTTGCCGTCCACCGCGAGCTTCTCGCCCTCGGCCAGCTCGAAGGCCAGCAGCTCGGCGGCCGGCACCGGCGATTTGAGCACCAGCACGCCGCTGCCCTGCGCCACCGCCTGGAAAAACCCCTCCCCGCCGAACAGCGCACCGGAGAGGCTCTTTTGCAGCCGGGCGCTCACCGCGACGCCGGCCGAGGCGCAGCAAAACGCGCCCTTGTCGAACACCAGCGCGTCCCGCTCCAGGCCAAACAGCGCGTAGTGCCCGAAGCCCGGCTCCAGGTAGACCTCGCCGCGGCCGCCGATTTTGGACTGAAACAGGGTCTCGCCGGCGGCGAACTTGCGCAGCAGGCTCTTGGCCAGCCCGCCGGCCAGGCCGGATTCCAGGCGCAGCGGCCCCCGCATGAAATACAGCGCCCCCGGCTCGATCAGCACCTCGGCGCAATCGAGCGTCACCCGCACTATCTTCAGCCGGATGCGCGCCTGGTTGAGCAAAAAAACTTTCTCGGCCACCGCCAGGTCGGCCGAGCCGCGCAAGGCCGGGTATTGCAGCACCTCGAAGCGCGCCCCCGGGCTTTCCTGGGTTTGCAGCGTCTCGAAAGCGTCTTTCTCGGGCTGTTGCATCCTTCCTCCTACGGCCGGCACGGCACGCGGCGACCCGGCGATTATCGCCCGTTCGCGCGCCGGGGCAAGCGCCGCGCCTTGCCCGCCCGCCGCGCCGTGAGAGGCTGGGGCGATTCCCCCGCTCAAGGAGCCTCCCACGACCGCCAAGACGTTCGCCCACCCCCTCGCCGCCGGCGCGCGCCCCCTCGAAAATGCCGCCGGAAGGCGCGATCCTCTGTCCCCCTTGACCCGCGAAGAGCCGTTCGGCGCGCTGGCCTCGGACGACCTCCGGCGCTGCATCGCCTCGCGGATCGCGCGGGAGCGGCGCGCGCTCGAACCGGAAACCCGAACGGTCGAAACCCGCCGGCTCGTCCACCCCGACGACCAGGCCCGCGCCATCGCCGGGGCGTCCGTCACGCTGGCGAGCGTGGGGCACATCGTCCATCGGGTGATCGTCGGCACCCTGCCCCTTGCGCGGGCGCGGCCCCTACTGCGGCCCTTGGGGCCAGCGCTGTCCGAGGGCGGGTTCTACAGGATGCCCGAGGTGCCCGAGCGTCCGACCTTCCGGGTGCAAACCCGGGGGTTCGACGGCCGCGTCTTCGCCGAAGGCGCCGGCCTGATCGCCACGGCGCTCGGCCTGGAGCGGCTGAGCCGGATGGTCGGGGACGAGGGAGCGCTGGCGGTTCGCGACCGGGTGCTCGACTTCGCGTTCGCCCGCCAGGACCGCGACGCCGTGCTCGCGGCCGCCGGCGGCTACCCCCGGGCCGACGCGCCGGGATGGCCCGGCACCGGGTGAGGCGTGCCCCGCAAACCGGCGGCTAGCGCGCCGGCTGCCCCGGCCATCCCGGCCGCCCCGGTCATCGGCCGGTCGCGCCCGCCGTCTTTCGCTCAACTAACAGATGATATAAAAGCCGGGTACGCCTGTCGTGCACCGCGCCGCCAGACGCCGTGGCGGCGCGGCGCCCCGACGCCGGGCGCGCCCTTGCCCCGCGCGCGACCGGGGTTACGGTGGAACCCTCACCCACCGCGAGGGCACCCCATGTCGAAGTCCACCGCCGCCGATCTCCCCGACGCCGCCCGGCCGCTGGCCCGCCTCCTCCAGAACCCCCGCCACGGCGCGCGCGCCCTGTTCGGCTGGCTGTTGGACGACGTGCTGGCCGACCTGGCCGGGCGGCCCCCGGATCGCCCGCCGCCAGCCGAGGCGCGGCCCCTGGTTCGCGACCTCGCTGGAACCTACGCCCGCGCGGTCGCGGGCGCGCCGTTCGAGGACGTGCTGGGGCCGCTGTTTCTGGAGACGATCTGCCGGGGCGACCAGCGCTACCGGGGCCAGTTTTTCACGCCGTGGCCCGTCGCGCGGCTGATGGCCGAACTGGCGGGGCCGGGCGCGGCCGAGGCCGGACCCCGGCCGGGCGGAGGCTTGTGGCGGCTGTGCGAGCCGGCCTGCGGCTCAGGGGTGCTGCCGCTCGCCTTCCTGCACACCTTGACCGAGCGACACGGCCCGGGCGCCGCCCGGCGCTGGAGCCTCACCGCCGTCGACCTGGACGGGGACTGCGCCCGGATGGCGGCGGCGCAGCTCTTGGCCAACGGCCTGATCCACGGGGCGCTGCCCGGCGAGCTGCTGGTCTACCGGGGCAACAGCCTGGGGCCGGCGGCCGACCTGACGCCCCTGGTCCACCTGGTCGCGCCCGATGGCCCGCCGGAGACCGTCGCACCGGCCCTGCACCCGGCGCGGGTCGAGGCGATCCGGGCGGCGGCGACGTCGGCGGGGCTCGACCTGTTCGGCTTGCCGCTGCCGGGCGCGGGCGAGGCCGCCCGAGATCGCGCGCGCGGCGGAGACGCCGTGACGCCGTGACGCCGTGACGCCGTGACGCCGTGCCCGGCCACCGGCCTTGCCCCGGCCGGCCCCGGCGCGATGATGGGATCACCCCCCCTCGACGGAGAACCCCGATGGCCCACTTGCAGATTCCCGACGCCTGGCTGGTGCGCCCCGTGCGGGTGCTCCTGGCCGGCGCGGGCGGCACCGGCTCGCACCTGTTCGGCGCGCTGGTCTCGCTCGATTGCGCCCTGCGCGCGCTGGAGCATCCGGGGCTGGCCGTGACCGTCTACGACCCCGACCGGGTCGGCCCGGCCAACGTCGGCCGCCAGGCGTTCTGGCCGGGCGAGGTCGGCCAGAACAAGGCCGTGACCCTGGTGCAGCGCGCCAACCTGGCGATGGGCCTGGACTGGGCGGCGGTCCCCCGCCGCCTCGACCCCCGGCGCGACCTGCCGGGCGAGACGGACGTGCTGGTGACCGCCGTGGACCGGGCCACGGTGCGCGCCGCGATCGGCCGGCGCGGGCGGGCGGTCGCCGGCCCCTGCCACCGCCCGATCTGGTGGCTCGACACCGGCAACTCGGAGCGCGAGGCGCAAGCCGTGCTGGGCCACTGGCGGGCCGAGGGGGGCGAGAGCTGGGTACCCAACGTGTTCCAGCTCTACCCCGAGCTGGCCGCGATGGGCGACGCCCACCGCGCGCCCTCCTGCTCGGCGGCCGAGGCGCTGGCCCGGCAGTGGCTGCCCGTCAACCGGGTCGTGGCCGACGTGGCGCTCACCTTGCTGTGGCGGCTGTTCCGGGAAGGCCGGCTCGACCAGCACGGCGCGTTCGTCGATCTCGCGACCCTGAGCGTGCGCGCGCTCCCCGCCGACCCGCGGGTGTGGGCCAGCTTCGGCTGGGCGAACCCGGCGTGAACGGGAGACTTTGGCCCGTCGCCGGCCGGGCGAGGCCGGCCGAAACCCCGAACCCGCCGCGACCCGAACCGGCGTCGCGGCACCCGACTTTCAAACGCGCGCCGCTTGCGGCGCGAGGAGCGCCCATGAACGCCCGTTCACTCCCACCCGATCCGCGCCGCGCCGCCGAGGCCGCCGCGACCCGCGACCCGCGACCCCGGCGCGCCGCGCCAAAACCCCGGTGGCCCGCGCCCAAAGCCCGGTGGCGCCGCCGGCCCGACCCGCGCCGCTCCGCCTGCCGGCGGCTGCTGGCGCAGGGCGATGTCCTGATCAAATCGCGCGGCGGCCGGCTCGTCGCCCGCGCCCCCCGCTGCCCGCCGGTCGCGTTCTGGCCCGCCACCGGCCGCTGGGCCGCGCGCGGGGGGCCGACGCGCCGGGGCTTGCGCAAGCTGCTCGATTTCCTGCACCACAACCGGTAGGGGGCGCGCCGTGACGACTGAAGACCCCGTGCTGCTCGAAACGCCGACCGCCCTCATCGGCTGCCACGAGTGGCGCTTGCAAGTCTACGTCCACCCCCTCTACGGGCGGTGCACCCGGTATCTCTGGCGGCGGGCCGGCGACGCCGGTTGGCGGGAGGACCGCGAGTGGCCCGCTTTCGACGGCGACGACGGCGTGACCGGCGGCCTCCCCCGCCGGCTGGCCTCCCTTTACGGGCGCCATCGCGCGGCGGTGCGGGCGGCGCTGGAGGGCCGGCCGCCGCCCCGGCAAGGCGGCTTGTTCGGCGAGCCCGAAGCCTGACCCGCCCTTGCCCGAGGCGGCGAAGCCGTATCCTGAAATCGCCTCGACCCTTTTGTTGGAGCGGGGCAATCGAACGGGTCCACATTTTTCGGAGCTTCTTTATGGCCAGCGTCAACAAAGTCATCCTGATCGGCAATCTGGGCAAAGACCCGGAGGTGCGCTACATGCCCAGCGGCCGCGCCGTCGCCAACGTCACTCTCGCCACCAGCGAAAGCTGGACCGACAAGACCACCGGCGAGCGACAGGAGCGCACCGAGTGGCACCACGCGGTGTTTTACAGCCCCCTGGCGGAGATCGCCGGCCAGTACTTGCGCAAAGGCTCGCAGGTGTTCGTGGAAGGCCGCCTGCAAACCCGCAAGTGGCAGGACAAGAACGGCCAGGACCGCTACACCACCGAGATCGTCGCCAGCGACATGAAAATGCTGGGCGGGCGCGCCGCCACCGGCGCCGCCGCGCCGTTTTCGTCGGAAGGCGACGCGGGTCCCGCGCCCCCCTCGGCCCCGCAACCGCACCCTCCGCCCGCCGCGCCCCGCGCGCCGGCCCGGTCCCGCCGGGCATCGCCCCCCGCCCCGGCCCCGGCGGTCGCGGCCGCGCCGGACGGCGGCCGCTGGGACGAAGACGACATCCCCTTCGTGCGCCCGACCGCCCTGGACGGCTTGCCCTGGTGACAGCCCCGGCGCTTTGCCGGCCGCCGCTTGCCCGCCGACGCAAAACGCTGGCGGGCGAGGCCGATCCGGTTAAGATGGGCCTTCCCGCGCCAATCGGCCGAACTCGAACGTCACCGACGGAGACCCCCGATGACCCCGCTCACCCTCCAGCTCCCCGAAGCCGTTTTCGCCGCGCTGCGCCAAACCCCCGACGAATTTCTCCGGGAGATGCGGGTGGCGGCGGCGGTGAAATGGTACGAGCTCGGCCAGATCTCCCAAGGCCGCGCCGCCGAAATCGCCGGGTTGAGCCGGGCGGCGTTCATCGACGCGCTCGGCCGCTATCGGGTCAGCCCGTTCCAGTGTTCGGCGCACGACTTGGCCGAGGAGCTGCGGGATGCGGATTGAGCGGGTCGCGGTCAACGCCTCCCCGCTGATCACGCTTTTCAAGAGCGGGCAAAGCGATCTCCTGCCCCGGCTGTTCGAGGCCGTCGTGGTGCCCGAAGCCGTCTGGCAGGAGGTCGCGGCGGCGGGCTCGGACGACGTGGCGAGCCTCGGCCTGACCCGCTGCGGCTGGCCGATCCGGGCGCACGTTTCGCCGTCGCCGCGCGTGGAGATCTGGAATCTCGGCGCGGGCGAAACGGCGGTGTTGAGCCGCGCGCTCGCGCATCCGCCGGAGCGGGCGCTCGTCGATGACGCCGCCGCGCGACGCTGCGCCAAGACCTTGGGCATCCCCGTCCTGGGAACCGGGGGCCTGCTGGTGCTGGCCAAACGGCGCGGCTTGATCGCGTCCGCGACCGCCGGGTTGGAGCGCTTGCGCGCGGCGGGGCTTTGGCTGTCGGACGACCTGTTCGCGCTGCTGCGCGCGCAGGCCGGCGAATGACCCGCGACCGCGGCCATCGAAACCCGCCCGCCGCCACCCGCCCCGGCTGAAGCTCGGCTCCCGAGACCGGCACCCGCCCGCCGCCCCCTTGCCCGCCCGGCCTTCCGTGCGACCTTGGAACCATCACGCCCGAGGATCGCACCATGGCCCAAACTGCCCCCGCCGCCCCCGCCGCCCAACCCCCGGTCGGCGTCCCCTGCGAGCTGGCCGCCGGCCGGCTGGAAGACGCCATCACCCTGCTGCGGGTGATCGAGCAACTGCCGGCGCTGTCCGCCACCGAGGGCCTGACCCCCGACTGCGCTTTGCGGGTGCTGGCGGTGATCCACGGCAACCACCTCCACCTCGCCGCGCACGCCCGCGCCCTGCTGGTCGCTTGCCCCGAGCGGGCGCGCCCGAGCCCGCCGGCGCGCGAGACGGATGCCACCCACCGCCCGAACCGGAGAGTTGATTTATGACCGCCACCGCCACCGCCCCCTCGCCCGCCACGGCGCTCGCCGCCCTCAACCCCCGCCTGGCCGCCATGGGCCTGCCGGCGCTGTCGGAAGCCGCGCTGGCGGCCCGGCCGGACCTCTCCCCCGAACGCCTTCGGCACGCGCTGGACAAAGCGGAAACGGGCGACGGCGGCGCGCGCGCGTACCTGGCCCGACAGGTGGGCGGCGCCGCGCCCGACGCGGCGACCGCCCCGGCCGCGCGCCGGCCAACGGAACCCTCCCCGGCGCCGCCGCCATCCGGCCGCCCCGCGCCGTCGCCGGTCCCGCACGCCCCGGCCCGACCCCCGGCGCAACCGACCGGCGCCGCCGCCACCGGACCGGCCCGACCCCCGGCGCAACCGGCGGCCGCCCCCGCGCCGCCGGCCCCGGCGAGCCGCCCGCCGGATCGGGTGCAGTGCCGCATCTACGGCGGCAAGGCGGCGCTGTGCGCCGAAAGCGACCTCACCCGCCAAAACGAGCCGACCCTGCGCCTGGAAGCCGCCCCGGCCACCGGCCCGCAAACCTACGACTGGAAGCGCAAGCGCAGCCTGCAACTGACCCGCGAGGAGCTGCCGGTCGTCGCCGCCGTCGCGCTGGGCCTGCTCCCGCGCTGCGCGTTCAAAAACCACGGCCCCGACAACGACAAGGGCTTCGAGGTCGAGCACCAGGGCACCCACCTGTTCGTGCGGCTGTTCCAGAAAGACGCCGGCGTTTTGGCGCTGCCGGTCGGCCCCGCCGACAGCTATCACCTCGCGGCGCTGTGCCTGCGCCAGCTGCGCCGGGGCGCGCCGTGGCTCACGGACCTCGGCGCGCTGGCGCTGCTCAAGGCCACGGTGCGGCCGATGCTGGCGGCGGCCCAGAAAGGGGGAGCGCCGGGCTGAGCGCGGTCGCTCAGCCCGCGAGCCCGCTTTCGCGCAGCAGCCACAGCGCGGCGAGATGGGCGGGATAGTAGGCGTAGAAGGCCCAGCGCAGCCGGGGCAGCGCCAGATCGAACCGGGCGGCCAGCCCCGCCAGCGGCAGCGCCGCCAGCGCCCACGGGTTGCCGTTTAGCCAGCAAAGCCCCGCGAGCGCCGCGCCGAGCAGCGCCAGCGCGCGCCGGGACGGCCGGCCGCAGTAGCTCCAGGCCGCCACGCCGAGCAGCGCCCCGACCCAGAAATACTCGACGAGCGCGCCGCCGGCCGCGAACAGCGGGCCGGCCGCCAGCGCGCGCGGCCCGCCGCCCGCCAGCAGGCCGGTCACCCCGGCGATCAGGGCGAGCAGGAACATCGCGTCAAGCGGCCACGCCCCCTGAAACGGGCCGCCCAGCGCGACGAAAAAGGGCGTGGCGAGCAGGCCGGCGGCGGCCATCCGCGCCGCCGCCCGGCCGTGCGCGCCCCGCGCCAGCGCCCCCGGCCGGGCCAGGTTGTAGGCGAGCACCAGCACGAACAGCGGCAGGGCCAGCCGGCCGGCGGCGAACAGCGCCGGAAATCGGTACCCCCACCAAAAGGCGTTGAGGTGATCGGCGGTCATGGCGGCGAGCGCCAGCCATTTCAGGGCCTCGACGCTCCCGTCCGACAGCGCCGGCGTCGGGAGCGCCCGGGGCGCGGGGCGATTCGGGGCGAGCGCGCTGTCCACGATCGCGCCTCACGAGGTGCTGGTGAAGCAGTAGCGCAGCGGGATGAACCCGACGAAAAACCCGATCTCGCTCAGGGGGCACTGGAAGTAGGGCCAGATGTTGTGGCCGTAGCCGCCTTCCGGGTCGACGGGGGTGGGCAGGTCGGCGATGTTCGCGGCGCAATACGCGGTCGCCTGGGGGGAGAGGTTTTGCCAGTCGCCGCTGGCGTAGGCGGTGGTCAGCTTGGGGCGGAGCTTGACCTTCTCGTCCGCCAGCAAATTCGCGCCGCGCGCCGCGACCGCCGGGGCCACCCGGCCGGGGTGGTCGTTGTTGACGAAGCCGTGGCGGGGATAGATGTGCGCCCAGGTTTCCGCCCCGGTCCCGATCCGGTCCCCGGAGAAAGGGTTGAGCATGGTGAGCAGGTGCTCGATGTCGGTGATCGGCGCGCCCGAGCGCCAGAACAGCGCATCGACCCCGGAGAGGTAATAGGGGAAAAAATAGTACACGTCGTTGGGGCAAAGCAGCCGGTCGATCTTGACCCCGCCCCCGGCGCCCGCGTTGTCGGCGAGCTTGTTGCCGAGCTCGCGCATGACTTTGGACATGTTTTTGAAATCGACGCCGCTGCCTTTCACCGCGCCGATGATGGTGTCGATCCAGTCTTCGATCCGCAGCACCTGGCCGATCACGCCGCTCGGGAAGGCCGGCGCGACCGAGCATTTGTCCGGCCCCATGAAACAGCCCACCGACCAGCTCGACCACAGGTCGATGAAGCCCGTCGCGTCGGAAGCGCTTTGGCCGAAGTTGCCCCCCAGGTGGCCGGTGTCGCGCGTGCCGCGCGTGCCGCCGGTTTCGCCGTCGGTGTAGGTGTCGGCGGTCATGTCGCCGTTTTTGTCCACCAGCGCCGGCAGGATGGCCACCGGGTGGCCCATGTACTCGGCTTCCTTGAAATTGGTCGACTGGTGCTCGCCGTATTGCTGCTTGCGGCTGCGCCCGCCGCCGCTTTCGGAAATGGAGGTGCCGCCCAGCGCCACCGGCACCCGGTGCGCCATTTTGTCCAGCAGCTTTTTCTGGATTTCGCCGACCAGCCCGGCCCACTCCCGGTAAGCTTCCTCGGGGAAGCGGTCGGAGGTCATGGCGTGCAGGGCGACCATGTGGTGCTCGACCCGGGGCACCAGGTAGACCTCGACGGTGAACCCGGTGTAGCGGATGCGGATCTCGAAGCCCAGCAGGCAATACTTGATGCACCGGGGCAACGCTTTCACGGTCTTGACGATCAGGTCGCGGGTGTCGTAGGTGACGCCCGGATCGACCGGGGTTTGAGCGGGCGCGGCGGGCGCGGCGAGCGCGAGCGCGAAAAAGAGGGTGCGCGAAAAAGAGGTCATGGTGCGTCTCTCACAACGGGGCGGGCGCGGCCCGCGGGCGCCTCGGGGCGGCGCGGTCAGGTCGCGCGCCCCCAGGCGGTCAAAGGGAGGGAAAGCGGGTCCCCCGGCCCAGCCCTCGCGGGCGCGCCGGATCGCCTGACCCGACCCGGCGGCCCCGCGCGGCGAACCTGCCGCCGCGCGGGACACCTTCACTCTCTCACGCCGGCGCGATGGGGCCAGCGCCGGCGATGCCGGCGCGCGCCCGGAAGCGCCACCGCCGCCCAGACGGCCTCGACGCGCGCGCGCGGGACGTTCAGCAGCGCCGACAGCGCCGCCGCGTCCGCCGGCCAACCGCCGAGGAGCGCGGCGGCGGTGGCGCCGGCGCGGGCCAGCGCCGCCTCCGCGTCCCGGCACCGCTCGGCCCAGGCCGCGAGAAGGCGGCGCGCCGCCGGCTCCCGGAACCGGCCGACCCCGAGGCGCAGCCGCCGCCGCACGCCCCGGTGCCCCGCGCGGGCGTCGTCGAGACAGCGGACCCACTCCCGGCACACCCACCGGCACACCAGCAGGAGGTCGTCCGGCGTCCGCGAAGGCGCGTCGCGCTCCAGCCAACCGATCAATCGTTCGAGCTTCATGCCATCCTCCAAAAAGGGGGCGGCCAACGTCCCCGAGCGGGGGCGCGGCCAACGTCCCCGAGCGGGGGCGCGGCCGCCCCGGTCGGGGGTTACGGCTGCCGGCGCTGGATCAGCGCCTTGAGCGCCGCCCGGGCCTCCTCGACGGTCGTCGCGGGCGGCGGCTCGATCCCGAGCTGCCGGGCGTGGGCGGCGATCTGCTGGCGCAGCAGCGCGAGCGCCCGGTCGCCGGTCGCCGCGGGGGGAGCCGCCCGCGCGCGCGCGGCCAGAAGGTCCGAGGGCGCGGCCGAAGCCGCGCTTTCGCCGTCGGCCGTCTCCGGCTCCGGTGGCTCGACCGGCTCCACGCTGTCCGGGCACGGCGCGGCCGTCTCCGGCTCCACCGGCTCCACCGGCTCCACCGGCTCCACCGGAACCGGGCCGTCCGGCGGCGCTTCGCGCAGATCGCCGTCCGCCCAGTCGCGCCGCTCGTCGTCTTCCAAGAGCTCGCCGCCGATGCCCACCGCCGCCAGCAGCCGCTGGCGGGCGGCGGTTTCCAGCGCCTCCAGATCCTTGTGGGCGCGCACCTCCTTGGCCGCCGTGGCGGTGGCCAACACCCGGCCGTTCGCGTCCTCCAGCGCGGCGCGGCAGACCATCAGGCCGGCGGCCTGGGCCAAAGGGGGCAACCCCAGGTCCTCCGCCTTGCGGCCCTCGCGCGCGGCGACCTCGCAGAGGCGCAGCAGGCCGGGGCGAAAGCTCAGCAGGTCCGCGATTTCGGTGCGGACCGCGAAGCCCCGCTCCGGCCCGAAACGGGCCAGAAACTCCGGCAGCCGCGCCGCCAGGGGCCGGTAGATCACCAGGTCCCCGTCCGTCGTGTACAACTCCACCGTTTGTGGTTTGCTCATGCTTCGCTCCTCGTCAAAGCCGGGGCGCGCCGCCCCCGACGGGGCGATCGCGCGCGCCCCGGGCGGGCAGTGAAAAAAAAGCCGCGAAAAAAGGCCGGCGCCGGGGGAAGCCCCCTACGCCGCCCGCGTCAACCGGCGCTCCAGCAGGCCGAACAGCGCCGGCGCCAGCTCCTCGATGGCCCCGATCGCCGCCGCGTCCCGCGCGCCGAACACCTCGCGCACCGCGTCCAGGCTCTGGCCGATGCCGAGCCCCATCACCTCGATGCCGCCGGCGCGGCAGCGGGCGAGGAGGTCGCGGGCGGCCTCGACGCTGCACGGCCGGCCGTCGGTGGCGACCACCAGCAACCGCCGGGGCTCCGGCCGGCGCAGCAGCTCGTAGGCCGCCCGCCACAGGGCGTCGGCCAGGGGCGTGCCCCCGTGAGCCGACAGCGCGAAGCGGCCGGCCACCCGCGCCGCCCGCGCGGCGAACGGCTTGAGGGGAACGATCTCGCCGTCGCGCCCGCCCGGAAACGCCGCCGCCCAACACGCCACGTCCGGCACCGTCTCCAGCGCCAGCGCGGTGGCGAGCACCGCGCGCGCCGCCAGGCCGATCACGGGCGACATCGACCCGCTGCGATCCAGCAGCAGGCCCACGGCCGTGCGCGGCGCGGCGCGGGCCTCGCGCGCGCAAAAGCGCACGGGTTGCCCGGCGCAAGGCCGGTGGAGGCTGCGGGTGTCTGGCCGGCGACCGCGCCGGCCGCACCGCCGGTCGTCCTCCGCGCTCGCCTGCACCAGCGCGCCCAGCCGGCGGCGCAGCGCCGCCGTGGCCGCGCGCGCCGCCGCCGCCGCCGCCGCGCTCCCGCGCTCGGGCGGCGGTTTGCCGTATTCGGCCAATCGAGCCCGCGCCGGCCCGCCGCGCCGCGCCGCGGCGGTCACGCGCGCGCTCGCGCGCTCGCCGACGCCTTCGAAGCCGCCGGGCGCGTCGGGCTCCGCCAGCATCGCCGCCAGAGCGGCGCGCCGGGCATCGAGACCCTGAGACGCCGCGCCCGCGCCCGCACCGGGCGAACCGGCACCCCCATCCGAGGATGCCGCGCCCGAATCGGGACCCCCGGTGCCCGAGGGACCACCGGCACCCGCACCGGGCGAACCGGCACCCCCATCCGAGGATGCCGCGCCCGAATCGGGACCCCCGGTGCCCGAGGGACCACCGGCACCCGCACCGGGCGAACCGGCACCCCCATCCGAGGGCGCCGCGCCCGCACCCCCATTCCCGTCCGGGGGCGGGCTCGCTTCCTCCTCCAGCAGGGCGACCATGCGCCCGGCGAGCGCCACCGCCTCGCCGGTCGAGGTGGCGTGGCGCACCTCGAACGCCAGCGCCAGCAGTTTCGCCACGGCGCCCGGCGGCAGCGCGGCGTCCAGCCGCGCCTCCAGCGCGTCCGCCGCGGGCGACAGGGCACCCTGGCCCGACAGGCGCGCCCGCAGCAGGCAATCGACCGCCCGCACCACCTGCGCCGACAGCGGCGCGCCCGGCGGCGGGAGGCACGGTTCTTGGGCTTCGAGGGCGGCCACCATCGCCGCCAGGTTGTCGCGGCAGCCCGGATAGCGCGCGCAAAGCGCCCGCTCGACCCGGGCGTCTTCCAGGACGTTGGCCAGCTGGCCGGCCAGGCCGTCGCCTTTCGGGACGCCGAAGTCCGTGAAGCGCACGTGCGCGGCTTCGTGGTCGATGAAGCCGTTGGCGAGCGCCGCCAGCGCCGCGTCTTCCGCCGGCAGGGCCGGGAGGTGGATCGTGTCGCCGTCGGTCTCGGCCTCGTCGGTTTGGCCGATCACCACCCGCACGCCGAGGCGGTCGCCGACCGCTTTGGCGATGATCGGCAGCGCGCCGAGCAAGGGGTTCTTCTTCATGGTGCCTCCTCCAAAAGCGAAGGGACGGCGCCGCCCTTGCCGGGGCGACGCGCGCCCCGAAGGGGATGGGTTACGCGAAATACCAGCCCTCGTCCTCGCCCTCGACGGTCGCGAGGGTCGCGAGGGTCGCGGGCGCGGGGGGACCGCCCGCCGCCCGTGGCGGGTCGGCCGGGACCGGCGCGGCGACGGCCGCCGGCGCGCGCTCGGGCGCGCCGTCGAACAGGTCGCCCGGCGGCGTCCAGCCCGCCTCGGTCGCGGCGACGGCGTAGGTCCAGAGACCGTCCGGCCGCGCGGCCAGGCACAGGAACTGGCGGCAGGCCGCCAGGTGCGCCCCCTCGATCGCGGTCCGGTCGCCGACGCCGGCCAGCAGCCGCTCCAGGTCGGCCACCACCGCCCCGAACCGCCGATCGACGAACGCCAGGCCGTCCAGCTTGTCCCGGATGGCCCGGAGCGGCCCCAGGGTCTGCCCCGTCACCGCCTCGCGCCCCTCGAACGACTTTTTCAACGTCTCCCGGGCGACTTGGCCGACGTCCCGGACGATCTGCCCGCCCAGGCCGCCCAGGGCCCGCGCGAGCCCGCCGTGGTCCGTCACGGCGGGTTCGGGGGCGCGGACGCGCGCGGCTTGCACCGCGAAGGTCAGCCGGCCGCCGACGTGCTCGACCGGGACCAAGGCGCCCCGGATGATCCCTTGCCACTCGGCGGGCTGGCGGTCGGCCCACGCGCCGATCTGGGCCTCGTAGTCGGCCAGGAAGGCCGCGCGCGCGACGGCGTAGTCGCCGCCCAGGGCCGAGAGGCCGTCCAGCAGGTCGCGGGCCTTGGCGTCCGGCACCGCGTACCCGCCCATGAACCGGGTCCCGACCGCCAGGCAGCGGCGGCGGGCGGACCGGCGGATCGAGGTGAAGGCGCGCAGGCGCTCGGGGTCGACGAGCTGCTTGTCCCCCAGCGACACCAGCGTCTCCGGGGGCAAGCGCGCCCGGTCCAGGCCCAGATCTTCGGGGGTCAGGCTTTTTTTGCCCGACCAGCAGGTGATGTCGAGGTTGACCAGCACCAGCCGGTCGGCCAGTTCCGCCCACGCGCACGGCGAGGGCAACGTTTGCTTTTGCACGGGAATCTCCTCGAAAAGGAGGCGCCCCGGCCCGCCCCGTCCGGGCGGCGCGGCCGGCGGGCGCCCGGACAGAAAACACTAGGAAAAATACCAGCCGTCTTCGCCGTCGCCGCCTCCGGCGGCGAGCAGCGCGTTCAGGTCCCGGGCCTTCAGGCCCAGGCCCTCCAGGGCGCCCGGCGGCGCCGCCAGCGCCTCGGGCCAGCCCGCGGGCCGGCCGTCCTCGCCGTAGACCGAGACCTCCGGGCACGCCCGCGCCAGCGCGAGCCAAAAGGCGATCGGGGGCTCGGCGCCGGGCCGGATCGGGACGGTCCCGCCCAACAGCCCGCCCGCGAGCGCCGCCCACGTCGCCGGGCCGTCCGCGCCCGGCGGGAGGTCCAGCCGCCAGCCGGCCGCCGCGACCTTCGCGGCCGCTTCGGCGGCCGCCGCCCCGATGGCCGCCGCGAGGGCCGCCGCGCCGCCCGCGGGTTTCCACCGCCAGTACAGGCACGGCGGACCCGCGGTCGCCGGCGGCGCCGGCGGCGCGTCCGGCCCGGCCTCGGGGACGAGCGTCCGGCGGTCGTCGGCCAGCGCGTGCTGGCCCAGGTCCCGGTAGCCCTTGACGAGCTTCTCGTGGACCCGCGCGTCCCGCTCCCGCACCGGGTCGCCGCCCGCGCATTTCCCGCGCGGCGTGCGCGCCAGGCGCAGCGGTTTCCCGGCCCGGCCGAAATAGACGTCCAGGCCCTCGGGGTCGGGCGCGACCGGCACCGCCCAGTCCTTGGCGGTGCCGTCGGGGTTTTGGTGGCGGAACAGGCGCACCGCGATCACGTCAGGCCCCTCCCCCGCACAGCCGCTGCACGATCCCGTGGATCGCCTCGGCCGTCTCCGGCTCGGCCCGGTTCGTCAGCGCCCGCCGGAGGCTGTAGTCCAGGGGCTGCGGCGCGCCCCGGAAGCGCTGGGCCAGCAGCGCCCAGCGCAGCAGGGTCCGGGTGGAGAAGGTCACCTCCACCGCCGGCCCCTCGCCGGCGGCCGCGAACAGCTTGCGGACTTCGCCGGCCACCTCGACCATTTTCTCGACGATCGCGGCCGGCAGGGCGGGCGCGGCCGCGCGCAGGACCTCGATTTCCCGCGCCGGCGGCGGGTAGTCCACCGCCAGCACCCAGAACCGGTCCATGAGCGCGGCGTTCATGCGCTGGGTCGCCGCGTAGAGGCCGGAACCGTCCCCCAGCCCCACCGTGTTGGCGGTGCAGAGGATGCCGAAGCCCGGCGCGGGCCAGACGACCTCGCCGCCGTTTTCGGGGATGACGAGCGGCCCGCCCTCCAGCAGGGTGTTGAGGCCGGCCAGCTCGCCGGGCTCCACCAGGTCGGCCTCGTTCACGAGCAACCACCACCCGTTGCGGGCGGCCGTCGTCAGCGGCCCGTCCTCGAACAGGACGTCGCCGCCGACGGCGGTGAGGTGGCCGACGAGGTCGGCCGTTTCCAGCCGCCTTTTGCCGTTGACCTGCGCCACGTTGAGGTTCAAGCGGGCGGCGACCTGGTTGACGAGCGCGGTTTTGCCCGACCCCATGGGGCCGGCCAGCCAGACGCCGTCCCGGTGGGCGCCGGTCAGACGGCCCTGGTGCCAGCAGAGCAGGTCGGCCGTCAGGTCCTTGTCGAACAGGTAGCGCGGGTCGACCGGCGGGGTCAGAGGCCCCGGCGCGGCGAGCCCGGACGCCTTCGCGTTCTCCGGCACGGGCAAGGCGAACAGCGCCTTGATCGAGTGCTGCACGAAATTCTGCTGCATGGTCGTCTCCTTTCAACGAAAAAAGGGGACATGCCGCCCCCCTCGGGGCGCGGCGCGTCCCCGGGGGGGTCAACGTCCGGCGGCACCCGCCGGGTGGCGGGCCGCCAGGACTTTCGAATGGGCCCGCCGCACCGCGTGCCGGAACGCCGGCAGGTCGATGCGCGGGTCGTACAGGTTCAGGCACGCCTGCGCGCTGAACGCCGCCGGCGATGCCGCCGCCGGCGCCTCCAGCCAGGCGAGGATGTCGTCCCGCTCCTCCGGCTCGGTGTGCGCCGAGGCCAGCAGGCGCAGGTTGCGGACCAGCACCCACACGTGCAGGTCCGACCAGGCGTCGGCCATCGTGGCCAGGTCGCCCACGTAGCCCCGGTACTGGGCCTGGGGCGCGACCGAAACCGGCGGCTTGACGGTGGCCGGGCGGGCCGGGCGGGCCGCGCGCGGCGGCGGGTCCGGCAAGCCTTCGAACAAGGCGAACTGAAACATGGCGCCCTCCACAAAAAACCGGGGCGCGCCGCGCCCCCGGCCGGGGGCGGGCACCGCCCCGGCGGGGTTGCGTTCAAAACCGTCGTGTCATGCTGGCCCTTCACCCATCACGGAGACCGGCATGAACGCGACCGCGACCGCGCGGCCGGCGGCGGACGGGGAAACCCCGCTCGCCCTCGACCGCTATCTGCTGCTGGACCCGGCCGCCCCTCGGGGACGCGGAACGTCCCCGGCAGGGGTTTTAAAACGTCGGATCAGGGCTGCGCGAACAGACCCCGATCATCTTTTCCGTCGGCCCGGAGATCGCGGGAGCGGACATACCCGCTCTCCGGCCCGACCCGGACCGCCCGCCAGGCGCCGACCGACCCCAGGGGGGTCACCGCCTCGCCCGGCAGGAGGTCGCGGATCGCGGCGTGCCCCGTGCCGGGGCCGGCCCGAAGCTTGACGGCGGCGCCGGCTTTCGCCGGGCGCACGACCCACGCCGGCGCGGGCCGCAGCCAGCCGGAGCGCTGGAGCCGGGCCGACACCCGCTCGTCCAGCACCCGGACCGTCTGGCAGCCGCCGAGACCGAGCACCGTCAAAAAAATCCAGACTTTTTTCAGAGGCTTCATTCGCGTATCTCCCATAAATGGGGACACGCCGCCCCCGGTCGGGGACGGTCGCGTCCCCGGTCGAGGGTCAAAGGTCAAGCCGCCGCCGGGCGATCGGCGAACGGCCGGTACGGCGCGGTGGTCCAGGGGCTGGCCCGCACCCGCAGGGGGTAGCGGAGCAGGAGCCGCAGGAACACCGCCCTGGCGGCGCGAGGGAGGTTGGCCACCGCCAGCGGGTGCGGCCCGCCGGCCTCGCCAAATCCCTCGCGCGGCGCCACCGAGAGGCAAAAATCGCCCTCCCACCAGGTGACGCCAATCTCGAATAGCCGGCTCTCGGCGATGGCCGCCGAACCCCGGCCGCGGTGGCGCTCCACCGCCCGGTAAGCGGGCGGCAGGCGCGCGCGCACGTCCTCGACGAAGTCCCGGTAACGCGACCGGAACTCATCCGGCGCGCCGATCTCCGCGGACCCGAACGGGCTCGCGGGGTCGAACTCGCCGTAAACGGCCTCCGAACCGACGAGGACCGTCTCGGCGCCCTTCATGACAAAAACGCCTTTTCCCATCACGCACCTCCCGCTGAACCGGCCGGAGGCGCGCGACCCCGGCGGGGAGGCGCGCTCCCCGGCCGGGACCGACGAAAAAACGGACGGCCCAAACCGCTCACGCGGCGCGGGCCGCGCCCGGCTCGGCCTCGGGGACGATCAACCCCTCGGCGTCCCCGGCCCGGCAGTAGCCTTCCACGGCGCACAGCCCGCAGGGCGAGTTGTGCGCCATGAGCGACCGCCGGGGGAATCGCCCCCGGCGCAGGTCCCCGGCGATGCCGCGCAGCTTCGCCAGGTACTCGCCCACCGCCTCGGGCGAGCGCCGGTCCACCGAGACCGGCGCGCGCACCTCGGGGCCTTGGCCTTTCGGGGTGACCTTGCGCTTGACCAGCTCCAGCAGCCCCAGCCGCTCGACCCGGGGAAGCCCCAGGCGCTCGGCGTGGGCGTCCAGCAGGACCTGGTAGGCGGTGAGCTGGTCGGCGAGGGCCAGCCACGCGGGGTCGGCCGGCGCGGCGGGGGTTTTGAGGTCCAGCACCTCCAGCCGCCCTTCCGGGTCGAACACGACCAGGTCGGGCTTGCCGACGACCACCAGGTCCGGGCCGACCCGCGCTTCGAGCTTGCGCTCGATCAGCGGCTCGCCGTGCCGGTCGAGGGCCGGGAGCCGCCCGAAGCCGGGCCAGCGCTCGGCGAACCGCGCGGCCAGCGCCCGCCCGGTCGCCCCGAGCGTTTCCGGCGACTGGGAGGCCGAGTACTCGACGCCCTCGGCCTCCCGCGCCGCCCGCCACTCCCGGTCGAACATCGCGGCCGGGTCGAACGGCTTTCCGGCCATCCAGCCCTTGATCCACTCTTCCACCACGAGGTGGAGCACCCCGCCGAAGGCCAGGTTGGCGGGGCGGTGCGCCGGGCGAATCTTGCGCACATCCTCCAACAGGTACTGCCGGGGGCAGGTCTCGTACTTGAGCGCCCCGGTCGGGGACAGGCGCGCGGGCTTCACGGCGAGGCTCGCGCCGGCGCGAGCCCGAGCGGTTTCCCGCCCGGCCCCGCCGGCAGCGTCACCCGCACGCCCGGCGGGGCCGCCGGCAAGCGCGGGGCCGGGGCCGGCGCCCCGGCGCCCGGCGCGGCCGTTTCGCGCGCGGCGAGCGCGCGGGCTTGCGCCAGGCACGCCTCGCTCTCGCCGGCGTAGCGGGCGACGGCGTCCTCGTAGGTCTCCTCGCCCAAGTCGATCCAGCTGCGGATCTTGCTTTTGAACATCACCGCCACCCGGACCGGGGGCCGGTCCAGCGGCGGGAGCGCCGCCGAGAACTCCCAGACCTGCACCCGGCAGGTCGGGAACGCGAACGCCGCCCAGCGGGTGACGGTCATCCCGCTTCCCGCGCGGCGGGCGATCCCCATGACCGCCTCGATCGGCGAAACGTGCAGCTCGCCGAGGGCTTGCGAAACCGGTTTCATGGTCGTCTCCTCTCAAAAAAAGGGGACGCGCCATTCCCCCAAGGGACGGCGGCGTCCCCGTGGGGTGGTCGAAAATCGGAACGTGCTATGCTGGCGCCATCTCCATCACGGGAAATGACGCCATGCGCGAGCACGACGACGAGAGCGCCCCGGAGGGCGCGGGCGGTCCGGGCGATGCGGACGAGCCGTTTTACCGGCTGGACGCCGGCGGCCGCCTGACCTGGACCGAAGAAGGGCTGCGCACCTACCGCCGCCGCTTCGCCCGGTTCGGCGTCCGCATCGAGGCCGTCGAGACCTTCGATCAGTACCGGACGGCGATGCGGCTTTCGGCCGGCGTCTTCGCGCAAGACACCCTGGAACAGCTGGCCGAGCGCGCCCGGGGGAAACCCTGGCGCGAGCTGGCGGAAGCGGCGTTCGCCGGCGACGCCGAGGCGATCGCGCGGGCGCGGCGGCGGCTTGAAGCGCGCGGGCGACTCAAGGTCGTGTCGGGGTCAAACGGGTGAGCAATTCCTCGTCGACCTTCGCCGTGAGCCACCGGAGCGTTTTTTGGAACTCCCGATCCGGCGTCTCCTGCGCGAGCTGCCACAACAGGGTGCGACGCTCGCGCAATTCGCTCTCGGTCGCCCGTTCCAGAAAGGCGAAAAACTGCTTCAGGTAGTCGTTTGAAAGCAAGGGCATGATCGTCTCCTCTCAAAAAAAGGGGACGCGCCGCACCCGCGCGGGGGCGGCGGCGTCCCCGTGGGGTGGTCGAAAATGGGAACGTGCTATGCTGGCGCCATCCCCCATTTCGAGGAGGCCGCCATGCGCGAGCACGACGATGACAGCGCCCCGGCGGGCGCGAACGGGCCGGACGGGCCGTTTTGCCGGCCAGCGACTTACTTCCTGCTCGATCCCGCCAGCGGCCGGCTGCGGTTCACCGCCGCCGGACGCCGGGTTTTAGGCCCGCGCTTCGCCCGCGCCGGGATCGACTTGCGGGCCTTGAAAACGCTGGCGCAAGCCCGCGCCGCCGCCGCCGAGGTCGCCCACCGGGAGCTGCGGGCGCTGGCGTCGGAGCTGAAAGGCCGCGACCCGGCGCTCGACGCCGCGATGGCCGAGCTGCCGGAGTGGGGGGATTAGCGCTCGCCGAACAGCTCGCGCAGCGCGATCGCCTCCCGCACTTTTTGCAGGGCGATCAAGGCGTTGGTGCCGGTTAACAGGCCGGCGTCCACCATCGTGTCCAACCGCTCCTCAATGGCTCTGAGCTGTTCGAGCGCGGCGGTTTCGCAAAACTTCTCGATCTTCCACAATTCCATGACGGTCCTCCTCGGCAAGCGGGGACCGTCGCGTCCCCCGGGGGACCGGCCGGCCCCCTCGGGGATTGACACGCGCGCGGCCGCCCGTCACGGGCGCCGGTCGCCCTCCTCCGGTCGCTCCCCGAGATAGCGCTCGGGGTAGCGGCGGACGAAATGGGCGATGGCGGCGGCGATGGCCTGCGCCACCGCGCCCACCGCCAGCAGGTGAGCGAACGGGGTCGGCAGCCCGAAGGCCGCCAGCAACCCGCTCGCCAAGCCCGCCGCCGCCAGCGCGGACGCGGGGATAAAGACGAGGGCCGTTTTGCCGGCGTACAGCCGGGCGGCCCACAGGATCAACGAGTCGTTTTTCACGGTTGCACCTCCACAAAAAACGGGTTCGCGCCGCGCCCCCGAGGGACGGGCGCTCCCGCGGGTTCAAAAACGGTTTGCCGGCCGGCCGATCCGTGCTATGGCTGAAGCGTTTTGCTCCGGAGCCCACATGGATACACCGACCTACTTTCTCCTGGACCCCGCCCGGCCCGACGCTTTCCGCCTGACGCGAAAAGGCCGGGAGGAACTGGGTCCGCGCTTCGCCCGCCACGGCTTCCAGCTGGACGCGCTGCGCACCGCCGACCAAATCGACGACGCCATCGCCGCGGTGATCGCGGCGGAGCTGCGCGCGCTGGCGCCCGAGCGGCTCGCCGAGGGCGAGACCGCGAACCGCATCTTCGATTTGCAGTTCGCGACCGACCCGCTGCGCGGCGTGCCGCCCCAGCCGCTGCACGAGCGGCGGGCGGCGCGGCGGGCGGTGCTGCGCGAGCTGGTCCGCCCCTACCTCCCGCCGCCGCCCGAGCCGACGCCCGGAAGGTCGGGCGCGCTCCGGCGGCTGGCGCGGGCGGCCCTACGGGCCTTTGCGCGGTGGCGCTGAGCCGTTGGCGCGGCGCGCGGCGCGGCGCTCGTCCAGCGTCCGGTAAAGGAGCCGGCGCTGCTGGGACAAGTCCTGCCGGTCCCGCTCGGAGACGGGCCCTTGCAAGGTCTGGGCGATGCCGTCGGCCATCCGCCGGAGGTCGGCGTCGGGCAACGGCCGCAGGGCGGACACGAACGCCGCCTCGTCGAAGGGCGCGGCGGGCGCGGCGGACGGCACCGGCGGGGTCGCGCGCGCGCGCCAGGGCAGATACGGCACCAAAAGCGCGGTGAGGAACGCCGCCCAAAACTCCCCGTGCCGGGCGTACAGCGACACCCAGACGACGGCGAGGATACCCGCGTTGCGGGCGGGCGGGCTCGACGCGGCGCGCCGGAGCGCGGGCGCTGGCGGATGGCGGGCGAGACTTGAAAGCAGGGCGCCCAGCCAAAAGAGATAGGGGTGCATGGGAGTCTCCTTCAAAAAAGAAAGGGACGCGCCACGCCCCGGACCGGGGATCGGAACGTCCCCGGACGGGAAGAAAAAACGGTGGGCCGGCGGGGCCGGCGAGCGACGTGGCCTCGGCCCGTCGCGGGTCTTGCGGGTGGCCGCTTCCGTCCTCCCCCGGACCGGCGCCCTCGGGCGTCCGGCCTTGGCTCGGGACTTCGGATCGCGGTCTCGGTGGCGGATTTTACCGGGTTGACCACCTCTACCCCGGATAGGCGTCCTTGCGTTGCGCTGCCGCCGAGCGAGCGGCTGTCGTGGGCCGGTTTTTAGCGTGGGTCCGACCGCCACGCCGATTCGTTTCTGTCGGATCGGCAACCGACGTGAGCCCCTCTTTTTTTACGTAGGCCGGACGCCCTACGCCGATTCGTTTCTGTCGGATCGGCAACCGACGTGAGCCCCCCGATTAGGCAGACCGGACGCTCTGCCCCCGCTTTTTTTGGATAGGTGCGAGGAAACCTATTGAAACGTTTCGACTATAGGGCCGGGACGGGGCCAGGTCAAGCCGGCGGGCCGGTTCCCCCGGCCCCGGCGGCGTGGTATGTTGGGGCCATGATCGCCCTGGACCCCCGGCGGCGGGAGGCCCTCCCGCCGCGCCCCGTCCGTGTTTAGCTTTTTCGCCCGCCGGCCCCGCGCCGCGCCGGCCCCGCCGGCCGCGCCCGCCTGGCCGGCGACCGGGGCGCGGGAAGAGCGCGCGGCGCGCTGGTTCGCCACCGAGCCGCCGGAGACGGTCGCGCTGGCGGTGGAGAGCCTGCGCGCGCTGGCGCGCGCCGGACCCCGCGCCGCCGGCGAAACGCGGCCCGACCCCGCGCCGCCGGACTGGCTCGACGGCGCCCTGGACCGCCTGGAGCGCATCCCCGAACCCCTGCCGGTCCCCCCGCACCTCCCGCGCCTGCCCTGGCGGTACCTGGTGTTCGTCCGGGCGCTGTGCGACGCCCTGGAGACGGCCCACGGCGAGCTGCGCCGGCGGGGGATCGCCGCGCCCTGCCCGCTGACCGACCGGCCCGACCCGTTCCCGCCCCCGCGCGCGCCGCGCCGGGCGCCGCAACCCCCGGTCGGCCTGGGGGCGCTGGTGGCGGGCGCGCGCTTGCCGGAAGACGGCCTGCGCCTGCTGCTGGCGGCGTGCGCCGCGGGCATCCCCTGGCCCGACGCGGCCGCCTTCTGGGGGCGGCTCGCCGCGCCCGGCCCGGCGCCGGAGACGGCCTCGCCCTCCGAGCCCGACCGCGCGCGCGACGACCCGCCGGCGGGAGCCCCGCCGATCGTCCGGGGCGTCGAACCCGCCCCCGCGCGCGACGGCCCGCCGGCGGTCGCGCCGGACCCCGTGACCGCCCCGGCGGCGGCGCGCGACCCCCTGGACGCCGCGGCCCGCGCCGCGCTGGCCGCGCTGGTCGCCGCGCCCGGCTTCAACCGCCAAGCCGGCGACGCCTGGCGCCACGGGGGCGCGCTCTACGTCGCCGCCCGAGCCTTCGCCCGGGAAGTGGGCGCCCACCCCTGGGTCCAGGGGCGCCCCGAGCTCGGCAACCGCAAGGCCCTCTACCGCCACCTGCTCCGGCGCGGCCTGATCGTGCCCGACGGCGGCCAGCGCATCTGGCCGCTGTGGGTCTGCGAGGACGGGCAGCCCGACCCGCGCTACGTCTCGGCGCTGAAAATGGCCGCCGGCCCGTCGGCGGGGCTGGACGCCGGCCCGGCGTTCCCCGGCTGGCTGCGCCCGGCCACCGCGCGCGAGATCCGCGCCTGGCGCGCGCGATGAACCTCACCCTCAACGGCCCCCAGGCCACGCTCCGCCAGCTGGAGGACGCGCTGTCGGCCACCGGGCTGGTCACCCACCGCAACTACCCGGCCAAAGCGTCCAAGCAGGCGATGCTGCACCTCACGGTCGAAACCGGCGCCCAGCTGCAACAGGCGGTCGCGGCGCTGGCGGCCCTGGCCCGCCGGCCGGGAGCGCCGCTTTGAGCGGCCGGCCGGCCAGGAACGCCGCATCGCGCGCTCGAACCTCGCGCCGCGCGCCCCGCCGGCCCGGCTTGCCCCGATCGTTTTCAAGGAGACCCCGATGAAATCCCTCCGCTTCGCCCTCGCCCTGGCCGGCGCGCTCGCGCTCCCCGCGCTCGCCGCGGCGCAAACCCCGCCGCCGGCGGCGCGCGCCCGGTCCGAAATGATCGTCACGACCCACCCGCTGGCCACCGAGGCCGGGGCGTGGGCGCTCAGGCTCGGCGGGACCGCGGCGGACGCGGCGGTGGCCGCGCAGGCCATGCTGGGCCTGGTCGAGCCGCAGTCGAGCGGCCTCGGCGGGGGCGCGTTCGCGGTCTACCACGACGCCCGCACCCGCGCGGTGACCACCTTCGACGCCCGGGAAAAAGCCCCGGCGGCGGCGACCGAGGGCCGCTTCCTGGCGCCGGACGGCCGGCCGCTGCCGTTCGTCGCGGCCTGGCAAAGCGGCCTGTCGGTCGGGGTGCCCGGCGTGCCGCGCCTGCTGGAAACGCTGCACCGGCGCGGCGGGCGGCTGCCGTGGCCGGCGCTGTTCGCGCCCGCCATCGCCAGAGCCCTGGCGGGCTTTCCGTTGTCGGAGGCGACCCACCGCGAGGCGGCGTGGCTGCTCGGCCTCAACCCCTCGTGCGCGGACGGCGCGCGCCTGTTCTTCCGCGACCAGACGGCCTTCGCGTATTTCGCCGCGCCGGATTGCACCGCCAAGCCGGCCGGCACCCCGATCCGCAACCCGGCCTACGCCGACACGCTCGTCCGGCTGGCCTGGCAGGGCGCGGCGGCTTTTTACGGCGGGGCCGTGGCCGAGGACGTGGTGGCGGCCGCGCGGGACGATCCGGCGATCCCGGGCGACCTGACGCTCGCCGATCTCGGCGCCTACCGGGTGATCGAGCGCGCGCCGGTGTGCGTCGGCTATCGCGGCCGCACGGTCTGCGGCATGGGGCCGCCCTCGTCCGGGGGGCTGGCGGTGGGCCAGATGCTGGGCCTGCTGGAAGGCTTCGATCTCGGCGCGGACCCGCTGGGCGCCGGGGCGGTCCACCTTTTCGCGCAAGCCGGCCGCCTGGCGTTCGCCGACCGCGACCGCTACGTCGCCGACCCCGACTTCGTGGCGGTCCCGGCGCGCGGGATGCTGGACCCGGCGTATCTCGCCGCGCGCGCCAAACTCATCGGCCCCGACGATATGGGCGCCGCGCCGCCCGGAACCCCGCCGGGCGCCTCCGGCGGGTTCGCGTCCGATTCGCGGGCCGAAAACGGCGGGACCAGCCACCTGTCCGCCGTCGACCGCTACGGCAACGCGCTGGCCTTGACCACCTCGGTCGAAAGCAGCTTCGGCAACGGGGTCATGGTCCCCGGCCGGGGCTTTTTGCTCAACAACCAGCTCACGGATTTTTCCTTCGCCCCGCGCGACGAAGCCGGCGCGCCGGTCGCCAACCGGGTGGAGCCCGGGAAGCGGCCGCGCAGCTCCATGGCGCCGACTTTGGTGTTCGGCGCGCGCGGGCGCCCGGAGATCGTGACCGGCTCGCCCGGCGGCCCGCGCATCATCGGCTACGTGGCCCAGTCCCTGGTCAACCTGATCGATTTCGGGCTCGACCCGCAAGCGGCCATCGAGATCCCCCACCACCAGAACCGCAACGGGCGCACCGAACTCGAAATCCCGGTTCCGGGCGCGACGCGGCCCTACGACGCCGACGCGCTGGCGCAAGCCCTGACCGCGCGCGGGCACGCGGTCGAGCTGGGCGCGCAGCCCAGCGGCTTGGGCGTCATCCAGGCCATCGAGGGCGGTTTCCTGGGCGGCGCCGATCCCCGGCGCGGCGGCGCGGTCGGGGGTCGCTGAGCGGCGGCCCTTGCCCCGGCCGGCTCCGGCGGGATGCTGGAACCCTCATCCCCCACCGGAGCGCCCGCCATGAAACCCGAACCGGCCCCCGCCGACCCCGCCGCCCTCGCCTGGCAAGCCGCCGCCCGCCGGCGCGCGGCCGAAGCCTTCGGCGGCCACCTCAAGTGGACCGCCATCGCGGACGCGCTGGCGGCGTTCTTCTTCCGCCCCGAGCGCCCGCCGCTGCGGTTCACCGACATGGAGGCGATCGCGGGCGCGCTGAACGCCCGGTTTGCGGGCGACGCCGGATCGTTCCGGTTCGACTGGCAAGACGTGCGCGTGACGCTCAATTTGCTGGGCGATTTGGCGGATTGCGTTTTTCGGCGATTCGACCCCGATACCGGCCTGCCGCTCGACGAGGTGCCGGCCGAGGTCGTCGGCCTCCTGATCGGGGCATTGGGCCAGGCGGGGCCGGAGGGCGAGCGCGCCCGCGAGGCGCTGCGGCGGATCACCATCGATTGGCGGCCGGTCGCCGCCGCGCGCGAGGCGGCCCTTGCCCCGGCCGGACCCGGCGGGATACTGGAACCCTCTTCCACCGCTGGAGCGCCGGGCCATGCAACTCGACACCCTGATCATCGGCAGCCCCAAAGGCAGGCCGGCCCATCATTTTAAAAACCTCGAAGACCTCGCCCTCGATTTTGGGAGCGGTCGCGGGGTGACCGCGCTGGTCGGCGAAAGCGGGACCGGCAAATCCAGCATCCTGGAGGCGCTGGCGGTGATTTTTCGCGACCTGATGCGGGGATCGCCAGAACCCGCCTTCGCCTATCGGCTCGCCTATCGCATGGGCGTTGGCCCGCGCGGTCATCTCGTCCGGATCGACGCGGACCCGGATCGCGACAACCCCTACCGCATCACCGCTTGCGACGCGCCGGCGGCGCAGGACGAACCGGCCGACCCGGCCGGGGGCGCACCCCTCACGCTCGCCGAGGTTCTGGCGGCGAGCGCGACGCTCTTGCCGCGCCGGGTAATCGGCTACTCGCCGGGGGCGAGTTCCCAATCGGGCGAGATGCGCGGCCACGAGAGCGACGGCGAACGCCAAAAGCGGGCGGTGCTGGACGCGCTGCGCCAAGCCGCCGACGGCGAAAGCCTGATCTTGCTCGACGGTCCCGACTCCCACTTGCACCCGCAGGACCGCAGGATTCTCGCGGCCAAGCTGACCGCTTTCGCGGGCGCGGGCGGCACGGTGCGGGCGCCGGGCCACATCGTGGTGGCCACCCACGAGCCGATAACGGTCGGCGGGCTACGGCGCGAGCAAGTCCGCATCCTGCGCCGCGAAGGCCAGCGCACCGTGGTCGATATGCCGGACGAGCACCCGCAAGGCATGGGCGTGACCGGCTTGCTGAAAAGCGAGCTGTTCGGCCTCTCGTCCACGCTGGATATAGAGACCGAACGGCGACTGCTGCGCCGCAACGCATTATTCGTCAAACAGCCGCGCAGCCCGGAAGAAGGCGCGGAGCTGGCCCGGCTTTCCGCCGAACTGGCCGATTTGGGTTTCTCCAGCGCCGATTTCCGCGATCCGATGTACGCGCTGTTCGCGCGCAAGATGGCCGAGCGCCGCCAGTTCTGCCAACCGGCGCTCACCCCAGAGCAGCGCGCCGAGCAGGATCGAATCGCCAGCGAAATTATCGACGAGGTCCTGCGCGAGGGCGCGGCCTCAATGTAAGCGTCCAACCTAGGCCGTCTGGACGATTGGGCCGAGCGCGCCGAGACTGCGAGGAGCGGCTGCGCGGGACCTCCGCTGGACGGGAAGGAGCGGTCATGGCAGAGCAGATAGTCATCGAATCCGGGACGGACCGGATCGAGGTTCGGCGACGCGAGCCGCCAGCGTCCGCCGAAAAGCGGTCGCCTTTTACCCGAACCTCAAACCGAACCCTCGATGTACACCCATGTGTTTATTGAAATCGAATGGCGTGTTAAATTGTCGTTAATCCCATTCTGGAACTCCTTCAATGCCGACGACGAGAGCCTTCAAAAACGGAAACTCGCAAGCGGTTCGGATTCCCGCCGAACTGGCGTTCGAGCGGACGGACATCGAGCTGGAAATCGAGCGGGTCGGGGCCGAGCTCCGGATTCGTCCCGCGCGCCGGTCCCTCTCCGGGGTGCTGGGCAAATTCGCGCGATTCTCGGCGGAGGTCATGGCGCACGGGCGCGGCGAGCACGAGCAAGCCGAGCGCGAGGGCGGCTGATGCCAAGGTACATGCTCGACACCAACATGTGCATTTACCTGATGAAAAACCAGCCCGAGCCCGTCGCCCGGCGCTTCGCCGAATGCTACGTGGGCGACGTGGTGATCTCGGCGGTGACCTACGCCGAACTGGAGTACGGGGTCTCCGTGGCCGACGACCCCGAAAAGGAGCGGTCGCATCTGGCCGCCTTGGTGGAGGACATCCCGGTCGCGCCCTTCGACCGCGCGGCGGGCCGCGCTTACGGCCCGATCCGCCAGGCGACGCGCGAGAGCCGCAAGGATCACCTGGACAAGCTCATCGCGGCGCACGCGGTTTCGCTGGACGCGGTCCTGGTCACCAACAACCTGAAGGATTTCGCGAAATATCCCGGCCTCAAAACCGAAAACTGGGCGGTCGAGCCTCCGTGAGACGGTTGAGCGCCTCCGGTCGGATCACCGCGCGGGCGGTTCCGGCGCCCCGGGCGAAACCGACGCTCGAGCTTGGCAAGAAGCGCCCAATGATCCCCCTTCACGAACGACCCAATTTGCGGCTCGCCATTTCGGATGGTGATCGCGGACCCGACGGAACGCGCCGCGGATGACGGCACCCGAAAACGCCGGTTCCAACAATACTCAACCGCGCTTGGCCATTTGCACGGCGCTTCCCCACGAACTCGCGGCATGTCAATTGATGTTTGACGACCTTGCGGAGGTCAACCCTCCCTGCGCCGACGACGGGAACCAATATTGGTATGGAACCCTGCCCAGCCGTGCGGATGGCTTACCCCACCCAGTGTTGCTGACCTCGCTGGCTAAGATGGGCAACAACGTCGCGGCGGCAGCCATCACGAATCTCGTTCGAAGCTTCCCGTCTGTCGAGCACGTCCTCATGGTCGGCATCGCCGGAGGTGTACCCGACCCGCGAAGCCCCGCAAACCATGTTCGGCTCGGGGACGTGGTGGTCAGCAACGAAAAGGGCGTCCTGCAATACGACAACGTCAAAATGACACCCGGCGAAATCGAGATTCGCGACACTTCGCAAAAACCGGGCGCCGCCTTGATCGCGGCCGCCAAGGCTTTGGAAGCGCAACGCATTCTTGGTTTTTATCCTTGGGAGACGCATCTCAAAAGGGCCGAGCAGCACCCAGATTTTCGGCGGCCTGCGTGCAAAACCGACGTACTGCACGATCTCCAAGATCAGTCTAAAAAAATCCGACATCCGAAAGACTCCTGGCGGACTCGACATCCGACAAGTCCGAAAATTCATTTGGCGGCTATTGGATCGGCAAACACCCTTCTCAAGGATGCGGCTCGGCGAGACCAGTTACGAGATGGATACGGCGTTCGGGCCATCGAAATGGAGAGCTCTGGAACGGCGGATGCCGCCTGGAGCGCAGGACGAAATTACCTGGTGATCCGTGGAATCTGCGATTACTGCGACATCCATAAAAACGATGATTGGCAATACCATGCAGCGCTGGTGGCCGCCGCCTACGCGCGGGCCTTGATCGAAAACCTCCCCTCTTATCCACCGCACCAAGCTTACGATGCGGGTCTGACCGGATCCCCAGCGCTCGATAAAGCCAATGCCCGATCCGTCGTCCGGTCGGCGGAAACCGCCATCGAGCAGCTTCAATCGGAACTCGGCGAGGTTTATGCCGGGCAACTGGAAGCGATCGTCGAACAGCGAGGCCGTGGCGATTTCGATGCGGCTGAGAACGCGCTCAATTCTGCATTGGCGGAACTGGCAGACAAAAACGTACCCGATCAAGTGAAAGCTCGCTTTTACTACCAAGCCGCGCGCTGGTCGCAGGAGGATGGGAAACCGGCTTCGCCGCACGCAAGATATCACCGGTCGGCCATGCGCCTCGACCCGAACTTTGACGATCGAACCTATCGCGCGTTCGAAGCGGTCGCGGCCGGGCGCCTCGACGACGCCATCGCTATCTTGCGCCCCTTCGATACGGAATCGGTGGTCCTCAACTTGTGCCGCCATTTGCTGGATGCCGGGCGATCGCCTGAAGCGGAGGGTTTATTGGAACCCCCGGAGACTCCCCTCACCGATGAAATTCGGCGTCTGCGCGCGCTGTGTCGTTTGGCGTCGGCCGATCCCGAAGGGGCTTGGCGGATGCTTGAGCCGGCGATGCCCGCTCAAAAGGGCAATCCGCTCTTTCAATTGACGGCGGGCTATATCGCCTTTTGGCGGGCTATACCCGAAGAACTCCGAAAATCGAAGCTGGGGCCAGCGCTTTTTCAGCCGGGCACCATTTCGCTCGATGCGGAGCGCGCCCGATGGGCCAGCGAATCCCTCGAATTCTTTCTCGCCGCCCTTGCTCTGGTGCCGGCCCATTCGACGAACGAACTGTGGCGACCCGCCAGGGATGCGGTCCTCGCCGCGGGCATTCTGCTTCCAGAACACCGCGCCAAAACCGCCGAGAGAGCGAAGTCGTCCCTCGCCCACGATCCCGTCGAATCGGTTCCCGCGTGGTGTTTGCTCCTGTTGGGAACCGATTACGACTGGACCCGCACGCTCGAAGCCTTGATCGCTATTTGTCGCGAGCCCTATCCCCCGTTGTGGGCCCTGGATCTGCTGACCGAACTGCTGCTCAAAACGGGCCAGCCGGAGTCGGCCTGGCAGCATCTGGAAAAATTCCGGTACCGCTACTCGACGGACGACGAAAAAGGTTGCTGGTTCGAACGCGCGATCCGTTGTCTCGGGCCGCTGGGTCGGCTCGCGGAGTTGGAGCCGAGCCTGGCGGTTTTGGGCGATAGCGTCGATCACCGTCGCTTGCAGGCCGCTTACTGGAACGCGTGCGGGAACATAGAAAGAACCCTCGTCCTGGCGAAAGGTTTGGCGCGGGAACCCGGCGAGCTGATCGACCACGTGAATTTGATCCATCTTTACGGCCGGCAGCTGATGTGGAAAGAGGTGACAGCTGCGGCCGACGGTTGCCTGCGCCGGTTCGCGGGCGCGCCCGCCGAAGTCGCCGACGCCCTTGTCCGCGCCCGGCTGGAGCTAAGCGATCCGGCGGTGGCTTCAGAAATCTTGCAAGCTTACCGATCAGCGTATGAACGCGATGGAATGCTCGACGATTATCATGCGCGTTGCCTGTCGGTTTACGGGGTTACGGGCGATCACCAAAAAGCGTTCGACGCCAGCGAATTCCTGTGGGCGCGCCACCCCACCGAGCAGCTGTTGACGCGGCGCGCGCACCTGCAATTTCTTTTGGGCGAGACGCCGAGCGCCTTGGAAATACTGAAACAGGGCTTTGAGCAAGGGTACCAAACGCCTGAAATTCTGATAGCCATCGCCCGGCATTGCTTGAGCCAGAGCCGTGAGGAAGCGTTCATGTGGGCGCAGCGAGCCGTTGACCTTTTTCCGGTTGATCCGCAAGTCCGCGCCAGTGCCATGGAAATCGCTTTCGATGCCGGTCATGGCGACTGGGCGTCCGCGCAGCTGACCACCCTCACGGAGGATTTCCCCGATAGCGGTTTTCTCAAAGCCGTGGACGCGCCGACCGTATTGGAGTGGCTGCGCGCGCAACAAGCCCAAAACGCCACACACGGGCAAGCGTTCGCCGAAGGCCGATACCCGTTTCATCTCTGGGTTGACAGCGTGAACGGAAATCTCGGCGCCGAATTCTACTGGCGCTGGCACGTCAACCGAGAACGGCCACCGCGCGCGCGCGCGTTTTTTCCGTTGGCTTTTGGCGGCCGGCCGGCGACCTCGCAATTCGCCGAGTGGAAAGGCGCCGCGTTGATCATGGATTACACGGCCTGCTTGTCGGCTCACCTGCTCAAGCTTTACCCGTCTTTGGAAAACGCGCTGGACGAAATTTTCGTCCCGCCCTCTTTGTTCGCGATCGTTCAAACCGAAATCCTGCGTTTGTCGCAGAGCCAAACCGACCGAATCGAACAGGCCGAGGCGTTGCTTGCCTGGCTGGAAAAAGGCGCTGTTACGCTTCTGCCAGCCCCAGACCTGGAAGCGGGCGACTTTTCGGGCCTACAGCACGCGGATCGCATCAAATGGCGGTTGGCGGAGCAACGCGATCTGCGGATTGTCGACGATTGTTTCGCGACCGAACTGTTCCAGACAGGGGAGATCCCCCCCGCGCTCGATGCGTTGCGAATCGCTGAAACGGCTGTCTTGGACGCGCTGCAATCCTCCGGCGATTTAATCCTTGAAGAGCAAGGAAGCACGAGGCCTTCTGATCGGGTATCGCCGGCCTCGGGCGACGCGAAACTCGAATCGGGGGCCGCTCTCCTCGTTGACCGCCCGTTCTTGGAGCGACTACTCGATTTAGACGGGCTCGATGCGACGGCCGCTCACTTCAGGCTGTTTTGCATCAGCCATGTTTGCGAACAACTCCGCGACGAAATCGAACAAGCTCGCCGCCGCGGGAAAATCAGGGCGTGGTTAGAGCGATTGCTCGCCGAGCTCAAGCGTTTGCGGTCAAACGGAAAGCTCAAAACGCTGACCGTTCGGCACCCGCCCGACCAATCCGATGCCCATCAGGTTTTGCACCACGAGCTGACAGAACTTTTATCCGGTGCGGAAGATTCAAGCCATCCGGTTTGGATCGACGACCGCATGATGAGCAGTCACTCCGCACTTGGCCATCGTTCCCCGATTGTCGGCATCCACGACATCGTGGATCTCCTGCGGGTGCGACGGGCGATCACAGAGGGAAAGTATCGCGAATGCCATCGGGAGATGATCCGTTCGGGCGTCGGCTGTCGGCTGCCTCCGCCGGACTACCTGCTTGACGAGCTAAAACAGGTTCCGTTCGATCCAAACGCAGGAGTGTTGGTCGAGAGTTCGGCGCTATCGCGGCTACGCCAAAGCGTGGCGGCGATCTTGGCCTCTGACGCGCTTGGGAAAATGCCCTTGCGCCCGGGCACAATGTCAGAAGCGATGCAATTCAAACTGGCGTTGCAGCGTTTGATCGACGACGCGATGGCGATGATTTGGCTGGCGGCTGACCTGGAAGATCGGCGACGCGCCGCGATGGCGGATTGGCTCTTTGAATGCTTTTTTCCAAACGGTGCCCGTTTTGTCAGCTTTGAGGGTTTCGAAAGCGATTTGCTCAAGGGCCTGGCGTTCGAACACTGCTTTCGAATTTATTTGGGCTGGCGTTTTATGCGGCAACCTCGCGTCGCAAAAGCCTATTATTCTTGGCTCTTTGACCGCTTGTGGCCGGCATGGCAAACCCATCCGAACCTGTATGCTTCCGTTTTAGAGCATTTGTCAGAATCCGTTTTTCAACATTTGAAAAATTTCTCTGCGCGCGCGAACGGCGAGCTATGGGTACAAGCGTTCGTTGATCCCTTGATCCATTTCCCGCCCGACCTGCTCAAAATCATAGTCTTTCATCGAAAGCTCAAACCCTTGCTCCAACCTCATTTCACCGTGGGCATGCGGGTTGACGCATTCGACTTGTTTATCCCGAAAAGCCAATGGACCGATCTGCTGAACGCTTGTATCGAACAGGAAAAACCGGTATCGATCACGTTAAATGAGCGATCGATCGACGGTGAATTTAGAGCCGGTGGCGGCGTGGGGGATCTCCTGATCCTAGCCGGCGAGACGGCGAACGGCGAACGGGTCGAGATCCACTTTCTCGTCCCTTATGCGCGCTTGAACCATCGGTCGGCGCAGCACCGCCTCGCGTGGCTGGGCGATTTGGAAGATGCCGCGCTTCTGGACCCTGGAGTCGCGGTTCAGTGGCGCGAGGCCCTCGAAGAGCACAAACCGGTTACCGCGATGGAGGCTCTTCGCGAAGCGTGCGAGCGTTCCCCGAAGTTTTTCTTTGCTCGCGCGGCCTTGGCGCTCACTACACCGAAGTCGGAGACTCTCGATTGGAGCGACGTCCTCCCCGATCGCCGCGAGATTCTCGACGCGGTAGCGCCTTGCGGCGAGACTGGTGAAGCGGTCACGCATAGCCTCGTTGCCCGCGACGGGTCTATCGCCGAGATCGCGGCATCCGTCACACCGCTCGCCGTCTTCCCCTGGGGGCCTCCCGACGATCTGGCGACGAAAATTCTGAGCGAGGTTTGTAGCGACACCGCCTGTTCTGAAGCTTTGCGAAACGTGGTCGAGGATCTTGCCCGCTCCAGCTTCAATCCGGTGGTGTTGGAAAACGTGCTGGCCTTATTCCTCCGAGCGCCTGACGGATTTGATCGAGCGCCCTTCGACAAACTCGTGCGCAATCTTTTGGCGGTTGCTCCAGAGGCCCCGTATGCGGAGGCATTCGATCTTTATATCGAGTTGCTACATTTGATTTGGAACCATTTTCGGCTGATGCCCGAGTTCGGTGACCAAGGCTACGAACAGCGCGTGATTTGGGCCTACACCTACGCTGACAAAATGCTGGAAAATCTGATCGATCGAGCATCGGATGTTCGGGGGTGCTTGGCAGGCGCCGCCGGAGCGATCAAGGCAATTAACCGCGAACTCGAAAAGCGAGTGAACCCGTTTGGTGAATACGGGCCGGAAGTCGATGCGGATGTCACGCTCCCGTGCGAGGCATCGCGGTGGAGAATCGCGATCGGCGGCACTTTGAGTATCATCAAACGCGACGTCGCGGTGATTGACCCCATCCGAAAGAGCGTGCTGGACGCTCTGGAATTGTTTCTGAACGAATTAAATCGACGCGATGTGTTAACGTGGCCTGGAACGGAGTGCTTCGCGTTGTCGGATTTGCCGGGCGGCCCCAAAAACAGCCCGTTAAACAATCGAGGTTGGGACACCGCTTTGGAGCTTCATGCCCTGCTCTCCGGCCAAAAAGAGCCTCCCGATACTCAGCTCCACGATGTCTGGTTGGCTGCTCTGGACCAACAGGATCTGGATGTCATCGGCGGCTTTTTTCTTTTCGTAGCCCGCTATCCTATACCGGCCGACAAACAAAAATCGCTCATCGAAATAGCCGAAAAATGCGTGTGCGATCATGCGTTCAATCCAGGTACAAAACGATTTTATTGGAGCGTCGCATCTTTGCTCTCATCTTTGACCGATCAAACCATAATGGATTTGCGGGATAGCCTTCTCCAGAGAGCCTTTTCGGCTGTTGACGCGGATCACTCCCTCTGGATCGATGTCTGCGAATTGGCATTTCGGATCGGCTATCTAAAATCTTCGGAAGAAAGGGTTAACCATTTTTTAGCCACCCTGCAAAAAGTGGCATCAATACTGCCGGTCGATTCTAAAGAATATGGAGCTTTCTTGTCTTTCAAGCGGCGCATAGAAGCTCAACTACCGCTGTGGGCCTACCCAAGGTTGTGGAATGTAGCGTAGCAATCCCGCAAACGGCTGCAAGCGTTCGGTTTGGTAGCCGTCTACCCTGGCCATCCGGACGGCTTGAAGCGCGGCAGCAAAACTGTGGCGAGCGGCGGCCGTGCGGGGCATCCGTTTGACGGCGGGCAGTCATGCCGGAGCGGACGGTCATCGGATCGGGGGTGATCCGAGTGGACGCCCCGGGCCGACGGCAGTACAGCGTCGAGTTCAAACGGCGGCTGGTTGAGCTGGCGCTGGAACCGGGGCCGCCGGTGGCGGGGATCGCACTGGCGCACCGGATCAACGCCAACCCGGCTGGACGCGAGCCAGCGCCCCCTAAAACGGCCGCCGCTCGTCGGCGAAAGGTACACGCATCCTGGGGCAGCGGCGCGCTGCGCAACCGCGTATCGTTTCCGGCGCGCGACACCGAGCCGAAGCAGTCGCGACTGGCGTCTCGCAGCACCACCACCGGTTGCTACAAATAAGCCAACAGACGGTCGAGGCACCGTCGGATGAACGCTTCCAACCCGCGATTTCGTTCGATCAACGGCACGAGGCGGGGGGCTAGCGCATAATAGCCGTCGACGAGGCGGCGACCTATCCAAGAGCGACCCAATGTCCGATCTCGCCACAGTCGCAGCGCGAGGGTTTCGGGAGCCTGCGGCCCGTAGACCGCGGACGCGATAAAACAGTGTTGGGTGTTACAAGCGCGCGTTGCAGGCGTTGAAGATCTGGCATTGCCGGCAGGTTGATGGGCCGGCGAGGCCACCGGGGCCGGCGGCGGATTTCCTTTCATGGCCCGAAGCGTGGTTTGATTCGCGGTGACGCGCGCGCGGGATGATGTCGTCGGCCGAGCGGACATGGCCCGACCGCCGCGCATCTCCCGCAACACTTCCCGATTGGTGTCGGACGGGAGCGAACCCGCATCCGGCGATCTCGCATCGCCCAACCGAAATAGCGCTTCCGCCTCGGAAATCAAATGAAGCTGGTTCGCGCGAATGATGCTGATCGACAGGTGCGAATAAAGAAATTTCGGATTTTGATACGGCGGTTCCAGCAGGCCGACCGCGCTGATCCAGCGCCCGATCCAGCCGGCGTCCGGGCGGTGCGCCAGCGCGGACAACCCCTGATGCCAGATGCTGATTTTGACGATGTGGCCGCGCCAGTGCCCGAAATTTATAAAGACGTAGGGCCTGCCTTGACTCGTCTTCGCTTGTTTGACCTCCACGATCTTGCCGACCAGCTCGACCCGATCACCGACATAAGGGCGGCATATCGCATAGTGGGCCGCGTTCAGAACGGGGAACGCCGACAGATAGCGCGCCGGCGCCGCGACCGACCGTGGCGTCGCGACACGCGGAACGTTTTTCCCGGCGAGAAAATCTTCCAGGGTCGGAACGGCCGCGAAATCCGCTTGGCACACGGCCGCGAAACGCCTCGCGTCATCCGCGCAGTGGGGCTGCCCGAACAGCCGATCAAAAAGATGCGATCGCGCCGGGTCGGCATAATCGTTCGCCTTGAAAAGCACCGCGTCGCCATCGGATTGGGTTTGACGCCACAGCGCCGGTTGCGTTTCCAGGGCGAGAAGCGCGCAGTGGAGGGCGATGAAGGAAAAGCGGTCGAGCCGCGCGTCCCAGGCGCCCGCGGCCCGCTGGGGATGCTGGAAATTTCGGTGGCCGAGTTCGGCGCCGCCGAGCGAGGCGAGCGCCTCGACAAACATGCCGTCATAATCGATCAGCTGAAGCGAGCGGCCCCCGTCCGATACCATGACGTTTCCGGGTTGGACGTCGCCGTGCGCCAGCCGCTCCGACTCCAGCAGCGCGGCGAGAGCTCGGAGCGAGGCGCGGACCTGTCGGAGTACATTTTTGTCGGCGTGAAACTCCTCCAAAAACTCGCCCAAGGTTTTCCCGGCCGCCCACGTCATTTTGACCAGAGGAAACAGGTCGCCATCGACCCGAATGCCGCGCGCTTGAAACTCGAAATCCAGAAAATGCGGGGAACGCAGCGCGCGCAAGCGACCGGAAATCGCCCGGTAGCGCTGCTCGAGCGCGTGAGATTGTTTGTGAAAACAGCGAACGGCGAATTTTGCCTGCCCGACTTCGAGCGTGTAGGTCAGCGCGAAGCCCCCGCACAGCGCGAGCGGCAACCCCAAGCCCGTCGTGACGACCGTTCCCCGCCGCAGCTCCGGGTCGATCAGCGCCGTTTGCGGGTGCTGAAGCGCTTCGTTATATCGCTCGAGCGTCGGGTAGCTCACGTTCGCATCTCTCCACCAGCACCAGCGTGATCAGCGTCGTATCGTCGACTCGCAAGGCTTTCGTCCGCCGCTCGTCGAGCACCAGGGCTTCAAAATCGGCTGCCCGAGCGATGCCGGCGAGCCTCTCCCAGACGGGCCGGCCTTCTTCCTCACGCCGCAGCGCCCACTCGCCGAGCGCATCGGTCATGCAAAGCACCACCGGCCTTTCCCGATCCGAGTAGCGCCACGTCCGGTGGTGTCGAATAAAAAAATCGGGCGCGTTGAAAAAGTCGTTCAGCGCGCCATCCGTGCCGAACAGTTCGGGGCGTCGTTGGAACTCTGCCGCGCGTTCGTAGGGAAACGAGGCGACCCGCTCGTTTCCGTCCAGCAGCACCGCCAAGCTGTCTCCCACACACACGATATCGACCGTTTCGCGCTCGACGCACTGCTCGACGCCCAGCAGCGTCGCGAAGCTGCCCCGGTCGAAGGCCGCCTGTCGGGACCAGGACATCCGCCCGCGATCATGGTGGCCGCGATAATCGGTGACGGCCCGATCGAGCCAATCCGCCGTCAGCGCCGGATCGCGCACGAAACCGTCCACCAGCCGGTTAGCCCACGTTTTGGAATCAAACGATTCGGAAGCGCCGTCGCTCAACGCCGCCAATCCGATCTCGATCGCCAGCCGGTAAGCGTCTTCCCCGGCACCCGGATCGGACGGCTCTTTGGCCACCTGACCCGCAAAGCGCGCCTTCACATCGCGGCCGTTAGCGCAACTGGGCCGCGCGCGTGCCGATATCGAAAAAATCCACCATTTGGACGGCTTCGGCGTTGAACATAAAACCCCGCGACTCCAAGCCCACCTTAAAACCCTTGTCTTGCGCGAACCGGATAAGATGTTCGGGCAAGAGGCTCGACATGCGGAAAAGCAACCGGGCGTACGCATCGGGCAAACCCGATTCGGAGACCGGAAACTCGATCGGCGAAGCGCCCGAAGCGCTGACGTGCAAGTTGAACAACAAGACGGGTCCATCGGCGGTCTGAATTTGGCGGAGCTGCGCGGCGAGGGTTTCCGGATCGCCGTCCGTCGATTCGCCGTCGGTGATGTGCAAGACCGTGGGCGGATAGCTGTCCGGATGGGTGTCGCTCCACTCGACCAGCGCCTCCGCCGCTCGCGTGATCGCCCGGCACATCGGCGTGCCGCCGCTCGCTTGCGGCTCGAACCAAACCGGGAACTTGATTGTTTGCATGACCAATCCTCCCGCGCCGTCATCCACCTTTTTTCGGCGATCCTCGACCCGCAACGGCGAAGCCTCCAAAGCGGAAATGGGATGAAGGATGGCCGAGCCGAGCGGCCCTTGAACGCCGTTATAGGCGTCCTCGCCGCTGTAACCGATGACCCCGACTTCGAAATAGTCGCGCGTCCCCTCCGCCTTGGTGCAACGGGTGATGAGGGTGGCCAACGTCCGGTTGAGAACATCGGCGACGTGTTGCGCTTTCGAGCGCTCCGACGACATCGCGTCGGCCATCGATCCGGACTGGTCGATCAAAAAGAGAAACGCCGTCGGGTGGCTACGACTGATTTCCGCCGTGTACATGATAAATCCTCCTTCGTGTCCGGCTTTTAACTCTATAAAGATCGCCGAAGCGTCTTTAAAAAAATATAAACCGATTTTCACCCGATAAAAAAGAATCGACCGCAAAACATTTGACCGAGCACATCCGCAGCGTCGCCGCGAAAGGTGCGCAGCTTGAGGGTAACCGTCTATCAGGGCCGCCCGCTAGCGTTCCGGATCGCTGAAGGTTTTATCGGCGGTGAAGGCGATGACCGGCGCACCTTCGCCGGGGCCGGTCGGCTGGCGGAGGCGGCGCGCACTCTCCGCTCCAATCCCCGCGCGGAAACGGCGGAAAGTCGGCTTGACCGCCACTCACAACCGCTTTCACAATCCGCAAGCATTCGGGCAATGCGTGAAAAGCGCGTCGAAAGGGATGGAACAGTAATGGCGGATTGCAGCGGGTCTGCTTTACCGGTCGGGAGCTTCATCGTACGTTCGGCGTAACCCGCCGCCGCGACGCACCGCCCCGTTTTTTCTCGAATTAACCCAAAACGCCACCAGGAAAACCGTTGCCGGCCCGCCGGGCAAGGCCGTTAAATATCCGCTCGATCCGGGCGCCGGCGCGTCGGACAAACCCGCACGACACGACCCGTTCCAACAACTGCGCACTCCGAGACCGCAATCATGGCCGTGGTGATACCCGACGAAACTCTTTTTGCCGCACACCTGACCGCGACGGAATTGAAGCGAGAATTGGCGGTGATGCTGTTCGAGCGAGACCGGCTGACCTTGATGCAGGCCGCCGAACTCGCGGAAATGAGGCCCATCCCTTTCCAGCACCTGCTCGCCAGCCGGGGCATTTCCCCCCATTACGACGTGCCGGAGCTTGAACAGGACATGGCCACTCTGCAGCGATTGGGAATGCTTTAATTGATCGTCAGCAACACCTCGCCGATCATCAATCTGGCCTGCATCGGCCGGCTCGACCTATTGCCCGCCCTGTTCGGCGAGATCACCATCCCCGAGGCGGTATTCCACGAAATTGCCGTTATCCAGCCGGGCGCGCCGGGCGCCTCGGAGGTGCGAGCGGCCTCTTGGATTCGCCGTCACGCCGTCGGCAACCGGCCCTTGGTGACCTCGTTGCGCTTGGAGCTCGACTCCGGCGAAGCGGAAGCGATCGCTTGCGCGGTGGAAGCCAAGGCCCGTTTGCTGTTGATCGACGAGCGCCGCGGCCGCGCGGTCGCCCAACGCCTGGAATTGGCCACCACCGGCTTGATGGGCGCGCTATTGCTGGCGCGCAAAAGAAACCTGATCGAGTCGATCCGCCCCTTATTGGACGACCTCCGCCATGTGGCCGGATTCTGGATCGGCGACGCCCTCTACTCGAAGGTGCTGCGCGATGCCGGGGATTGATCTTGGAACATCGCGAATTGATGACCGAGCTGGAAATTCAGGCGCCGACACCGGCCACCGGCGCGCCCCACAGGTGTTGGCAATCTTCCGGTAGCCGCCGGCGCGATTGCGGCCGCGCTCGGCGGGGATTATCTCCTGACTTGGAATTGCAAACCTATCGCTAACGCCTATCGACGCGCCCGGATCGAGACCGTTTGTGGGGTGCTGGCTTTTCAATCGCCGGTGATTTGCACGCCGGTTTAGTGTTGCGATTCGTGGGTCGACGTTCATTTCCGAAGGTCCGGAGAGGCACCGACAGTTATTCGGAATCAAAACTTGTCAATGGTGGCTCGTCGTCTTGATCGATTAGGCTCTTCCCAGTTTGGGCCGATGCCGGCGCCTGAATTTCCAGCTCGGTCATAAATTCGCGCTCCAACTCGATCATACTTTGCAACCGGCTCGCGAGCACGCTTTCCATTTTATCGGGATTGTTGAGGGCGTCGCCTAACGGACAGGGCAACAGGTGCGACTCAAGAAAGTCCTGTCCATGATCCTGAATCTTTCGTAACAGGGTGCGCGCCTGGCCAGGTTCTTCTCCAAAAACATTAAACATTCGATTGGCTGGGCTGGATCTCAATGACGGGGAGCCAACCCAGAGGGTCCGCATGGCCTCGGGTCCATTGCGAGCGAAATCATCGGCGATGGCCGCCACATTTTTGTGCTCGCCGTTCGGCTCGACGACTCCGTGGCGAGCCAGCAGGCAAAGCAGGGTTCGCACTCGGGCACTGCGCAGATCATAGCGTTCGGGAAACGGCTCTGTCGGGGTATTCCAGGGAAGGTGCTCCAGCCTCTCCGGAACCGCAGATCCCTGCTGGGTCACCTTGCGAGCCTGATCGCGCAGTTCGGCGAGTACCGCAGCATAACGGGACGGGTTCCCCTGGCCGAACCAACTGGCAAACCCGGTCAGCCAGAGCCAGCGCCGCAGCAGTTTCCTGGCGGCTTCGCCGGGATTCGGGTCTTCCCCGAGCCAGGCGCTCAATCCCACCAGTTGCAAGCCATAGGGCAACATCCGCCGATTGTGTAAGCACAGTGATTCGGTATAGGCTCGTCATCGCCACAATATTCTTTTCTGTCAATAATTTAGGAAAATTACGCTGACGTTCGCTGAGGTGCGAAATGGGCTTGGATTGACATGTTTTGGCGGGCAATTTGCCCCAAATTTGCCCCACGAGATCGCCCCGGAAACTGGGGCATAGCCTAGCGTGTGATGGCGTACTTTGACGGCGCTCGCCGGGGCTTCCCGCAGCACGTTCCAGCCTCCCCTACACCCTCAATCAGTTAGCCCTTTCCGCCCGTGGTTGGCGGAATCTTGTCACCTCCAAGATGTCAGAAACTGGTGTATCATTTCTCACTGAGAGGTTCTCATGAACACGCTGCCCAAGACCATCCTTCTACAAGCGCGCTCCCTCCCCGAGGGCGGCGTACTGTCGCCCAAGGAGTTCTTGCACCTGGGTAGCCGGTCGGCGGTGGATCAGGCGTTCTCGCGTCTCGCCAAGGCCGGCACGCTGCTGCGCGTGGCGCGGGGCGCCTATGCCGCCCCAATCTCCAGCCGCTTCGGCTCGCGCGCTCCCGCGCCCGAGAAGGTCGTCAAGGCTCTAGCCGAACAAAGCGGCGAAATCGTCGTGCCGCACGGCGCCAACGCGGCCAATGCGCTGGGCCTGACGCAGCAGGTGCCGATCCGCGAGGTCTATCTGACATCCGGCCGGACCCGCAAGCTGAAGCTCGGGCGTTCCGAGGTGCTGGTGAAGCATGCGCCGCGCTGGATGCTCGCCCTGGGCACGCGACCGGCTGGCGCGGCCGTGCGCGCGCTGGCCTGGATCGGACCCACACACGCCGGCCAGTCGCTGGCATCGCTGCGCCGTACCCTTCCCCGTTCCGAATGGCAGGCGCTGGCCGCGGCACGTGCGACGCTGCCCGGCTGGATGGCACAAGCCATCGGCGAGGAAGCCGCGCGTGGCTGAGTATTTCTTTGACCTGAGCAAGAAGGATCAACGCGAAGCGCTGGAATACGGGCGAGCCGAAACCGGCCGCCCCGTCCACTTGCTCGAAAAGGACGTGTGGGTGGTGTGGACACTGCGTGCCTTGTTCGAGTCGCCACTGTCGGCCCACTTGACCTTCAAAGGCGGCACGTCGCTGTCGAAGGTCTACAAGGTCATCGACCGCTTCTCCGAAGACATCGACCTGACCTACGACATCCGAACGCTGATCCCGGACCTGATCGGCGAAGGCGGCGAGCTGCCGGCAAGCCGCAGTCAGGCTGGCAAATGGACGCAAGCTGTGCGGCATCGACTGCCGACCTGGATCACGCAAGACGTGCAGCCAGTGATTCAAGCGGCGTTGGCCCATGAGCGATTGAGCGCACGACTTGAACTCGGCGGCCAAGACAACGACAAACTGCTCTTGCACTATCCTGCTCAGGCACAGGGCACGGGATACGTGGCACCTGTCGTCACCTTGGAGTTCGGCGGCCGAGCCACTGGCGAGCCGCATCAGGTATTCCCGGTCGCTTGCGACATCGCGGCCCACCTGGCCGCCGTGTCTTTCCCCGTCGCCTCACCACTGGTTATGAGCGTCGCGCGGACCTTTTGGGAGAAGGCTACGGCTGCGCATGTGTTCTGCGCGCAAGGCCGCATCCGCAGCGAACGCTATGCGCGGCACTGGCACGACCTGGCCGCGATCGCTCGAAGCCCTCATTTCGCAGCCGTGATCGCGGATCGTGCGGTGGCCGCCGCCGTCGCCCGCCACAAGTCGTATTTCTTCATCGAGAAGGATGCGGATGGCCGAGTCATCGACTACGGGGCCGCGACCACGGGGCATCTGAAAATCGTCCCCGAAGGCGAGGCTAAGGCAGCTCTCGCCAAGGACTACGCGGCCATGCTGGCAGACGAAGTGATGGTGGGCGATGCCCTATCCTTCGATGAACTGTTAAAGGCATGTGCTGACCTGGAAGCCAAGGCGAACAGGGCTGCCGTGTAGCGACAACAAGATCAACAAGGACTGCTTGGGGGAGCCATGCGTGTTTCGCGATTGCAGATAGATAACTTCCGCGGCATCAAGAAGGCGGAGCTTCATTTTTCAGGGCATACGCTTCTGATCGGCGGCAACAATGTCGGCAAGAGCACGATCTGCGAAGCACTCGATCTTGTGCTTGGCCCGGATCGCCTGAATCGAACACCCCCCGTTGAGGAGTTCGATTTCCGCAATGCAGGCTATCTAAGCGAAGACGGCGAAACACCCATTTCTATCCGCATCGAAGTTGTCCTCGCCGATCTCACCGACGATATCAAGAAGCTCTGCGCAGCCAACCTGGAGTTCTGGCACAAGGCTGACAAGCGCCTTCTCGGCGAAGGCGAGATTGGCAACGCCGACGATCCCAACGTGGAACTCTGCCTTCGCCTGATCACGGTCGCCCAATACGACATCGAAGAAGACCAGTTCTTCGCCAAGACGATCTACGGCCGAAACGACGACGATGATGCCGCCGATCCCAGGTCGATCCCCACCAAGGTCAAGCGAGCGATAGGCTTCCTTTACCTACGCACCATCCGTACCGGCTCGCGTGCATTGAGCCTGGAGCGCGGCACGCTGCTCGACAACATCCTGCGGATGAAAGAAGCCCGCAAAGGGATGTGGGAGAGCATCCGTCGCCGACTGGCAACCCTCAATCCACCGATAGACGCCGACGCCACGGAGCTGGGGCCGATCCTGGATGAAATCGAGGCCCGGCTGGCGGAGTACATCGCACCTGGCGGCGCGGGCCGCTCGACCCGCCTGTTCGTCTCGCAACTCACGCGCGAGCACTTGCGGAAGACCATCGCCTTCTTCCTGACGATGGGCCGCGGCGAGGAAGCCGTGCCGTTCCAGCAGGCCGGCAGCGGAACGCTGAACACGCTTCTGCTGGCACTGCTGACCTTCATCGCCGACCTCAAGAAGGACAACGTCATCTTTGCGATGGAAGAACCCGAGATCGCCCTCCCACCCCACACGCAGCGGCGGATTGCGAACTACCTTCTCGAAGAAACCTCGCAGTGCTTCGTCACATCGCACTCGCCCTACGTCATCGAACGATTCGAGCCTGACGGGATTCTGAAACTCAACCGCGACGAACAAGGCACGTTGACCGGCACAGCGATCAAGCTCCCCGCCGGAATGAAGGCCAAGAACTATCGACAGAACTTCCGCCGGGCCATCGCGGAAGCCATGCTCGGCCAAGGCGTGATCGTCGGCGAGGGCATCACCGAACAAGATGCCTTGCTGGTGGCTGCACAGAGGATGGAAGACAACGACCCTGCCCTGGTTCCCTTGGACGTGGCCGGCCTATGCGTCATCAACGCTGACGGCGACGGGAATCTGGAGAAACTGGGGGCCTTCTTCAAGGAGATCGGCACGCCGGCCTTTGCCTTCTTCGATCGCAAGAAACGCACGGATGCGGAAGTCACTGCCCTGCAGAGCAGCTACATGGTAGCCAAGGAAATCCAGCAAAAAGGCGCCGAGGTGCTGATGGCCGAAGAAACGCCGCTGGATCGCCAGTGGCAGTATCTGGACGCTCTGCGCGCCGAGGACACCGATGGCCGGTTCGGGATTCCGGCAGTCCGCCCTGCTGACGACGAACTACGCAAGCTGACCACCTCCACGCTGAAAGGCCTAAAAGGTGAAGGCGGCGCGGCGAAGCTGCTGCAACTCTGTTCTGTGGCTGAGTTGCCCAAGACCATCACCGACTTCCTCGCCGACATCTATCAACGCTATCCGAAGCCAAAGCGCAAGGAAGTACCTGCCCCGCCAGCCGAGGCCCACGTAGACGCGGCAGGTAACAACGAGGCAACGGCCGACGACTCCGAGGAACTCTAGATCGTGGCCCTGGTCATCTGCGCGAAGCGACAAAGCATTCTCGACGAGGACGGTGCCATCCTCGTTACGGGTTGCCCAGGCAGCGGCAAGACGACCATCGCATTGGCCAAGGCCAGACTCATCATCGAACGGGGTTTGTCATCTGGTCAATCAGTCCTTTTTCTCAGCTTTTCGCGCGCCGCCGTTGCGCGCGTTGTCGAGGCGAGCAAGACGCAGTTGCCCGCCGCTCTGCAAAGCAAACTGTCAATTCAAACCTTCCATTCGTTCTTCTGGCGCATCTTGCAGGCTTATGGATACCTGCTCGGCACCCCGCGGTCGTTGCGGCTACTGATGCCTCACGATGAGGCCGCGATGCGGCACGAGTTCGAGAACAGCGGTGGCGATTGGAACGTGGAGCGCGAGCGTCTGTTCCGAGAGAGAGGAATGGTCGCGTTCGACCTGTTCGCCCCAAAGGCTCATGAGCTACTTTCCCGAAGCGCGCGTCTGCGAGAACTTTTCTCGTCGTGCTTTCCGCTGATTGTTGTGGATGAGGCGCAAGACACCGCAGAAGATCAGTGGCAATGCGTCCGGCTGCTATCCGCCGGCACTCAGATGATGTGCCTCGCTGACCTGGACCAGCAAATTTACGATTTCAGGCCAGACGTCAGCTCAGACCGGGTGACGCACATCATGGCTGCCCTGAAACCGCTGCAAGTGGATCTGGCGGGCGAGAATCACCGAAGCCCTGACTCAGAGATTGTCGCCTTTGCCAACGACGTGCTACTGAATACACCGCGAGGAGCAGCCTACCGAGGTGTGTCGCGCATGAACTATCGCGCCAATCGAGAATATCGTGACCGCGCGATCCGCCAGTCAATTGGAATCGCTATCCAGCGCGCCAAGGAGGCGGCTCAGGGCGACATCGAGAGCGTAGCCGTACTGGCGACATGGGGGCGCGGTGTCAACGTCATCTCCCGCGCACTGACCGGCGATGGTACGAACCTGATCCCGCATCGGGTGATGATCGACGAAGCATCAGTGCTGCTTTCCAGTCGCATGGTGGCGTTCATGCTGGAGCCGCGCAGACCAGCAGCGGATGAGCTGTTGGAACTGGCCGATGGGCTTGATCTTGCAGCGACGGTCTTTCGGGCGCGAGGCGGAAACACTAACCTTGCTACGGCACAGCGGTTGGCAGCGAGCGCGATACAAGGCCGCGGCGGAACTTCCCCTCGCGCTAACGGAGTGGCATCCAAGCTCTTGGATGCACTGCGCACACTGCGTACCCACGAGTTCACAGGAGAACCGAAGCGCGATTGGCTGGACGCGCGCAGCATCCTCCGCAACGCGGGTGCCAACCCATTTCAATCCATTGCCGAGGATGCCGAACAGCTTGTCGCTTTTCAGCGCGGTCGCCGCATTTCCGCGGCGCTGACCGAACTCTGGCAGACGAAGGGAGCCTATCGAAACGCCCGCGGCGCGCTCGATGCGGCGATTGCCGAAGACCAGCTGCTGTCTGGCGGAACCGACCTGAGAGACATCCACGTCATGACCATCCACAAGTCGAAGGGCAAAGAGTTCGACGCGATCATCATCTTCGACAATTCCCAAAGCAGCCCGCTGCTTTCTCCTCGTGAGTCAGCGCCCCATCCACGCAGCCGCAAGCTGGTGCGCGTCGGGATCACTCGCGCCCGACATCACGTTTTGATGCTGTGCGATGCCTATACACCAACCCTCCTGCTGCAAGGCCATAGACTGCGTTGCTGTCTTGAAGCCGTAGCAACGCGACTACTTCTGCTCTGACCACTTTCGGCGAAAGCCTCGATCCCTTGCCATGAACGCCTCCAGCATGTGCGGGATCAGCGTGACGGCATCGACCGCTTCGCCATACGCCTGCGCGTGCAGCGCGGCGTAGCGGTCGAGGTCGGCTTTCAGACTGGCCGGGCACGCGAAGGTCAGCTTGATGCTCTCGGTCTTGGGCAGCGGCCCCAGGCGCAGCTTCTTGGTTGTGCTCATCGTGCAGTCCCCCGGTTGAAGAACAACGGCTGATAGGGCCGCAGCACCAGATCGCGCTTGACGATGATGCGCACCGGCAGGCCTGGCCGCTCGGTCAAGGTCGGCTGGACGTTAAGTTTGCGCCGGGTCACTTCCTGCCCGACTTGGTTCACGCTGTCCTGCAAGCTGTCCCGCCCGGCGATGATGACGCGATTGCCATCCTGCCGGTTCTCCGGCGCAGCCAGCTCGGCGCTGACGCCCAGCAGCGTCGTGAGTGTGCCGCGCCGGCGAAGATGCGATCCCAATGCCAATCGACACCATCCTCCAGGCCGGCGTAGTCGGCCGGATCGGTGCCCATAAGGTTGTCGAGCGCCGGCGAAGACGTGTCCGGCAGGATGACGCGGTTCCACAACACCTGCACCCGGCTTTGCCCGTAGCTGACCTGGCTATTGTAGCGCCCGAAGATGCGCGAACCCTGCGGGATCAAGAGGAAGCGCCCGGTCGCTGTGTCGTAGACCGGCTCCGTCACCGTGGCGATCACGTCGCCCGGCAAGTCCGACTTGATGCCCGTGACCAGCGCGCCGGCGATCCCCGTGCCGGCCATGACCTGGTACGGCGACGCGGGCAGCGTCAGACTCCCAGAATTACGGGTTTCCGTGGTTCCGCCTTTCTGGAACGCCTCTTTCTGGTCTTGCCGGTTCTGCTGAGAAGTCGGGTCGGCCGGCTGACGGGAAAACCGATCTGGCCGGCCTCGCCGGCAACGGAACCATTTACTACACAACCGACTTGCGTTCCTGGCGAAATATTCCCGGCGTGCTGAACCAGCTGGTGGCCGGCGACTTCGACGGCGACGGCACAGCCGATCTAGCCGGCCTCGCCGGCAATGGTCAAATCTTCTATTCCCTCACCTTCCGGCTGGCAAAACATCCCTGGCATCTTGAACCGGTTGGTGGCCGGCGACTTCGACGGCGACGGCACAGCCGATTTGGCGGGTTTGACTGCTAACGGTGGCATCTACTACTCGACCGATTTCGTCCGCTGGCAAAACATCCCCGGTATGCTGGTCCGGCTGGTGGCCGGCGACTTCGACGGCGACGGGCAAGCCGACTTGGCCGGCCTCGCCGGCAACGGGGGAGTTTATTATTCGACCAGCTTTACTAACTGGGTCTACGCGACCGGCGTTTTAGCCAACCTCGCTGGGAGCAGCGAATAGAGGGATCGCCACCCACGCACCGCATGAAGGCCCGAGCCGCGCGGGCGAGTGCGGGGGGCCGAGTGTCCGCGCATGTCGAGCGCGGAACCTTCCAGGCGGGCGCGGGTGCGTGTCCGCGTGCAACGTGCGCGGACACGTGCAAGCGGGTCTAAAAACCTATGAAATCGAACGGCCGGATCGGAATAGCGGCTCTTTCGAAAGCGTCGGGAACGACGGTAAGGCTATGGATCAAGCAGGGTAAAAAATACAAAAAACCGACGGCAAGAGGTTTGAGCAGCAAGCCATCATGACAACCAAAACCCCCGACCGTCGCCTGGTTCGCACCAGCTGGCAACGGCGCGAACCGCGCCACCAGGACATCGGGGATCAGGACGCTGAAAAACATCAGGGCGAACACCATGCGCGCCGGAACCGGCGGGCGCGACGGGCGAAGCCGGGCCGCGATCAGGTAATAAACCGCCACCAAACTATAAGCGGTTCCCACCGACACCGGACTGTCGATCACCTCGGTCGCGGCAAAGGCCATGAAGGTTGCCGCCAGCCACAGCAGGCCGTCCGGACAACGCATTTTCTTGCAGATGCCGATCGAGAAAAACAGCGCCACCGAACACGGCAGCCAAAAACCGACCAGATCAATTGGAATCCGCGCCTTTCATCTACGCGGCCCGTTCCAGACCGGCCGCTTCGATGAATTTTTCGGCATCGGTTCGCGCTTCAACGGGGGTGGGTGATTCATGATCGCCCAAGTTCTTGCCCCCTCCACGCGCATGACATCCGGCGTTCCCCGCCGTAGCAAGTTTCAGAATCACGTTGGCCGCGTTCACGTCCCGGTCATGGCGCGTCTGGCAGTCGGGACACGTCCATTCCCGAACCGACAGCGGCATTCGCCGTTGGTGGCTCCCGCAATGACCGCAGGTCTTACTGGTGGGCGCCCAGCGATCCACGACAACGACCTTGCGCCCAGCCCAGGCGGCTTTGTATTCGATCTGGCGGCGAAATTCGCCCATGCCCACATCGGCAATCGCGCCAGCCAGATGGTGATTCTTCAGCATTCCCTTGACGTTCAAGTCTTCCAAGGCGATGACATCGGCCCGCCGCACCAGGGCTGTGGTGGTCTTGTGCAGAAAGTCCTGACGCATGGCGGCGATACGGGCATGCATCCTTGCAACTTTAAGCCGTTGCCGGTATCGGCGGTGGCTGCCTTTTTGCTTGCGGGACAAAAAGCGTTGCTGGCGCTTCAAGTGCTTCAACTGGCTTTTGAGGTGACGAGGATTTCCCGACTTCCAGCCGTCGCTACTGACCGCTACGTCTTTGATGCCCAAATCCACGCCTATCGTCTGACCCGTCAGCGGCAAAGAACTGATTTCGACCTCACAGGCGAAGCTGACGAAGTAGCGACCATCGGGGGTCTTGCTGACCGTGACCATCTTGGGTGTTCCAGCGGGGATTTGCGACCAGCGGAGGTTGAGCGTTCCGAGTTTGGGCAGCTTAAGCGTTTCTCCAGCATGGTAGGTGCGCTCAATCTGGCGTTGATCCAACTGATAGCGGATGGCTTGCCGGTCATAACGGCTTTTGAATTTGGGGTAGTGGCCGCGCTTCTCGAAGAAGTTTTTAAACGCCTTGTCCTGATCCAGAAGCGCTTGCACCAAACAGACCGCCGTCGAATCAGCCAACCACGGAAATTCACCGCGTTTCCACTCTGTAACCAGCCGATTGAGCGAGACGTAGTTATGCCGATCTTGCCGTTCTGCCCACGCTTTGCCTCGAAGATCAAGGCAGCGATTCCAGACAAAGCGCGCATGGCCAAATTCCACCGCCAATTGCCGACGCTGAGCGAGTGTTGGGTAGAATCGGAATTTGTAGGCGCGCTGAATCAACACATTGAAAGTATAACACAAACGGGTGTTTCTAGCCGTACAGAGGCGCGACTCCATGCCGAAAAACCGGCGCGGATAACATTAAACAGCCGCCCGTCGGCGCGCTCTGGACAGAATCGCCGCGCCCGCCCATCAAGGCGGGCGATCCGAAGGCCCTTTGCCTCGCCTCAAGCGGGCGGGGTCGTCCTCCATCCCTGGAGTCCTTCAATGCAAAGGATGCACGACTTCCCTCCCCTGTGACGCCCGACAGCGGCTTACGCCCGCGCCCGCCCACAGCGTCCCCGGTGGCCGCAGCGCCGGCAGAGATTGGCGGTTATCGCCGCGCCCGTTTGCTGGCCTCTTTTTTCGTGCCACACTACGATGACATAATCGGGGCACAACTCATGACGACCATCACTTTTGATGTCGATCCGTCCGCATTCAGCGCGCTGCGGCTATCGCCCGCCGAATTCGCCCGCGAAATGCGGGTCGCCGCCGCCGTCCAATGGTACGCCCAGGGCACGGTCTCTCAAGGCAAAGCCGCCGAATTAGCCGGCTTGGCGCGGGCCGACTTCCTCGATGAACTCCACCGTCGCCAGGTACCCGCCTGCCAAGTGACCGTCGAGGAGCTGGCGGACGAAATCAGTGGCGTCTGAGGCGTGGGTGAGCGATAGCTCGCCGCTCATCCTACTCGGCAAGACAGGAAGTCGGCGAAGGATAGCCGCCCGCTCGGCGTTCCCCTCAACCGCCCGCGTTTCATCTACGCCCGCGCCTGCCCGCAGCGTCCCCGGTGGCCGCAGCGCCCAGTAGCGGCGGTGCAGCGCGACGACCCGCCCCGCGTCCCACAGCGCCACCCGGCGGTAGACCACGCCGCGCGCGGTGACCAGCCGCAGGTAGCCGTACCCCGCGAGGTCCCCATCGCGAAAGGCGCGCTGGCCGGCCAGCAACAGCCGGTAGGCCGAGAGCTGGGCGATGTCGGCGTCATGCACCTCGGGCCTCGGCCGGCGCTTGGTCTCGACCAGCACCGCGCGGCCGTCCGCGAGCCCGTAGATCTGGTCGGGCGCGCCGGCGAGCGCCACCGGACGCTCGCAGCGGAAGTGCCGCTCGCTGGCCAGCAGCCGGGCCGACACGAGTTCGTCCGGCATCCGCTCGCGGGCGAGCCAGGCCGCGCGCCCCCGGCCCCGGCCCCGCCACAGGACGGCGGCGACCACGATCAACAGCACAACCCAACCGGCCCAATGTTCCACGCTCACCCCCCCCGCCGTTCGAGCCGGCGCACCGCGCGATCCAGCAGCCACCGCGCCGCCCGCCGCCACCGGGGATGGCCCTCCAGCAGTCGGGCCAGCGGCGGCGAGAGGCGGTAATAGAGCCGGATCGCGCCGCGACCCCAGGGAGTGGGCCGCAGCGCCCGATCCCGCCAGGCGCGCAGCGCGTCGGTTTCGCGAGCGGATTCGCCGTACGCGGCCGAGGCCACGAAGCATCGGCGGTCGCCCGCCGGCGCGCCGCTTTGATAGCGCCTGGCCAAGGCGTCGTGGCGGGCGTGCTCGACCTTGCCGGCCGCCGCCAGCCGCTCCCGGTCGGCCGGGCGGTTTTTGCCGTGCGCCAGATCCAGCAGTATCTGCTGCTCGCAGCGGGCGAGCTGGGCCAGGTCGGACACCGCCACCGGGCGGCGGTCGGAATCGCTCAAGCTAAAATCCCCTCGGTTTTTTCTGCGCCGGTTCCGCCTCGATCCGCTCGCGCAAATCGGAATTGGCCGCGAACCGGGCCTTGCCGTCTTTGCGGATCGGGCTCGGTTCGGCGTCTGACGCGGCGCGGCAAATCTCGCCGTAGCGCCGGCGCAGGGCCGAGCGGCGCACCGGGTCGGCGCGACGCGAGCCAGAACGCCGGGCGGCGGCACGCGCTTGCCCCGGCCGGCTCCGGCGAGATGCTGGACGCATCGTCCACCACCGGTACCAGACCCGCCATGAAACTCGAACAGTTCACCATCGGCAGCCCCAAGAACAGCCCGACACACTGCTTCGGACCCCTGAAAGCCGTCACCCTCGATTTCGCCCGAGATCGCGGGGTGACCGCGCTGGTCGGCGAAAGCGGCACCGGCAAGTCCACCGCGCTGGAGGCGCTGGCCGTGCTCTTTCGCGACCTGATGGCGGGAAAGCCCGCGCCCGCCTTCGCCTACACCCTCACCTACCGCGCGGGCGAAACCCGCCTCCGCATCGACGCGGACCCGGATCGCGAAGACCCCTACCGCATCGCCGCCGCGCCGGCCTCGGAGGATGGGCCGGCCGAGGGGACGCCCCTGGCGCTCGCCCATTTTCTGGATGCCGGCGGGGCCTTTTTGCCGCGCCGCCTAATCGGCTATTCGTCGGGGACGAACCCGCGACCGCGCGATGTTTTCGAGCCCGGGCGCTTCGAAGGCGCGCCCGACGATGCGGCGAGCGACAGCGAGCGCCAAAAGCGGGCGGTGCTGGGCGCGCTGCGCCACGCGGCCGAGGGCGGAAACCTGGTCTTGCTCGACGGCCCCGACTCCCACTTGTACCCCCGCGACTGCGCGACTCTGTCGGACCGGCTGGCCGCTTTCGCGGGCGAGAGCATCGCAGGGCGCGCCCCGAGCCACATCGTGTTCGCCACTCACCAGCCCATCACCGTCGCCAGCTTATTGAAAGAGCAGGTCCAAATTCTGCGCCGGACCCCCGGCGCGCGGCGGATCGATGCGGCCCGCCCGATCATCAACCCGCGCGGGATGGGGTTCGCGGGCGTGCTGACCAGCGAGGTGTTCGACCACGCATCGTGCCTGGACCGGCCCACCCAACAGGATGTGGCGACACTCCACCGGCTGTCGGCTCGCACCGAGCTAGACGAAGCGGAACAGTCGCAACTGCGAGCGCTGCGCCACCGGCTGGAGGGGCTGGGCTTCAACTTCGCCTCGGCCGACCCCCTGGAACAAGACTACCTTCGCGCCCGCTTCGACTTGGCGGAGGACGTGCCCCCCGACAGCCCCCTCCTCGCGCCGGAGAACCGACGAAAGGCGCTGGCGGCTCTAGTGCGAATCCTGCTCGTCGGCGCACAAGCCGGGAGCACGTGAGGGCGGTTGCAGGCGACGCGACCGGCGCGCCGCGCCGGCCGCTGAATCCGATCTTGATTTCCAGCGTCCATTCGTCTGGCTTCACCGTTTCCGCCGCCTGGTGCACCGTGCTCGCCAAGGCGCTGATAACGGCCTTGATCCGCTCCCCGGCATCCGAAAATCCGCGATCCGCCGAGGTGTTTTCATAGCCTTCCAGGCCGGCTATTTCGCCGGTCGATCCCGGTTCGATGCCCGCGACTTCAACGTAGACGATCTCAGCCCCCAGCTTGCTCCGCCTGAAGTCGGCAGTCTTTCGGAACGGCTAGCGTTCTTGCCCGCCTCCCCCTCGATCTCTTCCCGCAAATCGGAATTGGCCGCGAAGCGCGCGCGGCCTTCCTTTCGAATCGGGCTCGGTTCGGCGTCGAGCGCGGCGCGGTAAATCTCGCCGTAGCGCCGGCGCAGGGCCGAGCGGCGCACCGGGTCGGGCACGCGCGCCAGCAGGCCCTCGATCCACGCCGCGTCCAGCGGGTGGTGCGGGACTTCGCCGATGTGCCCCACCGCGTCCTCGGGGCCGGCTGCGCCCCCGGCCGCCGCGACGCGGGCCAGAACGCCCGGGGACCCGGTGTCCGGCGACGCGCGCCGAGGGTCCGCCCGCCCGACGGTCGCCGCGCCCATCTCCCCCGGCACGGCGATGGCCGGGGCGCTTTCCGGCGACCGGTCCGGGTGCCCGGTCGTGAAATACTCCGGCAGGCGCGGCCAGCGCTCCCGCAGGCGCGCCCGGACAAAGGCGAGCGAGGGGATCGCGAGACCGCCCCGGCGCACCAGGCACCAGGGGCACTCCGGCAGCTCGCCGTAATCCTGGCCCTCGCCCGGCAGCAGCACCGGGCCGCAGCGCCGGCAGAGGCCGCAGCTCAGCCACTTCACCGGCACCCTGCCCGCCCGCAGCCGCGCCACCGACCGGGGGTCGAGCTTGGGCGGGTAGCGCGCGGGCGCGGCCACCGCTCAGCGCCCGCGACGGCCCGGCGGGACCAGGCCGGACCGCGCCAGCAGGTAGGCGTCCCGGTCGAGGGATTCGGGCGCCGGGGCCCCGGGGTCGCGCAGCGCGGCGAAGGCCGGCCCGCCCGGGCCGCCGATGCCCCCGACGCCCCGCAGCAGGTCGTAGACCTTGCGCAGCCAGGTGGCCGTCGACAGGCCGGGCGGGCAGACGCTCTCCCGGGGGTCCGGCAGCAGCGCCAGCGCTTCCGCCAGCACCGCGCGCGGGCGCTCGCCGGCGACGGGGACGCGCAGCACCCGGCCCTCGGGCGCTTCCCAGATCACCTCCAGCGCGCCGTCGCGGTAGGCCGCCGCCGGTTGCAGCCGCGCGGCCTGGCGGTGGGTGAGGTCGAAGGTGCGGACCAGCGACAGGTGCAGGGCGGCGCGGGGGTCGACCGCGCGGATCGCGTCCAGGCGGGCGCGGATTTCTTCCTCGGGCCAGGGGCCGGGCGGCGGGGGGGCGGCGCGGCCCGCCCGGCCGTCCGCCCAGGCCGCCCGGGCGCGGCGCGCCAACTCGGGCCGGTCCAGCCAGCCGCAGAGCTGGGCCAGAAACTGGACGTGGTGGCGCGCGGTTTGCGGGGCCAGCCCCCGCCAGCCGGCGAGCAGGCGGTCCACCTGCGCCGCGCGCAGGCGCTCCGGCGCGAGCAGCGGGTCGCCGGCGCGGGCCAAGGCGTTGACGATCCCGTCCAGCAAACGCTCGCGCAGCGCCAGCGTGCCCGGCGCCACCGGACCCCGGCCGTCGGCGCGCAGGCCGACGCGCGCGCGCACCCGCTCCCCCAGCACCTGCCGCTGCACCCGGCGCTCGGCCCGCGACACGGGGCGAACGCCCTCGGGCGCAGCCGCCCGCGCGGCGGCGGCATCCGCGGGCGTCGGCGCGGCGCTTTCGCCCGCGCCCGGCTTGCCGTAGTAGGCGCGGGTGATCGAGGGGCGGGCGTGGCCCAGCCGGGCCGAGACCTCCAGCTGGGCGCGGCGGTGGTCGTCGCCGGCCACCGCCGCGCCGCCGCGCACCGGGCTGGGCTCGCCGGTCAGCTCCTCGTAGCGGTCGTTGGCGTACTGGTGGCGCAGGCCGTGGCTGACTAGGCCGCCTTCGCGGGTGATGCCGCAGCGCCCGAACACGTGATAGCAGCGGTCCAGCCACTGCTTGAGGTCGTACCGGGGCGGGATCATCGAGCGGCCGGTGGCCCCGGCGTGCCGCGCGGCCTCCAGGAGCGCGGCCCGCTGGCTTTCGGTTTCCACCGGCACCGCGCGCGGCCGCCCGCCCTTGGTGCCGGCCGTCACCCGCAGCCAGCCCGCGCCGTCCCAGTCGCGCTCCGGCGCGAGCAGGGAGGCTTCCTGCACGCGCAGGCCAAAGGCGCTCTGGAGGCGCAACACCCGCGCCACGTCCGGGTCCGCCCGCGCGACTTCGGCGATTTTTTCGTCCGGGTCCACCCCGGCCGCCGTCCAGGAGCGGTCGCGGGTGGCGGCGTAGCCGCGCCGGAAAGCGTCGGGGTTGTTCAGATACGACGGCCCCGGCCGCAGCATGCTCGCCTTGCCGAGCCAGCGGCAGAGCAGGGTGAGGTAGGAAAAGCGCTTCTGGAGGGTCGAGGCCGACAGCCCCTCCGCCTCCCAGCGCCGCATCAGCGCTTCGACGTGCTTGGGTTTGAGGTTGCCGACGTCCTCGAACCGGTAGCCCAGCTCGTGGAGCTGGCGCACCATGCGGCTGTAAAACTCCGCCCGGTCGGCGACGGTGGCGTTCGCCACCACCTTGCGCCCGTCGGCGCTGCGGCGCAGGTGGGGTTTCAGGACGGCGTTGAGCGTGGCGAAGGCGCGGCCGCGCTTGCCGGCGGGCGCCGGCGGTTTGTCCGCCGCGCCCGATGCGCCCGGCGCGCGCGCCCGCCCGGTCGGCTTTGTCACACGTGTCCTATCCCGGCGGCCGGCGGCCGCCCAACAGGCGCCCGCGCGCGAGGGGTCGCGGCCGGCGCGCGAAACACCGAAAAACCCGAGAAGGAGCGCACGGATGCGCGACGACCCGGCCGGCTTGAGCCATCGCGTAGAGACTCGACGCCACAACGCCGCGCCGTGGCGCGTTCGTGGCGTCGCTCGGAGCGGGGCGTCCGGCCGCCCGATCGTTCCGTCGCCGCCGTCTTTTCGCTCGGTTGGCTACATCGCGTAGCCATACCCGTCGCCTCGCTGTATCAGGGTGAAATTCTTGTGGCTGGCGGTGATCGTGGCGGTCGCGGTCGCGATGTCGAGCTGTCCGGTCGCCCTGATTCCCGCCAATCGGCCAACGTGGACGCCCGCATACTTGCCGGCCGGTTGCACCAGCCTGACTCTATCGCCCGTCGAAAACCCGAAAACCCGCTTGATGCGACCGGCCTTGCCGCGTGGGAACCCGTATTTGTCGGTGCGGACCACCTGACGGGTTCCGCGTCCCTTGGCGACGATGCCCAGCGGCCTGAAGCCGTCGCGGATCGTCACCCGCTCGCCGGAATCGCTGACGCAAGCCGCGTCGATCCAATGGTCTTTCGCAAAACCTTGCCGGGTCCGGTTGAACTTGGTGCGCCCACCGCTCCCGAACGCGGTCGGCCAGCGGGCCTTGAGCCGGTCGGTCAGCGCCCACCGGGGCGCGTTGACCGCCGCCGCGTCTTTCAGCGGCGCCTTGGCGTGGGCCAGCACGCGCTTGAGGGTGTCCGGCTTGGTCTTTAGGAAGTCTTCCACCGGCCGCGCGCCCTTGCGCTGATTGCACGGCTGGCAAGCCAGCGTCAAATTGCTCACCCGGTCGCTCCCGCTGTTGGTCCTCGCCCGGATGTGCTCGACTTGGAGCGGCACGTTCTCGGCGTCGCAGTACACGCACTTGCGCGCCCACTTTTCGAGCAGGTATTCCCGCAGCTCGTAGCCTGCCAGAGTGCCTTGCTGGTACTCAATTCCCGATATTTCCGGGTTTTCCATCGCCTGCATGTCGAACTTGACCAGCTCGACGGCGGCAAGGGTGATCGGGCAACGGGCGGCCAGCTTGGCGGCCACGGACTCCACGTTGTGCACCCGGCTTTCGACGCTGGGCGGCAGCCAGCCGGCCGGCCGCGTCCGGTTGAGGAACCGGGCCTGCCGGTATCGGGTCTTGCGCCCGCGCCGGCCACGGCGCAACGAGCGGCGGGATTCCAGGTTGTTCTTGATGACCTGCCCGCGATGGGTGAGGTTCGCGCCGAACAGCACCACCGCACCTTGCTGCTCGAAATGGCCGACCAGGGCGATGCCGGTCGTTTTGCTGCCGGGGTCCACCTTGATTTCCACGTCCTGAACCTCGCCGTCGGCGCGGTCTTTCAAAATGATGGTGAAGGGCTGTTGCCGGTAGACGGCGGCCTTTCCCGCCGTCAACAGTTGCCGCGCCCTGGCGGGCCGGCACGGCATTAGCGGCTTTTTTGTGCTGCTCAACACGAGCACCGAGTTCATGCGATTACTCGCTCTCCAAATGGGTAAAGGTCACCTCGCCGGGAGTGCAACGGTCGGTCAGGCTAAGGATTGGGGCTTGTACCGCATCGCCCACCATTCCCTTCGCCCACGGAGCCGGCGACTGGTGAAGCATCGCCGGGCGTGTCGCTTTCGCGTCTCGTCGCATCGTTTACTCGTTTGGTTATGGAGTCGGCTGGTTGAGTCTCGGACCCGTTGCCGCCCGCATCCGTGCGAACGGCAACGGGTCACGGCGGCGACTCAACTGGGGCTCACCTTGAGGGCTCGGCGTGCGATGGCGGTCTTGCCCCAAGACCCGACCACCCCCCGACGGTCCCGCGCTTCCCCGTCCGGGCCGGTTTCGAGAAACCGGACATTCACGATCGTGAACCTCGCTCCTTCCCCGTCCGAGCGGCCCCGAAGGCGTCGCCCGCGAACCCCTACCCGGCCGCCGCGACCGTGGGTCGCCGGCGGGTCCGGTCAGCTCCCCAAGAGCTGGCGGCGGTCCTGTCAGGGTGCGGTTGGCGCGCGGCGCGCGGGGCGGTCCTTCCCCCCGGCCGGGCCGGGAGGCGGCGCGCCCGAGGCGGCCTCGGCCGCCCCCGTCGCGCGCTCCGCGCCCTCGGGGGGCGCGGCGTCCGCTTCCGGCGCCGGTTCGGCGCGCGTGAACAACCGCTGGAGATACCGCATGACGGTGGCGTCGGCCTCCTCGGGCGCCCGCGATTCCAGGACGTGCATCACGCACGCCGAAATCACCAGCGCCGGGTCGGGCCGGTAGCCGCGCATCGCGCCGCGCAGCCGCCGGGCCATGATCTGAGCCGCGTCGTAGGCTTCTTCCATGACCATGATCCGCCGCAGCCCGTTTTCCTCGTCGCGCCGCACCACGTGGTGGAGCTTGCCTTTCCGGAGGGTGTACAGCTCGCCCTCCTCCAGCTCCACCATCCCGCGCAGCGTTTCGATCAGGGCCGTCACGTCGTCCGGGCTGTACCCCGGCTTGACGTCGATTTCGTCCGCCATCGTCTTTCCTCCTTCCGCTCGTCTTCGCGTTTCGCTCGTCGCCCACCTTGTTGAAGCAGTAGGGCCACTGCCGGTTGCCAGTTTCGGTTACGGGCCGGCATCCCACCCGGATCAACACTCGCTCCAATCGCCCACCTTGTTGAAGCAGTAGGGCCACTGCCGCGCGCCGTTCGGGTTCGGGCCGGCGCTCTTCCCGGATACGCAACACCTTTTTGACTGCTCCACGCTCGTCGCCCACCTTGTTGAAGCAGTAGGGCCACTGCCGGTTGCCAGTTTCGGTTACGGGTCGGCATCCCACCCGGATCACTGCCGCATCGCCACTGATCGCCCACCTTGTTGAAGCAGTAGGGCCACTGCCGGTTGCCAGTTTCGGTTACGGGTCGGCATCCCACCCGGATCACTGCCGCATCGCCACTGATCGCCCACCTTGTTGAAGCAGTAGGGCCACTGCCGGTTGCCAGTTTCGGTTACGGGTCGGCATCCCACCCGGATCACTGCCGCATCGCCACTGATCGCCCACCTTGTTGAAGCAGTAGGGCCACTGCCGGTTGCCAGTTTCGGTTACGGGTCGGCATCCCACCCGGATCAACACTCGCTCCAATCGCCCACCTTATTTGCGAACGGTAGGGCCACCGTCCACACCGGCCATTGTTCGGGACTCCGGTGCTACCCCCGCCTGGAGCGTTCACGGCGCTCCCGTGCCGCCGGCTCGTGCCGGACCCGTTAGGGACCGGGCCTTCCCCCCTGCAAATAACGTCACAGGGACCGTTTGAAAACCGGATCGCCCGGACCGGCGCGATGGATCGAGCAAAGCACGCGGGCGGCGGAATGTCAAGCGGGATATCGGTGGCTTTACCGGTGATTTACCGTATCCCACCCGAATACTTTTCGTTTCTATTCAACCATCAATCGGAAAGTATTCCGCCTCTCTCTGCACCGTGCCCCTTCGCGCCCGCCCCGCCCGCCGGCTCGGCGACGCGCGCCCGAAGGCCCGGTCGAACCTTCTATCAATTACAATCAACGGGTTATCTCGGTCGCGAGGGTTCGGGAACCGAGCGCGGCGCGGGCGTCGCGTCTTCGCGGTCTCGGGCCGGCGGGCGCGCGAACCGGGAAACGCGCGCTCTCGGGGTTTGCGTCTGCCCGAAGACGCCGAAGCTTTCCGCCAGCGCTGGGCGCACCTGCGCGCGATCCCATCCCGCTTCTCGCTTGCGCCGGATCGCCGGTGACAGCGCTCGAACCCGACGGGTGTCGGCCCGGCGGCAACGCACGGCGGGTACCGGCCATTTTTTCTAGCGACCCGAATGGATGAGCGAACCGTTGAGTGGGCGGGCAAATTCTTATTAAGCACCTGAATCAATGCGTTGGGTAACCGATGAGTAGACCGACGAGTAAGGGGCGGGTAAATCCGCGAGTAAATCCGTGAGTAAGGAGTGGGTAAACCGCCGAGTAATTGGCGGGTAAATCCGCGAGTAAACCGGCGAGTAAGTGACGGGTAAATCCACGAGTAATGGGCGGGTAAACCCGCGAGTAAACCGGCGAGTAAGTGAGGGGTAAATCCACGAGTAAACCTGCGATCAGACGACGCGCGTTCGGAACAGGCCCGCTCAAACGGGGCGGTTCAATTTCTCCACCAGCGTGGCGCGCGGGCGCGGGCCACCGGCCGCCGGCAGATCGGGCGACGATCCGCACAAGGTTTCGCGAACCGTTCGGCGCTTGGGCGCGGCGTCGGCGGGCGAAGGAGGCCGCTTTTTCGTGAAGCACCAAACGTAGTTGTAAAGGGTTTGACGGGTCCCCTTGAAACCCAGCCTTTTCGCCAGCTCTTGGCGGATCGCTTCGTACGACCAGCCCTCGTCCCGCTTGCGCCGGATCGCCGGCAGCATTTCTCGAACGATCTCGCGGTCGCTGGCCGTTTCTTTTCGGGGAGGGCGGGCGGTTTCGAAGGCGCGTTTGCTTTCGGGGCTGAGGCCGCGAGGGGTCCCGTTCGCGGTGGGGGCGCGACCGGGGCGGGGTGGCGCGCTTCCCACGGCGGTTTCGAGCCCCCGCTGGTCTTCCGGGCCGAGGTCCCGAGGCTTCACGCTCATGGTCCGGGCGCTCGATCGCGGGCTTTTCTAACGCCCGCGCGCGCGGTGGCGCGCCGCTCGGCGCTCAAGCGGTTGACGTAGCTGTAGAGCGTCCCGATCGTGCCTTTGAACCCCACGGTCTCGACCAGGGCCGACCGGATTTCCGCGTAGGACCAGCCCTCGGCACGCTTGGCGAGGATGTCGTCCAGAACCGCCCGCACCCGGTCCCAGTCGCTCACCCGGGAGGCGGGGGGGCGCGGCGCGGCCGCGAACGCCGCGCGGGCTTGGGAGAAGACCTCGGGGGGCACCGGAGGGGGCATGGCCATAAAAAAGTCTCCGTGAAGGGAAAGGGCGCCGCCGCCGCGCCTACACCGGCGCGCGCGCCGTCTGGGGGCGAGCGGCCGGCGCCTTGCGGGCCTCGGGCGGTACCTCGAAGCCCAGCAGGTGGCGGGCGGGGTCGAGCATCTCGTCGAACTCCTTGAACCAGCGCTTGAGGCGCGCGTGGTCGGCCTCGGGCAAGCGGCGCTGGGGCCGGCGGCTTTCGAGAGCCTCCACGAACCCCAGGTCCCACAGGTCCAGCCAGGCGTAGGTCCTGGGGTCCAGGCGCGGCATGTGGAGGACGTGGCCGCCGCGCGCCAGCAGCGCCCGCTTCCCCTCGCTCTCCGGGAGCTTGACGCGCCCGTCCCGGCAGCCGTCGAAATTGATGAAGGCGTCCGGGTCGCCGAAGGCGAGGTTCTTGACGGCGACGTACGAGACCGCGTCGCCGAAGCACTCGATGCTGTGGGCGACGGTGCGCACCGAGGCTTTGACCGGGGTCATCACCACCGCCACCGTGACGGCGTAGCCGCGCGTGCGGTACTCGTCGAACAGCCCGCGCGGGGCCTCCCCCTCGTCCAGGACTTTGCCGAGCTCCCCCACCACCCCGCCGGGCAGGTCGAACAGCACCACCGGCGGCGCGTCGGCCAGGGCGTTCAACAGCGCGTCCCGGTCGTCGTCGTCGCGGACGTCGAAGGCCCCGCACCCGACGCGCGGGTCCTGGCGGGGCAGCAGCGCGCCCTTGCGGTCGCGCTGGCCCTCGTGCTGGAGGAGCTGGCCCACCTCGCCGTCGGTGTCGTAGGCGGCGACCTCGACGCCCTCGTAGCGCAAGGTCGCCAGGAGCCCGCGCGCGAAGGTGGTTTTCCCGGCCCCGCCTTTCTGGCTCAACACGAAGATGGCGCGTTTCACGCGGCGTCTCCGCCGCAGAGCTCGCGCACGCGCCGGCGGGGCTTGGCCGTCTCCGCCGGGGCCTCTCCGTCGGGCGGCGGCGCGGTCGCGTCCCCCTCCCCGGCGGGCGCGCCGCCGCCGGCGGTTTCGCCCGTGTCGCCGGGCGGCTCGGGTCCGGTCGCCTCGGCGCCGGCGACGGCCTCTCCGGGCTCGGTCGCCTCGGCGCCGGCGACGGTCTCTCCGGGCTCGGTCGCCTCGGCGCCGGCGACGGTCTCTCCGTCCGCCACCGCGTCCGGGCCGCCGGGCGCCCCGTCGCCCGGCCCCGGTTCGTCGGCCAGCCAGGCCCCGGCGAGCGCGTCGGTCGCCTGGAGGCTTCGCCGCTCCTCGTCGGTCATCTCCTCGCGGCCCTCGTCTTTCACGGCCGGGGCCGGCGCGTCCGGACCGCGCCCGGTGCGCTTGACCAGCATGTCGCGGTAGCCGGGCGCCTCGGAGTCGTCGCGCACCCGCCGCGCCAGCCCGCGCGCCAGCCGCTCGATCACCCCGCAGGCGCGCGCGCACTGCCGGAACAGCCCGTTTTCGCGCGCCAGCCGCGCGGGGGTGGTCAGCGCGCCGCCGTACCAGGCCAGGTCGAGCGCGCGGGCGATGTCTTCCACCGCCGCGACCAGCCCGGCGTAGCGGCGCATCGCCGGCGTGCGCATGGTCAGCTCGACGCGCGCGGGGCCGGTGTAGCCGACCTCGACGGGCGCGCCCGCCGGGGGCGACCGGCGCGCCGCGTTGGCGAGCTGGCGGGATTCGCCGGTCACGAACGCCTCCAGCCGGTCGAGCTCGCCGACGATCGCCTCGGTCACCTGGTCGATCTCGGCGGCGTAATCGCGGCTGGCGCGGCCTTGCAGGTGGGCGACGACTTCCGCCAGAAACACGGCGGCCTCCATGCGCGGGAACGTGCGGTTGTAGACCTTGAGGCCGAGGTGGGTGGCCAGCTCGACCGGGCGGCGCACCACGGGGCGGCTGCGGTCGAGCACGGGGGGGTTCAAAGGGACAGTGAGCGGAACATTGGACATGGGCGTTTCCTGGGTGGGTGAAACGTTAAGGCGCGGCGCGGGCCGCGCCGGACACGGGGTCGCCCCCGGCGGCGGCCCGCGCCAGCTCGGCGGCCAGCCCGGCTTGCAGGGGCCGCCGGGCGCGCAGGAAGGCGGCGAACGCCCGCGCTTGCGCCGGCTGGCGCGGGGCCAGGGCCAGCAAGCGGCGGCGGACGCCGGGCAGCGGCAGCCGGACGGCGGCGTCCGCGCGGTAGGGGTTGGCGGCGAAGGTGGCGGGCCTGAAGCGGTGATAGCCGGCGTAGGCCAGCGCGAGCGGCGGGTTTCCAACTGTTGCTTGATTAATAGCCATATATAGCCATTTGCGGTATAATAGTCCGCATGAAATTGAGTGTATGGGCTAGAGCGCAAGGCATTTCGTACAAGACCGCTTGGCGGATGTGGAAAGCGGGAACGCTACCGGTTCCGGCCGAACAATTGGCGACCGGCACGGTGATTGTCCATGCGGAATCCTGGGTTTCTGGTGAAGGGGTTGCGTTGTATGCCCGCGTATCCAGCGCGGACCAGCGCGCCGACCTGGATCGGCAGGTCGCACGACTCTCAGCGTTTGCCGCCAGCGAGGGCTTGCGCGTGGTGGAGGTGGTGAAAGAGATCGGTTCGGGATTGAACGGCCACCGGCGCGGTTTGATGCGCTTGCTGCGCACGCCGACCGTGGCGACCGTGGTGGTCGAACATCGGGATCGGCTGATGCGGTTCGGTTTCGAATACGTCGAATCGGCGCTGGCGGCGCAAGGCCGGACTCTCGCGGTGGTCGATACCGCCGAAGTCACGGAGGATCTGGTGCGCGATATGACCGAGGTCTTAACCTCGATGTGCGCCCGGTTGTATGGGCGGCGGGCGGCAGAGCATCGCGCGAAACGGGCACTGGAGGCGATGGGATGCGAACCGTGATCAAGACCCATCGCATCGAACTCAAGCCGAACAAAACCCAGCAAGCCCTCTTTCGGCAGTGCGTCGGCGCGTCCCGGTTCGCCTACAACTGGGCGCTGGCCGAGTGGCAACGCCAGTATCGGGCCGGCGAGAAACCGAACGAAGCGGCTTTGCGTCGGCAGTTCAACGCCATCAAGCCGGTGGAGCTTCCATGGATTCTGGATTTGCCGAAGTCGGTTCCCCAGCAAGCCATCAAGAACGTGGGGACCGCCTTCAAGAACTTTTTTCGGCGCGTGAAGGCCGGCGAGAAGCCGGGCTATCCGCGGTTCAAAAAACGCGGGAAACGCGATAGCGCCCGGCTGGACAACGGACCCGGAACCTTTCAACTCGACGGCAAGCGCATCAAGCTCGCCAAGATCGGCTGGGTGAGGATGCGGGAATCGCTTCGGTTCGACGGCGAACCGAGAAGCGTGACCCTCAGCGCGGAAGCGGGCCGCTGGTTCGTTTCGGTTCCGGTCCGGGTGCCGCTGTCCGACTTGCCGGCCATCGATGCGCGCCAAAGCGTGGGTATCGATCTCGGCGTGAGTACCGCCGTCACCCTCAGCACCGGCGAAAAGACCGACGGACCAAAACCGCTCAAGCGGTATTTGCGCGCCCTCAAGCGTCGCCAGCGTCAGCATTCCCGCAAGGCGAAAGGGTCCAACAATCGCCGCAAGGCAGCCGCGCGGATCGCGAAGCTGCACGCGCGCATCGCCCATATCCGCAAGGATTGGACTCATAAGACCACCACGGCATTGGCCGGACGATTCGCTTTGTTCGGCGTGGAAAACCTGAACGTGCGCGGCATGATGGCGAACGACAGGCTGGCGCGCGCCATCGCCGATGTCGGGTTTTTCGAGTTTCGGCGACAACTGGAATACAAAACCGCCCTGCGCGGCGGCGCGGTTGTCGTCGTGGACCGCTGGTTCCCCAGTAGCAAGACGTGCAACCGCTGCGGGTGCTATCGCGAATCGTTGCCGCTGTCTGTCCGAGAATGGACCTGTACCGAATGCGGCACGGCCCACGATCGCGACGTGAACGCGGCCTTGAATCTCCAGCGCGCCGCGCTGGCGTCCGGGAGTTGCCCGGATAGTAAAGCCTGTGGAGAGGCCGGCTCTGGCCGAAGTCGCAAGACTCCGGTGAAACCGGCATCGGTGAAGCAGGAAATTAACCATGTCTCAATTGGCTATGGTTGATGCAACGGCGAGCATCAGCCGCGCCAGCGGCCCCCGGCCCCCGTCCGGCTCAAACCGCGCGGGCATCGCCGGCGCCTTCGGAGGCGGTCGGGACAGCGAACAGCCCCGCGATCTCGGGGGGCAGCTCGGCGGACACCAGCGCCCGGTGCCAGACCGCCGCCACGGCGGGCTCGCGCCAGAGCCAGTTGAGGCCGTCGGCGGGCAGCAGCGCGCCGGCGACCAGCGCCGTCCAGTCCGCGCCGGGCGGCTCGTCGGTCGGGAGGGCGGCGTAGGCCGCCGCGCCGGCCACCCGCGAGAGCCCCCGGGGCTCGGTCTGGGGGCGCCAGCGGCCCAGCGCGCGCCCGTCCGCCGACCACAGCGGGACGGCCCAGCGCGCGAGCGCCGTCCCCAGGCCGCGCAGCAGCGCCAGCGCGAACAGGGCGTAGGTCCAGGCGTCGGCCTCGCGCGCGGCCTGCTCGGGCTCCGCCCCCGGCGGCAGGACCGCCCCGCGCCGGCGGGACAGCACCCCGGCGGCCCGCGCCAGGCGCGCGTCCAGCAGGGTGTCCCCGGCCGCGTCCGGCAGGCGCTGGACGTAGCCGGCGAACGCGGCCAGCAGCGGCGCGTAGGCCGCCGAAAACTGCGCGTCCGAGCACCCGGCCAGGTGGCGCAGGCGCGCCACCGCCGAGGCCCGCTCGGCCAGCAGCGCCTCGGGGGCGGCGATCGCGACCCGCGCCGGGGCGGGGGCGGCGGCGCTCACCACCACAGCCACAGCGCGACCGCCAGCAGGCACAGGGCCGCCGCCAGCGCGGGCGGGACGGGGTTGGCGCGGTTGGAATACGCCACGGCTCATCCTCTTTCACAGGTACTTTTTGAACTTGCCCAGCGTGCGCTGCACGAAATACCCGAACAGCAGCGCGAAAGGCGCGAACAGGTAGGTCGGGTGCACCGACCAGGGCGAAACCAGGTACAAAAACACCGGCACCGAGAACATCGGGCGCACGGTTTTTTTCAGGTGGTGGTACATGAAGCTGGACTCCTGGCCGCCGCCGAAGCGGCGCAGGTCGCGGCGCACCAGCCCGTCCACCGCGCCCGCCAGCCCCGCCGCGGCGAAGGCGGGCACGGCGAGCAGCACGACCCCCAGCCGCGCGCCGGTGAGCTGGGTGATGTAGGCGGCCGCCAGGAGGTAGTCGCCGAAGGCGCGCAGCGCGGCGCGCAGCAGCTCCAGGCCCTCCCAGGCGCTCGGGTGGTCGGACACCACCCAGCGCACCAGCCACTCCAGCCCGCAGCCGCGGTACAGCAGCCCGGCGCCCCAGTACGCCCACTCGACCAGCCGCGCCGCCATCTCCGGCGCGGCGAAATCCCGGTTCAGCCACGCCAGCTCGACGCGCAGGAGCCGCTCGCTGTGGCCGGCCCCCGGCAGCGCCCACCAGCCGAGCGCGATGCCGCACCACTCCAGCAGGACGGACACCAGCCAGCCGGCCAGCGTGACCGTGGCGAAGGCGAAAAAGTGGTCCAGCAGCCCGGCCAGGCTCCAGGGCCGGCGGTACGGCGGCGGCTCGGGCGGCCGGTAGGGGGCGGGGCGGTCTCTCACGGGCCGTCTCCGGCGGCGGGTTTCGCGGCGGGCTCGCCGGGCGGGGCCTCGGCCGCCGGCACCCCGGAATACCAGCCCGCCGCCGGGCCGAGGTCCCACCGGAAGGCGGACCCCGGCGGCGGCGCGATCGAGGCGGCCTCCGGCCCGGGCGCCGGGCCGGCGGGGCCGGGCGCGCCCGCGTGGCCCCACAGGGCCGCGCGGTTGGTCGAGTCCTCGGGGCGCAACTCCGCGCCCGAGGCGCGGCGGTAGCGGCGCGCCATGTCGCGGGCGACGGCGTCCAGGCCGTCCGGCAGCGGGGGCGGGGGGTCGGCGATCTGGGGGAGCTGCACCTTGTAGAGCTGGCCGCCGGCCATCAGGGCGAAGGCGTGGCCGCGCGGCAGGCGCATCAGGTCGCCGGGCTCCAGCGTCGGAACCGTCTGGCTGGACACGCGGTCTTGCATGTTCGAGACGAAGTGCACCGGCGAGTCCGGCTCCGAGGAGTCGGTCGCCCCGGAGACCACCATCAGCATGTTGACCTCGACCTGGCTCAGCCGGCCGGTCAGCAGCTCGGCGGTCTCCACGTCGGCCACCCGCAGCATGAGGACGGTGTTGGTGACGTTGCCGAGCACCTGGCCGGCGCGATCGCGGCTGCCCAGCCCCGCGGCGACGTCGGCGTGCGTCTGGGTGTAGACCGCGAAGCGCAGGCCCGCCCCCCGCCCCTTGTTCAGTCCCTGCACGATTTCCGGGCCGCGCACCAGCTCCGAGAACTCGTCGAGGTGCAGGCAGGTCTCCGGCGGGGCTTCCGCCACCGCCAAGCTCTGGCCCAGGCCGTGCTTGTACAGCTCGCCGGCGTAGGCGACCAGGTCGCCCATCATGCCCTGCCCCACGGCGGCGGACACTTCCGAGTCCGCCAGCGCGTCGAAGCCGCAGTAGACCACCGCCCGCTCCCGGATCGCGGTCGCCCAGTCCAGGATCGGGCGCGGGTCGTCGGGGTCGGCGTAGTCGGGGTTCAACAGCTCGCCGGTGCGCCCGGCCAGCAGCTTCTCCAGCAGCGGCTGGACCGCGACCGAAAGCTTGTCGAAAAAGCTTTTCTCGTACTCGAACGCCCGGCGCAGGCCGTCGGCCACCGGGTCGTGCAGCTCGTGCGCCTTGTAGAACTGCACCAGCCGCAGCGCGCGCGGGTCGCGGGTTTTCAGGTGGCGCGGGACCTCGGGTTTGCCCCCCGCCCCGCCCGCGTCCAGCAGCGCCCGCCAGCCGGTCGGCCCGTCCCGGTCGAGCCAGCTTTCGAAGTAGCGGACCAGGAGCGGCTCGATGTTGTTCATGTGCTGGAGGATCTTCCGGTAATCCGGCTTCTCCCCCAGCGCGTGCAGGGCGCGGGCGATGACGTGCGTGAACAGCCAGGCGAACTGGCGGAACGCCTCGGCGTTGCCCTGCGAGGGCAGCTCGTTGGCGATCCGGGTCGCCACCTCGGTGATCCGGCTGAACCGCCCGATCGGGTTGTAGCGCGCGGAGCGGTCGGGGTGGCCCAGGTGGAAAAAGTAAAACGGCCTCCGCGCCCGCGCCGCCTCGGCGTGCAGGCGCCGGACCAGGTCGGGGTCGCCCTTGGGGTCCATGACGATCACCGGGCAGCCCCGGCGCACGTCCTGCATCGCCGCCAGCTCCAGGGCGCGGGTCTTGCCGACCCCGGTGGTGCCGACGACGAAGAGGTGGCCCTGGCGCTCGACCCAGGGCAGGTACACCGGCCGGTCGCCTTCCAGCAAGCCGACCCCGTGCAGGGCCGGCAGGCCGCTGACCGGCGCGCTCTCGCCCGCCGCCGCCCCGCCCTCCCCGCCGCGCGGCTCGACGAAGCGGCGGTTGGCGGCGCGGGTGGCGTCCCACAGCCGCTGGGTGTGCCGGGCGGTCCACGGGAACCCCCGGCCCAGAAACAGGCCCCGGGGGTCGGGGTCGAGCGCGCGGGCGGGCACGCGATAGTCCCGGTTGCGCCGCAGGCCCCGCTGGTAGCGCACCACGCGATAGCCCTGGCAGAGCCGGACCACCGCCAGGGCGCCCAGGGTGATCGCCACGCCGCGCGCCACCGGGCGGGTCATCAGCATGAAGTCGGGCGCGCGCAGCGCGATGGCCGCGAGGCTCGCCGCCGCCACCGAGGTCGACCACTCCACCGGGGGCCGCAGCAGGGCTTCGATCGGGTAGTTCGCCACGGGAAAACCCCTCTAGCGCCGCCGGTCGGCGGGCGGGCGCTCGCGCGCGTCCCGGTCCCGGCGCGCCTGTTGCTCCCGGTTCAGGCGATCCCGCTCCAGGCGCTCCTGTTGCTCCCGCTCCAGGCGCTCCTGCTGCTCCCGCTCCAGGCGCTCGCGCGCGTCCCGGTCCCGCTGTTCCTGGTCCGCGCGCTCCCGATCTCGCCGCTCTTGGTCCGCGCGCCAGCGGTCGATGTCGTATTGGTCAGCCACGGCAAGGCCCTCCCGCCAAACGGTAAAGGGGCGTACTATCTTGACAAAAGACACGGGTTCTGTTAGGTCTCCGGCCAACTTCGAGGAGATTCCCATGAAAACGATTTTTCCGCCCCTGCACTCGCGCGCCGGCCAGCGGCTGGTTGCCCTGGCGGCGGTGGCCTTCATCATCTTGCTGATCGTGCTGCAATACGGTGTGTACGGTTTGCTGGTGACGTCGTTCTTCGTCGGCGCGGTGGGCAGCTTTTTCGGTGGGGGGGACGTCAATAAGAATCTGAAGACTCCCGTCAGTGGGCCAAAGCCTTGGTCGTCGAGAGAGACTGAGCTTGATCCGCTTTTTAAAATGTATAAGCAAAATATTTGGCATCGCTCGAACTGACGCTCTCTGCCGTATGCTGTCGCCCGCCCGCGTGCGGGCGGCGGTCCCGCGTGACCGCGAGCAATAAACCCCGTGGTTCCTGGGTAGCGCACTCACTTTGATTTCCCCTTCCAGCGCCCATAGGCTCTGGTAGCGATTGAATTGTTGAAGCTCGCGCTTGCCACCGGCTGACCGCCGATATTTCCTAACCCATGTGAAGGATTCCCAATCCCTTCTCTAGACATATTCGCTGCTCCAGTTGGCCCGCCCACTTCCGCGATCAGATACAGCAACAGCAGCGGCAGGGCGATGTAATACGCCCCGGCCACCAGCAGCAGGATCAGGCGTTCGACGACCGAGGGGTCCGCCAACAGTTGACCGGGGATGGCCAGGGGGTTGGTGATGGGCTCCGCGCCCGGATAGAGAACCAGGAAGAGCTGGTCGTCGATGTATTCGGCGAAGCCCCAGAGGCTGGGCAGGATGCCGAGGACGAAGATCAGCATCATCCCTTTGACCAGCGTCATGCCGCGCATTTCGCCGATGACGACGAACAGCGCCCAGAGCATGTAAACGGTCATGAGCAAAAACGGTTGCAACAAGCTCGCGCCGATTTTCATGAGGTAGATCGTCACCCAGTAGCCCGCCGCTTGGGTGGCGATGTTTTGGGCCACGTCGGTGAAGGCGAACAGCGCGGCGCCGAGCAAGCCGGTTTGCCAGGTCATCTCCGGCCCCTGAAAACCCAATTGCCGCTTGGGGCTGAGCAAGGTCTGCTCGACGAGCACGTCCTCGTCGGCGACCTGCCATTGGGCGCACAGCTTGTCGCCGACGATGCCGGTGTCCCCCAGGTCGAGTCGACACGGGCGCCCGAACGTCAGCGACCGGACACTTTTGCCCATCTTTTTGGTGGCGGCTTTCAGCACCTGCGCCCGAATGCCGCGGGTCCCGTCATTCCACCATTCTTGGCAGGTCGGGCGGCCCAGGTTGTGGGCGGCCTCGTAGCGGCTGGCGTCGCCGTCGCGCCCGGCGTCGTAGCCGAAGCCGCTGACCGGGTTTTCGGCGCGCAGGGGCGCGATCAGGCCGCACAGCTTGCCGGCCGGCGTGTTGGGGTCGCCGCCGCCCGCGCACGGCTGGTAGAAGTTGTCCTGGTAAAACTTCGAGCCGAAATAGACCAGCTGGATGCGGCGCAGGCGCTCGTCGCCCCGGGCGTACTGCTCCAGCAGGTCGTTCATGTACTTCCGGCTTTCCGGCGCCTTCGCGTCGTCGAGAAAATCGTGCGCGATCCGGCTCGCCTTGACGCCGCACTCCCGCTCGAAGCGGCTCACCTGCGCGTACAGGGAATTGGGGTCCTCGGCCTGGCTCAGATCGAGCGCGTTCGCCGCCAGGTTGAGGTTGGTGATGTCGGCCAGGCAGGGGGTCGCCTTGTTGATCACCGCGTTGAAGCCGGCGGCCAGCGCCATGGCGGCGTAGGCCAGCAGCGGCACCTTGGCCGCGCGGAGCCGGTTGAAACCGTAGGGCTCGCTTTGCAGCGGTTTGAAGTTTTGGCCCAGGGCCTGCAAGGCGTCCCGACCACACTGGTTTTGCACCGAGAGACCGCTGACTTCCAGCGGGACCAGCGGGAGCATCCCCAGCACCAGCACCAGGAAATAGATCGCCAGGCGCGCGAGCAGAGAGCGGGCGCCGAGGGCGGGGTCGCCGTCGCTCTCGGCCTGGCTGATGGCCGCGTCGAACACGATCCGGGCGATGGGGTAAAGCACCCCGCCGAAGGCGACGACCAGGAAAAAGATCGTGGCGTAGAGCTGCCAGCCGTAGACCGACAGATACCCTTCCAACACGCTGCTAACCGACATGGACGCCCCGCTCAGCGAAGAAGTAAGTAGGGAATTTGGGCGACGAGCAGGTCCGCGCCCACGAGCCACCCGAAGACCGTCGACCGGCGCCGGGCCGCCGCCCGCCGGTGGTCCCGCTGCCGCTCCAGACGGTCGCGCCAGCGGTCCGCCGCCGGGTTCTCGCCCGGCGGCGGCAACACCTGGAGGGCGGCGTCCGATTCGCGCGCGCGCTCGCGCGCCCACAGCGGAAACACCCCCCAAGCCAGCGCGGCGTAGACCGCCAGGCGCGCGAGGGTGGCCGGCCACCAGAGCCGGGCCAGCAGCGCGTCCGCCGCGCCCAGCCGCGCCGGGGTCAGCTGGGCCGCCAGCCGGGGGGCGAGGGCGGCCGCCGCGAGCAGCGCGGCCAGGATCAGGCCCGTCAGCAACGCCCACCGCAGCAACCGGCGCACGTCGGCCCCCTAGCGCAGGTACGCGGCGTTGTTGATGTGGGCGATGTCGTCCTGGATCGACAGGACGAGCTTGGTGATCTCGCGCTCGACGACGGCGTAGGCTTCGCTCTGGGCGAGGTTCGGCTCCTTGAGGCCGGTCTTGAGCGCTTGCAGCGCGTAGTCGAGCTTGAGCTTGACGCGCTCGACGGCGTGGCCGCGCGCCTGGTCGTCCACGGCGATGCTCATCGCGTAGGGCTCCAGGGCGCGGATTTCGTCCACGGTGGCCGGGGGCAGCAGGAAGCCGGTCTTGTCCTCGAACTCGCGGCGGTCGATTTCCCGCCGGACGTATTTCTGGAGCTGCTCGATGGTGGTGTCGCGCTCTTCCACGTACTTTTTCTGGTAGCCGAAACCGGGCTGGGACTTCGTCGGCCCCTCCTTGGTGAGCTGGTAGGTCTGGTAGCCGTAGATGTCGGTCACGAACTTCACCAGCTCGTCGGGCGAGGCGAACAGCTTGGTGATCGGGTGCTTGTCGTTGAAGGACGCGCCGAACGCGCCGGTCTCGCCGGCGGACCGGTCCGCCAGCAGGTTGATGCCGGCCGTGAGCACGTTCTTGCTCGCCTCCACCGGGGGCTGGCCGCTGCCGCCGTAGCGCTTCCCCTCGGCCATCGGCACGCCGTTGGTCGCGCTTTCGGTGCGCACGGTGCGCATCCGGTCGTCGATGGTGCCGGAGCCGTGCTGCATCTCCACCCGCTGCCGGTCGCCGATGCCGGCCATGACCAGGTTCAGGTAGGGGTTCTCGCCGGCCGCCGCCTCGCGCTCGATCTGCTGGCAGTCTTTGAAGTTGATCTCGAACAGCTTAAAGGCTTCGTCCAGCTGCTTGGTGACGACGTTGTAGAGGGAGGGGTTGATCTTGTTCAGGATGTAGGCCGGCAGCCCGGCCACCGCCGCCTGGGCGGCCTGCACGAACATCTGCGGCAGCTGCTTGAACTTCTCGATGGCGTTTTTGATCATCTGCTCCACGGTGTCGAACGGGTCGAACTTGCCGCAGGTGTAGCCGAACCCGGCGCTGTAGTTGGCGCTGAGCTGCCACTTTTGGCCGTAGGTCGGCGGGCGCAGGCTGTCGGTGTCGGCGCCGGCGCCGAGGCCGAAGGCCCAACCGGCCCGCCCGCTCGGGATGTCGTCGGAGCGCACGCCCTCGCCGGGGGCGCCCTTGAGCTCGGTGATCCGGCTCTGGGCGCGCGCGGCGGGCACGGGGTCGAGCGCCGGCCCCAGCGCCGGCCCCAGCGCCAGCGCCAGGGCCAGCGACCAGGGCAGGACCGGGGAGTCGAGCGGGGTGGCGCGTTGCCGCGAGCGGGTCAGGGTCGACATTCAAGCGTCCTCCAAGGCGTAAGCGCGGCGGCGCGCCGCGATCTCCCCGGCGACCGCGAGCGCGGCGTCCAGCTCGGAAAGCCCGCGCTCGCGCATCAGGTTCAACCGGTGGTTTTTCTCCGACCCCTCGGTCTGCGCCAGCGCCAGCGCCAGCGGCGGCGGCACGATGCGCAACAGCGCCGGGGGGAACTTTTCCGAAAACAGCACCGCTTCGACGAAGCGGCCGGGCTGCTTGATCGCCAGGGTCAACAGGCGCTGGTGCTCGGCGCCGAGGTCGCGGAACTGCGCCACCTTGCGGGCTTCGTCCGCGCCCATGGACAGCAGCAGCCAGAACTCGGCCTGCGAGAGGATCTGCCGGGCCAGGTCGCCGGTGTCCGAGAAATCCTGGGTGCAGAAGACCAGCCAGCAGTCGAGCTTGCGCCAGACCTTGGTGCCGACCACGAAGCCCCGCGCGGTCAGCGGCTTTTTCGCGATGTAGTGGGCCTCGTCGAACCAGACTTCCGCGGGGCGGCCCGACGCTTGATGGCGCTCGCCGAGCGCGGTGATCTTGGCGAGCATGGCCAGCACCGCGAGCGACAGCATGTCCTCGTTGCCGCCGCCGGTGAGCAGGCCCAGGTCGACGTGCAGCACGTCGAAAGCGTCGTCCAGGCCCCCGCCGAAGCGGTTGAAAAAGTGCCCGCGCAGGCCCTGGGTCCACAGCGAGAGCGCGTCGGCCATCTGGCGCACCCGCAGCCGGATTTCCGGGATCGCCTCCCGCTCGGCCATCCGCAGCAGCGCCTCGGCCACGTCCGCCGGCCGGGCGTGCGCCGCGCCGGCGGCCTCGCTCGCCTCCAGCGCCCGGATCAGCGCGGCCTGCATCGCCGCCCGGTCGGACGTGGTCAGCGCCTCGACGTCGCGGTCGCGGCCGCCGGTGACCATGATTTCGGTCATGTGCAGCATCTCGGCCAGGTACGAGCGCTGCTCGTCCTCGTCCCCCTCCGGTGCCAGCTCGCCGCGGTGCTCGGCCAACGCCTGGCGGGTCTCGAAATAGGGCGGGAAGGACACGTCCTGGCCCCTCCCGAACAGGATTTCCCGGACGTCGAGGCCGCAGCGGGCGTAGTAGGCGCACATCAGGCCGAAGCTGTTGCCCTTCTCGATGATGATCTGCCGGGGCCGGTTGACGGCCATCGAGCACAGGGCCATGTTGATGGCGGTGGCGGATTTGCCGGCCCCGGTCGGCCCGAACACCACGGCGTGCGACACGCGCGCGCGGTCTTGCGGGTGGAAAAAGTTGATGTCGAACACCTGGCCGTCGCGCCGGTGCCAGCCCGCGAAACAGGGGTGGCAGGTGCCGGTCGAGCGCCCGAAGAACGGCAGCACCGCGGCCAGGTGGGAACCGTAGGTCATGCGCGAGCGCAGCGCGTGCCCCTTGTCGTGCGCCCAGCTGTAGACGCCCGGCAGCGCGCGCACGAAAGTGTCGTCCGCGATCAGGTCGAACTGGGGGGGGATCGCGTACAGCCCGCCGCCGGCCAGGACGGTGGTAGCCTGCTGCGTCACCCACTGGAGCGTCTCCAGGTCGGGCGCCCGCAGGAACGCGCCCATCTGCACGTTGTACACTTTTTCCCGCTGGCGCAGCGCCGCGCGCGCCTCCTCCAGCTGCTCCCGGGCGACGCGCGCGCCGTCGGAGCGCGTCTTGTCGACCTTGGCCTGCATCGCGTCCAGATGCCGCTCGACGGCGGCGGCGGCGCGCGGGACCACGGTCCAGTTCAGGATCGTTTCCGGCGGCATCCGGTCCCAGGGGCAGGCCAAAATTTTCTCCCCGTCTTGGACGTCGAGGGTCAACAGCCCGTCCGGCGGCGTCTTCTCGATGCCTTGCAAGGTCAGGTAGCGGGTGTAGACCGGGCCGAACCGCCACGCGCCCCGGTCGCGTTCGGGGTCGCGCTCGGGGATCGGCAGCGGCGGGTATTGCAGCACCCGCTGCGCCAGGTCCCAGGCCGCGCCCCGCGCCTCGGGCGGGGGGACCGGCGCGGCGGCCACCGCCGCCTCCGGGCTCTCGAAGCCGGCCACGTGGGGCGTCAGCCAGGGCGTCAGCCACGCGCACAAGCCCTGCTCGTCCAGGCGGCGCACCTCCACCCCGCACGCGGCCAGCGCCGCCTCGAACGGCGCGACCGCGCGGTTGAACTGCGCGGCCGGGGCGAGCCGGCCCCGCTTCCAGACCGCGGGCGGCGCTTTGCGGTAGAGGAAGCCGTACACCCGCAAGTCGATCGCCCGCCAGCCTTTCGCCCGGTGGCCCTCGCCCTGGCGGGTGTCGTCGAAAATGCCCCGCGGGGACCGCATGATGTCTTGGTGCTCCCGCACGGCCGCCAGCCACGCCTCGGTGAACGGCGTCTCGCGCGCGCGCTCCGCCGCTTGGCGGGCGAGCGCCGCCGCCTGGTCCGGCGGCGCGCGGTTTTCGAGATACAGCTGGAGGACGTAGGGGAAATGGTCGCCCTCCTCCGGCAAGAGGCTCAAGGCGTAGTCGAGCTTCCCGTTGAACTCCGCGCGCCGCGCTTCCGAGCTGGCGTCCAAATCCGCCGGCGAAAACCGGTAGGCCGCCCCCACCGACACCCCGTCGTCCAGCGAAAACAGCCGCTCGCCGGGATCGTGGCCGGCGAAGGGCAGGTAGTCGGCGAACGCCGGGTACGACCGGAACAGCCGGCGGTACTCGTCCTGGCCGAGCGGCACCGTGGTCCCGGTCAGCGGCCAGTCGCCGAGCAGGCGGTGGAGCCATTGCACCGCCCGCGGCGGGCGGTCGACTTTGAGCGCGGCGGGGTTGTGGCTCATCGGGTTGCTCCGCGAGAGGGCGCGGCGGCGCGAAATGGGCCGAGGCGGCGGGACGGGCTCCGGGCGCGCGTCACGGCGCGCCCTCCGGGGCGTAAACCCCTTCGCCCGGCGCGGCGTAGCGCGCGCCCTCCCGCAGCGTGAACGCGGTGTAGTAGCCCGGCACCGGCAAGTCGCCGCCCAGGTGCGGGTAGACGTAGCCGACGATCTCCGGGTTGGGCACGCGCCGGAAGTCGCGGCGCAGGTCGTCCAGCGCCGCTTGCGCCCCCCGGCTGTCGGCGTCGGCCTCGGGCGCGATCGCCTCGCCGGCCCACCCGGCCCGGACCACCTCCGGCGGCGGGCGGCGGTCCCGCCCGGGTTCCCCCGCGGGCGCGGGCGCCGCCTCGCCGGCCATGTGGCGCTCGTACACCTCCAGCGTGGTCGGCCCTTCGTCGGGCAGCAGGTCTTTTTCGCGCGGCCCGGAGGCGCAACCGCCGAGGGCGAACAGGAGCGCGAGCGCGGCGGGCGCGCGCGCGCGCCCGGTGAAGCCGTCAGTCGAGAAGGTCATGGGAAACTCCCGAGCCGTAGCCGTAGCTCAGCTTGCGGCCGCCGGTGTCGTAGTCGATGGGGATCTGGGTTTCGACGAAGATTTGCACGTCGATCCCGGGCGGGACGTAGATCACGTCGAACGCCCCCTCGGCGCGTTCGGCCACGTAGTCGGCGATCTCGCCGGCGGTGCCGCCGAGCCCTTTTCCGAGGGCGTACTCGTACGTGTTGCCGGAGACGAAGCTCGACAGGCTGCCTCCGTAGTCGCGCTGGGTCGTCACCTGCGCTTGCGCGTAGGCGTTGGCCAGGCCGTCCAAAAAGGCGGCCATGCCCCGGTCCTTGAGGTAAGAGCCGGCGTTGTTGAAATAGCGGCCCCGGATGCAGGGCTTGCCCCAGGGGTCGGTGAGGTAGCCCAGCGTCTCGTTGACCGAGCCGGCGGCTTGGGCGGTGCCTTTGCCGCGGTGGACGGTGTGGATGCGGCCGTCCTCGAACGTGAACGTGACGGTGTCGATGTAGGCGCGCACGCAGGATTGCTCGCGCACGCCCACGGCGTAACCGGTCCACACCGCGTCGGCGACGCCGGGGATGCGGTGGCCGTTGGAGGCGAGGTTGGTCGCGCCGGTGATCAGCTTGAAGCGGAACGGGTCGGTCAGCTTCCCCCGGAACGGCACGCGCCCGACCAAGGGGGTCATGGTGCTGTTTTGGACCAGCGTCGCCGCGTCGGGGATCGTGTACACCGGGATCACGGCCGTCGCGCCGTCCTTGCCGGGCTTGACCGTGAAAGGGTAGCGCCGGGGTTCGAGCGACGCGGCCTCGCGCCCGCCCGCGCCCGGCGACCGCGCCCGCGTGCCGCCGGCGCCGGTGCCGTACGCCGCCAGCGTGACGTAATCGTCTTTCAGGCCCGCGACGCTCTTGGAGCCGGCGCGCGCGCCCCGCGCCCCGCCCTCGCGCTCCCCGGCGGCCACCATGCCCGACAGCCGGTCGCTGAAACTCTCCAGGCCGGGGATGGCGCGCAACTGATCCAGCGCGCCGGGCGCGAGCTGCACCGGGCCGGGCGCGGCGTCGTTCGGGCGCGCCTCGGCGGCCGGCGGGGCGGGCGGGGCGAGAACCCGGTTCGCTTCCGGGCGGCGCGCCGCGGCCTCCGCTTCCGCCTCCGCCGCCTTGCGCCCGTCCGCCAGCTGCTGGCGCAGCGCGGCCTGCTCGGTTTTCAGCCGCTCGACCTCCCCTTTCAGGCTCGCCACCACCGGCGCGTCCGCCGCCTTCTCGATCTTGTCGTCCAGCGTTTTCTGCGCCTCGCGCAGGGCGGCGTTGAGGCGCTCGATCTCCTGTTGGGCTTGCGCCGTCGCTTTTTGGGCCGACTCGCGCGCCTGCGCGGCGGCCCGGTCGCGGTCGAGGAGGCGCTGGTTTTCGGTCTGGTCGAACCGGTAGCGCATGTCCTGGAGCATCGCGGCCATTTTCTTGAGCTCCTCGGCGTAGGTCGGATCGTCGCCCCGGCGCGCGGGCGCTTCCTCGGTTCGGGCCTTGTGCGCCAAGGACGCCGGCCCCTCGCGGGTGGCCAGCAGGTAAACACCGGCCAGCGCCGCGAGGGTCAGGCCGACGACGCTGTATTTAAGAACCGAACCGGAGGGTAGACGCATTTCGGGCGACCGCCTGGTTGAAGGGTTGACGGGTGACGAGAACCCAGACCGTGCCGCTGTGCCCGCTTCCCGCGGGGCCGAGCGCGGGGTGCAGCGCGGCGGCGAAGGTCAGGTCGCCGCGCAGCGCGAGCGGGTCGAACGGCACCTCGAAGGCGGCGCGGTTGGTGACGCCGAGCGCGGTCACGTACAGGTCGCCCGCCTTCCACTGGCGCAGCGGCCGGACCGTGAGAAAGGCCGATTGCACCCGCACCCAATCGCGGGTGTCGACGGGGGCGACCGGTACGGCGGCGGCGTCCAGCTTCGGGATCAGGCGCGCCGGGCCGCTGTAGTGGGCGAGCGCGAAGCGGGCCAAAGCCGCGTAGTCCGGCCGGCCGGCGCGGCCGCCGCCGGCCGGCGCGCCCTTCAGAAAATCGGGGAGCAGCGCCCCAGCGGCCCGCTCCAGCCGCGTCCGCTCGTCGGGGGCGGCCGCGCCGGCCGCCGCCGCCGCGTCCAGCAGCGGGTCGGTCACCACCAGCCGCTCCGGCGGCGCGATGTCGGCGCGGGCGCCGACGTCCAGCTGGTAGAGGGTCCCGCCGACCGAGGTGGCCAACACGCGGGCGGGCTCGAAAGGGGTTTTGGCGGTCCAGTACAGCTGCCCGCCCGGCGCGAGCACGACCCGCGACTGGCGCTCCAGACCCGCCGGCACGTCCAGGTCCACGATGGGTTCCGGAAAATCGATCCGGCGTTCCGCGCCCACTTTCAGCGGGACCGCGAGCGGGTCGCCCCGCCACGGCACGCGGGTTGCGGGCGAGGCCGTTTCGCGGCCGCGATCGCCCCCGCCGAATGCGGCGGGCGCGGCGTCCGGGGCGACAGCGGCGGCGATCTCCTCGGCGCGCCCGCCGTCCGGGGCGAGCGCCGCGGCGAGCGCCAGCGCGACCGCCGGCAGCGTGGAGCCAAAGGGGCGATAACGTCTTTTCACGGTGGCCTCCGACAAGCGGGACAGGGCGGTTAGGGGGCGGTGTCGACCGGCCGCGTGCCGGGGGGCGCGTAGCAGTCGAACGCCAGCTGGTAGGCGTTGTTTTGCACCGGGATCGGGTAGCGGACCACCCGCATCGGGTAGTGGTAGCGCCGGCGGCGGGTCTCCACGCCTTTGACGTGCTCCTCCAGGAGGTACTGCAAGCGCACGACCCACACGTCGCCGTCGAGGCGCTCGACCTTGTCCGGCTCGAAGATTTCGTCGCCGACCGGCAACAGCTTGCGTGTGCGGTTGTCGTAGAGGCTCGCGTTGCGCTCGCGGTGCATTTTCAGGTCTTCCCGGCAGCTCGGGGTCAGGTAGTCGCGCAGCGCCTCCACGGTTTTGAGGTAGTCCTCGGCGCAGTCGGTGGCGCAGTAGTTGAGCCGCGTGATCAGCAGCTTGGCGAAGGCGTAGATGTAGGACGGCCCGATTTCGTCGGGCTTGACGAACTGCGGCCGGGTCAGGTCGGGCGGCACGTAGACGCGCAGTTGCGCCGGCAGGCGCCAGACCCCCAGGCCGATCAGGGCCAGCAGCACGCCCAAGAGGGCGATGATGCGGTCGCGGAAGCGGAGGTCTTGCTCCCGGGCGGCGGTGGCGGTTTTGGCGACGGGCATGGCGGGCGTCTCTCCTTCAGCGGAGGCGCGTCCCCCCCGCCGGGCGGGAGGTGCGCTGCGATTGGTAGGTCAGGCCCGCCCGGATGAAGGGCGCGCGCGGCCGTTTGACCGCGCGCGCGTGCACCTCGTAGTGGAGGGGCTTGCCGGCGCGGGTCGCGTGCAGGCGATACATGAAGGCGTAGCTGAACCCCACCCAGACCAGCAGCCCGACGGCGAGCCCGCCCGGCGAGCGGGTGAGGACGACCAGCGCGGCGGTGACCAGCAGCGCGATCGCGGCCCCGCGCCAGGCGGAGGTGACGATCTCGCTCCAGGTGCACCCGAAATAGACGATGGGCTCGCGCTCCAGCGCGTGGAGGGGCAGGTCCGGTTTCATTCAGCCGCCGCCGATGGTGATGGTGGGGTTGATGTTCAGTCCGGTGAACCACTTCACCACCAGGGCGGCGAGCACCGCGGCGAAAATCAGCACCGCGATCACGAAGGCCATGGTTTTGAGGAACGACCCCCACTCGCCGCGCGCGCGCGCCTCGGTCAGCGAGGAAAACACGTCGCCGATCCCGCCCATCACCCCGAAGGCCAGCATGACGAACACGCCGCCGAGGGCCACGATGAGCAGGACGGTGATGGCCTGCTCCAAAAACGTTTTCCCCGCCAGGCCGGCGGGCAGGATCGTGTCGACGTTGAAGTCCTGGGCCAGCGCCGGATCGGGGACAACCAACAGGCATAACGCCAGGGCCACCACCGTCCAGACGGCGGCGCGCGAAGGCCGGAGAACCCGGAGGGCCGTCCGGTTGAGCGTCGAAATTACCATCGGTAAAACACTCCCAAACTGAGGATGAACAGCGAAAACGCCGCCGCGACCAGCAGCAGCACGTGCGCCGCGCGGAGCACGGCTCCCCGCAGCGCTTCGGCCTGGGTCCTGAAAACCCAGGCCAAAGTCAAGAGCACCCCCAGCGCGGCGCACGCCGCGAGCAGGGCGGCCGCGAAGCTGGTCGCCTGCACTTTCGTGCCCGCCTGAAAGGCGCCCAAGATGTCGGCGGCGGTGGGCATGGCTCAGCGCCGCCGGGTCAGCGACCCGCTTTCCGGGCGCGGCGGCGTCGCGCGCGCCAGCGCGTGCGACTCGTTCAAATACGCCTCCGCCCGCGACCGGGTGAGGCGCAGCTGGGCGACCAGCGCGCCGTAGTCGAAGCTCACCGGCGCCGCGTCCCGGCCGTAGCGCCGGGCCATCCGCCCCGCGCGCGCGATGAGGTAATCCATCTCTTGCACCAGGGCCGCGATCTCCGCCCGCTGGCGGGCGTCTTGCGCCGCCGCCGGCGGCGTGGGCGACAGCAGCGCGGCGGCGAGCAGCGCGGCGAGGGACAGTCGGGCGATCATGGGCGCACTCCTGAGCGAGCCGGCGACGGGGCCGCGCGGAGCGCCAGCTGGCGCGCCACCCGGGCGACGTAGGTTCGGGTTTCCGGGTAGGGCGGGACGCGGCGGCCGTGCTTCAGGACCGCGCCTTCGCCGGCGTTGTAGCCGGCCACCGCGAGCGCGAGGTCGCGCCCGAAGTAGTCGAGCAGCCATTTGAGGTAGCGCATCCCCGCCCGCAGGTTGGCTTCGGGCTCGCCCCGCCGCTCGCGCGCCAGGCCGAAGCGCTCGGCGGTCCGGGGCATCAGCTGCATCAGGCCCACGGCGTCCTTGGGCGACACCGCAGCCGGGTCGTAGGCCGATTCGACGGCGACCACCGCGTGGGCGAGCGCCGGGTCCAGCCCCTCCTCGCGGGCCACCCGATCCACCAGAGGCCCCCAGCGCCGGGCGCGCGCGCCCGGCCCGGCGGGCGGAGGTTCGGGGGCGCCGGCGGCGGGGGGCGCGCGCTCGGCGGCCAGCGCCAGCGCCAGGTGCCTCGCCGCTTCGTTCAGCGTCACCCTGGGCGAGGTGGCCGCCCGCGCGGGCAGGTCCGGCGCGCTGTCCCAAGGGAGTCCCAAGGGGCCGAGGTACAGCGAAAGCCCCGCCGCGCGACCGGCGTCCAGCACCCGCGCCATCGCCGCGCGATCGCGCGGGAACGCCGTCTCGCAGCGCGCGCCCGAGCACAGGCGCACGGCCCACGGCCAGGGCGCCGGGGCCTCGGCGAACCGGGATCGCCGGCCCGACGCGCGCAGCGCCAGGCGGTACAGCGCGTCGGCGGACAGCCCGTGCCGGGCGGCGACATCCCGGTACAGCGCCGGAACCGCCTCCGCGCGCGCGGGGCCGGCGAGCGCCAACCCCAGCGCCGCCGCCGGCGCGAGCCACCACCTTCCCGGAACGCGGCGCACGGTCAACGCTCCGAGCCCGTGGCCCGCTCGCGGCTGGGGTCGCGCTCCGGCCCGCTGCCGCCGGCGGCGCGCGCGCGGGCGAGACGGTCGTCGGCGCCGGCCAGGAGCGCGCGGGTTTGCCGCTGGCGCGCCTGCGACCGGTAGCGCGCGTGAAAGCCTTTCACGAACCGGACGTATTTTTGGGTTTCCCCGAAGGGCGGGATTTTGCGGCCGTATCTCAGCACCGCGCCCTCGCCGGCGTTGTAGCCGGCCAGGATCAGATCGACGTTGCCGCCGAACATCCGGCTCAGCTTTTTCAGGTACCGGATGCCGGCCCGGATGCTCTTGGCCGGGTCGAAGCGCTCGGAGGGGGTGATGCCGTAGGTGACGGCGGTGCCCGGCATGAACTGCATCAGCCCCGCCGCGCCCTTGGGCGACACCGCCGTGGGGTTGTAGCGGGACTCCTGGGAGATGAGCGCGTGCAACAGCAAGGGGTCGAAATTCTCGCTGACCGCGATGGCGTCGATCAAAGGGGTCAGCTCGTGCTGGCGGCGCAGCTGCGTCGCCGTCAGCCGGGGCGGCGTCATGCCGCCGGACAGGTCGCCCGTCGCCGGCGCGGCCGTGGCCGGGAAGGGGCGGTCGAGGTCCGAGAGCACCGTCCGCCCGGCGTAGCGGTCCCAGGCGGCGTCCGGCGCGCGCGCGCGCGGGCGCGGCGCGGGCCGGTCCGAGCAGGCCGCGAGCGAGAGCGCGAGCGCGAGCACGGCGGCGCTGCGCGCGGTCACAGGCGCCCGACCACCGCGCCGCCCCGGCGCAGCAAGGCGACCGGCGGCGGCTGGAGGTCGTGGCCGTCGAACACCACCGGGTCGTAGCGGCGCGGCTCGATCCGGGCGGCGGCTTCGGCGCGCGCGGCGGGGGCGAGCCCCTCGGCCGGCCAGCGCTCCAGCCACGCCACCAGCGCGGCGGGGTCTTTGAACCCCCGGCCGTACAGGTGGACCCGCACCCCCGGGACGCTCAAGACCGACGTCAGCCGCGCGTAGCAGGCCGGGCAGTCCGCCACCACCAGCAAATCCACGGTGTCCCCGGCGCGCGGGACCGCGGGCTCCGCGGCCGGCGGCGGAACGGGCGGCCCGGCCGCCGCCGGGGCCGCCGCGGCCGCCCGGTCCTGGCGGGCTTGCCGGTAGCCCGGCGAGCTCGCGGCCTGCGGCATCGCCGAGAAATCCACCGGCGCCTCCAGGCCGTAGCGCTTGAGCTGCACCGCCGCCACCAGCTTGGCGAAACCGGTTTGCTCCGCGATCCGCTTGCGCTCTCCGCTCAGGTACAGCTCGGCGTAGCGGGCGCGCTGGCCGGGGTCGGGCTCGATGATGCCGAGCACCATGACCGGGTCGAGGTGGGCGTAGAAATACCGGCCTTCCAGGCGCATGTAGGCCCGGTATTTCTCCACCTCCTCGGGCTTCAAACCCCAGTGCGCCGCCAGCTCCTTCGCGCTCGCCTCGCCGAGCGCGGTGTATTCGATCGCGGTGGCGCCGATGCCGGACTGCGCCCGGGCGGGCGCGGCCGGCGCGGCCAAGAGCGCGAGGGCGAGCGCGGCGGCGAGGCGGGATCGGGGCGGGGCGCGCATCAGCAGGAGCCTTTGGCGCAGGCGGTGCGACGGGCCGGCGCGGGCGGCGCGCCGGCCGTCGCCGTCGCCGGCTCGGGCGCGAGCGACGGCGCGACATCGGGGCGCGCGGGCGACGGCGACGGGCTCGCCGGGGACGGTTCGGGCGCGGGCGGCGACTCGGCGGACAGCGCCGCCGGGCGCGCCGTGGCGACGGGCGGGCCGCGCCAGTACCGCCGGGCCGCCCACGCCGTCGTGAGATCGCGCTGGAGGTAACGGGCTTGGGGGTCGGGCGCGCCCTCGGAGGCGGGCGGGGTCTGACAGCCGGCCAAGGCGGCCAGCAAGGCGGCGAGCGCGAGACGGTTCATCGCCGCCCTCCCCGCCGGGCCTTCGCGGCCCCTTCGGCGATGGCCGGCGCGACCGGGAGGGCGGCCGAGGCCGACGCCTCCCCGCCCGGCGCCGGGCCGGGCTGATAGGCGGTCCGGACCTCGAAGCTCACCAGCCGGTTGACCGGGTCCACCACCAGCTGCCAGGCCGGTCCCGCCAGCCGCTCCAGCGCCGGCCCCAGCTCGGCGGGGCCGATCTCGCGCTGGCTTTCCGGGTAGGGCTGCGCGTAAAGCCGCCCGATTTCGGGGTCGGACGCCCCTTCCCCCGCCAGCCGGTAGCCGGTGCCGTCCAGCAGCTCCAGCAGCCCCTCCAGCACCGTCCGGCCCTTGACCCGGACGTAGACCGTCTGGGCCAGGTCGGTGGCCATCGGCCGCTCGGTGATGACGGCGTAGCCGTCGTAGAGCGGGGGGGCGGCATGGCCGATGGAAAGAGTCGCCATGAAAGCTGCAGAAAAGATGGATTTGCGCATGATCGGGTTCCCCTATAACCCACCTTCGTCGCTCGCCAATCATAGTTTCATATTTGACTCTATAGTAATCAATTTTAGTACTGAATCTAATTGTTCATTTATTTTTTATTAAAAAAATAAAAAATTTATTAAAAAAAAGCAAAAATTAACATTTAATTTATTTTAAAGAGATAAGGAAGAATGAAAGTATTTACGCAACAGAGGCCGATGTTTTTATAAAATTTTTCGTTGTTGTCTAAAATGCGTGACCGTTCCTAGGAACGGTCAAAATTATTTGTCAAAATAGAGGGTATTGAAGGATGAGCGGGCACTCCGCGCCCATTGTGTTTCTCCCCACTTTTTGCCTCTTTGCATTTCATGAAGTCTTCTCCGGAACACCTGACGCGGCTATTGTTGGCCAGCCTCAACGACGCGACTCGAATTTCTTCACTGTTGGATATTGCGATGCAGCAAGGAGACCAGCCCGCCTTCGAGGTCTCTCCGCAAGGGGTAATTTGGTATCTCAACCAAGCTGCTTCGGAAGCGCTTCGCCTCAACCCGCAACAGGCAGTCAACACGCGACTGTCAAATTATGTTGTCGACGGTTTGATGACTCAACGGCGGTTGGAAGCCTTGAACCAAGGTTCGCAATCCGAAACTTGGAGGGATGCTTGGCGGCGCGACCAGGAAACTATTTCTTGCGAGATCACCGCGTTTTTTATCCCCGCTTCGGTGGCCGGCGAGCGCCATCGGATCATCGTCTTGGCCAAAAACTACGATTTGTCGCCCGGCGGCGAGGATGCAGTGGACGGTTTGAAGGAGATTCAACCGAGCAAGGCTTTGTTGCGTTCGGATAAGCCCGTATTGGCTGGCGATCTGGAACGGTTGCGCGAAAAATTGCAAATCAGCACGAACCGGCTTTGCGAGTTGCTCGGTATCAGTATGGTCTCTTGGTACACTTGGCGCAAAACGCCGCAAACCCCTATCAGCAGCCGGTCTGTCGTGCTGCACTTGCGCCTGCTCGACGCGATGCCCGAACTGGCACAACTGGGCGCACAGCCCGCCGACTTGCAAGAAGCTTTGCGCGCCCATCTCGGAATATCTCTCACGTTTTCCGATCTGGCGTTTTGGATGGGAGCTGACCGCCGCTCAGGCTACGCTTGGGGGCGCGGTTATCCCGCCAGCGACCCGGTGCGCGCGCTCACCGCTTCCCTACTGTACATTGTGTTGAACAAACCGCGAGAAGCGTGGTGGTGCTACCAAACTCTGCTGGAGCAGCAAGCGGAACTCGAAAAGGTGAACTTCGCGAGCACTCGCTCTTGGGCGACTTCTCGTAGCGACGTACAACCAAGCGATGACCGAAATCGTTCCGATACCAACGTCGGTGTCACTTCCCCCGCCAAACGGCCTCGGCCGCGCGCGTTAGGCACGGTCCCCCGAAGCGGGAAACGCCGTTCTTGAACCGGCCCCGCACTTGCTTCTCGCGCGCTTGGGCAAAGGAGGAGGTTCGCGAAGCCTAGGTTTAGTCGTTCCTCAATCGAGGAGAGCTATTCGCGGTCACTCTGATGGCACCGCAAACTTAAACCCTGTCGTTTAGGAATGACGGATGGCTTATTGCCCAGGGCTCCGATCCTCCGGATCACGTTCTTTCGGATCAAACCGGCGTTTCCTGCGAAACGTGATATCCGGCAAGGGCGGTTTTTCCCCGCCCCGCGCCGCCTCGCGTGCGCGCGCCTCAGCCGCCCGCCGCTCGATGCCCCGCTGGCGGTTGCGCTCGTGCTCTTCGCGCCGCCGCTGTTTTTCCGCCGCCCGCCGCTCCCGCTCGGCGACCCGCGCCGCCTTGGCCGCCTGCTGCTTTTTCTCCAGGGCTTTGTTGGCTCGGTGGCGCCGCGACGCCGCCTGTTGCCGCTTCTGGTGCTCCCCCAAAAGCCGCACTGCCTCGCTTCGGGCGGTGGCGTCCACCTCGCCGGCCGGGTTCCCGTCCAGGTCGTAGCGCCGGTGGCCGGGCCGGTGCAGGAGCGCCAGCAGGTAGCCCGCCCGCCCGACGTGGTTGGCCAGCACCTTGCGCAACAGATCGGCCTCGACCGGCTCGCCCAGGGCGACGAGGCGGGCCAGGAGGTCCCGCTCGATGTCGAGCTTGAGCGGGAGGAGGGCGTCGTAGCGGGCGGGGAACGCCTCGGGGAAAAGGTCCATCAAGCGGCGGTGGAGGGCGGTGGCCCGTTTTTTGGGTAAAGACATGGGTTCGGAGCGAAATAAAGGGCGCGAAAAAGGGTTCAATACTTCGATGCTAGGCCGGCTCGCCCGCGAAGCTCGTCGGCCGTGAGGCGGTCGAATTGCCAGTGGCGCTTGACGGTGCTGACCCTCCCGCCACCGGCGTAGATCGAATGATACGCCAGGGCCGTCTCCCGCAGCGCGTCTCGCACCAAGGCCCGCCATCCGTCGAGCTCGGCGGGGGCGGCCAGGCCAGTGTTGAAAACTGGACCGACGCACAAGCCGACTATCGCCCAAGTTTAAAGCCCGGGATCGCTTCGAGCGATCCTTTTAATTGAACACTTTAACGCAAGTGGAGTTAAAGCTAACATCGACATGACAAAAACTAGTGGAAGGGTGGCCGAACGAGGGGGGTTGTCGGGGGGTGGATGTATCTTTTTTGAGGCGGGTGCGGCGAGCGGTCACGAGCTGTCACCGTTCATGGTAGGGGTCTCACAGCGAAGGCGCGTCGGAGAATCGGCGGCTGTCAAATTAATGATATTTGAACCTTCAAACTATTAGAAGGATGTTTGGCCGGGATAGCGTTTTGCAACAACCAGAAAGGAGTTGGACGGTTTCCGTCGTCGGAGATGATGGGCGAAGGTGCAGGAAATGAGCATCATTTCAAAAGGCGACCCTGATGACCGCTCAAAGCAGCGCTTCCGTTTGTGATTCATTTTCCCTCTCGCCCGCCGCGCCCACGTTTTTGATCGCCCACTCTCAAGAGGCGACGCGCCGCCAGATCAGACAGGCACTCAAAGCAGCGGGTTACGGTCGTGGCATGGCGGTCGAGACCGGCTCACAAGCGCTTGACGAGCTGCGTCTCAATCAGAGCATTTTAATTGTCGGCCTCGATCTTACGGGGCTCGATTGTTGGCAACTACTGCGCATGATCCGCTCCGGGGCATTCTGTTCGGCGACACTTCCGGTGATCGTGACCGGCGACGCGCGCCTGGCCGGGGTGGCCGAACCCATGGCGCTCGATGGCGGCGCTTATTTTTTGGCGGAGAACAACTTGGACGCGCTGTCGCAAGTCATCGCGCGATGTTTGAACGGACCACTTCAACAAACGTCCGTGCTGATTGTGGAGGACGACGAAAAAACGGCGCGCATGATGGGAAAGCGCTTGTCTGATCGATTTCAAGTGGAGCTGGCCCGTACAGGAGCAGAAGCCTTGCGCGCTTGGGATAACCGGCGACACCCCTTAGTACTGCTCGATCTCGTTCTGCCAGATATGCGAGGCGAGACCGTGATCCGCCGCCTGATGGACGACAATCCTTCGCCGCTGGTGGTGGTCATCACAGCGCTTGGCGAGCAAGCCACGCATCGGGCGCTTATGGAGGCTGGCGCAGTGGATTTTCTGATCAAGCCTGTGAACTTGCTGGAGCTACCGTATTTTTGCGCGCAACTTTTGCGCGGCTATCAAGATTATCGGCGGCGCAGAACCGGAATGGAACAGCGACAAAGCCTCGATCAATTTGTCAGGAAACGGGCGATGGCTGCAGGTCGCTTGTTGGAAAGCGGGCGTCCGGGGTTGGCGAGAGAGGAAGTCAACCACATACTCGCGGCGCAAAGCATGACAGAAGATGAAGACTTCACCGACGATGACTACTTGAGTCTGTCGGATCTGATCGACGGCGCGGCCCCCCGCCCAAGTCGACCGTCCGGAGGAGGGGTTGCAACATGAAAAACTGTTTGGAACTGGGGGCGTTCGTTTTGCTCGCGCTCGCGAATGTTGTGGGCGCGGCGCAAGATCGTGAAGATTTTGAAACCATTTATGGAACGGAAAAAACCGGGGGCGAACAAGTCACGAGTTTGGCGGCCGGCTACAGTCAGCCGATCGCGCGCGCGCCGGCCATCGCGACGGTGGTGACCGCCAAAGAGATCGAAAAGCTGGGGGCTACGACAGTGGCGGATGTCCTGAAAACCCTGCCGGGCCTCCATTTCTCGACTGCACGCGCGGTCAATGACATTTTCGTGATCCGGGGTTTCTTCGACGAATTCAACAGTTACGTGTTGCTGCTCGTCAATGGGATCCCGGTCAATAACGTGGTTAACGGCGGGCGTCCCCAAGCTTGGCGGATGCCGGTCCACAATATCGCCCGGATCGAAATCATGCGAGGGCCGGGTTCGGCCCTGCACGGCGCGGATGCCGTGGCGGGCGTAATCAACATCGTAACCAAGGGCGCGGACGAAATAGGCGGCACGGCGGTGGGCGCTTACGGAGGAAGTTTTGAAACCGCCGGCGCATGGCTGCAATCCGGCGGACGATGGGAGAATATCGAAGCCGCCTTTTCTGTCGAGGCCAGCACGACAGGCGGGTATCGGAAAATTATTGAAGCCGACGACCAGACCCGAATCGACCGGCTGTTGGGAACCCGCGCCTCGCTGGCGCCCGGCCCTCTCAATACCCGGCGCGACGATGTCGACGCCCGTCTCGACCTCAAAGGGGAACAGTGGCGACTCCGCGCGGGCTATCAAGGGTTTACGGACGTGGGAACCGGGGCGGGGATCACGCTGGCGCTTGACCCGGCCGGTGATTTTGGCGTGAAACTGACCAATGCCGATTTCACCTACGATCTGATGCGAAGCGAGTCTTGGGACGTTTCTACGCAGCTCAGTTATCTCGGAACCAACAACGATGGCGATCTTACCCCCTTTCCGCCCGGCGCCTTCGGCGGCCTGTTTAAAAACGGTGTTCTCGACCGCTTCCATTTTCGGGTCGACGAGACCCGAGGTAGCATTACCGCCTTGTTTGGCGGTCTACCCGGTCACCGCTTGCGATTCGGCGCGGGGATGAGTCACTCCCGGCTTTCCGATATCGACGAAAGCCGAAACTTTCGCATCGGCCCCGGCGGCATTCCGGTCCCGACGCCGTTCGCGGAGGTGGAAGACTTGGGTGATCCGCCGTTTTTGAGCGAGGAATCGCGCACGCTCTGGTATGCCATGATCCAGGACGAATGGGTTTTTGCGCCCGACTGGATTTTGACGGCGGGGATACGTCTGGATCACTACTCCGATTTCGGTTCTACCGTCAATCCCCGCCTCGCCCTGGTTTGGAATGTCTCCCCCACGCTCACGGCCAAGGCCCTGTACGGGCGCGCGTTTCGGGCGCCGACCTTCGGCGAGCTGTACGGCAATAACGTCGTGGCGGTCGCGGGCAATCCGGATCTCGAACCCGCCGTGGCCAACATGGTGGAGCTGTCGCTGGACAAAACCTGGAACTCTCGCGCGAGCGGCAAGGCGGTTTTGTTCGGGTACGATTTGGACAGCCAGATCGTCGGAGGAACGGAGAACACCGCCAACAATCCCCTCGCCAAAATCAAAAAGTTCAACCTTCTCGGCCGGCGCGGTTACGGCGTGGAACTCGAAACCGATTACCGGTTCGCGGACGATTTACGTTTTCAGGCCAGTTACGCCTATTATGCGTCCGATGCGACCGACCCGAACGACCTGGGACGGTGGTCTCCCAAACATCAGTTTTATGCCGCGATGGATTGGCGAATAACACAAGATTGGTCTTTGAATGGCCGGCTGAAATGGGTGAGTGATCGACCCTTCGACTTTTTGGGCGATGGCGAACATGTTTGGGGAACCACCAGCTTGCGTTACGACCCCCCGAGCGGTTGGGCTTTTTCGTTGACCGTCGACAACCTGTTCGATGCCAAAGCCGACGAACCGGCTTATGGCCTGCCTTATGGCGTTCCGTTGCCCGGTCGAAGCGTCATGGCCCAGGTGAGCTGGCGATTGCCGTGATCCACCAAGCCGTCGGCCCACGCGGTTGGCCTTGGATCGGATCGTTGCCAGCTTTCGTGCGCGATCCGCTGCGTTTTTGGACTCGGCTCGCAAACGGTTACGGCGGAGTCGCGCGCTACCGGATCGGGGCCGAGCAGCATTTTCTGATCAGCGATCCTCAAGGTATCGCGCACATTTTTCGGCACGATACCGTCCGCTATTACCGAGGCAAGTATCACGATTTGCTGAAGCCCGCTTTCGGGGAAGGTCTGCTGACTTCAAACGACGAGCCGTGGCGACAGCAGCGACGGTTGATCCAACCCCTTTTGACCAAACAGCGCGTTTCAAATTGGCTGGACATCGTCGTTTCGGCCACGGCGGCGACCATCGAGGCTTGGGGTGACCGGCGCGATGAGGCGCCGGTGGATTTTTTTGAGGGCATGGCACGGCTCGTACAGGAAATCAACGCCAAAGTTTTGTTCGGGCGCGCGTTGCCTTACCAAGCTCAGCCGGCTTTGTTGTCTTCGGTCAGCGCGATCAACGGTTCGCTGCTCCGGCAGGTCAAACGCGCCATGATCTGGGATGGAATGCTCAACCGGCTGCCGCTGCCCGATGTCCGCCGGTTTCGCGCGGCGGCGAACACGCTCCACCGGACGGTGGATCGGCTGACGGCGGAAAGCCGACCGCAGGTCGACGACGATTCGCTTTACGGGGGATTGACGCGCGCCGCGAACGAAACGGGATCACCGCCGGAAACCTTCAAAATCCGCGATCAGCTGATTACTTTATTTTTGGCCGGCCACGAGACCACAGCCGTGGCGCTGGCTTGGATATTTTATTTTCTGACCGAACATAGCCCGTGGAGCGAGCGGCTTCACGGCGAAATCTCGACCGTGTTGGGTGATCGCACTCCGACGCTGGCGGACTTGAACCGGCTCGTTTTAACCCGACAAGTGATTGACGAGTCGCTCCGGCTGCGGCCGCCGGTCTATGCCATCGGTCGTCGCGCGCGTGTCGACGACGAGGTGTGCGGGTGCCGGATACCGGCTGAATCTCCGGTCGTTGTCAGCCCTTACGTGATGCACCATCACCCAGCTTATTGGCATGAACCCGAGCGCTTCGAACCCGAGCGCTTCGAACCCGACAGGGTCGCGACGCGACCCGCCTTCTGCTATTTTCCGTTCGGAGGTGGACCCCACGTTTGCGTCGGCCAGCATCTGGGAATGATGGAGTTGCTGGCGGTCGTGGCGATGGTCGTGCGGGATTTCCGATTGACCGCTCCACCGGGGCGACGAGTCGCGCTTCAGCCTTGGATCACCTTGCGGCCGAAGCCGGACGTTCGCCTTTTTCTGGCGCGACGCTAGCTCGGGCGGAAACGGGAAGAGATATGTCAACCCGAAACCGCGAACCCCGACCTGGCGCGCTCTCCAACACCAGCGTCGCGCCCAGCAGGTCGCAGTGGTTTTTCACGATCGCCAACCCCAGCCCGATCCCGCCTTGTCCGGGCGTTCGGTGCCGGGCGGCTTGATGGAACGGTTCGAAGATTCGAACGCGCTGGTCCTCGTCGATGCCGGCACCCGTGTCCGTCACCTCAATCGTCAGGTTTTCGAGCGTGTGGCTCGCGGCCAGCGTCACCGTGCCATGCCGCGTGAACTTGCAGGCGTTATCTAGCAGATTGCGGGTAATTTGCCGCAGTTTTTCCTCGTCCATGAGAATGGTTCGTCCCACATCTGAAAGGAAAATCAAATGGTTGCCATTACGCTCGGCCAGCGGTTTCACGGTTGAAACCACTTGGGCCAGCAGCGCCGCAAGATCGACGTTTTCCAGTTTGACATCGCGCTTGCCCGCTTCGATGCGCGCGATCTGCAACACTTGATCGACTTGGGTCTTCAATTCGGAGGCGGACGCGAGAGCATTGCTCAAACCGTCCGACAAATTCTCGTGCGTTTCTTGATCGAGATCGTCCCGCGCGAACTTCAGCTCCTGGGCGCAAAGTTGCATATAGCCCATGAGCGAATTGAGGGGGGTGCGCATTTCGTGGGTTATGGTGGAGAGAAAGGCATCCTTGTGGCGCTTGGCGGTCAAGGCCGCATCGAGCGCCAAGCGTAGCTCGCGGGTTCGCTCCGCCACTTGGGTCGCCAGGTCGGCCCGGCTGTCTTCAAGCAATTTCCGGTGTTGGTTCAGCTGGTCCAATAGCGCGTTGAACGCGATGCCGATTTCTCGAATTTCCCCCGGGCCTGCGGTGGCGGCGCGGATGCCGGGCACGCCCGCTTTCAAAGATCGCATGACCTCAGCAAGCCGGTTGAGAGGCTCGGTCAGGCGACGCAACAAGCGCCGGAGCGCCAGCAGGGCCGAGACGGTCAAACCCAACGTCACCAACCCGTTTAACGCGAACAGGGTTTGCCGCATTTGCGCCAGCGGCGCCTTGCGCCAAGCGACCCCCACGTAGCCGAGCAACCGGGGCGTTTCCGAGGTCGCGGTCGGCGAGTCCGCTTCTTTCCCCAGCCGCACCGGCGCGATGAAGTACCATCCGTCGCCATCTTCGTGATACAGAGCGGCGGTCGGCTCTCCCGCGCCGTCGGACGATCCGGCTGAAAGCGGAGGCGGCCAAGGCACATCGGCGGCCGACGACACCCAAATGCTTCGGTCGGGCCTGTACATCGCGGCCTGACGCACGCCCGGAAAGGCGGTGATCCGGCCGACGCGCTCGCGGGCCGCATCGTCGGACCCCCCCAGAAAGACCACGGCGCTTTCTCTGGCAAACAAGGCGCTCAATTCGCCGAAATAGAGCAAACCCAAGGACTCCAGCCGCCACCCCAGGAAGCCGTTGGTGACGAAGACGATGGCCGAGGCGAGAGCGACGAGCCCCACCGTCGCGAAAGCGAGCAGCTGGCGCTCGAATCGACCCGTTAAAACATAGCGTCTGATCCGTGGCATGGCGTTCACCAAGGGGGCAACACCAGATCGAACTCCCGTTCGAGGGGTTGGTCGATCCGCAGCGCGAGATGGGTGGCGATTTTGAGGTTGATGGCGCGCTTGACCGCGCGCAAAGGCTCGATGGCGGGCGCGGCATCCCGCGCCTGGAGGGCCAGTTCCGCCAACCGGCCGCCCAGCCGCCGATTGTCGGGATAGAGCGCGAACAGCGCTCCGCGATGGACGTGGTGCAAACTGTTGGTGAACAGCACCAAAGACCGTCGCCAACTTTTTTCGACCAGCGCCGGCAGCACGGCACTAGGATCGACCAATTGCGGGTTGGCGATCAACCACAGCGCGTCCGTATCCGGATCGGCGGTTTCAAACACATGCGCGAACTGGCGCCAGGCGGTTTTGGCGTCGCTCGCGGGGAGCGGCGTCAAAGACAAGCCACCCGTCCGGGCGGCGGCGTGGGCGAGGTCGACCAGCCAACGCTCGGACGCGGGATCAAAAACGACCCAAATTCGCCGCTTGGTGGGGGCCAGTTGCCGCAGCGTGGCGAACAGCAGGGCCGGATCGACGGCGAGGCTCACGCCACGCGCCTTCGGGCGAGTTTGCGGGGATGCGTCCAGCGCGCCGACGATCCACGGTTTTTTCGCGGGACGGGCCTCGTAGTAGTCGGCGGCGACGCGCCCCAACGTGATGACGGCATCGGGCGCGAGCCGGTCGATCCAGCGATCGAGGGCGACCGTGTCAAGTTCGGGCGGTAGCGCGTAACGGTGGACGGTCTGCGGGGGTAACCCGCCCTCGATCCCCTCGAGGATTTCCGCGAACAGCGCGCGGTAAGGTGCGGCGGCTTCGGGATAGAGCACGGCGACGGTCAAAGCCGACGCGCTGCGCGCGATGGCGACGGACAAAACGGCCGCCATCAACATCCATCTTGTCGTCCGAACGACCGTTCGGTGGAAAACGTGAGGACCCATCATCCTGTGGCGAACTATCCGACTTTCCGGTTCGAGTTCCGAGCGATCAAAAATGGGTCAGCAGATGGGGGCGGCTTTTGAAATCATGCGCCTTTGAGAGGGCTGGCGATGAGCGCTCAAAGCGAAGGATCTTCCTGAATGCCTTTCTTTTTCTTGAGCTTGTCCAATATCGGCTCCATATCGGCCGCTTTGATGCCGCATTGCAGCCAATATTGGTTGCGGCGCTGGTCGGGGCCGGCGATCCACGTCAGCAAGGCCCGCAGCGTACGGGCGCAAATCTCGGCTTGCCGAACGGCGTTGACGACGGCTTTTGCCAGCATCATTTCCTGCACGACGGTCAGGGCCGCGTCCACCGGATCGGATCGCCCGGCTTTCCGGTTGCCCTCCTTGCGGTTCATCTTGTCGAAAAAGTCGAGCGTGCGGTCGGTGGGATAAAGCGCCAGACCGATCAAGGCCGCCGCCACCACGCCGCTGTAAAACGGGTTCGGTTGCGGGTCGATCCCGTCGAGCAGCACCAGTTCGTCTTTGAACACCGCCACGGCGCGGAACAAGTCTAGCTCCGGACGACGGCGGCTTTGCTGGGTGCGGGCCGCGCCGCGCAGGGCGATGTTCAAAGCGTCGCCCAACAAGCCGTCTCGCAGCCGCTTGGATCGCGGTTCGATGCCGCATTCCCGATAGCCCGCGAACACTTCGTCGTTCCGGTTCTTGGCGGCGCTGGCGCTGTCGAAAATCGCGTACAAGCGGTCCAGCTCGGCGCGGTCGGCGACGCGGTAGAGGGTGACGTGCACGCGCTCGGGCCGGGGCAGTTTCCCTTGCGCCCACAGGTGCGCGCGGGTGTGGCCGTCCACCTTGTAACAGGTCTCGCCCAGCCTTGCGGCGACCGTGTGGCTCAGGTGATCGGCGACCGCTCCGCCCGCCCGTCGGGCAAATTTGAGGTGAGGCGCGTTGGCGTGACGGCGCGTGTTGCGCTGGTGCGGGTGATCGGGTAGCGCGATCCAATCCTCGACCGGCATTTCGAAGGTCTCAATGCGCGAAGCCGTTTCCGATGGCACCCGAAATTCGGAAAGGCGAAAGGCTCCGACCGGGACTGCGGGCGAAACATCGACGGCGGCGGCGGTTTTCCGCGCGGTTTTTCTAACCACAAGCGCATCCTCGCAACGGGTTAATTTTATCAGACCTGTAGTATAACCATTGATCCTAAAAAAAAGCAGCGTATGCAGATTGCGACAAAATCGAATGATCTGCTATCATCAATCTGACAAAACCTAATAATAAGGCGAAGCAGGATGCATTAACTATTTGATAATCGCTCTTAAAAAGAGTGGGGGAGGCCTCATGGGTGCCCGCGCGCCATTGGATCGTGCCACGACAAGTTTTTCGGCCGTCAACCGCTTCCGGAAGCGGCAGGCCGGTGCTATAGTGAAAGGTATTCAAGAAAGCGGCTCCGGCGAAGATATCAATCTCCCCCGAAGCCTGACCAGTAACGACCTAGCAAAGAGGTCCGTCATGGCTATAAAGCTCAACCGCGGCCGCCCGGCCGCGTCCCGCCCCGAACCCGCCGGATATTCCGGTTCCGCTTTCCGCCCCTTCGATCCCCTCGCGCCCGACGCGCGCTTGCACGTCCAGCTCGACGCGCTGGACGCGATCCACGAAGCGCTTCAAGCGCTGGCCGCCGAGTGGCCGGGCGCGGGCGAGTCGGCCGCCGTCTCGCGGCCCGCCTGCGGCGCGTTTCTCCTCCATCTTGACGTGTGCCGCTTCCGGCGCGAGCTGGCCGCCCTGACGGGCGCGTGCGGCGCGCTGGCGCGGCGGACCAGGGCGCGGCTGGACCGCGCCCGGCCCGGGCTGGAAACGCTTCGCGGCTTGGCTCGCAAGGCTGAGGAGGTGGCGCATGGACATCACTGACCTCCCCGACGACACCGGCCTGTTCTTTGACGATCCCGAGGCCGACCGGCGTTTGGGCGGCGTAGAAGAGTTTATCAGAAACACGGTTCACGCCCTCGCGAGGCCGTTGTTCGCGCGCGGTCAAACGCCGAAGGTCGAACGGGTCGCGCGAACGAATCAGATTTCAGGGGTTTGACCATGCGAGACACCCCGGATAATCGTCGTGCGCCCGCTCGTCGGGATCGGCGACAACGCCTGATACGGCGGATCGCCTACGATCTCTGGTGCCTCCAAGAAAACCGGCTGAGCGATACCCTCCCTTTAAAGGGATTCGATGCCCTGGTGGCCGAGTTTCGGTTGCGGAATCCCGCCTTGGAAGACGCGGTTGTCAGAGAAGGGGCGGCGCTGTTTCTGAAGGTCCAGATCGAGGGTCAGCGCGCGCGGGTCATGCAACGGGAACGGTTGCTGTTTTGTATCGTCGTCCGATCCGCCGGGCACCCCATCGCGCCTTCTGGCCAAACGCCGGTGCCCGGGTGATGAACGGCGAGCCATCGCGGCGAAACCGCGCGAGCGCGGCCAACGCCCGTTTCCGTGGGCTTGTGCGACACCGCCATCAGGCCGCTATAATGGGAGAAGTGCCCGGGCGGTGCCGTAGGCGCGCGCCGCCGCCGACCACCCTAACCAAACCCAAACGAGGCCCGACCGATAGAAAACTGAAAAACCGCCGGCCCCAAAACCGAGAAACCCCCGCGTTGTGAGCGCGGGGGTTCCAGGGGAGTCTTGCAAGTCGACCGCCGCCAGCCCGTCCAGAGAGGACGACAATCGGAATTCATTGAGTGAATCCTGATTATAGCGGGCCCGAAGCGACTTGCAAGACCTCTCCCGAAGATTTGTTTGCCCGAAACGAGGAGACTCTTGATGAACGCGCCCTTTCGCCCGCACCCCTGCCCCACCCGCGCGACGTCGGCCGGCCTTGAACGGCCCCGATACGACCCGCGCCGTAGCGCCCCCGTGACCGCCTGACGGTTCGGGCGGCGCGCCCGCGCCGGCCGCGTTTCCCGCGCGCCGGTGGTCCGCGCCGGCCACTTCACGGCCATGTCGCCACCCCCCCCCAGGCAACCCGCCGTCGCGGCCGGCGCGGGCGCGCTCGCGTCCTGCCCTGCACCGCTCGCGGCCCTGCCGTGGGGCAACCGCTGCGGGCACGTCCCGCGCGCGCCGCGCTTTCGGGTGACCCTGCCCCCGGAGGCCAACCCCGGCCGCCCGGCGCTGATCGGCAAGGCCATCGGCAAGTTGCGCCAGTATTACGACACCCCGCGCGAGGGGCGCTGGGACGCCTTGAGCCAGGGCGAGCGCCACGCGCGCTTGGCGCGCCAAATCGGGGCCGCCGGCGGCGCGGGGACCGAGGCGGGCCGGCGCCTGGCCGGGCGCCTGGCGCGCTGGCGCCAGCAGCGCAGCGAGCGCCGGGAAGCCTTGATCGGCGTCCTGGTGCTGCTGTTGCACTACACCGACATCCCGACCTTGACCGTCGCCGTCCCGGCCGGCGGCGGCTGGCTGGGGCTGAGCGCGCCTTGGGTCGCCGGCCGCACCGGCCTGTCGCTATCGCGGGTCAAGCGGGCGCTGGCGACGCTCGCCCGCTCGGCGTGGCTGTCCAACACCGGCCGGGGCCGGCAGTTCGACGCCCGGCGACGCCGCTTCGTCGGCACCGGCTGGGGACCGGTGCGGCGGCTGTCGTTCCGGCTGATCCGGGCGCTCGGCCTGGAGGTGTCGTGGGCGCAGGCCCAGCGCAAGGCGCGCAAGCCCGACGCTCGCCGCCCGGTATCCGGCTCGCCCGATGCGCAGGCCGACGCTGGGCGCTGGCGCGCGCCCGTCAGCGACGCCCTTCCCCAGCCCGCGCCTTCCCCCGGCGCGTCGCTGGAAAGCCAGCGCGCCCACGCCCGCGCGCTGCGCCAAGCGCTGGCCTCACCCGCCGCCCGCCAAGCCCAAACCGATCCCGCCGCACATCAAACCGCCCTCGCGCGCAACCGGCGGATGGCCGAGCTGGCGGCGCAGGGCCTCTCGCCCGCCGAAATCCGCCGGCGCCTGGACGACGCCCCGCAGCCGCCTTAAAACCGCTTCCAAGCTTTCGATTTCCTCCCGACCCGACCCCCGATCCAGCGACCGGAGAATGCCCCTCGCGTCGCGTGCACCTTTTTGGACCCTCCACCCGCTCAAACCCCATTCAAAAACCGCGTTGTCGGCGCCCAAACGCCCCAGCCGCGCGCCGCGCGACCACCCGAAACGAGCGCGACCGCCGAGCACGTCGTCCCGGCTGCGCGTGGCGAAAAATTAAGTGTTCCGACGAAAAAACCCAACGGCTTGATGGTGTGGAGAGTTTCGGGGAAGCGGACCGCGCGGCATCGCCGTTCCGGGCCGGATCGCGCCCACGCGACAATAAGTGTTCCGCTCGACCGCCTTAAGTGATCGCTATAATCGGTTTGTTTTTTTAATCGGTTTTTTTATAGAAGCGCGGACGAAAAAAGAACCCGCAGCGCCACGGACCCGCTAACGCCGTTAGAACGCGAAGCGCCAACCCCGTTCGTTCAAAGCCAGCCACAGCCCACGCGGCGACAGCCCCGAACCACGTCCGGAGAACCCACAATGAGCCGCCGCGACAAGCGTGAGGTCAACGATGTCCACCGCCTGCTGATGGAGCGCTACCCGAAAACGTTCCCGAAAAACTACGACCTGATCGTGCCTTTGAAAACCGGCGTCCTCGCCGACCTCACCCAGCGGCTGCCCGACGTGAACCCCACCCTCTTGCGCCGGGCGCTCGCCAACCACACTGCCCGCGACGGCTACCTGCTGGCCCTGATCCACCATCGCGGCGACCGGCGCTACGACTTGGAAGGCCACCCGGTTGGGACCGTGACCCCGCAGGAGCGCGCCGAAGCCCTCAAAAAACTGGACGCCTCGACCGCGCGCGGCCAGGCCAAAGCCGAGCGGGTGCGCACCCACAAGGAACGGGAAGAACAGCGCCGCCAACAGCGCGAGACCGAGCGGAAAAACCGGGAAGCCAAGGCCGCCCGCAAGGCGGCCCACGAACTCAAAATGCGGGAAGTCGCCGCCCACAAGGCGGCGCTGGAAGCCCAAGGGATCAAAGCGGAGTCGCGCTCGGAGCGCAAGCGGCGGCTGATCCGCGAGGCGGCGGCCCGCGCGGACAGGCGCGCGAGCGCCGGCCAGGCCGCCCCGGCGACAACCGCCCCCCCGTCGCGCCCGCCCGCGCCGACACCCCCCTCGCCACCCACCGCGACCCCCTACCCTCCCCTGCGGCTCAAGCCGAAAGCGGAAGGGCCTTCGGTCACGGTCGAGTTTAAAAAGCGACGGCGGCCTGTTCCCCCCGATAGCACATCCGATTAAACTCGCAACCGTGACATGGGTCACGGTTTTAGCCGATGCGGGAAGAAATCGAGTTGGAGCGTCTCCGGATAAGCCCTTTTTGGCCGATCGCGCGGCCTTTACCTTGGCCGACGGCGGGCCAGCTGGCGCGCGCCCAGGAAACGGGCCTGATCGAGCCGGTGACCGCGCGTCCCCTTGCGGGCGCATCGGCGGTCGATCACGAAATTCTCGCGGGACTCAAAAACTGGTTGCTCGCCCAGCGACTGGGCGCGAGAACCGTGCCGGTCCTGATCCGCGACGTCACCGACACCGTAGCCCGATCTTGGGTCGAGGCCGACGCGGGCGATCCGAAACGCGATCCGATCGCTATCGCCCGCGCGATCGGAGAGCGGGTCGAGCGAGGGGCGAGCGTGGCGGCCGCCGGGCGGGAATTCGGGCTGAGCCGCACGGACGCCGCCCACCGGTTGCGCCTGTTGCGGTTGGCGCCGGACGTTATGGAGCGAGTCGCCTCGGGGGAGCTCGCGCCGGGGACGGCGCGGGCGCTGGTGGGGTTGACTGGCATCGAACAGCGGGCGCTGGCCGCCCGAATCGTTCGCGAAAAATTGACCTCGCGCCAGGCCGAAGTCCTGGCGAAACGGCTGAAAAGCGTCTCTACCGCGCCGGACGCGCCGTTGGAAGACCCCGTTGCCGCCCCCGCGCCCAAAGACCCCGATCAGGTCCGACTGGAGCGCCAGCTCACCGATTTGTTGGGGACGGGCGTCACCCTGCGCTACCCGTCGGCGGGCGCTGGCCAGCTCGTGATCGAATTTGCCGATCTGGACATCCTCGACGGCGTGCTGGAACGGCTGGGCTGGGTCGACGTCGGGTAGGCGCGAGGCCACGAGTTTTCTGGCGCGTTCCTTTTTCGGGATCGTTTCGGCAAAACGGTGCCTCGATAGCGTTATGGCGTCATAGCGTCATGGCGGCGCACGGTCGTGTCGGCCGCCTTCGACGCCCGTCCGTCGGGCGCGAAGCGCGCGGGATACCGCAATTGTCCGAGCGGCCGTCCGCTTTAGCAGACGGAGCGGTCACGTCCGCGCGCTTCGACCCGCCGGCCGTTGCAGCGTACGCGAGATGGCCCTTTACAACTTCATGGAGTCATGCTTTCATGACGCCATGAAATCACTCGCCTTGCTGAGCCAAAAAGGCGGCAGCGGAAAAACGACGCTTGCCGTTCACCTCGCCGTGGCCGCCGCCGACGAGGGCGAGCGCGTCGTCATCGTCGACACCGACCCGCAACAGAGCGCGACCGTCTGGGGCCAAGCGCGGGCGGCGGCAACCCCGGTGGTGGCGACCGCCCCGGCGGGCGACCTGGATCGGGTTCTGGCGGCAGCGCGCCATGACGCCATGACGCTGTGCATCGTCGACACGGCGCCCCACGCGGCCCCGGACGCGGCGCGGGTGGCGCGCGCGGCGGATCTGGTGCTCGTCCCGTGCCGGCCGACCGCGTTCGACATCGCCTCCGCCGGCAACGCCTTGGACATCGTGCGAGCGGCGAACGCCAAAGCGGTTTTCGTGCAGTCGGCTTGCCCTTTCCGAGCGCCCGAAACGGCGGAGTCGCGTCCCGTGCTCGAAGCGTTCGGGTTGCCGGTGGCTCCGGGCACCATCACCGACCGGCGCGCGTTCGCGCGGGCGGTGGCGTCCGGGCGCGCGGTGACCGAATTCGAGCCGGACGGCAAAGCCGCCGACGAAATACGCCAGTTGTGGCGTTGGCTGCGGGAGTATCTCGCTTGAAAAAAACGGCTCCGACAGGGCTCGCGGCGTTCACCCGCAAGCCGCCACCGCCAAGCGCGGCCGCCCCTCCCGAAGAAAGCGTCACCGGCAAACGCACCCGGGGCAAAAACGATGTGGTCGCGCTCACCGTCCGACTGCGGCGGGCGGATTGGGAGCGCTTGCACCAGTTTGCCGTGACGGAGGGAGTGAGCCTGCAACAGCTCGCCCACGACGGTTTCTCGCGGCTGCTGGTGGAGAAGGGGTTGCCCGGCTTAAACTGATCCGGAACTATTTACTTTCATGCACAAGCACTCCGAGCCGTTTTATCAAGATTCTTCGCGAGAGACCCCGGCCTTCGGGCTAGGGAGGGATAGCGAACCGTCCGAAGGACGGTCAATAATTAATCCAAACAACAAGATGCGATGAATTACAGATTTTGATATCATCTGTAAATGCCGCAAAAGGCTTACCGTTACCGCTTCTACCCCACGCCGGATCAGGCCGTGAACCTGAACCGGACGTTCGGCTGTGTGCGGTATATCTACAATCGTTCCCTGCGCCATCGGCAGGATGCGTGGTATCAAAGGCAAGAAAGCGTCTCCTATCTGCAAAATTCGGCGCTGTTGACCGCGTGGAAAAAAGAGCCGGAACGACTCTGGCTCAACGAGGTGTCCAGCGTGCCGTTGCAGCAGACGTTGCGCCACTTGCAGGCGGCATACCGCCACTTCTTCCAAGGTCGGGCGAAATATCCGACCTTCAAGAAGAAAGATGGGCACCAGTCGGCGGAATACACCGCGTCCGCTTTCAAGTGGGACGGCGCATCGCTCAAATTGGCGAAACAGGCCGAACCGCTGGCGATCCGCTGGTCCAGGCCCTTTAAAGGGCATCCGACCACGGTTACGGTCTCGCGCGACCCGTCCGGACGATATTTCGTGGCCCTGCTGATCGATGAAACCGTCGCGCTGTTGCCGGTGGTGAATGCGGTTGTGGGAATCGACGCGGGCATCAAGGATGTCGTGGTGACATCGGAAGGCGTGGCCTCTGGCAACCCGCGCCACACGGCCAAACACGCGGCGCGGTTGGCGAAGTACCAACGGCGGTTGGCCCGCAAGCAGAAAGGCTCCAATAACCGGCGCAAGGCAAAACGCAAAGTCGCCCGCGTCCATGTCAAGATCGCCGAGTGCCGCAAAGACTTCACCCACAAATTGACCACCGCGCTGATCCGCGAAAACCAAGTGATCTGCGTGGAGAATCTGGCGGTCAAGAACATGGTCAAGAACCCCACCTTAGCGAAAGCGATCGGCGACGCGAATTGGGGCGAACTCGTCCGGCAACTGGCATACAAAGCCGCGTGGTATGGGAGAACCGTGGTCGCTATCGACCGCTGGTTCCCATCCAGTAAACGCTGTTCCAGTTGTGGATATACCTTGCCCAAGCTGGACTTGGCGACGCGGCAATGGACATGCCCTGAGTGCAAGACGACGCACGACCGCGACGTGAATGCGGCACACAATATCAAAGCCGCCGGGCTGGCGGTGTTAGCCTGTGGAGAGATCGTAAATCCTGTGTCTGCGAAAGCGGCCATCGGTTGAACTCGGTGAAACACGAAACCCTGGGTCGCGAGATTCGGGAATCCCCCGTCTTCAGGCGGGGGAGGAGGTCAACAGATCGACCGGGAGCAAACGCCCGGCATAGCGGGTCTCGGTCTTGGGCTGACCGTCGTCAAAGGACTTTGCGACGTTCTGAGCGGTGCGGTGGCGGTGGAGAGCGCGCCGGGGCGGGGATCACGGTTTCAGGTCACGCTCCCTTACCGGACGGCTTAACTCGCGGTCTCAGGCCGGGCGGGCAAAAAATCGTTTCGGCTTAATCTGACGCCATGACGCCATAATTGCATGACGTCATGGCTTGCCGACCGCGCCCTTCAATGCCGGCGATCCGGGGATGAAGGCGGGGCGACCGCCCCTTCCACCGCCTCGATCACCGACGCCAGCCGGTAGGCGGCCTCCAGCGCCGCCGCCTCGCCCGATAGCAGGTAATCGACCAGCGCGCGCAAGACCGTCGGCAGGTGGGTCAGCAACTGGTCCGGCGCAGGATAGGTTTCGCCCGCGCGGCGGCTCCGGACGAGCGCGATCAGCCGGTCGGCGGTGAGGTCATCCGGATCGAGATCCGCGAGATTAGGCTCGCGAGGTTCTGGGTAAGTTCGTTCGGTCATCGGTGTCCAGCTCGCGGCGCGGGGAGTTGTGGGAGGCGGCAAACGGCACAGCGCGCCGGATGCCGGCGCCAAGCCCATCGGACTGCGGCAAGCCACCAGCATAATCGTTCGCGGCAACTCGGGAAAACTCATTTCAGAAGCGACCCGCACCTCGGCTTTGGCTTGCCCCGACCGTCTCCGGTGCGATGCTGGACGTGTCACCCACCACCGGAGCCGCCCCGATGAACGCACCGCTGCACGCCTTTTCGCCCGCCGCCCCCGCGCTGCCCTTGGCCGTGTCGGACGGGCAACTGCTGCACCTGCCCCCCGGCTGGATCGAGGTCCAACCGGGCTTTAACCCCCGCACCTTTTTCGAGGGCGACGAGTTCGCCGCGCTGGCGGAGTCGGTGAAGCGGATCGGGGTTCACCAGGCCCTGTGGGTCCGGCCCCAGGCCGCGTTCGACCCCGCCGCCCCGCGCTTTTGGCTGATCGCGGGCGAGCGGCGGCTGCGGGCCGCCACCGCCGCCGGGCTGGCCGCCGTGCCGGCGATGGTCCGCCTGGCCGACGAGCGCCAGGCCCTGATCCTGGCCGACCTGGAAAACAACCCCCAGTTCCGGGTCAACCTCTCCCCGGCGGAGGAAGCCCGCTTCGCGCGGCGCTTCCTCGCCGAGTGCGAGGGCGACCGGGCGGAGGCGGCCACGCTGCTCGGCTGGTCGGCGGCGAAACTGGAGGCGCGCCTGCTGCTCTTGCACGCCGCGCCGGCCGTGCTGGACGCCCTGGCCGCGCGCTCGATCAAGCTCGGCCACGCCGAGCTGCTGGCGGGCCTGCCGGAGAGCACCCAGGCGGGCACCCTGGCCAAGATCGTGGGCGAGGGCATCCCGGTCGCCGCCCTCAAGGAGCGGATCAGAGGCTTCGCGCTGGACTTGGGCGCGGCGATCTTCGACAAAACCGACTGCGCGGCCTGCCCCCACAACTCCTCGCGGCAGGCGGCGCTGTTCGCCGAGGCGGTCGGGGAGGGCCGCTGCCAGAACCGGGCCTGCCACGCCGACAAGACCCGCGCGGCGCTCGACGCCCAAAAGGCGGCCCTGCAAACCAAGTACCCGGCGGTGTTCCTGGACACCGAGCGCTCCCCGGAGAGCCACGCGCCGCTGGGCCGGGCGGGGCCGGGCGGGGTGGGGGAGGCCCAGTTCGCCGCCTGCCAGGGCTGCCGGCACTTCGCGGCCCGGCTGTCCACCCGGCCGGGCGAGGAAGGGAAAGTGGAGGCCCCGCTGTGCGTCCACCTCCCCTGCCACCGGGAGAAGGTGGCCGCCGCGAACCCCCCGCCCGCGAAAGGCGCGGCGGCCTCGCGCCCGGACGGCCCCCCGGCGGTTCCGCCGGCCTCGCCGGCCCCGCCGGCCCAGGCCGACGCCAGCCCCAAGAAAGTCGAGGCGTGGGTGGACGGCTGGCTGCGCCGGCAGGCGGCGGCGGCGGCGGCCCGCGACCCCGACCTGCTGCGGGCGTGGCTGTTGGCCGCCCTCTACCGCGAGGCCGGCTCGCCCGAGGCGGCGCTGGCCGAGGCGGGGGTCGCGGCGGCGGCGGGCTCCGGGCGGCGCGCCGACCAGATCGCGGCCTTTTACGCCCTCGACGCCGAGGGAAAGCAGCGCCTGCTGCTGGCCCTGGTCCAGCACCTCGTGCTCCACCGGGACGCGCGCGACGGGTTCGCCCCCGGCGAAAGCGACACGGTGCGGGCGGCGCGGGCGTCGCTCGCCGCCGCCGGGGTCGATCTCGCCGCCGCCTTCGTCCCCGACGCCGAGTTTTGGAAAACCCACACCAAGGCGGGCCTTGAAAGCCTGCTTCGGCGCGCCCGCGCGCCGGGCGGCGAGACTTTCGCCGCGTGGTACGGGCGCACGCATCGCCAGTCGGCGACGGACGACAAGGCGTTCGAGCGGCTGGTGGGCGGCAAGCGCGACGACCTCGTCGCCGCGCTGGAAACGGCGGCCTTCGACTTTTCGGCCTGGCTGCCGGACGCCATCGCCCGGCGCTTCGGGCCGCCGGGCGGGTGAGGGTCGCCGGGCGGGGCCGTCCCCGCCCGCGCGCCCGCTGCCGTCGCGGGGACGCCGCGACGGCATGGCGCCCAGACGCCGAGACGCCACGAAACCGCGACGCCGAGACGCCACGAAACCGCGACGCCGCACCGCCGGGCGCGCTTGCCGGATCGGGACGCCGGGCGACACTGCTCTCGAACCCGAAGCCTTTCCCACCCCCTCGACCCGCTTCGCCGGAGGCCCCCATGTTCGATTTCACGTCCCCGTCCCTCGACGCTTGGCTCGCCGAGTTTCGGCCCGTCACCGCGCGCGATTTTCTCAAAACCGGCCCGGACGCGCGCGCGCTGCTGGATTTCGACCTGCGGCTGTGGCGGGGCGCGCGGCCCCGGAACGCCCGAAAGCACGGGGTCGTCTACTGGTGGCGGTCGCTGCTGGGCGAGCCGGCCCTGGACGCCGAGGGCCGCGAGGGCCACCCCGCCCAGCGGCGGCTGTTCGGCCTGATGGCCCTGTGCGCGCGCCACGTCCGCCACCCGGACTGCGCGGGCTGCCCGCTGCGGGCTTGGCAGGGCGCGCCCTGCGGCCGCCAGCCCGACGCGCCGGACGCCTGGGAGCGCTGCACCCGCGACCCCCGGCCCATGATCGAAGCGCTGGAAGCCTGCCGCGCGGCGCTGGATCGCCCGACCGCACCCGCCGCGAGGCGGGCGCGAGGGAAGCGGTCGGGCCGACCGGCGTTTTGAAAGGCCGCCCGCGCCGCGCGGGGGCGCTGGCCCCGCGCCGATCCCGTGAGACGCTGGACTCGAACCGTCACCCACCCGCCGACAGGAGACCCCGATGGCGCTATTCACCCTGCTGGCCGACTGCCTCGGCCCCGACGAGAAACTGCATTTCGAGCTGCGCCGAGACGGCGCGGGCCTGACCGTGCTGGTGCTGCCCCACCTGCGCGCCGGGCCGGAGGCGGGCGACCCGGCGCTCCGGGCGGCCCGCGAGGCGCTGGCCGCCCCGCTGGTGCTGCGGGGGACGGCGGCCAGCCTGGACGGCGACCTGCCGGGCGCGCTGGCGGGCTACGCCGCCGCGCGCGGGGCGCTCGCCGGGGCGGCGGCGGACCTGGCGGCGCTGGAGCGGGCGCTGGGCGAGGCGCGAGACGCCGCCGGCGAGAAGCGGGGCCGGCTCGCCCGCGCCGGGGCGGGCGGCGCGGCGGCCCCGGCGAGCGCCCCGCCGCCGCCGGCCCCGGCGAGCGCCGCCGAACCCGCCGGCAACCCCGACAGCTTGTTTTGACCGAACCGCGACTTTCGACCGGCCGCACGGCCGCCACCTGGAGCTTCAACCATGACCGACATCGACGTACAACCCCTGGTCCGCCGCTTCAAGATCGGCAGCCTGGAACTGCCCGACCCCGCGCCCGACCTGCCGCCCGGCGAGGCGGTCAAAGCCTTCGCCGTCACCTACCCCCACTGCGCCAACGCCTTGCTGGGCGAGCCGGAGGTCCGGGACGGGGCGTGGGTCTACCCGGTGGAGAAGCCGCCGGTCAAGACCAATGGCTGAGACCCTGGAACGCCTGCTGGCGTGGGCGCGCGAGGGTCGCGCCCCCGCGCCCGCCGACCCGCTCGACCGCCCCCTGACCGTGGAGAGCCGCGCATGTCAGAACCGCCTGTCCGCCCTGCTCGAACCGCCGCCCGCCGCCGCCCGGCGGGTCGGGCGCCCGCTCGCCGTCCCGCCCCGGCTGCTCCCGCCGCCGTAGACCCGTTCCGGCTCCCGAAAACGGCGCGCGATTTGACGGGCCGCGCCTTGGCGGGCTTGCGCGAGCGGGGCTACGGGGCGTGGCTCGACCCGCGCAGGCCCGGCGTGGCGGCGGTGCTGCGCCTGGGCCTGGCGCGAGGGTGGGTGGCGGCGGGCGACGTGGACGCCGCTTTCGGCGGCCCCGCGCCCAACGAGGCCCTCTACCGCCTGTTCGGCGCGACGCTTTCGGCGATCCCGGCCTGGGTCGAGGCCCTCGCCCGCCAAAACGCCCTCGACCCCGAGCGGATGCCGGACTGGCGGCCGTTCGCCGGGATCGACCTGGCGGAGTGGGACGGGGAACTCCACCTGGTGCTGGTCAGCCGCGCCCTGTGGGTGCACGCCTTCGACCTGGACGGGCTGCCGCCCGCCCTGGCCGTGGCCGTGGCGCAAACGCTCGATCTCGTGGCGCGCGACCTGGCGCCGTGCTGCCGGGCGCGCGACCTGGCGGGCTCGTGGTACGACGACGCTCTGGACGCCTACGAGGCGCTGCTGGCGCGGGCGCCGGACGACCCGGCAGAACGGTGGACGGCGGCCGCGACGGACGACTGGGCGGACGGGTTCGACTGGGAAGACCGGGCGGCGTTCGAGGCGTGGTGGGAACGGGTCGGCGCCTATCGCGCGCCGGCGCCGCGCTGGCTGCGGCGCTGGCTGGCGCGGCCGAGGCCGCGCGGGCCGGCCCCGTTGCGGCGCGCGCTCCGGCGGCTGTGGCGGTGGCGGCGCGCGCCCGGCCTGTCGCGGGCGCCCTGGTTTCGCTGGTTGAGGCGGGCGACGCTCGCGCTGCGCCGCGCCGAACGGCGCTGGCCGAGGCCGCCCTGGGCGGCGCTGGCGGTCGAGGAGGACTGGGGCGAGATGGAGCGCGAGCCGCTGGAGTGCGCCCAGCCCATCGGCTTCGGCGAGCCGTGGGAAGCGGACCTGCTCGAAAGCTTCTACGAGAACGTGGCCTGCTTCGGCTGCGACTTCGCGCGGGCCTGGCGCTGCGACCCCGACAACCCGGCGCTGGGGGACGCCCTGGAGGCGTTCGCCGTCGGCCAGGGCCTCTTGATCGGCGCCTGCCAGGCCGACGCCCTCGCGCGCGGCGCACCCTTCGTCTGACCGGGCGGCGCGCGGGCTTGCCCCGCGCGCGCGGCGCGCGACACTGTTCCCGTCCCACCCGCTCGGAGGTTTCGCCCATGCCCGTCCTCGACCCCCCTGACCTGCCGGCGATGCCGGAGGAGATCGTCCCCCGCGCCGCGTTTTTGCTCTACGAGTGCGCCGGGCGGCTGATCGCCACCGCGCACCCGCTCAAAGCCACCCGCTCCGGCCAGGCCGGGATCGGCGCGGGCCACCCGCTGACCCACCGCGAGCTGCGCGGCTGGCTGTCGGAGCTGGCCGGCCAAGCCCGGCTTGCGCGGGCGCGCGTGCTGCCCCCCGAGGTGCTGGCGGAAGATGAGGATTTCGTCGCCTGGTGGCGGCCCGCCCGGCGCGCGCCGATCTGGTTCGCGGGCCAGGGCCGCCAGCACGGCTTCCGGGTGCCCTGGCCGCCGCTGGTGTTCGTCGCCGCGCGCGGGGCGCTCTGGTGCGCCGCCCCGCCCAAGAACGCCCGCCCCGGCGCGGGGGCGCCGCTGTGCCACGCGCCTCTGATGAACGTGGACGCGCGCGGCCAAGTCTGCCTGGGCAGCGCCGAGGTGCCGCCCGACCGCGACCCGCACCACCGGCGCGCCTGGGAGGCGGCGGTCTGCGAGACCAACTTCACCCACGTCAACCACGGCCGCACCCTCGCGCCGGGCGGCGGCGGGGAAACGAGCACCGAGGCCCATTTCGCCTTCTGGCAAAACCTGGACGGCCAAGCGCGGTTTCCGATGGCCGCGCTCGCGCCCCGGCACCAGACCCTGCAAGCCTGGCTGGAGGGCATCGCCCGATGAGCGGCGCCTGCCCCCCGTATTTCGCGTCGCCCCTGGACCGCGCCCTGTTCGCCGCCGCCGAAACGCTGCTCCAGCCGCCCGGCGGCGGGCCGCTGCCGCCGCTGCCCGAGGGCCGGTTCCGCTACGTGCTGGCCGCCAACGGCCTGTTCGTCCAGGCCCGCACCGCCGCCCTGGAGGCCAGCGTGGCGCTCGCGCCCGTGCCGGCGGGCTTGCCCTACGGCGCGGCCCGCGCGGGCGCGCGCCTGCGCGCCGGGCCGCCGCCCTCGGACCTGTGGGCCGACCTCCGGCGCCGGGCGGCGGCGGCCTGCCCGCTGGAGTGGTCGGCCTACGTGCTGCGCGAGGGGGCGGGGTACGCCATCCACGAGCCGCCCCCCATCAGCCGCGACGCCGGCCACGTCCGCTACCGGCCGCTGCCGGAGGGCCTGCAAGACCGGCTGGCCCTGCACGTCCACTCCCACGGCGCGGGCGCGGCGTATTTTTCGGCCCAGGACGACCGGGCCGACCGAGAGGGCGGGGACGGGGTGTATGTCGCCGTCGTCTTCGGCCGCTGCGGGGCGGTGGCGACGATGACCGAGACCTGGCGGCTGGTGGTCTGGCGCTGGTGCTGGCCGCTGCCGGCACCGGGCGCGGACGGGGCGCGGGCGGCGGGCGGCCCGCCCGGATGACGGCCCGCGCCCGGCGCGCGCTCCCCCTTATACCATCATCTGCCTGACGGGCTTCACCCCCGCCGACATCCTCCCCGCCGGCGCGACGGCCACCCTCCACCAGGGGGCCGGCGCGCGCTACAATCGCCGTCGTCGAGGTAGCGCGCCGGGACCGGTCCCGGCGACGGATTCCGAGAGGAGGGAAGGGTGGCGCGGGAAACGGGGGTCGAGCGCTCGCGCCGGTGGGCGGCCCGCGCCGGCGCGCTGGCCGGCGCGGCGGCGGCGGGGGCAGGCGTCTGGGGCGCGGCGCGCGCGGACGGCCTCGCGCTGGCCTGGGCCTGCTGGCTGGCGGGGGGCGCCCTGGCGGCTTGGGCCTGGCGGCGGGCGGCGCGCTGGCTCCCGCCCGACCCGCCCGACGCGGCGGCTGTCATGGCGGGCGCGTTCGCGGCGATGGCGGGCCTGGCGGGCGCGGCCAACGGCTACTGGCTGCTGTTCGCCGCCGGCGCGCCGCTGGGTTTGTCGGCGGCCCGGGCGGCGCTGCTGGCCGAGCAATTTTGGCTGGGGCCGGTGGCGCTCGCCTGGGCGGGCATCTGCTGGGGGCTGTTCCGCTGGAGCTTGCGGCGGGAGGAGGGGCCGGGCGGCTGAGGCGCGCGCCGGCCGGGCGGGGCGCTCGCGTCTGACCGTCACCGGCGCGCCTTGGCGCACAGCGTTTCGCACGGTTCGCCGTCGCGGTTGCCGTCAATCGTTGTCAGCCCGCAGCGGGTCAGATAAAACCGGGCTTCTTCGCAGCTCGCCATTTCCCGGCAATACTTCTTTGGGCCGCACGAGAAGCTACCCGGAACCGCGCGCCCGGCAACGGGCGGGGGACCGGCGCTCGCGCGGCGTCCCGACTCGGTTTTGCGCCACTCCCAGGGCGGGATGTTCTGCGACGCCGGGAGCGCCCACAGCCCGCGCTTCGCCGCCTTGGCTTCGGCTTCGAGACGGTAGAGCGAGGGGTCTTTCGCGTATTGCCGGTAGACCCACGCCCCGCCCCGGCGGACCATTTCGGCGTTGACGTCGAAGCCGCCGACATAGACCCGGCCGACGGTCCGACCGTAGCGGTCAGTGTCTTGCACGACCACCCGCGCGGGCCGACTGAAGACTAGATCGGAGAGCTGTTGCTTCGCGCGCGTCCCGTAAGGTTGGCGGCTTTCGGGGGCGTCGATTTCGCCCAAGCGCACTTTGATTTGGCGTTGGCTCGAACCGTCCGGGACGAGCAGCGTCAGCGTGTCGCCGTCCGTTATGGCGACGACCTTGCCTTGGTATTCGGCGGCGACCAGCGGGGCGGCCAAGAGGGCGAGCAGGAGACCGACAGCAGCGCGCCAGCGCAGGACGGCGAAAGGGATCGTGGACATTTGGGTAAGCCGTTCGAGGGAAAGTTGAAATTATCCACATTTTCTGTGGATAACTTCACGCTTTGAAACCAAATGACCCGGAACACAGGGCGTTACAGAGCGGTTAAAAAATGGCCGCCCGCGCGCCTAGCCCCTCAGAAAGTAGTAGCATAATCAGGTGGTTCAATCCGAGTTCAAGCCGTTAAGGACGATCATGCGCCGCCGCAACCCCGTTTTTATCCCGCCCTGGTGGGCGGTCCTCCCGCTCGCGCCGTTGAGCTACTGGCTGCTCGCCGATGTCCTGCCCGGCGTGCGAACGCCCAACCCGTACCTGCACATGGTCTTCGCGTCCGCCGCGCCGGTGCTGGCGCCCGTTTTCGCCGTCGCGTTCGCGCTGATGGCCGCCGCGCTGGCGCTGGCCCGCTTTCAGCGCCGCCGGCTGCTGGAGCGCCACCGCAGTCTGGAGGCCCTGCGCGCGATGCGCTGGCAGGAGTTTGAACAGCTCGTGGGCGAGTTTTACCGCCGTCAAGGCTGGTGCGTCCAGGAGACCGGGCAGGGCGGGGCGGACGGAGGTATCGACCTGGTGTTGAAACGCGGCGGCGAAACGTGGCTGGTGCAATGCAAGCGCTTCGAGAAATCGGCGGTCGGCGTCAAGACCGTTCGCGAGCTTTTGGGCGTCGTGGCGGGCGAGGGGGCGAGCGGCGGCATCTTCATCACCACCAGCACGTTCACCCGCGACGCCCAATCGTTCGCCCAAGGACAAAAGCTTGAACTGGTGGACGGCGAGACGCTGTTAGAGCGGGTCCAGGCCGTCCGGACGGGCAAAGGCGTCACGCCGGCACTGGAACCGCCCGCACGGCCTCGGCCGGCCGTGCGGGTGCCCGCCGAGATCGCCGCCACGCCGCCGACCGCGCCGGCCGAACCGCACGCCGCGACCTGCCCGAAGTGCGGAGCGCCGATGGTCAAGCGGACGGCGAAGCAGGGGGCCAACGCGGGATCGGCGTTTTGGGGGTGCACAAAATACCCGGCGTGCCGGGGGACGCGGGCGATCTGAGCGGCGCGGACGGGCGTGCGGACGACAAACGCGACAGTGCGGGCGGTGTTTCCGCCCGAAGGAACCGAGGGTCGAGAGGTACCATGCCCACGTTGAACTGGATCGGCAAAGAAGCCGTCGTCAAACACCACAAGGACCTGCCGTTCCGCTTGCTGGAGCCGGTGCCCGAGCTTTCCTGCGGCGACCGCGACAGCGGCAACTTGATCGTAGAGGGCGACAACCTGCACGCGCTCAAGGCCCTGCTGCCCCGATACGCCAACCAGGTGAAGTGCATCTACATCGACCCACCCTATAACACCGGCAACGAGGGCTGGGCCTACAACGACAACGTCAACAGCCCGGAGATCCGCAAGTGGCTGGGCGAGGTGGTCGGCAAGGAAGGCGAGACACTGGACCGGCACGACCGCTGGCTGTGCATGATGTACCCGCGCCTCGTGCTGCTGAAACAGTTCCTGCGCGAGGACGGGGCCATCTTCGTGTCCATCGACGACAACGAGGTGGCGACGCTTCGGCTGTTGATGGACGAGATCTTCGGCGCGCGCAATTTCGTGGCCACAGTGCTCTGGCAGAAAGTCTATTCGCCCAAAAACTCGGCGCGGCACCTATCCGAGGATCACGATTACGTCGTTATCTATGCTGCTGGGGCAGTCGCATGGAAGCCGAATCTGTTGCCTCGCACGGAAGAGCAGAACTCCGCGTACAAGAACCCAGACAACGATTCCCGCGGAGTGTGGAAGACGGGCGATCTTTCGGCGCGCAACCACTATTCGGCCGGCACGTACTCGATCACGTGCCCCTCCGGCCGCGTGATCGAAGCACCGCCTAAAGGAATGTATTGGCGGGTTTCAAAGGAAAAGTTCGAGGCACTAGATCGCGACCACAGGATTTGGTGGGGAAAGGACGGCAACGCCATCCCGCAAATCAAGCGGTTTCTGCACGAAGTCAAAGCCGGGCGCGTCCCACAGACAATGTGGTTCTATCAAGAGGTCGGCCACACGCAGGAAGCCAAGAAGGAACTGCTCGAACTGGTCGACTTCGAGTCGAGCGACGACGTTTTCATAACCCCGAAGCCGACGCGCCTGATACAGCGCATTCTCCAGATCGCCACCGACAGAGATTCCATCGTCCTCGACAGCTTCGCGGGTTCGGGCACAACCGGCCACGCGGTCCTCAAACAGAACGTCGAGGACGGCGGTTCGCGCCGATTTATTCAAGTGGAAATGCAGCCGAGCGTGGCGACGAGGGTGACGGCCAACCGGGTGGCCCGGGCCATTGCAGGCTATTCGAACGCCAAGGGAGAACGGATCGAAGGCCTCGGCGGCGGCTTCCAGTTTTGCCGCCTCTCAGCCGAACCCCTGTTCGACGCCGAAGGCCAGATCCGCCGCGACGTGACCTTCGCTCAACTGGCCGAGTTCGTCTGGTTTGCCGAGACCGGCACCGGCTACACAGGCCAAGCCGATTCGCCGCTGCTCGGCGTGCACGAGGGCCGCGCGATCCACTTGCTCTACAACGGCATCCTCAAGGACCGCTCGGCCGCTGGCGGCAACGTGCTCACCGGCCCGGTGTTCGACGCGCTGCCGAAATTCGCCGGCCCCAAGGTGATTTACGCCGCAGCCAACCGCATGGGTGGCCACGCGGCACGCGAGGGCATCACCTTCAAGCAAACCCCTTACGCCCTGGAGGTGTGAGCCATGGGCACGTTCGCACCCAAGACCTATCAGCAGCAGGTGCTCGACAGCGTCGAGGCCTATTTCAAGGCCTGCCACGAGCTACCGTCGCCCTCGATCGCCTTCACCGCCACCACGGAGCGACTGTGGGGCCGTGGTAATGCGTACAACCCGCTGTCGGGCTTTCCGTCCGACATGCCGTACGTCTGCCTGCGCGTGCCCACCGGCGGCGGCAAGACCTGGCTGGCGGCCAAGAGCGTGGCGCTGGTCAACACGCACCTGCTGCGCTGCGAGCACAGCGTCATCCTGTGGCTGGTGCCGAGCAAGCCGATCCGCGAGCAGACGCTGCGCGCTCTGCGCGACCGCCTGCACCCGTGCCGCGCGGCGCTGCGCGAAGCGGGGCCGATCACGGTGATGGATTTGGACGAGGCCAAGAGCGTGACCCGCGCCGCGCTGGACACCTCGACCACGGTCATCGTCGCCACCCGGCAGGCGTTTCAGGTGGAAGACGAGGAGTCCCGCAAGGTGTATCAGTCCAGCGGCGCGCTGATGCACCACTTCGACAACCTGTCGCCCGCGCAGCGCGACGGCCTGTTGAGCGAGGGCGACGGCGCCGAGCGCACGACGCCGTGCTCGCTGGCCAACGTGCTGCGCCTGCGCCGGCCCTTCGTGTTGGTGGACGAGGCGCACAACAGCCGCACCGAGCTGGCCTTCGACATGCTGGCGCGCTTCCGCCCCGGCGGCGTGATGGAGCTGACCGCCACGCCCGATCTGGAACGCACGCCGAGCAACGTGCTGCACAGCGTGTCCGCCGCCGAGCTGAAGGCGGAAGAAATGATCAAGCTGCCCGTGGTGCTGGAAACCGAGCCGGACTGGCAGCAGTGCCTGGCCGACGCCATCGGCCGGCGCGACGCCCTGCACAAGCTGGCCGATGCAGAATGCCGCGCCGGCGCGGACTACTTGCGGCCGATCGTCCTGATTCAATCCGAACCCCGCCGCGCCGGGGTGGAGACGCTGGATTTCGAGCGCGTCAAGAGCGAGCTGATCATCAACCACGGCATTCCGGCCAGCGAGATCGTCGTGGCCACCGGCGAGGAAAAGGGGCTGGAGCAGATCGACGCCGACTACAAGCTGGGCGTCGCCGACCCGGCCTGCCCGGTGAAGTTCGTCATCACCCAGAAGGCGCTGGCCGAGGGCTGGGACTGCCCTTTCGCCTACATCCTGGTGAGCATGGCCTCGCTGTCATCGGCCACGGCGGTGGAGCAGTTGCTCGGGCGCGTGTTGCGTCAACCCGGCGCCAGCCATCGGCAGGCCAAGGCCCTGAATCAGTCCTACGCCTTCGTGGTGTCGCGCGACTTCGCCGAGACGGCGGGCGCGCTGCGAGACCGTCTGGTGGCGGGCGCGGGCTTTGAACGACGCGAGGTGACCGAGTTCGTCACCGCCGCCAAGGCCGAGCAGGCGCGGCTGGACTTGGAAGGCCACGCCGGGCGCGTCGTGGTTCGGCCGGTGGCGATCACGCTGACCGAGAAGCCCGATCTCAAGAGCGTGCCCAAGCCGGTGCGCGACAAGGTGAGCTGGGACGGCAAGCTCAACACGCTGACCATCACCACGCCGCTGACCGAGGCCGAAGCCGAGGTGCTCAAGGCCTCGGTCACCAGCAATTCAGCGGCGGCGGCCATCGTCGAGGCGGCCGAGATCAGCCGCGCTGCGGCCGTCGAGTTCTTCCAGACGCCCGCCGAATTGGGCGAGCGCTTCCGCGTGCCGCGGCTCGCCTTGCGCGTGCAGGGCGAGCTGCGCCTGTTCGACGACCCGGAAATGCTCGATTATGCTTGGGACCTGTCGGCCTGTGACGCCTCGGCGACCGGCGATGAGCTGGCCCAACTGGACGCCGGCATGAAGGTGCCCGAAGGCGGGGAGATCGATGTCGATGGCGAGAGCGGGAAGGTCATCTCGCGCTTCCTGCCCGACCTGCAACGCGATCTGGGGCTGGTCTATCGCCCCGAAAACTGGGACGAGGTCCGCCTCGCCGCTTGGCTGTGCCGGAACCTGCCGGAGCCTTCGCTCACCCACGCCAGCAAGCAAGCCTTCGTCGCCGCGTGGCTGACCGACTGGTTGCGTCGGAAGGGCCACACACCGGCTCGCGCCAACCTGCAGAAATTCCCGATCCGCAATCTGCTGGAAGCGCGCATCCGCGATCTGCGCCGACAGGCGGTCGGCGAGGCATTCCAGCAGGCGCTGTTCGAAGGCGAGGCGGCTTCACGGGCGGCCGTCAACGATCAGCACGCCTTCGAGTTCCACGCGCAAGCCTACGCGCCCAGCCGCGACTACGACGGCCGTTTCGGGCACTTCGATTTCCGCAAGCACTTTTACGGGCGCATCGGCGACTTCGACAGCAAACCGGAGTTCGAGTGTGCCTGCTGGCTGGACGTTCAGGCGCAGCGGGGGCGCATCCGGTTTTGGGTGCGCAACCTGGTTCGGCGCGAAGGCTGTTCGTTCTATCTGCAAAAGGCCAACGGCCGCTTTTACCCGGATTTCCTGTGCGGCTTACCCGGCGCCGCAGACCGGCCCGGCGTGATCTTGGCCGTCGAATACAAAGGCGCCGACCGGTGGAACGACGCGGAGGACGATCGCCTGATCGGCGGCCTGTGGGCGAACCTGTCCGACGGGCGCTGCCGGTTTGTCATGGTCAAGGACAAGCGCTGGGAGTGGATCGGGAGCCAGCTGGGTTGACATCCTCGCTGGCCTAAAGGACAGAAATTCCCAATGCTGGCGTTCGATGTCCCGAATGGAGGCGAGCGCCCGGTTCAACCCGAAAGACCAGTTGCCTAAAAATTTTTTATTTATTAAATAGTTAAAACTAGAGGCGCGCCTTCGTCAGTATGGTAGTGGGTGGCGTAGCGAAGCTCCGCTTGCAATTTTTCGTCCTCCCACCCTTCATTGAATTTTGTTTTGTAATTGAAATAAAGCGTCAGCTCCCTGTCTCGAGATCGTCCGATGATGCGTTGAACGGCTTCCCGGTCAGGATGTTTGAACTGAGCGCCGTTGGTGCTGAACAGAAAGCGAGGGCTTTCGATCAGAGAAAGCAGTTCATCAGTAGTATTGCCTTTACTGCCGTGATGGGACACCTTGACGGCATCCACTGCGAGCCGTTCCAGCCCTCGGTCTTTCAGCAAGCGCTTCAATGAAGCGCAAATCACATTAGGGTGGGCGTCGGCGAGGAACAAGCAACGCTTGTCGGCGAATTCCGCCAGGAAAGCGATGCTCGCGCCGTTGGCGGCGGCACGATCGGGGCGCGATTGCTTTTCCAAAAGGGCATCGAGTTCCGGCGTGCTGCCCAACAACCCTTCCCCTGGACGGAAACGTCTTTGCTGGGCCAGTCTTTCCCACGCCGCCTCCAAATCGCCGGGACCAAATTCGTGATCGATAGCTTTACGCCAAGCTTCCCGCATCTTGGACAGCGTGGCGGGCGTTGGCGAGAGCAGCGTGAGCTTCAATCCCCCCGCCAGGACTCGCTCAGGTAATGCTGACTGATCAGGCACAACAACCGCCTGGCCATTGAAAGCACCATTCCAATGCCCTTCGGGCAAACGTCGAGCCAGCAGGGCGCTAAAAAACTCGCCTTGCCTGCCGCCAAGAAGCCCGTGCGCGGGCTCGAGGTGTCGCCAGCCATTGAACCAGACGTCTTTCACCGCGAAAAGCGAGGGCTTGAAGCCTGCGAAAAGCCGAATGAGGCCATCAGTGTGATCCGTGTCGACGTGACTCAACACGATCAGTTCAAAGTTTTTGTCACCTGATGGTAAGTTATTCACCCGTTGTTCCAGCGCGGAGAACGCACCGATGGGACCGCCGTCGATCAGGAAGCGATAAGCGCAGGTCGAATCACCGTATTCCACCCACAAACAATCACCGTGCTGGGCCGACAGCATTTCGATTCGAACAAATGAATCGGACATTGGCATCATCTCTCCACTGGGCTTTCAAAGCCGCCAATCGGCATCGCCAAACGCTACCACGCAGAGCGCCATGGGCAGACTTTGCCTGAGCGCGGCACATTTGGCTTCCCGGATGGCGTCGCCGATGGTCATCGATTCCGAACCGTTATATTCCAGGAGCCGGGCAATAATTGCTTCGCCCACTTGAACCGCATGGGTGCCAAAAACGGTAGCGATCGTCGAAACGATCACGGCCGCACCCGCTCGCCTGAAAGAGTGAATATGATTGGCCAGGTTGACGGACTCTGTTCCCGCGACATCGCAGCCTAACAGGAACACCAGCGGCGAGGAGGTGTTTTCGGCGCGGACATAAGCCGATTCAAGCTCCAGCGTGTCGAGTTTCTTGCCGCCAATCTCCAGAGAAATGCTTTTACTCCCAGCAACATTATGGGGAAAGGCAACCAGCAGCGTCGGGTGTTTATTTTGAATGCATTGTTTCCATTCAACCCAATCTTTGACAACCGACAAATTGGGCATCAGTATCTCTTCGAGATGGCTGACCGCTTTTACGCCGGTCCGGTTGTTTTGGATCTCCTGGCTATAGGCGAGGACCGCGCCCGACCGTAGCGATAACCGTTTGCGATCTTTAATAGGTTCGGCCAGAAAGGACAGCGAAGCGTGGAGCCGAGGGTGTTGACCGGGGTTGTAAAGATGGCGTTCGATGACTTTATTCAACCCCCAGAAACCCATCGGGCAAACATACTGCGACGGCGCTGAAGAGCGCGGACAGTTTTTGGGGCAACGCCCGGCCTTCAACGCTTCAAGATGATCGGGACAAACCGCCGCTTGCTCGGACGGCGCATCAAACTCATAAACAAATTCCAGCGGAACGACGAGGTCGGGATCGATGCTGACGACTTGTAAATGAGGAACTGGCGACGGGTCGGTTGTCTGGCTCTGAGAGGGCAACAGCAGCCGCTCTTGCAGCTCCTTGTAAAAAGAGCGTCCCATTCGGGCCAGATCTCTTAACAGTTCGGGGTTTTCGCCCTGGTCCAGACCTCGCTCGTAAGCGGCCTTATCCTTGGCCCAATGGGCGACATCGGAGATTAGCCTATTGATGTCTGAAGTGAAATCATCAATCTTTTTTGCCAGATAATACGTCCAGATCTGTTGGCCTGCGACGCCGGTCATCGTTGGCTCACGCTCCTGAGAGCGACCTAGCAGCAGAGCCGCGTCAAAGTTTGTTTTTTTTTCCAGATCCGACCAACTTGCCGAAGTGATGGGGATCACTTCTAGAGTGATGCTGGATGAGGCCGCAGCCGGCGAGTTGGGATCTTGAAAAACCCGCGTCCGCAGCAGGCAGACTTGCAATAGCCGATTGTGGTGGACAATCGAAATTGTCCCTTTAAAGACCCCTTCTTTTCGCGGGATGAAAGTAAACGTGGCGTAGGTGCTGCTGCCATGACGGGGAAGCACCAGGTCCGCCACCATGGGATCATCAAACTGCTTGGTTTCCTCGAAAACCACCCGTAACCGGTGTTTGTCCGCATCGGCTGGCAGTTCATTGTCGGGAAATACTTCGTCTGCCGCCGTGCTGTCCTCCTGTTGCGGCGCGATAAAAACCGTCACCAGAGTCGGCTGCCCGACAATGTAGCAGGAGCGTTCGCGCACGAACTGACCGTTCTGCTGACGGTAACTTTGTTGCTGGATATAGCGCTCTGCTGTAAGCGGTACGTTGGTTACCGCCGTCGAGGGTTGCGTCGAGATAGCAACCGAATCGGGATCGAGGATGGACCGGGCTGCGGTCGCAAATGTGGCCGGAACGACAGTCGTGCTCGGTCGCTTGGCCACCCGGATAAAGCCGCTGTCCTCCACCTTCTTTAAAAGAGGTAAATCCCGATGGAGAATCAGCAGCGCTTCGGTTGGCCGAAAAACTTCGGCGAAGGCGCTATCAAGCGATTGTTGAGTTAGAAGTCGGTCGCACAAGCCGCGCAAGCGTTCGGCGAAGCGTGGCGTCGACTCGCCCGGCGCAAGCATCGCGATTCCCGCCGCTGCCATTCTGGCGGCCAGTATTTCCAACGGTGGCATCTGTTCGGCCAGAGGAGTCGTCCCAAGGCCCGTCACGATGAGCAGGCGAGAACTGATGCCCCATTCCAGAGCCTCCAAGCGCTTCACCGTATCGGCGGCTCCGGCGCTGCTGACGAAAATTTCTGCCTGGCGCGCTTGTGCGCTGGTTACAACCAGCCGGAACGGCGAAGCTTGTGGGATCTGCTGTTGGATTTGGGTAAAGGGTTCAGCCAGCGGATCATCCGGCAGGGTGGCGACGGTGAAAGGCCAGCGCCAGTCCGTGTGAGCCATCGGGGCAAAGAAACGCTCCGGCGTCAGGTAAACGCTGGCGGCACCCACTTGGGGGTAGGCGAGCAGGCTGGCAAAGTGCGCGGCCTGGAGGAGCGCTTTCCCGGTGGTTGGAACGACCAGCCGCAGCCCGGATCGCGCGGCTGTTGGATCGGCGATGCGCTTGAGGAAATCGCGCCAAACCGCCACCAAGACCTCGGCGGGCGGGAAAGCGATGGACGCCCTTTGATTGGATAACGTCGGCTGGATTTGCGATTCGCCGGCAGTCGAAGAGAGGGGTGTCAGCATGTCCCAATACAGGAGGCCCGCCGCGCTTTCCAGAGCGCTCTTGAACCGTTCGGGCAACACATCGAGCCGCCAGCCGGTTGGATCGTAAAGCTGGTCGGTTTCGTTTTGCGCGAGTCCGGCCAGCACGCCGAGCGCCGCTAGCGCCATTGGGAATTCGTCGTCGGTCAGCGAGGCGCTCCACTGGGCAAGGGGGTCTCGGTTCATGGTTATGGCGTCCAGGGATCTGTGGGAACGTTTTGACGACGCGCTACAGCGGCCATTCCCGTATCGGCCATTCGGTGGCCATCGGGATGGAGAAGCCGGCCCGCGCCCGCAACGCGATATCGCAGAGCGCGTAACCCCAGTTGATGAGATGGCCTTGCTGGTCGTCCTCGAAGCGTTTGAGCCGGGTCGGGATCTGTTCGAGCGCTTGGCTCGTATCGGAATCTGCGGTCATGCGAGAGAGTGGGCCGTAATCTTCGATTTGGGTGCCAATTCCCCAGTAAGCGCCGCGCTGGCGTCCCGCTTCGAATTCGGAGATCAGCCAGCGCTTGCGCAGCGAGCGGGTTTGGTCGATGAGGATGTCGCGGATACGGCCCATCTGTCGGATATTGTCCCGGGCGGGTTCTTCTTCGATGGCGAAGGGCGCGCCAGCGTCGCTGACCAGCACGACATCGGTATGGCGAAACAGCGATTCCAAACCCATGTTGTCGTAGACACCCCCATCCGCCAGCACGATCACTTCGCGCAGGGCGTTCAGATGGGGCAGGTTCTCGCCGTCTCGCCACGCTGTCGGGTCCGTTTTGAGGATGATCGGGGAGAACATCGGCGGGAAGGCGCTGGAGGCGGCGACCGCAAAGGCGAGTGTGATTTTGTCGGTCGCGGTCGAGACGCCGAGCCGGTAATCGGCGATGAGGTCTTGTCGGAACCGGAAGCTGCGGCCGGTTTGCAGGTTGGTGGCGTAAAAGGTGAATTTGGGATTCCCGTCGGCTGCCTCCGGCAAGTCCTTGAGCCGGGTGTCGCCGAACAAGTCTTTGGCGTAGCGCTCCGCGAGGTAATCGCCAGCCGTTTTGAAGGGCGTGAGCGCACCCAACACCGTGACGCCCACATCGATGCTTTTGCCGCAAAAGGTTCGGATCGGCTCGGCGATGACGGAGGCGAAGTTAAGGGCGCGGCCGTCCTCGAACTGGAGTTCCCGCCAGCGGTGGGCGAGCACGCCGAGCAGGATGGAGCCGCCCGAAACGCCGGTGATGCGATCCAGCTTGCCCAGCAATCCCGCCTCGTTGAGACGCCACAGCGAACCCAGTCCGAACAGCGTGGCCCGATAGCCGCCCCCCGAAAGCGCCAAGCCCAAAGTTTTGCTGTCAAACGCCATTTCATTCTCCGAGCCCTGAGATCAACAAATAGGAATTGCGCAATTAAAAACGTAACTTATTGATTGTTAGGGAATCCTGCTTGTGTGCTGCGCAAGTTAATTTCCATTAGATTCAATATCTTAGAAATCCAATTGCGTAACTCCCAACAAAATAAATTTTAATCTTTCGGTATGGGTAAATTAGGACAGGTGGCACGATAGGCCAACTCCTCCCCTACATACTGCTGCCATTCTTCACAGGTCAAGTTGCGCGGTAGTCTTTTGAATGCTTCAGCGATTAAATCTTCCGTTCGCCAACAATTTACTTGAACTATTTTATTGGCGATGATACTGGCGAGACGACTTCCATCCGGGTTGAAGACAACATCCAACACCTCATCATCGTGCGCCAGCCGCGCCAATTCTCGACCGCTGGCGGCATCCCACACCCGAACCGTCCTGTCGTTGCCGGCGGTGGCGAGGCGCTGGCCGTCCGGGCTGAACACCACGCTCTGGACCGCACCATCATGAACTAACCAGGCCAGCTCACAGCCGCTGACGGCATCCCACACCCGCGCTGTCTTGTCGTTGCCGGCGGTGGCGAGGCGCCGGCCGTCCGGACTGAACACCACGCGCCGAACTGTAACTACAAGGGCTTCCCCGGATGTCAAGCAAAGACGGGCCAAGACGAAAGACGGGGTGATTCGTCGTTGAGGGTATTCGGACGTTAAAGCGCCGAGCCAGGGTCTTGAGCGCTGAGCAGTGAGTCAGGTGCGGACTGGAGAAACTACAACCGGTCATTGGTGCCGTCTGAAGACAGCGGACCCTGATGAAAGACGCGCGCGGGGGCCTCATTCGTTAGTCGAGGACCGCTGGAGTGGCCTCCAAGAGTTCAACAGGCACTCCCCGCACAGGTCCAACCCGAATCATCAACGCGGGACGTCACACGGCGGTGGGATGAGGGGTGAGAAGGTTCTCCTCGTGGGGGTGAGATGAGGTGGATACCGGATTGACGCCGTTACCGTCAGGCTGGCAGGGCGAAGCGTTCGCCATGATGGAGCACGGCCCAGGCCAAGCGCGCGTTTTTGGCGGCGATGGCCACGACCGCTTTCCAGTAACCTCGGCGTTGCTCCAGCGCCGCCGCCCAGCGACTGATGGGGTCAGCCCTGGTTTTGGCGAGGGCCAGAACGGCGCGGGCGCCCAGGACCAACAGGCTTCGCAGGTAGGGATCGCCGGTTTTGGTGATGCGCCCCAGCCGCGTCTTGCCGCCGGAACTGTATTGGCCCGGCACCAGCCCCAGCCAGGCCGCGAACTGCCGGCCACAGCGGAAGTCGTGCCCGTTGCCGACGGTCGCCAACAAGGCGGTGGCGGTGGTTTCGCCCACGCCGCTCAACCGCATCAGCCGCCGGGCGCGCTCGTCCTCGCGGGCCATGTGCGCCAGGTGCCGGTCGTACTCCACAATCCGTTCGTCCAGCCGGCGCACCTCGTCCAGCAGATCGCCGATGGCCAACCGCGCCCAGCCCGGCAGCGCCTCCAGGCCGGCCGCCGCCTCGCGGCGCACCGTGGCCGCCTTGAGCGGCAGCACGACGCCGAACTCGCTCAGCAGCCCCCGGATGCGGTTGAGCGTGGCCGTGCGCTGCTCGACGAAGCCTTGCCGGGTGCGGTGCAGGGTCAGCCGCGCTTGCTGGTCCACGCTCTTGATCGGCACGAACCGCATGTTCGGTCGCTGGACCGCCTCGCAAATCGCCGCCGCGTCCGCCGCGTCGTTCTTGCCCCGCCGGCCGCTCAACCGGTACGGTGCGACGAACTTCGGCGCCATCAGCCGCACCGTGTGGCCCAGATCCCCGAACAGCCGCGCCCAGTGGTGGGCGCCCGAGCAGGCTTCCATGCCGATCGTGCAGGGCGGCAGCGCGGCGACCCGTTCGTGCAGTTTGTCGCGCGTGACCTTCGGCCATACCAGGGCCGGCTTGCCGTGCTCGTCCACCCCGTGCACCGCGAACACGTTCTTGGCGAGATCGATCCCGACGTACACAATAGCCATGATTTCCCCTCCCGAGTCAGTTGATGAGATCAGCAACCCCATCTTGGCACGCGTTGCCGCTCGCCGCACGGCGACCGGCTCGGGACGGGGAAGTCCCTTTCATTCGTTAGGAGCAAAAAATGGTTCAGTTAAAGAAAGTTTTCTGGCTTTGTGCAGTTCTGATTAGTCAACCCTCCTTATCCACCCCAATCGAAGGGGAGTACGATGGAGAATTTAACGGTTACCTTACAGTGAAGCATGGTGCGCGACCAAACTACTATAAAGTGTGGCTTGGTGTGGGTACAGGGAGCTGTGGCGGTGAAACGCTTGTCAATAACAAGGAAAGCTTGCTCGAAGGCAACCGTCTTTCTTTCAACTGGAAACAGAAGAAACGCTCTTGCACGACAGTAATCACTTTCAGCGATGGAAGTGCTAATGTCTCAGACAGTTGCATATCTCCTGAATCAGAAGATCACTCAACTTGTGCAATGATGGGTGAGTATAGAAAACGCTGAAGCCCGTGCAGCTGCGGCAAGCTGGGTTGCCGTCTTTTTGGCAATCTAACCTCCATAACCGGCCTAACTGTGGCTTGCACTTGACCCCGCTACGCGGGGCAGGTGAAGCAGGTCGTTAGACATAAATCCTAGGAGAGCAGTGCATGGCAAATCGTTACGAGGTTTTGTATCAGGGCCGCAAGCTTGCCCTTGCGTATGTCTCGCCACATCCGGAATACAAAGGTCACATCATAGTCTCTGTCATTCCGCTAGAGCGTAAGGGTAAGTGGGAAGACAACACCTTGCAACTTCGCCTTGAGAGGCCGCTTCACGATATTTTCCTCGACTCAAAAAGCGAGATTGAAGCAGTTACGGAAGTTGTGGCGCAAGCCAGAATTGAACCATGGAAGGTTCAAATTGAATCGGTGGAATCTTGGTAGTTCATGCTCAATAAGTGTTTCCAGTTGACTGCCTCGCTTTAGGCGGGTTAGTAGGTAAAACTGGGCGTTAGTTGTTTTAAAACTGGGAGATATTTATGAAAACCATCAAAATTACAGCTTCATTATTACTAACTATAACTATTATAGTTAGTAATATGGTAATTGCACAGGAAAAGCCACCATTCTTAGGAACAAGGTTATTTAATTTTTATGGAGGGAGTGGCACAGGCCATTCAATTACTATTAAGAAAGATGGTAGTACCACAGTAAAAATTCACGGGACAGTAAGCACTGAGGTTTTATATAAAGGTAAATTTGCAAACCCAATTGTACTAAAAGATGGGACTGGATGGCTTTTAAAAGGTAATAAAATATACGCTCTAACGAACGGAAAAATAGATAATGACTGCATGGGTGATGGAAAACCTTGCGAGTCAGAACTTTTTAAAGAATAGTCCGGTATGGCAGATGGAAAATCGGGGACAGCCCCCGATCTTCCTGGATTAAAGTGGTTAGCCATGTTACTAGGCTGGAACGCAATCTATGTTTTTGGTCAGTGACGCACCCGAAAATCGAGATCGTAAAAATTCCGAATCTCACACAAATGGGTTGAGCTCGATGATCTCAAGTCGGTCTCACAAAGCGTGGGGTCATTCTTACTTAACTCGGATTTTTCACCCTCGATGGTCTCAGGCAATTTGGGTTCAATTTTGTCATGATCTCGCGCCGAACCACCGATCATCTCGGTTTCTTACAGATAGCCCCCCCAATTAATAGCCTCTGAGAATCACCAGCGGCAAATCATCTCGCCCGCTCCATGGCGCTTTCCAGTCCTTGTAGCCTTTTCCCTGATTGGTGGAGGCGTAGGCGCACAACCGCCCGCCGCAATCCGTTAATTCGATCTTCCCGCCGCGTCGGTCCAGTTCTTCGAGCCGCGCCTGGCGTTGGGCGATCTCCGCGTTGAGCTGCTCCAGTTCCGCGCTCCGCCATGAGACCAGCGTCGAGGCGGCTAGCCACGCGCCGAAAATGAGGATCAGGACGGCGGCTAGCGCCGCGCCACCGGCGATGGCGCCCCATTTCCATCGGAAGGTCTTCACGGCCCGTTGCAGGCGCTGTTCGATGGCGTCGGCAGACTTGGCGACCTCGGCTAATGTGCGAAGCAAGGGCTGTCCGGCATCCTTGAAAGTCCGTTCCGCCTGTTGGGACAGGGTTGTGAGCGTGTCGTGCAGTGTGGTTTCGACGCTCTCTCGAACCGCCGCTTGAAGGTGGAGGGCGGTTTTCTGCCCGCTGCGGTCGAGGGCGTTCGCCGCCTGGGCGGCCTGCTGGCTGGCGCGAGTGAGCGTCTGCGCCTGCCCTTCGAGCCGCTCCAACAGCTCGGCGATGCGGCTTTGCTGCTCGTCGGACAGTTGGATCAGGCTGGCGAGTAGCTGCTGTGGGTCCATGATCGTCTCCTCGTGCCTGACGGCAGGCCGTCGAATGGGCAAATGGGCGCTCTATGCGCCGCTAAGGCTCCAGGTCGAACCCCCGCGACCGTTGCGGCGGAGGTTCCTGGGCCTGGGCCTGCTCGCGTTGCGCTCGGAGCTGCTCCATCGTCTCGGCGAGGGCGGCTTGCAGGCGTTCCACGAACGCCGGGGAACCGATCCCGATGGCGGGGAGTGGCTCCAGGAGCGGTGCCTGTTCCGGTTCTGGCCGTTGCGGGCGCTCCCGTTCCGCCTCCGGTCGCTGTAGGCGCTCCCGTTCCGCTTCCGAAGCCCGCTCTCGTTCGGCTTGCCGCGCCAGCTCGGCCCGGAACTCGTCCAGGGCTTGCCGGCAGTAGGCCCGCACTTCCGCCATCCGCGCGGCCTGTTCTTCTCGTTCCCGGTGCTGGGCGGCGGCGGTGAGTGCGTGGAGGTGCTGTGAAAGGTCGAGCGGCGCCAGCTCCCGCTGGCTTTGCCGCAGTTCGTCTTCAGCCTCCCGCCGTTCCAGCAGGGCCTCCCGTTGTTCCGGCTCCAGTTGCCGGACTCGTCGTCCGCCCAGGTGCTGCTCCGGTGCCCGGTCGATGCCCTGGTCGGCTAGGCTGCGGTGGTCTACCCGCGCCGCGTGGCCGTGCTGCTGCAAGTGGGCGTTTTGCACCTCCGCCCACCGTTGCCGGGTTTCCAAGAGCCGCTCTTCGGTTCCGGCGCTGTCTTTCCGGCAGCCGCCCAGCTCGGGATGTTTCCCGTTGTACCGCTTGAAGTACTGCTCGGGGTCGCGGTCGATCCCGTCCAGCGTCCGCTCCGAGTACATGAGGTGGGCGTGCGGTTGTTCCCCGCCCGCCAGCGCCGCGCCGGGGTTGTGGATCGCCCATTGGTGGGCGTGCCGCTCGCCGATCTCCTGCCGGATGAAATCCAAAACCAACGCTTGCCGCTGCGCGGGGTTCAGCTCGCGCGGCAGGGCGATTTCGATTTCCCGGTAGGTCGCGCCGTTGGCTCGTTCGTACCGGTCGGCGGCGGTCCAGAACGACCGTTCGGCGGCGGATAACCAGATTTTGGCGGCGTTGATCCGCTTGGAGCGGGCCAACGACCGCGCCGCTCGGGCGCGCGTGGCGGCGGCGAAGTTGATCCAGGACGGCAAACGCCGGTCCGCCAAGGAAGAGCGCAAGGCCCGCGCCCATCGCTTGATCCAGCAGGGCGTCTTATTCGATCTGGCGGGCTTGGCGCATCGCGGTCGGGGGGAGCTGCTCGGCCTGCTCCTCGCCGCCGCCAAGACCGATGACCCCAACCGCTGGGCGCACTGGAAAGAGGCCGGCGAGGCCCTCCTCGCCGAAAAAGGTGACGCGGCGGGCTAGCTCCTTCCTCGCGTCGTCTGGTAGCCCGCTTTCGGGAGATTCGCCGGGCCGGCTTCGCCTCCACCGCGCCGAGAACGTCGAACGCGGTCCACCGCCTCGCGGTGGCGCGCTACTCAGACCGCCGCGCGATCCACTCTTTCAGGGCCGCGTCCATCCGCGCTTGCCAGCCCTTGCCGGTGGCCTTGAAGTACGCCACCACCTCGGGCGAATAGCGCACCGTCAACTGCGTTTTGCGCGGTTTCTGGCCGGGTCCGCGCGCCCGGTGCAGCGCGGCCAGCGTCGCCGCCACCCCGCCGCCCGGCGTGACCGTGGCATCGTGCCAGAACGCCTCGACGGCGGCCGGGTCGTTCGGGTCGTAGGGCGTCTCGTCGTCGGTCGCGATGTCCGCGTCGGCCAGCGCCCGCAGCTTGTTCAGGTCAGTGCCCGACGGTTTGCCAGTAACGTCGCTCTTCATGGTTTTTCGCCTTGCGGACCGAAATCAGGTGCGGCGCGGCGGGACGGTCCACCCACACCACGAACACCACCACCCCGTAGAACAGCCCCAGGCTTTGCAGGCGCTGTTCGCCGTAGGCCTCGCGTCGGTCCTCCTCCGTCGCCATCGGCGCGTCGAAAACGACCTCGCAATCGGCCAAGTCGATGCCGTGCTTGCGGAGGTTCTCCGACCGTTTCGGCTCGTCCCAAGTGATCATCCCTTGATTGTAGCTACAAAAAGCCTATTTTGCCACGCGGCGCCGATTTTGGCGGGTCGGTTGCTCGTCCGGTTCGGGTTTCGGGTTGAGAAGTCCTTCTCGACGAAGCGATGGGATGTTGGGTCGATGGCCTTCTCGGCCACGGAGAGCGCCGTAGGCGCGTTTTGGGGTCTTTGCCGCTCCGGAGTACCGGGACGGCGTTTTCGTCGCTTCCTGGCCCTTCTGGGAGCCTCTGCGGGGCCGTTTGGGGCCGCTGCCCGCATCGCGCCTCCCCCTGGAGACCGTCTTTTGGGTTTTTCGGCGACGTCGCCGCTATCCCTTCCCGTGGTCGCTGTCCGCTCCTCGCCTCCGGGGTGGGTTTGGGAGGGGGCTACTGCACCCCTCCCAATCGAACACGACGTGAGCGAAGCGAACTCGTTTTGAGGGGGGTCTGGGGGGAGGCGCCGGACGGGGATTTATCCACAGGCGGCCCCAGTGTTTTTGTTAAAACAAGTGTTAAAAGAGTGTTAAGGGAAAAAAAACGGCCGCAAATATTTGATTTAAAAAAAAATAAAGTTTGGCGTGTGCAAAGTGACGATAAGGCGTGTGCAAAGTGACGATACGTTGGTTAAATTTTGTGCGTGTGTGAAATGACGATATATCATGTAGAAATTGACGATGTAGGAGGATCACATGGAACCGCTACTGTCCGTGCGCCACGAGAACCGGGATTTTTTCGTATGTAATATTTTTGATACTTTATCCCATTTTAAGGATGACCTTGCCAGTATGGAGCATCCTGTATTTTCGCTATCGACAAAGCTGGATACGCGAACGCTTCACTACGAGAATAACGGCAATACGATCACGATAATTCCAAGCTCTCTTGGCTTAGCCACAGTTCACGACAAAGATATTTTGCTTTATTGCGCTAGCCATCTTAGATCTGCAATTAATGAAGGAAAAAATCCAAGTCCTTATATCAGATTCACAGCTTATGATTTTTTCATCTCAACAAACCGTCATATAGGCGGACAATATTATAAAAATTTTGAGGTGGCGCTAAATCGTTTACGTGGAACTACAATCAATACCAATATAAAAACAGGAGGCATAACAATCAATAAAGGATTTGGCCTTATTGATAGTTGGGAGGCCATCAAGAGAGATCAAAAAAATCGCGCTATCGCGATAGAAATCAAAGTATCTGACTGGTTCTACAACGCCGTCATCGCTAACGAAGTATTAACTATCAGTCGCGATTATTTCGGCCTCAGAAAACCGTTGGAACGGCGCATTTATGAGCTAGCCCGCAAACATTGCGGCGATAATCCATCTTTCAAAATCGGTCTGGATCATCTGCAAAAAAAGATTGGATCGACCAGCACACCGAGAGAATTTCGACGATTATTCAGCAGGCTTTTAGAGACTAACCACCTTCCTGACTACGCGGTTTCCATATCAGAAAATATAGTCAATTTCATCAATCGCAACTGGAAACCTCCCATCAGCGAAAATCAACATACCTGGCCGTTCCTGAAACCGGAAACCTTCGCCAAGGCGCGAGCGGCGGCCCCTGGCTGGGACGTGTACGCGCTCGAACAGGAATGGCGCGAGTGGATCGCCAAGAAAGAACCGGCCAAACGTCCCGATGCCGCCTTCCTGGCGTTTTGCCGGAAGCGGTTTCAAAAGCGGGGACGGCCGTAGCGGGATTTGTTGAATGGCATGGTCGAGGCAGCGGCAATAAATCAACGCAGCCAATGGGGTTGAAGAAAAACGGCCGCCGCTATCGCGAGCGCCAGCGCCAACGCCAACGCCAACGCTAACAAAACCAGCAAAATCCCTGACCGGCCATTTTTGAAAGATGAGGGTTTTGGCGGTGCCGGGAGTAACTTCTGCTCCAGTTCGCGGCGGGCTTGCTGCTCGGCCTGTAGAACCTGCTGGGCGGTTTCCAGCAGGCTTATCAGGCGGTCTTTCTCCTGCTGGGCCTGCTGTAGCTGCTCGCGCAAAACCTCAACCAGTGCGGTTTCTGGTGCGTGATGGGGTGCAGTTTCGTGCGACATCACCGCACTTGGACCGCGCGGTGTTTCCTGCGGTGCTTCCTCCAGCGGGCCAAACGCGCGGATCAGTTCAGCAAGGTCGACACCGCGCCCCCCTGCGGCGTCTACTGTGGCCGATAATCGGCCGGTTTGGATGGCTCGCTGCAACGTCCTGCGGTTGATGCCTGCGGCGCGTGCGGCTTCGCTGATGCTCACTATCAAAATGCGGTTTCCCTGCGGTTTGCTGCGACAAACCAAGCATAGACCGCTGCGGCGTGCGGTGCGGTGGTGCGGGATGGGGTCGAATATGGTGGGCGGCGTTGCAGCTGCCTTTCGTTGCCGCCAAGAGCCGCTCCACCTCCGCCGTCACCAGACGGTTGCGTTCGAGCATCGTACCGTCTATTGTCGGTTTGGAGAGGGGCGAAGGATATCAAACGGTTGCGATTTTCGTAACCGGGACACGGGACCGTAGGGCGCAAAAAGTCCATTGAACGAACAGGCACCGATCCCCCGCGAAAACGGTCCGTCGCAATCGTTCGGCGGGTCGCGTTTTGCCGCATAACTCCACCGCCGTGGAGTTATGCGGAACCATATAATCACTGGTTGTCGCGGACGCTTCGCGCCCGCGACAACGGGGCGGCGGATTACCATCCGCTGTTTGCTTGGCGCTTCGCGCCGCACAACCACGCGGATCAAGCCGACTTCAGACGAAACAGCCTGCGGCTTTCTCGCCTTTCGCGGCTTATCCGCCGCCCCGTTAGGCTGATTAATCTCAAAACCATGATCTCACTTGAGGTGAACCATGAAAACACGAAACTCATTTGTAATTATGATAGCCTTTAGTACTACGTTCACCGCCGGTGTGGCGAAAGCCGCAAGCGAATCACCAATTCAGTGTAAACTACAGCAAAGAAATATAGAGTGTACAGTTGTTAGTGATAATGTAGAAATTACCAACGTAATTCTAAATCGTGGACGCTGCGCTGCTCCTGAGGCCGCTACTCAAAAAGATATTGAAGACGTAAAGGAGTTTAAAAATAAACTTCAACCGCGAGAAAGAGAATTCTATTTCTCGAGCGATGGTCGACCAGATCGAAATCCTTTTGCGGTACTTGTAATGAATAGAGAACTTAAGAAAGATCTATTTGATCTCTACTCCGAACCTTATTCGCGCGTCGCTTCTGATCCGAGAGGAAAATATAGATTTGGTGATATAGTGCAAATTCCCGCAGGACTTTGTAATAACCTTATTGAATTTACTATTGAAGCAAATGGGCAGAATTGGACGTGGAAGACTAATTAGCGAACCAATATTCACTCCAGCTATAGGTTGGGTTGCCGCCGTTTGGCAACCCAACATTTTGGCCCAAACATTGCGCTCCACCAGACCCGCACCCACAAGTTATTTTATGTGTTCTGGTTTCGTAATGGGCGCGGGCGTTTGAGCTTCTGCGTTGAGCATTAAGGAGAGAGGTATGGCAACTAATACTTTTGAATATTGCTCGCTCCATTATCTAAATCAGTGGCTCACTTATGACATAAATTACTGTCAGGCATTAGCTAATGGCAATAAGAACGAAAAGCTAACCGCATTAAAAAATGCTGGTGGTTTCTATAGGGTTGCGAGAAATTTGCCTTCCGAATACGATGAAAAGAAAGGGCTTGCTAGATACGAACCAGTTTTGGATATTATTGACCTTCTAAAACCAATCCAATTTGAGAATGACCCCGTTAAAGAAATACGTGGAATTGAGAAAAGAATATCCGAAAAGTATCGAGATAGAAGCGTTCTATCGCTCACAACTAAATTTCTTTGGATAAAAATTAAGCAACCAATCCTAATATATGATTCACAGGCGAGGATTGCGGTAGGTACAGAAAATGGGGATTTAGATACTTATTATGAAAAATGGCGCGAAGGATTTAAAGACAATCAAAGAGAAATCGTTGAGGCATGCTTCAAATTAACCGACATGAATAAGTACGCAGTAAATCAAGAGATAGGGACAAAAGAATATATTAAGGCGGTATCAGGTGAGGCATGGTTTCATGAAAGAGTTTTCGACATTTACCTTTGGAACAAAGGAAACAATGCCTAACAATCACATCCAGCGGACTTCGCTACGCTACGCCGCTGATGTAAGGCTACAAGGGCTTCCCCGGATGTCAAGCAAAGACGGGCCAAGACGAAAGACGGGGTGATTCGTCGTTGAGGGTATTCGGACGTTAAAGCGCCGAGCCAGGGTCTTGAGCGCTGAGCAGTGAGTCAGGTGCGGACTGGAGAAACTACAACCGGTCATTGGTGCCGTCTGAAGACAGCGGACCCTGATGAAAGACGCGCGCGGGGGCCTCATTCGTTAGTCGAGGACCGCTGGAGTGGCCTCCAAGAGTTCAACAGGCACTCCCCGCACAGGTCCAACCCGAATCATCAACGCGGGACGTCACACGGCGGTGGGATGAGGGGTGAGAAGGTTCTCCTCGTGGGGGTGAGATGAGGTGGATACCGGATTGACGCCGTTACCGTCAGGCTGGCAGGGCGAAGCGTTCGCCATGATGGAGCACGGCCCAGGCCAAGCGCGCGTTTTTGGCGGCGATGGCCACGACCGCTTTCCAGTAACCTCGGCGTTGCTCCAGCGCCGCCGCCCAGCGACTGATGGGGTCAGCCCTGGTTTTGGCGAGGGCCAGAACGGCGCGGGCGCCCAGGACCAACAGGCTTCGCAGGTAGGGATCGCCGGTTTTGGTGATGCGCCCCAGCCGCGTCTTGCCGCCGGAACTGTATTGGCCCGGCACCAGCCCCAGCCAGGCCGCGAACTGCCGGCCACAGCGGAAGTCGTGCCCGTTGCCGACGGTCGCCAACAAGGCGGTGGCGGTGGTTTCGCCCACGCCGCTCAACCGCATCAGCCGCCGGGCGCGCTCGTCCTCGCGGGCCATGTGCGCCAGGTGCCGGTCGTACTCCACAATCCGTTCGTCCAGCCGGCGCACCTCGTCCAGCAGATCGCCGATGGCCAACCGCGCCCAGCCCGGCAGCGCCTCCAGGCCGGCCGCCGCCTCGCGGCGCACCGTGGCCGCCTTGAGCGGCAGCACGACGCCGAACTCGCTCAGCAGCCCCCGGATGCGGTTGAGCGTGGCCGTGCGCTGCTCGACGAAGCCTTGCCGGGTGCGGTGCAGGGTCAGCCGCGCTTGCTGGTCCACGCTCTTGATCGGCACGAACCGCATGTTCGGTCGCTGGACCGCCTCGCAAATCGCCGCCGCGTCCGCCGCGTCGTTCTTGCCCCGCCGGCCGCTCAACCGGTACGGTGCGACGAACTTCGGCGCCATCAGCCGCACCGTGTGGCCCAGATCCCCGAACAGCCGCGCCCAGTGGTGGGCGCCCGAGCAGGCTTCCATGCCGATCGTGCAGGGCGGCAGCGCGGCGACCCGTTCGTGCAGTTTGTCGCGCGTGACCTTCGGCCATACCAGGGCCGGCTTGCCGTGCTCGTCCACCCCGTGCACCGCGAACACGTTCTTGGCGAGATCGATCCCGACGTACACAATAGCCATGATTTCCCCTCCCGAGTCAGTTGATGAGATCAGCAACCCCATCTTGGCACGCGTTGCCGCTCGCCGCACGGCGACCGGCTCGGGACGGGGAAGTCCCTTTCATTCGTTATGCAGTAGCCGAGTTCGCTCGCTGTTGGTGGCCGTATCCCATATCCGCACCGTGTTTTCGGATTCAGCAATAGTGGCGAGGCACTGCCCGTCAGAGCTAAAGACCGCTTCCCAAACTGCACCACCATGAACCAACCGGGCTAGCTCACAGCCGCTGGCGGCATCCCACACCCGTACTGTTTTATCGTAACTGGCGGTGGCGAGGCACTGGCCATCCGGGCTGAACGCCACGCGCCGAACTGTATCATCATGAATCAACCGGAGCAGCTCGCGGCCGCTGGCGGCATCCCACACCCGCGCCGTTTTGTCGTTGCCGGAGGTGGCGAGGCGGTGGCCGTCCGGGCTGAACATAATATCCAACACCTCACCATCGTGCGCCAGCCGCGCCAATTCTCGACCGCTGGCGGCGTCCCACACCCGCGCCGTCTTGTCGTAACTGGCGGTGGCGAGGCGCTGGCCGTCCGGGCTGAACACCACGCTCCGAACTATACTGTTATGCGATAGTCGTACTCGCTCGCTGTTGGTGGCGGCATCCCACACCCGCGCCGTTTTGTCGTTGCCGGCGGTGGCGAGACGCCGGCCGTCCGGGCTGAACACCACGCTCCGGATTGTATCGTTATGCGGTAGCCAGGCTCGTTCGCTGTTGGTGGCGGCATCCCACACTCGCGCCGTTTTGTCGTTGCTGGCGGTGGCGAGGCGCTGGCCGTCGGGGCTGAAGACCGCGTTCCAAACCGAATCGTCGTGGATCAACCGGATCAGCTCGCGGCCGCTGGCGGCGTCCCACACCCGCGCCGTTTTGTCGTTGCTGGCGGTGGCGAGGCGCTGGCCGTCGGGGCTGAAGACCGCGTTCCAAACCGAATCGTCGTGGATCAACCGGATCAGCTCGCGGCCGCTGGCGGCGTCCCACACCCGCGCCGCTTTGTCTTTGCTGGCGGTGGCGAGGCGCTGGCCGTCGGGGCTGAAGACCGTGTTCCAAACCGAATCGTCGTGGATCAACCGGATCAGCTCGCGGCCGCTGGCGGCGTCCCACACCCGCGCCGTCTTGCCATTGCCGGCGGCGGCGAGGCGCTGGCCGTCCGGGCTGAACACCACGCTGTGAACTGTAGTGTCATGTGATATCCGAGCCAGCTCACGGCCGCTGGCGGCGTCCCATACCCGCGCCGTCTTGTCGCTGCCGGCGGTGGCGAGGCGCTGGCCGTCCGGGCTGAACACCACGCGCCGGACCGTACCATCATGAACCAGCCGGATCAGCTCACGGCCGCTGGCGGCGTCCCACACCCGCGCCGTTTTGTCGTTGCTGGCGGTGGCGAGGCGCTGGCCGTCGGGGCTGAAGGCTGTGCTTTGAACCAAAGCGGTATGAATTAGCAGAGTCAACTCGCGACCGCTGGCGGCGTCCCACACTCGAACCGTCCCGTCAGTACAAGTGGTGGCAAGGCGCTGGCCATCGGGGCTGAAGATAATGTTTTGAACTGATGCTTGATGACTTAAAAAGTGAACTTGGCGTGGAAGTAAACTTACTGACCGCGCTAAAATTGAATAAGCGAGCATGTTTAATTCATGTTGTAATGATTCGATTGCAAGCAGTGCCGCCTGTGCAAGGCCAATCCCTGCCTTGTTCAGTTGCAAAGCCGCTTGTGCCGCTAAGTGACGAGCAATTAAGTGATTGATCTGCTGGTCCTTTGCCTGTGCTTGTTGTTTGGCTTCGATGCTGCTGGCTTCAATGTAAGTTTGCTCATCAGCGCTCAAATCCTCAGCACGAGTTTTTAACCAGGACTCAGCTTCCTCCAAGCGCACGCCGCGCAATAAGCTACCGACATCCTTATTGCCCTGTTGCCACTCCTGCATTGCCTGCCGCAGTCGATTCTGTCTGATACGAAATTGCCGATCTTGATCGATCCACTGCTTGAGAGGTTGCCAGTGCCGAATCAGGGCCTCATGCACCAATTCAACAGTTTCCTGATCCTGCGGGTTGCGCCCTGTGACGACGAGCCGTTGATCGGCCAACTCTTTCACCAAGCTCCAGTTTTCCAGCCCGATCTGCTCGCGCGTTGCAACTTGGCGGATGTCTTCAGTCCCTTCACCGGGCCGCACCAATTGCACAAAAATCCGTCGCAGTCGCTTCTGTTCTTCCTCAGTAAACCGGGTTAAGATTTCATCCGCATAATGAGCCAGGGCCTCTATCACTCCCCCGATTTGTTCATAGCCCTCGTGGGTGAGGCAACGGTACTTTTGCTTTTCCCACAATTTGGTCATCGCAAACTGCAACAGGGGGAGAGTGCCGGGTTCTTCTCCCAAATCTTGCAAAATGCGGCCAGTGAGTCCTTCTTCCAGTTTGATGTTCTGATTCTCGGCCGGTCGTTCGATGGCGGCTTGTAAACCAGACTGGCCAAGTGGCCCCAACAGAAAAAGGTTGGGCTTGACCCATTTGGCTAGCGGTTCGTACTCCAAAAGCTGGCTCAGAAAATCGATCCGCACGGCCAGTACCCAGTGGAAAGCGGGTTCTCGCGTCTGCGCTTCAACCGCAGCTAACAGTTCGTCCAGAACCTGCCGCCGCTGGTCAGGCGGGAGATTTTGAGTGTAAAGCTCTTCAAACTGATCGGTAATGAGTAAAAAGCGCTTCTCCGGATTTTGCCTCAATAACTCATCAATGAGATCCACCACACGTATCCGACGTTCACGGAGTTTCGGTGCGAGCTCGTTAGTCTTTTCTATTATGTCCTGTGTGTCCTCTTTGCGATCTAAACTTAAACTGGGATAAAGTAGCAGGATGAGGGCACGGGCTAATTCCTTAAGTGGATCCTTGCTCGGCCGGAAATTCGCGATCAGCCAATGGTCGCGCCGGGGCAGTTGTGGGACGACACCCGCAGACAGCAACGAGGATTTACCGCTGCCGCTGGCACCAACCACCGCGAGGAATGGGCGTCCGAGAGCAGCAAGCACCGCCTGGGCATCCTGGTCACGTCCCATGAAGTTACGAGCGTCCTGCTCATGGAACTTTTCTAATCCTCGATAGGGGTTCGGCGGTCGGCTATAAGTGTCCAATTCCGGCCAGGCCTTTACCAGGGTGTCGGCCGGGATCATATAAGCCGAACGGATCTGATCACGGGTGCCCATGCTGACGATCATCCCGACAATGGCGTTTTCCCGGTTGTCCCATACCGCCGTACCGCTGAAGCCATGATCGACCGTCAAATGGCCAAAATTGTGATCAAGTTGCACGCAACCCGTAGCATTCCTGCCCTGTAATTCGCCCTTGACCCAATCGCCTTCAGGCTTGGCAAAGCCAAACATACGCACCACACGATCAAGATAGTCGGGGTCTTGCAGAGCCGTCACCGGCACGGGGCCTACGAAATCGGAGAGGGGCAGTCCGCCAACCAGTTTTAAAACCGCAATATCTTCCAAATCGCCTGTTTGCGCCTCGCCCCGCGCCGGGTACCAAACCACAACTTTGGCAGTCCCCGTGGGAACGCCTGCTACCAGTGGCCAATCCAGCCAGACCGGCTCGGTCGGCGCATTGAACGTTACCTGTTCAATGCCCAATGCGCTAACTACCACGTGAGCGCAGGTGATCAGATGGTCCTCGGACACCAGGAATCCGGCCCCGATTACCGAAGGCTTGTCCCCACCACCCCAAAAACGGACGAGCCCGTGCGCTAAATCTGGATATTGCGGCATGGTATAAGGGCCTTATTCTTCATTAGAGTGGGGTTATCCCACCGATCCATTTTTTTCTGTCGCGGCGTAGAAATCGGCTGGCGAGCTGAATCGTGCGCCCCCGGTACGATTTCCCCGTTCAGGGGTTATTCCTTAAACGAGCCGCGCCGTCGGGAAAGGATACCTTTGTCCGCTGCTTCGAAAACAACGTGCGCCCGATTGATAGGATCGGTCATCGTCGTCTTCTCGCGCAGAACCACATACAAATCAAGCAGCCGCGCTTCATCAGCATCGGACCACTGTTGTGGATCGCCCATCCCACTCAGGCTATCAACAGCCTTGGCGAGAGTGCCGGGCACATGGCCCGGCCGGTTGACGTGCTGGTCAAGCAACAGCGCAACGCCGCACTCTGAGGTCACGTAATCGGCTACGGAACGGTTATTCAAGAGACTGCTTGGGTTGCGGTAGAAGGTGTTGATGCGCCCCATCGCCTGCTTAATCTGGGTGACGCGCACCAGATCGTGATGGCCCGCCCACCAAAAACGGTAGGCCCATTCCAGGGTGCGAAGTTTTTCCTTCTGCTCTTCGGTTTTCAGCACTACCCCGTCAATCGAGAAATAGCCTCCCGGCAGGAAGCCGGGCTTGCTAAGGAAACCACCGGGACGCAGTTGCATATCTAGACCATAACGGCCGAACAATTCTTGAAAGATAACCGCGTAATCCTGTTTGAGTCGTTCAAGTAGCGCTGGCAATTCACCGGTGCTGGTATCAGTACCCGCAGTCCACTGCAAAATCCCGAAACTCAAAAAGGCGTTGTCCCAAGTATTGATCGCTTCGAGTTTCCCCTCGTTGGCGGAAACCGCTTCCATTACCCGTACTAGGGACGGTGACACGTCGGCAAAGGCGGTACGATTGAGGCGAATAAAATCGCCGATGGCAGTTTTGCCGTAACTGTAAAAACCGTTGCGATACTTTTTGGCAAAGCATTTGCCGTCGCGTAGCGCCGAAATTTTTGAGCCGATGTCGCCAGAGCGTCGGCCACTCTGAGCAGCTCATCTTGGCGCCGGTCAATCGCTTCTTGAAGCATCTTCAGCTTGGGATTGGCTTCGTTTGTATTCACTGCGGTCACTCTTGAGTGAGCCCGTGCCCAAGTGGGTTGGCATGGTTTAAACCTTTGCCGATTTTGCGACGGCGGAAACCGGTTATCGCTATTGTTGGCGTTCTCATTTCTGGCATGTTCCACGATTCAAATGGGCTTGATCGCCATCGAGCCGATAGGCCTATTTGCTGTGTTCGTAATCACTGTCCGCCGCGCGATTTGAATGATTTTATAGCGGTGTTGGTGGCTTTGCGGGTTCGAGCTTTTGCTTGCAATAAAGATGCTAGTTGACGAAACGAAATGCCAATTAGTAACTGCTTTATTTGGCAACCAAAATTTTGGAACCTTATTGTTTCTGTCAGGTATTTTTGAAACTTGGTCGGTTCAAGAGATTTCAGTTTGAACTTGTTGCGAGATGAAGCGTCGATGCGACGCGAACATCTTGGGACGGTCTCGTCAAAGCAACCGAGAGCCCGCTCGGGCGGAATCGTAATCGCCCATCTTTGGCGGCCTGGGCGATTTGAGGGAGCCGAGACGGCGGGGAGCGGTGGCGCGGTGCATCCTCCGGACGGGGGGCGGGCGGTGATGACGAAGCGGGCGGTCGAGGAGAGCGAGGTGATCCGGGTGGACGCCTCGGGGCGGCGGCGGCACAGCCCGGAGTTTAAGCGACGATTGACGCGGCTGGCGCTGGAGCCGGGGGCGTCGGTGGCGGGGATCGCGCGGGCGTGACCCTGGCTATCGTGGGCCGCCGGGGACCGGCCCGCGAAAATTCAAGATTCGACTTAGAATCGTGAAATCTTGGATGGATTTTCGAGCCCATTGACTGGCGTGTTCTGTATTTCAAGCGCCCGCCGCACGCCTTGGACCCGATCTTGCCGCAACCGCCCGATTTGACCGTCCGGGCGCGCCTTCTTGCCCGGCTCCAACGGCCAGGGTCAGCCATTCGCTCAATACTTGGGCCCACGACCTCTCAGTTCGCGCTCGCCGAACGTTCGTGTCGCCTCCCCGGTGGCTTTGGCGGCCGCCTTGGCCGCTTCTTCGGCCTTGGCGGGCACGACCTCCGTGAGAAACCAAGGCACCACGTCTTTCATGTGGTCGAAGATCCGATAGCGGTCAACCAACGAGGGGATTGGCGGGCAAAATAGCGCGGGAAGCGTGATGGCTTCTCCACACTATATGTTGAGGGATGGTTTTATCGGATAACGGGATTACTGACCGTGGTCGTGCCGATGTCGTCACCAATCAGAAGCCCCACCGTCACCGGTTTCGCAGCTCTACTAAGATCCGCACTGTAAGCACCGACCTGGAACCCGAAACGATTGTTGCCCAAGGGCGCGATCAACAACTCGATTGCGATGCTGTCGATCTTTCCGGCAAAGGCATACACCCCGAAAGGTCCAAATCCTTTGCGGAACGATCCCGCCGGAATCGTCGTGGCGAAGCCGGCAATTGTGAGCGTGACCGGTTCTTTCATGGGATCGATGCCGTTGCTGCTTGGCCCCAAGGTCAATCTGGACAGCAGGAACAGGGTCTTCAGGCGCTGGTTGATACGAAGCGGATTGACGCTGAAGGCGCTGAAGGGGGTACTGCTGGGTGGAGTCATACCGACGACCGTGACCTTAAAACTGCCGCTCGCGGTATTCGCGGCCTTGTCGGTCGCCGTGCAACCGACGGTGGTGGTGCCGACGGGGAAGGTGCTGCCCGAGGCGGGCGTGCAGTTCACGGGGACCGAAACATCGACCAAATCCGTGGCGGAGGCGGTGTAGGTGACCATCGCCCCGGAGGCATCGGCCGCGTCGGTGCTGATGTTGGCGGGCAGGCTCAGTACGGGTGGCGTGGTGTCGCGCACATGTACGACCACCGTGTCGGTCGCCGTCCCGCCGTGCCCGTCATCCACGGCGAGCGCGATCGTGTGGGTGCCCAGCGGCAAGGCGACGGTCGGATTCGGACCGCTGGCGGTGCCGAACGGTCCCGTCCATGTGAAGGTCAGCGGATCGCTGTCGGGGTCGGAAGCACCTGAACCGTCGAGCATCACGCTGGCGCCGTTCGAGCCGGTGCTTTCGACCGTTTGATCGGGTCCGGCGTTGGCGGTGGGAGGCCGGTTGGTGAGGTTGAACGTGGCCGTGCAGGTGGTGTCGGCAGTGAGTGTGAAAGGGCTACCGCAACTGGTCGGGGACCAACCGGCAAAGGTAGAGCCAGCCGCTGGGGTGGCAGTGAAGGTGACGGTGGTGCCGCTGGTGAAGCCAGCCACACAGGTGGCGCCACAACTGATGCCTGCCGGTGTGCTGATGACCGTACCGGAACCGGTGCCGGCTTTGGTGACGGTGAGGGGGATGCTAAAGATCAGTTCCTGCCGTCCTAGTTCGATCCCGGTCAACTCCACACCGCTGGGGTTGGCTCCGTAGCCGTCCAGCCGGAAGGCGATCTTGTATATCCCCAGCGCCAGGTCGCCGATAAAGACGTTTTCGATTTCGGTCGAGGCAATAGGCACGTAGCGCTGGTCGATTTCCCGCACCGTATTTTCGTTGACGAATATACGTAGCAGACCCTCGCCGCCCGTCGCGAATCGGTAGGAAAAGCGTAGGGTGTCGGTCGGTTGGGTGGTCTGGATTTGCATGGCGAGCCATGCTGGCTGCCCCGTCGGGGTATCGGTGACTTGCGCTGCCGGGGATTCCGCCAAGGCCGTACTGGTCGCCGCGCCAGTGGTAAGGCCGATTTGGCTGCACGGGATCACTAGCGATCCCGCCACGCACTGCACGATGCCGGATTGATCAGCAACCGCGCCAGGGTCGTTCAGTGTAATGGACACTTTGTTGGCTGGTGGGGGTGGTGGCGTATCTTGGCAGCTTGAACCGTAGATGTAGCATTCCTTATTTTTATAATATTGCTGGCTCAGATTTCCCAAGACCTTTCCCTGCTCTACAGACAGTGGATAACCCATACCAACCATGTTACCAATTGGGTCGTGGTTGTTGTAATCGCCGTAGCCGACCTCTTTAGCGAAGTCTTCTTTACCAACCACATCGAAAATACTTTCTCCATAAAACCGCCAAGGCCGACTGTGTCGGCAGAAACTATCAACATCGTATGCATTATCACAGCCGTCATTGCCAGGAAGCGGTGTCACATTGATATTGTATCCATAGCTTAGATGTAGGGCTGTCTTATCACTAACCTTTCCGACTAAATCGCGTGTATCAACGTAGTTATCCGCCCAATCTGCATTCTTGCCATAATCGGCCGAAACATGTCGGCCTGGAAAGGAATCGTTAGATTTCGCCCATGGATCATAAGCATCGAGGAAAGTCTCGTGAATAGTAGGTAATAGACTCTTCGCTTTCAGTTGATTAGTCGCGGTTTGAATAACATTAGACCCGGCGCTATGCCCAATTGAGTGGATATGCTTATAACTACAAGAATAAAGCGTACTGGCTAAAACGTCACCTACGCTTTGGGCATTCCAATAGGCAGCCCATGGTATAGTACTATTTGCAATACTCGCCCGGTCGCGCCAGTCTACAGTCCAGACATCCCATTGAGTTCCTGAACATCTTGGGCTAATTGCATTTGGATAAAATGGGAGGAGAGTCTCACCGGGCGCTTTGAGCTTACAAATCTCGGTAGCCATGCCTTTCACCCAGGTCTCGGCGTTAGCAAGCCAACCGTGGGCGATCACGACCGCGCTGCGCCCGGTCGGACCAGTACAACCGCCGCCAGGAACAGCCAGATGCCGTGGGCGAGGCGGTTCCTTTTCAGGAGTCTGGCTCTTGAACACCGCCATCACACTTTTATTTGCATCCATCGTCAGGGTGCAGTAATCCACAGTCACCCCAAGACAAGCACCGCCCCAGCCACTGAACACATAGCCAGTCGCTGGCAAAGCCTTGAGAATCAACATCGTACTATTGGCATAATTATGCGTGCAATCGTTGCCGCAGTTGATACCCGATGGGGTGCTGTAAACCGTGCCGGAGCCGGTGACGCTCACCGTGAGAGTGGCTGAAGTGCCACCACCACCGCTACCAAAAGTCTCGTCGATTGAGCTATCTGGGTTAAAACGGGTTAGATAAATACCTTGATAGAGCCTCGTCGGTCCGCCACACCCAAAATTACCTGCTACGACAACTTTTCCGTCTGGTTGAAAAATAGCGCCTCCTGGTGACTCACTGCACAGATATCCGTCAAAAACCATTCGCCATAGAGTTTCACCGTCACTATTTTCAAGGATTGTTGGCTGAGGAAAGGTAGGAAATGGTTGGACTACGCCGTTGCTATCTAATTTGAGTAGTCCCACATAGTCATCGTAGTAAGACCTAAACGTTGAGCCAACAAATACGATGCCTGTTGAGTCTACACGTTGGCTTACCGGTACATTAAGAGGTACGAAATAATCATTGATGTAACTAGGATCAAGGTTTCCATTAGCATCAAGTCGATAGGTGATACCAATGCTACCTGAATAATTATTGATTCCAGTTGCGACAATCCGACCAAAACTGTCAACGCTTATCAATTTTATCTCTTTGTTACCCAGCATTGGCTGCGAAGGATTGTCATCACTGATTAGTGGCAGATAGCGCACACCTCCCTCGGCAAAATTTGTGTCCAGTTCCCCTCCTGGTGTTAAACGCAATATTATAGGATCGGAAGAATAGCTTCCACAATAGGAGCCACTACATCCACCTACTAGAATACTATTGTTGGGCTGCGTTACTACCCCTGTAAAGTACGCATTAGTTTGAGATGTTTTTGTCCATTTAAAAAATCCAGTACCGCCATTAAAGCTTGTATCAATCACCCCATTATTTGTTAAGCGAAAAACAAGACCCTGTGGTCGGACTGTTGAAAAGGGCGTATCGAAACGACCAGCGATAATAATTCGCTGAGCCGAGTCAATGGCAATTTTGCCAACCATACTTTCTTGAAAACCAACAACTTCATGGGGTAACTCAAATAGCCCATTGGTGCCAAAATTCTGATCGAGTTGCCCATTTGACAAAAGACGAAGTACTCTGATTCGATACAAATTCTCAGGGAGTTGATATGTCCAACCGGACAATACGATTTTTCCATCTGACTGGATCGCTCCCATGCAAAATGAACCGTTAATGCCCGTCACATCAATATCAGCTCCCGCTGCTGCTGGACCGATTCTAATTCGACCATTTACCCCAAATGTTGGGTCAAGCTTTCCATTGCTGTCAAAACGAACTACTACCATATCGGTTTGAGGACTATCAATTCCACCTCTATTGTTTCCTAAAGCAGCGACTGTGATTATTTTTGAACTCTGTTGTAAAATCTCAGAGCAAATTTCTAATGTGTTTATATCGTAAAGCACCAGGCCTGCAGGAATAGCGCTTGGAAGAGCAGCTCGGACATATGGCGAGCTTAATCCCCATAAAAATAGAATGGCAGTTGCTAATAAAAAGGCATGCCAACTTTTATTTTTATTCATTATTTATCTCCAAGGTCATCACTGTAGTTAAAAACCATACCAATAATAACTATTAGATCAAATAAAATAACCGCGCTCCCTCGTGCGACTTCTTACGAGCGGTCGTCCACGGCAGCCCGACTGTCTTTGTTCGAGGCCCGTAGCTTTCCGCTCCTGTCTCGCGAGAAGTTTGGCTTTAGAAATGTCACGATAGTATTACAGCACAAACTATGACGGCATCAACCTAGTACTACAGTAGCAGATAGGATAGGTATACTTTGCTGCTGAGTCAGTCATTGGGGTGGCGGTGTTGATGAATGATCGGGTTGATTTGCAGGGGCTGCATCCTTGGGGAGTGATTGGGAAGGCCACTGGAAGGCAGGGTTGGGGGAGCTTGGAGGGTATGTCAAGCGAGCCGAGGTGCGTGCTCGGCTGGGAGCCTATGTGCGCGGGCTGCCAGGCCCGCTGGATCGGCGCACGAGCTGGCAGTTGGCCGAACAGCACGGTGAAGCGCATCCCTGTGGGTTTCAACATTTACTCAACCGAGCCTGCTGGGATACGGAGGGGGTGCGGGATGCGGTGGGCCGCCGGGTTTATGAGACGCTGCGCGACGAGGCTGGCGTATTGATTGTGGATAAGACAGGCTTTCCGAAAAAGGGGCGGCACTCGGCGGGGGTAAAGCGGCAGCACAGTGGCACCTGGTCGCCGCCTGTTGGAGTTTCGACTGCCTGTACAATGCCGTACAAGACGACGCTTGGACGGCGTGGGCCATGCAACATCCCAGTGCGTCGCTGTTCGTCTTCTATCAGGGTAGCACCCGCGAGCTTTCGGAGTCGGGTAGTGATGCCCTCTAAGAGCCTGTCTTCACGGATAGTTGTTTGGCATACTGGAGGGGATGAAAACGAACAAAGCAAAGTACCCCAGTGACTTAAGCGATGAGCAATGGGCGGTGTTGGGTCCGTTGATCCGGGCGGCGACGCGGCAACCGGGGACGATTGATCGGCGGCGCATTGTGAATGGGATTTTTATCAGTTGCGTACCGGGTGCCAATGGCGCTATTTGCCGCGCGAGTATGCGAACTGGAAGACGGTGTATTCGTGCTTTTGGCGCTGGCAGCGCGGCGGGATTTGGGATGGAGTGCTCCAGGCGTTGCAGCCGCAAGTCCGCCAAGCACAGGGACGGACTGCCTATCCCACCGTTGCTGCCATCGACAGCCAAAGCGTCAAGACCACGGAAAAAGGGGGCCACGCGGGTTTGACGGGAACAAAAAGGTGAGCGGTCGCAAGCGGTTCGCGGCCAGCGATGTGATGGGAAACCTCTTGGAAAGCCTGGTGTTACCCGCCAACACCGGCGAACGGGCCGGGGCCTGGTTACTGCTCGAACGGCTCAAGGCGTCGCCTTTGAGCCAGACGATGGCGTTGATTCGGGCCGACGAGGGGTTCGCGGGAGCCGACTGGGAAGCCCAGGTCCACGCCCGCTTTGGCTGGCCGGTGGAGATCATCCGTAAACCCAAGGGTTCGGTCGGCTTTGCCGTGTTACCGCGCCGCTGGATCATCGAACAAACCTTCGGTTGCTGGGGACGCTACCGGCGCTTGAGCAAGGATTATGAACAAAATCCCTCTTGTGGCCGCGCTATGCTACTCCTCACCGCCATCCGCCGTGCCCTGCAATACCTGCATCCCGCCTCTTCCAATGATCCGCCTTTTAAAACCCGTAAATCGTGAAGACAGGCTCTAAGAGCCTGTCTTCACGGATGATGGTTTGTCATACTGAGGGGTATGAAAACGAGCAAAGCGAAGTATCCCAGTGACTTAAGCGATGAGCAGTGGGCGATTTTGGGGCCGTTGATCCGGGCGGCGACCGGGCAGCCGGGGACGATTGACCAGCGGGCGATTGTGAACGCGATTTTTTATCAACTGCGCACGGGGTGTCAGTGGCGGTATTGGCCGCGCGAATACCCCAATTGGAAGACAGTGTGCTCGTGTTTCTGGCGTTGGCAGCGTAGCGGCCTCTGGGATCAGGTGCTTGGGGCTTTACAGCCGATGGTGCGCCAAGCCCAGGGGTGGAATGCCTATCCCACCGTCGCGGTGATCGGCAGTCAAAGCGTCAAGACGACAGAAAAAGGGGGCCACGGGGATTTGATGGGAACAAAAAGGTGAAGGGGCGCAAGCGCTTTGCCGCCTGTGACATCCGAGGCAACCTGTTGGAGCGTATCGCGCTACCCGCCAACACCGGCGAACGCGCCGGGGCTTGGGGGCTGCTCGAACGGCTCAAGTGCTCGCCGCCAGGTCAGTCGATAGCGCTCATTCGGGCCGATGAGGGGTTTGCGGGTGCCGACTGGGAAACGCAGGTATATGCCCACTTTGACTGGCCGGTCGAGATCATTCGCAAACCCAAAGATCAAGTGGGCTTTGCGGTACTCCCTCGCCGCTGGGTGATCGAACAAACCTTCGGTTGTTGGGGCGCTACCGCCGCTTGAGCAAGGATTATGAACAAAACCCCGCCTGTAGTCGCGCCATGCTCTTACTCACGGCTATTCGCCGTGCCTTACACTACCTCAAACCCGCCCCTCCTAATGATCCGCCCTTCAAAACCCGTAGCCCGTGAAGACAGGCTCTTAAGGTCAGCGAGGGTATTCACCTCATGGCGAAAGACGAACTCATGCTTAAAGGTACGGTTCAAACGCTCCAGGATACCCATGCCACCGACCTGGGCGACGCGGCAGCGCACCCACTGCCCGATAGTCCGGCAGACCTGCTGAAAGTGACCGGAGGTAAAATCCGAACCGGCATCACTCTGGATCAGACGCGGTCCTGGCAGTTCCAAGGCGGATAAGCGCCGATGGCCGTCCAGTAAGGTGTTGGCGGCGCGTGCCTGGCTCAAGGAGGGAGCAGCGCTGGCCGCGACACAGTGGCGCGTTTTGACAGCCTCCACGAGATAGACCCAGGCGACGCCATCGTCCAGACGGAATCGCGTGGCGTCGATCTGGAGCCGTCGCCCTTCGGGCCAGTCCTGTTGGGCGACCACGGCCGCTGCCGGGCGCTTTTTCTTCATCGGTAGCGGCGGTTGCAAGCCCAGCACGCCCAGGAGTCGGCGGACGCGCTCGCGCCCGATCCCAGCGCGTTGTTGGCGCAGGCGATGGTAGGCCCGCCGATACCCGTAGGTGGGCTGTGCGCCCGCCACGCCCAAGATCGCCGTGACCGCCCGCGATTGGAGCTGGCCCCGTTGCTCGCGCCGCACGCCACCTTGCCAATAGTCCCGCAACCGCCAGCACGGCGGTCCCACGACCCGCATGAATCCTTTGATCGACAGTCGCTTCCGGTATTGACCATACAGCTTGGCGAGGGCAGCCATGCTTAAATTCGTCCGAGCTTTTTTAGAATTTCAATCTCCAAAGCCTTCTCGCCCAGCAAGCGCTTGAGCTGGCCATTCTCCGCTTCCAGCCGCTGATCCGCCGTCTGCGCTTTGACACCGTTCAACCCCTGACAACCTCCAGTCAGAAATTGCTCTTTCCAGCGGTACACCTGATGTTCGTTCACGCCCCGTTGCCGGGCCACTTCCGCCACGCTCTGACGCTCGCTTAAAACCGCCAGTACCGTCGCCAACTTCTCTTCTACGCTCCAACTCTGCCGTTGCTTGCCCACGATCTTCTCCAATCAAAGTCTCTTCGGTTTGACTTCTTTTGGAAGAATTTCTTGGGGCACTACCTCTGCGGGATTATGGGGTGGGGCGATGAGCGGATCCCGAAGCGGTGCTGGTGGTAGACGAGACAGGGTTTCCAAAGAAAGGGACGCATTCGGTGGGGGTGAAGCGTCAATACAGCGGCACGGCCGGGCGGATCGAGAACGGTCAGGTGGGTGTGTTTCTAGGCTGCGCCGGTCGCCATGGCGCTGGAGATGTTGGATCGCGCGCTGGCGGGGGTACGCCCTGTCGCTGGGTGACGGGCGACGAGGTTCACGGCGGTGACCGGACGCTACGCGTTGGGCTGGAGCAGCGGGGCCAGCCCTTTGTGTTGGCCGTGGCCCGCAACGAGCCGTTGTGGCGAGACGGACCGGTCTATCGGCCCGCCGGGTCTCTGGCTGCCGAACTGCCTGACTCGGCCTAGTCGCGCCACGCGGCGGGGAAGGCACTCACTAAAGGACCCCGGCGCTACGACTGGGCGTGGCAGCCCCTGTGGCGCCTGCAAGTGACCGCTGAGGAGCAGGCATGGGGGCATTGGCTGCTGGTGCGCCGAAGCCTCGAGGATCCAGTCGATCTGGCCTACTACGTGGCCTTCGCCCCGCGTCAGGGAACCGCTCTGGAGACCCTGATCCACGTGGCCGGCCGCCGGGGTAGGCCAGCCACGGTGATGATCGCCTGGCCTATCGGCCGGCAGGTATCTTCCGAGATTTGAACCGATAGCCTGCTCATCGCTCCGCGCGCCCCCTCGCGTGTTGGCTGTCGCCCTCCCTGGCGGTTTGACGGTGCCTGTATTCCTAACAACGCGCTACTGGTGGGAGTTTCGGAACGTTTGCGCCGTTGTTTCGCTCATGTGGCAGGGGAACGGTCTCAGGCCGACGCTCTCTCAGGACTCGCAGATGCCCCGCCGCGCCGTAATCCAGCAACCGTTGATCCTCGGTCACGAGAACAGCGTCCACGTGCCGTGCCGTGGCGGCCAGGATGTGGTCGGACGGATCCGCGTGAAGAATTCCGGGCAGGCGGGTGCTGGCGACGGCAACCTCCGGCGAGAGAGGGGCCAGCCGAATACCTGGCAGCGCCAACGCGGCTGCCACCCATTCGCCCACATCCCGGTCCAGTGCCAGCCAGTCCCTTGCTGACCAGCATGGCGATTTCCCAAGGGTGATCGCGCAGACGAGCAGGACATTAATCTTGGCCGCATGCTGGATGAACCCTCGCGCTTGGACGCCCAGACGCGCGTTGCCGGATAACAGCCAGACCAGAACGTGCGTGTCCAACAGCACCGCGCTCACCGGTAAGCTTCCCAGTCGTTGTCCAGCGGAGCGATGAGATCGCCCTCGGCGAGCACGCTGCCGGCTAGCGCGCCGAACAAGTCCTGTTCGGGCGGCATGGGCACCAGTTTCGCCACGGCTTTACCGTGTTTGGTAATGACCAGCGGCTCCCGGGTTTCAGCCACCTCGTCCAGCAGCTTCAGGCACCGGGCTTTGAAATCGCCGGCGGCAATCGCGGTGTGCTTTGGCATCGTGCTGCTCCCATGGTCATAAACTATGGTCATATTGAAGTAGTCGGGCTAAAAGGCCATCGTTGAAACACCGGCCTTGAGCCATACCCTTCCTCAGGCCGGGATCGTCAGCGACCGCCAGTATCAACGCGCCGCGCCGGTCCTTTGGCACCCCAGATCGGAGGCGAACCGTAAACTATTATGGGCGCCCTAAAAGCCGTTTGCCTTACGTGTCGCCAAACTCGACATTCAAATCGAAAGCAAGGAAGAATCGCAAAGTCGCACGGACGCTTAAAGCGCGCTGGCCGACGGGGTTTATCCTCGATAAGACCGCTTGTCGGGCTTAAGGCGGCGGGCGCGAGCGAGGCGCAGGCTCGTAATTCAAGATTCCGCTTATAATCATGAATTTATCTATCATTGGAGAAGGACACGAAAAATCGCGAGAATCGCTTTCAATTAATTGGTACGTTTTTTAAAATCTAATATTACGATGATACTTTTGGGTAATATTACGCTTATCCGCTGTCCCCGACCCCTTGGAGGAGATCCGATGAGCACCTGACGAACGTTTCTTCCACGCCTTGAGACTGCGGGGAAGGCGATAGCGGCCATCGCGCTCGCGCTGGTGGCCCTCCTTGCCGGGGCGGGGCGCTTTGTCCGACGAGACCCTCGGCCACGCAAGCCACACAAACCGCCGACCGGTGCGGTTGTTCTAACCCGCCGATCACCCGCCTGTTCCGGGAAAACCGGCGTCGCCCTCTCCGGCGGAGCATCCGAACGGGTGTGATCGTGGGCCCGCCGCCGGCGGCGTGGGCCGGCAACGGCCGCTCAAGCGGATGCGCGAGGCGCTGGAGCCCGGCCGTAGTGCGACGCTTTCGCGGTTGTCGCGCCGGGCACGTGTGAGCGCTTTGTCCGGCCGTTCGGCGTGGACGTGATCGGGCGCCGACGACCGCGACGAGCAGCCCAGGTGCGGTTCCGATCAGCCCCCACCCGCTGGGGCCACGCGCCTCATCGAGCTGCCGCCGCCCGGCCTGGAACCGGGAAAACCGGATTCGCGCGGGGCGGCCGGGAAGACGCGCCGGAGCACCGACCTGGCGGCGACGAAAAAAAACCGTCAAAAACGCGGCGGCCCGGCCACGGGTTTGGCTCACGCGACCTCAGGGACCCGGAGGCGAGGCCCGGTCTGTCGCTTCTGTGGCGCGCGGGCTGCTGTGTCGACATTGAACGGGTCGTGCTGCAAACACAAGACGACGTTGGACTACCGCACATTTTTTTCCGTTTCGTGGAGTGACCCCATAATTGATGCCAGTCCATCGGTTATCCCGGTAGGTGCGCCGATGGCTTCGATACCGCCTGTTACCGGATAACGTTCTTCGCCCGTGCGGACAACAAACGCTTTCGTCGGCACCAGAGGCCCAGATGCCCTTGAAGAGAAAACCACATAACCGTCGGGGCCGGCGCTCAGCTGGACTTCCGCCCGCCCTCGGTCAGCACTATTGACAGGCTTTTCGACTGCTACGCGTGCAAGAGTCACCCTTGGCGGACAATCATCTCTTCAACTTGTACCAACATGTCCGAGATCTTCGATCAATACGTATTACCGCTGTGAGCTGAAGCCGAAGTTGCGCAAATGGGCGAACTTCGAAGAAGTGCTGTACCAGATCAACCTATTGATCCCCTACCCGTCCGACCCCGATCGCTATATGGATCAAGTGTATTGCTTGCGGCCAATTCTTTTGCCGGACGTAAGACGCTTTTGACGGAGGAACGCTGTCGATGGGGAGGTCTTGAGCGATCTGATCAACACGCTAATGGACAACTGGTGGACCGCTTCATCGACGAATCAACATGCCGCGAGCATCGTCGAAGGCAGCGGAAATGCCGAACCCGGGCGCTTCCTGGCCGCCCTACAGAGCGAGTTCGAGATCGGCATCATCACTCCTGAACTACGACAACCTTTCACCAAGCGTTATCGGGGCTTGATACCGGTTTTGACGCAGCAGGCAAGTTCGATCCGATGACCGTCTTGGCCCGGACTGAATGGAATTTCATCTATCACCTACATGGCCTGGTGCATTTCGCCACGACCGGGACGCGCGCGACATGCACGCTATCACTTGGGCAGCCACGCCAGCAAAGTGCTCACGAGGTCCATGCGACCGGTCGCAACATTCAGCGTTCGATAGAAGGAACGACCTACCCGATGTCCCCCCTTCGTACGGTTACGGAAAAACCCAACAGATTCCGCGAAAACCTTCCGCACGCAATACTTCTGCGCAGGTCAATCGTCCAGTACATGAAGCCGATAGTCTGCTATTCCTCGGATACGGTTTCGGCGATTTACATTTGAACGCGGCTTTCTCCGAGGTGGGATCGGCCTCGCCCAATCGTGGTGGTCGATTGGGCCGACGATCATCAAGACCCGCTTCCGTTTCGACACGATACTTGGTCCTTCAATTCGGCCCAAAACCCTGCCCGGCGACGCGGGCAGATGAGTTTGGTCGGTCACGCGGCGCCCGCCGATCTCGCCTCTCTGCGCTGCGCGTGACCTGGAGGTCTCTAACAGCTCCGAGCATCCATTAGCTGTTTGGTACAACGGCATGCTCGAAGCCTGCCGGTGCCTGCAGAAGATCCTGGAAGCATCTCCGATAGCCGTTGCTGGCGGTCGGTTTCATAGCCTGCGGTGTCGCCCTACAGACGATCTCTCGCCGCCGTTTTGCGGCATTAACACCAGCAAAACTGATATGGACGATCCTGATGCAGGTTACCGCACAATGCAATATGCGTTCTTGCCAGCATCGCAGATGCGACCATCCCAAGACCGGTCGCGCCAAGCTAGTCGTGTGACAAGTGCGTGGTCACGGTTGCCCTCCAGAATTGCCGGTGTCTCTAGCGCGTCCTGGTTAGGTCGGTCTACCATCGCTTTTACGGCAGCCATCTGGCTTACCTGTTTTCGTATGATAAGTCGCTTGCAAAGCGCTTGAAGGATCGCCCGCTTTTGTTCCAGGGTCAGTGTAACCCCACCAATCCCAACAGGCTCCAGGATTTTATGTTGAGCATCGCGGCTTTATCAGGTTCTAAAGGCAGGCCAAATTTGGCTGCTTGTGGGCATAAAATAATAAATTTTGTTGTGTTTTGGCCCACTCAATATAGCCAGCTCTAAGAACGTAACTCGTTGTTTCGTCTTCTTTAATGAAATCCTTAATTTGTCGACACCCGTGAAACGCGACGTGCAATCTACAGCGTTGGCCTTGCTCACAGGTCTTTGGCACGTAAATGTAACCTTCGTCCATCATGCCTATAGATTGTGGTGATCCACCGGTAAACTCCCTTTGATCAAAGATCAATGGCTTTCTAGGGTGTTTTGTTTTGGGCCAGGCAAACGGTGCTGTGAACTACTCCCGCCGTTTTCGCCTGTAAATGTGCTGCAATAATC
>JADJQR010000012.1 GCA_016712675.1 bacterium
CGCCCGACTGCCCGTGAACGGCCCGACCGACCGACAATTCAATTTTGAATTTCGCGCAATTTCGCGATAGAAGCGCGGGCACGGCTGGGTTCGTTCGTTCGTTTGTTCCGGTCGTTGTCCGGTCGTCGCCACAGAAAGAAGACGCGCGAACCGTGCCGCCGATTCGATTCGGTTTGGGTTCGGCGTTTGTCGCCGCCGATCGAAACACCAATCGGCACCGGCCAAGTCTCGCATCGTTTGTCGCGCGGCAACGCGGTGTGGTGCGCACCCACACCGACGGTGCGCGATGAGTCTTGTTGCGTCGGCGCGCGTGGCCGGCGCTGGAGCCGCTGTTCTGACGCACGACCGCCGCGCGCAGTCGTCGGGCGTGGCCGACGACGGCTGTGGGTCGCCTAGCCCCATATCGCCGCGCACGTCGGGTGCGCGCGGCGGCCGGCGGGCGGATCGCGCGCTGGCTGTGCGACTGCCGGCCGACGCGCGCATGCGTGCAGCGTGGAGCGGCCAGTGCTTGACGCTGGTCCGGGCACGGGCGGCGGTCGCGCGCGTGATGCGGTGCGTGTGCGCGCGCTGAGCCGGCGGGCGACTGTGACGACGGACGCGTGCGCGGTGCACAGCGCGACCGTCACGACCGCCCATCCACGGACGGGTGGCGGCTGTGTGCTTGTGGCTGCCATCCACACGATCCGGATCCCCAGACACGCGAGCGAGCAGCCTGCACGGGCAGCTGCTCGCTCGCCGAGCGCGGCCGGCCGTTCAATCGTTTGGCTGCTCTCGTTAAACTCTCTCGGCCGATTCTCGGCCTGTGCTGGCGGCGGCCGTTGGGCTGCGCTGCCGGCCAAACACGCGGTGGCTTCTCGCCAACTGCCGGTCGGTGCGCGGCGCGACGTCGGGTCGGGTCGGGTCGGATCGGTTTGTGTGATCAATGTGGCGGGCGACAGAGCACTCGGTCGAGCTCGGCAGCGCCGACGACGCGACGCTCCCATGGCACGACGCGCGCACTGGTTGGTTGCGGCGGCGCCAGTCAGTTGACGCGTCGTGCGTGTCGCGAACCCAACCGCGCAACCAACGTCGATGCGACGCACGCACGCAGCGCGTTCGGGCTCGTTCCAATTTCGCGGCGTCGACACCGGCGCGAGGCCGAATACCCGCGCACACAGGGCGGCCGGCTCTTCACGGGCTGGCTGCCGACCCGCGGTGGCTTCATTCCAACTGCCGGTGCGTTGGTTGACGCGCGCGCGTGTGTGCGTCGGCTCTGGTTGACGCGCGCGACAACAGAGCACTCGGTCGAAGCTCGGCAGCGCCGACGACGCGACGCTCCTGGCACGACGCGCGCACTGGTGCGGCGCTGTGTGTGTGTGCGTGTGCAAGCGACCGACGCACGACAAACGAACGAACGCACGCACGTCGCACAGCGCGTTCGGGCTCGTTCCAATTTCGCGGCGTCGACACTGGCGCGAAGCCGGAAACCGCGCATCAAATCCTCTCGTGCGTCGGGCGTTGTTGCGACAGTTGGCCGTCGTCGTGCACGCACGGTTGCTCACTCGTGCGCGGCCATGCAGTGAGGATTCACGTCCGAAAGGATGAAAACTAGCGATACAGCGTGAGTCCTGCCGCATGCCTCGCTCGCCCCGCAGCGCGTGGACGCGGCGCGATCTCGGTCGCTCGCCTC